>HG799483.1 GCA_000531095.1 Gemmata massiliana | reverse complement strand
CCGAGACACAAACTCAACCACCGACACGACCACCGACGACTGCGTAAGCATGGCAACTACTGCTCTGGCCTGTGGAGGCACTTACACAGGCCAGAGGCCTATGCCACCAAACAAAAGACCAAACGCAGCGCGTCCGCACGTTTTCGCCCCGGAGGGGACGACTTCCGTAGCGCGGGGGCTCCCACCCCCGTGATTCAAATTGTGCTCACCGTTCCGCGCTGGGCGCGCTCGGGGTGCGGGTTAATTGCGTACCGGCGCGCTGGACCATTGTCTCGCTGTCGGCCGTTCCGGGCGGACTCGCGCGCCACGCGGTGCCCGCGAGGATCTGCCGGCGCCCCTCCTCGAACATCCGCGTCATCTCGGACGGGTTGAACTCGGTGCTCGACGAGGACGCGGGGAACTCGGCGGGGATGGCTGCCAGGTGGTAGTTCATCCCGGATATCATTGCCGTCATGTACAGTTTGGTCAGTTCGGCCCGCGTTTCGGCGTAGATCAGGGTGGACACGCTCCCGGCCGCGACCTTTAGCACACGCGGTTGAACCACTTCCGCGTCGGCGAACAGTTTCCCGGCCACGATCACGTACATATCAGACCCGTAGAGGAACTCGGCCGGGGGGCGAAGTCGCAGGTCTCGCGGCACTTGCGGCGGGCGGAAGAACACGTTCTGTGTTACCCCGCCGTCTACGTGGCGCTCGGTCAGGCGCTGGCCGTCCACATCTACCGGAACTTCGACCGGCGGAAAGAACGCGGGAATCGCGGCCGACGCGAGTAGGAGTTTGGCGATCAGTTCCCGGCTCCCCGGTTCTCCTCGCGCGGCGATGGCCCCCAGATCCCACACCACGGGCCGGCGCCCCTCAAGGTCGGTCGTGCCGATGTAGAGCCGGCGCCCCTTCTGGTGCTCGCTCGCCAGTCGCGTTACCGTTTCCGGCGTGAGCACGCGGTCGATTTGCCGGGCCAGCGGCGCGTTATCGGCGAGGGCGTCGGACCAGAGCGTTCGTACTCCGCGGCGGCGGGTGTAGATGTCCTCGGTGCGGAGACTCGTGTATACGCGGCGCATTTCGCTGTCGTAATCCGGCCCCAAGAACGCCAGGACCGCGACCAGCGCGCCGGTGCTCACACCCGTCACCGCATCGAACGCGGGGCGCGTGTCGGCCTCGCTCCACCCAACCAGTAACCCCGCCTGATACGCCCCGAACGCCCCGCCACCGGACAGTGCCAGACAGGTCTTGCGCGTCGGCAACATGGCCGGACGCTGGGCCACACGGATGCGCTCGCCCACGCGGAACATGTCGCGGTCCACGGGCAGGGAAGGGCTGTCACCGTACCCGTTGGGGTCGATCAGTTCGGCCGGCGGGATTCCGACGCTCGTGGGTGTGGGACCACCGGACGGGGACTGGCAACCGATCAGGGCAAAAACGAGTGGAAGCGCCACAACCGTGGCTCGAACTGAAGGCGACATTGCACTCACTTCACGGGGCAGTGGTCGACGCGGCAGTTCGATGGAGCGATCGACCGGCCCGTAAATCTACCTATCGGCTCGTTCGCGTCTTCTCTTTACACCGATTTTTCCGCTTGTTCTGACGGGCGGATCGCGACGTGTTGGGCTTCATTGTTCCGGCCGCATGTTCTAATCTGTTTACGAGCCGCGACCGCGAGGGAGCGGGTTCCTTTAACAGGCGCTCCCATGCTTCAGATCACCGAAACCATTGCGATCGCTGACGACGACTTGGAGTGGAGTTTCGCGCGCGCCGGCGGACCGGGCGGGCAGAACGTGAACAAGGTGGCATCCAAGGCGGTGCTGCGGTGGCTGGCCGCGGCCACGACGGTCGCGGTTCCGCCGCCGGCGCTCGTGCGCATGAAGGCGATGTTTCCGAGCCGGTTCACGACCGAGGGCGACGTGGTCCTTCAGTCGCAGAAGTACCGTGACCAGGAGCGGAACAAGGAAGACTGCCTGCTGAAACTAACAGAAATGGTGCGCGCCGCGCTGGTGGAACCGGTCGTGCGCAAGAAGACGAAGGTCTCGAAGGGCGCGAAGAAGCGCCGGGTGGCCGACAAGCGCCGGAACTCGGACAAGAAACAGTCGCGCCGCGTGAGCGGGGGCGACGATTGAATGCGGCCGTGACCTCTG
>HG799482.1 GCA_000531095.1 Gemmata massiliana | reverse complement strand
TGGCGCTTCAAGTTTCGCCCACACGCTGGAGGAGATCCCGGCAACCGGGACACGCAGGCTCGTCCATACAGCGATGCTACCGGATCAGCCGGCCTTCGACCGCACCAGAGTCGGGAGAGACGCTAAACAAGTACCGCGTCCGACGGTAGGCCAAGCCGTGGCAGCCCTCGGACGCCAACGACGACCTGAGTTTTCCGGCTGTCAGCACGTCTCTGATACCGAATCTCGCGGATCACTTTCGTTTAGTGGCTCCGCAGGTGCGAACCGGCAACCGAATACTGTTACGTCGGCGAAACTGATCCACGAGATTCGGTATCAGACAGCGACCTTAGATCGGATCACGGGCGCCCTGCAGACCCTGGTGGACTTTAGGCCGCTCCTCGAGCTTCGCGCGACAGGTACCGCCGAACACGCGCCTGTACCGCGACCTGCTCACTGCTGTCGCCACTCACCGGGTCGGTGACCGTCCCGACCGATACGAGCCACGGCTGAAGATGCGGAGGTGGAATCACTACGACTGGCTGACCCGGCCTCGCATCCAGATTAAACGCCAGATGGCGAGAGGCCCTACCGAGAAGTAAGTGTCATTCGTCCGACACACCGCTCGTACTTCAGGTCAGCGCAAGAGGCCAGTAGTCCTCACGTGTGGAGAAAGACTTTCCGCCGCGACAAGTGCCGTTGGCAATTAGCT
>HG799481.1 GCA_000531095.1 Gemmata massiliana | reverse complement strand
CGCGGGACCGTGTGGGGCAAGGGCGTGGTGCTGAACCTGTCGCAGGGGCTCCCGGCCCCGCGGGTGGACCACTTCTTCTTGAACCTGATGGTGTCGCAGTGGAAGGGTGCCCCTCACAAGGACGCGCCGGCGATGCTGCAGTCGGACCGGGCCCTGGCGCTGGCGAGCACGCAGGTGAAGCTGTACCGGGACGAGTTCCTGACGCAGGCGGTGTGGGCCGTGAGCGCGGACCGGTACGAGGAGGCGGAGAAGCTGTACGCGGCGGCGCTGAGGGTGGACCCGACGGGCCAGGAGGCGGTACACGGTTCGGCCCTGGTGGCCAAGTTGCGGTCGGGGCGCTGACCAAGGGGGCCCTGAGCGAGCACGTGAATGCGAAGGCCCGGGGCAAGCAGATCACCCCGGACCAGGCGATCCGTGACGTGCTCCAGGAGCCCAAGGGGAGCGACGCGGTGCCCGCGGCCCAGCCCCCGGTGAACGCGGGGGGGGCGGACCTGGTGCGCGAGGCCGCGGCCCGGCGCCAGATCGAGGAGCAGCGGTACCGGGTGCTCGTGGACGCGACGATCCGGCGCGCCCGTCAGTTCCTGCGGACCGACCCGGAGGGCGCGTACCAGGACCTGAAGCGCCAGCGGGACGAGGTTCTGGGGTACGACGGGCTCGGTGCCGAGGCCCGGCGCCAGCTGGTGGGCGACCTGGAGGCGCAGATGCGCGAGGTGTTCGTGAAGGGGGCGGAGATCAAGCGCCAGGCGGACGCGGAGCGCCAGGCCCTGGCCCGGACCCGGCAGCACCTCAGCGAGTTCGACCGTGCCGCGGACGCGCAGGCGAGCGACAAGAACCGGATCGACCAGTTCCGCCAGCTCATGCAGCACGCCCGGTACGCGCTCGCGTACCAGGAGGCGCAGCTCATGGTGCAGGAGAAGACGAACAAGGGCCTGGCGGTGCCCCCGACCGCGACCGCGAGCTACATCATCGGTCAGCAGGCGACGCAGCTGCGCGAGTGGAAGGAGCTGACCCGGGTGCGCGAGGACCGGTTCCTGCAGGCGATGATGCAGACCGAGAAGTCTCACATCCCGTACCCGGACGAGCCCCCGGTCCACTTCCCCCCGGCGAAGGTGTGGCAGGAGCTCACCGGGTACCGGAAGAAGGTGTACGAGAACTCGAACCTGGGTGCCAACGGGGGCACCGGGCTGAAGCAGATCCGTGACAAGATCGAGGACCCGACCCGGCCCGTGGACCTGGGGGACAAGAACCTCAACGAGGTCCCGCTGTTCGAGTTGCTGTCGCTCCTGTCCAAGCGGTACGAGGTGTCGTTCGTGATCATGGAGGAGTACTTCAACGCGGAGCAGCAGCCGAACATCAAGGAGGCCAAGGCGAAGCTCGTGTCCACGCAGCTCCAGGGGCTCACCCTCGGGAACTTCCTGGACATCGTGCTCCTGTCGATGAACGCCACGTACGTCGTGCGCCCCGAGTACATCGAGATCACCACGTTCAACCGGCGCCTCGAGGAGAAGGTGACCCAGGTGTTCCCGGTCGCCGACCTCGCGATCCCGATCCCCCAGTCCGTTAACCAACAGGTGCTGTTCCAGAACCAGCAGTTCCAGAACCAGAGCCTGGCGATCTTCGGTCAGGCGAGCCTGTTCGGTGGGGGCTTGCAGAACATCGGTGGTAACTTCGGGAACCCGTTCGGCGCGGGTGGTGTGGGCGTGGGTGGGAACCCGCTCAACGCGATGGGCGGTGGCGGGCCGTTCGGTGGCACGGGCCAGCAGCTGGGTAACCAGGGGAACCTGGGTGCCGGGGGCGGGATCACGGGTATCACGGGCGGGCAGTTGGGTCAGTTCGGGAACCTGGGGGGTCAGTTCGGTCTCCAGGGCGGTGACCAGAGCCAGTTGCTCATGCGCCTGATTTTTGAGACCGTGGCGAAGGGGGAGTGGGCGAACATCCCGAACACGCAGCCGATGCCGGGGATGGGGGAGGACGAGGTGCCCACGGTGGACGCGGCCAAGTTGAACTCGCTGGGGTACTACCCTCCGGCCCGTGCGCTGATCGTGCGCGGGACCACGCGGTACCACTCGGCGACCACGATCAAGCTCAAGAAGACGGCCGAGGGCAACGCCCAGGGCCCGGGGGTGGGGCGCCCGGGTGGCGGGGCCCTGGTCATCGGGCCGGGTGGCGCGGGCAACGGTGGGGGGCCGGTGAACGCGGTGGCGGGTGTGGCCCCGACGCTGGTGAACCCGAAGGTGGACCCGGTCGCGGACCGTCGGAAGCTGGGCACGGACCCGCGCACGATGTGGAGCAACGCGATCGACCGGACCGTGACGGACCCGGGTCTGATCGTGGCGTGCGCGGAGTTCCTGATGGAGTTCGAGGAGTACGGTCACGCGGCCGAGGTGCTCAAGGGGAACCTGCGCAAGGGCCTGGCGACCGAGGCGTGGGCGCACGAGGCCCTGGGGGTGGCGCTCCGGGCGGCGGGCGCGAGCCCGGTCGAGGTCGAGCGCGCGTCGGTGTCGGGGGTCGACCTGGACCCGGGCAGTGCCGCGGCGTACCTGCGGGCGGCGCGTGCCGAGGCGGACCTGAAGAACCACGGCCGGGCGGTGGCGTTCTGCCGGCGCGCGGCCGCGTGCAGCCCCGAGGACCCGACGCCCTATGCGAACGCGCTGGCGTACGCGGAGCGGGCCAGCGACGTGCGGACCGACGCGGTGGTGTGGGCGGCGAACGGTCTGCTGGCCCGGGACTGGAACACGAGCGACGGGATCGACTACCACGAGCAGGCCCGGGCGCGCCTGCCCAAGTTGGAGGCCCGGCTCCGGGACGCGGGCCAGGGGACCGAGGCCCTGACCCGGGCGGTCGCGGAGCAGGGGCGCCGGGACCTGGTGATCGAGCTCCAGTGGCAGGGTAACGCGGACCTGGACCTGGTGGTGTCGGAACCGACGGGCTCGGTGTGCTCGGCGACCCACACGCGCACCACGGGCGGGGGCGTGCTCAAGGGTGACCTGCTGGCCCAGGGCGCGGACCGGTCCGAGGTGTACGCGGCCGCGCGCGCGTTCACCGGTGCGTACACGGTGTCGGTGAAGCAGGCGTTCGGGCGCCCGCTGGGTGGGAGCGCGCGGATCAAGGTGACCCGGTTCCAGGGGACGGACCGTCAGTCCGTGGACCTGTTGGAGGTTCCGGTGGGCGGTAAGGGGGTGGAGGTGAAGTTGGACGGGGGCTCGCGCACGGCCCTGGCGGTGCTGTCCGAGGAGCTCGGTGCGGTCCGTGAGGTGCGCTCGGAGGCGCCGGGCGCGGGGTCGGGGCAGTCGGGTCTGGGTGCCGGGTTCGGGACCGCGGGGAGCGCGCTGGGTGCCCCGGTGACGTCGTCGGGCGGGGTCGAGGCCCCGCTCGTGTCGGCCCCGGCGGAGACGCGCGAGGCCGGGATCTCGGCCGGGGCCGCGGACATCCGGGCCACGTACAAGCTGAACCCGGACCGCAAGTCGTTCCGGGTCGACGTGACCCCGGTGTTCACCGGCACCAGGGGCGACATCGCGCTCCCCACCGTCCCACTCCTCCCGGGCGGTGAGAAGTAA
>HG799480.1 GCA_000531095.1 Gemmata massiliana | reverse complement strand
GGCCCGGGTCGCACCCGGGGTGCTCAGGGACCACACGCTCACACGGTCACCCGAGCCCAACTGCGCGGCCAGACCGGTCACGATGTGACGCGCCTGCTGGAGCGCGCGCCCGGCCTGGCTCGCGGACGTGTCCACCAGCACCAGCACGTCGCGCGGGCGCGGGGCCGGGGCCGGAACCTCGGGGCGCACCTGCCACGCGAACACGAGCTCCCCGTCCCGGGGCTGGTACGTGAGCACCGGCACCGTACCGAACTTGGTCGCCACCAGCTCGTCCACGAGCCGCCCCCCGTCCGGGCGCCCGCCCACCGGGCCCGCACCGGGCGCGGACGTACTCGTCCGCACGTCCCCGAACAAGGTCGTGCCCAGAGCCGCGAGGGTCGCGGACACCCCCAGCAGCACCGGCAACAACCGCAGCCGTTTCACGACACTCATTGCCCGTCGCTCCTACTGGTGAGACACCTGGTACGACAGCCAGGTGACCCGGACAAGTACGAACTAAGCCCAATTTTAAGCCACGCCTCAACAGTTCCGCCACGCAAAAGCAGCCGAACCCGTGCATTGCACGAGGCTTGGGGAGGCTGCTCCCGTGGCAGACCTTGCGATCGCAAGGCGCCGCCAATTGGGACAGTCTAGCCGGTGTAACGGGACTTCCGGCGTGCCGTTGGTAACTTCGTTTGATCCGCGTGCCAAAAGCAAAGTTAATGACCATTCCGCCCCTAAAACCGGCACCACCGGCCCGGGGATTTTGATTTGACTTGCCTGTTCCGCGGCCTAGGCTCCTTGAGGCCAGACAGAAGGATAATTCCGCCGGGACAGTGGGAAGTTCCAAGCTCTCGGTTCCAGGTTCCAGGCCGGCTCCATCCAAAACACGTGCCAGGTAACTCGTTCTGGCTTCATAACTTGGAGCCGAGAACTTGGGACTCGGAACTTAAATACCATGGCGAATCCGAACACGCCGAACGATCAACAATCGTCCCTCTCGGCCGCAGAGCTGCGCCGGCGGTTACTGGCTTCGACCCCGCCTCCAATCGCTGCGACCTCGGCCACGACCGACCCGATCGCGGAATTAGTGGAGGAAGTAGAAGAAATTCCGGCCGCGCCAATCGCGTCTCCTGTGTCTTGGGCCGGTGGGACCAACGATCTCCTTGCGCGACTGCGAATGCCGGGCAAATCCGGCTCGGTCCCCGTACCGGCTGTGCGCCAAGCTCCGCTCACGCCGCCACCAGAACCACCACGCAGTCCTCTGACTCGGCGCACCGGGCCGGGCGGCTCCGGGAGCCGGTTTAACGACCCGTCCAGCGCCATCGCGGGCGCCCTGAACCAACTCGCCGACCTATCGCCGACCGGCGGCCGGTACGACGACGCACCGATGAACGAGGTGCAGCGTCTGCGCGGGGAAAATAAAGAACTGCGCTCGCTACTCGATGAGATGAAACACCTGCTCCAAGAGGCGAGTAATAACGAACAACAGCTCGGCGCGAAGGAAAAGGAATTCGAGGCGGTCGTAGCCGAAAAGGACGCTCAGATCGATGAACTGAGCGCACAACTGGGCGCGATTGAAGAACAGATCGCGAAGGGCGAGTTGGCCCCGCCGCCGCCGGCTCCGAAGACCCGCAACGAGCTGGAAGAGTGGGGCGACGAACTCGAACGCGAGAGCGCCAAACTGACCCAGGATAAGAGGAAGCTCGAAGACGAGCGCCGGCAGTTGCGCGAGGACGAAGAAGCACTCGAACAGCAAATGCGCCAGATGGAAGTATCGATGGCCCGCGAGCGCGCGATGCTCGCCCGGCAAGAAACCGAACTCAAGCGGTTGAGTGCGGAGATTCAACACGAACTCGACATTCTTCAGCGCGGCGACGCCGGATTGCGGGAACAGATGTCGAAGTTCCAGCGCCGGGCACAAGAAGTTATGGTCAAACCAAACGGCCCGCCGCCCAACGGCCGTCGTTAATAACAGCACCCGAGCTACAACAGTGAAGCCCGCGAACTCGTGTTCGCGGGCTTCACTGTTGTTCCCGAAAGCGTTGACATCTCAGCACATTCTTCATTCACAACCGCTCGCTCATCTCATATCCTCTACAACAATTCTCCCCACCACGAGAGGCACCCAATGAGCCAGTTCACCGCGCTCGACGTGACCGCTATCAACACCATCCGCACGCTCGCGATGGACGCGGTGCAGAAGGCCAACTCCGGCCACCCCGGTGCGCCGATGGGCCTGGCCCCGGTCGCGTACACGCTGTGGAACAAGTTCCTCAGCTACGACCCGGCCGACCCGATGTGGCCGAACCGCGACCGGTTCGTGCTCTCCAACGGGCACGCCTCGATGCTCATTTACTCGCTGATTCACCTCGCGGGTATCAAGAACGTCGATCACCACGGCAAGATACTGGACGAGCCCTCGCTGCCGCTGGACCAACTCAAGCAGTTCCGCCAACTGAACAGCAAGACGCCGGGCCACCCGGAGAACGAGTACACCGCTGGTGTGGAGACCACCACCGGGCCGCTCGGCCAGGGCGTGGGCAACGCGGTCGGCATGGCGATCGCGCAGAAGTGGCGCGCGGCGCACTACGGGCGCCCCGGATTTGAGGCGCTGTTCGACCACCGGGTGTACGCCATCTGCGGCGACGGCTGCATGATGGAGGGCGTCGCGAGCGAAGCGGCGTCACTCGGCGGGCACCTGAAGCTCAACAATCTCACGCTCATCTATGACGACAACGGCATCACCATCGACGGGCACACGCACCTCGCGTTCAGCGAAGACGTGCCGGCGCGGTTCGCCGCTTACGGCTGGAACGTGCTCCGCGTGACCGACGGTAACGACCTCGACGGCATGGCGAAGGCGATCGAGGCCTCGAAGTCGTCCGACCGCCCCACGCTCATCGCGCTGAAGACGGTAATCGGCTACGGGTCGCCTAATAAGGCGGACACCCACGCGGCCCACGGCGAACCGCTCGGACCCGACGAGATCAAACTCACCAAGAAAGCTTACGGCTGGCCGGAAGATTCCTCGTTCCTCGTTCCAGACGGTGTGTACGACCTCTTCAAGAGCGGCATTGGAAAGCGCGGTGCCGAGGCCCGAGCCGCGTGGCAGAAACTGTTCGCGGACTACAAGGCGAAGTTCCCCAAAGAAGCTGCGGAACTCGAAGCAATGGAGGCGCGCGACCTGCCCGCGGGCTGGGACAAGGACATTCCCGTGTTCCCGACCGATGCGAAGGGACTCGCCACCCGGGAAAGCTCTGGCACGGTACTGAACGCGATCGCGAAGCACGTGCCGTGGATGGTCGGCGGGTCGGCGGACCTGAACCCCTCGACCAAGACGTTCATGAAGTTCCCGGAAGCGGGCGTGTTCACGCCGAAGACACCGGGCGGGCGCAACGTTCACTTCGGCGTGCGCGAGCACGGTATGGGCGCCATTATGAACGGTATGGCGCTCTCGAAACTGCGGTCCTACGGCTCCGGGTTCCTCATCTTCTCCGACTACGGGCGCCCGCCGATCCGCCTCGCCGCGATCATGGGACTGCCGGTGCTGTACGTGTTCACGCACGATTCGATCGGCGTCGGCGAAGACGGCCCCACGCACCAGCCGATCGAACAGATCATGTCGCTGCGTGCGATCCCGAAGCTGATCCTGATCCGCCCCGGTGACGCGAACGAAGTGGCCGAGGCGTACAAGGTCGCCCTCCAAGAAAAGCACCACCCCGTCGTGCTCGCGATGACGCGGCAAGCCCTGCCGACGCTCGACCGCACGAAGTACAACCCGGCGTCCGGCGTGGCAAAGGGCGGCTACGCCCTGAACAACGTGCCGAACCCGGACGTGCTGCTCATCGCGACCGGTAGCGAACTGCCGCTCTGCGCGGACGCGGCCGAAAAACTCGCCGCCGAGGGCATCAAGGCCCGCGTCGTCAGCCTGCCGTCGTGGGAACTGTTCGAGAAGCAGGACCAGGCGTACCGCGACAGCGTGATCCCGCCGATGGTGACCGCCCGCGTGTGCGTCGAAATGGGCGGCGCGTTTGGGTGGGAGCGGTTCGCGGGGAGCACCGGCGCGATTATCGGGATGCGGTCGTTCGGCGCATCGGCCCCGCTGAAGGATCTGCTGAAGCACTTCGGCTTCACCGTGGAAGCCGTCGTGAAGGCCGCAAAGGAACAGGTCGGGAAGTAGCCAGCGAACCCCGCCCCGCCGCTCTTGCGGGGCATGTTTGGTGAACAAATTCACCCGCCCGTGGCCGCGAGCGCGTCGTCACGGGTGGGGTAATTCGGGAGCACCTGCGTCAGTTTGGTTAATGTCAGCATCGAGAGCACTGAATCGCTCGGGTTACACACCGTAACCGCGCCCTCACCCCGAACTTGATTCTGAAGACCCACGAGCAACCGGAGCCCGAGGCTCCCGGCAAATTCCAGATTGGTCAAATCGAACACGAATCGGCGCAATCCCGCGCGGTACAGTTCCTGAATCTGCGGGTGCAGCTCATCCACTGCAACCGGGTCCAACTTACCAATAAGCCCGATCACCACCGCGCGGTTGTCCGGGGTGAACTCGAACTGGCTGGCGAACGCCGGCTTCGTCGACATGGCAAACTCGTTACGGGAGAGAAACGGCCCCAAACCATAATACGGACTCGCGGCACGAGGGCATTTGCGCGCAAAATATAGTGACGACACCGCTCCCGGAGTTCGCCGATGCTCTCCACACTGCTCCTCGTTACGATCCCGCTCCCCAATCTTACGCTACCCGCGCCCACCACAAAAGCCGTGCGCGCCGCGGTCGAAATCGCGCTGCCCCAACTGAAAAAGGGCGCGACCGGACACGTCGAGCAGAAAACCTGCTTCGCGTGCCACAATCAGACACTACCGATGCTGGCGTTCTCCACCGCGAACGGGCGCGGGTTCACCGTCCCACCCGCGCTGGCGAAAGAGCAAGCGGAGCACATTTCGAGCTTCCTCGAATCGAACCGCGAACGTTTCAAGGACGGGCGCGGGACCGGCGGTCAAGTGGACACCGCCGCAGCGGCGCTCTTTACGCTCGAACTCGCGGGACACAAGCCCGACGAGAACACCGCCGCGGTGGTCGAATTCCTCCTCAAGACGCAACCCGATCGCGACCACTGGCGCGCGAGCGGCGACCGCCCTCCGAGTGAGGCGAGCGACTTCAGCACGACCTACTACGCGATCCGGGGGCTGAAGTTCTGGGGACCGCCCGCGAACGCGGACAAGCAAAAGACCGCCAAACGCATCGACGCGGCCCGATCGTGGCTCGTGAAAACGCCCGCAAAAGACACAGAGGATCGCGTGTTCCGCTTGCTGGCTCTCAAGGAAACTGGTTCAGAGGCCAAGGAAGTGGCCGCCGCCGCGTGGGAACTTCAGCGCACTCAGCGTGCGGACGGCGGTTGGGCACAACTCGACAACGGGCGCAGCGATGCCTACGCGACCGGTTCGGCACTGGTCGCTCTGCACCTCGCAGGGGGACTGAAAACGGACGCGCCCGCGTACCGGACGGGAATGGCCTACCTACTGAAAACACAGCGTGCGGACGGGACGTGGTTCGTGAAGTCGCGGAGCAAACCGTTTCAGCCGTACTACGAAAGCGGCTTCCCTCACGAAAAGGACCAGTTCATCGCAATCGCCGCGAGCGGATGGGCAACGACCGCGCTGGCGCTGGCGGTGGAAAAGAAGTGAATCAAAAGAGAACCCGGGGTTGAACCCCGGGCTACTCCCGGTGGCCCCGTTGGGGCCGCACAGATATTCATTGCCTTTTGGACCCCGAATGGGGTCACCGGTAATAGCCCGGGGTTTCAACCCCGGGTTCTCTAGCAACCACCGAACTCTCCTTGGCCCCTGGCACTCGCCTCACTTCTTGATCGGCTTGTACTCGACCTTCTTGAACGTCATCACGCTGCCCGGGTCGTGGCCCTGGAGCGCGAAGTGGCCTTTCGTGTAGGTGTTGTTCGGATCTTTGAAGTCCACCGTCTTCTTGCCGTTCACGATGATCGTGATGTGATTGCCGTCGGCGATCACTTCTTGGGTGAAGAACTCATCGGCTTTGTGCGGGGCGTCCTTCATCACGCAGATTTCCTTGCGGAACTCGCCCAGCTTCGTGCGGCCGTCCGGGTAGAGGCTACCGGTACGGATCTGATCGCTGTGCGTCGCGTTGATTTGGGCCTCGTAGCCGGCCGGGAAGCCCGGCTCGAACTTCGTGCGGAAGTACTGGCCGCTGTTGCCCTTGTCGTTGATCTTGGCTTCGACGCGGTAGTGGAAGTTGTCGGCCTCGATCTCAGTGAAGATATGGCTGGCCGGCCCGCCGCCGACGATCAGCCCGTCCTTGATCTGCCAGAGGGCCACTTCTTTACCCGGGGTGCCGTCCCTTTTGTCCTTCTCGACGCCCGCGAAGGCGATCACCTTCCCGGCCTCGTTCTTCGTCTCCTTCACGCCCTTGAACTGACCGCCCGGCGGGTTGGGGATCTTCCAGCCGGTAAAGTCTTTACCGTTAAACAGTTGCACCCACCCTTCGTCCGCAGCGCGGGCGACGGGTTCGGCGAGAGTCGCAACGGCGACGGCCGCGCACAGTGCCACCGCCATGAGCGAGCGAGAGAGGCATCGGGATTGCATACGTCGGCTCCAGTAAAAGTCGGCAATTTCGCGGACCGCGCGGTTGCCGGAGATGATCCTATTCGCACAAGTTGCGCCCCGCCACCACTCCGCAAGATCAACTGATACGATGCAACCGCACGAACCGAAAAAATTACCCAGAACGTGCAGATCCCGTTGCCTAACATTCGATACGCCAGTACGTTGTTTGTCGTCGAGCATACCTGGGCAGTCTGGGTAATCTTTATTGCCCTCCCGGAATAAGCCGACTAATCAGGGCCGGGCCGGTTCGCAGCAGGGAAGTCGCGAGCGCCCCACTCCCAAATCCCGTGTAAGTGGAGGCTTCGCAATGAAACGGCGTTTGTTGGGTACGGCCCTGCTCGGGGCCGCGGTGTGGTTCACGGCCGGTGACGCGGTCGGCTTCGGTGGACGCAAGAAGAACGACTGCGGCGCCGTCGAGTGTGCCCCGTGCACCAGCTACTCGATGTCCTACGTCGACAAGAAGGTGACGGCGTACAAGACCGAGTGGGAAACGAAGGACGTGAAGGTCACGGTCAACGAGTGGGTGACCTCCAAGGAAGACTACAAGTACTGGGTCAACGAGCCGGAAACGAAGAAGCAGAAGGTCAAGGTCAAGGAACTGGCGACCAAGGACGAGCCGTACAAGTACTGGGTCAACGAATGGGTGACCACCAAGGAAAAGATCAAGGTCGCCGAGTGCAAGGCCGTCACGAAGGACGTGGAAGTCACGACCTACGACCTCAAGCCGACCGTGACCAAGCAGAAGCGGACGATCTGTGAGTGGGTGTGCGTGCCTGTCACCGTGACCTGCGCGGCCCCGGCCCCGAGCTGCGACAGCGGGCGCGGCGGGCTGTTCAGCCGCCTCTGCAAGAAGAAGAAGCACGACGACTGCGCCGCCCCGTGCGCGACTCCGTGCGACGCGCCGTGCGCCCCGGTCACCAAGACCGTGCTGCAGCGCCAACTGGTCAGCAAGGAAGTCGAAGTCGACGTGACCACCTACGAGAAGATCCCGAAGAAGAGCACCCAGAAGGTCACCACCTACGAAACCGTTTGGGTGGAGAAGGAAGTCGACGTCAAGAAGTGCACCCCGGTCGAGAAGGCCGGCACCCGCAAGGTCTGCGTGTGGGTGGACGTCGAAAAGGAAGTTGACGTGACGACGTGGAAGAAGGTCGAGAAGACCGGCACCCGCGACGTGCGCAAGTGCGCGGCGGTCGAGAAGACCGTTAAGCAACAATTCCCGAAGCAAGTTGCTTACGAGACGACCGTGAAGGTACCCGTGTACACCCCAGTGGTGGCCCCGGCGCCCGCACCGGCCCCGTGCGCCAGCCCCTGCACCACCACCGGGTGCAGCAAGCCGGCTCGTGGCGGGCTGTTCCGCGGCCACTGCTGCAAGTAAGCCACACGTCAGCCTGAATTGACCCGACCCCCGGTCCGTGCCGGGGGTCTTTTCGTTTGTTCACATCTCCACGCACAACACCTTGTAACAAATGAACTTCGGAAATTAATTGCAACTCCGGCTCATGGACAAAAGGGGGATAGGGCGCAATTTGGGTAATTTTGGAGTTTCTATTTGACATGCACTCGCGCATCACGTTTAATCGCGCGTATTCCTACCAAATGATTTAAACTGGAAAATCATCAGGGTAGGTAATTCATGGACTAGCCATACAGTTAGTCCCAGATGCTCCGAGGTACACCATGTTTTCCCGTTCCCTGAAGTTCGTGGTGTTGGCGGCGCTCACGATGGCCGTCACAGCAGATTCGGCCGAAGCGTTCGGTCGGCGGCAGAGCACTTCGTGCTACACACCGATCTACTACCCGTGCCCATGCCCACAGCCGCAACCACAGCCTGTTTACACTTTTGGCACGGATTACATCGTGAATAACCAACCAGTGAATGGACTGGCATTGAAGGTCTATGTTACCTCTGTTTACGGTGACTTCTCGACAACTCTGCAACCCGGCCAAAGCGTAGGATTCAAGTACATCACGTCGATAAACGGGGTGGCGCGCCCAGCGACTGCAGTGATTTCGGTAACAGCCTATGACGTGGCAACCGGGGCCAAGTACGCTCATGCCGACCTTGCTTTCATGAATCAAAGTGCCTCGCCGCCGCCCCTCCAAGCCCTTACCATCACGAATCCGCCAGCAAGGGCGGCAATCACGGCTCCTCCGACGACGGTTTATTGGTCGCATCTCTAAAGCAAACGAGTTAATTGATCTCGCAATAGCGAGACAATTAGCTAACCCGACCCCCGGTCCGTGCCGGGGGTCTTTTCGTTTCCCGAGAGCATGAGTGGAGGAGTATCATCGGGCGAATCACAACCCGGAGGCTCCTATGCTTCGCACACTCTCGCCCCTCACACTCGCTGCACTTTTCAGTGCCGTCGTCGCAATTCCCGGTTCGGCCGCCGCGCCGGAAAAGCTCAAACTGACAGCGCGAAAGGTCACCGAGGTCGAAGAAACTGTTGCCGTCACCGACCCAGCGATTCCCGGCAAGCCGCACGAATTGCCTGTCGCCAATCTGACTGTTGTTTTGCGCAGCCTGTCGCCATTTGCCGGCGCGTGACGCCCCAAGCCGCGCCCGCAGCTGTCGCGAACCGGTCGGTATGTGCCCCGGAACGTGTGATGCGGTTGATCGTGACTACGACGTGTTATTGGGGCGTGTCGGTCCCGCCGGTGGCTCGATGAGGTCCGTTAGGGTCGGGCGTCGGAACCCGCGGGCTAGG
>HG799479.1:10176-12100 GCA_000531095.1 Gemmata massiliana | reverse complement strand
TGCAAGCGGTTGGGCGAGGAGGGGAAGAAGGCGCTGCTCTTGGTGTGGGACAACGCGGCGTGGCACGTCAGTAAGCGGGTGCGCGTCTGGATCAAGTCCCACAACAAGAAGGCGCGTGCGGAGGGCGGTGTTCGGATCGTGGCGTGCTTCCTGCCGGTGAAGAGCCCGTGGCTCAACCCGATCGAGCCCAAGTGGGCGCACGGCAAAGAAGGCTGTCGTCGAGCCGGGACCCCTACTCGCGGCCAACGAGATCCGAACTCGTGTGTGCGACTACTACGGCTGCGAACACCTGGAACCCCTCGCACAACTATCCGCCTGAAACTGCACTAGTCGGAAGAACCGGACCGCGCCGCAAAATATCGACACGGACCGGTACAAAAAACGCAACTTGGTCGAGCGGTTTTGGGCCAAGGCCAAACAGTACCGGCGCCTTGCCACCCACTACGAGAAGACCGTACGCAACTTCCTCGCTTCGTTCACGTGGCATCCATCGTGATCCTACTGCGGTATACCTTCGGTCCATCCACACGGCCTAGAAATCGATCGGGGAATCGGAGTACAATTTGTCCGACTTGCCGACGAACCCGTGCGCGGTAGAATCGGTTTTAGACACGTCAGCCACTCCTCAAAAGTGGTTGGTGTAGTGGTCGGGTGTAGCAAACACCACAACCGTGTTACTGGGAGATAGGGTATAGTTGACTGAAGTGGTTCAAAAATCTTGATATCCAAGTAAATTTGCCGCCTTAGCTCAGCGGTAGAGCACGGCTTTCGTAAAGCCGGGGTCCAGGGTTCAAATCCCTGAGGCGGCTCTGACGTAAACGCCGCAAGGAAATAATCTTGCGGCGTTTTTTCTTATTGAATGCGTGACGTGCATCGGGAAGTTACGTCGCTTTTTTCTATGCGGGCAAGCCTGACTGACAGCGCGGGAGGTGATGGGTTATCGCTTCCACGGAGGGAACCCGATGGCTCGTCGCACTCGCCGCCCGGCCCCAACCGTGGAGCACACCTTGGCTCCCACCACAACGACCTGCGTGGCAGGCGGTCGCCACGTGTACCCCGACTATTCCAACTTCCGCACCGTCACCACGCTCACCAGTGGGTAGTGGCCCATGCGTCGGGATAGTCGTAAGTTATTGTGATGTCAGGTTCAACTCCTTCTGCGGCTCCGATTCCGCCGTGCCCTCGATGCGGTGCGACGCACGTGGTGCGTAACGGCCGGACCCACTCGGGTACCCCGGGGTTCCGGTGCCGCGGATGCGACCGGCGGTTCGTCGCGGCCCCGAAGACCGGTCCGGTCCCGGAGGCCACCAAGGCGTTGGTGCGTCGGCTGCTGAGCGAGCGGGTCGGGGTGCGGGCCATCGCGCGGATCACCGGGCGGTCCCGGTCGTGGGTCCAAGGGTTCGTCAACACCGTGTACCGAGAGGACACTCCGCACGACCCCGGACCGCCCCCAAAAAGTCCGGCCCGGTGGTGATCGAAGCCGACGAGTTATGGAGCTTCGTGGGTTCCAAGGATCAGGTGCAGTGGGTGTGGGTGGCTCTGGACGCGGACACCCGACGGGTGCTGGCGATGGTCCTCGGGGACCGATCCGCAGCCACCGCCCAGCGGCTCTGGAGGGCGTTACCTCGGGGGTACCGGACCGGGGTCACCGTGTACACCGACTTCCTGGCCTCGTACGCGGTGGCCATTCCTAAGGCCCGGCACCGCCCGGTCGGCAAGGACACCGGACGCACCGCACACATCGAGCGCTTCTGGCTCACCCTACGGCAACGGTGCGCACGATTCGTTCGTAAGACCATAACGTTCTCCAAGTGCCTCAGGAATCACCTCGGCGCTTTATGGTACTTCATCAGGCTTTACAACAAATCCCTACAGTGAAGCCACTACCCTCCTGTGGGTTCACACGCTGGCCGTCGTAGCGTAT
>HG799479.1:7976-10062 GCA_000531095.1 Gemmata massiliana | reverse complement strand
GGGTCTGGGTGGCTCTCGACGCGGGCACCCGGCGGGTGCTCGCGATGGTCCTCGGGGACCGATCCTCGGGCACCGCCCGGGGCCTCTGGGACGCGCTCCCGCGCGGGTACCGGACCGGGGCCATCGTGTACTCCGATTTCCTCGCCTCGCCTCGTATCGGGTCGTAATCCCCAGGGCTCTGCACCGAGCGTAGGCAAGGACACGGGCCTCACCGCCCACATCGAGCGCTTCTGGCTGCCCCTGCGCTAACGGTGCGCCCGGTTCGTCCGGAAGACGCTCACGTTCTCCAAGTGCCCAAGGAATCACCTCGGCGCCTTATGGTACTTCATACGACTGTACAACGCATCCCGACCGTAGGGCCACTACCCCTTCGGCGACTTCGCCGCGACCGAGCGGTCGAGTACCCTCCACCCGACGACTCTCGTCACTTCTCCTCGTTCAGCTCCAGGCGCGCGGCCGGGGGCGTAAAGTACAGTTCGTCCGTCTGGAGCAAGTTCCCCACGTCTACTACGGCTTGCCACTGCGCGGTCAGTGCGGCGAGATAGTTCTGGAGCGATTGAACGAGGTTCTGCTGCGCCACCACGATGTCGTTGAACGACACCTTGCCCCCGGGCACGTCGCCCGGTTCCTGCTGGTACCGGCAGATCACGCCCTGGTACACCTGCGTGAGAGCCGGAAGCACCTTCTCGCGGTAGTTCGTCGCGGCGACCCGGTTCGATTCGTAGCGCCCCAGGGCGTCGGCCAGCCGGCTCACGAGGTCGTTCTCGGTGACCGTGAGTGCCGCAGTGTTCGAGGCGATCTGAGCCTCGGCCGACCGGATGTTCCCCTGGTTCCGGTCGAACACCGGCATCGGCAACCCGACCTGGAGATTGAACTGGTTCAGCCGCGCGAGGTTGTCGTACTGGACGACGAGGTTGGTCGCTATGTCCGGCACCCGATTGAGCCGCTGGAGCCGGAGGTTCGTTTGGGCCTGGAGCAGGCGGTTGCGCGCGGTCAGGATGTCCGTGTGCGCCTCTGCGACCCGGATTCGGGCCGCTGCCGCGTCGATCGCCGGCGGCGACAGGTCGACCGATCCACCCAGCGCGACCGGCGTCATATCGGGCTGGCCTAAAGCCGCGGCCAACTGGCGCCAGTTCGAGCGGTAGTTCGCCTTGGCCAGCGCGAGCGCGTTCCGCGCTTGGACTGCTTGTGCGTACAACTGGAGCGGCTCGTACCCGGCCGCTTCACCGGCCGCCACCTGGCGCAACTGGAGTTGGTACACTTCGTCGGCCATCGTGACCAGCGCTGTGTTCACCTCAATGCCCTTTTGGGCCAACTGCACCTGGAAGTAATTCGACCGGACGGCCGTGGACACATCCATTTCGGACTTGCGGACGGCGACGTAGGCGTTGATGTAATCGAACCGGGCCACAGCTTGTGCCAGGCTCAGTTTGCCGGGAAACTTGATGAGCTGGTTGACGAACCCGCCCTGTTGTCCTGCGTTGTTCGCCGGCGGGTGCGGGCCGGGTGTGACTTGGTCCGCCTCGTACCCGAGGGTCGGGTTCGGGTGCAGCCCGGCCTGAATCATCTGGCCGTAAGCGACCCCGACGTCGGCGGTCGCGCGTCTCAGCACCGGGCTGTTCGTCCGCGCCGTCTGTTGTAGATCGGCCAAGGTAAGCGCCGCGCCGGCTGGAGCTTCTACCGCCCCGACGGGGACGGCTTCCGGATACGCCTCGCGGACCAATTTCAGCCGGTCCCCGGGCGGCGTGTCTTTTGTCAAACGCGGCGGGCGCACCGGCGGCACTTCGGTACCGGGAAACCCTGGCGGTAGCTCGAACGCACGCGGCCCCTTGCCCGGTTCCCCGGCCGGTGGCGTGGGTGGCGTCATTTTCGGTGCCGGAGGCGGTGCGAGCAGTGCGGTCGTTCGCGCGTCGAACCCGGCGCTCGGCTCCGGCAAATACCCGGCCGGCGGCGTGCGGTACATGCAGCCGGTCGCAGTCAGGGCCGCGGCCCCGGCCAATCGAGCGGCTCGCAGCGACCACATCCGGTTCACCATCATCGATTCTCCAACCGCACGAAACACCGCGTTACCGGTTCCCGTTCGAGC
>HG799479.1:0-7961 GCA_000531095.1 Gemmata massiliana | reverse complement strand
GGAACACGTAGTACGCCTTGCGCCCGAACGTTTCCCGGACGATCCGGGGGAACTCGTCGGCGACCCATCGGGCCACCTCCTTGTCGTTGCGCTCGCGGGCCTTGCGCCGGGGCTTCTGACTGGTCCACCCGAGGCGCCGCTTGAGGATCTTGCGCACGTGCTCGGGGTGATACTCGATCCGGAAGTGGTGCTCGATCAGCCGTGCGACCCGCGCGGCGGTCCACAACTCGTTGTGCCATCCGTTGGCCTGGGCTCCCCGGACTAGCAAGGCCTCCAACGTCCGGAGGTCGTCGTCGCTCAGTCCGGGTGCCGGTCCGGATTGGGGCTTGGCAGCCAAGCCACCCGGCTCCCGCGCGGCGCGCACCCACCGGGAAATAGTCTTGATGTGAACGCCCAGCACCTGGGCGACGGTCTTTCGGGATTGACCGTCGGCTACGGCTTGCACGGCCCGCTTACGGCGGCGTTCCAGTTCCTCAGCGGTTCCAATTGGTCGGCTCATATACGGTTAGAGGCACAGAGCAAGCGGAGGGTGCGTTACCAAAGCTGGAGCCGGTAGGAACTAATCGGATTGATCCGATTGACCCCTTTATGCCGAATGTGTCGATTTCAAAAGATGTAGCGAACTGGCAAATTTGACGGCGCGCAGCAGGCCCCGAAGTTCGGAGCCCGCTGTCAATTCGTGAGGCGTTTAGTGGGAGAAATCGCCCGCGCCTTCGGGGGGAGTGCGGTCGCCGTAGAAGCTGTAGAGCACCGGAACCAGAACGAGCGTCAGGATGGTGAACAGCATCCCGCCCACCACCACCACCGCGAGCGGCCGCTGCGATTCGGACCCCATCTTGGTCGAGAACGCAGCCGGTAACAGCCCGAGAATGGCAGCCAGCGCCGTCATAACCACCGGCCGAACGAGTTGCCGCGTGCCGCGCGAGAGAGCTTCGTTCAGCTCCACCCCGCGAGCGCGCAATCCGTTAAAGGCCGAGACGAACAGCAACCCGTTCATCACCGCGACGCCGAGAATGGAGATGAACCCGACCGCCGCGGAGATGTTGAAGTTCAGGCTCGCGAGTTTGAGCGCCCACACCCCGCCGACGCCCATCGCCAGTACGTTGGCGAACACCACGGCCGCGTCCAAAAACGACCGGAACGCGAGGTACAAGAGGAGCGCGATGAGCGCCAAAGACAGCGCGAACATCCGGGCCATCCGCTTCTCGGCCTCTTCCATCTGCTTGAACTCCCCGCTCCACTCTGCCCGGTACGGGGGCTTCAGGAGCGGCTCCACCGCGGCGCGGGCCTCACTCACCGTGCTCGCCAGGTCGCGCCCACGGACCTCGAACTTGATCGCGATGAGGCGCTGCCCCTGTTCGCGGTAGATCGTCGAAGCACCGGGGCGCAAGAACGACCCGCCGGGATCGGGTTGACCGCTCGCGTTGATCGGCGTCACCAGATCGTCGAGGCGCCGGGTCGGGGTCGTTGTCCACACGGGGGCCGCGTTGTACGGGTTCCCGGTCGAGACGGGCGGCGCAACCGCAGAACCGGTCGGTGAAGTGCCCACCCCGGTGCCACTAATTTGAGAACTCGGGGCGCTGGGAGGTCCGCCGGCCGTAACCGTGTTGCCGACCGGCACCGGGATCGAACGGATCGCGGCCTCGTCCGCGCGCAACCGCAGCGGCCACCGAACCGTCAGGTCGGCCTGCTTCTCGCCCTCCTGGATTTGCGTCGCGGTCTTCCCGCCCACGGCCGATCCGATCACCGCTTGCACGTCCGCGGCCGACACGTTCCAAAGAGCGCACTTCCTGCGATCGATCGGGAACTCCAGGCTCGTTTGTCCCTGAATGCGAAACACCCCCGGGTTCTCGACCCCCTGAACCGAGTCCAACTTGTCCTTGATCTGCCCGGCGATCCGTTCGAGCGAATCCAGTTCCGGCCCGATCACCTTGATCGAGTTCTCCCCCTTCACCCCGGACAGCGCTTCCATCACGTTGTCGCGGATGATCTGCGAGATGTCCCAGTCCACCCCCGGGAACCGCTGGGCGAGCGCCTCGTTCAGGTCGCTCACCATTTCCACTTTCTTCCGCGGGCGGCCGTATTTCGGGTGCGCCGGCCACAGCGGTTCGGGGCGGAGCGGGCAAAACGTCTCGACGTTGTAGTAGCCGGTGGGATCGGTCCCGTCGTCCGGCCGGCCGATCGCCGGAACGACCACCGCGAACTCCGGGAACTCGTGCAGCAGCTCGCGTAATTGCCGCGCTCGGGTTCCGGATTCCTCCAGCGACACGTTCACGGGGAACGTACCCCGAACCATCAGGTTGCCTTCTTCGAGTTCCGGCATGAACTCGCGCCCCATGTTCGCCGCGACCACCCCGGTGTAACACAGGCCGCCGACGAACACCGCGAGCGCGACCCAGCGCAGCCGAAGGGTGACGCGGAGCTGCGCGAGGAAGACCCAGTTCAGGGCGCGAACGAGACGGTTCTCGGGATCACCGTGTCGCGGAACGAACAGGAACTTCAGCGGGGCAAGAATCACCGGGAGCAAAAACGCCCACGACACGGTCCGGCCCAGGCGCGCCCAGAAGCCCGTTCCCGGCGGCTTCCCCAAATTCCTCAAGAGCAGCAGGCACAACACCGGCGACACGGTCAGAGCCAGAACCAGCGCCCCGGCCAGCGCGAACGCATACGTGTCGGCCATCGGCCCGAAAATCTGCCCCTCCGGTCCCTTCATCGTGAAGAGCGGGAGCAGCGCGCACACCATCACGACGGTCGCGAAGAACAGGCTCTTGGTGACCGCGCCGCACGCGGACGCGATGCGATCGGCCAGCGGCACGTCCGCGTGCTCGTCCGCGTTCAGGTGCCGGTAAATGCTCTCCACGATGATGACGGACGAGTCCACGATGATGCCGAAGTCCACCGCACCGATGGACAGCAAGTTGGCCGACTTCCCCCGCGCGTAGAGCACGCCGAACGCGAACAACAGCGCCAAGGGAATGTTGATCGCGACGATAACTGCGGCGCGAACGTTCCCGAGGAACATCAAGAGAATGGCCGTCACCAGCGCCATGCCGACCAGCAGGTTCTCGTTAACCGTCTCGGTCGTGCGGTTGATGAGTTCGGTGCGGTTGTAGAACGGGGAGATCCGCATCCCCGCGGGGAGCTTGCCGGGCTGGTTCAGTTCGTCGATCCGGGCGAGCACGGCCGTCAGCGCGGGGAGCGACTCCTGCCCCTTGCGGAGCAACACGATCCCCTGCACCACGTCGTCCTCGTCGCTCCACCGGTTGTCGTCCCACCCGTCCCACCGGCCGCCCGCCGTGTAGAACCGCCAGCCGACCGGGTTATTCGGCAGGCGCTCGCGCAACTCCGCCCGCACCGCCGCGCGTTCGGCGTCGGACAGCGCGTCCCACGATCGCGCGTCGGCCGGGCGGTCCTGCCAGCGCATGTTCTCGTCACGCCACCACACGGCCTGTGTCGGGTCGCCGGGTTCCGGTGTGGGGCCGACGAACAGGCTCCGCAGTTCCTCGCCGAAACTCGGGGGCGTGGGTTCGGGCCGGTTGCGCTGCTGACGCGCCTGTCGCTTTTCACGATCTGAGAGTGCAACCCACTCGCGAGCGCGCAACGGGCGGCTGATCCCCACGCGCCCCTGCCGCGTTTGGTTCCCCACCACCACCCCGCGCGCGGTGAGCGCCTTGCTCCACGCCAGTTTCATTGTGATCGTCGCGTCGTCGTCGTGCGAGATACCGTCGGTGTTCAGCACCGGGCCGTCGTCCCAGCGCCCGGTGACGTCCCACTCGGTGGTGCCGTCCGGCTTCTGGAACAGCTTGGACGGGCTCACCGAGCCGTCCGCGTTCAGAACCGGTCCGCCGTCCACGAGGTTGTCCACGCGAACCGGAACGCTGTTCACCGCCGCGACGACGACTTGCCGGATCTCGCGGCACCGGCGCGCTTCCTCGATCCGCAAGTGGGCCGCGGCACGAACCGGGTCGCGCGTCGCCAGCGTCGGAAGGTACGGGTCTTGCCCCTGACCAATGAGGCCCAGCGATCGCACCACAACGGTGCGCTGAACGCCTTGCGTCAGATTGTCGCCGCTCCCGTTGGCGTTCGCGGCCCCCAGCGCGGACTGTAACTGAGCCAGAGTGATGCCGTACTGCCGCAACCGGTCCGGATCGGGTTGAACCTCGTAGCGCTTCACCGTCCCACCGATGCCGGTCACGCCCGCGATCCGAGGAACGCGCAGCAACTCGCGCTGAATCACGTAATCTTCGACGGCCTTCAGGTCGCTCAGGGCATACACCGGGCGCCCGGTCGCGTCCTTCGGGTTGTAAATGGTGAAGCGGAGGATCTCACCGACCGGCGAGGCGGGAGAAATTTGGGGCGTGACACCGGGCGGCAGGTTCACCGACGCGAGCCGGTTGAGCACGTCCTGTTTGGCCTGGTCGTAGTCGCGCGAGTAATCGAACTGGTTACGAACGTGGGCCAGACCAAAAAGGGATTTGCTCCGGGTCGTTTCGAGCCCCGGCATACCGGCCAGCGCGACTTCGAGGGGAACCGTGACCTGGCGCTCGACTTCTTCGGCACTCGCGCCCGGGTACTGGGCCACCACTTCGATGATGGCCGGGGCCGGGTCGGGGTACGCTTCGATGTTGACGTGTGCGAATGCGTAACCGCCGGTCACGGCGAGGGTGGTCACGAGGATCATGACTACGAGCGGATTCGCGACCGCCCAACCAATCAGCTTCTGAATCATCGGGCGAAAACCCCGTGGTCGGGCGGTTACGGCTTCGGCTGGGGGAGGTCGGTGAACGCGCTACCCAGCAGGAGCGAGCCGGAAGTGACGACCGCGTCGCCCGGCTTCAGTCCCCCGGACCGCGCGGCAATGGCGATCGTGTCGCGGGAGCGGCGCACGACCGTCACCGGGCGCCGAACGTACCGGTCGCCGGACGAGTCCGCCCGGACGAACACCGAGCTCTCGCGCCCGTCCTCGACAACCGCCTCAGCGGGGACTTCGATTTCGTCACTCGACGTCGGGATCTTCACAGTCACGGTCACGGCCATCCCCGCACGCAGATCACCTTTTTCGTTCTCGACGGTCCCCGTAACGAGTGCGGTGTGCTGCGCGGGGTCGATTGCCATCCCGATTCGTTCCAACTTCCCGGTGTGCACCGTGCCCGGCGACGCGACCGCGCTGATGGCCCACTCGCGCGGCAGCGAGAGCTTGCAGATCAGTGGAAGGTCTTCCTCGTAAACGTGAACCCACACCGCGAGCGTCGACACGTCCCCGATGCGGAACAGGTCGGAGGTCGTGTCCACCACCTGTCCCGCGGCCACGTTCTTTTCGAGAATGACGCCGCTGATCGGGGCCTTGACTTCAACGCGCGCCCACTTCGCCGGGTCGGTCCGCTTCGCGTCGGGGGCGGACAACTGGTCGGCACTTTCTCGGAGCGCGGTGATCTCGTCCGCCGGCACGCGCCAAGCCCGAAGCGTCGCCTCGGCTCGTTCAACGGCCACGCGATCGGCTTGAACTGTCCGCTCAGCATCGCGCACCGTGCGCTCCGCGGTCCCGTTGATCTGGTAGAGTTCGTCCAACCGGCGGTACGTCTTCTCGTCCGTTTTGAGTTTGGAAACGGCGTCCACGAACTCGCTCTTCTTCGCGCCGAGGTCCGCGCTCCACACCACGGCCAGCACATCACCCCGGGTCACTTTGTCCCCGACACGCAGACCCGAGTTGCTCGTCGGAAACGCGGACGGCATGTGGGAGCCCAGTTCCTGGTTAGTTGAACCGCCCGCCTCAATGACCTGTCCGGCGAACGGCGATTGAACGCGGACCAACCGCCCGTTGTCGAAATTGAGAACGCCCTGGAACGAGGGCAGGTTCCGAGTGGCCGGCGGGAGCGTCGCGGGCACCGTTTTCAGCCCGAGGGACGCGCACACGTCCGCCGGGACGACGATCTGATCGGTTCCGTCGCGTCGGATCTTGGCGACCGTGTCCGGTTCCTTTTTCTCGACCGTTCCGCCGCCGTGCGCGGACCGCACCGTACCGGCCGCCAGCCAAGTCGCCGCGCTGCCGGCGACGAACACCACGCCGCCAACGGCTAATGCACGACCAGCGAGACCGAGTCGATCGGTGAGGGCGGACAACTTAAGCATGATGATCCCAGGTGAACCGTCCGGCAGCGATGCGCACGATCACGTGGGAATGACTAACTCAATTTCCATGCCGCACGAGAAGTCGCGGCACAGAAAAGGCGGAAGTTACTGTTCAGTAACAGGATGTGTCAATTGATGGACTTCATTCAAGAAGCAGCGGTACGCCGAGCGTGATCGCCCAACGACCGGAAAAACGCGCGGGTCTTAATCGGCGTGGTCGTCGTCCGCGCTCAGGCTCCGCTCGATTGTCAAGCCCAATGCACGGAGCTTGTGGCGCAGGCTCCCGCGCGTGATGCCGAGTAACTCCGCGGCGCGCAGTTGATTCCCGCCCGTTCGCTCCAAAACTCGTGTGAGGAGCTGACGTTCGAGCAGGGTGAGGCACTCCGAGTACAACTCCCGCGAACCGGCGTCCAATCGCTCCGCAATGAACTGATCCCAATCGAGCGCCGGCCGATTGGGAACTGTGGCCACTGGAGCCGGAGCCGCGCCGTTACTGGTGGGCGCCTCAACGGGCTGAACGGCGACCTCTTTTTGCAAAGACGCAAGAACGTCCGGCAGAAGGATGCCCCCGCTCATCTTGAGCATTCCCTGCTTCAGAACGCTCTGAAGCTCGCGAATGTTACCCGGCCACCGATACCGACGAAGCGCGTCCCGGAACTCGGGTGACACGATCGGCACCGGGCGGCCGAATTCCGAAGCGAAGCGGTTCAGGTAGTAATCGGTCAGGAGATCGATGTCGTCGCCCCGATGTCGCAGCGACGGGAGGGCGATAGTGAACACGTTGAGCCGGAAGTACAGGTCGGAGCGGAAGCGCCCCTGCGCGACGAGTTTCTCCAGATCGGCATTGGTCGCGGCAATCACGCGCACGTCGGTCTGGAGGGTCTCGGTTCCCCCCACGCGCTCGAACCGCTGCTCTTGAATGGCCCGGAGGAGCTTGACTTGAGACAAGAGCGGAAGTTCGCCCAATTCGTCGAGAAACAGCGTGCCACCCGAGCACTGCTCGAACTTGCCGATGCGCTTGCGGTCCGCGCCGGTAAACGCGCCTTTTTCGTGCCCGAATAATTCGCTCTCCAGGAGCGGTTCGGGGATAGCGCCACAGTTCACGGCCAGAAACGGCTTATCGGATCGATTTCCGTGCTGGTAGATGGCCCGCGCAACGAGTTCCTTGCCAGTACCGGTGTCGCCCAGGATGAGAACCGTGGCGTCGGTCCCCGCGACGCGCCCGATGGCCTTGTACACCTCGTGCATCGCCGGGCACCGGCCGACGAGCGCGTCGGCATCGGCGGGAGCCGGCGTGGTTTCGGCCACCACTGCCGGCACGTTCATGAGCCGGCTCACCTCGGCCGCGCGCCCGATCAGTTCTCTCAACTGTTCAAATGGAAGGGGCTTCGGCAGGTAGTCGAACGCCCCGCGCTTCATCGCCTGAATCGCCAGGTCGGTCGTACCGTGACCGGTAATCAGAATGACCGGCGTGCGGGCATCGATCTGTTTGATGCGGTCGAACGTCTGCAACCCGGACGAATCGGGCAGGTTCACATCGAGGACCACCACGTCCGGCTTCCGTTCCGCGAACAGCACCACGCCCTCGCTCGCGGTCCGGGCCGTGAGCGTTTCGTAGTTGGGCGGATAAAACGCCTTCCTGAAGGCGTGCTGGATGGCCGGTTCGTCGTCGATCAGCAGCAACAGTGGCATCGCGTGTCTCCCGCACGAGTTTCCTTACCCGGTGGGCAAGCGCATCACGAACGTGGCGCCACCGACCGGCCGATTGGACCCGTGCAGAACCCCTCCGTGATCTTCTACAATTCGCCGCGACACTACCAGCCCAAGACCGA
>HG799478.1:5130-45113 GCA_000531095.1 Gemmata massiliana | reverse complement strand
TCTGTGCCTTCACCCGAATAGAGAATCGCTGTTCGGGTAAGGAAAAGTGAACCCACGGCCCGGTCGGGATGTCTCATCCCGACCGGGCCGTGGCGTTGATACCAACAGACACATCGGTCACAAAAACACACAGAACGAATACAAAGTGGGGTACTGTGTTTTTGTGGCCGTTGCGCCTTTTTGTGTCCGATCCGCTTCGTTTACAATGTGTACGGCGCACCCCGCGCCGGAGGACGTGACCATCAGTAAGGCATTCGACACCCAGCGGGAAGACTTCTCGGTCGCGAGCGAAAAGGCGGTGCTAGTCAGCGTCGCCCTCCCGGAACGGCCCTGGCCCAACGAGGCCGACCCGTGCGACGAGATCCGCGGCCTAGCGGAGTCGGCCGGAGCGAGTGTGGTGGGCCAACTCACCCAACGGCGCCACGACGTACAACTTGCGACGTACCTCGGTAGCGGTAAGGTCGGTGAGTTGCACGAACTGGTCGAAGGGGCGGACGCGGACGTGGTCATCTTCGACAACGACCTTTTGCCCGGTCAGGCGCGCAACCTCGAACACGCGCTGGGGGTGAAGGTACTCGACCGGAGCGAACTGATTCTCGACATCTTCGCGAGCCGGGCGCGCACGGCCGAATCGAAGCTCCAGGTCGAACTCGCGCAACTCGAATACTCGCTCCCGCGCCTCAAGCAGATGTGGACCCACTTGTCGCGTCAGAAGGGCGGTGGGATCGGGCTCCGCGGTCCGGGTGAAACGCAGCTCGAAAGCGACCGCCGACTCGTTCAGCACCGCATCCGCGACCTCAAGCACAAACTCAACGAGGTACTCGCGCGCAAGGAACGCGAGGTGAAGAGTCGGTCCGAGGAGCACACGATTTCGCTCGTGGGCTATACGAACGCGGGCAAATCACAGTTGATGAACACGCTGACTAAGGCGGGCGTGTACGTGAAGAACCAACTGTTCTCCACGCTCGACACGCGCACGCGCCAGTGGCACATCCGCGACTGGGGTCGGGTGCTGCTCTCCGACACGGTCGGATTCATCCGCGATTTACCCCACCACTTGGTCGCGTCGTTCAAAGCGACGCTTTCCGAGGCGCGGCACGCGAAACTGTTGTTGCACGTTGTGGACGCCAGCAGCCCGCAAGCCGAAGACCACATTCGCGCGGTGACCACCGTTCTGAAAGAACTGGACTGCGATCAGAAACCGACGTTACTAGTTCTGAATAAGATCGACAAACTCGCGGACCGTTCGCTGCTCACCCTGCTGGAAACCCACCACCCCCGCGCGGTGGCGGTGAGCGGGTTAACGGGCGAGGGCATCGAGCGGTTGGAAGACGCGGTGATGGAAGCGCTGGCCGAAGATTTCGCGGAAGCCGAGATCGTCACCGATTCGGGCAACGGTCGGGTGCTGGCGTTCCTGAACGCGCACGCGGAAATCTACCGCCAGGAGTTCCGCGACGACGTGAACGAAGTCGTGATTCGGTGCCACCTGCCAAAACACTTGCTCCATCACATCGCCGGTCCGACCGTAAAGGTGCGCTTCGTGGAGCGCGAGAAACCGATTGCCGTGGACACGCACGAACGCGAAAGTGCGTGAGCTTGCCCGGACTAACCTTTTGTTTGTTTGCGAGCGACCTTTGTAAATCTGAAATTTCGCGCAAAGACGAACCCGGCTCACATGGGCCGGGTTCGTCTTTGCGCGGAACACGTCTGATCCCAAAAGTTACCGCACTTTTGCCTTGAACCGCACGGTTCCACTCTGGCCCGGGAGGATCGTGCCGGGTAACTCCCAGCGTACTACCGTTGAGCCGACTTCGTTGTCCGCGACGGTGAAGTTCGAGGGCCGGTCGGACTGCGACGAGCCCTCCACGTACTCCAGGCGCCCGCTCAAACTGTCGCTGACCACGATGTCGCTTACGGCCTTCGAGCCGGTGTTCGCGTACCGGATCGTGATCGTTACCACTTCACCTGCTTCCTTCGGGCCAGATGGGTCCACGCTCTTGGTCACGGTGAGCGGGGCCAGCCTCGGGAACGCGGTGAGTTGTTCCGGTTCGACCACCACGCCGACGATCTTCACACCCGCGATTTGGCCGACCGCTGCTGGCCGGCTGGTGTTGATGAAGAACGCTGTACCCACCTTACCCACGAACGCGGACGGGCGCACCTTGCCCTCGAGCTCAGCCGGTTTGGTTCGGGCGATATCGACCATTGGCGCGCGCCGGTCTTTGATAGCCCCGGCACCCATTGCGCCCACGTTTGCCGCTGCCCGCACTTGGTGATCCAAGCCGTTCGGCAACACTTCCGCGCGGCGAATCATGAACCGCGGCGAGCAGATGCAGACCTCGTTGGAGGTCGTTACTTTTCTGCGCCCGCCGATGGTGTACTCCACACCCACATCGGTCGCGTTCAATCCGCCGAGCCGACCGTTCGGACCGATCCCCAACGGGGCTCCCTTGTCACCACCGTCGACGAAACACTCCTCTTTCGGACCCTTCGGTCCCAGGAGCGGGTCGTACATCGGGCACGCCAAGTACGAAAACTGCGGTGGAGCGATCGGTGATTTCAGGAGCTTCTCGCCCGGGAGCAAAATCGTGCCTTCGATTACATACGTCTTGAGTTGGTCAGCGGTGGGCTTCAGATTGCCCAAGCGGACGATCGCCATGAGCCGGCCGTTGGCGAGCGCGGATTTGACCGCGTCGCTGTCGGTGCTGTCGGTCATCTCGACCGGGGAGTTTGCCCCCACTTCCGTGGGCAACGCCTTCTCCGGGTCTTCCAGGTAAATGACCTTCGTAATCACCGCGCCTTTGAGCGCGCGTTCGATGTCGGACGCCGAGAACACGAGCGGGATCGGGTGATCCATGTACTTCATGCCGGGGCGCGGGACCAGTGTTCCGCGCACTTCTACTTCCGGGTACAGCGCTTGACCGGGGCTGTACGGTAGGTTGCTCAGCTCGAAGCGGTACACGTAACCGGGCCGGAGGCCCATCACGGCGGGAGCGTCGTACATCCGGCTCTGGGCCGAACCCGGGAACGCGGTGACGCGCACGTCTTTCGGTGCGAGGAACTTGGCCGCGACGAGCGGAGCGGGCACCGGCGCGCCCATACCAGGTTGGAGCACATCTGCTCCGGGAATCATGCGGGGCGGACCGAGTGGTCCCGGTTGCGCTGCGCCGAACCCCGCGCCCCCCCCTTGTGTCGGGACCGGTCCCGGTTGGGCCGGAGCGAGCCCCTGAGCAACGGCCAGGGCACCGAGCAGCGTCAGCGTTTTCGCTCTCATGGCGAACCTCTATTCAGCAACAGGTTCCGAGTTCCGGTTCCCAAGTTGAAGACACAAGCTGTTCGCCCGCGGTCTTTAACTCGGAACCGGAACTCGGAACCTGGAACTCGTTGGAACTTGCGTTTACTTGATCGCCGACTTCAGGCCAGGAGCGGTCGGGGCCACCGGAGCACTCGGTGCGAGCGGCAGGTCCGTCGGAGCACCGGCTGGTAGTCCGGGCAGAGCGACCAGCGGGCGGACGCTAGCGGTGCCCGGCGGGTTGATCGGCAGTTCGACGGCGCCCTTCGGCTTCGGCGGCGTTGCGTTCGGAGCCGGGACCGGCGCCGGGCCACCCGGCGGCAGCATCAGACCGGGGGGCGGCGCGGTCATCGCGGGCGAGACGCGGTTCTCCAGGTCGATGTTACCCATGCGGATGATAGCTAGGATCGCCCCGCGGCGCTGGGCTTCCGCGACCGGGTCGGCACCCGGTTCGAGCCGCGTGGACACCACTTCTTCGGCGCCGGCGACGGTGCTGAAGTCCTGGTTGATCGGGTCCGGCAGGTACACCACCTTCACCACGAGGTTGCCCGCCTTCGCCTGGGCGAAGTCGTCCGCGGTAAACGTGATCGGCACCGACGAGTGGCTCAGGAACACGAGCGTCTTCGGGTTGGCCGGGGCCACTTCGAGCGTCGGGTAGAACGAGCTACCCGGGTGATCCGGCAGGATGCTCGTGAGCCGCAACCGGTACACGGACCCTTGCAGGAAGTTGTAAGCCTTCGGCGCGGTCAGAGCGCTGGCTTCGTCATTGAAGCTTCCGTCCGGCAACTGCCACGTCACTTTCATCCCGGCCGGGCCGGTGAAATTGATCGACGAGCGGCCGTTCGGCAGACCCGCCCGCATGCCCATCCCACCACCACCCGCACCGATGGCCCCGAACGCAGCAACGGCTCCGGGCGGCCCCATCGTGGGGACCGGAACGATACCGTGCCGCAGTGAGTCCTGCGGGCCGTAAGGACCGGCGGCCCCGTAACCCGGGGGCGGCCCGTAACTCGAACCGGCGTCACGAATGACGCCACCGCCAACGCCCGGCACGGAGCAGCTCGTGCAGCCCTCGTTCGCGGTGACCCGTGTGTGGCCGAAGCCCGACACGGGGCGAACAATGCCAGTGTCGCCGACGAGCGCGGTCGGCCCGCCGGCTTGCTTCACTCCGCTCGACCCACCCATCGGAGTGGACCCGCGAACGGCCATCACCGGTTCGCCGGTCGGCCCCTGCACCCCACCAACTTCTTTACCACGGGTAACGGTGCCGAACCCGCCGGCGCGCTGCGGCGGCATTTGGGTTTGTGGCTGGGCTTGCGGCTCGGGGCTCACGCACCCGCCGCCGAATCCGGCTAAAAGCACCAACGTGGTCGCGGTACGCTTCATTTCCCCCTCCCCGATGACCCAACGAACCATTCGCTTCAGAAAAGTTTTCGGCCACGGCGCTCCGCGAACTTTGCACAAATCCAGATTCGTTCGCACGATTGGAATAATCCGGTGATTGAGCCGGCAAAAGGGTGGGAAGATGGGAAGGCAGCGTTGACGTGAATGCGTGTGGGTAAACGAAAAAAGCGGGCGGGGATCCGAACGGCGGGAGTAAGCCGTTGGGAATTCCCGCCCGCTTTGCTTGGTCCTCCTGTTTCAAAGGAGACTAAGGGAGCGGCATGGGGGATGGCTCAGTCTTACGCGACCAGCGCACGTTCGGGGTTCGTGGCCGGGGTCTGGGTTTGAGCGCGGTCGGCGCTCATTTCTTCCTTCACGCGGCGGGTCAGCTTGAGGACGTAGGCCATGTCGCGAAGGAGCTTTTCGGCGTCGGTGGTGGTCGAGGCGGTCGTGGTAACGCGGGCGGTGTTGGTGATCGGGGTCATCTCTATGCTTCCTTGCGGTTAGGTTTCGTTTCGATGAGGTGCTGTAATGCAGGGACCGTGCCACAACGGATCAAAATTCGACGAGAAGTGACGGAGTGCCGGGTTTTCAAGGCTTTCGAGCGTTTTTGGCGCTGCGGATTGGCGCCCGCAGTTTCTGCGCGATCATTGTAACCGTTGCGACTTCACAGAAAGTCTACATTCCGCAAATGGCGGAATTACAACTGCGCGTGAAGGTAGGGGTACGGCAAAATGTGGAGAAGTGTCCGATGCGATTCGGTTGGTACTTTTTGGATAGCCACCGCGTAGCCCGCCCGCGGAATAGCGGACTACGCGGAATAACTTTTACGGCTCGTCGGCGACCGCGACCGGGGCCATTTTGGGCGCGTCGAGGTCCGAGGTGTCGAGTCGCCCTTCGCTTTGAAGTTGCTTAAAGATCGCGACCGTCTCGCGGATACCGGCTTCGAGTGGCGTTTTCGGCATCGGTCCCAGGTCGCGCTGGAGGCCGTCGTCGGAGAGGTCGTAGGCGATGGCGATTTGGGTGGTTCCGAACGTGACCAACTTTGCTGCTTCCGGCAGCACGGTGCTGAGTGCCGCGTGGAACTCCTTCATCGTGATGACCGCGCCGCGGAGATTGTAGCTCTTCGCTCCCGAGTACGGCCGGTCCATCGAGTAGATGAAGGTCTTCGCCACGTCATCGACGTACTGGAAGTCGCTCGCCCCGCCGAAGTTGATGTGGTACGGCCGGCCGAGCAGCACCGCTTTGATGGCCTTCGTCGGTTCGCTGGTCATGCCGAGGTCGCGACCGGCACCGTACACGGTCCACGGGCGCAGCCCGACGCTGGAAATGCCCGAATCCTGGAAGTAGATGCGAGCATTACCCTCGTTGCAGCACTTGAACACGCCGTAGTGGGTGCTGGGAACGAGTAGTGCGTCGTCCGGTTGGGCGCCGGCCGGGTACTTGTCCGGGCCGCCGAAGACCGCAGCAGAGCTGGCGTACACGAGGCGCTTCACCTGATCGCCCGCGGCTTTCACAGCCTCGAACACGGCGAGTGTGCCGAGCACGTTCACTTTCGCGCCCAGCATCGGGTCCACGCGGCACGTCGGCACTTGCAGTCCGGCGAGGTGAATGATGTGCGAAATTTGGTGAGTAGCAATTGCGGCGGAGAGCGCCTTGAGGTCGGTCACGTCGCCCTGCACGAACGTGACCTTCGCGACCTCGCTCTCGGGGAGGATCAGCCGCAATCGGCGGGCGTCTTCGCGGAGGTCGAAGACCCACACCTGATCGCCGCGCGACAACAGGTTGCGGATGATCCACGCCCCGATGAACCCGTACCCGCCGGTAATCAACACGCGCATTGAACCAGGCTCCAAAATCTAGGGGAGAAGAGCGGAGCCGCGGATGAACGCAAATAGCGCGGATAAAGCCCAGGAATTAGGCGCGAGCTAAGAAAGTCGGCCCGTGTGATTCGGAACGGAATCTCGTCTGGGGTTTATCTGCGCTGTTTGTGTTCACCCGCGGCTCAGTGTCTTCTGTCTTATTCTTTTACCTCCCCCGCGTCGCCGACGTTATCTTGAGCCACCTTCGCGACCGACACGATCCGGTCGCCGTCGCTCAGGTTCATGACCTTCACGCCCTGCGTGTTCCGGCCGACGATGCGGATCGCGTCCACTCGGCTTCGAGTTACCATGCCGTCCTTCGTGATGAGCATGATTTCGTCGCCGTCGCGCACGCTCGTGATGGCGATCACCTTGCCGTTCTTGGCGGTCACCTTCACGTCCTTCACGCCCTTACCACCGCGGCGCTGGAGCCGGTATCGCATGTTCGACGGGTCGTTCTCGTTTTCGGAGTCGGTGCTTTCCGCTTCTGGCTCCACGACCTCCGGTTCGGCCGCGTTATCGTCGTCGGAGTCGGTCGCCCCCTCGGGCACCGGGGTGTTCGCGCCGAACGGCGTGCGCTTGCCGTAGCCGTTTTCGCAGACGGTGAGGAGCACCCCGTCCGGGTCCGCGACCACCATGCCGACGAGTGCGTCGTCCTTGCCGAGTTTGATACCCTTCACCCCGCGGGCCGTGCGGCCCATCGGTCGGGCGTTGGACTCGCGGAAGCGGATCGCCATGCCCTTCTGCGTGCTCAAGATGATCTCGTCGCCCGGTTTCGTGAGTGCGACGTTGATGAGCTCGTCGCCCTCGTCGAGCGTGATACCGATGATCCCCCCGGTCCGCACGTTGCTGTACGCCATCAGGTCGGTTTTCTTGACCGTGCCCTGGCGCGTGGTCATGAACAGGTGGTAACCCTCGCTGAACTCGCGCACCGGCACGATGCTCGTGATCTTCTCTTCGGCCTTGAGCGAGAGCACGTTGGCGATGCTCCGGCCCGCGTTCGTGCGCGCTGCCTGCGGAATCCTGTAGACCTTCAGCCAGTACATCTGGCCTGTGTTCGCGAAGCACAAGAGGTAGGCCTTCGTGCTGGCCACGAAGAAGTGCTCCACGAAGTCGTTGTCGCGCAGCCCGCCCTGCACGCCCTTGCCCCCGCGCCCCTGCACGCGGTACTCGGTCAGCGGCATGCGCTTCACGAAGCCCTCGTGTGTGATCGTGACGACGTTCGGCTCGTCCACGATCAGGTCTTCCATATCCACGTCGCCGTCGCCGTCTGTGATCTCGGTTCGGCGCGCGTCACCGTACTTCGCGGCCATCTTTTCGAGATCGTCGCGGATCACGGCACGGACGTTCGCGTCGTCCGAGAGCAGCGTCTCGTACCCGCGGATCAGGTCGCGGAGTTGGAGATACTCTTTTAGGATCTCGTCGCTTTCGAGGGCCGCGAGCTGACCGAGCTGGAGCCGGACCACGGCCTCGGCCTGGGCTTCCGTCATGCGGTACTCGGACACGGTGCCGAGTTCGCGCTGGAGCGCGTCGAAGGCCGCTTCGCCGATCGCGCGTTGCATTAAGCTGGACGGAACCGCGAGCCCCTGGAGCCGGGTCTTCGCCTCGGTGCGGTTCGGGGACGTGCGGCAAATCTTGATGACGTTCTCGATGTCCGCGATGGCGATGAGCTGCCCTTCGAGGATGTGCCCCCGGCGCTTCGCCTCGCGTAACAGGAACTCGGTGCGCCGCCGGATGACGTGGACCCGGTGCTCGAGGAATTTCTGCAACATCTCCTTGAGCGTGAGTTCGCGCGGGCGGCCGTCCACCAGCGCGAGCATAATGATGCTGACCGTTTTTTGGAGCTTCGAGTACTGGTACAGTTGATTCAGGATGAGGTGCGGGTCGCCCTTGTTGGTCAGTTCGATGACGAGGCGCACGGGTTCGCCGTTGCGCGCGGACGACTCGTCGCGGATGCCGCGGACGTTGGCGATCCGCTCGTCCTTCACGAGTTGGTTGATTTCTTCGGTGAGGGCATTCCGCGTGACCTGGAACGGAACCTCGCGGATGATGATGACCGGGGTCTTTCCGCGCCCCTCTTCGACGATGTCGGCGCGGGCGCGGAGCGTGATCTTACCGGCCCCGCGCGAGTAGGCGTCGACGATTCCCTGGCGCCCCATGATCTGGCCGCCGGTGGGGAAGTCCGGCCCCGGGATGATCTGAAAGAGATCGGCAAGCGTAGCGTCGGGTTCGTCGATGAGCTTGGTTAGGGCGGTGCAGACCTCGCGCAAGTTGTGCGGCGGGATGTGCGTCGCCATACCCACCGCGATGCCGTCCGAACCGTTCACGAGCAGGTTCGGGAACTTCCCGGGCAGCACGAGCGGTTCACGGTACTTGCCGTCGTAGTTGTCGATGAAGTCGACGGTGTCGCGTTCGAGGTCTTCGAGCAGTTCGCTCGCGGCCGTCGTGAGGCGGGCTTCGGTATAACGGTGGGCAGCGGGCGGCAGGCCGGCGATGGAGCCGAAGTTCCCCTGCCCGTGAACGAGCCGGTACCGCAGGTTCCAGTCCTGCGCCATCCGGACGAGCGAGTCGTAGATGGATGCGTCGCCGTGCGGGTGGTACCGCTTCATCGTTTCGCCGATGATACCGGCGCACTTGCTGGTGGACGTACTCGGCCCGAGCCCGAGGTCGTTCATCGCGACGAGGATGCGGCGCTGGGACGGCTTCAGCCCGTCGCGCACGTCCGGCAGCGCGCGGCTGATGATGACCGACTGGGCGTATGTGAGGTAACTGTCCCGGAGTTCGTCTACGATGTCGAGTGGATCGATTACTGCGAGGGCGCCGGCAGGTGGGGGGGCATCCGGACCGTTCGGCGGTGTGGTTGCGTCGGCCAAAGAAGGCTCCTTCAAGTGCGATCCGCGCGGCCGAATTGATGGTGTTTTCGTGGAGACTGATGTCCCGCGAAGAACTCTGTTATTCTAGGAAAATTAGCCCCGCCGAACCAGCACCGTTGCCCCCGGCGCGGTCCTTTTTCCCGTGCCCGAAGTTCAATCTGGGTAGGCTGTTCGGACGGTCGCCCGGTTTCGATCCGTAGAACCTCGTACCGACAGGATGTGTCATGCGTTCAATTGTGCTATTTGCAGCTTCGGCCGCGCTCGTGCTGAGCGGTTTCGCGTGGGCGCTCGCGGCTCCCAAAGAGGACAAGAAGGACGCGAAAGAAACGCCCGCCGCGGAGAAAACGCGCACGAAATCGCTCAAAGTAAAAGTGAGCATCGATACCAAGAACGGGCGCCTCGGTGACGTCCTGAAAGAGTTCGCAGCGCAGGCCGACATGCGGTCGGATATGCTGGTAATGTGGGCCTACGGGACCGGCTTCCCGTATTCGCAGAAGGTGACCTACTCCTGCAAAGACAAGCCGCTTGAGGAAGCACTCGACGAGTTGCTTACGAAGGCTGGGGGTGGATTGGGGTACGTCATCGTTTCCAAGGAAGGTGACAAGCACGACGGCTGGGTGTCACTCAACACGACTGGCGAGCGCGGTACCGCCGCTCTGACAGGGGCTGCGGCCGATGAAGCGGCTGCGGCCGAGCGCCTGGCGCTGGCAAAGAAGCTCTTGGACGACAAGAAGCCGGACGACGCCAAGATCGTACTCACGCTCATCACCAAGAAATACGCGAACACGAAAGTTGCGGCCGAGGCAAAGCAATTGCTGATGAAACTAGAGAAATGAACCGATTGCCGGTTTGAGACGAGGGTGCTTTGTGAGTGGGATCTGGGGGAACCGTGACGTGCCGTGGATTCCGCCCGAACTGGCGGAACCGGACGGTTTCGTTGGTGTAGGTGGGGATCTGCGCCCGCCCACGCTGTTGCGCGCGTATGCGGACGGTGTGTTCCCGTGGTTCAACGAAGGCGACCCGATCCTGTGGTGGTCGCCGGACCCGCGCGGGATCATCGAGCTTCATGCCGATTCGCGCACGCACCCGGACGCCACACCCGGGTACGGCGGGCTTCACGTCTCGCGCCGGCTCGCTCGGACGATTCGTTCGGGCAAGTTCCGCGTCACGGTAAATCAGTGCTTCGAGACGGTGATGCGGGCGTGTGGTGAGTGCCGACCCGAGGGCACCTGGGTCACGAGTGACATGCTCGCGGGGTACGCGGAACTCCACCGTCTCGGTCACGCTCACAGTCTGGAAACGTGGGTACGAGCCGAGCAAGAAGGGCCGGACGTGTGGGAACTGGCCGGCGGTACTTACGGCGTGAGTATCGGCGGGGTGTTCGCGGCGGAATCGATGTTCTACCGCGTCACTGACGGGTCAAAGGTCGCGCTCGCGGCCCTAGTGTCACGCCTGCGCGATCGCGGCTACGTGTTACTTGATGTGCAGATGAAAACGGACCACACGAGCACGATGGGCGCGAGCGAGATTTCGCGGAGCGAGTACCTGAAGCGCCTGCGTCAGGCCATTGGCCTGAGTAGTGTGCGCTTCGTGTGAGCAGGCTCACTTCCGCGCGTGATCCTTGAAGAACTGAACGATCCGTTCCGGGGCGCCGTCCGGAATTCCGTGGTTACCCGGGTGAATGAAAGTTACGAAGGGAGATCCCTTCGAGGAACTATATTCGGTACACCACTTACCCGCGGCCTTCCCTTCTGCGTCGCACCCGTTCAGCTTGCGCACCTGCTCCATCGTCTTTTCTTGGGACGCGAACGAAACGATCCGGTCTTTCTCTCCCGCGACGTGTAACACTGGCAGCGGCTTTTGATTCTTGAAGTCGCGCGGCGAGACTGTGGCCGCGACGGGCGCGACTGCGGCCAACTTATCGGGGCGCGCCGCGCACAGCACATACGTGAAGAACCCGCCGTTCGAGTGCCCCGCGACGAACACGCGCTTTTCGTCGATCTGGTACTCCGCGACGAGCGTCTTGAGCACCGCGTCGAAGAACTCCAGGTCGCGGTCCTTCTGATCGCCGATGTACTTCTGCCACCCGGAGAACTTGCCATCGGGGTCCAGAGTGGGAACCGGTGTCGGCAGCCCTTGGGGGTAGATGGATACCGCCTCGGGCCAGTGTTTGTGGAACGCGAAGTTCCGGCTGGACAGTTCCGCCTTCCCGCCGTGGCCGTGGAACGCGAATACGACAGGGCGCTTTTTATCGGTGGCCGGAGGGGTGTAAACGAGCGCTTCGCGTGTGGTGTCACCGACCTTCCAGGTCACTTTCTTCAGCTTGGACGCATCGCCCTTATCGTCGTTGGGTTTGTTTTTGCCAATGCCGCTGATTGGTGGCTGAGCCACCACCGTGCCGGCAACGAGCCCACCAACGACGAGCAACAGACCGATGCCACGAGCGGTCATACGGAACTCCCGGGTGCCGAAGGATTGCGGACACGGTGGTAACCCGCCAACAGCCGAGGAGTTACACGGTGGGAACGTTTTCTAGATGAAAATCACGTGGGGTGGCGCGAACGAAATGTTGCGTTTGGTCAGTCGCTGTCGGTACCGGACTCGGCTTCGTTACTGTCCGAGTTGCCCAGCATCCTGATAATTCGCCGCGCGAGTGGTTCCTTGATCTCGCGGTGCCGTGGTACGGGTTGCGATACCCCGGTTGTCGGGTTCCGATACCAATCGTGTTTGCCGCCGTGACGTACCAGTTCGCATCCGAGTTCTTCAATGGCGCGGATCAGATCAATTCGCTTCATGGGACAACCAACTCCCCGACCTTTCTCGCGCCCGGGATGTGACCGCCGCTCAAATCTTGGTACAGGTCCGCGAGGTGTTCGAGCAAGTCGGCCTGTGTTTCACCCTGAGTCCAATAGTCGGGGTAGTCCTGTAGGTAGCCGAGCCAGGTATCCCCTTCTTGCCAGTAGACGTATTTAACCGTTTGCATCGTTCACCCTCCGCAAAAGAACCTCGAAAATTAGGTCTCTTGCTCACCGTTCGTCATGCCTGCGACTCGTTGAACTACGGGCATGAGGTCGTTCAGTTCCTCGTTCTGAATGCCCCTACTTTTACTCCCCCAATCCCTTATCCCATTCGTCCATTTGGCGTTCGAGTTCCTCGAACGTGAGGCCGGTTGGAGGTGGGGGCGGCGGTTCCGTGGAGCGGTCGCGCGTTTGACGCAGGGCGTCTTCCAGGCGCCGCACCCAGGTGGGCACGTCCAGGCCCACGCCACTTACGATCGCTTCGAGCGGTTCGAGCGCGGTTCGCAGCCGAATGAACGCAGGGTTGTCTTCCGACAGGCCGCTTCGGGCGGCTTCGGCCGCGGCCGCGACTTGCGCTGCGGCGCGGTCGATTTCGAGAGGGCGCGTGAAGCGTTCTTCTAAACGATCTCGCACCGTGCGCAGTTTCACGCCGTAGCGTGTTTCGCGCTCGTTCAGTTCGTTCAGCAGTTCGTCGGCCAGTTCCACCGTCTTCTCGGCGATGAAGGTGCGCCAGCGGGCCGCGAGTGCCTCGTACCCGCGCTGGCACAGGGCTTCGTGCGCGAGTGCGAGGGGACGCATCCGCCACGCGAAGCGGTCGTACCGCACTTTGAGGCGCAGAATGTCCAGCAGGATGTGGATGTTCTCGCCGTAGTCGGACTGCGTCGTCGTCGTGTTGTAGTCGCGGTACTCGTCGTAGTGCTCGATGAGTGCCTGGAGCACCACTTCCGCGCTGCGTGCCGTTCGGGTGCGATCGAGCGTACCTGCATCCCAGTCGGAAACGAGTTTCGGGCGCTTCGCCCCGTTTTCGCCGTTCTCGGTCTCGTGATCGAGCCAGGCTGACACGCCGCGGGCCAGAATGCCCCGCATGTTCGACAGCCCGAGGAACGGCACCGTGAACAGGTCGCTGCCGTACTTGGTCACGAAGCCCTTCACGGGTTCCCAGTCGTCGTCATCACTGACCGTTTCCAGAACCGAGAGCCGCAGTGACTGACTGTGCTGGTGCCACAAGTTCTGGAACTCGGTGGCGATCTTGAAGAGCGCGTCCGCGAGCGGGCCTTCTTCGCCGGTCGCTTCTTCTCCCCACGTCGAGGCCGCGGTGAGGAGCGTTTCGACCACTCCTGTCAGTGCTGTGCGGAACAGTTGGTCGAAGCTGCTGACGCGCCGGCCCTCGGGTGGGTTGTTCCACTCCATTTGTCGTGCGAGTTTCGTGAGCTGGAACGTTTCGCGCAACAACCCGAGCCGCGGGAGCCGCGTGACCAGGTCTTCGAGCACACCCAGAGCGGTCTGCGCGGTTAGTACCTCGCGCGGCTTTCCGCCGTCTGACGGTGGGCAATACAGGAGCGGTTCGCGCCGGAAGTGCGTGATAAACCCGGGGAGGAGCACTCGCACGCTCGCACCGTCCCCGCGGCCGATCGCGCGCTCAATGCGCACGAGCAGCGATTCCCACACGGGCGGGCGGTTCTGTTCGTCCCCGGAAGACGACGGGCGAGGGCCGCTCGGTAGTTCCGGTCCCGGTGAGCGCACTGCAGCGAGCGCGAGGGCCGCCCGGCGCACGTCCACACACGCCGCCACGCCGAGGTCGAGTAAATGCCCCTTGATCGCGCGCCGGCGGTCGAACTCGATCATCCCCTCGTGCCCGCCGGACGGGTCAGGGACCGAGATTTCGGTGAGCCGGTCGAGGAACAGCCCCAATGAATCGTTGGCACGTCGGGCAGCGGTGAGCCACGCGGCCAGCGTCGTATCGCGGGTCGGGTCGTTGGGCGCCCACGCCTCCGGCCGGGCGGCGAGGCGCCACAATTTCGCGATCGCGTGCAGGAACCCGAGCCGGTCCTCGATCGCGTCCGCTTGTGCCTCCAGTTGGAACTCACCGATGATTTCGGGCGGGTCTCCGGCCACCGAGCCTTCCACGCCGTCGTCGGTCGAGTCCTTGTACGTCATTCCCTCGTAAGCGGATGCGAACTCTTCGCCGTCCTCGTCCTCGTTGCGCTCGCGCGGTTCGGTGAGCCACTCGTGCGGCGTGTGCCAGTCCTCGCTCGCGTTCGCTTCGAGCATCTCGAAGAACCGGCGCAGGAGCGGTGCGCGCTCATTCGCCGGCTCGGACGCGACCGCGCCGCGGAGCCAGCGCTCGGCCAGCGCCTCGAACGACGCGCCGGGTTCGTCGAGCGGAACCGTGTCGCTCTCGGAGAGCCACGTCATGAGCAGGCCCATCGCGGCCCGCCACTCGCGGCGCTCGATGAGCGGTTCGATCACTTGCGCGAACGCAGTCGGGCTGGTGAACCCCTCGCGGTGCTGGCGCCAGAACGCGATGTCGTTCGAGTTCGGTTGTCTCAGTGCCCATGCCGCGAGTGCGTCCGCGACGTGTTCGGCCGCGTCCGAGCGCTCACCGCCGACAATTCGCGGCATGTCGTTTACGGTCGAGGTCGCGAACTTGTCCCACCACGACGCGAAGGTCCGCATGTGGGCCGTAAGGCGCTCGCGGGTGGCGCCGTCGTTAGCGACCGCGGCCGCGGCGCTGCTGCGGGCGTAAAGATCGAGTTGCCGGCCCGCGATGTGGATCAGTTCCTCCGCTCGCGGGTCCCGCACAGTGTCTTCGCGGCCGGGGAAGATCGGGAACAATCCCTGGTAACCGAGGATGTTCCACGGATCGATGAGCGCACCGCAATCGATCCCGCGTCGCAGCAGGTCTTCGACTTCCGCCAGAAGCGGTGCGGCATCGGCGGGCCGTCCGCGATCGGCGGCGAATCCCGCTTCTGTTTGGCGGATACGGATTTCGGTTCCGAACCGCACCGCGGGCGCGGCGATCTTGCTCGATTGCTCGCGCGCGGCGGCGGGGTAACCCATCGCGGCGTAGAACTGTGCGAGCCGGCGGTCCTGAAGGTGCGAGGCGCGCTGCGTCGAGATCGCCTGATTGAGAAATTGCCGAACGCCCGCGAACGGCTGTTTTCGCTTCTCGGCCTCGGTGCGCAGGCGTTCGCCGTGTGCGCCAGGAAGTTGTTTCAGGAGCCGTTGATAGAAAGCGTCGCGATATCGGGCGATGCGCGGAACGAGCTTCGAGAGCGTGACGGTGGAGTCGTGGAAGTTCGGTCCCGCTCCACTTACCCCGGCGCCCATCAGGATGGTGCCGGCGAGCACCGCCGCGGCTTCAAACAGGCGCTCGCTCTTTTCCGAACCCCCGTGGGCACCGGGTTCTCCGGGCGTGACCCACGTGAGCAGCGTGTCGAGCGTCATTTGCCGCAACACGAACCGGCGGAAGTAGCCGGCGTTGTCGATGGTGTGCGGATCCCACTCGCCGAACAGCACGTTCGGGCGCTTGTTGACGGGGTGGAAGTGATCGTGTGCCCGTGGGTCGAACGCGAGTTCGTCGAGTTTCCCCGGCTCGAAGCTTGCTTCTTCCAACAGCGCCGGGTCGGTTTCTTCGAGTAACTTGAGCGCGGGTTTGACGATGTCGGCGTAGATTCCGGGGGACACACCCGCGCCGGCGAGTGCGAGCGGCACCGGGCGCACTTTCTCGTGCGCGTAGAACTCGGTGTTGGGGCGCGTTTCCAGCACCGCGATCGGTCGGTACCCGACGTAGTCGTTCAACAGGTTCAGCCCGCCGGTCACGAGCCGCTCCGCGTTCCACGGTTGGCCCACTTTCAGCACCGCCTCGCAACAGCGTGCGAGGAAGAACGGGCCGAAGAGGGCGAAATCGGGCTGGTGCGCGAGTTGGTCGGAGTGGTGCGCGCGGTACGCCACCGGGAGCCGCACAAGGCCCGCGTCGAGTACCGCCCGGACCTGGGTCGTGTCGCGGAACGCCCCGGCGCTGGCAGCAACGAGGTCGCTCAACTCGTGTTGGAGCCACAACGAGAGCGTGTGCCAGGGGAGCGGGTCACCGCTCTCAATTAAATGCGCGCAGGCGTCCGCTAACCCCTTCTGGAACCGCGGGTCCGGCCGCCCGTCCGAGAAGTTGAGGTAACCGAGCAATTTGGCCGGGTCGGTTTTGCGGGACAGTTCGTGGAAGATGCCGTCCATCCGCCGTCCGTTCCTTACTCGTTCGCGCCGGCTAACCGTGTCAGCGCCTCTACCAGCATAAAACAACATCGCGGGGTGAAAAAGCCCCGATGCGCCAATGCAGCCGCGTTTGCGGAGAATGGAGCCTATTCTACACACTGCGCGAACTGCGAAAGAAGAACAGTATTCGCCCACGCGAACGGGACGAACAGATTCCGGAGAATGGCCGGGTTTGGGCTCCGGTTTTACCCCGTTCATCCGGCCCAATATCACTCAACCCCCGCGCACGCGACCGCACTCATGCGCCTGTCACTCCGATACCGGTTGCTCCTTCCGTTCGTGCTCCTCCTATTGGGGGACGCGGTGGTGACCGGGTGGGCCGCGTCCATTGCCGCGCGGGGAGCGGAACAGCGTCTCGCGACACAGCAATGGGCCGTCGCACGCACGCTTACAGAACCACCGTTCTTTCCGCTCACAGAACCGGTTCTCAAAAAGATGCAAAAGCTGTCGGGGGCGGAGCTTCTCTTCGTTCACCCGACCGCGCCGTCCGAATCGACGTTCGCGGACCCGAAGCCGAAGCCGCCCACCGACGTACCCACCGCGACTCTGCCCGAGGCGGGTGAGGCGCACACGCTCGGCCCACCGGTCGTGATCGGGGACCAGGAATACCGGTGCTTGCGCCTACCGTTGTCGCCCAAACACCCGAACCACGGCGGCAGCCTGTACATCTTCTACCCCGAATCGCTGCGTCGAACGGCCGTTGCGGATGCGGTTCGGCCCCTCATGATCCTCGGCGGCGCGGGCGTGTTCGCAGTGATTCTGGCGTTCGCGTTCGGTTCCGGGCTCGTGCGCCGCGTGCGCGATCTCGATGCTCGCACGCGACTCATCGCGGCCGGGGATTTCCGGCCCATGCCCGTGAGTGGGGGCGACGACGAGTTCCGCGATCTGTGCGAAGCCGTCAACGAGATGGCCCGGCGCCTCGCAGCGTTTCAGGACGAACTCCAACGCACCGAACGACTTCAAGTGCTCGGTCAGTTCTCTGGTGGTCTGGCCCACCAGCTTCGCAACGCCGCGGCCGGTGCGAAACTCGCGGTGGAGCTGTTTCTCGCCGAGAACCCGTCGGCCGATCCCGAGCCGCTCCAAGTGGCGCTGCGACAACTTGCGCGCATCGAGTCGAATCTCAGGCAGTTCCTCGCACTCGGCAAACCGCCGGCCGGTGTACGCGAACCGTGCGACCTCGCAAAGCTCATCAATCAGTCCGTCAGCCTGCTAAAACCGCAGTGCCAACACGCGGGCACAACGGTGATCTGGACGCCACCGGGTGGGAACGCGGTTATCGTCGGCGATTCCACGCAGCTCTCTCACCTCCTCGGAAACGTGATCGGCAACGCCGTTGATGCGGCCGGTCCCGGGGGAGAGGTTCGCGTTCGATTGACCGCAACGCCGATCAGCGCAACGGTCGAGGTCAGTGACACCGGACCGGGGCCACTACCCGCGATCGCGGAGAAGATCTTCGACCCATTCGTGACCGGCAAGGACCAGGGCATCGGGCTCGGGCTCGCGGTCGCGAAACAGGCGATCGACGCTCACGGCGGGAAGATCGCGTGGGAGCGCCGAGAGAACCGGACCGTGTTCATTATCGATCTGCCGCGCGGAGCGTGAAACACTCACCCGCGCCGGCTAACATTTGCTAACATCCTCGCCCCGGCGCCTCGGAAACATCGATTTCTCCGGGAAAACTGATTTTCCGCGGGTGGCATTTGCTAACAACATTCATCGATTTTCACCGACGCGATCCATTTCAACTGACCAATCCGATATTAGCACAAGGATAGACCTACTGCATAATACCAGGCGCTGGAAAATATACAATAGAACAGTATGCGATTTGCCCCGTGCTATCGCAAGATTCATCGGGTCGCGACGTGGTCGGCGCACATCGGCGAGCGCTGATTCGAGTTTCTAAAATCGATTTACTAAAACCGCTTTACAAAACGCGGCGCACCCCTTACTCTGTTATCTCACACCACCCACGACGGGGCGCGCTTTGATGTCCGCCATCACCACCATTCGGCCTGCGCTTGTCGGGAAACTGAACGAGCGACAGGTGCTGCGGGTGATTCAGTCTCGCGGTGCCCTTTCGCGCGCGGAAGTGGCCCGCGAGAGCGGCCTGAGTGCTCCCACAGTATCGAAGGCGGTCGCCTCCTTAATAAAGGCGGGGTTACTCGAAGAGGCGGACGCGACCGAACTCGCACGCGGGCGCCCGGCGCCCAAGCTCCGGCTCGCGACCACGTCCGCACAGGTGCTCGGTGTCACGATCGATGTGGGCCACTGCGAAGTGGTTTCTGCCGGTCTGGACGGTTCGCTTCATGACGATGTGCTGATCGTTCCCACCCCCGCGACGTACCCGGAACTTCTTCGGGCACTGGAAGACGCGGCCAAGAAGTTGATCGCCCGTCCCGGCATTACCACACTCGGTCTCGGGATGAGCTTGCCCGGGCTGGTGGACTACCGCAAGGGGTGCGGGGTACTGTCGCCGAACGTGCCGATCACGAACGGCCACTGCCCGACCACGGACCTCGCCGAGCGCCTCGGCGTGGAATGTACTCTGCTCCAGGAATCGCACGCTTTGTGCCTCGCGGAACGGCACTACGGGCTGGCGAAGGGCATGGACGATTTCGCGCTTTTGGACGTTGGCGCGGGCGTCGGATTGGGCATCATAAGTGGCGGGCGCTTGCTGAAGGGCCGCTCGGGATTGGCAGGCGAAATCGGGCACTTCACGGCCGTGTCCGAGGGCGGTCGGCGCTGTGGGTGCGGCAACACCGGGTGCCTCGAAACGGTCGCCAGTGACTCCGCACTCGCGTGGCTCGCCAGCAAGAAACTCGGGCACCCGGTTACTGTGGACGAAGTGGTCGAACTCGCGAAATCCGGCTCGGTTGATTTGCGCGCGGAACTGCGTGAGGTTGCGGGGTTCGTTGCGGTCGGCGTCGCCGCCGTGATTAATCTGTTCAACCCCGGGACCGTGTTCATTCACACGCCGCTGTTCGAGATCGACGCGGCGCTGTTCGACTTGGTCGTGTCGAAGGCCCGTGAGCGGGCGCTACCGCCATCGTTCGCCGATTGCAATATCGTGCAAGCGAAGGGCAGCAAACAACAGGGTGCCGTCGCGGGCATCATCCAGCACTTAACAGACTCCGTGGCCCCAGAACTGATCTAGGTGAACCCCGCCCGCAAGGGCGGTGGGTCAAGACACCGTAGGGGCAGTGGGTCTCCGCAATGGACTGTGCCGCGTTTGCCCTTAGTGAGTGAGATTCGTCAACGACTCGCATCACCCACCGCCCTTGTGGGCGGGGTTCGCCTAAACCCACCCCAACGGGCGGAGTTTGCCAAGAGGAACCGCCAATGCGATTTCTACTCTCCCTGGTCGCACTTGCCTTCGGCGCGACCGCGTTCGCGCAACCGGATAAGGCGCCACCGAAACTCAAGGTGCTGTTCCTCGGCGATGCGGCCGGGCACCGGCCCGCGGACCGCTTCAAACAGTTGCAGCCGGTGTTCGCGAAGCGCGGCATCGATCTGACGTACACCGACAAACTCGACGACCTCAACGCGAAGACGCTCGCGGGTTACGACGCGCTGATGATTTACGCCAACCACACCAAGATTAGCGCGGACCAGGAGACGGCGCTGCTGGAGTTCGTGGAGAGCGGGAAGGGGTTCGTGCCGGTCCACTGCGCGAGCTACTGCTTCCTCAATTCGCCGAAGTACATCGACCTCGTTGGCGCGCAGTTCCGCAGCCACGGCACGGGCACGTTCCGCACGGAAACCGTGAAGGCCGATCACGCGATCATGAAGGGCTTCAAGAGCTTTTCGAGCTGGGACGAGACCTACGTTCACACCAAGCACAACGAAAAGGGCCGCACGGTTCTGGAAGTGCGTGCGGAAGGCGAGTTGAAGGAACCCTGGACGTGGGTCCGCGAGCAGGGCAAGGCGCGCGTGTTCTACACCGCGTGGGGGCACGACCAGCGCACCTGGAGCCACCCCGGGTTCCACAACCTGCTCGAGCGCGGCGTCCGCTGGTCCGTGGGGCAAGACCCGGCGCTCGCGGGCACTTACGTCGAGCCGCTCAGCTTCGATAAGCCCGAGATGACGAAGATCGCGAAGGACGTGAAACCGTTCGAGTACGTTGATGCGAAGGTGCCGTTCTACCCGGCACGCGGCGGGAACCGCGAACCGCTGACGAAGATGCAGAAGCCGCTCTCCGTGGAAGAGAGCATGAAGCACATCAGCACGCCGGTGGACTTCCAGTTGAAGGTGTTCGTCACGGAGAAGGAACTCGGCGGCAAGCCGATCGCGATGGCGTGGGACGAACAGGGCCGGCTGTTCGTGTCGATCACCGTGGACTACCCGAACGAAATGCAGCCGGCGGGCCAGGGCCGCGACAAGATCGTGATGTGCGAGGACACGGACGGCGACGGCGCGTGCGACAAGGTCACGACGTTCGCGGACAAGATCAGCATCGCGTCGAGCGTGCTGCCCTACGCGGGCGGGCTGATCGTTCACCAGGCGCCGGTCACGCTGTTCCTGAAGGACACGGACGGTGACGGCAAAGCAGACGTGCGCCAGGAACTGTTCCGCGGGTGGAGCACCGGCGACACGCACGCGGGGCCGAGCAATCTGCACTACGGCTTCGATAACTGGGTGTACGGCTCGGTCGGCTACGCCGGCTTCGTGGGCACGGTTGGCGGGGAGCGCCAAAACTTTCGCCAGGGGTTCTACCGCTTCAAGGTCGAAGTGAATGCCGACGATAAGGGCGCTGCGCCGCTGAAAGTTACGAAGCTCGAGTTCCTCCGCAGCACGAGCAACAACACCTGGGGGCTGTGCTTCGACGAGAACGGCGAGCTGTTCGGCAGCACCGCGAACGGGTGCCCGTTCGTCCACATGCCGATCCCGAACCGCTACTACGAGAAGGTGAAGGGGCTCGCGCCGACGGTGCTGCAAAACATCGCCGCCGACAACCACATCGAGCCGATCACCGATAAGGTCAGGCAGGTGGACTTCCACGGCGGGTTCACGGCCGCGTCGAACATCTCGATCTACACGGCCCGCACGTACCCGCGCGAATACTGGAACCGCACCGCGTTCATCTCGGAACCGACCGGGCACCTCACGGCGACCATGAGCGTCGAGCCGGCCGGCACGAGCTTCCGGTCGAAGTACGCCTGGAACCTCGTCGCGAGTGACGATGAGTGGTGCGCGCCGATCGATGCGCAAGTCGGCCCGGACGGGCACATGTGGGTGATCGACTGGTACGCCTTCATCGTGCAGCACAACCCGACGCCGGCCGGCTTCAAGAACGGTCGGGGTAACGCTTACGAAACCGAACTGCGCGACAAGACGCACGGCCGCATCTACCGCGTCGTGTACACGAAGGCGAAAGAAGAGAAGCCGTTCACGCTGAAGGACGCCACGCCCGAAACGCTGGTCGCGGCGCTGAAGCACCCGAACATGACGTGGCGCCTGCACGCCCAGCGGTTGCTCGCGACGAGCGCGAAGGCGGACGCGGTCGGGGCGCTCCTCAAGACGCTCGGCGACAAATCGGTTGATGAGACCGGGAACAATCCGGCGGTCGTTCACGCCCTGCGTACCCTGGCCGCGCTCGGCGCCCTCGACGGCACCAACGAGGCTGCAGCGGAAGGTGTACTCGCGGCTCTGGCACACCCCTCGGCGGCCGTTCGTGCGACCGCGTTCACGGTGCTCCCACGTCAGGACAAGTGGTTCGCACTCATCCCCGAAACGGCGTTCGCCGACACGGACGCGAAGGTGCGGCAAGCGGGGCTGCTGGCCCTTTCCGAACTGCAACCGGGGACGGGTGGGGCGTTCGCGCTGTCCAAATTTATCGCCCGGGCCGAGAGCGGTGAGACGGGATCGCTGGCGCTGCTCGCGGCGGTCACCAAGCACCACAAAGCGTTCCTGGCGATCGCCCCTGAGCTTCCCGAAAATCCGGGGCTGCTCCCGGTGGCCGAAGCCGCGGCCCGCGCGTTCGCGGACTCGGGCGCGGACGGGTTGGCAGACGTTCTGGCGGTCGCGGCCCGGTCGAAGGCGCCGGTCGCCGAGCGGATCGTGGCCGGGCTCGCGGCCGGTTGGCCGACGGGCAAGGCTGCTGCGCTGACCGCCGACGGTGAAGCGGCTGTCGCCAAGCTCATTCGCGGGCTTCCGACGGCGTCGCGCGGGCGGTTGCTCAAGCTCGCTTCGACGTGGGGTGTAAAGGGTATCGACGAGCAGCTCAAGGAGCTCACAAAGGCCGCGTTCGCCACGCTCGCCGATGCGAAGGCAAAGGACGGTGACCGCATCAGTGCCGCACAGCAGGTCATCGAGTTCCAGCCCGCGAGCGACGACGCGGCCAATCAGGTGCTCGCGGCCGTCACGCCGGATGTGTCGCCCGCACTCGCGAGCGGAATCTTCGAGGCGCTTTCGCAATCTAAGGCGAAGGGGATCGGCTCCGCGATCGTCGCGAAACTGAAAGACCTACCACCCGCTGCGCGCCCCGTTGCACTGCAACTCGTGCTCGCGAAGCCCGATTCCACCAAGACGTTCCTCGACGCGGTCGAGAAGGGAAGTTTGCGGTTCGACGCGCTTGCCCTCGACCAACGCACGGCCCTCGCTTCGCACCCGGACAAGGAGATCGGCGAGCGTGCCCGCAAGTTGCTCGCGCTTGGGGGAGGGCTGCCCAGCCCGGATCGGCAGAAGGTGATCGAGGAACTGAAGTCCGTTCTCGCGAAGACCGGCAACGTGGAGAACGGCAAGAAGATGTTCATCGCCCACTGCTCGAAGTGTCACAAGCACGGCTCAGAGGGCACGGCCATCGGGCCGGACCTCACCGGGTTCGGCGTTCACCCGAAGGAAGAACTCGCCATCGCGATCCTCGACCCGTCGCGCAGCGTAGAGGGAAACTTCAAACTGTACCGCGTGACGACGAGCGACGATCGGAGCATCCTCGGTATCCTCGGAGCCCAAACCGGCACGACCACGGAGATCATCGACGCCGAGGCCAAGCGCCACGCGCTCGCGAAGGCCGACATCGTGAGCATCAAGGAAACGGACAAGTCGCTCATGCCCGAGGGCTTCGAGAAGATCATGAAGCCGGAGGAGCTGACGGACCTGCTGGAGTTCCTCGGACAGAAGGGGAAATACGTCCCGCTCCCGTTGGATCGCGTTGCGACGATCGTTTCTACGAAGGGGATGTTCTTCGACGAAGAGGACACTACCGGGCGCCTCGTCTTCCCGGACTGGAAGCCGAAGGCCGTGGGCGAGGTGCCGTTCGTGCTGGTGGACCCGCAAAAGGACAAGGTCAAGAACGTGGTGATGCTCCGCAGCCCCAACGGGGGGCTCCCGCCGAAGATGCCCAAGAGCGTGAGCCTGCCGTTCAACGGTAAGGCGAAGGCGATTCACATCCTCGGTGGGATCGGCGGGTGGGCGGCGCCCTACGACAATGAGAAGACGGTGAGCATGATCGTCCGGCTCACCTACGAGGACGGCAAAACCGAGGACCACGAACTGAAGAACGCGGTCCACATCGCGGACTACATCCGCAAGGTGGACGTGCCGGAATCCAAGTTCGCGTTCGCCCTCCGGCAACAGCAGGTGCGCTACCTCGCGGTAACGACGAAGCGCCCGGACGCGGTCGTGAAGACGATCGAGCTGGTGAAGGGGCCGGACCGCACGGCGCCCATCGTGATGGCGATTACCGTGGAAACGCCGTAAGTGCTAAAATGCCGGTATCCGGACCGGGGGTACTATGGTGCTCAAGACGATCGAAGTCGTTTTCGACGGCAAAACGTTCGTGCCGAGCGTTCCGGTCGATCTGCCGACCGGAACGAAGGTGACCGTGGAACTTCCCGACCACGGGTACCCCGGTCCGCGCGCCGGTGCCCCGACCCCGGCGCGCCCGCTCACGGCCGAAGAGGAAGAAGTTTGGGTCGAGTTCATGCGCGCGAACCGCTCGACCCCGCCGGACCCGCCGACGTTTGACGACTACTTGCGCCAGCGCCGAGGTGAGGGGTGATCGTTCTGGACGCGGACGTGTTGATCGTCGACCTGGCGTACCCCAACGATCCGAACTACGCGGTGAACCGCCGGTTCCTGGATTACCTCGCGGCGAACGGAACCGACTGCCGAATTACGACGCAAGGGCTCCTCGAAGTTGTTGGCAAGCGGAGCTACAACACGCCCGTTGCGGCGATCGCGAAGTTACCGACGATTCTGCTGGTTCGGTACTGCCTGAAAGCGGTACCCGATCCCGCGACCGCACCGGAGTACGCCGGTTGTTCGTTCGACGAAGTAGTCGCCCAAATCGCCCAGCAGATGTCGCTGGGCGACGCAGTGATGGCGGTCCAGGTCGCCAAGTTCGCGCCGACCGCGACCGCGCTCGTGACCTGGAACGCGAAGCACTTCCGGGGCAAGTTAGCGGCCCCGGTACTGACCCCGGACGAATGGCTCCAACAGCAGTCCCCGCCCACCGTACAATCCCCGCCGCCCGGACCCACGCCATGACCCCGATCCGTTTCCCGCACGTTCTGGCCCTCGTCGCTTTCGCGGCGGGCGTTGTGGCGCTCGGCGCGCTGGCACCGAACCGGTCGCCGGCGGCCGACGAAAAAGCGGACCCACCGAAGTTCACCGCGGCGCAGGTCACCTTCTACGAGAAGGAGGTGCTCCCGGTGCTCCAGCAGCACTGCCTGAAGTGCCACGGCGCGGACCCGGAGAAGATCAAGGGCGAGTTCAACCTCGCGACGCGCAAGGGCGTCCTCGCGGGCGGCGAGAGCGGCCCGGCCGTGGACCTCGCGAAGCCGGCCGAGAGCCTGTTCGTCAAGATGATCCACTACAAGGACGACCAGCACCGGATGCCCCCGAAGGGCAAGATGCCGGACAAGGACATCGCGACGCTCGAAAAGTGGGTGAAGGAGGGGCTGCCGGTCCCGGCCGACCGCATCGGCGGCGAGGTCGTCAAGAAGAGCGTTATCACCGAGGAATCGAAGAAGTATTGGGCGTACCAGCCGGTCAAGCGCCCGGCCGTCCCGAACGTCAAGGACGGGGCGTGGGCGAAGACGCCGATCGATGCGTTCGTGCTCGCCAAACTGGAAGCGAAGGGCCTCAAGCCCGTGAAGCCCGCGGATCGCGCCGCGCTGATCCGCCGCGCGTACTACGACCTCACCGGCCTTCCTCCAACCCCCGAGGAAGTTGATGCGTTCGTGAGCGACAAAGCGCCGGACGCCTACGAAAAGCTCATCGACAAGTTGCTCGCGTCGCCGCACTACGGCGAGAAGTGGGGGCGGCACTGGCTCGACGTGGTGCGGTTCGCGGAGACCAACGGCTACGAGCGCGACGGCCCCAAGCCCTACGCCTGGCGGTACCGCGACTACGTCATCAAGAGCTTCAACGACGACAAGCCCTACGACCAGTTCGTGAAGGAGCAACTCGCGGGGGACGAGATCCCGGGCTACAACCCGGACGCGGTCGTCGCCACCGGGTTCTACCGGCTCGGAATCTGGGACGACGAACCGGCCGACCCGCTGCAAGCCGTCTTCGACGGGTACGACGACCTCGTCGCTACCGCGGGCCAGGCGTTCCTCGGCACCACGTTCAACTGCGCCCGGTGCCACGACCACAAGGCCGACCCGATCCCGCAAACGGACTACTACAAGTTCGTCGCGTTCTTCCGGGACATCAAGCCGTACTCCGAGAACCGCGACGTGCGGTCCGCGTTCAACCTCACCGACATCACCCCGCCGGACCAGCGCCAGAAGTACGAAGAAGACCTGAAGAAGCGCGAGGCCCGCGTCGCCGCGATCCGGAAGGCGATGGAGGCGATCGAGGACGAGTTCATCAAGACGCTCCCGGCCGAGGACCAGCGCGCCTCGGAGGGACTCGACCGGCCGACCGTGATCGCGACGAAGGTGGTTCCGGCGCTCAAGGGTAAGGTGAAGGAAGATTACACCGCGCTCCGGAGCGAGCGCATCGGGCTGGAACGGCGCACCTCACCGGCCGGTCAGCAGCTCGCGCTGTCGGTCAACAACTGCGACCGCAAGCCGCCGGTCACACACCTGCTCGTGCGCGGGTCGCCGCACGCTCCGGGTAAGGAAGTGCAGCCCGGGTTCCCGGAGGTGCTCGGGCTGCCCGAACCGACCATCCCGGCGCCGCGGGCCGGCATGAAGTCGAGCGGTCGGCGCACCGTGCTCGCGGACTGGATCGCGAACAAGGAAAACCCGTTCACCGCCCGCGTGTTCGTGAACCGCGTGTGGCAGTATCACTTCGGGCGCGGGATCGTGCCCTCCGCGAACGACTTCGGCAAGCTCGGAGAAGCCTCGACGCACCCGGAGCTGCTCGACTGGCTGTCGGCCGAGTTCATGGCGGGTAACTGGAAGCTGAAGAGCCTCCACAAACTCATCATGACGTCGAGCGCGTACCAGCTTTCCGCAACCGCGGACGCGGACAACCTCAAGGCCGACCCGTCGAACGCGCTCTTGTGGCGGTTCAACATGCGGCGCCTCTCGGGTGAGGAAGTGCGCGACTCCATTCTCACTGTGAGCGGATCACTGAACCTGAAGCAGTACGGGCCGAGCACGTACCCGAAGATCCCGAAAGAAGTGCTCGCGGGGCAGTCGGTGCCCGGCCAGGGGTGGCCGACCTCGGCCCCGGCGGAGGCGAACCGGCGCAGCGTGTACGCGCACATCAAGCGGTCGCTCCGCGTGCCGGTCCTGGTCGGCTTCGACCAGCCGGACCCGGACTCGAGCTGCCCGGTGCGGTACGTGACCACCGTGCCCACGCAGTCGCTCGGGCTGCTCAACGGCGAGTTCGCCAATGAACAAGCCGAACTCTTCGCGAAGCGCCTCCAGAAGGACGCCGCCGACGCGCCGGCCCAGGTCGCGCGGGCCATCCGCCTCACGACCGGCCGCGTGCCGAACCCGGACGAGATCAAGACCGACTTGGCGTTCATCCAAAACCTGAAGGACAAGCACAAACTCGACGACTTCAAGGCCCTCACTCAATACTGCCTGTTGTGCCTGAACGCCAACGAGTTCGTGTACCTGGACTGACCGGTCCTGCTACGATGGCGGCAGGAGGGCATCGCATGACGTTTCCGATTTTGGTGCAACCGCACGACGGCCGGTTCCAGGCGTCCGTCCTCGGTTCCCCTGTAATGGCGGCGGACGGGGCAACGAAGGAGGAGGCTCTTTCGGCCCTTCGAGTGAGTATCAATCAACGGTTCGCTCGGGGCGAACTCGTGTTACTCGACGTTCCGCACCGTGCCGTGACGGACTTCGCCGGATTGTTTAAGGACGACCCGACATTCGAGGGCATGGTGGAGGACATCTACCGCGAGCGGGACGCGCAAAAGGCGGCGGAGTTCCGGGAATGACTGCGTTCGACACGGACGTCCTCTCGGACATTTTCCGCGGGTTGCCGGCGGTCGTGACGCGGGCCACGGATCGATCCGGCGCAACAGGCCGTCCCGACGGTCGTTGTCGAGGAAATGATTCGTGGACGGTTCGCGACCATCCGACAGGCCGAAGCTGGAAAAGGGCCGATCGATCTGCCGCACGCTTATGATCTGTTCGATCAGAGCTTCCGCGCCCTCGCCGCGTTCCGCACGTTGCCCTATACGGCCGCGGCGGACGCTTTGGTACAAGCCCTCCGGCGCGCTAAAGTTCGGGTTGGAACACGTGACTTGCGGATCGCTGCCATTTGTATCGTGCACGGAGCGACGCTCGTGACTCGCAACGCCCGCGACCTACGCTCAAGTACCGGGCCTGACCTTCGACGTTTGGAGCTGAAGTGTTCCCTGCTGGGAATCGAGCACGAACCGGCCCGCGATGTGGGCGTTTGTGGTGACGTGCGGCGCGGCCCTCTTGGTTGGGGAGCCAGCACACCCAACCCGACATCCGACCTGGAGGCGTTAGCGCCAACGAGTTCGTGTACCTGGACTGAGGTCGCCCGATGCGGTTTAAGTACGACGCGAGCAGCAAGTGGCTGATCGAGACGTTCGCGCCCGAACTGCTGCGGATCGCGGGCGTCGGTCCGATAGTGAGTGTGAAGCCGCTCCCGGGCGAGTTGGTGCAATCCCGACAACTGCCCGACGGCCTCGTCGAAGTAACCTTTTCCGACCGGAGCGAGCCGGTGTTGCACCTGATCGAGGTCAACACCTACTCATACGCCAGCACCGCGTCCGAACTGCTCGACGACGTTCTCCTAACGTACCTGAACCGGCGGGTGGTGCCGGAGGTGATCGCGATCACGCTGCACGACCGCGGTAACGTGCGGGTCGCTCCCGAGATCCGGGTGCGCAGCCCGTCGGGATACACCCGACTCGAAGCCGGGTGGCGGGTGGTGAACCTGTGGGAGTTGAACGCGGTCGATTTTTTGCCACTGACCGACCCTGGGCTGGCCCCGTGGGTCACGCTCATGAAGATCGACGGGTCGCCGGAACCGGTGTTGCAACAGTGCCGGGACGTGATCGAGACCTTGCCCGCCCCCGGGCGCAGGGCGAATTTGCTTGGCGTGACACAGATTCTCGCGGGCCTGCGGTTCGACGAGGGAATGCTTGAGAAGCTGTTTCGAGTGGAGGGGAAGATGATCGAGTCACCCGTACTTGAGAAGTGGTTCCGGCAGCGCGAAATCGCCGCGTATCACCGCGCGATATTGGAAGGGCTCGAGGCCCGGTTTGGTACCGTACCAGAAGATGTGTCGGCTGCCGTTCGCGTGGTTACCGACGAAATGAGCGTCGGAGAGATCCGGAAGGCGTCTTACGTCTGCACCTCGCTCGACGACTTCCGCGCCCGGCTCGCTCAATCGCTCCCGCCCCAAACTTCCGCTAACGCCAACTGAGGCCCTCCGCCATGCACGATAACGCGAACCAGTTTTGCCGCCGCACCCGGCGCGAGTTCCTGTGGGAGACCGGGGCCGGGTTCGGCGCGCTCGGGCTCACGGGGCTGATGGGCAACGACCCGCTCCTTGCGAACGACGTGAAGGGGGGCATTAAATTCTCGAACCCGATGGCCCCGCGGAAGCCGATGATCCCGGCCAAGGCCAAGGCCGTGATCTTCCTGTTCATGTACGGCGGGCCGAGCCAGGTCGACACGTTCGACGAGAAAGCCCGAACTGGCGAAACTCGACGGGAAGACGATCCCGGTCAAGACGTTCGGGCGCGGCGGGCACAAGAACACGGGCCGCGTCGTCGGGCCGAAGTTCGCGTTCAAGAACTACGGCAAGTGCGGCAAGCGCGTGTCCGACCTGTTCCCCAACGTCGGCACGTGCGTGGACGACATCGCGTTCCTGCACTCGATGTATGCGGAGTCCCCGATCCACGGGTCCGGGCTGATGATGATGAACAGCGGGCGCCTGCTCTCGGGCAGCCCGTGCCTCGGCTCCTGGGTGACCTACGGCCTGGGCAGCGAGAACGAGAACCTGCCCGGATTCGTGGTGATGCTCGACCACAGCGGCGGGCCGATCAACGGGCCGAAGAACTGGTCCAGCGGGTACATGCCGGCCGCGTACCAGGGCGTACAGATCCGCGCCGACAAGACCCCGATTCACGACCTCGCGCTCCCCGAGGGCACCACTCGCGCCCAACAGCGCGACTTGCTCGACCGGCTCAAAGAGAAGAACGAGCAGCACCTTTCCGCGCGCGCCGACAACTCGGAGCTGATGGCCCGCATCGCGAGTTACGAGCTGGCGTTCAAGATGCAGGAGCACGCGCCGGAGGCCGTGGATTTCTCGAAGGAGACCGCGGAGACGAAGGCGCTCTACGGCATCGACGAGAAACGGACCGAGGATTTTGGGCGCAAGTGCCTTCTCGCCCGGCGCCTCGTCGAGCGCGGCGTGCGCTTCGTCCAGATTTACAGTGGCGGGAACCACAACGACCACAACTGGGACGCCCACGGCGACTTGGTGAAGAACCACTCGCTGCACGCGGGCAACACCGACAAGCCGATTGCGGGGTTGCTCAAGGATCTGAAGCGCCGCGGGCTGCTCGACAGCACGATCGTGATCTGGAGCGGCGAGTTCGGGCGCCAGCCCACGGCGGAGTACGCCCAGGGCACCGGGCGCGACCACAACGCCTACGGGTTCACCTCCTGGATGGCCGGCGGCGGGATCAAGGGGGGCACGAGCGTCGGCACGACGGACGAACTCGGTAACTTCGCAGTGGACGACCGGTTCCACGTGAAGAACCTGCACGCGACCGTGCTCCAGCAGATGGGTTTGGACCCGAACAAACTGACGTACTTCTACGGCGGGCTGGACCAGAAGCTCGTCGGCGTTGAGGGGGCCGAGCCGATCAAGCAGCTCATTTAGTCAACTCGTCGACCGCGCGGCGCCCCGCTTCCGACAACTGGTAGCGGGTGCGCCGACCGGGGGTCGCCGGCTCGAACAGCGGGAGCGCGAGGCACCGGGTGACGGCGTCGCGGGTCGTGCGGAGTTCCGCCGCGATGCGCCCGGCACTGAGCGCTCCTTTGGCCGCGAGTAGAGCGAGAACGGCCCGGGTCCGGGCCTCGCGCGTATCAAATTGGTCGGGCATGAACGAACGCTACCAGCAACAACAAATGAGAGCGGGGCACTGGTAGAGATGCGATACCACGTGCGCTGTAGCGCCGAATCACGAGGCGGTCTGCTCTTTTAATCTGCCACCAAGTTCACTGATCGGGACGAGCAAATCGGTCTTACGGTTGCATATCAGACAATTCGCGATGCGTCGAAGCGTGCGACGGGCTGCATTTTCTGCACGTCACGGATGCGGGACCGCAGCACATCTGTCGACTGCTTTTGTGAAGCGACTCGCAACGGGCTTGCGTCACGCGAGCTAAGGCGGAAAGAAATAATGAGCCGATACCAGGGCTTTAACAATATGCGGTCCGTCGCGAACTACGTCGGCTCGTGCCCCCGCAGGTGAACCCCGCCCGCAAGGGCGGTGGGTAGCCAACCAGGTGTGTCCTTCGTGGGGCACCCACCGCCCTTGCGGGCGGGGTTCACCTGCGGGAGGTCGAAGTGCGCCGTAGGGCGGCTTTACGCGCACGACTTCAACATGGCGCGGGTATCGCGCATGGCCTGCACGACGGTGCCCGGCAGTGCTTTGTGGAACGCGGCGGCGCGGATCGGGGTCCACCCCCGCGCCAGGACCGGGAAGTGCGGGCACGCGACCAGGTTGTACCCGACGATGTTGTGCTTCCGCTGAACGTGGGCCGCGAGCCGCTCGGCGACCGCGATCAGCGCGACCAGTTCGCGGTGGGCGGTCTCTTCGGCCGGCCGGTGGTGGTTCAAGATGGCGCGGGCGATGGTGTCCGGGAGCTTGTTGCGGACCGCGAAGGCGTGGCCGATCGAGCAGTGGTCGCTGCCCAACTGCTCGCGTTCGAGCCGGGGCGTGTCTTCGCTTTCGTCCGCGGTCAGCAGGCGCGCCGCGTCCACATCGTCCGGGCACTTCACGCACGCGACGAGGCGCCCGATGTCGTGGAGTAGGCCCGCCGTGAACGCCGCCCCGGGCTGCCCGATGTCCGCGTCCTTGCTGAGTCCGGACGCGAGCCGGGCGACGAACAGCGAGTGCTTGAGGATCACGTCGCACCGCTCCTGAACGGCCGCCGAGCAGCGGTTGTACACGGTTTTCACGCCCATCGTGCTGAGCAGCTTGCAGCACTCTTGAAGCCCCATCCGCAGGACGGCCTGTTGCACGTCCTCGATCGCCCGCGCGCCCCGGAGCGCGCAACTGTTCGCGGCACGCAGCACGCCGGCCGCGAGTACCGCGTCGCGGCGCACGAGCCCGGCGACTTCCGCGACCGACACGTCGGAGCGGTTGGCCATTCCCATCACCTGCACCGTGGTATCCGAGAGCGTCGGGTACGTGTCCGCGCGATCGAGATCGGTGACGGTGATTTTGCGGGAGCCGGTCTGGGACGGGCGGTCGGTTCGGGGGGCTCGGAGCAACAAGAGCGACACGCGCGCCTCCGTATTGGGCGGGAACGGGATACGAATGAGTAGGATGGAAATAGATTTGAGGCAACCGCGCACCAAACGGATAAGTTCCGGTACCGAAAAGTGCTCCCGCCGCGCGAACGAACCCGCTGCCATTTTCTGCACAATCACAATTCGGGCTCTCGTACTCGCGCCCGCTCCGCAAACTCCTCGGTCACCGCAGCCCGCAGCTCTAGTGCGATCGGTTGGACGATTCTTGATCCGTATGAAGATCGCGATGGTAAACGAACGCGGGTGGGGCGGCGTAAAGTCCCGCGAGCGCGCTACCGGGTCGAAACGCATAAAATCCAGGCCCGAACAGAGGAGCGCGGGGCCGGGCGCAATCTTGCGGCGGCCCGGAAACTGGCGCTCCCGTGCATGTCAACAAAGGAGACACGGTGTCGGAACCCGGTCGACACCGGCCCGCACGCGCCGGAAATATTTGAATCTACAAGCTAGTCACAGACGAATTCGCGGGGTAAGAATGTCCGACGGCAGGAGGCGGCCCCTTCTGAACTCGCAACCGCCGTCCTGCTCCTCGTCAACTCAACACTTCCTATCGTTCGAGAGGGTCCAGTATGGGCTTCCCTGACCGGTCGCGCTTTGGCCGCACGCGCCTCGCCGTGGAGCTGCTCGAAGACCGCACAACGCCCACCAAATTCGCCGAACTGACGCTGCCGGAACTCGTCGCCACGGGAGCGGTCGCCGGGGACCGCGTGAACGTGGTCATGAGCGCGAGCACCAACACCGCCGCGGACGCGGCCACTCTCGCCGCCGCGCCGTTCGCCACGAGTGTGCGGGCGCTCGGGTTCGGGATCTACAGTGTGGCGCTAACCGCGGGCACCGACCTCGGGACCGCAGCCGCCTACCTCGCCGCGCGTCCCGGGGTGGCCACGGTCACGCCCGACGTGATGATCCGGGTCCAGCGCACGCCCAACGACCCGTCGTACTCGTCGCTCTACGGGATGACGAAGATCGGCGCCCCGACCGCGTGGGACTCCAGCACCGGGAACCGGAATTTTGTCGTCGCGGTCATCGACACCGGCGTGGACTACAACCACCCGGACCTCGCCGCGAACATGTGGAAGAACACCGGGGAGATCGCGGGCAACGGCGTCGACGACGACCGCAACGGGTACATCGACGACATTTACGGGTGGGACTTCGCCAACAACGACAGCAACCCGATGGACGACAACGGGCACGGCACGCACGTGGCCGGCACCATCGGCGCGGTGGGGAACAACGGGGTCGGGGTCGCGGGCGTGAACTGGAACGTCCAGATCATGGCCCTCAAGTTCCTCAGCGCCAACGGGAGCGGGTACACGAGCAGCGCCGTCGCCGCGCTCAACTACGCGGTGGCCCGCGGGGTGAAGCTCTCGAACAACAGTTGGGGTGGGGGCGGGTACGACAGCTCGCTGGCCGCGGCCATCGGGCGCGCCCAGACCGCGGGGCACATCTTCGTGGCCGCCGCGGGAAACAGCGGGCAGAACATCGACAGCATCGCGAGCTACCCCGCGAGCTACATCCAGAGTTACAACAACGTCGTCACGGTCGCGGCGACCGACAGCGCCGACCGGCTCGCGAGCTTCTCGAACTACGGGGCCAGCGCCGTCACACTCGCCGCGCCCGGCGTGGGCATCCTGAGCACCACCCCGAACAACACGTACAGCAGCTACAGCGGCACATCGATGGCGGCGCCGCACGTCACGGGGGCCATTGCGCTGTACTGGAGCGCGAACCCGACCCTCACCTATTCCCAGGTGATTGCCAAGCTGAAGAGCTCCGTGGACCCGGTCGCCGGTCTGAGCGGGAAGGTCTCCACGGGCGGCCGACTGAACGTCGGGAAGATGTTCGCGTCCACCAGCCCGCCGCCGGTCGTCTCGACCGGACCCAAGGTGACTGCCGCGACCTTCAGTGGTTCCACAGCGACACAACTCGACAAGGTGCGAGTTACCTTCGACCGAGCCATCAACGCCGCTACCTTCACCGCGGCCGATATCGTCGGCCTCACGGGGCCGAACGGCGCGATCACGGCAAGCTACAGCATCGTGGCCGTGGCCGGGTCGAACAACACGCAGTTCGACATCCTCTTCGGCGCCCGAACGGTCGCCGGGAGCTACTCGCTGACGTTCGGGCCGAACATCGCCGACGTGAATGGCAAGTTGATGGACCAGAACGGCAACGGCACTCTGGGCGAGACGACCGCGGACCGGTACACCGCGACGGGCGCGCTCGTCCTGAACGTCACCAAGACGTACTCCGCGACCGGGCTGCCGCTGGCGATCCGCGATTACATGACGACGTCCTCGACCATCAACATCACCGACGCGATCAAGATCAGCGACCTGAACGTGAAGGTGAGCCTCACGCACACCTACGACAGCGACCTGGTCATCACGCTGACATCCCCGACCGTGAACGGCGTGGCGGGCAAGACGGTGACGCTGTTCAACCGGCGCGGCGGGAGCGGCGACAACCTCACCAACACCACGTTCGACGACGAAGCGGCGATCGCAATCGCGAGCGGCGCGGCCCCGTTCAACGGCACGTTCCGGCCCGACGCGCTGCTCTCCGCCTTTGACGGCCTGAACACGCAGGGCGTGTGGACGCTGAAGGTGACCGACATGGCCGCCTACGACACCGGGAGCCTGACCGGGTGGTCGCTGGTCGTCAACGGGACCACGGGCGCCGGCCCCAGCGGGAAGTCGATGGCCCTCGGGTTCCACGACGATTTGGTCCTCGCGCACGAGGCCCCCGCGCCGATCACGTTCGACGCGGCCCCGATCGCGGTGGAAGTGAGCGCGCCGGCCCGCGGCACCTCGACCTCGTCGTTCGCCGTCGACTATGGCACGTCGAGCACCCGTGCCCCGCTCTCGTGGATGGCGCCGGAAGCCGAGCGCCGGTCGTCCGCGTGGGCGGACACGGCTCGGGGCGAAACGGACACGAGCTTCACGCCGCGCGAGACCCGTTTCGCGAACCGCGACGACTCCGATTCGCCGCACGGCGCGGCGGTCGCGACGCTCTACTTCGCGCCGGAAGCGTCGGCATCCGATTCCGGTAGCGTGATCGACTTCTTCTTCGACGCGGAAGTCTAAAACTCGGTCCGGGGCACGGTGTTTACCGTGTTTCCGGAGCTTCCCGGGGCGCGAGAGCCCTGTCCGCACCTTTGACCGGTAGAATCGTGCGCCACGACGGCGCCGGGTTGTGGGGCCGGTGCGATGTGCGGGCGGGGCGCTCGTGCCCCGGTGTGCGTGTCCGTCTACTCGGCTTGACGTTCCGGCACCGGTCGTGTGTGCTAAGGGAGGTTCATAACTTACGGAGTGGTACGCGATGGGAATGGAGAACTACAGCCCCCACCAACAGAAAATCATCAAGCGGTATTACGATAACATCGATCAGGTTTCGTGGCAGCGGCTGGCGGAACTGGTGGCCGATTTGTACCTCGCCGAAGGTAAGAAGCGCGACAAGATGTGGACCTCCGCCGCGAGCTTCATGGAGAAGCTCAAGGTGCCCAAGACCCGCATCGACGTGATCGTCGCGAAAAAAGACGTGGAGGCGCTCGCGAAGCTCGTCAAGGAACTGATGGGCAAGGAGTGACCGATATCCCGCTCCCACGAGTACACCTCACGGGAGCGGAAACTCCACCCGCTCGTTGACACTCGCGGTTCGCCAAAAGACAGGCACTTCGCTTTCACACCCAAATAAATCGCTCCCGCCATCGAAGTACACCACAATCGGTGTCCCGAGGGCGGGCAATGAGCCTCAATACCTGGATCGGCTTGTTCCTCCTCACTTCGCTATTTTGGGCGTGGCTCCTGTTTCTGGGCGGAGCGCGGTGGCTGGAAGGATCGTGGCTGATCGCCTTTATCGTTGATTTCAGCGCGATGGAGTGGACCGCCGACGGCATCCGGCTATTCGCGATGCTGATGTGGATTCTGGAAACGATCTGGTTCGGAATCGGGCTGTTCGTTCCGGAAGTGCGCTTCTGGCCGTAATGTCTCGGGGCACAGCGGGCGGGGCATTTCACCCCTTCACCCGCTCGCACTTTCACCCCTTCGTACTCAAACTCACTGCCATCCGCGGCGCTTGAACACCCAACCCGCCGCGAACAGCCACGCGACCGCCAGCCCCAGCGCCGCGGCCAGGTGCTTCCAGTGGGACGTTTGCACTGCGCCGCTCAGTGCCGCGTGCAGAATGCGCGGGCCGTGGAACTCGACCGCGAGGTACGACAGGAACGGGATGCCGTTGATCGAGCAGATGAGCAGCAGCATCGACACGGACAGCAGGTAGCACATCCCGCCGAGGAACGCGGCCCGCTGCGTCTTCGCCCACGCCGCGATCGTCATGCCGATACCCAGGAACCCGCCGCCGACCGCTAACAGCGCCAGCCAGAAGAACAGGCTCGATAGGACGTCCGGCTTGTACACGGCGGCGAGCGTGGCCGCGAGCCCCAGCCCGAACGCGGGGTAGAACACGAACTTCGCCACGAGCAGTTCGGTCGGCGAAGCCGGGGTGAGCGCCTGTGCGAGTAGCACCCCGCGCTCGCGCTCCTCACAGTTGAGCGTCGGGAGCAAGTAGACGCACGCGAAGTACAGCGCGAACACCACCATGCCGGTCGCGATCGCGGCGCGGAAGTCGAGTACCTTCCCACCCAACCCGCGGCGATCGATCACCAGGTCCGGTACGATCGGTGTGGCCCCCTCCGTGCCCTCGTGCTTGCGCACGGTTTCGATCTGCTCCTGGAAGTGTTTGTGGGCTTCGATTATCAGCCACTTGTCGGAATCAAATGCTGGTTCCGTTGGGAGAGTCGCGCCGGGCAGTTTCTTGGCGGCTTCGGCCTCGAACGCGCGCCGGCTCTCTTTCCAGAGCCACTGTTCGTAGGGGGCGAGCGCGTTGGGTTCGCCGTCGGGGTGCCACACGTAAATCTGAACCGTGGACCGCTTCCCCGGCTCGGCCCGGGTCGTGATCTGAATGGAGCCGGTGCCGGGCGGCGAATCGAGCAGCGTACCGATTTTCGCCGGGGCGATCTCGCGGAAGACGACCTGTGCCTTCAGGTCCGGGGGGACGTTGTCCCGCAAGTGCTCGACCAGCGGCGACGGCCGGTCGTAGTCGACGTAGCAGTGGTGAACGCCGCCGACCATGCTCGTGCCGGCCGCCGCGGTTTCCCGGGGGGCGAACACGCTCAGGAGCACCGCCGCGGCGACCAGCAAGAACGCGAGCGCGATGCCCCCGCGGTTCGCCAGGTGCCGCGCGAACTCTTTCTTGATGAGCGCCTTCAGGATGTACCAGCGCATAGCGGGTTCGCGTCCGTTGGGAATCGGTGATTAATTTAACAGGCGCTGCCCGTAAGCGATCCGCGCGACACCTTCTGCGGCCCCGAACGCGGCGCCGAGGGTGAACAGTATCAGCCCGATCGTGCGGCGCCCGGAGGGATCGGCCCAGGCCCATACCGCGTCGAACGAGCGGCCCGCGAGTGCGACCCAGCCGCCCACGAGCACGAGCCAGCACCCGGCCATCAGAGCTTCAGCGTGTAGCCCGAACCCGAGCGCGACCGACAGGTGGTTCAGCCCGAGGAAGAGCGCCCCGACACCGAGAAACACCCGTGGGGGCGGTCGGTCGATCTTCTTGCGAACCCCCTTTGTGTGCGCCTTGGCCATGTCACGGCCTCAATCGAATGCGTGCCCCGTGAGCTTCAGGAACGTCGCGTGGAAGTCGAACTCGCGCGTGCGGATACTCAGCACGCGGCCGGCGGTGACCAGACCCGCGAGGTCGGTGCGGCCCGCGGGTGTGTCCATATCGAAGACGAGGCGCTCGCCGTCGTCGCGGATCACGTCCACCTTGCGCTCGGTGTGTTGTTGCTTCAGTGCCAGCGGCGAGTCGAGCGCGACTAATTTTCCGCGCGCCATGATCCCGACGCGGTCGCAGATCTTTTCGACCTCGTCCATGTCGTGCGTAGTCAGGATGATCGTCGCGCCCATCTTCACGCGCTCGCGCAGGATGCGGTGAACGACTTCTGCGGAGTGGATGTCGAGGTTCGCGGTGGGTTCGTCGAGGTAAAGAACTTGCGGTTCGTGGAGCAGCGCGCGTGCGAGGAGTAACTTCTTCCTCATCCCGAGCGAGTACCCGCGCACTTGGAGGTCGGCGGCCTCGTCGAGTTCGACCATCTTCAGCACTTGCGTCACGCGCAACCGCGGCACGTTGTAGAGCTGGCCGAAGAACTCCAGGTTGCGCCGGCCGGTGAACTCCTCGAAGTGGTTCTCGCGGTCGGGCACGTAGCCGAATATGGGTTTGATCCGCGACCACTCGCGCACGACGTCGCGCCCGCCGATGGTGACGCTCCCGCCGCTCGGCTGGCGCTGACCGATGAGGACGCGGATCGTGGTGGACTTGCCGGCCCCGTTCGGCCCGAGCAGCCCGAACAGTTCGCCGCGGCGGATGTCGAGGTCGAGCCCGTCAACGGCGGCGAACGCGCCGTACAGCACGCGCAGCCCCGCGATACGAATCATGACGTCAGGTGGAAGCAAGATGATTCACCGCTTCGGGTACAGGGCGCCCGAAGGGAGGATAGAACACAAAATGGCCGCAGTGCGACTTGCAGCATAACGACAGCGGCGCACGGGGGCATTTGCCACGTGCGCCGCAACTGCTGGCTCACTCGTCAGTTGGCGCACAACCCGGGGTGCGGGTGGTGACGAAATACTTCGCGTCCGGGTGGTGTACCACGATGGCCGTGGTGCTCTGCTCCGGTTCGAGTTGGAACTGTTCGCTCAGCGTGATTCCGACGCGGGTCGGGTCGATGAGCGCGAAGAGTTGCTTCTGGTCCTCGAGGTTCGGGCACGCGGGGTAGCCGAACGAGTACCGGCACCCGCGGTAGTGGCCCTTGAACAGCTTCTGGATCACCGGGGAGTCATCGCCCCCGATGCCCCACTCGTGTCGGAGCTGTTGGTGGAAGTATTCCGCCAGCGCTTCGGCACTTTCGACGCCCAGACCGTGCAGGAACATGTAGTCCTGGTAGCGGTTCGCGGCGTACCACTCCTGCGCCACGCGGGTCACCTCGCGGCCCATCGTCACCGCCGTGAACCCAACGAAATCGACCGCCCGGCCGTCGCGCAGCGGTTCGACGTAGTCCGACAAGCACAGGAACTCGCCGAAGTCCTGGCGCGGGAAGTCGAACGTGTTGCGCGGCGTCTTGTGGTCGGCCTCGTAGATCGTGAGCGTGGTGCCGTCGCTGGCCGCCGGGAAGAACCCGTAGGTCACGCCGGGCCGCAGGATGTTCTCGGCCAAACATTGTGCCTTCAGCCGCGCGAGTGCGGGCTTAGCCACCTCTTCGATCTGCTTCGCGTACACCGCGGGATCGACGCCGCCCTTGCGGAACCCCCACTGCGTGCTAAACAGCGTCAGCTCGTTGACGAACTTGAACACCTCGTTCATGTCGAAGTTGGTGCGGTGCCTCGACCCGATGAACGGCGGAACGGGCACGTCCGGCGCCTTCGGTAGCGACGGCGATCGCGGCGGCAGGTCGGCTCGCGGTGCGCGTGGGGTAGTACGCGCACGCGGGGGGCTTCGAGTG
>HG799478.1:0-5115 GCA_000531095.1 Gemmata massiliana | reverse complement strand
CGTGGGGTAGTACGCGCACGCGGGGGGGGCTTCGAGTGTCGCGGCCCCGCCGGTTTCACCGATCCCGCGCGCCGGGCGCCCTTCGGCGAGTTTCGCGAGTGCGGGGCTCGCCCGGCCCACATTGTACTTCTTGCGGCGCGCGAGTTCGTCCATCACGTGCAGCCCCTCGAACGCATCCGCGCCGTAGAAGACTTCGCCCTTGTAGATCGCACGCAGGTCGTGTTCGACGTAGCGCCGGTTGAGCGCTGCGCCGCCGAGGATCACGGGCGGGGCCAGCCCGCGCTCGTTCAGCGTGACGAGATCCTCTTTCATGATGACGGTGGACTTCACGAGCAGCCCGCTCATGCCGATGGCGTCCGCTTTGTGCTCCTTGAACGCGGAGATCATCGCGTCGACGGGCTGTTTGATTCCCAGGTTGTAGACCTTGTAGCCGTTGTTCGTGAGGATGATGTCCACGAGGTTCTTGCCGATGTCGTGGACGTCCCCCTTCACCGTCGCGAGGACGATCTTGCCCTTCTCCGCGCCCTCGACCTTCTCCATGAACGGTTCGAGGTACGCGACCGCGGACTTCATAACTTCCGCGGACTGGAGCACGAACGGCAACTGCATTTGCCCGCTGCCGAACAGCTCGCCGACCACCTTCATCCCGTCGAGCAGGACGTTGTTGATGATGTCGATCGGCGAGTGCTTCGCGCGCGCCCCATCCAGGTCCGCGACGAGGCTCTCGCGGCGCCCCTGGATGATCGCCTGGCGCAACCGTTCTTCGACCGTGTCGCCGAGCGACTGAGTTTTCTTGCTCTCGGCCTTCTTGTCCGCGTAATGCGCGATGAGCATTTGCAGCGGGTCTTCGGTGCAGTTACCCGCCGCATCAAACACGCGCTCGTCGAACAGCAACCGGCGGCACAGTTCGCGCCCTGTTTCGTCGATACTGGCCAGCGGCATGATCTTGGCCGCGTGCAGAATCGCCGAATCGAGTCCGTATTCGAGCGCGTAGTGCAGGTACATGCTGTTCAGCACCTGCCGCGTGTACGGCGCGAGCCCGAACGAGCAGTTCGAGAGCCCGAGGTGGGTGAGGGCGCCGGGCAGGTTCTGCTTGATGAGCCGCAGCGCCTCGAACGTGGCGATGGCGCTCTTACGGGTCTGCTCCTGGCCGGTGGACAGCGGGAACACGAGCGTGTCGAACATCAGGTCCGTCGGCGGGATACCGTACTCGTGGACCACGATGTCGTAGATGCGCTTGGCGACCTCGAACTTCCACTCCGCGGTGTCGGCCTGGCCCTTCTCGTCGATCGTGAGCGCGACGAGCGAGGCGCCGTACTTCTTCGCGAGGATCGTCTTCGGGTCGAGCGTCTTGCGCCCGTCCTCGAGGTTGATGCTGTTGATGAGCGCCTTACCGCTACACAGTTTCAACCCGGCTTCGATCACCGGCACTTCCGTGCTGTCGAGCATGATCGGCTTCGTCAGCACCTCGTTATAGCGCTTGATGACCTCCTTCATGTCGCGCACGCCGTCGCGCCCGACATAGTCCACGCACACGTCGAGGATGTGAACGCCCTCGCGCTCCTGCTCCTTCGCCATCTCCACGAGACCGTGCCAGTCGTCCTTTTCGAGCAACTGCTTGAACTTCCGGGAGCCGTTCGTGTTCGTGCGCTCGCCGACGAGCAACGGGCGCTGGTCGACCAGCAGTTCCTGCGCGCTCTGGAGGCTCGACACGGCCGGGATGTAAACCGGCGTGCGCTTCGCGGGCTTTTTCCCGTGGAGCTTGTCACACACGGCCTTCAGGTGCGAGTGTGACGTCCCACAGCACCCGCCGATGATGTTCACGCCGAGTTCGGAGACGAACCGCTCCAGCCACTCGGCGACCGTGTCGGGGCTCATCGGGAAGTACGTTTCGTCGCCGCGCGTCTCCGGCAACCCGGCGTTCGGCAGCACGCTGAGTAACCGGTTACAGTGCCGACTCAGGTGCTTGATACCGTCAGCCATCAGGTCCGGACCGACCCCGCAGTTCATCCCGATCACGTCGATCTCGTCGATCGGCTCCAGGGCCACGAGCGCGCCGGGGATGTCGGTCCCGGGCAGCATCTTCTGCCGCGCGTCGATGATCGTGAGCTGCACCATCAGCGGGACACGCATGCCGGCCCGCTTCATTTCTTCAATGGCCGCGATCGCGACGCACTTCGCCTGGAGCGGGTCGAAGCACGTCTCGACGAGGAGAGCGTCCACTCGCTCCTCGAGCATCACGCGGATCTGCGGCCGGTAGGCGTCGGCGAGGGTATCGAAGTCCGCGTAGATCGCGGGATCGGTGAGTGATGGCATCTTGGTGCCCGGCCCGATCGAGCCGATCACGAACCGCGGCCGGTCCGGGGTCGCGAACTCCGACGCGACCTGCTTCGCGATGCGGATGTTCAGACGGTTGATCTCGGCGAGCTTGTCGCCCATGCCGAAATCGTCGAGCACGATCTGCGAGGCGTTGAACGTGTTCGTCTCGACCCCGTCGCACCCGGCCGCGAAGAACCCGCGGTGGATCTCGGCGATCCACTCGGGCCGCGTGTACACAAGCGCGTCGGACAGGTTCATCAGCGACTTGCCGTTGGGCGCGTGCCCCCAGTCCTTGTCCGCCGGCTTGTACTTGTGGAGGCTGGTCCCCATTCCACCGTCGAGGATGATGACGCGCTCGCGGGCGGCGTTGAGGAACGGGTGGTCGAGAGGTGCGGGCATGCTGGGTCCGTTATGTGCGCAATGGGGCTTTAATAGTTGTACCGAAAGTGCCGGTGCGCCTTAACTGGAATATGCAACGGATTCGAGCGACGTGAAATAGTAGCAGCCGACCCGCTCCGTCCGTGGGCGGGTCGGCCGCAGCCTGCCGTGGCGTCCGTGCCACAGGCCACACAGCCGGGGTAGGGTTCGCAGCGGCTCTCCGCAGCGGGACAGAGGAAGCGGTTCTGTCCCGGGCGTCTTCCCTGACACCGTTCCCGGCGCGTTCCCTGCGGCGGGTGCGAAAGAGCCACGAACCGGCCCGGTGCCGTGTTTCGTGACGACGCAATCCCTTGCGGCTTTGGGAGCCGCTGAGTAGCGTCGCGTGTGTTGTGCGAAATCACCGCCGCGAGTTGGCGGATAGCGATCGCGGAGAACGCGGCACCCGAAGTTCGATTGTGCCGTGAACCCGTTCCGCCGTTACTGGGCGGAAAGTCCGGGACTGGTTCTCCGACGCGGGAGCTGTGACTTGGACAGGAGAGTTATTCGGGTCATCCCGATTCCTCGCGTCGTTTGCGTCTCAGTCATGGGGGGAACGATACCCATTGCGCCGGCTGTGTCAACGGGTAAGCCATTGCCAACGCGCTGTCATTGGATAATCGCTCCAACTCGCACAACACGAACGACTTCGGGACAAGCGGCTTGCGCGGCGTTTGTGAGTCAAGGGCGGAGTTGTGTAGTGTAACGCGAACGAAACACGTTCGCGGTTCGGATCGCAATTCGTTGCTGTAACGCGAGTTGAGTAAGTGGGCCGGTCGGTGTGAAATGCGTGCGAAGAAAAAATCAGATGTGCGGAAAAAGAAAGCGCCTCCGCCTGTGCCGTGTGTGTCGCCAGTTGGGAACCCGCTAATTGAGAAGGGCGCCTCGCCCGAGTGTTTCGGATCCCACTACAGTCCCGACGACGAGCGCCGGGGATGGGCTTGCGAGCGACTCGAGCATTAAAATAAAGGCTCCCGAGCAGGTTAGTGTAGGTTCGCCAATATAGAGCGCGACACATCACGAACACCGCAGAGGCGAGATCATCTTACCTCGCACGTGTGCGCAGAGCAAACTAAGTGTCTTGCCTGTGTGGGGACGCAAATATTAAGAGCGGCCGCAGATCAACGCGGATAACACGGATCGGAACAAATTCAAACGCGCGGCGGTCAGAAAAAGAACGCGAAAAACGCCGCGATATATTGCGATAACCTCGTTTTCTCGCATTTTTGTCGCCCGTACTCATTGTTTTGATCCGTGTTACCCGCGTTGATCCGTGGCCGCTCTTTCTTTTGTCACTCCGAGATGGGCGCACCGTATTCCAGTTTCGCGCGGCACTTAACCGCTCGCGCAGTTGCTTCGCGCCGAGCCGATCGCCAGCGCGCCCTCGTTCCTCGTTCGGCTCACTCGCGACAGTGTGGAATTTCTTGATTAGATCAATTTCGTTCAATATGGACACTTGATCCGATCTGATTTAGGCAAGATCTCAGGCGCGGCGATTTCGCGCGTCCGCTCCCCTTCAGCCGGGCTTCTTGCATCACTCGTCTCGTTTGGTAAGGCCCCGCGCCGCGATTCCGGGCGGGTGCTTTGTTCGTTGGGCCGTGTTCCAGCGAGAACACCCGATTACCTCAAAATGATGTGTTTCGTGCTCGAGTTCCAACGAAATGATTGTGTGACGGTCACCGTGGTTGCCTTCCGATCACAGCATTGAACTCGACCGCGGACCCGGCATCACAAAAAGCCGCGAAGACGCTAACTCGCGGTCACGGAATCGGTCGGTTCGCGACTGGCGCGGCATTTGCTAAATAGTATTTTTGGCTTTCATTTTTATCAAGCAATATCCAATTTCACAACGCTTGCCAATCGTTGAACGATTGGAATGGGTTTTCCATTTGAAGCGCATCGTGGTGGTCGCGTTCGCAAATAAATGGCGAACGTTACCAACGCGAAACTGGCTGACGGAGTACTTTTCTCAACACGCTCTCTTCTCCCTTTCATTCGAGCCGCCCGGTAGTGCAGGGTGCCTCACTAGTAGGAGCGACGGGCAATGAGTGTCGTGAAACGGCTGCGGTTGTTGCCGGTGCTGCTGGGGGTGTCCGCGACCCTCGCGGCTCTGGGCACGACCTTGTTCGGGGACGTGCGGACGGGTACGTCCGCGCCCGGTGCGGGCCCGGTGGGCGGGCGCCCGGACGGGGGCCGGCTCGTGGACGAGCTGGTGGCGACCAAGTTCGGTACGGTGCCGGTGCTCACGTACCAGCCCCGGGACGGGGAGCTCGTGTTCGCGTGGCAGGTGCGCCCCGAGGTTCCGGCCCCGGCCCCGCGCCCGCGCGACGTGCTGGTGCTAGTGGACACGTCCGCGAGCCAGGCCGGGCGCGCGCTCCAGCA
>HG799477.1:38478-80586 GCA_000531095.1 Gemmata massiliana | reverse complement strand
GTTAGCGTGCGTTTTGAAACCTGCGGATTGGGGTGAAGCCTTCGGAGCGTGCAGTGGATCATGGCGGTTTGGATTGTCGGAACTCCGTCATCCGCCCCCCTCGCTCAGTACGAATTGCATCAGCACGTCGGACTGGTCGTCGCTCCCGAGGCGGAACGTTTCGGTCCCCACCGGCACAAAGCCCCATCGCTCGTAGAAGGCTTTGGCACGGTGGTTGTGCTCCCAAACGCCCAACCACAGGCTCTCGTGGCCCGCGCCCCTGGCCCACTCGATACTGGCCCGCATCAGCGCCGCCCCGACGCCCGAACCGATGGCGTCGGCGGACACGTACAACTTGACCAACCGTACCGGAGACGGTCCCGTGATGCACGCGGGCGGAGCAGTGGGAGCGACCCGCGCGAAGCCGATCACCTTCGAGGATGCCTCGGCCACGAGGTAGACGGCCCCCAGCTCCCGGATCTCCGCGCCGATCCGCTCGGTGCTGAACGCCTCGTTCATGTAGGCGTCCATATCTTCCGGGCGGTTGTAGGCCGCGAACGTGTCGTGAAACGTCCGCCGCCCCAGGTCCGCCAGCGCGCCCGCGTCACCGGCGCCGGCAATCCGAATAGGCACCACGATCTCCCCTCCCCCGACCACCCTTCACCCGGACGATGACACATCTGGATTGTTCACTTTTACAACTGTAGCGAAATACCGGTTCCAACGAGGCGCCTAACGCGGTAGCACCCGCCGAAGAACTCTTCGGCACGGGGTACTCACGTACCGCGCGATGTCTACCGCCGGACCACGAATTCGGCGCCGCGAGCGCGGTCTAATGTTTTGCTCCCGTGCGGAAACTTGGCCCTCTCACCTGTAACCGGGTGCGGCACACCTCAGGCGACCCATTTCCAGCCCCGACGCGGTTTGATTTCCGGCCTGGCCCGGTTTATGAAGATAACTCTTACCCCCGACCCGCACCGTATCGACAAGAAAATTAACTTCAGATTTAACTGCCAATTACCAGATCACACACGAACCGACTGGAGCCGCTGGTGATGTTCAAGCGCTGGATCAAGTCCCTGATCGTACCCCCGGCCCGCTCCCGCGCGCCGCACGCCGCCCGGCGCTACCGGCTCCGGAGCGAGGCCCTCGAGGACCGGACCGTTCCGGCCGGGAACTTCGCCACCGGCGCCGCGTTCGGCGAGGCCCCGATCGTGCGCGTGTTCGACGGCAACACGCGCCAGCAGGTCGCGGCCATCCAGGTGTTCGACACGGGGTTCAGGGGCGGGGTGAACGTGGCGATGGGGGACGTGACCGGGGACGGCGTGGCCGACGTCGTGGCCGGGTCCGCGCTCGGGTTCTCGCACGTCAAGGTGTTCGATGGCGTGACGTTCCAGCAGGTGAGCAGCTTCATGGTGTTCGACCGGTTCGCCGGCGGGATCAACGTCGCGGCCGGCGACATCGACGGGGACGGCAAGGCCGACCTCGCCGTCGCCGTGGCGAACGGGGGCGGGACGCACGTCAAGGCGTTCAGCGGGGCGGACGGCTCGGAACTGGCCAGCTTCTTCGCCTACGGCCAGGGGTTCGTCGGCGGCGTCAACGTGACGCTCGGGGACGTGGACGGGGACGGCAAGGCCGACATCGTGACCGGGGCCGGGCCGGGTTCCGGCGGGCACGTGAAGGTGTTCGACGGCGCGACCGGGAGCGAGTTCCGCAGCTTCCTCGTGTTCGCCGGGTTCTCCGGGTCCATCGACCTGTCCGTGGGGGACACCAACGGGGACGGTAAGGCCGAGGTTCTGGTCGGGGCCGGGCCGGGCGCCGGGCCGCACGTGAAGGCCTACGACGGCGCGACCGGCGCCCTGGACGCCAGCTTCTTCGCGTTCGCTGAAGCGTTCCTCGGCGGCGTCTCGGTCGGAGTCGACGCCGACGGCCACATCGTGGTGGCCGGCACCGGGCGCTCGCACGTGAAAACGTTCGACGGCGTCACCGGGGCCGAACTGAGCAGCGCGCTGATCCAGGGGTCGGCCAGCGGCCGGATCGGGACCGCGCCGGAACCCACAGCCCTGACGATCACCTCGAGCGCCACGGCCAGCGCCGCGGAGAACCAGACCGCGGTCCTCACGGTCACCACCTCCCGCACCGCGACGTACCGCATCGCCGGCGGCGCCGACGCGGCCCTGTTCGCCATCGACCCGACCACCGGAGTACTCACCTTCGTCACGGCCCCGGACTTCGAGGAGCCGGCCGACGCGGGCACCAACAACGTCTACGACGTGACCGTGGAAGCGACCAACGGCACGGCCACCACGACCCAGGCCATCGCCGTCACCGTCACCGACGTCAACGAGAGCACCGCCCTGGCCATCACCTCGGGCGCGGCCGTCAGCGTCACGGAGAACCAGACCGCGGTCCGCACGGTCACCACCTCGGGCGGGTCCGGGGCACCCGTAACGTACAGCATCGTGGCGGTCGGCAGCGGGGGCGGCTGCGGACGCCACCCTGTTCGCCATCGACCCGACCACCGGCGTACTCACCTTCGTCGCGGCCCCGAACTTCGAGATCCCGACCGACGGCGGCACGAACAACGTTTACAACGTGACCGTACAGGCGACCGACGGCACCTTCACCACCTCCCAGGACATCGCCGTCACCGTCACCGACATCAACGACGCACCGAGCGGCGCGGACGGTTCCGTGGACGTGAACGACATAATGCCGTACACTTTTGCGGCGTCGGATTTCGGATTCTCCGATACCGACGGCGGCACGCTGCTGGCGGTGAAGATCACAACCCTACCCGCACTGGGCTCGCTGCAACTCAACGGTGTGGCGGTCACCACGGGGCAGGTTATCAGCGCCGGGGACATTGGCACCTTGACGTTCACGGCACCGATGGGGGCATACGGTATCGGGTACACCACCTTCACCTTCCAGGTGCAGGACAACGGCGGCACGACGAACGGGGGCATCGATCTGGACCCGACCCCCAAGACGATCACCGTCAACGTTTACGCGGTGTAATTGGATCTTGTGAATCGAACCGCGCGCCCGCTGCTGTCGACTACGGCCGACAGCGGCGGGCGCGGCGCCGTTCTCGAAGTACACATCCGCCCCCGATCCGTGTCAGGTCTTCGCGGGTAGAAACGGCTCGACGTGCAGGTCGCCGGTCCGACCGACGTACTGCACCCGGCTGCCGGTGATCTGGGTAAAATACCCAACGCATCCGGCCGCCATGATCCGGCGGAGGAACTCGGGGAAGATGATCTCCCCGCGCTGACTCGCGCGCACCGCCCCCTCCACCGCCGCGACATCGAACGACTCGGCGATGGGATCACGCAGCACACCGGTGGCGAGCACGTGTGACTCCCCGCACGACAGGTAGTAGGTCGTTTCGTCGCGCGTGAGGTCGACGTGGTACCGCTCGACGCCGGCCGCGTGCAGCCTGCGCACCACTTCCGGGAACGGGATCGTACCCGCGATCGACCGTTCCTTGCAGTCCTTTATCACCGCGAGCCGCTCCTGACTGGTCATGGCTCCGCCTTTCGGGTTCGGGTTACGAGACCGGCACGTCCTTCAGCTCGTGCCGCCGCACGACGTCCTTCATTAGCTCCACCAGCACCGCCCGCTGCTCGGCGTCGAGGTGCCCGAAAAACTCGGCGTCGTTCGCGTCCGCCAGGGCCGCGAGAACCGGTACGAGTTTCCGCCCGGCCGCGGTGAGCGCGACCGTCTGGAACCGCTTGTCGCCCCGTGCGGCGGTGCGCGAGACCAGCTTCTTGGTTAGCAACCGGTCGACGAGCTTGGAAACGGCCCCGCGGGTCGTCCCCAGCGCTTCGGCGACGGCGCTCGGGGCAACGGCCCCGGAAGCGAGCAGTTGGCGCAGCACCACCCACTCGGCGACCGTCACACCGTGGGCTTCAACCTTCTGGCTGAAGGCGTGGGAGACGTGATTGGAGACGAAGCGCAACCAGAACCCGACGTGGGCATCGAGCGGGCTGGGTTCGGTCGGCATGGATCGACCTCGGACAATTAGTTTCCTAGGAAACAATGTCGCCCATTCGGTCTGCCCACAAGAGCGATCCGGCGGGATTCTCGCCCAAAGCGAAGTGAGTACGGTCCGATCCGCGTTATCCGCGGCTCTTCTTTCTTCATTCTAGCTGTAACCACAGCTACAAATCCTGAAGTACGTTCGTGGTCGAGATCTCGCTCCGCGCGCCCACTCTGGAATCGACGAAGCTGGTCGCGGCATAAATCTCTCGAACCACACTCAGCGAGAATCGTCCGATGACCGAAACGCAGTGGCTCGCAACAACCGACCTGTACTTACTGGCGCAGTTCCTTCGCACAGGCCATCGCGTGAACCGGATCAAATCCGGACGACGGCGAATGCGGTTATTCGGATGTGCCTGTTGCCGGCTCGTTTGGCCCTTGTTCGCACCCGACCCCAAGTGCGCGGAGTTGATATCTGAAGCAGAACGGTTTGCGGACGCAAGCAGTTCCCGGCAATCGCTCGCGCGTCTCGAAGCAGCCCTACCCTCCACGGGAGGCCCCGAACTCGGGTTCCGCTTTTTCGAGTTCCACGCCGCCCGGATGGTCGCTAACTCGAACGTTTTTGTGGCAGCGGTTGCGGCCGCTCAGACGCTCGCCCAAGGGATTCGGTACAGAGCGAATCGGTCTGGCGCACCAACACTTCTCAGCGCTTCAATACCCATCGACGGGCAACAAATCGCAATTCTGCGCGACATCTTCGGGAACCCGTTCGACCCCGTCATGTTCTCCCCAAACTGGCACACCGATACCGCTGTCACACTTGCATCCCAGATGTACGAGTCGCGTGACTTTAGTGCGATGCCGATCCTAGCCGATGCACTTCAGGACGCTGGGTGCAACGACGACCGAATTTTGGACCACTGTCGCGGACCGGGGCCGCACGTTCGGGGGTGCTGGGTTGTTGACCTGTTGCTCGGCAAGGAGTGATTCATGACCGAGGCGGACTGGAACAAATCGAACGACGTCGAGAAGTTGGTGGCGTTCCTGCGACGCCGGTTCGGGCCGAGGAAACTCCGTTTGTTCGGCTGCGCGTGCTGCCGGTCGGTCTGGGACTATTTCGACGACGAAACCGTCCGACGGGGAGTCGAGTGCGCCGAGCGGTGTGCGGACGGCGACGTCCCCGCGGACGAGCGCGAAGCGGTCACGGCCGCTGTCAAAGTCGTCGCTGAAGCGACACCCCAGAAGCTACCCCTCTATCGAGCCGTTGCCGAACTATTAGAGTGGAAAGCCAATCACACAACGGCGCTGAACGTGGCCCGCGAGGTTGGGATCGCCGCGCACCGAGCAACCGGTAACCTGGAAACCCGGCGCGACCAACCGGGGTTCCTCCGCGACCTCTTCGGGCCGCTTCCATTTCGCCCCGTCCCATTCGACTCAGCATGGGGAACCTCGACCGTGACTGCGCTGGCCCGCGGTATTTATGCGGAGCGCGCGTTCGACCGGATGCCCATTCTGGCCGATGCCCTTCAGGACGCCGGCTGCGACAGCGACGACATCCTGAACCACTGCCGCGCGCCGGCCACACATGTGCATGGGTGCTGGGTCGTCGATTTGGTGCTCAGCAAGGAATAGTGGTGAACGGACGGTTCCAGGGGGCAACCAATGACCGAAGCAGAATGGCTTACGTGCCGAGAAACACATCCAATGCTCGCACACGTCGAAGCACATGTCGAACAGCGCAAACCAGGCCTTCTGGTTCTCGCTTGTTTCAATCTTATTTGGGACGAGTTGCCCGATGTCTGTCGAGATTGGGTTATTGCGTTCGGCAACGAGATCGAAGGCCGCGTGGCAGATCAGATAGATGATAAGTGGTTGGATGTCTTGGACTATTTTCGTGACCAGAACACCCCGGATGGCGAACGGCGGTATGCACTTCTCAATCTCTCAACCGGATGTGAGATGGGATGTTGGTCGGATGATTACTACCCCGATCGGGGTGATACTGTTTGGGCACAGGCTGAGGCAGAACACGCAGACGTGCTTCGCGACATTTTCGGGAATCCGTTCCGCCCCGTCACACTTTCCCCTTCGTCGATCACCTCAATCGCCGTTGCGCTTGCAGCCCAAATGTACGAGTCGCGCGACTTCAGCGCGATGCCCATTCTGGCGGACGCTTTGCAGGACGCCGGGTGCGACAACGACGACATCCTGAATCACTGTCGCGGTCCCGGGCCGCACGTGCGCGGGTGCTGGGTCGTGGACCTTGTCCTCGGCAAGCAGTAGCGAAGGGAATCGCTGCTCAGATCTGCATAGATGATGATCTTATTTTCACAAATAAACTTTGTTCCACAAATCAACTTGGCGTAAAATACCAAGCATAGGGAAATGTCCTGTTGGATGCTGTGTTCGTGTACGACCCCTCTGCGACCGGGATGGCGTGGCGAAAATGTTAGCCGGCGCGAACGAGATATGTCATTTTTCGCGAGGGAAAGTGCGATTCTGGCGGCCCGTTTCCCGAGATGTTAGCAATTGTTAGCCGCGCAAAGAGGCGTCGGCGCGGAAGCTGGAGTTGGGAAGTGGGGCCGCGTTGTGTTCGGTTCGCGAACGTCGTTGACCAAATTGGAAGTCGCTTCTCACCGGGGAGGTATAGTAACTCTTGGTTCGGTCGCGTGAGCAGAGAACGCGGGAGTCGCGGTGGAAACGTCGGTGCTTCACCAAACCCGGTTCCCGTTCGCGAGTTGAACCAGAAAACGAGCTGCAACCGCCGCAATCGCTGGAGACGCACGATGGCTGATCCCGCTCCCGATGAACCCGAATCACGGAAGGTGTTCGTTGCCCCGAACTCGCAGGTGGCGGAAGCAGTAATCCGGGTGCTCGCGTCCAAGGACATCGCGGCCGAGATCGAGTTGCCACCCCCGGCCCCGGTTTCTGCGCTCACCGGGATGAGCGACGAGGCGCCGATCGAAGAGTTCCCGGTCGTGGTGACCGATCCCTCCAAGATCAAGGACGCACTGGAGTTACTCGGCGCGGCGCAGTCGGTAGCGGCGTTCAAGGCCATCCAGGACAAGCGCGCGAGCCGCACCGGAACGGTCACCGCGGTGTGCGAGGATTGCGGCAAGTCGTCCGACTGGCCCGCGCAGAAGATGGGAACGACCGAAAACTGCCCGCACTGCGGTGGGTTCATGGACATCCCCGACCCGGACGAGGACTGGTCCGATATGGATGTCGGCACCCCCGAAGACGATGAGGAGCCCGAGGAATAGCGATGTCGTTCGCACTCCCCCCATTCACCGTTGCCCCGCAGGAAGCCGGGTTCACGCTCGCGAAGGTGCTGCGGTCGCGGCTCGGCGGGCCGTCGTGGACCGACGTGCGCAAGCTCATCGCCGCGCGCCGCGTGAAGGTCGGCGACGCGATCTGCTCGGACGAGGCGCGCCGCGTGAAGGAAGACGAGGTCGTGGTGCTCCTGGAGCACCCCAAGCCACTCCCGCGCGCCGCGCACCCTGAGCGGCTCGTCGTCCGGCACCTCGACGAACACGTGGTCGTGGTCGAGAAGCCCGCGGGCGTGAACACCGTCCGGCACCCCGCGGAACTGGAATGGTCCGAACAGCGCCGCGAACTCGACCCCACGCTTCAGGATCTCGCACAGTGGGCCATCGCCCACCAACTCAACCGCGCGCCGCGCGACCTGAACGGGCTGCGGATCGTCCACCGGCTCGACAAGGAAACGAGCGGGCTGGTGGTGTTCGCGCGCTCGGTGCTCGCCGAGCGCGAACTCGGGCTCCAGTTCCGCAAGCACACTGTCGTCCGGCGCTACCTCACCGTGGTTCCCGGCATTCTGAGCGCGCAAACGATCCGCTCGCGCTTGGTGGAGGACCGCGGCGACGGCCGGCGCGGGAGCACGAAACTTACCGGCGTGGGCAAAGAAGCCGTCACACACATCGCGCTGGAAGAACGGCTCCCGGGCTACACACTGCTCTCGTGCCGGCTCGAAACGGGCCGCACGCACCAGATCCGCATCCACCTCTCGGAAGCCGGCCACCCCGTGTGCGGCGACAAGGTGTACGTGAAGAGGGCCAACGGCGAGGTGTTCGACGACAAGAGCGAAGCCCCGCGCCTCGCGCTCCACGCCACGGAACTGGGTTTCGAGCACCCCGCCACCAACGAACACCTGCACTGGTCGATGCCGCTCCCCGGCGACCTGCAAAAGTTCGTTGAGAAGTTGAGGGGCAAATCGTAGTTACGTCGGTCGCACTGCGGGGCACGAAAATGGCCAAAAGAAAGGCAAAAGCGCGTGCCGCAGCCCCAATGTCCCCGGACGAAGCCGGGCTCGTCGCGTTCGTTCAGGCGAACCCCGACGACACGACTGCCCGCGCCGCTCTTGCGGACTGGCTCGACGAACACGACCGGCCACTGGACGCGGCCAAACAACGGGACGCCGCGGGCATTTCCGAAGTCTACTACAAACTGCGCCGGAAGTCAGACGGGCTGTTCTCGGAGGGGCGCGAGCAGAGTCGTGGAACGGGGATCGATATCACCTACCGCTGGTCCACAAAGGGCAAGAGCTGGCGGCGCCTCGAAGATCTGCGTGCGCACCTCGCGGCCCTCCGTCCGTGGAACCGGGCCTACGGTGGAAGAGGTAAAGCGGGCACGCCCTGGACCGACTTGGAGGTGGTCGTAGTTGAGTGCGGGCGGTGGCGCTGGCTCATCTCTCGATCACGTTCGGGAAGCCCGGACAGGATCGCGGGGCCAAGTCGATCGTCATCGGGGAACCTAAGGGCTGAGCCGCGCTCGTTTTGATTGTTTTCTGTAGCCGGCCTCTGCGAGGCCGGTAGGCCCTAAGTTTGTGGCTCTTCGGCTTCACACAACGAATTTCAATCCTTGGAGCTCGAATCCGGGCAACGAGTTGCGCAGAATGGAGTTCGCGTTCCGTGACACCTTGCAGTTGGGGATCGGATTGCGAGGTGTGTCATGGAACGCGAACTCTGGAAGGCAGTTTACACGGGGTTACAGAAGGTCGCGCGTCGATTCGAGCAGCGGTACGTACAGATCCATTCGTGGCGCGTGGCCGCGGTGCTGCTCTGGGGTGCCCTCCACGACCGCCCCGTGTGTTGGGCGTGTGACGCGCGCAACTGGACCACCACGCGCCTCAAACCGGACCGGCTCCCGTCCCCCGGCCACGGTGAGCCGGCGCGCCCAGAAGACCTCGTTCGCCCTGTTCCTCAGCGCCTTGGCGAACGAACTCAAGGGCACCGGACCGCCGGCCTGGGAACTGATTGTGGACGGCAAGCCATTGCCCGTGGGCAAGTGCTTCAAGGATCCGGATGCCAAACCGAGCCCATGTGGGCTCGGACAAGTTGCGCGCCCTATGGGGCACCAAATCCATGCCCGATGTGTGGGAAGTAACGGCGGCCCGGGAAAACGAGAGCGCGGTGGCGGTGCGGTTGCTGACCCCGGTCCGAGGCACCGGGTTCCTATACGTGGACGGGAGCTACGAGGACAACCGGGTGTACGACGCGGCCGGGGCGAGCGGGTACCTGCTGTTGGCGAACCCGGGCACCCAGGCCACCGGTGGGGGACACGGGTACCAGAGCCCGTACCGGTTGCGCGCCCTGCGCCCGTTCGCCGACGGGTTCGGATGGAAGCTATACCGGCACCGCACGCACATCGAGCGCGCGTTCGGTAACATGGGCGCGTTCGGGGGCGGGGTTGGCGCCGCTACCCAACTGGGTCCGGCGCCTCGGGCGCGTGACCCGTTGGGTGTGCTGCGAGCGCATCATCCGCAAACAACACAACCTGTGACGATTGAAATTCGTTGACAGAGGCCGGCTACAGAAAACAATCGGACCGAGGCCGAATCACCTCGGAACCGGCGCGCGCGTCCGGCGCGGTACGCGCTCCACGAGTTCGTAGACTGTCAGCGGGACGAGCCAACTGCACCACACCGCGACGATGTACGCCCCTTCGGGACTCGGCACGCCGATCATTCCCGCGGCCCCCGAGGTCAGGCGCAGAACCACGGCCGAACAAATCAGCACGAAACAGCGCATCATCCACTGCCGGTGCCGGTCGAAGTGGCGCCGGCGCGCGTGAACGACACCGAGGACCGCGCAAGTCGCGGTCGCCCCGGCTAGCGCGGCGAAACTCAGACCCGCGCGCCAGCCCCCGAATGCGTGCCGGGACAATATCACGCTGCTCGGCAGCACGAGCGCCAGCAACACGACGACCTGGACCCGGCCCAGCACGCGGTGCAACCGGTCGCGGCGCCGGCGCGGGGGTGCGACCACCAAGAACAGGCCGTTGAGTAGCACGATCGGGCTGGACAGGATGTGGACGTAGAACGCGGGCCGGTAGCTCCCGACGAACGTGGACTCGCGCCCCTGGAGGAACAGCGAGTCGAAGTCGGGCGGGAAGTAATCGGGGTAGTTCGACAGGATCGTGACCAGCACCCGCAGGACCAGCACGGCCGCGAGCCAGCGGAGAGCGGTCGTGAGAACCCGGTATCTCACGGCGGTGCTCAATCCAGGTCAAACGGTTCCCCGCCGGCGATGGTGATCGCGGCGGCCAGATTGTGCGGCGCCACTTTGCCGCTGACGAATCGCACGCTCCCGTCGGCCATCGCCACGTTCGCGCCGCCGCCGTGTTCCCCGAACGGTCGGCCGTCACCGACCGGCGGGGCGTCGGCCGGGTCGAACCCGCGCACGGTCGATGGTCCGCCGCGCGCCCACGGTCCGAGACCGGCGCGCGTTTCTATCAGGGCGATCGTGTTACTCGTCCCGTCTTTAATCATCGCGAACGAGGTCCGGCGGTCGTACCCCATGAAACCGTTACCGGCGGTGCCGGCCGGTTGCTCGGCGGCCCCGAGGCCGATGCCGGACAGCGCGACGTAATTGGTCAGAGTGGGGTTTGTCGAAGATTCTTGCGACCCCGCGCACAGGAACGTTTTGACGGGCGCCTGTATTGCCGTGAGGTTCGCCGCGTAGCCCTTTTCGACATCGAGCTTCTTAAACAGATCGTCCTGTTCGAGGTGCGGCAGTAGCGCGGCCGCCCAACTGAGCCGCTCATCGGGGGACTTGCCCGGTCCAAAGCACCCCGTGGGGAGAAGTGAGTCCGTGGCGGTCGGGCGCTCGGCCGACTGGGACGTCGTCGAATGGTTGTCAGCGTAGCTGTGCGCGCCCAGCATCAGTTGTTTCAGATTATTCGAGCACTTCATGCGCGCGGCCGCTCCGTGGACTCGCCGGGTCGCGGGGAGCGCGAGAGCAAACAGTATCGCGATGATGGCAAAGATGACCAGAACTTCGATCAGGCTGAATCCGTTGCGATTGGACCGGGACACGGCAGATCCTCGGCGCGGGAGGTGGCTCCGTGCGCCCTCAATTTACTCGAATCGCCGGCTCGGGCCGGCGAACGTGCGGGGCACTGTGTGTAGAACGTCTCCCGACCCCCGTCATCCCACGAAAATGCCTCCGGTCGTTGTGATTCCGATGGCGAAGAACGAGTCGACCGGTTCGAGCGTGAACAGGTCGTACCGGCGCACCGTCGGGGCGGTCCCCGCGCCCGCGCCGACCACCAGCGTCGACGCTCCAGCGCTCACTTTGACTCCGCCCGCGAACCCCGGAGCGAATGCCAGGAAGCTCGCCTGCTCGCTTCCGGCTTGGGTGAACACTTTGACGTGTGAGCCGATCCCGGCACCGACCACGATCCGGCCCTGATCGGCCCCCACGCTCACCCCACTGCGGAACCCGGGATCGAACGCCAGGAAACTCGATTCGAGCGCGAGCGAGGTGGCGTTAAACACCTTCACGTTGGAGAAGCCGCCCGTGCCGGCTCCGACGACGATTTTGCCCGTGTCGCCGGCAACGGTGACACCGCCCCGGAACCCGATGTCGAATGCGAGGAAGCTCGCGATTCGAGCCAGGTCTGAGAACCGGAACGCGGTGACGTGGGGATTACCCCCGGCCCCGGCGCCGACAAGGATCTCGGCGCGCTCGTCCCCGTCCAGGTCTGCTGCGCCCACGTTGACCCCGCCGTGGAAGTTGGGATCGAACGCGAAGAAGCTGGCGATCTCGGCCCCGGTCGCGCCGTCGAACACCTTGATGTGCGGTCCGGCCCCAGGCCCCGCGCCGGTCACAATATCTGGAGTGCCGTCGTTGTTCACATCGCCGACCGCAACCCGTGCCCCGCCCGCGAACCCGGCGTAGGGCGCCAGGGTGAATCGCAGAGAGCCGTCCGCGTTGTACACGTTCACCCGGGCCGCGGCGCCGGCCCCCGAACCCACTGCGAACAGGCGCCGGGTCGTTGACAGTGTGGTCGTCGGGGTCGTCGTGAGTGTGGCTGTTTGGTCGGCCGGGGTCGGGTCCGAGATGCTGGCGGGCGAGGTAGCCGTGGCCGTGAGCGTGAGCGCCGAAGACCCGAGGACGACCTGGATGCTGTACGTGACGGTCGTCCCGGGCGGGAGCGTGAGGGTATCACTCGCCGCCCCGGTGCCGGTGCCCGTGTTACCGGTGGCGCCGGTGCCGGCGGTACTGGTGAACGTGAAACCGCTCGCGCCCGCGGGGACAGGGACCGTGAACCCGGTGCCGGTCGCAATTTGAGGGCCGGCGTTGGTTACCGTGACCGTGTAGGTGACGGTGGCCCCGGGCGCGGCCGACGCCGGGCCGGTGACGGTGACCCGGAGGTCCGCCGTGAACACGGTCGTGTTCTGGAGCACCGTGAGGCTGCTACTGCCCGAGTTGGTGGTAACGATGTCGAGGCGCCCGTCGCCGTTCAGGTCCGCTGTCGTAACGGCGTAGGGATTGTTTCCCGTTGTGACCGGCGCGTCGGCGGTGAACGAACCGGACCCGTTGTTGAGCAAAATGCTCAGCGTGCCGGCGGAAAAGTTGTCGACGATGAGATCCGTGTCTCCGTCGCCGTCCAGGTCCGCCGACGTGATCCCGCGCGGGCCGGTGCCGGTCGCCACGGTGGACGCGGTGAAGGAACCGGTCCCGTTGTTCAACAAAATGCTGACGTTGTTGTTGCTGTTATTGGTAACCGCGAGGTCGGTGTCCCCGTCGCCGTCCAGGTCCGCCGCCGTGACCGCGACCGGGTGCGTACCTACCGCGAGCGGGGAGCCGGTGGCGTTCGTAAAGGCCGCGGACCCGTTGTTGAGCAGGACGCTCACGGTGTTGGTGGCGTAGTTGGCGACGGCGAGATCGATGTCCCCGTCGCCGTCCAGGTCCGCCGCTGTGATCCCGCGCGGGACGGTGCCGACCGGAACCGCGGCGGCCGGGGTGAAGGAACCGGTCCCGTTGTTCAGCAAGATGCTGACGTTATTGCCACTGTAGTTAGTGACGGCGAGGTCGGTGTCGCCGTCGCCGTCCAGGTCCGCCGCCGTGATCTCACGCGGGCCGTTGGTAACCGGAACCGGGGTGCCGGCAACAAAGGTACCCGACCCGTTGTTGAGCAGGATGCTGACGTTGTCGCTGATGTAATTGGTGGTTGCGAGGTCGGTGTCTCCGTCGCCGTCCAGGTCCGCGGCCTTGAGCGAGACCGGGCTGTTACCGACCGCGAACGGCGAACCGGTCGAGTTGGTGAACGAGCCGGACCCGTTGTTAAGCAGCACACTCGCGGTGTTGCTGCCGAAGTTGGCCGAGGTCAGGTCAAGATCGCCGTCGCCGTCCACGTCCGCGGCCACGACCCCGCCCGGGCTCACCCCGACCGTGATCGGGGAGCCGGGGAACGGGGTGAAGGTTGCGGGGACGTCGCGCGTTTCGAGGCGCTCGATTCGGAGGCGAGTTGACATCGGTACGCACCCTACCAAAGAGGCGACACGAACGGATTGATGAGTATCCTAGCCGAGAAGATGGTGCGGGTGGGCGAAATGCGGAAAATGGGACGATCGTGGCACCGTTACAATCGGAACGTCTGTTCCTTTAACGAACCTAAAGCGCGCCGGGCTCCCCGATGGTGAGGAGGCGCTCGATCTCGTCGCTTTTAAGCCCCAGCGCCCAGGGGCGCGCGACCCCGGGCAGCGCGACCACGTCGTACAGTTCGGTCACAGGTCCGTCGAGCCGCACCCAGTGCGCGGTAACGCCGGTGCGCAGGTCGATCACGTTCAGCCCGCACCGCGGTTCGGCCCCGCGCGCGGCCAGCGCGCCGTCGAGCGCGAGCCCGCCGAAGCTGTTGTCCCGGCGCGGCTTCGACAGCCCCACAACGGCGAAATCGCCCACGAACGTGAGCCCGCGCAGGTACCCCGGGCAGAACGCGACCGGCTCGAACCGCCCGGCCGCGAGGTCCGCGCGCCCCAGGAACCCGGTGCCCGAGTTGTGGAGCCACAGCGCCCCGTTGTGGACGCGCGGGGAGTGCGGCATCGACAGCCCGGACAGCACCACCTCGTTGGACCGCACGTCCACCACCACGCCCCCGTCCGCGCGCCGGTCGCGCCAGCCGTCGGCCACGTCGGAGGTGGCCACCGCGGTGACGTACCGGGCGCGCCCCGCGTCCAGCGCCAGCCCGTTCAGGTGGCACCGGTCCTCGGGTACCAGCGCGCTGATGAACGGGGGCTTCCACAGCGGGCGGAAGCTGGCGCGCTCGTCGACGGTGGCGAGGCAATTGAACTTGGTGTTCACGAACACGAGCCGGCCCGAGTCCTCGGGCGCGAGATCGTGAACGTCGAGGTCGCCGGTCGTGTGGGCCGTGCGCGGGACGAACAGTCGGTCGCGCCCGTCGTGGAACTGACCCGGCGCGAGGGCGTTGGCGAAGCGCCAGATCTGGTATCGCGTGGCGAGCCAGAGGGTCTGCCCGTCGCCCCACAGTCCCATGCTGTTGCGGAACGTGCGCTCGCACACGGCCGGGCGCCCGTCGGGTCCGGCCCCGAGCAGCAGCAACTTGTGCGACTGGTAGGTGGTGAACGCGAGCCCGACCCGTTCGCGGAGCAACCAGCCCACGAAGTCCGGGGAGCAGGTGATTTGCAGCCAGGGTTCGCCGGGCACCTTCTCGTCCGCCATCAGTTCCCCTCCGCGTTCGGGCACGGTTGGGGGTACTGTACCCGCGCGTCCGCGTGCAGCCACCGGAACTAACGCCCGAAGCGCCTCGAACCGACCCGGATTGTCGGTAAATTGCTCCCACCAGTCACGGATCGATCGCGGTGTGGTCACCGTGGTCATAGGCGCAAAGATGCGCTGTGACCAACGGTGACCACCCGCCTGCGATCGCACTACCGCACGTTTCGGTTCGGAATTATACCCGCGTCCCGTGGCGGTTCGGATAAATTATTTGAAATTTTTGTTCACTTGTATTCAATTGATTTGATTAGTGACGTGGTTGTGTGGCTTCGCAGCGAGGGAGCGCACAGCGATGTGGGCACTGTTCGGTGCTCTGAACTTCTGAAAGGTCGGGTCGCACGGTACACGGAGTCAAAATGTTAGTGATTGTCATTCGGGGGCAGGATCGCCCCGGCGGTGCAGAGGATTTCACCGCAGAGGGCGCGGAGAGCGCAGAGAAAAACAGGATCGGCTCTGGCCTTGTGCGGTGCAGTTCGCGTTCTTCTTTGTGCTCTCCGCGCCCTCTGCGGTGAGATCCTCCGCGACTGCCGAAATGCATTCGTACCGAATTTATGAGTGCGCATTTGATTTTGACCCGGCCATCGCTTATTTTGCTCGAATCGCCTGTTACGGTCGCTTCGTACTCGCGCCTCTCCACGGTTTCTGTCGAAACTTTGTCATTTCACACAGCGCCCGGTTCGGTCAGATGCCCCTCTGACTTCGCGGGGCGGCGCGAACGGGAGACCCGTTCGTTCGTGTGGGTGCGCGGTGTACGAGTGGGCGACCGATCCTGAGAGCCGGGGGTGCCATGAGTTGGGCGCCGAGGGACGGGGGCGAACAGGATTCGGACTCGAGCGCGGGGCCGGTGGGTAACACCGGCACCCCCGCGGACGGGTCGGGCGGTCGGGCACGCGCCGTGAGCGTAGCGGGGACGTGGTACTCGTTCCCCGCGACCGGCACCGCGGTCGACTGGGTGCGCGTCGGGTCGGCGCCGGGCGCGTTCACGTTCCGCCCGGACCGCGTGTACGGGTTCCACGCGCACGCGGCCGTAACGGACGCGGACCTGGAAGAGGTCCGTGCCCTGGCCGGCGCCACGACGCTCGTGATTCTGGTGCTCGGGGATTGCGGTGCGGTTACAGACGCCGGTTTGCTGTGCCTGAAGGGGCTGACTTCTTTGCACGCACTCGATTTGACCAACTGTCGGCACATCACGGACGCCGGGATCGCCGCGCTCGCCGCCGCGCTGCCCGGGTGCGAAATCACCACCGAATAGCGGCGCGGGCTTCCGGCACAAAAACCGGAAAGAACCGCGCGCCCGCGCTCACGAAATGACGCGCTGGCCGTTAATAGGGTGATACGTACTGTCGAGAACACGAGCGACCGCCTCTGTAACGGGTGTGCCCGATGAAACCGTGAGCGGTAGGATGGGTAGTATAAATTGTGAATTCGCACCCGACGGTTCGGGGCGAGCGCCGTCCGCAAGGGAGGTGCGATGACGAGGGCGCGACGTGGATAAGTACCCCTCAATGGCGGAACGCAGGATCGACCTGGTTCAGTTGTTCACCCGCCGGGACGCGCTCACGATCCCGGAAATCGAGGTCGAACTGAACACCCACCGGTTCGCGGTCGTCGCCGCGCTGTCCCACGGCTGGTTCGAGCGCCGCAGCACCGGGCGCAACGCCCGTTACGGGTTGTCCGCGCGCGGGCGCGAGAAGGCCGCAGAACTCACGTCCGAACGCCCCCTCGACGGCGGCGCCCCGGGGCCGACTGCTTGAGTCACCGGCCCGGGGCCGTTCCCCCCGCGCCGGAATTTGTTGTCACATCGATCGAGAATAACCGCTCCTGAAGGTGTCGCCACCTCTGACGGGTTGCGACAACGGGCGAGACGCACGCAGGGTGGGCCTCGCACGACCTAACTGAACCTCTTCAGGAGATCTCTCAATGAACGCTATTACCATCGAAGTTCCGGCCCAGATCGTCGTGAAGGAGTTGACGGGCCTGCGGGCCGGGGCCGCTGCCCAAACCGCCAACAACAACTCTTGCCGCCGCGGGTGTAGCCGTGGGTGCAACCGGGGCTGCCGTCGTGGGTGCAACCGGGGCTGCCGCCGCGGGTGCCACCGCAACTGCCGCCGCTCCTAATTAGCCCCCGGCCCGCTCGTCGCCCTCGTGCGGCGGGCGGGCCTTTTGTGCAGCACATCACTCGATCGCGTTCCGATCGAAATCAACCCGGTAGCGGCACCGATCGCTCCGGCAACAATACAGGGAGTTCCGTTATGGTCCCGGCGACGGGGTACGGTCTGCGCGAGCCGGTTCGCGGCATTTACGACGAACCGGCGCTGACCGGGATCGAGATCACCTTCGAGCAGGCTGATGATCCGTTGAGCCTTCAACGGTACATCGGGGACGAGCGCGAGTTCGACTACGTCAGCGTTCACGCGCTGAAGCTGTCCGTCGCCAGCGCCGACCCTCCGCGCCGCGACTACATGGACGCTTTGTTGGCGATCGCACGGGAGAACGGGGCCGTCTCGGTGAGCGACCACCTGGGCTTCACTCGGGCCGGCGAGCGCGGGGCGGAAATGGGGCACTTTGCCCCGCCGCCCTACACGCACGCCGCGCTGGACGCCACGTGCCGCAACATCGACATCGTCATGCGGCACTTCGGTGACCTGAACTTCTTCCTGGAGAACATCGCCTACACCTTCCGGTTCAAAGCCGAGATGGAGGAGCGCGAGTTCCTGATCCGCACCCTCCAGCGGACCGGGTGCGGCTGGCTCCTAGACGTGACGAACGTTTACGCCAACAGCGTCAACCACAAGTACGACCCCTACGAGTTCATCCGCGAAGTCATGCCGTTCGCCCCTCGGGTCGAAATGCACCTGGCCGGCGGCCTGTTCAACGCGCGCCTCTCCACCTACGTGGACAGCCACTCCGAACCGATCCCCCAAGAAGTCTGGGATCTGTACCGCTACAGCCTCGAACAGGGGCGCGGAAAAGTCGAAGCCGTTTTCATCGAACGCGACGCAAACTTCCCCGACGAGACCGGTTGGCGGAGCGAGGTGCGCACCGCGCGCGAAATTGCTCTGGAAGTGGAGGCCCGGACGTGAACGCCGCACCCGAACAAACCGCACTCGATGCGTACCGCGCCGAGCTGCTGCTCCTGACCGAAGCGATGTCGGTTACCACCGAAGAGGCCCCCCAAGCGGACGTAGACTCACAGTTGCAGCTCGACGTGTTCGCCCGGGAGAACTTCGACAAGCGCATCGACAAGGTAAAAGCCCAGATCGAATTCATTCAGGAAGCGTTCGACGATCTACCCGGAGCAGTTCGGGTGTTCTCGCTCGAACACCCGATGGCGCTCTACGACCGGCAGAACAGCGACGGCGCGGCGTTCCTCGACTGGCTCACCGACCGGCACCAGCTTACTGGGGCGCAAAAAGACTCCGTGACAGTTGCCCGGAGCCGCATCCGGATCGAGGAGATCGCCGCCGTCGAACGGGCGGAGCACGTCCGCTTCCAGGAACTCCTCGGCGCCGCGGAGGAACTCCTGCCGGAACTGGAAACGAACATCGATCTTCAACTGCATCTGAATCCGATTCGGGTGCGCGCCCGGCTGTTGACAGACACGTTTCTGGAAGGCGAGAAGCCGCCCGTGGATGTGGTGTTTTTCGCTCGCGACGAAGACGTTCGCACTGCCGTGCTCGGTGCCACCGGCCTGGAGTTGCTCGAAGAGCTGGCCCGGTTCGCGCCGTGTACGTTCGGCGTCTGGGTGCTCCTCAGCGACATAGCGGAGCGCGAAGAACTGGCCCGGTTCGCGCAGCAGTTGGTCGAATTGGGACTGGTGGCGCTGGAGTAGTGCGAGCTCAAATTCAAACCGAGAACGTTGGGTCTATTCTCAGGAAGTTTGTCATGTGCGCCCCGACCGTCGAGTTCGCTGCTGCTCCTCCCTGGACGCTCCGCCGGGTGCTCGCGCGGTACTGGCGGCGCGTGCTGTTGACATACGGGCTGTTCAACCTGGAAAACCTGCTGCGCTTGGCCCAACCGCTCGTGCTGGCCTGGGCGATCAACGACCTCCTGGCCGGCGCCCAAATGGGTCTTTGGGTGTTCCTGGCTCAACACATCGCGTACACCACCGTCGGCATGTGCCGGCGCGCCTACGACACCCGCGTGTTCACGAGCATCTACGCGGACCTGGCCACGAGCGTGGTCGCCGGTCAGCGCGCGGCCGGAGTCGAGACGTCGCGCGTCGCGGCCCGTTCGGGACTGTCCCGTGCCTTCGTCGACTTCTTCGAGCACGACGTACCGATGATTGTCCGCGCCGCCTACTCGATTGTGGGGGCACTCGTCCTGTTGGCGCTGTTCGACCCGGTCGTCGCGCTGTTCTGCCTGGGACTCGCGGGTCCGGTGTGGCTGGTGAACCGCGCCTACGGTCGGAAAATGCTCGTTCTCAACCGCGGGTTGCACGACGAACTGGAGCGCGAGATCGATGTGATCGAGGGGCGCCGAACGGACGAGATCGGCGGGCACTACACCGCGGTCGGGCGCTGGCGCGTGCGGCTCTCGGACGGGGAGGCGGTGAATTTCGGGATCGCGGAACTGTTCATCCTGGGGCTGATGGCCGCGACCCTCGTGCGCACGTGTGCCCTGGGCCTATCGACCGGCGACACGCTGGCGGTCTTCCAGTACCTCCTGATGTTCCTGACGGGCGTGGACAGCGTGCCGCTCCTCGTGCAACAACTGGCGCGCCTGCGCGACGTCGGCGGGCGCCTGGGCACGGTGGGCGACGACGCTCGCTCGTGAACCGCGCGAGCCCCCTTCCCCTACTCGATTTTGCGAAAGGTCGCGGTGGGCGCGACCGCGCCGACGACGATATCGGGCCGAGACCCGGGCGGGGTCGTATACTCGACGGCCGCTGCCCCACTTATAGTCGCGACCTTCAGCCACCCGTTGCGCGACAGCGCGACCGACACTTTCGTGCCCTCGCCGGTGATCTCGCTTTTGAAATCAACCAGGCGCGCGGCCACCGTGACCATCGCGCCGCTATCAATTTTCGCGCCCTCTTTTGCACCGCCCGAGACGAACGTGAAGTTCACCTCGCCCCCGGGCGCGCGGATGTCGACGACCGCGCCGCTTTCGATTCGGCCGGTCACCTGAACGGTTCCGTTGGGCGCACTCAGCTTGAGAGTGGCGCCCCCTTCGATCTTCCCGGCGATGGTAATTCCGGTGGCTTCCAGGCCCGAGGCGTCGAGAACGATTCCTCCGTTCAGTGCGGGGGCGCGGAACGTTTTCACCTTCCCGCGGACCACAATGTGATCGCCGCTCTTCATCGCGAATGGGACGGCGAACGTGTCCGACGGATTGGGGCCCAAATCGATGGTAAAGACGCGCCCGGTCTGGGCGACGACGGAACCCGATTTGGGTTCCGGGTTGGCCATTTTGGGGGGCGGCTCGCGCGGTGCCGGGGCGACGGGTGGTGCCGGGGCCGGAGCGGGGCGCTCCTCGGTCCGCGTTGTGACCTCGGGTTCGGTACGACTCGGCTCGGCCTTTGGTCCCGCGAGTGCTTGAAGCGCGAGCAGCGCTCCGGCCCCGAGGAGCGCGCCGGAACAGAACAGCGCTGCGCCGGGAAGGAACCGTTTGGGTCGTGGGAGCGACTCCGGTGGGCGAAGTGGGAGCGGCGCGCTCGGTGGTACGGGCGCGAGATCGATGGGGGCGACCGGTTCGGGCGCGCCGACTTCTTCGGCGCGGTTCTGTGTGGGCGCGCCCGAGTGTGTTTCGCAGATCGGGCACGGCTTCGTTGCGAGTTCGGACTCGTTCCGCGGTAACCCGCACCCCGGGCACGCAACCACTCCCATCACGTCCCCCAATCGCACGATTCCAACAGAAACGGGCGCCGTAGCGCCCACCGTCGACTATACGGCGCCGCGCGCGCCGTTTGTCGCGCACTCCGATCGAATGTGCAGCAAATTATAAACAGCGAATCGTGTTATTTAATCAAATGTAAACAATTATCGTTTTGCTACTCGGGAGGGGTATTGTTCATCGAACGGCGGGTGTGGTCCCGCCGGATACCTCCGAGGAGGGCTTGCGATGACCCGGTTCTTGGTAGCTATGGCGGCGGTCGTAATCGGGGCGGGGACGGCGCTCGCGGGCGGCCCGCCGCCCGTGTACGTGGTGGTCGATAAAGTGACGGTGGAGGCGAACAAGGTCACGATCCACGGCAGCTTCATCCGGCTGAAAGAGGGCAAGGGGTCGGACTACGAGGCGCCGGTCGAGGGCGTTGTGTGTCTGGGGCTCGACGAGCGCAAAGCTGCGGAGTGCCGGACCGAGTGGGGTCAGTGGGCGAAGGCGGCCGGGACCGGGCGCGCGATCTCGGTCGGGATGTGCGGCGACGCGGGCACCATGTTGACTGTGAAGATTCACAAGCCCGGCACCCAGATTAAGGGCGCGGACGCCGATTACACCACCGGCCACATCGGGATGGTGGCCGCGAAACAGGAGTGGGCCGATCAACCCCCGGTCAAGACCCTGCTAGCGTTCGTGAAAACGAAAAAGACGGGGTGAGATTTCGACAGGAACAACAGACAACAAACGAGCGGCCGGTGTTAGCACCAGCCGTTCGGCCATTTCACATCGTCTTCGCCAGCGCCACGAGCTGGTCGAGCGCAGCGCCCCAGCCGTGGTGGAAGCCCATTTCCTCGTGCTTCACGCGGCCCTCTTCGGTCGCGTGGATCGCGGTCGCGGTGTACTTCGTTCCGACCATCCCGTGCGGTTCGATCGTGACGATCGCCGTGAGGAAGAACGGTACGTCGGCGCCGAGCTTGCGTGCCGACGGCCGGTACCCTGGCTCCAAGGCGTCGGTCCACACCAGCTTCCGGTTCGTAGCGACTTCCAGGAAGCACCCGGTGTTCGGGAACTTCTGCCCCTCGGGGGACTCCATGACCGTGAAGAAACGCCCGCCGGGGCGCAGGTCGATCTCGCACTCGACGGTCTTCCACGGGGCCGGGGTGAACCACTTCTTCACGTAGTCCGGTGTGGTCCACGCGCGCCAGACGAGTTCCGGCTTCACGTCGATGGTTCGTTCGAGCACGAGGTCCAGTTTCGGGTTCATTCCGGCTGCTCCTTCAGTTCGTTCAGGAAAGTGTCCAACTGGTCCAGGCGGCGCTCCCAGAGCGTGCGCTGCGTCGCCATCCAGTCTTCGGCGACCTTGAGCGGTTTCGTGGAGAGTTCGTAGGTGCGGACGCGGCCCTTCTTGGACGATCGGACCAGCCCGCACTTTTGCAGCACCCCGAGGTGCTGGAGGAACGATGGCAGCGCCATCTCGAACTTCGCGGCCAGTTCCTTAGTCGCGACGGGACCGACCCGCAAGCGCTCCACGACTGCCCTTCGGGTCGGATCGGCCAGGGCCTGAAACACCAGGGTGAGTTGGGCCGATTGCTTAGGCATCAACCTAAGTATACGCCGATGGATGGTTAGGTCAATGGCTAAGTTTTTGTGGTGGCTCGACGCGGGGAAACGACCCGTTATTATTTCTTTCGATTTCGCGCGACGCGCCCGGCGCGGGCGGAGACAATACGGGCGGAGGGGCGGATGAATCCGGCGCGATCGGCTGAAATTTTGAGGCAATTGGAGCGCACCGACGCGCCCGACGCGGACCTGCTCGCGCGGTTCGTGGCGGGCCGGGATACGGGCGCGTTCGAGGAACTGGTCCACCGGCACGGGGCGCTGGTTCTGGGCGTGTGCCGGCGCGTGACCGGGCACCCGCAGGACGCGGAAGATGCGTTCCAGGCCACGTTCCTCGTGCTCGCGCGCCGGGCCGCGACGGTGCGCAAACGGGACCGGCTCTGGAGCTGGTTGTACGGCACCGCGTTCCGCGTCGCGTGGCGCGCCCGGCGCGCGGCTCGCAGGAGACGGGTGCGGGAGGTCACGGTGTCGCAGTTACCCGAGCCGCACGCGCCCGAACCCGCCCCGACGCGACCCGAACTGGCGCCCGTTTTGGACGAAGAACTCGCCGCGCTCCCGACGCACTACCGCGAGGCGATTGTGCTTTGCGACCTGCGAGGGACGTCGCGTCAGGAAGCGGCCGTGCTTTTGGGCGTGCCCGAAGGGACGCTATCGAGCCGGCTCGCGAACGGTCGGAAGAGGCTCGCTGCGCGCCTCACGCGGCGCGGGATTTCGCTCGCGGTTGTTGCGCTTCCAGGGGCGCTTACGGACGCCCAAGCCGGGATCACGGTATCAACAGAGCTCGTCACACAAACGTGCGGGCTGGTGGCGGATTTCGCGGCGAGTGGAGCCGTGCCCGGTCCACTCGCCCGCCTGACCGGAAGGGGAACTCTCGTGCGAAAAACGCTCGTGTTCGGTGGGCTGATGGTCGCGGTCGTCGCGGGCGCGGTGTTCGCCGCCGTACCGCCCGATAACGCGCCACCGAACGACCCGCCGAAGCCACCGGTCGTGGTGCAGAAGCCCGACGCCGCGCCTCAACCGCAAGTGGACCCGAAGCCCGGTGACCAGCCGACGTTCGCGAGCGAACCGAAGCTCCAGCGCGTGATTGATTTGGTTGGTGCTGGTTTCCAGTCACCAGTGTGGAACGCGACCGGCACACACCTCGCGGTCGTGGGGGAGCGAGCGCCCACGCCAATCGAACGCGATCGCGATACGAGTGGAAAGCTAAAAACACAACGTACCATTCGCGTGTTTAATTTCTCGAATCGAGCGGATTATTATCAAAATTTAGATTTGAATGACCGGGAAGAGCTTGCTGCTTTAACTGCCGATGGAGGCATTATGACCGCTCTAAACGAGAGCGGACTCATTAGTGGACAGCATGAGTTGAGATTCTGGGAAAAGGAGAAAGATACTGCCAACATTAAACGCACGAAGACGGTTGAACTCGCACCTATCGATTTCCGGGTATATGGATATGCGTTTGCTCCTGACTGGAAAACGTACCGTACACACACTTTGCATCTCGACGGTAATCGCCCAGTGAACTTCGAGGTGGTGGAAATTGACGCGATGACCAAGAAACCGGAAAAATCATTGCTTAAGGTCGATTTTGGCTCTGCTTATTATGTTCGCCTCTCGGCAAATGGGAAGCGTTTTGCTGTCGTGGACCAGGAGGCAACTAAGGCCACGATTTTCGACACGGATCGTGGAGCGAAAGTGTCCGAATACACATTCCGGGGAGGAAGACGCAAAGAGCTGCCCAGAGTCTTTCTCTCGAATTACGATGGTTTTGATGCACCTATAACGTCCCTAACGCTGGCCTTTTCGTCTGATGGAAAGAAGCTTGTTGTAGCCCGGGCGATCGGGGAGACGGTCGTTCTGGATGCAGATACTGGGGACGTTTTACCGCTTCTTGAGGGTGCCAAAGAGACGCACCTGTCACCGGAGTCTTATGCCTTCAGCAGCGATAACCGGTTATTCGTGGCAACCGGAACGAACTACAAACTCGTAGCCAGAAAAGAGCCCGGTGGCATGGCACGGGAGCAGACCGGTTGGGAACGGGGCGGGGCATTTTTGACCGTGTGGGACACGCGGACCGGCAAAGTGTTGAAGACGTGGAAGGGGGGTAACGGTGCGCGCGTGGCGTTTAACCCGGTGCGCCCAGTGCTGGCGGTCCTGGAGCCGAACGGTGAGGGTAAGTCGCGGCTCGGGTTCTGGGACTTCGCGGCCGAAGTCGAGAAGAAGTGACGCGGCGGTAGGCGGTAGGTGTTACGCCGTGTCGCGGAGCTGTCGGAAGACCTTCACCAGATCTTTGCCCTGGTAGTGTGCGTTCAAGCCGCTCGGGTTCGGGAGCACCCAGACGCGCGTTTCGCCGATCGCGTCGGGTTGCAGACCGACAACGGCCTTGGGTTTCGCGAACGCGGTGCGGTACGCGCCGATCCCCAGTACTGCGAGGTAGCGCGGGGCGAACTCCCGGACCTTCGCGGCCAGGATCGCGCCGCCCGCAATGATTTCCTTGTTTGTCAATTCGTCCGCACCGACGGTGGCACGCGCGACCACGTTCGTGATGCCGTACCCGAGCGGGAGCAGCTCGAGTTCTTCACTGGGATCGAGTAAGCGCGGCGTGAACCCGGCCGCGTGCAGAGTGGGCCAGAAGCGATTGCCGGGGCGCCCGAAGTGGTGCCCGATCGCGGCCGTGTAGAGGCCGGGGTTGATGCCGCAGAACAGCACGCTCAGCCCCGGCGCGATGACGTCCGGTACGGTCTTGTTTTGTGCGGCCCGCAGTTGTGCGGGCGTGGGTCGAGGTGCTGGGGGCACGTCCGGTCCAGTTGGGTGACGGCCGGGTTGCTCGGGCGCGGGCGTCCGGATGGGACCGTTGTACTCCTCGCTCGCGCTCTCGGCGTCCCGTCGTGCGGACGCACTCGCTAACTCGCGGGCCAGAATCTGTTCTGGTGGGCCGTCATCGAACAGCCGGCAGCCTCGCTTCACGCTGGCGGTGACTCGTTTGGACGGTTGTGATCGTCGGGCGAGATTTCTTCTCGGGCGGCAACTCGTCCGCGAACCAGCACCGGTCCGGGATCGGTGATTCTTCGACCGCGGCCGTTTCGCTCGGGGCGGGCGATGGCCATTCCGCTTCGCGGAGCGTGCGCGCTTCGCGATTCAGCGTGCAAAGCATCTGGTGGCTGTATGTCGTGACTGAGAGCAGTGTCACGCAACCGAGTGTCACCACCCCGGCCGCGACCGACGGCCGCCGGCGAAGCAGCAGGGTCACCGACAGTCCGAACGCCAGCACGCCGAACGCCTTATAAACAGCGAGGCCATTCCAGCCATATTGTTCCAAGCACGCGGCCGCGAGCGGGTTGGATTCGATTGCGTGGGGGTGAGTGCGCAGGAGCGTGAAAGTAAACACCCAATCGGCCGCGCTGAGCAGCACAAACGCACCTAAACCGAGCAGCACAAAGATCTTCCAGTACATGGCGACTCCGTCCCGGTTTGCGGCACGCAAGCGTGCGCAATGGTGCTAAGCAATTGGTGTGCCTGAGAGTTGCCGGTTCGACGCCGTTTTAGAGGGGATAAACGGTTAGCGAGTGTTTTTGAAGCGGCAAGGGCAAGCTGAACGAATTTAGCGGTAATTTCATCTTAAAGCAAGCGCATTAGGTCGAATTCTTCACATCCGTGAATTTAAGCGGTTGTAAGGTCTGGGCCACCATGTACTCGCTGAGGTGTTCCAGAACCGCTACACTGGCGGGGAACCCGTTACCCGGTCATGAAGGACTAATCATGTCGCGGTTCGCGCTCGGTTTGTTTCCACTCGTCGCACTCGCGTTACTTGTTCCACTAACGCCCACACGTGGTGAAAATTTAAACGCGGCAACCGCCTCGGGCGGGACCGCAGATCCCAAACCCGACTCGAACAACGACGCCGAGCTGGTGAAGACCGCGCAGGGGATGTTCAAAGACCTCAAGACGACCACGCTCGATAACGGGCTCCGCGTGTACCTCCTCCCGGTGAAGGGGGCACCGGTCGTGACCACGATGGTCGCGTACCGGGTCGGGGCCGCGGACGAGGAAAAGGATCAGACCGGGCTGTCGCACTATCTGGAACACCTCATGTTCAAGGGCACGGCGAAAGCTGAATTGCCCGGTGACGTCGACCGCGCCACCCAGCGCAACGGCGGGCGCAACAACGCCTACACGTCCGAAGACATGACCGTGTACCACTTCGACTTCGCCGCGGACCGCTGGGAGGCCGCGCTGGAGATCGAGGCCGACCGGATGCGGAACATCCGCATCGACGAGAAGCACGAGTTCGAGCAAGAGAAGGGGGCCGTGATCTCCGAACTGGCGGGGAACGAGGACAGCCCGTGGGATCTGGAATACAAGGCGATACTACCGCTGCTGTGGCCGAAGGAGTCGCCGTACTCGCACCCGGTCATCGGGCTGACCGAGCACGTGCGCGGGGCCACCGCCGAAATCATCAAGCGGCATTACGACAAATGGTACCACCCGAACAACGCCTCGATCATCGTGGTCGGCGGGTTCGACGCGGACGCGGCACTCGCGAAGATCAAGACGCTGTTCGGCCCGATCCCGAAGGGCGAACTCCCGCCGCGCAAGAAGCCCACGTTCTACCCCGAGCGCAAAGAAGCGTCCCGGAAGGAGTTCGAGTCCAAGTTCGATGTCCCGCGCATGATGGTCGGGTTCAACACGGTCGCGGTCGGCACGCCCGAAGACCCGGTGCTCGACGTGGTTCAGGACGTTCTCGCGGGCGGTAAAACCTCCCGACTGTATCGCAAACTGGTGGAGGACGAGCGGATCGCGTCGGAAGTGAGCGCGGGCAATTACGCGGGGCGCTACCCCGGCTGGTTCTCGGTGAACGTTGAGCTGCTCCAGGGGAAGGACCGTAAAAACGCCGAAGAGCTGGCTTTCGCGGAACTGGAGAAACTCGCGACGGAGCCGATTTCTGATGCCGAACTCGCCCGCGCCCGCCGGAAAATCTTGGCGTCATTCCTGTTCTCGCGCGAGAGCGTCCACAGCCTCTGCGACGCGATCGCTCGCACCAGCACCTACCCGGGTGGCGAGGACGTGAGCAAGTTCTTCCAGAACTACCTCGACCGCGTGCTGAAGGTGTCGAAGGACGATATCCAGCGCGTCGCCAAACAATACTTCGTTCGCAAACAGTCGGCGATCGTGTGGAGCGTGCCGAAAGAAGCAAAGAAGGTCGGAGCGCGGAGCACGGAGCGCGGAACGGCAGAAGCGAAAACCCAGTCCGGTTCTCACTCCGCATTCCGCGCTCCGCATTCCGCGTTTAAAGCGGATGCCCCCGGTGCAGGCACCTTCTCGCTGACGGCCGCGAAGCGCGTCGTGCTGCCGAACGGTCTCACGGTGATCCTGCTCGAAGACCACCGGCTGCCGATCGTGGTCGCGTCGCTCGAAGTGGCCGATGTGCGGTTACGCGAGCCGCTCGACAAGCTGGGCGTCGCGACGCTGACGGGCAACCTGCTCGAAGAAGGTAGCGCGAAACACAAGGGTAAGGAGATTTCGGCCCTGATCGAAGACACGGGCGGGAGCCTCTCGCTCTCGTCGAGTGGCGGGTCGTTCCGCGTGCTGACGCCCGATACGGACCTCGGGCTGGGGCTCCTGTTCGAGTGCGTCCAGACGCCGAGCTTCCCCGAAGACGCGCTCGAACGGATGCGCGAACAGCAGTTGTCCGCGATCGCGGACGCGGAGACGCAACCGCGGACGAAGGCGGGCCGACTCTTCTACTCCACCGTTTACGGCGCGCACCCCAGCGGGCGCCCGGCGCTGGGCAAGAAGGAGATCGTCGAGAAACTCACCGCGGCCGATTGCAAAGCGTTCCACAAGATGGCGTTCGCGCCGAACTTCGCCACGATCGCAGTGGTCGGCGACTTCAAGGCCGACGAGATGACCAAGAAGATCGAGGCGCTCACGAAGGACTGGAAGAAGTCCGATCTCGGTGCGCCCGCGGTCGCCGAACCGCCGAAGCCGACGGGCGGGGAGCAGATCGTCAGCGACCCGAACGCGGCGCAGGTTCACGTGTACGTCGGGCGCCTCGGGATCACGCGCACCGATCCCGACTACTACAAACTGCTCGTGATGGACAACGTGCTCGGCACCGGTCCCGGCTTCACCGATCGGCTCTCGTCCAACCTGCGAGACCGGCTGGGCCTGGCCTACACCGTGAACGCGACTATTACGTCGTCCGCGGGGAAACAGCCCGGAACATTCATCGGGTTCGTGGGGACGTTCCCGGACAAGTTCCTGGACGTGAAGTTCGGGTTCTTCAAGGAAGTGAACAAGCTCCGCGACGAGGAGCCGAGTAAGCAGGAAGTGGACGACGCGAAGAAGTACCTCCTGGGGAGCCTGCCGTTCCGATTCACCACGCTCTCCGGCGTGGCCGGCGAACTGCTCGCGGCCGAGCGGTACGGGTTGGGGTTCGACTTCCTGGAGAAGTACCGCAAGGAAGTCGAGGCCGTCACGCCGGCCGATGTGCAAGCGATGGCGAAGAAGCACCTCGATCCGAAGACATTCCAGCTCGTCGCGGTCGGCGCGATCAGCAAGGACGGTAAGGCGCTGGAAAAGAAGAAGTGACGTTTAGGGCGAACGGCCGGTGCGTTCGGTCGAGCGCCCGTTTGGGCGAACGGCCTGGATTATTTATCTGTTATTGCGTATACTATATCTGGGGCATCCTCGGTGTCTGATTCCCGGCGCGGGCGATTTTGAGAACGGGAATCGACCGGGTCGCGGGAAAATGTGCGCGGTGTTAGCACGCACGACCCAGATATGGAAGAAACGACGTGTTAACACGCTGAAAATATCAGGGGTTGGTGCTTTTTGACCCGGATCAGCCGAGCGCCGACCGGAAATGTTAGCAAAAGTTAGCCCCGAGTTCGGAACGGGTACGGGTACGGCGCTTCTTGAATGACGCCCGCTCCTCAACACAACAAACCTTTGCCCGTCGCGGGACGTAGAAACCTCCGACGCCTTTGATGTGTCACCGGAGCCGTGGGTATGAGCCAGGATGTGAACAGCAGTGCGACGAACGGGGCGGGCGGGGGGCTGAAGTCCACGCTCCGGGTCGCCGTCCCGATCGTGGCGCTGATGCTGGTGATCTTCGGCGTCACACTTTTTTCACAGTACACTCAAAAACCGCAGGAGAAAGAAGACGATGCCGGGTCCGGCCCGGCGAGCGTCTCGAACACTCCCCCGCTCGTGTTCTTCACCCGAACCCGGATGTGGGATCCGCCGAATATCACGTGGCCGGGGTACGCGAACCTCCCGCTGCTCGCACCGTCTTACGACCCGTCCAAGGAAAATAAGTTCGAGTTCAGCCCGCAGGACCGGGTGTTCGCGGGGTTCTACGAGCCGAATAAGGAGAAAGTGCGCGGGGCCGCGTTCTGGTTCGAGAACCGCAACGCGAAGCCGGTCACGATGCAGCTCAAGGGCATCAATTGCTCGGCGTGTAGCGGGGGGCGCCTGGCCGCGATTCCCCCGGACGTGACGCGGGCCTACTTGCAGCGGACCGCTCTCGCGGCGCTGCCGATCGGCACGTTCAACGCCTTCGGGGTCGGCCTCGCGGACCCGGCCGCGGACTTCAGCAAACTCGAATGGACGAAGTACAAGTTCAGCGAGCACCCCGACGCGACTTACAAGGTGCCCGCGGCCCCTGCGACCCCCGATAAGTGGACGCCGCAGTGGGGCATTCTGGAACTCCAGTTCGCGGTCGGTGAGAACCCGAAAATCCCGCTACAAGCCAATTTCGCGACCGTCGTCGACGGCACCCAACAGGTGGGCGCCCACGAGTTCTCCATCTACTTCGCCCCGGCCGAGGCCTTCGCAGTGTCGCGCTCGGCGATCGAAGTTGGCGAAGTGAATCAACTTACTGGCGACCGCGAGTACCAGTTCCTCGTTTACTCCGCGACCCGCGGACCGGGGTCGGAGTTCGACGACCTGACGCCACCCTTGTGCGACATCCAGGCCCCGACCGGGATCGCGCCGGGCAAGTTCGTGGAAGTCACCAAGATCGAGCGGCTCCCCGATTCGGACCTCCAGTCGGTCGCGGCCGAGGTCGCGCGGGGCGGGAAATTCAGTCGGGTACAGTCCGCGTACCGGGTTACGGTCGCGGTGCGGCCGAAGATCGGCGACAGCCAGCTCGATATCGGGCTGATGGAGCGCACGATCCACGTCACGGCCGGGGGCGCGAAACCGCAATCGATTAGGGTCACGGCGACCGTTCGCGGGGCCGTGTGGCTGGCGACTGGAAATACCGAAGTCACGGTGCCCACGTTCAATAGCCGGGCCGGGACCGTTCACACCGAAACTCTGGTGACGGAAACGGCCGGCATGGAACTCGTGTTGATCGAAGACCAGTGTACGCCGCGGTTTATTAAGTACGCACTAACCAAGAAAGAAGACCGGGGCGGACGCGGGTACTACGAGCTTAAACTCGATGTCCCGCCCGGGCGCCAGACCGGAGCGATCAGAGACGACATCAAAAACACCGATGCGGTTGTGGTGATCGAAGTGAAGGGACCGAAGCCGCAGCGCATGCGCGTTCCGATCAAGGGCCGTGGCCAAAACTAAAGTGCGATGGTGCCGGTTGTGTCGGATACGCGCCCGGCGCACCCGGCGCCTTCTTGCCCAGCCCGCGCAACCCGGTTCGGTCGGTGCGCTACACGCGGTGCAGTTCTCCCCACCGCTCGACCCGCCGGCCGCTCGCTGCCGAATGTTCGGAGGGAATGACTCCACCGCCGCTCAGGAGGACGATCCGCGATGACCGATCCGACCCCGTTACCCGTCCGCGCGTCCTCGGTGCGTTGGTCCACGTTCTTCTGCGTTTCCGCCGCGTTCCTGGCCGGGTGCGTGGTGTCGGCCCCGACGACACACGCCGAACGTTCGGCACCCGCTGAAGTGGTCACTCCCGACGCGGCGGATTCGCTGCCGTCGGTGACGTTCCTGCCGAATCTGCCCGCGGACCAACACGTTGCGGCGAAGGTCGCGCCCCCGGGCACGGTGCCGCCGCAGCAGTTGTTCGTCGGGTGGCCGAAGGATCAGAAGCCGGACGCGGTCATCGTCTTCACCGGGCAAACGTTCGGGTTACTTCAACCGTGCGGGTGCAGCCGGCCGCAAACCGGTGGACTGGAGCGCCGGGCGGTCTTCATCCAATCACTGAAAGAGAAGGGGTGGCCGGTTGCGGGCATCGATCTCGGCGACCTGTACCCGGAAAAGCCCGCCGTTCGCGAACAGGGGCGGCTCAAGTACATCGCCACGATGAACGCGCTGCGCGAAATGGGTTACGTCGCGGTGGGCGTGGGCCAAACGGACATCGCGGGGCAACTGGACACGCTGCTCGGCGCGTATGTCGCGCAGAAGGAACAGCCCCCGTTCACGCTCGCCGGAAACGCGGTCGGTCTCGACGGCGCCGGGCAGATCGTTCCGCGCCTCAATCGGTTCCCGGTGATCCCCGGCGACACGCGCCCGCTGATCGGTTCGACCGAGGTTGCGGAGGTGGGCAAACTGCCGATCGGGATCGCGGGAATTGTGGGCAAGACTCTTGCTGTGGACGCGCGGAACAAGAAGCTCGACACGTCCGTCGATTTCGGCGAGGTTCCGGACGCCCTGAAAGCTGTCCGGGACGAACTCAAGAACCATAAGAAGAAGCCGCAGCTCAACGTGCTCATCTACCAGGGTAGTGCCGCGGATGCGGCCGGCGTCGCCAAGGACTTCCCACAGTTCAACATCATCCTGTGCCAAGCGAGCGACCCGCTCCCGCCGCTCCTCCCGCAACAGCCGCAGGGGACCAAGTCGCTGATTATCGAGGTCGGGCACAAGGGACAGCACGTCGGCGTGCTGGGCGTGTTCAAGAAGCCCGACGGCGGTTTCGACCTGAAGTACCAACTCGTCCAAATGACCGAGGAGTTCCTGACCCCCGGCACCGAGGAGCAGGCACACAAGTCGAACAAGGTTCTGAACGTCCTCGAAGATTACGCGAAGTCGGTTAAGTCCCAGATTGTTCTGGGTAAGGACTACCCCCGCGTTCCGCACGCGGCCCAGATCCACGCTCAGGGACTAAATCCCAAAGTGAACCTGACTTACGTCGGTTCCGATGCGTGCAAGGCGTGTCACGCGAAGGAACACGAGCAGTGGTCGAAGTCGAAACACGGGCACGCGATGGAGGCGCTGGAGAAGCTCGCCAAGCGCCCGAGCCTGCGTCAGTACGACGGCGAGTGCGTGCGGTGCCACACGGTCGGGTTCGATTACCAGACCGGGTACGAGGACGAGAAGAAGACGGCGCACCTCAAGCACGTCGGCTGCGAGAGCTGCCACGGTCCGGGCAGCGGGCACGCGGCGGACCCGAAGAACAAGCAGTTGACCGAGTTCCTCGCGCTCTGGAAGCAAGGCGTTCCGGGGAAGGCCAAGATGCCGGACAAGGCGTTTATCGAGAAGATGGCCAAACTCGGTCCCGAAGAGCGTGGAAAGGAAGCAATCGCCCCGGCCGACCAACTGTTACTCAACCGCGTCGGGGGTATGTGCATGAAGTGCCACGACCAAGACAACGACCCGCACTTCGACATCTACAAATACTGGGCGCAGATCAACCACAGCGGGCTGGCCCCCGCGGGCGGTTGGCCCGTTGTACCGCCGAAGAAGTGAGCACGGTGTAAACCGTCACGGGTGAAACAGATAGAGCAGATTAGAAGACGATGAGATTTCAATCTGCGCTATCTGCGTAATTCGTGGCGAATTATCGGACATTTGCTGCCCGGTCCGGTCTGTGGTTTGCGTACCTATGTGTAGCCCAATTGCTCGCACAGCATGGCTGCACCTGGGGTACGCATCATGGAATTCACAACAGTCGCACAAGTTGGGCTGCCCGCAGCCGGCGTAATCGTCTACCTCTTCCGTCACTGGTGGTGGCCACCGGGTCCGGAAGGAACGCCCCCGCTTCTGGCGTTGTGAAACACATTGCGCAACAGCGCGCACGAAAAAAGACCCGTCGGGACCGTCCCAGCGGGTCTTCAACTCGGGGAAGAGTTGTGCTTGTGAGCGGGGTAGCGAGTGGGCGACCCGCATCCCGTTCTGGTTCTCGAATGCACCTTTTCCGACCGCTTGCGCGAAATTAACTCAACTTCACACCCAGTTCTTTCAACTGCCGATCATCGACCGGTGCCGGCGCGCCTGTCATCAGGTCGCGGGCGCGCTGGTTCTTCGGGAACGCGATCACGTCGCGAATGTTGGTCGTCCCGCCGATAATCATGGCCCAGCGGTCCAAACCGAGGGCGATGCCGCCGTGGGGTGGCGCGCCGCTCTGGAGCGCGTCCAACAGGAAGCCGAACCGTGCTTTGGCTTTCCTCGGGGTTCATGCCGAGGATCTCGAAACACGCGGCTCTTGCACGTCCTGACGGTGGATACGGATGCTCCCGCCGCCGACCTCGTAGCCGTTCAGCACCATGTCGTAGGCTTTTGCCCGCACCTTGCCCAACGACTCGTTCTGCCAGAAGTGCGGCAGGTCTTCATCCATCGGCGCGGTGAACGGGTGGTGCATCGCGGCCCACTTCTTCTCCTCGTCGTCCCACCCGAACATTGGGAAGTCGAGCACCCAGGCGAAGTTAAAGTGCTCGGGACGTGGTTGGAACGGCACCGGGGCGTAGTTCTCTTTCTTCTTCTTGGCCGCGTCCGCTTTCTTCTTCTCGGACTCGTCGTGCTCGGCCTTCTCTTCCCACCAGTTCCGGTAGAGTTTGAGCCGCGACGCGAGGTGAAGGCGCAGCGCGCCGAGGGCATCGCACACGACCGCTTCCGGTCCCGCGACGATCAGGAGCAGGTCGCCGTCGACCGCGCCGAGGCGCTCGGTGAGCTTGGCCTTCAGCTCGTCCGAGAAGAACTTTTCGATGGAGCCGGTGAATTTGCCGCCCTCCACCTTGAGCCACGCCAGTCCCTTGGCCCTGTACGTCTCCGTTACTTTGGCCAGTTCGCCACCGGGCTTCAGCGCGGTGTTGCTGAACAGCGGGGCCTTCTTCGCGTCCTGCGCCGCGGCCGCGCCCTTCGCGTTGATCGCGCGGACCACGCCGCCGGCCGCGACCGCGTCCTTGAAGAACTGGGCCTCGCTCGCCCCGGCGATGTCGGTGATGTCCACGATTTCCAGCCCGAACCGCAGGTCCGGCTTGTCTGAGCCGTACTTGGACATGGCCTCCGCATAGCTCAGCCGCGGGAACGGCAGGTTCAGCTTCACGCCGAGGCACTTGTCGAAGATGTCGACCGCGAGGCGCTCCATGATGCCGGTCACGTCCTCGCGCTCGACGAACGACATTTCGACGTCGAGCTGCGTGAACTCGGGCTGGCGGTCGGCGCGCAAGTCCTCGTCGCGGAGGCAGCGCGCGATCTGGAAGTACCGGTCGTAGCCCGAAATCATGAGCAATTGCTTGTACAACTGCGGCGATTGCGGCAGCGCGAAGAACTCGCCGTTGAACACGCGGCTGGGCACGAGGTAGTCGCGCGCGCCCTCGGGCGTGCTCTTCCCGAGCAGCGGCGTCTCGACTTCGAGGAAGTTGTGGGCGTCCATGTAGTCGCGGATCACCTTGCACAACCGGTGGCGCAGGATCAGCACCTTCTGGAGTGAACGCCGGCGCAAGTCGAGGTAGCGGTACTGGAGGCGGAGGTCTTCGTTCGCGAGTTCGCTTCCAAACTCGCTGATTTCAAAGGGGAGCGGCGGACACTGGTTCAACACGCGCAGCGTCTTCGCTTCGATCTCGATTTCACCGGTGGAGATGTCGGCGCGGGCCGCCCCTTCCAGTCGCTTGCGGACAAGACCGGTCACGGACACCACCCACTCGCTCTTCAGTTCTTTGGCCTGGGCGAAGAGGTCCGCGTCGTCGGCCCTGTTGAACACCACTTGCGTTAAGCCGTAGCGGTCGCGGAGGTCGGTGAAGATCTGGTGCCCGTTATCGCGGACGGTCAGCACCCACCCGTTGAGCGTGATCGTCTGCCCGACGTGTTCCTCGCGAAGCTGTTCGCAGGTGTGTGTTCGTTGCCACTCGGCCATTGCCATCTCCCGACAAAAAATGTCTCGGTCCGCGGAAGCTCAGTATACAGACCGGGTTTACCGTGCGCGGTTCGCATTGCACCCGAGGCGTCCCGGCTAGCCGCGTGCGTACAATTCCCTGACCCCGAACCCGGCTCCGCGCCGGAGTGTCTTGTGGGCATGATACTTATTGAAGCTATACAGGCTGATTCGGCCCTCATGGACGCTCACACGCTCGATCTGCTCGGATTCGACAAGGTCCGTGCTTTGCTTGCCGGTTACGCGGCTTCGTCACTCGGGCGCGACCTCGCCCGGCAGGTCGAACCCTCGACCGATGCGACTACGATTCGCAAAGAAATCGCCCTCACCTCCGAAATGGTCGAGGCGCTGGGGCTGAACCAGGCGCCGCCGTTTAGCGGCCTCCACGACGTGCGGCTGATCGCCCGGCGCGCCAAGATCGGCACCATGCTCACGGCTGAGCAGCTCATCGAAGTGGCCGAAGCGCTCAACTGTACCGGCGCGATGTACCGCTACCGGATGCGCCTCGCGGAACACCTCTCGGGCATTATTGACCACCTCTCGGGGATCGAAGACCTCGGCACGGTCGGCAAGTCCATTGGCGGTTGCATCGACGGGCGCGGGCACGTTCTCGATATGGCGAGTCGCGACCTCGCGGCGGTGCGCCAGAAGCTCTTCGACCTCGATGAAAAGGTGAAGGCCGAAATCCGGCGCCTCCTGCGCGACCCGGAACTCCGGAAGATCCTGAGCTACCCGAACGCAACCGTTCACGGCGATCACTACGTCCTACCCGTCTCCGTGAACCACCGGCACAAGGTCAACGGCGTCGTTCACCGGGTGAGTGGCACCGGCGAAACGGTGTTCATCGAGCCCGCGAGTATCTCGAACCTCAGTGCCGAGCGCGTACAACTGAAGGCCGACGAGGACCGCGAAGTGAAGCGCGTACTCCGGCGCCTGAGTAGCGAAGTCGGTCGCGTCGCGAACCCGCTGGTCTACGCCCTGGATGTGATCGCGAAGCTTGATCTCATCACCGCGAAGGCCCGATACTCGCGCGACTTCAACATGTACCCGCCGGACGTGAATACCGAGGGCCGACTTTGGCTCCGGCAGGCGCGCCACCCGCTCCTCGAATCGCTGTTCCGCAACGAACCCTCTTCGAGCGCGGAACGTGGAACGCAGAGCGCGGAACAGAAAGCGAACGAAGCACAGAAGGCAACCGACCCGCCTGATGCTTCCACTCCGCGTTCTGCGGCCCGCGGCCCGCGCTCGGTGGTTCCGATCGATATCCGGCTCGGGATCGGGTTCAATCTGCTGGTGATTACGGGACCGAATACGGGCGGGAAAACGGTCACACTGAAGACGACGGGGTTATTGTGCTTAATGGCCCAGTGCGGGATGCACATACCCGCGGGCGAGGGCAGTCTGGTTCCGGTGTTCAGGCACATCCTGGCCGACATCGGCGACGAGCAGAGTCTCGAACAGTCACTCAGCACCTTCAGCTCGCACGTCTCGCGCATCGCGTCGATCTTCCGCACCGCGGACGACCAAAGCCTGATCCTGCTCGACGAACTCGGGGCCGGCACCGATCCCACCGAAGGGGCCGCACTCGGGCGCGCGATCCTCGACCAACTCGACGCGGTCCGGTGCCGCGCGATCGTAACCACGCACCTCGGCGACCTGAAGACCTACGCCTTCAACAACGACCGGGCCGAGAACGGGGCGGTGGAGTTCGACATCGAAACGATGCGCCCCACCTATCGCCTGCACATCGGCCAGTTCGGGATGAGTAACGCGCTCAAGATCGCCCGGCGCCTGAAACTGCCGAAGGAACTGCTTCGCAAGGCCCACAAGTACCTGAAGCGGCGCAAGGGCAAGACCGGCGAACTTGCCCGCCTCCAGGAACTGCGCCTCGAAGCGGAGCAGGCGAAGGTAGACGCACTCGCCGCGAAGCACGAAGCAGATCGCGCGAAGGAGTCGTTCGAGCGCGAGCGCCGCGCCCTCGATAAAGAAGCCGCGGACCGGGCCGCGCTCAACGAGCTACGTGCAACACTGAAGGCCGGCACGGTGGTGACGGTGCAGCGGTTCGGTTCGACCGGCAAGGTCGTGAAGGTGGACGCGAAGAAACAGACCGTGACCGTCAGCGTCGGCATCGGGCAGTGGGAAGTCCCTTTTGAAGAGATATTCCCGGTGACGTGAGCGAGTGCGTCGGGACGTTACCGCGGATTACCTGGTGATTCGACCTCATTCACGGTAAGGCGTATTGGTTCCATTTCCTACCCATCTGGTTTCAGGAGTTCGTTCGGTTCGGGTCCGCGCCGCGGACCCGAACCGAACGAGCTAATGGCACAGCAGTGGCAAGTGGTGGCGTCGACGAACATGGCCACGGGCACTTGCTGGGCACGGGCGCGTCCATGCCCGTCTTACCTGCGTGCGAAGGGAATGCCGGCCGGGTATACATTTGATTTTCAGCGGTCGGGCGCAGATTCTAAAGGAGTCGAACGGTCAGTTCGGGACAGCCTTCCTGTTGGCGTTCGTGTTCGTGTACATGGTTCTGGCCGCCCAGTTCGAGAGTTTTGTCCGCTCGGTTAGCGTCACGGCGGCACTGGCGCTCGTGATCCCGTTCGCCCTGCTGTCGCTAGCCCTCTTGAGGACGAACCCGGACCTGTACTCGATGATCGGCCCCCGCAATGCTGGTCGGGATCGTGAAGAAGAGCGGCATCCTCTGGGTCGAACTTAGCAGAAAGCCACCGAGAATAGACTACAACTCAAAGGCGCATCGAATGGAAGGTAAACGCGATTCCGGTCAATCGGGTTGTTTCATCAACTTGGTAGGCGGGCTGAGCTTTCTGGGCCTTTTCGCGACCGGCGTCACTGGACTGTTCGGAGGACTTATTCGGAGCAACGAACCGATTTTGGCCGGGGCTGCGTACTTACTGGTCGGTGGACTGGCGTTTGGAGCACTTCTGGTTCTGGTTATTCGCCGGAGCCAGAACTGACCGGCACGGCCCTCAGCACCAGAATCAATTGAGCCTATGAACTCGAGCATCTGCTCGAGAGGTTCCTTGTGGCCCAACCGCCCCACACACGATTGCTGACTGCGGCAGCGCGGCAAATTCTCCGCCCCTTCGGGCTTTTCCAGCGCGGGCGCAGTCGGTTGTGGTTGGACGACCACGGGTGGTGGGCCGTCGTCGTGGAGTTCACGCCCGCCAGTTCGGGCCGAGGTAGCTTCCTGAATGTCGCGGCGATGTGGCTGTGGTGCGAGAAAGATTACCTTTCGTTCGATTATAAATCCTCGCCCGGCTACGACTCCCAGCCCAATGACTTCATCGCGTTCGAGAACGAAGAGCAGTTTACTCCACTCGCCGAGAAGCTGGCACTGCGCGCGGCGGACGAAGTTAGGCACTACCGATCACTCTTCCCTTCGGTACATTCTGCTGCCCAACATTTAGCGGCGAAATCGCCGATGGGGTTCTGGGACGCCTTCCACGCGGGCGTGGCATGCGGACTCGCCGGAGACGCGGTTCAAGCGAACCACTTTTTCGCGAAAGTCGCAGAAACCAAAGAGCAACGAGATTGGATTCAGGTGGCAGTTGCTCTCGCTCAAGAGCATTGCCGCGCACTGGAAGATTTGGCCGGTTTCCGGCACCGGATCGAAGCGAGCATCCGCCGAGCACGAAGCCAGTTGCAATTTCCAGAGATCGATGACATCGCGCTGAAGTGAGTTCCACCAAACACGAGTTCACGAGCGCGGCGCGACCCGCTCAACGTACTCGTAATAGCCATCGAGATCGAACTTCTTGGCAGTGTTGCCCGACGACATGTAGCGCACCGAGCCGAACACCGGGCGCTCGGGCGGCCACGGGCGGTCGAACAGCCCGAAGCACCAAAGCACACCCGTGTACGAGTTCGGATCGCGACCATCCAGCGCGTACTTGTTATTGAGGTGCTCCAGCACGCAGTACGCAACGGCCGGCGATTCGCTCCACTCCAACACCTTCTTCCCCCACAACATCCGCAGGTAGTTGTGAATGCGCCCGGTCGCGATCAGTTCGCGCTGGGCCGCGTTCCAGAGATTGTCGTGAGTCGCGGCGGCTTCCAGTTCCTCCAAGTCGTAGAGGTACTCGCGCCGGTCGCGCTCGTGCTTACCGAGTGTAGTTCGCGCCCAAGTCGGCAACACGACATCGAGCGTGCGCTCGCCGCCCGGGGAAAAATCCATCGTCTCGAAGTTGAAGAGAGGCATGTCGGTTGTTGGGTGGGCGCACCAACTGACGTTGAGGGAAGATTCTCTGTTCGTATCACGCGCTGAATTTCGTGCAAAATGCCAATGATAACCGACATCACGCCAGGTAATCGCTTCGTCCAAAAAACTGTTCACGTTCGCGTCACGACAGAAGAAATCGTCCTTGTTTCGGGTCTTCGGATTGATCTCTTTGACGCTCCATTCCTCGCCCAACGCGGCCTCTGCGACTTCCTGAATACTGAGGTGGCCGTAGTGCAGGTACGGACTGAGTCCACTCGCGGCGTTGTGTGCGGGGTCGTTGGGTTCGTTGCGCCCCTCGGCGTAGTTCGAGAGTTTTTCATTCACGAACGTTTCGAGCACCGCGCGGCCTGCCACCGAACCGCCTTCGGCACCGGGCACGGAAGCAATGCTCTGGTCGATAGGCAAAGACGCCACGAACTTCGCGATGTCCTGCTTTGGGTTCCAGGCCCGGAACGGCGGATCGAGTTTGCTCTTGGCGACTTTCGGCACGTCGGGAATGTGAGCTGCCCGATGCAGCCATTCTTCTGCGAAAAGCTTGTGAATGCGCGGACGCAGGTGCGCGGCGGCTGCAACCGGAGCGCCGAGTCGCGCGAGGGGCACGACAGAGTTGCCGTCCACGAGAATCACCGGCACCGCGCTTTTCGCCGCGAGCGCTCGATTGTGAGCGGGGACGATGTACGCGGGGTAGTCGTCCGTCACGACACAGACCGCGTGCGCTGCCAGCCGGTTCACCAGTCCGTGGCCGTTATCGCCTGAGGTTTCCACGAACGGCCAGTACGCGACCCCGAGTTCCTTCGCGGCGCCCGCGTTGTCGCGCATTCCTTGCAGAATGAACGTGTGGTGCCGGGCGTTCGCCCAAGGGTAATTCAGCTTCAATCCTTCATACACCACGAGCGGCTTCTTGTACTCCGCCGCGAGTCGAAGGGCGCAATCAAGCGCGTGGTTCGCGTGCAGCCGCCGGAACATCTGGGGCCAATAAAGAACGTACTCCCCTCTTGTGTTCACGGGCCGGTCGTTTGCCATGCGAACCCGAGCGTTGGTTAAGAGTTCCTGGTTCACGATCCCTGGCCCTTCGCGAGTTCAATGGGCGCAACAAGAAGTAACCGCAAGACGCCACGGGACACAACCGAGCCCAGCGCCGAGGTAACGACTTCGCAAAATGCCGGCGCAATCACGCTTTATTATTTGTGAATTTTAGTCCACTAGTGTATAATTTATCTAGCGAAGCACCAAATACGAGAGTGCGGCGAGCAGTGAAGTTCGTGGTGGATAACATTTGAGGCGAAAATGTTAGCGTTTGTTAGCGATCTGCGTGGGTCTTCAAAGGGCATTCGGCGTTCAGAAATGCGGAAAATATCAGCATTTGGGGCATCACTACTGAAGTATCTCGGCCGTGTGACCGGCCAGGGCCAATAATGTTAGGGATTGTTAGCCGACCGTGACGCGGTGGGCCGTCTCGTGGGTTCCGAGAACCGAAATCATCGTTTCCACAAAGTACTCCATGTCAGAAGCGGTACTCGAAGTCACGGACCTCCGCAAACAGTACGGCGAAACCGTTGCACTGAACGGCGTTTCGCTCACGGTTCAGCGGGGCGAAGTGTTCGGGCTTCTTGGTCCTAACGGAGCCGGCAAGACGACTCTGCTTTCGATCGCGGCCGGTCTCACGCGCGCCGACAGCGGAAGTGTCAAGCTGTTCGGCGAGCCGTTCACGCGCGACACGCGATCCCTGCGGCACCTCGTTGGCATCGGCACACAAGATCTCTCGATCTACCCCGATCTGACCGCGCGCGAGAACCTCCGCTTCTTCGGTAAGCTCTACGGAATGGGCGGAAAGGCACTGGAATCGCGGGTCGATGAGATGCTTGGGGCCGTTGGACTAACCGATCGCGCCAACGATCGCACCGGCACGTTCTCCGGCGGCATGAAGCGCCGGCTCAACCTCGCGGTCGCGGTAGTTCACGCACCAAAGTTGCTCATTCTGGACGAACCGACAACGGGCGTGGACCCGCAGAGCCGCAACCACATTTTCGAGCGAGTGAAAGCGCTCAACGCGGCCGGGCTGACCGTGATTTACACGAGCCACTACATGGAGGAAGTGCAGGCGCTGTGCAAGCGCATCGCCGTCATCGACAACGGCGCGCTCCGGGCCTGCGACACGCTCCCGAACTTGCTCAAGCGCCTCGACACAACCGTTCGCGTCACGGTGTCCGGGGCCAGCGCCGATTTCTCCCAACGACTACAAGCGATACCAGGGGTGAAACGAGCGGTGCGGGCAGAACCTAACCCCCTAACCCCTTCCCTAAGAAGGAAGGGGGAACAGAATCATCGGCGGTTTTAAGCCCCTCTCCCTTTGGGGGAGGGGTTGG
>HG799477.1:1530-38364 GCA_000531095.1 Gemmata massiliana | reverse complement strand
TACGTACGTACGTACGTACGTACGTACGTACGTACGTAGGTACGTAGGTGTTGTTCGTGCGTAGGTGCTTACAGTAACCGTGCGTACGTACGTTCGTGCGTACTGTACGTGCGTCGTGGTCGTCGTGTCGGAGGGGTTGGGGAGGGTTTGCAGACACAACCTCCCACCCCCTTCCCTTCGAGGGAGGGGGGATGGGGGGGTAGGTTCTTCCGCTATCTTCGAGATCGTGGTCGAAGACATCGGGCCGGTGTTAGCGCGGGTCGCGTCCGAGTGTGCCGCGAGCGGCGCGGACCTCACCGCGGTCACCACGACGGAACCGACGCTGGAGCGCGTGTTCCTGAACCTCACTGGCCGCGGGCTAAGGGATTAGCACATGCCGATACTCACGCTCGCCGCGAAAGACCTCCGCCTGTTACTCCGCGACCCGCGGAGCGCGGTCATTCTGCTCCTCACGCCGCTGCTGCTCATCCTCGTACTGGGGCTAGCACTGGGTGAGGGCTTCGGTGAAAAACCGGACGACCGGCTCCGTATCTCCGTCGTGAACCTCGACCGTGGGTTACCTGGGAAAGTCCCCTTCCCCGAAAAGCCGTGGTCGGAAGTCGTAATCGACGACCTCAGCGCGACGCAGGACATCCGGCTAGAGATCATTCGTGATCGCGGCGAAGCAGAGCGCCTTGTCGCGAAGAACCGGCGCCCCGCGATCATCGTGTTTGAGGAAGATTTCAGCGCGCGGATGCACCGCTGTTCGTTCCTCACGGGCGCGGAAGCCGTCAACCCGTTCGGGCGCGACGGGGTGCGTCTCAGCCAACTCGGGGCCACGCTCCTCACCGACCGCACGCAGCCGGTGTCCGCATCCATCATCGAGCAGGTCACGCAGGTCACGCTCCTGCGCGTGGTGATCCCCTGGATGATCGGGAAAGCGTTCGCCCGCGTCGGTGACGAGAAGTTCATGGAACTGGTCGCGGATCGGTTGAGCAAGAATACGGTGCCGCCGAAGGTGATCGAAGAACTCGACCCAGTGGTGCTTGATCTGCTCGACGCACTGGTTGCGGACGAAAAATTCCAGAAACGCATGACGGACAAGTTCGGGCGTCTCGCGGCCCAAGCGATCAAAGCCCAAATGCCCGGGTTCCGCGCGGTCGTCGATGATGCACTCAAAGACCCCGACATTACCGCCCGAGTTGGGAAGAAGGTGTTATTCGGCAAGGTGCTCACACCAACCGTGCGAACGGAGATCGGGCCGACTGTCAAGCGCGGGGTCGGCGATCTGTTTTCGAGCTACAACTTCGAGGCGACGCGCTGGAGCGATCTGGTCAAGAGCGAGACCCGCGAGGGGATCGCGGCGAACCGCGTGGAGTACAAGGACTCGTCCGGTAGCGGGGCACTTAACCGCGGCGCCCTGCGGTACCAGATCCTGGTGCCGTCGTACACCGTGATGTTCGCGTTCTTCCTAGTGCTGAGCGTGGGCTGGCTGTTCGTCGCCGAGCGCAAGCACGGCACGCTGGTGCGGCTCCGCGCCGCGCCGCTCACGCGCGGGCAGATCCTCCTGGGCAAGTTGCTCCCGTGCCTCGCGGTGTCACTGCTTCAGGGCGTGTTCCTGCTCGCAGCAGGTCGACTCATCTTCGGGATGACGTGGGGCTCGCGCCCGGAGCTGCTACTCCCGCTCGTGGCCAGTACGTCGTTCGCGGCGGTGGGACTGGCGATTCTGGTCGCGAGCGTGGCCCGCACTGAAACTCAGGTCGCGGTGTACGGCACGCTGCTGGTTCTAGTTCTCGGTGGCGTGAGCGGGTCGCTAATGCCACGCGACCTGATGCCTGAGCAAATGAAAACGGTCAGCCTCGTCACCCCGCACGCCTGGGCACTCGACGCTTACAACCAACTACTCGCGACTTCCGCCCCCGATGTGTCGGCCGTGCTGACGGCGTGCGCGGCACTGTGTGCGTTCGGCGCCGCGTTCACCGCGCTCGCGTGGTGGCGCATGGACTTGGATTAACGCGACCTTTGAGTGCTGATGCTGTTGATTACACGCACCAAAAAGACGAGCCGCCGCCTGGGGAGGCGGCGGCAGTGGGGGATGTTGCCGTAGACGGGGGAACGGACGTGTTGTCTGAAAGGTTCAGGAGAGGGGGGAAATCTCTCCCGCGGCCGTGACCTTGGGGGAAGGTCGTATTGGCCTCCGTATTCCGCGGTGCCGGGTCGCCATTTTGGGGGAGGCGAACCTTGGGGGAAGGTTCACCGTTGAGCGATCCGGCACCGATCCGCGATTCACTTGGGGGTTGTTCGTCGCGGACGATATAACTGAAAGCAGCGACCGTGCCAATTGCCGCGATCGCGCGTGCCGTCAATCTCGCGATTCGGCGCAACTCCTGTCGGGCCATAAGTCAAAGAAAATTGATGGTTCAGTTTCCGCCGTCGGGAATTCGTGCCACAGTTCGGGAACCTCGCCCAGTTTGTAAATGTTGCCGGGCGTTGTAAAACGTGAACCTGGTAAAACTGACACAACCGCCCATTTTCTACCTGCTCCCGGAGAGGGCGTCATGCCGGCCGATCAACTGGTGCAGAACCTGGAATCCGCGCTGTCCCGGATTCCGCTCATTGACCCGCACTCGCACATTGATCCGCTCAGCCCGGTATCGAAGTCGCTCGACGACATCCTCGGCTACCACTACTACACCGAACTCGCCCACTCCGCCGGGATGGGCCAGGCGCTTCTGAGCAAGGACGCGGACCCGCGCGAGCGCGTGCGGGAGATCGTCCGGTTCATGGACCGGTACGACAACACCGCGCAGTACGGGTGGTTCGTGGACATCGCCCGCACGTTCCTGGGTCTCGACGACAAGGAAACGCGCGTCACCGCGGCGGACGCGGACCGGCTCTACGACACCGCGCTAAAAACGTTCGCACAACCGGACTGGGAAGCGCAAGTCTTCGAGAAGACGCGGCTCGAAAAGATCTTCCTGACGAACGAGTTCGACGACCCGCTCCAGGGCTTCGACACCACGAAGTACGTCCCCTGCCTGCGGACCGATACGCTGGTGTTCCACCTCGACAAGCCCGACACGCGGCGCCGGCTGGAAGCGATCAGCGGCGTTCACGTTCACGACGGGGCCACGCTGCGGATGGCACTGGCGAAGGTGTTCATGCACTTCACGCGGAACGGGGCGAAGGCGTGCGCGATCTCGCTCCCGCCCAACTTCCACCCGGCGAAGTTCGACGACGAGCACTTCTACGAGCAGATGCAGTTCCACGGGTTCCACGACCTCGCGCCCGGCGTGTTCTGGCTAGTCGCCGAGTTCTGCCGCGACTTCCGGCTGCCGTTCGATCTGATGATCGGTGTGAACCGCCGCGTGTACGAGAAGGGTGTTTACCAAGGGCAAGATCTGTTCGACCAGCGCACCAGCCTGTTGCAGTATAAGGAGTTGTTCAACGCCTTCCCGGACGTGACGTTCCCGGTCTCGGTGCTGACGAGCGCGCAGAACCAGGAGTTGGTGGCGTACTCGTGGATCTTCCCAAACGTGCTACCGAACGGTCACTGGTGGTACTCGAACACGCCGCCGTTCATCCGCAAGGACTTGATGGAGCGCATCACCGCGGTGCCGAAGACGAAGCTAATCGGGTACTACTCGGACGCCTACAAACTGGAGTTCGTGAAGCCGAAGTACGGCATGTACCGGCGCATCCTCGCGAGCGTGCTGGCGGATGAGTTCGTGCGCCCCGGCGTGCTCAGCGAAACGGACGCCGTCGCGCTGGGCACGCGGCTCCTGCGAGACAACGTGAAGGACGTGTTCAAGGTGTAGCGCCAACAAGAAAGCGGTTCTGAGATTGCCAGCGCCCAATATCGCTGGCAATCTCAGAACCGCTTCGCGTCGGTCGTTGAGAGCACCTCAACGACCGCATTCTCGCCCCGTTAAGGCACCGTAATCTGAATCTGCCCCTGTTTCCGAAGTTTCGCGATGAGTTCTGTGCGAAAGTCGTCGCTGTAGGCGTCGAGTACCTCGGTCACGGACTTTTCGTAGGTGTTGGGAGTGCCGGGTTTTCGGTCCGTTACTTGGAGAATATGCAGGCCGAAGTCCGTCTCGACTACCCCGCTGAGTTCGTTAGGTTTCATCACGAACGCGGCCTTGGCAAACGCTTCGTCTACAAGCCCGCCCTTGCGAGCGATGTAGCCGATGTCGCCCCCATTCGGCGCGCTGGGGCAGTGCGAGTTCTTTTTCGCCGCGGTCGCGAAGTCGAGTTTCCCGGCCGCGATCTCGGCGCGAATGGCTTCGAGCTTCTCTTTAGCCGCAGCGCGCTCGACCGCGGTCGCATTCTTGCTCACGCGAAGGACGACGTGCTGTACCTTCACTTCCACGTGATCGAAGTAATCCTTGTTCGCGTTGAAGTACGCTTTGAGTTGCTCTTCGGTGGTGTTGAGCTTCACGTAGCCGGTGAGTTGCATCGCGGTCGTCCACGACTCCCGCACCTGGGCTTCTGTTTGGCCGGTTTCCTTGAAAAAGTCCGCGAGCGATTTGCCGTCCTTCTTGAGCTTGTCACCGAACGCTTTGAGCTGCGCGTCGATCTCGGCCGGATCGACCTTCGGCCCGTTCTTGCGGAGGAACTGCCGCAGGAGCACGTCGTCGATTATGTCAGAAAGGACTTCAATTCGCATTTGGCGCTTCTGCGATACGGTCAGAGGCGTGAGCGGAAGCGTATTCTTCAGCAGAGTATCGACTTCGGTGAGCGCGATCGACTCACCGTTCACGGTCGCGGCGACCGCGTTCTCTTGTGCGGCGGGCGCTCCCGTTTGAGCCGGGGGCGCCGGGGGAGTGGGCGGTGCGGCCGGCGGTTGCGCGAGCGCGAGCGTCGCGAACGCGGGTGCGGCGAGTGTGAGCACGAACGAGCGGCGCATCCTTGCGGCTCCTTGTCGAGAGGCATGGGCTGGCGAAACGCGGTCTATAACCCGCATGAGGGCGGGTCGCAAGCAATTTCCCGGCTAAGATGGGAATAATGAGTCAATTGATGCGAACGCCGTTACTCGATGTACCCGCCGAGGCCGCACACCGGGTTGTGCTCCTGCGCGACGTCCCCGCGGGCGAATTGTTGGTCCACGAAATCTACGTAAGCGTGCAAGGTGAATCGACTTTCGCCGGCTTGCCCTGCGTGTTCGTGCGCGCATCGGTGTGCGACAGCCGGTGCCGCTGGTGCGACACCCCGCACGCCTTCAACCAGGGCACGCGGATGACGCGCGCGGACGTACTGGCGAAGGCGCTTAGTTACAACTGCCCCCTCGTAGAGATCACCGGCGGCGAACCGCTGTTGCAGTCCGAGATGTTCACGCTGATGACCGAACTGTGCGACGCGGGAAAGACCGTGCTGCTAGAGACGAGCGGCGCGCACTCCGTCGCTGAGGTCGATCCGCGCGTTCACGTCATCATGGACCTCAAGTGCCCCGATAGCGGTGAGAGCCACCGGAACCGGTGGGCAAACCTGGACGTGCTGAAGCCCACGGACCAGATCAAGTTCGTGATCGCGTCGCGCGCGGACTGGGATTGGGCCGCGAACGCGATCCGCACGAACAAACTGGACGAGCGCTTCACGTGCCTCGTGAGTTGCGTCTTCACGAGCGTGAAACCGGTGGAACTGGTCGGCTGGTTGCTCGAATCCGGGCTCCATCGCGTGCGGATGCAGTTGCAGATGCACAAGTACATCTGGGAGCCGAGCACACGCGGAGTGTGAGCCCCGAAAATTCGCATTCACCGCCAACGACATCGGTCGCGTTCTCGTTCCACCGGTGGATTACGGAATGATCCCATCACCACCGGGGAACGCCTATGTCGTCTGTTCCCGTTCCCGCGCGGGCTCCGCGCGCGGGAGTTCTCAGCGTTATTGACTGGCGCACGGTCGCCGCGATCGGCCTCCCCCTCTGGGCGTTCCTTGCTGGCGCCATCGTGATGCGCCCGTCCACGCCGGCGGGGGCGGTATTCACGGGAATCGAACTCATTCCCCACGAGTTCCCTCCACCCTCACCTGGTCCCAGCACGGACGAACCGATCCCGATGCCGCGCGAGATCGTCGTTCGCACGGAAGTGGTCACCGTTCCCGTGGTCGTGCCCGTTGTGACCCCGGGCGAACCAGTCGTAGTGGCACAAGCGCCACCCGAGTTCCGGCTCCCGGTAAGTGAACTGATGCCCGCCGAGAGGTGCCAGTCGTTCAACACGAAGGTGCGTTTCCACCCCGGAATGACCGAAGCGGCAGAAGAGGCAAAAGCCTCGAAGAAGATGATGCTCGTTCTGCACATCTCAGGGCACTTCGACGATCCCGGGTTCACCTGAAACAACGCTCAAGCTCTCCGTGAGGGAGCCTTGTCGGACGACGCGGTAGGTAAGTTCCTCGGTGACAACTTTGAGTCGACGTATCAGAAAGTGGGCACATTTCAGGTGATTGACGGTGCAAAGGTAGGCGGGAACGTGGCGGCGTACTTCTGTCTCAGCGACGGGACCGTGGTCCACGCAGTCGCCGGACCACTGGGCGCGAAAGACTTCCTCCGAGAAGCGCGATGGGCGGTTGATCTGCGCAAACTCGCGGCCAGTGAAGCGGGTGGGGATGTTGCCCGGTACCGTGTCGCGCTCCGCAGGGGCCACTTGGAGCGGCTCACGGCGGAATCGGGGTTACGGCTCCCGCCGAACACGCTGCCGCGCATTGTTCCCGGGCCACCGTCGGCACCGACCAACGCACAGATCCAAACCAAAGCAGGCCGCGGGCTCGGCGCTCAGGGACAGGTTCACGTGCTGCTGGCGTACTACCCACTCCCGAAGCTCGCGGACCTCTACACGATTGTGTTCGAGGACGTTCTGAAGGAAAAAGTGTCCACGCTGCCGGTGAATACGAAGTAATTGGTACTCGGCGCTTCTTTGTGCGCACCGGCCGGTGCGCACAAAGAAGCGTGGTCTGTCACATTCAAGGGAGTGACCCCGTTACGGCCAAATCGTTTGCGAACCAAATTTTCTCCCAGTACGCCCTACTGTGCTCACCTACGCTCTCGGGGAACGCGCCAGGTTTGTCCTTGAGCTTCTCGAACGCAGTTTTCATCCGGTCGCGCGTTTTCTGTGCCTGGGTCGCGTCCCCCTTTTTTGAGTGCGCGTGGTACGTCACACTCAGGATGACGAGTTCTTCGACCGTACCCTTGTATCGCTCCAGCATCGGTCCGGCCGCGGTGATGACTTCGTCCGACTTTCCAGCCTGTTGGTACACTCCGAGGAAGCGAAGTTCGGCCTGCGTGCGAACAAACACGGCCCGTTTGTCGGTTCCGCTGTCCTTCTGGTACGTCTCTACCTCGGTGATCGCCTCGCGGAAGCGGTCAGCGGCCTCGGTCCGGAGCGTAATGGCCACCGAAGCATCGCTTTGCGCCGCCCGCTGGGTGAGGCAGATGCCAAGTTGGAGGCTGCGCGCAGCTAGTTCCAATCCCTTGTAGTCCGCCAGATGCTTGCGGATGAAGATCTCGGCTCCAGAGAAATTACACGTGTTCATCAATGCCTGGATGTGTTCGTCCTCTTCGAGAACGCGCGACTTTGCATGCGGCACCGGTGCGGTGATGACCTTCTCGGGCGTACCCGTTTGCGCTGCAGGCGGTCCCTTGGCCGCCTTCACATTGAAGTACATCACGTCTGATCCGGCATCGAGTTCCAGTGGGCGAAGCGCCCGCTTGCCGGTCGCACCGAGTGCTAGTTTCAGTCCCCTGTCGGTGACCTCGTAGCTGCCGTAGAGTTTCGTCACTTTCCCGTCCTCGATGGCCGTCGTCAGTTCAACGTCCACCCACTTCGGGTTCTTCGTTGCGTCGTAACGGTACCGGCCACCAACCCAGTGGCCGGTCTTGGGATTCGTGACGAATAGGTAACTATCAAGAATCTCGACCCGCGGGCGCACGGTTGAAGAATCGCCGGCGGGCGGTTCACCGACCCACGAACCGACTAGCGATTTCTCACCAACCGCCGGAGGTAGTTTTCCGCGGCGGAAGGTCATGACCATGAGAGATGTGCCCGGATCGGCCTCGAACTCGGCCGGACGAGTCGAAGTGTGATCCCCAGCGCACATACAGATGCGTAATACGTCCCCGTCTAGTTCGTAAATGCACCGCCAATGGGAACCGTGGGAAGTGACCGGCCACACACGAAGATCGAGCCACTTCGGGTTCTTTGTTTCGTCGATCACAGCCAATTGAGCCACCGCGGTGCCGAGTACCCCGTTCGGCCCGGTTCCCATTGTCCACCACTTATCACCGGAGACCAGAATTTGCATTCGGCCCGTCATCTCGTTCGCTTCCTTCAATTCCCCCTCGGTCAACTGCTTGCCAATGGCATTGAGCTTCTCGTTCACCCACAACCCCTGCATCGCGTCTCGGTCGGAGAGCTTCGTCCCAGACGCGATCGGTTTCTTCGTGTCCGGTTCCGGAACCGCAGATACCCTCGCCGGGAGCGCTGTTTCGGCATTTTTGGCTTCCACAGCCGCGCGCGGTTCTTCACCGGACCACGCCGCGGCAAACCCAGTTGCTACTAGAGTCAGGGCGAGGACCGCGACTCCAGCACCGCGCAATTTCGTGAGGAACATGCTCTTCAGTACCTCGTCCGTGAGTTGAGCCGCACCGACCGGGACCGCCCCGGTCACCGCACTCGTTGCCGTCACTGCCAGTTCGGACGTCCGCGCGAGCAGCGCCGCGGGCACCACCGCCCGCCCCACACCATTTGTCGTGAACAACGCCACCAGCCCACTCGTCGGGAGCAGCGTGCCGTGCTTGAGCAACCGCCTCCGTAGGAGTTCGCGCCCGCGTGCCAGACGGCTGGAGAGCGTGCCCTCTGGAACGCCGAGCGCCTTCGCCGCGTCCGCTCGGGACGCGCCCTCCAGTTCGCACATGACGAGCGCGTCGCGGTACTTCGCCGGAAGCGCGGCCAGTTCGGTGTCGAGAACGGGGATCCAGTCCGGTACCGCGGCCGGTGCGTTGGAATCGGAAAACATCTCGTGTACCTCGGTCCGGTACTCGGCGAGCCGCGCGGCTCGTGCCCGCGCCTTCATCGCCACGCGACACGCCACCCCGTAGAGCCACGGACCGAGTCGGTCCGCGCGCCGGAGCGACCGCGCCTTGCGAATGAACACGAGGAACGTCGCCTGAAATGCGTCCTCTGCGTCGGAGACGTTGGTAAGCGTTCGACGACAAACACCGAGCACCATCGCCCCGTGCCGCCGGAGCAGCACCTCAAACGCGGGGTGGTCCGCGTACCGGGCGAGGAGTTCCGCGTCGGGTAGGGCATCGAGATCCCAGCGGAGCGCGTCTCGCAGTTGGACGACGGGAAGAGGGCCAGTACGAAGCCGGTTCATGGTGCCTCCGTGCAGTGTTCGGATTAATACTCCCGCGAGCACGGTCGGCGCGTCCGCAATTTTCGGATTGCGTGAATCGCGTGACTTCCCGGTCGATTTCCAGAGTTTACGCACTTTTCATGGTCGCAGGTCAGCGTGCCCAGTAACACATTTCTCGCGTTCGCAACACCAGCTCTCCAACGCCAGGGGACGCCAACCGTGTTTCGTCGCTCACGCTCCGGCTTCACACTGATCGAGCTTTTGGTGGTGATCGCGATCATTGCGATCCTGATTGGGCCACTCTTGCCCGCCATTCAGAAAGTCCGCGCGGCGGCCTCGCGGATGGCTTCGCAGCTCAGTCGGGCGTGCAACTTGAGCCCCGACGCGTCCAGCGGGGGCCGCCCATCGTCGGTGATGGCGCTCCGTACCGCCGAGCAGTACCCGCGCACCGCGCCGGCCTCGGGATCGGTTCGCCCCTCGACCTGGCGCTCGATCTGGCGCACCCCGCGGACCTTCTTCTTGAGTGCCACCTTGGCGTGCCGATCGGCCTCATAAATGGGCTTCGCGGCCTCCCGCAGGTAGTGGAACTGGCACAGCTGGTAGGGCACACCGGGGAGCGCCCGCGCCACGGCTTTGCGAATCGAGTGCTGGCCGTCGGAGATGACCCCGGCGACCGGCACCCCGCACGCCCCCTTCACCGCTGACCGCAGGGCCGCCAGATCTTGGTTCCGGGCCGACAGCAGGCTCTTAGCCAGCAGGAGCTGGCCGCTGAGCACGTCCCGGATCACCCACAGCACCTCGTGCCCGACGTCCGGTTGGAGCCCGTCGAGGGCCAGGATCACCTTGCCCTGGGCGGCCAGCACCTTCTGGACCCGGTGATCGTCGGTCAGGGACGTGGCGAGCAACTCGTCGTACCGGTCCAGCAGGTTGGTCACGGTGCGCTCGGACACCGACACGTTCCGGGCGACCAAGTGGGTCCGGATCTCGGGCACGGACCGGTGCTCGGCGTACCGCGGGCGCCCGATCAGGGCGATCACGTCGAGCCCGAACTCGTGCCGGGGCAGCGCGAACGAGCCCTCGGCCTCGGGCCGGTACGGCTTCTTGTAACCGGCGCACGCCGCGGTCCGGCACCGGCGAACGGTCAGATTCAAACGGGTCACACCGGTCAGGGTGTGGACCGTGCGGCGGGCCGCATAATCGGCCCACATGGGCCGCCCGCAGTACGGGCACGCGGCCCGCTCGGGCGTCAGGTCGCGGGTGATCGTTGGCTCGGCGGTCTTCGCCTTCTTCATCGGCACGCCCTCCGAGGACGACCTAAAGCCTATCCCAACCGCAACTTATAGCCCAGTCGCGTTTGCCGGACTAGAAAAATCGCACCGAGCCGACGCTAACCCTACCCGGTGTTCGGCGCGCCTTGCAACATCTGCTGCGCCCGTGGGCCATGCCGGACTGTGTCCACTGTCAGGCACAGCACGTACGTCCCATGCAGCTCAGTAGTACTAAGATTTTCGCGCGACGCGCCCGGGGCGGGCGGGGACTATACGAGCGGAGGGAGCGAATGAGCGCGGCGCGATCGGCGGAGATCCTGCGGCAGTTGGAGCACACCGGCACGACCGATGCCGAATTGCTCGCGCGCTTCGTGGCGACCAAAGACACCGCCGCGTTCGAGGAACTGGTGCGCCGGCACGGATCACTGGTGCTGGGCGTGTGTAAGCGCGTGGTGCGCAACCCGCAGGACGCGGAGGACGTGTTCCAGGCCACGTTCCTGGTACTCGCACAACAGGCCGCATCGGTACGCGACGGCGCGCGTCTGTGGAGCTGGTTGTACGGGGTCGCTTTTCGGATCGCGTGGCGCGCTCGGCGCGCGGCCCGTCGGCGGCGCGAGCGGGAGGTCACGGTGGCCCAGTTACCCGAACCGCCCGCACCCGATCACGCGCCACCGCAATCGGAACTCGCACCGGTGCTGGACGAGGAACTCGCCGCGCTCCCGACGCACTATCGCGAGGCGATTGTTCTGTGCGACTTGCGTGGGGCGTCGCGCGAGGACGCGGCGGTCGCGCTGGGCGTGCCCGAGGGGACGCTGTCGAGTCGGCTCGCTAACGGGCGCAAGAAGCTCGCGGCCCGGCTCACCAAGCGCGGGATCGCACTGACGGTCGCCGCGCTGCCGGGCGTCCTCGCGGACGCTCGGGCCGGCGCTGTTCCGGGCGAACTGATCGCCCGAACGTGCGAGCGGGTAACGCAATACACAACGAGCGGCACCATTCCCGGTTCGCTCGCCCAACTCATCAAAGGGAGGTTAACGGTGCGCAAGGTATTCGTGCTCGGATTGGTTACGCTCGCCGCAATCACAGGAACGGTGCTCGCCGCGCGCCCCAACAGCGCGCCATCAAACGAGATGTCGAAGGCGCCTGCGGCTGAGGAAAAGCGGGTTGTTGCTGCGCCACCCGAAGCGAAGCACGCGACCGAACCGGACAAGCCGAAGAAGCTTACAGCCGACGAAGTACTCAAACAGTGGCGGCCTCAACTAAAGGGTGCGACCGATTTCCACCAGATGGGCGGAGAGCCAACAGGTTCGGGCATTGCGGCGTATGCGTTTCGAGTTGAAGGGCCAACGTTCGAGGACGTGTGGACGCATTACGCCAAAATGTGTGGAGCAAAACAGGAGTACAAAGCGAAAACGATGCTAATCACCGCCGACAGTGGCCCCAAAGGTAGTTTCGTGATATCGGACCGGGTGTACGCGGATAACGGTGTTATTAAACGCGCACTGTCCGTGTTCATGCTCAAAACCGACACCTACGTCGTGACCGTAACGTTCCAGCCGGACCCTGACGGTAAGGCGATCATCGGCAGCCTCAGCGCGGTTCTCCGCTAGATCCGCTCTCCATTTCAAGCTGTTTCCATAATCCACTTCGCTGTGCCTTCCCAATTGTCCTCGCGGGCACCTTCGGGCGAACGCGCGCCGTTTTCGTGTCAATTCGGGGCGGTGTGGTACAATTGGGAATATGCAACGTCTCAACAAGTATCTGGCGCACGCGGGGGTCGGCTCGCGGCGCCACTGTGACAAACTCATCGCCGCCGGGCGCGTGAAGGTGGACGGCGTCCGGGTCAAGGAACTCGGGCTGAAGATCGACCCCGCGCACCACCAGGTCGCGGTCGACGACCAGCCGGTGAAGGCCGAGAAACTCGTCTACTGGGCGGTGAACAAGCCCGTCGGTCACCTCTGCACGAACCACGACCCCGCCGGGCGCCCCCGCGCGGTCGATCTGCTCCCGCACGTCGAACAGCGCGTCTACACCGTCGGGCGGCTCGACGAGGGCAGCGACGGGCTGTTGCTGATGACCAACGACGGCGACCTGGCGATGGGGCTGACGCACCCGCGGTACGGCGTGCCGAAAACGTACTTCGTGCTCGTCGCCGGGCGCCCTACCGACGAAGACCTCCAGAAACTGCTCGACGGCGTCTGGCTGAGCGACGGCAAAGTGCGCGCGAAAAGCGTGAAGCGGGTAAAAGCACAGGGGAACGGCACCTGGCTCCGCGTGATCCTGACCGAAGGGAAGAATCGCGAAATCCGCCGGATGCTCGCGAAGCTCGACCACAAGGTGATGCGCCTGAAGCGCGTTGCGATCGGTCCCGTGAAACTGGACAAGCTGCCGAAGGGCAAGGCGCGCCGGATCAGCGAAGACGAGTTGAAAGAACTCAAGTTATTTGTGACGAAGTCGCAGGAAAAGATCACCGCCGCGCGCCTGCGGGCCAGCGAGAAGAAAGCCGATCCGGGCGATCGCCCTGCGTAATGTCGGTGAACGGTCTGCGCGAGCCAGCCGGTGCGATTTTGGCGAACGGCTGGCGTGAGCCGGCCGGTGCTGCCAGACCCACTAAACTCACACCAGCGCAGAAGACGAAACCGATTCGGTGTCGGTACGCTAAACTCACCCGGTCTCACTACCTCGTTCGCCTCAAACACCGGCCGGTTCACACCGGCCGTTCGCCAAAACAATGTTCCACCGCACCGCGCGCGTTCTCGAACACGTCAAACTCGCTGAGCGCACGTTCCGCGTTCGGCTCCACTGTCCCGAACTGGCTACCACTATTAGGCCCGGCCAGTTCGTGATGCTCCGGCTGCCGAACACCACCGACCCACTGCTCGGGCGCCCGTTCGCGCTGTACGACACCGTGCTCGATGGCTCCGGCGCTCCGGTCGCCGTGGACGTGGTCTACCTCGTCGTGGGGAAGATGACGAGCCGGCTCGTAGAAGTGCGGGCGGGCGAAGATCTTCAAGTGTGGGGACCGCTCGGGAAGCCGTTCCTGGATGTGGGAGCGCCAGACCAAGTGACGCTCGTGGCGGGTGGGATCGGGCAGACACCGTTTCTTGCTTACGCGCGCGAGTTACTCGGCACACGCGGGTTCGGGGGCGACGCCCCGCGCGCACGCACGAAAAAGGTTTCGCTCTACTACGGTGTGCGGTGCGCGGACCTCGCGGCGGGTGTGGATGACTTCCGCGCCGCGGGTGTCGACGTGAACCTCGCGAGCGACGACGGGAGCATCGGGACGAAGGGGTTCGTGACGCAGTTGCTCGAATCGCACGGGGTAACGGGGCCGCTCGTGGGGTGCGGGCCGGAGCCGATGTTACACGCGCTCGCGAAACTGGCAGCGAAGTGGAATGTGCCGTGTCAGGTGTCGCTCGAAACGCCGATGGCCTGCGGTGTGGGTATCTGCTTCAGTTGCGTGGCGAAGGTAAAGACACCGGAAGGCGATGACTACAAGCGCGTCTGCGTGGACGGCCCGTGTTTCGACGCGGCGAAGTTGGTGTGGGAGTAGGAATCGGCGCTGGCATCTCGCGGTTTGCCAACAATCATTGCGAAGTGGACATTAAATGACCACGCCCGAGCGCGTCCTGCGTCCTGCGTCCTGCGTCGGGCGTGGTCGCGGCCGTGGCTTCCTGCCAGCCGCTTAGCTCGTGGTGTAATCTTTAGCGGTCCAGTTTGCTGATCCGGAGCCGGTCGAAGTGCGGGCGCGGGAACGACACCGTGTCCACACGCACCGAGGTTCCGCTCGCGGTACTCGTACCGTCCGCGATGCGGATGAACGGCAGGAGCACACGGTCGCCTTCCCTGGCGAATTGCGCGTCCTGCGCGTACCGTGTGTTTTCGCGTGTCTTGAGCACCCGGCGCTGGTTTCGCCGCGCGGCCTCGAACTTGGTCCGCTCCCAGGCGGTTGCGAGTTCGGAGTGCCCTGGGCGGAGGAACATCGCCTTTGCCAACACGCCGCGGGCTTTACCCAGCTTGCCCAATTCCAGCAATCCGTTCACAGCGATGCGTACAACTGCCACATCGTCGACAGCTTGGTCGGCCGCGGCCGTCATTTCGCAAACGCCGCGCCGAACTTGCCCGCACCGCGCCGCGGCCCGGCCGAACGCGGCGCGGTAGAGCGGGTTGGTACCGTCGAGCCGCGTCGCCTTGCGGAACGCAATCGCGGCCTTGCGGTCGCACCCTTCCGGATCTTCTTCCCACGCGCGCCCGGTCAAGTATCGCGTGTTCGCGTCCGTCACATCGAACCCCGACGCGGCCTTCAGGTGCCGACGAGCGGTAGTAAATCGCCCCAGGTCGAGGGCGATGGTGCCGGCCAGTTGGTGGCCTTCGGCGGCGATGTCCGTGGGCACGTCGGTGCGCACGAGGAGCAACTCCAGTTGGGCCAGGGCGTCCGCTTTGCGACCGCTCGCGGCGATCGATCGGATCGAGTCCCAACCGGTTCGGATCAGGGTGAGCGTCCTGCTCATGCCTCTGCACTCCTTGCAGCGTGTTCGCAGTGCGATGACCTGTAGGTTGGGAAGATATACCGGTCGAGACCGTGTGTGCAAGTACGAAATCTTGTGCCGTTTAATTCAAAAAAAACGAGGAGAAAACCGAGCACCGACACTTGACGCGACGCTTCGCGCGGATGGGGTTAAGTCGCACCTTCACAATCGCCGATTACGCACGAACAGGGAACCAATTTTGCCCCCTGCCGAGCGCGAAACACCAAGATGGAGAAGCGATCGTGGACTGGTCGCACTTCGGCATGGACCGCCCCCGTTCCGCCCGGCCGTAGACGCCGCCGCGTACTTCCCCGCGCCCGCGCACTCCGCGGCGCTGGCCGCGCTGGTGGCCGCGTTCAGTCGGCGCGACCCGCTCGTACTCATTGATGGCGCCCCCGGGATCGGCAAATCACTCGTCGCCCGCAAGTGGCTCGACGACCTGCTCCCCGATGTGCCGCGGGTGTTGCTCCCGAACGCCCGCGCCCAGACCCCAGCGGACCTCCTCCAAGCGATCCTGTTCGACCTTAACAAGCCGTACCAGGGCCTGAGCGAACAGGAACTCCGGCTCGCCGTAACGGGGCACCTGCTCGATGCCGCGGCCGATGGGTTCCCCACGGTAATTGTGATCGACGAGGCCCAGCACCTGAGCGCGTCTGCACTTGAAGAACTGCGGCTGCTCGGCAATCTGGAGTCGCGTTCCGGAGCGGTTGTGTTCGCGGTGTTGGTCGCGCTGCCGGCCCTGCGCGACGCGCTGCGCAAGCCGGCCAATGCCCCGATCGCGGGACGTATCTCTGTGCGGTGCTCGATCAACGCCCTTTCGGTGGAAGAGTCGGTGGCGTACTTGCGGCACCAGGTGCGAGCCGCGAACGGTGACCCGGCCAAGGTGTTCGACGAGGGCACGGTGGAACTGCTCGCCGCCGCGTGCCGTGGGGTGCCGCGCGTGCTGAACCGCGCCGCGGCGCTGGCGTTCGAGCTGGCTGCTGAAGGTGAGGCCGAGCTGGTAGACGTGGAGGCCGCGCTCGAAGCACTGGAGCGCATCGGGATCACGCCCCCGGATGAGGATGGCACCAGCGACGCCGTGCTGCTCCCGCACCCGGGGCGTGAATCGGAGCCAGAAATCCACGCGAAGCGCAAACCGACGGCAGGTGAACGCAGCGCCGGTCGCGGTGCGAAGGACAAGGCCGTTCGCAAGCGCCCGGCTTGACAGGGATTAAAGCGTCTGAATCAGTCGCGCACACGGGCCGCCGTTCGTGTCGCAGGGAACATTACCGCTCGGGTTGGCTAACAGGGGCACGGAATGAGCCGGGTGTTTAGCGCGCTGACCGGATCGAATGTGGCCCGCTCGATCGCGAGCGAGGAACCGCGCGGGAACGACGATTCGTTCGAGATCGGCGCCGAGGACGCGCCGTTTGTGGAGATCGGCGGCCCGAGCGGTCCCATATTCTCCGCAGTGCGGGCGGAAGCGAAAAAGCCGGAACCCGCGCGCTCGTTCCCGCGCATTGCCACGCCGGTGGCCCCACCGCCCGCTCCCGTCCCGGCGCCTATTCCCACTGCCACGCCGGTTGTCGAAGCCCCAGCCGCGTCATTCTTGTCGGTGCGGTTCCACGACACCGTGCCGCGCGTCCCCGGGCGCACGGGCGGCCCCGATGCGGGGCTGGTCGCGCTCCACTTCCCGGACCACGCGGTGAGCGCCGAGTACCGCACGCTGCGCGACGAGGTTACGAAGCAGTTGCCGGGCGCGACCTCGCGGGCGCTGATGTTCACGGCCGCCACCCCGCAAGCGGGCACCACCACGGTACTGCTCAACCTTGCGCTGACGCTCGCGCGGGACGGTCAGCGCGTGCTGGTGGCCGACGCGAACTTCACGCGCCCGGGGATCGCTAACAGCCTCGCGCTGCGCCCCGCGCCCGGACTCGCTGAGGTTCTCGGCCAGCACCTCCCGCTCCCGTGGGCGCTTCAGCCGACCCCGCTCCCGAGCCTTCAGGCGCTCACCGCGGGCGAGGCCCACGACAGCACCGCCGGCGCAATGGGCCACGACCTGCCGAAACTGATGGTGCAGTTGCGTCAGTGGTTCGACTGGGTGCTCATCGACGCGGGCGTGTGGGGCGTGGTGCCGGAGCGCGACGCGACCTGTTCATCCGCGGACGCGGTGTACCTGGTGACCCGCGAACCGGACGTCGAACGCCCCGAATTCGCCGGGCTGAAGGCGTGGGTGAAGCAACTCGGCGGCTCGCTCCGCGGGTACGTCACCACGCAGGCGTGAGTCCGCCCCGGATGGTCCCGGGTTGATCGTGTTGAGGTCGATCCCGGGATTTATTTTTGCCGTTTGAAGACGAGGACCGCGGCGTGTTCTCCGCCCTCGAAGTCCTTCGGGCGCTCGTCTTTGTCCGATAGCCCGTGACTTACGCGGAGCGTGTCGCCTTTCACTTCGTAAATCCCTTTGTGAGTTACGCCGTCGATTACCAAATTGATCTGCTTTAGTTCTTGAAACGCATCGAGCGTGTACCACGCCCCTCGGTAGACGGTGCCGTCGAGTTTGTGCATCCGGATCGTATTCGTCCCGAATTCCCAGTGCTCGCGGACGGTCGGTTTGCTTATCAGAGACAACAGACCCCACTCGCCCCACAGCTCCGAAGCCCAACTCCCAATCTCCATTTTGTCCGGGTTCACTGTCCAAACGTCCGGGCGGCCGGCGCTGTTCCGTGTTCCCATTGGGTCGTAACGATACTCGTTCCCCCACGGGTCGCGCAGGTTCGTACCCGGAGCGACGAACCCACCGTCCTTCAGTGCGTTCAGTTTCTCTGGGTAGGCACCCGTTTTGGCCTTACACGCTTCGATCGCGTTGGCCAGATTCAGGACGTCCGTGCGCGTCCGGCCGAGTTTCGGATCTTCGGGCGGTGGGGGCGCTTCGATGAGCTTCAGTAGCTCTTGGTGGTACTGTACTCGGACGGCCTTTTCTTTCGCCGATACCATGCCCGCCTTCACTGCGTCCGCGATGCTCTTATTGAACGGTAGAGGTACGCTCTTCCAATTGTCGATGTAGGCCCGGATCAGGTGCTCGTAGCCCATGTCGTTGGGGTCGCCGCCGTCGCGGATCACTTCGGCGATCGTCGGGACCGCGATCACACCGAGTTTGATGAGTTCCCACGGCGCTTCGGACGTGCTCCGGAGCATCTTCCGCAGCACCGGTACGGCCTTCTCTCCGCCCAGGCGCGCGACCGCCAGTGCCACGGCCGAGCGGACGCTCGAATCACGGTCCATTGCCAGGTCGTTCACGTGCTCGCGCTCGGATTCCAGTTTCAACAGCCCGGTGAGGCGCACCGCGACGCGAACCTCATCGACCTGCTTGTTGAACGAGCTGCGAACGGTCCGTTTGGCCCACGGGGTGAATCGCGCCAAGTCGATTGCGTACTGGGACCGACCGATCGACTCCCCCAGCTCTCCGCCGATGATGTTGTCCAAGTCGCGGCGCGCCTCGGCCATCGTCTCGGGTACCCATTCCAGTCGGTAAAGCAAGTGCTCCTGGTGCGCGATCGAGTCGAAGAAGTGCAACACCTTCGGGTACACCTCGGATACGCCTGTGATTTTCAGCGTCCTTTTGACGTGATTCTTTTGCCCGATGTTCTGTTCTAGCGTGATCGCGTACTCGGCCGAGTGCAAACGCATCACGTCCTTCGCGTCCTTCTTGAGCCAGTCGGTGTCCTTCAGCAATTCGTTCAGAGTGCGGAGTCGGTCGAGTGGGAGCTTGTGAACGAGGCGCGCCCCGAGGAGAGGCTCTCGGCCCCCGGGGGGAATGCGCCCGGGAACCTCGCACAAGCACGAGCCGTCCGAGGAGATCCGGATCGTTCCGCCCGGTTGGTTGCTCAATCCGGGCGGCTTGATGACGACGGTGATGCTCTCGAACCCGATACGCGGCGCGGGGGCCGGAGGTGGGGCGACGGGTAAGTCCGCGCGCACGACTTCGGGCGGGGCCGCGTCGGGCGGATCGACCGTTGATACTTCCCCGGGTACCTCAACGGCGGGCGCTTCGACGTCCCGAATCCCGGCTACCACGAGTCCCATCGCGCCGAAGGTGATCGCGAACAGCAGTGCGAGTTTGAAACGAGCGGAGATCATGGCGGGCATCGCTCCGTTGGCGAGTTCGGCGGCGCGCGACCGGTCGCCGATTCCGGAAGCGAATCGGATCACGGATCTCGCTGTTCCCAGAACCGTTAACGGCGGTACGGCGTTGGAGATGGCCGTCGGAAAAGCGATTGCAGCCACGGCTAACCCGCGTCGCGCGAGGCGCTTGCGCAATACCGCGCGCCCGCGGTCCAGGCGGTCGCGTAGCGTCCCGCGTGGGAGAGCGAGCCGTGCGGCCGCTTCGTCGAGCGTGAGTCCCTCGAGATGACACAGGAGCACTGGCGCGCGGAGTGTATCGGGGAGCCGCGCGAGTTCGTCGTGAATCAGAGCGCGAACTTCACCCCACGTCAATTCATCCCCGGGTACCGGCGCTGCCGCGCGCGGGACTGCCTCGTAACGCGACCGGCGCACACGCGCACGCAGGGCTTTCAGGGCGAGCCGGTGCGCGACCCCGTGCAACCAGCACCCGATTGAGCTGCGCGTGCGGACCGTGCCGGCGTTCCGGGCGAGCACCAGGAACGATGCCTGGAACACGTCCTCGGCGTCCTGGGCGTGACGCAGAACGGCTCGGGCCACATCGAGCACGACCGGTCCGTGGCGCTCCACCAGGGCCGCGAACGCGCATTCGTCGCGGTCGGCCGCGAACCGGTCAAGGAGTGTGTGGTCGGGTAAGCCGGTGTGTGCGAGAGTCGCGAGTCGCGCGAGTGCGTGTGCATCGGGCATGGGGTTGCGCCTCCTTTATCCCATAGTCCCCGATCGGGTTCCCAGGTGCTGGACAATTCGAGGATTTCCTTGTGGAGTCAGGGGCAGGCACTCGTTCGGAAAGGCGCTTCGTTTGGTAAGTAGGTTGGTGTACATTGTTGGCGCCACTTCCCCGTGTGAGGTTTCCCCCATGCGAACCCTGCTACTGGCCTTGATGTTCGTCGCTTTCGGCGGCGCGCAACGGTCTGTCGCGGATGAGCCACAACCCGTGAAGGACCAACCGACACTCAAGGTCGGCGACGCACCCCCGCCGCTGAAAGCGACCAAATGGCTCGCCGGTTCCGAAGTGAAGGCGTTCGAGTCGGGTAAGGTGTACGTGGTGGAGTTTTGGGCCACGTGGTGCGGGCCGTGCGTGGTCATGATGCCGCACCTGGGCGACATTCAGGAGGAACTCGCGGGCAAGGTGACGGTGATCGGGTTCACTGCCAAAGACGAGCGAAACACGCCCGAGCGCGTGGACGAGTTTGTCAAGAAGCGCGGGGCCAAACTCGGCTACACGATCGCTTACGCGGACGACCAGGAAACTTACGATTCCTACATGAAGGCCTCGGGGCGCGGTGGCATCCCGTGCTCCTTCGTGATCGGGAAGGACGGAAAGATCGCGTACATCGGGCACCCGCTGTTCCTGGACGAGGTACTGCCGAAGGTGCTGGCCGGAACCTGGGACGCGGCCAAGGGCACCGCCGAACTGGAAGCCGCAGACAAGTTGTGGGACAAGACTTTCGAGGTGATGAGCAAGCCGAACGGCGACCCGGCCGAGCAACTGGCCGAGTGGGAACAGTTCTCCGCCAAGTGGCCGCGCCTGGCTGCGGACCCGTACATGACCAGCGCCCGGCTCAAGTTGCTCGTCGCCGCCAAGCGGTTCGGTGAAGCCCAGAAACTGGCCGCGGATATGGCGGCCAAGGCTTCCAAACGGAACGACATTGCCGCGCTGGGTGTGGTGGCCGACGCGGTGACGGTGGACGCGGCCGCCGGGCAAGCGGCCCTCGTCGCGGTCGGGGTAAAAGCGGCCGAATCCGCACTGACCATCGACGGCGAAACGGCCACGGCGCTAATCCGGGTTATCAAAACGCACACCGCTGCGGGCAATACGGCCAAAGTGAAGGAGTTTGGGGCAAAGGCCGTGACCGCGGCCGAAAAGGAAGTGAAGGACGACAAGGACGCGATCGGCACACTGCGCGTGGCGGCTGCTTATCTTGCTGCCGGCGACAAGGCCAAGGCACGAGCTGCGGCGGAAAAGGCGATCAACATGGTGGACGCACAGAACGCCGGCATGAAGAAGTACGTTGAAGATCAGGCGAAGAAGTACACGGGTGAGCCGAAGAGCAAGTAGTTAACGGCCACGAACACCGCTGCCCGGGCACCCGCGATTGCGCTCGGGCCGGGCGGTCGGAGGCTCGAAGTGCAAGATCCTGTGGCCGGCCGGTGTGCGGAGTCGAGGGTTTCGCACACCGGTCGCGTTATCACCCCGCCCGGCGCTGGCGCTCTTCTTCGTATTTGTGCAGCTTGTTGTAGAGCGTCTTCAGGCTGATCCCCAGTTCGTCGGACGTCTTCTGCTTGTTCATCCCGTTCTTCGAGTACACCTGAAGAATGTACTCCATTTCGACGTCCGCCAGCGATTTCGTCGGTCCCGTGCTCACTCCAGTGTCGCCCTGATTCGCAGGGAAGGGCAGGGTGGGCATCGGCGCGGGCGAGCCGAGGAACGCGGCTGAGTAACCACTCGGTGCGGGCGCGCTGGGCGCGGCCGGAAACGCCACCGGGATCGTCGCGGACGGCTTCGGGTACACCATGTCGCGCGGGAGCGCTTCGGGCGTGATGGTCCCGCCCCCGGAGACGATCCAGGCGTACTCCATCGCGTTCGTCAGCTCCCGCACGTTGCCCTTGTAATCGTGGTTGAGCATGATCCGGAGCGCTTCGGGGGTCAGCAGGTGGGCCACGTTTTCCACCGGGCGCTTGGCGTGCCGGGCGAGCAGGTGCCGGGCCAGTTCGGGGATGTCCTCGCGCCGGTCGCGGAGCGGCGGCAGGTGAACGTGGAACATGTTCAGCCGGAACAGTAGGTCCTCGCGGAACGTCCCCTCTTCGATCATCTTCCGCAGGTCTTTGTTCGTCGCGCTGATGACCCGCACGTCCACGGTGATGGGCTGGCTCTCGCCGAGCCGCTGGATCTCGCCCGCTTCGAGAACCCGGAGCAGTTTCACCTGGAGGTTCTTGTCCAGTTCCCCGAGTTCGTCGAGGAACAGGGTACCGCCGTTCGCGACCTCGAAGAACCCCTTGTGGTCCTTGTCCGCGCCGGTGAAGGCGCCCTTCTTGTGGCCGAACAGCTGGCTCTCGGCGAGGGTTTGCGTGAGCGCCCCGCAGTTCACCGGGACGAACGGCATGTCGGCGCGCTTGCTCTTCGTGTACAGCGCCCGCGCGACGACCTCTTTGCCGGTGCCGGTTTCGCCGGTGATGAGCACCCGGCCGTCGGTCGGCCCGACGCGGTCGATGAACTGCTGCACTGGCGTCATGGCGGCGCTGGCCCCGATCAGCCCGGACGGGCCTTCGGCCGCCTCGACGCGGCTCTCGAGGGCCGCGGTCTTGTGCTTGAGTTTCCGCTTCTCCTGGATGCGGAGCAGCAGCGCCTCGATGTCGGTGAGCTTGCACGGCTTGGTGAGGTAGTCGAACGCGCCGAGCCGGAGCGCCTCGACCGCGGTCTCGGTGCTGCCGTACCCGGTCATGATGACGGCTTCGGTGTCCGGCGCGACCTGCTTGAGCGCGGCGAGCACCTGGAGCCCCGCCTTGTCGTGCTCCATCCGCATGTCGAGGATGGCCGCGTCGAACGTCTGCTTCTTGACCGTCTCGATGCCGCTCTTGCTGTCCGCGCAGGTCGTGACCTCGTGCCCGAGCCGGGGCAGTTCGGACTTCATGAACTCCCGGAGGTGGGTTTCATCGTCGACGAACAGGATTCGCAGGCGGTTGTGTGCGGGTGTGGTAGCCACTCGCGGTCTCCGTGTCTCGATCCGAACTTGGGGCGGCGGAGCTTAGACGGGTTTGCAGGATTTACAAGCCCGTTTCTGCCGCCATCATGCCGCGGTGCGGCTGCCGGGGAATGTCAGCACGGTGGGCGCCGGTTCCGGTTCGCCCTCGGTGCCCGGCGCATCCGTTACGCCCGGCGCGATCTGTAGCGGGATGCGCACCGTGAACGTGCTCCCGGTCCCGGGACCGGCGCTGGCGGCGGTGATCGTCCCGCCGTGCTGGTCCACGATCTGGTGGCTGATGAACAGCCCCAGCCCGGTGCCCTTTCCGGTGCGGCTCTTGGTGAAGAACGGCTCGAAGATGTTCTGTAACACGTCCGGTGCCATGCCGCACCCGGTGTCCACGAAGACCAGTTCCGCGTACCCGCCGGCGGTACCGAGCGTGATCGCCAACTGGCCGTTATCTTCCATGCTGTCGAGCGCGTTCACCACGAGGTTCAGGACCACGCTCTTGAGATCCTGTGCGTTGACCGGCGCGACGATGTACCCCGTCGGCTCGAAAACGACTTGCTTGCTGCGACTCGACGGCAGGTGCCGCACGACTTCGAGCACCCCGCGGATCAGTCCGGTCAGGTCGGCCGGCTCCTTCGTGCGCTCACCGGTGCGGCTGAAATCGAGCAGTTTTTGTGTGATGTCCTTACACCGCAGTGCTTCCTGTTGAACCATCTTCAGGTACCGCGTGAGCACCTCGGTTTCGGCCGGCGGCGCGGTGCTGGTCGCGAGCACGTCCTGTAGTCGGCGCTCGAGCGCTTCGGAACAGAACAGGATGCTCGCGAGGGGATTGTTGATCTCGTGCGCGACGCCCGCGGCGAGGAACCCGACGGACACCATGCGCTCGGAGCGCACGAGCTGCCGGCTGCGTTCGTTCACCTGGCGCGCGAGGTCCGCGTAGACCGCGTGGAGGCGTGCGACCATCGCGTTGAACTCGTCCGCGAGTTCTTGAAGCTCGTCACCGGAATTGAGAACGAGGGGTTGGTCGAACGTCCCGTGGTGAACTCGTTGGACCCCGGCCTGGAGTTCGCGAATCGGAGCGAACATCCACACGCGGAAGTAGTACAGCATCGTCGCGACGAGTGCGAGCGCCCAAACCATCGCGAACCCGACGATCCAAGATGTACGCCGAATCGCGGCACTGGATTCCCGCCCGCTCTGTTGGATGTCGTCGATCACCGCGTATCGCAACTTTTCCGCCATCCGACGAGCTTTCTCGTGGGCGTCATGCACCTCGGTAGTTTTTCGGAACGGTTTGGGGGAGTCCTGCCCGAACGCGGGAAGTTGCTTACGGCTCACTTCTTTTTCGAGTGAGGTAAGCGCGTCTTCCAAACGAGGCATCAGATCGCGTTCCATCACCCCGCGATCGGGGTCCAATCCCGCGGCGTTATTCCGTTCGGTCTCCGCACTGAATGAGGCCAGGATTTGCTTCGCCAGTACGACCTGTGAAAGGTACCCAAAAGTGTCGCTGTCTTCTCCCTGGTCCAACACGTCTAGCGCCGCCGATATTTCTGTCGCGATCCTCAACTCGTTGAGCTTGCGCTCGGTGGTCTTTACGCTCGTGTAGTACGTATAGATGCCGTAAGCGGTTCCGCTCGCCAATAGCCCGATACTCCCGGCCACGAGGACCAGTCCCAGCATCAGTTTGTGGCGCAAACGGCGGCGAGCCACGCAACGACCTCCTGCCAAATCACACTCGTCCGTGAGTGCGGCTCCACGAGCCGGAGGAATCCCGGTACCGTGAAGGCGGCGGAATCTACCAAGTGCGTTCTTACAAAACGAGAGCAATTTTTTCCGATGGTACCAGAACCCCGTTAACGAGGGCGGTCCATTCAAGTTTGCCCCGTTTCCCAGGCGATTGGATGTAGCAGAGCCGAAAGGTGCAGTCCTTCATCGGGCGACGGAACGCAAGAGTTGCAAAATTTCCGGTCCGAATTATCGCGGCAGCGAGATTTTGCCCCCGCACTTCGCTCCGCCTAAATTGGGCGCTCCCCTTAGCTCACCCGATTTAACTAGTTGGGGTTGCCCCGCTCCAAGCGGACCCGCTACACCTCAATTTCCGCCCCGTGCGGCCATATGTCTAAGGAGAAGCGATGGAGCCGCAACCCCCAATGAGCGTCGTGACTGTGGGGTCGTACCAGATCGGTGCCGGGCACCCGTTACTGTGGATCTGCGGGCCGTGCGTGATCGAATCGCACACGCTCACCCTGCGCATCGCGGAAACGCTCCGCGGGTTCGCGGACCGGTTCGCACTGCCGCTCGTGTTCAAGGCGTCCTTCGACAAAGCGAACCGGAGCTCCGGGAAGTCGTTCCGCGGGCCGGGGCTTTACGAGGGCCTAAAAACACTGGAAGCCGTTAAAAAGGCGACCGGGTTTCCGGTGACCACCGACATCCACGAGTGCGCGCAAGCGGCCCCGGCCGCCGAAGTGTGCGACATCTTGCAGGTGCCGGCGTTCTTGGCGCGCCAGACCGACCTGCTCGAAGCGTGCGGCCGAACCGGGCGCGTGGTGAACGTGAAAAAGGGGCAATTTATGTCCCCGTGGGATATGAAAAACGTGGTCGCGAAGCTCTCCGAGTTCGGGAGCCGCAACGTGCTCCTGACCGAGCGCGGCACGACCTTCGGGTACGGGCTGCTGGTCAACGACATGCGGTCCGTGCCCTGGATGCAGGAAACCGGCGCACCGGTGATCTTTGATGCCACCCACAGCGTACAGAGACCAGGGGCGCTCGGGGACCGCACGGGGGGCGACCGCGACATGGTGCCGGTCCTGACCCGCGCCGCGGTCGCCGCGGGGTGCGACGGGGTGTTCCTCGAAACGCACCCGAACCCCGACGAGGCGAAGAGCGACGGGCCGAACATGCTCCCGCTCGACGCACTGCCCGAGTTGTTCACCCGGTGCCTGCGAATCCGAGGCGCTCTGAGTAACGCCGTTTCCCAGGGATCGGGTTCCAAGTTCCAGGCTGAAGACAAGAAGGCGTCGTGACGGTGAGCTTCGGTAGGACGCGGAACGCACCGGCCCGTCGTGGGTATCGAACTCGAACTTGCAACTTTGAACGTCTGCCAAGCCACTGCCACACGAGCCAACCCGCATGACCACCGACCACCGGCCCGATTCCCGCTCCCGGCGCCCACTTACCACATTCGCTCTCACCGCCGGACTGTTCGCGATCGGCGCTGCCGTGCTCGTGGGGGCGAGCGGGTGTACCAAACCGCCAACCGGTGTAAAAAACACCGAGGAACAGCCTACCACCAAGGGCGATCCCTGGAAGGTTGCCGGGCAGCGGTTGCGGAAGGAAACCGACTGGGCCGCGTGCCGAACCGCCCTCGGCGGGCTCGCGACCGATCTGAACACTCAGACCAAAGAAACGCTCCCGGTTCTTTCGGACCCGGAATTCGCGAGCCTTTCGCAACTCGTTCCGCTCTCGGCGGATGATCGCGAGGAAGTGCGAGCGACCACCTTCACCGCTCACGACAGCGCGTACCTCGCGGACTGCCTGTACCTGCGCGACGCGGCCGATTCGCTCGCGCTGGGCCGGTTCGCGCCCGACCAGCGCGCGGAGCGCGCGTTCGCCTGGGTGTGCCGCCAGGTATACCTGCGCCCGTGGATGCTGATCGCGGGTCGGGCGGACGGTGCCAGCGCGCTCCCGCCAACCGCGGTGTTGCGCCGCGGGTTCGGCTCCGGACTCGAACGGATGTACGTCTTCCTCGCCCTCCTCCAGCAACTCGAACTCGACGGGTGCCTGATTGGGGGGCCGGACGCGGGCAAACAACCGGCCGGGCTGCCGCTCGTGACACCCGATAATAAGGCGTTCGTGACCGGCGCCCCGCGGGGACCGTTCTGGGCGGTCGGCGTGCGCATCGGAGCCGACGTGAAACTCTTCGACCCGTGGCGCGGACAGGCGTTCCCGGTTACGCTCGCGCAACTCAAAGCGAACCCGGACGCCGCGAAAGAGTGGTTCGCGGACCAGGCCAATGTCAGCGGCGCGACGCTCGACGACGCGAAGAAGGCGACCGCGTTCCTTGCCGTCCCGGTCAACGCCCTCGCCCCGCGGATGGGTCTGGTCGAAACCAAGCTCAAAAGCGACCTGGGCGTAAAACTGGCTTACGACGCGAAAGCGCTCCAGAGCGCGTTCCGCGATCCGAAGCCCGCGTTCTGGAACCCGTCGAACGAACCGAACCAACCGAACCAACGGGCCGCGTTCGCCTACGGGCACGCGAGCCGCGCCCTGCTGCCGCTCGACATGGGCGGCACCGACCGCAACCCGCCCGGGGTCCGGTTGTTCGACGTCTACCGGCGCGAGCAGCTCCCGAACAGCGTATTCCGGATACCGGCCGGGATTCAACCGGACGGTCAGATCGCGCAGCGGTTGCGGGCGGGCGCGGCCGGGGCACTCGGGCTGTCGTTCATCGAACCGCCGAACCCGCGCGAGCGCATCCAGCGCGGCCAGTTCCAGGACGCCGCGAAAGACCTCGTGACGAAGCAGGAAACGTTCGCCAACGGCCGGGAGCGCCTCCGACTGAACAAGGACGCGGGGTTCCAGATCAAGGAATGGGTCGAACTCGTCACCGGGCTGTACCAGGAACTCGGGCGCGTGCAGTTAGACGCGAACAGAGACAAGTCTGTGGAAGCGGCGGTGCTCGGACAAATCGACAGCGCATGGAAACAGCCCGGTGTCCAACTCATCGTGGACCAGGCTTCGTCTGAGGTCGGGCTGGCGGAATCGACGCTGCTCCTCGCGCTGTGCAAGCACGAACTCGCGGAGCGGAGCCAGGCGCGCCTGGAAGCCGCGACGGGGGCCGAGGCCGATCGCCTGCGCCCCGACGCCATTGATGCGTGGAAAACGGCCCTTTCTGCGTGGCGCACCTACGAGCAGAACGCGGTCGCGCACGCCGGCTTCCCCGGGCGCTCGGAGCACGCGCGGGTGCTCGCGGCCCGTGCCGCCCTGCTCGCGAACCCGGCGCCGCCCAAGAAGTAGGGTGCCCGCCCGTTGTGCGGTTAGAGAGAGGGAACGGACCCGTCCGGACCGAACCGCACGCGCCCCGGCTTCCACCGGGGCGCGCGGACCGCTTCGCCCCGCGCTACGCGGAGCACCATTTCGGCAATGTTGAAGTCCGCTAGTTCTCGTAGCCCGATGTAAGAAGTCGTGAGCCGCGGGTTGATCTCGATCGCGTAATCGCGCGAGCCGTCGGGCGCGTCCCCCAGTACCAGGTCGGCGCCCACGTACCCCAGCAATCCGGGCACGCACTCCACGGCCGCGCGCCCGAGCGTCACCGCGCGCCCCGCGAGGGCACCGGGGACCGGCAGCTCCCCGCCCTCGTATTTGAACCGCCCGTCGGCGCTCAACGTCTGGAACGCGGGGGTGAGGGGCACGTACCCGCCCGGGCCGCACAGAAACGCGACACTCGCCGCGCGGCCCGGCACGAACTCTTGAAGGATCATCGCGTGCTCCGCAGGGGCCGCCGCAAGTGCGGCTGCTAACTCGAACCGGTCGCGGATCAAAAACGTGTCGGTTGAACCGGCCCCGTCCCGCGGTTTCCAGACCACTGGGAACGCTTCACACGGGGTCGGGGCGCGGGCCGTTGTTGCCGGCGTGCGCACGCCGTGCGTGCGCCAGTGCCCCGCGAGCGCGAGTTTATCGGTTGTGAGTGCGAGGGCCGCGCCCGAAGGCCCCAACAAGGCGCTCGCCGATTGCCGGACCGCTCCGCAATCGCGGTCGAGTTGTCCGGCCGTTTCGGGGGCGATCACGAGCGACCACTCGCACCGCTCCGCGACGCGCCGGACCTCGTACCCGTGATCGGCGCCCTCGAACCGGTCGAGCGTTTCGACCGTCACCCCCGGCACGCGCGCGAAGTCCTCGGCGACCGCGTCCCGCATCGCGCGGCCCTCACGGTACATTCCGTGGTCGGGCGAACCGGGGGCGCACCCGACACCGGTCGCGGTCATGTACTCGTAAACGAACACGCGCATCGGGAGCTTCCGCCTCACCTTTAGGGGGCCTTGCGGTATACTCTATTCACGACCCGCGTGCCACACTCACAACCCCTCCCGCCGCGCGTTTTTGATGCTCTCACTTTGAACTCGCCCGCTCTCGGTTACGAACGCCGGAGTGCGGGTAAAGCGGAACGAGCCTCACGACCTCTGAAGAGTGAGCAAGGTGCCCGCCGCCCCAGGCGAACCACGCCAAAAATGATTCGTTGACTCAGCGCGCCCGTGCGGTAATCTGAGGGAGCACGCTATCCCAACCCCCGCTGCTTCCGTTGAAGCGGCTCGCAATGACGCTCGAAGACTGGCTGGCTTGCTTAGGCGACCCCGACACCCTTTCACTCGAACTCGGCATCTTCCCGGACCGCAAACTGCACCTGCTCACCGCGGCCCTTTTGCGCCGCGTGTGGGACCGGTTACCCTCGCGCCATTCGCAACTCGCGGTCGAAGCCACCGAGCAGTTCGCGGACGGAGCAATATCCGTCGACGCGCTCGCGTGGGTACGATCGCAAGCCGCCCGCGAGTCCGGCGAAACCGTTTGGTTCGGCGAGGAATCGTTCAACGACTACGAGTTGATTAACCCGTGCCCGTGTTGCTCACCGTGTGACGCGCAAGCGTTCCGTTATGAGTGCCGCGTCGCGAAACAGGGCGGCGTTCTCGACGGCGTGCGGCGCGGAACCAATGACCCCGCTCTGGTCGCGGCGAGCGCGGCATTCGATACCGTCCGCATGGAGAACCCGGACACCGCATGGACCGACGTCGTGGTCCGGCAGTGGAACTGGCAGAGCTTGTTCGCGACCGTCCGCGAGGTACTCGGCGAGAACGAACCGGACCCCAACTGGTCCTGTTGGCGCACGTCCGACGTACTGCGCTGGCACGCGGAATATACGAAGATCGCGCGTTCGACCGTTTGCCGATCCTCGCCGACGCGCTCCAGGACGCGGGGTGCGACGATGAAAACGTGTTGTGGCACTGCCGGCGCCCGGGCGGTCACGCGCGCGGGTGCTGGGTCGTGGACCTGGCGCTGGGAGTCGCGTGAGGCGCTACACCACGCGCCCCTTCTCTAAGCGCAGCGTCTGATTAACCGTGCGCGGCAACTCGCTCAGTTCGTGGGTGACGAACAGGAGCGTTTGGTCGGGGCCGATTTCGGCTTCGAGCCACGCGCGGCAGCGCACGGTCGCGTCCGCGTCCAACCCCTGGAACGGTTCGTCCAGGATCACGAGCGGCGGGCGCTTCACCAGTGCGCGTGCGAGAAGCACGAGCCGCTGTTCGCCGGTCGAGAGCGCCTTGAACGCGCGCCCCGCAAGGTGCGTGATCCCGAATGCCGCGAACAGCTCCCCCACGCGGGCGTTTTGTTCGGGCGTGGTGTCGTGGTCGGCGACAGCGTCGAAGAAACCTGTCGCCGCCGCCCGGTCCGCGGTGAGCGGTTCGGTGAAGTACAGGTGGAACTCCGGCGACAGCAGCCCGACGTTCCGCTTCACGTCCCAGATGGTTTCGCCGGTCCCGCGGCGCCGCCCGAACAACTGAATGTCGTTCGAGTACGCCTGCGGGTGGTCGCCGCACAGCAGGCTGAGCAGCGTCGTCTTCCCGCTCCCGTTCGGCCCCAACAAGGCCCACCGCTCTCCCGCGCGCACAGTCCACGACACGCGGTCCAGGATCGTGTGCCCCGCGTGCGCGACGGTCACGTTGCGGAGTTCGATGACGGGGGGTGGCCGTCTGTAACCCCTCCCCAACCCCTCCCCTAAGCGGAGAGGGGCTTAAAACAGTCGAAGATTGCTTTGTGTCTGCCGCATTTGGATCTGTTCCCCCTTCCTTCCTAGGGAAGGGGGTTAGGGGGTTAGGTTCCCCCCTCAACCGCAATACGTTCGTGATCCAGCCCGGTACCATGTCCTCGCGGCAAATCAGCACCAGGCGCTTCCCGTCGTTGACCAGTTCGTGCAGCAGCGCGGCGAGGTCGGCGCGCGCGGCGGCGTCGAGTCCGATAAACGGGTCGTCGAGCACCAGCACTTCGGGCTTCGAGAGCATCGCGCGGGCGAGCCGGGACCGGCGCGTCTGACCGTTCGAGAGCGTCATAAACGGCTGCGGGAGCAGGTCCGCGATCCCGAATCGCGCACAAACGGCCGCGAGTTCGGTCCCGCTCGCGCTGGTTCCCGTGCGCAAAAACTGTTCCAGCGATAGCGGCGTCTCGCTGTCGGAAAATTCAAACCGCTGTTGGTAATACCGACCCGCGTAGGAGAACAGCCGTGAATCCTCCCGAAACGTAACGTGGGCCACCACTTGCGAAGGGTAGTCGATCTTCCGCCCGCCCGCGCGAAGTCGCTCGAACAGCGGCCAGTATAACTCGCCGCCGTTGAGCGGGTGGCGCCCGAGGAGCGCTTCGGCGAGCGTCGTTTTCCCGCTCCCCGTCGAACCGGTCACGGCCCACACTTCGCCCTCGCGCACGGTCCAGTCGAACTCGCAGAAGACCTTCGCGCCCCCGCGGACCACGGTCGCGCGGCTCAGTTCAAACACGTTCTGTGAATCGCTCATGCGGGTGGTATACACCCCGCCCCTTCCCTGTACCACCAATTCCCCCAAGTCGCTTCAATCGATACAACCGAATCCACGTGTTCGGCCGGCACAACCATTTCATAAACCCGTATCGACACGGCCGGAACAAATTACATAAGCTTGAGAACCGGTAAACTCACTGAGCCGCGCACCTTGATTATCCGGGATTATCCATGCGGAATGAACCCCGCCTTCGCGCGCATCGTCCCCGCGCCGGCACGGCACTCACGGCCCCCGCTCTGCACCTCGAAACGCTGGAATCGCGCGACGTCCCCGCGATCACCATTCAGTTCGACTACACCTACGACACCAGCGGGTTCTTCGCGAGCCACGCGGACGCCCGCGCGACCCTCGAGCGCGCCGCCGCCGACCTGGGCAACACCCTGACCGCGAACCTGGCCGCGATCACCCCGTCCGGCTCGAACACCTGGACCGCGACGTTCTTCAACCCGTCCGGCTCCGGCGAGATCTCGGTCGCGAACCTGAACGTGGCGGCGAACACGCTGAAAGTGTACGTCGGCACGCGCACGACCGCGGGGTCCGAGGCCGGGGTCGGGGGGCCGGGCGGGTACCGGATCTCCGGATCGACGGCGTGGTCGAGCTCGATCCTCTCGCGCGGCCACACCGGGTACGCGCCGTGGGGCGGGAGCCTCTCGTTCGATGCGTCGATGAGCTGGTACTTCGGCCAGTCCGCGTCCGGGCTGACCTCGAACAAGGCCGATTTCTACACCGTCGCCGTTCACGAACTCGGGCACCTGCTCGGGATCGGCACCGCGTCGCAGTGGACGACCCTGGTGAGCGGGTCGACGTTCCGGGGCGCGCAGTCGATGGCCGCGTATGGCGGAGCGGTCCCGCTCTACACCGACGGCGCACACTGGGCGGACGGCATCACGGTCGGCGGGAAAGCGACCGTGATGGACCCGATTCTCTCGCAAGGCGTGCGCGTCGCGTGGTCCGCCCTCGACGCGGCCGCGCTGCGCGACCTGGGCTGGAACACGGTCAGCGAGCCGACGCCCCCGCCTACCGTGAAGGTACCGGTCGCGGGGACACAGCCGATCGCGTTCACGGGGAACCTGGACGGCACGGTGTCGCTGTTCACCGTGTCCAACGGCACGCTGACCGACACCGGCACGCGGTTCACGCCGTTCGTGGGCTACCGCGGCGCGATCCGTGTGGCGAGCGGCGACTTCAACGGGGACGGCGTCACCGATTACGCCTTCACCACGGGCGCTGGCCCTCAAACAGTGGTCGAAATCATCAACGGTGCGGACGGCACCCTGTTGATGGACCAGACGATCGTCTTTCGCGGGTTCACGGGCGGGCTGTTCCTCGCGGCCGGCGACATCGACCGCGACGGGATCGATGACCTCGTGATCTCTGCCGACGCGGGGGCCGGCCCACACATTCAGACGTTCCGCATCGTGGGCGGCGCGCTCCAACTTCAATCGAGTTTCTTCGCGTTCGATAACCCGGCGTTCCGCGGCGGGGCGCGAGTCGCGGTCGGGGACATCAACCGCGACGGCTACGATGACGTGGTGGTGACTACCGGGGGCCAAGCGATCGGCCGCGTGGCCGTGTACAGCGGGGCCGGGTTACGAAACGGGACCGCGACGCGGCTGGTCCCGGACTTTAACCCGTTCGCGGGTCTGTGGACCGGCTTGAACGTGGCCGTGGGCGACATGGACGGCGACGGGTTCGCGGAACTGGCCATCACGCCCGATCGCGGCGGCCCGGCACACGTGAAGATCTGGTCGGGTGCGACCCTAACGGCGAACTCCGCGGTGCAGGCGAGCGCGCTCCCGCTCACGGCGAGTTTCTACGCATTCCCGCCGACGGACTGGAACGGCGCGCGTCTCGCAATGAGCGACACCGACGGCGACGGCCGCGACGAACTGTTCGCCGCGAGCGGGAACCGGCTCTCTTCGGCGGCCCGTGTGTTCACTTATGCCCAGGCTGTTGCGGGCGGGGCCGGGGCGTCGGAAGTGCAGCCGTTCAACACCACGGTCACCTACGACGGCGTGTACGTCGGGCTGCACATAGCCCCGGCGACCACGTCCGACGCGACGACCACCGATACGACCGACACCGAATCCCACACGGTCACGGTCCCGCCGGTCACGCACAAGTGCATGTGCGGGGCGTGCTCGGCACTGGCCGCGCTGACGGGCACCGAAACCGGGGCAGCCGCGATGTTCTCGTCTGTTCCGGTGAAGTGAGAGTGAATCTAGACTGGCGGACCGGGGTGATCCTGATAAACTCCCGACGCCGCCACAACCTCTCATAGGGAAAGATATGCGATTGTCATTTCTTGCTGCGATTCTGGTCCTGTTTGCGGGTTCTACCGCTCAGGCCGGATTCAAGAGCGTCTCGTACACAACAAATTTCGGGACCAGCAACGCGGGATTCCCAACACCGGACGGCTCCGTACCGCAATTCGATCCGGTCGCGCTCGGTGGCAACTTGTACTCGGTCACGTTCGAGTTCGAGGTATCCACCGTGGGTGGCTTCCTGGACGCGGTCAATAAAACCGACCACCAAGTCCATTTACACATCGACTTCACGGACTTCGCCACGCTCGGAGTGTCCGTGAACTTCACCAGCCCCACCAACATCTTCGCGGGATCCGTCTCGGCCAACCCTTTTGACAGCGATCTCGATCCGTTCGATGGCTTCTTCTCTGTTATTGGGACCGACTCGCACTTCAAAGGGGCGTACCAAACCAAAGACGCGGTCGAAAAAGCCACTTACACCGGATCAGGTGAACTCGAGTTTCTGAGCCTGCACGACTTCCAGATCAACGCGGTGTCCCCCGGTTCGGATGTCTCCATCGGATTCTCCCCCGATTTCGCCGCGCGTGGTCAAGTCAAGGTCACCTACGTGTACGAGGTTCTCGAGGCACCGGCACCGCCCGGCGTAGTGCTGTGCCTTTCTGCCCTACCTGGGGTGCTAATTCTGCGACGGTTCCGCGGTCGGCTTGCCTCCTGAGTCGCGATTGACACTTTCAGTCCCCGTTCGCCCCTGGGGGCACAAACCGCAACAAACTCACCCATGCCAATGCAACCACGTCTCAGCCTGTAATGTGCGGTACGGCAATTGCTGTGTGCATCGGTCATCCGACCGAGATCACAGGAAACTTGCAATGCCTCGCCTCAGCAACACCCCTCAAGCGCAGCCGACTCAAGCGGCCCGCACGTTCCGACTCGTCGGCGGGCGCGTGACGCCTCAAGGCACGACGCCCCCCACGCCGGTCCGAGCATCAACGCCAAAACCGGCACCGAATACCGACCAGATCCGGCAGCTCGCGTACCACAAGTGGGAAGCCGCCGGGTCACCGCCGGGGGATGGTGTCGCGTTCTGGCTCGCGGCCGAACGCGAACTCACCGAGCGATAGCTCCCCTTCCCCGTCGCGCGTCAACGCGGGCGCCACTTACGCGCCCGATCGCAATACGTCACAATGAGTCCCGGTCCCGTTACAGCGCCCGTTCGTGCGGCGCGCTGGGTTCTATTTCGAGAGCGCGTATGGACGCTTGGGCGCCCGTCTCCGCCACCTTCGCGGCATCGAACTGGCTGGTCGATCCCGATCAGGTGCGCTCGTCGACGCTCCTGTTCCTGACCCTCATCGGGATCGGTCTGCTGGCCGGCGCGCTGTACTTTGTCGGCATAATTGACTGGCTACTGTGGCTCGTGGGGGCACTGATCCGCGGGGGCACGCGGACCGGGTTCCGGGTGTGGGAACAGTGCCTCTCGTGGGCCTCGTGGCCGCTGTTCCTCGCCGTGCAACTCGTGCTGCTCACCGCCGGCGCGCTCGTCGCAGAGGCGCTCCCGGGACTGACCATCGTGTGCGCCCTCGCGCCTCTAGCGATGGGGCTGGCGGCGTGCCTCGCGTACATGTTCATTGATGTCGAACGGTACGAAGTGGCGCGCGGGTACAAGGCGCTTCACAACCCGCTCAAGGGGCAGAAACTCGCGGCCGAACTCGCGCGCTACGGCCACCAGGTCGAAGTGCCGCTCCTCGGGTCCGCGGCCGTCGGGATGATCGGCGGGTTCGCGCTGCTGAACTTCGGCCTGTTCGAGATGTTCGGAACCAAGTGGTACAGCTCGCCCGCGCCCGAGCCGATTTATTCGGACTTCATCGCATCAGCACTGGTTCACCTGCTGAGCGTGGTCGATTTGCTGAATCTGGCCGACACGCACCACCTCGCCCGAGTCGTAGTCGCCCGGCCCGCCGCGGCCCCGGCCAGCACGCTACTGACGCTGTTCAAATCGTTCTTCACGCTCGTTCTGCTCCAGCAGATTTTCGCCTCGGTGCGGAACGGCCGACTGCTGACCGAAACGGTGTCCGACTTCTGGAGCCCGCACGAACCGATCCACGAGCGCGCCCGATCCGCGCTCCCGCAATACGGGGCTGTTGCGCTCGGTCCGCTGCTGCTGTCGCTCCGGGCCACCGACACGCTGACGCGCGAGCAGCGCGACCAACTCCCGCATGTGCTCGCGACCATCGGCCCGGTCGCGGCGCCGAGCCTCGTTGCGCACCTCGACGACCCGAACGAACACGTCCGCGCGGTCGCGATCTCTACACTCGGCCGGTTGCGAGCAAGCGCGGGGCTGCCGCAAATGATCGCCCGCGCTCAGGATTCGAGTGACTTGGTGCGATTGAGTCTCGCACAGGCGCTGGGCGAAATCGTGAGCACCACGACCCCCACCCTGCCCCGCGCACGCCGGCGCCGCGGGGAATGGCGCGTATGGCGCGTGCTCGCGACCCGGCGCTGGAACACGCCGCCCCACGGTGATCCGGTCGCACTGGTCGTGCCCGCGCTCCGAGACGCGGTCCGGGATTCCGCGGCCTCGGTCCGAGCAGCGGCGGCCGCGTCGCTCGGACAGTTGGGGCCGGCCCATGCCACAGAAGTGACGCCGGACCTTTTGGGGCTCCTCGCAGACGCCGACGAAACCGTGCGCGAGCGCGCGACGGAGGCGCTCGGTCGGCTGGGTGCAAGCGATTCCGCTTCGGTTGCGGCGCTGACAGGGTTGCTCCAAGATCCCAGCCCCGCGATCCGCATCGCCGCTGCCCGCGCACTCGGGTCGCTGCGTGCAGCAGCCTGCGATGCCGTTTCGCACCTCGTTCCACTGCTCCAAGATCGCGACGAAGCGGTTCGCACAGTGGCCGCTGAAGCCGTGAGCAAGATCGGCACACTGTGTGAAGCCGCGACGAACACGCTTACGGAGGGGCTGAGCAGCACCGATAATGTGGTACGTGCGCGAACGGCCGAAGCCCTCGGAACTATCGGTGGCG
>HG799477.1:0-1515 GCA_000531095.1 Gemmata massiliana | reverse complement strand
CGCGAAGGCCGTGCAAGCACTCGGGAAGATCGGCGAGGCGGCGGCCGAAGTCGCGGTCCCGCGGTTGGTACACGCGCTCCGCGATCCGGACAACGTGGGTGAGCGCGCTCGCGGCCGAAGCACGTTGGCGAGAGTGGGCGCAGCGGCCGACGAAGCGATCCCGGCCCTTATACGGTCACTCAAACATCCGAACGCCCAGGTTCGCACGAACGCGGCCGAGGCACTGGGCAAGCTGGGGGTGGTCGCGCGGCCCGCGGTTTCCGCTCTCGAACGAGCGGCCACCGACGAAGACGGTGGGGTTCGCGCCCGGGCCGTTCGCGCGCTGGGCGAAGTCGGCACACCGACACCAGCGACCACGAACACGGTGCGAGCTGCGCTCGCCGATCCCGACCCGCACACCCGCGCGGCCGCGGTCGATGCGTTCGGCGCCTGGGGGCAAGCGAGCGACGAGGTTCAGAACGATCTGCTCGCGCTTCTCGACGACGCGAGCGACGAGGTGAAAGTGCGAGTCGTGCGCGTGCTGCCGCGTCTGGTTCAGGGCACCCCGGCCGTTATCGAGGCGCTCGATCACCGGCTTACGGCCGACGACAGCGATTGGGTTCGAGCCGAAGCCGCTCGCGCGCTGGGGCAGTTCGGTGCGGCCGCGACTCCGGCAGGGCCGGCGCTCCTTCGTGCCGCTCAAACGGGCGAAGCCGGGCTGCGCGAAGAGGCAATGCGGGCGCTGGCGGTAGCCCAACCGCCCGAAGCCGCGACCGCGTTCACGACCGGGCTGCGCGACGCCGAACCGAGCGTGCGCAAACTGGCTTCAGCCGGCTGGCGAAAGGCGGCGGAGATTCCAGAAGAGGCCGTTCCGGTTCTGATCGAAGCGCTTCACGATCCCGAGGTCCAGGTGCGAGCGAACGCGGCGCACGCGATCAGTCGACTGGACCCGGTGCCGGTCGAAGCGGTCCCGCTGCTCGCCGAGTGCGCGCTCGCGCCCGACGCCGGTCTGCGACTCAACGCGGCCCTCGCGCTCCAAGCCGCTCCGAGCCAGGCTGCGGCCGACGCGCTCCACCCGCTCCTCGACGACCCCAACCCGCGGTTGCGGCTGATCGCCGCGCGCCGGCTGTTCACCGATGATCCGACCGACGCGACCACTGCCACCGCCGTGGCCGAAGCACTCGTCGCGCCGGCTTCCAGTGTTCGTCAGGCGGCCTTCGACCTGATCGAATCCATTCACCCGGCTGCGCCCGCGACGCTCAAAGTGCTCCGCGACCGCGCCGCGACCGAAACCGACGTTACGCAACTGCTCAACGAAGCGATCGCGCGACTGGAGCCGCTCGTTGCTAGCGAACCCCAACCACCCGAAGGAACCGTCGGCGCCGAAGTCGAAGTGCCCATAATCCCCGCCGTGGGGTAAACCCGCGGCTCGCTCACTTCCGACCAGTCAGCAAGTCAACGACCCAACACCCGCGCACGTGGGGGCCGGAGCCGCGACAGTGGGCAAGGATGTCCTCGTTGTCGCACCCGGCATCG
>HG799476.1:75144-90612 GCA_000531095.1 Gemmata massiliana | reverse complement strand
CGGGGGAGCGAGCAATGCGGCCAAGCTAGTAAGGGCGTGTGGGGGATGTCTTGGCACCAGAAGGCGAAAGGGCGTGGAAGACTGCGAAAAGTCCGGGGGAGCTGTCAAACGAGCTTTGATCCCGGAATACCCGAGCGAACCCAGGGAACTGAAACATCTCAGTACCTGGAGGAGGAGAAAGAAACCTCGATTCCGTCAGTAGCGGCGAGCGAACGCGGAGCAGCCCAAACCACGGGTAACACCGTGGGGTTGTAGGACCGCACTTAGGATCCCGAGTTCCTAACGAAAGGGTCTGGAATGACCCGCCACAGAGGGTGAAAGTCCCGTACGTGACAGGAGCAAGGGCCGAGCGGTATCCTGAGTAGGACTCAACACGTGAAAGTGAGTCCGAATCGGCGGGGTCCATCCCGCAAGGCTAAATACTCTCTGGTGACCGATAGCGAACAAGTAGCGCGAGCGAAAGATGGGAAGAACCCCGATAAGGGGAGGACACTGAACCTGAAACCACATGCCTACAAGCGGTGGGAGCCCTATGCCCTCACGGGAACGGGTGACCGCGTGCCTTTTGCATAATGATCCGGCGACTTACCGTAACCAGCCAGGTTAAGGGCCTCTGGCCCGGAGCCGAAGCGAAAGCGAGTCTCAAACGGGCGCTAAGTTGGGTGCGGTAGACGCGAAACCACGTGACCTACGCATGGCCAGGATGAAGTGGGGGTAACACCTCATGGAGGACCGAACTCATTTGGGTTGAAAACCGATGGGATGAGCTGTGTGGGGGAGTGAAAGTCTAATCAAACGTGGAGATAGCTCGTTCTCTCCGAAATAACTTTAGGGTTAGCGTTCGGATAGTTGACGCTGGGGGTAGAGCGACTGATTTCGAACGGGGGCCTACCCGGCTACCCGTCGAAGCCAAACTCCGAATACCAGTGTACCAGTCCGGGCAGCTAGACGGTGGGGGATAAGCTTCATCGTCGAGAGGGGAACAACCCAGATCACCCGCTAAGGTCCCGAAGTCGTACTCAGTGCGAAAGGAAGTTGGATTCCCGAGACAGCCAGGATGTTGGCTTAGAAGCAGCCACCATTTAAACAACGCGTAATAGCGGACTGGTCGAGGAGTCCTGCGCCGATAATGAACGGGACTCAAGTACGACACCGAAGCGGTGGGTGCAGCAATGCACGGTAGGAGAGCGTTGCGTGTGCGGTGAAGGGGTACGGGCAACGAGCCCTGGAGCGCATGCAAGTGATTATGCCGGAATGAGTAGACGATAAAACGGGTGAGAATCCCGTTCGCCGTAAACCTAAGGTTTCCTGGGGAAGGTAAATCCGCCCAGGGTTAGCCGGTGCCTAACGCGAGGCCGAAAGGCGTAGCGGATGGGGAGCAGGTTAATATTCCTGCGCTCCTCGCACAACACGGGACGCCGGTTCAAGGTGGTGTAGGCTGATCAGATTGCCTCAGGGCACTTAAGACCCCGATATCCACCGCGGACCGGCCGAGAAAACCGTGCGAGAAACCGTACTAAAACCGACACAGGTAGGTGAGATGAATATTCTAAGGCGCTCGAGAGAACTCTCGTGAAGGAACTCTGCAATTTAACTCCGTAACTTCGGGAAAAGGAGTGCCCCCGCAAGGGGGCCGCAGTGAAAAGGTTCTGGCGACTGTTTACTAAAAACACAGGTCTGTGCGAAGGCGCAAGCCGCGGTATACAGACTGACGCCTGCCCGGTGCTGGTAAGTTAAGGGAGAGGGTTAGCCGTAAGGTGAAGCTCGCAACCGAAGCTCCAGTAAACGGCGGCCGTAACTATGACGGTCCTAAGGTAGCGAAGTTCCTTGTCGGGTAAGTTCCGACCTGCATGAATGGCGTAACGACCGGAACACTGTCTCCACGAGAGACTCGGTGAAATTGTAGTTGTCGTGAAGATGCGACATACCCGCAGCTAGACGGAAAGACCCCGTGAACCTTAACTGCAGCTTGGTATTGGGTTTAGACCCGGCATGCGTAGTGTAGGTGGGAGACTATGAACCGCGCATCTCGGTGCGTGGGGAGTCAATGATGAAACACCACCCTTGCCGTGTTTGAATTCTAACCTGGTGTGTGTAGCACCAGGGACCGTGCTAAGTGGGCAGTTTGATTGGGGCGATCTCCTCCTAAAAGGTAACGGAGGAGTGCAAAGGTACCCTCAGCCCGGTTGGCAATCGGGCATCGAGCGTAAAGGTAGAAGGGTGCTTGACTGCGAGTCCGATGGGACGAGCAGGGACGAAAGTCGGCCTTAGTGATCCGGTGGTCCCGGATGGAAGGGCCATCGCTCAACAGATAAAAGGTACTCCGGGGATAACAGGCTTATCTCCTCTGAGCGTTCATAGCGGCGAGGAGGTTTGGCACCTCGATGTCGGCTCATCACATCCTGGGGGTGGAGAAGCTCCCAAGGGTTCGGCTGTTCGCCGATGAAAGTGGTACGTGAGCTGGGTTTAGACCGTCGTGAGACAGGTCGGTCCCTATCTGCTGTGGGCGGAGGATACTTGCGGGGCTTTCTCCCTAGTACGAGAGGACTGGGAGGGACACACCTCTGATGTTCCAGTTATGGCGCTAGCCGTACCGCTGGGTAGTCACGTGTGGACGGGATAAACGCTGAAGGCATATAAGCGTGAAACTTCCCCCAAGATCAGGTATCCCGCGCAAGCGAAGGCTCCTCGTAGACCACGAGGTCGATAGGCCGGACGTGTAAGTGTGGTAACACACTCAGCTAACCGGTACTAACAGCCGAGCGCTTGGCCGCATTGCTCGCTTCCTCGCTCGTGTCGCATGTCATGCGACCCAGTGCGACTAACACGCTTCACCACGTTGACAACGATACACCGGCCCCGGCTCACCCCGGGGCCACCGGGCGACGAAACCTCGCCCCCAGCGACTTCAAGTAGATTTGAAGCAGCTTGCCGGTGACCAGACCCGAGCGGAAACACCCGTTCCCATTCCGAACACGGCCGTGAAACGCTCGGGGCCGATGGTAGTGCGTCCAGCGCGAGAGTAGGTATCGCCGGCTACTTTACAATAAACTCCGCACAGCCAAAGCTGTGCGGGGTTTTTTCGTTGTTTGATCTCGGAGTGTGTGAGGGGCATAAAAGAGCCGCGGATAACGCAGATTACGCGGATCAAGACAAGAACGTATGGCTCATGAGGCGGTAGAGGTGGAGGTTTAGCAGAGGATGCTGTCGGGCAACGAGTTGCGACCAGCCTCCACCTCTACCGCCTCATGAGCCGAACGTATTTGTTGTTTCGTTCAGGATGCCAAGGGCAGAAGTGATCCCAGCTTCACGAACCAACCACAAGTGATCGGAGCTTCGCCCATGTTCATCGTTTGGAGCGGCCTCGGGTTTCTGGTTATCCCGATCGTCATCATTGGCGTCGTTACGGCAGGAGCGATCGCACAGTTCGAGCCGAACGTTCGCTGGCCGCGGATGGTTGCGGTACCGACGACCGCAATCGCCACGCTCGGTTTGGGGGTTCTGCTCAACCGCAAGAAAGTGATCGGCCGCGACGCTTGGGGCAACGCCGTGACCGCGAACGAAGGGCACTCACTGTACTGGATTCCGATCCAATACTGGTCCGCGATCATCTTTGTGATCGGGACCATTCTGGTCTTCAAGAGATAAACTCATTCGCCTTCGAGGTCGGTGTCCTTCAGATCGGTCAGGAACATGTGACCGGGCTTGTGTGTGACCGCGAACGGCGGTTTCGCTTGCATCACGGCCGCTTGTGGAGTCACACCACAGGCCCAGAATACGGGCACTTCTCCCGCGCGAATCTCGACCGCGTCACCGAAATCCGGTTTGTCGATGTTCTGAATGCCGATCGCGGCCGGCGCGCCGAAGTGGACCGGTGCGCCGTGTGCGCGCGGGAACCGGCTACACACCTGAGTGGCTTTTACAGCTTGTGAGGGCGTGAGCGGCCGCATCGAGACAACCAGTGGTCCGCTGAAGCGCCCGGCCGGTTTGCACGGGATGTTCGTGCGATACATCGGCACGTTTACATTTTGTTCGATGTGGCGCACCGGAACGCCCGCGTCGAGGAGAGCGTTCTCGAAGGTGAACGAGCAGCCGATCGCGAACGAAACGAGGTCGTCGCGCCAGTGGCGGGTGACGTCGGTCGGTTCTTCGACTAACTCGCCGTTCTTCCACACGCGGTACGCCGGCAAATCGGTACGCAGATCACTGCCCGGCGCAACAAGCTTTGCTTCTGGATCGCCCGGTTCCGTGACATCGAGCACCGGACACGGCTTCGGGTTCCGCTGACAGAACAGAAGGAAGTCGAACGCCCAGTCGCGCGGGAGGATCACGAGGTTGGCGTGGACGAAACCGAGCGCGAGGCCCGGCGTCGGCCCGGTCAGAGTACCCGAGCGGCACGCGGACCGCACTTGTGCCCCGGTCGCGTTACGCAGATCACTACCACTACCCATCACGCCTCCAGAATCTCACGAATGCGGACGAGCGGTTTCACGTACTCGTCCCACGACAGCCCGTCCACGGTGGCGGTTTGCTGACCCGTTACACCGTCCACAAGCGGCCCTTCGCGGACCATCACTTCGAGAATTTCGCGTTCGCGGTCGGGATCGAACAAATCTGTCGGTGGTTTCACCCCGCGAAGCACGTATATGCCCGCGGCGAGCGCATACGCGCCCCAATTACTCACCCCCGCAACGATGAGGTGATCCGTCGGTACGCGGCAGTGGATCTGATCGCCGTTGGGAATGTTTTTCACGATCGTTTCGTGCGGAACCTTCCCCATCCCGACTTCGTTTCCCCCGTCGCCGATACCAATCGAAGCCGCGCGCTGCGGGGTCTCGAACCACGTTCGGACCGGAAGCATTTCGTGGCTGATATCGCGACCACGCATGGTGTAACAGCGATAGTCTACGGCAGGGCCACCGCGTTCGAGCGCAATGAGGTGAGAGAAGCGATTCTCGCTCGGAAGCGCGACGACACCGTTTGAGTCCACAACAAGCGATTCGGCCTGCGCGGAGAACCCGAACTGTCGGATCGCAACGGCGTGAGAGCGATGGCCTTTGGGTTCGCTGTACAGTGTGACCGCGATGGAGAGGGCTGGCAGAGCGCGTGCGAGAAAGATCGCACCGAGAGGCCCGTCCGTTTCAAATGCCGGTGGACTGGAGGATGGAATAAAGAAACCCGTGACGACACCGAGATGCGGCTTTTCGGCCTTTACGATGCTCTGGCACGCCGCCTGAAAGTCGCCCGCGGTGGCGGTGAATAAGTTGTCGTGTGGGTCGCGGGCGAGGCCGCGGTTGCCCGGGTCGATTTGCACCGCGGCCAGGATCGCGGCGAGCTTTTCGTCGGTTGTCATGCGGGTGTGTCGGGCTAGGTCGGCCGGTCGCCGTTGAGGAGGTACGCGAAGCGCCCGCGCCAGAACTTGGGTACGTCGGCCTTCGCGGTGATGGGTTCTTTCGTCGTCGGGTGGAGGAACGTGAGGCTGCGGGCGTGCAGGCCGATCGCGTGTCCGAACGATTGGTCGCTACCGTACTTATCGTCCCCGTAGATCGGCGTTCCGCGACTGGCGAGTTGTACGCGGAGCTGGTGCTTGCGGCCCGTGTGCGGTCGCAGTTCCAGCCACGTGAGCCCGTTGTGACGCGCACGTACCTGAAACAGTAATCGCGCGAACTGAGCGCCGGGTGTTTCGGGCGCTACAACTTCCACGCGCATCTTCAGTTCGTCTTTTTTCAGCCAGTCTTCGATCGCACCAGTATCTGCGGTGGCCCACGGCGCGGCCGTGATGGTCTTCCCGCGAACCTGGTTTTCGACGACCGCCCAATAACACTTCTCGACGCCGCCTTCGCGGAACTGTTCGCTCAGTCGCGCTGCGGACTTACTCGTTCGCGCGAACAGGAGCGCGCCGCTCACGGGCTTGTCGAGCCGGTGGACGACCCCGAGGAACACGTTGCCGGGCTTGTCGTACTTCTCTTTCAGGTACGCTTTGACGAGCCGGTCAATGGTTTCGTCCTTGCCGTCGAAGTGCGTGGTCGGCCACCCGGCCGGCTTGTTCAGCGCCAGACAGTGGTTGTCTTCGTACAGGATGTCGAGATGTTCCGCGAACGACATGCGGCTCATCATAGCGGAAGTGGCCGGCGCGCGAAACCGATTGCCGCTTCGACCCACGCGGCCGTCTGGAACAAGTCCGCTTCCTGATTTCGCTTGGCAACGAGTTGCACCGCCAGCGGCATTCCGTCCACGGTCCACGCGAAGGGCAGAGACACGACCGGCATTCCGACGAAGCTCCACGGTGAGTTAAACGTCGGGTCGCCCGTGGTGTCTTTGCTCGGCGCGGCGGCCGGGGTTGCGGGTACGAGGAGCACGCGGAACCGGGTGCGGAAGTCGTCGACGAGTCGCGCCTGGGCCTGTTTGCAGCGCGCGTACTCCGCAGCGGACGTGCGCAACCCGTGCTCGATGAGTGACGTGATTTTCGGCGGATAGTCGTCCGGGTGCCGGCGGTAACGCAGTTCGTGGTACGCCGCCGCTTCGGTCGCCATTATGGTGTGCTGTTGCGCGGGCGCTTCCGCGAACCCTGCTGGTAACGCGACCGGTTGGACATACCCGACTTGTTTCTCCGTCGGTTCGTTGCGTATCAATTTCCGCACCACCGCGTCGAATGCGGTCCGCATTGCATCGTCGCAGCGGTGCGGGAAAAAGTCGTCAGTTACGCTCAGCCACTGGCACTCGTGACCCTCGTCGGGATCGCGGGGCATTTCGTAGGTGTTACCGAATGCGTCGTGAACGATGGCGTTTCGGCAGCGCGGGTCACGGTCATCGGCACCAGCGACCGTCTGAAAGACAATTGCCAAATCCCGCACGCAGTTCGCCATCACGCCGATGTGGTCCAGGCTCGGCGCCAGCGGCAGCACGCCGTCCACGCTGACGCGGCCGTGGGTCGGTTTCAGGCTGTACACGCCGCAGTAGCTCGCGGGCCGAGTGATCGAACCGCCCGTTTGCGTTGCGAGCGCCCCCAAACACATCCCGCACGCGACCGCGGCGGCCGAGCCGCTCGAACTGCCGCCGGGGGTGCGGTCGAGGTTCCACGGGTTGCGCGTGGGAGGCGGGTCGAAGCTCGCGTAGGCCGTTGTGACCGTTTTTCCGACGATGATTGCACCCGCCTGACGCAGTCGCTCCACGCAGGTCGCGTCGCGTCGGGCGAAACTGTTCGCCCAGCGCTTCGAGCCGCACGCGGTCGGCATGTCGAACACATCAATGATGTCCTTGATGCCGATCGGGATGCCGTGCAGCGGTCCACGGTAGTTGTTTTGCTTGAGTTCGGCCGTAAGGCGCGCGGCTTGTTCGCGTGCGCCGTCACGGTCGAGATACGCCCACGCTTTCACGCGCTCTTCGTACCGATCGATGCGCGCCAAACACTGGTCGAGAAGCGCCGAGGGCGTGAGTTCTCCTTTTCGAATGAACTCGGCCGCCTCGGTGACTGTCATGGGTTCGGGCATCGCGGGTTCCGTGTACTTATGAGGCACAATGGATTCGCAGGGCTTCTGCCCTCCGGGGCGAAGACAGGAATCTATCTTTCGCCGGCGCCCGGTGCTTCGGTGTACTGTGCCTTTGTATCGCCGATATACTACGAACGTGGGGCTTCGTGTCGCATTCCGAGGAAGCAATGGACAAGGTGAAGGTCGCGATTCTCGGTGGGTCCGGTTACACGGCGGTGGAGCTCATCAAGTTGTTGCTGCGGCACCCGGGCGCGGAGATCGTGGCGATCACGTCGCGCCAGTCCGAGCACATCGCGGACCTGCACCCCAGTCTGTTGGGCCGGCTCGATCTGCGGTGCGAGCCGTTTGATCCCGATGCGCTCAAATCGAAGGGCACACAGGTTGTGTTTGGGTGCCTGCCGCACGGTACCAGCATGGAGAGCATTCCGCCACTGCTGGAACGCGGGATGCGGGTGATCGATTTGAGCGCTGATTACCGCCTGCGCGACGTGAAAGTGTACGAGCAGTGGTACAAGGAAACGCACCACGACCAGAAGAATCTCGCGCAAGCGGTGTACGGGCTGCCGGAGGTCTACGGCGACAAGATCGCGGGGGCGAAGCTCGTTGCGAACCCCGGGTGCTACCCGCAAACTGCGATCCTCGGGCTCGCGCCCCTCGTGGCGAACAAGCTGATCGAACTCACCGGGATCGTGGTCGACAGCAAGAGCGGCGTGTCTGGCGGGGGGCGCACGCCGAAACTGAGCTTCCACTTCCCGGAGTGCAACGAGAGTGTTTCGGCCTACGCGGTCGGTACGCACCGGCACACGCCGGAGATCGAGCAAGCGCTGAGTGACGTCGCGGGGGCGCCCGTCTCGGTGATCTTCACGCCGCACCTGATGCCGATGGACCGTGGCATCTTCAGCACGATCTACGCGACGCCGACGCGCCCCGTCACGGAAACCGAGCTGGTGGAACTGTACCGGAGCTACTTCGCCGACAAGCCGTTCGTCCGCGTGCGCACCAACCCGCCCGCGACGAAGGACACGACCGGCACCAACTTCCTCGACGTGTGCGTAAAGGCGGTTCGCGGGAAGGTGCTGGTGCTCGCCGCAGAGGACAACCTGGTTCGCGGCGCGAGCGGGGTGGCCGTGCAGAACTTCAATCGCGTGTTCGGGTTCGACGAGCGCACCGGGCTCATGTAATGGACTTGTTGTCGCAACACGAGGCGTTCTTGCGGGCGATTTTTGACGCGCCCGACGATGACACGCCGCGCCTCGTGTACGCCGATTTCCTTCAAGAACAGGGCGACGAGGACCGGGCCGAGTTCATCCGCGTCCAGTGTGAACACAATCGCCTCTTGAGCTGCGAACCCGGGACCGCAGAGCACGGCAAGTTGTGGGACGTGATTCGTCTTCAGGTCACGATTCAACGCCGCCTTGCTGTCACACACCCGCAGATGTTTAGTGCGTATGGTTCCTACAATCGAGGTTTTGGTACCGATTACTCCCCTCAACCGGTCGTAGTTTCGCTCGAAGATCTGTCGCACCCCGTTGCGTTGCGCGAGCGGCTCGTGTTCCGTGAACCGTATCGGTTTGCGGTGCAATCAGTGGCGATCGGCCGGGGCCGGATTGTCGATTCCGCACACTTTGATGCGTTTTTCAATCTCGCGGCTTTCGCGAGAGTTATTGAGCTGGATCTTCAGGGGGCTCAGGAATCTGTTTCGGGCAGCAATGCCGACGGCGAACCTGTCGGCGAAGACGCCTTTGCGACGTACCTACTCAAACCGAAAATCACGACCCCCGGTGTTGAAGCATTATCGCGCCACCGCAGCCTGCGGCGCATCACCACGCTCGACCTTCGCAACAACGACCTCGATAACGACGCGGCGCGGGCACTGGTGAAATCGCCGTACCTCGATAACCTGAAGCGCCTCCGACTGCTCGAAGGCAACAGGCTGCGCGGGCGCGTGTGGCAGCAGGTGATCGAGCGGTTCGGTGAGGATGTGGTGGGCTGAGTGGAGGTACTATGCGATTTGTGCTTGCTCTGGCTGTGGTCGTGCTCCCCGCGTATCTGGTGGCCGCGGAGCAGAAGTTGTCGGCGAAGGTGGAGAAGGTCGCCGCGCCCGAGGCACTCGCCGAACCGGTGCGGAAGCTCCTCGACGAACAGGCCCTCGTGGTGCGCGACGGTGACACGGAAGTGATGACCGTGTGGTTCCGCACGGAGATCCCGGCGAAGGCGACCGAGGAGCAGGTCAAGAACGGGCTCACGTACCGCGAGATCCCGGAGGGTACGCTCGTCGGTGCGATCCAGTTCCCCGCGAAGTTCACCGACTTCCGCAAGCAGGAGATCCCCGCCGGCGTGTATACGCTGCGGTTCGCGGTGCAGCCCGATATCGGCGACCACACCGGCACCAGCCCGAATCCGGAGTTCTGCCTGATGTCTCAAGCGGAGAAGGACAAATCCGCGGACACGATCGAACTGAAGAAGCTCATCGAGGTGAGTAGCCTCGTGAACGAAGGGCGCCATCCAGCGGTACTGCTTCTGTGGCCGAATAACGCCAAAGATGCGGGGCCGAAGGTGGTGGATAAGGGTAACGGCGTGGTCATCGCGACGGTCCGGCGCGCCCTCGTTGCCGAAGACAAGAAGGCGGTGCTCGGGTTCGGGATCACGATCGCGGGTGTGCGGAAGGAATAGACACGCGAAGGGGCGCGGCCAGTATCGCGCCCCTGGGAGAACGATCACTTCTTTTCGATCTTCTTCACGGCTTCGGCCGCGCACTTGCGGTTGCTTATTTCCGGGTCCGCTTTGACCAGCTTCTTCAATTCGGGGAGCGCGTCTTTTGCGCCCGGCCCAACGGCGCCGAGCGTTTCGATCGCGTATTGGCGGTTGTGGTCGTTTTCGGACTTCAGTTGCGCGATCAGGTCCGGTACGAGCGGTTCGGCGAGCTTACCGAGTGCGGGTAACTGTTCGCGCACGTCGTCGCGGTCCGGCACGCTGTCGTCCAGAATCTTGCGGACCCAATCGTAAGCGGCCGTCGCGTTCTTGGCGTCGATCGTAATCATCGCGAGCGCCACATCACCGCGAAATAGTGCGTCGTTATCGGTGAGCACTTGGGCCAGAGCGGGCATGGCGGCCTTCGCGGGCGCGCCGATGCGCACCAGGGCCTTGAGTGAATACTCGTGAACCCCGCTCCGCAGGTTCTTCCGGTCCTTGAGTAGTTCGGTAATTACTTCGATCGCTTTGGGGGCCTGTGTCGGGTCGATGCGGATTACGGCATCGGCCGCGGCGACTCGCAGGTGCGCGTCGTTCGCATCGAACTTCCTGACGAGTTCCGGCAGTGCGAGTTTCGCGTCCGCGCCGAGGTCGCCCAGTGCTTTGGCGGCCCAACGTGCGGACGAGTTCTGGCTGGATTTGAGCGATTCGACGAGTGCGGGTAGCGCGTCCTTCGCGTCTTTCGGGTCCACGGCGACGAGCGCGAGAGCGGCCTCGAACGATACTCGTTGCATCCGGTACTCGATCAGCTTTTTCAGCGCGGGAGCTGCGTCTTTGGTGGGTGGGCCGAGTGAGGCCAGAATCTGGCAGGCGTCGATTTGAACCTGTTCCTCTTTCTGTTGCAGCCCTTCGATCAGGATCGGGACGGCGCGGATCAGGTCTGGGTCGCTCTTATACACGTACCGGTACACGCCCTTTGTGGCCGCGAACCGGACGGCGAACTCCGGGTCCGCGAGCGCGGCTTTGAGTGCGGGCGTCGGGTTCCCGTCGTCGAACCGGTGCGAGCCTAGGACAAGGGCCGCGCCCAGGCGGGTGTGTGCGACTCGAGCCTGGAGCGCGCCTTCCATTTGCTCGCGCACCGGGAGGTGGGCCAGCGTGTCGACGGCCCACCGGCGCACGCGGTCCGATTTGTGACCGAACAGCGGGACCAGCGCGGCCGCGGCTTGCTTCGGAACGGGGCGGAAGATTTCCGGCGCGCGGATGTGGTCCAGGAGGCGCTCGTTTTTATCGTCGAGTGCCACCGCGACAGCGACGGGGATGACTTTCTCGGGGCGCTCCTCGGTGCGGGAGATGGCCAGACACGCGCTCAAGCGCACTTCGGCGGACTCGTCCGTGAGCAACTTGTCTAGCGCCGCGGGGATGCCTTTTGTGGCTTTGGTGCCCGCCTTATCGAACAGTGTGACTTCTTTCCGATCGGGGTTCCGCTTGAGTTCACCGAGTGCGGTCGCGGCACGCGCTCGTACTCGCGCGTCCTTGTCGCCGCACAGGGCGATCACGTGCTGCACCACTTCCGCCGGGTGTTGGTGCAGCGTGTCGGAATGGAGGACCATGATTTCTCCGCCCTTGGCCGACGTGAGGACGAGCGCGCGGGTGGCTTCGGGCTTGGGGCCGTCGATCGCCGTGATTGCCACCGCAATGTCCTCGGCGGCGTACCCGATCCCGTCCTCGTTCGGGAGTTGGGCAATCAGCGCGGGAACCGCGTCCTTCGCGCTCGGCCCGATCGCTCCGAGAACCTCAATGGCGTGGCGCTGCGCGTTTTTGTCGCCGAGCTGTTTGATGAGGAGCGGGACCGCGGACTTTGCTTTCGGCCCCGCCTTGACGAGCGCGTCTCGCGCCGCGAACTGCTTCCCGATGTCCGCGCCGCCCAGATCCGCGACCCACGAAAAGATCGCGGGATCGTCGGACACTTCGAGCGGAGCGCCCGCGAGTGGAGCAACGAGCAAAAGTATTGTTGTGGTCATTGTTCGCTCCCCAATGTGACGACGGCATCATACCCGTAGACGCACCGAACGCGCCGGCCCCACGCGGGACATTACACGGGCGTTACACTGCGCGCGACGAGAGACCGCACCCGCGTGGGGTAAGTAGCGAGGTACGGGATCGGCAAACGGCCACCCGGGGAGCCTGCCGAGGCTGGTGGGGGCGCGTGTTGAGTTGGTGAACCCCGCCCGCAAGGGCGGCAGGTCGTTTGGCCTCACCTTGTTTGGTGCTCGCATTTGATACTTCCACCCGCCGCCCTTGCGGGCGGGGTTCACCAACTGTCCTTCGGTATGTGCCGTCACACGAGAACGAAACGGCCCCATCCCGTTGGGATTGCATTCATACCTATCATAGATTACTTTGCATTGCAAAGAATTGGTTCGGCGTGAAGACGTGCCGGACGAACGCGGCCCCAACGGAGGTGTGGTGCTTATGATCCGTTTGCTGTTGGCTCTTGCTGTTACGGTGGCGCTCGGGCTCGCGTCTCGGCTGTACCCGACGGGCTGGTTCCTTTGGGACCGGGTTCTCGGGGAAGTCCTGTATGCTGTGGCCGCTTACATCGCTTGGGGCATGTTGTTCATCCGCAAGTCGCCGCTGTTTCTCGCCGCGATTGCGTTCGCGAGTTGTTTGGCTGTCGAGTTGTTCAAGCTGACGGGCATTCCGGCCGAAAACCATCACGTGTTCTTGGTGCGCTGGTTTTGGGGCATGACTTTCTCTGTGGTGAACCTCGGCTATTACCTCACGGGCGTGATTCTGGCCGCGCTCGCGGACCGCGCGACACGCGGTTCAAAGCCAAGTGAGAAAGGAACGCCCCCAGCGCTACAGGGAGCGTAGTGCGAGGGGAAGTGTGGCGGGAGAGTTGCGACCGGGGATTTGCGCGAGAGTCCGCCAGGGGTTTCGCGTTGCTCCACCCCTGGCTACTTGCTGTCGCCCCTAACCGGGGCTAAAAACCGATCTGTCTTCTGTTCTCTGAACTCTGCTCTCTGTCTTCTGATCCGCGTTATCCGCGTTATCCGCGTGATCCGCGGTTCTTCTTTTCGACCGCCTGCCTCATTCCTTCTTCAGCGACGCGGGTTTCCAGTTCAGCCCGATCGCGACGGCCTTTTCTTGCTTGGCCTGGATCGCCCAGGGCGTGCCCTTGTACTTGGCGCTAATTTCGCCGAAGAGGGTTTGTGCTTCTTCGGCCATTTTCTTGATCTCTTTACCGCTCTTGAGCGTTTCGGACGCGACGAGCGTGTACCCGTCCTGGCCGAGTTTCGCGTCGAGTGGCGGGAGCGATTCCGTCATGAGGTTGCCGAGCAGTTTGTTGTACTCATTCATGTACGCGAGCCGGGCCTTGACCGACGCGAGCGCGAAATCGTAGTGGGCCTGCCAGCGCTTGCTCGGCTCGCTCTGGCGCTCGGCGGCCATGTCCGTCAGGGCGCCGAGCACCAGTTCCAGGTCCGCGATGCTCACGGCCCAGAACTTCTGCTCCTCTTTGACCGCGGCCTTAAGCGCGTCGTTGATCGGGCCGTTCACGGTGTCGCGGATCTTGGTGGTGCCGGCCCCGCTCGCCCACTTTTCGCGGAGCTTGTCGAAGCTGCGCAGAACCGCGTTCCGGAGTTTGTACTTTTCCTTGTCGCTCCTGATCTCGCCGAGCGTCGCGTCGGGTGCGAAGTCCTTCATCACGTCGGCCGGGAACGGGAACTCGGCCAGTGCGACCTCACTCAGTTCCGGTTTGAGTGGGGGGAGCATGAACTCGCTTTCGACGGACCGGATCTCGGCCTGGGACGCGCCCTTTGGGGCTTGAGGGAAGCTGAATCGGGTGGCGACCTTCTCGGTTCCGTCGGGGGCGGTCAGCGTCGCGGGGGCCGCGCCGGTGAGCATCACCGTTTGCTTGCCGCCGCTGCCGACCTTTTCGGCCTGCGTGCCGATGTTCGTGGTGCGCTTGACGAGCGTCGCGTGCCAATCGGCGACCGGGAGCGGGTCGGCTTGAGTTACCGATGTTTTGGGGGCGTTGGGGACCACCGGGGGCGGGAGTTTGACCGCTTCGAGGAACGCGCTACCGCTATAAACGAGCCGGCTGGCGAACCCGTCGGGCCGGAGTTGAGTGAACTCCAGCGCATTCTCACCGGCCTTGCACGACGTGATGACCTGCACGTCCGGCGGCGCGGTCGTGAGGGCCTTGTACAGTGCCTCGCTCATCGGCTCCGAACCGGGCCGCACCTTCCCGCGTTCCGGGTTGTACCGGCACACGTCCCACACCACGACCTTCTGCGTGGCCTTGCACTTCTTCACTTCGTCGTAGAACTGGTCGAGCGGGATCAGGGTCTTCTCCCACTCCTCGCCGTCGAGTTCGGCTTCCATCGGGGCGAGGTACGCCTTGCCGTCCTTCTCGATCGCGTGGCCGCCGAAGTAAATCAGCACGCGGTCCTGGGGCCGCGAGGTCTGACAGAACTCCTGGTACGTGCCCTGAAGGACGTTTTTCATCGGCAGTCGCTCGTCCTTGCCGGTGGCGCTGTCCGAGAGGACGAAGAGCTGGTTGTTGTCTTTGTCTTGGGGGACGCGCCACTGGAACGCGAGCGCGTTTGCGGCGTTCGTGGGGCGGTCGGCGGTCCCGGTGCCCGCGGTGAGCGGGTTCAGGTACATGTACTTCGTCACGGAAATGAACAGCATCCGGCGCGGGAACGCTCCACTCGCGGGCTTCGGGTTAGTGCCGGGATTAGTGTTCGTGTTGTTTGTGTTGTCCGGTCCCGGTTCGGGCTTCCCGGGTTCGTTTTCCTTCTCCTTTTCTTTCACCGCGAAGGCGGCGATCTGTTTGCCGTAGAGAATGCCGCCCGCAACCAACCCGGCGGTCAGCAAGAGGCAGAGACCGATCCAAATGAATTTAGCGCCCCCGCCGCTCTTGGCGCGCCGGGATTGGTACCGCCCGCGCCGGTTGCGGCTTGCTCGGGGGGCGGTATCGACCTCGAACTCGTCATCGATCGGGATCGGTTGCGGCGCAGGCCGTGTTGCCGGAGCCGCTGGGAGTGGTTCGAGTGCGGCCGGGGCTACCGGAACCGGTTGCGGGTACGGGTAGCCCGCCGGTTGTGGGTACCCGGGGGGCGGAGCGTATGCGCCCGGAACCGGGTGCGGATAGCCGGGCGGAACAGGATGCGGGTACCCGGCCGGAGGAGGAGCGTAGCCGGCGTGGGGGTATCCGGGCGGTGCGCCGTAGTGATATCCGGGGGGCGCGGGGTATCCCGGGGGGGCCGGGTATGCGGCACCG
>HG799476.1:67034-75139 GCA_000531095.1 Gemmata massiliana | reverse complement strand
GGGGTATCCGGGCGGTGCGCCGTAGGGATATCCGGGGGGCGCGGGGTATCCCGGGGGGGCCGGGGTATGCGGCACCGGGCGGCACCGGGTATCCGGGCGGTGCGGGGTGTGGATATCCGGGCGGGATCGGTGCGCCGGGCGCGTTGAGCGCCGGTTGGGGGAAAAGCGTTTCGTCCGGCGGGAGGTCGAGATCGAGTGCGGGGAGCGCTTCCGGCGCCGGGACCGGCTGTGGAAGCGGGGCACTCGCGCCGGAAGGCGTTTCGGGCGCGCGCGATTTCGTTCGCACGAGTGCGCCGCACTTCTTACACTTCACCGCCTGTCCGATCCACTGCGCGGGGATGCGAAGTGAGGCCTGGCATTTTGGGCAGGTGGCCCGCACTGTCGAGTCCATCAAGTATCTCCGGCTCTCCCTCCCGGTTGTGGGCACCGGGGGCGGCGACAGAATGTCCTAACTTAGAGAATAGTTTACCAGATTCGGTTCCGCGAAGTGGGGCGCATTCCCCGCGCCCGAACCGCGTGTCGATCACGCCCCGGGAATAAACTCGCGCCACGACTCAACAGATAGCCGCTTGCCGGATCGGGGTCCGACCGGCATTCTGACAGAAGACCCCTCTCCGCAGAGGATTGCCATGCAGATCGTGTTGATCGAGGGCGACGGGATCGGGCCGGAAGTCACCCAGGCCGCGTGCCGCGTTGTTGCCGCCGCCGGGGTGAAGGTCGATTGGGTGAAGGCGCCCGCCGGCATCCCCGCGGCGGAGCAGTTCGGCGAACCGCTCCCCGAAGAAACGCTGGAGATGATCCGCCGGTACCGCGTCGCGCTCAAGGGGCCGTGTACGACGCCCATCGGGAAGGGGTACCGCTCGATCAACGTGCGGCTGCGCCAAGGGTTAGAGCTGTTCGCCAGTGTTCGCCCGGTGAACACGCTGCCGGGCATCAAGACGCCCTACGAGAAGGTCGATTTGATTGTCGTTCGCGAGAACACCGAGGGGCTGTACGCGGGGCTGGAGCACGAGGTGGTGCCCGGCGTGGTGGAGAGCGTGCGGCTCATCACTCGGTCCGCGGCCGAGCGGATCGTGCGGTTCGCGTTCGAGCTGGCCCGGCACCGCGGGCGGCAGCTGGTCACGTTCTGCCGCAAGGCGGACGTGATGCGCTTCTTGGACGGGCTGTTCCTCGAATGCGCCCGGACCGTCGCGGACGACTACCCGTTCATCCAGTTCGAGGAAAAGCCGATCGACAACGTGTGCCTGGAACTGGCGATGGACCCGTCGAACTTCGACGTACTGGTGATGGAGAACCTGTTCGGGGACGTGATCTCGGACCTCGCCGCGGGGCTGATCGGCGGGCCGGGGCCGGGCGGCGGGTTGGGGCTGGTGCCGGGCGCGAACCTGGGCACGCGGTTCGCGGTGTTCGAGGCGGTCCACGGGAGCGCGCCGGACATCGCGGGGAAGGGGATCGCGAACCCGATCGCGGTGATCCGCAGCGCGGCGCTGCTGCTCGAACACGTCGGGCACGGCGCGGCCGGCGCCCGGATCGAGCGCGCGGTCATCAAGACGCTCCAGGCCGGGGTCGGGCTGACCGGCGACATCGGCGGCACCGGGACCACCGCCACCATCACCGACCAGATCATCAAGAACCTGGGGGCGTAGTACCGTCAGTCCTTGGTGACGCGGGTGGGGACGTGCGGGGCAATGTAAAACGGTTTGTTCGCCTCGTATGCCGCCAACATTGTTTGGGCGTAGGTGGCTTCTTTTTTGTACCAGGGGTCTTCGAGCGCCTTTTTCAGCCATTTAATGGCCCCGGGATAATCACCGATTGCGGCCGTGCCCGATGCCATTGCCTCCAGAGCGAGTGGGTTCTTGTACTCGGTTAGTTCGCAGGCGCGGTCCGCGTCCTTAAACGCCTGAACGCTGTCCCGGAACTTTTCGTCGCGGCAGCGCGCGAGAAAAACCGCTCGATAGATGTGCGCGTTGGTGTTATTGGGACCGAGGCGGACGGCCTCGTCGTAAGCGGTCCGGGCACCGGCCAAATCGTTGCGGCTCGTTTGCACGTAGCCACGTAGAACAAACGCTTCCGGGTTTTTGGGGTCGAGTTTGATGGCCTCGTCCGCGTCCTCGAGTGCGGCATTGAGGTCGGTGCCCTGTTGTAAGTGGCACGCGCACCTCTGGAGGAACCGAAAAGAATTCTTGGGGTCGAGCCGGACGGCTTCGTTGAAGTCCGCCAGCGCCTTACCGAGTTTTCCCTGTGATCGAAACAAACTGCCCCGGGACGAGAACGCAGGAGCGTATTTGGGGTCGAGTTCGATCGCCTTATTGAAGTCTGCCAGTGCCCGATCAAATTTGTCTTGATCCGCGTACACGCAGCCGCGTCCGTAAAGTGCGAGAGCGTATTCGGGGTCGAGGCGGATCGCCTCGTTCAGATCGGTCAGCGCCGCATCGATTTTCCCTTGCTGGCGTTGTGCGAAACCCCGGTTATAAAAAGCCTGCGCGAATTGGGGATCGAGTCGGATCGTTTCGGTGAAATCCGCGACGGCTTTTTCGGTCCAGCCCAACTCTATCCGAGTTGTTCCGCGGTTGTAGAACATGCGCGCGTCGTTTGGGTCGAGTTCGATCGCTTTGTTGAAATCTTCAATTGCCTCGAACAAATCCCCGTTCCAACTCCGAGCAGTTCCGCGGCGCCGAAACGCATCGGTACTATTCGGGTCGAGTTCGATCGCTTTGGTGTAATCTTTGATTGCCGCGCCGTGGTCGCCGACCTGATCCTGTGCGTGACCGCGGCCGAGATAGGCCAGAACGAACTTCGGGTCGAGTTCGATGGCCTTCGTGAAGTCTTTAATTGCCTCTTTGTAATTCTCTTTCTCGATCGCTTCGTTACCACTTTCAAAGAAGTCCAGTGCGTCGTCCGGTTTCGGTTGGGCGTGCGCGGGGGAGGCGAGCGCAACGAGCACGCAGGCGAGAGCGATTCGGGTCCGCACGTGTGTTCCTCCGAAGGTCGTTGCGACGAGTGTAATCGAGGGGCGATGAGCCTTCCATGATTTCGTTCTCATTAAACCTTCGGTTGCAATCGCACCCGTGCGCGTGTCACTTGCGGCGCGATGAAGTTTTACAAGGTGCGACAATTTCTGAAGGGCCGCGCGAGTGGGGCGGCATCATTCCTTCGTTGGCACCCCCCACACTCGGGTTCGTTATGCAGCGCCAAGAGCCGTCTGTGATTTTCGATCAGAAATACGCCTCTGAATACGACAAACGGTTCGCGAAAACTGGCGCCCATGCGCGATCGGCCTTACCGGTGAGTGGCCCCGGGCGCACTTTCCCGGTCCGTGGCGTCATGGCAACCTGACTGAACGTGCTTTGAAAATTCCGTGTCCCGCACATCCGCCCCGGCATCTCGGCCGTCTTAATCAGTGTCCGGTTCAACTCTCCGGGAGGTTCTTATGGCGCGGTGGGTGATGGTCGTGGCGGCGGTGACGTTCGGCGGGTGGGCACTGGCGGACGACCCGAAGAAGCCCGAGGACGTGAAGACCGCGGTGGTCGGCAAGTGGGAGACGGCGGACAAGGACCGAGTGCCGTTGGAGATCCGCGCGGACGGGACGATCCGGGTGCCGTTCGTCCTGCGGGACAGTGCGTGGGTGATGGCGGACGGGACGTACACGGTCGACGCGGCCGGAAAGGTCACCTACAAGGCCGCGAGTGGCGGCGCGACCCTCGGCGGGTGGTACCAGTACAAGGACGGCGGGCTCGTGTCCGCGATGGGGCCGAAGAACCGGGTCACGTGGAATCGGGTGCAGGAGAAGAAGTAGGCCGCCCCTGAAAGGCCGCGCGAGTGGGGCGGCATTATTCTTTCGTTCGTGCCCCACACACTCGGGTTCGTTATGCCGCCTCAAGAGCCGTCCGTGATTTTCGACCAGAAACATGCGTCCGAATACGACAAGCGGTTCGCGAAACTGGCAGCCATGCGCGACGCGCTGCACTTGCTCACGAGTGCGGTGTTCGCCGATCTACCCACGGAGGCGCGAATCCTGTGCGTCGGCGCGGGGACCGGATCGGAGCTGATCTACCTCGCCCAGAAGTTCCCGCAATGGCGCTTCACCGCGGTGGAACCTTCCGCCCCGATGCTGGACGTTTGCCGGCGCCGGACCGAAGAGTGTGGCATCGCGTCTCGGTGCGTCTTCCACGAAGGTTACGTGGATTCGCTTCCGCTCTCTGAGCCTTTCGATGCGGCCACATCTCTGCTCGTTTCGCACTTCATTCTCGATCCCGATGTGCGGGCTCAATTCTTCCGGTCGATCGCCGAGCGCCTCCGGCCAGGCGGGTATCTGGTAAGCGCGGATTTGGCTTCCGACCCGGCGTCCGCGACGTATCAGAGTTTGCTCGAAGTCTGGCTCCGGCTGATGCGGGAGACGGACGCCACTCCGGATAAGCTCGAGGCCCTCCGCACTGCTTACGCTCGGGACGTGGCCTTTCTGCCACTGGAGCGAGTGAGCGCGATCATCGCGTCGGGCGGCTTCGAGGCGCCCGTGCAGTTCCTTCAAACCGGTCTCATTCACGCCTGGTACGCCAAACGCGCGTAAGCTACCTCCGTCGCCACAACGGGGGCTTGCCGTGGACCTTACATACACCGACTACCTGTTCGTCGAGGAACTGCTCGCGCTCCAGAAGCCTCGGTCGGACCCGGTCGAGCACGACGAACTGCTCTTTATCGTCGTTCACCAGGCTTACGAACTGTGGTTCAAGCTGCTCCTGCACGAACTCGACAAGGTGAAAGCGGACTTCGTCGCGGGGCGCACTTACCCTGCGATCAGCACGTTCAAGCGCGTCCGCACGATCATGAAAGTCGCGGTGGAGCAGGTGGACATCGTCGAGACGCTCACGCCGATGTCGTTCAACAGCTTCCGCGACCGGCTCGATAAGGCGTCCGGGTTCCAGTCGAGCCAGTTCCGCGAGATGGAGTTCCTGCTCGGCTACAAGCGCGCTGAGATGCTCAAGCACCAGAAGGCCGGCACCCCGGGCTACGAGCAACTCGTGAAGCGCCTCAACGAGCCGTCGGTGGTAGACTCGTTCTACACGTACCTCGCGCACCACGGGGTCACGATCCCCGAGCAACTTAAGACGCGCGATGTGACCCTTCCGACGCAGCCCGACGAGACGGTTGAGGAGGGGATTCTGCGCCTCTATAAGAGCCAGCCCGATCTCGAAATCCTCTTCGAGTTAATGACCGATTTCGACGAGGGGCTCCAGGAGTGGCGCTACCGGCACATCAAGCTCGTGGAGCGCACGATCGGGAGCAAGCGCGGCACCGGCGGGTCGCTCGGCGTCGAGTTCCTGAAGCGCTCGCTGTTCCACCCGGTGTTCCCCGACCTGTGGGCGATCCGGCACCGGCTGTAGGGGAACCAAGGAAGAGCAGCCGCGGATCAACGCAGATAAACGCGGATCAAAACACAACGGGCGTGGTGGAAGAGACAAATGGCACCACGGGTTTGGTGGATCTGTGAGCCCGCTCCGGTCCGCCAAACCCAATGTTCTTTTCTGATCTGCGTTTATCTGCGTTGATCCGCGGCTGCTCTTCCGCCCCGCCTTTGTAAGATACCCGCGACGCGAGGCCACGGGGGACGTCGATGCGCAAGGTGATATTCGTTCAGGGCGGCGGGCTGGGCGAGGACCAGGAACTCTCGGTGCGGCGGCTGTTCGAGGCCGCGAAGGTGCCGATCGAGTTCGAGGTCCATCTCGCGGGCCGCATGGCGATCGAGCACGGCTCGGACGCGCTGCCGAAGTCCACCTTCGACGCGGTCCGCCAGTGCGGGATCGCGCTCAAGACCAAACTGCTCCAGCCGAAGGGCGCCGGGATGCCGACGGCCCACGGCCCGAGCGTGCCCACGAACTACAACGTCGCGTTCCGGCGCGCGCTCGGGCTGTTCGCGTCGATGCGCCCGGTCCACAACCTGCCCGGCATCCCGAGCCGGTTCACCGGCGTCGACTTCCTGCTGTTCCGCGAGATTACCGAAGACTTGTACACCGCCAGCGAACACGAGATCGTGCCCGGCGTGGTGCAGAGCTTCAAGATCGTGACCGAGGCCGCGTGCATGCGGTTCTTCCGGCTCACGTTCGAGACCGCGCGCAGGCGCGGCCGGAAGACGGTCCACTGCATCCACAAGGCGAACATTCTGAAGATGGCCGACGGGCTGTTCCTCGATTGCTTCCGGCGCGTGGCACGCGAGTACCCGGAGATCACCGCGAAGGATCTGATCGTCGACAACACCTGCAACCAGCTCGTGAGCCGGCCGCAGCAGTTCGAGGTGCTCACCGCGGGCAACCTGTACGGTGACCTGCTTTCGGACTTGGGTGCGGGGCTGGTCGGCGGTGTGAGTACCACGGCCGCGATCAACAGCGGTACGGACGTGACCGTGTACGAAGCGGTGTACGGGGCGTCTCACGAGAGCGTCCCGCCGGACGTGGGGAACCCGCTGCCGCTCATCCTCCCGGCCATTGAGTTGCTGAAAGACATCGGCGAGGGGGAAACGGCCGCGCGGATTCAGAAGGCCGTGGAAGCCGTGCTGATGGAGGGGAAGGTCCGCACCCGCGACATCGGTGGCACTGCGGGGACCACCGCGTTCACGGACGCTATCCTCGCACGGATGTGAGCGCGACGGGCTTTGCGCGTTCCCGGGGGGCCGAAGGAATAACGGTGGCCGCGTCAGTTTCTCGTAACGAGCCGCGACCGCCAGGGAGCGGTGGCATCTCCCGCTCCCTAGCGGTCACGGCTCGTGCGGCTCGCTACGATGGCACCGAAATCGGATTTAGTGGCCAAGAAAGCGAGCGCCCGCGTTGGAACTGTGGAACTTCACCGGCAACGTCGCGCTGGCCGCACTCCTCGGCACCATCATCGGTCTGGAGCGGCAGTTCCGTCAGCACCCCGCCGGGTTGCGGACGAACGCGCTGGTGAGCACCGGCGCGGCCCTCTTCGTCACGCTGACACAACTTCAGGGGGATACGAACAGCCCCACTCGAATCGCGTCCTACATCGTGAGCGGCGTCGGGTTCCTCGGCGGCGGCGTGATTCTCAAGGAAGGCACCAACATTCGCGGGCTGACCACCGCGGCCGGACTGTGGTGCAGCGCCGCGGTCGGCACGATGGCAGGTATCGGGTTCGGGCTGCACGCGGCCATCGGCACCGGGTTCGTGCTCCTGGTCGTTCTGGGACTGAAGCCGATCGCGAAGTGGGTCGACCAGCGCCAGTCGCGGTTGCAGAGCACCCCGGCGTACTACCAGTTGCGCGTGACGTGTCAGGACCGCGATCACTCGCTCGTTCGCGCCGTGCTCGCCCGGCACCTCGGTTCGGTTCCCGGAATAGTGCTCACGGGCACCGCGGTCGGCAAGCCGAAGAAGAAAAAGACCGTGCTCCGCGCGGACGTGACCGCGACCCCGGCGAACGACCGGGCCATCCAGGACACGGTCGCCCGACTCCTCATCGAACCGGGCGTGCGCTCCGCGAGTTGGGCGAAGGTCGCGGCCCCGCCCGAGTAGCGCCCGCCACACCCACGTCCCTTCCCACGCTTTCCCAAATTGCAATTCGCCTTGCGTGTTCGTGAGAAGATTGGTAGATCGTTGCGCCGACCCGAACTGTGACCGCGTCCCGCGGGTGTAGCCCGCCCACCGGTGCAAGGAGCGCGACGATGGTCGTTCCCCGCTTCAGTATCGTGATCCCGACGCGGGAACGCGCCGAGACGCTCCGGTTCGCCCTGCGCACGTGCCTGGATCAGGCGTTCGACGACTACGAGATCATCGTTTCGGACAACTTCAGCTCGCCCGCTACGAAGGCCGTGGTGGATGCGTGCGGATCGCCGAAGGTGCGGTACGTGCGCACGACCGAGCCGGTGGCGATGAGCACGAACTGGGAGTTCGGGGTTTCGCACGTTCGAGGCGAGTACGTTCTGCTCATCGGCGACGACGACGGGTTGCTCCCTCACGCGCTGACTGAACTGGACCGGATCGCACGCGAAACGGGCGCGCGGGCGATCCGGCGGGGCGCCCCGTACTACCCTTGGCCGAATATTGCGCTCCCGGGGCAGGGGAACTACCTGCGCATTCCGCTGGGGCGGACCGCGGGGATGC
>HG799476.1:10108-66920 GCA_000531095.1 Gemmata massiliana | reverse complement strand
ACCCGGTCCCGGACGTGTACTCCGGGTTCGCCGTCGCGCACGCGGCCGGGCAGTTCCTTTCGATCACGGCCCCGATGTCGGTTTCGGGCCAGTCCGCGGCGAGTAACGGAATCGCGACCCTGTTCAACCGTGGGCGCAATGAAATCGACCGCGAGTTCCACGCGCTCAACGCCCGCGACGGGCTGCGGTCCGAGCCGACGGTGCCGGACCTGCCCGTGTTCCCCCACGTCCCGGTCGCCGACACGTTCGTGTTCGCGAAACGGGTTCTGTTCCCGGACCTCGACGCGGACCTGGATCGCCGCGCGCTCGTGGCCGCGTGCGTGACCGGTGCGCGAGTCTCCGCGGACGATTGGTCTGCGGCGCTGGCACTCGTTCGCTCGTCGCTCGCGGACGACCCGGCGCTCCAGGCGTGGTTCGACGCGGAATTCGCTGCGACGCCGTACCGCGCACCGGCTCCGGTTCAGTTGCGTTCGGCGCGACCCGGGGCCGACAGTGAGGCACTGCACCTGGATGCGGACGCGCTTGGTGTGTCCGACGTGGCCGGAGCTGCAAACTTGTGCGAGGCCGTGCTGGGGTACCGGCGCCGCGGACTGGAGTTGCAGTTCGGGACCGCGCGCTCCGAATTTCAGGAGAAAGAGGCCCAGGTTCAGCAACTGCACGCGGCGTGCGACCAGTTGCAGACCCAGCTCCGCGAATCGAGCGCCGCGTTTTGGCTCCGAATCAACGGCCAGGACGCACAAATCGAGGCCCACGTGCGCGAGAACAAGGCCCTGCGGGACCGCGTCGCGGAACTGAACGTACACATCCGCGCCTACGAGTTCCAGGCGCAGCGGGGGCTGCTGAGCCGGATCGCGGACCGCGTGTTCTCGCGCCGCGCGGGGTGAGCGATCCGCCCGGCAACACCGGCCAACAGTACCGCGCGGGTGCCCCCGGGTTTCGTAAGTCGAGTCATCGGGAGGGGTGCCGATGACGGAGCAAGAAATCGCGGCCCTGGGCCCGGCGCTCGCGGCGGTTCCGAGGGCTTCTTGCGGAAGCGGACGGCCGCCCACTTCAACACCTACAGCCGCGAGTTGCTTCCCGACCTGCCGCGCAAGAGTGCCGAGCCCGTCGCGTTGACCCGCGTGCGCCCACTCCAGGAGCTCCTCGTTACCGCCGACTCGAACGACCTCTCATGGCCGGGGGAGCGTTCCAGGCGCTACTGGACGCCGACGTGTGCTTGCCCGAGTGCGGGGATGAGAACCGGACCCGGCGCCAAGGGGCGGGCATTTTCGATGAGACCCGCTCCGATCGAAGTGGTCAACCACTGACAACTGCGGGCGGTCAAAATTTACAGGGGCACCCCGTGCCGTTGTTCGCGTTGACAGGTCCGTTCGCGGCGCTGTACCACTGGTGGCCATTACGTGGGCGCTCTAAAAATTTCTTGCCCCGCTCGGATTTAATCTCACCGAGAGCGGCGACGCCCTCAAGTGCCCACAGAACAGCGCAGGAGCTGGCGTGACGATCGATCTTCCGGTTGTTGTGCTTTGCGGCGGACTCGGAACGCGGCTGCGGTCCGCGGTCAGTGATCGCCCCAAAGCACTCGCCCCCGTCGGCAATGAACCGTTCCTCGCGGTGCAACTCGATCTCCTCCGTCAGCGCGGGGCGCGGCGATTCGTGCTGTGCGTCGGGCACATGGCGGACCAGATCGAGGCCGAATTCGGAGACGGCTCGCGTTTCGGCGTTCGCATCGACTATTCCCACGATGGCGAGAAGCTGCTCGGCACCGGTGGCGCCCTGAAGCGCGCGGAGCGGTTCTTCGCGCCCGCAGCCGTTGTGGTGAACGGCGACACTTACATTGACGTCGATCTGCACCAGCTCGCTCACACACACGCATCGGCGCGCACCCGTTGGCACGATACAGGAGCGACGCTCACACTGGCGCGCATGCCGGACGCCAGCCGCTACGGGAGCATCGACACGGACGGCACTCGCGTGAGAGCGTTCCGCGAGAAAGAAACTGGTGCCGCGCAAAGCGGATGGGTTAACGCGGGCGTTTATGTCATCGAACGCGATCTCCTCGCGCGCATCCCCGCGGACGAAGTCGTGTCGCTGGAACGCGACGTGTTCCCGGCCGCGCTCCGCGACGGTTTAACGCTCGCTGCGTTCTCACAAGACGCGGGGTTCCACGACATTGGCACGCCGGACGACTTCCGCGGGTTCGTCGCGCAGCGGGAAACGATCCATGTCGCGTGAAGCCATGTTCCTCGACCGCGACGGCACGCTGATCGAAGAGGTCAACCACCTCTCGTCGCCGGACCAAGTGCGCCTTATCCCGGGCGCAGCAGAAGCCGTTCGGCAGCTGAACGACGCGGGCGTACTCGTCATCGTCATCACGAACCAGTCCGGCGTCGCACGCGGGTACTTCCCGGAGAGCCGGTTGAGCGCCGTCCACGACCGCGTATCGGAACTCCTGGCAGCACACGGCGCGAAGGTCGACGCCTACTACTACTGCCCTCACCACCCCACCGAGGGCATAGGCGCGTACCGCGTAACCTGCGCGTGCCGCAAACCGAAACCGGGAATGCTGCTCGCGGCCGCACGCGACTTCGGCATCGACCTCGCGCGCTCGTGGATGGTCGGCGACAAGGTCTGCGATTCGGGCGCCGGTGACGCGGCCGGGTGCCGATCGGTCCTGGTGCGCACGGGCCACGGGCGCGAGTTGCCGAACGCGGTCGCGGACCTCACCGCCGCAATCGAATTGTGGGCGACTTCGAGATAGTCGCCCCTACCGTTGCGCTCACCACCGACACACGAGGACACGGCATGGCGGCCAAGTTCCTGATCGTGAACAACGGAATGACCGAAGCGCGCGGGCATTTCGTGGAAACGGGGGTCGCGATCGCCCGGGCCGCCCGGCGCCGCGGGGTCGATGTACTGATGGGCGTTCACGCGCGCTGCACCGGGCGCGGGCTCCCGGCCGATCTGCCGACGCTCCCGCTGTTCCGCGTCGACCACTGGGGCCACATCGTCGACGAAGTTCAGCCGTCGGTGATTCCCCTTCGCGGAGAACTCGGTCCGCTCTGCGATACCCCGATCGAAGCCGTGCTTGACGGCCACGCGACGCTGCGCGAACTGCTCGATGCGCGACTCGCTCCCCCGCCCCAACCGAAACGCAATCTGAAGGCGAAACTCGCTCACTTCGCGACGCGCACGCTCCCGCCGGTTGTGAGCGGGGTGTTCCGGGCACTGGTGCCGCCGGTCGCATTCGACCACGTTCGCGCCACTGCACGCAAGCGCCGCGGACTTCCCCCGGTGCCGACTTTCGGCGCCGACCACTTCGGCCCGCTCCCAACGGACGCCGAAGGGCTGCTCCGCCGGGCACTCGGGCGCATTCCTCCCGAGCACAACGAGTTCGTTCACTACCAAATGTTCGCGGCCGACCTCGAACGGTTCCTCACGCTCAGCGGGACCGGGCCGAACGACCACGTCTACTTCCCGACGGCTTACGGGCGCGACGCGCTCGCGGTACTCGCGCTCGTGCAGCGCGTCGGCGCCGAACGCCTGCCCACGTTCCACCTCGAATACCGGCACACAATGCTCTCGCCCTCCGAACTGGAGCGCGAACCGTCGCCCGTCGAGGCGTTCCACACGCGCACGCACCGCGCGTACTTCGATGCGTGCCGCGCGTACCCCGAAACCGGCAACGCGCGCTTCTACACGGACACCGCCGAACTCGCGGCCGATTACACCGCACTCGCGGGGTTCTCGTTTGGCGTGCTCCCATACGCATTTCGCGCCGACCTGATCCCCCCTTCCTCTCCGCGGAACACAATGGGGCCGCTCCGCGTGCTGTTCCTCGGCGACTTGCGGAAGGAAAAGGGCTTCACGAAACTGCCCGCCCTCGTGCGTGCGATGAGCACGGGCGAGAAGAACCGCGTGCAGTTCGTCATTCCCGGTGCGATCCACCCCGAAGAGCGCGAACCCGCGATGCTCAGCGCCCTCGCAGAGCTGGAATCGCACCCGGAGTCGGTCGTCGAGCGCCCGTACCGCGACGGTTTCGTGCCCGCCGATGATTACTACCGGCTGCTCAGTTCGGCCGACGTCGTGCTGTGCTTTTACGACGCGAAAGCCTATCGCGCACGCAGTTCTGGCATCTTCGCCGAGGCGGTCGCGGCCGGAAAGCCGACCATCGTTTCGGCCGGCACGTGGATGGCTTCCGAACAACTGGCCGGCAGCGGCGAAGTTGTGCGCGACGAGCACGAACTACTCCGCGCGTTGCGGGACGTTGTCGCCGATTACCCGAGCTATCGTGCGGCCGCGTCGGAAGCGCGCACCCGCTGGTTGAGCCACCACTCGCCGGAAAACCTGCTCGCGCAGTTGATCGGCACGAAGCCAACGAACATCGCGACCTCGAAAGTCGGCGCGCGAGCCGCAGTTTGACAGTCGGTGCGGCTTTTGTGCTCGTGGCACAGGCCTCAGGCCTGTGTAAGCGCCTCCACAGGCCAGAGGCCTGTGCCACCAAACACAAAATCAAGCGCACCAATTCAACACGACGAACAAGTGACGGCCACGGAGGGCGCCCGAGTGCGTGTACTGCTCTATCACCCCTGGGGGCGGTTCGATTCCGCGTGCGGCGCGAGCCACACCGCGCTCGCGCACCGCGACTACTTCCGCGCGCACGGTTGGGACGTTCATTGCGTCACGCAGCAAATCCCCGCTTGGGGTGTCACGGCGCAGGAAGGCGAGCGCACCATCACGCTCGACTGCACGCCGGAATCCGCACACGAACTGGGAACCGCACTTAGCCAGTTGCTCTACGCGAGCGAACGGGCCGCAAATGATCGCGCGTTCCGCGCACTTGCGGCCGAGCCGTGGGACGTGTTCTTCACCACGGACGTGTGCGCGGCCCCGTTCGCTCACGCGCTCCCGCACACCACGCGAAAGGTGCTCGCGGTCGGTGACAGCTACGCGCGCCGAGCGGCCACTTCCGAGCTAGTGCCGCAAGCGGTGCGCGAAGCCGAGTACAAGTTCGCGTTCGGCCGCGTGGAAGCGGAACTGTACCGCCTGTTCACCCACGTCCTGTTCCCCACCGAAGCCGACGCGAACGCGGCCCGCAAGCACGGCGTGAAGTCCGCGCGCCACGTTCCCCTCTGGGTGTGTTCGGCGCACGGGGCACCTTCACAAGCACACGAAGAACACGACATAACCATTTGCGGCAGCGCGTGTAACGGCGATCTCGCGGACCTCGAATGGTTCTACCGACACGTGTACCTGCCCCACCTGCGTGCGTGCGGCGTTCGGCTCACGGTGGCGGGTTCGGTCGCGGACCGGTTCCCGGTGGCCGATCTCCGGGTTACCAAACTCCCTTCAACAACCGGCGCGTACGAGGCGTCGCGCGTGATCGTTGCGCCGGCGCACTCTGCCACGGGGCCATACGTTTCCGCGATGGACGCGATGGCTGCCGGGCGCGCAGTCGTTACCACGCCGCTCGGCCTGCGTACACTCAACGCGACCGGCGACGCGGCCATTTCGATCGATATGCGAACCGACCCGAGTGGCACGGCCGCAGTGATTCGCGAACTGCTCGCGGCCCCCGGTTGGCGGAAGGCCCTGGGCGCGCGGGCGGCCCAAGTCCCCGCGGTCCACTCGCGCGAACGATTCTTTGCCGCGCTCGATGCGGTATGGGGGCTTCACACGTTCGCGCAGCGCCCGTTCGCGAGTGCCGCGTAACGCTCACCGCCGGGAGGTGGGTGCTACAATCACGACGGTTTTTGCCCGCGCATCATCGATTGGACCTGATTCACGATAGCGCGTGTGGGTGCGGTATCCCTCCCAACAGGTGTTCAAACGGCATCGGCCCGGTGGTCGAGCATGCGGTTGACCAACCAGGTAACCGCCCGGACCCGGACGGTATGCCCACCGCGCCGGTGCCGGTTCGCGTGGGCGAGAGCTCGGAACCGGCGAGCATCGGTTCCGAACCCGGCTGGCGGTCGAGTCGGACACCCCGAATAAGTACCCGAGGGCCTCGTTGGTCGGGTACCGGCTGCGCCAGACCACCGCCAGCCGCCGTTGATCCGGGGTGTTCAGATCGAAGTTATCACCCGCGCCCACGGCTCGCTGCCGGCCCCGGGCGCTCAAGCCCTGGCGGTGTGCCGCTTCGATCACCGGAACCACGTCCCGGGCCAGCGCATCGAACACGGTCGCGGTCAACCCGGTTAGGTGTTACCGCTGGTTGTTTCCGCGGGTGGGCCGGACGCGCGATCATTGAGGGCACTCACGAGCGCCGAGGTTCACACACTTCGACTACGAACTTGCCGCTATCGTGAGTAACACCCATTCGCCGAGCGAAGGCACCATGCAGGTGACCGGCTCGGGAATACTCCGCACGTCGATACCGAACGGGAAATGACCCCGTTCTTTTGGTGACCTCACGTCACGGCGTCAGGTCGCCATCCAGAGGGAAATCGAAGACGTTGTCGGTCTTGGCCACGACGTCGGCCGTGAGGCGGGACGTTTCCGGCGAGAAGTATTTCTTCGGGATCAGTGGTTTGCCCGGCATCCGGAGCGTTTCCGCCGCGGCCTCGGCCTTAGCCAGGTGTTCTGGGAGCGGCGGGGACGGACCGGTCAGCGAGATCGCCACGCGGCACCGGCCGACCGGGGCACCGTCGCCGTTGCCGTAGGTGGACAGCGTGTAAGAGCCATTCTCGTCGGTCGTTGCCAGCGCTGGGACCGTGCCCGGCGTTTCGGGAATGAAGGACACGGCCGCTTTCGCGACCGGTTTCCCCTTGTACGTAATCGTTCCGCGGGCCTTCGCGACCGGTACGCCGTTCGAGGAGCCGCAGCCGATCAGCAACGCGACCACCAGAGCGGCGCCGACAACCGGCGCGCTACCACGAAGAGAGCCGAAACTCATTGACGGTTCCTTGATAGGGATCAGTAGTCCCCAACGACCTCGCCCCCGGCCCGACTGCCCAGAGCGTTGTAAGTGAACTGGTTAATGGAGTCCGGGATGAAGCGCACGGAGCCGTCCCCCAGCGTCACCATGATCCCGCCCGTGTGCCGGCTCGCGAACCCGCGGCCCATCCAACTCGACGTGACCCCGCCGCACGCATCGACCGACATCCCGGCCGTCGACTGACAAACACGCAGCTTCCAGTTCGGCGGGATGCTCGTGCCGTGAACCGAGCCGGTGCTGCTCATCCAAATGGAACTGTTCGACGAAGTGGACCAATCGGTGTGCCCGAAGGCGATGGTGTTGCTCAACCCGTCGGTGATGGACGAAAAGTTGATCGCCGGGGTGGTCCCGGTGTAGTCGAAAAGCCCGCGGTGGTTGGCCCCGCCTCCGTACCCCTGGCCCGGTTGTGGGCACGGGGTGGTCGGGGTGACGGTGTTGTTACTCCCGCACCCGCCGCACCCGTAAGTGACCCGGGCGCCGTCCCCGCCGTAGGGGTCGATCGCGGGCGACGCGATGTTGTTGAACCCGTCGCCGTAGCTCCCGACGTAGTTGCTGTGCCAACCGCGGAAGAAGCTCCCGGTCCCGTCCGGGGCACCCGATGTACCCAACTGCGGGCACCCCGCGACGGGCATCGTGCGGTTGTCACTGATGGTCGAGGACCGCGGGTCGCTGGGGCAAAGCAGTACGGGCACTTTGGCTTGCCGGATGACTGCCATCGCCTCGCACGTCACGTTCACGTCGAACCGGATCTGCTTGTACAAGTTGTCCTGCTCGATGTACGGCAGGAGGCGCGGCAGGTGCCCCCAACCCAGGTTGAACCCGTCGATCTTCGGCAGGGCGTTGTAGGAATCGTGGTGATTGTGGAGCGCGAGCCCGAGCTGCTTCAGGTTGTTGGCACACCGGATTCGGGCCGCGGCCTCGCGTACCTTTTGCACGGCCGGGAGCAACAACCCGATGAGGATCGCGATGATCGCAATTACGACCAGGAGTTCAATGAGGGTAAAGCCTTTGCGACGGCGGGACATGTTGGGCCTTGCAAAGTGGGGCGCAGCCGACCGTTCGTGACGGCGGCCAATTGGAATAAAACTTGTTGCCGGGGAGATATGTCGCGAGCGGGCCGTTCGACACCGTTGGGCCGAACGGTCCGATCACGCTCGTGCCAAAGTTATCGAAACGCAAAACGAAGTGCAACACGAAATTTTCACGAATTCATCTTCTTGATTTCACAAATCATATCAATTGCACGCAGGTTTATAAAGAGATTGTCGCCGATACGTCTGCTCCTCACTTGCCCGGAGCCGCGGCGTTCTTTTCCAGCCACTCGATCCCAGATTTGATGTCGTCGTACAGTGGTCCACGCCACCCGTGTCCGCCATCGTAATCGACGAGCTTGACTTTGGCCCCGGCCTTGGTCAAATCCTTTTCCGCTTGCTCGGCCATGCGGTACGGGCACACGCGGTCGTCGGGGGAGTGGTACAGGTAGAACGGCTTCCCCTTCGCGGATTTCAGTTCCGGCAACTGATCCGGCTTGAACACCGACATCGCGATCAGTGACCCTGTTACCTTGGGGCTGGTGAGGGCGACCGAGTAAGCGGCCGGGCCGCTCGACGACCACGACAGCGTGAACACCTTTTGCGGGTCGAGTTTGTGCTTGGCCGCGACGTCGTCGATCACCGCTGTGACGAACGCCTCGGTCGTGAACTTCGAGCCTTCAACGTCTTTCTTGTTCGCCTCGGTTGGCCAGACGATTTGCTGCTTATCGGTCCACTTTACCGCGACGGGCTGGGCGGCCAAGTAACCCTCCGGGATCGCGTTCTGGTAGATGCGCTTGACGAACGGGTGAAAGTCCGCAGAGCCGGGGCCGCCGGGCATAATCACCACGAGTCCGTACCCCTGCTTCGGCGCTTTTGCGTCCTTCGCCGGGCCGATGAGGAAGTACCTCTTCTTCTCGTCCGTACCGACCTTCAGGTCTTCCGAGGGGACGTCTTTAACGTCGTCCTGTGCCCGTACCGAGTTTGGTGCGCCGGCCAACAGCGCACCGACCGCGAGCAGTGTGAAGCGGATCATGAGTACCCCCATAATCGGGAACCGTACCGCGAGCAGTTTACCGGGTAAGTCAAACGGCCGCAAAGCAGATCGCGCCACGCGCAAGGGATCGTGTGCCAACGTCCCAACCGGCTTTGGCGACGTGTGGACGCACGCTAAGATTTGGCGGGGAATGTTGGCTTCAAGCGCTTGATTTGTTAGCGTGTGAGTCGGTGTTACATGCCGCGGTTCGTCGGCAGTGAAAACAGAGTGCGCGGGCCGGATCGCGGATTAGGAGGTGCTTTCATGGTCGCCCAGGACGAACGCCCGTTTTTCGACGCCATTCTCGCGACCCCGGACGACGACACGCCGCGGTTGGTCTTCGCGGACTGGCTCGACGAGCGCGGCCAGAACGATGACGCGGCGCGGGCCGCGCTCATTCGGGCACAGTGCCCGTTGGAGCACCTCGCGCCCGGGAGCGCTGCGCGGCGGGTGCTCGAACGGGCCGCGAAAGCGATTTTGAAGGAACACGGGGAACGGTGGGCGCAGGAGCTTGCCGGCGCCAAGATCTGTCGTTCCTGGACGTTCCGGCGCGGGTTCCTGGACGGGGTCAGCATGTCCGCGACCACGTTCGCGCAAAAGGCCGAGCGCCTCTTCGAGATCGCGCCCACGGTCCGCACGGCCACGTTCCCGGACGCATCGAACGAGGTCACCAGGCTCGCGCGGTGCCCGTTCCTCGCACGGCTCGCGTCGGTGGACATTCGCGATATGTGCTCGTGCGGTTACTGCCGGATCGAGAACGACCTCCGCGCGCTGTTCGGCTCGAAGCACACTCAGAACCTGACCGCGCTCAACATCGCGGGCGACCGAATGGACGCCGCGGGCGCGAAGTCCCTCGCTGCATCTGCGGCCCTCGCGCGGCTCACGGTGCTCGACGTTTCTGATAACCCACTGGGCGCGACCGGAGTGCTCGCGCTCGCGAAATCGAAGCACTTGGGGAACCTCAAGTCGCTCCACCTGGCGCGCACCGAACTCGGTTCCGCGGGTGCGGAGGCGCTCGCGAAGGTCAAAAATTTGCCCGCGCTCGAACACCTCTCGCTGTGCGGAAACGCGCTCACTGCGGACGCGGTTCGAGCGCTCGTGGCGGCACCCGTGTTCACGCAGGTGAAGTCGCTAGACCTTTCCCAGAACCCCCTCCGTGCACCCGGCGCGAAGTTACTCGCGGCCGTGCCCGCGGGCGCGAAACTGGAGCACCTCGACGTGAGAAAGTGCCAGATCCCGGAAGGTACAATTCGCACGCTCAAGAAACGGTTCGGCAAAGGGGTAAAGCTCTGAACGTCGCGCGGACGGTTCGGGATCGTTTGTCTCGAACCGCCCGGCGCACCGCGCCCGGTCACACGCCCTTCGGTACGGCCCAGTGGTTCGGGCGGTACTGACGCCGGACCAGGGCGTTCGCGTCCGGGCTGTTGGTGACGACCTCTTTCACCGGGTCGAACTCGATCGTCTTCCGGAGCCGGGTACTGATGTTCGCGAGGTGGCAGATGCCCGCGGAGACGTGCCCCACGCTCGCCGGGGCCGCGAGCTTCTCGCCCTTCAGACAGGCGTCAATGAAGTTCTGGTGGTGGGCCGACAGGTCGGCGCGGCCCTTCATTTCTTCGAGCGGCTTGTTGCGCTCGCCGAACAGCTTCCAGCCGACCCCGTGGCCGATGATTAGCATGCCCTTCGTGCCGTAGAACGCGCACCCGTTTTCGTAGTCTTCCTGCACGTAGGGCGACCAGATGCGCTGCTCGAAGATGAACTGGCGCGGCTTCGGCCCGCCGTTCCCGGCGTCGTACTCGCACACGACGTACTGCGTGTCGGGCCACTCCTGGTCGTCGTCGAAGAAGAACTTGCCGCCGAGCGCGGCGACCCGGTTCGGGAGCGCGCCGAACTTCATCCCCCACACGCCCACATCAATGTCGTGGACGCCGTCGTTCCCGATGTCGCCGGCCCCGTAGTCCCGGAAGAACCGCCAGGAACCGTGAACGCGGTTGGAGTAGAACGGCGCTTCCGGCACCGGTCCCTGCCATGCCTCGTAGTCGAGGTGCTTGGGCGGCTCGGTCGGCTTCACCTTGCCCAGGCTGCGCCGCAACTGGCTGTTCCACGCCTTTGCGACCAGCACCTCGCCGATCGCGCCGTCGTGGAGGCGCTTCATCGCTTCGGCGCAGGTCGGGGTGCTGCGCGACTGCGTGCCCACCTGAATGTGGACCTTGTTGCCCTGCGCCGCGTCGACGAGGAGCCGGCCCTCGCGCACGTTGTGCGAGCACGGCTTCTCGACGTACACGTGCTTGCCCGCGTCGGCCGCGAGGATCGCGCCGGGTGCGTGCCAGTGGTCCGGGGTGGCGATCCAGACCGCGTTCACGGCCTTGTCCGCGAGGACCGCGCGCAGGTCGCGCTCGGCCTTCACCGCGTGGCCCGCGTCGGTGGCGATCTTGGCCGCGGCCCGCTGCCGGGTATCGTCCACGTCGCACACGTAGGCGATGTTCAGTTGCTTGTGCTTCGCGAGCAGGTTGAGGTGGTGCGTCCCCATCCCGCCGCACCCGATGAGTGCGATGGTGAGTTTGTCGGGGCCGACCTTCCGGGCCGGTTCTTCCGCGGTACCCGTGCCGTTGGCACAAGTTATCGCGACGGCGGAGGATTTGAGAAACGTGCGGCGGGAGTTCATGGCGGGACTCCGAGAGAGAGGGTAAAATCCAAACGGCGGGTTCTAGCAGTCGGGGCGGTTGCTCGGGTCGTCGGCTCGTGACCGCCCGAGTTCGCGGGATCGAGGGGCGAACGGGTTTCGCTTCGGGCCGGGCGGAACCGAAACTGTCAGAAACGGGCGCCGCGGTCCCACAACACACAAAGCGATACCATGCTTTACAGCGCCATCTCGTCCAGCAGTACCGGCATCCAGGCCGCGTCCAGTTTCCTCGACGTGACCAGCAACAACGTCGCGAACTCGAACACGCCCGGGTACAAGACGGCGCAGATCACGTTTCAGGATCTCCTTTACGTTGGGGCGCCGGCCGGGGCGAGCACGGCGGGAATCACGCCGCCCGGGGGCATCCAGATCGGGAACGGCGTCGTGGTCGATTCGGTCACGGGGCAGTTCACTCAGGGCGGGCTGGAGCAGTCGAGGGGCAATTTCGATATCGCGATCAACGGGGAAGGCTTCTTCTCCGTGGTTCTCCCGGACGGGACCACCGGGTACACGCGCGCGGGCGACTTCATCGTCGACAACACCGGTCAGTTGGTCACACCGGACGGGTTCCGGTTAGCGGGTGGCATTTTGCTCCCGGCAGGCACCGACTCCATTTCGGTGGCGCCCAACGGGGTTGTGACCGCGGTCAACGAGAACGGCAGCACGCAGGTCGTTGGGCAGCTCACGCTCACGCGGTTCCTCAATCCGGGCGGGCTGCTGCGGCTCGGGGATAACACCTTTACCGCGACCCCCGCGTCCGGGAACGGCGTGACCGACGTCCCGACCACGAACGGGCTGGGCACCCTGACCTCGGGCTCCCTGGAACAGTCGAACGTGGACGTCACCTCGGAACTCGTGAACCTGGTCATCGCCCAGCAAGCGTTCCAGTTCAACACGCAGTCGCTCCAGGTCGAGAGCCAGGTGCTCCAGACGACCGCGGACCTGATCCAGTAGTGTTCAGTAGGACCGGGGCGGTGTGATCGCCGCCCCGCGCAACTTTCACTTCCCCAACTTGTCCAACACGTTTTTGGTGATGCGGACGACGTTCGCGTCGTTCCCGCGCAGCCCGAAACTCCAATCCGTGGTGCCGACGGTCACAACCGTTCCGCCGCGCGTGTAGGTGCCGACGACCGCGTTCCCGGCGCGACCCTTCTGCCACTTCTCGTACCACTCGCAGTCGTCCGGGTGCCAGCGGGCGGGGGCGGTCGCGAGCACCTCGAAGTTCTTCGGCGTGCCGTCGGTGTGAGTGGGGAAGGGGAGCCCGTCTTTCCAAACGAGTTCGCACCCGTCGCACTCGTAGCCCACGACCTTGTACCCGGGCAGCTTCGCGCCGAACGTGTCGCCCCGCTTGAGGTTCGTGCCCGCGAAGAGCCAGTGGTCGGGCCGGTGGGCCGTGAACGCGCCGCTGCCGTCCATGAGCTGGTCGTGACTGCGGTGGTACCCGCCCCAGAGGAACCCGACGCCGGTGAGCTGGTTCTCCGGGCGGTTCACGAGGTAGTGGCTCCAGAGCGACGTGAGCGTTTTGTGGTCGCCCGACTTGTAGACGGGGTCGTCGCCGAAGGCCTGCTTCCAGCACGCGAGCGCGCGCCCCTCTTCTTCCGTTCGCACCTGCCAGCAGCACGTGTTCCCACTAAAGAACGCGACGTTCCCGCCGGTGCCGATGAACGCTTCCAGGTTGTCGCGCATCGGCGCGGACCAATATTCATCGTGCCCGACGCTGAGCACGAGCTTGTAGCTCTTGAGCAACTCGGGGTGGAACTCGAGATCGAGGTTCGTGCAGTAGTCGAGCGCGTAGCCGGCTTTCTCGGCCCACTTCACGAACGGCTCTTCCCACTGCGGGAATTGCGAGTGCTGGGGCCGGTCGAACGACACGCGCCGCCCCTGGACCTTGTGCCGGCCGTGGTAGGAGTAGAGGCTGTAGCCGTTCCAGTTCGTGTATGCGTTATAGGTGTTGGTCGAGAGCTGGATGAGAATGTTCGCGTCGCGCCCCGGGTGCTTCGGGCGGAGGACGAAGAACGCACTCGCGAGTTCGCCGGCCGGGTCCGCCACGCTCCCGAACGCCACGGAGTAGTAACCGGTCTTCCACCCCGCGGTGCGGACGGTCAGGCCGACCGGCCAGCGGCACCCGTGGGACGAGGCGTCCTTGGGGACGTCGTGCGCTCGCGGGTTCTCGACGCACCCGCCCTCGACCTCCTCTTTCGTCGCCCCGTGGCGGTAGACCTTGTACCAGTACCCCCCTTCGGAACACGAGAGCCGCACCTTCACGTCCTCGCCCGCAACGTAGCTTTGAGGCATCGCGTAGGCTTCGACGAGCGGGCGCTTCGGCGGTTGCGCGGCGCGGGCCTTTCGTGGCAGCGAGTTACCGAGCGCGACCGCGGCACCGGCTTGCAGCGCGGTCCGACGGGAGACGGGTTCGTTCATGGCAGTGGGTCCAAAGGGCAGCGGGGGGAGAACCGCAGTGTACCAACGAGTGTGAACGCTGGGCAAAACGATTCTGGGGCCGCGCTCATTTGCCCAAGTAAACGAGTTCCGCCACCACGGTCAGATCCGCGCCGCTGCCGCTCTGAAGGAACCCGGACCCGCGTGCGGTCGCGTCGAGAACGAGGATGTGGTGACTCGACGCCACCGTGCGGTGGTCGGTGGTCGTAGCGTCGCGTGCGCTGGCGAGCTGACCGCCTCCGGCGATCTTGTACGCGCTCACCGCGCCGCTCGCGCTCGACTTGCCCGCGAACGCGGCCTGCTCGTCGGACCGCCAGTCCCACCCCGCGGGTACGGTGCTCACGGCGAAGGTCACCGTGCCGTAGCGGTTGGTGGCGACGACGCGGTGGCTTCGCACGTACCAGCCCGGGGGCGGTGAGTAGACCGCGCGCTGGGACTCGCGCCCGGTTCCGCCGACCGCGAGCGACAGGGACAATACCGGGAGCGTTTGCGTGGTTCCGATTGCGGGCGCCGGGATGTGCTCATCGACGGGGTTCGCGGTTGCCGCGCCGCCGAGAGAAACGGCTATCGCAACGACCGGGGCGAGCAGCGTTTGTGCCAGGGACATGATCGGTCTCCTTACCGGGACGTGATCCGAACCGCATGACTCTTCGCAACCGCCGCGCCCGCGACTGGGAAAAGCGCCAGAATGTAAGATTGCCAGGGCGAGCGGGTTGCCCGGTTTACCGGGGCGCGTTCCTCTTACCGCACCGCGCACTCGGTTGCGCGATCTCGTGCGCGGTGCCGGGTGCGACTAAACGCCGCGAGCGGCCGGGGGTACCCGACCGCTCGCGGCGTTTAGTCGCACCGCGGGCTTAGAACTCGGTGAACCCACCATCGTTGTTACCCAGGCGATCGAGTTCGTGGGAGCGCCCGGTCCCGCTAGAATTCGCCTTGTTTAACGCGCGGGTGACCGCAGACCGCGGCTTCGTTGCGGGGGCCTTGGCCCGAGTGGGTTTGGCCCCCGGGCGCGGCGCGGCGCGTTCGTCGCCGAGTTTGAACCGGGCGACGAGGTCACGGAGCTGGCCGGCCTGGTCCGTGAGGGACTCGGCCGTGGCGGACACTTCTTCGGTTTGGGAGGCGTTGCGCTGCGTGACCGAGTCCATTTGGGAGACGGCCTTGTTCACCTGGTCGATGCCCGTGGACTGCTCCTTACTGGCCGCAGCGATCTCGGTGACGATATCCGTCACGCGCTTCACGCTCGTTACGATGTCACCGAGCGTGGCCCCGGAGCGGTTCACGAGTTCGGTTCCCGCGTCCACCTTCTTGACCGAGTCTTCGATCAGTGCCTTGATTTCCTTCGCTGCGGTCGCGGAGCGCTGAGCGAGGTTCCGAACTTCGGACGCGACGACCGCGAACCCGCGCCCCTGTTCCCCGGCCCGGGCGGCTTCGACCGCGGCGTTCAGAGCGAGCAGGTTCGTCTGGAACGCGATCTCGTCGATCGTCGTGATGATTTCGGAAATTTTCTTCGACGAGTGGTTGATCTCGCTCATCGCGTCGACCGCGTTGCCCACCACTTGGCCCCCGCGCTCGGCGATGTCCTTGGAGTTGCTCGCGAGTTGCCGGGCCTGCTGCGCGCTGTCGGAGTTCTGGCGCACGGTCGCGGTGATCTCTTCGAGGGTGCTGGCCGTTTCTTCGAGGCTCGAGGCCTGCTCTTGGGCGCCCGTCGAGATCTCGTTGCTCGCGGACGCCAGTTGGCCCGAGGCGTCGGCGAGTTGCTCGGACACCTCGCGCACCCCTTCGAGCGCGGTGCGGACCGAGACCACGGCCTTGTTGAGCGCGGCGGCCATCTGGCCCACGGTATCGTTGCCCAGGTCCGGGGCCTCTTGGGTGAAGTCGCCCGCGGCCAGTGCGCTCACCGAGACGGTGATCGCCGCGACCTTGTGCTGCAACTCGGCCGCGTCGTTCTTGACTTTTTGTTCGAGCTTCTTGGCCGCGGTCACGTCGGTGGCGTATTTGACGACCTTGTAGGGCTTGCCGTTGAGGTCCAGGATCGGATTATACGAGGCCTGGATCCAGACCTCCTTGCCGTCCTTACTGGTCCGCTTGAACTCGGTCGTGATCGGTTCGCCCCGGTTCAGCTTCGCCCAAAATTCGCGGTACTCGGGGCCGGCCGCGTACCCCCGGTCCACGAACATGCTGTGGTGCCGGCCCTGGATCTCGGACAGGCCGTAGCCGGTGGTGCGCAGGAAGTTCTCGTTGGCGTTTGTGATGGTCCCGTCCATCTTGAACTCGATCACCACCTGGGACCGGCTGATGGCCGCGATCTGGACCGCGTAGTCCGCGTTCAGCTCGCGCTGCTTACCGACCTGCTGCCAGTCGACCCGGTCCTGGCCCAGCGCGGTTCGGATCCCGCTCGTCGTGGCGTTCAGGGCCGCGGCCATCCGGCCGAGCTCGTCCCGGCTGTGGGCCTCGACCTTCGGGGTCAGGTCGCCGTTCGCGACCGCTTCCAGCACGGCGACCGTCTGAACGAGGGGCCGGGTGATCGCGCGCGCGAGTGCGAGCCCGATAAACATGCTCGCGAGCCCGGCGCACGTCGTGCCCCCGATGAGCGTCTGCTGGGCGGACCGGGCGGCCGCGTTCCCGTCCTCGTTGATGTCCCGGGCCACTTCGGTCACGGTTTGCACGAGCTCGTCGATGGCGGCCGTCGCGGTTTCAAACCTGGGACCGGCGGCGAACATGGCCGCGGTCATCTTTTGTTTGTGGCCCTCGCGCTCCTTGTCGGTGTCGGCGCGCCAGTAATTTTGGAGGGCCTGGGCCGTTTGGTCCGCGGCCTCGAAGTACGCCTTGACGCCGGCGCGGACCTTGTCCAGGTCTTTCCTCTCGTCGCGCCCGCTGTGCGAGACGCGGAGCTCCGTTGCGGCATAGGCGTCCAGGCCGCTCGTGATCTGCTCGCGCAGGCCGCGCTGGGTTCCGAGGATCCGGTCCACCGTCTGTTGGTCGCGCGCGCTCACGGCGAAAACCATGTTGTTCCGGAACCGGGCCAGGTTGACGGACGCTTTGGCCAGGTCCGTGCCCGCGACCGTGTAGTCGGCGTACAGAACCCGCATTCCCTCGCGCGACGTCGAGAGGCCGCGGTACCCGAGCGCGCCGCTCGCCGCGACGATCCCACAAACGGCCGAGAACCCGAGGAGGAGTTTGGCCATTACGGTTTGATTGCGAAACCAGTTCATGACATGGCACTCTGGGAGAGGCGCCGTGTGGGGCGATGAGAGCTGGGCCGCTCACCGGTCACACAGCAAGTGTTGGTGCAGGGGCGGGGAGCCCGATCGGACCATTCAATGTCGGAGGTGGACATGGGTTGGACGTCGGGCGAACAATCCAAGTATGCAATGAGATATCTGTGCCGGCGCCGGAATTTTGAATCGATCTGAGAGAGACGTGAGAGGTGAACTGCTCGCCTCCTGGCGGACCACGAGGCGAGCGGGAACTTTTTAGAACTCGGTGAACCCGTCGTCACCGCCGAGGCGGTCGAGTTCGTGGGCGTGGCCTTTCCCGTTACCGTTGGAGTGCCCGTTGCTCATCGCACGGGCTACCGCGGGCCGGGGCTTGGACGCCGGGGCCTTCGCGCGAGCGGGCCGGGACGCCGGGCGCGGAACGGAGCGCCCGTTCTCACTGAGCTTGAACCGGGCGACGAGGTCGCGGAGCTGTCCGGCCTGGTCCGTGAGGGTTTGAGCGGTCGCCGACATCTCTTCGGTCTGCGAGGCGTTCTTCTGGGTCACGGTGTCCATCTGAGTGACGGCCTTGTTGACCTGCTCGATCCCTACCGATTGCTCCTTACCGGCCGCCGCAATTTCGGTGATGATGTCGGTGACGCGCTTCACGCTCGTTACGATCTCGCCCAGCGTCGAGCCGGACTGGTTCACGAGTTCGGTGCCCGCATCGACCTTCTTGACCGAATCCTCGATCAGCGACTTAATTTCCTTCGCGGATGTGGCCGACCGTTGGGCCAGGTTCCGAACTTCGCTCGCCACCACCGCGAACCCGCGGCCCTGTTCGCCGGCTCGGGCCGCCTCCACGGCGGCGTTGAGGGCGAGCAGGTTGGTCTGGAACGCGATCTCGTCGATCGTGGTGATGATGTCCGCGATCTTCTTCGACGACTGATTGATTTCGCTCATCGCTTCGACCGCGTTGCCCACGACCTGGCCGCCCTTCTCGGCGACGTCCCGGGAGCTACTCGCGAGTTGGCGGGCCTGCTGCGCGCTGTCCGCGTTCTGGCGCACGGTCGCGGTGATCTCTTCGAGGGTGCTGGCCGTTTCTTCGAGGCTGCTCGCCTGCTCCTGAGCGCCCGTCGAAATCTCGTCACTGGCCGCGGACAGTTGGCCCGAAGCGTCGGCGAGCTGCTCGGACACCTCGCGCACCCCTTCGAGCGCGGTGCGGACCGAGACCACGGCCTTGTTGAGTGCGGCGGCCATCTGGCCCACGGTATCGTTGCCCAGGTCCGGGGCCTCTTGGGTGAAGTCGCCCGCGGCCAGTGCGCTCACCGAGACGGTGATCGCCGCGACCTTCTGTTGCAACTCGGCCGCGTCCTCTTTCACCTTCTGTTCCATGTTCTTGGCGGCCGTAACGTCGGAGCCGAACATGACGACCTTGTAGGGTTTGCCATTGAGGTCCAGGATCGGGTTGTACGAGGCCTGCAACCAGACCTCCTTGCCACCCTTGCCGATCCGCTTGAAGTCGCCCGCGATGTACTCCCCGCGGTTCAGCCGGCTCCAGAAATCGCGGTGCTCGGAACTCGAAGCGTAGGCCTGGTCCACGAGCGTACTGTGGTGCCGGCCCTGGATCTCGGAGAGCGAGTACCCCGCGAGCGCGAGGAAGTTATCGTTGGCACTCACGACGGTCCCGTCGAGCTTGAACTCGATCACCGCCTGGGCGCGCCCGATGGCCATGATCTGGCCGATGTAGTCCGCGTTCTCCGCGCGCTGTTTGCCCACGGCTTCCCAGTTCACCTTGTCCTGTTGGAGCGCGGTGTGAATGCCCTGGACGGTCGCGTTGAGGGCCGCGCCCATCTGCCCGAACTCGTCGACCGAGGTCACCGTTGCTTTTTGAGTCAGGTCGCCCGAGGCCACGGCTTGTAGCACTTTCACGGTCGCGTTCAGCGGGTTCACGATCAGGTTGCGGAAGAAGATCCCGAGCCCCACGGCCAGGAGGACCGCGCCCCCGATCACCGCGTACATGGTCGTTTTGGCCGACGCGAACTGCTCCTTGGCTTCCTTGGATTCGCTCTCCGCGATCTCGCCCTGGAGATCGCAGAGGTCGTTCAACAGCGCGCTCAGCTTCGCCGCGTTGGGGCCTGAAGCGAGAGATAACTTCTCGGCCTTTTCGAGGTCGCCGGATTTGAGGGCCGCCATCGTCGCTTCGTGGTCCCGCCGGAACTCTTCCAGGCGCGGCAGGTAGTCGCTCCAGATCTTTTTCTCTTTGTCGGTCATGGGGAACGACTCGTAGCGCTTCTGCGACTCGCGCGCTTTGGTCCAGGCGGTTTCTTGTGCGCCCGCGGCCTGGCTTCGGGTCGCCTCGTCCTTGTTCCCCGCGGCTACGAGCATGGCGCGCTCGGCCCGCTGGACCGCGCTGAACGAGCTCCGCAGGTCGGTGATGGCCCGGACCGACGGGAGCAGGTTCCCGTTCGAGTTCTCCAGAGCGGCGTTGATCTCGGTCATGGACCGGATGCCCCAGAACCCGACCGCGGCGCACGCGACTGCTAGTAGCAAGAATCCCCCGATGAGGCGGGTGCCGATCCCGAGGTCGTTAAACTTGGCCATGAGTTAGTTCCACGTTGAAGAAGACATTAAACGGTACCCTCGGGCCGTACACCGGCCGAGCGGGGAGATAATGGGCGATTCTGTTTCACGGCGCGGTTACGCGAGAGCGGTTGCGCCCACGTCCGACGCGCCGACCAGTTTGTCGATGTTGAGGAGCGAGACGAGGCGCTCGCCGGTGCGCGCGATCCCGTTGAGGAACGAGGTGTCCACGCCCGAACCGAGGTCCGGGGTCGGGACCATCTCGTTCGCGCCGACGTTGAGTACGTCGGACACGGCGTCCACGACCAGGCCCACGATCTTGGTGCCCACGGTGACCACGACGATGACCGTGAACACGGTGTACTCGGCCTCGCGCAGCCCGAGCCGGGCGCGCAGGTCGATGATCGGGACCACGGCCCCGCGCAAGTTCATAACCCCCTTGACTTCTCGGGGGGTGTTGGGCAGCGGGGTGATTTTCGAGTACCCTTTGATTTCCTGCACGCGCAGGATGCCCAGACCGTATTCCTCGTCCCCCAAGCGGAACGTCAGGAACTGGCTCACGTCCGGGGAACCGGTCAGGTCGCTCGTGTTGGCAGTGCTCACAGGATCTCTCAACGGGGGCGCGGGTCTGACGAAACGTAGCGGTGCCACCGGACCGGGCGCGCCTTCCGATCGGCGCACCGTCCCCGTCGTATGCGGACCCGCTACTTATTGCTCTTATCGAATGACGACGGAGAAAATTTCTACCCGTTCGCTCACTTGGGCCGCACAGGGGCGGGCACCGATCCGGGGGCACCTGGTAGGATCATCGCCATCGGTTCGTGGGGCGGTCGACACTTCTCGTCTCGACGGTTCGCGCCGCGCCCGATTTGGTGCCGCGCGAGTTCTATTGCTGCACCATCAAACACTCGTGCCCGGATTGCCGTGATCCCTTATTTTTTAGGCCCGCGAATAATTTTCTCGAGCGAGGTAAGTGATTGTGGCGTCAGCAATAACGCTCCTATTCGTATATGGCACACTAAAACGCGGCGGGCGCAATTATCCCCGGATCGCGGACCAAGAGTTCGTTGCGGAAGTAGCGACCGCGGCCCGGTATCGAGTGGTCGATCTCGGGCCGTACCCCGGGCTGATTCGCGACGCGACGAATGGCCTCGCGGTTCACGGGGAACTGTTCGCCGTGGACGCACGCGGACTCGCGGAACTGGACGAATTCGAGGACGTGCCGAACTTGTTCGTGCGTGACCTCGTCGAGATCCCCGGGTACGAATCGGTGTGGGCGTACTACACGAGCATCCCCGCTCCCGCGGGCGCGCGAACCGGTGACCGGTGGCCACTCGCGGGCGGATCGGGCCGAGATTCTTGACAGAATTCCCGTGCCTTCGGGATTGAAGACGGGCTTCTTGCGTTCATCCTGTCTATCCTGTTAATCCTGTCGAACGTCTTCTTCGGAGGCCCGGCCATGCGATGCCGCCTGTTCGCCTTCCTGCTGTGTGCGGTGTGTGCGCTCGCGTTTTCCGCTTCGGGCGCTGCGCAGCCCAAGGAGAAATCGAAAGAGAAAGGGAAGCCGAACAAGCTCGCGAAAGAGAGCAGCCCGTACTTACTCCAGCACGCTTACAACCCGGTCGAGTGGTACCCGTGGGGGACAGAAGCATTCGAGCGCGCGAAGAAAGAGAAGAAGCTGATCTTCCTCTCGATCGGCTACAGTGCGTGTCACTGGTGCCACGTGATGGAGCGCGAATCGTTCTCCAACGCCGAAATCGCGAAGATCCTCAACTCGAACTTCGTGTGCATCAAGGTGGACCGCGAAGAGCGCCCGGACGTCGACGAGATTTACATGACCGCGCTGCAAGCGAGCGACCAGCAGGGCGGGTGGCCGCTGAGCATGTTCCTCACGCCCGAGGGCAAACCGATCTTCGGCGCGACCTACTTCCCGCCCGACGACAAGAAGGTCGGTGAGGACACGATCCCCGGGTTCAAGACGGTGCTGGGTAAGGTCATCGAGTTCGACAAGGACCGCGCCGATCTGGAAGCTCAGGCCGAGCGCATCGCGAAGCGCACGATCGAGATGCTCGACGCGAACAGTCGCATCGTCGCGCTCGTGCCGATCAAGCGCGAACTGGTGACCGGCGGGGTGGATGCGTTCGACATCGACCCGGAGCACGGCGGCACCGGGAACAAGCGGCGCGACTTCCGCGGTACGAAATTCCCGCGCCCGCCCGTGTGGGGGTTCCTGCTCGCGCAGAGCAAAAAGCCGGGCAACGAGCGGCTCGCGAAGCTGACCAGCACCACGCTCGCGAAGATGCTCGAAGGGGGCATCTACGACCACCTCGGTGGCGGGTTCCACCGCTACAGCACCGAGCGCACGTGGACCGTGCCGCACTTCGAGAAGATGCTCTACGACAACGGGCAGTTGGTCGAACTGTACAGCGAAGCCCACGCGCTCGACCCGCGCCCGGAGTACAAGCGCGTGGTGGCCGAGACGCTCGCGTTCATCAAGCGCGAAATGACGGCGCCGGAGCGGGGCTTTTACTCCGCACTTGACGCGGACAGCAACGAGAAGGAAGGCGAGTTCTACGTCTGGACCGCGGACGAGATCAAGAAGGTTCTCGGTGCCGAGGCCGATGTCGCGTTGTTCAAGGCCGTGTACGGCGTCACGAGCCCGAACTTCGAGGAGAAGTTCCACATCCTGCGGTTGCCGAAAGCGTTCTCGGAGATCGCGAAGGAACAGAAGCTGACCGAAGCGGAACTGTTCGCCAAACTCGAACCATTGAAGAAGAAACTGTTCGACGTGCGCGCGAAGCGCGAGCGTCCGTTCCTCGACACGAAGATCATCACGGCTTGGAACGGGCAAATGATTGCTGGGTACGCGAAGGCCGGGGAGGTCTTCAAAGAGAAGGCGTACACGCAAACGGCAGCGGACGCGGCGACCTTCGTTCTCACGCGGATGCGCGACAAGGACGGGCGCCTGTTCCGCATCTTCGCCGCGGCGCCGGGCGAGAAGCCGACCCCGAAGGGCACCGCGTTCATCGACGACTACGCCTATTTGATTCACGGCTTGCTGAACCTGCACGACGCGACCGGTGAACAGAAGTGGCTCGACGCGGCGAAGCAGCTCACCGACCTCGCGGTGAAGCACTACGGCGACGCGGTCGGCGGCGGGTTCTTCTTCACCGCGGCGGATAGTGAAAAGCTCTTCGCGCGGTCGAAGGACAGTTACGACGGCGTGCAGCCGTCGGGCAACTCGCAGATGGCGCGCAACCTGCTCCGGCTCGGCGCGAAGACGAAGGACGACAGCTACCGCGACCGCGGGATTCGCACGGTCAAGTCGTTCTCACTGGCGCTGAGCACCAACCCCACGAGCATGCCGCTCATGCTCCGCACGCTCGACGAGTTGCTCGACGCCGCGGGCGACCCCGACAAACCCGCGCCGAAGGACGCCCCGAAGCCGAAGAAGCCGAAGGAATCGGCCGACGTCGTCGCGCCCAAGCTCACACTGGATGCGCCGAAGGACGGGAAGCGAACGTTCGCACTCGCGCTGACGGTCGAAGCCCCGTGGCACCTGTACGCGAACCCGGTCGGCTCGGAAATGCTGGTCGATTCTCAGACGGAAGTGGTCGTTTACATCGGTGGCAAGAAGGTCGAGACTAAGGTGGATTACCCCAGGGGGAAAGAGATCACCGATTCGACCGGCTCGAAATACCTCGTGTACGAGGGCACGGCGACGATTCGGGGAACGTTTGCTGCCGGGGAAGGAGAAGTCGAGGTTCGGGTGAAACTGAACGCCTGCAAAGAGGGATTGTGCCTCCCCCCAAGCGAATTGAAGTTGAAGTGAGGGGCGCGGTTAGCACGTGTGGTCCGTTGCTACCCACCGCCCTTGCGGGCGGGGTTCACGGTTGCTTGGCGAACCCGCCCGCAAGGGCGGTGGGTAGCGGTGAGTGGGTAGCTCGTGTGTGGCAATCGTCGGCCCTATTTCTGTCGTTCGCGGATGTCCGCGGCCGCGAACGTGTGCCCGGTGTGGCACCCGGTGCAGTAGTGGTAGCCGTTCGCGCGGATGCCGCTGTAATGGTCGCCAGCGATGGCGTAGAACGTGGGCGCGCGTCCGTTCGCGCTCTTCGTTGGTGCGGTCCATTTCGCAACTTTGCCGTCCGCGTTCAGCCCGACCACGACGGTCGGGGTCGAGGGATCGGCCGGAACCCAGGTGTACAACTTCCCCTCGTCGTTGAGCGGCGCGACCGTCAATTTCTCCCACGAGCCGGTGATTCGCGGTTGGGCCGGGTCGTCGAACCGGTCCCGGTACGACGCATAGAACGCGACCGAACGCACATCGGGCGGCGGTAAGATGGCCGGGGCCCGGTAGCCCGTCGGTTTGTTGGTCGCACGCGGGTCCGGGATCGGCGAGCGAATCGGGTCCGGCGCGTCCGGCGGATCGATGTACATGGCGTCGAGGACCGAGGCGTTCTCGATGTATCCGCTCGGCCCGGTGTGTTCCCGCCCGTCGACGAGCTTGAGTTTCGCGGGGCGGGCGAACCCGGTCGCGGCCGGTTCCGCGCGAACGACCGGTTCGGGCGTCAGCGCTCGTGCATAAACGGCGACCGGTTCGGCGTCCGCGAGCGCGGGGTCGTCGAATACGAGTTCCGGGATTGGTGGGGCGCCGGTCCAGTCGTCCGAAGCGGTGTAGAGTCCGAAGGCACTCGGAAGCGCTTCGACCGGGGACGCGGCGAAGAGGACCGCCCCACCGGGGCACGCGGATGGGCACCCGGCGGACAACTCGCGCCCGTCCGCGTCGCGTGTGGGGCCGAACGAGAGTTCGCCGCCCGTGCTCGGCATTTCCGCGCTCGCACTGAGCGAACTCGGAGCCGAGCGGAGGTGCCCCCAATCGGCCTGAGCGACGCGCAGGCGCCCGGCAGAGGCTTCTGTCATGAACACGATGCGCCCGTTAAAGAGCGGGCGCGGGCGCCAGACCGGTTCCGGGCACTTGACCGCGTAGCCGAAATCGGCCCCGTTGGGCGTGACCCGCGCGGCCATCCAGTGGTCCGGGGGCCGGGTCGCGAATGTGCCTCCCGCGGACACCGGGCGCACGTCCGAAAGGTCCGCGGTTACCACTTCTCGATTCCGGCTCCACAAGCTGAACACGATCATGTCCTGGGAGACGAGGACGGGCCAGCGGTCGTTGTTGCGGTTCGCGGACCGCAGGGTCGGGGTTCCGCCGACCGGCATCACCCAGATTTGCGTGGAGCGCCGCGTGTGATCGCGCCCCAAGTCCGGCACGCGACTCGACGCGAACGCGATCCCGGCCGGCCCGAGGTCGGTCGGGTCCACGTCGTCGAAGTCGAGGTGTCGGCGCTCGGTGTCCGGGATGCGCGTGCCGTCCAGCGCGAACCGTAGTGGAGGAAGGGAGGGGCACCCGGGATCGTCCGGCCCGCCGGTCAGCGGTTTGAGGTCGCTCCCGTCGACGTTGACCTGATAGATCCGCCAGCGCCCCGCATCGGGGGACGCCTTCCGCCCGGCAAACAGGATTCGCGTGCCGTCGAGCGTAACGGACGGGCTCATCACGTCGATTAGCGTGCCGCCGTCCGGGAGCACGCGGCCCCACGTCAACTCGTACACTTTGCCGTTCGTGTCGAGTAACCGCAGGCGCCCTTCTTGTGCTGTCCACGGGATCGTTCCCGGGTACGTGAAGCCCTCGGCTTCCGGGGCCGCGGCCTTAAAACTTGCCGGCTCGGACCGGGACGTAAAGACGATCGGCACCGGCGGATTGGCACGAACGAACGGGCGCAAGTCGGTAGCTTCGGGCAGTGCGTACCGGGTGCCCTTCGCGAACAGGAAGTACCATGCGCTTCCGCCGATCGCGAGCAACCCGAGGACGGGGAGGGCGAACTTCCAATTCGCGAATCGACGCATGGGGGCACCGGTTCGATGGGCACACGGAGGTGATTGACAAGTGGAACTGTTGATCGCGTTGCCACGATTTCTACAGCCGACATCACCGCGGGCTGCGATTTGTTGAGATGCGCTTCGGTCTTAATTTCGTGGCACAGGCCTCTGGCCTGTGGAGTCATTCACACAGGCCAGAGGCCTGTGCCACGAAATTAAGACGAGCGGCGCGAGAACGTTAGTAGTCGCCGAGAACTTCACCCCCGGCGCGGGTGCCCAGGCCGCTGTATGTGGCCGGGTCGATGCCGTCGCGGATGAACCGGACGGACCCGTCGCCCAGCATGAAGTTGGCCCCACCGGTGTGGCGGCTGCCGAAGCTGGCGATGTAGGCTTCCAGGTCGGCGGTCGGGTCCGAGATGGTCTTCTTCGGGTAGTTGAGCCGCACGCCGGTCGAGCCGAACGCTTCGTTGAACCCGTAGTCGCAGTCGATGCTGTCGGAGCCGAACTGCCAGCACGCCTTACGGCGCGCGGCGCCCTGGAGGTCGAGTTCCGCGTCGGTGTACGATGCCTTGAGCGCGTACTCTTCTTCGCCAACGAAAACCGTGTTCGAGAGACCGTCGGTGAAGTCCCGCATCCGCAGGCGCCCGCCCCACGTCGTCCGGCGGATGCTTTGGAACGCGCCGTCGAGGTTTTGAACGTCGGTGTGGACGTAGAGCTGCGTCCGCGTGCCGGACCCGCACACCGCGTAGCTGATCGGGGTGCGCTTGGCGACGAACCAGTTCTCGTAGCTCGGGCTGAACGAGTGTTCGGGGATCGTGGACGACGGGCACCGGAGCCCGGGGATCAGCAGCTCGCACGCCGCGATGTTGCGCTCGTTGATGCTCGCGCCGGTGATCGAGGCGTTCGCGAGGGCCGCCCCGGACCCGCCGCCGACGGCCCAGTTCCCGTTCGAGCCCGACGGCCCGACGAGCCCGTCGTCGTTGTGCCCGCTCTCCGGGATCACCCAGATCGCCTGGTAGACGGCCGTTTGTTCGAGGTACGGCATGAGCCACGCCGACCACATGGCCCCGTTGTCCAGGGCGCCGGGCGGGAACCGTTCTTCGGTCGTGTGGATGTTGTGGAACGCCAGCCCGATCTGCTTCAGGTTGTTCGTGCACTTCATGCGGGCCGCGGCCTCGCGGACCTTTTGCACGGCCGGGAGCAACAGCCCGATGAGGATCGCAATGATCGCGATCACGACCAACAGTTCGATCAGGGTGAAACCGGTGCGACGCGGAGTTGACATTGGCTCACCAATCATGGGGTGGGAAAAAGGAACGACAACGACACGGTGCGGGTTGTGGCAGCGGCGGGACTATCGGGAGCGGGGTCACTTCTTCGCTTTGACTTCCAGCGTGAACGTCGCCGAATCGTGGGTGACGTTGATCGACAGTGGGGTGTTGTTGCGGTCGCGGTAGGGCGCGGGGATGGACTCTTTGGCGGGCGTTTCCATCGACGCTTCGGACTTCTTCCCGCTCACCTGGGCGGGCTTGCCGTGGCGGTCGAGGAACCGGGACACGGTGACCTTGTACTCACCGGGCGCGAAGCCGGTGCCAGTTTTGGCGTCCCCGCTCACGAAGTTGCCCTTGTCGTCCGTGAACACCGTCCCCGCGCCCTCGCCGTTGGGGTCGCCGGGCCAGAACGTGAGCGTGGCCAGCGACCCCGGCTCGCCGTCGACCGTCAACGCGCCGGTAATGGGGATTTTGTTCGACCGGGACGAGCACCCGGCCAGCACGATCAGGCACGCGGCGAAAATCGCACCTGCCAGTGAGCGATAATAGAGACAGGACATGGAACAGATCCCCCGTCGGGCCGACGAAGCGTTGCGCGGAAAAATCCGCGAACATTACGGTAACGGTGGGGTGGCCTGTGAAGATGAAGACCGGGCGAATATTGTATCAGAATTTGAATGTGTGCGATACAGTTTGTGTGATTCAGTTTGTACTGCGCAAGTCACGTCCTGGTAGGGAAACTGGCCTTTAGTCTGATAACGTTCAGACGTGGACGCCCACGTCTGAAATTGGGCCGTTTTGAGTCGCGCCAAAAGACCGTAACTGATGGCTTAATCAGTACGTTGCGGTTCTCTTCACACTCCGCAGGTGGAAACCTGGATTTTTTGTCGTGTACTGCCTATAATCTGGTTGACGTCGCACGCGAATAGCGTAGACTGCCGGTAAGTTGGGAGCCCGCACTTTACTAGCGTGGTTAGCCGAGAAGAATTACGGCTCATAACGCGTCTTGACTTCCCCCCCTGTTATTTGGCACTGTAGGTCACCTCGCCCGATGTTTTGGACGAAATGCTAAAACCGGACGATTGGCGATCGAACTGCAAATATAGTGCTCGCCCCGTGTGGGGAAGTCTGTGCGAATCCTCTACCCGAGTTTTTGTTGAGTAGCGTTACGGGGAAGTGGTCCCGCGTAACTCGTTTTTGGTGGCACCCGTGCCACGTCTGACCGGGAGGCGGTTGACCGCCACCAGTCCCCTTTTCCCTTCTGACCGAGGATCTGCTATGCCCGACGCCAAGGGCGTCGAAGGGTCGCCACTGCCGCGCCCCTCACTTCTCCGTGCCGCAGCCGCCAAGCGGCCCTTCCGCAAGCCGACCGATGGCCCCGCTGGTCCCGCTACCGGCGCCCCGCCGGCCCCGGCCCCCGTTGCTCCGCCCCCCGAGCGCGTCGAGCGCGAGCGGCCCGAGCGCGTCGAACGGCCGCGCCCCGTCCACACCGGCTCCCGGCTCGACGACCTCTACCGCATGCCGATGCCGGAACTCTTCGCGCTCGCGGAGAAAGAGGGCATCCGCGAACACACCGGGATGAGCCGGGCGCAACTCATCGTCGGCGTCGTGCGCCGGCAGATCGAGCGCGGCGAAGTGGTGCGCGGGTCCGGCACCCTGGAAGTGCTCCCCGACGGCTACGGGTTCCTCCGCAGCCAGGCGCACAACTACCTCGCCAGCCCGGAAGACATCTACGTTTCGCCGTCGCAGATCCGCCGCATGAGCCTCCGCACCGGGCTCGTAGTGGAAGGCCCGATCCGGCTCCCGATCGAGAACCAGGACAACTTCGCCCTGATGCAGATCGAGCTGGTGAACAACAAGCACCCCGACGAGGGGACGGGCGTCACCAGCTTTGAAGACCTCACGCCGCTGCACCCGAACGAGCGCCTCCGGCTCGAGAGCGCGCCCGACGAGCTCTCGATGCGGATCGTGGACCTCATCACCCCCGTGGGCAAGGGCCAGCGCGGGCTGATCGTCGCCCCGCCGCGGACCGGGAAGACCATCTTGCTCGCGAAGATGGCCAACGCGATCATCCGCAACCACCCCGAGTCCTACGTGTTCGTGCTGCTCGTGGACGAGCGCCCGGAAGAAGTGACCGAAATGCAGCGGCTGGTGAACAGCCCGAACGCCGAGGTGGTCGCGAGCACCTTCGACGAGCCGCCGGAAGAACACATCCACGTCTCCGAAATCGTGCTGGAGAAGGCCAAGCGGATGGTGGAGATGAAGAAGGACGTCATCATCCTTCTCGACTCGATCACGCGGTTGGCCCGCGCCCACAACACCGAGGCCCCGGGCGGCGGGAAGCTGCTCTCCGGTGGTCTCGACTCCAACGCGATGCAGAAGCCGAAGCGATTCTTCGGCGCCGCGCGTAACGTCGAAGAGGGCGGTTCGCTTACCATCCTGGCGACGGCGCTGGTGGACACCGGCTCGCGCATGGACGAGGTCATCTTCGAGGAGTTCAAGGGCACGGGTAACAGCGAGCTCCACCTCGACCGCCGGCTCGTCGAGAAGCGGGTCTACCCCGCCATCGACGCGGTGAAGAGCGGCACGCGGAAGGAAGAGCTCCTGATGCACCCCGAGGAGTACGACAAGGTGCGCATCCTGCGCCGCGTGCTGGCCGACATGCACCCGGTGGAAGCGATGGAAATGCTCTTGAACAAGTCGCGGAAGACGAAATCCAACATGGAATTCCTCCTCTCGATGAACCTGGGCTAACTTCAGCAACCCCCGGCCACATGGCCGGCGGGTTGAAGCGTAAGGCACCCTCGACCGCGGTTCGCCGTGATCGAGGGTGTTTGCGTTTGGAGGCGAGATCCGCGATGACAGAATCGGAATGGCTGAGATCGACGAACCCTTGCCAACTGCTTCGCGAGGTCTGTCCGCAACACGTCCTGCGCGGTGAAGACGATTCACTACCGCGGAAAGAATTGCTGTTCACTTTTGCCGCGTGCCGCCACTGGAGATTTCAACTCCGAAAAGAGTGGGCGGCACAGATCGCGGAGAACGAGCGCGTGTTCGAGGAAACGGGGCGGGGATTAACGCGGAGCGAGCAGGACGCGCTGGATTTTGACATCGATATGGCCCGCGACGATTCGCGGACGAGAGAGGCGCGGGAACATTATTCGTTCCTGCGAGTAGTCGCCTTCGGTGTCTGGGATTTTGATCCCGGTGAGACTGTTGATTATTTTCTTCTGTCTGCGTTATCTGATTACGCTCGCGATATTTTTGCTAACCCGTTCCGCCCCGTTGCCTTCTCCCCTTCGTGGCGCACTTCCACCGCAGTCACACTTGCGTCCCAGATGTACGAGTCGCGTGACTTCAGCGCGATGCCGATTCTGGCCGATGCGCTTCAGGATGCCGGGTGCGACAGCAACGAGGTCTTGAACCACTGCCGCGACCCGAAGCAGGTTCACGTCCGCGGGTGCTGGGTCACAGACCTCGTTTTGGACAAGATTTAACCCGATCCCTTCTCTAATCGAAGAGAGGATCGGGTGGAACTGTCACCGCCAGTCGATCGCGCCGAAGATCATGTTCATGGCGAATGGACCCTTGTCCGAACTGATCGTCTTCGGGTTCTTCCCGTCCGCGTCAGCAACGACCAGGAACGCTTCCGTCTCGATCGCCGTGTCGTCCGGTGAAATTTGATCTTTCTTTAACAGCTCGTCGCGTAACGGCTGCCACGCATACGCGATGTGCCGGCCGTCCGGTGCCCACGCGATTCCGGTCACCCGGCCGTTCTCCGGGAACTCCGGCACCGGCTCGGCCTTCTTGGTCTTCACATCGAGCAGGTACGGGCGGTGGCTGAGTCCCCATTTGTGGGCATTTTTCCGTTCCGGATCAGCGGCCAAGAACAACACCTTCGTTCCGTCCGGCGACAGTCGGCCGGTTACTCGACCCGGGGGCCAGTCCGGAACTTCGACCAGTCCGCGCACGGTCGCATCGCCGAGTGCGGTCAGTCCGATTTTCTTCTTCTTCTCCTCCGTGAACGCGACCAGGAACGTCTTCCCGTCCTTCCCGCAATCGAGCACTCGAACTCCGGCCGGAAGGTCGAGCGGACTCGTCTTGCCGGTTTCCGGGTCGAGCAACAGGTTCTCGACGTTCTTGCCGTGTTCGATCTCGGGGTGCTTGACCACGACGAGCTTCTTCCCGTCGGCGGTCCAGTTGAGGTTCAGGCTCTGAGCGGGCAGATCCCAGGTCTTCTCCGAATCGGGTTTGCCCAGTGTTCGCACGACGACCTTGAACGGCCATGACTCCGGTGGTTCGGCTCGCGGGGGGCCGTCTTCGACGACCACGACGGCGACCCGGGTACCGTCCGGTGAGAGGCGTCCGGTCCCGTTGCCGTGGGTTTTCTCGGGGGCGGAGAACTCGGACACCTTCTTGCCGTCCGGCGTCAGCACGTGGAACGGGCCTTCGCGCGTGAGTAGTAACGTACCGGGGCCGGCCTTCTTGGGGGCGGGTTGTGGCTTTGTCTCGTCGATCTTCTTGGTCTCGGCCGTGGATGGTTTGGGCGGTTCTTGGGCGAATCCTCCGCCGGTCAGACATTCCGTGATCACCCAGCCGAGGACGAGCACCAGCCCACCGGTTGCGACGACGTTCAACTTGTGAAGGGACATGGTTTGGAGCACTCTCAGTGTCAGTGCGGCGACTGCCGCGGGAGCGGAGCTCGGAGCGACTGCCGCGGTGACGGCCCGCGCGGACAATTCGGTCGGCACCGTGGCCCGCGCTGTCGAGGCGAGCCAGACCGACAACCCGCAAACCGGCAAGGCGATCCCGCGCTGCCGCAACCGCTCCGCCAGGAGCCGGCGCGCCGTTGCGAGGCGGCTGTAAACCGTCCCGACGGGTAGTTCGAGCCAGTCGGCTACCTCTACCTGGGGGCGGCCCTCCAGGTCGCACAGAACCAGCAGCGCACGGAACTTCTCGGGTAATCCTGCCAGTTCCTCGTGCAGAACGGTTCCCGTGTCGTCGGGCTGTTGTTCTGTGCGGGCGACGTCCGGGAGTCGGCCGGTCGGAACTTCGCGGGTCCGACGCTTGCTGGCCACGGCGCGAGCCTCCCGAGCGGTACGAACGGCGACGCCGTAGAGCCAGACCCCGACCGCCTCGCGCGGGGACACCGAGCCCGCTTTCCGGGCCAGGACCACGAACGCCGCCTGGAAAGCGTCTTCCGCGTCCTGGTGGTGCCCGGTTAGTCGCCGACAAACCGCGAACACCATCGGTCCGAACCGGGCGACCAGTTCGGCGAAGGCGTCGCTGTCGCGGTCCGCGAGGAACGCGCCGAGTAGCCCTCCGTCGGTACGGACGTCGGGCGCGGACCCGAGTGCGGCCCGGCGCACGCGGGAGACGACGGCGGACAGGGTGTGGGTTGACATATCGCAACGGTCTCCGGGACCGGCACCGTGCCGGTCCACGTGCTTATTGGGTCCGGCGCGTGCGATCCTTCGATTCTCACTCCATTTTTTCCACTTTTCGGATCGGCGGAAGCGCAAACCCGACCGACACCGGACGGTCGCGTCCTGCTAGATCACTCTTTGCGACCCGCACTTTTCTAAAAAGAACGGGAGCGAGGCTGGGAAATGGGAGGAGCCATGTTCACGCTGTCACGCGACGAGGTGCGAGAACTGGATCGCCGGGCGATCAACGAGTTCGGCGTTCCGGGCGTGGTGCTGATGGAGAACGCCGGGCGCGGGTGCGCCGAACTCCTCATGCGCCTGAACCCGGATCGCAAACCGGTCGTGATTCTGTGCGGACCGGGCAACAACGGCGGCGACGGCTTCGTCATCGCGCGGCACCTGGATAACCACGGGTGGCCAGTAGTGGTGAGGGGCTTTGCCGAGGTTCGGAACGACCTCACCCCTGTACTATCTTCAGACGCGGCCGTGAACTTCGCGATCTTTCGACAAACCCAACGGGGAAATGCTCGCGCCCGTCGAGTTCACCTGATGCACCCGCGTTCTTGGGACACGCACCCAGAGCTCCGGAATTATCTCTTCGACGAGTTGAAGGTGCCAGTTTGGGTCGTTGATGCATTCTTTGGCACGGGGTTGAGTCGCACACTTGCTGCTCCTTACGACGAAGCAGTGGCCCAAATAAACGCCTCGCGCAACCCGGTTCTCGCGATCGATATTCCCTCCGGTCTCGATTGCGATACGGGCGAACCGCTCGGCCCGACCGTGCAAGCCACGCACACCGCGACCTTCGTGGCCCACAAACGCGGATTCCTCAACACCGCATCGAAGCCCTGGACCGGCGAAGTTCACGTGATTGACATTGGCGCACCGCGTGTCCTTGTGGATGAATACAGACAGAAGACCGGCGAGCGGCCGGCGTGAGCCGATTGTAACATCACACGGATCGTCACAACGCGCTGCGTGAGGGAACGCGATTCATGGAAGCACTGCAATTCCTCGCGGCGAAGGACTCCAAGCGCCAGTCGGTGTACGCCCTCGTCGGTGACGAAGACTTCCTGAAGCGGCACGCCCGCGAGCGCATCATTTCTGTCGTACTCGGGGAGGAAGACCCGTCGTTCGCGGTCAGCGTGTACGCGGGCGACAAACTCGACTTCTCCACGGCCCGTAACGAACTCGAAACGCTCCCGTTCCTCGCGCCGTGTCGCGTTGTGATCGTGGAGAATGCCGACAAGTTCGTGACGGACAATCGGCCCGCTCTGGAGGCGTACTTCACGAAGCCGAGCCGCGTCGGGGTGCTGATTCTCGACGTGAAGACGTTCCCGGAAACCACCAAGCTCGCGAAAGCGCTCCCCGACGCGGCCAAGATCGCGTGCAAGTCCCTGCCCATATACAAGCTCTCGGCGTGGTGCGTCGAATGGGCGAAGACCGCACACAAAAAGAAGCTCGTGGCGGGCGCGGCGGACTTGCTCGTCGAACGGGTCGGCACGTCGATGGGCTTGCTCGACCAGGAGATCGGCAAACTCGCGAACGCGGTGAGCTCCAAGCCCGGTATTTCGGCCGAAGACGTGGACGCGCTCGTAGGCCGCAGCAAGGCGGCCGACGTGTTCCGCATCATGGACGCGGTCGGTGAGGGGCGCCCGGGGGAAGCCCTGAGTATCCTTCAGGAACTGTTCGGCGAGGGCGAAGACCCGATGGCCGTTATCGGCCCACTCACGGCCCAACTCCGCAAGCTCGCCACTGTGGGGCGGCTTCACCTCGTGGAGAAACTGTCACTTGGCCCCGCAATGGACGCGGCTAACGTGCCGAAGTGGGACAAGGCGCGGATCAGTTTCGAGAAACAGATGAAGCACCTCGGCGGGCGCCGACTGTTGAAACTCCCCGATTGGTTGGTCGAAATCAACCACGGCTTGAAGGGCGGAAACGCATTGCCGGAGCGGGTGCAAGTCGAGCGCCTGGTTGTGACCCTCGCGCGCCCGCTCGTTCCTGCCAAGGCGTGATATCAACAGGCCCAGGATTTCAAAACATCCGGCCACCGAGCGGGACGTCGCGGTCGGGCGCGAGCAGCACGACGTTCCCTCCGCGTCCGGCGCGCCCAGAACGAGCACTTCCGAGTTGAACCCGTTGATTTTGCGCGTCCCCAGGTTCACCGCGGCCACGACGAGTCGACCGACGAGTGCTTCTACTGTGTAGAGCGCAACGAGTTGGGCGCTCGACTGTTTCACGCCGAGCGGCCCGAAGTCGATCCACAGCTTGAATGCCGGCTTCCGCGCGCCCGCGTTCGGTTCGGCACGCAGGACGCGCCCCACACGCACATCAACGAGGCCGAACGCTTCCAGTGGTTCCACAAAAGTCCTTAGTATTCGGAGATCACTTGCCCGTCGTTGCGCGTCGTGAGGCGCTCAAGTAAGATCGGGTCGGTGGTTTCCGGGAGCGCCCGCACACTACCATCAGCCAAGCAGAACTGCACGACTCCGGAGTGCCGGCTCCCGAACTTCCATCCTGTATCGGTCGGGTTTGTGGTCAACGGGTTGGAGCGCGAAGCGGAGCGGCTCCAACACCGTGCGTAGTTCCCATTGTAGGTGGAACAGTCCGTCCACCCGACCCCGTGATTGCCCTTCGCAACCTGCTTTTCACCGATAAGGAGCGTGTTGGTCAGCCCGTCAGTGAAATCGGCGAACCGGAACCCGGTCTCCATCCGGAACGGGCCGTTCACGGCGTTGTTAACCTGGACCGAAACCTGGCTCGCCGAGTCGCTCCCGCTCGGATCAAGGACCGCCGCGTAGTCGGACAACCCGCCGGGTTGGTGGGGGTAGTTCGCAGGAGCGATCTGCGGGACGTCCCCGGACACACTAAAGCCGTCCTTGCTGGTTCGGCGCGACGGGCAGAAGTAGCCCTTCACGTTGTACCGGGTGATAGTTCCCTGTTCGTAGTAGGTGAAATTGGGCCTCCATTCTCGGTAAAAGTTTTCCTCTTCGAGATGGGGCAGAATGAGCACCGCCCACGTTGCGCCGCCCTCGTAGACCAGGTTGTCCGCTTGGGGAGGGGGGACGATGGGGTGGATCCCGTACACGCGCGACGGGGGCAACCGCTCGAAGTTGTTGTGGTACATGTGCATGGCCAGCCCGATTTGCTTCAGGTTGTTGGCACAGGTTATGCGCGCCGCGGCTTCTCGCGCCTTCTGTACGGCCGGTAACAACATCCCGATCAAAATCGAGATGATGGCGATGACAACCAATAGCTCGATCAGCGTGAACGCTTTTCTCTTGAACACGGTCATCTCCTAACGGGGGAGGTCTTGCGATCCGGGGGGGCGAACCTGGAGCCCGAGCGCGCTGATTCGGAACTTGATGTCCTCGGGGTACCCGAATGCGACCCCGGAGAGTTGTACCTGGACCGAATCGGTCTTCTTCGGCGGAGCGGGAAACAGGAACCGAACCTCTGACACGTTCCCCGGCATCGCGCGGGGCGCGGGGCGCCCGCGGTCCGGAGTGAACGTGCCCTCAAATTTCGCCGGATCGAGTTGTTTGCCCGATCCATCAGTCACGCGCACCCCGTCCGTGGTCAAGCCGGCGGCCCACCCAGAGAGTGAAACTTCGCGCTCGAAGCCGACGTTGGCGATGTGCACGGAAATTTGAAGGTACGATTCCTTCGTCGTGCGCTTTGCGTTGTCCGGTCCGCGGAGCTCGACCGGCCCCACCACGGACCGGACCGTTACGCGGACGTCCTTGAGTTGCCACGAACTGCGCCCGGCGTCGAGCACCGCGCCGGGGGTGGTCATCGTCCTGATGCCGGTCCCGTGCTCGATCACAACCGGGCCTTGTGGCTCCTCGACCGGCGGGGCGTCCCACGGGTCCAGGTTGAGCCACGACGGGAGGAGCAGCACAACCACCGCGACGCCCGCGTGCAGCAGGGCCGCCAGCGCCCCTCCGATCCGGGCGCGCCCTTCCGCGCCGAGACACAGTAGCCCCCCGATGAACCCGATCGCGGCCAGAGCGAGCGCGATGAGCCGGCCGAACGGGAGCTGGGACGCCAGCACCGTTGGCCCCACGAGCGTGAGCGCCCCGAGCGCGAGCAAGAAACCGGCGTCGGTGGGCGCGGCCGGTTCGCCCGCGTCGGGGGTAAACACCGGGGCCGGTTGTGCCGCGGGACGTGATTGGGGGCGCGGCTCCGCGGGCAGGACGGGTGACGGCTCGGTCACGTCCAGGGCGTCCATCGCGCGGGTCTCTTCGACCGCGGGCAGTTTCAGTTTCGGCTTCTCGGCCGACGGCGCGGAGATCACGACCGCGTCCGCGCTGGCTTTCGCGACCCAATCCGGGAGATCGTCGTCCGGAACGATCGTGAAACTGCTCTTGCACTTGGGGCACTTGGCGCTGGCGCCCAGCGCGGTGCCCTTGGCCCGAACCCCACCGGAACGGCAATACGGACAGATGGCTACGATTGTTGACACGCAAACACCGGCATGTGAGAGAGGGCAGAGCGGAGGTGATTTCGCAACAGTTGTAACAGGTGTGACGGGATATGCCAAGAAATTTCGGCTCATGAGGCGTCAGGCGGGTAGGCATCGGGGAAGTTGGTGGGAACTGTGTTCAGTTCGGTGTAGCTTTGAGCGTCGTGGGGAATTTACCCGGGCAGGAGGTCGTTATGTCCGAACCGCTTGAACCTACACTCGAAGCCAAAGCCCAAGAATTGGCCGCGCGCATCAAGGCTCGATCCGCCGACGCCATCTTGGAGATGGCACGTCGGCTCGTTGCGACCACCGATGACGACCTCTTTGGTGACACGGAGTTCGCGTTGCGGGACCAAGCCCAAGGCATCGTCGCCGATGCTTACGCGGAACACCTCCCCCAAAAAGTGGCTACACCACCAGCGCCATCGACTGCCCCCACTGCTCCCACCGCGCCCCCTTCCACGGGTACCGCGAGAAAACGGTCGAAACGCTCGGCGGGCCGGTCACCTGCAACCGCGCCTATTACTACTGCGGGCTCTGCGCCAAAGGCTCCTGCCCTTGGGACGGGCGAGTCGGATTGACCGCTGGGCGTCTCTCGCCGGCGGTGGAACGACTCGCCACGCTCTGCGGGGCCGTCGCCGACAGTTTCGAGGGTTTGGAGGACTTCGTCCGTTTGAACTTCCCGCGCGTGGAAGCGGTGATCTTGGACTTCTATCACGCGGCGGAATACCTGGCGCAGTTGGCGCGTGCGTTACACCCGACCGACGAAGGCGCGGCACTTGCGCAGACGAAGTCGTGGTCGCGCCTGTTACGAGACGAATGGGGCCATGTGATGATCGGGGTGCTGGAGGGTTGGGAATGGCCGAGCCGAAAAGGGTTGGCGACGGTGCGGAGTGAGGTGCCGGGTTACTTCCGCAATCAGGTGGATCGGATGGACTACCCGAGTTACGAAGCCGCCGGCTGGTACATCGGTTCGGGTGCCGTCGAGAGCGCGTGCAAGACGGTGGTGGGACAGCGAATGAAGGGATCGGGAATGCGGTGGAGCGAACCGGGCTCCCATGCGGTCTGCCATGTCCGCGCGTTGTATCGCAGCGAACGCGGCCAGCGGACCGACTTCTGGCGACGGTCCACGACCACATGAAACAAACATCCACCAACTAATGTGACGCTTACCCGCGTCAGGGGTGAGCGGGAGCATAATTCTCAGCGTATCGGGTATCGCGTCTTTGAGGTTGTATGACCACAGAAAGATGGTGACGAATTGTTATATTTTGTGTTTGCTAATAAATCTGAACGGATTCGCGATCGTTCGCGGCGCGGCCCACTATCCTTCCAGGGTGTTGTCATGCACTTTGCGAATCCCGTCCCCGTCGTCATCTCGCGCCCACTCCCGCTGACCGGGCGTGTGGTTCACCGTCGCATGACCGCGATTGTTCTGCGCCAACCGGGCGTACCCCTTCCATTCGTCGGTGTACACCATCGCCTCCGCGACGGTCGACGAGCCGACGAATGAGGTAAGCGTCTCCTGATCCGTTCGACCCACGACCGCGAGGGCAACCGCGCCACTTCCCCGGCCGACGACTCCGACCACCGGCGGGCGATCGTTGTCGAAGTTCCCGTGGCCCCGTTGCTTGTTGGCCCGGCGCCGAGGCGGGTCATCGGGGTCCGGGTGGCGAATGCCTTTTTTCCCCCGCGTTCTGGAACATTTCATCGGCCTCGGTTGCCGAACCGGGCACCGGACCCATGTGCTCCGCGGCTTGCAAAGCCAAGCCCTGAAGTCGGTGCCGGAGTGTGAGCAGGTGCTTGCGATCACATCCGAGTTCGCGAGCCAGCTGTGCGGTTGGTGTGCCCTGGCAGATGCCCCGCAGGATCAACACCTACGGGACGGGCGAGCGGTGCGTCTTCTGGAGCGCGGTGCCCGTGTACGCGTTGAACACGGCCCCGCAGTGGCGGCACCGGTAGTCGAACACGGGCGCGCGATGGCGGTCGTGAACGGACAACGCATCGCCCCGCCGGCACCCGGGGCAATGCAATCCGTCGGGGTGTAGCGTGCCGACCAGGAACTGGTCGCACGCATCGATGTCCATCAACTCCCGGATCGGGAAGTCCATCCCTGGACGCTCCAAGAAAGAAGGGCGCACGGCCAGAAAGGATAACCGCTCCTACGACCTGAAAACACCCGATTCACCCCTGATGCCTCATGAGCCAAAAGTGTAACTGCGTGGCCGTCGCGTGCGAGCAGGTACGCAGTGGTTGCGCCCGCGATCCCAAATCCGACGATCCCAACGCGGAATTTTCGGGCCACGGGCGATCTCCTGGCAAACGGTCCCGGACTCAATTGGTCGGGAGGTTACCAGTTCGCGGGCCGGTTCGCGACCACTTTTTCGGTCGGTCGCGTGGTACGGATCGCGCTCTACATCTTGGAAGCCCGAGTCGGTTGCTTCTGGGCAGTGATCTGGAGCATCGCGCGCGTTTCCCGCAGCGATTCAATAACCGTCTTGGAGAGCGATTTCCGGATCAGCCGGATCGTTTCCAGGCCCGCACACTCGTGGAGGCGCAAGAAGCCGGGGCACTTTTCCATCTGGTAGTTGGCCAACTTCCGTTCGCGCTGAACGTGGTTCGCAAGCCCGTCGGCCGCGGCCGTCAGAGCAACCAGCACCGGGTGATCCCGTTCTGCTTTGGGGAAGTGGTGATTCAGAATCGCGCTCGTGACGCCCGGCGAGAGCTTGTTCGCGTTGGCGAACCGGACCCCGATCTCGCAGTGATCGAGTTGCAGGATGTCGCGCTCGCGCCCCAGGATGCCGCTGTCTTCCTCGAACGTCATGGGATCGGCGTGCATAAAGGCATCGGGCGCCCGAACACACACGATCACGCGGCCGATATCATGGAGCAACCCGGCGGTGAACTCTTCCCCGCGGAACCCGAGTCCGCCCGCGTTGTTCAACCGCGACGCCAGCGTCGCGGTAAACAGAGCGTGCCGGAGCAGCCCTTCGCACATGACACCGACTTGGGGCGTACTGTATTTGAAGACCCCGCCCACCCCAACAGCCGCGATAATCTGCTGGCACCGGCGCATACCCAGACGCACGGTCGCTTGTTGGACGTTTTCGGTCCCGCGCTTCCCGCGGAACGCGGCCGAGTTCGCGAGTTTGAGCACCGCTACAGCGAGCACCCCGTCCCGCCGGACCAGTTCGGCCAGGTTCGCGAGCGTCGCGTTCTGGTCGTTCGCGAGCGCGAGGGCGCGCACGGTCGTGTCGGAGAGCGTCGGGAACGACTCGACCTTTCCGAGATCGCGGATGAGTGCTGGCTGGGCCAACACATTCGGCGTCTCGCGACCAAAGAGCCGCGTAAAAGCTTTGAAGAACATGGAACGCTCACGGGTCGAGTCGGGTGTCGGGGGTGCCGGCTAACTTCCTATAGGACGTGAATTGACCTTCTGCCAGCCAATAGGGATTATCGGCGATATGTGAGAGTGCAAATGCGCGGACGGAACAATTGGGAACCGGCATGAAGATCGGCGGAGTCGTGCTGTGCGGCGGAAAATCGTCGCGAATGGGGCGGCCGAAGGCGTGGCTCCCGTTCGGCGGCGAATTCATGCTCCAGCGCGCGGTTCGCGTTCTGAGCGAAGTCGTTGAGCCGATTGTCGTGGTCGCGGCGCGGGGCCAGGACGTACCGCCGCTGCCATCTGAAGTCACCCTCGTGCGCGACGAGATCGACGAAAAAGGCCCGCTCGCAGGTTTAGCAGCGGGCTTAGCCGCACTCGCGGGGCGGTGCGATGCGGTGTACCTGTCCGCGTGCGACGTGCCGTTTCTGAAACCGGAATTCGTGAGCCGAGTGGTTTCGTTCTTGGGGGAAGAAATCTCAGCCGAACCTGCCCCCTCCCTGAAGGGAAGGGGAGAACCCCTCCCCAACCCCTCCCCTAAACGGAGAGGGGCTTAAGACAGAAGATCGCGTGAAATCTAATGTATTTGGCTCTGTTCCCCCTTCCTTCTTAGGGAAGGGGGGTAGGGGGTTAGGCGCAGCCGTTCCTCGTGTCGGCAGGTTCCTTCACCCGTTGGCCGCGGCGTACCGCATCGAAGTCGCACCCACTGTGCGTGCGATGCTTGCGGAGGGGCGACTTCGTGCGACGGACCTCTTCGACCGCGTTCCGACGCGCGTGATCGAGCCCGAAGAGTTGACCGACGCGGACCCCGAACTGGCGTCACTCCGTAATCTGAATTCGCCGGAGGATTACGAGGCCGCACTGCGGCTCTTACCAACCGGTGCCGAGAATCGCCCGTAAACCAGCCCACATCTCGCGTGTAGGCGGGTTCTCGGGTTTCCGTCCCCTGACTTCTGGTTTCAGCCATGCACCCACACAAGCCGCACTACGACCGCCACGCCGGGACCGACGCGAACAAAGCGTTTCTGCACAAGATCAGCCGCGAGCGGATCGACCCGGCGGGCGTCGCGGGCGGCACGAGCGCGGCCGATCTCATCGACGGCGCGTTCTTGTCTTACAACGGCGGCCGGCTCCGCGAGGGCTGCCAGTTGTACGTGCGGAAGATGCTCGCGAACAACGGCACGATCGGCCTCGCGCTCTCGGGCGCCCTCACGCCGGCCGGACTCGGGATGTCGTGCTTGGTGCCACTCGTGGAAGCCGGGTTCATCGACTGGATCGTTTCGACCGGCGCGAACCTGTACCACGACACGCACTACGCGCTCGGCATGGACCTGTACCAGGCCGGACCGAGCCTGCCGGACCTGGAACTGCGTGAAAACCAGGTCATCCGCATTTACGACATCGTTTTCGACTACGAGAACCTGCTCGGAACGGACAAATTCTTCCGCACCCTCTGTCGCGGAGAGGCGTTCCAGCAGACAATGGGGACGGCCGAGTTCCACAACCTCGTGGGCAAGTACCTCGCGGAGCGTGAGGACCAAACCGGGCACCGTGGGAAGAACCTGTTGGCCGCCGCGTACCGTCACGGGGTGCCGATCTTCACCAGTTCGCCCGGCGACAGCTCGATCGGCATGAACCTCGCTGCCCTCATGCTCGAAGGCAGTAAGCTCCGAATCGACCCGCTCCGCGACGTGAACCAGTCGGCCGCGATCGTGTGGGACGCAAAAGCATCGGGTGGGAATAGTTCAGTATTGATCCTCGGGGGCGGAAGTCCGAAGAACTTCATGCTCCAAACGGAGCCGCAAATTCAGGAAGTGCTCGGGCTGCTCGAGGCCGGGCACGACTACTTCCTACAGTTCACCGACGCGCGCCCCGATACCGGCGGGCTGAGCGGCGCGACGCCGAGCGAAGCGATGACTTGGGGCAAGGTCGACCCCGACAAACTGCCGGACTCGGTCACGTGTTACGTCGATTCGACGATCGCACTCCCTCTCCTGACCGCGTATGCGCTCACTCGTACCGAGAAACGCGTACCGAAGCGCCTGTTCGACAAGTTCCCGGAGTTGACCCGCCGACTCGAAGAAGGGTACGCTCAGACGGTTGCCAAGCGCGAGGAGTGACGGAATGCGATCACGTCTCTTTCCCCGACCCACCGCGAGCCGGGCGCTCCTGGCCGCGGTGTTCGTTGCGTTTGCGTCCACGGCACCCGCACCGGCCCAGCAGCCGCGCGCGGAAGCACCACGGGAGCCGAAGTACATCGATGACGACGAAGTGTATAAGCGCTTGTACGACAAGCTCGAAGAACTCGCGAAGGCCGATAAGCTGCTGGCGCACGACAAGCTCGTCGACCGAATGAAGGCCGGCCCCGCGAAAATCGCGACGACCAAGCCCGGCGACAAGGTCTTGGCACCAGAAGACGTGTACAAGTCCGCGGTTCGTAGCGTGTTCATCGTCGGAAGCGTGTACCCGGACAAGGACGGGAACTGGGAGAGCGGTACCTACGCGACCGCGTGGGTCGCGGCCGCCGACGGCGTGCTGGTCACCAACTGGCACGTGTTCGAGGATCTGAAGCCGGGCGAAATGTTCGGCGTCTCCGATCGCGACGGGAACGTGTACCCGCTCACCGACTTCCTCGGGGGCAACAAAACGGCGGATGTCGCGGTGTTCCGCATCGGGGCGAAGGGACTCACCCCGCTCCCCATAGCATCGGGACACGCAGACGTCGGCTCATGGGTCGGAGTCATCAGTCACCCCGGCGATCTGTTCTATCTGTACACGCAAGGCACTATTACGCGGTACAGCACGAACACTAACGAAGACGGCAAAACTGAAAAGTGGATGGGCATTACCGCGGAGTACGCGAGCGGATCGAGCGGTGCTCCGGTGCTGAACAAGTACGGCGCAGTAGTCGGTATGGCGGCCCTCACCCTCAGCCTCGACGCGGGCGACGAGGGCAAGAACCCCGCGCGCCGCATTCGCGCGGTGAAAACGCCGAAAAAGGGTGCGTCGCGTGCCGACGACAAGAAGGACGACAAGCCCAAAGACCCCGCAAAACCCGACCCGAACCCGAAGGGGTCGACCCTCCAAATGGTGGTAAAGATGGTCGTCCCCGGCCCCACAGTCCTCAAGTGGCTCGGCAAGCAAGAGTGAATACGCAGAAAGCAGTATGGCCACAAAAAAGCACAAAGGGCACAAAAGAAAACAGAAGGCAGAGAACGATGAACCCTGGTTATTCATTTCTGCTCTGATAGAGCTAAACATCGTTCATTTGTCTGATTCGCGTAATCTGCGTTATCCGCGGTTCTGATCTCGGTCTTCTTTTGTGCCCTTTGTGCTTTTTTGTGGCCACACTGTATTTAATTTCGCGTCTTTGTCACTTCTCTCTGATCCACCCCGTTCCGAATCGTGCCAGAGTGAGCCGCCCGTAGTTCGCACCCTTTTCGCCGGCGCGCTCGTAGAAGAGCAAGACGGTCCCGTCTTTTGCGACTGTCAAATCCGAGTAAGCACTGAAGCCGCTCTCCACGCTGCGCTTCGCAGTCCAAGTCTTGCCATCATCTTCACTTAAACGCACGGTCAGATTTTTGCGATCGCGTCCGCTCCCCGGCGCGGGAGGAGTTTTTGCGCCGGCTTTCTCCAGATTGTCGGGGTTGCTGAAGAGCAACAGCGGCTTCTTGCCCGGAACTGCAAGCACGCTGCCCATGCAGACGGGTTCCGCGAGCGCCTCATCGAACGTGGGCTTGCTCCACTTGGTCGCGCCGTCCGCGCTCTGAGTGACGAGTCGGCGATTGTTCTTCGATTCGCTGCGTGCGTTCAGCACAACGGTGCCATCGGACAGCTCCGCGACACACGACTCGTTGGGGTTCACGTACTCCGCCGTGTGCGGAACCGCGATCTCGCCGGCCTTCCAGGTTTTCCCCGCGTCGTCACTGAAAATGGTCGTCACAACACTCGGGCGGTGGGCGTGGCCGCCGGTGCCGAGCGAGAGCCACACGGGGCAGAGCAATCGGCCGCTTTTGAGCTGAATCCCGTGACCGGGGCCGGTGGCGAGCACCTTCCAGTCGTAGCCCTTCTTGATGGGGTCAAAGGCACTCGCGGTAATCTCTGTGGGCGCGGTCCAAGTCTTGCCGTCATCATCGGATCGGGCGTAAAAGCACCGCATGTATTCGAGGCAAAAGAGCAGGTGAACCGCCCCCGATTTGTCCGCAATCACGACGGGGTTGTTGTACGTCACGTCGTCCTTGCTCGCGAGCTTCTGCGCGAGCGCAACGGGGTTCTTCTCCTTCGGTCCGGGCACGTCCGCGATCTTCTTCGGCTCGTCCCAGGTCTTGCCCCCATCAGCACTTCGGCGGAGCAGAATGTCGATCGCGCCCCAATCTCCGCGGGTGCTCTTGCGCGCCTCGCAGTACGCCAGCACCACACCCGATTTGGTGACCACGATCCCCGGAATGCGATACTGTTTGTACCCGCCTCGGTCCGCTTCAAAGAGGTCGATCTTCTCCGGCTCGGCAGCAAACGCGAGTACGGAAAACGCGGCCAGTACGAGCACCAGAGCGAAACGAGTCACGACGCGATCTCCGCAAATCGATACAACCGGAGCAATTCCTAGAGCGATCCCAAAGCCCCTCAATTACGCCCCGAAGTGCTCTGGACGCGAGCACGCGACCGGCGGAAAAGTAGAATACCTGCCCGATCCTTAAGAGGTTATGCCGATGTACCGAATCCTAGCTTTGGTCGCCCTTTGCGCGATTCCGACGGTGAGCTTCGCACAAACGGTTGTCGTCCCCGTCGCACCCACTTTGACCGGAAAGTGGTCCGGGTATTGGGTTAGTGACAAAAACGGTCACACCGGACCGCTGCACGCGACATTCACCCCACTCGGCGACGATGCGTACCGCGTGAAGTACCGCGGTCGGTTCGCGAAGGTGATCCCGTTCCGGTACACGACCACGATGGACGTTGTCGGAACCGGAGACGGCGTGGTTGTACTCTCCGCGGAGAAACCACTCGGGCCGTTCGGCACGTTCCGCACGACCGCGACCGCAACGAACGCGAACTTCGACGCGACGTTCACCAGTCGCCGCGATTCCGGACGGTTCGTGCTACAACGCAAGTAGCCACCTCTTGTCCACAACTGCATATTCAGTTTAAACTTAAGATCCGAACACGGGTCTGTCAGTGCTAACAATTGCTAACGTTTTGGGCTTCGGGGCAATCTGCTGGAGTGAACCGAAGCCCGAATATCGCAGCAAACACCGATGCACCAAATCATTCGATGTTCGGATCGCAAAAGGCACTCGTGAGCCGTTATCAATCGGGGCTAACAATCGCCACAAAACATCCAAATCCGGCCGATTCGTGATACGCTTTCGCCAAAATCGGGAGCCTCTTGTAGCGTTTGATTGAAATTTTGCCTTCGCGCCGAAGGAACCGACAAACACAACGCGGGGGAGGCTCTGTATCCCCAGTACCGCCAACACTCAAATCATACCCCAATGTACTAAAGTTCACAACCAGAATCCCCCAAATTTGCCTCGTCGTTATCCGCGCCCAACTGCTGTTGACACCGTCGTGAAGTGCGGGTACACGCCGCCGCATGGTCACGTTGCGCCATTGCGCCGGCAGCCGGACGGTGTTCGCGGGGTCGCTCATTGCCCTGGCAGTCCTGGTCGGGTGCCAAACACCCCGACCCGCGGAACGCGCGCGCGCCAAAGCGCACCGGGTACTCGCGTCGGAAGACGGCCCGCCCATTGTGCCGCCCGGTGCGGTGCTCGCGTCCCCGGCGGACCTCATTGTCGGGATGCGCAAGCCACAACACGTACTCGCACTGTCGAGCGGCGGTCTATACGGCGCGTACTCGGCCGGGGTGCTCGACGGCTGGACGCGCACCGGCACGCGCCCCGAGTTCGACGTGGTGACCGGCACGAGCACCGGCGCGCTGATCGCCCCGTTCGCGTTCCTGGGGAGCGAGTACGACGCACAGGCGGTGAAGCTCTACACGGGCGTGCGCACCTCGGACATCTTCCACATGCGGGCCTGGGTGACGATCCCGTTCCGCGACGCGCTCGCGACCTCGGAGCCGCTCCAGAGGCTCATCGAATCGCAAATCACTCCGGCGCTGTTGGACCGCATCGCGGAAGAGCACCGTAAGGGCCGGCGCCTCTACGTGGGCACCACCGACCTGCGCACCCGGCGCGCGGTGATCTGGGACATGGGGGCGATCGCGTGCCGCCCGCGCCCCGAGGGGGGCACGCTGTTCCGGGACGTGTTACTCGCGTCGGCGTCGATCCCCGGCGTGCTCCCGCCTGTGCCCTTCCGCATCGCGGTCGACGGACAACGCGAAACCGAGTACCACGCCGACGGCGGGGTCACCGCCCCGCTGTTCATGCCCCCGGGCGTGTTCGAGCTGGCGCGGCTCGGACCCAATACGGACCCCATGCAGACGCGCGCCAACTTCTACGCGATCGTGTCCGGCCGGCTGTACCCGGAAGAAGGCCCCGTGCGCCGGCGCATCCTGCCCGTGCTCGGCGCGAGCACGGGGGCGATGCTGTTCGCCCACTGCCGCGCGGAACTGGCGAACACGTACTGGCAGTCGCAACTCGCGGGGATGCGGTACCACATGATCGCGCTCCGGCAGGACACCGAAATTCAGGTCGATACCGCCGTCAGCTTCGATCGCAAGGTGATGACGCAACTATACCAGGAGGGGTTGAACGACGGGCAGGACGGGCCGAGCTGGATGTACATTCCCCCGGCCCTCAGCCCGTGCGACGGTAACTACGCACGCGGCGGCCTCCGGCTCCGCACCATGCCGCCCATGCAGCCACCGGCTCCGTGATACCGTCTCGTTTTGATGGTCTTCTGTAGCCGGCCTCTGTGAGGCCGGGACATCCACAGTTTGTGGCTCACCGGCCTCACACAACGAATTGCAAACGTGGATCGCCCGTGGTGGTGGTTTTGCCCTCTCCCCTTGCGGGAGAGGGTCGCCGCGCTTCGCGGCGGGGTGAGGGGTGTTGCTTCCACACTCGGGCGCCCACCCCTCACCCGGTTCGCAAAGCCTCACCACCCTCTCCCGCAAGGGGAGAGGGCACAACCAAAAGCCGATCTACAACCCACGTTTGCAATTCGTTGACAGAGGCCGGCTACAGAAGATAACTAATCAGCACGATTCGGTATGAGAGGGGTGCACGGTACCACTCGAACCGGTCGCGATCGAGTCGGCGTTCGACGACTGACCGATACCAACAGACCCTACTTTTACAGAGGCGAGAGCAAAAATGGCGACCCTACTCCTCCATAAGGGAGTGACTTTTGAAGATCAGACCGTTTATCTCTCGGGCAACGCTTACGTTGAATGCAACTTCGCGAGGTGTACTTTCGTTTTGAGGGACGCCCCCTTTCATATTGAAGGGGGAAAAGCGGAAGGATGTGTCTGGCACCTTGACCTTGTCGTTCACGACCCCGCACAGTTGACTGCCCTTATCACATTCTTGCAAAGCAGTGTTGCGGGCTCGATACCGAATGCACCAGAGAATCAAAACCCGCCCACCGCTTCTCCACAAGCGTAGCTCCAATGACTTTGGCCCGTGAGGGCTGTCCTCACGGGCCAGATACGAACACGAGGGTGGCAATCACCCAACAGCGCTTGGACGGTGAACATCAATTATGGGGAAGCTGGCTTGTGGTGCCAGTCGTTCAAGGAGTGCAGCCGGCCCCTGGTGGGTTTCAAGGAACCGCTCATCGGGGTGTAGTGGATAGACGGTGTAAAACCGGATCTCCCGTCCATCAGCGACGCGAACCTGAGCGGTGCCTGACTCCGGGTGGAACAGGAGAAAGCTGTCGAAAGGCAGGCCCGGTGCCAGGAGTTGAGGTGGGCTCCCGTTCGCCAGGATACCGTACCCGGGGCCGATCCACGTTCGGTGCTCGTGGAAGAAATGGGCCGCCCGGCGCAGCCATTCGATTACCCACCCACTTCTTGAATCTGCAAGCGAGTCGGGGTTGAGTTTCCAATCGCTCGGCAGAAGCAGCACCAATTCCGCGTACCGGTCATCTTCCCGCCCCGCGGGAACTGTGAGCGCGCGATCACTCATCCCTGTCGTAAAGAGAAGCAGGTACTTGTGCCCTGGTGCGGGCGGAATGAGGTGCACTGAAACAGCGACTTCGCCCGGCACGATCTCCGTGATGCTGAGCGGCTCAACGGGGCCGATTCTCGCTGCGAAATGGCGAATGATTTCTTCGTGCGGTGTAGCGGGTGATTCCGGGGCAGATACGGTGGGGGTTGCACCGTGAGCCAGGAGAAGTTCAGCGACCGCAGTCCGACCACGGTCAAGTGCTTTACTTAATACACTCGTCGGCGGAGAACCCCACGAAACATTCGGATCGGCCCCGCGGTCAAGCAACAACTGTGTCATTTTGACAGAGTCTATGGCGACTGCGAGGAGCGGTGCCCCTCCCCAACCAACATCGGTTGTGAGGATCTTGGCCCCGTGGTCGAGAAGCAAACGCGCAACATCCACTCGATCGTAGAGAACGGCATCTTCAAGTGCCGGGGTCACATCAAGACCCACCTGCACGAAAAACTCCACAGTTGCGATATCCGCATATTTCGCAGCAATCTGAAGCCACGACTCGGCCCCCACATCCTCTTGGAGGAACCCGGGATGGCCAGTCAAAATTTGTTGGAGTTTGACAATATCGTTCCTCTTAATCGCATCGTAGAAATCACGGAATGGCAGTTGGCTCATCACTTGGGCTCCGTGGAAAACCATTTTCCCACTGTTTTTCTCGCCTTATCCTGATCGACCCACCAGCCGCGCCTTGTGCGTTCATCACTCGCTCGCGGACTGCGCTGACGCCCCACACTTCGCACTCACAGCCCCGGCGGGGTGAGCGTTTCGTCCAAGAGTCGACCGCCGTGCTTCTGGATCTGCTCGCGCACGAGCACGACGAGCGCGTTGTGAATGCGCTCCTCCGCGCCCACGATGGTACAGGTGCGTTCGTCTTCGCCGGATACGAACACGATTTGTGTGATCCACGCACCGGCCTCGTGTGCGATCAGCCGGCCGGCCTCCACGTCGTAGTCGTTAGCCGTGATGATCGCGCCCGTTCCCCCGCGCCCGGCCATGTGCGCCAGAATCAGCGCGACCGATCCGCTGTTGCGTAGTGCGGCTCCGCTGCGTGCGAGTTCGCTAAATGTGTCCGTTTGCGCGGCCAGATCCAGTCCGCGTGCGGAATAATCGATGAGCTGGTGCTTGAGCGGGTTCGCGGGGTCGACCGCGGGCACGAACACGGTCGCGCGGCGCTCGAGGTCGGTGCGCTCGATGACGAACGCTCCCTGTCCTCGCTCCGCCCAGAAGATGCGCCCGGACGCGGGGTGCGCGACCACACCGTCCGTCGTCACCCACCCCACACCGTTCCACTCCTGACACGCAATGGCGATGCAGAACTCCTCCCGCCGGCACAGGAAGTTGCGCGTGCCGTCGAGCGGGTCGACCAGGAACCGGCGCTCCCCGACCGCGGGTAACGCGCGGTTCGGGTCGCCGTGTTCTTCGCCATAGAACCGGTGCGATGGGAAGTGCCCCTTCAGCACCTCGCTAATGCGCCCCTCGATCTCGTCGTCCACGACGCTCGCGATGTTGTGCTCGTCCTTGTGAGTTGCGACCAGCCCGCCACCGGCCCAATGTGCCTCGAAGTGTTTCATCGCGATCCCGTTAGCCTCGAACGCGGCCTCGATCATCGCCCCGACGTGCCCGTAGTGCATCCCGCCCGGCAGCTTCCGCTTCACCACGCCGTCCCAGACGGGCTTGAGCACCGTGATGCGTGAATTCATCTCACCGCGAATCGCCCCGAAGTAGCGCCACATCTCCTTCGTCAGCGCGCCGTAGTCCTCCGCCCATATGCGTGCGCCTTTCGGGTACGAATTCGCTTTCGCGAGCAGCAAGCGAACGTACCGTGTGTTCCGGTCGTCGTCGTTGAGGTGCGCCGGGTTCGTGCGGCCCTCAATCAGATCCCGCACCGCGCGCTCGGACCGTTCCAGCACGTCCTTGCACTCGTCGTACCGGCGCTCGAAGGCGTCGATCGCGTGCGGGGTCTTGAACGCCTCGCACAACAAATACCCCGCGATCATCCCGACCGAGAGGTTCCGCCCGTGCTTGGGGTGGTACAGCCAGTCGTAGAACTTCAGGATTTCGTCGAGCGTGTCGCGGTAGCGGTTCAGACACGCCCGGAGCGTTTCCACCGGGATCGCGGGTATCGTCGGGACGAGTTTGTTGTCGTCCGGGAGGAGCGTTTCCTCGAACAGGATCGGGAGCGAGCGCCCGGCCCCGTCGACCAGTGACGGACCGTGAATGTACACCGTGGAGCAGAAATCCCCGTTGGCGAAACCCGTCTCCGCGTTCGTTTCCACGAAGTGTGCGTCTTCCAACACTTGCGCGTAAGCGTCGCCGGAAGTGAACGTTTCCGACGCGCCGCGTTCGAGGACCGCGGTCCCCAAATGGGTCTTGCGCAGGTCGCCGTTCGCGTCGCGCCGGTAGCCCGCGTAGGCGGGCATGGTGCGCCGAGTGTGGGCTTGTTCCCCGATCGTTGGGGAGCGGCCCATACCGCGCACCAGTTCGCTCGCGGGCACGAACTCGATCACGCGCCAGATGTGGTTCGTGAGTTCGCCGGTCACGATCGCCGACGCCATCTCGAACCGGTGCAGGTGGAGCCGTTCGAGAGACGCGAAGTTCGCCCCGCGCCAGTACACGTGGAGCCGGAACTTGAAGCCGGTCGCCCGATCGTCGTCGAGCACCAGTTTGTCGAACCCGATGGGGTGCGGGTACGATCGCGCGGCAATGGCCGCGAGTGCCTCTTCGTCCGCCAGGATCGACGCCACGATCGCGCGCACCACGCGCTTGTCCGCGAAACTCGCCGTGATCGTCCGGAGCGACTCCACATCACCGGTACTGTGATTGCGAAAGTACGCGCGGAGCACCTGCCGGCCGGTTTCGAGCGTCGGGGCCGAGAAGAACTCTTCGATCCGCGCAACGAGCCCGGGGAACCGCTCCGCGCGGTCCGCGAAATACGCAAGGGTCGCGGCACGCACGGAGAGTTGCGGATCGAACGACATGAGCCGCCCTCGTTATGATGAACGTGTGCGGGTAGTATGCGTCGGAGCACCGGCGCAGTCCACCCACCCGTTCGCACCAGGACCGCAGGTGATACGGTTTCGTTTTGATTGTCTTCTGTAGCCGGCCTCTGTGAGGCCGGGATATCCAGTGCTTGTGGCTCACCGGCCTCACAGAGGCCGGCTACAGAAAACCACTCACCAGCACAATTCGGTATGAGGTTCCCGACAATCGGATTTCGCTCTCGAACTCCGGTGATTGAACGGCAATTGCGCGGATACAATGTTGGTCGAGTGCTCTCCCGTCCGCAGATGCGAGTTCCGTTAACGGCTCGGTTACCCAACACGCAGCGCACCCGAAACGCGATCACCAACCGGGGTGAGCATGGAATCATTGTTCGTCTTCACGTCCCCGCCGAGCACGTGCAGCTACTTGCCGGACCAGCAGTGGTCACTCACGTACCAGATGGTGTCACAACTCACCCCCCTTGAGTACCAGGAGCGATTGAAGGCGGGCTGGCGCCGGTTCGGGTTCTCGCTCTTCAGGCCGACGTGCCCGGCGTGTACCGCGTGCCGGTCGCTCCGCGTACCGGTGGCGACGTTCAAGCCGGACCGGTCCCAGCGCCGGTGCATGGCCGCGAACGACGGCGACGTGAAACTGGTGATCGGGCTACCCGAGGTGACGGACGAAAAACTCGACCTCTACGACCGGTTCCACTCGTACCAACACGAACACGTCGGCTGGTCCGACCACGGCCCGAAGGACGCGAGCGACTTCGCGGAATCGTTCGTCGACAACCCGTTCGTCACGCAGGAGTGGTGCTACTACCTGGGCGAAAAACTGGTCGGCGTGGGGTACGTGGACAATTTCCCGGAGGGTTTGTCGGCGATCTACTTCTTCCACGACCCGGCCGAGCGGAACCGGTCACTGGGCACGTTCAACGTGCTCTCGATCATCCGCGCCGCGGCGCAGTGGAACCTGCCACACGTGTACCTGGGCTACTTCGTCGAGGGGTGCCGGTCACTGGAGTACAAGGCGCGGTTCCGCCCGAACGAAGCGCTGAGTACAGAGGGCGAGTGGGAACTATTTCGGGAAGCGTGATGGAAGAGTTCTTGACAGGATTAACAGGATCGACAGGATACAAAACCAAATACAGGTCTTGATCTTGTTGATCCTGTCAATCCTGTCAAAAATCTTCTGAAGGTCATCAATCAGCCCACAGGCACCGACCGTTCACCAGCATCCGACCATCGCGATTTACACGACTTCGGCGAGCTTCTTGAGTTCCGCGGCGATCGCGGACAGTTCCGATCGGCCGACGGTCAGCTCCTTACGGAGCACGTCCAGTTTCTCGACCGCTTCCGTGTGCGCGTGGCGCCGCGCCGTGAGTGATTTCTCGGTCTCGATCACCGCCTGCTCGGTGTAACAGACGTCCTTCTCCGCCTGTTTCACATCGGCCGGGAGCTTCCGGATCTGGTTCTCCAGCGCGATCTGGTCGGCGACGAGTTGCGTGCGCGTGGCCCGTGCCTGCGCGCGCTTCACAACTTGGTTCTCGGGCTCACCAACCGGGGCCGGTACCGCGACCACCTGCACCCGCGTCGCGGCCACTTCCACCGACTCGCGGAACGACTTCCCGCGCGCCTTGTGGTACACGACCGTCAACAGGAACGTGCCCAGTGCGACCGACACCGGGACCGGGTTGGATTCGATCCCGTCGGCGGCGCGCGAAACCGCTTTCAACGCTTGGTCGAGGAACCGCGCGACCGCGACCGGTTCCACCGCGTAGACCGTACCAACGGCGGCGCCGACGCCCGCGCCCGTGAGCGCAATCAGCTTCTTCATGGTGTTCTTCCTTGGTGTTGTGCGTCCGCGACGTGCAAACCCGGATCGAGCCGCAGAATTGGACGTTCACCCGGATAGAGGCGTCGGATAACACTTGGTTCGCGCGATACGCGAAAGAAAATTGCCGGCACACGGGTCGCGTTACTGGAACCCCAGTACGAGCGAGACGCGCTCGATCGCGTGCCCCCCGCCGCTCACGGGCGCGTCCGCGGGGAGCACGCGGTGCTTCCACACGTACCGGCTCTCGCCGCTGAGCAGGAGCAGCGCGCCGACCGGGAGCGGGATGTCGGTCACCGCGTCGTCCTTCGCGATCTGGAACAGCACCTCGCGCTGGACGTTGAGGATCATCGTGACGACGCCGTTCGCCGGGATGTCGACGTGGAACGGGAACCCCGCGACCTTGCCGTTCACGCGCTGGTAGAAGTTCATCGTGAGCTTCCACACCAGTTCCCGGTCGGGCGCCACGAACCCCTCGCTCGCGACCAGCCCGTGAACGCCGGGCACGAGGTCGCGTGCGACGAAATCCGGGAGGTTCGCGTTGCGCTGGAAGTACGCGAGCGCGTGCCCGTCTTCACCGTACCGCGGGAAATATTCGCACCGGATCGTGCGCTGGTCCTCTTCGGTCAAGGCGACGCGCGCGAAGTGTTCCTCGCTCTTGAGGTTGTGTTCCGCGCTGCGCACGTAAGCCGGTTGCGGAATGTGGGCCGTCTCCAACGAGCCTTCCGCACCACCGACTGCGGTTTCCAGTCGCTCGTACAGCGCGAGTGACTGGCGCACGAGCTGCGAGCACTGGTCCGGCGCGAAGTAATCGGTGTCGAGGAACAGTCCCGGGATGTGGCGAAATTGCTGCCGAGGCATGGCACGAACCGGCGACGAGGAACGCCGTTCACGAGGGAACGACCGGGGCAACCTCACCGCGAGAGGATACCCGCGGCGCGCGACCGCTTTACACCCCGCTCCACTTGAGTTCATCGCTGCCCTCCGGGTTACCGTAATAACGGGCGCGGGCCGTGCGCGTTGGCGACCCGGCGCGGGCGCCCGCGCATACCGCGTCCTTTCGGTGTTGCCCGCGATTCGGCCCACTCGTAATCTCAGGGCAGTTCCACTCTCTCACTCGACGAGTCTCTTTCCATGAGCCACAAGCGCGTGAACGTCGCCATCGTGGGCCTCGGGTTCGGGTCCGAGTTCATCCCCATCTACCAGGCGCACCCGGACGCCGAGATGTACGCCATCTGCCGGCGCAACAAGGCCGAGCTGGAGGCGTGCGGCGCGAAGTTCGGCATCCCGAAGGAGCGCCGGTACACCGACTTCGAGGCGATGCTCAAGGACCCGAACATCGACGCGGTCCACATCAACAGCCCGATCCCGGACCACGGCCCGCAGACCATCGCGGCGCTCAAGGCCGGCAAGCACGTCGCCTGCACCGTACCGATGGCAACCAAGAAGGAAGAAATCAAGGAGATCATCGAGCTGCAGCGCAAGACGGGCAAAGTGTACATGATGATGGAAACCGTCGTGTACGCCCGCGAGTACCTGTTCGCCAAAGATCTGTACGACCGCGGCGTGCTCGGGCGCGTCCAGTTCCTCCGCGGGAGCCACCAGCAGGACATGGACGGGTGGCCGGGCTACTGGCCGGGCCTGCCCCCGATGTGGTACGCGACCCACTGCGTCAGCCCGTGCCTCGCGATCCTCTCGGACCCGGCGAAGGGCAAGCTCGCGCTCGCCGAGAGCGTGGTGTGCCACGGCTCGGGGCGCATCCGCGAGGAGTTCATCCCGATCTACGGCTCCCCGTTCGCCATCGAGACCGCGACGTTCAAGATCAAGGACTCGGACGTGTGCGCGGAAGTCACCCGCAGCCTGTACGACACGGCCCGGCAGTACCGCGAGAGCTTCGACGTGACCGCGAGCAACGTCAGCTTCGAGTGGCAGCAGGTGGAGGGCGAGGACCCGGTGCTGCACATGCGCGGGCTGCCCGAGCACCAGATCCCGCGCCGCGTGAAGGTGCCGGACTTCGCCGGGCGCCTGCCGGACCCGATCCGCAAGTTTACCGGGGCGATCCACGACGCGACGCACCTGAGCTTCGTGCAGGGCGGCGGGCACGGCGGCAGCCACCCGCACCTGGTCCACAACTTCCTCATGGCGGTGACCGGCAAGCAGCCCGCGTTCCCGGACGCCCCCACGAGCGCGAACTGGACCCTCGTCGGCATCTGCGCCCACGAGAGCGCGCTGAGCGGCGACCGGGTGAAGATCCCGATGTGGTGAGGTGAGAATCACCGGAACCGCAGATCAACGCAGATCAACGCAGATCGGAAACAAAAGCGAGGGCGGCGGTTGTGGGTAGAACCCACAACCGCCGCCCTCGCTTCGTCGGAAGCTCACTCTTCCGAACCGAGACTACTTCTTGTCGTCCGGCTTCTTGTCGTCACCCTTCTTGTCATCCGGCTTTGTACCTTCGGCCTTCGGCATCGGCTCCGCTTTCTTGTCGTCCGACTTCTTATCCTCCGGCTTCTTATCGTCGGACTTTTTGTCGTCGCCCTTCTTGTCATCGGGCTTCTTATCGTCCGCCTTGGGAGTAACGACCGGCGCGGGCACGACCGGCGTAACGGGGTTGCTCTTCAGGTCGGTCGTCGTGGGCTTCGGTGCGTCGACGCGCGGGGCGCGCACGTCGATGTCGGCGAGCGCCTCGCCCCCGGCACGGGTGCTCATCCCGAGCAGCACCTTCTTGTCGATGGTCGCCGGGATGAACCGCACCGAGCCGTCGCCCATCAGGGCGAAGGTGCCCGGTTTGCCGCCCTGGTTGTAGCGGAACCCGGCCATCGGGTCGTTCTCGTCGAGCCCGCGCACCGTCGCGCCGCCGCCCGCGATCCACGGCTGCTGCAAGCCCGGTGGGGTCTGCATCAGGTAGATCGTGTTCGCCAGCCCGTCGGTCACCTCTTCGGCCTTCGAGCCCCACCCGTACCCGGTCATCCCCAGCTTCGTCTTCACGGCCGGATCCTTCGGGTCGTACCGTGCGGAATCGAGCCCGGCCCCGGAGATCCCGACGTAGTTGGTCGCGCCGAACACGGCGTCGGGGGCGTAGGGCGTGGTCGCGCGCCACGCGGACTGCGGGTAGGTCGGCACGAGCAGCTCGGGCACCCACGCGCCGCCCACCTCCAGGTTCTTATCGGCGTACCACGCGGCGTTCTTGTTCACCTGCGAGCCCAGCGACCCGCGCCCGAGGTACGGGAGCAGGTCGGCGAAGAAGCTGACGCGCTGCACCGGCGGGTAGTCCAACCCGATCCGGTCGGGATCGGTCTTCGCCCGGTTCCACGTGCCGCGCGGGGTTCCCTGGGGCGTGCCCAGCGCCCGCGGCCCGGCTTGCGCGAGCACGTGGGGGCCGGATTCGGCCGAGAACACGGCCATCTTCCCCTTGAGCTGGTTCACGACGCCCATCATGCGCGGGCGGACCGCGGTCCGGTACACCTCCTCCGCCCAGGTGACGTCGACGGTGATTTTCAGTTGGTCGTCGGTCAGTTCGAGGTCGACGTGTGACGCCGGTTCGTGCGGGGCAACC
>HG799476.1:0-10093 GCA_000531095.1 Gemmata massiliana | reverse complement strand
GTTCGTCCGGGGCCGGGCATACCGGGTTCGGGGGGGCCACCCGCACCGGGGGGGCCACCCGGCCCGGGCAGCCGCACGGGTTGCCCGCCCCTGTTCACGCCGCCCGGGGGCGAAAGCGGCCCCCCGCTCGACCCAACTCCCGGCGGGGAGCCCCCGGGGAACCCCGGGAAGCCGCCCGGCCCCGGAGAGCCACCCGGGAACCCACCCGGCCCCGGGGGGCCGCCCGGGAACCCCGGCCCGCCCCCCGGCGGCACGCTGCCCGGAACCGTGTAATCGCGGAACTCGATCTCCGTTGTGAGCAAGAGCTTTAACACTTCCACGACGGCCGTCAGCCCCGGGGCGAGCGTGTCCTTCGCGATCTCGGGCACGTAGCTCTGGTCCGCGAACCTCAGCCGCAACTGGGCGACCAGTTGCCGGTCGCTGAACGCCGACACGCGCCCGCTCAGGTAACTCATGCGGTTCGCGATCGGGTCGAGCGCCGTCGAGAGGAGCAGGTAGTCCTTCTTCAGCATCTTGGGGTCGTAGTGCGCCCGATCGAACTTCTCGGCGTACACCAGGATCGGCTTCCCCGACGGGTCGACTTCCAATTCATCGAGCGCGCGCTTCAAATTGAATTCGAGGGTCCGGTACGCGTTCACCGTCGTGAAGCCCTGACCGCCGGGCCGCTTCGGGGGAACCGCCGGCGTCGTGGGTGGAGTGGTGGGGGGCGCCGGGGGCGCGGTCCCCTCGGTCGGCATCCCGGGCGTGGTCGGCGCCGCGTCGGGCGTAATCACCGGCGTGTTGTCCAGCTCGGTCCGGAACGGCGGGTACCCGTCGGCCCCGAGTTCCCCGAGGAACCGCTCCAACAGAACGTAATCGCCGACCAGAACGTGCTGCGTGTCGTACACGCACACGCCGAACGGTTTGTCCCTTTGCGCGGCCGAGGGGGGCATCGGGATCGCGGAGTACATGTCCCCGAACAGCGCCCGCATCGCGAGCGCGTTCGAGACCGCGCTCAGGAACGGCGCGGTGCGGAACGAGTACAGGTCGCGCCCCTTCACCGCTTTGGGTTTGGCGAGCACCGGCATCCGCACGAGCAGGTCCGGCGCCTTCACGGGGTTCTTGAGCCGGATGACCCCGAACGGGTCGCGCGTGTCGCCCGCGAAGCAGTGCACGTAAGACTGCACGTCCTCGGTCGAGACCCCGAGCGTCCCCTGGAACATTTGGGCCACCGCCTGATCCACGAGCGGGTCGTAGACCGGGGTCGTTCGCAGGCGGTCCAGATTGAAATTATAAACCGCGACCGCCTGGCCCGGGAGCAGATTGGTCGCGATCTTGTCACTACCCGGGATCGTCGGCACGACCGGGGCGCCCTTCTTCTCCGGGTTCTGCTCGTCCGGGTTCTGCTCGTCCGGATTGTTGTTGCTCGCGACGGGCTTGGGGATGTCGAACGGGTTCTTGGTGTCTTTTTTACCGCCGAGAACGGCGACCCCGACCCCGCCGAGCACCAGCACCGCGACCACGCCCACAATAATGGGCACGAGTTTCTTGTTCTTCCCGCCGGCCGCGGCCTTGGCCTTCTTCTCTTTCTTGTCCGCCTTATCGGTCTTCTTGTCCTTGGCGGTGGCCGTGGCGGTCGCCGCCCCCGCCGCGCCGGGCGCGCCCCCTTCCGGCGGCGGCTCTTCCACCTTGAAGCGGTACTTGCACTTCGGGCATTCCACCTTGGTGCCGACGAGGTCCGGGTTCTTGATCAGAACCGGCGCCTCGCAACTGGGGCAGGGAACCTTGAAACTCGGCATGGAGCGCTCCCGCGTGCCGTTATGAGGGCGTGAAATGGCGTGAGTATCATACTAGCGGCGCGGGCGCGAACGGTGCAAAGGCTTTTTGAACCCGTTACTGTGTGAAATCCGCGTGCGCGGCGGCCAATCGCGCGGGCCGCGTGCGAGCGGCGACCGATCGCGCGTCCGTTACGGTTCGTGAGGGCCGGCGAGCGGGGCAAAATCGCCCGGTCGTACTAACGGGATACTCACGGCGTCCAGAAACCCGCGCGGGTTGTACTTTTTCTCTACACACTGGAACCGCCCGCACTATCCTGTAACATCATTCGCCGCCCCGTCGCGCCACGGGTCGGCGTCGCGGAGTCCCCTCGCCATGCGTTCCCCAATTAAGGGGCTAATCGACCGGCTCCGGCCGCGGCACTACGGCCGCCGGCACCCGCTCGTGCTCATCAACGGGCTGGCCGAGCAAGCCGAGTCCTGGTACCGCAACCGCAAGTTCTGGTCGCGGTACTTCGACGTCCACACCCCGAACATCCTCGCCTACGAGGGCGAGACGATTCACCGGTTGATCGCGGCCAAGGAGCCGATCACGGTCGAGTACCTGGTGAACCAGCTCTTCATCTACCTCGACCAGTTCGTGCAGACCCCGCCGTACCACCTCGTCGCCAGCAGCCTCGGCGGGAAGGTCGCCGTCGAGTTCGCCGCGCGCTACCCGGAGATGGTCAACCGCGTGGTCCTGCTGTGCCCCTCGGGAATGGGCGACGAGGAGCAGCTCCCGATCATCGACGGCGTGGTGGGCCGGAACGCGGAGATGATGGTCAAGAGCGTGTTCCACCGCCCCCGGCTCGTGGACCGCGAGATCGAGCGCTACTACCGGTCCAAGTTCGCGAACCGGAAGTGGCAGAAGGGGTTCATCCGCACGGTGCGCGGAACCCTCGATCACACCGTGCGCGGGAAGATGAAGGACGTGAAGGCGCCGACGCTGCTCGTCACCGCGACCGAGGACAAAGTGTGCAACCCGGTCACGGCCGAAGAAGCGGCCCGCGAGCTGCCCAACGGCCACTTCCGTAAGATCGAGCGGTGCGGCCACGCCCCCCAGATCGAGAAGCACTGGCTGATCAACCGACTGGTCGTAGACTTCCTCAATTCGACGCGACCGACCGCGCACCCGTCGTGGACCAAACTCATCCTGGCGAAGCCAACACGAGCGAGCAAATAAATGCCATCAACTGTGCCGCCGCAGCCGGTCGCCCATACACACCCGGCACCTCCTCCCAATACCGCCCTTCACCCCCAGCCCACTCCCAATGCGGCGGACGGCGCCAAAACCAACCCGAACCCACCGGCGGCCCTCGCCACGCACACCCCGAAGGGGCCGGACTGGTGGCTCATGATGCGGGCCTTCCTCACGCAGGGGAAGAAGATCGCGTCGTTCGCGCCCAGCTCGCGGTTCATGGCCCGTAAGATCCTCGACGGCATCAACTGGGCCACCGCGGGGTCCATCGTCGAACTCGGGGCCGGCACCGGGCCGATCACGGCCGAGATGGTCAAACTGGCGAGCCCGAAGACCCGGCTCGTGGTGATCGAACTCGACCCCGTGCTCTGCGGCCGGCTCCGCGAGCGGTTCCGCGGCTCCCCGAACGTCGAAGTGATCCTCGGCGACGCGACGAAGTTCGGCGACCTGCTCGCCGAGCGCGGCATCCCGAAGGTCGACCACGTGCTCTCCGGGTTGCCGCTCCCGTCGTTCCCGGCCGAGGCCCGGGACAGCATCCTGGCGACGGCCGCCCGCACCCTCGCGGACAGCGGCACGTTCCGCCAGCTCACCGTGATGCCGCTGGTGTACTACAAGCTCTACCGCCGGTACTTCGAGGCCGTGCGGTTCCGGTTCGTGCCGTTCAACCTCCCGCCCGGCGGCGTGTACGTGTGCCGCGGGTTCCGGAGCGCGGTGAACCCGTAAGTCCCCGAGCGCGGGTTCTCGGTCCCGGTCGCGGTTCCCCCGGTTCGAGCGGAAGTCCCGAACAATGTCGGGCGCCCCGGGGCGAACAACTACTGACCGATGACCGAGGGTCCGATCCCATGCCGAGCACCAAATTTCTCGCGCCGGTCGCGAACACCCGGCTCGTCCGCAAGGTGGCCGACGCCGCGCTCCTCCGGTACTCGCACTACCGCACCGTTCAGCTCGACCAGATGGACGCCGGGGCCGTGCAACACGCGACCCTGATGCGCCTCGCCCGCAAAGCCCGGCGCACCCGGTTCGGGCGCGACCACGACTTCTCCCGCATCGCCTCCGTCGCGGACTACCAGGCCCGCGTGCCCGTGCGCGACTACGAGTGGTTCTGGAACACGTACTGGAAGTCCGCGTACCCGAACCTCGACGACGTGACGTGGCCCGGGAAGATCCCGTACTACGCGCTCTCGTCCGGCACCACGAGCGGCGCGACCAAGTACATTCCCGTGTCGTGGGACATGGTGCGGTCGAACAAGAAGGCCGCGTTCACCACCACCTCGCTGTTCCGGCACACGAACCCGACCGCGAAGCTGTTCACCGGGAAGTTCTTCTTCCTCGGCGGGAGCACCGACTTGCGGAAGCAACCCGACGGGAGCCTCGCGGGGGACCTGAGCGGGATCGCGGCGAAAGAGCTGTACGAGTTCCTCCGCCCCTACACGTTCCCGCCCGCCGAACTCACGCTCATCGCCGACTGGGAAGAGAAGGTCCGACGGTTCGCGGAATTAAGCGCGCGCGAGCCGATCACGGCCCTGAGCGGCGTCCCCGCGTGGATGTACGTTCTGTTCTCGCGCCTGAAGGAAGTAACCGGCAAGTCAACAGTTGCCGAAGTGTGGCCCGACCTGCGCCTCGTGATCCACGGCGGTACCAAGTTCGACCCGTACCGCGAACTGTTCAAGAAGGAAATCGGCAGCGACCTCGTGAAGTTCTGCGAGGTGTACCCGTGCTCGGAAGGGTTCATCGCGACCGAAGACCCGCGGTACAATCTGCTCCGGATCGTGCCCGACCACGACGTCTTCTTCGAGTTCATCCCGACCGAAGAGTTGAGCAAAGAGCGCCCCACGCGCCACACGCTCGCGAACGTGGAAGTCGGGGTGCAGTACGCGGTGGTCATCACGTCGTGCGCGGGTGTGTGGTCGTACCTCGTTGGGGACACCGTCGCATTCGAGAAGCGGAACCCGCCGCTGATTCGCTTCACCGGGCGCACGAAATACTTCCTGTCCGCGTTCGGCGAGCACCTCATCAGCGAGGAAGTGGAGAAGGCCGTCACGCACGCCGCGACCGTGTGCGGGGTGAACGCGCTGGACTTCCACGTCGGCCCCGTGTTCCCGTCGCAACCGGGCAAGCCGGGGCACCACCTATACCTGATCGAGTTCGCTGACCAGACGCCCGACACGAGCCGCTTCGCCAAGGAAATCGACGAAGAACTCACGCGCATCAACGAAGACTACGGCCCGCACCGCGTCGGCGATTTGGCGATGCTGGTGCCCGAGGTGCGCGTCGTGAAGCGCGGCGGGTTCGACGAGTGGATGAAGGCCCGCGGGAAGTACGGCGGGCAGAACAAGGTACCGCGCATGGACAACAGCGGCGCGCTCACGAAAGACATGACGACGTGGTTCGCGGAACACGGCTCGATTTAATCTCGGTTCGCGCGTGGCGCGGGCGGGCTGCCGTTGATAGAGTAAATTCACCCGCACACCAGCAAAACCGTTCGCGGAGCGAGCGGAACATCCCAGAACACGGCGTTCTCCACTAGCGCGCAGAACTCATGCGACCGCACACACCGTTTGTTGGGTTGGTCCCGGCCGTCCTCACGCCCTTCGATTCGACCGGCGAACTGAACCTCGCCGCGGTCGAACCGCACGCCGAGTTGCTCGCCGCGGACGGCGTGGCCGGCGTGTTCGTCGGCGGCACCACGGGGGAATTTAGTTCCCTCACGCTGGAAGAACGGCTCTCGCTCACCGCACGCTGGGCCACCGTTACAAAGGGCAGCCCGACGCGGTTGGTCGTTCACGTCGGGGCGAACTGCCTCGCGGACGCGAAGCACCTCGCGGCGCACGCCAACGCGCTCGGCGCATCGGCGATCGCGGCCGTCGCCCCGAGCTACTTCAAGCCGAAATCGCTGGACGTGCTCATTTCGTGGTGCGCGGAACTCGCTGCCGCCGCGCCCGACACGCCGTTCTACTTCTACGACATCCCGGTCCTCACCGGGGTCGCGTTCTCGATGCCGGACTTCCTCGAACAGGCGCCCGCCCGCATCCCCACCCTGGTGGGCGCGAAGTTCACCAACCCGGACCTGCTGTCGCTCCAGCGCATGCTCCACGCGGGCGGCGGGCGCTTCGACGTGCTGTTCGGGATGGACGAGCAACTGCTCGCGGCGGTGGTTCTGGGCACGCGGGGCGCGGTCGGCAGCGGGTACAACTTCGCCGCCCCGCACTTCAACCGGATCCTCGCGTCCGCCCGCGCCAACGACTTCGCGACGGCCCGCGCCGACCAGTACCGTGCGGCAGAACTGGTCGCGCTCCTGATGCGCCACGGCTACCTGCCCGCGGCCAAGGAAGTGATGCGCATTCGGGGCGTCGACCTCGGCGGCGTGCGGTTGCCGCACCAGGGATTCACCCCGGAACAGGCGGCGAATTTCCGCCGCGATCTCGAGGTCGGGGACTTCGGCGACGTGATCGGCACGCGCGGAGCGTGAACGCCCGTTTCGGTATCTCGCCGGCGCGCCCCGACTGGCATTCCGTAATCCCCCGGTGGTCCGCTGTTTACCACCGCGGGACCGTGAGCTATAGTTAACAGTTAACACGGGTCACTTGCCCGGCCCGCGTCTCATGAGATTCCGGCGTGAAGGCGATCATTAGCGACATCCACGGCAACATGGAAGCCCTCCAAGCCGTGCTCGCAGACATCAAGGGCCAGGGCATCCGCGAGGTGTACTGCCTCGGCGACGTGGTCGGCTACGGGCCGAACCCGCGCGAGTGCATCGACCTCGTCATGGACTGCAAGCTCGTCCTGCTCGGCAACCACGACCAGGGCGCGATGTTCGACCCGGACGGGTTCAACCAGTCCGCCGAGCGCGCCATCTTCTGGACCCGCGGGCAACTGGAGTCCCCCAGCGAGCCGCGCCCGGCGCGCGAGAAGCGCTGGGAGTTCCTCTCGGAGCGCCCCCGGAGCCACCGCGAGAACGGGCACCTGTTCGTCCACGGCTCGGCCCGCAACCCGCTCAACGAGTACGTGTTCCCCGAGGACGTGTACAACCAGCGCAAGATGGAGCGCATCTTCGCCCTCGTCGACCGGTACTGCTTCCAGGGGCACACGCACGTCCCGGGCATCTTCACCGAGAACATGCAGTTCCTCAGCCCGGAAGAGGTCGACTTCGCGCACAAGCTCGACGGCCGCAAGACGCTCTGCAACGTCGGCTCGGTGGGCCAGCCCCGGGACGGCAACTGGCGCGCGTGCTACGTGGTGCTCGACAACGACGTGATCAAGTTCCGCCGCGTCGAGTACGACTGGCAGAAGACCCGCGACAAGATCTACGAGATCTCGGACCTCGACAACTTCCTCGGCGACCGGCTCGGCGAGGGGCGCTAAAGTTCCGGGCGCGGTCCGCGAATAACCCGAAGGCCCACGGATGAGCTTCGTCCGCGGGCCTTCGGGTTTGTTGTTTTTCCGGGTGCGTCCCCAACCGGGCACGGGCTACAGAAAAGCCGGTGCGAATTTCTAAGATAGCCCGGTCGGGCCGTTCGCGATTCCTACTGATTTTTTACACATGCGCAAGAACGCTCTCAACGTCGTCGCCTTCGTCTTCCTCGCCGGGGGGCTGTTCTTCCTTTGGCAGTACGCGGAGAAGAACTGGGTTCCCAAGCCGGCCAAGAAGGAAGATCTCAACGAGAAACTCGCTGAGGAGTGGAAGAAGCGGGCCGAAGAGGACGCGAAGCTCGCCACCGAAGCCGCCGAGAAGAAGCGGACCGCGCAGGCGTCGCTCACCGCGGCCGGGAGCGGGCTCGTGGTCGCGGGCGATTTGCCGAAGCCCAAGCCCCCGGAACCGCCGAAGGTGGCGCCGCCGAAACTCGCCGGGGTCGACCCGCGGGCGCTCGGCGAGGCGGTCACGAGCGGTGTCATCGAGTACACCGCCCGGCCGACGCTCATCGCACTCGGCACCGACAAGTTCTACAACCACGCCCTGCTCACCACGCAGGGCGGCGGCGTGCAGCAGATCGTGCTGCCGCAGTTCGGGCAGGCCGACCGCCTCGGGCGCGAGGTCAAGCGGAAGGACGGCAACGGCAACCCGACCAAAAAAAACGTCCCGCTGTACCTGGTTCCCGGCACCCCGTACACGCGGACGAAACAGCTCCGCGAAGAGTACCACGTGCCGGACCTCGTTGCGGGTAAGGTGGCCGACCCGTCGATCCTCGCCGAGCCGAGCTACACCGTCTTCCACTACCCCGCGCCCGAGGACAAGAACCCGGACCCGTTCCTCGGCACCACGAACTGGACCGTCGTGTCCGAAGAGCACCCGGACGAGGGCGACCACAAGGTCGTGTTCGAGAAAGAGCTCGGCGACCCGTACTTCGTGAAATTGCGAAAAACCTACACGCTCGGGCCGCGGGACTACCACATCGGGCTGCGGGTCGAGATCGAAAAGCTGTCGCGGCCCGGCGCGGCAAAGGGGAAGGGACAGTTGCGGTACCAGCTCTCCGGCCCGCGCGGGCTGCCCATCGAGGGCGAGTGGTACACCAGCACCTACCGCGTGGCGATCATCGGGTGGACGGACGTCAAGGGCACGCCGCGCCGCCAGTACGAGGACGCATCCTCCATCGGCCTCAAGCGCGGCGGCGAGGCCGTCAACCGCGGCGAGAACTCGTTCAAGTACGCGGTGGTCGCCAACCAGTATTTCGCCTCCGGCATGGCCGTCGACACCGCGGGGAAGAACCCGTGGGCCTACGCGCGGGCCACGACCGAAATCCCGTTCGACAAGAAACAAGACCTGAACCAGCCCCAGTTCGACGACATCACCGTCCGGGCCGCGTCCGAGACCATCGATCTCGCGCCCGGCGAGAAGCTCGAGCACAGTTACCTGCTCTACAACGGCCCGTCGAAGGTCGGGCTACTCGAACTCATGCCGAAGGACGCGGACGGCACCCCGGCCGTCAGCAAGGAGCTGGTGAAGCACTACAAGGACGACCTGATCCTCTCCACGCTCACCGACTTCCGCTCCGACACGTGGATCGGCCGGTTCGCCAACACGATCTTCTGGACCGACATCGTGATCGTGACCACGAACCTGATGCACATGTTCCTCTACTACATTCACAGCGCGGTCGGGAGCTGGGCGCTGTCCATCGTGCTGCTCACCGCGTGCGTGCGGCTCGTGCTGCTGATGCCCAGCCGCAAGCAGACCGCGATGAGCATGAAGATGATGGAGGTGCAGAAACAGTTGCAGCCCGAGTTCGAGAAGCTGCAAGAGAAGTACAAGGACGACATGCACTCTTACAACCGCGAGAAGACGCGGTTGATGATGCAGAACGGGGCCAACCCGTTCGCGATGATGGGCGGGTGCCTCCTGCTCGTCGCGCAGATGCCCATCATGATGGGGCTCTACTTCGGGCTCCAGGAGAGCGTCTTCTTCCGGCTCGACGCGGCCCTGTGGATCGACAACCTCGCCGCGCCGGACATGCTCGTCTGGTGGGGCGAGGGCATCCCGTTCATCAGCACGCCCGAGGACCTCGGCAGCTTCATCTACCTGGGGCCGTACTTCAACCTGCTGCCGATCCTGGCCGTGGGGCTGATGCTCTACCAGCAGGCGAAGATGATGCCGCCCTCGACCGACCCGCAGGCCGAGCAGCAGCGGATGATGATGAAGATGATGATGGTGATGATGGCGGTGTTCTTCTACAAGGTGGCGGCGGGCCTCGCGCTGTACTTCATCGTGAGCACCGGGTGGGCCATCATCGAGCGCCAGTTCATCCCCAAGCCGAAAATTAGCGGACCCAACACCGACGGTAACGGCACGGGCGCGACGCTGTACCCCAAGACCGGTTCGCCCAACGGCAAGTCGCCCGCGGACGCCGGCGCCGCGGCTCAGACCAAGAGCCGAGGACTACTCGGGCGCCTGCGCGAACAGCTCCAGGCCAAGATGGAGGAGATGCAGCGCCAGGCCGACGAGCAGGCGAAGCGCCAGATCCGCAACGACCGCGGCGGCCCGACGGACGCGCCGCCCCCCGGCACGGACGGCAAGCCGAACAACCCGCGCCGCGACAACAAAAAGAAGCGCAAGAAGTAAGTGCGAATTCGGGATCATCAGAGCGAGTTTGACGAGCCGCGACCGCAA
>HG799475.1:147339-153245 GCA_000531095.1 Gemmata massiliana | reverse complement strand
TGGCTCGCACCCAACTAATTCAATTTACCTCAACCTACGCGCGATTGCGTTGTAAGTAGCGACAGAAAACGTTCAAAAACGAGTGTAAAATCCGTCACACGCACCTGTCGTCCTATCTCCGCAACGGGCCACTGGATCGGACAGATAAAGGCTTACTCGGTGTCGTTGAGCGGTCCGTTGCCACGTATTCGCTCGGGTCTACGTGGCGGTCCCCGCCGTCGCGCTTGCCTCTTTCTGCCGGGCAGCCTCGACCGGGATGCGGCGCAGGGCCTCGGTGGCGGCTGCGAAGAAGGACCCGCAGCCGTCGAACCGTTGGTCTACGACCAAGCGCAGGTGCTCCTCGTGGCCCGCGGTTGGCTAGAGTTTGCCCCGGTTTCTCCACGATCATCCGCGTGGCGAAGCGTGGAGAGTGGCGTAGCTGAGTGGGAATGTGTTCGCACTCTGAGTTGGGGTAAGCCATCCAGAACGAAGGCACCACAGGTGCCATCCGGTGACAGGCAGTAACATCTTGTGGAGTGTTAACTGTTAGCAGTTGGGCGTGCTGTTTAACCGCACCACGGAGAACCGAGGATCGCTCCGTGCGGCCGTAGAAATTTGGAGCGAGGTACGCCGGAGAAAGAGGCGTGGGCGCAGGCTCCCGTGTTACTCCGCGGGTTGCAGGTCCATAATGCCGCCGCACGCGGTACACCGGGGCTTGCTGGGCGTGCGGACCGGGGTCCAGATGTTCGGGCAGTCCCGACAGCGGTACACGGGGCGGGGTTGTCCGTTCCGGACGCGCTCGGTCTCAGTTACCGGCGCACCCCTCAAAACGTCGCGCCAGGTGGCGCCCGGGAGGTACTTCGGCTCCCGCTCGCACCGTCGGCTCCGGCGTCCCATTCTCGTCTCCCCTGTTGCGCACATTCTTGGTAGGTGGGTGGGGGCGCAACCGACCCCTGCGCGGAGTCGGTCCGGTCGAGACGTTCCCGGCTGGAGCCGTGGTACGCGCGTAACCGTCCCGGGTGTTTGGTTCGCGCACCCCGGGCTCTCACCCCGCGCGCCGTGGAGGTGTTAGCCGGCAAGGGTCGGACACAGTCCGGCTTTCCACGGTACGGCAGCCCCCAACGGGGCCACCTTCGCTCCTGGTTCATCACCTTCGGGTTCGCGGAGCGGCGAACACCCCCGACGCCCGCGGGCACCGCTCGGGGGAACACGGGCGCCAATCAGGGGCTGTCGGCTTGATGGTGGAGGTGGCGCCGTCGCCTTTTCTCAAACGCGGCCGGGACGCATCCCTTAACTAATTTCCGCGGCCGGGCACTCGATTCGCACGTGCTCGGGGGCGAGCTGCTTGATGAGCGCATTGATCTCGTCGCGATAGGCCAAGAGGTGCTCGTGCCGCGTACCATCGTGCTGGCCGACGAGCAGTTCCACGATGTATCTGGTGCGCGTGAACAGGTGCAGTCGTCCCACCCCTATCACGCCCAACTCACGCAGCCGAGCGACCAGATCTCGCAGGATCTTAATGAACGCCTGACAAACCGCGTCGGTGATCGTGGGTAACGGGCGGCCGGGCGGTGCCGTGGCGTCTGCCATCCCATCTTGGTAGATCAGGTCGGGTTTACTCGTCACCATGAACGACCAGCCGGCCCCGCGCTGCCCATCCTCGTTCGGGCCGGAACTACCAATAACTGCAACCGCGATGTTCTCCAGCCGGCGCTCGTCTTTGGGTGCGGTCCCGACCGCGGGTTCGTAACTCATTTGCCACCCGCTTTCGTCGCAACGGCCTGCCCGTCCGTGTTGTTGTGCCCCGCGTCGTGGCTCCACTTCGGGTGGTACCCAGACATGAGGCACTTGGCACACCCCTGGCCCTCGCAGTTGATACACACCGCGTAAGGGATGGAGTCCTTGACGTACCGCACCGCCTGGGCGAGCACATCGTGCGCTTCGGGCTTGAGCCAGTGCAGGTACCCTTTCGCCTCGGACATCTGAAACGCGATGCGTTCCAGATCCCGCACGTCTTCGAGCAGGTCGTCACAGGCGAAGTCGTCCCGCAGCCGGGGCGGGATCGTGTTGCCGACGGAATCACATCCGCCCGCAGCCCATTCCATGCTGTTCCATTCGGCCCGGTCCGCGGTCGTGTCGTCCGGCGCGGTGGCGCTCTCGCCGCTGAACGAGCGCGCCTTATCCGCCGCCGCCGGGTGGAGTCGCTCGAACCCGGCCCGCGCGATCCACCCCTTTGCCCCGCACGTCGGGCACTTCTTGCCCCGCGCGTCGCAGCACGGGCACACACAGAACGGCGCGAGCCGCAACCGCAGGTACTCCGCGATCTGCTCCGTGTTGTAGACGAATCGCTTCTGTCGCTTCAGGAACCCCCCGATGGCCGTTGACGAATCCAGATCCTTCAGTTGTGCAACAAAGGCACCAAGCGACTGGTTCACCACGTTCACCGCTTCGCGCTGCTCGAACACGGGCACGAGTCTTTCCAACTCCCCCACGAGCGGCCGGCCCAAGTGGTCGCGAGCCACGTCGGGCGCTCGCCTTTCACCTTCCGGCGGAGCGCTGGTATCGGGCGGAGGCGCCGCCGGAACTGCAACGGCCGGCCGCTGGTTCACGACGGGAGCGGGCGGAACGATCGGTTCCGCCCGTGTGAGAGGGACGGGAGGAGCGGAGGGCACAGCATCGAGCGCTTTCAATGCGATGGTCGCCGCCTCTTCCGGATCTTCAGCGGCCGCGATCGCGCGCTGCTGATCCGCACCGAGTTTGTTGACCACCTTTTCCGCGAGCGTCAGGTGCAAGCGATCGTCCTTGACCACCTGCACCAGTTCCGGTACCCCTTTGCGGAGCACTACGGCCGCGCGCTTCACCGATGGGACGGACACGTTGTACCGTTCCCCGGCCTGCGACTGGGTGACACTCTGCTCCTGATCGCTCGCTCCGGCCCGGGTCGCGTGCTGCCCAACTTTGAGATTGGCCAACTCCGCCGCGTACATGGCGCGCTGGCCCTCGCCGCTGTGTCGCCGCCTGTTGTTCGCGGCGTCGATGTGGTCAGAGATCTTTTGCCAGGACTTGAGTTCCACGGTCTCGTACCGGGGCTTCACCCCGGCGACGAGGCACGCGAGTTCCCGGCACCGGCCGTCGATAATGCGCCCGTCCGGAAGGCGCTCAATAGAGTCGCTGCACAATAGGGGCGGGGCGCATAGGTTTGGTGTATGAGCCACACGAGCCGCTTGAGGCGGATGCCGGACACGTTCCGGCAACTGACCGGGATCACGCCCGAGGCGTTCGACCAACTGTTGGCCGAACTCGAACCTCGCTACCCGCAGGCCGATACGAAGCGCAAGACCCGGCGGCCACGCCAACGGAAGCCGGGTGCGGGGCGTCAGTTCGCGCTCCCGCTGACCGACCGGTTGCTGATGCTGTTGATGTACTACCGGACCTACACCACCCACGCCTTCCTCGGGTTCTTGTTCGGCATCGACGACCGTTCCGTGTGCCGCAACATCAACCCGCTCCAACCGCTGTTGGCCGGGATCTTCCGGATCCCGGAACGCCGCATCGAACGGGAGCCCGACGAGATCCGCGAGCTTTTCTTCGACGCCACCGAGCGGGCCATTCCCCGGCCCACTCGGCGGCAGAAGCGGTTCGACTCGGGGAAGAACAAGCGGCACACGCTCAAGCACCAAGTGGTGGTCGTGCGCAAGCGCAAGAGGTCCGGGCGGGGCGGCCAACGGCGCCGGGTGCGGATCGCCGCCGTGTCGAAGGCGTTCCCGGGCAAGACGCATGACAAGAAGGTGTACGACGCGACCGCCGTGGTGTGCCCGGACTCGTGGTGCTGGCCGCCAGCGCGTCCAACACGGCGGGCGTGGGCCAGCGGTATTTGTCGGCGATGGGGTGCGCGGGCGAAACCGTGTACTCTTTGCCACGGTGAGTGCGCACACGCCCCTTGGGGGAATACCCCTTCTGCGTTACCATGTTTGTAAGCTCCCTTTTTGTTTGAGCGACGGACCGGGTGTGCCGCCAAGCGAACCCGGTCCGTCGCTGTTTGTAGATCAGCGGGCCACGAACACGCTCGCGGCCTCCCGGTGGGCCGCTACAGCGGCGCGCGTCACGGGTGCCGATTCGACGGGGGACTGTGGGTTGTTGATGCGATCGAGCCATCGCGCAATGGCCTCGCGGCTGGTCACGATCGCCGCACCGAGCTTGATCGCTTCGAGCTTGATCCCGCGCACGCCGATACTGATCCAGCGGCGCACCGTGTTCTCGTGCATCACGCGCCCTCTGGGGGACGGGAACAACCGGCACGCTTCACGCAGGGACACGAGCTGCTCTTTCTCGACGTCGATCACGGAACGACTCCTGATGTGCTGTGTTGAGATGTATAGAAGTGGAAGTGCGTGAACAACGACCTCCATATATATTATACGGGGGCTGGGGAAAATCCGAATCAAACGGCGGCGGGTGCAGTGGTGGAGATGTGATGGGGCCGAATTCAGCGCCCGTGATTCACGTTTTCGGTTTAAAACACAGCGATTCGCAACGACTTGATAGCTCCTGGGAGCTATTTGAGCGGGGCGGCGGAACTCAGGCACAGAGCGCTGATGGCGGGTACCCGACCACCCCGCCGAACAGCTCGGCCGCGGCGCGCACGGCGTCAGAGTAGCGGTTGGGGCGGAAGTGCGATTCGAGCAGATCTACCGTGCTCTGATCCGGACCGGTCCATCTCCCGGTGTCGTCAAGAGCATACCGCCCGGGCGGGCACGAGACCTCACGCCTCACATCAAACCAACCGATCAGTCGCGTTGGTGAGCCGATCACTTCTTCCCTCGTTTCTTCGGGGCCGGTTTCTCGGCGACAGGGGCCGCCGGATCATGAAGCCAAACGCGCAACCCAAGAGCTACGACCAATGCAGACGCCACCCGTAAAGAAGGCGAGCGAACCTCGCGGGTGATCGCGCTGACCGTATTGGCGCTCACTCCAGCTTCGCGAGCCAAATCATTCAATGACCATCCCTTCGCTTCGCATGCGTCACGAATCATCGTGGCGAAACCCGGCACCAAATCCCGACCTGTTGGTTCTGTTGTCCCCATCGCAACACACTAATCCGCATGCGAGGACGTGTCAAGCAAGGCAGAACGCGCAGACCTCTCCATAGAATTCGTGCGGACTAGTGTTGACGCTCGTGCGGACTAGTGTATTATTCCAGTGCCGAACGTGACGGTGGTAGTGAAAAGCACGAATGGAGGGCCGGGCGATGAATGCGATCTGCATCAAGTGCTGGAACCCGGACGCGCTGGTGAAGATGCACCTGGACGGGACCGGCGAGTTCGAGTGCGGGGAGTGCGACGAAACGTTCTCGTGCCAAGAGGTGCGGGACACGCTCGCTGCGATGCAGGGCAAGTGGGCCAAGCTCATCGGGTGGGCGGAGAGCTACCCGAAATCGGACGAGTGAAACGACGCGGGGCGGAGGGTGCTGTAACACCTCCCGCCCCGCTTCCCAACCCCTGCTGTAACAGGAACTGAGCCATGAAAGCCTACACGGAACTGCTGCCCGCGACCAAGTCCGAAAAGCACGGGGCGCTAACCTGGGAGCGAGCCGACGACAACGCCGCCTCGCCTTTTGCCGGCGTTCTCACGATCACCGGCAAGCGCGACCACTGCCGGTACCGGGTGGAGGAGTACCCGGGGGATGAGGCGGGGCGCGCGTTCGTGCTCTTCAAGTTAGACGCCGGAACGGATCGCACAGAGGAGCGCTACGGATGCTTCCTGGCCCGCAGCGGGGCCAACCTGTGCGAGTGCCGCGGGTTCACGGCAACGCGGAACTGCAAGCACCTCGCGTCGCTCACGGAGCTGGTTCGGGCGGGTCTGGTGTGAGGCGATCAACTGGCAGTCTCACCCCGGATGGTCGGCGGCCCGCGGATCGTGACCGCGGC
>HG799475.1:142799-147281 GCA_000531095.1 Gemmata massiliana | reverse complement strand
CGATCGGGGGGCGGATTCCGCCACCTGAAACGAAAGGGGCCGGAGTGGTGATGACACTCCGGCCCCAGAACCCACACTCCCTGTCGAGGATGAAGCTATGAACCAGTTTACGGACCGCGCGGCGCGCAAGGAACGGCAGCAGTGCCCCGAATGCGGCGGGAACACGTTCGTACACGAGGGCGAAACAGTGTGCGCCGACTGTACGCGGTACGAACCCACACCCGAGCGCCCGGCCGCACGAGCACGGGGACGGGCGGCGCGCTCGAAACCGATCAAGGTCGATTACCGCTACCTGCAAGCCGCGCTGCTCCCCCGCGCTCAAGCCGGTGACCGCGAGGCCGTCAATGACCTAGTACTCAGTGTCACACCGATCGTCGCCACGATCGCCCGGCGGTACGCGCGCCGTTTCCACCTCGACGCCGACGATCTGCTCCAGGTTGGCCTCATAGACGTGCTCCGGGCCATTCGCATGCACCGGGCGGCAGATGCTTCGTTCTCACATTTCGCGGCGGTGTGCGCCGGGCGCGCGATCGCAACGCATTCCAAGAGAACCGTCGCGCGCCGGGACCGCATGCCGGTCGTCAGTCTCAACAACATCCCATTCCACCCGAGTGACCCGCGCCACGGTCCCGAGGTGCTCGTTATGAGAGCGACAATGGAGGGCGCGCTCCAAGCGCTGCCGCAACTCGACCGCTACATCGTGGAGCAGACCCACGCGCTCTACGGCGGGCACTGCAAACAACCAAGCACCGTAGGGGCGCGCCTGGGCATGTCACCCGTCCGGGCAGTGGGCGCCTACCAGCGAGCCATGAGCAAATTTGCGGCAGATGTTCGGCTGCGTTGAACCTGCCACGGGGATCGAGGCATGAGCGCCACCAAGAAGCGGCCTGCTTGCACCGTCAACCTGATCAAGTATCGGGTGCCCGCCGCCCTCTGAAGGACGGCGGGCAGCACCAAATGGTAACGACACTAGCTGACCCCGGCGGCGTCCCCGCCTGCGTTGCCGGCTGCGAGGCCACCGCCCAGCAGCCCACCGATCTTCGCCCCTGCCGCCGTACCCAGACCGGGCAGCAGGAGGGTTCCGATGATCGCGCCGGCGACCATCCCACCGGTCACGGCCCCGGCCCCGCGGATCGCGGCGTTGCCGAACATCTCTTCCTTGCTTGGCAGCGAGGAGCCTTTGCTCTCGCTCTTGTTTTCGCTCATCGCAGTACCCTCTGAGAATGGATTGCGAAACACCAAACCTGCCAGCTCCCCAATCGGAGGCATCCGGCATCGAGTAGGTAATACTCGATTGGCAGACGCCGGAACTGCGTTCAAAGAACCGACCGCTGGGCGGACGGGCGGTCGTGTTGCCGTCTTGCTGCCTCTGCCGTTCGTGAAGAACGACCAGCGGTCGAAGGCCGTCAGCCTACGCCGTCCCATCATCACCGTGACAGCCGGTGCAGTCGTGGCTGTTGCCCTTGCAATTGGCGAGGTAGCCATTCGTCCCGAAGTAGTCGCGGTACAGGCTCTTAGTCCGCTCGATAGTCCCGTTGTCTTCCTGCACGTCCCACGGGGTGGGGGAGTGGTGGAGGTACTTGCCGAAGTGCCGCCGGCACCACTCGGTGTACCGGCGGGTGTCCAAGATGAAACTGTGCCAGTACCAGTCGGCGACGTTCGACGGAGCGAGCGGTTCCTCGGAGATACCGAGGAGGACAGCGAACTGGAGAAACTCGGTTTCGGCCTTGCCGAGTTCCTCGTCGTTGAGGTGGCCGCTCTTGGCCACTTGGTGGATGACGACCGCGTGCGAGTCCCGGTCCGCGTTCAACTCGCGGGCCAACCGCACTGCACGCGGATCGGCCTGACCGCGTGCTGTGAGGCTGAGGACATCGCTGCTCTGTTCGGCGACTACCATAGACTTTCTCCTGTGCTGGATGGGAAATGAAGTCGGCGGAAAGAGGGGCGAGCGCGCTACGCCCCTGATGCTGTTACACCCGACCCACTCAGTTGTGCGACCCGCACTGCTTGCAGAAGTAGTGGTGGTTGCCCTGCTGATCCTCGGCTTTCTGGTGCTGGGTGTTGCTCATGCAGTTCAGGCACCGCCGGTACACCTCGAACTCCAAGAACCGCACCATGACTTGACCTCGGTTCTTCAAGAACCGCGCGATCCAGTTGCCCCCCGGCATGATCGATCCTCCCGTTGGCTAGGGGCGACGGCGTCAGCATGTGACCCATGACGCTGCCGCCAATGAAGACGGAACTCACACGTCCAAACTCGCACAAGGTCGAGTTTGCCCCGCTAGGTGAGCTTCAGCGGGGAGATTGCCTTCTTGCCCATCCGCGTGGATGGGCATCATCAACGACACCGGGTTGTCAATGAACGAGTCGGGTGCTTGACCCGCAGTCGCCAGTAAAACCCACCCGCGACCAACACCCTTCTTTACGCAATCGGACAGTGTGGCCTCTCCGATCTGTGGCAAAATAATAACGAGCTCTGTCCAAACCGTGGGTTGAAGTAGACGAGCAGCCGGTAATGAAAAAGGGACGCGGCCGCCGGCCGCGTCCCCGAAGGTTGCAGAGCTGTGTCGAACACGCGACGGTAGCTACTTCCCCTTCTGCCGGACGATGATATACCCCCGGCTGGTCTTCGAGCCGCCGTCTTCGGCCTGCATCGCCTCCCACAGTTGGTCCGCCTTCACCCACACAGGCGGGTACTTGTACTGGGCCACGTCCATGATCAGAAATCTGTCTTCGTCTTCGTGGTACGCCGCGATCGGCGAATGGTGCCCGCCCGTCTCTTGCTTGATGGCCCTACGGAGGTAGTTGACGATGAGGTAGCTATCCTTGCTGTTGAGGACTTCGATAGCGGACTTGCGGAACGCTGCGAGGTCGGTGTCGCTGGCGTGAACAACCTCGACCTTGACGGGATAACAGGCAAGAACTCCGCCGAGTTGCTTCAGTGTCATCCCCGATCGGCCGACTCGCTCAGGGGGGATCACCGCTGTCACCTCCTTCGTGAACAGCTTGTCCTGCTCGTCCTTGCCGGGGGTGGTCGCACCCAGGGCGTCGAGAACCATGCACGCGGAGGCGACACCGCAGTACGCGGGTGTCTTCTGTTCGATGAACACGTCCTTCAGCGACGCGTAACTGCGCCGGACCTTACTCGTACTCAGCAAGCCGGTCTTGTCGTCCCCCTCTTTGCTCTCCAGCGAGATGAGGCTCGAGTCGAGCTTCAACCGCTTGTCTCCCTTCTCTTGTGCGGCCACAGTGGGGCGGTCGGTGACAACCGCCATCCCGGTCATCGTCACGGCCGCGGCCGTGAACAGGGCGAGGCATACCTGCCTCGACGGGCTGACGCCTGAACGTACTCGATCACTTGGCATGTCAGTCGAACCCTCTAGTTGTGTGGTGAAGAGCCGCTACTCCCACTTCCACTGGAGGCTATAAATCCAGCGGTAGTCTCGTCCCTCACCGACTTCGCTCGGGATGACCCAGACCGAATCCGGCCCTTCGGTGTACGTCCCCTTCATGTGCCATGCCGGTGCCCAAAGCGGGTCGCCCTCGCGGACCTCCCGGTACGGGACTAAGCTGCCCGATTCATCCTCCTTTCGGACCCAGTGTGTAACCGGCCCGAAGGAGCGGGATTGCGGCAGGCGGATTGCGAGATCGGCACTCGACACGCCGGGAACGACCCGAGTCCCCCACCAGTCGTGTTCGACCCGATGCCCCTTTTTGGGGCCGGAACGATGCACTCGGAGACGCTGATCCTGGGAACCGTTGATGTAGACCGCGTTGACCGTCAGATCGAACGGTTGGCCGTCGTTGCCGAGGTTGGAAATGTCTATCTTCAGATACGTTGTCCGGGTCTGCCCTTCAGCAGCTTTACTTTCATCCATCCGCTTGGTGCAGAAGAACATCTCGTCTCCACGGGAAGTGTCCATCACCGGGATGACGCACAGCCCGCCGGTGTTGAACTCGATGGCGATCGCGGCGGGCGAGTTGGCTACCTTCCGGATGCGTATCACCCGTGTGAAGTACGCTGGTTCGACGGGCTTGGTAGCAAGCTCCTCCAGAGAGGCCACTTCTGCCCAGTCCGTGCAGTCGAAGAACTTGCTGTCAAGAAGGACTTTCAAGCCGTTGAACGATGTCGTCGCAGGGGGGCGTCGAACTTCAGGTGTTCTCAGCACCAGATGGGGGGCCGCGAGAAATGGACCTTGACCGCCGGGGGAAGCACCCAGCCCAGCGGCTACAACGCTCCAGACTGGGACGGCAGAAATCTCCGTCGCTCCAAGAACGTCACGTAGGTACGAATCGATACCGGACAGGGCGGCGTGGCTCTGTACCTCTCGTGCCTTAGCAGTACAGCGCGGGTTTAGTTTCTAGAGCAGTGCCCGCTTCCGCCGTTTCTTGTGGGACTTGGCGGCCTGAGCGTTGCGGGCTTGGTGGTAGCAAATGACGCGACTGGTGTGCCGCGTGTCGGGGGTGCCTCTCCTCTGCCGG
>HG799475.1:44781-142685 GCA_000531095.1 Gemmata massiliana | reverse complement strand
ATTCCGCGAACGCCGGACCAAGGGCCACGATCTCCCGCTCGGTCATCGGTAATCCTCCCCGATGAACAGCTTACGGAACGCTGGAAAACCCGCGCTGTACTGTTAGCCTTCAACATCGACTGCAATTCTAAGCCCAGTCTCATGGATTCCGTTTGCGGTCGCGGTTGAGGCACAGGCACCAATACCGGTTCAGGCGCAGGGAATATGAGCGCACCTACAGCAGCACTAGCAACAGCGGTTAGCGTTGTCGCAGCAATCCCTGCGACAAAAACACGTCGCGGAATGATCGGAGCCTTTTCGATGTCAACAGGCCATGCACACCCATGCTCGACGAGCCGCTCAACAGTTCGCCTAGGTAGGCGGTCGGCTCGCAGAATCGTCATCCCCGAGCGGCCGTGGAACTGACTCAGCACCCGCGTGACCTCTGTGAGTTGCGCTGTGTCGTCAGCAACGACGACCACCCGGACGCCCGCTTCCCGCAAGAGCCGGAACTTGGCGGGGATGGCCCCGACGGGACAAGACCGACCCTCGGCATCGGGGTCGAGCGTCGCCGTCACCACGACCCACGGGGGCATGGCAAAGTGGTGCTTCCGCCACCGGCCGCCTGCACGGTTCGCAAGGAGTTGAGTCAGCAAGATTGCGAGGCCGCCGCTCCCGCCGGTCAACGATCCGGCGGGTAATTCGACCCCCGTCAGCGGCTGGTACTGAAGTTGGTGGAAGCGGCGGCGGCCGACCAGCGTCGTGGCTACGCCGCTGACCGATTGCCGGAAGGTGTCATCGAAGGCGTTCGCCGGGACGACGAACGGGTTACCCGCCCCTTGCTCTCCGAGTTCGAGGTCGATCAGGAACGCGGGGCGGAAGTCCTGAGGGACTTTCAGTGCCGTGTCGTCCCAGGCGAACACGATCTGTGCGTAAGACCGGCGGGGGAGAACGCCGTCGTTGCCACCGGAATGTCGCGCTGCCAGCCGCGCCACCACGTCAGACGCCCAGCGCATCTTACCCGGAGCGCTCCCGAGAACATCCTCGGTCCGCCGCAGCATGTGGGCGAATTTCGCTTCCTGTGCGACGATGTCCTCGTAGCTCAACGTCCCTTCACCGCAGGATGCCCGGATGTCATCCTCGTTGTCGCGCCAGACGCTGGCGATCGGGCCAACGGCCCCGGCCGCATTCGTCACCCACTCCCAGAACATGTAGAGGGGGCGGGGGTCGAAGCGGGTGTTAAGGTTGAGTAGATGCCGTTCGAGTAGGACTGCCAAAATCGTCTTCCAGGCATTTTCGCAGCGCGGTGCACGCAGGGCGCACTCGGCACCGTCGTCCTGCCGCAGCCAGTCCCAAAGTCGGGCCGTAGTAATCAATGGCGACCACTGCAACCGGCCAGCCAGTTCTTTCGGTCTGAGCTTGCCGAGGTTACAGAAGAACGAACCATCACGGAAGCCGTCGTGCATTGATGCCCAGTTCATGGTGCTCCCCATGTTCACCGGCTCGCAGAGGGTGAGGCCGGCGTTACTCGGTCCGAACTTTCAACTCAGCCTCGTCGCTGAAAACCGGGCGGATGTGTTCGGCCAGGACGTAGGCGTAGCCGCACTGGTCGATCGGCTTGATGAAATCTACCGGTGACTCCCCGACCATGAGGCCGACCGGGTGCGGTATCTCGCCGAAGAACCGCACCGTGACTAGGCCGTTCTCGTCGGGCGGCGATTTCGAGGACGTCCGGCCCGATGAGACCTTCGACCTGATCGCGTCAGAGGGTCGAAAAGTTCGTCGCTGCGGCGGCGCGAAGTACCTGCGTGGCCGGGACAGATGCGACCACCCGCTGCAATGAGATTACGGTCGGCCTGCGTTTGGCCAGCCTCACTGCCTCCTGCATCTGCAACTCGAACGCTCGCAGTTTTGGGTCAGCGTCGATCGCGGCTCTCTCCCGAACCGTCCACCGCGACTTGCCACGGGCCACGGCGTAGAATCTCGCAGGGGAAGGGCGGGCGGAGGCATCCAGTGCGTGAAGTGTCTCCTCATCACAGAGCGACCGCTGATACGCAGCTAATTTGTGAACTTGCTTCGGAGGATCATCCATCTGTGTTACCTCAGCCAGTGGAGCGTGACAGATCGGAAGCAGCTAAACGAACTCAACCCTCAAGGAGGCCCCTTGAGGGTGTTGGCCAAGGCGACCAGCGCATGCGGCAGACTTCAATGGGAGCAGATTATTGTCAAAAGACATAAGTCAGTCTGACGGACTGCAGCGCATTTCTTGAATGGCCCGAAAACGACCACGGTAGACGGATTGGGCATCGATCCCAAGCGCAGCCGCGATTTCAGGCGTCGTCATACCTTGCAGATCGTACTCGATGATCAGTCTGTATTGAGTGTTGCTGATCCTTGAGAGATACAAGCCAACCTCCCGCGACATCAGTATGATAATCGGCTCTTCGATCATCGCTTGCGGCTCTACGATCCCGCCTTCCATGTCATCGTCATCATGTCGAAACTGAGTCGCCGTGATTTTGCCGTGCAGTGTCAACGTTTTTGTCTTTCGTAAATGGTCGATGACCGTGTTGGTCAAGATCATTTTGAACCAGGGGTGCAATGGGCCACCATTCCATTTGGTCCGACTCCTAAAGAGCCGAATGGAGTACACTTGGAAAATTTCCTCAGAGTCTTCAAGTGAAAACTTGACTCTGCGAGCTTCTTTGCCAGTGGGGCTCTTGAGATAAATGATGATACCCTTAGTACACTCATCGATGACTCGATACCGCTCTTCGACCAACACCTCTTCAAACATGTCCTCGTCGTAGGCGGCTTCTTTGAACCGGCCTTCTTGGTAGTAACGGAGGAGGCAGTCCCAGTAGGACTTGTCCGTCAAATCCTGCAACCGGGGTAGCGGGGGCGGGATTGGCTGTTGCTCCAGTTGAGGCTCCACCGTCACCTCCACTTGCACGGCTTGATGCGTCCGCTTCCTGCCTTCCCGCCACTACCCATCGAGTACGCAGTCTGTGCCACCTGTCTCCCATCTAGCGTCCGTTTTTCCCAACTTCTCTTCGCAACGCGCCAGACTTGACTGCGGAAATCCATTATGGGCAATGACTTGAGTCAAGATGTTGCGACCTCGTCTGCGCCTAGAGCCTGTTATGAACCTAACTCGTGGCAGGGGAATCTAATGGGTCATGGGAACCCGAAAATCGTACCCCAGTGACGTGACGGACGACGAGTGGGCGTTCGCAGCCCCATACCTGACCCTGTTGTGCGAGGGCGCGGGTCAGCGTGAGTACGCCCTGCGGGACGTGTTCGACGCGCTCCGCTGGGTCCTCAAGACCGGCGCCCCGTGGCGGTTCCTGCCACACGACTTCCCGCCGTGGCCAGCCGTGTACCAGCAGGCCCGGCGGTGGCTCGCGGCCGGGTGCTTCGAGGACATGGCCCACGACCTCCGAGCGTTGCTCCGCATCGCCGCCGGGCGTAGCCCTTCCCCGAGCGCCGTCATCTTGGACGGGCGCACCCTCCAATCGCACCCGAGGTATTTGTCCTTCGGCCCTGCGTCTGGGCGCTGCCACCGAACTTGGACGAGCTAATCACCGGCAACAGTGTTCCGCAGCCGCCACGTTACCACGTCGTATGCGGCCTGCGTCCCGAGCAGAGGGTGGCCCCGGTGCTTGCCGAAGGAGCCGACCAGTTTGTGGATCGGGGACTCGAACGGCGTGAACTTCCGGTTCACCTGCTCCACAGTGCGGCAACCGCCCGCGTCACGCGCCTGTTCGGGCAGCGTGTTCAGTTCCGGCTCGGCGGCGGCCAGTTGCCGCCACGTCACGCCGAATTCCATCTCGTAGGTCTTTTTAGCTCTGTAGTCGGTCACCGCAACTCCCGTGTGGGTTGTTGTTGTGCCCCTCGCGGTGGAGGGGGGGGGCTTGAGAGTCGAGAATAGTCACGTTCAAGTTCCGTCGAAGAGCCCGAACGACTGCGACCAACCCGGCCCGTTCTAAGGCGTACAAGTCCCCGTTACTTGGCCACGCGGTCGTGTACCCCGAAGCGAGCCAGGATCGCCGTCGTCAACGTCACAGCCATAGACCGCTGCTGGATGTTCGCCTTTCGGAAGAAACCGATGGAAGACGCCCTGTTCGCTGCAACTCATCCGGCAAACAATCGAATTATTGTATCGACAATTAAAATATTTAAATCTTTCAGGCCATTCGTTTCTTGCTAGAATGTACACTGCTCGCGAGAGTGCATGCCGAGGCAAGAGGGCGAGCCCAAGACACAAGGGACTGGCCCGATCAAGAAGGCCGCGTCCAAGGCGAAGATGCTTGCCCTTTCACGCCGAAGTGGTTACCCCTGTGGTCGTCAGCACCGTAGGGGTTTGGGCGAACGGCAGGAGGGCCGTGCTCTCAACGCCCACGGCGCCGACCAGCGCGGCGCGCAACCACGTCTCAATCTGCTGGGCCGTCTGGCCCTGGGAGCGCGCCCGCAGTTCATCCACCTGCAAGAGCACCCAGGGCGGGGCCGCGGCGCTCACCACCACCTTGCTCGGGTCCAAGACTGCAAACACCATGCGACCCGACGTCTTCACGGTCATCGTGCGCCCGTCCGCTTCGAGCACCGGCGTTAGGGGCTGGCGCGTGCGCTCCATCCGCACGAAGTTCGGCCCCAGGTCCGACGACGGGATGGAAGGAGAAGCACCGACGCGCTCCGCGGTCCAGTCGATCACGAGCTGCATCGTCGGTGAGGCCAGCGCCACGGCCGCGCTCGTGCCTGTCGTGTCAGTGGCGGCGAGATGAGCCACCTGATCGTCTTCTTCCCAGGTCAGCATCATGCGCGTGTTAGTCGTGTCGTACATCCTCGAATTGGAGGTGCTCAGCTCCACATCCATTCCGTCCTGGGGGAGCGCGTCCGTTACGGTGATAGCGGCCCCAATGACGGCGCTCGTCGGCCCGCCCGAAGGCAACCCCACGCGCGTGCGCAACTCCACATCGGTCAGCGGCTTCACCGTCTGCCGTAGGCACGGGTCGTTCAGCTTCGCGGAGAGCGCCACCAGCCCCGCCGTGCCGCGCAGACCCGGGTCCGGAACACCGGCGTCGTCGGAACCCGCCGGTGATCGCCCCCACCCCGCGAAGTTGGTCGGGAACCGGGGCGACACGGGATCCTTTGGACCGAGCGCTGATCCCGCGAGCGCGCCCACCACTCCGCCCACGAACCCGCCCACGGCGAAACCCGTTGCGGCCCCGCCCCAGGTGAGGATCGCCCGCTTGTCCTTCGTCGCTTTCGTGTCTGTGATCGTAGGCGGGATCAGCGCACGTATCGTGACCGACACCTTGTTCTTGTTCAGCACCTCGCGCATCGTGTTAAAGCATCTTTGGTCGGGGTTGAGACACCAGCCGCGTTTTGAAGTTCGGCGGATGGCGATCGTCACCGCCGTGGCGATGAGCCCCTTCCGGTCCCCGCGGGGCCGACCGGTGAGCGCCACCCGGCACTCCCCGTACCGGCTCCCCCCGTCTTGACATGACTCCTGATATTCCGCTTGATCGATCTGGATGGCCGGTTGTGGCGGGTTGCAATCTACCTCAATGTCAGTCAGAGTATACATCAGTGCCATTCCGTCGGACCTGAATATGTACTCCGCGCCGATCCGGTTGAACCGGGAATGCGGTGGCGGCGTTACGACCGCCCGCGCCGCGTCGGTATCGGCCAGCACACTCGCCCGCGTGTATAGCGTGCCCGTGCGGACCACTTTCGACAGGTGATCCGGTCCGATCGTGACGGTTTCTTGCCAACGATTTGAGAGGTACGTGGGAGGCGCTCCACAACCCCACAGGCGCGTCTTCACGAGGAAAGAGACGTGGAAACTGCACGTCCCAATTACCTGATCGAGCGAGATCAGTTCCGGGTGCGGGCCGTTGCTAATATCGAGACGCGCGCCGCTCTCCAGCACGGGCGCGCCCTCGACCGCGTACAGCAGATCGCCCCGGGGCATCTCTAGCGAGTGCCTGATTCGGTTGTACTCCGCCGCCAACTCGGAGCCGTCGCGCCCGTGAACCACGCCCTCGACGCGGATCATGTGGTCGGTGCCCAGGTAGTCGGCCCGATCCGGTGTGTACTCCGGCGTACTCTGTACGCCTCGTGTGTGGAGGAACGCGAATCCGACACCGTTGTAGCTGAATTCGGCCACTGTTGTGCTCCGCGGTGTTTACGCCGGAAAAAGAAGGTCATGGACGGTGCCGGTGCACAGTTGGTCTTGTAAAGTCTGGCGCGCCCGCCGCGCGTTGCTTCTCCACCGTGCGCGCCACCTCTTCGAGGGCCTCTTGCATCGTGCCCTTCGAGGCGTCGCCCCCGAACGCGCGGTTGAGCACTTCGGCGATATTGGTCACGGGCCGGAGCATGTCTGCCATCATCTGCTCGATGTGCGACAGAATCGTGTTCTTGATGTTCGCCAAGAGCGACTCGATCGGCTCCAGGTTGTCCTTGAGATCCTGCTCGGAGCGCGTCAGATCCCGCGCCGTGTTCGCGATCCGCTCCCCCTGGCGCTGGTCCCGCACCACCTCGCGGAACGCGCGCTCCCCGAAGATGGCCGCCATGTGCCCCGAGTGTTGTGCGAGGCGCTCGTAGCTCTCCACGGTCTTTTCGGCCGCGGTGTGAACAGCGCCAGCGAACTTGCCCGCTGCCTCGCCCGCCGTGACGAGCGCCGCCACCGCGATCCCCAACGGCCCACCGGCCACGGCGCCCAAGCGCCCCGCGACCATACCCGCACTACCCAGCCCGGACGCGAGACCGCCCATGCCGGCCGCTCGTGCGCCGCCCGCCGCCAGTCTCAGCCCCATGCCCATCCCGCGGAGCTGGCGCCCCCGGGCCACGGACCGCCCGAACGTGCGCGGGACCACCTTGCCCAGCGCGCCCGTCAACTGAGCGATACCCCGGCGGCGCCCGAACCAGCCCGCGTTCGGGGACGGCATCTGGGCCGGGGCGGGCGGTTGCTGGGGAACCGGCGCGCTGGCCTGAGCCAGTTTCGATATCGCCCCGTGACCCAGCGCGCCGGCCGACGATGCCAGCTTGCCCAGTGCAGCCATCCCGAGCGCGCCGCCCCTCTTGCGCCCGGAGCCGCTCTTCATTGCGGGCCACCCACCGTTCTTCAGGGCAGCCGCGGCCTTCGCCACCTTCGGGCGCTTCGGCATGGGCCACCCGAACAGCCCGTTGAGGTTCGGGGGCGATCCGCTCAAAGGCGCCGAACCCGCCGAACCCGAACCACCTCCGGCGTTCTTCAGCTTTTCGATCGCGTCTTTGAGGTCCACAATCACCCGGAGCCAGTCCGCGCCGGTCTCGGTACCGTTGCCGCCTGGCGGGGGAGCGGGGTTATTTGGTGGTGGCATCGGCTTCCCTGGGTTGGTTGACGGCGGGTGCGGGGTGCTGCGCTGACGGTTCGGCGCGCACGGCCGACAGCGCGAGCCGGCGGCAGAACTCGCGCAGCGTCAGACCCGACAGCGCCGCGCGTGCTTTCAGCGCGCGGTGCTCATCGGGCGGGAGCGGGAACTTCACAGTCACGGCGGACATAACGGATACCTCGGAGCGAGGGCCGGAGGGCACCCCGGGAACGGAAGTGCCCATTAGAATTATACACCCCCTAGCCTAAAATCGCGTTCAGTAGAGGTCGGGTGTTAGCTCCCGGGAGCTAACACCTCACCGACCTACGGAGCCGGTACGGAAATGGTGAACTGGTGGTACTGATAACTACTGCAAATTGCGTGTAAGGATGTGCAGAATTGAGACCCGGCGGCGGACGCGGTAGAGTGTTGCTCTTCAACGAGTTGCGGGTGCTTCGGCGTGAGCGACGGGTGTGGCTCATAACACCTTGGAAGTGGGTTCGACTCCCACCGGACCCACTGACCGAAAACCCTTTCGCCGTAGCGTTTTACGCTTACCTCGACTCGTGTCGGGCGCGGCTTCCAAACCGATCGTTCCGTGGAATCATTCCACAGAACGTCATGAGGAACCGCACCATGCCTCCGTCTCGTAAACTCACGCCTTCTTACCTCCTGCACCGTCAATCCGGCCGCGGGCGCGTCGTCTGGACCGATCACACCGGTGCTCGTTGACAGAATCTTCTGCCCGGCCCGTTCGGTTCGCCCGAGTCTCTCGGCGCTAAAGCCCGTTTGGAACTCGAACTCGTCACGTCCTCACTTGCGGCGGCCACCGCGGCCGAGGTCTTGGTCGCGTACTTGGTTCACGCCGACCGGTACGATCGCGATCCCGACGGTAAGCCCGGAAGTGCGGTGGTGAGTCTGAAGCGGAGCATCAAACTCGTTCGGGAACGGCGCGCCGATCTTTCCGCCGTGGAATTCGGTCCCAACGGGCTCGCGGTTGTGAGGCAAAATATGGTTCGGGCGGGGCCGTGCCGGAGCCTCATCAACGAGCGCATCGACCGAGTGAAGCGCGTATTTATGCTTTACGCGCTCAGGAGTGACACACGGTTCGAGGTTTGGAAGTTGTGGGTCAACAGGGTCGCCAGCTTCTCGCGGTGCTTGGTGGGCAGATCGGCCAAGCACCCGTCGATGGCATCTTGGAACCTGTTGAAATCCGGATGGTGGCGGCTATTGAGCACTTCCCTCTTGACGAACTTCCAGAGGCGCTCGATCAGGTTCCGGTTGGGCGAGTACGAGGGCAGGAACAGCAACACGGTCCCCAATCGCGCCGCGCGCACGAACATCCGCACCAGGCATCAGACGCAACACAAAAACGACCCCTGCACGAAGTGCGCGACGTCCACGAAGAACACGCTCCGTTGCCCGGTCCGCGCCTGCGTCAGCACGGGTTCCAGTTCGTCTCGAAGGAACGCGGCCTGGGTTTGTCGGTGCTCGTCGATCGTCTTCTTCGGGGGCCGTGGAATGGCCCCATCCGACGCCACCTCATACATGAACCCATTGCGGGTGTCGCATCCTCCAATAGTTGGTACCCCCTTCTGTTGGAGACCTCACCCTGATCCACGTCCAGTTGCCGCCGACCGAGGCCGAACGCCTCGAAGCCCTGTTCCGCTCGACCGAGGACCGTAAACTCCGGGACCGCCTCCAGATCGTACTGATGGCCCATCGGGGACGCGCCCGCCAGGACATCGCTAGCGACCTGGGCGTCGATCGACGCACCGTCACCCGAGGGCTCAACGCGTACTGCGCCGACGGGCTCGACGGACTCCGGCCCAAGAAGGCCAAGGGCAAGGCCGGGCACATCCCGGCATCGCTGGCTGACGAGGTCCGGACGTGGGTGATCGAGGGACCGGCCGAGCAGGGACTGGACCGGGCCAACTGGACCCACGAGGAACTGGCCGACCACCTGCTCAAGGCCAAGGGCATCCGCACCTCCCGCAGCGCGGTCCAGCGATTCTGTTCCAGGATCAACATTCGTCTCTATCGGCCGACGTACCGGCACGAGCGAGGTGACCCCGTTAAGCAGGCTGCGGCCCGACCGGAGATCGCCGAACTGGGAAACGGGCACGCGCCGGGGAGATCGTCCTGTTGAGCCAGGACGAGGCCCGGTTCCCGATGGTTCCGACGCTCTGCGCGACGCTGGGGGTCAAGGGGCACCGGCCCACGGTCGGCACTCGCGACTGCAAGGATCTGCTGTACGTGTTCGCGGTCGTCAACCTGACCACCGCGGCGGTTCATGCCAACACACGGGAAAGCCCGAAGAACGCCAAGAAGAAGACGGGGCTCTCGAAGACCCGTCGGATGCAGGAGGCCTTCGCCGCCCACCTGCGTCATGTGGGGCGAACGTACCCGCGGGAGAAGCACCCGCGTGTGGTGCTGTTGATCGACAACGCCCCGTGGCATCGGGGGAGGCCGGTCGAGCGGTTACCGAGCTACAGCCCGCAGCTGAACCCGATCGAACGGTTCTGGAAGAAGCTCCGGCGGCGGGCGACGCACAACCGCCTGTTCGACACCCTGGCCGACCTCAAGACCTCGCTCCGAGCCAGCCTCTGCTACTTCCAGACCGTCCGCCACAAGGTCAAAAGCATCATCGAGGGACGGCCCAAGCGGAAGACCAACAAATGAGACAGTGGGTCCGGGTTCATGTATCAGGCCGAGACTTTTTTGAGGAACGCGCGCACCGGCGTCTCCTTCCGTCGCACACCGGTCAACGTCTCGATCCGCTCGGCGGCTTCGGCGACGGTGTGGGGTGGCCGCTCGCGGAACTCGGCCTCCAGGGTCGTCCGGATGTGCCTCCAGCGCGCCGACCGGCCGGACCCACGGGCACGCCTTCAAACCGGCCACCCCGTGCCGGCGGAAGATCGCGATGTACCGGGCCGCCGTGGCTTTCGAGACGCCCGCCAGTGGACCGCTGCGAGCTTGGGTCTCGCCTTGGCTGATGAGCCACAGCACTTCCATGCGTTGCTGCACGCGCGGGTCCGGGTGCTCGTATCGCTCCGTGCCGAGAGCTTCGAGATCGGCGGCGGAGAACGTCAGTGTGGTGTGTCGAGCCCTCGATCCGCCCTCTATGGTCGGTCTATTCCACCACATCAGACCGCCCAAAGATAGACCTCATTCCCGGCCGCGAAGAGTATAGGTTGCCGCCGGGCACGTAGCCGACGAGTTCGTCACCCGCGAGTTGTTCGCACACGAACTGGTCGTAGGGTTTGTCCGCATTGAACGACTTCACGACGAAATCGCGCTACTTCCACGCGAGCGGCCGGTCGCTATCGACGTTGAAGTACCCGTTCGAGTCGGCGCAGCCCGCGGCGCCGACTCGAACTTGCCCAAGCGCTCGCCGTAGTGCGGCGACGCGAGGTGGCGGTCCACCATCTTCTCGTAGGGGTCGGGCGACTTGTCCGCGAGGAACTGGTCGATCTCTGCGAGCGCCGGCGGGAGACCCGTGATACCAAATCGCGTTGATCCGTTGCTCATAAGTCATCGCAGAAGTTGCTAGTGGAGTCTCATTCGGTTGCTTGGTAATTGGTGGTTGGCCCCGAATAATAGGTCATGAAACCACCTCTGTTCGTTCGCGAACTCACCGATCCGGAGCGCCAGGCAATCAGCGCCGGGCTCCGTAGCCGCGAGGCGTTCACGCTCCGACGCGCCCAGATCCTCTTGGCCAGTGCTGAGGGCCGCCGACCGGCCCGGATCGCGGCGCACGTGGGCTGCGCCATCGGGACCGTCCACAACACCCTCCACGCCTTCGAGAAGGAGGGCGCGGGTTGCCTGAAGGAGAAGAAGCGCGGACCAAAGGATGCCCAACCCGTACTCGATGAGGCGAAGGCGGACCCGCTCAAGGGCATCCTGCACCAGTCCCCGCGACGCTTCGGCAAGGCTCGAAGCACCTGGACCCTGGATCTGTTGGCCGATGTCGCTTTCGAGCAAGAATTGACCCCGCGACGGCTGTCCCACGAAGCCGTTCGGCAGGCTGTCAAGCGCCTGGGCAGCGGGTGGAAACGCGCCAAAAAGTGGATCACCAGCCCCGACCCGGCGCACGCGCGAAAAAAAAGGCGGGACCGCCTGATCCGGTTGGCGGCGGCGCACCGGGAGTGGGTGCTGGGGTATCAGGACGAGTGCTGGTGGAGTCGGCTGGCGTTGCCGGCGATGCACGCCTGGTCGGAACGCCCCGGTGTTTCGCGTGAGCGGACGGTTGCTCATGCGATCTATTTCAAGCCGGTTTCGATCGTCACCAGCGAGGTTTGCCGGCCTAGAAAAAAAGCGCGGGACCGCCTGATCCGGTTGGCGGCGGCGCACCGGGAGTGGGTGCTGGGGTATCAGGACGAGTGCTGGTGGAGTCGGCTGGCGTTGCCGGCGATGCACGCCTGGTCGGACGACGGCCCGTTGCGGTTGGTCGAGCGCGAGGTGCCGAAGGGTGATACGGACCCCAAGGCGCGGTCGTGCTACGGGCGGTTGCGTGCGGACACGGGCCGGATGATGCTGCGGTTCGTGACCGGTCGCCCGGTTTCGCAAGTAACCGAGGACTACTTGGCGTGGGTGTGCAAGCGGTTGGGCGAGGAGGGGAAGAAGGCGCTGCTCTTGGTGTGGGACAACGCGGCGTGGCACGTCAGTAAGCGGGTGCGCGTCTGGATCAAGTCCCACAACAAGAAGGCGCGTGCGGAGGGCGGGGTTCGGATCGTGGCGTGCTTCCTGCCGGTGAAGAGCCCGTGGCTCAACCCGATCGAGCCCAAGTGGGCACACGGCAAAGAAGGCGTTCGTCGAGCCGGGACCCCTACTCGCGGCCAACGAGGTCCGAACTCGTGTGTGCGACTACTACGGCTGCGAACACCTGGAACCCCTCGCACAACTATCCGCCTGAAACTGCACTAGTGGGCAACCACTTGCAAAATGGCTGGTACTTGTTTAGCGCGTCATACTTTGTCGCAGCTCGATCACCGGACCATCAATCCGCTCGTCGCCAGTCCAGTGCCTCGCCCGGTTCAGCTTCTGGTGTGGCAGGGCGCGCCGGTTCAAGTGTGCCGTAGACCGGCTTACCGACGAGAAGCGAGTAGGCAGAGACGGCCGAGAAGTTTAGACACGCGACCCCTAACCCGAAGATCACAGCGGAAGGGAGCATGAGCAAGACGCACCCGACGCCGATGGCAGCCGCCAGATTTCCTTCTCCGCTCATCGTCCCCAACAGGCCGAGTAAGAACACGCCCGCCAATCCGACAGTAAACAGGCCGAACCCAATGATCCCCGTGGTCGTAGCTGCTCACACGACTTCCCTATTCGTGAGCCGCTTGCGAGTTTCCAACGCGTCGTTGTTGAGTGGATCATGCATCGGGTGAACGGTCCGCCGCGAGTAGCTCGATGTGGTAACGCCGCCGAACTCGGGATTCACCCGCGACGGCTGAACGCGGGCCGCAGGTTAACGCGCCCCGCGTTTCCCCGCAAGACATCGGTCCGCTGGCCGGCGGCGTTCATCCCCCGAACAGCAGCGGGCGTGGCAGGTGCCGGTTGCCGAGCGGGCCAGGCGTTCGAGGCGTCACAGAAAATCGCCCGAACAGCAGCGGGCGTGGCAGGTGCCGGTTGCCGAACCATCGCAACGCCCGGCTGACGTGATCCACGACCGAGAGCGCCTGGCGGCCACACGTCTCGAGCACGGACATCAACACACCCTGGGCCCTCGCGCCCACGGCGGTTCGGTTCCCGCCCCACACCTTGCGGTTCACCACCGCCAGGCGGATCGCCTGCTCGGCCTTCCAGTTCGTCGGCTCGATGCGCGGGTCGAACACGAACGCGAACCACTGCTCGAAGTGATTCCGCAGGTGCTTCGCCGGGGTCGCATACTCCGGCACGGCCCGCGGTTGGCTCACGAGCGCCAGCAGGCGGTCATCGAACGACACGCGGTGGGCGTCGAGTTGGTTGTCGTTCCACGCCCCCGGCACGTACCCGTTGCGCCAGTGGATCGCCTCGGTGAGCAGCGCGATCACCTGCCGCGGGAACCGCACGGCTCCGCGCGTGGCACGCTCCAGCAACTCCCGTGCGCGGCGCAGTGCGTGGGCCACGCACTGCTGATGCGTCGCTTCCGTGAACCGCTCGTAGGAGGAGAACTCGTCGTGGCTCAGAACGCCCGACCCGTCCGCCCCGATCACCCGCTCCAGGATCACGGCACTGCGTTGTGAGTCAATGGCGTAGGCGGTGCCCCGATCACCGACCCACGCGTGGAGCCAGGCCGGGTGTCCTCCCACGTGCCACCCGGTCTCGTCGGCCGCGATCTGCTCGGATCGGCGTACCTCATCAAGCACCAGCCGGTAGTCCGGTTCGAGCCGCGTGGTGGCCCGCAGACCGATCTGAACGCTGGACCCGCGTGTCAACTCGATGCCGAACAGGGCATGGAAGATCGACGCGACCTTGCCGTGCGACAATCCCATCCGGCTGTGGAGGAGTGTGGCGGCTTGTGCATCGGGGCCGATCTGGCTGGCGGCCGCGCCCAGAGCGTCGGAGGTCTGGAGCGGGTGCCGGCCCTGGGTCCGCTTGCCGCACGCTTGGCAGTGGCCGATGTGAACCCGGAACTTGCGGATGAGGGGCGCGCGGGGGATCTCGGTCTGGAACTGGTCGGCCGTGCCGGTCTCGACGAGATGGCCCCGGCAGTGCGGGCACGCGTCGGGCAGGTGCGCCTCGTGGCACTCGGCGATCTGTTCGGGTGGTGGCGGCGGGCGGTGTCCGTGCTTGCCGTGGGCGTCCCCCGACTTGCGTCCGGGCGTCTTCGGATCGGGTTTTGGTGGGCCTTTGCGGAACGGGGCGGCCTGGCGCTTGCCGGCGCGGACGGCGTCGTCGAGCTTACGGGTCAGTTCGGTGACCCGGGCTTCGAGTTCGGCGACACGTTGGAGGAGGTCCCGACATCCGGGACACGCCGGTTCGTCCATGACGCCATCGTAGCAACTTGGGCGGCCCGGGGAATCGCTGTGCCGGATGACACGCTATTCAATGACAATGGCTGATGGTTACTAATCAACTGGATTCCAGTAGTTTCAAGTTGCGGTGATTTATGAGTAGCGGGGCGCATGAGTTTTCCGGTCAATGGTGGTTACCACGCCTCCGTTGTCGGAGCCCCCATGCGCCCCAAGGCCCAGTTTATTCGACCCACACCGGGAACTGCCACCCGATCTCGGCGTCCGGTTCTGACCGATTGGCTCGGTCGTGCGGTCCAACTCCCCAAGCGGCGACGGACCTGCACACCCGAGGTGGTCTGGCGGGTGATCCTGTTTGCGGCCGCCTTCGCGCGCTCCTTGGGCGCCGCCTGTGCCGCGATTGTCGAGGCACCGTCCGGGCAAGCGATCTGGAATTGCCTGTACCTTGCACGCCCTCGCGCGCCGGTTACTCCCCGCGCTCCATGCCCCGCTCGGGAACCGCGACCCGGTCGCGCGGGTGGCCATCGATTATCACCAGATCGCATACTTCGGGGAACCGAACCGGGACACCACCCGGTCCACGCCGACCGCCGGCACCCACACGTTTCACACCTACGCCACCGCCTGTATCGTCGACGGATCGAACCGGTACACACTCGGGCTAACCGCGGTCGGTCACAAGGAGCCGATGACCGCGGTTCTCGCCCGGTTGCTGGATCAGGTGACTGCGGCGGGAGTTACGATCCGCGTCGCACTGTTGGACGAGGCGTTCTTCTCGATCGCGGTGATGCAGTTGCTCCAGTCCCGGAACCTGCCGTTCGTGATCCCGGCCGTCATCCGGGGGCGCAAGCCCCGACCCGGGATGACGGCGGTCGGGTTGCGGGCGCTGCGTAAACGAGGTGCGGGTCGATACCCGTACACCCACGAGGACCGGGGGAAAGCCGTGCGGGTGACGGTGGTGATCGCGCACAAGAGTTACCACCACCGGAGGGCCGGACGGCGCCGCAGCAAGAAGATCCTGTACGCGACCTGGCGCGTGGGTGGCGGCCCGGTTGCGATCCGGGATCGGTACCGGAAGCGGTTCGGGATCGAGAGCCGTTACCGGCAGTTGGGCCAGGTGCGCCCGCGCACCTCGACGACCGATGGGGTGATCCGGTTGTTGTGGGTGGCCGTGGGACGGATCCTGCGCAACGCCTGGGTCCGGTTCGGAACGGACCCGACGCACATGTGGACGCTGGGGGCGGCGTGCCTGTTGTTGCTGCTCGAGATCTTGGAAACGCGAGCCATGAGCCCAAACGAGCTACCGACGGACCGAGGCGCGACGACACAAGCCCGAGCGCCAACTTGAAACTACTGGAGTCGGTATGAGATCGAAACACACCAGGCGAATCACTGTCGCGCGGTCGGCTTTGGGGTTCAGACCGAGTTGCTTCGCGTCGAGGGCGGCGAGAATGAACCGGTCTATGTTGGTATGCGCGACACCACGAACTTCGGGCACCTTCGACCGCGCGACGGATTTGAACGGGCGATACGCTTCGGGCTTGGGAACACCGTCGGCCACGCCGCACGCACAGACCAGTGCGGTCACAAAACTGAAGCCTACAATGGTTCTGAGCGCGAGGGGCATGCGAGTGAGCCTCGGCGCGATTCGGCGGGAGAGCCACACTGTAACCCGACGCATCCCCGCCGTAAAGCAGGCACTACAGAACCGCATTATTTCATGTGGGCGCACTTTCAGAGATGATGTAGAGAAGATTTCTTGGGCCGTGGACGTCCCTTTTGTTTTTGTTACTGATACATGAACCCATTGCGGGTGTCGCATCCTCCAATAGTTGGTGCCCCCTTCTGTTGGAGACCTCACCCTGATCCACGTCCAGTTGCCGCCGACCGAGGCCGAACGCCTCGAAGCCCTGTTCCGCTCGACCGAGGACCGTAAACTCCGGGACCGCCTCCAGATCGTACTGATGGCCCATCGGGGACGCGCCCGCCAGGACATCGCAAGAAGAACGGGGCTCTCGAAGACCCGTCGGATGCAGGAGGCCTTCGCCGCCCACCTGCGTCATGTGGGGCGAACGTACCCGCGGGAGAAGCACCCGCGTGTGGTGCTGTTGATCGACAACGCCCCGTGGCATCGGGGGAGGCCGGTCGACGAGGCCCTGGCGGAGAACCCGCACCTGGAGTTCAAGCGGTTACCGAGCTACAGCCCGCAGCTGAACCCGATCGAACGGTTCTGGAAGAAGCTCCGGCGGCGGGCGACGCACAACCGCCTGTTCGACACCCTGGCCGACCTCAAGACCTCGCTCCGAGCCAGCCTCTGCTACTTCCAGACCGTCCGCCACAAGGTCAAAAGCATCATCGAGGGACGGCCCAAGCGGAAGACCAACAAATGAGACAGTGGGTCCGGGTTCATGTATGAGGCGCGACGCCGCTTATGCGGACGTGCCGTCCGCGGCCCCAGGATTCGGTTCCGAACCTTTTCGCCGATTCGCACGTCTGCGGGGAATTATGAACACACCACTTCCCGCCGATCACGCTGACCGCATGGCCCGGGCGCGGCTCGCTCTCACGGGGTTGTCCTTGGGTGATGCCCTCGGCGAAACGTGCTTCCAGGGCCACAACTACGAAGCGATTCTCGAAGACCCGCGTGCGACCGCACGTGCCCCGTGGCCGTTCACCGACGATACCGCGATGGCAATCAGCATCTACGAAGTGTTGAACGAGCACGGGCGCATCGATCAGGACGCGCTCGCACAGCGCTTCGCGGCCCGGTATAAGGCGCAGCCGTGGCGCGGGTATGGCGGTGGAGCGCACCGGCTTTTGTCACAGGTCGGAAACGGTTTCCCGTGGCGCGCGGCGGCCGAGAACGTGTTCCCGGGCGGCTCCTTCGGGAACGGTAGCGCGATGCGAATTGCCCCGCTCGCCGCGTACTTCGCAGAAGACGACTATTCCGTGGTTGCGGAGCAGGCGCGGTTCTCGGCGGAAATCACGCACGCGCACCCCGAGGGCATTGCGGGGGCCGTGGCCACGGCCGTTGCGGGCGCGTGTGCGTGGAAGAACCGCTCTCAGCGTACCGAAGAAGCCACGCGACGCGAACTGTTCGAGGCGGCACTGGCGCACACGCCGGTGGGACAGGTCCGTGAAGGGATCGAACGCGCCCGGACGTTTTCCTTCGATCTCATGACCGAACCTGTTGTCCGATTGCTCGGGCGCGGGGCCGCTGTGGTTCCGTTTGATGTGTCCACCGAGCTGATTGTGCGGTTGCTCGGGAACGGCTCGCACATTTCGTGTCAGGACACGGTGCCGTTTTGCTTGTGGGTCGCGGCGACGCACTTGCACGACTACCAGACCGCCATCGTGCAGACTATCCGCGTGCGCGGGGACATCGACACCAACTGTGCGATCGTCGGCGGCATCGTGGCGCTTGCCGTGGGCGAGCGAGGCATCCCGGACGACTGGCTCGCTCAGCGCGAGGAACTGGTCGTGTGAGGCCAGCGTTCGCAACTTGAGAGTATATTTGAGCGGGTGTCACTTTCGCAGCTGTTCCGGTCGTAACGTCGTCATTAATATCCTATCCTGCCCAGTTTGTGTTGTTTGCCTTTGACGTGTTTTTGCTTCAACTCTACCATCGTGAACACGGAGCGCGTCTCCGCCGTCGCCGCTTATTCCGAATGTAGAGGTTGCAACTCATGTACAGCATCGTGATGTTCACCGCGATGTCGGCCGGGGCCGACGTCACGCCACCCGCAAAGCCTGCCGCTACCCCTATTGCCACTGGGTGCTGTGGCGCCGTGTCGGTTGGTTGCTACGGATCGTGTTACGGCTCTTCCTGTCACGGTTCGTGCCACGGTGGTTCGTTCGTGGGTGGACGTTCCAATGGGTTCCTCGGGCACCGCACTTCGTGCAACGGGTATTCGTGTTTCGGTTCGTGCTGCGGGTACTCGCAGTACACGTCGTGCTTCGGTTCGTGCCGCGGGTGCTCCGGTGCCTTCCTGTACGGGTCGACCTGGGGACCGCCGATCGGGATGCCGCCGTACACGCTCCACGGGTACAACTCCGGCGCCTCGCCGGTGTGGGGGCCGGGTTACCCGACCAACTTGACCGACCCGCACGCGGTCTACGGCACCATCACCAACCCCTCCCACCCAACCAACCCGAACCGTCCGCCAGTGATGACGATTCCGGTCGCCCCGGCGCCCAAGTCGACCTCGGACGGCCAGCCGATGGGCGCGAACCTGAAGTTCACCCTCCCCGCCGATGCTAAGCTCTTCGTGGACGGCAAGCCAGCGACCGGGGCCGGAACCGAGCGCCACTTCTACACCCCGCCGCTCGCGGTCGGGCAGAAGTTCTTCTACGAGGTGAAGGCCGAGCTCATGGTGGACGGTAAGATCGTGGTCGAAGAGAAGAAGATCATCGTTGAGGCCGGTGCGAACCTGACCGAAACGTTCCCGAAGCTCGTCGCCGCGGTCGGCACTAACGGCACCGTCGCCGGTAAGTAGTCGGAGGTCAGAGGACAGAAAACGGAGCCGCGGATGTAATGCGGCTCAAAAGCAAAGTGGTTTAAGCCCCGGACGGGGCGGTAGAGATTAGCCAGGGGTGAAGCGGAGCGGAACCCCTGGCGGACTGCATCAGTCGTTCGCGATCACTTCACCGCCCGCGCGGGTGCTGAGTCCGGCCAGCGTGCGAATGGACATGCTGTCGCGCAGGAACCGGACGCTGCCGTCGGCCATTGCCGCGTTCGCGCCGCCCGTGTGGAAAGCGTAGACCTCGAACGAGTTGTTGCAGTTGATCGCGCACTCGCCGACCAGCGTGTTCCCGTCTGCTGACGTGCCCTCGACGCCGAACCCCTTCTGGTGGTCCGCCCACACGCCCCCGGTCACGCTCCCGGTGCTCGTGCCGTCGCCGCCGAACGGCGGTTCGCGGCCCGTCACGCGCTTGCCCTTCACCCAGTATTCGGGGCGGTTTGCATCTTCCGCGATGAGGATCGTGTTCGACAGCCCGTCGGTAATTTGCGAGACGGTCGAGCCCTGCGAACTCATCACGCCGCGCCAGACGGTGCTGTAGCTGGCCGGGTCCGGGTAGTTGAGGTACGTGAGCAGCGTTTGCGCCACGACCGCCACGTTCGTGTAGTCCCACGCGGCGCCCGAGAACGGCGACCCCGGTGTACCGGGCACTGCCGCCTGACCGACCCGCTGACCGTTCGCACTCGGGCACAGGAACGTCTTCACGCGACTGTTGCGGGCCACCTCGTTCGCGGGGTCGTACCAGTTCGCGGTCATCACATAGATGTTGCGGACGTTCTCTTGTTCGATGTCCGGGAGCACGAGCGCGGGCCACCCGTGGAACGGCGCGGCGAGCGTGTTGGACGGCGGGTACTTTCCGACGCGGACCTCGTAATTCGCACACGCGAGCGCGATCTGTTTCAAGTTGTTCTGGCAGCTCATGCGCGCGGCGGCCTCGCGCACTTTCTGCACTGCGGGAAGTAAGAGCCCGATGAGGATCGCAATAATTGCGATCACCACCAACAGCTCAATCAGGGTGAACCCGGCGCGCGGGGACCGGGCGCCGGGGGGGAGAGAATGCGGGTCGGGCATTGTGAGTCGAACCCTCACGTTAAAGTGTAACCGGGCGAGACCGGCGTTTTAGGGAGGTGCGGTGCAGCCGAACACCGGCGCACCCGAATTGTCCCGATTCACGTTCTGACGTATAACACGCTCAACCCTTTTGCGCAGGACGTGCGCGCAGATTACGCTCCGGTCCCAGAGAGGATAGCCGTGTCCACGAACCGCTACTTGTTTACCAGTGAATCCGTATCGATGGGGCACCCGGATAAGGTGGCCGATCAGATCAGCGACGCCGTTCTCGACTTCTGCCTCAAGGCGGATCCCGCGAGCCGCGTCGCGTGCGAGACGCTGGTAACGACCGACCTCGCGGTGGTGGCCGGCGAGATCACTACGAAGGCTCCGCTCACCCGCCAGGCGGTGGACGCGCTCGTGCGCGACGTCATCACCGAGATCGGCTACGTGGCGAAGGATCAGGCCGAGCGCGAGGAAATCGGGTTCACCGCGGACGCCTGCCAGATCGACTGCCGCATCCACGCGCAAAGCCCGCACATCAGCCAGGGTGTGGACGTGGGCGGCGCCGGGGACCAGGGCCTGATGTTCGGGTTCGCGTGCGACGAAACCCCGACGCTCATGCCGCTCCCGATCGACCTCGCGCACCGGCTCGTCGAGAAGCACGCGAACATGCGCCGGACCGGGCAACTCAAGTGGCTGCGCCCGGACGCCAAGAGCCAGGTCACGGTCGAGTACAACACCGACGGTACCCCGCACCGCATCCACACGGTCGTGCTCAGCACGCAGCACACCCGCGAGGTGATGGTGACCCAGGACGGGGCCGACTACTTCACCGACGACGCCCGGCAGATGATTATCGATCAACTCATTCGGCCCACGCTCGAAGCGGACCGGAAGGATCTCATCAAGGGCAAGCTGGTGATGATCCAGCCCAACAAGAAGGCGCCGAAGCTCGACGAGAACGACATCGCGTGCCACATCAACCCGACCGGGTGCTTCCTCCAGGGCGGGCCGCACGGGGACTGCGGGCTGACCGGGCGCAAAATCATCGTGGACACCTACGGCGGTCGGGGCCGGCACGGGGGCGGCGCGTTCAGCGGTAAGGATCCGACCAAGGTGGACCGCAGCGCGGCCTATGTGTGCCGGTACATCGCGAAGAACATCGTCAAGGCAGGGCTGGCCCGCGAGTGCGAGGTCCAACTCTCCTACGCGATCGGCTACCCGGACCCGCTGAACATCTGGGTGAACACCAACGGTACCGCGAAAGTTCCCGAAACGAAGCTGATCGAGCTGATCCGCACGCACTTCGAGCTGACGCCGAAGGGCATCATCGGGTCGCTGGACCTGCGCCGCCCGATCTACCGCGAATCGGCCCGCCACGGGCACTTCGGCCGCGAACTACCGCAGTTCTCGTGGGAGAAGACCGACAAGGCCGACGCGCTCCGGAAGGCCGCCGGAGTGTAACCTTTAGCATATTGCTTTGTGACCGCCTCACATTTACCCGGCGTTGTGGCTCAGACATGCGTGTCTGGGCCTTCTTTTTAACCCGAATGACCGGCACAGTTGCCCCGTAACGGCCAATAACAGGTTGCTCATATCGCGCGATACACTTCTTCCCCAGCGGGATCAAGCAGCCCATTTGTTGTCCCAGAAAGTCGCAAATCACAACCTCACGGCCGGTGCGGATTCAGCTACTTTCTCGGAAGGGTGACGCAGCGCCGTCGCGTTCAGCTTTTGATGAGTGACAGTCGTGGTACTCAAATTCCAACGAGTTGCGGTAACGAAGGGAAAAGGAACTCGCTGAAGAAGTTGTAACCACTTGTGAGGCGCGAGCGCCAAAAAGGACCGGCCACTGCGGTCACACTGTCGCCCATTCAGTGTGGCTGCTGCGGCCGGTCTGAAAGAACTATACGCCACGACCGGAGCCCCAAGCAAACGATCGGAGCCAAAAATGTCGACGTCGTCAGAGCTCATGTCGGGTATTCGGACTTATAACGACGTCGAGCGAATTGTCGTCGCGCGTTTAGTAAATGCTGGCTCAGCAGCGAGTTGTGACCGTGTGCCGGAAAAATTGCGGTCGCGGCGCGCGTCCTGCTATAGCTCTTCGTGTCGCACGGACCGTTCGCCCAACTCGCCCTGATCGCCCAGCGGTCTCGACTGCGATTTACCCGGTACGCCCAACCGGGTTTCGTGAACGCTACTGCTTCTGTTCCGGACTCGCCCACCGGAACTGCACCCGGACCAGGGACGCGGCCCCTGGAGCCCACTTCCTGGTCCGGGTGGATTTTCAACCTCTCCTGAATCGACTGATTGTCGTTGGCCTCTAACTGGTGATTCCTGACCCTGTCACGAACCAACAACCTCGTCGGTCCCACTGGAACGACGAGCTAACATCTACCGAGATTGAGGCTCTGATGTCCACCGCTGCTAACGTCGAACTTGTGTCGGAAGTCGGAATCGCGCAATCGTCCCGCCCCAACTTGCGCGTGGACAAGATCCGCATCGCCGTGCTGCGGGTACTGGGCCGCCCGCCCGAGCTGATTCGCGTGTCAGTGCTGCCACTGTGGGGCGACAAGTTCCGGGTGAACGTGTGGGCCACCGGCAGCAACGGGGCCGGGATTCCCAATAGCTACTTTGTGACAGCCGGCGACGACGGGGGGATTCTGCACTCCGAGCCGCCCATTCAGAAGCAGTATTAAGCTCACGCGGACGAAAGATCGCGCCCCAATGGTGTGAAGCCAACGGTCGCTCACTCCGCGTGTGGGTTTTCGGCCGAGAGCCCGGTGTCTCGCAGCTTGTAACGCAGCGTCGAGCGGTTTAGCCCGAGCCGCTCGGCCGCTTTGCCCAAATGCCCGTTGGTCGCGTGCAGCACCAGGTCAAATAAGATCCGCTCCACAGCCGTCACGACCCGAGCGTGCAAATCGTTCTCGCCTCGCGCAACGAGATCCTCGATCAGCTTCGACACGTCCACTTCACCGGAAGTCGTTGTGTCCGCGGGGCGCGCGGTCGATTGTCCGCGAAGGGTTGGAGGCAAGAATTCCGGTAAGAGAATCGCGCCAGTCGCTCGCAGCATCGTCTCCTTCAAAACGGCCTGAAGCTCGCGAATGTTCCCCGGCCATCGGTGGGCACGCAAACAGTCCAAGGCGGCCGGGTCGAAGCCCTGAATGTTCAGCCCCAGTTCCTGGTTGAACAGAAACAGGAACTGGGGCGCGAGTTCGGCAATGTCTTCGGGACGGTCTCGCAGCGCGGGAGTGCGATTGTGACCCCCTGGAGCCGGTAGAACAGGTCCGCCCGGAACAGCCCCGCGGCGATCCGCTTTTCTAGATTCTGGTTCGTGGCCGCGATCACCCGAACGTGCGTCCGGATGCTCTCGCGCCCGCCGACCCTCTCGAACGTCTGGTCCTGCAACAACCGTAGCACTTTGGCCTGGGCCGCTAACGGCATGTCCCCGATCTCGTCGAGGAAAATGGTCCCGTCCTGGCACTGCTCGAACTTCCCGATGCGTGCGCGATCCGCACCCGTAAACGCGCCGCGCTCGTGACCGAACAGTTCGCTCTCGATCAGAGACTCAGGCAGCGCGGCGCAGTTGATCGCGAGGAACGGCTTGTCTGCACGTTTGCTGTGATGTTAGACCGAACGCGCAACTAGTTCCTTGCCGGTCCCGCTCTCGCTGAGGATCAGTACGTTCACGTCTTGCGGCGCGACGCGACCGATCTGCTTGCACACCTCCTGAATGACCGGCGCGCGGCCGACGAGTTGCTCGCGCGGCTCTAGCACGGGGACCACCGGGGACACTTGCATCAGGTGCGCGGCCTCGAACGCGCGCCGCAGGATGTTCGCCACCCGGGTAAAATCGAGGGGCTTAATCAGGTAGTCGAACGCCCCCTGCTTCATGGCCTCGATCGCGGTGGTCGTCGTGCCGTGGGCCGTGATGAAGACGACCGGCTGCTTCGGGGAGATCGCACGAATGGCCTCGAACGCTTGCAATCCGGTACCGTCGGGCAGGAGCAGGTCGAGCACCACCACTTCCGGGCGCTCGGACCGAAACGCGCGAACGCCCTCGGCCACCGTACCCGCGGTGACGACCCGCGTCGTTTCGTCGCCGAAGAGCCGTGCGATCGAGTAACACACGCTCGGTTCGTCGTCCACTACGAGGAGCGTTGGCATCGTGGTCGTTCGGGGTGAGAAGTATTCGTTAGTGACACAAATTGTTCGCCAGAATCGACTTAATCCATTTTGCTAACTTTAGCTAACATTTCCGGCCTTATGGGGCACCGCGAGCCGTCGACAACTCATGTCCCACAAAAGAGTTACGCACTCCTTCCGCGTGATGAACCGCTCCCAAACAGCTAACATTCCGGCGTTTTGCAGGGCCTGAACCGATCGTTTCAGAACGCGCGAATAACGAACAGGCAAGCGGAAACCGAATCATAAACACCGACCTAATTCACACCGCGCTTTTCGTCCTTCCGCCGGGGAGGGTGATCGTGAAACAGGCCCCTCCAGCCGTGCGGTTCGCCGCGGTCAGCGTTCCGCCGTGGGCTTGAACGATCCGGCGCGAGACGCTCAATCCCAGTCCGGTTCCGGTCGGCTTGGTGCTGAAGAACGGGGTGAACAGCCGATCGGCCACACGGTCGTCGATCCCCGGTCCCGTGTCCGCGACCGTCAGGCGCACGGCGCCGCCCGTTTCCCGCGCGAGTTGCACGTCAAGTCCACCGCCGCCGGGCATCGTGTCGAGTGCGTTGAAGATCAAGTTCACCAGCACGCCCTTGAACTGATCGGCGTCGAGTTCGGCCGCGACCGGACCGGGCGGGAGATCAAGTGTTAAGCACACGGTCTGTCGCGTGAGACGCTCGCGAACAAGATCGATGACCTGATGAACCACCCCGGCGATGTCCTGCGGTTCCGGCCCAATTTCCAGCGGCCGCGCGAAATCGAGGAGCGACTGAACCTTCCGTTCGAGCCGCCCGACTTCGTCGTGAATGACCTGGAGGTCCGTCTCGGGCAGTCCACGCGGGCACTGACCGCTGAGCGCGGCACCGACCAGGAGTTTGATGCTGGTGAGCGGGTTGCGGACCTCGTGTGCGACACTCGCGGCTAGTTGCCCCACCGCGGCCAGTTGCTCGACCCGAAGCGCTTCACACTCCTGGCGCTGGAGCTGGCTCACCACGTCGCGCACGCGCTCCAGAATCGTCCCCACCTGCTTTTCCATTCGCTGAAGATCACCGCCCTCGGCCGTTAATCGGAGCGATCCGACTTCTTGGTCCAAGTGCGCGTGAACGTCGCGGAGCCGGACGCTCAGTCGGGTAATGGATCGGCTCAGCCCCCATGCCATACCGAACCCACCCACCAGCCCCCCAATAGCCCCGAGCACGCCGAGCAAGATCATCCACGTGCGGGCGCGCCGACCCTGGTGGGCACTCTGATCGACCGTTTCCTGCATCGCCTTGCGGTTCAAATTGAGCAACCGTTCGCAAGGAACCACGATGTAACGGATCGGGTGCGCATCGGACCAAACGAGACAGTCTTCCTTGGTCGGGCCGACTGGCGAGCGGGTCGTCGCTTCGAGTTCTTGCCGATACCGCGTGTAGCCGGTTTCGATCTCGCCCAGAACCTCGCGCTCCTCGTCCGAGCCAGCCCGGTCCCGAATCTCTCCGAGGATGCGCTCGAACGCGGTCTGATCGCGTGCGACCTTGGCCCAGCGCGCCGGCGTCATGTCCATGACGTACAGGAAACTGTGGAACCGGATGTGGCGCAGCTCGGTCTCCAAGTCCTGCGCCGCTTCCAAGCTCCGGACGTGTTCGGAAACGATCTTGTCCTGGTCCGCCTGGAGGTGGTTGATCGAGCGAATGCCCAGCAAACTGGTGCCGAGCATCGCCAGCGCGACCAGCAGCGCGGGCTACGGTTACCTGAAAGAGAACCTGTCGGTTCAGCGTCACGGCCACGAACCTCCCCCGAACGCGACGTGTTATTCCCGGTGATCGCCCGGCGCGTGCGCCCCAACTTTCACCGTACCCTGTTCGCCGGAACTGTCCAAGGGGCCGACGGGCTCCAAATGCACCCGCGCTTCTGGCGGGCGACCGGCGACCGGCGCGGGAGGCAGTGCGGTACCGAACCACTGCAGGACCGAATAGAAGACCGGCGTGAGGAAGATCCCGAAGAGTGTGACCCCGAGCATCCCCGCGAACACCGCGATTCCCAGTGAACTCCGCATCTCGGCCCCGGCCCCCTGTGCGTACACTAATGGCAGCACGCCGAAAATGAACGCGAAACTGGTCATCACGATCGGCCGCAAGCGCTGCTTACACGCTTCCAGCGTTGCGGCGCGCCGAGATTCCCCGGCGTCCTGGCGCTGTCGAGCGAACTCGACGATGAGGATCGCGTTCTTGCACGCCAGTCCCACCAGCACCACGAACCCGATCTGCGTGAACACGGTTACTTCGATCCCGGCCATCTGAACCCCGATGATCGAACACAGCAGACACATCGGAACGACCAGAATCACTGCGAGCGGCAACTTCCAGCTCTCATACTGCGCCGCGAGTACCAGGAACACGAACACGACGGCCAGCGCGAAGAACCACATCGCCGAGTTCCCGGCCTGGCTCTGAAGGTACGCCAACTCGGTCCACTCGGTTTTCATTCCCCGGGCGAGTTCCTCGGTTGCGATCCCGTGGATCAGCTCCATCGCCTGACTGGACCCGGTCCCGTCCGCCGGGTTCCCGGTCACCGCGGCAGCCGAGTACATGTTGTACCGCACCACCACCACCGGCCCGGTCGCGTCGCGCACGGTCATGACGGTTCCGAGCCGGACCGTCTGGTTCTGCGCGTTTCGCACTTGGTACTGCAAGATGTCCGAAGCGTCGCCGCGGAAGCTCGGATCGGCCTGGATGTTCACCTCCCAGGTCCTGCCGAACTCGTTGAAGTTGTTCACGTAGTACGAACCCAAATACACCTGGAGCGCGTTGAAAATGTCGCTCACCTGGACACCCAGTGAGCGGCACTTGTCGCGGTCGATCTCCAGGTACAGCCAGGGCGTGTCCGCGCCCGCGCTCGTGAACATCCCCGTTAATCCCGGCGTTTCGTTGCCCCGTTGGACCACGCTCCCCGCCACCCGGTCGAGTTGAGTGAGATCCGTGCTCCCGCGAACCTGGACCATGAGCGTGAACCCGCCCGTCGTCCCCAAACCATCGACCGGCGGCGCGCCGACCGCGGCCACGATCGCGTCGTCGACATCGCGCTTACACCGCTGCTGGATCGCCGAGGCGATCGCGTCCGCGGTCCGGTCGGTCCCCTTCCGCTGATCGAATCCGTCAAGCATCACGTACATCGAGCCGAGGTTCGGGGCGTTCGCGTTCAGGATCACCGATCGGCCCGAAATGCCGAGCGTGTGCTTCACGCCGGGCGTCTCGCGTGCAATCGCCTCGATCTCCGCCATCGCCGTTTCGGTCCGCTCCACGGACGCGGAATCCGGTAGCTGCACGTTGAGAATGAGATAGCCCTTGTCCTGTTGCGGGATGAACCCGGTGGGCGTGCTCACGAACTCGGTGTACGTCAGCACCAACAGCACGCCGTAAGCGAGCAGGATAATCACGCTAACACGCAGCACCCGGCTCACCACCGCGCCGTGGACATCGGTTACGCGGTCGAACACCCGATTGAACCAGCGAAAGAACGCCCCGAGCACCGCGTTCACCGGGCGGATGAATACCCAACCCAGGATCGCGCCGACGAGAATACCGGGCGGCGCGAAGCACGCGACCTTTAGCCCCAGCGCCGCCCACGACTCGCCGCCGTGTTCCGGTGCGGGGGGAAGTTGAACGAATCGACCGAAAAGGTCCGGCCCCAACTCGTGTGTCAGCACCCCGCCCAGAACCGCGAAGATCCACCACGGCAGCGCCTCGCGGTGGTGGCCGTGGCCGTGCTTCTTCGCATCCGCCTTGAAGATCAGCACGGCGCGCGACGAAGTCATGGTGAGCGCGTTCACCGCCGAGATGAGCGTGGACACGCGATCGTGACGGCGAACTGGCGGAAGAACGAGCCGGTGATTCCGCCCAGGAAACAGCACGGGATGAACACGGCGCTGAGCACCAGCGTGATCGCCAGCACCGGCCCCGTAATCTCTTCCATTGCTTTGATCGTCGCAGTACGGGCATCTAATCCCGTCGCCATCTGGCGCTCGATGTTCTCCAGAACAACGATGGCGTCGTCCACCACGATCCCGATCGCCAGCACCAACCCGAACAGTGTCATGATGTACAGTATTAATCCCATTTGTGACATGACCGCGAGCGTACCGATCAGCGAGACGGGTACGTCGATCATGGGCAGGATCATCGCCCGCCAGTCCTGCAAGAACACCAGCACGACGATCGCCACCAGCCCGATCGCCTCCAGCAGCGTGTGAATCACGTCGCGGACCGAGTCGCGGATGTACGGCGTGGTGTCGTAAGCGATCTGGTAATCCACGCCGTCCGGGAACCCGGCCTTCAGCTCCTGCATCCTCTCGCGCACGCGGTCGCCTACATCAAGCGCGTTGGTCCCCGGGAGCTGGTACAGCCCCAGGCCGACCGACGGGCGCCCGTCGAACGAGCAGATCGTGTTGTAGTTCTGTGCCCCCAGTTCGATCCGCGCGACATCTTGGAGGCGCACGAGGCCAGTTGCAGGTGACGGCCCGCCCGACTCCAGCGCGCCCCCACCGAGTGCGCCGCTCCCGACGGTCCCGCCGGCCGTTGGGCCGGTCGACGTGAGTGCCGCCGATGCGCCTGAACTGCTAGGAGTGGGCATCGACGCCGTGGTCGGGTTCCCGCTGCTCGCGGGATCACTGGTCGGGTCCGTGCCCGCATCGGCCGACGAATCGGACGGGGCGACTCCCGTAGCCGGCGCAGCCGCAACGATGTCGTCGACGGTCGGCGGAGTAGTCGGGTCACTGGTGGCGTCGGCGGAGAGTAGCTTCACGACCCGGGGTTTCGGCTTCGCGGCGCGAGCCTGTTCGATGAGGCGCCCGCCGGCGGAGAGGATTTGGGGCGAACCGCTCGCCTTGACGATGATTCCGTCGAATTGTTCGGGGCCGGCGAGGCGCCCGAGCGTATCAAGCGGGAACTGGAAGGCCTGTCCCGTCGGAGCCGGAGGTTGGCCGATGCGCCCGGCCGGGGCGTCCACATTCTGGGTGCGGATCGCGGCGGCTTGGGGGGGGCTTTCGCTGGCACCCCACAAGAGCGCCGGCGAGAGCGCCGAGAACGAGCAAACCAAAGAGACGGAAGCGATGGCGTGTTCCGGGAGATCGCGCGGACATGGGGGTGTCCTTCGTCGGGAGCGTTCAACGACACGAGTGGCAGTCGCGTACCGTTGACCCGTTAAAGGCAACCACTGTGCCCGAATCGCGTCGGGCCGAGCACTATAACGCAAACATCAACTGCAAAAGGAATTGCGGTCGAATCAAAGAGGTGAGTACAGATGATGTGGTGCGCCGATTTCGCAATCGTAATCGGCGTATTTTCGTCTCTTGGGGTAAAATACGCCAGCGATTAATCCCTCGCTGGCGAGACTTCGCGAGCAGCGGTTATTCACTTTTCCGGGGCTTGCGCCCCGTCACCAGACCGTCCATCAACAACTGCCACACGTCGACGAACGCGGCGGCGAGTGCCGGGTCGGACCAATCGCCGGCGTGGGCCGGGTGATGGAACCGGGACGTGGCGAACAGCAGCGCGCGCCCCGCGGTAACGGGATCAACGGTGCGGAACGTGCCGTCACGCACGCCGGTGCGGATGATCGTTGCGGTCAGTTCAATCAACTCGTCGACATGGGCAGCGGCCACGGATTGGGCATCGGCTGCAAGTGCTCGGTACGCGGTGAACAGCTCCGGGTCTTCCGAGGATCGTCGGCGCTTCACTGCGATCAGCGCGCCGAACAGTTCCCGCAATCGCTCGGTGGCCGGCCCCGACTTCGTCGCGATCGCTCGGAGCGGAGGCATGATCGTCTCCATCCATCGGCCGACCACCAAGTCTCTCAGTTCCGCCTTGCTTGCCACGTGTCGGTAGACCGCCGCGTGGCTTACGCCCAGAGCCCGGGCCACGTCCACCACGGTCGCCTTCGCCGGTCCGTATTTGCGGATCGCGTCCTCAGCGGTGGCCCAAATCCGTTCGCGGGTGAGCGGGCCATCGGGCATGGGAACCTTTCGATCGAGGCACTCCGCCCGAATCGACGGGGCCAAGACCGTTTGGCTCATGAGGCGGTAGAGGTGGAGGCTGGTCGCAACTCGTTGCCCGACAGCATCCTCTGCTAAATCTCCACCTCTACCGCCTCATGAGCCACGAAGTTTATTGGAACCATCGAGTCGCTCAAACGGGCCGAGTTCGCCCGCGACCGGTCAGTGGGTACTCGATTACAACCAAAGCTCTTGCACAAGACGATGAAACGCGCGAAGCCGGTATGAAAATCGCGCGGAAACCTTCGTTTCGCGGGGGAGGATCTCCAGACACTGGCAGGTGTTTCACATCTGCACCCAGTCTTCACTGCCAATTCACTGTCATCGCGGTCTCCGGTCGAGAAAATCGCCGTGGCACCTTTTATTCGCGGTCCCGGAGCCAACTAGCATGTCAGGTCTCTCTCGTCGTGCGCTCCTCGGAGCGTCGCTGGCCGGCGCGTTCGCGCCGTCGATTCGCGCCGCCCAGCCGCAGCGGTCGGCGCTCGACGCGCCCCTCGTCGGCGGGCCGGACGATTTCGCGTTCCAGCCGACCACGCTGTTCCTAACGTGGCACCGCGACCCGACGACGACCATGACCGTGCAGTGGGTCGGCACGGTGGGCGAAACGGCCGACACCGCGGTCTACTACCGCCCCGCGAACCTGGGCGCGACCCCGTATCTCGCGATCGCGGCGGGCGCTGCTCGGATGAATTTGTGGAAGTCGCAAGCGACCGTCACGAAGCCGTACCCGAAGACCGACTTCAAGGTGTTCCGCACCGAACTGACCGGGCTGGTTCCGGGGACCGATTACGAGTTCCGCATCGGAAAATCGTCGCCGGTGTACCGGTTCCGGACGATGCCGGCGAAGGCGAGCGACGCGATCCACTTCGTTTCGGGCGGCGATTGCGGGGTGAACGCCCACGCGGTCGCGAACAACATCCAGGCCGCACGCCAGGATCCGATGTTCGCAGTGGTGGGCGGGGATCTGGGGTACGACAACGGCCGCTCGGTTGAGATCAGCCTCGCGTTCCTGCGGAACTACTCGAAGCACATGGTCGGGAAGAACGGGCGCATGATCCCAATGATCACGTGCATCGGGAACCACGAAGTGGACGGCGGGTTCGGGAAGACGCGCGAGAAGGCGCCGTTCTACTACGCCCTCTTTGATGGCTTGTTCCCGGATACGGGTTACAACACGCTCGACTTTGGTGACTACCTGAGTTTGGTGCTGCTCGATACCGGGCACACGTCGGCCATCGGCGGCGATCAGGCCGACTGGCTCGAAAAGACCCTCAAGGCCCGCAAGGACCACCCGAACACGATCGTGGTGAACCACGTCCCCGCGTACCCGTCGTTCCGCAAGGCCGAAGTCCCCGCGGACGGCAAAGAGGGGACCGGCACCGGCGTGGGCAACCGCAAGCACTGGGTTCCGCTGTTCGAGAAGTACCGCGTGCCGGTGGTTCTGGAGCACCACGACCACACGTTCAAACGCACCAAGCCACTGATCGGCGGTCTGGCGGACGACAACGGTGTGCTGTTCCTCGGCGACGGGTCGTGGGGCCGGCTCCGCGCCCCGCAAGCGCCGGACAAGCTCGCGTATCTGGCGGCGAGCAGCGGCGACTATCACCTCACGCTCCACCGCATCCAGGGCAAGGAGCGGTTCCACCTCGCGCTGGACGAGAACGGCCGCGTCATGGACGCGAGCCACACCGGTCAGCGGAAGACCGGCGCGGTAGCGGTGAGTGGGTAACGGGACCGCCCCCGGTTATGTGGGACGCGCGAAGCTCTGATGAATGCCGAAACGCTGCGAGAAAAGCGGGCTGCTTGAAGCGGCATTGTGTGTGTTGACGCGCACTCATCGCGGGCGGATTCATGGCGGAAAAGTCCCGATCGACCGTGATTCGGCAACTGCGGTTCGTCGTGGCCTCCTGGAAAGAGGACACGCGGACCGACGTTGACCTGCTCCGCCGGTTTATTCAAGAGCGCGACGAGCAGGCGTTCACTACGCTCGTCGGGCGCCACAGCGAACTGGTGTGGGGCGTCTGTCTGCGGGTGCTCCGGAACCCGGCCGACGCGGAAGACGCACTTCAGGCAACGTTCCTCCGGCTCGCACGCGACGCCAAACGCATTATTAACAAAGAAGCTCTCGGCGGGTGGCTGTTTCGGGTCGCGCGCGATTGCTCGATCGATCTCCAGCGCGCGATCGCCCGCCAGCGGCGCATCGAAGAGCGCGTTGCTGAAGTCGCGCCGCACAACGACGGATCGGCCGCGAACGATCTCCGAGTGCTCCTCGATGACGAGCTTGCGCAACTGTCACAATCGGAACGTGCGGTACTCGTTCTCTGTTGCCTCGAAGGGCGCACCTACGCGGACGCAGCCCTCGAACTCGGGTGCTCGACAGCCGCGGTTCACCGGCGCTTCGTCCGCGCCCAAACGCGCCTGCGCCGGCGGTTCACTCAGCACGGCAAAACCGCGACGAAAATCCTCGCGGCCGTTCTCACCGGGGCGGCACTCCCCGCGGCTTCCGCCGCACCGCCAGCTCTCCTCGCACGAACGGTAGAAACCGGACTCGCTGTCGCTCGCACGGGAGCGCTACCCGCAACTCGCGCGGGAGCGTTCGCGAACGCTGCACCTTCGGTTGTTGCAAACGGGACCAATCGCACGGGCTTCGCCGTCGCGTTGCTCGCGATCTCAGTTGTGCTCGTCGGGTGTGCCGTCGCGCTCATGATTCCGCCAGAACTGCCCCAGGCTCCAACACTCGAAACTGAGCCTCCTCCAATTGCAAGCTCCACCCGAGCGCAAACGACCGTAACGGGTGTGGTGCGCGGGCCAAAAGGCGAACTGGTGGCGGGAGCTTCGGTCGTGGCGCTGGCGCGTCGGCCGTTCGGCCCGGGCGAGCGCGGACTGCGCGACGAAGTCATTGCCACCACACAGACCGGTGCGGACGGGCGGTTCGCGCTGAACGTATTCGACGATTTCGATACGTGGTTCACCGGGCGTGTGGTGACCGTACAGGCATCGGGTCCGAATTTCGCCCCTGCAACGCTCCCGGTTCGGCTGCGTCCTTCGCCGGGCGAGGTCGAACTGACGTTAGCCGCGGCTTCCGATTTGAGGGGGAAGTTACTCGACGAAGCCGGGCGCGCGGCGGTCGGTGTGCGTGTCGAAGTAGTTCGTATCGGCGATGCGGTCGCGGAGCCCGTCGTGGGACGTGCAGAATCCGCATCCCCACCCGCGTGGCCAAAGGCTGTGGTAAGCGGCGCGGACGGCACGTTTGCGTTTCCTGCACTCGGGGGCGCGGAGAACGTGTGGGTGCGCGTTCTCGACCCGCGGTTCGCGCTCGACGTTTTCCGGATCGACGGCGTGAAACCGGGATCGCTCGGTGAGTTTCGACTCGATCGGGCGTGCTCGTTAACCGTTGAAGTCCGAGCGGGGGATACCGACGCCGTTCTTCCCGGCGCGCGCGTGACCGTCATCACGGACCCCGTTTCGGCCCACCCGCACTTCTGCGCCACCGATCACGGCATCCTCAGCCCGCGCTCCATTCCCGCCGACATCGACGCGGTAACAGATAATCGAGGGCGAGTGCGAGTGAACCTCACGCCGCGCGATCAGGTCGAAGTGCTCGTGCATCCGCTTGCCGAGAGCGGGCCTTACGTCGGTGTGCGCACGCGGGTCGAAATCGCGACCGCTTCCACGGATCAGCGCCTTGTTGTGCGTGTGCCACGCGGGCGCTGGGTGACCGGCACGGTCACGGACGAGAACGGGAAGCTGCTCGCGGGGGCCGCCGTTCACTGGGGGCACGAAGCTTCGACACTTCCCGAGTGGAAGGACGACGTGCTCGTGGGGCGCGACGCGATCACTCGCACGGGGCCGGATGGGGCGTTCGCACTCCCGGTACTTCCCGGCGCGTGCTCGGTTCGTGTTTACGGCCCGACGCCGGATTTCGAGACGGTTTCAGCGAAGCTCCCCGGCACGACTCACACCACGATCTTCGCGCACCACATTGCACGGATCGAAATGCCCGAGCCCGGTGCGGTGCAGCCCGTCAAAGCCACTCTCCGCTCGGCTCGATCCATCAACGGCACAGTGCTTCATCCCGGCGCGGATAGTGGAACCACCATTCTGCTCGCGTCGGGGCGCGTCTCACCCGTTCGCGGGTACGCAGCGCTGCCGGTATCCGTGCGCGGCGGCGCGTTCAGTGTGCCCGGCTGTCGTGAGGGCTACACGACGCGCGCTTACCTGCTCGATCCGGTCGCACGAACCGGTGCAGTTGCGGACGTAAGTCCCGGCACATCGGCATCGAACGTTCCTCTACGCGCGTGCGGCACGATTCGCCTGCGGGTTCTGGATTCCAAAGGCAAGCCCAAAGCGGGGCAGGACGTCGGGCTGTCGCTGCTCGTCGAGCGCGATCGCACGACCGACTCAAATGCGCGCGAGCGAGCCGCGGACGCGCAACCGGTCGAGTGGTTCGACGCGACAAATTACCCAACCCGCCCGAAGACGAACGCCGATGGTGTCGCCGAACTGTCCGCACTGATCCCCGGTTCGCGGTATGCCGTTACGGTCGGCTCCGGGGCGAACCGGGTTGCTCTCGGCAAGTTCGCGATCGAGCCCGGCAAGACGATCACGATTCCGGATGTGGTTCTGCCCGGCCCCTCGGAAGGAGGCACGCAATGAAAGTAACTTTCGCAGCGCTCGCGGGCGCCCTGCTCGTAGCGGTGGGGCTCACTGCCGATGTGCCTCCGGGCACCGGCGCGAAACGGACCGTGACGTTCCAGGACGGGGCGAACGGCTACGCCGGTACCGTGGACATCGAGATCTGGGCAGTGTCGCCGAACACGTGCCTCGAAGGGAACCCGAACGCGAGCAGCGACGCCGACAACGACGGCGGCGAGAGCCAAATTCTGATGCGGTTCGAGAACATCATCGGCGACAAACCCGGACAGATCCCGCCGAAGTCCGCGATCCATTCGGCTAAGATGGTCGTGAGCGCGTTCGATCCGGGCGACACGGTTCACCTGCACCGGATGCTCGTGCCGTGGAAGCGCACTGCCACCTGGACGAGCTTGGTCGCGGGCGTGACCGCCGACGGGCTCGAAGCCTCGAAGCAGAAAGACAGTTTCACGTTCGGGAAGATCTCGGCCAGTTCGTCGGACATCCCCTTTGAAGTGACGGACACCGTGCAGGCGTGGGCCAACGGCACGCCCAACTACGGCTGGGTGTTCATCAACACCGGCGGCAACGGGTGGGACTTCTACACGTCCGAGTTCGAGGACGCGAAGCAGCGCCCGAAATTGGTGGTCGAGTTCACCCCGCCCAAGAAGTGACACACAACCCGCCCCCGGCTCAAATTACCATGAGGACCAAATGAGCGCCCCACAACCCGGCACCTGGAACGCGGACCCGGCCCACTTCACCCGCCCCACGCGCCGCGACCTGATTCGTGTCGGCTGGCTCGGGGGGCTCGGCCTGTCGCTCGGCGGCTTCCTCAAGATGGAAGCGGCGGCGAAAGCCGCGGAACCGGCCAGCAAGGTCGAGGCGAAGGCGAAGTCCGTGATCCACATCTACCTCCAGGGCGGGTTCGCCCACATGGACAGCTTCGACCCGAAGCCGGACGCGCCCGCGGAGTACCGCGGCATCCTCGGTACGGTCGAAACGAAACTCCCCGGGGTGCGGTTCAGCGAGCACATGGCGAAGACCGCGGCCGCCGCGGACAAGCTCACGGTCGTGCGCAGCATGACGCACACGGAAGTGGACCACAGCCGCGGCGAGCACAGCATGTTCACCGGGTACCGGCCCAGCCCGGCGCTCACGTACCCGAGCATGGGGAGCGTGACCGCGCAGCAGCTCGGCGCGCGGAACGACATGCCGCCGTACGTCGTGGTGCCCACCGCCGGCAGCCAGTACCTCAACAGCGGGTACCTGAGCAACCAGTACGGCCCGTTCGCGCTAGGGACCGACCCCGGTCGGCCCGGGTTCGCGGTGCGCGACCTGGCGCTGCCGCGGGGCGTCGATGACGCGCGGTTCGCGGCGCGCAAAGAGTGGAAGGAACTCGTCGACGACCACTTCGCGAGGACCGAGAAGGACGACCAGCTCGCCGCGATGGACAGCTTCTACCAGCGCGCCTACGGGATGCTCAACTCGCCCACCGTGCGCGACGCCTTCAGCCTGAAGAGCGAAACCGAAGAGACCAAGAAGCTCTACGGTATGGCCGGGCTGACCGGGCCGCTCGCGTTCCGCAACGGCGGCGCGGCGCGGTTCCTGATCGCGCGCCGGCTGGTCGAGGCGGGCGCGCGGTTCGTTACCGTTACCTTCGGGTCGTGGGACACGCACGCGTTCCACTACAACGGCATCCAAACGCAGATGCCGGTCCTCGATGTGGCGCTCGCGGGGCTGGTCACCGACCTCGACCAGCGCGGGCTGCTCGACAGCACGCTGGTCGTGGTGAACAGCGAGTTCGGGCGCACGCCGAAGGTGAACGCGGGCGGCGGGCGCGACCACTGGCCGCGCGTGTTCAGCGTGGTGCTCGCCGGGGGCGGGATCAAGCGCGGGCAGGTCTACGGGGCCAGCGACGCGCTCGCGGCCGAACCGACCAAGAACGCGCTGGGCGTCGAGGACTACGCCCACACGCTGTACCACCTCCTCGGTATTGATGCGAAGAAGGATCTCATGTCGCCGGGCAACCGCCCGCAGCAGATCGTCATGAACGGCAAAGTGGTGAAGGGGCTACTGGCCTGAGAGCGGAAGACGTAACGGCCACAAAAAAGCACAAAGGGCACAAACGAGAACCACAAATGAATCGCACCTCGGTCCGCGTCCTCTTGTCTGTGTTTGCGCTGGTTGTGCCTTTTGGTGGCTATTCCTTTTCTGCTCCCCCGACCACCGAAGGCGTCGCGCCCGGCGTCGGTCAGCGCGGGACCGAGTTCACGCTGACCATTACCGGGGCGCGACTAAACGATCCGCAAGAACTGATGATGTACGGCCCCGGTGTGGTCTGCACGAAGCTGACCGCGAGGGGCGAGAACGAAGTGACCGCGACGCTGAAGTCCGGAGCGGGCTGCAAGCTCGGCGAATACCCGTTCCGGTTACGCACCAAAGGCGGCGTGTCCGAGCTCCGCACGTTCCGCGTCTCGCCGTTCCCCGTCGTGCCCGAGAAGGAGCCCAACGACACGCGCGAACAGGCCCAATCGGTTCCGCTGAACGTGAGCGTCGCGGGCGTGGTCGAATCGGGCGGGTCCGATTACTTCGCGGTCGCGCTGAAGAAGGGGCAGCGGCTCGCGGCCGAGATCGAAGGCGTCCGGATGGGTGGCGAACTCAACGACACCGCCATCGCGGTATTCGGGCCGGACGGGAAGCAACTGGCCGCGGTCGACGACACCCCACTGTTCCGCCAAGACCCGTTCGTGACGATCCTCGCGCCGAGCGACGGCACCTATATGGTTCAGGTCCACGACACGAATTTCGGTGGCGGCGACACGCACCGTTACGTACTCCACATCGGCACCTTTACGCGGCCCGGCGCGGTCTTCCCCGCCGGCGGGCAAGCCGGAACCGAAGTCGCGGTGAAGCTGTTCGGTGACGCCACGGGTGAGCGATCCGAGCGGGTCAAACTTCCGAAGGTCGGCACCCCGTTCGAGTTCTATCCCTCCGATCTCAACGGCAACGCGCCGACCCCCAACCCGTTCCGCGTGTCGGCGTTCCCGAACGTGAACGAGGTCGAACCGAACAACGAACTCAAACAAGCGAACGTCGCGGTGGAGTGGCCGGTCGCGTTCAACGGGATCATCGAAAAGCCCGGCGACGCGGACCACTTCCGGTTCCGCGCTAAGAAGGGCGACGTGATTGATGTGCAGGCGTTCGCGTTCCGCGTCGGGGCGCCGCTCGATACGGTCGTTGCGGTACTCGATGCTGGAGGAGAACTCCTCGGTTCCAACGACGACGACGAAACGCACGACAGCCGACTCCAGGTCGCGATCCCCGCGGACGGCGAATACTTCGTCCGCGTCACCGACAAGCGGAACCAGGGCGGCCCGGCGTTCATCTACCGCATCGAACTCGCCCGCCCTCAAATGGGCCTCGCGGTGTTTCTGCCCGAACGCAACCGGAAGACCCAGAACCGGAACGTCATCACTGTGCCGCGTGGGAACCGCGTTACCGCCTACCTCGCGGTTCGGCGCGACGGGTATACCGGCCCTGTGACGCTCGCCACAAGCGCGCTGCCCACGGGGGTGAAGGTCGGGCTGAGTCCAATTCCCGCGGACGAGTATCTCCTGCCGGTTGTGTTCGAGGCCGCTGCGGATGCACCCCTCGGCGGGAATCTGATCGACCTGACCGGAACCGGCGGGGAGCCAAAATCGCCGATCACCGGTGGGTTCACACAGCAAGTCACGCTCGTTCGCGGGCCAGGTGATTCCGCGCTCCACTCGGTTGCGCTTGCGAAACTCGCGATCGTGGTTGTGGAAGAATCTCCGCTGTCCGTCAGCATTGTTCCGCCGGTTGCGCCCATCGCCGCCGACGGGACACTCGATGTGACGGTGCAGGTCAACCGAGCCAAGGATTTCACCGAACCGATCGAAGTGACGTTCCCCTGTCTGCCGCCGGGTGTCGAAGTCCCGACCGCGGTTCTCATTCCCGCAAACAAAACGGAAGCCGTTGTCACGCTCGTCGCGAGTAAGGACGCCGAGCTGGGTGACTGGAAGCTCATCGCGGAGGCGAACGTTGCTCGCCCGGGGCGCGCGGCGCGTGACCCGCTCGCCGCACCGATGGGAATGGGCGGCATGGGTGCGAGTGGAGGCGGCGGTGGTCGGCGGTCGCGTCGGTCTCCCGAAGGGATGCCCCCGGTCGCGTCCGAGATGCACGCGGTGAAACTCGCCGAAGCGCCGCTGAAGGGTAAATTCGACCTCGCCGCGGGGGAACAGGGCAAGTCGGTCAAGGTGGTCTGCAAGTTCGACGGCCCGCCGCTGAAGGGTAATTTCACGGCGAAGCTCGACGGGCTTCCCCCGCGTGCGACTTCAAAAGAAGTTCAGGTTCAGGCCGACACGAAACAGGTCGAGTTCACCGTCGCCATCGACGCAACCACGCCCCCCGGCGCGCACGCATCACTCGTGTGCGAACTGACCGGCACTTTGGGCGGGCAGAAGATCGTCTACCGGCTCGGGCGCGACGGGGCGCTGAAGGTGGACGCACCCGGCGCGGTGAAGACCGACGCGACCGGCAAACCGCTCAGCCCGCTCGATGCTCTGCGGCTGGAGCAAAAGAAGAAGTAACCCCGCGGAGTGCGATATTGCCTCCGCGAGCGAGAAACAAAGAAACGGGCGAAGAAGTACACCCGAGGACCTTCCCTATGCGTTTTGCGCTGATCGCTGCTGTGTTGGTAGCCGTTGTCGCTCCCGTCCGCGCAGCGGAGCCGGTGCGGATCACCGTTGCGCCGGATCGGGTCGACCTGACTTCGGCACGCGACCGCCAGGGGGTGGTCGTGCAGGCGGAGTTCGCCGACGGCAGCACAAAGGACGTGACCGCCAGTGCCACGTTCGCGCTCGATAAGCCGGTCGCTACGATCACGAACGCCTTTCTCGCACCGGTTACAGATGGAGCAGCAACGCTCAGCGTCGCGTTCGGCACGTTCTCCGCGAAGGTGCCCGTAACTGTGACGAAGGCAAAAGAAGCAGAAGCACTCCGATTCCGCACGGACGTGATGCCGGTCCTCACAAAAGTGGGCTGCAACACGGGCAAGTGCCACGGCTCCGCGTCCGGGAAGGACGGGTTCCGGTTGGGGCTGTTCGGGTACGACCCCGAGGGCGACCACTTCCGCATCACCCGTGAGATGGGCGGGCGCCGAGTTAATCTCGCGACACCGGACGATTGCCTGCTCATCAACAAGGCCATCGGGAAGGTTCCGCACACGGGCGGAACGCGCATCGAACCGGGTAGCGAAAACTACCTGTTGCTGTTGCGCTGGCTCGAAGGCGGCGCCCCCAAAGACCCGAAGAGTACGGCCAAGCCGGTGAGCATCGAGGTGTTCCCGAAGCAGGCGGTGTTCGCGACGAAGGGCGAGGCCCAGCGCCTCGTGGTTCGCGCCAAGTACGACGACGGTACCGACCGCGACGTGACTCGGTTCACCGTGTTCGTCGGTAACAACGACGCGGCCGCGACCGTTTCCGATGTACGGCGTGATTACGGGGACCGGGCCGGGTGAGGCGTTCATTCTCGCGCGGTTCGACCAGTTCACGGAGGGGAGCGCCGTCGATCGTTCGGCCCGGCACCGAGTTCACCGACCCGAAGACGCCGGCGTTCAACTACATCGACACGCACGTCCACGCGAAACTCAACCGCCTCCACGTCGTCCCCTCCGACGTGCTGTACCGACGAAGTGTTCCTGCGCCGCGTGTACATCGATCTGTTGGGCTTACTCCCCACACTCGCGGAGCGCGAAAAGTTCCTCGCCGATCCGGACGCGAAGAAGCGCGAGAAACTGGTCGACGCGCTCCTCGCACGCGACGAGTTCCGGGACATCTGGGTGATGAAGTGGGCCGAGATGCTCCAGATCCGCACGATCAACGGCATCAGCCAGAAGGGGCTGCAACTCTACGACAAGTGGCTCCGTGACAAGGTCCGTGGCGGCGCGACAATCGACCAGATCGTGCGCGAACTGCTCCCGGCCGTCGGCGGGACGTTCGAGAACCCGGCCGTCAACTACTTCCAAACGGAAACCACCCCGCAACTGCTGGCCGAGAACGTCTCGCAGGTGTTCCTCGGGACGCGCATTCAGTGCGCCCAGTGCCACAACCACCCGTTCGACCGCTGGACGATGGACGACTACTACGGGTTCGCCGCGTTCTTCAGTCAGGTCGGGTACAAGAACGCACAAGACCCGCGCGAACTCACCGTATTCAACGCCGGCTCGGGCGAGATGCGGCACCCGCTCGGGGACCGGCTCGTGAAGCCGAAGTTCCTGGGCGGTGACGCGCCCGAATTGAAGCCGGGCCGGGACTACCGGGCGGCCCTCGCGGACTGGCTGACCAGCACCGATAATGCGGCGTTCGCCCGGAACATCAGCAACACCGTTTGGGCTCACTTCTTCGGGAAGGGCATCGTGGACGCGGTGGACGACGTCCGCGTGTCGAACCCCGCGAGCAACCCGGAGCTGCTCGATGCGCTCGGCAAGAAAGCGTCCGAATACAAGTTCGATGTGAAGAAGCTCGCACGCGACATCTGCCTCAGTCGCACGTACCAGCTCTCCACAAAGCGGAACCCGACGAACGAGTGGGACGAGCGAAACTTCGCGCGCCAAACTGTGCGCCGGATGCGCGCCGAAGTGCTTCTCGACTGCATCACTCAGGTAACCGAGACGGCGAACCGGTTCCCCAACCTGCCGCTCGGCGGGCGGGCGGTTCACCTCCCGGACGGTCGCACCCCGAACTACTTCCTCACCACGTTCGGCCGGTCCACCCGCGCCACCGCCTGCACGTGTGAGGTGAAGACCACGCCGACGCTCTCGCAAGCGCTCCACCTGCTCAACGGCGAAACCACCACGGGCAAGATCGGTGAGGGGAAAGTGGTGGAGGGATTGCTCGCCAAGAAAGAACCGGCAGCGGTGGCCGAGGAACTGTACCTGCGGTGTTTGGGCCGCAAGCCCACCGCGAACGAAGTCGCCAAACTCGCGCCCCGGCTCGAACAAGCGACCGACAAGAAGGAGGCGCTCGAAGACCTGTTCTGGGCGCTGCTGAACACGAACGAGTTCATTTTCAACCGCTGATGCAGTGGGACGAGCGATAAGGCCGGCTGGGTTTATTTCGCCAACCTCGAGGATCACCGCTGTGACGCTGCGACCGTGTGTGTTCTTGTTACTCGCGCTCGTGATTCACTTCTCGTCCCTCGCGGCACCGCCGGTCCGGGCCGACGAGAAGGTCGAGGGCGCGAAAGTCACGTTCGACGGTCAGGTGCGCCCGATCCTCGCGAAGCGGTGCGGCAAGTGCCACAACGCGGAGCGCCCGCGAGGGGAACTCGACCTGTCGAGCTACGCGGCGGTGATGCTCGGCGGGGTGTCGGGCCGGGCAGTTGTTGAGGGGAAGCCGGATTCCAGCCCGCTCTACACGATGACGGCGCACCTCGAAGACCCGAAGATGCCGCCGAACAGCCCCAAGATCCCTCAAACCGAAATCGACATGCTCCGCAAGTGGATCGAGGGCGGACTGGTTGAGAAGGTGGGCGGAGCGGCTTCTACGAAGGCCACGCCTACTCCTGCGCCCAAAAATCTTGACGGCCTCGGCAAAGTCGCGACCCTGGCGCGACTCACGCCGGTGACCGCACTTGCGGTCAGCCCCAGCGCGCCGATTGTTGCGGTTCCCGGGAAGAAGCAAATCCTGCTCTACGAATTGCCCAGCGGTAAATCGCTCGGCGCGCTCGCGTTTCCAGAAGGCGAGGTTCACGTTCTTCGCTTCTCACGTGACGGAAAGATGCTGCTCGCTGCGGGCGGTGTCGGCGGGCAATCGGGTGCCGTGGTCGGGTACGACGTCGCTTCGTGGAAGCGTCAGTTCGCGGTTGCCGACGAGAACGACGCGGTTCTTGCGGCCGACATCTCGGCGGACAAATCCCGCGTCGTGTTCGGCGGTCCCAACCGCATCGTGAAGGTGGTTTCCGTACCCGACGGCAAGATCGTCCACTACGTTTCGCATACATTATACGAAGTTGGGTGCTGTCGGTCGGGTTCAGCCCGGAGGGGCTGCTCGTCGCAGCCGGCGACCGGTTCGGCGGACTGTACGTGTGGGAAACGAAGTCCGGCAAGGAGTTCTACACGCTCCGCGGGCACACGAAGGGCGTGACGGGGATCGCCTGGCGCGCGGACTCGGACGCGCTCGCGACGAGTAGCGACGACCAGACGGTGCGCGTTTGGAACATGCACACAGGGACCGAGATCACGAAGTGGGAGGCACACGAGGGCGGGGCGGCAGACGTCGCGTTCCACGCTTCCGGCGCGATCGTCACCGCGGGGCGTGACGGGCGCGTGAAACTCTGGGACGAGAAGGGGAAGCGCGCGGCCGAGTTCGGTCCCGCGGACGACGCGGTACTGAAAGTCGCGTTCACCGCGGACGCGAAGACGGTCCTGTCCGGTGACTGGGCCGGTGCGGTTCGGACGTGGCCGGTCGCGGGCGGAACGGGCGTGAAACTCGCTCTGCCGGTCGAAACGAAACCCTCAGCGCTGGCAGCAATCCCAGTGCCGACGCCGAACTTGCCCGTCGCGGCCGTTCGACCGACTACTCCGGTCATCCCGTCGACTGCACCCGCGAATCTTCAGGCGGAACTGGCTCGCAAACGAACCGCACTTAAGGCCGTGGAGGACGCGGCGGAGAAGCTCAAGGACGAAGCCGCTCGCAGCCCGAAGAACCCGGCGCTCGCAAAGGCTTACCTGCAACTCTGCGAGGCCGCACTCGCGATGAAGGCCGAAGTGGTCGAAGTGGAAGCGGCAATCACGAAGGCGGAGGAGAAGAAATAATGCTCCGCGCTCCGATTTGCTGCTTCTTGCTCGGGCTCATATTCGCACCCTCCCTCCGTGCCGCCGACTGGCCGGTGTGGCGCGGGCCAAAGGGCGACGGCATCGTGACCGACGCCGCGATCCCTACCAAGTGGAGCGCAACCGAGAACATCGTTTGGAAGGTGGACGTTCCCGGTACTGGGCACTCGTCGCCCGTCGTTTCCAACGGGCGCGTGTTCCTCACGTCGTTCGAGTCATCAACGACCGATCGCTTACTCCTGTGCTTCGACCGTAAAGACGGCAAGTTGCTCTGGAAGCAGAGCGTGCTGAGTGCCACGGCCGAGAAGATGCACAAGAACAACACGCCCGCCAGTTCCACGCCCGCGAGTGACGGCACCCACGTGTGGGTCACGTTTTTGGACGCTGGAAAGGTCGCGGTCGCGTGCTATTCGTTTGCCGGAAAACAGGTCTGGTTGAAGTCGTTCGACGGGTTCGATTCCGTTCACGGGTTTTGCGGAACGCCGGTGCTGTTCGGCGACCTCGTGATCGTTAATGGTGACTCGGACGGCGATGCGTTCGTAGCTGCGCTCGACAAAACGACCGGCGCAACGAAGTGGAAGATCAACCGCCCCAACCGCGTGCGGTCATTCAGCGTGCCGCTGTTCGTGGAAGTTCGCGGAAAGTTGCAACTGGTGTTGGCCGGGAGCAAGTCGGTCGCCGCGTTCGAGCCGACCACCGGTAAACAGCTCTGGATCGCGGACAGCACGACGGACAAGTTCGTCGCGACGGTCGCGTTCACCGAAGGGCTGGTCTTTGCGACCGGCACCAGCCCCAACAACACGCTCGTCGCCCTCGACCCGACCGGAACGGGCAACGTCACCAAATCACACACCAAGTGGTCCGACACGAAGGTCGCGTCCTACGTTCCGTCGCCGCTCGCGTTTGGGAAACACCTGTTCGTGCTGTCGGATTCCGGGATCGCAACGCTACTCGAAGCGAAAACGGGTAAGAAACTCTGGTCCGAGCGCCTCGGCTCGCGCCTGCACCACGCCTCGCCGCTCCTCATCAACGACCTGATCTACTGCCTCGCGGACGACGGCACCACGTACATCCTGAAGCCCGACGAGGAGTACGAACTGGTCACGAAGAACGCGCTGGGCGAGGAGTGCCACGCGACGCCGGCTGTGTCGGACGGGCACCTGTTCGTCCGCTCGGCGACGAGCCTGTGGTGCATCGGCTCGAAGGCCCGCGCCGGGCGCCCGTGACCATCACGAAGTATTCTGATGAATGGATAACCTTTCTTCTCATTGTCGACATCAGGGCTTCACGAATTGTGGGTAGCGTACCGTCGGCTACTTGTTCCCGCTGCTGGGTCATCATCCCTTGCTCGGAGCCTCATTCATGAACCGCCCGGACCGTTGGCGTGGGTTCACGCTAATCGAGCTGCTCGTTGTCATTGCGATTATTGCGATCCTGATCGGGCTCCTCTTGCCCGCGGTGCAAAAGGTGCGCGAGGCCGCCGCGCGCATGAAGTGTCAGAACAACCTCAAACAAATTGGGCTGGCGGCTCACAACGTGGAAAGTTCCACGGGAACGTTCCCGCCCGGCGTCCCGCGGTTCAACCAGACGCTGGCCGAGAACGCCCCGCACAACCCCGTGCTGGCCGTTCCTGCGGGGTGGGCGAGCGCGCCCGTCCCCACGACGTTCGCCGACGGGTTGGGCGATCCCTCGAAAGCGGCCGGGTCCGACCCGCCCCTGTGGTGGTTCACCGGCAACCAGGCGTACAGCGGCGAGGCCCGGTGCTACGGCCCGAGCTGGCCGTTCCACATCATGGCCGAGATCGAGCAGCAACCGCTCGCGACCAAACTCGCCGCCCAGATCAGCGACCCGGTCACGAGTACCGACCTGTACGAAGCGAACCCGAGCGACAATCTCGACGGGCAGCCGCTGCGCCGACCGGAGCGGGACTATCAGACGACGCTGGCGACGAGGGTGCTGCTGTGCCCCAGCTCGCCGCACGACCCGTCGATCATGCTCAACGACAACTCGCTCGAGAACCTGATGAAGGGGAATTACGTCGGGTGCTTCGGCGGGAGCACCTACGGGAACAGTGCCGCATACGGCGGCGGTCTGCCCGCGTCCGGGGTGTACAATCTCGCGCAAGTGAAGAAGTGGGGGCCCGGGGCGCGCCTCGGCATCGGGAAGGGAACGACCATTGTCGGGATCGGGGACGGAACCTCGAACACGGTGATGTTCAGCGAAGTGCTCCCGTTCAGCGAGAACCTCGACGGGGCCAATTCGAGCAGCCCGGGCCGCAACAAGGACGGGCGCGGTGCGGTTCTTTACCCCGGCCCCGGTGGGAACATGTTCGTCACCTACACGCCCCCGAACTCGAGCACGGGGGACAGCATGTTTTACTGCGACACCCGCATCCCTACGACCAACCCCGATAAGCTCGCGTGTACGCAGAATCGGACCGACGGGAACCTGTGGGCCGCGGCCCGCAGTAAGCACAGTGGGGGCGTGAACGCGTGCTTCGCCGACGGGAGCGTGCGGTTCATCCGCGACTCGATCAACCCCCAAACCTGGCAGGCAATGGGCACCAAATCGGGCGGCGAGGTGGTGGTCAACGATTGATTGCGGCACGATGATCGGGCCGGTGGCGGATCACCGGCCCACATTATTGACTCGTACCGTGAGGTCGTGATGCGGTTAGTTGGAGCGCTTCTGACTGGGCTGGTTCTCGTGCTCGCGGCCGGGTGCGGGGGCGCGGCTTCTGCGCCACCCGATTTCGGTGGAGACGACGGGAAACAGATCGCGGACCTCGTGGACCGCATGAACGACGAGAGCAACGCCACTTCGCGGCTGAAGAGCATTTTCGCTGCGGGGACAGCGGTCGATAAGAAGCAGACCAAAACGTACCCTCAGTATCGGTACGATTTGAAGGGCAAGGTTACTGTCAACGGCACGACCGCCACCGGAACTGTTGCGATCGAGAAGCAGGCCGGGGGCGATCCGAGTGAGAAGGAATGGACGTTCGTGAAAGAAGGGGACAAGTGGAAGATCAAGACCGCCCCGCTCCCGTAACCGCGGCGAACCGGGGGTGGATCGTCTCTCCGGTCTTCGATCTGCTCTTCCTCGCGAACCTCGGCTGGCTGCTTCTCCTGCTCCCGGGGTTCGCGACCCGGACCGATACGGCCATCGATTTCTGGCAGGTCTATTTTCTCACGCTCCCCCACCGGTGGATCACGCTCGTCCTCGTCCTCACCGATGCGGACCGGCGCGGTACCCAAACACACAAGCTCGTAGCCTTTGCAGCGCTCGCGGCCGTTCTCGTAACGGGCGCGTTCCTCGGCACGGGTGCGTTCCTCTGCCTCGCGCTCGTCGACTACGTTTGGAACTCCTGGCACTTCGCGAGCCAGCACGCGGGGGTGCTCCGGATGTACGCGCGCAAGGTCGGCGGCGGGTCCGCGTGGCTCGAGCGCTGGGGGCTGCGTGCCTTCGTTACGTATGGTGCGCTCCGGGCCGCGGGGTGGGCCACGGGCTGGATCGAGGCCGACACTTCGTACCTGCCGTGGTTGAAGGGAATCGACTGGGCCGTGCTCGTGGTTCCGGTCGCACTCCTTCTCACCAATTTCATCGGAGCCACACGCGACCGGATCGGGAAGCTCGCGTACCTCGCGAGCGTGTGCGCGCTCTACACCGGGTTCGTACTCAGCCTCCACTTCGGTTGGTCCGGGTTCGTGGTGATCTTCGCCGCCGCCGGTTCCATGTTCCACGCGGTGGAGTACCTCGCGATCGTCACGCACTACGCGCGCCGGCGCGAGGCGGTCGGAAGCCCGGGCCGGTTCCGCACACTCGCCCGGTTCTGGACACTGTTTCTGGGCGTGTACGTTCTCGCGCTCGGCTCGGTCGGGGTATTAGCATCGCGCCCGGATAGCGGGCTGATCGTGCTCTGGCAGGGGCTGAACCTGTGGGCCGCGCTCGTTCACTATGCGTTCGACGGGATGATCTGGAAGCTGCGCCGGCCGGAAACGGCCGCGGCCCTGGGGGTCACGCAATCATGATGCCCTCGGGTTTACGCTTCGCCGTCGGGTGCGTTCTCGCGGTAGTGGTCCCCACCTGCGTCCTGCACTTCGGGGCCGCAGACGAGCGCCGCGCTGCCGGACTGACCGCCCCTCCGTTCGGGTGGGTGCGGGTGCTCGTGGCGCACCTCGTGACCGCGCTGCCGCCGGGGTTACTCGTTGCCGGGTGGCTGCGTTCGGTTCCTGCAGTGAACGGTGCTGCCCCGGTGCTGTGGGTGGGAACTGGTTTGGGAGTTGCTGCCCTCGGAACGCAGATGTGCGCCGCGTTCGGCGATGCTATTAGCGGGGGTGAGTTCGGGGCTGTCCCGCTCCTGGTGTTTCGCACTACGATCGCTTTCACGATAGTGTTGCCGTGGTGCGTTTGGGCTACGGACGCGCCCGATTCAAATGCCCGTCCGCTTGTGAATCCCGGCGTGCTGTTCGGGTTGGCCGCGGGTGGCGCGGTTCTTCCGTGTGGCCTGTTCGCCGAAGCGGTTATTGCAGCGCGGACTGAACAGGCCGGCGACTTGATCCAGCGCGAACGGGTCGTGCGCGCCGATGCCGTGTTGACGGGGCTGATCGAACTCGGGAGCGATCGGCCCATTGGCAAAAAGCTACCCGCCGCGATCCACAAGGATCTCGCCACCGTAATTCCGCGACTCAAACGGTCCGGGGATCAACCGCGCTCGGCGAACGCAAAACCGAGCGACCGGTTCAACCGCGCTCTCCTGATGATTCAACTCGATCGACTCGACGAAGCCGCCGCACTGCTCGAAGCGCTCACCGCGAACGATACCGCGACATTACTCCTCGCAACCGTGTACCGCGATCAAGAGCGGTGGGCGGAGAGTGACGAACTGTATTCGCGCGTGCTGGAAAAAATGGCGCCGCGCGCAGAAACGAACGCGCCGGCACGCGAGATGTGCTTTACGGCCATTGAAGGGCTCACGTTTAACGCCCGGGCCGATCGGCGCCCCGCAGACGCGGAGCGCGCGCTGAAGCGCGGGTTGGATTTGCTACCGGACCGCGCCGCACACTTCCATTTCCAACTCGGGCGGCACTACCACGACGGCGGGCGCCCCGGTTCGGCGCTCGAACACCTCCGTGAAGCCACCCGGCTCGCCCCCACGCACTTCGGAGAGCCGACTACCAAACTGATTCGACAGATCGAGACATATACTCCCGCGTGCACGTTGTGGCGTGCGAAATGAGGCGCGCAAAGGGCGCCAGTGTCGCGAATCTCTTCAGTTGCTCCGTGATTCGCGCGGTTACCCCGCTCGGCGACACGGTTCCGGTACATCGCCGCGCCGAGAACCGGAGGAATTCCCGATCGTGCGTTCAAAGCACCGCGAATTCCCAACAAACTTCGACGTAACCTCTTTGTAAAAGTTGCGCAACTGTCCTTGTGTCTCTCGATCCGCTCGATTACCTTTCTCACAATTATCGCCCTAAACCCTTCCCCGGGGTTCGTTGTGGATCGTACTACCTCTCTTATCCACAGTGTTATGAGCGTTTTTGATCGCCCCAATTCGTCTATAAACCGACCCGCGACTCTTAGTCGCAATTTCGACCGCCGTATCAATCAAAGCAATCCAAGCACTTAATACCACCCCCGAACAGACGGTACCCCCGTGTCTCCGCACCGGGGCACGAGTGGCACCGTCCGACCGTGCTGCGGTCTGAACCCGCTGCCAGGGCAGTGGGTCCGGGGTCGTCCGTTCATAACGGCGCCCCGGTCCCGTTGTCCACTTGTCAGGTTCGTTGGCGTCGGATCTCGTCACCCACATTGGAGCTCCCGCATGTTTTCGCTCAAGTCGTGGTTGCGCCGTTGGAAGCCGGTCACTCGCAAACCGTCTTCGCGCCGGAGCCCCCGTCGGGCGCCGCTCGGCGTCGCGCGCCTCGAAGACCGCCTCGTGCCGTCCGTCCTATTTTCCGAGGATTTTTCCGACAATAGTGCCGGTTGGATCCTGGGAACCGAATGGCAAATCGGTTCAGCCACGCTCTCCGCAGGTCAGTCGACGGGGAACCCCGACCCGGCTCTCGATCACACCCCGACGGGCGATAACGGCGTTGCGGGGGTAAAGATCGGCGGGAACGCAGCGACCACCATCCACGACTACTACTATCTGACCAGCCCGACGATCAACACGGCCAGCGCGACCGCTCCCGTCACGCTGGAGTTCTACCGCTGGCTCAACAGCGACTACGCGCCGTTCATGGCGAACCGGGTCGAAGTGTTCGACGGCGCGAACTGGCAGACGGTCTGGCAAACGGCCGGCTCGCCCGGCACCCAGGACAGTTCGTGGCAGCGCCAGCAGTTCGACGTCTCGGCCTACAAGAACGCGAACATGCAGGTGCGGTTCGGGTTCAGCGTCGGCAGCTCCGGCGCGTTCACAATGAGTTCGTGGAACATCGACGATGTGACGGTCACAGCCAGTGACCCGCCGCCGGTCGAAAACGGGCTGTCCGCTCAGATCTTCGGGGCTCCTGCAAATAGTGCCGAGGGCAGCGCGGTCACTGTGAGCGCCGCCGTGACCGACACGGTCGGTACCGGCCCTTACACCTATGCGTGGAGCGTGACGAAAAACGGAGCGTCCCACGCAACGGGAACCTCGACCGACCCCACTTTTACTTTCACCCCCGACGACAACGGAACCTACGTCATTGGGCTCACGGTGACCGCCCCCGACGGCCGAACGTCGGGAGCCACAACGGGTACCGGGCCGACCGACGTGCTGATTATCTACGACGTGCTCAATGCCCAAACCCAGTCACTGAAGAACTCCCTGGAAGCGGCCGGCTTCAACGTTGCGCTCAGCTCGACCGACGAAACCCTGTTCAACGGAACGAACCCGTCCCTGGCCCCGTTCGAGGCGGTCATCCACCTGAACGGCACCACGTGGTCGAGCCCCATGCCGGTGGCCGGGCAGAACGCCTTGGTCGGCTACGTTCAGAGCGGCGGAGCGTATCTGGGGAGCGAGTGGAGTTCGTACGAGACACAGTTCGGCTCGATGGGGCCGATGCGGGATTTGGTCCTGTTCGATTACCAGGGCGAGCGGTTCCTCACCACGCTGACGCTGACCGAGGTCGCCGCCCAATCCGCGCACCCGATTCTGGCGAACGTGCCGGCTTCGGTGTCGTTTAACGCGAGCGCGCTGATCGGCCCCGTTCACACGTTCGCAACCAACCCGACGACCGTGCTGATGACCGACCAGTTCGGCAACGCGGCGCTCGCGGTGCGCGAGTTCGGCACCGGTCGGGTAGTCGGGTTCCACAACGCCGGCAACTACTCGGGCGGGACCGCGCTATCGGACACGGAATTGCAGCAGCTTTACATCGACGGCGTAAAGTGGGCGAGCCGGCGCGGGGCCGGTGGACCGGGCGCATCAGCAACGATTCTTGTAACGAACGTTGCCCCCACTGCCACACTCTCGGGTGCCACTCCCGTACCCGAGGCGGTGCCGGTTACCGTCACGTTCACCGGCGCGACCGATGTGTCGACCGCGGACCAGGCCGCCGGGTTCCGCTACAGTTTTCGCCACCAGCGCGGCGGGACTGGCGACCAGTTACGCCGGCGCCAGCCCGCTCGCGAGCGGGCAAGTCACGTTCCCGGACAACGGCACTTACACCGTATTCGCCCGAATATTCGACAAGGACGGCGGGTTCCGCGACTACACCACGAACGCAACGGTGACCAACTCCGCCCCAACCGCGACCATCTCGACCAGTGGATCGGTCGGCGAAGGAAGTGCCGCGACGGTCAGCCTCACCAACCCGGTGGACTCGGCTACGGACCTGAGCGCGGGTCTGCGGTACAGTTTCTCGACGAGTGCGGCGAACCTCGCCACCAGCTACGCGACCGCGGGCGCGGCAAGTGCGCAGCAGTTCTCGTTCCCGGAGAACGGAACGTACACCGTGTTCGCCCGAGTGTTCGACAAAGACGGCGGGTTCAGCGACTACCAGACCACGGTCGCAGTGACCAACGTCGCCCCGACGGTTAGCATCACCGGGGCGCCGGCGAACAGCCCCGAAGGTACAGCAATTACACTCGGGAGCACGGTGAGCGATCCCGGCAGCGGGGACACGTTCACTTACGCCTGGAGCGTGACGAAAAACGGGGTACCCTACGCGACCGGAACCCCGACCAACGGCTCCACGTTCACCTTCACCCCCAACGACAACGGAACCTACGTCGTTTCCCTGACGGTGACCGACGACGACGGCGGGGTCGGGGTCGGAGGCACGGGTTCGTTCGGCGGGCCGGCGGCCGGGACGACCGACGTGCTCATCATCTACGATGCGGCCACGGCCCCGGGTACGATCGCGCTCCGGAACGCGCTCCAGGCCGCGGGTATGAACGTCTCGTTGAGCACGACGGACGAGACGCTGTTCAACGGGTCGAACCCGTTCCTAACGCCCTACGAGGCGGTCATTCACCTCAACGGGACCACGTGGCCGACCGATATGCCGGTCAGTGGGCAGACGGCGCTCGTGAACTACGTTCAGAACGGCGGCGGGTACATCGGCAACGAGTGGAACGCTTACGAATTCTCGATCGGGCACATGCAGCAGATGCGCGACCTGGTCCTCCTCAACGCGGTCAGTAACAGCTCCGGCAATCTCACACTGACGGACGTGTCGGGGCAGTCCGGGCACCCGATCCTGGCGAACGTCCCATCACCCGCGTTCTTCAGCGCGTCGTACAACGTCGGGCAGGTGCGCAGCTACGCGACTCAACCGGCGGTCGCACTGATGCGGGACCAGTTCGGTAACGACGCGGTCGCGGTGCGCGAGTTCGGCACCGGGCACGTGGTCGCATTCCACCACGCCGGCAACTATTTCTCGGGCACCCTGAACGACGCGGACGTGCTGCAACTCTACGTCGACGGCGTGAAGTGGGCGGCCCGCGCGAGCGGCGGACAGGGCGCGACGATCACGGTCACGAACGTCGCACCGACGGCCACCGACGTGAGCGTCACACCGGTCGTGAACGAGGGCGGTACGGCCACCGTTACCGGGCGGATCACCGACCCGGGCGCGGCCGACACTCACACCGTCACGGTTTCTTGGGGCGACGGAACCTCTTCCACGGCAGTGGTGAACGCGGACCGGACCTTCATCGCGACCCACGTCTACACCGACGACAACCCGACCGGCACGCCCGCGGACGTCTACCAGGTTGGGGTCTCGGTCCGCGACGACGACGGCGGGCTCAGTGGGGGCGGCGCCCAGGAACTCGTTACCAACGGCGGGTTCGAGTCGGGCTTCACGGGCTGGACCACGAACGTGCAGAGCGGAACCTGGTCGCTCAACTCCGGGAGCACCGATCCGGACGGCCCGGGACTGCCCACCGCGCCGATTTCCGGGCAGTTCGACGCCCTCGCGTCGCAGTCCGGGCCGTCCCGGTTGATCCTGTCGGCCCCGATCGTGGTGCCCACCGGGATCACGTCCGCGGTCCTCAGTTGGTCGGACCGGATTCGGAACCACTACTCCCAGTACAGCGACCCGAACCAGGAGTGGCGGGTGCGCGTCCTCGACGCTGCGGGGAACGAACTGGCGACCGTGTTCTCGACTAACCCCGGCGACCCGGTCGAACAGCTCGGGCCGAACCGCCGCTCCTTCGACCTCACCGCACTCCTGGTTGGGCGCGCGGGGCAGACGATCCGGCTCAGCTTCGAGTTGGACGACAACCTGTTCTACTTCAACGTCAACCTGGACGACGTGAGCCTGCTCACGACCACGGGGCCGGGCATTCCGATCACCGTGGCCAACGTCGCCCCGACTTCCCCCGTACTCCAAGTCGGCCCCGCAGTCGGCGAGGACGGGACAGTCACGCTCACCGGCACGTTCACCGACGCCGGGTTGAACGACACCCACACGGTTACGGTGGATTGGGGCGACGGGTCGCAAACGGTTCTCGGTGGCGGGGCGACGGTCTCGGTGTCGCAGGCGGTCGAATACAACGGCCACCGCTATTACGTCATCCGCCAGGCCGGGCTGTCCTGGTTCGAGGCCCAGGACCAGGCCCAGCGGCTCGGCGGGAACTTGGTCACCATCAACGACGCGGCCGAGAACACGTTCGTCTCGGAATTGCTCCGGTCGAACTTCGGTTACTACGCCCTGGCATGGATCGGCTTGAACGACGAAGCGAACGAGGGGCAGTTCGGGTGGGTTTCGGGCGACCCGATCACGTACACGAACTGGTTCGTGCAAGACGGTGAGCCGAACGACTACCCGCCACAGGTGACGGAAGACTTCGCCATCACCAACTACGCCTACGGGTACGGCCCGGGGTGGTGGAACGACCTCGCCGGCACGCGCGACAGCGCCGTTTACTGGGGCGCCTACGCGGTCGTCGAGGTGAACCCCACGCGGACCTTCACGCTGTCGCACCGCTACGCGGACGACACCGCGACCGACACGTACACGATCGGGGTCACCGTCACCGACGATGACGCGGGGACTTCGAGTGCCACTACAACAGCCACGGTGACCAACGCGGCCCCGACCGACCTGACCGTTTCCACCGACGCGGTAACGATCAACGAAGACGGCTCGGTCACGCTCACCGGAAGTTTCACCGACCGCGGCACGCTCGACGCGCACACAGTCACGATTGACTGGAAGGACGGTTCGACCTCACAGGTTGCGGTCCCGGCGTTCCCTGGCACACCATCCCCGGGTGTTGGCCTCGCGGCCAGTGCGGAATTCGGGGGCCACACCTACCACTTTATCTCAACGCCGCTCTCGTGGGCGGACGCCGAGGCAGAGGCCCGGCGCATGGGCGGCCACCTCGTCACCATCAACTCGAACGCAGAAAACCTGTTCCTCTTCCATTACGTCCGCCGTGCCGCGCTCCAGGGGGACGTGCAGACCTGGATCGGGTTGTCCGACGGCGGCACCGATAGACCGCTTCAATGGGCCTCTGGTGAGTCCCCGAGCTACACGAACTGGGCCACCGGCCAACCGAGTGATCTCGTCGGCCCGACCGGGTACGCCTTCAACTACAACAACGTGGAGATCGGTGCCCGTTGGGGGGCGTTCTCGGCCGAAACGCCCCTCTTCGCCGTTATCGAGGCTAGACGGGAAGCGCCCCTTCACCGCCACGCACCGCTACCTGGATGACGCTCCGTCCGGAACCGTGAGCGACACCTACGCCATCGGCGTAACAGTCACGGACGACGACGCGGGAGCGACTTCCGCAACGGTCCCGGTCACGGTGAACAACATTGCCCCGATCATCGGTTCGCTCACGGGACCGGTAGCCGGTACGCAAACGACCGCGACACTGGGCGGGGCACCGGTCGCGTTCAGCGGCGTGCGCGGGCAACCGCTCGCGTTCTCGGTCGGGTTCAGTGACACCGGAACGATCGACACGCACGAAGTCCAGTGGAACTTCGGCGACGGTACGGTCAGCGGGTGGCTGTCCGGCAGCACAACGAGCGCCCCGGCGCACGCTTTCGCAGCGACCGGCACCTACACGGTCACCGTTACGGTCCGCGACGACGACGGGGGGACGGTTTCGTTCGCACAGCAAGTTGTCATCAAAACGGTCGAGTTACAGACCGACCCGACCGACCCGTCCAAGACCGCTCTGGTCGTTGGTGGGACAACGGGAAACGACCAGATCCAGCTCAGCGGCAGCAATTCCGTGACGGTGAACCTGAACGGCACCTATCTCGGCTCGTTCGCCCGCACCGGTCGGCTCGCCGCTTACGGTCAGGGCGGAAACGATCAGGTCCAGATTAGCGGTAATTTCGAGGACGTTCTGGTCGATGCGGGAGCGGGGACTGATCAGATCCAGTTGTCGGGCACGTTCCGCGACCTCTTCACGGACGGCGGAGCGGGCAACGACCAGACCCAGGTGTCGGGGAACTTCCGCGACGCAATTCTGAGCGCGGGGAGCGGGAACGATACCGTTCAGGTGTCCGGGAACTTCAATACGGCCACGGTGTCGGCGGGTGACGGAGACGACAACGTGCAAATCTCCGGGACGTTCACCCGGGTGCTGGTAGCCGGGGGCGCGGGTAACGACGTGCTCCGGGTCTACGGGTCGGGGCCGTCGATCCTCGTCGGTGGCGACGGGAACGATGAACTGGTCGGGAGCACCGGGCGAAGCCTGCTGATCGGCGGACACGGGACGGACCGGATCACCGGCAGCAGCGGAGAAGACATCTTGATCGCGGGCTTCACCGCTTACGACGATGATTTCGGCGCTCTGACGGCCCTCCACGGTGTGTGGGTCGACCCGACCAAGACCTACACCCAGCGGATCGCCGCGCTCCAGTCGACCGGCACAATTTCCGGAGGCATCCGATTGGCAACTGACACCGTGTTCGACGACTCCTCCACAGACCGGCTGACCGGCGCCGCGGGCCGCGACTGGTTCCTGTTCGATCCCACCCGCGACGACGCGACCGACGACGCGGCCAGCGAGACGCTCGGGTTCCCCAACCCGTGATCGCGTCTGGCCACTGATACCGGATCTCATTGAAGGCTATCCCTCTCCAATTCTAGGGGAGGAAAAGCGATGAAACGATTACCCGCGCTTGAGCACGTTCCGCCGGCCGAGATCGCACGGCGGTACCGCACCTGCCCGGACGGTGCTGAGAAGACGCGGTGGCAGATCATTCGGCGGGTCACCCACTCGGACCAGCCGATGTCCACCGGTCGGGCCGCGTCATACCAAATCGCGTTGATCCGTTGCTCATAAGTCATCGCAGAAGTTGCTATTGGGCAACCACTTGCGAAATGGCTGATGGTTACTAATCAACTGGATTCGGTATCATCCGTCGGGCTTACCGCGTCGTGGGGACGAACCCTGCTTAAGCGGTGGAACGCGCGCGGCCCCGAGGGGCTGACGGACGGGCGCAAGGACAACGGATCCGAACCGCTACGGACCTCGGCCCAACAGGAGCACCTGTACACCGCGCTCCAGGCGGACCCGCCGGACGGGGTCTGTGGTCCGGTCCCAAGGTGGCCCGTTACGTGCGCGACCGGTGGGGCGCCGAGGTGGTTACCCGGACCGGTTGGCGATGGCTCGTCGGGCTCGGGTTCGCGCGCCGGGTGCCGCGCCCGAGTCACCCCTGCTGATATCGTGGGATCTCCCCCACGCGCCGCGGCCCGTAGCACCGCACCGGATGAAAGGGATCACATTCTTAACGTGCCTTCCCGGTCAATTGAAATCAGAGACCGAGAATCGACCAGAAAGCAAAGCGCGCGGACCGGCTTCGGGTGGGCCAGCCAAGCGAGAACCCGGTCACCGGTCGCGGTCCACACGGTCACTTGCCCGGCACGAGTACCGGTCGCAACAGCGCGCCCGTCGGGAGCAAACGCGACCCCGACGACGTGCTCGTCCACCGGAACATTTAGGCTCCCGAGCACCACTTCGGCCGACGGATCGAAATCGCTCGCCCCAGTGGGCGCTCGGAACGGACCGAGGCTCGGTGGGCGACAGCGATCAGTACCGCGACGGCCAGAACCACGTAACCGGTTCGCGTAAGATAGTTTAACACGGTTGTCCTCGCTGGTCGAGCGGCGGGCGAGGTGCCAGAGTCGCTCTACCCTCTTACCGTCCGGACGGAACCGGGTCGTAGACAAACGGGGGCCAACTGGTGTTTAACGTGGGCGAACCGGATGGCAACCTCAGCTCAACTGAAAAGATCAGAAAATTGCAATAGTAACCAGGAATCAACACCAACTCACAACTGTTTGCTGGACATCACTTGGGACGATAATTCCCCCGCGGTACGCACATTCATTCGCCACAAATTCTTTTAAAATCGCTAGTTAAATTGTGGAAATCGATAACCCCGTGTTTCGGAATTATTGTCCCCGCGCATTGCAGTAGCGGCGTCCGTGTCCCAATACCACAGCTACCGACAAGTCGTCGAACTCGGTCCCATTTCGCTCCCGGATCAAGCGATCGCACCGATTTCCCCCGACCACGTCCGTTGATCCGGCAGTCCGGAATAAAGTCGCGCGAGAATTTCCTATGCGCCGGGTTTCGGCGGGGCAATTACTCTGTGTCCGAGCGATCCCGGATGAGACCCATGCTATGTCAACACCCGAAACCGGCCGACTCATGCGCGAGGTCCGGAACCTGATCGGCGACGCCCGCGAGGACGTTCCCGATGGCGAACTCGTCGCGCGGTTCGTGGACCGGCGCGACGAGTCCGCGTTCGAGTGCCTCGTGCGCCGGTACAGTCGGCTCGTCTTCGGCGTCTGCCGGCGCGTTCTGGTCGATCCCAACGCAGCCGACGACGCATTCCAGGCCACGTTCCTGGTGCTCGTTCACCGGGCCGCGGCAATCAACCGGAACCGCCCCGTGTCGGACTGGCTCTACACGGTCGCGTTTCGGCTCGCGTGCCGCGCACGGGCGAACGCCGCCCGGCGCCAGCGGCTCGAAGCGGCCGGGGCACAGTGCCGGTCCGTGATCGCTCCCCCCAGCGTGCCCGAGGACGGGCACATTGTACTGCACGAGGAGCTGAACCGGCTCCCGGAACAGCACCGCGTGCCGCTCGTGCTGTCGTACCTGGAGGGCCGCACCTACGAGCAGGTGGCCCTGGCAATCGGGTGCCCGGTCGGGTCAGTCGGGTGGCGCCTCACGCGCGCCCGGGACGCGCTCCGCGTGCGCCTCACGAGCCGGGGCGTTGTTTGCCCGGTCGCCGGGGTCGCCACTCTGATCGTGTCCGCTGGGACCGGCACAACAGCGCCGGCGCCCCTCTTCGATACCACGGTGCGCGCCGGGCTGTGGTTCGCGGGGCGCTCCGCCGATGGAACCACACACGCCGCGCCTTCGGCGCAGGTGCTCGAACTCGCGCGAGGAACAATCGGAACCATGACAACAAGTAAATGGGTCGCGGCCGCCGTCGTGCTGGCGGTCGGGTTGTGCGGCGGGACCGCGTGGCTGGCGCGCTCGGCCGCAATGAGTGCCCCACCGCCACCAGTTGCAGATCAGCCCGCGCCGACCGCCAAGCCCGCCAAGCCCAACGAAGTGCCCGACGGCGCGAGCGCCCGCATGGGCACGGCCCAGTTCCGGCACGGCGACGTGGTGTTCTTCATCGCATACACGGCCGACGGCAAAGGGATCGTGACCGCGGGGCGCGACAACACCATTCGGTTGTGGGACCGCGCTACGGGGCAGGTCGTGCGCCAGTTCGAGCGCGCGGAGGGGAAAAAGGAACCGCTCGCGCAGAAACCTGCAATGCCCGCGATGTCGGGCAAAATGATGTCGACTACGCCCCCGGACGATTTCCCGGTCGCGCTGGCGCCCGACGGGAAGATGCTCGTTGCAGCCAAAGACCGAACCATTACGGTCTGGGACACGGCGACCGGAAAGAAACTCCACGCCCTAACAGCGGCCGCCGAGGTGACGGAGTTGGAATTCGCGCCGGACGGCACGGCGCTCGTCTCCGCCGACGCGAACAACGCGGTCGTGCTCTGGAACCCGGTCGAGGGAACGGCGCGGAAGACGTTCGAGCCGAAGGCCGGCGCGAAGGGGGCGACGAAGACCGGGGCCGCCGTCTCGCCGGCGGGGACGCACATCGTTCAACAACTGATCGAACCCGAAACCGGGAACGGCTCACTCCGCGTCACCGAACTCGCGACCGGGACCGCGCTCCCGGACATCAAGCTCTCGGTGGGCGGTGCCCAGAACATCGCGTTCTCGCCGGACGGTAAGTACCTCGCCTGGGCCTCGTTTACCGACGGCATCACGGTCTGGGACGTCGGGGCGCACAAAGAGGTGAACCGCTTCGGCAGCGGAACGGCCATGAAGCCGCGGTTCTTCGGGAAGTCGCTGCGCATCGCGGCCGACAACAAGACTGTCGCGGTCACGCTCTCGAACGACGCGATCGAACTGTGGGACATCGCCGAGGGCAAGCTGAAGCAAACCATCGGTGGCTACACGGCCGAGCCGTCGGGCCGCGTCGCGGTGCGCATCGTGCGCGGCGGGGGGAGCCGAATGACCCACACGGACCTCGCGCTCGCCCCGGACGGAAAAACAATCGCGGTCAGCCTCGGTAGCGCGGCCGTGCGACAGTTCGACACCGGAACGGGGAAAGAAATCGCGGCGACGCCCGGGCACCTCTCGGGAATCATGGCGGTCGGTTCGGACGGGAAAACGGTCGTCACCGTGAGCCGCGAATCGGTCCGCGTGTGGGATCGGGCCGGCGGCGCGGTCCGGCACTGGGCGCTGACCCCGCCCGCGATCTCGGTCGCCGTCTCACCCGACGCGAAGGTCGTGGCCACCTCGTCCGGAAACGGGGTCGTCCGGATGTGGGACGCGGCGCGGGGCGAGCAGGTCCGCGAGATCGACACGAAGCGCGGGGACGTCGCGGGGATCGCGTTCTCGCCCGACGGCAAGTTACTCGCGACAAAGGCCGAACTGAATTCCGCGGTGAACCTCTGGGACGCGAACACCGGCGCCCACGTCCGCACGATCGGTCAGGACGGCGAGCCGGTGTTCAGCGGCGGGCGCGTCACCCTCGACATCTCCGGTATGCAGACGCCCGTAATACGGTTCTCACCGGACGGCCGCCTGATCGCTGCCGCCAGCGACAAAAAACAACTCCGCGTGTGGGACGCGGCCACTGGAACGGCGGTGTGCGACATCGCGGCCCCCAAGTCGCTGGGCGTCGCGTTCGAGTTCTCCGCGAACGGGCACGTGCTCGCACTTCTGACCCAAGACGGAACGGTGACCGGGTACGAAATCGCCACCGGGGAGAAGCGGTTCGTGACGCGGGGCGCGGGCGACGGCTCCGCGGCGAACCACCCGCGCGACATCGCCGGGGGCACGGCCGCGATTAGCGCGCTGGGGCGCGGGTTCGCGAACGCCGGCGCGATCGGGTTCACCGCGGACGGGCGGTTCCTGTTCTCCGCCGCGGGCACCTCCGCGCTCCGCGCCTGGGACACGCTCACCGGCCAGGAAATCGGGCACCTGAAGGGCCACAGTGGGAGCGTGTCGCACCTGTGCGTTACGGGCGGGAACGTGCTCGTTACCGGGAGCGTGGACACGACCGCGCTGACGTGGGATCTGTCGAAACTCACCCGGGTCGAACTTACACGCGACACGCCCCTCCCGGCGGCCGACCTAGACCAACTCTGGGCCGATCTCGCGAAACCCGACCCGGCGGTCGCGCTCACGGCAACGCGCAAGCTCCTGACCGACCGCAAACAGGCGGTGACCTATCTGAGTGAACGGCTCCGCCCGGTGCCGGTGGTCGAGGACGCCCGGATCGCGGAACTGGTGACCGACCTCGGTGGCAACTTCAACGCCCGACGCAAGGCGACCGCCGAACTGGAGCGACTCGGCGCGGTCGCGGTCCCGCACTTGCGCAAGGCACTCGAAGGAGCCCCACCCCTGGATCTGAAACAGCGGGTAGAGGCCCTTCTGCAAAAGGCCACTGTGAGCAAACTTACCGAGGACCAGCTCCGGGAGCTGCGCACCGTCGAGTTACTCGAGCAAGCCGCGACGCCCGAAGCGAAGCGCGTCCTGGAGGCGCTCGCTAAGGGGGCCAAAGGCGCCCGACTCACGCTCGAAGCGTCCGCGGCCCTCGCGCGACTGACCGCCACGAAGTAACGCCACATTGCTGTGTTGACCTGGTGCATTTGGTCTTTTGTTTGGTGGCACGGGCCTCTGGCCTGTGGAGGCACTCACACAGGCCAGAGGCCCGTGCCACGAACACAAGGCACAAGCTTTCAACGCAGCAACCCACATCCAATCGGTTCACCGTCGCGCCCCAAGTTGGGGCGCGACGCGACGAGAGCATTCCCATGCGATACGCACTGACCCTACTACTGCTCCCGTTCGGCTACTGCGCTCTCGGGGCCGACGCCGCGGCGCGGATCTCGGAGCGCATCGACGCCCGGATCGATGAGAAGCTAGCGAGGGCAAAGGTTGAACCCGCACCGACCGCGGGCGACGCGGAGTTCTTCCGCCGGCTCTGTCTCGACCTCAACGGGCGCGTCCCCCCGTTGTCGCTCGTGCGCGACTTCCTTGATGACGACCGCCCCGACAAGCGCCGGCTCTGGGCGCGGGAACTGATTGAGGGCGATTTCGGTGATCGCTACGCGGCGCACTTCGCGAACTACTGGCGCGCCGTACTGCTCGCGCAATCGAACGCCCAGGCCGCGCGCCCCGGGCGGCTCGAAGACTACCTCCGCAAACAGTTCCGGGCGAACGTCCCTTACGACAAACTCGTCCGCGACCTGCTCACGAGTGCGGACGCGGCCGACTACTTCTCGGCCTACGAGAACAAGCCCGAGAACGTCGCCGGGAGCACCTCGCGCGTGTTCCTGGGGGTGCGACTGGAGTGCGCCCAGTGCCACGCCGACCGCAGCGGCGGAACCTGGAGCCGCGAGCAGTTCTGGCAGTTCGCGGCGTTCTTCTCGCGCCTGCCCGGTGCGCGCGGGGACCAACCCGCGGCCAAAGGCCCACCGCAAATCAAACTGCCTGAGAAAGAAGAATACATCGCCGCCGAGTTCCTCGACGGCCGGGCGCTGAACTGGACGGACGGCGCGGACCCGCGTGCGGTACTCGCGGAGTGGACCACGCGGGCGGACAACAAGTGGTTCGCGCGGGCCGCGGTCAACCGCATGTGGGGCTACTTCTTCGGGACCGGGCTCATTGACCCGGTTGATGGTCTGGGCGTGGCCGACAATCTCCCGAGCCACCCCGAACTGCTGGACGAACTGAGCCGGGCGTTCGCCGAACAGAAGTTCGATCTGAAGTTCCTCGCCCGCGCCATCACCGGAACGAAGGCGTACCAGCGCACGAGCCGGCAGACGCACGCGGCTCAAGCCGACCCGCGGTTGTTCGCACGGGTGCCGGTGCGCGGGCTGAGCGGGGAGCAGCTCTACGACAGTTTGACCGAGGCTACCGGGTACGCCCCGCCGACCGAGAACGCGAGCGACGCCCTGCTCGTCGCGACCACGCCGCGGGCCAAGTTCCTCGCGAAGTTCCAAACGCAGCCCGACCAGCCGATCGACGCGGCCACGTCCATTCAACAGGCCCTCTACCTGATGAACGGCGCGTACACGACCACGGCCACGAGTTTAGAGAAAAGCCCGACCCTCCGCGCGATCGCCACCGGTCCCGGGTCGGTCGCGGATCAGGTCGAACAGTTGTTCCTGGTGGCGCTGGCGCGCAAGCCCACTGCGACCGAACTGAAACGCATGGCCGAGTTCGTCGGCCCCGACCGACCGGCGAAGGACCGACAAACCGCGCTCGCGGACGTGTTCTGGGCGCTGCTCAACAGCACCGAGTTCGCGGTGAACCATTAGTCCGGTTTCGGGTCGCGAATTGAGGCCCGCAACTACCCAAGCAGCGCGCGACTACACGGGCTGCGCCTCGCGGTCGCGGCTCGTAAAGCCGTTACATGTAACCTGAATCGCTATCAACCCGGAGTTCCCATGCGATCCATCGACCGCCGTTACTTCCTTCGCACCGGTGCGCTGAGCGTCGGGACCAGCATGTCCGGCTGGTTGGCGCCGCTCGCTAACGCCGCCGCGAAGGAACCGGCCCGCAAGCGCGCGTGCATTTTGCTGTGGATGAACGGCGGGCCGAGCACCATCGACCTGTGGGATCTGAAGCCGGGTCACGACAACGGCGGGCCGTTCAAGGAGATCGGCACCGCGGCGCCCGGTGTGAAGATCAGCGAGCACCTGCCGAAGATCGCGGCCCGCATGAAGCACGTCGCGCTCGTGCGCTCGATGACCAGTAAAGAAGGCGACCACGGGCTGGCCACGTACTTCGCGCACACCGGGTACTCGTCGCGCGGGCCGATCCGCTACCCGTCGCTCGGCTCGGTGGTGGCCAAGGAACTCGGGGCGGACGATGCGGCGCTACCGAACTTCGTGAGCGTCGCGCCGTTCCGGGCGTTCAGCCCGGCCGCCCACGAGCCGGGGTTCCTCGGCCCGCGGTACGCGCCGCTCGCGGTGGGCGAATCGCGCCCGCTCGCCCCGCAACCGGGCAGCGCGAACCAAGCAATGGGGGTCGAAGACCTCGCGCTGCCCGGCGGGATCGCCACAGACCGGTTCGACGCGCGCTGGAAATTAGCGGCCGAACTCCAGCACGAGTTCGCCGCGGAGCGCCCCGACCCCGCGGCCAAGAGCCACCACACGGCCTACGACCGCGCCGCGAAGCTGATGCGCTCGGCCGCGGCGAAAGCGCTCAAGCTCGACGACGAGCCGGCCAAACTCCGCGACACCTACGGGCGCGACGTCTTCGGTCAGGGGTGCCTCCTCGCCCGGCGGCTCGTCGAGAGCGGGGTGCCGTTCGTGGAAGTGGCGCTCGGCGGTGCGGGCGGCGTGGGCTGGGACACGCACACCGACAACTTCGAGCGCGTCAAACAACTGAGCCAAACGCTCGACGCCGGGTGGTCCGCACTACTGGACGACTTGAAGGACCGGGGGCTGCTCGACACCACCACGATCGTCTGGATGGGCGAGTTCGGGCGCACGCCGAAGATCAACGGCAGTAAGGGGCGCGACCACTACCCCTATGCGTGGGCCGCGGCGCTGGCGGGTGGCGGGATTAGTGGTGGGCAGGCGCTCGGCAAAACGAGCACGGACGGCACCGCGGTCGAAGAGCGCCCGGTGACCGTTCCGAATTTCCTCGCGACCGTGTGCAAGGCTCTCGGCATCGATCCGCAAACGCAGAACGTATCGAACACCGGGCGCCCCATCCCGGTCGTCGACTCTGCCGCCAAACCGGTCGCAGAATTACTCGGTTCGTAGTTTCTGCGATCCCTGGAAGCGAGCGATTGGTGCGCGGACTGTGGGCCGCGACCCGTCTGTCGTGGTGCGGTTTCGAGGTCGCCCCCGGTCCCGTCTGCTGGCGCCCACGCACAAGTGCGGTTTCACACTCGGGATCCGCAAACAGTTCAGCACGCTCCCCTCGGCCGCGCCGAGCGCCCGAGCGAAAGTGCCTCGACCGCCGCCCGAGACCAATCGATCTCCCGCCCGATAAATTTGCCCAACGACAATTGGTGAAGTGCGTACCCGCCCCGGCTTTCTGCCAAGCTCGACACCGACAAGTCGTCCCGCAACCGCGACCCATCTCGGCGGAAAACTCTCACGGGCTTCCAATTCTGAGTACGAATAGGATGCCGTTCGCACCTCGCGGCCGCCGATCGGGTTGCGCCCGGGGTATCGGAAGCGCCGCTTGAGTGCCCGTAGCGTGGATCAAATCAGTTCCCGCGACTCGCTCGACGTCAGCGGCTCGGCTAACACATCACTTCGTGGTCAGTTCACTCATGTGGCTACCACCCCGGCCAATTACATCCGGTTCCGGATCAGCCCGGACGTCGCGATCGCGCTCTCCACAATGGTGAAGGCTCCGGGCGAAGCGTTCACCGGCACGCCCGCGGAATTGATCGCGGTCCACCACCCCGACAGCGCGGAGATGGACGCCTACGAGCGGTTGCTCGGCGATGCGATGAGAGGTAACGCGACCGAGTTCGCCCGCGAGGACTACGTAGAAGAGGCGTGGCGCATCGTCGACCCGGTACTCGGGTCCGTAGTCCCGGTCGTCGAGTACGAACCGCATTCGTGGGGACCAGTAGAGGCGAACCGGCTGATCGGGAGCGATGGCCCGTGGCACGATTCCGCGGTTCACAAAGCAAATTCGTGACGCAAATTGAGGGCCACGGGCGCTTTTATGCTATTCTCGCTCGGGCGTGAAATGCTTAAGCCGATGATCGGGTATGCTGGTGCGGAGTTGGGAGTTGATGACTTCGTTGGAGCACTCCATTGCCACCGATCTCTGCACAACCGGCTCCCACCGGCACTCCGGCCACAACGGAACACAACGGGCATGGAAAGATTCTGTTTTCCGGTGACCCGAACGCTTCCTACGAACGACGGCTCGTATTCGATCACGTCGTCGAGCCTAAAACCGCGACGATCCGCGAGCAGTTTGAAGCGGTCGCGCGGGCGGTCCGCGATCTCCTCACCCGGCAGTGGCTCAAAACCACTCAGACCTACGATCGAGCGAACCCGAAGCGCGTGTATTACCTGTCGATGGAGTTCCTCATTGGTCGCTCGCTGACCAATAATATCACCAACTTGATGGCCGAACCGATCGTTCAGGAAGCGATGCAACGGGAAGGACTTGATCCGATCACGCTGGCCGAACAGGAACCAGACGCGGGGCTGGGCAACGGCGGGCTCGGTCGGCTGGCGGCGTGCTTCCTCGATTCGATGGCCACCATGCAACTCCCGGCCATCGGCTACGGGTTGCGCTACGAGTACGGCATCTTCCGCCAGGAGATCGAGAACGGCGCGCAGGTGGAGCGACCGGACAACTGGCTCCGCCGGCCGGACCCGTGGGAAATTCCCCGCCCGTGCGAGACCGTTGAAGTGCGACTCAACTGTTCGGTCCGCATTCACAACGGCGCGCCGCACCTGGAGCCGAACACTCCCCGGGTGCTCGTCGGCGTCCCCTACGACCGCCCGATCGTCGGGTTCGGCGGGAAAACTGTCAACACGCTGCGATTGTGGGGCGCATCGGCCCCCGATTTCTTCAACCTCGGCGAGTTCAACCACGGTGACTTCTTCGGCGCGGTTCTCGACCGCGTGACGGCCGAGAGCCTGACCCGCGTGCTGTACCCGGACGATTCGACGGCCGCAGGGCGCCGATTGCGGTTCGTGCAGGAATACTTTTTGGTCGCCTGTTCCCTCGCGGACATCCTGCGCCGGTTCAAGTCCAGCAACAGCGACTGGCGCGCCCTGCCCGACAAGGTCGCGATCCAGTTGAACGACACGCACCCGGCCCTCGCGGTCACCGAACTGATGCGCGTGCTGCTCGACGACGCGCGCCTCGGGTGGGACGAGGCCTGGGATCTGACCGTCCGCACGCTCACGTACACGAACCACACGCTGCTGCCCGAAGCCCTGGAGCGGTGGCCGGTGGAACTGTTCGAGCTGGTGCTCCCGCGCCACCTGGAGCTGATCTTCGAGATCAACCGACGATTCCTTGGTGCGGTACGGGCCAAGTTCCCCAATGACGAAGCGCGAGCAGAGCGGGCGAGCCTCATTGAAGAGGGCGAGGGCCGCAACGTGCGGATGGCACACCTCGCGATTGTGGGCACGCACAGCACCAACGGCGTCGCGGCCATCCACTCGGAACTGCTCCGCACCCGCACCGTGAAAGACCTCGCCGAAATGTTCCCCGAACGGTTCGGGAACAAGACCAACGGCATCACCCCGCGGCGCTGGCTGCACCTGTGCAACCCGGCGCTCGCCGCACTCGTCTCCGACGCGATCGGCGACGGCTGGATCACCGATCTGTCGAAGCTCCGTGCGCTCGCACCACTCGCCGAAGACCCGACCCTTCGCGCGAAGTTCCGCCGGGCCAAAGAAACCGCCAAGGAGCGGTTCACCTCCTGGCTGCAAACTACGACTGGGCAGGTCGTCAACCCGGTCTCGATCTTCGACTGCCAAATCAAGCGCATCCACGAGTACAAGCGCCAGTTACTTATGGTGCTGCACATCGTGGTGCTCTACAACCGGTTGCGAGCGGACCCGAGTCTCCCCATTCCACCGCGCACGTTTTTCTTCGCGGGCAAGGCGGCTCCGGCATACACGCTCGCGAAACTCATCATCCGCCTCATCAACAGTGTGGCCGCGGTGATCGATTCCGACCCGGCGGTGCGCGGAAAACTCGCGGTGGTGTTTCTACCCGAATACAACGTATCCCTCGCCGAGCGGCTGATCCCGGCCGCGGACGTGTCCGAGCAGATCTCCACCGCGGGGTTCGAGGCGAGCGGCACGAGCAACATGAAGTTCATGATGAACGGGGCGCTCACGGTGGGCACACGCGACGGCGCCACGATCGAAATGGCCCAGGAAGCCGGCGAGGAGAACTTCTTCCTGTTCGGCCTCACCGCCGATCAAGTGGCAAGTAGTCGCGGGTGGTACGATCCGCACTGGCACTACGCCCACGAACTGGAAACCCGGACCGCTCTCGACTTGATCGCGCTGGGTCACTTCAGTAACGGTGCCCCGGGGGTGTTCGCCCCGATCCGTGACACGCTGCTCACGAAGGGCGACTACTACATGCACCTGGCGGACCTGGCCGATTACACGCGCACGCAGGAGCGCGTGAGCGCGCTGTTCACGGACCCGGACGCCTGGGCGAAGAAGGCGCTCCTGAACATTGCGCACTCGGGCCGGTTTTCCAGCGACCGAACGATCCACGAGTACGCGACCGAGATTTGGGGCGCTGGGCCGTGCCCGGTCGATTGAGTCAACCGAATTCGCGCGTCCGCGGCGCGACTACCAGAGAGTACCCGATGCCGATCTCTCCGCTCGCCGGGAAACCGGTCCCGAAAGAACTGCTCATCGACGTCGCCGCCCTGGAGCGGGCGTACTACTCCCACAAGCCCGACCCGGGCGACCCCAACCAGCGGGTCGCGTTCGGCACGAGCGGGCACCGCGGCACCCCGGGCAACAACACGTTCACCGAAGCCCACATTCTCGCGATCTCGCAAGCCATCTGCGACTACCGCACGGCTCACGGGATCACCGGCCCGCTGTTCATGGGCAAGGACACGCACGCGCTCTCCGCCGCGGCCCAGCGCACGGCCCTCGAAGTGCTCGCGGCCAACGGCGCCGAGACCGTGATCCAGAGGGACAACGGGGTGACGCCGACGCCGGTGATCTCGCGCGCGATCCTCGTACACAACCGCGGGCGCACAACGGGCCTCGCCGACGGGATCGTGATTACGCCGTCGCACAATCCGCCCGAGGACGGCGGGTTCAAATACAACCCGACCAACGGCGGCCCGGCCGACACGGACATCACGAAGTGGGTCCAGGACCGCGCGAACGAACTTTTGCGCGGGAACAACGCGGGCGTGAAGCGCGTCCCGCCGCTCTCGGCGCTCACCGCGGCGACCACGCGCCACGAGGACTTCGTCCGCCCGTATGTGGACGACCTCCGGAACGTGATCGACACGGACGCGATCCGCGGCGCGAAGCTGAAGCTCGGCGTGGACCCGCTCGGCGGCGCGGCCGGCGGGTACTGGGCCGTCATCAACGAGACCTACGGGCTGAACATCGAGGTCACGAACGCGGCGGTCGATCCGACGTTCTCGTTCATGACCGCGGACCACGACGGGAAGATCCGGATGGACTGTTCCAGTCCCTACGCGATGGCCCGGCTCGTCGCACTCAAGGACCGATTCCGCGTCGCGTTCGCGAACGATCCGGACTCCGACCGACACGGAATCGTCACCCCGTCCGCGGGGCTGATGAACCCGAACCACTACCTCGCCGTCGCGATTCGGTACCTACTGACGCACCGCCCGGGCTGGCGCGCGAGCGCGGCCGTCGGCAAGACGCTCGTCAGCAGCGCGCTGATCGACCGCGTGGTCTATTCGCTCGGCCGAACGCTGCTGGAAGTACCGGTCGGGTTCAAGTGGTTCGCGCCGGGGCTGTTCGACGGGTCCGTCGGCTTCGGAGGCGAAGAAAGCGCCGGCGCCAGCTTCCTCCGGAAAGACGGCACCGTGTGGTCCACCGACAAGGACGGCCCGATCCTGTGCCTGCTCGCGGCCGAAATCACGGCCGCGACCGGGAAAGACCCGGGCGAGCACTTCGCCGAGATCGCGGCCGAATTCGGGATGCCGAGCTACACCCGCATCGACGCCCCCGCCACCCCGGAGCAGAAGGCGAAACTCTCGAAACTCGCACCGGAAAACGTGACCGCGTCGGAACTGGCCGGGGATTCGATCACCGCGAAGTTGACTCGCGCTCCGGGAAACGACGCCCCGATCGGCGGACTCAAAGTGGTGTCTGCGGGCGGCTGGTTCGCCGCGCGTCCGTCGGGTACCGAGAACGTGTACAAGGTGTACGCCGAGAGCTTCCGCGGTGCTGAGCACCTCGATCGCATTGTCAGCGAAGCTCAACAGATCGTCACCGCAGCGCTCAAATAAGCGAACCCCGCCCTTGCGGACGGGGTTCACCGATCCGCCCACCGTTTTTGTGGGCGGTGCTCACCAAACTACAGTTACGGCTTGGGGCGCGCCTTCAGGTGGTCTTCCATCTTCAGGTGCGGGACGCCCTCGGCCCACCAGTCTGGTGCCGGCTTACCCATGAGGTGGTGGTCGAAGAACTCGCGCATCCGGATCGCGTAGTCCGTGCGGTTCTCCGGCTTCACCAGGCCGTGGTTCTCACCGCGGTACTGCAACATCACGACCGGCTTCTGCAACCGGCGCAGCGTGTTGTAGTACTCCACCCCCTGCGTGAAATCGACCGCGCCGTCCTTGTCGTTGTGCAACAGGAGGAGCGGCGTCTTCACGTTCTTCACGTGGTACACGGGCGAGTTGCGGATGTACGCTTCCTGCAGATCCCAGTACCCGGCCGTGAACCGCCCCTGGCTGCTCTCGAAGATCGGCTGGTTCGCCATGCCGACGTTCCAGTACACGCTGCTGTACATGCTCACGAGGTCGGTGAGCGCGGCCCCCGCGATCGCGCACTTGAAGCGGTTCGTCTGCGTCACCATGAACGCGGTCTGGTACCCGCCCCACGAGTGCCCGTGTAGTGCGATCTTGTCCCCGTCCACAACACCCGACGCGACGGCCGCGTCCAGCGCGGGCAGAATGCACTCGGCCGCGGACATCCCCGGATCGTTCAGCCGGTAGGTGATGTCCGGCATCAGCACCGCGTAGCCAGCCGAGGTGTAGATCGAACCGATCGCTCCGGCGCTCGGCGGCTGGTAGCGGTGGATGTTCTGTGACAGTTTCTCGTAGATGTACACGATGGTCGGGTACTTCTTGCCCGGTTCGTAATCGGCCGGCAGTAACAGCGCGCCCTGGAGCTTCTTCCCGCCCACGCCCTTGTACTCGATCAGTTTCGCCCCCGCGGACCACTTGTAGTCCTTCTGTTGCGGGTTGGCGTCCGTGACCTTCTTCGCGTTCTTGAACGTCGCGTCCGCGATGTAGAAATCGGGGTAGTCCACGCTCGTCTGCCGGGAGAACACGAACGTGTCCGCCTTGCGCGCCTTGGCCTGCACCCCGTAAGCACAGTCGCCCCACAGCAGCACGTTCGCGCCGGGCTTCGACGGATCGATGCGGGCGAACCCGTCCTTCTTCGTCCACTCGCCGTACATCGCCGTGTACACGGGGCGCGTGAGGTCGACCCCGGGCTTGGGTTCGGCCTCGAACTGGTTCAGCCCGCGGTAGCGGATGCCGTCCTTCTTGCCGTTCTCGGTCAGGCTCGTGCCGCCTGAGCCGTCAACGCTCACGCGCCAGATGTCCCACCCGTCGGAGAGCAGCACGAACTTCCCGTCGCGGCTCCAGCCGAACGCGGGCGTGGCCGGCTTGTCGAAGTTGTGGTCGTCGTCCGCGTCGACGAACGACGAACCGACCTTCTCTGTCACGTTCGTGCTCTTCCCCGCGGTCATGTCGTAGACGTGGTAGTGCCCGTCCTTGTAGTAGAGGAAGTGCGTGCCGGTCGGGGCCGTGTTGACGTTCGCCCCGCCGAAGAACAAGCTCGCGAGCTTCTCCACCACCTTCGTCTTCGTCCCGGTCTTCGGGTCGATCACGTACACATCGGTGTAGAGTTTGCCGTTCAGGTAGCTCATGTACTCGTAGGGCTTCGAGTCGCGCCCGATGCCGTACTTCTGCTTCGCGACCAACCCCGCTTGCTTCAGTTCGTCGGTGGCGAGGCGAACGAACTTCTTGTCCTTCGTCCAGTAGACCGCGCTGTAGTTTACCACGCGGTCGGTACCGGCCTGTTTCTCCTGCATCGGCTGGAGCCGGTCGTCCTTCCAGTGCCACACCACGAGGTCCGGCTTCGCGCCGTCGCCCGCACCGCCCGTGGTCGGGCCGGCCTTTTTGCCCTTCTTGCCGTCGTCCTTCGGATCGACCTTCACCTCGGTCTTCATCTCTTTCGGCGCCGGGGCGACTTCGCCCTTCTTTTTGCGCGCGGTGATGTTGAAGCTGAACCCGTCGAGCGCATCGGTCCACGAGGCCGATCCGGTGATCCCCATGTCTTTCGGGAAGTCCTTGTCGTCCTTCGGATCGTAAGTCGTCTTCGTGGGCTTCGCGCCGAGTTCGGTAAAGCCGAGGATGCTGATCCACTTCGCCTCGTACCCCGGGTCGTCGACGGCCTTCGTAACGGTGAACGCGGTGGTGTCCTCGTTCCACGACAGCCCGCGGTACACCGCCTTACCCGATTCGATCAGATGCACCGCGCCGGTCTTCATGTCGCGCAGGTGAACGCCGTTCCCGAGTTGCCCCGTCGCGTCGATCACGGTGATTAACCACGCGCCCGCCTTATCGAACTCAAAATCAGAGACGTTGCCCAATACGAGATCGATTCCCGTCGCCAGTTCTCGCAGAACGAGGTCCGAACCCGAGTGTGCGGGCGCAGCTCCCGGACCGGGCGGAGCGGCGGGCGGGTCCGTGACCTTGCGGAACACGATGTGCGTCGCGGCCTCGCCGTTGAAGCGAACCGACGCGGCCCCTTCGATCTCGGTCTTCTCGCCGTTGGCCAAGTTGACCAGGACGACTTTCGCCTTCGGGCGCGTGGCGCCGGGCGCGGCACCCTTCGGGGTGACCGGAGTGTAGGTGAACGCGAACCACTTGCTATCGAGGGAGAACAGCAGCGCGCCGAACCCCTGACCGCCGGGGAATTTCGTCTCCTTGCCGTCCGCGGTGTTGCGCAGGATCAGGTCGGCTTCGCCCTCGTTCGCGCCAACGCGGTGGGCGAACCACTTGCCGTCCGGCGACAGCGCGACCCCGCGAACGGAGCGCCAGGTTTCCGCTTCGGCCAGCGTGAGGGGCTTTTTCCCGGCGCCCGTGGGCGCGGATTTCGCCTTGAGGTCGTCGAGCCTCTTCTTGAGTTCGGCGATCTGCTTTTCGATTTCCGCGGCTTGTTGCTCGCGGGTTTTCGGTGGGTCTTCGGCGCGGATGACGGCAACGAATCCGCCGACGAGCACGAGCGCCGCGAGCCCGCGGCGGAGCAGGAACATAGAGCGGAACAAGGCCGGTCTCCGAGCGGGTGGGTGCCGGCCCGACCCGCGAGCGGGAAGGTCTGCGCCGGTTCGTGGCGCGAGTTGGGAATCGTCCGTTCCATCGAAATGCGACCGGCGCGGCACCGGTGGCCGAGGGTTATTTTGCCCAGCTTACCAATTCGCCCCCGGCGTGTCGATAAGACTGGCGTGATTGTGCGCTTTGAACGAGGTGTCGCTTGTGGATTGTGCCCAACGGCTGCCGATACGTGTTGTCTTGTTCGATGGGCGAGCGGGAAGTGCTGCTGACATTTCTGGACGGTTCACGAAATATTAGGGTGGCGATGGCAAGCGGGGGTCCGTTACAACCGGGATCGACATCCAACGCGGGAGCAGTCGTGGCCGAAAAAGACGAGTTCGCACCGCTCCGATTCCTGGACGGTGACGGGAGCTACAGCTTGATGCTCACGGAATTCAGCCCGTGGGCCGCTACGTTTGAGGAACTGGAATGGGACGGCGGCGGGTACAGTTGGCACGGCGTGGCCGATGCACTCGTCCGGCTCAAGGCCCCGAAACTGAAGAAGAAGATCAAATACGACCCGGAAGGCAGCATGTTCGTCGCGTTCGGGCCGGACCGCGACGCGCTGGTGCAACTCGCCCGGTTAATGCTCGAAGCAATGGCCGATCCCGCCGTATTGAGAGAGGCGATCGAGAAAGCAAACCCGAGACTGATGGATTAGCAAGCCGGGGCCGCTCCCGCCACTTCCCACAACGCCCGCAATTCCGCTCCGGTTAAGAGAAGGAACTGCGGGCGCAACGAATCGGCCGCATTACGTGCTGCGGAAAATCAGCTCGTCACAGCGCCTTCGCTCGCGGACTTCACGAGCCGGGCGTACTTCGCGAGTACCCCGCGCTCGACGCGGAGGGCCGGAGCTTTCCACTTGCCTTTCCGCGCCTCGAGTTCCGCGTCCGGGACGTTCAGCGTGAGGAGCTTCGCGTCCCCGTCGATGGTGATCGAGTCGCCGTTCTGCACGAGCGCGATCGGTCCGCCCACCCACGCTTCTGGCGCCACGTGCCCCACAACGAGGCCGTGCGTACCACCACTGAACCGGCCGTCGGTGATAAGGCCCACGCTCTCACCCAGGCCCTGCCCCATCAGCGCACCGGTAATGCTCAGCATTTCGCGCATCCCGGGACCGCCCACCGGCCCCTCGCCGCGAATCACGACCACGTCACCGGCCACGATCTTCCGCGCCTGGATCGCCTCGAAGCACGCCTCTTCGCCGTCGAAAACCTTCGCGGGGCCGGTGATCGAGCGCTGCTTCAGCCCGGCGACCTTCGCGACCGCGCCCTCGGGGGCGAGGTTCCCCTTCAGGATGACGTGGATGCCGTGGCTGAAGAGCGGATCCTCGAACGGGCGCACCACCTTTTGCGGTTTCGCGTACACGCTCGGCACGTCCGCGAGGTTCTCCGCGAGCGTCTTGCCCGTCACCGTGATACAGTCGCCGTGCAGGTAGCCCTTTTCGAGCAGCGCTTTGAGCACCGGTGGCGTTCCGCCGACCCGGTAGAGGTCGAACATCACGTACTTCCCGCCCGGTTTCAGGTCCGCCAGGTGCGGAACCTTCGCCGCGAGCCGGTCGAAGTCTTCGAGGGTCCAGGGCACGCCGGCCTCGCGCGCGATCGCCATCAGGTGCAGCACCGCGTTCGTGCTGCCGCCGAGCGCGAGTGCGAACGTGTAGGCGTTCTCCAGGCTCTTGCGCGTGATGATGTCACGGGGGCGAATGTTCTTCTCGATGCACTTCATCACGGCCTTGCCCGCGAGGAACGCCTCGCGCTCCTTCGCCGCGCCCACGGCCGGGTTGCTCGCGCCGTAGGGGAGCGACAGGCCCAGTGCCTCAATCGCGCTGGACATCGTGTTGGCGGTGTACATGCCGCCGCAGGAGCCGTGCCCGGGGCAGCTCGAGCACTCCACCTTGTGGAGCGTCTTCTCGTCGATCGTGCCGGCCTGGTACTTCCCGACCGCCTCGAAGATGGACACGATGTCCACGTCCTCGCCGGTCGGCCCGACACCGGGCATGATGCTCCCGCCGTAGACGAACACGCTCGGGATGTTGAGCCGAGCCATCGCCATCACGCACCCGGGCATGTTCTTGTCGCACCCGCCGAACGCGATCAGCCCGTCGTGGTTCATCGCGCCCGCGACGGTTTCGATCGAGTCGGCGATCACCTCGCGCGACACGAGCGAGTACCGCATCCCCTTGTGCCCCATGCTGATCCCGTCGGAGACGGTGGGGGCACCAAACGTCTGCGGCACGCCGCCGGCGGCGCGCACGCCCTCGCGCCCCTTCTCCGCGAGCCGGTCCAGGTGCGCGTTGCAGGGCGTGATGTCGCTGAACAGCGACGCGACCCCCACGACCGGCTTGTCGAAGTCCTCGTCGGTGAACCCGACCGCGCGGAGCATGGCCCGGTTCGGCGCGCGGCCGGAGCCGCCGGTGGTGGTGAGACTGGTGCGTGTCGATCCGTCGGACATGGAGAGCCCCTCTCGTACCCGTTCGCGTCAAACGAACGGAAATCCACAGTGCAACCCGATTCTCTCTGTTATCCGGATTGGGCTCGCGCCGGCCATGAGAGCGCGGGCGACTTTTCCGGGAAGCGCGAACGGGTCGAATTGTATCGGGAAAAGCGGCCCGAACGTTTGCAGCGGTTCTGCGCGTGAACTAGGTATTTGGTGTTCTCGCTCACCTAAATCACGAACGAACGGCGAACGGCAGGGCGAGGTGCCCGACCCTTCAATCCAGGAGTGTTTGATGCGCAGTCTGACCAAGAGTTTGGTGTCGTTCCTGAAGGCGGAAGACGGCCCGACGGCTGTTGAGTACGCGGTAATGTTGGCCCTGATCGTCGTGGTGTGCATCGCCGCCATCACCACCCTCGGCTCCAACGCCAACAGCACCTTCTCATTCGTCGGCTCGTCCATCAAGCCGCCGTCCGGTGGCGGCACCGCCAGCTGAGTTCGCGCTACTGCAATTAAAACGACCCTGCCATTTTTGGCGGGGTTGTTTCTTTTGGTACCAACAGTTCGCCCCGCCGCGTGCCCGCGCCGCGGTGTCGACCTTCCGGACGCGATCACCCGGCGCGACCGGAGAAATCGACAGAAAACTCCCACACGTCAGATTCGCGGTTCTAAGTCTGTGTGTCGACGCGAACGGCACGCCCCCGACCACCGGGGGGGCCGGCGTGACTCGCCCGGTTCACTTTCCTTCACGTAGTTCGGGGCCAGCGCACGGCTGCCGAACCCCACACGGAGTCCCTGCTATGCGTACTGTCGCCAAGAAGCTCGTCGCGTTCGTGAAGGCCGAAGACGGCCCGACGGCCGTCGAGTACGCGGTGATGTTGGCCCTGATCGTCGTGGTGTGCATCGCCGCCATCACCACCCTCGGCTCCAATGCCAACAGCACCTTCTCATTCGTCGGCTCGTCCGTCGCGCCGACGGCCTCGAGCTGAGTCGCGGAACCCGCGCTACAAATACGGCCGGCCCCTCTTGTCGTAAGGGGATCGGCCGTATTTTTTGTTCTGTGTTACTTCGCCAGTTCGATCTCGATGAGCTTGTCGAGTTCCTCGTCGGTCAGTTCCTTCTCCTCGCTCGTCCACACGCGCTTCCCGTCCCTCCCGAACAGTGCCTTAAACGGGATGCCGCCGTCCAGCCCGAAGCGCTTCGTGACCTTGTCCTCGTCGTCCCGGAACCCGAGCAGCACGAAATTCGGGAACGCGGCCTCCTTGTCTTTCAGGAACTTGAGTACCGCGTCCTTGTCGTACTTGTCTTCCTTCCCCTTCGGGTCCAGGCTCACACTCACACACACCAGCCCCTTGCCGGAGTACTTCTTGTGCGTCGCCACGAAGTGCGGGAATCCCTTCACGCACGGCCCGCACCACGTCGCCCAAAAATCCACCAGAACGACCTTTTTCTTCTGGTCGGCGATGGCCTTGTCGAGTGCGTCGAACTTCACCTCGGCCATTGCGACGGCCTTCGGTTCGTCGGCCGCGCGTCCGAAGGCCGCGACGAGTCCGCCGGTCGCCAGTACCCCCGCGAGAATCAAAAAGCGCTGCACGAGTAACTCCTGTTGAATAAGGGATCGATCAGTGGCACCCGTTACTTGGCCAGTTCGGTCCGGATCAGTTTGTCGAGTTCCGCCTCGGTCAAGTGTTTTTCCCCTTTGGTCCACACCCGGGTTCCGTCCTTCCCGAATAGTGCCTGGAACGGAATACTGTCGCCCAGGCCGAACAGCCGTTGATACATTTCGTCGTCTTGTTTAGCGGCAATGAAGTTCGGAAACGTCGCGCTCTTCTCTTCAAGGAACTTCAGCACTTGGGTTTTGTCATAGCCCCCCTTGGGCCTCCACGCGACGTCCATACTTACGCTCACACAAACCAAACCCTGATCCGCGTACTTCCGGTGAAGGGTGACGAACTCGGGGAACGTTTTCACGCACGGGGGGCACCACGTCGCCCAAAAGTCCATCAGGACGACTTTCCCTTTCTGTTGTTTCAAAACTCCGTAAAGCCCGTCGTGGTCCGTTTCGGTCACGGCCACGGGGATCGCCGCGGTGGGTTCGGGCAGCGGGGCGGTGGGCCGGCACCCCGCGGCAATTACCAGTGCCAACAGAACCACGACACCGAGCGCTCGCATGGTCGGGTACTCCGGAAAGAACGATAAGGAATAATAGCGCGACCGGCGCCGCGGGCGCGGACTATTCAGCGCCGGTCGGTAGTGCTAGGATATGAGGGACCGACCGGGCGGCCGAACGACCCCGGCGCCCCGCCTTCCCCGTGAGCACTGCAGAATGCCGACGCCGACCGCGATCATCCGCAACTTCTGCATCATCGCACACATCGACCACGGCAAGAGCACGCTGGCCGACCAGTTCCTGCTTAAAACCGGTACGATCTCCGAGCGCGACATCAAGGCCCAGACGCTCGACAGTATGGACCTTGAGCGCGAGCGCGGGATCACGATCCGGATGCACCCGGTCACGGTCTACTACACGCTGAACGGCACGCGCTACGAACTGAACCTGATCGACACCCCCGGCCACGTCGACTTCAATTATGAAGTGAGCCGCAGCCTCGCCGCGTGCGAGGGCGCCATCCTGCTCGTCGATGCGTTCCAGGGCGTCCAGGCACAAACGGTCGCGAACGCCTTCCTCGCGATGGACGGCGGGCTGAAGATCCTCCCCACGCTGAACAAAATCGACCTGCCGCACGCGCGCCCGGACTTCGTTATCGGCGAAATGGAACAGGCGCTGATGGTGGACCCGGACGAGGTGCTCCGTGTGAGCGGAAAGGCCGGGATCGGCATTGAGGACATGCTCGCGGCGATCGTCGAGCGCGTCCCGCCACCCCCAGGCGACCCAACCGCCCCCACCAAGGCGCTCATTTACAACAGCCACTTCGATACCTACAAGGGCGTCGTCGTCTACATTCGGATGATCGACGGCGTCATCAAGCCCGGTCAGCGCATCAAACTGATGCGCACGGGCCGCGAGTACGTCATCACCGAAATGGGACAGTTCCGGCCCGAGATGCAGAAGTGCGACGAACTCTCGGCGGGCCAGGTCGGGTTCTTCACAGCCAACATTAAGAACATCGAGAACGTGAACATCGGCGACACGGTGACGGACGCCGCGACCCCGACGGCCGAGCCGCTCCCGGGGTACAAAGAGCCGAAGCCGATGGTCTACTCCGGGCTGTTCCCGGTCAACAACAACGAGTTCGAGGACTTGCGCGAGGCGCTCGGCAAGCTGAAGCTCAACGACAGCTCGTTCACGTTCCAGCCAGAAGTGTCCGACGGGTTGGGGTTCGGGTTCCGCTGCGGGTTCCTCGGGATGCTCCACCGCGAAATCATCCAGCAGCGGCTCGAACAGGACAGCAACCTGAACCTGGTACAGACCGCCCCGAACGTGAGCTTCGAGATCAAGAAGCGCGACGGTGAGGTCGTCACGGTCCACGGACCGCAGGAAGTGCCCGACGCGGGATTGATCGACGAGTTCCGCGAACCCATCGTCCGCATCAGCTTCCTGATCCCGGCGGGCAACATCGGCGCACTGATGGGCATGTGTACCGAGCGCCGCGGGACGTTCGTGCGGACCGAGTACCTGAGCCAGCAGCGCGTCATTCTCGTGTACGAAATGCCGCTCGCGGAAGTCATTTACGACCTGTACGACAAGCTGAAATCCGTGACCCACGGGTACGGCACAATGGACTACGAGATCCTGGGGTTCAAGCCCGCGGACCTCGTGAAAATGGACATCCTCGTTCACGGGCAGAAGGTGGACGCGCTCTCGGTCATCGTCCACCGGACGAGCGCAGAGCGCCGCGGGCGACTGATTTTGAAGAAGTTGCGTGAGGAGATCGACCGGCACCTGTTCGAGGTCGCGCTCCAGGCCGCGATCGGTGCGCGGGTGGTTGCGCGCGAGAACATCGCCGCGATGCGCAAGAACGTGACCGCGAAGTGCTACGGCGGTGACATCACGCGGAAGCGTAAACTCTGGGCGAAACAAGCCGAGGGCAAGAAGCGCATGAAGCAGATCGGGCAAGTGGAAGTACCGCAGGAAGCGTTCCTCGCGGTTCTCGAATCGGACGAATAACCTCTCTCGGTATCCGAAGAACCCCAGAAGCCCGCGCCGCGGGCGCGTTCTGGGGTTTCCAAACACGACCCTCGGATCACGTAACAAACAACAAGTTCCTTCGGTGTGCGGCTACTGCCGAAACGTGACATGGACCACACCGATCCCCCACCCCCTGTCGCAATGGATCTGCCGCCGGAAGAGCCGGCATTTTCAGAAGATGCGACGGTCCCGGTGCGCCCTCTCGTTCCCACCCCAAATACCCCCAAAACACCGGTTCCCGTCCCCGCCAGACGTCCTCACGCACGAAACACAAGCCCGTTCCGCGCTCTGATCGTGGTGGCGTCGGGGTTCATTGGCCTGTTTCTCGTCCTTCGGACGATCGCGGTCGAACCGTTCGGCGTGCCAACGGGCAGCATGGCCCCGGCACTCAGCGGGCACCACCGCGACGGGCCGTGCCCGCGGTGCGGGTACACGGTCCGCGTCGGGCGCCCCGGTTCGGGCAGCGCCAGCGAGCACTTCCGGAAGGTCGCGTGCCCGAACTGCGACCGCGACATGTCGCTGGCGGACGCGCGCGACCTCAGCGGCGACCGGCTCCTCGTGGACAAGAACATCTACGACCTGCGGTCCCCACGGCGCTGGGAAATGGTCGTGTTCCGGTGCCCGAACCCGAACCCCACGGAGTTCGGGAAGCCGTATGTCAAGCGGCTCATCGGGCTGCCCGACGAAACGATCCTCATTCGGGACGGCGACGTGTACGTGCAGCGCCCGGGCGACACCTCCGCCGTCGGCGCGATCGCGCGGAAGGGCCTGGCCGAAGTGCGCGAAACGCTCACGCCGGTCTTCGACATGAACTTCGCGCCGAACCCCGGCGGTTGGGGGACAGGTGGCTCGTCAGTTCCGGCGACCCGCGGCTCCCGGTGACTTCGGCCCCGAACTCCACCGGTCCGCCCGTCATCGAGAACGGCGCCCTCGTACTGGATGCGTCCGACGCGCCGCACTCGACGCTCACCGCGTGGTACCGGCACTGGCACCTGGACAACCACCGGGAGAACCCGGTCCGCGTGTGGAACGCTTACGACGGCTCCCCGCGGCGCCCGAACGACCTCCCGGCGGCACACGACTTCTACCTGACGTGTGAGGTGGAAATCACCGCGACGTCCGGGGCCGCGGGCGAGGCCAGTTTCGAGTGCCGGCTGGCCGACGGCGCGGACGCGATCACGGCCGACATCGCGGTGGGACCAAAATCCTCGGGGCGCGCGCAACTCGTCCACGAGTACCACGGCGGTTTGGGGATCAAGAGCGGCGTCGCCCTCGAACCGAAGCGCAAGTACCGCCTGGAGTTCGCCTTCGTGGACCGCCGGGCCAGTCTCGCCCTCGACGGGCACGAGATCGTACCGCACGCGGACCTGGAGCCGGCGCAAAAGCGCGGGGACGTGTCCCGCCCGGTGCGGTTCAGCGCCCGCGGCTGCCGCGCAGTGATCCGCGACATCCGCCTGTACCGCGACATCTACTACATGTCGGACTACGGCGAGCACGGCACTCGGCACCCCGCGGTGCTCGGGTCGCACGAATACTACGTGCTCGGCGACAACAGCGGGAACTCCGAGGACAGCCGGAAATGGCCGACACCGGGCGTGCCGGAAAGCGCGTTCATCGGTAAACCATTCCTCATTCACCAACCGCTCCGGCTCGGCCGGGTGTCGGTCGGCGGGCGCGAGCGCGTGTTCCAAACGCTCGACTGGTCCCGCTTGCGGTGGCTGCACTAACGCGGTCCGAGCGCCGGTCAGTGCGAACCGGCCGATAAGTTGGACCTCGCCATTGAACTCGAACCGGTGAGATCGCGGCTGGTCCCGCCGGCCGGTCGCCACAGAATTTCGACTCCGCACGGGCGAACACTCTGTATCGCCGTTACGCCCGGACGCTGTCCGAAATGAGGCCCGAATGTCCACCGCTTCCGCCCAGACGACCGACGACAAGAAGAAGCACCAGCCCCGCGACCCGGCCCGTGAGGTCATCGAGACGGTCGTGTTCGTCGTGGTTCTGGTTCTCTTGCTGAAACTGTTCGTCACGGAAGCGTTCGTCATCCCCACCGGGTCGATGGCGGAAACGCTCTACGGTTACCAGAAGATCATTGCCTGCCCGAAGTGCGGTCACTCGTTCCCGATCAATTCGCACGACGAGGTGGAAGGGGTCGCTCCGCCGAACAACCCCAATGGCAGAAAAGAGATCGTTCCGCTCACCAAGTACATTTGCCCGAACTGCCGGCACTACGGACTGATTAGCGACCTCAACCCGCGCCCGGCGAACAACAGTGGCGACCGCGTGCTCGTACTCAAGCCGCTGTACCACATTCGCGACCCGCGGCGCGGCGATGTGGTCGTGTTCAAGTACCCCCAGGCCCCGCAAACCCAACAAACCGCCCAGAACTACATCAAGCGGGCGATGGGTTTCGGCGGTGAGACACTCGCCGTTCACCGCGGCGACCTGTTCGTGACGTCCTCACTGACGTACCCGGCCGATGATCCCGCCTTCGCCCGACCGGAAGACCCGCTCGAGTTGTGGAAACCCGAATACCGTTACCGGAACAGCACGAAGGCGGTTACTCTGTTCGCTGCGTCGCGCGCGGCCGGGTTCACGGGCACCGTTCCCGGCGGGTTTCAGATCGTGCGGAAGGGCGAAGAGCAAATGCTTGCCGACCTCCGAATCGTTTGGGACAACGACAAGCAACCGACCGATTTGGCCGGACAGTTGAAATCCCGATGGCAAGCCGCCCCGAGGGCGCCGCCCAGTGGCGCGCGGACGACCCGCGCTCGCCTCGCGCGTTCGGTCACACGGGGGACTCGTTCGACTGGATTCGGTACCAGCACCTTTCGATGCAGTGGAAAATAGCACCCGCCAACAAGGTCGACGACACTCCTGCAACCGACTTCGAGGCACTGAAAGCCCAGAAGCCGAGCTACATCGATAACTTCCTCGGCTACAACGTCGGGCGCTCGACCGGCGCGCACGAGCAATCATGGGTCGGCGATCTGTGTCTGGAATGCGAGGCCGAAATCACGGCCGGTGCAGAAGTTGCAATCGATCTCTCGAAAGGCGCGGACCGGTTCCGGGCGACGTTCGGTAACGGCAAAGTGACTCTCACGCGGTCGGGGCCAAAAGCGGGCGAGATGGGGAGCAAGCCGTGTAAAGTGACGGCCGGCACCTACAAACTCCGGTTCGCGAACGTGGACGCACGGTTGTGGGTGTGGGTGGACGGGAAGCGGATCGACTTCGGTGCCGAAGCCGACTACGAACCGACCCAACTGAAAGAATCGGAGTACGAGCACGACGACCAACAAAAGCAGGGTTGGGTCCGGGCCAACGACATTGAGGCGCCGGCCAAAATTGGCGCGAAGGGCCAAGTGACCGCGATCCGTCACCTCAAGCTCCAGCGCGACATCTACTACACGTGGTCCCCGCCCGGCACCCAATCGCTCCCCAGCGACTTCAACGAAGCGGACATCTTCTACGTGCAGCCCGGGCACTATTTCTGCATGGGCGACAACAGCGCTCATAGCTCCGACAGCCGTGAGTGGGGCGTGGTGCCGGACCGCTTGATGCTCGGTAAAGCCGTTTTCGTGTTCTTCCCGGTGGCCCTAGACTGGAAACTCGGGTGGCCCCCGGTCCGCTTCAACCCGGAGAAGAACCGCGTCGGGTTCATCAAGTGACCCCGTGGGCGCGGCTTAAAGCAACATAAGGGCTCGGATCGCTCCGGACGGTTGCCCCGGAGCGGCTGGAGGGAGCACGATGCTAACCGGTGAGATCCAGATCCGCGTGCGGTACGCCGAGACGGACCGAATGGGCCTGCTCCACCACGCGAACTACCTGGTGTACTTCGAGCAGGCCCGAACGGAGTTGCTCCGCGGGCGCCACGCATCGTATAAGGAACTGGAAGACCAGGGGTACTTCCTGGTCGTCGCGAAGGCCGAGGTGAAATTCAAGAACCCCGCGCACTACGACGACGTGCTGACGATCCGCACCACCGTGACCCGGACCTCCGCCGTCCGGTTGGAGCACAAGTACGAAGTGTTTCGTGACGGGGTGCTCATTACCGAGGGCGCGACGACGCTCGCGTGCGTGGGGCGCGACGGAAAGCTGCGCGAGATGCCGCAGTGGTTGTCGGAAACGAAATAGGCGGGCGCCGTCGGTGGAACCGACGCGCGAAGTAACGACTCGCTCACGGACCGGCCCACACCGGCCGGTCGCCAACGCAGGGAGGTTCCGTGCGCCGGTTCTGGATTCATCAGGTGCTCCCGGCGGTGTTCGCCGCCATCCCGGTGCTGGCCGCGGCGCTCGTCTTCGTCGCGGTCCCAGCAGACGCGCGCCGCGACTACCTCGCCCGCGTCGAAACGTCTCCGATCGATTGGATCATCCTCGGCATCGGCTTCACGCTGTTCACGGCGCAGACCGTCCTCGCGTGGCGCGCGATGCGCTGGCAGTCCGCGGACTTCGACCTCAAGGCCGACCGCTGGCTCAGCCACTTGTGCCAGGCCGCGGAATGGTTCCCGCTCCTGGGCCTCATCGGGACGGTCGCGGCGATCCTGCAAACGTTCAGCTCGATCACCCCGGGCGCCAACCCGACCCCGCAAGACATCATCCGCAAGTACGCCCCCGCGATCACCGCGACCGGCGGCGGGCTGTATATGGCGTTCATCAACATTCTGCCGGTGTGGGTGGTCGCCATCGGGCGCGACCTGATCCGCTCGCTGGCGGGCATCGCGCCGCCCCCCGAGCCGCCCAGCGCGCCGGGGGCCAAGCTGTGATTACCCCGCCGCGCCGGGCCGTGACCCGGTTCTTCATTCCCCTCATCGACGTCCTCATTCTGCTGTTCTGCATCTTCCTGCTGATGCCCTTCGTCAGCGGCGGGTCCGCGCCCGAGCAGACGGACACGAAGCCGGCTCCGCCGAAAGACCCGCTGCCCGACAACGTGCAGGAACTACAGCGCCAACTCGCCGAGGCCCGGGATCGCCTCTCGCGCACGGAAAAGCTCGCACAGGCGCGCGTAACCGACCGACTCGTGGTACGGGTGCTCCACACCGATCGCAAAGACGGCACGCTTTACTACTTCGATCCGGACCGGCAAGAAATTCGCACCGAGGCCGATGCCCAGCGGTTCGTGATCCACCAGAAGACACTCGCGAGCAAGGCCGGCGGGGTGAAGGATCTCTACTTCCTGATCCTCTACCCGGAAAACTCGCTGGGGTTCCCGACGAAGACACAGGAAGACCAGATCCACCACTGGTTCCGCGACATCCCGCACGAGTTCCAGTAGCCCGCACGACGAGGCGCAGCCGCCATGTGTGAAACCCTCATTGCCGACGGACTCACGTCCGGGCTGAGCGAGAAACTCGCCGGGTACGTCATCAAGTGTTTGGCGGTGGGCGGCGGGTTCCTCGTCGGGTACTTCGCGGGCAGCGTGCTCGCGTGGGCGCTCGACCGCTGGGTCTTCGCGCACAAAGCCCCTGTTCAACTCAAGAAACTGTGCTCGATGCTCTGCGGCCTCGTGCTGGCCATCGTTGTCGCGCTGATCGTGTTCGGTGAAGGCGGCGGGGGGCTGTTCGGCGGGGGCGGAGCGCCGGGCGACGGAAAGGGAACACCCGCGACAGAGAACAAGGACAAGCAACAGCCGTCTCCGTCCGTGCCCCCGCAGGAAAACCCAAAGCTCGTACTACCGAAGATCGAACCCAAGCCACCGGACCCGAAGCCGACCCCGGGCGACGTGCGGGTCGCGATCCTCAGCGGGGCGGACGTTCGCGACGGCAAGTTCTACGTGCTCGACAACGAAACGACCGCAAAGACCTTCGACGAACTGAAGAAGGCGGTCACCGACCGCCGCACGAACACCAAGACCGAACTGACGCTGGTGTTCCGCTTCGCAAAAGATCCACTGTCCAACAGTCACCCGGAAATGAAGCGGCTCAGCGCGTGGGTGCAAGAGGCCAAACTACTCAGTCGCTTCGAGTAACGCGACCGAAGGAGCGATGATCTAACGAGCCGTGACCGCAAGGGAGCGGGAACGGCGGCTCTTAAAGATTGTGCTGTGACCACGAAAGGGAGACAGTGTCTCCCGCTCCCTTGCGGTCACGGCTCGTTACTAGACTCCAAAACTGCCCGGATACGACGATCTGTGTTTATGGAGACACCCGACCCACCACCGTTCGATGTCCCCCGCGTGCTGCTGTTCGGGCACCGCGGATCGGGTAAGTCCGCGCTCATCGGCGCGCTGTTGCAAGCGGGCGAAACACAGGGCGAGACGCTTCGGGGTGAGGTCGTCAGTTCGTCGGTGGACCTCCCACGCATCCGCGAGGCGGCGTACAGCGGGAAGCTCGAATCCGCGAACACTGAGCTTTCGAGTTTCACGATCCGCTTGCGCCCCTGGCGCGTCGGCAAGCAGGCGCTGATGGACCCGCTCACGGTCGTACTCGACGATTGCGACGGGAAAGCGGCCGAAGCGCTGATGGAGCACCCCGCCCCGATCACGCAGCGCGCTCCGGGTAGCGCGCTCGCGCGGGCCGTGGTCGAAACCGACGCCATCGTGTTGCTCGTCGACGCTTCCAGCACGCGCGAAGAACTGACCGAAGCGTTCGACGAGTTCGATGCGTTCCTCTCGACCGTCGAGAGCGCGAAAACCGATAGCCGCTCCGTCGGCGGGTTCCCGATCTTCCTCGTTCTGACACAGTGCGACCGGCTCGCGCAGCCCCGTGACACGCAGAAAATCTGGGAAGCGCGCGTTAAAGACCGCGTCGATTACGCCTGGAAAGCGTTCGAGGAGTACCTGAAGGACGCGGACCCCGAAGAAGGGCGCGAGTCGCCGTTTTTGGCGTTCGGTAGCGTGGATCTCGAAGTGTCTGCGGTCGCCATTCGTCGACCGCCGCTCGCCGAGCACCCCGCCCCGGGCGACCAACCGTATCAGGTCGCCGAACTGTTCCGCGATTGCTTTTCTGGGGCGAAAGCGCACCACGATCGCGTGCGGCGCTCGGAAAAGCAGTTGCGCTGGACGGTGCGCGGCGCGCTGACCGGGTTGACGTTCTTGCTCCTCACGCTCGGTACGATCGCGCTGTTCCCGCCGGAAACGACCGGTCCCGATCTCGCGGCCAAAATCGACGACTACGAGCGCCAGGAGCGCCCCGCCGCGGAGCGCCTCGCGGACGAACACATCGAGCGCAACAAAACCGCTCTGAACCGGTTCGCAGGGGACAGTGCGTTCGCGCGCCTCTCCGAAGACCGCCGGGCGTTCGTCACGAGCCGACTGAAAGAGATCGACGACTACCGAGCGTACCGCGCGAAGCTCGCGGGCGCAATAGCTCCTGCCGCGGCGCGCAGTCTGCCCGAACTCAAGAAGATCAAGGAATCACTACGAACCGAACTCGCGCTGCCCGCCGAATATTCCTGGGGCGAAACGGCCGCGGCTCAGCTCCGGGACAAGTGGCTCGCGGACTGCACTGCGCTCGAAGCCGCTCAGTCCGCGTTCGTGGACCGGTATCGTGCTCTCGATCGCGACGGCACCGCGCTCATGCTGAAGCGGACGTTCGACGAGAACTGGTTGAAGGACATCGACGCCCTGTTCGCAACTGCCGAAAAACCGCCCTTCCCTCTGAGTGATCCGATCCCGAACTCGCCCGCAGTGCGCCAGCCGCGCGGCGAAGCGATCACGTACAGCGTGCCCTATGAATTCGACGAAGCATACAAGGCGCGCCGATACTGGGAACAAACGCACGATCAAATCATCCACTTACGCGATCTCGCCGACGCACTCGGTTTGATCTCCGCCCCGAACCGGCCCGAAGCCGTGCTCGTGCTCCCGGAACCGAATGGCACTGACTCCGCCGCGCTCGCGACCACGCGCTTGCAGGCACTCACGCGAACCTACACGCGACAATCCGAAAACTTCTCCGAATGGGACGTGCAACGATTCCCAGACCCGGTGCGAGGGGAACTTCTCGCCCGCCTCCGGAAGTCGTTCGGCGCCGGCGCCAAGCACGTCCAAAAGCTGTTCGCGGTGAAGGACACCATCGAAGGCTGGAAGGCGCTCGGTGCCTCCCTTGCGGAACCGAAATTCGGTGATTGGGGCAAACTCTTACACCTCCTGGCGCGCCTCCAAGACCCGGCCCCCCCCGACCCGGTTGTGGAACTGACCGACTTCCTCCGTGGGCTCGATAAGAAGGTATTCGATCTCGATTTACAAGGATTCCAGCTCACGATCCCGCTCGACTTGACGATCGACCGCGTGGAACCGAGCGGGCCGTTCACGGTAACCGTCACGCACGCGAACCAGACGTCGGGCGTCGCGAAATTCACGGTCGGTAAAGGTGTGATGCGCGGAACCACGACCGTGTATCAGTTATTACCGGACGGCCCCACAAAACTCGCGTACCGCGCCGGCGACGGTCTCCGTGCGGAACTGCCGATTCGGGCCGGCACCCGCGATCTGAAGTTGCTTTGGGAAACCGGTGCGACAAACGCATTTCAGTTTGACCGCCTCACACGCGAACCGCGCCTGACGAAAACCACTTCGGGCACGGAATCGGCCACCGGCGTGCAACTCGCGCTCAACGCGGGCAGCGTACCAAAGCTCCCGGTGCTGTTTCCGTTGAAGTAGCGTTCTTCACACGCGGGTAACTCCACCTGTCAGCGCCCGCCGAATTGGGTAAACTTCTCGTACAAGACTCTTCCACAACCACGCGAACTTCGGCGCACACGCCATGCACATACAGGACATTTTCGCCCAGCACCGGACCACGTTCAGTTTCGAGTTCTTCCCCCCGAAGACCGACGAGGCGAGCGAGGAGCTGTTCCGAACGATCGCGGCACTGCAATCGCTCCAGCCGTCGTTCGTGTCGGTGACCTACGGGGCCGGCGGATCGACGCGCGACCGCACGCACGACCTCGTGGTGCGCATCGAACGCGACACCAACCTCACCGCGGTGTCGCACCTCACCTGCGTGTGCCACTCGCTGCCGGAAATGACCGCCATCCTCGATCGCTACGCGGCCAGCGGGATCGAGAACGTACTCGCACTGAGCGGCGACCCGCCCAAGAATCTCGCGAACTACGATCGCGCGAAGGATGCGTTCCACTACGCAGAAGAGCTGGTGAAGTTCCTCCGCAACCGGTCCGGGGCGAACGGGCGCGGGTTCGGGATCGGCGTCGCCGGGTTCCCCGAGGGGCACCCCGGGTGCCCGAACCGGCTCCAGGAACTGGACAACCTCAAGCGCAAAGTGGACGCGGGCGCGGACTACATCTGCACCCAACTGTTCTTCGAGAACCGCGACTTCTACGACTTCCGCGAGCGCTGCGACCTGGCCGGGATCAAGGTTCCGATCGTCGCAGGCATCATGCCGATCACGTCGAAATCGGGCATGATCCGGATGGCCGAACTCGCGGCCGGTGCGCACTTCCCCGCCAAACTCATTCGCGCGGTCGGCCGGTGCGCGGACGACGACGCGGTGGCCCGCGTGGGGATCAGTTGGGCGACCGAACAGTGCGCCGACTTGTTGCACAACAACGTGCGCGGCATCCACTTCTACACGCTCAACAAGTCCGACGCGACGCGCCAGATTTATCAGAACCTCGGGGTCGAAAGCTCGGCCGCGTTGCGCGCCGGGTGATCCTCGTTCGGGCGGGCCTGAACTTCACTTAGGCCCGCCGCGCTCCTGCACATCCACCACACGCGGGTACCAAATTCACCATGATTCGCGCTGCCATACTCGTCGCGTTGCTGTTTTTGGCCCCACTCACGGCCCACGCACAACCTCAAGCGGAAACCGTTACGTCCAAGGGTGGCGTGGTGGTGTGCGTCTCGCCGCCCGCGGCCGATGTGGGACTGAAAGTGCTGAAGTCCGGCGGCAACGCCGTAGACGCGGCGGTAGCAACCGCGTTCGCGATGGCCGTCACGTGGCCCGAGGCCGGGAACATCGGCGGCGGCGGGTTCATGATGATCGCACCGCCCGGTAAAGACCCGACGTGCATCGAGTACCGCGAAACGTCTCCGGTTGCCGCGAAGCGCGACCTGTTCGCGGACGGCAAAGTGACGTGGTTAAACCACAAGGCCGCGGGTGTGCCCGGAACGGTGCGAGGATTGGCGTTGGCTCACAAGAAGTACGGCAAACTCGAATGGAAAGCGCTCGTGCTGCCGGCAGCGGAACTGGCCGAGAACGGCTTCACCGTGAATGCGGCCCTCGCGGGCGGGCTGAACCGCGTGCTCGCGGACTCGAAGACAACGAACGCGGAATTCAAGCGCGTGTACGGAAAGCCCAGCGGCGAGAAGTGGCGCGGGGGCGATACGCTCGTGCTGAAAGACCTCGGCCGCACCCTGCGCGCGATTGCCGAGAAAGGCGCAGATGGGTTCTACACCGGCGAACTCGCGGACCTACTCGAAAAAGAGATGAAAGCCGAAGGCGGGCTGATTACGAAGGCGGACCTGGAAGCCTATAAAGCGAACGCGCGCAAGCCGATTCACACCACGTTCCGCGGGTTCGATGTGTACGGCCCGCCCCCCCCGAGTTCGGGTGGCGTGGTGCTCTCCGAGATGCTCAACATCCTCGAAAACTTCAATCTCAAGAAGCAGGGGCGCTGGGCACCCGAAACGTCGCACCTCATGATCGAAGCGATGAAGCGCGCCTACGTGGACCGGGCACGGTACCTCGGCGACCCGGACTTCACCAAGATCCCGGCCGAACTCACGACCAAAGATTACGCGAAGAAACTCGCGGCGACGATCGACCTCAAGAAAGCGACTCCGAGCGCGGAACTCGCACCGGAAATCCCGCTCGACAAGCAGAGCGACAGCACCACACACTTCTCGGTCGTCGACAAAGACGGGCTGGCGGTGAGCAACACGTACACGCTCGAAAATAGCTACGGCAACCGCGTCGTGGTTCGCGGCGCGGGCTACATCCTCAACAACGAGATGACCGACTTCAACACACGACCGGGGTTCACGAGCACGAAGGGCGACATCGGCACCAAGCCGAACCAGATCGCGCCGGGCAAGCGCATGCTGTCGTCCATGACGCCGGTGATCGTGTTCAAGGACGGTAAACCGGCCCTCGTCACAGGCAGCCCCGGCGGGCGCACGATCATCAACACCGTGCTGTGCATCGTGCTGAACGTGACCGAGTTCGAGATGTCTGTCGGTGACGCCGTGAGCGCCCCGCGCCTACACCACCAGTGGTTCCCGGACGCCGCACGGTTTGAGGGCGTGAAGGCGCACCCGAACTTGGCGGCAAAACTCAAGGCCCTCGGGCACACCGTCACCGAAGCGCGACAGGGCGACGGGCACTCGATCTGGATCGACCCCAAGACGGGTGTGCGGACCGGAGCGGCCGATAAGCGCTTGGACGGCAAAGCCGTCGGAGAGTAGTTCGATCCCCAGCCCTCACATCCACCGCCCACAAGGGCGGTGGGTGATGTGAGATCTCAACAGCACCAAAATTGGCCCCTCCGGTGCAATAGCGCTCGCGGACTCGAAGTATCTCAAGCGCCTCAAAACACTCATTGTGGACGAGAAGACCGTGGGCAAGAAGGGAAAACGAGCACTCTTCGGTCGGTTCGGTGAGGGCGTTTTCAATCGGTTCGGCGAGGGCGTTATCAGTTGAAGATAGCCCCTGTTGCTATAACACCTTCGGCCCGATTCGCTCGCTCCACCCGTTCTCCAGGGCTCGCTGCTATGGCGGTTCCGTCCGATCTGATCGTGTCCGTGTCCGGAATTCGTGGGATCGTTGGCGCCGGGCTGACGGCCGAGGCCACGGCGCGGTTCGCTGCCGCGTATGGCTCCACGGTCGCCGGAAAGCGCGTGATCCTGTCGCGCGACGGCCGGCCCAGCGGCGAGATGCTGCGCCACGCGGTCATGGCGGGGCTGCTCGGGGCCGGGTGTACCGTAGAAGACATCGGGATCGCGCCGACGGGATCGCGCCGACCCCGACGTGCGGGTTCGCGGTGCGCCAGTCGAACGCGGCCGGCGCGATCCAGATCACCGCGAGCCACAACCCCGCCCCCTGGAACGGGCTGAAGATGTTCGGCTCGGACGGGGCCGTGCTCCCGGCCGAAACGGGGCTAATCATCCGCGCCCTGTACGAAACCGGGGACTTCGCGCGGTCCGCGTGGGACGGCATCGGGAGCGTCAGCGTTCCGCCGGACGTGAGCGCCGATCACGCCCGCGCGGTGCTGGACACGATCAGCGTCGCGGCGGTCGCGGGCCAGCGGTTCCGCGTGTTCCTCGACGCGAACGCGGGCGCGGGCGGGCCGCTCGGGACGCGCCTGCTGGCCGACCTCGGGTGCGACGTGATCCAGTACGGCTGCGAACCGACCGGGCTGTTCACCCACGAACCCGAGCCGATCCCGGCCAACCTCACTGAAGTGGCCCCCTGGGTGCAACAGCACGAGTGCGCCCTGGGCTTCGTGCTCGATCCGGATTCGGACCGGCTCGCGCTCATCGACGAAACCGGGACGTGCGTGAGCGAGGAAGCCACGCTCGCGCTCGCGGTGAAGTACCGGTTGCGCCAGCAGCGCGGCCCGGTGGTCGTGAATATGTCTACATCGCGCATGAACGAGGACGTCGCGACCGCGGCCGGGTGCCCGTTCTACCGCTCCGCGGTGGGCGAGGCGAACGTGGTCGGCCTCATGCGCGACACGAACGCGGTCATCGGCGGCGAGGGCAACGGGGGCGTCATCGACCCGCGCATCGGCTGGGTGCGCGACCCGTTCATCGGGATGGCATCCATTCTGAGCCTGATGGCCGAAGAAAAGAAGCCGTTCTCGCAGCTCGTAGCCGAACTTCCGAAGTACGCGATGCTCAAGACGAAGTTCACCGTTTCGCGCGAGCGCCTGCCCGGTGCGCTGGCCGCGCTGGAAGCGCGCTGGCCGGACGCGGAGATCAACCGCATCGACGGGTTGCGGCTCGACGGAGCAGATTGGTGGCTGCACGTTCGCGGGAGCAACACCGAGCCGGTGGTCCGCGTGATCGCCGAAGCACCCACCGCCGAGCGCGCGGAACAACTCTGCCGCGAAGCCGGGGCGGTCGTTACGGGCGGGTAGTTACAGAAGTGCGTGCCGCCCCGCGATTGAGCGTCACGCGGATTACGGGCGCACGTCGAAGCACAGCACCTTCTGCTCGTCCCGAACGTACAGCAGACCGTTCACGAGCGTGGGTGTGGCCCAATTGTTGTTCCCGCTCAGTACCTTCGGGATCTTCGCGACCAGGTTGAACTCTTTCGGGTTCGCCTCGACCAGACACAAATCCCCGCGCTCTGTTTGGAGAATCAGGTGATTGCCGGCGAGGATCACGCTCGCTTGTCCGCTCTCGGTCCACTCCCAATCCGGCACCGTTTTGCCGGTCATGAACTCGATGCACGTGAGTCCGCGTGCGCCGCGCGTGCCGTCCACGCCGAACAGGTGCTTGTCCTTGAACACGCCGGTCGCGTGGTGGCTCTGGAACGCGCGCCCGCGGTTCTCGTACACCTTCACCAGCTTCACGTCGGCGCCCTGCTTCTCGGCCCGCAACAGCGCGCAGCCCATCCCGTAAGCCGACGAGACGAACACGTACTCGTCGTCCACAACGACGGGCGTGGCGATGTTCCCGGTGTACTGCGTGGCCCACTTGAAGCTGTCGGTCACCGCGCCGTCGGCGGCGCGCACGGCCAGGAGCGCGTCGCCCAGGAACGCGAACACGGTCGCCTGCCCGCCGATGGTGGCCGCGATGGGCGAGCTGTAGCCCGGCGGGTTGGAACCGGCCTTCCACTTCACCGCGCCCGAGGTTCTGTCGAACGCAACAACGGCCGCGTCCTTGCCGCCCGGCATCACGATCACCAGATCGCCGAGCACGAGCGGCGAACACGCCACGCCCCACTGCGGCATCGGCGCCTGGAACTCGGGGAGCAGGTCGTGCTCCCACTTCAGCTTCGCCGCGTTGTTTTCGACGTCGAGTACGAGCAACTTGCCCGACCCGCCGACCGCGTACACCGTGTTCCCGATCACGGTCGGCGTGGCACGCGGGCCAATCGCGTAGGTGCTGTCATTGCCAGCTTGTCCGGCTTCGTAAGCGTAATCCCAGACCGGTTTGCCGGTTTCCGCGTCGAGGCACACGACGCGCTCGGTCGCGCCCTGCCGGTCCTGAACGTAGAGCTTCCCGCCGACGACCGCACACGACCCGTACCCGCCCCCGATTTGTTGGCGCCACAACTCCACCGGCTTCTTTTTGTCCCAGTCGGTCCGGAACGACCCAACCGGCGCGACGCCCGAGCGCGACGCCCCGCGCCACTGCGGAGAGCCGGTTGCGGCGTCTGCGGGCTGGTGGTTGCGTTGCGGCGCGTTCATGCCGCGTTCGAGTTCGACGGGATCGACTGTGCTGCGTGCGAGCAGGGAGCGCACCCACGGGCTCTGGTACGCGATGAACCCGCCGAGTCCCAGGATCATGCTGATTCCGACGACGAGAACGACGGCGCGGGCCTTCATTGGCGGTCCCCGATGCGGGCGAGGTGAAGTGTACGCGGGCGAGTTCCGCGGCGCCGAAAACTAGAACGGAATCCGCCCGCGCGCCCGCGGAAAATCTCACCCTTTGGCGACGGCTTGAAGGCTCTCCGCACCGGCCTGAATCGTCGTCGCGATGTGTTCGTCCGTCATCGCGCCGCACGTGAACGCGGCCTCGAACTGGCTGCACGGCAGGTACACGCCGCGGTCCATCATCTCCCAGAAAAACCGGCCGAACCGCTTCGTGTCGCTCGTCTTCGCGGTGTCGAGGTCGCTCACAGGCGTGTTGGTGAAGAACAGCGTCCACATGCTCCCGACGCGGTTGAACTGCACCGGTACGTTCGCGCTCGCGGCGGCCTTCAATAGCCCCTCGCCGATACGCTTACTCTGCTCTTCGAGCCGCGCGTAGGGCGGATTCACTTTCAGTTCGTTTAGCGTCGCGATCCCGGCGGCCATCGCGACCGGGTTGCCCGAGAGCGTACCGGCCTGGAACACGGGACCAGCGGGCATGATCTTCTTCATGATGTCCGCGCGCCCGCCGTAGGCCCCGACGGGGTACCCGCCGCCGATGATCTTGCCGAAGCACGAGAGGTCCGGCTTGTCGCCGAGTAGCTCCTGCGCGCCGCCGTACCCGAGCCGGAACCCGGTCATCACTTCGTCGTAAACGAGCAGCGCGCCGTGCTTCTGTGTGCGTTGTCGGAGTTCGCGGCGGAACTCTGCAGTCGGCGGGACGAGCCCCATGTTGCCGACGATCGGCTCGAGGATCACCCCCGCGATCTTATCCCCCTTCGCGGCGAACACCTCGGCGAGCGCGGTGGTGTCGTTGAATTTCAGGACGATTGTGTCCTGCGTGCAGCCGACGGGTACGCCGGGACTATTCGGGACGCCGAGCGTGAGCGCGCTGGACCCGGCGGAGACCAGGAGCGAATCAACGTGCCCGTGGTAGCACCCGGCGAACTTGATGACGAGGTCGCGCCCGGTGAACCCGCGCGCGAGGCGGATCGCGCTCATCGTCGCTTCGGTACCGCTGGAAACGAACCGCACCATCTCCACCGACGGCACCGCGTCGATCACCATTTCGGCGAGCCGCGTTTCGAGTTCGCACGGCGCGCCGTAGCTGGACCCGTTCTTCACCGCGGCAATCGTTGCTTCGACGACGGCCGGGTGACAGTGCCCCAAAATCATCGGCCCCCACGAACCGATGAAGTCGAGGTACCGGTTGCCGTCGAGGTCGAAGAGGAACGGTCCGTCCGCGCGCGCGATGAACAACGGGTTCCCGCCGACCCCGCCGAACGCGCGGGCCGGGCTGTTCACGCCCCCGGGAATCACCGCCTTGGCACGATCGAATGCGGCGGCACTTGCAGGGCGGACGGTGGAGAGCTCGAGCATTTCGATTCGTTCTCGCTATCGGTAATCAACTTACTCAGAAATTGGACCAGCCACGGTTCGGGCCGCCGGCTAACATTTGCTAACCTTTTGGCCCGGGCCACTAGAGGTTCCCAGCCCACATTGGCGAACCACTCCACCCGCTCGTTAACACCTTCTAGTTGGTCACATCTTTGGGGTTGACGGCGGTGTTTGTCGTGATCTCTTCAAGATGCCCGTAGTTTCGACCGATTGGATCGCGATCCCAACCGCGATCCCCGCTTCCGAGTGCAAAATTCCCACACAAGATCATTCGACGGAAGATCAGCCCCAGCAGTCACTTGCTACGTCAACACCAAAAATGTGATCAACTGGAAGCGTTAACACTCGCGGTTCGCCAAGAACACTCTGGGTGAACCGCGAGTGTTAACGAGCGGGTAATGTTTCCCGCACCTGCTCGCTTCCACCCTTACGGCCCTGATGCGCCCTCTACGAACGGGCCAATTCACCAAGTCATTATACCCGGTGCGCAGTGGACAAATATACAAAATCCACAATTTGCCCGACCACGCATGAGCCGGGTACTGAGGGGCATTATCTACCGCAGGACTACGACTTCTTGGGGACCGATTCCGCGATCTTGGCGGCGCGAGTCACGGCCGCGCGCACCTTGTCGTCGGTTTCGTCGTCGTACAACTCGGCGACCTCGCGGCACCGGGTTCGCACGGTGCGTTCGGTGACCATTTGCTCCGGACTTTCCGGACCGTCCTTGATCTGCTTCACGAGGCGGTCCATCTCATTCAGCAAGTTGGTGAGGTGCTGGAGGCGCACGGCGATCGGGTCGCTCGCCCCCTTGGACGTATTGCTCCTCATACTGGTACCGACCAGGAACCATGCGTGCTTGTCGCTGTCCTTTTCGGTCAGCGCGATGAGCGTTTCGCACGTGCGGTAAGCCTTTTCCGGGTCGCTGAACTCTTTGAGGCGCAGCACGCGGAGCGCGATCGCTTCCGGGTTCCCGGAGTCGAATTTCATCGGTTGCTCGTAGAGCCGACTTTCTTTGATCTTCTGTTGCAGCTTCCCGAACTCCCCGCGGGCGGTCTTGATGTCCAGGAGCCGCTTCTCCGCGACCCACCCCCATCGCGCCTTCGGGAGCACCTCATCGTTTACCGTGTAGGGCAAGTTCCCCTCTTCCGGGAACCGGCCCTTCACCTTCGTCCAGAACGCTTCGGCGAGCCCGAGGTCGCCGCCCTTCTCGGCATCGATGGCCTGCATCGCGTTGTCGAAGGCGTCCTGGTCGTCGCCGTCGGCGGGTTTACGCAGCGCCTTCGACTCGTTCCGGTTCCCCAACTGTTTCTCGCGGTCACTGACCGTTGCGGCCTTAAAAAGCGCCGCAGCCCGGTCCACGAGCTCGCCGCCTTTGGAGCCGTGTGCTTCAAGGAAGTTCTTCGCGGCGTCGGCCTTCGCCCCGGCCGAGTCCGCCTTCTCGATCGCGGCGAACATCTTTTCCGGTCCCGCCGGCTTCAGCGCGAAGTACACCCCCGTCCCGATCGCGGCGAGGACCGCAATGATCGCGAGGGCGTGAACCCACGTCTGCTCGTGAAGAGGGACCGCGACCTTCTTCTTGGTTTTCTTCTTCTTCCCGCGCAGCGCGCGGGCGGCCTCCTTGTCGGTCGCGTCCATCTTCTCGCCGGACTGGTTCATCGGCTTCGCGGTGCGCACCTGGGCGACCGCGAGCCCGGCGCTCTTGCGCGCGAAGGCGTCCTCCTCGATCTCGCCCAGAATCCGCGCGACCCACGCCGCGTCCACCGGCCGGTCGTCCTTGTCCTTTTCGAGCAACTGAAGGATGAGCGACTCGAACTTCGGCGGCAGCTCGTTCACCATCTTGCCGATGCGCGGGGCGCTCTCGTTGACGTGCTTGAGGAACATTTCGACGGTGGTTTCCGCGGCGAACGGTTTCCGCCCGGTGAGCAGCTCGAAGAACACGATTCCGAGCGAATAGAGGTCCGATTTGTTGCTCAGGTTGCGGTCGCCCTTGCACTGTTCGGGCGACATGTACGCGGCGGTACCAATGGTGCTGTTCGCCCCGGTGAGGGCGGTGACGTCCGTGTCCTTCGCGATCCCGAAGTCGGTGAGCTTCATCGCGCCGTCGCGCGTAATCATCAGGTTGGACGGCTTCAGGTCGCGGTGGATGATGCCCTTGTCGTGCGCGTACTGGAGCGCTTCGGCCAACTGTTTGCCGTAAGAAACGACCTCTTCCCACCCGAGCTTTCCGCGGCGCGCGAGAATCCGGTCGAGGGCCTCGCCGTCGATGAACTCCATCGCGATGTACGGGTTCGCCTTGTTGATCTTCCCGTGCGCGATCAGCCGGACGATGTGCGGGTGCCGGAGCTGTTTGAGGATGTTTGCTTCGCGCTCGAAGCGCGCCATCGCCCCTTCGTTCCCGAGCAGCCCGAGTGCCACGACCTTCAGCGCGACCGGAACGACCTTCTCGGCGCTGCGGTGGAACTTGGCCCGGTACACGGTGCCCATCGCGCCGCTGCCCAGTTCCTTCTCAATTTCAAACGGGCCGATCTGCTGGCCGATCAGCATGGCGCTACCTCGGGACGCAAACTGGGAACGGTAACATTCTACCGATAGCGACGAGCAGTTGCGCCCTGATTTATAGTCCCGAAGAGCGTTCCCCTCCAAGCAGGGCGTGCGCACTTTATTGTGCCGTGATTCCTTGGATAACTTGCAATAGGTAGTTGTCGTCCCACCCGGCTTTCATGCGCCGGGTCTTGATGCTGCCCTTGGTCTTGGCACGCTTCAGGAGCGACACGGCCACGCGCCTCAACATCCCCAAGTTCGCGGCCGCGTGTCCCGTTCGGGCGCG
>HG799475.1:0-44766 GCA_000531095.1 Gemmata massiliana | reverse complement strand
CATAGTGCGCACGCCCTGCCCCTCCAAGAGTTAATGTTCCGGCCGAAAGTGTCGGTTAGTTCGACGCGCCGGTGTAGGATCGATGAAGCGCATCGCGGATGAGATCCGAGCGACTTAAAGTTCTTCCCGCTCTGCCTCTTCTAACGGTTCGAGTGTACTGTCGTGCTCAAAGTACACGTACTTTCCTGACTCCAAATCTTCCGCTAAGTTGCCCAGAAATGTTGCCCAATTCGGTGCGACAACTTGCGTCGGTCCAACCTCGTGGCTGTGATACAGAACCTGCCCGTAGCGCCCCCCCAGCCGGTGGATCAAGATCGAGCGTCAGGTGGTTACCCGAATTATCGGTTACGTACACCCGCAATTGGTTCCAGAACACGGGTTTGATCGGCCCCTCGATGCGCCGCGGCTCCCAGTTCTCACCGACCGCGTACTCTCCCTTTGCCCGCCAATCTGAGTACACCTTCCACTGTTCGAGCATTCTGGCCAGGGGCATCAGCTCACCGTGATACGGTGGAATCCACCAGCCCCCGTCATGCACTCGAACCGATTCTTTGAAGTGGTCAGGTAGCTTCGCTCCGACCGCCGCTCAAATTCGGTGATCGCCTCTTCTGGTGCTCCTGGAGAAGGCGAGAAATCCAAGTCGGGCGCGTGTTCTGCAGCCCAAACTGAGATCCGCCTCCACGATTCCGCAACGGTTTTGCTCGGCGCTGGCCTAGCCGTTAATGCACCAAACTTCTCGCGGTGCTGCCGAAGAGCGGTGGCCCTCGCACGAATGTCCTCTGCGCGTGCTTTTGCTTCCAAAAAGGTGTGCGGAAGCACATCAATCACCCGATCGCAACTTAGGACGCCACGGGTATTGGGAGCTTCTTCAGGAGAATCGAACTTACGACCGTAAACCCACCACCACGGCAACTCGACTCCACCTTCCACGAGTTCCGTCACACTCCGATCCATTGCCGCATCAGTCAAGGAGAGAATGATCCCGTCGTAATCGGCAGGAATCAGTTCTTTCGCAGCCGAACTGTACCGAACGTACACCGTATACGTTCGCTCGTTCCAGCCCCATTTGGGGCGTGCCTCCGAGACTCCACCAATTACGAGCGTGTCCTCGAACTCGGCGACAGCAGGCGCAAATACCCATCGCTGCCCCGTCTGATAGCGAGCTGCCGGTTCCATCGGTGTACCTTAGTCGGGCTTCGTCATGACGGTCACGTCAGCCTGTCCGCACGGCACGCGACTCGTTCGACTCACGGCAACATTTCCGCGGAATGTGGGCTATCGTGCGATAGGCGAGCGCACTGTCTCAGCACGAATTCGCCGGAAAACCAAGCATATTCGTGCTGAGACAGTGCGTCATTCGACAGAATTACGTGTGAACGGAGTCGAGCGCGACGAGCGCGGGCGGACCGAAGACGATGACGGGGAGCCACGCGGCCAGCGCCGCGGGTAGCACGTCCTGGTCTCCCAGATACTTACACGCGATCGTGGACAGGAACACCGTGGCGGAGATCGCGAGGCACAGGCCCGAGCTGATGATGACGTGCCGGTTCGGGTTCCACAGGATCACCGCCATCCCGAACACCACCATCAGCATCCCGACGAACGGGCGCGTCATGCGGGTGTGGAACAGCACGGCCATTTTCCCCCGGCGCCGCGGTTCCGGATCGATGAGCATCGAGCGCAGTTCCGTGGTGGATGCGTAGACGAACCACGCCCCCCCGCGGCACACCGCGTCGTAGTCCGCGTCCTGAATTTTGACGAAGAACCGACTGGTACCCAGCACCGTGAGGTTGGTCGGCAGATCACCCTCGAACGACTCGGGCGTGGTCTGAGTCAGGAGCCATCCCCCGGTGAGCGGGTCGTCCCCGTTCTTGGGGATGAAGTGCGCTTTCTCGGCGAACAGGTGCAGCATCCCGCTGGGCGAAGTCTCCGGGAACGTGACGCACATCCGGTCCACTTTCAGCTCTTTGCGGTACCCGGCGAACCCCTCGAAGTGGATGCCGCTGGCGTCGTAGGCGCCCATCAGCGCCTGGGCCTTCGCCTGGTTTGGGTCGTCGCGCTGCATCGTCAACTGGTCGGCCACTTCGGGGATCACGAACTGTTGGTTCAGCGGCCCGAGGGCGAGCGTAACGGCCGCACCGAGCAGCACCGGCCGCACGGCCCGGCGCGTCGGCACGCCCGCGGACAGGAGCGGCAGCAGTTCGTTGTTCCGCTGCATCCAGGCCACCGTGAACGTGGCCCCGATGAGCGTGATGAAGTTGCCCAGCAGGTCAAAGAATTCCGGTACGCGGTTCCCGTAGTACGTCGTGATGTGCCGGACGGACGCCGCGAACCCGCCCGGCTTGTTCACGAATGCGTCGAGGTGCGTGAACAGGTCGATCACGATGAACAGCGAGATCAAGCTGACCAGCACAATCAGGTAGGACCGAACGAACGTAATCAGGAACATGCGGTCGATAGCGGTCATCACGGGCGCGGCCCTCCGGCGCCCAGCGCCCCCTCAATCACCTGACACGCGGCTCCGGCCGTCAGGCGCTCGTTCCTCGATCGCGGTTTGTAGTTCTGGATGAACTGGATCACGAACTCGTCGCCCTCACTCGCCGCGACGAACCCGTACCCGTTCGCGCGCAACTCGCGCAGGGCTTCGCCCGTCGACCACCCGTGGTACTCCATCCGGTAGATCGCGGTGAGCCGACCGGTGCGGTGCAATCCGGCCTTACAGTGCAACAGAATGGGGTAGTTCTTCTCGTCGTCGAGCAGCGCGATCCACTCCTTCACGGCCGGCGGTTCCATTTCGAGCGTGTTGCCGGGCGGGAGAATGTCGGGCGTGATGAGTTTGTACCCCACGCCGAGTTCCTTACACAGCTCGCTCTCGCGCACCTTTCCCTTGCCGAGCCAGTTGTCCGGCAGCAGCGGGTCGGGTTCCTCGTGCTGGAGGTTCACCACGGTCTTGATTCCGTGGCGCTCGATGTACTCCCGGAATCCACTGGCGGTCATCTGTCCGGACCGGTAGAGTTTGCCCGGTTCGACCTCGCGGAACCGCTTCGCGTGGATGTAATGGGCGCGGTACAGCGCGACCGGCGGGCCGAGAACGACCACCACCACGACCGCACCGAGAACCCACTGCAATACGATCCGCATCCCGTGGCCTGCTGTAGCGGGAACCGTGATCCCGCCGGTGCGGGAGCGTGTCGAAAACGAGTGCGACACTAATACACAACCGCGCGGGCGTGTCAACCGCGACCGCGAGACGTATCTTGACCCAACCCCCACCCCACGAGGAACCCCAAATGCTCCTCTCCACTGCGTTCGCCATACTCCTCGGCACGCAATCTCTCTCGCCCGGATTCGTCAGTACGCCCGGCCTCAACTTACAACCCGCCCAACCCGCGAACCCGCCCCAATCGTTCGGCCTCAAAGACGGCGACCGGATCGTGTGGCTCGGTAACACGCTCGTCGAGCGCGAGCAGCGCTACGGTTACTGGGAAACGGCGCTCATCGCCGCGAACGCGGACAAGAACATCACCGTTCGCAACCTCGGTTGGAGCGGCGACACCGTGTTCGGCGACGCCCGCGCCGGCTTCGACAATGCCGCGAAGGGCTACGAGCGCATGGTGTCGCTCACACTGGAACTCAAGCCGACCGTGATCTTCGTGAACTTCGGCTCGAACGAAGCATTCGAGGGCAAAGAAGGGTTACCGAAGTTCGAGAAGGGACTGGAAAAGTTGCTCGACTCACTCAAACCCGCCAACGCGCGCGTGTTTCTGTTCACACCAATTCCCGTCGAAAAGTCCACGAGTCTCCCGGACCCGAAGGCACTCAACGATAAACTCGCGCTCTACAGCGGGGCGATCAAAGCGATAGCGGAAAAGCGCGGGATCTCGTTCGTAGATCTGTTCCGCGATTTTCAGAACATCCGTTCTGCGGGTCCGTTCACGGATAACGGCATCCACCTGACCGAAGCCGGATACAAGCAATTTACTCCGTTCTTCACGAACAGTTTGGCGCAACCGGGAACGGTTGTGAGCGAAGAAAAGCTCGAACCGCTCCGCCAGGCGATCATTGCGAAGAACGAGCAGTTCTTCAACAAGTGGCGCCCGCAGAACGAGACGTACCTGTTCGGGTTCCGCAAACACGAACAGGGGAAGAACGCGAAGGAAATCGTCGAGTTCGACCCGTTCATCGCGAAGGCCGAAGAGGAGATCGCGAATATCCGGAAGTCGCTGAGCAAGTGACCGCCCGGTGAACCCGGCCCGCAAGGGCCGCGGGTACTTCACCCACTACGGTGGGTACTTCGCCCACCACAACGGCCAACCACCCGACACGCATTCGCCCGCGCCCCAAGCACACACAAACCGCGGCCCTTGCGGGCCGGGTTCGCCCGACACAACCACCCTCTCACTCATGCGCCAATACACATTCTCGCTACTACTTCTGCTCTCGCCCTCACTGGCGTTCGCACAAAACGACGCGAAGGTGCCCGACCCGGACCCGGAACTGGAGCGCAAGACGTTCACCGTCGCGCCCGGGTTCGAGGTGAGCCTGTTCGCGGCGGACCCGCTGCTGGCGAAGCCGATCCAGATGAACTTCGACCCGCAGGGGCGGCTGTGGATCGCGTCGAGCGAGATCTACCCGCAGATCAAGCCAGGTGAGAAGGCGAACGACAAGATCATCGTCCTTGAAGACACGAACGGCGACGGGAAGGCCGACAAGACCACCGTGTTCGCGGACGGGTTGCTCATCCCGACCGGGCTCGAACCCGGTGACGGCGGCGTGTACGTCGCGAACAGCACCGAACTCGTTCACCTGAGCGCGAGCAAGCCCGGCGGCAAGGCTGACAAGCGGAAGGTGCTGCTCAGCGGGTTCGGCACCGAAGACACGCACCACATCATCCACACGTTCCGCTGGGGACCGGATTGCCGACTGTACTTCAACCAGTCGATTTACATTCACAGCCACGTCGAAACGCCGAGCGGCGTGAAGCGCCTGAACGCGGGCGGCATCTGGCGGTACAACCCGGACAAGACGGAACTCGACGTCTTCGCCCGCGGCTGGGTGAACACGTGGGGCCACGCCTTCGACAAGTACGGGCAGTCTCTCGCAACGGACGGCGCCGGCGGTGAGGGAATCAACCACGCGATCCCGGGCGGCTACTACCTCACGTCCGTCGGCCCGCACGCGCAACGGCTGCTGCACGGGATGAACCCCGGCTCGCCGAAATATTGCGGCCTCGAAGTGATCTCGGGCCGGCACTTCCCGGACGACTGGCAGGGCGACGTCGTCACCAACGACTTCCGCGGGCACCGCGTGTGCCGGTTCAAGCTACAAGAGGACGGCAGCACGTTCGCCGCGCGAGAGATGACGGAAGTCATCAAGAGCAACCACCCCGCGTTCCGCCCGATCGACGTGAAGATGGGGCCGGACGGCGCGCTGTACATTGCGGACTGGTACAACCCGATCATCCAGCACGGCGAAGTGGACTTCCGCGACCCGCGCCGCGACCACACGCACGGCCGCATCTGGCGCGTGACCGCGAAGGGCCGCGACCTCGTGAAGAAGCCGAAGCTCGTGGACGCGAGCATCCCCGAACTGCTGGAGCAACTGAAATCGCCCGAACAGTGGACGCGCCAACAAGCGAAGCGCGTGCTCAAAGAACGCGGCGCCGAAAAGGTGCTGCCGGAGCTGGAAAAATGGGTCAAAAAGCACGCCGAACCTAATTCGCCCGATTACCGCCTGCTACTCGAAGCGCTTCGGCTCTACGAAGCTTTTGGAGCCGTTGCCACGTTGCCACCCGACGCACGGGAGGCGACTCACGCCACGTTCGATTTACTGACGGGACTACAGCACTGCCCTCAGCCAGAGGTTGCGGCCCTCGCGACCCGAATACTGGCCGAATCTGGCGTTCGCGATGACCGGAAGGTGTCAATGATCGCGGCCAGTTGCGCGCACTCTCACCCGCGGGTTCGCATGGAAGCCGTTCGCGCGCTGGCCGGCATCCGACACCCCGCGTCTGCGGCCCTCGCTCTAACGGTCCTTGATAAGCCGATGGACCGCATCCTCGATTACTCGCTGTGGCTGACCGTGCGCGAACTCGAACCGTACTGGCTCCCCGAGTTCAAGAGCGGCAAACTCACCTTCGGTGGGGACGCGAAGAAGCTCGCGTTCGCGCTCAACGCGATCGGCAACAAGGACACCGTGAAGCCGGTTCTCGCGCTCATCGATTCGGGCAAAGTGCCGAAGGAGAACGTTCACGGACTGTACCTGCTGCTCGCGCAGATCGGCGGGTCGGAAGAATTGGGCAAAGTGTTCGCCCACGCGGACCGTGATACCGGCGTGAGCGCGGACCAGCGGAACGCCCTCTTCCTCGCACTGGAAGACGCGGTCCGCACACGAAAGGTCGCCGCACCAAAAAACGCCGACCAGCTCCACGCGGTCATTGACGAGATCAACACCCAACCGGACAGCAAAACGCGGCCCGCGTCGCGCTCGGCCCTGCGGCTCGCGGGGTTATGGAAGGTCGGCGGACTGCGCCCGGCCCTGGAGGGCATTGCGAAGTCCGAAAAAGCCGTCGATCCGGTCGACCGTGCAGCAGCACTGGAAGGGCTTGCCCTGTTCGGTGACGCGAGTGCAAAAACGTTCATCACGAAGCTCAGTGGCGCGGAGCAAAAGCCGGACGTGCGCCGACTCGCACTCGTGGCCCTCGCCGCGCTTGACACACCCGTAGCCGCAACCGAGACCGCGAAGTTCCTCCCGGACGCCAAGCCGGACGAAGCGCTGATCGACCTGTTCGCGGCGTTCGTCAACCGGAGGGGTGGTGCGACCGTTCTGGCCAAGGCGCTCGCGGACAAGAAGCTCCCGGCGGACGTCGCGAAGATCGGTCTGAAGGCGGTTCGCGCCGCGGGCCAACCGGCCGACGACCTGACCGCAGCGCTCACGAAGGCCGGCGACCTCACGGCCGCTCGCAAACCGCCGACCGAGGCAGAGGTGAAAGCGCTCGCCGCGGACGCGCTCAAAACGGGCGACGCGGCACGCGGAGAAGCGGTGTACCGCCGCAAGGAACTCCAGTGCCTCGCGTGCCACGCCTACGGCGGCGCCGGCGGGCAAGTCGGCCCGGACCTCACCAGCATCGGGGCCAGTGCCCAAGCCGACTACGTCGTCGATTCGCTCCTGTTACCGCACAAGGCGATCAAAGAGGGTTTCGACGTAACGCGGATCGTCACGACCGAGGACCAGGTCGTTCAGGGGATCAAGGTGCGAGAAGGGAACGGGGTGCTCGTGCTCCGCACGGCCGAGGATAAGGAGATCACGATCCCGGTGAAGGACATCGCCGAGCGCACGAAGTCCACCAAGTCCCTCATGCCCGAAGGGTTGACGGACCAGCTCACCAAGCAGGACTTCACGGACCTCGTGCGGTACATCTCGGAACTCGGCAAGGTCGGCGGGGCTTACGCCCCGAGCAAGGCCCGCGTCGTCCGGCGCTGGCAGGTGATCGAGCCGACGAATGCGAATCTGAACGCCTTCCGGCGCGCCCGCGTGTCGGCCGCCGCGGAAGCGGAAAACTCGTTCTCGTGGGCGCCCGCGTACTCGAAGGTATCGGGCGATCTGCCGCTCGCGGAGCAACCGAAGTTCACCGTGTGGAACGATACCGCTCCGCAAACGGTGCTGCGTTTCCAACTCGACGTTACTACCGCCGGGGCCGCGAAACTGAAGTTCAATTCAGTCGCGGGCTTGACGGTGTACGTGGGCAACACGCCGATCGAGCCGAAGCCGGAAACGGTTCTCGATCTCAAGACCGGCGTGCAAACGGTAACGATCCTCATCGACCGCTCGAAGCGCGCGACCGAAGACGTTCGGATTGAGTTGGACGACGTGGAGAAGTCGCCCGCGCGCGTCGCGGTCGTGGGTGGAAAGTGAAGTTTCGTGGAGCGCGGGTCACCACCCGCTGAATGCGTGCTCCGGGTAACTAAAATCGCCCGGAGCTATTTCGGTTTGCGTATGGCGAGCCGCAACCACAAGGGAGCAGGAAGCACAATGCTACCGGTGCCATTCCCACACAGGGAGCCACGGCTCCGCTCCCTTGCGGTCGCGGCTCGTTTGCCCATTACGACGAACTCGAAACGAGACCAAAGGCCCTGACTCGCGGGTGAGGCCCGCGTTCCACTGAAGGCGACATGCACGTACCCCTCTTCGCCGTTCACTTGTCGGACGGCGCGCTCGCGACCGCGTGGTTGGCGTCCGGATTCGTTGGCCTGGCGCTGATGCTCGCGTTCGCGATGTGGAAGGTGCGCGAAGAAGAGATCCCGCGTATCGGCGTGTTCACGGCCGCGTTCTTCGTCGCGTCCAGCGTCCACATCAAACTCGGTGTGCTTCCCACGAGTGTTCACCTCATCCTGAACGGTCTTGTGGGGGTCGTGCTCGGGCGCCGGGCACCGATCGCGATCGCGATCGGCCTCGCACTCCAGTACCTGTTGCTCCAACACGGCGGGTACTCCACCCTCGGCATCAACGCCTGCATCGTGGGCATTCCGGCACTCGCCGCGGGCGCGCTGTACCCCGTGCTCCGCAAGTTGCGCGTGCCCGCGTTCGTTCGCGGCGTGCTCCTCGGAGGGGGAGCCGTAGCCGGCGCGGTGATTCTGAACTTCCTCGTGTTACTTTTTGGCGGAAAGGATAATTGGGAGCGACTCGCGCAGTTGGTTCTGCTCGCGCACGTTCCCGTTGTACTCGTCGAAGGGGCGATGCTCGGCGTTCTGGTCAGCTACTTGGAGAAAGTGAAACCCGAAATGCTCGGCTCGCGGCGCGAGCTTCCGAAGTTGGACGCCCCCAATCCGAGCCGATAACAGGCGAAGAACTCGGGCACGTTGCGGGCGCCCGGCCCCCAAACCGCTGGCGGAGCACAGGCGCCGAATTACTCTGCTCCCGAGCGGACCGCCGTCCATATCTAGCGCCCGCGAACTTGTCCAGAATAGCCAAATAGTCGACTGATTGCAATAGAATTACGTTGTCGCGGTCGCTGGGGGGTGTTACAACGCGAATGTCGCCCGCCACCTCGAACGGAACCCGCTATGGCTCGCCCGACTCGGTATCTGATCCTCCCGGCTCAAGGTTTGCAAGCGTCCGCTGGCACCGCAAGTGCAGCCGCCACCTCGACCCTGGTGAACCTGGCACACACCACCGGTGTCGCGTCCATGCGCACGCGCCTTCAGGGCGTCGTCAAAGCGGCCGCCAAGACGGGCGCGAAGCTCAAAGCGGCCGCCTTTAACGTCGTCGCGTCGCTCAACGAGGACGGGGTCAAGCTGGTCGAGTCCTCACCGGAAATGATCGCCGCCCTGCGGTTCGCCCAGCCCGGGCTGCGGGCCGTGCCCGAGGTGTTCTATCGCCCGGCGGTCGCGACCGTCCGCCTCCGCCACCGGGTAACGAAGCCGGCCGCGGCGGCACCGGCCGCGGCGAAAAAGTTGGTCGTTACCGTTGTGAACGCGGCGACCGGGGCGCCGGTCGCCGGCGTCACCGTCGTCGGGTTCACCAACTTTGCCGACAGCACCGGCACCTCGGGGGTCACGTCCGGGACCGGGAAAGTCACCCTCACCGTGACCGGCAGTTCCTCCTACGAACGGGTGTACGCTCAACACGATCACCCCGGCCTCTGGAGCTTCCTCAAGAAGACGGTACCCACCAGCGGCGCTCTGGCGATCAGTCTGGAGCCACTGGACCTGGCCGCCGGCGACTCGCTCCGACACTTTCACACCGTCGGCGCGGACCTCAGCGTCGGAGCGGGGGTCAAGGTCGGCGTAATCGACTCGGGTGTCGACGGCAGCCACCCGGACCTGTCGGTGGCCGGCGGGCTCGGGTGCGTCCCCGGGTCGCCGGAAAACCAGTTCGGACCTAGCGGGTCGCACGGCACGCACGTTGCTGGTATCATTGCGGGACGGGGGGGACCGCCGACCGGGATGCGTGGCATTGCTCCGGGGGCTGGAATCTTCTCGTACCGTGTGTTCGACGATACGGCAAACTCCGGATCGAGCTTCGGTCTGGTGAAGGCGATTCGCCAGGGCATCGCGGACGGGTGCGACCTGCTGAACATGAGCCTCAGTTTCAACCACGATGAAAATACTGGCTTGCCACTCGTAGACGACGCCGTCAAAGACGCGATCACTGAAGCGCACGCGGCCGGAGTTGTGGTGATTGCGGCCGCGGGCAACGACGGCCGTAAACCGGTCAGTTACCCGGCGCTGGACGATCTGGCAATCGCTGTGTCCGCGGTCGGGCGCAAGGGGACGTTCCCCACCAAGTCGAGTGAGTCCGGGGACGTGGCCGCTCCGTTCGGGACGGACCCGAAGAACTTCCTGGCCACCTTCTCGAACGTCGGGACGGCGCTTGATGTGGCCGGCGCGGGAGTCGCGGTGGTGTCAACGGTGCCCGGCGGGCACGCCCCGATGAGCGGTACCTCGATGGCCTGCCCGGCCGTGACCGGCGTCCTCGCCCGCTTGTTGGCCAGCACACCGGCGGTCTTGAATTTGACCCGCGACGCGAACCGAGCGGACGCCATCAAAGCGCTCCTATTTGCCCACGCCCAGTCGCTCGGGCTGGGGGTCACGAACGAGGGGAAAGGGCTCCCCCAATAACTGATCGAGAGAGTGATGCCCCGCTACACGTTACACCAGCCGAAAACGGCCGCGGCGGACGGGAGCGCTCCCGCCGACCTCCGGTCGGATCAGCGCGTGTCGATCATCGCCGAGATGCCCCGCCTTCTGCTGATCGAGTGCCCGGAAGCGGTCGCCGAGGAGTGGCTGGCCCGGATGCCCGGTTGGAAGATGCAACCGGAGCACCGGGTCACGGTACCCGATCCGCGCCCGAAGCCGAGCTGACGGGCGCGGGCCGTTCCCTGTAGGGAGATCAGTCGTCGCCCCACAGGGTGGTGAACATCTTGGCCTCGAGAGCGTCCTCGGTCGCGTCGTCGAGATCGGGGAAGAAATCCAGTCCGGTCACCGCTTCGATGTCGTCGATCGTCCGCAGGAACACCTTCAGGTTCGTGCCCGTGGCGTCCTGCCGGACCACGTACCCGCGGGCCGTCAGTGTTCCGTCGGGCTTCTTCCAGGCAATCACTTTGAACACCGCCTCCGGCGCCCCGACCCGGTCCGGCCCGATCACCTGTTCGGCCTCGCCGCCACGGAACACCGGACCGGAAATCAGCCACACCGTCTTGATCGCCGTGTTCGGCCGGGCGACGATCTCGCGGTGCTCGTCCTCCAAGCGGCCCCAAACGGTGTGCCCCTTCTGCAGTTGCGGGACGATGTTCGACATAAGGCACCCCTGCTTCGTCCCCAGGAACGGGTCACCGGGCGCGCCGAACCCGGACAGGTCCTCGTGCCGGGCCATGTGCCCGCGCTGGTACTTGGTGTGCGCGTGGTCGTAGTCCTTCCCCGTCTGGGCGTACCCGGGCAACTCGGGATCGGCCTGGAACGTGCGCGGGTGATTGGGCCGAGACTCGGACACGTCGTACTCGGCCCGGGTCCACCGCATGGCCACCCACGCCGGGGTCTTGTGCTTGTCGTAGTGACCGACGGTGAACGCGTGCCGTTTCAGAACCGTCACCCCCTCGACCGGGTTACCGGGGGTCGGGCTGAACGCGAACCGCTCCGGCTTCGTGACCCGCGGTTGACCGAAGATGAAGTGCTCCTCGCTCGCCGGTGTTTTGGGGGTCGGGGACTTGGGGGCCGGCGCTTTGGGGGCGGCTTGACCGGCCCGCGCGCCCGGCGCGGCCGCGGGCGCTGTGGGGCGCAAAAACGAGACGGATCTCTCGGGAATAGCGGTCGGACCGGGGCGCCCCGGCTCGCGGACCATTACCCACCCGGCGGTGGTGCGGTCTTCCAGAACACCCGCGACGGTACCCGACGGGGTTGTCACTTCGACCTTGGTCCCGGCCGGGAACGGGGTGCCGGTTTCGGCCGCGCCGACGGCCGCGGCGACCGCCACGACCAGCGCGAGAGAGAGGCGGAATCGGAACAGGAGCATGGGCAGTCTCCAGGGGTGGGAGATGGCTGGGCAGAGTGGTCTTCGAGGGCAAATCGATCAATCATCTCTCAGACACTCTGAGGCTAATTCTCCCCAGTCGTTAAGCCCGTGTCCACAATAATCATCCGTACTGTGGCGCTCCGGCTCACCCATACGAACTTAACACAATCCACGTTGCTTCTTCGCGGATTTGCTCCGATCACATCCCGACCCGCGCGGGCCCGATCGGAGCGCGGCGCCGCTCAAGCTTGTGCAGCCCTTATCGCGCGGGCGCCGGTACCACGGAACCCGGCGCTCACGTCTTCGTGCTACAGATCGGCGCGTCCCGTGAGCGGACACGGTTCCGACCGAAAAGACCGTGAGCGGACCGGATAGATGTGTTCTGGTCCGGCGAAGGCTATTACAGATAAACGATCGACTATCCAACCGGCCACCAATTTGGTGGCCGGCCTTTGGGAACGAAATCCGCCCGTGGGCGCCCCCGATCACTTGAACTCGACGTGGAACGGCATGAGCATTTGGACCGGGGCCTTGTGAGCGCTAAGTACGGGGGCCATCAGTTCCACCGCCTTGGCCCCGCCGGGGACGTTCTTCAGGTCCGCCAGCGCTCGGCTGAACGGCAGGTCGAGGTCGCCGTCCATCAGCTTGTCGAGGAACGACGAACCCTTGGGCAGCATGAGCAGCTCCAGATCCTTCGACGGATCGATGCCCGCTTCCTTCTTGGCGAAGGCAATGGCGTCGTCGAGCGTGCCGAGTTCGTCCACCAGGCCGTTCGCCTTCGCCTGCCGGCCCGTCCACACCCGCCCACCGGCCAGCTCCAACAGTTTCGCCTTGGTCATCTGTTTCTGCCCCGCGGCCACGCGCCCGGCCACCGCTTTGTCCGTGAACTGGTCGTACACCTCCTCGATGATCTCGGTCATCGCCTTCCGCTCGCTCTCGCTCCACTTGAACGTCGCGGAGTTGACCCCCGTGTTCTTCCCCCGGCTGATGACGTGCGTGGTGACCCCGACCCGCTCCTCCAACTTGCCGGTGACGATCTTCATCCCGAACACGCCGATGCTGCCGGTGAGGGTACCCGGTTCGGCGAAGATCCGCCGGGCGTTCATGCACACGTAGTACCCGCCGCTGGCGGCCACGTCGCCCATGCTCGCCACCACCGGCTTCTTGCACACCGCCAGCGCGCGCCAGATCACGTCCGAGGCCAGCGCCGAGCCGCCGGGGGAATCGACCCGGAGGACGATGGCCTTCACGGTCGGATTCTTCTCGGCGTCGCGGATCGCCTCGACGATGGTGTCCGAACCGACCGACTGCCCCCCGAGCAGGCTGAACCCGCCCTTTCCGGACGCGATCGCCCCAATGACGTGGATGACCGCGACCTTGGGCTCCTTGGTCTCCGATTTCTTCTTGGGCGACATGAGGTCCATGAGCGCGCCCAGCCCGCCGGCGCTGTCCGCCTTCTTCGGCTTGCCGTACCCGCGAACGATTTTCACCTCGTCCCGGCCGAGGGTCTTGGCGAACCCGGACTCGAACTGGTCCTCGTACTGCAGCGCGTCCACGAGACCGAGCTTGAGCGCCTTGCGGGCGGTGAACGGCCCCTCGTCGATGAGGGCCTCGGCGCTAGCGGGCGTGAGCTTCAGGTTCGGGCGCCCGGTGACCAGCGCGGCGACGAGTTCCTTGTCGAAGTTGTCGTTCATCATGCTGGTGATTTGCTCGCGGTTCTCGGGACTCATGTCCGCCCGCAGGAACGGCTCGACGGCCGACTTGTACCCGCCCATCTTGAGTACGTCCACGTCCAGTGTGGCGAGCTTGAGTGCGTCCTTGTAGTAGCTCACCTCGGCCCGCAAGCCGACCATGTTGAGCCCGCCAGATTCGGGAACGCTGATCGTGTCGCACGCGAGAGCGACGAGGTACGCTTTGGTGTCGAACTCCTCGGCGTAAGCGAACACCTTCTTGCCGGCGGCGCGGAAGTCGGCGATCGCCCGGCGCAGTTCGTTCACCTTGCCGAACCCGACGTGCAGTTCGTCGAGGCGGAGGTACAAAGCCGCCACAGTCTTATCCTTGGCCGCGGCCTTGATACGGTCGATCTTCTGGCGCAGGGTTTCGCTCCCGCCGCCGAACGGCCCGTCGGCCGGCGCGCCTTCGTCCATGCCGCCGCCGAGAACAATGTGGGCAACGCCCGCGGCCGGGGCTTCTTTCTTCGGCTCCTGCGCGACCGCGACGGTCGATTGAAACAGTAAAACAAGGGCGAACAACAGGCGGGGCATCGGGCGCCTCCAAGGGTGTTGTGTCGGACGTGGGCAGATCGAAGAACGGTCACCGAGTAAACGGGCTGTCACCACAGTTCCGACAGGTGACACCTGACTCGAGCCGGTGGTGAATTGCCGCGTTCGTGATCCGTTCTCTCGCATTGCCACCCCGCAAAATGTGCAGAGTTTCAGAGACTTCTCGCTGAACACAACACAGCCTAACGTAAAAACTCGACCGGGTGCAACTTCAGTGCGCTGGCCGGACGGACGGGATAAGGAGCACCGGAGACGAGAGCGGCGTGTGCGATCCGCGATTCGGCACGGCGCGGAAAGGGCCACGACTACTGCCCGGATTACGTCCCGCGAACACCACCGTTACCGACACTTGGCAGAGCGCCGCTGCGTCGAGCGGATCCCCGATCTCCGGTTGATTCCGAGGCAAATGAGCGCTTGTGACGCGGAGCGGAGCGGGTATACTTTGTTCCACATACCCGCTCTCCCTCCCGGCGCTCAACGATGCGAACCGCTGCCGCACTGTTGATCCTCGTTGCGCTCGCGCCGTGTCAGGCGGACGAGCCGCAAAACCACTGGGCCTGGAAGAAACCCGAGCGCCCGAAAGTACCCGTTGTCGAAGGGCAACAATTCGCAAACCCCATCGACGCTTTCGTTCGGGGGAAGTTGACCGCGGCGAAACTGTCGCCCGCGCCGCCCGCGACGCGCGAGCAACTCATTCGTCGCGTCACGTTCGATCTCCACGGCCTCCCGCCGACGCCCGAAGAAATTGATGCGTTCGTGAGCGACAAGGCGCCCGATGCGTGGGCCAAAATCGTGGACCGCTTGCTCGCGAGCCACAGGTACGGCGAGCGCTGGGGGCGGCACTGGCTCGACCTGGCCCGCTTCGCGGACACTAACGGCTACGAGTTCGACGAGCCGCGCCCGGATGCGTGGCGCTACCGCGACTACGTCATCAAGTCGTTCAACTACGACAAGCCCTTCGATCGGTTCGTCACCGAGCAACTCGCGGGGGATGAGGTCTTCCCCAACAACCCTGAAGCACTCGTCGCGACCGGCTTCAACTTGCTCGGCCCGGACATGACCGATTCCGCGGACCAGGCCCAACGGCGCTTGAACACGCTCACGGATATGACCGACACCGCGGCCCTGGCGTTCCTGGGGCTCACGGTTACCTGTGCGCGGTGCCACGATCACAAGTTTGAACCGATCTCGCAAAAGGATTACTTCCGCCTGCAAGCGTTTTTCACACCCGCGAACTTCCGCAAAGACGTCCCCGTCGCCACGCCCGCGGAAGTCACCGCCCGCGCCAGCGCGGTCCGCTCATACGAGCAATCCACGAAGGGGTTGCGCGAGCAGCTCGCGGCCGTCGAGGAACCGCACCGCAAGAAGATGTTCGAGGACCGGCTCGCGAAACTCTCCCCCGATGCCCGGACCGCCCACCGCACGGCACCTGCCAGTCGCACGGGCGGGCAGATCGAACTCGTAGCCGAAACGGAAGCGAAAGTTCGCGTTACGGACGCCGAAGTCACAAAGGCGCTGACGCCCGCCGAGAAAGCACTAACCGAGGAACTAAAAGCCAAGCTGAAAGCGTTCGACAGCAAGAAGCCGCCCGCGCCGCCGGTCGCGATGGGATTAACGGACAAGCCGGGGGCGCCGCCCAAAACGTTCCTGCTCGAACGCGGCGAACTCGACAAGAAGGGCGTCGAGGTCGAGCCCGGCTTCCCCGCGGTCCTGTTGCCCGAGAACAAAGAAGCCCCCGCCCCAGTCAAGGCGCTCGCGAACAGCACCGGGCGCAGGCTCGCGCTCGCAAACTGGGTCGCGAGCACCGACAACCCGCTGACGGCCCGCGTCATCGTGAATCGCCTCTGGCAGCACCACTTCGGCAGAGGCATCGTCGGCACTGCGAGCGACTTCGGATTTCGCGGACAAAAGCCGACGCACCCGGAATTACTCGACTGGCTCGCGTGCGAACTGATGTACCCCACGGACAAGGGAAGTGACAGTTCGCAGCCCTGGTCGCTCAAGCGTATTCATCGCCTGATGCTCCTGTCGGAGACGTATCAGCAATCCACTCAGGCGACCAAAGACGGGGCGGCCGTCGATCCCGACAACAGGCTCCTCGCGCACGCGAACCGGCTGCGGCTCGAAGGCGAAGCGGTTCGGGATTCGCTCCTCGCAGTCGGCGGGCGCCTCAACCCGAAGGTGGGCGGTCCCGGCGTCGTGTTGCCGGAAGCGTCGCGTGCCGCGGGCGGGTCGCGGGTGGTCGCGGTCACGGCCGACCCCGTGGAGCACACCCGCCGGAGCGTGTACCTCCTCTCGCGGCGCAACCTCAAACTCGCGTTCCTCGAAGCGTTTGACCTGCCCGATAGCAACCTGAGCTGCCCGAAACGCGAGCGCAGCACCACCGCGACGCAAGCTCTGGCGCTGCTGAACGCCGAGGAAACGATGGTCGCGGCAAAGGCGCTCGCCGACCGGCTCACGCGCGAAGCAAAGACCGAAGACGCCCGCATCGCGCTCGCGTACCGGCTCGCGCTCGGCCGCGCGCCGTCCGCGAAAGAAATGGACCGCGCGAGGGCGTTCCTGAAGGAATCGCCGCTCCACGAGTTGTGCCGCGCGCTGTTTAACGTGAACGAATTCGTCTATTTGGATTGAGGCTGCCGTGCCCCCACTCGCTTATTACCCCGATCGCCGGGCCTTCCTTCGTAACGCGGGCTGCGGGTTCGGTACACTCGCGCTCGCGGCGATGCTCGGCGAGGACGGACTGCTCGCGGACGACAAACCGGTCGACCCGCTCGCACCGAAGAAACCACACTTCGAGCCGAGCGCGAAGCGGGTCATCTTCCTGTTCATGTCGGGCGGGCCGTCGCACGTGGACACGTTCGACCCGAAGCCCGAACTCACGCGACTCCACGGCCAAAAGCTCCCCGAATCGTTCGGCCCGGTGAAGACGCGGCGCGGCGTGGACAAGAACAAACTGCTCGCCTCCGCCCGCACGTTCAAGAAGCACGGCAAGAGCGGCATCGAGGTGTCCGACTGGTTCCCGCATGTCGCGGAGCGCGTCGACGACATCTGTTTGCTCCGCGGGTGCCACGGCGACAGCGTCACGCACCCCGAGTCGGTGTACCTCATGAACACCGGCTCGATCCTGATGGGGCGGCCCAGCCTCGGCGCGTGGGTCAGCTACGGGCTCGGCACCGAGAACCGGAACATGCCCGCGTTCGTGGTGATGCCCGACCCGGGCGGGTGGCCGAAGGGCGGCGCGCCCGCGTGGGGCAACGGCTACATCCCGGCCGCGTATCAGGGTACGGTCGTGAAGGGTAGCCGGGCGCCGATCGAACACCTCGCCACTCCGCCCGGCGTGAGCGCCGCACAGCAGCGCCGGACGCTCGACTTCATCGCCGAAAGTAACCGGGACTTCGGCGCGACCCGCTCCGCGGACTCGGAACTGTCGGCGCGCATCGCGGCCTACGAACTCGCGTACCGGATGCAGGCCCACGCGCCGGACGTGGTCGATCTCACAAAGGAAACCGAGGAGACGAAGGCGCTCTACGGTCTCGACCGCAAGGAGACGGCCGAGTTCGGCACGCGGTGCCTGCTCGCGCGCCGGATGGTGGAGCGCGGCGTGCGGTTCGTGCAGCTTTATAGCGGCGACACGAACGGCTGGGACGCGCACTCCGATCTGGAGAAGAACCACGGCGCGCTCTGCCTTCAGAGCGACAAGCCGATCGCGGGCTTGTTGACGGACCTGAAGCGCCGCGGGCTACTGAAAAACACGCTCGTGGTGTGGGGCGGGGAGTTCGGGCGCACCCCGATGACCGAGGGGACGAACGGGCGCGACCACAACCCGCACGGGTTCTCCATGTGGCTCGCCGGTGGCGGCATCAAGGGCGGGCAGGCACTCGGCGCCACGGACGCGATCGGCCTGCGCGCTGCCGAGGACAAGACGCACGTCCACGACGTTCACGCCACGATCTTGCACCTGCTCGGGTTCAACCACCTGAAGCTCACGTTCCGGCACAACGGCCGCAACGAGCGCCTCACCGACAACGCCGGCGAAGTGATCGATAAGGCCATCGCGTAAATGGCTGACGACCGAAATGCGAATGGCACCAGTTACGTGAACTGTGTACTCAATTTCCTCTCAGCGATGTACACCTACTCCAGCCAGAAGCCGCTCCCAAAGCGGCCTAACGCCCGCGAGCCCGTGACGTGGCGGAAGCGGTCCCGCCACAGGTTTCAAGTTGCATGTAAAAGTTAAAAATTCGCACCGTAAAATAATTCATTTGGTTCGTTTTGGAGTGTCGGTAAACTCTGAGCGTTACCGCAGGACTCGCAACAAGCCCGAACGCGCCCATGCCCACTCTCACATCCATACCGGACTATTTGTACTTTTACGAAACGGTTGAGCTACACATGTCGGACGATTGCCCGACTGCGATGCGTCTTCGAGTTTGAACCGCTTGCACAGTGGGCGCTGGTGCGATGCTACACGTGTCCGCGGTGCGGGCGCTGGCTGCACATTTCTTCCGATGGCTTGCCGAATTGAGTAGTCAACAGTCTGCACAATTCCGGAGCGGGCTCGCCACTGCGGGCCAGGTTGTAAAAACGTCCCGCGCCCGTTCCTCGGAGCGAGCAAGCGGCGTTTGGAGCGGTACGCCCCTCATTTGGGTTCACAACCGAAAGACCGCGACCACCGGCAACCAGAAGTAGACGCTCGGCTTTTCCCCAACACTTCACGAGCCAATTCCTTAGCTCTCGACCGACCTTACGGAAGGTAATCTGCGGTGAATTGGTGCCCGAGCTAGAAAGTGATAGTGCGTGGTGCGAACTGTGATTACGGTGACCGGTTGTGAACGGGGCTGAAAAGGGATACGAAAGTTTGAGCGATCTCGAGAACACCGTTAACGACAGTTGGCGGAAATCCTAACTACATCAGGACCTCTTGATAATCGACCAAGCACGGCTCTGCGCACCACGTTCCGAGGTAGCAGCCCCTTCTTGCTCGCGAACCGCGACGTAAGCCCGTCCGGTGACCCCATAGTGGCAGTGCCGGGACGTGAACACGGGCCATTTTGATAGCTCATACGCGAGTACAGCAGGACCACAGCAGCCGTTACGATCCGACCTCCGATCAGAACCGCCGAAACACTTGAACTAGCTGAGTGCGAAGGGGGGGACTCGAACCCCCACGGCCTTGCGACCGACAGAACCTAAATCTGTTGCGTCTACCAATTCCGCCACCCTCGCAACAACCAAGGGACGCGCCGCACGGTTGTTAGGTTCACATTAGTAACCCGAGCGGCTCGGTTCTACTTCCCCAACGGTTTCGAGCGCGGTTTATACTCCCGGAGATAACCCGCGATGTGCTGGTGCATGTCTTCTGGGGCGAAGCCGTAGAGCTGCATCTCGGACATTGCCCGCTCCGGTGACCACTTGTGGTACTCCATCCGGAAAATGGCGCACATCGTTCCGGTGCGGTGAATCCCTGCGAAACAGTGGACGAGAATGGGGTGGTTCTCCTTCTTGTCCACGACCGCCAGGAACTCCTGAACGGCTTGTTCCGCTGGGATCTCTCCGTCTTCGTCCGCGCCCCAAACGCGCGGCACGATGCGGACATGGTTCAGCCCGCGGGCCGCGCACACGTCCTCTTCCCAGGCGTCCGGCGATTTGGCCCCCGGTTGGCGCGCGACTCGTAACGTGACAACCGTCTTGATGTTGTAATCGCTCAGGACGCGATCCATGCCCTTCGGGGTGAGCTGACCGCTGCGGTACAGAACACCGTCCTCGACCACGCGGAAGTTCCGCATGTGCGTGTTCTGATGGGCCGAGTAAACCAAAGGGGCCGCAACGACCACGGCTAGGGCTGTGGCCGCGAGGATGAACTGCCAGCGTGAGGGCATTTTTTAGAGGCTCCCAATCGGATCGAGATCGGGAACCTACCATGCGGAACGGGTTCGCGGAAGGCGGATCAGACCGCGAGCGGGTTCGGCTGATCCTGGACCGGCCGCACGCGCCGCCAAGCCGCCCCAGCCAGTCGCGTCAGAACGCTCCCGGGGGCGATCGGCGGCGGCTCCGCGGCCGACAAATTCGGCCGAAGCACGATAAGCAGCAAAAGCGGCAAGTACCACAAAACGTACAGCCCGCCGCGGTCCGCGTGCCAGAACTGGATGCCAACCAGAATCGCCGCGGACTGTGCGATCAGGTGCGACAAGTTCTTGCGCGTCGGCCAAATGGTCGCGCTCACCAAGAACCCGATAAACAGCACGAAGAGCGGGAGCCGGTACGCCCAGTGCGTGCCGGACCAGATGCTCTCGGTGGTCGGCGGCGCCCACGGCTTCCAGTGCGTCAGGTTAAGTGCTGAGACGATCCCTTGCCCGGTCGGGCCGTCGATCATCAGCACGAGGGCCGTCACACCGATGCTGCTCGCGCTTGCCACGAGGAACGCTAGCCCGAACCGCGCCGCTCCACGACGACTGAAGAACCCGAACCACAGCGGGAACAAGAGCGCGGGGAACACGGCACTCCCGGCCGCCAGACCGAGTAACCAGCCCGCGAGCATCGGGCGCCGGTAGCAGAAGATCGCCCATACCAGGAACGCCGTCGGCCAGACGTGGTAAAACTGCCCGATGTGGTACGCGGTGTACGGCACCAGCGTGTACAGCGCCGCGGCCGCGACCCCAGTTGTAATGTCCCCGAAGTGGCGCCACCCGATCATGAGGAGGCCAATGAGCACCGCCGCGTGACAGATCATCGCCAGCCCGCGTTCGGCCCAGAACTGCACGGTCGCAGCCGGGGCGTGGTGCCCGTTCGTGCTTTGCGCCTGCTGAACGACGGCCGTGGCCGTCTCTTGCACCTGCTCGATGGTGACGGGGCGCGTCCCCACTCGTTCCTGGTTCGCCTGATCGGGCGTCCGCCGCACCGCCACGGCAGTCAGACCTACAAATAGCGCTAACGCGAGCCACGCCATCCCCGGTGTGTTCAAATTCACGGTCACCGGGGGCCGGCGCACAAGGGCCGTATCGACGATCGCGCGCACGAACCAGTACAGCGACCCCACGAGCAGCCACGCATACCCGAGTGTTCGCTCGCGTACCGCGCGCCGCGTGAGTTCCTCGCTTCCCAGGCTCCGTGAAGCCGCGTCGAACTTACTGGCTTCCTGCAAAATCAGGAACCCGGGCACGAGTAGAAACAACATCAGGAGGTCGAGGTTCCGAATCGAGAGCAGGCGCGTGAACTGAAAGAACAGCGCAACCGTAAGGAACAGCGAGAAATAGAACCACGTGGCCGCGGTCGGCAGGTTGAAATCGAGAAAGATGGATTGTTCCACAGCAGTGCCCCGACAGAAGCAAATCCGGTTGCGAGTCGCGATCCGGGCAGCGCTCCGAATAGTTTGTAGATATGCGCGTCCGGAACCACCGTCAAGAATATCGGACCAACTTAGCTAGGCCATTTACTCAACGCAGTCCACATTCTCGCTACAAGTAGCATCATCGAATGTCCGCGACCCCTAGAATGCCTTTTTCGCGCCGAGTCCAACACTTCGGAAGGTTTGTCGATGCGAATTCTGCTCACCAACGACGATGGCATTTACGCCCCCGGCTTGCGCGCGTTGCGCGCCGAATTGCTCAAGCTGGGTACGGTCACGGTCGTCGCGCCCGCCACGGAACAAAGTGCCGCGGGGCACTCGGTTACGCTCCTCACGCCGCTCCTCGTGAACGAGGTGTACGAGGACGACGCGACGACGTTCGTGGGGTGGGCCGTCGAGGGGCGCCCGGCCGACTGCGTGAAGCTCGCACTACTGGAACTGCTCCCGGAGCCGCCGGACGTCATCATCAGCGGCATGAACGCGGGCAGCAACGCGGGCATCAACGTGCTCTACTCGGGCACGGTCGCCGCCGCGATCGAGGGCGCGTTCTACCACCACACCGCGATCGCCGTTTCGCTCGAATACGACAAGAAAATTTACGACTTCCCCACCGCGGCGAAGTACGCGCGCCAGGTGATCGAGCAGATCCTCGCCCGCAAGCCCACAAAAGGGAGCTTGTTCAACGTGAACCTGCCGGTGCTGGAGCACGGGCCGATCCGCGGGGTCCAGGTGATGCCGCAGAACGTGTCGCCGTACACCGAGAAGTTCGACCGGCGCGTGAACCCGCGCGGGCGCACGTACTTCTGGACCAACCCCGAGTTCACGTGCCCGGACCCGCACCCCGACACGGACGTGACCGCGCTCAGCGAGAGCTACATCACCGTGACGCCGCTCCAGTTCGATCTCACCGACCACGCGAAAATGGAGCAGTTGAAGAAATGGGAATGGAAGGTGGAGTGAGCGCGAGAAACCACCCGCTCGTTGACACTCGCGGTTTGCCAAGAAGCTCAGGCGAACCGCGAGTGTCAACGAGCGGGTGGAGCTTCCCAATACCCAACTCAATGGCCCTGAGCGCGGGTGCACGCCTTGAAAGGTCACAACCCAACGGCTGTACCTCCTTGCGCATTCCCCGAGGAGGCGTTCACATGCTCTCCGCCCTCGCCGACGTACTCGAATCGCTCCCCGCGCGGCTCGACGACCCGACCGCGTGGGACTCGCTCATCGTGAACCGGCGGAAGCCCACGACGTATCGCGTGTTCCGTTACCTTCCCGACGGACTCCGGATCAGCTTGCACAAGTTCGATCCCTGCGCGACGCACGAGGCGTACCCGCACCCCCACCCGTGGCCGGGCGCGTTCGCGCTCCTCGAAGGATCGTACCGAATGTGGGTCGGGTTCACGCCCGATCTGGAGTCGCTAGAGCCGATCACCGTGACCGAAACCGTGCTCACCGCGGGTAGCCGGTACGAGATCGTCGAACCGCGAACGTGGCACTCCGTTACCCCGTTGGAAGAGTGCTGGACGGTGATGGTGAACGGGTTGCCGTGGAAGGAACGGGCACACGTCCGCGCGCCGACCACAACCGGTAAGGACTTGGACAAGATGCCGCCGGACGAACTGGCGGCACACCTGGCGAAGTTTCGGAACCTGCTCGCGAAGTAGCAGTGCCTGCGACCTGATTTACTTCTTCCCGGGAGTGCCGCCCGGAATTGCGGGCGGCAATCGCTTCACGTCCCTGACGTAGAGCGCCTTCATCTCATCGAGTGCGCCCTTGTGCTTCGCGTCTGTAGCGAGGTTGTGTTCTTCGAGCGGGTCGTTCTTCAGGTCGAAGAGTTCCGTGTACTCCGGCTCGTCCGGGTAAACGACGTACTTCCAGCGCTCGGTGCGAGCACCCTCCGTCCGCGGGATCGTGTTGTTCGGGTCTTTCGAGTGGAAGTAGTGGTGCTCGTAGAAGAAGTGCGTGCGCCATTCCGGTTTCTCGTCCGCAACGAGCGGTTTCAGACTCGTGCCGTCCATCTCCTTGGGAACCGCAACGCCCGCGTAGCTCAGAATCGTGGGCGCGATGTCGATGTTCAGCACCATCTCGTCGCGCATCGCGCCGCGGGGAGTTTTCGGTAAGCGCGGATCGGACACGATGAGCGGGACGCGGATCGACTCCTCGTACATCAGCCACTTGTGATTGAACCCGCGCTCGCCGAGAAAGAAGCCGTTGTCCGAGGTGTAAATCAGGACGGTGTTGTCCGCTCGCTTCTTGTCCGCGAGCGTGCTCGTAACGACACCCACCGAGCGGTCCACGCCCGCGATGCACCGCCAGTACTGTTTCACGAACTCTTGGTATTTATCGGGTGTGGGAAAGTCTCGCACGGCGCGCACGCGGTTCAGGCTCGTTTTGAGGAACCCGGGGAGTTGCTCGTAGAACTTCGCGTCCGCGGTCTTCGGCGGAGTGATTTTCACGTCCTTGAACAGCTCCGCGTCGCGCGGATCAGGTTCGTAAGGCTCGTGCGGCGACTTGTACAGCAAGATGAGACAGAACGGCGTATCGGCCGGCGTGTCCGCGATGAACTTCGCTGCTTGATTTGCGAGGTACGCGGAGTTGTGGACCTTCTCGCCGTCCACCGTGTGGAAGAACTCGCCTTGCCCGCCCCACGCATCCCAGAAATCGAAGTGCTCCTTCGGGGGCGGGCCGCCGATGCCCCACTTCCCAACAATGCCCACCCGATACCCCGCTTGCTTCAACAAAGTCGGGAATGTCGTCGCGAACACGTCCTTGTTGAACGCGGTGTTGAAGTCTGGCACCTTGTGGTTGCGCGCGAGCCGCCCGCTAATGATGCTCGCGCGGCTGATGCAACAAATGGACGTGGTGACGAACCCGTTCGTGAACCGCGTACCGTTCGCCGCAATCCGGTCGATGTTGGGCGTCTTGAGAACCTGGTGGCCGTAGCAACTGAGGGCGTCGGCGCGCTGGTCGTCCGTTACGAACAACACGAAACTTGGTTTGTCCGCAGCAAACACCGGCGATGCCAGGAGCACGACCGCGAGCGTGACGAAGTACCGCATCGTTACTCTCACATGAACTGCCGTAATTCAGGACCGACTCGGCGTCACGCGAATGCGCCCCGCGCCCGGTCCCGTAATCTTCCCCACCACCGCACTCACGAGCGTTCCGGCCTCGGTCAGCGCCCGCGTGACGTCGTCCACAATGACTTCCGGTACCGCGGCGAGCAGCCCGCCCGACGTTTGCGCGTCGCACAGCAAGAGCTGTTGTTCCGGCGAGACACCGGGAGCGAACTCGACCCAATCCGCGAGGAACTTGGCGTTCGCGCGGGTTCCGCCCGGCGCGATGCCGACACTCACGTATTCGCGCGCGGCGTCGAGCACCGGCACGCGAGCGGCCCAGACCTCGGCGGTCACTGCACTCGCGGCCGTTACGTTCCGCAGGTGGCCGAGCAGCCCGAAACCGGTCACATCAGTGAGCGCGTGAACCTCGAACCGCGTCAGCACCTCGGCCGCAGCACGGTTCAACGTCGTCATCACGCGAATCGCTTCGGTGATGGCGGATTTCGCGTCCTGGTCGTTCTTGGCCGCGGTCGAAATGATGCCGAGGCCGAGCGGCTTGGTGAGAACGAGCACGTCACCGGGTTTGGCGCCCGCGTTACTCAACACGCGGTTCGGGTGAACCGTGCCGACGACCGCCAGTCCGAAAATCGGCTCTTCACTTTTGATCGTGTGCCCGCCGACGATGGCGATACCGGCCTCGGCCGCGATCTCGGCCGCGCCCGCCAGTATCTCCCCGAGCACCGCGGCCGGCAGCGCGTCTGGAAACCCGACGATACTGAGCGCCGAGAGCGGCTTCCCGCCCATCGCGTACACGTCGGACAGCGCGTTCGCGGCGGCGACCCGACCGAAATCGCGCGGACCGTCCACAATGGGCGTAAAAAAATCGGTGGTGAGCACTAACGCGAGATCGTCCGACATCTTGTAGATGGCCGCGTCATCGGCGGTAGAACTGCCAACGAGCACGTTCGGATCGGTGATCGGCGGGAGCAGTCCCAGAAGCGGGAGCAAGAACCCCGGCGGGTGCTTGGCCGCGCACCCGGCCCGCTTTGCCAATTTCGTCAACCGGATCGGTTCAGAAGTGCTCACACTCAACTCCGTGGTGACGAACTCAAGGCTCGCTCGGTTCGGGCGTCACAGATCGCGTACACGGACCAACCCGGGGCCGTGCGTGTCCGGTGCAGTCGTGAACTCACCGCGCTCCAGTTCGTGGGAGAACTGCGTGAGCCACTCCGTCAGACTCTCCGCCACGACAAAGCGTTCTGCTTCGTCGTGGTACCAGTAAATGACCTGACCGACGTGGCCCCGCTTCAACGGTATCAGGTCCAGACAGTGCAAGTCGCCCGCGGAGTCCCGTGTAAGGGGAATCCACTTCGCGTTCCACCAGTCCTTACGAATCGGGCCGCGCGGCCTGCCTTTGACTTCAGCGAACTCGCCGCGCAAGTCGTGTAACGTGTTCCAGTAACTGACCGTGTCGGCCAGGCTGTGCCACCGGTGACCGTAGAGGAACGAAGGAGCACATTTGAGGGTGGGGTGGTAGCTCACCGGTGTGGCGATGACGCGCTGACCGTCGTGAATGCGATAGCACGCCTTCACGTCGTCCGGTAGCACGACACCCATTTCGGTTTCGGCCCGCTGGAATTGCTCGTCGGTCGCGGGTGGACCGAGGCTCGCCAGCACGACGGGTGCGTGCGCGGCGAGCCACTGGTGAATGCGGTCCCAAGCCGATTCGAGATCGCCCATAGCGCAATCTCCGTGCAGAACGAGCGGCGCGAAGTACCGCGCCGCTCGGTAGGAAGTTATCAATCCAGCGGACGCGGGTAGCGCCCGCCACGATCGTCGCGCCCCCCGCGACCGCGGTCGTCGCGCGGCGGAACGCGACCGGCGGTCAGTTTCGGCAGGGGCGCGGGCGGCAGGAGCCGTACCTCGTTCCCGTTGTGGTCAAAGCACCGTACCGACATCAGGTCCGGAGACACCCCGGGCTGCCCGGTGATCTGCACTTCGAGTTTCCCGCGCTCTTCCAGTGCCGCGATCTCCTTGCGGCGCTTGTTCAGCAAGTAGTTCGCGGCGTCGACGTGGACCCCGACCTGCACCACCTGGACCGCCGGGGCGCGGTGCGCGGCCAAGTGCAGCAGGCGCATCACCTCGATCGCGAGGCTCTCGCTCGTCTTCACGAACCCGTTCGCGCGGCAGTGCGGGCAGTCCGAGAAGATGCTCCGCTTCAGGCTCGGGCGTATGCGCTGCCGGGTCATCTCGATGAGGCCGAACTGCGAGATGCGCAGGATCTTGGTTCGAGCGCGGTCGCGCCGGAGTGCTTCGCGGAAGGCGTCTTCCACCTTGCGCCGGTGCGACTCGCTCCGCATGTCGATGAAGTCGTTCACGATCACGCCGCCGAGGTCGCGCAGGCGCAGTTGCCGCGCGATCTCCTTCGCCGCGTGCAGGTTCATCTGGAACGCGGTCTCCTCGGCGTTGTTGTCCGCGCGGAAGTTCCCGCTGTTCACGTCGATCGCGACGAGCGCCTCCGTTTGCTCGATGACCAGCGACCCCCCGAGCGGCATCTCGATCCGCTTCTGGTGGATCTTCGCGATCTCGTCCTCGATCGCGTACCGGTGGAACAGCGGTTCCGTGTGGTCAAAGTGTTTGATGCGGTTCGCGAACTTGGGCATCACGATTTGTAGGAACTCACTCGCGTGCCCGTATGCGGTCGCCTCGTCCACCCAGATCGTATCGATGTCGCTGGTAAAGATGTCGCGTATGGTCCGCGTAATCATGTCCGATTCGCGGTAGATCTCGACCGGCCCCGCGACGCGCTTGAGGCGCTTCACCACCACCTGCCACAGCCGCAGCAGGTACGCGAGGTCGTTCTGCAGTTCCTTCGCGTCGCGGTCGACGGCCGCGGTGCGGACGATGAACCCGACGCCCTTGGGCGGCGCGAGCGTGGTCATGATCTCGCGGAGTCGGCGCCGCGCGTCGTGGTCCTCGATCTTGCGCGACACGCCGACGCGGTTCAGGCTCGGCATCAGCACGAGGTAGCGCCCGGCGATGCTGACGTAGGTGCTCAGCGTCGGCCCCTTCGTGCCGACCGCTTCCTTGATGACCTGAACGATGACTTCTTGGCCGCGCTTGAAGATTTCCTGGATCGGCGGCTTCGGCAGGCCGCGATCGCGCCCGCCCTTCGGTCCACCCGGACCGCCCTTGAACCCGCCCGCGCCGCGCGGGCCGCGATCGGGTCCGCGGTCCCGGTCGCCGCGCGTACCGCCCCGCCCGCGATCATCGCGCCCGCCGCGAGAACCCCCGCGCCCGCGGTCCCGATCCCCGCGCCCGCCGCGCCCGCGATCGTTATCGCGGCGCGGACCGGAATCGAAATCGTCGTTGAACCCGCGCCCGGTGACTTCGGCTTCCGCCGGTTCTTCGGCTTCGTGCGCGAAGTCACGGGCCTCTTGCTCGGCGGCCTCGGCCGGCTCCACGTCGTCACTGAACCGCTCGACCGGTTCTGCGTCTTCGGCGACTTCGCCGCCCTCATCGGACCGGGACGCATTGGCAAAGCGGTCGTTGGGCGCGTCCGGGTCGAAGTCGGCTGTTCCGCCGTCATCGAAGAACGGCTTGATCTCACCTTCGTCGTCACCGGCCGCGGTCCGGCGCTCGGCCCCGCCCATGTACTTCGGCTTGTCGTCCGATACGTCGCCGTCGGCCTCGCCCTCGCCCTCTTTCTTTTTCGGGCGCCGGGTGCGCGGCTTCGGCTTGCTCTCGCTCGTGTCCTCCGCCGCGTCTTCTGCCTTCTTCCGGCGCGTCCGCGGCTTCTTCGCTTCCGGCTCAGCGACCTCGATCGGCGCCACGGCGTCACCGCCCTCGATCGCGTCAATGGCCTCGGCTACCTCAGAAGAAACAGTCGTCGCTTCCGGCCCTTCGGGGGCCACGGATTCGACCGGGCGCCGGGGTTCCGCCCTCCGCGTCGGAGGAAGTTCCACATCCGTGATCCCGGCGCCGAATTCGTCGTCTTCGGCCGGTGCTTGAACAACCGGTTTGGGCGCTTCGACGCGCGGCGGTTCCGCGCGCTTCGGTTGCGGCGCGGGAGCTTTTGCCACAGGTGCGGGAACGTCTTCCAACCCGGACGCGAACCCGTCGTCATCGTCGTCCGAAACGAACGCCTCTGCGGGTACCTCGACCGTTTCGACTTCAACCGCTTCGACCTCGACTTCCACCGCGTCCGTCTCGACCGCCTCTAGTTCAGCGACCTCGCCCTCGTCGCCCTCCTCGGACACGACCTCGGCCACCGGCACTTCGTCTTCGATCCCGGAGGCAAAGTCCGGTTCCTCAATGAACTCGTCGCTCCTTGCCGCGCTCGGCGCGGGCTCCAACCACGACGTCATCTCGCGCGGCGGCTTCGCCCCGCGATCGCGGCCCCCACGCCCCCCCGGTCGCGGCCCCCACGCCCCCCGCCGCTGCTGCTCCCGCCACCGTACTCGCGGTCCAGTTCGGCCTCGTACTCGGCGAGATCGGCCTTCGAGAGCAGGTGCTTGTAGTACGCGGGGTCCACGTCGGAGACGTGCAGGAACCCGTTGCGCCCGATACCGAAGTCCACGAACGCGGCCTGGATGCTCGGTTCGATGTTGACGATGCGGCCCTTGTAGATGTTCCCGACGTAGCTCTCCTGACTCGCCCGTTCGACGTAGAGTTCTTCGAGAACCCCGTCCTCCACGATGGCGATCCGGCACTCCTCCTGCTGGAGGACGTTAATCAACATTTCTTTTTTCATTACGGGATCTCGTGTCTCGTTGTGTTCCGTTATTCGACGACCGGGCCGTTGGGCGACGCGCCCCACCCGGCTTCGAGAGGTTGTTGGTTCGCTTCTTCGTCCAGCCGCGCGGCGAGCGCGGCCGCTTCCGCACCGGTCAGCGGGACGCTGTCGGCGGGACCGTCCGGTGGCTCGTCCGTGCCGGTACCGAACGCCCCGGTCGGACCGGTCTGGAGAGGACCGTCCGCCGAGTTGTGGGCAGAATCAATCGTCGCTACTTCGTCGCGAATCTCGACGACGGTCCGCTCGAGGACCGCGCCGTTGTCGATCAGGTCTTCGATGTGCAGGAGCCTCAGCAACTCGTCCGCACGGGCCGAACCGGTCTGCGTGACCCACAGATCGAGGTGGAGAACCGGGTGAGAATCCACCCGCGCGTTAACACTCGCGGTTCGCCCAATGGCATCCGACACCAGCTCCCCCTTCCCTTCAGGGAGGGGGTTGCAGGGGGAACCCACGGGGGGGCCCCCTCACAAGAGGCGAGGGGGGCCAGGGGGGTAGGTCGTTTTTCGACGCTCACGTTCCGGAAATACGGCCGAATGTTCAGGCGTTTGGGGCTCGGGCGCAGGCGCTCGACCCACACCTTCGGTTCGGCCATGAGCTTGGCGACCGCGGCTTCGACGTCGGCCACGCGGTCAGCGGGGAGCGGCAGTTCGTATACCACGCGCCGGACGCGGGCGGTCGCCTTCATCGGCACCGGAGCAACGCGGGTAAAAACGAGACCGGTGGGGGCTTGTGCGTTGAGTGCGGAAAAAAGCTGATCGGAATCGCGCGGTTCGGTGAGTTCGAGTTCCACAACCTCGTCGCAGCCGACCACCCCGAGCGGGAGCGAAAGGGCGAACACGAGGCGCGGGGTGGGGTGGAAGCCAGCCGTAGACTTGAACGGCACGGCGGCCCGACGGAGCATCCGCTCGGAGCACCGCATCAGGTCGTGGTGACTCACCAGCCGGAGCGTGCCCGACTTGGTGAACCGGAAACGGAATTTGTCGCCGAGCATTGAAACCGGCTTCGCCGGACGTTCCGGATCTCAAGTAACCGAACTACCGAACGGAAGAACCGGAACCTGGTGGCCCGGCTTCAGCTCGGTACTCGGAACGTGAAATCGGAACGCGGCCGAAACCCCTCCCAGCTCCCCTTCGGCGAGTACACGAGCCGGGACCGGACGAAGTGCGGTGGGCCACGAAAAGCAAAACGGACCGGCGCAAAATGAAAGGCGGAGCCGACGCGCGCCCCGCCCCTAACATTGTGCGATGGTCCGTGTTCACGTTTCGCTTTCTGACTTCGTCTCGCCCCTGCTCGCGGGAGTGATGGAACGGACCGGTCACGGCGGTTTGAGTGCCCCGCGGTTCGACCGAAAACCCCGCCCTCAATCAACCCCCTCCGAGGGGAGAATTTTGCGTAAGTAATCGCGTAAGTAGCTGCTCACCTGGCTGGCAGTTTCCATACTCAGGGCGCGGTCCGCGACGTCTTTGGCCTCAGCGACCCTCAGTTCGCGGATCACCCGTTTGATTTCGGGGATCTTGCGAGGCGTCGCGCTCAGTTGTCGCAAACCCAGGCCAACCAGGAGGGGGACGTAGAGCGGTTCCCCGCTCATTTCCCCGCACACGTTCACCTCGAACGGGCGCTTGCTCTGTTCCTTTTGGGCCGCCTGCACCACTATCCGGATCAGCCGCAGAACGGCCGGGTCCGTCGGGTTGTACAAGTTGGCCACGTGTTCGTTGTTTCGGTCCGCCGCGAGCGTGTATTGGACCAGGTCGTTCGTTCCGATGGAGAAGAAATCGACCTCGCGGGCGAGCACGTCCGCCAACAGTGCGGCGGACGGCACCTCTATCATTGTACCGACCGGCACATCAGATTTGAAGGGGATTCCGGCGTCCTCTAAATCCTCTTTTACGTCGTTGAGCAGCGCCTTGCACTGGCGCAACTCGTCGATGGTACTGATCATCGGGAACATGACGCGCACGTCGCCGTGAAGGGCCGCGCGCAGGATGGCCCGGAGTTGGGTCTTGAACAGGTCGCGGTCGTACAGGCACAGTCGGACGCTGCGCAGCCCGAGGAACGGGTTCTTCTCCCCCGCGACGGCCCCGGACACGCTCGAAAACTTGTCGGCCCCGAGGTCGAGCGTGCGGATCACGACCGGGCGGTTCGGCCCGAGCGTGTTCACGACCGACGTGTACGCGGCGAAGTGCTCCTCTTCCGTCGGGTGCGACGACTTGTTGAGGTACAGGAACTCCGTCCGGTACAGCCCGACCCCCTCCGCACCGCGGTCGAGGCAGTGCGCGGCCTCCGGTGCCAGTTCGATGTTCCCGAGGAGGCGGATCGCGACCGGCACGTCGTCGCGGGTGACGGACGGCTTGTCACGCAGGTGCTCGTACCGGTCCGGGCGGGAGAGCAGGCGGGCGCGCTTCAGTTCGTACCGGGCGAGCGTGTCCTCGTCCGGGTCGATGATGAGCACGCCCTCGCCGCCGTCCACGATCACGGTGTCGCGCCCGGACACGTCCGTGAGGAACCGGCCGATGCCCACGACGGCAGGGATCTCGAGCGCCCCGGCGAGGATCGCGGTGTGGCTGGTGTTCCCGCCGCTCTCGGTCGCGAACGCGCGCACGGTGCGCGGCCCGAAGTCGGCGGTGTCCGAGGGCATCAGGTCGTTGGCCAGCACCACGACCGGTTCGGTCAAGTTGCCGAACGGGTCGGTCGGGTGCCCCAAGAGGGCCGCGAGCACCTGGCGCTCGAGGTCGATGAACTCGGTCGCACGGCGCCGCGCCTCCGCCGCGCCGTGGTCCCCGAGGCGCCGGCCGTAGTCCTCCAGGCGGCGCACGAAGTCGCGGATGACGCGGCTGACGGCGTACTCCGCCGAGTAGCTCTCCGAGCGGATGCGGGCCTCGATCTGCGTCCGGACGACGCGGTCCTCGAGCATCGACTGCTGGGCGGCGTAGATGTTGCCCAGGGCCGGGCCGAGCCGCGCGGTCATGCGCTCGCGGTCGTCCCGGGCCACGGCCGCGGTTTCTTCCAGGGCGCGCCCCAATCGCGCGATCTCCCCCTCGACCTGGTCCGGGGGCACGGTCCGGTGCGGGATGAGGACGCCCTCGGTATCCAGCACGAGGGCCGGACCAATGGCGACGCCGGGGGAGACTCCGATGCCGTACCTGTATTCCATTCGCCGGAACGTCCGGTTGCCCATTTTTGAGGGGGCGGCGCGCGGGTCGGGCGGACCCGCGCGCCGTGTTCGGTCCGACCCGCCGTCAGATCGTGTAATCCTCGCCGCCGGGCGAGGCCAACACTTCCACGAGCGGGTCCACGGCTTTCAAAGAGTCCGGCCCGTCGACCTCGAGGACCACTTCGGCGTCCTGCATCGCGACGAGCATGATCAGATCCCAGAGGCTCTTCCCGTCGGCCCGGGCGTCACCGTTCCACACGGTCACGGTACAAGCGTACTGGCGCGCGGTCCGCGAGAACCGGTCCGCGACCCGGTGGTGCAGGCCGAGCGGGTTCACGATGCGCACGACCCGGCGGACCGGACCGGAACCCGTGGACATCGTATTCTCCGAACCGATCGAGAGGTCGGTGTCCGGGGGCGGCGCGGGCGCACAGGCGCCCGGCGGGAGTGCCTCCCGCGGCCCTGGCCCGTTTCCACCCGCCCGACCGGTCATTAGTGCCCCTCGCTCGATTCGCAAAATCACTCCCACCGACACCGCCGCGGTTACCACCCGGGCGCCGCGGACTCCAGCAGCGCCCAGATCTCTTCTCGGGTCTGGCACGCCCGCAGTTGCCGGACGAAGTCGTCGTTTCGCATGGTACGCACGACCGCTTCGAGTGCCCGGAGGTGGTCCCCGGGGCGGTCCTGCGGCGACACGAGCAGAATGAACACGTACACCGGCTCGCCGTCGAGACTGTCGAACGGCAGCCCGTCGCGCGAGAGGGCGAGCGTGCCAATGAGCCGGTCCGCGGCCGGGTGGCGGGAGTGGGGGATGGCAATGTGCCGGCCGATGCCGGTGGTGCCGAGGTCCTCGCGCCGGAGCACCGCGCGCACGATTTCGTCCACGTCGGTCGCGCGGAAGTGCCCGGCCGCGTGCAGCGCGCCGACCATCTCCCGGATGACCGTTTCCTTCACCGCCCGCACGGTAGCCGCGTCGCGCGCATCGCCCTGGGGCGCCGGGGCCGAAGGGCCGGGCGCCGCCAGGGACGGGATGATCGCGTCGCGGACGATAAAGTTGCACAGGCGCATGTAGACCTCTCTCCCTCGTGTCCCTCACCGTGGGCGCTGGGGCGCAACCGCCCCGCGCCGCACCGCCCGCTCCGTTACTGCCCGCCGCGCAAGTTGTTCCCGCCGTGGTCCGGGTCACGGCGGTGGTCCTGGATCTTCTCTTTGTAGTGCGTGATCTGCTGCTTAATGTGGGCCACGGCCTTGTTGAACGCGGTGAACACGTCGCCGTCTTCGTCGGTCGCCACGAACTCGTGCTTGTGCTCGGCGGTCGCCAGGATCTCGACCTTCAATTTGCCACTGGGAGTTTTGTGCAGATCGACAGTGACCTCGATCATCGTCAGCCGGTTGAAAAAGTGGAGCAGTTTCTCCCCCTTTTCTTTGAGCTGACTTTGGATGTCGTCTCCCAAGTGCCCGTGGCGGGCGGAAACTTTAACCTGCACGGAATACCTCACTCTCAGCGGGGCCGCACGACGGGCGTTGCCGGCGGTACTGGAAACCTAAAGAGGGATTCAACCCCTCGAACGTCCGACCGGAAAAATTGTATCCCACTCGCGGAGAAAGTGGCAAAATTCGCGGTTCAAGTTCGGAATCGGGACCGCGTTTGGCGCGGAACGGGTGATTTTTGCGCTGACACCATAGCCCGGAACTACTCTTTTCCGATCCGCACGCGCACACGCTGCCCTACCAGCAATCCCTCGGTGGGGCCGTCGAGCACGACCAGGCACTCGACCGTCCGCACGTCGTTCACCTCACCCGGCTCGAACAGCGCGCTGCGTTTGCGCGCGACGAACGCCCCGACCCGCTGAACGCGCCCGGTCCACGCCGACGAATCGGCTCGCGTGTCGTCGGTCACGGTCGCGCGCATGTTTGGTTTCACCCGCCCGAGGAACTCTTGTTCGAGTTCCGCCCGGACCACCAGCGCGCCGTCGGGCCGGAACACGAGCGCCGGCTGTAACCCGCCGGGCACCGCGGACTCACCCGCCGACACGTTCACGCGGAGCACCGAACCGTTCACCGGCGCGACGAGCACGCAATCGCGGACCGCTTTTTCGGCTTGTTTGAGTGCGATTTGCGCGAGCGTTTTCTTCGCCTCGGCCGCGCGCACGCGCAAGTTCGGGTTGAGCGCCGTCAGTTCCGCGAGGCGGTCACTTTCGATCGTTTCAAGGCGCTCGAATTGGCGCACCTCGGCCTCGGCCGCAGTCAGTTCGCCCTCGGTCACGGTACCGAACGTCTTCGCGGTCCGGCGCTCGGCGAGCAACTTGCGAGCGGTCGCGGTGCGGTCCTGTGCTGCGGCAATTGCGGTCTTCTGGGCAGCGATACGTGTCGGGTGTAGTTTCGCCTCGGTTGCGCTGGATTCGATATCAATCTCGGCGGCACTAAGAGCCGCTTTTGCTTCGTCCACACGCAGTTGCAGCGATTCATCGTCGAGTCGCAGAAGGGGCTTCCCGGCCGGGACCGTTTGTCCCTCGGTTACCAGCACCGCAACCACTTTCCCGGGCGCCGCGGGATCAAGCCCCGCAGCCGGGAGCCGTCCGTCCACGCGCCCGGAACACACGACGTCGAGTTCCGCGAGTGCCGGAAGCGGCGCGTTGGCGTCCCCTTTGGGGCGCGCCACCCACCACACGATCGCGGCGATCGGCACAAGCAAGAACAGCGCCGCGAAAATCGCCCCGCGCGCCGAAAATCGCTGTTCGGACATGGGTTACCCTCGCCACCGACCGCCGGTGGATTCGATTGTAACCAGTGAGAAGTCGCTTCGCCCACACGCAACCGGAGTAACTTCCCCCGGAATGAAGCGTCAGCGCCCACCAATTGGAAGTGTCAGCAACGGGGCGTTTCCGCCCTTGTCGGTCGAGAGTTGAAGCCGTGCCAATTCGACGAGCAGCGCGAACGTGGTCTTCGTATCGCGGTCGCGCTCGTCGATGTAGAACCAGTACCCCTTGTGCCGAACGGCCACGTGTGCCGACGCGGGTGGCCTCTTCCCCTCCGCCCAACACACTTTGAACAGTCCGCCGAGCACCTGTTGCCAGTCAAACTGCCGACCGTCCAGCCCGGTAGTGACCGGCGCGACTCCGCTCGCGAGGTGCGCGGTCGGCACTTCAACTCCGTTCGCGACGAAGAACAGTACCTGCAACAGCGAGCGCGTTTCCAGGTCGAGTTTGTCCAAACCTTCCTTCGGCGCGTCCTTCAGGTACGGATCGAGTTTCGCCGTGGTGAACTCGAACGAGGTCCGCGCCGGGTTCAGTTTGAACACCCGGCAAAGGGTCAGGAAATCCGGGTCGCTCTTTACCGATTCATCGAACCGCAGAGTCGGTTGCTGCTTCTTGCGCACCACGCGCCAGTTCCCGTTCTTGTCCTTGCGATACTCGAACCCGGCCTGGGCCGCACGAACCTGGGCACTCGCGGTGACCTTCTCCGGCGGCAGTTCGTCGCTCACCGGATCGTCCTGTTCGTCGATGAAGATGGTCGCCAACTTGCGATCGGTGAGCCGCTGGAGCGCCTCGACGCCCGCGAGGAAGTCCGCGAATTCGGGCGGCGCTTTGGGCGTCGGACCGCTCGCGGTTTCGGCGTTCGACACCCAGTTCATGTTCTCCAGCCACAGGCGGAAAACGGTGGACGTGGGCCACGTCGTTTTGCTCAACGAAGCCGTCGATTCCAACGATAGTGGGGTGAACAACCGACGGGTGAATTCCTGATCGTCCTGCGATGTGTACGTGAGCGTCGGCCGACTCGCGCTGCTCCAACCGACCTGCGGCAGCACGGTGCTGCGGTACCCACCGAACGCTTGCCCGGCCGCCGCTGCCGTGAAGAACGGCGTCAGTCCGACGTTGCGAGTGAACTCGTACTGGTCCGCGAGCGAACTCACGGCCAGGCTGCTCGGCGTATCGGTGTACCGGAGGCGCACGATATTGAGGAGGAGCTGCTCCTCGCCGCTCACCTTCACCGCCTCGTTGTACCGGATGCGATCGGAGGGCAGCGCACGCGGACCGATCGAGCACCCGCCGCAAGCTAGGGCCAACGCGCACAGCGCCGTTCTCCGCCACTCAGCGCTGGTCATGCGTGCTCCTCATCAACGCGCTTCACAAAGATTTATCGGCTATCGCGATCGTGCGGATGAGGTAAACAAGGTAACTTGCGGTCAGCGAACGCGCCCGCGCTATCGCTCTCGGACCGGGCCGCTATGTTAAGAAGGATCTGTCGTTCCCTTGAGCGCCGCACCATGACTCAACCGAACCGAACCGAGCGCGAGTTCGGGGTGCCCTTCCCCGGCACCATCCTTGACCAAGAAAAGTGGACACAAACGGCGCTGAAGGCCATGCCGGACGGTCACCTGAACTGGCCCGAACTGTTCGGCCGGGACGCGCCCGTGGTGCTCGACCTCGGGTGCGGAAACGGCCGGTATCTCATCGGATCTGCGCTCGCGCGCCCCGACCACGACCACCTCGGAACGGACATTCTCCCGGTCGTGATCCGCTACGCGCGCAAGCGCGGCAACCAGCGCGGGCTGGCGAATCTGAAGTTCGCGGTGCTGGGCGGCTGGGAGCTTCTCGAAAAGCACGTTGCGCCGCACTCAGTGGCGGAAATCCACTGTTACCACCCGCAACCGTACTACGATCCCGCGCAAGTCCACCGCCGACTCATCACGCCGGCGTTCCTTGCGCTCGTCCACCGCGCGCTTCGACCCGGCGGGCGGTTCGTCATTCAGACCGATAACCCCGGCTACTGGAAGTACATCCGGGCCGTCGTACCAGTGTTCTTCGACTTCCACGAATTGAGCGGGAAGTGGCCGGATTCCCCGCGAGGTCGCACGCGGCGCGAGATCATCGCCACGCAAAAGAAGCTGCCGGTGTTTCGCGCGGAAGCGGAGGCGAAACCGGATCTGAGCGAGTCCGACGCGCTCAGTTTGGCCGAATCGCTTCCGCCGCCGACGTTCGACGCCGACCGCCGACTGCGTGAGTTGGACAAACTCGCGTAGGTCGAAAAATACGAAACACGAAGCTCGAAAATCGAACAAAGTGCGAGCGGATTGGAACCTCTTAAATTGGGGCGAGCGCCCTTCGGATTTCGAGTTTCGTATTTCGTGCTTATGTTGCGGGGCGCTCGATGCTGAACCTGACCGACATTCCGCGGCTGGCACGAAGCGCGGGCCGGCTCGCCGAGATCACCCGCGTGCTCGCGAAGTACGGGCTAGCGGACGCGCTCGCGCGCCTCGACAACCGCTTCGTGCGCCGGTGGACCCGGCACACCGGACTGGGGCGAATCTCGTCCCAGTCGCGCGAGGTCCGCATCCGACTCGTGCTCACCGAACTCGGCACCACGTTCATCAAGTTCGGGCAGGTACTCAGCACGCGCCGCGACCTCATCGGTTCGGCCCTGAGCGACGAACTGGCGCAACTGCAATCGCACGTTCCCGGTGACCCGTTCGAGGTCACGCGCGCCACGATCGAGACCGAACTCGGCAAGCCGCTCGAAGAACTCTTCAAGACGTTCGACCCGGAACCGCTCGCGTCCGCGAGTATCGGGCAGGTCCACAAGGCGACACTGCACAACGGTCGAAAAGTGGCCGTGAAGGTCCAGCACCCGGACATTCACCGCCGGGTCGCCGACGACCTCGCCATCCTCGCCGAACTCGCGGGCCTCGCGGAGCAGTACCTCTCGGAGTTCCGCGTGTACCGCCCGGTCGCGGTGGTCGCGGAGTTCGAGCGCGTGCTCCTGCGCGAACTCGACTTCCGGCGCGAGTTGCGGCACCTGCAACTCTTTCGGGCGGCGTTCGCGAACGATCCCGGGGTGCGGTTCCCCGAGCCGTACCCGGACCACTCGCGGGCGCGCGTTCTGACGATGGAACTCTTCGAGGGCATCCCCTTCAGCAACCCGGACGCGGTCCGGGCCGCGGGCGGGAACTTCGCGGACCTCGCGCGCCGCGGGGCGCGGGCGTTCCTCGATATGATCTTCCGAGACGGGCTGTTCCACGCGGACCCGCACCCTGGCAATGTTTTCTTCCTTCCTCCTACAGAATCCTGTCCGGACGGGGCCATCGGGCTACTCGATGTGGGGATGGTCGGCCGCATCGACGACCGGCTGCGCGAGCGAATCGACCGCGGTGTGAGCGCGGTGCTGGTGAAGGACTCCGCGACGATCACCGAACTCATCGTGCAGGTCGGCGACGTGCCGTCACAGTTCGACCCGGCCGCGCTCGAATGCGAGGTCGCGGAACAACTCGCGTTCTACCACGGGATGCCGCTCGAACAGTTCCAGCTCGGCACCGCACTCAACGAACTGACCGACGCGATCCGGCGCTACCACGTAATGCTCCCGGCCCCGATCGCGCTGTTACTCCGGGTGCTGGTCATGCTGGAGGGTACCGGTAGACTGCTCGCGCCGGACTTCAACCTGGTGGAACTGCTGGAGCCGTACAAGAAATCGAGCGTGCTAAAAAAGCTCTCGCCCAAAGGCGCGCTGCGGCGGCTCATCGGTACGGCGAGCGACTGGGACGAGTTGGTTCGCGCGTTCCCGCGCCAGATGCGCAACCTGATGCGGATGCTCTCTCGCCGAGAGATCGGCGTGGAACTGAGCCACCGGCACTTGGAACCGTCGGTGAACCGGCTCGCGTTCGGGTTGATGATGAGTTCGCTCTTCGTCGGGTCGGCGATGATGTGGGCGGCGAAGGCGGAACCCCTGGTGTACGGCATCTCGTTGTTCGGCGCGCTGGGGTGCTTCACGAGTACGGTGCTGGGCTACCGCCTCTTCCGGGCGATCCAGCACTCCGGTCGACTCGAAGAACGCGACGGCGAACAGTAACCCTCGCTGGCGCGAGACCAAATCATGCCCACTTGTGAACAAATTATGCGCACCACCAAGTCTCTATACTCCCTCCATTGACGGCGCAAACAGGCCGAAAGCCAGCCGACCGAAAGGACGGTCTCCGGTCCAATTTTTGCGTTTAAAACCGACAACCAACGAGTTCGCTCCGCTCGGACGCCCTCCCTCGTCCCGCACGCAACTCTCGACTGATCCGTCTTTGTCACCTTCCGCACCCGGAGTGCCGTATGAACCGGCGAACCCGCCGCGCGTTTACGCTGATCGAGTTGCTCGTGGTGATCGCGATCATTGCGATCTTGATCGGGTTACTCCTACCCGCGGTGCAAAAAGTGCGCGAGGCCGCGGCCCGCATGAAATGCACCAACAACCTGAAGCAGCTCGGGCTGGCGCAGCACAACCACGAATCGTCGTTCGGGTACTACTCCGGCTCGCTCGACAAGAACCCGCCGGCCGAACGATCGTGGAGCATTCCGCTACTGCCGTATGTGGAACAGCAAGCCCTGTTCGCCATGTACGATCAGACCCGCCCCTGGTTCGATCCGCCCGCAACGAGCAAGAACCAAGAGGTCATCTCCGCGCAGCTATCCGTGATGATGTGCCCGTCGTCTCCCGTCTCCAATCGGCTCCAGACCGGTGTGACTGATAAGGGCAAGGCGTTCACCTGCTGGGCCGGGGACTACGCCTCCTGCCGACAGGTGAAAGCGGACATCGCCGCCGCGGGCATCGTCTCGCTGGCCGGCGACGGGTTGCTCGGCAAGGACGTGAACCGCAAGCCGCTCGAGGTCACCGACGGGCTGTCGAACACGATCATGTTCGGAGAACGGGCCGGCGGGCCGCAGCCGTATGTGAACGGGAAGCCGAACACCGCGGTCACACCCGGCAGCGGGTACGGGTGGGGCGCACGGGCCAACTACATCCAATTGTCGGGGTACCTGAGCGACGGGGTGACCGCACCCGGCCCGCGCGTTATGAACGCGAACAACGACGAGTTCTACAGCTTCCACAGCGGCGGCGGGAATTTCTGCTTCGGTGACGGGTCGGTCCGGTTCATCCGCGAAAGCGTTCCCGCTCCGGTTTTCGCGGCGCTCCTGACCGCGATGGCCGGCGAGGTGATTTCATCGAACGATTATTGACCGTTCCCGTAGCAATTTGAGTCCAAGAGGGTTCACGCATGCGATTCCGTTTCGAGCGCGCAGTCGCGCTCGTGTTCCTGGCCCTCGCACCATCGGCGTGCGAGAAGAAAGACGCGCGCGTCCCGGTTTACCCGGTGAGCGGGAAGGTGCTCGTGGGGGGGTAAGCCGGTCGCGGGCGTCATGATCGTGCTGCACGCGACCGACGGCAGCCAACCGGCCCCGGCCAAGCCGAACGCGAAAACTACCGCGGACGGAACGTTCCGCCTGTCGAGCTACGACCCACAGGACGGCGCGCCCGCGGGCACCTACGCGGTCACGCTGTTCTGGTTCAAAAACAATCCAGACGACGACGGCTCGGCAGACCGGTTTAAGGGCAAGTACGCGAACCCGGACAAACCGGTCCGTACCGTAACGATCACTGCCGGTCCCAACGAGTTGCCGGTCTTCGAGCTGGCGCGCCCCGATGGAGCGACGGGATAATTCGGACCAATTGCACTATCATTATCCGATCGACGCGGTCGCGAACCGGTAGGCAGGGTTCAGAGGGAATTCGTGGGGCAAAATTGTGCGAATACCTTCGTCGGAACTCAGTCAAACCACCTGCTTCCAACCGATTATTTGCCACAACAGCTTTCAATTAATCAACATCGGCGACAAACGAATCACATGCGACAGCGACCCGAACCCGTTCGGAGATTTATTCTGTCACTAAAAAAGATAGTCACATCCAATTTGACACCAATCGGTTCGCGCCACAGAATCCTTACAATCACTTCAGCTCTCCAACAGCCGGACAGTCGTTCTTGTTACGCACCGGGGGATGTCGGCGATGGAAAACTCACAGATCGTGCTCGTTGTCGACGACACTCCCGGTTCGGTGGAGCGCGTGGCCGGTCTGCTCGAATCCGCCGGGTTCCGGGCTCACACGGCCCAGTCCGCGGGTGCCGCTTTGGACGCGGCGCACGCGACCGAGCCGGACATCGTGGTCCTGGAACCGCTCATGGAAGACGGCTGGGAAGTGACCGCGTGGTTGCGCCGCAGGGACGGGCGCGGACCGGCTCTGGTCGCCCTCACGCGCGGTCCCTGGGACGTGAGCGATAGCCGGGCGGCCGGGTTCGATTACCTCGTTATGAAGGCGGACGACCCGCAAACGCTGCTCGCCGCCGTCGCGCTCTGCGCGTCGCCCTTCGATTCCAACGACGGAGACGGGTTCTCGTCCTGAAGCCGGGGTTCCTCCGAGCTTATTACCGTCGGTCGTAAAGTTCATGTGCCAATGCACGGTCCAAACGGACCCGTGCCGTACAAAGCATTCTCAAAATAAGCCGTTTGTTTTCCCATTATCCGACACTACATTACCTATCTGCCCATGAACACGCACCTCAAACCGGGGTCCGCCCCGATTTCGCCCGTACCCATGAACCACACCGCGAAGCCACCGCCCCAAGAGGGGCCGGCGCGCCCGGCCGAACCGGGGCACTTCACCGCGGACCTCGTTCCCCACCTGGTTTGGGTCGCCCGCCCGAACGGGGGCTGGAGTACCTGAACCAACGGTTCCGGGAGTTCGTGGGACGCGCGATCGAGAGTTTGCACGGTTGGGGCTGGCGCGAGATCGTTCACCCGGACGACCTCCCCGAAGTGCTCAAGCAGTGGGGGCGGTCCCTCGCGATCGGTAGCGAGGGACACGCCAAGGTCCGGCTCCGGCGCCACGACGGGGTGTACCGGTGGCACGGGGTCCGTGCGCAGTCGGCCCTTACCCCGGACGGGGCAGTCGCCCAGTGGTTCGGCACCTGCACCGACATTCACGAACACGCGCGGGCCGAAGAAGAGCGCCGGCACCGCGAAAACCGGCTCTCGGCACAGCAGGCCGCGCTGCTTGCGCTGGGGCGCGACGTTCTGCGGTCCGGCGACCCGGCCGACGCGGTGCGCCGAATGACCGAAGCCACCGCCCGCGCCCTCGGCGTCGGCCGGGTGAGCGTCTGGCGCCACACCCCGAGCCGCCGGGCGATCCACTGCTTCGATCTCTACGAAGCGCACGCGGACCGACACACTGCGGGGGCCGCGCTCTCGGCCGATGACTACCCGAAATACTTCCGGGCACTCGAAGAAAGCGACGTCGTCGCGGCCGACGACGCACCCGCCGACGCGCGCACCCACGAGTTCGCGTCCAACTATCTCGTGCCCCTCGGGATCGGCGCGATGCTGGACGTTCCCCTGCGCCCGTTCGGGCGATTGGAGGGCGTGTTGTGCTGCGAACACCTCGGCTCGCCCCGAACGTGGGACCGGGACGAGCAGGTGTTCGCGATGGCCGTCGGGAACCTGATCGCGCTCGCACAGGAGCGCTGGGAGCGGGAGCGCGCCGAGGACGAGGTGCGCGCGGCCCACGCCACATACGAAACCGCCATTAAAGCGACCGGCCACGTGGTCTACGACTGGGACGTGGAACGCGGCCGGATCGAGTGGGGCGGGAGTTTCGAGCGGACCCTGGGGTACCGCGAGGAGGAAATGCCCACCGAACTGAGCGCGTGGGTCGCGCTGGTTCACCCGGACGACCGGACCGCGCTCGACCGCGAGATCCGGCGCGTGACCGAAACCGGGACGCCGTTCCAATTGGAGTACCGGGTGCGACACCGGGACGGAACGTACATCGTCATGGACGACACCGGGCACTTCGTTCCCGCCCCCAACGGGCGCGCGAAGCGAATGGTCGGGTTCGTGAGTGACATTACGAATCGCAAGCGCCTGGAAGAACAGGTCCAACAGTCGCGGAAGATGGAAGCGGTCGGTCGACTCGCGGGCGGGGTCGCGCACGACTTCAACAATCTGCTCACCGTCATCAACGGGTACACGGAACTGGCGATCGGGGCGCTCCCCGAGGGTGCCCCCGTTCGGTCGATGGTGGACGAGGTGCGCAGAGCCGGGGACCGGGCCGCGGACCTGACCCGGCAGTTGCTCGCGTTCGGGCGCCAGCAGGTGCTCCAGCCCAAAATATTCGACCTGAACGAAGTCGTGGGCGACCTCGCGGGAATGTTCCGGCGCGTGATCGGTGAAGACATTCAACTGGGCGTCCAGACCGGAGCCGGCCCGCTGCGCGTGAAGGCGGACCCGGGACAGGTCGAGCAGGTGCTCATGAACCTGGTCGTTAACGCCCGCGACGCGATGCCGACGGGCGGGAACCTGACCATCGAGACCAGCGCCGCGATGCTGTCGGCGAAGCTCGCTCAGGACGGGTCCGAAGTTGCCCCGGGTCGGTACGTGGTGCTGGCCGTATCGGACACCGGGTGCGGCATACCGGATGACGTGCGCGCGCACGTGTTCGAGCCGTTCTTCACCACGAAGGAAATCGGAAAAGGCACGGGCCTGGGCCTGGCGACCGTGTACGGGATCGTGAAGCAGTCCGAAGGACACATCGAACTGGAGACCACCGTTGGGCAGGGAACCACGTTCCGCGTCTACTTGCCGGGAGTGCCCCAAACCCCGGACGCCCGTGAGCCGGAGGCCGCTCCCGACGAACTACCCAGCGGCACGGAAACGGTGCTTGTGGTCGAGGACGAACCGGGCGTGCGAGCCGTGGCCCAAATGATCCTCCAGTACCTCGGGTACACTGTCCTGGTAGCGGCAAACAGCACAGAGGCGACGGCCCTCGCGCGAAGCGGTCCACCGATCGACTTGTTACTCACAGACGTGGTGATGCCCAGAGTGGGCGGACGGGTAGTGGCCGAGCAGCTCCAGCGCGACACGCCGAACCTAAAAGTCGTGTACATGTCGGGGTACACGGACGACGCAGTGGTGCGTCACGGCGTCGAGCAGGAGCGCACCGACTTTCTCCAAAAGCCGTTCACGCCCGCGACCCTGGCCCACAAGGTTCGCTCCGTTCTGGACCGGAGTGCGTAAACACTCGTGCGTGGCGCCGGAACGGGGGACCGCGTTATACGTATCGGACCCGACACCACGGCGGTGTTCTACCGCCGGGCGTTCGGGTTCGGGACGCGCCTCGAATCCGAACGCCTTGTCGCACTGGACGCGGCCGGGAAGAACGTCTTGCTCCTGTTCCGTACTGGCGCGACGGGTGATCCGTAAGCGTTCGGCGAAGCTTTCGATTACCCGCAACTCTGGGTGCCCAAGGTCGGT
>HG799474.1:161054-167106 GCA_000531095.1 Gemmata massiliana | reverse complement strand
GGTCCAAAGGCAAAACGGACCCGACCAGGGGTTTCAACCCTGGATTGGTTTTTGGACCCCAACGGGGTCACCGGTAATAGCCCGGGGTTTCAACCCCTGGTCTTGGCCAAGCATCACTCCGTGCGCCGGGCCGGGAGCGGGTACTCCAGGATTTCCTGGAGCAGTTCCAGCTTGCTCGGGCGGGCGAGCAGCGGGACCAGGTTCGGCAGCGCGTAGTAGTCCCCGTTAAACTGGTAGGCGTCCACCGCGATCCCCGCCTTCTTGCACTCGTCTTCCAGTTGCGAGGTCGCCCCCGAAACCTTCACGAAGCAAACGGTCGGGTCCGCCTTCAGTTCCTCACGGTACTTCTGCAGCGCCGGGACGAACCGCGGCTCCGCGTTTTCGCCCTCGTCCGTGACGATCACGATCTGCTCGACGAGCTGCTTCTTCCGGCGCAGTTGGTCGATGCCCACCCCGACCGAGGTGTTCCCCCCCGCCGTGATGCCCGTGAGCGCCCGCTCCCACGCGGACAGCTCCGGCCCGGCCGATTCGACCGGGTACGCGATCGAATCGAAGGCGTACACGAACAGCTCCTTGTCCGCGACCGCCGCCAACAGCGACCCGAGCCGCTTGCCGATCTCGATGGCCTGGCTCATCGAGCCGGACTTGTCGATCAGCAGCGCCGTCGGCCGCGCGATCCGCCCGCGCGCCTTGACCTGCGAGTCGGCGACCGCTTCGAGCTTCTGCCGGACCGCCGCGCTCACGGGGACCGACTCCAGCGCTTTCTCGGCCTTGAACGCGCTGACCCGGGTCGCCGTCTTCGCGGACTCCAGCTTCGACTCGATGAGCGCCTTCACGCCGGCGTCGTCGAACGCGCCGCGCTTGCGGAGCATGTCGAGGTTGTTGATGACCTCCTGCGGCGACATCCGGCCCACGAGCGCCGTCAGCACCTTCGGGGTCACCCCCTTCACCAGCCCGATCGCCACCCGGAACGGGACGTTGTGGGCCGCGATGAGCTTGGCCTGCTCGTCCGCGGTCTCGGCCTTCGCCAGATCCTTCAGGCCCGCGAGCTTCGAGCCCTCCGGCGGGCGCTCGTCGAACAACACGGCCTGCGCGCGCGGCCCCGGCTTGACGTGCAGAAGCGCGTAGAGCCGCTTCAGCGTCTTGCGCGCGGTGATCGCGGTGGAGTCGAACCAGTCGGCGTCCGCCTCACGCTCGCGCAGGTAGCGCACGACCTCCGTCTTCAGCGACCGCGGCACGTTGCGGAACAGCCCGAAGGTGTCCGTGAGCGTAACCGTTCCACCTTCAGCCAGTTTCGGCTTGCCCGGCTTCTTGCCGCGCGACGCCTTCCGGTCGACCTTCGGGCGGAACGCGGACGCCGGCACGTCGTCCGGCTTGCGGTCCACTTCGATCGCAACGTCTTCCTTGCGGCCGTGGATGAAATCGATGACGCGGCCGACCTGATACGGCGGCAGCTCGCGCAGCATCGCCAGACCGGTGTCGCGGTGCCCCGGGAAGTCGCTCAGCGCGAGCGTGACGATGAACATTTCCTTGTGGTCGCGCACGTCCCCGTGGTCCGCGTACCACGCCGCGAGGCGCACGTAGAACCGCGGATCCTGCTTCACGAGTTCCGCGTGCAGCGGGTGAACGAGCCCCAACTTCCGGTGCGGGCAGGTGAGGAGGCTGTTCAACATCGACAGCCGCAAATCCGCCTCGGTCTTCGTCATCGTCATGTGAGAGCCCCCTTCTAACTCGCTGCGTGCCAACGAAAACGGCCGCGTTAGCGGCCGGTGGTGGTCGAAAAATATCGTCCGTACAAGTTCGGGAAGCGGTTCAACTTTTTATTCAGTGCGTTTGCCATTTCGCCACATCGCCCGTGCCCGGGCGACGGCGGGACTCGAACCCGCATACGCTTTCGCGTGCTGAATCTGAGGGTTTGTACGCTTTCCTTGTGGGGTACGGATTGTCTCCTCGGCCCTCGCGACCTGCCGCCCGCAGAGCCGGGCTTCACGGCCGCTCCGAAGTATCTGAAAGAATAAGCCCGCACGAGTTCGTGAAGCAGTGAAAACTTGATCCGAAGCTCTACCCACTGAGCTACCTCACGCTTTTGAGGGCGCGGGGGCAGGAGTCGAACCTGCGACCGTCGGGTTAACTGTTTGTACGCTTCCACAGTGGGGTACGGGCTGTACCCGAATAAGTGCAAGTGAACACCGCGAGCGCGCCGCACGAGTTGTGCGAGCAATTGGCACTGAGCGCTCTACCACTGAGCTATCCGCCCGTAAGTGGACGGAACAGGAGTCGAACCTGTGACCTCTCCCTGAGCAAGGGATTGTGTTTGTAAGCTCGTCGCGTTGGGTGCGACCCGCTCGTGGCGTTCGGAATAATGGACAGAGGCCGGCAAACGAGGTTCGCGAAATTCTCGGCGCGAATCTCCCTACCCGCTCGTGCGAGCCGACGGAATGCAAAAGCTCGGAGCATTTTTTGACAGGATTAACAGGATCAACCGGATAAGACCGAAGACAGAGTTATTGAGAGCGCGAAACCCGTAGTGGCTGGTTGTGGTGAACCCCGCCCGCAAGGGCGGTGGGTGCCGCCCTTGTGCGGCTACCGAACAAGGTGAGCCGAACGACCCGCCCGCAAGGGCGGGGTTCACCAACAACCGCTACCACGCGGGCGCCCCATACCGGCCCACATCCCCATATTAAACGGCCCTGCTGGGCCGGGTTACCGCGGTTGTGTTTATATCGGATTCGGCATATCATTCGGTGATGAGTACCGCCCGCAAGCCCCTCGTCTGGCTCGGTGAGGAGATCGAGTCGCCCCCGCTTGCTTCGGAGGGGAAGGTCGAGGCTTTTTTGCTCCTGGAGCGGTTGCAGAAGGGCGAAAAACTGAAGCTGCCGCATTCGAGGCCGCTCCCGAAAGTGGGCAAGGGGTTTCACGAACTGAGGGTGCGCGACGAGCGCGGCAACTGGCGCATTGTGTACCGGGCCGACTCGGACGCCGTTGTGATTTTGGACGTGTTCAAGAAGACGAGCGGCGCGGAGCAAAAGAAATCGTTCGAGCGGTGCGAGCAACGGGCGAAACGGTACGACCGGGAGCAAAAGGCGCGGAAGGGTGACAAAAAGGGGTGAAATAAATGGACGCTGAGAAAAGGGCGAATCTGGAGTCCCACGGTTGGAAGTTCGGCGACGCGGCCGAGTTCCTGCAACTGAATGCCGCCGAGCGAGAGTTGATCGAGATCCGGCAGCACCTGGCGGGAGAAACGAAGCGGCTCCGTGAGCGGCAAGGGCTCAACCAATCGGACCTGGGGAAACGAATCTCCACGACACAACCGCGCGTGGCTCTGATCGAGGCCGCCGCGAAAGAAGTGTCTCTCGATCAAATCGCGAAGGCTTTTTTCGCTTTAGGGGGGCGCGTTTCTTTCGTGGTTCCCTCGGACGAAGGATCGGTCGAAGCTCTCGTCGGCAAGGCGCCCGGAGCGGTTCGCACGAAGTCTCCAAAGGCCGGTCCCGGGGGGCGTGGTAAGTTCATTCAGGTCGCCATTGGGCCGCCCGTGGAGAAGGCCAAAGCCGTTCGCAAGAGGAAGGTTAAATCCTGAGCGGGTAAAAGTTCGACTCAACGGGCCGCTACTACCAACCGCCCTCATGGGCGGGGTTCACCAACAACTCGCCACCGGCCCGCTTCACACTTGGCGGCACTACTTTTCTGCCAATTTTATTTTTTAATTTTTTGTCCACTAGTATACAATTTATCAAAACCACTTTTCACAGTGGTCGATTTCCGGTCGAACGGCCGGTGTGAGCTGAGCGGTGAACCCGCTAATCGCCGTTACACACTTAGCGCGGTAGTTGGTTGCCCGAACCGGCGAGTACGATGTGGCAGAATGTTAGCAGTTGTAAGCAAGTCACGAGGCAGGAACACCTGCCGAAGTCATTGCGATACAAGTAGTTATCGCGAACCACGCTCGGTGAAGGCGCGGGACAAGTTGTGAGCGCTTGTTAGCGTGAGTTGCTTGTCGTTCGGAGGGGATCGAGCAAGAAGTGGAGTCGGTGCGGTGCTTCGATTAAGTCTGGTGCGACGATCGCCGGTCCCGGCGGGTAAGGCGATGGTTCGCGGTTCAGCAGGGGGCACTTGCAGCTACAGTTTCAATCCTGGAACCGAACTCGTGCCCGTTTTGCTATCACGGTCTTCAACAAGGTGCGTTCTTCGATCACGTTCCGGGGCGCCGGAAATTGATGCCGTCGGTGCGGGTTCCCACGAGGTTGAACCAGCACGTTCCGCCCGGACCCGCGTACACGAGTCGGGTCGAGGATCCGCCGGGCGGTGTGAGCAGGGAGACGTTGCTCCCGCGCACCACCGTCGGCAGCGACATCGGGGCCTTGATCCCCTTCCGGTGGAGCCGGGCGGTAATGTCCCCGGCGATCACGTTGGCGATCTCCCCGACCAGGTCGCCCATGTCGGGGCTATCGAACTCGATCTCGAACCCGGCGAACACCTTCGCGACCGTGACCGCGGATTCCTCCGGGAACGCCATCGCGAACGCCCACGGCGGGTCGCCCATGAACGAAATGGTGCTCATGATGCCCGCGGCACCCAGGTCGTTCTCGTCCACGGTCCCGTTGGGGACGTGGGTCATGTTGCACGAGGACTTGAAGAACGCGGCCGCCGATTCTTCAACGGCCTTGCTCACCACGGGCGGGAACACCAGCGCGGCAGCGAGAGTCTCGGCCATGTAATCGTCTCCGGGTGGGTTCTAAAAAGCGCGGCGCTCTGCGCCGCGCGCGGGGCCAATTCCTTAGCTGAACAGGCCACCGAAGAACCCGCCACCCGATTGCTGCTCGGCCGGAGTCTTGGTCTTGAGCACCTTGTTCACGAGCTTCTCGAGCTTGACGCGCATGTCGTCCGGGGTGAACGGCTTGCAGATGAACGAGTCGGCGCCGGCCTGGTTGAGGGCCTCTTCGATCTTCGCCATCGTCTGTTCGCTGGTCACCATGACCATCGGGATGTGGAACGCGGTGCCGCCGGCGCGGGCCTTCTTGACGAACTCGACCCCGTTCATGTTGGGCATGTTCCAGTCCACGAAGCAGATGTCGAACTTCGTGGGGTCGAACTTGGTCAGGGCGTCGGCCCCGTCCGACGCTTCGGTGAACTCGAACGTGGCCAACCGGGACTGCTTCAGCGCGTTCATCACCATGTTGCGCATGATGCGGGAGTCGTCCACCACCAGGGCGCGTAACGTCGACATGAGATTCTCCTCGTTGTGTGGGTCAGGGGTAAAACTTAAGGTGTTGTGTGAAGGGGCGGGGCGACAATGGGCACTCCGGACCCCCCGTCTATCATCGAACCATTCGTCGGCTTTTTTGCTCCGGTTCCGGCTCGCGGGACCTGGTGTTCGGGCGACCGAACGGGCCGGGCGGGAGCGCGCCGGCCGGATTTTTGTGGGGCGGCGTCAGCTAATCATCGCCGCGCTGCGGAGCAGGTGTTCCGCGACCCTCGTGAGCGGGAGCACCTCGTCGGCCCCGCCCATCGCGATGGCCTCTTTGGGCATCCCGAACACGACGCACGTGGCCTCGTCTTGGGCGTAGGTGCGCGCCCCGGCCCGGCGCATGGCGACCAGCCCGCGGGCGCCGTCGTCCCCCATCCCGGTCAGGATGGCCCCGGTCACGTTGGGACCGAGTTCGCGGGCACACGAGTTAAATAGCACATCAACGGACGGGCGGTGGCGATTTACCGGTTCTCCCGGGCGCACCCGGACCGTGGTCATGGCGCCGCTCCGGGCCACCTCCAGGTGGTACCCGCCCGGGGCGATCAGCGCGTGCCCGGGTACGACCCGGTCCCCGTCCCGGGCCTCGGACACGCGGACCGCGCAGCTCCGGTCGAGCCGGGCCGCGAAGGACTTGGTGAACCCCTCGGGCATGTGGATCACGGACACGATGCCGGGCGCGTCCGCGGGCATCCCGCCGAGCACGGTCGCGATCGCCTCGCACCCGCCGGTCGAGGCCCCGATCGCGATCACCTTGTGCGTGGTCCGCAGCCCGCCCGCGCCCGCGGTGCGGACGGCCGGGCTCGCCGC
>HG799474.1:142593-161040 GCA_000531095.1 Gemmata massiliana | reverse complement strand
CGGTGCGGACGGCCGGGCTCGCCGCGGCGCGCGGGGCCCCGGGGCGCACCCGCGCCCGGCTCGCCGCCTTCACCTTCGTGACCAGCTCGCCCGCCAGCGCGATGGTCTTGGTCGCGACGTCGAGCTTCGGCTTGGTGACGAAGTCCACCGCCCCCCAGCTCGAGGGCGCGGAACGTGGTGTCGCAGTTGCGCTCGGTGAGCGACGACACCATCACCACGGGGATCGGCCGGTGCCCCATGATGCGCTCCAGGAACGTGAGGCCGTCCATGCGCGGCATCTCGACGTCCAGGGTGAGCACGTCCGGGGAGACCTGCTTGATCTTGTCCCACGCCGCATAGGGATCACCGGCCGAGCCCACCACTTCGAGTTCGGGGTCGGAGCGCAGGATCTCGGTGATCAGTTGCCGCATGAGGGCCGAGTCGTCGACCACCAGCACTTTCGTCTTTGCCACGGTGCCGCCTTGCTTTTAAAAGAGGGTGATCCCGTCGTCCGGCGGGGTCTCGACGCGCTGGTTCAGCTCGCGCCCGAACTTCGTTTCGTTCTCCGCCACCTGGTTCTGCTCGCGCCCGGCGAGGTGCTTGGCCATCGCCTGGCCGGTGTGCGGGCGGAACCGGACCAGGCGCCCGCGGTTGCCCCCGAGCGACTGCCCCACGATCGGGATGCCCTCGGCCTCCAGGTACTTGAGCACGAACTCGGCGTTGCGCGCCCCGACGTTCAGGTGCTCGGACGCCACGTCCAGCACCTTCCCGCCGCCGAACACTTTTGCGCGGAGCCGGTTCCGGTCCCCGCCCTTCTTCATGATCGCCGTGACCAGCAGCTCCATCGCGTGCGCGCCGTACCGGGCGCTGGTGCCCTCGTCGGACGAGCCCGGGAGCGAGAAGTGGTTCATCCCACCGACGCCCGTTTCCGGGTCGTAGAGGCACGCGGCCACGCACGAGCCGAGCAGCGTCTTGATGACGGCCGGGCCGCGCGTCGCCTGGACGTCGCCGAGAATGATGTTGTACTCGTCTTCCTTAGCCCCCGAGACCGGAGCCGGGGCCGGCGCGCTGGGCGCGGGGGCCGCTTCGGGGCGCGCCGCGGACCGGGGCAGCGTGCGCGCCGGCGGGGGCGTGTCGGTCCCCCGCGCATCTTGTACACGGTGGACCCGAGCGGGGCGAACGTGTCCGCGAGCCAGTGGATGTTCTCGGAGTGCCCCAGGAACAGGAACCCGTTCGGGTCGAGTTGCGCGGCGAACCGCGTCAGGAGCTTGTGCTGGGTGTCGCGGTCGAAGTAGATCACCACGTTGCGGCAGAAGATCACGTCGAACTGGGCGCGGATCGGCCACGGCTCCTCGATCAGGTTGATCTGGCGGAACGTGAGCAGCTCGCGCAGCTCGGGGCGGGCCGAGATCTTCCCGGCCTTCGCGCCGGTGCCCCGGAGGAAGTACTTGTGCAGCATCGCGGGCGGGATGTCCCCGGCCCGGTCCAGGTCGTACACGCCGCGCTCCGCGTGCGCGAGGACCGAGGTGTCGATGTCCGACGCGAGGATGCGCGCGTCCCAGCCCTCGGAGGCCGGGCAGTGCTCGCGCAGGGTCATCGCCAGTGTGTACGGCTCCTCACCGGTCGAGCTCGCCGCGCACCAGAGCCGCAGGCGCTTGCGCCCGCTCGCGCGGAGCTGCGGGATCACCGTGTCGCGCAGGAAGTCGAAGTGGTGCGGCTCGCGGAAGAAGTCGGTCTTGTTGGTGGTGAGGCAGTTGATGAACTCCTGGCGCTCGGTGGGCGGGTCGCCGTCCTGGACCTTCCGCAGGTACGCGCTGTACGAGTTCAGCCCGAAGTGCCGCAAGCGCTTCGCGAGCCGGGAGCACGCCATGTCCCGCTTCCCGGCGCTCAGAGAGATCCCCGTCTCGTCGTAGAGGTACTGGCGGATCGCGGCGAACTCTTCTTCGCGCATCGCGGGTCCGTTCGGGGAACCTTCGGAGTCGTGTCGTTGAGCCACGGGCGTACTCACAATCGGATGAGGAGATGAACAACCAGTACCACACGATCCGGCCGCGCGCTCCCGATCGGGGTGCGGCCGGGAGAACTGCTATCAAAACTCCGCGAACCCATCGTCGCTGGAACCGACCGCCGCACGAGCACTCACCGGACGAGACTTGGGAGCCGGACCGCGGCCCCGGGTCGATTTCGGCACGGCGTGTTCTTCGCTGAGTTTGAACCGGGCGACGAGGTCGCGGAGCTGACCCGCCTGGTCCGTCAGCGTCTGGGCCGTGGCCGACAGCTCTTCTGTTTGGGCCGCGTTGCGCTGGGTCACCGTGTCCATCTGGGACACCGCCTTGTTCACCTGATCGATACCCACCGACTGCTCCTTGCTCGCGCCCGCGATCTCGGTGATGATCGCCGTCACCCGCGCCACGCTCGTCACGATATCCCCCAGGGTCGAACCCGAGCGGTTCACCAGTTCGGTACCCGCGTCGACCTTCTTCACCGAGTCCTCGATCAGCCCCTTGATCTCCTTCGCCGCCGTCGCGCTCCGCTGGGCCAGGTTCCGCACTTCACTTGCGACCACCGCGAACCCGCGCCCCTGTTCACCCGCTCGTGCGGCTTCCACCGCCGCGTTCAGCGCCAGCAGGTTCGTCTGGAACGCGATCTCGTCGATCGTCGTAATGATGTCCGCGATCTTCTTCGACGACTCGTTGATCGCGCTCATCGCGCCCACCGCGTTGCCCACTACCTGACCGCCCTTCTCGGCCACTTCCTTCGAGCTGCTCTCCAACTGGCGCGCCTGTTCAGCGCCAGCAGGTTCGTCTGGAACGCGATCTCGTCGATCGTCGTAATGATGTCCGCGATCTTCTTCGACGACTCGTTGATCGCGCTCATCGCGCCCACCGCGTTGCCCACTACCTGACCGCCCTTCTCGGCCACTTCCTTCGAGCTGCTCGCCAACTGGCGCGCCTGTTGTGCGCTGTCCGAGTTCTGCTTCACCGTCGCCGTGATCTCCTCCAAGCTGCTCGCCGTCTCTTCGAGGCTGCTCGCCTGGTCCTGGGCGCCCATCGAGATCTCCTCGGTCGCGCTCGACAACTGCCCCGACGCATCCGCCAACTGCACGGACACCTCGCGCACCCCCTCCAGGGCCGTCCGCACCGACAGAATCGCCTTGTTCAGTGACCGCGCCATCTGGCCCACCGCGTCCGTGCCCAGGTCCGGCACCTGCTGCGTGAAGTCGCCCGCCGCCAGTGCGTTCACGCCCACGAGCATCTGGTCCACCTTGGCACGCAACTCTGCCGCCACGCGATCGCGCTCGGCCGCCTCCGCGTGCTCCTTCTCCAACTCGCGCCGCTGCTGCTCCGCTTTCTCGCGCTCACGGGCCGCCGTCTCACGGGCCTCGCGCTCCGCCGCCTCGCGCTTCTGAACCTCCGCGTCCCGAAGGGCCACGATCGCCGTGTTCAGGGCCACCGCCATACGACCCACCTCGTCCCGCGTCGTCACCTCGGCCGTCGGGGTGAGATCCCCGTGGGCCACCGTTTCCAGCACCCGGACCGTGTCACCGAGCGGGCGCGTGACCGACGCGGACAGGAGGAACCCGAGCCCGATGGCCGCGGCCGTCACCACACCCAACACGATCCACATTTCTGCCCGCAGCGCGACGTAGCGCTCGCGGGACGTCGTCCGCTCGCGCTCGGCCATCTTTTGTTGAACGTTCATCATCTGGGTCAGCGTGCTGTTCAGCTTCCCGGCGGAACTGGCCCACTCGCGCATGCACGCTTCCTCGGCCGCTTTCGCGTCGCCCGCTTTCGCGTGCCGCACGATCGTGTCGCAATCGACCTTCCACGCCGCCAGCGCCGCAACGAGCTCCCGGTAGAGGCCCGCCTCTTCGTCTTCCATCGGTAGTACGGCATACGCGGACATCCCCTTATCGATGTCGCGCCACCCCTCGTCGATCCGGCCGTACAGGTCCTGGCACCGCTTCATGTCCTTGCGCATGACGGCGAGGACCAGCGTGCGCTCGGACCGCTGCGCCGCGACCGCTGCGGTGCGGATCGTGTCCAGGTTGATGACGGACGGGAGCAGGTTCCCGGAGGTGTTGTCGAGGGCCGTGTTCGTTTCTGCGTTAGCGGCCAGCCCGCGGAGCCCGACCATGAAGCAGGCAACGGTGACGATCAGGAACCCCGCGATCAGGCGGGGGCCGATATTCACTCGCGAGACGAGCCGTAGCATCAAATCCTCGCCCGGGCGGGGGGTTAGGGTGGAGCTGGGGGGTTCTCCAGCCAATCAACTCACTTATCGCAACATTTCCGAAGGAATTGCTTAATACTCAGCGAAACTTTGGAACACGCTTCGCGACTGGGCAACCCTGCACAAAAAATCTAGAGCGGGACGAACGCTGTGCCGATTTTTATCATCGTCCCGGTTTTTATCTTTTACGCGAACGACCCAGAATTCCGGTCCGCTCTCAGTTTTCTGTTAAAGATCGGTACGATTGAGGACGGATTTGCAGCGACGGGTTCACAAAACGGTACGAACCGTCCGGTTTTACGAAACGCGACTACTCGCATTCGGTTCGAGACATTCAGCACTCGCAAAGGTGTTCCGATATGCCCACGCCTCCATTTTTAGACCTTCCAGCCCCCCGTTCTCCATCACGATTACTCGGGGCGGTAGTGCTCGGGTGTGCCCTTTTCGCGTTCGCACGGGCCAACGCCCAGCAGCCCGGGGCGCCGGTGCCCGGCGAACTACCCGCGCTCCCGGAGGCGCCGGGTGCCGGCCCCAGCACGGAACCGATGGGAGCGGCCCCTACAGCTCCGGGAGCCGCTGCCCCGGGTGCCGCTGCCCCGGGAGCAGCACCCGCGGCGCCGGCCGCCAAAGCGCCCGAAGAGAAGAAGAAAGTGGACTGGTCGAAAGTTCCGGTCGTCGCCAAACGCCCCCCGACCGGGTGGTGGACGGGAACGACGGTCCCGTCGGGCGGTCCCGGGTACTACTCGCTGCGCGACGTCATCGAGGGGAACTACCGGGACGAGCGCCCGAAGCAGCCGTATGGCCCGTGGAGCTTGAACTCCACCCCCTACTTCGACTTCGATTTCCGCTACCTGGATGACCCGAAGAACACACAGCACGACTGGGCCGACGCTTACAAGCGGGTCCACTTCGGGCCGGAAGACAACTTCCTGTTCTCGACCGGTGGGGAAGTGCGCTACCGGTACATGAACGAGCTGAGCAGCCGGGGCACGGGCCGAAACAACTTCTACGACCTGTTCCGCGTGCGGGCGTATGGGGACTTCTGGTACAAGGACGAGTACCGGGTGTTCGTCGAGTTCATGGACACGCAGGTCTACGGGAACCGGTTGGCCCCGGGCCCGACCGATGAGAGCGGCCCGGATATCCAGAACGCATTCGTGGAAGCCAAGGTGGGGAACCCGTTCGGCGGCCCCCTGTCCGTTCGCGTCGGTCGGCAGGAACTCCTCTACGGTTCCCAGCGCCTAGTCTCCCCGCCCGACTGGGGCCAAACGCGCCGGACGTTCCAGGGGGCGAAGGCGTTCTGGTCGAGCGATCAGTGGAGCGTAGACGCCTTCTGGGTACAGCCCGTCATCCCCAACGACTCTAAAGCGGACTCAGTGGACAACAACCGCAACTTCGTCGGGCTTTGGAGCACCTACCGGCCAAAAGCGGGGACGTTCTTCGACCTGTACTACCTCGGTTTGATGCAGGCGAACACGACCACCGCTAACGGGGACATTCACACTATCGGCAGCCGGTACACCGGTGACGTGGACAAGCGGTTCCTTTACGACTTCGAGGGCGCGGTCCAGTTCGGCGAGCGCGGGTCGCGCCACGTACTGGCCAAGATGTTGGTGGCCGGGTTGGGCTACCGGTTCACTAACCTTCCCTGGAACCCGCACTTTTGGATTTACTACGACTACGCCTCCGGCGACAAAGACCCGACCGGTCGGTCCGGGAGTTACCGCACCTTCAATCAACTGTTCGCGCAGGCGCACAATTACTTCGGGTACATCGACCTTGTGGCTCGTCAGAACATCCACGACCTGAATTTCCAGTTCAGCGTCAGCCCGCAACCGTGGATGAACCTGTCCGTCCAGTACCACTCCTTCAACCTCGATTCGGTGAAGGACGGGTTGTACAACACGCGGGGGCAGATCATTCGGCAAGACCCAACCGGCCGGGCCGGGAACGCAGTGGGGCAAGAAATGGACATCCTGGCCACCGTCCACCTTTCCACGCACCAGGACTTCATGTTCGGGTACTCGAAGTTCTTCGGGGGCTCGTTCTGGCGGCGCACCGGCAACCCGAACAACGTCGAGCTCCTGTACGCTCAGTACAGCCTCAAGTGGTAAGTTGAAACGCGCGACCTAACGCAACGAGCGGCCGAGGTACTGCCTCGGCCGCTCGCTTCATTTTTCACAGCGAAGTGCGTCAGAAATCGGCGAACCCGCCGTCGTTACCGCGCCCGTTCTTGAGGGCGCGCGTGACCGCGGGCCGGGGCTTGGAGCGCTCGGTCTTGAACGTCGCGGGCGGGTGCTCGTTGAGTTTGAATTGCGCGACGAGGTCGCGGAGCTGGCCCGCCTGGTCCGTCAGCGTCTGGGCCGTTGCCGACAGCTCTTCTGTTTGGGCCGCGTTGCGCTGGGTCACCGTGTCCATCTGGGTTACGGCCTTGTTCACCTGGTCGATACCCGTGGATTGTTCCTTACTGGCCGCAGCGATCTCCGTGATGATGTCCGTCACGCGCTTTACACTCGTCACGATGTCGCCCAGGGTCGAGCCGGACCGGTTCACGAGTTCGGTACCGGCATCGACCTTCTTCACCGAATCCTCGATCAGCGACTTGATCTCCTTCGCCGCGGTCGCGCTCCGCTGAGCCAGGTTCCGCACCTCGCTCGCCACCACCGCGAAACCCCGACCCTGCTCACCCGCGCGGGCGGCTTCCACCGCGGCGTTGAGCGCGAGCAGGTTCGTCTGGAACGCGATCTCGTCGATCGTCGTAATGATGTCCGCGATCTTCTTCGACGCGCCGTTGATTTCGCTCATCGCGCTGACCGCGTCGCCCACCACGCGACCACCCTTCTCGGCCACTTCCTTCGAGCTGCTCGCCAGCTGGCGCGCCTGTTGTGCGCTGTCCGAGTTCTGCTTCACCGTCGCCGTGATCTCCTCCAAGCTGCTCGCCGTCTCTTCGAGGCTGCTCGCCTGGTCCTGGGCGCCCATCGAGATCTCCTCGGTCGCGCTCGACAACTGCCCCGACGCGTCCGCCAACTGCACGGACACCTCGCGCACCCCCTCCAGCGCCGTCCGCACCGACAATATCGCCTTGTTCAGCGATCGCGCCATCTGGCCCACAGTATCGGTCCCCAGGTCCGGCACCTGCTGCGTGAAGTCCCCCGCCGCCAGCGCGTTCACGCCCACCAGAATTTGATCCACCTTGGCACGCAATTCCGCCGCCACGCGATCGCGCTCCGCCGCTTCGCGCTGCACCTGCTCGGCCTCGCGCCGCAGCTGCTCGGTCTTCTCGCGCTCGCGCGCCGCGCCCTCACGGGCCTCGCGCTCCGCCGCCTCGCGCTTCTGAACTTCCGCATCTCGAAGGGCCACGATCGCCGTGTTCAGGGCCACCGCCATACGACCCACCTCGTCCCGCGTCGTCACTTCCGCGGTCCGCGTGAGATCGCCGTGCGCGACCGCTTCGAGCACGCTCATCGTGCGGCCGATGGGCCGGGTGAGTGACCGCGCGAGCCACGCGGCGCAGCACAGGGTCACGAGCGCGGCCAGCCCCCCGACCAGCGCCAGTTGCGTCTGGGTCCGGTCGCCCATTTCGCTCATCCGGCGCTCGCCGGCCCGGATCTCGTCTTGGGGCATGTAGACCCCGATGACCCAGTCCCACGGCGCGAAGTAGGCGAACCGAACGACCTGCGTGCGCTTCGTTCCGCCCTCGGTCCATTCACACACCTTCTCGGCCGTTTCTCCGGATTTCAGCGCCCGCGCGCGCTCACAGACCTCGCGCAGCGCGGTGTCCTTGTCCGACGCGCCGGCGGCGAAAACGTTCCGGCCCTCGTCCGACGGGGTGGACGAAATGATCCACGTTCCGGGGGTGTCGAGCACGAACGCCCGCCCGCTCGCCCCGACCTCGACCTTTCGGATCGCGGCCCGCAGCCCGGGGACGTTCTCCTGGGGGATGCCGACGTACACGGCCCCGATCACCGCCCCCTCCGCGTTCACGAGCGGCTTGTACGCGGTGATGTACCAGGCGTTCAGCACGCGCGCGCGGCCCCGGTACGTTTTCCCGGAGAGCAAGCTGGCGACGACCGGGTTCGGGTTCCCGTCCGGGTTGGTCCGGGGGATGAACGTGCCGCTCGCCCGGACCCCGTTGGCCGTCGGGTGCGTCGTACTGACGCGCAGCATGTCGCCCGTCGCGTTCATGCGCTGGAACAGGGTGCAGTGGAACCCCGTTTGTGCGCGGACGTCGTCCACGAGCCGGTTCGGGACGTTCAGATCCCGGTTCTGACCGACCCACCGGTCCCCGAACATCATTTTGGGAATCACGACTTTGGCCGATTGGCCCGAGAGCTGGTTGACCGCGGTCCACTCCACCGTTTCGTCCGGCGACGGGCGCACCCCGCCGACGTCTTCGACCAGGTGGTCCGTGACCTTGAGTGCCGCGGTCGTCATCTGGTCCAGGCACTCTTGCTGGGGCAGGCAGAGGTTGTACGTCCCGTCGAGGGTGTGGGCCATGTCCTGGGAACTGAGGGTTCCGCACTCGCGGGCCGCGATGTCGCGCCCCTGGCGGGTGAGGTGAACCGCCAGCCCGATCACGGCCACGAGCGCGAGCACGCAAATACCCGCGAACCCGAACAGTTTGGTCCGGATGGAGGGCGAAGTTGTTGAGAACCAGGCAAACACGGGATACCTCCTCTGCCCCAACCGCGAGGGCGATTTCGACCTCCAATCTATGCGGGCCGAGACGTTAAGTGGGTTAAATATCTAACAACCGGTGAACAAAACAATTATCGATCAGAATTCGGTGAACCCGTCGTTGTCGTCGTTACCGAGGCGATCGAGTTCGTGGGTGTGCCCGTTGCCGTTACCACCCGTGTGTTTGTTGTTCTTGAGCGCGCGTGTGACCGCGGGGCGGGGCTTGGTGCCCGAGTGCGCGGACCGTGGCCCCTTGGGCGCCGGCTTGTGAGCGACACGCGGCGCCGTGTCGGTGAGCTTGAAGCGCGCGACGAGTTCGCGGAGCTGCGCGGCTTGGTCGGTGAGCGTCTGCGCCGTTGCCGACATCTCTTCTGTCTGGGCCGCGTTGCGCTGGGTCACGGTGTCCATCTGGGACACCGCCTTGTTCACCTGATCGATACCCGTGGACTGTTCCTTACTCGCGCTCGCGATCTCGGTGATGATGTCCGTTACGCGCTTCACGCTCGTCACGATGTCGCCCAAGGTCGAACCCGAGCGGTTGACGAGTTCGGTGCCCGCGTCGACCTTCTTGACCGAGTCCTCGATCAGATCCTTGATTTCCTTGGCCGCGGTCGCGGAGCGTTGAGCGAGGTTGCGGACTTCGGAGGCGACGACGGCGAACCCGCGCCCCTGTTCTCCGGCTCGTGCGGCTTCCACCGCCGCGTTCAGCGCCAACAAGTTCGTTTGGAACGCGATCTCATCAATCGTCGTAATAATGTCCGCGATCTTCTTCGACGCACCGTTGATCGCGCTCATCGCGCCCACCGCGTTCCCCACCACCTGGCCGCCCTTCTCGGCCACTTCCTTCGAGTTGCTCGCGAGTTGGCGCGCCTGTTGCGCGCTGTCCGAGTTCTGGCGCACCGTGCTCGTAATCTGTTGGAGCGTGCTCGCCGTTTCCTCCAGGCTGCTCGCCTGCTCCTGAGCGCCCGTCGAGATCTCCTCGCTGGCCGCGGACAGTTGGGTCGAAGCGTCGGCGAGTTGCTCGGACACCTCGCGCACGCCCTCCAGGGCACTCCGAACGGACACGATCGCCTTGTTCAGCGAACCGGCCATTTGGCCCACCGCGTCGGTACCCAGGTCCGGAACTTGCTGCGTGAAGTCACCCGCCGCCATCGCTCCGACCGAGGTCACGATGGTGGAGATCTTGTGTTGCAGTTCGGTCGCCTGCGCCGCGCTGCGCTCGGCGCTCTCCTTAACTTGCTTCTCCAGCGCGAGGCGCTCGGTGATGACGGCCCAGGTGACCATCGCCCCGATGTAGTTGCGCTTCTGGTCGAACACCGGACTGAGGTTCAGTTCCAGTGTCTCGGTACCGAGCTGGATGTTCGCCGAGTGGGGCAGGTTCTTCGGATCGCCGACCAAGCGCCGCGGGTGCTCGGGGCGCTTGTGGAAGATGTCGATGGACTGGCCGAGCAACTGGTCCGGCTTGATCGGCAACAGGTGCTCGACCCCGCGCAGTGTTTTAAACGTCGAGGCGTTGGCGTAACGGATCTTGAACTCGCGGTCCGCGAACATCACGTTGATCGGGGCCGAATCGAGCATGGCCTGCACGCGGGTCATGTCCGTGACGTTGGCCTGCATGTTGCCGATCGCCGCGTTCAGGGCCGCGGCCAGGCGCCCGACCTCGTCGCCGCTCGTGACCTCCGCGCGCTGCGTCAGGTCCCCGGACCCGACCGCGTCGAGCACCCGGGCGGTGTTACTGAGCCCGCGGCGCACGCCCCACAAGCAGAACGCGACGACGCCCAGAATTACCGTGCTCCCGCCGATGACGGTGCCGCTAATTTGCGTGGCGAGTTGGGACGAATGGGCCAGTTGCTTCCCGATTGGGACGTCCGTTTCCAGAACGCCCCGCACGTCGCCGAGTTGCCAGTCCTTCTTGGGGCTGGCCGGGTGCTGGTTGTGGCAGGTCACGCACGCCTGACTGGTCATGCGATCGGGGATCGCGACCCGGACCGTTTCCTCGCCGTTCAGCGGCTCGACTCGGGTGAACGTCTCGGCTTGCGGGTTCGCCTTGAAGTGCGCCAGGGCGTCCTTACCGAACGAATCGAGCGCGCGATCGTTCCGGTTGGGGAACGGGTGCTCGCTGTACAGCCGCAGCTTCAGACCGCCCTCTTTCTGGGAAATCTCCGCGCTCAAATCGTGAATGAGGGTGGCGGGCAGGGGGATCGTGTCGGTTTTCTCTTTGTGGTCGTGGGACACGCGCAGCTTGGACCCGGCGTTGACCTTCTGGACTACGTTGTTCGTGTAATAAGCCCGCAGTGCCTTGAACTGTTCGATGGTGCCGCGCGCACTCGCGACGCTGTTCGTGATCGTCTCGTCCCGGGTGCCGTGCCAGGTCTGGTAAACGACCGCGGCCGTGGTGATACCCACGACGAGCGCCACGGGAACGAGGACTTTCGCCGCGATTCCCTGGTTCCGGACCCACGTCAAAGCACTTTGACTAGCCATCTCGATCTCGCATCACTTGCACTGGATGAGCGTCGGACCGCGTACCGCACGGTGCGCGGAGTAATTATCGATCAGAATTCGGTAAACCCGTCGCTGTCGTCGGTACCGAGGCGGTCGAGTTCGTGAGTGCGGCCGTTGGAGCGCGGGCCGTTGGTGGCCCGGGCCACCGCGGGCCGGGGCTTGGGCGCGGCGCCCTTCGTGTGCGTGCGCTTGGGCACGGGGCGCGAAACGGTGTGATCGTCGCTCAGTTTGAAGCGCGAGACGAGGTCTCGTAAGTGCGAGGCCTGTTCCGTCAGGGTTTGCGCCGTCGCCGACAGTTCCGCGGTTTGTGAAGCGTTGCGCTGGGTCACGGTGTCCATCTGGGACACCGCCTTGTTCACCTGGTCGATACCCACCGACTGTTCCTTACTGGCGCCCGCGATCTCCGTGATGATGTCCGTAACCCGCTTCACACTCGTCACGATGTCACCCAGCGTCGAGCCGGACTGGTTCACGAGTTCGGTGCCCGCGTCCACCTTCTTCACCGAGTCCTCGATTAACCCCTTGATCTCCTTGGCCGCCGTCGCACTCCGCTGGGCCAGGTTCCGCACCTCGCTCGCCACCACCGCGAAACCCCGACCCTGCTCACCCGCGCGCGCCGCTTCCACCGCCGCGTTCAGCGCCAACAGGTTCGTCTGGAACGCGATCTCATCAATCGTCGTAATAATGTCCGCGATCTTCTTCGACGACTGATTAATCGCGCTCATCGCGCCCACTGCACTACCCACCACCTGGCCACCCTTCTCGGCCACTTCCTTCGAGTGACTGGCCAACTGACGCGCCTGCTGCGCGCTGTCCGAGTTCTGCTTCACCGTCGCCGTGATCTCCTCCAGCGCACTCGCCGTCTCTTCGAGGCTGCTCGCCTGCTCGTGGGCGCCCGTCGAGATTTCTTCACTGGCTCCCGAGAGTTGGCTCGACGCATCTGCGAGTTGCACGGACACTTCGCGCACCCCCTCCAGGGCGGTCCGCACCGACACCACGGCCTCGTTCAGGGCCGCAGCCATCTGCCCCACAATGTCGGTCCCCAGGTCCGGGGCGTGTTGCGTAAAGTCGCCCGCGGCGATCGCGGTCACCGAGGTCGTGATCGCCGCGACCTTGTGTTGCAATTCGGCCGCGTCCTCGTGGATCTTCTGTTCGAGCTTCTTGGCCGCAGTGATGTCGGTCGCGTACTTGACCACCTTGTAGGGCTTGCCGTTGAGGTCCAGGATCGGGTTGTACGAGGCCTGAATCCAGACCTCCTTACCGCCCTTGCCCACGCGCTTGAACTCGGCCGCCGCGTACTCCCCGCGGTTCAGTTTGGCCCAGAACTCCCGGTACTCGGGGCTCGACGCGAACGCGGGTTCCACGAACATGCTGTGGTGCCGGCCCTGGATCTCGGACAGGTGGTACCCCACCGTGCGCAGGAAGTTCTCGTTGGCGCTCACGATGGTCCCGTCGAGTTTGAACTCGATGACCGCCTGGGCCTTGCTGACGGCCGCGATCTGGCCCGCGAAGTCCGCGTTCTGCTCGCGCTGCTTGCCCACGGCCTCCCAGCTCACTTTTTCTTGCTGGAGGGCCGTTCGGATGCCCCGGACCGTGGCGTTGAACGCCTCGGCCATTTGGCCCACCTCGTCCCGGCCCTTCACGTCCGCGTGCGGGGTCAGATCCCCTTGGGCGACCTCTCCCAGCGACACCATGATCTTGCGGATCGGGCGCGCGACCGTGGCGCCCAGCCACAGGGCGACGCCGAACAGGATCGCGGTCCCGGCCCCGGCCATCGCCAGCAACTGGAGCCGGGTCGCGGCCGCGGCGGTCAGCACCTCGCTCTCGTCCTGGCGCACGAGGACGCTCCAGCCGAACCCCTTGTAGTTCGAGTACCCCTTCGACGCGGCGTAGGCGTTGATCTGTGGCACCTTGCGGCGCTTGTGTTCTTCGACAACGAACCCCGTTTTCCCCTCGGCGGCGAGCGCCGCCGCTTTCAGGCCGAGCTCGCGCAGGTTGAGGGCGAGTACCGCTTTCGGGTCGTAGTCGTCCAACAGCACCCCGGCCTTCGAGATGAGTTGCGTTTCCATCCCCTTGCTCGAATTGCGGACCTCTTGCATGATCGGCTCAACGGCCCGCGCCCACGAGACCCGGTTCGACCACACGCGCACGACTTTTCCGGCCTTGTCCCGGACCGGCGCGGAGAAGCTGACGGCCATCCCGCGGTGCCGGTACATTTCGGCGACCCATTTGTCCTCGCGCACGTCTTGCGCGTAGCTCTCGCCGTCCGGCACCCGCCCGTTTATGCAGGCCTGGAACCACTCCTCGTTCTTGACGTCCCGGCCGACGAGTGCGGACGTGTCGAGCGCCTTGCCGTCACCGGTGACCGTGTTGGCCGCGATCACCTTTCCGCTCGCGTCGGCGACGACCATCAGGTCGTACAGGCCGTAGGTTTTCGTGTAGTAGTTCGCGGCGGCGGTCACCTCGCCCGGGGCACCCTGGGCCATCGGGTTGAACGCGAACACTTGAACGTCCCCGTACCGCTCGAAGAAGTTCCGCTCGATCTTGTCGATCGTGCCCGCGGCGCGCTGCTCGAGCAGGCGCCCCGATCGGTCCTCCAGCTCCCCGCGCGCGTTCGCGTCCGCCACGTAGATCACCGCGACCATCGGGAACAGTCCGAGCAGAACCAGGGCGGCGGTCAGCTTCCACTTCAAACTCAGATCGTGGAGCCGTTTCGAGAGTGACATCGGTGCGTCTCAGAATCCGTGGGCGTATTACGTCCGAGTTGCGCGATGAACGGAGAACGATCACTACACCGGTGACACCAATCACCGGCTCGGACACGGCCAAATATGGAATGCAATACTCGCGCGAGCACTGCGTTTTTCAGATAATGCAGTGCTCGCGCTTGTGGATCACGCGCGAGCACTGATAGCGGGGCAGGAATCAGAACTCGGTGAACCCGTCGTTGCCCCCACCGCCGAGGCGGTCGAGGTCGTGGGCGCGCCCGTTGCCATTGGAGTGCCCGTTGCTCATCGCGCGGGCCACCGCGGGCCGGGGTTTGGGAGCCGCCTTCGCGCGAACCGGCTTGGGCGCCGTGCGCGCTCCGGGGCGCCCGTCGTCGCTTAGTTTGAAGCGCGAGACGAGGTCGCGTAGCTGACCCGCCTGGTCCGTCAGCGTCTGCGCCGTCGCCGACATTTCCTCGGTCTGCGAGGCGTTGCGCTGGGTCACGGAGTCCATCTGGGTTACGGCCTTGTTCACCTGGTCGATACCCGTGGACTGCTCCTTACTGGCCGCAGCGATCTCCGTGATGATGTCCGTCACGCGCTTTACACTCGTCACGATGTCGCCCAGGGTCGAGCCGGACCGGTTCACGAGTTCGGTACCGGCATCGACCTTCTTCACCGAATCCTCGATCAGCGACTTGATCTCCTTCGCCGCGGTCGCGCTCCGCTGGGCCAGGTTGCGCACCTCGCTCGCCACCACCGCGAACCCGCGACCCTGCTCACCCGCGCGGGCCGCTTCCACCGCCGCGTTCAGCGCCAGCAGGTTCGTCTGGAACGCGATCTCATCAATCGTCGTAATAATGTCCGCGATCTTCTTCGACGACTCGTTGATCTCGCTCATCGCGCCCACCGCGTTGCCCACCACCTGACCGCCCTTCTCGGCCGTGTCCCGGGAAGTGCTCGCCAACTGACGCGCCTGTTGCGCGCTGTCCGAGTTCTGGCGCACGGTCGCGGTGATTTCTTCGAGGGTGCTCGCCGTCTCTTCGAGGCTGCTCGCCTGTTCCTGGGCGCCCGTCGAGATCTCCTCGCTGGCGCTCGAGAGCTGGCTCGACGCATCCGCCAACTGCACCGACACCTCGCGCACCCCCTCCAGGGCGGTCCGAACCGAAACGACGGCCTCGTTCAGGGCCGAGGCCATCTGGCCCACCTCGTCGGTTCCCAGGTCCGGGATCTGTTGGGTGAAGTCCCCGGCCGCCAGCGCGCTCACGGACGCCGTGATCGCCGAGACCTTGTGTTGCAGTTCGGCACTTTGTGCCGCGTCGCGCTCGGCGCTCTCTTTGACCCGCTTTTCCAGCGCGAGGCGCTCGGTGACGATGGACCAGGTGACCATCGCCCCGATGTAGTTGCGCTTCTCGTCGAACACCGGGTTCACGTTCAACTCCAGTGTCTCCGGCCCGAGCTGGATGTTCGCCGAGTGCGGCAGGTTCTTCGGGTCGCTCAGCACGCGGCGCTGGTGCTCGGGGCGCTTGTGGAAGATGTCGATGGACTGGCCGAGCAACTGGTCCGCCTTGATGGGCAACAGGTGCTCGACCCCGCGCAACGACTTGAACGTGGCGGCGTTGGCGTAGCGGATCTTGAACTCGCGGTCCGCGAACATCACGTTGATCGGGGCCGAGTCGAGCATGGACTTGGTCCGGGCCATCTCCGTCACGTCCGCCTGCATGTTGCCGATCGCCACGTTCAGGGCCGCCGCCAGGCGCCCGGTCTCGTCCCGGGTGTCGATCTCGGCCCGCTGGGTCAGGTCGCCCTTGGCCACGACCTCGAGCACCGTCACGCAGCGGTTGAGCGGGGCCGTGATGAGCTGGGCGATCAGGTACCCCAGGAGCAGCGCCCCTGCCACGCCCCCGATGACCGCGCCGATCATCGTTTGGCGGGCGGAGCGGTACGTCTCCGTTCCGCTCTCGAACGCCTGCTTACTGGTCTTGAACTTGGTCTCGCGCAACTGGGCCATCGCCGTGACCAGTTGGTTGGCCCCGCCGACCGACACCTGAAGCACCTCGAGCGACTCCTTGTCGCGCCCGGCCTCGGCCAGGGAGTTCGCGCTCCCCAGGCGCTCGATCCACGCCGGCGCGATCGCCTTGATGTCGGCCATTTTTTGCTTCTCATCCGGCGTGACGAGCAACTGTTCCGCGGCGTCCACGTGGCTCTGGACGTCGCGCAGGTACTGGCGCGCCTGGTCCGCGTTCTTCTTGCGCTCCTCGGGGGTTTTGGACAGGATCGTCATCCGCACGCTGCGCCCGGCCATCGCGACCGAGGTGCTGGTCTCGTCGATCGCGTGCAGCCCCTTGAGGTGCTTCTCGTACAGTTCCTCCGAGCGGGCGTTCATCGTTTGCATGCTGGACGTCGCGACGTACCCCATGCCGCCCATCAGCACCGCGATGGCCGAGAAGCCGAGGAGGAGCTTGGTCATCGTTCGGCAGTTGCGGAACCAGTTCATGGGCGTGGCTCTCGGTGCTGGGGGGAGAGGGTGGGGGCTACGCTGTGAGTGCCGGCCCGGTCGCGTTACCGACGAGCCGGTCGATGTTGAGTAGGGAGACGAGTCTCTCGCCGGTGCGCGCGATGCCGTTGAGGAACGAGGTATCCACACCGGACCCGAGGTCCGGGGTCGGGACCATCTCTTTGGGTTCCACGTTGAGCACGTCGGACACCGCGTCCACGACGAGCCCGACCACCTTGGCGCCCACGGTGACCACGATGATGACCGTGAACGGGGTGTACTCGGCCTCGCGCAGGTTGAACCGCGCGCGCAGGTCGATGACCGGGACCACGGTCCCGCGCAGGTTCATGACGCCTTTGACTTCCCGGGGCGTGTTGGGCAGCGGGGTGATCTTCGAGTACCCCTTGATTTCCTGCACGCGCAAGATCTCCAGCCCGTATTCCTCGTCTTGCAGCAGGAACGTCAGGAACTGGCTGCCGTCCGGTGAGCCGTTCAGGTCACTCGCTTCGGGCGCGTTCATAGTTCGTCTCCAAAGAAGCTGTCGGAACCGACCGAGGCGAGGGCCGGTTCCGGCGCGCCCTTGCCGAACTGAGTGTGCAACTGGGCCAGCCCGTGGATGTCGAGGATCATGGCGACGCGCCCGTCGCCGAGAATCGTGGCCCCGGCCAGGCCCTCGACGCGCTTGTAGTTCGCGTCGAGGCTCTTGACCACGGCCTGCATCTGGCCGAGCAGCTCGTCCACCAGGACCGCGTGCTTCTTCCCCTGGTCCTCGACGAGCACGACCAGCCCGCGGCACGGGTCGGTGACCTCACTCGGGCGCCCGAGGATCTCGTGGAGCCGCAGGAGCGGCACCACCTCGCCGCGGACCGTGACCGCCTCGCCGCGCCCGGCGATCCGGTGCATGTCGGCCGGGTGCGGGCGGAACGACTCGACGACCGACAGCAGCGGGAGCACGTACACCTCGCCCCCGAGCCCGACCACCAGCCCGTCCATGATCGCCAGCGTGAGCGGGAGCCGGATGGTGAACGTGGTCCCCTGGCCCATCTGGGTGCGGATCAGGATGTTGCCCTGGAGCGCCTCGACGTTCCGCCGGACCACGTCCATGCCGACCCCGCGCCCGGACACGTCGGTCACGGCCTTCGCGGTCGAGAACCCGGCCTCGAAGATGAGCGCGTAGATCTCGGAGTCCGTGAGGCGCTGGCCCTCGGTGATGATGCCCTTTTCGAGCGCCTTCTTCAGGATGCGCTCGCGGTCCAGGCCCTTGCCGTCGTCGGTCAGCTCGATGAACACGCTCCCGCCCTGGTGGTAGGCCCGGAGCACGACGCGCCCGGCGGTCGGCTTGCCCACCGCGGCCCGCTCCGACGTCTCCTCCAGCCCGTGGTCGATCGCGTTGCGGACCATGTGCATGAGCGGGTCGCCGAGCTGGTCCACCACCGTCTTGTCGAGTTCGGTCTCCTCGCCGTGCAGCTCGAGTTCGACCGGCTTCTCCATCTTCCGCGACAGGTCGCGGACGAGCCGGGCCATCTTCTGGAACGTGCCCTGCATCGGGACCATCCGCAGCGACAGGCTCAGTTCCTGGAGGTCGCGCGAGATCTTCGACAGTTCGGGCAGGGCGAGCGAGAGCACGCCGGCCTCGGCGTTGAGTTCGTCGAACTCCTGCTGGGCCATCGACTGCGCGATCACGAGTTCGCCGATAGTATCGATTAGCTTGCTCTCGTATAACTTCGTATAATGTATGCTATACGAGGTTATTACGGGGTTTTGGACAGGATCGTCATCCGCACGCTGCGCCCGGCCATCGCGACCGAGGTGCTGGTCTCGTCGATCGCGTGCAGCCCCTTGAGGTGCTTC
>HG799474.1:141238-142286 GCA_000531095.1 Gemmata massiliana | reverse complement strand
GGTGCCTCGGCCTTCGGTGCCTCGGCCTTCGTGCTCGCCTTCGCGCGCCGGGCCGGGTGCGGGGCCGCCGGGCGGTGGCCGTGGGTCAGCCCGCCCACGGCGACCCGCAGTTCGGCGAGCAGGTTCGGCAGGGTCGGGTCTTCGGCCAGTTTGCCGCGCTCGATCGCCCACGTGCGGACGAACTGGACCTGGCGCTTGAGGGCGTCGGTGCTGGCGAACACGAGGTCCATCGGCTTGCCCTGCAAGAGCACCTTGCCCTCGCGGGCCAGGTTCAGCAGGTTCTCGGCCTCGTGCGCGAGCATCTGCACGGCGCTCAGGCCGAGCATGCTGGACACGCCCTTGATCGTGTGGAACCCGCGGTACACCGCGTTGAGCGCGTCCGCGTTGGTCGGGTCGCCGTCGATCGTCAGCAGGTTCCGGTCCGCGGTCTCCAGGTGCTCGGCGGCCTCGGCGCAGAAGTCGCCGATCATCGCGCCGTTCTCGTCGAGGAGCGACTCCCCGGGCGTGCGCGGCATCTCCACCGGGGGCAGCTCGCTGAAGCTCGCCGCGGGGTCCGGGGCGGCGGCGGCCTGTGAGCGGTACGCGGCCAGCTCGCGCGCCACCGCGTCCTCGGCCAGCGCGCCGCTCGCGATCAGGTGGTCGCTCAGGGGCGGGGCGCCTTGTTCCTGCCGGATCAGCACGCGCCCGAGGTCGCTCTCGGTCAGGTACTCGAGCCGGATCGCGGCCTCGCTGAACCCCTCGTCGGCCCCCATCCACTCCACCATGTCCCGCAACTGGTCGATCGTCATCAGTCCGGCCTGGACCGCAACGGCGGCGGCCGTCTGGCGCCCGTCGCGGTGGCGCACGAGCGCGTCGAGAGCTTGAGCGGCGGTGATCGCGTTGCGGTTCACGAGGAACGCGGCGAACCGGACCGGGTCGGGGGTCGGGAGCCGGCGGTCGAACGTCCCGAACAGCGAGGCCCCCGGGTTCTCGATGCGCGGCGGCATCGGGGCCGAGCGCTCGGGCGCGGCCGGGGCCGGGCCGGGCGCTCGGGCGCTCGGGGAGGCGG
>HG799474.1:139852-141214 GCA_000531095.1 Gemmata massiliana | reverse complement strand
GCGCGGGGGCCGGGGCGCTCGCGGCGAGCGCGACGGTCGCCTTAATCATGTCCGGGGAGAACGCGAAGACGTCGTTGATCGCGGTGAGCGGTTGTGTGGTTTCGAGGTGGACCGTCCAGGCGACGTAGCACCGTTCCGGGTCCAGATCGGCGAGCGCGGGGAGCGCGGACAGGTTGAATTCGACGCGCCCGACGGTGCCGAGCTGCGCGAGCTCGCGGAGCAGCGGGAGCGGGTCCAGCCCCGAGCGCAGGGCCTCGGGGTGCGGGGTCACGGTGACGGTGTATGCGGTCACGCGCGGCTCCGCGTCGGCGGGTTTGAGTCGGTCGAGTTCGTTCGGGGATTCCCACCACGATTTGGACGCGCGGCCGCTCCCGTTGGCGGGCTCCGGGGCCGGAGCGGGTGCGGGTTCCGGGTGCGCCTCGGCGCCGACCGCCGTGCCCTCGGCCGCGAGCCGGGCGACCAGTTCCTCGGTCCCCTCGGGCGGCGGCTCGTCGTGCCGGGCCGCGTTCACCAGTCGGGTGAGTACGTCCGTTGCTTCGAGCAGGATGTCCAGCCCGCGGCGCGGGACCTGGCCGTTGGCGCGGAACCGCTCGAGGAACCCCTCGACGGAGTGCGTGAACTTCGCGATGTGGGGGAACCCGACCGCGTCCGCCCCGCCTTTAACGGAGTGGGCGGCCCGGAACGCCTCGTCCACCGCGGTGGAATCGGGCGGCCCCTTTTCCAGCCGGAGCAGGGCGCCTTCGAGGGTCGCGAGGTGGTCGATGGCCTCGTCGAAAAACGTTTTTCGGTACGCCGTTGGGTCGATCCGCATTTCCGCTCCGCCTGGTCCGGGGCGCGCGGGTGCGGGCTCCGGGAGAAGGTGAATGTCAGGGCACGAGTCGTTTCACGACCTGAATGAGCCGCGTCGGGTCGAACGGCTTGGTCACCCAGCCGGTGGCGCCCGCGTTGCGGCCCTGTTCCTTGCGCGCCATCTCGGTCTCGGTGGTCAGCACCAGGATCGGTGTGAACCGGAACGCGGGCTTCGCGCGCAGGCGCTCGATCAGGGCGATGCCGCCCATGATCGGCATGTTGAAATCGGTAATCACCAGTTGCACGGTCTTGTTGGCGACTTTGCGCAGGGCGTCCTCGCCGTTGATCCCTTCGACCACCGCGTACCCGGCTCCGCGGAGCGTGTCGCCCACCATTTGCCGCATCGTGGGCGAGTCGTCCACGATCAGGACGGTCTTCGTCATCGGTTCCCTTTCCCGAGTTCGCAACCCGGTCCGATATTGGGCCTGGACAAGTGCGTTCAGGCCTGCGCCGCAGCGCCCCCCAGCCCCACGAGGCGGAAGTCCGCCGCGAGCGGCCCACCGACGCCGACGA
>HG799474.1:134815-139826 GCA_000531095.1 Gemmata massiliana | reverse complement strand
CTTCATGAGTTCCCGGCCGAGCGACAAGAAGATCTGGAGCGCGGACACGTCGAAGAACTCCGCGCCCGCGCACGACACCCGGACGTTGGTCCCGCCGGCCACCAGATCGAGGGCGGCCTTGTGGAACGCGCGCGCACAGTCGACGGTGATGCGCCCCTTGAGGGTCAGATTCGACGCGCCCGTTTCCGGGTCAACGGCTACGTGAATCGGTTCATCGCTGTCCATTCACCGCGCCCCTGTCTCAGAGTTTCTTGTCGCGTCTTAATCGATCTCTCTCGCTCTTATCGAGCCGACCCACCAATATTTGCCCGAAGGTACTGAACTTCCCGGTTCCAACACCCAACGCGCGAAAATTCGTGCTGGTGTTCAGAGCCCGGTCCTTAGCGAGTCGAGTCGATGAGCCGCGAGTTGGGTCACTCGTTGCGGTTGAGTGATTACCTCAACGTGCCCACATTCAGTTCAGAACGAGTGCGCGGTGAAGTCAAATTTGTGGGCACGGTGATTGCCCGCGAAATCGGCAATTTGCGCTCGTATGGGCGCTCAGATTGTCCGGAAGACGTGCAGGTTCGTAACGAAATGCGACCGGAACAGGGCATTTCCGTTCGGCAACATATTCCGATCGCGCGCGGACGTTCGCCCGCTCTGATCGCGATCGAATTGAGCCCGGCGTTGCGAGTTCCGGCTGAAAAATTTGACCGGACTACAATTCTGACGGTGCTTAAATTGCCTCCGGTCCGCGCTCGCCGGTGCGAATACGGATGCAGTCTTCTAGCGGCAGAATAAATATCTTGCCGTCCCCGATGCGCCCTTCCGGACCGGTGCGGGCCGCGTCCATGATCGCGTTCACGGTCGGCTCGACGAAGTCTTCGTTAACTGCGATTTGTAACTGAACTTTCCGCAGCATGTTCACTGTCAGCTCGTGACCGCGGTAGACCTCTGTGTGGCCCTTCTGCCGGCCGAACCCGAGCACGTCCACGATCGTGAGCCGGAACACCTCTACCTTGTTCAGCGCTTCCTTGACGGCGTCGAGCTTCGAGGGCTGAATGATCGCCAGAATCAGCTTCATTATGTCGGTTCCTCGCGCCGGGGAAGTCTGCGCGGTTCGATGATCCCGCGGTCGGTGTCGAGGACCGCGAACTCCCCGTTGAACAGCGGGGCCACTACCACAAGATACCGTTTGTCCGGCTCGAAGTGCAGCGGGGCGCTCCCGTTCCACTCCACACGCCCCGCATCCGAGAGCGCGAGCCATCGGTGGAAGTGACCCAAAAACGTGGCGCGGTGCGGGATCGCGGCGAAGCTCTTGGCCGTGCGTTCCTCGTCTTCCGGGCGACCCTCGAACGTCCACAAATCGTCTGTTCGTTCGGGGTCGAGAAACGGTTCGATGTGGCTGAAGTGGCACCCACCGAGTTCGAGACGCGGCTGTAGCGTCTCGAAATAATCGAGTGTGCGGCGCAGGAACCGGAACCGGGTTTCCTCCGGCACGTTGCGACACAGTCCGAAATCGTGGTTACCCCACACGCCGACCACACCAGCCCCGCGCAGCAGATCCGCGACCTCGTCGGCCTTGTTCCACTTCCCGAACAGGTCCGTGTTGTCGCCGAGCGTGACGATCGCGTCGACGGCTTCGGCCTTCAGCGCGGCGAGTACATCGGCGAGGATCTTCACCTGGTCGTGGATGTCGGTGACGATGCCGATTCGCATGGCGCTCACCTCTGGCACGGCACAACGATCTCGCCGTGCGATGCGTACTCCGGGCCGACCGCGTAGTTGTCGAACGCGAGCGAGTACGCGCCCTCGAACCACTCGCGGATGTGTGGAACCACGGCTTCATCGAACGCCGGCCGAACCGCGAGCGCCGGCCCGAACGGGACCACGCGGATCTCACCGTGTTCGACGACCATTTCCCCCGCTTTGAACACGTACCGCGGCAGCTCGAACATCAGCTTGAAGTCGGTGCCGGGGGTGTACACGGTGATGTCCGCGTCGGCGCCGGGTCCGAGGTGCCCCTTGTGCGGTAGTCCGAGCATCCGCGCGGGACCGGCGCGCGTGACGATCGCGATCTCCGAGAGGGTGTATTCGCGCTCGAGGTCCGGGAGCGTGCAGACCGTGCGCAGGCGCTCGGGCAGGCGCTTCAGCACCTCGCGCCGGTAGTCGCGACTCAGAAGCAGCGCGCAGATTTCTGGGTACGCGAGGAACGACCCGCCGTTCGGGTGGTCGGTACTCATCGCCACGCGCCACGGGTCGTTCACGAGCAGGTACCATTCGAGCCCGATGGCCCACTGGAGCGCGTGAACGAAGCTCTTTTCCTTGTACTCGATGGGCACGATCCCGCACCCGCCCTCGCACTCGGTGTCGCCGTTGAACCACTTCCGGCCCGTGACTTTGTGCAGGAAGTGCCCGAGCGGGCCGTCGCCGGTCATTGAAGTCGTGTCGCCGAACATCACCTGACCGACGTCCACGGTCAGGTTCGGGTGGCCGTTCACCCACTCCGCGAGCGCGGGCACTTTGGAGCAGAACGTCCCCTGATCGTCCGGCCCGCCGCCGTAACTGTGGAACTGAATGTGCGTGAAGTGCCCGCGGTGGCCGTCCACCGCCCGCATCGTGTCGAGCGTCGTCTGCCAGTTCCCCGGCATTCCGAGTTGGTTGCAGTGAATGTGAGCCGCGTGCGGCAGCTTCAGTTCGTCGGCCGCGCGCGCGACCGCAGCGACGATCGCGCGCGGGGACACCCCGAACCCGGGAACGACGTCGTCGAGCCCCGCCATCCCGTTGCGGCCCTGCTTCCACACCTCCACTCCGCCCGGGTTCACCACTTTTAGCGCGTACCCGCGAGTCGCGTTGAGGAGCCACCCACAAAACGCTCGCACGCGCTCGGGTTCACCGCGCCCGAGCTGGTCCATCAGGTAGTGATTGTTGCCGACGAGAACAAAGAACCCTTTGTCGATGACCGGGGTGTCGTGGAACTCTTCGTGCGTGTGGCGCGCGCCCAGGGGCGGGATCGCGGCATCGAACACGGTAGTGTAGCCGAGCCCCGCGTAGAGGTAGCCCGTGGTGAACGTGGTCGGCGTGCTACCGCGCGTCCCGGACCGGAGCAGATCGGTGCGCAGGAACGGGGTGTTGTCGCGCCGGTCCTCGGGCCGGAGCTTGCGCGCGACGTTCACCTTCGGACCGGCGATGTGCGCGTGCATGTCCACGCCGCCGGGCATCACCACGAGGCCGGAAAGATCAAACGCGCGCGCGGGGAGCGTTGCGGGGTCGGTGGGCGGATCGACAATCTTCCCGCCATCGACCCAGAGGTCGCGGACCTCGCCGTGAACACCGTTCGCGGGATCGTAGATGGTGCCGCCGGCTAGCTTGGTGAGAGGCATGCGGAGATTCTAAGAGCCACGCGGCCCACCGGGAACGCGGAGCCCGAGCATGCGGGCTAACGAACGAGGATTTGCGAACGGCGCGGCACAAGCCCGCCGTTCGCGGCTGAAAACTACCGGCCGCCGAAACGCGGGGACACGGAAACGATCCTTCCCCGTCTACGAGTCCAGAAACCGGAGTTCGTTTTGGGCGTGTTCCAGAAGGACGAGTGTCTTTCCCTCGGGCGAAAGCGGGGTAGACAGAACAGGCCCGAGGGTTGCGCCAGCGATCCGCACAGCAACTCGGTGCAGCCAGGCCGGAACGTTACCAGTAGTTTCAAGGCGTTGCCGCGTTTGTAAGTGTGTTGTGTGTCAGGGTGATACATCGTGTGCGTGGGTATCGTGAGCGGATGCGTAGTGTGAGCCAGTCGAGCATCTCGACCAACGGGAGTTCGGGCACCCACGCATTCGGGTTCCGGTTCCGGGCGCGGGCGATCCGGAGTGTGAGGCACACCCACACCTGGCGCAAGAGCAACGCGATCCCTTCCAGCAGTAACCGGTATTCGGGGTTGGTGCTGGTGGTCCACCCGCGGGCCTGGTTCTTCTGCCGGTAACTCGTTTCGATCCCGAACCGCTCCCGGTACCGGCGCCGCCCGAGCCATGCGCGCTTCGCCTCGGATACGGCCCCCGCATCACCCCAACCCGAGAACGCATATACCCGCGCGTGCGATTCACCCGGGCGGCGCCACACGAGCACCCGGGTGGACACGGACCGGCGCGTCTTCTCGGTCACCCAGTCCATCGTGGCGATCGTACCCGACGGTTGCGCGTAGCACTCGTTGCGCCGGTTCGTGCCTTTCCCCTTCTTGCGGATCGGCACCGCGTAGTACAGATCCCGTTGCTGCAACAGCAGCAGCGTTTCCCCGCTGTCGAACCCGGCGTCCAGCACCACCCCGCGGACCTGGAGCCCACGGGCCGCCACGTGGTCCAGCAGCGCGCGCACCTGCTGATGTGGCTTGTCCCCTTTGTGCACCGTGACCAACCCGACCGTGTACCGCCGGTGCTTGTGGATCAGAACGCACGTGGCGTAGGCGTGGAAGAACGAGGTTCCGGCCTTCTTGGGTCCGCCGATGATCCCCGGGGTGGAGCGGTCCCCGTAGAACGGCACGTAATGCACGTCGATGGCGCACGTCCACCGGCGATTCCGGTCCCGACGGGTGAACGTCGCCACCTGGTGAAGGGCATCGACCAGCCGGGCCGTGAGTTGGTCCCGAGAGCCCAGGTTCGCACGAACGGCCTGTCGTGCGGTCTCGTGCGAGAAGTGGAAGTACCGGGTCACCACAGCGAACAGGGTCCGGGTGGTGCTCGCGACCAGCAGTACCAGGTCGAACAACTGGGTGCCGGTAACGGACCCCTTGTAGTCCGTCCAACCGAGGGTCCGTTCCAAGGCCCGGCGCGTCATTGCGTGGACCACCGCCGGGGTGATCGTAGAGTAACCACGTCGCATGGGAGTGCCCCGTTCAAGTGCCTGAGAAACTTGAACTTATACATGAACCCATTGCGGGTGTCGCATCCTCCAATAGTTGGTACCCCCTTCTGTTGGAGACCTCACCCTGATCCACGTCCAGTTGCCGCCGACCGAGGCCGAACGCCTCGAGGCCCTGTTC
>HG799474.1:116392-134757 GCA_000531095.1 Gemmata massiliana | reverse complement strand
AGTTCAAGCGGTTACCGAGCTACAGCCCGCAGCTGAACCCGATCGAACGGTTCTGGAAGAAGCTCCGGCGGCGGGCGACGCACAACCGCCTGTTCGACACCCTGGCCGACCTCAAGACCTCGCTCCGAGCCAGCCTCTGCTACTTCCAGACCGTCCGCCACAAGGTCAAAAGCATCATCGAGGGACGGCCCAAGCGGAAGACCAACAAATGAGACAGTGGGTCCGGGTTCATGTATTAGGAACTCCCATACGGCACTGCCAAATCCCTTGAAACTACTGGTAACGCCGCTCCGGACCGTGGCTGCCTTTCGAGCTAACACCAAGAACGCGGCCTGGAATGCGTCTTCGGCGTCCTGCTGGTGCCCCAACACGCGGCGGCACGCGGACAGAACCATTGCCCCGTGCCGCCACACGAGCAACTCGAACGCGGCGTTGTCGCGCGTGGCCGCGAAACGCGCGAGGAGATCGGCGTCGGAACACGCGCCCAAATCGGGCGTTACGTCCCGTCGCGGCCTGCGCACCGGTGCGGCCAACCGCGTCCCCGCCATGCCGGTCCTCCACTGCCGCCTGTATAAGAGCCCGGTTCGCCGGAATACCCGCGCGGAATTTTGCTCGATTTGGGAAAGGACCACGACCCGCCGAAAACGGTAAGCCCCGCCCCCGTCACCGGTAGTTCCCGGAGGCGCTGCTTGTGAAGTGGCGAATCAGCCACTGTGGGCACGACACAGGTGAACGCAGGGCGTCAAAGACGTATACAAGCTCGGCACACGTGTGCGCGTGGGACTTGTGTCGGACTGACTCCCGGGAGCGCGGCTCCCGATCGTTGCGGCCGGGCGGCCGCGCTCATAGAAACCGTCATGTCACTCGTCGTCGAAAACGTCTCGAAAGAATACCCGACGCGCGGCACGACACCGCTCTCGGTGCTCCGCAACGTGAATTTCACACTAAACCGCGGCGACGCGGTCGCGGTCATGGGGCCGTCCGGTTCGGGTAAGAGCACGTTGCTCCACATTCTCGGCACGCTCGACCGCCCCTCGAGCGGCAAAGTCGCTCTCGACGGTACCGACCCGTTCGCGCTGCCCGAACCAGAACTCGCGCAGTTCCGGAACGCGCGCATCGGGTTCGTGTTCCAGGATCACCACTTACTGCCGCAGTGCTCCGTTCTCGAAAATGTGCTGATCCCGACGCTCGTGAGTAAAGCCACGAACGCGGGCGAAACGGAAGCCTACGCGCGACAGCTCCTCGACCGCGTGGGGTTGGGCGGGCGCCTCGATCACCGCCCGGCGGAACTCTCCGGTGGCGAGCGCCAGCGCGTGGCCGTCGCGCGGGCACTCGTGCTGAAGCCGACACTGCTACTCGCGGACGAACCGACCGGGAACCTCGATCGCACCAACGCCCAGTCCGTCGGTGAACTGCTCCTCGAACTGCACAAGCAGGAGCGCACCGTTCTCGTGGTGGTGACGCACAGCGCCGACCTCGCGAAACTGTTTCCCCAGCGCTACGAAATGACCGACGGCGCGCTCCAACCGATTTGACCCAACCTCAGATCAGCCACACGATGCTTACGTTCACTCGACTCGTACTGCGGAACCTCGCGTACCACGCGCGCGGGAACCTCGCGGTGCTGCTGGGCGTCGCGGTCGGCTCGGCCGTGTTCACCGGCGCTCTGCTGGTCGGCGATTCACTCCGCGGGAGCCTGCGCGAGCGCGTCGAGCGGCAGCTCGGGGGCGTCGATTCGGTCGCGTTCTTCCCGCGCCCCGTGCGCACGGGCGTGGCCGACGGGATGCCGGGCAAAGTCGCTCCCGTGCTCCTGCTCCCGGCGTCCGTCCAGGCGAGCGGTGAACCCGCAACCGCGCCCTATCTCGGCAAAGTGACCGTACTCGGTGTGGACGATCGGTTCGCGCCCGCGGGCGTTTCGGGCGTCGATTGGGGCAGCACTAATAAGCAGATTGTGCTGTCCCACCGAATCGCAACGAAGCTCGGCGCGAAGGCGGGCGAGAAGGTGAAACTCGGCGTGGAGCGGTTCTCGGACCTCCCGCGCTCGTCCTCACTCGGCAAGCGCGCCACCGACGACACGACCGCGCTCGAAGAATTCACAGTAGCCGCCGTGCTCCCGGCCGACGCGAGCGAGAACGACTTCAACCTCACACCGAACCCGGCCGCGCCACTGAATGTGTTCGTCCCACTGCGCACACTTTCCCGGATGGCAACGGGCGACGCGGCCCCCACCGCCACCGTGCTCCTCGCGAGTGGCGCCTCGAACGACGACCTCAACACCGCGCTTCGGGAGCGCCTTCGAGCGGAAGACTTCGGGGTGAAGTTCCGCGAGATCGACCGGCGCAATTACCTCAGCGTCGAATCCGCCGAACTGATTCTCCCGCCCGGGACGACAAAGGCCATCGAAGCCGCGGCCGCCGACCTGGGACTGCGTGCCGAACCAACCGTGGTGTACGTGGCCGATACACTCGCGTCGGGCAAAAAGGAGATCCCCTACCCCATCGTCGCGGGCCTGAACCCGAACGCGGCCGAGCCACTCGGCCCGTTCTTGCCCAAAGACGTTCCCGCACTCGCGGACAACGAAGTGGTTCTCCTCGATTGGCCCGGGTCCGAACTGAAAGGACTGGCGCCCGGCGCGAAGCTGCACATGACGTACTTCGACCCGGAAGTCGAAGGCGAAGGACGACTGAAGGAAACGGATCTCACGTTCCGCGGGTACATCCCGCTCTCGGGAGCCGCGCGCGACAAAGACCTCACGCCCGAAATTCGCGGCGTCACAGACGTGCGCGCGAACCTCTTTAACTGGGACCGTCCGCCGGTGCTGCCCGGCGACAAGATCCGCGCGCGCGTGCCAGAGAAGCCCACACCGCACCCGCGCGGTACGTTCTTCAACGCGAACAAGGCCACCCCGATGGCCTACGTCACCCTCGCGACCGGGCGAAAGCTGTTCGGCAGTCGGTTCGGTTCGGATACTTCTGTCCGCATAGCGCCGGCCAAAGACGAGTCACTGGAAAAGCTCAACGAGCGGATGCACGCCGCTATCCTGAAACACCTCGACCCCAAAGCGAACGGCCTCGTCTTCGACCCGATCCGCCAGCGCCTTCTCACCGCCAGTAATGGGGGCACCGACTTCGGCGGATTGTTCCTCGGCTTCAGCCTCTTCCTGATCGCTGCTGCGCTGATGCTCGTGGGATTGCTGTTCCGGCTCTCACTCGACCGGCGCGCGAAGGAAGTCGGGTTGCTCCTCGCCACGGGTTTCGCCGTGAAGCAAGTGCGGCGCCTGCTGCTCGCGGAAGGGTTGGTGGTCGCTGCGGTCGGGGCGACCCTCGGGTTAGCCGCGGGGGTCGGGTACAACCGGCTCCTACTCACCGTTTTGCTCGACCTGTGGCCGGACGAGGGCGTGAAGGCGTACTTCCGCCCCCACACGTCCGCACTGAGCTTCGTGCTCGGGTTCAGCATCACCGTCGTGATGGCGTTCGCCGCGCTCTGGTGGAGTCTCCGCGGGCTGGTGAAAGTCACACCCCCAGCGCTACTTCGTGGAGAAACGACGGTAGTGCGCACGGGAACCGAAGGCCCACCGCGTCTGGCGAAGCTCATTGCAATCGGCGCACTGATCGTCGGGATCGGTCTCATCGCGGCGGGTGGGAACGTCAGCAATCCGGACTTCCAGGCAATGACGTTCTTTGGTGGCGGCGGGTTGCTCCTCACGGCCGTACTCGCGGGAGCGTGGGTGTGGATGCGCCGAACGCGACACAAGGTCGTAAACGGACGCGGCTGGCCCGCGCTCGCGCAGCTCGGTGCCCGAAACGCCGCTAGGAACCCCGCCCGCAGTTTGCTCACGGCCGCGCTCCTGGCGTCTGCCGCGATTCTGCTGGTCGCGTTGGTGTAGCTTCCGCCGGCAGCCCGAAACGCCGCTAGGAACCCCGCCCGCAGTTTGCTCACGGCCGCGCTCCTGGCGTCTGCCGCGTTTCTGCTGGTCGCGGTGGAGAGCTTCCGCCGGCAGCCCGACCGCGAGTTCTTGGAAAAGACCGGTGGAAGTGGGGGATTCAACCTTATCGCCGAAGCCGATGTGCCACTGTTCCAATCGTTCGGCTCGGGGTTGGGTCGTGCGGATCTGGAGAGCCAACTTAAAAAGGCTTACAAACTCCCCGGTGACGAGCAAAACGCAATCGATGACACGCCCGCATACACCGCCGCGAAAGCAGAACTCGACTCGGGGTTAGAAGACGTGTTCCCGCTCCGATTGCGGGGTGGTGACGACGCGAGTTGCATGAACCTGTTCCAGGCCGCACGTCCCCGAGTTCTGGGTGTGCCGGACTCACTCGTCGCACGCGGGGGATTCAAGTTCTACGCGACGGAAGCGAAAACCGACGAGGAGAAGGCGAATCCGTGGCTGCTTCTCACGAAACCTGCTCCCAACAACGCGGTCCCGGTGTTCTGCGAGAACAACACCGCACAGTGGATGCTGAAGAAGGCCGTGGGTGATGAGTTCGCCATGCCCGGTGACGACGGCGCGAACGTGACGTTCCGCATCGTCGGTACGCTGGTGGATAGCCCATTTCAAAGCGAAGTCATTACAGGCGAAGCCGAGTTCGCGCGCGCGTTCCCCCAACAGAACGGCTATCGCGTGTTCCTGATTCGCACGCCCCTTGGAAAGGAAACGTCTCTCGCCCGCGTGCTGGAAATCGGGTTCCGTGCCAACGGTTTCACTGCGACACCCACGCGCGATCGGGTCGCTTCGTTCCAGGCGGTCATCGGCGCGTATCTCTCCACGTTCCAACTACTCGGCGGTTTCGGGCTGTTGCTCGGCGTACTCGGGCTCGCGGTGGTGGTGCTGCGCGGAGTGTGGGAACGGTTGGGGGAACTGGCCCTCCTCCGCGCCGTCGGGTATCGACCGCGTGCGCTTCAGTTTCTGGTAATCGTGGAGCACGCGCTGCTCCTGCTCATCGGACTCGGGAGCGGCGTGCTGACCGCGCTCGCGTCGGTGGCGCCGCACGTCGCGAGCGGAGCGGCGATTCCGTGGATGCGCCTCGCCGGGATGTTGGGGTTGGTGCTGGCCGTCGGGTTTGTGGTGGCGTCCGTGGCGACGGCGGGGATTCTGCGCGTTCCGGTGATCCCGGCGCTGCGCCGGGAGTAACGCGCGAGCGGCACATTGTTTGCTCGCACCGGCCGTTCGCTCAGCACGCAGCCTCGTTCGTGAAGGCAGCCCACACCACACCTACCCCACAACCTCGTGTCCGGTAACAACGGTTATCGATAAGATTAATCAACTCGACTCCGGAGACCCAACGCTCGTGATGTCCCTGCGCGACCCGATTAGTTCCTCATCGCACCTGCTCACAGCGATCTGGGCCGTCTTCGCGACGCTCGTGATGTACCGCCTCACCGCGAACCGGCCCGGGCGCCTGATCCCGGTCGTGGTGTACGGGCTGTCGATGGTGCTGCTGTTCCTCGCGAGCGGCACGTTCCACGGGTTGCACTACGACACCCCGGACCAGCGCCGGCTGTTCCAGAAGATCGACCAGTCGGCCGTTTACCTCCTGATCGCGGGGACGTACACGCCGATCCTGTCGGTCTTGCTCGTTGGCGCGTGGCGCAAGTGGTTCCTGCGCATGGTCTGGACCCTTGCAGTCGCGGGCGTGTCGTGCATGTGGTTACTGCCGAAGGCCCCGCACTGGGCGATCGTGGGCATTTACCTGAGTTTGGGGTGGATCGGGCTGTTCCCTCTCCCCCTGTACTACCGTGCAATCGGGTGGCGCGCGATGAACTGGGTGTGGGCCGGCGGCGGGCTGTACAGCCTCGGCGCGGTCTGCGAACTCGCGCAGTGGCCGATCATCGTCCCGGGCGTGTTCCAGTACCACGAAGTGCTCCACCTGTGCGACACCGCCGCGAGCATCGTGTTCTTCCTGTTCGTGGTCCGCTACGTGATCCCGCACCGCCCGCCCCGCCCGAGCAGCGCACGGCCGGGAGGATTGTTGACCGCGCACAGTGCCGGGTTGTTCTCGCTCCCCTCTCCGCGCGTGGAGCGCTGAACCCGATCACGATTGGGTAAAGGGCGTTCCGGGCCGAAAACCAAACTTTAATAAGCACGGTTTTTAGAACCGTGTAAGCAGCACTCACTCTCAACACACGAGGAACCGAGCTCCGATGGGTATCCTGTTCCAAGTCACGGACGCGCACAAGAGTTACGGCGATCAGGTTCTGCTCGACGGGGCCGACGCGACCATCAGCGACAACACGAAGGTCGGGTTCATCGGCCGCAACGGGGCCGGGAAGAGCACCCTGCTCCGCGTCCTGCTCGGCGAAGAGGAACTCGATAGCGGTGAGGTCGTGCGCTCGCCCAATTTGCGTTTGGGGTACCTCCGGCAGCACGACCCGTTCCTCCCGGGCGAAACGGCGCTCGAGTACCTGATGCGCGACAGCGAGCAGCCCGACTGGAAGTGCGGCGAGGTCGCGGGGCAGTTCGAGCTGAAGGGCGCGTACCTCAACGGCCCGGTCGCGAAGCTCTCCGGCGGGTGGCAGACGCGCCTCAAGCTCGCCGCGCTCTTGCTGCACGAGCCGAACCTGCTCATGCTCGACGAACCCACGAACTTCCTCGACCTGCGCACGCAGATCCTTCTCGAACACTTCCTCCGGGACTTCCGGGCCGCGTGCCTGATCGTGTCGCACGACCGGGCGTTCCTCGGCGCGACGTGCGACCACACGATCGGGCTGTCCCGCGGCAAGCTCACGTCGTTCCCGGGTAAAGTGGACGCCTTCCTGGAGTTCCAGCGCGAGAACCGCGAGCGCGCCGAGCGCTCGAACGAGGCGATCCTCGCGAAGCGCCGGCACCTCGAAGACTTCATCGCGCGCAACAAGGCCCGCGCCGCGACCGCGGGGCTGGCCCAATCGAAGGCGAAGGCGCTCGAAAAGTTGGAAACGGTCGAGGTTCTCGGCGACGAACCGACCCCGCACATCCGCGCCCCGCAGATCGAACCGCGCAAGGGCGTCGCGGTGCGGTGCCGCGATCTCGCCATCGGCTACCCCGACCGGCAGATCGCGTCGGACGTGCAGCTCGAAATCGACCACGGCACGCGGGTCGCGATCGTCGGCGACAACGGCCAGGGCAAGACGACGTTCCTGCGCACGCTCGTGGACTCGCTGAAGCCGGTGGCCGGCGACGTGCGCTGGGGCCACGGGTGTAAACTCGGCGTGTACGCACAGCACGTCTACACCACCCTCCCCGAGCGCGACACGGTGCTCGAGTACCTGCAACAAAAGGGCAAGGGGCGGAAGATCCAGGAAGTTCTCGAGGTGGCCGGCGCGATGCTGTTCCGCGGGTCGCACGTCGACAAGCCGATCTCGGTGCTGTCCGGGGGCGAGCGCGCCCGCGTGTGCCTCGCGGGGCTGCTGCTGAGCGATTACAACGTCCTCGTGCTCGACGAACCGGGTAACCACCTCGACGTGGACACGGTCGAGGCGCTCATGGACGCGCTCCTGGAGTACGAAGGGACGGTCGTCTTCACCAGCCACGACCGGCACTTCACGAAGCGCATCGCCACGAGCGTGATCGAAGTCCGGGACGGGCGCGTGCTGCTGTACAACGGCAAGTACGACGACTACGTGTACCGCGTGAACAAGGAGATCGAGGCCGGCGAGCGCGAGTTGGCGGCCGGTAAGGTGAAGCTCCCGGACGAGGTCACGAAGGCGCCCAAAGTGGCCCCGCGGGTCACGCGCGACGAGACACAGGTTCGCAAAGAGATGAAGGCGCTGGAGGGCACCATCGCCACACTCGACGAGAAGCGGCGCGCGCTAGAAACGCAACTGAACGAACCGGCCGAGGCGGACGAGCTCCAGCGCATGTGCGACGAACTGGCGGACATCGCGACCGAACTCGACACGGCCGAACAGACGTGGCTCAAGCTGCAATCGGAGTTAGAAGCGAAGTGACGCGGGCACGGGGACAACGGCGGGAAAAGCGCGGGTGGAAATTCTGCGTACTCTGTGCAACGTTCGCAGGTTCCTCCGCCCTTTTCGGCCCCCGATAATTCCATTGACGCCGACCTCACGGGATGTGAATATCGAGTGAGGTGGTTAGCGCGTGCGCGTTCCCTCCCCCCGCACTCTTGCGCCTCCAAAAGCGGGCGCTCTCAGCCCGGGCTGTGTCCCACGTCTCTTCTTTGCGTTCGCGAGGATTCTTTCATGTTGCGTTTCCTCGGTTCCGCTCACAAATTTTGCGACGGCGCCTCGCGGCGCGACTTCCTCCAAATCGGCGCGTTCGGCGCGGGTCTGACGCTGGCCGACATGCTGCGCCTCAGAACCGCTAGCGCGGCGAGCGCGACCACGAACAAGCAGGCGAGCAAGGGGCAGAAGTCCGCGATCATGATCTATTTGCCGGGCGGCCCGTCCCACATGGACATGTACGACCTCAAACCCGACGCGCCGGCCGAGTTTCGGGGCGAGTTCAACCCGATCAAGACCAACGTCACGGGCGTCGAGATCTGCGAGCACTTCCCGCTCCAGGCGAAAATGTGGGACAAGCTCGCGTGCGTGCGGTCCATCGTGTCGGTGGACGAGCACAGCGACTCGCTCGTGATGACCGGGTACCCGGACCGGGTGAACAGCACCGCCAACCACCCGGCCTTCGGCTCGGTCGTCTCGAAGCTCCGGAGCGGCAGCGGCGCGGTCCCACCGTTCGTCAGCCTGCGCGGGATGAGCCGCGGGAGCGAGCCGGGGTACCTCGGCATCGCGCACCGGCCGTTCACCCCGAGCGGGCAGGGGAACGCGAACCTCAAGCTCTCGACCGGCGTCACCCCCGCCCGGCTCGAGGACCGCAAGAACCTGCTGGACAAGTTCGACGACACCCGGCGCGAGATCGACGGGTCCGGCACGATGATCGGGATGGACGCCTACGCCGAAAAAGCAATGGAGATGGTGACCGCGGGCGTGGTGCGCAACGCCCTGGACCTCCGCAGGGAAACTCCCAAAGTCGCGGAACGGTACAAGGGCATCGAGCAGTTCCTCACCGCGCGCCGGCTCATCGAAGCGGGCGTCGGGTGCGTGACGCTCTCGGTCGGGAGCTGGGACACGCACGGCCAGAACTTCCAGTCGCTGAAGCGCCAACTGCCGCTCGTGGACCGCGGGATCGCGAACCTGATTCAAGACCTGCACGACCGCGGGATGCAGGACGACGTGGTGACCGTCATGTGGGGCGAGTTCGGGCGCACCCCGAAGATCAACTCGAACGCGGGCCGCGACCACTGGGCGCCGGTCATGAGCGCGCTGGTCGCCGGGGGCGGGTTGAAGATGGGACAAGCTGTGGGCGCCAGCACCACGAAGGGCGAGCGCCCCAAGGATCTCCCGCTGACCGTTCCCCACGTACTGAGCACCCTCTACCGCGCGATCGGGATCGACCCGAGCATGACGTTCCCGAACGGGGCCGGGCGCCCGATGTACATCCTCGACGCGCGCGACCCGGTGAAAGAACTGATCGGCTGACCCATCCGTGCTGGTTGACTCGCGACCGATGCGGTACAAATGTTGTGCTGCACTGGTTCGTTCGCACTCGGCGGGCGGGTCCGCACAGTAGTTCTTCTGAGAAGGTACGCCCACATGGTTTCGGTGTCGCGCACAATTGGTTTTGTTTTGCTCGTCGGTTGCACCATGTTCACAACTGGGTGCGGCTCGAGCAATAAAGGTAAAATCGAAGGGAAGTGGAAAGTCACCGCGTTCCCCGAGAAGACGAGCGGCAAAAACAAGCAGGACATGGACGAAATCGCCAAAGCTGGCATGTACATCTACTTGGAGTTCAAAGCCGACGGCGGACTCACGGTCGGATTGGGTGCCGATAAGCCTGAAATGCTTGCAATCGTGAAAGCGGCGTCCCCCAACCAAAAGATCACGTGGGACGCCAAGTACAAGCTCTTGTCCGGAGACGGGGTCGAAGTCACCGATATGCCCAAGGATATGCAATCCGGTGGCGGCTTATTCGGTCAGAAAGACAAAGCCCGAGTAAAGGTCAACATTACGGGGGACCAAATGTCCCTCACCGACAACGAAGGCGTGACGAAGCTGACTAAAATTCCGTAATCGGTAGTCGCTCCGCGCCGCCGAAATCGGTACCCACCTAACACACGGTCGCGCGCCACACCTCGGCGCGCGACCTGCGTTACCCACCACACAGGGTTCCTCCATGACCCGCCTGGTCCTCGCACTTCTCGCCCTCGCCGTGTCCGTTTCCGCCGGGCGCGCGGCCGAAGCGCCCGTAACCGCAGTCACCGCGTACCCCGCGTCCTTCAAGTTGAGGGGGATGGACGACGCCCCCCAACTCGTCATCACCGGTACCCGGGCCGACGGGCGCGCGGTCGACCTCACCGCGAACGCGACCTACACCGTGACCGACGACAAGGTGGCGCGGATCGATAAGACCGGCCGGGTGTTCCCGCTCGCCAACGGCACTACGGAAATCACCGCGACCGTTGAGGGCAAGTCCGTCAAGGTGCCGGTCGTCGCCGAGAAGATGGAGGCGCCGCTACCGATCAACTTCACGAACCACGTGGTCCCGATCTTCACCAAGTTGAGTTGCAGTTCGGGCGGGTGCCACGGGAAGATCGCGGGGCAGAACGGGTTCCGGCTCTCGCTCCTCGGGTTCGACCCGGCCTTCGACTACGAGAACCTTCTGAAAGAGGGGCGCGGGCGCCGCGTGTTCCCGGCCGCACCGGACCAGAGCCTGGTGCTCACGAAGGCGAGCGGCGCGATGGCGCACGGCGGCGGAAAGAAGATGGACGCCGACAGCGAAGAGTACAAGATCGTGCGCCGGTGGATCGCGTCCGGGCTGCCGTTCGGGAGCCCCACGGACCCGACCGTGACGAAGATCAGCGTGTACCCCGAGGCCCGCGTCCTCGACCGCCAGAACCGCCAGCAGCTCGCGGTGTTCGCGCACTACTCCGACGGCGCCGTGGAGGACGTGACGCGCCGGGCACAGTACGAGAGCAACGACACGGACATCGCCACGGTCACCGAAACGGGCCTGGTGAACGCGCTCAAAATTACGGGCCAAGCCGCAGTCATGGCCCGGTTCAACGGGCACGTGACGGTGTTCCGCGCGACCGTTCCTCGAGCCGGGGGCGCGGCCAAGTTCGAGTTCAAAGAACAGACCGTTGTGGACCGGTTCACCGCCCAGAAGTGGCGCGAGCTGAACATCGCCCCTTCGGACCTGTGCAGCGACGAAGTGTTCGTCCGGCGCGTGTACCTGGACATCACCGGCACGCTGCCCGACCCGAAGGACGTGACCGAGTTCCTCGCGAACAAGGCCCCGAACAAGCGCGACGCGCTCGTGGACAAGCTCCTCGATTCGCCGGAGTACGCTTACTACTTCGCGAACAAGTGGGCCGACATCCTCCGCGTGAAGCGCCGGCAGCAGCCGAACCGCGCGTTCGGCACGTTCGCGTTCCACACGTGGATCCGCGAAGCGGTCGCGGCCGACAAGCCCTACGACGACTTCGTGCGCGACATCCTCTGCGCGATCGGCGACGAGAGCAAGTCCCCGGCCACCGTGTGGTACAAGGAGGTGCGCACGCCCGAGAGCTTCGTGGACGACGTGAGTCAGGTGTTCATGGGCCAGCGCATGGCGTGCGCCCAGTGCCACCACCACCCCTACGAGAAGTGGTCACAGGACGATTACTGGGGCGTCGCCGCGTTCTTCGGGCGCGTCGGGTTCAAGACGGTCCAGACCCCGGGCGTGTCGAACCAGAACCAGCAGAACCAGAAGCAAGTGCTGTTCGTGCGGACCAGTGGTAACGTGCAGAACAAGCGCACCGGACAGACCGCGCCGCTGAAGGCCCTCGACGGCGACCCGATGACGGTTTCCGCGGACGAAGACCCCCGGCGGAAGCTCGCCGACTGGATGACCTCGGCAAAGAACCCGTTCTTCGCGAAGACGGTGGCGAACCGGTACTGGGCGCACTTCTTCGGGCGCGGGATCGTGGACCCGCTCGACGACATGCGCATCACCAACCCGCCCTCGAACCCCGAACTGCTCGACGCGCTCGCGCAAACGCTGGTCGATAACAAGTTCTCGCTCAAGGCCCTCGTGCGAACGATCTGCAAGAGCCGGACGTACCAGCTCGCGGCCGATCCGAACGAGTTCAACCGCGGCGACAAGCAATCGTTCGCGCGGTACTACCCGAAGCGGATCCAGGCGGAGGTACTGTTCGACGCGGTGGTGAAGCTGACCGACAGCCCGACCGCGTTCCCGGGCCTGCCCGCGGACAAGTTCGCCCCGAACCGGGCGATCATGCTGCCGGACGAGTCGTTCCAGTCGTACTTCCTGGACGTGGCCGGGCGCCCGCAGCGCATCAGCGCGTGCGAGTGCGAGCGCGTGAACGAGGCCAGCCTCGCGATGACACTGCACCTCATTAACAGTCAGGAAGTCGAGGACAAGATCGGGCGCGCGGGCGGGCGCGCGGACCGCTTGGCCAAAGACCCACGGCCCGACACCGAAAAGATCGAGGAGCTGTTCGTGCTCGCGACCGGCGCGAAGCCGACCAAGGAAAAGCTCGCGCTCGCGCTGGACCACATCGCGAAGTCCGGCGCGAACAAGAAGCTCGCTTACGCGAACATCATCTGGGCACTGTTGAACTCGAAGGCGTTCTTGTTCAACCAGTGACGCCTTCGAGTAGGAAGCGCCAGTAACCTCAAAGTGAACACGGCCGGAGTAACTCCCGGCCGTGTTCACTTTGAGGTGCCAATCACCCGAGGCCCAAAACGCCAATCAACATCGCGATCAGCACCAGAACTGCGAGGGCAACGACCCACGCGGGTGTACTTCTTGTCGATACATCGCGCTCAGATTCGTGAACGAAGTCCTGTGCTTCGCCCTGAAAGTGAATGCCGCATTCCGGACATCGAGTTGCGGTAGCAAGGATCGTCTTGCCGCACCGCGCGCACGGTACCAGACTCGGATTCTCGTCCCGTCTCCGGCGGTGAGCCTCGAAATTCAGTGGTTCGTCTCCGTTCGCCACCGCCCACTCCCGTAGCGGATCAAAGCCAATCCCAGCGCGAGTCCGCCGCTGCTACAGCACCCCGCTCGCCAATCCCAGCGCGACAGCCAGAAGCAGCACCGCAACGATCACCTGAACCCCGCGCATGGTGATCTTCTGCAAGTACCGGTTGCCGAAGTACGCGCCGACGAACGCGGACACCACCGCCGCGCCGAGTAGCGAGTAGTTCAGGTCGGCCCCGGTCGCGAGGAGGGCCGGGACGTACACCCCGAGGCGCGAGAAATCGATGAGGCACGCGACCACGACACCGGTCGCAACGAACGCCTCTTTCGACAGCCCGGCCTTCAACAAGAAGGCCGACCGGAGCGCGCCCTGCATCCCCGAAAGCCCGCCAAAGAAGCCACTCAACACCCCGCCGATCGACAGGTACCGGGCACTAAAGGTGACGTCGCGCGTGGTCGGTAGCAGTTCGATGAGTGCGAACGCGGCGAGCAACGCGCCCACCGCGAGCTTCACAGGCGTCACCCGCACATCGTGCCCGAACAGCGCGTACCGCACGAGCGGTTGGAGGTCGGTGAGTTGAAGGAGCAGCCACGCCCCCGCGAACGACGCGGCAATGGCCGGCACCCCGAATCGGAGCACGGCGCGCCGGTCCGCGTGTCGCCCGACCAGCGCGAGTTTGAACAGCCCGTTGAGGAAGTGAACGGCCGCGGTCAGCGCCACCGCGTGTTCGATGGGAAAGAACAGCGCGAACGCGGGCAGGAGCAGCGTGCCCAGCCCGAACCCGGAGAAAAACGTCAACCCGGACGCGAACAGCGCGACGGAGCAAACAACGAGATAGGTCATAATCGGCCCCGCCCCGAGACTGCGACGTTCTACCGACCAGAAGCGCTTCGGCAATTAAGTCTCGCGAGTGTCAACGAGAAATGAGCAGTGAAATTTCTGAATTGCGTCATACCGCCTCGCTCGTTAGTCTGTGTTTCAAATGCCCTTCTCCCATACCTCACTTTTTTTGGGCTGGCGCGCCGCTCTGCTCATCGCAGTAGGGACGTGCGCGACACCCGATCCGGCCATTGCCGGGTGCGGGAACCACACCGTCACTCTGTACAGCAACGATTTGATAACCCCGGAAGCCCCCGCAACCGTCTCTCTGCTCGACGCGGCAGGTCTCCCCGCGTTACCGACGGCGCCGTGTTCGGGTTCTGACTGTTCGCGCGCCCCGACCCGCCAACACGCGCCGTGTGCCCCGACCTCGTCCGGGCCACACGGTAAGGAAGGAGCACCGGCCATCGACGCCGATGAGCCGGCTGATCGATCGTCGGCACTCCTTCACGATCTCATTTCCCCGCGCCCGAGTCGTCCGGCCACTTCGATCTTTCACCCCCCGCGCAGCCTGAGTCGGTATCTGCCCTGACTCGTCTCCGAGTTCCTTCAACCGACCCAGGATTCGAGGCGCTCTCGGTTTTCCTTCGCCAACCTCGCGAGGCTCGCGCCGGCGTGGGATTCCGCCCGCGCTGCGCCCGAGCACTTCCCCCGAATGACTGCAAAAGGTGCCTCTCCATGACAACTCAACGTATGCCCGCTTCCTACCGTTATTTCAGCGCGCTCATGCTTCTGGCGCCGCTAGGCGTCGCAGTGGTGGTCGCCTGGCCCCGCCGGTCAGCCCCTCCCGAGCAGATCACCGCCGCGCCCACGCCAGTCGCTCCGGTCGAAGTGAGTTACAAACCTCGCCGATGGGTCGACACCTCCGGGTTCAGTACCGTGACCAACCAGATGCCGCGCTGGGCACCCGACTCTTCCCTGGAGCGGATCGCGACCTACTGGCGCGGGGTCGGGCACCACCTGAGTGCGCGATTGGACGAGAACTTTGGGATAAGTTCGCCCGAATACCAGGTCCAGATCCTGTCGCTGAAGGCGAGCCTTCTGAACTACGACGGGGAGCCGGACAAGGCGTATGCGGTGCTGGAGGAGTGCCGGGTACTGGCCGAGAGCAACCCGGAGCTGGCCGCGGAGTGGCTGTACACCGTCATCGCCTTTCAGGGGGTCACCGCGCTGCGGCGCGGCGAGACCGACAACTGTGTCCTCTGTCGGGGGGAGAGTTCGTGCATCCTCCCACTCGCGCCGGGCGCGGTCCACACCAAACCGATCGGCTCGCGGCTGGCGATCAAGCACTTCACCGAGTACCTGAACCGGTTCCCCGACGACCTGGAGATCCGCTGGCTGCTCAACATCGCCCACATGACCCTGGGCGAGTACCCGAGCGGCGTCACCCCTCAATTCCGGATCGCGCTCGACCGTTACGAGTCCGCCGAGCACGGGATCGGGAAGTTCCGCGACATCGGGGACCGGGTCGGGATCAACCGGCTCAACCAGGCCGGCGGCGCGATCCTGGACGACTTCGACAACGACGGGCTTCTGGACATCGTGTTCACCACGATGGACCCGACCGGGTCGATGGTGTTCTACCGGAATAGGGGTAACGGCACGTTCGAGGACCGGACGGAGCGGGCGGGGTTGACCGGTCAACTCGGCGGCCTGTATTGCGTCCAGGCCGATTACAACAACGACGGCCACCTCGACATTTTCATCCCCCGTGGCGCGTGGGTTCTGCCCCCGATGCGGCCGACGCTGCTGCGGAACAACGGCAACGGCACGTTCACCGACGTGACCGCGGAGGCGGGGCTGCTCGCCCCGGTCAACGCGATCACCGCCCAGTGGGTCGATTACGATAACGACGGCTGGCTCGACCTGTTCGTCTGCGGCGAGCGCCAGGCCAACCGGCTCTACCACAACCGCGGCAACGGCACCTTTGAAGAGGTCGCGGCCACAGCGGGATTGGCCCTGCCGGGGGGCACCTGGAAGGGGGCGACATGGGCCGATTTCGATGGTGACCGGTTCCCCGATCTGTTCCTCAACGATCTCGCGGGAGCAGCCCGGCTCTTTCGTAACAACGGGAACGGGAAGTTTACCGACATAACGGCGTCGGCGGGGATCGCCGGTCCGGTGGGGGGCTTCTCGTGCTGGGCGTTCGACTTCGACAACGACGGCCGGCCCGACATCTTCGCCACCTGTTACAAGCACTCGGTCGCGACCGTCGCGCAGGGGCTGATGGGCGAACCGCACACCGACGGCACGAACCGGCTGTACCGGAACCTGGACGGGAAGATGTTCCGAGACGTCACGAAGGACGCGGGATTGGACGCGGTGTTCGCCACAATGGGCAGTAACTTCGGCGACTTCGACAACGACGGGTACCTCGATTTCTACCTCGGTACCGGCAACCCCCACTTCTCCATGCTGGTCCCGAACCGGATGTTCCGCAACCTGAGTGGTCGGCGGTTCGCCGAGATCACCGGCTCGTCGGGCACCGGGCACCTCCAAAAGGGCCACGCGGTCGCGTGCGGGGACTGGCGCCGGTGCGGCACGATCGACATCGTGATCGAGATGGGCGGCGCGGTGGACGGGGACCGGTACCACAACGTGCTGTTCCGGAACCCGGGGAACAACAACAACTGGCTGAACGTAAAACTGATCGGCCAGAAGACGAATCGCTCGGCGATCGGGGCCAGGATCAAGGTGGTGACCGCCGGCCCGAACGCGAAGACCGTCTACCGCTGGGTGTCGACCGGCAGCAGCTTCGGGGCCAACCCGTTGGAGCAGCACCTCGGTCTGGGCAAGACCGACCGGATCGCGATACTGGAGATCGAATGGCCGACCAGCGGTACCACCCAGACGTTCCGCGACCTCGCGCCCAACCAGTACCTCGAGGTGACCGAGTTCGCCACCGAGTACCGCCGGCGCGAGTTCAAGCCGATCGTGGTCCCGGAGTGATCGCCCGGCCGCAACCGGTGAGAGGTCGTTCCCTTCACACATCACGTTTGCCCGGGCGCGCCGTCTCCGGTAACTTGATGGGTACCTCTCACCGGATTCGCACGCGAGCGTCCTTCCATGTACCGACTGTTCTTCGCTTCGCTCAGCCTCGTTGCGGCTGTGGGGTTACTGCGGGCACCGGCCGGTGACGCGCCCGCCAGGTCGAAAACCGTCGTCGTGTCCGAGCAGGCGCTCGCGATCCACAACGACGCGCTCCTCATCGACGGGCACAACGACCTGCCGTGGGAGCTGCGCGAGAACGACGGCCCGGGCTTCAAGAACATCGACCTCACCAAGCCCCAGAAGAAGTTCCACACGGACATCCCCCGGTTGAAGAAGGGCAACGTCGGGGCGCAGTTCTGGAGCGCGTATGTGCCGTCGTCCACCGCGAAGAAGGGCACCGCGGTCAAAATGACGCTCGAACAAATCGACGTCGTTCACGAACTGGCCCGGCGCTACCCGGACACGTTCGAGATGGCCTACGGCACCGAGGACATCCGCCGCGTGCGCAAGGCCGGGAAGGTCGCGTGCCTCATCGGGATCGAGGGCGGCCACGCGATCGACAACTCGCTCCCGCTGCTCCGCGACTACTACCGGCTCGGCGTGCGGTACATGACGCTCACGCACTCCGAGTCGCTCGACTGGGCCGACTCGTGCTCGGACGAACCCAAAGCGAACGGCCTCACGCCGTTCGGCGTGGACGTGGTTCACGAGATGAACCGGCTGGGCATGCTCGTCGACCTCTCGCACGTCTCGCCCGCCACGATGAAGGCCGCGCTGAAGGCAACGAAAGCCCCGGTCATCTTCTCGCACTCGTCGGCGTTCGCGGTCGCCGATCACGCGCGCAACGTCCCCGACGACGTGCTGAAGCTCGTGAAGGAGAACCGCGGGGTGGTGATGGTGAACTTCTACAGCGGGTTCCTCACGCCCGAGGGCGCGCGGGCCATGAAGCTCATGTTCGAGAAGGGGCGCGAGTTGCGGAAACTGTTCCCGACCGACGAAGCCAAGTACCGCGAAGCGTACCGCGCGTGGTCGAAAGATAACGACTATCCCGCGGGCGACGTCCACAACATCGTGGACCACATCGACCACATCGTGAAGACCGCGGGGATCGATTGCGCCGGGATCGGTTCGGACTTCGACGGCGTGCCCAAATTACCCACGCAGATGAACGACGTGTCGTGCTACCCGCTGCTCACGCAGATCATGCTCGACCGCGGGTACACGAAGGAGCAGATCCACAAGGTTCTCGGCGGGAACCTGATGCGCGCGTTTACCGAGGCCGAGAAGGTGAGCCGCGAGTGGAACAAGGCCGGCCAATGACCCCGCGCGTCGCGATCATCGGCGCCGGGCTCGCGGGGCTGACCGCCGCGCACCGGCTGCTGTCGCGCCCGTCGCCCCCCGACGTCACGATCATCGACAAGGGGCGGCACTGCGGCGGGCGCGCGTGTACGCGCACCGTCGACCTCCCCGGACGGGCGCAAGGCGCGGTTCGACCTCGGCCCGCCGAACCTCTAC
>HG799474.1:68332-116278 GCA_000531095.1 Gemmata massiliana | reverse complement strand
ACCGATTACCGGGCTGACCGCGGCGGGCGGGATGCGCGAACTCGCGTTCCGGCTCCTCACCGTACACGGCGACCGGCTCGATTTCCGCGACCACACGCTCGCCGAAAAACTGGAGCGCACCGGCAGTGGCTGGCGCATCCACACGCGCTCGCTGCGCGACGAGCACCAGACTACCGTCGGCGCGAACGCGCTCATCGTCACCCCGCCCGTTCCCCAAACGCTCGAACTGTTCGAGCGAAACAAACTCGAACTGCCGGACGAATTGCGCGATTCTCTGCGCAAGGTGACCTACGCGCGGTGCATCGCCCTCTACGGCGTGTTCGCGGGCGCGGGCGGACTACAACCCGGCGGCCTGTGGTTCGGCGACGGCCCCCTGGAATGGGTCACCGACAATCACCTGAAGAACGTGTCCGCGATCAGCGGATCGGTTACCGCCCTCACCACGCACGAGTGGGCCACCGAGCACTGGAACGCCCCCGACGCCCGCATTATCGAGCGGCTCCTACCGCGGTTGCGCGCGTGGGTCGGCGCGCCGATTCACCCAGACTGGGTATGGGTTCACAAGTGGCGCTGGGCGCGCCCCGTGTCCCCGATTCGCCCCCCCTGTGTGGTGCTACGCGATCTCTCGGCCGTTCTCGCGGGAGACGGCTTCTCAAGCGCCAGCGCCGACCACGCGGACGCCGCAATTACCTCGGGCGAAGCCGCGGCGCACCGAACGGGCGCGCTGCTCACGGCCCTTGCGCGCCGCGACGACCGGTACACCGTCCCGCGCCCGCAGCGGTACACACTCGAAGTTGCGGTCACCACACCCGAAGAAGCCATCTACGCGACGCGCGCCGGAGCGGACCGGCTGGAACTGTCCAGCGGGCTCGCGCTCGGCGGTCTAACGCCCTCGCTCGGGCTGTTCCGCGCCGTGCGCAAGATGGCGCCCGATGTTCCGCTGTACGTGCTGCTGCGCCCCCGGGCGGGCGGGTTCGCGTACTCACCGTCGGAGTTCGCCGCAATGGTCGAGGACGCGGAAGCGTTCATGCACGAGGGAGCGGACGGGCTCGTGTTCGGGGCGCTTACGTCTAAGGGGCAGATCCAGCACCACTGGTGCCGCACGCTGGTCGAAGCGGCGCGCGGGAAGGCCGTGTTCCACCGCGCGTTCGACTTCCTCCCCGAGCCGCTCGTTGCGCTAGACGAACTGATCGAAATCGGCTTCGAGCGCGTTCTCACGAGCGGCGGCGCATCGACCGCGGAAGCCGGAACGACGCACCTCGCGGCGCTCGTGCAACACGCCGGGTGGCAAATCGAGATCCTGCCCGCGGGGCGCGTGCGCGGGGAAAACGTCGCCGACCTCGTGCGCGCGACGCGGTGCGACCAGGTTCACGCCGGCCCGCGCGCACCCGTTTCGGACCAGAGCCTCGGGGCGCGCCCGACCCTGGCGCGCGAAATGGGCGCGACCACCGAACTCGACGACCACGCGGTGCGCCACTTGCGCCAGCAACTCGACGGCCTGGTCGAGTCCCTATCATGACGGGCATGACCGCCGATCCGCCGCTCGGAACGTTCCTCGCGACGCTGCGCCGCAGCCGGCTCCTCGACCCGACCGACCTCGATCGGCTCACCACCCGCCACAATCCAACGTCCGCCCGCGCGTTCGCCGACGCGCTCGTTCGCACCGGGATTCTCACGCACTACCAGGCCGAAAAGCTCCTCAACGGGCACTGGTACGGGCTGGTCCTCGGCCCGTACAGCGTGCTCGCACCGCTCGGGCGCGGGGGCATGGGCACCGTGGTGTACCTCGCACGCGACCGGCGCCTGTCCGCGGCCCTCGGCGACTCGGAACTGGTCGCACTGAAGATCCTTACGAACCGAAAGGCCGAGCGCGAGCCGAAGGCGCTCCGGCGGTTCCGGCGCGAAATGGTGCTGGGCCGGCGCGTCGATCACCCGAACGTGGTGCGCACGTTCGTGGCCGGCGAACTCGACGACGTCTACTACACCGCCCTGGAGTACATCCCCGGGCGCACGGTGCGGCAACTCGTGCAAGAAGCCGGCCCGCTCGCGGTCGGCGACGCGGCGCGGATCTTCGCGGACGTCGCCGCGGGCCTGGCCCACGTCCACGAGCGCGGGCTCATCCACCGCGACGTGAAGCCGAGTAACGTGATCGTGCGCCCCGACGGGCGCGCGGTGTTGCTCGATCTCGGCCTCGCGCTCGTCCCGGGCGAGCAACTACCGACCGACCCGACCATTGTCGGGGGGCGCGGGTACACGGTCGGCACGATGGACTACCTCGCGCCCGAGCAGGCCCGCGACGCGAGCACCGTCGGTCCCGCGGCCGATCTTTACAGCCTCGGGTGCTCGCTCGTGTTCGCCCTAACCGGCTCGGTCCCCTTCCCCGCACCAACGGCCAAAGAGAAAATCGCCCGTCACCGGGCCGACTGGCCCCCGGCCCTCGAACAAGTGCCGCCGGCGTTCGCGCGAATCGTTCACCGGCTCATGGCCAAGTCCCCGGAAATGCGGTACGGCTCCGCGTCCGAAGTGCGTGATCTGCTCGCGAAATGGGCGACTTCTTCGCAAACTCGCACGCCCATCGACGCGATCGTGCTGGTCGATGTACCGGGCAACGACACGGGTTTGTGGGAGTTGGTGCCCGGCGAAGATTTACCGGACCCCAGCGCTGGTCCCGGTTGGGAGTTGGTTCACAACCTCGACGACACCCCGGGGTCGATCGAGGTACTGGAAATCCCGCCGGAAAAGCCCTCGCGCAGCGGGTGCCTCACGGCGGGGGCGCTGTTCGCCCTGTTGGGTTTCGTAGTAACGCGCGTGGTGTGATACCGAATCGTGCGGGTTGCTTTGTTTTTTGGCTCTCCGCGATTCTTGGGGGCGTTCAAGTTTTTGCCCGTCCGAAGCGGTCCAACACGCGGAGCCGGAAGTTCTTGAAGTTGACCATGCCCCAGGCGCGCCACAGGATGGAGCGTAGCCCGTGGTTGAACCCCTCGGTGCGACCGTTACTACTTCGGTTCTGGAAGTAATTCGCGATCCGGCCCATCCAGTTCGTCAACGTCTTGCAGAACTTGTCTAACGACGACAGGCCCAACTTCCGAACCCCGCACATCCAGTCCTCCAGTCGCTCCTGCCCCTGGTCCGCCGTGGCGAGCGAGCGATCCTCGAAGATCGCACGCAAGCCCTCCCGTTGGTCCCACAACGCACCCAGCGCCGGGAACTCCTGCCGCAACCGGGCGAACGGTTCCCGGTCCTCCTCACGCAGGTTCTCCGGGTTCGTCACCCACCACCAGCGGCTCCCCTTGAGTCGGCTCCGGGCCTCCGCCGACAGCCCCCGCTGCAACTCCCGGCGGGCCGCCGTCAGGCCGTCCTGGAAGTTCTTCATGACGTGGAACCGATCGATAGTGATGGCGACGCCCTCCCCGAGCGCCTCCCGGGCCGCCTCCACGTAGGCGTCCCACATGTCCGTCGTCACCTCCTCGACCCGACTCAACAAGCCCTGTTCCTTCTGCTGCTTGAGGTACGCCAATACCGTTGCCTTCTCACGGTTTTCGAGCACATCGAGCACGCACCCGTGGTCGTGGTCCACGATCACGGCGACGAACTGCCGGTGCCTTTTTTCAGAGACAACTCGTCGATTCCAATGCGACGAATCGGTCCCGATGGTGCTTCCGTCGCGGGTTGCTGCTGCCGTTCGATGAAGGCGTAATACCACCCCTCCAAAGTCTTCTCGGGGATTCCAAAGAACCGAGCCGCGTTGGCCACGTCGCTGTGACGGATCAACTCGGCGGCTCGGCCCAGGAGCCGCTCCGTGGCGTGCGACCCTTCGGCCAAGAATGGGATCGGCGGAGTGAAGCACGGACCGCAGTGCGGGCACTCGAATTGTCCCACACGGACGGTCAACTCGACCGCGTGCGAACCGATGGGCAGGTCGAGAATGCGATCCCGGCTGCGTCGTTGCTTGATCGTCTCACTGGCACGCTGGCACTGGGGGCAGACGCCGATGGAGTGCTGGGGAACCACGGTGACCAAGTACCGTTGGTGGAGACGGTCTTCTTCCAGGTGGACGACGGCGAATCCAGGCAACTGGAGAATGTCCGTCCAGATGCTCGAAATGGTCTCGCCGTTCATGGCGAGTCTCCTGAACTGATGGGCAGGAACGTGGCGGTGCTCAACTCGCTGAGGATACCCGTTGCGAATCGACCAAACCGCCAGAAAACGCTCTCACGCCCCCAAGAATCGCGGAGAGCCTGTTTTTTGTAGTCCACACCCGGGGTTGAAACCCCGGGCTATTACCGGACGCATTGTGTTTCGGACGCCAACGGCTTCACCGGGTATAGCCCGGGGTTTCAACCCCGGGTACGAGAGGCCATTGCTGTTGAGTGAGGCCGTGAGCCCCTAAGTTTGTGGCTCACCGGCCTCACAGACCGGCTACAGAAAGCAATCAAAACGAGACCGTATGACGTGCGGCGCTCGCCGTAACGCAAATATACGCCCTATCGCTCGGTCGCGAATTCCCACAAGAAGCACTCCAACGAACCGTTGAAGAACGGCTCCTTGTGAACCACCTTCAGCCCCACTTTCTTCGCGAGCATCGTGTTGCTCGTAAATACGAGCAAGCGCCAGCCGGACCAATGTTCCTTGGCAGCCGCGCCGATGCGCGCGTACAGGCCGATCAACTCTTCCTCTTCACCAATGCGCTCGCCGTAGGGCGGGTTGCAAACCAGAACACCGGGTACGTCCGAGGGCGGGCGCGCGTCGCGCATTTCGAGCCGCTGGATGTTCAGCAAGTTCCCCACACCGGCCGCGCGCGCGTTCTGAAGCGCGAGGTCGACCGCGTCCTGCCTCACGTCCGAACCGGCAATTGGCGCGGGCAAGTCTTTATGCACGGCCCGGCGCGCGTCGTCGCGGATCGCGTTCCACAACGGGCGGTCGAAATCGGGCCACCCCTGGAACGCGAACCACTTCCGCGTGAGCCCCGGCGGGCGGTTCAGCGCGATCCACGACGCCTCGATGCAGAACGTCCCGGACCCGCACAGCGGGTCCACGAGCGGCGTCGATTTGTCCCAGTTGGCGCGCAGGAGCAACCCGGCGGCGAGGGCCTCGTTGAGCGGCGCGATCGTCTGGATCGGCCGGTACCCGCGCTTGTGCAGCGACGACCACGAGCTGTCGAGGCTCAGGATCGCGTGGTTCTTGGACACGTGCAGGTTCAGCCCGATCATCGGCTGTTCGGTGTCCACGCTCGGCCGGCGCCCGGTGCGGTCGCGGAACTGGTCGCAGATCGCGTCCTTCACCCGGCGCGCGGCGTACTGCGAGTGCGTAATTGCGGAGTCGCGCACGTTGCAATCGACCGCGAGCGTCTGATCGGGCGTCATCCAGTCGGACCAGTTGATCGACCGAACGGAATCGTACAGTTCGTCGGGCGAGCGCGCGTCGAACTCGTGGATCGGGCGCAGGACGCGGACCGCGGTGCGGAGCCAGAGGCACGCGCGGTACAGCATCGCCGCGTCGCCGTGGAACGTCGCGCCCCCGCGCCCGGGCTCGATGTCCCGCGCCCCGAGATCGTTCAATTCGCCCGCGAGGACCGGCTCCAGTCCGCGGGCACAAGTCGCAAAATAGCGTGCCATTAAACCAGTTGTTGGATCAGGACGATGACACCGACCACGAAACCGATCGCGACGATGATCGAGAGTTGAATCAGCCGCTGCGTGTACCAGACCTCGACGCCCTTCCCGAACCGCACCCCCATCAGCCCGGACTCGATCCCCGCGGAAATCAGCAGGTCCAGTGGGAGCGCGAGCAGGAAGACAATAATGGCGGCCTCCCAGGGTGGCAGTCCGGCCGCGTTACACGCCTCGTGAACGACCCGGTCCAGAACGCCGACCGCCATTACCAGCGAGAGCCAGGCCACGAACATGATCCCGGACGCGACCATTACCGTTGGCTTCGGCAACCCACAGAGCACGCACGACGAGCGGTAAATGAACGTGAGGGCGAACAGCGTAACCGGCACCAGCATTAAGAAGAAGAGGCAGGCGGCGCATACGATCAGGAATCCCACTACTGGCCCCTCCGCGGAGCAGCGAACCCCGGATCGCACGAAGCGGGCGGGCGCCCGCGTCCCACACGTCTCTCAATTCTAACCCCGGGAGCACGCGCCGTTGACGCCGCTCCCGGGTTTTGAAGGCCCGACTCACTTCGCGCCGACCACCGCCGGTTCGCTCGGTGCCGGGAACTGCTTACCCAATTCTAGCACGCCGCCCTTCACGCGGGCGGTCACGGCCGCGTCACCGCCGGCCGTCAGCACGTCCGTGATCCAGCGCGCGACCTGCTTCATCTCGGGCTCTTTCATCCCGCGGGTCGTCAGCGCGGGCGTACCGAGCCGGATGCCGGACGGGTCGAGCGGCTTGCGCGGGTCGAACGGGATCATGTTCTTGTTAACGGTGATGCCCGCCGCGTCGAGCGCGTGTTCGGCGAGCTTGCCGGTCGACCCCTTCGCGGTCACATCGATCAGCATCAGGTGCGTGTCGGTTCCCCCGGACACGACCGGGAACCCGGCCGCCAGCAGCTCCTCGGCCAGCACCTTCGCGTTCGCCAGCACCTGTTTGGCGTACTGTTTGAACTCGGGCTTCAGTGCCTCACCGAACGCGACCGCCTTCGCCGCGATCACGTGCATGAGCGGCCCGCCCTGCACCCCGGGGAACACCGCGGAGTTGATCTTGTCGGCCCATTCCTGCTTACACAGGATGAACCCGCCGCGCGGCCCGCGCAGGGTCTTGTGCGTGGTGCTCGTCACGAACGCGGCGTGCGGGACCGGGTCCGGGTGCTCCTTCGCCGCGACCAGGCCCGAAATGTGCGCCATGTCCACCATGAGCGGCGCGCCGACTTCCGCGCTCACCTCGGCGAACTTCGCGAAATCGAGCGTGCGCGGGTAGGCGCTCGCCCCGGCGATTATGAGCTTCGGCTTGTGCTCGCGGGCCTTCGCAACGAGGTCGTCGAAGTCGACCCGGTGGTCGTCCTTCCGCACGCCGTAGCTGACGACCTTGAAATACTTGCCGGAGAAGTTCAGCCGCATCCCGTGGGTGAGGTGCCCGCCGTGGGCGAGGTCCAGCCCCATGATCGTGTCGCCGGGCTGGAGCGCGGCGAGGAACACGGCCATGTTCGCCTGGGCGCCGGAGTGCGGCTGCACGTTCGCGTGGTCGCCGCCGAAGAGCTGCTTCACGCGGTCGATCGCGAGCTTCTCCACGACGTCCACGAACTCGCACCCGCCGTAGTACCGCTTGCCCGGGTACCCCTCGGCGTACTTGTTGGTGAGGCACGAACCCTGCGCGGCCATCACCGCGGTGCTGGTGTAGTTCTCGCTCGCGATCATCTCCAAGCCGATCTGCTGGCGCTGGCGCTCGCCCGCGACCGCAGCAAACACTTCGGGATCGGCCTGTTGAAGAATGTCCATCGGTTTCCTTGACTCACGGAGAGTGCCTAACGCGACCCCAGAAATTTTGACCACGGATGAACGCCGGCACCGCGCACCGGCCCGAACCCGCGATCACACTTCTGCGATCTGCAATGTTCCTTATGTTGTACCGACATCCACCCCCGCCGCCCGCAGTTTGTCCCGGAGCGTACCGTCCGCGCGGTACACGACCCCCTTCCAACCAAACTTCTCGGCGGCCTCGACGTTCGTGGGGAGATCGTCGACGAACACGCACTCGCCGGGATCAGCGTGTGCGTGCCGGTGGACATCGGCGAAGAACGCCGGCTCCGGTTTTCGCGCCCGGGACTTGAACGACGTGCCGAGTTCGTCGAAGTGCGCGAGTACGTTCGCGAACTGCCGCGTGTACGCATCGAAGTGCGCCTGCGTGGTGTTACTCGCGAGCACCACGCGGTATTTGGGCTTCAGTAGCGGAACCAGCGAGCACACTTCATCGTTTTGCCAGAAGATGTCCACGAACGCCGCGACGAACTGCTCGTCGGTACACGTGAGCCGCCCGTTGAGTTTCGCCTCGCGAATGTACTCCGCGGTATTAATGGCCCCGCGCTCGTAGTCGTCCTCGATCGCGCTCCCGTACAGCACGAGCGCGAGTTCCACCGGGTCCATGTCGGTGTAGTCCGCGAGACGCGCGACCGCGCGCCCGTGGTCGAAGAACGCGATCACGTTCCCGAAGTCGAAAATCACCGTCTTGATTGGCATGAATCACCACTTGCGAGCGGCCGTTCCCTGCTACTTCCCGGGAAACTTCAGGATAGCTGCGGCCGGGTCGATTTTGTTCCGCGGAACGCCCGAATAGCCGACCACGATTCTGTTGCCGTCCGGGAAGATCGTCATCGTATGAATCGGCCCGAAGTCGCGCTCCGTGCCGGAAACGCGCTTGCCGTCCGCGGCGCTCCACACGGCGAGGTACGACTTCCCACGCGGGGCCGCGCCCGCGGTAATAAGCTGGTTCCCGTCCGGGGTGAATCGCACTGCGTGCACCCACCCCGGGTGCGACGGCGCGGGCTCGCCCGGGAACACGGGCTTGAGGTCGGGGTTCTGGAAGTCGCGCAAAACCTTCCCCGTCGCCACGTCCCACAGTTTCACCGTCCTGTCGCTCGACGAGGACGCGAGGAACTTCCCGTCCTTTGAGAGCGCGAGCCCGAACACCTGGTCGCGGTGCCCGCTCGGGCCGTCGTCCTTCTTCGGCGGGGGCGCTTTGTCGTCTTTCTTCGGCTCCGGCGCCGGGTCTTGCGCGCCCTTAAATTCGCGCACCAGCGTCCCGCCCGCGGCGTCCCACAACTTGATGCTCTTGTCGTAGCTCGCGGTGAAAATCTGCTTGTAATCGTTCGACCACAGCACCGCGTAAATCGGGTTCTGCACCTGTTGCGGGGTCGTGGTGATGTGCGCGTTCACCTGTTTCAGAAGAGCGTTCTTGGCGAGGTCGTAGGTCCGCAGAACGCCGTCGTGACAACCGGTCGCGAGCACGTTCCCGGTGTCGTCGAACGCGACGCAGTCAACGAGATTCGGGTGCTGGAACGTCTTCACCGGAACGTCGGTCGCGAGGCGGAACCGGCGCGCCTGTTTGTCGGCCGCTGCGGTAATGAACTGGCCGTCCGCACTGAACACCACCGCGCTCGCGGCGACCGGGTGCGGGAATGCCTGGAGTTGGCGCCCGAACTCGGCCGGCGTGGGTTGCCCCGGAGTGAAACCCACGTTCCATGCGATCGCGTTGTTCTCCTTGTCCTTCACCAGCGCGACCAGCACCGTGTTCGTCGGTTGAAACGCGAGGCCCACGACCGGCGCGCCGGCGGCGATCGTGCCCACGAGCTTCGCATCGCTCACCGTGTAGACCTTGATGGAGCCGTCCGCGGCACCGACCGCGACGCGCTGCGAGTCCTTGGAAATCGCGACTGCCGTTGCGTCCCCTCCGGCCTCGAACGCGCGCTCCTTCGCGCCGTTGTTCGTGTTCCAGCTCACGACGTCCTTACCCGGCCCGACACTCAACACACGTTCGCTACCGGGCGACACCACCACGCCCGCGGGCTTTCCTTTTCCCAGGGTGATGAAGCGCGTGCAAGTAACGGGCGAAATCGCGACGCTCTTGTCCGCACTCGCGGTGATAATGGCGGAAGTGGTGGGGTGCGCGACAACTCCCCTCACCGCACCGGCGTGCAGGAATGTCTGATAAGCTGTGCCCGTTGCGACATCCACGAGTACCGCGAGGTTGTCGCTGCGCCCGATCAGCAAGCGCGTTTTGTCCGCGTTGAAGCTGAGGCTGAGTACATCGGCGGGTTGCGTCAGTTTCCCCGCCTCTTTGCCGTCCGCGAGGGTCCAAAGCAGCACGTCCTTACCCACACCGGCCGCGAGCGCGAGGTTATCGCGGCTCTGGGTGAGTGTGGTTGCGGGAGCTGCAAGCGGGCCAATCTCGCGCACCGGTTTTTCGGGCTTGGTCACGTCCCACACGCGAATCAGTTTGTCCGCGCCCGCGGTGATGATTTGACCGTTCGCGCGGTTCACCAGTGCCGCGGTGACCTTGCCCGTGTGCGCCTTGATGTCGTACTTCGTGCGGCTCGGTTCCTTACCGTCTTTGTCCTTCGGCAGTTTCGCATCGAGTGGCAGGTTCCACCCTTTCAATGCACCGTCTGCACCTGCGGTGAACAGGACCGGTTGCGAGGGGTGAAACGCAGTTGCGGTCGTGCCGCCCGCGTGTGCTAACACGTCGCCCTTTGGCTTACCCTGACGGTCCCAGGCAATCACCTGACCGTCCGCGCAACCAGCAACGACCGTATTCGTGTCCGGAGACAGGGCAACACTCTCGATGGTGCCCTTCGCGCCCGAGAACGTACCCGCCGCCTGGTTATTGCTCGTGGTGCCGATCGTCACGACTTTGTCCGCGGTCGCGTAGAGCACGGTGTTGCCGTCGGCCGTGGAATAGAACGCAGTCACGGCTTCTTTGAGTCCGGGGAAAGTCCGCGTTGGTTGTGCGGGCGTCTGCCAGAACCGCAACACACCGTCGGCACTCGTCGTAAAAGCCCCCTGGCTATCGGGGCGAACGGCAAGTCCAGTAATATCCGCGGTGCCCGCACCGTAGCTCGTACTCAGCTTCCCGTCTGCGCCGTTGAAGAAACGAATCAACTTGTCCGCACCCGCCGTGACCCACACATTCCCCGAAGCGAGATACCCCACTCCCAGAACCGCACCGGCGTGCCCCTTCAGTTCGATCGCGCCCTTCTCTTCACCAGCCGGGAACACCTTCACCACACCGTCCGCACCGGCCAGCGCGAACGTCTTACCGTCACTCGCGACCGCCACGTTCGTTGTTGCGCCGGTGGTCGCGAACGTTTTCGCGGGCGCTGATACTGGAACGTCCCAAACGCGGACGCTGTTGTCCGCGCTGCCGGTCGCGAGCAGATCACCCTTCGCCGAGAACGCGACGCACAGCACCTGCCCCTTGTGCCCCTGTTCGCCGCCGTAGGTCCGCAACTCTTTACCGGTGGCCGCGTCCCATAACTTCACCGTTTTGTCGAAGCTCGCCGTCGCCACGAACTTCCCGTCCGGGCTGACCGCGACCGCCTCGACCGTTTCCGTGTGCGTTTTCAGCACCGCGACGACATCGGGCGCGTTCGGTGGTTGGGCCGGCAGCCCACTGACTGAGATGAAGAGAGCAGCACACAACGTGACGCGACTAATTTGGCGCGAGGTGGGCATGGCGGGTTCCGTGCGGGGAGTAGCCGGAGGGCAGATAGGTAGTGTCTCAGGACGCGGTGCGCGGGTCAACACCACGCACCGCGAACTATCCCCGCGGGAATTGTCCCGGGAATCACTTCCCCTTCGATCCGTGACCGCGCTCGCGCCACGCCCACCGGAACAGGTTCCGCGCGTCCGCGTAGCGGCTATCGTTCGAGGTGCAGCCCAACACGACCACGAGCACGTGATCGCCCTCGTAGCGCCCGCTCGCCACGAGGCACGAGCCGGCCGCGGTCGTGGTGCCGGTCTTCACGCCCTCGTACCCCTCGATGTCGAGCAGCTTGTTCGTGTTGTTCCAGGTCACTTCGCGCTTTTTGCCGTCCGCGTCGACCACCTCGCACGTGTGGCGCCGCGTCTGCACGTACTTCGCGAACAAAGGGTTCTTGAGCGCGGTAAACGTCAGCGTCGCGAGGTCGCGTGCGCTCGCGAGGTTCTTACTCAGCCCGTGCGGATCGAGGTACTTGGTTTCTTCCATTTTGAGCGCCTTCGCGGTGCGGTTCATCTCGGCGACGAACTTCGCGACCGCGTCGTCTTCCTTACCCTCACCCTTGAAGCGCCCGCCGAAGTGTTCGGCGAACGCGGTCGCGGCGTCGTTGCCGGACGGGAGCAGCAAGCCGAACAGCAAGTCGCGCACGGTCACTTTCTCCCCGGCCTTGAGGTCGGAAGAACTGCCCGGCGTTTTGTCCGCGGCCTCGGAAAACGTGACCACTTCGTCGAGCACCTTCACGTCCCCGGCCGCGAGGCGCAGCACGATGTGCGCCGTCACGATCTTCGTGGTGCTGGCGATCGCGAGTGGGTCGTGTTCCTTCGATCCCCACAGCACTTTGCCCGTCTTGCCGTCGGCGATGGCCCACGCCTTCGCGCTCACGACCGGTGGGCCGTCGATCTTCTCCGCGGGCGCCTTCGCCGGGAGCGGTTTCTCTTCGACCGAATACGCGGGAGCAAGAACAATCGACAGTGCGGTCACCGCGAACGCGAACGAGCCGGGCCATCGGAGCATGGTCGTGTTCCAGGTGGGAATCGGGGCGTGTGAGGCACGGTATTGATACGAAGCGTTATCATCGGGGGCCGAGACCAGCGCTATCTAGAATTCCGGCCCCGAAGCACTCTGGACACCTCTACGACGAGAAATCGGGGCGCCCGCACCTTCACTCAGCAAGGCCCAGAACCTTGATCCGCGATGCCAACGTGGTCGGTCTCACCCCGAGTAACTCGGCCGCCCCGCCCGGGCCGGACACTTTACCTTTCGTCTGGCGCAGCGCGACGCGGATGTTGTTCGCCTCCAGTTCCCGCACCTCGGCGTCGGTCAGCACTCGGTCCTCACCGCCCGCAGCGGGTACGGCGGCTGCTTTGCTCGTGGTTCCAGGGGAACCGACGGGCAGATCGATGGTCAAACGAGAGCCGTCGGCCGTAATGACCGCGCGCTCGATGACGTGCTGCAACTCGCGGACGTTCCCGGGCCAGTGATATCTCTGAAGCTGCTGAACGTTCGCCAGTGTGAGTCGCGGTTTCGAGCGCCCGAGTTTGCGCGCGGTCAGCGCGAGGAAGTGTTCGGCCAATAACGGGATGTCCTCTCCGCGCTTGCGGAGCGGCGGAAGTTCCACCGGGAACACACTCAACCGGTAGTACAGGTCTTGCCGGAACCGCCCGGCCTCGGCTTCGGCGCGGAGATCACGATTAGTAGCCGCGATGAGTCGCACGTTGATCTTCCGGGTGCGTTCTTCGCCCACACGCTCCAGTTCACCTTCCTGAAGCACGCGGAGCAGTTTCGCCTGAAGCTCGAGCGGGATTTCCCCCACTTCGTCAAGGAACAGCGTTCCACCGTCGGCCAACTCGAACCGCCCCGCCCGGTCGCGCAGCGCCCCGGTGAACGCGCCCTTCGCGTGGCCGAAAAACTCGCTCTCGTACAGCTCGCGCGGTACCGCAGCGCAGTTCACTTTGACGAGCGGGCGGGCCGATCGCTTGCTCCGACGGTGAACCTCACGCGCGACCAGTTCCTTGCCGGTCCCGCTCTCACCCAAAAGAAGAACAGCCGAATCCGTAGGCGCGACCAGGTCGATCTGGCGCGCGACCGCTTCGAGCGCGGGACCGCCCCCAACTAACTCGCCGAACGCGCCGGTCCGCGTCACTTCTTCGCGCAGGTACTCGTTCTCCAGCTCCAGTTTGGCGCGCAGCTCCTCGATCTGCTCGAAAGCCCGCGCGGTCGCAATGGCTGCCGCGGCGTGGTCCGCGATGGTCCGGAGCCAACTCATGCACTCGGCGCCAATAGCTCCGCGTGCGAAGACGGCCAACACACCGAGCACCTGACCGCGGTGAACGAGCGGCTGCCCGCCGAACCCCGCGATGCCCTCCGCGCGCACCCACTCGGGCCGCGCGACCCATTCGGGCGGCTCAGGAGACGAGAGATTCGGCACTTCGATTGGTTCGCCGGTCGCCGCGATTCGCCCGACTTTGCGCGCGCCGAGCGGGATGCGCCGAAACGCACCGTCGAGCCGCGTCCATTCGACACGCGGATCAACCGCCGACCGCCCCGCACTGGCGACCAACTGGAGACACGTGGGGCGCCCGTTGCACTCGGTCGGTGTCAGACACTTCGCACAGTCCACGGTCCGCTGCGCCAACCAGATTCGCGCGAGAGCCACACGCGGAGTCTCTGCGGCGCGCTCAACCACCATCCGCAGCAACTCCGGCAACCGGTGCTCACGAGCCATGTCGAGCAGCAACCGCTTGGGATCAGCGAACAGTGGATTAATACCGTCGGAATCCATTACGGCCCCTCAACGAGATTTCGCAATAAATTTACGAAAAATCATATCGATACGAAATATCGTTACTCCGTTACGAAAACCCATTCCCGCCTCAATCACTTGGTGAGTCGCATGTTACGCGATTCTTTTTGTGTTGGCACGCGGCGTGATTTATTCGAGGCCAATCTGCTGAATGATAGCAGGCGACACGAAAGGACCAAAACCATGTCTCGTCTCAACCAAGTCCATCCCGATACCGCGACCGGCCGGGCCAAAGAACTGCTGACCGCAGTGAAGGGCAAACTCGGACTCGTCCCGAACATGACCCGTGCGATGGCGAACTCCCCGGCGGTTCTCGACGGCTATTTGCAATTCAGTGGCGCGTTGAGCAAAGGAGTGCTGTCGGCCAAGCTCCGTGAACAAATCGCACTCACGGTCTCCCAAGCGAACGGGTGCGACTACTGCCTGGGGGCGCACTCGGCTGTCGGCAAGATGGTCGGGCTGACGGCCGAGCAGATCCGCGACAGCCGACTCGGGACCGCGGTCGACCCGAAGGCCGACGCGGTACTCCGGTTCGCCCGCCGCGTGGTTGAGACGCGCGGCCGAGTCGAGGACGGCGACGTCAATGAGGTCCGCGAAGCGGGTTTCGGTGACGACGCAATCGCCGAAGTCATCGCACACGTCGCGCTCAACGTCTTCACGAACTACTTCAACGAAGCCGTTAAGACCGATCTCGATTTCCCCAAAGCCGAAGCCCTGCCCGATCAGCGGTTGCAGGCGGTCACCGAATAGTTCTTTCCGTTCAGCGCCCGCGGATTCCTTGCGGGCATTCGCTCTTACCTGATTGGAGAAGCCATGAACCCGACGCACACCGTAATTGCTCCGCCGTTCACTCTGGAAACCGCCACTCAAAAGGTCCGACTGGCCGAGAACGCCTGGAACACCCGCGACCCGGAGCGCGTGGCGCTGGCCTACACTGAGGACTCGGTTTGGCGCAACCGGAGCGAGTTCCCGGTCGGGCGCGACGAGATCCGCGCGTTTCTCACTCGCAAGTGGGAGAAGGAACTCGACTACCGGCTGGTGAAGGCGCTGTGGGCGTTCACCGCGGACCACATCGCGGTCCGGTTCCGCTACGAGTGGCAGGACCACGCCGGGAACTGGTTCCGCAGCTACGGCAACGAGTTGTGGGAGTTCGACGAGCGCGGGCTGATGCGCCGGCGCGAGGCGAGCATCAACGACCTCGCTATTCGCGAAGAGGAGCGGACGTTCTTCTGGCCCGCACCCGGTCCCCGACCGGCGGACCACCCGGGCATCCCGGACGTGCGGTAACCCACTCCCCAACTTTTTCGACCGAGTGTTTCGCGGAGCATCTGTCATGAACCGGATCAACCAACTGTTCGAGCTGGCCGCGCGAGCGGACAAATTTGGTATCGCCCTGACCCGCGTCGGGTTGGTCGTGGTGCTGGTGTGGATCGGCGGCCTCAAGATCTTCAAGTACGAGGACGAGGGAATCGTCCCGTTCGTGGCCAACAGTCCTCTCATGAACTTCTTCTACCATCAGCCCGCGGGCGAATACCGTAAGCACATGAACCGCGAGGGCGAACTGGTGCCCGCCAACCGCGAATGGCACGAGCAGAACGGGACGTACCTGTTCGCTTACGGTCTCGGTTCGGTGATCGTCGCTTACGGCGTCCTCATCGCACTCCACCCGGTGTTCCCGGGAGTCTCGGCCGTCGGCAGCTTCTTGGTGTTCGTGATGTCGTTCGCGACACTCTCGTTCCTCATCACAACTCCCGAAACTTGGGTTCCGCCGCTCGGAAGTACGGAGCATGGATTCCCGCTTCTGTCCGGCGCCGGTCGACTCGTCATCAAGGACGCGATCATGATGGGCGCCGCTGTGGTTACGATGGCTGACTCGGCAAAAGCATATTTGCGAAAGCGGGACGCGAAGTCGTCTCTCGCAACCGCGACCGCGACAATCAAGGCAGAGCCTGCGACCGCGGTCTAATTCAGCACCGTGAATCCCGAATCCCCCTCACGCCTTCAAACAGGAGACACGATCATGATCCGCCCGGTAGTATTCGCCCCGATTGCGGCCGTCGCGTTGACGGTCGGCCTGGCTGGTTCCGCCGTCGCTCAACAACCGGCGCCTGCCGTCAAGGTGGCGCACAAGACGGTGAAAGTTGGTGACCTGGACATCTTCTACCGCGAAGCCGGACCGAAGGACGCCCCCGCGATCCTTCTGCTCCACGGGTTCCCGACCAGCTCGCAGATGTTCCGCAACTTGCTCCCGGCGCTGGGCGACAAGTACCGCGTGATCGCACCCGATTACCCCGGGTACGGCCACAGTTCGATGCCGTCGCGCGACAAGTTCAAGTACACCTTCGACAACCTCGCGGACGTGATCGATCAGTTCACCGAGAAGGTGGAACTCAAGAAGTTCGCCCTCTACGTGCAGGACTACGGGGCGCCGGTCGGATACCGGATCGCGGTCAAATACCCGGACCGCATCACCGCGATCGTGGTGCAGAACGGTAACGCCTACGAAGAGGGTTTGGACAATGAGTTCTGGAAGCCCATCAAGGCGTACTGGAAGGAACCCGCTAACAAGGACAAGCGCAATGCCCTTCGCGACGCCCTGACTTACGAGACCACGAAGTGGCAGTACACGCACGGGGTCAAGAACCCCGAACTGGTCAGCCCGGACGGTGCGGCCCACGACCAGTTCCTGCTCGACCGCAAGGGGAACGACGAGATCCAGCTCGACCTGTTCCTGAGCTACGGCAGCAACCCGCCGCTGTACCCGAAGTGGCAGGAGTACTTCCGCAAGCACCAGCCGCCGGTGCTGATCGCGTGGGGCAAGAACGATCAGATTTTCCCCGCGGCCGGGGCCGAGCCGTACAAGCGCGACCTGAAGACGCTCGAGTTCCACCTCCTGGACGCGGGGCACTTCGCTCTGGAAACCAACGGGGCCGAGATCGCCGAACTGATGCGCAACTTCCTCGGTAAGCACGTGAACAAGAAATAACCCGATGAGGGTGTCCCATGCGAAAATACTCCAGCGACGTCGCCTTCACCCCCGCGGTGAAGGCCCTTCAGGAGCGAAAAGGCTCCCGCAACAGCTACGCCCGGATGGAGCGCAGCGGCAGTTGGGAAACCACCGTTACGCCCGAACTGGCCGCCTTCATCGCCGAGCGGGACATGTTCTATCTGGGCACCGCGACCGCCGACGGGCAGCCGTACATCCAGCACCGCGGCGGCCCGACGGGGTTCCTCAAAGTCATCGACGAACGCACGCTCGGGTTCGCCGACTTCGGCGGCAACAAGCAGTACCTTACGCTGGGCAACCTGTCCGAGAACCCGAAGGCGTTCATCTTCCTGATGGACTACGCGAACCGCCAGCGCGTGAAACTGTGGGGCACCGCGCGGGCGGTCGAGGGCGACGCGGACCTGGAAGCGAAGCTCCGCGACCCGAGCTACCCCGGCAAGGTGGAGCGGGCGATCCTGTTCACGGTCGAGGCGTGGGACAGCAATTGCCCTCAGCACATTCACCCGCGGTACACGAACGAAGAGATTGCCCCGGTCGTCGAGAAGCTCCAGGCGCGGATCACGGAACTGGAGGCCGAAGTCAAGCGATTGCGCACAGCCGCGCCAGCCGGTCCGCAGTAAGGGCCGCCTCGTGAGTCAGGTTCACTTCTTCGACTTCGCTTCGTCCTCCGGAGGCGATCCGTTGTAGTGCAAGGACGGTATGAGTTTGGGAAGCCCGTGCAGCACGAAGAGAGCCAGCGCAGTCGCCAGTAGTGCGGTCGCTTCGCGGCCCAGGCCCGCGGCAACCCCGATCGCGGCGGTCAACCAGATGCCCGCCGCGGTCGTCAGCCCCTTTACGTCTTCCTGGCCCGATCCCCGAACAATGGTCCCGGCACCGAGGAACCCGATCCCGGCCACCAGTCCCTGCAAGACGCGGGTGAGGTCCGCGTCCGACACTTTGGACAGGTGCGGGATCAGCACGAAAAGAGCCGCACCGATCGCGACCAACATGTGCGTTCGCGTGCCCGCAGCGCGCCCCTTGGATTCCCGCTCGTACCCCAGCACCCCGCCCAGTACCGCCGCAATCACCAGTCGAAGAACAACGCGGGTCACCTGCGCGGCGTCGGGAAGGTCCGAGAACTCCTCCTGTACCGTGCTCCAGATTTGTTGCCCCCAACTGCTCATAGCAGCACCGTTTCCCGTGGTGATTCGTGAATTCGCCCTTAACTTCAGTGCTCACAGCAATCGCCACGCCACGAGACGTCCCCGTGCCGATTCCGATAAGGTTCGCGAACCACTCGGTACATACGCTTTGTGCGGTCCCACCGCTTCTATAAGTTGGGCGGTATCTCCGTTGTGCATTTCAGGCCGTGCCCTGCACGATTCACCCACGATCCCGGAGTCTCGTAATATGTCGTCCGCACTGATTACCGACCTGCTCGATGTCCTCGACAAGCTCTCCGGTGGCGTTCATGCCGGGTTCCGACCGGCGCACGCGAAGGGGTTCCTGTACTCCGGCACGTTCGCCCCCGCCCCTGAAGCCGCAAAGCTGACGCGGGCGCCGCACGCGACCCGGCCGTCCACCCCCGTCACCGTGCGGTTCTCGCTGTCCGGCGGAATCCCGACTCTGGCCGATAACGATCCGAAGGGGTCGAGTCCGCAGGGGTTCGCGGTCCGCTTCAACCTGGCCGATCACGTCCACACGGACATCATCGCCCACTCGCACAACGGCTTCCCGGCCCGAACGGGGGAAGAGTTCCTGGAGTTCCTGCGTGCGGTCGCGGCCAGCGGTCCCGACGCACCAACGCCGCCACCGGTCGCGCAGTTCCTCGCCACGCACCCCATGACCAGGAAGTTCGTTGAAGCCCCGAAGCCGATCCCGTCGAGCTTCGCCCGGCAAGCGTTCTTCGCCGTGACCGCGTTCAAGTTCACGAACGCCGAGGGCACGAGCCGGTTCGGGCGGTTCCGCCTCGTACCGGACGCGGGAACCGAGTTCCTCAGCCCGGAACAAGCCGCGACGAAGACCGCGGACTTCCTCGTGGCCGAACTTTCCGAGCGCCTGTCGAAAGGCGCGGTCACGTTCCGCGTCGTGGTGCAATTGGCCCAGGACGGGGACGAAGTAACGGACGCCACGAGCGTTTGGCCCGAGTCCCGCGAACGGGTGCCTTTCGGCACGCTCACGATCACCGAACGGGTCGACGAGCTGAACCCGGAAATGCGGAAGATCATCTTCGACCCGATCCCGCGAGTGGACGGAATCGACTCCGCGGGCGACCCGCTCACGGACGTCCGGTCCGATATCTACCTGCTGAGCGGTCGGCGCCGCCGAGCTGCCGCTGCAAAGTAAATTGCAAACGCCTGCTCGTGGCATTCTTGGCGAACGGCCGGTGTGAGCCGGCCGGTGAGAGACACAATCAACTACTGCACGCGCACGGTGTGGCGGCAGCGGTTAGTGGGTTCACCGGCCGGCTCACACCGACCGTTCGCCTCTATGTCTCGACGAGCCGCATGCTAACAAATGCTGACATTCTCGGCCCTCCGGCCACCCACCCCGGCCGGAATTGCCCGGGACAGCGCGATCAGTCTTGAATGTAGGCACTGGTAAGCGATCGCTTGGCCCGCTGAAGGTCTCGAGGGGTACCTTCAAACATGACGGTACCGCCCTTACTGCCGCCTTCCGGCCCGATATCGATGATCCAATCGGCGTTCTTAATCACGTGCAGATTGTGCTCGATGACGATCACCGTGTTTCCGGTATCTACTAGACGATTCATGACCCCCAAAAGATGGCCGATATCCGACATGTGCAAACCGGTAGTAGGCTCGTCCATCACATAAACACTACCCTTTTTGTGCAACTCACTGGCCAATTTGATGCGCTGGCACTCCCCGCCCGAAAGCGTGCTGAGCGGTTGCCCCAAACTCAGATAATCCAGCCCCACGTCACTCATCGCTTGTAGTTTGCGCCGCACTTCTGGGATCTCAAAGTGCTCCAGCGCCTGCTGCACGTTCATGGCCAGCACGTCGCTGATGGATTTGCCCTTCAGTTTGTAGGCCAGCACGTCGTCTTTAAAGCGCTTGCCGCCGCACACTTCGCAGGGCGTCTTCACTTCGCTCAAAAAGGCCAGATCGGTGTAAATCACGCCGAGCCCCTGGCAGTTGTCGCACGCGCCCTTGGAGTTGAAACTGAACAGCGCGGCGGAAACCTTGTTGGCTGTGGCGAACGCCTTGCGGACGTCGTCCATGATGCCGGTGTAGGTCGCGGGGTTGGAGCGACTGGACGCGCCCACCGCGGATTGATCGATGACAATCGCGTCGGGGTGCTGCTGCAAAAACACCCGGTTGATCAGGGAACTCTTTCCCGAACCGGCCACGCCCGTTACTACCGTCAGCACACCGGTAGGAATATCCACGCTGACATTTTGCAGGTTGTTCGCTTTGGCGTTCTTAACTGACAACTTCCCCCTAGGCTTGCGGAATTCGCCCTTCAGCGGAACGTTCTGTTTGATGTGTTTGCCGGTTAGCGTATCGGCACGCAGTAAATCTTTATAGCTGCCCTCGAAGACGATCTCACCGCCGTGCCGCCCCGCGCGCGGACCGACGTCGACGATGTGATCCGCCACTTTAATCACGTCCGGATCGTGCTCCACAACGATGACCGTGTTCCCCTTGTCGCGTAACTTCTGTAGCAGCTCGTTCATGCGGTGAACGTCGCGCGGGTGCATGCCCGTGCTGGGTTCGTCGAAGACGTATGTCACGTCCATCAGGCTGCTACTGAGGTGCTTGACGATCTTGATGCGCTGCGATTCGCCGCCGGACAGTGTGTCGGTCTCGCGGTTCAGGTTGAGATATTCGAGACCGATATCCACCAGGTGTTGCAGGCGCTCGACCAGCGTATTCACGATGGGTCGGGCGATCGGATCTTGAATCGCTTTCAAGAATCCGATCAACTCCGTGATCTCCGTGTTCGCCAGCTCAGCAATGTTGCGATCGTTGATTTTGCACTTCAACACCGCCTGGCTGAGCCGCCCTCCCCCGCACACAGAACACGGCCCCATCGTCATGTAGGGGGCCACCGCTTTCTGTGTGCGCTCCGACATCGTTTTGATGTCGCGTCGAATGTACTTGGAGGCGAACTTCTCGAGAATGCCCTGGAAAGTCAGATTGATCTCTTTGGCGCCGATCTTGGTCTTGATCTTCATCGGCTCGCTGTACAGCAGCGAGTCCATTTCCTTTTTGGTGTATTTCGAGAGTTTCTTATCCGCGTCGAACAAGCCGGTTTGAATGCAGAGGCTCCAATCCCATTTGTCCACTGCATAGTCCGGGAACAGGAGCGCGCCTTCGTTGAGCGATTTGGACGTGTCCAGGAACTTATCCAGATCGACGTCCAGTTTGCGCCCGAGTCCGTTACAGTTCGGGCACATGCCCTGCGGATCGTTGAAGCTGAAGACGTTGACCGGACCGGCGAAGGGCTGACCGATGCGCCAAAAGAGGCGGCGCAGGATGCTGTAGATGTCGGTCACCGTCCCCACGGTCGAGTGAGAGCCGCCGCCGAGCCGCTTCTGGTCCACCACGACGGCCATGCTCAGGTTTTCGATCGCGTCGGCTTCTGGTTGGGGGTAGCGCGGCAAGAAGTTGCGGATGAACAGGCTGAAGTTCTCGTTCAGCAGCCGCTGCGCTTCGTTCGCAATCGTATCGAATACGATCGACGATTTCCCGGAGCCGGACACGCCCGTAAAGATCGTGATCTTGCGCTTGGGGATGCGCAGAGACACGTTCTTCAAATTGTTCTCGCGTGCGCCGCGGATCTCGATGTATTCCTGGGGCACGAATTCTCTCCTTGAACGGTTAGATCCCGGTACCGCGGGCGTATCTCAAGAACGCGCGCCGGTCGCAAGACCGAGGGCGCGTCGGCAATCGGCGAGTCGTCGGCGCAGGAACTCTTGATCGGCGCTCGCGCTCGTCAATCGCAGCGCCTCCTGCCAGGCGCGCTCGGCGGCGGGGTGCTGGCCGAGACGCGAGTGAAGTTCTCCGATGACCGCGTACCAGCCGGGGTAGCGGACGGGGACGTCTTCCGGGGCCACGGCTGCCAGCCGGTCGAGTCCGGCTTGCGGGCCGTGGAGATAAACTTCGGCAACGGCGCGATTGAGTGCATGGATCGGCGACGGCGCAATGCGATCGAGCACGTCGTATCCTGCGGCGATCCGGTGCCAGTCGGTGTCCGCAACGCTCGGCGCACGACAGTGTTCCCAGGCGATGCCCGCTTCCACGTGATAGCGCGTCAATTCGTCGCCGACAGTGGACCGCGCGAGCCACTCCATACCCTCGCGCACGCCGCTCCAATTCCAGCTAGAACGGTCCTGTTGCTCGAACAGAACGATGCCGCCGTCGAGAGCGACCCGCGCGTCGAAACGGGCCGCGTGGAAGCACATTAGCGCGAGCAGCGCGTGTACCACCGGGACGTCGCCAACAGGGTGCGCGGCCAGCATTTGCGCCAGCCGCCGGGCCTCGTCGCACAAGTCGCGTCGAATCGGAACATCGGCGTGCGTGGCATGGCAACCCTGACTGAACAGCAGGTAAATGACCGAGAGCACCGCGTCCAGCCGGGCGCGGAGTTGGGGGGTGGCGGGTGCCTCCAAATCAACGTCCAAGTCACGCAACCGATCCCTCGCCCGCTCGATGCGCTTCTGGACATTGGCCTCGGTTGTGAGCAGGCCGCGGGCGATTTCGGCCGAACTGAATCCGCACAGCGTCCGGAGCGCGAAGGCGACGCGCGACTCCGCCGGTACCTCTTCGTGGCAGCTCACGAAGAGGAGGCGGAGCGGTTCGTCGCCGATCTCGTCGGCAAAATGCACTTCGGGTGGTACCGCACCCTGCTCGGTTCCGTCCGCCAGGTGCGGCAGTACCCGAGCGTAGGTTTGCTCCCGCCGTAAGGCGTCGACCGCCAGATTGCGGGCGGTGCGATAGAGCCAGCCGGCCGGGTCTTCGGGAACGCCGCGTCGCGCCCACGACTCCAGAGCCTGCACGAGCGCGGCCTGCACGACGTCCTCGACCAGATCAAGTCGGCGCACGCCGAGCGACCGGGTCAGTACGGCGACGAGCAGGCCGAACTCGTGACGGAAAAAGTGCTCTACGAGGGCGCGGGGTTCACTCATGCGTAGCCGCCCAATTCGCGAATCTCGATCAGGTTGTTACCCGGGCACTCCCGGGCGATGGCCAGCGCCGCGTCGTAGTTCTCGGCCTGAATCAGGCTGAAGCTGGCGACGAACTCCTTGGCTTCGACGTAAGGACCATCGGTCACGATTTCCCCTCGGAGAACCCGGCCGCCCGGTTTCAACCCGTCGCCACCAGGGAGGATCGACGCATTGAACTTCTGCATCCAGGCGTACCACTGACCCGCCAAGGTTTGCATTTCCTCCGGAGACGGCTGAGATTGGGGATCGGTGGAGTGACGGAAGATGAACAGGTACTTCGACATGGGACGGGTCTCCAAACAGTTTCACGTGCTCGGACCGGGGCCGTATCCCCGATTCCGGAAGGACAACGAACGAGCCACGAGCGTTCGGACACTCGCCCCGAATTATTTTTTCGAGAACACATCACCGTGAGTGATCGATAGCTTCCGCGCGCAATCCACCCCGCTAATAGTATACGCAATATCACTTAAAATACAAAAAGAAACGCCGGCTTTTCGCCGGCGCGACGCTTGTTCCGTCCGCAAAATGCTCAGCGCTTGATGCGCAACCCCTGTCCCTGCATAGCAGCTTCGACCTCGTCCTTCGTGAGCCACGGCAGGTCGCCCGGAACGGTGTGTTTGAGGGCGCCCATTGCGGCACCGTAGTCGAGCCCCTTCTTCAAATCGCCGTCGATCAGCCCGTGAATCAGCCCGGCCGCGAGCGCGTCGCCCGCGCCCAACCGGTCCACGATTTCGACCTCGTACCACGCCGATTCGTAGGTCTGACCGGCCGAATACCCCACCGCCGCAAACCGGTTCCGCCACACGAGCGATGCCTCGCGCCGCGTACCGACCACGGTCGACACGCCGAACCTCTCCACCAACCCTTCGGCCACCTCGGTGAAGTCCGCCCCCGTGATGCCGAACAGGTGCTCCGCGTCCGCCTCGCTCGCGATGAGTGCGTCCACTTGCGGGAGCAGGATGCCCATGACCTCGGCCGCGTGGTCCTTCGCCCAGAGTTTCGAGCGGTAGTTGAGGTCCATGCACACTTTCACGCCGGCGTCGCGTGCCGCGTGCATCGCTTCATCGACCACTTCGGCCGCGCCGGGGCTGAGCGCCGCCGCGATACCGGAGACATGAAACCACTTCGCGCCCCGGAAGATCACGGGCCAGTCGAACATGCCGCGGTGCGCGCGGGCGATGGACGAATCCTTGCGATCGTAAAGGATGGAACTGGCGCGCGGGGACGCACCGAACTCCAGGAAGTACAGCCCGCACCGCCCGTCTTCGGCGAACTGCACGAACTGATCGGACACCCCGATCTCGCGCACACGGTTCGCCACGAGTTTGCCGAGCGCGTTATCGGGCAACCGCGACACCCACGCCGCCGAGCGCCCGAGCCGCACCAACCCGGCCGCGGTGTTCAGTTCCGCGCCGCCGATTTCCAGATCGAGTGAGCGCGCCTGTTCCAACCGCTGAAAGTGCGGCGGCGCGAGCCGCACCATGACTTCGCCGAACGCGACGATATCGGGCATGACGTCTTTCGCTTTGTTTTGGAGAACGTACCGGCACCAAACGCGGGCGACCGCCCGCGCCTACGACGTCTTCCGATACTGTTTCACGACCTCGGCGTATTGCTTCGCCAGTTGCGTGATGCGGGCGAAGTCGCCGGCCGCAACCGCCTTCGGCTCCACCATTTGCGACCCAACGCCCAGACACACCGCCCCGGCCTTGAGGAACTCCGGCGCGGTGTTCAGATCGACCCCGCCCGTGGGCATCAGTTTCACTTGCGGGAGCGGTCCGCGTAGTGCTTTGAAGAACGGGGGGCCGACCACCTCGGCCGGGAACACCTTCACGATGTCCGCACCCGCCTCCCACGCGGTCAGCACCTCAGTCGGCGTGAACGCACCCGGCATCACGAGTTTGTCGTAGCGCCGGCACACCTTGATGACGTCCAGGTTCAGGCTCGGCGCGACAATGAACTCGGCCCCCGCGAGGAGCGCGGCGCGGGCCGTTTCCGGGTCGAGGACGGTCCCCGCACCGAGCAGCACGCGGTCGCCGAGTTGCTTCTTGGCGGCGCGAATCACGTCGAGCGCGTTCGGCACGGTGAAGGTGACCTCGGCCACCGTCACACCGCCGTCCGCGAGCGCCTTCACGACCTCGACGAGCGGTTCCGGGGAAGAGAAACGCACAACAGCGACGATGCCGCACTCGGTCACGCGCTGCAAATCTTGTTCACGGCTCATGCAGCGGATTGTCCGCAATTCCGGCTAAACGGCAACGGTCCGGCGCGTGAGTTCGCGCGGGCGCGGCGGAAATACCGGTACCGGCTCCCGTTCGGCACCCGACTTGAATACACTTCTCCCGTTGTGCCCGTGCCCAATCCTCCATTTCGGACGCTGCCAATGCGCCGCCGCCCGCTCCCGCTTTACATCCTGTCGGTCGGGTTCGGTCTCGTGCTGTTCACCGCGCTCCGGCCCGTGTTCGCGCACGCGGACGCGGACGTGGTACCCGCCGACGACCCTACACAATACCCGACGGTGGAGATCAAAACCGTTTCCGGCCCCACGGTGGTGCGGAAGCTCAAGCTCTCGGCGGTCACGCTGAAGACCGACACGGGCAGCACGACCGTCGGGATGCAGCACGTCAAGCGGATCACGTTCCAGAGCAACCCCGAGGGCCAGTCGAGCGACACCGTTCAGCTCGCGGACAAGTCCATCATTCGGGGGCGCGTGACCGCGGACCCGTTTGTGGTTGAGACGGACGGCGCCGACACCCCGTTGAAGAAGAGCGAGATCCGCGAAATCAAGATTGTGCGTGTCGAACAACTCTCGCTGCTAGCGGCCCTGTTGGGGCTCCTCACACTCACCGCAATGGAAATCGTGCTGGGCATCGACAACGTGATCTTCCTGGCCATCGTCGCGGACAAACTGCCCGCCGACCAGCGCCCGCGTGCGCGCAAAATCGGCCTGACCGCGGCACTGGGCACGCGCCTGCTGCTGCTACTCTCGCTGTCGTTCCTACTGGGGCTTACGACGCCGATCTTCACGCTCCCGGAACTCGGGTTCCTGCACGACATGGAAGCGCGCGAGGTATCGTGGCGCGACCTCATCCTGCTCGCCGGCGGGCTGTTCCTGATCGGGAAGAGTACGTTCGAGGTTCACGAGAAGATGGAGCACGCGAAGGCCGAGCACGCCGGGACCGAACCGACCGCGCCCGCAAAGGTAGTGAGTTTCGCCCGCGTCATCATGACCATCGCGGTCATCGACATCGTGTTCTCGCTCGACTCGGTTATTACCGCGGTCGGTATGGTCGATCAGGTGTGGGTGATGATCGTGGCAATGGTGATCGCGATGCTCGTGATGCTCTACTTCGCGGGTCCGATCGCGACCTTTGTGGAGAAGAACCCGACGATCAAGGTGCTGGCGCTGAGCTTCCTCATCCTCATCGGCGTGATGCTGGTCGCGGAGGGCCTGGGGCAGCACATCGATAAGGGGTACATCTACGTCGCGATGTCGTTCGCGCTGATCGTGGAGATGGTCAACATGAAGCTGCGCGGGCCGAAGAAAGGGGTCGAGGCGAAGGCGTAAGAACGGGTGCCCCAAACGCTCGCGGCCCCAAGCTATGTGCTTGGGGCCGTGGCGTTTACGCTGCGAGCGCCGTTACTTTTTTGGGCGCTCCAGGCGCTTGATGGCCTCGGTCGCGGCGCGCTTGACTTCGTTGTCCGGATTGTCCAAGGCAACTTTGAGGGCCGGCAACGCGGCACGGTCACTGAGCAGCCCGAGGGCCGTGGCCGCTTCCCGTTGTACCCCTCCCCCCAAATCTTCCTGTAGCGATCGAATGAGATCCGGGACGGCCGCTTGTGCTCCTGGACCAATCTTCCCCAACGCGGCCGCGGCTTCGTACCGAACAGAGTTGATCATGTCGCGCTTCAGCAGCTCGATCAGCGCGGGAACCGCTTCGGCCGCATCTGCCTCCAGTTCTCCGAACTGCCGCGCCGCCTCTTCGCGCTTGTACCGATCGTCGCTCTGCAATTTCTTGAGCAGGCCCGGAACAGCCTTCTTTCCCCACCAGTCCAGTCGGATCTCCCCGATCTCGTGGACCTCCCCCGACTTCAACACAAAGGTCTTGGAGTGATTTCCGAGCTGATACCCCGGCGCTCGAACTTCCAGGGAGTAAGTCAGCCCGGGAACCAAGCCCGCTATCGTGTATTTTCCCGCCCCCGCGTGTTTAACGGGGCCGTGCTGGTCAGAACTCCCACTCGTGTAGACGATATTGGTTTGATCTGCGTCCCGAGGCGGGTGGTGCGAGAGCACCATGTTGGCGTTGGTGATCGGCTCGCCGTCCGGATTGACGACACGAACTCGTGCACTCGCGCACTCAGCGAGCACGATTTTTAGGGGATCGACCCGGTAATCTTTTTGGGGAGTGGTACGCGCGCTCGCGACCCCAGCGAGTGTATGGTCCGGGCGGCGCGCAATCGCTACCAGCACGGCATTTTGATCTTTACTATCCGGAACAGGTGCTAGGAATGTGTCATCCGACGGAATCAAGGTTCCTGGCGGCACGGCCTTCCGACGTTGACTGTCCGGAATGGCCCCCACCATGTACCCCACGAAATTCCCATCGGCATCACTCTTGAGGTGAATAGACCGGTCGAACCCGGCACCTGCAATTTCACGCCTCCAGACGAGGGGCGAAACGTCCCTGCGGACCTCAACGACCACCTCTACCCCTTTGGCCGGCTTCCCGTCTGGCAGAAGAACCTGCCCTGTAAACTTCGGCGCGCTCGCGATTTTGAAGTCGATTCCTGTGACGTGCTTGCCGGCGCCCACATCGGCCGTTTGAGACAGATCGGCCCTGTTGTACCGGATACCCGTGCCGCCGCAGTAGAGGTCCATCTTGCGCGGCGTCACGAACAGGCGGTACCGCCCGTTGTCGTCGGTGATGAGACCATCGCGGTTCCAGTCGGCGGTGGGGAAGTTGATGCTCGCCCCGGGTACGGGTTTCCCGGTGTCCGCGTCGGTGACCGTCCCGGAAACACTTTGTGGCAGTTCGAGAAAAAGGTCGTCGGCACGAGCGGCACGGTCTTTGAAATGGACCAGCGCCCATTCGCTCCAGACGCCGACTTCTTTTTTGGGGCGTTCCTCAATCCACACTCGGTGGTGCTCACCGGGTAGCACATTGGCAAACGAGTACGCGCCCGTTTCGTCCGTTCGCGCGGTCCAGCGCGAGGGCGAAGCGCCCCACCCCTCACCGTTCCAGAGCGTTACCACCACGCCTGCAACACCCTTCCCGCCCGGCGCGGACAGCACGCGACCGGTTACCGTGGTTCTCGCGGGTTGTTCCTTGGGTTCTTCGTTGGGGGTGACTTTCACCGCCGCCTTCTCCTCCGGTGCGGGGGCATCGACCGTGCGCGGACCGGCGAACACGGGAACCGCGAGCACAACGGCGATTAGCACCACGGCCGCGCGTTTGAACTTGGCGGCGAATACCGCCCCCAGCGCGCTTTCGGCGATTCGACGCGGACCGTCGGGTACGGGACCGGTGCGGGAAGCGAAGTTGAGGGCAGCCCGCACGGTCAGTGCCCGAAGCCCGGGTGTGATGGTCGAGGCCATCGTGATTCGGGACACGCCCGCCAGCGCCAGCACCGCGGCCGGCGCGAGTCCGCGTGCGGAGAGGCACGCACGCAGTCGGGTGCGCCCGCGTTCCAGGCGCCCGCGGAGCGCGCCGGTCGCGCACCCCAGCCGAGCGGCTGCTTCTTCCAGCGTCAGCCCTTCCAGGCAGCACAGAACAACGGGAAGTCGGTATCCGGAGGGCAACCGGCGAACCTCTTCGTCCAGAATCGCCAGCAACTCGCGCCCGGACAGTTCGTCCAGCGGATCGCAACCACGGCCTTCGGCCTCTTGTGGCGGAAGCGATTCGGCCCGCGCCGAGCGCGTCTTGAGCGCCACGCGCCGGGCGACGCCGTACATCCACCGCGCGAGGGCTTCGGTTCGCGGAAGCGACGCAGCTCGGCGCGCCAGAACCAGGAACGCGGCCTGAAATGCGTCTTCGGCCGCGTGGGAGTCGTAGAGGATGCGCCGACAGGTGCCCATCACCATCGGGCCGTGGCGCTCCACCAGTGCGGCGAACGCGCCTTCGTCCCGGTTTCGGACGAAGCTCGTGAGGAGTTCGGTGTCGGTTTCCGTGGGTGCGGACGCGCGGGTCAGCGCGGACGCGAAACGTGCAAGCATGGGACGCACTCCGGGCGGAACTGCTATTCAGTAGTATCTGCCCGAACGCAAAACAATGTGCGCGCGACTTTTGAGAAGTGACCGATTTCTGCCCCGCGTCGCTTCGGGAATCAACCGCCAAAAGCCGATCCGAATTGTTATTCGTCGATCAGCAGCCGGCGCCGAACTTCGTCGCTCACCGAGTACACGCGCTCGGGCGGGAGCAGGCGCTTGGCTCGGTCGGCCCGACCCGATTGAAGGAAGTCGTAGATCTTGCGCACGCGGGGCGTGTAGTCCTCAATGCCGACGATCCAGTCCTCCACGAACGTGCGGATCACGTGTCGGCTCAAGCCCACTTGAATGCTGGAACACGGTAACCCGGCTCCGCGCAGCGAACGTTCCGGATCCCACTGAACGTGAACGCGCGCGTTCGTGAACTTCTCGGACCAGTCCGCGTGCGATGTAAAGGCGCCTGGGGCGAAGGACGTCAGAACGCCCGCCGCGAGTGCCTCTTCCCAACCGGAGCGCGTGATGCGAACGGCGAGGACGCGCTCCTGCCCGCTCTTCTGACCCCAATTACTGCGGTGCATGAGCCACAAGAACGAGGGCTTGATCCAGGTCATGCGCTGGAACGAGAACGGCGGAACGAAGCGCTGCGCGTCCAGCGCGGGTTCGGCGATTTGAGGGGAGTAAGCCTGGTAGACGACGATCGTTTCGCGGTCGAAGTCCGCGCGGATCTCGCGTTGCTGGGGCACGGGCGCTCTCCGAGGCCAGGAGCGAGGGCGCCCTCTAAAGCGCCCCTGATCCCGACAGCACGCTCGGAGAGAAGGTTCGGTCCAGAGGCCGCGTTCACCCGGCGACGACGGCGATCACTTCGATCTCGATGAGCCAGTCCGGGACCGCCAGCGCCGCGACGCCGATCAGCGAGCTCGCCGGCGGCTTTTCCTGGTTCAGGTGCTTCTTCCGCACCTCGCGGATGTGCCCCAGGTGTTCGGGCTTCAGATCGACGACGAAGTACGTGACCTTCACCACGTCGTCGAGCGTCGCGCCCGCGGCCGCGAGCGCGGACTTGAGGTTCTCGAACACGTGCTCCGTCTGGGCACGCAGATCCCCCTTACCAACCACCTCGGCCCGCTCGTTCAGGCTCACCTGACCCGACACGTAGATCGTCTTACCGGCGGTCGCGGTGACGACGTGGGAGTACCCGTTCGCGGGGTTCAGCGTGGGCGGGTTGAGAAACTGCTTCTGCACGTTCGCGGTCCTTTCGTTTACAGGAGAGATCCCGATGCGATTGTAGTGAAGTCGCTCCGCTGCAATGAGGGACCGAGCCATACTTCGACGGGCACACAGTTTGCGACTAGCGCGGTAGAGCCGGGTAAATTTTCCTGCCGAGGCGTAAAAGGTGAACTAGTAGTTGATGTGTCGTCTCAACCGCACAGGAGAGCATCATGCGTATCTCGATGTTGATCGCGCTGGCACTGATCGCGGTCGCCTTCGCTCCGACCACGGCCCAAGAACAACCTCCGGAAGAAAACGCGGCTCTGCGTGAAAAGGTGCGCGAACTGGAACAGCGATTGGCGCGCGTCGAGAAGCAACTCGCTGCACCCGCGGACGACACGATCCGGTTCGGCGACGTGGTGGTGAGCATCAAGGACGAACGGCATCAGCGGTACCTGCGCATCGTGGTCGCGTTCCAGGTCGATCCCGCGAACCACAGGGAGCTGTCCGCACTGGTTGTGAAGAAAAAAGCCGAACTCAAGACCTGGCTCATCACGTACCTCGCCGACCAGAGCACCAAGGACGTGTCGGGTAGCGCCGGTGTATCCCGGCTCCGGGAAGACATGAAACGAGCACTCGGTAAGATCCTGCAACAGGACCGCAAGGAGAACCCGATCAAGGACGTGTTGTTCGAGGAATACGTGGTGCAGTGAAATCGGCCGCACCGAGTTAAGCGCCTGTTTCGGGGAGCGGGGGCAACCCGCTCTTTTCGCGAATGTGGGCGATCGTTTTGGCGTCGTAGTATCCCGGGACGTGAAGACTAACGCAGTCGAAGATGTACCCCTGCTCCCCGTCCACGTCGGACGCACAGCTCCGCCACAAGATCATGTTCAGGGCCGGGAAATGATACGTGTTCCGACCCGGGCAGTAGACGGCCGGGTCGAATCCGAACCGCCTTGCAATTTCCGCTACCACTTCGTCGGCCGCCGACTCGAACAGTTCGATACCGTCAAACGTCCCCCAATACTTGGGCGACTGGATGAACGCGACCACCGACGGCGAACCGCGAAAGTCGACCTGAATGTCCCGGTCCCGGTCGAGGAGGGGGCGAACCTCCTCGCGCGTCATCCCCAGACGGATCATGCCCGCGTGGGATCGAATCCCGACGTGCGGAACCACATCATCGGCCTCCATTCACTTCACTCCGCGAAGAAACGACGCCTCCCGCGACACAGTTACTTGTCCTTGATGCGGACGAGCGTTTCCTCGTTCTTCCCGTCCTCGTCTTTGGTCACCAACTCGGTATCCGTCAGCTTGACAATAATTGTTTTGACAACCACCTCCTTTCCATCTACTTTCTCTGTCGTTATGATCTTATTGCCATCCACATTGTACTTTTGAGTCAGCCTCATCTCCTTGCCATTGAGATCGAACGTCAATGTGAACGTGCCATCTTTTGCGAATTCAATTACCGTCGGCTCATCTTTTTTCTTGTTCTTCGGCTCCCACTTGCCGATGATCTTTTTAGCATCGATCTTCTCCTCTTTCTTGTCATCGGCGAGGGCCGGGTAGCAAACCAGCACCGCCAGCGTTCCGAGTAGCATCGCGCGCATCACGTACCCTTTCGTAAAGCGTTCCCGGCACTCTCACTCACGTCACGGAAGGTCGGTTACTTCTTCTCTTTCACCTGGAAGGACTTCAGCAGCCGCGTCACGGTTTCCTTCCCACCGGGTTTCTTCTCCACGCGCTTCACTTCCCCGACGCCCGGCGCGTACCAGGAGGTGAGCCGCCCGCCCTCGTGCTCCCACACCACGCGCAGGGCCGTGAACTTCCCGGCCGGCACCTCGATCGGTTCCGGGCCATAGACCGTCCGCTTGCCCCCATCAGGGACGTCCCAGGAGTCGCCCGACCGGAGCCCGCTCTTGAGCAGCCACGCGGACTCGCCGTTCGCCCCCTCCCGCTCCTGGCGCAGCCCCTCGGCCGACACGACCATCTTCGTGTACCGGGTCTCGTTCCCGTCCGCCCCGGCCCGCGCGACCACCAAATCGTCCCCGATCTTCTCCACCCCGGAGACCACCGCGACCTCGTCCACCCCGCTGACCTTCTCGTACACCCACTTGGCGCCCGGGGTGATCGGGAAGTAGATCGTCGTCCCCGCGCCCTTCGGCACCGGCGCCGCGGTGGAACTCGAAAGGGCCGTTACGAGCGCGCAGCACCCGGCGAAGTGAAGTGTCATCCCCGTCTCCCAGGAGATTCGGCGCCGGAGCGCCCGGGATCAGTGCCGCACGATTCTACCCCAGCGCCGAGCGCGAAGATAGCCGGGGGTTCACCCCCGGGCTAACTCGTTGGGGGCGCAAACGCCATTCGTTGCGTTTCGGACCCCGAAGGGGTCACCGGTAATAGCCCGGGGTTTCAACCCCGGGTGCGTCCACGCCCGTCTGTGTGGCCCCCGGACCATTCGTTGCGTTTCGGACGCCAACGGCGCCACCAGAAATCCCGGGTTTCAACCGCGCGCGCGAAACCGCCCCTCAATCGCCTTTCGGAACGTCCACCATGAACTCGAACACGTGCTCCTTGCCCGCCTGAATCTCGCGCTCCAGGCCCGATAGGTCCGGGCGCGCGAGTTTCGGCGGGAACACGGACGAAACGCCCTCTTCGACACCGGCGGGCGGAGGCGGCGCCAGCGACACGCGGTACCAGCCCGGCGGGATGTTGTTCGACCGGTTGACTTGCAGCGCGTATGAGCCGTCGGGACCGGTTTCCCCGAACGCGGACTTCCCGCTCCCCCCGCGCTCGGGGTGCGGTGTAAACACAACTAGCCCGCCCACAACGGGTTGCCCGTTCAGGATCACTTTTCCGCGGACCGTTGTCGTTACGGGTTCGGGCGCACCGGTCCCGCACCCACTGCCCGCCAGCACCAGGGCGGGGAGCCACAACCTCATTGCCGTTTTCATGAAGACCGTCCCGGGTGCGAATTGCGACCCTCTTGCCATCGACGGAATCTGCCCCGCCGGATTAAAGTGTTCGCGGTCCCACCCCGCGAAACGCACTCGTTTCAAGCGAATTTCCGTCACCGGACACTTACCCCGTTAGCATTGACGCCCCCAAAGTGATTGGGTATCTACGCTCGCCACGGCACCAGAGGGAAATGTGAGCGGCAGCGCCGAAAGCGAGGATTCGCCCGGCTTTACTGCTTACAGCGCCTGCAATGCGGGCCGGTGTGGTACAACCCGCGGGGACCGGAACCCCGCGTTACCGGAGCGGACGAAGAGGAGGACTGAGAGTGAATCGCACGTTCACGTACCTGTCGGCGGCCCTCGGCATCGCGGGCGTGGTGTACGTCACCGGCCTGTCGCACGCCCAGCCCCCAGCCGGCGGCGCGCCCGCGGCGGCCCCGGCCACGCGCCCGACGGTCGCGGTCTTCAACATGGCCGGCGTCATGCGCGACTTCGGCCAGGCGAAGTACCAGGTTCACCTGCTGAACCAGCGGAAGAACGAGATGTCCAAGGCCCTGCTCGCGCTGCGGGCCGAGTACCTCGGGCACCAGAAGGATCTGGCGACCAACCCGAACCACCCGGAAAAGGACACCAAGCAGCAGCGCATGCTCGCCCTGACCCGGTCCATCGAGGACGAGGATCGGAAGATCAACAAGATGCTCAACGACGACGCGAGCAAGATCATTTCCGACCTGTACGACAAGATCAAGACCGTGGTGGACAAGACCGCCGAGATGAACGGCTACCACGTCGTGTTCGCGTACCCGGACGCGGTGACCCCGGAAGAACAGAACAGCGCGTACATCAAGGAACTGAAGCTGAAGCCCCCGGCGGCCCAGCCGTTCTTCGTGGCCCCGCACGCGGACATCACCGGCGTCGTGGTGAAGACCCTCAACGCCTGGTACCAGCCGATCGGCGCCGACGGCAAGCCCGTGGACGTGAGCAAGCTGGTCGCCGACCCGGGCGCGCCGGCCCCCACCACCGGTGCGCCACCCGCGCCGGGCGCGGGCGGGCTGCCCGTGTCGCCGAAGTAAAACTGGGCAGATTGGTGTTAACCCCGAACCGCGAACGTGGTACAGAGTGCAAAATCCATGTTCGCGCTCCCGCCGACCACCCGGTCGGATCGGGAGGCGCGATTCGATAAGATGGCTAAACTTGGGCCGGTCGGGGCGCCGATACAAGGTGTCGCGACCGGCCCGAATGGGTACGAGTGACTCGACCTCGATTCGGAACGGTTACGCCAGGGAAGGCGGACATCGTGCGCGTCATCGGCTATCGACACCAGCGAACCCTCGCCGCACCGGTTTCGGTCGAAGGCGTGGGCTTCATCACCGGGACCCGGGTGTCCCTGCGGTTCCTGCCCGCCCAACCGGACACGGGTCTGGTGTTCCGGCGCACGGACCTGCCGGACGCACCGACGGTACCCGCCCGCGCCGCCCGCGTGAGCGGGACGCAGCGCCGCACCACCCTTGGCCCCCAGCACACCAGCATCACACTCGTCGAACACGTTCTGGCGGCCCTCGCCGGGCTTCGCATCGACAACTGTGTCGTGGAACTCGACGGTGCGGAACCGCCCGGACTCGACGGGTCGGCCGCGGGCTTCGTCTCCGCACTGTCCACCGTCGCGACCGTGAACCAGCGCACGCGCCGGGCCATTTATGGCGTCTCCAAGCCGGTCGTCGTCCGCGCGCCGGGCGCGACGCTCGGGCTGCACCCGGCCACCGGCAGCGAACTGCGGATCAGCTACCGGCTCGATTACGGCCCCGGCAGCCCGATCGCGCCGCAAACGCACACGCTCGCGATCACACCGGACACGTTCGCGCACGAACTGGCCCCGTGCCGGACGTTCCTCACCGAACCCGAAGCACACGGGCTGCGTGCTCAGGGCGTCGGCCGGCACCTGACCGGCGCGGACCTGCTCGTGTTCGGCAAGTACGGACCGATCGAGAACGCGGTCCGGTTCGCCGATGAACCGGCCCGGCACAAGATCCTGGACCTGATCGGCGACCTCGCGCTGTGCGGGTTCGATCTCGCGGGCCACCTGGTCGCGTACCGGTCCGGGCACTCACTGAACGTGGAACTGGCCCGGCAACTGGCTTGTGCGGCCGGGGCCGGTGCCGAGGCCGAGTCCAAAAGTCGAAAGTCCACGGGTCGGAAAGTCGTAAAGCCCGCGAGCCGGGCCGCCTGACATTCGACACCGGACCGGACGACGATCTTCGACGTGCAACAATTGGGGTTGATATGGACCGTTTGCGGATGGCGGTGATTGGGGTCGGACACCTGGGACAGCACCACGCCCGCATCCTGGCGAACCTGCCGGACGTGAACCTGGTCGGCGTGGTCGACGCGAACCCGGACCAGGCCCGCGCGGTCGCCACGAAGCTCGGAACGGCCCCCTACGAGTGTTTCGAGCCCCTCCTCGACAAGGTCGAAGCCGTCAGCATCGTCACCCCCACCATCCACCACCACTCGGTCGCGAGCGCGTTCCTCCGGGCCGGGGTTCCGGTCCTGGTCGAGAAGCCCGTGTGCCGCACGGTCGCGGAGGCGGACGACCTCATCGCCCTGGCGAAGAAGGCCAAAGTCGCGCTCCAAGTGGGACACATCGAGCGGTTCAACCCGGCGTTCGAGGAACTGGTGAAGCGCCCGATCCGCGCGAAGTTCGTCGAGGCCGAGCGCCACGGGCCGTTCACCGGGCGCTCGGTGGACATCGGCGCGGTGCTCGATTTGATGATCCACGACCTCGACATGCTGCTCGCGCTCGTGGGCGGGAAAGTCGCGCGCGTCTCCGCCGTGGGCGCGGTGGTGTTCGGCGGGCACGAGGACATGGTGAACGCGCGCCTGGAGTTCGAGAACGGGTGCATCGCGCACGTTACCGCGAGCCGCATCACCCGGCACCCCAAGCGCCGGCTCCGCATCTGGGCACCAGAGGGCTACGCGGGCATCGACTTCGTCACGCGGAAGCTCACGCTGGTGCAGCAGAGCGAAGAGGTGCGGAAGTACGGGCTGCGCGTCTCGGAGATGGACCAGGTTACACGCGCACGACTGAAGGACGAAGTATTCGGGCGCTACCTGCAAGTGCTGAACCTGGACGCGGACCGGAAGCACGACCAGCTCACGGCGGAACTCCGCCACTTCATCGACTGCGTGCGCACCGGGAAGACGCCCCGCGTGACCGGCACCGACGGCCGCGACGCACTCGAACTGGCCGAACGGGTACTGGACGCGCTCCGCGTGCACCCGTGGGAAGGCACGCCCGCCGGTCCGCACGGTCCGGGTGGCCTGCCCACCCCCGCCGGGTTCCTCTTCCCGCCGATCCAACTCGCCCGCACCGAAGCGGCGTAAATGCAAGAATGCACAGGGCGGAAGCCCTGTGTTCTCGCCCCTCGCAAGCGTCACTCCACCGACCGATCTCCAATACCTTTATCCATATTGAGTTGCGCGGCCTTCTCGCGGCCGCGTTCGGACAGGCCGTAACGCGCGTTACGACCGGCCGATCGGCGCTCGAACCAACCGTGCGACAGAGCGGCAATGGCAGCGAACCGGTGGGTTCCCAAACCGACCTCGATCTCCGGAATCGTGAGCGTGTCTCGGTCGGTAAGCAACTGAACCAGAGCGAGCCTCCGCTCCATCATGGAGGGATACTTGTCGTCCACAACCCATCTCCTCATCCACCCGTCCTCGGGTGGCACCGGTTTCAGGGACGATCTCTTGCGCGCAAACTAACCTTTCATAATTTCTATTCTGGTTCCAACAGCCGGGTTCCGTCGCGAAAAACACAAGTAATTCTCGTTACTCTCGTGGTCAACTGGTGCGCAGCACATCGGGGGCCGGAGTGTGTTTCACACGCGGCTCGCGCGTACCATCGCGCGAGTTCCTGAAGGCGAAGTGGCGGCCCCTGTTTCAACGGCACGTTGAGCGGAAAGTCTTTTTCTCAAAGAACTTTCGGCTGCAATGATTGAATGGTCGTTGCCCCGGCGCACGAGCGGTTGAGATTGGGCCAAAACAGACACGGCCCCTGGATATTCCAGGGGCCGCTTCGTGACCACGAATGCGCGAGAAGTACCCGCCGCGGGCTTACTTGCGCTTAACGTCCTTGATGTTGATGTCCGCCCCGGTTTGGCGATCGTTCAGCAAATTTTCTGCGAAGAAGTCCCACATCCGCTGCGTGAAGTACGGCTGGGCGTTCCCAAAGGCGTGCCGGGCGCCGGGGATCATCAGCATGTCGAACCGCTTGTTCGCCTTAATGAGCGCGTCCACGAGGCGCATCGTGTTGGCGGGGTGAACGTTGTTGTCGATCTCCCCGTGAACGAGCAGCAAGTGGCCCTTCAGGTTCGCGGCCAGTTCCGCGTTCGTCGGGATGTGGATGTCGAACCGCATCGCCGGCAGCGTGACCGTCGGGAGTGCGGCACCAGCCGGGCGCGGCGGCGGCGCTTGTTGGACCTGGGCCGCCGAATTCTTGAGCGCGGCCAGTTTCGCGTTCAGCTCCGCGAGTTTGCGCTCCAGGTCCGCGACCGAGTCCTCGTTCCGCGGGTCGAACGAATCGAGGAGGTCTTCGAGTTCGGCTTCCAGTGCCTCCTCCGGCGTCGGCCCCTTCTTGCGCCCGCCCGTTCCCTTGCCGAAGCCCTTTCCGGCCCCGGTGTTCGCGTCGGTCGCGGTGGTCGTGGCGGAAGTGCCCTTCCCGTCGTTGACCGGTACCTCTTTCATGCCGTGGTAGGTCTCGGACCAGTTGTCGTTGTAAATGTTGTTGTCGTGGTTGCCGGCGCTGGCGACCGCGGCCTTGAAGAAGTCGTTGTAGGGCTTCTGCAGCACCGCCGCGGCCGACATGAACCCGCCGCCCGAGTGCCCGTAGATCCCCACGCGCTCGATATCGATAAAGCTGTGGCGCGCGGCGAGCGCTTCGAGGGCGGCCTTCTTGTCCACCAGCCCGTAGTCGCGCAGGTTGAAGTACCCGAACGAGTGGTACGCCTTCGACCGCTCCGGGCTGCCGCCGCGGTGCCCCACTTGAATGACGATGAACCCGAGTTGCGCTAACTGCATCGTCTGACTGTGGGCCGAGAACCGGTACACGACGCCCTCGGTTTGCGGCCCCGGGTACACGTGGGCGATGATCGGGTACTTCTTCTTCGGGTCGAAGTCGAACGGCTTCCACATGTTCCCGTACAGATCGGTGACGCCGTCCGCGGCCTTCACCGTGAACGTTTCCGGCATCTGCCAGCCGGCCTTCTTGAGCGCGGACAGGTCGGTCGTCTCAAGCACCATCAGCACCTTACCGGCGTCGTCGCGGAGCGTGGCGAACGGCGCGCGGTCCACGCGCGTGCTGTTGGTCACGACGAACTTCTTCGACGGCGACAGTGAGGACGACTGGTTGAAGCCACTCAGGGGCTGCTTCTCGCTCCCTTCAACCGTGGCGGAGCCGGCCGAAGCTGCGGTCGGTTCCTCGCTCGGGTCGAGGCAGGTCAGGCCGGTGCCGTCGAGCTTCACGCGGTAGAGGTGCGTGTAGTAGAGATTCTCGCCCGGTTCGCGCCCGTTGCCGATGATGTAAACGAACCCGGCCTTCGCATCGACCTCGACGATCCGGCTCGCGCGCCACGCGCCGCTCGTGAGGGCATTCTTGAACGTGCCGTCGCGCCCGTAGCGGTAGAAGTGGCCCCACCCGCTGCGCTCCGACCACCACACGAACTCGTCGGTTTCTTCGATGTAGCGCGGCGCCTGCATGTCGAGGTACGCGGCGTCGAACGCCTCGTTCACGAGGCACTTGCACGTGCTGCTGAGCACGTCGAACGCGCAGATTTCGAGGTTCCGCCGGAGCCGGTCGCGCCGGATGAACCGCAGTTCGCCCGGCCCCTTCCCCCAGCGCAGGTCGGAGTACCGCTCGTCCTTCCACTTCGGCGTGATCCGAGTGAGCGTCTTGCTGTCAGCGACACAGTAGTAGAGTTCCGTCTTGCGGACGAGTTCTTCGCCCGGCATCGGGTACTTGTACTGTTCGAGCTTGGGCCGCGGGTCGGCGATCGAGTCCACGAGGTAAAGGTCTTTCACCCCACGGCTGTCGGACCGGGTGATGTAGAACGCCTTCGAGTCGGGCGCCCACGTCACGTTGGGCCGCGTCTTGCGGTCCGTCGGGGTGGTGCCACCCTTCCCGGTGTTGTTCCCTTTTCCGAAGCCGCCACCACCGAAGCCGCCCACGAACGTGTACTCTTCCGCGCCGTCGGTCGAGAGCTGCGTCGCCTTGTCTTCGGGCTGCCCCTCGTCGCAGAGGTAGAGGTTGTACTTCAGCAGGAAGACGTATTTCTTCTTGTCCGGCGAGTAGTTCTTGTACGAGGACGCCGGATCGGTCGGGTTCTTGGGCTGGTTTTCACCCATCCCACCCGTTCCACCGCCCATGTCGTCCTTCTTCTGTTCGGTTTCGCCCTCGCGCAACCGGCGGAGCATCTCGTTCACGCGCTCGTCGCCGAGCTGCCCGCGCAGGCGCTCGATGGCTTCCGCGTTGAGGGGACCGTTCCCGGGCGCGGACGCCTTGCCGGTCGCCTTCAGCTTGTTCGCGCCCAGGTCGTACTCGTACTGGCCCTCGCCGAACGCGAAGGTGAACTTCTTCCCGTCCGCCGCGACAACGACGCGGTCCAGCCGGAGCGTGTCGCCGTCGAGCGGCTTCTTCGACGCTTCCGAGAGCGCCGCGGCCAGCACCACGTGATCGAACAGCGGCACCTTTTCCTTCTTCGTGGGGTCGACGCGCCAGTACCGGTTCCCGGTCGCGGTGCGGGCCGCGTACCAGAACGTGTCCGTCTTGCCGATCCACTGCGGCGCGACGGACGCTTCTTGAACGTTGCGCGTCACGAAGTCGCGATCGAACTTTTGAGCGAGGGGGTAATTCGCCCCGGTGATCCGCTCTTGAGCGGAAACGAGGGGAGCGAGCGCGATCACAACGATCGCGACGACCGCGTGGCAGCGAGTCATGGCGGGGTGCCCTGGTGATGAAGATGCCGTTTAGCCAGATTATCTAGATTCGCGTGAAAGTGCAAACTGATAGCAGGAAAGCAGTTAGCCGCCGCAATATCTGAGAAATATATGAGTTGGCGCTGAAGATTGCGGTATTCCGTGCTGGCGGGCGAAATGGCGTAGGTGAACCCCGCCCGCAAGGGCGGTGGGTACGTCGCCTTTACGCATCCACCCGCCGTCCTTGTGCTTGCACCTGCCGCCCTTGCGGGCGGGGTTCACCAACCCCTTGTGCTTGTCCCCGCGGCCCTTTGGTATTTACACCCGCCGCCCTTGCGGGCGGGGTTCACCAATCGCTCGGTGCTATCGGCCACCCACCTCGACGCTCAATGGCCCTCACAAAGCAACGATAATAGCGATCAATTCAATTTCACCAATTACATCGACTTAATCAACAAGTCAAATCATATCAATCACGTCCCCTGGGTTCTCAATACCGCGGCCAATTCTCTATCGGAAGATGTGTCTATACGGGGAACAATAACGTTTGAAATCCCGTTCCGATATTCCCGACCCGAGTTCCCGCGCTCGCGATTCAGGAGCCGTCATGGTTAGGGGTTCGCGCGCCTTCGCGCCCACGTTGCGTTTCCCGTTACACGTGGAAGCACTGGAGGCCCGGTGGGTGCCCACGGCCTACACCCTAACCCCGGTCGTTCCGGTCGTTGACGCGGCAATGGCGGCCCGGTTGTCCGCGGTGATCCAGCGTGGAGCCGCCGTCGGGAACCAGGCGAACGTCTTCACGCGGGCCGGCGACAGCATCACGTTCTCGAACAACTTCCTCATCCCGCTCGCGGCACCCACCGCCGGGATCGACCTCGCCGGAGACGGCTCGCTCAACGACACGCTCGCCTACTTCCGCGCCGGCCAGATCGGGGGATCGAACTCCTTCGCGCACCCGAGCGTCGCGGCCGTGAGCGGGTACAAGTCCGCGGACGTACTCGGGCTGTTGCCCAGCGAACTCGCGGTCAGCAGGCCCGCGTTCGTCCTCGTCATGGTCGGGACGAACGACGTCGCCGCGGGCGTGCCGCTCGACACGTTCCGGCAGAACCTGACGCGGATCGTCCAAACCGCACTGAACATGGGGGTGGTTCCCGTGCTCAGCACGATTCCGAACAGCAAGTTCTCGGCCGAACTGGAACGACTGCAACCGAGCTACAACCAGGTTATTGAAGACGTCAGCGAAGCACTCCAGGTGCCGCTCTGGAACTACTGGCGGGCGCTCCAGCAGCTCCCCAATTTGGGGATCAGTGCGGACGGAGTTCACCCCAGCGTGTCCCCAACAGGTGGAGGCGATTTGACCGAGAAGGGACTTCAGTTCGGCTACAACGTCCGCAATCTCACCGCGCTCCAGACGCTCGATAAATTGCGGCGCGTTCTGATCTCGGGCCAGTCGCCCGACTTACCGAGCGACAATCGATCGTGGGCGCCGCTCACGAATGCCCTCGCCGTGGCTGCGGGGGATGCGACCGGCTTCCAGGTCGAAGTGATTGACACGGCCACGCGGCGCACGCTGTTCCGTTTCGATCCGTTTCCCGGGTTCGACGGGACCGTCCGCGTCGCGCTGGCGGACGTGAACCACGACGGTGTGCCGGACCTCATCGCGTCGGTCGGTCCCGGTGGACCACCGCACGTCAAAGTGTTCGACGGCCAAACGGGATCGCTGATCGCGAGCTTCTACGCCTTCGACGCCGGTTTAACGACGGGTCTGAGCCTCGCAACTGGTGACGTGGACCGCGACGGCGCGGCCGACATCATCGTGTGCCCGGGAGCCAACGCCCCCGCACACGTGAAAGCGTTCAGCGCGTCCGGTGAGTTGCTGGACAGCTTCCTCGCGTTCCCGTCGGCGTTTATGGGGGGCGGGCGCGTCGCGAGCGGAGACGTAAATCGCGACGGCGCGGCCGACATCATCGTCACGGCCGGGGCCGGTGGACAGGGACACGTCGTGGTGTTTTCGGGAACGGATCTCGAACTGTTAGCCAGCTTCTTCGCGTTCGGCCCTGCGTTCGCGGGCACGTTATCTGTGACCGCGGGCGACTTCGATGGCGACGGAGTTGCGGAAGTCGCCGTGGCCCCTTCGACTGCCGGGTACGATCCGCACGTGAAAGTGATCCGCCCGCTGACGGAAGAGGTAGTGAGCAGCTTCTACGCCTACGATCCCGGGTTTCGAGGGGGCGTGCAACTCGCCACGACCAGCCGCAACGGACACCGCGCGCTGGTTACCGCCACAAACACCGCGGCCGCAACAGACATTCGGATTCTCGATGCTCCTTCAAACGGCGTGTTGGATGCGTTCTTCGTATACGAAACTGGTTTCCGCTTCGGTGCGTCGCTCGGAGGGTAGTACCGAAGCGTGCGGATTACGTGTCTTCTGTAGCCGGCCTCACGAGCCCGAATTTCAATCGTCACAGGTAGTGTCGTTTGCGGATGATGCGTGCGGCGTTGGTGACGAGCTTACGACATTGCTCGCGATGAACGCGAACGGAAGAACGCCCCTAAAGGCCCGTGCCTCACAGGTTGTGGACGCTCCACCGCTCGCGGCATAAGCCAGTTGCGTCTCGACAGGTTCGCGCTGCCGTCAGGCGGCGCGACGAAGAGGGAAGCCGGTGCGAATCCGGCGCAGGGCCGCTGCTGTGTTCGGCCAGGGTTCTCGGGCACTCGCCACTGTGACCATAGGTCACGGGAAGGCGCCCGCAACCCGTTACGAGCCGTGAGTCAGAAGACCTGCCTGTCGTTCATTGTTCGGTGCCTCGGAACCAGGCGACCGGGCCGACGGGCTTTTCGTTCGCGTGCATCCCCGTCCGCTCGTTCCCGTTTCCCGCAGGCACCCTTCCGCCCGTCCCGGCGAAGAGGAGCCGATCCGTGTCTCGCGAAGAATCGTTTAGTCCTTCGTCTCATCCCTGGCTGCCGCGAGTGGCGGTGCTAACTGTTGTCATCGCGCTCGCGGCGATTGTTCGGGTCGTGCCCCACCCACTGAACTTCACGCCAATCGGGGCGATGGCGATCTTCAGCGGGGCGTACTTCACGGATCGTCGGGCCGCGCTGGTAGTTCCGCTGATCGCTCTGTTCGTTGGTGATCTCTTCACCAGTTTGCACGTCCTGATCCCGGTCGTGTACGCCAGTTTTGCCCTGAACGTGCTGATCGCCCGGTGGCTGCGTGCTCATCGCACAGTTGTGGCAACGGCGGCCATAACGCTGTTCGGCGCGATCCAGTTCTTCATCGTTACCAACTTCGCGTGCTGGATCGAATTCTACCCGCACACGGTCGAAGGCTTGCGCGAGTGCTACGTCGCCGCCCTCCCGTACTTCCGGAACACGCTCCTCGGGGACACGGTGTTCGTCGGCCTCTTGTTCGGCGGATGGGCCGTCGCGGAACGTGCGTTCCCGGTGCTGCGCGAACCGGCGCCGGTCCCCGCGGCAGTTTGAGCGCTGGAGGCAGTCATGCGGATCGTGTCCTTGCTACCGAGTTCGACCGAGATCATCTGCCAGCTCGGGTTGGGTGACGCACTCGTGGGCGTAACGCACGAGTGCGACTATCCGCCGTTCGTGACAGAACTGCCGAAGGTCACGCGCACGCTGATCCCGCACGACGCCTCCAGTCGCGAAATCGACGAACTGGTACGGGAGCGCCTGAAAACACAGCGCGCCCTGTACACACTCGATCTGCCCACGCTGGAGCGCCTGCGACCCGACCTGATCGTCACGCAAGCACTGTGTGATGTGTGCGCCGTGGCCGAAGCCGAAGTAACAGCCGCGGCGTGTTCGCTGCCCGGGCGCCCGCGCGTCATCAACCTCGAACCGACGTCACTCGACGAGGTACTCACGACGCTCCGTATGGTCGCGGACGCCGCGGGCGTGTCGGATCGGGCCAACGCCGTCATCGGCGCGTTGCAGCAGCGCATCGATTCCGTTGCCGCGCGCTCGATGCGCGTAACGGAGCGTCCGCGCGTGGTCGTTTTGGAATGGCTCGACCCGCCGTTCAGTTGCGGGCACTGGACACCAGAGTTAGTTCAGTTTGCCGGCGGGGACGAAGTCATCGGGCGCGCCGGTCAACCGTCACGAACACTGACCTGGGACGAAGTCATTGCGGCTCAACCCGATGTGCTGTTCGTGGCGTGCTGCGGGTTCTCGCTGGAACGAACGCTAGTGGACCTGCCGGGACGGTGCTCTCGCCCCGGGTGGGCGAACCTGCCTGCAGTGAAGACCGAGCAGGTGTACGTCACGGACGGCAATGCGTACTTCAGTCGCCCCGGTCCGCGACTGGTGGACAGCCTGGAGATCATCGCTCACGCACTTCACCCCGACCTGCATCCGCTCCCGTCGGGATTACCGCCCGCACGCCGACTGACGCGCGCCGAACTGGGTACCGAACGAGTGGCGTGCGTATGAAGCCGCGAGTTCTGCTGTCGTGGAGTTCGGGCAAGGACTCGGCCTGGGCACTGCACGATTTACGGCGCCGCGGGGACGTCGAAGTGGTGGGGTTGGTCACCACGCTGAATGAGGCGTTCGGGCGAGTGGCCATGCACGGCGTCCGTGCAGAACTGGTGCAAGCGCAAGCCGAAGCAGTCGGCCTACCGCTCTGGCCGGTGCCGCTCCCGTGGCCGTGCTCGAATGACGAGTACGAAACCCGGATGCGCGCCCTGGTCCAAAAGGCTCGTGCCAAAGGCGTCACCGCGTTCGCGTTCGGAGACTTGTTTCTGGCCGACATTCGGGCCTACCGCGAACGCCAACTCGCGGGCACCGGTCTCGCTCCACTATTCCCGATTTGGGGAACGGTCAACGACACGCCCGCGCTGGCTCGGGCAATGATCGCCGCCGGTTTTCGGGCCACACTCACGTGTGTCGATCCCAAGCGACTAGCGCCGGCCTTCGCGGGTCGCGAGTTCGATTCGGTACTGCTTGCGGATCTGCCGGCTGATGTCGACCCGTGCGGGGAGAACGGCGAGTTCCACACGTTCTGTCACAACGGGCCGATATTTGATCGGGCGATTCCGGTTCGGGTCGGTGACGTGGTCGAGCGCGACGGCTTCTGCTTCGCGGACCTGTTGCCGAAAGAAGCACGCTCCTGATCCGCCTGTCACGAGTTCTTCGCTTCCGATTCTCGCGCCACTCGAGCTTCGGCCGCTTTAACTGCGGTGTAGGCCAGTCGAAGCAAGGACCGGTCCCCGTTTGCCGATCCGCCGCGGCGCTGGAGCAAGTCGCCGAGAATGTGGTCGGCTTCCGTTTTTCCACGTCGCTCGACATCACCGAGCATCGACGCAGTCACCGCCGACTTCGGGTCCGTAAGGCGTGCGATCCCCGCTTGTAACGAATCCGCACGCGGAGCGTACCCCGCGGCCGCGGCCACGGACCGGCACTCTTCCAGAAACGCGAGAGCCAGATCCACCCCACCGGCCGTGACGATGTCACCGACCGACGCCCGCGCGAGGCACGTCATCCCGGCCAGAGTCGCCAGGAACGTCCACTTCTCCCACATCTCGAGTATGATTTGATCGCTCGCAACGGCATCCAGCTTCGCCCCGGACATGGCCGCGGCGATCGCGTCCGCGCGGGCCGATCGACCGCGGGGCCGTTCGCCGAATACGATCCGGTGAATGTCGCTCAAGTGTGCGATGCGCCCGGTATCATCGAGGCGCGCGGAAATAAAGCACGATCCGCCGAGCACCCGTTCCGGGCCGAACCGAGCGTCGAGAGCATCGAGGTGGCGCATCCCGTTGAGTATCGGGATGATGGTCGTGTTCGGTCCCACCGCCGGCGCGATGGAATCGATCACCGATTCGAGATCATACGCCTTACACGACACAATCACGACGTCGAAATACGTCCGCAACTCCGTGGCCAGAACGGTCGGCGGCGCCGGCAGAGTAACATCACCCGCGCGGCTCGTGATGGCCAAGCCCGTCGCCGCTAATCGCTCCGCCCGAGCGGGGCGAACCAGAAACGTGACGTCGCACCCCGCTTCGAGCAACCGACCACCGAAATACCCGCCGGTCGCACCGGCCCCGACGATCAGGAATCGCACGATTTGTTCCTCGTAGCGCGGGCGTGACGAATCACACAGCGTTAGTTCTCGGGCCACACAGGAGCGCCTGCGCCCCCGACCCCATCGGTCAGAGTCCACTGCCGCAGTGACCCTTCTTTCGCCTGGATGACAAGATACACGAGCGGTTCGTCCGAGGTACTGCGCCACGACCGCACTCCGGCCGGTGCGACCCGCACCACGCTCCCCTCGCTCACATCGAACACTTCTCCGTCCACCAGCATCTGCCCCCGACCCGAGACGAACACGTACACTTCTTCGTTTTCTCGGTGTGCGTGAAGGAAGGGCATGGCCCCGCGATTGGGAAGTACGCCGCACGAAATCTCCGTCCCGGTCAAGCCGAGAAGCCCCTTCAGGAACACCTTCCCGTGAATGGTCGTGGGTAGAGACGGGTGCCGAACCGCGTAGCGGTTCCAGTCGCCGGACGCCCCGAGTTGCACCGCCGAGTAATTCGCCCCCTGAAGGATCTCGTCCGGTTCCCCGATTCGGGGCATGTCCGTGGCTTTGGTCGCACTCATTTTCGCTCCTTCTTGGGTTTCTTCCCGGATACCGGTTTCGGACGCGACACCGTGTCTACGGCTCGCCGACAGGCGGCCAGAATGCGATTGCTCAGTTCTTCGTCCGCGACCCCGCGGGCCAGCGACATGCCCCCGATCATCAGTGCCAGCACCGCAAGCGCGTCGTCCGCGTCACCGGTTTGCCCGGCGATCGCGTCCGCTGTTGCACGCAGTTCCTTCTCGAACCCACTTCGCGCCTCGCTGGGTCCGCGGGCGACTTCGGCCAAGAGTGGCGGCAACGGGCACCCTGATTCTGCCCGCTCGCGGTGCTGCGGACTCAGGTACCACCCCACGGCCGCGGCCACCCACTCCGCCCCGGACAGGCCGTCGAGGTGCGCCCCGGTGAACACAGTGGCTTTCCGCAGCGCGTGAACGACGGCTTCGGCAAACAGCGCGTCCTTGGACGGGAAGTGAGCGTAGAACGCGCCGGCCGTCAGCCCGGCCTCGCGCATCACCGCGTCCACCCCGCCACCGCGGTACCCCTGCCGCCGGAACACGGTCGCAGCGGCATCGAGAATTCGCTCCCGGGTCTTGGCCTTCTGGTCCTTGGGGAATCGCATGGGGCCCTTTGTATTACGACCGTAATTCTACGACAAGCCGCAACGAACCTCGCGTTTTTCCCGGGCCGCGCATACGCTTCTCAACACATCTTGAATTCGCACCCGCGAAAATGCCCGTCTACCCACATTCACAGGAGATTCGTCATGCTCCGATCGTTGTTTGATCGGGCGATTCCGGTTCGGGTCGGTGACGTGGTCGAGCGCGACGGCTTCTG
>HG799474.1:0-68317 GCA_000531095.1 Gemmata massiliana | reverse complement strand
GGGTGTGGTGCTTCGTGCGGTTGCACGTGCGCGCGGCAAGTGGTCGGCAGCGGTACAACGTGCTTGGGCGCGCTGAACGCGGTCACGCACGAACTGGTGACGGAGATCAACACGACGTACATCACCGCCACGTCGGTGTGCGCGTTGCTTCACACGATCGCGCGCCGGGCGGGCTCGGTGCCCGTCACGTTGGTGCTGGACAACGCCCGGTATCAGCGGTGCGTGTTGGTGCAGGACGCGGCCAAGCAGTTGGGGATCGAGCTGCTGTTCCTGCCGTCGTACTCGCCGAACCTGAACTTGATCGAGCGCCTGTGGAAGTTCGTGAAGAAGGACGTGCTCAACAGTCGGCACCATCAGGACTTCAAGAGGTTCCAGAGTGCCATCGACGGGTGCCTCGCGGATCTGCCGACCAAACATCGAGAGAAACTGGCGACTCTGTTGGCCCACAACTTCCAGACCTGGAACAATGTGTCACTCCTGGGCGCGTAAAGCATAACCACGACCGAGGCCGCGGACACAAAGAAAGTTGATGATGAAACCAAGGCGATGAACGGCACGTGGGAACTGGTGTCCGCCGAGTTGGGCGGCATGAAATTGCCCGACGAAGTGGTGAAGTCCCTGACGCTGGTGATGAAAGACGGGAAGTATACGCTGAAGTCCCCCGGCCCGGACGATACCGGCACCGTCAAAATTGACCCGACCAAGAAGCCGAAGGAACTGGACGTAACGGGTCTCGAAGGGCCGAATAAGGGGAAGTCCTTCCCGGCCATTTACGAACTTGATGGGGACTCGCTGAAGGTCTGCTACGATCTCGATGGGAAGAAACGGCCGACCGAGTTCAAATCAACCGCCGACACAAAACAGTTCTTCGCCACGTACAAACGCAAGAAGGGTTGAAAGAGCAGATACCCGGTCGCGCTGAGATTGGATGCCTGAGTAAAAATCACGAGCCGGGTTTGCGGCAGCCTCTCCCTCTACCACAAACCCGGCTCATGTTTTTCTGCGGAGAACGACCCGTTGTACAGCACGCCTCTCCCACCGCACTGTACAACGAGTCGCCTCGTTAGTGTTGGGAAGTAAAGCACGCACCGCGCCAATTGCGAGCATCTCGAAGAAAAAAAATCGGAAACACGCATTTCACAAGGCTTTTTGCATTGATCTCTTTCGTGACCTGGGAAACGGGGCAAATCAGGCGTGCGCCATTATTGCGCAATTTGGCAATACACTGCCCACACTTAGGGCTTCCCAACAACGCCCAATGAATCCGGCGTGCCGGCGAAACACGTAATAAGCTTGCTCCGACCGTTTCGCTCCGGGTATCATCCCGTTTACCTGCCTGCCACACCTGCCTGTTCGCTCTTTCCACGCCGAGAGCATCTGATGCCCATCTCATCACACCCCGCGCGCCGCGAGTTTCTCCAGATCGGAGTGGGGGCCGCGCTTGGCCTCGGGTTCCGTGCGCCGGGCGCGGTGCAAGCCGCAGCGAATCGAGGGACCAAAACACAGTCCGTGATCCTCGTCAATTTGACGGGCGGGATGAGTCACATCGACTCGCTGGACATGAAGCCGGACGCGCCGGCCGAGATTCGCGGTGAGTTCAAGCCGATTTCGACCGCGGTGCCCGGCGTTCAGATTTGCGAACACCTGCCGCAACTCGCGGCCCAAATGCGCCGGTGGGCACTGGTCCGGTCGCTCTCGCACGGCGAAAACGGCCACCTCCCCGGTACGCACCGCCTGTTAACTGGCGCGACGATGCCAAACCAACGGCAAACGGACCTCGATAACGTGCTGTCGCGGCGCGACTGGCCGTGCTACGCGGCCGCCCTGAACCAGATCCGCCCGCGGCAGGACGGCATCCCGAGCGGCGTCACGCTGCCGCACGCGCTCATCGAAGGCCCGCTCACGTGGCCGGGGCAACACGGCGGGTTCCTCGGGCCAACCCACGACCCGATGCTGGTGACACAAGACCCTAATTCCCCGACCTTTACGATGGACACGTTCGCCCTCCCGGGCGGCACCGACCAGAGCCGCGTGGACGGCCGGCGCAGTCTCCTCGAACGTCTGGACTCGTCCGGGCGCGGGGACGCGGCGTTCCGCGAGCACCAGCGCCACGCCTTCGAGCTGCTCGCCTCCGGTCGCGTCGCCGGCGCCTTTAAGCTCGAGCGCGAGCCGGTGAAGGTCCGCGACCGCTACGGCCGGAACCAGTTCGGTCAGTCGCTGCTACTGGCCCGGCGCCTGGTGCAAGCCGGGGTGCCGATCGTGCAGGCCAATATGGGGATCGTGCAGACTTGGGACACGCACGTGGACAACTGGGGGGCGATGAAGACCCGGTTGCTCCCGTGGCTCGATCAGGCGATCACCGCACTGGCGGACGACCTCGACACACAGGGGCTCTTGGACGACACGTTCGTGGTGGTGTCCGGTGAGTTCGGGCGCACGCCAAAAATCTCCACGCTGCCCGGAGAGAAGATCTCGGGCCGGGACCACTGGGCACACGTGTATTCGGGGCTGTTCACGGGCGGCGGGGTGATCGGCGGGCGTGTGATCGGCAAATCCGACCGCGTCGGGGCACAGCCGGTCACCACGTCGTACACGCCGTTCGACATCGGCGCGACGATCTATCAGGCGCTCGGAGTAGCCCCGGACAGCGAGATCCGCGATTCGCAGAATCGCCCGTCGCAAGTCTGCACCGGGAAGCCGATGGACGTGCTGTTCCAGAACCGGTGACGGGTTCTGGTGCGGCTGTAACGAGCCGCGACCGCAAGGAAGCGGGAGGCGCAACCGATCTTGTATGGTTGCCATTTCCGCATACAGGAGGCCACAGCCCGCTCCCTTGCGGTCGCAGCTCGTTATGAAGCCCGGACCGATCTAGTTCGTGGTACAGGCCTCTGGCCTGTGGAGGCGCCTCCACAGGCCAGAGGCCTGTACCACAAGCAAAAGCACGAAACTTACACCACGTCCTTCGTGAACGGCTTCGGTTTCTCCACGATCTGGATCGGGCGCCCGGTTGGGGTTTCGTTCTTCTTGGTGTGGTCGATGCCCATCAACTCGCACACGGTCGCGAGGAAGTCCTGAGCGGTGGTCGGGCGGTCGACCACACTCGCGCCCTCCTTGTCGGTCTTGCCGAATACCTGACCGCCCTTCAGCCCACCGCCGAACATCGCGAGGCTCCAGGCACGCGGGAAGTGATCGCGCCCCGGGTTCGCGCCGCGCGTATTGATGTTCGGGGTACGTCCGAATTCGCCCATCCACACGATCAGCGTGCTGTCGAGAAGCCCGCGCTCCTTCAGGTCGGTAACCAGCGTCGAGAGCGCCGAATCGACCTGCTCGGAAAGCGTTTTCACGCGCCGGAAATTGTCCTGGTGCGTGTCCCAGCCGCCCAGCGCGACTTCCACGAACGGCACCCCGACCTCGACCAACCGGCGGGCCATACACACGCCCTCGGCGAAGCGCCCGGAGCCGTACTTGCTCTTGGTCGAATCGGACGAAATATCAAACGCCTTCGCCTCCTTCGACTGCATCAACTTGACCGCGCGCTCGTAAGTCGTCTTGTGGTCGATGATGGAATCCGCACCGTACTCGCGGTGGAACGCCTTGTCCATTTGTTCGAGCAACCCCACGCGGTTCCCGAGCTGCGTGGCAGAAACGGCCGACTTCAGGTCTTCGACCCCGCGACTCGGGTCGGTGACGAGAAGCGGTTGGTGCTTCGGTCCCAGGAACCCCGACCCGTAAGTGCGCCCGCCAATGGCGACGAAGTTCGGCATCGGGCTATCGGACTTGCCCGCCTCTTGCGCCACGATCGAGCCGAGCGACGGATAGGTGACGCCCCCCTGCCCCTCCCGGAACCCGGTGTGCATGTAATACTTCGCACGCGGGTGCGCGCCTTCGGGCGTCGTCATCCCGCGAACGACGAGGCCGTGGTTCATGACCTTCGCGACGTTCGGCAGGTGCTCACTGATCTCGATCCCCTGGGCCGCCGTCTTGATCGCCTTGAACTCGCCCGCGCCCTTGCTGTCGGGCTTCAAGTCCCAGGTGTCCTTGTGGCTCGGTCCGCCGTCCATCCACAGGAGAATGCACGACTTGGCCTTCCCCTTTCCGCCGGTCGGAGCGGCCTTCGCCAGCGCCGGGAACCAACCGGACAACGAGGGCGCGAACACGCCGGCCGCGGCCAGTTTCAGCACGTCGCGCCGGGTCTTCTCTTGCAGCTTCGTCGAGAACATGACCGTCTCCGCGTTGGTGTCTGGTGAACCCTGCCCGCCAGGGCAGGGGTAGCGCGATAAAAGCGGGGGTAATTTGTAAGGTAAGCACCCGCCGCCCTTGCGGGCGGGGTTCACCATCAGCGAACCAATGTGAATTCGCTGCTGTTCAGTATGGCCCAGAGGATGTCGCTGTATGCGGCTTGGGCGCCGGTGCGCTTCACGTAAGTGGTCAGGTTCTTCGTTTCCTCGCTCGTCGGGCGCCGGGAGAGTGCGGCGAGGTAGATGCGCTCGATCGCTTCTTCGGGGTTCGTCGTCGAACCGATGATTCCCCGCGCCGCAGCCGAGCTATTCGCGACCGGTGCGTTCATCAATCGGAGCGCTTGCGGGATACCGGCTTCGTAATCGAGCGCGCTGGTCGAATCCGCTCCCGCGAGGAAGAAGTTCACGAACTGATCGCGCCCGCCCACTCGCGCCCCCCGTCCAGCCCCGACCATACCTCGCGCCCCCCGCATGTCTACCACACGGGCGCCCCCGGTCACTTGTGCGAGGGAGTCGTAAAGCTGTTCGGGCGAGAGCACCTTCACCGCGATGTGGCTGTAGAGGGCCTTGTCGTTCTTGTTGTCCGCGGTGGGCTTGCTGGTCCGCTGGTACGCATCACTCAAACAGATCGCTTTGAAGAGGTACTTGAGGTCGAACTCGCCCGCGGTCGAAACGTGATACGCGAGCGCGGCGAGGAGGTCCGGGTGCGTCGGCTCGTTCTCCGGGAGCATGTCGTCCACCGGGTTCACGATCCCGCGCCCGAACAGGTGCGCCCAGGTGCGGTTTACGAGTGCCTTCGCGAAGAACGGGTTGTTCGAGCCTGTCATCCACTTCGCGAGCGCCGGGCGGTACGGTTCACTGGCCCCTAGCTTCGGCTCCTCGCCACCGAGGAACTTCGTCGGCACCGTTTTGGCTGATTCGGGGAAGAAGTCCCGCTGGCGCGTGCGCCCGTTGCCCTCGGTCACGCCGATCGTAGTGTTGTCGGCGCCCTTGTTCGCGTTCCTGGGGTTGTCCGCCTTCACCTTGCTGTAGAAGCCGGCCATTCCCCAATATTCCGTCTGCTTCCACGACGTGAACGGGTGGTTGTGGCACTGTGCGCACTGGAGCTGAATGCCCAGGAAGTGCTGCGTGGTGGTGTCGGTGAGCTTGTCCACTGAGCGGTTCGCGAGGAAGTACGTGACCGCGGGGTTGTCCGTAACGGTACCGGTCGCCGTGACGAGGCCGGTCACAAGTTTGTCCCAGCCGGGGTTCTTGTTGAACTCGTCTTCCAGCCACTTGTAGAGCGGGTCTTTCAGGACGAAGCGGTTCCCGGAGTCGCGCGGGAACAGTTTCGCGGTCCAGATGTCCGCCATGCGCCGGCCGAAGTGCGGATCGGCGAGCAATTCGTCGACGAGCTTCGCCCGCTTGTCGACCTCTTTCGAGTCGAGGAAGGTTTTCGCCCGCTCCGCCGACGGGATGACGCCCGTGATGTCGAGTGACACGCGGCGCAGGAACTCTTCGTCCGAACTCTGCGCCGACGCGGTCAGTTTCGCGTCCGCGAGTCGACGGTTGATTTCGATGTCGATAATTTTTGCGAGCGCGACCGCGTCCTTGGTTTTCGGTGTCGCGAGAGTCGGGAGAATCGGCGCGGGCGGTTTCTCGACCGCCGGCTTGATTTCGGGCTTGGCAGCGGGGCGCGCGGGCAGTACGAACTTCTTGCCCTTCTTCCCGAGTTTCTCCTGCGCGTCGAGCGGCGAGAAGTCACCGATCAGCGCAACGAACCCGGCGGTTAGCGCGAACAGGGCCAGTGAACGGAACCGCATTGGCAAACCCTCACGGGTGCGAGCGAACGATACCAGATCCAACCCCCGCACAAGGGCGAAGGTTCCGCTCAGCAACCGATATCAGAATGCCACAGATCCCCGAAACAGACATGAGATCGGGGTGAAGGAAATGCAAGTCGCACGCACGACCGAAACCCGAAGGCCCAGAGTTCAGCGGACGAGACGTCCGCGGTCCCAGGAACAGCCGTTACAGTCCGAAAAGAGTTTTCGCGTTCCGCGTGGTGTGTTCTTCGATCTCGGCGATACTTACACCCTTCACCTGCGCGAGCAACGCGGCCGTGTGTGCGACATATGAAGGCTCGTTGCGCTTCCCGCGAACCGGTTGCGGAGCGAGATAGGGGCAGTCGGTTTCCACGAGGAGCCGGTCGAGCGGCACGTCTTTCGCGATGTCGCGCAAATTTTGCGCTGTCGGATAAGTCACCATCCCGGCAAACGAAATGTAAAGCCCCATCTCTAGGCACTCGCGTGCGGTGGCCGCGTCGCCGCTGAAGGAGTGCATCACGGCGCGGAGCGGTCCGTTAGCCTCCTGTCCGCGCAGAGCTTTCACCACGTCCGCTTCGGCATCGCGGCAGTGGATCACGAAGGGTTTTCGCAGGTCGCGCGCGAGTTGGATGTGGCGCGCGAAATAATCTTCCTGAACGGGGAACGGCGCGCGATCCCAGTAGCGGTCGAGCCCCGTCTCACCGATCGCGACAACACGCGGATCGCTCCCCGCGAGTTTGACGATGGCTTCCCAATCACCGACCTTGGCTTCGGCCACGTGATTCGGCTGAATGCCCACCGCGGCCACGACGAGCGGGTACGTGTTCGCGATCTCAACAGCCGCGAGAGACGATTCGAGGTCGATCCCGAGGCAAATAACGCGCTCTACACCGGCTGCGGTCGCGCGTTCCAGTACCGTCGGTAGGTCTTTACGGAACCGGTCATCGAACAGGTGTGTGTGGGTATCAATCAACATGCATCGTTTCCGCAGTAACCCGTGAATTCATTTCGCACTGAACGCACTCGCGGCGCGGGCCGTTTCGCTCATTAGCGGATCCCACACCACACCGGCCGCAAACAAGAACGCGACCAAGGCGACGAAAAACAATCCCGCAGCCGGGGAATTCGTTGCGGGCGCGGCCGTGCCTTCCGCGGGGTCGTCCAGGAGCATCGCGCGCGCGATCTTCAGGTAGTAGTACGCACTGATCGCCGTATTCACAGCACCCACCGCGAGCAGCACGAAGAACACCGTACCGAGCCCCGGCGGTCCGGACGCGGTCGCGGCTTTCGCGGCCTGGTACACCGCAACGAACACCTGAAACTTCCCCGCGAAACCGGCCAGAGGTGGGAGCCCGAGTAAGCTCGCCAGGAACACCGTCATCGCGACCGCGAGCAGCGGGTTCCGGCGCACCAACCCGCGAGCGGCACTGAGTTCCTCGCTCCCGGTCGCGTTCCGCACCAGAGCGACAACGCCGAATGCGCCGAGGTTCATCGCGACGTATGCCGTGAGGTAGTACAACACCGCCGACGCGCCCTCGGGCGTCACGACCGCGAGGGCCATCAGCATGTAGCCTGCGTGCGCGATGGTCGAGTACGCGAGCAATCGTTTCAGGTTCGTTTGCGTGAACGCGGCGAGGTTCCCGAACGTCACCGTAATCATCGCGATTCCAGCGATCCCGATACCGAGACTCGCAGGGATCGCCCAACTGCCGTGCTGCGCGGCATGCAGTGTGAGCAACACGCGCCCGGTCAACCCGATTGCACCGGCCTTCGACGCAACCGACAGAAAGCCCGCGACCTCGGCCGCAGCGCCCTCAAACACGTCCGGGCACCAGAACTGGAACGGCACCGCGGCGAGTTTGAACCCCAAGCCCACGAGCGTGAGCGCCAGCCCCGCGAGCACGGGTAAATCGAGTCCGCGTTGCGCGATCCCCCCGGCCACGTCGTGAAGTGTCCCGGTGCCGAACGTGCCCGCCAGAAGCGTGATGCCGTACAGCATCACCCCACTCGCCGCGGCACCATAAACCACGTACTTCAGCGCGGCCTCGCTCCCGCTCCGCTTCCCCTTCAGGAACCCGGCCAGCGCGTACCCGGGCAGGCTCGCCATCTCCACCGCGATGAACACCATCAGCAAGTGCGCCGCGGACGTCATCAACGTCATACCGAGCGTGCCGCCGAGCAGAAGCACGTAGAAATCGGCGGAATCGTCTCGATCGGGAATGCCGGTGAGCAGCGAAAGAACGACCGTAATCAGCGCCGCGGCGAGCACGATCAGGCGCACGAACCGGCCCCACGCATCCGCAACGAGCATCCCGCCGAAGTAGGGCACGGACCACTGGTCGCCGGTCGCCAGATACCCATGACTGTCGTAAATCTGGTACCCGCTCACAAACAGCGACACGACGAGCGCGATCAGCGCCACGCTCCCGAGGTGAACGCGGTCCAGTATCGGGAGCAAGCGCGCGAGTAGAAGGGCAACGATCCCGGCACACACCGCGAGTTCCGGCAGGAAAACGAGCAGGTCGTTGTCCAGTGCGGCCCGGAGCCTGCTGACACTTTCGAGCGTTGGGAACATGCCGCAGAGTTCCTGACGGGTTCGGAGAAGCGATAGAGTACCCCGTCGGCCGCGGGATGGGAAGGGTGCGGCTCGGATGAAGGATTCACAGGGCGGAAGCCCTGTGACCCAAGAGTTGCCGATCAGCCCTTTAGCGCGTCATCGTGCTTGCCCCAACTCGGCGGCAGGTCCGCCTTGCGGCAGTTCGCAAGCGCGGCCTTCGCGCCGGAGAACTTGTCGGCGTCGTTGTCCTCCCACTCGATCGACACCGCGCCCTCGAAGCCCACGCGGTTCAGCTCGATGAAGATCTCTTCGAGGCTGTTCGCGTCGCGCGCGGTGCCGGGGGTGACGAACTTCCAGCCGTTGGTCCAGTGGCCCATCCACCGGTGCCCGCCCAGCAGCCCGCCGCGGCAGTGCTCGCGCTCCACCTGCACGCCCTTCACGTGCGCGCAGTGGATGTACTTCGCGTACTCGCGGATGAACTGGATCACCGACACGTTCTGCCATTCCATGTGCGAGCCGTCGAGGTTGAACCCGACCGTGCCCTCGAACCCGGCGTTGTTCATGAACGAGATGTAGTCGCCGGCGCTCTCGAGGTCGCCCATCGCGCGCTCGGACGGGTGGCACTCCAGGTCGAACGTGACCCCGTACTCCTTACACAGCTTCCACACGTCCCCGAACCGCTCGGCGATCAGCTCCAGCGACACCTTCCACACGTCCGGGATGTCGTACCCCTCCATCGAGCTCGGCAACGGCGGGAACAGGAACCAGTGGCTCCAGCAGTGCGCCGGGCTGCCCACGAACCCGGGCAGCGCGACCTTGCGGTTCTGGAGCTTCGAGAGGTGCCCGGCGTAGCGCGTGGCCGCGAGCAGATCCTTCTTCGCCTCCGCGTGCATCAACTTGCCCACTTCGGCGGGCACGAAGAACGGGTCGGTCCGCGGCGGGTTGTTGCCCGCCGCGCGCCAGGCCTTGTACGCGGCCTTCGCCTCGCCCTTCCCGGAACAGAAGTTGAGCGTCTTGGCGCTCGGCTCGTCGCCCAACACCTGCCCCTGGAGGTGCGTCGCGACGGTGAAGATCTCCATCCCGTGCTGCTTGGCGATGGCCACGCGCTCCTTCGCGTACTCGGCCGCGCCCGCGTCGGTATCGCACCGGCGCAGGTCGAGTTCCCAGGACGCTTCTTCCCACCCGTCGAACCCGGCCCCGGCGATGAACTTGATCCACTCGCCCTCCGGCACCCCGCCGAACTGCCCGCGCACGAGGCCGATCTGGTGGTAGCTGCCCTTACCGGGCCGGTGAACGGGCTTGCCCTCGCTGTCTACGGTCTGCGCGAATCCCATCGGTCTGCCTCGTACTGGGGAAGAGGTTACGCTCGTGTTGAGTCAATCGGGGACGCACCGCAGACTTTACGCACTGTGGAAACGCCGGGCAAGCGCGCGGGCGAAATCACCGTCTTCGGACGTGTGATTCGCCGCGCGCACTTGGTACACTCGGCGAAAGAAGTATTGGAACCTGTCGATCTCCCGCACGCGAGGAACTCATGATCGACCCACAGAACGTGAGTGCGAGCGGTTCCGGGAATGATCCCGTCGAGCCGCCGGCCGCAAGCACGCCCCCCGCAGCCCCGAACCCGCCCCCGCCCGGCTGGTTCCGCAAGCTCGTTCTCCTCGGGGCGGCCACACTGGAAGCGCTCGAAGCGGTGCTCCGCTGGCTCACCGCGTACCCGCTGTTTCTGGTGCAGCTACTCGTTCTGTTGTTCGCGGCCTGGGGGATCGTGGGGGAGGATCTCGGGGCCGAGCACCTGTTCTGGCACGAGCGCCCGCTGGTTCAGTTCGGTACCGGGGGCGCGGTCGGACTGTTCGTCGGGGTGTTCCTGTTCCTCAACTACATTCTGTTCCGCCCGGACTGGCTCGTCGGCTCCTACCCGCCCGACCCGAAGCGCCCCGGGCTCCTCCTCCGGTTCCCGGGAACGCTCATCCCCAGCGCCGACGCGGAAGTTCGGCGCCTGGGTCAGTTCCTGTTGTGGGGAATGCTCCTGGTCCTCGCTCTTATTCTCGTTCCCAAATTCATTGCGGCCGCTTCCGCGCCGCCCGCGACCGGCGCGCTCGAGGGTGAGGCGGCCGCACTCGCCCCTCAACACCCCTGGCTGGACTACCTGAACGACCGGCTCTGGTTGGTCCCGTTCGTAATCGGGTACGTGCTCGCCGGGTTATTCGCGCGCGTGACGTACTACATCGACGAGAGGCTCCGGGTTCCCGCGCGCCCGTCGCTCCGGGATTGGGTGCTGGATCTGCGAATCGTCCCGCCCAGCATCACCTCCCCGCGGGGCACGCCCTGGGACACGGTGCGCGAGTACCTCATCGGCCGCGACCGGAACCCGGTTCCGCCAGAGGTGACCCCGCTCCACGGGATCGCGACTCTGGTTATGGGGATGGCGCTGATCATTCTCGTGGGGTTGCTCGCCGTGGTGTACGTGTTGGACCACTGGGCGCCCGGGTACTCCCTCACCGGTCTCGTGTCGCTGGTGTGCCTGATCCTCATCGTAATGAGCATGCTGTACGGGTTCTTCGAGTCCCACTTCCGCATCCAGCGCCTCGCGTTCGTCGGGGGCGCGCTGGTCCTCCTTGTGTGGAACTCGACCGACTTCTTCAAAGCCCCGGACGGGTACGGGAAGAACCACTACAAGCTGCAATTTCCCGGACTCGAAGGCACATCCGAAAACGCGGGCGTGAACCTGCCCCTTTGGGATCCGGCCCAGAAAGACGGGGGGCGCGACGTCAAAGCCATCCTCGAAGCGACGAGCGGCTACGCGGAAGTGTACCTGATCCCCGCGGACGAACCGCTCCAACAAATGTGCGAACGGTGGCAGAAGCAACCGGGCCGCGAAAAGGAAAAACCGAAGATCGTGATCGTCTGCACGAGCGGCGGCGGGATCCGGGCCGCGGTCTGGACCGGCGTCGTGCTGAACGAACTGGAGAAAGATTCCGCGCTCCCGGGGTTCCGGAACCACATCCGGTTAATCACCGGGGCGAGCGGCGGGATGGTGGGCGCGACCCTGTACACCGCCGATTTCGAGAACCCGGACGGGTTCGGGGAGGCGCACATCAAGGCACTGGCCGCGGACTCGCTCACGCGCACCGGTCAGTCGCTCATCCTGCGCGACATGACGTGGAACACCATCGCGGTCCCGCCCTGGAACCACGCCAGTTGGGACCGCGGGCGCACCCTCGAATGGATGTGGGAACTGAACGCGGCCCAGCACCTCCAGAAGCACGCGGGCGCGGATTGGCAGAACCCGTGGCGCAAGACGTTCGCGGACCTGCGCGTGCTGGAGCGCCAGGGCAAGCGCCCGTCGATGATCTACTCGCCGCTCATGGTCGAGGACTCCCGGCGCCTGTTGATTAGCAACCTGGAACTGAGCGGGCTGGACGATTGGACCGACCTGACGGACATGAGCGTCGCGACCGGGCCAAACGGGACGGCCGGGCGCTCGGCGGTCGAGTTCCACCGGCTCTTCCCGGACCTGCCGCCCGACGAGTTCCGCGACTACTTCTCGCCCGGCCCGGACGCATCCGATCCGCGGCGCGAGGCCGCGGGAAAGTTGCGCTCGTCGGCGGACTTCCGCGTGGCGACCGCGGCCCGAATGAACGCCACGTTCCCGGTCATCAGCCCGGCCGTGAGCCTCCCCACAGCGCCCCCGCGGCGCCTCGTGGACGCCGGGCTCTACGACAACTACGGGGTGAACGTGGCCGGGCTGTGGCTCCTGAAAAACAAGGACGCGATCCTCAAGTACACGTCCGGGGTCGCACTGGTGCAGATCCGCGCGTTCCCGCTCCACGACGCCCGAAACAAGTTCGCGTCGTTCGACCCGGACACCGGCAAGCTCGAAGCCAAGCCGCCCAAAGGCGACCTGTTCGCCGACATCCTCGCCTCGGCCAGCGCACCGGCCGAAGCCCTGCTCTCCGCCCGCGCCAACGCCGCGTTCTTCCGCAACGCGGAGCAAATCGAGGTGCTCCATCGCGCGTTCAATACTTGCCCGGGCGACATGCCGACGAGCCAGTTCTTCTACACCGCGTGGCTGGAACTGCGCCGACCCGCGGCGTTAAACTGGTACCTCACAACAACGGAGCGCGACAGCATCACAACGGGTTACAAGGACCGTGAAGTGAGCGAACAGCACAAATTGCTCCGCCAGTGGTTCGGCACCGGCGGAAAGGTGGTACCGTGACCGAGCGCGAGGCGTTCATCGAAGCGATCGCGGCGAACCCGGACGATACCGTTCGGCTGGCATTCGCCGACTGGTTGCAGGAAAACGGCGAAGAGGACCGCGCCGAGTTCGTGCGCATGTTACACGAACTGAGGGCTGGGTGGTGCGAGGCGAAATGCCCCAAACAACTCCCCCAAAGCCTCCAGTCGCTACGGAACCGAGTGCAAGAGTTATTTGAGTCGCGTGGGGCGATTTGGCTCGCCTCATTCTACCGAGCACTCGGATCGGAGCCGCCGACCTTGCGCCAGGAGCGCTGGTCGTCGCGATTGTGGCGGCGTGTCACCGGCAACCGATCACACCAGATGGGCGAAAAATTTAGCCATTTGCTGTTCGGTTGTATCCGCATTGAAGGGCGTTCCGACGAACCTGTCGAATCTCTCTACTTGTTCAACGGGTTCGTCAGTTGCTTGCGGGTTTCTCTTGAATCACGGCTCCCAATCCGCGACATTACCGCAGCATTCCGACTGGAGCCGGTCAATGATCTGCGGGTCACGATCGCCGGGAATCTCGATCAGTGGCAACGCTTGAACGCCCCCTGCCTCGCTCGCTTAAGGTCGTTGACCATTGGGGTGCCAAACGAGCACAACCAACAAATCCTCGAAATACTTGAAAACGTGTTTCACGGTCACCACTGGTCGGGCCTTAATGAGCTGACGCTAGAGCGCTCGGCACCCAATTTCCAACCGGGGCCACGCGAGTACATAGAGCAATTAGCTCATTCACCACTTTTATCTAACCTCCACTCACTCTCCCTAATGGTCGAACAGCCCGATCTCCACTTACTCACACACCAGCCCCAAATCGAGAATCTCCGCACTTTTAGCGTGTGGGGGCGCTTGATGCCGGGCGCAACCGGCGTTATCGCCAGCGCTGCATTTCGTCCGAATTTGGAAGAATTGGATCTAACTCAGAGCTATCTCGAAGGCGACTGGACACGGGCACTCGCGATAGTCGCGTGGCCCAAACTGCGATCACTTGACCTCGGAGGCAACGAACTCACCGACACCGGCGTGCGGAGTTTGCTACCACTCATCCCCCGACTGACTGACCTCAGTTTGTGCGGTAGCAACATCACTGACGCTGGTGCGTTGGCACTCGCCGACGCGATCGATCCCGAAAAGATGGAACGCTTCTCGCTCAGTTACAACCCACTCTCGCCAGAAACGGTAGACGCGCTCCGCATCCGGTTCGGCGAGCGCTTCCACTTCACCGCTTCTACTGAGTCTCCATGACCGCCGATCGACTCTTGTTGTGGCTCATGCGATTCGACGCGGGCGTCGTGCTGTGCGCGTTCCCGTGTGCGTTTCTGCCGTTCGGGTGGATGGACACGGTTCACCGCGACTGGCTCGGGCTCGGCCCACTCCCCGACGCCGTCATCACGCGGTACATGACGCGGTCGCTGTCGCTCGTGTACGCGATGCACGGGGCCATCGTACTCGCGATCACCCTCGACTGGACGCGATACCGACCGCTCGTGCCGGTCCTCGCGTGGCTCCACGCTGTTCTGGGGGTCGGGTTGCTGGCCGTGGACCTGAGCGCGGGCGTCCCCTGGTGGTGGACCGCGGGCGAGGGACCGGGGCTGGTCGCGTTCGGGTTCGTCAAACTGTTTCTCTATCGGCGCGCAAGTCGGACCGCTCCGAGCGTTCCATGAGTGGGTGGCGGACGCGGGTCGACCACCTATCAGGTAGCACCACATAAAGTTACAAACGCCACGGCCCGAAGTGCGTTCAAGCATTCGGGGAAGAATTGCACCGAAAGGACTGCCATGATCGCTCCCAAGTGGTCGTTCCGCGTGCTCGCTGCACTCGCAGCCGTCGCGCCCGCAACGCGGGCCGAGGCGCAACAAGTTCAGCCGCAAGTCGGCGGAGTGTTCCGCCCGCAACCGAATGCCGGCCAAAAGGCGCCGGCCGTCATCGTTCACCCGCAAATCAACACGATGCCGGGCATACCCGCGTCCGTGGTTTATCCGCCGGCGTTTAACCCCGGTCCGTTCTTCAACCCGGCACTCAACAACCCGTGGTTGAACCAGACCCAATTTGTGCCGTACAACCCGTTCGTGCTGAACCCGTTTAACCCGCTGTTCGCGCCGAACAACCCGTTCGTCAACAACCCGTTTGCACAGAACCAGTTCGTTCCGAACGTGTTCAACCCGTTCGCCATTAACCCGTTCCGGCCGTTCGCGACCTCCACGCCGCCGATCGCGATCCAGCAACCCGGCCAGTTGATGTGGCGCGGACCGGACCTGCAAGTGAACCCGATCTCGGGCACGGTCTACAGACCACTGAGCGGAGTCGCGCGCACCGCGGACGGCAGCACGTTCTTCCGCGTTCCCGGTAGCGGGTTGCCCACCTTTACCGGCGCCTACGCTCCGGGCACCGGACTGTACTTCAATCCCGCGCAGAATACGTTCCTGAACCCCGCGAGCGGCGTTATCAGCCGGCCCGGGACGACGACTGTTTTCCTCCCGTGGATTCCGGGATAATCGCGACCGAAAACAACGAACTGTGAACCGCACGCGGCCCGCCAAGTGGAACGAAATCCATTCGGCGGGCCGTGTTGATTTTCGGGTTGAAGCAGCCGGTACAATGATCGCGACGGACGATTCCGAACGCCCCGGAGCGCGATCCCATGTCAATCGAACTGGCCTACATCCAGTCCCAGAACGGTATTCCAGCAACGGACTCCTTCTACCGCGCGTGGGACGGGTTCCGCAAACGCGGCGTTCGGTGCGAGTTGTTCGAGCCGTCGCAGCTCGAAGCACTTCCGCTCGCGAGCGACACACTGGTGGCCGGTGGGGTGCCGATCGTTGAAGCCGCACTGACCAAACTTGGTGTACCGGTTCCCGTGGCGGACAATCTCCCCGCGTGCCTCGCCAAATACCGCGGGCGCAAGGTCTGGCCCTCGACGTGGGGCACGCTGCGTTCCGAGTACGGCCAAAAGGCGCTGAGCGAACCGCTCTGGGTGAAGCCGCTGCGTCGGAACAAGGGCTTCCCCTCGGTCGCGGTCTACGACGCCGACGACATGCCGGACGCGGCCCGCCTGCCAGACGGTCACGAGGTGCTCGTGTCGGAATACGTCACGTTCGTTTCCGAGTGGCGGTGCTTCGTGCGCAACGGGCAAGTGCTCGACGTGTGCCGCTATCAAGGCGACGTGTTCCGCTACCCCGATCCGCAAATCATCAAGAACGCGATCACGGACCACAGCCCCATCGCCCCGGCCGGCTACGGCATCGATTTCGGCGTGCTGACCACCGGTCGCACGGTATTGGTAGAAGTAAACGAGGGCTATTCGCTCAACCCCTACGGTCTGGAATCGATGGAGTATTCCGAACTCCTCGAAGCCCGGTGGGTCGAACTCATGGGGAAATGAGTGACTCCCGCCTTCTGGTACAATGGCGGTGATCCTTTTCGGAACGCACCATGCCGCTACTCGATCACTTTCACCCGCCGTTGAGCCGCACACACCCGTGGCGCGCGTTCCACGGCGCTTGGGCCGCCGCAATCGCGCGTCTGCTCAACGCGGGAGTGCTGCCGCCTGGGTATTACGCGGTTCCTTTTCTCGACCGCGACGGCCCTATTGAAATTGATGTCGCCACGTTGCACGAACCCGCCAGCGAAAGCGGCACCGATAGCGCGTCGCTCTGGGCGCCAAGCGCGCCATCCCTCGCAGTAGCTGTTGAATGGCCGAATACGGACGATGTGCGCGTGGAAGTGTTCACCGACGACGGCGACCCGCGTTTGGCCGCAGCAATCGAACTGGTAAGCCCCCGAAATAAGGATCGAGCTAAAGCGCGCGAGGCGTTCGCGTCCAAATGCGCAGAGCACCTGCGCCGCGGGTGCGGTGTAGTGGTCGTCGATGTAGTCACAACTCGGCACGCAAACCTTCAGTCCGACTTGCTCGCGGCGATCGGTGCCGAACAGCCACCCGAACTTCCCGAAGCTCCCAGCGCGGTGTCGTATCGGGCGGTCCGCCACGCGGACGACGGCCAGCTCCAAGTGTGGCCCGCGTCTTTGGAAATCGGGCGCCCGTTGCCGACGGTCCCACTGTGGCTCGGCGCCAACGCAGTGCCGCTCGACCTCGAAGCCAGTCATACGGCCGCATGCGTGGATTTGCGAATCCGGCAGGCGGGGTGAACAGTTGACTCTTGTTCAACGCCCCGCTTAGTCCCTCTTACACCACCGCGTGCGGTGGCACGGTTCCGCTTGGATTGGTTGAAGCCCGCTACGGAAGTGTCGCCAGGAATTGTTTCAAGGCCGCAACGTACTCCGGGGTCGGCGGGTCGGAGTGCCCGCCGCCCGGGACCGTCATGAACTGCTTGGGTTCGTTTGCGGCCGCGAAGAGCTTCTGGCCCAGTGAATACGGAACGATGCGATCGGCGTCACCGTGGACCTGGAAGAGCGGGCCGCGATAGTTCCGGATCTTGTCCACCGAGTTGAGCTTGGACTGCATCACCGCACGCACTGGTAGCAGCGGGACGTGACTCGCGGCCACGTCCGGTAAGGAGGTGAAGGTGCCCTCCAGAATGAGCCCGCGGGCGCCGTCCACCGCGGCAAGATCCACTGCCACCCCGCCCCCGAGTGAGTGCCCCACCAGCACCACATCGCTCTCGCGAACGCCACACGTTTCGGCCAAGTACCGCCGGGCGGCGCGGGCGTCGTCGAGCACCCCGGTTTCGGTCGGGGCACCTCCGCTCTTACCGTACCCGCGGTAGTCGAAGACCATGACCGAAGCGTTGAGTCGGTCGCGGAAGAGGCGGAGCACCTCGCGCCGGGTCGTGATGTTTCCGCCGTTCCCGTGCGTGTACAGCACGACCGCTTGCGGGCGCTCGGCGCGCGCGAGCCACCCGTTCAGGCGGACCCCGTCCGACGACTCGATCCACACGTCCTCAACGCCGGACGTCGGCGCCCAATCGCCCGTGGGGTATTTTCGCGGTTGGAACACGATCGAATTTTCGATGGCGGTCGCGCACCCGCTTACCGCGAGCGCCAGGAAACCACCAATTACGAGGGCGCGAGCGCGGTTCATGTCACCCTTCCCGGGTCCGGCGCCTTGGCAACAAACGTGCAGAGTGCGGAATGTTGAGCCGTATGACGACAAGGAGTAACGCGGTCAATCTCAAACCGAAATGCGCGAATCGGTAGCTCCGACAGGGCGGTAAACTGGTCCGAGTGGGTGAGAGAGGCCGGCCGCGCCACAGAGATCACGGTGGCCCCAATATGCCTCGTTGCGTTCGGCTCCGTGCTTGCGTAAACTCAACGCTTCGTTCCCACCCCGCCCGTAACTCATACCCACTCTCCCCACAATGAACCGTCGCGAATTTATCGCTACCGCTGCTGTCGCGTCTACCGGGCCGATCCTGCTCGGCATGACCAAGAAGGCCGAAGAAAAGAAGCCGGTCATCGGCGTCGAGGGCCACAAATACGAGTGCGTTCACAACTGGGGCGAACTGCCCGGCGAGTTCGAGTGGCAGACGACGCACAACGTCGCGCTCGACGGCGCGGGCAACGTGTACATCACGCACCAGGGGTTACCGAAGAAAAAGGGTATGGACACGGTGTTTGTGTTCGACCCGAAGGGCAAGTACATCCGCTCGTTCGGCAAGGACTGGCACGAGGGCGGCCACGGCATCGAGATCCGCAAGGAGGGGAGCGAGGAGTTCATCTACTTCTCGAACACCTGGACCCAATTCAACAAGCTCGTCAAAACGAATCTCAAAGGCGAATTCGTGTGGGCCAAGGGCCGCCCCGAGTGCCCCGAGTACGCCGTCCGCGCCAACGCGAAGGATAAAACACGGATCATCTGGCCCGCGTACAACCCCACCAACATCTGCTGGCTGCCGGACGGCGGGTTCAACGTTGGCGACGGGTACGGCTCCAACTACATGCTCGAACTACGACAAAGACGGGAATCTCGTAAAGGTGTTCGGTGGCAGCGGGAATGGCGAGGGACAGCTCCAAACGCCACACGGCCAGTGGGTCGACGACCGCGTGAAGGACAAGCCGGTACTCGTGGTGTGCGACCGCGCCAACGCGCGCCTCAGCCGCTTCCGGTTGGACGGCACGCCGATCGACTCCACCACACCCGGCCAAGTCGTGCTGTTCCCCGCGCACGCGAAAACGCGCGGGGACGTGCTCCTGGTCCCCGACCTGCACGCCCGCGTGAGCCTGTTCGACAAGGAGAACAAGCCGATCGTTCACCTGGGCGACGACGCGGAGTGGCGGAAGAAGGTGCTCGACGGCTTCAAGGTGCGCGCGCAGCCGAAGGAGTGGCTCCCAGGCAAGTTCGTCCACCCGCATGACGCGGCCTTCGATAAGGACGGCAACATCTTCGTCGTCGAGTGGGTCAGCACCGGACGCATCACGCTGCTGAAGAAAGTCGGCTGATCGGCGCCAAAGTGAATGCCGCATTAGAAGCATGTGCCCCGGTCGAGAATGACCCACTCGACCGGGGCACAGCGTTTATTTACCAGCCACGGGAACCGGGAAATTGGCGTCCAGTTCGCGGTTCAGTTCCAGCACGTTCACGAGCGGTTCGCCTACAAGTCCGCTGAGCGGCGTGAACGCCTGTTTCTTCACGAGGGCGGCGATATCGTCGCGGATCTTTTTGCCGTCCCCACCCGCCGGTGTGCGGACCCTCGCCACGCGATCGAGTTGGTACACCGATAGCGCGTTGCGGAGCGTGATGTCCGGATCGAGACCCGAACCCGACGCCATCACCATGTCCGCGGCGACCGGTTCCAGGTCCACAACGCGACTCGCGTTCGCCGGATCGCGTAACCACAACTCGAAGAAGTTCGCGCTGATCGCACTATCCGACGACACCGGTTCGATACGCTTCACTTTGGTCTTGTCCGCCTGCTCGACTTCCACCACGCCCGGCCACTTTCCGGGGTGAACCTTCGCGAAGCTGGCGAAGAACCCCGCGGCCAAATCTTCGGGTTTGGGATCGTCCGTTTTGGTCGGGTTAGCGGCCTTCCAGTCGCGAATCACTTCCGGGTGCTCCTTCGCCCACGCGAGGATGAACTCGCCCTGAAGCCCGTACTTCTCGTCGGACGTGTCCGTTTTGGCCGCGAAATCCGTCTTGGCCCAGTTCCCGACGGCCAAATCGAACTCGCCGGCCCAATCCGCGACCCGATCCGGTTTGGCCGCGAACCACACTTCGATGTCCTTCTGGACGGCCTTTTCGGGATCGGTCCCGGTGTAGAACCGGCTGTTCTTCTTGTACTGCACAATCGGCCCAAGGAACTGCGCCACGCGGTCCCGGAGCTTCGGGTTGTTCGCGCCCCAATTCGACGCCCCGGACGCGGCCGCGTTGTAACTGGCTGCCGACGGCCGCGACCAGAAATACTCGTCGTTCGTAAACGGTTGCGCGATCAACCGCGAACCCTTCACCACGTCCTTCCCGTCCGGTCCCGGTTCGGTAATCAGGCTCCCGGACGCAGCGGTCGGGAACAGCCCGCGCCCGATGACGTACATCGTTACTGGGTACAGCACACAACAAACCAGAACCGTGAACACCAGCAGAACCAAGTTCGCACGTATGTGAGCTTTCATGCTTGTCTCCAGAATAACCGGTACGTTGTCGTGACCGGATGAGTTTGAACCGCGGTTGCACCCAACGAGCCGCGACCGTATGTGTGGTGCCCGTGAGTGTGGTCCGCTCGCTCCGCGAGCGGTTGGCTTCCTGCGTTATGGTGCCGTGCCCGATACCCCGGGCACCCAAGCCCCGCTCGCGGAGCGAGCGGACCACACTCACGATTCCTTTCCGTTCATTTGCTTGTGGCACAGGCCTCTGGCCTGTGGAGGCGCAACACAGGCCAGAGGCCTGTGCCACGAAATCGAGCACCTAAGCCCCGCTCGCGGAGCGAGCGGACTACACTCACAGCGCTCCACACAGGAAGTGCCTCCCGCTCCCTCGCGGTCGCGGCTCGTTGATGGATTACGCCATGCCGAGCGCAGCCAGCAGCAGGTCAATGAGTTTGATGCCAGCGAACGGAATAATCACGCCGCCGAGCCCCCAGACCAGCAAGTTGCGCCGCAGGAGCGCGTCCGCACCCACCGGTCGGTACGTCACGCCCCGCAGCGCGATCGGGATCAGCAGCGGAATGATGATCGCGTTGAAGATGACCGCCGAGAGAATCGCCGAGGTCGGCGAGGTCAGGTTCATCACGTCGACGGCCTTGAGCCACGGGAGCGTTTCCGCGAACAGCGCCGGCACGATGGCGAAGTACTTCGCCAGGTCGTTCGCGATGCTGAACGTGGTGAGCGCGCCGCGCGTCATCAGGAGTTGCTTGCCGATCTCAACGACCTCGATCAGTTTCGTCGGGTCGCTATCGAGATCGACCATGTTGCCGGCTTCTTTGGCCGCCTGGGTGCCACTGTTCATGGCGACGCCAAGGTCGGCCTGCGCCAGCGCCGGGGCGTCGTTGGTCCCGTCGCCCATCATCGCGACGAGCCGCCCGCCCGCCTGCTCCTTGCGAATGTAGGCGAGCTTCGCTTCCGGGGTCGCCTCCGCGATGTAGTCGTCGACCCCGGCCTGCTCCGCGATGCTCTTCGCGGTCAGCGGGTTGTCCCCGGTCACCATGACGGTGCGAATGCCCATCTTCCGCAAGCGCTCGAACCGCTCCTTGATCCCCGGTTTGAGGATGTCTTCCAGCACGACCAGCCCGACGATCGCGTTCCCCTCAGCAATCAAGAGCGGCGTCATTCCCTGGCTCGCGAACGAGTTCACCTGCTCGTCGGTGTGGGGAGGGATTACCCCGTTTTGCGCCTTGACGTATTTGATGACCGCATCCGAAGCGCCCTTGCGAATCGCCCGGCCGTCCGGCAAATCCACGCCGCTCATTCGAGTCTGCGCGGTGAACGCGATGAAGCGCGCGCCCGACGGCGGGACGGCCGCGAGCGCAGTGGACGTGCGCCGTTGCAGTTCGACGATGCTCTTGCCCTCGGGGGTTTCGTCGGCCGCACTGGACAGCGCCGCGAGCAGCCCCACCTCGGTCGCGGCGAGGCTCCCAAGCGGGACGAACCGCGTCGCGCGACGGTTCCCGAGCGTGATCGTCCCGGTCTTGTCGAGCAGCAGCGTGTCGACGTCGCCGGCCACTTCGACCGCCTTACCGCTCTTGGCGATCAGGTTCGCCCGCAGCGCGCGGTCCATACCCGCGATCCCGATCGCCGCGAGCAGCGCGCCGATGGTGGTCGGGATCAGGCACACGAGCAGCGCGACCAGCGTCGGGACGTCGGTGCCCAAACTCTTCAGTTCGGTCGCACCGACGAACCCCTTCATGTACTCCTCGGCGTGCGCGGCCATCGGCCACAGCGCCACCACCACGATCAAGAAAATTAGCGTGAACGCGGAGAGCACGAGCGAGAGCGCGATCTCGTTCGGTGTCCGCTGCCGGGCCGCGCCTTCGACCAGTGCAATCATCCGATCCAGGAACGATTCCCCCGGTGCCGCGGTCACGCGCACCAGGATCGCGTCGGACAGAACGCGCGTCCCCCCCGTGACGCCGGAACGGTCGCCTCCTGCTTCGCGCACGACGGGCGCTGATTCGCCGGTGATGGCGGATTCGTCCACCGATGCGACGCCCTCGACAATCTCACCGTCGCCGGGAATGACCTGACCGGCCTCGACGATCACCAGATCGCCGGGTTTGAGGCGCGTGGATGGCACCTCGTCGATGAACGATCGCGGTTCGCGCAACCAAGCAGCAAGTGTGCCGTTCGGTACGCGGGACGTGTCCGAGACGCGCAGTCGCTGAGCCGGGGATTCCTGCCGCGTCTTGCGGAGCGCGTCGGCTTGGGCCTTCCCGCGAGCTTCGGCGAGGGCTTCCGCGAAGTTCGCGAAGAGCACAGTTAAAAGCAGCCACACGTCCAGCGCGATCAAGTAGCCGAGCGTGGCCATCGTGGAGTCGGGGGCGACCACCTTGTACGCCGTGTAGACGAACGACAGCACGGTGCCGACTTCGACCACGAACATCACCGGGTTCTTCCACAGGATGTCCGGGCGCAGCATGACAACGGCACGCACCAGCGCCGCACGCAGCAGGTCCGGCGCGAACAAGCTCAGGCGCCGACTCGCCCTGCGAGCCAGCTTCGGATCAGTTTCGGGAGGCATCAATATCGCGGACATATTCGTTGTGTGGAGTTAGAGTTTTGGGCGATCGGCCGGCGTTCACCGGCCGCGATTCCCCTGGGACCGCGAATGAACACAGTCCCTGGAACGATCCAATTAGCGACCGAACGGCATCGGCCCGAAGTGTTCGGCCACTGGTCCCAGGCACATGGCCGGCAGGAACAGCAGCGCGCCGACCAGCAGCACGGTGCCCAGCAACACGAACCCGAACGTAACGGTGTCCGTGCGCATGGTCCCGGACGTGAACGGGGTCGTCTTCTTTCGTGCGAGGCTGGCCGCCAGCGCGAGCGGGGCGATGATCGGGATGAACCGGCTCAGGAGCATCACCAGCCCCGTCGCGATGTCCCAGTGGGCCGCGAACGGCGCTGGGGTCGAAAGGTTCTTCTTCGCGTCGTTGAACCCGTGCGTGTCGCCCAGCCCCTCGAACCCGGACCCGTTGTTCGCACTGGCCGAGCTGAACTCGTAGAGGATCTCGCTGAACCCGTGCGGCCCCGGGTTGTTGGTCGCCGCGGTGCCCCAATCGAGGGCAGCGAACAGCCCGGTGGGGCCGAGCACCATGACCGGGTGAATGAGCAGCGCGAGCATCGCCAGTTTCATCTCGCGCGATTCGATCTTCTTGCCCAAATACTCCGGGGTACGGCCGACCATCAGCCCCGCCAGGAACACGCCCACGACCAGGTAGATCAGCATGTTAATCATCCCGACGCCCTTGCCGCCGAACACGCAGTTCAGTTGCATCCCGGCTAGCGGAGTGATCCCCGCGAGTGGGTTCAGGCTGTCGTGCATGCAGTTCACCGATCCGCAGGTGACCGCAGTGGTCACGGCCGAAAACGTCGCGCCCGCGGACGGCCCGAAGCGCAGTTCCTTGCCCTCCAGGTTACCGAGCCCCTCCTGATCGACCGGTAGCGCGACCAGTGCGGGTACGACCTTCTCCGGCGCGCCCGCGACTTTCACCGTGCGCTCGGGCTGCGCCAGTAACCCGGGGTTCGGCTTCAGGGTGTCGTGGTAGACGGCCCAGCCGATCATCGCCGCGAACATCACCATCATCACGACGTAGATCACCGCCGCGTGCCGCATCTGGTTCAGCATCCGCCCGAACATCACGACGAGTGAGAACGGGAAGATCAGAATGCTGACGCACTCCAGGTAGTTGGTCCACGCGGTCGGATTCTCGAACGGGTGCGCGGAGTTCGCACCGAAGAACCCGCCACCGTTGGTACCCAGGTGCTTGATCGGGAGCACCGCGGCGACCGGTCCGCGTGCGATCACTTGTGGTTTCGGTACGTCCTTGCCGTCCACGGTTTCGGTTCCCATCGCGCCGACCTGCACGGTTTGCACTTCCGCCGCCGGTTCGAGAGTCATGGGCATGCCGGACGCGATTAGCAGCACCCCGGTGAGGACGCTGAACGGCACGAACACGTACATCACCACGCGCCACATGTCCACGTAGTAGTTGCCCATGTGCGCGTCGCCCCGCAGCCCGCGAATCACGGCCGCGAGCGCGCAGAACCCGACCGCGGCCGAGGTGAACATGTTCCAGACGATGAACACGAGCTGCGAGAAGTACGACAGGTGCTGCTCGCCCGAGTAGTGCTGGAGGTTGGTGTTCGTGAGGAACGAGGTCACGGTGTTGAAGATCGTGGTCGGGGACAGCATCCCCTTCCCGTCCTTGAACACCGGGTCCGACTGGTTCAGCGGCAGCACCGGCTGGAGCGCGAGCACCAGGTACCCGAACACGAACATGACCGTGTTGAACAACAACAGGCTGACCGCGTACTGTTTCCAGGTCTGCGGGCCGGTATCGAGTCGGCGCTCGACCCAGCGGAGCGGGCCGAACCCCTTGTACTTGCCGTCAATAACGCCGGCCAGGTAGCGCCCCATAGGAACGGAGAGCAAGACCGTGGTGCCGACGATCAGTAATGGAAGGAGCCACATGGCGGTACTCTTAAATCAAGGGAGCACGAAATCGGATTGGGGTCCACACTGAGGCGGGACCGTTCGGAATCGTGTTAAACGAGCCGCGACCGCAAGGGAGCGGGTGCCGCGACTTCCGGTGTGGTGCTGGTGAGTGTGGTCCGCTCGCGGAGCGAGCGGTTGGCTTCCCGCACAGTGGCGGCGCGCCCGAAGTCCTAGGAGCCCAAATCCCGCTCGCGGAGCGAGCGGACCACACTCACCAGCACCTCTCGTTCATTTGCTTGTGGCACAGGCCAGAGGCCTGTGCTTGTGCCTCCACAGGCCAGAGGCCTGTGCCACAAGCAAATGGACAGGCACTCGCGGAGCGTGCGGACTACACTCACGGCCCAGGCACACAGTTGCGGGTTCGTCACGAACGTTCCCACAGGAGGTGCCTCCGCTCCCTTGCGGTCGCGGCTCGTTACAAGGAAACCGAACTAGAACCGTTCGGGCCGCAGGAGCGCGGCGAGCAGGTACACGAACAGGAACAGGGTCACGGCCACGGTGATCCAAATCACGGTACTTCTCCTCACACCTTGTCGCACGCGACGACGAAGGCGAACATGAGCGCGAATACGACTAGCCCGATGCCGATGGTCACCGGCACCCAGAACTCAAGGGACATCTCACGATCCTCCGGCAGCGATGTTGCGTTATCCCCTTTGGCAGTTCCCGCGCCGAAGTTCGCGAAATCGCCGAACCGCTGGAAGTAACGAGACTTACGGAATTAGCTCCCTCAACCCTGCGTGAACGCGGGTTGCGAACCGCACGACGAGGATTGCAAACTGCAACCCGGTGACTCATGAAACACACGACCGAGCCGTTTAACCTGCTCGTGATCGACGACGAGACGGCTCTGCGCCGGACGCTCCGGACGGCGCTGGAGAGCATGGACCACAAGGTCACCGAAGCCGCGAACTCCGCGCAAGCGCTGGAGGCGGTCCGGCGCCAGCGTTTCGACCTCGCGTTCCTCGACCTGAAGCTCGGAACGGAAAAGGGGCTGGACCTGCTCCCCGAGCTGCTCCGCTCCGCGGGCGACCTGCACATCGTCATTGTGACCGCGTTCGCCGGCTTCGATTCCGCGGTCGAAGCCATGCGCCGAGGAGCGTTCGACTACCTGCCCAAACCGTTCACCCCGAACCAGATCCGAATGGTGCTCGACCGATCGGCCCTCGTCCGGGGGTTGCGGAATCGAGTTGCAGCGCTCGAGGAACGAGTCGGCGGCCCTGACCCGACAACCGAACTGGAAACCCAGGAACCCGCCATGCAGCGCGTTCTCGACGCGGCCTTTCAGGTCGCCCCGACGGACGCAACAGTGCTGCTCCGCGGTGAGAGCGGGACCGGCAAAAACGTCCTCGCCCGGGCGCTTCACGCCCGGAGCAAGCGTTCCAAGCGCCCGTTCGTGACGGTCCATTGCCCGAGCTTGTCGGCCGAGTTGTTGGAAAGTGACCTGTTCGGGCACACGCGAGGAGCATTTACCGGCGCCGTGCAGGACAAAACCGGGAAGGTGGACGCGGCCGACGGCGGAACACTCTTTCTGGACGAGGTGGGCGACTTGCCGCCCGTCCTTCAGCCGAAACTGCTCCGGCTCGTTCAGGATCGCGAGTACGAGCGCGTCGGGGAGCCGATCGTTCGCCGGGCGGACGTGCGCATCGTCGCCGCGACCAACCGCCCGCTCGAAGCAGAAGTTGCTGCGGGGCGATTCCGGGAAGATCTGTTCTACCGGCTCAACGTGATCGACCTGACCGTCCCTTCGCTCCGCTCGCGACGAAAAGATCTGCTGTCCATCGCACGCGGTCTGCTCGCGTTCTTCAACCGTCAGTCCGGCAAGTCGGTGGCCGGCTTCACCGCGGAAGCCGAAGCGGTCATGAACGCTTACCGTTCGTGCCGCAGGAGCGCGGCGAGCAGGTACATGCGCGAATTACGGAACGCGGTCGAGCGCGGGGTCATCATGACGGCGGGACCGGAGATCGGGGTGGAGCACCTGCCCGGCCAACTCACCACCGCTCCCGCGCCGCGAATGGAAATCGGCGGGCACGTCACGCTCGAAGACCTGGAAGCCGAGCACATTCGCCGGGTCATCGCGTCGGCCCCTTCGCTCGACGAGGCCGCCCAGGTTCTCGGCATCGACCCGAGCACGTTGTGGCGCAAGCGGAAGCGGTCGAACCCGCCGAAGGGGAACCCATGAGACTGCGCACCCGCATCCTGCTCGCGTTTTTGCCGCTCGTCGCGCTCCTGACCGCGCTCGGAACCATCGGGTTCGCACAGCTCGATCGGACCGGCACGCGGATCGACGCGATCCTGGAAGAGAACTACGCCAGCGTCCAGGCCATGTTCCGCTTGAACGAGGCGCTAGAGCGAATGGACTCGTCGTTCCAGTTCGCACTATCGGGCCGGACTCCGGAAAAGGAAGCAGATGCCCGGAACCAGTTCGAGGCGCACTGGCGCGCGTTCGAGGAGCAGTTCCGGATCGAAGAGGGCAACGTCACCATTTACCCCGACGAGGACGAACTGGTCGCGCGGTTACGAATCTTAAAAGACGACTACCGCCGGCGCGGGGTACGGTTCTTCGCCTCCCCCCGCCCCCTCACAGAGCGACACGCGGACTACGAGGGCGCCGCGGGCGATCCGGGCCTGCTCGGTACGTTCCAGGAGATCAAAACAGTTTCTGGCAAGATCCTCCGCATCAACCAGGAGAGCATGGAACGCGCCCGGGACGACGCCCGCCACACGGCGCGCCGGGCGCTCGTCGGATTCGGGATCAGCCTCGGCACGCTGGTAGCGATCGTGTTCGGGATCGCGTGGTACCTGCTCCGCAAGATCCTCGGACCGATCCGGGCCGTAACAGAAGCGACTCAAGCGATCGGGGGTTCGGGTCAGTTCGACCGCGAAGTGCCCGTCTTCGGCCGGGACGAACTCGGCCAGCTCGCCAAATCCTTCAACGCGATGACCGCACAACTGCGCCAGTACCGGCGCTCGAATCTTGATCGGATCGTTCGCGCCCAGCGGACGGCGCAAGCGACGATCGATTCGTTCTCCGACCCGATTCTCGTGGTGGAACCGGGCGGGCGCGTGGAACTGGCCAATCCCCCGGCACAGGGGCTACTCGGCGTCGCGCCAGCGGGAAGCGATACCGGCCCGATGTGGCAGCCGCCCGATCCGCTCCGCGTGCCGCTGGCGGACGCTCTCCAAACTCAGCGCGCGTACCAGCCCGAGGGCTTCGATCAGGTCGTTTCGTTCCGGGCGGGAGGAGAGGAGCGCACGTACCTGCCGCAAATCCGCCCGATCCGCTCCCCGGAGGGCGATACCCTCGGCGCCGCGGTGGTTCTGAACGACGTGACCCGATTCCGGCTGCTCGACCAGTTCAAGTCGGACCTCGTTGCGACCGTGAGCCACGAGTTGAAAACGCCGCTCACCTCGGTGCGCCTGGCCGTTCACGTCCTCCTGGAAGAAACGGTAGGGCCGCTTACCCCCAAACAAACGGAACTGCTCTTAGATGCACGCGACGGCAGCGAACGGCTCCTCGCGCTCATTGACCAGTTGCTCGCGCTCGCACGGCTCCAGCGCCCGCGTGACGAAACGACCTTCACGCCCGCGGACCCAACCGAACTACTCCGACACGCAGCCGAAGAGGTGCGATCAAGGGCCACTGACAAACATGTCGAACTGGCCCTCACGGGAAATGAACCACTTCCCCCGATCGCTGTCGATGCAACCCGAATCGGCCAGGCGCTCGGCAACATCCTCAACAACGCGATCACCTATACCGCGCCAGGTGGTCGGATCACACTCACCGCCGACTCAGCAGCGGACGGGCGCGTGGTTCTCACGATCGCGGATACAGGCGTCGGCATCCCGGCGGAATACCTCCCGCACGTATTCGACCGGTTCTTCCGCATCCCGGGTCAAAGTGACGAGGCCGGCACCGGTCTGGGCTTGGCGATCGTGAAGGAAGTAATCACGGCCCACAGGGGCGAGGTCACGTGCGTGAGCGAACCCGGAAAAGGCACAACGTTCCGGATCACGCTCCCCACCTGGGACGAGCGAACGGGAGCACACCATGACCACTGACACGGCTCGCCCCGGTCCCGAACGGTTCCTGGCCCTCTTACGGGAACAGCAGCGTGGCCGGCTGAAGGTCTACCTCGGTTTCGCGCCCGGCGTGGGCAAAACCTACGAGATGCTCCAGGAGGGCCACCGGCTCCGCAAGCAAAACGTGGACGTGGTCATCGGGGTGGTGGAGACGCACGGGCGCGCGGACACGGCCGCGCTCATCAGCGATCTCGAACAGGTTCCGCGGCGCAAGCTCGAATACCACGGCGTCGTGCTCGAAGAAATGGACCTGGACGCGATGCTCAACCGCCGACCGACGGTCGCCCTCGTGGACGAACTGGCGCACACCAACGCGCCGGGCGGCCGACACGCGAAGCGCTACCAGGACGTGGAGACGCTGCTTCAGGCCGGGATCAGCGTCATCACCACGATGAACGTTCAGCACCTCGAAAGCCTGTACGACATCGTCGAACGGTTCGCCGGAGTGAAGGTCAAAGAGCGGGTGCCCGATTACGTGCTCGCGCAGGCGCACCAAGTGGTTAACGTGGACCTGCCCGCGGAGGATCTTCAAGAACGGTTGCGGGCCGGAAAAGTGTACCCGCCGGAGCGGGCCGAACGCGCGCTGGCGAACTTCTTCACGGAACCGAACCTGAACCAGCTCCGTGAGATCGCGCTGGAACAGGTCGCACACGTACTAGACCGGCGCCGACACGAGCGGGACGGCGCGGCGCAAGCGAACACGTCCGCCCGGGTCATGGTGTGTTTATCGAGCCGCAGCCCCAACGCGCTGCGGTTGCTCCGCAAGGGCGCGCGACTCGCGGACCGCCTCGGCGCCCCGTGGTTCGCGGTCTACGTGCAAACTCCGGGTGAAAGCACAGAAAAAACCGACGCCGCCACTCAGCGCCGCGTGGCCGATTCACTCGCCCTCGCGCAGCAACTCGATGGCGTGCCGCTTACATTCAAGGGAGCCGATTTCCCGTCCGCGGTGGCCGCGTTCGTAGCGGAGTACGGCATCACGCACCTCGTGATGGGCCGCCCGCAGCGCCCGTGGTACCGGCGCTGGTTCGGTCCGTCGCTCGTTGACCGGCTCCTCCACACAGTGCGCGGGGTCGATGTCGTCATCGTGGACACAACGACATAAATGAGGACGCATTACGTCGCGCTTGTGGAACCGACCCGATAACGGGTAAAATCGTTGCACGCTGACCGTTCCGCGCCACCGGAGTCTGCCGTGAAGCGACCCCTCCTGTTACTCGGCCTGTTCGTGCTCGTTCTTGCCGCCGCTAATTTACCCGCCGTCGACACCGCCCCGGCCCCGCGCCTGATTACCGAACGCGACGACTTCTTCCGCAAGCCGAAGGTCCACGATCTGGTCCTGACGGTGGACAAGAAGGAGGTCGACGCGATCAACCGCGAACCGCGCCAGTACGCCAAGGCGCTGCTCAAAGAGGGCAACACCGAGTATGCCAACGTGGGCTTCCACTTGAAGGGTGCGGCAGGGAGCTACCGCAACTTCGACGACAAGCCGGGCCTCACGCTGAACATGGACAAGTTCACCGACGCCCAGCGGTACAACGGCATGGACAAGTGGCACCTCGCGAACTCGGCACAAGACCCGAGCTACCTCTCGGAACTGATTTGCGGCGAGATCTTCCGCGCCGCGGGCGTGCCGGCCTCGCGCGTCAGCCACGCGACGGTCACGATCAACGGGCGCAAGCGCGGGCTGTACTACATCAAGGAGGGCTACGACAAGCAGTTCCTCCAGAACCACTTCGGCAACAGTAACGGCAACTTCTACGACGGCGGGTTCCTGCGCGACATCGACCAGCAACTCGATCTGGTGTCGAGCAAGAACGACGTGGCCGACCGCGCCGACCTGAAAGCGCTCGTGGCCGCGACCCGCGAGGGGAACGAGAAGAAGCGGTTCGAGAAGCTGGAGAAGCTCCTCGACCTCGACAAGTTCATCAGCTACGTCGTGGTCGAAATGATCACGTCCGACTGGGACGGGTACCCGTCGAAGTGCAACAACTACCGCATCTACCACCACCCGAAGACGAACAAGATCACGTTCATCCCGTCGGGGATGGACCAAATGTTCGCCGAGACCAACTGGCCCATCATGCCGGATTGGGGCGGGAGCGTGGCCCGCGCGCTGATGCAAACGAAAGAGGGCAAGAAGCGGTACCTCGCCCGGCTCCGCGAGATCATGACAAAAGTGTACAAGCCGGACGAGTTGATCGCGCGCCTCGACGAAATGGAGGCCGTCGTCCACCCGGCGCTCAAGACCGTCGATCCCGGGGCCGCGAACGACTACAAGAACCAGGTCAACCGGCTCCGGTTCGCGATCAAGGAGCGCGCGAAGAACATCAACGAACAGATCAAACGACTGCCCGTTGAGAAGTAACGTTCGGCGATTGCCGAATGAGGACGCTCAAACGGATAGATTGCAGGTCGGGCGGTACCCGGCCTGCAGTCATTACTGCTCCTGAATCCGATCTTTGATAGCGCTTGTATCCCCTTCGGACAAAAATGTACACTAACACCATCTGTGACCCCGTTCGTTCACAACGAGAAAGCCCTTCTACGTTTCGGGGACGGCATGGCGAAGGCAAAGAAGCAGGCGACCAAGGCTCCCTCTCTCCAGGAGCCGCCGAAGATTTACGAGGGCATCCGAGGTAATGCCGGTGCTGTAAAAAAGGGCGCCGAGATCACTCAGACCGATGCCGAAACAAGGAGAAGAAACGGCGAGGATGTCATCGTGTGCGGGCCGGACCGGGTTACGAACCGAAGACTCGCGGGCCAGATCGAACGAAATGCAATCGGGAGGGAGCCGAAGTGCTGCTTTCCCCACTTGAGCGCGGGCCGGATGTCGCTACCGCATTGGCAACCCGATCCGCGACCACCGGAAGGTCACACGTTCTACGAGACCGACAAACTCAAAGCCACCTGAGCGAGCCATGCGATTTTTCACGCCGGAACTGTACATTCGGTTTAATTCACCGAACGAAGACGAAGCCGATCGAGCCTACCAAGAATGGGAAAAGGCTGCGGAGCAGTACGCCCAACACCTCAAAATTTTCCGGGATCGCACGCCGTCTCAAATTCAAAGACTTGCCGAACTATCTTTGCACGATTGCTTGGTTCTTTCACGCGTGGAGCAAACACAAGCAGGCGCACGGCATTTCTCTCGGGAATTTTTTCGTGAATTTCACCCCGCGTTGGTCGTACCGTTTTGGTACTCTGTGGCCATCATTACGGTAAAGGACGAAGGCACGATCCGCTCTCTGATTTATTGCCTTTGGGACAACGTTCGCGTCCGTCCTCAACCAGAGGGGTGGCGGTTTTCCAAGGAGGGCGAACACTGGTTGTACGATGAAATCGAGTCGGTGACGGACGATCGCATGGGCCCCTGGGGCGCCGGGTATTTGCATCGAATCCTTCTCAGTACTGGGGTCGAGCTGGAAATTCCCTTCACGACGCTGTTCATTCATGAATTCTCGCTCACCAAGATTAGCGAGCCGTCTCTTGGGTGATGCGCGACCGGTCGCAGATCTTCGTGGCCGCATCTTTTCATTTCGCGGTCCTCTCGAACCACGACAACGCCCCCCAGGTACCGGGTCTTTGGCAACGAGTTAAGACGGTGACTTGTTCCCACATCGTTGCATTTAAAAATACACCTTAACCATAACAATATAAAATTAGAAAATACGATTTGTCGGCACAGCAACCGTTCGCTCCCACACATCCTTTCCTGTCCTTTCGACAGCCAGCACAACGCACCTCCAACGAACCCGATCACCTTTGTCGCACGGCACTTACTCTGCCGGTTCCCGCAATTCGTATCATGTCCACGCCGCGCGAGCGCGGGGTTCACGTGAACCCCGCGCCCGTACCGGCTCTCAATTTAACGCGGGGTCCAGACCAAGGGCTTCGCATACCTGGCCGGGCCGCGAGACACTCTCCGATAAGGCCCGACCGAGTGGAGGTTTTTTCGATGCCGACCAAGCTCGACATGGCGAAGTTCGCGAAGTTCTGCAAGGACATGGGGTTCGTCTTCCAGTCCTCGGAGATCTACGGCGGGATCAACGGGTTCTGGGACTACGGGCCGCTCGGGGTGGAACTGAAGCGGAACATCAAGGAGGCGTGGTGGCAGGACATGGTCCGCAACCCGCCGCCCGGCCCGGACGGTCAGGAAATTCGCATGGTCGGGCTGGACTGCTCCATCATCATGAACCCGAACGTGTGGGTCGCGAGCGGGCACGTGGGCGGGTTCTCGGACCCGATGGTGGACTGCCTCAAGTGCAAGAAGCGGTTCCGCGCGGACAAGGTCCACTTCGCCTGCGCGGTCGTGGACAGCGCCCCGCACGCGATCTCGGTCGAGGCCGACAATGCCACGGACGCCGAACCGCTGCTCAAAGAGAAGATCGCCAAGCTGGACAAGAAGAAGCACCCGGTCGGGCGCGCGCTGAAGGCCGCAGCGCAACTGGAGTACCATTCGGCCACCGCACTCCCGGCCTCGTGGCCGCGCCCGTGCCCGGCGGAGGACTGCGACGGCACCCTCACCGAACCGCGTGCGTTCAACCTGATGTTCGAGAGTCACGCGGGGCCGATCGCGTCGGACGAGAACAAGGTCTACCTGCGCCCGGAAACGGCCCAGGGGATCTTCGCCAACTACAAGAACGTGCTGGATTCGTCGCGCCTGAAGCTGCCGTTCGGGATCGCGCAGGTGGGTAAGGCGTTCCGCAACGAGATCAACCCGCGGAACTTCACGTTCCGGTCGCGCGAGTTCGAGCAGATGGAGATCGAGTTCTTCTGCCACCCGAACGAGTCGCGGAAGTGGTACGAATACTGGCGCGACTTGCGCCGGCAGTGGTACTCGCGCCTGGGGCTGAAGAGCGAGAACCTCGTGCCGCGCGAACAGGGCCAGGAGGAACTGGCGCACTACTCGGTCGGCACCACCGACATCGAGTACATGTTCCCGTTCTCGGACGAGCCGCAGGAACTCGAGGGCGTCGCGCACCGCGGTGATTTCGACCTCTCCGCGCACTCGAGTCGCAGCGGGAAGGATCTGAAGTACTTCGACGAAGAGGGCTGGAACGCGCTCCTCCAGGCGCGGCTCGAAGCCTTCAAGGACGACAAGGCCAAGCGCGAGGAAGAGAAGAAGAAGCTGGAGAAAGAAGAAAAGGCGCAGTTCCAGTTCGTACCGCACGTGATCGAGCCGAGTGCGGGGGCGGACCGGTTCACGCTCGCGGTGCTGTGCGAGGCGTACACCGAGGACACGGCGCCCGACGCAAAGGGGAACCCGGAAACGCGGATCGTGATGAAGTTCCACCCGCGCCTCGCGCCGATCAAAGCCGCGATCTTCCCGCTCGTGAACAAGGACGGCATGGACGAGGAGGCGAAGAAGCTCTACCGCGAGCTCAAGCCGTTCTTCAACGTGGTGTACGACCAGAGCGGCGCGATCGGGCGCCGGTACCGGCGCCAGGACGAGGCCGGCACCCCGTTCTGCATTACGGTAGACGGTGACACAATGAAGGACGGCACCGTTACCATCCGCGACCGCGATACGCTCAAACAGGAGCGCATCCCGAAGAGCGAAGTGCGTAAGGTTCTTGAGAAAGCGCTTTCCCCGGTGTAAGCTCATCGACGCGCGCCCCGGAACCGGTTCCGGGGCGCGCGTGCCTTCAGGAGTCGCCCGTGAAGATTGTTGGCATCGACGGTATGACGGTCGGCGAACTCGCCGAAGAAGTAAACAACGGCGGCAAGTTCGTCATCTTTCAGTACGCGATCTCGCTCCTCGTCGTCAGCTTCAAAAATCCCACCGACATCCACTTCATCCGGGCCGGTCAGGGGACGTTCGGCAAGTCGATCGGCCCGACGCTCACCAGTCTGGTGCTCGGGTGGTGGGGCATCCCGTTCGGGATCTTCTTTACCATCGAGTCGCTCTTCATCAACCTGAGCGGCGGGCGCGACGTGACCAACGACGTGATGAACTCGATCCTCAGCGACGTGCACGCTCAGTCAGCCCCGCCGCGCCAACCTTGGGAGCGCTAAAAACGATGTGGGCCGCGGTTTTGAATACCGCGGCCCACGTCATATCGTCCCAATGGAAAGCCTTATTTCTCGCACTTCAGCGTGTACATCGCCTGGTTGGTCTTCGTCTTGAACTCGGTCGGCTTCTCGCCGCCCGGTCCCGTGTAGATGATGCGGATCGTGTTGTCCTTCCGTTCGATCAGGCCAAACAGCTCTTTGTCTTTGTCACTGCCGGCGGTCGGCTTGATGACGATCACGCACGGGTTCTTGCTCGAGTCGAGCGTGAAATCGGCGACCAGGAACTCGGTGCCGTCCTTGTTCGCGCCGGTCAGCTTGTTACCCGCGAACCGAAACGTCGCTCCCTTGAAATCGGCCTCGGCGACCGGTTGACCGTTCCGCTCTCCGCCGATGATCTGGTGTTGCCCGTCTAATTTTGGCTTCTCATTGTCCGCCGAAATAGCCACCGCGTGAACGTTCAGACACAGAACCGCAACCAGTGCGGCGCGCACGAACATCGACATGAAATCCTCCGTGTCGGGCGAGGGGTTCCGGGCGAAGTGTCGGGGCGAGGCAGCGTCGGACGCGATCGGGGCGACGGGTCGGTTGAAATGGCCGTTCAGTTAACGGCGATGCCAGTGTAGGCGCCCCGCGCATCAAATGGCAATAGCCCGGAGAAGATTCCCCGGGCCGCGGTTCGAGGGCTACGGCTCTTTCGTGAACTTGTTCGGGTCTTTGACGCCCTTGCTGTTGCTCTTCAGCACGAAGAGGTGCTGCTTCTCCCGCGTCATGAATTCCTTCGGCGCTTCACCGCCGGGCAGCGCGTAAATCAGCGTAACCGTGTCGCCCTCTTTCTTGATAAGCCCCGTCGCGGTCATTTCTTTAGGCTCTTTGCCCTTCATCGTGATGACCCACGGGGTCTTCGACGTATCGAGCGAGTAGGTCGCCGAGAAGAACTCCTTCTTGTCCTTATCAGTGCCGAGGATGGAATCGCCGGTGAACTTGACAATAGACCCTGCGATCTCGGCTTCCGGAATCGGCTTCCCGTCTTTTTCACCAGACACAATTACGTAACCGCCTTCCAAGGAAGCGGCAGTTTGTTTCTCGGGTGTCGATGGCGGCTTTTGCGCAGCGGGCGGGTCGGCTGTCCCCGCGAGAACGAAACTGGCGGCCAGAAAAAGTGTCGAGCTAATCGTTTGCATCGGGTTGCTCCTCGGGCGATGAGGGAGATTGTCGCGCGTTCCCGCTCATGACTTGCGGGAAACGAACGACAATCATGCAACCGATGTGCCGTCGCGTGTACTAACCGGGAAGTCGGCTCGCGCGGCTCCGCAAGAGGTGGTCCACCAACACGAGCGCGATCATGGCTTCGCCCATTGGCACGAAGCGCGGGAGCAAACAGGGATCGTGACGGCCCTTCACGAGAATCTCGGTCGGCTCCCCGGCCCGCGTAACGGTGCGCTGCGAGCGCGGAATGCTACTCGTCGGCTTCACCGCGACGCGACACACGATCGGCATCCCGCTGGAGATCCCGCCGAGCATCCCGCCGTGGCGGTTCGATTCGGTCCGCACGGGGGCCTCGTGGTGCGGTTCCCACACCGCGGTGTTGCAATCGGCCGCGTCCGGGGCCACCGGCGATTCGTGGGGTTCTGGGGGAACGAACACGTCGTTGTTCGCGCTCCCGCGCATGTTCGCGACCGCGAAGCCGGCCCCGTACTCGAAACCGAGCACCGCGGGCAGCGAGAGCAGCGCCTTGCCCAGATCCGCTTTCAGTTTGTCGAAGACCGGCTCCCCCAACCCCGGCGGTACCCCGGTCGCGACGAGTTCACACACGCCGCCGATGGAATCGCGATCCATGCGGACGGAATCGATCAGCGCGATCATTTTCGCCGCGGTGTCGGGCACCGGGCACCGCGCGGGCGTCGCTTCCACTTGCTCCAGCGTCACCGCGGTGGGATCGGGAACGTCCGCGATCACGTCGCCGACCTGCTTCACGTACCCGAGTACCCGAATGCCCGCGAGCGCGAGGATCTTCTTGGCCACCGCCCCGGCCGCGACGCGGCTCACGGTTTCGCGTGCGCTCGACCGCCCGCCGCCGCGGTAGTCGCGGAACCCGTACTTCGCATCGAACGTGAAGTCCGCGTGCCCCGGCCGGTACTTGTCCTTGATGTCGCCGTAGTCCCCGCTGCGCTGATCCGAATTGCGAAACAGGATGCCGATCGGCGTGCCGTCTGTTTTGCCTTCAAACACGCCGGACCAGATTTCCGGCGTATCGGATTCGTCGCGCTGAGTGGTCAACTTGCTCTGCCCCGGCCGGCGTCGACGCAGGTCGGGGAGGAGGTCTTCGACCGATAGTTCCAGCCCGGCCGGGCAGCCGTCGATGATACACAAGTACCCGGGGCCGTGACTGACGCCCGATGTGGTGACGCGAAACAGTTTACCGAATGTGTTGCCTGCCATACTTTCGATTGTATTGCGTGCCCAATAAAGGCCGAAAGGCGCCACGGATAAACACCGAAAAACACGGATCAGAGAAGTCAGATTTGCGCGACAAAGGGAAGGATTCGTGCCGCGTCGGTGCGAGCGGCACTTGAACTCAAGTATTGTTCTGATCCGTGTTTATCAGCGTTTATCCGTGGCGCCTTTTGCATCTATTTTGCTCCGCGGCTTGGGGTGGAGCGCGGCGGGCAGCACGGGTATCGTGGAAACGACTCGTTTACGGAGGTTGCCGATGCGAACTGCGCTCGCGGGTGTCGTCCTGTTCTGTACCAGCGCGCTCGTTCACGCGCAGCCCGCCAAAGACCCCGATCCGCGGTACGGGATTACTGCCCGCCCCCAATTACACGCACAGAACACGCCCAAGAACGTGCTCCGAACGGCCCTCGATCGCATCGACGCGGGCGACTACTCGTACTTCATTGCGCAAGTCCTCGACCCCAAGTTCACGGACCAAATGGTCACCGATCGCGCGACCGGGTTCGAGGCCGCCACGGAGCGCGAACTCACACAACTGCGGGATTTCCAGCGGGCCAACCCGACGAAAGTAGCGCCGGAAGACCGCCTCCCGCTCGACCCGAAAGAGTTCCGCGCGACGGTCGAGGCCAAGGCGCGTCTCCTGGGCTTCAAGCAACTCACCAAAGACATTGAAGGGAAGCTGAAAGAAGACCCGCAAGCCCTGAAAGACATGCGGAAGCTACTGCGGGACGGCATGTTCGCAGAAGCCGACGGCACCGCGTCCGTGTCCCACGCGGACGTCAAGGGCCGCTCGCTGTATTTCAAGAAGATCGGCGAGCGCTGGTTCATCGAGAACCGGCTGGCCGAGGAACCGAAGAAAGAGCCGTAAGCGGCTCCCCGAGCCCGAGCGCCTCCATGATCGACCTCCGCAGTGACACCGTTACGAAACCGACGCCCGGCATGATGGCCGCGATGATGGCCGCGCCGGTCGGCGACGACGTGTTCGGCGAAGACCCCACCGTAAACGCACTCGAACAGCGCACCGCCGCGATGTTCGGGTGCGAGGCCGGGCTGTTCGTGCCCAGCGGCACGATGGCCAACCAGATCGCGGTGCGGGTTCACTGCCGCCCGCAGGACGAGATCCTTCTCGAAACCAACAGTCACATCTGTTTGTGGGAGGCCGGCGGCGCTGCGGCGCTGAGCGGCGTCACGCTCCGCACGATCGATAGCACTACGGGGGACGGGCGGCTCGGCGCCAGCGACTTCACGGACAAAGTCCGGCCCGACGATATGCACTCGGTGCGAACGCGGCTCGTGTGCCTGGAAGTGACGCACAACCGCGGGGGCGGCACGGTCACGTCACCGGACGCGATCAACGAGATCTCGCGCTGGGCGCGCCACCACAAGCTCGCGACACACCTCGACGGCGCGCGTATCTGGAACGCGATCGTGAAGACCGGTGTGCCCGCGAAGGTGTGGGGCGGGATGTTCGACACCATAAACGTGTGCTTCAGCAAAGGGTTGGGTACGCCGGTCGGCTCGATGTTACTCGGCCCGCGTGAGCTGATTGCCCACGGCCGACGCATCCGCAAGCTGTTCGGCGGGGCGATGCGCCAAATCGGGTTCCTCGCCGCGGCGTGCGACTACGCGCTCGATCACAACATCGATCGGCTCGCAGAGGACCACACGAACGCGCGGATCGTCGCGGACGCAGTGGCAGAAGTACCGGGCTTCACGCTCAAGCCCCACGAAGTGGAAACGAACCTGGTGTGGTTCGATGTGGACGCGCGACACGGCAGCGCGAAAGACGTTGCCGAGCGCCTGAAAGCGAGCCGGGTGCTCGTGGCTCCGCTGGGAACGCGAGTGATTCGGGCCGTGACGCATCTGGATGTGACGCGCGAGCAGTGCGTGACCGCGGCCGACGCGATTCGCCGGCTGGCCCGGTGAAGTACGGGCCACCGACGCGGCTACTTCTTGTCGTCCTTCTTCGGTTCGACTTTCTTCTTCACGCGGACGAACTCTTCCTTCAACCCGTCCGGGTCGATGAAGACCAGTTCGTCGGCGGTGATCTTCTTGATGGTGAGCGTCTCTTTCTTGACGAGTGCGTCTTGCTTCACTTCGTAGGGTAGTTCGTTCCCGACGACACGGTAGCTGCCCTCGTACACGGACAACGTGTCCTTATCGATCCGCTGGCGAATGGTCATCTTCCCGCCCTGCGTGAACTCGACCTCCACGTCGGTGTCCGTGTTCCCGCGCGAGTCGAGCACCATCTTCCAGGTGCCGACCACCTTCTCGGCTTCCGTGCGATCCTTCGGAACGGGCGCGGCCCACACGGAGCCACCGACCCACAACGCGACCAGACCGACGACGGTACCGCGCATCGACGAACCTCCTCACGGGTGGTCCCAGGATACCACCAGCGCGAACGTGCGTAAAGCGAGACGGCCGCGGGGAATGAATCCCCCGCGGCCGTCGGCGCGCGTTCACGAACCGGTTACTTCTTATCCTTCACCCGGGTCATCGTGTCTTCTTTGCCCTTCGAGTCCTTGGCCACCAGTTCCGTATCGGTGAGCTTGGTGATCGTGATCGTTTCCTTCTCGGTCTTACCGCCGAAGGTCATTTCGATGTCCAGCTTGTTGCCTTCCAGCTTGTAGGTGCCGTCGATATTCTCGGTCTTCCCGCCGATGGTCACGTGGAGCGTGAACTTGCCCTTCTCGCCGATCTCCAGAACCAGCTTCGGGCCGTCTTTTTCGGGCTTCGACGGTTCCCACTTCCCGATCAGCTTCTTGGCATCGATCTTTTCGTCCGCGGCGCCGGCGAACCCGGCGAGGGCGAGAACCGCAACCAACGCGGCGAGGACACGCATGTGCTTGCTCCGGTGAGTGACACGATTTCGGCGACCGCCACGCGGTCGTTGGGGAGAAACTACACACCCCGCCCGAACGCGGCGAGTGCAAACCGATGCGGGGCACCAAATACCGGAGCCGGCCGCGAGGGTTATCGCGACCGGCTCCGGAGTCACCAAGAACAGCGGGTTACTTCGGCTTCACCTTCTTGAAGGACTCGACCTTCCCGCCCTTGTCCTTGCCTTCCATCTCGTCGTCGGTCAGTTTCGTGAGGGTGACCGTTTCCTTGATCTCGTTGTCCATGAACTTCAGCACGAAGGAGAGCTTGTCGCCTTCGAGCGTGTAGGTGCCTTCGATCTTCAGCTCCTTACCGCCCATGTCACCGGTGACGGTCAGCTTGCCGTCCTTGGTGAACTCCATCACCATCGCCTCGCCCTTCTTGGGGTTCACCGGCTCCCACTTGCCGACGAGCTTCTTCGCGTCGAGCTTCTTGTCGTCCGCCGCGTGCGCGCCACAAACCACGGCCAGCACGATCCCGAGTCCGAGTAGCGTCCGCATTTTCACACCTCTTGAATGTGGTGATGTGCGGCGCCCCGCGGCGCCGGCCACAACAGACTACTCGATCGCCCGATTAACGGCGAGCGTCAAAAAACGCGGGCGCGGCGCCTCAAAGGGCCGGGTCGTCTGGCGCTGTTTCTGGTTCGTCCCGCGGCGCATCCGGCTCGTCCGAAACACCCAAACCGCGGATCAAAAGGGGAAGCGTAAGCCCCTGCCCCACCAGCGTGGCGAAGATCACGGCGAACGTGAGTACCTGAATTATGTCGCGATCGGGGAACGGGTGCCCCTGACTCGTGGCGAGCGGCAGCGCGAGGGCCGCGGCGAGTGACACGACGCCGCGCATCCCGGTCCACCCCACAATGACCACGCCCCGCCACGGCGGGTATGGGGTGGGGATACCTACTTGGTGATCGATCCAGCGCGGCACGTAAGCGCCGGGAAATATCCACACGAGCCGGGCCACGATTGCGGCGCCCGAAACCACCGCGGCGGCCACGAGCACGTCGGCCGGTGAGCGAGCGCCGCTGGCCTGATCGATGATTTGCCGCAGCGCGAACCCGACCAGAATGAAGATCAGCCCGTTCAGCAGGAACTCCATCCACTCCCAAACGGCCCGGGCCTCTTCATACAGTTCCTCGCTGAACACCCGCTCGCACCGGTTCCCGACCCAAAACCCGGCGCTCACGGCCGCGAGCACGCCGGACAGGTGCAAGTGTTCCGCCGTCAGGTACACCGAGAACGGCGTGAGGAGCGTAATCGTGATGACGATCTTCGTGTCCGAGAGTTTTTTGCGATCGAGCCACCCGTGGAGCCACACCACGAACCACCCGCCCGCGATGCCGATCGCGATCCCACCGGCACTGACGATCGCGAACTCGGTACCCGCTTCCACCAAAGAGAACGCGCCCGTCACCACGGCCGCGACCGCGAACCGGAGCGCCACGAGCGCGGAGGCGTCGTTCACCAAACTTTCGCCTTCGAGGATCGTGGTGATGAGGCGCGGCACGCGCAAGCGCTGGGTCACGGCGACCGCGGCGACCGCGTCCGGTGGCGAGACGATCGCGCCCAGCACGAACGCCGTCGGCCACGACATCCCGACGAAGTAGTGGGCCGCGGCCGCGACCACGACCATCGTGAACAGCACCAGCCCGATCGCGAGCAGCATGATCGGCCGGATCTGGTCGCGGAACTCCGGCCACGGCGTCCGGAACGCGGCCGAGTACAAGAGCGGCGGCAGGAACAGCAGGAACACGATTTGTGGGTCGACCATCACGCCCGGCGCCCAGGGCTGGAGGCCGAGTACCAGCCCCCCGATGACGAGCAGGATCGGTTCCGCGACGCCGAGCCGACGGGCCACCAAGCCGAGTACGACCGTAACCGCGAGCAGGGCCAGAATCAGTTCGACCGGGTGAAGCACAAGAACCTCCGTGTTGTCCATAGCGGCTAAAGATACCGCGGTCGCGTTGACTCCGACACCCCGACCGGCGTACCCTCACAACACCCCTCACGTGGATACCAACCATGCGCCGTGTTCTGTCACTCGCATCATGCTTATTGCTTTTAAGCGCATTGACTGCGCGAGCGGACAAAATCAGTCTCGTCGCGGGCGGCGGTGAAGGCGGCGACGGCACGGAAGCACAGAAGGCGAAGCTGATTCAGCCGTTCGGAGTCGATTTCGCGCCGACGGGCACGATCTACATTGTGGAAATGGCGAAGGGCGAGCGCCTTCGACTACTCCGGGACGATCGGCTCGGCACCCTCGCCGGTATTGGGGGGGAAAAGGGGAGCGACGGCGACGGCGGTCCCGGGGCAAAAGCGACCTTCAACGGCATGCACTCGCTCGCGGTCGGCGCGGACGGGCACGTGTACCTCGCCGATACCTGGAACAACCGCGTGCGCCGGTACGACGTTGCCAACGACAAGGTCGGCGCGTTCGCGGGCACCGGCGAGAAAGGCTTTTCCGGTGACGGCGGGCCGGCAGCCAAAGCGAAATTCGGCGGCGTGTTCTGCGCCGCGTTCGATCCAGACAAGAAGTACCTCTACCTCACCGATCTCGATAACCGCCGGATTCGCAAGATCGACATGAAATCCGAGGTGGTGACGACAGTCGCGGGTAACGGCGAAAAGGGCGTTCCGAAGGACGGCGAAGACGCACTGAAGCAGCCGCTCGTCGATCCCCGGGCGCACGCGGTCGACAAGGACGGCAACCTCTGGATTCTGGAACGCAGCGGACACGCGCTGCGTGTCGTGAATGCGAAAGGAGCGATTCGCACTGTCGCCGGGACCGGGAAGGCGGGCCAGGGAACGGGGAAAGCGCTCGAAGCCGCAATGAACGGCCCGAAGCACTTGTGCATCGATCGCGACGGCTCGGTGCTGATTGCGGACACGGAGAATCACCGGATCGTGCGTTACAGCCCCAAAGACGGTACACTCTCGCTCGTGGCCGGTACCGGGAAGAAGGGCACGGGGCTCGGCGGGGGCGATCCGCTGAAGTCGGAGTTCAACCAGCCGCACGGCGTCATCGTTCACCCACAGACCGGCGACATCTACATTTCCGATGCGAGCAACGGTCGCGTACTCAAAATCGTTCGCGAGTAACCATCATGAAGCGTCTCCTTCTGATTCTTGCGATCGCGGTTGCTCTGTCCGCGCTGCCCGCCAGCGCGGACCCGCCGAAGCCGCCCGCGAACCGCAACGTCCGGTACGGGATGCCCGGCGAAGCGAAACCGGACCCGGCCCACAAGGAAGCGTACCTGATCGACCGGCCGCAGTACGTCATGTCGTACAACGACAAACACAAGACCGCGAACTGGGTGTGCTGGAACCTAACCGCGAAGGACATCGGGCGCACGGCCCGCGGCGCGTTCGAGCCGGACAAGGGGCTGCCGAAGGGCTTCACCCACGTCACCAGCGCGAACTACACCGGGAGCGGGTTCGACCGCGGGCACCTCGTCCCCTCGAAGGACCGCTCGGACACGGAGGAGAACAACGACGCGGTGTTCCTCATGACGAACATGGTGCCGCAATCGGCCGCGTGCAATCAAAAGGGCTGGGAGCGGTTCGAGAGCTACTGCCGGACGCTAGCGGAAGACGGCAAGGAACTGTACATCGCGGCCGGTCCGCACGGCATCGGGGGCGTCGCCAACGACGGCACCAAGAAGCTCACCATCGGCAAGAACGCGCCGTTTATTACTGTTCCCGCACACGTCTGGAAGGTGGCGCTCGTACTCGATAAGGGCACCAACCCGACCAAGAACACGCGCGTCATCGCGGTGTGGATGCCCAACGACGACACGGTTACCGAAGACTGGCCGCACTACCGCGTGTCCGTGGCCGAGATCGAGAAGAAGACCGGGCTGAAATTCTTCCCGCTGGTGCCCAAAGAGGTCTCGGAAGTGCTGAAGGAAAAGCCCGACGCGGTGAAGGTCACCGTTCACAAAAGGTAGCGCACGGGACGACACACATGGCGAAGACGACCCCGGTTCTGAAGGAACTCAAAGCGGCGGCGAAGGGGCTCCTGTTCCCCAGCGAGTCGGACGCGCCGTTGGAGGCGTTCGCGTGGCCCGGGGGCGACGGCCCGCCGGACGAGGCCGCGGTGCGCGCGAACGCGAAGGTCGAAAAGGACGCGCCCGTCCAGCAGCTCACGGTCCCGGACCTCACGCGGACGATCCCCAGCGAGAGCCGCGGGGAGTTCCTCCACCTGTTCGCGACGCTCGCGCACCACCTCAGCGGCGTGACCGTGTTCAAGGTGGGCGAAGTGAACATGGACGTTTACATCGTCGGCCGCACTACCGACGGGCAGTACGCCGGCGTGAAGACCCAAGTCGTTGAAACGTGACCGATTCTCGGAGCTAAGGAATGGCCTCGAAGAGTTTCCTGGACGAACTGACGCCGACGCAGCGCGTCATAGCCGGCGTCGTGATTCTCGTTATCGCCGGTGTCGTTGCGCTGGTGCGCTCGCGCCAGGAGGGGCACCCGCCCGGTCCGCAGGGCGATCAACAGACGCTCGAAAACCGCAACGTGCGGTTCGGACTACCGGCCGAAGCCAAGCACGATCCGACGAACCGCGAAGCGTACCTGATCGATCGACCGCAATACGTCCTCTCGTACAACGACGCGACGAAGAACCCGAACTGGGTGTGCTGGAACCTCACCGCGAGCGACATCGGCACGGCCGAGCGCGACACGAGCTTCGAGCCGGACCCGGACCTGCCGAAAGACTTCTACCGCGTCAAATCCTCGGACTACGCCGCGTCCGGGTTCGACCGCGGACACATGTGCGCGTCCAAGGACCGCTCGAATTCAAAAGAAGATAACAACATCCTGTTCTACATGACGAACATCGTCCCCCAATCGCCGAACAACAATCAAAAAGGCTGGCGCCTGCTGGAAGAACACTGCCGCTCACTCGCGAAGAAGAACAGCGAGTTGTACATCGCGTGCGGGCCGCATGGCCGGGGCGGATTTGGTAACGACGAGGTGAGGCACCTCACGATCGGCAAATCGCACCCGATCGTGGTGCCCGAGAGCGTCTGGAAAGTGGTGATGGTGCTACCGAACAAGACCGCGGCCCCGAGCGCCGATACGCCGGTCTTTGCCGTGTGGATGCCGAACGATCAGACGGTGGGGACCGACTGGAAGAAGTACATCGTGTCTGTCAGCACGGTCGAACAGCGCACCGGGTACAAGTTCTTCCCGCTCGTGCCTGACGACGTGGCCGGCCCGCTCAAGACCCACACCGACCGCGTTCCGTGACGCGGTCACCACCCCTCGTCCATCGGCGGGGGGATGTAAGCGCCGGGCTTCAGTCGCTCGACGTAGTCGTTCAACTGGCGCCAGTAGAGGACGCCGCAAACGAACGCGATCGGGAGCGTCACGAACGCGGGGTAGAACCACACGCCCGGCACGATGAAGGCAACGGTCGCCAGACCGCACCCGCGCCCGTAGCCCTCGTCGGGGTCGTCCATTCCCCGCGCGAGGAACTCGTTCCGCAGCGACTCCGCCACGCGCTCCACCGTGACCCCGGCCCACACGAGGTTGAAGACCGGAATCAGGTTCAGCCACACCCGCGCCGGTTCCATCCGCCGGTTCTCCGGTGACACCCGGCGCAGCGTCCGCCCGATCGCCGACAGGAACGAGAGCGAGAGGCTAAACGACAGCACGAATACGGTGACCGCGCACCCCAGCGCGCCCAACATTTCGAGAAACTGGTTCTGGCCGTACATCCGCACCTCCGCGGCACAATCGAGGTGCAAATAAGACGCTTACCGCCCGTCGCGATCCCACGGTTTCCGGTCGTTGTCACCGCGGTCGTCATCGAACTCGTCGCGCGCATTACGCTCGTCACGGGGCCGGCGTGCCGGGCGGTCGTCTTCATCGAAGCGATCGCCGTCGCGGTTCCGCGGGGCGGGCCGCTCGTCCGCGTCGGTGTACCGATCGTTCTCGTCGTACCGGTCCCGATCGTCGTAGTCCCGGGCCACGAGCTGCCCGCTGTAACCCGCGATCTTCACCCAATAAATGATCCAACACACGAACCAGGCTACGATGAACGGGAGCCCGCACACCCCCATGTTCCCGCCCAACAAGAGGGAACAGGTTATGACCCCCAGTGTTTTCCCGTAATCGTCACCCTTGCGGTGCCAGCGGCGGTCGTAAAACTCGTTGTCCAGCGACTCGGAAACGCGAATGGCGGTAATGAACATCCACACGATTTGAACGAGCGGGATGAGATTCAACCACACCATTCCCGGTTCCATCGTCCGGTTCCGGGGGCGGCACCGGGCCAGCGCTTTGTGGAGCGTCAGCAGGAAAAAGATGCCGACGAGCAGCAATACGAGGTAGAAGCCACAAATAGACGCGAACAGAACGATCATGAACTCGTCGGGCGGATCGCCCCCACCGTTCGCCTGCGCCAGAGTGAGCGATAGTGACATCGTGGGCCTCGGTTCGGCGTTCCGGAAACGGCGGCCCCGCTCTCTCGAGCGGGGCCGGTGAGTTTACTTCGCCTGGAGCAACTGCCGCAGGACGTAGGGCAGGATGCCGCCGTTCTTGTAGTACTGCACCTCTTGCGGCGTGTCGATGCGGCACACCGCCTTGAACGCGACCGTCGTCCCGTCGGGGCGGGTGGCGGTCACGGTGAGTTCGCGGCTCGGGCCGTCGAAGTTCTTGTCGAGGCCCGCGATCAGGCCGTCGATGTTGAACACCTCTTCGCCGGTCAGCCCGAGACTCGCGGCCGACTCGCCCGTCTTGAACTGGAGCGGCACCACGCCCATGCCCACGAGGTTGCTGCGGTGGATGCGCTCGTAGCTCTCCGCGATCACCGCCTTCACGCCGAGCAGGTTCGTGCCCTTCGCGGCCCAGTCGCGCGACGACCCGGACCCGTACTCCTTGCCCCCGATCACGATCAGCGGCACGCCGTCCTTCTGGTACGCCATCGCCGCGTCGTAGAGGCTCACGACCTCGGTTCCCGGCAGGTGCCGAGTGAACCCGCCCTCCACGCGCGACCCGTCCTCGCGCGCGGGCACGAGCAGGTTCCGCAACCGGACGTTGGCGAACGTCCCGCGCATCATCACCTCGTGGTGCCCGCGGCGCGCCCCGTACTGGTTGAAGTCCTTCTGCTCGACCCCGTGGGACAGCAGGTACTTGCCCGCGGGCGAGTCCTTCTTGATGTTCCCCGCGGGCGAAATGTGGTCCGTGGTGATGCTGTCACCGAGCAGCGCCAGCACCCGCGCCCCGGTGATCTCGGCAATCGCCGGCGGCATCACGCCCATCCCGCGGAAGTACGGCGGGTTGGCGATGTACGTGGAACTCGCGCTCCACTCGTACAGGTCGCCCGTGGGGACGCGCAGTTCCTTCCACCGCGAGTCGCCCTCGTACACCGCGCCGTAGATGCGCTCGAACGATTCTTTCTTGATCGAGCTCCCAATGGCCGCTGACACTTCTTCGTGCGTGGGCCAGATGTCTTTCAAGAAAACCGGGTTCCCGCTCGGGTCCGCGCCCACCGGCTCGGTGTCCCAATCGATGTCGGCGCGCCCGGCCAGTGCGTAGGCGACGACCAGCGGCGGCGACGCGAGGTAGTTCGCCCGCACCTCGGGGTGCACGCGGCCCTCGAAGTTCCGGTTCCCGGAGAGCACCGCGGACACCACCAGCCCCTCGGCCGCGATCTCGCGCGACACCGCGTCCGGCAGCGGCCCGGAGTTCCCGATGCACGTCGTGCAGCCGTACCCGACGACGTTGAAGCGGAGCTTGTCCAGGTCGCCCAGCACGCCCGCGTTAGTCAGGTAGTCGGTCACGACCTGCGAGCCGGGCGCGAGGCTCGTCTTCACCCAGGGTCGCGTGCTCAAGCCCTTCGCGACGGCCTTCTTCGCCAGCACGCCCGCGGCCATCATGACCGACGGGTTCGACGTGTTCGTGCAGCTCGTGATCGCGGCGATGACCACCGAGCCGTCGTGGAGCGACCCGGCCGGCACTTCGGGCGCGGGGGCCGCCTCCTTCACGCCGAACGGTCCCGACGCGGATGAAGGGGCCGCGACCGGCAGCGGGACCGCGGTCGGCTTCTTCACGCCAGCCTTCAGCTTCGGGAGCGCCTCCGCGAACGCGGTCTTCATGTTCTTGAGCGCGATCCGGTCCTGCGGGCGGGTCGGCCCGGCGAGGCTCGATTCCACGGTCGAGAGGTCGAGTTCGAGCGTGTCCGTGTAACTCGCTTCGGGGGTGTTGGCGTCGTGGAACAGTCCCTGTTCCTTGTAGTAAGCCTCCACGAGCGCCACGAGTTCGGCCGGGCGCCCGGTGAGCGTCAGGAACCGCAGCGTCTCGGCGTCGACCGGGAAGATCCCGCACGTCGCGCCGTACTCGGGGGCCATGTTCGCGATCGTCGCGCGGTCCGCGAGCGGCAGGTCCGCCAGCCCCGGGCCGAAGAACTCGACGAACTTCCCGACCACGCCCTTCTTGCGGAGCATCTGCGTAACGGTGAGCACGAGGTCGGTCGCGGTCGCGCCGGGCGAGAGCCGCCCCGAGAGCTTGAACCCGATCACCTGCGGGATGAGCATCGACACCGGCTGGCCGAGCATCGCGGCCTCGGCCTCGATCCCGCCGACGCCCCACCCCAGCACGCCCAGCCCGTTAATCATCGTGGTGTGGCTGTCGGTGCCGACCAGCGTGTCCGGGTACGCGGCCCCGTGCGGGTCCACGAACACGCTGCGCGCGAGGTGCTCCAGGTTCACTTGGTGGCAGATCCCGGTGCCCGGCGGAACGACCTGAAAGTTGCGGAAGGCGTTCTGCCCCCAGCGCAGGAACACGTACCGCTCCTGGTTCCGCTCGTACTCCAGGCTCACGTTGTCCACGAACGCGCGATCGGTGCCGTACTCGTCCACCTGAACCGAGTGATCGATGACCAGCTCGACCGGCACGAGCGGGTTGATCCTCGACGGGTCGCCGCCGAGCGTCTTCATCGCGTCGCGCATGGCCGCGAGGTCCACCACGCAGGGCACGCCGGTGAAGTCCTGCATGAGCACGCGGGCCGGCGTGAACGCGATCTCCACGTTCGGCTCGGCCTTCGGCTGCCACAGCGCGAGGGCGTCGATGTCCGCCTTGCGCACCGCGAGGCTCACGCCCTCGTTGCGCAAGAGGTTCTCCAGAAGGATCTTAAGTGAAAACGGGAGCTTCTTCGCCTGCGGGTGAACGGCTTCGACGGCCGCGAGTCGGTGAATCGTGTACGGCTTACCACCAACAGAAAGGGTCGAGAGGCTTCCGAAACTATTTGGCATGAGAGCACCCGCAAGCAGGAAGGATTCGCGCTGATTCAGGTATTGTTGGAGTTGCGAAGGGGTAATCAAGACGGGCGGCACGTTCGGTGCGGAACCGGGCACCCGCGGTGCGCCCCGGGCGGCGCGCGAATCGCTCCGCGGGTCGCGTTTTCGGGAGCGCGAAAACCCGTCGCCGCCCATACGATCGAGACAGTTGTGCGATAAAAGGCACCACTCCGATTGCCAAGATTCATAATATTAGAATGACAACCCAACAGACCTCTCACATCGGCATGTGCATTTTTGGTGTATTTTTCCCTTGATCCTTCGCCCCGGTTGAGCGAAAGTGGGGCCGTCGCCTCGAACGGTGACGGCCACGCGCACAGTGGCGCTACGTCCTTTCTCGTCGGTTCCATTCTTCGTTTCGGTGTAAGGAGTCTCTCCCCGTGCCTGAATTGAACGTCCGCAAGGGTCGGCGTGGGTTCACGCTGATCGAGCTGTTGGTGGTCATCGCCATCATCGCCATTCTCATCGGGCTGCTGCTGCCGGCCGTGCAGAAGGTGCGCGAGGCCGCCGCGCGCATGACCAGTACGAACAACGTCAAGCAACTGGCGATCGCGTGCCACTCGCACCACGACGCCGTCAACCGGCTCCCACCGCAGTGGGCGACCTACGGCAACGTGACCGCCTCGTTGCACTTCTGGATCCTGCCCTACATCGAGCAGGACAACCTGTACAAGCTCGTGCCCCAGGGCGGCGCGGCGATGGTGTACGCGCACGACAACGCGACGGTCCGCCGCGGGGTCATCAAGACGTTCATCTCGCCCCTGGACGCTTCCACCCCGGGTTCCCTGGTGTACAGCGACTGGGCGATCTCGAACTACGCCTCGAACCACGCCGTGTTCGGCCAACCGAACGTGAGCTGGGACGGCAAGCGGACGATGACCGGCATTTCGGACGGCACCTCGAACACCGTGGCCTTCGCCGAGAAGATGGGCACCTGCGGGAGCAACGGCAGCCTGTGGACGCACGGCGACTGGAACTGGCCGTGGATGTCCGTGTACGCGATCAACGCGGACGGGAACCCGCCGCAGGCGCGGCCGACGGTCGCCAACTGCATCCCCACGCGCCCGCAAGGCCTGACCCCGGGCGGGTGCATCATCGGCCTCTGCGACGGGAGCGTCCGCACCATTAACACGAGCGTTTCCGCCGCCACCTGGCAGAACGCGAACTACCCGACCGACGGTAACGTCCTCAACTCGGACTGGTAACCCCGGGCCGCTTCCACCAACTCCCGGCACGCGGGCGCAAGTGTCCCGCGTGCCGGGGCGTTTTCACATTCTTCTCCCACACCCCGAGTTCGCGGAATGAAGCGTTTTGTACTTTCCCGAATCATTGCGTTGGCGTGCGTGACCGCAGCGGTCGGTGTTCCGGCCGGGTGCTCAAAAAAACAGGCGGCGGTCGTGCGCGGGACCGTCACGTATAAGGGAGCGGCCCTCAAGACGGGCACGATCACCTTCCACGGCGCCGATAAAGAAGTGGCGTCCGCGGCGATCCAGCCCGACGGCTCTTACACCTGCACCGACGTCCCGATGGGCGAAGTGAAGGTGACCGTCGAACAGTTCGGCGCCGGGCTCCCCGGCGGGCTCAAAGCCGGCGGCCCCGGGATGCCCGGAATGCCCGGAAAGACAGGCGGGTCGACGCTACCCGGTAAAGGTACCCTTCCCGGAGCGGGGCCGCCGGGTGGTGGTGGCGGGGGCTTGATTACACCGGGCGGCGGCGGCAGTAGCACCCCGACGAAGGCCCCGGACAACGCACCCCCGGCTCCGGAGTTGGCCAAACTGCCCGCAACAGTGAACAAGCCGGACACGTCGCCGCTCAAGTACACCATCGACGCGAAAGAAAAAACGATCGACGTCGTGGTGCCCTAATCCGTATTCCGCCCCGGCGCACTACCGGGGCGGATTCATTTCACGACCACACACATCCTTTTGACGCCCGTTTGGTGCCGATGGTTCCCGGACTCGTTGCACGTCACCCGCGTAAGAGCTTCAGGTATTCCCGCATCCACGCCGGATTATCGTGCCACGTGCGGCACGTCACGAGGTTCCCGCTCACCACGACCTCGCGGTCCACGTAGATCCCGCCCGAAAATTCACAATCGAACCGACACTTCGCGACCGTCGTCACCTCGCGCCCGCGGATCACGTCGGCCGCGGCAACGATCTCGATGCCGTGGCACACGCTCGCGACCGGCTTGTTCGCCGCGAACAGAGATTTCGTGATGCGCATGAGATCCGGGTCGTACCGGAGGTACTCCGGGGCGCGCCCACCGGTAATCACCATGCCCGCGAGCGCGCCGGGGTCCACGTCGCGGAACGCGATTTCGGCCGCGAGCGTGTAGCCCGGGCGCTCCTGCGTGATGTCCCACCCGTCCGGGCGCTCGTGCAGCACGAGGTGGTAGCCCCGCTTCTCCGGCCCCGCTACGAGTACCTCGTACCCCTCCTCGCGGAGCCGGAACAGCGGGTAGTAGGTGTCCAGAACTTCCGCCGCGTCGCCGATTGGCAGGAGAACAGTTTTCACGTTTCACCCGGAAGAACGAGTGGTGCGGCGCGGCTCCCGTGTCGGATTCCGCCGCGGTTCCCGAAAAGTGTAGCCGAATTTTGCGTCTTTTCCCGGCACACGGACCGTTTTGAAAGTATGCACCCCTTGTGCAGATCGGACACACATCGCCCAACACGATCGAAAGATCCAGCCACGAGTGAAACGTTCACTCTGTGTATTCTGAGGCGATTCAAATAATGAATGTGTGATTAAACCAAACAGCCACTCATAGTTTTATCTTTTGAATTATTGTGTGCGATCCGCGGAACTTTTGGTCCCCGGGTGTTTTCAAATCAGTAGCGGTACACCGCCAACCCGGTTCCGGGGCCAGAGCCCCCGGAACCGGGTTGGCGCCCGAATCACGTGTTCGAGCCGGTTCGTGCGGCGCGAGTGGGTCCGTTGCGCAAACAGCGGTAGTCGCGCGCCGCGAGGTTATTGAGTCCGTTCCTTCTGCCACTTGGTTCAACCGAGGGAGTCTCTCCATGCCCGCGTCGAAGGGCCGTCGTGCGTTTACGCTCATTGAGCTGCTCGTGGTCATCGCGATCATCGCGATCCTGATCGGGCTCTTGCTCCCGGCCGTCCAAAAGGTGCGCGAGGCGGCCGCGCGCATGTCGTGCAGCAACAACCTCAAGCAACTGGGGCTGGCCGTTCAGAACTACGCCAGCTCGCGCTCGGACCAGCTCCCCAACATCACGTCGGCCGTGAACGGGTCGCCGCAGTCGCAAACGCACGGGGGCTCGATCCACTACTACCTGCTCCCGTTCATCGAACAGGACGCCATTTACCAGGCGGGGCTGTCCCCGATCGTCAGTACGTACAACGGGACGCCGTACAGTCAACCGTGGGAGGGGCCGATCGCGGGCAACACCAGTAAGCCGCAGGTGCTCTACCAGGTCATCAAAACGTTCGTGTGCCCGTCCGATGCGACCATGAACAGCGGGTACCCCAGCAACCGCGGCCAGGACTGGGCCGGGACGAGCTACGCGGCCAACTACGCGCTGTTCGGGAGCAACCGCGTCAACAACGCGGACCAGTCGACGTACCGGGTCGGCAACATCCCGGACGGCACCTCCAACACGATGACGTTCGTGGACAGCTACGGCGGGCGCACGTCGGACCACGGCCAACTGTGGGCGTACCCGGGGTGGGACTGGGCGGGCGACGGCAAGTACTCGGCGGTGTTCGGCTGGGGCGGCGTGACCAGCAACCGGTTCGGGGCCAACACCGGTTGGGGGAGCTGGAACCAGGCGCCGCTGTTCGGGGTGACGCAGTCCGCGGCGACCGACCGGTCCCGCGTGTACGCGAACCACAGCAGCGGGTGCCTCGTGGGTCTGGCCGACGGGAGCGTCCGCAGCGTCGGCGCCAGCGTGTCGCAGTTGAGCTGGCTGTACGCACTGACCCCGGACGACGGGCAAGTTCTGCCGAGCGACTGGTAAGAGCGCCAATTGCACGATCTTCCACCCGCCCCAACCAGGGCGGGCGTTTCCCGAACCGGTTCGTTTTCTCCCACCAATCAGGAACCCATGTCCCACATCGAAACTCTGCCGAAGTGCTCATTCACGAACCGCTGGCTGCCCGTAACGGGCCTGCTTTGTGTTGCCCTCGCGCTGACCGGCTGCGGGACGTCCGGCGACAAGGGCACGGTGACGGGCAAGCTCACGGTGAAAGGCGCCGCGCCAGCATCGGGCACGCTCATCAAATTCATCGGCGCGGACGGCAAGGAATCGAGTTCCATCGTGAACGCCGATGGCACCTACACTGTCAACGAAGTCCCGCCCGGCGACGCCAAGATCATCGTCACGGGTTCGGGACCGGTGAAAGTGGTCGGGCGCACGGCCTCGATGCCCGGCATGCCCGAAGCGAGCAAGGGCGCGGCCGTTCCGAAGAAGTATTCGCTCCCCGGCGCGATCCCGGGTTTCGCCGTCAAGAAGGGCAGCAACACGCACGACATCGACTTGCAGTGACGTGCAGGCTCGGGGACAGGGTCAGTGATTGATTTTCGGTCTAGCGTGTCTCGGGTATGAGAGCACACGTCCTCGCGCCCGAGCATCGTGAACCTATCACCCGATATTCGTTCGGGTGCCGGCGCCATGTCAAGCGGTTCGACGGTCAAACGCCGGCGGAGCTGAGCAGTTTCTTCGCCTTCGATCCGAGCTTCACCGGCGAAATCTTCGTAGGCTAAAGCGGTCGAATTGGGGCACGAGTTGCTGGGCGAACACCTGGAGACTCGTGCCGCTCGCGAGTTCAACGGAAGCCGGCAACAAGCGGCGCCTTGCGAAACAATTCCGAACGGCATAGTGCCCGAGTTGAAACAGACGTGAATTGTGGTTTGCGCACTTGCAAGTCTTCTTTGGCTCGCCAAAAGACCATCAACGTACAGATAAGGCTCATCATTTCCGGTTCGTCAGCAAGTCCACAACCCAGCACCCCCTAACGTGCGGCCCGTCGCCCCGGCAGTGGTTTAGGATGTCGTCGTTGTCACATCCAGCGTCTTGAAGTGCGTCAGCAAGGATCAGCATTCGGTCGAATACACGATCTTGGTAAATACCTTCGGCAAGAATGCGAACGTCTGTCGTGAGCCAAGAAGAATCAACGGCGCCGGGGCGGAAGGGGTTACCGAAGATATCACGCAGTAGGATGCTTTGCTGTGCCGCTTCAGCTCCGTTGGCGACGCGATGGTCAATGCCTTGCTCGATTTTTTCCCAAACCATAGCCGTTCGCGCCTCTCGCGATGCCCATTCCGGGAAGTCGGTGTAGTAAGCAGTCCAGCAACCACAATTCGCAGCACGGTCAGCATTTTCAATCCGATCGGGAGTATTCTTCTCCGCGTCACGCCACGCCTGGTCCGCCGCCCGCATTGCATCATTTGCCTCATCATCACTTACCAAGTCATCTACATGTTTTTCCGCAATCTCCACGGCACTCCGACTTCGCTCGTCCGTGAGTGGCTCATGAGGCGGTAGAGGTGGAGGCTGGTCGCAATTCGTTGCCCGACAGCGTCCTGCACTAAACCTCCACCTCTACCGCCTCATGAGCCACCGCTCCTACGACCTGAAAACACCCGATTCACCCCTGATGCCTCATGAGCCGAAATTAATTTTGGTGGTGGGTCTTGAAACTTGTGACGCGCGATTCGGTGCGGGATTTGCGTGACATCGCCAAGCACCCCGAGTGGATGGGCTGATTCCGGTGCGGTTCGCTCGCTTCGTTCGCTGTTGGGATTTATGATGGGCCGCGCCGGGAACCTCCTCGGCGCGGCCCGTTGCGTGAGGCACTATGTCCGACGAGAAGGCGCTGCTCGCGGCGATCTGGGAGCACCCGCACGACGATACCGTGCGCCTGATCTACGCGGACTGGCTCCAGGAAAATGGCCAACCCGCGCGCGCCGAATTCATCCGGCTCCAGTGTACGATCGCGAGAACGGACAAGAGCGATCCGCAGTGGCCCGTACTGAAGAAGCGCGAGGCTGGGCTCTGGGAGGCGCACCGAAAAATGTTCCGGCGGGGGCTACCGGACCGGATGCGCGCGTACCCGTTCGCGCGGGGGTTCGTTGCTCCCCCACTTCGGCCCATGAACAGCCACAAGTTTCACAAAGTGTTCCGCGATCTGCTCCCGCACGCGCCCACCTGGGCGTTTTGGTTCTCGAATCTCACAGAGAAGGAACTGGAATCGCTTTTCGGGGACGAATGTTTTCGTCGGATCGGGGTGCTTCAGCTCTTTCACAACAGCCGAGTGTTTACCAACCTGGTTGCATCCCCGCACGCGGGCAATTTGACTGAATTGCATTGGGGTTATTCTTTCGCCGGCCCGGACGCGATGAGCGCGTTGTGTTCGTCCGCGGCGAGCCGTCAACTCGTCCACTTGCGGTTCGATGGCGGCAACATCGGCGACGCGGGCGCGGAGGTGCTGGGGGAATCGACCCTTGCCGGTCAACTGATTGAACTCAGCCTGTCCTCGAACGACATCACCGCGGACGGGATCGATCGGCTGTTCGGACCGGGGCGGTTCGAGAAGTTGCAACGGCTCGACCTGAGCGCCAACGGGTTCCCAGACGGGGACGAACTCATCACCGCGCTCGTGCGCTCGGCCCGGCTCCCGGCCCTACGCGAATTGGGGTTGGTGGGAATGTGGTTAACGACGAAAGCGGCCGAAGCGCTGGCCGCGTGGACGGGCGCGCCTGGGTTGTTGCAATTGGATCTGGCGGGAAATATTGAGATCCGCGCGGCGGGCGTGCGCGTTTTGACCGAATCGGTGTGCCTTCAAACGCTTACGACGCTCGACGTGTTCCCGTCGAACGCCGAGCGTGCCGGTATTGCGGAGCTTCTCACGCAGCGGTTCGGGTCGGTGGGGCCGGACCCGAATGACCAACAATTCACGCTCCGCGGGGGATCAGCGCGCTAATCCCGTTTCGGCCCACCGTAACAGTCGAACGAGCCGCGACCGCGAGGGAGCGGCAAGACTTCCTGGGATAATCCGGTACGGGCCGCGCCTCCCGCTCCCTCGCGGTCGCGGCTCGTTACAATCCGGAACCGGATGACCCTACTTCACCACGGCGCTCACGGTGCTCGCGATGAAGTCGCGGTTGAGCTGCGCGATGTGCTCGACGCTGATGTCCTTCGGGCACGCGGCCTCGCACTCGTTGATGTTCGTGCAGTGCCCGAAGCCCTCGCGGTCGTGCTGGGCCACCATCGCGCGGACCCGGTCGTTGCGCTCGGGCTGGCCCTGCGGCAGTTGCGCCAGGTGGCTCACCTTCGCGCTGAGGAACAGCATGGCCGAGGCGTTCGGGCACGCGGCCACGCACGCCCCGCACCCGATGCACGCGGCCGCGTCCATCGCGCGGTCCTGGTCCTTCTTCGCGATCGGCAGCGAGTTCCCGTCCGGCGCGCCGCCGGTGTTCACGCCGACGAACCCGCCCTTCTGAATGATCCGGTCGAACGCCGAGCGGTCGCAAACCAGATCCTTCACCACCGGGAACGGTCCGGCGCGCCACGGCTCGATGTACAGTTCGGCGCCGTCGGCGAAGCTGCGCATGTGCAACTGGCACGTCGTCGTGCCCTTTTCCGGGCCGTGCGCGAGCCCGTTAATCATCATGTTGCAGCTGCCGCAGATCCCCTCGCGGCAGTCGTGGTCGAACGCGACGGGTTCCTCGCCCTTGCGGATCAACTGCTCGTTGAGCGTGTCCATCATTTCGAGGAACGACATGTCCGGGCTGACGCCGTCGAGGGTGTAGGGCACCATTTGGCCCGCGGCCGTGCGCGATTTCTGCCGCCAGACGTGGAGCGTGAGTTTCATCGTCGGTCCCGTGGGGTGGTCTCGGGAGTATTTTACGCGCGGGACCGCGGGGCGTCTCGCGGTTACGCCGGGAGCCAGTGGAACAGCAGGAGGATTTTGCGGCCGAAGATGACGGCCCCGACGGTCGCGGCGCACAGACCGGCCACGAGCACCGCCCCGGCCGCGATGTCCAAACAGCCGTACACGCGGTCCCGGGCCTCCTGGTCCAGCCCGCGGAACAGCGTCTCGATGGAGCTGTTGAACAGTTCCGCGGTGACGACCAGGCCGATGCACCCGATCACGAGGCACCACTCCCGGTAGTCGCACTCCAGCGCGACGGCCGCCGCGAGCGCCACGACCGCACAGAAGAAGTGAACGGAGAAACTGGAGTGCCCGCGCACCCCGCGCTTCACGCCGCGGACCGCTTCACGGAACTTGTCGCGCCACAAGCGCGACTTCTTCCGCGGCGGGTCGTCGCCGGGCGCGCTCCACAGGTTTGCGGGCATGCGTTCCCCACTTTCAGAGTTCCAGAGTTCCAAGTATGAAGTTTCAGAGTTCCACGTTCCAAAAGTTCCAGAGGTTCAAAAACAGAACCCACTTCCGAACTTTACGTTCCGCGATTCGAGCGCGGCGAACCGAATGGGCCACGAACTCTGGAACTCTGGAACTCTGGAACTCTGGAACTCTGGAACTCTGGAACTCTGAAACTTTTCCGTTACCGCCGACTGTTGAGCTGCTGGTTGCTGATCGGCGTGCCCGCGAACCGGCCGCCCAGGGCCGAGGCCAGGTTCGGTATCACGAGGAACTGGAACCCGAAGTTGTTCACGAAGGCGTTGTAAGTGAACCCGACCGTGACCGTCAGGTCGGCGCCCGTGCGCGTCAGGGTGAACGTGTTCGAGAGGGCCTGCTGGAGCCCGAAGTCGTAGCTCGCGCCCAAGTTCATGTAGTACCGGGGGCTCATCTGGTACCCCATCGTCAGCACCACCGCCTTGCTGTTGATCGGGTCCGTTTGGCGGTACCCGAGGTACACGTTGGTGCGGTCCGTGCGGTTCACGTACACGCCCGCGTTCCAGTACCGGCTCCCGCCCTCATACGGCTCGAACCACCCGTTCGACACCAGCGAGGTGCGGTCCCCGAGGTTCCACACGGTGCCGTACTCGAGGAACGAGAACGGGTTCCCGAAGTTGTCGCGCTTGGCGTCCGGGAAGTACGACGCGGACACGTCGAACGTGAGGAAGTCGACCGTGTGCTCCATCCCCGGGTACCCGCGCTTCGTCTGGAACCGCTGCCGCACGTCCATCTGGAGCACGTTCATGCTGTCGAGCGTGTCGGTGCGGTTCTCCACGAGGCGCCGGATCGCGTACAGTTGCGGGTTGAAGATCGGCGAGTTCATGAGCGCCAGCCCGTCCGCCCCGGGCACGAGCTGCGACTGGATCGGGCGGATGTTGCGGTACGCCTGGTCCACCGCGTCGTCGTTGAGCCGGTCGAGCATCGGGAACCGCGTGTACGGCTCGTTCGAGCGGGCGTACAGGTAGTTCCCACCGAACACGACCTTGTGGTTCAGCCCGCGCAGGTTCAGCAGCTCGCTGCTCACGTCGCCGTAGATCCGCGAGAACGGCAGGCTCGCCCGGGTACCGCCCCCGCCGTACACGCGCCCGACCTCGTTGCCGTTGACGTCGCTGGTGTACTCGGTCAGGTCCAGAACGCCGTAGGGCGCCAGCTTCACCGGGCCGAGGGCGAACGGGACGCTCAGTTCTTGCCACAAGTCGAACCGACCGGTGTCGACCCGGCGCTCGGTGGGCAGGAGCGCGAACGGGGCGATCTCGGTGGGGCGCGCCTGGGCGTAGCCCGCGCTCGCCCGCGCGCTGTACACGAACAGGTCGTCCAGGAACGTCTGCCCGAGCAGGTGCCCGTCGACGCGCGGGAGCCAGTTCGTCGTGCTCACCCACTCGCGGTTGAGCCGGTCCTGGACCAGCGCGGACGCCCCGAAGTTGCGGCGCTGCCAGGTGAGGTACGCGAACGTCTCCTGGTTCGGACCCATGTCGAATTCGTTCTTGTAGTACTGCTCCAGGAAGTTCTTGTCGCTCAGGTACGCAAACTGCCCCTGGAAGTACGTCCCCTCCATGACTTCTTGCTGGTGCCGCCACAGGGCGCGCCCGCGGAACGACGGCTGGGCCGGCTCGGTCCCGCGCGGGCCGCCGAGGATGTCCAGCCCGTCATCCTGGAGGCCGTACAGTTTGATGAGGCCGGCGCCGAGCGGAATGCCCGGTTCGGACTCCGGGAGGCGGTACGTGTAGTCGGTGCCGCCCGCGAGCCCGCGCCGGCTCAAGTAGTCCAGGTTGAGGCGCCAACTGTGACCCGGGGGCGGGCGCAGCGCGAGCAGTTCGTAGATGTCGAACGACGAGTAGAACTGCGACCCGAAGATCCGGTTCTGGCTGAACCCCAGCCCGGTGACCGGGCCGAGCGGGTCGGTCGCGTCGAACCGCATTTTGGGCAGGTAGAACACCGGGAGGCCGCCGAGCCGGGTGACCACGTTCGTGCCCGTAACGATCTGCTCCTGGCCCTCGATCGGCTCGCCGGTCCGGATGTCGCGGATCGGGAACCCGAAAATGTTCCGCAGCACGATCCGGCGCTGGCTCAGCGTGAAGCGCTGCGAATCGAGCCGCAACCCGGGGTCACTGGGCAACTTGCTCGCGTTCGACGTACCGTTCAGGATCTCCCAGTTCTCCAGGTCCAGCCGGCGCACCTCTTCGCCCCTCAAGTGGAAGGCGTCGGGGACGCTCGGGAGCGCCATTTCGAGGTCGGCCCGGAGCGCGACCGCGCGGTTCTGCGTCGCGTCGTAGTACACCTGAACGGCTCGGAGCGTCTGCGTCACGGCGGGCTTTTTTTTGTCCTTGTCCCCCTTGGTCGTGCGAACGATCACGTTGCCCGACAGGTAAACTTCGACCTCGGTTTGGCCGTCCCCGCCGGTGGCGAACCCGTCCTTCTCGTCCTGAGTTTTGTTCCGGAGCCACATCACCGCTTCGTCGGTCGCGAACTCGGTCGTTTGGTCCCCGTCCTCGCTGGAGATGTTGATGATGACCCCGCCGGTGAACAGGATGCGCTCGGTCCCGTCCTCGAGCTTGACCTTGTCCGCGTTGTAGGTGGTCGCCGCGTACCGCGGCATGACCTTGCCGTACCGCTTCTTCGATTGCGGGGTGGGGATCACCGCGCCGTTGGGGAGCGGGTCCGGTTCGTAGGGGGAACCGGTGTCGCGGGGCGGCTGGTACGCGGTGCGCGGGGGCACCGGCTGGACCGGGGACATTAGTCCGTCGGTCGGTAGCGAAAACGTGCCCGCCGCCGGGTCGTCCGGGAACCGCACCGTGGGGCGCACGGGCGGAACCGGCTGTGCGCGGGTCGCCGGTGCGCTCGCCAGGAGCGCGGAAATTACCAGCCCGGCCCAAATTATCGCTCGCCCGCTGAACACGCGGTGTCCCTTCATCGGCGCACGGCGAAACACGTGGTTCGCCGCGCGAAGCGGTCACGCCGAAACGGTTCTGTCTGCACTGAAAGAGCGGGGACTTATAGGCGCCGCGCCGGGCGAATCAAGGCGGACTGTGCGGCGCGGGCGAGCGCACCGGCGCGCGTTCGCGCCGTCACATCGCTCATCGGGTTTGTGCTCGTCGCCCCGCGGGTTAGAATGGGTGAATGAAACCCACCAGCACACCATCGCCGAACGCCGATCCCACGCTCACGTTCTGGGGGGCGGCCGGCGGCGTCACCGGGTCGATGCACCTCATTGAGACCGGGAACCACAAGATCCTGCTCGACTGCGGGTTGCACCAGGGCCGGCGCGAGGAGGCGCGCCAGCGGAACGGGCACTTCCCGTTCCACCCCACCCAGATCGACGCGGTCATCGTCAGTCACGCCCACATCGACCACTGCGGTAACCTGCCCACCCTTATCCGTCAGGGGTTCGACGGCCCCATTTATTGCACCCCGCCGACGCGCGACCTGCTCCGGGTCATGCTCGCGGACTCCGCGAAGATCCAGGAAGAGGACGCGGCCCACATCAACATCGCCCGCAACTACGCGGAGCCGTGGGTCCAGCCGCTGTACACGGTCATCGACGTGGAGAAGGTGTTCGGCCGGCTCGTCTCGGTCCCCTACGGGCGCGACACGGACGTCACGAAGACCGTGCGCTTCCGGTTCATCGAAGCGGGGCACGTGCTCGGGTCCGCGATGGTGTACGTCACCGTGGCCGCGCACGATCGCGACCGGACGCTCACGTTCAGTGGGGACATGGGGCGCCGGGGGTTACCCATTTTGAAGCCGACCGGGGCGGTCCCGCCGGCCGACGTGCTGGTGTGCGAGAGCACCTACGGGAACCGCACGCACCGCTCGTTCGCGGAAACGGTCGAGAAGCTCTACGCCACGATCCGCGACACCGTGGACCGCGGCGGAAAAGTGCTCATCCCGGCGTTCAGCTTGGGGCGCACGCAGCTCATCATTCACATTTTGCAACAGGGGCTGCGCGAGCGGAAGCTCCCCGAGATCCCGGTTTACGTCGACAGCCCGCTCGCGTCGGAAGTCGCGGCGGTGTACCGGGCGCACCCGAACAGCCTGTCCGATGAGATCGCCCAGGCGCTGCGCGAGGGGCACGGCTTACTCGGCGGGGACGGCGTGACCTACGTGCGCGACTTCGAGCAGAGCACGATCCTCGCCACGCGCCCGGGACCGAGCGTCATCATCGCGTCGAGCGGCATGTGCGACGCGGGGCGCATCCAGCAGCACCTGAAGCAGCTCGTGGACGACCCGCGCTGCACGATCATCCTCGTGAGCTACCAGGCGTCGGGTACGGTGGGGCGCAAGCTCCTCGACCCGAAGCCGACGGTGCGGTTCCAGGGGCGCGACTGGAACAAGTGGATCGACGTGGTTCACCTCGACGGCTTCAGCGGACACGCGGACAAAAACGACTTTCTCGCATACCTGGAACCGCTCGCGGGTAAGGTGGGGAAGGTGCGCCTGATTCACGGCGAGCACGAGCAGGCCGACGCACTGGCCGCCACGCTCCGCGACGCGGGTTTCGACGACGTGGGCGTCCCCGCACCCGGTGACCGCGTCGCGATCGGGTGAGCGCCGGGCTTCGCTGGCGGGCGCTCTTCGCGCCAAGTGAACCCGAACCGGGTGCGCAACTGTCCTTCCGCCATGACATCGGATAACCCGTTCCTGCGGCGGTCATTACCAAATACGGTGACAAACTCGCGCGACTCACACCGATCCGCGAGTTGTTCCTGCGCCCCGTGAACGCAGCAGCCATTATTGAGCTTTGCGTGCGCCCGTGGTTCGCGTCGGTCACGCACCTCTACCTCCACGATCTGCAGATCACGGACGCCGTTGCTATGGCGCTGCTCGATAGCCCCCACACGGGGCGCCTGCGCGTGCTGCAATTCCGCGCGAGCGAGCTGTCCCCGGCCACCGAACGGGTGTTCTGGTCGCGGTTCCCGGTGCCCTCGTGACTCATTACCATCGGACGACCTGATGAACGACCACGACGCGCTACTGCACGCGATCGGCGAGCACCCGGAAGAAGACACCCCGCGGCTCATGTTCGCCGATTGGCTTGAAGAGAACGGGCAGCCCGAGCGCGCCGACTTCGTGCGCAACCAGATCGAGTTGACTCGACGCGAACTAACGGCCGCGGAGCGCCACCAACTCGTCAAGAAGAACGTCTATTACCTCACCAACTGGGTTCCGCATTGGAAGGCGCAGCTCCCTCGAATTGACGGCATCGAGTGGGGCGACTTCAACCGCGGGCTGATCGAGGAGGTACAGGCCGCGGACGATCGCTCCGTGATTCAACACGCGAACACGATCTTTAGTGTTCCGGGTATCCACGTCCTCCGGTTACGGCGCTTGAGAAGGGCGCAAGCCCTCGCAGAAGTCCCGCAACTCGCGCGGCTCCGGGCGCTGAAAATGGTGAGTGCTGGTGCGCACGAGGACGGGTTGGGAATCCTCCTCGCGTCGCCGCACCTCGGCCAATTGGTCGTACTCGATCTGCACGGGAACCGGATCGATAACGTGGTGAGTGTTAATATCGCTGGTGGGTGGTTTCAGAACCTCACGGAATTGTGGCTCGGCTCGAACCGGGTGGGCAACCGAGGCGCGCGGGCGCTGGCGTCGTCGCCGTACATGACGCAACTGCGACTTCTTGACCTGCAAGACAACCCGATTGATCACGCGGCCTGTTCCACGCTCCGGAGCCGGTTCGGGTCCAAAGTGAAACTGTAACCGGGCACCCAATGACCAACACGGAAACCGCGCTCCTACGGGTCATCGTCGCGAACCCGGACGAGGATACGCCGTGGCTCGTCTACGCGGACTACCTCGACGAATCGGGGGAGCCGTCGCGCGCCGCCCGTGCGGAGTTCATCCGGCTGCACGTCTACACCGACCGGCTCCCGTTCCATCACCCGGACCGGAAGGCCGCGGGGCCACGCATCGACCAACTGCTCTCCGCGTGGGGCGCGGTGTGGCGGGACGAGATGCCGCAGGGGTACAAGGCGCTCGCGTCTCAACGGCGCGGGTTCGCGGACCGCGGGATACTCACCGCGTCGCAGGCGGGGGAAACGGACGATCCGCGCGCGCACCTGCTCGAGTACCTGGAACTGGTGCCCGACGTGCCCGCGCGCCGGTTGCACGAAATCGTGAAGCGGCCGGTCTTCGCGCGGGTAGAAACGCTCGTCGTGCGCGGGGACCGGTTGCTCGGCTGGGCCGGGGCCTACGCGCTCGCGGGCGGTTCGTACCCGCTACTGGAGCACCTCGATCTCGCGCGGCAAGAAATTGGGGACGTCGGGTTGCGTGCGCTGTGCGAGTCGCCGGGCTTCCCCCGATTGCGCGGGGTCGACCTCCGCAACAACAACATCACCGACGCCAGCGCTGCCGTGCTGTCCGGCTCGGGGTTCCTCGTCAAAGTGCGCGGGCTCGACCTGTCAGAGAACCCGATCAGTCGGGAACTGCTCGCTCGTATTCGGAGCGGGCGCTACGGTTCGTAGTTCGTGGGTCGGTAATTTCGGTCCGGCGCGAACTCGTTGGTACTTTCGCCGGTGCGATCGGTTCTGAAGGCGGGTGCTATCCGTTTAGAAGGTTATAGTGGAATAAGATCCGAGCACATTTCTTGTGTAAGAACGCAGTACCCCGATGGACGACGAAGACGCACTCCTGCGCGCGATCTGTGCGCACCCGGACGAAGACACCCCGCGGTTGGCGTTCGCCGACTGGCTCTCGGAGCAAGGTGGAGCCGTAAACACGGCTTGGGCCAACGGCATTCGCGCTCAGGTGTGGCTCGCGAGTGGATCGACCGATGCGGCAGGCGCGTCGCAGTCGCGCGTGTTCGAGTCGGCTTACGGGCTGGAAAAACTGCGCGAGCGGCTGGGGATCGAGTGCGCCGGCGCGGACCTGTGGGAGCGCGGGTTCCCGACGCGACTGGTCGGCGATTATCCTGCGGTGGCGCGCGTCTGGGCGCGCCTGGCCGACCGGGTTCCGTGCCGGGTGCTGCACCTGAGCGGCATGTCCGACAGCGCGGCGGCGGAGTTCGTCACGTGGCCCGCGCTGGACCGTCTGACGGAACTCGATTTGGGATCGTGGTACGACCCGGTTGAGCGCGGGACGTTCGGGGAGGTCGCGCTCCGGTGTGTGGCCGAGTGCTCGGCGCTGCGCGGGTTGACGTCCTTGTTCATGGGTTACCTCAATTTAACGAACACCGGCGCGGCCGCGATCCTCAATTCGCCGCACCTGCTCCGGTTGCAGCACCTCCAGCTCCGGCGCACCTACGACAGCCCGAACCTCACGTGGTACACGGAGACGCGCCTGCGCGCCGGCTTCGGTGCGGACGTGGTGGTCTGAACCTGCTCCGCGCCCGTTGCGTCTGTAGAAAGGCTATATTGGGCCGTGCAGATGAAGGAGCAGACCGTGACGGACAAACCCCGCTGGTTCCAGACGACCGCAATCGACTACCCGAACAGCCGGCCGCACATCGGTACCGCGTTCGAGAAGCTCGGCGCCGACGTGCAGGCGCGGTACCGGCGCATGGAGGGGTTCGACGTCTTCTTCCTGATGGGCAACGACGAGAACACGGTGAAGGTGTCGAAGCGCGCCGCGGAACTCGGCCAGGACACGCAGGTGTACTGCGACGACATGGCCCGTCAGTTCCGCGAGGTGTGGGCCGCGCTGGACATCAGCTACGACACGTTCGTGCAGACGAGCAGCGAGCGCCACAAACAGTGCTGCCGCAAGTTCATCCAGAAGGTGTACGACAACGGGCACATCTATAAGGGGAGTTACGAGGGCTGGTACTGCGACGGGTGCGAGGAGTTCAAGAGCGACAAGGTCCGGGACGAGAACGCCGGGAATTGCCCGGTTCACAAGCGCCCGCTTACTCGGCGGTCGGAACCGTGCTACCTGTTCCGGCTCTCCGCGTTCCAGGACCGGTTGCTGGCGCACTACAAGGAGAACCCGGACTTCATCCAGCCGGAGAGCCGCCGGAACGAGATGATCTCGCTGATCGAGACGGAGGGGCTGCGCGACATCAACATCTCGCGGACCGGCGAAGATTGGGGCATCCGCATCCCGTTCGACCCGGAGTTCACCATCTACGTCTGGTTCGACGCGCTGCTCACGTACATCACCGGAATCGGGTACGGCGACGACGAAGCGACGTTCCGCAAACACTGGCCGTGCGACACGCACTTTATCGGTAAGGACATCACCCGCTTCCACTGCGCGCTGTGGCCGGCGATGCTGTGGGCCGCGGGCGAGGAAGCCCCGAAGAAGGTGTTCAGCCACGGGTTCGTGAACTTCGAGGGGAAGATCGGGAAATCGCGCGAGGAGGAGTTGCGAGCACGCGGGCTGGATTACCTTCTGGAACCGATGCTCATCATTCAGAGGTTCAGCGCGGAAGCGTTCCGTTACTACTTCATGAGGGAGTGCCCGTACCCGTCCGACGGTGAAATCAGCCCGGAACGGTTCATGGAGGTCTACAACTCCGAGCTAGCGAACAACCTCGGCAACCTGTTCTCCCGCGAGATGACGATCACGTGGAAGAATTTCGGTGGGGTGTTCGACGGCACCGCGGGGCAGGTGCCGGACCCGGTCGTGCCCGGGTTGAACCTGGAGTTGTTTGTTGGGGAGGTGCGCGAGCACATTGAGGCGTGCCGGTACCACCTCGCGCTCCAGAAGATCGTGCAGGACTTCCTCACGCCGACGAACCAGTACCTCGAAGCGAACGCTCCGTGGAAACTCGTGAAGACGGACAAGGACGCGGCCAAGAAGGTGCTGTTCAACGCGGTGCAGTCGCTCCGTGTCGCGAGCATCCTGCTGAAGCCGTTCATCCCCAAGAGCGCGGAGACGATCTACACGAGCTTCAACTTCCCGACCCCGTGGGCCGAAGTGAAGTACGCGGACGCGATCGCACTGAAGGCCCAACCCGACGACCTGCGCATCACGGCGGAGTTGGTTGCAGACAAGGTGAAGCCGCTGTTCCCGCGGATCGGTTGAACATTGTGGGCGGGCACCCGCACCGGTGTGATTTGAAACCGGGCGGGTGTGCTCTCGACCACCTCCAGACGGCGCGGTCGGCACATTCGGCACTCTTTCGGATTGAGAAACGTTTTCCTTTCCCTTTAGTCCCGCATTTCCGGACCGCGCGGCTCGATATTCCAACACGGGCACGGATTTGCCCCGTTACCACGTCGTACCGCTACTACAGGTTCATGGATGAACGCCCTTACTTTGACCGTCCTGATGGCGGTCGGCCCAGTCGGTGCCCACCCGTCCTATCAACAACCGGCACCCGCGACCTACCAGACGCTACCGATTACCGTGAGCGCCGATCCTCCGGCACCACCGGCGAACCCGGAACCCGCTGCGGCCCCCGCTCCCGCGAACCCGGCCCTGTGCGACCTGTGTACCGCCCCGGTGCGCCGGTTGTTCCAGAGCGACCACGAGTTCGACGGGTTCGTCGGCCCGGTCTCGAACCCGGTCTTCAGCAAGGATCCGCGGTCCAACTCTTACGCCCGGTTCCTGTTCATCAACAACAACATCCCCGCGTCGCACCCGCTCGGGGGCGGGAACATTCAAGTGTACGCGCTGCAAACGAATCTCGCCGTGACCGAGCGGCTCAGCATCATCGCGGAGAAGGACGGGCTCGCCCACTTCGCGACGCGAAACGCGCCGTCGCAGACCGGGTTCCTGAACCTCGCCGCCGGGTTGAAGTACACCTTCTACCGTAACGTGGAGACCCAGACCCTTGCCGCGGCCGGGTTCCTGTACGAGATCCCCAGCGGCGAGGCGAAGGTGCTCCAGAACCACGGGGCCGGGTCGTTCGCCCCGTTCGTGAGTTTCGGCCAAGAGTTCGCGCAGAAGTGGCACTACCTCCAGACCACCGGGTACTACTTCCCGGTGAACAACGCGCAAGGGTCGAGCTTCCTCTACAACAGTTTTCACGTCGACCGACAGGTGCTCGGGTGGCTGTACCCGCTCGCGGAACTGAACTGGTTCTGGTACACGAGCGGCGGGAAGCGGCTGCCGACCGCCATCGGCGAGGGCGACGGTCTGTTGAACCTCGGCACCCGCGGTCAGGCCGGGGCGCACCTGGTAACGGCCGCGTTCGGGGCGAAAGCAGTCTTGAGTAAGAACTACTCGATCGGCGCGGTTTTCGAGGTGCCGCTGTCCAACCGGCACGACGTCCTCAACCAGCGGTTGACGGTCGAACTCATCGCCCGGTACTAAATTCGGTTTCGGTGCTCTTGTAGCGGCGGAACGAGCCGCGATCGCAAC
>HG799473.1 GCA_000531095.1 Gemmata massiliana | reverse complement strand
AATCCGTACATCTCCACCGAACTCATCACACACAAACCACCGACGCCAACCATTTTGCAACCGAACCGAGATGCGAATGGATGAGGTCGCTGCCTTGCTCGCTCGAATGCAAGAGCTAGAGCCGGAAGTACACGTTTACGAACCGACTACTGAGGATCTGATCCAGCAAATCGAAGCGGCATTCGGGCAGCCGATGCCAACGAACTACCGGGCTTTTTTGACGCACTTCGGTGGATTCAGCATTGTTGATTCACCGTATTCGGGAATCATCTGTGGCACAATTGACGGTCCTCGTGGATCGGCTTGGGCAGACACGCAGCGCGCCCGCGCATGGTGCCAACTTCCGGTACATTATCTCGTTGTGCAACCGGACCAAGATGGGTTCACTTGTTTGGACTTCAGCCGCACTGCATCGGACGGCGAGCATCCAGTGATTTACCACATGCCGTTCCGCAAAACGCCGTTTAATGAACTCGCTCCGAATTACGAGACGTGGTTGATCGAGGACTTGCGAGGCATGTACTCGGCTTGGGCGGAAGACGATTAGCTATGCCGGCCGAATGCGTCTGACCTGTTTTGTTCGGAATGAAATTGTCCACGTTTCGACCGGACCGCCTACATTAAACTTCATGGACGACGCCTTCCTCGCACAACTTCGCTGTCCGCTTGACCCCGAGCGCGAAGCCACTCTTCGCCGCGACGAGCAACAACTCGTTTGCTCCGGGTGCTCGGTGCATTTCCCCATCAAACAGGGCTTACCCGTGCTCGTACCGGACGAAGCCGAGTTACCGGCTGGGATGCGAGAAGTGAGCCAACTTCCCTGTCATCGCCGGGCGAATCGCCGGAAGAATTCCAACTGAACTGGTGTCTTCAGCCGCCTCACGCTATGCCACGGCCGTGAGGACCACTTACCTTACATTTTTGTCGTGGACGGCGCGGGCCGCGCTTCTTTTCGCGGCGCTCGTTTTGTCCCCATCTTCAATAGAAGCGGCTGACGCACCCGCGTTGGCTGCTGAGTCACCGGTCCGTCCGCAGTACGATCTCGATATCAGCATCGATGACACTACGCACCGCGCCACAATTCGCGAGCGTGTGACGTGGATCAACACAACCAAAACGGCAACAGATCAGCTTGTTTTTAACTTCTACCCGCACTTTCAGGTGCCCGCGGGCGAATCGCTGTTGTTCGCGAAGACGCTCGAACTGTTGCGCCTCCAGCCGTCACTGGGCATCGATCGTCACGGTAAGGCCGGCAACGTCAGCAGCGCGCATCTTCTCGCTGCTAACTCGGCGCCCACCTCTCTGAGCTACAGCTACGACGAGAAGAACACGACCGCGCTACGCTTCAGCCTTCCGAACGCTGTACAACCGGGGCAGAGTGTCACGATCGAGTTGGTGTGTGATATCTTGTTGCCCAACAAGCAGGGGCGCTGGGGGTATTACGAGGGTGTGACGTTCCTCACGAACGCGCTCCCGTTGCTCGCGGTGTGCGACGACGGCGGGTGGAAGCCGATGCCGTTCGTGCCGTGGCACCAACCCTGGTACAACGAAGCCGGCGTTTTCCGTGCGACGGTCACGGTGCCGGAAAACGAGAAGGTCGCGTGCTCGGCGGTCATCAAGTCCGAACAGAAGCTTCCCGGTAACAAGAAAAAGGTTTTATTCGAGCCGTTCTTGGGGCGCGATTTCGCGGTTCTTTCGTCCGCGCGCTACCAGGAGTTCACCAGCTCTACGAAGCTCCCGGACGGCCGCGAAGTAAAGTTGCGGTGCCTCGCGTTCGCGCAGCACGAGTTCTACGCCACGGAAATCCTGAAGATCGTCGGCGAGGCGATCTCGACCTTCTCGCAGTGGTTCGGGCCGTACCCGTACTCGCAGTTTACCGTCGCGGAGTCCTACTTCGGGTGGAACGGGAACGAGTGCGGCGGGCTCATCATGGTGGACGACCGCGTCTTCGGGATGCCGCACCTCGCGCGTGGGTACGTCGAATACCTCGTGTCACACGAGACGTGCCACCAGTGGTGGTACAACATGATCGGCACGAACGGGTTCACCGAGCCGTACCTGGACGAAGGCGCGGCCGCGTACTTCACGCACCGTCTCATCGACACCAAACACGGTAAGAACAACACGTTCCTGGCGTGGCCGAAGGGCCTGGAGTGGCTGCCGAACATTTATCGCGAGAACTATCGCAACGGCAGCATGTACCACGCGATCCGCAACAACGAGATGCCCCCCGCGGCGCAGGAACTGCCCCAGTACAAACACCTGTTCGGCCTGTTTACGGGGGCTTATGACCGCGGGTCGCGGGTGTTCGGGATGATCGAGGACCGGCTCGGCGAGGCCGCGTTTTTCGACTTCATTCGCGGTAACTTCGTATAATGTATGCTATACGAAGTTGTTACGGAACTGCTGCGGGCCGAACTCGAAGCGTACACCGGTCGGGATTGGGGCGAGTTCTTCCAGCGCTGGGTGTTCGGCAAGGGGTTAACGGATTGGTCGGTCGATCGTGTCACCGTTGAGCCGATGAACGGCCCGCGCTCTCGGACCGGCTATTCCGTGTCCGTTACGGTGAAGCAGAGCCGCGAGTTCACGGAACCGACGCTCCTCGAATTCACGCGCGGCACCAACACCGTTCGGGTACCGGTTGGTCCGTTCTCGGAACCGGTGAAATTCGAGCAGCACAACGCGACCGCGACCCCGCTCAGTGACAACAGATGGCGCGTGGACCTGGAGCTGCCGTTCGAGCCGGAGCAGGTGACCGTTGACCCCGACCACGTGTTGCTCGATGCGAACCCCAATAACAACCGGTGGAAGCCGTCGTTCAAGGCGCGCGTCACGCCGCTGTACACGATGCTCGACGAGACGGGGCTCACGTCCGATTACGACCGCTGGAACTTTACCGTCGGTCCGTGGGTGTGGGGGCCGACCGCGCAAGACCCGTGGTACACGCGCTCCACGATGGCCGGGCTGCGGGCGGGCGGGCTCCGCACCGAGCGCTACACGGCCGGGGCGTACACCGCGGTCCGCTCGGACTACCGCGACGCGGTCGTGGGCGTCGACGGTAAGTTGCTGTTCGAGCACCGCGAGGTCGGTGCGAACTGGGAAACGCGGATCGGCGGGCCGTGGGGCGGGTTGGACGGCGCGAGCGGGGCACAACGCGGGTCGATCTACTTGCGGAACATTCACAAGGAGTCGTCGAGTTTGTATTTGCCGCCGATGTTGTACGACGAAGGGTTCGTGACCTACCAGGACAACTTCCTGCCGTTCGCACGCCGACCCGAGGGCGATCGCTGGGACCGGCTCTGGATGGCGGGTTGGCACGTGCGCCTGAACCTGTACACGCCGTACTGGGATCCCGAGTGCGGGCTCTGGGCCGACGCGATGGCGGCCGGCGGTCAGGCGAATTTCGCGGACGGTTGGAAACCGATGGCACAGGGGCGCGTGGAACTCGCGGCGGTTCACACGTTGCCCGAATGGACCGGCCCGCTCCGCGTCGCGCGGCTCGCCGGGCGCGTCGTGGGTCAGTTCGCGACTCCGGACCGAGGGCAGTTCTTCGCACTGGGCGGCGGCACGTTGTTCCGCGGGTTCGACCTCGCGGAGCGCCAGGGCAGTGCGTTGTGGGTGGCGAACCTGGAAATGCGCTGGCCGCTCGCGCGGAACGTGACCTGGGACGCGCTCGATCACAGCATTGGGGCGCGGAACGTCTGGCTCGCGACCTTTTACGACGTGGGTGGTGTCTACGCCAACGGCCGACTCGTGGGCGGAAACGTCGCCCATGCGGTCGGTGCGGGGCTTCGCGTGGATGTCGCGGTGTTCAGCTTCATCGAACGCGCCACGCTGCGATTCGACGTGGGTAAACCACTCAACGGCGGGGGACCGCTGCAATTCTGGTTCGGCGTCCAGCACGCATTTTGAACGCACTCACTCCGAACTCAGTATCCGTATTTTCACTGGATTTTTGGCGCGATTTCGCGCCGTCGCGCACCCGCGTTTGAAGTTATCCGGGCCGTTTTCACGGACTCGGAGCGAAATGATTGCGCAATTTAGGTACAATAAGAATGCGTCTCGCTACCAACTGACGAACCAACTCGAGTACCCAATGCCAAATGCCACCCTCTCGGCGACCGAGAAACAGCAGCGCCGTGTAGAGGCCGCGATCGAGCAGCTTCGTGTGGTCGTCGTTAAATCCCGGGGCTCCGCGGCGGTCGCGGAAGAAGCCGCGAGTGCCATCGAGCAACTGAACGCACTGTACGCCGAAATCAAGGACGTGTTTACGGCGGAAGACGTGCGCTACGCGAACGTTCTCCGCGGTTACTTGGGAGAGCGGCTCGCGGCACACGAACCGAAGGCCGCTCACACCAAGAAGGCCAAGCGGAAGGGCGACAAGCTCGACCACTGCTGGCGGTGCAAGACCCCTGTCGACGAGCGGTTCAACGACGAGTGCCCGTCGTGCAGCGAAAAGGCGTACAAGTGGCGCGTGTGCCCGGTGTGCGCCGCCTGCGGGTGCCAACGCGCAGGGAAGGTGTTGATTTGAGTTGGTCGCCTTTCGTAACCGATTGAACGCACGACGCCCACAAAGAACATAACCTTTGTGGGCATCGTGCTTTTTGATCCGCGTGATCTGCGTTTATCCGCGGCTCTGCTGTCCTTTGCCTTCTGATCTGCCTCTTTGTCCTCTCACTCCGGTAATGGTTGTCCCTTTGTCTCAGGCGCGAACACAATGAGCACCAGACCCACGAGGTAAACGCCCGCGACCACGGCGCACGCCTGTGCGTAGTCGTCGTTGAAGGCGCGCAGCAGGTTCGCCATTTGGAGTTGCCCGACGGCCGCGATGATGCGCCCGAAGTTGAAGCCGAAGCCCTGTCCGGTGGCGCGCACCGCGGTGGGGAACAGTTCCGGCAGGTAGAGCGGCAGCCAGCCGTAAAACGCGGCCGAAATCAGCCCGAGCAGCCCCGAGAACAGCACGAACGTGGTGTCGAACGGCGGCGCGCCTTCGGCGTAGAGTCGCCCCTGCTGGTAGAACGCGATCATCGTCACCATCGAGACGACACATAGGACCGCGTACACCGGTCGGCGCCCGAAGTAGCCGCCGACCACCGCAGCGACCACGCACCCGATTGCCGCCCCCACCGACGACGTCATTTGCATCCAGGGTTTCGCGTCGGGTACGTTACCGCCGGGGATCTTATCCACCCACATATACATCCACATCAGCCCGGCCCAGGTGCCGAGGAGCGGGACGCCGCTCAACCCGGCCGCGAGCAGCATGCGCCGGAGCGTTTTGCTGCGCGCTTCCACTGGGAGAGACCCGCGCGACAGGTACCCGCGCACCGGGTGCAGGTAACCGACGATCACCACCACCAATCCCACGACCGAACCCGCAACACGCACTGCAAACGCGAGTTCCCCGGGCGGGAGCGCCCACAGGTAGATCACCCCCAATGCTGCCGTGGCCCCCACGAGCACGCCGAGTAGGTCCACTTCCGACCAGTGCGACGCGCGCCCCGCTTCTTTCTCCTTCGTCCACTTGTCGGATTCGGGCACGAACAGCCGAATCAGCAGTGTCATGAGAGCGGGAATCGCCCCGACGAGCATCAGCAGGCGCCAGTTCCGGTGTGCCGTGAGTGCTGTCGCCCAATCGTCGGGGACACCGACGCTGGTGAGCCACCGCGGAAGCTGACCGGGTTCCGTGTGGTTCAAACCCAGCGCGATGCCGCCACAAATCAGGTACCCGAGGTTCCCGAACGCCCCGATCCAGCCGGCCAACCACGCACGCGACGTGTTCGGCCACAACTCCATTACCAGCGCGACCCCCAGCGCCCACTCGCCGCCCATTCCCAGTGCGCCGACGAAGCGGAGCAATCCCAGGTGCCACGCCTCTTGCGACAGCGCGCTCAGCCCACTGCATAGCGAGTACAGCAGCACGCTTATCGTCATTGCGCGAACGCGCCCGATCTTGTCTCCCAGCCAGCCGAACAGCACCCCTCCTGTCGCGGCTCCGACAAGGAAGCACGCGAGGATCACGCCGTACCAGCGGTTCACGGTGTCTTTGTCGGCGTTGGAGTGCAGCAACTCGCGCAGCGCGTCGCGCCCGAGGAGCGGGAACAGGCCCATTTCCATGCCGTCGAACATCCAGCCGAGCAGTGCGGCGAGGAGCGCGAGGTTGCGACCGCGGGACGTGGCTGCGGGCAGGCTCATTGAGAAGGTGTCCAAACGGAGCAAGCGGGAGGGATGATGTGCAGAATGGCGGAACCGCGCGGGATGGGCAAGGGGCAACCAGAAATCGCCCCGTTTGAGCTTGAGGGCGGATTCATCGCGATGTGGTGAATGATCCCGGGGCGGTTCGTTGTGCGAACGCACCCCGGGAAGAACGACTTTTTATGCTGCCTGACCGAGTGTGCCCCACGATCCCCGGAGTTCCGCGGGGTGAACCGCGTTCAGTGCCATCAAGATGGGCAGTTGGCGGCTGGAGAGCAGTTTGCGGAAGAAGCGCTCTTCGCGCACGTCGCGCCCGGACGCCCACACGTCCCACGGGTTCTCGTCGCACAAGCAGCCGAGGAACGGGCGTGTAGCGCGGTCTACGAACCACACGCTGAACACGCACTCGCGCTCGCGCAACTTCGGCCACAGGTTGGGGTAACGCTCCCACATCGCGCTGTATTGGTTCTGGACTTCCGCGATGCGCTCGCGCTCGTGCGGCTCGATGCCGAACACCAGGACCGCCCACGCGACCCGTGAGAACGGTACCACTTCGGAAGCCTGTTGCCCGTACACGACCATGTGCGCGACCGCGTCGAACGTTAGTTCGAGGTTCGGGCGCTCGGTCAGGTCGATGCGGATGTACCGCCCGAATAACGGGTCGTCCGGTGAATCCCGCTCGTACCCGCGTGCCCGAACATGCGGTGGTATGTCCACGGACGGCTCCTTCCGTCGAAGTACAAGCGTTCCCGGTGCGTCTTCCGCGTAACTGGCCCGGTTCAATATCTATCGACTGAGCGGGACGCAACAAAAAGGCAGAAAAGGCAAGTCAGGAGTGATTTCGGCTCGTGGGAGGGTCAGGGGTTAATCTTGAATTTTTCTTCCCGTTCTCCGGTTCCGAACCGGGTGACCGAGTCGATGCCGTAGTACGCCGCGAGCAGCGTGTACATTTCCGGGTGCAGTTCCTTCAGATCAATCGCGCGGCAGAAAAAGGCTTCGGTCGCGTCGGCGAAAAACTCCATTTCATTGTCGGCCGCGTGGGGTGTGAAGAGGGTGTCCGGGTTGCTCTCACGTATGGCCCGGCGGTGGTCCTCGAACGCGACGCGCATCACGTACTTCCACCGCGTTTCAAGCGCGCGGTCGTTGAGGTTCGGGGCGCCCGCGGAGGCGCCGTCGAGGAAATCGAGCTGGTGGGCGAATTCGTGGAGGACGACGTTGTAGCCCGCGTCCGGCGCCCGGCCCTCGCTCAGCACCTCGTCCCATGCAAGTAGCACCGGACCGCGGTCCACTGCTTGCCCGGCGAGTGGCTGGTCGGACAGCCAGTCGTCTTCCCAGTCGTCGCCTGCGACCGGCGTTCGGAACTCGGTCGGAAACACGACGACCTCGCGCACCCACGGATAAAAACCGCGATCAGAATCGAGGAGCAGCAGGGCCGCTTGCGCCGCAATGGTGACGCGCATTTCCTCGGTGATGAACAACCCGCCGCGCCCGAGCCACTGCTTCTCGGCGATGAGAATGCAGGTCGCGTCCCGGACACGCGCCTGATCGGAAGGAGACAGGCGCGTGTAATGCCCGACGTTCCGTTCGAGGAACTCGGTCCACCGGAGCGGGAACGGTTCGGCGAGCAGTTTGCGCCGACGGCGAGTGCGGAGCCAGGAGAACAGCATGCGGTCATTGTACCGCGATGCGGACCGGGCCGGTACGAAGGCCCGATTGGGTGCTTGGCCCGGGGGCGACGGGAACTGGAGTTCCCCTATTTGTGCGGGCCGGTTCAATAGATGGCATTCACGATAGGTGTGAATTCGTAGTGTAGGTGTACGAACCTGGCCCTCGTGGATACTCCGATGATCGCGCGTCTGGATCACTTGCGGAAGCACCCGATCGTGCTTTAACCGGACTTTTAGAGCGGCCCCGGCGCGTGATTGCTGGGGCCGCTCGATTTATTCTGGGTTAACCGAATTCGACCGACGCCGAGCGTGCAGCCCGTTGGTCGCCCTCAACAAGCCGAGCGCCAATGAGCGAGCACAACGCGGTCATGATGCAGTTCTTCCACTGGTACACGCGCGACGACGGAACGTTTTGGGATGAAGTCGCTCAGCGTGCGCCCGAACTGGCCGCGGCCGGGATCGACGCCCTCTGGCTCCCGCCCGCCTCAAAGGGAACCAACGGTACCAAGGACGTCGGCTACGGGGTGTACGACCTGTACGATCTCGGAGAGTTCGATCAGAAGGGAACCGTGCGCACCAAGTACGGCACCCGCGCTCAGTACCTCGCGGCGGTCAAGGCGCTTCAGGCCGCGGGGGTTCGGGTGTACGCCGACATTGTTTTGAACCACCGCCTCGGGGCCGACGGGTTCGAGACGGTGCGCGCCACCCCGTTCCCGATCGACGACCGGCGCACACCAAAGGGAGAGCCGCGTGAGATTCGGGTACCCACGTCGTTCACGTTCCAGGGGCGCAACAAAGCGCACTCGGCGTTCGAGTGGGGCTGGCGCCACTTCGACGGGTGCGATTACGACCACAACAACCCCGAAGACAAGAGCACGGTTTATCTGTTCGAGGGCAAGAAGTGGGACGATCGCACATCGCTCGAATTCGGGAGCTACGCCTTCCTGATGGGGGCCGATCTGGACTTCGAGTCACAGGAGGTAAACGACGAACTGAACACGTGGGGCCGGTGGTTCATGGATACCACCGGGGTGGACGGGTTCCGGTTCGATGCGGTCAAACACATCTCGGCCCCGATCTTCCCCGCGTGGCTCGAACACATGCAGAAGCACGCCGGGAAGGAACTGTTTACGGTCGCGGAGTATTGGTCCGGCAATCTAGCTGAGTTGCACTGGTTCCTGGACGAAGCCGGCCCGCTGTTCACCGCGTTCGACGTGCCACTGCACTACAACTTCCACACGGCGAGTCGGTCCAACGGGAACTACGACATGCGCCAACTGTTCGACGGGACGCTCGTGAAGGAGCGGCCGTTGCAAGCGGTCACGTTCGTGACCAATCACGACTCGCAGCCGTTGCAGTCGCTCGAATCGGTGATCGAGCCGTGGTTCGTTCCGCTCGCGTATGCGGCCATACTTCTGCGACGCGACGGGTACCCGTGCCTGTTCTACCCGGATTATTACGGCGCCGAGTACGAGGATTTCGGCCACGACGGGAACCGGCACAAGGTTGTGTTGCCGTCGCACCGGGTGCTGATCGATACGTTCCTGAAGGCGCGGAAGGAGTACGCCTACGGCGAGCAGGTCGACTACTTCGACCACTGGAACCGGATCGGGTGGGTGCGGATGGGGAACGAGGAGCACCCGAAGGCGATGGCAGTGCTCCTGAGTGACAAGTCCGAGGGCACGAAGTGGATGGGGACCGGGCGCCCGGGTGGAACGACGTTCCGCGATCTCACTGGACACATCGCAGAATCGGTCGTGGTCAACGACGACGGGTTCGGCGAGTTCCGGTGTAAAGGCGGTTCGGTTTCGGTCTGGGTTCAGGAATAAGCCGGCGTTCGTGAATCAGAACTCTTCCGGGCGCTCGGGTGCAACCGCTTCGATGGTTGCGGAGCCGTCGACTCTCTGGATGGAGACGCGACAATCGACCCACCGCAACTCTTCGCTGGGCGCTTCGGAGCAACCCGAACTGAAGGCTTCCGCAAAGCGGATGGTGACGTCGGCTGTAATTCGCTCGTGGTTGGCGACGACATCGCGAACGGTGATCGTCGCCCCCGTTTGAGGGTATCCGCCGCGCTTGCACCCCGATCCCAACGGGAGCGCGCTATAGTGCTTCTCCAGTTGACCGGTCAGTGCGTCGCGAAATTCGGGTGTGTCGTAGGCCCGCAGTGCGTCCGTGAAGTTCATTTCGATTCTGTTCATAGTCTCGGTCGCGGATCGCTTCCTCTCTTGGACAACACTGCGAGGTATTTCCCCATTGAACATCACGCTGGGGCGGGTGCCTCGGGCGCCTCGCCGGGGCGCGGAACCACATAAAAGAGGAGCATGTTCCGGCCGTAACTGCGGATGTCCCACGCTTCTGGTGTGGGGAGCCGCTCCGCGGGGAAGCCGTCTTCGGCCTGGATGGTGAGCACGGAATCGGGCGGGGCTTTGCTGAGGAGTACGTTCACCAGCGTGAGGAATTCTTCGGCTTTCTGACTCAGGTCCGGGAACGGCGGACTGAGGAACAGGTTCACCGCGTCTTTGGGCGCGATCCAGCGCTCGGCCCAGCGGTACACATCGGCCCTCAGCACCTGCACCTTGTCGCCGACGCCGAACTCTTCTGCGTACTTCTGGATGTCCGCGCCCTGGCGCTGGTCCTTTTCGATGAGGCGGGCGGACGTGGCCCCGCGGCTCACCGCTTCCAGACCGACGACCCCGGTCCCCGCGAAGATGTCGTAAAAGACGCGGTCCGGTATCGCGTTACCGAGGATGCTAAAGAGCGCCTCGCGCACCATTTGCGGTGTCGGTCTCATCCCGTCGTGGACCACGACAGTGAGCTTCCGCCCGCGGAGCGACCCGGCAACGATCCGAACTTGTGTTTTTTCAAGCATAGCTGTGTGGACACGGTGACAACGGGGCGAGTTCGCTCGCGCCCCACCAGATCACTATCCGTACCCGGCACACTCGCTACAAGTCCACCCGCCCCGAGAAGTTCCAAGTTTCGGACCCGGCTCCCGAGTTGGGTCCGAGGGCGACCCGCGCGAAAAATGCTGTGCCGTTGCGATTTGCGCCTTGTAACAGCGGATCGGGCGGCCTCCTGGTCCGGCCTTTTCCCGGCGCGGGGCGGAAGTTATAAGGCCGCAACGGTTCCGTCCGCCCGTACCGAATGAGGAGGTGCTTCTGATGCGATCCGCTGGCTTCACCCTAACAGCTCTGTTGGTCACCGGCTCGGCGGGGTGGGCGCAGCCGCCCGCGGTGCCCGGCGCACCCGTTGCGGGCCAACCTCCGGCCGTGCAGCCCGCTCCGCAAGCCGACCCCAAGCTCGATGCGCACCTCATCGAGTGGGAAAAGCGGATGGCGAACGTCGTCAACTTCCGGACGGAAGTGGCACTCGCCCGCACCGACGCGGTCTTCAAGAAGACGACCAACTTCGGGGGACCGGAGTCCGTGGTTCTGTGCATGAAGCCGAACTACGCGATCCTCCGACTCAACAACACCGGTGACCCGACGAAGGCCGACTACGAGGCGTTCATCTGCGACGGCAAGGCCGTGTACGCTTACAACGGGATCGCGAGGACCATCACCGCGTTCAAGATCCCGAAGGCCGGCGCCGGCGTGGACAACCTGATGATCGACTTCCTCGCCGGGATGAAGGCCAAGGACGTCAAGGAGCGGTTCGACATCACGCTGTTCAAGACCGACGAGAACTACATCTACCTGGACATCAAGCCGCGCCTGGGCAAGGACCAGCAGGAGTTCAAGCACCTGCGCCTGGCACTGTACGGCCCCGGAGCGAATACGGCCAAGTTCTCATACTTGCCGGCCCAGGTGTACATGCTCAAACCGAACGGCGACACGGAAGTGTGGAAGTTCGCGAACCCGCAGGTGGACGTTCCGGGAGTGGAAGCGAAGCACTTCCAGTTCGTCGATATCAAGGGGTGGAAGGTGCAGGAGGCCCCGCCCGCACCGGCTGCTAATGGTAGTACGGTTCCGGCCGGGGGGTCGGTGCGCCCGAATAGTAAGTAGTAACGCTTCTAGTGATTGCTTTTGTGAGAAGCCCGCGACTTCGGCCGCGGGCTTTTTTCATTTTGTTACTTTCTCATCCCCTTTTCACTCTCTCGGCGTAACGATGTGGACAGCCGACGGGAACTCGTACCCGCACCGGCGAACGATTCACCTCTCTACCCAAGAGGACGTCATGCGAGCGATTCGGTGTCTGGTTGCGGCTCTGCTGGCCGCGGGTATCGTCACAGTCGTGGCGGCCCAACCGGGGCGGGGCGGGTTCGGGTTCGGCGGTCAAGACGTGAACGTCCTGGTGCTGACCAACGCGGCCCTCCAGGAAGAGATCAAGCTGACCGACGCGCAGAAGGACAAGCTCAAGCCGGCCGTCGAGAAGCAAGCGGAAATGAACAAGGAGTTCGGCGAGGCGTTCAAGGGCGGTTTCGACAAGGACAAGTTCACCGAGCTGAACGAGAAGCGCACGAAGGTGAACGAAGAGGTCAAGAAGATCGTGGACGAGACGCTCAACGCCGACCAGAAGAAGCGGCTGAAGCAGATCTCGATCCAGGTGATGAACTTCACCGTGTTCAACGACCCGGAAGCCAAGGGCGGTGGCGGTAAGGGCGGCGGTAAGGGCGGCAAGGGCGGGTTCGGAGGCACGACGGAAGCGCAGAAAGCGGTCATGAAGGAAGTCGCCGCGGCCCTCAAGCTGAGCGACTCGCAGAAGAGCACCGTGAAGGGGATCGTCGACGAGTACAACAAGGAGAGCCGCGAACTCTTCGCCGAAGCGGGTGGCGGCGGCAAGGGTCAGTTCGACCCGGAGAAGTTTGACGCCGCGAACAAGAAGGTGGACAAGCTCCGCAAGGAAACGTGGGCGAAGGTCGAGGAGGCCCTCGACGCGACCCAGAAGACCGCGTGGAAGGGGCTCGTGGGCGAGCCGTTCGACACGGCCAAGTTGCGCCCGACGTTCCCGAAGAAGGACTGACCCCGCACCCGGTCTCTGAACGGCCGACTGGCCCGTCCGGTTCATCGGGCGGGCTTTGTTGTTTCGTACCTCACACGAGTTGTAACCAGGAGTCGCTGTGCCCGACGACACCCCTTTACCCGAAGACCGTCCGAACCGAAGGCCGCCGCGCGAGCGCGCCGGGGACGAATCCGATGAGCGCCCGCGCCGGCCCCGGCGCCCGCCCGAAGACGACGACGAGTACGACGATTACCCGCGCCCGCGCCGCCGCCCGCGTGACGACGGACCCGATCCGGCGCTGAAGATGGTCGTGCCGCTCAACACGTCGGCCCTCGCCATCATCGCGGGCTACGTCGGGCTGATTTCCGTGCTGTGCCTGCCGGCCCCGTTCGCGCTGCTGTTCGGCATCCTGGCGCTCGTTCACCTGAAGAAGAACCCGAAGCTCGACGGAAAGGTGCGGGCGATCTTCGCGATCGTGATGGGGGCCGTCTTCAGCACGGTTCTCGCGGTGCTGCTGGTCGTGGCCGCGCTCGGGCAGTTCAAGTGACGCGATGTCCTCGCGCCTTGAATTGGTGCGGCTTGTTGGTGCGGTGAAAAGATCGAAGCGGTTTGAGAGCGGACGTGCGACGTGTTGAGCTGTGGGAGGTGCTTCCCCGCGGTGGTGCCGCGGGGAAGTGGGTGTCACTCAATCTTATTCGGCGGGAACGCGGCCGGCGAAGCACTCGGCGGCCAGCCCGTGCTTCTTCTGCAACTCGTACCCGCGGCCCATGACGGTCAGCAGTTCCGCGCGCGACACGGTCGACCGGTCCACAATGGTCCGGCACCGGCGGACGGCTTCCACGCCCTGGCCCTCGCGGGCGGCCATCGCCGCGAGCCGCAGTTCCGCCAGCGCGCCCAGCCCTTCCGGGTCCGCGGCGGCGATGGCCAGGTACCGCGACCGGGCCGGCTTGTGCGCCCCGAGCCGGTCGAACCGCTCGGCCGTGTCGAACAGCATGCGCAGGGCGATCGGCCCGCGGGCGGTTTCAACGGCCGCGTCGTACAGGTCGCTCATCTGCTGGGCCATCCCGAGTTCGAGGTACACGCGGCCCGCGAGGTACGCGCCCGCCGGCCCCAGCCCGCGGACCTCGTTCGCGCCCTTGAGCGCGGCGAGGAGCAGCTCGCGCCGGCTCTCGGTCGGGGCCACCCGGTACTGCGTGAGGCGCTCGAAAAAGGCCGCCAGGTTCGCGTGCGCCTCCCGGTTGATGAACCGGGTGTCGCGGATCCGGTCCGTGGCGGTTTCGGTGTCCCCCGTGAGCAGGTCGCACGCGATCACCGCGAGGGCCGCGCCCGAGGTCACTTCCGGTGTTTTGCCTTCCAGCGCGGTCATGTACGCGCGGCGGGCCAGTTCGGGGGCATCGCCGTCGAGGTACGTGCGCCCGATCCAGTACCAGGCCGTGTCCGCCCAGCGGGTGCCCGGCGCGCGGTCGATGACTTCCAGGAACCGCGCCCGGGCCGCGTTCCGGACGCCGTCCTTGAGTTCGAGCAGCCCCAGGTTGAAGGCCGCGTGCGTGACGTCCTGGCTGGTGCCCGCGCTCTCCAGAACCTGCTTGTACCCGGCGGTCGCGGCGCGGAACCGGCCGGCGCGGAGGTCGATGTTCGCGAGCGTGACCCGCGTGGCCTCGCCCATCGGGTGCTCGGGGGCGAGCACGAGGAGTCGGCGGATCGCCTCCGCGGTGGCCCCGGCCTCGGACGGGCGCGAGCCGCGCGTGAGGATCAGCGTTTCGCCCCGGATGTCCCACACCACCCCGGCCCGGTCGGTGACCGCGGAGAGCACCTCACCGAGCGGCAGGCGCTCGACCTCGATCGGTCCGATGGGGGCGGCCAGGGCCGCGATGACGTCGTTTTCGGCCCGCACCGCCAGTCCCGCGGCCTTCGCGATGGCCCGCAGCACCTGGATCGCGGGCCGCACCGACAGGCGCGCGGTGATTTCAGCGTTGCCGTGCGAGTCCGTGCGGTGGAACTCCACGAGGTCGCGCCCGGCGTCCGGGATCGGGCTGACGGGCGGGGTATCGGTCGCGAGCCAGTCGAGGCTCTTGTCCGGGCTCAGGAGCATCACCGGCCACGCGAGCGCGTCCGCGTCGAGCGGGTCGACGTCGCGCCCGCCGCCGAGTTCGCGCACGGCGAGCTGTGCCCGCAGGTGGAGCCCTTCTTCATAGACCTTCGTGCCCCGGCACTCCGGGTGCCCGGAGCGGATCAGCACGCGGTCCGCGAGCGCCCGGGCCGCTTGGGGCTCGTCCGTCGCGACCGCGCACCGCGCCCGGCCCAGGAGCGCCCGCGCCCACGCGCCCACGTTCGTATCGGCCTCGGCCTTCTTAAAGGCCGCGTCCGCGTCCTTCCACTTCCCCAGCCCTTCGAGGCACAGGGCCTCGCGGTACGCGAGCGGGGCCGCGTCGGGGCCGAACGTTTTGGGCGGGGCCGTGCGGACCAGCCCCAGCGCTTCCGAATACGCGCCCGAGCGGATCAGCGTGTCGATGCGCGTCGAGAGGGACACCTCCGCGGGGCCGTGAGCGCCCTTCGTGTGCGCGCCCTTCCCGTGAGCATCCTTTGCGTGGGCATCCTTTGCGTGGGCATCGTCCGCGTGTTCCTCGGCCTCGGCCGCGGCTGCTGCGGCTTCCGCGTGCTTGATCTTGTTCGTGTAGGCGATGCCCGCGCCCGCGCCGCCGCCCGCGCACAGCAGGAAGAGGCCCACGCCGACGAACCGGCGCGACTTCGCGATGAGTTTGAGGAAGAACGGGGGGCGCGGGCCGTGGCCGCTGTGCCCACCTGTCGGGGCGCTGGGGGCCGCGCTGCTTCCGGCGGCTGCGGCCGCGGCCGCTTCTGCGGCGGCCCGGGCGTCCATTTCGGCGAGCTCGCGCTCGGCCTCGGCTTCTGCGGCGGCCCAGGCCGCGAGGGCTTCAGCGGATGGTGGGGGCGGTAGAGGGGCGTCGCTCATGCTATTAAACCGGTTGAAGTTGTGCGGGGTTTGCTCCAAAGGTATGATCGAAAACACCCCTCCGAGATTATTGCCGGTAATTTGGGGCAAATTTTCTGAGTCCCCCTCGATAACTATTTCTGTAGGCCGCGAACACCGGCACCCACACCTGAAACGTGAGTCGAGTCATGAGAATCGAACCATCCGGAGCCCAACAAACCGCCCCCCAACAAACCCCCGCTGTCCGGTCCAGCAATCGCACGTCCGAGACGGCCCCGGCCGCGGCGCCGCAGTCGACCGTTCAGCCCGGTAGCACGAAGGAATTCGCGCTGACCGGTAAGCTGGCCACGCTGCTGTCCGCCGTCCGCCAGAGCCCCGAGGTCCGGCCCGACGTCGTCGCGGTCGCCGCCGCCCGGCTCGCCGCGGGCGACTTCAACACCCCGGAAGCCGCAGCCGCGGCCGCCCGGTCGATGGTGAACGCGGGCGTGCTCCCGGCCCCCGACGTCGAGTAACTCTCGAGCGGAACGATACGAACACTAACGGCCCCGGGGAGCAGATTGCTCCCCGGGGCCGTCGGCTTTTTGGGCGCCGAATTTCGGGACACAGTGTGTCACACGTCGGGGCCGGGTGACCGAAAAATCGCGGGCAAATTTCGGGTACCGACTTCGATAACTCATGCAGACGGGTCGGACTCACCAACCCGCAAGAAACACCAAACTTGGAGTGCCTCGCAATGGCTCTGTCAGTCGTCAACAACAACGCCTCGCTCAACGCTCAGCAGAACCTCAACCGCACCAGCTCCGCTCTGTCGAAGTCGCTGGAACGGCTCTCGACCGGTCTCAAGATCAACCGCGGTGCGGACGGCCCCGCCGGACTCGTGATCTCGGAACAACAACGGGCCCAGATCGCCGGCCTCACGACCGCGATCGACAACTCGAACAAGGCCGTCTCGCTGGTGCAGACCGCTGAAGGCGCGCTGAACGAACTCAACACCCTCCTCACGAAGGCCCGCGGCCTGGCCCTCGACTCGGCCAACAGCGGCGTGCAAGACTCCGCGGCCCTCGCCGCGAACCAGGCCGAAATCACGAACGCCCTCAGCACCATCAACAACATCGCCAACACGACCAAGTTCGGTAGCAACAAGTTGCTGCTCAACGGCCAGGCCGGGGTTCTGGCGACCTCCATCACCAACCCCAGCACCCTGGGCCAGATCAAGGCTGGGGCGACCGCCCCGACCGGCAACCAGACGATCGCGGTCGGTGCGGCCGGTGGCGGTACGATCACCGGTGCGGGCAACTTGGCGAACGTCACACTGGACGGCTCGGTGCTGGAGTCCGGTGGTAACGTGACGGCGGGCACGACCACGGGTACGGCCACCGTGACGATCAGCGGCGGCGGGCTCAGCTCCTCGGTTGTCGCCAACATTCAGACCGGTGACAACGCGGCGGCGATCGCGGCGGCGATCGGGGGCGCCCTGGGCAGCTCCTTCACCGTGAACAACACCGGTAACGGTGCGACCGAGTTCCAGATCGTCGCCGAGGACAGCAACGAAGCTGTCACCGTCACGTTCGGCGGGACCGCGGCCTCCGAAGTCTCGACCATCCTCGGCTTCGCCGCCTCGACCCCGTTCACCGGTACGACCGGCACCGCGACCCTGACCCTCACGGGCGGCGGGTTGTCCAGCGCCGGCGTCGTCGTGGACCTGTCCGCGACCAGCACCGGGGCCACGGTCGTGTCCGCAGTCCAAGCCGCCCTCGACGCGGCCGCCGGGTCGGGCAACTTCACCGTGAGCGGCAGCACCGGTGCTCCGCTGGTCATCACCAGCAAGCTCAGCAGCACCGCGGTCACGGCCGTGGCCGGTGCCGCGAACATCTCGTCGGCAACGGCCCCGGCGACGGCGACCGGGATCGCGACCACCGCTCAGGTCGGCACCAGCGGGGCGACGGTGAGCAGCACCACGGTGACCAACGGGACCGCGACCGGCGGCCGCGGCACCGGGGCGAACAACATCACCAGCGCGGCTCTCACGGGTTCGGGCACGCTGACCATCTCCGGGGGCAGCCTGACCAACAGTGCCTCGATCGTGGTCTCGCTGGCCACCGGCGACAGCTCCGCGACCATCGTGAGCAAGGTGCAGGCGGCCCTGGACAACGCTTCCGCCAACGGCGGCGGCTCGGGCAAGTTCACCGTCAGCGGCTCCGTCGGTGGCAAGCTGACGATCCAGAGCAACGTGCTCGGCTCGGCCGCCATCAGCATCCAGTCCGACTCCGCCGCGACCGCCGCGGTGACCGGCGTGAGCAACGGCTCGGCCGACGTCGGGGTGGCCGGGAACGCCCTCCGGGTGTTCGTCGGGGCGACGGAAGCCACCGTCTCGACCGGCTCGCAAGGGCTGGGCAACGCGGTGACCCTGGGCGACGCGACCACCGGCCTGACGTTCAACGTCGGGGTGAGCGGCGGGAAGGTGACCGCGGGCAGCAACACGGTGAACGTGACCGACAACTCGCTGAGCTTCCAGATCGGGGCGAACGCGGGTGAGTTCAGCAAGGTCTCGATCGACAAGGTGACGACCGACCGCCTCGGCACCGGGGTGAGCGGGCTGAACAACGTCGCCACGACCGACCTGAGCCTGATCGACGTCACGACCTCGAACGGGGCGCAAGACGCGATCAAGATCATCGACCAGGCGATCACCGACGTGTCCAGCATCCGTGCGAAGCTCGGGGCCTTCCAGACGAACAGCCTCGAGTCCAACACCAACAGCCTGCGGAACACCCTGGAGAACACGACCGCGGCCCAGTCGGTCATCCGCGACACGGACTTCGCGTCCGAAATCGCGAACTTCACCCGCCTCCAGACGCAGCAACAGGCCGGTGCGACGGTGCTCGGCAACGCCAACCAGACGACGGCCCTCGTCGCCCAGCTCCTCCGGGGCTAATCGGGTGAGCGGTTAGTTGGAAAAAGATAACCAAAAGGGTGCGGAGCGGAGGAAACTTCGCCCCGCACCCGATTCCGCACACTATGGTTGTCGCGTTCCGCGCTTTTCGCGCCCCACATAACTACCCCGAGGTTCCTCATGGCCATCAGCGGCGTTAACACCAACGGACTCAACTTCGCCGGCCTGGCCACCGGTATCGATACCGCCAAGATCATCGAAGGGCTGAACTCGATCAGCCAGTCGCGGATCGACCGGTTCAAGGCCCAGAAAACCGACGTCATCAGCAAACAAGCCACGTTTGCCACGCTGCAGGGCAAACTGTTCGATTTACAATCTAAAACCAATGCCCTGGCCCGGTCGGGTGGTGGGGCGTTCGACGGGCGCGTCGCGACCACGTCCGACAGTGCGGCGGTGACCGCGGTCGCGGGAACGGCCGCGGTCGCGGGCACGTACTCGCTGTCCGTCGTGAGTCTCGCGAAGGCCGCGCAGGTCTCGTCCGCCGGGTTCGCCGACCCCAACGCACAAATCAAGGAAGGCACGCTGACCCTCCAGGTCGGGAGCGGGACCGCGACGACCGTCACGGTCGACAGCCGCAACAACACGCTCCAGGGCCTGGCCGACTCGATCAACACGGCCGGGGGCGACCTCCGGGCGTCCGTGGTCAACGACGGCACGGGCGGGACGCCCTACCGGTTGTTGCTCACGTCCGCCAAGACCGGATCGGCCAACGCCATCACCGTGACGAACAACTTGAGCACCGGCACCGGCGCCGCGATCGACCCGGGCGCGACCGTGGTCCAGGCCGCGACGGACGCCCAGGTGAAGGTCGGGAGCGGGGCCGGGGCGATCACCGTTACGAGCGCGACCAACCAGGTGAACAACCTGATTACGGGCGTCAGCCTGAACGTGATCCAGGCGGACGCGACCAAGACCATCAACGTGACGGTCAAGGCCGATACCGACTCCACCGTGAAGGCCGTTCAGGACTTCGTCACCTCGTACAACGCGGTGCGCGATTTCATCACCGAGCAAACGCAGTTCGACGCCGAAAGTTCGACGGCCGGGGCGCTGCTCGGGAACAGTGACGTGTCCGCGCTGGCGAACGAACTGGCCGGGGCTCTCTCGGCGACGATCCCCGGGCTGAGCACCAGCTCGAACCGGCTCTCCACGGTCGGGCTCTCGTTCACCGACGAAGGGAAGCTGACGTTCGATTCCGAGAAGTTCACCACCGCACTGGCCACCAGTGATACCGCTCAGGCCGATTTCAAGCGCCTGTTCTCGCTGTCCGGCACGTCGGACACCACCGGGGTCAGCTTCCTTGTTGGTACGAACAAGACCAAGGCCACGGCGGGCACCGCGTACCAGGTCAACATCACGGCCCCGGCGACCCGGGCGGTACTCGTCGGGTCCAACCCGCCGGTGATCCTGAGCGGCTCGGCCCCAACCACGCTCCAGGTCAAGTTGAACAGCTTGGCCTCGATCGGGGTCACCATCCCGGGCGGTCCCTACGCGAGCACGGACGATCTGCTCGCCGCGGTCCAGAAGGCGATCAACTCGGCCCCGTCTCTGAACGGGAACCTCGTCACAGCTTCGGTCAACGGCGACGGTAAGGTTCAAATTACCTCCCAGAAGTACGGCTCCGCGGCCAGCGTCGCGATCACCGGCGGGTCGTCCGACCTGCTCACGGCCCTCGGGTTCAACGGGACCGAGACCGCGACCGGTACGGACGTGGCCGGGAACTTCGTGGTCAACGGTGTGACCGAGGCCGCGACCGGGTCCGGCCAGATCCTCTCCGGCTCCCCGGGGAACGCGAACACCGACGGGCTCCAGGTGACCTCGACGCTCTCCTCCGCCGGGTCCGCGAACGTGAACGTGACCCAGGGCCTGGCCAGCCGCCTCGGGGCGGTACTCAACAAGTACCTCGACCCCGTGAACGGCCGGTTCAAGCAGATCAACGAAGTGTTCACGAAGCAAACGTCGGCAATCGACGCGAACGTCACCAAGCAGCAAGCACTCGTCGACGCCAAGACCGCTCAGCTCCAGTCGCAGTTCGCGGCGATGGAGACCGCAGTTAACAACCTGAAGGGGATTCAGACCCAGCTCTCGTCCCTGACCGCGACCGCCACGAGCTCCAAATAGCCCCCCAAATAACAACCCGATACGGACCCCTAAATGAACGCCTACCGCCGCTACCAGCAGACGCAACCGGACACCGGATGGACCCGCATGGACTTGCTCCTCGCGCTGTACGACAAGGCGCTGGAGCACCTGGACCGGGCCGAGGCCGCGCTCGTCGCGGGGGACACGTCCGGGGCGGTGGGGCGCCTGAGCAAAGCTCAGACCGTGATTATGGCGCTCGCGGACGGGGTCCGGGTCGAGGTGAACCCCGAAGTCAACACCAACATCCTGCGGCTCTACGAGTTCGCGGTGACCACTCTGAGCCAGCCGTCCGTTGCGAACGTCGCGAGCGTGCGGAAGATCCTCCGCACGCTCCGCGAGGGGTTCGAGGCGGTCCGCGTGGAAGCGAACGAGATGGAACGCTCCGGCCGGGTCGCGGCCATGCAGAACGGCCAGATTCTGAGCGCGACCGCGTAATGTTACAGTTGGGGCGATTTTACCGATCGGGTGAGATCGCGCAAAAGAAGTGAACGTGCAGATCGTGTGGGGTCGATATGGTCCGTGGACCCGACCCAACGGAGCGATCTGCCATGATCCGCGGAATGTACAGCGCGGCCTCCGCACTGGTGGTCGCCTCGGAACAGCAAGAGGTCACCGCCCACAACCTCGCCCACTCGTCCACCCCGGGCTACCGCGAGCGCGGGCTGGTGTTCGAGACGTTCGACCGCGTCCTCGGGCGCACCGCCGAACCGACCGGTGACATCACCGGCGTGCGCACCGTCCAGGCCTATCACGACTTCCGTCCCGGCGCGCTCCAGCAAACGAATCACCGCTACGACCTCGCGCTCGGCGACCCCGACCGCTTCTTCGTTTTGGCCGGTCCGAACGGGCCGGTCTACACGCGCAACGGCTGTTTCTTCCCGGACGCGGCGGGCCGACTCGTCAGCCAGGGCGGGTACGCGCTCCAGAGCGACAACGGGGAAATCACGGTCCCGCCGAACACCAACCGCTTCATCATCGCATCCGACGGGACCATCACGGCCGACGGGCAACCGCTCGGGCGGCTCCAGATGGTGCGGTTCGCGAACCCGCAACAGCTTACGGCCGCTGGACCTACGCTCTACACCGCTCAGCCCGGAGCCGGGCTCCAGGACGCCCCCGGTCTGGTCTCGCAGGGGTACCGCGAGAGCTCGAACGTGCACCCCGCCGACGCGATGGTGCGCCTCATCATCGGGGCGCGCTACTACGACGCCGCGCAGCGCTCGCTCCGTTCGCTCGCTGAAACGATTCAACTGAACACGCGCCCGCAAAATGCCTAGGGCTGATGCCATAACGTGATCGCACGCCGCATGTTATGTGCGGGCGGTGCGGTTTTCGGACCACGCGACACGCATTTAACCGGTAACCGGAGGGTTCCCCGTGATTAAGGCCCTGTTCACCAGCGCGACGGGTATGAGCGTTCAGACCACGTCGATCGACAACACGTCGAACAACATCGCCAACGTCAACACCAACGGTTTCAAGAAGGGCCAGGCGGACTTCCAGGATCTCATCTACGTCAACCAGCGCACGCCCGGGTCGGACGCGGCCCAGGGGCTCCAGGTGCCCACCGGCTTGCAGATCGGTAGCGGGGCGCGGGTGGCGGGCATCACGAAGGTGTTTACCGAAGGCGCGCTGGTCAACACGCAGAACCCGTTCGACGTGGCCGTGGAAGGCGAGGGGTTCTTCCAGGTCACACTGCCGAGCGGCGAACTGCGGTACACGCGCGACGGGGCGCTGCGCCTGAACGCTCAGGGGAGCCTCGTCACGAGCGACGGGTTCCTGATCTCCCCGCAGATTACGATCCCAACGTCCGCGGTGGCGGTGTCGGTCGGGTCCGACGGCACCATTTCCGTGCAAAACGCCGGTGCGCTCAACGCTTCGACCGTGCTGGGCGAGGTTATGCTGGTGCGGTTCCAGAACCCGGCCGGCCTCAGCGCCGAGGGCCGGAACCTGTTCGCGGAAACCGCGTCGTCCGGGGCGCCGCTCATCGCGACCCCCGGTCAGAACGGTGTCGGCCTGACGCGCCAGGGGTTCCTCGAGCGCTCCAACGTGGACGTGGTGACCGAACTCGTCAACCTGATCCTCGCGCAGCGGGCCTACGAGTTCAACACGCGCGCCGTGCGCACCGCGGACAACATGCTGGCCTCGACGACGGACCTGATCCGGTAAGTGCGCGGGGCGGACCTTACCCTTTCGGTCGCGGCGCGGGTCGGGGGACTCGCGGCGCGGGCGGATTACTTCGATCTCAACGGGGAACGCACGGATGCGAAGTTCTCGGTTCCTGCTCGCTCTTCTGGGCGCGGCCCTCGTTCATGCGGGCGCGCACGCGGCCGATCCGGTCGTGGTCGAAGTCCTCGAGCGCTCGACCGCCGGTACCAGTATCGTCACGGTCGGAGACGTCGCGGTCGTGTCCGGGGGCGACGCGGACGCCCGCGTTCGGGTGGCGCGGCTCGACCTCGCGGACCTCAAGCCGCGCGAACAGAACGTTGTCATCGGGCGCCGGTCGGTGGAGTACCGCATTCAACTTGCCGGAACGGACGCGGTGCGGGTCGTCGGGGCCGAGCGCTCGACCGTCACGGTGGTGCGCCGGACCGTCACGGCCGACGAAGTCGTCGCGGTGGCACGGGCGGAACTCTTTCGTCACTCGGCAGATACGCCGGGGCTCGCGATCGAACTCGCGCAGCCGCTTGTTGTGAAGCTCCCGGAAATCCCCCGGGACGAGCGCATCTCGATCACCGCGAAACCGCGCGCCCGGGCGGGCGCGACCGGCCGCGTGCAGATGGACATGACGATCGCCAGTAGCACCGGGGAAACGCTCCTCGCCTTCGCCATTCAACTCGACGCGCGGTCGAACGCGCACCCGGGTGCGGGCGCGGTGACGCGCGCCGGTGGCACGGGCGCGAGCGTCTCGTCCATGCCCGGCGCGGCCGTGCTCCCGGCGAGCGCGGTGGGGACCGCACCCACTAATGAGGTGCTGGTGCGCTCCCGGCAGCGGGTGGAAGTACAGGTCCAGAACGGCGACCTCAAGGTCGTGATGGTCGGAGAGGCCCAGCAGGACGGGCGCCTCGGCCAGACCGTTTTCGTGCAGAACCTCGACTCGAAGAAGCTGGTTCCCGCGAAGGTCGTTGGCCCCGGCAAGCTCGAGATCGAACTCGGAGGGAAATCGCCATGAGGCGCTGGATATTAGCTTCCGTCGGGCTCCTCGGCGCGATCGCCGCGACCGGGCGGGCCGATTCGCTCTGGGAGCGGCGCGACCCGCGGTACGGGTTCCTGTTCCAGGACAACCGCGCCCGGAACATCGGTGACGTGCTGACGATCACCATCACCGAATCGACCGTCGCGAACGAGCAGGACCAGAAGGCCCTGAACCGCGCGACCACCTCGAGCGGTCAGGTACAGGTGTTCGGGGGCGGCCCGGTCGGCACCGGTACCGCGGGCGGGGCCGGCACCGTGACCGCGCCGGGGGTCGGGTTCGTGTACCCGAACCAGACCAGCAACATGACGTTCACCGGGAACGCGCAAAAACACGGTCAACCGCGTGTTCACGGACCGGATGGCGGTGACGGTGGTGGACGTGATGCCCAACGGCAACCTCGTCGTCGAGGGGTACCGGCGGCGCGTCGTGCAGGGGGAAGAGCGCGTGCTGCGCATTACCGGCATCGTGCGCCCGGCCGACATCGGGGTCGGGAACGTCATCACGTCCGGGTTCGTCGCGAACTTCAACATCAGTTACCTGGGGAACGGCCCGTCGACGCGCACGACGCGCCAGGGCTACCTCGGGCGCCTCGGCAACCTGCTGCGGCCGTGAGCCGGGCGCCGCGAACGGAAAATCATTCATGACCGACGGGTCATCGGCCCGTCGGTCGTTCCCACAAGGGGGATATATGTACCGGCTGTTGATCGCCGCCGCCGCCACACTCGTGGTGACGTCCCAGGCGTCCGCCCAGGTGCGGATCAAGGACATCACCGACGTGGCGGGCGCGCGCGGGAACCAGTTGTTCGGGTTCGGGCTGGTGGTCGGGCTGGACGGCACCGGGAGCCGCAGCACGTTCACGCAGCAGATCGCGGTGGACATGCTCCAGCGCATGGGCACGACGACGCAGATCTTCAGCCAGCTCCCGGCCGAGTCGGTCCTCCGCTCTACGAGCATCTCGGCGGTGATGGTGACGGCCGAGATCGGGCCGTTCGCGCGAAAGGGCGGGAAGGTGGACGTGACCGTGTCCGCGATCGACGACGCCCGTAGTCTCCAGGGCGGCACGCTGATCTTCACCCCTCTCCGCGGGGCCGACGGCAACGTGTACGCGCTGGCCCAGGGGCCGCTGTCCATCGGCGGCTTCTCGGTAACCGTGGGCGGCGGCGGGGTGCAGAAGAACCACGTGAACGTCGGCCGCATCCCGGGCGGCGGGCTCATCGAAAAGGAAGCGCCCGGTGAACTGGTCCGCGACGGGAAGGCCACACTGCTCCTGAAAGATCCCGATTTCAACACCTCGCGGCTGATCGCGAAGACGATCAACGAGCGCTACCCGGGGGTCGCGAGTGCCAGTGACCCCGGCGCGGTGGTGCTGTGCCAGCCGACCGACCTGACCAAGTCGGCGACCCAACTCATCGCCGAGGTCGGGCTGCTGGAGGTGCGCCCGGACATACCGGCCCGGATCGTAATTAACGAGCGCACCGGAACCATCGTGGCGGGCGAGCACGTGGCCCTTTCTCCCACCGCGGTAGCCCACGGGAATCTGTACATCGGGGTCTCGATTAACCCGCTCGTGTCGCAGCCCGCGCCGTTTTCCGGTGGGGTAACCGCCGTTGTCCCGCGGGTACAGGTCGCGAGCAGCGAGCAGCAGGCGCGCCTCGTTCCGCTACCCAAATCCACAACGGTATCGGACGTGGCGCGGACCATGAACGCCCTCGGCGTCACCCCGCGCGACCTCATCGCCATCTTCCAGGCCATGAAGAAGGCCGGCGCGCTCCACGCCGAACTGATCATCGAGTGAGCCGGAATTCCAAATTGGGAGTTCCAAGTTTCAAGTTCCAGAGTTCCAAGTTAAATACCAAGCAAGGTTGAGAACGCCTGTGTTGGTCTTGGAACTCTGGAACGTGGAACTTTGGAACTCAGAATTCGGACCCAATTTCAAAACAGGAGGGGAAAATTATGATCGGGACGGAAAGTATTGCGTCTATGACCACAATTTCTGACCCCTACGCGGCCAAGTCCGGTGCTACGGTTCAGAGTAAGGCCGACTCGCGCTTGAAGAACATGGCCGGCGAGATGGAAGCGACCTTCCTCTCGATGCTGCTGAAGGAAATGCGCCAGACCCTCGACCCCGAAGAGGGCGGCGGCATGTTCCCCGGCGACTCCGGCGATGTGCAGGGCGGCCTGTTCGACCTGTACTTGGGTCGGCACCTGGCCGACGGCGGGGGCATCGGGCTGGCGACCGCACTGGTCCGGCAGATGCAGAACGCCGCCGCGGTGCCGAAAACGGTAACCCCGACCGATGCACACAGTGCCCCAACCGCTTTCGACCATCACCGAGACGTTCCTCCAACACCTGCGGGTTGAGGAGCAGTTCCTCGCCGAAGTGCTGGCTAAGGCGAACGATGTTTACGCGGCCCTACGCGCCGGCGATATGAGGGCCGCCAACGCGGTTACCACACAACTCAACGCGGACGCGGCCGGGCTCCGGGCCGCGAGCGCCCAGCGGGCCACCGTCGCCGCGGACCTCGCACGCGCCCTCGGGCTGCCCGCCCAAGATCTCAAACTTTCGCTCATCGTAGAAGCCCTGCCCGACCCGCTCCGCGCCGACGTCGCGGTGGTGCGGGACCGGCTCACCGCGGCGACCGCCGAACTCACGGCGGTTCAAACGCGGAACGCAAATCTTCTCGGGCACCTTCGATCCTTCTTCCGAGACGTGTTGGCCGACCTCACGGCGGACGACACTCCGGCGCGTTACGGCCCCTCTGGTAACTGGCTGGTCCCGTCGGCCGGCTAGCGCTCCTGACACCCGGATACCCTCAATGAACTCGTTGCAAATCGGTACATCGGCCATCCAGACGGCGCAAAAGGCGCTGCAGTTGATCGGCCAGAACATCGCCAACGCGACCACCCCCGGGTACCACCGGCAGTCGGTTAACCTCATCAACACGGTGACGGGCTCCGCGGGCACGGGGGTGGACATCGCGTCCATCACGCGCTACACCGCGGCCCCGGTCCGCACGGCGATCATCAGCGGGAACGCGAACGCATCGTACTACACGGCCCAGCTCGACTCGCGCCGGCAGATCGAAACGACGCTCGCCAGCGGCGAGGGCGGGGTCGGGGACCGGCTCGACAGCCTGTTCAACCAGATCGAACAACTGACGTCGCAGCCCGACAGTCTGGCGTCGCGCCGGGCGATCCTCACGGCCGCGGGCTCGGTCGCCCAGCAACTGAACTCCACCGCGGGCGACATCGACCGGCTGCGCTCGGACATCAACAAGCAGATCACGTCGACCGTCACCGAGATCAACGACTACGCCACCAAGATCGCGGACCTGAACAACCGCATCCTGGTGACCGAGAACCGCGGGAACCCGACCAACGACCTGCGCGACCAGCGCGACCAGCTCATCGACGCGCTCTCGCAGCGCGTGGACGTGAAGACCGTCGAGCAGCCGTCCGGCGAGATCAACGTGATCGCGTCCGGGGCCGCGATCGTCGTGGGCCAGTACGCGAACCAGTTCCAGGCCGCGAACGACGCGACGGGCAACGTCGTCATAACGCAGACGGGCGTGGCGCAACCGGTCACGTTCAAGTCGGGCACCCTGGGCGCCCTGGTGCAGGACCACAACACGACCATCCCGGCGATCCGCGGGCGCCTCGACGCCCTCGCCGGCTCTCTGATCCAGCAGGTGAACCAGGTCCAGGCCACGGGCCTCGGGTCGAGCGGCCCGCTCGCCTCGACGAGCAGCACCAACGCGGTGTCCTCCCCCGCGGCGCTCCTCAACGCGGCGGGGCTCCCGTTCCCGGTCCAGGCCGGGACGCTCACCGTGAGCGTGACCAACGGCAACGTCAACCCCAGTACCCGCACAAACACGGCAATCACGATCGACCCGGCGACCCAGAGCCTGAACGACATCGCGACCGCGCTCAGCGCCGTCCCGGGGCTGCAAGCGACCGTCAACACAACGACGAACACGCTCGATATCCAGGGGCAGGCGGGCTTCACGTTCGACTTCGCCGGGCGCGACTCGGTCCCGGCCGGGTCCGGTGCGGTGTCGAACTCGGACACCTCGAACATCCTGTCCGCCCTCGGCGTGAACGGGCTGTTCGTCGGCTCGACCGCGGTCGGCATCGCGGTGAACCCGGCGGTTTCGAGTAACCCCGGCCTGCTCGCGGCGGGGCGCACCGGTGAACCGGGTGACGGGACCAACCTGGAGCGCCTCGGGGCGATCCGGGACCAGGCGGTCTTCGGCACCCGCACCCTGACGGAAGAGTTCGCCGACATCGCGTCCACGCTCGGCACCGACATCAACAACATCAGCGACCAGCAAACGGCCCAGGCCAGCACGCTCCAGAACCTGAGCAACCAGGAGCTGTCCGTCACGGGCGTGGACACCAACGAAGAGCTGCTCCACCTGCTCGACTACCAGCGCCAGATCCAGGGCGCCTCGAAATACCTGTCCGTCGTGAACACCGCGATGGACGAACTCATGAACATCCTCCCGTAAGGTACACCCCCATGAACCTCCGCGTAACAGCTCAGACCCGGACCGGCGACGCGATCGCGAACATGCGCGCGCGGAGCGCCGACCTCGCGAAGTACCAGGACCAGGTCTCGTCCGGCGTGCGCATCAAGCGCGCCTCCGACGACCCCACCGCGTACCCGCAACTGGCCCGGGCGAAGTCCGCGTCGGCCCGCCTGGAGTCCTACTCCCAGAGCATCTCCAACGCGACCACCACGCTCAACGCGGGCGTCAGCGCCCTCCAGGACGTGACCAGCGCGCTCACCACGGCGCGCCAGATCGCGATCGAAGGGGCCAGCGCCGACACCGCGGGCGAACCGGCCAACCGCGAGGCCCTGGCGACCCAGGTGGACGGGCTCATCAACCGGGTGCTCGCCACGGTGAACGCGCGCCCGGACGGGCAGTCCCTGTTCTCCGGGACCGCGACCAACACGGCCGCGTTCAGCATCGCCACCACGGACTCGGCCGGGCGCCCGGCGACGATCGCCTACGACGGCTCGGACCAGCGCGCCCGCACGGTGACCGCCCGCAACACGACCACGGACACCCGCTACGTCGGGAGCGCGGTGTTCCAGCAGTCCGGGGCGGACACGTTCGCGTCCCTCATCGCGCTGCGGGACGAGTTGCGCAACAACCCGTCCACCGGCCCGGACTACAGCGCGGCGATGAACCAGCGCCTCGCGGACCTCGACGCGGCCCGCACCGCGATCGGCGAAACGACCGGCGAACAGGCCTCGAACCTCGCGACCCTCGAGTCGCAAGACCTGGTCGTCAGCAACGCGAAGCTGGACTCGGACTCGCGCGTCAACGACCTGATCGGCACGGACTACCCGATGGCGATCGTGAAGATGCAGGAGCAGCAGACGGCGCTCCAGGCGATCTACGCGGTGACCGCGCAGCTCGCAGATCCGGGGCTGCTCGCGTTCATCGGCCGCTAATACTCGGGACCACCCGATTCCCTCGAAGGCACACGCGCGTGTGCCTTCGTTCGTTTGTAGCACCCCGCGCGCCAGCGTGTGTTGACACGACACCCGGGGGCCGTTATATCGCGGGCCTACTTTACACAATTGAATGCGTCAGTGCTTGCAGGAGGCGGGGCATGGACGAGGGACGAGCCGGGGCCGGCAGCCCGGTGGTACGCGCCACTCGCGTGCGGGTCTCCGAAGAAGCGGTCCGGATCGGCGCGCCGGCCCCGGGGGGGGCGCCGGGCGAACCGACGGTCCGCGTGATTCGTGAAGGCGATGTGGTTCAGGCGATCGAGGTGGTCTGTTCCTGTGGGGAACGGATCCGCATCCGGTGCGAATATTGAGGACCGGCCGCGCGGCCGGTTGACGATCATGGCTCAGGCTCCAGGGAGGGAGCGGTGAACCGACGGTACATCATTCTGTCGGGCTTGTTCGCACTCGCCGCGGTCGCGGCGGGCTGCACCCCGCTTCGCGGTTCCCGACCCGATGCGACGGTGGTCCCGCCGCCCTACGGCAAGTCCGCTTTCGGAAGCCCCGACAAGCCCGGTTCCGGTGGCGTGATCCAGGCCGGGGCGACGGAGCCCGGCGAGCCGGTCGTCGGCGCGAACAAATTCGAGTTGACCGGCGGTCAGCCGGTCGGGTATCAATCCTCGCCCCCGGGTCAGCCGCTCGCGCAACCGCGCCCGACGGCGCTCCCGCCGGCGAACTTGCCCCCGGTTCCCGGTGCAACGGGTCACGGCACCGGCACCGGCACCGGCACCGGATCGGCGCCGCCGGTTACGGCCCCGGGCGCTCCGGGAAATCCCGCCGCGCCGGGCGCTCCGGGAAATCCCGTCACTCCGGGAACCGGTGTTCCGGGTGGTCCAGGCGTCCCGGGCGCACCGAACCCGAACGTGTTGCCGGCCCCAACTGTGTACGGCAAGACCTGGAACCTCGGGCCCAACGAGGTGCCCACAGACCGTGTCGTCGAGTTGACGCGGCAGTTGGAACTGGTCTTCGCACAGAACCGCGAACTCGTGGCCCGCATCAAGGAACTGGAGAACCAGGGCCTCAAACGCGAGCAGGCGCTCGTGGAAGCGATGCGCGAGGTCGAGGCGGCCCAGGCCGAGGTCGATAAGGCCCGGGGCATCATCTCGACGCAGAAGTCCGATATCACCGCGCTCCAGGAGAAGATCCGGCAGTTGGAGCGCGAGGACATCGAGATGCTGAAGCTGATGATCGGGGCGCTCGAGAAACTGCTCCCGCCCGCCCGGAGGGAGCCATGAAAAAGCGACTGATGGGTGCCGCCGCGGTGCTGACCGCGGCCCTCGCGGGCGGCTGCGGGCTGCTCGAAAAGGTGAAACAGAGGGACCGGGTTCCGCCCGCCCCGCCGACGTTCAGTCAGTACCACCTCGACGGGTGGCAGTGGGAGAACGTCCGCCGGGTGGCTGTGCTGCCGTTCCGGAACGAGTCGGGGTACACGCGGGCCGGCGAAGAGGCACGGGATGCGTTCGCGGCGGAGCTGCAGCGGGCCGGCCGGTTCGAGGTGATCTCGACCCCGCCCGACGACCGCGCGATCCTCGCGGCCCAGGTGCGGTGCGGCGGGCGCTTCGACGAGGTGCTGCTGTACGACATCGCGATGGCCACGAACGCGGACGTGGTGATCCACGGCACCGTGTCGAACTACTCGCCGTACCCGCGCCCCCGCTTGGGGCTGGTGATTCAGGCGGTCGGGTCACAGGAGGGCAAGGTCGTCGCGTCGGTGGACGGGTTGTGGGACTCGACCGATCTGGCGATCGCGGAACGGGTCCGGGTCACCTACCGGGAGCGCGCCCGCGAGCGCCCGCCGTGGATCCGCAACCACGTGATCGCGAGCGACGACAGTTTCGCCGCCGACATCGCGCTCGATTCGCCGAACCTGTTTCGCCGGTTCGTGGGCCGCGAGGCCGTGCTCACGCTCCTGGGGCTGCCCGTTCCCGGCGTCGTGATGGGCGGCGGAGCGGGGATGGGACCGGGAACCGCGGGGAACTGCCAGGTGGGGTGTGCCCCGGGGCTCGCGCCAGGCGCGCCAGTTGTGCCCGCGGCAGGAACTATGAAGTAAACAGTCGCTCGTAAAGGTGGTTTGTGCCACCGATTCGGGCATCGGTGTCCTAAGAGATATTTAGAGCCACAAATACGGAGCACGACGCTCCGGGAGCCGACGTTCCGGCTCCACACTAATTTTTCACTCGCACGGACGCGAACCATGAGTCAACACTCAACGAGGAGTTCGTACCGTGTCAACGCCCGCCGCCGGAGCCCCGCGCAAGAAAAGCCGTAAACTGCTTCTGATCGTTGTGTGCCTCGTCGCGATCGCGGGCGGGGCCGTGGTGCCGATGGCGATGGGCGGGGCGCTCCCGTTCGGCAAGGCCGCGGACAAGGACAAAGAGAAGAGCAAGGCCAAGGGCAAGGACAACAAGACCGCGATCGTGCCGTTCGGCGAGGTGACCGTGAACCTGGCCGAGGAGCGCCAGCAGCGCTACCTGCGGACGAAGATCGCGATCCTCGTCGACGCCGAGGCCGAGAAGGAAATGACCGAGCTGGTGACCAAGAAGAAGGCGGCCGTGAAGAGCACGCTGATCGGGCACCTGGCCGGGAAGAACACGAAGGACGTGAGCGGATCGGTCGGTGTTCAACGGATGCAGCGGGAACTGCTCGAACGGATCGAGGAAGTTCTCTACCCCGACGGCAACAGCCGCATCCGGGCCGTCTTATTTGAAGAGTACGTAGTCCAATGACCCCGGCCGAGTTCGACTTCCGGAAGCCCCCGCTTGGGCAGATCGAACGCAACGTTTCGGCGTGGCTCACGAGCGCCTGCCGCTGGGCCACCGAAGCCGCCGCTTCTACGCTCCCCTATCCCGCGACGTTCCAGTTCGCGGGCCTCGAGACGCCGACCGCGACGGCCAGCATCCACGCCCTCCCCGAGGGGGCCGTCGGGATCGTGCTGGCCACGCCCGACATCATCGGCACCGGCGCCGCGCTCCTCGCGCTCCCCAACCCGCTCTTCCTCGCACTGCTCTCCGGCCTCGTCGGTGAGGCCCCGGCCGAGCTCCCGGCCGGGCGCGAAGCGACCCCGCTGGAACTCTCGCTCGTCCCCCACCTGGTCCGCGAACTGTTCATCAACCCGCTGACGAAGAGCTGGCCGGCCCGCGTGCCGCCCGCGCTCGACGTGAGTGCCCCGTCGATCCCGTCGGCCGTGTGGCGCGCCGGGAACGAGCGCGTGATGGTCGCGACCATCACGATCACCGGGCCGTTCGGCGCGCAGCCCGTTTACCTGATGCTCGCCCGGACCGGTCCGTGGGAGGATCTCGGGGCTGCGCCGGTCGAGCAGGTCGCGCCGGTGCCGCGCGAGGTGATCGAGACTTTGGTTCGCGAAATGAATGTAGAAATGACGGTGGTGCTCGGAAAAGCCGATCTCACAATGCACGACGTTACGAGCCTAGTGCCCGGGGACGTCGTTGTTTTTGATCAGAAGGTGACCCAGCCCCTCGAGGGGCTGGTGTCCGGGACGCGGAAGTTCCGCGTGTGGCCGGGGGTTGTCGGCGACCGGGCGGCGGTCGTAGTCGATACCATTACCGGAGATTGACCGACCCGCGAGCGAGACGCGACCTATGGCCGAACCGACTACCACGACCGACCCCACCGACGCTGACCCCGCGGTGGTGGCCAAGCACCCGCAGTTCCCGGAACTGGACCCCGCGGCCGCGAGCGGCTCGGGCGCCACGCTGGACTCGCTGCGCGACGTGCCCATTACCATTACCGCCCGGCTCGGCCACACGGTCCTGCCGATCGCGGAGATCCTCACGCTCGGCCCCGGGTCCGTCGTGGAACTGGACGAACTCATTAACGCCCCGATCGAACTGACCGTTCGCGGGGTGCCGTTCGCGGTCGGCGAAGTGGTGGTCGTTAACGAGCACTTCGCCGTGCGCATCAAGAACCTGCTCCCGCCCCGAATCGGAAGGACCGACTTGTGACACGGACGCTCGTCGCACTCGCGGTGTCGCTGGGGACCGCTTCCCCGTTGTTCGCGGGACCGACGAGCGGGTTGGAGTACGCCCCGCCCACGGCCCCGGCCCCGCCGGACATCGGCGCGCTGGTGCTCCGGCTTATTCTGATGACGGTCGTTCTCATCGGGCTGTGTGCGGTGGTTCTGTGGCTCGCGCGCCGGCTCAATCAGCCGATGGGCGGAGCGGGCGACGGGGGCGGGCGCCTGAAGCACGAGCCGTCGGTGGTCACCGCGACCGTTTGGCCGTCCACATTCTTTCGGTGGACGGCCAAACGGTCGCGGTGACCACCGACGGCACGGGCCTCCGCTCGATGGTCGTTCTCGCGGAGCCGTTTGACGCCGCACTAAACGAAGCGAACGAGACAACCGAACCGGCGGAACAACCGGCGCCCGCGCTTGGCGCAAGGCGGACGGCACCAGTACCGACGCCCCGGGTGACCGAACCGGCGGAACAGCCGGCCCCCGTGCGGCCGCAAGTGTTCTCCTTTTCGGCCACGCTGAACACGGCGGCCGAACCGGGACCGGAAAAGGAACCGGCACCACCCGCGCCCGTGGCGCCGGCGGTGCCGAAGTGGTCTGCGGACGACGTTCAACAACTCATGCAGCGCCTCGTGAACCGCCCGAACGACGAGCCGATCATTTCGCGAGACGCCGCCCTGCGTTAAGTGTTAGCGGAGGATCGCTACCAGCGACTGGAGCGTGTCGCTGGTCGTGGAGACCGTTTTCGCGTTCACCTCGAACCCGCGCTGGGCGATGATGAGCTTCGCGAACTCGTTCGCGATGTCGACGTTCGAGGCCTCCAGTGCGCCGCCCACGGTCGAGCCGCGCCCGCCCTGTCCGGCGACCCCGACCAGGGCCTCACCCGACGAAACCGACGACTGGAAGTAGTTGCTCCCGGTCCGGATCAGACCGCCCTCGTTGTTGAACCCGGCGATCGCGAGCTGGGCCAGCGAGAGGGTGCGGCCGTTGCTGAACTTGCCCGAGAGGACGCCGTCCGAGCCGATGGACACGTCCGTCAGGGTGCCGAACCCGGACCCGTCCTGGTTCACGGCGCTGGCGGTGGTGGCCCCACCGAACTGTGACAACCCGTCCGCGGTCCCGGCGGTCCCGAGATTCAGCGTGACCGTCTGCGTCGTCGCGGCCCCGGCGATACCCGTGAGTGCCACGCTCAATGTCGCCGGGCTGACCAGCATACCGGCCGTGTCGAACGTGATCGGCCCGCCGGTGACGGTCGCGGTCCCGCCGCTGACGGTCGCGGTCGCGGTGTAGGTGTTCGCGGCCGTCTTGGTGAACGTGACGGTCAGGGCGCGGGGGGTGCTCTGCGAGTCGTAGACCTGGATCGCGGTCGTGGCCACCTCACCGACCTGTAGCGCGGTGCTCAGGTTCCCCTGGTAGCTCACTTCGGTCGTCGCGAAGCCCGCGACGCCCGTGCCGAACGGGATCTTGATGTCCAAGTTCCCGGCGGTTTGGAACGTCGGGGTGGTCGCGCTCCCTTCACCCACCGCACCGAACCGCTGCACGCGGAACCCGGTGCTCGGGTCCACCAAGTAGCCGGCCGCGTCCACGTCGAACCCGCCGGCCCGTGAGTACACCACGCTGTCGGTGCTCTTCAGCACGAAGAACCCGCTGCCCTGGATCCCGGCGTCCAGGTTGCGCCCGGTCGGGTTCAGGTTACCCTGGGCGAACATCGTTCCGATCGACCCGGTACCGACGCCGAACCCGAACTGGGTCGGGTTCGTGCCGCCGACGTTGGTCGACGCGGTCGACCCGCTGTTGATCGTCTGGTACACAACGTCTTTGAACAACATCCGCTGGCTCTTGAAGCCGGTCGTGTTGAGGTTCGCGAGGTTGTTACCGATCACGTCGAGAGCGGCCGAGTTCGTGGTCAGGCCGCTGGAACCGATGAAGAGAGCGTTCAAAGACATTGCGAGTAACTCCTGGTGTGTTCGAGTGTTGTGGAAGCTGGTTGCGAGTCTAGGTTAAGAAACGGTAATGAGTTCGGGTTTTTGGTTAACGGACCGATTGAATCTGATCGAGGGTCACCGAGTCGGACCCGACTTGCAGCACGAAGCTGCCGTTTTGTGCTTCGACCGAGGTGACCTTCCCGGTCTTGAAATCGGTCGCACCGTTCGGGAGGTACTCGACCGTCTTACCAATCAGGTCCGCTCCCTGGGTGAGTTGCTGCAACTTGAGCTGTTGCGAGAAGCTCGCGTTCAGGTCTTGGAGACCTTGAACCGTGTTAAGCTGGGCCAGTTGGGTGATGAACTGGCTGTTATCAACCGGCGACAGCGGATCCTGGTTCTTGAGCTGCGCGATGAGCAGTTGGAGGAACTGGTCCTGCCCGATGCCGGCGAGGTTAGTGGCCATTGTAACGTTCTCCTGTCGTTAACTTGTTTAAGGGATCGGGCTTAGGCCATTACGTCGAGGGCGCCGGGCGCTCGGACCGTCGGGGGGCGAGGTCGAACCCCGGTGGCTACCGGAGTTTGCCGGGCAGTGTCGGCCGGAGTTTCCGAGCGGAACGCTCGCGATCCGGCGTCCGATCCGGCCCCTGTTCCAGAGTCCGTTGCGATGTTCAGGTTCTGAACCGTCACACCCGTTGCTTCAAGACGCTGCCGCAGCTCGGGCAACTGACTTTCAATCATTCGGCGAACGGAGTCGCTCGCCACCACCACTTGTCCGTTAATTCCGTCACCATCGGACGTCAGGCGGATGCGGACCGTGCCGAGTTCGGGCGGGTCGAGGCGGATCTGGAACTCCGTTTTCCCGCCGCGGGCGATTACGTGAGCGTGGGTAATGATCCCGTCCGCGACCTGTGCGGTCGGCGTGGGGGCTTGGACGGTCGCGGTCGGCTGCGGAGCGGTGGGGGCTTGCGTCGTCAGGGTTTGAGCGAAGGTGCCCGCCGCGGCCGCGCTGGTGGACCCGGTCGCGTCGCCGAAGTTGCTCTCTTTTCGAGCCAGTTCGCCGATTTCCGCCAGCTGCGTGGGGGCACGGGTCACAGCGGCCGCGTTGATTTCCGTGGGGCTCGTGAGCGCGGTCGCCGTGAGTGCGTTGGTCGCGAGGGCGTTCGTCGTTGCGGGGACGCTGACCGTTGCGGGTGCGGTGGTCGTTGGTGCGGGAGCGGCGGCCGTCGGAACCGTCGTCGAGGCCAGGAGCGTGGCGAACGGGCTGGTCTCGGTCCCGGTCGCGGCCGGTGCCTTGTTCTGAGTGATCGTCGCCGCGGCCGACGCGATCTGAGCGAACTGTTCGCCCGCGGTGGTGGGGCGGCTGCCGACCTGCACGTCGGGCAGGGCGGTCGCTTCGACCGGGGCTTGCGGGGCCACGACCGGCGTCGGCAGTTGGGCCGCGCCCGTTGTCGGTTGGTTCGGTTGCAGCCCGGTGACGATCGGCGTCTGGGGAACCACGATCTGCTTCTGTGCGGGTTGCACGGAGGCGATCGTGCTGGCCAGGTTGGTTGCCGCGGGCGTCTGCGCCTGGGTTGTGATCTCGGCCGCGGTCGTGGTTGTCGTCGCGGTCGTTTGCGGAACGGCGGGCGTCGTTAGGGCCGTCGCCGCGGTGTTCGCGTTCAGTTTCGTGTTCGTGTCCTGGGTGACCGGGGCCGGGGCGCTCGTGTTGTTTTGGGCCGCGGCCTCGGAAACGAACTGGCGGAACAGCGGGTTGTTTTGTGTGGGAACGTTCGGCGGGGCGAGTTCCCCCGTCGTCCCGCCCAGGGCACCGGCCGGGACTTGGCCGGGACCGGCACCGGTGGTTCCGGTGGTCGCCGTATCGGGCGTTGTGTTGATCGGTGCGAGTTGGTTGGCCGCAGCGAGTGTGGCCGCGAGCTGTGCGGCCGCGGCGTCCGCGGCATCTTGATCGGCGGCGTCCTGATCGGCGGCCTGTTGGTTGGCGAGTTCCCGTGCGGCCGCGTCGTTGGCGGCGCGGGTGTCCACGGCGGCTTGAGCCGCGTCGCTCGCCGCTTGTGCGGCTCGGGCGTCGTTCGTGGCCTGCGAGAGTACGGTTTGGAACGGGTCGGAAGAGTCGGTGCGGGACGTTGTTTGGCGAGTCGTTGTCGTTGTCGTGGTGGCGCTCGATTGAAGGAGCGGGAACGTGGTAGCCACACTTGCGACGGTTGACGCCATGTGTAGTTGCTCGTCTTAGGGGGATGAATCCTCTCGCACTAGCAGGCCGTACATTTTCTGTACGCGCATCCGCATGTGGAGGTTTGCAAGTTCCGGGCCGTCCGCCACCGCGTCCAACCAGCGGCCACCAACCTTTGTCGTGTCCTGGACTTGCGCGAGCAGACGGGTAATATCCGCCCCCAGGTCCGGGGGCAGGGTTCCTGCTCGGGCAACGTCCAGTTCGATCGTGGCTACCAGGGATACGAGTCGGCCGGTCAGCTCGAGGGCCGCGTCACCGACTTTGAACCGGTCGCGAATTTCCGCTACCAGCTCAGTCGCGGTCATCACGGTTGCTCGCAATTCCTGTAGCACGTGAGCCGAGGGGAAGGGGGTGAGAAATGGAAAAAAGGGCACAACCGGCCAATAATCAGCGAGATTTCGGCCGGGCGCGAAGTTGTGTGAGTTGGGCCTGAAGTTCTTCACCTGTTCGTATAAGGGCTACCTGTGAAACTGCAGATGATGCAATAAAAGCGTCCTCGCCGCTGTCGCCGACCTCGCGGTAAATCGGGAGGGCTTCTGCTACTCGTCCCTGGCGCCGGAGGCACGAAGCCGTCATGAATCGGGCGAAGGAACGATCTTCGGCCGACAGCGACTGGAGATCGATCTGGCGGAAGGCGTTCAGGGCCGCGTCGATCTCGTTGTTCAGCACCAAGTTCATTGCGGCCCGCAACTTATCAACTGCGGCCCCGCCGGCGCCCGGGTTCGTGTCCTTGTCTTTTGTCTTCGGCGGGCTGATCGGGGGGCTGGTGGGCGACACAACTCCCGGGCCGGGTGGGTTCTTTTCGAGCCGATCGATCAACCGTCGCAAATCCGCCTGGAGCTTGGCCCGCTCCGTCGTAGTCGATTCGGCGGCCGTTCGTTCCCCCGCGAGCGCGCTCGTGTCGCTCTTGAGCTTTTCCGTCGCGGACGACGGGGGTTGTGCCGTAACGCCGGCCGCCACGCACGGGACCAGGAACGCGCCGAGCGCGAGCACGCGGTACATCAATCGCATGAGCCTGCCCTCACCGGGGATCGTTATTTGGGCGGCTATACCGCGAACCACTTGCGGGAACAAGTTCGTTCGGCGGGGCCGGTCCGGGTCACTCCGTGAGGAGAACCTCGGCGACCTGTTTCCAGTTTACCTCCTTGAACGAGCCGAACAACAGATCCTTGTAAACATCCGGCGTGTCCTTCGGGATGCCCCCGGCCACCTCGGTCGAGAGCAGGCTGGTCAACTGGTTGCTCGCGACCTCTTCGGGCGTCTGCGTCTGGTTCACGGCCTTTTGGACCGCCGCCGCTTCGCGGCACCGCTGGGCCTCGGTCTTCCAGCGCTGGAACTGTTTGTCGTTGGACTTGATCCAGTTGAGGACCGCCGCCGTACTCGGGCTGGGGGTGTCGCCGCCCGGCGCCCGCGCCCCGCGCCCGCCCTCGACCTTCGCGTTCTCCGGTACCGGCCCGGACACCGGGGCGTCGAGGACCGCGCCCGCGTTCGTGGGGCGCTTGCTCACCCCGGACGGGTCGACGAAGTAGTTCGCGACCGACTGGCGCACCTTCACGTCTTGCGCCCCGATCCACATCACGAGGAAGAACGCCATCATCGCGGTCACGAAGTCCGCGTAGGCCACTTTCCACGAGCCGCCGCCGCCCTTTGCCACGATTCGCTCCACCCGGCCGGGCCGGGAACTGGTGTTGGGTCCGGAACCGAAACCGCCGCCGGTTAGCCGAACATGTCCTTGAGTTCTGCTTGATTGGGCCGGCAATCGGTCGACATCACGCGCCGGGCGCGGGCGACCACGTCCTTCGGGCTGGCCCCGTCGTTCATCGCGATGACGCCCACGGCCATCGAGCGGAAGAACAGGATCTCCTGGTCCCCGAGGGACTGCATGCGCGCCGCGAGCGGGGCGACGAAGCCGTAGGCCGCCAGGATCCCGAGGAACGTCCCGACGAGCGCGGCCCCGACCTTGTACCCGATCTCGTCCACCGGGCCGCCGATCGACTGCATCGTCACGACGATCCCGAGCACCGCGGCCACGATCCCGAACCCGGGGAGCGCGTCGGCGCTCTTCGCCAGGGCGTCCGAGGCGGCGTGGTGCTCGCGCTCGATCACCGAGATCTCTTCTTCGAGCCACTCGCTCAGTTGCGCGCTCTCCACGGTGCCGTCGAGGATCAGCGCGAGCGAGTCGCACAGGAACTCGCGGGCGTGGTGGTTGCCGTTCACCCGGGGGTACTCGCGCAGCAGCGCGCTGGAGTCCGGGTTCGTGACGTGCGTGTCGAGCGCGAGCAGCCCCTCCTGGCGCACCAGGCGCGCGAGGGCGTACTGGAGCTTGAGCAGGTCGACGCACGCGGCCTTGCCGAAGCTCGACCCCTTGATCGTTTGCAGAACGCCCCGGACCAGGTCTTTAATGACCTTCACGGGCGACATCAGGATCAGCGCGCCGAACGAGGCGCCGCCGATCGTGACGAACTCGGAAAGGTGGATGAGTGCGGCCACTTTCCCGCCCGCCATCGAGAACCCGACGAGGACGGAAACGAGCACGATCACTGCGCCAACGATTACGACCACCGGTCACCATTGGTTAGGGGGGGAAGTTGATAAACCGAGTATTGAACAAAATCGAACGCCCGTGCCGATTTTTGCCATTGCGCGAGAAAAGATGGTCGTGAGGAGTGAACTGTGTCAAATTTCGCGCCGGGCGCTCGCGCGCTCGGGTGGCCCGAAGTCCCGAGGGGTACGGGGTCGATGAGCAGAGTAAGTTCCGTACCTGTCGGGGGTTCGCTATGCGCTGTGGACTGGTTCTCGTGGCGCTCCTTACGCTCCCGCTCGCGGCACGCGCGGACGAGGCCGACGACGCCTTCGCGAAGAAGCTCGGCGCGATCGTGCGCGACCCGCGGCAATCGTTGTGGGCGCGGGTCGAGGCCGCGAACATGATCGGCAAGATCGGCCCGAACGCGGGGGCCGCGACCGGCGACCTGATCGTCGTTCTCGATCGCCTGCGCCCGACGGAGCAGGAGCCGCTCCAGGAGGCGATCGTCGAGGCGCTGGGGCAACTCGGCGCGCCCGCGAAGGCGGCGCTCCCCGCGTTCACGCGGCTCGCGGGGCGCACCATCGACCTCGACCTCGCGCTGAAACAGTCGCGGGACGCGATCCTGAATTCTTCGGACTCGCAGGAAATCGACGCGCTCGCCCGGCAGTTGCTCAGCCGCGACCCGAGTTCACGGTTGCGCGCGACCAAGGCCCTCGCGGACCTCGGGCCGGTCGCGCGCAACGCGGCCCCGTTTCTCGCGATCGCCCTTGGTGACGCCGACGCGGACGTGCGCCGCGGGGCGATCAACGCGATAAATCGCGTGACGCCGAACGCGAAGCCGACCGAGGCGTTCGTGCGGGCGATCGCCCTCGATCTGCGAGACCCGGACGCGAACTACCGCTTGCTCGCGGTCCGCGCGCTCGGCCGACTCGGGGCGCCCGCCTCGATCGCGGTCGCGGACATCGACGCGCTGCGGGCCGACCCTGACCCTGACGTGCGCCGGGCCGTGGTGGACGCGCTGAACCGCATTCCGATCCCGCAACTGCCGCCCGGGGTGACGACCACGAACCCGTAATCGCTGCATTGAGGGCTCGCGTGTTGTGTTCGTGGTGCCGGCCAGAGGCCCGTGCCAGGAACAGCACGCGCGAGATGGCGGTGAAGGCTATTTAACCCCGTGGATAAGGCACAGTAAGGACGCGATTACCTCCGGGGTTGAGCACTACCACGCCGGTGCCGTCGGGCCACGTCACGGTTACGCGATCAACAGAACTGGCTGTACCCAGACCGAAGTGCGCGACCGGTTCCATCTGGCACAGGTAGCCGCTTCCGCCGCAAATACCCTTCACCCGCACGCGCCCACCATATTCGGCCCGAACGACGGCTCCGCGTGCCGGCGCGCCGAACCGCGTGAGGGGGCGCACGCGCAGCCAGTTCGGATGAGCCGCGCGTGCTTTGAACACAGCGAGTGGTTGGGCCGCTTTCTCACCCCGGGCGACCAGGAGTTCCAGCACCCCGTCGCCGTCGATATCGCAAATCGCAGCGCCGGTACCGAACCCCTCTGCATCTATTGCTGCACCCGCATCGAGCATGGTGAGGGAGAGTTTCGCCTCTTCAGGTACGAGAGTGGGTTCCACGCGGAAGAGGCGGTTCGGTTCGCCCACGTGGTTGAGGAACAGTTCGTCGTTGCCGTCGTTGTCGAAGTCGGCCGCGATCAGCGTGCGCACACTGGAGGGGAACGCGAACCCTGGCGTTGCTTCGTCCTTCCAGGTGCCGTTTTTGCTGCGTGTCATCAGACGGTGTGGGCCGTCCCAGTTCACCCATGCCAGACCGAACTCGCCGTTCCAATCGAAGGTCGTGACCCCGCGTGCGTGCTCCTCGCAGTCCCGCAAGTGAAGTTGGGTCGCGACTTCTTCAAAGGTACCGTCGCCGCGGTTCCGGTACGCGAAGTTTTGCCCTCGTTCGTTCGCGCAGAAGATGTCGGGGTGCCCGGAGAAGACGGGAAGGGTAAGTACCCCGCGCCCGCCGCCCGCGCGTGCTAGTTCGAGAGGGGGAGCGAGGTCCGCGAGGACACCGCCGGGCGCGAGTTCGTACAGGCGCATCGGGCGCCCATGATTAGCCACGAAGAACCCATACCGCCCCACACCGCGTCGGTCGATGACGGCAACGCTGCGACCGGCCGACAGGTTCCGCACGCCCCGGTTCACCGGGCGCTCGAAGAGGTCTTCCCAGCCGCCGTCCGGTCGGCACCGGAAAAGCCGATCGGCAAACTGTTTCGGTCCGCTGAACGTGTCCGCGTTGAGAACGTAAAGTTCTTCCCGCCCGTCGCCATCGACGTCGCCCGCGGCCACGCCGACCGCTCGGCGCTCGTCGTCGGCCAGCTCGGGCGGGGCCACGTCTCGCAGTGCCCCGTTGGACCACGTGAATACGCGGTTCGGGCCACCGAACCCGGCCACCACAAACGAGTAGCGGCCGCGGTCGAGGTCCGCCACGGCGACGCCGTAGTGCAATCCGGGCGGGTTGTCTGCGATGAGGTCGGATGCGTCCTCGAACATAAGCGGCCCGTCGGCACGGAGTGCGGGACGCTAGTTACCGTATCTCACCAACCGGAACGCGCAAGGGAGAAATGACCGGCGCATGCTGAAAAATCAGGAAATCCGCGCGCGGGGTCGAGCTGCCGCACTCAGACGAGACAGATTTTGTTCGCGACCGTCACCCATCCGCACGGTTCCTGGATGAGTGCGCCAATAGAGATCTGCTGTGGTCAAGAAGAATAATTTGGTAATCGCTTGATTGATTGGGACAGTCGGTGGGCTTGCGCCGCGTCGATCGCCGGCTTCCGGTATCAGACTCTTACTGTTCAAATTTCCATAAATCGTGTTGCATGTGTATCTGTCTTGTGGTATTTTTGAACAGATGATTAGTGGTTGAATTGCGTGCGCGAGGTTTTGCACTGTTTCGGTGGTGAAACGCTCTCAAAATGTGCCCGAAAAGGGGGGAGATTTGGAGTAATGTTAGCCGTTTGTGGTGCGGGGATTTGCACGCGATCGCGTTAAGTATTTGAATTTTCGGTGCTTAGATCGTTTGGAAGCGTGATACAAGTACCCATCCCCGGGAAACGTTAGCAAATGTTAGCCGCGCACTCGAGGGGCGGTTCCGGTCTATGGCTCACGACGCAACAGCGGTGTCGCGAGTGGAGTATTTCCGCTGGTGATCCTGGTAGTACGGTAAGCGTATCTCCGATTTTTGTGCGTGCGGGTGCTCGGGCGCGTTTAAAGCCCGGCGCCTCGCTGCATTCTTCCGAACCTGCGTGTCCGGAGATTCACCGTGCTTCGTACTGCTGCCGCGTTTCTGCTGGTCGCACTGCCGTCGTTGGCGCCGGCCCAATCGCTTCAAACGGTCGCGGAGAAGAGCGACTACAAGTCGACTTCCCGGGGCGCGGACGTCGTCCAGTTTTGTGAGGCTATCGCCCAGCGCGGGCCGGTCGCGCGCCTCGATTACTTCGGAACGTCCCATGAGGGGCGGAAGCTACCACTGCTCGTGATCTCGAAAGACCCCGTCGCAACGCCCGAAGACGCGAAGAAAAGCGGCAAACTCGTGGTTCTGGCGTTCGCCAATATCCACGCCGGTGAAGTCGACGGCAAGGAAGCGCTGCTCGCGTTCGCACGCGACCTGACCGACAAGAAGGACCACCCGCTGCTCAAGGATCTCGTTATTCTGCTCGTGCCGAACCTGAACGCGGACGGCAACGAGAAGATCGACCCGAAGAATCGTCCCGGTGACAACGGTCCCCCGAATGGGGCCGGGACGCGGGCCAACGCACAAGGACTCGACCTCAACCGCGACTTCGTGAAACTGGAATCGCCGGAAATTCGTGCTCTGGTGAAGCTCATTGACACCTGGAACCCGGCGATGGTGATCGACTGCCACACGACTAACGGCAGCAAGCACCGGTACACACTCACCTACGACGGTCCGCGGTACCCGGCGACCGATACCGACGCCGCGACCTGGGCTCGCGCCACTCTGCTCCCCGCGGTCACGAAGCACGTCAAGGACGCGACCGGGTTCGATCTCGCGCCCTACGGCAATTTCAACAGGGATCGCACCAAGTGGGAGACGTACCCCGCGACCCCGCGGTACAGCATTCAGTATTTCGCGCTGTGCGGGCGCGTTGGGATTTTGAGTGAATCGTACAGTTACGCCACGTTCAAAGACCGCATCGACGGCACGAAGGCGTTCGTGACCGCGTGTTTCACTGTTGCCGCGGAAAAGCGCCAGGAACTGGTGAAGATCGCGCAGCCCATCAAGAGCACGCGGGTTACTCTGCGGACAAAGACCGAGATGTTCCCGGAGACCACGGACATCCTGGGTTTTGAGGAGATCGAGAAGGACGGGAAGCGTGTTGCTACGGACAAACCGAAGACCTACCCCCTTCACTTTGTCGGGCGGGTGACGCCGACCGAGTTCACGGAGCTACCGTTCGCGTACCTGATTCCTGCAACCGAGACGACGGTAATCGAAACGCTTCAGCGGCACAGGATCAAGGTCGAGGAGTTGCGCGAAGACATCGATCTCGACACGGAATCGCTCCTCGTGTCTCGCGTGGAAACGCAACCAAGCGGAAGTCCGAACCGGCGCTTCGTGGTCGAGGTGGGCGGAGAGTGGAAGAAAAAGAAACGTCGGGTACCGGCCGGAACAGTTGTGGTGAAAACGGGGCAATCACTCGGTGTGCTCGCGAGCTACCTGCTCGAAGCGCGAAGCGAAGACGGACTCACGACCTGGGCCTTTTTCGGCGACAAACTGGTTGCGGGTACGGACTTCGCCGTTCAGCGCCTCGCGAAATCGTACCCGATGGCACTCGGTAGCGTGCGCGCGTTGCCTGAAACGCGCCGAGCGGATCAGCCGGTCACAGAAGCGCTACTGATGGGCACCGGGGGAACGTTCACGTTCGGGTTCGCGGGTATTCCGCTCTCGACGGGTGCTTGGGTGGATGCCGAACACTTCCTGCAAGTCAAAGAAGGCAAGCTTCTGAAGGTCGAAGCGCGAACGGGGCGAGCGGAACCATTTGCTGATCCGGCGCTCATCAAGAAATCACTCGCGGCGATCAAGGATTTGGATACCAAGATCGTCGAGAGTACCGCGAAAAGCACGTCGTTCCGAACCAATCCCGACCGAACCGCGTTCCTGTTCGACATCGGTTCGGACATCGGCATCGCGTATTTCGACGGGCGCCCCGGAGCGCGTCTCACCAAGAGCAGTGGGGCCAAGGAACACGTCAGCTTCGCACCCAACGGGAAGACGGTCGCGTTCGTTCGAGAAAACAACTTGTTTGCCGTGGATGTGGAGAAACTGGAGGAGAAACAACTGACGACCGACGGCGGGGGAGAGGTCTTCAACGCGAAGGGCGACTGGGTGTACGAAGAGGAGATCTTCAACCGCGACGGGAAAGCGTACTGGTGGTCACCGGACGGGGCACAGATCGCGTTCCTGCGATTCGACGATGCGCCCGTGCGCAAGTTCAATCTCGTCGATCTCCAACCGGTTCGCGGGAACCTGGAGAGTTACGCCTACCCGAAGCCGGGCGACCCGAATCCACTCGTGAAGATCGGCATCGTGAGTGTGGGCGGCGGGAAACCCGTGTTCGTGGACATGGGCGCGTACAAGCCGGCTGACACCGTGATTTCGCGCGTGGGGTGGGTGGCCGAGTCGAAAACGGTGTTCGCGTTCGTGCAGAACCGGACCCAGACGTGGCTCGATTTCGTGACGTGGGCTGCGCCCGACGCGAAGCCCAAGACGCTGTTCCGCGAGACGACGAAGGCTTGGGTGGATGACCCCGGTGAACCGCGGTTCCTGCCGGACGGTTCCTTCCTGTTTCTCAGTGAGCGCACCGGATGGAAGCACCTCTACCACTATTCTGCCGGGGGGAAGTTGATCGCCCCGATCACGAAGGGCGACTGGGAGGTGCGCGACGTGCTCCGCGTCGATGGGAAGGAAAAGACGGTGTACTTCACCGCGGGCCTCACCAGCCCGACCGGAACGGACTTCTGCCGCGTGCAATTCGGGAGTGACACCGAGTTGCTCAGTGAAAAGGGCCAAACGCACCGCGTTTCGCTCGCACTGAGCGGCGGATTGTTCGTGGACCGGTTCGGCGACGCAATGACGCCGACGCGCTCGAACGTGTGCGAGGTGGGGAAGGGGGCCGTGCGCAAGCTCGACACGAACCCGGTGCGCGAGCGCGAGGAATTCCGGTTCGGGAAGTACGAGCGCGTGAAGATCGAACTCAAGGACGGGTTCGTACTCGAAGGTGCGATCACGTACCCGCCGAACTTCGACCGGACCAAGAAGTACCCCGTGTGGCTGTTTACTTATGCCGGTCCGCACAGCCCGACCCTGCGTGACGAGTGGGGCGGTGGGCGGATCATGGAACAGTCGCTCGCGACCAGCGGCGTCATCTGCTTCCGGGTGGACCCGCGGAGCGCGAGCGGGAAGGGGGCGCAGTCCGCGTGGACGTGCTACAAGCAACTCGGCGTCCAAGAACTCAAGGATTTGGAAGAAGCAGTCGCGTGGCTGGCGAAGAACCCGTACATCGATACGACGCGCGTGGGCATCAGCGGTCACAGCTACGGCGGGTTCATGGCCGCGTTCGCACTGACGCACTCCAAAACCTTCAGTGCGGGGATCGCGTCCGGTCCCGTCACGGACTGGGCGCTCTACGACACGATTTACACCGAGCGCTACATGCTCACGCCGAAGGAGAACCCGGACGGGTACGCGAAGTCGAGCTGCGTGGCTGCGGCGAAGGAGCTGAACGGCAAGTTGCTCATCGTTCACGGCATGATGGACGACAACGTCCACATGCAGAACAGCGTGCAACTCGCCGACGCGCTTCAGAAAGCTGGGAAAGACTTTGAGATGATGCTTTACCCCCGAGCGCGACACGGAATCGGGGGCGGGCACTATCTGAAACTGCAACTCGACTTCATCCGCCGCACGATGGGCGTGAACAAGTAAGGGCCGGAACCGCGCTGTGGGGCAACAACTGGTGCCTCACAGCGTTAGATCGTGACCGACGAGAACCCGCCGTCCACGACGATGTTTTGGCCGGTCACGAAGCCGGACGCGCGCTGGGACGCGAGCCAGATCACCGCACCGGCGAGTTCCTCTGCGCTCCCGAACCGGCCCATCGGCGTGTGGCCCACAATGGCCTGCCCGCGCTCGGTGTACGTGCCATCGTCTTTGAGCAACATTCGGCGGTTCTGCTCGGCCGGGAAGAACCCCGGGCTGATTGCGTTCACGCGCACACCTTTGGTGGCCCACTCGCGCGCGAGCCAGAGCGTCAGGTTCAGCACCGCCGCCTTCGACGCAGAGTACGCGACCACCCGCGAGAGCGGGGTGATGCTCGCCATTGACGCGATGTTGATGATGCTCCCGCGCCCGGCCGCGACCATTTTTTCGCCGAAAATCTGGCACGGCAACAGTGTTCCGCCGACGAGGTTCAGATCAAATACCGCGCTCCAACCTTCGAGCCCCATCTTGCAGAAGTCGCCGCCGGGCGCGACGGTTGCTTCCGGCTTGTTTCCGCCGGCACCGTTAATCAGGACCGTCACGTTGCCGAGCTTCGCAGTGATCGCGTCGCGTGCGGCGATCAGCGATTCGCGGCTCATCGCGTCGGCGCTCTGGAAGATCGCTTTCCCGCCGGCCTTTTCGATGGCGCGGACGCGCTCCATTCCGCGCTCTTCGCTGCGGCCCACAACCGCGACGGTTGCACCGGCCGCGGCCAGGGCGTCGGCCATCGCCCCGCCGAGCACGCCCGTGCCGCCGAGAACCGCAGCCACTTCGCCTTTGAGACTGAAAAGATCGGTCATGATTTGTTCCGCAGGTGGGAGTGAAGAGGAGCCGCGGATGAACGCAGAAAGGCGCAGAGCCGATATCGTGCTTGATCGTGCCTTCCATCCGCGTTCATCTGCGGCTGTGTTATTCAATTACCCGATGAATAGTGGTTTCAAGTGTCGGTCGAACAGGTTCCCGGTTACGTTGCGCGCGACAGCCGTTTCGCACGTCCTGAGCATGCCGAGATACTGTTCACCCAACTGTGCCGCGATCTTGAACCCGACGTGGACGAGTTGACGGAGCGACGAGTTGAACTGCGGGTTCTGGGGGGCGTGACGTAGAGCGCCCACGAACTGTTCCGAGGTCCATTGTTGCACCTCGTTTGCGGGCGGCAATTTCGAGGCGTCGATGTCGATCACGGTCGCATAGGGGGCACAGAGTTCGTCTTTCTTCGCAAGTGCCTTCGCGTAGATCGTTTTCGCTAGAGCCAGCCCTTCGCCCCCGGATTCCGCGAGCCCGATTACCTCTTCCAGCCAGGTTGTACCGGCGGTCTTCAGGTGCAAACCAGCGCCGGTTTCACGAATCGCGCGGTGCATCGGGGCATACAGCGAGAACTTGTCGCTTCCCGAGTGAACGCTCAGCTTCAAATTGGCCGGGAGCTGGAAGTTCTTCACCGCGAATGCAATTACAGCAAGGTCGTCGCGGAACTCGCGCTCGAATTGGGCCACGTCACCGACGTAGTCCACGCCCTTGTTGAACCGCCCGGTAAACTTCGGCGCGATGGTCTGAACCGGCACGCCCTCGTCGGCGAGCGCGGCGAGGATCAGCAACAGTTCTTGCGGCGATTGTGGTTCATCGGTCTCGTCCATCGACACTTCGGTGATGAAGCCGTCGGCCCCCTTTGCGGCCGCAATTTTGCGGTAGATCGCGCCCGCGTCTTTGACTGCTTTGAGGTACTTCCCGGCGACGCGGTTGACGTCTGCCTGGGTCGTTGTGAATGGCGCGGACACACCCGGAATGGTTAGCGTGCCGAGTAGTTCGGGATGTCGGCTCGCGAAGGCATCGCCCGCGTCCGCGGGCGACGGTTGGCCGATCGAATCAGCCACGTCAATCGTGTAGAAGTCGCAGGCCGGGAGGAACCGGTCGACCGTTTCGAGCCGGATGTGGTCGGCGTCCACGTGGTAGGGCTTCGTCCACCCGAGTTCTCGCACCGCGGCGTCGGCTGCTGCACGCACGCTCGCGGGTTCGGACCCGATAATGGTGTGCTCACGGTTCGACTTGTTCCACACCGGGATGACTTCGACGCCGCTTTTGGCCGCGAGGGTGCACGCCTGGAGTTGGGCTTTTGCCTGGTGTGCGAACCGATCGCCGACCCCGATTGAGTATTTGCCGAGCCTGAGCATGGGGTCAAAACCTTGCAGTGTTGTGGGAGGGTCGGGTTGTTGTAGGAACCTCCGGTGAGCAGCAAGAGCGGAGGTCGAAATCTCAAAACACGGTCGTGTGATACTCGCTGACACCTCTAAACGGGGTTTAAAACGGCGTTTCGTCTCCTGTTCTGCTCTTTTCTGTCTTCTGATCCGTGTTTTCTGTGTTCATCCGTGGCGTATTTTGCATTTCCCTCGATGCCACGCTGTCACCTTCGACCTTGTAGAAGAACTGGATCACCAGCGTCGTGCTGATCGCCCCGAACGTGTGCCACAGCCAGTGGCTTCCCATCGGGAGCGTGGTGCCGATCTCGCGGTCCACGAGCCGGAAGAACCACGCGATCGCGAAGCTGACGACGCCAGCGACCACCCACCCGCCGTGGCGGAATCGGGTGCGCCACAAAACGAGCACAATCGGGGAAAGGACGACCAGTGCGAGCGAGGCGTAAGACAGGTTCACGCTCCACCGCATGTCGACGGGGCCGATCGCCCGGAATAATACCCGGTTCACGGTGACGTAGAACACGCAGATGCCGGGTAGGAAGTACCTCCACGATCCGCGGCCCCACAACCGGTAAGCCATGAACAGTGAACCGGCGAGGCCCAACAGAGAGATCGGAACCACATCGAGCAGAAAGTAGGTGACTCGAGTGCGGGTGCCGTGGAACAGGACTCCGCCGATTGCGCCGGTGAGGAGGATCGGCATGCACGCGGTCAAAAACGGGAAATCGTGATACCGGCCGCGGACCCTCCAGACGAACCACAGTGCGATAAATACGAAGAAGGTCGCGGTGACCGTGTTCCACGGCTCAGCGATCGACGGTGCGTCCGGGCTGAACGGGTTGGGCGGGGTTTCGGTGTACACTGGCCCCCAATCCGGCATCCGGCCGTTTTGGATCAGGAGCCAATCGGGTTGAGGCGCAGGAGCGCCCTCGTCGGGTGCTGGCATCGGATCTCCGGGTTCCCTCTTGGAGCGGGCAGAAAAGATTGTAAGAAATGTCGCGGACCGTGCCACAAAGCCGGATTTTCCAGGACTTTACCGGACTTTGGAAACTTGCGAATGAATGCTTGACACCCTCGGAACGAGTCCCTAAGAAGCGCCTACCTTTGACCGCACTTGGGGCTCACCGGCGCTGTTCCGGTGCCGGTAGCGCGACGTGAACCTGTGCGAGTTTTGACCACTCTACCGACCGAAGCATTAACACCGCCGCGGGATTCGGTGCCCGCCCGCGAACGGGTTCGGAAATTGGATTTCGGGTCGATGAACGCCGATAGCAGTGGGCTATCCGGTTCACCGATCCTCACCCGTACATGAGGTTTGATCGCATGGCTGCCTGCGCCCTGTTACCCGTGGGATTCGCTGCACCGGAGGAGCCGCTGTCGTGGCTCGATCGGCTGCTCACCCCGGTCCTCTCGGCCGACGACGAGGACGAGTTTGAAGACGACGATGACGACGATGACGACGATGACGATGACGACCTGGAAGACGACGACCTGGAAGACGATTTAGACGACGACCTCGATGACGACGAGTTCGATGACGACGACGAATTCGACGACGACGACGAGTTCGACGACGATGAGTTCGATGACGACCTGGATGACGACGAGGACGACGAGGACGACGAAGAAGATGAGGACGAAGGGGGCGATGAGGACGACGAAGACAAGCCCCAGCCGCCGAAGAAGGGTAAGAAGTAGTCCCGTCGAGAGTTAGCACTGCTTATCGCGGGGCGGATACTCCGCCCCGCAATCATTTCTGGTAAAGACTGAATCTTCGAGTTACGCCCGTCCTCAAAGTTTGGCCTAGAATCATCTGGGCCGACTTGTTTCTGAGGGGCGTACCCGATGCTTCCTTCCCTCGCTCAATCACCCTCGCGCGGTGTCCGCGGTTTAAACTTACCGCCGGGGCCGCACGGGTCGATCGGCGGGCGTTTGGCGCGTTTCGTGGGCCGGAATTGGGCGCGTTTGGGGTACGCCTACCACGTCGAACCGACCTGGCTCGCGGTGAACCGCGTGACGCTGCCGGTTCGTGGGCTTCCGGTCGCTCTCGCGGGCACGCGGATCGCACATCTCAGTGACTTTCACTGCGGCGCACACATTCCTGCTGGGTATCTCGAAGGGGCTATCGAGCGTACCGCCGAGGAACGGGCGGATCTGATCGCCTTAACCGGTGACTTCATCGACCGCGGTCCGCACCACGCTCCGGCCGCGGCGAAGCTGTTTCGGTACTTGAAAGCACCGTTCGGTGTATTCGCAGTGTTGGGAAACCACGATTTTTCGGTCCACACCGCTCGTGGTGCCCGGCGCCATCCGGGTTTGGACCGGGTCATTTCAGACGCGCTCGGTTCCGAGGGAGTGAACGTGTTACGGAACCAGTCCGTTCGCGTCGAACGCGACGGGGCCGGGTTGCTCGTTGCGGGGGTCGATGACCTCTGGAGCGGTGAGACCGACCTGGGAGCCGCGCTCGGGGGCACGTGCGAAAACACGCCCCGCGTGCTCCTGGCGCACAACCCGCACACGGTCGAGCACCTCGGCGCGCACCGGGCAGACGTGATTCTCAGCGGTCACACGCACGGCGGGCAAATCAACTGGCCCGGGGTCGGGCGCCTCCTGTTGAACAAGAACGCGCGGCGCCTGGCAGCCGGGCTGTATCCGGTTCGCGACGGGCACCTGTACGTGAACACCGGCGTGGGGTTCGGGTGGCGGTTCCGGTTTGGGGTGCGGCCCGAACTCGCGGTCTTCACACTTCAGCCGGCGTAGACGGTGGCCGCAGTGTTGATTAGGGTGAGGGGGAGTCGGTACCGGCCGGCGCGGTGCTTCAATGATTCCTTCCTCACGCGCAGCACACTATGGCAGAGCTTTCACTCGTAACCGGCGGGGCCGGGTTCATTGGTTCGCACCTCGTTGAAGAACTCGTCCGTCGCGGTTCTCCCGTGCGCGTACTCGACGACTTCAGTACCGGTTTGCGGAGCAACATCTCTCAGCACACGAACGTCGAAGTGGTCGAGGGTAGCTTAACCGATGTGGACGCGGTCACGCGCGCAGTGCAAGGGGCCGGCGTGATTTACCACCTCGGCGCGCTCGCGTCGGTTGCGCGCAGTGTCGAATCACCTACGGTCACACATGCGGCCTGCGCCACCGGGACACTGAATCTCCTCGACGCGGCCCGGAAGTCGGGCGTTCGGCGCGTCGTGTTCGCGGCCAGTTCTAGCGCTTACGGCGGGAACTCTTCGGCGGCGGGACAGACGGAAGACCTGCCGATGGTGGCGAAGTCGCCCTACGCGGCGGCGAAGCTCGCGGGCGAACTGTACATGCAGGCGTTCGCGCACACTTACGGTCTGGAAACCGTGCGCTTTGCGGTTCTTCAACATCTTCGGCCCGCGCCAGCGCTCCGACAGTCCGTACTCGGGTGTCATCGCGCTGTTCACCGCGGCGATGGCAGCCGGACGCACCCCGAGCATCCAGGGCGACGGCACCCAATCGCGCGACTTCACGTTCGTGGCGAACGCGGTGCAAGCGCTCACGCGGGCTGCGGCGGCTCCGAACGTTTCGGGCAACGTCTACAATGTCGGCACCGGGCGGAGCGTGACGCTGCTGCAACTGGTCGAGGCGCTGAATCGTATCTTCAAAACGAATCTCGCTCCGACGTTTGCTTCGCCGCGAGCGGGTGACGTGAAGTTCTCACAGGCCGACATCAGCCGCACGCGGGCCGATTTGGGTTACGACCCGGCTGTAACCTTCGAGGACGGACTTCGAGCCACGGTGGATGCCTTTCTCGCAACCACCGGCGGCACTTCCACCGGGACTCGGTAGTTGAGGAACGCGCGCACGGCGGATCATTAGCTCGTCGTGCGCGTTTCGGGATTGCTCGGTCACTTCTCCAGCGGCTTCAAGTACGACTTGGCGCTCGGTTTCGGCGCGGTGGCCTTCTCCTTCTCGCTGGGTTCGCGCATCTTTTTGTCGAATGCTTCCGCTTCGGCCAAGCTGATGAGGGCGTCGTGGTCGGTGTCGATCGCGTCGAACTCTTCCTTGGTGCCCACGTACTCCGTTCGAGACACGTCGCCGTCGCCGTTGCGGTCCATCTTGCGGAACCACAGTGGCCCCTTCGTGGGTATGACCACTTGGTTCTGGTTGACGTTGAACGCCTGGGACGCCTGTTGGACGTAAACCCGGTCGAAGGTGCGCGCGAGCCGTAGCGCGACCGAGGGCTGAATGATGTTCTTGGTGAGTACCTCGGCCCCCGGTTCTTCCAGCACAACGAGCCGCGTCCAAGCCGTGCGCAACTCGCGCACGCTCAGGCGCCCGTCGCGGTTCTCGTCGAGCAGTTGGAACAGCGTGGGCGTTTGTATCGTCGGCGTCAGGCTCAGGCTGAGGTTGCGGAAACTGTCCTGGAGGTCGAAGTAGGCATCGAATTCTTCTTTGGTCATCTTCCCGTCGCCGTTGCGGTCGGCGGCATCGAAGAGAACGCGGACGAATTGAAACTGGACCGCGTTCGGGCCGGTCAGATCCTTGTCTTCAACGAACTTCTTCGTGCCCGCGGCCTGCGTGAAGAGGTAGGCGTACTGCTGCTTCAGCGTGGCTTGCGAATACTGGGCAACGGGTGCGAAGGCCCAGAAGTCGATAGGCTGTTTGCCGACGTGGAGCACGATGCGCCCGTTCTCCACCTGCTTCATGACGAACCCGTGAGCCGCTGCCGCCTTTTCGTTGACCAGTTTCGCGACGCAATCGACGGCCTTCGGTGCCAGCGAGAGCGTGATGGCGAGGTCCGGTTCACCGGTTCGCCACACGTCCAGTTCTTCGCCATCAAGGGAGCCGTTCCCGTCCTTGTCCAGCGCTCGGAACGTCAGATCGTCGAAGCCGACTTCGGCCTGTGTCAGCTCGAAGTCGCCGTTCTTGTCGTAGCGCTTGATGACCTGCTGCGTGATCGTTCCCGGAACCCGTCCCGCGCGGTACACGACGACCATTTGCGAACTCGCGCCGGTCGGGTACCCGCTGTTGGGTGGTTGCGCGACTTGTCCCCGGAACCCGCCGAAATTCGGGTCGAACAGCTCCGGGGAGAGTTCCTGCATGCTCAGGCACTCGTCCTCGTCCGAGTCGCGGGTGGCGAGCAGTTTCTCGACCGCTTTGACCTCGTCCTTCGTCAACTTTCCGTCGCCGTTGGCGTCGAGCATCTTGAAGATGGCTTCGGTCACGGACACGTTCTGGGCGTTGTCCGGTTGAATCGGCTGCTCGCGCAGGAGTTGCTCGGCGGTGCGCTTGTAGTACGCGACGAACTCGTCGAACGAAACCTTGCCGTCACCGTCTTTATCGAGGGTACCGAGTGTGGGGGCGCCGGTCGCGCCCGGCTGATAGAAGCCGTTTGCGAGCAACTGCACCATTCCCTGATCGGAGAAAACGAACCGCGTTTCCTTTTCGTTGAGGAACCCGTCGCCGTCGCGGTCGCAAAAATCGAACGCCTTCTGCAGCCGGTCGAGCCACAGTTCGCTCATCAGCTTGCCCTCTTGGAAGATGGACACGCGGACGCGAACCGGGCGCTGGTTGGTGAACGTCAACACCTCGAAGGTGTCGCTCACCGCCGTCGATTTGGGCGCCCGAGCGCGCGGCGCGGGAGCGAGTGCCAGCGCGTCTGGTTTCAGCGCGCCGACTTGGGACGCCTTCCCCCGCGGGGCGGGGGCGAGTGTGGGGGCGTCCGGCACGGCGAGAACCGAGCCGGCAAGCCCCACAAGGCCACTGAGCGCGAGGACGAGGAACCTAACCCCCCAACCCCCTTCGCTTCTTCGTGCGCCGGTCCTGTCAGCACAGCTTCTCGTGGACCGTCGGCGAAGGAAGGGGGAGCAGAACCACAAACGATGGGGCGCTCGCGTTTTTGCTTTAGCCCCTCCCTTCTTAGGGGAGGGGTTGGGGAGAGGTTGCTTTATGGCACTCACGCGAGCACCTCCGTGACGGGCTTGGCGCCCTTGTCGACGATCCGGATCGGGCGCCCGACGTTCGACATGTTCTGCTTCTCGAAATCGATACCCAGAGCCGAGCAGACCGTCGCGAGGAAGTCCACTGCGGGGGTGACGCGCTCTTCGACCGTGGTGCCGTCCTTGCTCGTCTTGCCAACGGCCTGACCGCCCTTAACGCCGCCACCCGCGATGACTGTGCTCCAGGCGTTCGGGTAGTGGTCGCGCCCCTTGCCCTGGTTGATCTTCGGCGTGCGCCCGAACTCGCCGGCCCACACGATGGTGGTGGTTTCGAGCAGCCCGCGGTCCTTAAGATCGTCCATCAGCGCGGCCCAAGCCGCGTCGAGCGTGCCGGACAAGCCCTTCACAAGATCGAAGTTCTGGCCGTGCGTGTCCCAGTTGCCGAGCGTGACTTCGATGAACGGCACGCCCTTTTCGACCAACCGACGGGCGAGCAAACAGCCCTGACCGAACAGGTTCCGGCCGTACTTGTCGCGTGTCGCGTTCTTCTCTTGTGTCAGGTCGAATACTTTGCCGCCCTCGGACTGCATAAGGCGGATGGCCCGATCGTAGGCGGCGGCGTGGCTCTTGGCCATTGAGCCGGGCCGCGTGGTGGCGAACTCTTCCTGCATGTCACGGAGCATGTCGAGCCGGGCGGCGCTCGTGGGCTCGTCGATGTTCTTCGGGCGGTCCAGGTCGGCGACCTTCAGGATCTGATCGATGTTCCCGCCCTGTCCGTTGTTGAACTGGCCGTCGCCGACGATGAGCGGTGCGTGAACCGGCCCGAGGAAGCCGGGTCCGAAGGCGTCCATCGCGAAGAACCGCTGTGGCGCGATGCTGATGAAGTTCGGCAGTTCGGACTTCGGGTCGCCGAGTTCCTTCGAGACGAGCGAGCCGATGCTGGGGTACTGGATGCCCGCGAAGCCCGGCAGTTGACCCGTGCGGAGCAAGTACGTACCGCGGGCGTGGTCGCCTTCTTTCGTGGACATCCCGCGGAGGACGGCGAGGTTCTTCCCGTGCTTCGCGAGCTTCGGCAGGTGCTCGCTGATCTTCAGCGCCGGCGCCGCTTCGATCTCCTTGTACGGCCCGCCGTTCTCGTGACCCGGCTTCAAGTCCCAGAGGTCGATCGTGCTCGGTCCGCCGTTCATCCACAACAGAATGCACGAGCGCTTCGGCTTGGTGTTCTTCTCCTCAGCGGCCCGCGCGAGCTGGCCCATCCACCCGGACATGGACACTGCGGTGCTCACCGCACCGACGCGGAGCAGATGACGACGATCCATCGGAGCGCGGAGCGCGGAATGCGGAGCGCGGAACGAAGACATCGGAGCGGCCATATTCGATCCTCAGTTGGGTAGTGAAGTACGCTGGCCTAATCCCGTGCCGTGCGGATTGAAGCGACGATCATTGCCGTAATCTCGTTGGCTTCGCCCATCAGGTCGCTAAGAGCCTCGGCCGCAACCATCCCCGATTCGCACAGCAGCTCTAACCAGTAAGAGCACTCGTCCGACTCTTCCTCCACGATGCCGAGCTTCGCACAGAACTCGGCTTTGGACCGGCCGCGCTGGGCGGCCCGGTAGTTCGCGCCGACGGAGGTCGCGGCGCGAAGCAGTTGCTTCCCGACTACATCACCGGCGCGGGTGCTGGGGAGGGCGTCCACCAACTTCATGGCCCGCAGAGCAAACTTTTTGGTCCGGGTGCGAAGCGTGTTGTCGGCTGGCATTGAGGTACCTCCGGAGCGGAATGGGTTCGCCCGAATGTACACGCATTCGATCCAGAAACACACTCGCACGAGTTGTTTTTTGTGTTTGCTCCGCGTTCCGAATTCCGCGCTCACCTCAGTGGTTGAAGAGGAACTCGGAGCTGTTGAGCAGAACCCAGAACACGTCAGCGAGAGCTTGTTTCTTGTCGTTCTTCGCGCCGCCGCGGTCCACATAACTGGCGTACTTCTCCAGTTCTTCGGGCGTTGGGTTGCGGGCGAAGGCGGTCAGGAACAGATTGCTCACGCGCTGGTTCGTGTCCCAGCCCGGCATGTCGACGATCGCGGCGAGCAGTTCGCTCCGAGCGAGGTCGGTCTGGTCCCCGATGAACCGACCGTTCATCAGCATCAGAGCTTGAAGGATCGTGGTGTTGGTTTCCGTCGCTCGTTCGGTGTTGGCGAACTGAGCGAGGAACTGGCTGCGCGGGTTGTTGGGCTGCACGAACCCGAAGTTCTGCTGGTTCCGCATGAAGGCCGGTTCGCGGAAGCCGGTCGCGGATACGAGCGTGTCGAACAGTTGCGACGGCGTGAGTCCCTTCAGGTTCATCTTGGCGAAGCGGCGCGGGTCGGCCTGGCCCGGGTGCGTCATCTTGCTCGACAGTTGGTACGCCTTCGTGCGGGTGATGGCCCGGATCAGGAGTTGGTTGTCGAACCCGTTTTCGGCGAACGCCGTGCCGAGATCCTTGAGCAGTTCGGGGTGGCTCGCGGGGTTGTTCTCGCCCGGTTCATCGACCGGGTCCACGATGCCGATCCCGAAGAAGTGCGCCCACACGCGGTTCGCCATGTTCTTCGCGAAGAACGGGTTCTTCGCGCTAACGAGCCAGTTCGCCAGTTCCTGGCGCGGGGACTTTTCCAGCGACCACTGGGGGCTGGTGCCGTCGAAGAAGGTCGCGGTGACCTTGCGGTCCGTGCCCATGACGCCGATCCGGTTGCGATCGGCTTGTGGTTGAAGCGGCCCAATGAACCCGGGGCGCTGACCGGTGAGAGGGTTCATCTCCGCGAAGAATGCGGCGAACTGCCAGAACTGATCGCGGGTGTACGGTGCGAACGGGTGGTCGTGGCACTGAGCACATTCGAGCTTCATCCCGAGGAACAGCCGGCTCACGGCGGACCCGACGTTTTCGGGCTTGCCCTCGTTCGCGGAATAGAACCCCACGATGTTGTTCGCGTCCTGGTCGTTGCCCGTGGCTTGTACGAAGCGGAAGTCCGGGTTCTGCGCGTTGACCGTCAGCCCGACGGTCATGATCCGCTTCACGACCTGATCGACGGGCGTGTTCTCGCGGTACTGCTTCCGGAGCCACGTCTCGAACTGGATGCCGAACTGCGTGAGTTGGAAGTTGGTTGCGGCTTGTGGGAGCCACTGTGTTCGTGCGACTGACGCGAAGTGGCTCGCGTGCCCCGGCATGCGGAGCAGGTGATCGACGAGTTTCTGACGCTTGTCTGGGGCTGTGCTCTCGATGAACTCTCGCGCTTCGGACGCCTTCGGCGCGCGCCCGACGACGTCGAGGTACACGCGGCGCACGAACTCGGCGTCGTCGGTCTGTTCGGCGGGGATCAGCCCGCGGGCCTCCCAGTCTTTGGCGAGGTGCCGGTCGATCATGGCGGCCAGAACGTCGGCCGGGTCTTTCACCAACTTCGGCGTGGGCGCGACTTCGGCACCGTAACTGAAGGTCGGGAAAACGAGTGCGGCGAGGGCCGCCGCGACTCGAAGGCGCGCAGGCATGTTGTCCTCACTTCTGCGAGACAAACGCTCTAGCAATCTGGAGAGGAAGACGGTCGGTTTCGGAGAAACTAACCCCGTTTCCGCGTGTTACAAATCACTTCTTGACACGCTTTAGAACGAACTTGGCGGTCCGAGACTCTTTCTCCGTAGCCGCGTCGAAGTTCGCCGGGCGCCGACTGCCCTCGCCCAGATAGACGACGACCGTGAGCGCATCTTTCTCGACTTTGAAAATGGCTTCGTTGGTCACCCCGGATTCGGGCTTCCGGAGCATCTTGAAATCGACGATCTTGGGAGAGGTGGAGGGATCGAGAGCGGTGACTTGGCCGTCGCCGAACTTACCGAACGTGAACTTCGTACCGGTCACGGTGACCGTGATCCGCTCGTCTTCGGGCAGGTCGCGCTCGGTGCCGTTGGCGACGGTGGATACGACAACCCAATCGCCTTCAAGCGCTTTCAGTTCCTTCCGTGCGGCCTCGTTCAGATCGGCCGCGGGCGCGAACAGCGACGCAACTAGCACTGCGCTGAACATGGCGTTCCTCGCGGCTTCGTTTTGAGTTGAACCAAGTCTACCCCGCTAGGCAGACCGAAACAACAACACAACCGTAACAACCGCCCGCCTCGACACGCGACCCCGTTCGACCTACCCTCTGGGCCGGCTAACAATTGCTACCAATTCGGGCCGCGGATAAATCTCCCGGGCTAAAACGCCGCACGAACTGCTGTCATTTCAAGAATTTGAGCGCGATTGCCTCGCCTTCGTTGTCGCACGCAATGGCTAACATTTTCGAGCGTTCGAGCCGGAATCGGGCCGTTGGCCAATCGGTCACATCAAGTGCCTTTCGTGAAATTGTACACTAGTGGACAAAATATTACAAGTGGTTTTGCCAATTCGGGCGGATTTGCGGGCTTCGTTACTTCTCCCCGGTGATCTTTCGGATCGCCTCCCGAGCAGCCAGAGCCACTTCGATGCTGCCCGTATCGAACCGCCGCTGCAACTCTGGCAAAGCTTCGCGTGCATCGGTCCCGATTGCGGCGAGTGCGTCACACGCCGGCTTCAACTCAGCCCCGAAGTAGTGGTGGTTCGGCACTTTGGGGCCACGCAGTACGGTGAGAATTGCTGGTACAGCGGCTTTCGCCTTAGGACCGTATTTCTGGAAGATGGACAGAAACAGCGTCCCATCGCCTCTGTGTTCGAGCCACCGAATAACCAGAGGGATCAGTTCCGGGAAATCTGGTGGAAGACGTTCTAATGCCTCCGCAGCGACCCACGTAGCCGGGCGCCCACTTGCTGCTCGCTCCAGTTCAGTGGTCAGCAATTTCCGCAACGCGGGCCGGTCGTTCTCGATTTGAACGAGAGCGATCCCGGCAGCAAACCTCAGATCAGGGTTGGGGTCCGTTAGCAACTTTTTAAGTGTGGGAGCAGCCTCTTTCGCTGCCGCGCCGCGGTCGCCCAGGTCGAGTACGGCCTTTACTTGTTTCCGCTCATCGCGTTCGGTAATTGCGGACGCAATCAGGTCCGGTATGCCAGGTGGCTGTTCGGGTTGGTGCTTTTGGGAGCGAGTGATTTTCCCGCTGTTGTCGTGGTATACCAGATTTCGATCCGCGAACGCACGAGCCGCTGTGGAGCCTTTCGGAGCATGGAAATATATAGTCCGGGCCGCGGCCTGCATGACCTCCTCGGTTTTATCGTCGAGTAGTGGAACGAGTGATTCGTAGTGCGGTATCCCGAGAGAATCGAGATGGCCCAGGTAATCGGCCGCGTACTCTCGAACTTTTGGGTCGTCATTGTGTAGGAATCGTCGGTCTGCTAAGCGGGCCGCGTCCTTCGGGTCGAGGCTCAACCTGGCGGCGCGGAACGCGGCATCAAGAGCAAGCAGTGAGTTCGGACCATCGACCAATTTCCGCAAACTCGGAATCGCTCTGGCAGACCACTTTCGATGACCGAGTTGTTGAATAACGGCTTCGCGGACTCCAGCCGAGTCCGAGTCGAGAAGAGGGACGAGCGCGCGAGCGCCGACTTCGCCGAAGCTGTTGATATTGGGTGCGCTCAGCCATGCACCCTCTTCTTGATCCATCCACTTCTTGATCGCCGGGTCGCGGAACAGCCCGATGATCGCATCCACAACGTCCCGCGGTACTTTGTCCGCACGGTCGCTCAGAGCGCGGGCGACTTCGAGTCGCTGCCTCGGTTCCCCGTCCTTAAGCATCGTCGCTAATGTTGGAACGAACGGGGCGATGTTGATTCGAGGAGTGTTGAAGTGAAGGTTTCTGTGGGAATCTTCGCCCATCAGGTGGTGATTTAATGCATCGAACATCTCCTTGCGCATTTCGACATCGGGGCCGGCGATTAACTTCCCGAACGCCTGCCTGCCGGCGACTCCAAGCCCGAGCAGTGCTGTTCCGGCATCTTCGCGGCTGAATTTGCGCTCCTCGTCTCTGATGGCCGCGACTACATTCGGGACGATGGGAGCACCGGCTTCCCCGAGTACACTCAGCACTTCCTCAGTGCTACCGCCACGAGCGGATTTGCCGGTTTTCAGTTCTTCGGCCAGGACCGGTAGCACTTTCTCTTCGATGGTTTTTTGAGTCTTTGGGCCGATTCGGACCAGTGCTCTCACTGCGGCGGCCCGGGGTGAGAGCGAACCTGATGAGATGAGGTTGTCGGCCCCGTTCTTGGGGTTGAGAAACAGGGCGACAAGGGCGGGGATCGCGGGTTCGGCTCCTGGTCCGATTTCTTCCAAGAGATAAGCCACGAGAACCCGAAAATCCTGATTATCATCGGCCAGAAGTTTTGCGAGCGCGGGGACCGATGGAGCAACATCCCGGCCGAATGAGTGGATGTGTCGTGCCACGCTCCCGAAGTGATCGTCCTTCTCGTCCGCGAACAGTTCAACAAATGCGGGCACGGATTTGGGGCCGATGCCGGCCAGTGCGTCCAGGCACGCATCGTACAGGTACTTGTTGGCCCGGCGGCTCTCGTGCTCGCCTTCGAGCGATCCGCGGCGCGCGTTACGGGCGACCCGAGTGAGAGCCGGAATCGCATCGGCGGCTGCGGAACCGAGATCGCCGAGTCGCTCGGCCGCGATGACTCGCTCCCCGGTGCCGGCCGCTTCCAGTTGCTGGATCAGGTCCGTGACTTTCGGCGGGTCAGCGGCACAAGCCGACTCTACGAGCAACAAGCCGATCGTGACGGAGAGGGCATAACGCATGAATGCTTCCCGACGGAGGGCGGCTCGGCATTAGACAAAAGTAAAACGGCCGATTGGGGCCGGCGTTGGTCGCGAAACGGCCTGCGTTTTGTGAATTGACGGTTGCTGTGGTATCACAGCGATCCGCTGGCGAAGATCGCGTTACGTCTCGCTCTTGGCCGCGTTGCGTTTTGGTTGGTAGATAGGGCTTCGTTGAACGCTCCTCTCGTGACCGAACACTTCTGTGCCCGCGCTCGCGGGTATTTGTGCCCCACACGTGATCAGAATCGCACTTTCAGCTCGTGTGCGGACCATAAAGATAAAGAAACAATGAAGAAATGGTGAATGATGTGGTGGCTACTCGGTGGGCAGGTGTGGTCGCGATCTGTCCAAAAAGCGTCGAACGAGTGATCGGGATGAAAGCGAAATGAAATCGAATCCGGAGTGCAGTGGACCCGAGAAATGGATCGGGTATGCTCGACGAATACTGAATTTCCGAATCATTTTAGCCTCTCCCACCGTCTTTGATCTGGCTGGCTTCTGGTCAGCCATCAAAGATTCGCCGGTCGCTGTCTCCGACCGGATCTGGAGTCCGTTTCAACATCAATGCTCGCTTCTTTCGTAAAGAACGAGTGAAGGAGAAGTGAGGATGGCGGAGGCGACGGATTCGGCTCTCGGTTCTGCGGCAGCGGCGAGCACGTTGCAATCACCTTCGCTCTTCGGCCTCGGGACGGAAGCCGACGGCGCGACCGCCTACGAGGTGAAGTACCTGCTGACCGAAGAACAGGTGTCGGAGGTGGTTGCGCGGGTAACCGGGAAGTTGGATCTGGACCCGTTCGCGGACCCCGCGATGGGGAATGCGTACTTGACCACGAGCGTGTACACGGACACCCCGAACTTCGACGTGTTCTACCGGACCGAAGGCTACGACCGCGACAAGTTCCGTGTCCGGCGCTACGGGCACACCGGTCCCGTGTTCGTGGAGCGCAAGACCAAGAACGGGGACAAGGTCCGCAAGCACCGCGTGCGCATCAGCCCGGGCGAAGTACCGGATTTGGCAGCGCCATCGCTGAACGGGGAATGGGCCGGGGAGTGGTTCCACAGCCAGCTCCTTCAGAAGCAACTCCAGCCCGTGTGTCGCGTGGCCTACGAGCGCGTCGCGTACCTGGGCACCGCGGACGGCGGAACCGTGCGCCTCACGTTCGACCGCAACATTCGCGGGGTGCTCGTGAGTGAGTGGAAACTGGAGCCCGTGGGTGTGGTCCCAGCGCTCCTGGACAGGGTGGTGTGCGAGTTCAAGTTCCGCACCGCGATGCCGGCTTTATTCAAAGGCATTGTGGCGGACTTGGGGCTCACGCCGGCGCCCGTTTCCAAGTACCGCACGTTCGTTCAAGCCGCGGGACTCGCGGGTCCGAGGGCCGTGAATATTTCCGCGTGTGGGTGAAGGCTCGCTGTTGGGTGCGTTCGACCGCGTTGAAACGGTCGGTCGAGAGATTGAGCAGTAACGCGGAGCGGGGTGCCGCTCGCATTTCATCACGAAAGGTCCACAATGCACCGACGATTATTCGCGTTGCCCGCGGCGTGCCTCGCCGCGGCGCTGGTGGCGCTTTGCGCGCCGAGCGGGTTCACCCAACCCGATAAGGGCGGGAAGGGGGGCTTCGGCAAGGGCGGCGGGTTCGGTGGCCCCCCGGGTGGCGGCGAGCGCAAGATCCTTTCGGAGTTCGACAAGAACAAAGACGGCTGGCTGAACGCCGAAGAGCGAAAGCCGGCTCGCGAGTCCGCGAAACGCGGGGGTGGTTTCGGTGGATTCGGCGGGCCGAAGGGCGGGTTCGGGCGCGGGGAATCCGGGAAGCCCGGACCGAAGGTCACGCCGGGCGAGGTCAAGAACTTCCCGGACGCGAAGCTCTATGACGCCACCGTGCTCCGCACGATCTTCCTGGAGTTCGAGAACTCCGACTGGGAGACCGAACTGCAGGACTTCCACGGCACCGATGTGGACGTCCCCGCGACCGTCACCATTGACGGCAAGAAGTACGCGAACGTCGGCGTCCACTTCCGCGGGATGTCGTCGTACATGGGGGTCGGGGCCGGCTCGAAGCGGTCGCTGAACCTCTCCTTCGACATGGCCGACGAGAAGCAGCGCGTTTACGGCGCCAAGACACTGAACCTGCTCAACAGCCACGAAGACCCGACGATGATGAGCACCGTGCTGTACTCGCACATCGCGGGTCAGTACATCCCGACGCCGAAGGCGAACTTCGTGAAGGTCGTTATCAACGGCGAGAGTTGGGGCGTGTACGGCAGCGTACAGCAGTTCGATAAGACATTCGTTAAAGAGAATTTTAACAGTGCGAAGGGCACGCGCTGGAAGGTTCGTGGTAGCCCCGGCGGGCGCGGTGGGCTGGAATACTTCGGTGAGGATGTGGCCGCGTACAAGCGCGTTTTCGAGATGAAGGGCGGCGAGAACGAGGCCGCGTGGAAGGCGCTCATCAACTTGTGCAAGGTGCTGAACCAGACGCCCGCGGACAAGCTCGAAGAGGCCCTCAAGCCGATCCTCGACATCGAGGGCGTGCTGTGGTTCCTGGCACTGGATAACGCGCTCATTAACTGCGACGGCTACTGGATTCGGTCGAGCGACTACAGCATCTGCCTCGACGATAAGGGCAAGTTCCACATCGTCCCGCACGACATGAACGAAGCGTTCCGTCCCGCGGGCGGCCCGGGAGGTGGCATGATGTTGCGGTTGCCCCCGCCCGGCGTGATCCTCCCCCAACCGGTCCAGGACACGCTCCAACTCACCGAGGAGCAAAGAAAAAACTGGCCGAGATGCAAAAGAGCGTGGACGAGCAAATCGAGAAACTGCTGACCGAGGACCAACGCAAGGCGTTCAAGGAGATGAAGGACCGTCCCGTCGTGGTCGGTGGTCCGGGCGGTGGGTTCGGTGGCCCCGGAGGGGGAGGCCCTGGTGGACCCGGTGGTGGGTTCGGTGGTCCCGGTGGCCCTGGCGGTGGAATGGGTGGTGGGCGCGCGGGTGGTGGGGTCGAACTCGATCCGCTCGTCGGGCTAACCGACGCCAGCAAGCCACTCCGGAGCAAACTGCTCGCGGTGCCCGCGTTCAAGACGAAGTACCTGGCGAACGTGAAGAAGATCGCTGAAGAATCACTCGACTGGAAGAAGCTCGGTCCGGTCGTGGCGGGGTACCGCAAGCTGATCGAGAAGGAAGTGGAACTCGATACGCGGAAGCTCGACTCGTTCGAGGCCTTTAAGCGCAACACCGACACTTCGGCTCCCACGGCCAGCACCGGCGGTCCGGGCGGTGGCGGTCGCGGTCCCGGCGGTCAGGGGATGAACATCCGGGCCTTCGCGGAACAGCGGCAGAAATATCTGCTCAGCAATGCGGACGTGAAGAAAGCCGGGCAGTGATACGAGTTGCGAATCGTTAGTCGCGCTCGGGGCTTCAAGAGGCCCCGAGCGTTTTTGCTTCCGTGCTCGGTTGAGCGCAAGGCGTACGTCCCCTCCGATTACCAACGCGACGCGAGGGCTTCGGTGCCCGTCGCGATTCGGGTCGCAGGGCCAGAGCCGCGGTTTTCTGCTACGGAAAATGCTTCGACCAGTCGGGTTGTGTGGTTCGCAATCGCTTGGAGGTTCCGAACCACGGCGAACAGGCTCAGACCCGGTTCCACGGCCGCGGAATCCGCTTTCATGGCACCGGTCAGCCATTCGATGACGGATTCTGCGGCGTCGGCTACGTCAGTCCGAATCCGAGCCATCTGGCGCGCCGGGATGGTGTAATGGGTGCCATAGGCATCCACAACGGCGTGAACCATGTTCGACACCGAATCGGCCAGTTGCGACAGCTTCTCGGTTGCCTCGGGCAACGAAGCCAAGTGCGACGTTTGCTCGGTGATTTCGGCCACCAGGTGCCCGATCTGTTCCAGTTCGGACGCGGCACGGAGGATCGCGGTTAGGTTTTGGAAGTCGCCTGCGACCGGCTGGTATAACAGCGTGATTCGCTGGCACTGTTCCACAACTCGCTCGTGGTGCAGTGTTAGCGCCGCACCCCAGACCGGCTCTGGGGCGAATCGGTGTAAATCGTGCAACCGGCCGACTGATTCCGCCACCGCGTCGGACACGCTGATCCCGAACGCGAACAGGTCGCGTTGGAGTCCGTGAAGTTCGTCGAGCATCTTTTTAACGGGCATTTTTGTATCTCCCAAATAAACCGCTTGTGATACTAAACTCGATTTCTGGCGAGAGTTGCGCCCAATGTCTGGCGGCGCCCATCTCCCCGAATTCACGGCCGGACCGTAGGATCACCCCACCCCCGTGGGTTCGGAGACGTCCATGTTGATCGACCGGTTGGTTCGGTTCTTACTTCCGCGTCCCGATCAGTTCTTCGCCATGCTCGAAGAACTGGCCGACAAGATCGAGGCGACGGCGGCGGTCTTTGCCGAACTGGAATCCGCCACCGGCCACAGCCAGATCGAGGCGATCGCGGCCCGGCTCAAGCCCATTGAGTCCGATGCGGACAACGTGTGTCAGCGGCTCTATGAGGAGATCGACCGCACGTTCGTGACCCCCATCGACCGAGAGGATCTGGCCCGGTTGACGAAGGTGCTGGACAACGTGGTGGACGGGATGGAGCACACCGCCGCGTTCGCCGCCCTGTTCCGTTTCGCCGCGCTGACCGAACCGATGCGGCACCTGGTCCGGCTCACTGTGGGCTGTGCCCGCGAACTGGCCGGGGCCGCGCGCCGGCTGCGCCAGTTCGCCAACCCCGATTCCGTGAAGGGCGCGACTATCGCCGTTCACGCGCTGGAGAACGAGGCCGACGCCGTTTACCGCAAGGCCATCGCCGCGCTCTTTGACAACGGCATCAACCCCGTCGAACTGGTCCGCCAGAAGGACATGCTCTTCAGTCTCGAAGAGGGCATCGACCAGTGTGACGACGCGATGGACGCCATTCGTTCGGTGGTGGTCAAGAATGGCTAGTGCGTTCATCATCCTCGTTCTGGTTGTGGCCCTGGCCCTGGTGTTCGATTACATCAACGGGTTCCACGACACTGCCAACGCCGTCGCCACGGTCGTCTCCACGAACGTCCTGCCCGGGCGCACCGCGGTGCTGCTCGCGGCGGTGTGCAACTTCGTCGGCGCGTTCATCGGTGTCGGCGTGGCCAAAACCATCGGCGGCGACATCGCCGATCCGAAATCGATCACTCAACTGGTGGTCGCGGCGGCGCTGCTCGGCGCGATCGTCTGGAACCTGCTCACGTGGTACTACGGCATTCCGTCCAGCTCGTCGCACGCGCTCATCGGCGGGTTGGTCGGTGCGGTGTGGTGCTTCCGGGTGCTCCACGACGAGGCGCCCCTGGATGCGTTGTGGGGGCTGCTCACGTCGAAGGGCGTCGTGCTGACGCTCAAAGCGCTCGTTATTTCGCCGCTGTGCGGGTTGCTCGGCGGGTTCCTGTTGATGGTGCTCCTGTTGTGGATCGTGCGCCGCGCTCGCCCGGCGACCGTGAGCCGCAACTTCCGCGCGCTGCAACTCGTTTCGGCCGGGTTCATGGCCTTCGCCCACGGGTCCAACGACGCCCAGAAATCGATGGGCATCATCACCCTCGCGCTCGTGGCCTACGCCGCTTCGCTGGGGCAGACGGCCGACCTCGTTGTGCCGGGCTGGGTGATCGTGGCCTGTGCGACCGCGATGGCCCTGGGGACCGCGTCCGGTGGGTGGCGCATCATGAAGACGATGGGCCACCGGATCATCAAGTTGCGCCCGATCAACGGGTTCGCGGCCGAAACCGCGGCGTCGCTGGTGATTCTGGGGGCGACCTGGTTAAAGGCCCCGGTCAGCACCACTCACGTCATCTCGTCGAGCATCATGGGCGTCGGCGCTTCCAAGCGGGTCTCTGCCGTGCGCTGGGGCGTCGCCCAGAACATGCTGATTGCGTGGGTGCTGACGATTCCCATTTCCGCGGCCGTGTCCGCGCTCACGTACCTCGTTCTGCACTGGCTGTTGGGGTAAGGATCACCTGCGGGTCGCGTTTCTTGTGACTCACCCGCAAAGATTGCCACTCTTCTAAGCTCTGATTCACGCACTCTTGTAGTGCCAAGTACCGTGTTCGGGGGCCGAGTTGTCAGAGACTCTGCGTGTACCATAACTGGCACTATGGTACTATACGACATTTCCACGCCATTGTTTCACAAAATCTACACATTTCGTTTGGTGGCGTAAGGCGCGTGCCCAAAACTGAGTTTGGGGCCGATTGCTGACGGGAGTGCTCGATGGCGCGACTCACTCGCCGCGCGTTCTTTGGTTCTGCGCTCACGGGGTTTGCTGCCGTTTCCAGCGGACACGCGCCTCCACTCACGCGGGCAGTTTCGGACTCGCCCTTGTCGTCTTGGGCACCCACGGGCGCTCCCGACGGGTTGTTTCTGACGTGGCAGCGCGACCCGACTACGACCGTGACGGTGCGGTGGATCGGGCCTCGTTGGTCTGGCGAGACGAGTGTGAGTTTCGCGCTGTTCCCGATGGGTGAAACGTGGCAGGTCGCGCAAGTTGAGCCGAAACCGTTCCCCGGAACGAACCTCAGTGTGTATCGCGCCGAGATCACCGGATTGTCGCCGGGGAGCGAGTACCAGTTCCGTGTCGGGAACCGACCGTTCACTCACCGGTTCCGCACGATGCCGGCGCGGGCGACCGACGCGATCACGTTCGTATCCGGCGGCGATTGTGGGGCGAACGCGCATGCGGTCGCGACGAATCTGCTCGCCGCCAAGCAGGAGCCACACTTCGTTCTCTTGGGCGGGGACTTGGCCTACGACAACGGTCGGTCGCCGGAGACGTTCCTCGCGTTCCTGCGAAACTACAGCACGCAAATGATCGACCCGGTGGGTCGGCTCATTCCGCTGGTCGCGTGCATCGGGAACCACGAGGTCAATGGAGCCGTCGGAGCCAAGCGGGAAGGGGCGCCGGCGTTCCTGAGCGTGTTCGACGGACTGTTTCGAGACACCACCTTCGGCACGCTCGACTTCGGCGATTATCTGAGCCTTGTGCTATTGGATTCCGGACACGTCGCGCCGGTCGGGAGCGGGCAATCCGAATGGTTGGAGAAGACATTGCGCGAGCGGGAAGGGTACCTGCACCTGTTCGCGGCGAATCACGTCCCGGCGTATCCATCGGCGCGTGACCCGGGCGAAGCCGGGGCCGAGAACCGGAAACACTGGTGCCCGCTGTTCGAGCGGTACGGCGTGGACGCGGTCCTGGAGCACCACGACCACACGTTCAAGCGCACGCACCCGTTGAAGGGTGGCCTGAAGGATAAGTACGGCGTTCCTTATTTGGGTGACGGCTCCTGGGGGCAGTTGCGCGCCCCCGCGCTACTCGCGAAGCGCCCGTACCTTGTGGCCGCGAGCCGAGCGTACCACCTGACGCTTCACCGATTGGAGGGTGCGAGCCGGTTCCACGTCGCGCTCGAAGCAGGTGGCGCGGTAGCCGACGTGTACGGCACCGAGGGCAAGCGCCCGGCGCGCCGTGGGTGAGCGTGTCTGCGATTCCGATCATACCCTTCGTCCGCTCCGTGCGGTGGTGCCCAACCCATTCTTGTTCACGAACCGGTCCGCCTTGAGTCGGGTGAGCCGGGTCCACCGGTAGTCGCGGATCAGCTTGAGGTTGTCAGGCGGCCGTATCACCCGTCGAACACCCCGCACCGGGCTTGAATCTTCGGGCGCAGGCTCCCCGGATCACGTCGGCGAAGTGGTCGCTCTTGGTGCGCACATCGGCCTTGTCGTGGACCCGGTAGTCGCGCGTCCGGTTTGTCCAAGGTCGAAGCGTCCCCGCCAGTATCCCGCCGTCCCACGGACCTGGGGTGCGGCTCCGTTTCACAAGGTATCGAGATCGGGCTCCCGGCGGGTCAATGCGTCGTAGGTCGGTGGGTGCGGTTGGTTCGGTTGCACCCGAGCCTCCTCCCTCCCTGAGCGCGCTTTCGGGGCGCGATCAGGAACTCGCTGTGATCGCGCGGGGGCACCTCGGGCACGCTCGTGAACCGATCGTGGGCTCCGGCGAGCGCGGGCGCAATGCACAAAATTGTGTGGCTGTGTGGTGATTTGGTGGTTGGTAATGTAATTGATCGTGTCTGTTTTGAATGGCTCTCACGGCTTCCGCCCGGTGTGAAGGGGCTCTTTTGGGGCGTGGCACTTTTTTGAGCCGCTGTCGCGGGAAGAGACACTATGCTGCTCCCACGGGGCTATTTCGTGGGAGCAACACTATTTTAAACCGTGAGACGAGCGCGAATTTTCTTTGCCCAGCGCTTCGTGGCGTGCGGAAATAGTGGGAAATTGGGGTGCGGTTTGTTCGGCTTGCCGTCGGGACCGGGCGCTGTAGAATTCCCCTCAGACACGGCTCTGTTCCTTAGAAACGGATGTCGTGATTGCGACCTAAAACGTTGCAACCGCTTAAAATCAACCGGAGATATCGGGTGTCTTATCTGATGTCAAACTCGGGGAGAGCAGGACGAGAGGGGATACTTAAGTCCTAAAATTGCAGAAACTTGCACCCATAGCTCAACTGGATAGAGCATCGGTCTACGGAACCGAAGGTTAGAGGTTCGACTCCTCTTGGGTGTACTTGAAAAACAGGGGTTTCGGGGGAAACGACCCCCGATCCCCCTAAAACTCCCCCCTAAAACCCTCGTCATCCGGGGGTGTATTCGCCTCCCCCGTTCGGTTTCATCAGCAGCACGTTCGCCATTTTTTTCAGTAGCTCCTGCCTCCGAAATGCCCTCTGCCGGTCGAGATAGTGCCGCCGGACGGTCGCTGCGGAAACGTGGAGTGCCTCCGCCGTCGCGTCGATTGATTGCGTGTGTTCAACCGTCAGAGTGATCGCCCGCCCCCGCAGGTCGTGCGGCGTCAACTTCGCCCGGTCGGGGTGTTCGGCTTCGTAATCCTCGAACACCCGTCGCACCGCCCAGTACAGCCGCTTCGGGCGGAACCCGTCTTTCACCATCGGCCTGTCCAGCGACTGGAGCGACTCGGCGTAGTGGTCCCACAGGTAATCGGTCCCGGCGACCGCGTTGAGTCGCCCGGCGAGGTCCGGCGGGATCGGGATCGTCCGCTGCTGGTAAGTCTTGTCCTCGTCCGGGTTGATGGTCAGCACCCGAGCCTTGCGGTCCCACTGTTCGAGTTTGACGTGGCACAGGTCGTTCGTCCGGCACCCGGCCAGTGCCTTCACCTGCAAGAAGACCGACATCAGTTCCCACCCCTTCGCTTCGACCCAGCCGAAGAAGTGCATCCATTCCTGCTCGTCCGCCGTGACGGGTTCTCCCTCGGTCACCACGGGTCGCTTGACGCCGACCCACGGATTCGCACGGGCCAGCGGGGTCGGCGTGTGGGCCAACAACTTCTCCCACAGCCCGGACAGCCGCCGGATGGCGTTCTCGACGGTCTTGGGCTTCCGCGTGTACCCCTTCGGTTGGATCGTTTCGCCGGTCTTGCCCCTCTTGGGCTTCCCTTTGGTGAACGGCTGGGCCTCGTATGCGCTCTTGAACCGCTTCGCCTTCTCGGGCGTCACGTCGAACGGCCCGCTGGTTTCGACGTACTTCCGCAGGTTCACAATCGCGCCGACGTAAGGCTCGACCGCCCGTGGACGGAGTAGCCCCGGCATGTCGGGGAGCAACGCCACCACCTCCTCCCAGGTGACCGGCCCGGCGGGGCGGTCGGGTTCCGTGTTCGCGTAAGCGGACTCAATGATCTCGCGGGCCTTCGCCCACGCACCGAGCGGGTGTCGCTCCCGCGTGGAAGCCTCGCGGTACTTCCCCGCCCGGTTCGGGTCGGGGAACTGGACCGCGTAGATCCCGGCCCGGAGCTTGAGGGTCGCGTGGACCTCACGTCCGTCGATCAGGGCGAGGGGTTGGTTCTTCGGTGGTCGGGGCATGGCACAGGTTTCCTTGATGGTGGTTTGGTTGAGGTCGGGCCGTCACTTCTTGCTTCGCCGCGTCTTGGTCCACCAGCGAAGGAAGTCACCCCGCCGGAACGTTCCGCCCTTGAGTCGCGGACAGTTGACGTGGTCTTTGGCGCACCAGTTCAGGACGGTCTTGGGCGAAACGTGAACGACTTTCGCGGCCTGCTCCAGCGAGAGGATCGCGTCGTCGCCGGTCGGGATGTCCGCGTCCGCCACGGTTCCCGGCTGGCGGCACCGCAGAAACTCGTCCACGGCACTTTCGAGGTAGACGGCTTCGCCGTCGTGGTGGTCCCAGACCGGGAGGTCGGGTCGGAGCTTCTCCCAAACCTCGGACGGCCCGCCGTACTTCGCGACGACTTCCGCGAACGTCAGGAGTTGGTTCAATGTCAGCAGGACCGCCCCGCCGTCCGGCGGACGGCTGACGACCGGGCTGCTGACCCGCTTCTGAACTTCTGGGGTGAGGAGGTCGGGATCGTCCTCCATCCAGGGGGCGTCGAGGCTCCGAATCCGCATGGCGGAACTCCTGTGGTGCAGTGAGGCGGGATGCACGTCCCGTACACGCACGACGAGTCGGATTGCTCGGAAAGGCACGTCACACCGGCGCGGCCCGGTTTCCGAGCCGGACGGAGCGACTGGCGTGTGCGGTCATCATGAGCAACGAGGAGATCATCCGACTGGCTGCAACGGCGTGGGGGCGACTTACGCTGTCGGATCAAGCGTTCGTGTGGATACGACTGGTCGAGGTTGTCAACGGCGATCGTCCCGTCGCCAACGACCGGCCCGACTTGAGGCGACAGGCCGAATCGATCTTCCGCCAGCGCATCGAGAAGGCGTTCGGCAACGGGTCGTTACTGCGGGAGTTCGCGGAGGATTGTCCGTTCTGGCCGATGGGCCGGGACGAGTTGCTCCAGCAAAACGCCACTGAACTGCGCCGGTGGTATCGACTGCTGAAACCACGTAAGGGGCAGGCTGTACCGGAACACTATCTCCTCTTCGTCCGCGCACTGCGGCACGCCGCCGGCCTCCTCGAAGCGACCGGCGATTCGGAGCCGTGAGCGGTTTCCGAGTCGCTTCCGAATGCCGCGTGTAGTCGTCAGGCGAGGTCGCTCGAAGCCGAAGTCGGCTCGCGTTCGGGCGTGAACCCGCTTCTTTCTGGAGACGGCTATGCACGTTATCGCACTCGATGTCTTTCAATGCTGCAAGTGTGGCTCGCTGCTACGGTCCCGTCAGGTTCACAGCGGCACCGAGTGCCAATGCCCCCATTGCGGTCAGGTCCAACTCACGCCGGGGAAGCGCAAGAGCTTGTTGGGGAAGATCGCCAACGCCTGGCTCTTCGGCGGGAGCCATCAGGGGATGCCGCACAGCCACTGCCCACACTGCCGCGCCCTGACGGACACGTTCGGCAGCGTGTGCAGCCGCTGCACTCGCGACCTCCCCCCTCTGGTGCAGTGACCCATGACCCCACGCACCATCGCCATCGGGGACACCCACGGCTGCTCGACCGCCCTGGCTGCCCTGATCGAGGTCATCGATCCGCGACCCGAGGACACGGTCGTCGCTCTGGGCGATTTCGTGGATCGTGGCATCGACTCCCGTGGCGTCCTCGACCTGCTGGTCGATCTGCAACGTCGGTGTCACCTCGTTCCGATCCTGGGCAACCACGACGAGATGTTGCTGGCCGCTCGATCCAGTCGCGCGGCCTTCCGCCGGTGGATCGAGTTCGGGGGTGGAATCACGACGCTCGACTCTTACCCCGGAGACTCCGGGCGGATGTCGCTGATCCCGGCTGCGCACATCTCGTTCCTCGAACGCTGCGTTCCGCATTACGAGATCGAAACGCATTTCTTCGCCCATGCCGGCTACCAGTCCGATCTGCCACTCGACCGACACGATGGCCACACCCTTCGGTGGCGGTCGCTGCACGACGGCGTTCCCGCACCGCACAAGAACGGTAAGGTCGCGGTCGTGGGTCACACGCCGCACGCCGAGGTGCTAGACCTCGGCTACCTGCTCTGCATCGACACGGGCAGCGGACTGGGAGGGGTGCTGACGGCGGTTGAGGTGACGACGCGGCAGACGTGGCAGGCGGACGAGCGGGGGCGGCGACTCGACTTCCGAGCAACGCCGGGGAACGAGCGTGTGAAGGGCGTGACGGTTCTCAACACGACCCGAGGCGAGTCATGATCCCCGATCTGAGCGAGGCCGAGTACGACACGCTGAAGGCTGCGATCCGCGAGGCAGGCCGCGTCCTCGTCCCCGTCGTGGTTACCACGGACGGCGAGGTGATCGACGGCCAGGGTCGCGTCCGCGCCGCCGCCGAACTCGGCATCAAGGACTACCCCCGTGAGGTGATCAACGGCCTGGACGCCGAAGCCGGCCACCTGATGCGGCTGTCGCTGAACAGTGTCCGCCGGCACCTGTCCGCCGAGCAGAAGCGGGAAGTGGTGCGTGCCGCCCTACGGTCGATGCCGCACCTGAGCAACAGCTACCTCGGCGAAAAGGTCGGCGTTAGCGATAAAACCGTCGCCGCCGCCCGCGAGGGGTTGGAGTCAACGTCGGAGATCCCGACGTTGACGGAGTTCCGAGGAAAGGATGGCAAGACCCGCCCACGCCACCTCATGGCACGCACCCCCCGCGAGCAGCGGGAGGCGACCGACGCCCTGGTGCGGCTCGGGGACGACGCACCGACAAGGCTGATGACGGCCCGTGAAGCCGTCCGTAAGGCGAAGCGGGTGGGAGCGGCGGTGGCCTGCGCGACGCGACCCGTCGCCGAAGTGCCGCCGGACACCCTGGCCCAGGTCCACCACTGCGACTTTCGGAAGATGCCGGTCGAGCCGGGCAGCGTGCGGTTGATCTACACCGACCCGCTGTACCACCGGCAGCACCTGCCGCTGTACTCGGATCTGGCGGAATGGGCGTCTAAGGTGCTTCAACCCGGTGGACTGCTCGTCACCTACCTCGGCACCAGTTTCCTCCCCGAGGTCATGCGTCGGCTGGACGGTCGGCTCCGGTACGTCTGGACGTGCGCCACCCTGTTCAACGGTCAGAAGACGAGCGTCTTCGGCCCGAAAATCCGCTGCGGGTGGAAGCCGCTGCTGGTGTACTGCAACGGCAACTTCGAGCCTACCGACTGGATGGGCGACGTGATCGCGGCCCCCGTCGTCAAGCGGAACCACGTCTACGAGCAACCCGAGGGCGAGGCCGAGTTCTTCATCCGGCGGCTGACCGGCGAGGGCGAACTGGTCCTCGACCCGTTCTGCGGGTCGGGGACGACCGCCGCCGTCTGCAAGCGTCTGAACCGCCGCTGTGTGACGACCGACATCGACCCCGCTGCCGTGGCGACCGCCCGCGAGCGGGTGGCGAGAACACGGGTCGGCGATCCACTCGTCCGCCCGAAACGCACTCTTGCCCCGATGCCTTCAGAGCCGGGCGACTTCGATCCGGTTGACGAGTCGCTCACCTGTCTTCCGGCGTGATGGGTGAAGACGGTCGAAGACCGGGTGTTGACATCCCCGAATGAGGTGGTCAGTGATGCGGAACGAGATGACGTTGATGATCCGGTATTTGAGCGCGAACCACTCCCGGTTCGTCATCCAGCGGGGCGACGACAGGCTCTGGACCGGCGACGGCTGGTCCAAGATCCTCGATTGCGCCCAGGTGTTCCGCGACCACAAGGACGCCCAGGCGGTGGCACGGGCCATCCAGCGGCGGCGGTTCCGGGGGCAACCCGTCCGCCGCTTTCGGGTCGATGTCACACTCACCCTGACCGGGAATGACGTGGGCCACGTCAACCAAGACATGCTGGTGAAGTATCTGGCCGACGCGGTGCGGATCGACATCGCCACCTCGGAACACGGCGACGGGCCGGTCGAAGACGTGTACCTCGAAGCCACGATGAAGGTGGCGACGCTGCGAGAGGAGCCGGTAGCGGGTTAATAGGTACGACCCCTGTGGGCGTGCCGTCCGGTGGTGCCGCGATTTTTTGCGGTCGCGTCACCGCAGCGTTCTTCGCCGTGGGCTAATAGGACGTGCGGTGAGAGGGTGAACGGTTTTGCAACACCGAATGCTAATAACAAGAGGTCCGAACAGGAATGGGGAGGGCGGGTAGAAGACTCTCAGTCGAGTGGCAAAAGCATTGGAATTGATCAGAAAACAGTTCTGCGACACGATCCCGGAGGGGCAGTAACGGAACGAACAGTCCGGCCTGCTCCAAACCGCCCAGCACCCTGGCAGTCCGCCGGCTGGTGCAGCCACTATTACCTCGCGGGCAAGGACTTCTGACAGAGGTCGGCACGGATACGCGAGGTGGTGGTCCTGAATGGAACGCGGCGGTTATTAGCACAAGCGACACTGACTACGGCCAGTCAATTGCCGTGGCTCACTCTCCGCGCAGCTCGGGGGCTACGCCACCGGGTGACAACGGCGAGATAGTCGTGGTTCTCATCTGGCGGACCCGCCGGCCTGAGCGTCTGCGAGGGCGAAGCTGCACTGGCTGGTGGGTTGGGTGCGTTCGCCGCACAGGGAGTTGTCGCTGATCTCTGGCCGACGCACGCAGGACCGGATGCCGCTTCGCGGGAGGTCGTACTCCACTTCTGGCGGATTCGCACAGGACCGTATGCCCGCCCGAGCGAAGCGAGGGGACCAGCGGTGAATACGAGGGGTTCGTTCCGCAGGGCGGGAGCGAAGCGGACGCCCGGAGGGAATGAAACCTTCGTGACGAAGCCTACATGACAGAAGCCTCTGTGACTCCTATATGACTGGGGTCAATTTTCCACAAAAGCCCTGTCATCATGCATCACGGCTTGGAAAAGTTGCCTCCGAGAAATGCGCTAGTTGCCTCACGATTCGGAAGAAAACCATCAACGGCGACACTCTCGTAGTCCAGAGGGCAGCCCTGCCTGTCCACTTAACAACGTGTCTCACTTTGAAGGAAGCCATGCTCTCGATTTATGTATTGAATATGAAGGGCAAGAAGCCGTCTCTATCGATCCGCCAGCGGGTGATATACGCGCGGCTCACCCCTCTCCGTCGTCCTGTCACCGCGATGGGGGTGGCCAAGATGCTGGGCGGGCTGATGGATCGCCAGACCATCGCGACCCACCTCCAGAAGTTATTAGCGTTGGGGCTAGTTCGGCAGTCGAAGGACGGCTGGGTGGCCGTCGAACCGTTCGGCGACATGGCGAAGGAGTTCACGCGGCTGAAGGAGTCGAGCGAGGATGGCCGCTGGCACGGCTGCTTCGCTTCCTGGCGGTTGCCACTGCCTGCCGAGACGCCGTTCCTTGATGCGCACAACAAATGTGAACTGTACTGTGCCTACTGGTTGGTTCGCGGGCTGGAGATCGCTGAGGAGAAAAAGGCGAAGCCGGGAAAAGTGATGTGTGTGAAGCGAATTTCCTCCTTGCTCGGCGTTACGCGGCTGACGGTACGGAGGCTCCTGATGACGCTGCGGGACGCCAAGCTATTCGACAAGCACAAGGTTCTCCCCCATCACTTCAAGTTCCAAGAGCGTGACGACGCCGAGGCTCGGCGTAGAGGGCGACCGGCTGCGGACGATGACGCGGACCTGCTCGACGCGGCGGTTGATCGGCTGAAGTTGGCCGACCAGATCCACGCAGTTGTCAGGCAGTTGACTGCCGATGGCGAGGGGGCCATGCTCCGGTTCGAGGTGTGTCGTGTGGTCGAAAATGCTTTGAAGGAACACAAGAAAAACGGGTATCCGGGCGACGGCTCGCCGTTGGTGCTGGACTGGCTGACCGCCAAGTTGCGAACCCGGCAGAGCCGAGAGGACGCGGGGAAGCAGGCGGTCGTGGAGAGCATCGGATTAACAGTCAAGCAAGCGGAAGCCGTCGCAAAACTCGACCGCGAACTTGCCGAGGTACGGCGAACGCAGCAACACGTCGCCGCTCTCATCGCAACGAAGGCTCTGCCGGGTGAAAACCTGAAGCCGGACCACCTGAAAGGGCTTTATCTGCTGTCGGAACTCGAAGCGGCACTACCGAAGCTGAGGGAGGGGATGACCGCGCGGGAGATTTGTGAAGTCATTCGGCCATCGGCTGCGAAGACACCCTCTGCGGTCAAGAAGGAGGAGCCGCATTTCGGAAGTGCAATCACCCTTCGCGAGCCAGATCAAGTTGTATTGCCGACCGCCGAAGACGATGCGAAGTTTTGGTTCACCGGCAACGGCACACCGTTTCGCGACGACGACGAGTTAGACCTCGACAGCTTGCCCGACGACTGTTTCGTACCGTAACGGGTTTGAAACGCCGCGATCAACTTCCCTCGCGGTCATCCGGGGCAGGCGACTGCACTTCGTGGGACAGGATGCGGCCCCTCGCGATTCTGTACGCCACTTTGTCGAGTTCCGTGCCGTGGAAGCAAAGGCCGTACTCCCTGCACACACAGCCGATGGTGCCGCTGCCTACAAACGGGTCGGCAACGACGGCACCGGGACGAGCCAATCGGTCGAGCCAGTACCTCCACGGTTCGATGGGCTGTTGCCAGTCGTGCAAGTTTTTTTCCCCACCGCGAACCGTGTACCCGTCCGACAGGCTTTGCGGGATCGTGAAGTCGCCACGACTGAACACGAGGATCGGCGACCACGTTGCCCGGAATCGTCCGTTTGCCCGGACGGTGCGGGTTTCCGAGTAAATGATCGCCATCGTCCAGACGTAGTTGAGCCGGGCCGCGCACATCAGGTTCATCACTTGCGGCATGTGCATCGTCGCACACTGGACGAGGAGTAATCCCCCGATCCTGAGCCTCTGCGCTGCGAACCCGGCCAGCCACTTGTAGGCGTCAAGCTCCGTCCACGGCGGGTCGGTCGCGATGATGTCGATGTGGTCAGGCCAGAGGTGCTTTCTGCAATCCGCTTGGACGAATTCGACGTTCGACGGGAGCTTGCCCCGCTCGCCGGCAGCAGCCTGTCGTTCGGCCTGTCGCTCGGCCCTGCGCTCGGCAAATTTCGCCCGACGCACTGTGTCCAAAAACTGCTTGATCGTCATTCTGGTGGCGGGCCACCGATTCTCTACCTTCGCGTTCGCCACCGCGATGTAGTCCCAGGCCGTGCGGGGACGCAGTCCGCATCGGGCCAGCCAGCCGGCCCACTGGCCATGCTGAACCTGCGATCTCGCCTCGACCAGCAGTTCGCCGATCTCGGCTGCCTTTTCAAGCGTTGGGCGCAGGTCAAGTGCCTGGGAGAGTTCGAGAACGCGCTGTTCGATTTGCCGAAGTGCTTTCATGTTCAGCCACGGTGCGAGCGGTCGCAGAAGCTTCACATCCTCGGTATAGGGCTTAAGGCCAATGGATTCGACCACGCTCACACATCTCGCAGGCCACGAAGAAAATCCGTTTCTAAGCCGCGAGTGGAGCGGACCAGGCGCAGCACACGCCGGCGGCTACACCCGCCTACCTGCCCCGATCCCGCTCGCGAACAGCATATTGCCGACAACAATTACACTGGGTAGTGTAATTGTGGAGGACATCAGCAATGGGTAAGACAAAGCTGCCACCGGCGACCGAGTGCTGTGAGCGGCACCCACTGAAGCAGCGTCCACTGATGTCGCCGATCCAGGCCGGCGGCTTGGCGGCGGTGTTCAAAGTGCTGGCTAACGAAACCCGGCTACGACTTCTGCACGCCCTCGTCCGGGCCGACGAACTGTGCGTCACCGATCTCGCCGCCTCGCTCGGCATGAAGCCGCAGGCCGTGTCGAACCAACTCCAGCGGCTGTCCGACTTGGGTATCCTGGCTTCCCGGCGGGACGGCACCAACATCCACTATCGGCTGGTGGACCGCTGCGTGTCCGGCCTGCTCGACCAGGGCTGGTGCCTGATGGAGGAGGCCGGCGACCGCACCCGGTTGACCGACCGTGCGGCCCCCCGTTGCGAGGGGTGACGGATGCGCCCCCTCGCCGCCGAAGCGTTCGGCACGTTCTGTCTGGTGTTCGCCGGGACCGGGGCGGTCGTCGTCAACGACCTCCACGGCGGGGCGGTCACGCACGTCGGCGTGGCGTTCACCTTCGGCCTCGTCGTGCTGGCGATGATCTACGCCCTCGGCGACGTGTCCGGGTGCCACCTCAACCCCGCCGTGACACTCGGCTTCTGTGCCGCCCGCCGCTTCGGGTGGAATCGTGCGGTGCCGTACATCCTCGCGCAGGTCGCGGGATCGGTCCTCGCCAGCCTCGCGTTGCGGGCCATGTTCCCGGCCCACCCGACGCTCGGGGCCACTCTGCCCGCCGGCCCCGTCGCCCAGTCCTGGGTCATGGAATTCGTGCTGACGCTGATGCTCATGGTCGTGATCCTGAGCGTCTCGACCGGGGCGAAGGAAAAGGGCGTACTGGCCGGGGTCGCGGTCGGGGCGGTGATCGCGTTCGAGGCGATGTTCGCCGGGCCGGTGTCGGGGGCGTCGATGAACCCGGCCCGGTCGCTCGCCCCGGCAGTCGTCGCCGAGCGGTTAGATCACTTTTGGGTGTATCTGACGGCTCCAGTGGCCGGGGCGTTGGCCGGCGTCTTCGTCTGCGGGGTCATCCACGGACCCAACGGTTGTTGCCGACCTGAAGGCGCAAAGGAATGAACCTTACCTGTACGGAGAAGAGCATGATCCTTGACGACTTCGTCCGCGTCCTCGCAGAGAACCCGGCAGTGGCCCTGCACCTGATGCTGCCGGACGGTTCGTTCGTGCCGGCCCACTACCACGTCACCGAAGTCGGGCGTGTCCATAAGGACTTCATCGACTGCGGCGGCACCACCCGCACCACGACGACGTGCGTGCTACAGGTGTGGGTGGCCGGCGACACCGAACACCGGCTCGACACCACCAAGCTGGCCATGATCGTCCGGCTCGCCGCCCCGCTGCTGAAGGCCACCGACTTGCCGGTCGAGGTCGAGTACGAGAGTTGCTTCGTGTCGCAGTACCCGGTGACCGCCGCCGAGGTCACGCCGTCCGGTGTCCTCCTACACCTCGGCACCAAGCACACAGCTTGTCTGGCGATGGACCGCTGCGGCGTGGGAGCGAATGCCGACGCGGCCTGCTGCACGACACCCGGCTGTTGCTGATTCTTTCCCACCTTCTCGGGAGCGACCGCATGGGTTCGACCAAACTCGTCCTGTTCGTGTGCGTCGAAAACAGCAACCGGAGCCAGATGGCCGAGGCGTTTGCCCGAATTCACGCCGGCGACGGGGTCGCGGCAGCGAGTTCCGGCTCTCGCCCCTCGGGTCGGGTGAACCCCCGCGCCGTCGAGTTCATGCGTGAGGTCGGGTACGACCTCACGACGCACGCCTCGAAGTCGCTCGACCAGTTCAACGGCCAGGAGGTCGAGGTGGCGGTCACGATGGGCTGCGGCGACGAATGCCCGTTGGTGAAGGCCAAGCGGCGGGAGGAGTGGCAGATCCCCGACCCGAAAGACATGCCACCCGAGCAGTACAGGGCGGTTCGCGACCTCATCGAGCGGAAGGTGAAGGAGTTGCTGGCGACACTTGAACCGCGACCCTGAGCAGCGGCCCGGACCCTTGCGGTGAAGCCCGGTCAGTACGTCGTCCGCTCGGCTGCCTCGGCCAGTTGCTCGATGCCCCGCTTCGTGTATCGAGCGGTCGTTGTCAGCGATTCGTGGCCGAGGATCTGGGCCAGGGCGACCAAGTCATTCTGGTTGTCCGCCAGGAACTGGTGGCCAAATGTGTGCCGGAACAGGTGCGGATGGAGTTTCACCCCGATCAGCGCGCTATATTTGTCGCATACGGCCCGCACGCCGCGATCTGTCAGCGGCCCCCGTTCGCCGACGAACACCCTGTGCGAGTCGTTCGGCGGGCGCACCTCAAGGTACGCCTGGATCGCACGGCGGGCGGGAAGCGGGAGTGGCACCGTCCGCTGCTTGGAACCCTTCCCGAAGCGATAGACGACCGTGCCGGCTCGCTCCGTGACGACAACGTCGGAAAGAACGAGGTTGACCGCGTCGGACACCCGACAGCCGGTGTACAGCAACAGGGAGAAGATTGCCGTTGCCCGCACGTCCGCCCGCAACTCCAGTTCCCGAAGCAGCCGGCGGACATCAGAGCGGTCCATGCCCTTCGGGGCGAGTGCTTGGCGGCGCAGTTCCTTGACCTTCTTGGCCGGGTTCGCCGGCACCTGCCCCTCGTCCACCAGCCACGCGAAGAACCGCCGGATCATCACCAGCATCCGGTTCACGGTGGCGACGGCCCGACCCTGCTCGCGGCGGAGTGTGTCGCGGCAGTCGGCGATGTCGCGGGCCGTCACACGACCGACGCGGAACGGCTCGCGGTTGGCGGCGGCGAACCACCGGGCGAACGTGCGGATGTCCTGGGCGAAGGCCCGGCGGGTGTTCGCGGCGAAGTCGTTCGCGGTCAGGAACCGGGAGACGAGAGCGACCTCGTTCTCGCCGACCGGGATGCTGGCGAAAACCTTATCGCCCCAGTTCTGGCGGTCTTGTGGACGCGAATTGGACATGATGTAGACAGCTTTGAGAGGTTACTGGGCTGAGATTGACTCTTATCACCCGACCTTATCCGCCGAATTCTGACGCTTCAGGTGCAGGAACACGGCCCGCAGCACCTCGCCACGGTCGATGTTGGCGGTGCCGCTCGGGTACAACTGATCGGTCACCCGCTGGACCTCGGCAGCGGTCGCGACAGTCAGGCCGAGGGCGTTCAGCCCGTCGATCAGGGTCGTCAAGTCGCCCCGATTCGCCGCCAGCTTCGGCTTGGTCGTCTTCGGTTTGCTCGGTGCCGAGGTTGTGCGGCGGACGTAAAAGAGGACCGGCTTGCCGTCGATGCCGCAGTTTCGCCGGCGCACTTCGAGGCAGATCTTCTGTTGCTCCTCGGAGTACACCGGCCTGTCCGTCTCGGGCTGCCGCTCGGGGCGGGGGAACGCGGTGCCGATCAAGGCGTAAAACCGTGACCTCGATAGCCCGCACATGCGTGCCATCTCTGCGACACTGACTGCGGCCTTCGTTTGGACCTGTGCGCTCATCGGACACTCCTCGGGCGGTTACGGGACGGAAACCGGACGGCTTCGGGACAGGTGTTCGCGGCCTTCGGCGGTCAGTTCGCGTCGGCCCTGGTCGTCCTTCGTGACGAGGCCGATGCGGATCAGGAACGGCTCGGTCACCTCGGCGACGGTGCGGGTGTGCAACCCGAGGCGGCTCGCGACCACGTTCAGCCGCGTGGCCCCGCCGGACAGGAACGCGAGGTACTGCTGCTCGGTCGGCCCCAGGCCGACCGCGTCGATCCCCTCCAGGCGGCAGGCCCGGTCGAGGTGGTCGGGCAGGATCGTGCTTTCGGCCTCCGACCGGGCGACACGCCGGCAACTCTGGAGCAGCCGTAGGGCGAGCCGAGGTGTGCCGCGTGACCGGGCGGCGATGGGTACCAGCACCCGCTCGTCCAGCGGCCACCGCAACGCCCGGCTCCGCTGCCGCAGCAGTTCGACAAGCTCGCCCTCGGCGTAGAAGCCGAACCGTAGGGCGAGCTTCATGCGGTCGCGGAGCGGCTGGAGCAGCTTGTACTCGTCGGTCGTGGCCAGGAGCAGGGAGAAGTCGGCCAGCGGGATGCTCTGTGGCGCACCCTTCGCCCGGCTTTGGAGGAACACCCGCCGTTGGTCGCACGCGAGGTACAACGCGGTCTGGAACTCTTTCTCCAGTTCGTGGGCCTCGTCGATCAGGATCACGTCGCGGTCCTTCGCCCCGAGGAGCAAGGCGTTGAAGTCGGCGGGGCTGGTGACGGCTTGGCCCAGCACTTCGTGGAACTCGCACTGCATCTCGGCGGCGATGACCTTCGCGGTCTGCGTCTTGCCGCAGCCGGGTGGCCCGACCAGCAGGGCGTGGTCGAACTTCTTGCCGTCTTGATGGGCGGCGTCGAGGGCGACCCGCACCTGTTCGACGGCGGCACGCTGGCCGATCAGGTCGGTGAGGGACGCGGGGGCGGCGTCCGCGATGTCGTTGGCGTGGTCGGTACGCACGGGTGGTCCCTCAGTAATCGCCGGGCAGAAGGAGACAGGTGGACGCACGGTCGACCTCGGTGATAACCCACAGGGCGTCACCGGCACGGGTGGTGAAGCTGCCGAACACGCGACCGCCGTCGCGGATGGCCGCGTGGTTCGCCTCGGCGTCGTGGGTGCCGAGGGCGTCCCACTCGCCACGTGTGTACTTGCAGAGGAACTCGCCGGGGCTTTGTGAGGAGCGACCAATGACTTCCGGCACCCCTGGTGTTGCAACGACCTTCCCGCATGTGAAGAACGGCATGACTCTCCATAAATGACTTCGTGAACAGCGATCTGGGGACTACACGCTGCCCGTAAAGCTCGGCTCGGAAACCGTGTCGAGTTGCTTTGAACCGAAGGCGTCGCAGTCCGGATGAAGTCGTTTTCTGGCGAGGCTCACAGAGATCTACGGGGTGGACGTGTACGTTCTCTGATACTGCAACGGTGACGATGACGATGATGCATCCGTGGCGGTCAAGCAGGCCCGGCGGAAGCTGGCCGAGGCTCTTCAACAGCAACTCGATGATGTCGTCAGAGCAGGATGACCAAACGACTTAAGTCTCAGAAACTATCCTTGCCGTGCCGACACGCTCTTGAGGTCCAATGCTTCAACAAGGTGCGACTTCAACAACGGGATGAATGATTCTCTGGCTGCTTGCCGGTCGTCCTTCTTCCCGACGTGGTACGTCACGATACGCCTGCCACGGAGATCGAACGGCAACTGCTCAATGCTTCCGAAGGCGCTGTTAAACACTAGAAGGCATCGCTCCCAACTCATTTGCCCTGCGGCGAATCCGAGTTCAACGAGGACGTTGGGGTTCGGCGAAAGCCTGAAGGGGCCGAGGCCGACTGCCTGCGTCAATAACTTCCGCCAGCCTCCTATTGGCGGGTCCATCAGTGTGATGTCAGCCACAAATGCCCTCGCTCTTGCGATCTTTCTGAAGATCGTGGCCGCGATGTCGGGTGATCCAGTCTCGCCCTTCGTGTCCCTGTCGAGTGACGGGGTAATGCCAATCGACACGTCCTTGCCGATCTGCTTGACTGCTTTCTCCAGACAGTCTTGGATGAAGCCTCGGTTGCTGTAGCTTTCTCGATCAGACATCCATGAGTAGAAAAGGCAGTTGCTGTCCGAGGCGACCTCTTTATCCAGGCTGAAGGCAAGAGCGGTAAATGGATGATGGCCCACCATCGCCAATCCGCGTCCTGACTGATCGAAGTTCCCCATCGACCCCCGAGCCGTTCCGAATTGGGTATCGAAGCTGCTGACAAGACGGCCTTTGAACCAGGGGATCGCCCTCAAAGGTTCGTGAATGCCCGTCAACTTATCCGCGTCGATGTCCCACAGTTTTCCCGTTGGCTTCAGCCACTCAAAGCCAGTCTTACTGGACAAACTGGTCAGAATCGTGTCGAGTTGTGATGGGCTGTACGCCACCCCGCTCAAGAACACGACAATGACAAGTCGCTCTGTCTCGGCTTCCTCGGATATTCCCACTCGGAACGGAACAGCGTTCATACCCGTAGCATTGATGTTCAGCCGCATCGTCGCACCGCCTCATCATGGACTCCGAACCTGTCACAAATCCACTTCGGATAAAGGCTCGTGATTGTGGCTACTACCTCTCAACCTTTCCGGCAGCGGTTCGCCGTACTCAGTCGCTAGTTCGACTGACGCCGTGATTGTGGCTACTACCTCTCAACCTTTCCGGCAGGCGGTGGAGTCAGGTAGCAGAGCAGTCGGGCTTCTTGGGCAATCCGTGAGGATACGCCTTGCCACCGCCGTTTCTCGGCGTCGGCCTGCTCTGCCACGATTACGGCAGGGAAGTCGCCTTCGAGATCGCGACGGAGCCATGCGACTCCGTCTTGGTCATCCAGCAGATTCCGCCATACATCCGGCCTGGGATCAAACAGGTTCCCGAGGTCGTCAAGCGGCGAGCCGCCGAGTAACCGTTCCGGCAGTGACAAGCCGAGCATCGGCTCACCGGGAGCAAACGGTTCACCCGCTGCATCTGAAGCCGGCGTTGGACGGGACCACAGGCGAGAAGTAACCTCCCAGATCCCCGAGTGGTAGGACGCCCACGTCAGTGCGATCACGTCCAGCCGGCACTGGCTGACCAGAACCTCCTCCACAGACACAGGCGCATCCGGCATGGCCGAAGATTTGCCTGGAGGCAACACCGAAGTGACACCCAAGGGTAGGATACGCACGGCTTCGGATCGTCCCCGCAACAAGCCTTCGGCAGCGGTCCACGATGCGATCCGGTTATACCCCTCAGCGAACTCTCCTTGAAGTTTATGCACGCCAAGCTCCACCAGATCGCGCAGCCGCATCCTGGGGAGGACCGGAAGCAGCACTTGCGGTTCCGGCCAGTAACAAAGGAGCCGGCGAGTCCGACGCCAGATCGGCGGGTCGCTCCCGCCCGTTCCGAACCTTGGCGCTTCATCCGGTACTGACCATCGGCCAGCGGTGTCGCTGACGGCCCCACCCACTTGCTGGAGGTTGCCCAGAACGAGTTCGACCACTGTGGAGGGGAGGTGGAGCAATGCCGCGATTTCGGCGGCGGTTGGTTGTTCGAGAAGCAACACGGTTTCTTGGACAAACCCTCGAAGAGGATTTTGTGGGGACTGGCTCCTGCCGAGAACCGGGGTTTCGTAGAGAACAACGTCCAACGGGTCAGGGGCGACGGCCATTACCAATCGGCCCGTCGTCCCCTCGACCTGTTCGAGCAGTCGCTCCACGATTTTCCAGCGTTCTCGTCGCATGCTTCACCCGCGCCAACGAGTTCTCCAGTCCCCCGGCACTACCTGCACACCGCCACGGCTACCCGCGAACATGAACAAAGCATGGAGATGGTCGCGCGTCTCGGCCTCGACACCGGACACGTCCGAGCGAAGTCGAGCCAGATCCACGGCTTGCCCGTCCGCAAGCACGATCAGTCGGCATCGCGCCCGTGAGAGCGCCACGTTCAGTCTCTGTCGGTTATCAACAAAGCCCAATCGCCCTCCGGGGTTGCTTCGGGTACAGGTGAAGAGGATCAGATCCCTCTCCTGTCCTTGGAAGCTGTCAACAGTTCCGACATGAAGGACGCCTGCGTGTAGCAGAACCTTCAAAAGGGGATCTCGCCGCACCCGGCGTTCGATGTCTTCGACCTGAAGGCGGTACGGTGCGATCACGCCGATCGTGGGGATGGCAGATGCCTGGCCGAGGGCAAGGCCGTCTCTAAACGGGGGGAGGCAGGCGAAGGCCCGGAGCAGGAAGACGGTTAGTTCTTGCTCAAGGAGGTTGACGTAGCCCGTTCCCCGGCGTGTTTCCTTTCGGTCGGGAAGTTGCCGGGTGTCAAGAACAAGCAAGGTCGGTGTGTCAGGTAGAAACGCCGGCCTCGGCATGGTATGTGTCGCAGCGTGGGGGAAGTCGTGCAGGCGACCACCGTAGAACTGATCGGACACGAATGCCGAAATGTCCGGGTGCATCCGTCCCTGCCTGTCGAGGAAGACGTAGCAGCCACGCCGCTCGAACGGCTCTTGCAACTCCTCGAACAGCGAGCGGGTCACCGTCCGGGGGTCCAACCCCTCACTCCGTAGCCGGGCCTGCAAGCTGTCGTCGGCGTAGGGCGGGAGTTGCTGGTGGTCGCCCACCAGCACCCACCTCTCGCCGCGAATGAGAGGGACCAGCAGACGACGTGCTTCCTCCTTCCCGGCCTCGTCCACGATGACGTAGTCGTACACCACGGAACGTAGCTCACGGTGCGTCGCGCAACCGATGGTTGTCGCACACACAAGATTGGCGTTGGCAACCAGAAGTTCGGAGAAAAAACGCGGGTTGAGCCGGAGGAAATCGAGCCACCGCTGTAGCAGGCCCGCTCGTTCTTCCGGTCGCGAACCCCGCGCACGCCAGTGTCGCCACGCCCGAACGCGGCCTTCCTGGGTGGCTACCGCAGCCTGCCATTGCTCGTCCAGCGAAGATGGCCAGTCCCCCGGTTCCGGTTCCAGCAACGTGCCTGATTCCAGGGCCGATGCCCAAGACACGGCATCGTACCCCGCGCCGTCCCTTAGTGCGCTCAACACCTGTTGATCACGCTTGCAGTCTCGTCGGGCCGCGCCGACGGCCTCGGCCACCTCCCGTTCCAAGTCTTCGCGATACTTCGTGTTGAGGCAGTCCGGCGTGAAGCCCCGGAGATGCTCTGCAATCCTCCGAGTGGAGCCGACCCGGTATGGAGCGACACCGAGTTCCATCACCAAGTTGCTTCCACGCCGGGGAGCAACAAGGCGTTCCAGCACATTGTCCACCGCGACATGCGTTGGTGCGACGAGCAGCACCTTGAACCCGGCTTCCCGCCCGTGCATGCGGAAAAGTTGTCGGAGAATTTCGAGGATCACGGTCGTTTTTCCCGTGCCGGGTGGCCCCTGGATCAACGTCATGTCGGGGCCGAAGACCGCCGCCCGCACCGCTTCTTCCTGCTTCGGGGACAGTTGGGCAAGGGGCGTCATTGGCAAAGAGGGCCAGATCGAGGTGATCGGCTCAAGCTCGGTAGCAGACGCCAGGATTCTCTGGAGCGTGCGCAGGGAGATGTCGTCTGGGGTCAGGTCTTCTCCTACGACTCCCCGTTTTTCGGTGCGTGTTTTCTGGCTCGGATCGAGGAGAGACAAAGCGTTGTCGATCAGCCGCAACTGCGTGTCCGGCAGGAACAACCTGACACGCTCTCGCTCGTCAGTCTCACCCGTACCGCCGTTACACAGGCTCTCTACCAACGCTCGGCCACGGGGGTTGTCACAACCGATCTTCAGGACAAGTTCGCTCCCCTCGGCCTCAGCGACGACGATGGAACGAATGACGAGGCGGGCGTGTTCCTCACCCATCCGCAGTTCCAACGGATAGCGAACCCAGTCAACGCCCTCTTGATTCAGGCTCTCAAGGCCGTCGATCCAGTCTTCGACCGTTTCTTGTTCCTCGGGGATCAACGAAAAGTCGTAGCCGTCCCGCTCCAGGCGGGTCACCCCAACTTCGAGCAGATCACGCTCGAACTCGCAGACTCTGCGCCAGCACCCGATCCGTTCCGACAACTCAGGGGAATTGCCTGCCAACCGCTCCAGACCAATGCTGATCTGTTGAGCTACTTCCTTGCGTCGGCTTTGCAGAACACCAAGTTCGCGCACCAACCCGGCGGCATCTCCTGTCATTGGCGTCTGGCCCAGAATCCCCTCTTCCCACCGAGCAACGATCCGGGCATACCCTGGCAAGGCAGATTCGGCCTGTCGGAGGTCGATGAGTTTCCAGTCCGAGTTGCCCATCGATGGCTTGTAAGGCGTCAGCCGAACGCGGCATTCCAACCCGTCCGGCACGGCAACAACGACATCGGATTCTCGCCCGGTTACCTCGTAAAGGTCGAGTCCACGGTTCATCGCCGCACAGAGTTTCTCTGGCGTGATGTGCTGTTGTTGGAGGTCAGCCTGAACGCGCGGGGGCAATCGCAGATTGAAAAACCCGCCTGCAATTTGCTGTACCGGCCAGTCCCGCTGTCGCCAGTGGTCATAGTGCTGATGCCAACGCTCAAGCTCGGCCAACCAACAGTCGGCATCCGAAACGCTCTGAAACTGCTCACGACCTCGCCGGCTAAATACATGGCACTTCACCTCAAGTTGCACAATGGGGGTAAGGTCGTCTGGTGCGTCCTCCACATGCGCTACCAACCACTCATTTGGACCGGCGTCCGAGAACCGTGGTGGATAGGCGGTGAGAATCGCACGAAAGTCTGGGGCGTGGAGTACCAGCTTGGCGGGTCGTCCGCTTGCGAACTTTGATTGCCCACTTTGGCGGCAATCAAACACCAACGTGCCACGTCGCAAACCGTCAAAGAGACGATCCATCGCTGCGTTTTTCGGCAGTTCCCGGTCAAGGTGAAAGAGCAGGAATGGGACCGATACGGTTGGAGGTTGCCAACTCTTCACCCAGCGTTGATGCTGTCGGATGACCTCCTCGAAATGATTGGCCACGGCGGCAGCATCACCCGCAACGGGGTCATTTCTCTGCCCTTTACTCACCGACCATATCGCAGTCAGTCGTGCCAACGAGTTTCCTTGCGGCTTGCCTGATTCGACCCCTAGCAACCGCCAGTCCGCTAACGCGGGCTGTTCCGGCTCATGTCCGATCACTACCCGCAGTTGTCCCTTGTCGAGGAAACCGACCACCTTTCCCCCGGTCCCATCCTCAGCCGGCTCGACCCGCATCACGTCCATGCCTTGGCCGAGGATTGTCACTATGCCCTTACGATCTTTCCCGACCGACCGCAACATCGCTTCCTGCCCCTCGAACATGAAGAGGCGAAACGGGCCACAAGACATCGGCGTCAACGCCGTTTGTTCTTCTTGCAACCGCCGCAGTTCCTCGTACTGCGCGGCGGCGTTCGACCTTCTTCCCCGCAGAAGGTACTGCGACAGAGGCAGTTCCCGCAGGCCCGTCGTTGGCGTGTCGTTCATCTCTGCGGCTCCTGCTCAAGGTCAACGACGACACGGAACCCTACGGGTGCGGTGAAGGCTCCTGTGACAGGTTCCATCCCAAGGCGGCTGACTAAGCTGTAACTCACTACAGAACCGCCAGGAGTGCGACCACGGATCACTCGCATGGCCTCGTCGCCCGCACTGGCGGCGCTTTCCATTCGGGGATCGAACACGACCGGGCTGCGACGATAAGCCAGACGGTCGAATGCGTCCTGCGTCCACTCCAGCAAGTGACACAACCGAATGCCGTAGGGAGACGCCGGCTCGTCTACCCAGGTATTTCCAGAGGGATAACGGCGGTCGTCCTCGGTCCCCCGCGCTGCCTTCTCCCACTGGGCCTCTGTCGCCAGATGCCCCCCAGCGACCACCCACTGGGCATACGCCTGCGCCGCAAACCACGTCACATGGCTCGCATACGCGCGATCCAGAGGAACATCGTCTGGCAGCCCCTGGACGGGAAAGAACCCGCGCTCGACCCGCAGCACGCTTCCCTGTGCTTCAGCCCACCGTCTGAACGAGTCCTGCGATACCGGGGCGAGGTCGATCAGGTAGCTACCGAGATGCACCCGCCTTCTCGGCGAAGTTTCTTCGGTATGATCGTCTCCTCGACAAAACGACCCGGCGACGACCAAGACCATGACTGCGCCGTCCGACGACCGGCGGAAGTGCAACGACTTCCCCTCTGGGACCGGCAGCCGCTCCATCCCCAACCCTTCGATCCGCCGAAGCACCTTCGCCATCAGCGCCGACCGCAGGGGATCTCTGGCCAATACGCGGTCACGAGTTTGCAGGATTCGGTCGGTTTGGGGGACCGTGAATCCAGCCTGCACATCGAGACGGCGGGTTTGCTCATCAAGCAACTGCAAGTCTTCGGGTGTTCCCAGCCGCTCGGCTGCGTCACAAGCGGCAATCAGCAGGGCCGGACGCTTCGGAGAACGCGAAAAAAGATGTCGGAGCTGGACGCGGAGCTTTCCCGCCCTGTCAGGGTCGTGGTATGCGCCACGGGATGTCGGCGTGGGCCGGGGAGGCAGCGACTGTCCGCTGGCAAGCACCGCAGCCACCGCCCCGACCACCTCCCCGAGTCGATGATCGAACGCCGAGTCGGGAAGCGAACGGTCCTGCTCGACCAGACGACCCAGGTGACTCAGGAGCCAGTCGGCGATGTGGATACTGGCCAACGGCTCCGCCTGCCAGACAGCTTCGCCGCGTTTCGGATCAAACTCTTTTTTCTCGTTCACTCCGAACACACGTTCGAGAACCGCCACCGCTCCTCGGCAACGGTCGTCCATGACTGGTTCTGTTGTCCATTCCGGCCCTGAAAGTTCCACTCGCAGATAGGGAAGGCTGGCGGGTCCGATGCGGTCCCCCTTCATCAGCAGAACCCGTTCGTGCGGTTCAGGCTGCACGTCGTCAGGCGAGTTTCCATACCGGAACCCATACGGAGAGCCACTCCGGTCCTCCTCGGTAAACAGGCTGGACACATAGTTCTGTCGTTGCTTGCCTCGCTCGAACCACGCCGCGACTAGAGCGAACACGACCCCGGCGTAGACCAGGGACAGCACGAAGCCCACCCAGCCCGGCCAGGGCGTGGCTTCTACCCCGAACACCGAATTGATCGCGGTGGCCACGGGCGGCAAGGGAGCGGTCACTTGCATCATGCTCGTTTGAATGGCTGGCCCCCAACCGCCGCATCCCCACGCCGCCAGTGCGATCCCAGTGAGCAGGGCAAACAGCACGACTGCCGAGCAAGGGAATCGAAGAAACCACTCGAAGAACCCTGTAAGAGATGGCCGCGATGCGGCCCGCAAGTCTTCGTATGCCGCTTCGCCCTTGAGGTAGCGTCGGACGTACCAGAAGCCGCCGACCATTAACAGTGGCGGCAGCGAGGCAAAGAAGGCGAGGGCAAAGCCTACACCTGAGTTGGGCGGACTGGCCTCTTTCGGTAGCGCCTTCGCAGAGAAGAATGCGGCAGCGAAAAGCACGATGGCAATGCCCACATCGGTCAAGAGACGTACATTCAGCCACTGATACTTGGCGCGACGCCACCAGCGGCCTACCGAGCGGCCAAAGCGGTCAACGAGAGGCTCGGGAGATGTGGGTTGAATCGCCATTCGGGGGTCGAGCCTCTTCAGTTCTTTGAAGCAGTCTTGGTCAGAGGTCGTCCGCTTTCACCATTCGCTCAGTGTCGGAGGAACTCGAATACCCCCTTCTCCTTTTTCGTTCCGGCAATGAAGTCCTTTAGTTTCCTCTTCATCAAAGCGGCATGATGGGAGCCGGCACGATCTCTTTAGAGTCGGAGATGACTCTGGGTCGAGCGCCATACCTCTAATATCCGGGTATACCAGCCTTCCCTGACGTTCGGCCATGCAGACATTCTTTGGTGGAACAAAGTACGAGCCACTTGTCGGTGATAAAGTACAGCTTTAAGATGGGGGCGTAAAGGTTGGTATCGACCGCCCCAAGATCTTGGGCCACTCGGATGACCGCACTCGGCAGCACTGTCCGCTACGTCCGCGAAACGGTCGGGATGACGCAGAGAGCCGCCGCCGAAGCCCTCGGCGTCTCGTCCGTCCATCTGAGCAACGTTGAGCGGGGGGTGACACCGCCGTCCGCCTCGCTGATGGCGCGACTGACCGAGGTCTACGGCATCGACGTGTACGTCCTGTGCTACTGCACCGGGGATGACGACGCACCCGAGGCGGTCAAGCAGGCCCGGCGGAAGCTCGCCGAGGCTCTGCGGTGCCAACTCGGCGATGTCGTCAAAGCGGGGTGATGGCGTACTCGGTCTGCCCTGGAATTCGTCATCTGATCTGACAAATTGACTGCACTACTGACTTTGTCGTCGCAGTGGGACCGGCTACACTCTCCCAAATTGTTCGTCATTCGTTGAGCGACCGGGATGCCTTCCCGATCTTCCTCGAAGAGCCGTCCTCGGTTCCGGCGTTGCGAACGAACACTGGCCCAGAGTGTAGGAGCGACCCCGTGAGCAAGTTGACCTTGGCCAAACTTCAGGAGGCCGTTCGTGGCGGCGCGGCCATCCGGTCCCGAGTCACCCTCCAGCCTGCCGGGGGCGAAGGGACAAAGGTCTTCCCGCCGACATATGCGGGGGCCGTGTACGCGACCGAGAAGCGACGCCTGCCGGGGTACGAACAGCCAGTGGACTGCGTTCTGCTGGATTCGGTCCAGTCCCAGGCGAACCGGCTTGAGGAAGCTCTGCAGCAGGCCATCGACAGCGGGCGGTTCGATAAGGCGGGCGTCAGCCTGCCCCTGGTCGTAGTCGATTTTGACCCGTTCTTCCCTGGCACGGACAAGGATGCGACTCTCCGTCTGGTCGAGCCGGCGGGCAAGGTCACGTCCCTCCAGGCACCTCACCGGATCGTTGACGCTATCCTTCGGGACAGCGTTGTCGAGGAGGACAACAAGCCGTTCCGCACCAAGGCCGAGAAAGACGAGTCGGAGTTCGGAAAAGAGTTGCGGCGAGTGTCCGCGCAGAACGCGACTGCCCTCTTCAAGCTGTGTCCGACCGCCCTCTTGCTCGGTATGTGGGACTCGACGGGGCCGAAGGGCGGGCTGGGCGTCAAATTCGAGCGGGCGATGGTCAGCGAGATCGTCGGCATCGACGGGGTGAGCGGTGTCCGCAGCAGCAGCCGCATCGACCCCCTGAGCATCCAACTGGAAGCAGGCCCGGTTTATCAGGCGGACGATGCACAACCTGCGGCCTGGACTCTCGATCCCACCAAGGCAAAGCAAGAGAAGGGCGTCCCCGTAAAAGTCGGCAAGGAGGGGAAGCCGTCAGAGGTCAACCACGGGAACATCAAGCCGGATTTGAAGGACAAGAAAGGCCAGCCGTTTCACGGCGGGTTCACCATCACCTCCGCCGAGCAAACCGTCGTCCTGTCATTCCCCGCACTCCGCCGGCTGCGGTTCCCGCTCGGAGGCAAGCTCGACCCGAAGGTCGATGACGCCGCCCGAACCGTCCTGGCCGCGTTGGGCCTGTGCGCAGCATCGCTGGCCGCCGAAGCCGGGTTGGACCTGCGGTCGCGCTGCCTCCTGTGGCCGATTGCGCCACTCTCCTGGGAGTTGCTCGGCAAGCCGGGCCAGATCGAGAAAGATTTGACATTGGAGGCTGACGACGCGATCCAGTTGCTGAAGGCAGCCATCGCGGATGCCACGGACGAAAAAATCGGGCTGCCCTGGCGGACGCAACCCCTTCGGCTCATCCCTTCAAACGATCTGGTCAAGCTGGTCGTGAAGAGCCAGCAACTCGCACTCGCTCAGGGCGGCGAAGGAGGCGAGTGATGCCCGGCTTGACCATCGGGTGGGAATATCTGACCGGGTGCTGCGTCGCCACGGACCCGGCCAGTCGCCAACGGGCTGAGTGGCCCCCGCACCCCGGTCGCGTCTTCATGGCGATGGCGGCGGCGTGGTTTGAAACGGAGCCATCGAACGACGCGCCGGATCGGAAGGAGTGGGAGGAAGAAGGAGATTCGCTTCAATGGCTGGAGACGCTTGGGGACGGCCACAGCCGCGACCCTCAACTCGTTTTGCCTCCCGAACACGAAGTGAGTCTTCGGAAGGTCGTCACGGTCTTTGTGCCGGTGAACGGCGACCGTGCCAAGGACACCTTCCCCGAGGAAAAGTCAGGGACGCTGCAATCCGCGCCGTCGATAGCGCGGAAGAAAAGCGACCGCACGTTCCCGACCGTTTGGGTCGGCGACACGCCTTGCTTCATGCACTGGCCGCGCGCCAGCGAAGAGTCCGTCGTGCGGCACTCTGCGGCCTTGCAGCGGCTGTGCGGCAAAGTCACCCGGATCGGCCACTCCTCGTCGTTGGTGCGGGTGTGGCTCGCCGATGAGCTTTGCTCCCCGGACGGGGCAGATGTCTGGGTTCCCGCTGACGGCCTTGCCGATCTCCACGTCCGCCGCGTTTCCGGCGGCACGCTCGGCCTGCTCGAACGCCAGTTCAACGGGCGGGGTCGCACCGAACACACCCGACTGACCGCCGAAATCGAGTCGCTCGACGCGAGGAAGAAGACGATTCGCGGCAAAGGTGCGGCTGACCTGAAGGCAGACATCGACCGACAGATCGAGGAGCGCCGGGGGCAACTTGAGTCGGTCGATTCTCGCCCTCCGATCCGCCCCAAGCTGGGCCTCTGGACGGGCTATCGACGGCAGCAGGCGGCACCCGCTTCTCCCATCGCGCATTCGGATTTCGACAGTGACCTCTTGATCCTTACCCAGGTTGGCGGGCCGCGACTGCCGCTGGCTTCGACCCTCGCCGTCACGCAGGCTCTGCGTGGTGCGGTCATGAGCAACAGCGCGGTGCAACCCCCGCCGCCGTGGGTCAGCGGCCATGTCGAGGATCGCCAACCGCTGCGAGACGGTCGGCAACATCTGGCCTACATCCCGTTGCCTGTCGTCAGCGGCGAGTTTGCCGATGGTCACTTACTCGGTGCCGCCTTAGTGTTCCCCGCCTCGGTTCCTCGCCAGGAGCGGGGCCGCGTCCTCGGTCGGCTCCTGATGGATGCCGAAATGCGTGCGAAGCCGGTCACGTTGACCCTCGGGCCTCTCGGTGAGTGGACGCTCGTCAAGCGCGACTGGTCCGAAACGCGGCACGGTCTGAAGCCCAAGACTTGGACCGCTCACCCTCACGGGGCGACCACCTGGGCGACGGTGACGCCCGTCGTACTGGATCGGTTCCCGAAGGCAGACGCGCTGAAGGAACGGGCCGCATGGGAGTTCGAGGTCGCCGACATCATCGCAACGGCCTGCGGGCGGCTCGGGCTGCCCGGCCCTGCGGAAATTCGGTTCGGCACGACGAGTTGGCACCGGGGGAGTCCTCGGGCATCGGCAAAGCGTCGTCCGATTCGCGGACAAGCGGGTGTTGAAGGAACGGCAACTCTGGGAGACGGATTTCCGGCCTATCCAGCCAAGGGTTCGAACGGCGTGCGCCCGCAACTGCACGTCTTCCTCCGGTTCGCCGAGCCGGTGGTTGGGCCGGTCCTGCTCTGTGCCGGGCGGTTCCTGGGTTACGGGCTGTGCAAGCCGCTCCTTGGAGGTGACAGCCCATGAACCCGCTCTCGCTCGCCGACTTCGAGAACTACTTCCGCGAACTGCACGGTCGTGACCGCCACCCCTACGACTGGCAGTCTCGATTGGCTCGGCAAGTGGTCGCCACGAACTGGCCGGGAGCCATCGACCTTCCCACGGGCAGCGGAAAGACGGCCTGTCTGGACATCGCCGTCTTCGCGCTGGCGTGTCAGGCGTCATGGGCGAAGGCGGACCGCACCGCCGCCCGCCGCATCTTCTTCTGCGTGAACCGCCGGGTGATCGTGGATGAAGCCGCCCGCCGTGGAAAGAAGATCGCGGACGAGATTTGGCGGGCGGAACGCGATTCGGACGATATGAAGCCGACCTTGCGGCGGGTCGCCCACGCCCTCCGAAGTCTCTCCAGCCGTGCAGACCCCAATGGCCCGCCGCTGGACGTTCTGGAACTCCGGGGCGGAATCTACCGCGACAATCGGTGGGCGCGATCCGCTACCCAACCGATGATCGTCTGCACCACCATCGACCAACTAGGGTCGCGGCTCTTGTTCCGGGGCTACGGCGTCTCGCCGAATGCCGCCCCCGTCCAGGCAGCACTGATCGCCTACGACAGCCTCGTCCTGCTGGACGAGGCCCACATCAGTCGTCCCTTCCTCCAGACGCTGCACTCCGTCAAGCGATACCTCGACCCCGAGCGGTGGGCCGCGCAGCCGCTCGGCGTCCCGGCGATGATCTTGGTGCCGATGACTGCGACCCCACCGGAGGGCGTGGGAGACACGGACATCATCCGCATCGATCCGGTCGAGGATCGCAAGAATCCGGGTCTGGACAACCGCCTCAAGGCGTCGAAGCGGGCGAAGTTGTTGGGGGTGTCCGACATCGTGGAAGCGGCGGCGACCGAGACTGGATCTCTTGCGACGCGGCACCCGGTCGCCGTGGGTGTAATCGTCAACCGTGTGGCTACCGCTAAGGCGATCTACGAACGGCTGCGGGACGAACATCCCGACGCCGTGGTCGAACTCGTCATCGGATCAATGCGTCCCATCGACCGGGACCGGCAGGCCGAGAGGTTGCGCACGCTCGTCGGCCCAGCACGACCAGAGGTGACGACGGCGAAGTGTTTCGTCGTGGCGACTCAGTGCCTGGAGGTGGGGGCGGACTACGATTTCGACGCCCTGGTGACGGAATGTGCGTCGCTCGATGCGCTGCGGCAACGGTTCGGGCGGCTCAATCGCGGCGGACGTGACATCGTGGCTATCGGCATGGTTTTGATCGACGGCGAGCAGGCGAGGACGGAATTGAAGTGGGACGATGACGCGCAGTGGGACGCTGCGAAGCCTCTCGATCCCATCTACGGCAACGCGCTAGCGAGGACGTGGAACTGGCTCACGGAACGTGCGGATGTAACAAGTATCGACGCGGGTGCCGATGTGCGGCCTTCCCGCAGAGGACGGAACTCTGCTCAGACGGTCATCGAAGTTCGTTCCGTCGATTTTGGCATCGACGCCTTTCAGCCGCTTTTCGATTCACTCGGCGGGGATGACCGCAGGAAATTGACAGCACCATCGGCCTCACAGGATGCCCCAGTAATGCTGCCGGCCTACGTCGATTTCTGGTGCCAAACGAGTCCGCGTCCGACCCCGGACCCCGAGGTGGCCCTGTTCATCCATGGGCCGCAGTCGGGAGAACCGGACGTACAGGTCTGCTGGCGGGCCGATTTGGTCCAAGATGACCATCTAAAGCGAACGGACTGGTGCGACATCGTCGGGCTGTTGTCACCCACGTCAGCCGAGTGCATGAGCGTCCCCATTTCCCGAGTCCGGCGATGGCTGACCGACGAATCGGGAAGTTCCGATCAAGGCGACCTACTGGGGACCAATGACGCGCCGCCAGCGGCAGGCCAAGCAGGAAAGGGCAGGAGCCAAGCCGAGAAGCGGTTGGTGCAGTCGCGGGCCGGCGTCCTCTGGAGAGGCTCTCGGGAGGGCGAAAGTAAGGTCATCGACTCCCCCGACGAACTTCGGCTCGGCGATACGCTCGTCCTCCCGATGCTCGCCGGTGGCTGGGACGACCTCGGCCACGTTCCCCCGTCCGCCCCCATCGACGTGGCTGAGACGGCGTTTCGTTCGGCGCGGGATCGGGCGGTCCTCCGGTTGCACCCGAGCCTACGGGAGCAGTTGCCGGACTCCGACGCGATCACCGAGTTGCTGGGGCGGATCGGCGATCCCGAGGGGCCGCTGACGCAGGCCGAATTGCGTCAACTTCTCTCCGACGCGGCGGACGGGTTCGGTCCCGAGCAGTCGAGATCTTGCCGCAATCTGGCGAACATCCGCTTGGGTCTGGTCCGCGAAAACTACCCCGATGATCGCGGAGTGGTGCTATCGACACGGCGTCGGCTGGGATCGACTACGGATTGGTACTTGCCGGTGGTCGATGAAGGCGAGGACGACCGATCTCTGACGACCTGTCGGAAGCCGATTGGCCTTGACGACCACACCCGGCATGTGCGGGAGGAGGTCATCCGTACCGCCACCGCGCTCCCGTTAGACGAGTTGTCCGGGCCGTATGGCGAAGCCGCTGATCTTCATGACCTCGGTAAGGCCGATGAACGATTCCAAGCCATGTTGCGGCGCACCGACCGCACGGATACTTGGCTCCTCACAGGGACGGATTCCGCTCTGCTCGCCAAGTCCGATGGGATGCCGCAAACGCCGCAGCAGCGAAGAGAGGCTCGGGAGCGGGCCGGCTTGCCAGAAGGGTTTCGGCACGAAATGCTCTCCGTTCAGATCGCTGGTCGCTTTCAACTGGCTGCGGCAGCCCACAAGCATCGGGATTTGATCCTACACCTGATCGCGGCACATCACGGTTACGCCCGTCCTTTCGCACCGCTCGTCCTCGACGGTGATCCGCCCGACGTGACTGTGAAGGGCGTGGCGTTAATGGGAGCCGTGCGGTTGGAGTGTCCGCCGCACCGCCTCGATTCTCGGATCGCGGAACGATTCTGGAGCCTGACCCGGCGCTACGGGTGGTGGGGGCTTGCATACCTTGAGGCGATCTTGCGTCTCGCCGACCAACAGGCCAGCGCCGATGAAGACGCCGGCGTCTTTGGCGACGACTCGGTCGATGCCGAGCCGGTGGGGGCCAGAACATGAGCGAGAACCAGAACCTTGTCGCCGATCCGCCGGCTGACGTGCTGCTGCCTGGGCTGGACGGTACGAACCCGCTCGGATTCTTGGCCGCTCTGGGAACGCTGTGCGTCCTCGCCGACGCAGACCGGCAGGCGATCCTCGCTCTGGCGTGGACAGCCGTAGACGGCACCTGGGTGCCGTCCATCCAAGGCTTTAGCGGCGGCAAAGCACGGCTGGCGGAAGCTCTGGCCGGACAACTGAGATGTCCCTTCCCGCCAGATGAACAACGCGATCAGAAGCGATCCGAGACGCAAGCCGCCCACGACGAGAAAAAGAGGGAGTTGAGGGAGGCAGTGGAGTCGTTGAAGCGATCAGGACTCCGGGGGAACGAACGGAGAGATGCCGAAGAGCGGAAACTCTCCCCCATCCGCGACAGGCTCGCAAAACTCAGGGGGGAATGGCTCCAAGCACTCCGCGAATCGGTTCCCTCACCCGAACTCGCCTTGGGGAAGCACCTCAACGCTAGTTGCCCCGAACTGCGGGAAACCATGCAACTCGGCCTCGACTGTGCTTCGGCGGCGGATCGGGTCGCCGTCGATCTGCTGTCTGCCTTCGGGTCGGACGCTTGCGGCCAAGCCAAGACGGGGCAGATGCAGGCGACGCCGTTCTGCTTCACGACCGGGTCAGGCCGTCAATGGTTCCTCGACACCGTTCGGCAGTTGATGGGACAGGTTGACGCCAATCGGCTTGAAAATGCACTCTTCCTCCGCGCCGAGCCATCGGACGAGAAACTGTCGATGCGGTGGAACCCCCAGGAGGACCGCCGTTACTCTGTGATGTGGAGCGATCCAACTGCGAGCGGGAATGAGGCGAAGACGAACTGGGCGCTCAACCTGCTCGGGTATCGCGGTCTGCAACTCATCTCATCTGCTCCAACCTTTCGAGGACTTCGGACGACGGGGTGGAAATCCGATCCCGAACCGGCGTGGCGGTGGCCCATCTGGAGCGGAGGGTTGCGAATCAACGTGATCCGGTCACTGCTCTCTCACCCGCTCTTGGCCACCCAAGCTTCTCGGAGAGATCGTTTGTTTGCGCTCGGCGTGACCGCCCTGTTCGAGTCCGTCCGTGTTGAAGTGGGCAGTCCGCCGAACTGCAAGATCAACTTCGCCCCGGCTTGCCAGTTAGCGTGAGGGCTGCTCGACTCGTCCCGTGCCGAGGTGATCGCTGGAGAAATAGAATTGCCCCGCATCCCGTCACGACCGCCGCTCGACCTGTCCGGCAAGTGGGCTGTGGCCGAACTGCCGTCGATGACGGATGCCTACCTCGACCTGACGCCCGACCCGCACGTTTTGATCACCCACACGGAGTTCGAGCGGTTCTCGGCCACGTTCCAGTTTGGCGCGCAGCAGGGCATTATCGACGGGCGGGTGGACGAGGTGTGGACCCACGCGGCGGCGATCTTCTTCACTTTCGTCGGCAGCGACGATGGCGACGAAGTGTGCGGTGCCGCCGCTGACGTGGCGTACAACGCTGCCGACGAGTCGATCACCGGCACCATGCGTTACCACCAGGGCGACGACATCCCGTTCGTATGGCGACGAGAGCGACCCGCTCCCCTGAAATTGTCTGTACGCCGTTCGCCACGCGGCAAGAAAAAGTGATGAGCTTGCGGCACTGCGCCCGGCGATGAGGCTCTCAAGCCGGGTGCGGCTTCCGATGGCTCCACCGCTGCACGGTGCGAAGGAACTCATACGGGAACTCGTCCGGGTTCGGCTCGTCCCGCCGAACGGTAGCAGGGTTGTGGACGGTGCGGTGCGGGAAGCGACCCGCCAGATCAGCCACGGCTGTGATCCAGTGGCGGAGGGACTCGCCGCTCACGCGAACCTCGCCGTAATGACGCCGCTGGACGGACTCCAACTCGCCCACCGACATGACCGGGCCGTGAGCCGCAACGTACTGAGCGAGGCGTGGCCCGATGCCGAATCCCAACTCGCTCGCCAGCACCAAAGACCGGACAACACAAAGCTCGGGGAACGGATTCTCGATCCGATTAACCTCGATGACTCGGTCGATGATCGCTCTGAAAAACTGGTCATCCCCCGAGTAGATCTGTCGCTCCCCGTCCTTGTCCGGCCAGATGTCGATGGCAGCCGCCTCGATGTTCAGGAACGTAGTGTTCGGGAGGTTCCCGAAGTCCGGGCGGTCGATCCGGTCTTGAACGATTCCCCACGTCCTCTCAAGCGGCCAAACGTCGAACTCCCACCCCGCGTCATGCAGGTGGAACCCGCCGAAGCGTGTCTCGCGGCTGATGAGCTTGCCGAACAGTTCCCGCAGTATGCCGAGCGGTGGCCCCTGGATCACGATGTCCACGTCGCGGGGCCGGCCCGGTTGCCCCTCAACGAGCCGCGACAGCAGTAGCGAGCGTAGGGTTCCGCCGAAGAACACCGCCCGCCAACGGTTCCGCTGGATCGCATCAACGACATGCGAAATGTCACGCCAGAGCGGGTCGAGCCGCCGACAGAATAGCTCGACCTCCCGCCGCAGGAGTGCCTTCAGCAACTCGACCGAGTTCACGTCAGCCATTAGTCAACTCCGCGTGGAGGCGTTTGGCGAACGAGTCGGTCATGCCACAGACGTAGTCCGTGACAAGCTGTAAGCGGTGGTAGTCGAGGGGCAAATCGGCCTGCGCTTGGACGAAGTGCTGGAACACCTTGCGGTAGGCGTCGGACAGCAACGCCTGCAATTTGCCGGTGAACTTCTTGGGCTTAATGGTGCAGTCCGGCGGCAGCACGCTGGCACCTTCCCAAAACAGGGTCATGAGATCCTGAATCACCCGCCTACCCAACAGTTCCAACTTCAAGTTCGAGGCCGTGCCGTAGATGCGTGACCGACCGATGCCCTTCAGCAACTCCATGAAGGCGGCAGTCGGCCCGGCGGCGACCAGTTTGCCCTTAAACTGGCCGGACATGATGGCGTCGTAGTTCTGCTGGAAAGCCACCGACGCGGTGCCAATGAGGACGCCAACTGCCGCAGTGCGGAAGGCAGCAGCCTGAATGTCGTCCGGCAGATCGTCGGGGGCTGCGCTCGGGGCGAGAATCCGGGCTTTCCCGGCCAGCACCTCTTTAACGGTTTGGCTCGCGCCCCCGGCACCAGGGCCATGCTCCAACAAATGCTGAAGCTGAACCCACGACAGGATGCGCTTCTTGACGCCGTCTTCAATGTCCGCCACGGAGTACACGATGTCGTCCGCCGCTTCGATCAGAAACGTGATGGGGTTGCGTGCGTCCCCGGTCCCGGTCTTGTTACGGATCTCGGCGATCACCCCGGCCTCGGAGATGAAGTAGCCGGGCTTCGCCTTCGCGTGGTCACCGCCCGCACCGATCTCGGTAGAGGATGCCGTGTACTTACAGAGCGCGGACAGCGTGCCGAACGTGAGGTTCAGGCCGTGAAAATCGGCCAGGACTTGCAGCTTGGCAACGATCCGCAGCGTCTGAGCATTCCCCTCGAATTGCAGAAAGTCCTGAACGAGTTCCTCTCGGTTCTGAAGTAGATCGCGGAGCTTCTGCTCCTTGAGGGTGACCTTGAACCATTCGCGGATGGCGTCCTCGCCGGAATGCCCGAACGGTGGATTCCCCAAATCGTGGATCAGCCCACAGGTCGCTGCGATGGCTTCGATCTGCCGGTCCTGACCGTCTTTGAGTTTCGCCTTCAGGAAGTCCTTGCAGACCTTCTGCACCAGTCCGCGCGCGATGGACGAGACTTCGAGCGAGTGGGTGAGGCGAGTGCGCACGGAGTCGTGCGGTTCGAGTGGGAAAACCTGAGCCTTGTCTTGCAGCCGCTTGACGGGAGAAGAGAACACCGCGCGGTCGTAGTCCCGCTCAAACTGCTCGCGATGGTCCCCCGTGCTGGTCGAGGGACGCGGGCGGTCGGCACAGAGCAGAGTGTCCCAATTCATCATCGGCATCCCTCCTCGCTCACTATCGGTTTTTTTGACCTGCTTCTGGAATTCCGTCCTCCGCGATCAACATCCTCGACAACGATCAGGGTGTCGCAGCCGGTGTCGTAGAGGCAACTTCCATCAGCCCCGGTCGGGCGATGACGACGGCGTCCACGACGTGCGGGAGTTGTCTCAGCCCTTTGACAAGGGCTTCGTGTTCCTCGGTCCTGCGCGCGTTGTCCCAGATGAACGGGATCAGTGTGGTGTACGAGGAGCCGGAAACGAAGTAGATGCTGCTGTCTGCGGCGATCTCCTCGATCATCTTTTCAACCTTCACCGACGCCCGCCAGAACTTCACCTCCACGATGGTCCGAAGAGTCGGCAGGCCCAGATCGACGCGGGGCTGGTACGTCCCAACCGTGGGCGTGTACTCCTCGGACTTGATGTCTGGGAACAGCGGGGAGAGGAATAACCAGAGCAGGTTCTGGACGTGGTACTCGTTCTCGACGTGCCACTTCCGGGCCTCGCCCTTACCAGTTCGCGACTTCTCCTCCCAGGTCCATTGAGACAGGCCGTTCGGCACCCGCCTGAGTAGCACGACGAGTTGCTCGACGGTCGGTCGGTCGAGCCGGGCGGTGCAAGCCACTTGGCTGATGGCTCGGAGCATCGCGAGCCGGATCGCGGCCCGTGCGGGGGCGAGGGGGCCGAAGTCTGACTTCGTCAGCCGAAGTGCCGCCGCTTCCTCCGCGTCGTCAGCCGAGGTGATCGGAACCAACCCTCTCGCGCGCATCACGACCCGTAGATCGGCAGGAAGCGTCGAGATGACAGGCAAAGCAGTGGTGAGGCCGAGCCGGTGGGCAACGCCGTGCAAGAGCGCGCGTTGCCACTCGGCGGGCAGGCTCCCGGCACAGGTCCGGGCGAAAAACTGTCCCACCCACCCGGAGAGACGGTCCCGTTCCGCGGCACCGGCCTCGGTCGCGCCGACCGCGAGGCCGAGCAGGGCGATGGGGTCGGAGCAGCAGGCTATCGGCGTACCGTGCATGACCGGGTTCCGCCCGCACAGCCGGGAGAGGCCGTTGAGGAAGGCTGCCCGCTGGGTCGGGTCCAGAACGCCGCACGCCAGACCGAACCCGAGAATCGCCACGTCGCCGTGGTCGAGTAGCCCGCCCTTCTTCGAGGCCGACGCCTGGACCACCGCCGCCAACGTCGGAGCCTCCGAGGTTCCGTGCAACACCCAAGCCGCGAACGCCTCGTCCAGCGTGTCGGTTCCGTGGACCGACCGCACGGCCTTCTGCAGTGCTGCCTCGGCGTCCGAGAGCAGGATCGTTGTCACGTCGCTCACAGGAACCACCTCGTCCGCCCGATCCGGCCTAGCATCGCGTTCGGGTTCCACCGGGGGAGGCGGTGCAACTCGCCCAACAGTCTCGCAATCAGTTGCGAGTACAGGATGGTGACCGGGGCCGAGGAGGGGAAGAAGCTGCGCCAGGACAGGTTGGCGAAGACGTACAGTTGCTGGGCGAGGTACACCACGTCGTCGAACGTCGAACTGCGGTGCAGTTTCAACAGGATCGGGAACGGCAGCCCGTCTTCGGGCTTCTTCAGATCGTTCGGCCCAGTCAGCGTCATCAGCACTTCCCGCGCGGACAACTGGAAGTACAAGCCGCGCTGCGGGGCGAACTCGCCCTTGACCGGCTGATTCGATTTCCGCACCCCGGCCTGTTCACGGTCGAACAGCAGGTACGGGTGGTCTTCGACGACGTGGAGGAAGGCGAAGTGGGCGTCGAACTCGCCCAACTCCGACATCACCTCCTTGACCGCCTCGGCTTCGGCATCCTTGAACGGTTTGAAACTGTGGAAGACGAGGCGGATACTGCCGCCCGGCTGCCAACTCATGTCGGTGCGGACCTGGGCGACGGTCGCCCGCAGCGAGTCGATGAGGTTGTCCCGGTACTCCTCAAACGGCACCGACCGCGACAGGTTGGACAGCCAGTAACAGCCGTCCCCGGAGAACACGGTGGTGATCCCGACCATCCGCTCCTTCGCGCCGAATACGCCGTCCGAGATGACCGCACTGCCCAGCCCGAAAACCAGTTCGTGGGTCAGAGCGCGGTTCGCCTGGACCCGCCACGGTACACCGCCCAGTTTGGCGTAGGTGGCGAGGGCCATGTTGTTGAGACTCCACTGGAGTTGCCCGTCCCACTGCCGGGCCGTCTCGATCTCGAACTCCTGCACCGGGATGTCCGCCGCAAGGAACTCGGCTTTGGCAATCAGGTACGGGTTCGTCTCGCCGGTCAGGTCGTGAAATGCCTCCTCGGTCTGGACCATCGCGAGGTGCCACCGCTGCCCCTGGCCTTTTTGGTCCTGGGCGACCAGGGCTTGCCGGATGGCCTTCTGGTACGCCGCCGGGGTGCCGTTGTCGGCCAGGAAGTAATCCGCCTTCAGGTCTTGCAGTCGGTATTTCCGCACGAACCCCTGAGCGAACGCCGCCCGGTTGTTGCCGTTGACCGGGATGCCCTCGCGAAACTTGCCGAGGAAGGCGTCCACCTGCCCCTGCTTGTCCCGCTGGCAGATCACGCAGACACGGGGCGTCTTCGGGGTGAACACGTCGGCGTCCAGCGGGCCGAACTCTTGTAGCCCGCCGTCGCTCCAGTTGCTCGTCTGCCGGTTGTTGGGGTTGAATATGAACACCGGCTTGGGAGCCGAGGCGACCGCCGGGAACTTGATCGACTGCTCGGCGTTCTTGCCCTCGCTGCGGAACGTACCGATCCGCACGGGGACGCCCGGCACCAGTTCCAGCCCCAGCTTGTTCAGCCCGCCGAGTGCGGCCTGGAGGCGGTCCAGACGAGCCGGGCCGACCCGGAAGGCGGCGAGGCTGCGTTCGAGGGCTGCCTCGACCCCTGCCGCCCTCTGGCCGAACGCGGCTTGCAGACAGGCGGCGAACCCGCCACTCACTTGCAGGTGGGCGGTCGCCGCGTCGATGGCCTCAACGCCCTCGCGTGCGTCTTCCAAAAGGAGTTGTGATCCGGCCACGGCTCGGACGCGACCGAGCAGTTTCAGCTTTGGTTCGATCCGGGGGTCACGGTCCGGTTCGAGCCGCCCGACGTACTGGCCGACGAGCCGAACGCCGGCCCCGAGCAGTTCGGAACAGGGGACGAGGATGCGACGGTAGGAGCGGACGTTGAGGGCCAGTCCGAGGAACTCCGATTGCTTGTAGAACTGCGCCCACCGTACAGAGATCTCATACTTCGGTCGCACCTCCAGCCACGCCGGGCGAGAAGTAGGGTCGGCGAGGGCTGGCCCCAGAATCTCCTCGGACTGGCTGACGAACTCGACGGGGTCGAACCAGACAACCGCGTTTCCCCGTCCGTGCAAGCATGACAGGAGCGAGTTGCGGAGTAGGGCCGCGCACAGCCCGAGGTCGCCGTGCAAGCGGACCTCGCCGGCGGTGCCGCCGAGCGATGGGGCGTTCGCGACGGTCGGCACGGCGACGACCTGTTCCCCGCGATACCGCTGGACGAAGTGCGTGTCGCGGTGGGTGGTTCGGAGCGACCGCAGATGATCCTGGTCGCTGTACGGGAAGAATTCGACGCGGACGTTCCTGTCGTCGAACGCGACAGGGGCCAAGTTCAGAACCAGCTTTCGGGACATCGGGCCACCCGGTTGCTTCGAGGCGTTCGCCCTGGCCGCGCCTTCCTGAGCGGCTGGCTATTCGTGGCGGAATGATGTTGAACAAACAAGAGTTCCCCAGCAGAACATTACCCGCGATACACCCGATTTGAGTAGGTCGGTAGCTACTACGGCGACGTGAGCGTCGCAGTCACCAAGTGGATTGTGAGCGTGACGGACGCGAGCGAATTCGCTTCATAGGCCGTGGTGGAATCCCCCCAAAACTCCCCCCTAAAACCCCGTGATTCAGGGGGAATCGGAGGGCATCGGCGGGATTCATCGGGAAGAACTCGATGAGGAGAAACCGCTGAAAAACAAAGGGGAATCGTGCGATTTCCCAGGAACCCAAGCAGGTCCAGAAAGAGTTTCCCACCTGTCTACGGAACCGAAGGTTAGAGGTTCGACTCCTCTTGGGTGTACTTTAGGGCCGCAACGACTTATGTCGTTCGGCCCTTTTTCTTTCTTGGCGGGTGCACCCATGAAAAGTGGGTACAGGTCGGCACGGCACGTCGAAACGGCTGGAAGAGGTCACGCCGCAGTTTGCACAGTTGATTCTTGGCTCACGGGCCGTTTCTTGCGGAATGGATTGCCGGGCCTGTTAGCGAAGAATCGAGTCAGCCGGTCGTCCCCACTCAACACGGCCGCGCGCAGTTGGAGCGATCGATTCGGCCCCGTGCGTGCGGGTCCAGTGCTTGCGCTCGTCCTTCACCCGCGCGTTGAACTCACCGACCAACGACTCCACCAAACGGCTCATCGTCGGTAACCCCGCGCGACGGTAGCGCGGGTAATCCATCCGCTTCTGGTTGTTCCTCAAATAGCTCCGCGCCTCTGCCACCAACCGACGCGGGTCGTGGCGATCCTCTGCTGACGTCGGTTCGCCGGGCGGCGGTTCGCCCACGCGCGCTTGCCACCCGTCCCGTTCACTCAGCACCGCGCCGGCCTGACCCTGCCAACAGGCACGCAGCCAGACCAAGTATTGCGCCCACGCGAGAGACTCATCGGCGCTCACCGCGCACGCCGAGGTGTACACGTAACAGAGCACGTGCAGGAAATCGACGATCGGCTCGAAGTCCCCGAAGTAGCCCGCGTGAATCGACCCGTTGTACGCCATCCCGTCGGCCACGAGCGCACGGCGCCGGGCCTCATAGAAGTGTCGCTCCTGGGCCGCCGCCGCCATCATCGGACCGAACGACGAACTCGGCTCCAGGCTCGCCACGCACGTCCGAACTAACTGCACCGGGGACCAACGATCCGGCCCTTCGGCCCTGGGCGAATTGGTCGCCGGATCGGTCGATTCGTCAGGGATCTCTTGGGGACCGGCCTCACCCGCCCGGCCCTTCATCTGGGTCACCAGACGCTTCACGCGGCGGGGGCACGTGAACGAGCCGGCGGTTCGGGGCACGGGTCGTGGGCGAATGTTGAACTCGTGAGGATGACCAGAGCGGCGACCTTGTCTTCCTTGTTCTGGGACTCGTGAACGCCCGGCCCACGTTCGGCGCCGCGGGTGCGAATCCGTCCCCCGTCGACCTCGACGGCCACGGCCCCGGGGATCACGGCCACGCGCGCCGGGAGTTGCCGCCGGCGATGCTCGATCGCCTTCCGGTCGCGCTGCCCGATGCGTTCCGCTCCGACTTCGTGAGCCCGCCGCCGGACCTGGCTCTCGCTGATGGCAATACCGGCCATGCGAACCGCATCGGTGGCATCACGGAACGAGGCGAACCGCGCGGTCGCGGTGACGACCTGCTCAACAACGGAGGAACTGTAGCCGTGCTCATCCAGCCCCAGCGCGGCCCGCAAGGGGGACAAAGTCCCGGCGGCAGTCGGGACAGTGGGCCACTCGTTCGACGTGTGAGACCCGCGCTCCTTGGGCCGTGAGTGCGCGCGTGTGCGACTCCGTGGGACCGGCCTTACCGCAGCCCGGACAGGGGTGTTCGTTGGTCAGTCGTTGGGCTTGCTGCTGGAGGAGCAGTTGACGTGTTCCTTCGGTCAACCCTTGTGCGGCGGCGGTGGCGATCTGCTTGAAGGTGCGGAAGTCGACATCGAGACCGGGTTCCTCGTCTCCAAATGCCCGCTGGAAACAATTTTGGCCCACTGAGCCGCGAGGTTGTGGAGTTCCTGAAGTTCCTCGGGCGTGAATCGCGGGGTAGCCGTGCTTCGTCCTGCCCTGAAGTTACGTCGATGGCAACTTCGGGACTTCCTATCCCACAACGGAATTTACGCAAGCACCCGCGCAAACCGCGACGTGACCTCCACCCCCAGTGGGGCAGGGGTGAGTCCGAGGAATGTGAGCGGTATTCAAGCGGCTCGTGGTCTGGTGTTGTTCCAGAACCCTTCCCACAAGCCTTCGTTGCTGAGCACAGGCCACCGTCCCACCGAACCGTTCCCCGTCACGCTCGGGCCGCGAGACATCCCAGGGCTCGGGTGCCCGGACCGGTTCCACCGGGTGATGCGCCCGGTGCCGCTGCTCGAGTCGCTCTCCGGCGCGTTCGGTGAACACCCGGCACGCCTCCTCGGACACCCGCAGTCCGGCCAACTCTTCGAGCCGTTGCTCGGCCCGGCGGAACGGTTCGAGGATCCCGGCCAGGGCGACCAGCGGTTGCACCCCGGGGCTGTATCGGCCGTCCAGGAGCAGCGCGTCGTCGGCCGGGCTGTGCCCGGTCCCGCAGGACGAGCAGTGGTAGTACGCGCGGGTGCGCTCGGCCCGCAGACGGTCAGGATGGTGCGGATGCGGTGCTCGACGAAGCGGGCGCCGTCGGTGCAATGAGGGCACACTCGGCTGGCCCCGTCGTACCCCTTTTTTGATCGCCGTCGAGGGCGACCTGATGAACATCGGTGGCGAGTCGGTGGGCGTGGTCGCGGAGTGTGTACTCGATCGCGCCGAGGATCTGTTCGGGTGGCGCGCCTCCAGCCGCTCCTCGGCCATCTGGCGTGCGCGTTGCCCGAGGAGCGGCTGGAGGCGCGCTATGAGTTGGTGGACCCGGGCCTCGCGGTCTTCTGGCGGTACCGGCACCGAGGGGTTGGAGTCTGCCATGACGTACTCACCGAAGGGAATTTGCTTCACCAAACAAGAGTCTGGCCGAGACCTCCACGTTTTGCACCCACATTCTCCGGACGCACCCGGTGTGCGGGGAGCGTCGGTTCCCCTCTGGACCGGCGCACGTTGCGCGGGCACAATGAACGACCCAATTCGGAGGACACCATGCCCATTTCGTTGCGCGTCTTCGCGCTCGGCTCCGTTGCTGTGCTGACCTTGTGCGGTACGGTCGCGGCCATCGACCCGACCATCTCCGTACCGCCCGTTGCCAAAAAGGTGTCGACCGAACTCCGGCTCCACGGGGCCACGCTGGTCGACGACTACGCATGGCTCAAGGACAAGAAGAGTCCCGAAACTATCGCGTACCTCGAAGCCGAGAACGCCTACGCCGAAGCGGTCATGAAGCCCACGCTCAAGCTCCAGGACGCGCTGTACAAGGAGTACCTGTCGCGCACCAAACAGACCGACCTGAGTGTCCCGTACCGCGAGGGCGGGTATTGGTACTACTCGAAGACGGCCGAGGGCAAACAGTATCCGACGTACTGCCGCAAGAAGGGCGCTCTCGATGCGCCGGAGGAGGTGATTCTCGACGTGAACGAACTCGCGAAGGGCGAGAAATTTATGTCGGCGCGGGTCGCGAGCGTGTCCGACGACGGGGCGCGGATCGCCGTTCTCACGGACACCACCGGGTTCCGCGAGTACATGCTCAGCGTCAAGGATCTGACGATCGGCACGACGCTCGACAACCGGTTCGTGAAAGCCGCGTCCGTGGCCTGGGCCGCGGACGGAAAAACGCTGTTCTACGTCACCGAAGACTCCGCCAAGCGCCCAAACAAGTTGTGGCGCCACGTCGTGGGCGAGTCGCGTGAAAAAGACGTGTTGGTGTATGAGGAGAAGGACGAGCTGTTCCGGCTCGGCATCGGCCGTACCCGTGACGGCAAGTATCTGACGTCCGCGTCCGCCAGTTCGACGACCACGGAACAGCGGTTCCTCGCGGCCGACGACCCCACGGGCACCTGGACGACGCTGCTCCCGCGCGAGACCGGGCACGAGTACACCGCGGACCACCGCGACGGGCTGTTCTACATCCGCACCAACCGCGACCGCGCGACCAACTTCAAGCTCGTCACCTGCCCGGTCCGCGACACTGATCCGAAGAAGTGGAAGGAGTTCCGGCTGCACTCGGGCGCCGTGCTGATTCAGGGGGTGAGCCTGTTCAAAGAGTTCGCGGTGATCTCCGAGCGCGAGGGCGGTGTCACGCAGATCCGGGTTCACCGCTTCGCGGACGGCGCGTCGTACCGGATCGAGTTCCCGGAGCCGGTGTTCTCGGCGACCCCCGGCCGGAACCCGGAGTTCGACACCACGACGATCCAGCTCAGCTACACGTCGCTGGTGACGCCCGCGTCGGTGTATTCGTTTGATCTGGCGACGAAGGAGCGGAAGCTCCTCAAACAGCAGGAGATCCCGGCGGGCTACGACCCGGCGCGGTACGCCTCCGAGTGGGTGTTCGCAACCGCGAAGGACGGCACCAAAGTGCCCCTCTCCATCGTGTACAAGAAGGGGCTGAAGCGCGACGGCACCGCGCCGGTGCTCCTGTACGGCTACGGCAGTTATGGGGCCAGTGCGAACGTGGGGTTCAGCGCCACGCGGCTGAGCCTCCTGGACCGCGGGGTCGTGTTCGCGCAGGGGCACATCCGCGGCGGGGCGGACATGGGCCGGCAGTGGTACGAGGACGGCAAGATGCTGAAGAAGGTGAACACGTTCACCGACTTCATCGCGTGCGCCGACTTCCTCGTGGAGCAGAAGTACGGCGCACGCGAGCGCCTCGTGATCCAGGGCGGCAGCGCCGGCGGGCTGCTCGTGGGCGCGACGGTGAACTTGCGCCCGGACCTGTGCAAAGCGGCGGTGCTCCAGGTGCCGTTCGTGGACGTCATCAACACGATGCTCGACGAGTCCCTGCCGCTGACCGTGCAGGAGTTCCTGGAGTGGGGTAACCCGAAGAAGCGCGAGGAGTTCGAGTACATGCGGACGTACTGCCCGTACACGAATCTCGCAAAAAAGAGCTACCCCGCGATGCTGATCGAAACGAGCCTGAACGACAGCCAAGTGCTGTTCCACGAACCCGCGAAGTACACCGCCAAGGTCCGGGCGCTGAAGACCGATAGTAACCCGGTGGTGTTCCGGTGTCGGATGGTGGGCGGGCACGGCGGGGCGAGCGGCCGGTACGACGCACTCAAGGACGTGGCGTACACGACCGCGTTCATCCTCGACCAGATGGGCATTACGGAGTAACGTTCACTCGCGAGATGCTTCCCAGCCCCGGAACTGGCCTCATGTTGAACTTGCTCCCTATCGTGCTTGCACTGGGCGCCTCTGCGCCCACGGCTCCCGTGCCGAACACACCGCCTCTGCCGGGGTTCCGGGCGAGCGCGTGGTTCGGCGAATGGGTGCGCGAGGAGTGGGTCGCAGAGGGCGTCCGGGCGCTCGCCAACGCTCCGGCCCGGTTCGACCCCAAGAAACCGACCCGGCTGGTGATCTATGCCACGCCCAACGGTAACAGCATCGAGCAGACACTCGGCTGCGCCCGGGCCGAATCCCTCGACTGGCACTTCGACATCCAGCACGTGGCGGCCCAAATACGGGCGCTTCGCACAGTCGTGCCGGACGAGAACGTGCTACTCGTGTGCGTCGAGGCGGACGGGTTGAGTTGGCCCGCGTGGAAGCGCAAGTATCGGGACGGCCCGGCGCGCGTGCTGAAGGTCGTCGAGGCGCTTCGTGGGTGGGTGCCGGGCGGAGCCGTGCGGGTCGCGCTCGCCGGTCACAGCGGTGGCGGGAGCTTTCTGTTCGGTCTGATCGACAGCGCGGACGCGATCCCGGAATGGATCGATCGGATCGCGTTCCTGGACGCGAACTACTCGTACTCCGACGCGGACAAGCACGGCGATAAGTTACTCGCTTGGCTCGCGGGTGCCCGCGCCCGTCGGCTCGTGGTGATCGCCTACGATGATCGCAATATCGAACTCGACGGCAAGAAGGTGATCGGGCCGGACGGCGGAACGTTCCGCGCGACCGAGCGCATGCGCACGCGGTTCGCCACGGAGGTGACGTTCGCCGAAACGACCGCGGACGATATCACCACCCGCACCGCACTGGACGGCCGGCTCGCGCTTCTCGTCCACGCGAACCCGAAGAACAAGATCCTGCACACGGCGCTCGTGGGCGAAATGAACGGGCTGTTGCGCGGGCTGACCGACCCCGACGCGAAATCGGCGGGGGGAACGTTCGGTGGCCCGCGTGCGTACACGAAGTGGGTTCAGCCCGCTCCCGGCATCCCGAAGCGCCCGGCCAATGCTCCGGGTGGGGCCGCGTTCTTCAAAACGCTCGACCAACTCACTCCGGCCGCACGCGAGGAAGCGATCGCCGAAGAGGTGCTCCGCGGCAACATCCCGAACTTCCTCCGCACGTTCCAGAAAATCACCGTGAAGGCGAAGGACGCATCGGGCAAAGAGCACACGGCAGTCTTCGAGGTGATGCCGGACTACCTGGCCGTGGGCAGCGACACCGACTTCGTTCGCGTGCCGCTTACGCCCCAAACCGCGGCCCGAATCGCGGACGCATTCGGGTGCGTGCTTCCGACGCGCAAGGTGGTGGACGAAGTGTACCGGGCATCGACCGTGAAGCTGGAGCCAAAGCCGATGACCGAGGACCGGGAGTCTTCTGCGACGTTCGCCCGACACAACGCGCTCATTGAGGAACAGCGAGCGGGCCAGAAGCTCGGCGCGCTGGTCGCAGGTACCAAAAAGGACGTCGTGGTATCGAACCGGCTGGCCGAGAAGCCGAACCGGGTCGCCATCTACGGGTGGCACAAGGCGGACGGGAAGCCGATCCAACCGCTTACCATCGTCCACGGGGAGAAGTACGTCGACTACAGCCACGGGGTCCGGTTAATGAACCGCACGATCGCGGTGGACGGGAAGTCACGTGACGTCCGGCACGTCCTGTATGCTGCGGACTTCCACGGGCTGTTGAGCGACGAGGGGCCGGTCACCCGCCCGGCCTACTGACCGGTCCGTGGCGCGCTTTCTGTGACCTCTCCGCAATAGCACCTCCGACAACTTCCCGAGTCCCGAGCATCTGTACTTGAGATGCCACCTACCGGTGAGCAACTCCGCGGCCCACAGCCTATTCCGCTCGTATCCGGGCGCTACAAAGTTGCAGTTGATTTTTTTTCACACGAGCGCCAAACTCGGCACATTCACCCCAAGTAGAGGCACCTTATGTTGTTCCCTCGCCCTATGGCGTTCGGGTTCGCGCTAGTCGTTTTGACCGCGTTCACCGCTCCCTCCGCTCGCGCGGGCCTGCTCCCGGTGGCCGTGACCGTCACTCCGGAAAGTGGGAAGTTCCGTTGGGCTTACTCCGTCACGCTGCCCAGCGACACCGCGCTTCAGGCCGGCAACTACTTCACCATCTACGACTTCAACGGACTCGTTTCGGGTGCCTCGGGTGCACCGGCCGGTTGGACGCTTTCCACCCCGATGACCGGGCCGTCGCTGCCGTACATCAACGTCCCCGATGATCCCACCGTCGAGAACCTCGTTTGGACGTACACCGGGCCGACGATTCCTGCGGGCCGGGTCCAATTGGGGGAGTTCTGGGTCACGTCGCTGTCCGGGGCCAGTGAGGACGGGGTGTTCGTCGGCCACAATATCCGCTCGAAGGACCACAAGCCCGATACGAACGTCACCGAAACGCGGATTCCCGTCCCCGCACCGCCGGGCGTGCCCGAACCGAGCACGCTGGTCCTGACCGGGGTCGGGTTGTCCGTCTTCGGATTGCTCCGTCGTATTCGCCGCGCGTGAACTGGCGGTGCGGATCGAAGGTGTTGTCGGTTACTGTTCCGCGCCTGACGTCACTCCTTCCCGAGTACAAGGTCGACCACCCAGCACCCCCGGACGTGTGCTCCGGGACCGCGGCAGTGGTCAAGAATGTCGGTATTGTCGCAGCCCGAGTCCTGAAGCGCATCCGCCAGAATCGGCATCGCGCCGAAGTCACGCGACTCGTACATTTGGGACGCGAGTGCGACTGCGGTGGACGTGCGCCACGAAGGGGAGAACGTTACGGGGTGGAAGGGGTTCCCGAAGATGTCGCGGATAAGGTCAGTTTGTCGCGCTGCCTCTTGAGCGTGTGCCCGCTGTGTGGCAGGGAGGCGCTCGTCTTGAGTTCGCGCGAGATCATCTGCTACGACTCCGGCTACCACCAAAGCCCATTTAGCCGCTTCACGGGCTGCAACGAAGGCGTGGCCGTGGAAAACTGACGCCACGCATACCTCCGGAGTATAGCCGTCTGAGGTGAGTAAGGCGTACTTCTTCCGTCGCTCACTCTGAGTCACGAAGCCATCGGCGAACCGCTCTGCAAGAGCTAAGGCTGGCTGGTATCTGCGATCCGTGACTTCATCCACAGTACCTCGGCAGCAGACGATCCCAAACAACCTGAGTTTGCGCTGCGTTACTTTTCCGCGGAGAAACGTTAGCATCCTGTCTGGGTAATCGCTTGTTAGCCATTCCGCTTCGGTCATTGGTCGGCCCTCTCGTTTCTCGCGTGACCGATCCCGTTTCTGGTGCAAGTGCGTGTCAGTGGACGCTGCGCGATTCAGCCGGACGCTTTATTCGGGCACAGTTGCTACAATTACTTCACTCGAACGCACCTGTATTCCTCACTCCCACCCGACTCGATCGTCGTGATCGTGTTCGCCCGCTGTTTACTCTTCCTACCCGACTGATCGCAACTCTAAACACTGAGCTGCCCACACGAACCTCGGAGGAGCCTGTCCGATGCGTGTTTCACTCGCGATTCCCGTACCCCTACTGCTACTGTTGGTCTCCCTCTCTCCGCTGACCGCTGACCCACCCGCGGCTAAAGAGCCGAACGCGGTGAAGGAAATCGTTGTGACGAAGGACATCGCGCTCGATAAGGGCGCGACCCTTAACGCCCGGCTCGTCGTCACCGCGTCGCACGTCACCATTGATGGTAACGGAGCCACTTTGGTCGGCGGCGGTGAAGTGGGGAACCCGAAATCGCTCGAAGGGGGCGGGATCGCCGTTCGGATCGAGGGCGCCACGAACGTCACGATCAAGAACCTCAAGGTGAAGGGGTTCGCGACCGGTCTGTGGGCCACCGACGCGACCGCGTTGCGCGTCGAGGGGTGCGACTTCTCCGACAACTACCACAACATGGCGCACGGTTGGGGTGAACTGCCCGCACGCGGTGGTATCGTTCTCACCCGCGTGTCTCACTCGACGTTCACGAAGAACCGGGCGAACCGAGTGTGGGACGGCCTTCACCTGACCGACTGCGACGACAACCTCGTCAGTGATAACGATTTCTCCCACTGCTCGAACGTCTGCGCGAAGCTGTGGCACTCGTCCCGCAACCGGTTCCTGAACAATAACCTCTCCTACGGCATTCGCATTGACCGGGCCAAGGGCGAGGTCCACGCACGCGACAGCACCGGTGTGCTGATCGAAACGGGGGCCGACGACAACTACTGGTATCGCAACGACGTCACCCACGGCGGGGACGGGATCTTTATCCGCGTGCTCAACGGGTGGGTGTCGCGCGGGAACGTGTTCGTCGAGAACGACACGAGCTACGCCAACAACAACTGCATCGAGAGTTGGTCACCGGGCAACACCTACATTCGCAACAAGGCCAACCACGGCAGCTACGGGTTCTGGCTGGGCGGAAGTGACCACACCCGGCTGATCGGCAACGAGGCGGCTTACAACGGGCTGGCGACGGGGTACCACCAGGCGCCCGAACCGGGCTTCAAGCACGGAGGGATCGTCTGTGCCAACGGCCCCGGCAGTCACTTCGTTCTGGACGGCAACCACGTCCACCACAACGGCGGTGGGGGCATCGTGTTCCGGGGCGACCTGGGCTCGAAGGGCAAGGACTGGCGCATCCGGCACTGGGTGATTCAGAACAATCGGTCGCACGACAACGAGTGGGGCGTTTACGGCCAGTACGCGACCGACGTGTATCTGGCTAACAACACCTTCGAGAAGAACGCCAAGGGCAGTTTCTTCGAGGACGTGGCCGACTTGCGGGAAGTGCGCGGCGACCCGACCGTGACTCGCGCGCCCTCGGCACACCTGGAGGGACCGACGCGGGCTGTGGCCGGTAAGCCGGTTCGGTTCAGCGCCGCGGCCAGTCGCGACCCGCTCGGAGGAAAACTCGGGTTCCGCTGGGATCTGGCGGGGCGCATTAAGTCGGGCGCGGCCGTCGAGCACACGTTCGCCGAACCGGGGGTGTACCGCGTGGGGCTGACGGTCGATAATGGCACGCTGGCCGACATCGGGTTCCGGGACGTGGTCGTATCGGCGGCTGGGGAGGAAGAAATCGGCACCGAGGGCGACTCCGGGAACTGGGGTTACGAGTTCGCTGGCGACCCGGAAAAGAAAGGGCGATTGCATTTCGCCGACGATAGCGATGCTGTGGCCGGCGGGTTCGCGCTGCGGCTCCGGCCGGACCCGTACCCCGGCGCCTATGCGACGGCCGTGTACCCGAAGGCGAAGGACGCGACCTGGGATTGGTCGGCGAAGTCCGAGTTGCGCGTGTGGGTCAAGTACCGGAATCCCAACCTCCCGGGCTGGCAGGACGTCGGCCCGGTGGTAACGCTGTTCGGGCCGGAGGGGAAGCGCGTCATCAAGCCCAAGGGTCGGAACTTGCTATCGGGCGGCGAGAGCGAGGCCCGGTGGTTGTGGCAGCGGCTCCGCATCCCGCTCACCGCGACGAACGGCTGGGAGATTGCGGACGAGGGCAAGTTCGCTCCCAATCAGGTGAAGGCGATCGGGATCGGGATGGACTCATTCGGCGGCGACCCGTTCACTCTCTGGCTGGACGGGTTGTCAGTCAAGTAGTCGAGAGTTGATGCGAACCGGCGTTGGTCGCGCCTAGGTTTGGGTGCAACCAACGCCGGTTCGCATCAACAGAAGTGAGCTAATAGGGGGCTATTTGCGCTCGGTTAGCACCGCGAGGATCGCCTGCGCGTAGAGCCGGTGCCCGAAGTCGTTGGGGTGGTTCAGTCCGTTGCCGGTCAGGTCCAGGTCGTGCTTGTTCTTGAGCATCAGTTCCCAGACGGTGGTCAGGTCCGCGAGCGCGACACCGGGGCCGGTCATGCCCTTCAGCACGTCGCGGTATTTCGCGAACATGTCGCGCGGGGTCGCGGTCCACTCGCCGTGGCCCAGCATTGATGCGACCAGAATGACCTCGATGTCCTTGTCGGCGGCCTTGATCCGGTCGAGGATCGTGCGGGTCTGTTCGCCGAACCACTTCGGGTCGCGCCGCCCCACGTCGTTCATGCCGTAAGCGACCACGATCAGGTTCGGTTTCTCGGCCAGTAGCTTGTCGAGATCCTGGACCCCGTTTGCCACGCTCCACCCGCCGACCGCCCGGTTCTTGAGCGTGATCCGGCAATCGAAACGCGCCTGCAACTGTGCCGTCACGAGTTCCGCGAACCCGGGCTGGAACGGGGCCGCGTTGGACACCACCGAAGCGTCCGCCCCGGTGGAGATGCTGTCGCCGCTGATACCGAGCGTGAACGACTCGCCCGCTTTCAAACGAGCAGCCGTCTTCGGCAGGCTGCCCACGATCGCGTCGCTCGCGATTTTCTCGTCGCGGCGCCGATAGGTGATTTCCACGTTGCGGTCGTGGAACCAGCGCCCCGGGTGGTACATGAGCGATTCGTTCGGGTGCCCGACGCGCGCCGCGTAGCTCTGCGGCGAACCTTTGGGCACGAACAGCGTGCGGGCCGGAATCGGTTCGACGGGAGCGCTCTTCGTGAAGGTCAGCGTCAATCCGTCCTTCGAGAGCGTTACTGCGTCGCGGTCGAACCGGTGTCGGCGATCGGCCGTCGCGATCTCCAGAATCTCGGCGGCCGGGAACGCGAGCCGGGCCGTGATCGGTCCCTCGTCCTTCGTTTGAAGCAGAACGCTACTTTCGCGGTGAACGACCGACGAGGTCCACGCGGGCGCGAGCAAGTGTAGGTCCGCCAGCGTTTCTTCCACTTTGCGTGGGGTGAGCAGGTTCTTCTTCAGCACATCGGCCCACATCTCCGCCGCCTTCACTTGACCCAACGCGCTGAAGTGCCGGCGCGATCCGGCCCCGCCGCGGTGCTTCCCGGTCAACGTGTCCGTGTCCGGGCCGGACTGGAAGCCGGGTCGAGCGACCAGTTCGTCGATCGCCTTGCGGATACGCGATTCGCCCTCGGGGTCGGTGTACACGGTCGGGTGGTGTGTCGATTTCGCCAGTAACCACGGCGGCTGAATACCCCACGCGGTGGCCGCCGCGTGCCGAATCGCGCGCACGTTCGCGACATACTTCTCGGTGATAGTCTTGGCGATCACGTCTGATTCGCCCTGCTGCCACAGCACCGCCCGAAACGTGCCCAGCGCCTTCCCCGTTTCGACGAGGCGCCGGTGAAGCACCCCGTCGGGCGCCCACTGCGAAGTCGCGGTCGCTCCGACGGCGACATTGGCGAACGCGACCGGGACACCGAACTCTTTGACCAGAGCGTCGCCCACCGGCGGCCAGATCGAGCCGTCCGTGCTGCTGTCCGGGACCGGCTGTGGATCGTTCGCCACGCCCCACGTGCTCTTCGCGGCGTTCCAGGCGACGACGCGCTTTTGCGGGTCGGTTACGGTCAGTTTCTCGTCGTTACAGTTGGTCGCATACGACTGGCCGGCGACCACGAACACCTCGCCCACGCCGAGCGGCTCGACCGCGCCCCGGTGCGTTACGACTTCGGCTTGTCGGCACCGGATTTCGAGCCGGTACCATCCGCCGGCCGGCACGCGGGCCGTGGCCGTTGGCCCGGTGCTCTCGGCCCGGACGTCCAGCTTGGTCCACGGCACGTCGCGCCCGGTCGCACCGGTTAATTGCACCACACTGTATTCCCAGATCGCGCGTTCCGGAGCACTGACCGGGTTCAGGCGTAGGGCAACATCGGCGAACCCGAGCGCCAAATGACCGGGCTTCTCTTTCGCGGCTGCGACGGGATCGAAACCGGTGCGTTGAAGCACCTGGTTGGGTTTGGGTGTCACAACGGTCAGTGAGGCGGGTTCGGCTCCGGCCAAGGAACTTATCGTTACGAGCCAGAAGAAGCACGCGAGCGGATACAACGGTCGGTTCGGCAAACGATGCATAGCGGCCCTACAACGAGGAGAGGATGATCGGAGGCTACCGGGTAACGGCACCGCCAACAATACCACGGCACGGGTCGAACTGCGACAGGGCGCAACGAGTTGCCTCACACGAAACACTGGGGTCTAATACCTGCTCGTCACGACACTCGCTTCGCGCAACGGCCCGGAGAAGAAGCAATGGCCCGAACGCCTCTCGTGGTCGCCCTCTGCCTCGCGGTGTTCGCTGGTACGGTCCGTTCGCAGCCCGACGTACCCGCCCGACCCGTTACCGGTGCGCCCGCGCGCAAGCTCCTCCATCCGGCCGATCCGCGTGACGTACCGATCGTACTCCGGCCCTATGTTCGGAGTCTCCTCGACCCCAACCAGAAACCGGTCGAGCCGGACGCCGCGAAGGTTTCCGGTGTGTACCTTCGGGTGCTCTCCCGTCGGCAGGCACTCGACGGAACGAATCTCAAGCCCGGCAGTTGGATAGGCGCCCGGCCGTTCGTGTTCCTGACCGTCCCGGACGCGGCGAACGGGCGCGATCTGCTCGGTACGTTGTCGGCCATCGGCTACGACCCGGAAGAGATCCTCGACACCGAAAAAGGGATCGAAAAGGTAGCCGTCGTTTTTGCGTATCCCAATGGGATTCGTGGCGGCGAGCCAAAGGACGGGAAGCTGCCCGTTGACTGGGACCGGCGCGTGTTTCCGGCGACATGGGACAACGTGTTCGCGCTCGCCGACAACCTGACGGCCGATAAGGACCGGTGGACCGTGCGGTCGGAGGGGGACACCTTTATGCCCACCAAGCTCCAGTTCCGATCGGACAAGGAAGCGGTGTTCGTGACCGGGTTCCCGGATGAGGGGAAGACGCGCGTGAAAACGGTGGACTACACGGCACTCCGGGAGACACGCGGAGCGGACTGGGCGTACCGGCAACTGATCGAGCGCCTGTTCGGGGCGTCCGAGCACTTCCGGGGTGACGGGCGCACCAAACTCACGATCGTCGGGAAGCGGAAACCTCGCGTCGGGTTCCCCGAGTTCCTGGGACCGAACATGGAACTGAAGGATCTTCCGGCGATCGCGATCGTCGGACTCGGTGCGATTCGAGTGGGCGAGTGAACGAGTTGGTAGAGATCCCAGGCGCCTGAGCTATTCGGTTCTTTTGCGAGTACGAGCCGTGACCCCGAGTCTTTGTGAATCGTGCGCGAACATGCGAGAGGTTCGCACCGTGCGGTCGCGCTTCTTGCTCTGCCAATTAGCCGCCTCGAACCCCGAATACCCCAAGTACCCGCGCCAGCCGATGGTGCGGTGCGACGGGTATCGCACCGGGGACGAACCTGCATCGACGGCGCAGTTCGAGCCACGTGATTCCGGTGAGTGAGCGGGCACGATCGTTCGTGGTTCGCACTACGTTCCGCAGAACGTCCGGTAGCCGGACTCGTCGGTAGGCGGTTCTCGGTACTGGGCGTGCTCGGGTCGCTCGTCATACGGCGTCGCCAGTACGTCGAGTAGCCGGTGCAGCACCGACAGGTCGTCGCGCTCTTCGGCTGCTGCCAGTGCCTCCTCGACCCGGTGGTTCCGCGGGATGACGACGGGGTTCACGGTTCGCATCAGCGCGACCGCTTCGTTCTTCTGATCGCCGAGCCGCTCCTGCCACCGCGCGTACCACGTGCGGAAATCCGCGTCTTGGTACGGCGCGCCGACTGGTTCTGCCATCGAGGACAGATCCCGGAACGTGTTGGTGTAGTCCGCGCGGGCCTTCTGCATCCAGCCGAGCAACTCCTGAATCAACTCGGCGTCCGCAGTCTCGGCGGTTCGGAGACCGAGTTTCTTCCGCATCCCGTCGAGCCAGTATCGCTCGAAGACGGCTGGGAACTCTTCCAGCACTTCCGTGGCTGCGGGGATCGATTTCTGAGGATCGGAATCGATGAGTGGCAACAGAGTTTCGGCGAACCGGGCCAGGTTCCATTGTGTGATGTTGGGCTGGTTTCCGTATGCGTAGCGGCCGCCGCTATCGATCGAGCTGAACACTGTCGCGGGATCGTAGGCGTTCATGAACGCACACGGGCCGTAGTCGATCGTCTCCCCGGAGATCGCCACGTTGTCGGTGTTCATCACCCCGTGAACGAACCCGATGAGCATCCAGCGAGCAACGAGCGCGGCCTGCCGATCCGCGACCGCGCGGAAGAACGCAAGGTACTTTTGCGGCGCGCCAGCCAGTTCCGGGTAGTGCCGCTCAATAGTGTAGTCGGCCAGTGCCCGTAAGAGTTCCTGGTTCCGGCGGGCCGCGTACTCGAACGTGCCGACGCGGATGTGACTCGCGGCCACACGAGTTAGGACGGCTCCCTTTAGCGGAGTCGTCCGGTAAACCGGCTCACCGGTGGTGACGACGGCTAGGCTCCGCGTCGTGGGGACGCCCAGAGCCGCCATCGCCTCGCTGATGATGTACTCGCGGAGCATCGGTCCGAGCGCCGCACGCCCGTCCCCGCCGCGCGAGAACCGCGTGCGCCCAGGCCCCTTCAACTGGACGTCGACAAGCGCCCCCGACGGCGTGCGGTGCTCGCCGATTAGGATGGCGCGGCCGTCACCGAGCATGGTGAACCCGCCGTACTGGTGCCCGGCGTAAGCCTGTGCAATGGGTTTGGAGCCGGGCGGCAGGTCTTGGCCCGCGAACAGCGCCGCAGCGGTTTCTTCCCCCAACGCGCCGAGATCGAGGCCGAGTTCAGCCGCCAATTTGTGGTTCAGAATCGCTACACGCGGCTCCCGTACTTGGACCGGCTCTGCCGCGGCAAAGAGCGCGTCCGGTAGTCGCGAATACGTGTTGTCGAACCGCCAGTTTGTGGAGGCGTGATGTTCACCTGGTGCCGTCGAGCCGCCCATTCCGTTTCTCCCGCGAAGTACGCCATCCAATTGTAGATAGTTGCACGCAGGGAATGGGTTCGTCGGGACGTGTATCGGTCAAATGGCGCGGTACTCGATCTGGACTCGGAAGTTCCCGTCCGGCTGTTCCTCCAACCCGCTCGCGCCCGATTCTTCGTCCAACTGCACGCCCCATCCGCCGGCCAGTTCGTCCAGGAACCGGCGGGTCGTGTTCAGGGCGTCTTCTCGCGCGGCATCGGACAAAACCGGGCGCAGAACTACATCGAGCCGAACTGTGCCATGTGCCGGTGGGAGCACTTCAATGTCCCCGGCCCGGGTACCGTCGCCCGTCACGAGCATATACCGGCGGGTCGGGTCGTTGCTCTTCATCGCGCGTTTCACAAATCGGAAGACGTCCATGCTCTGCTCCTGCGGGTTCAACTGTGAAGCGGCGCCAGGAAGCGCGGAACTTCCCATTGGTCAGATACGGTTTACTTTATGTGAGCTTCGGCACGCCGCGTGAAGGAGATCGCGGGAACGGAATATTTCGAGTTCCTCGAACAGTTCGCCAGACTCATTCATGAGAAGGTCAAGGCTCCGGGATTCTCCCAACGGGCGGTGCAATCGGATGCATTATCTTGCGATGCGCGCCGACCATCGGTAAAACGTCTTCAGAGACCGTTCCAGCGAAGGTCGGAATTCCTGCCCATGAACCCGTCGCCGAACCCTCCGCGTCCATTCAATCCGCCTCCGCGGCTGGTCGGTACTTACCTCCCGCCACCGGGGTACGTCCCGGTTACCCTCACACGCGGGTTTCCAGCAACGTCTGACTCCCTCGGAGTAATCGAGCGGCAGTGGGAACGTGCCCGTGAAGAACTGGCAGCAGAACTCCGGGCGCACGGCGAGACGCTAGAGAGCGCTCATTGGCAATGGACGGACAAGGCCGAGCCCCGATCCCGCCGGCACAGCCTTGTCACTGTTGAATGTGAGGGGCAGATACAAGGAGTGATGGCAGTCGAGAACCTCCTTCGGACGTCGGTTCTTACCCCGAATGCGTGGGTTTTGTACGTCGATTATGTGGAAGTTGCGCCGTGGAATTACCGGGTGCCACAGGATCGAAACGCACCGGCTGTGCGCGTTCCGCGGTTCACCCGTGTTGGTACGCTGTTGATTGGTGAGGCGATCCGAATGAGTCTTGGTGCTGCAGCCGGTGGTCGAGTCGGTTTACACGGTCTGCCACAAGCCGAGGCGTTCTACGTGGGGCGGTGCGGGATGACCCGAATCGGTCCCGATCCGAACTACCAAGATCTCGTGTACTTCGAGTATCCTGATGGTGTTGCCGCGCGGCAACTCACCGTGATGGAGCTCTCTGCATGAGCAAGCTTGAAAATCCCAGTTACAGTGACGAGACGTATGAGGGCTGCGTAACAGCGGGGCTCGCGACGGGACGAGTGCCACCACCTATTTCCGATGCCGATCTTCAACGATTGGACGAAGCGTGGAACGATCCTCGTGCATACCACGCTGCGATGGCAGAAGCCGAATTAGTGGTTACGGCGGGTTGGGCACCTAAGCCTGTGACTGACCCAGATCGCTTTTTGCTTCCGGGCGCGGAGGAGATCGCAAAACTGCCTCGTTGGGCGCGCGTGGCGTTTGCGGCTCGCTGTGCTCGTCGTGTGCTTCCGATCGTAAACAAGTTTTGGGTCAATGTACCAAAACAGCATCTGCAAACGCTGGACCGCGCTGTGCGTGTTGCAGAAGGTGCCGACATTGATGACGCCCGTGCCGGTGTCTACGCCATCGCTCGGGCTGCGGCCGACGTTTCAACGGCTCGCACTGGGAACGACGCTACCACCTACGCTGCGGCCGCAGCCCGTTACGCCGTGGATACCGTTGCCGATGCAGACGCCGCAACGTATGCAGCATCTCACGCCACGGCCGCTCGCTACGCTGCAGATGTCGTTGCCGCAGACACGGCCACTGTCCGCGGTGCTGCTGCTGCTGCGGACGCGGCTATGCACAGCTTGTGTCGAGTTGTCACGTTGGGCACGATCGGCCACCTTGCGGCACCTGCACGTGACTTTGACCGGCTAACTCGATTGGCTGAAAAAGAGAAGTGGACGGACGACACGCCGGTACCTCCGACCGTGTTCGGGCCGATGTGGGACGGACCTCCCCCGGAATGGTGGACCGACAACATTCTCACTGACTTGCCGAACGAATCGACCGCCGAAACCGAAGAGCACGACGAAAGCACGTTTCCGCTGAAATAGCCTCACCAGAACGGTCACCGCAGCGAGGGGGTCGAAAGCCCCCCTCGCTGCGCCATTCCCGAAACAAATCTCCGCAACAAATTCGTGTTTTCAGGTTGGAACTGGTTGCAAAATTCGTCCACTAGTATACAATTGATTAAATATGGTGTGTTGGCGGAATATTGGCACCGTTCAATACTGGAGTGATGTGAGTGATTGCGGGTGTCGAGGGGCTCCAAACACGACTTCAAACCACGGGAATGTTAGTGATTGTTAGCAATTGGCGCGGCTGCTGAAAATGAGAAGCGATGCCGGAAATTCTGAAATGACAATAGGTTAGATGAGTTTATCGGGTCCGGTTGGGTGTTTGGATCGGGAAACGTTAGCAATTGTTAGCCCCCGTGCGCGCACCCGTTTTCGAGCGCGGCGCACGGAGATTGAGGGCCACAAATCATCGTTTCAATCGCCCGATTCGATGGCGAACACACGAACCGGGCGCGGGATCGATCAGCCTGCGTTGGTGCCGGCCGTTTTGAGGTCTTCCATCGCGCGCGCCACCGCGAGCGGCAGCACCTTTCGCAACCGGCGACCGCGGCGCACGTCGGCCCAGTTCTTCAGCAGGTACTCGGCCTGACGGCTCCCGGTCCGCGCGAAGTACTGGTGCAGCAGCGGGTGCATCCACTCGTAATCGACGTGGGCACAATCGATCACGGTCACGCTCTTGCCGTGCAGCTTCGCGGGGACGTCCGTCTTCGGGTCGAAGATGAACAGCTCACCGCCGGTCATCCCGGACCCGATCTCGTTCTCGACCGGCCCCAGGATGAGCACCTTCCCGCGTGTCATGTACTCGCACGCATACTTACCCGCGGCCTCGGCCACGATCGTCGCGCCCGAGTTGCGGATGCCGAGCCGGTGCCCGGCGCGCCCGCCGACGAAGATGGTGCCGCCCGTGGCCCCGTAGCCCACGTTGTTGCCGGCCACGCTCTGGATCTCGCCGCCGTAAGTGCTGACGGTGTAGTCCAGCGTCATAACTTCGTATAGCATACATTATACGAAGTTATACGACGTCCTGGGCGAACCCGCGCAGCTCCAGGTCGAGGCCGTTGATGCACCACGCGCCGAAGCTCTGGCCCGCTTCGCCTTCGAGCCGGGCCTTGATCTTGCGGTGGTTCGGTATCCCCTCGCGGCCGTACAGCTTCGCGATCTGCCCCGCCACCGTCGCCCCTACCGCGCGGTCCGAGTTGCGCACCCGGAACACGAGGTCCGCGTTCTGGGCGGTGTCGATCGCGTCGAACGCCGCAGCGAACAGTCGGTCGTTGAGCGACCCGGTGATGTCGCACAGCCCGCGGCCGGGGGGCGTCTGCGGGTGCGTTTCGGCGAGCCGCGACAGGGCCATGTCGGGCTGGATGAACTTCGCGAGGTTCAAGAGCGCGGCGCGCGGGTGCTTCTCCTTGAGGTCCGTGCGCGGGATCAACAGGTCCGAGCGCCCGGTGATCTCGGAGATGTGCTTGAACCCCATGCGGGACAACAGCACCCGGACTTCGTGTGCGACCGCGTGCAGGTACGCCTTCGTGTGCTCCGGGTGCCCCTTGAAGATCTCCGGGCTACCCGTGATCCCGGTCGGGCAGTTCGGGATGTGGCACGACTTGCACACGATGCACCCGACGGACACCATCAATCCCTGGCCGAAGCTGAACTCGTCCGCGCCGAACAGGGCGTACTTGATGACGTCCTGCCCGTTCTTGATCCCGCCCCCGACCCGGAGTTTCACGCTCGTGCGCAGCCCATTCACCACGAGCGCCTGGTGCGCTTCGGCGAGGCCCATCTCGCTCGGCAGCCCGGCGTGCTCCTTGCTCGACACCATCGCGGCGCCGGTGCCGCCATCAATGCCGTCGATCTCGATGATGTCGGCCCCGGCCTTCGCCACGCCGACCGCGATGGTCCCGATGTTCTCCACCGCGACCAGCTTCACCGACACCGGAATACCGGGCTTCACCGCCTTCAGGTCGTAGATGAGCTGCGCGAGGTCTTCGATGCTGTAGATGTCGTGGTGCGGCGGCGGGCTGATGAGGTCCGTACCGGGCTTGGCGAACCGGATCTCCGCGATCTCGGTGGTCACCTTCTTGCCCATCAACTGACCGCCCTCGCCGGGCTTCGCGCCCTGCGCCATCTTGATCGAGATCTCGTCCGCGTTCACCAGGTACTCGGCGTCCACCCCGAACCGGCCGGACGCGATCTGCCGGATGCGACTGCGGAACCGGCTCTTCGCGATGTCGCCATCCAGGGTGTAGATCTCCGGGTGCGCGACGCGCTGGGCGCGGACCTTCTCCCAGAACGCGCCGTAAGCCCGCTCCGGGAGGTCGTTGCGCCAGCGGGCCTCGCCGCCCTCGCCCGAGTTACTCGTCGCGCCGAGTTCGTTCACGGCCGCGGCGATCGTCATGTGCGACGCCCCCGTGAGCGCGCCGTGGCTCATCGCGGCGCCGCGGAAGTGGTCCGCGATCATCGGGCCGGCGGCTTGAACGTCCGCGAGGGGCGTGTGTTGCGCGACCGGCTCGACCGAGAACAGGTCGCGCAGCACCGTGGGCACGCGGGTGTTCACCATGTCCGTGAACTTGACGAACTTGTCGGCGACGCGCTGGGACGCGCCGGGGTTGTCGTCGCCCGGCGGGGCGGTGTAGGCCATCTCCCCGCCACCCTGTTCGGGTTCCGGGTGGGCCTCCTTCACCGCGTCGCGGAGGGCCATTCGCACCTTCGCATTAAAAGCATGATAGTCGCGATTGCGGCCCAGCACGGTCATCTTCTCGGCCTGCTGCACGCGCCACTGGGCGTCGTCCACCAGTTCCGCGAACCCGATGCCGCCCAAGCGACTCGGGAACTCGCCGAGGAACGCCATGAGGTCCGGGCCGAACCCGACAGCCTCGAACAGTTGCGCGCCGCGATACCCCTCGATGGTGGTGATTCCCATCTTGGAAATCACCTTCTTGATCGTGTCTTCGAGCGCCGCGAACAGGTTCTCCAGCGCTTCGCGCGCGTCGATCTTGAGTTCCTGCTTCGAGTCCGGGTCTTTGAACGTCAGCCCGTCCTTCACCAGACGCAGCATCAGGTACGGGTGGACCGCGTCCGCGCCGAACGCGACCAGACAGCAGATGTCGTGGCCCTCTTGGATGTCGCCGGCCTGCACGATGAGGCTGCACTTGTCGCGCAACCCCTGACGGCACTGGTACTGGTGGACCGCGCCGAGCGCGAGCAGCGACGGGATCGGGAAGATCCCGCGCTTGCACGCTTCCTTATCGGAGAGGCAGAGCACGTGGTACCCGTCGTGAACGGCCTTCTCCGCCGCGCTCTGGAGCGCGACGAGGCTCGATCGCAGCGCGTCCGTGCCGCCCTGGAGCGGGAACGTCGCGTCGAGCAGTTTGAAGCCGAGCACCTCGTTCTGTCGGATCTCCTCGACGATCGCGTCCGAGATGACGGGGGAGGGGAGCTCCATTTGTCTCACGGGCAAAGTTCCAGGTTCCGAGTTCCACGTTCCAAATTCGGAGGAACTATCCTGGCCGCTCTGGAGCTTGGAACCTGGAACGTGGAACTCGGAACTCTTTGGCCCGCGCCCGAGGTAGGTCGTCAGCGACATCGCCCCGCCCTCGCGGTACGGGTCGATGGGCGGGTTGGTTACTTCGGCGAACGTCTGTTGCAGGTACTTGAACAGCGTGGGGTGGTGCGCGCTGAACACGGTCAGCACGCGGTCGTGGCCCATGCTCGACAGCGGCTCCTTCTTGAGCTTCGCCATTTCGCGCACGAACACCGCGCGGTCGAAGTCCCAGCCCGCGGCCTGGAGCAAGTGGTCCAGGGACCACGAGCGGTCGGTGAGCATCGCGCCCACGGTGTCGTCCGTTTGCCGCGTGTAGTCGAACCCTTCGGGGATGATGATTTGCCGACGGTTCAGGTCGCGCACGTCGCCGAGTTCGCTCTGTGCTTCGGTTACTACGCGGGCCATGATCTGGTAACTGTCGAGGCGCTCGCCGGTTTCGGTGTCGAGGGCGATCATCTGCCCCGGCTGGAGCTGCCCGCTCGCGACGATCGTGGTCGTGTCGAGGCCGAACACCCCGGACTCGCTGCCGATGTACAGCCACCCTCGGCTGTCCGAGCACCAGCGCACCGGGCGCAGCCCCATGCGGTCCACCAGCCCGACGAGCATGCGCCCATCAGTCCCGATGATACCCGCGGGGCCGTCCCACGCGGCGAGGCTCCCGAACGCGCGCCGGTAGTAGGTGAAGAGGTCGAACGCCTCTTGCCCCCACACGTCGGCTTCGGTGTCCCACACGGGCGGCACGGAGAGCCGCAGCGCGCGCAGGAGGCTCCAGTTCTGCTCGCGCATCAGGTACTCGACCCACTCGTCGAGGCTGGCCGAGTCGCTCATCTTGGGTGTCAGCAGGTCGCCGCCCGGGAGCGGCGGTTGCAGCCCGCGCGCGAACGCGGACACCGCGTTGCGGGTGGTGCGGATCGTGTTGATCTCGCCGTTGTGACAGGTGAGTCGGAACGGTTGCGCGAGCGTCCAGTTCGGGAACGTGTTCGTGCTGTACCGGCGGTGGAACGTGGCGACGCCCGTCTCGAACCCGGGGCTCGTGAAGTCCTTGTAGAAGTCTGCGAGCTGGCCGCTCGTCATCAGCCCCTTGTAGCCCACGAGCGTCGCCGAGAGCGACACGACGTAGGCCGCGAGTTTGGCGCTCGCGAGGCGCTCGCGCACTTCGAGGCGCGCCCGCACGAGCCACCGGTCGGCCGCGGTCGTGTCACCTTCGACTTTGAACAGCACGTGCTCGATTACGGTCGGGCGCGTCGCCCGCGCCTTGGCCGGCAACACATCGTCGTTGACGGGGACCGGGCGGAACCCGAGGAACTTCACCGGGCCGCCGGCGAGCGCCTCTCGCACCAGAGTGCGGGCCGCGTCCGCACGCGCGGGATCGGACTCGAAGATGAACAGCGCCCCGACCGCGATCGTGTCTTCCGGGCGCAGGTCGCGCGCGCCGTCGAATCGGAGGCGCTTCGCCTCTTCTTTGAAGAAGGCCTGCGGGGTCGCGAACAGCAGCCCGGCCCCGTCGCCCGCGTCGCCGCACACGCCCCCGCGGTGCTCCATCGCTTTGAGCGCGCCGACGGCTTTTCGGAGCAGTTCCGCGGACGGTTTCCCGTCCCGGGCGGCGATGCCGCCGATCCCGCAGGCGTCGCGGCCCACGTCGTCGGTGTACAGGAGGTTGCCACTGCGGACCCGTTCCAGACCGGTCGCGTTCATCGGCGCCTTCACCTGTTTCTGGGGGGAGATGGAGATGTCTTGATGTCAAAAATTCTAACAGTTGCCACAATGCCGTGGCGGGCAACGGTTCATCTTCGCCCGCGGGGGGGCCGGTGGCAAGTAGTTCGTAATGCTGAGAAATGAAAGATTTTTGCGGGGCCGCTTGCAGCGGATCGAACCGGCGAGTAGAACACGTTTGATTTTAACAGCCCGGCGGACGGGTCGTCCGAAATTTGTGCGTGTCGAAACCGCGCCCGCTGTTTATCTTGGCCGCCCAAAACGGGCTTAACCAAAGGGAACCGATCATGGATTTTTTGAGCAGCTGGTACACGATGGGTGCGATGTTCGTCGCCCTGTTGGTGCTGATCGGACTGATGCTGTTCCTGCGTAACAACCGCAAGGACGAAGAGTAAGTCCCGTACCCCACCGCTAGACACCCGCGCAGAACGCTCACTCCGATCGATTCGCTTGGACTCGTGACCGAACAAACGCTGAGGGCCGCCACGAATGGCGGCCCTTTTTTCGTTGGTACAGTGCGGCCCGCTTACGGTTTGTTCGCCCGAACCTTTTGACCACCGTGGTCACCCACGACGACTTCCACTTCCAGGGCCTTCCGGTCGCGCCACACGGTTAGTTTGACCTTCTGACCGGGGGGCAGTGCGGACACGACGTTGATGAGGTGGTTCTCGTCGCGCAGGTCCACGTCTTCGATCCGCAGAACCACGTCGCCCACTCGAAACCCGGCCGCCGCCGCGGGCGTGTTCGGGTGAACGATCTCCACCAATGCGCCGCTCACGCGGTTCAAGCCGAGCCGCAGAGCCTCCGCTGGTTCGATCGCGCTCGCGAGCTGAACGCCGAGGTACCCGCGTGTCACCGCACCCTTTTCGATGAGCTGGCTCCCGATCCGCTTCACCAAGTTCGCCGGAATGCTGAACGACACTCCGCTGTTGTTCCCGCTTTTCGACGCGATCGCGGTGTTGATGCCGACCACGCGCCCGTCGAGATCGACCAGCGGCCCGCCACTGGACCCCGGGTTGATCGCGGCGTCGGTTTGCAGGAACTCTTTGATGCGGATCGTCGAACCGAGTGAAATCTGCCCGCGGTCGGTCGCGGAGATGATTCCGTGCGTCACCGTCTGGTTCAGCCCGAACGGGCTGCCGAACGCGAGCACCCACTGTCCGCGCTTCACGCGGGCGCTGTCCGCGAGTTCAGCGGCGGGGAGGCTGGTATCGTCAATGTTCAGCAGCGAGAGGTCCGATTCCGGGTCGCCCCAGATCCGCGCCGGCTGCACGATCCGGCCGTCCGAGAGCGTGACGTACACCTTCCCGGGCGAGGCCGCACCCACGACGTGGTAGTTCGTGACGACGACCACACCGTTCGTACCGGGGAATTTCACAATCACGCCGGAGCCGGATTCCTCAACCGGGTCCGACTTGCTCGCACCGGGGGAGGCAGGCTTTACCGCGTCCACGGCCACGACAGATCGGCTGATTTGCTGAATGACAGCCTGGAATCGATCGTGGGGAAGGCCTGCCCCGTTCGTCGTGTCCATCGGCGCCAGCACTCGACCGGGCTCTGCCGACGCGCTCCCTCCGCGCACCAGAGACTCGGCCGCCAGCCCACCGAGGAACGAGCACGCCATAAACCCGACCACGAGTAGCAGTTGCCTGCGCATGACGTCCGCCTTGAGTGAAAACTGGCCCGGCGCGGGGCGCTTGGGGCACCCGAGCCCGTTCAACCGCTTCCACTTTACTCTCCCGCACTCCCGGCGCGCGAGCACCCTCCGGGCGAAACTGCGCAATCGGCGAATTGCTCCAGGCACAAAACGAAAAAAGCCCGCAGTCTGTAAAGGCCGCGGACTCGGTGTAATCCGTCTAAACGGCGTTACTTGCCGAGATCACTTTCGATGTCGGCGAGCCGGAACTCGCGGTCTTCCATCGGGTTGCCGTCCGAGATCCGGCCCCAGTCGGTGCCGACGTGGTCGGCGGCCCAACCGCCGTCGAGTTCCATTTCCCGTTGGCACTTCACGCACAGCGTGCTGAACGGCAGCGCGTTGAGCCGGGCGACGGGGATCTTGATCGCACACACTTCGCACTTGCCGTAGGTGCCGGCCTTGAGGCGCCGGAGGGCGCGTTCAATTTGGGCCAACTCTTTCGCTTCGAGTTCGGCAAGCGTCGAAGAAATTTCTTCCCCACTCGCGTCGAACGCCGCGTCCGCCGCGTCGCCCGAAGCGGAGGAGTGCTTGATGTGTGCAAGTTCTTCAAGTTCGAGCCCGAGCCGCTTCCGGAGTTCGGTGCGCCGGGCGATCAAGCTCTTATGCAGTCTCAGGAGAGCATCTTGGCGGGCCATTGTGGTGTACCTCCCAGGTCCTCAGCATCCGTTCGGCCATAACCGTTGGAGCCTATTGGGTTAAATTCGATTCAACGGGATCTAGAAATTCCCGAAGCAAAATCGCCCCGTTGCAGTTCTATTTTCCCGACGACAAGTACTATAGGCGGCTTACCCGGTGCATCTTTCACTAAACCGCCCCGGAAGGGTAGGCTGGAGCGAAATTTTCCTGCACAGAGCGTGCCGAGACTGCTGAAGCGACGCGGCTTACTACTAATAAGATCGTCGTCAACCGCAAACAGTTTCAGGATTTCAGACGAGGAAGGCGATATTTCGTTGGCGCTGTGAGTGTTGTGCGAATGATAGCACCCAAATTCAGGGCCAGCCAAAACGCGACCCATTTTGTGGATGGCAACCAACTGTCCAATGTGATTAGGCCGGCCAAAAGAACGACAAGTGTCCAAGAATTGAGCAGATCGCTGTAGTGGATTACGGATTCGGGGCAAGCAATCCGGCGTCGGCGGTGGGCGCAAGGTACCAGAGACGCGGTGTCAAGTTGGCGCTAACGTCCGGAATCTCGAACGCACCCCCGCGCCCTTGAACCTTCACGCCCGTTAGCTTTTCGACCAACCCTTGGGGGCGCTCGTACACGATCGCCTTGAAGCTCGACAGCCCGGCGCGGACGGCCGCGTTGCGGATCGCGTTGGGCAGATCCTCGATTCCGTCGATCAATTTGAACTGATGGGCCTGTTGCGCGGTGAACGTTCCCCCGTCAGCCCGAACGCGGGTGTATTTCACATCGACCGTTTTGCCGTTTACGAGTTTCGGGTTCCCCTTCTCGTCGCGCTCTTGCACCACGCGCTGGATCACGGGTTCGTGCTGAAGAGCATCCGGGTTAAGTCCCGGTCGGCCGGCCGCGATCGTTTTGAGGAACTCGTCGTAGGCGTTATCAACGGTGTCCTGCCACGTTTGCCGTTCTTCCGGCCCGAGGTCGTGGAAAAACGACCCGCTCGCTTTGATGCCGCCGGCCTTCACGAGTTCGAGTTTCACACCGTTCTTGTGCGCCCACCCCGCGACGTTGGGTAACGCGGCGAACACGCCGATGGAGCCAGTAATGGTCGTCTTCTCTGCGACGATTGGGTTCCCGGCGGTGGCGATGTAGTACCCGCCGGAGGTCGCCAGTCCGCCCATCGACACCGAGACCGGTTTGGGACCGGTGCCGGGGAATCGGCGCCCGGTGTTGTCCCGCAAGTTCAGGATGCACTGGTAGAGTTCTTCGCTCGCGGTGACGGTTCCACCGGGGCTGTCGACGCGCAGAACCACGACTTTGACGTGCCGGTCCGCGGCCGCCGCACGGAGTTGCTGAACCGGGTACGCGATCCCGCCGTCGGTAATGACCCCGCTCACGCGGACGATCGCGACCTTGTCGCGTGCGTGGGTGTCCCCGAGGTAAAACTGCTCGTTGAGGGTATCGGGCGTTTCGGCCAACGGGTCGCTGATTGCGCCCGTGTAGCCGAGCAGGAACACGACGTTGACGAGGACCGAGAGCAGAAAGAACAGCACCGCCACCGGGAGCAAACATCCGCTCCGCAAAGTGGACTTCGCGGGTGGAGCGCTCGGTGTGGGTGCGGGGGTAGACATGTGGGAGTGTTCGGCTATTCGGGTAAGGGCGATGGTTCTTTGGGGCGGCAAACAGTGATTACGGGCCGACCGAGATGTTTGTTTTGGGCAAAGCGGCCCGTAACTTTTTCGCACCCTGGTCCGTGACCCCCGTTTGACGCAGGTTCAGGGATCGCAGTTTGGTGAGCTTTTCTAGGTTCTTGAGCCCGTCGTCCGTCACTTTCGTGCCCGCTAACCCGAGCCACTCTTCTAATTCGGTGAGATCTTTGAGGTGCTGGAGCCCCTCGTCCGTAATTTTGGTTTCGTCGAGAATCAACTGCCAGAGTTTCGTAAGCCCCTTGAGGTGCGCTAAACCCTCATCGTCGACGTGCGTTTTCCAAAGCGCGAGTACGCGGAGGTCTTTCAGTGAACTGAGGTGTGCGAGGCCCTTACTCGTTATCTGGGTTTCGCTCAGGTCGACGTTCTTGAGATGGGGTAGAAGCCGCAGGACGGTGAGGTCGTCGTTCGTCACTTTCGTTTTTCGTAGGCCGACCTGGACGACCCGGTGGAATGCGTCGGGTCTTTCTGGCGTAGCTTTGGGATCAAATACGTTCGGTTTGGTCGGGTCCGCTTGTTGGTAATCGAACAACACTTCGCCCCCGAGTTTTTTGATGACTTCGAGGGCCTGTTCTTGTTCCTTTCGCTCGTCGCGCGGCGGGACAGGGGCGCTCGGGGCAAGAGTGATTAGCGACGCGGTCAACCCGAGTACGAGTGCGTGTCTCACGGATGGACCTCCCGACAAGAGGCGAACGACCGGGCGCGAGGGAAGCCCGGTCGTTCGGGGATGTGCGGTTTGCCGGCACCGAGTCGGGTTCGAGTTCAAAATTAAGCGTCACCGGGGCGATCGGGACGAACCCATCTCGGAATTTACGACTGCAAGTTCTGGAGCATGTCGCGGAGCGGGACGAGGCGCTGGCCGCGCGTGTCCTCGATCTTGAGCGCCTTGAGGAACCGGCGCCGGAGTTCGGCCTGGATGTCCTCAATGGCGCTGGGCGCGGTGCTCGAAAGCGGGATGCTCCCGCCCGCGCGCCGGTCGTGCCCGCCGGCGCGTCCGAGTTTGCCCACAACCTGGCGCAAGATCTCGCCCGCGCGTGCGTTCTCGATCGAGGCGCGCACGGAGAGGATGAGGGAGTCTTCGTACACGCCGCCGCACACCGCGTAATCCACCTGATCGAAGCGGATCATGAAGTCCACGACTTCGGCCGCTTGTTCCGGTAGCGGGAGCGGGTTCACCCAGCTCAGCAGCAGGCGGTCGTAAATGAACGAACTTTGCATCGCCTGGAGGGTACACTCGAAGTAGCTGTGCGGGAGCCGGGCGTTGCGGATCTGCGCGATCACGTCCTTGTCCGCGATCGGGTACAGGACGATGAGCGCCGCGTCGTCCGCGGGGCTGGCCTCGCGCGGGTACCCCGTGACTTCCGTCTCGATGCCGTAGAGCAGGGCGGTCGCGACCCGTTCCGGGATCGTCACGCCCTGTTCGAGCAGGTACTTGGTGACGAGCGTGCAGGTCGCGCCGTGCGTGGCGCGGATGTCGGTGAACGTGACGCCTTCGAGGTCGCCGGGGGTGTCGTGGTGGTCGATGACCGCGAACAGAGGGACCGAATCGGGGAACGTGTGGCGCCCGGTGCGGGGTTGGCTGTCCACCATCACGACCGCATCGTTCTGCCCCCACGCGACGTCTTCGACGGGTACGAGTTCGAGGTTGAGAACATCGACGAGTGCCCGGTTCTCGGCCCGGCTGATGAGACCGTCGCGGGTGATGAGGGTGGGCTTACCGAGGCGGGTTTCGACCAGGTGGGCCAGGCCCAACATGCTGCCCAGGCTGTCCGGGTCCGGTTGAACGTGGGAGACGAAAACGACCCGATCGAACGAGTTGAGACCGAGCAAGAATCGGTCCGACCTGCGTAAACCGGAAGACGTTTTCGTGCTGGTACTCTCGGGGTCGGCGCTTCGACGCGCCATGGGTGGCGTCCTCATTAACGTCCGGCCCGTCACGATCCATGTGAAGGGTCCGTCGGGAGGGGCGACGGGCCTTCCAAAGCCCGGTACCGTTTTACCTCGCGGGGTTCGTGTTGCCAAGCGCGGATGAAGATTCCCGCGCCGATATTCGCCGAAGGTGTTGATTAATCGGTAGTTGCGGTTGCACGCAAAGTGCGGCCGAATGTGATACTTTGTTGACGCGAAGCCTCACGTGTCATATTTGGCTTCGCGAACTTACCAAACATTTCGTCCGGGCATGCTGCGCTCTGCCGGCATTAGAGGGATACACGAGCAATTCGGGTGCCGCGATGAACAGGCGGCTTCAATTGGCGGTACGGTTGTCGGTTGCGCCACGAACCGGGTGGTGCTCAGAGGGGCGCTATCCGGTTCAGTATTTTGCACTCTTTTGAGGGTCGGCAACTCGTTTGCACTAGTGCGTTACGGGCCGCGAATTCTGGCTGTTTACGGCTTAATTTCGAGTGCCGCTGGGCGAATCCCCGGTTATTAAGGGCAGATTCGTGTGTTCAGCATTTGGACAGCGCGGCCAGGATTTGGTCCCATGTCGGGATCGGTTTCCGATACACATTCGTTTTGCCATACGGTACACGTGGGCCTATGCACGACACGGAATTGATACTCACTCTGACCTTCGGGCTCACTGTAGCGCTGGCGTTCGGCTACGTCACACACCGGATCGGCCTCTCTCCCATCGTCGGTTACTTACTGGCTGGTATCGTGGTCGGGCCGCACACGCCCGGCTTCGTCGCGGATAAACACCTGGCCGAGCAGATGGCCGAAATCGGGGTCATCTTGCTCATGTTCGGAGTCGGGCTTCACTTCCACTTCGATGAGTTACTCGCGGTCCGCCGGATCGCGCTTCCTGGTGCGATCGTTCAAAGTTTGGTGGCAACCGTGCTGGGGGCGGTTGTGGCGCTAGCGCTGGGGTGGGGGGCTTCGGCCGGTGTGGTGTTCGGGTTGGCGCTGTCGGTTGCGAGTACCGTGGTGCTGACGCGGGTGCTATCGGATGCCAACGAGCTTCACACTCCGACGGGGCACATCGCGATCGGGTGGCTGGTCGTCGAGGACATCTTCACCGTGCTCGTGTTGGTTCTGCTCCCGCCCCTATTTGGGAACTCGGAAGGCGGACTCGCACTCGCGGTTGGACTGGCGGTGGTCAAAATCGGCTTGCTGATCGCCGTTGCTATGCCAGTCGGCGGGCGCGTCATTCCGTGGCTCCTGAACCGGGTGGCCGATACCGGGTCGCGCGAACTGTTTACCCTGACCGTGCTCGTTGTGGCGCTGGGGATCGCGGTCGGCTCTTCGATGCTGTTCGGCGTGTCGATGGCCCTCGGTGCGTTCCTCGCGGGGATGATCGTGGGGCGGAGCGACTTCAGCCTCCGGGCCGCGTCCGACGCGCTCCCGATGCGCGATGCGTTCGCGGTGCTGTTCTTCGTTTCGGTCGGGATGCTGTTCGACCCGCACTACTTGATCGACGCCCCGCTGGTAGTGCTGGCGACGCTCGCGGTCGTCATGATCGGTAAACCGCTCGCGGCCATTGGTATCGTTCTGCTCCTCGGGTACCCGGTGCGGATCGCGATCGCCGTGGCCGTGGCGCTCGGGCAGATCGGCGAGTTCTCGTTCATCCTGGCCGCGCTCGGTACCAAGCTGAAGGTGTTGCCCGACGAGGCCACGAGCGCGCTGGTTGCGGCGGCGATCGTCTCGATCTCGGTTAACCCGCTCCTCTATCGTGCTGTTGGGCCGATCGAAGCGTGGGCCGCAGCTCGTCCGCGGTTGTGGCACCTGTTGAACTCGCGCCGACGCGGACCCGGTGGGACCAATCCCGTGCTGCCGGAGGAATCGGACCCGCGCTACCGGGCAGTGGTCATCGGGTACGGCCCGGTCGGGCGCACGCTGGCCCGGCTCCTCAAGGAGAACGGGATCGTACCCACGATCATCGAAATGAACCTGGAAACGGTCCGGCGGCTGCGTTCCGAAGGCATCGCGGCGGTGTACGGCGACGCCGCGCGCCAGGATACGCTGAAAGAAGCGGGCTTGGACCAGGCCGGGAGCCTGATCCTCAGTGCATCCGGACTGAAGGGCGCGGAGGAAGTGGTTCGACTGGCACGCGAACTGAACCCGGCGATTCGGGTGCTAGCGCGGTCGGCCTATTTGCGCGAGCGCGCCGATTTGCGGAAGGCCGGCGCGGACGAGGTGTTCGCGGGGGAGGGAGAGGTGGCTCTGGCGATGACCGAATCCGTGCTTCGGGAACTCGGTGCAGCGCCCGAGCAGATCGACCGCGAACGTGAACGGGTTCGGGCCGATTTGTTCGGCGACACGACCCCCGAGGAGAAGAAAGGCTAACGGTTGGTTTGCGGAGCTACTTCTTGCCCTTTGCCTTCTTCGGGGCGGGCTTTTTCTTGGGTGCTTTGGCCACCGGTTCCGGTTCGGGTGTTTCGGCCGGCGGAGCCTCGGTCACGAAGTCGTTCAGTGTGACCCCGAACGTGTCGGCCAGCACGCACAGTTGCGAGAACGTCGGTTCGGTTTCGCCGAGGCGCTCCCAGCGCATGTACGTCGCGATGTGAACGCCCACGATCTTGGCGGTTCGTACCTGGGAGATCCCGACCGCGTCCCGCAACTGTCGGAGGCGCGCCCGGAACGCGGGCGTCGTTTTCTTCTTCGCCAGGGTCATCGTCACCTCGCGTTTGCTTTCTGTTCCGCGTTTCTCCGGAAAACCAAACGTTACTCGCCCTTCAGCCGGTCGTGAAACACTTTGCGCAGTTTCTCGACCTTGGGGTCGATGACCGCGCGGCAGTACGGTTGCTGCGTGTTGTTAGCGTAGTAGTCCTGGTGGTAGGCTTCCGCGGAGAAGAACTCGGTGAACGGCACGATTTGGGTGACAATCGGAGCCGAGAACACGCCCGCCGCGTCGATCTTCGCCTTGTACCGCTCGGCGAGCCGCTTCTGCTGTTCGGAGTGGTAGAAGACGGCGGACCGGTACTGCGTGCCGACGTCGTGCCCTTGCCGGTTCAGCGTGGTCGGGTCGTGCGACCGCCAGAACACTTCGAGCAGCTCCGCGAACGATACCACGGACGGGTCGAACGTGACCTGAACCACTTCCGCGTGCCCGGTGCGCCCGGAGCAGATCTGCTCGTAGGTCGGGTTGGGAACGTGCCCGCCGCTGTAGCCGGACACGACCTTCTGCACACCCTTCATCTGTAAGAACACGGCCTCGGTACACCAGAAGCACCCGGACCCGAAGGTGGCCACTTCGGTGGTCGCGGGAGCGGCTGGCGTTGCGCCGATGTCGTCGGGATCGAGGACTGGGAAGTTTTCCGATGCCATTGGTGGTTCGCGGGTAATGACTTTTGCGATCAGCAAATAGGCGACAACCAGCACGAGCGGAACAGCCCACATCAGCGCGGCTCGCATGGGATTATACCGGTTGGTAACTGTGCGCGGCACTTCCATTATCCGCCCCGGCGGGCTGATCGGGTGTCTATTCGTGGGAGATACAGACTTTTGTAGGGAAGTGACAGTCGAGCAACCCGTCGCCCGCAAGGGCGGGATTCACGGACAGTCTCTGTCCTGTCGGGGCACCCGTGTCGATGGCTTCCTGGCAGCCCAACGGCTTGGTGAACCCCGCCCGCAAGGGCGGCGGGTCTCTTCCAACCCAGCAATAAGCCACACCCACCGCCCTTGCGCGGGGTTCACCAAGCCGTTGGGTCGGTGAATCACTTCCCGCGCGCGAACAGGTCCATGACGGGTTTCCCCTTACCGTCTTCGGTCGCGTAGAACGGGCGCTTCTCGACGTCAAACGCAGTCTTTGGCGAGATCCCCATCGCGTGGAAGATGGTCGCGTGCAGGTCGCGAATACTGACCGGGTTCTTCGTCGTGACGAGCGGTCGTTCCGCGGCCGTTTCGCCGTACAGTAGGCCCTTCTTGATCCCGCCGCCGAACATCAGCACCGACCCGGAGCCGGTGAAGTGCCGGTGCAGTCCGTAGTGCTTCAGTTCACCGAGTTTTTCGGCTTTCGCGAGGGACTGATCCTTCGCCGTGCTGCCCGGTACGCCCTCGATCATCATGTCCCGGCTGAACTCGCTCGCCAGTACGACGAGCGTGCGGTCGAGCATCGCGCGCTGTTCCAGATCGAGGATCAGTTGGGCGATGGGGCGGTCGATTTCCTTCTTCATGCGAGTGTAAGTGGTGTGGCCGTTCTCGTGCGTGTCCCAGTGGAGGAACGGCACGTACTCGGTCGTCACCTCGATGAAACGCGCCCCGGACTCTGCTAGGCGCCGGGCGAGCAGGCACCCCAACCCGAATCGCCCGGTGTTGTACTTGTCGTAACTCGCCTTCGGCTCTTTGGTGATGTCGAAGGCGTCGCGCTCCTTGCTCGTGAGCAGTCGGTGCGCGTTCTCGACGGACTTGAGCATCGACTCGTGGTGGTGGTCGCTGGCCATCTCGCCCACGGGCGAGGCTTTTAGCAGTTCCTTGAATTTCTCGTGGCGCGCGGAGAAGCGTTCGGGTGTCATGCCCTTGGGCGGCCGGACCGCGTTTACGGCGTCATCGGGGAAGGGGAGGTTGAACGGCCCGAACTCGGTGCCGAAGAACCCGCCCGTGGTGAACGCCTTCAGTTCTTCCGATTCGCCGTGCCCTTCGAGCCGCTGCCCGATGTTGATGAACGGCGGAATGGCGGAGTTGCGCGGGCCGAGCACGCGGGCCATCCACGCCCCGATGTGCGGGCACGCGACCGTTTGCGGCGGGACGTACCCGGTGTGCCAGTGGTACTGGTGGCGCGAGTGCAGGATGTTGCCCAGGTCCGCGACCACGTGCGACCGGATGAGCGCGCCGCGGTCGATCACCTTCGCGATGTGTTCCAGTCCCTCGGTGAACTTGATGTTGTCCACGACCGTGTCGATGGCCGGGAACGTGGACAGGATCTTGTCGACCGGGACGCCGACCTCGAACTTGGTGTAGCGCTTCGGATCGAATGTGTCCGGCGCCCCCATTCCGCCGGCCATCCAGAGGAGAATGCACGTATCGGCGGTGGGCTTGGGGTGCGCGACCGGGTCCGCAGCGCACAAACGTGGTTCGCCGCTTGCGATGGTCGCGAGGCCGGCCGCGGTCATGGCACGCAGGTATTCGCGACGAGAGAGTTCGCGTGTGGTCATGTCGGCCTCCGTCAGCGGACGAGTTGGAATTCGGGCAGCATCACGACGACCCACAGCAGGTCGGCGACGCTCTCGGGCGTCGGCTTCGCGCCCAGGAGTGATTTCGCCGCGGCGCGCTCGTTTGCATTCGGCTTTCGCGCGAGCGCCCGCAGGAAGACCCAATCCGCGAGTTCGTCGGGCGACAGTTTTGCGTTCGCGTTCAGGATGTTGGCCGCGCCGCGTTCGAGCGTGGTCGTGAGGATCTGGCCGTTCGCAAGGTCCAGCGCCTGGAGCGTGGACAACTGGTCCGGGCGCGTCGTGACCACTTGCTCGCGGTTGGGGCGCCCGAGCGAGCGCATGAGTGGGTCGCAATCCACCAGCGTGGTGCGGACAAATTGCCGCTCCTTTGGCGCGCCGGTCGGGAAGGGCGGAAGCGCGCCCGGGAACGCGGCCGATTGCTTCGCGGGCGCTGTGTCGGTCAGCATCCAGATCGCGTCGGTGAATTGCTCCGCACTGAGGCGTTTTAGTTCCGGTCCGCGGAACACGAAACCGTCGCCGATGATCTCCTTTTCGAGCGGCACCGCTTTCGCCTGGTACGTCTGCGAGGTCGCGATGTGCGCCATCAGCTTTTTGAGGTCGTAGCCGTTCTCCGCGAAGTAGACTGCGAGGTAATCGAGGAGGTCTTCGCTCCACGGCTTGTTGCCCATCACGTCGACCGGGTGAACGATCCCGTGCCCCATCAGCCGGTGCCAAATTCTGTTGGCCATCGTGCGGGTGAATCGCCCGTTGTCCGGGTGCGTGACCAGGGCGGCAAGCTGTTCGAGGCGTTTGGCTTTGGGGGCGGTCGCGTCGATGGAGCCGAGTTCCGGGAACAGGAACTTCGCGCTCGCGGTCCGGCCGATCGGCTTGTCGCACCGGTGGACCGTGAGCGGCTTGTCCGCAATCACAGCGGCCAACCCGTAGGCGTCGTCGAGTTTCCACGAGTCGATGAAGCTGTCGTGGCACGACGCACACTTGAGATTCGCGCCGAAGAACACCTGCCCGATGTTCTGGGAGAACTGGAGTTCCACGATTTGGCTGGCGTTCACTTCGCCGCGCCACTTGATGCCCTTGACGAAGCCCTCGGAACTCGGGTTCGGGCTAATCAGCTCGCGCGTGAACTTGTCGTAGGGCTTGTTTTCCAGGAGCGACTTGTACAGCCACGCGGTGATCTGCTTGCGCCCGCCGTCGATGTACCCAGTACCGCGATATTCGTTGCGGAGCGCATCGTTCCAGAACGCGAGCCAGTGGTCCGTATAAGAGCGGTCTTCCGCGAGCAACTTGTTCACCAGCTCGGTACGCTTGTTGGCGCTCTTGCTCGTCACGAACGCTTCCAGTTCCCCGGCCGCCGGCGGGAGCCCGATCAGGTCGAAGTAGACGCGCCGGGCGAACGCGGCGTCGTCGAGCGGTTCTGGCGCGGGAACTTTGTTCTTGGCGAAGTAGGTATCGATGATACGGTCGATCGGGTGCTCGCGCCCCGGTTTCGCGGGCGGGAGTGCGACCTTCCGAGGCTTGAGCGGCGCGACGTAAGTGACGGGTTTGAAGCTGAATCCCGGCTCCCACGGTAAGCCGTCGTCGATCCACTTCGTCAGCGCCCCGACTTCCTTCGCGCTCAGGGGATCGCTCTGCGGGGGCATCCGCGTGTCCTTATCGGTAGACGTGACGAGCTTGATAATCTCGCTCGCGGCCGATTTCCCCGGCACCGCGGCCTTCGATTTCAGTAGCTCCTCGCGCGTATCGAACGACACACCGCCCTTATAAGTGCTGTTCGTGTGGCACTTCGCGCACTTCGCTTTGAGGATCGGAACGATGTCGTGTGCGAAGTCCGTTTTCTTGTCCGGCTGCGCCAGGCCCGGCCCGGCACAGATCGCGAGAGAGGCGAGCGCTAACAGTGATCGCATGGTTCGTGCAGCGGGTTTTCAGGAGAGCAACGGCGACCTTTCCCCATAGTAGTGGTCCCGACGCGGGAACAAGAACGGGGAATCGCAGAAAACGCACCGCGATACTGAAAAATGTGCGCGAGCGCCGGCAGTTCGTGAGACGTAGACCTCACTACTTTAACGGGCACGGTGGCAAGTATTCCTGTATATCGCGTTCGTACTCAGTGGTTCCGCGGGTCGGCTTGATTCCGCTCCGGACCACCGCTATTGCCCCAACGAGACGAACGAGTCCCAACCGGGCGGCATGGACGTCGCGAGGTGGAACCAGTTCCGGTCGAGTTCGGGGGACGGAAACATGGCGCAAGGAACGCGCGGGCGGTGGCTGCGGGTCGCGGCGGCCGGGCTGGGGATGGTGCTTTGCACCGGGCTCGTCGGGTGCATGAACACCGACAAGGATAAGAAGGACAAGCTCCCTACCAAACAACCCTCTCCGGGGCTTACGGGAACACCCCTGATCCCGCCGGGTAGTCAGTCCATCTCCAAGACGGGTGGTTCGCCCGGTTTCGGTTCGGCTTACGGCAACGGGAGCGGCATCCAACAAACGGGTGGCGCGATTCCATCGCGGGTTGGCAGCAGCGGTGTGAACACGCTTTCCAGCCCACCTCAGACCGGCTTGCCCTCGAACTTTAGCAACCCGTCGGCTCAACCCGGCAGCCCGGGAACGATCGGCGCACCGGCACAACCGAGCTTTATGCCGAGCGTGGAACCGCCAGCCGGTGGGGTCGGGAGCGCGAATCCGAACTCGAACTCGGTTCAGCAGAAACATGCCGCTCTGAGCACGAACACTCCATCGCTAGTTGATGTGCCTCTCCCGCCGCCGCCGCCGGATGCTCCGACTGCCGCCGCCAATACGCCTTCTGTGGCTCAACTACCCAAACAGCCTCCAAACCGATCGCTCCGCCACTCGCGCCACCGAGCGCACCGTCTGGTGCATCCACCGCGCTCCCAGGTAAGAGTGGGTTCTGACATGTGCCGCAAATCGCCCGGTTACTCCCGGGCGTTTCGCATTTGAAGGCGCTTTGTGAAGCGGGCTGCCACGTAGCCCGCCTTGAAGCCCGCATCGATGTTCACCGTACACACACCGGCCGAGCAGCTGTTCAGCATCGTGAGCAGTGCCGCGACGCCGCCGAACGCGGCCCCGTAGCCGATGCTCGTCGGGCACGCGATCACCGGGCAATCGACCAGTCCGCCGACCACGCTCGGTAGCGCCCCGTCCATCCCCGCGACCACGATCACCACGTCCGCGGACGCGAGCCGCTCGCGCTGGCGCAGGATGCGGTGCAACCCGGCCACCCCCACGTCCACGATGAGTTCCACCCCCGCGCCCATGACCCGCGCCGTCACGAGCGCTTCTTGTGCGACTGGCAGGTCACTCGTGCCCGCGGTCACGACGAACACTTTGCCCGCGGGCGCCGGGCGCTCTCCCGCGATGGGCAACCAGAACGTGCGCGCGAGTCGGTCCTGGTCCGCGTGCGGGAAATGAACCGCGAGGTGTGCGGACTGTTCCGTGCTCACGCGCGTTACGAAACAGTTCTGTCCTGCTTCCGAGAGTCGCCGAACCGCCCCCTCCACCCACTCCGCCGTTTTCCCCTCCGCGAATATTACTTCCGGGAACCCGCACCGCTGCTGGCGATCGAGGTCGAGCGTGGCGAAGCTCAACTCCGCGACCGACGCGCGCCCCAGTTGAACGGTCGCGTCGGCCACGTCGATCGCGCCGGTCCGCACGCTTTCCAGAAGTTGCCGCAATTCGTCCGAGGTCATCGCATCCGGCCTCACAAAAGCCCCGTCTCGTCTCGCCCCAAAAGTGGCGAGCAAACACGCCAATTTATCGTATTTGGCAACTCGTGCCCGGAGGGGCTTTCTTCCCGGGAGGGCGCAGTTTCAACTTGAATGAATTCCGATAAGTATCGCGAAATACTGAATTCTTTTACCGGTAAGGCCGATACATCCGATACGGCCCGCGCCCCGCGGGTACTCCGTTCCGCACGCCGGGGATGACGAGTCATGACGTTCGCCGCAGCCGCCCTGATCGGGCTCACGATGGGTCAGCCCCTCGGCGCCGACTACCACGCGATGAACTCGCGGAGCATCAAACTGCCCATCGACTACAAGAAGGACCGTAAGTCGATCCGGCACGTCGCCCTCTACGTCGCCCGCAACGGCGAGAACACGTGGTACCAGGACGGGTTCGTCACGCCGGACAAGGACTCCTTCGTGTTCGTCGCGAAGGACGACGGCGTGTACTGGTTCAAAATGCAGATCGTGGACCTGAAGGGGAACAAAGACCCGGCCGAGCTGACGAGCGACCCGCCGGACCTGAAGATGGTGGTCGATACCACCGCTCCGCAAGTCCGCGTGACCAACGCCAGACGCACCGGCGACGAGATCGTCGTCGAGTGGAGCGTGGACGACAAGTTCCCCGACGACACGAAAACGAAGGTCCAGTTCCGCGCCGCGAACAACCCGAACGCGCTCTGGCAGGACGTGACGCTCCCGGCCACCGCGCGCAACGGGGTGCGGTTCCCGAGCGGGATCAGCGACGGCGTGACGGTGAAGATCACGGCCGTGGACGTCGCCAAGAACGTGACCGAGATCACCCACGACTTCCCGGTGCCTAACGCGAACGCCTCGGTCAGCCTGAAGGAAACGCCGATTTCGCCCGCACCGCCCGCGGGTTCGGGGAACGTGGGCGCGGGACCGCTCCCACCTCCGCCGCCGATGGGCCTCATTCCGACAGGGCCGACCGGTCTCGGTCTGGTTCCTTCTGCGGGCGGCCCTGCCGCGCCAATTGGTCCCGCCCCATTCACACCGCAACCGCCCGCGCCGGTGTTCAAGCCGGATCAGCCCATCGGCGGGCCGCTTCCGAGCAACGTCGTGTCCAACACCAATCCGCCGACTGGAAACCCACCGCTGACCGGGAGCCAACCGCTCCCCAGCCAGCCGCCTTTTCAGGGGAGTCCGGCGTTATCCGGTCAATCGACTGGAGGGGCGCAACCGCTCCCGACTGTTGACCCGCGGGCCGTACCGCTCGCGAGTGGGAGCGCGATCCCGGCCGGCGGGTGGAACGGCGGTGGGAGCCCGACGGTCGAATTGACGCGCGCCCAGGTCATCAACTACCCGAAGTTCGACCTCGGCTTTAACCTCGAACAGCGCGGCCCGTCCGGGATCAGCCGCGTCGATTTGTGGGTAACGCGCGACGACGGGCGCTCGTGGAGCAAGTGGAGCCAGCACGACGGGAAGGGTGGCTCGGTTGGCGTGGTACTCGACGCGAAGGAGAACCCGCAAGTCGAAGGAACTTACGGGTTCCGACTGGTGCCCGTGAGCGGCGCTGGGTTGAGCGAGCGCGAGCCGGTCGCGGGAGACGCGCCGGACATGCGCGTGGTGCTCGACGTGACCCCGCCGCAACTCGAACTGTTCGCGCCGGTTTCCGATCCGAACGCCCTGGACACACTCGTCATTCAGTGGAAGGCGAGCGACCGTAACTTCGGTGACGACCCGATCACCCTGGAGTGGAGCGACTCCGCGACCGGCCCGTGGAAGTCGATCGCGACCAACGGGAACGAGCCGGTGATTCAGGCTAACGCACGCGAAGCCTCGGTCGCGAAACGCTTGGCGAACAGCGGACAGTACGCCTGGCGCGTGCCGGTGGGCGTACCCGCTCGTGTGTACCTGAAGGCCACCGCACGCGACGCAGCAGGGAACGTGAAGGAGATTGTGACGCGAGAACCGATTCTCGTGGATTTGACGAAGCCGCGGGCGAAGATCAACGGCATCGTGCCATCAGTTATGCCGCGACAATAACTATTCGCGTCCGTGCGAAAATGCGTATCTGATGATTTGCGCGGGGGGAGGGGCAAATTGAGCGGAAGAATCGGGCACGTTTGACTCGTCCCGATTCTGTGACCTACTATTGTGCTAGTGGCTGAACAACCCACTCCCAGACCATCATCACAAATGTCGTCGTCCGGGCGCATTATTGCTGAGAAGGTGACCGAGACGTGGGTTTCCGCGCCGAAGAAACTATTTACAGCTAAGCGCGAAGCGTGTTTGGTCCACATTTACCCGACCGGGCCGACGATGGGGTGCCGGTACCCGCTCACGGACCGGCCGCTGGTTCTCGGGCGCGGGGAAGACAGCGACATCCGACTCACCGATCACTCCGTCTCCCGCCGACACGCGCTGATCGAACCGGCCGCCGACGGATACCACGTGTCCGATCAGAACAGCACGAATGGTACATTTGTTAACGATAAGCAACTGGATACTGCCCGGTTACTCAAGGATGGTGACTACCTGCGGGTTGGGAACTGCCTGTACCGCTACTTGGCCGGCGGGAACATCGAGGCCGAGTACCACGAAGAGATTTACCGGCTCACGATCCTCGATGGGCTGACGCAGATCCACAACCAGCGCTACCTGGACGAGTTCCTGGATCGCGAGGTCGTGCGGTCCCAGCGGCACCACCGGCCGCTCTCGGTGCTGGCCATCGACATCGACAAGTTCAAGACGATCAACGACAACCTGGGCCACCTGTGCGGCGACTTCGTGCTGCGCGAACTGGCCGGCGTGGTTCGCGGGATCGTGCGCCAGGAAGACTTGTTTGCCCGCTCGGGGGGCGAAGAGTTCGTTGTCGTGCTCGTTGAAACGACTTTGGACGGGGCACTGCAAGTCGCCGAACGCATCCGCGAAGCGGTGGCCGAGCACCAGTTCCGGTTCGAGACTACGCCTGTCAACCTCACAGTTAGCATCGGCCTTGCGGTCACGATGGGGGACGACAACGCCACAGCGATCGACCTGCGCCAAACGGCCGACCAGAAACTGTACGAGGCCAAGCGCACGGGGCGCAATCGGGTCTGTAGTTAAGTTTCAAGTTTCAGAGTTTCAAGTTCCAGAGTTCCAAACAGGCACAGCCCGCATCCGCCAGCAACGGTGCCGATGCGATGGCACTGCCACGAACGTGGAGCTCTGGAACTCTGGAGCTCTGGAGCTCTGGAGCTCTGGAGCTCTGGAACTCTGGAGCTCTGGAGCTCTGGAACTCACAACACCGGTGAAAACAGCCGGCACGCATTCTCCGCGAGGCGCCCGACAAATGGGCGAGTCGCGTACACCTCGGGATCGAGCCGCAAAGACCACTCCAGGTCTATCAGGTACGCTTCTTCCAATCCCTTCACAACACCCGTATCGAAGAACTGAACGTTGCACTCGAAGTTGAGGAGCAGGCTGCGGTTGTCGGTGTTCGCGGAGCCCACGGACGCCCATTCGTCGTCGACTATCACCAACTTGCTGTGGAGCATCCCGCGGGTGTACTGATACACCTTCACGCCCGCCGCGAGCATGTCGGTCCAGTAGTATCGGGCTGCCAGGAATGGGAGCCACTTGTCCGGGCGGCACAGCCCCAACAGTCGCACATCCACCCCAGAACGAGCCGCAAGCAGGAGCGCGTCGCGAAGCCCCGCGTCGGGCACGAAGTACGGGCTGGCGATCCACACGCGCTTGCGCGCACGCAGGATGGCCGCGACGTAGGTCTCGCGGATCGCCTTGTATTCTGCGTCCGGACCGGACGCGACCACTTGCGCGAGTACGGTTCCCGGTGCGCTCTTTTCGTTGGATGCGGGGAAGTACGCGCCGCCCTTCACGGCCTCGTTAGTAGTGAAGTACCAGTCGTCGAGGAACGTGTGCTGGAGCCCCTCGACCGCCGGTCCTGCGACGCGGAAGTGTGTATCGCGCCAGTAGCCGAACGTCGGGCACTTGCTGAGGTACTCGTCGCCGATATTCAGCCCGCCCGCGAACCCGGTGTGCCCGTCCACAACGAGGATCTTGCGGTGGTTACGCAAGTTCACCCGGAGCGGGTTCACGAGCGGCAGGAACGACGCGACCTGCCCGCCGTCGGCTTTGAGTTCCCGGAGCAAGCGCGACGACAGCCCGTATGACCCCACCCAGTCCACCAGGAACCGCACCTCCACCCCGCGCTTCGCGCATGCACGCAGCGCGTCAATGAACCGCTTCCCGGTGTCGTCTGAGTGGCAAATGAAGAACTGCGCGTGGACGTGGTGCCGGGCCGATTCGATCGCTTCGAGCATCGCCTCGAACGCCGCATTGCCTTCGTGGTACAGAGCGATGGCGTTCCCTCCCGTCACCGGGAACCCGTCGCCGTGGTGCCCCAACTTGGCGAGTACGTCCCATTCGGGCGGCACGCCCGCGGAGGGCCCACCGGTGCGCGCAGTAAACGTCTTGTACACCCGGCTCCGCTCCCGGCGCCGGCGCAACCGGCGGTGAACGGTCTGGTAGCCGAACACCAAGAACAGGAACGCGCCGAAGAACGGCACCAGCAGCACTGTGAGCGACCACGCGATCGCCGACATCGGCTCGCGCTTGATGTGCATCACCGCGAGCAGCGTGCCGACGGTCAGCAGCACTTCGGCCAGCACCAGCCACCCGGCGATGTCCTGCCAAAACGTCACGAGGAAGTCGGAAAGAGACATGCGCGCTTTCTTCAGTTCGAGCGAGTACGGTTCGTTCGGAGCCTTCACAACCGCACCCGGATAGATACTGATGTATCATCGCAAGCCCCGCTCAGTTGAGGAAGTGCTGTGAAACGTGTTGTGTTCGATCGGGTCGGCCCGCCGGCCGAAGTATTGCGCCTCGAAGACGACGTTCCGGCTCCGCAACCCCGGCGCGGTGAGGTGCTGGTGCGCATGCTCGCCAGCCCCGTGAACCCGTCCGATCTCATGTACATCGGGGGGAAGTACGGCCTCAAACCACAATTCCCCGCGACGCCCGGGTTTGAGGGAGTGGGCGTGGTGGAGGCGACCGGCGGCGGGGTGCTCGCGTGGCTCCGCAAGGGCAAGCGCGTTGCCGTGATTAACGACCGGATCGGCAACTGGGCCGAGTACACCGTCACGTCCGCGCGCCAGGTGATCCCGGTCCCGGACGAAATGAGCGACGAGCAGGCTGCGTCGTTCTTCGTGAACCCGGCGACCGCGCTGGCGATGACGCAGGACGTACTGAAAGTCACGCGCGGTGCGTGGTTGCTCCAGAGCGCGGCGGGCGGCGAACTCGGGAAAATGGTGATCCGGCTCGGGCACAAGTTCGCGTTCCGCACGATCAACGTGGTGCGCCGGCGCGAGCAAGTCGAGGAACTGAAGAAGCTCGGTGCGGACCAAGTGATTGTTGAATCGGACGGGCCGATCCCGGAGCAGGTGCGGAAACTGATCCCCGACGGCGTGCGGTACGCGATCGATCCCGTGGGTGGAGAAACGGGGGCGCAAGTGATCGCGGCGCTGGGGCACGGCGGGCGGTGCCTGCTGTTCGGTTCGCTCTCGGACGAGCCCATTTCGGTTCACCCGCGGTACTTCATCGGGAACGATCTGAGTGTGGAGGGATTCTGGCTCGGCGCGTGGGCTAAAAAACAGCGCATCCTCACGATGCTGAAGCTGTTCCGCCGGATGCGCGAGCTAATGAACGAGGGCGTGTTGCAAACGCAGTTCGCGGCCACCTACCCGCTCGAGGACGTGCGCAAGGCGGTCGAACATGCCGCTACACCCGGTAAAGGCGGCAAGGTGCTCCTGCGGATCGGTGTGCGCTGATGTGCGGGCCGTGATTGCGGGGGCACCTGCTCGGATGCAGTGCGCCCGGCAAATCACGTCGCCGGTTCGGGTGGCGGCGCTAGAATAGGAGTAGCCGTCCCCGAACACGCGAGACGCAGGTGCCGATGTCCTCCACTACCGTCCGCCACCCGAAGGGGCCGTCGGCCCCGAAAGCCGACCGCCGAGCCACCCCGTTTTTGTGGGCGTTCTTCGATTCCAGTGTCGGTGCGAAGGTTATCGTCGCACTCACCGGCCTGGGGTTGGTCGGGTTCAGCGTCTTCCATATGCTCGGGAACCTGAAGGTGTTTCAGGGGCCGGACGCGATCAACAGTTATGCATACTTCCTCACGCACAGCCTGGGCGCCCTTCTCTGGATCGCGCGTGCCGGGCTGCTCGCGATCTTCCTGTTACACATCACGCTCGCGATCCGGTTGAAGCTGCGGTCGCGGGCCGCGCGCCCGGTCGGGTACTCGTACCCGGGCAGCGTCCAGGCCACCGTTTCCAGCCGCACGATGATCTGGAGCGGAGTGGTGGTGGGGCTGTTCGTCCTGTTCCACCTCGCCCACTTCACGGTGCTGGGGCTGCAATCGGTGGAAACGGAGCCCGGGAAGGTCATGAACGTCCTCGACCTGAAGGACAAACAGGGGCGGCACGACGTGTACAGCATGGTCGTGGCCGGGTTCACGACGCCGGCGCTGGCCGTGCTGTACATCGTGGCGCAGCTCGTGCTGTTCGTTCACCTGATCCACGGCGTGCAGAGCGCGTTCCAGACGCTCGGGCTGAAGAACAGCCGGTTCGCCCCGCTGATCCGCGTGCTGGGGATCGCGGTCGCGCTGACCATCCTGGTGGGCAACCTCGGGATCGTGATCGGCGTTTGGGCCGGCGCCGCCCCGCCGCTGTACAAGACCCTTTGATTTGAAGAGAAGGGGCGCAGAGGTGAAGGGCGAACGGGCGAAGAGACGTTCACCCTTCACCTCGCTCGGAGAACCGCGCTATCCCGCGCCGGGCCTCTCGTGTACCCGCTCGCTCCTTCGTCGCTTCACCCCTTACTCTTCGCCAAGAGTGAACCATGCAACTTGACGCACGAGTTCCGGGCGGCCCGATGGCCGAGAAGTGGTCGCGGTTCAAGAAGGATCAGCGGCTCATCAACCCGGCCAACAAGTCGAAGTACCACGTCATCGTGGTCGGCAGCGGGTTGGCCGGTGGTAGCGCTGCGGCGTCGCTCGCCGAACTCGGCTACAAGGTCTCGTGCTTCTGCTTCCAGGACTCGCCCCGCCGGGCGCACAGCATCGCCGCGCAGGGCGGGATCAACGCCGCGAAGAACTACCGCAACGACGGTGACAGCGTTCACCGGCTCTTTTACGACACCGTGAAGGGCGGCGACTTCCGCTCGCGCGAGGCGAACGTTCACCGGCTCGCGGAAGTGAGCGTGAACATCATCGACCAGTGTGTTGCGCAGGGCGTGCCGTTCGCGCGCGAGTACGGCGGGCTGCTCGACACCCGGAGTTTCGGCGGCGCCCAACTCCAGCGCACGTTCTACTGCCGCGGGCAAACGGGCCAGCAACTCCTCCTCGGCGCGTACCAGGCGCTCAGCCGGCAGATCGGCTTGGGCACGGTGAAGATGTACCCGCGCTGCGAGATGCTCGACCTCGTCGTGGTCGACGGGAAAGCGCGGGGGATCGTCACCCGGAGCCTCGAAACGGGCAAGATCGAGTCGCACACGGCCGACGCGGTAGTTCTCGCGACCGGCGGGTACGGCAACGTGTTCTTCCTCTCGACGAACGCGATCGGGTGCAACGTCACGGCCACGTACCGCGCGTACAAGCGCGGGGCGGCGTTCGCGAACCCGTGCTACACGCAGATCCACCCGACCTGCATCCCGGTGACCGGCGACCACCAGTCGAAGCTCACGCTGATGAGCGAATCGCTGCGTAACGACGGCCGCGTGTGGGTGCCGAAGGACAAGGCCGATTGCGGCAAGCACCCGAGCGAGATCCCCGAGGCCGCGCGCGACTACTACCTGGAGCGCAAGTACCCGAGCTACGGGAACCTTGCGCCGCGCGACATCGCGAGCCGGGCCGCGAAAGAGGCGTGCGACGACGGGCGCGGGGTCGGGCCGGGCGCACGCGGGGTGTACCTCGATTTCGCGACCGCGATCGCGAAGCAGGGGCGCGCGAAGATCGAGGAGAAGTACAGCAACCTGTTCGAGATGTACGAGCGCATCACCGCCGAGAGCGGGTACGAGCGCCCGATGCGGATCTACCCCGCGGTCCACTACACGATGGGCGGGTCGTGGGTGAACTACGAACTCATGTCGAGCGTGCCGGGGTTGTTCGTGGTCGGCGAGGCGAACTTCTCGGACCACGGGGCGAACCGGCTCGGCGCGTCCGCGCTCATGCAGGGACTGGCGGACGGGTACTTCGTGCTCCCGTACACGCTCACGCACTGGCTGGCGGGCGAGAAGCCTGGCGTGACTCCGACCGACCATGCGGAGTTCAAGCGCACCGAGGCCGAGGCCACGGAACGCATCAAGAAACTGCTCTCCATCAAGGGGAAGAAGACCGCGACCGAACTGCACCGCGAACTCGGTCACGTGATGTGGGAAAAAGTCGGCATGGCCCGCACGAAGCAGAGCCTGGAGGCCGCGATTGCGCGCATCCAGGAACTGCGCACCGAGTTCTGGCAGAACGTGAACGTGCCGGGCAGCGACGCGGACCTGAACACCGCGCTCGAACGGGCGAACCGCGTCTCCGACTTTATGGAGTTCGGCGAACTGCTGGCCCGCGACGCACTGGTGCGCGAAGAAAGTTGCGGCGGGCACTTCCGCGTGGAGCACCAGACACCGGACGGCGAAGCGAAGCGCGACGACGAAAAGTTCTGCCACGTCGCCGCGTGGGAGTACGCGGGCGAGGGCAAGACGCCGATCCGCAACGAAGAACCGCTCGCGTTCGAGGCGATCAAGCTCGTCGAACGGAGCTACAAGTGACGAACGGGCGGGGGAGAGTATTTCTCCTCCTGTCCACGAAGTAATGGGCTTTCAGTCGAGGCTCTAATGCGCCTCGGCGTCAATCGTATCGTCCGCTGGCCTCGATCGCCCAAACAGCTTCCACCTTCCCGCCGCGCACCGCGACACACGACCGGTGCAGGTTCATCGTCGCACAGCAGTGAGCCGGCAGCACCTCGCGCCGGTTCCCGACCTGCACCACCGCGCCAGCGCCCGGAGCCACAATCGTGTGCTCCTCGTTTACCGCAATTACTCGATCGGTCGGGTAACCCTTAATGACCGGTGTGCCGAAGTCCTTCGAGATCGCCTTGCTCCCGGCATCCAGCACGTAGCGCTCGTCGCGTCGGCTCACTACGGTTGTCAGGATCGACAGCGCGCACCCATATGTCGGGCACGCGGCGTGGTAGGCCGCGTCCATGAGCACGAACGACCCGGGCTGGATCTCGGTTAGCCCCGAGAATCCGGCTGCGGCGTCGGCGGTTCCGGTACCCGCGCCCGTGACGACCGCGACGGGAATGCCGGCCGCTTCCAGTGCGCGCCGGGTGTCGACCAGCAACTGTAACCCGGCCCGACATTGAGCGGTTCGTTCTGCGAGATCGGGGAGCATCTGGATGTGCCCGGCGTACCCCTGTAGTCCGAAGAAGCGGAGCGCCGGGGCGTGCTTGAGGATGTGTCGAGCAAGAGCCACAGCAGGCTCCCCGGGATCGACCCCACAGCGGCGCTGACCAACGTCCACCTCGACCAGCACCCCGATTGTCGATCCGACTTCCGCCGCAGCCGCAGCCAGTTCGTCCACGTTCTCCGCGTCGTCCACGCACACGGACACGGTGGCACGCGCTGCAAGTGCTGCCAGGCGCCGGGCCTTTACCGGGCCGACGACTTGATTGGCCACCAGCACGTCTTTGACCCCAGCGTCAACCAGCACTTCGGCTTCGTTCAGCTTGGCGCACAGAAACGTGTCGAACCCGGCGGCCATCAGGTATTTAGCTAGCCCGCCGCACTTGAGCGACTTGAAGTGGACCCGCACGTCGACGCCGCGTTCGCGAGCGAGGGCACGCATGGCGGCCGCGTTCCGGTCGACCGTGTCGAGGTCGATCAGGGCTAGCGGGGTGTCGAGTTCCGGGTACAGGTCGACGGCTGGCGTCATGCGGTTCTCCGATTTGAGCGCGACGTTCTCCGAGTCCGTAGACCCGAAGGACCGCCCTCGAAGGTATTCTCCTTCACTGTGTATCTCGGAATGAGCCTGTCTGAAAGTGGCGCGCCCCGCGCGGGTATTCCTCACTACACTCACTTCCGTGTTCACATTACTTCGCGGAGAACGTACCGTGGCCGAAGACCCGTTGCCGGAATCGCTCGATGTGATCGCCGTTGCCCCGCACCCCGACGACCTGGAGATCCTGTGCGGGGGGACGCTCGCGAAACTGGTGAAACAGGGCTACAAGGTCGGCATTTTTGACCTCACGAGCGGGGAGCCGACCCCGCGCGGCTCGCTCGAAACGCGGAAAAAGGAGGCCGAGGACGCGCGGCGCATCCTGAACGTGCCGGTGCGGATCAACGTCGAGTTGCCGAACCGCGTGCTGATGGACGGCCCCGAAGCACGGTTCGCGCTCGCGACGCAGTTCCGCCGGTACCGCCCCGGGATCATCATCATCGCGGCCGGGCGCACCCCGGCCGCGTCGCCGGACCACCTGCAGGGCGGGCTGATCGGTGAAGCCGCCCGATTCTACTCGCAGCTCACCAAGTGGGACGACCGGTTCGCCGGGACCGCACCGTACCGCGTGCCGCACCTCGTGTACGTTCCGTTCCCGTTCGACGCCGAACAGCGCCAGTGGCACAGTCAGTTCGTCGTGGACATCAGCGACACGATCGACCTGAAAATTGCGGCGGTGAAGGCTTACGAGTCGCAATTCGATGCGGCGCGGTTTGCCCGCGTCGAGCACCTGATCCGCTCGACGAACGGGTACCACGGCGCCCGTTGCGGGTACATGTTCGGGGAGTTGTTCGCGCTCCCGACACCGGTGGGAGCGCCCGACCTGGTCACCCTGGTTCACGGGAGCAAGGGGACACTCGCGCCACCCCAAATTCCGGGGAAGGATCACCCGCCGATGGGTTGATGCGCGACCGTTCGTAAAAAGCGACGTGCGTTCGGGCCTGTTTTGGGGCCACTCCAGGCAGCGCCACGAATAGGCTGTCGTTGCTTGGTTCATGAGGCGTCAAAGGTGAAGCTTCTGTCACCAAGCTGCACTTGGCGTGACATCATCACAATCAGGCCGCCAAGTTGAGCAGGCGTTCTACAGCGGCATGTAATTCTGGCTCGGTCGCCCCAACCCCAGAGCGGCCCGGATTTCGTTTCCCAGCAACTCCCGGCGCCACGCGCGGCGCTTGTCTGCGTGACTCGGCCGTCGTGATTCATCGTCCCACGGGCATCGCGGATCGATGCTCGATCAATTCGTTCTCGGCCCGGTTCCGGGTCCACGCCTCGGTCACCGTAAACGTCCCCAGGCACAGGTGGAACGCTCCGACGCGGGCTCGCACGACCCGTACCTGCTGCTGCCCCGCCCCGACGACGCCTTTCACGTCACGGAACGAGATCCCGACCGTGCTCGGCAACCTCGTCGGCGGGCTGACGTTCGTCGGGGCGACCCTGTACGTCACGCACTACAAAACGTCCCCGGCCCGCGTCGCAACGACCGCGGTCGCAACGCGCTCGTCTTCCCTGGAATCGCTGGAAAGTCCGGTTCCGGCGCAGCGCCAGCAGGACGAGTGCCTGGTGGGATGAACGCCAGTGCATATTGGGTGAACGAGTGGGTAAGGGCCTTTATCCGCTCGTGAACACGCGCGGTTCGCCCGGGGATGGTAACCGGCCGGTGCCGGTCTCTAATGCAGAAGAATTTTGACAGGATTAACAGGATCGACAGGATTCAAATACGTAATTCCACCCGCTCGTTAGCACTCGCGGTTCGCCAAGAAGACTTCAGGCGAACCGCGAGTGCTAACGAGCGGGTGCGTGTTTCAGTATTATCCGGTTGATCCGGTTAATCCTGTCGGAAAATGTTTTTGCTTTCATATCGCGCTGCCCGGCTCACACCGGGCGATCACTGAACCTCGTGGTGACGAGCGGGAGGAGGTTTCCACCGGCCGGCTCACACCGGCCGTTCGCCCGAACCCCTTCGCCCACACAGGGCCGCCCGTTTCGGATCGACCCGGGCAGTTCTGCGCGAGAGATCGGAGCGGGTCGAAGGCGCCCCAACCGCAGCGAAGCAGAGTCGTGGAAGAGCCCGGTCCGAAGGACTCACCCTGATAGAATTGCTACCGGAGGCACATCAAGAGGGCTCGTCATGCGTGCGTTGTCGTTCGCGCTGGTTCTGGTCACGGGCACGTGGGCTTCGCCGACGACAAGAAAGACCTACCCAAGCCGCTGCCCGACGTCGTCGTCAAAGCGTGGAAGGACGCGGGAGCCGCGGTCGGGTGGATGAAGACCGAAACGTCTGGCGCCTTGATCTTTGTTGAGAAGCCCGAAGCAGGCGCGATCCCCGCGTTCCGGTTCGCCAAATGGAAGGACGGCATCGTGCCGAAGTTGCCGGCTCCCGATGTCCCCTTCGGCCTCGACCTGGCCGGCACAGAGATAACGGATACCGGCCTCCAGGAACTGGCCAAACTCAAAGCCCTCGCCTCACTCGCCCTGTGCGAAACAAAGGCGACCGACGCCGCTGTGGGGAAGCTGCGAAAAGCCCTCCCGAAGTGCTTCATCTTCCACTGCTGATCGAAGCGGGAGGGGCAAATGTGGTCGCAACGGGCCGAAGAGATCGTCTCGCGTTTAATCGCTGGTCTGCCCCCGGCTCAACTCGATCCGGCGCGTACCCACAGTGCCCGCTTACGAGCGCTCCACATCGGCGGGAGCATGTGGGCGGATTACTACCTGCGGCCGAATGGCGCGGTCGTGGTTGTCGGCGAGGAGTACGACCAGCCGGACGTGGGCACGGTTCACACCGATCGGAGCAACGTGCTGATGGCCCTGGTTTGGGGGGCGCGGCGGTACCCGGAATTACTGGAGCTGATTCCGACGCGCCCTACCGATGCGGTCGATTGCTTCTGTCGCACCTCTCCGATCTTTGCAGAGGGTAAGCTGTTGTGCTCGGAGTGCGGGGCGCTTGGTTGGCTCCCCGCGGAGGGAACTCGATGACCGAAGCGGAATGGCTGGCGTGCGGCGAGCCGACACTGATAATCGTCCGCACCACACCGAGTGACCGAAAGGCTCGACTTTTCGCAGTCGCGTGCTGTAGGCGCGTCTGGACCAAGTTGAAGAACAAGTGGTTTCGGAATGCTGTCGAGGTCGCCGAACGGCTAGCGGATGGATTGTGCGCAGAAGAAGAAGTGCTTTTAGCACGGACGAAGGCGTCCGATGTGCAATTCGGCGACAGTCATGTGAAGTCAAAATTGGCATCGGGGTGTGCCGCGCTTGTGCTTGACACGGCGGGCCTCGCCGCAACGTACTGTGGGGTTTTTGCGTCCGAACTCGCATCGTGGTATCACAGTCGGGAAGATCTGGAAGAAAGGGCTGCGCAGGCGGCTCTGGTCCGCGACATCTTCGGGAACCCGTTTCACCCCGCCACCTTCCTCCCCGAGTGGGGCGCCTCCACCGCCCTGGCCCCTAGCTCAGCAGATGTACGACTCGCAGGACTTCTCCGCGATGCCGATTCTGGCAGACGCCCTCCAGGACGCCGGGTGCGCCGATGAAGCGCTCCTGGCGCACTGCCGGGAGCCGGGTGCCCATGTGCGCGGGTGCTGGGTCGTCGATCTCGTGCTCGGCAGAGAGTAGTCGCGAAGAGGTTTCACCGCAGAGGGCACGAGAGCGCGCGGAGAAAACCAATTGCGTTTCTTCTCTGCGCTCTCCGCGCCCTCTGCGGTGAAATCTCTTCAGTCTAAAAATATTGCCCATATTTTCACTAGTGGTCTTGATGTCGCAATCGCCATTCGTGTACAATGCCCGACACGGGCTACTGCGCGCGTGTGGATCGTGCAATACCCCGTGTCGGTGCGAAGGGCCAGGGGATTGATGCGGATGTTAGCAGCCGCGGGGAGAAAATGGAGTTTCCCCAGGCGAAATTGAAGGTTCGGGTGCCCGCGGTCCCGGGATGTTAGCAAATGTTAGCGGCCTAAAAGCCGTTCCACTGCCGGGACGTGACGGGAGAACGCAAGAGCCGTTCGTTTTCCGGAATCCGGGATCAACGGGCCGGGTGCGGGTAGTAGTAGTGGTAGTGGTAGACGGCCCCTCGGAGCCCACAAGGGAAGGGCATGGCAACCGACCCGCTCGCCGGCATCCTCCACCGCCTCCGGCGCACCGCGTGCGCGGGGGGCGAGGGAGAATTGCCCGACGAGCAGCTCCTCAAAGATTTCGTCGCCCACCGCAGTGAGTCTGCGATCGCGGCCCTCGTCCGGCGCCACGGACCGATGGTGTGGGGCGTGTGCCGCCGGGTGCTCCGCCGCTACCACGACGCCGAAGATGCGTTCCAGGCCACGTTCCTCGTTCTTGTGCGCCGCGCACCGGCGATCGCCGCACCGGAGCTGCTCGCCAACTGGCTCTACGGAGTCGCCTACCAGACGGCGCGGAAGGCGCGGGCCACCGCCGCGAAGCGAACCGGGCGCGAACGCCCGCCAACGGAGGGTCCGGAACCGGTGGCGATCGAGCGCGAGACCTGGGGTGATTTGTGGCCCGTGCTCGATCAGGAACTGAGCCGCCTGCCGGACACGTACCGGAGCGTCTTGGTTCTCTGTGATCTGGAAGGGAGAACGCGCAAAGAAGCCGCCCGAGACACCGGGCTGCCGGAGGGGACGGTCGCCAGCCGGCTCGCACGCGCCCGGGGCATGTTGGCCGCGCGCCTCGCCCAGCGCGGGGTCGCGCTTTCGGGCGGCGCACTCGTCGCCCTGCTCGCGAAAAGTACCGCGTCGGCCCGCGTGCCCGAAGCGGTGACCGCTTCGACGCTGGTCGTCACACGTGTTTGCGCCGGGGCCAACGGAACGGTCCCCGGTGCGGTCTCGGCCCTCGCAGACGGAGTGCTGAAATCCATGACCACCATCAAACTGAAAACCGCCGTCGCGCTCGCGCTGGTTTTGGGCGCGCTGGCAACCGGCGCGACGCTCCTGAACCACCCGGGAGCCACAGCCGGAGACGAGCGCCCCGGTGCGGTCCGAGAGAACCCGCCCGCGGCGGGGTACCCAACGGCGCCGCCACCGAAGCGGGAGAAGGAGCCGCTCACGGCGTGGGGGCCGGAGGTCGGTGGCCTGCAAGCCGGTCTGAGTATCCTCCCGGACGGGAAGCGGAGCTATTCCTACGGCGAAACGATCACCCTATTCGTGCGGGTCCGCAACACCAGCAAGGAAACGGTGAGATTCCAGTACATCCGACAGTTCCTGGACGAAACCCCGCCCACCACGATCGGGGCCGACGGCAAGGAGTTTCGGCAAGCCGGGCTCGCGGTTCTGGGGATGCACGGACCGGTGAACGTGAGTTTGAAACCGGGCGAAGAGGTCGAACTCGAATCGCGAATGGCCGGCGGTGCCAAGCGCGCGGGCGCACCCGGGTGGCGGTACGAGCTGCGGCCCGTGGGCGGCCGGGGGCGGGGCGCGACGGAGGAGCCCCCGCTCTTCGTGGGGCGCGGGAAGATCGGCTTCCAGTACGAACGGGTGCTCGGCAACTCGTCGAGCGGGGGCTTGCAGATCGCCCCCGCACTGAGCAAGCTCGCGACCGGGAAGCTGGAACTGGAAGTCGGGGACGCCCCCGAACCGGCGCGCCTCGACGCGATGCTCCGGGTTCAAGCCGATACGAAAAAGGGCATCGGCATACGGTTCGAGCACCCCGGAACGGCGGACCAGTCGTTCGCCTCCGACGAGTACCGCTACGCGGTCCTCGACAAGGACGGGGTACAGGTGAACGGGGCGCTGGTGCACCTCCCGCTCGCGATCCACACCACGCACCTGCCGAAGACCGAGCGCTCGGTCACCGACTACTCGGATTACGCGCTCGATCCGCGCAAGCTGAAATCGGGCGAGGAATACTACGTGGTCGTTACGGTGCGGAACCTCACGGCGCTCGCGAAGTTCAAATCCGACTGACCGAGCAAGTTGCCCGAACCGCATGCGCCGTCAACACGCGCCGCTCGGCTGTACGACCCATTTCCATCAGTCTCCCACTCATTGTCGCGCGGCACAGCACGACTGGTGCCGCGCGACAATGAGTGAGAGACTCGCTTTCTCATTTCAATGCACTGGACTCACCGGAGCGAACGGGGTAATCTCTTTCGTTAGCCCTCCCCATACGCCCTCCCTAAGTGCGCCCTCTCCACACGCTCGCCCCGTTACTCTCCGCCCGATTCGTTCGCCCCGGCCGATCAAGTAGAGTGTGCTTGTGGTTGTAGCGAACGGGCGCTCGGTGGCGGGCCGAGGACGTCGGCCGGCTGGTCGAACTCCGCTCGCTGAGCCACACGTCGATCGAGTAACTCGTGGGCGGCGGCGTAACCGCCCAAATCTACAGCGACATCCTCTCATTTCAATGCACTGGACTCACCGAAGCGAACGGGGTAATCTCTTTCGTTAGCCCTCCCCATACGCCCTCCCTAAGTGCGCCCTCTCCACACGCTCGCCCCGTTACTCTCCGCCCGATTCGTTCGCCCCGGCTGATTATTTCATTCGTTCTCGTTCGCTCAGCGAACACCACATCATGTCCTCTCCGGAGGTGCGGCCATGCGCCGTCGCGGGTTCACGTTGATCGAGTTACTCGTCGTCATCGCCATTATCGCGATCCTGATCGGGCTCCTGCTCCCCGCCGTGCAAAAGGTGCGCGACGCGGCGGCGCGGATGTCGTGCAGCAACAACCTGAAGCAGGTGGGGCTCGCGTCCCACAACTTCGTGTCGGCCAACGGCAAGTTCCCGGACGGGGCCTGGGCCACCGGCATCGCCTACAACAACAACGACCTGAGCCGCCTGCTCCCGTACTTCGAGCAGGACAACATCGCCAAAATCTACAACTACACCCAGCCGTGGTACGGCGACGCGGCGAACGTGACCGCCACGAGCAACCGGATCAAGAGCCTCATGTGCCCCTCGGACCCGCAGGTTCTCGGGAAGCCGGGCACCTCCGAGCCGATGGGCCTCACCAGCTACCACGGGAACTCCGGGATCTGGTACGACCGCAGCGGCAAGGACGGGATGTTCGACGACCTGCTGAACACGGGGCGCAAGATCGAGGGCGTCACCGACGGCACCAGCAACACCGCGCTCTACGCGGAGGTCACGGCCGGGTACCTGTCCGGCGGGGGCGGGGGCAAGAAGAACGGCGACTGCTTCGAGACCACCACCAGCCAGCCGTACCAGAACCTGACCTGGGCACAGCTCCAGGCGGGCCGGGCCGAGCTCCTGTCGCGGGACTACAAAACCGCGTCGCTGGCCGGGGGCTGGAACCCGGCGTGGAGCTACAAGGGGTACCCGTATGTGGAGGGCTCCCCGTGGCGCACCTGGTACAACCACCTGCTCCCGCCGAACGCCCCGTGCTGGCGCCCCGGCGACTGGTGGGCCATCGTGGTGCCCGCCAGCAGCTACCACACCGGCGGGGCCAACGTGTGTATGGCCGACGGGAGCGTGCGGTTCGTGCGCGACGCGGTCGATCAGGACACCTGGATGTCCTACGGCAGCCGCGCGGGCGGCGAGGTCGGCGGCAGCCTCGACTAACTGCGCGCCTGATTTCCCTGACGGGCGCGCGGCGGCGAAGCGCCCCCGTCGGGCGACACAACCCAAACACACCAAACCACACAGATAACGGAGACACGGATTCATGCGAGTTCTTGTGATCGCGGGCCTGTTGGTGATCGCAACGGGGTGCGGCTCGAGCGAACCGACCCAGCCGAAGTTGAGCGACGCCCAGGTGAAGGACATCATGAACCAGAGTAAGTCCCAGGGCGATAAGGAGCGCGGCGGAAAAGGGGGACCGAAGAAGTAGGCCGAGTTGCGGGCGCCATGTGGCCGGCAGTGACGAACGGCGGGCGCCCGCCCACACAAAATCGGCCGCAGAAATCAATCAAATCAAAACGATCGCGATTCATTAAAATATCATGTGTCGCATTCGTGTCGCGGTTTTCCGGCTGTGGCTGCAACTCGCGGCCCGGAGAACCGTGACACAATATCAAAGATAAAACGCCCCAATTCGTCCCCACAAGCAGTATCACACTCATACGCGCCAGTGACTCCAACTGTCGGCGCCGCACTTCGTTAGGGCCGGCCCTTCCGGGATCACGAACCGGAACAGCCATTTCTTGTGAAAATCGCTTAACACTCTCATCACGAACTCAGCGGCCGCGGCCGCCAGGAGTCGATACCAATGAGGGTCTCGTTTCAGCGCCGCCCGCCAGTACGCGCAGTTCAACGGCTCGGAGGCTCTCGTGTTTAACCCCGGTTGGCACAAGCGGGTTCCCCCGCGGGTTGTTGTTTGCGCGCTCGTTGTCGTCACGGTCGCGGGCACCGGCGCGGCACTCCTGGCGTTCCGCCCACCGGACGCCCCCGAGCGCTCCGTGCGAGGCCCGCTCCCGCCCGGGACGTACCCGGCCCAGCCGCTCCCGGCCGGCACCCTGTTGCCCGCGCTCAAGGCCGAGGGCTGGGTGAACGGCCCGGCCGTCGGGACCGGGCACCGACTGGTCGTCGTGGACATCTGGGCGCACTGGTGCCCCGGGTGCCGCGCCACGGCCCCGGGACTGGTCCGCGCGTACCACCGGTTCAAGGAGCGCGGGGTCGCGTTCGTGAGCCTCACGAACGTCGCGCGCCCGAGCGTGGAGGAGTTCGTGTCGTCCCTCGACGTCCCGTGGCCCGCCGGGTACGGCGCGGACCTGGAGTCCATCGCGGCGCTCGGCGCGTACAGTTCGGCGCGCATGGGAGCGACCTACAACCCCGGGTACGAGGTGTCCCCCACCCTGTACCTGTTGGACGCGAACGGGCGCGTGCTGTGGCACGACGACCAGGCCCGGCCCCGGCACACCAAGGACGCCCCCACGATCGTCGAGGATCTGGTCGCCGAGATCGAGCGCGCGCTCGGGCCGGGGCCGAAGAAGTAATCGCGTTCGCACTTGCCCCGGGCGCCGGAACCGTCATGCTGGGAGCCGCTCCGGGGCGCCCGGTGACCAAAGTCGAGCGCCCCGCACGCGAAGATCCGGAAACGCTACGCCGCCACGTTCGTAAGGGCGCGGGCGGCACTCCGGGACTCGTTACCGCCGCGGCACTTCGTGGAACGCGACGTGTCTGACCCGTCTCGCTAACGGCCCGACGATCGGTCACAAAGCACTCCATCCGATTTCAACGACAGCGGGCCGGGAAACGCTCCCCGGCCCGTGGTGTCCCCGTGGTGTCTACTTCCCGACCTGGCACCCACTTTGGGAGGAAATCCGAAGCACAAACACATACGAAACTCGAACGGACCAACGGTTCGCCCCGAGACTTCGGATTTTCCCCAAGAGTGTGCGCGGGCGGCGCAACGTCGCCATCGCTCTACGACGAGCTAAACACGACCACGGGAACCCCGTTTACTACCCGAGGACCGACTTGAGCCCTTCCAGCACCCGCGCGACTTGGCTCTGCCAGTTCAGCACTTGTTGCACGTACCCCGCGTTCTCGTCCGAGGACTGCAACTTCGACTGAACGACCATGAGGCTCAGTCCGCTCACCAGGGTCGCCTGGAGTTGAAGAGAAAGTCGTTCGTACTCTGTCATGCCCGTCCCCTTATGATGAGCGTCCCGAAACTGGCATGGCACATTTATCATCGCACAACCAATTGACGATAGCCAGATCGTTTAATTTATTTTGGTGAACCGCGGGCTCGCCCCGGGCGCCGGAGCGGGCATCACGGGAGTGACTCCAGAGGGCGCCCGATGACCGAAGCCCAGTGGCTGGTGTCCGAAGAACCGCGCGACCTGCTCACCGCACTCCGCGGCCGAGCGAGCGGCCGTAAGCTCGCGCTCTACGATTGCGCGCTCCGGCGCTTTTGTTCGCGATTGCGCGTGAGCGAGTCCCCGCTCGAGGCCATCGGAGTAGCTGAGGAGTTCGCGGACCGAGATCATGCATGGGCGAGAACGGGCGGCGCGGAGGCGCGCTACTACGAGGAATCATCCGAATACCTGCTGAGTAGGACGGTCGACTACGCCGCGCGACTCGCACAGTTCGTCGTGGAGTACACCGAACGGCGCCCGTGTCCGCCACTGATTGATCTGCCGCACGGGTCGAGGGCCATCGAGCGCCACGTCACCGCGGCTCGCACCTCGTTCCTCCGCGATCTCTTCGGGAACCCGTTCCGCCCCATCACCTTCCCCCCCGGAATGGCGCACGTCCACCGCCGTTGCGCTCGCGCAGCAGATGTACGAGTCGCGCGCGTTCGGCGCGATGCCGATTCTGGCCGACGCGCTCCAGGACGCGGGCTGCGACAACACCGACGTGCTGAACCACTGCCGCGGTGACGGGCCGCACGTGCGCGCGTTCTATGCAAGCCGGAGGCTCGCCGGATGACACTCATTGATTTGGACGCGGACCTGTACCCGGGGCTCTTCGCGGCCGGGTAGCGGATCGGGACTCGGCTTTCGGAGTGCGGCGCGTTACTACGTGCGGCCACCCACGTCGGGTACCAACCGGGTTTTCCTTTGAGACGTGCGATCGATCAGAACACCGGAATATTGGTTGTTCGGAACCCCGCGCTGCCGGGCTCCGAAAACACGACCGTGTACTTCGGAGCGGATGTGGTTCGCTTCGACTTCAATGCCCCCGGCGACTTGTATGGCATCTGGGTGTTCGAGGGGTACCGCGGGCGGGCGCTCGGGCGAATCGGGATCGGTAGCCCGCTCCGGGAGGCACTATCGTTGTTCCCGTTGTTCTACGACGCCGGCGACGAGATGTACTACCCGGATTCGGAGCGGTCCCCCAACGCTCCAACGGGTATCGCGTTCGTGGCACACGAGAGCGAAGAACCGGGGAGTGAGCCCGGTGCTCGGCATCAGCGTCCACAATTGGGACGTCATGCGCCGCACTGGTTCGTAAGGGGCGCTCGGCGGCGGGATCTCACTCGTACCCGATCGGCCCGACGCGCGGCACAGTAGCCGCTTTAGCCGATTTCCTTCTGCATGAAACGACCCGGGCCAGGGAACAATCCCTGGCCCGAGGTGTTCCCGCGGTGTTTACTTCCCGACCTGAGATGCGCGGAACGCTCACGGCAACGCCGAGCCGACGCCACCGGGTCGGTGTGCGGAACCACGATTCCGGGGTTGTTCCAGAACGCACACCGACCCGGTGGCGTCGGCTCGATAGCGGTGCTGGAACAGTGTTCCCCGCGGTGCGTGTGGCGGAGTGTGCTCGGCTGACGCAACATCAGCCTGTCGCAGAGCGACGAGCTAAACCGACCACGGGAACAAAACACAGCATACCCGAACGCACAGCCGGAGCAAGCGGCGCAATCACCGAAGGGCGCCGGGGCTTGCACCGGTCGCCACGCCCGATCATGCTGGAGGCGGTTCCGGAGGGCGCCCGATGACCGAAACCGAATGGCTCGCGTGCGAAGACCTGAGCCGCATGACCGAACAACTGGAGGCGCTCACGCGCGCCCCGCGCCCGGGGAGACGCGCGCCGACGTCGCACCAGAACCTGTTACAGTGGAACCGGAAATCCTACCTGCACGCGGCAGCGTGCTGGCGGCGCATCTTCCACCTGATCGAAGCTCCCGGGCGCGAGGCGGTGGAGGCATACGAGCGCCTGATCGAAGGGCACGGAACCTGGGAGGAGGTCGGTGCCGCGCGCCAGCGGGTGATTACCGCGTGCGCGTGTGATGAGGAGAACCCGTGCTGCCAGGCCATCATCAATTGCGCCGCCGCGTCCGAAGCCGTCGGGTGCGCGGCCGCGGGGCGCACGCGGCCGCCGGACTTCGATCCGTTCGGTGAAGATTCGGACCGGAGCCGCGTCGAGAATTTCGCGTACCACGGCGCGCGGGCGGCAGAGGAAGCGGCCCAATGCGCCCTGTTCCGCGAGGTGTTCGGTAATCCTTTTCGCTCCGTCACGTTCTCCCCCGTGTGGCGCACCTCCACCGCGTCGCGCTGGCGCAGCAGATGTACGAGTCGCGCGAGTTCGGCGCGATAGCCTCGTATTCTGTATGCTATACGGAGTTCGCACCTCCACCGCGGTCGCGCTGGCGCAGCAGATGTACGAGTCGCGCGAGTTCGGCGCGATGCCGATTCTGGGGGACGCACTCCAAGACGCCGGGTGCGATAACACGGACGTGCTGAACCACTGTCGCGCGCCGGGTGTCCATGTCCGCGGGTGCTGGGTTGTGGATTTGGTGCTCGACAAGGGGTGAGGATGACCGAAGCGGACTGGCTGGCGTGCGAAGACCCTTCGGATATGCTCGACGTGCTGTTCACTCTCTCGCGCAGCCGGGCCGCCTCGGACGAGAGGTACCGGCAGTTCGCAATCGCGTGCTGCCGCCGCGTCGGGGACGTGCTGGATGTCGCGGACACCGACGCGCTCGACTGCCTGGAACTGCACGCGGAGCCCGGGCTTCGCGAATCGCTGTTGCGAGCGCGGCAGGTGCGACTCCAGGGCGGTCGCGTGAACAATCCCGTTACGCGCGTGCCCTGGACGTACCAGCCAGCCGAGTTTCAGGCCGCAGCGCGCGTATTCGGGAGCAGCGCAGTTTGGAGTTGCACAAGAAAGAGGGTCACGCAGGCGGCGCTGGCTTACCGCGCCGCGGGGAGCGCGAAGGCCTGTCTCCGCGCGGCCGACTGCGGACTTGAACCAAATGTCGACCTGATCGGGAGGCTGGTGCTGCCGCCCGACCCGACCGAACTCGCGGTGCAAGCCGACTTCCTGCGCGACATCTTCGGGAACCCGTTTCGCCCCGTCGCGTTTTCTCGGAAATGGCGCACCTCCACCGCTCGCGCCGTGGCACTCCAGATGTACGAAACGCGCGAGTTCAGTGGGATGCCGATCCTGGCGGACGCGCTCCAGGACGCGGGGTGCGAGAGCGCCGAGGTGCTCGATCACTGCCGGAGCGAGGGCCCGCACGTGCGCGGGTGCTGGGTCGTGGACCTCGTGCTCGGCCAGGAGTAACGCGCGGGATTCGCGGGCGCATCCCGTGCGCAGGCGGCGGGTGCGAAAATGGAATTTGTATTTATTTTCACTACTGGTATTGATGGCGTATTCTTGATGTGGGTATAATGCCGCGAGGAGCGGTGCGCGCAAGTGTGGTCCCGAGTGGGAATGATCTCCTTCTACGAAGACGCGCGCGTACACCGGAAGTCAACCGCTCGCTCCGCGGGTGGGAATCGGGCGGTTCGTGTCGCGAATGTTAGCCGGCGCGCGGGGAGAGGTGCGTTTTCCCTGGGGGGAATGAAGGTTCGTGCCCCTGTCGGCCCAGAATGTTAGCCAATGTTAGCCGTGCCTCCGCGGTGAAGCGCGAAGAGCATTTCATTGCGGAGGGAGAGCAAAGGTGGTTGCGCGGTTCCGCTCGTGTTCTTCTCCGCGCTCTCGTGTGCTCTGCGGTGAAAACGTCTTTACAGACTGATTTCCTCGGACCTTTGCACCGGGCGCCGGAACGGTCGCGCCGGGAGCGGCTCACGAGGGCGACCGATGACCGAAGCCGAATGGCTCGCGTGTGACGACCCGGTAGCGATGCTGCGGTTCGTGGCCAATCAGACGAGCGAGCGAAAGCAACGACTGTTCGTGTGCGCGTGCTGTCGTCTCGTGTCGAACCTTCTGCCTGAAGAATACTGTCACCGGGCAATCGAGAACGGGGAGCAATATTCGGATGGTCGCGCCTGGGGAATGGAGGTGGACACGTTGTGGAACACGGTCACGACGTGGCTGGACCGACACGACTGGACGGGCGGGCCGAGAATCGAGGCATCGGTGGGTTTCGCGGTCCAGGCGGTCGCAATGTCGCTCCTGCAGCCCGCAGCGGACCGGAAGTACATCAGTCACGCGGTCACCGCCGCCCGTTGCACTTCGTGGGGCGAACAAGAACAGAACCAGGCGGCCCAGCGCGACCTCCTTCGAGACCACTTCGGCAACTTCTTCCGCCCGGTCACCTGCCCCCCTTCGTGGCGCATCTCCACCGCCGTTGCGCTCGCGGCGCAGATGTACGAGGCGCGGGACTTCGGCGCGATGCCCATTCTGGGAGATGCGCTCCAGGACGCCGGCTGTGACAGCGCCGAGGTGCTCGACCACTGCCGCGGTTCGGGGCCGCACGTGCGCGGGTGCTGGGTCGTTGATCTGGTGTTGGGGAAGGAATAGCATCAGGTCGAAGCGCGGTACCGGATTACCGCAACGTGCGTGCAATTAGAGCGTTCTCGGGCGTTCTTTCGCCGCTCGGCTGCGATTTGTTCGTTTGCGGCACGCTCTGTCGTTCCGTCTCCGGAGAGCACGTGTGTCTGAACCGATCGAGTTGGTCCTGGGGCGACTTGAGACCTGGCTCCGAGCGAACCGTCCGGAGGCCATAGTCGATCGCCCGCCCGGTGTGGGCGAGACGGACCTGGCGACTGCGGAGCGGGCACTCGGTCGGCGGCTCTCGGCTGACGTGCGAGCCCTTTACCGGTGGCAGAACGGTGCTCCGCTCGTTGATTGGGACGACGAACCCGGTGCGCGGTCCGCCGCGGGGGTGTTCTGGCACAATTTCGCGGGCGGGTGGCTCATGCCACTGGAATCGGTTGCCGAACAGCACCCGTGGTTCTGCTCGGACCGGGCCGCGCACCGGCTCATTGACCAGCAGTATTGGTGGTGGCGCGACGAGTGGGTATCGATCATCGACATAGACCGGGGCTACATCTGTGTCGATACGGCGGGCGCTTGGGACGGACCGCCGGGCCAGCTCATCGAGTACGGGAAGCATTACGACGAGCGCCCGATACGGGCGGCGTCCCTCTCGGACTGGCTCGCCGCCCGGTTACTGGACCTCGAAGCGGGCACGGTCTTTGACGCGACCGGGAATTTTAGAGAGGATCTCGAGTGGCGAAACCCGGTCGGGTACCCGCGGTACGGTGATGTCAGAACCGTGCCGGCCGGCCCCGCCCCCGACGAAGCCACCGTTAAGGCCGGCCCACCGGACCTCGCCGCGCGCGCGGCCCAAGCGCGGCCGCTCCCGCCCGGCGCGCCGAAAACCCGGCGGTTGCTCGAGTCGAGGCCGCAGTGGGGGCAAAGCAACGGACGGTGGTACATCTGGTGGAGCGAAGCCGCACCACCCGGGAAGTTGGGATTGATGTACTTCAGGCCCGATACGGCCCAGTTGTGGGCGGAGGCGAAGCGGATCATGGATGCCGCCGCAGCGATCGATTGGGACCACCGAGACGACCCGGATGCCCCGCACCGCCCCTACGTGGAACTGGTGTATTGACGGAGTTTGGCTGACAGTGACGTGCTGGATCACTGCCGCGGTTCGGGGCCGCACGTGCGCGGGTGCTGAGTCGTGGACCTGGTGCTCGGCAGTGAGTAGTCGTGCGAGGATTTCACCGCAGAGGGCGCGGAGGAAAGGCAAGAACGGTTCGGTTTTTGTCTGCCTCTTTTTCTCCGCGCTCTCTCGTGCCCTCTGCGGTGAAAAACTCTTCGCGGTGAAACTCTCCCTTCATCGGTAAGATCATCTTTTTCCGAATTCCGGGACGCTGAGGCGCCCGGGCCGGCTCTATTCTGGTAGACGCTACAGCGGAACGGAGGTCGCGCGTGGGTCACTCGCTCCCGGGTCTCGTACACCGCCTCGGCCGGGTCGTCGCACGCGACGGGCTGGCCCAACTCACCGACGGCGAACTGCTCCGGCGCTTCACCGCGGACCGGGACGCGCTCGCGTTCGAGACGCTCGTGTGGCGCCACGGCCCGATGGTGCTCGGCACCTGCGCCCGGGTTCTGGGCCGGACCGGGGACGCCGAAGATGCGTTCCAGGCCACGTTCCTCACGCTGGTCCGGCGCGCACGCACCGTTCGCTCCGGGGACGCCCTCGCCGGGTGGCTCCACCGCGTCGCCCGGCGCGTGAGCGTGCGCCTCGACCGGGACCGGGACCGCCGCACCACGCGGGAGCAGCACGCGGCCCGGCCGGAAGCCGTTGCCGGCGGCGCGAACGAGTGGGCGGACTGGCGCGCGGCGCTCGACCGCGAGGTGGAGCGCCTCCCCGAACCCTATCGCGCGGCGTTCGTCCTGTGTCACCTGGAGGGCAGGGCACAAGAGGACGCGGCGCGCGAACTCGGGTGCCCGGTCGGAACCCTGCAATCGCGGCTCGCGCGGGCGAAGGAGCGGCTCCGGGCGCGGCTCCCGGCTTGTGGCGTGGCGCTCCCGGTTCTGGGCGCGGGGACGGTCTCCGTGCGGCTCGCGACGGCCACGGTCACGGCGACCGTCGAGTTCGCGGCCGGTTCCCGGGGCGCTGTCGCGCCGGCCGTCCTCGCTCTTTCACAAGGAATGTGGAAACCAATGATTGTTCTCAAATCCAAAGTCGTTCTTCTGGCCCTGGTGGTCACTGCGTTCGTAGGGGCCGCGGGCGGAATCGGTGGAGGGCCAGCGACGGTCCGGGCCGATCCACCTCCTGCTCCCGCCGACCCAACACTGGAAAAGCTGAAGAAGGAGAACGAGCGGCTCAAGTGGGAGGTCGTGAAACTACAGAGGAAACTGGAGGCGGCTGAAAGGGCGCTCTGGCCCAATGATCCCCCGACGGACGCCCAGGTCCTCAGGGCACTCCCGAAGGCGCCGCCCGGCGCGACGCGCGGCGACATCGTAATCGTGAAAGAGAAGCTCCTGGAGCGCCTCGACACGGTGAAACAGCCCCCATTAGTGGGCCACCGAATCCGGCACCAGCACTGGGAGTGCTCGGTTTACTTCACCGAAACCGTGACCGTGCCGTGGCCGATCCCGGTGCAAATGGCGAAGAAGCGCGTCCACGTAGTGTACCTCGATAAGGACGTACTCGTGTCCGTGGACGGCGCGAAACCTTAGTGGGCGCGCGGTCCCAACCGTCTCGGCAAGGGGTAGCAGCCACAGGTCCGTGACGGTATGCTGGTCCTGATACTGTCGCGCACGCACCGAGGCACGATGGCGATGGCCCGCGTCGAACTCACGTTCCCTCTGCCCCCGGACGAGTGTACCGCGCGCCTGACCGCGGGCACGAACCGGAGCTACCGGATGTTCTTCGAGGACGAGCCCAAAGCGGTGTACGGGCGCGTCGAGTCCGGGCGCGTGCGCCTGTGGAAGCGGATCGATTTCACGAACCCGTTCCAGATGTGCCTCTCGGGAACGTTCGAGGCGCGCGGACCGGTGACCGTGTTCCGGGGCCGAATCGGGAGGGATGTTTCGTCCTGGGGGCCGCTGGCTGTCTTTGCAGTAAGTGTCTTGGCCAACCTGTACGCGCAGGTTGTGATCGCGATCAACGATTCTTCCCGAATCAGTCGTTGGTTGTTGCTCGCGCTTTTGTTCGCGACCGTTGTAGGCGCGTTCCGCCTGTGGCGCGACTGGCGCCAGGCCCGCGACGAGAGCGCGTTCCTGGTCGAGTTCCTGCGCCGGACTCTTGGTGGAACCGTGTGCGATAACGAGAGCGGAGTCGAGACGATGTCGCCTCAGAGTGCGTAGCGCGCGGCAACGCACGATCCCGGATGGCGCGGTCTACTTCTCGATCTGTAACAGCTCCTCCGGGATTGAGGTGCGGGCCGGTCCCGCGGGGACCAGCGAGAAGAGCGCCAGCGCGACCAACCCGGCCCCGACCAGGATCGCGCCCGCGACGAACCCCGCGCCCCCCGCGACGATGTTCGGCAGGTCCGCGCACGCCATCGACAGGAAACTCAGGCCCATTCCGCCCGCGCCGGCGAGGACCGTGAGTGCCGAGAGCACCTTGTACGCAACCAGCATCACGTCGTTCGACACGGCACACCGAGGGGTTGGCGGAAGTGGTCGGGATCTTCCACCATCATGCCCGTGCAGAATGCCAGGAGCAAGGTTACTCTTTGCCGAGCACCAGATCGACGACCCAGCACCCGCGCACATGCGGCCCGGGTCCGCGGCAGTGGTCCAAATGTCGGCGCTGTCACACCCTGTGTCCTGGAGCGCGTCGCCCAGGATCGGCATCGCGCCGAACTCGCGCGACTCGTACATCTGAGAGGCGAGCGCGACGGCGGTCGAGGTGCGCCACGAGGGGGAGAAGGCGACCGGATGAAAGGGATTGCCGAAGATGTCGCGGAGCCAGTCGGATTGGTTGTTTTTCTCGACAGCCAAAGCAGATATGTATTCTGGCAACCGTGCAACAACCTCTTCGTCGCGGCTCCAGTTCTCAAGGCGTGGCCTCGTCTGAGGCGTCCTCCAAAGAGTGGCGAGGATCGCCAAATCAGGATTGCCACTCTGTGTAAGCGCGTCATACGCAGGCACTTCACTAGCCGCTTCGACAAGCCATTCCCAATTGCCGCGACTGATATGCTCGAAGCACCTCGACGGGGTGTCGCTGTAGATTTGGGCATCGGCTTGGGGTTATTCTATTTCACCCCATTTCATGGAGTGGCAGGATGCCCACGTTGACCGTCGAATACACCACGGACGCCGAGCGGATCGAACTCGAACGGGCCATCGCCTACGTCCAAGAGATGCGGCGGTTGGGAACGACGGCCGCCCACGGCACCGTACTCGAGGCCTGCGAGACCTTTGCATTGGGCACCGGTCGCCGGCTCCTCCGTGACAACCTCGCGGCCACCGTCCAGGCTCGCGCCGACCGGGAAAAAAAGTCGCCGGGTGGCGGTCCAAAGGGCGACACCGCCGGACGGTGACGACCGCCCTCGGGCCGGTCCAACTCGACCGCGAGTACTCGTGGTGCCGAGGTCACGGGGGCACGTTCCGAGCCGACCACGCCCTCGGGATCGAGGGCTTCCTCACCCGGCAGGCGACGCGGTTGCTGGTGCTGGCGGGCGTCGAGCACTCCTTCGCGCGGGCGCAACAGGTTGTGGCGGAGTTCTGCGGCTGGCAGGTCGACGACGAGGTGATTCGTCAGGCGACCCACGCCCAGGCCAAGCGGGCGGCGGCCGCGCGCCCCGGCCGGGGCGACGCGGGGCGGTTCGCGACCGCGAAAGGCGCGGTGGAGGTGCTGATCGACGCGGGCAAGGTGAACACGCGCGACGGCTGGCGGGACGTGAAGGTCGGCCTATTTTGCAAGCGAGAAGCGGGCGCGTCGGCCACTCCCGAGGAGTGGGACACGCGCACCTTGCCCGGCCCGACCGTTCGCACGGTGCGTGCGGCGATCGAAGGGTGTGGCGCGTTCGGTACCCGGCTGCGAGAGGAATCGGATCGGCTGGGCGTGACGACCGCCCGCGATGTGACGGTGCTGGGCGACGGGGCCGAGTGGATCTGGAACCTGGCGTCGGACCACTGGCCCCAGGCGGCAGGCGTTCTGGACGTGTATCACGCCCTGGAACACGTCGGGGACGCGGTGAAGGGCACCTTCGGGGACGCGGCGGACGCGCAGGCGCGAGCCGGTCGTGCGGCGTTGGTGGCCGGGGGGAAAGTCGGTCTGGAGCGGTGGCTGGCCGGGGTGCTCGCGGCGGCACCGAGCGACGTCTCGACCGCTCCGTTGCTGGGGCTGGCGGCGTACATGGCCAAGCACCCGACCCGCTTGGATTACGCCCCGCGGTTGGCACGCGGGCAGAGTATCGGCAGCGGTGCGGTGGAGGGAACGATCAAGCAAGAGGTGAACTTGCGGTTGAAGCGAACGGGCGCGCGGTGGCGGGCCGAACACATCGGCCCGCTGGTCGAACTCCGCGCCCTGAGCCACACACCCGATTGGCAAGCGCTCTGGGCGGCGGCGTAACCGCCCAAATCTACAGCGACATCCTCTCATTTCAATGCACTGGACTCACCGAAGCGAACGGGGTAATCTCTTTCGTTAGCCCTCCCCATACGCCCTCCCTAAGTGCGCCCTCTCCACACGCTCGCCCCGTTACTCTCCGCCCGATTCGTTCGCCCCGGCTGATTATTTCATTCGTTCTCGTTCGCTCAGCGAACACCACCCCCTCGACGCAGCGTCTACCGCGTACCCGACGGTGTCGGTAGGATCACGAGTTGCGCCGTGTCCGTCACTAGCCGCGTCGCTCAATGCCCTCTCAAATTCGCGCTCGTCTACCGTTCCTTCGATACAGCGTTCCAGGACCGCGATGGCTCTGCGCCGGTGCTCGACTTCATGGGGGTAGTGGCGGCGGCGGCGCTCGACTTCGGGATGCGCGCAGCGCGGCTCTATTCCATTGGTACCAACCAAATCAAAGCGCCAGCAACAAGCGAGTGCGAGCAACCTCAGTTTCCTTTCTGCTGCTCTCTCCCGTACCACTCCGATCATCGTCCTCGGATCTTTGCACACCAGCCATTCCGCTTCGGTCATCGGTCACCTCGTGAGCCGCTCCCAGGCGGAGGGGAGGGGAACCCGTTCTTGCCTTTCCTCTGCGCCCTCTCGTGCCCTCTGCGGTGAAATTCGCTCCCATTCTACCGCGCGGGGGCGTCCGGTAAGAGGGCGGTCGAAACCCGGAAGTGCGGGTGCTCGCGGGCTACGCGCGAACCGCTCGCGCCATTTCGCCGCCACTGCGGGGTCGGTGCGCCAGTTGGCTGCGTCGCAGCGCCAGCACTCGCCGCTGTCGGCGTCGTACAGCACGGCCAGCGAACAATACTCCGCGTACCGGTTCACCTCGTACACGCAGATCAGTTGACCGTTGTTCGCGCGCAGGGCCTCGAATGGGTCTTCACCCAACCGGGTTTCGCCCGGTTCGCGCAGTGGGTCACCGGCACCGTCCTCGCCGACGAGGAACACACCATCACACAGATCCTTACCTCACTGGGCCTGGAGGATCGGTGGCGCGTCGTCGAGCGGTTCGCCGAGTACGGCGCGTTCCGCCAGGAGAGCGTCGAGGGGCAGACGCGGCGACTCGTCGAGGCCGAACTGTCGCCGCGCTTCGCCGGCTACCGTGCGGTCGCACTCGACGACACCACGTGCCACCGCACGAGCAAGGCCGTCTGGGGCGTGTGCACGTTCCACGAGCCCGCCGGGCGCAGCCCCAACCGGGCGCCCACCGTCCGGGCGCACAACTGGGTGGTCGCCGGCGACCTGGTGCCCGGCACCCCGTGGACCTACCTGCCGCACACGGCACGGCTCTACTTTCGCCAGAAGCAACGCCCTCCCGGGGAGACCTTCGCCAAGAAGACCGACCTGGCGGTCGCCATGCTCCGGCAGGCGGACGCCGACTCCCCGGTGCCGATTCTGGCCGTGTTCGACGGGGCGTATGCCAATCAGACGGTGATCCGCCCGTGCCTGGACACGAGCAGCGGGCGGCGGATCGATGTGGTCACCCGGCTGAGGTGCAACGCCCGGTTGTACAAGCCGGTGCCGTCGGCACCGGCTCGCGGTCCGGGGGGCCCGCGCAAGTGGGGCGCGCGGTTACCGGCCCCGGAAGACCACGGGCGGTGGGGCGCGCGGTGGCAATCGGGAACGGTGTACCTGTACGGGCGGGAGCGGACGTTCCGGTTCAAGGAGCGGTCGTGTCGGTGGTCGGTGACGGGTGCGGCGGAGCCGGTGCGTGTGTTCGTGTTCGAGGTGGAGGGCTACGCCGGTGCGTGGTTCCGGGTTACTACCTCGGCCACCCTCACGCCGGCCGAGGTGGTCGCGGTGTTCGCGGCGCGGTTCCGGCAGGAGGACGGGTTCCGGGACCACAAGCAGCGGTTGGGGATGGAGGAGTGCCGGGCGTGGACCAAGGCCCCGGTCGAGCGCGCGTTCGTGGTTCAGATGGTGGCGTTGGCCCTGTTGCGGTTGCTGTCGCGGCGATTGGACGCGAGCCCGGAGGTCGGGCGCTGGTGGAGTGCCCCGGACTGGAACCGGAAGAAGAGCCACCCGTCGGTACGGGATGTACGGCGGGCCGTGTGGGCGCGACGGACGGAGTTTTCGCACTTCCTTCGAGAGTTGGATGGCCCGAGAGAATTACACCACGAACTCGACAACCCAAGCCGAGTGCTCGCCTGATACCTCATAGAATCCTGGAAACTACTGTCTAGCGAAGTGCTGTTAATTGAGCCGAGCGATCCCGAAGTGTTCAAAACGAATCAGCCGCGAACGTGCTTCCGGGCCGTGCGCTCGTGCGGACCAAATTGGGTGTAGCCAAGTTCTCTGGTACGGCTGCCGTAAGCTGGGTAATTGAGGTGACCTAATCCCGCGAACATGGACGTTCGATGAGCGCAACTGTCACGATTGAAATCCCTGCCGCCAGCGAAGCTCTTGTTCGGCAATTCCTGTCTCTCCACGAGGAACTTCGAGCCTTGGCCTTATCCGCTCCCGACGGCGCCGTTCTCGGAGCCTGCGAAGACGCGGCCGCACCTCGAGGGCGTGAGTTGACCAAGAACCTCTTGGCTGATGCGGTCCAACAGCGCGTCCACGCGGTCGAAAAAAAGCT
>HG799472.1:184693-219671 GCA_000531095.1 Gemmata massiliana | reverse complement strand
CCACACCGGACGAACCGACCCTCGCGGGCCGACACAATCCGCCGCCAGCGGCACCGAACAGATGCAACTAACTTGCTTCACCACGTTGTCAAAGATCGATCTCGCGAGCGACCAAACCGCTCGCACTTTTTGGGCAATCAGTGCCGGCCCGTTAAGGCCCGCCCGATCACCCGAGTGGCCCGCTCGCCCTGTCGAGCGAAGCGAACCAAATACCAGCTCGAACAACCAGCCCCAACCCTTCTCCACACCCACTCGCGACTCATCGTCGCTCAGTGAATGTTATCAGCAGCGACCCGATCGCCAACCCTATTTTCTTTCGCAACCCCTTGCAGGCGTTGCACTTGCGTCACTGCTGCGAAGTTAACTTACCGCCACCCCCGCCACCCGTCAACCGCCCCGAAAAAACTTTCTCGCAGATCCCACCGAACTCTCTTTGATCCCAGCGATTCCGGCGGCCAAAATTCACACTTGAGTCAAAAACCCCTCGCCGCGAACCCATTCGAGCAACCAGAACTCAGCCCGATCACGCACCCAACCAAACAACACTCAGCCCGATCGAGCTAACCAATGTAACCTTTTCCGATCGGGAAGCGAAACGCCCCACTCGCCCGTACTCGCGGGCGCCACTTGTGGCTCGTGCCCTGGTTCTAGGAGTGTTGGCTCACCGACGGACGCGGAACACGCGGTCCCGCCAAAACAAACCCACTTCGCTGGGAAGACTGAGGTATAGGGACTCGAACAGAGGTTGCCAAGATTATCTCATTAGAGACTGGGGCAAGAACTGAGTAAAGACTTTCGCAGTCATAGTTTCGGATCGCGAGTTAAATTTCACATTTTCCATTTGTCCGAACCAATTTTCGCCCCAAATGACGCCATTTTCACGAATCCGCACATCGCTCCCCATTCCCTCGATCCCGTTTTTTCATGTGGTGGAGTTGTCTGAAATCACACCGACATCGCGATCCAGCGCCACCGCCAGAAGTGTAGCTTCAGCAAGATTTAACGCCGGGAATTGCTCGAAATGCCTAACGCGATCAACTCAGCGATCAGCAGTTTCCTGAAACGCTTAGAAAACGAAGCCCGAGATTTCCTTTGGGACCGCGAACCGAATGTTCGCGATCCCAAAGGTAAGATGCGTTATCGTAGGTAACGATTCAGCACATTTTCGATAAGTTCTTGGCGCCCGGAGACGTTCGGGGCCGCGTCGCCCTTCTTCAGCATGTACGCTTCGAGCTCCTCGAACTTCACCTTACCGCTCTCGATGTCCGCTCCGATACCAGAGTCCCAAGACGCATAGCGCTGCTTCACGATGTCCTTCAGCGTACCGTCTCGGCGGATGGCAGCGGCGATCTTCAGCCCGTGGGCGAACGCATCCATCCCCCCGATGTGGGCGTGGAACAGGTCCACCGGCTCGAAACTGTCGCGGCGCACTTTCGCGTCGAAGTTCATCCCGCCGGCCCCGATGCCTCCCTGGTTCAGCACGATGAGCATCACCTGCGCGGTCACGTACAGGTCCGTCGGGAACTGGTCCGTGTCCCAGCCCAGGAGCGCATCGCCACGGTTCGCGTCGATCGAGCCGAGCATCCCGTTCATGCTCGCGTACTCGAGTTCGTGGCCCATCGTGTGGCGCGCGAGCGTTGCGTGGTTCGTCTCGACGTTGAACTTGAACTCTTTCTCTAACCCGTTGGCGCGTAAGAACGCCAGCGAGTGGGCACAGTCGAAATCGTACTGGTGACTGGTCGGCTCGTGCGGCTTCGGCTCGATCAGGAGCGGGCCGGTGAACCCGATCTTCTTCTTGTATTCGACCGCCATGTGGAAGAACTTCGCGAGGTGGTCGAGTTCGCGCTTCAGGTCGGTGTTCCAGAGGGTCATGTACCCCTCGCGCCCGCCCCAGAACACGTAGTTCTCGCCGCCGAGTTCCTTCGTCACTTCGAGCGCCTTCTTCACCTGCGCCGCGGAGTACGCGAACACGTCCGCGTTGCTGCTCGTGCTCGCACCGTGGACGAAACGCTTGTTACTGAACAGGTTCGCGGTACCCCACAGGAGCTTGATCCCGGTGCGCCCCTGCGCCTCCTTAAGCTTCTTCACCACAGAATCGAGGATCTTGTTCGTTTCCGTGAGATTCGCGCCTTCGGGCGCGATGTCACGATCGTGGAAACAGTAGTACGGCACGCCGAGCTTTTCCATGAACTCGAACGCGACCTCCACGCGCTTGAGAGCCATCTCGGGCGAGTCGGTGCCGTCTTCCCACGGCCGGACCGCGCACCCGGGGCCAAACGGGTCGCCGCCGGTACCGCGGAACGTATGCCAGTAGCTCACCGCGAACCGCAGGTGGTCGCGCATCGACTTACCTTCGACGATCTCGTCCGGGTTGTAGTGCCGGTACGCGAGCGGGTTCGTGCTGTCCGGTCCCTCGTACTTGATTTTCGGGACGTCCGGGAAGAACGACATGGGTTCGCCTTGAGAGTGGGAAAGGGTTGGAGTTGAGGTCGTGATGTGAGCGTAGCGGTTCGCGGCGAGAGCGGGTAGGATTGATGCGGCGGCTTCCCGGTTATCACTTCATCTCATTGAGGGAAATGCCGTGTCCGAGCCCCCGGGGTTCCCCATACCGCCCGACGACCGCCGGTTTCTCGCGCGTGTCGAGCGCAGCCGGTCGCCACCGCCCCCGCGCCCCCAATCGCGCGACCCACCAGAGCGCGAGCGAACGAGCGTTGCAGCCGGTCTGTTGCTTCGCGGGTACATGTTGCGAAATAGACCGATTCGACCTTCCCTTCCGAAGCCCACGCAAAAACGACGAGGGCCACACTGGACGACAGCGGTTGCGTGTACGGCATTCGCGGCAACATTGATTCCGCTCGAACTTATCTATTTTATGACGTGCCGCCCGGAACTTTACGGTCGGCGATGGCGAGCACGACTGATTCTGCCGCGAGACGTTCAACGGGTCGTATTCCTTCGATCTTTACCCGCAACAACGTTACTCAACCGCCTCCGCGTGTGACCGTGCGGGCCGCTGATTGTCAGCGGCCCGCGTTCGTTACGTGACTGCAACCGCAAAACAGTCGTGACCGGCGTCGTGCCCGCGTTCGGCGCTTTTTGCGTGACACGGCACGAGCGAGGGCTATACGAGTGGGTGAGCGGCAGAGATCGCAGCAATCCGAACTTCGCGTAAGGAGCATTCTCGTGGCCAAGCAACACGCACCCGGGTTCCTGAAGATCGTGACCGATGCGAAGACGCGCGTGAAGGAATGCACGATCGACGACGTGCGTGCGCGCCAAGCGGCGGGCGAGAAGTTCACACTTGTGGACGTGCGAGAAGAGAGCGAGTTCGCCGCCGGGCACATTCCCGGCGCGGTCCACTTGGGTAAGGGCGTCATCGAACGCGACATCGAGGCGAAGATTCCCGACCCCACAACGCCGCTCGTACTGTACTGCGGGGGTGGGTTCCGGTCCGCGCTCGCGGCCGACGCGATTCAGCAGATGGGTTACACGAACGTCATCAGCATGGACGGCGGCTGGCGCGCGTGGACCGAAAAGGGGCTTCCCACAGAGAAGTAACCCCGCCCTATTTCTTCAGGCTCACGCAGACGAGCGTTTTGCCGTCGCGGGCGTAGAACAGGCCGTTCGCAAGCGCCGGGGCCGGGCGGGTTGGTTTCGTGAGGAGGGGCGAGCGGGCGCGTTCCTTGTAGCCGTCGGGTAAAGCGTCGAACCGCACCAGCTCGCCGTTTTCGTTCAGCGCGAGCACCCCACCATCCACCGCGATCAGGGAGGCGACGCCGAACTTCGCCTCGCTCCACTTGACTTCGCCGGTCTTCCACTCGATGCACCGCATTTGCGCGTTGCCGACATCGGAGCGGCCGTGAGTACCGTACAGGTAATCACCCACGCGGACCGGCGTGTTGTACTGGCTCGATAGCGACTTATCGTTCGACCACACGTCGGTCACTTCGCCCTTCTGCGCCTTCAGTAGAACGGCACCGGTGGCATACGACACCGTAAGGAAGATTTCGTCCTTCCATACGACCGGCATCGCAGCCTGGACGCTGTTGCTGTCGCGCGGGCGCCACGCGAAGTCATACAACGATTTACCCGTGGCAGGGTCGAGAACGCGCAATCCCGCGCGCGTGAGGAACACGGCAGTCGGTTGACCGTCGATCTCCGCGGTCGTGGGTGACGAGTAACTGGCGCCGTCGTTGGTCGATTTCCAGACTTCCTTTCCGTCGGTCGCGTTGAAGCACACGATGCCCGCCCCTCTAGCTCCAACGTTCACAAGTACCTTCTTTTGCGTCACGAGCGGCGAGCACGCGACGCCGAAGAACCCTTTCGCCGGCTTGTAGTCGTCCATCAGGTTGCGCGACCAGATCTTTTTGCCGGTCGCGAGTTCCACCGCAGTAAAATCGCCATTGGCTCCCAGCGCAAACACGGTCCCGTCGACGATCGTGGGCGTTGCCCGGGGGCCGTTATCAAAGTCGAAGTCATCGCGGTACTTCGTGCGGTACGCGACCTTCCATTTCTCCTTGCCCGTGGTGGGGTTAAGGCACGCGATAATTTCCTCGTCGTCAACGCGATGAAAGAGGATGAGGTTGTCGCCGCTGACGACCGGCCCCGCCCATCCGCTACCGGCGTCCACCTTCCACACCAACGGTACGCCCGTTTTGGGCCAGTCCCAGTTGAGCTTGGTTTCGGCCGCGTGCCCGTCGCGGGCCGGGCCGTGGAGTTGGGGCCAATCGCCGGCGGGTACGGGGGGTGTAAAAACGAGAGCGAGGAAAAGGCAGAAAACAAAGCGAAGCATGGGACGCTCCGTTGGCTTGCGGGGCCGTGGCTCCCCCTATAGTATTGCGTAATCCGTCCACCGCCGCCGTTCCTCCCCGGCGGACCGCGAGAGCCGTCCGTGATTGCCTTTCGTCGATTTCGCAACACTGATCCGCCGGCCCTCGCCGACGTGTGGAACGAGTCGCACACGGCCCGCGGGAGTTTCCCGCTGCGCACGCCCGCGCTACTCGAACGGTGGGTGTTCTCCAAGCCGTACTTCGATCACGACGGACTGATCGTCGCTTACGACGAAGCGGACAACAACCGTATCGTCGGCTACGCGCTGGCCGGATTCGGGCCGAACGAGGAGCTCAGCGCGCTCGATTACTCACACGGCGTCATCTGCTCGGTCGCGGTGCGCCCGGGGGTCGGCCGGAAGCGGATCGGCACCGATCTCGTGCGTAAGTGCGAAGAATACCTGACCAAACGCGGCGCAACGACCCTTCGCGCCGGTCCGGTGTGGCCCTACTGCCCGTTCGGATTCGGGTTGTACGGCGGCACGAACTGCCCGGGGTTCCTCGCATCGGACCCCGCCGCGGACCCGTTCTTTCGGTCGCTCGGCTACGAACCGGCCGGCACCACCCTCGTGTTCCAGAAGAAACTGGACTCCCCGCTGTCGATCCCGGACGCGCGGTTCAGCATGCTGCGTAAGCGGTACGAAACACAGGTGATGCGTGCCGCGGGTGTGCCGAGTTGGTGGCACGAGTGTGTTTGGGGCACGCTGGACCCGGTCGAGTTCCGCGTGGTCGACAAGCTCGCGAGCAACTTCATCGCAGCCCGCGCGATCGTGTGGGAACTCGAAGGGTACGGCTGGCGCTGGGGATTTCCGTCGGCCGGCATCCTCGACGTACAGGTGCGCCAGGACTTGCGAAAGCAGGGGCTCGCCAAGCTTTTGGTCTCACAAATCCTGCGGTTCCTGCAGGACCAGTTCTTCGGCATCTGCGAGTTCCACGCCCCGGCCGATCAACCCGCCCTCGTCGGTCTCTGCCGTTCCTCGACGCTCGAACACGTGGATACCGGAACGACGTATCTGAAGAAGGTGTGACGCCCTTCGCTCCGCGAACGGGCGCGATTCACCAACAATGCGAGGGCATTATGACGCTGTTCACGCGGCTCCTCTTCGCTGTGCTCACCTGCGCGCTAGTGACAGCGCCCATCAACGCCGGAAAGTACAACAAGAAGCTCAATATTGGCGACGCAGCTCCGACCTGGGAGAAACTCGAAGGCACGGACGGCAAGAAGCACGCGATCGCGGACTGGAAAGACAAGGACGTGCTTGTTGTGGTGTTCACCTGCAACAGTTGCATCGTTGCAGAGGGCTACGAAGATCGACTGATCGCGTTCGCAGCAGAGTGCAACAAGGCCGAGAGCAAAGTGGGATTCGTGGCGATCAACGTGAACACCGGCAAAGCGGACGCTCTACCCGCCATGAAAGAGCGAGCCACCAAGAAGAAATTCGGCTTCACGTACCTGTACGACCCGTCACAGAAGACCGCGATCGCCTACGGCGCAATGTTCACGCCCGAGTGTTTCGTGCTGAACAAGGACCGCAAGGTGGTTTACATGGGCGCGTTCGATGACAAGCCGAGCGGCGAACCGAAGGTGAAATTCGTTGAGGAAGCCGTGAAAGGCGCTCTCGCGGGCAAAACAGCAGCACCCGCCGAAACTCCTGCCGCGGCGGGCTGCAAAATTCGGTTCGACAAGAAGGATGACGACGAGTGAACGAACGGAACGCGGTCATTCCGCGTTCTGGACCTCGCGTTCGATGGTCATGAGCGGACTTTCGCTGAGCGTGATTTCCTGGAAACGTAAGCCCGAAGAGTCATAGAAGATGATGCGCCCGTCGTCACTCGACCACACGGCACTCGTTCGCAGTAAGCGCGGCCCCTGAACGTGAAACACGAGCCCGCACACCCGTCCGCCGCGTTTGAGTGGCGTGCGGAATAGTGGGGCCTGGGCGGGATCGAGCGCATCCTTATCGCACAACACCGAGTGAACGAATTCGGCCAAATCTTCAACGGCCGAGAACGCTACCACCTCGCGAGCCATCCGCACCTCATTCAAACACCAAGCACGGCAATCGGGCACTCAATTGAAGGCAAAAAGATTGAGACGAGCGGTCTACATTCTTTTGCTTTCAGGTTCGCGTTCCGAGCGCCGCGCTCCGAATTTTTATCGCTCCGCCTATCCAAACGTTTTGCCGGCGCCGTGTCACTCTGAACACGCCCGAACGTTCCCACAACTCAACAAATCTGGTCCGATTCTACCACCCGTGCAGTCGACGCAGGGCGTCGTAAAGAACGATCCCAACAGCCGTCGCGAGGTTGAGGCTCCGCACGGCTCCGGTCGGCATCGGAATGCCAATCAACCGCTCGGCGAAGCGCTCGCGCACCGAGTGCGGTAACCCGCTCGATTCGCTCCCGAATAACAGACAGTCGCCATCGACGAAATCGGCCTGCGTGTACAGTTTTTCGTTGGGTGTTTCCACACACCAGATGCGAGGAAATGCAGACGACCTCTCCCCAACCCCTCCCCTAAGAAGGGAGGGGCTTAAAACCGCCGAGGGTTCTGCTCCCCCTTCCTTTTTAGGGAAGGGGGCCGGGGGTTAGGTTGCCCTTCGCCACACAGCGCCCGCTCAAAGTCCTCGAACGTGACGTGCCTCACCACGTCGACCGCGGGCCAGTAATCGAGTCCAGCACGTCGGAGCGATCGATCGTCGAGCCTGAACCCCAGGCGGCCGATCAAATGCAGTCGCGTGCCAGTTGCGGCGCACAGTCTCGCAATGTTCCCGGTGTTGGGCGGAATCTCCGGTTCCCACAGCGCTACGTGCAACACGCAACTCCTCCGATTGTTCCGGCCGTGCGTGTTGTATCGGCAGATCCGCGTGCCGAACATAAAATCCAGCCGCTCCGGGCGCGATCTCGGGTTCAGAGCGCGCGTCCCACGAATGACAATGTGGGTTGTGCAGTGCGCGCGGCTTCGGGGTGGGACGAATGACGGAAAAGAACGCACCTTCGGTTCAGTCGTGGCGGGTCGATGCGCTCGTCATCACTCTCTTGACCGTGGCCACTTTGTTGGCGGTCGCGGTCGGGTCGTCCCGCGCCCTGACCTCCGAACCGAATCTCTTCGGTTCGTGGGGCGAAATCGCGGCCGGGTGGCTCCTCGACCCGCTCGGTTGGGCGGCGCTCGTGCTCCTCACGGGCTGGTTCGCGGTGGCCGTGCTCCTCATCGTGAACCGCTCTCTTATTCGACTCTCCTCGCGCGTCCTCGGCTGGAGCCTCGTCACAACTTCGGCCGCGACCGGTGTGGACTGGTTCAGTTTGGGGCTGCGCGCACCGACGGTCGCCGGGCGCGGTGGGTCGGTCGGTGCGTACCTTCGGTTCGGACTCGAAGACGCGACCGAACCGAGTATCGCTCTGGCGATCATAGCGCTGTCCGCGCTCATCGGTTTGGTGCTCGTAGCCGACCGAATCGTGGTCTCTTTCGCGCGCGTGAGCGGGGTCGTGCTTCACGCGATGTGGCGCGGTGCGGTGTGGATCAACGATCGCGTGGCGGACGGAATGGAAACCATCATTACCCGTGTCGCGAGGGTGTTAAAAGCCATCGGGCACAGCGCCCTGAGCTTGGCGAAAGGCATTCTCTCGATCGTCCCGGTACGAAAAACCGCTTCGTCTGCGGCTCCCACGATGTCCGTCGCGCCGATCACAAAGATCGCCTCGGTCTCCGTTTCTACAGCAACACCTGCACCGATTCGCTCGCCGATCCCACCCGAATCGTCCCTCGAAACGGGGGAAGAAGACACAACCCCAGAGACGCACCCCGAAGACATCCCGATTCACGTTCATACGGGGCCAAAACTCGCACCTCTTCTGCGTGCGGTCCCTCCGCCGGACGAACCGCTCTCGAACATCGAGTACGAGCTTCCGCCGCTCTCACTGCTCAACGACCCGGAGCCGTTCCCGGTCGAGGATCATGAGCAGAAACTGCGCGAAATGGCCGTTCTGCTTGAGAAAACGTTTCAGGACTTCGGTCTTAACGTGAAGGTGGTTGGTATTCACACCGGCCCGGTCATTACGCAATACGAGATCACGCTCGAAACCGGCATGCGACTCAACAAGGTCACCACGCTGGCCGACGACCTCGCGCTCAACCTCCGGGTCGCGAGCGTGCGGGTCGTGGCCCCACTGCCGGGACGCAACACCGTCGGCATCGAGGTGCCGAACGAGATCCGCCAAACGGTGCAACTCAAGGAACTCGTCGGCGCACTCGCCCCCACGCCGAAAGTGGGCAAATTCAAGCTCCCGCTCTTCATCGGCAAAGACGTCGAGGGGCGCCCGCTGGCGTTCGATCTCGCGACGATGCCACACTTGCTCATTGCGGGTAGCACCGGAACCGGTAAATCGGTGTGTTTGAACACCATCATCGTGAGCCTGCTCCTCACGCGGCGACCGGACGAGTGCCGGATGGTCCTCATCGACCCCAAGAAGGTCGAACTGAGCGACTACGCCCAGATCCCGCACCTGATGACCCCCGTAGTGAAGGACGAAAAGAAGGCCGACGCGATCCTCGCCTGGGCCGTGGACAAAATGGAGGAGCGGTACGAGTGGCTGCACCGCGCCCGGGTGCGAAACATTGCTTCGTACAACGAGTTACCGTTCGAGGAGATCGCCCGTCGCGTCAACCCGGACAGCGAGGACGAACTGCGGGCGATCCCGCGGAAAATGCCGTACATCGTCATCGTCATCGACGAGGTCGGCGACCTGATGATGAAGATGAAGAAGGAAATCGAAGGGAACATCATCCTGCTCGCGCAGAAGTCGCGTGCGGCCGGTATTCACCTGATCCTCGCGACCCAGAAACCGACCGTGGACGTCGTGACCGGCCTCATCAAGTCGAACATGCCGGCGCGCATCTGTTTCCGCGTTACGAACCGGTCCGACAGCGCCGTGGTGCTCGACGAAAAGGGCGGCGAACGGCTGCTCGGAAAGGGCGATATGCTGTTCCTTCAGACCGGCGTGCTGACCCGCGCACAAGGCGCGTTCGTCGAGGACCAGGAGATCGAGCGCGTGACGGGTGCGATCGCCACCGACACGCCCTCTTACGACAGCGAACTGCTCAACCTCAAGACCCGCGACCAGGTGGAAGCCGGGAACAGCGGGGGCGAGGTGGGCGAGAAGCTCCGCGAACGTGACCCGGTCTACGAGCAAGCGGTGGAGATCGTCATTCGCGAACAGCGCGGCAGCACGTCGCTCCTACAACGCGCACTGGGAATCGGTTACGGCAAAGCGTCGCGGTTGATCGACTACATGGCTGAAGACGGCATCGTCGGCGGCTTCAACGGTAGCAACGCGCGCCAGGTGCTCGTTTCGCCCGACGAGTGGGAGGCGCGCAAGCGAGCGGTTCCGGCCGTGTGATCTGGTGCGATCGCACCTCTGCTCCCGAGTCGCAGGAGCGGCAACGTGGCCAAATCTGGCCTTGCGTACACATTGACAAGTGACTACCTTCCGGGTGGTTTCACTCACCCGAAGGAGTCCGCGCGATGCCCGTCAATTTCGTTCCGGCCGGCTACCACACAATCGTTCCGTACATCACGGTTCGCGGGGCAGCCAAGGCTCTGGCGTTCTACAAGCAGGCGTTCGGCGCGACCGAAATCATGCGGTTCGACGGACCGGGCGGCAGCGTCGCGCACGCCGAAATCGAGATCGGCGGCTCGCGCGTGATGCTCGGCGACGAAATGCCCGAATGGGGCAACCGCGGACCGGAATCGCTCGGCGGCACCAGCGGCGGACTGTGTGTCTACCTACCGAACGTGGACGAAGCGATCGCCCGCGCGGTCGAGGCCGGCGCGAAGGTCTTCAAGCCGGTTCAGGACCAGTTCTACGGTGACCGCTCCGGCACCGTCACCGACCCGTTCGGTCACGTCTGGACGCTCGCCACACACATCGAAGACGTGTCCATCGAAGAAATGCAACGGCGCTGCGCGGAGTTCATGAAGAGCGCGGCCTGACACAATCAGCAGCAATAAGAGAGGCGAAGACGGGCCATTCGCCTCGTACTACTCGCTACTCGCCAACCCCTTTCGCCCTTCGTCCACCACTCACCGCGAGCCACGTCAGCAAGCCCAAGCCGATCCCCACCCAATCGATAACCACATCGCGCACGCTGCCAGTGCGATTCGGTACAAACGTCTGGCCGATCTCAGTCGCGATGCCGTGTAGTGCGAGTAAGCCCACGAAGTACCAACGCCAGTAACGTGGGAGCGGGAGCGTCGTCGCAAGCACCGTGAGGAACGCATACGCGCCCGCATGGAGCAATTTCGCGGCGTAAAACTTCCAGTCGCCGAGGCGTCCCCCCAACGATTCGGGGATCGGGGTCGGTTCGAGCAGCTTCCACGTCCAGAGGCCGAAAACCAGAGCGAACACGAGGAAGTGTAAGTACTTAACTCTGGAACCTACGCCCCCACCCCACCTATTTGAAGGGAGAGAGGGCTCCTCGAAGAACCCCTCCCCAACCCCTCCCCTAAGCGGAGAGGGGCTTAAAACCACAGCAGATTGCTTCACGCCTGTTGTGTTTGGCTCTGTCCCCCCTTCCTTCTTAGGGAAGGGGGTCAGGGAGTTAGGTTCTTCGCAAGACGAAGCTGGAAGTTCAGGTTCTGCCTTCACTTATGTGAACCGAGTTCGCGGAGTTTGGTCTTCAGGTACTTCGCGCGAGCGGAGTTGCGTTCCTCGCCGTCGAGGTTGTGCCCCGCGAGCTTCTGAAGGTGGGCCGATTGCGTGTGAATGAAGAGCTGGTTGACTGCCGTAACTGGAATACCATCAAGTAGATGCAGGTGAATACCGAGTCGGACCGCAGAGAGCAGTTCCATCGTCTCTTCGGCGGTAATCATCGTCGCGCTGCCGAGCGTTCCAATGGCCCGGGCCACGCGATCGTGTTCCGCCTGTCGGCGCTCCTTCATGATCGCGTTGCGCGCCTGGCGCTCGTACTGGAGGATCGTGACGATCACCTCGCGGATCTCCCCCAGGATCTTCGCTTCGCTCTTTCCGAGCGTCACGTGGTTCGAGATCTGGTAGAGGTCACCGAACGCACGCGAACCTTCACCGTGCAGCCCACGGACCGCGAGGTTGATCTTCTGAAGGGCGCGGAACACTTTGTCGATCTGTTTCGTCAGCCCCAGCGCGGGAAGGTGCAGCATCACGCTGGCGCGCATCCCGGTACCGACGTTGGTCGGGCACGCGGTCAGGTAGCCGAACTGCATGTGGAAGGCGTAGCTGAGCCGCTGCTCCAGCGCATCATCAAGCCGGTCAATGTCTTGCCATGCTTCGTCGAGCGCGAACCCGCTGCGGAGCACTTGCAAGCGCAGGTGGTCCTCTTCGTTCACCATCACGCTGGCGGTTTCGGTCGGGTCGAACGCGACCCCACGCGGACCGTCGAGTCCGCCGGCGAGTTCGCGACTGATGAGTTGCCGCTCGACGAGGAACTGGCGGTCGAGAACCGGCATCGACGGGATATCGACGTATTCGAGTTTCAGCGCGGCGTCGGATTTGGCGAGCGCGTCTTTCGCCCGGCTAATCACTTCGGTTTTGTGAGCGTTCGTGGCGCGCGTGGCGAACGGCAGATCGGCGAGGTTGCGTGCCAGGCGGATGCGCGTGGACACGACCACGTCCGACTCGGGGCCGGTGCCGCGGAGCCATTCGCCCAGGTTGGGGAGCAGGCTGTCGAGGTTCATTGCTGGTTCCAGTTCCGAATTCCGAGTCCCGCGTTGTCAATGTCCCGGTAGCGCCCGCTTTCAGCCCTTGAAACGACCGGGAGCCAGGCTCGGAACTACGCTTCGTGCCTGCGAATCAGGTCGCGGAGCCGGGCCGCTTCTTCGTAGTTCTCTGTCGCGACCGCCGCTTGCATCTGTTTCTTCCAGTCGCGCACCCGAACCGCACGCGGCGCTTTGCCCGCGTGCTCCATCGACCGGTGGATGCGCTCCAACAGCGGTTCCAGGGTGGAACGTAGCGATTCGTAGTCGTGCGGGCAGCCGAGGCGCCCGGCGGCCTTGAACTCGGCGACCGTCATCCCGCAGATCTCGCACGCGGTCGCGACCGGCTCCGGTCGTGGTTCGGCCGCACTGCCCCCGGGCGCGAGCGGACTCGTGAGCAGCCCGAGCAGCGCCTTCAGGTCGATCTGCGGGCCGGGCTGTTCGGGAATGAGGTTGCGTTCGCGGGCACACTGCTCGCACAGGTGCACCTCGCGCTTCTTCTTGTTCACGATGTCGGTCAGGTGAACAGTAGCCGGGTTGTCGCAGATCTGACACTTCATGCCGCACCCTGTGCGGGAATAAGCCAAGTTTGAGGCACAAACACGCAGCTATTCACTTTCCAGTTGTTTGATGCGGTCGCGGACCCGGGCCGCTTCTTCGTAGTTCTCTTCGGTCACGAGCTGCTGGAGGCGCCGGCGCAGCGCGGTGAGTTCCACCTGTGCGCTCTGCGCACGGGGCAAGCGCCGCGGCGCCTTACCGACGTGCCGAACGTCACCGTGGATGCTTTCCAGCAGCGGGAGCAGTTCGCCCTTGAACACGTCGTAGTCGTGTGCGCAGCCGAACCGCCCGTGGTTGCGAAACTCCAGGTACGAAAGCCCGCACGTTTCACACGTGGGTCCGGCGAAGACCTCTTCGCCCTCGCTCGCGTCCGCAGCCGGCCCGGGTGCGGCCTTTTTCTGCGGCTCCACGAGGTACTTTTTGGCGCAGTCTTCACACAGGTGGACTTCCTCGAACCGGTCCCCCGGGAGCACTTCGGTAATGTGGTAGGTGGCTTGCTTCGGACACCGCAGGCACTTCATGGGCCGCCCCTCCGCGTAGGGCCATTCTAACACTGGAGGCACTCATTGTCATTGGCACCCCGAAGGCGCGCGTTTGAGCCCCTCTAGTTCTACTCGCTGTTCGCGCTCGCGTTCCACTCACCAAGAGTCCGAGCCCCCAAACCAAAGGTCGAGAGGCCGAGGCTCACATTTGCTAACGTTTTGGCCCCAGAAGGCCCCGAACCCAGTGACGGCGGCACGAATGACTGAGATTTCCGGTGAATCGTGCTCCCTGCGCACTCCAAAAACGCCCTCACCGAGGCTAACATTTGTTAACAACCCCTCCATTCGGCGCTCGTTTTTGCTTCAAGTACTGCCATTTCTTCGCGCTTTTGAGGCGCATTCACCACGCGCGTACCGAATTATACGCATCTAGTGTACTTAAAAACAGTAAAATCCACCCCGGTTGTCCGAGGAGCCTCTCCCGTTTCTTTGAGCATCGTGTGAACTCGCGAGTACCCGAGGCTCTACCCGAATGACTCCTCGATAGCCGAATGAACTCGCTCTGCAAGAGCGCCGGCGCCGCCGACTACCAAAACCAAGAACCGTCGAGGAACGAACCGGTCAAAGGCAGTGTTCCACCGGAAGAATTCAACCACATCTCCCAATGGCTCGTTCTCGTGTTGGGTAGTCATGACAAGCCGTTTGGCCGGTGGTGAGAAATCCGGACTGGTAGCGAGGTAGGCGAGATCGATCGCGTCTTCCCACAGGGGACAATCGTGGCCTGCGCAGACGGCATAGCGACAGCCCTGGCGGACGATTTCTGTGCAAACCGCTTCGCGCTCGGCCGGCATAACGGACGAGTCGGTCACAACCACCATCAGAGCGAAGTCACTTCCACCGAACGGTGTCGAGAACAAGAGCGGACGCTCGATCCGGTCGACCCATACTTCAAAATCACCCGTCCCGGTCACTCGCAACATGACTGATACCAGCTCGTTTTGATGGCTTTCTGTAGCCGGTCTCTGCGAGGCCGGGGAGCCACAAACACGAGACACCCCGGCCTCGCAGAGACCGGCTACAGAAGACCAGTAAGTTGACAGTGTCGCCACGGCGACAACATCTCTTGCCCCGGTCGCCTGACTCCGGTTACCTTCCGCCGCCCCTATTTGGACCGCGGAAGGCGCACTCATGATCGATCCACCGACCAACGGATTTCGCGAACAGCCCGCGTGGCTGGTGGCCGCGGCCGTGGTGGTGATCGCCCAGGCGGGGTTGGCGCTGGCGCTGTTCGGTCCGGCCCGCCAGTGGTCGGCCGTGACCGACGATCGCCCCATTCTCTCCGGACGGCACCCGCTCCACCTGTACCACGGCACGCTCGGCGCCAGTGCGTTCCGCGACCACCGCACGTCCACGTGCTACGATCCGGCGTTTCAGGCCGGCTACCCCAAAACGCCCGTATTTGACGGCGGGAGCCGACCGGCAGAACTGTTCGCACTCATCGGGGGCCGCGGGTACCGCCCAGAAGCGTACAAGTTCGGCGTGTTCGCGTTCCTGCTGCTGATCCCCATCGGGTTCATCGCCGCTGCACGCGGCGCGGGGTTACCCGCGGGGGCGGCCGTTTTCACGGGCTGTTTCGGTGTGCTGCTCGGGTGGTGCCCGGCCGTGCGGTTCATGCTGGAAGAGGGACAACTGGACCTGCTCGGGGCGGGGTTGGCGGCGGCGGTGTTCGTTCCCTGGCTCGGGCGCTACGCAAGAAGCCCCGGCCCCGAATCGTTCCTCGTGCTCGCGGGGCTGGCTCTCATCGGTTGGTACGCGCACCCGCTGGTGTGGCTCGGGCTGTTCCCGATCGTGCTCGTCTTCTATCTCGTTTTCGCGCCTCAACACGGACCGGGCTGGCACCTCGGGCTCGCCGGGATCACCTCGGCCGGGATCGTGCCGAACGCCTGGTGGCTGGTGGATTGGGGCAAATACTGGTGGCTGCGGCAACCGGCGGCCGAGGACCACATCCCGTTACCGGGGTGGCTGGCGATCCTGGGCGAACCCGGCGATTACGCGAACTTGTGTTCCGGACTTCCCGGGGGGCCGGTCGTTCCGCTGGTCGCGGTCGGCGGATTGGTGCTGGTGTGGGCCGCGGGGCACCGCGCCGCGGCGTGGCTCGCCTTCGTTGCCGCGGCGCTCACGATACTCATCGCGCGAGTCTCGGCGGCGTGGCCGCGGGTGCCCGTAGACGTGCCCGGGCGCGTGGCCCCGCTCGCGCTCGCGTTCCTGGTGCCGACGGCCGCGTTCGGCGTGTGGGAAATTCTGCGCCGCGCGCACGTTGCCAAACTCGGATCGGTTCTCGTCGCGGTGGTACTTCTGGTCGTTGGGTGGGCGGACGGCCCCGGCGCGCCGCTCGCGCACATGGCCGGCGTTCACACCCCGCCGTTCGTGCTCGGGTTCACCGCGGAACAGCAGCAACTGATCGCGACGATCGACCTGCACACCGCGCCCAAAGCGCGCATCTTGTGGGACGACGCGGAAGCGCGCCCCGGGCGGAGTTGGTCCGCACTGTTGCCGATTTACACGAACCGAGCGTACCTGGGCGGCCTCGATACCGAATCGGAAATCGAACACGGCCACTGCGCGCTGTGCGACCAGCGGCTCAACGGCCGGCCGCTCAACGAGTGGACCGACGTGGAACTGACCAAGTTCTGCGACTGGTACAACGTGGGCTGGGTGGTGTGCCGCGCGGGTGGCACCGCCGAGCGGTGGGGGAAGTACCCCGCCGCGAAAGCCGTCGCGCGCCTCAGTGAGGGCGGGCAGCCGGTTGTGCTCTTCGAGATCAGTCGCACCCCCACATTCGTCCTCAGTGGGACCGCGACCTGGACCTCGGCCGACACGAAGCGAATCGTACTGACCGACGTGCGCCCCAACCAAGACGGCTACGTCGACCTCAGCTTGCACGTCTTCGAGGGGCTGCGCGTTTACCCCAGTTACGTGAAAATTGACTCGCTCCCCGACCCGACCGGGCGCGACCCCATTAACCACATCCGCCTCAAAACCCCCGGTCCCGTTCCCCGCATCACGCTCGTGTGGGAACACCCCTGACCGGCGGTCGAAAGCCGTAAAGTCGCCAGGTCGAAAATCGTCGACCGACCGCGTCGTTTTTTTTGCTTGTGGCACAGGCCTCTGGCCTGTGGAGGCGCTTGCACAGGCCAGAGGCCCGTGCCACCGAACCAAAGCCCGAATCTATCAAGTCAACTATTAGACTTTCCGACCTGCGACCGGACGACTTCCGACGGCCCGAAGCGATGACTTTCGACCCGAAACGCACATTTCATTCAAGTTGATCTTGACGCGAATTTTCGCGCGGCTATCTACCGCGACTCAATCGAAACACAGTGTTCGCGGGGCGGCCCGGTTCGGGGGAACTCGGGCGCCATCGTTCCGGGACGAACAAGGACGAACGCATGAACCGGGCGTGGAAACTCGCGGCGGGGATCAGTCGGCGCAACTTCCTCGCGTGGTCGGCCGCGGTCGGCGTCGCGGGCATGGTCGGGTGCAAGACCACCGAATCCAAGAAGGTGCAGACCCGGTCGCAGATCGGTGAGGACCCGTCCGACCCGGACTCGGTCCCCACCGTCGGGTCGAAGACGACCGTGGGTAACACCGAGTCGCTCGAAGTGAGCGGCGTCGGGCTGGTCTTCAACCTGCCCGGGACCGGTAGCAGCGCGTCGCCCGGCGTCTGGCGCACCATGCTCGAAGACAACTTGCGGAAGCGCCGCGACCAGACGCTCAACGTCAAGCAACTGCTCGACTCCCCCACGCGCACCACGTCACTGGTCATCGTGAGCGCGCTCATCCCGCCGGGCGCGCGGAAGGGCGAACTGGTCGACGTCCAGGTGACGCTCCCGAGCGACAGCCGGACGACGAGTCTCCAGGGCGGCGAACTGTACCCGGTGGAACTGCTCACGTCGGACACGACCGCGAACGTGAGCTCGCAGGTCCACGCCGGGAACGCGAGCGGCCCGGGCGGGCGCCTGCTGCTGGGTAACACGTGGGCCAAGGCGGAAGGGCCGCTCGTGGCGGGGAATTTCATTGAGGACGGTAAGACCGAAAAGGCAGACACCGACGCCGACGGGCGCCCGCTGTACCGCGCCGGGTTCGTCTCGGGCGGTGCCCGCGTCTCCATGAACCGGCCGTACTACCTGCTCCTCAACCCGAACGACCAGAACCCGCGGATCGGGGCCGCGATCGCCGAGCGCCTCAACAGCACGTTCCACACGACCTCGGACCCGAACCTGAAGGTCGCCGACGCCAAGAACCGCGAACTCATTCTGCTGAACGTGCCCACCGAGTACCGGCACAACCACTACCGGTTCCTGCTCGTCGCGCGCCAGGTGCCCTACGACCCGGTCCGCGCGGGGGGCGCGTACCGGCAGAAGCTCGAAGACGAGCTGATGGACCCCTCGACCGCACTCACCGCCGCCGTGAAGCTCGAAGCGCTCGGCGGCGACAGCCGGCGGAGCCTGAAGATCGGCCTGGAGAGCGCCTCGCCGTGGGTGCGGTTCGCGGCGGCCGAGGCACTCGCGTACTTGGGGCAAACGGACGGCGCGGCCGAACTCGCCCGGCTCGCGGAAGACCACCCGGCCCTTCGTGCGCAGTGCCTCAAGGCCCTCGCGTCCGTGAGCGACGCCTCGTCCTCTGACCGGCTCGTGGAGATGCTCTCCAGCGCCGACGCCGAGCTGCGACAGGGGGCGTTCATCGCCCTGCGGCTCGCGGACGAGCGGCACCCGGCCCTCGGCGGCAAACTGATGAACCGGTCGTACTACCTGCACCGGATCTCCTCCGGGCACGGGACGTCCGCGGTTCACCTGCCCGGGAGCGGGCGCAGCGAGATCCTGGTATTCGGAGACAACGTGAAGCTCCGCGGGCCGGTCCCGCCGATGCCGCTGGGCACCGAGTTCACCGTGTCGGTTCCGGGCGAAGACGGTATCGCGAAGGTGACGCGGGTCGTGCGCCCCAAGGGCGGGGAGCCGGAAGTCAAAGAGGTCGCCTGCGCCGCGGAACTCGGCAGCCTGCTCACCGCACTGGCGACCCTCGGGGGCGGGTACTCCGAGGCCCTCGAACTGGTCCGCCGGGCCTCGCGCACGGAGGTACTCTCCGCGCCGCTCGTCACCGACGCGGTCCCGCGCGAGATGAGCATCCAGCAGCTCTGCGGGTTCGCCAAGACCGACCCGACGCTGTCGAAGGTGAACGCGGAAGTGGCGAAGGTCGGTACGGTGCGCCCGACGGTCGACGCGAACGGCTTTGAAGTGCCGACCGTGTCGGACCCGCTCATCGCCCCGGCCGGCGCGCTCCTCCCGAAGCAGCCGCTCAACCGCGACCCGGGCCGCCTATTCGGGCCGAAGCGCGCCTCCGACGCCCCGATGCTCGACCCGGCCGTCGTCCCCGCCGGCGGACAGTAACACTCAGAGGTCAGAAGACAGAAGACAGAGAACAGAGAACAGGGTCAGAGAGCGGAAGGCCGAAGACCGAATCCGAACGGGGCACCGCTCCTTCGATTCCGCCCTTCTGACTTCTGCTCTTTGGCCCCTGTTGTTTATTTTTATTCCCTGTCTCCTGTTTCCTGACCTCTGGCTTCTGATCTCTGTTTTCTAACGCCCTGTCCCTTGCTCTCTTCCGGCTTGCAATGCTCAAAAGACTGGAACTCGTTGGCTTCAAGTCCTTCGCGGACAAGACGCGGTTCGATTTCGCACCCGGAGTCACGGGTGTGGTCGGGCCGAACGGGTCCGGCAAGAGCAACGTCGTCGACGCGGTCCGGTGGATCTTGGGCGAACAGTCCGCGAAGAGTCTGCGCGGCGGCGAAATGGCCGACGTGATCTTCAACGGCTCCAGCTCGCGCAAGAGCCTCGGCATGGCGGAAGTGACGGTCGCGTTCGATAACGCGCGCCGATTGCTCTCCGTCGACGCGGACGAAGTACAACTCACGCGGCGCGTCTACCGCGACGGTACCGGCGAGTACCTGATTAACGGCCAGATGTCGCGCCTGAAGGACATCAAGGACATCCTCCTCGGTAGTGGCGCCGGCTCGGGTGGCTACACGATCATCGCGCAGGGCCGCGTCGACGAGTTGCTCCAGGCCTCGACGAAGGACCGGCGCGAGATCTTCGACGAGGCCGCCGGCATCAGCCGGTTCAAAGCGCGAAAAAACGAAACGCTTCGCAAGCTCGCGTCCGTCGAGTTGAACCTGACGCGGTCGAAGGACCGACTCGACACCCTAGACGGCCAACTCCGCACGCTGCGCATGCAGGCGGCGAAAGCGCAAAAGTACAAGGAGCACTCGGACCGCCTGCGCGAACTGCGCGTGGGGTTGAGCACGCGCGAGTTCCGCGCGCTCACAATCGCGCTAGTGGCTGAGCAAGAATCGCTCGCATCGCTCAAGGTCGAAGTGTCCGGCGCAACGACCGAGGCCGAACAGCTCGAACAACGGGCCAAGGAACTCGACTGGTCGGTTTCGCGGGGCGAGGAAGCGCTGCGGCACCACGAAGCGAAGTTGTCCGACGCGCGCCAGCAGATCACCGGCTTCGAGGGAACACTCAAACACGAGCGCGCCACCGAGCAGACCCTCGAAGCGGAACTGCTGAAAGTCGGGCGCCAGCGCGCGGACCTCGGTTACCGGCTGAAGGTAATCGAAGCGGACGCGGCCCGCGCCACAATCGAGGGCGCGACCGCCGAATCGCGCCTGGCCGAAGAGAAGTTGCACGCAGACGAAGTGAGCGCGGCACTCACCGCGACCGTCGCTCAGCTCGCGGAACTGGATCGCGAGCAATCAGAAGCACTGCTCCAGCAGATGGAGTTGGTGCGCGAGTCCGCGTCCAGCAAGTCCACCGCCGAGGCCACGCTCGCGCAAGTCACCCGGTTGCAGAAAGAGTACACGCGCAAGCTCGCCGACCGCGAGCATAAGTCCGCCCAGCGCGCGACCCTCGCACATGCCCTCGACGGGCTGTCCCAGGCCGACGCGGACGTGCAAGCGCGCCTCAACGCCGCGAACGAGCAGCTCGACGAACAGACCGCGAACCGCGACGAACTCGCCGACCAACTCGCCGACGTCCAGACGCGGCTCGAAGGTTTTCGCGTGCGCCAGGGCGACTTGCGCGGGCGCATCGACGTGCTCGAAGGGCTGGAGCGCTCGTTCGAGGGCTTGGGCACGGGCGTTCAGCAAGTGTTGCAACGGATCAAGGGCGAGGAACCGACCGATCCGGGTGCGGTCCTTCACCCCTCATCCGCGCTGGTCATCGGACTGGTGGCCGACCTGCTGACGGTGCCGCGTGAGGTCGCGCCGCTCGTCGAACTCGCGCTCGGCGACACCGCCCAGCGCTTCGTCGTCCGCTCGCCGGAAGTCGTGGACGCGGTCGCCGCGGCCGTGGGCGACGTGACCGGGCGCGTGGGGTTCGTGCCACTGGGGGAACCTCCCCCCAGCCCCCTCCCTCGAAGGGAAGGGGGAGCAGGAATTTGGCTCAGATCTTTCTCCCCCTTCCTTCTTAGGGAAGGGGTTGGGGGTTAGGTTCTGCCTTCAACCCCTCCCCAACCCCTCCCCTAAACGGAGGGGGGGTTGGGTAGGTTCTGCCTTCAACCCCTCCCCAACCCCTCCCCTAAACGGAGAGGGGCTTAAAACCAGTGGTTCCTCGCTCGCCGACTTCGTCTCGTGCGATCACCCGAATTGCGCCGCGCTCCCCACACAGTTGCTCGGGCGCGTGCTGCTCGCGGACACGCTCTCGGACGCACGGTGGCTGGCCGCGGTTCACCCCGCGCACCGCATCATCACGCGCACCGGCGAGTTGCTCGAACCGGACGGCACGCTCACCATCGGCCCGCTCAAGGCGGAAAGCGGTCTGGTGTCGCGTAAGAGCGAGTTGCGCGAATTGCGCGAGCAGTTCCGCGCCACGTCGGAACTGATTACTGACACCGAAATCGAACTCGCGGACCTCCGGCGCCAAGCCGAGTCCGCCGAGGGCGTGATCGAGGCCGTCGAAGCGGAAATCTCGCTCCTCTCCGACGAAGCCGGCGACCTGCTCCAGCGCATCGCGCGCCAGCGGCAGCAGGTCGAAAACCTGGACGCCGAAATCGACCTCAACCGCGGCGAGTCCCGTCTGCTCGAACAGCAGGTGCAAGAGGGCGAAGCCGCGTGGACCGCGGCGCGAATGGCGGCCGAGGAAGCCGAACTCGCGGCCGCCCAACTCACGGCGCGACTCGCGGAGGTGAAACAGGCGCTCGCCGCAGGTGCCCAGGAACGCAGCGCCCGCGAACAGGATCACACCGCCGCACAGGTAGCGCTGAGTCGCGCCGCTGCGGACCGTGAGCGCGTGCGTGAGCGCCTCGCGCAAATCGAAGCCGACCTCCGGAAGCGGAAGATCGAAGCGGTCGACCTTAGCGCCGCGGACCGCAACGCACGCGGCCGGCTCGCGGACTGTACGCTCTCCGCACTTCGCGCGTCGTCGGGGCAAGCGGAAGCGTACCGCGAAAAGGAATCGCGCGAGCGCCTCGTCGCCGAACTCGGTGAGAAGACCGCGACTGACCGCACCGCACGCGAACGAGTCCGGGACCGACTCCACGAACTCCGGCACGGGTGGCAGGAGAAGCAGTCCGCGGCGCACACACGCGAACTCGCCGTTCACGATCTCAGTGCCCGACGCGACGCCGTGGCCCTGCGGATTCGCGAAGATTACGGGGTCGAACTGCAACAGATCACGGACGAGTCGCACGAACAGGCGCCCGATCCGAGTGCCGCACCGAGCGAGGAGGGGGCAGAAGCCCCGGCGCCCGATCTCCTCAACGCACAGCAGGAAATCGACGAACTGAAGCGCAAGCTCGCGCGGCTCGGCAGCGTGAACATGGAGGCGCTCGAAGAACTGACGCGCGTGGAGGGGGAGTTCAACTCGCTGCAAGCCCAGCACGACGATCTGAACGCGAGCCGACAAACGCTTCAGCAGATCATGGACGAGATCAACGGCAACAGCCGCAGCCTGTTCACGGACACACTCACGGCCGTCCGCGGGTACTTCCAGGAGCTGTTCCGCAAACTATTTGGCGGCGGACAGGCCGACATTGTCCTCGAAGACGAATCCGATGTGCTAGAGTCGGGTATCGAGATCACGGCGCGGCCGCCGGGCAAAGAACTGCGGTCGCTGTCGCTGCTCTCCGGCGGCGAGAAAACGCTGACCGCGGTAGCCCTGTTGCTCGCGATCTTCCGCAACAAGCCGTCGCCGTTCTGCATCCTCGACGAAGTGGACGCGGCACTCGACGAAGCGAAACACCCAGCGGCTCGCGGGGGTGCTCCGCGAGTTCCTCGACCGCAGCCAGTTCATCGTCATCACGCACAAGAAGCGCACGATGGCCGCGGCGGACCGGCTCTGGGGCGTGACGATGCAGGAGAGCGGCATCAGCCGCCTCCTCCCGATGCGGTTTGAAGACTGGACCGACGAAGAAGAGAGCGCCACCAGCGCCGCGGCGTAGAATACGTTGTCGCTTTTTCGGCTCTTTACTGCACAAATCCGGGCCAATGTCTACCGCGGATGGGTAGACACGTACCGATCGTTTTGCATCGATTGGGGGACATTCTGGCCAGTTGGAGTAGTTCCGCAACCGAGTCAAGTCACCCGAAGTTCGAGTTGGACTGACTGGCCTTATCAATGGCTCGGTTGCCGGAGGCAAGGCGGATGGAAGAGCCGGAACTGTTTGACGGCATCCGCGCCGAACTGAAACGGACAGTTCGGCTTCTACTCGACCAACTTCGCCGCGAGTGCCCTGCGGAACGGTTGTACGCCGTCATGTTTGAAGTGGATGTAAGCGAGACGTTCGCAATACGAATTGCCGCGTCCGAGGAGTCACTCACCCGCCAAGCCGAGCGGTACGCTGCGAAGGGGTATCAGGTCCGGTCGGGCGATTTGCTGGAAGCACTGCGGGCGATGAGCCGGTGGGACGCTCCCGGGGACAGTCGGATTGGATGGTACTGGGGCAATCAAGACGACGATCTCCCGGTCACCCAACTGATCGACCAAGCGGTACAGACCGGTCTGATCCGAGAGTACGACGAGTCGCAACCTCTCCGCCGCCTGTGCCTTGAGGCGCTGCGCGAACTGGATGCCGAGCGAGTATTCGGGACCGGGGTGGAACGGGAACGGTTGCTGATCGGTACAACATGTGTCGAATTCGGGTTCTGCGAATCCGAAGAGAATATCGCAGAACTGGCGACACTCAACCCACCGGCGACGATCGCCCGCCTCCGACGCGAGCTGGAGCAAGAAGCTGCCGTAGGCAAGCTGCTGATTCGCCCTTGGGAGAGCGATTAGCGTCACCAGTCCTTGGCGCAGACCTTGCACGCATCAAACAGTGATCCGACTTTTTCTATCTCGCGCTCCGGGCTATACACTCGCGCCCGGTGGTGCATCGGCATGGTGTTCGCGTTAATTGTCACCTGTGGACGTACTCTCCGCGTCCGTTGCACGAAGAATCATCGCCCGCGAAGGCACTTCTCGCGGAGACTTTTGGCATGAGTTTCTTTTCCGTTCGCCGCGCTGTGCTGGTCGGCTGCGCGGCGCTTCTGATCACGGGCGCAGCGCGCTTCGGGGTCCACAAGTTCCTGTCGTCCACGCGCGGAAAAGCGATGGTCGCGGACCGGCTCGGTACGGCGTTCGGGATGCCGGTCGAAGTGTCCGAGGTCAGCGTTCAAGACGGCGAATCGTCGTTCGGCTTCCGCGTCATGGACCCGGCCGATCCGAAGGCCGAAGTGCTGAACGTACCCTCGGCTTCAACGGACATCGGCACTACCGATTTCGTGACCGGCCGCGTCGCGCCTTCAACGCTTCACGTGAAGAACCCCGCACTCACGCTGCGGATTTCGACCGACGGGAACGTTCTCACGCCGATCCCGTCGTTACCTGGGACAAGTGAAGCCTTTCCTGCCGTGGTTGTTGATGGGGCGCGACTCTCGATACGCCAGGAGGGGCGCCTGGCGTTTGCAGTGAGCGGCGTGAACGTGAAATTCACTCCGATCGGCGAGCGAATTGTTGTGTCCGGCGCCGTGAAAGACACGAAATGGGGTTCGTGGAGCATTACCGGGGAGTTTCGAGGCGATCGCGCGGGTTGGGTCGAACTCGCGTGCCCCAACGCGCCGCTAGACCGCCAGTTACTCGAAACGGTCCCGTTTCTCCCGTCAGATGCGTTCGAGGACGTGGAATTGATGGGGCGCGCCGCGGTGAAAGCACGACTGACACTCACCGCGACTCGCGACATACAGCCGAGCGTCGAGATCCGCCCGACGGTCGCCCTTTTCGGCGTTCCGCTCGGGCCGTGCTTCCGGCTCGTGCCCACATCCGACGGTTACTACTTCGAGCCGATCCGCTGAGTGGAGACTTAGTAGGTCGGGCTGTGCCCGACGCAACATTCACAGCCACATATGTCGGGCACAGCCCGACCTACGAGTGCCGCTTTTGTCCCTAATCCTTAGTTCAGCGGCACGAGCTTGCGACCAGTCGCCCACTTCTTTTCGGCCGGCTTGTCGCGCACGACTTCGTGATAAAGCGTGTCGCGCTCGACCGGAGTCCGGCCCGCTTCTTCGATCAACCGGCGCAGGTCGCGCACGGTCAGTTCTTGGGGCGAATCGCTCCCGGCCGCGTGGTAGATCGTTTCGTGGACCACGGTGCCGTCGATGTCGTCCGCGCCGTAGCTCTGGGCCACCTGCGCGACTTTCACCGTCAACATCTGCCAGTAAGCCTTGATGTGCGGGAAGTTGTCCAGCATCAACCGCGACACCGCCATGACCTTCAGGTCCGTCATCCCGCTCGGCTTCGGAATCCCCTTACCCAGCGGATTGTTCGTCGGGTGGAACGCGAGCGGAATGAACGTCTGGAACCCGCCCGTCACGTCCTGTAGGTCACGCAGTCGAATCATGTGGTCGATGCGGTGCTCGGGTTTCTCGATGTGGCCGTAGAGCATCGTCGCGTTCGACTTGCCGCCCAGTTCGTGCCACTCTTTATGCACGCGGAGCCACTGGTCCGCGTCGGCCTTGTAGTCGCACAGCTTCGAGCGCACTTCCGGGTGAAAAATTTCCGCCCCGCCACCGGGTAGCGAACCGAGCCCCGCGGCCTTCATTTCTGCGAGCAGTTCGCGCGTGGGGCGCTTCGTAATGCGCTCGAACCAGTCCCACTCCACGGCGGTCCACGCCTTCAGGTGCAGGTCCGGGTACGCCTCGTGGATGCTGCGGATGATGTTCAGGTACCACTCGTAGGGCAGTAAGTGGTGCAGCCCACCGACGATGTGAAGTTCGGTGGCCCCCTGCGTGCTGGCCTCGCGCGCACGCTGAAGGATCTGCTCGTCGCTCATCACGTAGCCGTTGGGCGACTTCAGATCGGCCCGGAACGAGCAGAACGCGCACCGGTACACGCACACGTTCGTCGGGTTCAGGTGCTGGTTCACGTTGTAATAGGTGACGTTCCCGTTCTTCTTCTCGCGCACGAAGTTCGCGAGTTCGCCGAGCGCGAACAGGTCCGCGTGCTGGTCGAGAAATAGCCCGTCGTCGAACGTGAGCCGCGTGCCCGAGTACACCTTATCGCGGATGTCGGCGAGCCGGCCGGCGGTCGTGGTCATGTCTGCTCCGAGGTTCCGGTTCCCTGGTTCCAACCGTTTCACGCCCCTCATCGAGACACCGCGTCGCATATTCGGCGCGGCTTCCCTCGGCACACGAAACGGGCTGAACCTGGAACTTCTTCCCGTGTTTTATCGCTCCCGGAGCTAACCGCAATCGGCGCCAGAGTGTTAACCCCTATGTCCGGCACCCGAGAGTCTGGGAACTGTGGAGAGTGTGGGTTGAATGCGGGCGCCTGTGGCGCAGAATCCGATTGGTGGGGCAGGATTCCAACACGGACTGACACCGGAGACGTCTCATGCAACGGCTGTTGCTGCTGGCCGCGCTCGCGGCCGGCGCGGTCATGTGGTCGGCGGGCAGCGCGAGCGCGCAGCAAAGGCACCTGGGTGGGGCGCACCCGACCTCGGTCACCTGGCCGTGCGTCACGCCGCCGGGGTGGTACACGAACACGTACAAGCATGCGTGGTACCTCCCGTGGTACGCCTATTACAACTACAGCCAGGGGCCGTACTCGAACTGGGCATCGGGCGGCGGGTACGCGAGCTACGCCTACTGCGGACCAGCCGGGCACTACTACTGGCCCAACGCGGGTGCGCAATCGGCCACGGGCGCCCCGGCCAGCAGCGAACCGACCCGAAGGACGAGAAGGTTGTACCGAAAGAAGACAAGAAGCCCGAAAAGGCCGAGGGGCGCGTTTCGGTGACGCTTCCGGCTGACGCGACGCTGCTGTTTAACGGCACGGCCGCCACTGGCACCGGCACGGTGCGCACGTTCCGCACGCCGGCCCTGCAACCGGGCCAGAACTACCGCTACGAACTGACGGCGGAAGTGGTGCGCGACGGCCGCACCGAGCGCGTGACCGAATCGGTCGTGGTGCGCGCGGGCGAAACCGCAACGGTGACGCTCACCCCGACGGGAATCTCCACGGCTTCTGCGAAGTAGTTGCGCCAGTCGAAAGTCGAAAGGTCGAAGGTCATAAAGTCGAAGACACCCTTTTGGGAAGTCTTCGACTTTGCGACTTACGACTTTCGACGGTGTGTTACGCCCTGACGACGCGCAACGCGATCACGAGCGGTTGGCCGTCGATCTTCACGGTCGCCGTATGAACGTCCGCGCCGCTGAGCGGGACGTCGCTCCACTGCGTGGCCTGTACCGCGGTCGTGATGGTTTGCCGGTGTTCGGTCAGCGCTTTCGCGAGATCTGGAGCGTCCGCCGACAGGTGAAGCGCGATCTTGTCGAGCAGGTCGAGTTTCGCGTCCTTGCGGGCGCTCTGAACCTGGCGCACCACGTCGCGCGCCAGCCCTTCGAGCTTCAGCGCTTCGGTGATCGTAGTGCTGATCGCGACCTGCGTGCCGCGGTCCGCAACGCCGGCCCACCCCGCACTCGCCGCGAACGCGATGTTGAAATCGGTCTTGTCCAGCGACACACCGACCAGTTCCACCGGCCCGCGATCGAGACGCGAGGCGAATTCCGTCTGGTCTTGCTTCGCGAGCGTCTCTTCGGCCTCCTTGAGCTTGGAACCGAACTTGCTCCCGGCCACTTTCTTGTTGAGCTGCACGCTCGCCGTGAGCAGCGCCCCAGTAGCCGGATCGTGCAGGCGAACAGACTTCACGTTCAGTTCGTCGAGGATCAGATCCCGGAAGCGCTCGACGGCCCGCTTGTCCGCGTCGCCCAACAGAGCGCCGGTTTTGTCCTTCACCGGCGACGGCGATACCACCAGTTCCGCGAGCGGTTGGCGCACGTTGAGTTTCGCCTGTTGGCGCGCGGCCAGACCGAGCGAGATCACCCGCTGAACGGCTCGCATGTCTTCCGAGAGCGCCGCGTCGACGAGTACGTCTTCCGCAACCGGGAAGTCGCTCAGATGGACGCTCTCCGGATCGGTGGGCAGGCGCAGATTCTTCCACATCACCTCTGTGATGAACGGCACGCACGGCGCCATCAGCTTGCACAGCGTCGTGAGTGTCGCGTAGAGCGTTTGGTACGCGGCGCTCTTGTCCTTGAGCCCGGCGGTATCGAGGTCGGCGTTCTTACTGTGCAGCCGGTCCTTATTGCGCCGGACGTACCAGTTCGAGAGATCGCCCTCAATGAACTCCTCGGCCTTCAGCGCGAACGCCATCACGTCATACGCGGAGTACGCGGACCGCGCGTCTTTGACGAGCAACTGAAGGTTCGAGAGCAGCCAGCGATCAATGTCCTGGCGCTCCGCGACCGGCACGTGCGGCGCGGCCGGGTCGAAGCCGTCACCGATCGCGTAGTTGCAGAACATCGCGTAGGTGTTCCACAACTTGAAGAACACGCGCGAGCGCACGTCGTTCGCCGGCTCCGGGCCGAAGTTAAGGTTCGCGGCCGGATTCTGCCGGGCGTACAGCCAGCGCATCACGTCCGCGCCGATCGCGTTAAAGGATAACGTCTTACCCTTGGGATCTGTGATTGCCCCTCCTTCATCAGCCGCTGCGACAAACTCGATGGAGTTGCCGCTACTCTTGCTCATTGCGTTGCCGTACTGGTCTTTCACCAAGCCGTGCCCGAGCAGCGTTTTGAACGGCGGCTTGCCGTCGCTCATCATCGTGGACAGCGCCAGCAGCGCGTAGAACCAGTTCCGGAACTGGCCCGGGAAGCTCTCCGTGATGAAGTCCGCGGGGTACCACTGCGACCAGTACGCGCGGTCGGTGTTGTACTTCAGCGTGGAGAAACCCACGATGCCCGCGTCCAACCACGGGTTCCCCACGTCCGGCACGCGCGACATCAGGTTGCCGGTCTTGGCATTCCGGATCTTCACGCGGTCGATCCACGGGCGGTGCGGCGTGTGCCCCTCGAACTCCGCCCAGCCCTCGACGGCACGCTCCTTCAGTTCCTGGTAACTGCCGATCACCTCGAACTGTGTCGGGTCGTTCTCGTCCACCCAGATCGGGAGCGCGAGCCCCCAGTAGCGCTTCTTGGAGATCATCCAGTCGCCCATGTTCCCGAGCCAGTCGAGTTCGCGCTTCTGCCCGCCGATGGATTCGGGCAGGAACGTGACCTGGCGCACGACTTCGGCAATGTCTCCTCGGAACGAGCCTTTGTCGTCGCGCGGGTAGGTCCACTCGTCGTTGACACGCTCGCCCTTCGGCCCCATGTTGATGAACCACTCATCAACGAGCCGGTAGAGCAACTCCGTCTTGCACCGCCAGCAGTGCGGGTAGCGGTGGACGTAACGCTCCGTCGCGAACAAGCGATCGTTCGCCTTGAGTAACTCGAAAACCGCTTCTGCCGTGGTCGGGTCGACCGCGTTCTTGCCCGTGAGAGCGCCGAAGCCCGGCACGAACACGCCGTCGTCACCGATCGGCGCGACCGGCGGGAGGCCGTTTTCCTTGCCCCACTGGTAGTCGATCGCACCGCACCCCGGCGCGGTGTGGACGATCCCGGTCCCCTCGGTTTCGGTCACGTCCTTGCCACCGGAGACGACACGGTGCGCGTGTGCCGCAGTCACTTGCGGCCACTTACCGCTTTGCTTCGTGATCTTGGCGACTTCTTCCGGGTACCCGTACTCGTGGTTCTGCGCGGGGAGGTCGTCGAACGGGCCGACGTACTCCCAACCGAGCAGGTCGTTCCCCTTCACTTCGCCAACGATCTCGTAGCTGTCGCCCTTACCGGCCTTCACCTTGAAATGCTGTTCGATGGTGACGAGGTTCGGCACCTCCTTCAACCACGGGCGCGTCTTTTTGGAACCGCCTTCTTCCTCGTCGTCCCCGCCCTCGCCGCCGCTCCCCTCCATCCGGTTCAGCTTGAACGCACCCTTCGCAACGTAATAGACCTCGCCCTTCACTTTCACTTTGAGGTACGTGAGTTCGGGGTTGATCGCCGCCCCCACGTTGCTCGTGAGCGTCCACGGCGTGGTGGTCCACACGAGGAGGTTTTCTTTCTCGCGCCCCTTCAGCGGGAACTTCACGAAGCAGGCGCGGTGCTCGACGAGCTTGTACCCCTCCTTCATCTCCTGCTCGGAGATCCCGACGCCGCAGCGCCCGCACCACGGCATCACGTCGTACCCGCGGCCGATCAGCCCCTTGCAGAAGCACTTCTTGAGGAACGACCAGATCGTGTAGTTGTTCTCCTCGCTCATCGTGAAGTACGACTTGCGCTCGTCCGGGGTCTTGGCCCAGTCCGCGTCGGTGCGGTCCCAGTCCATCCAGTACCCGAGGCGGATGCTCTGGTTCGTTTGCACGCGGGCGAACTCGTTCACCCGGTCCTTGCACGCCTGCACGAACTTGTCGATGCTCGCTTCCGGGTTGCCGGGCACGAGGTTCTCGATGTCGCGCTTGCTCTTCAGCCCGAGCGATTTTTCGACCTCGACCTCGACCCACAGCCCCTGGCAGTCGAACCCGTTCTGGTACCGGAGCTCGTGCCCGGCCATCGCGAAGTAGCGGTTGTACAAGTCCTTGTAAGTTCGCCCCCAGGCGTGGTGAACGCCCATCGGGTTGTTCGCCGTAATCGGCCCGTCGAGGAAGCTCCACTTGGACTTGCCCGCGTTGAGCGCCTTCCGCTTGTCGAAGATCTTCTTGTCGTCCCAGAATTGCAGGATCATGCGTTCCAGGGATGGGAAATCGACCGCGGACTCGACCTTCTCGAACGGCATGACGAACGCCCCTTTTGCTGTAGTCGCAAGGCTTACTCTACCAGTTGACCCCGCACCGGACAGCCGGGTTCGCGGGCGCCGGATGCCGCAACCCCAGCACGGCAGCGAACAAAGGCCATCCGCGGGTCCGCGCTTTGAGGGTCACCGCAGGTAAAGGCACTTCCACACTTGCCGCGACACGAAAAGCAAAGCGACACTACCCACCTGTATACCAGCCCTCACGCTCGGTACACTCCACCCCAACTTCACAAATAAGCGCTCCCGATTCGGCTCCTGACAAGCTAAATTGGCGGCGTCAGCCCCATCACCCTCGATTCTGCTGAGAAACCAATGGCCAAAACCCCGGCCGGCAAATCTGCCGCTCCCACAAAGACCGCTGCCCCCAAAAAGCCGGCCGCCAAGCCGAAGACGCCCAAAGCGAAAGTGACTCCCGGCGCCCCGGCGCTGGCCCAGGCCGCAGCGCTCGCGCGCATCAACACGCGGAGCAAGTTCACGCTGTTCAACCTGCTCGGCCAGCCGCGCGGCTACTACCTCGTGGAGCCGGTCGAACTCGAACGCGACGAATCCGCCGGGAGCGCGAAATCGGTGGCGCACAGCGTCATCGTCGTGGACCGGTCCGGGTCGATGTACTCCGATCTCGCCGCGACGAAAGAAACGCTGCTGAAGATCCTGACGCTCGACGAGTACGCCCAGTACAACCTGCTCGTCACGCTCATCTCGTACTCCAGCGCGGGCGACGTGACGTGCCACTTCGAGCGCGTGCCGATCCGCGAGATCATGAAGAAGGACTCGAAGTACCAGAAGGACATCAAGTCGATCCGCACCTCGTGCGCCACTTGCATTTCGCAAGGGCTGAAGATGGCCTCGGAGAAGGTGAAAGACGGCGAGCTGACCGCGATCACGCTCCACACCGACGGTTACGCGAACGACCCCTCGTCCAACTCCGAAGCGACCGCGCTCATCAAACTGTGCGACGACATGAGCGGCAAGGACGTGTTCGTGAACACGCTCGCCTACGGCAACTACGCCGACTTCCGGCTGCTCTCGCGCGTGGCGAACGCAGGGAGTGGATCGTGCATCAAAGCGGGCGACATCGGTGCGGTGTACTCGTCGCTCTACAACTCCACCAAAACGCTCGGCAGTTCCGTGACGCCACCCATTGAGGTGCCGCTCGGCGAGTACGATTATCAGGTGTTCATCTCGCGCGGCGCGGGGCGCGCGAACGGCTCCGCGGGCACGCTCTCGATCCGCGGGCTGAAGTCCGAAGACGACGCGATTGTTTACAAGTACAAGAAGCTCACGAAGGCCGAGTACGACAAACTCGACGTGCCCGTGGAGCAGACGAGCGAGGCCGTGTTCGCGTTCGCGAAGGGGAACTTGGCCGAAGGGAACCTGAACACCGCGAAGTACGCGCTCGGCAGCACGTTCGACGCCACGCTCGTCGGCGCGCACGCCCGGGCGCTCACGAACAATCAAGTCGCGGCGATGGCCCAGGACATCGACGCGCTCATGCTCTCCGACCCGGGCCAACTGAGCGCCCACACAGTGCTCGATCAGGTGCCGGTCAACAAGAAGATCCCGTTCCTGGTGCTCATCAATCTGCTTGATGCGAACCGCGGGAACTTCGTCATCAACCGACAGGCGCTGCAAGAGGTGTACGTCCGACGCGGGCTAAAGCGCATTCCCGGCGTGCGCAACGACGACGGTACCGTGACCGAGCCGACGCTCAAGACCGAGTTCGTGAACGAGGACACGTACCTGCCGATCTCGTCGTTCGATGTGAACCGGAACACCGCGACGATGAACATGATGCTCACGCGCAAGGTGCGGCTCGTGCCCGCTGCGGGCGGCGCGCCGATCACCGAGGTCGCGGGGATCAAGCTCGACAGCCTGAGTACGTTCAACAACTACACGCTCGTGGGCGACGGCGAACTGACGGTGCCGTTCCTCAAGGTCAAGATTTCGGACAAGTCGCTGTTCGACAAGCTGATGAACGAGGGCGTGCTCGAACTCGATGGGGCGCCTGCGACGAAGTACGACAAGGACCAGGAATACACGCTGCGGCTCGACCAGCTCCCGATCGTGCCGCCGTTCGAGGGAACGGTGGAACTCGGCGGCGTGTTTGATGACCTCGCCAAACTCAAGGTGCTCTCCAGCCTGTGCGGGGCACACCTCAAGGAAGAAGCGGCCGACCTCACGCTGGAGCAAGTCGAGGAACTGAAGAAGCACTACCTCTCGAAGAGCCTGTTCCTCAATTTCCCGACCACGAACCCCTACGCGAAGCTCGAAGACGCGCTCTCCGACGGCAGCGTGGACACCCGCACGAGCTACAAGATCGACGTCGGCAGCAAGCACATCCTGAACCTCTCGAAGCTGCACAGCGCGAACAAGTTCCTGGACCGCATGTACGAGGTGGTCGGCGCGGACGGCAAGCCGATGGAGAAGCCGGCGTTCGAGGACGTGCTTGATGGGAGCGTGATCTACAAGCACAAGACGCTCTCGGCGAAGACGAAGGTGACGAAGGTCGACGACTTCATGAAGGCGCTCTTCGATGATTTTCTCGGGCTGCGCCCGAACGGGGCCGTGGTGAAGATCCTCGAAGGCGCGGGGGCGGACAAGCTCGCCGCGATCGTGAAGGACCGCGCGAAGGGCAAGCAGCCCGGGCGCAAGGAGTTCGTGGAGGCGCTCGCCGACGCCCGCAAGAAGCTCGATGCGCGGTCCGACGCGCTGTTCGCGGAGAAGCTCAGCGCGCTCGTCTTCTACGTGGGCGCGACCGGCCTGCTCCCCGACGAAGTGGAAGCGAAGGCGCAATCGGCAGACGTGCTGGCCAGTAAGTATCCGGATCTCGCGTTCTCGAAGGACGAAAAGGAAGGCACGTTCTTCGAGGTCGGCGACACGATCCTCAGCGTGTACGCCAAGACCGAATACTTCTCGCGCGACAAGTAACGAATGAGTGAAGCGTAAGCCCTCCCGATGGCATCTTGCTATAGGCGAGGGCTCACGCTTACAGAGGCGGTAACGTCAGCGAGGAACTGACCACACCAATCTTCGAGTGGGGATATTTCAGCCAAGTGTGCATCACATGAATTTTCGACGTTTAAAAGCCGCGATATCACTGCTACCGAGCGCGAACCATTCACCGTTCGTGTTCTTAGCAGCAAACCGCTTGTGCCAATACTCTTCGATGCCAGCCGGATCGTCGGTGGGAATGACGTGAACGAGTTCGGTGCGTTCGGGGAGCTGCAGGTTGAGTTCGTACTCCCGCCGCCCCACAGAATTCGTCATTCCGATCTTGTGGTACTTCCCCATTTTGATGAGGTAGACGTACCCCATCACTGTTCCATTCTCAACTGGTTCGACCGGTTCCTCTTGGTGTTTGCGAGGCGCGTAATTTTCGCACAATCTCGCTACGATCTTGTACGGTTCACGATCACGACAATATTCGAGCAACTGCGAGACGAGTTCGACTTTCGACCATCTCTTGCGAAATGTTTTCTCGGATGGAAAAACGGAATCTCGTTTTGCCTGAAATCGCATGTCAGCGTTAGTCGGCAATCTACCCAACTCGACTGCCAATTTTGCGTAGAATTCGAGCAACTCTTCCGGTTCGTATCCTTCGGTGAGTTGGTTGGGTGTGTACCCCGCTTCCCGAAGCGCGTCGCTCCACCGCGCCCAGTAAACCCCGAACCAATCTCCTTGTTTGATGCCTGTTTCGCTGAGAAAGCGGCGCCAGCCAAGTGGTTCGCCGCCATTCCCATCGGCGGTTCGCTTAATTTCACGGAGGATGTGGGCCTTATCCATTGCTGACCGCTAGTCCGAATATCGTAGTTCTTTTCCCGCACGGTATCAGCAGATGAGGAATCGGTCAAACCAGGTGACAATCTCATGTTTGATGCGCACAGACGCACCCAGTTCCACATAATGCCGGATATCCGATCCTATCACCTCATCTGTTTCTTGAATTCGGCACCCACCACAAAAAGGTACGTTCTCGGTGGTTAGTGCAGCCTAATTGCTGACCGTTTGCGAATCCGGTCGGGGTCGTATGTTGTCGGGATGAACAAGCCCCGTAAATTCGTCCGCACGCTCACGGCCGCCGAGCGGCGGGCGTTGGAGCGAGGCCGTAAGTCGGCCGATGCGTTCAC
>HG799472.1:160122-184667 GCA_000531095.1 Gemmata massiliana | reverse complement strand
AAGTGGGTCCACGGCAAGCGGGCCATCGTCGAGCCCGACCGGAAACTTACCGCCGCTGAGGTACGGCAACGAGCGTGCGACTACTACGGCTGCACGCTCCACCCCACATTGCCAAAACCTCAGCCATGATCCTGCATTAGTACAGTGTCTCACCACTGCCGTTCCGTCTACTTCTTCGGTTCCTTCTTGGTGAAGATCACGACGTGCTGCCACGGCAGCGTGCCCACCGTCTTCGTGTGCGCCATCTCCGGGAACGGGGTCATTTCCTTCAGCACCTGGCGCTCGCTCATCTTGTGAACGAGCTTGATCGCGACCTTGTCGTCTTCCAGCCGGAACTCGACGAACACCAGCCGCCCGCCCGGTTTCAGCGCCTCGACCAGCTTCTCCGCCATCTCGAACGGGTGCTCGAACTCGTGGTACACGTCCACCATCAGGATGAGGTCGACCTTCCCCGCCGGGAGCTTCGGGTCCGTCGCGGTCCCCTTCACCGTTTCGATGTTGGTTACTTTTTGCTTCTTCGCCTTCGCGGTCACCAGGTCGAGCATCTCCTGCTGAATGTCCGACGCGATCACTTTCCCCTTTTCGCCGACGAGCGGGGCGATCATGAACGTGTGGTACCCGCTCCCCGCGCCCACGTCCGCGACCACCATGCCCTCTTTGATCTCCAGCGACTTGATGAGCTTCTCCGGGTCTTCTTCCTTGATGCGCTCCTTGCGCTCCAGCCACCCCGCGGCGCCGTACCCCATCACGTGCGCGATCTCGCGCCCCATGTAGAACTTCCCGATCCCGTCCCGGTCGTGTTCCTCGCGGTACTCGTACTTGGGTTTCTCCCGCTTCGGGGCCGCTTTCGGGGGATCTTCGGCCCCGAGTGCCGTACCCCAGCCGCACGCGAGCGCCACAACGACCCCGACCGCCAGTACGCGCTTCATGTTATGCGCCTCCGGTGAAGTTCACGGACCCCGGACCCATCGTAACCGTTGGGAGAAAAATTCGCGCGAGGGTATTGACAACGCCGCATGTAAACGCATTATCAATACTGAACAAATAAACAAAATACCAAAGACACCGGGAACGGCCCGGGTGTTAGTGCGGGACGAACTCGGAGGTGACACGCCATGCCACACTGGTCGAGCTACACCTCGTACTCACTGTACTTCGACGGGGGCGATATGACCGAGGACGATACGGAATTCCTGCTCGCGGTCGCGTCGTTCCAGAAGCGGTTCGGGCGCCGGTACCCCACGTGGCTCGAAATCCTACACATCGCCCGGTGCCTGGGCTACCGCAAGGTCGCGGGCGCGATCCCCATCGAGCAACCGCTCCCCTCCAAGAGTGAACCCGACGGACCAAACCGAAAGCGGGTGCATGCGCAGGAAAGTGCGGGAAACTCTGGCGTTGTCGACGGTGCGGCGTAGAATGCGGCTACCTCCCGCCCGCTCAACCCATGCGCGTATTTCGCCAATTCCGGTCACGCTCACTCCGCCACCTGGTGGCGGTCGTGGCCCTTTTAGCGCAATTCGTCGCAGCGGCCGGTGCTCCAGTTCCGTCGAGCCGCGTGCGCGTTAATCACGGCGCACCGTTCCCCTGTCAGGATCACCCTTGCGGGTGCGCGACCAGCGAACAGTGCTGGGCCGGCGATTGCTGCTGCTTCACGCTCGAACAGAAGCTCGCGTGGGCCGACGCGCGCGAAATCGTCCCACCGGCCCACGTCCGCCCGATGGTCGAAGAGCGCAAGCAAGCGGACAAGGCTTGCTGCACGAAAACGGCAGCAGACCCATGCTGCTCCCACGCGGACACAACATCTAACACGTGCCACGAACACGCGCCGCCCCAAAAGATCGCACCGAGCGTGCGGTGGGTCGCCGGGATGTTCGCTCAGAAGTGCCGTGGGGAAGGCCCGGGCGGGTTGCTCAAGCTCGAACTGGTCGTCGTACACGAACAAAACGCCGCGCCTCGCCCCGCGTTCGATCCCGTTGACTCTGTGACGCACTCGAATTCTCGCATAACAGCCATTTCCCTCTGCCCGCCGACTCCCCCTCCACGACTGGTCTGACCACCTCGTTACATCGCCGACCGCACTCCAATTAACGAGAGTTGCGGGCACGCACCTACCTAACCACCGTTTCCGCGCTGGCTCGAGCCAGTGTCGATTCACTCACATGCTGTGCGAGACACCAATGACCAAGCGCCACGCTTTTACTCTGATTGAACTGCTTGTTGTGATCGCGATCATCGCGATTCTGATCGGATTACTGCTCCCCGCGGTGCAGAAGGTACGCGAAGCCGCGGCCCGTATGAAGTGCTCGAACAACCTCAAACAACTCGGACTCGCGATGCACAATCACGAGAGCGCGATGGGGGTGTTCCCACAGGGGCGTAACGCTTATCCGCAGGTCGTATCGGCCCCAGCCCGCTTGCTCGCTTACGTCGAGCAGGAGAACCTCCAGCGGCTCATCGACCCGAACGGCACGCTCGCGGCCGGCGGACAAAACGACCTCGCGGGGAAGAACCGCGTTGGGCTGCTCGTGTGCCCCAGCGATCCGCAGAACGGCCAGGTTCCTGGTAGCACTTACTTCGGCACCAACTACGTCGCGTGCAACGGGACCGGGGTGACGTTCGATACGGCCGGGAACATCACGGGGTACCTGAAAATCGGGGACGGGAACGGTGTCTTCGCCCAAAGGCCCACGCGGATCGGGGACATCACCGACGGCACCTCGAACACGGTCGCGTTCAGCGAGAGCCTGCTCGGTAACGCCTCGGCGGTGAGCAGCCTCCCGAGCGACCCGCAAACGATCCGATCGGTGGTGCTGGAAGTGTCCGGCGGGGATGACCCGACTCCGGCCAATTGCGACGGCGGGAAGGGCGTGTGGAACCCGCGCCGCAGCGAACAGTGGATCAACGGGCACTACGGCAACACGCTTTACAATCACTACTATCCGCCCAACCCGGTCGGGAAGTGGGATTGCGGCAACGGCAGCCACAACAAGGGTTTGGCGGCCGCACGCAGCAACCACACCGGCGGTGTAAGTACTCTCCTCTGCGATGGTTCCGTGCGATTCGTGCGAGATTCCGTGGCGATCGATACGTGGCGTGCGCTCGCCACGCGCAACGGGGGCGAGATCGTTCCGGGCGATTTCTAGTCGTTCTTCGGTCCAAACGCGAATTCCGCCCGCGGCCGCCAACGGACCGCGGGCGGCGGTGTTATATTCCCTGAACGGGAGTGGCTGTAACGTGCTTCTGGTGCTGGACAACCGGCGGCACGGGCGATTATGGTGGATTCACCGGTCGCCCCACCACCCCGCACTGCCGGACGAGCCGCGTGACCCGTGAACCAGAGCCACCCCTCCCCGACGAGGAGGCCGAATGGATACGGGCCGCCCAAACCGGCGACCGGTCCGCGTTCGCGCGGCTGATCGACTGTTATTGGGACCGCCTGTACCGCTGGCTCTACCACCTGACCCGGGACCGCCACACGGCCGAGGATCTGACGCAGGAAACGTTCCTGCGGGCGCTCGCGGCGGTGAAGTCGTTCCGGCCCGGGAGCAACTTCCGGGCGTGGGTGTTCCGCATCGGTCACAACAACTTTGTGAACCAGAAGCGGGCCGAACGGCGCACCAAGCACCAGCTCCCGGACGACTCGGCGGCGCCGGGGGAGGGGAGCGTGGAGGCCAACACGGAGAACCGCGAGGTTCTGGAAGTGGTGGGCCAGGCCGTCGCCGACCTGCCCTCCGACTTCCGCTCGGCGATCCTGCTCCGCGTTCACGAGGGGTTGTCATTCCGCGAGATCGCGAAGGTGCTCAACACCACGGAAGAAACGGCCCGGTGGCGCGTGTTCAAGGCCCGACAGAAACTGATGAAGGTACTTTCGCCGGAACTGCTCCCGCCCGGCGCGGTTTCAGAGGAAGCAAAAGAGTGACGCTCACTCTCGTGGTGACGAAATGAACTGCCAGGTTGTTCAGAACCAGATCCTCGACTTGCCGAACCCGCGGGAACTGACCGCGGTGATGCTCGCGCACGTCGCGGAGTGCGCCGCGTGCCAGGCGTGGGCACAACGGGCCGCGCGCCTGGAATCACTAATCGAACAACTGCCCGTTCCGCCCGCGCCGGCCGAGAAAAAAGAAGCCCTGATCGGCGAACTCTTGGCCGCGGACCCGGTCATCCGGCCGATGGTGGTGCCCGCGTCGCGCCCCAGTCTCGCCACAATCGCGGGGCAGTTCCTCCTGCGCAACGCGACCTACGTGGGTGGTCTGGCCGCCGCGGTACTGGTTGTCGTGGGTATCGCGTGGTACGCAAATAAGCCGGGTCCGCATGTAGTAGTCGCTACTCCCGAGGAACGACACCCGCTCGTGGAGAAACTGGTCGCCCGCGACATCGCACTCGCTCGCGCCGAAACACCCGCGAAGCGCCTCGAAGCACTCGGGGGCATGGCCGACGATCTGGCGAGCGAAACACGCGGGATGGCCCGGATCGCGTCGTCCGCTGAGTTGAAAGAACTCGCGCGCCAGTACGACCGAGTTGTGAAGGATGGAATGGTGCGGCGCGCACAGGAACTTCCCGCTTTGATGCCTCGGTCTGAGAAACAAAAGCTGTTGGACACACTCGCGACGAAGCTCGAAACGGACGCGAGCGAAGCGGACAAGTTGTCGCGCGAGGCCCCGCAGGACGCCCAACCCACACTCAAGCGGATCGCAGATACGGCCCGCGAAGGCGCGCGCGAACTCGCGCTCGCTCGCGAAGGAAAATGACATGACCCGCTGGGTTTACATCCTGACTGCGTTCTTCGCACTCGCCGCCTGGGTCGGCGCACAGGGGCCGGTGCCCGCACCGGCGCTCTCGCCGGCCGATCAACTGCGGTTGCTCAAAACGAACACGACGCTGATCGACAACCTCGTCGACCACGGGGTCGCCCTGTCCAGCGCCGATACCGTGGACAAGCGGGCCGAGCGGTGCCGCAATGCGTCCAAGGCCCTCGCGAACGCGATTCAGGATGCCGCGGACAAGCAGGAAGCCGAGCGCGTGGCGGTGCTGACCGATCTGTTCCGCGAGGTCGTGCGAGACGGTCTGCTACCGACCCTCAAGGACGGCAAGCAAACCGTTCCGCCCGAATCTCCCGCGGCCAAGAAGTTGCGCGAAGTACGAGACGCCTCCGCTCAGGACATCGCCGAACTGAAAGCCGCTCTCCCCAAGACGGGCAAGGTCGCCGAGAGCCCCCGGATCAAGGATGCGTTCAAGCAACTCGACGAGGTCGCCGAAGTCCTCTACGAGCTGCGTGCAAAACGCTAACGAACCTGCTTCGGTACCAACCCGCCTGCCGCACTTTTCTGCGCCTGACCGCACGCCGCTCGACCACGTTTCGCGTTCGACACGGAGGCTCGCGATGAAGCTCCGAGTCGTTTGGGCCGCGGCTCTTATTGCGTGTGCGGTAGCTCCTGCCCCAGCCGACGAGAAAGACGACAAAGTCAAAGCGGCTGCGGCAAAAGCAGAAGCAGCCAAAATCGAAGCAGAGAAGATCGAAGGGACGTGGACCGCAACGGTCGGGACACGCGACGGTAAGGCACTCACGAAGGACGAACTCGCGAAGCTGTCACTGGCCCTCGTCGGGCCGAAGGCGAAGCAGTTCATCGGCAACACGACATCGCTGGCCGCGTATCTTCCCGAAGGCTCAGTGAACGCGGCGAACGTCAACTGGAGCGTCACCCCGGACACATCGCCGCGCGAAATCGACTTCGCGCGGAACTACGGCGCCCGAACGTCGTACTACCCCGGCATCTACGAACTCAAGGCCGACGAACTCACGCTCTGCGTCGACTTCACACCCAGTCCCGACGGCCCACCGAGGCGCAAGCGCCCGACCAAGTTCGAGGCGCCCAAAGGCTCGCCGTACACGCTCCTCACGTTCAAACGCGCGAAACAGTAGCGGCCCAGGCACTTCTGCCTGGGCCACCGGTTGTTGTTGAGAAGCAGCCCAATCCAGTTTCGATGTGAATTACGAGCCGCTACCGGTTCCGGTGATTTCGTCACGCGGATGTTGCGCTTCCCGCTCCCTCGCGGTCGCGGCTCGTTCACGGGCATCTACCCTAATCGACATACGCATCGGCGCCCAAGTCCTGGAGCATCTCCTGGCGCTGTTTGTCGTAGTTCATCAGGTCGAGGCGCTGGCGGTAGTGGCGCGCTTCCAGGCGCCGCTGGGCCTGAGTGAACAGCGGGGCGAACGAGTTCCAGTCGCGGTCGCCGCCGGCCTTACCGAGCGCCTCCAGTTCGCGCTGCTTCGCGTGCCCCAGACCTTCGAGTAGCTGGTCTTCCAGAGAGAGCATGAACTGCGAACTCCCGGGGTCGCCCTGGCGCCCGGCGCGCCCGATGAGTTGGCGGTCGATGCGTTCGGCCTCGTGGCGCTCCGTACCGATTACGTGCAACCCACCGTTCGTGGCCACGCCCGCTCCCAACTTGATGTCGGTCCCGCGCCCGGCCATGTTCGTGGCCACCGTGACCATACCCAGTTGCCCGGCGCCCGCGACCACGTCCGCCTCGCGCTCGTTCTGCTCGGCGTTCAGCACCTGGTGCGGTACGGCCGCGGCGGTTAGTTTCGCGCTGAGCTTCTTCGACGCCTCCACCGTCCGCGTACCGATCAGCACCGGGCGCCCGACCGCGAGCATCTCCTGCGTCTTCTTCACCACCGCGTCGAACTTCGCGTCCTCGGTAGGGTACACGGAGTCCGGGAGCACCTCGCGGCGGTTCGGCTTGTTCGTCGGTACCTTCGTCGTCCAGCGCCGGTACACCTTCCGCATCTCCCAGAAGTTCGGGAGCAGCGTCCCGGACATCCCCGCGAGCTTCTCGTACAGCCGGTAGAAGTTTTGGAACGTGACCTGGGCCGCGTGCGAACTGGGCATGTTGATCGCCACCTTCTCCTTCGCCTCGACCGCCTGGTGCAGCCCGTCGCGCCAGTGGCGGTCGGGCATCGGGCGCCCGGTGCCCTCGTCGATGATGACGATCTTGTTCTCGCTGCTCACCATGTAGTGCTGGTCGCGCGCGAAGCGGTGGTAGGCGTGCAGCCCGCGCTCGACGGCCTCGAGCAGCTTGTCCATCGCCTTCGCGTGCTTGCCGGTCGGCGGGTTCGAGTACCGGACGAGGTGCTTGCCCGCGTCGGTCAGTTCGATCTTGTCCTTCTTCGCGTTCATGAGGAAGTGTTCGTCGCGCCGCATGTCGCGCGCGAGTTCGTCGGCCCACTTGAACACCACCTGCTCCTCGGCTTCGGCCAGCCGGGTGGGGTTCGCGATGATGAGCGGCGTTTTCGCCTCGTCCACGAAGATGCTGTCGGCCTCGTCCACGATGGCGTAGTGCAGCCCGCGCTGCACGCGCGGGTCCAGGCGCCCCCCGCCCCCGCCGGTCCACGCGGCCCAGAACGGCGCGGTCGTGGCCTGGCCGCCGCGCAGTTTCAGCCGGTCGCGGAGGAAATCGAACCCGAACTCGGCCGCGGTGCCGTAGGTCACGTCGGCCTTGTACGCGGTGATGCGATCGTTCTCGTCCATCTTCTGTTGGAGCACGCCGACCGTCATCCCGAGTTTCTGGTACACCGGGCCGATCCACTCCGCGTCGCGCTTGGCGAGGTAGTCGTTGACCGTGGTGACGTGGACGCCCTTCCCCGAAAGCGCGTTAAGATACGCGGGCGCACTGGCGGACACGGTCTTCCCCTCGCCCGTCGCGAGTTCGACGAGGCCGCCGAAGTGCATCACCGTGCCGGCCGCGAGTTGCACGTCGAACGGGCGGATGTTGAGCGTGCGCTGGATCGCGATCGACGCGAGCGCGAACGCTTCCGGTAGCAGCTTGTCGAGATCCCACTTCCCGCGCGCCTTACCCCGCAGCGCCATGCTCATTTCGACGAGCTGCGCGTCGCTCACGTCCGCGTGAAGTTTCTCGAAGTACCGCACCTTCGGCACGAGGAGCGCGGCCCGCGAGAGCCGGCGCTTCCAGGGCAGCCCGACGCGGGCCACGGTCGTGTTCACGGGCCACGTGCCGAGGCGCCCGGGGGTGTTCTCGATCTTGCGCGGCGCTTCCGCGTGTCCGTGTGCGGCGGGCGGAATAGCGGTACTCATTCTCGGCCCCTCGAGGTCGGAAACGTCCCTAATCACCTTAGCGGGCGGCGCGGCAGAACGCTACCACCGTGGCGCTTGATGTTCGAGCCGGGTTCGGGGCGCGAAGAAGTGACGAAACGAAAATAACGCGGGGCGAGCCGAAGCTCGCCCCGCGTACCAAGCATACTTACGGGTCCCGTCCATCCCTTAGGTAGCCTGGCTGCCTAAACCGTTCCCCCCTCGGAACGGTAAAAGCCAACTTTAAAGGCCACCGACTCGCACCAAAACTGCGGGTCGGCTGTCTCCGTCGCGTCGTCGTTTCGGGCGGCGTCTCGGAGACAACCAAGTAATAGAGCATGCGCCGAGCCGGTGCAAACGACTGAAGGTAAAAATACAAAATGTCCGTTGTTCGCGGTGGGCCTGAAAAGCACAACCGCTACCGCACGAAATCGGCACAGGCGCAAAGCCCGAATTGCGCCCGCGACTGAAGTGTAGAACGAAAATCCTGTGCTACAGAAAATGTCCCACCGGGCGAAGATGACAAACACCCTTCCGGCAACCACGGTCCGAGATCCGAGCACGCGGTAAAACGCAAAAAGCCGCGACCAAATGGTCGCGGCTTTTGATGTGCGGGGCTCGCACGTTATGGTTGGCTGCCGCGGTAACGAGTCGTCGTCACGGCGCCCGCTTTATCCCAGTCGGCCGGGATCGGCCGGCGCGATTCTTCGTCGGAGTAGTGCCAGTGGCGAAGGGCCTCTTCGCCCAAGAGCCACGAGAACGCGGCCGTGCGGCCGTTGACCTTCGTTGGGAAATCCACTTCCCCGGCCTCGTCGTCCACGAGCGCGATACCGAGGTTGTTCAGCTCGGAGACGGCGGTGGTCCAGGCTTTTTCGGCCGCGGCGATCTCGTCGATCACCTGGTACCGGCGCTGGCGCTCCTGCCACACGAGGTCACGGCGCTGCCGTTCGAGGCGCTCTTGTTCGGGAACGAGGCGGTTAATCGCGCGGCGGGCGTTTTGAACGTCCGTCACGATGCTCCGGACGAGGGGAAGCATCTGACGAGCGGTCGTGAGGTCCAGGGTGACCTCTTTCTTACGAGGCTTTCCCGCCGATCCGTTGCTCGCGCGGTTGGGCGTGTTGCTCATTGGTGGCTCCCGGAGTGAGTGAGGGGGGAGCGGTCGCCCCTCTGTCACCATTCTAGGAGCGCCCGCGCCGAAATAATGTCGGACGGACGCGGAATTGGGACAGAAGGTTCGACCACACGCCCCTGGTGTTAAGTTCGATGGTCCTGGCCACAAATCGATGCGAAGCCGATGGATTTCTGATTGATACCTTTCCGCGCCCAACAAAAGAAGGTCAGTCGCGTCTCGGGCCGCTCCCAACCTGCCCGGCGCGGCGAACTTCACCGGCTGGGTAAATGGCCCACTGTGGGCCACTCGCATCGGGATAACCGATCGGTGGCGAGGGGATTACCGATCCGTTCGTCAGAGGAAGTGTCTAACCACAGTGCCCTTTGAGGGTTCCGTTGAATCGATGGACTGAGCGCTGCATTTGATTAGCGCGAATCACTTTTCGGGGCACTTCGGCAGCGATCAAAACATTCCCGGGGCACCGGAATTGCAACGGCTGGCGGCACCGAGCGTCACTCGCTCTCGCAAGCGAGCCGCTCGGCCTTCCATTCGCCCGTCACGGAGAGATGCACTCATGATTAAGTACACCATGCGCTCGGCTTTTGCCCTTCTCCTCACCGCCAGCGCTCTGCCCGTTATCGCCGCCGACCCGCCGCGCGTCGTCACCGCGGCCCCGCCCGTGGTCGCAGCCGGCGGCCAGATCCGCGCGAAACAGGTGCTCGGCACGAAGATCCTGATCGCCGGGAACACCGCGATCGGTACCGTGGAGGATCTGGTATTCGACGACGCCGGGAACCTCGAATACTTGGTCGTCTCGACCGATAATAACAAGCTCGTGAGCGTGCCGTGGGACGCCGCGAAGTGGGATCTGGAAAAGAAAGTTGGGACTATTGGGATCACCGTCGAACAGTACAAGACGATCCCGACGTTCACGACCACAACGTACCCCAGTTTCTACACGCCGACGTACCGTACTGAAACGTACAAGTTCTACGGACTGACCCCGCGCGAGCTGCGCCGTATCGAGCGCCGACTCCCGTAATTTCGTGCGGTACCAGCGGACCGGTGCGCGGGGACGAGCACCCGCGTTCCCGGTCCGCGGTCTTTTGTCCACACCTCAACTACCGTCCGTCTCCCGCCCCGCGTTGTGGCGCGACGCTGCAACAGTTCAGAACAAAAACGGATGTCGGATAAATGGGCAGATTGGAACGATTGGGGAAACCTTTTCGTTGACACTGCTTAGGAGACCGGCTATCACGACTGACGGTTCGTCGCCCACCATTCAATGCCTGACACCTTGATTTGGAGTGCCGTACCGATGCTGAAGCGTCTCCTCTCTCGCCTGCGCCGAATTGACGCTCCGAGTCGCCCCGCGCCGAAAGCGCTCACGCGGTGCCTGAATCTCGAAGCCCTGGAAGCGCGAGAAGTACCCGCGATCCTTTACGGGTTGACCGGGGCCAACACGTTACTGCGGCTCGACAGTGCGACCCCGACCGCGACCACCACGGTCACGATCACCGGGTTGGGAGCCAACCAACAACTCGTCGGCATCGACTTCCGCCCGCGCACCGGCCAACTGTACGGCAGCGCGGTCGTCGACGCGAGCGCCAACAACTCGATCATCTTCACCTACCGCATCAACCCGCTGACCGGGGCCGCGACCCTCGTGGGCCAAACGGCCGCTGCAGTTCCCAACGCCGGTGACGTCGCGGGCGGGTACGACTTCAACCCGACCGTGGACCGCATCCGTTACGTGAACGTGAGCGACGAGAACGCGCGCCTGAACCCGAACAACGGTACCCTCGCGGGGGACGACACCGACCTGACCTCGGGGGGCATGCAGGACATAATCGGTGCGGCCTACGACCGCAACACCGACCGCCAGAACAACGCGGGCGACACGAACACACTGCCCACGACGCTGTTCCTCATCAACCGCGCGACCAGTTCGCTGGCGCGCCTGGGGGACATCAACGGCACCCCCGCCAGCCCCAACGGTGGGGTGGTCACCGACATCGGCGCGCTGGGCGTGACGCTCGACGCCGGGGCCGACGGCGGGTTCGACATTTTTGAGAGCACGCTCAACGGCGGTTTGGGAACGGCGTTCGCCGCCCTGACCGTGAGCGGCGTGACGGGGCTGTACAGCATCGACCTGACCACCGGCGCCGCGACGCTCGTGGGCAACATCGGTACGGGGGCCACGCAGCTCACGAGCCTGGCCGCGGTCCCGGACGGCGTGGTGGTGGTCGGCTCGGGCCTCGGCGCCAACGGCGACGTGCGCATCCTCGACTCCACGACCGGGGCGGTCCGGACCACGATCATCCCGTTCGCCGGGTACCAGGGCGGGGTGCGGGTGGCGGCCGGCGACGTGAACCGCGACGGCATTCCGGACGCGGTGGTGAGCGCGGTCGCCCCGCAGGGGCACGTGAAGGTGTTCGACGGGGTGACCGGGAACCTGCTGCAGAGCTTCTTCGCGTTCGCCGGCTTCAACGGCACGGTGAACGTCACCACCGGCGACGTGAACCGGGACGGGTACGCCGACATCATCGCGGTCGCCAACGGGGTGAACGGGCACGTGAAGGTGTTCAGCGGGCTCGACGGCTCGCTGCTCGGCAGCTTCCTCGCGTACCAGGGCTTCCTCGGGAACGTGACCGTTTCGGCCGCGGACTTCAACAACGACGGGATCGACGAGATCGTGACCGCCGCCGCGGTGAACGGGCACGTGAAGGTGTTCAACGTCGACGGGACCGCGTTCTCCTCGGCGGGTCTGCCGAACTTCGCCAGCAGCTTCTTCGCGTTCACCCCCTACGCGGGTGACGTGAACGTGGCGGCCGGCGACGTGAACGGCGACGGCATCGCCGACATCGTCCTGAGCAGCGGGTCCGGCACGCGCGGCAACGTGCGCGTGTTCAACGGGTCGAACAACACGCTCATCAGCAGCTTCTTCGCCTACGGCAGCGGCGTGACGAGCGGCGCGTTCGTGGCACTGGCCGACGCGAACGGCGACGGGCTGCTCGACATCCGCGTGACGCCGGGCTTGGGCCAACAGGCCAACGTCACGACGTTCGACTCGGTCGGCACGTCGATCGGCACGACGTTCTCGGCGTTCGCCAGCTTCCAGGGCGGCGCGACGATCGGCGGCGCGCGGTTCTAATCGCCGGTCGTGAAGTGAGTTAAGTTAACGCACGCGCCGTCCGCGTAATTGGCGAACGGCGCGTGCCACTGTGAACGAATCCCGTCTGCAACAATCGCACAAAAACGTCAGAAGAGAAGCAAAAAAGCCCGCTCAACTCGAAGCGGGTGGCGGGGCCGGCGCGTCGGGGAGCACCCCGGGCGGCATAACGATCGAACCGGTGCCGTCGTCGAGGGCCGCGGTCGCCGCGTGCGGTGTGGCGGCGTGGCCGCCCGGCGGTTTCGTCGGGATGATGATGGGTTTGATTTCGCCGGTGGCGAGGTCCAGCACGATACACGTCTTCGGGTTCGCGCGGAACAGTGCTCCGGGGTTCGCCACGAGCGTGCGCCCGGTGCGGTGCTGTTCGCGCACGTGGGTGTGACCGTAGAACACGTAATCGAAGTAGTCGGCGTTCTCCAGTTGGCGCAACTGGTGGCGCTCGTGGCTGTGGACCCACGCGATCCGCTTGTCGGTCAGCGTGAGCGCGCCGAACGAATCGTAGTGCGTGCCGCCCGCGTCCTTGATCGCTGCTGCCAGCCTCACCTTGTCCTTGTCCCAGTTGCCGAACACGAAGTGCGTCGGGACGGGCTTGAACGCGCGAACGGTTTCCGGCGACTCGATGTCGCCGCAATGCAGGATCAGTTCGACCTCCTGCTCCAGCAAGAGGCGAACGGCTTCCGCGACCGCCTCCTGGCGGTCGTGGGTGTCACTGACGACCCCGATCCGCATAGTTCCCCCGTTACGCCCCAATTCGACGCCCACCAACTCACATTCACTACCTTAACAAACCGGAAGAGGGTCGGGTATATCGGGTGTGTCGGGTATCGTGAGGTCGGGTGCCGCAAATCGCGGTATTTCGGGATCGGACCAGCAACAATCGTTTGAATTATCGGCCAGCGCACGCGCAATCGTAACCCCGTGCGCCCCTTACGCATTCGCCGCGCCCGATTCACCCGAATCTTCCTTACAACCGGAGCGTCACTTCTTCGGGAGTACGAGCGCGTTGACGAGATCCCGGTCGCGGGCGCCGACGGCCTTCACCTTGTCCGGCTTCATCGCGAACGTGACAGCCACTTGATCGCCCTGCGGACCGGCGACCAGGTGGAAGTTTTGAATCGCGGGCAGCTCTTCCATCTTCCCCTCCGCCGAGATGCGGTACACCCAGCGCCCGTCCGGCGCCGCGGTCTCGGCGTCTTCGAGCACGCGCGACACGGTCCACCCCGGCGAGCTACCTACGGCCTTCTTGAACTCATCGGCCGGGGTATGTTTGCCCGGGTCCGCTTTCTTCCAGACCATGAAGGTAGCTTGCGAGATGAACTCACCTTTATCGAGCAGCCGCATGATGAGGTGGTGCTCGGTTTGACCGGTGACGTGCCAGTCGCGGGGATAAACAAGTTCGTAGCGTTTCTTCGGGTCCGTGTACCGGAGCAGCCCCATTGATGCGGGCACGTCGCCCTTCGGCACGACCGCGAGCGCCGTGTCGCTCAATTCCTTCGGCGCCTCGGCCAGCGCCGCCCGCTTGATGGCAATCGTCGCTTCGACCTGCGAAGCGGGCGCGACCGGCCCCTGCTCCCGGTCGTCCTTCTGCTTCCACGTCAGCGCGGTCACGCACTTGGCGGCGACATCGTATGTACCGTTCGCGGTTATCGTTAGCGTGACCTTCGCGCCGCTCTCGATCCCCTCCGCGGTCCCCTCAATGGTGAACGTCGCCTGCCCGTTCGCGGCGGCCGTGAGCTTCCCGGTCAGGCCGGTCTTGTCGCTCTTGATGAGTCCGTCGAACTGGCACGCGGCCTGAACCGCGGCGGGCGACACGGCCCACGTGTCCCCAACGTTCACGGCCTTGTTCGGGAGCAGCCCGGGAATGCACTGCGGGTTGAAGTGTTCCGTCACGAGGTCGAGTTCGTCGCGCGTGAGTGGCCCGGTCGGACTGAAGCAGAACGCGCCATCGGAGTTGCGCAGCGCCACGACCAGAGCACGATCGTTCGGCAGCGCGCGGTCCGCCTTTTCTCCGCCCACAACGGCAGACGCCGCGGCGCTGTCGTAGTAACGTGCGGACCGGGCCGGCAGCCCGTCGGCGGCCGCGAGCGTCCGTTCCGCGAACAGGTGCCGCGCCTTCGCGTCGAGCCGGACCGCTTCCTTCGCGCCTTCCTGGGTAACGATCAATTTGCCCGTCAGATCGAGTTCGACGGTATACCGGAAGCACTCGCCCGCGGCCGGCGCTTCGCCCAGAGTGACCTGTGCGTTGGCGACCGGCGTTATTGCAATAAGGGCGAGCAGTGTAGCGGCGGCGCGACTCATTCGGCGTCTCCGTGTGTACGGGAGGCAATGAGCGGCGGTGCATACGTTGGGAGGGGCCACACGGTCAAGACGAAGAAGCACCCACTTGCACAATTCGTTTCGCGCAACAAAACTGAGGTCACCTCGATCGCCCGTCTGTTCCCCAACTGGAGCGCTCCATGTTGACCGATCGCCGCCGGTTCCTCGCCGCGTCCGCCGCACTCGCCGTCGTTCCGACCGCCGACGCACGGGCGGCCGAACCCCGAAGGCCCGGCCCATCCGCATCGGGATCTCGACGTACTCCTTCTGGCAGTTCAAGAACAACAAGCTGCGCGACGTCGAAACGTGTATCGATTTGGCCGGAGAGATGGGATTCGACGCGGTCGAGGTGCTGCACCGCCAGATGACGGATGAATCGCCCGCCGCGCTCCAGAAGATCAAGCGCCGCGCGTTCCTCAACGGGATGGGACTGTGCGGGTTCTCGATCCACCAGGGGTTCGTGTACTCGGACAAGGCCGAGCGCCAGAAGAACATCGATCACACGATCAAGTGCCTAGAAATGTGCTACGCGATGGGCATCCCGACGATGCGCTTAAACACCGGGCGCTGGGGGACCACGAAGAGCTTCGACGACCTGATGAAGAACCGCGGCATCGAGCCGAACCTGCCCGGGTTCACCGACGACGACGGGTTCAAGTGGGTGATCGAGTCGATCCAGAGTTGCCTCAAGACCGCGGAGAAGTGCGGGGTGGTGATGGGGTTGGAGAACCACTGGGGACTCGGGCGCACGCCCGAAGGGGTTCTCAAGATCGTGGACGCGGTCAATTCGCCGTGGTTGCAGGTGACGATGGACACGGGGAACTTCCTCGAAGACCCCTACGACCGGCTGGAGAAGATGGCGCCGAAAACGGTTCTGGTGCAGGCGAAGACGTACTACGGCGGCGGGCTGTGGTACACCCTCGATCTCGACAACGAGCGGATCGCCAAGATGCTCCGCAAGCACAAGTACAACGGGTTCGTGTCGCTGGAGTTCGAGGGCAAGGAAGACCCGCACACGGGCGTCCCCAAGAGCCTCGCCGCGCTCCGTAAAGCGTTCGCCGTGTGAGGGACGTCGGGCGCAGTCCCAAACGCGGCCCGGCGGTGCGCTTCTTTCGCGAAGCGCACCGCCGGGCCGCGTGGTGAACAGAAATTGGTAGCTACAATTCGATCTCGCGTTCTCACGCCTTCGGCGCGAGATTCGCGTTGAAGAACACCATCTTCCACGGGCGGACGGTCCACTTCAGGAACACGCCGGCCGCGTGGAACGGGTCGGCCTTCATTAGTGCCTCAACCCCTTCCGGCGAATCGGCTTCGTAAATGATGAGCGCGCCGTACCCGTCTTCCGTCGGGCCGGATGCGAAGAGCTGGTTCTTCTCCATGAGGCTCGTCAGGTACGCCCGGTGTGCGGGACGGTGCGATTCGACGAGCGCCTTGTCCTGGCTGTACTCGATCAGGGCTGCGTATTTCACCAGTTGTTCTCCGTGGCACCAACTTGTTCGGGGGCGGCGTTCACGCGCTCCGCGGGGAAGTACACCCGGCTCAGCACCGCGTGGGCGCTGAAGAACGCCACGCTGAACGCGACGTCGCCGACGAACGTGCCGCGATAGAACGGAATCGCCGAAACGTAGCAATCAACGAGTCCGGCGAACGAATGCTCGTAATGGGGCAGCGCTTTTTCCAGCCAGCTCACGAAGTTGCTGGCGAAAAAGAACAGCAGCCCGGACCCGAGCGCCACCGTCACGACGCGGCTGATCGACTCGGACCGGCGGAGGAAGGCCCAGCCCATCACCACGTACCCGGTGAAGTACACCCACGAGAGGGGGTACGGCTGCCACCAGGCCGCGGTGAAATAGAGGCACACGTCCTTCAGCGCGATGGCCAGGGCGGTCACCCCGACGCCGGGCCAGAAGCCCAGGCGCCCCGCGGCGAACAGGGCGAGTGCCCCGATCACCGAGGCGTTCCACATGCTGTATTCCGTGGGCAACTGAGCGAACGTCAGCGTGAGCAGCGCGGTGAGTGCCAGTCCCACCCCGGCGAGCGCGAGCGTCATCGGCTTGAAGTACGGCGAAACGGGTTGCGGGGCGGGCTCGGCCATGTGCGTTCTCCGATACGATTGTCGGCTTCAATGTAGGTACGGCGCGGTTCAGACGCAAGTCGGGTACAATGGCCCCTCGGCGCGAACCGCCCGCGGGCACGGTCATTGAGGGAGGGTTCTGTTCATGACGTCCGATGACGACGACTTCCGGATCGGCGTGCCGGGCTTGGGGCGCGCGGCCGTGGCACCAGCCCTTTCTCCCCCTCCCGCGGTCCGTCAGGAAGCAGATACCGCGGCCCCGGAACTGCGCCCGGGCGAAACGGAACTGGGCCGCCCGCCACAAGTCCCGTCCGACCTCGCGCCGCTCTCAACACACGACCTCGCCGCACTAAAGCTACTCGACGATGAACAGGCCGCACGCGACATCGCGGAAGTCGAACTGCTCCTCGCCTCCGACCCGACGGGCCTCGGGTGGCTGGGCTGGTTCGGGTCGCCGCTCGCGTTCGCGTTCCTGCTCGGGATGACCGGTGTGATCGGGATCTTCCTGTTCAACCAAACCGCGTCACTGCTCCAGGCACTCGCGGCCCAGCCGGAATGGGCACAGTACGTCGGGTACACCGGCCTCGGGCTGTTCGGCGCGTGCGTGCTGTATTCGTTCGTTCGACTGATGGTACTGTACGCTCGGCTCCGCGAGAACCGTCAATTGCGTGTGAAGGGTATCAAAGAGCTATCGAACCGCACGCGACTCCGATGGCTCGCCGCGGCCAAGTCTACGGAAGCACGAAACCAGATCGAGACGTACCTCCGAACGTACCCAATCGACACCGAAAAAGACCGGCGCGCGCTCAAAAAACTCGGCCTCACGGACGAAGCGATCGCTCGACTGAAGGCCGTGCGAGTGGAACTGCTCGATCACGACCGGTTCGCGACCACGGAGCAGTGGTTCGCGCGGTTCCGGGATGCGTTCCAGAGCGTCATCGACGAAGCCGCGGACGCGCGCACGAAATACTGGGCGAGTCGCATCTGGGTAGTAACGGCCGTAGCCCCGAACACGGTCATCGATTCGGGCGCGACCCTGTTCTACACGTTCTCGATGCTCTCGGACCTGTGCCAGCTTTACAACCTGCGTGCCGGACGCGCGGGCACCGCGGTGCTGATGGGGCGCACGTTCTTCAATGCGTACCTAGCGGGCCAGGGGACCGAGTGGGAGAAACTCGCGGAAGACCAGTACGACCAACTGTTCAACGAAGCGATGAACGCGGTCGGCGTGGGCGTGAGTGCGAACGTGGTCGGGAAGATCGTGGGTAAGGTCGGCGCGAAGGTGACGACAGGCTACCTGAACCGCGTACTGCTCATCCGCCTCGGCCGCTACGCGACACGCCTACTACGCCCTGTGACGAAGGATTAGATGAGTGGGAGGGGGGAATGCACCGCAGATCACGCGGATAACACAGATCAAACAAGGGAACGCCTTTGTAGCCCCGGTAGGGGCGGGAGCGCGTAGCCCGGGGTGGAGCAACGCGAAACCCCGGGCGGACGGCGAAGTACCAAAACGCCGCGTTGAATGCCGCCGAGCGTCGCGACGAGGAAAACACCTGGGGTTCGCGGAAGTCCGCCAGGGGTTGCGCTCCGCCTTCGGCTGCACTCCACCCCTGGCTACTCTCGATCGCCCCATCCGGGGCTACAAAACAAACGCACGTTCTGACTCTGCCTTCTGATCTCTGTCTTGATCCGTGTTACCTGTGTTTATCCGTGGCGCCTTGCCCTTCCCCACCTCACGCCTTCGGTGGTTCGATACCGAAGTCGCGGATGGTGAACAGCGGGCGGAAATCGTACTTCGCGAGCGCCTCGCGCGCGCCCTGGAGCCGGTCGCAGATGCACACCACGCGAGCGACCGTCGCGCCCTTCGCTTCGACCGCCTCGATCGCCTGAACCACGCTCCCGCCGGTGGTCAGCACGTCGTCGATCACGACCACCTTATCGCCCGCGTTGACCTGCCCTTCGAGCTGTTCCTTCCCGCCGTGTTCCTTCACCTTCTTGCGGACGAAGAACCCCTCCAGGTGCCGCCCGTTGCGGTGGAACGCCGTCAGCGCCGCCGCCGCCATCGGGATCGCGCCGACTTCCAGCCCGCCGATGGCCTGGAAGTCGAGGTCGTGCGTCGCGTCGAACAGGAGGTCGCCTAAAAGGGTGATCGCTTCCGCGTGGAAGAGCACCTTTTTCGAGTTCACGTAGTAGGTGCTCTTCTTCCCGGACGCGAGGGTGAAGTCGCCGAACTGGAGGGCGCGTTCGCGGAACAGGTGCTGCAATCGATCGCGGGCTGACATGCGTGCCTCAAAATAATGGGATCACTTACACCGGCAGTTTGTCGATCTTCGCGGCCACGATAAAGTCGTTCGCGGACAGCCCGCCGATGGCGTGCGTGCTGAGTTCGATCGCGACGTTCTTGTACCCGGTCAGGTGCAGGTCCGGGTGGTGCTCTTCCTCTTCGGCCAGCACCCCGACCTTCTGCAGGAACGCCATCGCGGTCACGAAGTCTTTGAATTTATACTTGCGGCGGATCAGTTTGCCGTCCTCGGTGAGTTTCCACTCCGGCACCGCGGTCAGGTGTTCGGTGATTTGATCTTTGGTAAAGGCCGGGGTATTGCCCTCGCACGCGGTACACTTCTTGGCGGTCAACTCGGCGGCGGATACGCTCATTGGTGTTCCCTCCCGTAATTTGGGGCGAGGCCGGTTCTATCTTACGCAAGAAACGTTCCGCGCCCCCTTCCCCGAGTGCCAACATGATTCGCACGCTGCCCGCACTCGCCCTGTTGCTCGCGCTCGCTGCCCCCGCACCCGCCCAGAAGATCGCCGTGACCGGCGGCAAACTGGACGACACGAACGTGGTCGTTATCGCGAAGCTCCCGCCCGGGACCACCGCACCGAACGCGGTCACGCTGCCGGACGGATTGCACACCGCGGCCCAAGTTACCGACGATGGCAAGGCACTCGTGTTCGTGCTGCCGAAGCTCAAGGCCGGTGAAACGATCGACGTCCGACCGACGACACTGAACTACGTCAAAGCTCCCCCGCAGTTCAAGTTCTCCGAAGAGAAGAGCGGCACGACGCTGCTCGCGTTCGACGGTCGGAAGGTGCTCCAGTACTTCAATTTGCCTCACGACCCGAAGGACCACTACTACACGTTCAAGCCGTTCCACAACGTCTACGACCCGGCGACGGGCGGGACGATGCTCACCAACACGTCCGCGAAGACCGACAAGGACGGCCAGTTCCCGCACCACCGCGGGCTGTTCTTCGGCTTCAACAAGGTCACCTACGGCGACAAGCAGTCCGCCGACATCTGGCACGGCACGAACAACGTGTTCTCCCAACACGACAAGATGCTCGCGACCGAAGCGGGCGAAGTGTTCGGCCGGCACCGGTCCGCGATCTCGTGGCACGGCAAGGACGGGGCAGCGATCGCGAACGAGGAACGGGAAGTGACCGTCTACGCGACCACCGGCGGCACGCTCATCGACTGGAGCACGGTGCTTTCCACGAAGCTCGATAAGGTCAAACTCGACGGTGACCCACAGCACGCGGGGTTCCACTTCCGCGCAAACCAGGAGGTCTCCAAGAACGGCAAGGAGAACACCTACTACCTGCGGCCGGACGGTCAGGGGAAGATCGGTGAAACGCGGAACTGGGAGCCCAAGAGCAAGGACGAAAAAACGATCAACCTGCCGTGGAACGCTTGCAGTTTCGTGACGGGCGGGAAGCGCTACACAGTTGTCCGTGTTAACCACCCGGACAACCCGAAAGAGACCCGCGGGAGCGAGCGCGACTACGGCCGGTTCGGGGATTATTTCGAGTACGAACTGACGCCCACAAAGCCGCTGAAGCTGAAGTATCGCGTGTGGGTGCAGGAAGGCGAGATGATGGTGGCCGGTTGCAAGTCACTGGCCGATGCGTTCGTGAACCCGCCCGAGACAAAAGCCACCAAGTAAGCCCCTGTCAGCGCTGATTCTGGCTACTCGTGGTGTCGCGTGCGGGGCGCTTGTGCGACCACACGCGACACCAACGGTTCATTTCCACTTCCGCGAAGCGAAGCCGGATGAAACTCGCGCCCCTCGGTGACCAGGCGGTGTTGGCGTATCACGCGGACGAACCGACCGCGGTCGAGTTCGCGAACCGCGTGCGCGCGGCGAACCCGGCGTGGCTGTTCGATGTGGTGCCGGCCTACGCCAGCGTCGGCGTCTTCTTCGACGCGGACCGAACTGGCACAGCGGACGTCGTCGCGTGGCTGGAATCGCTGGTTCGTGCCGCCCCCGCGCCTTCCGATCGGCCCCCGGCGCTCGCGCCCCGGCACTTCGCGATTCCCGTCTGTTACGAGATGCAGTTCGATTTGGCGCGCGTATCCGAACACACCGGGCTGCCCCCGGACGAAGTCATCCGGTTGCACACCGCGACCACCTACACCGTGTACGCGATCGGGTTCGTGCCGGGGTTCCCGTACCTGGGGTACTTGCCGCAAGAGTTGTGTGGCGTGGGGCGCTTGCCGAGTCCGCGTGTGCGCGTGGAACCCAGAAGCGTGGGCCTGACGGCCCGACAGACGGGCATTTACCCGCTCGCGCGGCCCGGGGGTTGGAACCTCATCGGGCGCACACCGCTCACGATCGTGGACGTCGCGAGCGGCTTCTTCCCGCTCCGCGTGGGCGACGCGGTGCGGTTCGAGCGAATTGATGAACAACAATACCGCGAACTGGAAGGTGAACAGTTGTCGGTAGAGACGGAATGAGTGCGGGCGCCGGGAACATAACTAGCTCCCGGCGCCCGCACTCATTTCCCACCGATTAGTAATCTCGGCGGCTCAGGCGCCAGCACGACAGCGCCAGCATCAGCACAATGAAGACCAGCGACACCCCAAAAGTGCCGCCCCAAGTGGGGTAATCAATCAAATCGAGCCCACGTATGCGCAACTCGGCCGGTGTAAGAGCCCCTTCTGACAGCAGCCTCGTCGTCAACTTGTCAAGATCCTTGTATCTCGGAAGAACGTTGTTCAGCGTATCGACGAGGGTGAAGGCCCACTCTGGTAGTTCGTTCCGCGTCCGCTCATCGGACCGGAGGGCGTCGAAGACGAATTTCACCTGTCCGACGATGTACAAGAAGAACGCGAACCCGACCGATAACAAGATGGAGACGATCGCGCTGCGTGTGAACACGGCGGCGAAGGTGGACACGGCATACAGAATAGCAAACGTGAACGTTAGCACGGGGATGACAACGAGAAACTTCGGATCCCACACCCCGCTCCGCAGCGCGAGGACGAGCCACACACCGCCGACCGTGAACGCCGTCACCAGGAACATGAACGTGAGCCCGCCGATGTACTTGTAGACGAGCAACTGGCTGCGTCCGATGGGCTTGGAAATCAGCAAGTCGATGCTCCCTTTACGGAGCATGTTCGGGATGAAGAACGCGGTGATAACAATGCTAATGAGTAGGGCGAGTACCGCTCCGAGCCCGTTCACCAACTGGTCCTGAATCCAGTACATCAAGAAACCCAGGTTGCGAGTCAGCGGCAGCGTCCAGGCGCCGAAGAACAGGCTGACCTTGTGCGGCCACCCGCGGACGGCGCTGCCACCGGTGGTGGTGACGTCGAACTCGTACCGCGGCTCCTCCACCCCGGTCGTCACGCGCGTGACGGTCGCGCTCACGCCCGCGTGGATCGCGAACTGGTTCTTGATGAAGTCGCATAGCAAATCGTCAGGAACCGCGCGCTGGTCCGCGATCGAGGTGCTCCCCGGTTGGGCCAACTGGATCTTTTGCCCCTGTGCCTCCGCGTCTTTCACGCGCTCCGCGGGCCGGCTCCACAGGAGAACGGTTTCGCGGAACGAGTCGCCCGCGGGCTTGTCGGACTTGCCACCAGCCATCTCCGCCGGATCGTCCTTCACCCCCTTGCGCTGCGCGCTGACGGCCACGCGCAACTTGTACCCGCCCGCGGCCGGTTGAACGTCGGCGGCGCTGAAGGAGTTCTCGAACGACGGGGTGATCGCCCGGCTGAACCCCTTGTCCGGGAACACCAGGGGGAACTGCTTGACGATCTGATCGAGCGCCTCTTTGGGCGGCTCCGGAGTGAAGGAGATGCTCCCCAAAAGGGCGATGACCAGGGCGGACATCACGAGCATCGCGTAAATGACGAACCCGTCCACCGCTTCGCGGAACGAGTCCTTCAGGATGGCGATAAATTGCAACACGGCTCAGTCCCTCCCCCCGACCGGGCGGGCGGCCCCGCGCCGCGGCTTGCGATCGACACCGGGTTCGGCCCCTTCCACGGTCGTCATGAACACATCTTCGAGCGACTGTTTCTTCTCGACGACGTGCGTCGGAGTCAGCCCGCGCTCGAACAGTTGCCTCATTACAGGTTCGATCGTCTGCCCGTCGGACAGCGCGACCTCGAACAGCCCCGGTTGGTCCGGGAGCGGGCGGACGGCGAACCCGAGCTTAATGACCGCGTCCGCGGGGAACGCCTGCCCGGGCATCAGCCCGATGACGAACGTGCCCTTCGTCTTGGTCAGCTCCGCGATCGTGCCCTCGCGAACCAGTTTCCCCTGTTGCAGGATCGCGACGCGGTCGCACACCAGTTCTACTTCGCCGAGGAGGTGCGAGTTCAAGAAGATGGTGTGCCCGCGCTCCTTGAGCTGCGCCATGACCTCGCGGATCTCGCGCCGGCCCATCGGGTCCACGCCGTCGGTCGGCTCGTCGAGGATAATCAAGTCCGGATCGTGCATCATCGCGCAAGCGATACCGAGCCGCTGTTTCATGCCCTTCGAGTACGCCTTGATCTTGGAGTGCATGCGCCCCGCGATCCCGACCAGCTCGAGCGTCTCGGGGATGCGCTTCTTCCGCTCCGAGGCCGCCATCCCGTAGAGGCTGCCGTAGAATTCCATCAGCGAGTAGCCGGTGTGGTACCCGGGGAACGCATGGTCTTCCGGTAGGTACCCGACCCTCCGGCGCGCGGACGCGGCCCCGGCCGGTGCGCCGAGCAGCGACGCCTCACCGTCGGTGAGCCGCACGATGCCGAGCAGAATTTTGATAAGGGTGGTCTTCCCGGCACCGTTCTGGCCCAGCAGACCGTAAATCTGACCCTTCTCGACGCGGATCGAAACGCCCTTGAGGGCCTCGAACCGGCCGTAAGACTTGCGAAGCTCCACCGTCTCGATCACCGACACGGTCGCCTCCGGGCTAGGGTAATAGGGAGCCTGTCAGAATCGGATTCGCTGTCCCGCAGAAGATATTGACAATTACCGTGGGAGCAATGGATTGGGGAGATACGAATCGTCCCTTCGTTCTAATCGGAGTAACTGACCATGTCCAAACTGACCGTTGAAGGAGCCGGAACGTTCGAGGTGCCCGCGGGGAAGCGCCTCGTGCTCGCGCTCGTGGACGAAGCCGGCATCGACCAGTTGCACGCCTGCGGCGGCCGGGCTGCGTGTACGACGTGCCGGGTCGAGTTCGTGGCCGGCGAACCGGACCTGATGACGGAGGCCGAAAAGACGGTCCTGGCCGCGAAGGGGCTGACCGGCGTGCGCCTGAGTTGCCAGATCACCTGCGACGCGGACGTGACCGTGCGGTGCGTGAGCCGGTTCGCGGGCAGCGGGCGGAAGAACTCCGGCCCGCGCCCCGCGGACGCCATCGAGCCGCCCCCGGTGTGGAGAGCGAAATGAGATCAAAGCCCCGGGGTTGAAGCGAAGGCTAACAACGCGTCGTATAACTTTCGTATAATGTATGCTATACGAAGTTATTACGAACGCATCTTCGAGTCGTCGGTAGTGTCCAGGG
>HG799472.1:120291-160064 GCA_000531095.1 Gemmata massiliana | reverse complement strand
CTGGCTATTTCCGGTGGCCCCGTTGGGGCCGCAAACGCACCCCGGTTTGTGGTTTTTGGACCCCGAATGGGGTCACCGGTAATAGCCCGGGGTTTCAACCCCGGGTCTTTGTCTCGCGCTCCCCACAATCCCTCCTGTCGCTACTTTCGCACCACTCCGTCGGCACAGTTTACCAACTCGCGTTTGTCGCTTTTACAACTGCCCTGGATTCGTTAAAGCCCCGCGGTTATACGCGCTATATGGGTGCGAATGTCTTTGTGGGGAGGCGGCCGTGGCCGACGATGCGACCGAACTGGTGGTCGAGACGCAACACCTGACGAAGATCTACCAGAACCGGCAGATCGCACTGAACGACGTGTCCCTGTCGATCGAGCCGGGGTGCGTACTCGGTCTGCTCGGCCCCAACGGGGCGGGCAAGACGACGTTCCTGCGCCTGATCCTCGGGCTGCACCGCCCGACGGCGGGCTGGGCGAAGGTCTTCAAACAGACGATGTCGCCGAACGCGGCCGACCTGCGCCGCCGGATCGGGTACATCCCCACGAACCCGCAGTTCCCCAAGGGGATGACGCCGATCGTCTACCTGGACTACATCGCGCGCCTCTTCGGGCTGCCCGCGGACGTGCGCAAGCCCCGGCTCGCCACACTCATTCGCGCGGTGGACCTGCTGCCGCACTCCGGTGATTCCATCGCGCACTTCACGCCGGGGATGACGGCCCGGCTCGCGGTCGCGGCCAGCCTCATCAACGAGCCCGATCTCCTGATCTGGGACGAACCGACCCACGGTCTCGACATCGAGGCCCGGCGCTCGATGCTGGAACTCATCAAGTCGCTCGCAGCGGAAAAGACGCTCATCATCAGCAGCCACAATTTGAGCGACGTCGACGAGGTGTGTAATCACGCCTGCGTGCTGAATAAAGGGCAGATGATCTTCCACGGGAGCCTGCAAGATCTCAAAGGGCGCATCCGCAAGAACCACTACGAACTCGACCTGGACGGCGAACAGAAGGCGATCACGAAAAGCGTGCAGGTGATCCGCGCGATGAAGGACGTGACGCACGCCGTTCTGCGGCTCCGGCGGCTGGAAGTCAAACTCGGGGACGAGACGCCCAACGCCCTCGTCCTGGCCCAAATCTTCCAGACGCTCGCGGACCACAAGATCACGCTCATTACGGTGCGCAGCGTCGGAATGCAAACGGAACAGGCTTACTTGGACCTGGTCGAGCGAGAGGAAAGTCGCGGGTTCGCGCGCTTGTACAAGGACGTAGAAGCGGCGTAATCAGGGTTACCGGTCGTTGGTCACGAGCCTTTTGTCGGGGAGTTTTGCAGTCCCTTTACCATGTTCGGCACCAAATGACTCACGACGAAAGACCGGTGGCCAATGTCGAAGGATAAAGGACGAAAGAAGATGGACGCGCCACCGCCGGTCGTCACGGTGCGGTTCAACAAGTTCCTGCCGTACTGGGCCGTGTTCCAAACGGATTTGCGGCAAACCGCACGCAGTTGGATCTACCGCTTGTGGGTGATGATGACCGTGCTCGCGGCGGCGGGGCTGTTACTGTACCGCGTCGGGCTTCACAAAGAAGCCGGCATGTTCCAGAGTGCCGCGGCCCAAACCGGCGACCTGTTCCGCCTCATGATCCTGGGGAGCCTCGCGCTCGTGGTGGTGCTGGCGGTGTCGAGCATCAGTTCCGAGCGCGGAACGGTGGCCGATTCGGTGCTGAGTCGCGGGATCAGCCGGTACCAGTATTTCCTGGCGAAGTGGCACGCGCGATTAGTGGTGGTCACGGCCACGTTCGCGGCGTTGGCGTTCGGCGTGGTGCTCGCGAGTTACTTCCTGTTCAAAGACGACGCACAGACCGATCTCTCGTTCGCCGGCTCGTTCGCCGCGGTGCTGGTCGTGTGCGCGATCCTCGCGGTGATCGTGTCGTGGGGCGTGACCATTGGGGCACTCGCGAACAGCACGATGCTCGGCATCACCGTGTTCTGGCTCGTGCTGTACGGCGCGGGGTTCCTGCTCTCGCTGATGCCCGAACCGTGGCCGTCCCCGGACCGCCAATTGGCCCGCTTAAAGTTCGTGCTCCAGGGGCAGTACAACCCGGCGATCCTGACGCAACTCCTCACGGCATCCGCCGTGTTGTGCGCGGGCGCCGCCACCGTGGGCTTGTTCGGCTTCAGCAAGCGCGACGTGTGAGGAGGACCGATCGTGGCATCTCAAAACGAATTGCACGCGCTCCAACAGCAAATCAGCCGGCTATCGCTGGGCGACCAACTCCGTCTGATTGAAATGGTTCTCGCCGATGTGCGTCACGCGCACTTCACGGACCACGACGCGGCCCAACAGGAAATCAGCGCACTCGAAGAATGGCACTCCAAGCAACAAAGGCTCACCGGGCGTATGGGGGGAGCCGAGCGTGAAGCAGGGTGAAATTTACCTCGTGAATCTCAATCCGATAATCGGGTTGGAGTTCGGCGGCGCACAGTTCGTAATCATCGTTTCAAACGACATCATTAACGCGAGTTTCCTCCCGGTGACCGTTGTGCCCGCCCGAGACGCAGCAGACGGCCCCGTACCGCGAGTGACCGGAGTTTACGTTCCGAGTGCGGAATCCGGACTGGCTATCGATGTTGTTGCGGACTGCCTCCAACTGCGTGCTTTGGACCGGAGCCGCTTCGTTGATCCGCCAGTCGGAACGCTCTCACCAACCAAGCTCAAGGACGTCGAACGGGCGATTCATTTCGCCGTCCGTGTCTGAGTCATCGCGATTCACTTTCGCGCATCGAGGGTGAAGAACATCTTCTGTTGGGCCGGCTTGCCCTTGTACATCAGTCCGAGATACAGCCCCGGTTCGACCTCCCGCAACTCGTCGCGCACGTCGGGCCAGAGCTTCGAGCGCGAGTAGTCCAGGATCAGCGACGGTTGGCCGTCGAGCAGGCTCTCGCCCTCGTACACGTCGGCCGGGATCGCCCGCGCGCCGCCGAGGACGCGGTTAATCATGGTGCCGTCGTTGCGGAAGATTTTCCCCTGCCAGGCGAGGCGCGTGGCGCGCGAGTTGGCGACGGTGAAACGCGACCCAGGCGCTTTGATCGCCCTCCCGGGAACGAACCCGCTCGGCGGTGTGGCTGAAGGAGAAGCGAGGTACAGCGCTTCGAGTTCGCTCTTGGGCATACGCACCAAGTCGCTCATCTCGCGCCGCGGAGCGGTAGCGGTGACTGGGGCGTCGCTGGCGGCCGCGACCGGCATCGCGACCAACACACCCGCCAACACAGCCACACCCGCGAAACCGAGCACGGTCGCCCGGTGGAAGCTCCAAGCCATTGCCGTATCTCCCCGTTGACACACTCAGATGTGTCAACGGGATCGACACCTTTTACGCGCCTTATCCAGTTTTCGCATTCGGCTCTACCGAGCACACGTGAGCGGCGCTGTCGAAGTCAATTCAATCGCGAAAATCCAACCAGGCGATACCGACCTCACTCCTTCTTGTCCTTCTTCTCGGCCACCCAAGAATCTTGCGGCGGGCGCTTGAGGTGATAGCCGGTCGCGTCCTGGTAGGCTTTCGCGACCGCGAGCAGCGTGCTTTCACCAAATAGCCGACCCGTGAAGGTGAGAGCCGTGGGCGAGTTACCGCGGAAACCGTTCGGCAAACAAACGGTCGGGTGGCCGGTCAGATTGGTGATCGACAAGTCGTTCCCACCGACGTACAGATCGACCTTCTCCATCACCTTCGCCATCTCGTTCATCAAGAGGGTGCGGGCGCGCTGAGCTTTCAGATAATCGACGGCCGATACGAAGCGCCCGCGGCGGAACGTGCTCGGCCACAGCCCGATACCCTCTTTCACACCCTCTCGCGTGATGTCATCGAACGCGGCCGCCGCTTCCACGTCCAAAATCATGCCCACGATCTGTCCCGCCGTCTGCTGCGGTAACTTGATCGGCACCGTCTTCACGCCCAGCTCTTTGAGCACCTTCTGGTCCGTTTCGGACAAATTGCCCTCAATGAAGCCCACGTTCAGTTCCTTCAGGTTCACTTGGGCAGGCCAGTGGAACGGTCGATCCTGTGCGGTCGCATCCTTACCGTCGAAGCCGTGGATCGCTCCGAATACGAGCGCGCAGTCCTCAGCGCTGCGGCACATCGGGCCGATCTTGTCGAGCGACCAGCACAGTGCCATGCACCCGTGCCGGCTCACGCGCCCGAAGGTCGGGCGCAACCCGGTCACGCCGCACCGCGTGCTCGGCGAAACGATGCTGCCGAGTGTCTCGCTGCCCAACCCGAACCCGACCAGCCCGGCCGCAACGCTCGACGCGGTCCCCGCGGACGAGCCGCTACTCCCCTGTTTGATGTTCCACGGGTTGCGCGTGGTGCCGCCGAACCAGATGTCCCCCCAAGCGAGTGAACCGAGCGTCGACTTACACGCTAGCACCGCACCCGCATCGTCGAGGCGCGCGGCAACGGTCGCCTTCTCATTGAGCTTCTGCTCCTTGAAGTGCCCCGCGCCCCAGGTGGTCGGGTACCCCGGATACGCGATCAAATCCTTTGCGGCCCACGGGATGCCGTGGAGCGGTCCGCGGTACTTCCCCGCGGCAATCTCTTTGTCCGCTTCGGCCGCTTGCTTCAGTGCAAGTTCTTCCGTGAGCGACACCACGCACAAGAGCGCCGGGTCGTATTTCTTGAGCCGCGCGAGATAGACCTTCGTGAGATCAGTGGAAGTGATCTGTTTCAGGCGAATGAGTTCCGCGAGTACCGCCAGCGGCTGAAACGCGAGATCGTCGTCGGTATCGGGCTTCTTTGGTGCGCCCGGCTGCGGGCGAAGCTCCGTCTTCCCGCGCCCGTCTTTGTTCGGTGCCTCCCCCGGAACCGCGTTGAAGTACACCGCGGGCGGGACCGCGTTACCCAGATCGAGCTTGTTGAACGCGGCGACGCTCCGAAGCGTGCTGGTGAGCGCCCCGGCCACCGTCTTGCGTTCCGCGTCCGTCAGCGTGATCCCGGCGACCCATTCCGCGCCCTGCACCATTTCCGCGGTGACCGCTTCGACCTTCGGCTGAGCGGCGGTCGCCGCAACCGCGCGCTGAAACGTCGCGTTACCGACACCGACCGCGGCAACGGCAGCGAAGAGATCGCGGCGCGAAACATCGGGTGACATCGAGGTGCCTTTCCTTGATTTGGTGGCGCAAAGAACGAATGGTATTCGCCTGACGATTCTACCCACTGTTGCGAGTCGAGTATGCTGCGGATTCTCGCGATTGCAGCGCATCCGCAACTGCCGGGCACGTGACCGCCCCTGAACCCAGTTGCCCGGTCGCGTGTCCGGTGTTCGCCGCACGAAACCGGACTCGAGATACGTCGATGGGCGCTTCACACGAAGAGGGTTGGTGTACCACAACGAACCCGCGGTACCTTTTGAAGTTGTCACGCATCCGGCCGAACGGCCGCAAGTACCTGCTTCTTGTGTGTGCTGCGATTCGTCATCTGATGCCCGATCCGCAGACCGGGATCGCGAACCGGGTTCTCACGGAAATCGAACGATTCGCGGTCGCACAGCCCCGCAAGGGCATTCAAACGCACATCTGGCGAGACGTGGTTCAGCGCGCGATTCCGCAAATCTCCGGTCCGTCATCGCGCTCGGGGCTTTCAGCTAACGGCACGTGGCTGCGCCTACTGGAGCATCGGTTGGGCGCGCTATCCCAGATCCGCGCGGCGGACGTGAACGTGGTGCTCGGCTCGGTATTCTCTCAAATCGAATATCGCATCCGGACGGATACGGCGGCCGAAGTGCGGGCACTAACCGCGCGTCTCGCCCCCGCACGGCGACTCGCGGCACCCGGCTGGTTCAGGCGATTACTGGGCGCTTCTGTGTCTCCCGAACCAGCCGTAAATCTGTCGGTTCAACAGCTCCGGGATGAAATTGTGTCGCGTGTGGTGCCGGAGCGTCAGGAGGTAGTTCGCGCGACGTGGTTCGGGATCGCAGATACCACGGCCGCAACAACACAAGCGTACCGCCTCATCGATGAGCACATCCAACAGCGGATGGCCGAAGTGACCGCACGGGCTTGCGATCTGGTGCGCGAAGTGTTCGGCAACCCGTTCCGCCCGCCCGTAATCGATTCCGCGTGGCTCCAGTGGAACCACGGAGCAGTTCACCACATCGCGGAACGAATCGCGGCGAGCGGCGATTTCACCGACCTACCGGTTCTGGGAGACGCGCTCGAAGACGCGGGCTGCGGAAATGAGGAACTGCTGCGCCACTGTCGCGAACCGCACCGGCACGTTCCCGGGTGTTGGGCGCTCGACGCCGTGCGAGGGCGAAATTGAACTCGGTGCTGTGATCGGAAGTCGAAAGGCCGGCGCAACAACGAACCCGGTTGGGGTGACTCGCGAGTCACCCCAACCGGGTTCCGCAGAGAACAGACAGCTTACCAATCGTTGTTCAGAACCTCGCCGCCCGCGCGCGTGCAGGAGTAGGCGAGCGTGACCGGCGACACCGAGGACCGAACGAAGCGCACGCTCCCGTCCGCCAGAACCACGTTCGCGCCGCCCGTGTGGAAGCTGTACATTTCGCTGTCGTTGGTGCAATTCACGACGCAGGTGCCGGGCGTCTTGTTCGTGCCGCTCGTCACCCCGCTGATGCTGAACCCCGTGTCCGGGTCCGCCCACCCCCACCCGTCGGCCGTGTTGGTCCCCTGGTCCTTGCCCAGGATAAACACGTTCGGGCGCCCGGCGTCTTCCGCGAGCATGATCGTGTTCGACGTTCCGTCGGTGATCGCGGTGATCCGGACCCGCAGGGGGAAGTTCGATGCCGTTTCTTTTTCCAGCACACCGACCGCCGCGCCCGCACCGGGGTACGTCAGCCCGTTGGCGGGCCAGAAATCGGGCTTCACCTCGTTGACCGAACCGTAGTCCCCCGCCCCAAGCGTGCCGAGGCTCGTGGTGCGCCGGCTGTCCGGGGCCGACGGGCACTTGAACAGCTTGAACGAGGTCTGCGACACGACCGCGTTGGTTCCGCTGTTCCACGCCACGTTCAGATCCCACTGCTTGGCGACGTTGTCCTGCTCGACGTAGGGCAGCCCGAGCGTCGTCCACGAGCGCTTGGCCGGAACGGTCGTCCGGCTGGGGGGCAAGAAGCCGTTCGCGCTTTCAAAGTTGTGGATCGCCAACCCGAACTGCTTCAAATTGTTCTGGCAGCTCATGCGGGCCGCGGCCTCGCGCACTTTCTGCACCGCGGGGAGAAGTAGCCCAATGAGGATCGCGATGATCGCGATCACCACCAGCAGTTCAATGAGCGTAAAAGCGCGACGCGGGCGCTGGAGCATGAAGCACCTTGTTCAAAACTTAGGATCGAATGAGAACTGAAGAGGTGTAGAATTCTTACCGCCGTGGCCAAGAAAGTCTCATTATTATCCGAAGAACATTTTGTGTTGAAAATGTGAAGATACACGGCCCGATCAGTACACGTTTCGTGTGCTCCGCGCCTGTCGTGCGTGTAAGCTAGCGGCGCTGCCCACTACTCAGGAGCTTCACAATGTCGCTTTCCCGCCGCCAGTTTCTCGCCGCGTCCGCCACGGTCGCGTCCGCCGGTTTCGGTGCCGCGATCGACCCGATCAAGCGCCCCGGCGACAAGCCGGACCTGAAGCTCGCACTGGCCGCGTACAGCATGCGGCAGTTCCTCGATCTGAAAAAACCGACGATGACGCTGTTCGAGTTCATCGACCTCGCGGCCGACCTGCCGCTCGACGCGGTCGAGCTCACGTCGTACTACTGGACCGAAACGACGGATGCTTACGCTGAGAAGCTGAAGGCGCACGCCACCAAAAAGAAGCTCGCGATCTCGGGCGTACCGGTCGGTAACAACTTCTGTGTGCGGGACGAAGCCAAGTACAAACTGGAAATTCAGAAAGTGAAGGATTGGGTCGTGCGCGCGGCGAAAGTGGGGGCCACAACCGTTCGCATCTTCGCCGGCGGACTCGAAAAGGGCGACACACTGGAGAGCGCACAACAGCGCGTGGTCGCTGCGATCAACGAGTGCTGCGCGGTCGCTGAGAAGCACGGCGTGCTACTCGCGCTGGAGAACCACGGCGGCATCACCGACACGCCCGAGCACCTACTCGACCTGGTGAAACCGGTGAAGAGCAAGGCCCTGGGCGTGAACATCGATACGGGCAATTTCAGAACCGCCGATCCCTACGCGGACATCGCAAAGATCGCCCCTTATGGCGTGGTGTCACAGGTGAAGACCGAAGTGTACCCCGGCGGCAAGGTCCAGGACGCGGACCTTGCGCGGGTCGTGAAGATCCTCAAGGACGCGAACTTCCACGGTTTCGTCGCGCTGGAATACGAGGGGAAGGACGACCCGAAGGTCGCCGTGCCGAAGCACGTCAAAGAACTGCGGAAGCTGATTTCGGGTTGAGGACGGAAAAGACGGAAGGAAGAGCCGCAGATCACGCCGATGACGCGGATCAGACAGGAGAGTGATTTTAAGCCCCGTGAGGGGCGACAGCAGGTAGCCAGGGGTGAAGCGGTAGCGCAACCCCTGGCGGACCAGGAAGTAACTCAACGTTACGTGCAGCAGGAAGCCCGCCAGGGGTTGCGCTCGCGTGGCTCGCTCCACCCCTGGCTACTCGCCTCCGCCCCTCTCGGGGCTTAAAAATCGCTCTCCTGTCTGATCCGTGTCATCGGCGTGATCCGCGGCACTTCCTGCCTTTTGTGCCTTTACTCCAGCCCCAGCGCGGTCAACAGCATGTCCTTCACGTGCGTCATGGGTACGCTCGCGGCGGGCATAGGGCCGTGGCCGATGAGAATGGGGCGATCGAGCGGGTCGGCCGCGGCCAGGCCGTGGCTCCCGCGCACGATTTCTGCGTCCAGCGGAACCACGTCGAACGTGGTGCGGAACCCGAGCTTCTTCTGGAGGAGCCGGCGCGCGCTGTAGAGCTTGGGGAACCACAGCCGCGGGTCGAAGAACAGTTCGCACGGGTCGAAACCGGGCTTCGCGTGGATGGCGACCGCACGAGCGTAATCGGGGCACACCTTGTCGTCGAGCCAGAACGGGTACGCGAACCACGCATCCGGTTCGGACAGGAGCACGATTTCCCCGCTGCGTTGATGATTGAGGCCGAGTTCGGCGCGCTCCTCGCCAACATAAAGTTTCGCGACCCCGGGGACCGCAGCGAGAACCGCGCGCACGCGGGCCAAATCCTCGGAATCGCGAACGTAAACGTGAGCCACCTGGTGATCGACCACCGCAAACGCGCGCGAACCGTATAAATCGAGCTGCTCGCCGAACGGCCCCTCGCGCACCGTGAGGAATTCGGCTTCACGCAGCGCGCGGTTCAGGTACACGGGGCGCGTCACGTCGCAGTGCCCGTACTCGCTCACCACCCACACCTGCGCGCCGAGTTGGTTCGCCATATCGAGTATCGGCTCGCAGGCGTCGTCGAGTTCCTTCACGCACTTCGCCATGTCGCAGCCGCTCGGCCCGAACCGCTGCGGGTCGTAGTCGAGGTGCGGGAGGTACACGAGGGTGAGGGTCGGCTCCTCGAACTGCATCACGTTGGCCGCGGCCTTGGCGATCCACTGCGTGCATTTCAGCCCGGCCATCGGTCCCCAGAACGACGGGAACGGGAACTTACCGTGTACCCGCTCCAGTCCCTCGGCGATTTCCGGCGGCGAACCGGTGATACCGAACGCCTTGTTACCGTTCACCGCGTAGTGCGGTTTCGGCGTCACGGAGATGTCCACCGCGGCGCCCTGGTTGAACCACCAGAACAGTTTCGCGCTCTTGAACTCCTTGTTGCGTTCCTTCGCGCGCTGCCGGGCCGTTTCGTACACGGGCACGGCCTGAATGAGCCGGTTGGACTGCTGCCAGAACCGGACCTCGTTCGTGCTGTGGAACCGCCACCCGTTCGCAACCACCCCGTGCTTGTTCGGCATCACGCCCGTGAGGATCGTGGCCTGCGCGGTACAGGTGACGGCCGGGATCACTTCCGGCATGTCGATGTACCAGCCGGTCGCCGCGAGCGCCTTGAGGCGCGGGGCGTGTTCGAGGAGCCGGGGCGTAAGGCCGACCGCGTTGATTAGTACGATTGGTTGCATACGAACACGGTATCGAGGCGAAGCCCGTCCGTCAGGACAATAGCGAGGAGTGACAAAATGCAGACGCGGCGACTCGGCAATTCGGACCTGAATATCACTACGATCGGTTTCGGGGCGTGGGCCATCGGCGGCGGGGACTGGGCGTTCGGCTGGGGACCGCAGGACGACGCGGACAGCGTCGCCACGATCCGCGGCGCGCTGGACCTTGGTATCAACTGGATCGATACCGCCGCGGTGTACGGCCTGGGGCACTCGGAAGAGGTGGTTGCGAAGGCGCTTGAAGGCGTGAAGAATCGGCCTTACGTGTTCACGAAATGCGCTCGCATCTGGGACCAGAACCGGCAGATCGGGAAGAGCCTGAAGGCCGCAAGCATCCGCGCGGAGTGCGAGGCCAGCCTTAAGCGCTTGAAAGTGGACGTGATCGACCTCTACCAGATCCACTGGCCCGAGCCGCCGGAAGACATCGACGAGGGCTGGCAGACCGTCGTGAAGCTCAAGGAGGAGGGCAAGATCCGCTGGGCCGGGGTGTCGAACTTCAGCGCGGAGCAGATGGCGCAGGTGTCGAAGTTCGGGCCGATCACTTCGCTCCAGCCGCCGTACTCGATGATCCGGCCCGAGGTTGAAGCGAGCGTGCTGCCGTACTGCCTCGCAAACAACATCGGGGTGATCGCGTACTCACCGATGGCGAGCGGGCTGTTGACCGGCGCGATGACGCGCGAACGCATCGCGGCGATGCCCGCGGACGACTGGCGCAAGGAGAAGAACAGGCATTACCAGGAACCGCTGCTAACGCGGAACCTGAACCTCGTCGAACTACTCAAAGCAATCGGCACACGACACGGACGGACGCCGGGCGAAGTCGCGATCGCGTGGGCACTGCGCCACCCGGCCGTGACCGGAGCTATTGTGGGCGCCCGCAAGCCGGGTCAACTGAAGGAACTGGTCGGCGCGGCCGATTGGCGGTTGACGCCGGCCGAGATCGGTGAGATAGATGGGTACTTGAAAGCGAACCCGGCGTGAGCGCAGGAGGCAAAACGATGACCACTGTCACCCTGGCCGATGCGTGCCTTCGGTTACCGGAACTAATCAGCCTCGTTGCCCGTGGCGAGCACGTGGTGATCGTCCAGAACGGCGTCGCACTCGCCGCACTCACGCCCCCCGCGTTCGCGCCCCCGACACCGGAAACAGAAGCCGCACGTCAGGAGCAAATCGGCACACTGTCTCGCCTGATCGCGCAGTGGCACGAAGAAGACGGTGTCCCGTTCCCGCCCGCCGGCGCGCCGGGGGAACGGGCGCAACCGGAGTCGCCCGCCGCATGATCTTCCCGACGTTCGCCCCGCCGACCACGCGCTCGCCGTCTTTTGTGCTGGACGCTTCGGTCGTCGCGACGTGGGGCATCCCGCGTCGGTACGTCGTTTACACGCACCGCGTTCGGTCTCAACTCGCGTCGGGTGTTGCACTGACCACCGCCACGTGGCCGTTCGACGTGGCGGAGCAACTCCTGACGGCAGTGCAGCGCGGCGAAACAACCCGGCCCCGCGCGGACGCCCTCCTCACCGGCTTATCCGGGTTCCGTCTTTACATCGACGACGAAGGGCCGTTCCGGGTGTGGCCCACAATGCTGGACCTGGCACGCGCGCATGACATTTCTGTGCGCGATGCTGCGTATCTCGAACTCGCACTACGAACGGCTCTCCCTCTCGCCACAATTGATGCCACTCTCACCCGCGCCGCGGTTGCAGCACGGGTTACGATTTTTGCCCCGTAATCTTGTTCCGAGGTGGACTCATGTTGCGCTGGTTGATGTTCGCCGCATTTGCGCTCGGCGCGTTCGCGCCGCCAGTATTCGCACAGCCCGGCCCTACTGTCGCGCTGAAGCCGCTCGCAGGGGCGGAACTCAAAGAATACATTCGCGCGAACTACACGAAGTACGAATACCAGATCCCGATGCGCGACGGCGTGAAGCTGTTCACGGCCGTGTACGTTCCGAAGGACGACGCGCAGACGTACCCCATGATGCTGACCCGCACGCCGTACAGCGTCGCCCCCTACGGTGCGGACAAGTACCCGGACGCGCTGCGCCCGAGCGCGCAGTTCGTGAAGAGCGGGTACATCTTCGTGCACCAAGACGTGCGCGGGCGGTGGATGTCGGAGGGGGAGTTCGTGAACGTCCGCCCGCACAACCCCGCGAAGAAGGGAAAGGAAATCGACGAGAGCAGCGACACCTACGACACCGTGGAGTGGCTCATCAAGAACGTGAAGGGCCACAACGGAAAGGTCGGGATCACGGGCATCTCGTACCCCGGCTTCTACACGGTGTGCGGCATGATCGACGCACACCCCGCGGTCAAAGCGGTTTCCCCGCAAGCGCCCGTGAGCGAATGGTTCATCGGCGACGACTTCCACCACAACGGCTGCCTGTTCCTGCCGCACTGCTTCAACTTCATGTACGGGTTCGGCAAGAACCGCCCGGAACCGACCAAGAAAGGCTCGCGCGACCGCTTCGAGCACGACACCCCCGACGGCTACAAGTTCTTCCTCGAAATGGGGCCGATCAAGAACGCGGACGCGAAATACTACAAGGGCGAGATCGCGTTCTGGAAAGAGGTGATGGAGCACGGCACCTACGACGATTTCTGGAAGGCCCGCAACATCCGGCAGCACGTCAAGAACATCAAGCCGGCCGTGCTCACCGTGGGCGGGTGGTTCGACGCAGAGAACCTGTTCGGCGCGCTCGAAATCTACAAGCACGCGGAGGCGAACGCCCCGCCCCAATTCAACCATCTCGTGATGGGTCCGTGGGTCCACGGCGGGTGGAGCCGCGGGGAGGGCGATCACCTCGGCGACGTCAACTTCAACGCGAAGACGTCCGAATTCTACCGCGAGACGATCGAGTTCCCGTTCTTCGAGTACCACTTGAAGGGGGTGGGCGAGAGTAAGCACCCGAAGGCATGGGTGTTCGAGACCGGCACGAACGTGTGGCGCAAGCACGATGCGTGGCCGCCGAAAACGGCCAAAGCCACGAGCTTCTACCCTCACCCCGGCGGCGTTCTATGGGGGAACGCACATCTCGGAAAAGATGCAGTCGATTCAGCGTCCCCACCGCCCGCGTTCGATGAGTTCGTATCCGACCCCGCGAAGCCGGTGCCGTTCATCAACAAGACGGACATCGGGATGGTGAAGGAGTACATGACCGCCGACCAGCGGTTCGCGTCCGCGCGGCCGGACGTGCTGGTGTATCAGGGCGAAGTGCTGAAGAGCGACCTCACCATCGCGGGGCCGATCGAAGTGGAACTGTACGTCTCCACCACCGGCACCGACGCGGACTGGGTCGTGAAGGTGATCGACGTGTACCCCGACGACTTGGCGGACCCGGACCCGAACCCGACCGGCGTGAAGATGGGCGGTTACCAGCAGCTCATCCGCGGGGAGCCGTTCCGCGGGAAGTTCCGCAACAGCTTCGAGAAGCCGGAACCGTTCAAGCCGAGTGAAGTGACGAAGGTGAAGTTCACCATGCCGGACGTGTTCCACACGCTGCGCCCGGGGCACCGGTTGATGGTGCAGGTGCAGTCGACGTGGTTCCCGCTGGTCGACCGCAACCCGCAAACGTTCTGCGACATCTACAAGGCGGACGCGAGCGACTTCAAGAAGCAGACGCACAAGGTGTATCGGGACGCGGAGCACCCGTCGCGCATCACCGTTGGCGTAATCAAGTGAGGAACGCAGCGGGAGAAATACAGCCGCGGATAAACGCAGATCACGCGGATTAAAGCAGAAGGACGATTTTAAGCCCCGATAGGGGCGGAGGCGGGTAGCCAGGGGTGAAGCGATAGTCACAACTGCACGTAACGTTGAGTTACTTCCTGGTCCGCCAGGGGTTGCGCTCGCGTCGCTTGCTCCACCCCTGGCTACTCGCTGACGCCCCTATCGGGGCTTAAAATCGTCCTTCTGCTTTAATCCGTGTGATCTGCGTTTATCCGCGGCTCAGCCTTCTGCCTTCTGCCTTTTCTGCCCTGCTCACGCCAGCACGCCCTTCACCACTTCACCGTGGACGTTAGTCAGCCGGCGCTTGATGCCATTGTGGTAGTACGTCAGTTTCTCGTGGTCGATGCCAAGTAGGTGTAGCACGGTGGCGTGAAAGTCGTACCACGGCACCGGGTGCTCGGCCACCTTCCAGCCGATATCGTCCGTGCTCCCGAACGCGATACCGGGCTTGCACCCCGCGCCGGCCAGCCAGCACGAGAACCCGTACTTGTTGTGGTCGCGGCCCGTACCCACCACGTTCCCGGCGCTCTGCGTGAACGGTGTGCGCCCGAACTCCGTGGTGAAAATCACCAGCGTGTCCTTCAGCATATCTTTCTGCTTCAGGTCTTGGAGCAGGGTCGCAATAGGTCGGTCGATGCGCCCGGCCTCCGCAGAGTGGTTCTCCAGCACGTTCTCGTGCGCGTCCCAGCTCGTGCGCGGCGTCCCGGCGATCGGCCCGCCGCTATAAATCTGCACGAAGCGCACGCCCTTTTCGAGCAGGCGCCGGGCGAGCAGGCACCGGCGCCCGCAGTCCGCGGTCTTCGGGTCATCGAGCCCGTACTGGATCTTTAGTTTTGCCGGCTCTTTCGAGAGGTCGGCGACCGCGGGGACCGCGAGCTGCATCTTCGCCGCGAGCGAATAGCTGTTGATGCGGGCCGCGAGATCTCCCTCGCCGCCGCTGCGTTCCAGGTGCATCGCGTTGAGCCGGTCGAGCGCAGTGCGCGAGTCCTTCTCTTCGTTCGCGGGAATCGCCTTTTCTGGGAAGAGATCGCGCACGGGGGCGTCGCCACCGCGGAACACGACGCCCTGGTGCTGCGCCGGGAGGAACCCGCTCGACCAGTTCGACGCCGCACCGTTCGCTTCCCCGCGGCCGTCCGGCAGCACGACGAACGCCGGGAGGTCGTCGGCTTCGGTCCCCAGCCCGTAACTGAGCCACGAGCCGAGCGCCGGGTAGCCGTTAAACTGGAACCCGCTGTTCAGCACGAACAGCGCCGGCGTGTGGTTCGCACTGTCCGCAGTCATCGAGTTAATGACCGTGAGTTCGTCCGCGACCCCGGCGATGTGCGGGAACAGGTCCGACACCCACAAGCCGGATTTCCCGCGCTGCTTGAACGCCCAGTCCGGCTTGCGCAGTAACCCGACCTGCCCGAAGAACACGTCCGGCTTGCTGTCGCTCCCGAGCGGTTTGCCGTGGAGCTTCGTCAATTCTGGCTTGTAGTCGAACGAATCGAGGTGGCTCATCCCGCCGACGAGTGAAATCTGAATCGCGCGCTTGGCCTTCGGAGCGTGGTGCGGCTTCGCGCCCACAACGCCGTCATTCGCGAGTAGGTGCAGCGCAGCCGCGGACGCGAGACCGTTCGCGGACCAGGAGAAGAAATCGCGTCGGGAGAGGGCCGTCATATGAGGTCCGTGTTGTGGCTTGTGGTGCTCTGCAATCGCCCGATGTTAGTTTGTTCGACTACACCCGCGCCCACCCGCTCGTTAACACTCGCGGTTCGCCAAGACGCGCTCAACGACTCCAGTCGCGTCACTCCACGATCACGAACTCGTTGCTGTTGAACAGCACGCGGCCCAGCGCTTTGAGTCCGTGGTCGTTGACCAGCTTCACGGCGAGTTTCAGTTCGTCCCCGCTCGGCGGGCGCTGGTACGCGAGCAGCCAGGCGCGCGTGACTTGCTTCTCAACCCCATCGGCTTCTTTCGCGACGCGGGCGGCGAGGGCATCGGCCGTGCGGAGCGCGAAGCCGTTGTTCCACAGCGCGAGTGCCTGGAGTGGCGTCGTGGTGACCGCGCGCCGCGGAGCTGCCGCTGCGGGGTCCGGGCAGTCGAACGCATCGAGTAACCCTTGGTTCGCGCCGCGCGGGGTGAACCGGTACACGCTCCGCCGGTGGAACTCCGGCCCGACCGGATCGAACGGGTCGAAGTACGCGGTACCGTTGAAGTCGCGCATCTTGTAGTCGCTGAACCCCTTCCCGCCGACCTCGCGGTTCAACAAGCCCGACGCCGTCAGCATCAGGTCGCGCACCACCTCACCCTCCAACCGGTGCGGCTTGTACCGCCACAGGAGGCGGTTGTCGGCGTCCTTCGCGCTCGCGTCCTTTCGGGGGGCGGACGCCTGCCGGTACGCCGCCGAGGTCACGATGAGCTTGTGGAGTGATTTGAGGCTGTACTTGCGGTCCGCGAACTCGGTCGCGAGCCAGTCGAGCAGTTCGGGGTGCGACGGGCGCCCGCCGTTGAAGCCGAAGTCGTTCGGCGTCTCGACGATTCCCGTACCGAAGTGGTAGTGCCACACGCGGTTCACAATCACGCGACCGAACAGCGGGTTGTTTGGCGCGGTGATCCACTCCGCGAGCTTTTTGCGCCGGTCCGCGTCGGTCGCGTTCGGGGCGAGTCCGAAATCCGCCTTCGGACCCGTCAGTGCCGACAACCCCGCGGGCGCAACAACCGCCGCGGGAGTCGCGAGGTCACCGCGAATGAGTACCCGCGTGACTCCCGGCGCTTGGGGGACGTTCGCGTAGATTTTCGCGTTCGCCGCGAGCTGGCGCAGCGTTCCGAGCCGCGCAGCGAGTGTTTCGTGCTGCATGCGAAGCGCGGTCCGCGTCGCACGGTCTTCAGGCGCGAGTTTCGCAGCAAGTTCGGCCTCACTCACGAAGCCGCCACCGGACCGGAACGAGGCTTCGATCTCTTCGTGCGAGAGCGCCTTGTCGTACAGGCGTGCTGCGCTCACGGTGCCGGCGAGCATCCTGTTCCCGCCGGCCGGTTCGTGCCGGCACCCGAACACAACGACCGCCTTTTCCGCCTGGAACCCGAGTGCTCCTCTGGGCGCATAGCCAGCGCCATAGCGCTCGCCGTTGCGGTACCCGGTGATGGTGCCATCAGCGCTGAACGTAATGGCGAAGTGAACGAACTCGTTCGTGGCCCCCTTTTCTTCCGAGCCGCCGAACGACTTGTATCGCACGAATCCGTTACTCCCGGCCATCCACCGGGCCGGCTCGTTTTCACCGAACACGATCGCATCAAACTCGTTCCCGTCGGGCGTCTGCACGGAGATGATGCCGCCGCCGCGTTGCGAGAGAGAATCGAGTTTCACCCAGGCTTCGAGCGTCTTCGCCTTCAGGTCGAAGGGTAATGCGGACGTGCGTAAGAGCGCGGTTTTGCCGTCGAGTACCGCACCCTCGGACGTGAGTTTTGCGCCCCCCACGAGTTTGACGTGCAGCTTACCAATGAGGTCGTCGCTCCCTCGCCGGAAGTCCCACGCAGCAATCGGAGCGGGGGCGAGTTTGTCCGTTTTCCCCATCCCCTTCTCGGTCAGAACCGCCTTGCGTGCGGGATCTTCGAGGGCCGCGAGTTTTTTGGTGACGGCGCCCAACTCCTTGACGAGCTTCGCGATTTCGCTCGTCGTTTTGGCGTCGGGCGCGGGGCGCTCGCCGAACCCGACGCCACCGAGCGCGGACGCGAGCCGGTAAAAATCGGCCTGGGAGATGGGATCGAACTTGTGGTCGTGGCACCGGGCACAGTTCGCGGTCAGCCCGAGGAACGTTTGCGCCACGCCGCCGACGATGTCTTCGAGTTCGTCCTGCCGCGCGATCGCCCGCATCTGGTCGTTGCCGAGCACCGTGTTGTGAACTCCGGCCACCAGGAAGCCCGTCGCGCGGGTGGCATCGGGATCACCGGGCTGGAACACGTCCCCCGCGAGTTGCAGCCGCACGAATTCGGTGTACGGCACGTCCGCGTTGAGTGCCCGAATCACCCAGTCGCGGTAGTGCCACGAATTCTCACGCGGCGTGTTCCGCTCGAAGCCGTCCGTTTCGCCGTAACGCACCACGTCGAGCCAGTGGCGCGCCCACCGCTCGCCGTAGTGCGGCGACGCGAGCAACCGGTCGACCACTTTCTCGTAAGCGGTCGCGTCCGTGTCCCGCACGAACGCATCCACCTCTTCCGGCGACGGAGGTAGGCCGGTGAGGTCGAAGTGCACGCGGCGAATCAGCGTGCGCCGGTCCGCTTCCGGGGAGAGCGATAGCCCCCTGTCGCTCAGTTTCGCCACGATGAAGCGATCGATCGTATTGAAGGCGCGCGGCTTTGCGTCCGGGACTTCGGGCACCTTCGGGCGCGTGACGGGCTGAATCGCCCACCAGTCGTACCCGGCGCGAACGTCTGTCGTGAAACGGAACGGGTCGATCGGGTCCGTGCCCCACTTCGCCCCGCTCTCGATCCACTCTTTGAGCAACTTCTGTTCGGCTTCCGGGAGCGGCTTTTTCGGCGGCATTTCGCCCGCAGCGACGCGCTCCCACAACGAGCTACTCGCGGGCTTCCCCGGCACAACAGCCGGGCTGTCCGTAGCGAACACGCCCGCTTTGCGCGAGAGGTCGAGTTTGCCCTTCGGTTTCGGCCCACTGTGGCAATCGACGCACCGCGCAGCGAGCAGTGGGGCGATTTGTTTGTCGAAGTCGGGCGGCGCGGCCGTGGCGCTGGAAGCGAACAGGAACGCGATGAGTGAGAGAGCTGTGCGCGGCATGATGGACTCGGCGCGACCACGAGGCGGGAGGTCGCGCCATTGTCACCGATTTACCGCTTCGGTTCAACCGTTGACTCGCAGGGCGCGTTCGTCCCGTTTGTCCAACTCGTCCACCGTGCGGGCGGGTTCCACGCGGGCGCAAGTTTGAGGTGCTTGTTCAAGTACGGGTTGAGCGAGTGGTCCATGAACAGGTCGCGCGGGTAAGTCGCGGACGGGCGCGTCGTGCGCGGATCCAGCAGCCCCGCGTACACGCACGCTTCGGCCACAAGCTCGCTGCAAAAATAGCTGTCATGATCGATTCCGTGCGGCTTCCCGATGAACGCCGTGCGAATGGGGCCGCGTGTGCGGAAGACCGTGAGCTGCGCGGCTAGGCGCCGGATCGCGAACTCCCGCTCGTTGGTCGCCAGCGCGAACTCGGTGAGCCGCGCGGACTGCTCCGGCGTCAGGGGGCACGCCCGCGCCCGCACCCACACGCGCCCCTCGGCCTCGTAAGAGAACATGTGCGGCAGCGTATCGAGCACGCGACACTTCATCGTGTCGTGCGGCCCGCCCTCGAGGATGCCCATTTTCCCGTCGGGCATCGCGAACACGATCATCGAGTGCGTCGGGTGACTGGTGCCCGCGAGGTTGTGCATCACCTTCCAGAAGATCGACCCGTCCGCGCTCAGCACGATGTCGCCCGGTTGCGGCACATACGGGCGCGTCGGGCCGCGCAGGATGTGGTCTTCCTTAAAGATCGGCTGCCACAAGTACGACCCGGGCGGTTCGGGCTGACCGGAACCCGGGAGCGCGAGGTTGGCGACCTTCTCGCGGATGCGGGCCTCAATGGGCTTCAAGTAGAACGGCACGCGCCGCTCTTTCGCCAACGGCGGGGTGAGGGGCGGTTGACTCGGGTAGGGGTACGGCGCGGGATCACCGCCGACGGCACACAGGGCTACCAGACAGAGCGGCGTCATGCCGGGAACTCCGTTGCGGGCGCAGAACCACGGTCGGTTCTATTTATCGAGCGCCAGCGCCCCCGGTGTTCCGCGTGCCTCATGCGACAGGGCGCCGACCGGCACAGAACGGAACCAAGAGTTCCGATTGTAGCGGCTGGGTGCGGATAACTTTTCAATCCGGACTGTCACTATTCTTTACCCAAACGGTAAGATATTCCCAGCCATCCCAACCTGACGGCCCTCCGAATCGTTCGAGGCACCTCATGCGCACCCGTTTGCTGCTGGGCGCCGGCCTGATTGCCGCGCTCGCGATCCTGTCATCACACTCCGCGCCGGCCAGCGCGAAACAACCGCCCTCCAAGACCGTACCGAAGGCCGGCGATCTGAAGAAATATGACGACGTCATCACGAAGGACTTCACCACGACGACGGGCGTCTTCGCGGTCCACCGGCACGACGACAAACTGTACTTCGAGGTTCCCCAGGACAAGCAGGGGCGCCTGTTCCTGTGGCAAGCCGAGGTCGCGAAGGGGCCGGGCGGCGGCATGTTCGGTAGTTGGGGAGGCGCGGCCCTCGGCTCCGCGGTGCTGAAGTTCGAGCGCCGGGCCAACAAGCTCTACTTGTGGAAGGTCGGGTTCGCGAAGCGCTCCGACGGGAAGGCGGTACAAGCCTCCATCGACGCGAGCGCGACCGACTCCATCGTCGGCGTGTTCAACGTCGAGTGCGAGGGCAAGGACCGGTCCACAGTCATCAATGTGTCTGACACGTTCATCTTCGGGATCAGCGACCTGCCCATCACCCGCGCCGCGGGGGCCGCGGGCGCGAGCGTGGACTCGGGGCGGTCGTACCTCTCCGAAGTGAAAGCGTTCCCGAGCAATATCGAGGTCCGGGCACTGATTACCTTCCGCGCGAGCGGCGGCTTCGGCGGCCCGGCGGGACCGGGCGGGCTGGGCGGACTGGGTGGGGCCAAGAGCGTGACGGCGCTCGTCCACCACAGCCTCGCGATCCTGCCGGAAACGCCGATGCAGGGCCGGCTCGCCGACCCGCGCGTGGGGTACTTCACCGAAGAGTTCGTGGACTACTCGCACCCGAAGCAGTGGGCCGTGGCGCGCGAGTTCATCACCCGGTTCCGCCTGGAGAAGAAAGACCCGGCCGCGGCGGTCAGCGAAGTGGTGAAGCCGATCACGTTCTACCTGTCGAAAGAGATCCCCGAAAAGTGGCGCCCGTTCATGAAGCAGGGCGTTGAGGACTGGGCACCGGCGTTCGAGAAGGCCGGGTTCAAGAACGCGATCATCTGCCGCGACGCGCCGACGCGCTCCGAAGACCCGAACTGGGATCCGGAAGACGCGCGCCACTCGGTCATCCGGTGGGTGGCCGAGCCGGTGCAGAACGCGATGGGGCCGCACGTCCACGACCCGCGCTCGGGGGAAGTGATCTCCGCGCACATCATCTTCTGGCACGACATGGTGAAGACCGCGCAGACGTGGTACTTCGTGCAGTGTTCCGCGGTGGACCAGAAGGCCCGCAAGTTCCCGCTCCCGGACGACACCACCGGCGCGATGATCCGCTACGTGTGCGCGCACGAAGTGGGCCACACGCTCGGGCTGCGCCACAATCACCGCGCGAGCCAGGCGTTCTCCGTGAGCCAGTTACGCGACCCGAAATTCTGCGCCGAGTACGGCAGCGTCGCGTCGATCATGTCCTACGGCCGGTGCAACTACGTCGCGCAGCCGGAAGACAAAGTGGACCCGAAGAACCTGCTGCCGAAGATCGCCCCGTATGACAATTTCGCCATTGAATGGGGCTACAAGCCGGTCGCAAGCGCCAAGACCCCCGACGAGGAGCGCAAGACGCTCGACGAGTGGGCCGCGAAGCAACTGGACAACCCGTTCCTGCGGTTCGGCGGCGAAGACGGCCCGTCGATGGTGGACCCGACCGTGCTCACCGAGAACATCGGGAGCGACCCGATCCAGGTCACCGCGTGCGGGCTGAAGAACCTCGACCGCGTGCTCGAACACATGCTCGCCGCGACGACCGAAAAGGGCGAGGACTACGCGCTGCTCGAAGAGGTGTACGAAGAACTCCTCAACGCGCGCATGGGCTGGTTCATGGCCGTGGCGAAGCAGGTGGGCGGCGTGGTGGAGAACCGCACGCTCGGCGGGCGCGGGGGCGAAGCGTTCGTCCGCGTGTCGAAGGACAAGCAGAAGGAAGCCGTGAAGTTCCTGCTGGAAAACGCCTTCACCACACCGACGAAATTGCTCAACCCGGGCCTCGTGAACCAGTTCAAATTCTCGGGCACGGGCAGCGACATCGCGGGCCAACAGCGGCTCATGCTCCGCAGCCTGTTGAGCGCGGGTCGGCTCGCCCGACTCGCCGATGCGGAATTGCTCGCGCCGGACAAGACTTACACCGCCGTGGAGTTAGTAAACGACGTTCAGACCGGGCTGTTCTCGGAACTGAAGTCTGATGCACCGAAGATCGATCCGCTCCGGCGGCAACTCCAGCGCGGGTACGTCGATCTGCTGAAGGCGGAGTTCCAACCGGCCCCGGCGGTGACGGCACCGGTCGGGCCGCAAGGTGCTGGCGCAGCGGCGGGGGCGCGCGGGGCGAGTGAACTTCGCGCTGTCGGCCGCCAGGCGCTCGGTACGCTGGCCGGTCAACTCGAAGCGGCCAAAGGCAAGGCGAAAGACCCGCTGACGGTCGCTCACATCGACGACCTGCACAGTGAGATCACGGCCATCCTCGCGGCCGACAAGAAGAAGTAAGGTTGTAACGTTGCGCGGCGCGGACCAAAAGGTCCGCGCCGCTCGATCAATTCGGGCACATCACCAAATCACGGCCATCACTTCGCCGGTTCAGATAGCCGACCCATGAACAGCACGCTGCCGGTCTTGTGATCGCGAATCAGGTACAGGAACGGGCGGTCGGCCCGGAAGTATTTCGGCATCGGCGGCGGGGCCGCGCTCGTGGTGACAATCACGACACCAGTCGCTGCTGCCGCCTCGGTGCCCTCTTCGTTCACGTCCACGAAAGCTTTATGCAGCACCGCGGAAATCTTCAGATCCTCGCCCCCGTTGTGCATCCCGCTGAAGTCCGCGGCAGTAAATGCCGCCTTCATACCGAGTGCGATCAGGGGATCGTTCAATAGAAACGACTCCTCCACCTTGAACCGCGGCAGGTGAACGTGGACCTCCCGCTCGCGGCGCAAGCCCTTTAGTGCCGCGCCGAGCTTGTCACCGGTCAGCTCCTTCTCGACCGCGGCGAGGCCGTCCGGCTTCTTCGGGAGAATCACGGTCATGCTCACGCGATTACCGGCATACGGTAGGTCGAGCACCTGATAGCCGTCCGCTTCTGCGTAGAAGTGCGCGCCCACGCGGTGCATGAGCGGCGCGTCCACCTTCTTGCCGTCGCCGAGCGTGAACGGGAGGTCTTTCGTGTTCTCCTTCTTGAACTTCACGTCCCAATCGCCCTTGAAGTAGATGGCGTTGGTGAGCACGAGGCGCGTAACGCGGGTGACGACGTCCTTCGGGAGCAGTTCCTTGATCTTCTCGCGCGTCTCCTTCTCGACCCACAAATTGATGGTCGCACGGGCGGCCTCGGGGTCGCTCTTGAAGTCCGTGTCGAACAGCCCGGCGCCGTAGTCGGTGGCGACGCGCTTCTTGTACTCCGGGTTCCACGGGTACCCGTTCTGTGCCCACAGTGCGTTCGCGGTGGTGAGTGTGAACCCGCGCTTTTTGGCGTCCGGCTCGTCGTTCAGGCTCTTCAACACGGCTCCGAACGCTGCGGGCGCGTCGGCGGGCAGGTGAAGAACCTTTTCCATCTCCTCGAAGGTCTTCCCGCGTGCGCCGGCCGCGGTCATGCCCAGCGCCGTGGAAATGCTGAACGGCGAAAAGAACAGGTTCCCGGCCTTGGCTCCGAGTTCGCCGTACAGCGCGCACCCGAACTGCGTGTTACCGGCAACGAGCTTCGCGGTGTCGACCTTGTCGGCAGCGAAGCCGAACCGGGGAACCAACGTGCCGGCGGCAGTAGCGGCGGACGCGGACAGGAACGCGCGCCGAGACAGAATATTCATTGTGACTTCCTCACAGGGCGTGACGAACCGAACGTGACGACACCATTCCGACGCGGGAGCCCGCGCAACGGATTGCGCTCGGTCGGCCGCATCCCACGAGGAGGCACTTTTATTTCACCGTGAACGGGCGCTCGGCGATCTTGGTGACCGGGCGCAACGGGATCGGCTTCAGCACGTCCAACTCGAACGGTTCACCGACGCGATTCCCGCACACGTCTTCCAAACGCGCGTCCACCACGAGCTTGTACTGCCCGCGCGCCCACGGGTTCTTCGGCGCGAACGTGACCACGCGCTCCCCTCCCCCTACGGTGAGCGTCCCCTCCACGTTCTTACCGTCTGCGTCCGTCACCCAGAGCATCCGACCGAGTAACGCGCGGTCGAGCGGTTTCGCCAGTTTGACCACGAGCGGCGCGTCCGAACGCGCACGCGGCGCGACCATCGACCAGTCCTCTGGCCAAACCGGTTGGTCGTCCGGCGCGAGCACGTCGAACGTCTTCTTGTGCGCGGCCGTGAGCGGGCGGCCGTCGAGGTCGAGCCAGTTCGCGTCTACTTCAAAGGTGTACCGCTGCCCCTCTTCGAGAATCGGCCCGTCCTCCTCTCGCGGCTTCAAGCCGCGCTTCACGCGCCCCGGATCGAAAAGCAGCGTGAGTCGCAACCCATCTGCGGACCACAACTCCTCGTCGATTTCCAGGAACGGGAACGCGACCCGCGTGCCGTCGGCGCGCACGAGTTTGACGTGCTTGTACACGTCCCCGCGTGCTACTGGACCGGAGAACTGCACGTAAAAGCGCAGCGTGTTCTCGGGCAGCCGATTCCCCGAGGGGGACACCCCCACGACGCTGACGCGCGGACCGGGGGGCGGTTTCGGGATGCTTACCGCGAGCGCGAAGGGCGCGGCCTCAATCTTTGTTCGAGGCGCTGCGGCGAGGTCGCAGAACACGCGGTACTTGGTTCCCGGCACGAGCGGGAACAGAGGATCGAACTTCAGTGCATCACCCGTGACGCTCCACGAACCTGCGACCGGCGGCTTCTTGGCCACTTCGTCCGCCGAACCCTCGTCCACGACCAGGCGCGCCACCTTCGGCCACTCGTCCGCTGCCAACTTCGCCGCGGCGAGAGCAGCGAGAGGCGATTTCTCGATACCCACGATTTCGACCGTGGGCGGTGCGCCGGGTTTTGTGGAGACGAGTTTCGCTTGCGGGTCCGCGCCGGGCGCGGAGAGCGCGGAAGTGAGTAGTGAGAGCGTGATGGCGCACGCTCGGAGTACGGTCACAGTCATGGGTGTTTCCGTGCAAATGGGCGGCTGTGCCGGATTGTACCGGGAACGCGCGCCCGATGCACGGAATCACTACAACTGCGGGATCAGCGACTGGAACGGTTCCACGCACGCATCGTCCACCTCGCGTGCGGCCATGAACGCCGGGAAAAGCACGCCGATGAGGATCGCATAGATCCCCATTTTAACGGCGACGATCAGAACGAGCGTGAACAAGTTCACGCCCGCGTTCGTTTCGATGAGCGACGCCACGACCAGGAACATGATGAGCGCGATCAGCCCCGGTCCGCCGGCCGCGACCCCGGCCGTGCGCGTGCATTTGTGGGCCAATTCTTCGTCCAGGGCCGCGCGCGCCAAGCACGAGAGCATCATCATGATGAGCACGGTGCGCGTCATTTCCACGACGCCCGTAATCATCGAAACGATGAACTGCCCCTTCGGGGTGAAGCCCTGCTCCTGGTAGACCGCCATCGTGAGATAGAACATGGTGGCGTCGAGCCGCGTCGGGAGCAGTTCCCAGCGCGACACGTCCGTCGATTCCACCGCGAGAACGCCGACCTCTCTTCCCTGGGCCACAAGGGTGAGAACCAGCACCATGTGAATCAGCGTCGCGACCGCGGCCGCGATCCCGTACCCCCAGTGCCCGGGCGCGCGCGGACCGGAGAGGCACAGCCCGACCCCGACCGCGGCGACGATCCAGTTGATGAGCCCCAGAATGCCCGCGAGCGTGATGTACATCATGCTCGGTGAGATGAACCGGGCCAGCGCGAGCTGGAAGAAGAAGATGATAATCAGCACCATCGACAGCATGAACAGAGCGAACGAGATCCAGATCAGCCGACACCCCCACGCGGCGCGCTCGAACGCCTGGCGCCGGGACGCCTTTTCTTGAGGGCTGAGGGCCTCGTGCGTGCCCGAGCGCCGGGACCGCTTCTTGCGCTCCTCTCCTTCGGGCATCGGGTCGAAATCGCGGTTCTGGCGCTCGTCGTCTCGGTCGCTCCGGCGGTTCGTGCTCGCCCGGCGGCGCGGGCGGTCGTCTTCGTCGTCGTCGTCGTCCCGTACCGGTCGGCGCGCCCGCGTGCGGGGCTCTTCGTGGTCCTCGTCTTCGTCCGGCGCTTGGCCGTCGCCAGGGGTGAAAACCGTCTTGCACGCGGGGCACCGCACCATCGCGGTGGTCCCGTCGGGCACTTCGAGTCCGCTACTGCAATTGGGACAGGTGAGCAACACGTGGGCTTCTCGTGCTCGTGTGGGTTAGGACCGGCGCGCGCACGCATCTTTGGTCTGTAGGGCGGCCAGCGCGGGCGTCAGCATCATGAACGTATACGCGCCGAGGGTCGCGACAATCATCAGCATCCCGAGGTGGGCCATTGTCGAAGGTGCGAATTTCGACTCCGCGAGCAAAACCGTCATGAACAGAATCCCGAGCACGGTCCCGCCGAGGACAAACGCCGAGATCATTATTCCCGTTTGAGACTTTTCTGCCGCACCGTAGTCGCGCGCCGCGGACGCGAGACCTTTCAGTGTAATCAGCACGAAGATCAGGCGCAACACCTCGCAGACCCCGGCCAACAGCGAAACGATGTACTCCCCCCCAATGCTCCGTGATTGGTAAAAGAGCACCGGCAGGAACGCATCCACGGACGGGAGCGCGGACACCATCGACATCCACGCGAACGAACCCACTCCGCCGAGCCCGCGTGCGAACCCGATCCCGCCGCCCCCGTGCAGGTTGCTGAACGTGACTCCCAACAGAATCAGGTGGACGCTCGACAAGACGGTTGAGGTGATTGCCATTCCGCGCCCGCGGTTCGATCCCGCGATGGCGAACGAGCACCCGACCAGCCCCACGATCCAGGCACCCAGCCCGATCAGACCGGGGAGGACAACGAGGATCTCCAGGGCCGATTCCAGCCCGGCCCCGCTGCCACCACCTCCGCTGCTGCTACTTCGCGAAGACGGACTCGAACTGGTCGCGGCGGCCACCCCAACCCACGCGATCAGCGCGTAGAGAGTGAGCAACCCGTAAGCCGCGAGGTTCAACCAAAAAGAGATCGACAGCAACAGCGCGGCAACTTTGCCCTTCGCGAACGCCGCGCGCTTGTTGGAACGCGGCTTTTCGTCTTCGTCGTCATCGTCCCGGCGCTTCTTTTTCTTCCGCGGGCGATCATCGTCCTCGTCTTCGTCATCGTCCCGGCGCCGGCTTTTGCTCCGCGGACGGTCGTCCTCATCGTCGTCGTAAGAACGAGTTTTCTTCTTCTGGGGCCGGTCGTCTTCATCATCCTTGTAGTATTGGAGCCCCTTCCGCGGCTTCTCCTCCACGACCTCAAAGTCTGCGTCGTTTGCGACAACGGGCTTCGCGGGTTTCGGGACTGCAATCGACCGTGATCCCGGCGCGGGGGCCTTTGGTGCGGGAGTATTCACCACCTCAAATGCGACCGCTTGAGGTTCAGTTATGGGGAAGATCGTGCTGCATTTGGGGCACTTCGCGCTGCCCTTAGCCCCGTCGGGGATCTTCAGTTGAGTGGGGCACTTGGGGCAAGTAACGACCGGCACCGGGGCGTCCTCGGCGGGGGGCGGTAGTGGGGAGAATTATTGTTTTAACGTGTCCCCCGCGGAGTGAGCAATGCCGGATGCCCTGGAAAACGTGACCGGTCGGGCGAACGATGGCCGCACCACAATTTAGCCCCGAGAAGCTCCAAGGGCCTCGCGATCCGGGCGCAAATCGTTTCCGAACACACGTTCGGCAACGACGACCCTGGCCTGTGTGGACCTCCGAACCTTCGAGCAGGTCGCCCCGAAACAAGGTGATGACGGGTGTGGCGAGTACGGGAACGGTGCGGTCCTTTGATGGCGCCCGAGGCCCAGGAACGATACTTCCACCAAGCGCCTCGTCGCACGTTCGTGGCCGGTGGGAGTGCGTGTAACGGTCGATCCGTCAGGTACTTCGTTGACTCCGAGCCGAGCACTGGCGCCTCGCACGCGGTCCGTTGCGTATCGTTGCGCCGTGCGGTACGCGCGGATGAGTCGGGCGGCAGGTCGTAATGTGCGGCACGGCAGCGTGTGGGCGAGGTCGTACAGGTACTGTCGGAGTTGAGCACCGGGCGCGAACGCGCCCCGCAGCGTAACCTTTCCAGGGCCGGTGCCCGCGACCCGGCTAGACCGCGGGCGCCCGGAGGTGGTAAAAGAGCGTTCTCACGGACGCACCGAGAATTGGCCGGAGGAGAACCGTGGCCGGATTTCGCACACACATTACGGTGTCGAGTGCCCTGGGCATCGCCTACGGCGGGTTCGCGGTACAGCCCGTGGGGTTCACGACCGAGGCCGGGGTTCTCGCCGCCGGGGTCACCGCCGTGGGCGGGATGCTCCCCGACCTCGACAGCGATTCCGGAATCCCCGTGCGCGAGATGTTCGGGCTGCTCGCCGCGGTCGTGCCCCTCATGCTGGTCCCGCGCCTCATGCACGCGGGCGTCTCGCGCGAGGGCATCCTCGCGACGCTCCTCTTCGGCTACCTCTTCATCCGCTACTTTGTGGCGAACGTGTTCAAACAGCTCACGGTCCACCGCGGAATGTACCACAGCATCCCGGCGATGTTCATCGCGGGGTTGTGCGTGTACCTGGCGTACCCGGAGCGCGGCGTGCGCATCCTGCTCAGCGCGGGCGTGATGGTCGGGTTCCTGTCGCACCTGGTTCTGGACGAGATCTATTCGGTGGACTGGCGTGGGTTGAAGCCGAAGTTGAAAGCCTCAGCGGGAAGTGCGGTGAAGTTCGGTTCGTCATCGATCGCAGCGACCGGGACGTGTTATTTGCTGCTCGGCGGGCTGATCTACCTCGCGTACCTCGACTTCAAGAAGAACGGTGGCGACCTGAGTTGGTTAGAGGGGTTCGGGACCGGTCGGGCTCCGGGCGGTTAATCTTCCACCGCGACAACTTTACCAATCACTGCCGAGCGCGCGACCCAGCCGTTGATTTTACCGACGTTATTGCCGATCAGCAGTTGATCGCCCTTCGCGTCTTTCACGATGTGCAAAAGGAACCCGCCGCGCCAGGCGACCAGCACTGCGTCGTCGACGTTCACCGCGAGCGGATCGACCGGGGCAATCGTGACGAGCTGGCCGCTTTCAATGCGCCCGCGCATCGAGCCGCCAGTGGGCCTGACTTGCACCGTTCGGCCCGCGGTAAGACCCGCTCGCGCGTCGTTCACCCAGCCCATTTCGCGCCCTCGCGACAGTACCCCGGCCAGGAGTCGAACCCGGAACGTCTCGTTAGGACCGAGATGTGATGTCCGTTTCACCAACGGGGTGCAGCGGAAGGGACAGGATTTGAACCTGCAAGGGCTTGCGCCTCGTCCGCTTTCCAAGCGGGTGCCTTCGCCAATCGGCTCGCCCTTCCGTGTTCTGCGAAGACGGACAGGCAGGCCGCGTGAAAGGTTCGCTGCGCGATCTGAAATGCCGGGCCTAAAAGACCTCGCGAACGGCGATCTCGCCGCCCGGTTTCCAGTCGAAGAGCATGAGGGACGCGGGCGCGCCCGTTTCGATTCGTGTGACCGGCAGCCCGAGGAGCTTACGCGGTTGCACGGACGCCAGATCGATCGCGTCCTTTAAGCTCATCCCGGTCATCCGAATCACGTTCGCGACACACGTATCGGTGAAGTGCCCGCTGCCGGCGAGAAACGGCGCCCCCGCGACCACGATCTTGCCCGTGGGCAGAACTTCCAGGTCCGTGCCCCACTCGCGATACTTGCCGGGCGGCATTCCGGCCAAACTCCCGACGTCAGATGTAATCAGCAGTCGATCAAGGCCCTTCATGCGGCTGAAACACTTCACCAGCGCCGGAGGCAGGTGATAGCCGTCTGTAATGATGCTCGCCCACAGATCGTCGCACGCGAGTTGTTCCCAGATGTAGTTGTCGTGCCGCGGGAGGACCGCGTGGCACCCGTTACCGAGGTGTGTACTCGTGCGGGCACCCGCCGCGACCGCGTCGCGGATCTGCTGACCAGTGGCGGCCGTGTGGCCGATCGCGACGACTACGTTTGCCGCAGTGAGCCGCTCAATGAACGCGAGCGCGCCGGGGCGCTCGGGCGCGAGCGTGACCATGCAAATCCGTCCACCGGCCGCGTCCTGCCAGCGGCGGAACTCGTCCCAGTTCGGGTCGCGGGTGTGTTCCCGGGGGTGCGCGCCGCGCGGGCCGTCTTCACCGGACAGGTACGGCCCTTCCAGGTGGAAGCACGGCATGAGGCGCGCGAGTTCGGGGTCCGTATCGAGCGCCCGAGTGAGTGTGATGAACCCGTGGTGTAGGGCCTCGAAACTGTTCGTCACGAGCGTGGGCGCGAACGCACCGATACCGTGCCGCCGGCACACGTCCGCCACTGTACGCACCTGGGCGGGCGTGAGTGCCGGTGAGTTGAAACTGGTACCGAGGCACCCGTTGATTTGCGGGTCGAAGAACGCGGGCGCGATCCACACGTCCGGCTTCTGGTCAGAGACATTCACGTCTGTGATGCGCCCGCGCGCGACTGTGACCGCGATCGGTTCACTTGTGGCGTAGTGACGGGCGTGAAGGATCATCGATTTTGCCATTGGTGCGGGCGAACCGGCGCAGGTAGATTAAAAAGTTGGAGTTTGCACTTCACTACGTGTTTCGGATGAACACCATGCCGCGGTACGCGCTTCTGGTGCCCACGATCTTGTTCGCGGCTCCCCTGTTCGCCGCTCCGGTGCCCCCGGCTCCCAAGGGGGACGATCCCGTTGTACCGTCTGCCGCCAAGCTCCTCCAGAACCGCAAGGTACAAAAAGAGCTGAAAATGACGGCCGAGCAGCGCATTGTCGTTCTCGACGGCCTGGCGGATCTCGATGAGGAGTACGAAAAGAAATTCGAGCAGTTGTCGCGTGCGCCGAACCCGGCCGAGGACGCTTACGACAAACTGGACAAGGAACGCAAGCAAGGGGTCGACCGGTTGCTCACGGAAGTGGCCACGAAGAGCCTGACCAGCGCGCAGCGAAAGCGACTCGCTCAGCTCGATCGGCGCGTCCAGGGCATCGGGGCGTTCAACGACCCGCGCGTGCAGAGCGTGCTGCAACTCACGGACGCCCAGAAAAAGAAAGTCGCGGAACTCGCAGAGCGGCAAAAAAGCGAACTCACCCGCTACTTCGACAACCTCGGCAATGAGGACGACGTGAAGCGGAAATCGGACCTGCTCGAGTTTCGCAAGGACATGCTGAAACAAGTGGACGGCATACTGACCGCGGACCAGAAGACCGGTTGGGCGGTGTTGCTCGGCGAAACCGCCACCGGGTTCGTGCCCGATGAACTCTGGATCAAGATGGAAGACGAGATGGACCTGCCTCTACCGGGCATCGCGAAGTAGGTTCCACCAACCGGTAAGGGTGTTCGCTCCCCCTATTCTTGGCGAGCACCCGCTTGCGCTCACTTTTCTTCTTCAGTCGATTCCGGTTTACGGCGCAGCGCGCGCGCCAGGCCGTAGCCGATGCCGACCGCGGACAGCACGCCTGTTGCCCCCACCGCCAGCATGATCCAGTCGCGCCGGTCCGGTTGCCAGAGCGGGCGCGGTGGAACCGGTGCAGGGAGTGCTTGGGGAATCGCTTGAGGGATCGCAAACGGTTCCGTGACCAGTTCGACTTCAACCTCTTCGACTGCCGGGATGGGAATGGGGAGCGGAAGGGGCTGCGGTGCCGGCGCAGCCACTGGTACGGGCATCGGCACCGCGCGCGAACCGCCGGGCTTGGTCGGCTGTGGCGTCGCGCCGCTTTTGTGTGAGGAAGCTAGTTTGGGCGCCGCAGCCTTCGATACGGCGCTCGGTACGGGAGCTTTCGCAGGTGCGGGGACACTCGAGTGGGGCCGCACGACTGTGTCTTGGAGCAACTCTTTGGGTTGAGGCAGGTGCGCTTCGCTCGCCAGCCAGTCTTTGTAAGCCGGCATCACCTTCGAGGGCGTGGCGGGGGCGCCGGTGGTGTCGAACGGCTTCAGCGCTTCGGCCGCTTCTGCGGGCGTCTGGAACCGTTCGTTCGGCGATTTCGCCATGAACCGATCGAGCACCTGTTGGAACCCGAACGGGAGGCCGGCCACGAGTGAGCTGATCGGCGCCGGGTGTTCGGTCGCGTGCCGGAGAATCTGGGCCATGATGTTTGTTTCGGGGAACGGCGTGCGCCCCGCGACGCAGTGGTACAGCACGCACCCGACGCTGTAGATGTCCGCCCGGATGTCGGCCGCGCGCGCGTCTTTCGCCTGTTCCGGGGCGAGGTAGTCCGGCGTACCCAGAACCGATCCCTCTTGCGTGAGTTGCGTCTCGATCTGGGCTTCCGGCATCTCGTCGTCGAAGAGTTCGCGCCCGAGTCCGACGTCCAGAATCTTCGCGGTCGCGTCCCACGTGGTGTCGGGTTTCCCCTTCGCCGGTTCCGGGGTGAGCATGATGTTGGCGGGCTTCAGGTCGCGGTGGACCATGCGCCGCTCGTGCAGGTGCTGGAGCCCGTCGAGTACCTGACGCACCAGGCGCGTGGCCTCGGCCCACGGCAACTGCTTGCGTCGATCCAGCATTTCGCCGAGCGTTTCGCCCTCTAAGAACTCCATCGCAATGTAGTGGATGCCCGAACTGTCCCCGACCTGATACCCCCGCACCACGTTAGGATGATCGAGCTGCGTCAGCAGCCGGGCCTCACGCTGGAACCGGCCCAGAGTGTGCGGGTTCTTGGCTTTTGATGCCGGCAGGATCTTGAGAGCGACGAGCTGGCCGAAGTTGTGAACGGCCTTGTACACGCCCCCCATCTGCCCCTTACCGATGCGGTCGAGGATCTTGTAGCCATCCAGAAAGAACCCGTCGGTGCGCCCGCGCTGGAGGAGCGCGGCCTGGTAGTCCGTGAGGCACTTCCGCGCGACGAGGAACCGGCGGAACGAGTCCACGCGCTCGTCCGATCCGGGGCGATCTTGCTGCCACTGGCGGTACTGGGCTTCGATTTCCTCTGGCGGCAGCAATTTGCTTTTCGCGATGAGTACCCGGTACTCGCGCGCGGTCGTGGCGGGTGTGGCCATGTGCCAAAGGGGTCAGAGGACGGAGGGCCGTAGTAGAGAGGATAGGGCGCAGAGCGTGAACGTCCGGTTGGCCGTTCATAACGCGCTTGGTGGGCCACAAAAGACGGGAAGTGCGCAAGGCATCGTTCGCGCGGGTCGAGGTGGAGTTAACGGAATGGGTCCGGCGCGCGGGGTGAAACGCCGCGCGCCGGAAATGGACGCGAGGGGTTCGGGACAGTAGCGAGAACGTAAATGACCGCATCGCGGCACGCGGCGTCAGTCCGGCACCGCAACGACTTCGCCGCCGGCGCGGGTAGCGAGCGCGGGCATGATTGGATTGGCGCTGTAGCTAAGGAAGCGGACGGAACCGTCACAGAACACGAAGTTGGCCCCGCCGGAGTGGAGCGACCAGAATTGGTACATGGCACAGTCCGGGGGCGCATTGAGCTGTGGGTGCTGAAACGGAAACGGGCCAGGTCCGCAAGTGGGATCAGCCGAGCGCCCGAGAAACGGATTCGGATCATTCACGCCAATAACAGAGTCGTGTGCGCCGTAGCCGTTCGTACCCCAACCGATATAGAGCCAGCCGTGCAGGAGGTCTGTCGGCGGCGGCCGCTCGCCAAACGCCAGTGTGTTCGAGGTGCCATCGGTGATTCCGAGCACCTTCACCCCACCGTCGGCGACGATCGCCCCGTCCCGTTTTTTTGAGAGTTCGCCCGCACTCCCGAGGTACGAATTGAGGGCCACCCGCTGTGTCATTGGGACGGGCCGAGGGCGGGCGAGCGTGTAGAGAAAACGAACTTCCCAGGCCGTAGCCACCCGAGGGTCCGAGGGACAAGTGAAGGCCCTCAGCGGCTGCGCCACCCCACGGTGGGGAGTCGGCAGAAACGGATCTTTTGAGCGGCGAAAATCTTCCGCCGCGTCCCGCTGTTGAGGGTCCAGTTCGAGGTACGAGGCGATCAGCAGGGGCCACTGAAGGTAGGGCTCGGACTCTCCCGCGTGCCGCTTGCGGTAAGCGGGAGGGAACTGCCCCATCGCCGATTCATAATTGTGGACGGCAAGCCCGATCTGCCGGAGGTTGTTCTTGCACGCCGCCCGCGACGCCGCGGCTCGCACCTTTTGGACGGCCGGCAGCAGCAGCGAGATGAGCAGCGCGCAAATGCTGAGCGTCACCAGGAGTTCGACCAGGCCGAACCCGGGACGGCGGCGAAAAACAGCAATCATGCCCCCACCTTTCGACGGCGATACAGGAAGGCTACCACGAGGGCAGCGACCGCCAGAGTGCCAGAAACGATGCTGAGGATGAGGGGCGTCCGGCTTTCGGTCGGGTAGGCGGCAGCCACCGACGAGGCGACCACGTCCGTCGGCCAGCCGGACCCCTGCGCCCGCCGCTGGGCTTCGTCGCTGAGTGATTCGTCGGCCTTGCCGTCGCGCCACCGGGGCATCCGGCTCAGATCGAGCCCGGGGTACGCGACCGGCTGGTTGTCTTTAAGGCCCAGCCCGGCCAGCGTGAAAACAGCAGGGTCCACGGGCGTGTGGAAGTCCGCGTGCGTAACCGTGATCTGTTCTTCGTGGTGTACGACCCCATCGACCAGCTGGACGTTCTTGACGATCTGTGGGTACATGTGCCCGCCGGCCGTCGACTGCCACTTGACCTCGGTCGCGTGTCGCTTGGCCTTACCGTCCTTCTCCCAGGTCGTCTCGAAAAGTATCGGGTTGCCACGCGCGGGATCGGCGAACCACGTCCGACTGATCGCACCGTTAGTCACCGTCGAGACCGAACACCGGACACCGCCGCGGACCTCCGTATCGACCCGCAACGTCGGGTTTGCTTTTAGCTCACCGTACCCCTTTGCGATTTCTAAACGCTGATTGACAGCCAGTCTCGTGTTGGAAAGCCCCAAATACCGCCAGTCGAGATCGAGCCCGTAGATGTCTGGATGGCCTGATTTTAGTGGCTTGAACTCCACCAAACTCGTAATGGGAGACGAGTCCGGATCGATCGTCGTGGAAATGAAGTGGTGCTCTCGTTCGCAGTTGACACAAATAACGTGACGGGCGGCACTGTAACGCTCATCGACGTGGTTATCTTGCTTCCTGTCGGAAACGTCGACCCGCAACTTGTTACCCGATCGCCAGATTCGGGCGGAGAACGATTGGGCTTTGGTCAATCCGGGAGCGGTGTGCGGATCTTTGCCCTCGAACTTGAAGTCGAGATGGTAACTCTCCTTCATCGCGTTCTTTTGCCGAATCACATCATCGATAAATGCTGTTCGGCTCAAGGCGTGCTGCACGAACACCACGACTGCTATGGCGAACATCGCGATGCTCCTTTCAAAACAAGGACGCAGAAAGTGGGAACCTACGGGAGAAGTGGAAGCTCGGACGATGAGGCAGACCCTGGCGACCTCGGTCGGGGCCTCAATAGTCTCGAGAGGAACGGCTCCAGCCACCCTCAGTAGCCGCCCGTAAGGGAGGGTCACGCTCGACGCTCATAACCAATTCCGATTCCAAATCGAGACCGTTTTTGGTTCCCTGTGTCGGCAATCCAATCAAATACACGCCCGGATGCACCAGCGCCGTTGGCCGGCCATCCATGAGGTCTGTGGAGAGGGACTCGCAGTCAGGCTTGAACAGGCTTCCGGGCACACACCACACGGAAGCACTCTTTCACCAGATACGGATATTCAAATGGTCTAAAATCTCCGTCAGAATGCAATTATCTTTTGAATTTGTCAAGGCTGCAATCGCACTATTCCGGCCCCGGCACAGGAACGATGACCTGTGTCACGCAGTTAGGAGCGGAGTAATTGGTTTTGATGAGCTTTTGAGGGGCAGAACGAAGGATTTGGGTACACTCGGACCGGGTTCCGCCGCCGGTCTGCGGGATATCTTGGATCGAACAGTTCTTGATGACGTAACAATCGGTCGCAACTGTAATGTTGTCAATACAGATCTGACCGTAGCAAACCGCGTTCGCAGGGGAATTGGGGGGACACGTGACCGTCACGACGCCAGGATTCGAGCAGCCAAACGAAGAGAAGTTATAGGCAATGGTATTCTTGCACAGAGCCGGGTCGGTAGTGACCGCGCAATTGATCGCTTCATCCCGGTTTGCCTTGACGGTGTCGGGGGCATCACACTTTACATTGTCCAGCACCTTCGCCCCATCGCAAGTCGGTACCGGTGTCGGCTGCCCGGTCGCATAATGGTTGACCCCGTTAGCGCTAAACACCAACACGAGCGCTCCTCCGAACAGGATGAAGTGCATCGTCGTTCGCATCAGTCGATCCTCGCAGAATAGTGGGCAAAGAAGAGTGATCAAACAGTATCGCGAATGGTAATCCGATCGTGATGCCTATTTTCTAACCCGCACGGGTATGGAAACCTCATCTTCACCGGGGACGGATGTGTACACCACACATTTCGTCTCGATCGACGACTCATGCAGCGCGTCGGTATCCAACTCCAAGTGCAGGAGAGGCAGTGAAGTCTTGTCGATTCTCACGCACGGGTGCGAGCTCACGGCATCCAGCACTTTACCCTGGCTTCGCACGGAATCGATCCGGACGGCAAGTGTCACCTTTGACTCGGCCCGTGTGAGGACAACAGTGGACGGTTCGACCGTCACAATGCCCGTCGGCTCGAACAAGACTTTTGCGGCCAGCGTGCCGAGCTGCTGGCCTCCCGAGCTAACACTCAACATAATCGTCTCGGCGCGGCGGCCCCGGAGCACTCCGGTTTTGATTTCAAATCGCAAGTCCGCCCGTCCGTTGGGAGCGAGTTCACCGCAAGTGAGTTCGGCCGAAGTACACGAACAGCTTTTCGCGACCTCCTTGAGTGCGACCGTTGCGCCGGAATTGTTCACGACGGTAAACGACCCGCGGATTTTGCTCCCCAGATCGACTCGCCCGAAGTCAATTTCCGGCTCGACCAGGGCCACGGTGCCTTGCGACTGCGGGCCGGCCGGCTCGGAGGGCGGTTTCGCCGACGCACCCCAAGCCCACAGCAGGAGCGAACCCAGAGAAGTCAGCCCGAGCAATCCAGCGATCACGAGAAGGAGTTTCATGGCTGGGCCAATTCCAAATAGCTTTCGTCGCTCTTATCGCGAAAGTGTCGAATGCGCTAATTTTCACTAGCCTGATCTGTGTGAGTGTAAGATATTTAGATCCATATCCAGATTCAATAGGTTCATTACGCAGTAGCGGCTGACACCTCTCTAAATAACGTCTCGCAAACAAATTGCGTAGCTATTGCCATTTCGACTGGGGCCCGCAGCCGAAAGCATGGCCGAACTTGGGTATGCACCGCAAAACCCACCTAATTGCGCAACGAGTCTATTAATCGCCACCCCAGAGCTGCTCTTTGCTCATACTGTGGGATTCAAAAAACTAGCCAGAAAAGACTTACGGCGATTTTTCCGACGCAAATGGTTCACGTAGCGTGAAACAAGGAACGGCCCTACGGTGAAGATCGGCGGTCGCCGGCGATGGGGAGATTTTTGTCACCCGCCCGGTCGGTGCCGGTCGAGAAGATCTGATTTTACCGGTCGGCAAGCAGGGGATCGCGTAGTTGGGTAGTTCGCACGCGAAATACCAAGTCTTTCCCAGTAATCGGATTCACGTTAAGACCAAGAAGTGAGCCTCGGGAAAGAGGTAAGGCCCGCCGCATTGAAACGTAGGGTTCATTTCTTCCGTGCGTCTTCGACCATCTGGCGCACGACTGGGTCGCCCTCGGCGAGCACGATCAGTGCGTCCCGGATCGCACGAGCGTCGGCGTCGCGCCCCTGCGCGTCGAGTTCTTTTGCGCGATCGAGGGCCGCGCGCACGGGGTCGCGGTCGAGCGGCTGGCGCGCGGGGCGGTTGTTCGGTTGGGCCAGGAGCGCCAAACCGGTTCGAGAAAGAGTCACCCACCGTTCTTCGCTCTTTACCGAACCGAACGCCGTTACGACTCCGTCCCACGCAGCACGCGCTTGCGCGACCTCGCCGGCCTGAGCATACCGCAATCCTCGGAGGTATCCGCGTGCAGCGTCCGTGCGCGGATCGACTCGCGTACCGTCACCGATCGCATGGCGCAAGTCCCGACGGTCTTTTAGCTTCCGCCGTGCGTTGATTACTTCGTCCTTATACCGGTCGGGGTACTTTCGCGCAAGCGGGTCCAGATACTTCTCTGCCGCGTCCCAGTCGTCCGGGTTCTCGGATTCGATCAACGGGCGCGCTGCGGTGAACAGCTCGTCGGCGGATGGCGAGGGCCACGCGAATGGGAGCACCAGTGCCGCGATAGCGAGCAGGAACAGCGGAATCACCACCGCGGGGCGTTTGAACAGCGGGCGCGGTTCCTGTGGCGCATCGCTGCTCTCAGCAACACCTCCCAGTGCCGCGGGAAGTGCGGCCATTTCCGCGGTGTCGGGCGTGATCTTCGTGGGCCACGTGAGCTTTTCGCCCTTGCGTTCCAGTTTACCGCGAATCCGTTCGAGTTCCTCGAGCAGTGCTCCCGCGGTACCGGGGCGGCGCGCCGGGTTCTTGTCCAGGAGCGTGCAAATGAACTCGTCGATCTCGGGCGGGAGATCATTCACCAGGAGCGCCGGGCGCTCGGGAAGCGTGTAACACTGCTTGTGCATTAACTCGACGACGGACCCGGCCGAGAACGGCGGTCGGCCGGTGACGAGAGTATAGAGAACGCCGCCGAGCGAGTACAAATCGCTGCGCCGGGTGAGTGGTTTCCCGCTCGCGGCTTCGGGCGGCAGGTACGCGGACGATCCGATCGCGGGGGCGTGGTTGGGCGGAGGGGAGAATACTTTCGCGAGGCCGAATGCCAGCACCTTGAGCGTGCCGTCGGGCATAAGAACGAGGTGCGCGGGCTTGAGATCCCGGTGAAGCACGTTCCGGTTGTGGGCGTGCTTGAGGGCGCGGGCGGCCTGTACCGCGATGCTGAGTACGTCGCGCCACGGCAAGCGCCCGGCTTCGAGGCGCTTCGCGCAGTCTGTGCCGGCCACGAACTCGGTAGCGACAAACGCCAGCCCGCCGTGCGTCCCGCAATCGAGCGTTTTGGCGATGTTCGCGTGGTCGAGGCGCTGGAGCGGGAGCAGCTCCGCCGACAGGCGCTGGACCGCGGCCGGGTCGCGGACCTCGGTGAACACTTTGACCGCGGCAATGCGCTCGGACTCGTCGAACCCCCGGGCGCGGTACACCACGCCGAGCGGTCCCCGCCCGATCTCCTCTTCTGCGAACCAGTTGCCGACGCGCGCTCCGAGCATGCGACTAATATAGAAAAGCCCGTTCGTCCCAACCGCTTCTCTAAAAATACGGGACGAACCTGTTGCGCCGCACCCCTGGAGAGTTCCGTGCCAACCGCGCTTTTGCTCATCGCACACGGGAGCCGTCGGCCCGAAGCGAATGCGGACCTGGAGTTCGTCGCGACCGCCCTGCGCGAGCGCGGGCGGTACCCGATCGTCCGGGTGTCGTACCTGGAACTGGCCGAACCGAACATCGAAGCCGGCGGTGCGCAGTGCGTGGAGGCCGGCGCAACGGACGTGATCCTCGTGCCGTACTTTCTCTCGCCCGGTGTCCACGTCGCCGAAGACCTGACCGAAGCCCGCGACACATTGAGTGCGCGCTTCCCCGGCGTGCGCTTTGTGCTCGCGGAGCCGCTGGGCCGGCACCCGTTGTTGGTGGATGTGGTGGAGCAGCGTGCGAGTGAGTCTTTGGGCAGGCGGTGAGTTATTCTCAGCGTACCCTGGAGTGACACAATTTATCCTTGAGGAGCCTGGTGCTGTAGCGGAAGATCGGTGCTCACCGTAATCCGTTACCGGTTGTGGGCGTGCTTGAGGGCGCGGGCGGCCTCC
>HG799472.1:108140-120177 GCA_000531095.1 Gemmata massiliana | reverse complement strand
ATGTTGCGGTTCGTGCAGCGGTCCGTAATAACTTCGTATAGCATACATTATACGAAGTTATACGAGCCTCGCGGATCTGCCGACCAAACATCGAGAGAAACTGGCGACTCTGTTGGCCCACAACTTCCAGACCTGGAACAATGTGTCACTCCTGGGCGCGTAAAGCATAAGTCCGGAAGGACACCCTACAATCGCCCTCGATCGCTCACTCCGGTCGTTCGCCCAAGGCAAACCACTCCCGCACTTCTGCCGCACGCGGGTGAGCGAGCCAATCCAGCACGGTCCCGCTCGCTTCGCGCAACTTCAGCCACTCAATCAGCGGAGCGAACGTACCCCCACACAGCCCCTCCGCGATCAGCGTTGCGCCCTGCGCAGCGTGCTTCACCCACGCGCCCGGAAGGTCGCCCGCGTAGTGCAATCGATAAAAGCTGGAGGGCAGTTCGCCGAGAGCTTGTTGCACGAGGTCCGAATCGCTGCGGAGCAGGCTACCACCGTAATAAACGTCCTGGAACCCGTGGATGTTGAGTAACCCGGAGACGGTCTTGGTGAACGATTCGCGGAACGCCGCGCGTGCCGTTTCGCGGTCGGGGATGTTAGCCACCCCTCCGCGGAAGAGGTCCATTTTCTGGAGCGGCGAGAGCAGGTACGCGGTTTCGCCGTCCCACGAACCGCCGCTCCGGGCGCCCAGTGCCCCGCACGTTCCGCCCAATCCGTCGACGATCTGTTTGTCCTTAAGAACCACCAGTGCGGTGAACGCGGAGCCGAATTCCACCGCGAGGGCCGGTTCGTCGCGATTGTGCTGTGCGAGCGCCAGAGCCGCGACGCACAGTTTGTCTGCGGTGCCGAGATCGATTTTGTTCAGTTTCCGGTGAACGGGAACCGTCGGGAGGTGGATGACACCGGGTAGGAACACTACGGGTAGCCCGGAGTCGCGCAGCGCGCGGACCATCGCGGAGAACCCGCCAACGCCGCCCGCCCCCCGCTCATCGGGGCGCACCAGCGACATCAGATCGAGTTGCGCGTCCGTGCAATCCGCCGCGTGTACAAGAGGCAGTCCGTAACCTGATGGTCCCGCGATGAGGTCGAACGGTCCCTCGGCTCGGAGCCACTGCACGGGAATGGTCGGGGCGGCACGCAGTTCATCCGGTTCGATGCGCACCTGGGCCACGACGCGCCCGTCTTCGAGTGCGAGCATGTCGAGCGACGACGATCCCGGGTCACAACCGGCTACGCGGGGCATGAGAAGAGTCCTATCAGATCCGCCGTAGCCGGCGCAGGCCCGCTAGAGGAGCCAGTCCCAGTGCGAATAGCGCGAACGTGCCGGGTTCCGGGCTGAGTGTGGCCGGCACGTTCGGGCCGACCCAGACCGAGAGCGCGGGCAGTTCGGACGTGTACTGCCCCTGGCTCCCCGGTCCCCAAATCGTGTAATCGTTACCGCCGAGCGTGACCTTCTGGACGCCCCCGAACCAGAAGTACGTGGTCCCGCTCCACTGGCCGTTGCCGTACACGTTGTACATGTGGGCGCGCCCCCACGCCGAGAACTCCGCAGACTCGCCGGAGGCCACGTCCGTGAAGCAGTAATCGACGCGGAAGTAGCCGTCGTTGTTCCAGTGGGTGGTGCCGTCCGGGTGGATGTCGATCGGCGCCGGCTGTGCCAGGCGCGTGGGATCGTAACCGACTAGAGGGACGACTGTCGGGGCACCGGTAATGGGATCGAACGTGTTGCACGTACTGGACGGTTCGAGTGAATAGAGCGCGGCGGAGATCGCGGGCGTTCCCGGCTGGACCTGTAAGTTGGTCGGGGTCAGTTGGAACTCGATCGGCCCGGCGGAGCACAGCGCGGGTGCGCAGAACAGCCCAAAGAGAACGAACACGAAGCCTCGAACGCGCATCAGCCGCTCCTGGTGGGGTGGGCGGCTGATGATCAATAATCGGTGCGCGCGAGTCAACCCGAATTGCGCACCTTACGGCAACTGCAGCGCGAGATTGTACACTTCTTCGACATCCAGAACCGCGTTGTTCGACTCGAAGAGGCGGTTGACCGCGGCCCGGTGGATCTTCATCTTGGTGCCGCCGACGCCGAGCGCGCCGTAGCAAATGTGCCCGTCGCGGTCGGCTCCCTTGTCCGGAAGCTCGACGCCCTCGATCCCGGCCGGGGGAACACCGTTCAGGTCGATCGCCACTTTCAGTGACTTGCACCCGAGTCGGAGTTTCCTGGGGAGCAGCACCGCGCCTGCGGCGCCCGCGGCGACCACCAGGTTGCGCCCATCAAGTGCGACCGGGGCATCGGAACTGGAAGCCACGCTCACGGCCTGGATGTCCGCACCGGGGACGTGCGCGCGGATCACGGCGCACACCGCTTCTGCCCGTTCCTTTTGCCGGGAGCCGAGCCGAACGTTCCCGCCCGCGCGGGCCAGTAGTCGCGCGACCCGCTGACCGACCGGTCCCGTCCCACCGAGCACGAGCGCGTTCGCGCGGCTCAGGTCGAGGTGCCGGCCGGCGGCGCGCACGGCAGCCGCGGCGGTGGTGTTCGAGCCGTTGGAATCGAGCATCAGCGACACGCTCAGCCCGTATTGCGGGATGAGGTGTTTTTTGACCTCCGCGAGCACCGCTTCGCCTGCATTCACGTCGGACCCGCCGACGAAGATCGCGGTCCGGCGCAGGTCAGCCCCGCCGCGCGTGAAGATGCACCCGTGAATGAGCGGCATCACGTTCTGAGGCGTCACCCCGCCGTAGCTGAAAATGTGCTGAACGCCCGCGTCCACCGCGACGACGCGGTCGAACACGCTCGGGAGCGGGTCGGTATCGAGTTGGACGAGGATTGTTGCTTTTTCGGACATAGTGAAGAGAGGGGTGAGCGGGTGAAGGGGTGAACTCGTGATAACTTCGTATAATGTATGCTATACGAAGTTATGCCTTCGCGTGCAGCGTTACTTCGGGCTGAACGGGTGCTTGACGCTGTCCTTCTTGGCGAGGATGTCGGCGATCTTCGGCTCGCCGGTCATCGCGCACTTGATGGCCAGTTTCGTGGCCTCGTAGTTGTACTGGTAGATCTTGGTGTCGTCGGCCGCGTCCCAGTGGATGAACACGCCACACACGATCACGTAGTCGTCGGCCTTGCTCGCCGGGATCACGCCTTCGGCGACGCTGTCGGCGACCGCACGGGCGACCGCGGCCTGGGCCGGCCCGAACATCTGAACGGCCTGCTTCGCGCCCTTGATGGTGACCTTGGTGATCATCACCGTGGCGGGCTTACAGATCAGGTTCGGGGTGACGACTGCGAGCAGGCTGGAGTGGCCCTGGCTCTGGGTCGCCAGCGCGTTCGCGAACGCGACGCCGACCGGACCGGTCTTTTCGCCGATCAAGAGGTCGATGTGCGCGATCTCGTTGCCGTCGCCGACCAGACCTTCGCCGATGAACATGGACATTGAAACGCCTCGGTGGTGAGAGGGAGTAACTCGTGGACCGACGGCGTAGATGGTAGCGGCACAGCGCGTGAAGGCAACCACGAAGGCCGAAGAATACGGGTTCGACCCGCACCGGCGCAGGCCACGTGTTCCAATTCGGGGCAAGGAACACGCGGCCTGCGCGAGTGATTACGGCGGTCGTTACGCGAGAACTTCGCGAATCGGATTCCCCCACGGGCACAGGGTGAACGGCCGGGAAAGGCGGTCCCGCAGTTCGAGATCGTGTGGCACGCCGAGGCACTCGTAAATTGTGGCGATCACGTCCGCCGGCGACACCGGGTTGCGCCCGGGCTTCGCGCCGATCTTGTCGCTCGCGCCGTGGACGTACCCGCCCTTCACCCCGCCCCCGGCGAGCACGAGCGAGTAACAGAAGTTCCAGTGGTCGCGCCCGCCCCCGTTCGTGTTGATCTTCGGCGTGCGCCCGAAGTCCCCCACCACCACGACCAGCGTGCGCTCCAGCATCCCGCGCGCGTCGAGGTCGTCGATCAAGGCGGAGTACGCCGAGTCCAGTTGTGGGAGCAACTCACCCTTGAGCTTCGTGAAGTTGTTTCCGTGCGTATCCCAGGTCGCGTTCGCGTCCGGCGCCCAGGACACGCACGCGACGCGGGTGCCGGCCTCGATCAGCCGGCGCGAGAGTAGTACGCTTTGGCCGTAAATGTTGCGCCCGTAAGCGTCTCGGAGTTTGCCCGGTTCGCGGTCGATGCGCACGGCTTCGCGCATCGCGGGCGCGGTGAGCAGGTCGTAGGCCTTCGCCCGAATTCCCTCCAGGTCGGGGTCGGAACTTGTGGCGCGGGTGGCGCTCAACTTCTCTGAAAGAAGCTTGCGCGCGTCGAACCGCGACGGGTCGATGTCCGGCCCCAGCGTGAGTTCGGGAAGCGCGAAATCGGCCGCGTTCGGGTCGCGGAGGACGACGAGCGGGTCGCGCGGTTTCCCCAACCACCCGCCGAAGAACCCGGGCTGTGGTGGGCCGCCGGCGCCTTCTTTCGTGATGTACGGCATGAGTACGTGCGGCGGGACCGCGGTCGCGGGCGGGCGCTGCGTCCCCACAACGGACCCGATGCACGGGTAGTCGTCGGGCCGCGCCCCGCCGCCGATCTCACCGCGGTCGTGCCCCGTGAGGGCACAGTACACGGCTGCGGCGTGGGCGTTGTTCACGCTGTGGTGCGCGGAGCGGATGAGCGAACAGCGGTGCATCCGGCGCGCGAACTTCGGCAGGTGCTCGCCGAACATTACCCCCGGCACACTCGTTTGAATCGGCTTGAATTCCCCCCGTACCTCCGCCGGCGCATCGGGCTTCGGATCCCACATATCGAGGTGGCTCGGCCCGCCGTTCAGGAAGATTACGATGCACGCATCCGCGGTCGCGGCGGTGTTTTTTCGTGCTTCCTTCGCGCGGAGTAGTTGCGGGAGCGAGAGCCCGAAGTACGAGGCGGCTCCGGCCTGGATCATCTGGCGCCGGGACAGGCGCGGACCGGGGCACGCAGGGAGGGAGGGCATGCGGTGGACCTTGAATGGGAGTGGTCGGCGGGTGAGTCGATTGTGCGGTACCCGCGCGCGAAATGCAAGCGCGAGGTTTAGTGCCAAAACTGCCACCAGCGCTTCGGCGCGTCGAGCGCGACCGCGTGCGAAGTCGAGCGTGAGGACGAGGCCGCGGAAGAAGTCCAGACCGAGGAGTCCGTCGATCATGACGCCGGGATCGAACGGGAACCAGAGAACCGGAAACTCGGTGCGCACGCGACCAAGCGCTTGAATACGGGTGACTGGTACCATCCCGGCCCGGGTTGAGCCGCTTCCGGTTCTGGCGATGCGCCGCGCTGCGGGCGGCGGTTCGTGGTACCCGAGTAATTCGAGCACGTGCGCGGCAACAGCCGTTCGCGTTGCGCCCGTATCGACGCCGAAACGAAACAGGTGCGTCCCGGTCGGTCCGGTGAGCACGACCCGAATTAAGACCAACCGGCCCGTCGGATCAAATGCTTCGCTCATAGGACGAAAAGTACGTCTTCGGGAATCGGGCCGGTGTAAAATATCGCAACGTCGCGCGGGACGGGGAGCGATTCCGCGATCTGGTATACGGCGCCGCGTTCGGCGCCGTGGGCCGCGACGATTCCGCCCACGGCGAACCCGTCGCGCCCCTTTTTCAGCTTGTCCACGAGTACCCACTCGTTGGGGTACTTGGCCTCGATCTCGGCCATCGTCAAATACGGTTCGACCATGCGGCACCTCCGCAACCAGTATCTCACGTTCCGGGACCGGGGCCAAGCGAGCGCGACTACGGGATCTGCACTTCGGCCGGTTGCAGCACGAACTCGTCCGCGCCCTCGGCCGGGGCCGCGAGCTTCATCTCCTTCACGCGCCAGCCCGGGTGCTGGATCGCGCCCTTAAACGGCGGTTCTCCGGTCACGTTCCCCACCACCCGGACCGCGGACGGGTCGAACCCCTTCGGCACCGTTACCTGCTCGTCTTCGTTGCCGGGCAGGACCGGTTCGAGCACCAAGTGCTGTTTGAGTGCCGCTTGCGCCTTTTTGTGGACCTCGCGAACCGCCTGACCGATCTGTTCGTCGCTCGCGCCCTGGATGTCTTCGAGCAGGAAGTCCACCAACCGCGACTCCGCCTGGAGCAGCGCGAGCATCCGCAACGGCGCGCCGCTCGGTTTCACGGGCTTCGGCGGTTCCGCGGTCTTGACGTCCCCGCCGCCCAGAATCGCCTGGAGCTTGGCCGCGAACGCCGCGTCCTGGTTCGCCCGGCCCGCGACCGAAAGCCCTGTGATCGCCTTCCCCAATCCCCCGGCCCGGGCGATCGCAAGCCCCAGTGCGGCGAGGAACCCGAGCGGCAGGCCGATCGCTAATCCGATAACAATGTCCATTTTTCCCCTCGTAGTTCGGTCGGTCGCGGGTGCCCCTGTGCACGCACTTTAACGATACCGATGAGCACTTTCGGCCACGATTTCCGTGTCCGGGCACGCGAATCGCCGCTGTTATACGGATGGGCGGGCTGGGTGAACTGCGTTGGCACTACCAGTTATTAAGGCAGGTCTGACGCTTCTGGGGGCCGTGCGGCTCTGGCGAATGGGACCGATAACACTAAAATGCCCGAATAGATTTGATGTGCTGTGTGTACCGAAGACGATGAAGGGTGAACATGCGCCGGGACGTGCGCGGGCGGGTTGTGCTGGTCACCGGGGCCTCGCGGGGCATCGGGCGCCGCGTCGCCGAACGGCTCGCGAAACTCGGCGCAATTCTCGCCCTCACCGCACGATCGGTTGACGATCTGACCACGCTCGCGGAGGCTCTTAAAGCGACCGGGGCGCGGGTGGAGGTGTTCGCGGGCGACCTCACAAAGTCGGAAGACCGCACGCGGATCGTATCTCAGACCGTTGAGTGTTTCGGTCGGCTGGACGTGCTGATGAACTGTGCGGGCGTGTGCAGCTTCGGCGAGTTCAGTTCGTCGAGCGAGGACGTCGTGCGGAAGGTGCTGGAGGTGAACTTCTTCGCCCCGGTCGAGATGATCCGCGTGGCCGCCCCGCACCTCACCCGCAGTTTCGAGACCGCACGCGACGGGTGGCGCCCGGCGATCGTGAACCTCGCGAGTATCTGTGGGCGCTGGGGCATCCCGTCGATGTCCGAGCACTGCGCCAGCAAGCACGCATTCGTCGGGCTGACGGAATCCCTGCGTGGCGAGTTCGAGCGGTTCGGGATCGACGTGCTCCTTGTACTCCCGGGGCTGGTTCGGAGCGACGATTTGCAAAAACACTTGCTCCGAAACGAGGGGAAGATCCATCTCAACTTCGAGGGCGCTCAGCCGTCCGACGAGGTCGCGGATTCGGTCGTGCGGAGCTTGCTGAACAACCGCGTGGAGCGGGCGGTCGGGTTCGCGTCGTGGTGGGTCTGGTTCGGGAAGCGGATGTTCCCGCGCGGGGTGCGGTTCTTCATGCAGCGCAAGGTCTGGAAGTACGCGCGACGGGAGCGGGCCAAAACGGTGTAGTGCAATGGGAATGGGATTCGAGATCGTTGACGTCACGTTCACGAACCCCGCCTTCCTCGCGCTCACCGGTGCCGAGCGGGCGGACGTCGTGCGGCGGTTACTGGCCGATCCGGTGATGGCCGAGTTCAGCCGGGTGTCGAAGCGGCGCGGCCGGCGGATTTTTTGGCGGAGTTTCGGCTTACTCCTCGCGCTGTTCTTCGGACTGGATTTCGTTCGCCGCGAGGTGCCGTTTTCCTCAACGATCTATGCCGTGAGCGTACTCGGGCTCAGTGCGCTGTGGGCGGTTGGCGAAGTGTGGTTGTGGGTTCGGTGGATGAAACGGGAGTCGACCCGGCGGATGCAGTCGCTCCTCCAGGTAGAACTCGGCCGCGTGCGTATCAAGAACCGACTGCCGAAGGACTAACAACGAGGCGTTTTGCATGTGTGGGATCGCGGGGATGTTCGACCTGAGCGGCCAGCGGCCGGCGCCGGCAGGCGTTGTGCATGCCATGGCGCGGGCCATCTACCACCGCGGCCCGGACGAAGACGGGTACCTCGAGCGCCCCGGGTTGCACATCGCGAACCGCCGGCTGTCGATCGTGGGGCTCGCGGACGGCCAGCAGCCCATCGCGAACGAAGACAAGAGCGTGTGGACCGTCTTCAACGGCGAGTTCTTCGATTACAAGGAGAAGCGCGCCGCGCTCGAATCGAAGGGGCACGTCTTCCGCATGCTATACCGACAGCGAACTAATTCCGCACACGTGGGAAGACCACGGCGCGGACCTGTTACAGCATCTGAAGGGCCAGTTCGCGATCTGCGTGTGGGACAGTCGCACGAACGAGGTGCTGCTCGCCCGCGACCGCAGTGGAATCTGCCCGCTGTTCTACACGGTCGTCAAATACGACTGGTCCGATTGGCTTTTGTTCTCTTCTGAGATGAAGGGGCTGCTCGCGTCCGGGCTCGTCGAGCGCCGGGCGGACTTGCAGGGCCTGAACCACATTTTCACGTTCATGGCGATGCCCGGGCCGACCACGGTCTTCCAGGGCATCAAGTGCCTCGCGCCGGGCCGCTACCTGCACTTCAAACTCGGTCAAACGACGGTCGAACAGGCGACGACCCAGAAGACGTACTGGCAGATCACGTACCCGGACCGCGGGCACGAGGACTACGGCACCGACGAGAAGAAGCTCGTGGACGGCTTCGAGGAGGTGCTGTTCAAAGCCGTCCAGCGCCGCGTGTGGGCCGACGTACCTGTGGTGTCGTACCTCAGCGGGGGCGTCGATTCGAGCCTCGTCGTCGCGATGGCGAACAAGGTGATGGGGCGCCCCATCCCGACGTTCACCATCTCCGTGACCGACAAGAAGCTCAACGAAAAGTCCGAAGCGCTCCAGGTCGCGAAACACCTCGGGTGCGACCCGGTCGTAGTGGACTGCGGACACGACGAGCTGCGCGCGGGCTACCCGGAACTGATTGCCGCGGCCGAGTTCCCGGTCATCGATACGTCGTGCCTGGGGTTGCTCCACCTCGCGCGCTCGGTTCACCAGCAGGGGTACAAGGTTGCTCTAACCGGCGAGGGCGCGGACGAGTGGCTGGCCGGGTACTCGTGGTTCAAGATCCGCAAACTCGTCGGGTGGATGGACAAGATCCCGGGGCTGCCGCTCGGCTTCGCGGTGCGCCAACTCTTCCAGATGGTGAACGGCCAACCGCGGTTCCCGTACACCTCGTACCGCAACACGATGCGGCACATGGGCGGCTCGAACGGCTGGCTCGACGTGTACGGCCTCGTCAGTACGAACAAGCTCCGGTTCTTCACCGGGGCCGCGCGCGACGCGCTCCTGGCCCGATCGCCGCTCGAAGACCTGGAGATCTCACCCGACCTGTACCGGTGGCACCCGTTCAACCGGCAAATGTACTTCGGCGGGCGCGTGATGCTGCCCGGCCACTTGCTCGCGAGCAAGGGGGACCGGATCGCGATGCACTCGTCCGTCGAAACGCGGTACGCCTTCCTGGACGAAGACGTGATCGCGTACATGGCGAAAATCCACCCGCGCTGGAAGCTCCGCGGGGTGATGAACGACAAGTACATCGAGCGCAAGGTCGCGGAGCGCTGGCTGCCCAAGGAGATCGCGTGGCGGCGGAAGAAGATGTTCCGCGCCCCGATGGACAGTTGGGCGGACACGGGCGCCGCAGGCCGCGGACCGAACGCGCGCCCGGCGGAGTCGTGGATCGATCAGGTGCTCTCGCCGGAGTCGATCCGCAAAGCCGGGTACTTCGACCCCAACGCGGTCGAGAGCGCCCGGCAAAAGCTCGCGAAGCCCGGAGGCGGGTTCGCACGCACCAGCGTCGAGATGGGGCTCACCGGGGTGCTCGCCACGCAACTGTGGCACCACCTCTACCTGGACGGACAGTTGTGCTCTTTGGAGTCGAAAGTCGCGAAGCCATAAGGCGTCTCGTGTGGCGACCGGTGGCCCGAGTGCTTTCGACCTTGTCTTGTGACGGTGACCTTACGGCGTTCGACCTATGTCCTATGCCCTTCAAACACTCTGGCACGAGCGCTCGCGGTACGCTTCCGGCGTGCTGGCGGTCACGTTCTCGGCGGTGCTCATCGCGCTCCAGTGCGGACTGTTGCTGGGGCTGTTCAAGATCACCTCGATCCCCGTGGACAACACCACCGCGGACCTGTGGGTCGGGTCCACGGAGGTGCCGAGTGTGGATTTGGGGAAGCCGATCCCCACGTCTTACGTGTCGCGCGTCGCGGGGATGCCCGGGGTGACCGACGTCGAACTCTACATCGCCCACTTCGCGAATTTCACCAAGCCGGTCGGTGGGACCGAGCTGTGCTACCTCCTGGGGAGCAACCTGGACGAGGGGGCGGTCGGATCGCCGGTGGTCCTTAGCCGCGAGCAACGGGACGCCCTGACCGAACCGAACAGCATCATCGTCGACCAGTCCGATGTGGGGCGCCTCAAGTTAGATACCCCCGACGGCAAGGCCAAAATAAACGGCAAGGAAGTGAAGTTGGTCGGCACCGTGCGCGGGCTCAAGAGCCTCGCGGCGCCGTGGGTGTTGTGCAGCACGCACACTGCCCGGCACCTGCTCGGGTTCATCATGCCCGCGGAGCACGTGACGTATCTGCTGGCGAAGTGTGAATCGCCCCAACAGGCCAAGAAAGTGGCGTCCGAACTTCAGAACCAGTACGGCACCGAGATGGGGGCGTACACCGCCGAGGACTTTTCCCTGCGCTCGCGGTGGTACTGGCTCCGGCGCACGAAGGCCGGCATCGCCATCGGCTACGCGGCTCTGCTCGGCCTGTTCGTGGGTGCCGTGATTACCGCGCAAACGCTTTATTCCGCGACCACGGCCAGCGCTCGTGAGTTCGCCATTTTGCTGGCACTCGGGATTCCGCGGTGGCGGATTTCGCTGATGGTGCTGGGGCAGTCGTTCTGGGTCGGGTTGGTTGGCATCGTGCTGGCGTACCCCGTGTGCCAGGGGTTGCGGTACGCCGCGCGCCAGGTCGGTGCGGACGTGGACCTCCGCTGGGAGGTGCTCCTGGGTACGGCCGTTGTGACTATTGGTATGGCGCTCGTTTCCGGCATCTTCGCGCTGCGGAGCGTCCGGCAGATCGAGCCGATATCGCTGCTGCGTTAGCGCGAGGGTGGTCGGTGGCTCGACGGCTGCAAGGCCGCAGGCCCATAACCCGCGAAGAAGGACGTGCGATGGCCCGGGCCGGTAACAGTACGATTCCGAGCTTGAGGGGCGTGAAACTGATCCGCACCTTCGGCGACGGTACGGCCCGGCGCGCGGCCCTCCAAGAAGTGTCGATGGACCTGTTCCCGGGGCAACTCGTGCTCCTGATGGGGCCGTCCGGGAGCGGGAAATCGACGCTCCTCGCGATCCTGTCCGGGCTGCTCGAACCGGACTCCGGGCAGGTGCTCGCGGACGACGACGGGGTGCTGCGCGACGTGTGGCAGATGACCGGTAAGGAGCGCGAACAGTACCGGCGCAAGCACACGGGGTTCATCTTCCAGGGGTATAATTTGTTCCCGGCGCTCACCGCGCGCCAGCAGTTGGAAATCGTGCTGAAGTGGGGCGAGGGCACCGGCCCCGGCGACGCCCGCCGGCGCGCCGACGAGATGCTCGACAAGCTCGGGCTGGCGAAGAACAAGCACAAGAAGCCGGCCCAGTTGTCCGGCGGCGAGAAGCAGCGGGTCGCCATCGGGCGCGCGCTCGTGAAGAACCCCAGCTTCATGTTCGCCGACGAGCCGACGAGCGCACTGGACTGGGAAAACGGTCAGAAGGTGATCGAGCTGCTGCGCGACGCGGCCCACCAGAACGGCGCCTCGGTGCTGTGCGTGTCACACGACCACCGCATCCTGCCGTTCGTGGACGTGTACTACCACCTGGACGACGGGCACCTGGAACGGCGTGCCCTACCGCACGAGTGACCGCGAACGATTGCCCGAGCGGTACGAACGAATCGGGTCCGACGCACTGGTTCTCGCCCGGCCCGTGGCCGGCTCACACCGGAGGAACCCCATGAATTGGCTTCACAAGGCACGACCCGTACTCGTCGTCACCGGTCTGGCCCTAGTGATCGGGAGCCTGATCA
>HG799472.1:0-108125 GCA_000531095.1 Gemmata massiliana | reverse complement strand
CCGCGCGGGGGCGCAGGGACGATCGTCCTCGGGACGGTGGACACGGACCCGCCGCCGGTTTCTTACGGTCTCCCCCCGGTACTGCAGTCGGGTACCGTACTGAAGGTGTTCGTCAAAGAGCACGAAGACGTCAAGGTCGATCAACCGCTTTACGCCTTCGACGCGACACTCCAGCAGGCGACGGTCGATAGCGCGAAAGCCGCGGTCACGCTCGCCGAGACGAAAGTGGCCGAGGCCAAAGAAGGGAAGAAGCGGCACGTTCGGAACATTGAAGTGATGAAACAGGGTGTCGAGGCCCTCGAACGCCGGGCGCGAGATGTTGTCAATTACCGCGACAAGATCGTCAAGAAAAATCTAGAGGATTCTTACAGACGGAATACGATTCCGCCGGAAGAGTGGCCGGCGAAGTTGAGCATCGACCCGACTTACGCCGAAGCGGAGAACAAGTACACGGCCGCGTACAACGAGCTGGAAGTGGAAAAGGCCAAACTCAAGGCGCTCGAAGCGGTCGACACTCAGATACCGGTCGAGCAGGCCGAGGCCGCGGTGAATCAGGCCCAAAAGGAGCTCGCACGGGCTCAGGTCGTTGTGGACCTGTGTGTGGTGAAAGCGAAGACGGCCGGGACCGTGGAACAAGTGTCGATCAGCCCCGGCGCCACGCTCGGTATTAGCACGCGGACGCCGGCGCTGTGGCTCATCCCGGCCGGTCCGCGCGTCGTTCGTGCTGAAGTGGAGGCCGAGTTCGCCCACCGTGTCGGTAACGACCGGATCGGCAAGCAGGTCACGATCTCGGACCACAGTGATGCGAAACTTACCTACACGGGCACCGTGCGTGACATCGGCAAAACGTTCCTCCCGAAGCGCGCCAACGCGGAGAACCTCATCGGTAACGACACGCGCGTGATCGAGGCCGTCATCGACATCACCGACGCATCCCCAGCGGGCAAGCCCCCACTTCGCGTCGGTCAGCGCGTTCGGGTGAACTTGGGCCAGTAACATCGCCGAAGGGCGCGACGGCGAAGGGCCAAGGATGAGGGGCGAAACCAACACGTTCGAGACCGGGCCGGGGCGCTTGCTCGCGGCCCGCCCCCGTTCCCCCTCGGCCCTTCGTGCGTCGTTCGCCGCGTGTCGCGCGATCACGTCTGCTGCGAACAGTTCCTTTCCATTCGCGTTCCGCCTGCTCGGACCTGCCAAGCGCGACGCGATGTACGCCCTGTACGCCTACATGCGGGCGACGGACGATCTCGCCGACGAACCGGCCGACACCGCTCAGAAATCTGATGCGTGCTGCAAAATGGCTGGCGCCGTAGCGCGCAAGAAACTTGCCGCGTGGCGAGAGAGCCTGCGTGCCGCGCTCGCGGGAGATTTTACCCACCCGATTCACCCGGCGCTTGTGCAGACCGTGCGCCGGTTCAACATTCCGCCCCAGTACCTGTTCGACGCCATCGACGGCATGGAAACCGATACCGAACCGGTGCGGATGGGGACGTTCGCGGACCTGTACCCGTACTGCTACCGCGTGGCGTCGGCGGTTGGGCTCGCGTGCGTTCGCATTTGGGGAAATCAGCCTGGGGTATCGGCCTGCGAAACTGAGCCCAGCGCGGAAGCGGCCGGGATCGCGTTCCAGCTCACGAACATCCTGCGCGACCTCGCCGAAGATTACGCCCGCGACCGCGTGTACTTGCCGGCTGACGAACTCGCGCGGTTCGGGTGCCCGCCGGAGCGGTGGCGCGACCCCGCCGCGGGCGAAAACTTCCGCGCGATGATGCGGTTCCAGATCGCCCGCACGCGCGAATACTATCGGCGTGGCGCCGCGCTTCTGCCGTTACTCTCGGCCGAGGGGCGCGCGATCTTCCACGTCATGCACGGCACTTATCGCGGCTTGCTGGACGAGATCGAGCGGAACGATTACGACGTGTTCACCCGGCGCGTGCGCGTGCCCAAGTGGCGCAAACTGTTCGTCTGCGGGTCCGGGTACTTCGTGAAGTGGGGCTGGCTGTAATGGCGACGGGGACCGCGGTCGTGGTCGGAGGTGGGCTCGCGGGGCTGGCCGCCGCCGCGGGACTGGCGCAACACGGGATCCGGGTTACGGTGCTCGAATCGCGCGGGCGGCTCGGCGGGCGCGCCGGGTCGTTCGTCGACCCCGCGACGGGCCAGATGGTGGATGCGTGCCAGCACGTCAGTATGGGGTGCTGCACAAACCTCGCACACTTCCTCCGCACCGTCGGCGTCGATTACCTCCTCGCACCACAACCGAAACTCTACTTCGTCACACCGGACCGTCGAACGAGCGTGTTCAAAGCCGACCCCTGGCCGGCCCCTTTTCACCTCGGCCGCGCGCTCACGGGCGCGCACTACCTCACGCCGCTGGACAAGCTCCGGGTGGGCTACGGCTTGGTGCGGATGCTCGCGGAGCACCCGGACGCGGACCCGCCGCTGTTGCCGTGGTTGTGGGCGCACCGCCAGAACGATCGCACCATCGAGCGCTTCTGGGCGATCGTGCTGACGAGCGCGCTGAACGAAACCGTGGACCGCGTGGGGCTGAAGTACGCGCGCAAGGTGTTCCGCGACGGGTTCGTGCGGCACCGCGACGGGTTCACCGTTCACGTCCCAACGGTGCCGCTCGGTCGGCTCTACGGGGATGAACTGCGCGCGTGGTTTACTGTACATAATGTCGAAGTGCGAGAGAACGCCGGGGTGAAACGGCTGATTGTTGGGGAACCTAACCCCCTAACTCCCTTCCCTAAGAAGGAAGGGGGAACCGAACCAAATACACAGGCGTCTGCGCCGCAAGCACTGATTTTAAGCCCCTCTCCGTTTAGGGGAGGGGTTGGGGAGGGGTTGCAGACACAACCTCTTCCCTCTCCCCTCCCTGAAGGGAAGGGGGTAGGTATCCGGGGCGTCGAACTGCGCGACGGTTCGACCCTTTCCGCCGACTGGTACGTTTTAGCGGTGCCGTTCGATCGCGTTGCCGATCTGCTGCCCGAAGACTTGGTCGCGCGCGAGCCGTACTTCGGCAACGTGAAGAACCTCACCGCGTCCCCGATTACTAGCGTCCATTTGTGGTTCGACCGGGCCACGATGAAACTGCCGCACGCGGTCCTGATCGACTGCCTGGGGCAGTGGGTGTTCGATCGCGGGGAGGTCGCACCGGGCGAGTTCTATCTGCAAGTGGTGGTTAGTGCCGCGCGCGACCTGAAGGGGCTCGGGCGCGACGAAATTCAACGACGAATCGTGGAGGAACTCGGGCGCGTGTTCCCGCCGATCGGTGCAGCGAAGTTACTCCGCGCGAAGGTGGTGACGGAGCATACTGCGACGTTCAGTGCGGTACCGGGAATCGATCAGTGGCGCCCGGTGCAAGCGTCTCCGATCGCAAACCTTGCTGTGGCGGGCGACTGGACCGCGACCGGTTGGCCCGCGACGATGGAGGGAGCGGTACGCAGCGGCTACCTCGCGGCGGAAGCGATCCTCACTCGCGCTGGCCAACCGGCAAAATTGGTACAACCCGATCTCGGTGCGTAACCACCCGCCCGGGCGCGCCGAGTCTCGAACGGAAGGCGCCACGCGGATTGATTGTTGCGCAACTCCGGCCCGCCTCCGCCCACACACCGGCGCAGTTCCGTTGACCCGCCCCCTTCGCAGCCGGTAAACTCACTCTGTACAAATCTTTGCACACGCCCGCCGAGACCGCGGGCAGGAGCTTCGATGAGCTTCGGCGATGAAGCCAACATAGAGTTCGATACCGCGAAGGCACGCGGGTGGCCGAGCGTGCGGCAGTTCAACGTGTTCCTCTCGAACCGCATGGGCGCGCTGCTCGACCTCGTTCGGCGCTTCGAGCAGACCGACGTGCGCGTCGTGTCGCTGACCGTGGTAGAAACGGCCGACTGCGCGATCATCCGGCTCGTACCGAGCGATTACGAGCGCGGGTACGAGATCCTCACGTCCGCGAAGTTCGCGTTCACCGAGAGCGACTTGCTCGTGGTGAAGTTGCCCGACGACGACCGCCCGCTGCTGACGATCACGAAGGCGCTCCTCAGCGCCGAAATCAACATCTGCTACATGTACCCGCTACTGATCGGGGTCGGGCCGCTGGGCAACACGGCCATCGCGGTGTACGTGGACGACTTCGAGAGCGCGGCCCCCGCACTGGAGGCTCAGGGGTTCACGCTGTTTACTGAAAGCGATTTGAGCGAGTAGTTTCCCCTGGGACCGCGGGCATCTTGCCAGCACATTTTAGCGAGCCGCCCGCGGCCCCAGGAAAGATCCCGTCACCAACCCATACAGCACCCCGCACCGCTCCCGCCGCCGGTGAGAGTGAAAATGCGGCGCTCGAACGGCAGTTTCAGGTAATCGCTCCGGTCGTAGACGATCTTCCCGCGCATGATCGTCTGTGTGACGTGTGTCGCGTGCTCAAACGGGTCGCCGTCGTACAGCACGAGATCGGCGACTTTACCCACTTCGATACTACCGTACTCCTTCTCGATCCCGAGCAGTTTCGCCGCGTTGATGGTGATCGCACGCAGCGCGCGTTCGCTTTCCATACCGGCAGCAACGGCCATCGCCGCTTCGTAGCGCAACACGCGCGTTTTGGGCACGTAGCCCTCGAACCCGGTGCAGATCGTGACCGGGATTCCCGCCTCTTCCAGCACGCGAGCAGTTCCGGTGTATGAGTGAAGCGTTTCCATGCTCCCGCCCGCGCGCTGCATCGTCGGGTGAACCACGACCGGTACTCCGGCCTTCTTGAGTTCGTCCACCATACGGTACCCCTCGGTCCCAAGCGCGATGACCGGCTTCAGCTTGAACTCGGACGCGAGGCGCAGCGCGGTCTGGATGTCGTCCTTGCGGTGCGCAGCGAAATACACGGGTACCTTGCCTTCGAGTGCGGGAATCAGCGCTTCGTGCTTCGCGTTCTTGGTGGAGCCGGCCTGCTTCTGGTAGGTCTGAGCGTCCGCGAACGCCTTCCGCACGAGGGCGGCAACGCCCATACGCGACGTCGGCGTTTTACCCTTCGACGACTCGCCGAGGTTCACGATCACCGAGCCGACCGGGACAATCGCCGCGCTATCAACGGTCGGGCCGTCCGCGCGGAACACGCCCCCGCGCCCGGCGATCGGGTTCTGCCGGCCCGGGGTCGCGTGAACGACCGTGATCCCGTTCGCTTGGAGGAAGTCGAGCAGCGGTTCGCGCGGGTTGAAGCCGTCCAGCGCGCGGAGATCGGACTGGTTCGGGTCGCTCGGTTCGTCCTGGTCCTGGTCCGCGGGGATGTTCCACGCACCGCTCAGACCCACCGAACAGAACGGGTCGATCAACCCCGGCGTCACGTGCTTGGCCTTGTACACCGGCATGTTCTTGAACGTGTGCTCGCCGCGGAGGACGTGCAGTACCTTACCGTCCTTGACGACGACCGTTCCCGCGAACGTGCCGATCGGACCTGTTGTGTGGATATGGTCCGCTTGTACTGCAACGGCGCCTTTCAGTTCGGCCGTGTTTCCGTCGAACGTGCGGTTCTCGGTTTTCGGAACGGGCCGGGCTCCCTCTCCGAAACGCCCCTTCTCTGACGGCAATTTCTCGCTCACGGGCAGCGCGAACCCGCCGTCGCGATAGGCGCGGTCGGTGGTTTCGTCGAACACCTTTTTGCCGTCGATCCAGGTTTGCGTCACGCGCGTGTACACGCTGAACGGTGCGCCGCTAAGGATTGCGAAGTCCGCGTCCTTGCCCTTCGCCAGCGAACCAAGCCGGTGGTCGAGGTGGAGCAGTTTCGCGGCGTTAATGGTGACGGCCTTTAGCGCGTCCGCTTCGCTCATGCCGCCGCGAAGGGCGATCGCCGCCGAGCGAAGCATGAACCGCGATTCGGTGATACTGTCGTCGGTGTTGATCGTGACCGTCACGCCGGCCTTGTTCAGAACGGCCGCGTTCTCTTCGAGTAGCCCCATCGTTTCGGCTTTCCCACCAGGGCTGTCGATGATCGTGAGCGAAACGGGGATCTTCTTTTTCGCGAGCACATCCGCCACGCGGTACCCCTCGGTCGCGTGTTGCAGCACGATCTCGAAGCCGAACTCTTCACTGATGCGGACCGCAGTGAGCAGGTCGTCGGCCCGGTGGCAGTGGAAGTGGACCGTGCGCTTGCCTTCGAGCACCTCCACGAGCGGTTCGAGCGTGATGTCGCGGTCCACTTTTCCGCCCGCGTCGATCTTGGCCTTGTACTCCTTCGCCTTCTGGAACGTTTCGCGCTGGAGGGCCGCGATCTTCATGCGCGTGAACGGTGCGACGCCTTTGCCGCGCCCGTACCCTTTCGGGTTCTCGCCGTTGGCCATTTTTAAGCCACCCACGATCTCTTTTGCACCCGCGCGCCCGGTGATCCGCATCTCTTCAATGCTCCGCCCGCGGTACTTCACGTACACGGTCTGACCGCCGATGACGTTTCCGGACCCGGGCATCACGTTTGCAGTGGTTACGCCACCGGCGGTGGCCATGCGGATGCCGGGATCGTCCGCGTTGAACGAGTCGATCGCCCGCACACTCGGTTGCACGGGGCCGCTCATTTCACTGAGGTCATTGTTGGCCGAAACTCCCGGGCGGCTCGCCACGCCGACGTGGGAGTGCGTGTCCACCAAACCCGGAATAATGACCGCGCCCCTAAGATCAACCACCTCCGCACCGGCAGGAATCCGGACCGCGGTTGCCGCACCCAGGTCTATAATTTTGCCCCCGCGAACGACGAGCGTTGCGTTTTCCAGGGGCTTATCGTCGACCGCGGTGTGGATCGTTGCGTTCTTGAACGCGAGCACCTTTTCGGCATCGGCGCTTGTGTTTGTGACGGGTACGGGGTCACGCGCAGGAACAAATGGGAGTGACAGTGCGATGACAATTGGGGTGTACAATGCGAACCGGCGCATGCGGACCTCGTGGGGTGGTGAGCGACAGATTCAACAACGCTAACCTGTTGCAATGCACGGTGCTAGAGTTATCATCCCGAATGGCAGACCTGTCGCGTAGCACGTCACAACCGCGACATTATTTAGGAGGCAACTCTCATGAGCTTCAAGATGCAGCGGGTCCACCTCTTTCACGCAGAGGTAGAGGACAAGCCGGGCGGAACGGCGGCGAAGTTGAAGAAACTGGCCGAGGCGGGTGCCCACCTGGAATACGTGTACAGTCAGCGCTCGCTCACCAAAGCGGGCGTGGGCGACCTGTACGTGGCCCCGCTCCACGGCAACGGTGAGTTGGCCGCCGCACGCGCTGTGGGGTTGCACGAGGTCAGCGAGCCGATCGTCATGCGGGTCGAGGGCGACGACAAGGCCGGACTGGGCGGGCGCGTGACCCAAGCGTGGGAAATGGCCGGCATCAACCTGCACGGGTTGGTGATGTCCGTCGTCGGCGGGAAGTTTATCGGCTACGCGACCTTCGACTCCGTTGCAGACGCAAACAAGGCCGCGACCATCCTCGCCGAGCTGGGCACGGCCTGAGAGTGAACGCGGGGCGCGGAATTCAGAGCGAGAAACAAAGCAGGATCGCTGAATCGGACCGTTTCTCCGTTTTCAATTCCACGCCCCGCCTTCCACGGGGTGTAAACCGGGTGTGCAATCAAACAACCTCGGCACTCGTTTTGCTGTAAACTGAGCCCGGTCTAGTGTCGCGGTGCTTGGTTTGCTCTACCTCGTCAAAAATCGGTATTGGGTACAAGCTCGTCGTCGCCGTATGCGTTCCGAGTGACGATTTCGGCCTACTGTTTGGCGAGCCCTTCACGACAGCAAGTGATTCAGGTGACGGTCTATATTTTCCCATCGGCGCCCCTGCCTTACCCTTAAAACCAAATCCGGAATTAGTTTTCCATCCTTGTACCCCAACCGCGCCCAGTTCGCAAAACGTGCCCTATACCCACACCGAGCACGGAGCCACCACCGACATTGTGTACAGATGTTCCTTCTGGCACAATCAATCTTAGGAGGTGCGCTATGACGCTGACCAACCAGGATATTGCCCGTCGCCTACGCGAACACGCCAACAAACTCGCACGAGCGGGGAACAACCTCTACCGCATACGTGCGTTTCGCTCGGCGGCGATGGCCGTTCTCGGCTTGCCCGCGGACGTGACCGAACTCCTCGCGAGCGGCGGTCCCGGCGAACTGGAGCGCGTGCCGGGCATCGGTAAGAGCCTCGCGACCACCATCGCGGGCTATTTGATCGCCCCTGTCCCAACCGACGGCGGCATGGCGGCTTAAAGTGCGACGCGGGATTTGGGATCGTGACCGGAGCGGTTAGAATCACGCTTATTCACACCCGCTCGGAGCCAACACGTGGACGTGATTCGTCTCAACGCAACATCCGGCCCCGACGGGGTGTTACACCTCACGGTTCCGGTCGGAGTACCGGGCGAGTTCGAGGTCGCGGTCGTCGTGTCCCCGAAACCGACCGTTCACGGCGCGAAACCCAAAACGCCCGAAGAACTCGGGTGGCCGCCCAAATTTTTGGAATCCACGTTCGGCTCGGTGCAAGACAAAGCCTTTGCGCGCTACCCACAAGGGGAGTTTGAGAAGCGAGAGGTGCTCGATTGAAGTACCTTCTCGATACAAACGTTTGCATAACGTACATGCGCGGAAAAGACTTGCTACTTTTGAATCGGTTCACCGCACACCAGCCGAGCGACATCGTGTTGTGTTCGGTCGTTTTGGCCGAACTGCGGTACGGGGCCGAGCGAAGTGCCGACCCGATCAAAGTTCACAACGCGGTCGACGTTTTCGCGAGCCAGTTCATCAGCTTTCCGTTCGACGACAATTGTGCGCGTCGTTTCGGGGAAATTCGGCACGCGCTCATGTCCTTGGGGAAACCGATCGGGCCTTACGACACGATGATCGCCGCTGTCGCTCTGGCGAACGGCCTGACGCTGGTGACACACAACACGAGCGAATTCAGCCGGGTAGCGGGTTTGGTGTGGGAAGATTGGCAAAACCCGTAGTCATCACCGGTTGAACAAGAACTCTTTACTGTTGAGCAGTGCCCAAAACACGTCGCGGTAAAGTTCCTCGCGGGAAGCGTCCTTGTTTTTGAGTAACTCGGTGACCTTCGCTTTCTCCTCCACCTGCGGCTTGCGCGCGTAGGCCCGCAGGAAGAGTTCGTCGAGTAACTTCGCGTCGTCCTTCTCGTCCGTCAGGCGCTTCGCGAGCCAACCGCTGCCGTTGCTCACCTTGTTAGTCACCGTTTCGCCGCAAATCAGGTGCAGCACGTTCGGCAGCGTCACGTCACCCACGCGCTCACAGGCGCACGCGGTCACGCGCTCGCTCCGCCCGAACGCACGCAGAAAGTACGACGCCGAACCGGGATCGGGCACCTGTACCGCGCGCACGCCAACAGGATAGCCGTCGAAGCGCTCGGGCACACCGGTCGCGTCGCTGATCGCGTCGAGCATCACTTCTGCGGGTAGCCGCCGGGCGTAGTAGTGGGAGTAGAACCGTGCGTCCGTTTCGTTCCCCGGGCGCGTCGAGCTGGAAAGCTGGTACGTGCGCGACGTAAGGATCACGCGCATCAGTGCCCGTAAGTCGAACTTCTTCTCCACAAACTCCTTATTGAGCGCCTTCCACAGCGCCGGATTCGTCGGCGGGTTGGTCGCACGTAGGTCGTCCACCGGCTCAACCAGTCCCACACTCATGTAATGCCGCCAGATGCGGTTCACCATCGCGCCGGCGAAATACTCGTTGTTCGGGTCGGTGATCCACTTCGCGAGCATGATCCGGGGATCGTCGCCCGGTTTTACGTCACCCGTGGTTCGGTCCAGTGGTTGCGGGCGCATGAACGTGCCCGTGCGTGGTTGGCTCACCCCGACCGGGTTCTTGTTTTGGTTCTGGTCCGGGTGGCTGACGTTCAATCGCGTCGGCCCCATCTTCGCTTCGGTGCGGTCGAGCTTCACGCGGCTGAAGTACGCGGCGAAGTGGTAAAAATCGTCCTGCGTGTACCGTTCGAGTGGGTGATTGTGGCACTTCGCACACCCAATGCGCGTCCCGAGGAATGCTTGCGCGACCGATTCGGGAGCCTCCGAGTTCTCACCGTGCCGCTGTTCGCCGACCGTGACAATGAAGTACCCGACCGCGGGGTTATCGGCGTTCGAGCCGGTGGCGGTGAGCACGTCGCGTGCGATGCTGTCCCAGCCCCGGTTCGCCGCGACCTGTTTCCGCAACCAGTCGTGGAACTGCCGCACGCCCTTCGCACCGCGGACATCGTGATCACGTTCTTTGCGGTTCTGGAACAGGTCGTCCAGTTGCAGCGCCCAGTAGTCGTTGAATTCCGGGCGCGCGAGGACCGCGTCTACCAGTTTCTCGCGCTTCTTCGGGTCCGGGTCGGCGCTGAACGCGGTCGCCTCGGCCGGAGTGGGCAGCCTACCCAGCGCATCAAGAAACACGCGCCGAACGAACTCGTCGTCGGTGCAGAGGTCCGACGATTCGATGCGAAGTTCCTTGAGCTTGGCCGAAACGTGTGTGTCAACGAAGTTATTCGCCGGAATGAATCGTTTTTCGTCCACTGGTCGATCGAACGGCACGCTGAACACCGTGACGGCGACTTCGGTGAGGTACATCGCTCGCACCGCGCTCGCGCCGTTCCGGACGGCCCGCGCTTTACCGGTCGCTGATACGTCGAGGTAGGCCGGATCGTTGGAATCGAACTTGGTGAGCCAGGTCACGTCGCGCGTGGTCCCATCGGTGAACGTGGCAGTCGCGACCAGTTGCACCTCTTCGCCCGGCTTGAGCACCCGCGCCGCCGGGGTCAGTTCGAGTTTGCGGACCTTCGGTTCGTTCTTGTCCGGACCGGGGTACCCGGCCCGGAGCCAATCGAGCAAGAGTTTGTACTCGCGGCTCGTGGTGGAGAAGAGGCGCCCGCCTTCGTGCGGTGTCGCACCGGTCGCTTTGCGGAGGAACAGGCTCTCTTCCGGGCGCGTGCGGTCGATCCGCCGGCCGCTGAACTCGCGCGTGATCCAGTTGTAGTCCTGGTCCGGCGCGAACCCGCGGAGCGACAGCCGGAACCCGTTCTGGCCGGCCCCCTTCCCGTGACACGCACCCTGATTGCACCCGGCCTTGGTCAGCAGCGGGATCACGTCCGTGGTGAACGAGGGCGCGTCCCCCGCGAACGACACCGCGGGCGCACCAGCGACAATAGCTGCGCTGAACAGGTACGAGAACCGGGGCATACGGACGCTCGTGAAGAGGGCTTCTGGCGAGCGGGGTATTACCCCCGGAGTGCAGGCGGGCCACTTTCTGTAGCAAATCGAGTTTAGGTGAAGCTCTCGATGTGAGCAAGCGGAAAGGACATCGCGTAACTCAGCGCGACGGGGGCCGCGACGACATCTTCACGCGAAGCCCCTGGGCCGCGGAATCCGTCCGGAACCGCAGTTCGCCGCCGGAAGCGGGAAGCGCCTGCCACCCACGAACCCGATCCGCGATCAGCGCCCAACCGTCGATCGGGCGAACGCGAACCTCGTCGGACACCAGAGCCGCGTGTGCGATCTTCGGATGAGTGGGGTCGAACGATAACGGGGCGGGCGTCTTGCCCGGGGGCGCAGGGACGGTCGTTCCCGTCCACTCGATCGTGTCCTCTTTGGTACCCGAGCGCAGCCAGACCTGAACTCGAGCACCGGTCTGATTCCAGCTCACGACGTCCGGTCCGCGGACCTCCAGAACGTTCACGTTCGCGACGCTGAATTCGAGGAACGCGACCGATTCGCGTGCCGTCCACATCACGGTTCCGCTCACATCCGCGCGGTGCGGCCCAACGTGCCAGGTGGTGACCGTGCGCACGGCAGGCGGTTCGCCCGCGTGGAGATCGGGCCGTAGCTCTGCGATCGCGCCAGGCACTAGTCGGAACGCGCGGACCGGCTTGTTCGGATCGAGTTTCAGGTCCGGGACCGCGGCGAAATCCCGTAGCGCGTCGGCCGGGAAGTCGATCACGCCCCCGCGAACCACTTCTTTCACAGTCACGCGGGACGCGCGCAAGCCGTAAACCGCTTCCGTTTCACCCTTCACGGACCCGAATGCCACCCGCGGGAAACGGAGCACGGGTCGCTGTGTGAGCGGTCTTCGCGGTGAACACTCCAGCACGACGAGGAAGCGCCCGCTGGTTGGCGTTTGGAAGTCGATCTGCAACGGGCGCGCCCCGGCCTGTTCTTGGCCCAACGTCCAATCGCGCAGTGCGAGCGGTGCGGTCAACAAATCAGTGGCCCGAACTGCGACGCGCAGAACCTCCAGTTCCGCGGGCACATCGAACCGCAGCCCGTTCACCGCCCCCTGTTCGACGCGCACGAGGTAAGCCGCGTTCAGTTCGGCGCCGGCCTCGGTCACATCCCAAACACACCCCTCGCGAACCTTGACAATGGCTGATCCACCCGCGCCCTCGCGCCAGCGCAACTGAACGCTCCGTACTGTCCCGAGTTCGGCTTCGACGGTCGCGTTCTCACCCGCCCGCCCCGCCACCTGCCGCCCGATCCGGCCAACCGCGTGCGGCTGGGCCGCAGTTCCTGGCAGCACGGCTGACAGTTTCGTGTCCGCGACCTCGGGCACGCTGAACCGGACCTCGCGCTCGGAACCGGACACCGTCGCGGTCACGGCGAACCGAACCTCGATCTCGTACCGCCCCGAACCAGGCAGTGGTACGGCGTACCCGTCCGCGCGCACCACCGGGAACGCGGGTGCCCCGCCCACCGTCACGCGCTCCAGGCGCGCGTCCCCCAGTGGGAGCGGCACGACGTTGTCACTCGAACGGAGCGCGTGGACCACGAACCGCGCGGTCACTTTCGCGCCTGATTCGTCCGCCCGTACTTGGTACGTTGCGGATATAAGTGCGGGAGCGGGAAGTTGGGGGTGGGCAACCGCGTCGAGGCGGTCCAGGACCGCACGCGGAGCGATCACCTCTTCGCTCCCATCAGCGCCCGGTACGATCAACACGGTCGCCGGGGGCGATTGCTGAGCGAAGGCACTAACCGAGTGCAATGCGACCCCCGACACGAGAATGCCGGCGACCACGAGTTCTCCAGAACGCCGACGAATGCTGAGGTGCGCGAGTACCCCGCCCAGAGCTACGACCGCCATGCACAACACCGGCCACGCGACCCGCGCCCACCACGGCGGGCCGAGTTCCGTAATCACGAGCGCCCCAACCACGGCACTCGCCAACACGAGCGCCCCGCGTGGGCGCCGGCGCTGCGCCACGAACCACCCGAGGGCACTCACCAGAGCGACCGCGCTCACAGCGAGCGCATCGGCCGCGCGCACCGATCCGACCCGCACCCACTCGTCGTCGGATCGGGTCACGAGTTCCGGCCCGTCGCTCACGAGCGGTCCGCCCAATAGCGGAGGAGAATCCATGACCGCGTCCCCCGGGTACGCGGGCCATCCGGGAAGTACACCGGACGCAAAGCTCCACCACCGGCGCACGGGCGGGTCGCCAGGCACTGTCGGCACCGGGCTGGTAACAGACCGCGTCGGCCACCCGGTCGTCGGTGGCAGCCGGTACCTCACTTCAAAATGCACGCTCGAACCTGCGAGAACGGGAATGTGCAATGTCTCGTCCGGTCCGTGCGTACCGAACGCAGCCGGGTTCAGCCACCGACCTCCAACGCACACTCCGCGCACTTCCGCGCCCGGCGGCAACACGATCGGAAGTGTCCCACCAGAGGAATCACGCACCGTTCCGCCAAACGCGACGACCACATCGTCGGGAGCACTCACGGCCGTCAACAGGTACGCATCCGACACTGAAGACGAGCTACTCGTAGCCCGCGACACCGCACCCACGCGGACCGAGTCCCCGGTCACTTCGACTGTCACGCGGTCTTTGAACGCGGGAACGACATCCGCTTTCGTTGTTTGGCTCGCCCCGAGCACGCGCGGAATCGGGATCGAAACAGCGGTGTCACCGAGTGCGGGACCGGGCGCGGTCGTTTCGAGAACAGCCGTTTCGGTGAGCGGGCGGGCCAGCTGCAGCACCCACAGTGTGCCTTCAACCGCTCCGCGCGATCGTGCCCCCGCCGCGCCCGCGAGCACATCGACCGGCACAAACAACGGAACCATTTCCAGCAGTTCGGGTGAAACAACGGTCGCACCAGTCACCGAATTGGATGAATCAAGCAGTTTCCACGAGCGCTCGGGCGTGCGCGGCCCCGGAACGAATACAGTGAGCGTGGGAAGTGCGCCCTTTTGCACCGAGAGCGCGAGGCGCGTGGTCGCGATCCATCGCGTGCCTGGTGCGTCGAGAGACACAATGGCTTGCGCGCTGATTTTGGGACGAGCCGGCGCGAGGGTCACGAACCCGTCCGGCTCTTTCGCACGAAACGAATAGACGGCTCGCGCATCACGAGGGGCATCCGTCGTGAACCAGCCCCACAATCCGGCCGGCGTCGCACCTGCACCGGGGGCACTACGCACGGACCAAACGGGATCAGCGACGATGCTCAGCCACCCGGCACGTTCGGTCGCGCCGGCGATCGCGAACGCCGGAAATGGAACGGCCTCACCAAGCTTCGCACTCGCCCCGCGGAATTCGAGCCGGAGTTCGGCAGATTGTGACGCAAGCAGCGGTCGAGCCAGCTCGATCACTTGCCCCGCGGGGGTCGGTGCGTCGATGTGTGCGACCAGATCATCGATCCCGGCCGAATTACGATCGAGCGTAAAACCCGGCGGTGGGCGCACCGTAAGCTGGAACAGTGGTCCCCTCACGACGTGGACGCGCACGCGCGCAACGAGTATCGAGTGGGTCGCGCGGAGCTGCCACTCGAGCCGTTCAAGTGTGGTGAATTCGACGTCCGGGGCACTCGTCCGAACGGACGGCATGCGCCGGAACACTTCGTCCGCGCCTGCGGGGAGTAACGTACCCACCAGCGACACCACCCGCGCTTGCTCGGCCATACCGGTCGGAGAGAGGGCCGCGTCGACGAGGCGGTAATCGCCGGGCGCCCAGGAATCGATCTTCAAACCCGGCGCGAGGCGAAGTTCCGCACTCTCGCTTTCGAGCACCGCACCGAGCGGGCGCACGACCGGCAACGGCGCATCCGGCGGGCGCGCGAGATCGGGTAACGGCGAGACCGCGTTGATGAGAACTTTCCCGCCGGGACCGGGTTGCCGGAGGCTGACGCGCACGCGGCGCGGGCCGTTGGGAGTTGCGGGCGGGTCCACGACCCAGCCGGCGCGGTTGTTCGTGACCACTTCGGTCACGCGCAAACCGGGATCGGCCACAAACACCCATTCGCCCACGGACCCGCGCGTGGGGCGCAGATCGTACTCGAATGCTGCCGACAATTGCCCCGGATTCAGTTCGTATTTCGCAACGAGCGCCGCGGTCGCAACTGTGGAGTGAGCGCCGCCCGTGCGGACGCCGAATTCGAGCTTCGAGCGCCCGCCGAATCGCAAACTCCATGCACGCCGGTCCGGTTTCCCCTGCACCTCGAACGGGCCGGTGAGGAGCACGTCCGCGGACGTTGTGGGGACTTGATTGGCCGGCAGGTCGAGTTGGAGTGCGGCGGTGGGGCACGCCGGCACGCGCAACTCGAACCGGCGCTCGCCGGGTTCCGCTGTACCGGCCAGGGACCACCGGAATTGCAGAACCCGGCGCCCCTCCCCACTCACCCAGACGAACGGCGCGGACGTAATCGGGGACGTCGACAGAACGGCCATCACCGCGTCGCCGCCCTGCGCCCATTTCGCGCCGCTCACGGCCAGTTTGAGCGGATCGAGCGGCAAAAGCGCGCCCGACCCACCCGCGTTCAGAATGCCGAGTTCGGCGCTGCCGGTCAGATCACCGCCGTCCAGCTCGGCCGTGAAGTTCGCATCCAAAATGCGCGGGCCGTGTTTCACCTGGGCGCTGGCGCGCCCGGCCGCTCGCACACGCGCCTCAAATTCCGGGCGCGGCATCTGCACAACGGGACCGGCTTCGAGTTCTTTGAGCAAGAGAGGCAGCCGATCGTCCGTAGCTCGCACGCGCCGAATGGGGAACGGATCATCGGCTGGTATGATGTCGAGCGCGCCGCGGAGGATCGCCTCCGCGGGTGGACGCGGAACCGCCCCGAGCACGGCACCGGCCGCGCACACGCACACCAGAAATAGCCAGCCCGAACGGGGCATGGTGTTAGTTCACCGGGGTTGGAATCGTCAGCTCGGATCTTCGTCGCGGTCGGCCGTTTAAGAACCACTTCCCGTCGGCGCCGGTGTTCCTGTGCTTCCCGGGCGCACCCGCACCGATGCCGCGGGTGTGGCATGAGAGATCGTTCCGGTCGCCGGTTCCGGAGCCGCCCGCGTGAAGCCCGGCAGGTTGCGCACCCGGCGCCGAATCTCCCAGCGCACAACCAACTGCAAACTCAAAGCGAGCAGCGCCACAACCAATCCCGGCTGCCCGGCCGCAACCACCTGGGCCGCCGGTTGCGGGTACAACACGGCCGCAACACCAAACGTGCCCCCGAGCAGCGCGACGGCCAAACCGGACGCGACCGTGTTCAACCACGTCAACAGAACCGCTACAAGGAACACGCCGAGCGAAGACACAATAACCAGCGCGATCCACGGCACGCGGGCTACGCGCAATGTGCCTGGAGCGTTTTGCCGGGCCGCGAGCGGTTCGCCCTCCTGAGTGGGCGTTAAGCCGACCGCGTCCGGTTCGCCGCCCGAATTGAACCAGCGCTCGAGATCGGCTCGGGGTACGGCCGTGGGCGCGAGAACGGGGCCGCGCCAGCGCCACCGGAGTTCCGGACGGGCGCGGTCGCTGAAGAGGAGCGGAGCGGAGCCGGCCGCTTCGGTCACGAGCCACCGCACCGGGCCGGAGTGCGCGGCTGAGAAGATGCGCGGCGGCTGGTACGCCGTTTCGCCAAGTACGCTCCGCGAGCCGGGTAGGGTGTACTGCAACTCCAGAACCACCGCGCGCGCGCCCGAAACTTCGGGCAAATTCACGCGAAACCGGCGCCCGCCGTCCGCTTCGCCCGCCGGAACCAGCGCCGCGCCTGTGCCGTCTATGCGGGCTGTTGGGTTCGGCCCGATCGCACCTGGCAGCCACACTTCGATTGCAGGCGCGAGCCAGCGCGAGAGCCGGAACCGCGCGCGGTAGCTCACGGCCCCGTCTTCGGTCGCTCCGGCTTCGACAAGCGCGCGGTCGACCCATACGGCAACCGCCGACTCCGTAGTCGCCCGGCGCAATTCCAGCGCGAGTGAGTGTTCGGCGGACGCAGTGAGCGTGAGCGCGGGGAGCGTGTCGCGTTCGGGTAAAGCCTCGGTCGGGAGTTCGCGCCACCCGGGGGCCGCGGCACTTACCGTGCGCCCGGTCACGGAGTTCACCCACACGCGCACGTTCGTTTCGGTGCGGGCCGCGTCCGCGAGCCAGAACAGGCCGATCGGCAACGTGAGCGGCCCGTCCTGGGTCGGCAGCGGGAGCGCGAAACTCACGTTCAGCGTGGCTTCTTTGGCGTCCGGGGGCAAATAGGTCCACGCGCCCGGCGAAACCGAGTCGAGCGCCGGGGTCGCTCTCAGCCCGAACGCTTCCGCGGGACCGTGCAACCGCACGGCTTTGGGAAGGCCGTCCCCGGAGCGAAGGTGGAACTCCTGCTTCACCGTGATTTGCCGCTCCCCCACGGTGACGTCGGTTTTTGTGGTAACCGCGACATCGGGACGGTACGGCTGCCAGTTGAGCGCGACCCGTGCGAACCCGAGTTCCGATCTGCCGGTTACCGCAGTAACGGCCTTCGGAGTTTTGCCGTCGGCGCTCACAACGGCGGTAAGCGGAGAACTCCACCCGGCCGGCTGGTCGCCCTCCCAACCGCGCCCCGTACCCCGCACCTCCATTCCCTCATAAACCGTCGCGGTCACCACTGCGTCGCGCTCTACGGCTTTGGGGTAGCGCGGAAACGGGATCGTCACTTCGCGCCCACCGGACGGAACGGCGATCGTACCGGCCAGCACCACGTTGAACGGCAGTTTCGTCGCGCTGGCGAGCCGCACCGTAACCGGTACCCACGCCCCTTCGACCTTCCCCGGACTCGCGCTCTGCACGGTCTCTGGGTCGAACTCGGACTCCAGCCCGCGCCACTCCGCGGGCACGTTGATTGTGATCGCGTCCACCTCAGTGCGGATCGGCTTCACCGCGATCTCGGCGCGCACCTTCCAACTGGCTTCCGTTAGCTCCAACTTGTAGACGGGGCGCACCCGAACCGCGCCCTCGACGGGCCACGCCTCGACGGTGAGGAGCGGCGCGTTAACCGGCGTCGCCCCCGTGGGGCCGGTCGTGAGCCGGAACAGCGCCGCGCTCACGTCATCGTCGAGCGCGATCGGGAGTTCGACCCGTCGCAAATCCGGGCCGTGTTTGAACACGAACCGCGTGTGCGGTCCGGCCTTTACGTTCACGGTGCCGGTCTGTTTGAACACGTCCAGCACCGCGAACGGGCCGATCGGTGATGCGGGGGCTTTCGTGGTGCCGGTCTTCGGCCGCGCCTGGCGCACTACGACAGTGATGATCCAGTCGGCTGCTGTTGAACCACTGGGCAATTCGATCTTCCAGGCCGGCTTGTTCGGATCACCGGGCTTGCTCACAACGGGTTGTTGTGTCGGTCCCGTATCGCTCACCACCGCAGCGCGGTCCACGCTCACGTCCGCGGAAGCGGGGGCGACCAGTTTCCACTCGCGGGCCGGTCCCCGGACCTTGATCTTGGCGGTGGACTCCACGAACCCGTCGGTGAGGAGCACGGTCACGTCGATGTCCGCGTTCTGAACCTGATCGACCGGTTGCGCGACGGCCGCGGGCGGCTCCCAGCTCACTTCGAGCGATTCCACCGCGCCGAGCGCGACACCGGCTTCGCTGCCCTTCGCAGCGAGTTGTTTCACGTCCACCGTCGCGCGCCGCGGTTGGATCTGGTCCGGCGTCTTGGTGACCAAAGTGATGCGCTTCACGTCACCGCCCGGCGGGTCGAGCGCGAAGGTCGTGATCGGCGCGCGCGGGAGGCCCAGGTCGAAACCGATTTCGGCCTTCGTCACCCGCGCGGTTACGGGTGCTTCCGTGTCGAGCACGAGCGTGTGATCGCCGGCAGTCTCCACGAGGACCGTGAACCCGTCGTCACCCGTGTCGAGTACGGGCAGTTTCGAGCCGTCGAGCGCAGCGCTAACCAGAAACGCCTTTGCGCCCGCCAAGCGCGATCGCGGTGTTCGCCTGAGTTCGCGCGGAACGTGTACGTGAGTTTTGAGTACGGCAACAAGTTTGCTTCGCCGCGCTTTCTCCAACGCGCCCGCGAAATGGCGCACCCGCTCGGCGCGGTCGGTTTGCGCGCGGCCAGTTCCTTCTTCAACTGGTCCACGCGATCGAGGAGTTTCTGGTACTCTTGCGGCGAAAGAGTAACGCGCTCGCCCTCACCGGAACCGAGCCAGAGAAACGTGCCGTCGGGCAGTTTCACAGCGAGCGGTTTACCGTCGGGCTTCTCGACCTTGCTGTCGGGTTTGTCGCTCTTTTCGGTTTTGGACGTGTCCGCCGGCTTCTTGAGAGGCTCCGCGCCCGGGGGCTGAGCAGAAAGTGTGACCGTTCCCGCCACCAGCGCCGCGAGGGCGAACGCGCCTGCGAGCGACCGGTGGCGGTTGCGTGTCGGCATTGGTGGTACTCGGAGCGGAATGTGACGCTATTCGCTGATGCGCTCTCATCCCCACACCCGCACGCGAGAACCACGCGAAAGGGCGGGCGACGAGGAATTCACCACCAGAGCGAAAGCGGCTATCTCCGCTCAGTATACCCAAACCCCGCAGCCGTTCCGCCCCATCAAATAGGAATCGTTTCACGCGCGGCACTGCGCGACCCGCACACGTCATTCACACGTCCCGACCGGCACGCAAGGAGCGTGCCCAGAGCTAAAGTCTGAAGGACGAACGCGATAGTGTGTGTGCCGTACACCATTGCAAGGTCCGCGGCCCGGCCCGCGAGCATTCCCGGCCCGGCCATCAACACAAACGACGCGACCAGTACCCCAATGAGAAACGCCCGAACGCGCCGCGGGAGTTCCACGACCGCAACGGCATAAGTGAGTGCCGCCAGTGGCAATAGCAGCACAACGGCGTGGTGCTTCCAGGTGCGCTCACTGAAAAGCAGCATCCCCAAGCAAATTAGCCCGCATTCTGTGGCGAACCGCCACCCCTGCCGCGCATCGTTCGGCCCACGAACCGGCCAGCGGCACAAGAACACGACCGCGAGCGCGAAGCACGCCGTGAGCGCCTTCACAATGACCCACGCGGCCGGGCGCCCGATGTCCGTGAGGTTGTGGTACTCGGCCGGCGTCGGGATGTTGTCCGGGTACACGATGTACGACGGGCTGTAGGTGAAAAGCCGGTACACGAAACCGGTTACTGCTTGGTTCGGGTGCTCGGTCGTGATTTCGCCCTTCAGAAGCGGCCGCTCGACCATGAGCGCGTACCAGCCCTCCATCAACTCGCGGTTGTGGTTCCAACCGAAGGTGAGTCCGGGAACGACCGCGAGCCAGAGCGCCAGGCCGACGAACGTTGCGCCGAGTACGCGCCAGCACCGTTTCCACGCGAAATACGCGACGAACAGCGCCGGCGTCACTTTGCAGGCGATCGCAAGGGCGAGTGTCAGCCCCGCGAGCGTATCGAGCCGGCGCCGGAACGCTTCCAGGCACCCCATAACTAAGAAGAGAATGAAAATATTCACGTTGTTGTGCGACAGATCACCGAGTAACGGCGGCAGGCACAACATGATCGCGACCGCACGCGCGAGATCGAGGGCGAAACCTCCAGCGTTCTGGGAAGAACCTACCCCCCGTCCCCCTCCCTGAAGGGAAGGGGGAGAATGAACGGTCGCGGCGCGTGGTCCCAATCTCTGAGACTTCGCGCGCCAGCTCCCCCTTCCTTTAGGGAGGGGGACGGGGGTAGGTTGTCTTTGGTCTTTCCCCCTCTCTTCGGAGGAAACCGAGAGGTTAGGTTGCCCCCGACAGAGTCGGAACGCCCACACCGCAGACAGCACCGCGAGCAGCACCTTCGTGTAGAACCACGTGAGGGCGCCGACGGTCGGCGGGAGCGCGGTGAACGGGCGCAACAGCACCGCCATGATCGGCGGGTTGGGGTACTCGTTCACACCGACGTAAATGTTTTCGCCGGCGAACACTCCGTTCACCATCTGTCGCCAGCGCAGGAACGCGGACCGGCTCTGCTGGCCGGAGTCGCCCGGCTTGGCGATCTTGACCGCATACTTGACGCTCATCAGCAGTACGATCGCGGTCAGCACCGCCAGGAACGCGATCCGCGACCCGCGCGGGTTCGCGGTGTGAGTGGCGCGAAACCAAGTTGCGAACCGCGAGAACGACAACACGCGCACGAATCCGCCTCCTGCGGGACGAGGAGGCGAGATGATGCCGGATGCGGGCACCCGCGGTCAACCCGAAGGCGCGGTCACTTGGGCAGGATGACGTCGTGTACAGCGGAACGGGTCGCGCTTCGTTGTGCGCCGCCGGTTACCGCCCCGGCCCCGGACTCGATGAAGCTCAGAGTTCCGAGCGAGTTCTCGCGCGTCACGAGTCGGTGGACGATGTACCGCCCCTGGTTGTTTCGCGTGCGGAACACGGTCGGCTGGTTGAACGGGAAGTCGGTGGGGTACGGGGTGACGACCGGGAGCAGGTCGTCCGGCGGGTTGCGCGCCGGGGCCAGGAACGGCGCCCGTTGCTCCTCGGTTTTGGCGGGCAGCGCGACCCACTCCAAGTCGTTAATAACAAACCGGGCCTTCGGCGTTTTCGTGGCCAATTCGCGCATCACCTTTACGCGGCCGTCCTCGCCGTTTGCGTCCTCGCCGATGGAAATGGCCGTGTACACGTGCATGAACCGCAGCCCCGGCTTCTGGTTCAGCATCAGGTACGCGGCGTGCGGCGAATCGAACCACGCGATCACCTCACCGTCGCTCACGCCCTGTCCGCGCAAGAAGGTCACGACCTCGTCGAGTTCTTCCCAACTGATTACCGCCTCGTGCGGCGGGTGCAACCGGAGCCGGTCCCACATTTTGTACCGCTCGGCATCGTCCAGATCCGGGCACCAGCACTGGGGCCACAGTCGGAGCCGCTCGGGCGCAAAGATCGGGTGCCGCGGAACGTAATTCTCGCGATCGTAAATAGGAATGCTGTCGATCTTTTCCCGGACGGCTGCACTGTGTTCGGCCAGGAACCACGCGCTCGTCGTCACCGCGAGCCAGAGCAACACGAGGAGCACCCACGCCCACCGGTGCGAGGCCCATACGCCCAACATGAGGAGCGTTTCCGGTACGTGTGCGTACTGGAACCCCCGCTGGAGGAAAAACGCTTGCGCGACCCAGGCCAGGTACAACCCACCCAGCACCCCGCGTGCGAACCGCGCGTCCGCACCGGCTTGTTTTTCCCACAACAAGGCCGGGAGTTGGTGCCCGGCGAGTCCCGCACGGTCCGGGTGCGCATTCGCAGCCGACCGACTCGACCAGGGGGCCATGTCCAGCACCGACACGAGCGCGAGCGGCACGGTCGGCAGCAACCCGAGGCTCCACGGAGGGAACCAGTAGAGTTCCTGCCCCACGCGCATCCCGATTTCCGCTTTCACCAGTTGTAAGTAGCCGGGGTTCCACTGCGTGAACACTTCGAGGAACGGCCCCCACGTCCCGGTCGCGAACAACCACGCGAGCCCCGCGAGCCCCACAACACCGCCGCCGAGCACGTTCCCGAGGAAATCGGCGCCCGCCGCGTGCCAGGGACGCGGGGACGCACCTGCGATGCGCCGCGCGGTGAGCAGCCACACCGTGGCCGCCATAATCACGATGTGCGGCTTGATCCAAACGCCCGCCCCCCACAACAAGCCTTCAAGAAGCGACGCTCGAAAGGGAGAAGGGGCGATCCATGAAGAACCTCCCCCCCGTCCCCCCTCCCTGAAGGGAAGGGGGTGCAGGCGCGCGCAGGCGCTGTGCTGGAGACGACATCCGACGGTTCTGTCTCCCCCTTCCCTTCAGGGAGGAGGGACGGGGGGGTAGGTCTCCCCATCCCGCGGCGCACGCGGAGCGCGACGGCGGCGAGGGCCGGCAATGTCATCCAGGTGTCGCGCTGGGCGTGCGACATTTCCACCGTGAACGGGTAGAACAGCGCCACGCCCGCGAGCGCCCACCAGCGCGCCGCGAGCGACGCGCCCCCCCACTTCGCCAGTCGATCGATGAGGAACACGGTTCCCGAGACGATGAGCAGGTCCGTGGCCCGCACCGCGACCACGCTCTCCCCGAACAGCCACTGAAGGACCGTGAGCACCCACACGAACCCGGGCAGGTTGGTGTCGAAGATGTCCCGGTAGTGCGTTCCACCGTTGAGGATGTTGCGCGCGGCCATCTGGTACAGCGTGATGTCGCACCACGGCGGCGTTCGCAGAAACAGGGGGATGCCGATGACCAGGGCGACCACCGCGACGACTCGCGCGAACCAAACCGACCGCCACGGACAACACAGGGGAACAGTCATTCGAGGTGCGCGTGAGGAACGGGAGAGGGTACGGGAACAGGATATGAGGTCGCGCGCGGCACACCAGCGGCGTCAGTAGCCGTCCGGGTGCTTGAACCGCTCCCGCAGCCGCGCTTCCGCTTCGCCGCTCGCGGAAACGCACAGGGCGCTGAGGTTTGCCAGGTTCGGGCTGTCGAGCAACGTTCGCACTCCCGCCTCGGTCATCGGCGGGTTGTACTTCAAGTGCAACGCACTCAATGCGGAAGCCGCTTTCCACTTTGCCAGCACCTTCGCGCCGCTATCGTCGATCCGGTTGTACGCGAGCCACAATATCGGCGGGCACCACGTCCCCAACCCGCGGACCAGTGCGCGAACCGATGTCGTGCTCAAGTTGTTGTCATCAATGTCGAGATACCAGAGTGTGCGAACGCGCGGGCTCCGGGCGAGTGCCCGCACGTCCGCGGTCCGGAGCCGGCTCCCGTGAAAGTGGAGCATCCGCAGCGCGGCAGGAGGCGCGGCAGCCAGTCGCTCGGGGTCTAGTCCGTTGCACGGGTTCTCGTCCAAGCACAGGTTCACAAGGCTCGCTAAGTGCGGTGAGCACAGCAAGTTCGTGACACCGCGCCCGGTAATGTGGTTACCCGTCAAATCGAACGTGCGCAACCGGGCGAAATCGGGGCACGCGGCCAAAATCTCGACCGCATCATCTCCCAATCCCGCGTGCTCGAAACGAACCGAAGCGAGATTAGTGAATTCGCCCGCAGCCAAGGTTCGCGCGGTATCAACGGTCCAATTCCCACGCCAACTCTCTGACCCGCACAGGTGCAAGCGACGGAGCGTGCGCAAACTCTTGGCCCGAAACAATGTTTCAGCCGCCGTCGCGCTAATGTGCGGGGCCGATATATCGAGTGTTTGTAACCCGGTGAAGTGCGGTGAATCGGCCAGAGCCGACGCAATCTCTTCAGCGTCACCGCCCTGAACCTTGATCGTGCGCACGCGGGCCGCTTCGGGGCGATTACCGAACTCGCGCAACCCCGAAGCGCTTTCGTTCGTGAGTTCCAGTGAATCAATTCGATCGAGCAATCCCGTATCGGCAAGTTGCTCAACGACGCGCCCTGTGAGTCGGTCGGCTTTGAGTGTGACGGCTGGTAAAGTGGCGCGAATCCAATCCACCACCTTCGGCAAGTTTTGCAGGCTATTGAGCTGAACACGGCGCGGGAACCCGCGGTCGAATTCGTCGATCTCCACCTCGTACTTCTTCGGTACTTTGGGCACCCACCGGTTCTCGTGTTGTCTCAGCAGCTCCTCGCTCCGCTTTGCGAGCGTAGCGAGCCTGTGAACGCCCGAATCGATCCGGGGCCAGTCGGTCGCAGTCAGCCCAACAGAGTAGCGGTCGCGGAGGAAGGCGTACATCGCGTAGCTGTTGCCGTCCTCGGCAACAACGCGCGCGAACTCGCACTGCGAGCGGATGAACTCGGCGCGAGCGGCGTCGCCGTTTTCGTCGAGCCAGTCCGCGAAGACCAGGCGCGGGGTGTCGTCCTCCGAATTGGCCCGAATCGCGGCTAACAATGCGTCACGGTCTGAGGACATTTGGCTAACTCGCTGACCTCCGAAATTCGTTACATAACAACAACTTACGGCAAAAAAGCTAACATTTGCTAACATTTCCGGCCCGCACGGTACCGGAAGCCAAACCAACAATAAACAAACACGCGCGGTGGCTACTTATTGTTCGGAGTGCGGTTGTGGTTCTTTGTCACCTCACGCGCATTGCCAGTATTTCTGGCTTCCATCAACGCCGAGTAACTCGGCACGTCTCACACATCATAAATCACGCGACTCATGAACACAAGTTCATATTCACAAAATATGAGCGAAGAATTTTGACAGGATTTACAGGATAAACAGGATCAAAACCACAGCCCCGGTCAAACGGGCTACATCCACGACAGCGGGATCGCACGTGCGTCTGTTTTGAATCCTGTTTATCCTGTAAATCCTGTCAAAATTCTTCTGTTATCTTCACCGGCCGGCTTACACCGGCCGTTCGCCGAGGCATTCGCGTGCCTGCTTTCTGTCCTCTGTCCTCTGATCTCTGCTCGCATCACTTCAGCCACTTGTCGGCGAACTGGGTGAACACCTTCCAGTCGTCGGGTGTCATGCTGTGTTTGCCCCCGCGAATGAAGTAGCCGAGGCGGTCGTCGCTCAGTTTGCCCTGCTCCGGCATTTTGTCCGCGACCGGCTTCGTATCGCTGTAGAGCTTGTACGCGGGCGCGGCGGCCGTCAGCACGTCGAACTGGCCGCTCGGGTTCGCCCACTGGTCGTCCTCCGCGTTGGTGAGGAGCACCGGGCGCGGGGCACAGATCGCGACGAGGGCGTGCTGGTCGAACGGGATCTTGGTGGTGTCGCCGCCGAACGCGCGGAAGTGGCCGCAGAACCAGTGCGGGAACGCGGTCGTGATGCGCTTGACCGTTTCCGCCTTCTCGTTCTTGCTGCGGCTCGGACCGGCCCCGCCGCACCCCGATTGGTGCGGAATCACTACCGCAATGCGCTCGTCGAACGCCCCGGCCAGCAGCGCCGTTTTGCCCAACCGCGAGTGCCCGACTACCGCGATGCGCTTCGCGTCGATGCTTTTGTCGGTCACGAGGAAATCGACGGCGCGGTGGCAGCCCCACGCCCACCACATGACGGTGGCCGTCTCATCGAGCAGGGCGTCGCCCTTGTAAACGGGCAACGTGGCCCGCATGCCCTCGCGCACGTCCGGGCGGTCGGGCTGGATATCGCCGCAGTAAAACGTCGCGACCGCGTACCCCTTCTCGACGATCTGTTGCAGCGGCCACGTACCGGGTTGCTTCCCGCGCCCCGCGGCGGTCGCCTTGTTCGTGCCCTTCTCGACGCCGGGGTAATTAGCCGGAACCCACGCGGTGGGGATGCGCACCTTTTCGTGCGACGTGAGCAAGTGGTTCCCACCGAAGTTCGGGCCGACGAAGCACGCGGCCGGTGCCTTCCCGTTGGGTGTGGCGATCAGCAAGTAAATCTTCGGCCACTGCGATTCGCTGAAGCTCACCTCGATCTCGCGGAGCGTTCCCGCGCCACCGAGGGCTTGTGCGTCCTCGAACAACACCTTCCCCGTCACCACGACCTTCACCGGTTCCATCAAGTGCGGGTACCGACCATACATGTAGTGCTGAAACAACTCCTTCAGCTCGGGGCGCCGTTTCTCTTCCCAGTCCTTCTTGCTGGTGATCTTGGTGCCGTCGCGCATCGCGAGCACGTCCGGGAATTCAGCGACCGATGGCAATTTGTCTGGTGGAGGCAGGTCCGCGGGCGTGGCAACGACAGTCATAACGAGGATTCCGAAGCCGGCGAGGGAGAGTCGCATCGGGAACGCGCTCCGACGAGGTGAGTGATTCAGAGAGTTTTCGCTCACTCTGAAACAAAGCGGGCCGGGGTTGCCCCCGACCCGCACAGTATCCGACGCGACCCGCGCCCGCAACGGTCAGAACACCAGCCCCAGACCGCTGAAGATGACGAGCGGCTCTAGCCCGATCACTTCGAGCGGCAGACTGAACGATTCGTTCACCTCGACGCGGATCGTTTTGCCGTCGTCGCGCGTCACGGTGAGGTTCGGGAACAGGTGCCGGCTCAGTTCGTGCCCGTTCGGGACGAGCCCCACGTCGATCGGATCGAAATCGGTTTCGTTGTTCTCGCTGAACTGGTTCCGCAGCCCGAGCGTGCTGACCAGGAGCGGCCCGACGCAGCACAGGTTCTGCACGGTCGACTTCGGGTTGCAGTACTGAAGCCCGCACCCGTCCTGCGGCATCTTCGCGAGGCGCTTGGCGGTTTCGGCATCCGGCTTCCACTTTTCGATATCGCCCTTCGTGCGGAGAATTACGCCCTGCACCGCTTGCGGGTGCCCGGCGATCACGAGCCACTCGCCCACGATCGCGTAGGTGGGAGTAATGACGCCGAACCCGCGTGCGTAGAACTCACGCACCTCGACGCCCTTCACCATCTTCTTCCGCACTTTGATCGGACTATTAGCGACCGCTTCGAGGGCGCGCTGCACGCGATCGGTCGCGGCCCGCACCTTTGCCGGATCTTTGCACGACACGCAGACCACCGTGCCGAACACCGATAGCCCTTCCGACGGGCTCTGGTACACTACGAACTTGTCGCCCAGGTGCGGCAGCAGGTCGTCCTTCATCGAGATGCCGAGGAACTTGTCCACCTCGCGCGCCATGAAGTCCTTGCGCGCCTTGATAACATCCGCGGGCGTTTGCTTCTTCCCCCCGTCCTCGACCCCGAAATCCTCGTTCATCGTGAGAAAATCGATGAGGCTCAGACCCGCGTCGTAGGTTGCAGCCGGGTCGAGCCGGAGCGCGGAGAATCGGCTCACGTCCGGCGGCATCGGCGGCAGATCGTTCAGCCCGAAGGGTTGGTTCTTGAGCGCTTTCGCAAACCCCTTGCGCTCGCCGGGCACGTCGAACTCGTACACCGCACGCGACTCCTTACCGTCGAACCCGGAGGTGAAGACGATCGCCTTCAGCCCGCCGATCCCGATCCCGTCGAGCCGCTCCTTCAACCCGGGCACGAACGGTCCCGCCAGGCTCTTCGCGAGGCCGACGACTTTTTCAGTATCAACGAACCCGCGCGTGATCGTCTCGAAATCGCCCGTCTTCAGAGAGCGCTGGAACAGCGGGTGGCCGGTGATTCCGCCCTTCTTGGCGTTAGCTTCCATCTCCGTGATGATGGCTTCGGGCTTGCGCGTTCCGGTGTAGAAGACGAAGTGCTTGCCCTCGACCCACCACGCGACGTTGAGATTCACCGGCCCTTCGCTTTGCGGCATGTCTAGCCGGAATCCCTTTCGGCCCTTCACATTAAGCGACTCGATCTTAGTTTCGGCCTTGTGCATCAGGAGCCGGAGGGAGCCGAATAGCACCTCGGTCTTGTCGCCCGAATTCGGCACGATGACGATCAACTGCGCGTCCGGCAGGATCGCGTCGGTGCTCGGCAACTTCCCGCTCAGCAGCCCGGTGAGCGCGCCGCCCACGCCCCGAATCGTCGGTGCGGGCTCGCGCACTTCCCCCGCGACGATCACTCCCCGATCCGTGATGAGATCGATGAGCTTCTCGGCCGACTTCAGGTCGACGAGGTTCGATTTGAGTTCCGCCGGCGACTGGCCGTCGAGCAGCGGATCGGCGAGCACGGAGGAGCCGATCAACTTCGGCCCCTTAGCAACTAGCGCGCGAACGCTGTCGCCGGTCGGTCCGGCCATCACCGACCCCCAAACCGACTTCTTGTATGCCTCGTTGTGGGCCGTGATGCCGTCCCAGCGCACAAAAAGCTGCGTGGTGGGCGGAAGGAGCCGCTCGGGTGCGGTAGCGGGCGACCCGTCTGCCGCGAAAGTCGGAGACGCGAAAGCCAGCGCGACCAGCGCCAGCGCGAGCGAACGGGGCATGGGAACTCCGGTCCGAAGATGAAGGGGTGAGGAGTGAAGGGGTGAGAAGGTGAAAGGGCGAAGCGGCGAGAGAACAAAGGTAAGACGACAGAAGCACGCTCCTGCCTTTCACCCCTTCACTCTCTCGCCCTTCACCCCTTCTCTTACATCTTCTCCATCGGCGGGGGCACGTCCTCTTTCACCGGAGGGGCACCTGCTCCCGGCAGAGGCGCATCGTCCGGGAGCGCACCGGGCGGGAGCGGGTTAGTGGAGTTGTTCGGCCCCGAGCCGGCCGGCGCCTTCTTCTTGCGGTCGATGAGCGGGAGCTTCTCGAACTTGTCGTCGAGCACGCCGCGGCTGTCCACTTCGAGCCAGTCGTCGAGCAGAGTGGCGTACACGCGGCGGAAATCAGTGTGGTACTTGATGTCGCCGTCGGTGAGGTCCGAGAGGCTCGGGTGCTTGCCCACCAGCCCGCCGACGACCTGCGAACCCGCCAGGAACATGCACGAGCCGCTCCCGTGGTCGGTCCCGCGGCTGCCGTTCTCCTTCACCCGGCGCCCGAACTCCGAGTACGTCATCACGGCGACGCGCTCCGAGTGCTCCGCTTGCAGCCCGTTGAAGAAGTTGCCGATGGCGCTCGACAGTTCGCCGAGTAACTTCCCGTGCATCTCGGCCTGTCCGGAGTGCGTGTCGAAGCCGCCGAGTTGGACGTAATAGAGCCGCGTACCCAGCCCCTTCTGGATCAGGCGCCCAACGAGCCCGAGCTTGCCGCCGAGCGTGTTGAGGTCGTCCGGGTCGCGCTGCACGACGCGACCGCCCACGAACTCATTAGTCCGCCCCTGGCCGCTGCCGCCCGCTTCGCGGAGCGCGTCGTCGATCTTCTTGAGGCTCGTGTACGTTTGGAGCTGGCGCTTCCGGACGAACGACGCGAGGTCGGCCTTACCCGTGTCCTTCTCGCCGTTCAGGTCTTCAATGAGCGCCTTGCGGTTGGCCTGATTGCCCGTCAGTTGGAGCTTGAAACTCGCGCGATCGGCGAGGCTGATGACGCCGCCGTCCGCCCCCTGCATCGCGACGGGAAGGCGCTCGTTCCCGAGGTACATCCCCGGCACGCCCGCGTCCTTGATGCTCATGCCGGGGATGCTGCGGGCGAGCCAGCCGCTCGTGTGCCCGCGCTTCGGATCGGCGAGCTGCCAGATGTCCATACTCTCAAAGTGCGAGCGGTCCGGGTTCGGGTATCCGACCCCCTGAATCACCGCGAGCCGCTTTTCGTCGTACAGGCGCTTCAGCTCGTTCATGCGCGGGTGCAGCCCGTGGTAGTCGTCGAGCTTCTGCACTTCCTTCTTGCCGAACGCGAGCGTGGGGCGTGCCTTGTGGTAGAGGTCGTCGCCGTAGGGCGCGACGGTGTTCAGCCCGTCGTTCCCGCCGGTGAGTTCGATCACCACGAGAACGGTGTCCTTCTTCTTGTCTTCCTTCTCCGCGGCGCGCGCGGTCGAGGCGAGGAACTCCGGCACCACCCCACCGACGGCGAGCAGGCTCGACGTGCCGAGGGTGGTCTTTAGGAAGTCGCGTCGGGTGGACATTGGCGAACCTCGGTGAAAGGGATTGGGCGAACGGCCGGCCTGAGCCGGCTAGTGAAAGCCGCGAGCGAAGGGGGCGCAAGCGCCCTCGAACGTTCGCTCTAGTTCAGTTGGTATTCCGGCAGACACATCATCGCGTGGTAGGCTTCGCGAACGCGCGCCTTGAACTCCGGCGAATCGAGCTTCACGTCTTTCGGATCGAGCGGCTTGGGCGGTTCCACCTTCTTGGGCTTGGGTTCGGGTTCCGATTTGGCCTTTGCCCCGTCCGCCGATTTGGTCTCGGGAGGGGTTAGCCCCTTACTCTTCGGCTTCGGTCCCTTCGGGGCCGCGGGCGCGGCGCCCGCCGTGGGGCCGGGCGTCAGCAGGAACGTTTCGAGCTTCTTGACCTGTGCGGGAGCGGCCGCTTCGCCATAGAGCAGCGTGCTCATTTGCTTCACGACCGCCGCAATGTCCTTGGGATTCGCCGCGAAGATCGCGGTGCAGATGTCGTGCTTCGCTTCCGGAGCCGGCGGCGGAGCGGGCTCGCTCGGAGGGGCGTCCACTTTCGTCGGCTCGGCGACGAACCCGAACTGCTGCGACGGGCGCGGGCGCCCGTTGCGGCTCCATTCGCCGACCGCGACCTTCTCCGCGAAGTTGTTTCGCGCGAGCAGCGTCGCGCTGTTCAGCCAGTCGGTCCCGGTGCGCCAGCCCTTCACGTTCGGCGGGGCGAACAGCGCTTGGCCCATCTTCGCGAGTGGGTCGACCACGTCGGAGAGCGGGATGCGCTCTCCGACCGCGCTGCGAACCGCGCCCAGCGCGCATTCGACCGGCCACTTCACGCACTTGTGGTAAGCGTGCTCGCTGAAGAACAACCGCGAACCGAGGATCGTCTTCACAAGGGCCGCGATATCGTAATCCGATTTGCGGAACTGGTCCGCGAGCGGCGCCAGTAGCGCCTTCGGCGGTGGCGTTTCGCTCACGAGGAACGAGTAGAGTTTCGACACCAGGAACGCCGCGCACGCTTGCTGATCGCAGCACAGACGAACGACGTCTTCACCGGTCCACTTACCCGTTTTCCCGAAGACCGTCTTGCTGCCCTCGTCGTGTAGTTCGTGGTTAAACTCGAACTTCAGCACCTCGGCGTCGTGGTGCCAGCCGGTCAGCGCGCGGGCAGCTTCTTGGATGTCCTTCTCGGTGTAATTGCCGACACCGAGCGAGAACAGCTCCATCACCTCGCGGGCGTAGTTCTCGTTGGGCGCGCCCTTCACGTTGCGGTTGGAGTCGAGCCACACCAGCATGGCCGTGTCCCTGCTCATGTCGAGCAGGAATGGCCGGAATTTGCCGAGCGCGTGCTTCCGGATGGTGACGTTCTGCTCGTACATCAGCTTCGTGCTGCGCACCTTCGCGTAGCTGGTGGCGAAGTGGTTGTGCCAGAACAGGGCCAGCTTCTCGCGCAGCGGGTACCCGCCCTCCGTCATCGCGTAGAGCCACCACACGCGGAGGCTCACCGGCTCGGTGTAATACTTGCCCGTTTCGGTGAGCAGTTCGAGGCGGTCGGCCGCGTCCGCGTCCCCCGTCATGAAATGCGAAAGGGTTTTGTTCAAACCCTCAGCGAGCGCCCTGTCTGTTTCGGCGGGCGTCGCGCCGAACCCGGCGCGGCGGAAGAGGTGCGCGACCCACTTGCGGTTCCACTCGCCGTTGGCCGGTTTCCACGGCGCCCACGCCTCACGCGGATCGACCTTGGCCAAATCGGAGGGGAGGGCTTCCGCCATGAGCGTGCTCCGAGAAGCAACCGGCGCTCGGCCGGTCGGGGGATCGGACTGGCGACCGCATTATTGCCGCCGGGGAGCGGACTTCAAGTTCCAAGTTGCGGGTTCCGCGTTTTGCGCGCGGGATCGAAATCAAGTAATTCGCGTCGCCTCTTGAACTTGGCGTTCGGAACCCGGCGCGCGAATTCTGGAACTATTGCTTCTTCGCTTTCGCTTCGGCTTCCTTGATGTACTTTTCCGGATTCTCTTTGAACTCGTCGCGGCACCCGGAGCAGCACACCCAGTAGTCCTTGCCCTTGTAGCTCACCTTCATCGTGCCCAGCCCGCCGCTGACGATGCACTCCGGCCCCTTCGTGGTGGCCGCGAACGGTTCGCCCTCTTTGGTCGCACCCACTTGGTACTTCTTGCTGTAGGCGACTGTCGTTCCTGCCGGGCGCGTTTCCAATCGGTAAAGATGACGATTGCTGTGTAGTAGGCTGAAGACGATGCGCTGGTCCTCGGCGGCTGGGCCATCGGTGCGCGCGAGCGTGAGCACTTTGTCCTTGTCGGTCAGCCCGCCGACGAACGTCGCGGTGGACTTGTCAACGGCCGTCAGTGTGAGTGTGAACCGCGGCGCTGCCTTCGTGTCCTTATCTGGGGTGTAGCGCAGCTCGCCCTTCGTGAAGTGCTTTCCCTTCTTGAACGTAACGGCCAGCCACGCATCCTGGTCCTTGAACTTCCACTCCCACGCGACCGTCTCTTCCCACGCGCCGGCCGCGCGCTCTTCCTTCGTGCCCTCGGGCATCCCACTTCCCTTCCAGGAACCGACTAACACGTTAAACGGCTGAAGCGCCTCCTTGGGGGCAACCGTTTTCGCCGGGTCACACTGGTCGCTCGGGGCTGGCTCAAAATGGCCCACAGGGTGGTCAGAAATGACACAGCTAACCACCAGCAGAATCGCGGTGAGCATGCCGGCTCCCAAGGTGTGGAAACGACGGAGTCCCCGGGTGGTTCTCCGGAATGACGACGCGGACGGCCAGGGATTTCAAACAGGTGAAAGAAAGAAAGCCCGCGCGAAGGCGCGGGCATTCATTTCTCATTGAAGAGAACTGTTGAGGCGAATGACGTGCGGAGTTGTAACCAACAGCGCGATTAGCGACCTAGCGGGGCTTGCGCGGCAGCCGGTACTTGCTCAATTTCCCGAGCGGCGGCACCGTAGCCGGCGCCGCTTGTGGCGCGCCGACCGGAGCCGCGCTGATGGTGGTCGTGTCCGGACCGCTGCTAATCATCGTGTTCTGGGAGTCGATACCGACTTCGCCACCCACGGCCGCCAAAACGTCGGCGGATTGTTCGATCTTGTCGTGGATTTCCTGGCGATCGACACGCACGTGCGGTGGGGCTTCGATACCCAACTTTACGCGGCCGGGGCCAACGTTAACCACCGTGATCTTGATGTCGCCGGCAATGATGATGGATTCGCCGGGGCGCCGAGTGAGAACGAGCATGAGATGTCCCTCCTGGATGGTGCCGGCAGGCGGGTGAGGTTGGTATTGCCCCCGCCGGCGTTCCTCATTACTAGAGTCTACGACACAATTCTCCGCATCTTGCAGGCCAGACTCATTTTTCTCTCAAGTTCCGTCCTGCTGTTACCGAGACGTTACTTTCCGCTCGCTTCCGAACCGATGTCGGTTGCGAGCGAAACAAACATTAGCAATTCCGAAGCCAACATAAATATAGACGCAGGAAGAGGCCGAATGTTTCCCGTTCTGCGGAAAAAAGATACCGTTCTGTGCACTTCGACACACAGAACGGCACCGGGAGCCAATTTTTTGAGGCTATAGCAGAATTATCTGAACGTCGGGCACCCAGGCGACGTACAAACACGCGCACGGAGGTTCGTGAGCGGGCACCCGAGTGCGCAGGTCGCGTCGGGTGTTACTTTCCAAGCGTTGACTGGAGCGATTTCAGCCGGTCCGCCCCTTCCCCCACCTTAAAGGGGTTCGGAGGCGGGGCGCCCGCGCCCATCCCTCCGCCCCCCATCCCTCCACCGCCCATTCCGCCACCGCCCCCACCGGGCCACCGGTAGCCGGCCGCCTCCAGCGTTTCCTTGTTGCCTTCAAACAACTTGAGTAGCGCGTCCAGTTTGCTCTTCGCGTCCTCTTCTTTTAGGTCGTCAGCCGCTTCCAAGCCGGCGAGCAACTCCTTGGTTTGCTTCTTCTGGTCCGCGGTCAGTTCGACCACGAGCGGTTTCTTGGTAAGCGCATCGAGCTTGTTCACGAGTTGCGTGAGCTGGAACTTGGCACTCGGTCCCCTCTGACCACCAGGAGCGCCTCCACCACCTCCGCCACCGAACCCACCGCCACCAGGCCCACCTCCCCCTCCGCCACCACCTTTCGCCCCTCCACCCTTTCCACCCCCTCCGCCTCCGCCACCCTTCCCACCCTTTCCGCCTCCACCACCGCCGGGCATGCCGCCCTTCCCACCTTTGGGATCACCGCCCTTCTCCTCGTCCCCGCCGGGTGCGGCTGCGGCCTGTTGGTCCGGCTTGCTCAGACTGTACGTCATGACGACCCCAACAAGGCCGCCCCCGAGTAAGAAGCCAACGATGCCGGTCGCAATCGCAACCGGCACCTTCGCGGTGAAAACTGCCATGAGCGACTTCCCAATAACTGAGGGAGGAATGAACCCGCCGTCATTGAGTCCGGGGGCACTCACGAACGCAAGTTAAAAATGGAAGCGGCGTGAGACTCTCACCGATGGCTCATACCAATGCGTGCTGATGGAGACGGGAAGCGCGAGAACTCGCGCTCGACACGAACGAGCGTGTCGGTCGGGCGGCGTTATTTCTTTGACTTTTTTCCTTGCTTGGAACACACCTCTCGCTATCGTTCGCGGGCCATCACCATTACCGAGGGATCACGGATGAACCTGCGACTCCTCTGCGCTCTTTTTGTTGCCGGAACGCACCTGGCGCCCATCGCGGCGGCTGAGCCGGCCTCCACCCGGACCGCGACCGCGCCGCTGGTCACCTTCGAGGTGCGAGTCGTCCGGGTGTCCGCTGAACCCGGAGCCGTACTGAAAGCGGTGAAGCCGGAAGAAGGCGGCGTTGCGTTCCTGTCCGACGAACAACTCAAAGCCCTGTTCGCCGACGCACAATCCGATCCGCGCGCGAACATCCTCTGTACGCCGAAGGTGGTCGCGTCGAGCGGCGAACCCGCAACGGTCCGGGTCGGCAGCAACCGTGAGTTCGTCACCGGGCTCGAAGCCCGGCAGGTAAAAGGGAGCGTCGCACTGGTCGCAAAGAAGACGGTAGTCGAACTGGGCGACGTGCTGACCGTGTGTGGGAGCGTGTCTGCCGATCGCCGGTCCGTGTCCGTATCCACGGGGTACACGAACACGAGCCTCGCAAGCGACCTCATACCTCTCGTCCCGGTCACGACCCAGACCCCGGCAATGAACGGAGGACCGGCGATCCCGTTCACTCAGTTCCTTCAAGCCCCTCAAGTACGGACAATCGCGATCGAGAAGAAGGAACTGTCCCTACCGTCGAACGGGCATGTGGTGATTACCGGACCGGTGACGACGGTGGAAGAACGCACCGAGTACGGTCCCCCGGTGCTTTCCAACATCCCGTACCTCGGGCGCCTGTTCAAGTCAGTCGCGTATTTCAAACGCGAGGTGCGCACACTTCTCGTGGTGTCGGCGCGCGTGGTCGAAGAAGAACTCCCGGTCGCCCCGGCACCTCGCTCGGTTGGGCGATAAGGGCTCCGGGTGCCATCAAAAGCCGTTCCACCCTCGTTGGCACTCGCGGTTCGCCCAGAAAGCTCCAGGCGAACCGCGAGTGCCAACGAGCGGGTGGTGCTTCTCGCACCCAGTGGCTTTGGATTGCGGTCGGTCGAACGGTTCTGCTTCACACCTTCCACACGAGGACGGCGCCATCCGCCCCGCGAATCTGGGCGCGCCCGTCGGTCGTGAACGCGAGGGCGTTCGGCCTCGTGCCCTTTTGCGGCCACGTGCGGAGCAATTTCCCGCTCGTCACGTCCCACAACTTCACCGCGCCGTCCTCGCCGCCGGACAGCGCACGCGAACCGTCAGGCGCGAACGCCACGCACGTCACCCAGCCCGCATGCCCCGGCAGGCGCCGAAGCTCCTTCCCAGTGCGGGCATCGAACAGGCGCAACTTGCCGTCGTAGCGTGAGCCACCCAACACACGCGACTCGTCCGGCGAAACCGCGAGGACGCCGTTCGTCTCGTCGCGGAACCGGTCGGCGACCGACGGGACCGGAACCTCCACGAACTCTTCTGCCAGCGGTAGTTCCTGGTCGCGCAACGTCGCGTGCAGCGCGTCGAGGCGCGACATTACTCCCGCGAGGGCGCTCGCGGCATCTTCCTGTGCCCGGCCGATGCGCTCCAACTGCGAGAACGCGAGCCCCTGGAAGAGGCGCGGATCGTCCTCCACCGCGCGCCGGAAATAGTACCGCACCGCGACCGCCAGCAGCGGGTCCGCGTTCGGGTCACCGGCGGGGCGCAGAACCAGGAACGCCGCGAGCGTGCCGAACCCGCGTGCGCGCAGCTCGGCACCGATTTCGTCCGCGAGCGCCCACTGCCCGCGAACAACGGCCGCCGGGTCGCTGAAGTGCGCGAGGTCGCCGAGGCGCGCGGCGAGCGCGTTCGGGTCCGCGTCGCCGCCGAGCACCCCCGACATGCGCGCCGTGCGCAGCTCGTCCAGGCAGCGCACGGCAAAGTCGGAATCACTCGCGGCCCGGCCGTCGAACTGGGCGTTCAGCAAGAACAGCCGCACTTGCTCACGAAATGCCCGGTCATCGGCCCGGTCCGCGAAGGCGAGCACCGAATCGCCCGCGAGTGCAAGTTCCAGCGCGTGCCACGCGCGAGTCGACGCGGCACCAAGGGCGTCGGTCACGCGCCGGCTTTGGTCGGTCAGGCGCTCGGTGAGCACGCGGGCAACGGCCGAAACCCCGTCGGAAACCGCCGCCGCACCCGCGGCCCGGCACGCGGCCGCAGCCAGCGGCCCCAGAGCCAACAGCGACACGCGCGAAACCAGGTTCATTCGGATCACTCCCTGCAACCCCAATAACCGCAACAACCACAATCGCGGTTCCAGCACCATTAGGGGACGCCAAAGAGCGACTACCGGTTCGTGTCATCCTGTCCCGACAGGTCCGATTGTGCGGATTGTGTAACTTGCGCCAATGAGCTGAAGCTCGGGTATCGGCTCAATACTTGCTATGGCCGGTTCGGGCGTGGCGCAAGTAGCAGGTGTAGCGTTGCGGAAGCCTGAAAATTCAGGCGAAATTCGCTCCCGTGTGGGTCCGATGGTGGGAAATACTGGATATTTCCAGGGAAATTGCGTTGTCTTGTTGACAACCAACTGCAAAACCCCTTAGTTTTCAAGCAGTTTCGGATTTTCCCCTCACCCTTGTTGGAGTGCTGTCATGGCGAAGGCTGCGAAGGCCGCCCCGAAAAAGGCGGCGAAGAAGGCGATGACGAAGTCGCAACTCGTCGGTCACCTCGCGGAGAAGACGGAACTGACCAAGAAGCAGATCGAAGCCGTGCTGGGCGCGATCGTCGACACGGTCACGGAACAACTCAGCTCGAGCGGCCCGAAGAAGTTCGTGTTCCCGGGGCTGGCCCGCATGTCGCTGACGCAAGTCAAGTCGCGGCCGGGCGGCGAAGTGAAGAAGAACCCGCTCAACGGCAAGGAATACACCACGAAGGCGCGCCCCGCGTTCAACAAGGTGAACATCCGCCCGATCAAGGCGATCAAGAGCGCCCTCGCGTAAGGCACGAGCACTCACCGATCGATCACTCACGCCCGGCCCGCGCCGGGCGTCGGCGTTTTGGGAGGTTCAAAAGCGTTTTGACAGGATTAACAGGATCGACAAGATGAAAACCAAAGCCATTAAACCTTTTGGCTCTTATCCTGTCGATCCTGTTAATCCTGTCAAAACGCTTTCCCCACAACCCGTCTCACGGGCGCCCGAACTGAACCTTCGCACCGGTGACCTCGAACGAGTCGAGGAACTTGCGCACGTTGGCGTTGCCGGGACTCACGAACCGCCCGCCAGCAACGACGAGGTACAAGTACCGGTTGGAGATGACGATTCGCCCCACATACGTGCCGCCGTCTTCGTAGAGGTACTCGACCTCGCGCCCCGGGTACCCGGACACGGTCACGCGCTCGTCGCGCACAATTCGCTTGATTGCCCGGTCCTTCCTCATGTCGTTAACGGCTTCATCGAGCAGCGCCTGCTCGGTCATCGCTCGCTGACCGACCGGGGGAATTGGCATGTAAGAGATCAAATAGACCTCCCCGCGCTTCCACAGAATCCCGCCCTCGGCCCGCTGCCCCGGTTCCAGTTTCACTCCCGGAATCGGCATGTCCTTTTTCACGGGCATTGGCACATCGACCGCGAAACTGCCCTCGGCCGACTGGTGCTTGTGCCACTTCTCACCCGGAATGAGCAGAAACCCGCCCCCACAGCACGCACAGGTTCCCAGAAAGAGAACACCGAAAATGATGACGATCCAGAACAGTGGTCCGCGCCCCGGTGGAGGAGGCGGTGGCCGGCGCCGCCGGCGCGGGCGCGGCTCCTCGTCGTAATCGCGGTCGTATTCACGATCGTAGTCGTCGCGCGGCTCCCGGCGCCGCGGTTCGCGCGGCGGATCGGGTTCCGGGTACCGGTCGTCGATCGGGAGCGGCTCAACCGTTTCGAGCAGTGGCGGTTCGGGCGAGGGGAAAACGGCCTGACAATTCGGGCACCGGACGTCGCGCCCGACGCGGTCCGCGGACCCAATCATCGCGGTCCCGCACGTCGGACAGTTGAACTGGAACGCCATCGTGCCCCCGTCTCCGGATCAGTTCGCGTCGATCGCCTTCAGCCCCTCGGTCACGCACGCGCCGAGCGTCGTGAGATTGTAACCGCCCTCTTGCACGATCACAGTCGGCAAACCGATTTCGCGCACCGCCGTCCCCATTTCCGCGAAGAACTTTGTGGACAATTTGAAGCCACCAATGGGATCGGACTCGTGCGCATCAGCCCCGAACGCGAACACCAGGAACGCGGGCTTGAACCGGCGCACCGCCTCGACCGCAGCGGCGAGCGCCGGGCGATATTCCTTCACACCGGTGCCCGGAGGTAGCGGAAAATTCGCGTTCGCACCGAGTCCAGCCCCGGTCCCAGTTTCGTCCGCGAACCCCGAAAAGAACGGATACAGCCCGGCCGGGTCGCCGTGGACCGAAACAGTCAGAACATCCGCGCGCGAATAAAAGATGTGCTGCGTGCCGTTCCCGTGGTGAACGTCGAGATCGAGCACCGCGACCGATCCGCGGTTCGCGAGTCGCTCCGCTGCGACCGCGGCATTGTTGAAGTAGCAGTAGCCCCCACAACGGTCGTGTTCGGCGTGGTGCCCGGGCGGGCGCGTCAGCACGTACACGCTCCGCTCGGCGCCTTCGGCGATCAGGTCCGCGGCGCGTGCGGCCGCATTCGCACCCCCGAGCGCGGAAGCGAACGTACCCGGAAGAATCGGTGTGTACGTGTCGAAACAGAACTGTCCCCGGAGGGCGCGCGTACCAGTTGCACGCGGATTTGGCCCGAACGGGAATACGGTGGGCCAGAGCTGTTTCGCGGCCGGGTCGCGTGCCCGCTTCGCCTCCGCACTCGCTTCGCGCAGGTACGTGATGTACGCCGCGTGGTGAATCGCTGCGACGCACTCCTCGCTCGGCTTCGGCGGCTCCTCGAAGCGGAATCCGCCCGCGGACTCCAGTGCCGCGCGGATCACCTCGAACCGCCCCGGCGCCTCATAAGAGGGGATGACCGCGCCGCCCTCCATTTCACCGGGCGGGACGTGGTCCGCGTGCTTCGGGTTCAGAATCACTCGCATTAACCGCCTCCGGCTCGATCGGTGCCTTCCCAAGTTAATCGAGAAAGCCAGTTCGCGCATCACCGCGTTCCCCTATTCCCAAAGGAAATCGCGAGTCCCGGAACGCGGAACTCCGCCGCCCGGTGGGGCGGAGCTTTCGTATAATGCTTATCGAGCAAAAGGTACACAAGAGGGCGCCATGCCGCGGATTCTGATTGCCGACGACAACCCGTCCAACGCGGACCTGTTCGACGCCCACCTCGACGGCACCGGGTTCGAGACGAAGCTCGTTTACAACGGCGTGGACGCGCTCGCCGCGGCCAGCGAGTGGAAGCCGGACCTGATCCTGCTCGACGTCATGATGCCGAAGATGAGCGGATTCGAGGTGTGCCGCCGGCTCCGCGCCGATCCCGCGACGCGCGACGTCTCCGTGTTGATGGTCACCGCGCTCGACCAGGCCAACGACGTGGAAACCGCCGTGGACGCGGGCACGGACGACTTCATCACGAAGCCGATCAGCGGGCGGGAACTGGTGCTCCGCGTGAACGCGATGCTCGCCAGCCGCAACGAACCGACGCCCACCGACCGCGCGCTCGCGTACATCGGGCGGGTGCAACAGGGCCTTTAGACTCGTTTCGTGATTGCAGCGAGCGGAACGAGCCGCGACCGCAAGGGAGCGGTAGCGCGTCCCGCTCCCTTGCGGTCGCGGCTCGTCACAAGGGCTCAGCAAGCGCTGGACGCCGACCGACAAGAAGACTCCGCAACTGCCTCAACTCCAAATGCGTTACCGGCCGGCTCACACCGGCCGTTCGCCAGGACCACCATGTCTGCCAAAGTGATTCTCAAAGCCAAGCGCGCGCAACCGTTCTTCGGGCGACACCCGTGGGTGTTCGCGGGGGCGATCGAGCGCGTCGAGGGCGAGCCCACAGACGGCGACGAGGTCGAACTCGTTTCGCACGGCGGGAACTTCGTCGCACGAGGGCTGTACAACTCACAGTCCAAGATCCACGTGCGGCTCTACTGCTGGGAGCCTGATGTCCCGCTCGATCGGGCGTTCTTCCACAGCCGGATCTCGCGCGCGGTCCAACTCCGGCACGACGTCCTGAAACTCAACACCCCGGGGGGCGGGTACCGGGTCTGCTTCAGCGAATCGGACTACCTCTCGGGCATGGTCGTGGACCGGTATGGTGACTGGCTCACGGTGCAGTTCACGGCCCTGGGGCTGGCACGGCGCCGAGAGATCATTATTGACGTGCTCCGCGAGTTGCTGAACCCGAAGGGCATCTACCTTCGCACCGAAAAGGGCATCGGCAAGCTCGAAGGTGTCGAGCTTCACGACCAACTGCTGTGGGGCGAACCGCCGCCCGCGGATCTGAGCATCGCGGAAAACGGGATGCGGTTCCTCGTGAACCTCACGGAGGGGCAGAAAACGGGGTACTACCTCGACCAGCGCGACAACCGCGCCGCAGTCGCCCGGTTGTGCGTCGGGAAGCGCGTGTTGGATGCGTTCTGCTACTCCGGCGGGTTCGGGCTGTACGCGGCGAACGCCGGCGCGAGCGAAGTGCTAAGCGTGGACGCATCCGAACCGGCGCTGGAATTGGCCCGACGAAACGCGAATGCCAACAACCTGAGCAACATCACGTTCGCGAACGCCGACGTCTTCAAGCACTTGGGAGAACTGGTCGCGGCCGGGCGTCAGTTCGACGTAGTGGTCCTCGACCCGCCGAAGTTCGCGCGCAACCGCGCGGCCGTCCCCGAGGCGCTCAAAGGGTACCGCCGACTGCACCAGCTCGCGCTGAAGTTACTCGCGAAGGACGGGATTCTCGTCTCGTGCTGTTGCACCGGACTGATCGCGATGACGGACCTGGAAGAGCTGCTCGCCCAGGTATCAACTGAAGCGAGACGCGACCTGCAAATCATCGAGCGTCGCGGACCGGCCGCGGACCACCCGGTCGCGGTAACGTGCCGCGAATCCGGGTACCTCAAGTGCCTCGTCAGTCGCGTGCTGTAGTCCGTCACAAAGAAAGACTGAAAAGCGCCGCGGATGACACGGATCACGCAGATCAAACAAGAAGGGTTTCAACCCATTCTTCTTGTCTGATCTGCGTGATCCGCATTATCCGCGGCGCTTTTACTGCTCTATCACCCGGCTACTTGTAGCGCTGGCGGAAGACTTCAGCCATCAAGTTGTCGATGGGGCAGAACTGGTCGGTGAGGATGACGCCCGGTTCGCGGTCAGTGTACGGTTTGAGGCGCGCGGCCGGCACCTCGGCCGTGTAGATCCGGACGCCGTCGCGTGCCAAAGGTGTTGCCGAAAGTGTGATCGGCAACGCGGCTCGAATATCGGCGCCACCGGCCGTCCCAACGGCGAGCCCGGCCGCGAACCCCGGGGACAACTGATCGACCACCGCACCGTGAAGCTTGTCGAGGTCTAAGGGCTTATCGGAAGCGTAAATCACCAGCACCCGTCGCGTTTGGTCCCACGAATCGCCCGCGGCGGTCCCGGCCGGCGCGGGCCTCTCGGCGGTGAGCAACACGATGTTCTCCGCCGGGAACGATTTGGTCAGGGTCGCCATCGCCGCCTTCCACAGTTTGCCGTAGGCGATCGAGTCGATGATGGTGAGCAGGTACGCGCCGCCGGGCTTCAGCGACACCTTCACCGCGTCGTTGTACTCCTTCGTCATCAGGTGCGCCGGGACCGAGAGGTCGTTCACCGCGTCCTGAATGACCAGATCGTATGAACCGGGCGCCGCCTTCTCCGAAACGAACTGGCGCCCGTCCATGTGAATCGCCTGAAGCCCCGGGTAGTCCCGCAACCCGAGGTGGTCGCGAGCGACCTGCGTCACCTTCGGGTCGATCTCCACCACGTCCACGTGCGCCTCGGGCATCATCTCCAGCGCGTACCGCGGGAACGTGTACCCGCCGCCGCCGATGACCAGCGCCTTCGGCTCGGCCGTTTGGGTGCGCGCGAGCCGCAGGAACTCCATCTGCGTGTGCTCGTGGTGGTAGTACAGGTACCCGGGGTCGTAGGGGTCGACGCTGGAGTGAACCAGGTGGTCCAAGGTGAGCTTCAACCGCGTGTTGAACGGGCTCTCGCGGGTCACCTTAATCGTGTAGTAATTCGACTCCACCATGATCCCGGTGTCGCGGTTGGTACGCGCTGTCAGAATGAACCCGCCGACGATCCCGCCGAGGACGATACTGAACAGGTAGAGCAAGGAATTGTTGTTCCACACCTTCGCGACAATCAGGCTGGTAACCGTTACGACGAAGGAGGCCGCGAGCAGCGTCCGGTTCATACCGGCGGCGGACAGGAGCAACGTACCCCGCGGCGAACGTGCCGACGATCGCCCCGACCGTGCTCCAGGCGTACACGCGCCCCGCGACCGCGCCGGCCTGTGACACGTCGGGCACTGCGAGCCGGATCACCTGCGGGGACACCATGCCCAGCGCGAACATGGGCAGGAAGAACATGCTAAACGTCCAAACCAAAACCTGAACGACCGGATCCCACAACTCGAACAGGTGGTAGCGCGAGATCAGGGCCATCGTCACGAAGAGGAAGACCGTAGCCGCGCCGCCGGCGCACAGCGTCGCCGCGAGAACGGAGCGCGGGTCCGGCGCCGGGGCGGAACCCCGCTTCAGCGAGCCGAACACGAAGTACCCCAACAGGGCACCCAGTATCACCCCAATGCCCACGCCCGCGAGTAGCTGGATCCGCAGCTTCGGAAGCAGTTCGGGCACCTCCCCCCGAATAAACACCCGGATCTCGTCACCGCGTTCCTCGAACGCCTCATACGAGAGGGGCGCGTACTTCGCCCAGTTTTGGGCCGGGATGCCCAGAACATGTTCGACCACGGGTTGGTCCTGGTCGTAAGCAGCCACCAGTGCCACCACGCCCGCGACCGCAATGGTGCCCAGGAACGTGACCGCGCCGGCTAACCACGCCAGCGTGTTCTTTGGCCGGTCCGCGAACTGCCCACCGGTGAAGTTCCCCAGCGCTGTGCCGGCCAGCATCACGCCGATGATCCCGGTCCAGGTGAACAGCGACACGCCGAGGTACTGCGCGAGCACCCGCGACGCGGTCAGTTCGAGCGTCATCCCGCAGAAACTCGCGAGGAAGACGATCAGGTACGCCCGGCGGATGTCGGAGAAGGCGTGCGGGTTGAGGCCAGCGGACGCATCAATCGCTTCCGTCCGCCCACCGTTCGTGGCTGCGTCCGGAGCCGATGGGGACGGCTTCACCACAACCAGCGCCACCATCGCCAACACAACTAGTGCCCCGGCTGAGAACAGGACCAGCGCGTTCACGGTGAACGTGGGAATCAAATAGAAGCCGGTAACGTAGTTCCCCACCAAGCAACCGAGCGTACTGAGCGCGAAGATCAGCCCCGCGACGCGCCCGGTGTGGGCCACGTCCGGCAGCCCGAGCTTGATCGCGAGCGGCGTGAGGAGGCTGAGCACGAAGCCCGCGGGCAGGCACAAGATCGCAGCCAGTACCGGAATGCGCGGTCCGAGCGGGATCGACTTGTAAGCCCCGTTCGACGCGAGCAATTGCGGGAACAGGAGCATCCACAGCGCCGCGACCACACCGACACCCAGGAGTATGGCGAGGGTCTTCGGGGACGGGTAGCGGTCCGCGAGCCGGCCGCCGAAGGCGTTCCCCAGTGCGATACCCGCGAGGAACACGCCGATAATGGACGTCCACGTTTCCAAGCTCGAACCGATGTACGGCGAGAGCAGCCGCCCCGCGACCAACTGGAGCACGAGGAGGGCGGCGTTCGCGAAAAAGATGATCGCCCCGACACCGACGAGCCGGCCGACCGGCAACGGGATCGGGGCACTAACCGGAGCGGGTGCGCTACTCATGTGGTGTTCAAGGTCCGGTAGTGCGGGTGGTGCGTTGCACGCAAAGCTACGTTTGGAACCACCGAACGGCCATTCGGTTCCGCCGGAACGGTAGAATGTCGAGGTAGTGATTGGTATTTGATGGTGCGTGTTTCGTGTTCCCTCTCGTTCTGGCGCGGAGCGCCGGGCGCCTCTCCCAGCGCTTTGCCCCGCCCGAACAGAGCGTGCGACCGACGGACACAAACTCCACCACCGAACACCCGGTCCTAAACACCGAACCCTCCACACTGGGGACACGCAATGTCTTCGCGCTTTGTCGTCGGTATCGACCTGGGAACCACCAACAGCGCGCTGGCCTATGTGGACACCGGCGCGGGCAAGGACGCGAAGGTCACCCCGTTCCCCATTCCGCAAGTTGTGGCGCAAGGCTCGGTCGAGGAGCGGCCGCTCCTGCCGTCGTTCCTGTACCTGCCCGGCGACGGGGAGCAGCCGGCCGGCGCGATGAAGCTCCCCTGGGACGCCAAGCGCGATTACTGCGTCGGCGAGTTCGCCCGCGCGTTCGGGTCGCAAGTACCGACGCGGTTGGTCGCGTCCGCGAAGTCGTGGTTGTGTCACCCGGGTGTGGACCGCAAAGCTCAAATCCTTCCGCACCGCGCCCCGGATACCGGCGCCCGAAAGGTGTCGCCGGTCGACGCCACCACGCGCTACCTGAAGCACATCGCGGAAGCGTGGAACCACGTCATCGCAAAGGAAGTCGCAGCGAACCGGCTCGAAGCCCAGGACATCGTGCTGACCGTACCGGCTTCGTTTGATGCCGGCGCACGCGAACTGACCGTCGAAGCTGCGCGCGCCGCGGGCTTCGAGCACCTCACGCTCTTGGAGGAGCCGCAAGCGGCGTTCTATGCGTGGCTCGACCGTACCGGCGACGAGTGGCGCAAACAGGTATCCGTCGGCGAACTGGTGCTGGTCGCGGACGTGGGCGGCGGAACGACCGACTTCACGCTCATCGAAGTCGGCGAAGAGGACGGCAACCTGGCCCTCACGCGCCTCGCGGTCGGCGACCACCTGTTGCTCGGCGGCGACAACATGGACCTCACGCTCGCCCACCACGCGGCCCAAACGCTGGCCGCGAAGGGCACGAAGCTCGACGCGGGCCAGATGGTGCAACTCACTTACGCCTGCCGCAACGCGAAGGAAGAGCTTTTCGCGCGCCCCAAGCTCCAGAGCGCGCCGGTAACGGTACTGGGCAAGGGCCGGTCGATCGTCGGCGGCACGATCAAGCACGAACTCACTCGGGCCGACGTCGAGAAAGTGCTCGTCGACGGTTTCTTCCCGGACTGTCCGCGCGACGCAACACCCGGTTTGGGGCGCAGCTCGGGTCTTCAGGAACTTGGTCTGCCCTACGTTGCAGATGCGGGCATCACCCGACACCTCGCGTCGTTCCTGGCGCGTCAGGCAGAAGCGCTCGCGAACCGTGAATCGACGACTGCAGCCAGCAAAAAGAAGAAAGCCACTTCGGACGCGGCCAGCATTCCCGGGGCGATTCTCTTCAACGGTGGCGTATTCAAGGGCGACGTGCTCCGCACGCGGATGCTGAACGTTCTGGGCAGTTGGGCCAAATCCGCCAAGACCGATCCGACTCGCGATCTTCCCGGCGCGGACCTCGACCTCGCGGTCGCGCGCGGGGCGGCCTACTACGGGCTGGTGAAGCGCGGAAAGGGCGTGCGCATCCGCGGGGGAACGGCCCGCGCGTACTACATCGGCGTGGAAACGAACATGCCCGCGGTCCCCGGGTTCGCGCCGCCGATCAAGGCGATCTGCGTCGCGCCGTTCGGCATGGAAGAGGGCACCGAGGCCGACATCCCGAGCTATGAAGTCGGCGTCCGCGTGGGCACGGAGGCGGAGTTCCGGTTCCTCGGCTCAACGGTCCGGCGCGACGACGGCGCGGGCGTGGTGGTCGAAGAGTGGGAGGGCCAGGTCGACGAACTGTCCCCCGTGAAAACCACCCTGGAAGCGAAGGGCGCCGCAGCGGGCGGACAGGTGGTGCCGGTCCACTTGCACAGCAAGGTAACGGCGGTGGGGCAACTGGAACTGTGGCTACAATCCCGCGACGGCAAGAACCGCTGGAAGCTGGAATTTAACGCCCGCGAGGGGAAGTAGAATGAGGGAGTACAGGAGGAGATCACAAAATGAGTAGCATTCTGGCCGACTTCCTAAAAAATCAAGCCGCTCACATTCGTAACGAATCCGAATCGATCAAGGCAACAAAACTAGACTGGCAGCGAGCCGTCCAGGATCTCGTTCACCAGATGGTTGAGTGGCTGAATGCCGCCGATCTCGACGGGGTACTTCGCGTCCAACAGGTTGACCATGTGTTTGAGGATTACGATCTCGGTCGTCACGTCGTAAAGGGGTTAGCGCTGGCGCTCGGCGACGGAACGGTTCGCATCGCACCGAGTTCCTCGGAGGTCGTCGGCGCGCTTCAGCTCCCCGGCGAAACGGAGCGCCGGCGGGCGCGGGGGCGCGTGATCTTCGACAACGGCACCGACCGCGTCCCACTTTACCGGGTCAAAGACGGCGACCGTGATGTGTGGGTGTGGTGGTCGCACGGTGGAATCGGGAAACCGTTCGACCGCGAATCATTTGAAGCGACTATCGTGAGCCTCTTCCGATGATGAGTCTCGATGACGCATGGCGCTGGTACGAGGGTATCCGCCAACAAGCGAAGCTCGTCAAACGGTTCGCGGAAAAACATTGGGCAGACCTGCCCTGGGATGGCTCGGTCGGTCGCGATGCGTTTATTCGAGATCTCGATCCCGAACAACTTGCCACTCGAGCGATTTTTGTCACAGAGCACGTCGACGATTTGGCCGTGTTGGTGTTGTTCTCGGTGTTTGAAGCAACGGTGCGCGAGGCCGTGCTCGCCGAGGTGAAACCCGAGGTCGAACAACTCCGCCACGCGGCGCTACAGCACGCCGCAAAGGACGCTTGCGAAGCCATTGAGAGCGGCAGCTTCTTTCGCGTACTGGACCCATTTAAGACAGCCGGTTACGCGGACCTGGTCGAACAAGTCAATCAAGTGCGGCGCTACCGCAATTGGGTCGCCCACGGGCGCCGAAACGAGCCCCCTGCGACCGTCGAGCCAGAGGCCGCGTATGACCGATTGAGTCGCTTCTTAGCGGTCATCCTTCCTCCCACTACCGCACATGAAAACGCACCACCTTAATTGGCTCATCGAGTCCGGTGTGTACGGTTCCGAGATCGAGCCGTTTGCGGCCGAGGTGAGGCGCCAGGGGATGGAATGCCGGTTCGTCACGTACCGCGAGATCGTGAAGGGACCGCCCCCGCTGCCGCCCGGTTCGTGTGCGATCACCTACGGCACGTACCCCACCGTCCGGCACGCGATACTCCGGCTCGGCTGGACGCCCGGCGGGTGGTGCTCGCCGGAGAACCTCGATTGCACGGCATACTACCCGCACTTCGCCGATTTTCTGCTCAATCAACGGCACGAAATCATTACGGGTGCGGGCGCGATTCGCAAGAAGGAGAGACTGTTTCATACGTTCGGCCGCAACGGGTACGTGTTCGCGCGGCCCACGAGTGTTCACAAGCTGTTCGTCGGGCGACTGATCGCGGAAGACGACTTCGAGACCGCACCCGCCCCGACGCGGTACGATCCCGAAACGAAGATCGTGGTCGCGGGGCCGCGCGAACTCGGAGCTGAATGGCGGTTGGTTGTTGCGCACAACGAGGTGATCGCCGCGAATCGGTACGCGGAAGGCGGCACCAGATCCGTTGCCGCGGGCTGCCCGAACGAAGCGCTCACTTTTGCCAATGCAATGTTTGAAACGGTCGGATGGCGACCAGACGATGTCTTCATACTCGATGTGTGCGAATCGACCGATGGCTTACGACTCGTCGAACTGAACAGCTTTAGCTGTTCGTGGATTTATGCGTGCGACCTAGTTAGCATTATTCGCGCCACATCTCAATGCGCAATAAATTGGCGATTATACAAATAACGTGTGCTATGCGCTCGGTTCCTGAGCAATCTGCGCCATCTATCACTTCAACACTATACGATCTAATAGTTATCGCCTCATCTGAAACACGGGCCGGAGATGTGAAATTGGTGAAAAATGCGATTGACGTGCAGCGAAATTGGACGAAAATAGTATCGGTTACCGCGGAGAATGTTTTAACTGTTGATGACTCGCTTTGTGGCTTTGCAAGCCACATGTATCTGCCATCAACTCTCTCTCTCCTCCGCCCCACCCTCCCGGTCTTTTTGCTCTTTTTTCGTTCGCCGGTACAGCCGGCGTAATCGGGAGCCCGTTTAGGTACGCCGAAAGCTATTTCTGCTTATTCTCTTTCGGCTACGATGCGCGTTCCAACTCGGAGACTCAATGATGCCCGGTACCCGTCCGAATCGCAGCCGCAGCGCCTTCACGCTGATCGAGCTGTTGGTGGTGATCGCCATTATCGCGATCCTCATCGGTTTGTTGCTCCCGGCCGTGCAGAAGGTCCGCGAAGCCGCGGCTCGCATGAAGTGCCAGAACAATATGAAGCAGATCGGTCTGGCCGTACACAATTTCGAGAGCGCGAACGGGGTCATCCCGTACAGCAAGAACCGCTGGACGCTCGTCGGGCCGCTGGTTCAGTTGCTCCCGTATGTGGAGCAGGAGAACATCTACAAGCAACTCGACCCCCGGATCTACAATCTGGTCCCGTCCAGTGTGACGACCAGTCCGATCGACGGTGGCGACTGGCTCGTGGCCTTCTGGCCGTCAACGTTCTCCGTGAGCCGCAACCGGGTCAAGATGTTCGAGTGCCCGTCCGACCCGTCGCTGTACGAGGCTTCTGGCGCCATCGCGACCAACATCGGTCAAGGGAACATCAGCTCGTCGGGCGGCGCCACGCAGTCCGGTGCGGGGAGCGGGGGCGGCTACACTTCGTCCTCTCTTATTAACGCGGGCGGGCTGCCGGGGCTGACGAACTACATGCCCAACGCGGGTACGCTCGGCCAATACAACGTCACCAACACGGCCAGCCTCTCTCAACCGTTCTACGCGGCCCACGCCGGCCCGTTCACCTACGAAAACCGCACGACGATCATCGGCATCACCGACGGTTCCTCGAACACGATCGCGTTCTTCGAGTACACCGGCGACTTCGCGAACTCCGGGGCCTCCAGTGGCCCGCTCGGTGCACGGACCTGGAGCACCGCGTGGATGAGCGCGACCGGGATGCCGCTGTACTGGTCGGCGACCAGCCGGCCGGGCTTCTACTCGGCCAGCAGTTTCCACACCGGCATCATCAACGCGGTTTTCTGTGACGGGTCCGTTCGCAGTCTCCGCTCCGGGAACGCGCTGCCGACCTCGGCCGCCGAAATTGCCAATCGCACGAACACCTCGTGGGACGCCCTCCAGCGTTACGCTGGGAGCCGCGACGGGGATACGCCGACCGACGCGATCAACTGATCGAAACGACTGTCAAAAATCCGACCGGGCATTGCTCCCGGTCGGCTCTTTATTTTAGTTCTCACGGAGGCGATATGAAGCGTTTCACATTCCCGGTGCTTTTGGCCGCGTTCGTAGCACTTGCCGCGGGCTGCGGCAAGGACGACGATCCGAACAAAAACCTGAAGCCGATTGACCCGAACACCCCGAAGCCCATGGGTGCGGGTGCCGGTCCCGCGCCGAAACAGGGTCCGGGTGATGGTTCTAAAGCCCCCGCCCCCGTTTCCCCTCCCTAAAAAGAACGGAATCCAGGCCCCACGATCAACGGACGGAAGAACCGAGCCGTCGACCGTGGGCAATCTCACGAACAATTGGAATCGGTCAGGACAGCACCCACTTCACGCCCGTACCGCCCCGCCGTTGACGCGGATCGTTTGACCGGTGACGAACGCGGCAGCCGGGCTCGCCAGCCACCGAACCGTGGTAGCGATGTCCTCGGGTAGCCCCCACACTTCCAACGGCGTTTCATCGCGCACGCGGTCCTGCCACACCGAGGAAGCCGTTTCCCCCCACGCGGTCCGAATCCACCCCGGCGCGATGCAGTTCACACGAATTTCCGGCGCCAGCGAGAGTGCGAGACTGCGTGTAAAACACGTCACGGCACCTTTCACGGCCGCAAACAGTTGCCCGCTGTCGCCCTCCATGCCCGTTTCGGCCTGATCCCAGCCGATGGTGATGATGCACCCGCGCCCGCGCTCTTTCATGCGCGTGCCGATGTCGCGTGACAGGCGCATCGTCGCTTTCAGATCGATGGCGAGTAGCGCGTCCAGTTTCTCGTCGAAGGACCATTTCGCCGCAGCGCCGGTCAGCGTGTCCGCACCCGCGTTGCACACGAGGACGTCGAGGCCACCAAAGGCATCCCACGCGCGGGCCGCGAGACGTTCCGCAGCGCCCGGCGTGCTCAGATCTTCCCCAATACCCACAGCACGAACGCCTCGATCGCGGTACGAGCGCAAAATTGCCTCTGTACCGATCCCGAACGCGGTCATTTCGTCTTCGCTCGCGGCACCGAGCGGCGGAATAAACCCGCGCCCGTGAAGCACCACATCGGCACCGTGCTCCGCGAACGCGGTCGCAATGGCCCGGCCGATGCCTGATGTGGACCCGGTGACGAGCGCTCGCAGTCCGGATAGTTCGCGCGCGGGCGGTCGGCCCGGTGCGGATAGCACACGCACGTCGTCACGTGCGAGCGCGGCCGCGAGTTCTCGGATCGTCTTCTTTAGTACCGGGTGAACGACGTCGGGAGCGATCTCAGCCAGCGGTACGAGCACGAACGCGCGATCGTGTGCCCGCGGGTGCGGGACGAGCAGTTCCGGGGTGTTGATAACCGCGTCGTCGTACAGGACGAGATCGAGATCGAGCGTGCGCGGGGCGTTAGTTTCCGTGCGAATGCGCCCGAATTGGTGTTCGACTTGGTGCAGGAACTGGAGCAGATCGTGAGGGGAGCGGTCCGTCTCAACGCCGACGACCGCGTTCAGAAATTCGCCGACCCCGGGCGGACAATCGACCGGGGCCGTTTCGTAGAACCCGGACCGCGTGACCACGCGCAAACCCGGTTCGGCCCGAAGGCGCTGAACCGCGGCCGAGAGCGTGCCCCAGCGGTCGCCGAGGTTGGAACCGAGAGCAATGTACGCGAGTGGCATGGTTCAAGGGTATCGGTAACAGTTCGCGGCATCCGAGGGACGAATCCCCTCAATACCTTACTGGAACCGACACCCCGAGAACCGCAACTACTTCTTCCCGCCCTTGCCGGCCGCGGGGGCCGCGTCGCCTTCGGCCGCTTCCTTCTTGACCTTCTTCTTCAGCGCGACCTTCTGAACGCGGGTCTTCGGCAGCCCGTAGGGGCTGCTGTCGGTCCCGAACTTGCCGTTCTCCAGCATCTTCGCGATGCGTTCGGCGCGAGTGAGGACGCACCGTTGACGAGACATGCCGGCTTTGCGCTTCAGGCTCTTATCGATGGACATTGTCGTGTTCGGTGTTCGGTGTTCAGTGTTCGGGGTCGGGGCGACAGGGCACCGACCACCGCGAACTGTGATACTATAACCCCTACATTCCGGCGGCAAGCCAACCTCTCCGCCTCTCGGCTCCAATATGGCCCGTGTGTAGCGCTAGAGCCGTCGTTGCAAGGACGTGACCTAATTCGGAGCACGAAATGGCCGAGGAATCTGACGAACTGTTTATTCCAATGGTCGACGCGCAGGGACGCGTTACGGGCGCTATGGATCGGGCGACGGCCGACTATTTGGCTTCAGTCGCGCCCGATCCGACACAAGCAGCGCTCGACTCGGTCCTCTCCCGCACGACGCGAATCAAATTGTTTGCCTCGCGCGTCGACGAGAATCGCATCTTTCAGTTCGATGTGTTGCGCCTCGACATTTCCGATCCGGCGAGGCTCGCCTCACTTCGTGAGGCGCTGCGTATTGTTGAAGATCCCGACTCGTTCGGGCACCTGCTGTCGATCGAGGACCACCAATTGGAGTTGTGGGCGGGGGACGAACACCTCTCGACTCTCGCGCTCCTCTACTGGATGGCGATCCGCTGGCCGAATATTGGAAGCACGACGCGCGGTTAGCCGATCGCCGGCGATTGGAAAACTGGCTCGTCGAGCACGGCATTCCCGACGCACAGCAGCAACGTGAACAAGATGAGCAGCGCGAGATCGAGCGCCAACAGCAAATCGAACAGTGGCGTCAAGCAATGCCGGAGTGCCTGCGTGCGCTGTGGCCGGACGGGTTCGGGCAATACGGCGATGATATCAGTACGGCGCGATCTTTATTGACCACCGGAGTTCCAGACGCGCGCTCTCGCATTCGGGCTTTGTACCACTGGCTTGGCTCCGGAGCCGGGCCGTGGAGCGGATTTCCGTCCTACGAGTCTGCGGCCCGACGGCTGTTAATGGAGTACCCCATTGATTCCCTGCTTCGTGCCATTGGGACAGAAAGTGCCACAGAAACCGAGTTACTGGGCGCGGCACGTCTTTTGAGTGATTGGTCTTTCGAGCAGTCGCGCGCAGCCGACCGTGCGAAGTGCCCCACCCCGCTGCGCGACCGAATGATGTCGCTCGTGCAGAAACGAGGCATCCTCGATAACCTTCAACGGTTTCAGCACGCATTCGATCTCCCCGAGTGACCAAACTGCTCGCAGCAAGTGCAGTTCGTCGGTACCCCGAACTCGAAGCAAAACCGTACCCGGCGCGAGGCGATACCCACCGCGCCGCACCGAGCGACGAACTACCTTCACTTCTTTGCGGGGTGCAGCACCAAGTCGAACGTTGGCCGCGTGGTGCCGTCCTTGAACGTGACACCCAGTTTCGAGTACGCGATCCGGTCCGGGTGCTTTTGGTCGCGGGTGAACTTGCACGACAGCGACACGATGCCGTGTTCGGATAGCGGCTTCACTTCGCCCGGGTCGCACAAGCCGTTGCCGTTCGCGTCGTGCCACAGTGACAAACCATCCAGTTCCTTGCCGGCAATGACTCCGTCGCCGTTGTCGTCGAGAGAAGCGAGCGCGTCGTAGCCCGTATCCCAGAACAGCCAGAACGTGACGCCGCCGAACATCTGGAGTGCGGAAGTGACCTTCCCGCCACGTTTCGGATCGTGAACGAGCCACGCCGCGTTCGCGTTAATCCACGTCCATTTCTTCTGAAGACCGGTACCATCTGCATCGAACACGACACTCGCGTTGCGGTCTTCGAGGTCGGCCGCAGTGAGTCCGTCTTTTAAGGGCACGGCGATCGGCGTAACCGGGCGCGGGAGTTTCTTCAGCGTGTTCATGCGCTCGGTCAGAGTCGCGATCTCGTCCTTGTCCTTCTCCTTGTCGAGGAGCGGGATCAGGTAACCGGCACCCTCGGCCGTGATTGTGTGCCCACCGAGGCCGAGAGCCTTCAAGTCCTTGTCCTTCTTCCACCCCTCATCGATCACCTCGCGCAGCGCCTTGATCGCGTCGTCTTTCTTGTCGGTCTGCGAGAGCAGCCATGCGTGCCCGAGCTTCGCACGCAGGTCGTCCGGGGCCAGTTTGATCGCATCCTCGTAGAGCTTGATGGCGGTCTTCAGGTGCTCCTGAGCGGCCTTGAGCCTCTCCTTGTCATCGACCTTCACAACCGAGCGGAACGGTACAAAGGGTGATTCGTACCCGAACCAAATGGAATCGGGCGCCTTCTTGTCGACCGGCACGTCCTCGGAACGCAGCGAATAGGCCATCGCATGAACGCGGGCCAAGTTCAGGATCGCGTTCGCGTCCTTCGGGTTCTTCTTGACGACCTCTTCGAGGTTCTTCGCGAGGCGCCCGACCGGGACTTTATCGGTTTCGACCCGCATATAAATCGCTCGCGCGCCCTCAGCGACAGTTCCGAGAGCAATTAGCGCGAGGACGAGTTTGAAGCTGAACCGTGGCATTGGCGCCCCCTGGGAGTGAACGAGCGGGCGAAAGCGGATGATAACCCTCCACCCACACACGTGTAAACTGCCGGCCCTCGCCTCGTTACCGAACCCAGTGACCGTGTGAAAGCCCCAGCAGATTCGGGCCGGTGAATGCTGGGTCGTTGATCGCCTTTTGGGTAAGAAATAGCCCATGAGTGACATCGAACTGGCCATCACGCGGACCAAAGCGCTGGAAGCGCTTCTGGAGCAAGCCTTCAATGCGACCGGTAAGGGCTTGCACGATAAGGTGACGAGCGTGCAGAACCGGCTCCCGCAACCCCTGGTGCGGAAGATCCGGTTCGTCGCGACCGTGCGGAACAAGATCGTCCACGAGTCGGACTACAAGCACATCGACGACCGCGACGGCTACATCCGCGCCTGCGACGAGGCCGAAGCCGAGCTGCGTGCGATTGCTGCTCCCCCGAAAGTCATTAACAAGGGTTGCTTCGGACTGGTGCTGTTATTCGGAGTTGTGGGCGTGGTTTGGCGCTTGGTGTGAGTCGCAAAGAGCAAAGCCGCCGCGGATGAACGCAGAAAACGCGGATTAAAACAGAGAACAGGCGCGGAATTGGCTTTAAGCCCCGTTAGGGGCGAAAGCGAGTAGCCAGGGGTGAAGCGCGAGCGCAACCCCTGGCGCGCTGCTTGTGAGGTGCCCGGCCCCGCCACCCGCCAGGGGTTGTGCTCGCTGGGGCCTCGCTTCACCCCTGGCTTTCGCCCCTAACAGGGGTTGTGCTCGCGGGGCCTCGCTTCACCCCTGGCTACTCGCTTTCGCCCCTAACAGGGCTTGTACTAATCGCTGTTCTCTGTCTTCTGATCTCTGCTCTGATCCGCGTTTTCTGCGTTCATCCGTGGCGGATTTCATCTTCTCTTAGCCCTGCAAGTGCGATTCGAGGAAGTAGAGCGACTGGTCGAGGTCGCGTGACACTTGCGTGAACAGGTCGGACGTTCCCTTGTCACCCAGTTCGTCCGCGGTGTCGATCGCTTCGCGGGTCGTTTTGCCGAGTGCCGCGAACCGCTCGGCCAGCGCCGCGACAACGTCCTGCCCCTTGTGCGTGCCGGACGGGAACTCTGGGACGCGGCTCGACGACGCGGCCTGCCGCGTGGTGCCCAGCGCGACCCCGCCCAGGGCCGTTGCGCGCTCCGCGATCTCGTCGATGTGTTCTTCCAGCCCTTCCGCGAGTTCGTCGAACAGCTTGTGCAGCGCGATGAAGTCCGGCCCCTTCACGTTCCAGTGCGCGAACTTGGTTTGCGACATCAGGTCGAACGTGTCCGCGAGGTGCTGGTTCAGCAGCGAAATGGACTTCGTCCGGGTTTCGGCCGCGAGATCGTTTCGCGTGGAGAAGGTCGTGCCCGAGTCGGCCTTCTTGGTGCCAGTGCTCATGTTTGTTTCCTTCGGTGGCGAGTGTCCGTCCCCTAGCACGGGAGTGTACCCGATGTGAGACGGCACCTAACGCACTTTTCAACCGATAGAGAGCAACGGCCGTGCCGATACCTCGGCGCCGAAAACGTTACTTCGGCGAGCCAATCACCACCGCAGGCGCCGTTGTCAACGGCTTGAACTGGAACGGAATCACCGGCACCTCACTGATAATGGATGACTTGGGTGCGCCCGGGATCGGGAGCGGAGGAAGGTCACCCGGTGACGGCACCGGCGGGGTCAGTGTACCCGGCAGTGCGGGCACGGGTAGCGGTTCGGTGCGCGGAGCCGGTAAGGTCGGCACCGGCAGTAGGTCGGAAGCCGAGGGCACCGGGAGCGGAGCGAGTTTCGCGTCGGGCACGGACGGGCTGAACGGCTTGATGACCGGCACTTCGGGCTTCGGCAACGGCGGAGGCGCTTGCGCCGGGGCTTCGACCGCCCCGGAATCGAGTGTGTCGAACTTGCCCGTGCCGCTCGACACCGGATGCGGTTGTGAAGCCGGCCCCGGCTTCGGGTTCGACCAGGCTGGCGGGACATAGGGAACGGACGGCGTGATCGGCGCCGGGCGAACCGGTTCAGCGGGCACGGTAATCGCGGAGGCCGGCTGGACGATGTTCACGCCCGCGACCTCACCGCCGTACTGGAAGCCGAGGTAGTAGTCGCGGATCAAGACGTTGTCTTCACCGGGACCGGCGGTCCTACTGCGCACGAGACTGGCCGGTGATACGACCGGTGGCTGCGCGCCCGCGCCGCGATCGAGGTACGCCGTGTACCCGTCCAGGAACCCGTCGCGGAACTCGTTGCTGAAGACGCGATCGGAGTGGCGGGCACCAACAGCCAGCCACGCGGCACGCGCGTCGCGCCGCTGTTCGCGCTCGATCCCGAGGCGCGTCCGGCTCGGCGCGGGGTCGTCCGACACCCGGTTCGCGACGTGACGAAGCGCTCCGCACCCGGCGAGCGCTGGGACGAGTAGCCCCGCCCACGCGATCGACTTCCACCCCATGACAACCTCGCCCGCGGGAGTTCCAACTCGGAGAAATCGAGTGTCGAATCCGTGACCCGGCGTGCCGCTCGATCCCGATTTCACCCGTTTTTGGGTGAACTTGGTCTAGATCGGCCGAACATACCGGCCGTGTTCAGCAGTTGGGCGAAATTCCGCGCCTGCGCCAGTTGCGCGGTTCGCGTCGTGTGCCAGATTTAACACAGTGAGTGTGGCGGCGCCGGTTGGCGCGGCGGGTAAGCACAAGATGTCCCGCAACTCGGCTTGATTCGCTGCCCGCCGATCTTGTCGCGGTCGATGAGTGCGACACCGGTTCGATTCGCGGTCACGGTCGAGCCGCCCTTATTCCCCCCAAGCTCAAGGAGTCCGCATCATGGCAAAGGCACCAGCAAAGGCCCCGGCGAAGAAACCGGCCGTGAAGAAGGCCGCTGCTAAGAAGCCCGCACCGAAGGCCGTTGCTAAGAAGCCCGCACCCAAAGCAGTGAAGAAGGCCGCACCGAAGACGGCCGCCGTTAAGAAGGTAGCCCCGAAGACGGCCGCCAAGAAAGCCGCTCCCAAGACGGCCACCGTGAAGAAGGCCGCTCCCAAGAAGGCTGCTCCGGCCGCGAGCAAGGTCACCAAGAAGAAACCCGCCCCCAAGAAAGCTCCGGCCCCGGCGCCCGTGGCGACTCCGGAACCGGCGCCCGCGGCGACTCCGGCTGCCCCGCCTGCGTAAGTTCGCGGAACAGTGGGTACGCTTCGGACAGGGTGAGCTTCGGCTCACCCTTTTTCTTTGGTTGTGGGTGTAGAGGCGGGGTCACACCGGCGGTTCGTCGATCGAGGTGTCGTCGGCCACGGAGGGGGGCTTCAGCCCGGGGGCGCGGGCGTTCAACTTCTGCTGCCGGTACACGGCCAAATCGCGCTGCAACTTCACCTCGTGATCGGCCTTCAGTTCCTTGTAGCGCGCCATCCAGTATTTCCGCGTGGCCCAGAAATCGACCGTCGCGAGGCACACGGCGACGAACACCAACCCCATCACGCCGATCCAGTAAAAGCCGACGATCCGCGTGAACTGGCGGTCCTCGTCCGTGCGCGGGTCGGGTTCGGTATCGGGCGCGCCCCCGACCTTGCGCTCGGGGATCGCGTCCATCCGCGCGTCCATACCGGACACGTAATAGTTCGCGATTAACACGCCGAGAAGGACGAGCAACCCGGACGTGGCCACCCGGCGCCGGGCCTGTCCGCGCCGGTACGCGCGGTCCTCGTCGGGGAGAAAGGGTTCGTCCGCCAACGCGCGAAGTGCTTTGCGCTGGCGGGCGATCATGGCCGAGCCGACCAGCACCAGAACCGCCGCGAGTATCAGGCCGTAAATCACGGGGCACCTGGAACGTATGGAGCGGAGTTTTGGTCCGCGGCCTTGACGCCTTGGCGGACCGGCCGAACCCGGCCCGCCTTATGAAGTCACTTCTTCCCGTTCAGGTCGAAGCAGAACAGTTCCTTCTCGTCGCGGAGGTACAGTTTACCGTCCACGAGAGCCGGGTGCGCCCACGTGGTGCCGCACACTTTCGAGCGCGCGAGCTCCTTGAACTCTTTCGAGTTCGCCTCGAACAGCGACAGGAACCCGTTGTCGTCGAGCATGAGGAGCGTTTCCTTCCCCGCCGGGCCGCACCGCAGGATCGCCGCGTGGTACTTGCCGACGTTCTTCTTCTCCCACGCGACCTTGCCCGTCTTCAGTTCGACGCACCGCAGGGTGATGCTCGCGTTCGTCAGCGAGGCCATGCCGTTCACCATGTAAAGGTACTCGCCGACCACAACCGGAGTCGAGAAGTAACAGGTGAGCGCCTTGTTCTCCCACACTTTCTCGGCCTTATTGTCGGCTACCTTGACCGTGATGCTCCCGGCCGTCACGGAACTGGCGAAGATCAGTCCGCCGGCGGAAAGCGGCGTGGTGGAGGACTCGTTCAGTTTGTCCTTGAACGGAACTTCCCAGAGCGGTTTGCCGTCCAACCCCACCCCGCGGACGTGCGAACCGGTCAGCGCGACGATTTGCTCGTTGATAATGGTCGGCGAGGCGTAGCTCGACGGGTCGTCGGTCGCTTTCCACGCGGTCTTGCCGGTCTTCGCGTCGAGCGCGACGATCCCGGCTCCCTTCCCGCCCACCAGCGCAACCACTTTATCCCCGGCGACGAGCGGCGACGCAGAGGTGCCGAAGAACAGGTTCTTCGCGTTGAACTCCTTGAGCGCGTCCACCTTCCAATCGGTTTCGCCAGTTTTCGCGTCCCAGGACGCGAGGACGCCGGTCCCGCCGTAAGTGAAGACCTTATCACCACTCACCGACGGTGTGCCGCGCGGCCCGTTCCCGAACAGCGGCTTGAACTCCGGGCGATCGTAGCTCTTCTCCCACTTCAGGTCACCGGTCTTCGCATCGAACGCGGCCAGCGCGTCGGCGTTCTTGCCCTTCGGCTGATAGAAGGCGTACACGACCCCGCCGGCAACAACGGGCGAGCTGTGCGCCTCGCCGACCGGCTTCGTCCACACGGGCTTGAGGGTGCCCTCCCACGGCGCGACCGGTTCGGTCGTACTGTTGTCACGATTCAGCCCGAGGAACTGCGGCCAATCGGCCGCACTCAGCGAGAGCGCGGGCACGAAAGTGAGCGCTAAAGCAGCGAGGAAGCGGGACATGCGGACCTCCTGGCGACCCGGAGGCGTCAGCCCCCGGAGTGATTGACGACGGGCAGCGGCACCCGTGTCACGGGCGGTGTCATGCTATCGCCTGCCCGATCGTTTGGCCCCGCCTCGCGCGGGGCGTTCAAGAAGTGGTGGAGGGGCGCGTAGTGCCAGCCCGTGTCGTGCGCGTCGGCGATCCGCTTCAGCTTCGTGAGGGCCTCTTCCGTGATCTCCGTCATGCGCGCCTCGTACCCCGGATCGCAGAAGTAGATCCGGCACCCGAGCGGGCGCGCCTCACGCATGGTGCAAAGCCCCCCAACCTGGAACGGGCACCCGTCGCGTGAAACGGGCTGTTCGTAGTGGGGCGCGTGCGCGAGCAGGATCTCCGCCTCGAACGCACTAATGAAGAGCGTGTGCCCGTACTCGGTGAACCGACAGCACTGCCCAGACGCATCGCACCGCGGCCGGGCCTGAGCAACGCCCGCGTCCGCGTCCGCGTACACCGCGAGCACTTCCTTCCGCACCTCGTCAGTCATCAGAGCAGTTCCAGTCGTGGGTCAAAATCCGGAGCGGGAACGTGGGTCATTGTCACACGGAGGCGCCGCTGATAGCGTGGGCACATTTATGAACGCACACCACAACCGGGAGCCGATACTTCAAGCGGCCGCGCCGATTTAACGAAAAGCCTTGACGGAAATTTACACTTCGCTCATGATGAAGTCCCCGTTTGTTTTATGTTCGCCCCTACTTCGTGTGTTTTTCTCATTTTTCGTTCGGAGTCGGTCATGCCTCTCTCCCTCTCTCGTGCCCCCCGCTCGCGCGGGTTCACACTCATTGAATTGCTGGTGGTAATCGCCATTATTGCGATCCTCATCGGGTTGTTGCTCCCGGCCGTCCAGAAAGTGCGCGAGGCCGCGGCCCGGGCACAGAGCCAGAACAACATCAAACAGACGCTCCTCGCGTGCCACAACGGGCACGACACCACGAACTACCTGCCGCCGGTCGTGTCGTTCTGGTGGAGCAACCCGACGAACTTCACGTACTCCAGCAGCGACGCGACGTTCTACTTCTCCCTGCTCCCGTACTACGAGCAGGGCGCGATCTCCGCGGGCATCTCGAACTGGGGCGGCTCCGGTTTGGGCCAGGTCGGTGCCACCGGCAAGGCGGCGATGAGTTTCCCGATCAAGATCCTGACGGCCCCGAACGACCCGAGCGGCGGGGACGGCATCTTCGTCCGCGGGTTCAACGCGGACTGGATGTGGGATCCGGCGAAGAGCGCGGGCGGCGTGGACGTGGCCCTGTGCAGTTACGCCTGTAACTTCCAGGTGTTCGGGCGCCCGGGCCAGAACGCCAATGACCCGTGGGACTGGCAGAACACGGCCGGCAAGAGCACGCTGACGAGCATCTCCGACGGCACCTCGAACACCATCTTCGTCGCCGAGAAGCGGAAAGCGTGTGGCCCGTCCGGGACGCCGAACAACTCGAACACGTTCGGCACCGCATGGGGGCACCCGGCCGACGACCGGTACTGGCCGACCTTCGCCCGCATCCCGGTCAGCACGGGCGTGCCGGTCGATCAGCGCCAGTTCCCGGTCCCACAGTTCGCCCCGACGAACGCGAACTGCGACAACTACCGCGCCCACGGCATGTCCTCGGGCGTAATCATGGTCGGCCTCGGCGACGGCAGCGTGCGCGGGGTCTCGTCGAGCGTCACGCAACTCACCTGGAGCCAGGCCGTCCTACCGCGCGACGGCAGCGTGCTGAGCAACTGGTAACCCCCCAACCGGAGACCGGCCCCGCGCTCCCGAGCGCCGGGGCCGGTCGCTTTTCACACCCTCTCCACCTCCCGCAAGCGGACGTTCAAGAATGCGCCGGACAGCCTCATTATTCCTGGGTATCGCAACGGTCACACTGGCCACACTCGGGTGCTCGTCGAAGTCAGAAACGAAAGAAACCGTCGTCACCGGTTCGGTCCTTCTCGACGGCGAAAAGCTGACGATGGGCGAAGTGTACTTTGAAGCCGAGGACGGCAAAGCGAGCGCACGCGGGGAGATCGCCCCGGACGGCACGTACCGGATGCCGTCCGCTCCGTTGGGCAAGGTCAAAGCCGCCGTGCGCACCGCGAACTACGCCCGGTTCGCTCGCCCGGCGTCGAAGGACGGTAAGGCGATTACCGTGGGCGGGCGCGACGGCACCTACACAGCCGTGCCGAAGAAGTACGAAGACATCACGACGTCCGGCCTCAGCTACACAGTGGCCGCGGACTCGGTGATCGAGATCACGATCTCCAAGAAGTAACAGCAATTCGCGACCGATCGGCCCTCCGACCGGTCGCTCCTCACATTCGGATGACCTTCAGCCGCCGGGAAATCTCCTCGACCGGGATCACCTCGCCCTTCCCCGATCCGGGACAGACTTCGCAGGTACGTTTCCAGTCTTCGGGCGTCGTCAGGTTGCTGTCCCAGAACGGCCACGTGCGGCACTGCGCCGGGCGCACGCGGTACACGGTGCAGCCCTTCTTGCGGTCGAAGAACACGCAGTCGCCGTTGGTCTTCTCGCGGATCGTCCGGCGCCCGCGGGCTTTACGAGTGTGCAGGTCGCGCACTTCCTCAATCGGTTGCCCCAGAAACTCGGCGAGTGCCGCGAGTTCCTCGTCCGTTATCCACACGAAGCCGGGCGCACCGGTGCAGCAGTCCCCGCACTGGGTACACTCGAACGCCAGCCCCTCGGCGAACCAGGGTTCGGGCGTGCGATTCTGCTTCGCGTCACTCACGTTTATTCTCCAGAAATCAATGAAGCTGATGATACCGCGCGTGTCGGGAGTTACCAACTGCCGCGGGAGCTTCGGCGCCTGGCGATCTGACCAAAACTCGCTATACTTAAACAGGAATTTTGTCTGTCCGCGCCCTCCGTGGTTCCGCGATGACGCAACTACTCGGTGTAGCTCTCCGCGGGACGGGTAGCTCGTTGCCCGCGCGCATCGTCCCGAACGAAGAGTTCACCGACGTTCTGAACCTGGACACGTCAGACGAATGGATTCGGACTCGAACTGGAATCCGCGAGCGCCGGTTCGCGGGCCAGGGCGAAACGTCCGCCACACTGGGAACCGCCGCGGCACGCTTGGCAATCGAGTCCGCCGGGCTGACGCCCGAAGACATTGATCTTATCGTCTGTGCGACCGTGACACCGGACCTGATGTCGCCCTCCGCGGCTACGCTTATTCAGGCCGGACTCGGGTGCCGGCACATCCCGGCTTTCGACGTGTCCGCCGCGTGCTCGGGGTTCCTCTACGCACTGTCGGTCGGGGCACAGTTCATCCGAACCGGGGCCGCGAAGCACGCACTCGTGATCGGGGCCGAGGTGCTCTCGCGCATCCTCGATTTCACCGACCGCAACTCGTGCATCCTCTTCGGCGACGGGGCCGGGGCCGTGGTACTCAGCGGCACCCCGGTGCTGAACGCGGGCGTCCGCACGATCCGGCTCTATTCCGACGGCTCGCGCCAGGAACTGATCCAGGTGCCCAGCCGCGTAACGCCGAATCCGCCGCCCGGTCCGCCGCAGCTCCAGCGCCTCGACCACATGCGGTTGAGCGGGCGCGAGGTGTTCCGGTTCGCGGTCACGCGGATGGTGGAACTGATCGAGCAAGCGGAAACGGACCTGCGCGAACTCGGGCTAAACGGAATCGACGCGCTGATCCCGCACCAGGTGAACCAGCGGATCATCGATTCGGCACTGGAGACAACCGGGTTCCCGCGCCACAAGGTCATGGTGAACCTGGACAAGTACGGGAACACGTCGGCCGCGAGCGTGCCCATTGCGCTCGATGAAGCGCTCCGCACTGGGCGCTGTAAGCCCGGCGACACGGTGCTGCTCGTCGCGTTCGGCGGCGGCCTGACCTGGAGCAGCGCGATCATCACGCTGTGAGTCAGCACGGGCGCGACAAAACGCCGTCTCGAACTCATTTTTGTATCACATTTTGCTTCGCGCGCGGCACGGGCGCTGCTGTTTTCGGGTTACGGCAAGTATCCTCTTGCCCCCGCGCGGTCGGGTCCGCATCCTGTTAACACCGGTGCCGCCGGTCGGGTCTCCCCGCCACCGCTCCGAGGGTCCACCGCCCTTCGCGGAGGTCGCGATTGCTCGCAGTCCTGTACGCGACGACTCTGTTCGTGGGGGCAGCTCTGCTGTTCCTCGTGCAACCGCTCGTCGGCAAACTGCTCTTACCGCTCGTCGGGGGTACACCCGGTGTGTGGAACACCTGCATGGTGTTCTTCCAGATCGTACTCCTCGCCGGTTATCTCTACGCGCACCGTAGCACCGGAAAGTTCGGCGTCCGCCGACAAGCGGTGTTTCACCTGCTGTTGCTCGCAGCAGTTATTGTGTCGTTCAAGGCGGCGATTGCTTACACGGGTTCGCCGGTCGCGGTCGTTCCCTCCATGCTGCCGGACGACCAGGACTCGTTGCTCCTGATGGTCGCGCGGCTCGGTGTCGTCGTCGGGATTTCGATCGGCGTGCCGTTCTTTGTGCTGTCTACTACCTCGCCGCTGCTCCAACGGTGGTTCGCCACGACCGGCCACCCGGCGGCCAAAGACCCCTATTTCCTCTACGCGGCGAGTAACGCGGGCAGCCTGCTCGGGTTGCTCGCGTACCCGCTCCTGATCGAACCGCGGCTCGCGCTCCAGGACCAACAGTGGGTGTTTGCGGGCGGCGTACTCGGGTACGTGGCACTGGTCGTGGTGTGCGCGCTCACCGTCATCCGAAATGGTGAAACCCGCGTCTCGAACGTGGAACTGAAAAAGGACGTGCCGCAGGATCTGGGGTCGGAACTCGTTCCCCCCACGTCCGTGTTTCCCGTTTCGGCCCGAAGAATCGGGCGCTGGGTCGTTCTCGCCACGCTACCGTCGAGTTTGTTGCTCGGGGTGACCACGCACATTTCGACCGACCTCGCCCCAGTACCACTCTTGTGGGTAGTACCGCTGGCGCTGTATCTCATGAGCTTCATCCTGGTGTTCGCCCGGTGGCCGGACAGCGTACACCGCGTCGTCGGCCGGGTGACGCCGATGCTGCTCCTGTTCGTCGTGCTCACGCTCTTGCTGAACGCGGCCGAACCACTGGCCCTGGTCGTGCTGCTACACATGGCGGCGTTCTTCGGCGTCTGTCTCGTGTGCCACGGCGAACTAGCCAAGGACCGCCCGCCTGCCGAGCACCTCACCGCGTTCTATTTCTGGCTGTCGCTCGGGGGCGTTTTGGGCGGGTTGTTTAACGCCCTGATCGCGCCGCTCCTGTTTTCGTCACTCGGAATGGTGGAGTACCCGCTAGCTCTCGTGCTAGCCGGGGCCGTCCGCCCGCACGACGACGAACAGGAAGGGAAGCTGCGCGTCGCCGACGTCGTGCTGGTGCTGGTGCTGCTCGGACTTTCGGTCGGGTTAGTGCTCACGGTGCAACAGTTCTTGAAGATGCCCGTGGAACAGAACACGTCCGACGCCGTTGCCCAGCGTTTGCTCCGCGGGGGGCTGATGTTCGGGATTCCGGGTGTCGCGGCGTTCGCACTGATCCGCAAGCCGGCCCGGTACTCCCTCGCACTCGCAGCGATTCTGCTCGCGGGCGCCCTCGACACGGGACTGTTCGGCGAGACGCTTCACAAGGAGCGGAACTTCTTCGGCGTGATCCGCGTGACACGCGACGGAAAGTTCATCAAGTTAATTCACGGTACCACACTTCACGGGCAGCAGCGCGCGGACGAATCCGGCCCACCGCGCCCGATGACGTACTACCACCAAAAGGGGCCGGTCGGGAACCTGTTCGACGCGCTGCCCCGGGAGCGGGTGAATAACGTCGCGGTGGTGGGTTTGGGGACGGGAGCCGTCGCGTCGTATGCGCAACCCGGTCAGAAGTGGACCTTTTACGAAATCGACCCGGCAGTCGTGCGCATCGCCAACGACAAGCAATACTTCCGGTTTCTGTCGGATTGCCGCGGGAAGTGCGAAGTGGTCCTCGGCGACGCCCGCCGGCACCTGAACCGTGCCCCGGACGGCGCGTTCGACGTTATCATCCTCGACGGCTTCTGCTCCGACGCGATCCCCGTTCACCTGCTCACGCGCGAGGCTATTGCACTGTACGTCTCGAAGCTCGCGCCCAACGGGATCATCGCACTCCACGTCTCGAACGCTCACCTGAACCTGCCGCCCCTCATCCGCCGATTGGCCGACGACCACAGCCCGTCACTGGTCACCCGCTACTGTTACGATGTGCCGCGCGACGGCGAGCCCGAAGACGGCAAGACCGAGTCGCAATGGATGCTGCTCGCACGATCGGAAAGCGACCTCGCGCCGGTTCTCAACTTCAACCGCACTCACGTCAAGAAATCGCCCATCCAGTGGGATCCCGTTAAGTTGGTAGACGGCCCTATTTGGCGCGACGACTTCGCGAACCTGCTCCGCGTGTGGAAGCGCCGCGGAGAGGAATAACGGAAGCGGCACCACTCAATGCAAAACGCCCCGAGGTAAACTCGGGGCGTTCGGCGTTAGTCGTGTGTAAGTCTACTTCCCGACCTGATGCGCGGAACGCTCACGGCAACGCCGGCCGGGTCACCCCCGGGTTCCCGGCGGAACCACGACCCGCGGGGTTGCTCCAGACCGCCGGGAACCCGGGGGTGACCCGGCCGATAGCGGTGCTAGAACAGCGTTCCCCGCGACGAGTGTGGTGGAATGTGCTCGGCTGACGCAACATCAGCCTGTCGCAGAGCGACGAGCTAAACGAATCCACAACCAACACTCGCCGTTTTACCCCGCTGGCCACGGGTTCGCAAGCACGGGAGCAGCCCTTACTTCTTCGCTTTCTCCAGCGAGTCTTTCAGGAACGCCGCGAACTGGGCCGGGTCGTTGATCTTGCCCTCTTCGTAAGTGCCGATCAGCTTTAGTTTGCCGTCGGCCTGCGGCATGAGCACCGCGTAGAGCGGGAGCTTGATGTCCTTGAAGACCTCAGTTTGGAAGTCGCGATTGACCCGCGCCTCGGCTTTGCGAGCCGCTAACCCCGGGTCGGACGAGTACGACGCGGCCGGGAGCCAGTCCGTATAGAGCTGGACCTTCTCGAAGCGCTGCATCTCCTCGCGCACCGCGGGTTGCGGGAACACCGAGTGCTCGTTGTACTTGCAGTTCGTACACGTTTCGCCGGTGAAGTCCATGAAGATCGGGCGCCCGCTCTTGCGGGCCGTCGCGATGGTATCTTTCAGGTCCGTGCTCCAACCCTCCTCCTTGTTTGTTTCCGGGAGGAGGAACGATTCGACCCAGGCGTACACGGTACCGGCCGGGCGCTGCGGTTTCCCGTCCTGGCCCTTGAACGTGGCCGGGAGCAAATACAGTGCGAGCCCGAGGAACAGTAGCGCGAAGATCAACCGCGGGACACCGATGTTGGGGCTCTCTTCGTCGTGCGGCAGGCGGTAGACGTTCAGCAGGTACAGCCCGCACGCGACGCTGATCGCGATCCACCCGCCCAGAACCACGTCGTAGGTGAAATATTGCGGTGTCGGGAGCACCCCGAGTTCGGCGGTACGAAGGAACTTGAGCGCCGCGGCCAGTTCCAAGAAGCCCATCACCACCTTCACGCTGTCGAGCCACCCACCGGATCGGGGCAGCGCCTTCATCAGCCCCGGTACAAGCGCGAGGACAAAGAACGGAGCCGCGAACGCAGTGGCAAACGCCAACCCGCCCGCAATCTCTTTCACGGTGGGTACCGCGATCAGGCTCCCGCCGGTGTCGTTCCCGGCCGAGATTCCCGCGAACCCGCCGAGGAACGGGGCCACACAGGTGAAACTGATCACCGTGAACGCCAGCGCGCCGAAGATCGTGCCGACCACGCCACCCTTGGACTGTTTCGCCTGCAACCGCTTCTGGAGCGCGTTCGGCAGCGAGATCTCGTACATCCCAAACAGACTCAGGGCCAGCACGAGAAACAGCACCGCGAGCAACACATTGGTGACGGGTTGCGTGCTGAGCCACGCCATGAACTTCAGAAGCGCGAACGCGGACACCCCAAGAACCGAGATGATGGTGAGGCAGTACACCCCGGCCAGTTTCAGGCGCTCCCCGAACGACCCGTGAGCTTGCTTCAGGAAGATGCTGACCGTGATCGGGATCATCGGGAAGACACAGGGCGTCACGAGCGAGATCAGCCCCCACAGCGCCGCAGTCGCCACGAATGCCCACAGCCCCGTTTGCGCGCCCCCGTTACCCGCGTCGGTAGCCGTTTCAGCAGGAACGATACTCGCCGCGATCGTTTTCAGTTCGTCGGTGTAAGTCTCAACCGCTTTCGCAGTCTTGCGGGTATCGCCCTTCGCCGACGTAGGGTCAGCAGAACCGGCGGGAACAGGCAGGGGCTTGGAACCGTTGGGGCCGCGATCAGATGTGGGTAACTTCTGCACTTTGAGGGCGTCCAACGCAGACGCAAGATCTTGTGCGTTCACACGGTCCGACGCACCTTCTTCTACCAGAAGTTCGACGGGCGGGAGCTTCCGGCCGTCCGCAGGGATACAGTTCTTGTCGTCGCACACCTGAAGATCCAGGGTGTCCAAAACGATCGCTTTAGCCCCGGGCTTTGCCTTCGGCGATACGACCGCCTTGAACTCCCAGGTAACCGGCTGATCGGTGTACTGATCCATCCCGGGCGAACCCTCGCGCGGCTTCACCTTCCATTTGACCGGCGGGTCCACCACGCCGCCGATGAAAATCAGATCGCTCGGAGAAGGGAGTTCGACGGTGTTACGGGCGCTTTGTTTCGGGTCCGTTGGGAACGCCGGATACGTCCAGGCATGCGACTTCGGCGTCACGGTCACTTTCACAGTGACGGTTTCGCCCCACTTCGCCTTTGCGGGTACGACCTGAACCGTCACGTCCCCGCGCTTGGTGAACTCTTTCGGTAATTTGCTGGCGACCTTCGCGAGCGGTTCTTCCCCGAACTGGGCACCGGCGGGCGCGGCGAGACCACACAGAACGAACAGGGCGGGCAGAAGGGCGGAGCGTGGCATGTGAGCACACCGCGATGAGGGACAAAAGCAAAGCCCACGGCTTCCGTGGGCTTTTCTATGGATCAAGGAGCGACATGCCGGTCTGCCCCGTTGATGGGGCATACAGCGGGCTTCGAGATGACCTTACAGACGCGGACCGCGTGCGCGTTATTCGCGCACCGGGCACAACGCTACTTCGCGCCGAGCGCCTTTTCGACTTCTTCCGCGAACGCCTTTTCTACCGGAACCGCGGGGCCTTCGAGCACCTTGAACGCGGCCTCGACCGGGACCGTCTTGGGAGGGAAGCAGTTGTTCTTGTCGCACACGTTCAGACTGAACGACGCCAGTTTAACAGTCGTGGCGCCGGCCGCGGCCTTCGGCGACACGACCACCTTGCGGGTGTACACGGCCGTGCCCGGGCAGTACCGCAGCTCCCGGATTTCCAGGTCCGGTTCTTCCTTCGTAACGACGTCCTTCGAGTCTTCCGGCTTGCCCACGAAAATGAGTTTGTCCGGGGCGGGGAACTTGATGACGTTCACCATCCCCTCGGCCTTCTTGTCGGACTGGAACAGCGGGTACGTGTGGTACCCCTCGTTGAGTTCAACGGTCAGCGTGAACGTGACCGTTTGCCCGGGCTTCGCTTCCGCGGGTGTGAAGCGCCCCTCGACCTTCTTCACGGCCTTCTCGTACCACTTTTGAGCGCTCGCCGAACCGGGCACGAGCGCGAACGTCACGGCCGCGGCTGCTGCCAGCACTGCCGCACGAGTGCGGATCATGGGAATCTCCTTGAGTCCTTCTGTTGCGTTGCCGGCCTTGGTGCGTTTGGTTTTCGGTTTGGTGGCGACGGTCCGTGCCGCAAACACAATACTTGCGCCTTCGGCACGGATTTTTTCCGTTTTAACTCGTTTCGTAATGCACTGAAGCCGCGATCACTTTTTCGGCTCGTCTGACTTGATCTCTCGCACCACGGCGGGAGGTTCGACGGCCTTCAGTTGCAGCGTGGATACGGCTTTCGTCGCCACGTCCACGACCCGAATGCGGTGCGCGTTCGTGTCCGCGATGAATAGCTTGCCGCCCGCGAAGCTAATACCGGCCGGCTCGTTGAACGTCGTCGGACCGAACCACCCGATCGGGTTCCCGCCAACGAACGTCTTCAGGTCGCCGGTCTTCAGGTCGAAGACCTTGATCTTGCTGTTGTAAGTGTCCGCAACGAACAGCTTGCCGTCCGCGTAGGTCACGCCGAGCGCGTGCTGGAGCCGGGCCTCGGTCTTCGCCATGAGCGGGTCGGCGGCCACCTGCCCCGGGCCGTCCACGTCACCGAACGTGAACAGCCCGCGCCCGACGAGCGTTTCGACTTTGCCCTCGGGGTCGAGCGGCACCTTACGCAGCGCGCTGATTTCGCTGTCCGCAACGAACAAGTTTTTGCCGTCGCTCGCCAGACCGCTCGGTTGTGCGAACATGGCCCGGCGCAGCGCCCCGTCGCCGATCGTCTCGCGCCCGTTACCCGCGTAGGGGGCGAGGTTCTTCTCTTTGAGGTCCAGTAACCAAATCTGGTGGTGCCCGGCCATCGCGATGTAGAGCTTGTCTCCGTCGAGCGCCAAGTCCCACGGGCTGTTCAACCCAATTTGCTTCGCGGGCACCGAGCGAGTGAGCCGGCGGTTATCGACCTCGTGGTCCTGTTCGCCGGTCCCCGCGATCGTGGTGACCGTTTTCGCCTTCAGATCGACTTCACGGATGAGGTGATTCTTGCGGTCGGCCACGAACACCGTGTCGCCGCGAACCGCCATCCCCTGCGGGTCGTCGAATTGTGCTTTGTCGAACGCCCCGTCGGTCTTGCCCGGCGCCCCGGTGCCGATCACCGCGATCTTGTTGCCCTCCAGGTCGGTCACGACGAGCCGATGGTGCGTGCTGTCCGCGATGAACAGGCGCTTGCCCTTCTCGTCCGCGACGACCTTGCCGGGGAAGAACAGCGGGGTGTCGCCGCTCTCGCGGAACCGCGCGAGGTCGAACCGGATCGGCTTCTCGTTGAGCGTTTTCTTCTTCTTGTGCTCGTCGATCAGTTTCGCGATAACGGTGTCGAGAACCTCGTAGTTCCCCTCCCCGGAGGCGTACCCGACGAGATTGCCTTCCGGGTCGATGACCACGAGCGTCGGCCACGCCTCCACCTCGTACTTGTTCCAGATCGTGTGGTCGGCGTCGTTGATGACGGGGTGCTCGATCTGGTACCGCAGGACCGCTTTGCGGATGCTCGCGGTCGCCTTTTCGTTCTCGAACTTCGGCGAATGCACGCCGATCACCACCAGCTCGTTCGGGTACTTCTTTTCGAGTTTCGCGAGATCCGGCATGATGTGAATGCAGTTGATGCAGCACAGCGTCCAGAAGTCGAGGATGACGATCTTGCCCTTCAAATCCTTCTTGAGCGTGAGCGGGCCACCGCTATTCAACCACGCACTGCCCCCCTCGAGTTCCGGGGCCGCGACCTTCTTCTTTTCGTCCTTCTTGTCTTTATCATCGGCGCGGAACGCGACCGGTTCCGAGGTCTTGAGGGGAGCGATGTCCAGGTTCTTTTTGCTCTGCGATTCAGCGGGCGGGGTCGATTCCGCGCGCCCGGCCACCGCCTCGAACGTGAGGTACACCACGCCGCACCCGAGCGCCAGCGCGACGGCCCACGGCCACGCGAACTTGGTTTTGGGGGCGGACGGTGTGGCGGTGACAACAGGCGCAGCGTCAGCCGGGGGCGGGGTGTCGCTCATCGTGCTCGCTCCTGGGTCGGTCGTGATCGGCACTATCGTAACCAATGTGGCTCCCCACGCATAGTGCGGAGCGCCGAACCCGCCCGATCCCTACAACGCATCGAACAGGTCTTTCCACCCGACGGCTTCGCCCAAAGCGACGAGCGCCGCGGCCAGGGATAACATCAGCACGCACTTGAACGCGAACAGCCGGCGCTGGAACCGGCGCTCGTCGACCAGCCCGTTGGCGAGGTCCTGCAGGTACGAGATGCGCCGGGATATCGGGCCGTGCTGCCAGGCACGCACCCAGCCCCAAACGGAGCGCAGCATTCGGCGCAGGGTGAACCGGCCGCCGGTGTCGCACTCCATGCCGTTCAACTCGCGCACGCGGTCGAGGGCGCGGGCAAAGGTTCGGATACCGGTCGGGCACAAGCAGTTACCGCCCGGCGGGTAGACGGTCTTCTCGTCGTGCTCGGTACACGCCAGGTTCGCGCAGGAAATCGTTTTGCACCCGTACAAATCGGCCTGCCGCTCGCAGCGCCGCGACAGCGCCCCGAACACCACAAACAGGTACGCCGCGATCAGCACGACCGGTGGAAGCAACATCCACGTTTTGGCGCCCACGAGCCAGCCCCGCAATCGTACCAACTCCTCGGACGTAGCGGCGCCAATGTACTGATCGAGGTACAGCGTCAGTGCCGCGAGCACCGACAGGCTCAGGGCGAGAAACACCGCGTACAGCCAGAGGTGGCCGTGCTTCGCGTGCCCGATCTCGTGGCCGAGCACGCCGTCGAGTTCGTCCGGAGGTATGTCTTCCAGAATGCGATCGGTAAACACGACGTACCGCACTCGAGGTACCAGCCCGGTAATAAAGGCGTTTATCGCGGCCCCGTGCGTGTGCCACAACAGGAAGTCCGCACAGCGAAAGTTGAGCCGCTTCGCCAGCGCCTCGAACCGGTCCCGCGTCGGACCCGCGGGCATCGGCCGCAGCCCTAGGAGCGGCTTCATCAGGAGCGGCATGAACAGGATGATGCACGGCACCACGGCCAGCGACGCGACCTTGTAGAGCGTGGTCCGCGACATCTCTGGCGCGTACCGGTTGAGCGTCTGTTGCGTCACGATCAGTACGACGGGCATCGCGATCAGGAGCGCGAATTGCCGCAGGTGGTGGAGCAGGTACGCGGACCGGGACCAGTACGGGCGGTCCCCGAGGTGCAGCACGCGGTGCAAGGCGCGTTCGGCGTCGTAGTAGATGAACCAGCACCCCAGGAGAATGACGAAGTAGGGGAGCGGCACCGCAAGTTCAGCAAAGGGAGCGAGTTGTGCGGAATCATTCCAGAAGACGAGCAACTCGCGCTGAACGAGCCACCCCCACCCAAACACGAGCACGCACGCGACGACCGTTGCGATGTTCAGGAAGAACAGTGTCCGGCGCCACCAGTTGTACGTTCGCGCAACCTCATACCGACGGGCTGGGTCGAGCCGGAGCGTGCGGACGACCCAAACGCGGAGCGTGAACGCGAGCGCCAGAACGAGTGACACGGACCCGCCGGTCAAGGCGAGCGCGACCCGGCGTTCGGGGGCGAAGGGCGGGAACGGCCATTCAACCGGGAGGCAGGCCGCGATGAGTACGAACACCAAGAGTATCGGCATACTCACAGTGTACGTCGCGTCGCGGAAAATCGTTAGAGCAACCACCGTCAGACCGGCGCACTAATCGACCCGGATTTCAAGTGATTTGGTTCTTCACGCCGGGCAATATCGAGGCCCAGATCGGTTGGCAGCCTCGCACATGCGGAACGAAGTGAGTTGCGGATCTGGTGCTGGAAAGGAAGAGGATAAAACCCCGCACCGGCGGGTCCCTCGACCGGCGCGGGTGCCGCGCGTCCCCTTCACGCGGCCTCAGATCGTAGTTCGCAACTCGTGGGGATGCAACCGCCCGGGACGTTTCGATCCCGACGAACCGCGCAAAGTATTGACAGGAATGCTCTTGCTATTTCACTTCGACCCCGGAAACCACGAGCAACCGACTACGGTCACCGGAACCGAGCGTTACGGTTCGGACGTTCTCGTAGGTCTTGTCGTTGATCGCCCAGCGTGCCTTGACGTCGAAGGTGTACTGTTCGCCCTGTTTGAGAATCGGCGACGTGAGCACTCGCTCCTCGCTCGCCTCGCCTTTTACCTGCTCCCCGTTCAGCCAGACTTCAGCCGCGGCCGGGAACTGAAGTGCGAGCGTCGCCGGGAACTCATTCGCTAGCACGATCCGCCGTTGGGGAGGGCTCGGCGGAAGTACGGGCACCTCTACGATGACCGGCGGCGCGTAGTCGTACACCGGTCCGTACCCGTAATCATACACTCCGTAACCGTATCCGTACCCTCCGTAACCAAAGAGGTTACTGCGACCGTAGGGAGTGAAGTAGTGCCCTGGGCCGGCCCAATTGTGCCCCCCGTGCATGTTCCTTCCGCCCGCAGGGGCGAATCGGTGCGTCGGTTGGGGAATGAATTGAGTTCCGGGACCAATGGGACTACCCGGGTGGACACCCGGTGAAAGGGGCAGAGGAGCATTGTGACGCGGTTGCGCGTTTGCGAATCCGGCACCACCGGCCAGCGCCAGTAGTGTCGCAAGGGTGCGGATCATGGTGTCTCTCCGGCGGGCTTCTATTCCCGTACTTCAGTCCCGGATACGACGAGCAGCCGGCTGTGGTCCCCCGGACCGAGTGTCACGGTTCGGGCACTCTCAAAGAGTTTACCCTGATTCTTCCAGCGGGCTTTCACCTCGAAAGTGTACTGCGTGCCCGGCCTCAAGACGGGGGACGTGAGCACCCGAGCGTCTTGTGCCTCGCCCTTCACTTTTTCCCCGTTGAACCAAACTTCGGCCGCCGCCGGGAACTGGAGCGCGAGCGTCGCCGGGAACTCGTTCGCCAGCACGATTCGCGGCTGAGGCTTTTGCGGGCGCGGGGCGGGAGTTTCCTGAACGGGCGCGATGGTTGTGGACCCGTTGGGAAGGTACCCACCGAACGTGTACCCGAAGCCGGTCCACGGACTGTAGGACGTCTGGTAGGCCCAACCGGTGGCCCAGCCCCACGGAGCAATGGCGGGGAAATAGATGATTCCCGGTTGGTCCGGGCGCGACGTCGCGGCACCGACCCCCGCCGGCATCACCGGCCGAACACCCGGTGAGAGCGGCAAATTGTTTTGCTGGGCGCTGGCGAGGTCGGCGAACCCGACCGTGACCGCGAGTGCGAACAGAATCCGCGTCATGGGTGTTCCTCCGCGATGAGGCCAAGCGCGATATTTTACGGCAACGGGCGTGCCGGATGCACGCGATTAATGCGCCGAGGGCGGCTCCGTGTCTACCGGCACCGGCTCGCGGGCGCCGGCCCACGATTCTTTCAGGCGCTGAATGACCACGAAGAACACGGGCGTGAGGAACAGCCCGAACGCGGTCACCCCGAGCATCCCCGCGAACACCGCCGTACCGAGCGCGTGGCGCATCTCGGCCCCGGCCCCCTTCGCCAGCACCAGCGGAACCACGCCGATGATGAACGCGACCGAAGTCATGATGATCGGCCGCAAACGCAACTTGCACGCATCGAGGGCCGCTTGCCAGCGCGCCGCGCCCGCGTCGGCCCGCTGTTTCGCGAACTCGATGATGAGGATCGCGTTCTTACACGCAAGCCCCACCAAGACCACGAACCCCACCTGCGTGAAGATGTTCACGTCCTGGCCCGCGTACAGCACGCCGACCGCGGCGCTCAGGATGCACATCGGGACCACCAGGATCACCGCCAGCGGCAGCGCCCAGCTCTCGTACTGCGCGGCCAGAACCAGGAACACGAGCACCACGCTCAGCACGAACGCCCGCAGCGCGGTGTCCTTCGTTTCTAGTTGCAGCAGCGCGAGTTCGGTCCATTCGGCCTTCATGGTGGACGGCAGTTTCTCGTTCGCGGTGCGCTCCATCGCGGCGAGCGCCTGCCCGGAACTGACGCCCGGCGCCGGGTTCGAGGTGATCGCCGCGGCGGGGTAGAGGTTGTACCGCTGCACCATCACCGGTCCGCTCGTGTCGCGCACGGAGAGGAACGAGGACAGCGGGACCATAACCTCCTTCGGCGCCGGAGCGGGCTTCCCGGCCGCCCGCGCCTGCTGCGCGGCCATCTGATTTTCGAGTTCCACACCCGCGCTCTTGACCCGTAAACGTTTGAGGTCCGAGGAGCGCCGGCGGAACTTCTCGTCGGCCTGCACGTTCACCTGCCACGTGCGCCCGAACAGGTTGAAGTCGTTCACGTACAGCGAGCCGAAGTACACCTGAAGCGCCCCCACGATGTCGCCCACCGCGACGCCCTTCATCTGAGCCGCGTCGCGGTCGATGTGGAGCCGCAACCAGGGCGTGTCCGCGCGGAAGCCCGTGAACGTGTCCCGCAACTCCTTCTCGTCCGCGCTCTCGACGATGCCCCGCGCCGCTTCCTCGATCGCCTCGGGACCGGTGTCGCCACGATCCTCCACGATCAGCTTGAAGCCGCCGGTGTTGCCCAGCCCGTCCACGGGCGGCGCGCCGAACACGGTGAGTCGCGCGCCGGGAACCTCGTCCGAAAGCTCGCGCTGGAGCTTGGCCGCGATCGCGTCGCCGGAGAGGGCCGGGTCGTGCCGGTTCGGGAAGTCGTCGAGCATCACGTAGAGCGTCGCGAAGTTCGGCGCGGTCGTACCGATCATCACCGAGTTCCCGGACACGCTCACGGTGTGCTTTACCCCGGGCGTGCGCTGCGCGACGGCTTCCAGTTTCCGCATCTCCTGTTCCGTGCGCTCGACCGACGCGGCATCTGGGAGCACCACGTTCACGAGCAAGTACCCCTTGTCCTGAGCCGGGATGAAGCCGGTCGGCGTGGTGTTGAGGGTGTCGTATGTGAGGTACAGGAGCCCGCCGTACCCGATGAGGACGAGCAGCGACCCGCGCAGTGTGACCGCAACGACCCGCGTGTAGCCCACGGTCACCGCGTCGAACCCGCGGTTAAAACCGGTGAACAGGTACCCCAGCGTGTGGTTTAGCGCCGTCCGCAGTGCCCACCCAACGCCACAGCCCACCACCCCGGCCCCCGCAGCCACTGCGACGGACATCGGCAGGGAGAACGAGAATGGCCCGATCGGCGCGTCCACGGTCCCCACGGCCCACGACGGCGGGTTGGTCGTCAAGTAGTAGTACGCGAGCCCCGCCCCCGCGATCGGGAAGACCATTGAGGGCAGTGGGTCCCGCGCCCGGGCATCGGAGTTGGATTTAAGCAGCAGCGCGCAGAGCGCCGGGCTGAGGGTGAGCGAGTTGAACGCCGAGATCAGCGTACTGACCGCGATCGTCACCGCGAACTGGCGGTAGAACTCCCCCACGATCCCCGAGATGAACACGCACGGCACGAACACCGCCGACAGCACCAGCCCCACCGCGATGACGGGACCGGCCACTTCGTCGAGAGCTTTTATGGTCGCGTCGCGCGGCGGGAGTCCGTGCTCGATGTGGTGCTGGACGGCCTCGACGACGACGATGGCATCGTCCACCACGATCCCCACCGCGAGTACCAACCCGAACAGCGTCAGGTTGTTCACCGAGTAGTCGAGAGCGGCCATCGCCGCGAACGTGCCGACGATGGCGACGGGCACCGCGGCGAGCGGGATGATTGCCGCGCGCCACGACTGGAGGAACACCAGCATCACGATCGCTACGAGGATCACCGCGTCGCGGAGCGTGTGGAACACTTCTTTGATCGACTCGTCGATGAACGGCGTCGTATCGTAAGCGATCTGGTACTCGACGTTCGCGGGGAACCGGGGCCGGAGTTCGGCCATTTTCTCGCGCACGCGCCGCGCGGTATCGATCGCGTTGGTGCCGGGGAGTTGGTACACCGCGAGCGCCACGGACGGCTTGCCGTCGAACGTGCAGGACTGGTCGTAGCTGAGCGCGCCCAATTCGATCGTGCCCACGTCCTTGAGCCGCACCGGTCGGCTGTCCGGGTCGGCCTTGAGGATGATCTCACCGAACTGTTTCTCGTCGGTGAGCCGGCCCAGCGTGTTGATCGTGTACTGGAACGCCTGCCCGCGCGGGGCCGGGGGCTGGCCCACTTGCCCGGCTGCGACCTGCGCGTTCTGCTGCTCGACCGCGTGGAGCACCTCGGCGGAGGACAGCCCCTTCACCGCCATCTTCTCGGGGTCGAGCCAGATCCGCATCGAGTAGTCGCGCTGGCCCAGGTACGTGATGTCGCCCACGCCCTGGAGCCGGGCCAGTTCGTCGCGCAGTTGGATGGTCGCGTAGTTACTCAGTTCGAGCAGCAGGCGCTGGCGCGCCTTCTCGTCGTCCGGTACGTCCTTCGTGTTGTACAGGTTGATAATCATCAACTGGCTGGGCGACTTCTTCTTGACCGTGACCCCGCGGCGCTTCACCAGATCGGGCAGCACCGGTTCAGCCAGGTTCACGCGGTTCTGCACGAGCACCTGCGCGATGTTCAAATCGATACCGGGCTTGAACGTGACCGTCAGCGTGTACGAGCCGTCGTTCCCGCACGTGGACGACATGTACATCATGTCTTCCACGCCGTTTACTTGTTGTTCGATCGGCGCGGCCACGGTGTCGGCGACCACCCGGGCGTTCGCCCCGGGGTAGATGCCGTACACCTCGACCGTCGGCGGGGTGATGTCCGGGTACTGGGCGACCGGGCGCGAGTCCAGCCCGACCAGGCCCGCGAGCACGGTCATGATCGCCAGCACCGCGGCGAAGATCGGTCGGTCGATGAAGAAGCGTGTGAACATGCCGCGTGTGGGATAGAGAGAAGTTGGTACCCGGGCGCGCTCAACGGGCGCCGCGAACCGCGTTGGTAACCCCGGTCACTTCGTTCCGCCACGAATCCGGATCTTGCGCACGACACTACTCAACTTCCGGACGGCCCGGGTCGGGACCGCGAGCACGATGCGCCCGGTCCCCCGCACGACGCCCCCGAGCGTGCGCGCGGTGTCGCCGGCGGCCAGCACCAGCATCCCGAGGAACACGGCCGTGAGCAGCCCGGCGAACCCGAGCAGAACTTGGTAGAGCAATTCTTCGTACCCGTACTCGATCATCCGGCACAAACCCGTGGCTGCCACGGGGATAAAAGCCCGCTCGGCCCGTGACATCACCCCGGGGTGCCCGGTGAGGCTCCGCGCGTGGCGCACGAGGCGGTCCATGAGGGCGAAGAACACGGGCGTGAGGAACACGCCGAACGCGGTCACCCCGAGCATCCCGCCCAGCACGGCCACGCCCAGCGCCTGGCGCATCTCGGCCCCGGCCCCGGTCGCGATCGCGAGCGGCACCACGCCCAGCATGAACGCGACCGAGGTCATCATGATCGGCCGGAACCGGAGCGCGCACGCCTCCAGAATAGCGGTGTTCAGCTCCGCGCCCCGGTCGCGGGCGATCTTCGCGAACTCGACGATGAGGATCGCGTTCTTACACGCCAAGCCCACCAGCACCACGAACCCCACCTGCGTGAAGATGTTCACGTCCTGCTTGCCGATACCGGCCGCGAGCGCCCACTTGTTGGCTTTGCCGATGAGTACGCGATCGATCCACGCCGCGGTTTCGAGCGCCCACGGTCCCAGCTTCAGAAACGCGGGTCCGTCGCCCGCGTTCCACTGCAGAACTTGCTGCGTCGCGGAACCGGGGTCGCTGAGCCACACCGCCCCGAGCGAGCACGCCACGCACACCGGCACCACGAGGATCACCGCCAGCGGGAACGCCCAGCTCTCGTAGAGCGCGGCGAGGATCAGGAACACGAACGCGACCGACAGCCCGAACACCAGCCCGCCCGTGTTGCGCGACTGCTTCTCGAGGAACGTGAGTTCCGTCCACTCGTAAGCCATCTTGTCGGGCAGTTGTTGCTCGGCGAGTTTTTCGAGCATCCCGATCGCGTCGCCGGTGCTGCTCCCGGCCGACACGTTGCCGTTGACCGCCGCGGCCGGGTACATGTTGTACCGCGTGATGACCAGCGGGCCGCTCCGCTCGTTCACGGTCAGCAGCGCGCCCAGGGGCACCATGTCGCCCTTCTTGTTCCGCACCTTCAGGCGCTTCACGTCCTCCAACTGGTCCCGGAACCGGGCGTCGGCTTGTACGTTCACCTGCCACGTGCGCCCGAACCGGTTGAAGTCGTTCGCGTAGCGGCTGCCCATCGTCCCCTGAAGGGTCGCGTACACGTCGCCCACGTCCACCTGGCGCTCTAAACAGGCATCGATGTTGATGGCCAGGACGAGCTGCGGCGAGTTCGTCTTGAACACCGTAAACAGCCCGACCACCTGCTTTTGCTGGTTCGCCTTCTCGATGAACGCTTCCGTTTGCTGCTGGAGCGTGGCCGGGCCGACATCACCGCGGTCCTCGATCATGATGCGGAACCCGCCCGCGCGCCCGAGGCCGGACACCGCCGGCGCGCCGAACACCTGCACCTGCCCCTCGGGGCACAGCATGTTGAACCGCTTCCGCAACTCGGTCGCGATCGCGTCGGCCGTGAGCGTCTTCGAGCGCCGGTTCTCGAAGTCGTCGAGGATGACGAACATCGAACCGAAGTTCGAGCCGTAGGCGCTGATGACGAACGAGTTCCCGGCGACCGCGTTCACGTGGCGCACCGGGCGCACCTTGTTACCGGTGCCGTCGTCCAGTTCCGTCTCCAGCGCGATGCGGCTGATCTTCGACATCACCTCGCGCGTGCGCTCGGCGCTCGAGGCGTCCGGGAGCTGCACGCTGCAAATCATGTAGCCCTTGTCCTGCTGCGGGATGAACCCGGTGGGCTGCGTGCGGAACGCGGCCATGCCCGACGCGACGATCGCTGCGTAGCCGGCCAGCACCAAAAGCGGCACGCGCAGCCCGAGGCTGACGAGCTTCACGTACCCGCGGTTGGTCGTCTCGAACACGCGGTTGAACAGCCGGCCCAAGTACGTCAGCGGAGCGAAGGCGTACCCCATCAGCACGGCGACGAACGACGGCTTCCGGGTCGGGTCGGGCGGCCCCTTGAGCAGCAGGGCACAGAGTGCCGGGCTGAGTGTGAGCGAGTTGAAGGTCGAGATCAGTGTGCTGACCGCGATCGTGAGCGCGAACTGGCGGAAGAACGCCCCCACGATCCCCGAGAGGAACGCACACGGGAGAAACACCGCACCCAACACAATCCCAACAGCGATGATCGGACCGGACACGTCCTCCATCGCGCGAATAGTCGCTTCGTGAGGGGTAAGCCCCTTCTCCAACTGGTGCTGAACGGCCTCGACGACGACGATGGCGTCGTCCACCACGATCCCTACCGCGAGCACCAAACCGAACAGCGTCAGGTTGTTGATCGTGAACCCGGCCAGCGCCATTGCGCCGAACGTACCGATGATAGCAACGGGCACCGCAGCAAGCGGGATGATCGCCGCGCGCCACGTCTGAAGGAATACGAGTACCACGATCGCGACCAGCACGATCGCGTCACGAAGCGACTTGAACACCTCGAAGATGGACTCGCGGATGAACGGGCTGGTGTCGTACCCGATTTCGTAAGTGATGCCCGGCGGGAAGTCCTTGCCCATCTTCGCCATGTGCCCCTTCACCGCCTCCGCCGTTTCGATGGCGTTGGCTTCGGGCAGGATGAAGATGGCGAGGCCAACAGTGGGCTTGTCGTCGAACCGGTTGGCGACGTCGTGGGACTTCGCGCCGAGTTCCACGCGGGCGATGTCCTTCACCTTCACCAACTGCCCCTGCGGGCCGCCCTTCACGACGATCTGCTCGAACTGCTCGATGTCTTCGAGCCGGCCGAGTGCCGCGAGCGTGAGCTGGTACGGCTGCCCGGACCCGTTGGGCGGTTGGCCGACCTGCCCGGCCGCGATGGGCAAGTTCTGTTGCCGCAGCGCCTGGACCACGTCGGCCGCGGTGAGGTTCCGGGCAGCGAGTTTGTCCGGGTCCACCCACAGGCGCATCGCGTAGTCACGCTGGCCGAAGATGGTCACGTCGCTGATGCCCGGCAACCGCTGCAACTCTTCTTTGAGCTTCAGGACCGCGTAGTTGCTCAGGTAGAGCTGGTCGTACCGGCCGTCGGGCACCCCCGGTTCCGGCGGGGACGTGATCCCGACCGTCATGAGCAGTTCGGGCGAGCGCTTCCGCGTGGTGATGCCCGTGGAGCGGACCACTTCCGGCAGTTGCGGGAACGCGAGGTTGACGCGGTTCTGCACCCGCACCTGGGCCATGTTCAGGTCGGTGCCGCTCTTGAACGTGACCGTCAGCGTGTACGTCCCGTCGCTCGTACACTGCGAGGTCATGTACAGCATGTCCTCGACGCCGTTCACCTGCTGTTCGATCGGCGACGCGATCGTTTCGGACACGACCTGTGCGCTGGCGCCGGGGTAGTTGCAGTCGATCTGGATCGTCGGCGGAGTGACCTTCGGGTACTGCGAAACAGGCAGCGTCCCAACCGCCATTGCGCCGGCGAGAGTAATCACCACCGAAAGGACGGTGGCGAAGATGGGCCGGTCGATGAAGAACCGTGCAATCATGGAGGCAGCAACGCGAGGTCGGGGAGGCGCCCGCCGGGGGAACACCCCGGCCATCAACGATCGCCGCTGTGCGGCTCGAAAGAGTGCTGTTTGAACGCGGTTGGGCGATTCGGGTTGCTGTTGGAACCAGCAACCCGATTTGTGGCTAGAGAGAACCCGCGGGACTCTTCACGCGGGGCGCGGGTGCGAGCGGGAGCGAGCCCGGGGAGTCGGTAGTAGCAGTTTTCGTCGGCTGGGCGGGTTTCGGATTCACTTCCGCTCCCGGGCGCACGCGGAGCATCCCGTCCACAATGACCTTATCGCTCGTCTTGACCGCGCCGTCCTCGATCACCCGCAGTTGACCGTACTGTTGGCCGACGCGAACATTGCGCCGAACGACCTCGTTCTTTTCGTTGACGATGTACAAGAACTTCTGCCCCTGGTCGGACCCGAGAGCCTTTTCCGGAACAAGGATCGCGTCGTGCGGCTCGCCGATGGGCATGCGCACGCGGACGAACTGCCCCGGCGAGAGCATGTACCAAGGCGCCCGAGGAATGCGCGGGTTCAGGATCTCGGCCCGTACCCGGAGCGTCCCGGTGCCCGCGTCGATCTGGTTGGACGTGAACACGACCTGCCCGGAGAGCGTGTGCGTGTCGTCATCGGCCAGCGCGATCTGCACCATGCGCGGGTGCTCGCGGGACGACTTGACCGCCCCCTGCTCGATCAGCTTCCGTACCCGCGACACGGTCCGCTCGTCCACGTCGAACGTCGCGTACACGTAGTCGAGTCGGACAATGGTGCTGAGGGCCGTGTCGTCGGCCTTGATGAGGTTCTCTTCGTCCACGAACCGCTTGTCCAGCCGGCCGTCGAACGGGGCGCGGATGGTGCAGTACCGGAGGTTGGTGGCGGCGAGTTGTACCGCGGCGCGGGCCACGTTCACGTCGCCCTCGGCCTCGGCCCTGTCGCCCGCCTTGATGTCGTAGTCCTCTTTGGCCGCACTCCCCTTGTCGTACAACCCCTTTACGCGGTCGTAGTTGTCGGTCGCGGTCTTCAGGTGAACTTCGGCTTTAGACAGAGCCGCCGTCGCCTGATCGAGTTGAGCGCGATAGATGCGGCTGTCGATCTCGAACAGCGGTTGCCCCTCCTCAATATCCTGGCCGTCCTTGAAGTGGATCTTCTTGAGGTGCCCGGTCACGCGCGACTTGAGTTCAACGACCCGGTACGGCTCCGTGCGCCCGGCGAAGTCCTCGTAGTCGTTCACCTTTTGTGACAGTGGCGAACTCACGATCACAACAGGTGGCGGAGTTTTTACTGGCTCCGGTGGCTTCCGGGCGCACCCGGCCAGCGCAGAGGCGGTAACGACAAAAGCGACAGCGGCAGCGTATCGTCGATTTATCATGGATAAGCGGCAGTGGGAGCGGGACTGCGGCGGGCGCCAGTTGAATACCGCACCGGCACGCGGGGCTTACGCAACACTCATAGTTGCCTCATGGTAAGGCACGCGAGCCGCAGTTGCAAAGGTGTTGATTCACGTAAACTCCGTGAGTAGCTACAAGTTAGATCGAGCGAGAAAAACACGAAACGGGGGCTTTCAGCCCCCGTTTGTCTAGCACAGGATAGACCCGTCTTTACTTCGGGTTGGACTCGAAGGCGAACACCGAGCCCTTGGGATCGAGTTGCGGGGCGAGTTCGTACACGTTCTTGTAACCGTACCCGTATAGCGCGATGTAGGTCGAGATGTTCAGCGACGCGGTCGGGGCTTTCGACGGAAACGCCAGGACCGCTTTGGCGCCGACGGCCTTACCCGTGGGATTATCCCGCGTGACGCGGACGGTCGTGGGCGGGCCACCGTTGACGAAGTTGTTGTTGCAGTAGATCAGGATCTTGGCGTCCTTGTCCGGCAGGGTCTTCTTGAGGCTCTCGATGTCGATGTCCGGGAAGCTCAGGTTGATCGCGCCCTTAATGTGCAGGATGTCGTACTTCTCCTTGCTGCGGGCATCGAGCAGGATCACGCCCTTCTCCTGGCTCATCTTGAGGAACTCGGCTTCCGTGAGCCGGCGCTTCTCGCGGTGTTGTGCGGCTTCCTGAGCGATCTTCAGGTAACCGTTGAAATCGATGTTGGGATTCGCGAGCGGGTCCGGTGCTTGGGCCGTGGCTTTTTGAGCGGCCGGGGGCTGCGAGTCGGCCGAGTTCGCGGTCGGAGCGCCGACGTTCGCGGCCCAGTAACCGCCCACGAAAACGAGCGCCAGGACGAGGTACTTCATCGCGTCTCTCCCGTTCCAAGTGCTCGCGGCACACGACCGCGAGTGTTTGGACTATACCGGGCTTCCGCGAAAAGAGGCGCAACGATGGTGTAACGACCAACAAGGGCGCGTTACGCCAAAATGTCCTTCACCACGCGGCCGTGGACGTCGGTGAGGCGGTAGTCGCGGCCCTGGAACTTGTAGGTCAGGCGCTCGTGATCGATGCCGAGCAGGTGGAGCATGGTCGCGTGCAGGTCGTGGACCGGGAACACGTTCTCCTCGGCATTGTACCCGAACTCGTCGGTGGCCCCATACGAGACGCCCCCCTTGATCCCACCGCCCGCGAGCAACACGCTGAACCCCTTCATATGGTGGTCGCGCCCGTTGCCGCCCTGGGACATCGGCGTGCGCCCGAACTCCCCGGTGAGCACGATCAGCGTGTCCTCGAACATCCCGAGCCGCTTCAGGTCGCGGACCAGCGCGGCGAGCGGCTGGTCGATCTCCTCGATCTTCAGTTTGATGCCGTCCTTGATGCCGCCGTGGTGGTCCCAGTCACGGTGGTAGAGTTGGATGAACCGCACGCCCTTCTGGGCCATGCGCCGGGCGAGCAGGCAGTTGGCCGCAAACGAGCCGTCGCTCCCCTTTGTGCCGTAAGACTCCATCACCTTCGCCGGCTCGTCCCGCATGTCCATCAGGTCGGGCACGCTCGCCTGCATTTTGAACGCGAGTTCGTACTGCCCGATGCGCGTGGCAATTTCCGGGTCGTCAACCGCGGCGTTCTGCATCTGGTTGAGCTTCGCGACGGCGTCGATGACGTCCTTTTGCTGGCCCGCGTCCACGCCGGGCGGGTTCGTGAGGTACAGCACCGGGTCGCCCTTCCCCCGAAGCTGCACGCCCTGGAACTTGCCCGGCAGGAACCCGGCCGACCACTGGCGCGACGCGATCGGCTGGTTCTGCCCGCCCCGCCCGTTCGAGGTGAGCACTACGAACCCAGGCAGGTCCGCGGACTCGCTCCCGATGCCGTAGGTGAGCCAGCTCCCCATACTCGGCCGCCCCGACACGCTCGACCCGGTGTTCATGAACGTGTGGGCCGGGTCGTGGTTGATCGCCTCCGTTTTGCACGACCGGACGATGCACAAATCGTCCGCGACGTCGGGCAGGAACTTGAACAGTTCGTTCATCTCCTGGCCACTTTTACCGTGCTTCTTGAACCCCCACTGGGGGCCGAAGCAGGTCAACTTCGCGCCTTGAAGTTGCGCGATCGGCTGGCCCTTCGTGACGCTCTCGGGCATCAGTTGGCCGTTCCGCTTCGCGAGTTCGGGCTTGTGATCGAACAGTTCCAAATGGCTCGCGCCGCCGGCCATCACCATGAAGATGACGCGCTTGGCCTTCGGCGCCACGTGCGGCTTCGCGATCACCCCGCGCGGCACTTGCGGTTCCGCCCCACGCGCGTTCCGTCCAGCGAGCAACGACGCCAACGCCGCAGTGCCCACCCCGCGACAGGCGTCACCGAGAAACGCGCGGCGCTGGAGGAACCTGATGGCTTGGAGGTTCATGAGGGTGCTCCTGATAGCGGTGCGGTGTGAAGCAAGTCGAAGTCCGGGTGAACCCCGCCCGCAAGGGCGGCGGGTGACGGCGCAAGGGCGACTAATTGCGGGTTCAGCAGCAGGCTTCGCGCCTCTCCGGATACCCAAACAAGGTACGCACTGGCTTGATCCCGAATGTAGCAGATCACTGTGGCGCGCCCCATTTCATTACGCACACGCCGCTTGGACCCGCCATCAACCCACCACCAACCCTTTGGGCGCGGGTTGATCCGATTCAGTGCGCGGCTCACGTAGCTCTTGAATTCGCCCAGCACGTTCGCCGGATCGGGGTCACCCACAACAGCAACTAGAACGTGAACGTGATCTGGCATCACGGCAATTGCATCAGGGCGCCAGCCGCGAAAGGTACACGTCCGTAGCAGTTCGAGAAGTACAACCGGCGCCTGCTCTGGCGCCAAGTAAACGGGCACGTGCGTCTGTACGCCTTTGGCGTAACGAGCAAGGGCAGGAATCGGTTCGGTAGTTAGCTGGTTGTACTGGTTATCGACTACGCGCCGGCCGTGAACGGTTCGGTATGTCCCCACAAATCCTGGCACACCGGGCAACCAAGTTCCATAAGTGCGCCACGTAAAAAACCAGTAACGGTCCATGCGCTACCCAAGTGGAGCAATTGACCTCGCGCCCTTGCAACGTCACCCACCGCCCTCGTGTCGCCACCCACCGCCCTTGCGGGCGGGGTTCACCTACGACCTACATGCAACCCGTACCTCACTGCCCTTGCGGGCGGATTCACCAACTTACTGTCTCGTGATCGTCTCGTGCAGGTTCAGGATCACCCGACACACGCTCACCCACGCGGAAAGTTCCTCGGGCTTCGTATCCTTGGGCGGCGGCATGTCGCCGATCGCGAGGAGCTTCTTCGCATCATCCGGCTTGTCCGCGAACTGCTTGCGGTGCTTGTTCAGCACGCTCAACAACACCTGAGTCTCCTCGGGCTTGGCGGCACGACCGGTGGCGCGCTCGAACGCCCACGCCACTTTCGCGTCGTCAGTCGCGCCACCGTCCTTCAGCGCTTTGGCTGCGAACGCTTTAGCCGCCTCCACGAACTCCGGGTCGTTGAGCAGCACGAGCGCCTGTTGCGGAATGTTCGACTTCGGTCGATCACAGGTACATTCCTCGCGGCTCGGTGCATCGAACGCGACCATCGCCGGGTGCGGGAACGTGCGCTGCCAGTGCGTGTACATCCCGCGCCGGTACACCTGGCCCCCCGCATCCTTCTGCCACTCGCGCACAGGGAAGTTGAGCGCGGCCCAGTACCCGGCCGGCTGGTAGGGCTTCACGCTCGGACCGCCGATTTGTGAGTTCAGCAGCCCGCTCACGGACAGGGCGGTATCGCGAATGAACTCAGCGTCGAGGCGCTGGCGCGTTTGGCGCGCGAACAGCTTGTTCATCGGGTCGCGCTCGCGAACCGCGGGCGTTTCCACCGACGACTGCCGGTACGTCGCCGACGTGACCATCAGCCGAACGAGGTGCTTCACGTCCCACGGCGAAGAACCTAACCCCCGGCCCCCTTCCCTGAGAAGGAAGGGGGAGCAGAACCCTCGATGCTTTTTAGCCCCTCTCCCTTTGGGGGAGGGGTTGGGGAGGGGTTTGAGAACTCGCTCGCGAGCCAGTCGAGCAGCTCCGGGTGCGTCGGCTGTTCGCCCTGAATGCCCGTTTCTTCGAGCGAGCGGGCGATGCCGTAGCCGAAGAAGAGGCGCCAGAGCCGGTTGACCGTGGCGCGTGCGACAAGTGGGTTCTCGGCCGAAACGGTCCACTTCGCGAGATCGAGCCGAGTGTAGCGTCCCGTGCCGCCTGCGAGTGGCGCGAGCGGCGGCAAGAATCCGGGAGTGCTCGGCTTCATGACCGGGCCGGTTTCATCGAGCCAGTTACCGCGCGGCAAGACGCGCACCGTGCGCGCCGGTCCGCTGATGGAAATGAGCACGTGCGGGATCGCGTTCTCGAAATCCGCCCGTGCTTTTGTCGCGGCAGCGATGGCGTCGCGCTCAGATTTAAGATCGGGCGCGTTGTCGCGTGCGAAGGTCACGAGGCGCCCGTTCTCCGCGGCAGTTCGTTTGTCGGCGGCCTTCGCGAGAATTGCCTTTACGTCGTTGGGAACGGTAACCGCCGCGCCCTTTTTGTCGGGCTTCGGGTTGGACCACTTCTCCACGTCCTCGAATGCCTTCGCCCCCCCAGCAAATTTCTTCGCGGCGGCATCGAGTTTCGCCTGGGCCGCGGGGACGGCACCGGTGAGGCGCTTGAGTTCGGCTTCCTGTTCGGGCGAAGACGGTACGGGCACACCGGGGCCGCGGTTCCCGATCGCGGGTTCCTGAATGTCGGCGAAGAACGCAGCCATCGAGTAGAAGTCCGCCTGGGTGTACGGGTCAAACTTGTGGTTGTGGCACTCGGCACACATGAGCGTGCCACCGAGCCATACCTGTCCGTAATTCCGCACGCGGTCGGCCGCATACTTCGCCTCATACTCTTTCGCCTGCGCCCCGCCCTCTTCGGTTGTTTGCAACAAGCGGTTGTAGGCGCTCGCGACCTTCTGCTCCATTGTCGCGTTGGGCAACAGATCCCCCGCAAGTTGTTCGATCGTGAACTGGTCGAACCGCTTGTTCGTGTTGAAGCTCCGAATGACGTAGTCGCGGTACGGCGACACGTTGATGGGGTTGTCGCTGTGGTAGCCCGCGGAGTCCGCGAACCGCACGAGATCCAACCACCACACCGCCATGCGCTCGCCGTAATGCGGCGACGCGAACAACTTCTCGACGAGGTTCTCGTAAGCCTTCGGGTCTTTGTCGTTTACAAAGGCCCGCACGTCTTCCGGCTTCGGCGGCAACCCGGTGAGGTCGAACGACAGCCGGCGGATCAGCGTGACGCGGTCCGCTTCCTTCGCGGGAGCAACGCCCTCTTTTTCCAGTCGCGTGCGGATGAACGCATCGATCGGGTTCGCGGATTGGGCTTTGGTTTTCGGAACGTCCGGTCGGTTCACCGGCACGAACGACCAGTGCTCGGAATACTTTGCCCCGTCCGCGATCCACTTCCGCAGCGTTTTGATTTGTGCCTCGGTGAGCGGCGGTTTCTTGGACTTCGCGGGCGGCATCCGCTGTTCGAGGTCGGTCGTGCAAATGCGGGTGAATACTTCGCTCGCGTCCGGCTTCCCCGGAACGAGAGCGCCCGATTTAATCGCGTCCTCGCGCACGTCCAGGCGCAACTTCGCCTTGCGAACCTTTTCGTCCGGCCCGTGGCACGCGAAGCACTGGCTCGACAGAATGGGGCGCACGTCGCGTGCGAAATCGACCGGGGGATCGATCGGCGCTGGTGGTTGCTCGCCCAATCCTTCGGTGGGTCGGAAAACGGGCGCGAGCAAAAGGGCGCATGCGAGGGTGATGAAAGATCGCATGATGAATGGTCGGTGGGGAGGCGAATTCGGTGAGGTTGGCATTATACTGGTGCCGACCACTTGAACGCGAGACTTGTTCCGCCGTCTTTGTCTCGTTGTTTCCTCTCCGGCTTGTCACGAATCCCGTACACAGACACCGCACACCACTTCGAGGAGGGGTCATGCGCTGCTTCGTAGCCGTTTTCGCGCTCTGTGCGCTCGGTCCGCCCGTATTCGCGCAGCCGTCCGTTCCGGCCGCCGAGCCGTACCGGGCCGCGGTCGCGGAAATGGAAAAGCTCATCAAGCACGAGGTGGGCGACAAGAAACTGCCCGCGCTCTCGATCGCGCTCGTGGACGACCAGAAGGTCGTTTGGGCCGCGGGTTACGGGTTCCAGGACCGCGAGAAGAAGATCCCCGCGACGGCCGAAACTGTGTACCGCGTCGGGTCGGTGTCGAAGCTGTTCACCGACGTCGCGGTGATGCAACTAGTCGAGGAGGGGAAACTCGATCTCGACGCGCCGGTGGCGAAATACATTCCCGACTTCAAGCCCACGTACAAGGACGGTGAAAAGCAGATCACGCTGCGGATGCTGATGTCGCACCGCTCGGGTCTGATCCGCGAACCACCGGTCGGCAACTACTTCGACCCGACCGAACCGGGCGTCGAAAAGACCGTCGCCAGCCTGAACGGGATCGGCCTGATCTACCCGCCCGAATCGCGCATCAAGTATTCCAACGCCGCCATCGGCGTGGTCGGGTACACGCTCCAGAAGTCGCAAAACGAGCAGTTCGAGAAGTACGTCCAGCGCCGCGTACTCGAACCGCTCGGCATGAGCGCGAGTTCGTTCCTGCCGACACCCGAAGTGAAGAAGCGCCTCGCGGACGCGGTGATGTGGACGTACCAGGGGCGCGAGTTCCCCGCGCCGACGTTTGAACTCGGCGAAGCGCCCGCGGGCTGCATGTACTCGACCGTGCTCGATCTCGCGAAGTTCCAGTCGTGCCTCTTCACCGGCGGGAAACTCGGCGACAAAGTGTTCCTCAAACCGGAAACGCTCGCGGAGATGTTCCGACCGCAGTTCTCGGAGAAGGGAACCAAGAGCGGCTTCGGTCTCGGTTTCTCGTTGGGAGAATTTGAAGGCAAGCCGCGCGTCGGGCACGGCGGGGCGATCTACGGCTTTGCAACGACCTTTGTCGCACTCCCAGGAGAGAAGATCGGCGCGGTGGTGGTCGCGTCGCGTGACGTATCAAACGCGGTGACGGGGCGCATCGCGGACGACGCACTGCGCCAGATGCTCGCGGCGAAATCGGGCAAGCCGCTGCCGAAAATCGAAATGAGCGAGTCGCTCACAACGAGCGAAGCCGTCGCGCTGGCCGGTCGCTACCGCGCGGGTGAGCGCTGGGCGGACGTGTTCGAGTCCGGCGGGCGCGCGTTCTTCGAGCCGGATCGTGGCGGTGCGCGGATGCAGCTCCGGAAATTCGGTAACGGGCTGATTGCGGACGATACTCAGGTGTGGGGCAACAAGCTCGGCCTTGCCGACGGCAAAATCACGAACGGGAAGCTCACGTTCGAGAAGGAGAAACCGGCACTCGCTCCCCCCGCGGAACCGCCGAGCAAGTACAAGGGGTTGATCGGTGAGTACGGCTGGGACCACCTCCCGCTGTACATTTACGAGCGCGACGGGAAGCTCCACGCGCTCATCGAGTTGACCGAAATCGATCCGCTCACCGAAGAATCGCAGAACGTGTTCGCGTTCCCCGCGGACCGCGGGATGTACCACGGCGAGAAGCTCGTCTTCACGCACGACGCGACCGGGCGCGCCACCAAAGTGACGTCCGCGAGCGTCGTCATGGAGCGCCGAAAGCTCGACGGCGAGAACGGCGAAACGTTCAAGATCAAGTCCGTGCGCCCGCTCGCGGACTTGCGCAAAGAGGCACTCGCCGCCAAACCGCCTGCCGAACGGGGGGAGTTCCTGAAGCCGGAGCTGATCGACCTCGCGACCATCGACGGGGTGAAGTTCGACATCCGCTACGCGACCGACAACAACTTCCTCAGCACGCCGTTCTACTCTTCCGCGAAAGCGTACATGCAGAAGCCCGCGGCCGACGCGCTGGCCCGCGTTCACGCGAAACTGAAGGAACAGGGATACGGGCTACTCGTGTTCGATGCGTACCGCCCCTGGTACGTCACCAAGATGTTTTGGGACGCGGCGCCGGAGAAGTTCCACGGCTTCGTGGCGGACCCGTCGAAGGGCTCGCGGCACAATCGGGGTTGCGCGGTGGACCTCACGCTGTACGACCTGAAGACCGGTAAGGTCGTCGAGATGGTGAGCGGCTACGACGAGTTCTCGGACCGCGCGTTCCCGGATTACATGGGCGGCACGTCCCGGCAGCGCTGGCACCGCGAGCTACTCCGCTCCGCGATGCACGCAGAAGGGTTCACGGTGTACGAAGAGGAGTGGTGGCACTTCGACTACAAGGACTGGAAGAAGTACCCCATCCTGAACAAGACGTTCGAGGAACTGAAATAGAAACGACGCGGCCCCGGCAGTAAACCGGGGCCGCGTCATTAAAATTTTCACTGGATTAGCGGTTCGCCAGGTCACGCGGCATCGGCGCGACTTCGAGTTCGTTCTCCTCTTCGCGCCCGGGGCGCCCCGGGCCGCGTTCACCGGGGAACCCGCCGCGACCGCCCGGCCCCATACCCGGGAAGCCACCTGGCCCACCGAAGCCGCCCGGACCTCGACCACCCGGCCCCACTGCCCGGCCCGCCGGGGAACCCACCGCGCCCACCCGGACCGCCCGGCCCCATTCCGCGTTGTCCGCCCGAGCCACCCAGCCCGCGCTGTCCCATCGGTCCGGCCCCGGGTCCACCGGAGAAGCCCGGGCCACGCATGCCGCCTCCGAAGCCGGGGTGACCGGGATGGTCGGCGTGAGCCGGGTGGTGCCCGTGGATCGCGTGGATCAACTTGCGGGCCGCGACCGCCTTGGCGGGATCGTCGCCGTCGGCCAGTTTCTGGAGCGCTGGGAGTGCCGCCGGGCCGACCGCGACGATTGCCCCACGGGCGCTGTCGCGCACCGTGTCGTGCGGGTCAGTGATCTTTTCGAGCAACACTTTCAGCCACGCATCCACCACCGCGTCGCTCTTCGGCGCCGGGGGCGGCCCCTTCTTGTCTTCAACCTTCTTCTTCTCGTCGGCTTTCTTTTGCTCGACCTTCTCGTCGGCCTTTTTGCCGCCCTTACCGAACTGCCCCTTCCCGCCGAACGGCGGTTGGTTGCCGTCCGGAGCAGCCGTCACAACAGCGGCCCCCACGAGTCCCAGTACCAGAGCGGCCGGAGCCAACACTTTTGAAACCCAGAACATCCCGTTTCTCCGCAGCGATAGGAGAGGACAACACGGGCGAATCGCAGCGCCCAAAGTGTCGCGTTCTCTGTCATAATGAAAAACGGCGAACGGCCCCGGTCACGACCTCTTACTCAGACCGTTATCATTACTTGCGCCCGCGTTCACGGTCGCGAGGAATGGGCCGGAGCCGTTTATCTTCACAACAGCGCTGACGCGAGGAATACGATGGCCGTCGAAGCGGAAGTGGAGATCGCGGAACTGCTCACCAAGGTGCGGGCCGGCGACCAGCAAGCCCTGGCAGAACTTTTCGCGCGGCACCGGAACAAGTTGCGCCGAATGGTTCAGCTCCGGCTCGATCACCGGCTTGCGGGCCGCGTGTCGCCGTCGGACGTGCTCCAGGAGGCGTACATCGATGCCCTGAAGCGCGTCGACCACTACTTCGAGAAGCCGGACCAGCCGTTCTTCGGGTGGCTGCGGCTGATCGTCGGCCAGCGCCTCGCCGACGTCCACCGCGAGCACCTGGCCCAGAAGCGCGACGTGGGGCAAGAGGTGTCCATCAACCGCGGCGGGCCGACCACGGACTCGGCGTGCCTCGCGGCGTGCCTGCTCGGGAACGGGAGCAGCCCCAGCCACGCGGCGGCGCGGACGGAAGCGTTCACCCACCTGGAAGAAGCGCTCAACAGCATGGACGCGCTCGACCGCGAGGTACTCGCACTGCGCCACTTTGAAGAACTGAGCAACACCGAGACCGCGGCACTGCTCGGGGTCCAACCCGCCGCCGCGAGCAAGCGCTACGTCCGGGCACTCGCCCGCCTGAAACAGATCCTCGAAACGATCCCGGGCTTCGGCGGGTAAGAGATTTCATGCCAACGAGAGGCGCGCCCGCGCCTCCTCCCCTCGCCTGATTTGCTATCCGTTAAACACCTCCGGGGCCACCGCCCACGCGGTATGCTATGCTGTCGCGCCCCAGGTGAAGAAAGCGGCCGATTATGAACTCCGACGATCGCGACCCGGTAGACGTACTGGCCGAAGAGTTCGCCGACCTGCTGCGGCGCGGGGAACACCCGTCCGTCAGCGCTTACGCCGCTGCGCACCCCGAGCACGCGGAACAACTCCAGGAGTTGCTCCCGGCCGTCGCTCAGATGGAATTGCTGAAGCGGTTCCGCAACCCCACGAGCCTGACGGAGAAATCGCTCCCCGACCGGCTCGGCGACTTCCGCATCGTGCGCGAACTCGGGCGCGGCGGAATGGGCGTGGTGTTCGAGGCGGTGCAGGAATCGCTCGACCGACCCGTCGCGCTCAAGGTACTCGCGCGGCACGCCCAACTCGACCCGGTCCAGCGCGAGCGATTCGTGCGCGAGGCACTGGCTGCGGCGAAGCTCCACCACACGAACATCGTTCCCGTATTCGGCGTCGGCGAACAGGACGGGCTGCCGTACTACGTGATGCAACTCATCCCCGGGTGCGGGCTGCATTCCGTGGTGCGCCAGTGGCGCAAGAGCCTGAACAAGAGCGACGAAGCCTCCAACGAAACGCGCGCCCACACGCCCAATACTCCCGTCGCGAAGCCCACGAGCACACCGGCCCCGTTCGAGGTGATCGAACCCGAACTCAACGGTCCCCAACGAAGCGACTGGCGGTTCATCGCGGGGGTCGGGGTGCAGGCCGCAGACGCGCTGCACTACGCCCACAAGCAGGGCGTGTTGCACCGTGACGTGAAGCCGGCGAACCTCATTCTCGACGGCGAAACCGTCTGGGTGACGGACTTCGGCCTGGCAAAGATGATGCACATCCACGGACTCACCGCAACCGGTGACATCCTGGGCACGCTCCAGTATCTCCCGCCCGAGTGCCTGACCGGAGCCGCGGACGCCCGGAGCGACGTGTACGGTCTGGGCGCGACGCTTTACGAACTACTCACGCTCGAACCGCCCTACGCGGCCGACAGCCCGGCCCAACTCATCAAGAAGGTGGCCGACGCGGACCCGCCGGCCCCGCGCACGCTGAACCCGGACGTCCCGCGCGACCTGGAAACCATCGTCCTGAAGGCGATGGCCCGCGAACCGAAGAACCGGTACGCGACCGCACGCGACCTCGCACGCGACCTCGAAGCGTTTCTCGACGACCGGCCCATCAAGGCCCGGCGCATGACGCTCGTTTCGCGCGCGTGGCTCGCGTGCCGGCGCAACCCGACGGTCGCGTCGCTCGCGTTCACCACGACCGCGGCCCTCATTTTCGCGGCCGTGACGGGGTGGATGGGCTACGCACGCGAGGAGAAACGCCGCAAGGAGGCCGAAACCGCGACGAACGAAGTTCGCGAGATGTCCGACAAGCTCCGCGCGAACCTGAAGCTCTCACTCGAAACGTTCGCCAAGGTTTTCGAGGCCGCGAGCAGCAACTCGCACTCGAATTTCGGCATCATGATGCCAATGGCGGGGCGCGGACCGGAGAACCATATCTTCCTCAGTTTCGGGGGCGGACCGGGAGGTCCGGGCGGTCCCGGGGGACCGGGAGGCCCAAACGGTCCTGGTCCTGGTGGTCCCGGTGGCCCTGGCCCTGGGGGGCCGGGTGGCCCGAACGGTCCGCCTGAACTACCGGGACCGCGCGACTTCGGTGCGGACAAGGCCGCGATCCTGGAAGCGGTCCTCGCGTTCTACGACAAGTTCGTCGAGCAAAACGCGCCCGAAGACCCGCTACTCCAGTTTGAAGCGGCGAAGGCGTCGCGCCGCTTGTGCGAGGCGAACGTGCGACAGCGGCGCCCGGACAAGGCGATCACCGCGTACCGGCGCGCGGTCGCGCTGCTCAAGCCGCTCGTGGAGAAGTACCCCGACAACGAATCGATGCGAACGGAACTCGTCATTGTGTACCTGGTCGCGCCGCAGGAGGCGTACCCAAACGACCGCGACGTCCCCCTCCGGCGCGCGGCCGAACTCGCACGCGGGAACGTGTGGCTCACCGGGTCCGTGTTCGTTCGCGTCGGGCTGGCACACGAGCAGTCCGAAGACCGGCCCGAGGCCGCCGAAGCCGCGTACCGCAACGCGATCGCAGCGTTTACTTCCGTGCCCGAAGACGACCGTCCGCCGCACGGTCACACGGAACTCGGATTCGTGCGCCAGCGCCTCGCGAGCACACTAAAATTCCAGGGAAAATTAACAGCCGCACGCGAGGAACTGGAACAATCGATCCGGGAACAATCCGAGTCCGTTGAACCGGGCGAGCGGCAACCGCAAGAGGGGCACCCGCGCTTCACCCCCGGGCGTATGCAACTGGCCGATACGTACTGGATGCTCGCGCAGGTCTGCAAGGAACAAAATGACCACCGCGCAATGAACAAAGCTCTCGCGAATCTCAAAGAATTGGGCTTCACCGAAGACTTCCCGCCCGGGCCGTTCGGTTTGTGGTACGGGGGTAAAAAGGGAGAGCGGGGTTGGGGCAAGAAAGACGGCTTCCCGCCGAAGAAGAACTGAGTGCGATTCCGATCGTTCGACCGTGCCGGGTGCGGTTACTTCTGAACCTGGGGCACGGAGCGCTCGCGGCCATCCGTGACTCGGACGATATCGTCCGGATAGCGGTGCTGGAACAGCGGTCCCCGCGGAGGGGTCGAAAAGCAAGTGCTCGGATGACGCAACATCATCCTGGTGGAAACCACCGAGCTAACTGCACCCGGCACGGCCGAACAACCGGAACACAGATTCTCACTTCAGCAAATCGGCCGGCGTAACACCGGGCTTCCAGTCGGCGTTGCCCTTGAACTTGAAGGCCGTCGGCTTGAACGTACCTACGAGGTCCACGTTCGTCTTGTCGGGGATCTTCGATTCCAGCCCCGCCGCCCAGAAGCACCCGTTCACGATCAGCCGCCGGGTGCCCTCGAACTCCAGATCCTGCGACGCGCCCATCGTGGTCGTGAACACGCGGCCGGTCTTGTCGCCCGCGCCCTTGTAGGTCTTGGTCCACGCAACCGGCATCATCGGATCGTTCTTCTTGCCGTTCACGGCCTTCGAGTCGGGCTTCAGCGTTTCGGTCACCTCGCCCAGCACGAGGGGCGTGCTGTCACCGGGCAGCGGGAGCGTAACCGTGTACACGTCCGTGGTACCGAAGATCGCGCCGGGCGCGATGCCCTTCAGAATCCCGTGAGTCTCCTGACCCTTCACAACGATGCCCCGCGTGCCCTCTTTGCCGTGCGAGCCGTGGTGCGCGACCCACGTTTCGCCGAGCACCTGCTTGCCGAACCCCTGCTTGAAGTCCGACTCGCCGTTGCTCCACGAGAACTTCGCGAACTTCCGGTCCTTCGGGATGTTGAAAGCGTGGGTCGCGGTGCGCAACCCGACCACGGGCTTCCCTGCGGCCACGTAATCAACGACGTGCTGCATCTGGTCGTCGGGCAGGTTGAGGAACCGCGTGAAAATCACCAGGAGGTCGGCAGTCTGGAGGGCTTCGAGTCCCGGAACGTTGTTGATGTTCGGGTTGACAGTTCCGTCTTTGGGATCCACCGTGAACAGGACCGTACACTTGAACCCGTGGTGCTTGGAGAGGATCTTCGCGAGCTGCGGGAGCGCCTCTTCGGAGCGGTACTCCTGGTCGCCGCTCACGAGGACAATGTGTTTGCCCTTCCCGGGGCCGTCGCCGCCTTCGAGTACGACGAACTTGTCTTCCGCGCGCCCGAGTGCGGGAAGCGCGACCAGAGCGAGCAGGGCAGCGAATCGGATGTGTTTCATAGCGTGTACGGTGGGTGAGGGTGGCGGACCGATAACCTACCCCGAGGGATAGGTTCTTCCAGGTCGTCGCTCAGTATACGCTCGCGTATCGAGCGGGTACACTGCCTGAACGACGTTCGGGAGGGCAGTCATGTTTCGTCTGCTGTTGTGTGGGGTGTGCGCGTTGACCATTTCCGTGGACGCCTTCGGGCAAGAGGGTTACCAGAAACCGCCGCAAGCGGTCATCGACATTCTTGATGCCCCCGCTCCGCCGGCCCTTTCGATCAGTCCGACGGGCGAAAACGTGCTGCTCGTGCAGTCCGCGCGGTACCCGTCGATCGAAGAGGTCGCGGCGCCGATGCTCCGGCTCGCGGGGTTGCGCATCAATCCCCGAACGAACGGCCCCGCGCGGCCCACGCGCGTCACCGGGCTGTCGCTGGTTCCGGTCACGGGCGGCGACCCGAAGCCGATCGCCCTGCCCGAGAAAGCCAAGATCGGGCTCCCGATGTGGGCACCGGACGGCAAGCGATTCGCGGTCCAGAGCACCACGGACGCCGGCATCGAGTTGTGGGTGTGCGCGCTCGATGAACTGAAGTTGGAGAAAATCAAAGGCGTGCGCCTGAACGCCGCGATCGGCGAATCTGCACAGTGGATGCCGGACAGCCGAACGCTGCTCGTGCAACTCATTCCCGAAGGGCGCGGCGATGCCCCCACTCCCCCGATCGCGCCGGCCGGTCCGGTGATCCAGGAGAGTGGCGGAAAAGCGGCACCTGTTCGCACGTTCCAGGACATGCTGAAAGACCCGCACGACGCGGCACTGTTCGAGCACTACTGCACGTCGCAACTTGCGCTCATCAGCGGCGAAGCCGAGAAACCCACGATTCAATCGATCGGCAAGCCCTCGATCAACATCGGGTGCGATCCGTCGCCGGACGGTCAGTTCGTGCTGCTGTACCGCGCGCAGAAGCCGTTCTCGTACCTGTACCCGTACTCGGCGTTCCCGCGTGCGGTCGAAGTCTACAAAGCGACCGGCGCGAAGGACTCCACCGTCGCGGAACTGCCGCTGCAAGACAAAGTGCCCATCGAGGGCGTGCCGACCGGCCCGCGTGCGATCCGGTGGGTGCCCACCCTCCCGCACGCGCTCATTTGGGCCGAAGCCCAGGACGGCGGCGACCCCAAGAAGAAAGTTCCGCACCGCGACGCGCTCTTCACCGCGACTGCCGGCGGCGAAATTCGAGGTACGGAACTGCTGAAGGTCGAGCACCGATTGGCGGGGACCGATTTCTTCCCGACCGGGAACCGGATGCTCGTCCGCGATTATGACCGCGACCGCAAGTGGGGGCGCACGTTCCTGGTATCGAGCACCGCGCTGCTGGCCTCCGAGCCGAAGCTCCTCTTCGAGCGCTCCGTGCAGGACCACTACGGCGATCCGGGCACCCCGATGATGCGGCAACTCCCGAGCGGGCACTCGGTCATCCGCACCGCGGGCGACCCGGCGGGCGACACGTTCTTCCTGCGCGGCGACGGCTCGACCCCGAAGGGTGACCGGCCGTTCCTCGACAAATTCGACCTCAAAACGACGAAATCGGAGCGCCTCTACCACTGCCCAGAGGGGGTGTACGAAGAAGTGGTTCGGGTGCTGAACGTGTCCGGGACGAAGGTACTTATTCGGCGCGAGTCGGTGAGCGAACCGCCGAATTACTACTACCGCGACGGCGCGCACGAAAAGGCACTCACGAAGAACACCGACCCGGCCCCGGAACTACGTAAGGCGAAGAAACAACTCGTCACCACCAAGCGCGCCGACGGGACCACGATCTCGTTCACGCTGCACCTGCCCCCAGACCACAAAGAGGGCGCCAAGATTCCCGCGGTGTTTTACGCTTACCCGGTCGAGTTCGCGTCCGCGGACACTGCGAGCCAGGTCACCGGTTCGCCGCACCGGTTCACGAGCGTCACCGGTTACTCGCACCTGTTCTTCCTCACGCAAGGCTACGCGGTGATGGAAGTGTCCATGCCAATCGTCGGCCCGCCCGAAACAGCGAACAACGACTTCATCGAGCAGCTCAACGCGAACGCACAAGCGGCACTCGATAAGGCCGCCGAGTTCGGGATCGACACGGACCGCGTCGGGGTGATGGGGCACAGTTACGGCGCGTTCATGACGGCGAACTTGCTCGCGCACGCAAAGCTGTTCAAAGCGGGTATCGCGCGGAGCGGGGCGTACAACCGCACGCTCACCCCGTTCGGCTTCCAAAACGAGCGCCGGACGTTCTGGGAGGCGCCGGAGATTTACGGCAAGATGTCGCCGTTCTACCACGCGGAGAAGATCAAAGACCCGCTCCTCATGATCCACGGCGCCGCGGACAGCAACCCGGGCACGTTCCCGGTGCAGAGCGAGCGCATGTACCAGGCCGTGCGCGGCACCGGCGGCACCGTGCGGTTGGTGCTGCTGCCGCACGAGGACCACGGGTACTCCGCACGCGAGTCCATCGGCCACGTGCTCTACGAGCAGATCGCGTGGTTCGACAAGTACGTCAAGAACGTGAAGAAGTAGTTCGAGATCGCCACAAAGAGCTTGGATGGGGAATCAAAGAGACACGAGAACGGCGAGAGCGATCCTCGCTTCCACCGTGTCTCTTGGTCCCTCCTTCGTATCTTTGTGGTGAGACATATTCGGTGTTGAGCAACGGGATTCGCATGGCTGCTTCGGCACAGTTGGTGATCGGGATCGACGGCGGGGCATCGAACACGGTGGCCGTGCTCGCGGACGCACGGACCGGCGCGACGCTGGGGCGCGGAGAGGGCGGGCCGTCGAACATTCAGGCGACCGGCGTCGAATCGGCCCTCCGGGAACTGAACGCGGCCGTTGTCGAAGCGTTCAAAGCGGCCGGTCGACACCGCGAGCCGGTCGCGGCGGCGGCACTCGGTTTGGCCGGCGTGGACCGGGCCGAGGGGCTGGAAGTCATCCGCGGGTGGGCCGATCTCGTTCAGCTCGCGGACAAAATCACGATCGCGAACGACGCCACGCTCCTCTTCGCGGCCGGCACCCCGGAAGGGTGGGGGCTGGCGGTCATCGCGGGGACAGGTTCGATCGCGTTCACGCTCGACGCACGTGGGAACGACGCCCGCGCCGGCGGGTGGGGTTACTTGATGGGCGATGAGGGGAGTGCGTTCCGAATCGGGCTGCTCGGTTTGCGGGCCGCGTGTCGCGCCGCAGACAACATCGGCGAACGCACCACACTGCTGCCCACCTACCTGAAGGCACTCGGTTCCGACGACCCGCGCGAGTTCATTCCGGCGGTGTACCGCGGGAAGTGGGACAAAGCCGCGATTGCCGCACTCGCGCCCCTCGTGTTAACGGCTGCCGCCTCGGGCGACACTACCGCGACCGCGATCTTTGAACAAGAAGCACGCGAATTGGCGCTGACTGCCGCCGGCGCGGTCGCAGCGGGCGGGTTGTCGCGTGAGAATGTTCCGGTGGCACTGGCCGGCGGACTGCTACGCGAAAGCGAAATGTTCCGGAACCGCTTCCTGCACGAACTCCGCGGCTGCGGTGTATCTCCGGGACCAGTGGGGTTGGTGGACGATCCCGTCGTGGGTGGGGTGGTGCTCGCGCGCCGGTTACTAGCACAGTAGCCAGAATCACTACACGGTCGCCACGAGATCGCCCCAACCGGGCGCCTCAAAGATTCGGTCCGCAATACGTTCGAGCCGGGCGCGGTCTTGGATCGCGCGCAACACACTCTCAACACCCGCCGGTACCGGGCCGAGTTTCTTCGCACCGATCCGGAGAATGAGTTGCTGAGCCTCGCGAACCTCACCGCGGGCCTCACCCACCACAACTCCCCGCGCGATCCACTCGTTCACGTACTCGGACTCGTCCACGTTCCAGTCCTCCAATTTTGCTTGCCAGATGGCTTTTCGACCGACTTTAGTCGCGAAAAGCATTGCGATTGCGGCCATTTGTGCTTTTCGCCGCCGATCGGGTTCGCTCCCGGCGAGCGCCTTCCATCGATCGATGATGTCGGAATTATCGCCTCCAGACATGAGCGGGAGCCAGGGCAGTAGTGCCGGCGCCCGGTGCCCCGCTTCGATCTCCGCTAACAGTTCTTCCGCCGATTCGAGTTCGAGATTGCGTTCGGCAACTTGGAGTTGAGCGTGAAGACCGGCCGCGGGCCAAGCCATCTCGCGCGACGCAGAACCGCATCCCGTCAGGTTAACGACCGCCGCGCCGAGGTGGAAGCGGCTGCCGCGCTCGGTATCCGGCTTTCGTTCGAGCCACAATCCGGACAGGTAGCCCACCAATCGCCCGAACATCTCCGGGTCCGGCTTCGTTTGGAATTCGATTGCAATCACCCACGGCACGCCGTTCTCACCAACGTTTTCGACGTGAGCCACTGTATCCGATACGCGATCCGCGTCGCCGGGAAACGGGACACCTCGCGTATCAAGCCAACCGCGAAATACGAAAGAACTCGTGGGCAACCGGAGGAGCTAACTCAGGAACGCGACCGGATCGAGTTTGGCCAAGAACCGACTCGCTTTGTCGTAATAGTTCTCTGGCATCTCGTCGCGTGAGTTGTGAGGTTCTACGCGGCCCAGTTCGAGCGGGGGTATTCGCCAGTTTGATCGGCGAGCCACGCGGCGCAGCGAGCCCAGTTGCGGCCGTCACCGGGGCAGATGTGGCCCAGCAAGCGCCCGCCGGTCGCGCCCGTGAGCACCGGTAAGTTCCCGGCCACCCCGTCGCAGGTTAGTGCGGCCAGAACCGCGGCGGCAGCGGCATTGCGCGATAGAGCCGGCACCCCCACGCATTCCGTACGCTCGACGCTATCGTTGAACTGCTTCGCCACCAGTTGCCACAAAAAGCCGTTCCGCACACCGCCACCCGAGAGCACTACGCGGCGCGGGCCGTCGGGCTTCATGAGCGCAAAGCGACACCCACCGCCGATCGCACGGGCAGCGAGGTGCGTTGCAGTGCAGAGTAGATCGGGAAGGCTCGCGTTCAGTTGGCGCACCGCGTCGAACGCGGCGAGCAAGAAACTGCGTCCGAAAGCTTCTGCGTGGACCGTTTTGGGCGGCGTGCGTGTGAGGTGCGGGTGTTCCGCCCAGCGCGCGAGGAGCGGCTCCAAGCACCGGCCCTGGACCGCGTGCTTTCCGACGCTGGCGGGCAGCTCTTTTCCGCGCGTTCCGTTGAAGAGGATCGCGTCGAGGAGTTGGTTTCCCGGCCCGGGTTCAAAGCCGAACGCAGTGGAAACTGTGCCCCCGGCGGGCACAAACAATACACTCGCCGCCGCTCCCAAGTGGATCAGGAGGCGCGATTCGGCAGCGTCACGGAATAACAGGAAATCGGCTGCGGCGGTGATGGGGCGCCCAGAACCGCCGGTCGCGCGGTCGCGGTCGGCGAAGCCGTGTAGCGTCGTGATGCCGGTCTGTTCGGCCACGCGCTCTGCGACTTCCGGCCAGTAAATCGGAACACTAGCAGCGGTTCGGTTCGGTTCGAGGATGCCGGCCGCGAACGTGTCGCGCGGCGATACGGCGGCCTTGCTCAGTGCCTGGCGCGCGGCGAATACGACCGTGTCGGCAACGGCCCGGAGGAATTCGGGGGGTATTGGGGTGGGTGAAGTGGCCGGTGCTCGAAGGATGTCGCGCACCGCGGGCGGGAACGCGATTCGGGGCGCGGCGACCGCGCGGGGCGTGAGGTCGAGGCCCAACCCTTCGACCCGCACCGCGGTCGCGTCCACACCTTCCAGCCCCGAGCTTACGGAAAGGCCGAGTAGGGTTCGGACCATGAGTAGTTCCGGGTTCCGGGTTCCAGGTTCCCAATATAAACGGACGGAGAACCCGGTGGTTCTCGGACCGGATCTGGGAGCGCGGAACCCGAAACTGAGGGCTACGCGGCCGCGAGGGCCACGTCCGAGTTCCGCACCGCGGCCTGGACGAAGCACTCGAAGATTTGCACGTCCAGCGCGCTGGCGGTGTCCGCTTCTGGGTGCCACTGCACGCCGACGCAGAACCAGTTCGGGTCGGTCGACTCGATCGCCTCGATCACGCCGTCCGGCGCCTTAGCCGCGACGCGCATCCGCTTGCCCATCTGGTTGATGGCCTGGTGGTGCGTGCTGTTCACCCGCAGTTCTTGGGTGCCGTAAATGTCGTCGAGGCGGGTGTTTTCTTCGATGAGCACCATGTGCCGGTGCGGGGCGCCGGTCTGGTCGAAGTGCGGCAGCGCCTTCGGGTTGTCCGCGGGGAGGTGCATGTACAACGTGCCGCCCGCGAACACGTTCAGTTGCTGCATCCCGACGCCGATGCCGAGCACGGGAATCTTGCGCTCGAAGATCTTGGCGAGCAGGTAGCGGTCCGAGTCCTCGCGGCGGCCCGGCATCGGGTTCACGACGGCCGTCAGCGGTTGCCCGTTGCGGCGCGGGTCCATGTCCGCCCCGCCTGTCAGCACGATCCCCGTGCACTGATCGAGCAGCGCGTCGACGTCCGCGAGGTTGTCCTTGCGGAGCGGCGGCAGCACGACCGGCAGCCCGCCGGCGGTCAGGATCGCATCGATGTAACCGACGTTGAGTTTGGCGAACGGGACACCGTTCTTGGGAGCGATGAAGTCGGTGTTGACCGCGATCAACGGACGAGCGGGCGGCGCGGCAGGTTCTTTCTCTTTGGCGCGAGGGGGCATGTGCTGCGAGTCCTCCGTGACCGGCGTGCCTGGGGCGTCATGCCCGAGGTGAGAAACGTAGTGTAGCGGGCGAGAAAAGTACGATACAAGGCCAATTCAGTGGCGCCCGGAATTCAGCGCCTGAGATTCAACACTCGTCGGAAAAGCTCGGCGAATCGTAGTGGGGCTGAATTCCGGGCGGGCGCGGTCACGAGTCGAAGTACAGCGCGAACTCGTAGGGGTGCGGGCGCACGCGGATCGCGGAAACCTCGGCCTTCCGCTTGTAGTCGATCCACGTCTCGATCACGTCCTCGGTGAAGACGCTGCCGTGCAGCAGAAATTCGTGATCCTTCTCCAGCGCGTTGAGCGCCTCTACGAGTGTACCGGGGGTCTTCGGTACGTTCTTGAGCTGCTCCGCCGGCATGTCGTAGATGTCCTTGTCGAGCGGGTCGCCCGGGTGCGTCTTGTTGCGGATGCCGTCGAGCATCGCCATGAGCATCGCGGCGAACGCGAGGTACGGGTTGGCGGCCCCGTCGGGGATGCGGAACTCCAGCCGTTTCGACTTCGCGCGGGACGAGTACACCGGGATGCGGATCGCGGCCGACCGGTTCCGCTGGCTGTACGCGAGGTTCACGGGCGCCTCGTAGCCCGGCACCAGGCGCTTGTAGCTGTTCGTGGTGGGGTTGGTGATCGCGCAGAGCGCCGGTGCGTGCTTCAGCAATCCACCGAGCGCGTACATCGCGACGTCCGACAGCCCGGAGTAGTCGCTACCCGAGAACAAATTCACGCGGTCCCCGCCCTTGTCCTTCCACAGCGACACGTGGACGTGCATCCCGCTGCCGTAGTCCTCGAACAGCGGCTTGGGCATGAACGTCGCGGCCCTGTTGTGCCGGCGCGCCACGTTCTTCACGATGTACTTGTACTTCAGCACGTTGTCGGCCATCGCGACGAGGTCGTCGTACCGCACGTTGATCGCGCACTGCCCCCCGCCGGCCTTCTCGTGGTGGTGGCTCTCCACGGTCATCCCGCACTGCATCATCGCGAGCATCATCTCGCTCCGCAGGTCGTGCAACGAGTCTTGCGGCGGGCACGGGAAGTACCCCTGCTTGTACGGTACCTTGTACCCGAGGTTCGGGCGCTCGTCGCGCCCCGTGTTCCACTGCCCCTCGCCCGAGTCGACGTAGTAGAACGCGGAGTGCGGGGTCTGGTCGAATTTCACGTCGTCGAAAACGAAGAACTCCAGGGACGGCCCGAACATCGCCGCGTCCGCGACCCCGGTGGACTTCATGTAGTTGACGGCCTTGCGCGCCACGTTCCGCGGGTCGCGCGAGTAGTCCTCCTTCGTGAGCGGATCCTGGATGTTGCACAGCATCGCGAGCGTGACGTCCTTGCAGAACGGGTCGATGAACAGCGTGTCCGGTTGCGGCATGAGCAGCATGTCGGACTCGTTGATCGCGACCCACCCGCGGATGCTGGACCCGTCGAACCCGATCCCGTCCTCGAAGGCGTTCTCGTCGAGTACCTCGGCCGGAACGGTAAAGTGCTTCCACAAACCGGGGAAGTCCATGAACCGGAAGTCAACGGCCTTGACCTCGCGCTCACGAATGAACGCCAGAACTTCGCGGGGAGTGCGTGCGTGAGACATCGAGTATGTTCCGGGTGCGGCCGGGGCGCTCGGGTGGGGAAAGCGCGAACGCGGAGAGGAAGTGGCGCGTCCTGTCTTTATAAGTTCCGGGTTCCAACTTCCAATAGTTCTGAGTCTTGCAGTTCCAAGTTCCAACAGTTCCGAGTCTTGCAGTTCCAGCAGTTCCAAGTTCCAACAGTTCCAAGCCCGAGCCGGAGAGTGAGCGGCGGACAGCGACTTGCTTTCACTTGGAACTGCTGAAACTTGGAACTCGGAACTCGAAACTTCCAAAGGAGCACGTATGTCCGATTTACCGATTCGTCGGGTGGTCTTGTACAAGCACGGGGTCGGGTACTTCGAGCGCGAAACGAACCTTGAGGGCGACCAGTCGCTCTCGCTTTCGTTTAAGCAGCGCGAGGTGAGCGACGTCCTCAAGTCGCTGACCGTGCTCGATTTGAACGGCGGGATCGTGTCCGCGGTCAGTTACGACTCGACCACGCCGATCGAACAATTACTCGCGGAGATCGCACTCTCCATCCCGGATTCGGGCAGTCTGAAGGGGTTGCTGCCCCAAATTAAGGGCGCGCGAGTATCGGTGAAGCCGACCGGCGGCTCCGCGGTTCAAGGCACAATTCTCGGCATCGACAAGACGGACGCGCGAACCGAGCACGGTCTCGAAGAAACGCACCGGCTCTCCCTCCTCACCGACGCCGGTGACATCCGCACGTTCGACCTCTTCGACCTCGAACTGACGCTCCTCGACGACGGCATCAAGCGCGACCTCGACTTCTACCTCCGCACCCAGCTCGCATCGAAGAAAAAGGACGCCCGCACGTTCACGCTGTTCGCGCAGGGCGAGGGGAAACGCACGGTCCGCGTGAGCTACGTGCTCGAAGCGCCCGTTTGGAAGGCGACGTACCGGATCTTGCTGGATGAAGGGGAAGGCTCTTCTCCCCTCATCCAGGGTTGGGCGGTCGTCGACAACACTTCGGACGAAGACTGGCAGGACGTGAGCCTGACGCTCGTTGCGGGACTGCCCGTGTCGTTCACGCACGATCTCTACACGCCGCGATACGTCCGCCGGCCCGTGGTCGAGGTGAAAGAAACGACGGGTGTGCTTCCGCCGATGGCCGAAGCCGGTGTGGAAGACTATGAACAGGCCGAGATGCTAACAATGGGAGCGTTTGCCGAAGCCGCACCCGCGCCTCGAACCGCAATGATGCGCAAGAAGTTGAGGGGTGAGGGTGGTGGTGGCTACGGCGGAGGTGGCCGCAAACCTGAGTCCGCGGTCTCCTCAGTTCAAGCGCAAACGCGCGAGCGGCAGGTAGGCGACCTGTTCGAGTACGGCATCGACAAACCCGTTACCGTGCGCCGGAACCAGTCCGCGCTCGTGCCGATTCTGCTGAAGCCGTTCGCCGGGCGCTCGGTGCTGCTCTACCAGAAGTCGGCGCGGGCGGAGAACCCGATCCGCTGTGTCGAGTTCGAGAACACGACCGGGCTCACGCTCGAAGGCGGGCCGGTCACGGTACTCGAACAAGGCAGTTACGTCGGCGAAGCGATGCTCGATACGCTCAAACCGACGGAAAAGCGACTGGTCGGCTACGCCGTCGAACTGGCGGTCCGTGTGCTCGACAACATCGACTCGCACAGCGACCGCGTGACGCGCGTGACGATCCGCAACGGCACACTCAAGACGCACTACGCCGAAGTGCAAAAGACGACGTACACGTTCAATAGTAAATCCGAAAAGGAACAGGTGGTGTACCTCGATCACCCGCGTGATGATTCGCACTGGAAACTAGTAGAGACCGCGAAACCGCACGAGACGACCGAAAACTACTGGCGGTTCCGGTTCCCGCTCCCGCCCGGCACCGCGAGCAAGTTCGTCGTCCAGCAACAGCAAACGCTGTTTCAGTCGTTCGGCCTCGCGGACATCACCGACAAGCAGCTCGCGGCGTGGGTTTCTGCGAAGTACCTCGACAAAGCGACCGAGAAGGCACTGAAAGAAGTGCTCGCGCAGCGACAGCAGGTCGGCCGCATTGAGGAGAAGCTGTCCCAGCTCAACGACGAGCGGAACAAGATCCACGCGGAGCAAAAGCGCATCCGCGAGAACCTCGGCGCACTCGGCGACCGGGCGAGCGAGAAGGCGCTCCGGGAGCGATTCGTCGCCACACTCGACAAACAAGAAGACCGCCTGGCGAAGATCACAGAAGAAGAGGTGAAACTGCGCGCCGACCGCGATGAGGCCCGCGAGCGATTGAACGCCGCACTCGCGAAACTCGAGTACGATGCGCCCGTACTCACAGAGCACGCGGGCTCGTGAAACGGCTAAAAACAAGAAGCTCGAACCCAACGCCACGGCCCGGCCGGGATGAGACATCCCGGCCGGGCCGTGGGTTCACGTTTCCGCGCCCGAACCGTGTTTCCCGATTCGGGTGGGATCGTG
>HG799471.1:141294-249902 GCA_000531095.1 Gemmata massiliana | reverse complement strand
AATATACCTCATTCACGATAGCCGTTGGTTCGTAGGCTGTCGGGACGAATCTGGTTTTGTTGGATGGCGTCGATGATTGCGCGTCTCGAGAACCTGCGAAAGTCCCCGGTCGTGTTCGGTCGCCTGACCGGGTTGACCGTCGCCGCGTTCGATGCGTTGGCGGCGGATGTGGTCCTGGCTGTTGAAGCCGCGCACCGACACGCGCTCCAACCGGCAACGGGCGATCGGGGGCGGCGACGACTTCGATCTGTCGACCGCCGATCACGTGCTGTTGACCGTCATCTGGCTGTGCCAGTACCCGACCAACGAGGTGCTCGGATTCCGGTTCGGGGTCTCCGACTCGACCGCCAGCCGCGCCCGCCCCCGGTGCCGGCCGGCACCGGGGGCACGGGCCGGGACACGATGCGCATGCCCGACCCCGGCGTCGCCAAACGCAAGCGATTGCCGTCGTTGCTCGCGGACACACCCGCTTTGGCCGCGGTGATCGACTCGTTCGAGCAACGGCTCCCGCGCCCCAAGCGTCGCCAGCGCGCGTATTACTCGGGCAAGAAGAAGGCCCACGCGCTCAAGAGCCAAGTGGCCGTGGATGAGGAGTCTGGAGCGATCGTGGACGTGTTCGACTCGGTACCGGGGCCGTGGGCGGACATCAAGCGGCTCGAGAAGTCGCGACGGAAGCGGCTCCCGAAGGGGGGGGGCGGGATCGGCGATCTGGGCTAGGTTGGGATCGGTGTGTTGCACCCGGCAGGGTTGGGCGCGGCACCGCGACGCAAACCGCGTGGGAAGGAGCGCCCCCCGCGTCCGAGTTCAACCCGCTCGGCCACCCACAGCCCCTGCATCGCGTCCTGATCTGAGAGCGCGGCCCCAGGGCCGGTGTTCGCGGACGGGATCTGTTCTCGAGCGCTCGGAACGAGTCCGTGTTCGAGCGGCTTCGAGCCGGATGGCGCCGGTGCCCGTGCGACGCCGTTCGCTTCCACCGCGCGCGGTTCTTCACCGGACCACGCCACAGCAAGCCCCGTCGCCATGAGAGTCGGGACTAGAACCGCGACTCCGGCGCCGCGCAATTTCGTGAGGAACATGCTCTTCAGTACCTCGTCCGTGAGTTGAGCCGCACCGACCGGGACCGCCCCGGTCACCGCACTCGTTGCCGTCACTGCCAGTTCGGAGGTCCGCGCGAGCAGCGCCGCGGGCACCACCGCCCGCCCGACACCATTTGTCGTGAGCAACGCCACCAGCCCACCCGTTGGGAGCAGCGTGCCGTGTTTGAGCAACCGCCTCCGTAGGAGTTCGCGCCCGCGTGCCAGACGGTTGGAGAGCGTGCCCTCTGGAACGCCGAGCGCCTTCGCCGCGTCCGCGCGAGACGCGCCCTCCAGTTCGCACATCACGAGCGCGTCGCGGTACTTCGCCGGGAGCGCGGCCAGTTCGGTGTCGAGAACGGGGAGCCAGTCCGGTACCGCGGCCGGCACGTTGGGATCGGAAATCATCTCGCGTACCTCGGTCCGATACTCGGCGAGCCGTGCCGCTCGCGCCCGCGCCTTCATCGCCACGCGACACGCCACCCCATAGAGCCACGGACCGAGTCGGTCCGCGCGCCGGAGCGACCGCGCCTTGCGAATGAACACAAGGAACGTCGCCTGAAATGCGTCCTCTGCGTCGGAGACGTTGGCGAGCGTTCGACGGCAAACACCGAGCACCATTGGCCCATGCCGCCGGAGCAGCACCTCGAACGCAGGGTGGTCCGCGTACCGGGCGAACCGGTCGAGGAGTTCCGCGTCGGGCAGGGCATCGAGATCCGAGCGGAGCGCGTCTCGCAGTTGGACAACGGGAAGAGGGCCAGTACGAAGCCGGTTCATGGTGCCTCCGTGCAGTGTTCGGATTAATACTGCCGCGAGTGCGGTCGGCGCGTCCGCAATTTTCGGATCGCGTGATTTGCGTGGTTTCCCGGTCGATTTCCAGAGTTTACGCACTTTTCATAGTCGCTGGTCGACACGACCAGTAATACACTTCTTGCGTTCGTAACACCGCTCCCCACACGGAGACTTCTCGTGCGTTACCTCGCTGCGCTTCTGACGATCGGCTGTTTGGCTGCTGCCGGGCACGCGCACTTCGTGTTCGTGTACGTGGACGGCGCGGAAGCTCGGGTCGTGTTCGGCCACACCGCCGCGCCGGACCCGTCGAGCTTTCCAACCCGCGCCGAGAAGACGACGCTCACCGCTCGGGATGCGGCCGGTAAAGACACCAAGATCGCGGTGGAAAAGGGTGACGGGAATTTCTTCCGGGCCAAGCTGCCGGCAGACAAGCCCGCGGTCGTTTTCGGGGTCACGGAAGCCGGAGTGACGCAGCGCGGGGACAACCCTCCCATGCTCTCCTTCTACTATCCGAAGGTGATCGTCGGCGACCCGTTTGTTAAGGGCACGCAAGTTGGCGGCGCGCTGGAACTCGTACCGGTTCGGAACCGGGACAAGGTTCAGTTCAAGGTGCTGGCCGGGGGAAAGCCGGTGGCCGACGTTGAGGTCACGGTCGGGTTGGCCGGGAAAGGCGAGGACCAAGACGAAACGGTGAAAACGGACAAGGACGGACTAACGGCCGGGTTCGCGGACAAGGGCCGGTACTGCGTCGCGACGCGCCGGTCCGAGGACAAGAGCGGCGAGTTCGGGGGAAAGAAGTACGCCGCGGTCCGACACATCGCGACCCTGGTGTTCGACTTCGCCGCGTCCAAGTGAGTTGTAGGGGCAGGATGTGGGATACCGCCGGCCGGCTCAACTCGCGCGCCCGTTTAACCCGATCCTGGCGCTGGTCGCGGCGCTGTTAATGCTCGCCGCGGCCCTGTTGAGCCGGTAACTGGTGTCACTACAAGCGAACGGTCGGCGTGAGCCGGCCGGTGCGAATAACGATGCCGAGGATAGTTCCGTACCGCAGACAATTCTGGATGGTGCGAGTCTCACCGGCCGGCTCACACCGGCCGTTCGCCAATACGCACAGCGCATCTGGCTCCTTCACTCCGCCGGCTTACCGACACCGAGCGCGTCCGCAACGCGGTTGATGTAGTTGAAGTACGCGGCGATCATGGTGATCTGCAAAATCCCCGTGTCATCAAAGCCGACCGCACGCAGTTTCTCCACGTCCGCGCTCGTGTGCTTGTAAGGTGTGCGCGTCAACTTGACCACGAAATCGAGCATCGCCCGGTCCGCGGGGGAAAGTGACGCCTTGGTATAGTCCCGCCGTAACTCGGCGGCGAGTTCGTCGGTCGCGGCGGTCGGGTGCTCGGGATCGGCACTGCTCGCCCGGCGGAAGAACTCGATGTGGCTCTCCGTTCAGTAAAAGCACTGGTTCTGCGCGGAGACCACGGACGCGATCATCTCGTGCTGGCTCCGCGTCAACGGCAGGTTCGGCTGAAACATCATCGCGAGGCCGGACATCATGTGCCGCATCGCTTCGGGAATCAAACTGTGCGCGGCGACAATGCTGTCCGATCCACCGTCCGGCCGAACCAGTGCCGCGACGGTCTTCCCGTACTCTCGGGGGTACAGCGAGTAAATCGCCTCGTACACCTTTTGCAATTCGGGACCGGCCTCTTCGACCGGGGTCGTTTTGATCCACGTCATCGCGTGCCCTCTGCTCGGTAACGGCGCAATTATCCGATAGCGCGGACCGCGTTCGCAACACCCAACGCTCTTCAAAAATTGCCGTTGCTCGTACAGCGCCGGCGCAACACAACTACCGGGCGCCCGCCCCGCGGCTACACTGACACGGACATCACATCAGTCCTTCCGAAGCGGGTTGAGCACATGGACAAGATCAGTGTGGCGGACGCGCGCAAGGCCGAAGCGGTCGGGCGGCAGGTACGGTTGCAAGGGTGGGTGCGCACGCGGCGCGACTCGAAGGGCGGGTTCAGCTTCATCGAATTGAACGACGGTTCGTGCCAGGGCAACGTGCAGGTCGTGGCGCCGGGCGAGCTCGCGAACTACGAGGCCGTGGTGAAGCACCTGCATACCGGCGCGAGCGTGCGCATCGACGGTGAGGTGAAGGCGTCGCCGGCGAAGGGGCAGTCCACCGAAGTGCTCGCGTCGAACGTCGAGCTGATCGGCGACGCGGACTCCGAAACGTACCAACTCCAGAAGAAGGGCCACAGTTTCGAGTTCCTGCGCGGGATCGCGCACCTGCGCCCGCGGACCAACACCTTCGGCGCGATCGCGCGGTTGCGGCACCAGGTGTCGATGTCGATCCACCAGTTCTTCCACGAGCACGGGTTCTACTACGTCCACACGCCCGTCATTACCGCGAGCGACTGCGAGGGCGCCGGGGCGATGTTCCGCGTGTCCACCATCGACCCGGCGGAACCGCCGAAGGTCGATGGGAAGGTGGACTACACCAAGGACTTCTTCGGCAAGCCCGCGTACCTCACCGTGAGCGGGCAGTTGCAGGGCGAGGCGTTCGCGTGCGCGCTGGGGAAGATCTACACGTTCGGCCCCACGTTCCGCGCGGAAAACTCGAACACCCCGCGCCACCTCGCCGAGTTCTGGATGATCGAGCCGGAAATGGCCTTCTACGAACTCACCGACAACATGGACCTCGCCGAAGCGTTCCTGAAGCGCATCACCTCCGACGCGCTCAAGTTCTGCATGGAAGACCTGAAGTTCTTCGCGGAAAAGCTGGAGAACAACAAGGAACTGTTCGCGAAACTGGAGAACGTGCTCAACAACCCGTTCAAGCGCGTCTCGTACACCGAGGGAGTAGACATCCTGCTCAAGAGCGGGAAAAAGTGGGAGTACCCGGTGGCGTGGGGCAACGACCTCCAGAGCGAGCACGAGCGCTATCTGGCGGAGCAGCACTTCAAGTGCCCGGTGATCCTCTACGACTACCCGCGCACGCTGAAGCCGTTCTACATGAAGGTGAACGACGACCAGAAGACGGTCCGCGCGATGGACGTGCTCGTGCCGGGCGTGGGCGAGATCATCGGCGGCAGCCAGCGCGAGGAGAAGCTCGATGTGCTCGAATCGCGCATGAGGGAACAGGGCCTGGAGCCGGAGGGCTACGGCTGGTACCTCGACCTCCGGCGCTACGGCACCGTACCGCACTCTGGCTTCGGGCTGGGGTTGGAACGCACGATCCTGTTCCTGAGTGGGATGGCGAACATTCGCGACGTGATCCCGTTCCCGCGCACGCCGGGTAACGCAGAGTATTGAACCGGACCAGATAAGAGCGTTTCACCGCCGAGGGCACATGAGAGCGCGGAGAAAGACCGGATTGAAAGCGAATCATTTCGGTCCGGTCCTTGCTTTCCTCTGCGCCCTCACGTGTTCTCTGCGGTGAAACGTGCTCACAGTGGCGGCCACTGTGATTGGTTCTTGCGTCACACACCTCTGCGGAGTAAGGTTTCGGCATCCTCGAAGAGCGTTTAGCTCGTCACTCTGTGACAGGACGATGTTGCGTCGTCCGAGTGCTCCGCTTCGCACCCGTCTCGGGGAAGGCTGTTCCAGCACCCGCTAAAGCGGGAAATCCGGAAGGGAAACAAATACGAAACTCGAACAACGACGGATGGTTTGGGTGGTTCGGATTTCGTGCTTGTTTCCCTTTCGGATTTTTCTCCCCAAGGCGGTGCCGTGAGCCTTCCGCGAACCAGGTCAGGTAGTAAATAACTTCGGGGACTCGGCCGGGCCGCGGATTGCCCCGCGGCCCGGTTCGCTTGATATCGCCCGCCGTGTAAAATGCTGGCATGGAGAAGAACTTAGATCGCGACGAGATGCGGGAACTGATCGGTGGAGCCGTGCGAGATGAAGCGTTCCGGCGTGCGACGTTCGCGGGTGCGACGCGCGGGGCGCCGTGCGAGTGGGTCCGCGTCGTGGTGCGGCCGATCGAGCTGCGCGGCGAGCGGCACTACCAGTTCGCGTACCAGGGCGCGAAGAAGGCCGTCACCAAGAACTTCCTCGACGACGAAATGGAAGTGCCGCTCGACGAGCTAATCGGCTTCGGCTTCGCGGGTGTTCACATTACCACGGGCGCGGAAGAAATCGACATCCGCACGAGTCGCAAGGGCCGCGTTCACGTCGGGCGGCACAAGCTCAAGGAACCCGTCGAGGTGCGCGAGGCCGAATCGCACAACCGCGTCAAGGACGTCCCGCTACCCGAGGGTAAGGCTGACCATCTGCTCGAAGTCATGGGCATCGCGACGCCGGACGGCCGCGTGCGCCCGACGATGCGCGCGAAGTACACGCAGATCAACGAATTCCTGAAACAACTGCGGCACGTCTTCGATGACGCGAAGCTTACCGACATCGACCGCGACGTGTCCATCCTCGATTGCGGGTGCGGTTCCAGTTACCTCACGCTCGCAGCGCACCACTACCTCAACGACGTACTTAACGTGCCCGCGCGCATCCTCGGCGTGGACGTGAACGAAGAGGTGATCCGCAAGAGCATGGACCGCGCGGACCAACTCGGAGCGGACAAGCTCCTGTTCGAGTGCCGCCGGATCGGGACCGCGGACGTCCAGGCCGATATCGTGTTCGCGCTCCACGCCTGCGACACCGCCACCGACGACGCCATCGCGCAAGCCGTGCGCAGCGACGCGCGGTTGCTGCTCAGCGTCCCGTGCTGTCACCACGATCTGAACAAGGTGATCCGCGCGGACGGCCCGGCCGATGTGCTCCGGCCCGTCCTCCGACACGGCATCTTGCTCCAGCGCACCGCCGATCTGGTCACGGATGCGTTTCGCGCACTCGCGCTGCGAATCATGGGCTACCGCACCGACGTGGTGGAGTTCGTCGCCACCGAGCACACGCCGCGCAACCTGATGATCCGCGCCGTGCGTGCAACATTCCCCAAAGTGGGCGATGCCGGGCACATCGCCGAGTACATCGAGTTGAAGCGCTTCTGGCGCGTCACTCCGTATATCGAAAAGGCGCTCGGCGAACCGTTCCAACAACTCGTGAGGGCCGCGTCATGAGTACCACCTCGGAATACGTCCTGGGCCAGTCCGAGCGCGCCGCGCGCCGACTCGCTCTCCAGGATCTGCACTTCGCGGCCCCGTCCGAGGCGCTCCTCGACGCACTCGCGCTCCGGCCCGCGGACCGCGTCGTCGAGTTGGGTTGCGGTCCCGGTGCGTTCACGCGGCGCGTCCTGAACCGGCTCGGTGCAAACGGTGTTGTGATCGGCGTGGATTCGTCCGCGGGCTTACTGGAACAGGCCAAAGCATCTCTCGCGCAACTCGGCGGGTCGCGGTTCCAGCCGACACTGGCGGACGTTGCGAAACCGGGCGCATGGATCGACGGAGCGGACGTGGTGATCGGGCGAGCGGTCCTGCACCACGTTCCGATGGCGGAGTTCCTGCTCGGCCGCTTGCGCGCCCGACTGCACTCCGGCACGCGCGTCGGCTTCCTGGAACCGGATTTCCGCAGCCTGCTCGCGCGAATCGCGCACCTTGAAGCGACTTCGCGCCCGGAACTCGCTCCGTTACTCGTGTGGGCGAAGTCGATTAACGACCTGTATTCCGCGTGGCGCATTTCGCCGTGCGTGGGCGCGACACTGGCCCAAACGCTCGAAATAGCGGGTTACTCGAACGTGCGCCACACCTGGCACGAGTTCCCGTCGGACGCCACCGTCATCGAGAACATCCAAATGATCTACGACGAGGTGCGCGAAACCTACGTTTCCCTTAATATCCTGTCCACGGCCGAAATCGACGAACAGCAGCGGTTGCTCCGCGCGCTGCCGAACGACGTGCTCCCGGCCGTTTGGGGCTTGCATCAGGTTTCGGCCGTGGTGTGAGCGCCGGGAGCGCGTTTGCGCAGAGTCAGCATTAGCAGCCCGGCGCCACCCACGGCACTCAGCACGGAACCAAAGAGGATACCGATCTTCGCGTCCGCGAGTAAGCGCTCGTTACCCTCAAACGCCAATCCCGCAACGAACAGCGACATCGTGAACCCGATCCCGGCGAGGAAGCCACCGCCGAGGAGCACGGACCAACTCACCCCGTGCGGGAGCTTCGCGATCCCGGCCCGGACCGCCAGAAAGCTGAACAACATTACCCCCACGGGCTTTCCCAAAAACAAACCCAACATGACCGCGATCGAGACCGGTTCGGTGATCGCGGCCGGTTCGATGTGAACGCCCGCGTTGGCGAGCGCGAACAGCGGCATGATCGCGAACCCGACCCAGGGGTGGAGTTGGTGTTCGAGGCGCTCCAACGGAGAAACGCTCTCCTGCGCTGCGAACGCGAGCAGTTCCAGATCTTCCGTACTCACGTTGCCCCCGGTATCGGCTTCGAGGCGCGCCTGGAGGTCCGTAATGGAGAGCCGCAGTGCGTCCCGCCGGACCCACACCTCCGACGGCGTCAGCAGCCCGAGCAGCACACCCGCGACGGTGGGGTGAACACCGGACTTGTAAACCGCGAGCCAGATCCCGGCACCGACAATCGTGTACACCGGCACCGAGCGCACACCGCTTTCATTGAGGATGCGCACCACCGCGAACCCGGCCGCCGCGAGCAGGAGCATGAACCAGTTCAGCCCCCCGCTGTAGAACGCCGCGATCACGACGACGGCACCGATGTCGTCGGCGATCGCCAGTGACAGGAGCATGATCTTCAGCCCGAACGGGACACGCTTTCCTAACACGGCCATGATCCCGACGACGAACGCGATGTCCGTCGCCATTGGCACGCCCCACCCGCGGAACTGGGGTTCGCCGATGTGGGTTGCTTGCAGCGCCATGTAGATCCCGGCCGGCACGAGCATCCCGCCCAGCGCTGCCGCGACGGGGAGCGCGGCCTTGCGCGCGTCGCGCAGTTCGCCGGCCACGAGCTCGCGCTTGATCTCCAGCCCGACGACGAAGAAGAAGATCGTCATCAGCACGTCGTTGACGAAGAAGTGCCCAAACTCGCCGCCGAGCGCGAAAGGCCCGACGTCGAGTTGTACGTGCGTGTGCCAGAACTTATGGTAGGTGCCTGCCGCGCTACTATTTGCTAACGTGATCGCGAGCACTGTGCAGAGTAGCAGCACGATCCCACTAGCGGATTCGATTTGGAGAAACCGGGAGAGCGGGCGCGTGAATCGACGAATGGGTGCGACGGGCAGGTGCGGGTTGATGCGTCGAGCAGGATGAACCATCGGCACTTTCGTAGCTGTTTACGGCGCGTCCCACTCCCGCGGCACTCGGCCCGCGGAGGTGGGAACGCGGCGGGCCGCGGGCACCCGATTAGTTTACGAGAATCACTTGCGCATATCGACGGTCGCCTTCTCCCCGGCGCGCACGCCGATCGAGATCGTCGCCGGTCCGCCCGGTCCGTCCACCTTCACGCTCACGCGCGTCTCGGCGCCCGGGGCGATCGGCTTCGTGGTGAACGAGTGCCGCGTGCCGGTCTGGTCGTTCTCGATGCCTTCAAAAGTCACCTTCGCCCCTTCGGACGCGATCACAGTAATCGTGGCCGGGGCCGGATCACCCGAAGTGCTCGGGTTGGGCAGCGGGATCGGCGTCGGGGACGGATCCTGCGGTTGGGCCGGGAGCACTTGGTACGACGGACCCGATGGATAATAGGTTCCCGGGATCGAGGGGGTACCGAGGCTGCTATAGCCGTAGTTCAGTGGACTGTAGCCGTACCCGCCGCTGTAACCGTACCCACCGTAGCCGTATCCCAAATTACCGTAGCCCAAACCGTACCCGTACCCGTACCCGCCGTAGCCGAGCCCGATTCCGACGGTTCGGTAGCCGTAATAGGGAGTGTAGTAGTGCCCGTGGTACCCGCCCGCCGGTGCGTGGTAGGCTCCACCTCCAGGGCGACCGCCGCCGGGATGTCCGCCACCGGGGTGCCCACCACCCGGATGCCCGCCCCCGCCGTGTCCGCCTCCGGGACCGGCGAACGCGACCCCGCCTGCAATCGCGGCCGCTACGAGGGCAGAACAAAATTTGATTGAGCGTATAAACAACACAACAGAACCTCACTCGCGAGAGGACACCCGTGTGGTTAGATGTGCGTCCTGCGGCATGGCCGGGTGATACTCCTATTCTATCACGAAGCACGCGGAACGCGCAACACGATCGAAATCATTGCCCGAAGCGCCAACATGACGCCCCTCTTCGCCTGCTTCCCGGTCTGCATGACGTTCACGGTGATCGTGTTCCTCGCGCTCGTCGTCGTGGTCTTCGACTTGGCGAACCGCATCCCCGGTGACGACGAGCCGACCGCCCCGCCCGTCCCGCGCGACCCGAAGCAGAAAATGGGGCCGCCGCCGTGGTGGGTGTTCCCGCTCATGCTCCTCGCCGTCGCCGCGTTCATGGCCGTGTGCGCGTGGATCTGGCCGGAATGAGAGCGCAATTATTGCCCTCACAATTCACACACGAGCGCGCCGGGAACCGTACACTACCCTACTCTTAATCCGGTGTTCTCGGAGTCGTGATGCCCTTCAAAGCTCTCGGTTTGCACCCGCTCCTCGTTCGCGCCACCCAGGAACTCGGGTACAAGGAGCCGACCCCCGTTCAGGCCGGCTCGATCCCCCCCGGGCTCGCCGGGCGCGACATCATCGCCACGGCCCAAACCGGGACCGGGAAAACGGCCGCGTTCCTGTTGCCAATCCTCCATCGGCTCATCGGGCAGCCGCGCGGCGGCACCCGGGTGCTGATCCTGTCCCCCACGCGCGAACTCGCGGAGCAGATCAGCGACGTGTGCAACGGACTGGCAAAGCACACACAAGTTCGGAGCGCATTGGTGGTCGGCGGGCGCTCAATGGGTCCACAGGAACGGGCGCTCCGTGCGGGCACGGACATCATCGTCGCGACCCCCGGTCGCTTGCTCGATTTCATCCAGCGCAACGTCGCCAAGTTCGACCGCGCTACCACACTCGTGCTGGACGAGGCCGACAGCCTCTTTGACATGGGGTTCTTACCCGACGTCAGGAAAATCATCGCGCGGATGCCGGCGCGCTCGCACACGCTGCTGTTCTCCGCGACCATGCCGCCGGTCATCGCCAAGCTCGCCAACGAGATCCTGCGCGCCCCGGCCACGGTGCAAATCGGCCGGCGCAGCTCCACGGCGGTGGGCATCACGCAGGCCGCGTACCCGGTCCCCACGCACCTGAAAACCGCTCTGCTCCGACACCTGTTGCGCGAAACCGAGATGCCCTCGGTGCTGGTATTCACGCGCACCAAACACGGCGCGAAGAAAATCGCCCGTGCGGTCGCGTCCGACGGGTTCACGGTCGCGGAACTGCACAGTAATCGCACCCCGTCCCAGCGCACCACCGCAATGGAAGGCTTCCGCCGCGGGAAGTACCAGGTGATGGTCGCGACGAACATCGCCGCCCGCGGGTTGGACGTGAACCACATCACCCACGTTATCAGCACCGACGTGCCCGACGTGCCCGAGGACTACGTTCACCGGATCGGGCGCACGGGGCGCGGCGGAGCTACGGGCGACGCATTTATTCTCGTATCGCGCGAAGAAGAAGAGTCCCTGGCTCGAATCGAGCGCCAGGTCGGTCAGCGGCTCCCGCGCATCACGCTGCCGGACTTCGATTACACGCTCACGGCGCCGGCGCCCACTCAGCCGAAACCCGGGACCAAAGGCGGTGGCGGCAGCCGTCCCGCCCCGAACAACGGGCAGCAAAGACCACAAAAGCCGAAGGGGAAACGAAACGGCCCGGGGAAGCCCGGGCCGCGCAGGTAAGTCGTGAAAGTGAACTCAAATGCGGGGGCCATATTGGGGAGGTGATTGGTCGGCCGATAAGGGAGATCGGCCGCGAACAGAGGAATTACGGCGAGTTGGTCGCGTCATTCGGCCGCCCGGAAGAGTTGCAGGTGAGGAACACTCGCTCGCAAGGCACCGTTCTCCGTCCATTCTTAAATTCGTTGCGCGACGTATGAGTTGCTCCTACTTCATCAGCTCCAGTCGCACCGCGTTGAGGGCCAGTTTCGCGGTGCGGCTCATGATCTCGTAGCGCGTGCCGAGCCACCCCCAGCGGACGACCTCGCACCCGCCAGCGTGGGCCAAACCCACGAACGCGGTGCCCACGGGATTCTCCTCGGTCCCGCCGCCCGGACCCGCGAAACCTGTTGTTGATACGCCCAAGTCCGTGCCGAACTTCGCGCGAACGCCTTCCGCCATTGCTCGGGCGACGGGTTCGCTCACCGCGCCGTATTGCTCCAACAGGGCAGGGGGGACGCCGAGTTCGCGGGCCTTCACTTCGTCCGTGTAGCTCACCACGCCACCGCGGAAGTAGTCACTCGCCCCGGGCACCAGACAAACACGGTGAGCCACCAACCCGCCCGTAATGCTCTCCGCGGTCGCGAGCGTTTTGCGCTTCTCGTGGAGCAACCGCACCACCACGTCCTGAAGTTCTTCCTCCTCGGACCCGAAGACAAGTTCAGCCAGGCGCTCGCGGATCGTCACCTCGATCGGGATGATTTGGGCCTGGGCTTCCGCAAGGGTCGCGGCCCGCGCGAGAATGCGGAGTGAAATCACCGCGTCGCTTACAGTGATGCCCACTTCCGGAACGTGACCGCGGCGCGTGAGGTCGAGCAGCTTCGCCTCGACCGCCGATTCGCCCGTACCGAACGTGTTGATCTTCCGTTGGATGAACACGCCCCCGCCCATACCCATCGCGAGCAGGCGCGGTTGTACCTGCTCCGAGTACATGCGGTACATCTCGGACGGGACGCCCGGCATGGCGATGATGACGGCCTTACCCACCTGCGCCCAGATGCCCGGGGCCGTACCGCACACGTTGAAGATCGGCTCCGCGCCCGCGGGGATGAGGGCCTGAACGTGGTTGCGGTCCGGCATCACGCGCCCGCGCTTCGCGAACATGTCCGCGATGTGGGCGAGCGACGCCGCGTGTTCCAGTAACTCCACCCCCGCGACGGCCGCGATCACCTCGCGCGTGAGGTCGTCCTGGGTCGGCCCGAGCCCGCCGGTGCTGATGACGAGGTCCGCGCGGGCCGCCGCGATCTGGAAGCACGCGATGTTGTCGGCGAGGTCGTCGGCAACGGTGGTATGGAACGCGACCGGGACGCCGATCTCCGCCAGGCGCCGACTCAGCCACTGTGAGTTGGTGTCGAGGTTCTGGCCGCTGGTGATTTCGCTACCGATGGAGATGATCTCGACCTTCATACGAAACTCCGCTAAGTGGGCTTGCCCGTAATCCGGTCCCACGGTATGGCGAGCGGCACTATGAGAACAAACTATTGGCTCGTCACTGCTGCGGCTGTCGCCGTGGCCGCGCTAGTCGTGTACGCGCAGCTCCCGAATTTAAACGGGCCGCTGCCGAGCAGCACCGCGAGTGCGTCACCCCAGTCGGGCGACGAGGTTCCGCGGCTCGCACTGCCGCCGATCACCACTCCGCCCGACGAACCACAGGTGATGCCCGTTACGCCCGCGAAGGCGAGCGATTCGGCCGCGCCGCCTGTTCTGTCCATTCCGCCGGTTCCGGCCTCGTACTCGGAACCCGCATCGGGCCTTCCGCCGATCCCGCCGGGGCCGAGTGCTCCCGCGATCCCGTCGGCACCGGTGATTCCGCCGGTTCTGCCCGAGTTGCCGCCTGCCGGCCCCGCGGTTCCGCCTCCGCCGCTTCCGAAGCCGGTCGACCTGCCGCTCGTTCCGTCGGCTCCGACCGCGCCCTCGGTTCCGCCCAGCGTGCCCGCGCTGCCGGTGCCTTCCGTGGACATTCCGCCGGCGCCTGTGGTTCCGCCGCCGTCGTCCACCCCTCCGGTTTTACCGCCCGTGATTCCGTCGGTGCCGGCTGTGGAACCAGCAGCCCCGGCTCTTCCGCCCGTGCCGTCGACCCCGCCCGCGCTGCCTCCTGCGGCCACGACTCCGCCCGTCGTGCCGGTGCCGTCGGCGCCGTCTTTGGACCTCCCGGTGCCGAGCCTTCCGCCCGCTACACCCACAGCGCCACCGGCGATTCCGCCCGGACCTTCGACCTCGACTCCGCCCGTGTTGCCTCCCGCGGCGGTGACCCCGCCCAGCCTGCCGGCTTCTGATCCGCTCGTGGTGCCGCCCGCGCCGAGCACCCCACCGGTTCTTCCGCTCGTTCCGTCGCCGACGCCCGCGGTTCCGCCGGCCGCACTGAAGACTACGACCCCGGCTCCAGTCGTTCCGGACCTGCCCGTGGTACCCGAGAAGCCGATCGTGCCGTCGGCCCCTGCGACCCCACCGGCCGCGCCGAAGGTGGCCACCGAACCGCTGCCGCTGATCCCCACACCCGAGGTGTCGAACCCGGTGAAGCCCGCGAAGCCCACGGCTTCGCCCGTGGTGCCGGTGCCAACTCAACCGTCCGTGTCCCAACCGCCGGCGGCGCCGGTTCCCGCTCCGGAGAAATCGACTGCGGGCGGAACTACCGCGACCACGCAACCCGAACTGACCGCGGTGAGCGGGAAGTACGTAGTGCTCAAGGACGACAAGCTGATCGAGGGGACGGTGACGGTTCGCGGTGACGTCGTTGTGGTGCGCCAGGGGGCGCTCGACCGGTCGTTCACGCGGAGCCAGGTACAGTTCGTCGGCGAGACGAAAGACGACATTTACCAGTTCATGCTCGCAAAGGTGCCCGCGACGGACGCGAATGCTCGGCTGAAGGTGGCCCAGTGGTGCATGTTCAGTGGCATGCGTGAACAAGCCCTGACGGAAGCTCGCGCGGTGCAGAAGCTCTACCCGAACAACTCGTCTGCTGCGTCACTTACGACGTCCCTGGAACGGTCGCTCCAGCAGTTCCCGTCGGACGGCGCGCCGAAGATGACCGCGCCGCAAACGCCGACACTCCCGGCCGAACTCAACGCGCGGCCGACCATGCCGGTCGTGGAACCCGAAGCGGACGTGACGCCCGAAGCCGCGAACCTGTTTGCCACGCGGGTGCAGCCGTTCCTCGCGAACCAGTGCGTCGATTGCCACGCGGGGGATTACAAAGGGAAGTTCAAACTGACCCGTGTCGCGGCGGGTGAAACGGCGCAGCAACCCACGCGGGCCAACCTCCGTGCGGTCGCGGGGCAGTTGCGCAAGGACGACCCGGGTGCTAGCCCGCTGCTCGTGAAGACGCTCACCGCACACGGTGGCCAGAAGCAGCCGTCGGTCGCGTCGCGTCAAACGGTCATGTACCTCACGCTCGAAGCGTGGACCGCGCTGGCCATCGGGACGCCGGTTGCCGTGACGCCTGTGGTTCCGCCCGCCGTTTCGGTGCCCGTAACGCCGACGGCACCGGTGGTTTCGCAGAAGGCCGATCCCGTGCTCCCGCCGGCGCCGCCGAGTTCGGACGCGCTCCCGCGTCCGACGCCCGGTCTTCCGTCCGAGCCGGCTCTGCCACCGGTTTCTGTTCCTGCTCCGGCGCTGCCTTCGGCGCCTTCGATCCCGGCTCCCACCGTGCCGGTTCCGACCGCCCCGCCGATCCCGGTCGCCGATCCGCTGGTTTCGCCGCCCGTAGTGCCGGTTCCGAAGCCGACGGTTCCGCCGATTCCGCCCGCAAGCGCCGGAACACCGGCTCCGCTCCCGCCCCTTCCCGGCGCGGCACCGGTTCAGCCGGCGAGCGGTTCGCAGTTCGGTACGACGGCTCCGCCGAAACTGCCGGTGACCGGACCGACTGGTGGGGATGAGTTCGATCCGGCCGGCTTCAACCAGGGCGCGCCGCGGAAATAGTCTCTGCGTAGTCAAAGGTCACAAGGTCGCAGGTCGTAAAATCAATTACCCACAGGGTTGGGGTATTTGATTTTACGACCTGCGACCTTGTGACCTTTGACCGCGACTAAAGAGCGGCAAAGTTGCGGAGCATCTGTAGTCCGACGCGCTGGCTCTTTTCCGGGTGGAACTGTGTGGCGAAGATGTTGTCCTTCCACACTGCGGCACAGAACGGTGTGGGGTAGTCGGCTTCCGCGGAAATGATGTTACCCGCAGCCGGATTCGGGCGCGCGAGGTACGAGTGAACGAAGTACACCGCGGGATCGGCCGGCAGCCCGGCAAACAGGGGGCACCCCGGGCGCGTGAGGCGCAGCGTGTTCCAACCCATGTGCGGTACCTTCAACCCCGGCACCGAGGGGAACCGTACCACGTCGCCAGAGAACACGCCCAGACCTTCGTGCGTGCCGTCTTCGTGGCTGCGCGTGAACAGCATTTGCATGCCGAGGCAGATGCCCAGGAAGGGTCGGCCGGACTCGATATGTCGGCGCACGACGTCGTCGATCCCCGTTTCTCGCAGTCGCGCGATCGCATCGCGGAACGCCCCGACGCCCGGTAGTACGATCTTCGCAGCATGAGCCAGGTGCTTCGGGTCGTTCGTGATGGTGGCGGAATGGCCCACTTGCTCGAACGCTTTTTGGACGCTCCGCAGGTTTGCCATTCCGTAATCCACAATCACCGTTGCGCTCACGTTAACACCTCAAGTGGTTATTTTGCCGCTACTGGTTGTTGCACGTCGACCGGCCGGCGCAGGAGCAGGGCCGCGGCAAGGATCCCCACGCCCATCACGGCCGCCAGAAGACCCAAAGTAAACGCATCGAAGAACGCGGACTGCAACTGCGGGCCGAGCCACGGCCACGCGAACCACGTCACCACGACCCCGATCGCCAACCCGGGACCGAACGGCAGTTCGCGCGGGTTCTGATCCTCGGTTTTCGGAGAGACAGAGATAGAGGCGGCCGAGTTCGCTGTCACAGGGGGAGTGTCGGGACGGAAGATTACTTCCAGTATCTTCAGGACGAGCGCGGCCACCGCCCCAACGAACAGGGACAGCACCGGGATTTGCCAGCCGAGGAACGCCCCGGCCATCATGAGCAGGTCCGCGTCCCCGAGACCGAGGGCCTCGCGCCCGAAGCCCGTCTCGAACAGCCATTTCGTGACCCGAATCACGAGCGACCCGACCAGAGCACCGATCACGCTGTTGAGCAACCCGAGCTTCCAACTTCCCGGCGGTGCGAACGCGAACGTCGGCCCCCAGAACGGCCACGGTTGCACGCCGGTGGGAACCTTCCCGATGTAGTCCGGGTGGTTCCACATGGTGATTTCGGGCGGGATCGCCCCCATCGCGGTCGCCACTTGCGGCCACGGCCAGGGCATCAGCGCGCCGCCAATTACCCCCACCACCATCGCCGTGTAGGTGATCGGCGTCGGGATGATTCGGTGTTCCGCGTCCACAGCGGCGGCAGCAATCAGCCCGCTGAGTAGGGCCGCGTGGTAGAGGAACAGCGCCCAACATTGGGGCGGCGGTACATTTGATGTGAGGTAGTCGTACTTGACTCCGGGAATCCCGTGCCAGTTGAACACCACTTCCGCGAGGAACAGCGCGAGGAACGCCACGCCCGTACCGATCTCGACCCACAAGTACCGCGCGGAGTACGGGGTGCCGCACTTGCGACACTTCCCGCGGAGCCGGAGGTACCCGAGAATGGGGACGTTATCGAACGCGCGGATCTTGGTGTAGCACGCGAAGCACCGCGACGAGGGCCAAATGAGGCTCTTCTCGTAGGGCAGGCGCGCGACGACGACGTTGAGAAACGACCCAACGATCAGCCCGAAGGTGAAGATCGTGAGGCACCAGAAGACGATCGGCAGGTGGAACCACCATTCCATGACTTGAAGATCGCCCAGATGGTTTCGCGAGATTAAGGGGCACTCGCCTTCGGTGACACCGTCCCGACACTATACCGAATGCCCCGGGCGCCGGCCAAGAATGACGACGGTGCGTCACGGGCCGCGTTTCAATTCGACCGGTTGTGACGCGGGCGCCGGGTGGCGCGTGACGGTGCGAGGGGGTACAGAGTGTCGTTTACTCACCACGAACGCGGGTCTCCAGTTCCGCAACGCGAGCGCGCAGGCGCGAGCACTCGTTAGCCGCTTCGTTGAGCAACTCGTTGCGCGCTTCTGCTTCTCGGGTGATGAAGTTGATCGCCGTGAGGCGCTCGTCGCACGCTTGTTTCAACTGCTTGATCTCGGCGAGGCGCTCGTCACACACGCCTTGTAACTCGCGCACTCGGGCTGCAAGGGCCGCGCACCGGAGCACGCGCGATTCCTGCTCGGATCCGGGAGGGTGTGCCGCACTGGCGACCTCGGCCGGGAGCGCGTAGCCGAGGTCTGCGAGCAAATGACCGTGAAGGGTGTAGAACGCCCGGAGCAAGTCCGGGGTCCAAAATTCGTCGGGCCGCCAGGCGCGGCTCCCGGGTCCGTAGAATTCGGGGGCCTTTGCACGGAGTTCGTCTTGTGGGTTCACCCAGGGGCGAATCGGCCCCGTGAACCCGAGGAACTCCGCGATCCGGGTCAACAGGGCGGTGTCCGCTCCGACGAGTTCCTCGAAGCGGACTGTGAGCGTTTCACCGCAGCGCTTGGACCACGCCCGATAATGACTGGTCCAGTCGCCGTACACGTGGTCGCCGGTCAGAAGGGCGTGCGGGGTGCTTGCCCCCGGGTGGTACCTGTCCTGGTACGCTACGAAACTTTTGAGCGCGAGGCGCCCGTCGCGAACGACGTAGATCGCTTTCTCGTTGTCGCGCGGCTGCTGGTGTGTCTTTACGAGAACGAGGTCCGTGCTGCTTCGGGCGCGGAGGTAGAACTGTTCCGGGTCTCCCTCGAAGTAGTACGCACCGTAGTACGCACTGAAGGCGTCCGGGCCGGCGTGATCGGCAGCTAAACTCGGCTCCAGGCCCGCGCAGGAATTCAGATCGAAACAGGACTTCAATACTTGGCGGAGGAGCGTGTTTCCGGACCGTGGGTAAGATGCCAACCAGACGAGCATGAGCAAACCTGTGTACGGCGGGCACTCACTTAATCGGCAGGATTGCTGAGTGACTTTGGTGAGAATCGTCTGAGCGAATTTTGCCCAATTAATGAAGGTTTCTGCGCTCGTGGAGTCGGTTTGGATCGCGCGAATGTGCGGGTGGAGAGGCGCGAGCAAACCCGGCCGCTGTTCATGGGCGGTCCGAGTCGCGTGGTGCCGTTGGGTACGTTTATTCTCTGGCCGACCGAGCTCGAAGAATGGCGTCTACAACGCCCTCCGGTGATAGTGTGTCGCTCGCGACGGTGAAATGTGCCGCGTCGCGGTAGAGCGGGTCGCGGGCCGCGATCAGTGCCCGTACCTCGGCTTCGCCGCCGGTCGCGGTGAGGTTCGGCCTTCGCGCCGCGGTCGTTGGGTCCGTTTGCAGCCGGTCCCACACCGTTTCGGGCGTCGCGGTCAGCCACACCACGAACCCGCTCGTCTTCAAAAGCGCGCGGTTGGATTCGCGCAGGACCGCGCCCCCGCCCGTCGAAATGATGCCCGCGGATTGCGAGCACAACTCTCTCAGGGCCGCGGACTCGCGGTCGCGGAACCCGGTTTCGCTCTCGGTCGCGAAGATGTCCTTAATCGACCGCCCGGCGCGCGATTCGACGAGGTCGTCCGCGTCGGCGAACGGGCGGGCGAGGCGCTCCGCGAGCAGGCGCCCGACGGTCGTTTTTCCGGTGCAGCGGTACCCGACGAGGATGATGTTCTGGGCCATGTCGTTCGGCGGCAAGGCGCCCTACTCCTCGGGCTCTTCGGGGGGCGCGGGCTTCGGCTCTGTCTCCTCGTCGAACGCCTTCGTGAGCGGAGAGAGAGCCTTGCGCATGATGAGCCGCATCACCTCGGTGTCGGGCGTCAGATTGGTGAACAACTCGATCTGACGGGCCGCCTGGCGCACGAACATGTCGACCCCGGTGATCGTGTCGCACCCGCGCGCCCGGGCCTCGCGGATCAGGAGCGTCGTTTCGGGCGTGTAGATCGTGTCGAACACGATCGTGCCCGGTTTCAGGATGCTGAAGTGGCACGGCGATTCGTCCACGTTCGGGTGCATCCCGACGGGGGTGCAGTTGATGAGCACATCGAACGAGACGCTGTGGCGCGCGTGCCAGTCCACCGCCTTGCACTTCACGTCTTCGGCGAGCCTTTGGGCGCGCTCGTATGTCCGGGCCGCGATGGTGATCTGGGCGCCCTCGCGGTGGAAAGCGTAGGCGATGGACCGGGCGGCCCCGCCCGCACCGAGGATGAGGATCGAGAGCTGGCTCAGTTGCGTGTTCGGCCCTGCTTTTGCGCGCTCCGCGAGGAACGCTTTGAGCGAATCGGCGGCGGCCGCGAAATCGGTGTTGGCCGCGGAGAATTTCCCGTCGTCGCGCCGCACGAGCGTGTTGGCCGACCCGGTGACCTGCACGTTCGGTTCGCTCTCGCGGGCGATGTTCGCTGCGGCCTCCTTGTGCGGGATGGTCACGCTGTACCCGTGCACCGGGATCTGTCCGTAGGACTCCAGGGCTTGCGGCAACTGCCCGCGTGGGACGCGGAACGGCAGGTACAGCGCGTTCACCCCGAGCTTCTTATACATGTGGTTGTGGAGCAGCGGGCTGAGGCTGTGCCCGACCGGGTCGCCGAGGACGCCGAAGACCTGCGTGTCCCCGTTCACGTTTTGGACCGGGTACGTGGTGCGGAACTCGTCGAAGCTCGGCAGCCCGGGTGCGATCCCGCGTTCCTTGTTGAACGCGGCATAGATCCACGGGGCGCCGAACTTGAGCGCGAGGAACCGCGTCGGCTGCCCGATGTCGCCCATGCAGAACGCGACCGTCGGCTTCGGCGCGGTGCGCTGGAGCTGGAGCACGCGGCCCACGTCCTCCGGCGACTGTGCCGCGACCGCGAGCTTGTACACGTCCGCATCCTGCTTCAGCATGTTCGCGTAGATCTCGTCCAGGTTCGCGGGGGTCTCCGTGGTGTTGTGGTAGCTCACGATCCGCTTCACCGGGCCGAACCGCGGGACCGAGTCGGCGATGTCCGTTTCCAGGTCGACCCACTCGAACGCGCCGGAGACGATCGCCTGGCGCAGGATCATCATCCGCTCGGGCTCGGTACCCGGGAACCGGCCCCCGTCGGAGGGGCGGCGGAGCGTGGCGACCCAGGGGCACTGTTTGAGTGGTGCGAGGCGCTTGAAATCGACGGCTTTGGCGAGGAAATCGAGCCGCAACTCGACGAACTTCGCGCCGCGCTTCACCGCTTCCTGAAGTTCGGCCACCACCATCTTGTGGCGCGTGCGGCCGATCACCACCAGCACCCGGTCCGACGACATAACGTTCCCTCACTCGGGGAATTCAAACGGGGCCACTACGGAGTTCAAAGTCCCACCCACCACAATACACGCAACGCACCGGAGGGGTGAGGGCGAAGCGGCCGTAAAATGTGAAACCCAGGCCCGTTGGCCTGGGTTTTCGCACTCGTTCGGATTGCTCCGGTTCCGGCCGCGTTACACCTTGCTGGCTTCCTTGTACATGACGTGCCGGCGCACGACCGGGTCGAACTTACGGAGCGAGATGCGCTCCTTAGTGTTGTTACGGTTCTTCTGCGTGAAGTAGCAGTGGTCGCTGGCTTCGCTCTTCAGCTTGATGGTGCTACGGGCTTCTTTCGACTTCGCCATTGTCGGCTCTTCATTAAGGGATATTTGTGCGCAACCCAACTACAGTCGGGATAGACAGCCATAATAGCAGCCGAAGAGGGGATCGGGGAGGGGCTGGCGAGTGGAATGGGCACCGTCTCGAAGTTGCAATGCCAAGCCCCAAGAACGAATCACAAACGCGATTTCGTTCTCCCGGTGGTGAATTAATCCGGGGTAATAACGGTTTCGCCCCCGGCACGGGTTGAAAGTTGGGGCAGGATGTCGTCTGTGGTGTATCGCAAGAATCGCACGCTATTGTCCGCGAATGTGAAGTGCGCACCGCCCGCGTGTGGGGACCAAAAGTGAAAGGCATCGCATGGGTTATCGAACTTGCCCGCGGTGAACCTGTACGGCCCCTCTGGGCAAGTTGCAGTGTAGCGGTTATAGCACCGCGTTCTGGCCCCCAACAGAAATTCGGCGTCACCGTTTTGGCGTTGTCCCCAGCCCGCGTACCACCAACCGAGATCTAGGTTCGCACTCGGTGGGCGCTCACCAATCAGTAGGGTGTTGCTCGAACCATCAGTTACGTCGGCGAGTTTGTGCCGCGAGTCCACATAGAGCAGCCCGTCGGCGGTACCCGCGTTTTGTCCCTCGACGCCCAGGTACGACGTGTACGCGACACTGTTGCCCGCGACGTCTTGAGAGGACGGGGACGAAATGCGCCCGTCTCCCGGACAGGTGAACAGTGTGACCACCGTTGATTTCGCTGTGTGGAGCGGTGAGAGGAAATTCTTATCCTGGCGAAACGCTGTTTCCGTTTGCTGCCACAGCGCCGTTTGCTCGATGTAGGGAAGTACGCGCGCGAGCCAACTCAGGTAAGGTTCGGGGGCGCGTTCGTTGTCGCGCGTCATCCCGGGTGGGAAATGCCCCTTCGCGTCGTGGTAATTGTGAAGAGCTAAACCGAGTTGGCGCATGTGATCCGCGCATCGGACCCGCGCGGCGCTTGCTCTCGATCGCTGCACCCCCGCAAGGACGAGGCCGGAGAGCAGCGCAAGAATGCCGACAACAACCAGCAGTTCAATGAGACTAATACCTTTCGTTGTGGTTGGTGTGGTGCCATTACCTGTGCTCATTCGCATTCATAAATCTGGTGCATACCGATCGATGTACCCGCGCTCACAAAAGTGTTGGCTTCGGTCCAGCCGTTCGTGAGAACAGTAGGACAGGGTGTCGTGCATGTTTCGATGTTTGAGTACCAGACGGTAGATTTTATACCAGTTAGAGGATCGCAGATTGCTGTGCTGGAGTTGGGTAGACACCGGCAGTTAGCTGTAGCGCAGTAAAAACACGTGTCTCGTTCAAATCGCAGGCACCCGACGGCGTCGGGGTTTACGATGACGAAATACTTGTGGTTCTTACAGGTTTGAACACACCCCGTCGCGGCTGCGGGTTCGGCTAACGCCAACCCCCGTCCGACCAGTACCAGGGCGAGTGCCAGCCCCGCCGAGGCTACCATTTTAATTCGACCGTTGCGCATGCGAATCCTCCTTTGGTAATTACAGGCCCTGACAAAACTCCGGATTCGGGCCGTTTCCAAGGCACTTTCGAGGTTTTGTCAGGGCCGGTTAGGTGTTTGTGCTCGGGTTCGTAGAAGAGGTGCGGCCTATGCGGTGCCGCACGAGAACCCAAAAGGACACTGCTCCGATGACGCTGCCGCTCCCGATCAACCACCAGCGCCCGGGGGTACTCGGGGAGCGCGGGGCGAGGTCTCCCGTTTGTGAATTGACGAGATCTTCGTATGAGGCTTTACGCTCGTCACGTTGGATCTCGCGCGTTTGCCCCCCGTCGCGGATGATATAATCCTTCATTTCGTTGCCGATTTTCTCCTGGACCCGCGTTCCCACGGGGAGCACGGGCTTGAATTCCACTTCGGAAAGTTCGGCGTTCACCTCGCGCGCGTGGGTAGTCACCTCGATCTGTTTGAACAAGTTCCCGTTTCGGAAAAGGGCTGCAGTCCATCGTTGCGGCAACCAAATCGTAGTTGCGGCGGGCAGTGCCGACTGCGTCACGGTAAACTTCGTCACGAGTTTACCGTCTCGGTCGTGCGCTTCCATTCGCACAATCGCGTAGTCCCGGGACGGGTCGACCCACAATTTCCATTCCCCCCGGGTTTCGTTTCGGGGGCGGGTCAGCTCGATAAGGGACCGCTCCTGCTCGGAACCGACGCGCCGGGCTTGGGTGTAGGCGCTGAGACACAGTGACGAGGCGAGTTCCGGGTGCAGTCCACGAACGGCTCCGAAGAGCGGGGCCACGAGAACGTCATCCGTGTTTTGGTTCCGTTCCGCTTTCTCGATTAGGGCCTGTGGCCACCCCGGTTCCGGGTACTGGAATAGGGTCAGTGTTTGACCATCGAAAGAGCTTTCGTGCCGGCAGAAAACGAAGTCATCTTTGTCGAAATCCCAAATCGGCGCGTGGTTCACGATGCGGGTCTTCCCACCATCAAGAACGAGTTCCCCGGTGCCAGTTTTGATTGCGTCCGAGGGCGGGGACGGTTTTCGTTCCCCCTGTTCACCCGGGGCACGCGGTTTGGGAAAAGCGAATCCTGTAAGAACCCCTTTGGGGGTGGTCGTTTTACTGGAAAAGGTCACGCGCATCGTTTTCACCGCGGCTTGCCTTTTCTCCCAGGCCGCGGTGACCTGTTGGCGGAGTGCGTCTTCGGGTGATTGCGCGATCGCGCGGCCCGAGAACGTGATGAAACAGAGCGCTGCAAAAAAGACCGCACCGATCTGTGCGACATTCGCCGACATTGGTGGCCTCTCACGGGCTCGCGGGATTAACGCCGAAGTAGTGCGTGCGACATTTGATCGTGAACGACGCGCCGGTATCGGTTACCCCCTCAATGTGGACTTCCCCGGTTTGGTCCCCGGTGCGGTCGATTCGGCGCGAGACGAGGACCGGCAAACTGGTCGCCGGTTCGGGGGCGGCAACGGCCCCACCGGGAGCATCGATCTGACAGCGCGTGACTCGGAACGGCTTCCCATTCAAAGAAGACAGGGTCAGGGTTTTCTCAGAAACGGCCCCGACCGTAAGAACCCCAAAATCGACCGTGGTTGTGTCCGGTTGGACCTCGTGCAAGACCTCCCAGTTCACCGGAATGGGTGGGAGATCGATCGGTTCACCGGTTCTGGTGACCGGGATTATTTGGACCTCGCACTTGTACCGGCTCGGGGGACCGAGTGAGGGTAATCGGACCACGAGTTCGCTAGTCTTATCCCCGCGCCGGATCTCGGGAACCAAGCCGTACCCTTCTCCAACAAGTTTGGCCGCCCGAACCTCGATTCCCGGCGCGAGGTGCAATGGGACCGATCGTTCGAGTGATGGAGCGTTCCACAGGCGCCCGAAATCGATCTCGCGGGCACTCGGGAGAACAACGGGTTTGACTCGGCCGTCCAGTGCCCAATTAAACTGACGATGAGTGTTTTGAATAATAACGGACGCGGACAGCTTGATCGGGTGCGGGACGGCGGCGAACGGGTCGGCTCCCCTGCCCATGCACCTCTTGGTTAAATCTAAATATAGTTTAATTGTTTTTGACTCGCCGGCTCCGATGCGTACCGGGAACGAACCGGCCGTCACGCAGGAACAATCGCCCAGTAAAGACTGCACCGAGGCTTCAGAACCGGAGTCGTTGCGAACGGGTAGGTTCCATTCAAAGTGACTTGTCGCCCAAACTTCACCGAAATCAAGGCCTTGCGGCTCAATGGACAGTCCCAATTGTTCCGGCGGAGACGGGAGCGGCACACTTCGCGCGAGCCACCGCGCAGTGAGCGTTCCGGCGCCAGCGGCACAACAGGCTGCCACGGCCAACGCGAGCCACGGGCGCTTAAACCTCATGGCATTTCCTGCAAATGAATAATGATTAATTGGGTTATTTTAATCTTGAATGCAACTGAATTGCCAGGCCGAATAGGAATTCAAGATTTTTATTCACGAATTCAATACTTGGAGAACGAATCGCGGGAAGTATAACTGATGTAATATGTTGTGTTTTAATGAATTTTTGCCCCCATGTGGGAATGACAAGTAGTGAGAAGTGGCTCGACCGAACTGAATGCGCACCGGTGTGCCATCTTTTCGCGTTGAGTGCCAAAGCGGTGAGCACTTGGAGCCGTTCCCGCAACACAGCGCTCGGACCAATCTGTGGTCTTCCAGTTGTCCGTTAGTTCGGATTCGCGATCGGATGAACTCTCGCAAGGCGCGAATTACATCGGGCTGTTTTCACTTCTCGGCTGAATTCGGGACCCGTTCTTTCAGTTGTCTAGGCAAATTGGGCCATTCCTCGTGCGCACGCGAGCTAAGGTCTTCATTGGTTGCATTCTCGCGACAGGGTTCGCCCATGCCTCTTGTTTCCGCCCCCGACTGTGGTACGCACTCCGTGTACACCAAATCGGCCGGATACGCCCCGTTGCCCGGCTACGTCCTGCTCGAACCGTTGGGTCGAGGCGGGTTCGGGGAAGTATGGAAGTGCGAAGCGCCCGGGGGGCTTCACAAGGCGATCAAGTTCGTCACAGGGGACTCGGACGGCGCTAATAACGACAACGCACAACTCCGACAGGAACTCGAAGCATTCCAACAAGTTAAAGCGATTCGCCATCCGTTCCTTCTCTCCCTGGAACGGGTCGAACTGGTCGGCGCCGAATTGGTCATGGTCATGGAGTTGGCCGACAAGCAGCTCGGTGACCGGTTCGAGGAGTGCCGAGGACAGGGGCTGCCCGGGATTCCGCGCCAAGAGTTGCTGGGCTACCTGCGAGAGGCGGCCGAAGCGCTCGACGTGATCGGCGCGAAGTACGGGCTCCAGCACCTCGACGTGAAGCCGGCGAACCTGTTCCTCACTGCCGGGCACGTGCAAGTCGGCGACTACGGACTCGTCAGCAAGCTCGATACGGGCAAGAGCCGCCAGGAAAACCGCGGGCTCACGCCGCGCTACGCGGCGCCGGAAGTTCTTTGCGGACAAGTGCATACGCGGTCCGATCAGTACAGTCTTGCGCTCGTGTACTACGAACTTCTTACTGGTACGTTCCCATTTAACGGGCGCAGCGTGCAGCAAATGATGCTGCAACACATGACTGCCGCCCCTGATTTGAACGGGCTTGCTCCACCGGACCGTGCTGCGGTTGCGACCGCGCTGGCGAAGAAGCCCGACGACCGGTTCGCGTCGTGTGCGGACTTCATTAACGCCCTTTGTGGGGGAACGTCGCGCTCGGTCGCGGCGCTTGCGGCCAGTTTGCTCACGCCATCGCCACGTGGGTCGGGATCTATCACGGCCCCGCCCTCCAGTGCGCCGACGCGCGGAGTCAGCGCCGCGAACGAACCGACGCTGCGTAACGTGCCACATTTTGTGACTCCGGCCGCGACCCCCGCCCCGCAACCGGTTCCACCCAAGCGGGTTACGTACACACAACCTGCGCCCGCGGCTGCGACGGTCGAACGGGCAGCCACGCGGACGCCGCAACCGAAACCGGCCGGGGTGTGTCTCGAACAAATCCTCTCTGTGGTCCCGATCGCCTGGTTACAGGGGAAATTCGCCCAGGCGCCCGGGCGCCCGCCGACGCATTTGGTGAACGCGGTGCTTCGCGCGGCAGAGACCGAAGCGGGCATCAATTCGGCGATGGGCGCGGTAAACCGCGACCGTGACGGCACTTGGGGGTGCCAGTTCCTCAGTTCCATCGATCCGCGTGTGGCCCAAGTTAAGCTCGATCTCCTCTGGGAGGAGGGCGGGGTGACGATGGACTCGCGCACCGAGGGGCGCGTCGAGTTCCGCAAACTCGCCCCGATCCCTGCACCCACCGGTTGGTTCAGCAGCAAACCCAAAGCTCCCGATTCGGGGCTGCAGGTGATCGTGGAACTCCCGGACCCCGGCGCTGGTACCGGGGAAGTCGTGGTGACCGGGACGTTCTTCGGTAACCCGCCGTCCGAGTTCGCGAAGTCGGGCGAGAAGACGATCGTGAAGCTGATCGAGGGCATTCGGCGCACGCTCAACGACACCCAGGATCGCCGCAAACACCCGCGTGTTCCCGCCACGTTTCCGCTCACGCTGTACCCGCTCCAGTCGGACGGACAGGTGGAACCACCGATGAAGGGGTTCTGCCGCGACGTGTCCGCGGGTGGAATGGCACTGTTCTGTGCTACGGAGCCGACCACGAAGTACATGTTCGTGGAATTCGAGGGCGTGCCGGGAACCACGGGGCTCGCGGTGCTACTCCAGACCATCGCCTCGGAGTGGCAGCACGACGAGGTGCTGGTCACCGGTAAGTACCGACTCGAATTCGGCCCGACCGACGGATAACAATTGCTAACATCTTCGCCCCGGCGCGTGGAAATCACTCGTTTTCGCCTACGAAACGTCAGTTTTCACGAGCGCGCGGCTAACATTCGATCGAAATTCGAGGCCCGCACTACCGGAATCGGCGGTCTGTAACCGGATCAGATCGCCTATACGGATGTGTATTTTATCCCGGGACGTGTCCAGAAACAAAAGCGCCCCGGACGAGCTTTCGCCGGCTCGCCGGGGCTTGGCCCTACAAGCTTGCGCTCGCGGGTGTGCCGTCTCAGGGAGTGTTCACAGTATCCGGTCGCCGGCCTTTAGTATTGTTAACCAACCGCCTTACCGTTAGGCGACCCCCGCGTGGGGTTGGGCGAAGCGCGGGGGAATGGAATCGAACCACTATGTGTTGGTTGGGGCCGTTCGTTCGATTGAACACCTCGGCACGGTACTGAATCTGGCGTGACAACCTGAACCTGTGGGGCAGCTGTTCCGCCTCTACCGTTGGGCTACCCCTTCCGCGTTTGGGAGTGAAGGGGGTGGGAGTCGAACCCACACTGTGTGCTGTCCCGATGAGCCGAAACCTGAATCTCAGCCTGCACGCCTGTGCGATGAACATGATGCCGCGAACGGCGAAGAGGTTCAACCCTTTCGCAGTTTTTATTGTGCCTTCCCGAGAAGTAAATCAATCACCCAGCAACCACGAACATGCGGTCCACCACCGCGGCAGTGCCCCAGGACATCGGGGTGCTCGCACCCGGCGTCTTGCAGCGCGTCGGCGAGGATCGGCAACCGCTCGAAGGCGCGGTCGACATAGATCGCTTCCCCGAGGCTGATGGCCGTGGTCGACCGCCACCGAGGATCGAAGGCGACCGGGCGGAACGGGTTGCCAACGACGCAGCGGAGAAGAGGAGCCTGGACCGCCGTAATCGAGTGGAAGTCGTCCCATCCCGTGGCGACGGCGAGGTCCATTATCACACCCATTGCCGCTTGTAACCCGCTGGCCCCGATCAACTTCAGCGTGACGTTGTGGATCACATGGGCTTGAGCGCCATCGCAAGGGAGGTTCATGATCGCGTTATAAAGCTCTTTCGCCTCGGCGCTGTTCGACTGCCCGTCCGCGACCCGCTCGGCTGTTTCAACAGCTCGTGCGCAGTGTGGATCGGTGAACAGCTCCTGTCGCTGACGACAGCAGGCGACCGCGAAAAGACGGAGCTTCCGGTCCAATGTCTGATGCCGCGAGGGGGCTCCCAGCATCCACTTGTGCAACGGCATGAACATGTGGTCGCTGGACGGGCAGTCGTCCCACTCGCGGTCTGTCATCCTGTTGTTTCCGTGCGCGTGTCAGGTGCGATGTCCCGAGCCTTGCGGCTGAAGCAAGAAACGATCAAGAGAGGGACGTCTTCCATACTCAGTCCATTCCGCGGATGTCGCTCGCTTTGAAGTCCACGCCGATCACCGCGGTCACGGGCACTTCCTTCCCTTTGTAGTCGATCAGCCCGCGGCGCACCTGGATGCGCCACTGGAGCGCTTCGCGCGTAGATTCCGCGGCCTTGATGAGGTCCGGGTTCGCCTCGGTGAACACGATGTATTCCTGGCTGTGACGCGGTTCGAGGATCTTCGCGTCGTTGCCCTGCTGGACCTCGATTTTCTTTTTGAAGCGGCTCGGGAGCGGCCATTCGATCTCCCCACCCGCAAATACTTTGTGGCCGATCACGAGCCGGGTGATCGGTTGATCGTCTTTCGAGGCCCGCCGGAGGAACGCGGGGTCCATTGGGTAAATGGGCAAGTCGCTCGACAGGTTCTTGATGGCGATGGTCATCACCAGCGCGGTGCCGGCGCGGAGCGTTTGTTTGTCCTTTTCGTCCGTGCCCTCCAGGATCATCTGGAGCGGGCGTTTTTGGACCCGGATCGGCTCCACTTCCAACTGACCGACAGTGATTTTGCCACCCAACGGTGCACGCTGATCGGCGGGCAGTTCACCGTCTACCGGGAAGTCTAACTTGGTCACCTTCTTTCGGCTCACCGGATCAAATTCGCCGAACGTGTCCGGGATCGTGGAGAGCGGGTGGCCGGTTTCGGGCACCCCACGGGACTTGAAGAACAGCCCGTAGATCGCGAGCACCGTGACAACGAGCGCGTACCCCGCCAGAAGGACCAGAACGGTGGTCTTCGCGCGACTGCCGGCCGCAACTGGTGCAGGTCGCGACCGTTCGGTGCGGGCCGGTTTTTCCTTGTCTTCGGTTGGGGTTTCGTCGAGTAGCGGCTTTTTGCTCGGCGCCGGTTCCGGTGAGGGGGTATCGGGAGCGGGAAGAAACTCGGACGCCTTGGACGCCTTCACGAAAGGGAGTGGAAGGGGATCCGGCTCGAAGCCGGTAAACGGGTTCGCCTCGTCCGGTCGGGGAGGAAGATCCGGTGGGTTCGGAGGCGTGTCTTCGCGCTCCGGGTCCGGATTCAGACTGGTCAGTGGGCTGGGCGGTTCGGGTTTCTGTTCCGGGACCGGTGGGGCCGAGAACGCGCTCGCGTGGTGACTGGGCGCCGGCCCCGTTACCAGTGTCTGCGGAACCGGGTCCGGGAGCGAATCGCTCGACTCCGGAAACAGATTCAGCCCGACCGACTCGTTGACACCGGGCGTGGGGGGCGGTTCGGATTCCGGTTCCGACGATTGTTGGGACGGCGAGAACAGGATCGGGCGCGTGGGGGTGTTGGCCGGTGAGATGAAAACTTCGTCGTCGGACTCGTCCGGTTCGCTCAGGATGCTGTCCGCACCTTCTTTTTGCGGGATGTTGAACGGGCGGATTTCGGGCTCGGGTGGCGGGGAGGCGGAGGGCGTCCCGGCCGCGGCCGGCGCGATCACGACCCGTTTGCAGTGCGGGCACCGGACCTGCCGGCCGAGCAACTCCGTGTGCACACCCATGCGGTGGGAACAGAACGGACAGGGGAACGTGACGGGTGGTGAGGCCATTGTCGTGATTCGGGTAGTAGTTGCGCCCATCCGCCCAGTGAGCCGGGCGGGACAGGCGAATGGTACACGCGAACCGGTTTATAGGCAAACCCACCCGCGCCGCGGGCGGAGTGTGAGTGGAAATGGACAGGTACGGGCAGCTCCGCCCGCTTGTCACATTTGTGATTCGCCCGGAAGTTCCTTGGCGAACGGCCGGTGAGATGTGAAAACCAGAAGCACTTTTTTGACAGGATTAACAGGATCAACCGGATGAAGACCACACGGGAATTGTCTTTGAATTCTGTTAATCCTTAGGAGTTACGCAGTTGGCAGTCGGTAGACCGGTTGCGCGAGGAATTGGCGCACGGCCTCTCGGATGATGGCGAGTTTGGCGGCGAACCAGGTAACCCCGGTGTTGAACCGATGCCACTCCAACCGGACGAACGCGCGGAGAGCGAACCCGATGTGGTTCCGTTGCGCGCGCCCCATCCGGGTCTGGCACCGGTCCACCGCGGTGTGCTGTTTCAGGCCCCGGTGGAACTCCTCGATCCCCCACGCCCGCTCCGCGAACATCAACCGCGCCCCCTCGTCCATCGACAGGTCGTTGGTGATCCAGTGCTCCGTGCCACCGTCTGTGGTGGCGATCCGGAACGCTTTCACCCGACCGAACCCCTCCAAGTGCACCCCCGTGCCGCTCGCCGCGATGTCGCATTCCTCGATGGGTCGGTTGCCCGTGCGGTCCGGGTTCACCTTGCGGTTGCACCGCACCTGGGTCACGAACGTCCACCCCAACGCGCGCACCGCTTTCAGGTTGTCCTTGCCCGAATACCAGCAATCGAAGCACACGCACCGGGGCGCGAGCCCGCGCCCGGCGGCCACCCGGAGCATGTCCCGGAACTGATCGTTCTTGGTGCCGTCCCCGGCCGCTTTATCAACGAGGCGGTAGTCGCACGGCCACAGGGCATCACCGTCGGTCCACAGGGCGGTGACCAAGTTGATGCCCGGAACCACGCGCTCGTGGCGCCCGGACCAGAACCGGCCCACCAGTCCCATGTGCCGGGCGAATGGCTTGTCCAGAACGGTGTCGTCGAACACCCGCACCCCGTCGGTGGGAAGCAACGGGCGCACTTCGTCCCACAGGGCCTCGGGGTCCGGTTCGAGGCGGTTCAGGAGCCGGGTAAAGGCATCGTGAGCCGGAGCATCGGGGCGAGCCGGTTGGCACCGCCCCATCTCGGTTGCCGTGCCCTCACCCGGCGTGGCGACCAGGAACGCGATATAATCCTCGGCGGTGGCGCGGGGTGGGTTCATGGGGTACCAACTTACCTGCACAAGCCACCGAACGTCACCCCCAAACGGCCAACTGCGTAACTCCTAAATCCTGTCAAAACTCTTCTGCCTTGGAGGTCCGCACGGGCTGTTCGCCTGGAATCGTGCGGTTGCGCCGGTACTAGGGTTCAACGTGTCTGTGTCGCAGGGGGGCGCGTTAATAATAACCCTTCTCGAAGTAGATACTCGCGCCCCCGAGGGCGCTGCCCCCGCGTGCGAAGTGTTCGTCGAGTTTGTCCACCGGGACGCCTTTCACCCGCTTCAGGTCCGGGGCGTGCGTCTTGACGAACGTGTTAACACCCGCTTTCGCGGCTGTTTGAAGTGCCTCGCGCACCACCGGAATGTTGCTCCCGCCGCCGGTGAGAATGAGTTCCTGCGTGAACGCGGGTTCGAGCGGTTCGCAGAACGCGGTCGCTTCGTCCACGATCCGTTGGGTGAAGGTGCGGAGACACGCTTGTACCGCCTCGCTGTCGGCCGGCCCGCCCACGACTTTTCCCAAACCCGGGGCGCGGTAGCCCTTGCCCTCGCTGTAAACGCTCTGCTGCACCTTCGCCCAGTCGGTCCACGTCGGTTTCACGGGCCATTCGCTCACTTTCAGCGTCAGGCGCATCTCCTCGTCGAGATCGCTCACACCGAACGGGACCGATTTCTCCAGTAACTCGAACCCGGAATCCGGCGTGAGAACCGGCTCGCCCGTCGGTTTGAACGTGAGCGCCGTGAAGTCCGTGGTGAAGGCCCCGACATCGATCACCAGGGCGCGGTAGCTCGGGTAGTGGGCCGCGTCCTTCAGCACCGTGATGAGCGGCCCCTTGCTGAACATGTCGCTGAAGTTCAGGCGCCCGTTGCGCCCGAGCACGTTCGCGCCTTTGGTGAGCACGCCGATCGCGTTGGAGTACGGCTCGGCGACGGCGGGTTGGTCCGGGTGCAGCGGCCACCCGGCCTTGTCGAGCGCGTCCAGGACCAGTTTGCGCCCCGGGTGCGGGTCGTCGCCGCCCCGGGCGAACGCGGGCACCGCGACGCGAACCGGGATGTCCTCGAACTTCAGCCCGGTCGTGGGGAGCTTCGCACACGCCTCCATCGTCCGCTGTCGGAGCCAGTGGAAGAAGTGTGCCGCGAGCGCGGTCGCGATCGTTTGCTGTTGCGATTCGGCCGAGACGATGCGCCCGCCCGGCCCCGCGATGAGGGCTTTCGCGCTGCCCACCATCTGCTGGAGGTAGCCGATCTGCCCGTGCAGGACGCCGTACCGAGTGGCCAGCGCGAGCAAATCGTCGGATTGGAGAAGTGCTTCGAGCGGGGACTGCGTGGGGCGCGCGGCGGCCGGTGCGAGGAACACGGACCGTTTCCAGTTGCGGTGAACGTCGATCCCGCCGCCGCTCTGCTGGTCGGCGGCCTCGTCACCGAACGCGAGTTTCGCTTTCGTCCCGCGCCGGTCCACCGCGATGGTGCTGGGTACGCAGAAATCGATGTTCGGCCACGAGAGCAACTCGCTGTCGGCGGTGGGATCGCGCCGGAGGGCGACCTTGGTGTACGCGCTTCCGAAGTCGATACAGAACACCCGATCGGCCATCAGCGCGCCCTCATTTTTCGACCACCGCCTTGAGCACCACGAACTCGCCCGCGTCCTCGTCGAGCGCCCAGCCCGGGCGCGCGACCTTGACCTGATCGCCGCTGAACACGCCCGCGACGCTCTCGTGAACGCGCCCGCTGTACGCGACCCGCTGTCCGACTTCGCCGACGAGTTTGAACCCGCTGATGTTCCACATCGCGGATTCGAGGAACTCGCGCGCGTCCGGCTTGTTCAGCTCCCACGTCGCGCGCCACGACGACGCCAGTTGCGCCGCCACATCGCGCCGGAAATCCTTGTCTTCACTATTGTTCGGTACGGCCGGCGCGACTTCCAGCGTCGGGGCTGGTGACCGCTCCGCGGTCGGTTCCGGTGGCTTTTGGCCCTCGATTTCGAGCAGCCGGAGCAGCTCCGCGACGCGCGCCTGTTGGCGCTCGGCGATGAGCTTTTGTGCGCGCTCCAGCGCTTGCAGGCTGGCCTCTTCTGCCGCGCGCCGTTTGGCGGCTTCCTCTTCGCGGGCCTGGCGCGACGCCTTTTCCGCGGCGATCGCCTCTTCGAGCAGCGGAGTCAGTTCCGCGGCGGCGAGCGGAGTTCGACCAATCACACCCTGAAGAAAGTCCGCGCGTTCGCCGACCGGAAGTCCGTTCGCGACACTTTTGGCGAGCGGGGTGACTTGCTCCTCGGAGAGCGCAGCCACGACTTCCTCGAAGCCGGCTCCCGTGAGCGTCGCGCCGTCCTTGTGCTGCTTCAGCAGCGGTCGACTCGCGTCCCGACACCGCTCGATGGCCGCGGCGCTGTTGGCTTCCTTGGTGTTGAACAGCGCTTTTGCTGATTGCCCGGTCCAACTTGCTTTCGGGTTGGTTGCAGCCAGTTTCAGCGCTTGTTGGACGAGCGCGTCAACCGATTGTGGTTGTTGGGGGGCTTTGGCGGCTCGGGGGGCTCGGGTTTTTTTGGCCTTCGCTTCTTCTTCCACGTCCTTGTCCTCAATTGACGGAAGTGTAACGGATTGAATCTGCGTGTGAAAGCGCTTTCCGATTTAACTCGGAAGGTTGCGATCTGATAGGACCGATACACGGGGCTGTTGAGTTCTGGTAGTTGCCAGTTGCCATTTCCACCCGCTCGTTAACACGCGCGGTTCGCCAAGAAGCCTCCGGGCGAACCGCGCGTGTTAACGAGCGGGTGGTGCTTGCCGGACCGGTTCGCTTGAAGTCGTGAGTGTAGACGGGGCGGCGGGCTAGAGAACGCCCTTCGTGGAGGGCACGCCGCTCGCACGCGGGTCGGGTTCGACCGCGGCCCGCAGCGCGCGGGCGCACGCCTTAAAGATCGCTTCGACGATGTGGTGCGTGTTCCGCCCGTGGTGCAACACGACGTGCAGGTTGAACAGCCCCGTCGAACTCGCCGCGCGCCAGAACTCTTCGGCCAGTTGCGACGAGAACGTGCCGAGCGTTTCGAGCGGCACGTCCGCGCGCCACACGAGATACGGCCGGCCGCTCAGGTCGACCGCGGCCGTCGCCAGCGTGTCGTCCATCGGCAGCGTGCAGTCGCCGAAGCGCCGGATGCCGGCTTTGTCGCCGAGCGCCTGCACGAGCGCCTTGCCGAAGCAAATTCCGACGTCCTCGACGGTGTGGTGGGCGTCGATGTGCGTATCGCCTTTGCACGTCACGGTGAGGTCGAACAGTCCGTGCTTCGCGATGTGCGTGAGCATGTGGTCGAAGAACCCGACGCCGGTCGCGAGCTTCGAGGCACCGGTGCCGTCGAGGTTCAGCGTCAGGTCGATTTCCGTTTCGGCCGTTTTGCGTTCGATGCGTGCGGTGCGGGGCATCTTCCGGGGTCTCAAGGCGTAAAGTCAGAACGTCCCACGTCGAAGAGTCAGAGTATGGCTTTCAGCTCGTGGAGCAGCTTGTCGATCTCCGCATCCGTGCCAACGGAGATACGAAGCCCGTCGTATGCGCCTTCGGGGGCGCCGAGCGGACCGGCCGGGTAGCTCATGTACCGCACCAGGATCTTTCGGCGCTTCAGTTCTTCGTAAATCGGCTTCACGGGTCGGTCGGACCGCCGGCACCAGACGAAGTTCGAGTGACTCGGCGTTACGTCGAACCCCTGTGCGGCGAGTTCCTGCGTCATCCGCGTGCGGGTCGCGATGATCTTCGCCCGCACTTCGCGGAAGTAGTCCTGATCTTCGATCGCAGCTGTCGCGGCGGCGAGACTCAACACGTCGCAGTTGTACGAGTCCTTCACCTTCACCAGTTCGCGAACCAGTTCCGGCGCCGCGATCGCGAACCCGAATCGGATGCCTGCCAGCGAGTAGGACTTGCTCAGGGTCCGCGTGATGATGAGGTTCGGCGTGCTCGCGAGGAGTTCCAGGCCGGTCCAGGTTGTGAAGTCGGCATACGCTTCATCGAGAACGAGTGGTGTCGGCGCGAGAGCCTGTGCCAGTTGCACGATCGACTTGGGATCGACGACCGTACCCGAGGGGGAGTTCGGGTTCGGGAGGAACGTCAGGTTCGCGCCACGCGGCCAGGACTCGGCGATGGCCCACGAGTCGGTGAACCGGTGTGCCTCGAACCGCGCGCCCTGAATTTCCGCGAGCGAGCGGTACAGGATGTAGCTCGGCGTCGCGGAAGCCATCAGCCCGCCTTCGGGGACGAAGGCGCGCGTGAGAATGGTGAGGATGTCGTCCGAGCCGTTCCCGATGAGGATGCTATCGGGGCTGACGTTCAGGACGCGGCCCGCGGCCTTGCGGAACGTGTCGCCGAGCGGCTGCGGGTACTTGCGGAGGCTGTTCGACGTTAGCGCCGCATGGATCGCCTCGAACACCCGCGGGCTCGGCGGGTACGGGTTCTCGTTCGTGTTGAGTTTGATGATGTCCGGGTCGTTGAGTTGCTCGCCCGGAACGTACCCGGCCATTGCGCAAATATTGGAGCGGACAGTCATAGCAAACGGCCGGCGTGAGCCGGCTGGTGAGGCCCGCACGAGGCGGGGAATTGGTTCGTTAAGTGGGCTATTTGGCCGGTTTATGGACCGGGTGTCACAGGGATAAAGGGGACGCGGGAGAGCGTCCCACCGGCCGGCTTACACCGGCCGTTCGCCCGTCATTTCTTCGCGGGAGCGGCAGCCGGCACCTTGTCCGGTTTCGGCTTGGGGCGAGCCGCGGGGCCGTTGTCGTTGGCCCGCAGTTCGACGCTGGCCGCGTGCGCGGTCAAACCTTCCTTGTTCGCTAGGAAGATGACGTCGCTGGCGATGTCCTTCAACCCGTTGCGCGTGAACCGTAAAATGCTCGTGCGCTTCCGGAAATCGTTGGTGTTCAGCCCGCTGGCGAACCGGGCGGTGCCGCCCGTCGGGAGCACGTGCGACGGCCCGGCGGCGTAATCGCCCACCGCGACCGGGGTGAACGGCCCCAGGAACACGGCGCCGGCGCTTTCGATATCGTCGAGGATCGCGTCCGGGTCGCGTGTCTGAATGTGCAGGTGCTCGGGAGCAATCGCGTTCACGCAGTCGACGGCCGCGGCCTTGTTCGGGGCGAGAACGATCGCGCCGAATCGCTCCAAACTGTCTTTAGCGAGGTCCGCACGCGACAGCTTCGCGAGCCGCTTCGCGAGTGCGTCCTGGATCTCGTTCATGAGCGGTTCGTACCATGTTACCAGAACCGCAACTCCCGGCGAGTGTTCGGCTTGCGCGAGGAGATCGAGCGCGACGTAGTCCGGGTGGGCGGAGTCGTCCGCGAGAACCACGATTTCGCTCGGTCCCGCGATGCAGTCGATCGCGACCTGGCCGAACACGTGCTTCTTGGCGAGCGCGACGTACTGATTCCCCGGGCCGACGATCATATCGACCGGCTTCAACCCTTCGACGCCGTAGGCCATTGCCGCGATCGCCTGGGCACCACCGAGCCGGTACACTTCGGTGATCCCGAGTTCGTGGCACGTCGCGAGCATCTCGCGGTTGTACGCGCCGGTCGCGTTCGGGGGCATGCACACAATGATCTGCTCGCACCCCGCGACCTGCGCCGGGCACACGGTCATGAGCAGCGTGGACGGGTACGCCGCGGCCCCGCCGGGGCAGTACACCCCGACGCGGTTGAGCGCCCGGTACCGGACCTGAAGTTCGTGCTTGCCCGAAACGGGCATGACGGCGTCGCGCTGGAGCAGCCCCGACTGGAACTGCATCACGTTGTAGCGTATTTGCCGGATGACTTCGAGGAAGTCGTCGCCGACGTTCGCGTGGGCCTCGGCGAGTTCCGCGGGCTTGACGCGGAGCTGGTCGGACTTCAGCTTCACGCCGTCGAAGAGCTCGGTGTAGTTGAGGGCCGCGGCGAGTCCCTTTTCGCGCACGTCGTTACAGATTCGCTCGACCGCACGCGCCGGCGGGAGCGCCTCACCGAAAACGGCCTGTGTTTTCTTCTTGCTGGCGGCCGAGACGACCTCCGTATCGGTGCGGAACTGGTCGCGAAGTTTGGCGATCTGAGCCGCGGCATTATTGGCTGTGAGATCGATCCGCCGCAGCTTAAGAGCGGGCATCTGGTGAACCTCACGGGGTGGCGCGGGAGGGACGCTCCCCGTCTGAGCGGAACTTCACAACACTACTAACCCGCACGAACGACGCGGCGGGCAAATCTTTCCTTCGTTATACGGCTATTGGGCTTATGTTACAAGGAACGCCCCCGGTTCGCCCCGGGAGAGTGGCTGTAAATTGTGCCGAGAATGCGGCTTGTGATGAATTTCCGAATCTACTCAGGCGTGAACTGAATCAATCGAAAATTAAAATGACAGCCGTAGTATTTTCATGGACGCCGACGATTTTTCGTGAGACAATGCTCCGACATTAAGGTTCCGGACGGGTGGGGGTAGGTACCCGTGAACCGGTTCCTCAACCCGACCGTAGCACCAGAAGAGTGACACCATTGGGGACATGACCGCGCCGGAGTGGGCGCGAGCAGAAAAACACCAGTCGTCCTCAATTCACGGCGTGCGTCAATCCGCACAGTTTTCCAGGGTGGGCCGGGAAAAACGCTGAAAGCGCAACGAAACGCTTGCGTTTCGTCCCGATCGCGAGTCTACTGATGCTCGCCTATCCGGATCGCCCGTTCGACAACACGGACCGTCGCTCGCATCTCAGCCGCGGAGGCGGCAAATGACCGTGGCACCCGATTTCTTCGATACCGAACCGCGCAACTGGCGTGCTCGTTTAGCCGTCAGTGTCGAGGTGATGCGCGAACTCAGCCGGTCTACCGACCCGCAGGAGATGTACGCGGTCTTCACGCGGCGGATCTCGCAATTGTTCCCTCTGAGTCGGCATCTCACCATCGCGCGCCGAGGGTTGCACGACCCCGAGTATCGCGTTGTGCGATACAGCATGTGGAAAGAGTCAGTCAATCCGTGGAAGGAATCACACCGGCTCCCGGTTCACCACGGCGGGATTCTCGCGCAACTGCTTTACGGCGATCAACCTCGCGTCATCGACAACCTGAACATTGATCCCGACGACCCCGCGGCAGAATACCTCGTGGGTCAGCGTTCCCTGCTCGCGATCCCGCACTTCGAGCACGGGGTCGCGTCGAGTATGGTCGTCATCACCCGAGACGACACCGCGACGTTCCCGCGCGAGCGCGTCGCCGACCTTGTGCTACTCAGCAACTTGTTCGCCCGGGCGACTCAAACGGTCGTGCTGTCGCAAGCGGTGAAGGAAGCGTTCGACGGCCTCGATTATGAACTTCGCTCGATCGCGGAGATTCAAAAGTCGCTGCTCCCGGCCGAGAAGCCGAAGGTGCCGAACCTGGACGTCGCGGTCCACTATCAGACCGCGAAGCGCGCGGGCGGGGATTACTACGACTTCTTCCCGCTCCCGAACGACCGGCTCGGCGTGCTGATCGCGGACGCGAGCGGGCACGGGGCGCCGGCCGCGGTACTGATGGCCGTGGCCCACAGCATCGCGCACACGCGCCCCGAACCGCCACAAAGTCCGGGCGAGTTCCTCACGTACATGAACGCCCACCTGACTCGGCGCTACACCCGGCCGACGGGGAGCTTCATGACCGCGTTCTACGCGGTGTTCGACCCGACGAACGGTACGCTCAGTTATGCCAGTGCCGGCCACAACCCGCCCCGACTGCTCCGTTGTGCCGACGGGTTCAAGCTCGCGCTGAACCGCGCGCAGAAGCTCCCGCTCGGGATCAAACCGGACGAAGTGTACTTGGAGCAAACGCTCCCGCTCTTGCCGGGCGACCAGGTGGTGCTGTTCACCGACGGGGTGATCGAAGCCGTGAACACCGAGGGCGACGTGTTCGGCTCCGCCCGCATCGACGAAGAACTGGAAACGTGCCTCCCGAGTGCCGGCGCGCTCCTCCGAGCGATCCTCGCATCACACTCCCTCTTCACTGCGGGCACGACCCCTGCCGACGACCGAACGCTCGTCGTCGTGAAGCGCACGTGATACCTCAATGCCTCCACCATTCGGGTGGAGGCGCCAATCCCACTGTTGAATGGTGAACCCCGCCCGCAAGGGCGGTGGGTGTAGCTTGCACTCACTCGTTGTCACTCGCGGTTCGCCAACAACGCCGGGCGAGCCCCGCCCGCAAGGGCGGTGGATGTCATGCGCTGGCCTTGTGTATGACCCGCCGCCCTTGCGGGCGGGGTTCGCCAGTAGTCCCCGTCGCCAATACGTGTTGGTGAGCGACAGCAGCTACTTGGCCACGAGAGTGCGGTTCGCTTACAATCCGCGTGTCGGGCCTGCCTCACACCTTTCCCGCGCGGAGTTCCCCCGATCATGAAGAAATTCACGCTCCTACTCGCCGTCGCGACCCTCGTCGCGTTCGGCCCGGTCGCACGTGCTACGGCCGAAGACACGAAAAAAGCAACGGGCAACAAGCGCCTGCTGCTCGTCACGCACTGCGGTGGGTTCCCGCACAGTTCGGTCTACACTGCCGAGGAAGTATTGAAGGCGATCGGCCCGAAGAACGGGTTCGACGTGACCTGCTACCGGTTCACCGAAGACCCGGACCAGATCGTGAAGGACAAGGGCGTCGAGCGCACCGCGCTGGAAGCGTACAGCGACAAGTTCCGCGGCGCGACCAAGCAGCCAGTGGGCAAGGAACACTGCGGGCGCATTAACAAGGAAACGTTGAAGAACTTCGACGTGGTGCTGTTCTTCACCACCGGAAACCCGGTCAACAAGCAGGAACTCGCGGACCTGCGCGAGTGGGTCAAGGCGGGCGGCGCGCTGGCTGGCACGCACTGCGCCACCGACACCCTGTACGGCGAATCGGTGTACGGCGACCTGATCGGCGCGTACTTCCAGGGGCACCCGCCGGGGTTGCAGAAGATCAAGGTGAAGGTCGAGGACGCGAAGCACCCGGCCGCGGCCGGCTTCAAGGACGGGATGGACTACCAGGACGAGATGTACATCTTCAAGCCCGCTCCGTACTCGCGCGAGAAGCTGCACATCATCTTCAGCATCGAGGCGGACTCGTTCAACCCGGGTAAGAACCTCGTCCGCCCGGACAACGATTACGCGATCTCGTGGTGCCGCGAGGAGGGGAAGGGCAAGGTGTTCTACACGTCGTTCGGGCACGACCCGAAGGTGTGGAAGGACGAAAAGTTCCAGTCGCATCTGTTCGGCGGGATGAAGTGGGCGACCGGTGAGCTGAAGGGCGACGCCACGCCCAGCAAGAAGTAGTAGAACAGGCGCCCACCCGTTCGTTGGCACTCGCGGTTCGCCAAAGGATTTCGGGCGAACCGCGAGTGCCAACGAGCGGGTGGAGGTTCACGACTGGGAGACCTAAACAGCCTCGTACCAACTCCCCGTCTTCTTCTAAAAAGGTAGAGGGCGCCGAGCGTCAATGGCCTTTCCCCCCTTCCTTCTTAGGGAAGGGGTTGGGGGTTAGGTTCTTCCCTCACATCCCGGACGGAACCGTTGAACTTCCTCGCACATTTGCACCTCGCGGACGGTGACCCCGGTGACATGGCCGGGGGCGTCGCGGCCGACTTCGTTCGGAACCCCGATCTCCCGAGTCTCACGCCCGACGTGCTCCGCGGCGTCATGCTGCACCGGCTCATCGACGGGTTCACGGACCGGCACCCGCTCACGCTCCGCAGTATCAGCCGGGTGTCGCGCGAGTTCGGGTGGTTCGGCGGCATCCTGATCGACATTTACTACGACCACATCCTCGCGCGCGAGTGGACCCGCTACAGCGCGGAAACACTCCCGTCCTTCGCCGCGCGCAGTTACCGCGTGCTGGAAGACCATTTGGTAGGGCTGCCCGGGGACGCGAGCGACTTTATGCGTCGGTTCGTGGACGAGGACCGGCTCAACCGGTACGCCACTCTCGACGGCATCGAGGACACGCTCGCGCGCGTCTCGAAGGTGATCGCGAAGCGTATTCCGAATCGCGCGATGTGGCTTCCGGATGCGATGCCGCTCCTCATCTCACGCGACGCCGACCTCGCGACCGATTTCCACGGCTTCTACCCGGAACTCATGGCGTTCGCGACCGAGCACAAGATCAACCGACCGAAGTGACTACGCATTGGTGAACGGCCGGTGTAAGCCGGCTGGTGTGTGTAGCGTGGTCTGCGAACGGGTTCTCTGCAACACCACCGAGGTAGATATTCGCGGTTTGCTCAGCCGGATCGCCACTACAATGCGGTCGGCAGCAGTAACCCGAAATCGAAAAGTGTCCGGAGCGGAAGAAGGTTCGGCGTAGTGCGCTTGGTCCGTTTTCGTGTCCGGTAATTAATCGGACGGGTGCTCGGTTTCGATTCCTCACCTATTTTCAAATCGCCTACTGCGGTGATCGGATAACAACTCCATGCCCCGACCCAATGATCGCGCTCCTTCTGCGCTCCGCGAACTGACGTTTCTGCGCGGGTTCACCCGACCCGCGCCCGGTTCGGTCCTCGTGAAGATGGGCCGCACGACCGTTCTCTGCACCTGCTGTGTCGAGCCGAAGGTGCCGGACTTCCTGGTCGGGAAGGGGAAGGGCTGGCTCACCGCGGAGTACGGGATGCTCCCCGGATCCACGAACACTCGAAAGCCGCGCGACAAAGCGGGCAAGGTCGACGGGCGCAGCGTGGAGATTCAGCGGCTCATCGGTCGCAGTTTGCGCGCAGTCGTGAACCTCGACAAACTCGGCGAACGCACGCTCTGGATCGACTGCGACGTGCTCGAAGCCGATGGCGGCACTCGTACCGCGAGCATCACGGGGGCGTTCGTTGCGGCGGTCGATGCGGTGAACTCGATCAAGGCGCTGCTGACCGTTCCGGTCTCCGAAGTGCTGACGGATAGTGTCGCGGCCGTGAGCGTCGGGCTTGTTGACGGCGAGGAGCGGCTCGACCTCGAATACGTCGAGGACCGCGACGCTGACGTGGACATGAACCTCGTGATGACCGGTAGCGGGAAGATCATCGAGGTGCAGGGGAGCGGCGAGGAAGCCACCTTCTCGCGCAAACAACTCGATGCGCTCGTGGATCTGGGCGAAGCGGGCATCCGCACAATTACAGCCGAACAGAAGAAGGTGCTCGGCACCGCGTGGCCGTTCTGATTCAACAGGAAGAGCCGCGGATAACGCAGATTACGCGGATCAGACAGAAGGCAGAGATCAGACGATAGCAGGTAGGTGTTTAAGCTGTTCCCGGTGTCTGATCTGCGTAATCTGCGTTATCCGCGGTTCTGCCTTCTGACCTCTGTCTTCTGCCCTCTGCCTCTCGTGGTCAATCGGCTCTCACCGGCCCACCGCGTACATCAACTGCCCCTCTACCACCACGGCGTATTCCGGTTCCGGGATCGCGCTGGTGGGGGTGAGTCGAACCGCCCGCACGTCGTGGAGGCGCTTCACACCGTCGTGAAATGCGGGGAGCGTCAGTTCCGGGCAGCGAACGCAAACCGCGTGGAACAGTTCCGGCAACGGGCAGTCGCTGGTCGCGCCGGACTGAGTTCGTCGATCGAGGTACTCCAGTGCGTCGACGGCCCACGGCACAACACGACCCACCGATTCTGTCACCACTGGCCCGCTGGTTTCCGCCCGCCGCAGGGCCGCTTCACAGCGCTTCGCGAGGTCGTCGAGGCGCCCGAGCATTTCGGCCGCGCGCTTCTCGAAGTTCGCGGAGAGAGCAGCGAGTTCCGCCTTCGCTTCCTCCATGAACGCGGGCACGCCGGTGCGTGTCGCCTGGAGCACGTCCTTCAGCTCGCGCAGAATGGATCGCGGTGAATCGTGCTCGTGGACGTACCCGACCGCTTTCGGCGTCGCGCACACCCACTCGGTAATCAGCTTGCCCTTCGCTTCCGTCCGAACCGTTTCGAGTAAACCCTCACGCAGCGCTTGAAGTGCAGCTTCGGCCGCTAATCCGGTGCGCGCGGGGAACAGACCAGGGAGCTTACCCGACTGGAACAACCGGTGCTCGCCGGCGTTGTGGAGCGCGACCTTCAGCGCTTCGACGAGAAACTCGGTGCGTCGCGGATCGTTCAGCGCGACGAAGCCGGCCGGTGCGTGGGGATCGGGGATCGGGGAGGGGCCATCCATGCCGTGACCCGTGGTTTCGGGACCGAACCGGCCGTAATGTAACCGTGTCCGTGCCGATAAGAAAAGGCCAAGCACAGTCACCGGCACGCTTTGTGACCGTGACGCTTGCGCCCGGCTGAGTGCCTCGGCGAGTTTGGGAGTTTCCGTGATGAGTGTTACCGTCCGCCCGCGTATCCTTAGCGGCGTGCAGCCGTCCGGCAAGTTGCACCTCGGCAACTACTTCGGCGCGATCAAGCAGCACATCGAGCGGCAGGATTCGGGCGAGTGCCTGTACTTCATCGCGGATTATCACTCCCTCACATCGCTACGCGGAGCCGAAGAAAAAGAAGCCGGACTCGCGGCCAAGAACAAATCAATCGTGGCCCGACCCGCACGGCAGATTCTCGCGGACAACGTGCGTGACGTGGCCCTCGACTACCTCGCACTCGGACTCGACCCCGCAAAAGCCAGTTTCTTCCGCCAATCGGACGTGCCGGAAGTGTGCGAACTCGCGTGGATCTTCTCCACGGTTAGCGGAATGGGGCTCCTCGAACGTGCCCACTCGTACAAGGATAAAGTCGCGCGCGGTCTCACTGCGAGTGTCGGGTTATTCACGTATCCCATACTGATGGCCGCAGACATCCTTATCTACCGCTCGCACCTCGTGCCGGTGGGCAAGGATCAGGAACAACACCTCGAAATGACGCGAGACATTGCCGGGTCATTCAATCACGCATTCGGCGAGGTGTTCCCGCTTCCCGATGGCGTTTACAACGAAGCAGCCGTTGTGCCCGGGACCGACGGCCAGAAGATGAGCAAGAGCTACGGGAACACGATCGAAATCTTCGCCGAGGGGAAGGCGCTCAAGAACGCGGTGATGAGTGTTGTCACCGATTCGACGCCGGTCGAAGAGCCGAAGAACCCGGAGAAGTGCAACGCATTCGCACTCTACAAGCTTTTCTCAACCGCGGCCGAACAAGCGGAAATGGCCGATCTGTACCGCAACCCGATGAAGGGTGCGGAACTACGCGGCGGGCGGCCGTTCGGTTACGGCGACGCCAAGACGCAGCTTCTCGCGAAGATCGACGCCTATTTCGCTGCGGCGCGTGAGCGCCGAAAGCAACTCGCTCGCGACCCTGGGTTCGTGGAGGAAGTGCTCGTTGCTGGGGCGAAGCGGGCACGGGCGCTCGCTCAAATCACGTTGCAAACTGTTCGCAAGGCCGTGGGGATTCACCCCAACCCGGTGTAGTGTTACGGCAGTTGCCAGAGCCGAATCGTCGCGTCCGCGCTACCGGTGAGGACGCGCTTGCCCTCGGGGGAAATCGCGAGGGCGTTTACAGAGCCGTCGTGCTTGAACTGGGCGATTTCTTTTCCGGTCTCCGTTAGCCACACGCGAACGGTGCCGTCCTCGCCCGCGCTGACCACACGAGCGCCGTCCGGAGTAAATTTCAACACGTTTATCTTGCCCTTGTGCCCCCTACCGACCGCTATCGGTTCTTTCGTGCCCGTCCGCCAGAAGTAGACCGCCCCGTCAGCACATCCCGCAGCGAGGTACTTACCGTTCGGAGCTACTGCGACGTCCTGAATGCTCGCAGTGGCCCCAGTAAACTCCGGCGCCATCGGCTTGCCTGTGTCTTGGTCGTAGAGCGCGAGCGCCGTGCCGTTTGCGACCAGCAGGCGGTGTCCGCTCGGATCGAAGCAAGCGGTGTCACCGGGGAAGAGCTTCGGTTCGCCGACTGCAATCGTGCGCGCGTCGGTGAATGTAACTGGGCACAGTTGAACCGTTCCAACTGCTTTGTCGCCGGGTTGCGTGACAAAGGACAGCAACAGGCGTGTGCCGTCCGCGGACGCGGTGAGCAGACTGGTGCGGTGCTTCTGGGTGCTCGCGCCAGCGACCACCGACCCGTCGTTGGTCGGTGTTTCACCGCTAGAAAGCGGTACGGCCCACCATCGGTACGCATCGCTTTTGAGAGCCGGGTCCGGAAACTGGCATCCCACGACCGCGCCGGCTTTGGGAAACAGTGCGACGCGACCGCTGCCGACCGTGTCCCAGCGCGAGAAGATTTCGTTCGTTTCGGTGGCGTACAGTGCCCCGCTGATTGTCAGTTCGTGAGCCTGCGGGCGCCGGAAGACGCCCGTTGGTCGTTCCATCGAAACGAACTTCTTGCCGTCGGGGAGAAACACGAGATCCGAGACCGGCCCCAGTGCCTCCCAGCGCTTCACCTCCCTCCCGTTCGTGATCGTGGCCGCTACCACTTCGGGCACAATCGGTCCCAGCGCAATGGCCCGATGCGCACTTTCTGAAGTTACGTTGAACTCGCGCCGCTCGATGATTTCTCCGCCAATTCTCAGCGTGAGTCCGTATGTTCCCGGCGCGAGTTCGAGTGGGCGTTTGAGATCATCGCTGGTGCGTGCCTTCTCACTCTCACTGGTCGGGAGCGATGCGCCGCTGAGATAGATGACCGCTCCGGGTTCGCGCGCGGAGGGCCAGTCGTCGAGCTTCACCGTTATTTGAACGGGGCGAACGTCGGGCGACTCGGATGGGGTCGGTCTACTGATGAAAACTAATGCGATTATTACTGCAACCAACACGCCGGCACCTGCAACGAGTCCGACGGTTCTGCGGCGCGGGGATCGAGCCTTGGGTTCGCGCCGACTCGGTTCCGGATGTGGGGCTGAGTGCGCGGTGAGATCGGCCGCGTTGTTGAGCGTGGAATGGGGCGGTACCGCGATCGCGCGCGCCGAGTTCGTTGCGATACGGGCATTTCTCGGGTCACAGAACGGGGCGAGGGCTTCGGCAACTTCGAGCGGCGATTGGTAGCGCTCGTTCGGGCTCTTCGCCATCATTTTCTGGACCACGGCGGCTAATCCGGGGGCCAGACCGGGACACACGGTATCGAGTGGGGGCGGGGCTTCGCTCGCGTGCGCGACCAGCTTCGCGAGCGCGCTATCGGCGGGGAAGGGCACCCGGCCCGTAAGGAACTGATAGAGCGTGCATCCGAGCGAGTACAGGTCCGAGCGGATGTCGGCTGCGGACGCGGAACTCGCTTGTTCCGGTGCAATGTAATCCGGTGTGCCCATCACCGCTCCGGCTGCCGTCAACCTGCCGGCGCCGGAATCGCCCAAGTACGCGAGGCCGAAATCCGCGATCTTCACCGTTCGTTCCGCCGCGCTGAACAATAGGTTCGATGGCTTGATGTCGCGGTGTATCAGCCCGTGTTCGTGAGCGTGCTGGAGTCCCAGCGCGGTTTGGTGCGCGTAGTGACACGCCTCGCCCGCAGGGAACGAACCTCGACGTGCCAGTTCGTGCCCCAGATCGGAACCCGCGATCAACTCGGTCACCAGAAAGTGCCGATCGTTGAACACCCCCGTGTCGTAGGCGCGGACGATGTTCGGGTGCGCGAGTCGGGCGGTGGCTCTCACTTCTTGCTCGAAGCGGCGAACGGCGGATTCGCTCCCGAACCGGTCGTCGCGTATCAGCTTCACCGCGACCACGCGGTCCATTGCCGTGTCGCGGGCCTTGAGCACTTGGCCCATTCCGCCTTCGCCGAGTTCATCAAGGATCGTGTACCGCCCGATGGTGAGTTCGTCGGCGTGGCCGGACAGGATCATTCGAGCTTGGTACTCGGTCAGGATCTCGCGCCGAATCAGCTCGCCGGGAAGTTCATCCGTTGCGGGTTGGGCGAGCGCTTCGGCCGCGGCCGCTGCTTGGTCGTTGGGGAGGGGCAGATTGCGAACAACGGTCGCGAACTGATCGGCGGACAGTTTCACACCAATCTCCCGAGAGGGCGATCGAATCATGCTACCCACACTCCCCGGAGCGTGCCAGAAGCGGTTCGGCTTCGCGCACGCCTGAAAGCCGCACACTTTTTGAAAATCCCTCACTCTTTTTCAGCCCGGCGCGCAAACGCGAGCGAACGAGCACGTCCGAAACGCCGACCTGTTCGGCGATTGTGACCTACGAATTCGGTGTGGCAGAACGCTCGGATTCCGATCACACCGTGCGCCTGCTTTCGCACTCCCCGCCCAACTCGTAGCGAGGGTGCCCTCTGTGGCCATCGCCTGTCCGTATTGCGCCCACCGATTGAATCTGAAGTCTGCGAAGCCCGGCCGATACCGGCCTCGGTGCCCCGCGTGCTCTCAGCCGTTCATGTTGTGCGTGCCGGACGAACCCGGGAGCGCCTTGCAGGTTCAGGCGCTCCCGAGCGGCGTGCAAACCCGTGACTCGCGCGAGCAGGCCGCGGCGTCTGCGGTGGGCGTTGAACTCGTGACCCCGCCGCCGGCAGCAAGACCTTCAAATCCTCCGTCGGGCGGGACGCCGTTCCCGTCTTCGCACGTATTCGGCTTTGCCAGCACGAATCCCGATCCGAACCATCGCAGCGCGACCCCGCCTCCCGGTCCGATCAGCGGTGACGCGGAAGATCCGGGCATCGCGCCGCACACGGAAGTTCGCGGGTACACCATTGAGCGCGAACTCGGGCGCGGGGGCATGGGGACGGTGTACCTCGCGACGCAGCTCTCGCTCGATCGGCCGGTCGCGCTGAAGGTGATGAGTAAGCGCTGGGCCACCGACCCGGTGTTCGTGGCCCGGTTCACGCGCGAGGCGTTCGCCGCAGCTCAACTTTCGCACCCCAACATCGTTCAGATTCACGATATCGGTGAGGTCGACGGGGCGCGCTTCTTCAGCATGGAGTACGTCCGCGGGAAATCGCTCGCGGACCTGCTGAAAGTGCAGGGGAAACTCGATCCGGAAACGGCGGTCGGGTACATTCTTCAGGCCGCACGAGGACTGAAACACGCACACGATCGCGGGATGATTCACCGCGACGTGAAACCCGATAACCTGCTGCTCGACGTACAGGGCCTGGTCAAAGTCGCGGACCTGGGGTTGGTGAAGACCCCGGCCGTGTCGCGTGCGGACGATCGGCTCGCGGACCCGAGCGCGCGGAGCGGGCTGCTCTCGCTGCCGCCCGATATGACCGGCGCGCGGATCGCGCTCGGAACGCCGGCGTACATGTCGCCCGAACAGTGCCGCGACGCGGCGACCGTGGACCACCGCGCCGACATCTACTCCCTGGGTTGCACGCTCTACGTCCTCGTGACCGGCCGCCCGCCGTTCGACGGGACGACGGCCGTCGAGTTGATGTCGAAGCACGCTTACGACCCGCTCGTGCCGCCGGAGCAGATCGTCGCCCGCGTGCCGAAGGAGGTCTCCGCGGTCATTCAGCGGATGATGGCGAAGAGCCGGGACGACCGTTACCAGGACATGAGCGAGGTGATCCGGACCCTCGAAGCGTGGCTCGGGGTTTACCATGCGGGTACGTTTTCACCGCACGAGGAGCAGATTTCGCGACTCGAAACGGCCGTGCTCCGGTTCAACACCTGTGGCACCGCGGTGTTGCGGGGGCGGCTCATTTCGGGGTTCTTTGGCACAGTTGCGCTGATGGCCGTGCTGCTCGCGTTCTTCGGAAAGATCGGGTGGGCGTTCGGTATCTTCGGACTCGCGCTGGAAACGACGCTCGCGTACTTCGTGCTCGACGGGATCACGCGCAAGGGGCACCTCTTCAGTTGCACGCGGCGCTTCATTTCGGGTTTGGGGCGCGGGGACTGGATCGTGGGGCTGTCGGGCTTCGCGATGTTCTGCGTGCTGCTCGCCCTGTTGAAAGTGTTCTGGATGTGGATCGGTTTCGGATTGATCGGGATCGGAATCGCGTTCGCGCTGCGCTACGGTATGGACCGCGCGCTGGTCGAAGAGCGCCGGGAAATCATTGAGGGGTGCGAACGGCAGCTCCGGCGGATGCGGGCGCGCGGGTTGGACGAAGAGGCGCTGCGCCAGTTCGTGGCGAAGTTCGCCGGGCGCGACTGGGAAGAATTCTTCGAGACACTGTTCGGGTACGAGGCGAAGCTGGCCGCGCGCACGGTGCTGCTCCGCGGGGGGGCGGCCGGGGTGCGCGAAACGCACGCGGCGTGGCGCGAACCGATCATCGCGACAATGGAGAGGATCGAGAAGTCTCGTAAGGACTCGCGCGAGCGCAAGTTGTTGCTCGCTGTCGAACGTGCGAACCTGCTCGCGGCCGGTGCGAACGCCCAGACCGCGGAAGATCAAGCGCGGGCTGCGGCGGACGCGATGGTACGTGCGGCGGACGAGATCCGGCGCGCGGAAACGGCTCACGCGCCGGGAGGTGCCACCGCACACGCGCCCACGAGCGTGCGCACGCTGTTCCGCGCGGCCGAACAACCGGACGATTTCGTGTTCGTGCCGACGCGCAAGCGCGACCCGCTCGGGACCATAATTTCGCTGTTCGTTGGGCCGCACGTGCGGACGATCGGAGCGGCTCTACTGCTCGCCGCGTGCGCGCTGTGGGCTCATCAGAACGGCCTTGTTCCCGGGGCCGAACTTCGTGCTCAAGCAACGCAAGCAATGGAGAGCCAGGATCTGTCCGCTCTGCAACAGCCGGTTGCGCTCGACGCGACCCGCGCGACGAAGCCGCTGGTGTTCCCCGGCGTACCGGCGCCGGTGCTGGGGTGGGTCGACAGTTTCAACGTGGGGCTGGCCGGGCTGATGTTGCTCGCCTCTCTCTTCTTCCGCGGAAATTTGATGAGCGTGCTCGTGCTGATCGGCGCCGCGGTCGCAGCGATCGGGCACCAGTTCGGTATCCACACCGTGGAGCCGTTCCGGGATTACCACGTATCGCTGATGCTTGGCTCGTTGCTCACACTGGTTGGCTTCCGCCTCGGTACGCGCTAAGAATTACCGTTCACGATTGTGAGTTCCCGACGCGCCCGACACGGATGGCCAACTTCCATCGCACCGTGCGCACGGTCGCGGGTTCTCCCCACGCGGCAGTGAATGCCTCACTCAGCCGGTCGAGCGGGTTGAAGCCGTTCGCCTTCTCGAACCGTTTCGTCGCGGACCACGTGTTCATGTACCCAACGAGTGTGGGCAAGTCCCAACGCGCGGTCATCTCCAACCGAGGGACCGGGATTTCTGTGAACGGGAACGGGATCGTGCGGTAGCCGGTGTCCACGAGCGCGCGTTCCGGTGGCCAGTACGGGCCAACGAACTCGCTCTGGAGCCGGTCGAGCACAGGATCGACGTCCGCGTTCACGGAGTGCAGGTCGTAGCTCCACACCGCGACTACTCCGCCCGGCTTACAAACGCGGCTGACCTCGACGAAGAAACGATCGATGTCGAACCAGTGAAGCGCCTGCGCAACGGTGACGAGGTCCGCGCTGTAGGACGCGAGCGGGCACTGTTCAGCGGGCGCGACCGCATACTCGACGTTCGGGTGTGGCGTTGCGTTCTTCACTTGCTCGGCGCTGGCGTCTGTAGCGAAGACGCGCTTGAAGTGCTCGGCAAGGATAACTGCGGCTTGACCATTTCCGGTACCACAATCCCACACGAGATCGCGGGCCGGCGCAACAGACGCGAGAAACGTGAACAACTCGGGCGGGTACGTTGGCCGAAACGTGCGGTAGTCGCTCGCGTGTCCGGAGAAATGGTCTTTAAATGCGCTCATCGGGTGGCACTTCCTCTCTCAGTGACCCAGAGAACTCGTGTCACTCGTCGCGTTCCGGAATCAGGTACAAGTGACACAGCTTCGGGAACCGCTTGCGCATCTCGGACTCGTCTTCAAAGTCCCAGTCTGCGCCCTCGGGTGGTGGAGGAGGTGCGTCTGCTTCTGCGCGATCGAGTCGCGTGTAGAAGTCGCTCATGCCCGTTTTCTCTTCGTACACGCGCAGCGCGGCGGCATCGAGCCCGAAGCCGTCCACGGGATCGCCGTCGAGAATGTCAGCGAGGGAATCCGGGTCGCGGAGCGCGTGCTCGTAGGCGCGGCGCCCGCGCCCGACGAGCCACACGCGGAAGTCGCGGAACCCGTCGTCCGAGCACCCGCCGTTGATGAGGTACGCCGCGCCCCACAAATCGATGAGGTTCGCGGACGAGACGGCCTCGTCGAAGCGCGCCTGGAATTCGATGATCTCGAACCACTTTAAATCGCCGAGCCGCTCCTTGAGCGCTTCAAAGTGATCGATCGGGTCCGGCCGATATGCGTCCTCGATGACCTTCCAGAACGGTTTCCAGTCCATCGAGCACCTCACGGAGAGCGTCGGGTTTGGCGTATTATTCGCCCGCGCCCCTGTCCATGTAAAGCGCCGAGAGGCGCGGGAGCCGCTTTCGCATCTCCGCGTCGTTATCGAAGTCCCAGCTCGCGCCCAGTTCGGGGTGCCGCGGACTGTTCGGGTGCCGGGCTCTTTCCGCCGCGCTGTAAGCCTCGTACCCGGTGTCGTCCTGTTCGGTTTTGGTCGCGGTGAACCACGCGCTCTGAGCTGGGGAGCACCCGCACTCGACGGCAACGTCGTCCGGATCGACCACATCAGCCAGAGTATCCGGGGCCGTGACCGCGGTCTGGAACACGTCGCGCCCGCGCAGAACGAGCCACCGGCAAAAATACTCGAACCCGTCGTCCGAGCACCCACCGTTGATGAGGTACGCCGCGCCCCACAAGTTCCAGTTGTAGGCCTCGCCCATCATCAGTTCCCACCAGTGATTGAAGTCGAGGATCTCGTCCGGTGGTAACTTCGTGAGCCGCTGTTCCAATCGCTCCGCGTGGGCGTCCGGGTCTTTGCGTTTACTCTTTTGGATGTGGTCCCAGAATTCGTCGAGCGTCATGGGCGACTCCAGCGCATCAGATACCGAGCAGTTTGCGCCCCGCTTTCACGGAGCGCTTCTTCGGCGCGCGCGGGTCGTCGTTCACGTCCAGTTCCCAGCAGCAGTGGATCGCGTAAGCGTCCTCGGGACTCATGGTCGCGTTCGTTTCCCCGAACAGCGCGAAGGTGATGGAACCGACCATACCCAGCCCGACCTCGTCCGTGCCATCTTCGTTGCGGCCGGCGTAGGTGTACTTGAACAGCCACACGCGGCGCCGGTCGTTCGTCGGCGGCCAGTCGAGCTCGCGCGTGTCGTACAGTGTGACCTCGGTCGGCGGCTCGCCGAACTCGTTCGGGTGCCGGAGCCACTGGCACATCTGTGCGAGCGCGTTGAAGTCCGGTTCCCGGGCCGCGGCCGGGATACGGTCGGACTGTTCGAGCTCTTCGAGGTACTGCTGCGCCATGATGCTGTGGTGCGGGTCTTCGCACATGCGCGCCAGGACCGTGAGGCCCGCCGTGCCCCCGCGGTACGCCGACGCCCAGGCCGCTTCCATCTGGACTCCGGTATCCGAGTGGTCCATTGCCAGCGACGCGAGTGAATTCCGTGCCTTCGATTCGATGAACGGGAGCGCGGCGGCGGCACTGTGAGCGTAGCTGAAGTGCTCCGAGTTCGAGTCCGCGAGCCACGTTTCCAGGCGCTTGTGCCCTTCTTCCGTGTCGAACGGGTGCGCGTCGAGCCGCTTTTCGCGCGCCGCGGCGTTCACCAGATCGAGGTACGCGACCGCGGCGAAATCGGTCGGGAGCGGGTCGCGGAGCCGGTCGATCAGCTCCGTGCCGAGCGGGTGCCCCTCGTCCGCGAACACGCCGAACACGATCTCCCACATGTACTCGTCGGGGAACCGGCGCACGGCCGCAACGATGCGCTCCAGCCCCGGTTTCGACACGTACACCGCGAACATCTTGCAGATCGTCAGGATCGGATCGGACGGACACTCCGGCACCGTAATCGCCGCGTCGAAGAGGCGCATCAGCTCCGTCATTCCGCGATCGCGGAGCAGGCGGGTGGCGTCGTCGGACGATTCGTTTTGGAACAGCACCGCGAGTGTCTGGAGCGGTGTGCCGGTTTCGCCGTGGACTTTCGCGTCGATGAGCGGTTTCACGTCGGTGATTGCTGCCAGCGCGCTGACCAGCCCTTCGGCGTCCGCGAGCGTGAGCTCCTTATCGTCCCAGGGTTCGAGCGCTTCGGATAAGCTGGCAGCTTCCGGTTTCGTGAGTGCGGTGCGGATCGTTTCGGCGAGGTCCAGTTTGCGACGAGCCATGTCGTGTTCTCGTAAGAAAGTGGTCCGCCACTCCGTGGCGGCTTCGCGGAACGAACCCGTTGGTTCCCGCGAGGTTGTTGCCGACTAGTACCCCGCCTTCGCGGTCGCGTGCGTCGCGACGCCGTTGGTGCTGGGTTCCGGCGGCCACTCTTTCCAGTTGTTCGCCTGCCTCCAGAAACTCAGCGGGTTGTCGTACACCACTTTCTTGATCTCCGATTCCTTGTGCCCGCGCCGCTTCATCTCTTGAATGAGTTCCGGTACCGCGAGCGGGTCCGATTTGCCCCAATCGCCGGCCGAGTTCGCCATGATACGGTCCGTGCCGACCATCTCGATGATGTCACACGCGCGTGCCGGGGTGCATTTGGTGACCGGGTACAGCGTCATCCCGCACCAGAACCCGTTATCGAGTGCGAGTTTAACGGTGTGCTCCTCGACGTGGTCGACGCACACGCGGTGCGGTTTGACGCGCGGGTCGTTCTTGAGCATGTCCACGATCATCCGCGTGCCCTTGTATTTGTCCTCCAAGTGCGGAGTGTGGATCAGAATCAGCTCGTCGGTCTTCGCGGCAAGGTCGAGGTGCTCCTGGAAGATGGTGGCCTCGTTCGCGGTGTTCTTGTTGAGACCGATTTCGCCGATCCCGAGCACACCCGGGCGCCCCAGGAACTCCGGGATCATCGAAATCACTTCGCGCGACAGCGACACGTTCTCGGCTTCCTTGGCGTTGATACACAACCAGGAATAGTGCTTGATGCCGAACTGCGCCGCTCGTTTCGGCTCGAACTCGGTGAGGTGGCGGAAGTAGTCGTGGAACCCCTGTGCGGTCCCACGATCGAACCCGGCCCAGAACGCGGGTTCCGAAATCGCGGCACACTGCGAATACGCCATCCGCTGGTAGTCGTCCGTGGTCCGCGAAATCATGTGGATGTGCGGGTCGATATATTTCATCTTGAACACATCTCCTTACGGGCCAATCGCTTGTGTCGTATCAGATGCCGGACTTCGGCTTTTTGTGTGCAGAATAAGGCCACCTATTGGCCTGATTGCTTAATCTGCCAGAATACCACAATGGCACGACGCCCGAAACCCGCCGTCCGCTCTGGTTTGGTAACAGAAGCCGGCGCTCAGGTAGCACCGTTTTATGCCTCGCCCGCGAGCACTTCGAGCGGGTGACGCGCGACGCGGCCGGTGAGGTCGCGGATCTGGTGGCGGCACGAGGTTCCAGTCGCGATCACGGTCGCGGCTGGGTCCGCGCTGACCGCGGGGACGAGGTCGAGGTTCGCGATCTTCACGCTCACGTCGTAGTGCTGCTTCTCGTAACCGAACGCCCCGGCCATTCCGCAACAACCCGCGTCGAGAACGGTCACGTCCAGTCCGCGCACGAGGCGGAGAGCGTTTTGGGTACCCTTCGACCCGACCAGCGCCTTCTGGTGGCAGTGCGGGTGTAAGAGTGCCTTGCCCGTAAGCGGGGCGATATCCAGGGCCAATCCGTGGTCGCTCACCTGGCGCACAAGCCACCCGTCGGCCATCTCCGCGGCCGCCGCGACGCGCTTCGCCGCCGGGCCGGGCACCAGTTCCGGCCACTCATCAGACAGCGAGAGAACGCAACTCGGCTCTAATCCCAGGATCGGAATCCCCTGCGCCGCGAAGTGATCGAGTTTCGCGATGCCGTCTCGGGCAAGCTTCCGTGCGTCGGTAAGGAAACCCTTCGAGAGCATCGCCCGGCCGCAGCAGATCCCGGCGAGTTCCACCGTGAACCCGGCACGTTCCAGCAGTGCCACCGCGGCGCGGCCGATGTTCGGCTCTTGGAACGTAGTGAAACAGTCGTCGAGCAGCACGACCGAACGCGGAGCGCGGAGTTCGGAGTTCGGAACGGAAACCGACGAACTTTCGCCCTCTTGTTTGCCGTTCCGCGTTCCGCGCTCCGAATTCCGCGTTTGATAGAACCATTTGCGGAAGTGATCGCGGTGCCATTCCGGAAGGCTGCGTCGGCGGTCGATGCCGGCGAGGTTCTCCATCGCGCGCCGCGCCCACGACCGCCGCGCGAACCAGTTGTTCACCCCGGCGAACCGCGCCGCCAGCGGACTCAAGCGGTGGATGTGCTTCACGAACAGGTGCCCGAGCGGACGGGCGCGGCGCGCATAAAAAGCGTGCAGGAACTCGGACTTCAGCTTCGCGACGTCGACATTACTCGGGCACTCGGACTTACACGCCTTACACGAGAGGCACAGGTCCATCACGTCCGAGATCCACCGCTGAGCGATCGGCGCGTGCCGGCTCTTTTGGGGCGTCTCGTTTGTAAGCGTCAGGCGCAGCGCGTTCGCGCGGGCGCGAGTGGTATCCTGTTCGTCCTTCGTGGCGCGGTACGAGGGGCACATCGCGCCGCCCTGCGTTTTGCGGCACACGCCGGCGCCGTTGCACAGCTCGATACTGCGGAAGAACCCGCCCTGCTTTGAGAAATCGAGCACGGTTGGCGGATCGGACGCGGGCATGCGGCCCGGGGGCACACGCATGTTGTCTTCCATCGCGGGGGCGTCCACGATCTTGCCCGGGTTTAGCACGTTGCCCGGATCGAACCCGCGCTTCACTTGTCGGAACGCCTCGTACACGACCGGCCCGAACATCTTGCGGTTCCACTCGCTGCGCACCAGCCCGTCGCCGTGCTCGCCGCTCAAACTGCCGTTGAACTCCAGCACGAGGTCGGTCACGTCCTCCATGATCTTCCGCATGGTCGCGACGCCGGCTTCCTCGTGGATATTCAGCACGGGCCGGATGTGCAAACAGCCCACGCTCGCGTGCCCGTAGAAGGCGCCGTCGGTACCGTGTTTGTGAAAGATTTCGCGGAAGCGGGCGGCGAACTCGGGCAGGCGCTCGGGGTCGACCGCGGCGTCCTCGCAGAACGTGACCGGCTTCGCGTCCCCCGGCATCCCGTACAGGAGCGGCACCGCGGAACTTCGCAGCGCCCAGAGCGGGTCGCGTGTGGCCGCGTCGAGCGCGGGGACACTGGCGGTCAGCCCCATGCACCCGGCGAGGCGCCGATCGAGTTCGTGAACACGGTACGACACCTCGGCGGGGTCGTCGGAACTGAACTCGACCATCAGAAGCGCTTCGGGGCGCCCGCGCACCGCGGCCATCGTGTTTTTGAGTGATCGCTGGTTGCGCGCGAGGTCGATCAGCATCCGGTCCATCAACTCGACAGCGGACGGTTCGAGTTCGAGGCACGCTTGCAGTGCGTCCAGGGCCGCCCCGAGCGACGCGAATTGCGGAACGAGCAGTCCGCGGTGCTTCAAACGCGGAACGACGGCGAGTTCGACTTCCGCGGTGACGGCGAGCGTTCCTTCGCTCCCCACGAGGAGCGGAACGAGTGAGTGAGGCGAACCCGGTCCACCGGGGCCGGGGTACCCCTCGGCTCCAGTGGGTGCCCCCGGCCTTGCGGCCGGGGTTCGCTCCACCAGCCCGACCGGAGTACGCTCGACCAGCGCCGCGAGATTGTACCCGCTCACCTTGCGGACGATCTTCGGCGTGCGCGCGAGAATGTCGCTCGCGGCCTGGCGCACGGTGGAATCGACGGTCCGGTACGCTTCACCCTCGCGCGTCCGCAATTCGAGCTTGCGCTCATACTCCAGTGCCGTGAGCGGCCCGAACTCGGTCCGCGCGCCGTCGGACAGCACGGCGGTGAGCGCGCGGACGTGATCGACCGTTTGCCGGTACACGATCGACCGCGCGCCGGCGGAGTTGTTCCCGATCATGCCGCCGAGCGTGGCCCGGCTCGCGGTCGCCACGTCCGGACCGAACATCAGACCGTGTGGGGCGAGTGCGCGGTTCAGGTGGTCGAGCACCACCCCTGGCTGCACGCGCACGCGGCGGTTGGCGACATCTACTTCGCCGACCGCGTTGAGGTACTTTGAGCAATCGATCACGATGCCCGGACCGATGCTCTGCCCGGACAGGCTCGTTCCGCCGCCGCGTGCGGTGATCGGTACGTTCAGATCGGACGCGATCTGCACCGTGCTCGTGAGGTCGTCGATGGTTTTCGGCAACACGACCCCGAGCGGCCGGACCTGATAGTGGCTCGCGTCGGTGGAGTACAATCCGCGTGACGTGTCATCGAACCGCACCTCGCCGCTGATGTGTCGGCGCAGGTAGCGGACCAGAGAATCCCGGCGTGCGGTCGCGAAGTCCATGAGGTCGGGTATACGGGACGGGCGCGTCGTTGGTCACGTCCGCTCACAGGACTCCCGCGAGCCGGAGCAGAACTACTACAGCGATTCCGACGAGGAGCGGCACGGCCACCCGCTTCACCAGCGTGAACGGGTTCGTTCCCGTGAGGGTCGCGCACATTAGCACGACGGCCGCGACCGGCGACATCGTGCGCCCCGCCGCGCTCCCGAGCGACACCATCGCACCGACCGCGACCGGATCGAGTCCGAGTGCCTCAGCGGGTCCGTGGAAGAACCCGTAGAGGCTCTGCGTGCTCGCCATCCCGGAACCGCAAATCGCCGCGAACACGAGCGGCACGAGCGCGGCCAGTGGTTGCATCAATCCGGGTGCGCTCTTGATGAGCGTACCGAGTGCCTCCGCCAGCCCCGCGGCTTTAATGGCTTCCCCGAAGCAGTTGGCGATGACAATGAGGCTGACGATGTTGGCGAACCCGTACCCGGCCCCAGAGAAAAATTCCTTCACGCAGTCACGCGCCTTGTTGGGCGTGACTGCCGCTGCAACCAGCACCCCGATCAGCATCGCGAACCCGATGAGCCGACTGTTGTACGCGGGGTCGCGCGAGCCATCCGCTCTCTTCGGCACCACCCATGCATCCGGGATCTCGAACAGGTTGTAGGGCTCCGGCATCGCAGACGCGAACAGCAGCGCGAGCGGAACCAGCGGCACGAGCGCTTTCAGCACGTTGATGCGCTCGGAGGTAGGCTGTAACCCCTCCCCAACCCCTCCCCTAAACGGAGAGGGGCTTAAGACAGACGCTTGGGGTGCGATTGTCTGTGCGTTTGGTTCAGTTCCCCCTTCCTTCTTAGGGAAGGGGGTTAGGGAGTTAGGTTGCCTTTCTGTTCCCCCTCCCTTCCGCTCCCACCACACGCTCATCAGCCAAATGACGGCGGTCGCAACCGCGAGCTGCGTGAACACCAGCGCCGGGAGGTACCGCTGCGTTTGCACGATCGTCGGGACGTTGGTCAGGTTCGCAACGGTGAGCAGTTCCGGCGCACCGGGGTTCAGCAACTCCCCACCGACCGATGCACCGAGCAGCAGGCACGCGCCGATGGTCCCCATCGAGTACCCCGCGGCGCGCATGAGAGGCACCACGACCGCGCCGAGGCACACGGCGGTGCTGGTCTGGCTCACAAGCGGAATGTTCACCAGGAACCCGACCACGATCACACCCGGTACCATCAACCCGCGCACGTACCGCAACGGGTGTACCAGCAACAAAACGAGGTGCCGTTCGCAGCCAGTGTGTTTGAGCACATGGGCGAACCCCATCGCGGTGCAAATGGGAACGACGAACTTCTCGTTCGAGAACGTCGCCAGGAACGTTTGCAGCACGCGCGCAACAGGTCCGCCCGTGCTGCTGGGTTTCGTCGCGATCGTGACCTCAGCGACCGTGGCGACTACGAGTGCCGCCGCGAGCAGCACGAGGCGCACGTCCCACCCCTTCACCACCAGCACAATGGCCGCGCCCACAACCAGTAGTGCCACCGCCCCCGCGAATTCCATGCGCTGCTCCACGCGCCCGCGTCAAGTTGTACCGCCAATGCGGGCCGCGCGCGATGCGCGGCACTGCGCGGCAGATGGATGAGCGTTTCCCCAAAAAGTGTTCAAGTCAACCTTCCGCGCGCGGGATTGTTTGGAATAGTTCAAATGAACCATCAGTTCACGAGGCACTCCCGATGACGAATGACGCCAAATTCGGCATGCTTGTCGGCGTTCTCGGCGTCGTCGGGGCGTCCGTGTTCCTGGCGAAGCCGCCCGTACAATCGGGCGCACCAGAAACTCAATCGCAGCAGCAAATTTCGATACAAACGGCGCTACCCGCAAATACTCCAGTGGCGAACACGACACCTGTCGTTCACCCCCAACCGGAACCCGGGCTTGCTGCCCTACCCTCTACGCCCGTCGTCCGGACGCGCAAGGATGTCGAGGCGAAGCCCACGTCGCGTCAGTCGGGAGCGGACGAGGAGCCGTAATTATCTGGGTCGTTTTTGATGTGACTGCCGCAACGCAACTCGCTGCACAAGAGCTGACAATTGCGAGTTCGATCAGCCCAATACGCACATCCAATTCACGGTCCTGTGGGGACCGCGCTCGGATTGTTTCAGAACGGATCGGCTAATAGATGGTGTCGTTGGAACGATGTATCCGATCGCAACCCCTGACATAACCTCGGACGCGCGACTGCTGTAAGCACTTCTAATCGATGTGAGAATTCAACTCCGGCTGCTTCGCGGCTTCAAGACGGCACTCGATACTCTTCCGCATCACCGCTCGACGTGGTGTGCCACCAGAGCGCAGGTGTCGTGAGCGTGCCACCAGGCCCACCAACTGAACCAGGCATCTGCGGGCCGAACCTCACTCTTCTCGTTGTTGCAAGTGCCGATTGATTGGTGAGCGAATTGACGGGGCGATTTGACCACGGCTGAGATCTCCGAGCTGAGTGCGATTGGTTCCCTATCGCGTCTGAAGAACCAATCGACATCGGAGATGAATTCGTGTCACGCTTTTCGTGACACGGACTCGAATTCAACGGATGCCCATGATCTTGTACGATCGGCCGGCTTGCTTTACGAATGGAGTGTGTTCGGGGCTTGATTTCGTGCTCCGCCCTCAACGCGGACTCGGGTGGTGTAAACAGAACGACACATCCGAGTCATTTCCTCCATTCGATTATCGGAACCAGAACCGCGAACGGTGGGAAAGTGGAAAGAGGCGCCACCGATGTGCGACGCACGCCGGCGGGCAGAGGCATTCGGGGCGCAACTCCGCAATTTGCGCCTCGGTTTCGTTAGCGCGGGGCCGGTCGCGGCGATCGATCTTCTTCGCCGCGTCCCAGAACAGTTCGTCGACGTCCGGGCAGAAGCGCTTCATCAGCGCCTTCATGCGCTCGACCTTGGCATCGAGCACGGCGTCCGTTTTGATTCGCTTCTCGATGTAAGCGGAATCGACGATCAGGTTGGCGAACACCTCGGCCTTGTCCTCCTCCACACCGGTCGTGGAGTAGTGGTTCAGGAACCCGGGTACCGCGTCCGTCAGCGTGGACGTGTTGGCCACGCCCTGAGCGTTCGCCCCGCCGCTCCCGTACTTGAACGCACGCGGGTTCAGCGCGGCCCATTCCTTGTCCGCGTAGAGTTGACCGTCGTCGCGCAGGTCGATGATGTGGAAGAACTCGTGGTGAATCACTTTTCGCAAGTACGTTCGATTGCTGGCACCGCGCTCGACATCGAAGTACAGCGTATCGTGCTCGAAGTCCGGGATCGCGTTCCTCCGTTGACCGGCAAACGACAGTTCGGCACACAACACAACGCGCTTGAGCTTTGCTCGCTGAATCAGCTCGCGCGGGTAGAGGGCAAATTCCGCGACGAACAGCGATGTGTAGCGCTCCACGGCCCCGCGGTCCGCACTTTTTCCGTCAATGGTGCCGTAACTGGCTCGCACAGGAAACGTGGGGCTGGCGGCGACTTCGATTTGGTACGCCCGAGCAATCGCCTCCAGCGGAGACGGTCCCGCGTTTGGAGCGGATTCCTGGGCGAGCGTGACGTTGGGTAAAAGAGCAAGTGCAAGAAAGACGGGAATAAGCCCTGATGGGCGAACGAATTCGATCACGTGTTCTTTCCATTGAATTGAGTGGTACGCCGCGTTGCTGAAAACGTTGAGCGTACCAAGCCCGCACCCGTCCCGACAGTGGCACACGAACCCCCTCGGGCGTCCCACTTACAAGATCACGTCGATCCTACGGAACGGCGAACCGGTCGGGGCGTTGGGGATGTGACCGAAGGCTCGGGAGTGACGAGCAGGTGCGAGGGTGATACCCGTTCGCTGTCGGGTTCGAATTCGATTCCCCATCGGGCTACGGTGCCTACATTCCCGACCACAAGAAGTAACAGCGGAAGCGGTAAAACTACATCACTCCGACTTCGCTGTATTCGTAGGCGATTGTTGTGGTTGTGGTTTTTCGGCCGCGGGGAGCGCCGGGGGAGGGGTCTTCTCGCCCTCCACGTGCGAATCGTGCGGTGCTTCTTTGTGCTCGGGCGCGGGTTTTGAGTTCCAGCCGATCGACTGAATAGTCGAGAAGAACACGGGAGTCAGGAAGATCCCGAAAAGCGTCACGCCGAGCATGCCGCTAAACACCGCGATCCCCAGCGAGCGCCGCATCTCGGCCCCGGCACCTTCGGCGATCACGAGCGGCACCACGCCCAGGATGAACGCGAAGCTCGTCATCAGAATGGGCCGCAGCCGCTGGCGGCTCGCTTCGACGGCCGCTTCCTGACGCGACATGCCGTCTTCCTGGCGCTGTTTGGCGAACTCGACGATGAGGATCGCGTTCTTACACGCCAGTCCCACCAGCACGATCAGCCCAATCTGCGTGAAGATCGAGATGTCCTGGTGCCCCACGTTCACTCCGACGACCGCGAACAGCAAACACATCGGCACCACGAGGATAACGGCGAGCGGGAGCTTCCAGCTCTCGTATTGAGCCGCGAGCACCAGGAACACGAACACCACGGCCAGCACGAAGGCGTACACCGCGGTGTTGCCCGCCTGGTTTTGGAGGAAGGTCAGTTCGGTCCAGTCCGTCGCCATCGATTGCGGGAGCGCACGCGCGGTGACGCCCTCCATGAGTGGGACTGCCTGCCCGGTGCTCGTGCCCGGGCTGACGTTCCCGGTAATCGCGGCGGCGGCGTACATGTTGTACCGCTGCACCATTACCGGTCCGCTCGTGTCGCGCACGGTCATTACCGTGCGCAACTGCACCATGTTCCCCTGCGCGTTGCGCAACTGGAGTTGCCCGATCCCACGCACCCGGTCACGGAACATCGGATCGGCCTGCACGTTCACTTGCCAGTTCCGGCCGAACTCGTTGAAGTTGTTCACGTAGTACGACCCCAGGTTGTACTGGAGCGTGTTGAACACGTCGTCGATCGACAGACCGAGTGCGGCGCACTTGGTGCGGTCGATGTCGAGGTAGACCCAGGGGGTGTCGAACCGCGAACTGTTGAACAACCCCTGGAGGCCCGGAGTCGCGTTCCCGTCGGCGACGATCTGGTCGCTCGCCCTTTGGAGGTCGGCGAGGCCCAAGTTCCCGCGGTCCTCGATGATGATCTTGAACCCACCGGTCGTTCCCAACCCCTCGATCGGTGGGGCACCAAACGCCGACACGTTCGCACCGCGAACCTCTTTGCGGCACTGTGCTTCGATTGATGCCGCGATCTCGTCCGCCGTCTGGTTGTCTCCGGCTCGATCAGCGAACGGCTTGAGCATGACGTACAGCGATCCGAGGTTCGGAGCGTTCGCGTTCAGAATGAGCGACTGACCGGAAATGCCGACCGTGTGGTCCACGCCCGGCATGTTCTTGGCGATCGCCTCGATGCGCGCCATTACTCGCCGGGTGCGCTCGACCGAGGCCGAATCTGGGAGTTGCACGTTGAGAAGTAAGTAGCCCTTGTCTTGTTGGGGCACGAAGCCAGTCGGAGTGTGAGTGAACTCGCGGTACGTCAGGAAGAGCAGACCACCATAGACCGCGAGCACAATCAGACTCAGGCGCACGAGCCACTTCACCCCGCCCGCGTACCACTCGGTGGTCAATCCGAACCCCTTGTTAAACAGCTTGAAGAACCACCCGAGCACGAAGTCGAGTGCCCGCGTCGGCATGTCCTTCGGCGCGTCTTTGGGTTTTAGCAAAAGGGCCGCGAGAGCCGGGCTGAGCGTGAGTGAGTTGAACGCTGAAATCAGCGTGCTGACCGCGATCGTCACCGCGAACTGGCGGAAGAACTGCCCCGTCACGCCGGTAATGAACGCGGCGGGGACGAACACGGCCGTGAGCACCAGCGCGATCGCGATGACCGGGCCGGTCACCTCGTCCATTGCCTTGCGCGCGGCCTCGCGCGGTTCCAAGCCGTGTTCGAGCCAGCGCTCGACGTTCTCGACCACCACGATCGCGTCATCGACCACGATCCCGATTGCCAACACCAAACCGAACAGCGTGAGGTTGTTGAGCGAGAACTTGAACGCAGCCATGACCGCGAACGTGCCGATCACCGCGACCGGAACCGCTACGAGCGGGATGAGCGCCGCGCGCCACGATTGGAGGAACACGAGCACCACGATCGCCACGAGGATGATCGCGTCGCGGAGCGTTTTGAACACCTCGTTGACCGACTGGCGGACGAACGGCGTCGTGTCATAAACGATGCGGTAATCCATTCCCTCCGGGAACCGCTTCTTCAAGTCTTCCATCTTCTTGTACACGCCGCTGGCCGTATCGAGCGCGTTTGCTCCGGGCAGGCCGTAGATGGTGAGGGCCACCGTCGGCTGACCGTCGAGCGTCGCGGACTGGTCGTACTGCTGGGCACCGAGTTCGACCCCGCCGACGGTTTGCTTGCGTCCGGTCTCGTCGGTGATTTCGCGCCGCGGGGTTACGACATCGCGCAGCCGGACGACCGCCGCCGACTGCCCCGTGGGGCTGGCCGCGGTCCCTGCCTGGTCGGTCGAAGTGGATTGAGATGAACTCCCCGAAGTCCCGGAACTACTGGCTCCGCTCGCGGTCGCTCCGCTCGTCGTCATCTGCGACGTCTGGGCACCGGCCGGTCCGCCCTGGCCCACTTTGATGATGATGTCCGCGAACTCGTCCGGCTCAATGAGCCGCCCGCGGGTGTTGATCGTGAGCTGGAACTGTTGGCCCTTCGGAACGGGCTGCTGGCCGATTTGCCCCGCTGCGACCTGGATGTTTTGCGCGCCGATCGCGCTCACGACGTCGGCCGCGGTCAGGTTGAGCGCGGCGAGTTTCTCCGGGTCCAACCACGCCCGCATACTGTAGTCGCGCTGGCCCAGGTACCCCATACCGGCCACCCCGGGGAGCCGGCCGAGTTCGTCGCGGATCTCGATCGTGGCGTAGTTGCTCAGTTCGAGATCGCGGTACCGGTCGTTGGTGGAAACGAGGTTCACGATCATGAGCGTGCTCGGCGACTGCTTCTTGACCGTGATCCCCTCGCGCTGGACGAGCGTGGGGATGACCGGCTGCGCGAGGCTCACGCGGTTCTGCACGAGCACCTGGGCCATGTCCGCGTTGGTGCCCAACTTGAACGTGACGGTGAGCGTGTACGTTCCGTCGTTGGTGCATTGCGAGGACATGTACATCATGCCCTCGACCCCGCTCACCTGCTCCTCAACGGGCGCGGCCACGGTGTCGCGCATGGTCAGCGCGTTCGCGCCGGGATACGACGCGGTGACGACTACAGTTGGCGGCGTGACTTCGGGGTACTGCGCGACGGGCAAATTGAATACGGCCACGGCCCCCGCGAGCGTGATGACGATCGACAGCACCGCCGCGAAGATGGGCCGGTCGATGAAGAAGTGGGAAATCACGCCCGAAGTCCTCCGTCGTTAACTGAGCCGAGGATTACCGCTCCCACTTCACGTGCCCCTTGATCCACCGCCACGCGGGAGGAATCACGTTCGCCAACACCGCGCCGGAAACTCCGCCGACAATTTCCGCCCACGGGGATTTGCCAAGCTGTAGCCCCACGAGCACGTGAGCCACCGTGTACCCCAGTAGCGCGCCGAGCAGCCCCGCGCCCGCCCCGCGGCTCAGAGTTTCGGAAAAGACCTTGGAATCCACGCCGCGCTGAATGAGGTCGAAAAACACGGGCGTGAGGAATACCCCAAAGAGCGTAACGCCGAGCATGCCACTGAACACCGCGATGCCCAGGCTCCGGCGCATTTCTGCACCAGCGCCCGATGCGACCACGAGTGGCAGCACGCCCAGGATGAACGCGAGCGAGGTCATCAGGATGGGCCGGATGCGCAACCGCGACGCTTCGAGCGCGGCCTCGCGCCGCGGTTTCCCTTCGCGGTGCAGCACCTCGGCGAACTCGACGATGAGAATGGCGTTCTTACACGCCAACCCCACCAACACTACCAATCCAATTTGCACGAACACGTCCACGGCCTTGTGCGCGATGAGTACGCCACCGATCGAGCACAACAAGCACAGCGGGACGACCAGAATGACGGCGAGCGGAAGCGCCCAGCTCTCGTACAGCGCCGCCAGCGCCAGGAACACGAACACGACCGCGAGCGCGAACACGTAGATCGCAGTGTTCCCGGCCCGCAACTGGAGGTACATCAGCTCGGTCCACTCGATGCTCATCGAGCGCGGGAGCGTCTGTTCGGCGGTCGCGTTGACCGCGTTGATCGCTTCCCCGGAACTGACCGCGGGGGGCACGTTCCCGCTCACCGCGGCCGAGGTGTAGAGGTTGTACCGCGTCACCGACACCGGCCCGTTGATCTCGCGGAGCTGCACGAGCGTGCCCAGTGGCACCATTTCGCCCCACTTGTTACGCACCTGAAGCAGGTTCACGTCTTCGATCCGCGTGCGGTAGCGCCCCTCGGCCTGGAGTGTCACCTGCCAGTGGCGGCCGAACTCGTTGAAGCTGCTCGCGTAGAGCGACCCGAGGTAGATCTGCATCGCCTGGTTCACGTCGTTGAGCGGCACGCCGAGCGCTTGCGCTTTGGTCCGGTCGACGTCGAGGTACAGTTGCGGCGTCTTCGAGCGGAACTGCGTGAGCACCCCCACGGTCGCGGGGTTCGGTTGGAGCTTGCCGACGACCGCGTCCGTTTGCTTCTGGAGTTCAGCAAGCCCGATCCCACCGCGATCCTGCACCATCACTTTGAAGCCGCTCGCCACACTCAACCCGGGCACCGGGGCCGCGCCGAAGATTTTGACGTCCGCATCACGGATCTCGCGGGCGAAGTCCTTGCGCAGCTTCGCCATGATTGCGTCGGCCGTGAGGTCCGGGCGCTGGCGCTTCTCAAACGGATCGAGGATGAGGAACACGGTGCCGAAGTTCGAGCTGTTCGCCGACATGAGCAGCGACATGCCCGCCGCAGACGCGGTGTGCTGCACGCCGGGCGTGTTCAGCGCGAGCTGGTCCACGCGCGCCATGATCTCTTGCGTGCGTTCCAGCGAGGCCGAGTCGGGCAACTGGATGCTGACGATGAGCCGGCCCTGGTCCTGGTCGGGGACGAAGCCGGTGGGCGCCTTCTGGAAAACCCAGTACGTCGCGACGAGCAACCCGCCATAAAAAACGAGCACGATCAGACTGAGCCGGAGTAACCAACCCACCGTTGCTGTGTACATCCGCGTGCCGAACTCGAAGCCGTTGTTGAACAGTCGGAAGAACCAGCCGAGAGTGAAATCCAACCCCCGCGTCAGGTAGTCGCGGCTCCCTTCTCGCTTCCGCATAAGGATCGCTGCAAGTGCCGGGCTGAGGGTGAGCGAATTGAGTGCAGAGAACACCGTGGAGGCGGTGATCGTGACTGCAAACTGGCGGTAGAACTGGCCCGTAATACCGCCCACGAATGCACACGGCACGAACACGGCGCACAACACTAGCGCGATCGCGACGACCGGCCCCGTCACCTCTTCCATCGCCTTGTACGCGGCTTCACGCGGCTCAAGACCTTGTTCGAGCCAGCGCTCGACGTTCTCGACCACCACGATCGCGTCATCGACCACGATCCCGATCGCCAGCACCAAACCGAACAGGGAGATGTTGTTGACCGTGAACCCGAGCGCGAGCATCACGGCAAAAGTGCCCATGATCGCGACCGGTACTGCAACGAGCGGGATCACCGCGGCGCGCCAGTTCTGCAAGAACAGCAGCACGACGAGGGCGACGAGCGCGATCGCCTCGAACAGCGTTTGCACCACGTCCTGGATCGACTCGCGGATGAACGGCGTCGTATCGTAGGCGATCTGGTACTCGATCCCGTCCGGGAACCGTCCCTTCAATTCGTCCATTTTCATGCGGACACGCTCGGCCACGTCCAATGCGTTCGCGCCGGGGAGCAGGTGGATCGCCAACCCGACTGACGGCTTGCCATCGAACGTCGCGCCGTTCGTGTAGGACTGCGACCCGAGTTCGAGCCGCGCCACGTCGCGCAAACGCACGATGGCGGCAGAGGGCGTCGTTCCACCGTCCAGAGATCCGCCGTTGAGCGCGCTGGTCCCGGCGGTTCCGCCGGTCACGGGCGCGGTTCGCGTCGCGCTGGCAGAAGAACTCATCCCGGACACAGCCGTGCCCAACGGTGAATTCGCGGACATTCCGCTCCCGTTGTCCGTCACGTCCGAGGTCGTTCCGGTCGGATCGGTCGAACTGGTTGCCCCCGAAGCTCCGGCCGAAGACGACATGCTGAGTGCCGGGCCGGTCGTGGCGGGACCGATGGCGAGAGTCGCTGAGCCGGTGGCGGAACTGCCCGGGGACGCATTCGTGACGTAACTCGGGAAACTGAACGTCGCCGGCATCGACGAGGAGCCGGTGGAACTTGTTGCACTCGTCGTTGTGGGGAATATGGCGCTCAGGTTCGGGGCATCGCCCAGCGTTCCGGTGTTGGTCGCCGCACCTCCAGTGAAGCTGCCGCCGAGCGTACCGGCTGATCGCGCGCCGCTCCCGGTACTCGTGCTCGCGATCAGGGCCTGTGGCCGGCTGGCTCGTCCGGCTTTGATGATGATGTCGCCGAACTCGTCCTCCGCGACCAATCGGCCGCGCGTGTCGAGCGTGAGCTGGAACGCTCGCCCGCCCACGCTGGGCGGAAGTCCGATCTGTCCGGGAGCGGCCTCTTTGTTTTGTGCCCGAACCGACGCCGCCACATCGGTCGCGGTCAGTCCACGGGCGGCCAACTTTTGCGGGTTCAACCACGCGCGCATGCTATAGTCGCGCTGCCCGAACACGTTAATGTCCGATACCCCATCAATGCGCAGTAACTCGTCGCGCACGTTCACCGTGGCGAAGTTGCTCATGTAGATGATGTCGTACCGGTCGTCGGGCGAGTAAAAGCTGATGACCTGCAAGATGTCCGGCGTCTTCTTGCGGATCGTGATGCCCTGGAGCTGGACCTCAGAGGGGAGTTGCGGCATCGCGAGCATCACCCGGTTCTGGACCATCACCAGTGCGGTGTTCAGGTCCGTTCCGATCTCGAACGTGACGCTCAGCGAGTACGAGCCGTCGTTGCCGGACTGCGAGGACATGTAGAGCATGCCCTCGACGCCGTTCACCTGCTGCTCAATCGGGGCGGCCACAGTGTCGGCGACGACTTGGGCGCTCGCCCCGGGATAGCTGATCGAAACCGAAATCGACGGAGGGCTGATTTCCGGGTACTGCGCGACCGGCAGGTTGAGGAGCGCCAGCACCCCCGCGAGCGTGATGACGATCGACAGGACCGATGCGAAGATCGGTCGGTCGATAAAGAAACGTGAGAACACGGTCGGTCCTCACTGTTTGGGGGGAGCGGGGGCGCTGGGATCTTGCGCCGGCGCGCCGGGAACCGGCATGGCGGTCTGTTCGGGATCGATCTCCATTTTGGGCTTCAACTGCTGGAGCGCACCGACCACAACCCAGTCGGTCGGCTTCAGCCCCTCTTCGATCACCCGCAGCCCATCGTCCTGTAACGCGCCCGCTTTGACGCGGCGGTACTCGATTTTGTGTTCCTCGTTCACCACATAGGCGTATTTCTGCCCCTGGTCGGAACCGAGCGCGCGGTCCACAACGAGGAGCGCCGGGCGCGGTTGGCCGATGGGCACCCGGATGCGCACGAACATGCCCGGGGAGAGTAATCGGCTCCCTTTCTCCGGTTTCGGGTTCGGGAAGATCCCGCGAACCGCGATCGTCCCCGTGGACGGGTTAACGACGTTGTTGACGAAGTCGATCGTCCCCTGGTGCGGGAACCCGGTTTCCCCCTCCAATCCCATCGCGACCGGGAGTTCGGTTCTTTGCGCGGGAACCTGAATCTTGCCCTGGTTGATGGCCGTTCGGACCCGCAGGAGCGTGCGCTCGTCCAGATCGAAATAGGCGTACATCGGGTCGACCGAAACGACCGTCGTCAGCAGCGTGGAATCCTGGTTAATCAGGTTGCCGAGCGTGTAATAATACCGGCTCACCTGTCCGCTGATCGGCGCGCGAACCTGCGTGAAACTCAAGTTCAGGTCGTACAGTTTGACCGAGGATTTGGCCGCTTCGATCCGCGCGTTCGCCTCATCGACCGTTGCTTTTGCCGTATCGAGATCCTGCTTGCTCCCGGCCCCCTTATCGAACGTGTCCTTCGCCCGCGCGTAGTTCGCTTCGGCGAGTTTGAGCTGCGCTTCGCCCAGTTTCACTTGGCTCTGGGCCTGCTCCAGTTGAGCCTTGTACGGGCGCGGATCGATCTCGAAGAGGAGATCACCTTCCCGGAGCCGCGCCCCGAAGATCGTGGACGGCCCCCGAACGATATCGCCTTCCTTAAACGGGGAGCGAACTAGGTACCCGGTGACGCGGGCGCGAATGCCGACCGCCTGGACCGCGTCGGTTCGTCCGGTGTACTCGACGAATTCTGTGACTTCGCGCTGAACGGGGTGGCTAACCGGCACCACCGGTTGTGTGGGACCGGCTTGTTGAGCCGGCTTCTGGCGGCAGCCGGCGGTGAATGCGATGAGTAGCGCCCCCAAACACGATCCGCCCCAAAGCGCCCGTTTCGACATGGTAGCTCCACGTTCGACCGCTCCGCTTCGCCCCGTTCCGAAGATACCGCGTGGCGCGATCCAGTCCAACATCGCACCGGACCGGCAGACCGCTTTTGACGAGCATTGTCGCGGGGGTGCGTACTGCCGTGCGGAGAGTCGCGAGTTTGAAAGCAACACTCGTGCCGGCAGCACGGAATGAACGTGAGGAGACCGAACCGGCGGGGGCACGCCGGCCTTGTACTTATGGCGAATCCCCGTGTGACTTGACTCTCCCTGAAACCAACACTACTCACGCGCAACACGTGTCTTGGGCCTCACAAATTTTCTTTCCGCAACGGACACTGCAATTCGGTGCCCGGTCCGACACAATATCTCCCCTTTACTCTCAAGGAGGACGGACCGGTGCCACTTTTCGGCGCTCACCTTTCGATCAGTCGCGGGCTGCACAACGCGATCTCCGCAGCATCCGCGCTCGGGTGCGATACCGTCCAGATCTTCACCAAAAATGCCAGCAAATGGACCGCAGAACTGCTTTCTCCGGAAGCCATCACTCAGTTTCGCCGGGCGGCTAGTGCGTCACGCCTCAAGCACCTGACTGCGCACGACTCGTACCTCATCAACCTCGCGTCGCCGGATACTTCGGTCTACGCGAAATCGGTCGAAGCGTTCGTGGATGAGCTGGAACGTGCCGAAGCGCTCGGGCTGGACTACCTCGTCACGCACCCGGGGGCACACACCGGCAGTGGTGAAGACGCAGGGCTGGCTCGTGTGATCGAAGGGTTCGAGGAGGTTCACGCGCGCTGCGCCGGTTTCAACGTGCGCGTGTTGATCGAAACGACTGCGGGACAAGGAACGTCGCTCGGGCACCGGTTCGAGCACATCGCCACGATTCTCGATCGCGCGAAGTGCGCCGACCGTACGGGCGTGTGCCTCGATACGTGCCACATCTTCGCGGCCGGGTACCCGCTCGGCTCAGATTCGGATTACCGGAGCACGTTTCAGCAGTTCGACGACCTCGTCGGCCTTGATCGACTGAAGTTGTTTCACGTCAACGATAGCGCGAAGGCACTGGGCAGTCGCGTGGACCGGCACGCGGGTATCGGGTTGGGGAGATCGGACCCGAAGCGTTCCGCCGGCTCGTGACCGACCCGCGGTTCCTCGATCGCCCCATGATCCTCGAAACGCCCAAGAAAAACGATGACGGTGACGAGATGGACGCAGTCAACCTCGCGCTACTGCGCAAGTTCGCCGCGAGCGGTATCGCGCGTGCCGGGTGATCGCGGCGCGGATTCTTCAGAAGCGTGTCAAGACCAGTTTCCTGCGCGCCGATGAATGGTGTGTTGAGGTTGTCGGCCCACAAACTGGTGCCGACAACCGAAGCGAGGACTCGCACATCACCCGGTCCCCAGCCCGGCGGTGTGCGATCAGGTTGGCGGGAATGGCTTTTGGCGGGTCGCGATCCGGTAGCCCCCTGTTGCCGTGAATCCGCCCGCGGAAACCGTGTCCGGTGGATCGGGTGCTCGGCCCCCGACGACCTCGGTCCCGGACGTTCCCGCCGCCAAACGGTCGGCTCCGGCGCTTATGATTCTCACCAAGGCACGGATCACGGGCACGACGCCTGTGGCCCCTGCCCAACGTACTTGCTCCCGCCGGAGCCGACCGACCCGTCCTCCCGCACCTCATCTCACTTGACCAAAGCTGCTCCCGTCGTATCCCATCTCCGCGACGCCGCGCACTCGCTCGGACCGCGGCTCTACGGTCGCCGAACGAATTCCTCTATCAAACACAGCTCCCAAATGAGCACTATTCGCGCTCTCAAAGCCCGCGAGATCCTGGACAGCCGCGGGAACCCGACCGTCGAGGTCGAAGTTCACCTGACGTGCGGCACGTTCGGGCGCGCGGCGGTCCCGAGCGGGGCCAGCACCGGCGCGCACGAGGCGGTCGAACTGCGCGACGGCGACAAGAAGCGCTACCTCGGGAAGGGCACGCTCTCCGCAGTGCGCAACGTGATCGACACGATCGCACCCGCAATCACCGGGATGAAGGTCTACGACCAGTCCGCGATCGACCGGAAGATGCTCGAACTCGACGGCACCCCGAACAAGGCCAAGCTCGGCGCGAACGCGATCCTCGGCGTGTCGATGGCCGCGGCCCACGCCGCCGCGAACGCCCTCGAACAACCGCTGTACCGCTACGTCGGGGGCACGAGCGCGTGCGTGCTGCCCGTTCCGCTGATGAACATCCTCAACGGCGGGAAGCACGCCGACAGCACCGTGGACTTCCAGGAGTTCATGATCGTACCCGTCGGCGCGAAGAGCTTCCGCGAGGGGCTCCGCATGGGCGCGGAGGTGTTCCACAGCCTGAAGAAAGTGCTCCACGACAAGGGGCTGAACACCGCGGTCGGTGACGAGGGCGGGTTCGCACCGAACATCCCGTCCGCCGACGACGCGCTCGCGACGATTTCGACCGCGATCGAGAAGGCCGGGTACAAGGTGGGCGACCAGATCGCCTTCGCGCTCGACGCGGCCTGCACCGAGCTATTCGAGGAAGCGAAGCATCAGCACAAGAAGGAAGGGTACTGCTTCTTCAAGAGCGACCCGAAGAAGGTCATTTCGTCCGACGAGATGATCGACCTGTGGGCCGGGCTGTGCGCGAAGTACCCGATCATCTCGATCGAGGACGGCCTTTCGGAAGACGACTGGGCCGGCTGGAAGAAGCTCACCACGAAGCTCGGCGCGAAGGTGCAACTCGTCGGCGACGACCTGTTCGTGACGAACACGGAGCGCCTGAATCGCGGGATCGCGGAAGGGTGCGGGAACAGCATTCTCGTGAAGGTCAACCAGATCGGCACGCTGACGGAAACGCTCGACGCGGTCGAAACGGCGAAGCGCAACAAGTTCACCGCGATCATGAGTCACCGCAGCGGCGAAACCGAGGACGTGACCATCGCGGACCTCGCGGTTGCCACGAACTGTGGGCAGATCAAGACCGGTTCGGCGAGCCGCACCGACCGCATCGCGAAATACAACCAGCTCCTGCGAATCGAGGAACAGCTCGGCTCGGCCGCCGTCTATGGGTGGGAGCTGCGCCGGTCGTAAGGCGCGGGGCGAGTCGTAAAGTCGCCACGCGACCCTCTCGGTCTCCGACTTTACGACTCGCGCCCTTGTGACCTTTGTCGGTGAGACCATGCCCTCAATTCTCAGTGACCCCCCGCCCGTTTTGTACCTCATCCTCGCTGTCGCACTCGCTGTGACGGGCGCAATCGCGGCCAAGCGGCAGGACCGCAAATCCGCGATACCGTTTGGGATCGCGGCGCTTCTCCTGCTACTCGTGCTCCTGATTGACAGGCTGTACGACAGCCCGCGCGAGGAGGCGGTGCGCCGGCTCACGGAAATGGGTGCGGCCGCGAACGCGAAGAACCCGGACACATTCGTCAAGCAGGTCGCTGACAAAGTGAGCGTGCAGACGGATACGAACCAGACGAAAGTCGCAACGCGGGACGAACTCAAGAAGTCCGCATTTTGGGGAATGCTCCGGCAGTTCCAGGTAGCGGTGACCGTATCGGGCTTTTCTCGTGACGACGTGAAAGTAATCGACGATAACACGATCGAACTCGGATTCATCGCCAAGGCCGAGGCCGAAGGGAAAACGGTTCCGGTTTACATGCGGGCGACGTTCGGTAAACAGTCGGATGGCTCATTTAAGTTGACCGCACTCAAGGCGTTCGAGTTCATCGATCGCACCAAGGTATTCTCGATCCCCAACTTCCCGTAACGGACCGCGAATCGGCCACGGATGAACACAGAGAATGCGGATTCAAGCAAAGGGCAGAGAAGAGCTTTTGACAGGATTAACGGGATAAACAGGATTTGAATTGAGAACGCCGTCAGGTCCGATTCTGATCTGCGATTCTCTGCGTTCATCCGCGGCGAATTTTGTCTGTCTCATCGGGTTGTGCGGACCTCTTCATGTTCAGACTCACGCTTCGCGCGCCTTCCGCTATTCCCCTCGAACTCGAGGGCATTACCCCAGATAAGGTTGCGGGACTGTCGGTTCTGGAAGTGGCGAAACTGCCGGTCCAGCACGGAAATCGTTCGGAACCGCTCGGCGAGTTCTTCGAGGTGATTCCCGACCCGTACCGAATGGCGGATTTGCACTTCTCGGGTGATACGCGGAACGTGAAGTACATCGGGGCCGGGATGACGCGCGGGAGAGTTTTTGCAGAAGGACGGGTCGGGTTACACGCGGGCGCGCAAATGAGCGGTGGCTCTCTGATTCTCGACGCGGGCGCTGCGGACTGGCTCGGCGCGGAGATGAGGGGCGGCTCGATCGAAGTCCGTGGTGAAGCGGGCGATCAGGTGGGGGCCACGTACCGTGGGTCGCGCCGCGGGATGACGGGTGGAACGATCCACGTTCGCGGTTCGGTCGGTGACGAGCTCGGGTTACTCATGCGCCGCGGATCGATCGTCGTGGAGGGCGTGTGTGGTAAGTTCGCGGGTGCGTCCATGATCGCGGGGACGCTCGTGCTGCTCGGCGACGTCGGCGAGCGCTGCGGGGCCGGTATGAAACGCGGCACCATTCTCGCGACGCGCGAACCGCTCTTGCCGCCGTCGTTCCGCTTCTCGTGCGATTACAAACCGTCTTTTCTGCCACTGTACCTCCGTGACCTCCGAGAGATGGGAGTGAACTTTCCGCCCGCGTTCGGTGTCGGAACAGTGCGCTGCTTCCGGGGCGACCTCCTTACTGGCGGAAACGGTGAGGTGCTTGTCGGAAGGTAGCGCCGGCTCGGAGAGCGACATGACGGACGCAATTTCATCGGTACAAACGGGATATGATCGCTGGGCAGAAGTCTACGACCACGACGGGAACCCGCTTCAGGGGCTTGAAGAGCCCGTTGTGCGGGCCGTAGTGGGTGAGGTGCGTGGCCTGCGCGTGCTCGATCTCGGGTGCGGTACCGGGCGCCACTCGCTGTGGCTCGCGGAACGCGGAGCGGTCGTTACCGCAGTGGATTTTTCCGAAGGTATGCTGGCTGAAGCGCGGCGCAAACCGGGTGCGGACGCGATCACCTTCATCGCCCATGATTTGCGCACGTCACTCCCGTTCACGGCCGAATTCGATCTGGTTGTGAGCGGGTTGGTGTTGGAGCACTTACGCGATTTGAATCACTTCTTTGCAGAAGCGCGGCGCGTACTGAAACCGGGTGGTCGGGCGGTCATTTCAGCGATGCACCCTGCCATGTTCCTCCGCGGAACGCAGGCACGATTCACCGATCCGAGTTCGGGCGAACTGGTGGTGCCGGGGAGCGTTCCGCACTCGGTTGCGGCGTTTGTAATGGCTGCGGTCCGGGCCGGCTTTTCGATCTCGAATGTGGAAGAGTTCGCTCCCAGTACGGAATTCGCCGCTCGCTATCCGCGTGCGTCCAAGTATGTTGATTGGCCGATGCTCGTGGTGCTGGAATTGACCGCGTGATCGGAAGAATAGTGCTGAGCGGTTCACTTTCGGGTGGGGAGGAGACTTGCTGCTCACCAGCGCGCCACCTATTTTGAGTGAGTCACGGCCAAGTGGCGGAATGGCAGACGCACTCGATTCAAAATCGAGCGCCGCAAGGCGTGTGGGTTCGAGTCCCACCTTGGCCACCTAAACACTCGGGTGAAGTGCGACGGGATTGGGTAGTGGTGGTTACGCCTTTCAATTAAGCGTCTCAACCACCACTACCCGATCCCGTCGTGTTCCGCTTTGGTCAGAACACTTTCATTAACACCGGTCGGCTCACACCAACGGGTTCTGAACCCAAGTCGTTAGCTGCCCGGTTTGGCACCGGCTTCTATTTCCTTCAACAACGCATCGACTGCGGCGTCCATTTGCTTCCCGCGGACGCCCCGGTACCGGATCGTCCCCTTGTGGTCCAGTACGAAGATCGTCGGGTAGTGCTGGATGTGGAGCGCCTTGAGCAACTTCCGCTCGTCGCCGCCGCCCCACCAGTGCGCCCACGGCATGTCCGCGGTCTTCAGGAACTCCGTCAGTACCTTCTTCTCGTTGTCCCCGCTCACGCTCAGGAGAACAAAAGGCTTGTCCTTCAATCGGGCGACCAGTTCGCGCTCGTGCGGGATCATGGCCTTGCACGGTGCGCACCACGTCGCCCAAACGTCGAAGACCACGACCTTACCCCGGTAGTCGGACAGCTTGACCGACTTGCCGTCCATTCCCTCTCCGGTGACGTCCGGGAACGGCTTGCCGACGGCCAAATCGACCACCTCGGGAAGCATCGACTTTGCCCACGCATCGGCGGTCCCGAGTCGGCCGCCGAGGTTGGCCCCGGCGAAGTCTTCGATGATTCGCCGCAGGATCGCTTCCGCTTCGGCACTCGCTGCGGCCGAGGCTGCGGGGGTGTCGCCACGCTCGGTCTGGCGGATCGCGTTGTTGGCGAGTACGACGGCCGCCTTCGCACGAGTCGCCCGGTCCGGGTGAACGGCAATCACTCGCTCGGCGAACGGGCGAACGGCGGGGCGCTGGATCGTCGGCCGGTCCAGTAACTTGCCGACCCCCGGCGCGGTCGCGAACCGCTCGGCCATTTGCCGGAATGCGTCGGCCCCTTCGGGCGAATCCTGGCCCGTCATGGCGATGAACGCCAGCGCCTCCAGCGCGATCTCATCGGCCGGCCCCTCATTCGCGATGGCCAGCGCTCGGGGGGCGAAGTCGCGCATCTTTGGCAGGGCCGCTTCGTAAGCCTTCATTTGCTGTTCCGGTGTGCCGGTACGGGGCAACTGCATTGCGCTCGAGTTCTGCTTGGCGTACTCCGCGCGCAGCGCCTTCAGCCGGTCCTCGCGCCCGGTCGGTGCGGGGGCGGCGTCGGTGTGGGCCTTCAACTTGGCGGCCGGCACACCGGCTTCGATCAACAGCGCATTTACGGCTTCGTCCAACCGGCTATCGCGAACCTCTTTGAACCGAATCACTCCCTTGCCGTCGATCACGTAAATGGTCGGGAAGTGACTGATCTTGTACGCCTCGGTCATGCCACCGTCCGGGCCGTTGAACCAGTGTTCCCACGGCATCGGCGTGTCCTTCAGGAAGTCGGTCACGACCTTTGGTTCCGCGTCGAAGCTGACGCTGACTAGCGCGAACGGCAGGTCCTTGAGTCGGGCGACCATCTCGCGCTGGTGCGGGATCATCTTCCGGCACGGAATGCAGCCGGTGGTCCACACGTCCAGGACGACAACCTTCCCGGTGTAGTCGCTCAGCTTCACCGGCTTCCCGGCGAGGTCGCGGCACTCAATGGCCGGGGCCGTCTTTCCGGGCACGAGGTTCTTGATGACGTGTCGCACGGATTCCACTCTGCGTGCGAACTTCTTGGCCTGTTCCTCGTTGGCCCCGGCCATGTCTTTTTCAGCCTGGGCTAACAGCGCTTCGGCCTCGGTCAGCAGTTTCGGCACGTCGGCACGCGGGGTCACGGGGTTGCCCACGGCCCGGTCGATCGCCTGCACCGCTTGCAAGCGAGCGGACGCGGCTTCGAGCGGTGTCATGTCAGCCAGCGTGCTAGCCAGCAGTTCGCGTGCTTTGGGCTCGGTCGGGTACAGGCCGAAGTACGTGGCAAGGTGTCGCCGAATCGCGGTAGCGTCAGCCGAATTGGGCGCGTCTGCCAGTGCCTTCTGTTCGCGTTCGAGCAGCGGGAGCAGAGCGCTGAACGGCGGTTGTTCGCCGTCCAGAGTTTTAGCTGCACTTGCGGCCTTGCTCCGCGCAACCTGGAAATCGATCGAGTGTTTCTTGAAGTCGAACGTACCGGCCGGGTTGTCCCCCGGCGCAGCCGTCAGCGCGACCGTCAACAGAAGCGGTGTGAAGTTCATTTCGGTTACCCGGAATCTTGGGTCGTGTGAGAACGGGCGGGCGCGGCGCGGCGGTCATGTGACTGCCGCGCGGAAGTGAGACGCAACTCGATACACGGGTGGTTAGTCGATCGTGGCGAAGTCGCCCCCGGCCCGGGTGATGAGGGCCATCATTTCGGGGGCGGTAATGCCGTCGCGCAAGTAGCGCACCGATCCGTCGCACATGGCCACGTTCAGCCCGCCGGTGTGGAGGGAGTACATGCCGATGTAGTTGTTGACATTAATCATGTTCGGCCCGAACGCCTTGCTGACCGTCGGGAACCCGGTCCATTTGCCGTCCGGGTTGGTCCCGCGGGGTTGAGTCGCTTGCTGAGCCGCCCAGCCGATGCCGCCGAGGTTGTTCGCCAGATACACGGACCGGCCGGTGTAGTAGTCCGGGCGCGCGGTGAGTTCGTAGAGCATGATCGTGTTCGACGAGCCGTCCTGGAACTGGAGCAACCGGTTGTACTTGGGCGCACCCTTGTAGTTGATCCCCTGCGAGTTCGCGAGGCACCCGTCGAACACGCCGGACGGCGGGGCGGGGAGGCCGTAGCCGGCCGGGGCCGCGTTCGTCATCACCGCGGACATTCGGGACGGGGAGGCGTAGTCCATTGCCGCGCCGGTGTTGTACAGCGGGTCGAGCCGGTCCGACTGACCCGACGGGCACTGGAACGTCGAAACTTTGTTCTTGTTGAGCGTGGCGTTCACGTCGTCGGAGTACCCGCGGTCGAAGTTCCACTGGGAGCGGATCGCTTCCTGCTCCAGGTACGGGAGGATCTGCACCGGCCAGTTCACGATGACCGTTCCCGAGTACCCGGTCACGGTCTTCTGCATTGTCGAAACCGGGAACCCTTCCATCGCCGAGTGGTGGTTGTGGAACGCGAGCCCGATCTGCTTCATGTTGTTGGAGCACTTGATGCGCGCGGCGGCCTCGCGCACCTTCTGCACCGCGGGCAGGAGGAGCCCGATGAGAATCGCGATAATCGCGATCACGACGAGCAACTCGATCAGCGTGAACGCGCCCGGTGACGAGAGCCGGGTGCGGCGGACCGGAATGAACTTTGGCACAGCAACCTCTCCGTAAGGATAAATAGTTCCCAGGCCCGGGCGGGTGGCCGCCGGGATGGAAGGCTTCGTCGGACTAAACGATCTAAAACCCGGGTCCGGGGAGATAAAACGGACCCAGCAACTACTGGCCGTTCGCGGTTACGAATCGGCCACGGGGTGGGTGCTCTCGGTACACGTCGTCATTGCTGCTCTCATCGCACAAGGAGTCGGCGCAGCGCGGCCGCCGCGTCTCGACTTGGGATGTTGCCGTCGGTTCGCGCGGCCAATTCTTCAAGCACGGTTTTGGCGGCTGGTGAGCCGACTCGTTCGAGGGCCACGACTGCCCGTGTTGCGGACGGGCCGGTTTCCGTGCGGAGCTGCTGCGCGATCACCGGTACCATCGCAGGAATGGCTGCCTCGAACGTCGCTCGGTGGGCCGCCGCGGGGTCGACGCTGGTGAGATCGCGCCACACTTCGTCTGTACTGCGTGTGGTGCGAACGTCGGTCGGAGTCGGAGCGATCCAGATCAACCCGGTCCCATCGAACCCGCCCGACGCGATCCGGGTACCGTCCGGCGAGAACAGGACGGCCAGCGCCCGCCCTTTATGCCCCCGGTACGCACGCAGTTCTTTTCCGTTTGCCAGATCCCACACCCGTAAAGAACCGTCCTCGGCGGCTGCGGCCAGCAGGCGGCCGTTGGGTGAGAAGGCCAGCGCGTGCAGCGGTCCTGCTCCCGGAGGAGTGGGCAGTCGGTAGCCTTTCTCGGTATTCACCTCGGTCACGATCAGGGATTGGGAGCCGTCCGCGTCCTTCCCGGCCGATGCCAGCCACCGCCCGTCTGCCGACAACTTGACGACGTGCAGTGAGTTACGGTCCCGGTACTTGGGGAGCAGGGGGACGGTGGCCCGGTGTGTCCCGGTTTCTGTATCCCACACCTCGACCGCGTTCTTACCGAACGGAAGCCGGAGTAGCGTGCCGCCGTCGGCCGAGAACTGGAGAACGGCGGGGTTGGTGTGTGCTGGGATCAACCGGCGCGCCTCCTGTCCAGTCGCTCGGTTGACAAGCGTAACCACGGTCGGAGTGCCCCACGCGATCCACCGCCCGTCCGGAGACGCGGCCCCGTTCGCCGCGCCGGTTTGCCACACGTCGGCGGGAATCGGCACCCGGTCGGCCGCGACCCCGCTCCCCACATCCCACGTCGTGGCCCGCAGCGTGCGATCGGCCGGCGTCGGGAACTGAATCACGGTCGGCCCGGTCGCGTCCGGGAATACGACCTCGCGCGCCGCGACTTCGCCCTCATCGTTCCCGGCGAGCGGGGCGGCCGGTACCCCCGAACCGACCGCCCACGATCGCCCCGCTGTCCCGTGCAGCGTGGTGAGCGTTCCTCCATCCGGCGAGAATGCCAGTGACTGCACCGCGCCGTGGATGCGACCGTGTGGCCCGGCTTGTCGCCCGGCCACCACGTCCCAGATCCACACCTGTCCGCCCCGCGCGACCGCAGCAAAGAACCGACCGTCGCGCGAGAACCGCCAGCCGAAGATGTCGACCTGCCGGTCCACGATCGCCAGTTCGCTAATTGCTCCACTTGCTCGAACCGCATTGCCCGTCACCGAATCCCGGACCGTGACCTTGCCGCCAGCCAGTTCCGCGAGTGCGGTCCCGTCCGGGGTCGGTGCGAGAATCGAATGCAGCCCGCGGTCCGTCCAGTGCCCGGTTTCGCGGCCGGTTTCCAGGTCGAAGAGTCTTGCCTGGCGCTCGCCCCGAGCGTCGGTGACAACCACGCTTCCGCCGATGAACGCGAACCGTCGAATGGGACCGGTCGCGGCCGAAGGCGTCTTCCGCGGCAGGCCGGTCGCCAGATCCCACAGCAGCAATCGATAACCGTCACCGATGCCGTTCGTCACGCGGCCCGCACCCAAACCGCCTAGCACCTTCCCGTCCGGACTGAACGCCAACCCGTGAACCACACTGCCAGTAAGTGTCTGAAGCTCTCGACCCGTTGCGGTGTCGAATAGGCGCACGACCTTCGATGCTGCGTCGCCGACAGCTATGGTTCGGCCGTCCGGAGCGAACGCCACTGCCGTTACGCGCCAACCGGTACCCACTTTTGAAGTCCACGACCACAGCGTCGTTGCAGCGGCCGGGTTCGCGACGTTCAGCAGCCGCACTTCGTCCGTTCCACAGACGGCCAGAACTCGACCGTCCGGATGGAGAGACAGTTGGTGACTGCGTACCGGAGCCGCCAGCCGGTGAAGTTCCTTTCCGGTGTCGATGTCCCAGACCGAAACGACCGAGCGGCCGTGGACCGAAGCAACAGTGCTGCCCCCTGGCAGAAAGACGACGTCACCCGCTCCGCCGCCCTCCCCTCGCATCCGAAGCGTCCCGATACGAGCGACCGCTCCATCCGGGAGCGGGTCACCGAGCCGGTCGAGCCGCGGACCGATCGGACTCAGCGTGACGACGGGCGTTTCAATCGCAGGCGAAACTGCGTTCGGAACGGTCGCGCGAGCAGCCAGCCCGGCGCCGACGGCTCCGGCCAACGCGATCGCGGACAACACGACCACGTACTTGACCGTGCGCCCCCACCGCATTGATGCGAGCACGGTGTCGGCAACGACCGATGAGCCGCCCACGAACCCGCTCGCCACGGCCTGAACTGTTCGCGCGACCAACCCGGCCGGCATCGCCGAAGCCGGTTGAATCAGGGCCGTGAACAGCACCGCCAGCCCCGCGGCCGGAACCAGTCCCCGACGCGACAGTCGGTCGCGGAGCAGTTCGCACCCCTGCGTGACCCGCCGGCAGATCGTCGGGACCGAGCACCCGAGTGCTTTGGCGGCTTCGGCGTAAGTCTGTTGCTGCAAGTGGCACAGAACGACCGGGCGCCGGTACTTCTCCGGCAACCGACCGATTTCTTCGTCGAGCGCGGTCACGAGTTCGGGGTCGGCAATAACGGGTGCTGCAACGGCGGGTGTCTCGCCCACGGAAACCTCCCGCCGTCGCTGGTTCTGGCGGTACACGAGTGCGGCCGACCGTCGCGCGACCTGATGGAGCCAGGGCGCGAGCGGTCCCCGACCGGTCAGGCCGTCGGCCTGCTTAGCGAGGGCGAGAAACGTTGCTTGGAAGGCGTCTTCGGCGTCCTGGGATTGACGCAACGAGCGGCTGCACACGCCCCAAACGAGGGGCGCGAACCGCTCGGTCAGGGTGGCGAACGCCTCCTGATCGCCGGTCGTGGCGTACCGGTGCAGCAACTCGGCTTCCGCCTCTGGATTTGAGGCAGTCAACCGGGCCACCCATCCCGTCACGGTCTTGGAAATCGTCCCGGACATCGCAAGGGGCCTCCCTCGACCCGTCATCAATTTCTTGCGCAAAGTGCGATATTTTTTCACGAATTCCGACAAACGACTCGGAACGGCCACCGCCAGCGGGTGTTGAGGTGCCCTAATGCACTGCGTTTGTGCTTCGTAAACGTCGCGCGTTCAACAGTTTGTCGCGCGACAGAGCTACGATGGTCGATGAGCCTCGTTCGCAGGGGCAATTCGCGCAAGGCTTCGGATGTGCCGTTTCAGGCAGGTTTCGCGCAAACAGGAACTTTCAGGTAACAACACGCCGCTTCACCGATTTGAGCGCATCGAGGTCTATCTCATAGTAGCACCGGGATCATCGGCCCTTTCAATCGAGTCGGCGGGCGACCCGCGTTTCATGTCGGACTGGCGCGACAGTCACGTGGTCACTCGTCGATTTCTTTTGAGCCTTGTCTCGGCATCGGCTCCCAATTCGAGGCGCCAGTCGCTCGCTATTTCACGGTCGGACGGTTACCATCGCTTTCGCGTTTCTCGCCCGAATCACCTCTCTCGCAAGGTGCGACATGTTCCGTGCATTCGTTCCCGTTCTCGCGGTGGTGCTGGCGCTCGTTCCGGGTTCGCACGCGGCCGATCCCAAGCCCATTGAGCCGTTCAACGGCAAAGACCTGAAGGGCTGGAAGCTCAAGGACGAAAAAAGCAACAAGTGGGAAGTTCTCGCGCTCGGCGCGGTGGATCTCGACTCGAAGAACCCGTCGCAGTTCGTTCACACGGGCGCGTCCAACACGCTCATCAAGGACGTGCTGCTGGTGAACATGAAGAGCGGCACGGACATTTACACCGAAGCGGAGTTCGGTGACATCGCGCTCGAACTCGAATTCATGGTGCCGAAGGGGTCGAATTCCGGCATCTACCTGATGGGCGAGTACGAGGTGCAGATCCTCGACAGTTACGGCAAGCCGGACGACAAACTCACGCAGGGAGATTTGGGCTCCCTCTACAGCACCGCGGCGCCCAAAAAGAACGTCGCGAAGAAGCCCGGCGAGTGGCAGAAGTTTGTGATCGAGTTCCGGGCGCCGAAGTTCGAGGGCGACAAGAAGACCGCGAACGCGAAGTTCGTCAAAGTCACGCTCAACGACACGGTTCTTCACGAAAACGTCGAGGTGAAGCAGCAAACGCCGGGTGGCTTGACCGGCAAAGAGCGCGCAACCGGTCCCGTGATGTTCCAGGGGGACCACGGCCCGGTGGCGTTTCGGAATATCAAAATCACCCCGAAAAAGTAAGATAACGGAGGCCACGATGCGGCCGGTCCGAGCGTTCGCTCGGACCGGCTTCCCTTTTTTCCGCCCGCCCTCGCCCCTGACCCCTGACCCCCGCCCGCCATAACATTCCCAATACGCATCCCACCCGCCGCGAATCGAGACCGTCATGAGCACCGAAATCGAATACAAACCGGGACTTGAGGACGTTCCGGCCGCGAAATCCGCGGTCAGTTTCCTCGACGGTAAGAAAGCGGTATTGGAGTACCGCGGCATCCCGGTCGAAGTGCTCGCGAAGGAGAGCAGCTTCGAGGAAGTCTCGTGGTTGCTCATCAAGGGCGACCTGCCCACTCAGAAGCAGCTCGCCGAGTTCGACCACGACCTGCGCCAGCGCCGGGCCATTCACTTCCGGCTCAAAGACCTCATCAAGTGCATGCCCGCTGACGGGCACCCGATGGACGCGCTGCACGCGAGCGTCGCGGCCCTGGGTATGTTCTACCCGTGTCACACGGTCACCGACCCCGCGAAGAACTGGGACGCCTCGTGCCGGCTGATCGCGGCCATGCCGACGGTCGTCGCGGCGTTCGCCCGCACGCGCCGGGGCGAGGAGATCATCGACCCGCGCAGCGACCTCGATCACGCCGCCAACTTCTACTACATGCTCTTCGGCAAGGAACCGTCGCCGGCCACCCGCAAGGTGCTCGATGCGTGCCTGATCCTGCACGCCGAGCACCAGATGAACGCGAGCACGTTCACCGCCCGCGTCACCGGGTCCACGCTGGCGTCGCCGTACCAGACGATCGCGTCCGCGATCGGGTCGCTGTCCGGGCCGCTGCACGGCGGGGCGAACGAAGAGGCGCTGCGCCAATTCGAGGAGATCGGCGGACCCGAAAAGGTGAAGCCGTGGATCGAGGCCAAGCGCGCCGCCGACCCGAAGTACAAGGTGATGGGGTTGGGGCACCGCGTGTACAAGGTGAAGGACGCCCGCGCGACCGTGCTCCAGGAGATCGCCGAGCACGTGTTCGCCGAAACGAGCCGGCCGAAGGCTTACGAAACGGCTCTTGAAGTGGAACGCATCTGCGCCGGGATCTACGGTCCGAAGGGCATCTACCCGAACGTCGACTTCTACTCCGGCGTGGTGTACCAATCGCTCGGCATCCCGACCGACGTGTTCACGCCGATCTTCGCCATCGCCCGCGTCTCCGGGTGGCTCGCGCACTGGACGGAGCAGCTCGTCGGCAACCGCATCTTCCGCCCGGAGCAGATCTCCATCGGCAAGACGGACGTGAAGTACGTTCCGCTCGAACAGCGCGCGTGAGCCGTGCGGAAAATCCGAAACTCGAAGTACGAAATCCGAAAGCGGGTCGGCGATCGTAACAGTTGACCGTTCGGATTTTGTACTTCGGATTTTGAACTTGGGGCTCGTGTCATGTCTCGTCTGTCGGAGGCGCTCGAACAGATCGACTTCGCCCGGCGCTACACGCGCGAGCGCGTCGACACGGTTCCGCTCGCGGACTGGTTCGCGGTCCCGGCCGGTAGCGTGTCGCACATGGCGTGGCAGGTCGGGCACACGGCGTCGTCCGAGTACCGACTCTGTCTCGAACGGCTCCGCCCGCGCACGGCGGAAGACGAAGTGCTGATCCCGGACGGGTTCCTCAAAGTATTCAGCCGCGAATCGCTCCCCGCGGCTGTGACCGGCTACACCGCCGAAGAAATTCGCGCGGTTTACGATCGCGTCCACACTCGCGTGCTGGAAGAGTTGGCGAGTTACCCGGACGCGGACCTCGATCTGCCGCCGCTGAAACCGCACCCGCTGTTTCACACGCGGATCGCGGCGCTACGTTACGCCCCGCTACACGAAATGATCCACTGCGGGCAGATCGCGATGATTCGCCGGATGCTCGGTCAACAGCCCATCTGGTGAACCCGGAGCGGTTCCCGCATATCTTGTTGGGTGGGCGCGGCCCGCCGCTATTCGTTTCGGGCGGGCACGGTCCGCTCTACGGAACCTCAATCATGCTCGACGCCGGTTTCATCGCCAACAATGTGGATGCGGTCAAAGCCAACTGCAAGAACCGCGGCGTGTCCGAGGTTCCCGTGGAGCGCGTGGTCGCGTTCGAGGCGGAACGCAAGAAGCTGTCCCAAAAGCGCGGTGAAACGGCAGCGAAGAAGAACGAAATTAGCAAACAATTCCCTCTTGCGAAGACTCCCGAAGATAAGCAAGCCCTCAAGGACCAAGCCGCGGTTATCGACAAGGAAGTAGGGGCGATCGACGACGAACTGAAGATCATCGAAGGTGACCTGCTGCTGAACCTGTATCAGATCCCGAACATGACGCACCCCGACGCACCGGTCGGGGGCGAGGCGGCGAACAAGGTCGTGTCGCAGTTCGGTGCGCCGCGCAAGTTCGACTTCAAGGCCAAGGACCACGTAGACATCTGCGACGCGCTCGACCTCGCCGATTTTGAAGCCGGAACCACTGTCGCGGGCCAGAAGTTCTACTTCCTCAAGAACGAGGCCGCACTGCTCGAAGTCGCGCTCGTGCAGTACGCGATGCAGACCGCGGTGAAAGCCGGTTACACCCCTGTCATCACACCGGACCTTGCTCGCGTGACGGTGCTCGAAGGCATCGGCTTCATGCCGCGCGACCCGAACCCGGAAACGCGCCAGGTCTACACCGTCGCCGACACGGACCTGTGCCTCGTGGGGACGGCTGAGATCACGCTCGGCGGGATGCACATGGGCAAGGTCTTCGACGAGTCCGAGTTGCCGAAGCGCTACGTCGGGCTGTCGCACTGCTTCCGGACAGAAGCGGGAGCGGCCGGGCGCGACACCCGTGGGCTGTACCGCGTTCACCAGTTCACGAAGGTGGAAATGTTCGCGTTCTGCACCCCGGAGAACAGTGACGCGATCCACCAGGAGATCCGGGAACTCGAAGAGAAGATTTTCACCGGGTTGGGGCTGGCGTTCCACGTGATCGACACCGCGACCGGCGATCTCGGCGGACCGGCGTACCGCAAGTACGACCTCGAAGCGTGGATGCCCGGTCGCGGCGACGGCGGCGCTTACGGCGAAGTCACCAGCACCTCGAACTGCACCGACTTCCAGTCCCGGCGCCTCAACATCCGCTACAAGGGCAAGGGATTCAAGGGCACGCGGTTCGTTCACACGCTGAACGGCACCGCGGTCGCGTGTACCCGGGCGCTGGTCGCGATCCTGGAGAACTACCAGCAAGCCGACGGCTCGGTGGTGATCCCCGAAGTGCTGCGCCCGTGGGTCGGGAAGGACGTGATTGTTCCGCGGAAGGCGTGATACCGCGGGTCGCGGGCGCTCGATCGTTGCTGACTCGCAATGCACCGCATGTGAGCGCCCGCAATGTACTGGCGGAGCGAACATCTCGATTTGCCGGCTGTGCTGCAAACCTGCGCCGAGTGGTCCGGAAACTATCCGGTTGTGCGGTTCGTGCGGCTTTTCGCCTAGTACGCATTCCTCAGCGCGGCTAGATTCGCAGGAACATCTCCGATGACCGCCGCGCTCGGACGATAAAGACGGCATTCCCGGCACAGTGCGCCGGGCGCACGGGTTCGAGTTCTGCCATGACCGCGCCTTCTGTACTCATCCTCTACAACGAACCCGTGCTCCCGGCCGATCACCCGGACGCCGGGTCCGAGCACGACATCCTCGACACTGTCAACGACACGTTCAAGGTGCTCAAGGCCGCGGGGTTCGAGACCACCAAGCTCGGCATCAACTACGATCCGCAACCGCTCCTCGACGTGCTCAAGAAGGCGCGCCCCGACGCGGTGTTCAACCTGTTTGAGGGCATCGCCACTCAGACCTCGACGGAAGTGTCGGTTGCTGCACTACTCGAATGGCTGAACGTGCCGTTTACCGGGTGCCCGTCGCCCGCGCTGGCACTCGGGCGCGACAAGATCCGGACCAAGCACATCCTCGCCGCGACCGGAATCCCGACGCCGGATTACGCGATCATTGATGCGCTGCCGGTCCCTCTCTGGGTCCACCCGTGGCCCGCGATCGTGAAGCCCGCGTACCAGGACGCGAGCGTCGGCATCAATCAGGAGAGTGTGGTCACGTCCCAGGCGCAACTCGAAGACCGCGTGGCGCACGTGTTGGCGACCTACGGGCCTCCTGTACTCGTGGAGCGCTACGTGTCCGGGCGCGAGTTCCACGTGAACATGATCGAAGACCCGGGGGCCGCGCCGAACGCCCCACCGCTCGTTCTGCCGCTCGCCGAGATCGCGTTCAAGAACGACCGACCGGGAAAGTGGGCCGTGTACACGTTCATCGCCAAGTGGGACGAGCACAGCGACGAGTACCAGTCCGCGCCGCTGCGTGCGCCGGTCACGATCCCGGCCGACGATTTCGCCCGGCTCTCGGTCATCGCGCAGCGCTCGTTCCGCGCGCTCCAGTGCCGCGACTACGCCCGCATTGACGTGCGCATGGACGCGGAGGGCAACTTCTACGTTCTGGAAGTGAACCCGAACCCGTATCTGAATAGCCTCGCGCTCGTGAACGGCCTGCTCGCGATCGGGCGCACCCACGAGGAACTCCTGGTCAAACTCACGACGGCGGCCCTTTTACGGAGCGGGAAGGAGATCTCGTTCGACGCGATCCGCGTTCCGGTGAACGTCATCACGGCGTGATCCGGGTTAATTCCGCCACCTTTGTGACTCCTCCCTCAATTTCTCACGCAAAACTGCACCGAATCCGCGGATGAACGCCGCGTCGGATTCGGCCTTCCCCACCGTTCCCAAGTTTGCTAAACCGTCGCCGCTCTTCCGGAGTTGGAGGCGAGTGGCGGGAACCGGGTTACTGGGCGCGATCGCCCGGTGCCCGATGCACGGAGCGGTGAGGAACGGTATGAGAGTGCGCCCGAAACGCCGGTACCTCGCGCTCGCGTCGCTGGTTCTCGTTTTGGCCGTAGTCGCTTACGCCACCGCACGTTCTCCGAAGAAGTCGCGCCGGGCGAAGAAACCACAGCCGCAAGCGGAAGCCACTGTCGATTACGTCCGCCATATTAAGCCCATTCTGGAAGCACGCTGTTACCAGTGCCACGGGCCAACCAAGAGCAAAGCCGGTCTGCGGTTGGATACAGTCGCAGGTATCCGAAAGGGCGGGGATAGCGGCGGGATCATCATTCCTGGTAACGGGGCCAACAGCCCACTTGTGACCGTTCTGAGCAGCACGGAGGACGGCACTCAAATGCCGCCGACCGGGGGACCGCTCAGTGCCGAACAGATCGCGCTCATTAAAAAGTGGATCGACCTCGGGGCACCGACCCCGACCGAGAAAGAATCGGAAGTAGCCCCATCTAACGCGGGAAGTAGTCACTGGGCGTTTCGTGCGCCGGTGGCGCCACCCGTGCCAGTCAGTTCGAGTTCGGGTTCCACAGAGCACCCGATCGACGCTTTTCTCGCCGTCGGTCGCGAACAGCACGGACTGGCTCCCAACCCACCCGCGCCGCGTGCGGTTCTGTTGCGCCGCGTCTACGTCGACCTCATTGGCCTCCCGCCGACCCGGGAGGAGCTTTCCGCGTTCCTGGCGGACACTTCCGAAGGAGCATACGAGAAGGTAGTCGCGCGCCTCCTCGCCGACCCGCGCTACGGCGAGCGCTGGGGCCGGCACTGGATGGACGTGTGGCGCTACTCCGACGCGGACGGTCGGAAGGCGAAGGCTGACATTTGGTGGAGCAGCGCGCACCTCTGGCGCTGGCGCGACTGGATCGTGCGGGCGCTCAACGCGGATCAGGGGTACGACCGGATGGTGCTGGAGATGCTCGCGGGGGACGAGCTGACCCCCGAAGATCCGCAAGCGCTCGCTGCGACCGGCTTCTTGGTTCGGAACTGGTTCAAGCTCGACCGCAACATCTGGCTCAGCAGCACGGTCGAGCATACCGGCAAAGCGTTTCTGGGGCTGTCGATCGGTTGTGCGCGGTGCCACGACCACAAGTTCGACCCGATCAGCCAGAAGGACTACTACCGGTTCCGGGCCTATTTCGAGCCGCACGACATTCGCACGGACCCGGTGGCAGGCGAAACGGGACCGGCGGCTCAACTGGCCCGCGCATACGACGCCAAGCCCGACGAACCCACGTGGTTGTTCGTCCGCGGGGACGTGAGGACGCCGGATAAATCGGCCCGAATGGAACCGGGGATTCCGCCAGCGCTGGGTGCGACACCCGCTGTGGTGCCGCCCCCAGTTTCGGGGAGCACGGGCCGCCGACTCGCGCTCGCGCGGTGGATTGTCGATCGCAACAATCCGCTCACGGCCCGGGTTGCAGTGAACCACATTTGGGCGCGTCACTTCGGGCGCCCGCTGGTCGATAACGTGACCGATTTCGGAACGCGAACGGCCCCGCCCGCGCAACAGCAACTTCTCAACTGGCTCGCGGTCGAGTTCATGAATCACGGATGGAGTATGAAGCATCTTCACCGGCTGATTGTGACTTCGGCCGCGTACCGAATGAACTCCTCGACCCGTGACGCGACCGCGGGGAACCTGACCGTGGACCCGGACAACCGGTTCTACTGGCGAGCGAACACGCGCCGGATGGAAGCCGAAGTGGTGCGCGACTCGCTCCTCTCTTTGGCTGGGGTGCTCGATCCCACGGTTGGAGGGCCGCCAATTGATCCCGTTCGCGGGACTGACACGGGCCGACGCAGCCTGTACTACCGATACTCGCGCGAAGACAAAATGGAGTTCCTGACGGCCTTCGATGCGCCGGGTGTGGAGGAGTGCTACCGGCGCGAACAGAGCATCGTTCCGCAGCAAGCGCTGGCACTGGAGAACAGCGAGTTTTCTTGGAGCCAGGCGCGCCGGATCGCCCGGCGGCTCGAAGTCAACGCACCCGATTCGACTACGTTTGTGGCGGTCGCGTTCGAGCACATTTTGGGGCGCGCACCTTTGGCCGCGGAAGTTGAAGCGTGTGAAACGTTCCTCGTGCGACAAGAAGCACTCTTGGCCGATCCGTCTCGATTGACGCCGCTTCCGGCTATTTCCGCAACCGCTTCGAGGGTGACCGAGGCCCCGAAACAGGGACCGGGGCTGCCACTCGTTTTAGGCACGGCCAAGTTGCTCCCGTCCGTCGCGCCCGCGGCTGATGCAGCGAAGCGCGCACGCGAGTACCTCGTTCACGCGCTGTTGAACCACAACGATTTCATCACCATTCGCTGAGCACGGAGCTTGGCCCGATGTTCTCACAAGATTCCCGCGCCGGCTTTGATCCCCGAATTGGACGGAGGCGGTTCCTAGCCGACCTCGGAATGGGGTTCACGGGTACCGCGCTCTCCGCCATGCTCTTTGAGGGCGGCGCGGCGAAGGAGATACCCGCCGGAGCCAGCGCGGGGTCGATCAAAGCTCGCGCCAAGAGCGTGATCTGGCTGTTCATGGTTGGCGGGGCGAGCCACATCGAAACCTTCGATCCGAAGCCCGTGCTGACCAAGTTCGCGGGCAAGACGATCGCCGAAACGCCGTTCAAGAACGTCGTTCAAGACCCCAAAGTGGCCAAGAATTTCCGCATGTTCGCGGGGGCCGCGCGGCTCGAAACGAAAATCCTGCGCCCGCAGATCGGGTTCCGGAAGCGCGGCCAGTGCGGAACCGAGGTCTGCGATTGGCTCCCGCGCATCGGGGACTGCGTGGACGATCTGGCGGTGGTGCGGTCCCTGTGGACGACCGACTTTAACCACACGGCCCAATCGCTCACGCACACCGGGCGCCTCCTCATCGACGGGCGCGAGCCGAGCCTGGGGTCGTGGGCGCATTACGGTCTGGGTACCCTCAACCGGAACTTGCCCGAGTTCGTCGTGATGGGTCGGCCCCCAAGTGACTTCGGCGGCGGGCGCCTGTCGCACCAAGCGAGTTATTTGGGACCGGAACACGACGGCGTGCCGATCGACGTCGAACCGGATCGCGCGGTGCCCTACCCGCCACAGGGAGCGGGACTGACACGCGAAGCACAAAAGGCCGAGTTCGAGTTGGTGAACGATCTGAACCGCTTGACGGAAGTGGAGTACCCGGCCGATCCCGCGCTCCGGGCGCGGATCAAGTCTTACGAACTCGCGTTCCGCATGCAGACCGCGCTCCCCGAGCTGGTGAAGCTGACCGACGAGGCCGAAAAAACGAAGGCGCTCTACGGGTTGGACGACCCCATCACCGCACCGTTGGGCCGGCAGTGCCTCGTGGCCCGGAAGCTGGTGGAGCAGGGCGTCCGCTTCGTGCAGATTTACCACGGCGGATCGGCCGAGGACGAGAACGGATTATGGGACTCGCACCAGGACTTGCGGAAGAACACGAGCGAGCGGTGCCGGGAAGTGGACCGTCCGATCAGTGGGCTATTGAAGGATCTGAAACAGCGGGGGATGCTCGACAGTACGCTCGTCGTTTGGGCCACCGAGTTCGGGCGGACCCCGAACGTCGAAGCGCGCCCGGACGGGGAGAACGATCCGGAGGAACTGCGCGGGCGCGACCACCACATCTACGGGTTCTCGGCGTGGTTGGCCGGTGGGGGCGTTAAGGGCGGGATCACCCACGGCGCGACCGACGAACTCGGCTTCCACGCCACGGAGAACCGTCACTACGTGACGGATCTCCACGCGACCGTTTTGCACCAACTCGGATTGGACCCCCAGCGCCTCGAAGTGCCGGGGCGGAAGCGCCTGGACCTCGAACGCGGGCGCCCGATCACCGAGATCCTCACCTAACTCTTCACCCGATCTCGCGTCACGTTCCCGGCAGGCGCCGGTTGCGCACGGACATGTCGCCGTCAGCGATCGGCTTCTGAACGCCGAGCACCATCGCGAACAGCCAGCGGGCGCGGATCGCCCAAATCGCCTGTCGGCGCATGTAGTTGAGCGAGTTGTAATCGTGAACGGACGCCGCGGGCAGGAAGTCCATGCTCGGCGGCATGTTCGTGACTTCAAACGCCATCTGGTCCTGCTGTTTGTGCGAAAGCAGCTCGGTGATTTCCACCGTCGCCAAGTCCACATACGGGTGAGTCGATTCGTCCCACGGTTCGAGCGGGTTGCGGATCACGTCCGGGTCGTCCGATTTTACTTCGTGGAACTGCACTTGCAGGACGTAGTGAACTGGCCCGCTCCCCACGAGCGCGGCCCACTCGTTCTTTAGGTAGTTCACGTCCCGCGTTTCGCCGGGCACCGCACGCTGATCGGCCGCAATGGGAGCGAGGGCCGGGTCGTCGCGCACCTGGGCCACCCACGCCGGGTTCGGCGGCGGCTGTTCCGGCGCGCGGTCACCGGGGATCAGCCGGAACCGGACGTACCGCGCCTTCCCGTCCTTCGCCTTCCACGCGAACGGGGTATGGCTGTGGTAGTACATGGTGGAGAACGACGCGGGCACCTTGATCTGGGCGTCGGCGGCCGACTTGCGCCCGTCGGCGTACTTGGTGTGGTACTTGATGTACTCGACGCCGGCGTGCTCGTTGCGGTCGAAGGCGAATTCGAGGAAGCTCGCGGCGTTCCAGAAGAAGCAGTGCCGGCCCGTGTTCATCTGGATGTCGAGCGGGCTCTTGAACCGCGTGTCGGCGAACTTGATGGTCGCGCTGCGCACGGGGCTCATGGCGTCGTCCATGTATCCCGAACTCGCGTGCCGCAAGCGGATCGTGAACTCGCGCCCCGGCTCGAAGAACTCGGTTTCCGGGAACTGCGGGTTGGTGACGATCCGCAGCTTCCCGCGCCCGGCGATCCCGTTATTGTGTGACATCCGCCGGCGCTGCGAACCCGATCCCAGGGCAATGAGGAAGATGAAGAACTTCCCCCAGAACCAGAGCTTGAACTTGTCCCAAGCCGCTTTCATCGGCGGGCCTTTCGATTCGCTGTTGGAACGTCGGTTAGTTCAGTTGCGCAAGGAACTCGCGCGCCCGCATGAGGTCGGGTGAGTCGGTCCCTTCGGTGAACGAATCGAGGACCGGCTGAACCAACCCGCGGGCCTCGTCCGCGCGCCCCGCAGCCTGCCATACGCCCCCGAGGGCGACGGCCGCACGCAGCTCGAAGAACTTGGCCCGCTGGTCGCGCGCGATGCGCAGTGCGGTTTCGAGGCACTCGGTGGCTTGGTTGACGTTCGCGGGTGATTCACCGAGGAGGAACGTGGCCTTACGCCGGTACAGTTCCGACTCGACGTACCGCTCCCGGTCGCGCACGGTCAACTCGAACGCCCGGTTGAGCGCGTCCCACGCATCGTCCCGCAAGTTCGCGGCCCAACACGCTTCGGCCAGGCACCCGAGGAAGTGCTGGTGAACCATCTCGCACCCGGTCGCCTCGACCGCACGGAGCCCCTCGCGGAGCAGCGGAATCGCTTCGGTGGGCCGGCCGAGTTGTGCGAGCGCAGCGCCCTTCAACGAGGTTGCTAGCGCGATCCAGAAGGCAAACGACTGCTCGCGGGCGATCGCGAGGGATCTCTCGGCTTCGGCCAGGGCCGCAACGGAATCGCCGCCGAGCTGCAACATAAGCCCGGTTTGCCAGATGGTCACCGTTTGGGTGAACGGGTGGCGTAACTGCTCCGCGAGGGCCAGCGCTTCGTTCGCTTTTTGGCGCGCGGAATCGGGCCGACCGAGCATCCAGAGCGACAGCCCCGCGTAAGACGTGGTCAGCGGGCCGGAGTTCTGCTGGGTGAACTTCGCGTGCTCGGCCGCGGCTTCGGGCCGGTACAGTTCCGCCGACAGCGTGAGGTGCTCCAGGGCGCCCGTAAAGTCGCCGGCCCACCACGCGGTACACCCCCACGCCCAGTGCGCTTCGGTCCGGCACCCGTCGTCCCGAACGTCGGCCAGGGACAAGAGTTCGTCGCAAATCTCTTGGGCGACCGCGTTCCGGCCGCGGATGAAGCGCAGTGCCCAGGACACCATCATCACGTCAAAGAGCGGGAACGCCGGGCCGAGGCGCTCGCACAACCCCCGGGCGCGAATGATTTCGGTTTCCACCTCCGGGGCCGCGTACCCGAACGTGGCCAGGAAGCACGAACAGAGCGGGAGCCGCAGCCCGAACTCGCGGGAGTCGCGTTCCGGACCACTTGAGAGATCGATCAGTAGTCCCAGCCCGCGCGTGAGATGGCGGATCGATTCGGCGTAGGCCGACCGTTCTCGGGCACGGTTCCCGGCCTTTGTCCAATAGTCGAGGCCGGTTTCGACCCGACCTGCTTCCGTGTAGTGGTGGGCCAGTAGTTCCGGTTCGGTTTCCGCGGTGTCGGGCAGGGTCTGTTCGATGGCCTCGGCGATTCGGTGGTGAACTTGCTGGCGCCGCTTCCGTACCAGTGAGTGATATGCCGCGTCCTGAATGAGCGCGTGCTTGAACGTGTAGGTGTCCTGGGGCGGTGCGCCCTTTGCGAAAAGCACCCCGGCTCGAACCAGTTTTTCCAACTCGCCACGGAGCGCGGGCTCGTCCCACTCACCGGCCGCGCGGAGCGTCTCGTAAGAGAACGTGCGCCCGATCGCGGCGCCGAACTGGATCACGTCCCGGTCGCTGGCCATGCGGTCGAGCCGAGCCAGCAGGAGATCCTGGAGCGTGGCCGGGATCAGCCCGGTCGTCCAGTTCCCGCCCTCGGCGAGCAGGCGCGCGAACTCTTCCACGAACAGCGGCACCCCGTCGGTGCGCTCGGCCACCTGCGAAACCACCGCGGGCGGAATGTCGTCTTTCCCGGTCGCGCCGCGCATCATTTCGCCGATTTGCCGCTTCGTCAGGCGCGTCAGCGCGACCGCGGTTTGGTTCGTCCTACCCCTCCACGGTGGCTCGTACTCGGGGCGCGTGGTGAACACCGCAAGAATCGGTACCTCGTGCCACCGCTCGATGAATTCTTTGAGCAATTCTTCGGTCGAGGGGTCGATCCAGTGCAGGTCTTCCACCACGAACAGCACCGGGCGCCGAACGGCCCGGTCGCGGAGCCAGTCGAGCACCGCGGCGCGGAAGAGTTCGCGCTGGCGGTCCGGGCTGTAGCTCAGTTCCGGAAGCCGGCCGGCGAACGGGATCGAGAGCGCCGAAGCGAACAGCGCGACGCGCTCGGGGTCGGTTACACCGTCCTCGCGGAGCCGGGCGATGAGTAGTTCGAGTCGGAGCGCGGGGTTCGGTTCTCGGGCCAGCCCAAAAGTTCGAGTAAAGGAATCGATTACCGGGTAGAACGGGCTGCCCTCGTGGTGCGGCGAACAGTACCAAACGATAGCCGAACCGTCCGCGCCGAAGTGGTCGCTATCGGGGTGCGGTTCAGACCCGCGCACGTGGCCCCGGATCACGCGCACGAGGCGCGACTTACCCAGCCCCGGATCGGCCACGAGGAGCACCACGTGACCGATGCCTTCGAGCACCAGTTCCCACCGCTCCTGGAGCAGTTCGACTTCCCGGTCCCGGCCGACGAGCGGGGTGAGCCGGGCGGGATCGGCGGCTTCGACCCGGTTGTACGCGGACCGCTCACTGGTCGCCCGGAATAGGGCCGTCAGCGGACCGCCCGCGCGGATCTGTGTTTCGCCCGCGGGTTCGCACTCGAAGTACCCTTCGACGAGACGCTTGGCAGCCCCGCTCAGAATAATACCGCCCGGGGTACCGAACGGAACGAAGCGCGTGACCGCACTGACCACGTCCCCTACAACCGCCGGCTGACCGCTCGCGGACTCCGTCACGACCGCGGGGCCGGTGTGGACCGCGACCCGGACCGTCCCGCCGACGTTGGCCGGCGCCCCGGTCGCGATCGCGAGGCCGGCGCGGGCCGCAAGGCGCGCAGAGTCTTCGCGGGCGACGGGGTACCCGAAGCACGCCAGGAACGCGGTTCCGGTGGTCGGCAGTTCGAGCCCGCTGAATTGCCCCACGCATTCCCGGCACGCTGCCTGAAACGCCAGGAATCGCTCGTGTGCGTCGTCCACGTCGTCCGGGTCGCCGGACGGTTCAAACTCGCTGTACAAAACGGTGAGGTGCCGGCGCTCGGCCCCGCGCATCGGGCGCGTCGGCCCGGTCGGGACGGAATCGGTCGGGCGCCCCCGGTCCGTGTCTTTTTCAGCGGGCGGAACGTTCAGCAAGTTGGTCGAGTGCCCGCCGCTCATCGGCGTGCGGATCGGGCGTGCGGTGGTCGAGGACTGTTCCGCGCGGTGCAGCGCGCGCCGCAAGTCGGTTGCGAAGTCGGACGCGGTCGTGTACCGGTCGGCGGCGAGCTTCGCCATCGCCTTGAGAACGATCTTCTCGACGTCCAGCGGGAGGTCGGGGCGGAGCTGGCGCGGCGGCTGCGGGTCGTCTTCCTGAACCTGGCGCAGGATCAGCCACGGATCGTCCCCGCGGAACGGCGGGCGCCCGCAGAGCATCTCGTAGAGCATGACCCCGAGGCTGTAAATGTCGGTCCGGCCGTCGGGCCGGTGCGCCTGCCCCCGGGCCTGCTCCGGCGACATGTATTCGGGGGTGCCTATCACGACGCCCCGGGAACCCGTGACCGTGGTGTCCGAGAGCGCGATCCCGAAATCGACCAGTACCGGGCGTGACCCATCAAGCAGAACGACGTTCGAGGGTTTGACATCCCGGTGGACGATGCTGCGGGTGTGGGCGTGCGCCAGAGCGTCGGCGATGGCCGCGGCGAATTCCAGAGCGGCCGCCCAGGTGGGGCGGTGGTCCCGCAACCACGCGGCCAGTGTCGGACCGGTGAGGAGTTCGGAAACGATGAAGCACCGCTGTCCGCCTGTCCCCGCGTCGTGAACCGTGACAATGCCCGGGTGCCGTAACTGAGCGAGTTGCCGGGCTTCGAGCAGCAGCTGTCCGACGTCGCCCGCCTTCGTCCGCTCGACGCGGGCTACTTTGACTGCAACGGCCCGGCTCAGTGACCGGTCGAACCCGCGGTAGACCGCGCCGAACCCGCCCTGACCGAGTTTGCTCCCCAGTTCGTACCGCTCCCCGAAGGCCGCGATCAGATCGGCCAGAATGTTGTCCGGTTCGGGAAGCCCGGGCTGGATGTTGAGGCGCTGGGTTTCCTGGTGCTGGGACTCGTTCTTCGGATCGACCGGGGGCGAGTCGCCGCGCTCGGGCTGCGCGGACGGGTCCGGCGCCGGCGAGTCGGGATCGTTATCGGTCGGGAATGCGAACACAGGCTCTTGCTCCGCGGCCGGGCCAACGCAACGGTAAAGTTCCCACAGTCGGGGCGTTCGGGAGCTTGTTTGACGATAGCTCCCCGGGGAGTAGAACGCCAGCGCGCACTTGTGAAAGCGCGTGTAGTTAAAGTGACGGCGAGTCGGGTCGTGCGGGCATGCGCACTCTATGAGGTATATGAATCTCGGGCCGTACTATCGCACGCTTCGGCCGGCAAACACGTTGCGCATAAGCCCCACGTCGTTTTAACCGGACCTTAACCCCTCTCGCCGACGTCTCAGCACCCACTTTCAGATACACAACGAAGGTGCCGAACTTACCCGTCCGCGAACATTCGCGCAAAACGACCGGGTATTATCGTCCGCGTTCTCGGGATTTTTGCGCGACGCGCTCGGCGTGAGCGGGGAATATTCGGGTCGGAGGAGCGGATGAGTGTGGCGCGACCGACAGAAATCTTGCGTCAGTTGGAGCACACCGGCGCGCCGGACGTCGAGTTGCTCTCGCAGTTCGTTCTCACAAAGAGCGCGGTTGCGTTCGAGGAACTGGTGCGCCGACACGGGGCGCTGGTTCTGGGCGTGTGCCGGCGCGTGACCCGGAACTCGCAGGACGCCGAGGACGCATTCCAGGCCACGTTCCTCGTGCTCGCGCAGAAGGCCGTTACGCTGCGGAGCGACGTGCGACTGTGGAGCTGGTTGTACGGCGTCGCGTTCCGGGTCTCGTGGCGCGCCCGGCGCGCGGCACTGCGACGGCGCGTGCGGGAGGTTCTGGTGTCCAAACTGCCCGAACCGCAGGCGCCACGACCTTCCCCGGAAGAGCCGGAACTGGGATCGATTCTCGACGAGGAACTGGCGGCGCTATCGGAGTGCTACCGGGAAGCGATCATCCTGTGCGACCTGCGCGGGGCATCGCGCGAAGAAGCGGCCACGGCCCTGGGGGTTCCCGAAGGAACGCTATCGAGCCGACTGGCGAACGGGCGCAAGAAACTCGCGGCCCGGCTCACGAAGCGCGGCATCGCGCTCTCAGTCGTAGCGCTCCCGATCGCGGTTGCGGAAACGCAGGGCGCGACCACGGTTCCGATTGAGTTGCTCAGAAAAACGTGCGGGCTCGTGACGGATTACGCTTCGAGTGGCACGATCCCCGGCCCACTGACCGAACTCACCAAAAGAGGACTCGTTGTGCGCAAGACACTCGTGTTCGGGCTGGTCGTGGTTGCGGCAATCACAGGAGCCGTGCTCGCCGCGAACCCGATCGCCGCGCCGCCCGCGGACCCACCGAAACCTCCGGTCACGGCGAAGATGGAGGACGTAACGCGACCACAGAGTGAGCAGAAAGCCCTCCACGCACTCGCGACCGTGCCGCGCATTATTGCTGGCTGGGATTTGCCACTCTGCTTGCCCGAACGAGTGATTTGGGCTTCGTCCGGAGATCAGCTTGCGGTTGTCGGCTCAGTGGGTGGACAGAACAAGGGCTCATTTGAATCGACATTTATCCTCGTGAAGTACACCGACAAGCCGGATTTGGAGGGGGCACCAATCTACACGCAAGTGCCAAAGAACGGCTCTGTCGTTGGGTTTACCCGCGACGGGAAACACCTTATCACCGACCGACGCGAGAGGCACCTTCTCAGTGGTCTTCACCAATTAGTGTACTGGGATCCAGAGAAGGCCGAAGCGAATCCGCGGCGCGGTGCGCCGACACTTGGGGATAAGGCCAAACTCCGAACAGTAAACTTCGACGGCGGCGATATAGACGGCACTTACATCTTTGACTCGACTGGAAAGACATTTCGTGCAATGAGCTACGAACCAGGTACGGACGAAGCGCCCAAAACGCTGGACGTGGTCGAAGTGGATACGGCGACCGGTAAAGCGGGGAAACCGCTCGCGACGATCCCTCGGGTTCCCTGCGCCCTGTCGCCAAATGGCAAACGTTTGGCGTTTATGGCGTCTAACAAATTGCGTGTGCGAGTGTATGACCTCGATAATAGAGACAAGCCCGAGTTGAGTGTGCTTACCCTGCCGGACAAAGTGGACACCAGGCGCGACACGATGCTGCTGCCGTGCGTTTTTTCTCCGGACGGCAATCGGCTCGTCGTTTTTCGCGGATCCGATCAATCATCCTACCAAGGATTCATCGTTGATATTCTGACCGGAAAGTTCGTTGTGGCTCTTGAGGGTGATCCCAGTTGGAGCCGGATTGTATTCAATTCCGACGGTCGGTTGTTGGCCATGACCGAAATGAACAAGCTCGCCGTTTGGGATACATCCACGGGGCGCAAATTGAAGACTTGGAGGATGGCGACAGCGGTATTTGCATTTCACCCCACGCGCCCGCTGCTCGTCGTTGCCGAACCCAACGGAGAGAGGGAAACGCGCCTCGGCTTCTGGGATTTCTCGGCGGAAGTGGAGAAAAAGTAGCACCGGGGTCGCTCGCGAACGAGTGCCACAGTGTTTATTCGCCCAATGTACGCGAAACCGAAGGAATTGATTGTAATCGTTTGTTCACTGTGGTATAATCTGGAGAGATGCGGTCGAGATAAAAATTCGGAAGCGAGATTTGCCTGAATCCGCGTGCGGTATTTGAGCGGGAATTGTTAGCAATTGTTAGCCATCAGCACGAGGGCGTCGAAAAGGGTGTCGTGCTGTAAGTGCTTGAGGTGTTGAGCTTTGAGCTTGGTGAATCGTTTGGGTTGGGCACGCATTCACCCCCACAACCCAAAAGGTTAGCAATTGTTACTGCGGCGGGCTGCTGCTTGGTAGATGATTGCTTGATTAATAGAGAGAGACGGGCTTATAGCCGCCCGCTGACGGGTTCGACCGCGAACGTGAAAGCGTCGCACGAAACGACGCCGGGAAGTGGAAGAGTTGCGCGGTCGGTGTGGTGCTGGTCGTCGATGGTGAAGCGGCAATCGGGAATGCGCACGCTCAACCCCTCGCGCGAGCGGTAGATCAGCACTGGAGCGGGTACTCTGAGCGGGATGTGGGCATCCGGTTCCGGCCCCAGGATCAGTTCGTTGCCCATGAGGAGCACGCCGTCCACCGCAACTGGTAGTCGGTGGCCACTCGTCAGTTCCAGGCGCACCGAAGAACTGACCGCAACGGGCCGGTGGAACAGGAACTGGCAGCTCGTGCCGAGCGTGACGCGGTCGTTCGTGGACAGCACCGCGCGCTTCGTCTCGGCCCCGTTCACGCGGATGCCGCGCCCGGACTCGATGACGTATCCCTCCGGGTCGCGCGTCAACTCGGCGTGCGTGCGCGACACGTCCGCGAACAGTGGGACGTCGACCGGGCCGTCCGCGGTCGCTTGCCCGAACGTGACGCGACTCGACAGGCACACGAGATAGCCGCCCACGCCATCGACCCACAGCAGGAAGCGCTTTGGGAGCGCAGCCCCGCCGGTGGACGAGAGTGATGCGGCTGCACTTCCGTTAGCCGCACGAGACAAGGCGTGTTCGGGGATCGCGGGCGGGCGAACGGAGTCCCATCGCGTTTCGCGCGCGCCGCTCACGGCCGAAGCGCTTCGTGACCGTGCACTGACGGTACCGTTGACCGCGGGTGGAGGGGGGAGCGAAGCGACGAAATCTGCTGTTTCCGGGGTCGCGACGACCCACGCCTTCCCACGAACGGCCTTCGCTTCCCGGTGGTCGGGTGCGACGGCGAGCACCTCCGCTGCGACCGCGACCGCCTCGCGCCAGTGTTTCGCTTCGGCCGCGTCGAGCAGGCGCGCGACGGCCTCACGGAACCGGGTGTGCCGGTTCTCGACTTCACTGCGGAACCGGTCGAGCCCGGTTGCGGGGCAGGGGAGTTTGGGGCCGATGCGTTCGAGTTCGGCCGCGGCCCGCAGGAACTCTCCGCGATCGGCCAACTCAGCGGCTTGAACCCAATCTTGTGCGGCCGTTTCGAGACGTTCAAGGTCCGGGTGGCGCACACCGCGATCGCGGATCTTGGTGATTTGGTCGATCGTGTCGATGGGGCGCCCGGCTTCGAGCATCGCCTTCGCCTGAACGACGGACAGGCGCGCGAGCGCGTGCCGCAGTTCCGTCACGGCCCGCTCGCCCGTGTTGAGCGATTCGGCCGCGATCAGGTCGCGCCAGGCAGTGTCGGGGTTGTGCTGGTCGAGTGCCTTATGTGCCCGCGCGAGGTACGCCTTGACGACTTCGCGGGCGACCCTGTGCGCCTTCCGGTGCCCCTCGGCGATGAGCGGTTCCAGGAGCCGGTGCGCCTCGTCCGGGCGGCCGGCGGCGACCGCTTCCTGAGTCTGACGCAGCACCAACCACGGGGATGCGGGCATGGGACCAAGTGGCGCGGGTGACACGGACAACAGCGTGTAGTGTACCAGATCATTCGGCGCCCGACCGGTAACTCTTTGGACAACTTGGAGAAACGAAAGCACCCCGGTCGGTTAGACCGGGGTGCTCGGGTTGTCAAACTCGCTCCGGGTTAGTCAACCATCGGCAGCTTGCTGTCGGTCTTGGTTTCCGGCTTTTTGGCCGGGGCGGTCAGCGGGGCCATGATGTCGTCCACGCTCTTGCTGCCGTTGCTGCCGATCGCGGGGGCCTCATCGAGGGCGGCCGGCAGGAGCTTGAGCTTCTCGCGCTCCACTTCGACCCGCGTCTTCAGCTTCTGCATGTCTTCCTTGATCTTAGCCAGCCGGGTGTCGTCGGTTTGGTACTTACTTTCCATTTGTTGGAGCTTCAGCACCGCGAGTTCGGCCTCCATCGCGTCCACTTGGTTAGACAGCTCGGACTTCTGGTTCTTCATCGTTTCGAGCTGCTTTTCCAGGGTGTCACGCACTTTGATACGGTTGGCGAGCAGCGATTCGTGTGCGTCCAGCGATTTTTGGTTGGTACCGTACCGCTTCACACCTTCTTCCAGTTCCGCCTTAGCCGCGGCGACGCTGATCTTGCGTTCGCCGAAGACGACTTGCCCTTCGGCCTTCTTGATCGCGTCTGCACGGACGCTGAGCAGTTCCTTGTCGCGGCTCTGTTTCGCGACCATCCCGTCAACATTGTCCTTGAGCTGGTTCACTTCTACCCGTTCTTTGGCGAGGTGGTTCACCAGCGTCCGGATGTCTTTGTCGAGCAGGGTCACTTCCTTCTTGAGGCGCGCGATCTCCTCTTCAGGAGGAACATTGTTTTTCGCTTCTTCGCGAGCCTCACGGATTTCTGCGCGGATGTCTGAGCGGATTTTCGAGAAGTGTGACCGGATGTCTTTGGCGCCGATCACGCTCACGGCGGCGAAGCCGACTGCAGCCAGAATCACCATCTTTTTGAGCATCGCAGACCCTCACGTTGAAAGTGCCGGCCGGCCGTCCCGAACACCGGGTTCCTGCCGTTGATACCAGATTGTTCGCTGGCCGCGGGACCGCATTTAACCGCGATTGCGCCGAATTCCGTTTTGCTCCCAAAAAATCGGGGCACTTGGCTGCTAATTTTTGGGCCGGGGGTGCGGTCCCGGGACTCGTTGGCAACTGCAAACCGCGAAAGTTACGCTGCGTCTTGTGTTTCTCGCGGTCGTTGCCGCGGCGGACGTGTCCTTTCGGGCTACGGTATTTTAACCGCTTTTGCCGCGCACTGTGCGAGGAATTTTCGGTCGGCCTCGCCCAGCGTCGCGTCGGGGAACGTGCCGAGGGCTTCGGGGCACTCTCCGGTGATTTTCCCGCACAAAAACGCGGCCGTCAGGAACGCGCCGACCGGGGACTGGTGGTTGCCGTCCGCTTCGTGCAGGGTAAGGTTCGGGCGCTCGGAAAGTGCGATGTCCCACGCGCGCCCGACCCCGGCGAGGTTCACGCCCGCGGCGCGGGCCATTTCCGCGTACACCTTCTCCTGGCGGGGGCCGTCGCCGGGTTTGTCCTTGAGCCCCCACTCCGAGAAGAAGAACACGTTCGCGCCGTGCTTTTTCGCCCGTTTCGCGAGGTCGATGCCCTCGTTGCGCGAGTACTCGTGCGTACCGCTCGTGCTGATTTTCTGCGCCTGGAGCACAACGAACTTCCACGGGCGCGATTCGATCTCCTCGCGGTAGCTCGGGTTGCGCTCCACGTCTTCGAGGAACCCGACGCTGAGCACGTGCGCGTAGGTCGTTTTGCCGGGCTTGCGGAACCGGATCATCTCGCTGACCAACCCCGGTAAGTTGTGGCCGGACGTGTGACTGTTGCCGACAAACAGGATGCTGTAGTCCGCCGCGCGCACTTGGCTCGGGTTGGACGGTACGCTGACCGACGAAAACGAAATCACGTTCGGTGGCTCGGTAAGCAACGTTGCGGGTGGGCCATCAGCGCCCCCGCACCCGGTTAATAGCGGAAACACGAGACACAACGCGAACGGCTCGAAGTTGGGGCGCATGAGGCTCCGAGGTTGGGTTGATTTCGGTCAATCGCGGACGACAAGAAGACGTTCAATGCCGCGATTGTCAACTATCCCCGTGCCCCTGTCTACGGCGGAGCCCCCACGGTTCGACCGGGGTGCTCGGATCCTCGTGCAACTGCCGCAGCCTCAAGAGTAAGTCGTAAGCCCGCGGGTACCGGCGCCACGGGTCTTTCCGCAAGCACCGCATACACACCTGTTCGACGCCCGGCGTCACTTCGGAGTTGAAGTTCGACGGCGGTGCGGGTTCCTGGGTGCGGATGGTGTCGCGCGTTTCGATCGCCGTGGAGCCACTCGCGACGGGGCGATTCGTCAGGAGTTCGTACAGGATCGCGCCCAACCCGTACACATCCGTGTGGAGCCGTGCTTCGGCCTTCGGTTCGAGCAGTTCGGGCGCCAAGTACGCGACGCCGGGTACGTCTTGGTCGTCCACGAACGAGAGAGCAGAGTTCAGTCCGGCCGTCGGCTGAAAGTCCGCGACGCGGGGAATGCCGTCAGCCGCGAGCAACACGTTCGTGGGCTTCAGGTTGCCGTGAACGATACCCTGGCGGTGCAAGTAACAGATGATCTCCGTTAGTTGGGCGACGAGGTGCAGGGCGTCGCGCAGTGGGTACCGTTTTTCGCCGCGCAGGGTCGTCAGGTTCCCGTGCGGGACGAGGTCCATCACCGCGAACGGCGCACCGTCCCACCACCCGGTCCGGTGAACGAGCACGACCTGTGGGTGCGACAGTGCCGCCGCTTGTTGGCCACCGCGTGCGGTTCGGGCGTCCCACTCTTCGCGCGAGCACACGCCGGACGCAAAGACTTTCAACGCGACGACTTGTTTCGTGGGGCCGAACTGAGCGCGGTACACGACGCTCCGCGGCCCGCGCCCGATCTCGCCGACGATCTGGAACCCGTCCCGGGCCGCGAACCGCGCGAGGCGCTCCGCTTCGTTAATGGGAACCGCGACCACCGGCGCCCCCTGGAGGAACCGGCCCAGGTCGTTCGCAAGGGCGTCCGCCGTGGCGTATCGCCTAGTCGGGTCTTTTTCGAGGCACTTGAGGCAGATCGTTTCCAGTTCGCGCGGCACATCCGCGCGCAATCGCGAGGGCGCGACCGGTTCGTCGTAGAGCACCTGATCGACGGTTTCGTTCCACGTCTCGCCGCGGAACGGCGGTTGGCCCGTGAGCAGCTCGTAGAGCACCGCACCGAGGGCGTAAATATCCACCGCGGGGCCGATTTCGCGCACGCGACCGGCCGCTTGTTCGGGCGCCATGTAGCTCGCGGTGCCCAGAACGGCCCCGTCCTGGGTCAGCACGGTGCTGTCGCTGTCGAGACGCTTCGCGAGGCCGAAATCGGACACCTTCGGAACGAGCGGCGCGGCGCCGGTGGTCGGTTCCGCACTCAGGAGAATGTTGCTCGGCTTCAGATCGCGATGAACGATCTGGAAATCGTGTGCGTGTTGAATGGCCGCCGCGAGTGTGCGGATCAGTTCGGCGGCCCGGGGCGCGGGTTGCGGTTGCCCGCGCAGGTACTGGTCTAGGCTCCCGCTTTCGACGAGTTCCATCGCGAAGTACGGCAGCCCGCTGTACGTGCCGACCTCGTGGACCGCGACGACGTTGGGGTGCTGGAGGCGCGAGGCGGCTTCGGCTTCGGCCCGGAAGCGGGCACGGTCTTTCGGCCCGGCGAGCGCGCCGTCGCGCAGGAGTTTGAGGGCCACGAACCGGTCGTGTTTCTCCTGCCGGGCCTTGTAAACGACACCCATCCCGCCGCGCCCGAGTTCGCTGTGAATCTCGTAGCCGGGAACGACGGGGCGCTCCGGGTCCGCCCGCGTGGGCGCCGACCAGTCGCCGGTGGCCAGTGGGTCGGTCATCGCTGCGTCCTTGAATCGCGGTGTCGGCCGCACCGCGTCGGGCCTGGGCGAACTTGGTACTTATTTGAGCGCCGTAACGCTACCTCGCGTGCGCTCCTAGGTCAACGTTGGTGGAGCCGCCGTGAAGGGCTTTGCTAATAAAGGCTCACGTTTTGCCGAGCCGGGCCTTTGGGCCGCCGAAATACAAATCGATTCGCCACAAGTGTTGATAATTAAACGATTTAATGCGACGGATTCGTTTTTGCAACCTCGGGCCAGACGCTAACAAATGCTAACAATCTCGCGATTTCGGGTCGAATACTGATCGGTTCGCTTCCGCAGCGTAGCTGATTTCACCAAAACGGCTCGTTTGTCTGTCGTGACGACCGCGCGGATCGCACAATTCGCATCTCCCTATTGCTGCCACCGGTCACCGGACCGAACGCGATTTCCAGATTGTATAGTAGTGTACAAAGTGTTACAAGCGGTTCCGGGCGTTTCTGAAAATGTTTCTTCGTTGGGGCCGGATACGCGGCGCGGGCGAGTCCGCCAGTTGAGTTGAAGTGCGGAATAAGGCGCAGAACTTAACTCGGACCCATGGTGCCGATCGCTCTGACTCACGTAATCCGGAGGGCGGGCTGCGAACCCCATCGTGGTTGTGCGCAAAATGCAGTTCTGGGTCAGCGCCCGGTCAAGATTCAAGGTTTACTCATAAAGTATACTTCCCTCCTGTAAAAACTGCGGTCGTGTATCTGCTAACGGGTTCTCACAATCGCCCTTGCTTCTGCGCGGGTCGACTTAGAGTGACTCCGCTGCCCGCCACGCCTCCCTTGCGGGCCTCACGAGACGAAACGCCCACCTCTCCGCGGCAAAATTCTCCCGTTTGATTGCGTCATTGCTTTTATTCTTGCGACGGAGTGATTTTTCATGAACGCGCCGACCCGAAAGGCCAGAGGGTTCACGCTGATCGAACTCCTGGTTGTCATTGCGATTATCGCGATTCTGATCGGCCTCCTGTTACCCGCGGTGCAGAAGGTGCGAGAGGCCGCGGCCCGCATGAAGTGCCAGAACAATCTCAAACAGATGGGCCTCGCCGCCCACAACTACGAGAGCGCCTACAACAACCTGCCGCCCGGGACGAACACGGCGAGCGGCATCGGGACGCTGACCTACCTCCTGCCGTTCATCGAGCAGGACAACATCTACCGGCAGATCACTCCCGCGCTGTTGATTGTACCCACCGCGTCCCCGGCGGACGCCGGGGGCGGCGCGCCGGCGATCACCAATCTGTGGACCAATGACGCCACTACTCTGAAGGTGTCGCTCAACCGCGTGACCATGTTCGAGTGCCCGTCGGACAACCCGTCGGCCAATATGCCGTACTGGATCGCGGCGACCACGGCGATCTGCGTGCCCGGCTCCGGGTACTTCATCAACTACAACTGGACCGGTCTGCCGACTTTCACCGCGGCCGGCGGGAACCCGGGTGTGACGAACTACGTCGCTTCGGCCGGTGGAAACGGCATGTCCGACGGGAACGGCCCCGGATACGGGTCCACAACCGTCTCATGGCGGTCGCTGATGGGGCCGTTCGGGTTGAACACGAAGCAAAAGCTGGCCACGTTCCCGGACGGCACGTCCCAGACGATTCTGTTCGGCGAAACGGTCGGCACCGCCGGTAACGAGCGGCTCTCGTGGATGGGCGCCGGGACGTTCACCTTCCTGTACGGCGTCACCGATCCCGGTCCTTCGGGCTGGTCGTCGTTCGGCAGCCGGCACACCGGGGTCGCTCAGTTCTCCTACGGCGACGGGTCGGTGCGCTCGGTCCGCAAGATGGGTAAGGACTGGTACGCGGGCTGGTACACGGACGCCTGGAAGAACGCGGTGTACGCGGGCGGTACGTCGGACGGGGTGCCGGTCAACTTCGACGCGATGGGCGGCCAGTAACCCACTATTTCCGTTTCCTTGTAGCGAGCCGCGACCGCAAGGGAGCGGGAGCCGCAACCTGCTTACAACGAGCCGCGACCACAACAGTAGTTTCAAGGCGCTGCCGCGTGTGTAAGTGTATTGTGGGTCAGTGTGATACATCGTGTGCGTGGGTATCGCGAGCGGATCCGTAGTGTGAGCCAGTCGAGCATCTCGACCAACGGGAGTTCGCGCACCCACGCATTCCGGTTCTGGGCGCGTGCGATTTGGAGTGCCAAGCACACCCAC
>HG799471.1:67049-141180 GCA_000531095.1 Gemmata massiliana | reverse complement strand
GTTAGAACGGCACGTTAATGCACGTCGATGGCGCACGTCCACCGGCTGATTCCGGTCCCGACGGGTGAACGTCGGCGTCGGTGGCGCATCGATCACCTGACCGACGCGTAATAACTTCGTATAGCATGCATTATACGAAGAGAAGTGGAAGTACCGGGTCACCACCGCGAACAGGGTGCGGGTGGTGCCCGCGATTAGCAGCACCAGATCGACCAACTGGGTGCCCGTGATGGACGTCTTGTAGTCGGGCCAACCGAGTGCCCGGGCCAACGTTCGCCGGGCCAACGCATGGATCACCGCCGGAGTAATCGTAGAATAACCACGTCGCATGGGAGGTTCCCGTTCAAGTGCTTGAGAACCTTGAACTTAGGAACTCCCATGCGGCACATCCAACCCCTTGAAACTACTGACAAGGGAGCGGGAGGCGCATTCTGTTCATCTCCACGGTTCCACGCACGGGAAGCTCCGCTCCCTTGCGGTCGCGGCTCGTTCAGACGCTACGTGGATCTCGAAACGAGACCTAAGAAATGAGGAGCACTGTATGAACCGAAATGTCTTTGTTCGGCTGGCGTGCTTGATGGCTCTCGTCGCCGCTCTAGCCGGGTGCGAACGCGATCCGATCACGAAGCCGGCGGACCCGAACAACCCGCCACCCAAGCCGGCCGGCCCCACGGGACCACCGGCGAAACCGGCGGCAAAGTAATCGACACGGCGGGTATCAAACCCGCCGTTTTTCGTTTCATTTCTGGGTCCAGCAACGGTAACGCACCATTGAGTCGCCCGGCGCATCTACTGAACTCCGTCCCGGCTTATGCTCCCTGCCATCGAGCGAGCACGTCCGGCTTGAGCGGTGGTAGATGGGCTGGATTGCTACTTCAACCGTCGGTAGCCTGCGGGTCTTCGTCCCGGTTGAGGCTACCCATGCGCCGACTTCTCGTCGTAGTCCCAATTTCGTTTTTACTCCTGTCGGCCATGTCTGCGGCCCCGGTGCCGCGGGACCGCGTGAAGGAAGTTCCGCTTTACCACCCGACCACTGTCGGGACGAAGCGAGTTTACACGCTCGCTCAGGATGAGCTGGTCGCGGTAGTCACGGCCGTCCAGGAGAAGGAAGGGGCGAAGGTCGTCACGGTCGATTGGCTGTGGAGGGATGAGAAGGCAAGCTGCGAGAAGTTGTTGGTGTCCGCCAAGGGCGTCCTCCGACTGGAAGTGAATGAGGTGGCGATCGAACCGCCATGTTACGTGCTGGAGGTGGGGCGTAAACCCGGCGACCGATGCGAGGTGAACCACACCGACACGATCTTCCGATCCCGGGCGAGGTTCACCGCATGCGACCCCGAGGCCATCCGAGTTCCGGCGGGGGTGTTCCGCTGTGTGACCGTCGAGTCAGAGCACCGCGACCGGAACGGCACACGCACCTCGCTGGCGTGGTACGCCCCTGGGGTCGGGTTGGTGAAGGAGGTCGTAAAGACCGACTCCAGGGAGTGGGTGGTGAGCAAGGAGCTGAAGTCGATCACGCAAGGCAAGGAATAACGCTCCCTCCCGGCGGGCCGAGCGTGCGACGCCCCCAAGCGGCGAGGGAAACACCTAGTTCGCGTTGAGTTCGCGCACGGTCGCGCGGTCGTCGAGTACGTACATGGGCCGCTTCGTGTGGTCCGGGATCGTCGTTTCGGGGTCGATCCCAAGGTGCTGGTATAGCGTCGCGAGGACGTTACTCGGCGTGTACGGCGTGCCCTTTGACCGACCTCCGTGGGCGTCGGTGGCGCCGATCACCTGACCGACGTTGAACCCGCCGCCCGCGATCACCGCCGCGCCCGCGTCCGGCCAGTGGTCGCGCCCGTCGCCGCGCGAGATCTTCGGGGCGCGCCCGAACTCGCCCCACACCACCACCGCAACGTCCTTGTCCAACCCGCGTTCGTGCAGGTCCGTTACGAGTGCGTACAGACCCTTATCGAGTTGCGGGAGCTGGTCCTTGTGGTCGATAAAGTTCTTCTCGTGCGTGTCCCAGTCGCCGACCTTCGTGGTTACCACCGATACGCCCGCTTCGACCAGGCGCCGCGCCATCAGGAATGTTTCGCAGTATTTGCCGTAGTGTGCGTGCGTCTCGGGCGATTCTTTTGATACGTCGAACGCCTGCCGCACCTTCGGCGACGCGATCATTTCCATCGCGCGCTGCGTGTAGGCGTCCATGCTCTTCATGCCACCGGACGAATCGAGGTCGCGGTTGAGCGTGTCGAACGTGCGGAGCAGTTCTTTGCGCGTGCTGAGCCGCTCTTGAGAAACGCTCTTTTCGAGGCTCAGGTTCGCCAGCCCCTCTTTCTTCGGCACGAACGGGCGGTGTGCGGGGCCGCAGTACGTCGGGCCTTCGTTGTCGTACAACCCGGGCGGTTTGTACATGAGGCTCACGTAGGGTGGCAGACCGTCCGTTCGGGGTTTCAGGTAGCTCACGACCGAGCCGATGACGGGCCGTTTCCCGCGGTCCGGGAACCCGGTGAGGATGTAGTGCGGCGTGTGGTCACCGATATCGACGGACTTGATGCCGCGGACCACCGCGAGCTTGTCCATCATCTTCGCGTGCAGCGGCAGGTGCTCGCACACCTGGATGCCGGTCACATTTGTATTGATCGGGCGGAACTCCCCGCGGATCTCCGCGGGTGCGTCGGGCTTCATGTCGTAACTGTCGAGGTGCGAGGCCCCGCCGCGCAGCCAGACCATGATGACGGACTTCGCGCGCGTTTTGCTTTCCGTGGTAGGGGTCGCACTCGCGCGCAATCGGAAGAGGTCCGCGAGCGAGAGGCCGCCGAACCCCAGCGCGCCGACGTGAAGCGCGTCGCGGCGCGACAACCGACCGTGAGGGTTGCCGAAGACGTTCAGCATGTGAGTCTCCGATGTGATGCTGTGGGGAGAGCGGGGGAGGGCACCAGCGCAAACGATTCTCGCCCGGCGCCGGTTTGAGAGCAAGAGACGAGGTGGGGAAGAGCGCATGGCCACAAAAAACAAAAAGGAAGAGAGGAGAGAAGGCAGAGATCAGAGGACAGAAGTCAGGCGGAAGAGCCGCGGATAACGCAGATTACGCGGATCAGGCAAGGGAACGATTTTTAGCCCCGATAGGGGCGGAAGCGAGTAGCCAGGGGTGAAGCGATAGCGCAACCCCTGGCGGACTGTGAAGGGAAGACCGTGTCGGGATTGATGGAGGCAAGTAGCCAGGGTTGCTTCACCCTGACTACTCGCCTCCGCCCCTATCGGGGCTAAAAATCGTTCCCTTGCCTGATCCGCGTAATCTGCGTTATCCGCGGCTCTTCCGCCTGACTTTTCTGTCCTCCCTTACCTTTGTGCTCTTTTGTGGCCATGCGCTCTTCTGCCATTATTTCGCATCAGCAGGAGGTGGGACGTACACTTTGTGCCCGAACAGCAGGAACACGGCGGGGGTCACGATCTGGTCCATGAGGGTCGAGGTGAGTAGCCCGCCGATAACCACTACCGCGAGCGGGTGGAGGATCTCCTTACCCGGTTGTCCGCCGCCGAGCGCGAGCGGGACGAGGCCGATCACCGCGACGCCTGCGGTCATGAGCACAGGGGCGAGGCGTTCCAAACTGCCGCGAACGATCATCGCTTCCCCGAAGGATTCACCCTCTTCGCGCATTAGGTAGATGTAGTGGGCGATCATCATGATCCCGTTGCGGCTCACGATCCCGATGAGCGTGATGAACCCGACCCAGTGCGCGACCGAGAGCGTGGTGGCTGAGGACCACACATGTGGCCACTTCCACCACGGTAACCCCTGGAGCGCGGCCGGGTCCGGACGGTTGATGACGAGGAGCGCGACCACTGCACCCAACCCGGCGAGTGGGACGTTGATGCCCAAAACCATGAGCGCCGCGCGCCACGAATCGAGGCACCGGCACAGGAGCAGGAACACGCCGAGTACCGCGAGCGCGCCCAACGCGAGGAGCCGGGTGTTTGCTTCCTGTTGTGCCCGGTACTGACCGTCGTCCTCGATCCGGTACTCGGCGCCTTTCGTTCGCAGTTTCTCTTCGGTCGGGCGAATGGCCCGTTTGATGTCAGTGACCACAGCACCCAGGCTGCGCCCCTGGACATTGCACGACACCACGATCCGGCGCGCCACGTTCTCGTGGTTGAGCGTGTTCGGGCCGGTGGTGTCCAGCACTTCCGCGACCTGATCGAGTGCGACCCGCTTGCCGGACGGTGTATCGAGAACAGTTTGACCGATTACCGAGGGCGAGTTCCGCGAACCTTCGTCGTACCAGACGACCAGACTGAAAAATTTCTCCGCGTCCAAAACGGTCGCGACGACGCGGCCCTTGTACGCAGTTTCGAGCAACCGGGCCACGTCGCCGGGGGCAAGGCCGTAGCGGGCGGCTTCCAGTGCCTTCACGCGGAGCCGCACTTGGGAAATCTCCACCTGTGGTTCGACTTGGAGGTCCACCACTCCGGGGATCGCTGCCAGCGCGTCGCGGATCTCCTGTGCGGCGTTCCGCAACTCCTGGAGGTCCGGCCCGAATACCTTCACCGCGACCTGGGCGCGCACCCCGGACATGACGTGGTCGAGTCGGTGACTGATCGGCTGACCGACGTTCGCGTTCACGTTCGGGATGCCACTCACGCGATCACGGACGTCCGCGAGAACCTGATCGTGCGGCCGACCGGACTTCTCGATGCCGTACTTGTGCAACCCCGGGACCGCTCGCAGGAGCGCGTAACCGGCTCCGGGCTTCGGGCGCTCGTGCGGGGTTAATCGCACGTCGAGTTCGGACGTGTTCACGCCCTCTGCGTGCTCGTCTTGTTCCGCGCGCCCGGTGCGCCGCGACACCGACACCACTTCGGGGATCTGCAAGAGCGACTGCTCGGCGCGCGCCGCGATTCGCCCGCTCTCGGCCAAACTGGTGCCCGGTGCGAGTTGCAGGCTCACCGTAACGGTGCCCTCGTTGAACGGCGGCAGGAACTCGGAACCCATTCCGAGCACCGCGAACGCGGACCCCGCGGACAGCAGGAGCGCGGCGCCCAGAATCGGGCGCGGGTGGCGGAGAGTGAACCGCAGCACGCGCGCGTCGAGCCACTTGAGTGCGCGGAGCAGGAGCGGGTCGCGCGGGCGCACCAGGGCTTTTACGCGCCCCAACAGGAACGATGCCAGCACCGGCGTTACCGTCAGCGACACGACCAGCGACGCGAGGAGTGCAACGAGGTACGCGAGGCCCAGCGGCGCGAACATCCGCCCTTCCAGACCCGACAGCGCGAACAGGGGCATCACGACGAGGCACACGATGAGCGTGGCGTAAACGATCGAGTTGCGCACCTCGCTCGACGCCCGGAAGATCACCTGGAGCGGCGGGGCCGGGGCCGGCTTCTGTCGGTTCTCGCGCAGTCGGCGGAAGATGTTTTCCACGTCCACGATCGCGTCGTCGACCAGCTCGCCGACGGCGACCGCGATCCCGCCGAGGGTCATGGTGTTGATGGTGACCCCGAAGTACGCGAACACCAGCACCGTGACCAGGATCGAGATCGGGATCGCGGTCATCGTGATGACGCTCGTCCGGATGCTCGCCAGGAACAGGAGCAGCACGACGAACACCCACACGGTGCCGTCCCGAACGGCCTCGACGACGTTGTCGATCGCGGTTTGAATGAAATCGGCCTGCCGAAACACCCGGCGCTCCACGACTACGCCGGGCGGGGCGTCGCGCTGGAGGTCGTCCAGCGCCCGGTCCAGTTTCGGGGTCAGTTCGAGCGTGTTCGCGCCCGGCTGCTTCTGCACGGTGAGAATGACCGACGGTCCGCCCGCGATCGTGTCGCCCTCTTTCACGCGCGTGCTGCCGTCCCCGCGGCGCACCGGCCCGGCGAACCGGACGTCCGCTACTTCACGCACCCGGATCGCGCGCCCGTCGCGCCAGACGACTGGCGTGTCCTCGATCTGGTCCAGGCTCAGTGCGTGCCCGCTGATGCGGATGAGTGATTCCTGCGTGCCGCGCTCCATCACGCCGCCGCCCGCCAGTACATAAGACTTTTCCACCGCGTCGGTGAGTTGCTGGAGCGTTACCTTTTGGGCCGCGAGTCGCGCCGGGGATGTAACCACCTGGTACTGCTTGAGGTGCCCGCCCATTACCGTGACCTGGGATACGCCGTCGATCGCGAGCAGCCGGTTGCGGACGGTAAACTCCCCGAACGTGCGCAGGTCCATCCCGCGCGCGAGTTCCTCGTCCGGTGACTTCGGCGGTTCGGCTGGGCGCAGCCCAATGAGCATGACCTCGCCCATGATCGACGAGATCGGGGCCATCACGGGGTTCGCGTCCTGCGGGAGCCGGCTGCGTACGAGTTGGAGCCGCTCCGAGACGACCTGCCGGTCCTGGTACACGTCAGTGCCCCAATCGAACTCGACCCACACGACTGAGAGCCCGATGCCCGATGCGGACCGCACGCGCTTCACGCCGGTCGCGCCGTTTAGTGCGTACTCCAGCGGCCGGGTAACGAGCGCTTCGACCTCTTCGGGGGCCAGCCCGGGCGCCTCGGTGAGAATGGTGACCGTGGGGCGGTTCAGGTCCGGGAACACGTCCACCGGGGTACGAGTGAGCTGGTACGCGCCCCCAATAACGATCGCGAGAGCGGCGATGAGCACGAGCCCCCGGTTCTGGAGCGAGAACGCGATCACGCGGTCGAGCATAGTTCCCCCTACCGGAGTGACGAGAACGCGGTCATCAGTTCGTTCACTCCGGCCACCGCGACCGGTTCGCCATCGGCCAAGCCGCGCGTGATCGTTACGAACCGGTCGTCGGCCGGTCCGATCTCAACGGCGCGCCGATCGAACGTTCCATCTGTCTTTTGCACGAATACGAACGTCGTGGTGCCTTCGGTGGCCACCGAGGACCGAGGAACAGCCAGGGCCGGGGGGCGCTGACCGAGCACGACCGAAAGTGTGGCCAGTTGGCCGTGTAGTAGCGCGGGCGCGGAGCCGGCGTCGAGGTCCACCCAGATCGGTTGCGTGCGGTTCTCCGCGCCGAAGGTTCCGCCGCTCCGGGCGACGACCCCGCGCCCCACGAAATTCGGGTCAGCGATTAATCGGGCACGCACGATCTGGCCGGGCTTGATTTTGTTCGTGTCGCGCTCGGGCACGAATCCTCGAATCGGCGCACGCGCGGCCGGGTCGCGCACCTCGAACAGTGATTCGTGCGCGGCCGCGGCCTGCCCCAGCACTTTGTCAAAATTCACTACGACCCCGGCGAACGGGGCGCGGACCGGGGCGAACCCGACCGGCCGTTTGTCCGCTAGGAGCTGGTCGATTTGTGCTGAGATCAGGCCCACAGTGAGGAGCTTGCGCCGGAGCGCGTCCGCCTGGGCCTTCAAGGTTTTCACCTGGCTCTCTTGTTCCCACACTCGTGTGGCCGCGACCCCTACGCCAGCGGATCGCAGCCGGTCGAGGCGGTCGACCGCGAGTGCGACTTCCAGGTGAATCCGGAGCAGTTCCTGCTGCATCGTCAGGAGCTCCGGGCTGAACACCTCTCCCAGCACTTCGCCCGCGGTTACCGAGCGCCCGCGATCGGTTTTGATCGAATGGATCGTGCCCGCGAGCTGGGACGCGGCGAACCCGCGGTGCGCGGGCGGGACGTCCACCGCGCCGTCCAGAGTGCGGATCTCGTCGAGCGCAACGATCCGCGCCGGTTCGACCCGAAGCCCGATGTTGCGCACGGCTTCTGAGGTCGGGCGCAGCACGGTCGGTGCGAAGAACGGCCCGAGTTCGTGCCCGCCGCGCGTGACCACGCGGTCGCCCGCGAAGACACTGCCCGCGATGATCTCGACCCGACCGCCGGCCGCGCGCCCCACCACCACCGGCACCTTGCGGTACTCCGATGAGCCGACAGCGTTCGCTTCCTCCACGAGCACGAACCGCTCCACCCCTTCGCGAAGGATTGCGGCGGCGGGGACCGTTAATCGATGTTTGCGGGAAGGTGGGATCGAGCGAGTTGCGCTCCCAGAGGTTGCGGTCGCTTCGTCGGTCACGATGAGGTGCGCCTGACCGGACATGCCCGGTCGGAACCGCGGTTCGGACCCGCTCGGGTTGGCGAGTTCCGCCCACGCGGTGGTTACGTTCGTGATGGCGTCGAGGTACTGACTCCCGGCCCGAACCGTTGTGCGGAAGACCTCGTCCGGATACGCAGCAAGGCGCAACTCGACCGATTGACCCACCGCGATTCGACGCAGGTCCTTCTCCAGCACCTCGATCCGAACCCACACCGTCGAGAGGTCGATGACTTCGGCCAGTTGTTCGGCCGGTTCCACCACTTTGCCCGTCGTCAGATCGGCGCGGGCCACGGTCCCGGATACGGGGGCCGTTACGGGGAGCGCGAGTCCAGGTAGTACCTCTCCGCGGCGCATCAGTTCGTCGAGTCGAACAGCGGGCAACCCCAGCCCGAGCCACTTGCTGCGTGCGAGGTCGAGGGCATTACGATTCCGCGCGAGCCGCGTCTGGGCGTCGATCACCATTTGCCCCGCGACCGCTCCCGCGTCGGCCGATTTGGTGAGTTCCGCGACCTGCTTTTCGGCCAGCGCGATATCGGTGCGGGCCGCGAGAACGTCGAGTTGGAGCGTGTCGATTTCCAGGCTCTCGATTTCGGCGATCGTGTCCCCGGCCGAAACTCGTTGCCCGGGCGTGACGGCCACGCGAACGACGCGCCCGGGCACCCGGGCCGTGGCGAACGCCTGGTTCGACCACGGAGCGACGAGCGAGGCGTAGGCGGGTACGCGCTCTTCGATCGCGGCCTGTTCGACGGGCGCGGTATCCACGTCAGCTCCGGCGCGCGCGTCCGCGGTGAGCAGGAGTGTTCCCTTCTCGGCGTCCACCCGGGCGCCGCGCGTGGGGAGCGGTGCGTGCCCCTCGTGGGCGACGAGTACCGCGGCCCCGATCGTGAGCAACCCTCCCACCGCGAGCAGTGCGGAGCGGCGGGAGAACCGGGTTCCGGGAGTGGTTCGCATGGCGGGACTCCGTGCCGCCCTATCTCTACACGGGGCGGCGGGAAGAAGCGGCCCGAATTAGTGCGCCTTGCCCTTATCGGTCTTGTCGGATTTGTTGGCTTTCGCTTTGGCCTTCAGTTCTTCCACTTTGGCCAGCGTCGCGTCCGGGTTGGATTCGGCCTTTTTGACGCACCCCCTGCAGCACACGAACACGGGCTGGCCTTTGATCGTGAGCTTGATGGGCGCGCCCATCGATCCGAGTTGCTCGTCGTTCGAGATGACACACCACTCTTGCGCTTCGACCAGCGCGCGGTCTTCGGGACTAAGCTTGGCCCGCTCTGCTGCCACTGCACCTTCTGGGGCTTCGTTGCTCGTGCCCGAGGTCGAAGGAGAGGAATTGCGCGCGACGCGCTCCCCGCACCCGATGAGTGCGAAGGCGCAGACCGCAACGGCCGCCGAACGAGTCAGGGTGTAAGTGTTCACGAACATGAAGGATCTCCGTTAGTGAGGCGATGGATTACACGAACACCCGCTCCAGGGGAGCGGGAAACCCGCAACAGAACACACGCGGTCCGCATCATTTCGATGCAGCGAACCCGGTTACTTCTTGATGTACTCGGTCGGCCCCTTGATCTCATCGGGCTTGCTCTTCGCGGTCTGTACGAACTCGTCGATGCACGGCACGCAGCAGAATTCGTAGGTCTTCCCGCCGACCACCCAGGTGAACTTCGGGTTGGCCTTGGTCATCGACACGGGGCAGATCTTGTCGCCCGGCTGCGGCTTGGCGTTGTGATCGGATTTGATGCCCTTGTACTTCACGGACGCGGGAGCGGAGCCGTTCGCCTTGATGTCTTCGGCAGTGTACTTCCCACCAGGCGTCAGGTAGAGCTTCTGGCTCTCCTCACCGCCGACTCCGTCCGGCATGGTCGCGTCCGCGTGGGTGCTGGTGGTGTTCGAGAACGCGATCCGGAACCGCTCGCTCCCGATCCGGATGTTGTTGATCGTGATCTGGACCGTTCGCCCCACGAGTTCTGCCGGCAACTGGCCCACGAACAGCGACGTTTTTCCGGCCGAATCGCCTTGCTGGGGTTTAGCCGCGAACTTCACTTCAGTGGCGCCCACAGTCGAACCGACAGCGGTCGCGTACCCGCTCAGTTCCTGGGCCTCGACTTCCTGCACGCGGGCTTCGTCCTTTCCGAGTGTGTACAGGCGCACGGCGCCGTTCTTGTCAAACACGGCTTCCGCGTGGTAGCTGTCCTTGCCGAGCGAGACGAGCGTGCCGCCGTGAGCGCCCGGCTTGTGTCCGTGTTCTTCGTCAGTTTTGGCAGGCGCGGCCTTTGGTTCCGCGGCCTTCTCGGTCGGTGGTTGACTGTTGTTGCACCCGACGAGAACCGCGGTGGTAGCGGCAAAAAGACCGCCGAACAGAACCCATTTACGGAGCATGGCTATTCTCCCCGGCCGGCGTTCGGAGCTGCTGCTCGCGAACGCCAACCAACAATTACGTGAAAGATCGAATAGAATTCGTTCCCGCGCGTCGGGCGCAGTTACGAACGAAGATAAAGGGATCGGGACCGTCGCGCCAACGCGACGGAGAAACACGAACGGCGCGACGCACCCGTTAGTGGGCGTAATCGTGCCGCGTGAGACGAGTTAGCAGCGGAGGTTGTGGTGCGCGTAGAGGAGATCGGCTGTGGTGAGCCGCGAGGAATCGGTGGCGCGTTCGCTCGAGGTGCTCGGAAGTACGAGAGCGACGTCACTCGCGCTCGGCCCATCGAGCAGCACACTCAAATCGAGTGCGAGGAGCCGCAGGAACGCACTCAAATCGCTCTGCGTCGATTCGCTTTGGACCGTCTGAGACTGGTCCGTTGCGCTCTTGCAGGGGCATTTTTCGGTCGGCGTGGCGGGCTTCTGCGGAGCAGAATGTTCCGTGTGATCCGCTTTTGCAGGAGCGCGCTTGTGCGAGCAGCAAGAAGACGTTGACTCGATCGAGAGTCGATCGGGAAGGGCGGTGGAGGTCGACGAGCGCGCGGACACGTTCCCCGCCGAGCAGCAGCAGAGCAACGGCCCCACTACGACGGCGAAAATCAGACAGTGTGTTAGCGCCCAACGTAGCATCCCGTGAACCACCTCGAACCGCACGTGTTCGGATCAGCTACCCTCATATTATCGACCGGGTCAACACGCAAGTCCATCCCAATCGAAGCGGTCCGTCCGGAGCGCCTCCACACGCCCCGGATATTTCCGGGGCGTGCGGAACGACGGTTCAGGAGCGGGGAGGGGCAAAAAATCCCTCCCCGCTCCTGAACCGTTGACGTTCTAATTTATTGGCGGCGAGGGCTTTCTGCCCTCGCCGGGGACTCAGGCGCCGCCGACGTCGGTAACGGTGACGGCGATGGTTTGGGTGTCGGTCAGGGTGCCATCGGACACGGTGACGACCAAATCGTAGACGTTGTCCATGCCCGTGTCCCCCGGGGCCTCGAAGTCGGGGGCGGCGAGGAACGTCAGTACGCCGGTCGAGCTGTTAATGGTGAACAGACCCATGTCCGCGCCGCCGGTGATGGAGTACGTCAGCGTGGTGCCGGCGTCGACGTCGGTGGCGGTGACGGTGGTAACGGCGGTTTGGTTCTCGGCCGCGTTGATGGCCGCGTTCGCTCCACCCCCGTTGCTCGTGATGACCGGGGCTTCGTTCACGTTGGTCACCGTGACCGCGATCGCTTGCACGTCGGTGAGGGTGCCGTCGGACACGCGCACGATGACGTCATAGACGTTATTGGCACCCGCGTCGGTCGGGGTCTCGAAGTCCGGTGCGGCGACGAAGGTGAGCACGCCGGTGGTGGCGTTGATGCTGAACTTCGCCGCGTCCGCGCCGCCGATGATCGTGTACGTCAGCGTGTCCCCCGGCAGGTCCGCGTCGGTGGCGGTGACGGTGGTAACGGCGGTCTGGTTCTCGGCCGCGTTCACCGCTGCCGTTGCCCCGCCGCCGTTGCTCGTGATGACGGGGTTGTTGTCGTTGACCCCGGTGACGGTGACCGAGATGGTCTGGGTGTCGGTCGCGGTGCCGTCGGACACCTGCACGATGACGTCGTAGACGTTATCGGTGTTTGCGTCGGTCGGGACGTCGCGGTCGGGCGCGGTGACGAAGGTGAGCACGCCGGTCGCGGCGTTAATGGTGAACTTCGCCGCGTCCGCGCCGCCGGAGATCGAGTACGTCAGCGTTTGCGCCGGCAGGTCCGCGTCGGTGGCGGTGACGGTGGTAACGGCGGTCTGGTTCTCGGCCGCGTTCACCGCTGCCGTTGCCCCGCCGCCGTTGCTCGTGATAACGGGGTTGTTGTCGTTGAGCCCGGTGACAGTGACCGCGATGGCCTGGGTGTCGGTCGCGGTGCCGTCGGACACTTGCACGATGACGTCGTAGACGTTGTTGGCACCCGCGTCGGTCGGGGTCTCGAAATCCGGGGGGGCGATGAAGGTCAGCACGCCGGTGGAGGCGTTGATGCTGAACTTCACGGCGTCCGCGCCCCCGCTAATGGAGTAGGTTCGCGTGGCGCCGGCGTCTTCGTCGGTAGCGGTAACGGTGGTGACAGCGGTCTGGTTCTCGGCCGCGCTCACTGCGGCCGTTTCCCCGCCGCCGTTACTCGAGATGACGGGCGCGTCGTTGGCGTCGGTGACGGTGATGCTGAGGTCTTGCACGTCGGTGAGGGTACCGTCGGAGACGGTCACGGTCACGTCGTAGACGTTGTTGGCGCCCACATCGGTCGGGCTCTCGAAGTTCGGGGCGGCGATGAACGTCAGCACGCCGGTGGTAGCGTTGATGGCGAACTTCGCGGCGTCGGGGCCACTGATGCTGTACGTGCGGGCGCTGCCGGTGCCCACGTCCGCGTCGGTGGAGGTGACGGTGGTGACGGCGGTCTGGTTCTCGGCCGCGTTGATGGCCGCGATCGTGCCGCCGCCGTTGCTCGTGATGACCGGCGCGAACTCGCTCACCCCGGTGACTGTGATCGAGACGTTCTTCGTCGCGGTGAGGAACCCGTCGGACACCTGAACGGTGATCTCGTAGACGTTGTTGGCGCCCACATCGGTCGGGGCCTCGGCGTCGGGGGCGGCGAGGAAGGTCACCACACCGGTGGCGGCGTTGATGGTGAACTTCGCGGCGTCGGCCCCGCCGGTGATGCTGTAGGTCAGCGTTTGTGCGGGAGTATTCGCGTCGGTCGCGGCGGTGGTGTAGGCCGCGGTCTGGTTTTCCGCGACGCTCGCCGTTGCGCCGGAGGTAATGACCGGGGCGACGTTGGGGTTGGACGGCGCGGCGATCGCAGTCACCGGCCGGGTGGAAAACGCGCTGCTCAGCTCCGCGTGCGTCACACCGTCGAAGGTCTTCAGGTGCGCGGTTCCGGAGGCACCCGTCGCGATGTCCCCGTCCGCGTTGACGCCCACCAGAACCCCGCCCTTGAAGTTCTGGTCGTAGGCGAAGAAGCTCGCGATCTGGTTCCCGTTGGCCCCGCTGAACGCCTTCACGTGCGGGGAGACGCCCGGTCCGGAGCCGGTCACGATGTCGGCCTTACCGTCCCCGTCGATGTCCCCAACGGCCACGTTCACCCCACCGTTGAACCCGGGGTACGCGAGGAAGCTGCGGAGCACGCTCCCGTTGGCGCCGCTGAACGCCTTCACGTGCCCGCCGGCGCCCGGCCCGGACCCGGTGACGATGTCGGCCTTACCGTCCCCGTCGACGTCGCCCACCGCGACCCGTACCCCGCCCGTGAACCCCTGGTCGTAGGCGAAGAAGCTCGCGAGCTCGGCCCCGTTGGCGCCGCTGAACGCCTTCACGTGCGGCGGGCCGCCGTTCGCCACCGACGCGACGATGTCGGCCTTGCCGTCCCCGTTGATATCACCCGCGGCCACGTTGATGCCGCCGGGGAACCCGGGGAACGCCAGGAAGCTGCGCACTTCCTGGAACGTCGCGCCGTCGAACACCTTGACGTGCGAGGCCGTGGTCGCGGTGCCGGTGATGATATCGGCCACCCCGTCCCCGGTCACGTCGCCCATCGCCACGTTCACCCCGCCGGTGTACCCGCCGGTGTACGCATTCAGCGCCGCGACCGGCTGTTGCGTGGCCGCGTCGAACACGCGCACGATCGGGGCCTCGCCGACGGCCGTCCCGGTGGCGAAGTTGGCCAGGTTGATCCGGTCTTCCAGCACCTCGGTCCAGAACTTACCGCGCGGGGCGGGAGAGGCGCTCCGGGACGAACGGGCGGGCTTGGCGAGCAAGCGGGTCATCCAGCGTGCAAGTTGCATGAGTGAACCTACATGAGTGCAGAAACGGAACCCCGTGTCTCGGCCGGGCCGAGGCGGGAGAAGGAAACAGGGCGTCGCGCGGAGCCGTTTGTGGGTTCAAGAATAAACACAGGCGACTGTTCGGTACGATCGGCCCTTGAAGCCACATCTAAGTAGCCCAACAAATTAAGTCAATTCACAACTCATCGCAAATTACCCAAAATATCCAGATTAACTGTGTAATAGGAATTGTAAGGGATAGAAGGAATGAACGAAATGCAAGGTGTAGAACGAACATCGCATTGGGATCGTGGGTAGCGGCTTGCCACTGTGAAAAAGGGCCGGTAGATCTGTTATTATTTGACGAACGGACTCCTAATGTTTGGGGCACTTGCTCCAGAGTCACTGCCGGGGCGGTGCTCGCGGAAATGAGTTGGGGTACCCGGAATCGCGCCAACACGCGGCGGTCGCGGGTACTTACAATGGCATTATGAACGCCATTCTGATCGCCGGGGCCGCGCTCGTTGGGCTGCCCATTCTGCTGCACCTCATCATGAAACAGGAACCCAAGCGGCTCCCGTTTCCGGCGTTCCGGTTCCTCAAACAGAAGCTCAAAACCAACCAGCGCAAGTTGCGGCTGCGGCACTTCATCCTGCTCGCGCTGCGGATGCTCATCATCGCCCTGTTCTGCCTCACGCTCTATCAGCCCACGTTCAAGAGTGACCAGCTCAACATCCGCGGCGAACAGCCGGTCGCGACGGTCGTCATCATCGACACTAGCCCGAGCATGGGGTACGTGGCGAACGACAAGTCCCGGCTCAAAGAGGCCCAGGCGCGCGCGATTGAATTCCTCAAGGAACTGCCCGACAAGTCGCCCGTGGTGATACTCGAGACGAGTGACATCAACGCGACTTGGTTGCCGGACGTGGCCGCGGCGCGCCGGCGCATTGAGGAACTGAAGGAACCGCACGGCGGCAACCAGTCGGTGAGTGCCGCGATTGCCGCTGCGTACCAGCTTTTGGCGAAGGTCGAACAGGAAACCGAGTCCCCCGACCCGCTCCAGAAGCTGGTCGCGGTGTTCACCGACCGCACGGCTTCGTCGTGGGACGCGAGTCGAACCGAGGATCTGAAGAAACTCCGCGAGACCATTCCCGACCCGAAACCCGTTCACGTCGTGTTCGACTTCGGCGCGGACCAGCCCACGAACGTGTCGATTCTCTCCGTCGAAATGAAGCCGCAGGTGATCGCGGAGAACCAGACCGCGAACGTGGTCGTCACGGTCGACGCGGTCGGTGCCGCAGGGGAGGGCGTCGAGGCCACGGTGATCGCCAAGCCCGTCGCCGGTGTCAGCAAGGCGGACCGCTCGATTAGCAAGGTAGTGACGATCCCGAACGGCCAAACGCGGACGGTCCCATTTGAGTTCCGCGACCTCAAAGAGGGGCTGAACCAGTGGGAGTTCTCACTGAAGGCGCCCGATAACTTGATGACCGATAACACGCGGTTCCTCACGTTCAAGGTGGGAGCCGCGCGGCGCATCCTGACCATCACGGACGACAAGAAGGCCGCGGTGTTTTGGCAGGTCGCGCACATCGTACAGGAAGAGTTCAGTTGCCTGGTGGTCACCCCGGACCAGATCAAGATCGGTGACGGCGGGCAGGCAGTCGTGCAGTACGTCGCGGACCCGAAGAAGCCGAACGCGCCGCCCGTTGTTGACGACCTCCGGTCGTTCGAGGCGGTGTGTCTGCTCGCGGTGCGCGAGCCGAACCAACCCGCGGGGAGCAGCCTCTGGGACAAACTGCGCCCGTACCTCCAGGCCGGCGGTAAGCTCATCGTCGCCCCCGCGCGTGAGGGCTGGATGAACCTCGTTGACTACAACGAGGGCGCGAGCGACCTGATGCCGGGCAAGTTCACCAAGGTGATCGAAACGAAGAAAATGAACCCGGCCCCGCCGCCCCAAAAAGCATCGACTTGGGACGAGCCGCGATCCGGGGCCAACGGCGTGACGCTGGTACTCGACGAGAACGCGCTGAAGCACCCGATGCTCAAGCCGATCGAGGGCTGGCGGCAGCAAAAGAGCGACCGCGTGGACGTGATCGCGAACCCGCGCACGACGTGGAAGTTTTGGGACGTGACGCGCGACCCGAGCGCCACGGTGGTGGCATACTACAACGATTCGGATAGGCCCGAAGCCCGGCACCCGGCGATCCTGGAGCGCTCGGTCCTCGACCCGAAGGACAACAACAAGGCGAAGGGCAAAGTGGTGCTGCTGACCACGCGGCTGGACGTGACCGAGAGCACCCCGCCCGACGACTGGCACGATTACTGGACACCCGAAGGGTCGAGCTGGTACGCCGCGTTCCCCAACTTGCTCGTGCGCTATCTCGCGGGGGACACGGCCGACGCGAACTTCAACTACCCGACGGGCGCCACGGTCACCGTCCCGTTACCCCGCGGCAAACTGAACCGCGAGAGCGTGGTCATCCTCGAAGGGAAGGGCATCGAGCACAACGACGCGCTCATTCGCCCGGGGGACAAGCAAACGGACGCTCGGATCGCGCCGCCAAAAACGAACAGCGCGGGCAACTTCTCGCTGTCCGTTCAGAAGGACGACCGCGACATCTGGCGGGACGGGTTCAGCCTGAACGTGCCCCCGGACGAGAGCAATTTGGACAAGGTGCCGCTGGACGCGGTGGAAGACCTCGTGGGCGAGGGCCGCGTGATCCCGGTGACGCGGAACGTGGCCCTGGCGGACCTGCTCAGCGTCACCTTGGGCCACCCGATCGACCTGTTCCCGTGGCTCCTGATCGCGGTCCTCGCGGCACTGGTCGCCGAGGGATTCATCGCCAACCGCTTCTACCGTCGAGCGAAGTGAGGGGGCTGGGGTGAGAATAGCCACTTCGCCGCGAGCGAAACACGGCGGGCTACGTACCCCGCATCGCACACAACCCCTCCCCGGGAGGCCCGACCGTACCCCAGCAACCCCCACCCGAACAGAATTGATGGCCGGTCGGAGCCGGTGCTGCGGATTAGCAGGTACAGCGGGCGCCGCCTTTCGGCGCCCGGTACCCCGAACCGAGGATCGATCGATGACCCGTTTCCGCCCAAGTGTCGAGGCCCTGGACGATCGCGCGCTGCCGTCGGCCGTGTTCGCTGGCCCCGCCGACCCGAGCGCCGGCCACGCGGCGCATTTTGCCTTGAGGACGAGCGAGCCCGCGGGCCAAGCCGACGGCCCGACCGTGCCGGTTACCGCCCGAGAAGCCGCAACCGCGTACTTGCGGATAACACTGAGCGACGTGCTCATTTCGAGCTACAACTAACCGCCACCTGTACTGGAGCGGGTTCCATCATCAGGGACCTCGGGCGCGTGTCCGGCGCGGTGCAGGGCATCGACGGCGATCTGTCGGCCCACGCGCCTACGGTCCTCCCGCTAACACCACCCGGCTACCGCTTTACCCAGTGCAGATGCTTCAAAACTTAACATTTGCTTCCGTCCTCGGCACGCGGTAATCACCACGCTTACAGGGCTTCGGGGGACTTTCTTGCTCAGCGGCTTCAACGTGGGATGCACGGGCGCTCGATGGTGGGTAGAGTAACGCCAACACCCCCAACGAGGTCGACGCATGGGCAAGAAGAAGAAAGACGCCGAGTCTGCGTCCTTGTTCGACGAAGAAAAGCCGGCGGCCCAACCTACTGAAGCCGCCACTGCGGAACCGAAAGTCGAAGAACTCCCACCACTTCCGCCCGGCGTACCCGGATTACCGGCCGACCTCGACCCGTCGTGGCGCGCGGCCCTCGACCCGGAAACGCGGAAGCCGTATTGGGCCGAACTCGCCAAGTTCGTTACCGAAGAGCGTAAGGCCCACACCGTTTTCCCGCCCGCGCCCGACGTGTTCAACGCCTTCCGCTACACGCCCCTCGACAAAGTGAAGGTGCTCCTGCTGGGCCAAGACCCGTACCACGGCCCGGGCCAGGCACACGGGCTGTGCTTCTCCGTCCGCCCGGGGGTAACGCCCCCGCCGTCACTGCGCAACATCTACAAGGAACTCGAAAGCGACCTCGGCATCGCGCCGGTGAAGCACGGGTACCTCGTCACTTGGGCGCAGCGCGGGGTGCTGATGCTGAACGCCTGCATGACCGTGCGGAAGGGCGCGGCCAACTCGCACGCCGGTAAGGGGTGGGAGAAGTTCACCGACGCGGCTATTCGCGCGGTCAACGACCAGAAGCGGACCGTCGTGTTTCTACTGTGGGGCGCTTACGCGGGGAAGAAGCTCCCGCTCATCGACCAGAAGCGACACGTGGTCGTAAAGTCCGCGCACCCGTCGCCGTTCTCCGAGCACCTGTTCTTCGGCACCAAACCGTTCTCGAAAATCAACACCGCACTCGAAGCGGCCGGTGAAGAACCGATCGACTGGCACCTGCCCGAGAAGGTGGAAGAATAGCCCGCAAACCCGTGGTGGCCCCGCCCACAAGGGCGGCGGGTGTTGTCAAAACGCAGCGAACTCCGCCCGCAAGAGTGGCGGGTGCCCAACAAGCACAGCCGGCGCGATGCGGCACTCCACCCACCCACCGCCCTCGCGGGCGGGGTTCACTTCACAACCGGGAACCGCACGCGGAAGGTCGTTCCGCGGAGCGGGGCGGAGTCGATCTCCAGCGAACCGCCGTGGTGCTCGAGCACCATCGCCACGAACGACAGACCGAGCCCCATGCCGGCGCTGTAGCCCTCGTAGAGCGCGTTGTCGCGCTTCGTGGTGAAGTGCGTTTTCAGACAGTTCCGGCGCACCTCGTCCGTCATCCCGATACCGTTGTCGCGGACTTCCAAAACGACGTGTTCCCCGTCGCGGTGCGCGGTCAGGTGAATCTCGCCCTTCCAACTCGCCGCTTCGAGGAGCTTGTGCCGGCGCGCGGTCGGGTCGGTTTCGCGCTTGGCCTCGTCGCGCAGGTAGTTCCGCATCTCGAACGTCGCGTCGCGCGCGTTGAACACGAGGTTCTCGACCGCCTGCTGCATGTGTGACAAATCGCCCGTCACCAGCGCGGCCCCGGGCGGAACGTCCATCGACACTGCGACCTTCCACTTGTCGCGCCCCATTTCGGCCCACGTGCGCTGCGTCTCGCGGAACAGCGCGTACACGTCCACCTGCGTGACCTCGGCGTTCGCCGGGTCGCGCCGCACGGTGCGCAGGATCTGCTGCAGGCGCTCGGTGACCGTGCCGAGCGTGGACTTCACCTCTTCCAGCATCCCGTGCTGTTCGGTGTTGCCGGCCGCTTCCATACACCGCGTGATGAGGTCGTTGGGCCGCACGAGCAGGTTCTTGATGTTGTGCGCGTAGCTCCCGGCCATGATGCCGATGCTCGCGTAGAGCTGCGACTTCATCTCCAGCGCCTCGCGCTCGGCCTCGGCCGCGCGGTTGGTGAGTTTCGCCGCCGCGAGTTCCTGTTCGAGTAACTTGCGGCCGAGTTCCTCGCTCGACCGCTCCAATTCCTGCTGCTTCACGCGGGCTTCGAGCAAGCTGCGCTCGATCAGTTCGCGCTCGACCTGGGCGGCGAGCAGATCCCGCTCCCGGTGCTCGGCCTCGGCCGCCGCGCGCCACTTCTCCAGTTCGCGCGCCTGTTCGCGCCGCACGAACCGTCCCACGACGAACACCGCGATCAGCGTGGTGGGGACCAGAACACCCGTCGCGACCGTCTGCCAGAAGCGGAACTCGTCCTGCTGCTTCTGCATCCGGTTGAACGAGTGGAGCTGGTACACGCAGCGGACACGCGCGCGGGCGACCGGGCGGTCCAGGGGCGGCTCGAAATCGAGCGTGCGGAGCTGCGCCTTCGCGGACCCGCCGGGGCGCGGTTTGGGCGACGTCCAGACGATCGGCTCGATGGGGCGCGCGCCGGCCCCGGTCACCCCGGAAAACTCGATTTCGAGCGCGTACACGTTCGGGAACAGCGGGAGCTGTCCCGTGTACATGCGCGTCGGCTCGACCATCGCGCGCAGGTGCTCTTCGAGTTCCGCGCGCTTGTTCTTCACCCGGTCGCCGTGGTCCGGGCCGCGCTCCTCGGTGTCGTGCAGGTCGACGTACTCCCGCACCAACTCGGCGAGCGTCTTGCGGAACACGCGCGTGTTGTCGAGCCACTCGCGCACGTCTGCGCGGTCGGACTCCTCGCCCCAATTCGCGCGCGTCGCGAGGAGCCACGCGAGCAACCCGACCAGTACGCCCCACAGCACCGCAAGCGGCAGGAGCCGACCCACGTACCGCCAGACCGGGAACCGCGGCGCATCAAGCGCGGAAGAACTCATACCGAATTCCGTGGATAGATTCCTTCAGGGGTCGAATACACGCAACACCACACAACGGCTAATCGCCCGGCCCCGCGTCGGTCGGGCGCACCGTCTGAACGACCGGGCGCGAGCGGATGCGGTCCCAGCCCACGCCCGGTTTCCGCGTCCACACCTCGAGTTCCGCGTCCGGGTAAGTGACCACGCCCTCGACCCGGGCCGTCGGGCGCAGCACGACGACGTGCTCCCCGGACCCGCTGAGGCGGTTCCCGGACGGGTCGAAGAACGTCGGCGCGAGCGCCCGGAACCCCGCGGCGAGCGCGTCCGGCCCGTCGATCACGTGCCCGGAGCCCTCGGGGTACGAGCTGCGCGCGACCGTGCGCACGAGCGACGAGAACAGTTGGATGTCCTCGGTGCTGTTTTTCACTTCGCCGGGTTTCGTGGGTGGAGCGAGTTCGTACCCCGGGGGCGGGGGCGGGTCGTTGGGTTCGTCCCAGTCGAACGGGTTAGTGTGCGTGAACAGGACCAGTGGGATCGGTACCGAGCGCACGGGCCACGCGAACTCGCCGTCGCGGAACAGGGCGTTTACGGGGATGCCGTCCCCTGTCACCGCGACGAGGCGCCGAGCGGCACCAGGGTTACCCTGGGCCAGCGCCCCCAGTACCCGCCGTGCGGGGGCCGTGACGGTGGGGATCACCAGAACCGTGCGCTCGCCGCGCTTCGGGAAGTGCGGGTGCGCGAGCATGTGGTCGACGATATGCGCTTCGTAGGGATTCGGGCGCGCGAACCGACCGGCGCTGAACGGCACGAGGTTCGATTCGACCCCGAGGCGCGGGCGCCCCGGGATGGTGCCTTGCTCGGCGATCGACTCGCGGAACTGGAGGGCCAAGTCGAGCGAGTACGGGTCGTCCTTCCACGAAACCGCGAACGCCTGAACCCGCTGGGCTTCGCCGGCGAGTTCCGCCAACCAGGGCAGCATCGCCCACCCGCCCCCCGACGCGCCGGGAACGGCACGCAGCCCGGGCCACACCGCGGGTCCGGGGCGGAGTGTCGCGTCGCTGAACACAAAGTCCGTGACCGCCGCGGCCATCTGCTTGTTCGTGAAGCAGAACCGGTACGAGCGGTCGTAGAGTTCGATGAGCTTGGGCGGCTGATAATCGGCCTGGTAGTTCTCGCCCTCTTTGTCCGGGTACACGAAATCGGCGGTCGCGGTGGAGAGCAGCAGGAGCGGCTTCTGGCCGGGCCATTCCACCCCGGCCATCGCTTCAGCGAGTTCGCGCGCGCGGTCGCTGGACCACCCGCCGACGATCGCGAGCGGGACCGGGGTGCGGGCCGCTAGCGCCTTGATCCACGCCGTGGTCGGCGCATAGTTGGTCACCTTGTACCAGCGCACGCGGATCTTCCCCGCGAACCCGTCGCGCGAGAGCACCACCTCTGGCACCGCGGTCGTGCGGGTCGGGAACGCCCGGGAGTCGTCCACGCGCAGCCCGGACGGGACCGTGCTCATCTCCGCGCGCTTCATCCCCCACACGAAGTTCTCCCACGTATCGGTGGACGTGGGGATGTGCAGCCACGCGATCTCCTGGTCGCCGCTCGGCACCGGGCGCGGTTCGGCGACCTTCGAGTCGAACCACCCGGACCGGCCCAGCAGCCAGGCGCTGACCAGGATCACGATCAGTACGCCCAGAACGAGCGGCCCGCGCCGTTGCATGTTGAGCGCCTCCATGACGAAATGCGACACCTCACTGTACCAGACCGAACCACCGGACCTGTCGCCGTACCAATCCAACACCTCGTGGCACGGGGCCCGGGCCCGTGGGCGCGCCCGCACGGGCCGGAGGCGCCATGAATTTCAAACCAAACGCCCGCAGCGGTTGAACACAGAGAACGCCCGTGTCTTCCCACAACGGCTTGCGAATGAGCATTTCGGATCGGAAGTGTGACACAATCCGCGGCGCGGCGGAAGGCGAGTTCGCGGACCGCTCAAGCACGTTCGACGAGCGGCAACACCGTTTTCTCCAACACACTTGCTTCCCCCGGCGGTGCGGGTAGAACAACCGGAACGTCAATCCGTTGTCCCGGCCGTGCCGGGGATTCCGGCCCGTAGGAGATCATCCGTGCTCCGCACCCGCTTCGTCGTTGCCGCGCTCCTGGGCGTTACCATTGCCGCCCTCGTCGGCGCGCAGGACCGCAAGTTCGAGCTGAACTTCGGCGCCAAGGACAAGGACGGCAAATACACCCCGTACTACCAGGAAGTGACGACCGAAGTCACCCAGATCATCAAGGTGCAGGGCCAGGACCTCACCCAGAAGCAGAAGAGCGTCTTCTGGTACCAGTGGACCCCGATCAAGGAAGAAAAGGTTCCGGAGGGGAAGGAAGAGTTCACCAAGTGGACGGTGAAGCAGAAGATCGAGGGGCTGGAGATGAACATCGACATCTCCGGTAACCCGATCAACTACTCCTCGAAGAACGAAACCTCGGGCGCCGCGGGTAACCCCGGCCTGGTCGAGTTCTTCAAGAGCCTGAAGGACAGCGAGTTCACCGCCACCCTGGGCAAGAACTACAAGGTCGAAAAGGTCGAAGGCAAGGACGACTTCGTCAAGAAGCTCGGCGCCGGCAACCAGCAGATGGACGCCCTGCTCAAGAAGGTGATGACCGACGACGCCCTCAAGGAAATGGTGGACCCGACCGCCAAGCTGTTCCCGGACGGGGCGAAGAAGGTCGGCGACTCGTGGGAGAAGAAGACCAACCTGAACCTCGGGCCGATCGGCAGCTACGAGCTCACCTACAAGCTGAAGTACGCGGGCGTCGACAAGGACAAGGACAAGCTCGAAGTCGAGACCGTGATCGTCTACACCGCGCCGAAGGAGAACCCGGAAGGCCTGCTGTTCCGCATCAAGGAGGGCAGCAAGCTGACCAGCGACCCGGCCAAGAGCAAGGGCACGGTGATCTACGACCCGAAAGCCAAGCGCATCGAGTCCGCCGAGATCAACATCGGCCTGAAGGGTGACCTCGTCGTCGTGATCGGCGGGACCGACACGCGGGTGGAACTGACCCAAGAGCAGAAGACGGTCATCAAGACGCAGGACAAGAGCTACCTCGAAAAGCCGGTCGCTCCCGTAACGCCCCCGGCGCCGCCGAAGTAACGTTCGCGCGAACGCGACCACACCCGCCCGGCCCCCGCGCCGGGCGGTTTCGTTTCTACCAACAGATCAAGAACGTCTGGGGCGAAAACCCTGGACCCGCGGGAGTTCCCTCAATGAAGATCGCCGTTCTGGGCGCGGCCGGGCAACTCGGGCGCGACCTGTGCCCGCGCCTCGCCGCGTTGGGGGAAGTCGTCCCGTTGTCGCGTGCCGAGATCGACCTCGCCCGGCCCGGTACAATCGCGCCCGCAGTTGCCGATCTGCGACCCGACGTGTTCGTGAACTGCGCGGCGTACAACTTGGTGGACAAAGCCGAATCCGAGCCAGAGGTGGCGTTCGCGGTCAATGCGTGGGGCGTCCGGGAACTGGCCGCGGCGTGCGGCACTGCCAACGCGAAACTAGTTCACTTCAGCACCGACTACGTGTTCGGTCTCGATGCCGATCGAACCACGCCATTGAGTGAGGACGATGCCCCTGGGCCGGTGAGCGTTTATGGGCTGAGCAAGCTCACGGGTGAGTTCGTCGTGCGCGCTGCGGCGCCGGGCAATCTCGTGATTCGCACGTGCGGGCTGTACGGCGTCTGGGGCAGCGGCGGGAAAGGTGGGAACTTCGTCGAGACAATGCTGCGAATCGCGAAACAGGGAAAACCTCTGCGCGTAGTAAACGACCAGCACTGCACACCGAGTTACACCGCAGACGTAGCCGATGCCACCGTTCAACTCCTCGAACGCAATGCGACGGGCCTCTTCCACGTAACCAACAGTGGTGCGTGTACTTGGTACCAACTCGCGGCGGAGATCTTCCGCCAAAGCGGGCTACACGCCGACCTTACGCCGATCACGAGCGCGGAATTCAGCGCCCCCGCGCAGCGCCCACCGTACAGCGTCCTTTCGACCGCGAAACTCACAACCCACGGCGTTTCCACCCCGCGCCCGTGGAGCGAAGCGCTCGCGGCTTATCTGAACGAACGACAGGCCCGCAACAGTTAACCCCTCGCACGCAGCGACTTTTCCTGCGCAACGACGCGGGCCGGGAATTGCTCCCCGGCCCGCGGTATTCCCGTGTTGTTTACTTCCCAACCTGAGGTGCGGAACGCTCACAGCAACGCCCGAGTAATTAACCGGAGGCCTTGAGCGGAACCACGATCCGCGGGGTCGTTCCAGACCGCTCAAGGCCTCCGGTTAATTACTCGGATAGTGGTGCTGGAACAGCGTTCCCCGCGATGAGTGCGGCGGAGTGTGCTCGGACGACGCAACATCGTCCTGTCGCAGAGCGACGAGCTAAATCAACCACGGGAATAATGTTAGCGTAACCAAGCGCCGAACAGGGTACAAGCAACTTCGCGCTTCTGTATCCGGCTACACCCCGCGGGTGCAACTACGGCTTCTGTGGCTCACGAGTGAATGTGAGCACTCGACGACCTCGATTTCGCCCTTTCTCCGGGTCGAACGATTCAGGGCACTCTTCCTGAAATGACATATCCTGAACAATTACGAGCGTGTCGCCTTCGAGCTTAAAGCGAACTTTGAACGGCTTCTGCTCCGGCTTACCAAGCATATACAGGCATTCGGCCTCCGACCCCAATTCGAGCTTGGGGGGCTGGGTTGGAGACGGCTTCCCGTCACTCATCATGATCTGGTAACCATCTTTGATTTGGAGCCCCAGTTTCGGGGCGTTTGGGGTATCGAGTTTCGCCATAAGTACGCCCTCTGGAGTGGACGCACTGGCGGACTTCAGAACCCAGATTCCCTCAAGTTGCTTCAGTGTGTCCCGTTTCACCAGTCCCGGAGGAACTGGTTGATCGGCCGCTGGCGCAGAACCGATCATTCCGAACAGTACGATCAAACTGAGCGAGAGGCGCATGTGTGTACCTCAAGTGTCTGCCCACGAATCGTCTCACCTGATTATCCACGGCCCTCCTATCTCGCAAGTCCGCTCTGCTACCGCCCCGCGCTCCGGCTTGACGGGCCGGCGCAGTTTGCCTATCGTCCGCCGGCGCGAATTGCGCGGCCTACGGAGCGCAGCAGATGAGTTCCTCAGTCGGTGGACGTCTGGAAGCAGTCGCCCGGGAGCGGTCCCTGTTCGGCCCGGACTACCTCCGTCTGGCGGCGCTCGTGTTGGTCGCGGTCGCGGTCCACGCCTGGCTCCTCGCGCACACCGCGCTGACCGCCCGCGACAGCCTCGGGTTCGCGCGCCAGGCGCTGTGTTTCGAGACACCTTCGGCTGTGCCGCACGAGGACGGGCGCCCGAAAAACATGGTTGACCTGATCCGCACGTCGGAGCACCCGCCCGGGTACCCGCTCGCGATCCTGGCCGTTTATAAGGGGTTGAGCTGCGTTTCGGACGCGCCCGTTGCGGACCGCGCGCTGCTCGCCGCACAACTCGCCAACGCGCTCGCGGCCGTCCTGCTCGTGATCCCGACGTACCTGATCGGGCGCATGCTGTTCGGCCGGAACACCGGGTTCGCCGCCGCCTTGCTCTTTCAGGTGCTACCGGTCCCCGCGCGAATCACCAGCGACGGCCTCACGGAAGGCGTGTACCTGCTCTCAACGACCATTGCCGTAGCACTCGCGGTTCGCGCGGTGATGGTTCCCCGCATTAGCGCGTTCCTGCTGTGCGGTCTCGCGACCGGGATGAGCTACCTCGTGCGCCCCGAAGGGTTGATGATCGCCGCCGGCCCCGGGGCCGTGGCGCTCTGGCTGGGGCTGGCGCGGCGGTGGCCGCGTGACCGGGCCTTCGGCTGCCTCTCGGCGCTCGTGATCGGTATGTGTCTCGTCGCCGTGCCGTACATGGTTCTCATCGGGAAGCTCACGCACAAACCGGCCGGGAACGAGTTGCTGAACCCGTTCGCGCCGGCGCGTCAGATCCACTACGGCGCCGTGGCCGCTCCGACGACGGCCGCCACCGGACCGCTGTTCGCGGAGTGGTGGAACGACGAGAAGGGTAGCGGGAAGTCGAAAACGGTTTGGGGCGTTCAGGCGGTGTTCAAGGAAGTGAGCAAGAGCGCGAACTACGCCGTTTGGCCGCTCGCTCTCTTAGCGATTCTGGCCCTGCGCCGGCGGTTCGCGGCCGAAGCCGGGCCGTGGGTACTGGTCATCATTGCCGCGTGTAACTTCTTGATCCTGCTGTACCTCGCGACCCGCGTCGGGTACGTGTCCGAGCGGCACACGGTGCTCCTCACGCTGCTCGCGTGCCCGTTCGCCGCGGCGGGATTGCCGCTCCTCGCGACCGGGATCGGACAAATCTTCCCGCGTGTGGAACGGCTCGGGGTCCGCGTCACCGCGGCGGGGTTGTTAGTCGCGCTGGTCGTCGCGTCACTCCCGTTCGCGCTCAAACCGATGCACCCGAACCGCGTGGGACACAAGCACGCGGGCCACTGGCTCGCGGCCAACATGAAGTCCGACGAGGCGCTCATCGACCCGTTCTGCTGGGCCGCGTGGTACGCGGGGCGCACGCTCTACCGGCCGGACGGCTACAACCCGCCCCAATCACGCGCTACGTACATCGTGCTGGAAAACAAAGCCGGAACGCCGCACTCGCGGCTCCCGGTGCTGCCACTCGCTCAAGAGCAAGCCACGCGACCGGGCGCCCGCGTCGTCTACCACTGGCCGGAAAACGTCTCGAAAGACAACGCGATCGTTCACGTCGTGAAGATCGGCGAGGATTGAGATTTTCCCCCTGGGACCGCGGGCATCCTGCCCGCGGTCCCAGGTTCGGTCAGATGCGAGACATCCCCAAAAGCAGGAACACGGGCTTAGTGCCCGTGTTCGTTTCTTACACGCCTAAAAACCTTATTCCGGGTCGTCGATGAGGCGCTTCGGCAGCTTCACGGTGAAGGCCGAGCCCTTGCCGACCACGCTCTCGACGCGAATGCGCCCTGGTGCTGCTCGATGATCTGGCGACACACGCTCAACCCCAAGCCGGTCCCACCGCGACCGTACTCGTCGGGCTGTTTGGTGGTGTAGAACGGCTCGAAGATCATCCGGAGCTGGTCCGGTGCGATGCCGAGACCCGTATCGGACACCTTGATTTCGGCCGTATCGGTCTCCGTGTTGTCGCGCACTTCGATCTTCAGCCGCCCGCCGTTGGGCATCGCCTGGCGCGCGTTCAGGATCAGGTTTACCAGGATCTGCTCGATGTGCCCCGGTACTACCCATGCCATCGGGCGCGCGTGAAACTTCGTCTCCACGTGCACGCGATTCTTCGACAGATCCTTGTCGGTGAGGATCAGCACCTCTTCGACCAGTTGGGCGATGTCGCAGTGCTGGCGGTGCGTGGCACCCTTGCGGGCGAACCCGAGCATCCCGCCCGCGATCGCCGCGGCGCGCTGGCCGGCCTTCACGATGCGCTCGAACGCGACCTGTTTGTCGGCCGGGTTCTGGTTCCGGCTCCCGAGTTTCGCGGAGTTGATGATGGTGGTGAGGATGTTGTTGAATTCGTGCGCGATGCTGGACGCGAGTTCGCCGACACTGCTGAGCCTCTGGGCTTGAAGTAACTGTTGCCGGAGCGCCTCGGTTTCACTGACCGGAGCCAGCACGTCTTCGCTCGTCATCGATTCCACTCCCCTCGGCCGTGTCGCTCGCCGCCGTTCCCCGGACGCCGCGAACCGCGCACGAACCGCGTTCCCTGTCGGCACCGCGGTCCCCGTCACGCCGATCGCCCCTGCCCCCGGCGATCCCCGCCCCGAACTCGGTCCCGGGCGTGCGTGTCTGGTCCGCTCGCCAGTGGTATCGACTGCACCAATGAGAACACTTCATACGAACCGCACAATCAGAACTGAGAAGCAGGTAAAAGGAAAAAGGAGAAAGGAAAAACTGAAGCCGTGAACGCCCAATTCGCCACGAACGCTCCAACTTCTCACCCGTTCCGACACCGGGCACAACAACCAGTGCTCGGCGAGGTCCACGGGCGCTTTACTCAAGTCTTTTCCTCTCAGCTTTTCCTTTCTCCTTTCTCCTTTTTCCTTACGTGACGTGTCATGCCTCGGTCTTCTTCACCCCGACTTCCTCGAAGGCCGCGTTGACGGCAGTCACTTGCGGCGGGACGACGAGGATCTGGCGCGGCGCCCAGAGATCATCGTCGGGAACGAGTTCACTGACCGCGAGGTTGACGACACGACCAATGGTGTTCCAGTTTGTCGGGCCGTACCCGCGCAGGAGCGAGAGCAGCAGCACCTTGCACACGACGCCGTGGCACACGATCACGACGCGCCCGCCCGGATGTGCTGAAACCACGCGGTTGAACGCCGGCAGCGTGCGGTCCCGCAGTTCGTCGAACGACTCCATGCCGGGAAACGAGTAGGCCGTGTTCCCGCTCACCCAGTGGCGCGTCGTTTCGTCCCAGATGTGATCGGCCTCCGCACGCGGTTTGCGCGTCAGCGGCCCCACTCGGCGCTCGTGTAACCGCGGCTCGAACAGGTGCGGCACCCCAAGCGCGGATGCGATAGGAGCGGCAGTTTGCTTCGCTCGCAGCATCTCGGATGACACAATCACCGTCGGCTTCAGCGCCGCGAACCACTCGATCGCGGCCCTCGCTTGTCGGTGGCCGTGCTCGCCGAGTTCGATGTCAGATTCCGCACCGTGGAACATCGTCGGCGCGGCCGTCTCCGCGTGCCGGACGAGCCACACTACGGACGCGCGCTGGGGATCCGTGGTTTGGGACGGTGCGGGCAATGTTCGGTCTGCTTCACTCATAAGTTCGTTCCGTGAGGTCGACTCGTCTCTAGTTACGAACGGCGCCTTGTGGTGGAACGGAAAAGAAGGGAAACTGAATACTGTCCGCGGTTTGCCCAAATTCCGCCCCACAACTCCCGATTCGCTGCCCAGCCAACACAATTCACGGAGGGGTCATGGTCGGGACCGCCACACTCGGGCTGATGCTCCTCGCCCCAATTGCTCCGGTCCCCGCACAGCCCGCGGTCCCCGCGAACCAAGTCGAACGCACCCGGGCACAGGAGTTCGCGCGCCTCGTATACAACGCGGCCGATCAGGTCGCGTCCCGGTACGTCCGCCCGGTCGAGGTCAAGGAACTGATCGAAGGAGCGGTCCGGGGGCTTTACGAAGAGTGCGGCACGACCGTACCGGATCGGGTCGCCCAGGCGGTTCGCGACGCGAATGGACACAACCTCCTGAACGTGCTCGTGGACGTGCGGTTGCTCCTGGCGAACCAGCCCGCGCTACGCGGCCCGCGCGCGCTGGTTGCGGCGGTCAACGGGTTTCGGTACGCCACCGAACCGGCGTGCCAGCTCGCCAGTCCGCGTGTGAATGCGTTCGCGTCCGCCGACATGGAGTTCGGCATCGGGATCGAGTTGGAGGGGGTAACCGGAACCCCGTGGCTCATCTACCAGGTGGAGTACAAGACCGCGAGCGGGTACTACGCACCGGTCGGCTGGCTCGAACCGCCCCTGCGCACGGACGCGATCCCGACCCCGGCCGGTTCTCTGTGGCGCGTCAAGCGCGTCATCCCCGACAGCCCGGCGCAGAAGGCCGGCGTCAAAGTCGGCGACGTGATTACGCACCTGAACCGGACCGAGATCACGGCCGACAACGCGAACAAACTCTTCGGCCCGTTCGCGCTCCCGCCCCGCATGATCGACCCGCAAACCGGAGCGGAGATCGTACCAGAGCGGGTGCTCACGTTCCGGCGTGCGGGGGTAAAGTCGTTTAGAGTCAAAATGGCGGGCGAAGCGTACACCCCGGCGAGCGCATTCGGCGTGGTTCGTAACGAAGACAAGTGGGATTGCCTACTCGACCACGAAAACAAGATCGGGTACATCCGGCTCGGCGCGGTGGAGTCCGGACTGGACACGAAAGTAGCCGAGATGCTCGCGGAACTCGACCGTAAGGGGTGCCGCGCGCTGGTCCTCGATTTGCGCTGGTGCCCCGGCGGGTACGTCGATCCGAGTGTCCGGATCGCGGGCCTTTTCCTGCCGAACAACGCGCCGATCGCGCAGATGAAGTACCGCAGCTCACAGGGTTTCGGGGACGTTGATACCGATTACCGCAACACCGACGGCCCGGAGCGCCCGAACAAGTACCCGCTCGTGGTCCTGGCCGGTAACGAAACGACGGGCGGGGGAGAACTGATTGCCGCGGCCCTTCGGGACAATAACCGGTGCGTGCTGATGGGCCAGCGCACGGTCGGCCGCGCGTCCATCCAGCACATCATCGAGATCGGGTTCGGCGGGCTTAATTACAAAGTGACGACGGGCGAATCGTTCCGCCCGAACGGGAAGTCGCGCCAGCGGAAACCCGACAGCGGGCCGACCGACGATTGGGGCCTGAAGCCGGACGAGGGGTTGGAAGTGCCGATCACCAAAGACAAATCGGCCGAACTCCGGCGCTGGGCCGAGCAACACGCGCTGCGCCCGTTCGACAGCACCGAGGGGCTCGATTTCGACGACCCCGCACTCGACCCGTACCGGCTCAAAGCCCTCGATTACCTGCGTAAGAAGCTCAATAAGCCGAACAAGTGAAGGCGAGCACGCACCGTTAGGCGAACGGCCGGTGTGAGCCGGCTGGTGGTCATTCGCTGACCGATGAACAGCGCACAGCGGGGGCACCGCCGACCGGCTCACACCGGCCGTTCGCCCACATGTACACAGGCTCCCACACTTCGCAACAACCGCACGAACAGCCCCACCGCGTTTGTCCCACTCATTAGAAGCACACAGCCCCACCGGTTCCGTGAACCGCCCTTCCCGACTGCGCCCGGAACCATTGAATATCCTCTATCCCTCACCCAGAGTGCCGCTAATGAAGCTTGCTACGATCCTCACGCCCCACGGCCCCCGGGCCGCTCTCGCCGTCGCCGACGGGTACATTGACCTGCACGCGACCGATCCCGGCCTGCCCACCTGTGTTAAGACCCTTCTGGCCGCGTCCCCCGCGGTCCGCAAGGCCGCCAGCGAAGTCGCGTCCAGCAAGAACGCCGTCAAGTACGCGGCCAACGCGGTAAAGCTCCTCCCGCCGGTCCCGCAACCCGGCAAGATCCTGTGCATCGGGCTGAACTACCGCGACCACGCCATTGAAGGCGGGAAGGCGATCCCGACCGAGCCGGTCCTGTTCGGCAAGTTCCCGAACACCCTCATCGCCCACGGCGAGCCGATCGTTCTGCCGAAAGTGGCTCAGAAAGTGGACTACGAGGCCGAACTGGTCATCGTCATCGGGAAGACCGGGAAGAACATCCCGAACACCGACGCGGCGTTCGAGTACGTGGGCGGGTACACCGTGGGCCACGACGTGAGCGCACGCGACTGGCAGTTCCGCGGCGAAGAGAAGCAGTGGATCATCGGGAAGACGTTCGACACGTTCGCCCCGACCGGCCCGGTCCTCGTGACGGCCGACGAGCTGACCAACCCGCACAACCTGCAAGTTCAACTGCGATTGAACGGCGAGACGCTCCAGAACTCCAACACCAAGGAGTTCATCTTCGGCGTGCCGCACCTACTGTGGTTCCTGTCGCAGGTGATTACGCTGGAACCGGGCGACCTGATCTTCACCGGCACGCCCCCGGGCGTGGGCATCGCGCGCAAGCCGCCGATCCTGCTGAAGGCCGGCGACGTGGCCGAGGTCGAGATCGAGGGCATCGGCACCCTGAAGAACCCCGTCGTCGCGGAAAGCTAAGCCCCGCACGAACTTGGGCCGGCACCGTTTCGGCGGTCCGGCCCATCTGACCTTTCGCGATTCCCCATATCCCGGCAGAATACCGAGATATGCGAATCCTCCACACCGCGGACTGGCACCTCGGCGACCGGCTCGGCCGGATCGACCGAACCGACGACCTGCGTAAAGCGGTCGAGCGCGTTGCCGATTACTGCAAGCAAGAAAACGTCGACGTGCTGCTCGTCGCGGGCGACCTCTTCAGCGAGTTGGCCCGCCCGGACGGGTTGCGCGAAACCATCCGCCACTGGCAGTCCGTCTTCAGCCCGTTCCTCGAATCCGGCGGCACGATCCTCACACTCACCGGCAACCACGACAACGAGAACTTCTGCCAAACGCTCGTGAGCGCGATGTCGCTCGCGTCGCCCACGGTCGGGAAGCCGGGCGAAACGGTGCCGCCGGGCCGGTTGTACCTCGCGGCCGACCCCACGTTCATCCGGCTCGAAGACCGAATGCGCGGGTTCCCGGTCCAGTTCGTACTGATGCCGTACCCCACCCCGCACCGATTCCTCCGGGGCGAAACCGGTCTGAAATACGGCAGTCCGGAAGAAAAGAACGCGCTACTCGTTTCCGCGTGGGCCGACGCGCTGCGAGAGATCCGCGCGCACCCGAAGTACGACCTCAAAGCCCCCTCGGTGCTCGGCGCGCATGTCCACGTTCACGGCTCCACCATCGGACCGAGCCTGTTCCGCATCACCGTGGAAGAGGACGTTGTTGTTGAGGGCGCGGAACTACCGAACCAGTTCGATTACGTGGCACTGGGCCACATTCACAAACCGCAGTGGCTCGGCGCGGAGCACATGCGGTATTGCGGTAGTATCGAGCGTCTGGACCTGGGCGAACAGGCCGACCAAAAAGGCGTCATTTTGGTCGACATCGGCCCGGACGGGCGGAACGGAGAGCCGGTCGTGCTCCCGCTCCAGGCGACGCCGATTTACGAGGTCGTGGTGCTCGACCCGGCGGAAGACATTCCGCGCCTGAGAGCGGAGTACCCGAGCGCGAACAACGATCTCGTGAACCTCCAGATCCGCTACACCGCGGGTAAGGACCAGCTCGAAGACGTGCTCCGGGACTTGGACAAGATCTTCCCGCGCTGGTACGCACGCGACTGGAAGGAGACCGGCGCGCTGGGTCCGACACTGGTAAGCCCCGCAACGGGCGGCGGAAAGGGGTTCGGTGAAACGGTCCACGAGTACCTGACGCAAGAGCTGATCCAACACGACGAGGCCGAACGCGACGCGATCCTGAAAATCGCCGACGGATTGCTGAAGGAAATGGAGAGCTAGGCGAACTCCGCCCGCAAGGGCGGTGGGTAACGGGCGCGTCCTCATTGTGAGTACCCCTCGCCTACCTGATGCGCCACCCGCCGCCCTTGCGGGCGGGGTTCGCCCGGAGTGTGTGATGATCCCGCAACGAATCAAACTGTCCGGCTTCCTGTCGTACAAGGACGAACAAGAAATCCGGTTCGACGGGGCGCCGCTGTGGATGCTCTCGGGCACCAACGGGAGCGGCAAGTCGAGCGTGTTCGACGCGGTCACGTTCGCGCTGTTCGGCCACCACCGCGGCGGGAGCCAGAGCGCCGCGGAGTTGGTGAACAAGGAAGCGACCACCCTAAGCGTGGAGTTCGACTTCACGAGCGAGAAGCAGCTCTACCGCATCAAGCGCACCGTGCGCAAGCGACAAAGCGGCGTGGCCAGTACACAACAGGTGTTGAAGTTCACGAACAGTGAGATCACGGGCGAGTCGTGGGAAGCTGTGTCCGGCACCGAGTACAAGGCGAAGTTCGATACCTGGGTGCGGGACAAGATCGGCCTCGATTACGAAACGTTCACGTCGTCGGTGCTGCTACTTCAGGGTAAGTCGGAGAAACTGCTCGACAGCACCCCCGCTGGGCGCGCCGGCGTCCTCGCGCGCATTGTCGATTTGGAGCGCTACCAGAAGCTCCACGGCAAAGCCGACGACAAGCGTCGCGCGCTCAAGAGCGAACTCGAAGGGATCACCAACCAGCTCCTCGGCGTGAAAGAGGTGAGCGAAGAAGAATATGCCGAAGTCGAAAGGAGCATCACAACGCTGGAAGAAGCGCGAACCACGGCACAAGTCCGCATCGACAACTTGAACGCGCTGGAACTGCGTGCCCGGCGCTGGACCGATACCCAGGCCAAACTCGCGGGAGTAAAACTGAAACTCGCCGACGCCGAGAGGCTGCTCGGCACCGCGATCGCCATCGAGAAGGACTACACGCGCCTCCGGGAACTCCGTGACGTGCTCCCCGCGGTGAACACCATCGTCACCGAGCGCGGGCGCATCAGTGCGTCCGAGCGCAACACGGAGCGCCTCACCAAAGAGCGCGAAGAGGTCGCAGACACGCGGCGCAAGTCCGAAAACGTGCTCGCTCAAGGCCGTAAGAAACTTGCAGCGCTCAAGAAAACACAGTCCGAGGACGAAACGAAGAAAGCGCAACTCGAAGCACGGCTCCGCGAACTTTCGGCCGTTCTGGAGAAGGTGAAGCAGGTCGAGGACGCGGAGAGCGAAGTTTCGCGCCTTGAAACGGAGCTACAGCCCTTCCCGGCCGACCCCGATTTCGCGGTTCGCAAGTACCAGACCGAGCACGAGCGCCTCGCGCTCCTGGCACAACACGTCGCGCTGCTCGAACGGCTTCACCAGGACCGGTCCGAACTCACGAAGGCCGTCACCACAGAAAAACAGGTTCGTGCGGACGAAGCCAAGCTCAAGTCCGACGGCGTAAAAGCCAAAGAAGAATTCACACGCCTCGAAACCGACGCGAAGGTCGCGCGCGAGGACCGCGCCGCAAAGGACCAGTTGGTGGCCGAAACGCGGGCACTCGCCCGGCAAGCGCGCGAACTCGCCGACGAGTTCAAAACGATGACCGGCCAGACAAAGTGCCGGGCGTGCGGTCAAAAGCTCACCCCGGAACACTTCGCGGACGAAAAGAAGACGCGCGAGGCGAACGCGAAGAAGTCCGAAGACAAGCTGAAAACGCTGACCGCGGAAGCGGAAAAGGCTCGCAAACTGGAAGACGAACTCGGTGCGAAAGAAGTCACCGAGCGCAAACGTTTGAGCGACCTGCGCGACAAGTGGAAGGACGCAGACGCCGCACTGAAGCAGACCGCGAGCGACATTAAGCGCCTCACGGACGCCTGCCGGCAAACGTACTTTGCGCTCCCGGACGAGTTCAAAAGCAAGCTCGGCCATTCCGAACCATCGGACTGGTCCGCGGTCACGTACCCCAACCGGCAAGACCTCGCCGCGCTCAACGACGAAGCGCGCGGGATCGACGTGACCAAGCGCAAGCTGAAAGCCGCTCAGGACGAAGCGAAGAAAATCGAAACGCTCCGCGCGAAGCTCGATTCCGCCCGAGAGCGCCTCGTGCGCGCCCAGCGCGGGCTCCCCGGCGGTGACGCGGGCGCACTACGCCAAGAGTTCGCGGGCAAGCAGAGCGAAGAAAAGAGCGTCACCAACTCGCTCGCCGCGAACAAAAAAGAGATCGCCGCGACCGAGACAGAAATCGAGCGCTACCAACGTTCTGTGAGCGAATCGGACCGCGAACTGACTGAGATCGCGGGCAAATTGAACCTCGAAGAATCGAGCCGCAAGCAGAGCGCGGAGGCCATCGAGCGCGCGAAGAAGACGCTCCCCGCGGCGTGGCAAAAGCCGCTCGAAAATGCGGGTCTGACCGATCGCGCGAAGTGGCAGGACGAACTCGACGCGCTCGTCGGCAAGAACACCGAGGCGAAGTACACGCAACTCCAGGCCGCACGCGGTGGGCTCGATCCGCTCCGGGCCGAAATCAAGCAACTCGAAGCCGAGTCGGACTCGTTCCCGGAAGAAGAACGCCGGTCGCCCGAAGACGTGCGCAACGAAGCTGCGGCCGCGCGCAAGGAACTGGATTCGCGGAACAAGGAACTGCTCGACGCCCAGGGGCGCAAGCGCATCCTCGACGGCTACTGCCAGCAGCGCTACGAACTCAGCGAGCGCTTCAAAGCGGTGGACGCAGAACACAACCGGCACAAAACGTTGGCGGAACTGCTCGGGCGCGACCGGCTCCAGCGCCACCTCGTCCGGCAAGCGGAGCGCCAGATCGTCGACTACGCGAACGCGGTGCTCGACCGTCTGAGCGGCGGGCAGCTCTTCATGCGCTTGGTGGAGGCGGAAACCGGCACGGACAAGGCACTCGACCTCGAATGCGCCAACCGGGTGACGGGCGTGGTGCGATCAACGTCGCGTTTCTGAGCGGGAGCCAGCGGTTCCGGGTCGCGGTGGCGCTAGCTCTGGGCATCGGCCAGTACGCGAGCAAACAGCACCGGCCGATCGAGAGCGTCATCATCGACGAGGGCTTCGGCTGTCTCGACCGCAGCGGCCGGCAGGTGATGATTCAGGAACTGCAGAACCTCCGCGGGCACCTGCACTGCATCCTGCTGGTGTCGCACCAAGAAGAGTTCGCCGACGCCTTCCCCGACGGCTACCGCTTCGAGCTACAAGACGGCGCGACGCGCGTGAGCCGCTTCGTGAGGTAACGCGGTCTGCGTTTGAAGGACCGGTGTGAGCCCGATACTATTCGGCCCACTGTTTGCGTGGGCCTTGTGTGGTGCGTCTGTTGGCCGGGCCTTGGGTCAAGATTGTCGTTGCGTCGCGGTGCGTCACAAAATTACACGCGGATCCCTTCTTTCAGCGGGTCGCTCTCGTCGACGAGCAGTGTCGTTTCGGCCGTGAGGTACGCGGTACCCGTAATGCTCGGGACGACCACTCCGGGTTCGCCGGTCGGTTCCACGGTCCCCTCGAATACGCTCCCGGTGATGCTCTCCTGGCGCCACACGTCGCCCGGGCGCAGTTTACCGTCGGTGAACAGACATGCGAGCTTCGCGCTCGTGCCGGTCCCGCACGGCGAACGGTCGTAGGCTTTCCCCGGGCACAGCACGAAGTTCCGCGAGTGGTTGGCGGGATCGAGCGCGGGGCCAAACAACTCTACGTGATCGACGGGTTCGCTGACCGTCGTGTTCACGGCCTGACGGACGCGCCACGATACGTCCGTGAGCCGATCGACGTTGCGGACCGTCAGTTCCTCGCGGTGCTCTTTCACCAGAAAGAACCAGTTCCCGCCCCACGCGACGTCGCCCGTTACGCGCCCCAAACCCTCGACGTCGACGGGCACGTTGGCGTGGCGCCGGTAGCTCGGCACGTTCCGCACGGTGGCGCGGTGCGGGTCGCGGAGCACGACCGTGACTACGCCGACGGGCGTCTCGATCCGGTGCTCACCCGGCTTCATCCGGCCCATGTGGGCGAGCGTCACCGCAAGTCCGATCGTGCCGTGCCCGCACATCCCGAGGATGCCGACGTTGTTGAAGAAGATGACGCCTGCCGTGTTCGCCGGGTCGTGCGGCTCGCACAGCAGCGCGCCGACCAGCACGTCCGAGCCGCGCGGTTCGTTCACCACGCACGAGCGGAACGTGTCGAAGCGCTCCTGGAACACCTTCGCGCGCGCGGCGAGCGGTCCCGAACCGAGATCGGGGGCGCCCCAACCACGACGCGCGTCGGTTCCCCGCCGGTGTGCGAATCAATGACCTGAATTCGGCGCATGAGGTGATCTCGGTGAACCCCGCCCGCAAGGGCGGCGGGTGACGTCCATCGCTCGGAAGGGGTACAGTGGTACGATTACTTTCGCGCATACGGCCGACCAACGACAACACCCACCGCCCTCGCGGGCGGGGTTCGCCAGATACGTGGCGAGGGCCGGGGTGTGCGGCCTTCATGTGGTCGGTCTCAGGCCCCGTCTTTGCGGGCGGGGTTGGTCGGGCGCGTGGCGATCGCGGCGCGGATGAGCTTCAGCACGTGCTCGCGTTCGGCCCCGACGATCGGCAACCGCGGCGCGCGGCACAGTTCGGTGCCGTACCCGCACTCGGCCGCCGCCAGTTTGATGTACTGTACCAGTTTGACGTGCGTGTCCAGGTGCAAGAGCGGAGTGTACCAGCGATACACGTCGATCGCTTCCTTCCACTTGCCCGCTTGTGCGTAGTCCCACAGGAGCCGGTTTTCCGCGGGGAAGGCGTTCACCAGCCCACTCACCCAGCCGACCGCACCGAGGATCATGCACTCCACCACGAGGTCGTCGACCCCGGCGAAGATCACGTAGCGGTCTTTGGTGAGGTTGATGATGTCGGTGATGCGTCGCGGGTTGTCGCTCGATTCCTTGATGCACGCGAACTTCGGCTCGTCGGCCATTTCGACGAACATCTCGGGCGTGATGTCCACCTTGTACGCCGGCGGGTTGTTGTAAACCATGATCGGCAGGTCGCTGGCCTTCGCCACGGCGCGGAAGTGTGCGATCGTCTCGCGCTCGTCGCTCTTGTACACCATCGGCGGCAGGACCATCAGCCCGTCCGCGCCGAGGCGCGCGGCGTCCGCCGCCCACCGGCACGCGCCCGCGGTGGTGTACTCGGCGACCCCCGTGAGCACCGGCACGCGCTTGCCGATGTGCGCGACCGTCGCCTTCAGCAGTTCTTTCTTCTCGGCGGGATCGAGCGTGGTGTTCTCGCCCACGCTACCCATCATCACCAGGCCATGAACTCCGGCCGCGAGCATCGCGTCGACGTGCGCCAGCGTGCCCGGGATATTGAGCGACTGGTCCGCGTGGAACTGCGTGCAGACGGCGGGGAACACCCCTTGCCAGTTCACTTTCATCGCCGATCTCCTCGTGCCGATTTGAGATTAGTGATTGAAGATTTTAGATTTGCGGCCGACGATTAACAGATCGGTGATTGATTTGAGCCTCAATCGGAACTCAGAAATCCCCGATCTCGATTCCCATCGGCTCATTTCTGTACGGGCGCGTACACGACGCGGAACCCGACGAAGTCGAGGCGCGCGGTCTGGCGCTGGCCGTCGCGTGCCGCGGAGCGCGTGGCCGCGGCCGGGTCACGGAACGAGCCGCCGCGGACCACGCGCTTGTCGCCGTCGGTCGGGCCGGTGGGGTTGTCGCGCGCGGCGTCCTTGTAAGCGTCCGGGCGGTACCAGTCGCTGCACCACTCCGCGACGTTGCCGTGCATGTCGTAGAGGCCGAACTTGTTCGGCTCGGTTTTGCCCACTTCCTGCGGGAACCGGAGCGGCTTGAGGGGATCGCCGCCGGTGCCCAGCGTGTCTTCCTCGGTCGCGCGGAACACGGCCTGAGTAGAGAACGTCACTTTCTCCCCGAACGCGAACGGCGAATCGGTCCCGGCGCGCGCGGCATACTCCCATTCGGCCTCGGTGGGCAGTCGATACGCCCAATTCTTGCGCGCCCAGGGCTTCGCTTTTTCCAGATCGGTCAACTTCCGGCAGAAGTCGTTCGCCACGCCCCAGATCACGGAGTCGGCCGGGAGCGACTCCGTGCGGTGCGCGATCTTCGCGGCTTTTGAGTCGTGCCGGCCCATCACCTGCGCGAGTTGAGTGTTGGTGACTTCCGTAGCGGACATGAAGAATGGCCCGCGGATCGTGACCTCGCGCACCGGCCCCTCGCGCCCGTCCGCGGCCCGACCGGGCTCGGTGTCCGGTGATCCCATTTGGAACGTCCCGCCCTCGATGCGGACCATCTTCATTTCGATCGTGTTCGTGAACGGTTCGAGTGGGGGCGGTTCGGGCTTCAAGAAGAGTTGGTAGCCCGCGAACCCGAGCACCGCGACGACGAACAGCGCGCCGAGTACGACGAGCACCTGGCCGACCGGGAACCCGCCTTCCGCGCGCCGGCGAATCGGGTCGTCCGCGTTGCTCCGGGGCGGCAGTTTGAATATCTGGTTGCTCGGTGCCGGCTCCGGTGGAGGGAGCGGGATCGTTTGGGGAGCGTATACCGGTGCCGGGTACCCGGGCGGTGGGTGGTACGCCGGTTGGGGCGGGTACGAAACCGTGTGGGGTTGAGGAGTAACATACGCGCCCGGGTGGGCCGGCACGGGCGCGACTGTCGGAACCGTGTAGTACCCGGAGCCGGGCAGTGATCCCCCGGGGGCGGGTGCGGGGCAGAACGGTTGCAGAGCGAGCGCCAGTTGGAGCGGCGTTTGGGGCCGCTCCTCGGGCGGTTTCGCCATGCACCAGAGGATGATTTGTTCGAGTTGCGGGAGCGCGTCCGGGCGGCTGAGGAACAGGCGCGGGGGTGGCTCGGTGCAGTGCTTGAGGAGCTTTTCGGTCGGCGTTAGACCATCAAACGGGGCTTTGCCGGTCAGGGCGTAGTACAGCGTCCCGCCCAGGGCGTAAATGTCCGCTCGGATGTCCACTGCCATCGGGTTGCGCGCTTGCTCCGGTGCAAGGAAGTCCGGTGTGCCGATCACGAAGCCTTCTTGCGTGATGCGGTTCGCGTCTTCTCCGCCGGGCTGCTCCATGAGTCGAGCTAACCCCAGGTCCACCAGTTTCACGGTCCCGCCGGCACGCGGAACGATGATGTTCGAGGGTTTGATGTCACGGTGAACTAATCCGCGCTCGAAGGCGTGTTCGAGCCCGAGTGCGGCTTGCCGGATGATGTCGCACGCTTCCGGGACGCTCAGTGCGCCGCGGTCGCGCACGATCTTCGTGAGGTCGGTGCCGTCGATCAGTTCCATCACGTAGAAGTGGTTCCCGCCCACCTCCTCGGCGTCGTACACCTTGACCACGTTCGGGTGGTCCATTGCCGAGAGCGCCTGGATTTCCTGGTAGAACCGCCCCTGCACGAGCCCCTGGCCGAGTTTCTCCTTGCGGATCACCTTGAGGGCCACCGTGCGGCCCATGCGCGCGTCCTGCACCCGGTACACGCGCCCCATTCCGCCCTCGCCCAGAATGTCGAGCAGGACGTAGCGACTGGCGATCTTGAGAGTCGCGGCGCGACCTTTCGCAATTTCGCGGATCTGGTAGGGGGTGAGCCAGGATCGTCGGTGGAGTTCCTTGGCGACGCCCTGAACGTCCGGCTTCGTGTACGCGATCCAGCCCCACAGCTCCCGGAGCTGGTCTTCGGTCAGCAGTCTGCTGGCTTGCAGGTGCTGGTAGAAGGTGGCCGTCGCGTCGGCGGCGCTGCTCATCGAATGGTCACCGGGGCTGCCAGTTGTGTTGTGGCCCTTCTAGTTGTACCAAACGCACCCGGTGTTGAAACCCCGGGTTCCTTGATTGGAATCACCCTCGTGGGCACCGGGAAATGGTCGGGTTTTCCGGTATGTTAGCCGGTACCGAGAACGGAGCCGCAATCATGCCGAAGATCACCGTCAACGACGAACCGAAAACCTTTCCCGATCCCCTCACCGTCGCGGACCTGCTCGCCCACCTCGGCAAGGACGCGAAGAAGCTCGCGGTCGAAGTGAACCGCGTGGTGGTGACACGCGGGGAGCAGCCCGCCCGCGCGCTTCGTGAAGGCGACGCGGTGGAGATCGTCACGCTCGTCGGGGGCGGCGAGGGCACGGACGAACCGCCGCTCGACAAACCGCTGAAGGTCGGGAAGTTCGTCTTCGCGTCGCGCCTGTTTACCGGCACCGGGAAGTACACATCGTACCCGCTCATGCAGCAGTGCATGGAAGCGAGCGGGTGCAACGTGACCACCGTCGCGGTGCGCCGCGAGCGCCTGATCGACAAGGACGGCAAGAGCATCCTGGACTTCCTCGATCTGAAGAAGCTCACGATCCTGCCGAACACGGCCGGGTGCTTCAGCGCGGACGATGCGGTCCGCCACGCCCGGCTCGCGCGCGAGCTGCTCACCAACCTGGAGAACCCCGGCGCGGACTGGGTGAAGCTGGAGTGCCTCGCGGACAAGCGGACGCTACTACCGGACCCGGTCGACACGCTGAAGGCGACCGAGCAGTTGGTGAAGGACGGGTTCACGGTGCTGGTCTACACGAGCGACGACCCGGTGCTCGCGAAGCGCCTGAAGGAAGCGGGGGCGGCGAGCGTGATGCCGGCCGGCAGCCCGATCGGGAGCGGTCAGGGGATTCTGAACCCGAACAACATCCGCATCTGCCTGGAATACCTGAAGGAGAACGACCCGGACTACCCCGTAATCGTGGACGCGGGCGTGGGCACCGCGAGTGACGTGAGCGCCGCGATGGAACTGGGCTGCGACGGGGTGCTGCTGAACACCGCGATCGCCAGCGCACGCGATCCGCTGCGTATGGCCTGGGCGATGCGCTATGCGACCGAGGCCGGGCGCCTCGCGTATCTGGCCGGGCGCATCCCGAAGCGCCTCTACGCTAACGCGAGCAGCCCGACCGAGGGTATGATTGCGAGTAGCGGAAATAAGTAGGGGAAGGGGCGTGTATGCGAGCCGCCGAACAGAACGCGCGGGCACGAATCACCTACGAAACGGCGTACTCGATCCTTCCCCGGCGGGCGCATACCGACATCGAAGAGCTGAAGTCGGAATTCGACGTGTCACCGGATCTGGGCGCGTTGTTCTACTTTCTGGAAGCGGCCAAGAGGCATCGCACTGAACCGAACAACTTGGACGTTCGGTCGCTCCGTGGGCACACCGGGCGGATTGGTGTGAAACTGAATTACATCGTTGTCGAATACCCGCGGTTCCCAGCGGTCAATGTGCTTGAGAACCTTTCCGATAGTTCGTTGATTACTGGATACGTTCTCGCCCCGTACTTTTCCGCGATCGTTGAGGACCGGTTCTCAAGTGAAGTGCAGTGTTTCGTACTCGGCCAATCGCCCGACGCGCGGACCACATTGCGGATCGTTTCGCCGATCGCGAACACCAATCTCGGCGACGGGTGCGAGCCGGATCTGGGAGCATTTTTGGAGTTGTTAGCGCAGCGAATTGAGTGACTCCAGATCTCGTTTCGGCATTGTTGTTTCGGCTCGCTTGCTGTGGTCACTGTAGGTTGGCAACCCGTCCTTCGTGGGCGGGGGGCACCAAACAACTCAGCTCAGAACGTCCTTCACGACTTTGCCGTGAACGTCGGTGAGGCGGAAGTCTCGCCCCTGGAACCGGAACGTCAGCTTCGTGTGGTCCAGGCCCATTTGGTTGAGTATCGTGGCCTGGAGGTCATGGACGTGGACCTCGTTCTCGACCACGTTGTAGCCGATCTCGTCCGACTTGCCGTACAGGGTGCCGGGCTTGAACCCGCCGCCCGCGACCCACATCGTGTACGCATCAATGTGGTGGTCGCGCCCGATCGTCTCGCGGCTCTCGCCCATCGGCGTGCGCCCGAACTCCCCGCCCCACACCACGATCGTGCTGTCGAGTAGCCCGAGCCGCTTGAGATCCTTGACGAGCGCCGCGCACGGCTGGTCGACCTCTTTGCAGATGTTTTCGAGGGGCTTGGTGAGGTCGAGCGGGCCGCCGTGGTGGTCCCAGTCGGTGTGGTACAGTTGGATGAACCGCACCCCGCGCTGCACGAGTCGGCGCGCGAGCAGGCAGTTCGCCGCGAAACTCGGTTTCCCCTTCACCGCGCCGTACATGTCGAGCGTTTTCTTGTCCTCTTTCGAGAGGTCCATCAGTTCCGGCGCGCTGGTCTGCATTCGGTAGGCCATTTCATAGGCCGCGATGCGAGTTTGGATCTCGGGATCACCAGTTTGATCGTGCCGCAGCCGGTTCAGGTCGTTCACCGCGTCGACGAATTCGCCCTGGTCTCTGGTGCTCACCTTGGGTGGAGGAGCAAGGTCGAGAATCGGGCTGGGGCCTTTGAGGAACGGCACGCCCTGGTACACACTGGGCAGGAACCCAGAACCGTAGAGCGACGCTCCCCCGCGCGGGCCGCGCGGACCGGACTGGAGCACCACGAACCCGGGGAGGCTGTCGCTTTCACTTCCCAGCCCGTAGGTGAGCCACGCGCCCATGCTCGGGCGCCCGAATTGGGGCGAACCGGTGTTGATGAAGCACTTCGCCGGACCGTGGTTGAACACGTCCGTTTTCATCCCGCGGAGCCAGCACAGGTCGTCGGCGATCTCGCGGTGGTGCGGCAGCAGTTCGCTGATGTCCATGCCGCACTTACCGGCCTTCTCGAACTTGCGCACGGAGCCGAGCAGCTTCGCGTCGCCCTTGATGAACGCGAACCGCTTGCCCTTCGTGAACGTCTCGGGCACTTTCTGGCCGTGGAGCTTGTTCAGTTCGGGCTTGGGCTCGAACAGCTCGAGCTGGCTCGGGGCACCGGCCATGAACAGGTAAATGACGGCCTTCGCTTTGGCCGGGAAATGCGGCTTCCGGGGTGCGAGGGGATCTGTTCGCGCGCCCGCACGGGCATCGCGGGCGAGTAACGAGCCGAGCGCCATCGTGCCGACACCCACGCCGCAATCGCGAAAGAAGTGCCGTCGCGTGCGTGCGAGGGTTAACGCGCTGTCAATTTCGTGTGAGTGCATGTGTCGTCGGTCCCGTGTTCACTCCCGCGTGATGAACTCGTCCAAATTCATCAGAACGCGGGCGAGAGCCGTCCACGCGGTCTTGGGGTCGGCCTTGCGCTTTGCGTCGAGGTACGCTTGCACGCGGGCGACTTCCGCGGTCGTCGGTTCGCGCGAGAAGCACACGCGGAACGCGAATGTTATGCGCCCCGAGTCGTCGGTCGGGCCTTCCGATTCGATGCGGGTGCCGAGCGCGGTGGCGAACTCCACGAACACTGGGTCGTTGGCCAAGTGCAGTGCTTGCAGTGGCGTGTTACTGCGGTTCCGCTTCGTACAGGCGACCTGAGCGTCTGCCGCGTCGAACGTGGTGAGCAGCGGGTGTTGCGACTGCCGCCAGATGTACGTGTACATGCCGCGGCGATAGCGGTCCGGCCCGGTGCTTTCGACCCACGGGTGGTTGCTCTGCGTGAACGCGAACACTTCCTTCGGCTGCGGCGGGTAGACGCCCGGCCCGCCGAGCTTCGGGTTGAGCGTCCCGCTCGCGGAGAGCGACACGTCGCGGATGGTCTCGGCCTCCAGCCGCAACCGTGACTGGCGAGCGAGGAGCAGGTTGCGCGGGTCGCGTTCGGTGACGTCCTTCCGCATCGCGGACGACTGCTTGTAAGTCTCCGACGTGACGACGAGCTTGTGGAATTTCTTCAGCCCCCACCCGCTTTCGCGAAACTCCACCGCGAGCCAGTCGAGGAGTTCCGGGTGAGTCGGGAAATTGCCTTGTAGCCCGAAGTCGTTCTCCGTTTCGACCAGTCCGCGCCCGAAGAATTTTTGCCACTCTCGGTTGACTGTTACGCGGGCCGTGAGCGGGTTCTCAGCGCTCACGAGCCACTTCGCGAGGTCGAGTCGCGTAAGGCGCTTGGTCGGAGCGGCCGCGCTGATCGCGCTGGGGTACGAAGGTTGGACCTCGTCACCCTTGCGGAGAAAGTCCCCACGGACCTGCACGAACGTCTGCCGCGGTTTCGCACGTTCGCGCATCACGAGTGTTGTGGGGGCTTGGCTCTGCACCTTCTTGAGTTCCGCAATCAGCTTCTTCGCGTCTTCGTCTGCGCCCGCGAGCCGCGCGGCGGCCAGCTTCGTCTGTACGTCCGCGATCCGCTTTTCCAGATCGGGTGGCCCGCCGAGCGGGAGCGTCGGTTCGTCGCAGGAGTCGAAGAATGCGTACAGCCGGTAGTAGTCTTTTTGCGAAACGGGATCGTACTTGTGGTCGTGACACTGCGCGCACCCGGCCGTAAGCCCGAGCCACACCGCGGCTGTCGTGTTCGCGCGGTCCACCGTGCGTTCGACACGGAACTGCTCCGGATCGGTTCCGCCCTCTTCGTTGAACGCTGTGTTGCGGTGGAAGCCGGTCGCGACTTTCTGCTGAGTCGTCGCGTTGGGGAGCAGATCCCCCGCGAGTTGTTCGATCGTGAACTGATTAAAGGGCATGTCCGCGTTCAGGGCGTCGATCACCCAGTCGCGGTAGGCCCAGATTTGCCGCGGGCCGTCGATCGTGTAGCCGTTGCTGTCCGCGTAGCGGGCGAGGTCGAGCCAGTGCCGCGCCTGGCGCTCGCCGTAGTGCGGAGATGCGAGCAACCGGTCGACGACCTTCTCGTAAGCCTGCGGTGATTCGTCCTTGAGGAAGTCGTCCACCTCTTTAGGGGTGGGTAGCAGACCGATGAGGTCGAGCGTCACGCGCCGAATCAGCGTCGCTTTATCCGCTTGCGGCGACGGCGTTAGCCCCTCTTTCTCCAATCGAGCACGAATGAAGGCATCGATCGGGTGCTTCGTGCTCGGCAGAGCCGGGCGCTTGGGGGCTACGAACGACCAGTGGGGCGTGTACTCTGCGCCCTGGTCGATCCACGCTTTGAGCTTCGCGATCTGCTCCGGCGAAAGGCGCTCACCAACGCCCACCGGCGGCATGCGACCGTTCTCGTCGTCCGCGAGCAGCACTCGCACGAGTAGTTCGCTGTCTGCGTGCTTGCCGGGAGTGATCGTGCCCTTCTTGACGGCCGCGTCGCGCTCGTCAAGGCGGAGCTTGCCCTTCTGCACGGCCGGGCCGTGGCACTTGAAGCAACTGTTCGAGAGGATCGGGCGGATGTCGCGCGCGAAATCGACCTTCTCCGCGGGTGGTGCGGCAACAACACCCGGTGAAGTGAGCGCGAGGAACGCGAATGTCGGGAACAGAGCACGAGTCAACGGCATGACGGCTCCGGTGGCAGCCCGAAGCGGGAGAGCTTCCGAGGTGTTGTGATTGTCGCCGATTTAGGAGGTGAGGGCAAGCAAAAGGCGACACTCGTTTGAACGCGAGCGGAGGTGGGTGCCCGCTCGCGCCACGGAGAACGAACTTACGGCGCACGCGGTACGAACGTCTCGTCGAGGGTCGGACGGCTCTCGGCCGCGCGCTGGAGCCGTTCCTGTTCCCGAACGGCCTTGTCTTCCGGGGTCGATTTGAGGAGCTGCGCGCCGGGGATGAAATCGGTCGCGTTGCGGAACACGTCCGCGGTCGTGTGGCCCACGTCGTTGATCCGGTCCGCGATCGCCCCGCACGTGGACTTCGTGCCCTCTTTGAATCGCTGCATTCCTTCCGGGATGCCGGTGCGCTGGACGAAGCTCCGAGTCTCGGCTTTGGTGGCCGCGATCTTCTTGTGCGCGGTCTCGCTCGCGTTGGTGGACTGCGAGTACCGCACGCGCGGGTTCCCACAGTGGCCGAACACGAGCGTCACCGATTGCGGGCCGAAATCGTAGCGGATCGTGTCGTTCGTGTAAGTCACGCGGGGTGCCCCCGGGGGCAGCATCACCGGAACGTATGTGCGCTCCAGCGTTTTGGGGTGGTTGGCGGAAACGATCACGGGACCGCCGGTGAGCATCGGTCCCTGGAACGTGCGGTTCCCGGTGTAGTAGAACTTGTGAACGAGCACCGTCGGCGGGACGTCGATCTGTTGTTGAGGCGCGGACGCGGGGAGCACGGCACATGCCGGGTTTGACCCGGGTGGCACGAACGCGGCTGTTCGGACCGTGGGCTTACCGGTCGGGTCCACGTTGGGGTCGAGGATCTCGATTTCCTGGGTCGGCGGGACCGGCGCCGAGGCCGCGCGCAGGGCTTCGCCCGGGCGCCGTGTTTTCACACTGGTGGCGTCGGTTTGAGTCGCGCACCCCGATACGGTCGCGACGAACAGGATCGCCGCACCTCTCCACCCGTTCCACCCGTATCCGCGCCCGTGCATCCGCATGGCCGCTCCTTCGGCTCGTCGAACCCGCGGGCTGTCTGATGGCTGTTGGTCAACCATTAGACCGTTCCGGCACGGTCCGGCACTTACTTGTACGTGAACTCGACCTCAATCCGGTCGACCAGCGGGAAATACTTCGCCACTGCCGCCGCGTTGCCAGTGAATGTCTTGCTCGCCGGCTCGCCCCGCTGAACCACGAACTCCATCGGCGGGAACTCCACCACCACCGGCGCCCCGGGGAACAGGTTCGGCCGGGCCTGATTGATCGGCGCGGCGGCGTACCCTCGAACCTTCACAATGAACGTGTTCCGCTTCAACTGCGTTGTCTGGAGCGGCACGTTCAGGCGCTCGCCCGGCTTCAGCGGCGAGCGGATGTCGTCCCCCGGTTGCGGGTTCTGGTCCGCCCGGAAGCTGATCTGGAACTCGCCGTTCTCGTGGAACGCCACCGCGACCCGCGACAGGAAGCAGTGGTCCACTTGCATCCGCGCCTGAACCAACTGGTACGCTTGCGTCGCCGGCCGCGCCGGTTGACCCGGGGCAGGAGCCGGAGTCACGTTCACCTTTTCCAAACTGACCGCGGTTGCCGTCGGCGCCGGGCGCACTTCGGCCGGGCGGTAATCGTACCCGGGAATGCCGGGCAGCGGTTTCGGCTTCGCAACGTGCCGCGGGAACTCCGCGAACCCGACCGATGCGGTTGCCGCCAGAGCGACACACGCGACCGTTTTGAGTGCCCGCCACTTCATGGCTCGCCGCCTCCGTTGCCGGGTTCCTGTCCCGTTCGGCAACTTCGTCATCCGCACCCCGGCGCGCCCGGTCCAATCTCTGTGTTCGCGCGTTGGGGAGTACCCGAGCGGCGACAGCCACGAGAGATTCCCTACGGTCGCTACTTCCCTCCCGTTGGCGGCGGGCTCAGCATTGGTACCGTAGGTTGAGGTATCGGCCGGACCGGTGCGAGCGGCGTTTGCGGACCCGCGGGAGGCTGGCTCGTTACCGGCGGCCCCACGGTAATGATCGGCGGCTGGCTCGTCCCTGGTAGTTCGGCCGGGCGCGTTGAGGGCGTCGTCGGGAGTGCGGGCGTGACTGGCACGGGTTTCCCAACTCCCACCGGACCGTATCCGGGGACGAACGTTCCCGACGCTCCCGGGGGCATTTTGACCGCCGTCGGAACCCGCGGGCCGGTGGCTCCTGTGGCCCCCGGGTACGGGACACCAGGGGGCGGTTGTGGGATCGTGTACGGCGGATCGAACGCAGGCGGGCCGTAGGGCGTGTTCGGGTTGTAGGGCTTGGGCCGCCCCTCTGGTGAGAACCCGGGCGCGAACTGCGTTTCGGGGAACTTGATCGTGGGGTCGTAGCCCTCGCGCAGAATCCCGTCGTGGAGCCGAAGCCCCACACCCACAGAGCCGTTCGGGTGGCGCCACGGGAGCGTCATCTGCGAACGGTAATAATCGTACCGGCGTTCGCCGTAGGGTGTCCGGAGAGCATCATCGACGCGGGTGGCCGCGATGTCGTAGATGCGCTGTTCGACATCGAGGCGGCGGTACCGCGCCGCGAACTCGGCCATGCGGTCCGCGAGCGGGTCCAGGTCCGCGATCGCAGGGGCGTACCGCAGCCCCATCAGGTCGAACAGCGTCGGGAAGATCGTGGCCTGGGAGTAGATCAGGTTCTGCTGGAGCGACGAACTGGCACTCGGTAGTGGGCGGAACAAAATGCCGACACCGGGGAGATCCTGGAGGAACTGCACGCCCCGACCGGTGCGCGCGACCTTGAGCGCCACCATGTACTTGCTCACCTCGCGCAGCTCGAAGTTACCGAGCTGCACGTCCGTGTGAATCAGGTGGCGTTTCACGCGCCCCAGGTGCTTCTCGTCGGCCCGGACCGGTTCGCGCACGTCGGTCGTATAGAGGTAGTCGAACTTGAACACCACCGCCTGCCCGTCGGGGCTGAGTACGGGCCGGATCTCGTACCCGGTTCCGGTCTCGAACTTGTAAATCGCCGGGTCCGGGATCAGCCCGTCCAGTGCGGTCCCGAACTGCTTCTGGCCCGGTCCCGCTTGGGCCATGATCCGCTCGTCGGGCGTGGTCGTTAGCCCGGGGAGCACGCTTCGGATCGCTGCCAGATCTCCACCGCCGCCCTGGACCATCGAAACCGGATTGCCGCTGTAGAGCTTGGCCAGAGCGAGGAACGACGGGTCGTTCATTAGTGCGCCGTACTCGTCGAACAGCGCCTTCGCGGACCGGAACCCTTCGGTGATGGCGATATCCCGCTTGGGCAGGTCGAATTCATACGACGCGGCCGGCGACACCTTACCGAGCGCCCGGTTGTTCGTCAGTACGGAGGTCGTTTCGATTTGAGCCAGGGTTACGTCCCAGAACCGGCTCGCCTCGCGCGCCCGGCGGAACGACGGCAGGTAGTACTGCGTGTTGAAGTCGTCGTCGAGCGCGGTGGTCACGCTCTTGAGGTAGTTGTCCACGTTCGCGGTGCGCGCCCGCATCCCTTCGAGGATCTCGACGTACTTGTCTTCCATCTCGTCCACGAGCAGGTCGAGCAGCTTCTTCTCGTCGAGCGGGCGCCGGGCGTCGCGTGCGCTCTTGAACGCGGCGGCGTACTGCCCGGCCGTGCTTTCGAGTGCCCGGAACGTGGGGTCGGCCTCTTTGAAGATAGTCTCGGCTGCCGTGCGGAACTCGCTCCCCTGGCGCAACCGGTTGAGAACCTCCTCGCGGAAGATCCGGTACCGTGCGGCCGCTTCGAGCGGGTTCGCGTTATCGCCCTGGAGCTGCCCTCGGATCGTGTCCAGGTTCTTCTGGACGGCCGCCGCTTCCGTTCGGAGGAGATTCAGTAATTCGTCCAGACCTTTCTTCAGATCCTGGTACTCGTCGTCGCCGAGTTCACCCGTGGTCGCGGCCTTCTTGATCAGTTTGATGGTGGCCGAGTACCGCTTGTAGGCGTCCGGATCGATGTAATAAAACTGGTTGAGCAGATCCCCCGTTTGGTCCAGTTGGTCCCGGAGGGTTCTGCTGGTGAACTGCCACGAGCGCGGTTCGCCTTTGCTTTTGTCACCCGTCCACTTGGGCGCGGTGAACTGCTTTTGCCCGATCACGACGTTTTGGTTCGGCTCTTTCGCGAACACCTGGGACACGACCCCGATTTCGGTGGTCGCTTTTTCGAGCAGTACCTGGAACCCGTTCAGCGAGCTTTGGCTCTGTGCGCTCGCGAGGTTGAGTTGCTCCTGGAGGGCGCGCAGAACCTTCTTCGCGTCGTCCTCCATCTGCTTCGCCTTGCGCAGTTCGTCGAGGTAGTTCGTGTTGATGCGCTCCTCCAACAGCGAGCGCTCCATCACGCGCTGGCGCAGTTGCATCTCGGTAATCATCTGCGCTTTGAAGATCTGGGCGAGGCGGATGAACTCGCGCTGGAGCGGGTTGAGCGTGTCGGTGCCGGTCACGTGGGCGTTGAAGAAGCCGACCAGCGACTCGAACGGCGAGTTGCTCGCCAGAAGATACTCCTTCTTGTCCTTGCAGGCGTCGCAGTGCTTCGGCGTCGCGATCCCGATCATGTAGTACCGGGCTTCCGCTTGGGGCAGATCGCGCTGAACGGTTGCCAGAAATTCCTGGATGATTTCCATTCGCACTTCGTTCTTCGCGAGCGCCATCAGAAAAAGGGCCGAGGACAGACTCGTGCTGTCCATCGAGTTGAGCGCGAGGAGCTTGTTACCGGTCTTGAGGAACTCCGAGTCGAGTTGCATCAACTCGTCGGTGAAATCCTTCCCGAAGAACGCATACAGGTACTTTTGGTCGCGGTCCCATTGAGTCCAGCCGGGGGCCAGTGTCGCGGCCGCTTCCGCGGCTTTGCGCGCGGCGACCGACGTGACCGCGTTGCGGAGCATCTGGCTCGATTGGGCCGTGAGGAACCGCGAGTGGTCCAGGTACCGCTGGATGTTGGCGACCACCTTCTCCATGCGATCGGCGCGTTCGCCGTTGACTTGAAGCGTGTGAACGGCCACGCGGACCTGGCCCACCGGGGCGTCGATCTGGTTCAACATCGTGCGGATGACGTTCAACCCTTTGATCGGCCCGCGGAGCTGGATCAGCCCCTCGCCGATCACCGAAACCGACACGCGCATCACCGGGTCGTCGGAGTCCGGGCGCCCGGGCGCGTAGGTGTCCGGGTCCGCGGTGGACGCCGATACTTCGACGCGGAACTGGTTCTCGCGCAGGCGCCGTTCCTCGAACTCCTTGACCATCCACGCTTCAACAGCCTTGGCTTCCATTTCCCGCTTCGCCGCGACGTTTCCCTGCGCGCGAGCAATATCGGCCGGCCCCTGCCGGTCGATAGAATCCGCGGAAATCAGGGCGCGTTCGATCGTCTCCGCTTCGGCTTGAAGCCCCGCGATCTCACCCGGGGGGCGTCCCATGCGCTTCGCCTCATCAATTTCAATCCGCTTCTGGATCAAACTCCGTCGGGCCTGTTCCGCGGTCCCGCGCGCGCCGGCGACCCGGTTCTGGAGGTTGTTCAGTTCCGCCTCCGCCGCGCGCGCGTCCTGCGCGGCTTTGACCGAGAGAAATTCCAGGCGCTTGCGTTCGTCCTCGGCTTTGTTGGCGTCGTCGCGTGTGCGGTTAGCGGCGCGACGGCGGACGTCTACGTCCGCCGCGTTGTACGACTTCACCGATCGGTTAATGAGTTGTGCGACCCGGTGCGCGTCGCGGTAGTAGTACAGCCGCGCGACCCGCGACTCGACCCGGTCCGACGGGTTGAACCCCTCGTCGTAAACGGGTGGTTTGAGGTAGATGCGGAAGTCCACCGGCGGACCGGTCTGGAGCGTCGTGCCAGAGGGATCGACCGGAACGGCCTTGTCTGGCGCTGCTTGGGTCGAAACGGTGGCCTCGAACGCATTACCTCCGTCCTGGACCTCGGTGGATTCCGGGAGCGCGTTCCCGAACACGTCGGTGATCTTGTTCTTCAGAATCGCGACCGTGTACGTGCCGGGCAGGATCGCACCGACGTTGAGGGTGACGCTGTTGGTCAACTTGTCGTACACCGGTGTGCCGATCGGCAGGTTCCCGCGTTGGGCCTTGTTCTCGTTGTGGGACACCTTGAAGGTGTCGGCCTTGAAGTTGGAATCGATCGGGTTCTTGCTGCTGAAGCGGATGACGATCTTCTCGGTCCCGATCCCGTTCGATTGGCCGAATCCCGGTTGCGCGTTCACACTTTCCACCGTCGGTGGCGTGGTGGCCACCATGAGTTTGATTTGTGCGGGTGTGCCGACGAACGATCCGCGCACGGCCGCGACGCGGATCACGTGATCCCGTCCGTTCCCCACATCGAGCTTCTGGAACGTAACTTTCCCGTCCCCGCCTGGCGCCGGGACGACGCTGATCCCCGGGAAGATCGCGGCGTTGTCGACGTATGCGACCAGCACTTGCGCGTTCTGGGGCGGTGCCACCTTCAGGTCGAACTTCGTGCCGTTCGAGTAGTATGCGGGCAGCCCCGTGGTGGAGAAATCGCTCGCTGGGGTGACGGTCTTACCCTCGGCCGACACGGGGGAGTCAAGCGCCGGCGGGTCGAGCGTTTCGGGTACAAAGTTGAACCGGAGCGGGAGCGGGTTCGTGAAATACAGGCGGGCGTTGGTGTACTCCACCCGCATGAACAGCTTGGCTTTGGTGAGATCGTTGAGGACCGGGAGTCGCACGCGGGCGTCCCATGCACCAGAGGCGTTGCGGCCGATGTCCCCGTCCACCTCTGTCGCGGTCCCGCCTTCGGGCTGGAGCACGAACCGGAGGGTCGCTGCGCCCTTCACCTGACCGAAGAGACGCAAGTACGGCTCGTATTGAGGTTTGCCGTAGACGTCGACCATACCCACGACCGAGGAGATCGGGGCCGGGCGCAGAGGCGGAGAGGTCGCGTACTCGGTCACCTGACCCGAGATCGCGTCGCTCGGTTCGGACGGGACCAGGATCGTGAACTTGTACGGATCGGACGTTTGAGGGCCGACGCTCTTAACTCGCAGCTCGAAGTTGATTTTGCCGTCGGTGGCCTTCAGCTTCGTCAGATCGAGCGCGACGAACGTGGTCCCGTTCTCGTCGCTGCGCTTCACGCCGGGGACGTCGTCGACCGACTTCTCACGAACCGCAGGATCATCGGTACTCAGGAGGAGTTGGTTGGCGATGGTGCGATCGAGTTTAAGTTTCACCGTGGTTCCGAGCGTCGCAACGCCGTCCACCGGTGGCTTATTCAGATCCCACACAATGCCCTGAGCGTCTTCGAGCCGAACGCTCTTGACCGGTTCGGGCTTCGTCTCGTCCGTCAGACTGGCCGGGCGCACGTTCGGGTCGCGTCGCACCGGTTCCGCAACGCGAGGTGCGGAGGTGATCTCCGGAGGGAGCGGCGCCGGAGCCGCGCTCGGTGCTTCGGTGGACAGAGCGGCTGTTTCTGAAGCGATCTGTTCCAGAATGGTGCGGTAGTTCGTACTGCCGTACATGACGGCGGCACCGAGCCCCAGGCACAACAACATTTTCGCGGCATTGCGCGCCATGACCGTAGCCCCCGTGTCACCCGACGCGCAGCGCCTGGGCGAGCGTGTACGGACCTGCCTCTGCACGCGAGTTATCGACGGGGCGCAAATGCCGACTTTACCAGTTGTGCTATCTTTCCGGGGCGCTGCTTATTTGCGGAAAATAACTCAACCCGAGAGAGAAATGAGACGACCGCGGCGCGAGGGGCCGCGGTCGAACGGGGATCAGAGCGACGGCACTCACCGATTCGGGTCGTCGATGGCGATCGGCGTACCGAAGCGGGCGGTACCGGTGCGGGTAATGACCCAGGTGTTGTCGATCGCGGCTTTGAGCGTTGCCGTCTGCCGGTCCCACTGACTGGGCGGAATACCCTGCTTCGGGTCGAACAGCAGGCTCGAATACCCCCGGTGCGCGACATGGAACGTGCGCGGGGCCGGGTCACCGGGCTTGGCGTCGCGTGGCGGTTCCATACGGATCATTGGGAGCGTGAGTTTGTACTCCTGCTTCCCGTCCGGGCTGGTGAGCGTCAGTTGCAGGCGCAAAAGCACGGGCATTGCCGGTACGGTCGCGGTGAACGTCAGGTCGTAGTTCCCGGTTTTCTGATCCACGGCGAACCGCATTCCCTCGTAGATCAGCAGCCCGTCACCCTCGACGGGGCAACCGCTCAGGTCGTAACGCGGGTACGGAACGTGGGCCACAGTGTGGAACTCCTTGACCCACGCGATGTTTTTTGAAGGAAGGCTGGCTTCCGAGTCGCACGCACAAACCGCGACCGGGCAAACACGCGGTTGCTTCTGGAACGGCTGAAGCGCCGGTCCCGCACAGTGCCCGGAAGGGAACATGCGGTCCCAGGTCGAAGCCGCCGGGATGGGCGCGGTGAGAGAGGGAAGGGGGATGGGGTAGTCGGCCGGACCGGGCGGATGGCCCAACGGGTCGTGACCGGGGGCGGTGAGCAACAAGAGAAGTGGAACCATCGGTCGTCCTCCTGACGCGACGCGGGGCAACGCTCAAGTGTTCCCGCGCGCCGGTCGAGGCGCCGACCCGAACTGATGCCGAGGGCGTTTCGCACTTCGTCTCAGAGCGTTCCACCCGCACAGGCGCTACGGCTGGCCACCCGCGCGAAAATCTCCCGTAATATCTCCCGCGTAAGCGGTACACTTCATCTGTAGTACCGCACCGTTCCGCCCGGAGCGCACCGTGACCCTGCTCGCGTCGTTCAAGTTGGCCAAGCGCGTCCTGTTGGAAACCGACAAGCGGCTCCTGTGGAAGCTCGCGTACAACATGGGCGTTAAAGGCGCTTTGTCCGTTCACAAGCACAAGTTGCGCCTGAAACGCGGCCAGGTGTTCCCGCCGTTTTTGTACGTGAGCATCATCAACACGTGTAATTTGCGGTGCCAGGGGTGCTGGGTCGATGTGAGCATGAAGCAGGAGACGATCAAGCCGGCCGCGTTCCACCAACTCGTCCGCGAAGCGAAGCAGATGGGGAACGTGTTCTTCGGGATCGTCGGCGGCGAGCCGTTCATGCACCCGCACCTGCTGGACATGCTCGCGGAGCACCCGGACTGTTACTTCCAGATCTTCACGAACGGCCACTTCATCACGCCCGAGCGCGCCAAACAGATGTGGCGCTTGGGGAACGTGACGCCGCTCATTTCGGTGGAAGGCTCGGAGATCGTTTCGGACGAGCGCCGCGGGCGCGGCGGGGTGCTGAACAAGACGCTCCAGGGGTTGCACAATGCGCTGGACGCGGGTGTGTTCACGGGCGTCTGCACGAGCCTCGCGCGGACCAACATTGATGACTTGCTCCGGGAACAGTGGATCGATCGGCTCATCGAAAAGGGCGTACTCTACACGTGGTTCCACGTGTACCGCCCGATGGGACCGAACCCGAACCCGGACCTGTGTTTAACGCCCGAGCAGGCGGTTCGGGCGCGGAAGTTCGTAGTGGAGATGCGCGCGAAGAAGCCGATTATCATCGTCGATGCGTACCACGACGGCGAGGGCAAGGCACTGTGCCCGGCGGCGACCGGCATCAGTCACCACATCAACCCGTGGGGTGACATCGAGCCGTGCCCGATCGTGCAGTTCTCCACGGAATCGATCCACTCAACGGCAGACTCGCGCCCGCTCAAACAGAAGTTCCTTCGGTCCGCGTTCTTGGCGGACTTCCGCAAGCTCGCGGCCGAGACGACACGCGGGTGCATCGTGCTGGAGCGCCCGGATCTGCTCAAGAAGCTGGTCGAGGCCCACGGCGCGAAGGACGCGACCGCGCGAAAGACTGCCCTCGCCGAACTCGACGCGATGACGATTCGCACGTCGCAGTACGCGCCGTCGGCTGAGATCCCGGAGAAAAATGTGTTCTATCGGCTGGCGAAGCGCCTGTTCTTCAATGATTTCGGCGCCTACACCGGGCACGACGCCCGCCACGCCCAGGAATCCGCACCCGCGGTGCTGGGGAGGTGAGACTGCACGATCAAATTCGTGACCGTGCCCTCGAAATGACAAAGCGGGGGAGGCTTTTTTGTACCAGCCTCCCCACAAACTCACCGGCTCATTGCTTCACTCGTATCATCGTGCCACTTCCACTGCTCCCGTTGTGCCGCCAAGTGAACACGAGATTGGCCCCACCGAGCTTGGCCGCGATGGTTGCCCCGCTGGGCCGGGGTTGAGGCGGTTGCTTCTCGAAACGTTGAATGAACGTGAGGGCGCGATCGGACATTTGTGCGTCCGAGCCGACAAAGGTTCCGACCTCCTCCACGCCGTCGAATAGCCGTCCCTCAATTTCCCATTTGCCGGCAACGGAGCGAATGGTCCACACCTCGATCAGTCCGTCAACTTCGCGGGTCCACTGGCCGGCTAAACTGGCGCTGGATGGAGGCGCTGGCGGGGGCGGTTTTGGTACATCGACTGTGGGCGGCACCGAACGCGGTGTGTCTGCTTCGTGATCGGTGTCGACGGGAGGCCGGGCGCCGGCATCCCCTGACGTGGTTCCTCTTGTCGTCTGACGGCCGTGGTCACTGGCCTTCTGTTGAGCCGAATCCGCCCCTTTCTTTCCCCCGGTCACGATCAGCACCACGATCAAGGCAACAGCGACCAGCGTGCCGATACCACCCCCGATGATGGCCAGGATCGCTCCGGTGTGGTTGTCCCTTCTCCTCGGCCTTCTGTACGTTCGCCTCGGCCGGTCAAAATAGTCCACTTCGGGGGGGGCGTACTCTCTTCGCGTGCTCCTCTCACGGGGCTTGCTCCGCGGTTTTTCCCAGACGGTGCCGGATGAAATGAGCGTGCCGATCGTGTCCGGCGCGCTAGTCGCCCTCGGCTCTTCGTTCGATGGAGTCGTCGGCGTGATGGCGACGACCGGCATCGTGTGGAGTACCCGTGGTTCGCTCGGCGCAGCCGGCGGCACGACCGGTGGTGGGATCAACGGCTCAGCCGGCTGTGCGGTCGGCGACACGGCCGGTGGTGTCGCGCGGTACCCTGCGCGCGAACCGGGGCCTTTCAGCGCGCGGGTCAGCCACGGATCGGAGGTTTCTACCCGCGTGCTGATAGGAGGTGGTACGCTCGGTGGTGCGACCGAGGACAGGCCCGTCGGCAGTTCCAGGATCTCGTGCAAGTGGTTGGCGACTTCCGCTGCGGTCTGTGGCCGCTCCGCCGGCGACTTCGCGAGAAGCCAGTGGATCAGCTCCGCCAGCGGCGGGGGCACGTCGGGGTTCAGCACGTGGACGGGCTCCGGTTCCGCGGTACCCAGTGCCATCAGCACGGCCACAACGCTCGCCCCCTGGAAGGGGAGCTGGCCCGTGCAGAGCCAGTAGAGGACCGAGCCCAGCGAGAAGAGATCGGTGCGGTGATCCACTTGTTCGCCGAGGGCCTGTTCCGGCGACATGAACGCCGGTGTCCCGATCACGGCCCCGCTCTTGGTGAGCTCGTTATCCATGCCGTCGGGTCGGGCCAGGCCGAAGTCGAGCAGCTTCACCCGGCCCTGGGGGGACTCCAGCCACAGGTTCGCGGGCTTGATGTCGCGGTGGACGACGCCGAGCCGGTGCGCCGCGGCCAACCCGAGGGCCGCCTCGCGCGCGATCCGCACGATGTTCCGCAGTGAGGGCGCGCCCTTGAGTGCGAGGAAGGCGTCCAGCGGGTACCCCGGAGGAGCTGCATGGCGATGTACGGCATGCCCTCGCGCTCGTCGGCCTCGTACACCGTGACGACGTTGTCGTGGTCGATCCGGGCCGCGGACTTTGCCTCGCGGAGGAACCGCGCGCGCCCTTCCGCGTCGGCGGCGAACTCGGGCCGCATCACTTTCAGCGCGAGGCTGCGGTCCAGGCGCGTGTCCAGCGCCAGGAAGACGGCGCCCATATTGCCCCGGCCCAGTTCCTGCATGATGCGGTAGGGGCCGAGCGTTCCCACTTCGCCTGCCGCTGTGGGCGGGCCGAACTCGAGGGGGAGTACTGCGGTGGGGAGGCTCCCACCGAACGGACCGCGCGCGGAAACCAGCAGGCTCCCCAGGCGCGGGTCGATGATTTGTGGCGGCTGGTTCGGGTCGGGCATGGGCGATACCGCGGATTCGGGCCGAATCTGAAAGCCCATTCCGCTCGTCGCGATGTGGGCGATTACCTTTTAATGTTTTCCGGCCCTTTTGGGAATGTCTAAATTTACAATGATACTATTTGTCAACGCAATAGTTACCCGTTTGTTGCAAACCCACACGTGTTAGCAGTTTCCCCGAAATTGGGCGCGTAAAAAGGAAGTACTGTGTGCAGCATAATTTAGATGAGAGGAGAATTCAAATCGATGTGGGTTGCCGATTTAACCACTCAGGTGGGAGGTACGGATCATTCTAGGAATTATTGGGCTGCGCGAGAAATGTTCTTATTTGTCGTTCACGCCCCCAATAGTATCGGAAGACTTGGTTCTTACACGTCCAGTGTGAGCAGAGCCGTGCGAGCGGGCACAGAACCCGCTCGCACGATCTGAAATCACAGTGCCGCGAGGTGAGCCGCGAGCCGATCAAAATTCTGCTCGTTCGCCGGGATAACAAAATCCCTGACCTTTGCGAACTCCGTTGCGGACTCGAAGACCATGCGCCAGGTGAGTTGCGTGCGTGCTCCGGCCGGAGCGAAGGTCATTTCCATTGTGAACCGGTGGATCGGTTCGCGGTGCTCGAACGTGACGCGCTCCGGCACCGTCACCTCGGTGAACACGCTCTCGTTGTGGTAATCCGTGCCATCCGGTCCGTGCATGATGAGGCGCCACGCGCCGCCCGGGTACAGCTCGAACTTCTCGATCGTGTTCGCGAACCCGTTCGGCCCCCACCAGTGCTTCAATTGGTCCGGATTAGCGAACGCCTGGAAGACGCGCTCCTGCGGCGCTTCGATGAGGCGCGTGCTGACGATCGTTCGGTCCGCGGCGCCGCTGGTTGAATGAGCGAGGTGCTCGGCGAGGCGCGCCAGCGTCTGCTGACCGCCCTCGACGGCCCCGTACTCCCGTGCGACGCGGTCGCGCTCCTCGGCCGATGGGAACACGGCCCGCATCGTGACCCGCGTCTTGCCGTTCACTTCCGTGAAGGTCACGGTCGTGTGGAAATCGACGGGTTCGAGCTCCACTTCACCGCCGTGCGTGTACACGAGGCGCTCGGGCCGTTCGACCTCGATGTAGGTGATCTTGTTCTGGTAGTCCCGGCCGTCCGGCCCGTGCATGACGAACCGCCACTCGCCGCCCGGGCGCACGTCCATGCGGTGCGTGGTCGTGGTGAACCCGTTCGGCCCCCACCAGTTCGACACGTGCTTCACGTCGGTCCACGCGGCGAACACCAACTCGCGCGGCGCGTCGAAATCGCGGGTGGTGACGATCTTGCGGTCCGCGGTGTGCGCGGTGGGTTTGCTACTCGCCGTCATTCGGTTTCTCCTGTGACTGGAGTTCCTTGAGGTACTGGTCCAGGCGGTCCAATCGCTCGTTCCAGAGCCGCTCGTAAACCTTGACCCAATCGTGGATGGGTTTCAGCCCCGCGGCGTTCAGCGCGTAGTACCGCTGGCGCCCGGCCTCGCGCACGCTCACCAGCCCCACCTCCCGCAACACGCCCAGGTGCTTGGACACCTGCGGTTGCGTGAGTTTGAGGGCTGCCACCAGGTCGTTGACCGACCGCTCGCCGTGTGCGAGCAGGTCGAGAATGTCCCGCCGCCGCGGTTCGGCGACCGCGTTGAATGCGTCTGAGGTGGTGGGTGAGCGGGCCATGACAAATATATATTCCCATATCGGCATATCTCAAACTCGGTAGGTGTCCGCCGAGCGCATTTTTCACAGGCCGGCAGTTCCGGCCGGGCGGGCTACTCCGTGGAAACCATCGTGCGGAGATTTCGGATCTCGGGAGATTCCGCCAGTTGTTTTGAGTTGCGAGGCATCACAGATACGGCGAAGGGTGCTCGGGCACCGGTGGGGGCGCCGAGGCTGATTACTCGGTGTAGTCGGTCGACGACTTACACGAGGTCCGTGGCGCCTCGCGAGTCATCGTGTAGCGCGCGACGATTTCGTTTATCAATTCGTGTTACAGGACGGGCCGAGAGGGGCGCGACCGGTGGTAGTCCCGGTGCGGGCGAGCAAGTACAACCAGTTGACCGATGGCAGAATGCGTCGAATTGACGGGGCACTGGTAGCCGCGTGTGAACGGTTGCGTTCTGTGTTTGAATTACCGCTTGATTGGTTGCGGTGGCGGCGTTAACGGCGCGTCACGCAGTTGTTGCAGAACAAATTGGGCGTCTGTGTTCCCGAGTTCTGCGGCTTTGGTGAGCCACATCACGGCCTCAGTAGCGTCTTTGGCGGTACTCACCCCTTCAAAGTACCCGGCGCCAAGAAGGTACATGGCATGCGGAGCTCCGAGTTCTGCGGCCTTATGAACCCATTTTAACCCCTCAACGGTGTCTTTCGGCACGCCCATGCCGAGAATGTAGCACTTCCCAAGATTGGCCATGCCCAGCGGCAATCGCAGTTCTGCTGCCTTGCGAAACCACCTCACGGCCTCAACCAAATCCTTCGCTACCCCGATACCATCGGCGTAACTTACGCCCAGATTACGCATTGCTTCGGCGTGTCCAGTTTCGGCGGCTTTGTGGAACCACTTGACGGCCTCGACCGGATCCTTCGGCACGCCTGCGCCAGCGGCGATGGACGCACCCAGGCTGTGCATCGCTTCAGCATTACCGAGTTCCGCCGCTTTGCGGAACCACCTGACGGCCTCGACAGAATCCTTTGCCACGCCCGTACCATTGAAGTAACACGCACCCAGATTGTGCATGGCTTCGACGCATCCGAGTTCCGTGGCCTTGCGGTACCACTTGATCGCTTCAACCGGATCCTTCGGCACGCCTGCGCCGTTGGCGTAACATGCACCCAGATCGTGCATCCCTATCGGTAGCCCCAGTTCTGCGGCCTTGCGGTACCACTTGACCGCTTCAGTCACGTCTTTCGTCACCCCAAGGCCATTGACGTAACACGTGCCCAGATCGTGCATCCCTATCGGTAGCCCCAGTTCTGCGGCCTTGCGGAACCACTTGACCGCTTCGACCAGATCCTTTGCCACGCCGTGGCCGTGGAAGTAACACGCACCCAGATTGTACGTCGCTTCAGCGCTTCCGAGTTCCCCGCCTTTTCGGAACCACTTGACGCCCTCAGCCAGATCCTTTGCCACGCCATCGCCATAGGTGTAACACGAACCCAGACCGCCCATTGCATCGGCATTGCCGAGTTCCACGGCTTTGCGGAACCACTTCACCGCTTCGGCGCTATCCTTCGTCACCCCAAGGCCGTTGATGTAACACGTGCCCAGATCGTGCATCCCCATTGGTAGTCCCAGTTCTGCGGCCTTGCGGAACCACTTGACCGCTTCAACCGGGGCTTTCGCAATGCCCTCACCACGTAAGTAACACAGCCCCACAGCACGCATCGCGGGAGGAGAATTCAGTTCTGCGGCCTTTCGGAACCACTTGACCGCCTCCGGCGGATCCTTCGCCACGCCCCGGCCATCCAAGGAACATAGTGCGAGGAGACACATTGCGTCCGTGTTCCCGCGCTCGATAGCCTTGCGGAGCCACTTCACGGCCTCGGTTGGATCCTCCGCCACGCCGATTCCGTCTTGTAGGGCGCGGGCATAAAGGACCATTGCTTTGCTCGAATCCTGGGCGGCTGCATCCCTCCACATGGGCGTTCGCTTTTCCCCGTGTGTTCTGAGGAAATCGACTGTGGGCCTGTTCTCGTACCAGCACCGTTCCAGGACGGCGTAGTCTTCCGCGATCCCGTCGGTCGGCAGCTCGGGCGCTTTCGCCTGGGGCGCTGTGGTCGGGGCTAGATTCGGGTCGGGGGCGGGTTCCTGGCGCTGACACGCGCCAGCGGAGAGGAACACGAGGAGGAGCAAGGCACGTACCGCGTGCTGGCGCGTGAGGGCGTTCGTCATTGGGAGTACACGGGCTGGAATGGGGGCGGGCATACTCGCGTCACGGTTGTGACTTGAAGAATCGCGTTTGGACTCGCTCGCGTAGACACGCGCCTGAAATTCCGGGGTACGGGCGTCGTACATAGTGCGAAGATACCTGGAAAACAGCAGCTCGCCCCGCGAACGAGTAACCGCGTATTGCCGCCCGAGCCCAAAATTGCAATCCGAGAAGATCACTACCAGAAAGGCATCGGTGTGGTTGTTGTGATCTCAACAATGTGAAAGTGTCGCCCCTCCCGATTAGGTCTGCCGAATCCGAGCCACTCCCTCGCAAAGCGCCATTTCCGAACTGCCGAAAAACTCGCGCATGCGCCCGGTCGGAACGCGGCACTAATCTGTCAGCATGACTACGACGTTCCGAACGGTTGTTGATGTTTCGCTCCGCCACGTGCCCGACGCGGACCTGCTGCGCCGGTTCGCGCGGGCCGGGGACGACGCGGCGTTCGAGCTACTCGTGTGGCGCTACCAGCGACTGGTTCTCGGCGTCTGCCGGCGGGTCGCGGGGAACGAACACGACGCGGAAGATGCGTTCCAGGCCACGTTCCTCGTGCTCGCGCGGCGCGCCGGTATCGTGCGCGCGGAAAGCCTGGCCGGGTGGCTCGCTCGGGTCGCGTACCGGTGCTCGGTCCGCGCGCGGTCGGGCCACCGCGCTCAACAATCACTCGACCTCTCGGGCGTGCCCGCGCCGGAACCCGTTACCCCCGAATCGGACCTCGCGGCCCTTCTGGACGCCGAACTGGACCGGCTCCCGGACAAGTACCGCGTGCCGGTGGTCCTCTGCTACCTGCTCGGGAAGACGTACCAGCAGGCCGCGGCCGAACTGAACTGCCCGCTCGGGACACTGAGCGGGTGGGTGACGCGAGGTAAGGAACTGCTCCGCGCCCGGCTCACTCGGCGCGGCGTCGCACTGAGTGTCGGCGCGCTCGCCGCGAACCTGGACATGCTGACCCCGCACGCGCTCGCGTCGGGAGACGGGACACGATTCGTTACCGCGGCGCTCGCGGCCCATTCGAGCGGGGACAGCGCCCACTCGCGGGCCGCGGTCGTTGCCAACGGAGTGCTTCGCATGATGGCTTGGAAGTCTAAAGTGCCTCTTGTGGCGTGCGGAGTCGTGGCTCTGGTGCTCGGCCTCACCGCCGCTTCAGTTGGCCTCGATCCACCTCGACAGCCCGCCGCTGCGGAACCCGCGCCGGCCGCCGAGAAGGGGATTCGCGGCGTGGTGAAGGATTCGGACGGGGCGCCGGTCGCGAAGGCGTTCGTCATCGCGGTGGGCGCGAACGGCACCGGCAAGCGCCTGGATACGACGACCGACGCCGAGGGGCGCTTCACCTTCGACCGGTTCCCGGAGGGGCAAGACCCGTTGTTCGCGACCACTCTCGTCGCTGTGAAAGATGGGTTCGCGCCCGTAGTCGGCCACGCTTCTGCCACGTTTGCTAATACCGTCACGCTCACTTTGCCGAAGGCCACCACGTACACGGGCACGGTGAAAGATCGGGACGGAAAGGCAATCGCGGGAGCCGAGGTTCAGTTCGGCGTCGTCACGAATCACGGCAACGTCACGAGTTGGGGCTACACCCCGATTAAAGCGCTGCGTGGTACCGCGGTCGAGAAGGCTTACACCGTGAAGACCGATGCCACCGGAGCGTTCCGGTTCACAACTGTTCCGGACGGGGCACAGCTAATCTTTCGGGCCAGTGCGCCGGGGTTCGCCGAACGGGACACTGCGAGCGCGGCCGGCATCCACAAACGAGATTTCGTTGCCGGGCCGAACGCGCGCTCCGCGAACTTGGTGCTCGAACCGGAGGCAATTGTCCGTGGCCGTGTTACATCACGGATGCCGACGGTGTCGGTGAAGAAAGTGACCGTTCACCTCACGTCCGGTCCGGCGACATCCGACCGCTTTATGGCGCCGGACGACGAGGGCCGGTTCGAGTTCCGGGGTGTTGCAGCCGGCTCCTACAACCTGTTCCTCGCACTCCCCACCGATTCGACTGCTGCGGCCGCCGGCGTGACCGTGAATCCGAAAATCGGGGAAACGGCGGACGTGGATCTGGAGGTCGTAGAGGGCGTCGAAGTGACCGGTACCGTGAAGGTTCGAGGTGGGGAACCGGTTGCCGGGGCGACTTTGAAAGCGATCGGTAGTTTCAACCCCAGCGGGCACGGCCTCCCGCAGGTCACCACCGACAAAGACGGGCGGTTCCGGTTCTGGCTCCCGCCCGGCGAGGCGACTCTGACAACTTGGTCGACCCCAACCGGTTTCGCTTTCCCAAACAACAGCCCGCGGAAGAAGGTGACTGTATCCGCCGGCCGTGGGCCGGTCGTGCTAAACGAGCCGTTTGAAGCGGTTCGCGTGGTCACGGGACTGTCCGGCAAAGTGACGGACGCGACCGGGCAGCCGATCGCGCACGTAAAAGTGTCGGCCCTCCAGCATTCGAGTGCGTGCGGGAACTTCGCGTCCGGACCGGTCACGGCGAGCTGGGACGGTCAGTTCCGACTCGAATCTTCCCCGAACGGGCCGCTGGAGGTGGGCCGGAGCGTTCCGCTCCGGATCGAAACGTCGGACGGGCAGCGGTTCGAGGCGGCGGCTCTCATCGGAAAAGACGGCGCGGCAGAGGTTCGCGTTCCGACCTTCCCGGGTGTCGACGGCCCGAAGGACGTCAAGCCCGAGGAACTCGCCGGGGTCGTGGTGGACGAGAAAGGGAAGCCGCTCGCGGGGGTGAAGGTTCACGTGTGGGACTGGGTCGACAGCCCAGAGAACTACACCTTCACCGGAGCCGACGGCGTATTTCGGATCAAGGATTGTGGGACGAAACAAGACGTCCAAGTGCGGTTCCGGAAGGACAGCTATTCCCCGGTGATGATCATCCGGCAGAAGGTCGGGGTGAAGGGGCTCGTCATCGCGATGGACCGGACGACGTACTTCGAGGGCGTTGTTCGTGGTCCGGACGGGAAACCGGTAGCCGGGGCACTGGTTCGCGCCGATCAGGGGCCGAAGATGCTCGATGGTGGGGTGGCTCCCCAGGTTTGGACCGAGACAGTTGCCGACGCACAGGGGCGGTATCGGCTCTACGTTCAGCCGGACGAATACGCCTTCCACATCCGAGTTCCGGGCGTCGGGGTGGCGCGGATCGCGAAGACCGGGATCGCGCACGGGCAGGGGCGCAAGTTCGACATCGCGCTTGAGCCGGGCGTCACGTTCAAAGCCCGCGTGGTCGATTCGGTGAGTGGAAAACCGGTCGCGGGGTTGCGCCTCTTCGACTGGCAACAGAAGTCGATCGACGGGAAGTCGAACTCGGACGGTGAGATCACCATCAAGGACATGCTCCCGGGTGAGTTCACGTTCGGAGTCGAGTCCACGAGTCACGCACGGTGGTGGTCGGAGCAGGTCATTCGGGACTGGGAGCGCAAGACCATCGATGATCCGAAGACGGGCTGGCAGCGGAACTTCGACGGACTGACGTTCGACCTGAAACCGGGGATGGCCGCGGTGACGATTGTCGCGGAACCCGTTGTGCGCGTGACCGGGCGGGTTCTCGACCCGGACGGGAACCCCGTTGGCGGCGCGACCGTGGCCCCGGCCCGCACCGGTTCCGGGAACTCGCTGACCGGCGATACGCGGTTCAGTGTGGAAACCAAAACCGATGGCACGTTCGTGATGGTGCTCCCGGCGAGCGGGGCGGCCGAATACAACCTCGTCGCCCACGACGGGAAGTACGGTGAGTGGCGGAAGTGGGCCAACGGTGTGCTCCCGCCGGTCCGGACGAAGCCCGGCGAGGTGATCGATAACGTGACGCTGCGGCTCACTCGCCCCGGTACCGTTCGGGGCAAAGTGGTGGACGCTAAGGGGCGCCCGGTGGCCGGTCGGGAGGTGCGTGCAACGCCCACGGATGCACGCGAGAACCGGTACTACGACCCGACCACCACAACTAAGGCGGACGGCACGTTCGAGCTGAAGTTCGTGCGCCCGACCGAGCAGCAGGTGCAGGTCGCCCCGTTCTGGCTCCGAGGCGCGGACGCACCCACGAATACTTCGCTGACTGTGGGGGTAAAAGAGGGGCAAGTCGTTGAGGGGGTGTCCCTGGTGGCCGAAGAGGAACCGGTGAAGTAGCGGATGACGCCCGCCTCCGCACGCTTCGCCCACATTCATTGTGGGCGAAGCGTATTTGTTTGGTGAAGGGGAGTTGCCGTTACTTATTCGTGAATTTGCACTTATGCAATGATGGTGAAGTTCACGGCTTCGATATCGCAGCGGCCAGATTTCTTGAACGGGCGCGGCATCGGCTGCGCTTGCCCCTTCGCATCGATAGTGCGACAGCGGAGCGTGTACTGCCCCGCGGGTAGCCCCGGGAGGACCGCGGCCCAGTGTGCTTTCGCCAGACGCATCGGCCACGACTTCGGTTTGCCGGTCGCGTCGAAGCCCACCGTGTCTTTCGGGATCGCGTCGTTGGGCAGATCGCCGCCCCATTTCTTCGGCGGTGCGAGAACGGTCGCGTCGCTCCACGGCGCAGTGGTGAAGTGCGGATCGTCTGCATCCCACCCCTTCCCCGCAGGCGACACCCACACCTGAACTTTCGACAGCCCCGAAATACCGGCTTGTGCGTACCCCGTGATCGGCAGTGGCGAGTTGGCCTTCGCGTTGTCGGGAACGTGCAGCGTCGCGGCGAATGTCTTCATCGGGCTGTCGATGTCGTTGTTCTGTGCGCCGTAGGTGTCGTTCGCGTGGGCCAAGTTGCTCAGCACAAGGTGCGTGAGCCACTTCACCGACTTGTAGCCGTAGTGTTCGGGCACGACCACGCGCACCGGTGCTCCGCGCTCGGGCGTGAGCCACTCGCCGTTGAGCTTGTAGCACGCAATGACGGGCGGCAGGTCGTCGAAGTCTTCGAGGACGCGGCCCACCGGGAGCGAACTGCGGAACTGCTGCTTCGGGTCGTCGTTGTGGTAGCCGTAGTAGAACACGCGGCGCAGGTTCTCTTTCGGTTGCGCGAGCCACACGAGCGTGCGCAGCGGAACACCTTCCCAGATGCCCATCCCGAGCGGGCACCCGAGGTTCAGGCACGTCATGATCTTGGGGAACCGCACCGCGTGCTTCTCACCGAGCTTCACGAGCGTGTCGAAGTCGAGCGCGGTGTTGTCCTTTTTCGTGAACTGCTTGCCGAGTTTGGCGGGGTTCTCCGGGTCGGCGATGATTTCGAGGCGCCAGGTCTCGCGCGTGAGGCCCACTTCCTTCTTCTTGTCGATCGGAAGCGTGTGTGGAATCGGGCGCCCGCGCGACACGTCCTCGAACTTGGACGGCGCGGTGAAATAACTTTCGAGCTTCTCCAGCACCGGGCCGAGTTCCGCGGGGAGTGGATCGGCTGCCCCTACGCGCGCTGTGGCTGCGGTTCCCGTCGCGAGCGCGGCCCCGCACCGGAGGAAGAAGCGCCGAGTGAGGTCGTGGTGCTCGGCCAGATAATCGCGTGCTTCGCTCATGACGTGCTCCTACGCGCGTTCCAACCGCGTACTTTAGCCGCCGGCGCGGGCCAAGCCTACGCCCTTCTCAGTAGATTGTTCACTACGGTAACCGCAATTCGGAGTTTGGCACATGGCGTCGTCGATCTGTCGGTGGGGGATTCTGGGCGCGGCGAACATCGCACGGAAGAACTGGAAGGCGATCCGGTTCGCGGAGAACGCGACCCTTACCGCGGTGGCGAGCCGCGAGCCGTCGCGTGCGAAGGAGTGGCTCGACGCGAACCAGTCCGAGTGCCCCTTCGCGACCGCGCCGACCGCGTGTACTTACGAAGAACTGCTGAAGCGCACCGACGTCGACGCGGTCTACATTCCGCTCCCGACCGGCGTGCGGCGCGAGTGGGTGGTGAAGGCCGCGAACGCCGGGAAGCACGTGCTGTGCGAGAAACCGTGCGGCCCGGACGCGGGCGAGTTGCGGGCGATGATCGACGCCTGCAACGCGAACAAGGTGCAGTTCATGGACGGCGTGATGTTCATGCACGGCAAGCGCCTGCCCCTCCTCCGCTCGACAATCGACGACGGCGAAACGGTGGGGCAACTCCGGCGCATCGCGACGCAGTTCAGTTTCGCGGCCGGCGACGACTTCCTGAAGGGGAACATCCGCGTCAGCAACGCGCTCGAACCGCTCGGCGCGCTCGGCGACCTCGGCTGGTACAACATCCGCTTCTCACTGTTCGTGATGAAGTACCAGCTCCCGACGAAGGTGAGCGGCCGGATGCTGACTGAGCACGGCCCGGCCGGGGCGACGGTGCCGCTGGAGTTCTCCGGCGAACTGTTCTGGGGCAACGGCGTCTCGGCGTCGTTCTACTGCTCGTTCAACACCGAATTGCAGCAGTGGGCACACGTGAGCGGCACGAAGGGGAGCATCGCGGTACGCGACTTCGTGCTGCCCTTCTACGGGTGCGAGAGCGAGTTCGTCGCGGACCGCCCGGTGTTCAACGTGAAGGGCACGAGCTACCACTGGGAGAGCCACCCGCGCCGGTTCGCGGTGACCGAGTACAGCGACGGCGCCCCGGACGCCCAGGAAACGAACATGATCCGCACGTTCAGCGGGCTGGCGCTCTCGGGCAAGGTCGACCCGATGTGGCCCGACGTCGCGCTGAAGACGCAGACGGTGATGGATACGTGCCTCGCTTCGGCCCGCAACGGCGGCGTGCTGATGGACGTGAAGTAACTTCCGGGCGACCGGCCGGTACTGGCTCGCAAGAGTATTGTGTTGCGCGTTGGCCGTGGTTGTTGTGCTGTGTTGAAAACTGGCGTTTTGTGTTGGTGGCACAGGCCTCTGGCCTGTGGAAGCGCCTCCACAGGCCAGAGGCCTGTGCCACCAACCATGAACCAAACGCATCAATTCAACACGGCACCGTTGTTGGTGAACCCCGCCCGCAAGGGCGGCGGGTGTGGTGTAAAAAACGATCGCCAAGCATAGTGGGATCGAACGACCCACCGCCCTTGCGGGCGGGGTTCACCAACAATTCACCGCTACTTGCCCTTCGCCGGAACGTGCTTCTCGAAACTGTCGAGGAGCTCATGCAATTCCTTGACGAACTCCTTGGGCGCTCCGGGCGGGTACTTGATGTGAGCGTACAAGTGGGCGTCCAGCTTCTTGGAGTACGGCGCGAGGACGAGCGTTACGAAGTACCGCTTGTCGAACGCTTGAGGTACAGCCGCTTGGCCACCGTACTGGCCGGAGCGCAGCACGATACCGCCCATGACACCGCCCTTTTGCGGCCCCACTTCCTCGAACGCATCCTGCCACTCGCCGGTCAGTAGCGGCTCGTGAACCATGAACTTGCGGGTGTTGAACTCGAAAGAAATGGCCTGATCTTTCAGTGCGACTTTGCACTTCGGGTAGTGCTTCTCGACCACCTTGCGAACCGCTTCGGAGAGCGGCTTCAGGTCCGGCGCCGGCGCATCCTCTGCTGATGCGCGCCCTGATCCGACGAAGAACAAACCCACCGTCACTACCAGCGCCCACGAGCGTAGAGCCACAGCACACCTCCGCGTCACGAATGGAACGGCCGCGGAAGCTACGCGGTGAAACGCTCGCACCGCAAGTTCATCTGGCGGGCCATCTCGTTGCTGCGCTGTTGGGCTACTTCTTCGGGTTGAGTAGCTTTTCGATTTCCGCGCTGGCCTGTTTGATGTCGCGGGCGTGGAACTGGCCCACGACCTTGCCCTCGCGGTCGATCAAGAGGCACGTCGGGTAGCTCTGAATGCCGTACTGTGCGATCGCACCGCCTCGTTTCTCCTCATCGCCCATGCCGATTCGCGTTCCGGGGACCAGTGCGTTGGGAAACGGGATCTTCTTCCCCTTCCACTCGTCCTTCACGTACCCGGCGAGCTTCGCGTCCAGCTTGGCGGGCGTGTCCACTTCGCCGTCGATGTCCATGTGAACGCCGACGATCGCCAGCCCCTTGTCCGCGAACTTTTCGTGCAGTTCGATCAGCACCGGCATCGACCCGACGCACGGACCGCACCAGTAGCCCCAAAACTCCATGAGGACGTATTTGCCCTTCAGGTCGGCGAACGTCACTTTTTCACCGCTCCACGCGACCACGCCTACTAGTTCCGGCGCGGCCCGCCCTTTGAGCAGCGCGAACGCGCGAGCGGTCAGCGGGATCGGATCGAACGCGAGTTCGGTGCGGTCTGTGGGTACGGTCACGGTCACGAATTCGCTGCCGACCTCGGACCCGTAGGGGTTCAGGACGTACTTGCCCGGCGGGGCCAGGAACTCGAACTTGCCGTCCTTCGATGCCCAACTCGCGACCGGGGCACCGTCGGCGATGAGGTAGACGTTCGTTGGGCCGATCGGTTGGCCAGCTTTCGTCAACTCGTCGCAGGTGAGCGTACCGGTAATTTTGCATTCGCGTGCGAGCGTCGCGCGGAACTGTCCGTTCGCTCGCTTGGCCGGCGACACGGGCACGAACGCCATTGTTCCGTTCGCGGTATCGCGGACGACCAGTTGTCCGCCCTGAACGGTTTCGGCTTTGAGAGTGATGGAGCCATTCGCCCCGGTTTTGCCCGGGTTGGAATACTCCCACACTGAAGCCGCCCCCTTTTGTTCCGGGGTGTTGCGCTGGTACATGAATCCGCCAACCGTTACGCCCGCAGCGGGTGTCCCGTCTGGTCGCGTTACGGTCAGCGTCAGTTCTTTCGGGAACTCTTTGAATTCGGCCGGGGCACGACGGAGCGTGACAAGGAAGTTTTCGGCCGACGCCGCGAACGCGGTCGGGCGCTTACGCTTATAATCGCGGGGGAAGCAGAGCGTGAGTCGGTCGTCGTCGAGTTTGTAGATCGCCGGGAGCGTGCCCGCGGAGAGTTTGTAGTCCGGGAGTAGCTCGGAGAGATCGAGGGCCGCGATCTTCAGATCCACCACCTTCGGGTCTGTGGCATCGAAGACCAGCGTTCCCTTCAGATCGTTTTTGCACCCCATCAACTGCGAGAGCGCGAATGAATCTCCCTTTACCGTGACGACCGAGTCCCGCACGCGCCCGAGTTCGCTGCGCTTCTTGTGCATCGCCTCGTCGAACAACCACGTCCCTTGAAGCTGCTCAGTGAGACTGGCTGTTGCTTTTGGCTTGGGTTCTTCCGCGAACGAAGCGCGTGGAGTAATACCCACCACGAGAGCAATTGCGAGTGCGCGCAGCATGGCCGTCAGCTCCAGAGTGGAAGGAACCAGTGAAGTAGAAACGTCGTACTCGCGTTCCCGTTTCACGCGAAGTGCGTAATCGCGAGATGATTGCAGTGTAGGCGAACGGCCGGTGATGACGGCGAAGATAACCGCGGAGCCTATTCGGTGAACCCCGCCCGCAAGGGCGGCGGGTACTCCGCACCTGATGGGGATATGAGACGATCACCACGCACGGTGTGGGATCAAACGACCCGCCGCCCTTGCGGGCGGGGTTCACGGGTCTCAATGCAGGCGCAACAATTGGCCCACCGGCCGTTCGCCTGACCGCTTACGCATCACCCAAGTATTCCGGCACCTTCGTGCGCAGGTGCTCGATTTCCTGGTGCGTTTCGCCCAGGTACGCGAGCAATCGCAGGTCGTCCTTCGTTACTGCGCCGCCGCTGAACAACCACGAGCGCACGCGGAACAGCTTGTAGAGTTTCACCAGTTTGCGGTCGCTGATGAAGATTTTGTCCTCGCGCACGAGCGTCTTCACGAGGCGCTGGAACTCCTTGAAGACGTCCGCCGGGAAGAACCGGTGCCGGTCGTTCTCCTCCTCCCCGCGCCCGTCGCCGGTCTTGCGCGAGAACAGGTGCGTCATGTACCGGTTCGCCTTCAGGAAGTCGTCGAGCTGCGCGTGCCCCTCGATCCACGGCTTCTGGTTCAGGCCCTTGTAGGCTTCACCCTGGAGCCCCGCGTCGATGAGTTCGGCGAAGTGCTCTTCCTGCACGCTGCGGCTCTGCACCTTCAGCACGAACCGGTCCTTGAGCGCGGCGAGTTCGCCCTGTTCGGGGATCTCGTTGGTCGCCGCGAACATGATCCGCAACGGCACCGGCTCGGGCTTGCCCTCCTGGTAGAACTTCTTCTCGTTGATGATCGTGAGAAGGATGTTCAGGATGGCCGAGTTCGACTTGAAGATCTCGTCGAGGAACACGAGCTTCGCGGTGGGCAGTTTGCCGTCCTTGCGGCGGATGTACTTGCCGTCGCGCAGCTCCTTGATGTCGATCGCGCCGATGATTTCGCTCGGCTCGGTGAACCGCGTGAGCATGTACTCGAAGTAGTCGCCCTGCTCGATGCCGAGGGCGTCCTTGAACTTCACCACGATGTCGGACTTCGCCGTTCCCGGCGGCCCGATGAGCAGGAGCGGCTCCTGCGCGATCGCGGCCACGCACATCAGGTCGATGATCTCTTGCTTGTTCACGAAGAACCGGCCGAGCGACTCGCGGAACCGGTTGATCCGCTTGCGGATCGTTTCGGCCTCCGCTTGCAGGTCGCTCAGCGAGAGTTCTTCGGGGTTGACGGACGAGGCTTTTGTCGCGGGGGGCATAGGGGAATCAGTTTCCTGAGTTAGTAGCGGTGGAATAACAGTGCGTTTGGGCACCGGCGCGGTTCGCGTAAGTTCGAGATTCCAGTGAGATGATAAGTGGTTTCGCGCGCGGTGGGAAGCTCGGAGGGCGGCGCGATTCGGGTTGACGGCCCGGGCCGTAGGGTTTATCGACTCCGGTTCCCAAGCGCTGTTGTAACAGGTGGGCCGTGCCGATGGTGCCAAGTCTGAACCCGGTCGCTGTGCGGGTGCCCGCTGGGGCGCCGGATTCGTTCGCGTGGAAGCTCACCGACCGTGCCTGCAAGCGGATCGCGTTCGGCCTGATCCTCGCATCGGTCGTGTTCCACCTCATGTACCTGGCCTTTAACTGCCCTCTCGACCTCTCGCCGGACGAGGCCCACTACTGGCAGTGGTCGCGCCACCTCGCGTGGAGCTACTACAGCAAGGGGCCGCTGGTCGCGTGGCTGATCCGGGCCTCATGCGAACTGTTCGGCCCCGCGAGCGAGGCGCTCACCGGGTCGCTGATGTTCGCGGTACGTCTCCCTGCGGTCGCGTGCCACGCGGCACTTCTGGCGGGGTGGTACGTCCTGGCCGCTTCGACGCTCAAGAGCCACCGCGCGGCACTGGCAACGGTCGCGCTCGCGATGACGCTCCCGCCCGTAATCGCCGGCGCGGTGCTGATGACCATCGACCCGCCGTTCCTGGCGTGCTGGTGCTGGGCAGCGATCGGTGTGTGGAAGGGGCTGTCGGCAGAACCTACCCCCAACCCCTTCCCTAGGAAGGAAGGGGGAGCAGAACCATCACTGGTTTTAAGCCC
>HG799471.1:0-67034 GCA_000531095.1 Gemmata massiliana | reverse complement strand
TTCCCTAGGAAGGAAGGGGGAGCAGAACCATCACTGGTTTTAAGCCCCTCTCCGCTTAGGGGAGGGGTTGGGGAGGGGTTCTTCGCTCTCTCTCTTCCCTGGTGGTTGCTCGCCGCGGTCTGTTCGGCGTTCGGGGTGCTCGCAAAGTACCCGATGGTGCTGCTCCCGTGCGGAGTGTTCGGCTACTTGCTCTTCACGCGGCGCGACGAACTGAAGCGCCCCGGTTTTTGGGTGTTCGCGCTCGGGTCCGCGTTGGGATTGGTGCCGGTTCTACTGTGGAACTGGGCGAACGACTGGGTGACGTTCCGGCACGTCGGTACGCAGGCCGCCGGGACCAGCGGAAGCGGCATTCGCTGGCTCGGCCCACTCACGTTCGCAGTTGGCCAAGCGGGGTTCCTGATCGGCGTGTGGTTCGTGGTGTGGGTCGCGGCCGCGTGGTGCGCTCGACGCACTGCGGACCCGGCGGTCGCGTTCCTGTGGTGGACGTCGGTGCCGGTGTGGTCCGTGTTCGCGGTCGCGAGTTTCAAAGCGTCCGGGCAGATCAACTGGCCTGCGGCTGCTTACGTCACCGGGTTCGTGCTGTGCGTTGCGTGGGTGCGCGATCAACTCGGGGGGCAGAACCATAAGTTCGTGATGCGGTTTGTGGGCAGCGGGGTCGCGGTCGGCATCGTGCTGTCGACGTTCGTGCATTTTCCGGGACTGATGCGCTCCGCGCTCGCTTCGGCCGCGGGTGCGCCGACGGAAAAAGATCCGACGCCGATCCGCAAACTCGACCCGACGGCGCGCCTCCGCGGGTGGAAGACGCTCGCACGCGAAGTGGACGCGATTCGCGCCCGCGTGCGCGCGGAAACGGGCGAGGAGCCGCTCGTGGCCGGCACCGTGTGGAACATGCCGGGGGCGCTGGGGGTGTACTGCTCCGGGCACCCGGAAACGTACTCGTTCGGGCTGGCGATGGCCGACCGGCACAGTCAGTACGACGTGTGGCACCCGAACCCGGTGGCCGATGCGCAAGCCTTCCGCGGGCGCACGTTCGTGTTCGTGGGGGACGGACTCCCCTCCGACGCCGGGGTTTTCGGACGGGTGGAACAGCCGACTTTAGTGTTTCACCACGAAGAGGGCATTCCGGTGGCGGTTTGGTGGGTGTGGGTCGGGCACGATTTTCGGGGTTTTCCCGATAAACCGCTCTGGCCCGGGCGCCCACGCTATTAACCCGCGCACGCGGATAACAATAAAGCGGTGACTGCCGTGGGCACTGTGGGGAATTGGGTCGTTTCGTGCGGATCATGCACCCTGACGTGGAAGCGAACGGGACACCTGACGGACTACGAACGCCAGGCACTCGAATCTCGGCCGTGTCCGATGTGTGGGGCGTATACCCTCAGTTGCTCGGAACCGCGTCCCAACCCGACCCGGCGCAAAAAACGGGATGCCGCTCTTTTGCGTCGGGCCGCTTAATACGACTCTCCCAGAGGTCCGAATCTCCGCAACAGATTCGGACTTTTCACGTTACGTGAACGCACCTCGAAATTCCCGACCGCCCGTTCTGCTTCCGATCGCCCGCAAAACGTGCCTCGCACGCATTTTTCACTGTGCGCCTTCGACTTGACCTGTTGTTCGACCCCGGGTTAGCTTGAAGGGATCATCACAGACGCGAGCGCACGGAGGCGACCTCATGGCTGTAGAAACATCTTCGTGGCGCGGACGCCGGGTGCTCGTAACCGGGTGCTCGGGTTTCTTGGGCGGCGCGGTGGCCCGGGAGCTGCTTGCTGCGGGTGCGGACGTTGTGGGACTGATCCATGAGCGCGCCGGGGCCGACGTCTTGGGGCTGGGCGGTCGCGTGCATGTGATTCGCGGACGCGCGGATAACGTGTTCCGGCTGCATTCCGCGATGGCCGTTCACGAAGTCTCCGCGGTCTTTCACCTCTGCTCGTCTTCCCCGTTCGGTGACGATCGGAGCACCCCCGCGGTCCTTCAAGCTGCCAGCTTGTATTCGCGCCGCGTGCCGGTCGTGACCGCACGGCCTCTGCAACAAATCACCCTCGCGCGCACGACAGAAGCACACGAAGACGGGCTGAGCGTCGCGCGATTCGGCGCCGTGTTCGGTCCCGGCGACCGGAAGCTGTTCCGCACTGTCCCAGCAGCTGCTCTTGGGCTGATTTCGGGGAACTTCGCGCTCCCGCCTGAAGGTCCAGCGAACGATTTCGTGTTCGTGCGGGATGCGGCTCGGGCGTGTCTGCGTGTGGCCGAAGATGTGGCGAAGAACGGTCCGGGTGACTACCCGTTCCGGAGCGGCTGGCACATGAGCGACCGACAAATTGCGGTCGCGTTCCGCGGTGAGTTTGCCGGGGCCGCGCCAGGATGGACCGAGTCGGCTCCGCCGGCGAACCCGCTCGGGTGGGCACCGGCCCGGTCGTTTTGCGAGGCCGTGACCGAAACGCTCACGTGGTATCGCGAATTTCTTCGTATGGGAACGGGGGCGCAGATCCGCGTAGCGGCTTAACCAGGGCATTTAGCGGAACGTCGCGTAGTCGCCCTCGTCCCACTGGTAATCGATGAAGATCTGCTCGCCGACCGAAATGTCCCGGGTGGCCTTGAACACGATGTCGTTCCGGGCGTGGCGCGGGGTGAACTTGGCGTTCGCCTCGGGCGAGTGGTTGTACAGCGACCCGTACCCGAGCGCCACGGCCAGCGCACCTTTGTCCCACTGAAACACGTAGTATTCGAGTCCCCCGTCGGCGGTCCCATCGGCCCCGGGCGTGACCCGGATCACCGGGCACACCTCGATCACCTCACCCTTGCGGTACGCGCGCCCGGCGAACACCCCGCGCCCCATGCCGCGAACCTTACGGACGTACAACGCGGACTCTTGCTTCGTGGTGTTCATGGGACTCGTGCAAAGATCGGGTACGGAACGTGACCGCTACATCGGCCCGACGGGGTCAAAAGCTTGAACCCGTCCTGCGGAAATCTGGAAGCGAGCAGAGCGACCGGTGCCCGGCCTTTGATACCGGCACTCGAAAACTTCGCTTGAGTCCGCACCCGTCGAATCTCCGCTTTGGGCCGTTGCGCCGCACGCCGTTATCGCGCGCGGGTAGAGCTTCTTCGCTTCCGTACAACATCCCAACGATTCGTTACCTCGATAGGGATGTTCGCGATGCCCCCTCAAACGCTCGCCGCTCGGCTGGCCGGTTACGCACACGACCTCACGTTCGACAAGCTCACGAAGGAAGCCGTTCACGAGGTGAAGCGGCGGTTCATCGACTCCTTCGCCACCGCCATCGGCGCGATGCCGTCGGACGCCTACGCGATCGCGAAGAAGTGCGCGGCCCGCGTGTCGAGTAACCCCGGGGCGTCGATCCTCGCGGGGGGCAAATCGAGCGTCGAGTGGGCCACGTTCGTGAACGGGCTGCTCATCCGCTACCTCGACTTCAACGACACCTATCTGAGCAAAGAACCCGCGCACCCCAGCGACAACCTCGCGGCCGTGCTCGCGGTGGGCGAATCGGTCGGCGCGGGCGGCAAGGATCTGATCACCGCCGCGGTGCTCGCTTACGAGATCCAGTGCCGCTTCTGCGACGCGGCCAGCCTCCGGAAGCACGGCGTCGACCACGTCACCTACGGCGCGATCTCGTCGGCTACGGCCGCGGCGAAGTTGATGAAGCTCGACGTGACGAAACTCACGCACACCGTCGGTCTGGCCGGCGTGTGCAACGTCGCACTGCGCCAAACGCGGTCGGGCGAATTGAGCATGTGGAAGGGGTGCGCGTTCGCGAACGCGGCCCGCAACGGCGTGTTCGCGGCCACTCTCGCGGCCGACGGGATGACCGGTCCGGCGCCGATTTTCGAGGGCGACCTCGGGTTCTTCAAACTGGTAGCGCGCGAGGCGTTCACCCCGGCGCCGTTCGGGAGCGAGCCGGGCAATGCCGACGGCTTCATGATTAACAAGACGTACATCAAGTTCTGGCCGGCGGAGTACCACTCCCAGAGCGCCATCGACGCCGCACTGCAAATTCGCGCGGAACTGAAGGGCGACGTGTCGCAGGTCGCGAGCATCGACATCGCGACGTTCGAGGCGAGCTACAACATCATCGGGAAGTACCCGGAAGCGTGGGCGCCGAAGACCCGCGAGACCGCCGACCACAGCCTCCCGTACTGCACCGCCGCGGCGCTGCACGACGGCGACGTGTACCTGGAAACGTTCGACGACGACCATTTCACGAACCCGAAACTGGTCGCGTTCACGGGGAAGGTGAAGATCCGGCACGACGGGACGCTCGACCCGCGGTACCCGACCGGCATCCCGAACCGCATCACGGTGACGCTAAACGACGGCCGCACGCTGGTAAAGGAGGTCGAGTTCCCGCGCGGGCACGCCGGGAACCCAATGACCGACGCGGAAGTCGAAACGAAGTTCCGCCGCGTGGCGGAGCCGAAGTACGGCAAGGCCAAGGCCGACGAGATTCTCGCCCGCTGCTGGGATCTGGAGAAACTGACGAGCGTGACCGACCTGATTGCGCTCTTCGCGTGATCGGCAACTGCTTGGTGAACCCCGCCCACAAGGGCGGGGTTTGTTTTTGGTTTGGTGGCACAGGCCTCCGGCCTGTGGAGGCGCTCACATAAGCCAGAGGCCTGTGCCACGAGCAGAAAGCTCACTTTCAGCGCCTAACCTTCTCGCCTACCAGTGGGCGATCGGTCCGGCGGGGACCGCGATGTGTGCCTGCTGGGAATCGTATTCGGTCCAGCCTTCGGGCGCTGAACCTGATGCGAACGGGGCGATGATCGCCTCGAACTCGTCCAGTCCCGAGAGCATCACGAGCTGCTGCTGAACGCGCTTCGGGAACCGCAGGGCCTTCGTATACCACGTCGCGACCTTGCGGAAATGCACGCAGCCGTTCTTCTCGCTCCCCTTCCATTCGACCAACCGGCGCAGGTGGAGGCGCATGAACGCGAGGCGCTCCGCGTAGGTTCCGCGCGGACCGGGATCGCCCGTTCGCACCCACGAATCGAACTGGCGGAATATCCACGGGTTCGCGAGCGCGCCGCGCCCCATCGCGATGCCGTGGCAGCCGGTATCGGCGATCATCCGGGCCGCGTCCCACACCGAACGCACGTCGCCGTTGCCGAAGACCGGGATGCGCTCGACCGCCTCCACGACGCGCCGGATGCCCTCGTGATTCACGCCGCCAGAGAACCCCTGTTCGCGTGTGCGGCCGTGAATGGTGAGCGCCGCGACGCCGACCTTCTCAAACTCCCGCGCGAAGTACGGGGCACTCAGGTTGTCGTCGTCCCAGCCGAGACGCATTTTCACGCTCACGGGAACCGGTACGGCCTCGACCACCTGCCGGACGAGATCGACGGTCGCACCGGTGGTGTCGCACATCATGGACGACCCGCCGCCGGTCTTCACGACCTTCCGCACCGGGCAGCCCATGTTGATGTCGATCCCGTCGGCGAGTTTGCGCTCGACGAGCCACTTCGCAGCGCCGGCCATTTCGTGGGCCTTGGAGCCGAAGATCTGGACAAACAGCGGGCGCTCGGCCAGGTCCGTGGCGAGCAGAATCATCGTCTTCTGAATGCCATCAACGATCGCGCGGGCGTTGACGAGGTCGGTGGTACAAAGCCCGACGCCCCCGAGTTCGCGAACGGACAGACGAAACGGGAGATTGGTATACCCCGCGAGCGGTGCGAGGTTGAACCGCGAGGCGAGTTTGATTGTCCCAATGGACACCGGCTCGCGGTACTGGACGGGCGGCGGGGGAAGTTCGGCGTTCGCGTTCGTCATGAAATTACTTTACAACAGGTCGGCGCGGCCGGTTAGCCGATGGGGAACGGACAATGACCGAAGAGGAGTGGTTCGGATCGGCGGACGCGCGCCGGCTGGCGGGTTTCGCGGCGAAAACGATGTCGGCACGGAAGTTACGGCTCTTTATGGTCGCGTGGTGCCGGTACAACTGGGTCCGCGTGACGAACCCACTGGTGCGGCACGCCGCGGTACTCGCGGAGCAGTTCGTTGACGGGCACGCGCACAAGAATCAACTCGACATGATGTTCGATGGGTCGCGTTCGATTATTGCCGGAACGCTCGCCAGTTATCTCCTTTGGACGAATTCGGCCCAGATGGGTGACTGTGTGGACGGCTTTTGCCTCAACGATGCGAGCCTCGCTCCGCCACCAATCGGCGACCAGGGCGTAACGACCGCCCAGCACCTCGTTCGAGCCGACATCTTCCGGGACATTGCGGGCAACCCGTTTAAGAGGGTGAAGTTCGACAAACGTTGGCGCACACAAACGGCCACGCTGCTCGCGCGGCAAATGTACGAGTCGCGCGACTTTGGCGCGATGCCCATTTTGGCGGATGCCCTCCAGGACGCCGGGTGCAGTAACACGGACGTCCTGAACCACTGCCACGGTGCCGGCCTCCATGTTCGGGGGTGCTGGGTGGTCGATCTCGTTCTCGGAAAGTCGTAACTCCGGTCCCCGGCGCCGTGACACGCGGCGGAGGGAACATGACCAAGCGATCCGATCGCCGGCGCCAGGAGCGGGCCGCGGAATTGTGGCACGCGGAGCAGGAGTGGCGCGCGGCGACCCGCTGTTCCGAACTGCTCGCGGTCGAAACCGACATTTCGGACCGGAAGTGGCGCCTGTTCGCGCTCGCGTGCTGCCGGGATGTGCTGGCGCTGTGCCCGGAACCGTGGCACCGGGAAGCGTTCGAGCAGACCGAACTCGTTGTCGATGGCCCGAATCCGGCGGCGCCGTGTCGAGGCAATTCTCAACTCTGGGACACGTACAACTGGAGCCGCCGCTGGGGGGCCTGGGACGTGTGGTACGTGCGCCCGCACTCGCACCACTCGCTTCAGTCGCCTGGGGAAATGGCGGCGGAGCGGGCGCTCATCGATCTCGCGCTCTGGCTCGAAGGGAAACGCAGTCGGCACCAGATCTTCCAGAACGTGCTGCTTGCGCTGGCTTCGGGGGACAGCGCCGAAGCCGTTCAAGAGCGCGAAGCCCACGACGTTCGGTTCACGGACCTGTTACACGAGATCGTTGGTGATCCGTTCGGGTGGATCGACTTCGACCCGAGCTGGCGCACCTCCAACGCGACGTGCCTCGCGCGAATAATCTACGCGACCCAGGATTATTCCCTGATGCCGATTCTGGCCGACGCTCTGCAAGACGCCGGGTGCGAAATCAGCGACATCCTCGATCACTGCCGCACGCCGGGCGCGCACGTGCGCGGGTGCTGGGTCGTGGATCTGGTGCTGGGAAAGCCGTGACTTGCGGCTTTTCTACTGGCGGGACTCCCCTCTCGATGGCGCGGGTGCGATAATACTCGGGCGTGACTGCCGGCGAGCGCCGCGGTCCCGTATTCTACCCACCTGTTGGTCGTCCGTTCGCATCCCGATCAAGGAGACACGTTCGTGACCAATTCTCTCCGCACCCTCGTCGGCTGCGCCGTGGTGGCTGCTGCGGGCCTGTGCCTCGTGAGCGGCCCGGCGCCGGCCGGTACGCCGGATTTGCCGAAGGATTCGTACAAGAAGGCCGCGGACGCCGACCTCAAGTTCCTCCAAACCCGGCTCAACGAACTCGCCAAGGCGGAGGAACCGTCGGCCCGGTCCGCGAAGCCGGCCGTCGGTGCCACGCTGATCCTCGCCGCCTACGCCGACGTGCTCGGCGACGCGACCCTGAAGGCCGACGTCATCAAGGTCGGCGAGGCCATTCACGCGAAGAAGTACAAGGACGCGGCGGAACTCGCGAAGAAACTCGCGGTCAAGCCGGGCACTGGGAAGGCCGGCGGCGACCTGCCCACGCTCCCCGCGTTCGAGGCGGCCAAGGACAAGGACGTGACCTACATGCCGACCACCATGAAGTTGTTCACCAACACGCAAGTCCTCAAGATGCCGAGCGGCCTGAACATCGAGAAGGACCTGAAGGACTGGACCGCGAAGGGGAGCACGGTGAAGCTCGACCCGGCCGCCGTCGAGATTCTGGCGGTGCGGTCCGCGGTGATTAACGAATACATCCTCCACTACCCGAACGAGAAGGCTCGAACCAAGCCGGAGACCGAGAAGGAGTGGAAGGCGATCAGCAAGCAGTCGGTCGATCTGAGCAAGGAGATCGTGGCCGAAGCGACGAAGAAGACCCCGGACTTCAAAATGCTGCGCAGCAAGCTGGCGCTTCTCGAAGCGGCCTGTACCAACTGCCACGGCAAGTTCCGCTTCGACGACTGATTTACTCAACAACTCGACCAACGCGAACGGGAGGCGAATGCCTCCCGTTTTTTGTTTAACGCAGTTCGGGCGCTCCCTTAAACCCCACGGTAAATGCGGGCGATGCGCTCGCGGGTCAGTCCGAGCACCTTGTCGAACCGGCTCAGTTTCAGCCCCTCGATGCTGGTACCGAAATCGGCCATGTGGTGGAGCATCGTCACGTCGGCGCGGACCTCGCGGTCGATCTCGCGGCGCATGAACCCGCGGGCTAATCGCAGCGCGCCCGCCGGACCGGGGTACTTCGACTTCGCGAACGTGACCGAGAACACCCGCGTCGTCTTGTCGTCCTGCGGCACGAAGAAGATGTAGAGGCGCCAGCGCACCATCGACTCGCGCGACCCGTCCGGGCTGGTCCACCAGTGGTCGAATACGGAGTACACCGGCGAGAACCGGGTGGTCCAGTGATCGTGGAAGATGTCGCCGGCGCGCACCCCGAGGAGCCAGGCGAAAATGCGGTTGAGGCGCTTCGTCGGTCCGGCGTTCGTCACGCGCACAGTGTCGTCGGTCGACTCGAACTCGACTTTGACCTCGTGCAGCCGGTCCAGATCGTAGCCGAAGGTGTCGTGAACGGTGCCGCTGTGCTCGATTTCGTTGAAATTATCGACTGAGAGTTCCAGAGGGGCTGGAACAGTATGTTCGAGCGTACAGATCGGGAAGAACCCTTGTGGGTCGATGACCGGGAACTCCGGGGAACTGTCGCGCGTCTTCAGCCAGACCAGCCCGTGCTCCTCGCGCACGTCGAAGCTCGTCATGCAGGTCGTCATTTTCGGCGTGGCGGGGCTTTCGCCGTTCCCGCAAGCGTCGAATGTCCACCCGTGGTACTTGCACCGGAGCCGGTCGCCGACCACGTCTCCCGCGCTGAGCTTCAGGCGCCGGTGCGGGCACACGTCGGAGAGCGCGGCGGGCCGACCGTCTGCGGTACGGAACAGGGCCACCGGCGCCCCGGCTACGACGATCCCTACGGGTTTATTGCGCAAACGTCGGCTCAACAGGACCGGTTGCCAGTGGTCCAGCATCCCCATCAGCAAATCCTCTGCTAGAATGACTCCGTATTTTGTATCGGTTCGCACGGGCGTGCGCGCGCATCCGACAGCGCTGCTCGCCGTAACATCTGTAGACGCTCTATGTTTACTGGCCTCGTACAAGCGTTGGGTGAAGTGCGCGGAGTCACGGACGTGCAGGGCGGGCGCCGGTTGCGCGTCGCCGAACCCGGCCTCGCGCCCGGGCTGCAATTGGGCGAAAGCGTTTCGGTGTGCGGCGCGTGCCTCACGGTCGTCGCGCGCGAGGGCGACACGTTCGACTTTGAAGTCGGCCCGGAAACGCTGGTGAAAACCACCCTCGGTCGACTCGCGGTCGGGGACCGCGTGAATCTGGAGCGCGCGCTCCGCGTGGGGGACTCGCTCGGCGGGCACTTCGTGACCGGCCACGTCGATTGCGTCGGAAAAGTGCTGGAAGAAACCGTGACCGGCGAGTGGATCACGGTCTGGTTCGGGTTCCCGGCAGAATTCGAGGATCTGCTCGTGGGTAAGGGCTCGGTCGCCGTGGACGGCGTGAGCCTCACGCTCGTGGACGTGCAACGCGACCGGTTCAGCATCATGCTAATCCCGCACACACGCGCCCACACCACGCTCGGGTTCAAGAAGCCCGGCGACGCGGTGAACCTGGAGTTCGACCTGCTCGCCAAGCACGTTCAGAAACTGTTCAAACGAGTTAGCCTCACCATTTAGGCGAACCGGGCAGAGCGTTAATACTCGGTTCTGCCCGTTCGCTCGGAGTCGTATGTCAGACACCCCGCCTGCTCCTGGTTCCGCCCCCGCGCCGCGTCAAACGCTCTCGTACCTGCACGGGCTTTTTGAAGCCTACGGGCTGGAGGCGAAGAGCAAACTCGGCCAGAACTTCCTCATCGACCTGAACCTGCTCGACCTGATCGTCCGCACCGCGGAACTCGACCAGAGCGACGCGGTTCTGGAGGTCGGTACCGGCACCGGTTCGCTCACGGCCAAGCTCGCGGACGTGGCGGGTGCGGTGGTCACGGTAGAGATCGATCGCTCGCTCCAACCGGTCGCGAAGGAGATCGTCGGCGAGCGCCCGAACGTGAAGTTCGTGTTCGGCGACGCGCTCGCGAAGAAGAACGAGCTGAACCCCGACATGCTCGTCGCCTGGGACGAGGCCGTGAAAGGGGCGAACTGCACGCGCAAGAAGCTGGTCGCGAACCTGCCCTACGTGATCGCCACGCCGCTCATCAGCAACCTGCTCATCACCCGGACCGACATCGATCGCATGGTCGTGATGGTGCAGTGGGAGATCGCGGAGCGGATGCGCGCGGTGCCGAACACGAAGGACTACAACGCGCTGTCGGTGCTCGTGCAGAGCGTCGCGGACGTGGAGACCGTGCGCAAGGTGCTCCCCTCGAACTTCCACCCGCGCCCGAAGGTGGATTCGGCGATCGTGCTCATCAAGCCGAACGCGGAGAAGCGCGCGAAGGTCGGCGACGTGATGAAGTTCCGCGTGTTCCTGCGCGACCTGTACGTTCACCGGCGGAAGAACCTGCGCCAGGCGCTGGTCGGCTGGCCGTCGGGGGCGCGCGAGAAGAAGGACGTGGACGCGAAGCTCGCCGAACTGGGGATCGACGGCACCCTGCGGAGCGAAGCGCTGGACCTCGAACAGCACCTGCGCTTGAGCGCGGCGTTCGGTTAATCGGTGAGGTGAACCCCGCCCACAAGGGCGGTGGGTCGGGTTTATGTGCCCCACCCACCGCCCTTGCGGGCGGGGTTCGCTGTCAATCGGTTAGCGGCTCACGACCTTGTAGTCCACGGTGTCGCGGTCGCCGACGCTGATCTTCTTGTGGTACGTCGCTTGGGTGCCCTCGCCGACGTACAGGTACCAGTCCCCGGCCGGCAGGCGCAGGTCGAACTCGCCGAAGGCGTTCGCGGTCACGTACTGCTTCTGGTCCGGCTTCTCCGCGTTCATGAACACGACCTTCGCTCCGGCCCGCGGGGTGATCTGGTCGTTGAGGACCACTTCGCCGCGCACCGACACGACGCTGCTGCGGCTCACCGTGCGCTCCGGGCGCACCTTCGCGGTGCTCGGGCGCGGGTTCGACATGTTGTTCGGCGTGGACGGCACGTTCGTCGGCGGAATCGTGCTGTCCGACCCACCGCCGGGCATCACGCCGGGGGTGCTTTCGCGGAACTGTTCGACGGTCGGGCCGCTCGGGGCGCCCATCGGTGGGAGCGGGTAGAAGCTCGTGCCGGTCGGGGCCGGCGGGTAGTAGTAGCTCACGACCGGCTGCTGGTAGTTGACCTGCTTCAGGGTCGTGACCGGGACCATCGCGCACCGCTCCACGTAGCTCGTCACCGAGTTGCACTGGCTGCGGAGTTTGTAGGCGGTCGTCGGGGTGCAGACCTTCTGCGGGCACCCGGTGCACGGGTCATAGTAGGTGCTGTACTTGTACTCGGTGACCGGCTCGTAGTAGTAGCTCGTCACCTTCTTCGTCACCGGCTCATAGTAACTCTTGCGGACGTACTCGGTGACCGGTTGGTAGTAGCTGCGCTGCACGTAGCTCACCCGCATCTCGGGCTGCGGGCACGGTTGGGGGCAGGCTTCGGGCGCGGCGTAGTAGCTGGCCCGCGGCTTGTTACAGTCGTTACAGCACACTTGAAACACGTTGTCCCAGGCGGCCGTGGCGCGGCTCGGCGCGGCGAGGGCGGTGCCGAGTGCCAGTGCGAGCCCCGCACATCGGGTCAGGTTCATGGTGCGATCTCCAATGGTGCATTTCTCTGCGCCCCGGGCGCGGGCGTGCGTCTACATCAGAGTAATTCGTGCCAAACGCCGAACAAACTGTTTTAGGTCGCGGCACAACCCGGACAGCCGGCAGTAGTCGCTACAAGCGGTAGAGTCTGCACATTCGGCCATAGTTCGCCATCTTCCGGTGGAACTGGGCAAGATGGGCGAGCAGAAAATTGAATTGTAAAAAGGATATGTGCGAACGAAACGACCGGGGCGGGAAGACATCTTCCCGCCCCGGTCGTTTGTATTCTCGTCAGCGTGTTACTTCGCGGCGGCCTTGAGCGCGGCGAGCGCGGCGTCGTAGTTCGGGTGGTTGGTCACTTCGGGAACGTATTCGGCGTAGGTCACCTTTCCGGCGCCGTCGACAACGAAGACGGCGCGTGTGAGGAGCTTCAGAGGCAGCCCCTTTTCAATAAGGACGCCCCAGTTCTTGCCGAACGAGTGGTCGTGAACGTCCGAAACGGTCTTCATCGTCGCGATGCCCTCGCTCGTGCAGAACCGGTTCTGCGCGAACGGGAGGTCGAGGCTCACCGTGTAGCACGCGACCGTGTCGCCGAGTGCCTTGATGCCCTCGTCGAACTTCTTGGTCTGCATGCTGCAAACACCGGTGTCGAGCGACGGTACAACGCTGAACAACCGGGCCTTGGCCGGGGTGTCCGCGAGCGTGACGGCCGAAAGCCCTTGCAGGCCAGTGTAAGCCGGGGCGGTGTCGCCGGCCTTCAGTTCGTTACCTGCCAGTTCGACCGCGTTGCCCTTGAACGTGACGGTGCGTGCCATTGCGAGTTCTCCTGGGAGAGTCGTGGTTTCGGCTCTTCAGCAACTGACCGTGGGGTGATTTATACGAACGCGCCCAGCCCGACACAAAATACCGCGGCTAATTCGCACTAAACGGCGGGGGGAACGGGCGGTCGGCGCGGGCCGCGGAGACGCGGAGGGCGTCGGCAATGGTCGTCGCGCGCCGGTCCGCGTGCGGTTCCGCCAGGAGCGATTGTTTCAGTTCGACTGGCAACGGCAGCGCGAACGCGAGCACGTCGCATACGTGGCCGAGCGGCATGTCGCCGTCGAAGAGTTCTTCGAGTTGGCGCTTGGAAGGCGAATCATTCTCGAATCGCGGCAGGACTGCCTTTGCGAGTTCGCGCCGCAAGCGCGTCAGTAAGGCGAGGTCGTCCGGCGCGGTGTCGGGGATCAGTTCCACGCGGGCCGTGCGGTAGGGCACGTCGTGATCCAGTTCCGCAAGGATGCGTGCGCGACTGATCCCGCGGAGCCGTAGGTTGTACTTCCCGTCGATGAGCTTTTCCGACCACACAATCTGCCCGATGCACACAACCGGTTCAATCGGCGGGCGCGGAGCGGGTTCGTCCTGGTCGGCGCAGAGCAGGGCCATTGTGATAAGTTTGTCGCCCGCGAGCGCGTCAGCAGTCATTTGCCGGTACCGCGGCTCGAAAATGTGCAAACCCTGCACGACGTGCGGGAACAGCACGAGGTTCGGGAGCGGGAACAACCGGACGGAACCGGTGAACCCGCGGAGCGCATCGTCATTCATGAAACGCACCCGCCGGGAGGTGTGGTGGGCGCCGATCAGTATAAGCGAGTTGGGTCGCCGAGCCAGCCAAGAAGCGCATTCTCTGAGGGGCTTGGCGAACGGTCGGTGTGAGCTGGCCGGTGATAGGTTGCGCGGTTGCTGGCGAGTCCCGCCCACAAGAGCGGTGGGTTGCACTGCGCAAACGGGTATTGGTGAACCCCGCCCGCAAGGGCGGCGGGTGGAATGACCGCCTAACTTGCGTACGGGGTTCACCGTGCCTCAGCACACAACAACCGATCACAGCCGGTGCGGACTCGCGGTGTGCCACCGGACGCGCGCTGTATACTTCACTGCATGGATTCCGGCCCCCCACTCCAGTTCGACGCGGTGCCCGTGCCGACACCGCCGGGCGGTCCGCTCGCGGTCGAACTCGTTCCGCCCCCGGACCCGTGGGCCGTCGCACGCAAACTGGCGCACCTCCCGCACCTGTTGTTCCTCGATTCCGCCGAAAAGCACGCCGACCGTGGGCGGTACTCGTATGTGAGTGCCGATCCCTACGGCATCGCCAGTGATTTCGCCAGTCGGCGCCAGATGGAGACCGTGCCGCGTCATATTGCTGCCATTTCGGGGCTACCACCGTTTCAAGGGGGATACGCCGGACTGTTCGGTTACGGTTTGGGACGTCACTTCGAGCGAATCCACGCTACGAAGTTCGATGAATTCGAGGTGCAGGAACTCGCACTAGGCCGTTACGACTGGGTGTTTTCATTCGACCACCACCAACGTCGTGCTTGGATCGTGTCAACCGGCGAGATAGGGATTGAGTGGCCGAAACAGGTCGAACGCGCCGGTAGCCGCTTACGCGACGTGTTGGCTTGGTTGTCTCGCCCCTACGAAATGCGATTGTGTGATCGAGAGTACCTTTCGGATCTCCCTGAATCCGCACTCGCCCCCCAACACCCGCTCCCCGGTTTCCCCGGCGTTACGAGCAACTTCGACCGCGCCGGCTACGAGGCCGCGGTCCGGCGCGCGGTGGAATACGTCCACGCGGGCGACTGCTTCCAGGTGAATCTCTCGCAGCGACTACTCGCACCGCTCCGCGAACACCCGCTCGAACTCTACAGCCGGCTTCGTGCTTTGAACCCGGCCCCGTTTGCGGGGTACTTCGACCTTGGCGAGTTCCAGATTCTCAGCGCGTCGCCGGAACGCTTCTTGCGTGTCCACCCCGACGGCGCAGTCGAAACGCGACCGATCAAGGGCACGCGCCCGCGCGGAAAGACGCCCGAAGACGACGCGGCCCTGATCCGCGACCTCTCCACCAGCCCGAAGGACCGGGCCGAAAACGTGATGATCGTGGACCTGCTCCGCAACGACATCGGCCGGGTTTGCGAGTTCGGGTCGGTGAAGGTGCCGCGCGTGTGCGAAGTGGAAACGTTCCGTTTCGTGCATCACCTCGTTTCGGAAGTTCGCGGGAAGCTTCGCGCCGGGCTTGGTCCGCTCGATTTGCTCCGAGCGACGTTCCCCGGCGGGAGCGTGACGGGCGCGCCGAAAGTGCGGGCGATGGAGATCATCGCGGAACTGGAGCCGACCGCACGCGGACCGTACTGCGGCAGCCTCGGCTGGATCGGGTTCGACGGCGCGATGGACACGAATATCCTGATCCGGACGTTCACCGCGGGTCGCGGGTGGGTGCAGTTCCCCGTGGGCGGGGGAATCGTGGCCGACAGCGACCCCGCACGCGAGTACGAAGAAACCCTGCACAAAGCCGCCGGATTACTGCGAAGTTTGTGAGTTCCAAGTTCCAGGTTCCAGGTTGAAGATCTCACAGAGCTGTGACGGTGTTAACTTGGAACTTGGAACTTGGAACCTGGAACTTGGAACCCGTGATGATTCTCGAAGGTCTTGTAACCACACTCGATGCGACCGGCGCGCCGCACCTCGCACCGATGGGGCCGCGCGTGGGCCCGGACTTCGCGCGGTTCACACTCCGCCCGTTTCCAACGTCCAATACGTACCAGAACTTGCTCCGCCACCGCGAGGGCGTGCTCCACGTGACCGACGACTCGCTACTTTTGGCACGGGCCGCGATCGGGGCCGTGGGCGCTATCCCGCCAACACGCCCGGCCGATCGCGTGCGCGGGTTCGTGCTGACCGATTCGTGCCGGCATTTCGAGTTCGTGGTGAAATCAGTCGATGCGTCCAGCGAGCGCGTGACTCTGGAAGCCGAAGTGGTTCACGCGGGGCGCACGCGCGACTTCTTCGGCTTCAACCGCGCGAAGCACGCGGTCGTTGAGGCCGCGATTCTTGCGACGCGACTACACTTTCTCCCCCTCACGGAAGTCGCGGCCGAGTTCGCGAAGCTCCGGGTAATTGTGGGCAAAACGGGCGGACCGGACGAACACGCCGCAATGGACCTGCTCGAAGCGAAGTTGCGCGAAGTGGAGGCGGGTCGATGATTCGCGTGGTCGCGCCGAGCCGGTTGCACTTCGGGTTGTTTCGGGTGCCAGTCGCGGGTGAATCCGAAGTCGGTTCCCGGGCCTTCGGCGGCGCGGGCCTGATGATCGAACAGCCCGGCGTGGTCGTGACCGTTCGGCCCGCAGATTCGTGGCAGTTCGAGGGGCCGCTCGCGAGCCGGGCGCAGGTCTTCGCGATGCGATCCATGCTCGCACTGCCCGAAGAACGCCGGCGGCCGTTTCAAGTGCTAGTGGAACGTTGTCCGGCGGAACATACGGGGCTGGGCGTGGGGACGCAGCTCGGTTTGGCGGTTGCGAAGGCGCTGGCCGTCGCGACCGGAGAGGGCGAAGAGCGGCTCTCGACGGACCTCGCGGCGCGGATCGGGCGCGGGGAACGGTCCGCGATCGGTGTTCACGGCTTCGATCAGGGCGGGTTGCTCATCGATCGGGGCAAACTGCCGAGAGAGGGCGTCTCCCCGCTGTTCGGCCAGCTCCCGCTACCGAGCGAATGGCGCGTGGTGCTGTTCACACCGGCCGTTGCCGGGCACTGGCACGGGGCTAGCGAGCGCCAGGCGTTTGCGACCGCGGTTCCGGGTGATCCGGAGGCACTGAGACGATTGGCCGAAACTGTACTTTGGCCCGCCGCGCAGCGTGAGGACATCGACGCCTTCGGCGAAGCGGTTCACGAGTTCAACCGGAAAGCCGGCGCGCCGTTCAGTGCGGCCCAGGGCGGGGAGTACGCTTCACCCGATATTGCGGCGCTGATCGAAGACGTGCGCGCGACCGGCGTGCGAGGGGTGGGGCAGAGTTCGTGGGGGCCGACGGTGTTCGCGATCGCCCCCGATAGCGATACGGCGCTGTCACTTACGCTGCGGTTCCGGAGCCGAGTTCCGTGCTTTGTAACGCGCATTTCTACCGGGCATAGTGTGGAACGTGCGTGAATTCTTGCGAACCGCGTGTTGACGAAGGGTGTCCGCTCCTGTGACTTTAACAGGAGTCGTCATGCGGGCGGACATGGGAAAAGTGCTGGTCGAGCGTCCGCGCCTCGGCCGCCGGCGCGCGGAGAGTTGGCCCGGCAAGGGCTACCGCAAGCAGCTAAAACATTACGAAGACGCGGGCGACGACCCACCTCAACGCGAAGGCATCAAAAGCAGTTACGGACACGGGAGGAAATCTTTCAACGAGCACCTCGGCCCGCTCCGCCGGTTCCTCGAAACGAACGTCGGGCGCCCGTGGAACAAGATCTATTCGGAGATCTGCCAGTTCGTTGATCGCGGAAATGTCGTTCAAAATCACATCCTTACGCACCTCTTCCAGTACGTCGTTACGGACGTGATCCTGATCGACGGCGAGCCGTGTCGCGGTCAACCACACTACCGCAATTACGGCCAATCCCTGCGCACGAGCGACCGCTACCACCAGTGGTACGTCTGTCCGAAATCGGGCCTGCTCCGTGCGAGCCGGTACGTTCCGCGCAAGCGTCGCGAGCCGGAACCACCGCGTCGCGTGGTGCTGAACAAGACGCAGATGTGTCTGTTCCTCAACGGGCAGTGGGAACTCGTGACCGTTGCACCGATCCCCGGCCCCACCTCTCCGCAGTACGTTCGAGACGTGATCCGCAATCGCCAGATTTGGTGCTACACCAATCCCGATGCGGAAGCCGTGCGGTTCTACGGCGCGAACGTGTACGCGACCGCGCGCCGGCCGCTGTCGCGTCGAGAGTTGCTCGCGTTGCCGATTCCCATCGAGTGGCTCGGTAAGGTGAAAAATACGAACCGCCGCCCTTGAAATGATCTTTTGTTCACTTGTATAATGCCGTAGTAGTCTGGCCTTTTTGGAGTGAATTGAGTCGGAAAGGGTGGGCGGTGGTTGTGGATGTTAGCCGCGCCGGGCAAAATTCGCAGGGAAATCGCAGTTTTGAACGCCACAATCCGGGAATGTTAGCCAATGTTAGCATCGCGCCGTCCACCACGAATGATACGCGGCGCGGATTTGATATCGCATCCGTCTGTGCGAATTTCGTGCGTATGTGGTGACGATCTTCTAGCCGTTTAACCCGCGAATTGGCGTGTAGTCCGCCATCGCGAGTAATTCCCGGCTGACGCCGCGTGTGACCCGGAGTTTGCCCACATCGAACAGCGTGTGCATGACAGTACCGATCAGGTTCTGGACGCCGACCGGTTCCGAGTTCGGGTCGCCGCCGTTCGCGGACGACTTGCCGATCACCGCGCCCTCCGGCAACCCACCGCCGGCGAGCAGCAGCGGCCCCAGGTTGCCCCAGTGGTCGCGCCCGCCCTTCGCGTTGAGGCGCGGCGAGCGCCCCATTTCCCCGCACACCACGAGCAGCACCTTGTCTTCCAGTCCGCGTGCGCGGAGGTCGTCGAGAAACGTGCTCACCGCGTGGTCGAGCGACGGGGCCATGTAGCCCATGCCCTCGGTCATGTGGGCGTTGTTCTGGTCCGCGTGCATGTCCCACACGAAGTTCGTGGTGACCGTGACGAACCCCGCCCCGCGCTCGACCAGTCGGCGCGCGAGCAGCATGAGCTTGCCGAGCGATTTGGCGTTGTCGGTGTAGTGCTGGTGGTTGTTCCACTTCTTGTCGATCTTCGTCACGTCGAACAGGCGCGCGGTGTCGTATTTTTCCAGCGTTTTGACGTCTTCTTTGCCGATGTCGAACGCTTCCCCGACGCCGCCGAGGAGGATGCTGAACGCCTTCTGCCGGGCCGCGTCCAGCGCGTCGACTTCGAGCCCCTTTTTGACTTGGTCGAAGCCGGTAAGCAGCGCGCGACGGTCGTCGAGCCGGTCCATCGGCAGGTTGAGCTTCATGTCGTTCTTGAGTGCGCCGTTGCCGTCCGGTTGGAACGGGGCCGTGCTCGCGGGGAACGGTCCGTGCGCGTTAAACTTGCCGAACCCGCTCTGTTCTATTCCCGCTGCGGGATCGACCGCACGCGGGAACAGCACGCAGTTGAGCGGCATTCCGGTCGCGGGGTTGTTGCTACCCGCGGCACTCGCGAAGGCGCTGCCGAGGTTCGCGCCGAACGAGTCCTTGCCGACGATGGTCTTGATGTCGTGGTTCGCGTCACCGGGTACGAACGACCGCACGACGCACAATCGGTTGGCTCTCTGGGCGAGTTTCGGGAACGTGCCCCCGAACGTGACACCCGGAATCGCGGTTTTGATCTCCCCGGTCGCGCTGCGGATCTCGACCGGCGCACTCATCTTCGGGTCGAACGTCTCGAACTGACTCGGTCCGCCGTGGAGGAAGAGGAACACGACCGACTTGTCCGTGACCGGCTTACCGGCCTCGGAGAGCTTCGTGCCGGCCCGTGCGGTGGGAACGCATTGCGCCAGCGAGAGCCCGCCGAGCGCGAGTGACCCGACGCGGAGAAAGTCCCGCCGACCGAGTCGAGCCGAGTCACCGAAACGCAGCATGGGTACCTCCTGGTCGACTTGGATCGGGTGAACCCCGCCCGCAAGGGCGGCGGGTACCTCTCACAAGTAGTGCCACCCGCCGCCCTTGCGGGCGGGGTTCACCTCAATATTCCACGGATCGGTTTCCCGCCGTGGGAGATGTGTTGGGGGCGGTTGGTGTGGTCGGGCACCATGCTTTCGGGGTCGACGCCGACCAGTTCGTACACGGTCGAAACGAGGTCGCCGGCCGAAACCGGGTGGTCGGCCGGGAACGCGGCGATCTTGTCCGTGGTGCCGTGAACCACACCGGGCTTCGTTCCGCCGCCCGCGAACAGGCAGAACCCGCACTGCGGCCAGTGGTCGCGGCCCGCCTTGCCGTTAACCCGGGGCGTGCGGCCCATGTCACCGGTTACCACGACGAGCGTGCTGTCGAGCAGCCCGCGTTCCCGGAGGTCGTCGATCAGCGCGGAGAGGGCACGATCGAGGAACGGAAGGAGCACCCCCTTCAGCATGTTGAAGTTGTTTTCGTGCGTGTCCCAGTGACCGTTGGGCCGCGCTTCGGTGTGAATGGTGACGAACGTGACACCCGCTTCGACCAACCGCCGCGCGAGCAGCACGCTCTGGCCGAAAAGGTCGTTGCCGTAACGGTCGCGGAGCTTGTGCGGCTCGTGCGACAGGTCGAACGCGGTCTTCGCTTTGGGCGAAAGCAGCAGGTCGAACGCGGCGTCGCGCCGGGTCGCGTGGTGGGCGTCGAGTTGTGCGGCTTTCGCGTCGAGTTGCTGCACGAGCGACCGGCGCGTGTTCAGTGCGTCGAGCGTCATCCCGCCGTCGATCTTGGGCAATCGCGGTTCGCCGAGTGGGGTAATGGTGTGGCTGTAGAAGTCCTTGCTCTCGGTGATCGATTCGCTCGCGTGCGCGTCGGCGGTGCTGGATACGGGATCGAACCGGGGGCCGAGGTAGCCGCCATACGGTCCGGCCCGGCGCAGCCCCTGCGTGTAGCCGGGCGCTGCGGGAAGCATGACGTAGCCGGGCAGGTCGTGTCCGCGCCCGACGCCGAAGAACTGGCACACGCTCGGCACGCTGGGGTGGTTCGTGGGGCGCGCGAAGTAGTCGGTTTGGTCGTGACCGCCGTCGAAGCCGGTCATCACGCCGTAAGGGTTGTGCGAGTTGTACTTGTGCGACACGGATCGCACGACCGCCATTTGATCGAGCCGGCGCGCGAGGAGCGGCAGGTGTTCGCAGACCCGCACACCCGGCAACACGGTGGGGATCGACTTAAACTCCCCGCGGATCTCCGGCGGCGCGTCCGGCTTCATGTCGAACGTGTCGATGTGGCTCGGGCCGCCGAAGAGGTCGAGCAGGATGACCGCCTTCGCGTGCGGCGTTTTCTTCGTGGCGGCAGGTGCCTCGTTTGTTCTTCTCGCCGCAGCGACGGAGGGACTTATCACTCCGGGCAGGAATGCGGCAAGCGAACCGGCTCGCAGGAGGTCGCGTCGGCTAATACCGTCGCACGCGGCCGATGAGTGGCCAAGAACCCGGAGCATGGGAGAGGCCGTGGAGGGAGGTTTTGGTGGGTGGGCGATACCGGCGGATGTGTGAGAGCGTACCCGCGCTTCAGGTGAGCTTCAAGAAGAAATCGGAATGTCCCGAGCTATTGGGTGAGGTCCAGGTGGTCTCGGAAACATCGACCCCCTGTCGAAAGATGTGTGCCATGTTAGTCGGGCACCCGCACGGCCTTGCAAAGTCCGCTGGTGAACCCGAACCGGTTCAGTCTATGAGGGCGCCGGAACACAGTGCCCAGGGTGGAAGCCCTGAGCAACGAACTCCGGCCGCTCCGCGGAGTGAAAGACATTGGGGGTATTTGCTTTTGGCTCGGTAGGGGCCGACTGGCGTAGCACAAGGCGGAAACGCCGTGCGCCCTGTGCTTACGGTCCGCACGGAATCGGTCATGCTGAGATCGGGAAGGGAACGAGATGACCGAAGCAGAATGGCTGGTGTGCGAAGCCTCAAGAACGATGCTGGAGTTTGCTCAGGATCGGGCGAGTGCGCGCCAGTTGCGACTGTTTGCTGTCGCGTGTGGGAGGTTGGTCAGTCACTATCAATCGTATCCTCAAGCGGACTCCGTCTTCGGTCTCAGTGAGGAGTACGCGGATCGCAAAGTCGATGGGACTGCGTTGCGCGCAGCGCGAGAACGGGCGAGAGTAGACATCGAAGGGGTACTGTCGGTCAATGAAAGTGTCATGCGAAACACAATTCGGGCAGCGGAACTCACAACCGAGGACGACGCTGCTTGGGCCGCAGAGGGTGTTCTGGGCTACGTGAGAGTTATGCTCGGACCGATCTCCGAATGGACGCTCAGCCGTCTGGCACGCGACATCTTCGGAAACCCCTTCCGCACTGTGTCGTTCTCTCCCGCGTGGCGCACCTCTATGGCCGTCGCGCTGGCGGGGCAGATGTACGAGTCGCGTGACTTCAGCGCGATGCCAATCCTCGCCGACGCGCTCCAGGACGCGGGCTGTGACGACGCCAATGTGCTGGACCACTGTCGCGATACCAACGCGCCGCATGTGCGCGGGTGCTGGCTCGTGGATCTGGTGTTGGGGAAGGAATAGGCGGTAAAAGAGAAGGGTGGGCATGCAGTCATAGTTTATGTGGTAATATTTTCACTAGTGGTATTGATTGACCTGGCTTGATGGGCGTAGAATGCCTGGATCGGGCGTAGTGTGCTGGTAGCGGTTCGATTCGTGTAACAAAAAGGGGTGCCCGGAGGCGTGAATGTTAGCCGTTCTCTGTAACGAATTGCATTTCGCCAATGGTTTTCGTGCTTTTCCGGCAGGCGGGGCCAATGTGTTAGCAAATGTTAACCTCCGAGATGGAGCGTAGGTTGTACCGGGTTGACGATCTCGTGTGGACGAATCGGGCGGGAACGCGAAGTACCTCGGCCCTGATCGCGGAACCACAGGTCTCACATCGAACCCATGTTCGTATTGTTGATGAGAGGGCGTTTCGTTCGCGATCGGGTCGCGCCGCAACGGTTGAACCGTGCGGGACATAGCTGCATTGTCGTAGTGACTCGCGCGGACCGCCTCGAGGCGTTACAATCCGGACGACCGATATGATGATTAACGTACCATCGACCCCGGACCTGGGCGGCGCGGGCTTCGCACCCGCCCCCGGGCCGCGCATCACATTCATCACGCATTACACGGAGCTGTACGGCGCCAATTGGTCGCTGGTGAACCTCATTCAGGGGCTCAGCAAGTACGGGGTTCGGGCGCACGTGATCTGTCCCGATCGAGGTGACCTACTGGACACGCTCGCTCAGCTCAGCGTGCCGACCGCGGTGCTCCCGTTCGAGTGGTGGGTTTCCACCAACCGCACACCGCAGGACGCCGCGACGCGAATCTACCGCAACGCAAAGAACCTGCGCCCGATCACCGCTCAGATGAGCCGCTGGAACACGGACCTGATTTACTCCAACTCGTCCGTATTCGCGATCGGGGCGATGGCCGCAACGGAACTCGGGCTGCCGCACGTCTGGCACATCCGCGAGTTCGGTAACCGGGATTACGACCTGTGGCCCGACTTCGGGTCACGCATGTTCCGGCTCGGGTTGCGGACCGCGGACGCCACGATCTTCGTGTCCAAGGCGTTACAACGAGCCACACTGCGCAAGACTCGCCTGAAGAACTCGCACGTGATCTACAACGGCGTGGCCGAAGAAGCGGTATTCGACGCGCGCCGGCGAGTGGCCGAGGGCGCACGAACCCGACACCAGCCGTTCACGTTCGTGCTCGTGGGCCGGTTCCGTGAGAGCAAGGGGCAGGCGATCGCGATCCGGGCGTTCAGCCAGATTGCGAGTCGTTTCCCCGATACGCGATTGTTGCTTGTAGGCGGCGCGGGCGGGACGGGCGACCAGGGCTACTTCGATCATTGCCGTGCGCTCGCGAGCGATCTGGTCGCCGCGAACCGGATCGAGTTCTGGGGGTTCGTGCCCGATCCGGAGCGGGCGTTCCTGGCCGCCGATTGTGCGCTGATGTGCTCGCGGAACGAAGCGATGGGCCGCGTGACCGCGGAGGCGATGTCCGCGTGCCGCCCGGTGATCGGCTACGACAGCGGGGGCACCAGCGAACTCATCGACCCGAACCGCACCGGTCTCTTGTATCGCGGTGACGCGGACGCGCTGGCCGAGTGCATGGCCCGCTACGTCGAGGCGCCGGAACTGGCCCGGGAACACGGCGATGCGGGCTGGCACACCGCGCGCCAGCGTCATTCGACGGAAGGCTACGCGGCGCAGATTTACGAAGTGCTCCGCGGGGTCGGCGCGGAGTACAAGCAGTAACGTTATCGTCCGTCGCCGACGAGCTTTGCGGCGCGGGTACGAACGGCCTGGTCCGGGTGTTCAAGAAGACCGGCGCGGTGCTCTTTCTCGACCCACTCCGGTTTCGCGGTTCCTTTTTCGATCGCGTCGAGAAGGGCCGCGGCGCGAGCGGGCGTCCGAAGCAGGCCGGTGATCGCCAGTTTGCGGTTCCCGGCCGTCAGATCGGGTAGCGCGTGGATCAGAAGCGCGGTGGCCTCGGTGCGGTCAACGTCCACAAGTCCGCTCACCGCACCTTGCTGAAGCTCCGCATGGGCGGATTTCGCGAGGTACTTGCGCAACCGCGGTTCGGCCGCCTTCCACTCGTCGAGGGCGACGACGCGGAGCGCATCGTATCGCGAACCGGTGGGGACTTTTTCGTCGTCGGCCATCGCGTGCGACAGTTTCAGGCACTCGGCCCAGCGGTTCGCCAGTTCCGCATCGGAGCGGATTAATTCTGCGAGCCGTGCGGCAGGCCATTTTCCTTCGAGGCTCAGCCCGTTAATTACTCCGCCGCCGAGAACGACGGCTTGCCAGTCGCGCAAAGCTTCACCCTTTTTGGGGAACGAGACGTCGAGAAGGCCCGTGAGTACCTTTGCGTCGTTGATGCGGCCCGCACCGATGGCCACGCGCCACACCCACGGGATTCGGCGATACTCCTCCTTCGCGTCGTTCGCAGGGAGGTTCGCGACCATTGACCGGATCACGTCCGGTGCGAGCGGAATCGCTTGTTTCACCAGCGTTTCGCGCCGGTCGCGTGGTGTCGCGTCGTCGAGGATGAGCGCCGCGATTTCTGCCGGTGACAGTGGTTCGTCACTCGTCTCGGCGACCTTCGGCTTCGCTCCGGGAGGGACGAGGTAAAGCGTGCGTAGGTCGAGCAGCGCGTTCTTTACGGTCGCGTCGGCGCGGAAGGTGATGCGCCCGACGCCAGCGGGGAGTTTGATCGTGCCGAGTTTCACAAGGGCGTAATGGTCCCAGCCGCCAGTGGCTGCAATCTTCCCGCGCAGAGCCGGTTCCGTGCCGTCGACCGCGAAGAGGTTGCCGGCGGAGTCGTTCGCGCAGGCGTAATCGAGGTACACGTCGAACTCGCGCGCCTTGTCGACTTTCACCTTCCACGCGACGAAGTCGGCATCACGGTTCCAGTATCCAATGTTCTGGAAGTCCGGCTCGAAGACGATCGCGTCGCCGTAAACGAAGCACTTCGTCGCCGGGAGTGTCAGGGAATTGTCGGAGACCGTAATTTCGGCCGGGGCGTTGCCCGCGAACGCTTTGTGCGGCGGCTCGTTCGCGGTCAGGTACGCGATCAGGTCCGCCATATCCTGCTTCGCGACGTCCTTTTCCAACCCCTCGGGCATGAGTGATTTCGAGGTGCCGCGAAGCTCCTGAATTTCGGACCGGAGGATCACTTCTTCTTTGGCCTGCTGACCGCGGAGCGTCACGCTCGTGCCCGTTTCGACCGCGAGGATGCCGCTCACCGTGCGCTCGTCCTTCGTCACGGCCTTGTATTCGGAGTAACGCGAATCGAGGTTCCGATTGGGATCGAGGATCTCGGAAAGCAGGTACAGCGGTGACTTGTTCGCGAGCGCGGCGAGGTCCGGGCCGACCGCGCTCCCGACACCTTCGAGCACGTGGCACGCGGAACACGATTTCGCGAACACGGCCTTTCCGCGTGTCCGGTCGCCCTTCAGCGCGAGGGCCGATTTATAATCGTCGATGATCTTCTGCCGGTCGGCGTTGGTTCCGCCCGAGAACAACTTCTCCGCGCGCGAGCGGATCGCGGCGTCCGGTGAGTCGGCGAGTTGTTGGCGGCGGCTCGCGTCGATTTGCCCGGCGAGCACAGTTCCTTTTTCGATGGCGCTGAGCAGTTCCGGGTGCCACGCGGGGCGACTGAGGAGGGCATCGAGTATGCGTGTACGCAGGGCGGGTGTCGCGCTCTTCCATGCACCAATAAGCGTCGCGGGCGCGGAGGCGTCCGACTTGCGCGTGAGTGCAGTAACGACAGCCGACTGCACCGCGGCGGGGCGCGTCGCGGCGAGCAACTCGGCCAGGCGCTTCAGATCATCGGTGCGTGTGGCCGGATCACGGCCGAGGAGTGGCAGTGCGGTGAGCAGGTCGGCTTCGGTCGCGTCGTCTTTCTCAATGACCTTTCGCGCGAACGCGATCACCGGGTCTATGAATTTCTGAAGTTCCGGATCGAGTTTGTCCCAGGTTTTCCCCTGTCGTTCCAGGGAATCGAGTGCGCCGGTGACCGCCGCGAGTTGCCAAGATTCGTGAATGCCTCCTTTAGGCTTCGCGGCAATTTCGAGCAACTGCGGGAGCGCTGATCCGCTGTCGAGGCCCGCGGCCGTGGCAAAGAGGTCGCGCGTAAACTGGGGGGACGAGAGCACTTTCATTCGCGCGAAGGCCGCGAGGTTGTCTTTATTCAGGTTGCTCACCACGGCCGCGCGCAGGAACGTATCAGAGGAAGCACGTTGCAAAAGGAGCTCGAGAATGTGCGGGTCGTCCACGGAGAGAGCGACTTGAAGCTGCGTGCTCGCGTCCGCGGTGAGGATCACTTCCGCGAGCCGCGCTCGAAGGCGGTCTTTGTTCGCATAGAGGTTCTTCCCGAGGCGTATGCTGTGCTGCTGAACGACTGGGTCTGAATCTCCGAGTGCGGTTACCAGTAATTCCTGTTTCAGACCTCCCAACGTGTCGATCGTGCAGAGCGCCTGCATTCGAGCGAGGCTGTTCTTCGATTCGAGAACCATCTTCTCCAACGGTTCTTTCGCCTTTGCGTCGTCCTTCCAGATGAGCAACATCATTGCCGTGTCGCGCTGCCACCCGTTCGGGCTGTCGAGGGCTGCGACCAGCCCCGCGGTGTCGAGTTTGTCGAGCTGTACCCAGGGACGTGGCGACGATTTTTCTGGCGCGATGCGGTAAATGCGGCCCAAACCTGCGCCGGCGCGAATGTCGATCTTGGCGAGGTCCGCGGGCGGTATCCAGCGCGGGTGCTCGATCAGGTAGCGGTACATGTCCGCAACGAACAAGCAACCGTCCGGACCGGTCGTGATGTGGACCGGTCGGAACCAGCCGTCCGTCGAGGCGAGGAACTCGCTATCGCTTTCGTCTTTGGCGCGCTCACCAATGAATGTGGAACCACTCGGCTTCAGGACGCGGCGCGTGACGAGGAGGTTGACCGGCTCGCACGTGAACGAGTTGCCGTAATACTCCTGGCCCAAGAGGGTGTCGCGGTAAATGCCGAGGCCGCACGCTGCAGTGATCGTGTTCGGCGGGCCGGACAGTGCAAACCGCTGGGCGTCCGATTTCAGCGAGAACAGTTTGTTCGTGGGGGCGACGTTCACCATTACGTTCGGGTAGCTCACGAACGAATTCCGGCGCAAGTAGTGGTCGTCGAGAACGTAGTGCCGGATTAGTGTGCTGTTGTCGCAGCCGAACCAGTTCCCGCGGTCGTCCCGAACGCGCCCTTGCTGCGTGCGCCCGGTCGCGTGTTCGAGTTCCCCCGTGTCCGGGCGGATGCGGAAGTCACGGTCGCCGAGCGCAACTACTTTTTTCGTCAGCCCGCAGGTGATGTTGCCCCCAAAGAGACCGCACGAGCCGTACACCCAGCCATCGAGCCCGTACTGGAGGCTGTTCACGCGCCCCTGTTGGTTCTCGGTGCCGAATCCGCTGTAGAGCTTCGTGACTTTGTCGGCCTCGCCGTCGCCGTCCGTGTCTTCCGCGAACAGGATGTCGGGGGCGGCGCAGACGAGCACGCCCTTGCGCCAGGGGAGCACGCCCGTGGGGAGCGGGAGGTTGTCGAGGAACACCGTGCTCTTGTCGAAGATCCCGTCGCCGTTCGTGTCTTCGAGGAACACGATGCGCCCGCCCGGTTCGAGCGGACTCTTACCGCTCGGGTAGTCGGCCATTTCCGCGGCCCACAGCTTGCCGTCCGGCCCGAACGCGATCGCCACCGGGTCCGCGATGAGTGGCTCCGCGGCCACGAGTTCGACCTTAAGCCCGGGCTTCGTTTTGATGAGGGAACGCGACTGTTGGGGCGAGAGCGGTTTAGTGTCGCCGGTTTTCTTCGGATCGAATTTCGCCGCGAACGTTTTCCCAATTTGTTCCTTTACCGCGCCGATGATCTTGTCCTCCAACCCTGGCGCGAACGCGGCCGGCAGATCGTAGTAGATCATCGCACCGCCGCCCTCGTACCCGCCCTCCTTCAGCACGCGCTCGCTGGGGATGTAGCACGGAGCGTTGTTCGCGTAACCGGTCACCCACACGCGCTGGCCGTCGAGTTCCTTCTTCAACCGGAGTGGGTAATCGACCACTAACTCGCCGGGCAGGTGAACCATCGCGAGTGCTTCGCCGAACGCCCACGTTTGGACCGGATACGTGATTTTTGTGGGGAGTTTCTCTCCTCGATCGAGCTTCGCGAGCGCGACGCGGGCGTGGTGCCCGATCGCGTCCATTCGCTTGGCCTTTTCTTGCCACTCCTTTTGTGTCGGGAGAGTCGCGAGCGGCAGTTCGATCACGGTGACTTTCGCAGTGACCGTGCCCGTTACCGGGGCCAGGAAGTTTTGTGACAGGCGCCGGACCTCGGCCGCGATCTCGCGCCCCTGGGCGTTCGCGACGTCTTCTTTTGCCCCCGTCACCCCCGACGACGGGTTCTGGTCCGCGCCGCCACCGATGGCGACGAGCGCCACGGCGCCATCAAAGTTATCCTCGATCGCCGCGGCCGCGAACCCGGCCCAGTCGCCACCGATCTTGTTGTGTGAGAGCGTGACGCAGTGACAGGCGTAGTCGAGGTACGTTGCGCGGGCCTTACCCTTTTCGTCGCGCGCGATCAGAACCGGTAGGTCGTGGTCGGTCGGGCCGTTCTTCGTGCGGCGGTTCATCGCGAACCCGACTTTCCCAACACCCCACTCCAGCTTCGCGGGTTTCATGTCCTTGAGTGCGGTGAGGGCCGCTTCTTCCAACTTGTCGAGGAACACCGGTGTGTATTTATCGATGTTCGCTTGGTGCTCCTTCGGAATGGGGACGCCGAAGAGAGTGGGGTTGGCGCCCGTAATCATCGGGCCGGTGTGCGTGTGCGTCGCGGTAATCGCGAGCCGTTCCGGTTTGAGGCCTACTTTCTTCGCCAGGCGCTTCGCGACCTCGTCGAAGACGTCGGCCGGAATGCCGAGAACGTCCACGGTCATGAGCACGACGGGCGCTTTGCCGTCGTTAATGGCGAGCGCCCGCGCGTGGATCTTGTGGTACGTGCCTTCCGATTCCGTGCGGCGGAAACCGAACCCGTTGAGACGAATCGCGTGGGTCGGGGTGATATCGACTTTCGCCGTGCCGACCTTGTAGGGGAGCGGGTCTGCGGCGGGCGCGAACGTTGTGCCGAGAAACGTGACCAGGAGGCTGAAAGTGAATGCTGTGCGCATTGGGAGGGGTCTCCGCGAGGTGCCGGATTATCCCACAGGCCGCACCGAGATGCGACCCAACTTCTCTACCGGGTGCGAATCGTGGTATGGACGCGATTCGGGCTGCTATGTTGCCTTGATGTGTGTAGCGTTTTGACATGCGACACGGACTTCTGGTCGCTACCATCAAATCCAAAGGCACACATTTACACAGCCGTGCTTCGTGAGGAACTGTGGCATGCGAACTTCGCGCTGGCTCCTCGTGGCGCTTGCGCCCCTCGTTTGCGCACCTGTACTGGCCTACGAGCCGCCAGCGAAACTCGCTCCCTATTTCAAGCCACCGAAGGAACTGGCCAACGATTTCGGCAGCTATCGTTCGCCGCTGAAGTTCGATGACGGTATCGATGTAAAGACCGCGACCGACTGGAAGAAGCGCCGGGAGGAGATCCGCAAATACTGGCACGCACAAATGGGCGAATGGCCCGCGCTGATTGAGAAGCCGAAGGTTGAACTCGGCGCGAAGGAGGACCGTGACGGCGTCACGCAGTACAAGCTCGCGATCGAAACCGCTCCCGGCCGCGTGGTCGAAGATGCGTACCTTCTCGTGCCGGCGGGGAAGGGGCCGTTTCCCGCTGTGGTGGTCGTCTTTTACGAGGCCAACACCGCCATCGGAAGGGGGAAGACAGAGTTCCGGGATTTTGCCATTCAGCTCGCCAAGCGCGGGTTCGTCACACTGTCGCTCGGCGGCGACCCGAACACGTATTACCCCACTAAAGACAAGTGTCGGATTCAGCCGCTGTCGTTTCACGCTTACGAGGCCGCGAACTGTTACAACGCGCTCGTGAACATGCCGAACGTAGATCCGAAACGCATCGGTGTGCTGGGGCACTCTTACGGCGGCAAGTGGGCGATGTTCGCGGCGGCTCTGCACGACAAGTTCGCGTGCGGCGCGTGGTCCGATCCGGGCATCGTGTTTGACGAAGCGCGGAGCAACGTGAATTATTGGGAACCGTGGTATTTGGGTTTCGACCTTTCCCTGAAGGAACAGCGCAAACCGGGTATCCCGAACGAGAAGAACCCCCACACGGGATCGTACAAGAAATTGGTGGAAGACAAGCGCGACCTCACCGACCTGCACGCGCTACTGGCACCACGGCCGTTCCTTGTGTCCGGCGGCGCCGAAGACCCACCCGAGCGCTGGAAGGCGCTGAACCACAGTGTCGCGGTGAACAAGTTGCTGGGTGCCGAGAACCGTGTCGCGATGACCAACCGCAAGGAGCATTCGCCGAATGCGGAATCGAACGAACTGCTGTATGCGTTCTTCGAGTGGGCGCTGAAGTAGGGAAGGGCGGAACGTGCGATTACTCGCTCGGCGGGATCGCCTTTCTCATGATCTGCACCACTTCTCCGTACAAGCCTCCAGCGACGACATCGGGGGTATCGTGCTCGATCTCCACACTCTTTCCCAATTTGCTCGTCCACTTGTCCGATGAGAGCTGCCGAGCCGCGTGCGTGTACGTGAACCCGCCGGAGGAGTAGAGCGCGACTTTGAGGTAGCCGGGTTCGAGGCTCCAGTTCGTTCCACAATCCTCATACCCGAGCGAAAGGAACGCACGTTCCAGCGCTCCGATGCCGGAATCGTCGACCGGCCAATCCTGGGGGCTCCAGAAAACTCCGGGTTCCCACCAGTGCTCGGTATCTTCTGCCGCCCACGCGACGCAGTTGTAGCGTCGGTCCGCGGGACTCGTGTCCCGGTGGTTAGTCGCGGTCAATTGAGGGAAGTCGGGGTGGGTCCATCAGGAGATGTATCCCTTTTGGCAGCCCCATTCGATCCAGGCGCGGGCCGTTTCGTTCAGCTTCCCTTTGGCTTCTGGCGGGACGGGGCTTTCCTGGGTGATTGCCTCCAGTGCCCAGAACCAGTGGTCCGGTTCCCGCTGGAGTTCTTCCAATAGAAGCGGCACGGCCGGTTCACCCATCCCGATGATCTGCTGGTAGGAGCGGAGCATCGCCATTTGCGCGGTATTCGACATGTGAACCGACTCGTCTCTCCACCGTGAGGCGAGACGAGTGAACCGGTCGCGGAGAGGTGTGCTGGTGGTCGTTGGCATCGTTCGTTTCTTGCTCTGTGACGGTTCTGGGGCGGTGGCGCATCGAGTGCATTTGTGTTGGCGCAACTCGTACTCGTTCGCAACGACCGTGCCGCCGGTCCCGAAAGCGATCCGACCGGGCGTAACACGAATCCCTCTCACACATTAGCCTTTCCCACGTTCAACTGTGGGTAGTGTAAACATTTCAAGATGCGCCCCCCAAGTTACAATCCGCGCTGCGTCGGGGAGCTACACGTTCCCCTCTGGTTGAAGGGAGCGGAAACGAGGTTGGGATGGTCGCGGGCGCGGTTCCGTGCGATAACAGACCTGTGTCATTCGGACGATTCACTCAGCCCGTACCGCGGCCACGGCTGGTCTCATGCCTCATTCCGGTTCGGACGAACAACCGGTCTTCCCCGCGCTCCTGGACGCGGACGTGGCCATTGTCGGCGGCGGGCCGGTCGGGACCGCAACCGCACTCGCGTTTTCTCGGGCTGGCGCTCGCGTGTGTTTGGTCGATGCGCGCCCGCAAACCCATCGGCTCGGTGGCGAGTGGCTTCATCCAACCGGGGCGGGCATTCTCGCGGACCTGGGCGTTGACTTCGCACGCGATGCGATCCCGCACGCCTCGGGTCGCGGGTTCGCAATCTTCCCCAAAGACGGCGATCCCATCGTGTTACCGTATGTCGGCGGCGAGCGCGCGGTCGGGTGTCAGCACCACCTCATCGTCGAAGCGATTCAGAAGCGGCTCACGTGTGAACACAACGTGACCGTGCTTGCGGGGTGCCGGGTCACCGATGTCGCCCGGGGGCGGGTTACGGTCGCGACGCCGGATCGCAGGAGAACTATCGAGGTCGCGGCGGGGTTGGTCGTGGGTGCGGATGGCAGGCAATCCGTGGTGCGGCAAACGCTCGGGCACTCGGGCGGGAGCCAGCCCGTCTCGTACATGCTCGGCGTGCTGATCGACGCGGCCGCATTGCCGTTCACCGAATTCGGCAACGTGTTCCTCGGTGGTCCCGGTCCGGTGCTCGCGTTCCGGGTCGATGAGCACCAGGCGCGCGTCTGCTTCGACGTGCCCGCGGACCGCGTCGCGTGGGTGCGGAACCCGGCCGAATTGCTCGCCGCTTACCAGAATGCGCTTCCGCGAACTGTTCATGAAGCGTGCGCACGGGCGCTCGCAAGCGGTCCCCCGGCGGTCGCGGCGAACCAGTGGATGCGCCGGAAACAGTACGGGCGGAACGGGATGGCACTGGTGGGCGACGCGGTCGGTCACTGCCACCCGCTTTGTGCGGTCGGGATGTCGGTCGGGTTCCTTGATGCGGTCACTCTCGCGAAATCGCGCTCGGTTGAAGAATACGCTTCCGTTCGGCGCGCGCGGGGCCGCGTGCCCGAGTTGCTCTCGATGGGCCTTTACGATTTATTCGTGGGGGCGGACGCGGGGAGCACGGAGCTGCGTGAAGCCGTTTACCACACCTGGCGCTCGTCCGCGGCGGCCCGACACGACACCATGCGCCTGCTCGCTGTTCGGGAAACACGCCGGGCCGCGCTCAGCGTCACGTTCGCGCGCCTCCTGGTTGCTGCGTCGCGCCGGGTCGTCACCGAGGTCGGGCGCCGACCGCTGGCGTACACGTTCGGCGCCGTAGCGGGGTTCGCGGATTGGGCCGGCTGGTTCGCCCGCGAAGCCCTCACGAACTGATACCGTGAACGCCGTACCGCACGAACTTTCGACCGCTACCGAACGCGCCGCCGAGCACCTCCGCGCCCTACAGACTCTCGATGGGTACTGGGAAGGGGAGATGATTTGGTGCCCCGTCGTCACCGCGCAGGTGGCGATCACGCGGCACGTTGTGGGCCTCCCGTTTTCGGCCGAAGATACGGCCAAGATACTTACCCACTTCGAGCGCACACAAACTTCCGACGGGGCCTTCGGTCTGCACCTCGAACACTCCGGTTCGGTGTTCGTGACGAGCTTGGTCTACGTCGCGATGCGCTGTCTCGGTGTGAGTGCCGACCACCCGCTCGCCGTTCGCGCCCGGAACTGGCTGCACGCTCAGCCGGGCGGTATTCTGTCCGCACCGACGTGGGGGAAGTTCTGGCTCACGCTGCTCGGGCTCTACGGGCGCGACGGGCTTCGGCCGCTCGTGCCGGAACTCGCACTTCTGCCACGCGCATTCCCCGTTCACCCCATTCGTTTCTACTGCCATACGCGGTATGTCTACCTCGCGATGTCGCTCCTTCAGGGGAGCCACGCGCGGTTCGCGCTCGGTTCCCTCGGTGACGAACTCCGGCACGAACTCTACGGATCGGCCGGGCCGCCCGCGTCGTTCCGCGAGCACCGGTATCACCTCGCACCGAGCGACGCCTTCGAGCCGCCGAACTTGCTCATTCGCGCTGCGGAGCGGGTCATGGGGTGGTACGACCGGTTCCCGATCCGGCGGCTGCGTGAGAGCGCGCTGCAACGGTGCGCGCATCTGATCCAACTCGACCTCGACGTTTCCGATCGCCTCACACTCTCGCCAGTGAACGGCGTGCTAAACGTGCTCGCGCTGCACGCACGCGGAGCGGACCGGGCGCTGATTGCGAAGTGCGTCGAGGGGTTCGAGGCCTACCGCTGGGACGATGCAGCCCGCGGCCTCCGCTACTCCGGTGGGCGCACTCGCGTGTGGGACACCGGGTTCGCCGTTGAATCGCTGCTCGCCGATCCCGGTGCGGTGCGTGCCAACCGTGACGCGCTCTTGCGCGCGTACCGCTTCTTGGCCGAACAGCAAGTTATGAAGCCCGTCGCGGGGCGCGACCCGATGTTCCCCGATCGCGCACTCGGCGGGTGGTGTTTGGGCGATTCGGCGCACTCGTGGCCGGTGAGCGATTGCACCGCGGAAGCACTGTCTGCGGTTCTAGGGATGCACGCGGCGCCGGAATTGGAACTCGACTCGCGCGAACGTATTTCAGACACGCGACTCGCGCTCGCGGCGGACTTTATCCTCTCGCGCCAGAACCCCGACGGCGGGTTCGGGTCTTACGAGCGCGCACGCAGCCCGCGCTGGCTCGAACGGCTGAACCCGTCGGAAATGTTCACGCGGTGCATGACGGACCAGTCGTACATCGAATGCACCGGATCGTGTTTAGTCGCCCTCTCGCGCTTCCGTGTGGCGGTCCCGCACCACGCCACAAACCGAATCGACCGCGCGATCCGGCGCGGCGCGCGATTCCTGCTCGGTCGCCAGCACTCGGGCGGTGCGTTCCCCGGCGCCTGGGGCGTGTACTTTACCTACGGCACGTTCCACGCAGTTCGCGGACTGCGTGCGGCCGGCTATGGGAGTAACCCCGCGCTTCAACGGGCCGCGGACTGGTTGATTCGTCATCAAAAGCCGGATGGCGGGTGGGGCGAACACTACACCAGTTGCTTGCGTCAGGAGTGTGTTGAACACCCCGAATCGCAGGCGACGATGACGAGTTGGGCTGTGCTCGCGCTGTGCGAAGTGGTCGGGGCTAAGCACACTGCTGTTTGCCGCGGGGTCGAGTGGCTTGCCGCGCACCGATCAGGAGCGGGTAGGCATCCACGCGAAGCCGTGAACGGCGTGTTCTTCGGCACGGCGATGCTCGACTACGACCTCTACCGCGAGTACTTCCCCGTGTGGGCACTCGCGGCTGCTCTCTAGCAAGAGTGTTTCACCGCAGAGGGCGCAGAGAGCGCGGAGCAAAGCAAAGGCAGGAAAGATCATTTCTCATTCGGCCTTTCTCCGCGCTCTCTGCGCCCTCTGCGGTGAAACACTCTGAACCCATACTCAGACTTGCGCGTCCTTTCGGATTATGCTCCACTACCCGAAGATGCCCGGGAGCGACGCCGCGCCGATCGGCCGGTGCGTCGCGTTCGATAAACTCGATGGCACCAACTTGCACTGGTGCTGGGAGCGCGACTTCAGCTGGCACGCATTTGGTTCGCGGCGCGACGAGTTCAATCTAACCGAGGCCGGTACCGCGGAGTTCAACGCCGCGCACCCCGGCTTAGAAGAGGCCGCACCCGTATTTCTCGCCACGACCGCGGAGCCGTTGGACGCGATCCTGCGCGAACACGCCAACTACTCGCCGTTCACTTCGATCAAGGTGTTCACCGAGTTCTTGGGACCGAACTCGTTTGCCGGCGCACATAAGCCGGGTGACCAGAAACAGACGCTCCTCTTCGACGTGTGGGCCGAGGGTTACGGCTTCGTTTCACCAACGCAGTTCGTGGCCGACTTCGGGCACCTCCCGTCGCCGCGTGTCGTTTACACCGGGAAACTCACCGGCGCGTTCCTCGAAGCGGTGCGCGAGGGGAAGTACGGCGTTGCGGAGGGCGTCGTGTGTAAGGGCGGTAGCGGGGGAGGGGACGTGTGGATGGTGAAGGTGAAGACGTATGCGTACCTCACGCGCCTGAAGGCCACCTTTGGCACGCGGTGGCAAGACTACTGGGAGTAACTACCGATCGTCACTTCCGGTCAAGTTCCAAGTCGGGAGCACTGGCGGGCGGAAATTGCTTCGCTCTTCAGTATCTCTGGAGGCGGGAGTTTCACGTCCCACACGACCCCCAGCCGTGCGAGCACGCGGATGAACACGTAGGTTTCATCGAACTCGTACCACGCGAACCCGTGTCGCGCCGAGTGGGGCGCGCGGTGGTGGTTGTTGTGCCACCCCTCGCCCAAGGCCAGGATGCCTAGCGGGGCATTGTTCCGGCTGCCATCCCCCGTGCCGAACCGCTGCCGGCCGAACAGGTGGGCCACCGAGTTGATCGCGAACGTGACGTGTAGCACCAGCACCGTTGTTAAGCAGTAGCCGTACACCAACCCGTTCCAGCCCAGGAGGGCGTAGCAGGCGGCCGCGAGGAGCAAGCCGGGAAGTACCCACAGGCGATCGAGCCAGACCAACTCCGGGTACTTTGTGAGATCGCGGATCGAACGTGTGTCTGAAACTCCCGGGTCGCGCGTAAAGAGCCATCCGAAGTGAGCGTGCCAGAAGCTTTTTGCGACCGGGGAGTGCGGATCGTCGGGCGTGTCCGAGTGCTTGTGGTGCAGCCGGTGTTGGGCCGCCCACCATAATGGCCCCTTTTGGAGTGCCGCGCAACCGACGGCCGCGAGTACGAATTGAAGCCCGCGCGACGTTTTGAACGAATGGTGCGTGAGGCAGCGGTGGAACCCGGCGGTCACACCCAGGCCGATGAGTCGGCTTACCACCAGCATCGTCACGACTGACCAGACGGTGAACTCGACGAATGGAACGGCAACGAGAGCGAGGTGAACTACAAATACCGGGCCGACTGTAAACGCGACCCGGGCGATAGGGAATCGAAGGAGTGCGAAGGCGTCTGGCATGCGTGCGCCACGAAGGAGACGCCGAATGCTGCGTTACGCGCCGATGTTCTTGTCGGCGACTCTCTTGAGACCGGACGCGCGATCGTTGGCCTTCGCCTTGTTCGCTCGCTCGACGGCGTTCGTCGCGGGGAGCGCGGCAGCCTCGTTCGCGGCGGCGATCACCATTTCGGGCGTGACTTCAGACGCTGGCCGGGCCTTCGCGGTCAGCACGGTGACCACGTTCGACCGCACCTGCACGAAGCCGGCGTCGATGAACCACCGCGTGACGCCCGATTCGCTGTTGAGCCGCAGTTCACCGGCTCCCAGACGGCCGATGAGCGGAGCACGGCCCCGCTGTACCCCGAGTTCGCCATCAATCATCGGCAGAATAACCATCTCCGCGGCCTCATCGAGCACGGCCCGTTCCGGGGTGACGACGATTAAGCGGAGAGGCCCGCTCGCGGTGTTCGACATCTGGTTCGGCTCCGGCTGACGCGCGCCAGCCATGTGTGGTCGTAGGAGTGAAGAAACGGTCGCGAGTGACGGGGAATGTGCCCCGTCACTCGTCGCGGCAGAAGTTACTTCCCGGCCTTCTTCGCGGCTTCCTCGGCGGCGGCAGCGACCTCTTCGATCGTGCCGACGTACATGAACGCGCCTTCCGGCACGTTGTCCCACTTGCCGTCGCACAGTTCCTCGAAGCTGCGGATCGTGTCTTCGAGCTTCGTGAAGTTACCCGGCTTCCCGGTGAACGGTTCGGCCACGAAGAACGGCTGGCTGAGGAACCGCTCGATGCGGCGGGCGCGGGCCACGACCTTCTTGTCCTCTTCGCTCAGTTCTTCGACCCCGAGGATCGCGATGATGTCCTGGAGTTCGCGGTACCGCTGGAGGATGCGCTTCACCCGGTCGGCCACCGCGAAGTGGCGCTCGCCGACGAACTGCGGGTCGAGCAGACGGCTGTTCGACGCGAGCGGGTCGATGGCGGGGTAGATCCCCTTTTCGGAGATCGACCGTTCGAGATAGATGAACGCATCCAAGTGCTGGAACGTGTTGGCGGGAGCCGGGTCGGTGGGGTCGTCGGCCGGCACGTACACGGCCTGCACCGAGGTGATGGCCCCGTCCTTCGTGGTCGTGATGCGTTCCTGGAGCTCACCCATCTCGGTGGCGAGCGTCGGTTGGTAACCCACGGCGCTCGGCATACGGCCGAGGAGCGCGGACACTTCCGACCCGGCTTGGGAGAACCGGAAGATGTTGTCCACGAACAGCAGCGTTTCAGTCCCGGTCACGTCGCGGAACCATTCGGCCATCGTCAGGGCCGACAGCGCGACGCGGAGACGGGCGCCCGGCGGCTCGTTCATCTGGCCGAACACCATCGCGCAGCTCTCGAGAACGCTCTTCGCGTCGGCCGCGGCGCTGGTCTTCGTTTCCTGCATTTCGAGCCAGAGGTCGTTCCCTTCGCGGGTCCGCTCGCCCACGCCCGCGAACACCGAGTAGCCCTTATAGATCTTCGCGATACGGTTAATCAGCTCGGTGAGAATAACCGTCTTGCCGAGACCGGCCCCACCGAACAGGCCGGCCTTACCACCACGCGCGAGCGGCGTGAGCAGGTCGATGACCTTGATGCCGGTAACCAGCACTTCGGACTTCGGCGACAGCTCGTCGAACTTCGGCGGTTCGCGGTGGATCGAGCGCTTGCCCTCGGTCTTGACCTCACCGCCGCCGTCGATCGGGTCGCCGAGCAGGTTGAACACGCGGCCGAGCGTTTCGAGACCGACCGGCACCGACACGGGCGCCCCGGTGTCCTCGACGTCGATCCCGCGGACCAGACCGTCGGTGCTGCCGAGGGCGACGCACCGCACGCGGCTGCCGCCGAGGTGCTGCTGGACCTCACCCGTCAGGTTGATGACCGTGCCGCCCGCGGTCTTGGTGTTGATCTTCAGCGCGTTGTAGATCGCGGGCAGGTGCCCTTCCTCGAACTCCACGTCGAACGTGGACCCGATGATCTGCACGATCTTGCCGGACTTCGTTGCGGTGGAAACCATCGGTTACTCCAGGAACTCGCGTGGTATTCTGTAGTTTTGTAGGTCGGGCTGTGCCCGACACTCGTTCGTTGCGTGGCGTCGGGCACAGCCCGACCTACTTCGGAATCAAGAAACTCAGGTGGTGGGCACAATGCAGTAGTTGAAGCTGGAGCGCGTCACCTTTGTTAAGCGGACCGAACAGGGGTGACGGGTGAATCGGTCCCGTGTGCCCCTGAAATCTCTCGGCGACGTCCTTCAGTTTCGCGACGGCCGCGTTCGCGTCGCCACCGGGTTGGAACACAGTCTGGGGCAGCGTCTGCCCGCCTGCCGGGAAGCCTTTGGCGAGGACTTTGTTCCGAATTTTCTTGCCAGCCGTTGCCCGCACCAACCAGAACGCGGGTCGCAAAACGAGCGGTAACCGTGGAAAGCCCTCGAGCGGGAACCGCATCCACTCGGCGAGGTGAAAACACACCTGCGCCAGATCCCAGTTACCCGCCTTGTCGTACCCCTTCGCGAGTAAATCTTCTGCGTCGCGAACCGCGTCGTCGAGTGTGGCAAACGTCAACTTTCGGCGCTCGGGCATTTCGCGGCCCTCAGCCATTTACTCCCCGGGATTTCAACCCAGGAACGGAACCATACGGCGACCTTCGCTCTTACTTTAACGCCTCGGACCCGGCGATCAGTTCCGAGATCTCCTTCGTGATGTTCGCCTGGCGCGTGCGGTTGTAAACCCGCGTGATGTCCTTAATGAGGTCGCCGGCGTTCTCGGTCGCGGCCTTCATCGCGACGCGGCGGGCGATCTGCTCGCTCACGGCCGCGTCAAGGAACATCTTGAACAGCCGCACCTTCAGAGCAGCCGGAACCAGTTCTTCGAGGATCTCGGCGGCGTCCGGGATGAACTCGTAATCGGTCTTCGTGTCGGCCCCACCCGCTTCCGGCGTCGCTGTGGCCGTGGAGGGTTTGCTCGACGCGACCTCGACCGACGATAGCGGGAGCAGCGTTTCCACGACCGCTTGTTGCCGGGCCGCAGTGATGAACTTCGTGTACGCGACCTTCACCTCGTCGATCTGCCCGGAGATGTAGAGGTCGATGTACCGGCTCGCGACCGCGTCCACTTCCGCGAACGTCGGCTTGTCCTCGAAGTTCGTGTACTCTCGCGTTCGCGGGACGCCCTGGAACTTGAAGAACGCGATCCCGCGCTTGCCGGCCACTTCGAGGTCGAAGGGCGCGGTGGTCGCGGCGAGTTGGCGCGTGACCTGTACCGCTTCGCGGAGGACGCCGCCGTTGTACCCGCCGCACAGCCCACGGTTCGCGGTGATGACGAGCACCAGTGTCTTCTTCACCGGGCGCGTGGCGAGGAGCGGGTGGCTCACTTCGCTCGCGTTCTTGCTCAGGTCGGCCGCGAGTTCGGCGATCTTGCGCGTGTACGACTCGGCTTCCTGTGCGCGCTTGAGGGCGCGCTGGAACCGGGACGTCGCGATCAGTTCCATCGTCTTCGTGATCTTGCGGATGTTCCGCACGGCCTTGCGGCGCTTCACGAGGACACGAAGGTTTGCCATTTTGGAGCGGTGTTTGGTGTTTAGTGTTTAGTGCCGGTCCGCGGGGGCGGGTGCGGCATGTGGTACGCGGTGATGACGAAGATCAGATCCCCGTCGCCGAACCCGTTGTACCGCCAGATGATCTTCACCCACCGGCCGTTCGGGGCGCGGCCGTAGCTCTCGACGCCCGGTTCCGGTTCAACCCACTCGTCCGCGTCGGTCCGGTGCTCCCACGCGAACTCCACCTCGTCCGGGGAGAGATGGTGCATTGCCAGTTTCGATAGGTTCCAGTCGATCCATACGAATTGTGCCATCCTCCCTTCTTGTTAGAGCCGAGCGAACCCCGCCCGCAAGGGCGGCGGGTTGTCACTTACCCACACCCACCGCCCTTGCGGGCGGGGTTCGCCAAATATCGCTAGTAAGCCTTGAACTGCGGTTGGAATTCGGCGATGGCCGTGTCGAGTGCCTTGATGACCTCGTCGGACATCTTCTTTTCTTTGGCGAGCAGAGCGCGGGTTTCCGGCTTCTGTTCCTTCATGAACTTGAGGAACTGCTCTTCCCAGGCCTTCACCTGCTTGCGGTCGACCTTGTCCAGCCCGCCGCTATTACCGGCGTAGATGATCATGATCTGGTCGATCACGTTCAGCGGCTTGTACTGGCCCTGCTTCAGGATCTCGACCATGCGGTACCCGCGGTCGAGTTGGGCCTGCGTGACCTTGTCGAGGTCAGTACCGAGCTGCGCGAACGCTTCGAGTTCGCGGAACTGGGCGAGTGCCAGCTTCAGACCGCCGGCGACCGTCTTGTGCTTCATCGCACCGATCTGGGCGTTCCCACCGACGCGGGACACCGAGATACCGACGTCCACCGCGGGCAGCACGCCCGCGTTCTTGAGGTCGGGCTGGAGGTAGATCTGGCCGTCGGTGATCGAGATCACGTTCGTCGGGATGTACGCCGACACTTCGCCTTCGAGCGTCTCGATGATCGGCAGCGCGGTCAACGACCCGCCGCTACCCGCGACCTTCACGATCTTCGCGCCGGGGAACGCCTTGAGGTCGTGCTTGGCCTGGTCGTACCCGCCCTTTTCGCCCGGGCCGACGTACACCATGCCCTCGTCACCGGGGCCGCGCTTCTCGATCGGGTTGCCGGCCTTGTTGATACCCCAATGAGCCGCGACGTTCGTTGCGTCGGTGTTGCTGTCGACGATGACCCACTTTTCGGCCAGCTTCGCGGACCGCTCGAGCAGGCGGGAGTGGGCGTAGAACACGTCACCGGGGTATGCCTCGCGGCCCGGGGGCCGGCGCACGAGCAGCGAGAGTTGACGGTAAGCGGCGGCTTGCTTCGACAAGTCGTCGTACACGCACAGCGTGTCGCGGCCGTGCTCGTAGGTGAAGTATTCGGCCATCGCCGCGCCCGCGTAGGGGGCGAGGTACTGGAGCGGGGCCGCGTCGGACGCGGACGCGACGACGACGATGGTGTAATCCATCGCGCCCGTCTTCCGCAGGATCTCGACTACACCCGCGACCTTCGATTCCATCTGCCCGCACGCGACGTACACGCAGATGACGTTCTCTTCCTTCTGGTTGATGATCGTGTCGATCGCGATGGCGGTCTTACCCGTCTTGCGGTCGCCGATGATCAGTTCTCGCTGGCCGCGGCCGACGGGGGTCATCGAGTCGATGGCCTTGATACCCGTTTGGAGCGGCTGCTTCACGGGCTGGCGGTCGACGATCCCGGGGGCCGGGCTTTCCACGAGCCGGCGCTTCGTGGTCGCGATCGGCCCCTTGCCGTCGACCGGGTTCCCGAGCGTGTCCACCACGCGGCCGATCATGCCCTCGCCGACCGGCACGGACAGCAGTTCGCCCGTGGTACGGACCTCCATCCCCTCGGTGACCTTCAGGTAGTCGCCGAGGATGATGACGGAGACCGAGTTCTCTTCGAGGTTGAACGCGAGGCCCTTGATCCCGGCTTGCGGGAAGTCCACGAGTTCGCCGGCCATGACCTCGGACAGCCCGTAGCACCGGGCGATCCCGTCACCGACCTCGAGAACCTGCCCGACCGAGCGCGTCTCGACCTTGCGGTCGAAGCTGCTGATCTCGTGGGTCAGAACGCTGATGATCTCGCCGGCGCTGATTTTAGTTGTTGCCATTGCTGCCGCCCTTATCGAGCAAGAGTGTACGGAGAGACCGGAGCCGCGTGCGGACGGAGGTGTCGATGACCGAGTCGCCCACCTGGATCACCAGCCCGCCGAGCAGGTCGGGGTCCACTCGCACGTCCAAAACAGGTTCTTGACGCAGGAGCTTTTGAAGGCCCGTCGTGAGTTCGGATTGCTGGGTACCCGAGAGCGGGGCGGCACTGGTGACCCGCACCAACACGCGGCCGGCGCGGTCGTTGAGCAACCCGCGGTACGCGGCAGCGATCCCGCGGAGCAGGTCGAGCCGGTTGTTGTGTGCGAGGACGGTGACCAGCCCGCGGAGCAACTCGGAGGCGCGGCCGTCCAGGGCCGCCGCGAGCGCCGCGGTCTTCGCCTTCTTGCCGACGGTGGGGTTCGCGATGAACGTCCCGACACTGGGATTCTCGATCACCACCGAGCGGACGAAGTCGGACACTTCGGCACCGACCTCGTCGATGGCTTGGGGGGATTTCTGGGCCGCGGCCGCGAGCAGCGCCTCGGCGTAGATGCGCGCGAGCCGCGACCGCGTGGTTCCCACGTCCAGAACGGTCTCGTGCTTGGTTTCGACGTTCGCCATGTGTGTTCCGGGGGAACCGAAGAACCCGCCCCTCGCCGCACCGATGTGCGTGCGGTCCAGGGGCGAAGGCGTTACTCGTTACCGCTGCTCACGGGGAACAGCGGGGAAGCATCAAACTCAGTGGCTTACGCCCGGCTCGCGCTCGTGTTGAGTTCCGCGATCGATTCGTTCACCAGCTCGCTCTGCTTCTCGATCGTCACTTGCTGGCGGATGGCCTTGGTCGCCATAATGGAGGCCAGGTCCACGGCCCGCTGGCTCACTTCCTTGAGAAGAGCGTCTCGCTCGCTCGCGAGATCCCGGGCCGCTCGCTCGCGCTCGGCCTGAGCCTCTTTGACCCCAACCTCACGCTCGGCAACCTTCAGGGCTTCGGCGTCACGCCGGGCCTCATCCATGATTGCTCGTACTTGGTCAGCGGCCTTGGCCATTTCCGCGGCGAGCTGCGTGCGTAGAGCCGCGGCCTCTTCTTTCGCCTTCTTCGCGTCGGCGATGGCCTGGAACTGGGCCTCCTCGCGGGCCTGAAGTCCCTTGAGGATCGGCCCCCACGCGAACGTGTACAGGATCGCGAGCAGCGCGCCGAACACGACCACCGTCACGATCGAGTTGACGAGGTTGGGTTCGAGGATGTTCTTCTGCCCGCTGGGGGCATCGGCCGCTACCGCCAGGGCCGGTAACAGCAGGACAGCGGCGATCGCGCCCGCCGTCCGGACGAAGGTGGTCATGGTGCCATCTCCCCACTTCAGGGTTAGGTCAGTTCCGGGGCGGATCAGGCTTTGCCGACGAGCGCGAAGCAGATCACGAGCAGCGCGATGATGGCGGCACCTTCAACGAGCGCGGCCAGAACGATCATGTTAACCTGGATCGCACCCTTCTGTTCCGGTTGACGGGCGATGGCGGCGAGGGCCGACCAGCCGACCAGCCCGATCCCGATACCCGCACCGACGATTGCCAGCCCGGCACCGATACCGGCACCGAGGCCCGCGCCGGAGTTGGCCGCGGACGCGGACGGGGCCGCAGCGGGGGCGGCGGGATCAGCCGCGGCCAGGGCGGGCAGGGCGCTGACGGTGAGCAGGACGAGCGCGAGGGCGATACGGCAAGCGAGTTTCATAGCAGTCGGTCCCTTTCTACACGGGGTTGGAAGGCACCGGCACGCGGCCGGGCGCGACCGAGGTTAGTGTTCCGGGTTCAGTTGCATGCCCAAGAAAATCGACGTCAACAGGACGAAGACGAACGCCTGCAGGAAGGCGACGAACAGTTCGAGTACGCTGAGGGCGGTGGCCATAACAACAGCCGCGACCGTGCCCCCGGGAGAAAGTCCACCCGCCACCGGATCGGCGACGGCGAACATCAGGATCACGCCCAACGCGACGTGCCCGGCGAAAATGTTGGCGAACAAACGAATCGCGAGCACCCCGGCCCGGATGAACGCCCCCATCACCTCGATGACGGTGATGAGTGGAACGATCAGCACCGAAAGGAACAGGGTCATTACGAGGTTGTCGCCCTTGAGCCGCGGGACATACGACATCACGTATTTGCCGATGCCGAGCTTAATGATCGCGGATACGTGGATCACGAAGAACACCGCGAGCGCGAGAACGAGTGTGACGCTCAGTTCCGCCGTCGGGGAGCCGAGGAACGGCACCATCCCGAGCAGGTTGCACCCGAGGATGAACAGGAACAGGGTCCACAAGAACGGTACATAGCGGTCCGCGAAGTGGACGTGCGGTTTGGCCACCGCGCCGTGATGCGCGTGAGTTTGTTCAGTAATGGCGTCGTGAACGCCGTGCGCCTCGTCGTGATCGTGCCCGCCGTGAATGTTCGGCCGCGCGACCTCGTCGCGGATGAACAGCAGGAGCATTTCGAGGAAGTTCCAGAACGGTCCGCGGGGCGGGGTGCCGTCCTTCACGCGACGCGCGAGCAAGATGTACGGAACAGCGACAGCAATCGCCGCAACCACGAGCAAAATTTGGTGCTTCGTGATCGGCCCGACCCAGGCGTGGTCGAGTACGTGTTCGAGCGGATCCTGCGCCATGATCGATCCTCTCCCCGGTCCGGTACCGTCTCTCGCGTGGTGCTAAGAGAGCGGTTTACTCGGTCCGTCGCTCTCGCCCGACTTCGTTTTGTTCGTTTTGTCCGCGCGGCTGGCGATCAGCAACAGGTGCCCGATGCCGCCCACGAACCCGATCGTCGTACCGATCACCAATCCCCACGGCGCCCAGCCGAATCGGTTGTCCGTCCAGACCCCGATCAGAATGGGAGCGACGAGTTCGGTTACCGCGGTCCCGATCAGGGCCAGTCCGCTGTAATCGCTCGTGCCGCGGTCGCGGTTCACGGCGCCTTCTCCGGAATCACTTGAGTCTTGCTGCCGTACATCAGTAACCCGCATTCGATTGCGAGAGTGGCGATGTACAGATAAGCGACCCATCCGGCAAACTCGTCCCGCGGTGTGCCGTATTTCGCAAGTGCCTCGCTCAGCAGCAAAACCCCGACGACCGCTACTGCCATCCGGACCCCGGTGCCCATCAGGACAGCAATCGGGCCGAACTGTGGCGTGTGCCGAAAAACCGCATCCGCGAGCAAAAACGTCGCAATGGCAGATGACAGGCACAAAGCGGTCGCAGCGACAACTGTCAGGACGGGTGGCTGGCTAGCAATCCAGCCCGTGACAACGAACCCGATTCCCGCGGCAACAACCGCCCCGGCGACCAGCACAGCGACCTTTGCGGCTGCCCCCACGTCGCGGTTCCGCCCAGAGTGTTTTCGTGAACAAGGGCGTATTGTGAGTAACTCAGAGGCAAAGTCAATCCGCATCTCGTGAAATATTTCACAAGCACGGCTGAGTGCCATGAGAGGCTGGAAACTAAAGGCTTTCCTTGATGATTTGTCGTCAGTTGGATCGCTTTAGTGAGGGCGGTTTAGGTGGGGTTTAAGGGAGCGAATGCGCAATTCTTGAGCGTTGTATCATTTTCAACGCCCCGCAGGTGGGGCAAAATCAGTCCCGTAAACCAGTTCCGGCCGCCAAATCACATTGACACGCCGCCCCGCGTTTTCCTATGATGAGCAACGAGTTAGGAATGCTCCCCGCCCAGACAAAAGATCGTCGGCTTGTTTTAGTATAAGTTGTGTTCGTAACGGGCCGACGAACGCAGAGTGCCTACCACAATAGACTTTCTGCTCTGTTCGAGTCGAATGTTCGCTGCCATGCGAATGGACTCATTTGGGCGGGACGTCTTCGCTCACTGTTCTTCGCGTTAGGATTTGGGTTCCGTATTATTGTTGCTCGGGTACTGACTCGAGCGTCGCCCGGCGAAATTGTTATTACGCCGAGGTGATCGACCTCGCCGGGACGGAACCCGGAGCCGCGGCTGTTTCGGCACGGATGTTACCAGACCGTCCCACAACCGCCTACGCTGTGCGGGGAGTGGCTCGCCGATGAAGACTGCTGGCTCGCTGACCGACCGGTCCAAGAAGGAACTGGCTGAACTGGCCCGACGCCGCGGGGTCCGCGGCTGGGACGGCATGGATAAGCCCGCTCTCCTCAAAGCACTTTCTAAAGCTCCCGTTGCTGCGAAGCCCGTGGCAAAGCCGGCTAAAATTGCGGCCAAGCCGACCGTAAAAGTAGCGGCCAAAGTCACGAAAGTGAAGAAGGCCCAGCCCGAAAAGGCCGCACCGGTACGTCCGGCCCAGCCGGTAAAGGCTACCACGCCGAAGCCCAAACCTAAAGTCGTTGCCAAGAATTCGACCGCTGCCAAGCCCGGCGCAAAGGCGAAGCCGGCCGCACCTGTGGCGAGCAAGCCGGCTGCGAACGGTTCGCACAAGGCGCCCGTGGCTCAGGTCACTAAACCACTGGTTCAACCGAAGCCCACACCTGCCGCTGCTGCCAAGCCGGTGACGAAGTCACTGGTTCCGCCGCGTGAATCGGCGAAGGACGCGACCGCGAACAAACCGTTCAACCCGGTCACGAAGGACCGGATTCTACTCGCGGTGTCCAACCCGTACTGGTTGAACGCTTACTGGGAGCTGTCCAGTCACTCCGTGCAGCGCGCGGAAGCGGCACTCCGCCAGGACTGGCACGGTGCGAAGCTCATCATCCGGCTGTTCGATGTGACCAGCGGTGACACGACCAGTACCTCCGAAACGCCCATCCGCGACATCATGCTCCACGGGACGGGGCAGAACTGGTACATCGACGTGCCGCAGCCGCCCCGCGCGTACCGGGCGGACATCGGTTACGTCTCAAAACGCGGCGATTTCTACGTGCTCGCGCGCTCGAACGTGGTGACCCCGCCGAAGGCCGGTGCGGGCGAATCGGTCGAGGGCATGGACGCGGGCTGGGACGACGACGACGCGAAGTGGAAGGCAGAGCGCATCCTCGCGATGTCCAGCGGGTTCGAGTCGAGCGGGAACCAGGAACTCCGGGAATTGTTCGAGGAGCGCCTCGGGCGCCCGCTCGGGCCGCCCAAGCAGACCGCGTTCGGTACCGGGGCCGTTCCGCCGGGGAGCGTGAAGAAGTTCTTCTTCGAGATCGACGCGAAGTTGATCGTGTTCGGCCGTACCGATCCGGCCGCGCACCTGACACTCAATAACGATCCGATCAAGCTGAACTCGGACGGCACGTTCCGGATGACGTTCAACTTGCCGGACAGTCGGCAGATCATCCCCGCCGTGGCCGCGAGTGCGGACGGCGTCGAGGAGCGCACCATCGTCCTCGCCGTCGAGCGCAACACGAAGCACCTCGACCCGATGATCCACGACCAGATGAACGAAGTGTGATTTCCAGACCGAGAGCGGTCGCCGATTCACGCGATAAACGACAGGATTTGAGAGAAGGATTTTTGACAGGATTAACAGGATAGACAGGATTAAATCTTGTTTATCCTGAATTCTTCTCTTGGTTTGATCCGCGTTTTCTGCGTTTATCCGCGGCCGCTCTTCTGCCTTTCTCATGCTGCTCGATTATCTCTTTGCCGATGAGCCGGAGGCGCCGGGCGAGTTCTCGCTCGTCCGCGTGTCGCGGCGCGCGATGGCGACCACGTTTGAAGTCGCCATTCCCGTCGGTTCGCACACCGATCCCGTTGCTGCCGCGGAAGACGCACTCGATCTCATTGACGAACTCGAAGACCAGATGACCGTGTACCGCGATCACTCGGAAGTGTCGCGCGTGAACGCATCGGCGTCGGCGGGCTTCGTGGGGATCGAGCCGCAGTTGTTCGATTTGCTCTCCCGCTGCGCGATCTGGACGAAGGAAACCGGTGGCGCGTTCGACATCGCGACCGGGGCGCTGACGAAAGCGTGGGGCTTTTTTCGGCGCGAACCGGATGTGCCCGCTCCGCGAGACTTGGTCGAGGCGATGCGCGCGACCGGCGCCCGGCACGTGCTGTTGGACGCCGAACAGCGAGCAGTGAAGTTTCGAGTCTCGGGACTGGAATTGAATCTCGGCGCAGTGGGGAAGGGATACGCACTCGATCGCGCCGCGGACCTGCTGCGCACCAAGTGGGGCGTGCGGTCCGCGCTGTTGCACGGAGGCGGGAGCAGCGTGTGCGCGATCGGCGGACCGCCGGGCGATTCCCGCGGCTGGCCGATCCGCCTGAAGAACCCGAAACCCGATTCCGAAGACGGCGAATCGCTCGGCACAGTGCGGCTCTTCAGTGCCGGGTTGGGGACTTCCGCGGCCACCTTCCAGTTCTTCGAGTATAAAGGTCAGAAACTGGGCCACTTGCTCGACCCACGCACCGGCTGGCCGGCTTTCGGCACCGCGAGCGCGAGTGTGATCGCCCCGACCGCCGCGGAAGCCGACGCGATGTCCACAGCCGCGTTTGTGTTGGGTGCGGCGGGCGCGGAAACACTCACCCGATTGCGGCCCGCGCTGGGTGCGGTTGTGGCTTCAGAAGACTCTTCCCCGACCCCTCCGCCGAACCGGGAGGGGTCAAGTTTGGCTAATGATTCTGCTCCCCCGTCTCCGACGAAGGGGGGCGAGGGGATCACCCTCCGTAGCTTCAACCTTGCCCCGGACGTCTACTCTCCTCCGGATCACGCGGACTGATTACTCATGAGTCACCTGCCGATTCCGCTCAGCGTGCTGTACGCGGGCCTCGCCGGAACGCTGATCGCGCTCGTAGTCGCGACCGCCACGAACAAGTGGTCCCTGAGAGTGTTCTTCCTGCTCGCGCTGCGGATCGCGATCGGGTGGCACTTCACGTTCGAGGGGTTGCACAAGATCCACTCGATTCACACCGGGGTAACCGATGCGAATACGAATACCCGCCCCTTCAGCAGCGAACCGTACTTCAAATTCGCGCCCGGGCCGGTCGGGGCGCAGATGCGCAAGCAGTTTTTTGATCCCGAAGCGGAGATCGCGACGAAGGTGAAAGTACCGGGGCCGATTCCTCGCGCGGACTTCGACAAGCTGTCACTGGATGAGCAGGTTGCGAAGTGTCCAGAGGAAGCGGCCAAGCTGATTGATGCGATCAAAGACGAACCAGAGAAAGATCGGAAGAAAGCAGACGAAACCGAGGCCGAAGAACTGGCCGTAGCAAAGACCGACTCGGCGAGAGAAGCGGCAAAGGCCAAAGCGGATGCGGCGCGTGTGGCGGCGCAAAAGAAGGCCGAGCGGCTCGATAGTCAAGAAAGTCAGATACTTATCAAAACGGCCAAAGCCACTTACGCGCGGTGGGTGTGTGGTATTGACACGCGCCCGGCTCAAGTGAAACAGATTAACGGGGACGTGCCACTCACCGGACCGCAACGGATCGAGTTGCTGGAGTCGGTGCGGAAAGAAGCCAAAGAAGCGGAAGAGCGGCAATCGCTCGGGTTGGGGAACGGCACCGGTACCGACTCCAAGCGCGTCGCCGAATTGCGGAACGGGTTCATCACCGCCGAGGCGGATCTGGCGCGCGACGCAAACGCATTTATTGCCGAACTCAAGAAAGAACTGAACGACGGCAAGGCCATTGAGGAAGACCCCACATTGTTGAGCCGCGGCCAGCGCATGGACCGCGTGACGATGTGGTTTCTGGTCGCGGTCGGCGCGTGTCTCATGGGCGGGCTGCTCACCCGCGTCGCGTGCGTGCTCGCAGCGGGGTTCCTGGTGATGACGTACCTGACGCACCCGGCGTTCCCGTGGTACCCGCCCCCGCCAAACACCGAGGGCAACCCGTTGTTCATCAACAAAAACGTGATCGAGGCGCTCGCGCTTCTCGCACTCGCGTGCTACCCCACGGGGCGCTGGCTCGGGCTGGACGCGATTGTGCTCCGCCCGTTCTGCAAGTGCAACGGCTGCCCGGCCTGATAGCGGTTCCTGGTGTGCCGGTTCGCTCGATGCGGCGCCGGCACACGACGCCCGAGTTCTGACGAGCCTCTGCGACTTTTCTTCTTCCCAAATACACGCTTTCGAGCGGACAATACAGCTACCTCCCCGGAGTGGAATCATGGCTCTCGATCTGACCCCCGAGCAGAAGGCTGCCGGTAAAGCGAACTTCGAGCAAACGGTCGGCGACCTCGCCCGCGCCGGCAAGATGAACTCGGTAGCGGTCGGCCCCGACCCGTCCAACCCGGACCGCCGGGATCTGCTTAAGGCGGGCCTGGCCGCCGGCGCAGTCGTGCCGGTGTCGGCCGCGGTGTACTACGGCTACCAGTCGTGGCTGGGTAACAACGCGGTGAAGACCGCCCTCATCGGGTGCGGGGACGAGGGCGGCGTCCTCGTGGGCGACCACAACAAGGAGTACAACCAGATCGTCGCCGTGTGCGACATCCGGCCGTCGAACCTGGATCGCATTTTCGAGGGTGAGAAGACGCCCAGCCCGCGCAAGGGGCTGAATAACATCTACGGTAAGGACGCGGCCAAGAAGATCGCGCGCTACGATACCGTCGAGGAACTGCTCGCGGACGCGAAGAAACTCGGCCTCGAAATGGTCGTCATCGCGACCCCGCTGCACACGCACGACGTGATCGCGAAGAAGTGCATGGACGCCGGTCTGCACGTCCTGTGCGAAAAGCTGATGGCCCGCACCATCAGCAAGTGCAAGGAGATGACGAACTACGCCAAGGAGAAGGGCCTGCTCCTCTCCGTCGGCCACCAGCGGCACTACAGCACGCTTTACGCCCACGCCATTGAGGTGCTCCAGACCGGTATCCTGGGCGACATCAAACACATCCGCGCGCAGTGGCCGCGCAACAACTCGTGGCCGTTCAGCGCGAGCCCGGCCGAGCGCGAGAAGTTCGCGACGGGTAACGACATCAACGGTAAGCCGTTCGATCTGCCCGCTCTACGCGACGGGTGGTGCAAGCCGGTCCCCAAGCAGGACGCCGAGCCATTCCTGAAGGAGCCGCAGAAGCTGCGCGACCTCGGGTACGAGAGCATCACCGAACTGGTGCGCTGGCGCCTCTACGACAAGACCGGCGGCGGGCTGATGGCCGAACTCGGGAGCCACCAACTCGATGCGTCCTCGATCATTTTGGGGCACGTTCACCCGATCGCGGTGAGCGGGATCGGTGGGAAGTTCTTCTACGGGCCGAAGAAGAACGACCGCGAGAGCGACGACGGTGTGTTCGTGACCTTCGAGTTCCCCGGTAAGGACCACCCGAAGGCCAAGAAGGGGGGCACGAACGAGAACGACATCGTGATCGTCACGTACTCGTCGTTCAACACGAACAGCTTCGAGGATTACGGCGAGTGCGTCATGGGCAGTCGCGGCACCATGATTATCTCGAAGGAAGCAGAAGTGTTCCTGTACAAGGAACCGGAACCGGGTAAAGGCAGCAGTGGCGGGCGCGAGACGAAAGTGACCGTGACCGGCGCCGGAGGCAGCAAGCCGGCAATGGAAGCGACGAGCACTTGGGGCGGCGGCGGTGGCGCGGCGATCACGAAGGGCGCGAGCGTGGGCTGGGACAGCGCCGTGCGCGGGTACCGCACCGAGATGGAGCACTTCGCCTACTGCCTGCGCATGTGGCAGAAGAAGGGCGGGAAGGTGGACTACACGAAAAATGATAAGGGCGAGTTCGTCCACAAGGACATCATCCCGCGGTGCCACGGCGAGGTCGCGATGGCCGATGCCATCCTCGCGCTGACCGCGAACATGGCGATGGCGAAGAAGGAACGGATCGTGTTCGAGGATGCGTGGTTCGACGTGACCAAGAGCGACGTGCCCGAAACGAAGCACGGCCCGACGAAGAAGGCGTGAGACACGGTACGGTGAACCCCGACCGCAAGGTCGGTGGGTGACGGGCCGCGCCCCAGTTACCCACCGACCTTGCGGTCGGGGTTCGCCTACTTCCCTGGCAACTCCGCGATCCGGATGTTGCGGAACAGGATGTCCGTGGTCGCGTCGTGGCCCTGGATGGACAGTGGCCCCTTCGTGGCGCGGTAGCCCTGGCGCGGGTTGTCGCTCTCTTTGCGGTCGTCGGTCCAGTCCACGGTCTGGTAGCCGTTCACCCACGTCGTGATGCGCTTGCCGTTGGCCACGACCGTCATCGTGAACCACTCGTTGTCGTTGGCCACCACTTTCCGCGCCGCGATCCGGCGGTAGACCGCGCCCGTGCCGAAGTCCGCGGGCTTGGTGCGGTCGTCGTCCTTGGAGCCGTTGTGGATCTGGGCCTCGTACCCGTTCTGGTATTGGCCGGGGATGCAGCGGAAGAACACCCCGCTGTTGAGCGCCTTGCCGAGTGTCTTGCATTCCAGTTGCAGCACGAAGTTGTCGAACTCTTTCTCCGTCACGAGGTCGCCCGGGCCGTTCTTGAGCGACAACTCGCCGCCCTTTGTCACGTCCCACTTCGACGCCATCCGCTTCGGGTCGGCCGCGTTGACCTTCCAGCCGTCGAGGTTCTTCCCGGTGAAGAGCGACTTCGGGCACTCGGGCCGGAGTTTGATCGACTGAACGGAAAGGCTCCCACCGGCGGGAACTTCGAGCCGGAGTTCGGCCGGACCGCTCATGGCTACCGTGATGTTCGTGTGGGTTCCGGTGTTCGGGTCCACCGTCGTGCGATTTTCCAGTGAGGAGCCACCAGCGTCGCTCCCAACAACCGTTATGTGAACCGTCGACGGTCCTTTGCTCAGCCCCGCGCTGTGAGAACCGCCCTTGCTCGAACGCAGGTTGACCGAGCCCGCGCCGTTGGTTTGCATTTGCAGTTCGTAGGAAGAAAATGTGGTCGTACTCACGGCCGTTGTGAGCTTCGCCCCCCCAAGCACGAGTGCCCCGTCCTTCACCCCGGCCGTCCCGTCGATCTTCCACCCGAACGTGGTTTCGCCGTCGAACAGCAGAATCCAGCCGTCCGCGATCTCTTTGGCTGTGAGCGGATTCGGCTTCGGTTTGTCTTTGTCTTCGGCGAACGCGGGGGGCGCGACCGCGAGTGCGGTGCAGACGGCGAGTAAGCGGAACATCATGGGGCACCTTTGTTGGAGGAGGTTACATGGTCGATTCCGCGACCGCCGCGGTCAAGCCTTCGCGGTAACTCGCGAACGCAGGCATCCACCCGAGTGCGCGGAGCTTCGTCGCGTCGATGCGTCGGTTCGGGGCACCGGGTTCGGGCCGCGAGTCGAACTTCGCTTCCGGGGCGCGGAGCAACTCGGCGAGGCGCGTGTAGAAGTCGCGTCGGGATACCGGGGTGCCGTCGGCGACGTTGTACGTTTCTCCGGGAACGGCGTGCGCTTCGGCCCAGAGCACGGCAGAAGCCGCGTCCGCGATGTGAACGAGGTTCAGCCACTTGTCCGCATCGCCCACGAGCGGTTCGCCCTTCAGGACCGGTTGCTTGCGCAGGAGCCGGTCCGGGCCGTACAACCCCGCGAACCGGAGGATGATCGCATCGGGCTTTTGAGACCGAAGCAGTTGTTCGGCTTCGAGTACGATCTGGCCCGAATCCTCTGATGGCTGCGTCGGCGCGGATTCCGTTACCCAATCACTGTTAGTTTGGCCGTACACACTCGTGCTAGATGCGTAAATGAACCGGCTGTACGGTGGGAGCGTAGTTAGAACGTGTGCCAGACCCGTCACGTACACCTCGCGCATGGACCGTCCCGCGCTGCGATCCATGCCAACTGCGTACAGCACGGTGTTCGCGTGTGGGAGTGTATGCAAGCTCTCTGGGGCGAGAATGTCGCCCGTGATGGGTTCGATGCCAGCGCCCCGCAGCGCGTCGGCGTTTTTCCGCGTGAGCGCGGCCACGGACCGGCCCTCGGCCAACCAGCGCAACGCGACGCGCCGACCCAAATAGCCGCACCCGAGTACGAGTTGTGGACCGGTCGGCCGGATCAGGGGTGACATTGGGTGCCTGTTGCCCTAACTATTCGGGGTGACGGTTCTTGGCTTCGTGCAGTTTTGAGACCCCGCATGTCCGAACCGCCAATTCCTGTTTCCGCTACGAACTCAGTGACCGAGTCGCCCGCAGTCTCGTCTGTGGCTCCGGTTCCAACCACGCGCCCCGAGCCGGTCGCGCCAGCCGACCTCGCACCGGTCCCGACGCGCCGCGAGCGGTTCGTGTGGTACGCGGGAAGTATGATTCTGGCGAGCGTCCTGGTGACCGCTGGGTTGCGGCTCGACAGTCAGGATCTGCACGCACCGTTTTACTACGATCTCGACTCGCTCCTGTACCTGCCGCTGGCGAAGAACATCGTCGAGAACGGCACCCACTGGCACAACGACCGGATGGGCGCGCCGGGCGTCCAGGAACTGTACGACTTCCCCATTATCGACTACCTGCACTTCGGGCTCCTGTGGCTCTTTAGCCGTGTCACGCCCGATTTGCTCGTCGCGTACAACATTTACAACCTGCTCACGTACCCGCTCACGGTACTGACGGGGATGTTCGTGCTGCGCTGGCTCAAGCTCTCGCTTCCCGCGGCGGCGGTGGGTGGGCTGTTGTATGCGTTCCTGCCGTACCACCAGGAGCGCTACCAGTATCACTACTTCCTCGCGGCGTACTGGGTGGTTCCGCTGTCGCTGATGCCGGCACTGGCGCTCTGCCGCGGCGAGTTCCCTCTGTACCCGCTCCAACCGGACGGCACGCGCCGGCGCCGGTTCACGTCGTTTAGCGCGCTGTGGCCGCTCGCGCTCGGGGCGCTCACGGCATCGGCGGGCGCGTACTACGCCTTCTTCGCGTGCGCGACGTATGCGTTTTCCGGAGTGTACGCGAGCCTGTTGGCTCGCACCTCGCGCGGGGTGATTTCGGCCGCGTGGGTTGTGGCGCCGGTTGTCGCGGTCGGGGTCGCGTTCCACTACCCAACGGTTGTGTACCAGTCCCGGTACGGGGCGAACCCGATCACCGACCGGTGGCCCGAGGAGGCCGAGACTTACGGACTGAAGCTCGCGCACCTGCTGCTCCCGGCGAACGATCACAACCTGACCATCTTCTCGCAGCTCCGCACGCTGTACAGCACGCCGAGCCGCCCCGTAGATAGCGAAAGTGCCGGGGCGCTCGGCGTGGTCGGCGGGTCCGGGCTGGTGGCGCTCCTGGTGATGGCGGTGCTCCCGCACCGGCGGCGCTGGCCCGAAGGCCCGCTCGTGGGGCTGGTGCTGTTTCTGGTGCTCTTGGCCACGGTCGGCGGGTTCGGGTCGCTCTTCAACTTGCTGGTGTCGGCCCAGATCCGCGCGTACAACCGCATCAGCGTGTTTATCGGATTCTTGTGCCTGTTCGCGGCGCTCTGGTGGTTGGACCGGTACCTGCTCACGCACACCGGGCGCTGGTCCATTATTCGGTGGAAGTACATCATTTGGTCGCTCCCGCTGCCCCCGCTCATTGGCACAATCGTGGTCGCCGTGTTGGGCGCGGTCGGGGTGATTGACCACGAGTCACTCGGTTCGTTGTTGCCCGTACTGGCGGCTGCTCTGGCGCTTTCGGTGGTCGTTTCGGGCGGGATTGTCGCGGGGACCCTGTACTTCACGTCGAGGCGCGCGGGGGCGTGGTGCCACCGGGTGCTCGAGAGCGCGACGCTGCCGGCGCGCTACCCCGCGCTCGCCGCGGTGTTCCTGATCGGTTTCTTGGACCAGACCCCGTACAGTTGGTTCAAACAGAAGGTCATCACGGTCACGAACCAGCACGCGGAGCGGTTCCGGACCGACCGACAGTTCTTCCAGGAGATCGAGGAGCGGTCCCCTAACGCGCGCGTGTTCTGCCTGCCCTACATCGCGTTCCCCGAGAGCCCGCCCGTGCAGAAGATGCAGGCCTACGAGCACGCACGCGGGTACCTCATGACCGACACGCCGACGTGGAGCTTCGGCGCGATCAAGCGGCGCGAGGCGGACTGCTGGCAGCGCGAAGTGTCGTTCGAGAAACCGAACGAGTTCCTCCGGCGCGTCGTGGTCCGGGGGTTCGACGGGCTGTTCATCGACGGGCGCGGGTACCTCCCGCGGCGCGTCGAACCCGGAAAAACCGAGCCGGTGAGCGTGGTGAACCCGCGCGAGCGCGTCCACGCGATCTACGCCGACCTCGTTAAACAGAGCGCGGCCCGGCTCCCGGAAGTGGTCCACAGCGACGGCAAGCAGTTTTTCCTCGATCTGCGGCCGTACCGGGACGCCTACCAGCGCTTGGTCGGGGCTGAGGAGTTCGAGCGCCAGGCCCGGGTGGAGCGCGAACTGATCGTCCCGTTGTGGCTCAAAGGGTTCTCGCTGGACGAGCCGTTTTATGACGGCGAGTTGCTACTGTGGGGGAGCTACACGTCCACCCTCGTTCTCGTTAACCCGACCGACCGGACCCGGAGCGTCGACCTCACGTTCCAGGTCGGGGTCGATGTGGTCGGCGAGTACCACTTCTCGGTCTCCGGGCTGCCGGGGCTCACCAACGGGGCGTTCGAGGTCGAGAAACCGCACGAGGACGACAGCCAGAATCGGTCGCGCCATATGCAAAGTCAATTGCTCCGCGCGGAACTGCCCCCCGGGCGCACGACCGTGCGCATCCGGTGTACCCCGCCCCCGTGGTATTTCCCGGGCGATCATTGGAAGAGGTGCTACTTCATCCAAAACTTCCACATACAGGAGAGGTAGACACAAAGAAGAACAAGAAGGCACAGGGCGGAAGCCCTGTGGACCAAAAGATTCACATCGGTTCTGGACTTTACGTGTCATTTTGTATATTATCTGTCGAGGTGGCGCGTTCGCGGGGTACTGGCGGCCGCGAACAAACTTCGAGCGGATGCAATCGCGTGCGTTCAGTGAGCAGAAACAGGGAGAAAGAGCGGGGGGTGTTAACGCTTGTTAGCGGAAATCGGCCGATCACACGAGGCGTGGGGTGGCCGTATTTGCACGTAAGAATTTGGGGAATAAAGAGTTACTGTGGATTGTAATCGTTGAGTAGACTCACGCCGGTTCGTCGGTCAGGAAATGTTAGCAAATGTTAGCTCGCTTCCGATCCGAGGTATCTCTGGGCTTCCGAATCACATGGGGCCGGCCGAGTGGCCAGTAACCCGGCGTATAATCCCGTAGTGCCAAAGTAACGGTTCCTCTCCCCGTTCGAGGTGCAGATCATGTCTGCGATGCCCCCGGGCAATCCGGCCTCAAATCCGTTCATCAGCTCGCCAACGTACCTGATGGCGTGCCAGCAATTGCGCAACGTCGCGCGGGTGATCGACCTCGACAAGGGCGTCGCCGAGCGGCTCATGGTGCCGAAGCGGTCCCAGATCGTGGCCGTGCCCGTGCGCATGGAAGACGGCCACACGGAAGTGTTCGTGGGGTACCGCGTGCAGCACTCGCTCACGAGCGGCCCGAGTAAGGGTGGGCTGCGGTACGCGAAGAACGTGGATCTCGGTGAAGTCGCCGCGCTCGCGATGTGGATGAGCTGGAAGTGCGGCATCATGAACCTGCCCTACGGCGGTGCGAAGGGCGGCATCGCGGTGGACCCGGCCGAACTGAAGGGCGGAGAGAAGGAGCGCCTCACGCGCCGGTTCACGGACGAGATTCAGAACATCATCGGCCCGCGCGTGGACGTGATGGCGCCCGACATGGGCACCGACGAACAGACGATGGCCTGGATCTACGACACGTACTCGATGAAGGTGGGGTACGCCTGTCCCGAGATCGTGACCGGTAAACCGGTCGAGTTGGGCGGGTGCGTGGGCCGCAAAGAGGCTACGGGGCGCGGGGTGGTGTACTGCATTTCCGAGGCGTTCGACGAACTAAATATCAAATCCGAGGGCGCGACCGCGGTGGTCCAGGGGTTCGGTAACGTCGGCTCGGTGACGTGCGACGAACTGGTCAAGCTCGGCACCAAGGTGATCGCGATCGGCGACCGCTACGGCTCGATCCGCAACGACCGCGGCATCAACGTCGCGCGGCTCAACGAGTACGTGTCCAAGAACGAGCGGAAGACGATCGTCGGGTTCCCGGAGGCCGAAGCGATCCCGGACGCGGAACTGCTCACCACGCCGTGTACGGTGCTCGTCCCGGCCGCGATGGAGCGGGTCATCACCGCGGAGAACGCGGGGAAGTTGAAGTGCCGCGTGCTGGCCGAGGGTGCGAACGGCCCGACCGACCCGGAGGCCGACGCGATCCTCGCGAACACGGACGTCTTCGTCATCCCGGACATCCTGTGCAACGCGGGCGGCGTGACGGTGTCGTACTTCGAGTGGGTGCAGGATCTCGCGCAGTTCATGTGGGACGAGGAGGAAGTCAACGCTCAGTTGAAGAAGCTGATGCTCGGGGCATTCAAGCGGGTGCGCGACGAGGCCAAGGCGCGGAAGATCGGCAACCGGCTCGCGGCGCTGAGCCTGGGCGTGCAGAAGGTGGCGCGCGAAAAGAGCAAGCGCGGCCTGTACCCGTAACATTTCGGGGGCGGGCCGTGACCGTAAAGTAGTGAGAGGTACCCACAGTCCCGCCAGGGGTTGTGCTAGTGTTTCACCCCTGGCTACGCGCTACCGCCCCGACGGGGCTAAAAACGCTCTGCTGTTTGATCCGCGTAATCTGCGTTATCCGCGGCTCTTTTGTTTCTGCGGGTCACGCGCTCGGCAAACGCAGTTCGATCAGGAACCGGTCCAATTCTTCGGCCGGCGGTTCTTTGGGAGCGCGCTTGCTTCGTAGGCCGCGTTCAGGCGCGATTCCCATTCGTCAAGTTGTCGCGTCTGGAACGCGACGTCTAAGTCGTTACGCGGATTCGAGCTCCAAGGATTGAAATTCGTTGCTTGTGGGCGGGTCATCTGAAATTGGGGGTGTTTACTCAACTCGGGTAGTCGTGCGTTCCGTCCGCACGCGGTCCCAGGAGCAAATCGGATTATATATATACTGAGGTCGCGAGCAGCCATCCGCACGACTATCCGATCAGCAGAACGACTGGATAAGTGAAGGTGATTAGCGGTTTTCTAGGACAGGCGACCTTTCAGAAGGATGGGTTGGTATAGCCGATCAAGCAGCAATGCCGGGAGGTGTTCCTCCCGGTGGTTGTAAACAAAATGACCGGTGACGATTCGATGCAAATAAGTTCAATTAGCTTGAAGTAGCTATGGAAGTGCAGAGCCGAACTGGGGCACGGGTGGGAAGTGAATACAAGAGCACCGGGCGGTGCTCACACGGCCCGGTGCTCGTTCGTGTCGGTTCTTGCGATTAGCGACCGCGCCCGTTGCGCGTCGGGGCGGGTTGGGCCGCTTCCGGTTCGGGGCGCTTGAGGTCGAATTCGTACTCGCCGTATTCCGCGGCGAACTTGCCCTTCTCGGTCAGCGTGTAGGTCGCCTCGAACGGATCGGCATCGGTGCCGCTCACGCGCTCGAGGAGCCCGTCGGTGACCAGGACCGTCAGGAACGAGCCGTCCTTGGTGTTGCGCGTGGGGACCAGGCGCAGTGCGCGGCCGTTAAGGGGCTTCTTACTGCGCTTCGCGGTACGGAGCACTTGCCAGGTGAAGTGAGACGTGGGACGTACGGGCACGGGACATCTCCATGAGATGAAATGGGAAGAAGAAGGTTTGCGTGAACGCGAGTTCGACGTTGGGCGAATTTTGCGAGTTGAGTTGAAATTTACCCTCGCGCACCGAGGAGAGCAAGAGGGGACTTACTCACGAATAGCAATTCTTTTCTCATAATGGCCGTTTAATGCGTGCGACGAATCGTGTTCGGGAGCGCGGGCGACGGATTTTATCTGGGAGGTGTGTACCGTGTTCTATTGAGCGACAGCCGGGATCACTCAACAGAACACGGTGCGAACGAGCGCGGAATCACTTCAACGATTGCAAGTAAGCAATGAGGTCCGCGAGTTCTGGGGGCGTCAGGTTTGCAGCAAGGCCCTCGGGCATGGCCGACGGTTTCTGCTGCTGGCGCGAGGCGATTTCGCTGCGCTTGAGTTCGCGCTGCACCCCGGTCGATTCGCGGATGATCGTGGCGTCGGCCCGCTCGCCGACCACGAACCCCTGGAACACGCGGTCATCGGTGGTGACGAACCGGTACGTCTCGTACCCCTGGGCGAGTTTCGCACTCGGCTTCAGGATCGATTCCACCAGTTCGTCCGGCTTATACCGCTTGCCGATGTCCACCAGGTGCGGTCCCTTGGGGGTTTGGCCGTCGGCGGTCGTGTGGCACGCGATGCACGACTGCGACTTGAACAGCACCTCCCCCTTCTTAGCGTCACCCTTCGCGGCCAAAACGAGCTTCGCGGCGGTTTCGTATGTGGTGTTCCCGATCTGATTCGGGTTCTTCGGATCGGCCTTCGGTAGCACGATCGGGTTCTCCTTTTCACCCTTCGCGATCTCAGTTCCGCCCGGGATGCCCGCGAGCGCGACCTTGTGCCGCACGAGTTCGCTCTTGAGGAACGCGACCGTCTCCTTGTCGCCGTCGAGCGCCGCGGCCGTAATGACGGCGCCGATTCGTTTACTCATGTCCCACTCGACGCGGTCGTAGTACGGCCCGGTGTTGTCCGGGCGGATGCCCCACCAACTCCCCTTGTAATCGGCTTCGCGGTGGTAGAGCCGGATCAGCGTGACCAGAATCCCGCGCCGCAGTTCGGGCGTGCGGACCGAGCCGAGTTTCTTGATAAGCCCTTCGACCGCCTTCGGGTCGTGTGCGTACCGCAGTGCCCACAGCGCACCTTCCCAGTGCGGGCCGTCGAGGGCTTCGAGGCACGCATCGGTCGCGTTGAGCGCAACGAGACCCCGGACCGCCAGGTGCGGAACGACGCGGTCGGGGTCGGGTTGGTTTTGGAGCGGCTTCGTGGTCGGCATCGCCGATCCCTTCGGGCGCGCGGTGAGTGGAATGATGCTCTTAGCCGCGGCTGGATCGTTCAGTCGACCGAGGCTGATGAGCGCCTGCGCCCGCACGCGGGGCGATTCGTCGGAAAGGGCGGCCACGAACACCTTCGCGTCGAGTCCCGCACACTCGCCCTTCCGGTCCGTGAGCGCACGCAGTACCGATTCGCGGACCACCGCGTCTTCAGCGAGCTTCAGCAGCGCTGCGTGCGAATCCTTACCGTCGAGCTGTTTCAGCGTGTAAATCGCAGCAACGCGACATTCTGGAGCGGCAGTCGCATCCACGGCCAGCGCGATAAGTGCCTTGGTGGTGTCCGCGTTCTTCCCGCGGTGCAGGATTTCGCCCTGAGCGTGTATTCGCGTCACTGCGTTGGAGGCACTCAGCAACTTGACGAGTTGTGCAGGTCCGGCGCTCTTCAGAGCCGGGAACGGTTCCGCCTTGAATCCCTTGGGCGTGACGCGGGCGACGAACCCGATGTTCGGCCCCTCGAACCCCACCGCCGAGCCGTTCCGCCAGCTCGCCACGAACAACCGCCCGCTGCCATCGATGTCCATGCCGGTGGCACGCGGCATCTTCATGAACACCTCTTGCTTCAGGTCGAACGTTGGTCCGTTCGCTTTTAGATCGTGGAAGTAGACCTCACTGCGCCCCCAATCCCCCGTAAACAGCGCATTGCGATATTGGGCCGGCCACCGCGAGTCCTGCACGAACACACCACCCGTTCCCCCGCCGCCGCCGAAGGTACCGAGCGTGGGCATGATTTCGTCGGTGAAGTTCGCGAACAGTTGCGTGTAGCCGTACAGCGCGGATTGCCGCAGCAGGCTCACGCGGGTGTCCCACCCGGCACCGTCGTTCGTATTGTCGCGCGTGAACAGGTTCATGAACGGGTCGATCGCGAGATCGAACGGGTTCCGCAAACCGGTGCAGTAAACTTCCAGGTCCGTGCCGTCGGGCCGCACGCGGACGATCCCTCCGCCGCGCTGCACGATCGTCTTGCCGTCCTTCCCCTTCGCCTCCTTGATGCCGTAGTCCCCGACGCCGATGTAGAGCCAGCCGTCGATCCCCATGCGGACGCAGTTGGTCGTGTGGTCGCCGCCGCGGGTGGTGACCTGCTCGGTCGTTAGCCCGGTGACGAGCACTTCCTGCCGGTCGGACACGCCGTCGCCGTTGTCGTCGTGGAAGACCGAGAGCGTCGGCGGGTGCATCACCCAGACCGAACCATTGCGGTAACACACCCCGCGTGGGTGCTCGACCTTCGCAAACACCGTGACGTCGTCCACCTTGCCGTCGCCGTCCTTATCGACACACCGCAGGATCTTCCCGCCCCCAGGGGTACGGCCCAGTGACCCCTGTTCGTCCACCGCGACGTAGATCGCGCCCGTCGGCTCGGCGGCAATCGCGACCGGGTAGTTCACCTTCGGCGGAACCGCGAACAGCGTCGCCTCGAACTCGGGCGGAACTTGTACGGTTTCACGGAACGATTTCTCGTCGATCGGCTGACTGTTCCCGCCTCCGAACCCGCCTCCACCGGGAGGCGGGCCGAAGTTGAATTGCGGGACAAACCCTTTGCTCTTCCCCGCCACTTGCGCGGCGACGGACGCGGTGCGCTTCTCGGCGAACGTTTTCACGTCCGGCGCTTGCGGTCCCATTGCGCTGGGCGGTCCAAAACCGGGAGCGGGCTCTTTGCGGGCCGTCACCGCCTTCGTTTCCTTTTCGCGCGCGGTTTTTGTCGCTTTGTCGATCGCGTCCGCGTCCTTCAGGAGCTGGTCCTTCGTGAAGGCCGTCGCGGAAAGCTCCTTGAGCAATTTCTGATACTTCTCGTTGACCTCCTTGATCGCGAGTAACCGGTCGGGCAGCTTGTTTTCCCCCGGGTACGGCTTCGTGACGCTCAGGTCCATGAGTTGATCGGGCGTTCCCAGAAACGAGGGGCTCGCGAAGGTGCCCTCCAGGTCGCCGGGGATGAACGCGAACTTGTTGGTCTTCGGGTCGAGGTAGAGCGTATAGTTCCACCCCACGGCGAAGAAACTGTCCATATTCGAGACGAACGCATTCGCCGCCTGGAAGCGCAGGAACGCATCCACGTCGAGGTACGAGTCGATTTGCTTTTTGAACTCGTCGTCCGTGGACTGGTTGACCAATTTGGCGAAGTCGATGACGCGCTGTGCTTCGGCCTTCGTCGCGTCGCGGTGCGGTTGGTACTGGCCCTTGTAGCGCTCCCAGTCGTCGCCGAGAGCGTCGATTCCGCGCACGCGGAACGGCTTCATCAACAAGCCCTTATCACTGCCGAAGTGCGCGGTGAGGAACTGTGAATCCACGTTCTCAACCACCGTGTACAGCCCGACGAACTCCTTGTCGTACTTGCCCGGAACCGTGAGCGTGACTTCCGCGAACGCGGTTTGCGGCGCCGGTACGCCCACCGCGCGGAAGATCGAGTTCGCAAGGGCCGCGCGCGCTTTTGTGGGGTCGAGCGGCATCGCGTTCAGTTGAACGGCGGACCGCCCGTCGAGCTGCTGGGTGCTGAACTTGTCGAACGCAATCTTGAGGGGCCGCTTCAGCCCGCGCGCGGAGACGAAGTAGCTCATGTCGCCGGAGTAACGCACCCCGACCTTTTTCAGCGACTTGCCCCCAACCGCGACGTCCCCCTCGACCCACGGGAAGTCGGTCCCGAACAGGTTCTTCTCGGTGTCGCGCTTCTTGTCGTCTTTCTTCTCTTCCTTCTTCGGGGGCGGGCCACCGGGAAAGCCGAATCCGCCGAGCGCGGGTTGCAGTGCGTCGAATTCCTTCGCGGAAATATCGAGGTGAACGGCCCACACTTTCGTGAGCCCGAAAGCGTTTTCCGCTTGCGGCTTCGGGTCTTCGGCCGCCGCGTGCCGGAGCGGGTGCGCGCCGCTAAGCAGTGCAGCGAGCAGGAGCAGCCCGCAACATAGTGCAGCGGCTCGCGTCAGGAGTCGTCTAAACATTAATATTCCTCCCGGAGCGTGTCCGCGCGCGGTCGCGTCGGGCACGGAATTACGGTGCGGGTTTCGTGTTCGACTTGGGGGACTTTTTCGGAGGTGCGTGCCCGCTTGCACCGAACGGCGCGAGCGGGCCTTTGATCGGCTCGCCGGTCATTTCGCGCCACTTCTGGGCCTGTGTGCCGGTGAGCACCGCGAGAATGCGTTCGTTGGTGGACTGCTCTTTGGTTTCGTCGGAGCACTCGAACTTGCCCTGAGACGCGCCGCGCATCCAGCCGTACATTGTGTCGTCTTCGATCACCCGGATGCGCCCGCGCTGGTCGGGCGACAGCCCGAGCGTGGATGCCACTTCGGGGTCGCGGAACGCGCTCGGCCCTTCGGACTGCAACCCGATCTGGCGCAGACGCCCCTGCTGGCCCGAAGTCAGGATGGAGTTGAGGTCAGTTTCGTTGGCCCGCGCCTGGGCAACGGCACGGCGCCCGCGCTCAGCGGGTGCGATGCGGCCGATGTCGCGCATGCACTCCGCCCACTGCTTCGCCGTGCGCGCGGTGAGGTCTTTCATCCGGGTGCGCTGTCCGGGGTTCAGGTCCAGGTCGTCGAGCACAACCGGCTGGCAGAGCAGATGGAAGTGCGTGGCGGCGCGGAGGGCCGCGAGATCGGCCAGGATCGTTTCCACGCGCCGGGTCGTGTCGAGGAGTTCGGCCTGGGCGCGGGAATTATCTCGCAACTCGATGAGCAGTTCTTGGTAGTACGCAAGGGCCGAACGGAGCAGTCGCTTGCGCAAGTGATCCGTACCCGGGCGGTCGGCAAGTTCTTCCTCACTCGCCCGGAACAGTTCGTCCACGGCCCGGCGCGCGAGCACGAGTCGCGCTTCGGCTTCTTCCGCGCGCTGTCGCTCGCGCTGGTACAGATCCTCGGCCCGGTGGTGTTCTGCCAGCGTCCGGTCCCGCTCCGCACTTACGAGCGCCGCGCTCAGCAGCGAACCGGCAGTCACGAGGATCAACACTGCGGCGCAGACGAACAAGGTAGACGGGTGGCGCCGAACCCACATGCGGAACCGCTCGGCGAAACTCGGCGGGCGCGCCAGAATCGGTCGCCGGTCGATGAACCGCTGGAGATCGTCGGCGAATTCTTGGGCGGTCGCATAGCGGTCGGCGGATTCTTTCCTCAACGCTTTGAGGATGATCGTTTCCAGGCCGGTCGGGATCGCGGGATTGATCGAGCGGAGCGGCTTGGGTTCCTCGTCGGCAATTTGACGCAGAAGTTCATGCCGGTCGCGGCCCTCGAACGGCGGGTGGAGCGTGAGCAGTTCGTAAAGCGTCGCGCCGAGCGAATAGACGTCGCTACGGTGGTCCACGACCCCGCGCCGGCCGAGTGCCTGTTCCGGGCTGGCATAGCGCAACGTACCGAGGAGTTCGCCCGTGGCCGTCAGCCCGCTATCGCCGATGACTTGAGCTAGCCCGAAATCGGCAACCCAAAGTTGACCGCGCGGGTCCAGCAGCAGGTTCCCGGGCTTCACGTCGCGGTGAACGACGCCGGTTTGGTGCGCGTATTCGAGCGCGACGGCCGCTTGCCGCCCGAGTCCCGCGATTCGGTCCCAGTATGCCGGTCCGCCGGACTCGCGCTCGGTCGCGAACTGTGCGAGAGGCGCGGTACTCATGCCCGGAATCGCTTCCGGAACATCCGTTTTGGGGCGCCGGAGTTCCGCGATCAGCGCCGCGAGGCTTTGCCCCTCGACGAACTGCATCGCGTAATAGTGAACCCCGCGCTCGCAACCGACCGCGAACACCGGAACGATGTTCTCGTGTCGCAAGTTCGCGGCGGCCGTGGCTTCGTTCTTGAATCGCTGAAGTTGCCGGGGATCGACGGCCGCCGCGAACGGCAGCACCTTCAGCGCCACTCGACGGTTCAGGGAAATCTGCTCGGCCTCGTACACCACGCCCATGCCCCCGCGACCCACTTCACGAATGAGGTGGAAGTCACCGAGGCAGCCGAGCGCGGAGTTCGGAGCGCGGAATTCGGAGCGCGGAGTTGCTCGTGAGGGACCGGTACCTTCCACACCGGTTGCCAGTTCTGGTCCCCGCAACCCGCACTCACGTGCCGGGGCGGTCAGGCGCTCGACTTCGTCGTGGTTGGCGAAAAAGGTCGCGAGGTCGTCCCGAAGATCAGGGTGAGCGGCCAGGAACGCGGACCGGTCCGGTTCCGCACCGGTTTGGCGTGCTTCCAGGTACGCGAGCAGGACTTCGTTCAGCCGGTCCTCGCGGCTGGTTTCGGCCGGGTTGCGGGTCAAGCGGCGCCCTCCTCCGGTTCGCGCAGTAACTCACGGAGCTTCTTCAACCCACGAAAGAGCAGCCCGACCACCGCCGGTCGCGTGCGACCGACGTGCGTGGCAACATCAGCGACCGGAAGCCCCTTCAGATAGTGCAGTTCCACGACGAGTCGCTGATCGTCCGGGAGCCGGCTTAGCGCCCGTGCCAGGCGGAGCAATTCCTCCCCGCGAACAGCCCCACCGCTCGGGGACGATTGATCGGCCGCGAGCAAACATTCCAACCGGGCCGAGGACTGTTCCAGTGCCGCTTCGAGTGAGCGCTCGCGACTCAGGTCGCGCGCCGCGGTCTCGAACTCGCGCACCACTCCCGCGAGGGTGTTCGCCAGGATCACCCGCAGCCACCCGAGCCACTCGGCTTCAGTGGCGCCACGAAACTGGGCCTGGTGCGTGTGCGCCTGAAGAATCGTCTGCTGAACAATGTCGGAGGCGTCGAGTTTGGTCCGGAGACGCGCGCCCAAGTGGAGGCGAGCGAGTACCAGGAGGTAGTCGCGGTACCGCCCCAGTGTGCGCTCGTTGGCGTTCTCCGCGTTTTCCACAGTTCCGCGTGCCCTCCTTAGTTGACTAGATGCGGACCCACTGTCCGCGTAGCGCGCGGGGACTTTTTTCGCTTCGTGTCCCTCCGAATATCATTTGGTGCCCGCTCTCGTTCCACCAGATTCTGGGAACGAAAGGCCCGCAGGTGTCGGACTTCACGGACAAAAAACCC
>HG799470.1:318561-320379 GCA_000531095.1 Gemmata massiliana | reverse complement strand
CCCATCCCTTTCAATGCATCACGTCTGTTCATCGTTGAGTAGTCGTGATGTGGCGACGTGTTTGGCGTCGGGGAACCGGGTGCGGGGTGGGCGCGGTTTCTTCGGTCCCCGCGTGGCTTTCCGATATCGCCCCAGGTTCGCACCTCGAGCCAACCCCACCAGCCATTCGGCCATCCGGCCGACCGACCATACGCCGATCTCGACCCACGCTTCGGCCGGGACCGCGATCCACAACCCCGGGCACGCGCCCGATACCTCCAACGCCAAGTGGTAATCCGAGACCCCGTCCGCGCGCCCCGCGCCGTGGGCCGCCCGCAACGCTCCTTTCACACCCGCGTACACGTTCCCCGCGGCCAACGCCACGCAGAACCCGAACAATGCGGCCGGCGGATAACCGAGCGCGTTCACCTCGCACCGGAGCACCGTTGTCAACCGCAGGAACAGCCCCTCGACCGACCAACGCCCCCGGTACAGCTCGACCACTCGTGCCCCGGTCGCCGCCCGGGCCGGCAGGTTCGTCAGCACCTCGATGACCTCGTCCCCATCACGGGTCGGGTGGTCCAACGTGAGCCGCACCCGGCGCACCGCCAACTCGGCCCCGCTCGGCTCGGTCAGCCAAATCGTCTGCTCGGCGAGCGCTCCGGTGTCGGTCCGACCCACCTCGACCCAGTCCGATTCCCGGTCCCAACTCAGGGTCGCGGCGTGCCGCCGGATCACGAACGAGCCGTTCCGTCGGGCGATCCCGAACAGGAACCCGGTGGTGCAAAAGTTCCGATCCGCGACCCACACGTCGTTCTCATCCACCGTCGCCAGGATCGGGTCGAGCAGGGACCGCTCCTGGGCGTGGGCGTCCTCACACGGGATCACGTCGATGGCCAACCCGAGAGCCGGGTCAAGGACCACCAGGGCCTGCCCCGGCAACGGCCCGGCGATCACGTCCCGCAACGGCTTGAGGCGCCGCTGGGTCTTGCTCAGGTGATTCCCATCGAGCACCTTTACTCGATACCCGGGAAGCGGTTCCACTTCCGCTCCGCCCATCGCCCGGATGACCGGCCCCAACCGCTCGGCCGTGTGTTGCACCAGTTCCCGTCCGGCGGCGGTCGGAACCCGGGCCAGGCGGGCGTACACGGCCGAAACGGACACCGGCAGGTGGTCGTCCGCTTGGTACGCGGCGTGGGCCGAGGGCTTCACCCGGCACACGACCGTGGCCATCAGATCGACGCATGTGGAGAACAGGAGCTCGCGGTCGTCCCGATCCCCGGCGATGCGCACGAACAGGTCATCCAGGTGCCCGGGATCGAGCGCGTACTCAAACGCACCCCGGATCGCAACCGCCATCGGGCTGTGGGCGATGAATCGCTCAAGGACCGCATCCAGCAACATCCGTGCTCCTCATCATGCCCACGCAACATCTACCCCGTAGGCTATTACGGATCACACGCCTGTGTTGAAAGGGATGGGTATATTACCTACGGGTCCGGCCCTATTGGAGGCCCCCCCGGATGGTGGTTGGCGACAGGGGTACGGCCAACAGGAACTCGTGGACGCGATCGAGGCCCGTGGTGGTAACCCCGTGATCCCTAGTGGAGTCTCATTCGGTTGCTTGGTAATTGGTGGTTGGCCCCGAATAATAGGTCATGAAACCACCTCTGTTCGTTCGCGAACTCACCGATCCGGAGCGCCAGGCAATCAGCGCCGGGCTCCGTAGCCGCGAGGCGTTCACGCTCCGACGCGCCCAGATCCTCTTGGCCAGTGCTGAGGGCCGCGACGGCCGGATCGCGGCGCACGTGGGCTGCGCCATCGGGACCGTCCACAACA
>HG799470.1:198267-318535 GCA_000531095.1 Gemmata massiliana | reverse complement strand
CGCGGTCGTCCCGATCCCCGGCGATGCGCACGAACAGGTCATCCAGGTGCCCGGGATCGAGCGCGTACTCAAACGCACCCCGGATCGCAACCGCCATCGGGCTGTGGGCGATGAATCGCTCAAGGACCGCATCCAGCAACATCCGTGCTCCTCATCATGCCCACGCAACATCTACCCCCGTAGGCTATTACGGATCACACGCCTGTGTTGAAAGGGATGACTTCATGGACCCCACCGACCACACGAACAGCGGGTTCTACTTCGTGGGCAAGCCGGGCAGCGGCGTTCAACCCGCCGACGAACTCGACGACGGGGTATCGATCTATAACAGCATCGATCTGAACGACTTGTTTAAGGTGAGCTAGGGGTTCTTTTTCTCGCACTTGATGATCCAGATTTCGCCCTGGCCGACTGCGGACGCGCTTTTGACAACCCAAACCGTGCCTTGTGCGTCGGTGAGCTTATCGCCGGGGTTGACCTTGTTCCCGGCGAGCGTCTTCGTCTTCGCATGCCACGAGATCGACGTGTCTTTTGCTGGGTCGCCCTTCGTGTAAACCTCGACCTCTTTGACCACTTCGAGTGACTTGCCGTTCTTGTCAAAGATTTCGAGTTTCAGCTTCTTGTCGAACTTGTTGGGTTCGGTTCCGTCGGCCATGTTCGGGTATCCTGCCACGAGGAAAAGGATACCAATTATATGCGCAAGAACGTTGATTCTAAACACCGTATCGCCTCCATTTCGGCCCCGCATGCTCTTGAGCGGTCGACCGCAACGGAGCACAATATCAGAGCGATCAGGCCAAAGGAACAGGCGAATTCGCGACACATTTTGCAATACAGCGTGTCGCAAAGCTAAAAAGCAGCAACGCCTCAATCAACGTTACAATGACATTGATTGAGGCGTTGCGAATCTCGTGGGCTGTGGGTTACTCTTCGTCGGTTTCCGACCGCGATCCCGGTTCCGTCGCGAAATCATTCAGAGTCACGTCGAACGCGGCCGCGAGTTGTTGCAGCGCGGTGAATGACGGTTCGGACCCGCCGCGTTCCCATCGCATGTACGTCTGGACGTGGACGCTGACCGCCGCCGCCGCGTCTTCCTGCGTGATGCCGGCGGCCTCGCGAAGCGCCCGAATACGAGCACCCAGCGGACTTGGTTTCTTCTGATTCGCCACGATAACCATGAAAACCCGCCCCGACAGCAATAAATGCCTTTACGAACCTAGCGATTATGCTAGGCTATTCGAGGCGGTCGGATGTTACGACCGCAATTCGATACGGCGGGGGCTGGCACCCCCGCCGTATCGCAGATCCCTACTTAACTAGGAATCGTTTGAAATGTTACCGAGCACATTGCCCTTCCGCAAGGACGTCCCCGGGCGTTTCGCGATCATCGCCGACGGTGAGTTGACGCACGCGGCGCTACCATACCACGTGGCCCTCGACACCGCCGCCGATCTCGAAGCGATCGGGTGCCACGTCCTCATCTTCCCAGTCCGTGAACGTGATTGATCCTTCGTTTTCATTCGCAACGCATTTGAAGTCGCGTCGTCATTAGCGACGCGATTCTGAATGGGCGGCGCCAGTCTCGAATAGCACGCGAAACCGACCTACTGCCGCTCGTTGGGCATCCGTTAGAATGACTGCGCGAACCACAAAAAGCGCCCAAGCGTCAATCCTATGTAGCCCTCTGCAAATACCCTGACGGTAGGTTCGAGAATGGCGACGGAACAGCGAACACGAGCACAACACTATGTGCCGCAATTCTATCTTCGGGGTTTTATAAACAGAACGAAGAAGCTGTTCTGCTACGACAAAGCCTCGGATCGGATGTACCCAACATCACCGGCGGGCGCGGCACAGGAGACGGATTTTTACGAAATCGTTCCCGGTACTACGAGAGAACCAGTCAAGACGAATGCGGTAGAAGACCAACTCGGCCGGATAGAATCCGCGTACAAGCCAATGCTGGAGAAGCTGATTAGTTGTGCGGACGAAGGGAAACTCACTCCTGACCAGTTGATCGATTTCGCGCCGTTCGTTGTCCTTCAGTGGATGCGCACCAAAACGTATCGGGATACCACATACGAGTCGATCATCAAGAAAGGGCAGACCTTCGTCGATGACATGACGCGGTTAAATTTCCCGAATCAGGTTGGAAAAGTTCACTTCCGCCTCGATCGCAAGTGCATGGCTGCGGTACATGCTGAGCAAATGCTGAGGCCGGAAGTCGTCTTGGAGATGGCCCGCGAACTCGACCGGCTCTTTTGGGTGATTGGGATTAATAAAACCAAACATCTGTTTTACACATCCGACCATCCAGTTGTAAGACGTGGTAACTGTCGCGACGAGGTTGGCCCCCTTGTCGGCGTGCGTGATCCGGGCATCGAGTTTGCCTTCCCGCTCGACAGCCGGCACATCCTACTCATCATGGAACGAACTCACTTTAAGGCTTGGCGCGAGTACGACGGTCGCGCGGTCGAACTCACGGATGAGCAGGTCACTGACTATAACGGGCTACAGGTGCGACGAAGTTCGCAGCGCGTGTACTGTGCAGACGACGACTTTGATCTCTCTCGCGCGATTTGCAAAGCTGAACCTAACGTTCGTGATCCAAACCGGCCGCGAGTGCGAGTGGAATCGACACCAATAGTTGACGATGGAGACACGAAGAAGAACTACACGTTTACAATAGAGTCGCTGCACAATAGGGGCGGGGCGCATAGGTTTGGTGTATGAGCCACACGAGCCGCTTGAGGCGGATGCCGGACACGTTCCGGCAACTGACCGGGATCACGCCCGAGGCGTTCGACCAACTGTTGGCCGAACTCGAACCTCGCTACCCGCAGGCCGATACGAAGCGCAAGACACGGCGTCCACGCCAACGCAACTGGGTGTGGTGTGCCCGGCCGGGGTGCGCCGGACCGGGGACACGGCGTACCTGGGGACCGGGCTGTGTACCCCACGACGGCGACCCCCGAAGGGTCAGTTGACGGCCCGCCAGAAGGCGGGGAACCGGCGCGTGTCGCGGCGCCGGATCGCGGTCGAGCACGGGATCGGGAAGATGAAGGTGTGGCGCATCGCGGCCGAGCGGTACCGGAACCCGCGCCGCCGGCACACCCTCATCATCAAGAACGTTGCCGGACTCCACAATCTCATGTACGCGTGAGGTCGAACACCCAGGGCGGCGCATCGGCTTCAACCGATCAACCGCTATTGTGCAGCGACTCTAATAGCTCTTGAGTAATTGTGCAGCGAGAAACCACCACACATGCAGTTGTTTTTATGCACTTGCAATATTTGCGCCGCGACACACTAACGCCCTCGTGACTTGACACCAAATTGGCTCAAGAGCGGCTCAACATCTCAGCCCATTCCGCGGCATCTTGCGTCCGGTCTTCGGGATCAGAAACACTATTCACGATGAGTTGGATCAGAGGGGGCGGCACGTTCTGTCGTTCCATCTTGTTACGTGCGTTCGCTCCTGGGGCACGAAGTTCGCCCATAAGCATCTGGTACGCCATCACTCCCAGCGCGAACACATCGTCGCGCGGGTGTGGGGGCTCACCCGCCAATTGCTCAGGGCTGGCGTGTGGGGGCGTCCCCGCAGCACGGAGCAAGGTGTGAACGCGGACCGTGAACTCGGTCTGCCCGGTCGCATCGACCACGGCCGCGGTCACCGCCGCACCGCCGATCCCGAAGTCGGTAATTCGCGGCACGTTTCCGTCCATCAGCACGTTCCTTGGCGTCAGATCGCGATGAACAATCTGACGTTCGAGTTGGTGGAACTGCCCGACAGCGCGGGCGATTGTTTGCAAAAGTGGGATCGCACGGGTAACGCGCTCTGTCACCGGAAGTGCTTTTAGCTCTTCGATCACGTCTGCAACCGATCGCTTGCCGGGAACGAAAGCGTACATTAACCAAGGCATTTCACCCTTCAAGTTGCATTCATGGAGTGGCACGATATTCGGATGGCTTCCGGCGGCGGTGCTAGTGTATTGCTGCACGTACAGCGCTACGTTCGATTCGTGCCGGGCTACGTCGGGTAACCGATCGCGAGCAACGGCGTGGGTGCAAAACTTGATCGCCCGCTCCTCATTCGTCTGGCGGTGTCGGGCGAGCCACACCTGCGCGAATCCGCCCGTGCCGATGGGCTCTACTAGAACCCACATCTCCGCATGCGGGACGCGATCTCCGGGCACCAAGACGGGACCGCCCAGAGCGGATTCGCGCTGTCGTCGTGCTTGGGACGGAGAGGGCACTATTGTCTGAGGAAGGAGAGACGCACTATCGGTTGGTGCTCTCGATGGTACAGGCTCTTCGTGCAACTCATCGGCACGCCATTGTGGTCCGAAGAAAGACGGTTGCACTCGCACGTCATCGGTCCACCGATTTGCGATGGCCGCACGCGACAGTGCCTCGAAGTCGTCGCGCATAGCCTTGTGTGCTGTGGGTAGAGCGAGGGCCGCTGCGGTGGCGGCAGCAGCAGCAGGTTGGGCTGCGAGATCAATGGAGCCTACGAAAGCCGCGTTGCCGGCGGCGCGAGCCGCTTCCGCAACGTAGGCTGCAGTGAGAGCCCCCTCAGCGCGAGCTTCGAGAACGGCGGAAGTAATTTTGGCCGCGTTATAGTCCTCAGAGTCGGCGGAAATGCCATTTGCCGCGGCATTTTCAGCAACGAGTACAACGTTTGCAACCACGTGTCCGTGGTGTATCGGAGCACGGGGCCAGTGACGCGCGAATTGGGGCAAGACTCGCCGCGCGCACCGTGCTGCGAACGCCACCTTTGCCCAACGAGGGAGTTGCGCGATCTCGTCTGCAGTCGGGATTGCTAATTCAGGAAGGGGCTCAATGCGGCCGATTCACTTACAGCGGGCCATCCGGGTGGCGCCCCCTTCGGCCAGAGAGGGCCGAAGGAATTCGGTGAAACGGGAGTATCGTTAGTCCAAGATTGCTCGACCGCAGTTCGTGTCAGAAAATTGAAATCGGCCCGGATCGCTGGAAGCAATGCAAACGTACTACCCCCTGCCCGCGCCGCTCGGCCGACCGCAAAGAAAACTGCATTTACATCATAAATGGCATCGGTTGCAGCATTGGCTGTAGCCGCAACATCGGCAGCGTTTCCAGTGGTGGCGAAGCGGGCGCCTCGGGCGCGATCAGCTACTGCCCGGGCATCCTCACTGATCCGTGTCGTCGCGGCAATCCGCTCAGCTGTCTCAATGGCCCGCGTTACGTTACTGACGTGTTCTGCAGGCGCGTCGGGGTAGAAATAGCAGTACAACGGCAATACCCGACGAGCGCACCGTGCAGCAAATGCCACCTTAGCCCAATGAGGTAACTGCGCGATCTCTGCGCTTGAGATCTCAAGGTCCGCCGGAGTGACAGCAGAGGCTGCCCGATCGTGCGCCAGCCAACCTTGCGGAATTCCCTCGGGCCACATCTGCCCAAAGAATTCTGGAGCCACAGGTGTGCTGTCCGTCCATCCATTTTTAGCAGCCGCAATCGTAAGAGCGTCGAAATCAGCGCGAATTGCTTGCCGTACTTGGGGAACCGGCAAAGCTCTAAACGTCATTTCTGTAGCGGCAGCTACAGATGTGCTTCTTGTGAAAGAAGCGGCGAGCGCGATGACAGCGGCAGCGGGGTACGCTGCACTAAGAACCACGGCAGAAGCTGCGATGTGGGCCGGATTACATGGATCGGATCGGGCGTCAACGTATTCTGAATCGTTTGCATGAGCTGCAACTTCTTCAGTAACACGAACCGCTCTCGCGAGAGCAGCTAAATGCTGCTTGGGATGATCTCCCCATAGGTGTTCAACGCGCGGGAGAACACGTCGCGCACACCGGGCAGCAAAGGATACCCGCGCCCACCTCGGGAGCTTCGCGATTTCTTCTTCTGTCGGGATCGTCGGTTCTGACGGAACTGCAAATGTTTTTCGGGACGTCAGCGGCCAGTGTGGTGGCGGTCCATCCGGCCACAACTTCGTAAAGACTATCGAAGCAACTGCGGTTCCATCCACCCATAGTTCTTTTTCAGCTGCATTTTTTAGAGCGTCAAAATCTGTGCGGATTGAGCGACGGGTTCTCAGACTGTCTTCTCTGTAAAGATATGTGGACGCGATTTCAGCAGCTTTGGCGGCTGTAGTGGACGCAAGTTTGCTGGCCGTCGCGGGCAACTTTGCAGCAGCCGTGCGGACGGCGTCTGCAGCAACTGTGAAAAGGATCTCCAAACCGCCAATGCGTTCCAGATCGGCCGCACAGGAAATGCACGCAGCGGTGTCAGCGTAAGCTGTGGTTGCAGACCGTTCTGTGATCTCGACGGCCTGCTGAACGATGGCAGTATGTTCGGCGGGGGCACCCGACCAAAAGTGGCGGTAGAGTGCGAACACGCGACGGGCACACCGACCCGCGAATGCCACCTTAGCCCAACGAGGAAGCTGCGAGATCTCTTCCTCAGTCGGAATCGTCGGCTCGCTCATCGCGGCCCTCGCGTTCGCCCAAACTGTTTCCGTAATTGTAGATGGATTTTAGTCTAACGCCTGCCAGTGCGCCAAGTGCCGCATTCGCTGAACCGCTCAACATTGGCTTGAGTATCGCTGCGGTGCTTGGCAACACAACTGCGATCGGTCACGCTGCAATTGGAACAGGTGCGACGTACTACGAGCCCAGCGAGATCGGGATCATTCGCTTCGTGTTCAAGCGGCCTACATGCTGAACGCCTCAATCCGTGTCGGAGTATAGAGGTGCCCGGCACGGCCCCGCGCCCCTATACCATTCATGTTAGTGACGTTCTAACCGAAGTTGAGCGGTTTCGCGGCTGGCTGGTTGTTACGGATAAAACGCCGGCACCTGCAATCGATTTGGATGTGGGCTTTGCCCCAAGAGCAACTGCTCACCGTGTTCTGATTCATGGCGAATGGGTCTTGGGCGGTTAACCCCGTTCAAGTGATGCCATTACCGAATAACTAACCAAAAAGAACCCCAACAACAGAACCGCCAGAGCAACCATAATGAGAGCGCCCGTCGATACCGTATGCTTGCGACGAATCCAAAGAAAGGCGCGCTCGGCCAGACTGTGCCGTCTCGCCAACACCGGTTCACCGGCTAAGAACCTGTCGAGATCGTCTGCGAGTGAACCGGCAGAAGAGTAACGATATCCTGGTTGTTTATGGAGGCATTTTTGACAGATTGCTTCGAGATCCCGAGGAACGGTAACACCGTGGTGTTCAAATGATGGCGGATCGCAAGTTCGGATCGACATAAATAAAGTATTATAATTATAATCAGATGATTCAAATGGTATTTTCCCAGTCAGACATTCGTACAGAATAACGCCGAGCGCCCACACGTCCGATGCTGAGGTAAGTTCCCGCTCATCACATTGCTCGGGTGACATGTACAATACCGTGCCTACGAGCCCCGGCACATAAGAATCATCAATGGCAACAGCAAGGTCGAAGTCCGTCACCTTCGGCTCCATGTAGGAGTCGAAGAGAACATTTCCCGGCTTCAAATTTCGATGCACGATTCCCTTGCAGTGGGCAGCCTCGACGCCACGAGATACCTTACTGAGTAGCGTGACCGCCTTGTGAGGCGTGAATCGTCCGTGCCCCGTGAGGCTATCTCTAAGCGTGCCTCGATCGAGATATTCCACAACCGAGAACCATATTCCGTTCTCTTTCTTGATATCGTAAATCTGAGCAACATTAGGGTGGGAAGCCGCCGCCATCAACGCGCCCGTTTTTCGCATATCAAGAAAGTCGTTTGTCTCGCCCCTGTATGCCCGCACCGCGACGAACCGGTTGAGGGCAACCTGCACTGCTTGGTAGACGGTGGCCAATCCGCCGCGACCGATCTCGTGCTTTATTGCGTAACCACTAAGCGATGACAGAGTTTGGGGAACTGCCAGATCGGGCGTACCCAAAGTCTGGGGCGGAACAGGTTGGGTATCGGGTTCGAGACCCGACTCTCCAGCCATCTTAAGGCTGATGGTCGTCTCTCCGAATTCATTCAGCACCCCCCTTTCAACAGCCATTTTGAGCCGCTCTGCCTGCTCTGGAGTAAGATGAAGGCTCAGTTTGATTGTCACGACTGGCCCTCCTCAATGCCAATAGAGCGAGTAATTTGCTGCCATTTTACAATAACTTTCTGATCGTCTCCCAGCTCCAAGACACTACCGAGCAGACGCAGAAACTGCTGTCGCTCTAGCTCGGAAAAATTTCGCGGATCTCGGTTTATGGTGATCTCGGCAATGATGGAATCCTCGGCAACAGCAACGTGGTCCCGGCTTTCACCCGCCTCGTCGCGGTTTGCCGCTGGATTAGGTGTGTCCTCGACCGCGCCCTCTTGGGAGAGAAGCAACATCTCCGCCGCTAACAAATCAGCGTACTCCACCTTCAGAGCAACCGCGATGGCGCGCAATGTCGTTATTGCAATTCGCTTACCCAATTCCGCATGCTGAACTGTCCGAAGTGAACAAGCGGCGGCTTCAGCTAAGCCATCTTGGTTCCACCCCCGGATCATGCGGAAATGCTTGATGCGCTTTCCGTTCGCATAGACTGCGCTCATTGCTGACTCGGTTTCTTCACGCGCACAAGTTGCGGCAGTCTTGCGCTCACTATGCGCCTTTGACGGGCTTCAGAATACCCGGGTCGAAGCCAAAAATGGGACAGCGATCTTTTAGGCGAGAGTATCAGAAGCCTCGCCGAGACGCGACCAACTTTCATTAATTCGACAAGCGGGTGAGGTATGTCGGACATCGTGCTCGTATTCGGGTTCTTCGTGTTGGGGATCGTCGCCGTGGTCGCGCTCGCATTGGGGCGGTCGTTCAAAGCCGGGGCCGGACCCGACGGCCTCCGCTTTGACAGCGGTGGTGCAGATAGAGAACGTAAATTGGGGTCACGGAAGAAGTGATTCAAGCGGGACAAGATCAGAACGTTTCCGGGCCTGCCGTCCTTTGGGTAACTTCCTGTATTTGACAGGGTCCGCGAGAAGTGCCGTATGCGGCGCGCGGCTGTGAGCGGATGAATACTGTGAATTAGGCTGCAATGCTCGTTGCAAGCGGGCAGCGGCCTAACGCTCACCGCTCCTCGAACCGGATGGTGTCCACCAACGGTCACCGAACGCAACTATGCTGCTGAGCCGGTTTCATCCCTCCACCGCCCGAGTGCCGTGATGCCGCGTCCGCCCAAGCCCCCAGTGAACCCGTCCCCGTGCCCACTCTGCCTCAGCATCCGCATCTGGTGGCCCGAGCCCAACTCCGTGTTCGGGTACGTGCCCGCGTGCGTGGAGTGCAATGCCGAGAGACTTGATGACGTACCCGAGGACGGGTTCCCTTACGACGCCGCAACCGTTCTGGAAATGAAAAGCCTGTAGTGGTGGAGCGACCGAATCACACACCCCGGACGTGTGCCCTGGCGCCGTACCGGGAACGATTCCCCATTCCGCGTTAGATCGGCCTGAGCAATAGCACGCCCGAAAACGAAACACGTGGGTGTCATTGGACGGGCCGGTGCCCTTCGTCCCAGACTTGGCGCACATCTTCGTCGGACACTTCGGGTAAGCCACTGGCCCGGATTTCGGCCGCGACATGCCCGGGAGTTACGTTCCCACCGAGCCGCGCTCGGATCTCCAGAACGAGCGGCGGGAGTCCGGGATTCTGTTCGTTCGGGTTCGTTTCGACGGCGAACGCGCGCGGATCTTCGGTAGACATGACCGATTCCCTCCGACGGCCCCTGAAACGAAAAAGCGAGGTGACGCGCGGCGGGTCGCCACCCATTCAACCCGTAGCGGTCACCCCGCCGGGAACAGAAAATTGCAAGCCACGTGCCGCACGGGAACGTCCGCGGTCGTGAGGTACGAATTGTGGACGTTTCAGCTGTGCCGATTCTGGCTGGCGCGCTTCAAGTGGTCGGATACGACAATATCGATGTCCTGAACCACTGCCGCAAGCCGGGTGTCATGTGTGCGGGGGCGGCGGGGGTGTGAATCTGGTTGGGGAGAAAGCGCGATCGCGCAGAGTGTTGCGCCGTCGCCCAAGGAAAATGGAAGTTACGGCGGACATGAGAAGATGGGCATGAAAAACGGTAAGCCATCGTACACGGCCACGAGTCGATATTTCGCCAACAGTCGACCCGTTGAGGTCGAGGTGAGGACACGCTTTGAGGCGCCACAACCCCGGCGACGGGCGATGCGTTTATCTTTTGATGGTGTTCACGAAAGGTATAACTGGACGGAAGGGCGGTTAAAGAGCGAATTGGATCGCGCGGTACCTGCAGATTCGATTTTGTTTCCCGACACGGGCTTCATGAAAACCGAGTTGGATTGGAAGCTTTGGGAGGCATTTTGTCAGAGGAGAATTGAGCTTGTGCCCGCGGTGATCGGAGAGCTTCAACCGTGGGTAAATGAACCCTGGAGAAACAAATACGTCGCGTGGATGGTTCAGAAATCTCTGTCGCTTGGCAACGACGTAGACGAGAAAATTCGGGAACTTCGGATCAATAGTCGTATCGGTTTACAGCCCGCAGAGTGGCAGCCATATGCCTTTGTATTCCCGAAAGCGGGGGGATCGAGTCCAATAGGTGCCTACCAGCACTACCTTGATCTAATTGTGTTGAGGAAATTGTTCGGAAAACATGTTGCTGACGAGATGAAATCACGTAGCGGAGCAGTCCCAACATCTAGCCAACTGAAGAACGAACTCAACAAGTTGGTGGGCGATAGAGGCGCGCAGATTGCGTTCAAGGGTTGGGAAAAATTTGGAGCGATGAACTTCACTGCCGACGAAGAATTGGTGGTTCAGGCAGTCCTAACCGCCATCGTGACTGGCCGGGATACGGTAATCTTGACCTGGGACACTGATTTACAAGAACAGTTCGTTCGGCTCATGTATCACCTGTGCGCCGATTACAGTTGTTGGGCCTTCGGTGAATATTATGCTGCGCACCCAGAGATGCCGCTATTCGATCTTGCCGTCGACGAGAGTCTTTTTTTTGCGTCGTCTATGACTAACAAAAACCTGAAACACGTAAAAATGCCGACACGTGATTCTGACATTTTTTGGCCGACAACCTGGACTCCCGTTGGGTGTCACTGCCTCCTTCTCGGCAACCACAGGAAGGAATTGAAAGTCACCCCAACAACATTTTACGCAGAACGTGAAATGCACCATTTGCTCGAAGTGATCCACAAGACGGGCGGCCGGAACAGCGAACGCTTCGGAGAGTCGAACATCATTGTTGGTTCGGGAAAAATGGACGATGGCCGAAGCAGCACCATGTATTGCATCGCCGACGAAACTTACACCGAAATTTATGGGCGAAAAGTTACTACACTTAATTGGATCATGACTCGCCTATATCGAGAAACAATGCGCCGAAAATTATTCCCCGTCGCGTAGCCTTGACGCCGGTAATGAACAGAATGCGCCGGGTTGAGAAACGAGCTTCGGGTGGCATCAGTTCATTCGGGGCAAAGAAGACGCTCTCAATACCCATCCCGCAATTCCCGCAATTGCTCCCGCGCAACCCGCAATTCCCCGTAGTTTTTTGTTCCGAATTGCGGGGCTTGCAATGTGCCCGCGAGATGTAATAATGCCCATGTTTCAAGGCTTTCGAGACGATAAGTGGCTTCGCGTTTTCGGCTTGTGGATCTGGAAGTCGCGGGTTCAAATCCCGTCAGTCACCCTAGACCGATTGTGACCGAAACCATTTAGCCGAAGCGTCTTACGCTTACACCGGAGTTCTCCGGCTGCGGCTTCCGAACGCTGCGAAGTGTGGAACGATTCCACACTTCACAGCAAGGAATCCACAGATGATCGCCCGACACAAACCCACCCCATCCTATCTCCTCCACAAACAATCCGGGCGCGAGAGCCGTCTGGACCGATTCCACCGGCACCCGGCAGCAAAAACTCCCGCCCGGACCGTTCGATTCACCCGAGTCCCGGTCCGCGCTCGCCCGACCGCTCCTCGAACGCGAGGAGCACGCGCGCACTAACCCCGACGGCGCGACCGTCAACGAAGTGCTCCTCGCGTTCATCACCTTCGCCGAAACTCACTACCGCCGCGCCGACGGCACCACCACCAACGAACTCGACGAGTACAAACTCGTCTCCCGACACGTCCGCGAACTCTACGGCGACCGCCCCGCCGCCGAGTTCGGCCCACTCGCGCTCAAGGCCCCGGTCGCCGGGGTGACCTCCGACGGCCAGTACTCGGTCCGCAAGGCGGTGGCCAAGGCCCTTCCCAGTTCTCCCCACCCGTTGCGGCCGTTCCACGACCTGCGCGAAGCCGCCAGGCCCATCTGGGAGGCCGATCGGCACACCGAAGTAGGGCTTAAGAAGAGGGTACGGGGTGCGCCAGATCGAGGGGCGAGCGGACCCGGAGGCCGAGGTGGTGCGCGGGCACGGCTCGGCCGTGCGCGGCGCCGTATCGTATAACTTCGTATAATGTATGCTATACGAAGTTATGCACGCCCGGCGAGCTCAATCGCACTCAGCCGGAACCGCGCGAAGGGCACGGGGCACGCCGCCGGAGCTGACGCGGTTGGAGGTGATCCTGCGCGACGGGTTGCGGTCGGCCCACAGCGCCGGGTCGAGCGGAGACGGTTCCGACGCGATCCCGATGGGTACCTGAAGGCCCTGGTAAACAAGCTCATCCAGTCACGTTTGCCGACCTAGAAAAAGGGACCCCGGCCGGTGTAGTCCGGCTTTCGCAAGACGGTGCCCGGTTCCCAATGGTCCCGACCCTCTGTCGCACGCGGGTCAAGGGCCACCGTCTCGTCGCCGGTATTTGGGACTGCGAAAACATGTTGCGTGTCTGTGCTTCTTCGATCCCGGATTCGATCCCTCATCGCCGACTGCTACAGGGCACCCGTAAACCAGGCGCTCATCGCCGGACCGTGAATGAGAGATGGCCTCGGGCGTGGTGTGCCCGCCCATCACCGCCCCCAGGGACAGGGTCAACAACCCCACAGCGGGTACCGGCCACCGTGACGGCTCCGCAGGTCCGGCAACTCGGCCAACCGCTCGACCAGACGGGCCGTACACGGCTCCCCGTTTCCGGAACCGTACACATACCCACACGCCGCAACATACCCAAGACCAATCCGTGCGCGCCCCAGGGGTTGGGCCACAAAATGATACAAAAGCGGACCACGAGTTCGAGATCAGGAGCCGGCCCGTAGGCCTTTTTGATTCCGGCCCCTTGATCCGCCGTCTTTCCCGACCGAACCGGAGGGCCGCCTGTCCCGTAGTACCGCTGGAGACTACAAAGGCAGAAGTCCTATTTTCCGGTCCGGGGTCCGTGCAGTCATGGCCGAACCGACTCAATCACCCGCGCTCCCGTCCACCGCGGACGCGACCCCCTACGTCCCCATTTCGTGGACCGCGGTCGCAGCGGCCGTGACCGCGGGCGTGTTCGCGATTACGCTCCTCATGCTGGGGATCTTTGCGTTCATCAGTAAGAAGCCCCTGCTCATGCAGGAGTTGCTGGTACTGCCCGTTATTGCGGTAGTATTGAGCTTCGCGGCCCGTCGCATCATTCGCAACTCTGAGGGCACGCGCACTGGCGAGGGGCTGGCGAACGCGGCGTGGTGGGCCTCCTTGGTGCTCGGACTGGGATACGTTGCGTACCTGTTCGCGATCGATTACTCGGTGCGCCGGGACGCCGCGAACAAGGTCGAAGAGTGGATCGGGCAGGTGCGCGACGATAAGGTCGGGGGAGCCTTCTACACGACGCTCTTGCCCCAGCAACGCCAGGGCGTTTCGCGGAGCGACACGAGCCTGATCGAGATGCGGTTCCGGGACGAATTTCTCACGTTCCGTAACTCCGATTTGGTGCGCCTTGCACAGCGCAACAAGGCCGAGGGCGAATTTAAGTTCACCTCGGTCGGGGTCGCGGACTGGTCGTACAAACCGGGCGCGATCGACTGCGCGTTCGCGGGAACGGTTACGTGCCCGGAGGGTACGTTCCCGGTCCTGGTGAAACTTAGAGGCGTCGAGGGGGTCACCGCGAGCGAGGGCGGAGGGGGCCGCCAGTGGGCCGTCGCGTTTCAGCCGGGGTCCGGGTTCATCCAACAAGACAAGGTCGAGCGCACGGCCTACGGGTGGATGCTGGTGCTGCTGGAGATCAACGGGGGTTCGTTCGGTAAGGGCTTCATCGAGTACATCAACTCCGGTCCGTTCACACAACCGTTCGCGTACCAGGGCTTCATCGCCGAGGGCGGCGTTCCGAGCGAAGCGGTGGCCGGTTCGCGGAACGGGACGGTCCTTCTCACGTCCTTCGTCCCGCTCGGTGTGGCCGCCGCCGGTCAGGGCGGGTACACCCGGCACATGGCGGACAGCGTCTTCAAGTTGCCCGGCGGGGGCGAGCCGAGTTCGGGGCAGAAGGAGAAGTTCCTCGCGTCGTGGAAAGAACAGGGCATATTTGAGGCCGGTCGGCGCCTGAAAGACCCGAACGGTGGCGTGCCCGACAAGGACGTTATCCTCAAAATCACGGATACCGCTGTTGAAGTTTTCTTGCCGATCGAAATCCCCATTCAAAACACCACCGGCAGGGCGGAAACCGCGCGCGGGAAGGTCGTGGTCGCGTGCAAAGACCCGGGGCTGCTCGCCGAACTCAAGGCGCGTAAAGCTTCGGCGGTCGGGGGAGAGAAACCGACCAGCAGCCCGCCCCAAGAACTGACCCAGTGGGTGAACCTCCAGTGGCGCGTGGTGCGGATCGAGTCGGACCTGAACCCCGTGAGCATGCACCAAACTGGTCAGGGCGGTCCCGGTGGCGGCGGCCCGCCGCCCGGTATGGGCGGCGGACCCGGGATGCACGGCGGGTAGCGCATTCGCTCCGGGTGGCCGTTACAATAGTGGTGACGCTATCTCGCCCGGAGACCGCTATGCCCCGAACCGCCGAAGGATTTTGCAGCATTGACGCGGCCCTCGACGACCTCCGTGCCGGCCGCATGATTGTGCTCGTAGACGACGAGCACCGCGAGAACGAGGGCGACCTCGTAATGGCCGCGGAAGCGGTAACGCCCGCGGCCATCAACTTCATGATCCGGTACGCCTGTGGGCGCCTCTGCGTTTCGTTCTCGCGCCCGCACGCGGAGCGACTGGGCCTCGAACTGCTCCCCGGCGTCAATCTCGACCCCACCGCCACGCCGTTCACGCACAACTTCGACGCCCGGTTCGGCGTCTCCACCGGCATCTCCGCTTTCGACCGCGCCCGTACCGTGCAAGTGTGCGCCGACCCCGCGTCCGGCCCGCAAGACCTCGTCCGCGACAAGGGACACTTGGACGGCCTCATCGCGCGTCCCGGTGGGGTGCTCGTGCGCGCCGGGCACACGGAGGGGAGCGTCGATTTGTGTCGGCTGGCGGGGCTGCGCGAGATCGCCGTGATTTGCGAGGTACTGAACGACGACGGCAGCATGGCGCGGCTACCGGACCTCCGCGAGTTCTGCAAAAAGCACGAACTGAAGATGTGTACGATCGCGGACCTGATCGAGCACCGGCGCCGCCGCGAGAAACTCATCAAGCGCGAGATCGCGCTAAAACTCCCTACCGAGTTCGGCACGTTCGACCTGTTCGCGTACACCTCAATGGTGGACCAGGAACCGCACCTCGCACTGGCGCTCGGAGGCATCGGCCTACCGACCGCGGACGGCGCGTCGGGCATCCCGGTTCAAGAAGAATCGGTTCTGGTGCGCATGCACAGCGAGTGCTTGACCGGCGACGTGTTGCACTCGACCAAGTGCGATTGCGGCCCGCAGTTGAAGTACGCGATGCAGCAGGTGGCGGAAGCCGGGCGGGGGGTGATCGTGTACATGCGGCAGGAGGGGCGCGGGATCGGGCTGCTCAACAAGCTGAAGGCGTACAAGCTTCAGCAGGAAGAGGGATTGGACACGGTCGAGGCGAACAAGCGCCTCGGCTTCGCCCCGGACCTGCGGCACTTCGGTATCGGCGCGCAGATCCTGCACGATCTCGGGGTCCGCGACATCAAGCTCCTCACGAACAACCCGCGAAAGGTGATCGGGCTCGAGGGCTACGGTTTGCGGATCGTGGAGCGCATACCGATCCAGATGCCGCCGGGCGACCACAACCGCGACTACTTGCAGACGAAGAAGGACAAGCTCGGACACCTGCTCGACGAGTTCGAGACGGGCGGCGAGGATTGATTTGCGGAATCGTTGGTTTCTTTCGTAGTGTGAACCGCGTTCCACTCGCCGTAAAGTGAGTGGAACGTTCAAGTTTGAAGCGTGGGTGTGGGGTGGTTCAATAGAAGATGATCGTGAAGGCGTAGTGCAGCACTTCTGAAACTGGGCACGGGAATAGACGCTCGGAACGCTCGCATTTCTGTGGCTTCCTAATCTGCAAAATCGGAAAATCATCCCCAGCTTTTCAGACACCTGTCTTGTGAAAGGCCAGGGAGCGGCCATGAACCCGACTCGAATTCACACCGTCGCCAGTCGGCTCACCGCTCCGCGGTCACGGACCGACGCGCCCACCGACGCCGAACTGCTCGGCCGGTTTCTGGACGCACGCGACCAGAGTGCGTTCGCCGACCTCGTCGCGCGGCACGCGCCGGCGGTTCGGGCCGTGTGCCGGTCGGTGCTGCGCGACTCGAACGACGCCGACGACGCGGCTCAGGCCACGTTTTTGGTGCTCGTTCGCCGGGCGGGGGTGGTTCGCGACCGTGCTGCGCTCGGCGGGTGGCTCAGTCGCGTCGCGTGGCGCACGGCGAATCGGCTTCGTGCCGACAACCTGCGTCGCGACGATCGGACCGCTGGTGTTGATCCCGATTTCACACCCGTGGCGCAAGTTGTCGGAGATTCCCCCGACTTGGCGGTCGTGCTCGACGAGATCGGGAAGTTACCGGAACGGTACCGTGTCGCGGTGCTCACTTGCTACGCGACTGAAACGCCGACGGCCGAGGCCGCACGGCAACTCGGGTGGCCGAAGGGCACGCTCCTGACGCGACTGGCCTGGGCGCGAAAGCGGCTCCGGGACCGGTTGGCCCGACGGGGTGTCACCCTTGCTGGTGGATTGGTTGTGGCTCTCGCGGACCGACTCGGGTCGGCCGGGGCCGCATCGTTTTCGGATCGAATCACGCGGGTCGCTACAGCGCTGGTTACCGACGCGCGGGTGGAAGATGGATTGGTATCGGAACGAGTTTTCCCTCTCACGAATGGAGTGGTGCGAGCGATGATCGGAACTAAACTCAAAGCGGCTATCGGAATCGGATTCCTTGTGGCCGTACTACTCGGGCTGGGGCTCGGCCGCTCGACGGTCGCCGTTGCCGAAGCGAATCCGGGTGACGGCAAGAAACCGGTCACCGCCGATAAGGTAGAAAAGGCCGACAAAGGAGCGCCGGCGAAGGCGGACGAAGAGCAACAACCGAACGTTGTCGTGACCGGTCCGGGCAAGGAACTCGTGGTGCGCCGGCCGCTCGGCAGCTACACCCGCGAAGTTCAACCCTACGGCCGTGCGACGCTCACGTTCACCGAAGACCGACTACACGTCCAGGCGACCGTGAGTATCGAGAAGTTCACCGTTACCGTCACCGCGGACGCCGACTACAGCATTAATCGCGAGAGCCTTGTATATGGGGTAATCACGGGAGCGGATGTTACCGGAACGGGCGAGGCCGCGGGAGCGTTCGCACCGTTGGCTGCGGTCGCGACCGATCTGCCTTTCGCGTTCCGGGTTCGGGTCGAGGACGACGCGATTACGATCAAAGACATCAAGGCCGGGCCGTTCGGCTCGCCGCTGTTCATGGAAGCACTGGCGAATGAGAAAACGGGCAAGGAGATGCTCTTGATAACGTCTATGGTGGGCGGGAAGTATAAGGCCGACCCGAACCCGGATCGGAACGCTGCTCCGCCGGTGGCACGTCCGCGGAAGAAATAAGGACATGCAGCCGAACCGAGTGCGAGCTACCCGCGTGTCGGGTGGCTCGCGTCACTTACAGCAGCAGTTCGTTCACGGGAATGGTACCCGGTCGCCAGACAAGTTCTCACCCAAGACGAGGCGGAGCGGCCCGCGTGAGCCACCAGCCAATCGCGAAGAATGCGGCACCACCGAGAGCGGGCGCGAGGTGCCACAAATCGTCGTAGCCGATCGCGGGGTGGACGAGGATCGCACTCCCGAACCCCGCGAGTCCGGCGAGGGCCAGCGCCTGCCGACCGGCGCGGTCCAACTCACCGCGCCACACCACGCCCGCGAGAAGAACACCCCCGCAACACACCGCGCCGCCGAACCCCGCGCGATCGTGCGCGATGAGAGGCACCAAGCGCGGGTTGATCGCGCGCAGTTCGGCCCGGCCCATTCCGATGAACGCCACGTCTTCTGGTACAAATACGGTCGTCATACCCACGGCCATGATCGTCAGCCCGCCGCCGACCATTCCCGCCGCCACAACGAGTAACAGCACTCGACCCACGCACACGCGGTCGCGCCACGACGTGAGCCATACGGGACGCTTGAACCAACGCGATTCGTGGGACCGCCACGCGATGTGCCGACGGGCCGCGGCCAGCCCCGCGAGGAACAGGGGAGCCAGTGTTACGGTTGCGGCCCCGTGCCAAGTATCGAGGTAGCCGTAACCGAGGTACGCGAGGAAGCTGGCGAACCCGATCGCGCCGCTCGCCGCGAGTACGTCCCACGTCCACCGCTCTCCGTGCCCCATTGGTCCGGCCGCGAGCCACAGGTACATTGTTCCGATCGCGACGAGGGCACCGCCGAACGCGACGCGATCGTGAACCATGAAGTGAACCACGCGGCACTCGTTTACCGCGCAAAGGTCGCCGGGCGTCATCCCGAGGAACGCGACGTCGTGCGGGAGGAACTCCCCGCGCGCCGCGACGAACACCGCGAACCCACCGGCCACCGCGAGGGCCAATCCCACAACGGCCAGCGCCGGTCGGCCGTCGCCGAGCAACAGCCCGAACAATCCGCGGTCGGAACTGGGAGGAGAGTACGACATGGGGCTTAAAGACCGAGTCGGATGACGGGAACGGCGCTGCGGTCGAGAACCGGGTCGAGCCGGCGGCCCAGTTCCGGCCACCGATGGTGCGGTACCGCCGGGTACAGGTGGTGCTCCAAGTGATACAGGTGATCGAGGGCGATGAGCCGGGCGAGCCGACCGCGGAACCGCCGCGTCTGTGAAAGTGGGCTGTCACCATTGGGCGTGTGCGGAACATACGCGGTCGCGAGCGGCACGATCCACGTTCCCAAATACACGGTCCCCACATACACGAGCGGAACAATCGACCAACCGCACACCGCTGCGCCAACGGCTGCAACCACGAGAATCGCGATCGCACAGCCCTCGAACATGAGGCGCGTGCGGTGCGCCGGGTATCGCCGAACGGCCCACACCCACAACCGAAGGAAGAACAGCGGACCGCTCGCGAGAGCCCCCCACAATCCGCCGTGAGCGGCCGCGGCTTCTGGGTCGTTGGGCGCGTCGGGGTAACGCGCGTGGTGGTTCAGGTGTGCCAGTCGGTACGCCCGGCCGCTACGGAACAGGAGGAGTTCGATGGTGGTGAGAAAGAATTCGTTCCACCACTTCGGGAGCCGGAGTGTGCGGTGGACGAGATCATGCGACACGGAGCCATAGGTCACGAAACTAAGTGCGACCACAGAGCCGACTGCAAATACCCAATGGCCCGCGACCGCGAACCCAAAATATGCGAAGGTGAACACGAACGGGGCCGAGAGCGAGAGCGCAACGCGCCACCAGGGTACCGCGAGCAGATCGCGGCCGAGTTCGTTGAGTGAAGGCAGTTTCAGGTCTTGTGGTGACGGCACTGTGCGCTCCCGCGGAAACTCTCCCTTTTTACCCGCGAACGCCGCCCACAATTAACACCAAGTTCGTGTCCGGCCTTCCGTACCCGCGCGCGCGCGTTTCAACAATCGCGTCGTTCGAGCTGTGGTCGCTGTGAAGAGAAAATGACGAAAGCCCGGCTTCAAGCCGGGCTTTCGCGTTACTGGTTTTCCGGACGAGTGCCCGGAACTCACCGGTTACTTGTCGCGGGCGGTGTCACCGAGGGCGGCTTGGGCCGCGGCCAGGCGCGCGATCGGCACGCGGAACGGCGAGCAGCTCACGTAGTCCATCCCGACCTTGTGGCAGAACACCACGCTGTCCGGGTCGCCGCCGTGTTCGCCGCAGATGCCGACCTTCAGGTGCTGGCCGTGCTTCGCCTTGCGGCTCTCGCGGCCCAGCTTGATGCCCATGTCGATCAGCTTGCCCACGCCCTTCACGTCGATCGACTGGAACGGGTCCACCGGCAGGATCTTTTCCTTCAGGTAGGTCGGCATGAACCCCTTGATGTCGTCGCGGCTGAAGCCGAACGTCATCTGCGTGAGGTCGTTGGTACCGAAGCTGAAGAACTCCGCTTCCGCCGCGATCTCGTCCGCGGTGAGCGCGGCGCGGGGCAGCTCGATCATCGTACCGATCTGGTACTCGACCTTGATGCCCGCCTTCGTCATGCACTCTTCGGCGGTCGCGATGGCCCGCTTCTTGAGCATCGTGAGTTCCTCGACCACGCCCACGAGGGGGATCATGATCTCGGGCAGCACGCTCTTGCCCTTCTTCTTCACTTCGATGGCGGCCTCGATGATGGCCCGCACCTGCATGTCACCGATTTCCGGGAACACGACCGGCAGCCGGCACCCGCGGAACCCCATCATCGGGTTCATTTCGTGCAGCTCGTCCACGCGCTCGCGGATCGCGCTGACCGGCACGCCCATCTGCCGGGCCACGTCCTCGGTGCCCTCGACGTTGTCCTTCTGCGGGAGGAACTCGTGGAGCGGCGGGTCGAGCAGCCGGATGGTGACCGGGTAGCCGTCCATCGCCTCGAAGATGCCGACGAAGTCCGCCTTCTGGAACGGTTCGATCTTCGCCAGCGCCTTCTTGCGGTCGTCCGTGCTGGTCGCGAGGATCATCTCGCGCACCGCGGCGATGCGGTCTTTACCGAAGAACATGTGCTCGGTGCGGCACAGGCCGATGCCTTCGGCGCCGAACTCGCGGGCCTTCGCCGCGTCCGCGGGGGCGTCGGCGTTGGTGCGGATCTTCAGCTTGCGGCCCTTGTCCGCCCACGTCATGAGAGTGGCGAAGTCGCCGGTCATGCTCGGGGCGACGGTCGGCACCTTGCCGATCATCACGTCGCCGGTGGTGCCGTTGATCGTGAGGAACTCACCGGCCTTCACGGTCTTCCCGGCGATCGTGATCGTCTGGGCCTCTTCGTTGATCTTCATCGCCTCGCAGCCGACGACGCACGGCTTGCCCCAACCGCGGGCGACCACGGCCGCGTGGCTCGCCTTACCGCCGGTGCTGGTCAGAATGCCCTTCGCCAAGTGCATGCCCGCGACGTCTTCCGGCGACGTCTCTTTGCGCACGAGCATGATCGAGTCGTTCGGGTTCTTCTCCGCGTGCGCGACCACGGCTTCGGCGGACAGCAGCACGATGCCGGAGGCGCCGCCGGGGCTGGCCGCGATCCCTTGAGCGACCACTTCGACCTTCGACTTCGGGTCGAGTTGCGGCTGGAGCAGGTGGTTGAGGCTGTCCGGCGCGACGCGCTTCACCGCGGTCGTTTCGTCGATCAGCCCTTCCTTCACCATTTCGACCGCGATGCGCACGGCCGCGGTCCCGGTGCGCTTGCCGGAGCGCGTCTGTAGCATGTACAGGACGCCTTCCTGGACCGTGAACTCGATGTCCTGCATCTCCTTGTAGTGCTTTTCCAGCGTGCTACGGATGCCGACGAGTTGCTCGTACACCTTCGGCATGTCTTCGTGCAGCTTGGCGATCGGCTCCGGGGTGCGGATACCGGCCACCACGTCTTCGCCCTGGGCGTTGATGAGGTAATCGCCGTAGAAGACGTTCTCGCCGGTGTTCGGGTCGCGGGTGAACGCCACGCCCGTGCCGGACGTGCCGCCCATGTTGCCGAACACCATCGCCTGCACGTTCACCGCGGTGCCCCTGAGCCCGGTGATGCGCTCGATGCGGCGGTACTCGATGGCCTTGTTACCGTTCCACGAGTTGAACACCGCGTTGACCGCGAGGAACAGTTGTTTCTTCGGGTCTTGCGGGAAGTCGTCCTTGACGTGGGCCTTGTACACGGCCTTGTAGCGCGTGACGAGTTCCTTGAGGTCGTCGGCGCTCAAGTCGGTGTCGAGCTTGGCCCCCTTCGCCTTCTTCATCTCGTGGATTTCGTGCTCGAACTTCTCGTGCTCGCAGCCCATCGCGGTGGACCCGAACATGTCGATGAGGCGGCGGTAACTGTCGTAGGCGAACCGCGGGTTGCCGGTCTTCTTCGCCAGCCCCTCGACGCTCGCGTCGGTCAGACCGAGATTGAGGATGGTGTTCATCATCCCGGGCATGGAGAGGGCCGCGCCCGAGCGCACGGAGACGAGTAGCGGGTCGGCGGGGTCGCCGAGCTTGCGCCCTCCGAACGCGGCTTCGACCTTCTTGAGCGCTTCCTCGATCGCGGGAACGGCCGCTTCGGGGATCTTCTTTCCCTGTTCGTAGTAGGCCGCGCAAACTTCGGTGGTGATGGTGAAGCCGGGCGGCACGGGGATCCCGATGCGGCACATCTCGGCGAGGTTGGCGCCCTTACCGCCGAGCAGCTCTTTCTGCCCCTTCGCGTCCAGGCCGGTGTCCTCGGCCGTCTTGCCGCCGAAGAAGTAAACGTGCTTCGCGCTCATTGTCGTCCGCTGTGAGGAGGGGTAGCGCCGCGGTGCGGCATCTGTTCACGAGATGATTTACGGACGAGAGAACCGTGCGGCAAAGGCGGCGGTTGGCCTCCCCTTATCAACTCGGAAGTCGTTGAGGCCGGTCCATAATCTGATTTGGCTATGGCGTTGCGACTGTAGAGATTGCCATTCATGCGTCGGCGACTTCTTCAACGGCCACAACCGGCCTCGCCGGATGTGGGCGCCCTTGTCACACTAAAATCACACAACACAGAAGATTGCAATTAACGAGCGGGAACGATGCGGGTACCAGAGTTCGAGTCGGTTTACGGTGTGGACTTTTCTGGCGCGAAGCAGGCGGGGCGCACGATCTGGATCGCCCGGACCGAACCGCGTGCTCGGGGGAAATTCGCGCTCGTTGCGCTCGATCGACTCGATTCGCTCTGTGGGACCGCGGAGCGCGAGGTGTGTCTTGCGGAATTGGTCCGGATCGTGAACGCGAGCGATGCGGCCCTGTGGGGCTTCGATTGCCCGTTCGGGTTGCCGGTCGAGTTGTTTCCCGAAGGGGCGCCGTGGGTGGACCAGTTCGCGTTCCTGGCGCAATACGACGACGCTTACCAGTGCGGTCTGGAGTGCATTGCCCGCACGAAACGGCTCCCCGAAGGGCCGCTCCGCAGCGCGCTGCACTGCCGGCGCCAGTCCGACTTCGACGCCAAAGCGCCGTTCGACGGGTTCCACTACCGCATGATTTACCAGACGTTCTTTGGGATGCGCGACGTGGTGCAGCATTTGGCCGCTACACCGGGAACGGCCGTACTGCCATTCCAGTATCGCAAGTTGCCGAAGGCGAAGCGCGTCGTGGTCGAGTGCTGTCCGTCGTCGGTCCTGAAGAAGAACAAGCTCCCGCACCAGAACTACAAGCAGCCCAAGGGCGGTCCGCTGCTCCGGCTCCGGCGCTTCACTCGACACGAGATCCTGGCGCACGCGGACAAGTGGGTGCGGATCAGTGACCGGCACCGGCGCGTGATTATGCGCAACCCCGGTGGGGACGCGCTGGACGCGGTCTTGGCGGCGGTCGGGGCGTTTCGCGGGTTCTGCGCGGCCGACCATGCGGTTCTGTCAACGCACCCCCGACTCACCCGTGAGGGGTGGATGTACGTGTGATGTTCGGCAGGCCGTCCCTCGGGTCATCTTGGCGCGAGCATGCTTGTTGGATAGATGTGGCGCGCCTTCGACCCTAGGTGTGCGGGTTACAGGGCCTGATTCACCGGTGCCGGGGGCGCCCGCACGGACTCCGCGTGCCCACGCGCTCGGGTTCCGGCGCGGCAAGGCGCCGGCCACGGGTGGATGAACCCTGCGGGCCACTCCGATCCTGACCGCCCGCGACCGGTGGGCGGGGTTCCGGGCCCCCGGAACCGGGCAGTGAAGCGAATGGCCACGGTGGAAGTGATGCACGGGATCACCAACCTATCACCCGAGCGGACCGGTGCGCGAGCACTTCTGAATTGGGTCCGGTCACTGGCGCATCGAGAACCAGTTGCACTACGTGCGGGACGTGACCCGGCGCGAGGATCCGTGCCGGGTGCGCGGTGGCGCGGCCCACAGGTGCTAGCCGCGTTCCGCAACGCCGCGGTTCACCTGTTCGCCACCGTTCCCGCCAAGAGCTGCGCCGAGGCCATCGGGTGGTTGCCCGTGTATCCCGAGCACGCACACGAGATTATTGGCATCCCCCAGCGTGAATAACGGAATGCCCCTGCCCCACGGCCCTGGAAAATTCCCGCCACCGCTTGCCCCTTCGGGGGTTCGAGAGATATACTTATTGATGGTCTGCAGACCACACGCCAGCGGGGTTACCTTCAACCTCCTCTACAATCCAGTTCTGTCACATTACCACTCAACTGAGGAGGAAGTTATGTCCGCATCTTTATTCGCAGTGTTTGGTCTCGGCCCGCCTGAGATCCTGCTCCTATTGGTTCTCGGCGTTCTCCTGTTTGGCCGGAAATTGCCCGACATCGGCCGCTCGCTTGGCAAAACGGTTGTCGAGGTGAAAAAAGGGTTAAAGGGAATCGAAGACGAAGTCAGCGAACCAGGTGCCCAACGCGCAGCGATCGAACCCGAACCAATCAAAGCTCCAACCCGTGTGACTCCATCGAACACTCCAAAATTCGACGATTCACCCGCTCCGGCCAGCGTCCCGCCCAAACTTTGATTAGGGCTGTTTAGTTCGTTAATTCTGACATCTTAGCGAGTTTCGGTTATGCGCTCCCGGGAAAAGGACCGGGAGACCGGTATGGGAGCCGCGCCGTCGTTAACAGAGGTTTTGGCCGCGCTCCCGGACCCGCGTGATCGGTCGGGGCGCCACGCTCCCGGTGGTTCCGAACCTCGTGATCGTCGCCCCACTCGCGGGCATGCGTTCCCTGGAAGCCGTTGCCCAGTTCGCACGCGACCACAACAGCCACAGACCCTCGCGCTGGGGTTCCGGTCCGCCAAGCCCCGCGCGAGGCAACTCCCTCCGCCCTCCTGCCCCCATTCGGTATCGGGCGGTGAGGGCGCCGGCCGTGTTCGTTGTGGCAACAGTCCACGGGTGCTGGCCCCAAGTCGCAACGCTCTCACGCATCTCTTGCGCCGTGGCCAAAGTACCGAACTTCGCGGCAGTACGCCGAGAACGTTGTTGAAGTCGTGGGCGACGCCGGCGGCCGTCTCGATGAGTTCGCCCACCCGCCGCGACTCGGCTAACTGGGCCGCCTGCTCCTGCAAGCCCCCGCGCAAGTCTTCGGCTTCGGCGGCGCGGATCTTCAGCGCGAGCACATCGGCCATCGAACCGGCGAAGTCGCGCTGCTCGGTGGTCCACTCCCGCGGTGCCCCGATGTGCTCGTGGCACAGGACGCCAATCATCTCCCCGCCGACGTAGATCGGCGCGTCGAGCTTCGAGGTGATGCCCAGCGGGGCGAGATAAGCGTCGGCCAGCCGTGTTGTCCGGGGGTCCACTACGACGTTCTCGGCCGGAAGAGTTTTGCACCGGCCGAGGGCGGCCAGGTATTCCGGGAACTCGTCCACGCGCATGGTCGCGCCAGCCGAGTGGACGGTCTTCCCCCGCTCGAACAGATCGACGCACCGGAGGAGGCACCGTTCGTCGGCCAGCAGCCAGATCCCGACGCGCTCAACGTCGAGGACGTTCGCGGCCGCCTCGGTGACGCGCTCGAACACGGGACCGAGCGAGGCACCGTCCTTGATGCGCAGCTTCATCAGTGCCAGGCGGGCGTCGTCGGCCGGGCGGGACGGTTCAGTCGGGAGTGACGGTGCGGGCACGAGAAGCGCCTCAGAGTTTCCAACTCTGTGACCGAACTTGGAATTGATTTACGGGCCGGTCCCTGTACTCGTTTGCTTCGGGTGACGAACGAGTATGGGTGTGGGTGCGACGACAATCGGCGTAACGATCAGCAGAACAACTCATTCGTCACCGCGCTCGAGCGGAAAGTGGCCCGTGCTCGTTTGCTCTGATCGGCGAAGGACATCGTGTCGGCTCTCACGCCGACCTCGAAGGGGTCCGCGGAGCGCTCGTAATCGGGACACAGAGCGGATTTAGGGGCGTCAGCGCGCCTCGAACCGGATCTCACCCGGGCCGAGACGTGAACCCGTTGACCGCATACGCCCGCCTCGTGGTGAACGACCCGGAGCGCCCCGCGAACCATGAGTGTCTTCCCTTCACGCGACTTCCGAGAAAGGTGTACGTGGCCCGATTGGACCCGACCGACGAGCGGAGCACGGGCCGGGCACCCTTACGCCACGTCGAACGGGCTCGGCAGATCGTTCCGGCAACTGGTCCTATTTTTTGTCCTTCGGCGGCCCCGGCGGTGGGCCGAACTTCGGCGCCGGGAACACGGTCGTTAGCAGGTCCGAGAACGCTTCCTCGTCCAATCTCCCGCCCTTCTTCTTGTCGAATTCATCGAATGCCGCCTTTGCAGCACTGAGCATCTCCTCGGAAGTGAGTTTCTTATCCTTATCCGCATCCGCCCGGTCCATGATGGCCGTCGCCATGAAGGTGCCGAGGTTGAAGCCACCCGGCGGCGCGCCCTCGGGTGCGGGCGGGAGCGACTTGCCCAACCCAGCGGTGAGCGCCTTCAGGTCCACCTTGCCGTCCGGCCCCTTCTCACAGGCGTCCCACAACCGCTTCACCGATGCCAGTAACTCGTCCCGCGACACGAAGTCGTCCCCGTCCTTGTCCATCGCTTCCATCATCGGCGGGGCCAGCAACGCACCGAACTTCGGCGGCCCGCCGAACCCGAATCCCGCCGGGATGTGCCCCTTCGACGTGCCCGCGACCTGGGCCGCGACCGACGCGGTCCGCTTCTCGATGAAGCCCTTCAGCCCCGGCGGCTTCACGAACATGGTGACCGCGCCCGGGGCTTCCTTGCGTGCCGCGGCGGCCTTCTGGTCCCGCTCCAGTGGTGCCTTTACCGCCAACTCCGCCTCGACCAGTTCTTTGAGCAACCGCTCTTTCGAGAACGCGCTCCCGGAAAGCTCTTTGAGCAGCTTCTGGTACTGTTCGCGGACCTCGGGGATCGCGAGGAGCCGATCGGTCAACCGGTGCGTCCCGGGGTACGGGTGCGTCAGACTCAGGTTCATTTGCTGGCTGTTCGAGCCCAGCACCGGGAAGTTCGCGAACGCCCGGTCCAGGTCCCACGGGACCAGGTGCAGCTTGTTGGTCCGCGGGTTCAGGTACAGGCAGTAATTGTGTCCGAAGAACAGGCTGTCCCCGTTGGCCACGAACGCGGTGGCCGCCAGGAACCGCAGGTAGTTGTCCACGTCCAGGTACGAACCGATGTCCCTTTCGAACGTCGCGTCGTCGCCCTTGTGGACCAGTTTCGCGAACGCGATCACGCGCGCGGCCTCGCCCCTCGTCGGTTCCCGCTTCGGGGCGTACTGCGCCTTGTACTTGCTCCAGTCGTCGCCCCGGTCCTCGAACTCGCGCAGCCCCTCGGGCTTCATCAGTACCCCCTTGTCGTCCCCGAACCGGTCCTTCAGGAACGACTTGTCCACCTCCTCGACCAGCGTGTACACGCCCAACAGTTCCTTGTCGAACTTCCCCGGCACAGTGAGCCACACCTCGGCCAGAGCGGTCCGCGGGGCGGGCACCCCGGCGCCCCGGTAGATCGCGTACCCGAGCACCTCCCGGCACTTCGTCGGGTCGGTCACCTCGCAGTGCAGGTTGATCGACTTGGACCCGCCGAAGCGCCCGCTCCCGCCGGCCCGGTCGAGATCAATCTTGATCGACTTCTTGGCGGTCCGGGCCGCGTCCATGATGGTCCCGTTACCCTTGTACCGGATGCCCACCTTCTCGAACGTCTGATCCCCGATCGCCACCGAAGCGGTACCCCACGGCAGGTCCGTACCGAAATTGTTGCGGTGTACCTCCCGTTTCGAGTCGACCGGTTTGTCGGGAGCTTTGGGAGCCGGTTGGCCGAAGCCCGGGAACCCGCGGTTGCCGCGCGGCTCGATGGCGGCGTACTCCTCGGCCGATAGGGTGATATGGACCGGCCACAGTTTGCCGGGAGCGAAAACTTCGGACTTCTCCGCGGCTGAAAGCGAAGGGGTGCCGAACAGCCCCAATACCGTGAAAAGCACTGGCAACGACCGTTCTGCGGCCCGGCGTGCGGAACGAGCTGTCATCAGTAAACCCAGAATCGAGGGGATGTTCAGCCGACATGGAGAAACGGCTCGATCATCATACCCGAAAATTTCACGCAAGTTTCACACAAATTAAGACGGGATACCAGAGCGGTGGAATGAGGCGGTTTGTAACCGTCACCACGATGTGATTTTACTTCCGTGCCTTTCTGTCCCCAGTTACTCTCGCGTCTTTGGTACCACCCGGGTCCCTACCCTGGGGCACGCATGAGCACGAATAGGCCTTGCATTTCGTTTCAGCCGGTATTGACCGCAATCGTAATGGCGGCTCTTGTTGCCGCACACAGTGGGGTGTGGGAAGCGGTGTCGGCTGTGGGTAAGACAGCGGCAAAATCCTCTGCTCATCTCGCGAATATCGAACTCACACTTCCACCCGCCCGTGCACCCGAGTAAGCTGATCGCCACGTTTACTGACGAGTTGCAGCGCGCGGGCCGCAGCACTCGGCGAGGCTGTGCCCGCACTGGGTGGCTCCATGCGCACGGTATTTTGCATCTCTCTGTCCGTGTTCGCGGCGAGCGCACCTGCGTGCGAGTTCAGAGTGGTACACAGATCCGCTAAGAAAAGTGAGTCCCAGAGGATAACTCTGGAAGAGGCCCGGTCCCAAATGGTCTCACAAACGAGTGCAGGGGGAATGAATCGGGATGAGGTCAAGCAGCTGATGGGGCGACCGAGCCACACCCATGAATCGGACCCCCAAATCGGGTTCAATGACATCTGGATCTACGAAAATCAGAAAGTGATTTGGGACAAGGCCGCCAACAGGTATTACTCGCGAGTTGACATCGTCTTCAACCGTTCCGAGAAGAGCAAGGTTCTCGGGATCGACGCGAGGTAGCGCGTCCGTTTGTCCCCGGAGCAATCCGGGGAAATGAATTTGTTTAAGGACGGGTAGCGGCGCCACGCGCCGTCATCTAGGCACTTCTCCTCGGCCCGCGGCACTGCGAGAACGGTCATTGAGGGCCTCGCGCCTACTCGCTACACCATCGTGCCCGGTCTCGCGCAACTCGGTGGGCGAAACGTCCGCACCCACCGCACGACCACCGCCGCCCAGACGCGGACGCCGGACCGGGGCCGCCCGGTACCCGCTACGAGAAGACGGCCCGCAACTTCCTCGCATTCGTTCAAGTGGCGTCCGTCATGGTCCGGCCCTGGCAATCTGTCAATCCGTCCACTAAATCTAGGAACCTGGACAGTTCTCACCTACGGGAAATCCTTCTTGGAGCTGTGCTCGCGCGCCTAATTTTTGCTGCGTGTTGCTTTCTGGAAAGGTGGAATATAGTTACTTTACCCATTCCGTTTCCCCTTGCGGTGAAAGCGGTTATAGTGATTAAAGAGGGCCGGAAGCCGTCGATTTGGTACAGGAGCGAGTACCGGGCCGATTGCTGGAGGTTCTGACCGTGCTTCGAGCCGTCATTGCGTTCGCCCCGGTCGCACTGATCGTCCTCTGTCCCCTCCCGAGTTCGGCCACACCTCCGACGGCATCGCTATCACGACAGCAGGCCGAGCAGCAAACAAAAGTCGGAGGGCGGCTCGCAGAACTGCGTACCGTCCGAGACTTGCTCTCCACATTCAAAATCGATCCAAAGCAGCTAAAACTGTTCGACGAGCCGCCGGACCGACTCGCAATCATCCGTGTTCATGCCACATCGAGTAATGGGAAGCAGCGCGTCACATTGTCCATCCGGCTCAAAAACGCAGACGATTTGGTCGTCGCGTACCGCAACCTGGACGTGAACAGGCTCTTGGACGCGGAAGTAAAGAGTGCGGCGATCGAATACGATGACGTAACGCCCTAACGGGTTCGCTCCCCATCAGAACGCGCCGGCCGCGTTTCAGCGACTTTTGTCAACTGGCACAAGGCCGGGCGCCAACGGACTTCGGGCGCGGTACTTCGCCGTAGAAAAGCACTCCGACGCGGTTCTCCACCCGGGCGACTGGCGGGAGGTCACACGGGCCGCATTCCGTGCGCGCCACGACCAGCGCGGGGTTGCTCCGAGCGGCGTGCTTCGCGGGCAGTGCGGACAGTTCGGTCGCGGTGAACGGGCGCAAAACGGTCCGGCGCCGGAGGTAGGTGCCGCGTTTGAAGAACGTCGAATAATCGGACCAGTTCACGCCCTTCTTCCAAAGCAGCTCCTGCATCTCCGCGCCGCTCTTGGCGTGCAACTCTCGGTGATCGTAGTGTGCGTGGGCCGCCATCGCGATCGAGTTCTTGGTCGCGTCCAGTTCGCGCCACAAGAAGGTGTTCGCCGCCTCTTCCAGCGTCGGCACGTTCCACACGCGGCAATCGAAGACCGGCAGCCGATCAGCGAATTCGCCAGGCAAAAACGCGGGCAACCTTCGGTTGAAGTGGGCCGAGCACAGGGCCGCCAGCGTGGACGTCATCTTTTGAATGCGGCCGTCGAAGAAGACCTGCGTGTCGTATTCCCCCGGCGCCCACGCGAGCGTGATCTCGTCCGACTGCGTGTAGCCCACCACCGCGTTCGTTTCGCGCACGAGGAACGTCGCGGTATCGATCATGAGATCAGAGAGGCGCTTGTCGAACGGTCTCTCCAGCCCGCGCACGAACGAGTGGAACGCGCGCCCGTCGAGCCGCGCGAGCGCGGGCACCATTGGCATCAGACGCCGACCGGCCTCCGCGCCCTCGTACCGCTTCATCCGGTCGCCCAAGCTGTCGCTCATGGCCGTCTCGTATTCCCGCGCCGGTCCCGGTATCAAGGGTATGAGGGGCGATGCGCGGACGGGTTCATCGCGCCGCCCGTAACGACGCCGCACGGGTCGAGGAGGTTCACGCCATGTCCGCACCGCACGTCGAACACGTCGAAATGACCGGCCACATCGTCGACTCGCTCCTTTTGCCAAAGGTACTCGACGCGATCCTGTCGCGCGGCGGGCGGTACCACATCGAGACGCTGAAGCTCGGCGAGCGCCAGGACGATCCCAGTTTCGTGCGCATCGAAGTGCGCGCGGACTCGCCGGACCAGCTCGACGCGATACTGGCAGAGGTCCACCCGCACGGCGCGGTGCCGGCGCAGTCGGAGGACTGCCGCACGCTCGCGGCCGATCTGGACGGTGCGTTCCCGGACGGGTTCTACTGCTCCACCAATTTCCGCACCCAGGTGAAACTGAACGGCGAATGGGTGGACGTGGAGGACCAAGAGATGGATTGCGGGATCGTGGTCGATCCCGAGGGCGGCGCGGCCCGGTGCCTCCCCATGACGGCCGTGAAGACCGGTGACCGCGTGCTCGTTGGGCGCCGAGGGACGCGCGTGTTTCCGCCCGAAGCCGAGATGCGCAAGCACGAACTGTTCGAGTTCATGGCCAGTCCCGTTTCGAGCGAGCGCCCGAAAGCCGTCAGCGTGCGCGAGATCGCCAGCGCGATGCGCAAGACGCGCGCCGCGGGCGACAAAGTACTCGCGGTCCTCGGGCCGGCGGTCGTTCACACCGGCGGGGCCGAACTGGTCGCGAAGCTCGTGCGCGAGGGGTTCATTAACGTGCTGTTCGCGGGTAACGCGCTCGCCACTCACGACATGGAACAGGCGTTCTACGGCACGAGTCTCGGCGTCTCGCTCGACCGGGGATTGCCGACCGACGAGGGGCACGAGCACCACCTGCGCACGATCAACACGATCCGGCGAATGGGGGGCATCAAGAAAGCGGTCGAGGCCGGGCGCCTCAAGAGCGGCATCATGTACGAGTGCGCGACCCGGAACGTGCCGTTCGTGCTCGCGGGCAGCATCCGCGACGACGGCCCGCTGCCGGAAGTCGTGACCGACGCGCTCGCGGCCCAGGACGCGATGCGCAAGTTCATCCCGGGCGTGGGTTTCTGTCTGATGGTCGCCACGACGCTGCACTCGATCGCGGTGGGCAACCTGCTGCCCGCGTGGGTGAAGGTCGCGTGCGTGGACATCAGCCCGGCGACTGTCACGAAGCTCATGGACCGCGGGAGCACGCAGACCGTGGGGATCGTTTCCGACGCCGAGCCGTTCATCCGCGCGCTCGTGGCCGAACTCGATAAGGGCGGGGCGTGAAAGGGTCGCGGCATCCAGCCTGGGCGTCCGCATGCGATCAGGGCCACAGGGGGCGCAACGCTTCCTTCTGTGGCCTCGAACGGCGGGTGCAGTGAGGTATATTAGCGGGCACGTGATCCACTCACCGGGCTTCGCCGATGCACCTCTCCCGTTCCGGTCGCCTGATATTCCTGGGGGCACTTGTGCTCCTCGGCTCCGCGGCGTTGGCGGCCTGGTATTTCACCCTCCCCACTCCGCCTCCCGTATCGACCGAACCCGAACCGCCTCAACCGGACCCACCAACACCCGATCCCCGCATCGTGTTCGATTCTCCGTACCGGAACGTGAAACCGGGGGTCGGTTACGTCGGCGACGCGGCGTGCGCGAAGTGCCACCAAGCCCTTACCAAGTCGTATCACGCGCACCCAATGGGCCGGTCCGCGGCGCTCGTATCCCAGGCAACGCCCATCGAAAAGTACGCCCCCTCTGGGCACACCGAGTTCACCTCCGGACCGTTCGCCCTCAGCATCGAAAAATCGCCCACAGAAGTGCGGCACCGGGTTCGCGTGTTGGAACCGACTCCGGTTCCCGTGAGTGATGTCATCATCCCGGCCGAAATCGCGATCGGCTCCGGCACCCGAGGGCGGTCGTACCTGAGCGTCGAGGGCGGGGCCGTTTGGCAAACGCCCGTGAGTTGGTTCGGGCCGGAAGACCGGTGGGACGTTTCGCCCGGATTCCACCTCGGAAGCATGGCCCGACGTGCGATCGTGCCCGAGTGCCTCTACTGCCACGTGGACCGGGTCGAACCCGTGCCCGGGGCCGACAACCGCTACCGCGAACCACTGCTCCCCGTCCAGGCCGCGATCGGGTGCGAGCGGTGCCACGGACCGGGCGCGCTGCACGTCGCCGAGCGCACTGCGGGCGCAACCCCTCAAACGGACACGTCTATCGTGAACCCGCGGCACCTCGCGCCCGCGCTCCAATCCGCGATCTGCGAACAGTGCCACCTTCAGGGGGAAGAACGAGTACCCCGGCGGGGGCGTGATCTGTTCGAGTACCGGCCGGGGCTACCGTTCGAGCAGTTCGTCAGCGTGTACGTCCGGCACCCGGACCTCGCCGCGGCGAACCGCTCGGTCGGCCAGTTCGAGCAAATGGAGCAGAGCCGCTGTTTCACCGGGAGCCGCGGCGCGCTGTTGTGTACGAGCTGCCACGACCCGCACGCCGCCCCGGACGCCCCGACACGCGACGCGCACTACCGCCAGCGGTGCCTGAGCTGCCACAAATCACAGGGATGTACCCTGCCCGAACCGGACCGGCGGACGAAGAACGATAGCTGCGTCGCGTGCCACATGCCCAAGGCCGCGAGTGCCAACATCATCCACGCTAGCGTGACGAACCACCGCGTCCCGAGGACCGCCGCCCCCGGCCCCGCGCCCAAGGGTTTGCCCTTCGCGGAATCCCCGCTCGTGCGGTTCCGAAGCGGCCCGTTTTCCCCCACCGGTGACGAACGCGAGCGCGACCTCGGGCTCGCACTCGCCGGGTTCGCCAAGAAACGGCTGCCCCCGAAATCACAACCCGTAGCGACTTGCGGTCACTCGCGACCGAGCGATTACGCGCCTCACTCGCTCGATGGCCGGGCGACGCGGACGCCTGGCGCGCGCTCGCGTCCACGCGCCCCGATCCGGCCGAAGCCGTCGAGAAGTTCCGCGCCGCGCGAAACGCACTCGCCCTGAACCCGGAAGCAGAAGCGGCTCTGGCCGGACTGGTCGAAGCCGCGACGGTAGCGGAGCGCTACGACGCGGCCCTCGAAGCGGCCGATACGCGCGTCCGAATCAACCCGACCGCGGTCGATCCGCTCCTCAGTCGCGCGATCGTACACCTCGCGCGCAACGATTGGGAGCGGGGCGAAGCGGATTGCCGCGCGGCGCTGCGCATCAACCCGCTGCACCCACAGGTGCGCACGTACCTCGGCGCCTGTTTGCACAAACGCGGCGACCCGGCCGCCGGTCAGCGCGAGCTTCAAACCGCACTCCGGTTCGAGCCGGACGTGCGAGTACAAGCGAACCTGCGCGAATGGTTCCGACAGGCCACGCGCTAGTTGCGGCTGTCAAGGCGCGCGAGCCGGCTTCGCCTCGGCGCTCTCGATCAGCGCCAGGCCCGCCCACGCTACCCACCGCCCGGGGAACTCCAGTTGACCGCCGGCCCAGCGCTCGGGCGAGTACGTGAGCGCCGCGCGGAAGGAATCCCGGGCGCGGTCGATCGTTCCCGCTTCCAGCGCAATTACCCCGCGGAGCACCGACATATCGGCCACCTGGCTCAGTTTCAGTCCGATCTGTGTCATCCGGGTCCGGAGGTCGAATTCGCTCAGCGCCCGCATCACGACCTGCGAGGTGAACGACGTGCTGGGTTGAGCGTCCAGGAGCGCCTTGCCGACCACACCAGCGACCTCGGTCCCGACCGGGGACGGCACGACGAGCAGGCTCCCCGGTTCGATGATCTCCCCCAGTTCGGTGTCCGCCGCCGCGTAGTCGCCCAGTGCAATGTGCGATTGCGCGCGGAGCCAGTGGTACGTGAAGCCCCCGAGCGAACCCTCCAGTTCGGGCGCCATCCACTCCAACACGTCCTCCGGGCGCCCCGTGCGCAACAACAGGTTGAGTTCCAGTTCCATGCCCTGCGTGCCGAACGCCGAAACGTCGGACTTTAGAAGCAGGTCGCGGGCCGCGCCCGCCAGCCCGCGCCGGTCGGCCATGATCGCCCGGTCGCCCACCGAGGAGCGGGCCGATTCGTTGGCGAACGCGCGCGTCTGTTCGTCTACTTCTTTGGTCAGCCGATCGAGTTCGGCGAGAAGTTCTGCCGCCCGGCGGTCCCCCTTCTTCGGCCCGCCGCGGCTCACCGGAACGTCCCGGTACGCACGCAGGTGGTCGGCGGCCAAGTCCAGGTACTTGATCGTCAGGTACAACTGCCCGAGCGCGATGTGGGCTTCGGCCAGATTCGGGTCCAGGGCAACCGCCCGGTTGAGGGCCGCGCTCGCCTGGATCTGTCGGAGGCGCACGATATCCGGTATCCGCCCGGACCAGCTTTGCTCGGACGTGATCCGCACGAGTGCGGCGTAAATGCGCCCCAGGGCAAAATAGGCGGTCGCGTCGTTCGGGTTCTCGGCGACCGCGCGGCGCGCGGCCCGCGCCGCCGCGTACAGGATCCCGACGGGCGCTGACCCGCGGTCGTACTCGAACCGTTGCTCGAATCCGAGCGCCAGTTGTGCAACTTGCGGGGGCGGCGCGTTTCGCACGAGAGGCGGGCGGACGAACGCTCCGCGGATCGTCGCGTCGAGTGCGCCCGCAGGCGTGTTCCACCCGCTCGCGGCTCCGACGAGCCCGCCCATTTGTCCGGGCGCCCACACACTCAGGTGGCGCTGGGGGGCCGAACCGAGCATGGCCTCGGCCTTCTCGAGCAGCACCAGCGCCTCGTCCCGTCCGGCGGGGCGGGACGCGGGCGCCGGTTTCCAGAAAGCGTCCCACCAGCGCCGGCCCGCCGGTCGCGCGCCGGGCGCGCGATCCTCGTCGCCCGGGCGGAACGCGCGCCCGGTGAAGTCTACCCCCCGGCCCTCATACGGGTCCGCCCCGCGCCCCCGAGCGGGATCGCGCCAGCCGAACACGACGAGCCCCCCGGTCAGGTGCAGCACCGGCCACTCGTCCGGGTCGGCCAGGAGGCGTGCGCGTGCCTCGCGCGCCGAGCCGTCGGTTTCGGCCACGAACGCGACGACTCGCGACACCCCCAGTGCACGGAGTTGCTGGCGGGCCTTCTCGGGCACGTCGGTCTTCAACAATTCCTTCACCGCGTCCTCGTCGCGCAGTCCGCGGTCCTCGGGGCAGAACCAGGCGAGCATCGACGCAGTTTCCGAAGAGAGGTAAAGCGTTCGCGACTCCTGGGGCCACAAGTTGCTCGCGTGCGCCCGTCGGAGGAACGCGGCACCGTCCAATACGGCACTCGGTGGCTCCACCGCCCACCGGCGCGGCTCGAACGGCGGCGCCTGTAACCAGCCCGGCCAAGCGGCCACCAGGAACCCGACCGCCAGTGCGACCGTGAGGCCGCGGAGGGCGAACCGGACCCGCGGGCGCACCAGCGCCGGCGCCTCGCGCCCGGTAAAGTACGTGACGAAGTTCCAGGCCGTAACCGGGCCTGCAACAACCGCGAAAAACGGCACGAGCCGGACCTGGATACCGCTCACGAGCGCCAAGCCGATCCACGGCAGCACCCACGCCCAGTGCCACGCCTTGCGGTTTAACAGGAACGACACCAGCCCCAGCCCCAACAGGGGGAAATAAGACAATACCACGGGGCTTTCCCGGAAACTGGCGAAGAACTCTCGCGTAAACGGTGAGTTCACAGCTCCGCCCCCGCCTTCTTCGTGTAGCGCGGCCAGGGCGCGCTTGAGTTCGGCGGGCACCTGTAAGTTGTGTACGTGCGCGGGGCCGGCACACGCGGCCACGACCAGAACCGCGATTCTCGCAACCATCCGCCCCAACTCCGACCCGAACGCGCCCGAAGGCCGTGCATCCAGCAGGCGCCCGAACTCGATCAGGGCGACGACACACAGTCCGATCACAACGTTCTGGTCGACGTTCCCCCACACCACGAACAACGCGACCAGGTACCAATCGGGACACCGCGCGCGCGGGCGGTCCGCGGGGCGCGGGTCGCGGAACAAGAGCCAAACCGTAACAGTCAAGAAAAACGCGGAGAACGTCGCGGGGTGGAGCAGCACCCGGCTCCCCAGCGCGAGTACGGCCAAACCCGAGATCGCCAACGGGAGCAACCGCCCCCCGCGTGCGCGACTCATTTGAAAGATCAGGAGCGCGATCGTCCCGGAAGCCAGGGCCTTTACGAGCACCAGCGCACCGCCGCCCGCGACCGAATACACCGCATAAACCACGAGGTCGTAGAGCCACGCGGGGCCGATCGTGCCCGGGCGCGAAACGAACTCGCGCCCGGCCACCAGGTGCCTCCAGATGTCACTGTCCCGCCCGGGGAACGACGCCAACAGCACCCCGAAGAGGCCGATGAACGCCAGAGCGAATGGGAGCTTGGGCGCGGAGCGCGAACTGGCGACGGAGGGCCGCCCTTGTTCTTCCCCGCGGGGGGAAGAAACAGAGAGTTGGGAGAGCATGCCAGGACTATTTCCAATATATTAGATAAATAAATTAAAAACAATCGCTACGAAATAGAAACTAACAACCGGACCACACAATCGCCATCCCGAACATTGAACTCTTTTGAGCCGGAAGAACCAATTCCTACCTCCGAGGTAGCGCCGGGTGCAGGCCAAATACGCCACGGCAATTTAAGTCGTCGGCCGAACCTTGCCGCCAGAAATGCTAATCAATGAGAGAAAAATTGCCAACTCATTGCCGATTAGAACAAAAACCATTGTCGAATTATAAAATCGACACAAACACCTGAAAAACACGGCCAATACGCGGAAAGCTGCTCCTTAAACCTCTCACAAAATATGATTTTGGGGTTGACAAAAGTGGCAATTTTGACGAAATATTGACACATTCTCCTTCCGTGGGATTCTCCCATTCTCCGCGGGTGCTTTAATGTCTCTCTATTCTTTCCGACCGGCCGGGCGTAAGGGTTTTACGCTCATTGAGTTGTTGGTGGTCATCGCGATCATCGCCATTTTGATCGGTCTGCTGCTCCCAGCAGTCCAAAAGGTCCGCGAAGCCGCGGCCCGCATGAAGAGTCAGAACAACCTCAAGCAGATCGGCATCGCGCTACACGCCTGCCACGACGCGGCGGGCAAACTGCCCACTTGTCACGGGTCTTTCCCCACCGGCAACGACCCGAACTGGGGCGCGGCTTACAACCCCTCGCACTTCGGAACGCAACAGTACTTCCTGCTCCCGTACCTCGAGCAGGACAACGTCTACAAAGCTTCGGAAATCAACGCCGGCGGGACCGCCGCGGGCAACTCGTGGCGCTCGACCGCAATCATCAAGACGTTCCTGGCCCCGAGCGACCCGAGTCTCCCGGGCGACGGGCGCACCTGGGTCAGCGGTAACGGGCGCGGGGCCACGAGCTACACCCCGAACTGGCACGCGTTCGGCGGCGGGTGGGGCGAGGACTGGCAACTCGGCGGGAAGGCGCGCATCCCGGCCTCGTTCCCGGACGGTACGTCCAACACGATCGGCTACTTCGAGTGGTACTCGGTGTGCGGGAACCCGAGCGCCCCGACCGGCAGCGGGTACACTGAGCGAGTGTGGTGCGAAGACGGGCAAAACTGCAACCCCCTCGCCGAGATGTCGGGGCGCAACGACCCGAACGTGCGATTCGTCCCCGCGTGGTGGGCGTACTACCCGGGCGGATTCGACCTCGGGTCGCCCGAGAGGTTCCCCAGTGGGTACCCGCAGAACTACATCACGCTCCCGCAGTTCGGCGTGAACAAGAACCAGTGCGACCCGCGGCGCGTTCAGGGGTTCACCTCCGGTGGGATCAACGTCCTCCTGATGGACGGCAGCGTCCGGTCCGTGAGTTCGGGCGTCTCGCAGTCGACGTGGGCCTTCGCGATTATGCCCAACGACGGACAAGTGCTGGGCAGCAACTGGTAGGCAGAAGAATCGTTCGGGATCGGCGACTCGCAAACGGAACTCGCAGATTCCCACCGGGCCGCCCCGCGTGGGAATCACTTTCTTCCCCAACCAAATTCATCCGATCCGACCAGCGGCCGACCCACAACTGCTGGTTACACGCCCCTCTGCGTACTCAGGGGCAAAAGTTCATCTTCACCCTCTTCCGAGTTCACACGCCATGACAAAGCGACGTTTAATCTTCGTACCTCTTCTCTTTCTCCTGACACTCGGGCTGATGATCGGCTGCTCACAGAAGACCGCGCCGGCGAAAGTGTCCGGAACGGTGACGTACAAGGGCGCGCCCGTGACCGGCGGGAACCTGGCGTTCCACACCGATTCGGGCGTGTACAGCGCCGCGCTCCGCACCGACGGAACCTTCGAGGCGAGCGACTTACCCATCGGAGACGTGACCGTGACGGTCGATACCGAATCACTCAACCCGAGCGTTAAAAAAGAAACGTATATGGGGCAATCATCGGGCGGCCCCGGCGGTGCGTCCTCGAAGTACGGTAAGGGCGGTAGCGCCCCCCCCCCGGTCACCAAAGGCCCGCCCGTGGGCGTGAAAGGCGCCGGGAAGCAAGAGAAAAGTCCAGCCGGTGAGGACTCTCCCCAGGGCGACCCCGGCCACTACGTCAAGATCCCGCGGGCCTACGCGGACAAAACCAAGTCCACGCTGAAAGTGAATCTCAAAGAAGGCACGCAGCAAATCACGCTGGAACTAAAAGATTAAGCATCCAGTTCTCGGTGGCCCGAACCGTGGGTCACCGAGGTTGCCGACACGTCACGTTCTCGTGTGCCCGCGAACCCCGAGCACCGGCCTCGGTGATACACTCATGTCCGATGCTACCGATTGCCAATCATTGTTCGCCACGGCCCCGGTCCAAGAAGCCAAACGCGGTAGCGGATCGTGGCACTTTCTGAGCCGGGTTTCGCGATTCCCGTTCCGCGCCGCGAATGGCGCCCGGCGCCACCCGTTTCTGACCGCGCTGTTCCTTCTGGTACTACTGGCAGGATCGGGCGCCGGGCTGTGGGGCTACGCGCACTACCAGTGGCGCGCGGCTCAGGGCGCACTCAGCGCCGAGCGCCCGGATGAGGCGCGCGAGCGGCTCGCGCTCTGCCTGCGGGTCTGGCCCCGGAACCCCGAGGTCCACCTACTCGCGGCCCGCGCCGCCCGGCTCACCGGCGATTTCCCCGGGGCCGAAACGCACCTCAACCGATGCCTCGAACTTCAAGAGGGCGCGACAGAGGGGGTCCAACTCGAGTTCCTCCTCATGCGGGTCCAGGCCGGTGACATCGATACTCTGGCCCCCGCGCTGTTCCGCCTCGTTGACCAGAAGCACCCCGAATCACCGATGATCCTCGATTCGCTCGCGCGCGCGTACATTCACCGCCTCCGGTACAAGCCGGCGTATGGGTGCCTGAGCCGGTGGATCGAGGCCCGGCCCACCAGCGCCAAGCCCCACTACTGGCGCGCCTGGACCCTCGAGCGCCTCAACAACCCCAAGGCCGCCAAACTCGACTACGCGCGCGCCCTCGAACTCGACCCGGACCTCTTACCCGCCCGGCTCCGGGTCGCCGAGATGCACCTCGAGGACCGCATGCCCGACGACGCGCAGCCCCACCTCGAGTACCTCCAGCGCCAGGCGCCCGACGACCCGCGGGTCCGGGCAAGGCTCGGAATCTACCACTACCTCCGGGGCAACGGCACCCGGGCCCGCGAACTCATGGAGCCCGCGCTTACCGAACTCCCCACCGACGCCCCGCTGCTCATCACGCTCGCCAACCTGGACGTCCAAGAGAACCAGCCCGAGCGCGCCGAGCCCCGGCTCCGCGCCGTGCTCCGCGCCGACCCCGCCGACACCGAGGCCCTGTTCGCACTCGCCGCCGCGCTCCGGCTCCAGGGCCGCACCCAGGACGCCGCCGACGCCCTCGCCGAGCACGACCGCACGCGCGCCGCGCTCGCGCGCATCAACGCCATCCTCAAAGACCTCACGGACAGCCCGACGGGGACCGCGGACAACGACGCCGAACTCGGGGGGATGTTCCTGGAGATCGGGCGCGAGAACGTGGCCCTGTACTGGCTCGAGCGCGCGCTCGAGCGCGACCCCAACAACGCCCGCGCGCACCGCGCCCTCGCCGAACACTACCAGCGCAAGGGCGACCGGCCCAAAGCCGAAGCACACCGACAACAAGCCCGCGCGCCCGCTACGATACCGACGCCGGGTTCGGGTACGCGCCCCGCACCGTAGGCTCGCCACGACTCACGCATCAGATAAATTGATCGAATTTCCTGGCGCGCCACTGCACATCGCTCGATGCGCCTGGTGCCTAATGACTTGGTAATTGGGCTGTGGGTGAGCGCGAACTCGGCCGCGGCCCCACGATTCGACCCGCGGGGATCACAGCGTATCAGTTCTGTAACGGGCGATCGGAGTCGCATCAGGCTCCACGAATGCCCGCGACCAGTTCGACGTGCTGAAGGAACGCTTCGACGCTCCCACACGCCCGAACCGCTTCCGCCACCTGCCGGGCCGACTCCGCACCGCCGCACGCCCCCACCACCGTGTTCACCAGGGCCACGTTCGCGAGCACTCCGGCCAAATCGGACGCGGGTGGCGCTACGACGGTAGGAACCGCTACGACCACAGCCTCGGGCACGGGGACCAGAGCAGGCGCCGCACTCTTGGTCGCGCGGGCCGCGGCCGGAACCGCCTTGGGCGCCGTTCCTTTCGCCAGCTTCTTCTTGAGCTCGCTCTTGATGTTGTGCGCGGTGTACCGGATGGACGAATCGGGAGCGGTTAGCCCGCGAGCCTTGGCCTTCTTGATGACCTCGTCGGCCGACAAATTGATGTCACCGGCAAGAATCTCGCGAACAACGGTACTGACGACTAGTGCTGGCACGGGTACACTCCGGTCGGGCGAGATTGGGCCGTCCGTAGCGGGTGCGCAATCCTTGAGGTCATTCTTCATCCGAACTCGCTAGCGGACAACCTCACGCCCATCCGAGATTTGGGATTTCACCTGTAATTTGTGTGGGTTGTGCCGCGTGAACGCGGGTACGACCCGATCCGAGGGCGCGGAATGCTCGTTCGTACCTTGCACGCGATTCTCCTGATGAGCTTCATCATCGCCCCGGTTCGTTCCGCCGATCCACCGACACTCCAGCAGCAACTGACCCAGGAACCGATCGGCGCACTCGCGAAATCAGCGCGCGAGCGCGGCGACGCCGGGCGCGGGGCCGCCCTGTTCTTCCAGCAGTTTCTCACGTGCGTCAAGTGCCACGACAGCGAAGCCGGCACGACCCTCGGCCCGGACCTCGCGAAGGCCGGCAAAGAAGTGACCGCCGAGTACCTCATCGAGTCCGTTCTGACGCCCTCGAAGGTACTCAAAAAGGGGTACGAAACGGTCGTCGTCACCACGAAGGACGACCGAACGATTACCGGGTTGGTCACTGCCGAAACGCCCGATACGCTCACGCTGACTGATCCGGCTGCGAACGGAAAAATGATCGCGGTTCCGAAAGCCGAGATCGAAAAACGAACTGCGAGCGCCAAATCGCTGATGCCCGAAGGGTTGGCCAACCTGCTCTCGGACCGGCAACAGTTCCTCGACCTCGCCAAGTACCTCATCGAAGTGTCCGAAGGCGGGCCGCCACGGACCCGAGAACTGCGCCCGGCCGTGACCACGCTCGTGATCCCGGAGTACGAGCAGGACATCGACCACGCCGGCCTCATTCGCGCGTGGGACGACAAAACGCTGCGCCGCGGGGAGGCGATCTACGCCCGCGTGTGCGCGAACTGCCACGGGACGAAGGATCAGCCCGGGTCGCTCCCGACGTCACCCAAGTTCGTGGCGCACGTCTTCAAGAACGGGAGCGACCCGTACAGCCTGTACCAGACGCTCACACGCGGCTACGGCCTCATGGCCCCTCAAACCTGGATGGTCCCCCGGCAAAAGTACGACCTCATTCACTACCTGCGCGAAACCTACCTCAAGCCGCACAACTCGACGCAGTACACGAAGATTGATGCCGTGTACCTCACCGCGCTCCCGAAGGGCACGACCCACGGCCCGGCCGCGGTCACTGTTGAACCGTGGGTGATGATGGACTACGGCCCGAGCCTGATGAACACCTACGAGGTGGGCGGAACCGGTCCCAACATCGCGTACAAGGGGATCGCTGTTCGGCTCGACACCGGCACCGGCGGCGTGTCGCGCGGGACGCGCTGGGCGCTGTTCGATCACGACCTGATGCGGTTCGCCGCGGCGTGGACCGGTGAGGGGTTCATCGACTGGAACGGGATCCACTTCAACGGCCTGCACCAGATCCATCCGAAACTCACCGGCGAAGTGCGGATCACGAACCCGGTCGGTCCCGGCTGGGCCGAACCTACGACGGGGAGCTTCAAAGACCCGCGCCCACTCGGGCGCGATAAGCGGCCCTACGGCCCGCTCCCCAAGGAATGGGCGAAGTTCCGCGGGGTGTACCACTACGGCGATCAGACTATCGTCTCCTACACTGTGGGCGACGCTCCGGTGCTGGAACTGTCCGGGGCGGAACTCGATCCGAAGAAGCCGGCAGATGTTCTCTTCACGCGCACACTCGAAATCGGGAAATCATCGCGCGAGTTACTCTCGCGTATTGCGCCGACTCGCATAGCCGCGGCAGTGATCGGTAACGACCGCGTCACCCTCGAAGAGCGCGACGGATTCACTGTGCTCCGCGTTCCCGCAAACGCGACTCCGGTGCGCGTGAAGGTACTCATCACGAAGGGAGAGGCCGCCGCACTGAAGGCATTCGCCAAAAACTCCCCTGCACCGCGTGCGCTCGAACCACTTACGCACGGCGGACCGAAGCACTGGCCCGACGCGCTCAAAGCCCCCGTCACGGTCGGCAAGGACGACGGCCCGTTCGCCGTCGATACGTTCGGTTTGCCGAATCGAAATCCGTGGAACGCACAACTCCGACTCACCGGGTTCGACTTCACCCCAGACGGTAAGCGACTCGTTGTCTGTTCGTGGGACGGCGATGTGTGGCTTGTGTCCGGGCTGAATAACCTCGCGAATGGGCTGACATGGCAGCGGATTGCGTCCGGGTTGTTCCAACCGCTCGGGCTGAAGATCCGGGACGGGGCCGTCTTCGTGTGTTGCCGCGACCAGATCGTGAAGCTGCACGATCTCAACGGCGACGGCGAAACCGACTTCTACGAGTGCTTCAATAGCGACCACCAAGTCACGGAGCACTTCCACGAGTTCGCGATGGGGCTCCAGACCGACGCCGAAGGGAACTTCTACTACGCGAAGAGCGGCCGGCACGCGCTCCCGGCCCTCGTCCCGCACCACGGCACGCTGCTGAAGGTGAGCAAGGACGGCGCGAAAACGGAGATCCTCGCAACCGGGTTCCGCGCCGCGAACGGCGTCTGCCTCAACCCGGACGGGACGTTCTTCGTGACCGATCAGGAAGGGTTCTGGACCCCGAAGAACCGCATCAATCTCGTCACGAAGGGCGGGTTCTACGGCAACATGTGGGGCTACACCGACGTCACCGACACGTCCGACTCCGCGATGAAACAACCGCTGTGTTGGATCACCAACGAGTTCGACCGCTCGCCCGCGGAGCTGATCTGGGTGCCATCCAACACATGGGGGCCGTTGAAGGGCGCGCTGCTAAACACCTCCTACGGGAACGGGAAGATCTTCGTCGTGCCGCACGAGACCATCAACGGGCAGGCCCAGGGCGGGATGTGCGCGCTCCCGCTCCCGATGTCCCCCACCGGGATCATGCGGCCCCGGTTCCACCCGACCGACGGGCACCTCTATGTCTGTGGGATGTTCGCGTGGGCCGGGAACCAGACGCAACCGGGCGGGTTCTACCGCGTCCGCTACACCGGAAAGCCGGCCGACTTACCCGTCGGTCTGAAGGCCAAGTCGGGCGGCGTCGAACTCACGTTCACCGACGCGCTCGACGCAAAGAGCGCGGTGGACGCGAAGAACTACGCAGTGAAGGTGTGGGGGCTGAAGCGGAGCCAGCAGTACGGTTCCAAACACATCGACGAAAAACCGCTCGCTGTCTCGAAGGCGACCGTCTCCCCGGACGGGAAAACGGTTCACCTCGACATCCCCGACATCGCCCCAACGTGGGGCATGGAGATCAAGTACCGCGTGAAAGGCACGGACGGGCGGGCGGTTACGGGCACGATCCACAACACGATTCACGCGCTGGGGAGGTAGCCGCCCCCGGCACTCAGGCGAGAATCTCTTTCACGACGCGGGCCGGGCGCCCGTCGGTCAGGCGCTGGGCCTTCCCGCCGTGGTGGTACACGAGTTTGTTGTGATCCAGTCCGAGCAGGTGCAGGAGCGTCGCCTGGAAGTCGTTCGGCGTCACCACGTTCTCGGCTGCCTTGTGGCCCACCTCGTCCGTGGCACCGTAGGTTATACCGGCTTTGATCCCCCCGCCGGCCAGCCAACAGGTAAAGCCCTGGCCGTTGTGATCGCGGCCCGCGTTAGCGTCTAACTCACCCTCACACACCGGGAGCCGACCGATCTCGCCGCCCCAGTGGACGATCGTCGAATCGAGTAACCCGCGCTGTTTCAGGTCTCTCACGAGCGCCGCGGCCGGTTGATCGGTCCGCGTGCAGATCGCGGGTAACCCGGTGCGGATGCCGTTGTGCGTGTCCCACGGTTGGCCGCCGAGGAAGATCTGTACGAACCGCACCCCGCGCTCCACCAGCCGCCGGGCGATCAGGCAGCGCGTGCCGTACTCGCGCGTTTCCGCTCGGTCGAGACCGTACATGCTGCGCACGCGGGCCGGTTCGCGCGACACGTCCAGCGCCTCTTTCGCGGCCGTTTGCATCGATGCTGCGAGTTCGTAACTGGCAATGCGGGCTTCCAGGTCGGCCTCGCCGGGCCGGGTCGCGAGGTGGCGCTTGTTGAGTTCGGCGAGCAGGTCGAGGTTCTGGCGCTGGACGTCGCCCGCGGCGTCCGGCGGCGGGTCGAGGTTGAGGATGCGCGGTTCCTGGGGCCGCAGCACCGTGCCCTGGTACAGAGGGGGCAGGAACCCGCAGTCCCAGTTGTGAGTCGCGTCCACCGGCGCCCCACCCGGATCAGAGAGCACCATGTACGCAGGGAGATTTTGCGCTTCGGTGCCCAGACCATACACGATCCAACTGCCCATCGTCGGGCGCCCGGTCACCCCCGCGATTCCGCCGTGGAAGTACCGGATCGAGACCTCGTGCCCGTTGAACCCGGTGTGCATCGACCGGATCACGGTGATGTCGTCCACGATCCCGGCCGTGTGCGGCAGCAGTTCCGACACCTCGGTCCCGCACTTGCCGTGCTTCGCGAACTTCCACGGGCTCCCGAACAGCTTCTTGCTCGCGCGGTTCACGAAGCTGTAGTGGACGTCACCCCTGTACTCGGTTCCGCTGTGTTTCGTGAGTTCGGGCTTCGGGTCGAACAGGTCGACGTGCGACGGCCCGCCGTGCATGAACAGCGAGATCATCGCCTTCGCTTTCGGTGCGAAGTGAGGCTTTTGCGGCGCGAGGTTCGCGGGGGGATTCTCGCCGGGTTTGCTCGGCCCGTCGGCCCCGAGTAAGCCCTCGCGCTGGAGCAGGTGCGCGAGGGCGAAGAACCCGACCCCGCCGGCCGTTTGCGACAAGAACCCGCGGCGCGTTGTGGGGATGGTGTTAATCGACATAGAGGAACTCGTTCGAGGCCAAGAGTTGCTGGCAGAGGTTGGTCAGCGCTGCAAAGCGGGGATCTTTTGCCTTCCCTTGAAGCGCGGTCGTCTGAGTTTTGAGGAACGTGGATCCGAGTTTCAGTTCGTCCGCGGTGGGTCCGCGCAGGTAAGCCCGATACCACGCCCTCTCAACGAGTCGCTCCACGGGAACGTCCGCCTTCAGAGCCGCGACCACGGAGATCGGGAACCCGGAGCGCGCGGGGAGTGTATCCGCTTTCACCGCGGCGGCGACGTGTTCGGCCTGTTTCCGCACGAAGGTACTGTTGAGGAGCATGAGCGATTGCGGGGCCGTGGTGGTCGCGTTGCGGCGCTCGCACTGGAGTTCGCCGGCCGGGGCATCGAACGCCGTGAGGAACGCGACCGGCTTGCTCCGACGCGCCTGAAGGTAGATGCTGCGGCGCGGTTTGTCGTCCGGCGTTCCGACCTGCCCCGCCCCGTCCTCGACGGCAGTCACCGGTGGGCCGAACGGCGTGCGATCGAGCCGGTCCGCGGCGACGAGCATCCGGTCGCGGACAGCTTCCGCTTCGAGGCGCCGAACCGGGAACCGGCCGTAGAGCGCGTTCGCGCGGTCGGCCGCGTCCTTCGCCGGCTCGCGCACCGACGACTGTCGATACACGGTCGACGTCATGATGAGCTTGTGAAACTTCTTGAGGCTCCAGTTCTGGCGCGGTAACTCGGTCGCGAGCCAGTCGAGCAGTTCGGGGTGCGTCGGGAGCTGGCCGAGTTTGCCGAACTCACCCGGCGTGTCCACGATCCCGCGCCCGAAGTGGTTCAGCCAGACGCGATTCGCCATCACGCGCCCGAACAGCGGGTGCGTACCGTCGGTCAGGTGCTTCGCCCACGCGAGTCGGCGCCCGGTGGTCGCTCCGCCGGCGCTCGGCGGGGCGATCGCGAATCGTTTGCCGTCTTGACCAGCGATCGTCAGATCAGCGGGGGCGAGGTCCGGCCCCTTCGGTTGGCGCGCGTCCCCGCGGTAAAACAGTTTCGTCGCCGGCACGCGCCCCGGCACCTCGGCCATCACTGCAACAAAGGGCTCGACCGGGCGCTCGGCGCGCTTCGCCTGGATCTTCGACTGCATCGCCTTCAGTTCGTTGTCGGATTTCACGTCGTACTGGTAGAGCACGCCCGGCGTGATGTTCAACTTCGGGTTCGACGCCACCAGTTTCTTCTGCTCGTTGGTCCGCTTGTCCGCCGGCGCGTCGAACGCGGCCTTCAGCTTCGGGCGCTCGTCGGCGGGGAACTTCTCCAGTTCCTTCTCGAACGCGGCGCGAACGGCAGCGGATTGCTTTTGGTTGAAGTCCGACTGCATCTTGGCTGCTTCCGCTTCCACTGCGGCGGCCCTGGCGCGGTCCGCGTCGGTGTACAGCGACACGACGCGCTCTCCGGGCCGGCGCCACTTGCCCGGATCGAGGGCCGGCTCGAACACGGCGCGGAGCTGATAATAGTCTGCTTGTGGGATCGGGTCGTACCGGTGATCGTGGCACTGCGCGCACGCGACCGACGACCCGAGCAAGCTCGACGTGACGATTTTCAGCGTGTCGGTCACCACTTGTTCGGTATCGGCGGGGGTTCCGCCGCTCGCGGTGCCGTCCGGCGCGGTCCGCAAGAACCCGGTCGCGGCCAGTAATTCGATCTGCTCCGGTTTCAGATTCGTCCAGGGGCGAGGAACGAGTTCGTCCCCCGCGAGTTGCTCGGTCACGAACCGGTCGAGCGGCGTGTCGGCGTTAAGCGCGCGGATGACGTAGTCGCGGTAGCGCCACGCGAACGGGCGCACGGTATCGGTGGAGCCGTCGCCGTCACTGTCCGCGAACCCGGCCGCGTCGAGCCAGTGGCGCCCCCAGCGCTCGCCGTAAGCGCTTGATGCGAGCAGCCGGTCGAGTAGTTTTTCGTAAGCGTCCGGTGCGGGGTCCGCGACGAACTCGTCGATCTCCTTCTGCGTGGGCGGCAGCCCGGTGAGGTCGAACGCGGCGCGGCGAATCAACGTCGCACGATCCGCATCGGGATTGAAACTCAGCCCCCGCTCGCGGAGTTTCGCCAGCACAAACGCATCAATCGGCGTCCGCACGCGGTTCGTCGGCGCGAAAACGGGTGGTGCGGGTCGTTTCAGCGGCTGGTAGAACCAGTACGCACGTTCTTCGGCGGTGATGCCCAGCCCCGGCGGGAGCGTCGCGGGTTCGTCACGAAGTGCGGGCGCGCCGGCCGCGATCCACTTCTCAATGATCGCGATCTGGTCCGCCGGCACCTTCTTCCCCACGGGCGGCATGTCGCCGGACTTCATCCGTTCGATCAGCAGGCTCTTGTCCGGCTCCTTCGGAACGACCGCCGGACCGTTCTTACCGCCCGCCACAGCAAACCGCTTCAGGCGCAGGTCGAGTTTACCGGATACCTTCTCCTCGGCGCCGTGGCAATCGAGGCAGTACGCCTTCAGAATGGGGCGCACGTGCTGCTCGAACGTGATCGGTTCGGCCGCGCGCACGGGTGTGGAAATCCACAACAAAACCACAATGGTGGGAAGCGAGCCGTAGCGCATGAGACGGGCCGGGGCAGGCGGGGCGGGCGAACGTAGCGGAGGATGCAAGCGTACCGCGCCCCGTGGGCCGAGTCCAGACCGTACCGTGTCCAAATGTTGGTCACGCCCGGCGCGAGTGTGCAGCACAGCCAATCGCACCGGCCCTCATATCCCATGCGACCACTGCCCAATTTCAATGCGACGAAATAGAAAACTATCCACGATGCTTAATTTACGCGCATGACATCTCCCATTTCGCCCGATAAAAATTAAAATAGAAGCACAAAGTGTCAAATACTACTGCGTCGCTATAGACATACTTTTGGGCCGTAGATAAATTCCTCCTCGGTCCGTCTCCCGCCCCCCCGCCGCTGTTTGCCCACCGCGCGGGTTATCTCCGTTCGCCCCCAACCCGTCCCTCTTCCACCAACCTGCCGCTCGGCGGGTCGTACTTCTTTTTTCTCATTCGGGAGTTCCGTTCATGCGCCGTCTCGGGTTCACGCTGATTGAACTACTCGTGGTGATTGCGATCATCGCGATCCTCATTGGGCTGCTGCTGCCGGCCGTGCAGAAGGTGCGCGACGCCGCGGCCCGCATGACCTGCCAGAACAACCTCAAGCAGATCGGGCTGGGCCTGCACAACTACCACTCGGCCCAGCAGAAGCTCCCCCCGGGCACCAGCCCCGGGTCGTTCGCGGGGCCGAACGTGTTCCTGCTCTCGTACCTGGAACAGGACAACATCGCCAAGCTGATCCCGAACCCGGAAACCGAGTCCGCGTTCGGGGCCTGGAACGCCAACAAGCCGAAGGTGTTCGTGTGCCCGTCCGAGAGCGAGCGCGGGGAGTCCACCACGTTCGGGTACGGGAGCTACAAGTTCAACTCGGGGAGCTGGAACCAGATCAGCGGGTGGGACGGCGTGTTCGGGATGCGCTCGGCCGACGAGGGCGCGCCGGCCCAGCTCGCGAAGGTCGTCACCCTCACCGACATTACCGACGGCACCTCGAACACCGCGGCGGCGGCGGAAGGCGGGAACTACCCGTCGTCCGGGGCGAACAGCAAGTTGGGCGACTGCTTCGAGGCCGGGGCGATCTCCGCGACGACGCTGCCGGCGGCGCGCGCCCAGCTCCTCGCGATGAACTTGGCAGACCGCGTCGCTGGCCGGCGGGGGCTGGCGCGGGCGCGGGTACCCGTGGGGCGAGGGGTCCATGTGGCGCGGGCTGTACAACCACCTGCTCCCGCCGAACAGCCCGTGCTGGCGCCCGGGCGCCTACGGGCGCATGGTGGCACCACCCGGCAGCCGGCACAGCGGCGGGGCGAACGTGGTCATGTGTGACGGGAGCGTCCGGTTCATCACCGACGGGGTCGGCCAGGACGCCTGGACCGCGGCCGGCACCCGCAACGGCGGCGAAACCCTCCCCCTCAACTGATTCGGAGTTCGGTTCATGAAACGGTTTGTGATTCTGGCCGCGGTGTGCGGGCTGGCGATCGGGTGCGGCGGATCGGAAGTCACCCCGACGGCCAGTTCGGACGCCATCAAGCGCGAACAAGAGCGCCTCGGGGGCGGGGGCGGTCCCGCGAACGCACCGAAGGGCGCCAAAGACGACGCCGTCAAGCGCGAACAGGACCGGCTCAAGGGCGGGCGGTAGCCCCGGGCCGGCCCCAGACGTCGACACCGCGCGGCCGGGGACCGTTCCCGGCCGCGTTTCCGTTTACACTTCACCGTTGGCCCGCCGAACGATTCGACGTTACGGCCGCGCGCTTCGGGTTCCGTCCCGGGTCTTGCGGCCGAGTGCAGAAATGGTAGACTTCACACACGAACTTAATGGACCAAGTTCGTCGGGACGGACCGATCCGCGCCTCTCTCCGCCCGGTCCCGAACACAACCGCGTCACGCCGCGCCCCGCTCACTAAAAGTACGAGGCCAACGGAGCGCTCGTGCTTTGGTGCCCCGCGCGAAAGAACACAAGCGAACCGTGGCCAAGCAGCAATCCCCCACGTTCAAGATGCGGCTCCGGGAACTGCGCAACGCGGCCGGGCTGTCCCAGGCGCGCGCCGCGAAAGCCGTGGGCGTTCACATCCAGACGTACATGCGCTGGGAGCGCGGCGAAACGGAGCCGACCTTCACCGAACTGTGTACCCTGGCGGGCATCCTCGGCGCGACGCTGAACGACTTCCGATCCACTGACGAGTAAGAACGCGCGGCCCCTGCCCCTCCGGTAAACAAGAGCCGGGCCACGGGTACATGGTGGTTCCGCTACTTCGGCTTCGCCTCGATCAGCATAACGCTGCGCTTTTTGCGCCCCTCTACCGGGGTACCGACCGTCACCACCAGCGCCCCGTCTTTGGCCGCGACGTCTGCGTAGTCGGGCACGCCTTTCGGGTAGACCGCCTCCGCCGACGCGCCCGCCACGGGCATCCCGTTCACCACCGGCGGGCCGAACGTGATCGTGACCTTCGGGATCTCCGAAACCGGGCGCCGGTTCCCGTAGATCTCCACGAAGTTCGCGACCTTGCGATCCAGAGCCAGCTTCTCGCCCTTAAATCGAAGCGCCCCAACGAACACGTTCTCGTCCTTCTCGTGGGAGTACACGAACGCCCCGACCCAGGTGAACGGCTTGCCGTCGATCTCCTCTCGGTCCATACGAGTCAGCCGGTAGGTGTATTTCCCCTTCTTCCACGCGAACGGGCGCCGCACGCTGACGAAATCCCCCTCGTGGCCCGAACTCTGAAAGAACCCGCCGTCGGACGGGCGGATGGCGTCATTGCCGCGCTCGCCCCACATGGAGAACAGGAACCCAGGCCCGATGCCGCGGAGCTTCAGATCCTTCTTGGTGTAGCCGTCGGATTGCGTCTGGATGCCGCCGTAGAACTGGGTCTTGCTCAGGTGCCCCAGTCCGATCGGTGCGACGTACAAGTTCACGGAAGCCGGAACGTCGGCGCCGATCGTCACGTCCACGGCGAGACTCTCGAACGGCGTTTCCTGCCCGAGATCCCACCAGGTATCAGTGAGGTGCCACGGCATCGGTGCGTATTTCGGCTCACCTCCACCGGGCTGACCCGTAGCGGCCAAACCCAGAGCGAGTGCGAACACGGACGTGAGGAACGCGAGCTTCATGACCGACCTCGGCGCGGGTGGCGATTCACAACGAACTCCGGCATGATAGTGCGCGGGGGAGTTCCCCTCGCCTCAGACATCACTGCCTGAAGTTCCCCCGCCCGCTCCGCTTTGATGACAGATTTTTCGCGCCGAGAAGCATGAGAAGCCAACGAAGCTTGTACTCTCCCAGAACCGCATACAACAGAAAGAACAGCACGAAGAGGACACCCAACAGGAGATCCGCCTTCAATCCCTCTCTGGCCATCATGATCGTGACGAACAACCCGAGAACCCCAATCAACCCCGCCATCAACCGGAAGAACGTGCTGTTCATGCCCATACTCAAGCCTGGACAGGGTCCATTGTCTACTTGATTCCTGCCCCTGTGACGACAAGCGGCGGCTCACGCGCCTTGTTACAATCGCGGGTTGTGAAGCGTGCGGTGAACCCGGATCTGCTCAGACGTCTCGACCAACCACTCGTGGCACCGCGTTTGCAATACTCCCGAACGTGTCGGGCCACTGCCCCGAGTGGGTCGGAGCGGAACCCCGTCCTCAGCACCAACACGGAAGAAATCCCATGCGCGTCATCGGCATTATGCTCGTGCTCCTCGGCATTCTGGCTCTCGCCGTACCGAGCATCACTTTCATGACCACCGAGCGAGCGGTGGATACCGGCTTCTTGCAAATCGACTATCAGAAGCCCCATACGATCGTGCTTAACCCGATTGTCGGCGTCGTGGCCGCGGTCGCTGGCATCGCGATGATATTCGCCGGCCGCCGGACCGGTACCGTTTAAACTACCCAATGAGTTTCGATCTCAGCAGGACGTCGGCCCACAGTTGTGGGCCGACGTCCTCTCGTTTTTGTGCGTCAGCCTTGCCCGCGTTCTTCTGTAGAACGGCTCCATGCCGAAAACCAAAACTGCGTACATCCTGCTGTTCCGCGGCGTCGGTGGTGCGACTCAACTCCCCACAGCTCCCCTTCGCGCGGCACTAACCGAGGCAGGGTTCGAGAACGTTGCCACGTACATCAGCAGTGGCAACGCGGTGCTCCGCAGCCACCTCCCCCGCGAGAAAGTGATCGCCAGCGTCGCGAAGATCTGTGAAGACAAGTTCGGGTTCACCAAGGCGATCTACGCCCCGACGCTGGAGGAATGGGAAGTCCTAATTCAGAACAACCCGTTTCCCAACTTCGAGGCCGGCAAGTACCTGCACGCGGTGGTTCTCGCGGGCGATCCAACCAAGGAAGCGATCGAAGGACTTCGGTCGTTTGCAGTCGACGGCGAGCAGATCGAAGCCGTCGGGCGGGTCGCTTATCTGTACACCCCGCACGGACTGGGCACATCCAAACTGGGCGAAAAGTTCGATAAGGGAATCGGGGTGCCCAACACCGCGCGAAACTGGAACACCGTGCTCAAGCTGCTGGAGTTGGCAAAGAAGGCGGCCGGGTAAACGAACCGACCTGCGCCGTTCGTTCACGGGAGGGAAGTGAACTTGTTCTCGAACCCGTTGAGGCGGTAACGGGTACGCTGTCCGGCTCCGGATTCTTCCACCAGCAAGGATGCCATGACTCCCACGTTCTTCGAGATCCCGGTTGCCTTCGGGGAGTGGCTGGCCGAGAACCACGCCACCAGCGACGCTCTGTGGGTGGGGTTCTACAAGAAGGGGTCGAAGCGCCCGAGCATCACCTGGCCCGAAGCGGTCGACGAGGCGCTGTGTTACGGGTGGATCGACGGCGTCCGCAAGGGCATCGACACCGAGAGTTACGTGATCCGCTTCACGCCACGAAAAGCGGGTAGCGTGTGGAGCAACGTGAACATCCATCGCGTCCGGGTACTGACCGACCTCGGCCGCATGCGGCCCACCGGCTTGGCCGCGTTCCAGGCGCGCAAGGAGAACCGATCGGGCATCTACTCCCACGAACAGGGGGACGTGGACCTTCCCGAGGTGTATCAGAAGCTCTTGCAAGAGAACGCGGCCGCGTGGGAGTTCTTCCAGAAGCAACCGGCGTCGTATCGGAAAGCGGTCAGTTGGTGGGTCTCGAGCGCCAAGAAGGACGAAACGCGACAGAAGCGATTGGACGCACTGATCGCACACTCGACTCGCACCGAGCGGGTGCCGCAGTTTACGTGGAAGAAATCGTCCGGGTGAGCCTCTCGGTGCTGTGGCGCATCCGCTTCCCGCGGGACCGTTCGCTAGGTGCGTATATTGCCCCTGAGCACAAAGGGGAGCGGCGATGTCAAAGCAGTGGCTGGCGATTCTGATCGGCGGGTTGTTACCCGCGTTCTTCCTGGGCGTCTCGGGCGTTCTCCAGAAGACCGCATCCCGGACCGGCATCGCACCGGGACCGTACCTTCTCATCATCGGACTGGTCGTCGCCGCCATCGGAGGCGCAGTTGCGCTCGCCCAGCGCGACGTTTCGGTCACCGTGTCCGGGGCCGTCCAGACCGCGGGGTTCGCCGCCCTTTGGTCCGCGGGCATCTTCGGGATCATGCTCGGACTGGGGAAGTACGAGGGGCAGGTGAGCGTGATTGTCCCACTCTACAACATGAACACGCTGGTCGCGGTTGGGATCGGCCTGGTCCTGCTCGGAGAGTGGCAGGGCGTGAACGTCTGGCGGTTGCTCGCGGGTGCAGCGCTGATCGTCGCGGGCGGGGTGCTCGCGGGCACGTCGGTTAAGTGACGACTACGAGCACTTTCGCCGAAGCGCCCTACCTCCGGATCTGCCGCTTCAGGAACTCCACCAGTGGTGTCCTCACTGCTTCGATGTCGTCGATGAACGGCCAGTGGCCGAGCCCCTGAAGGACGTGTACTTCGGCCATCGGAAAGTACCGTTTCTGTTTCTCGGCAAACTCGACCCGTATGAACGGATCGCCCGCACCCCAAATCACGCACACCGGCAGGGTCTTCGCGAATTCGGGCATTTCCAGGGGCCGCGTCCCGACGTTCTTCGATGCCCGGTACAGTCTCAGCACCGCCCGCTTGTGTCCCCAGTCGGCAAACTTCATCACCCGGTCGAAAAAAGCGTCGGGCATCGGCTTCGGACTCATCCCGTTGATCGCCCGCTTCATCCCCCACTTCGTCGTGGTGAGTTGCGACAACTCGCCCAGGATCGGCGTCTGCCACACTCGCGCGAAGCTGTGCCACTTGTACCCTTCGAGTACCCCACTGTTGATGAGTGTCACGCTCGCAACGCGACCCGGGTTCGCCAGCGCCCACCGCAAGCCCCACGGACCGCCGAAGTCGTGCAGTACGAGATGTGCGCGGTCCACCAACAACTGATCGAGCAGTTTCCCGAGGTAGTGGGCGTAGCCGTCGATGGTGTAGTCGAACTTCCGTGGGTGCTCGGCCCGACCGTACCCGGGCATGTCCATCGCGACAGCGCGAGCAAAGGGAGCGACGGCGGGGATCAGTTCTTCCCAGTCGTCCATCGGACCGGGGTTACCGTGGACGAACACCACGGCTTCGCGCGTCCTGGGTGCGCTGTCGTAGACCGCGCACCGGACGCCATCGATCACGTGATCCGTTGTCGGCAGCATACCCGCCCCTATTTCGGTGCGTCGATCAGGATCTGGGTCCGCTTCAGGTACGCGACCTGGTCGTCGATTTCCTTCACCTGTTCCTTGGTGAGATTGTTGCCTAGTTCAGCCTTCCGTGCCTCCAGGAACCCACACTCCCAACCGAGCCGGGCGTGGGCCCACACGTACCCGTTGTGCTCACCCGATTGACCGATCGCGATTACCGCCTGTTGCAGTTCGTCCCGCTTCGGGTCAGCGGGTCTCGCTTTCAGGAACGTGTCGATCGTGCGCATGGCCGCGCCGAACCTCTCGGCCGCGTTTTTGCTTTCCTTCACCCGCCCGCCCCCGGGTGCCATCCGGAAACTCGCGGCCCACGCCGCCGGCTGGTACTCCTTATCGTTGCGATTCAAAAACGCCGGGTACACTCCGTCTTTTTCCAACGTCGGCATCGACTCGAAGCCGGGGATCGGCTTCACCGAATCGGTATAGGCAATGATGAGCTCCTCGCCCTTCCTGGTGCCGAACGCCGACTTCTCGACCCCCAGCACCTTTGCAGTGACGGTCACATCCTTGTTCGCCCCGTGGACCACTTCCTTTACCGATACGACCTGAATCGTCAGGACCAACTCGGCCGCGGCGCGCCGGTCATTGTCCTCATCGATCGCCCGGTTGAGTGGCACCGTTTTCGCCACGGCCGAGTTCTCCGGAGAGGGGGCGGCACCGTCCGTGGTGCGCAACAGGCCGAAGCCGCCCAGCACCGTGGCCGCCACCAGCACCCACGCGCCCACCATCCGTACTTGGCTCAGAGTCATGGCTCGAAGTACCTCGCTCAATAGGGGTAATATGACCGCCGAGAAAACCGTTCCGCCCGTGTCGGCCGCTCTCACCGCGGCGCCGATGAAGTGCGCCGGCACTTGTGCGGTCGCGGCCCACGTGCCCCCCGCCGCGAACAGGGTTGAACCAACTGTTACCCCGCGGCGTCTCAACCGGTTCGCGAGGGCGGCGCGCCCTCGACTCAGTCGGCTCGCGACCGTACCGACAGGCCAGCCGAGTTCAGTGGCCGCCTGCGCGACCGTCAGTTCGCGGACCTCGCAGAGCACCACCGGCAGTCGGTACTTCGCGGGGAGCCGGTCCAGTTCCGCGTCCAGCACTTCCGCCAGGTCCGGTTCCCACTCGCGACACGGTTCAGTCCGTTCGATCGGTGTGTCAGACGTCGACTCGCGGGCCGCACGGCGATTGCGGACGTGACGCACCTTCCGGGCCGTGAGGAGCGCGACGCCGTGGAGCCACGCGGCGACCCGACCGGGCGGGCGGACAGAACCGGCCCGGCGGGCCAACACCATGAACGCCACCTGGAAGGCGTCTTCGGCGTCCGGCCCCGTTCCGAGGAGCCGCCGGCACACACCGAGGACGGTTGGCCCGAGCCGGCGCACGAGTTCGGCGAAGGGCTCGTTGTCGCGCGTCGCTACGAAGCGCACAAGCAGTTCGCCGTCCGAGAGTTCGGCCAGCCGAACGGAGGACAGTGTGGCGCGAACCAGTGCGGGGAGCGTACCGGGCGAATCGGGCTTTCGTACCACGAACGGATCCCTCGGGGTGAGCGGCGCGTTTCCGGCGCCGACTACATACAACTTTCCCGCCACCGGCACACTTATCCGGAAATTTCCTCCCGTAACGCGGATTCTCTCGTCGCGGGCGTCACTTCGCGTTGAGGGCCGCGATCAGTTCCGAGAGCCCCAGCCAGAAGATCTGCACGCCGATGCAAAACAGGATGAACGCGAACAGGCGCATCGCGACCTGGGAGCCAACGGCCCCGAGCAGGCGTTCCACGTTGGCGGCGAACCGCACGCACAGGTAAATGCTGACGCAGAGGATCAGCAGTGCGGTGCCCACCGCGGAGGCGTGAGCGAGCGTCGGGCCTTCGCGCGGGAACCCCGTCGCCAGCGCGATCGCGACCGCGATGGACCCGGGACCGACCGTGATGGGCAGAGTCAGCGGGTAGAACGCCTGCACGCGGAGCGCCTCGCGGTCCGAGCCTTCCACTTGGGGCGGCTCGTGCCCCTTCTTGTCGTCGTGGGGCGAGTGCAGGAGCTTCCACCCGGCACTGCCGATCACGATCCCGCCCGCGATCCGGAGCACGGGAATCGAGATGCCGAAGAAGGCCAGCACGTAAGCGCCGATCGAGAGCGAGGCCAGCAGGATGACGAAGCTGTTGAGCGCCACCCGCCGGGCCAACTCCGCGCGCTGGGCTGACGTTCCGCCCGGGACCAGACTCAGGATGATGAACCCGGCGCCCGGTGGGTTGATGATGGGGAACAGCCCCGCGACGAGTAGCAGAACGGTGGACGTGAAGTCATGCAACACGGATCGGTTGTCCTTTCGTGCCGGAACGCGGTACCGTCTTCGTAGAAGAACACCGCGTCTCGCGCGACGGTACCGTCCGAATGCGTCCCGGTGATGTACCTCGTGATCGCGGTCCCGTCCATCGATTCCCCGCTAGTTGCTCCTTGCGTGTCGAGTGCCTCAGCGTCCAACGCTTGTGCCTTGGAGATGGCGCCACCGCGAGGTACAAGGGAGTGGTCGCCCGAAGCGAGATCGACCATGTCCCGCTCATCCCCCGCCGCTCAGCGCTCCCGGCCCGCATGCGGCTTCACACTGATCGAATTGCTGGTCGTAATCGCGATCATCGCGGTCCTCATCGGGTTGCTCCTGCCCGCGGTCCAAAAAGTCCGCGAAGCCGCGGCCCGGATGAAATGTGCCAACAACCTCAAGCAAATCGGACTGGCCCTCCACGGCTACGAGGGCGCGCGCGGTCAGTTCCCGCCCGGGTACCGCGACCAGCGCCCGGACACGCAACCGGGGCCGGGCTGGGGTTGGCCCGTGTTCCTTCTGCCGTTCCTGGAGCAGTCGGCGCTGCACGACCAGATCGATCCCGAGCACACCGTCTTCGGTGCCGGGTCGAACCTCACCGCGCCCACTCCGCAGACGCTCACCGCACTCGCGGTCTTCCGCTGCCCGGCCGATCCGGGTTCTCCGGCCAACGCCAACTACGACGGCCACGCCACGGCCAGCTACCGCGGAGTCGGGTGGGGGCGCCCCCAAACCGCACCCGGGCCGAAGGGACTCATGATTACGAACATCAACAACCCGAACGGGGTTCTGTACCGAAACAGTCGAACCCGGATCGGGGACGTGACCGACGGGCTGTCGGGTACGCTGTTCGTCGCAGAAGTTTGTTTGGATCAAAGCCGGGACAAGTGGGGCGGGATCTGGGCCGGTGCGAACCGAAAGGACCAGGACGGGTTGTGGATCAGTGGGTGCTACTGGGCAATCGATGAGGGACCGTTGCGGCTCAACGGCCCGGACAAGTGGGGGTTCTGTAGCCCACATCCGGGCGGGGTCGAGGTGCTCTTGGGCGACGGCTCGGCCCGGCTGATCCGGGACGCCGTCGATCCCCGAGTTCCCGCTGATATGGCCAGCCGTGCTGGTGGTGAAGTGGTGATCGGAGAATGAGCATGGCCCGTCCACAGCACGCGGTCCGTTCGGGCGTCACAGTTTCTTCAGGAGGGCCGCGACCTTCTCGTAAAAGATCTGCTCCCACTCGGGAGCGAGCCGGCAATCGCTGTCTTCCTGGGCACCACCGCGGTTCCGGAGCTGCTGGGCCGTGGGGGTGTAGTAGATGTACCCGTTCGTGTACCCGGCCACGAACGTCGATTTGTGCGGCGAAGTCTTCTTCACGTTCAGCCCAATCTCGACAGTTAGCTCGCCGGGGAACGTCACGAGTACGAAGTCGCCGATACGCAGACCCGCGAGTTCGGCTTCGAGCGGCCTGCGCCCGGCCGCCAAGTTCGCAGCCTGGTGCTTCTGAAGGAGCGCGAGGTTGGCTTGCACGCGCGTGATCTGCTCCATCGTTTCGATATTGCTGAGGTACGCACGCAGGTTCTTTCGGTTCGCGTCGTCGAGCTTGAGCAGATCGGAGCGCCCCTGGGCCTGCTCGGTGAGGTAGAGGTGCGACGAGTACGACGGGAACTCTTTCGACAGGTTGTACTTCCCCGCCAATTCAAGGAACGTCTTGAAGTTCAGGCTCGTCCCCTGGAGCGACTTCACGAGGCGCGATTGTTCCGCAATCAGAGCCTCGATCCGCTCGGCGTGATCCGCGCGTGGGAGCCGGATCGTCTCGTTGAGCACTTTTAAAGGTGCACCCGCGCTGCACTTGATCTTCCGAACCGCTTGAAGCGTACTGAGGCCGAGCATGTTGCCCAGCGGCTCGGCGTGGCGCGGATTGTGAACGTCCTTGTACCGCACGGGGTTAATGTCCCCGCCGCACCCCTGGACGAACAGCGCGACCGCCCCGGCACTCAGGTTGTCCTCGATCACCTTCGACGCGAACCCGGCAATGTCCGCGGTGTTCCCGTCGCCCAGCACGCCCATGATCGGGTGACACGCGAAGGTGTACACGACCGCGAGCGTCTGCCCGTCTTTCTTGTCTAAACGCAAGACGCCGATTTGCGGATCGATGGGGCCGACGCCCGCGACTTCCTCATCGGGGGGAAGTGCATAGGCGTGGCGAACGTCGACCTCGCGGCCGTTCTTCAGTTTGAGGCGGCGGTTCTCGGAGACGCGGGACTCGTGCCCGACTCCGACACCGGCGCTCACCGGCACCATGTCCTCAGTCGCGGCTTTCACGGCCTCGAACGTTTTCTCGGCGACATCAGCGCACACGATGCCGTGGCAGTGGCTCGCGTTGATCGTAACGTTTTCGGGCGCAATCTTCAGTTCTTTCTGGACCCGCCCGCGCACTTTGCCGAGGTAGTCGTTGCCGATGTGACCGATCTCGCCGACGGCGACGGCATCGACCGCGATGAGTACCGCGGTCGTCGCACCGTTCTTGAGAACCAGCGCTTTCACGAACAACGGATCGTTGAGCGGGAGGACGGTCTTGTTGGTGATCTCGACTTTTGCGACCCCGGCCAGAAGTTCTCCGGGTTGGGCCGGTTCCGGTCGCGCGGAAGGGGATGTATTGGGGGCCGGAGCGTTCGCCAGCGGCTTCAGTTCCCCGCACCCGAGCAAACCGAGAGCGCAGCCCAGGAGCAGAACCGGACGCACCATAACCGCCCCCATAATTGATAGCCCCACGTGAGTCGATGTGATCGACGCCCGATCCGAGCTTCTGTTCGTTAGTTTAATCCTTCAGCGGAAATTCGCTCGCACGCAAGATCGTTTCTTGAACGATCAAATCGTGCTCGGGAGAGAAATCGGCTCCCTTCTCGCCACGAATGATGCGAGCCATATCTGCGGCGTCGCCGACGTACCGCGTGTATTTCGGGAACGTGATGTCCTGCGTGCCCTTCTTGTACTCTCCGCGGGCCTTCGAGAGCGAAACGCGCGCGGCCGGGTTATCGAGCGGTTGAATGTGGAACGTGCCCTCGGTCCCGCACACCACGAGGTGCCGCCGGTCCCCGCCCTCGATCTCGATCGCACTCGATTTCACGCTCGCGGTCGCACGCGGGTAGCTCAGTACCGCGAGCGTGTTGTCCAGGAACATGTCGTCGAGCGCCGAAGAGTGGAGCGGGAATGCCGTGACGCCCTTCGGCTTCCCCAACACACCGATCACCAGATCGAGAACGTGGCACCCCAACTCGAACATGATCCCGCCGCGGTACTCGGCCAGCCGCTTCCGCTCCGGCGCCGCGACCACCTTACTCATCACGGTGTGAACCTCGAACACCTCACCGAGCCACCCCTTCTTGAGGAACTCGCGGAGCAGCACCACGGCCGGGTTGTAGCGGTACATGTAGCCCATTTGCACCAGCAGTTTCTTTTTCTCCGCCGCGGCGAGAATGCGCCGAAATTGCGGAAGCGATTCACCAGCGGGCTTGTCGATGTGGACGTGCAGCCCGGCGGACACACATGCCTCGGCGTTGTCGAGGAGGTCGCGCACGCGGGTCTCCACGAGTACAGCCTGAAGCCCCGGGGTCGCGAGGAGTTGCTCGCGCGTGAGCCACTTGACGTCGCGGTACGTCGGCGAGTTCTCGGCCTGTTTGCGGAGTTCCGTATCCGGTTCGACGACGCCAACCACCTCGTAATCGGGCGAGGCCCGGTACACGGATAGTTTGCTGGCGTGCGCGTGCCCCACGCCGATCTGTCCGATCTTGATCCGCGGCGCGGCGGGCATCGGATCGCCCGCGCGCGAATACGCCGATTCACCGAGAGTGATAGCGGCACCGAACTGTGCGAGCGCGTGGCGGCGCGTGGGTGTTGGCATGGACGTCTCACGTTACGCGGCACAGCGGGCGGGCCAGAAGCCCCTCACACAGCGCTTCGCGGGCAACAGGTGAACAAATTGTGGCGGGCTTGGTGGAAGGCCGATGCCGCCGTATTCGACCCGATTTGCGAGGCGAGTGCAACCGTTTACTCAGCACACAGCAGAGGTGAGCAACCCCACTCGAATTTGAGGTAACCCGAGTGGGGCTGAAAGCAACGCGGCGTTAGATGTGCCTGTTTGGTCGAGGATAAGAGCGCTACTATCCCATCTGACGGAATCATCAGCCGGGTCGATTACTTGTCGACCGACTTCATCATCGCTTCCGTGTACCGCTCGCCAACAATATCGCTCCTGGGCACCGCGGCTTCGATTTCCGCCACGTCAGCCGGCGTGAGCTTGATCTCCGCGGCCGCCGCGTTCTCTTCCAGGTACTTCCGCCGCTTCGTACCGGGGATCGGGACTACGTCTTCTCCCTGGACCAGCACCCACGCGAGGGCGAGTTGACCGGCCGCTACGCCCTTCTTGTCGGCAATGGCCCTCAGCCGGTCCACGAGCACGAGGTTCTTGTCGAACGCCCCGTCCGCGAATCGCGGGTACACGGTGGCGCGCGAGTCGGTGCTGGCCAGTTCCTCGCGCTTGATGGTACCGGTGAAGAACCCGCGCCCGAGCGGGCTGAACGGCACGAACCCGATCCCGAGTTCCCGGAGCGTCGGCAGGATCTCCGCTTCGACGTCGCGGGTCCACAGTGAGTACTCGGATTGCAGCGCGGTGATCGGGTGAACTTTGTGCGCCCGGCGGATCGTCCGCGGGGACGCCTCGGACAGTCCGAGGTACCGGACCTTCCCGGCCTTTACTAATTCGGCCATCGCCCCGACCGTGTCCTCAATGGGCGTGTTCGGGTCCACCCGGTGCTGGTAGTACAGGTCGATGTGATCCACACCCAGGCGCTTGAGGGACGCATCGCAGGCCTGCCGAACGTACTCGGGCTTCCCGTTAATGCTCCACGACTTCGGGTTATCCCTCGCGCGAACGTTGGCGAACTTGGTGGCGAGGAACACTTCGTTTCGACGAGACTTGATGGCCTTCCCAACCAGTTCCTCGTTGTCACCGAACCCGTAGGTGTCGGCCGTGTCGAGGAACGTGACCCCGAGGTCGAGCGCTCGCAGGAGAGTGGCGGTAGATTCGGTGTCGTCGCGCTGACCGTAGAACTCACTCATCCCCATACAGCCGAGCCCCATACGGGAAACGACCGCGCCCTGCGATCCGAGCTTGACCTTGTTCATGGGTGCGTCCTGGTGACGTGGGAGCGACACCAGGAGTATCCCCGTTGACGAGCGGTTCTTACAGGCGGTTGTGGCCGTGCAATCGATCAAGCCGCCCGGAGCCCAATTCCTCTCGGGACAGCTTGTACACACGTCACGCTACGCCGTTCTTCTTGAACCACGCCTGTAGGCGCTTCCACCCGTCCTCGGCCGGCTCCTTCCGGTAGCTCGGGCGATAGTCGGCGTAGAATGCGTGCGGGGCTTCGGGATAGAGGACGATCTCACCCGGTTTGTCTGCTTTCTTCAGAGCAGCCCGCATTGCCTCGACGTCCTTGACCGGGATGCCCGTGTCCTTCTCCCCGTACAGCCCCAACACCGGGGCCTTGAGGTCGCCCGCCAGGTCGATCGGGTATTTTGGCTGCAGTTCGGTCGATTTCCCGGCCCCGGACAGGCGCCCGTACCACGCGACCCCGGCCTTGAGATCCTTGTTGTGGGCCGCGTACAGCCACGTGATCCGCCCGCCCCAACAGAACCCGGTGATGCCCAACTTCGCGGTGTCCCCGTTGCCCGTTTTCTTGGCCCACGCGACCGCCGCGTCCAGGTCACTCATCACCTGACTGTCTGGAACCTTCGAGACCACCTTGCTGAAGATTTCCTGAATGTCCGTGAGCTTCGACACGTCGCCCTGGCGGGCGTACAGTTCAGGGGCGATGGCCAGGTACCCGAGCTTGGCAAGCCGGCGGCACACGTCCTTGATGTGCTCGTGAACCCCGAAGATCTCCTGCACCACCAGCACGACCGGGAACGGCCCGCCCTTGTCCGGCGCGGCCCGGTACGCCGGGATGTCGCCTTCTTTGACCGGGATCTTCACTTCCCCGGCGGTGAGCCCCTTGGTGTCAGTAGCGATCGTGTCGGCGGCAACGGGTTGAGTCGAAAGGGCGAACCCGGCGGCGAGTGTCGTCATCGCGAACTCGCGGCGGCTGATCGGCAATTCATCGCGCATAATGCAGCTCCTCGGCTGGCGGGGCGAGAAAGAAATTCTCTACGAACGAGTGCCGGAGGCAAGTGAAACCTGTGAGTACGGGTTCCGACCTTACCAATCACTAATACACGCGCGATCGCGTCATCTTTTACTTTGCGACCCGCCCCGTTGGAAACGGCTTGAAAACGCCGGGAACCGAACAAAATCCCATCAGGACGCGGGCGCGCTGTGTTTGCGACAGCGATCGGGTGGGCCGATTGGGAAGCATCTCCCAAACTCGGTTGAACGAGGTGCTGCCCGTGGTGGTGTGCGGAGCGCGCGATAGTTACCCAGCCGCGTCGACGTGTACGGATTGAGGCATTTACCCACCAAGGAGCCGGAGCACCCGCGTTTCGTCGGCCGAAAGGTGCCCGCGGGCACGTGTTGAGGGGAAACCGCTCTCGGTGAACTCTTCCAATACCCGCGGGTGAACGTAACTCTTGCGGCACACCGCGGGCGTGTTCCCCAACTCGCGCGCCACCTCGCGCACCACGCTGCACACCGCGCGTTCGGCCTCGGTCTTCGTTTCGGGTTTCGACAGCGCGGCCAACTTCGTCGCGGCCTTTACCGTACCGGCCCAGGTGCGAAAATCTTTGGCGGTAAACTCCGCGCCCGCGGCCCGGCGGATGTACGCATTCACGTCCGCCGAACCGATGGGCCGGGAATCGGAGCCGATGCGGTACTGGAACAGATCCTGACCGGGCAGGTCGCGGCACTGCCGAACCAGGCGCGCGAGTCTCGCGTCAGAAACGATGCGATCGTGCCGGACGCCACTCTTCCCGCGAAACCGGATTCGTACCGCACCGCGAGTAAACGTGACATGGCGGTCGAGCAGCGTACTGAGGCCGAACGATTGGTTCGCCCGCACGTACTCGGCGTTTCCGACGCGCAGGTGCGTTCGGTCGAGCAGCTTCACCACCACCGCGAGCACCTTGTCGCGCGAGAGCCCGCGGCGCCGGAGGTCGCACTCGACGCGCGTGCGGATGCGCGACAGCGCGCGCCCGAACGCGAGCAGGCGTGCGTACTTCGTCCTGTCCCGCTTCGCACGGAACGCCGGATGGTACCGATACTGTTTGCGCCCGCGGGCGTCGAACCCGATCGCCTGGAGGTGCCCGTTCGCGTCCGGGCAGATGAGCACGTTCGCCCACGCGGGCGGGATCGCAAGTGCCCTAATGCGTGCGAGTGTGACGACACACCGCACCACCAAACCGTCCGCATCGCGGTACCGGAACCCGCGCCCCGCGCGCTCGCGCTTGAGAGCCGGCTTGGTGTCGCACCAGAGGTGCAAGCGGGCTTTGGTGGGAAACACAAAGGACGGACTCGTACTCTTCTTTCGCGCCGGTGTGCGGGTCGTGGTACCAGACATCTCGGATTACCCTCCGAGACGCACAACTGCAACGCACGTGCCGGTTCACGCGCTTGTCCACGTCGGGCGCGAACGATGAGTCGCGGTGACTATGGGGCGATGAGCCCTTTCACGATCTTCTCCGCCTCGTCCTTGGTGAACTGACCGGAGATTTGTGCCTTGTCCGTGAGGGGCGCACGCAGAACGGGCGCGCACACCACTTTCCCGTCAATCACCACGGCGACCGGCTTCCCTTTGTGCTCGCCCGAGAGGGTCGCGATTTTCTTCGCGCCGTCCTTGGTGAATGTGACCTCAATCAGCACCTTCTTGTTGTCGTCCTCGAACACGCGGGCCGAGGCGATGTCCTTGTTGGTCGCGTCGGCCTCTTTGTGCAGATAGACCTTGGTCCGCGTGCCCTCCACTTTGGCCTCGACCAGCCCCTCCGCGTTCTTCGTCTCGGCGCGCCGGAACTCGACCTTCACTTTCTCGTCGGCCCGATCCGCGAGGACCGGAGCCCCGAACCCGAAAGATGACACCGCGAGCACGCTCGCCTGCAACAGCGCGATCATCACTCGTCCCCCACCGTGTGCGGGTCGTCCGCGTTCCCCGTGAACCCGGACTACTCGCAACAGACGACGGACGAACCGTTCCTCGCCGTGTGCCGCGTTATTCTTCGACGCGGTACGCGAGCGCGTGCGGCGCGCCGTTCTTGAGTGCGGTGAGCGCCCAGTCCTCGTTCGCGTGCATGAGGCAATCGAGGATCGCCCGCCCGCGGACCTCCTGGAGCCGGTGCCGGAACAGCTCCAGTGCCGTTTCCGTTTTGGGACTGACCGCGAGGAGCGCTCTTCCCGCCTCCTCGAATTGCGCCGGTCCCAGTTCCCGTGCTTCGGCGTCGGTGAGCGCGAGGTAATCGCGACATAGCTTCTCGGTCGCGGCGCCGGGGCACTTTGCCAGTGCGGGAAACACAACCATTTTCACGCGGAAGTCGGTCCACGCCCGCGGGTTCTTCCAGCGCGGGTCAATTACCGGCTCAAGTGCCGGGTCGTCGCGCCAAAGAACGAACCGCGCCAGATCGACCGCGTTCGGCGCGCGAAGCAGGATGAGCGTGCGGAGCGACATGGCCCCGTCGAAGCCGTGAAACATCCAGTCCGGGTGTAGGCTCCGCTTGCGAACTCGCTCTTCGAGAACAGAGAGGGCCTCCTTCGATGACGCACCAACCGCGAGTAACCCTTCCGCTGCCCGAGCACGAGCGCGGATGTGTGCGCCGGAGATCATGCGACCCGCGAACGTTTCCGCCGGGGTGTTCCAGTCATCGGCCGCCCGGAGAGCGGCGAGTAGATCGCCTTCGGCCGGTGATTTCGAGTCTGTGCGCGGTTCAGTCTTGCGTGGCGCCACTGGCTCCTTTGAGAGTTTGCCGAGCTTACGACCGAGTGCGACTGCGACGCCACGCGGGTCGTCTACGATCACGTGATCTCCGGGTTTCTTCAGTACAGCCCCGATCGCGTCCGGTAACACTTCCCCGCGATCAAGGTAGAGCCCCGCCTTGTACCGTTGCGATTTGAATCGCGGGTCTTTGAGGATCACCCCGCCGGTGTCGCTGTTCGCGAACGCGACGTGGTCCCACATATCCATCTTCGTGAGCAGTTCGGCGATCGCGGTATCGAGCCCGGTGCGTTTGATATCGAGGTGCATCAGTCCCGCGTGGGTGCGGTGCAACGCGAACACTTCCGCGAGCGTGGGGATGCGGCACTGCGCACCGAATTTCCCCGGGGCGCGGAAGCGGAACCGCTGGAGTTCGGCCCAGGTGTAATCGCTCACGTCGCCGTAGGCTTCGAGGTGCCGGTCGAGCATGTCGTCGTGGAAGACGACGAGCACTCCGTCGCTCGTCATCCGAATATCGATCTCGCTGCCGTCGCCGCCGAGTTCAAAGGTGGCGCGGAACGCTTCGAGCGTGTTCTCCATCGCGTGCTCGGACGCCCCGCGGTGGCAGATGATCCCCGGCCCTTTCCGGCGCTCCCCGACGCGCTCGTGCCGCTTCCGGGCCGCGTCTGCCGACTCCACGGGAATTGGGACTTCGGCACGAAGGGAGTCACACAGCAGGAACGAACACAGCAGACAAACCGCGATCCGGGAGAGGGAACGGTTCATTGGTGTACCTTCGAGTGAGCGTCACGCGCGGTTCCGGCGCTGCGCCTGTTTCGCGATGAGTGCGTCTTTCGCCGTGCGGGTCAGCTTCTTGATCGCGAGTTCCCGGTGGGGCGCGTCGCCGTGCGTTTTCACCGTTGTGCGGTACGCCACCGCGACCGGCAGGCGCGCCCGCGTGTATTTGGACGCGGTCCCCGCATTGTGTTGACCGAGCCGGCGCGCCAAATCGGTGGTAATGCCGGTGTACAGCGTACCGTCCGCGCACCGCAGGATGTAGACCACCCAGCGCGGTTTCTTCGCTTGCGGCACGCTTGGCTCCGTGGGAACGGTGATTGCGAACGCTCTCGGTAGGAGTGTATCTTCGGCTCGCCCTCGCAGTCGTCTTAAAGCGTTTGCGGCGAGAGCCTTATGCGTCGCGCTCGGAATTTACGAACCCGGCGGGGCGAAGCCGTTTTGACCGGTCCCGTTCGCGGGCGGGCCGCGCTCACGCGACGCAAAGCCGGACGCAGGCGAGCAATCCGCCCTGGGTGGTGAGTTCGCCGACAGTGAAGAATTCGAGATGAAGGCGGGCCTTACTGTGGTAAACGGTAACAGCGCGTCGTCCAATGACGGACGCGCGCTCAACGATCCGCGATCCGCAGGCTTGCGCCCGGCGGCACCGGGCTCACGTGCCCCCTACTCTTCGACGCGCTCGTAGGTGTCCTTGTGCCCCTTCGAGTCTTTGGTGACCAACTCGTCGTCGTCCAGTTCCACGACGGTGAGCGTCTCCTTGTGTTCCTTGTCACCGCCCACCATCGTCATCACCAGTTTGTCCCCGGTCAGTTTGTAGGTGCCCTTGATTTGGACCTCCTTCTCGCCCTTCCCCGTGACGGTGACGGTCAACTTGCCGTCCTTGGCGAAGTCGATCACGACCTTGGCTCCCAGCTCCTTGTTTTCCGTAGACCACTTACCGACCAGCTTCTTGGAGTCAATCTTGTCGTCAGCGGACAAGCCGCCACACGTCACCAGCGCCACCACGACACTGCTCAACACGGCTCGCATGCGTTGCTCCCGTTTGTGCTCACGAACTGGTCAACTTGAGTCTCACTTGAGAGACCTTGGCACGCGATCGAGCGAACTGCAAGTGGATGCACATTAAAAGCTTATCGTGAGCGCAGTGGAGAACGGCCGCGCCCGACGGGCGGCGCATCGCACTCGGCCCCGTGGCCCGAAAATCAGAATTCGGCGAACCCGTTGTGACCGCCCGAACCGACCCGGTCCAGTTCGCGTGGGCGCCCGCTCTTCTGTGCCCGGGCCAACGCGGAGCGGGGTTTGGTGCGCGCCACTTTCTGGGCGGAACCCCCGCTCTCACTGAGTGTGAACCGGGCGACGAGGTCGCGGAGTTGGGCCGCCTGGTCCGTGAGGGTTTGGGCCGTCGCGGACATTTCTTCGGTCTGCGAAGCGTTGCGCTGGGTCACGGAGTCCATTTGCGAGACGGCCTTGTTGACCTGCTCGATGCCCACCGACTGCTCCTTACCCGCGGCCGCGATCTCGGTGATGATGTCCGTCACGCGCTTCACACTGGTCACGATCTCGCCGAGGGTCGAGCCGGATTGGTTCACCAGTTCGGTGCCCGCGTCCACCTTCTTCACCGAGTCCTCGATCAGTGACTTAATTTCCTTCGCGGACGTGGCCGAACGTTGGGCCAGGTTTCGGACTTCGCTTGCGACCACGGCGAACCCGCGGCCCTGCTCGCCGGCTCGGGCCGCCTCCACTGCGGCGTTGAGGGCGAGCAGGTTGGTCTGGAACGCGATCTCGTCGATCGTCGTGATGATGTCCGCGATCTTCCTCGACGACTGATTGATCGCGCTCATCGCCTCGACCGCGTTACCCACCACCTGGCCCCCGCGCTCCGCGGTGTCCTTCGAGTTGCTCGCGAGCTGGCGGGCTTGCTGGGCGCTGTCGGAGTTCTGGCGCACGGTGGCGGTGATCTCTTCGAGGGTGCTCGCGGTTTCTTCGAGGCTCGAGGCCTGCTCCTGTGCGCCGGTGGAGATCTCTTCGCTGACCGCGGACAGTTGACTCGAGGCGTCGGCGAGTTGCTCGGACACCTCGCGCACGCCCTCCAGCGCCGTCCGGACCGACACGATCGCCTTGTTCAGCGAACCGGCCATCTGCCCGACCGAGTCGGTGCCCAGATCGGGCACGCTCTGGGTGAAGTCGCCCGCGGCCAGCGCGTTGACCGTGGCCACCACGGTGTTCATCTTCTGCTGCAACTCGATGGCCTGGACCCGCTCGTGCTCGGCCTGGACACGGGTGGCCGCGGCCTCGCGCTCGGTGCGCTCGCGCGTTTCGGCGGCCTCGCGCTCGGCGCGCTGGCGGTCCTTCTCGACTTGCTGGCGCTCGGCTTCTTTGGCGGCCACCAGTGCGGTGATTGCCGCGTTCAGTGCGACGGCCATTCGGCCGACCTCGTCTTGCGAGTCCGCGTCGGCGCGCTTGGTGAGATCGCCCTTCGCCACACCTTCAAGGACCACGACGGTGCGCCCGAGGGGACCGGTGATCGAGCGCGCGATCGTCACCCCGACGAGCATACTCAGGACCACCGTCGCCCCGGTCCCGCCCGCGAGGGTCATCTGGGCCGCGGCCGCGGTCGCGTTCCCGTCCTCGTTGACGTCCTTCGCCACGGCCGTAACGGTCTTGATGAGTTCCTCGAGCGCGGCCGTAACCGCGTCGAACTTCCCCCCGGCCGCGGCCAGAGCTTGGGCGGTCTTCTGTTTCCACTCGTCCCGCTCGCCGGGGGCGGTTGCGCCCAGGTGCGCCCGCAGCGCGTGGGCCGTTACACCGGCGGCCGCGATGTACTCTTTCACGGCGGTGCGGACCGTGTCCAGATCCTTGCGCTCGTCGCGCCCGCTCCGGGACACGCGCATCGCCGTCCCCGCGTAGGTATCTAAGTTCGCCGTAATTTGATCACGAATATCTTTTTGATCGCTGAAAATCCGGTCGATGGCCTGGAGGTCTTTCGCGTTCGACGCGGCGACCATGTTGTTCCGGTACCGGGCCAGGTGGATCGACGTTTTGGCCAGGTCGGTCCCCGCGGTCGTGTAGTCCTCGTACAGAACCCGCATCCCCTCCCGCGAGTTCGCCAGTCCGCGGTACCCGAGCACCCCGCACCCCGCGACAATGGCGCAGACCAGTGCGTACCCCAACAGCATCTTGGTCGTCACGGTCCGATTACGAAACCAGTTCATGGGCACACGTGCTGAGAGGGCCGCGCGGCCGCGACGGGTACGAAATAACTCCACCGGCCCCGTCGGGTCGGTCGAGGCGCCGGCTCGGCGCTGCCGATGAACCGGTTAACGGGTGAGAGTGAAACGGGGCGCCCCGTGAGAGGAGGGCGAGAACCTCCGCGGCCCCACGTTACGCACGTCGGGCGGGCGCGCGGTCACGATCCGCGGCGCCCGGCCCGTCGTGAAACGCTAGTGCGCGTTCCAGGCGATCGATCCATTGAAGGGCAATTCAAATACAATCAATAGACAAAATAGCCCGCCGCGCGACGTCTAATCACGTTCGCCCCGGAACCGTGATACGTGGGACGCCACGCAATTGAGATTGGGGAACTAAAATCACGTTCGGCGAAACCGGCACCGACCAACGCGGAGTACCCCGTCGCAGGGGCGCTTAATGTGCGAAAGCGGGAGTGCCACCCGCGAGAGGCTCTTCCTGTTCGTCACTCGGGGCTCGGGTGAGTTGGTTGCGAGGGGCAAACGCAAGAAGCATTTTTGACAGAATTAACCGGATCAGGACCAAATGCAACATTGCCTTTGGAATCCTGTCGATCCTGTTAATCCTGTCAAAAATGCTTCTGTATTGGAGGCTATCACTGCACTCATGAGCTCGACCGGTCCACGTTCGCACGAGGCGGCCCCGCGCCGTGACCCACACAGAGGTTGCACCGATCGCTCGTCATTTACACCAGCTCGCCCCGCTCGCTCTTCTGCGCGCCCGCAACGCGAGCCGGGCGCAGTCGCGGTTCACATCCAACTGGGAGGGTGCTGTCGTAGAGCACACTGCCCGGCAGGTTGTGGTACACGCGCTCGTGTAGCCCGCCCACCACTTCGCGCAAGCGCTCCGGCGTGAACACCGATTCCGGCGAATCGAGCGGCTTCACGAACAACTGGAGCGGCACCGGCGGAACGTCGTCGTCCTCTTCGTCAGCCGCGAAGTTCGGCGAGAGGAAGTCCACGCCGTCCACCCACAACCCGCCCACGCGGTCGAACAGGCGCGTGCGGGCCGTCCAGTTCTCCCAGTCGGCGGCGGGCGCGAGCGGGTCCGGTCGGTGGCTCTCCCAGATCACGAACGGGAGCGGTTCGCCCAACTCCCCCGCGTCCACGCGGAGCACTTTGAAGAACTGCTCGTACAGGCGCCCCCCGACGCCCATGCGCCGCGCCCATTCCGCGACGCCGACGTAACACAGGTAACCACCGTATCCCGGAAGCAGGGCCCCGTACACGTACCCGGCCAGTGCCTCCGGGTCGTCTTGTCGCCCCTCGGGAGCCGCAAGGAGAAGGTGCCGGCTCCACCCGCTCGGCCGCGGTTTGCTCTTGGTACGGTCCTGAACCGACTGCTCGATCCACATCCACGGAATCCGTTCGTCCGCCGCCAGCGTCTGTTCATAAAGTTGCGACGCCGCTTTGGTCATCGGGTCGGTCGCGTCGAACGCTTCCCACACGACGACCTTCTGCGCCGGCGTCTTCACCGGCACGGATTGCTGTAACTGCACAAATCACCTCTCCTTACGCTTATCCGCGGGCCGAACGAGGTTCGGGGCGAGCCAGATGGTGCGCCTGTGTCGCGGTTCACTTGGGGTTTGGCTCATAATCTTGCGTACTTCCGAATCTCCCCCAGGAAGCACAGTCAATTGTACCAGGGGGCTCAAATTTCGCGCTGTTGGCAGGGGCCGGGGGAGTGGCTAAGTTACTCAAGGTGGTGCGCGAATGTCGGCGCAACATCATGGCCGGGAGGGAGCTTGAAATGTCCACGAGTGGCGGTCAGAAGCACACTTACGAATACCCCCGACCGGCCTTGACTGTGGACGTGGCCATTGTGACCCGCGAGGCCCGACCGCGCGTCCTTTTGATCCAGCGCAAAAAAGACCCGTTCGCCGGAAGTTGGGCGTTCCCAGGAGGTTTCGTCGACGAGAACGAGCGACCCGGGGACGCCGCCCGGCGCGAATTGGCGGAAGAGACGGGAATCACGATCGCCGATTTGGAACAACTGTACACAGCCGGCGATCCGGGACGCGACCCACGCGGCTGGACGGTAAGCGTGGTGTATTTGGCGCAAGTTGACCCAGATTCGCTCAAGCCGGTCGCGGCCGACGACGCGAGCGCAGTGGGGTGGTTCCCGCTCGACGCCCCCCCCCAACTCGCATTCGACCACGCCGTGCTGCTCGGTCGCGTGCGGGCACGGCTCGCCGACCGGAAGCCGGATTAGTTCCCACTCATCGCGCTCGTGACGTCCGCGACCGGGCAGTATCGGATGCCGAGCGCCAAGCCTTCTTCTTTGGCCTTCGACTGGAACAACCCCGCCGCAGGCACGTCGATGCCGGCGCTAGCGTCCTCCACGAGCCACACATCGAAACCCGCGCGCCGAAGATCGCGTGCGGCGAAGAAGCAGCAGATGTTCGTCGCAATCCCACACACGACAATCGCTTTGATGCCAGATGCAGACAGGAACGCACCCAGCCCGGGGTGCTGCGCGGTGACCGCGTAGGCTTCAAAGTCGCGGTCGTAGCCCTTGCGCCAGATCGCGCTGAAGCGGTCCGCGTGCAAACCAGGAAGGAACTCCGCGCCGGGCGTGTTCATGACGCAGTGCGGCGGGTAAATGTTGTCCGCTTGGCCGAGAAACGAGCGGTGGTCGGGCGGGTGCCAGTCCTGGGTCGCGTCGACGCGGGCGAACGGCAGTGCGAGCAGCGCGTTCACGTGCGGCACGATCGCGGAGCCACCGGGAACCGGCAGTTCCGCCGGGCAAAGATCGGTAAACCCCTGCTGCGCGTCCACGACGAGCAGCGCGGTTGTGGCGGGTGTGAGCATGTCAGGCAGTGTAGTTCCGCCCCGCGCGCCGGTCTCGCTCACTTCTTGATGTAGCTCCGGTGGATGACCGCGTTCTGGCGTGCGGGGTCGCGCGACTCGACCATCAGCGTCGACCGGTTCTCCGCGCGACTGCTACTCAACCGGTTCCCGTCGGCATTGAGAGGAGGTGCGGGCTGCAAGTTCGGTCGGTTCGTTTGTACCCTCCCCGAAGCGCGCTCGTTATCTGTGCCCCGGGGTTGCGCTGTGCCGTCTGAATTCGGCAGTCCCACAGGGTCGAAGGTAACCCCGGCCACGGGAAGACCATCCGTTTGCACCAATTGCCCCTCAGCCTGAGCGACTGGTGAGCGTCCTTCTGTTTGAAGATTCACCGACGTGGCTGCGTTCCTAGAGGAATACAACTCTCTTTGAGATGCTAGACTCACCACGTTCCCGTACATCACCGACGCCGGTCCGTGCCCCCTCGATGCGTTCTCGTTCACCGAACTGCGGATGCCCACCGGCTCCGATTCCCCACCACGAGCGAGGAAGTGCTCGATTGCGCGAGCGGTCGGCGGCTGATTGGTCGCTTGCCCCGCGCGCTCTGCCACGGCCTCGACCGCGGCCGCGCTCAAGAGTTTCGGCCACGCTTTCCGGAACAGCGTGTTCGATCCGTACACCTCGGCCCCGGTAATCTGCCCGTTCACCACGAACACCACCCCCACGATGTCTCCGCGTGCGCTTCCAGCAGCCTTGAGAGCTACTTCGTACTCGGCGACCTTCGATTTCACCGCCGGAGCTTCGAGCGTGAGTTGGAAGCTGGAGGGCGATGCGTTTTCCGTCACGTTCGCGGCGACATTCGCGCGCAACTTGCTCTGATTCTCACTCACCGTTTGCCACACCGCGGACTGCTGGCCGCTCGCGTTCGCGTACTTCAACTCCTTCCCCGCGGCGAACGCATTCGAGTTCTTGAACACCTTCGCGTCCTCGGCCCCGCGCCCGGTCCACCGCCCCTGTTCGACGCAGTGCGCCGGGAGCGGCACGTTCCCCGATCCCGGCGGAACGAGCATGTCCACCGCGGCCACGCGATCCTGCCGCCCGCCCTTCACGATGTCACCGGACTGAATGAATAGTTCGTAATCGGGCGACCGGTTCTCCACCGCGAGCGTGTTCACGGTACCCGTTTCGTGAACGACCGCCAGTTCGCGTTCGAGCGCTTCTTGGAGCGTCAGCACTTTTGCACCAGAGACGGCATCGGGGCCGTACACGAAGTACACGCAGAGGTTCCCGTAAGCGAGCGGCGCGGCCACCAGTTCGGAGCTGCCGTCAATGGGGAGCGTTCGCGCGCCCCCACCGGAGTACCACGCGCCGACAAAGAACAGCCCCACCAGGCCCAGAGCGCGAAAGGACTTGCTCATGGAACACCACTTCCTGCGAGGTGCGAAAGACGTGCGGCCCGTTCCCCGAAGCGCGGGCGAGCCGCGCCATTGAGTGTACCCGATCTCAAAGCGCTAACGCGAGGGTGATGATTTGCGTTGGCCGCACTCTTGAGCGTTTTCGCCCCTGTTGCGCTTTTGTCCGGCGCGCGAGTCGCCTACAATCGGAGCAGATGGCACCAGCGGAACTCATGCCATTCCGACAGGTGGAGGAGGGTAAGGAACGATGACCTGGACCACTTGGAAACCGGCACTCGCGCTCGGTGCGGTGCTGGCAGCAACCGGCGCGGCCGGCGCCGACGACCGTGACACGCGCCAACTGGCCGGTTCGACCGGCACAACGATGACGCTCGGGGGCAAAGGCACCGCCCAGCAAGCCGCCACCGAAGACACCGAGCTGGCCCGCGGGTACCGGTACTACGGCGGGCACGGGTATCACGGGCACTACGGCTACCGTGGTGGCTACGGGTACTATGGCGGGTACGGTTATCGCGGAGGCTACGGCGGATATTACGGGGGCTACCGCGGTTACTACGGTGGGTACTATGGCGGGTACCGCCCGGCCTACTACTACACGCCGCGGGTGTATTACTCCAACTATTACTATCCGACGTACTACCCGACCTACTACGGCGGCGGTTTCTACATCGGCATCAGCGGCAACTCGAACGATGCCACGGCGGTAAATCTCGGCGGGATCGGCTCCCGGCCGGTGTCTCAGCCCGTTCCCGCTCCCACCGCCGGCGACGGCACGTTCCCGTATGACGGCGGTCCCGCAAACCCGGTTCCGCTGCCGAAGGCGGACCCGCAAATGAACCCGCCGGCTAATCCGTCCGCGGACCTGCCGGTCTCCTTCAAGCCGAAGACCACAACCTCGCCCTACAAGTACAAAGCTTACGGCGAGAAGTAAGACGCTTGTCGAAGAGAAGCACCACGAACCCCGCGGCACGCAGTGTCGCGGGGTTCGGCATTTTGGGACGTGTGATACGATCAACCCAAATTGCGACGGCGAGAAGCCGAGACCGAACGCACGGAGCCGTGCCGTATGAACCTGACGATCCTTCAACCCACCACGCCCCAAGAATTACAGACAGTCCGCGTGCTGTTTCAGGAGTACGTCGACGCGCTGGGGATCGATCTCGGGTTTCAGAACTTTGCCGAGGAACTGGCCGGGCTCCCCGGCAAATACGCGCCGCCGACGGGCTGCATCCTGTTGGCCGAAGTCGACGGCCAGCCCGCAGGAGTCGTGGCCTTGAGGCCGTTGGAAGGCGATACGGGTGAGATGAAGCGGCTCTATGTCCGCTCGCCGTTCCGAAAGGAAGGAGTGGGCCGCGCGCTCGCGGAACGAATCATCCAAGAAGCCAAGCGACTCGGCCAGCGTCGCATCCGACTGGACACCATTGCCCCGATCATGGGCAAAGCTGTTGCCCTCTACAGAGCGCTCGGCTTCGAGGAGATACCGCCCTACTGCGACAATCCCGTTCCGGGCGCGGTGTTCATGGAACTGCGATTAGCGCCGGATTCTGGCGACCTGCCGAGCGGCCTTCAATCAGCGTCCTCTTCGTCAACCTCCTCGTACCAGTCCGAGTGATCGCAGTCGTCCGCGTGGTCACAGTCATCGCAACGGCCGCACTGCTTGCAGACGCTCTCGGCACGCTTACCGCACTCGTGGCATTCGGGACAGGAACAGCACTCGTCGCAGCAACCGCAATCGTCGCAAGTCGCTGCTTGCTCTTCGTAACGATGGCACATTGCGTCCTCTTCGAGCATGGTTTACCCCAAATGCACATCCGGCGAACTACGAAGGGATGCCTGGGTAATTGCCAGTCACCGATACACCAGCCGCCTTGCGCCACTCTTCAAAGCACTTCATGCAGATTGGCGTTGCAAGAAGGTTGGCGGTTTCGTTGGAAAGCTCGGAAAACCACGGATCATCCATGCTGGCTGGCGAGGCCGGAAGATGATGCTTCGCGATGCACCCGGAACACAGCAGGGAGGCCCAAGCTGGCTTACCATCCAGTGTACATTCATACCAAACCACGTCGAGCGAAGGCCCGCTGCCGGCGACGGCAATCACTATGTCCCGGCAGGCGAAAGCCCAGTAACCCTGTTCGCCGTGCTGTGGGCATCTAATTGGCATTGGATCGTCATCACCGCGCCTAGTACAAACAAACAATAAATATTTAAAAACATCAAGAAATAATAAATTTAAATTCTATGTCACAAGAGTTCGCCACCCTGCCCTTTGTAGTCGTGTCGTTGCAGCTTCTTAACCTCTATTGACACGGACCGGGTTGCCGCTACTCTCGCGCCCAAACGAGGATAGCGAAATGATCTCCCGAAAAACCCGGGTGGGTTTCGCCACCCTCTTGCTGCTCACTGGTTTCGGGTGTACGTCCACAAAGGGGGAGGTTGCGGGCAGGCGCAGCTGGCTGGGCTATCTGCAATACGGCTCGGACAACACCCCAGAAGAGAAAGAGGCGAATAGGAAGTATCGGGAATTCTGGTTCGGGGAAGCGTCCGCACTCCCCGAATCGCAAGGGCTGGGGAATCCACCTGCTGAGTCGACAACCACATTACGCCGCTAACGACACACATCTGAACGTTTACGTCACTTGGAGTCGCCCAGAAACCCACACGGGCTCGGGTTCATCGCGGCGCAAAGCACGAAAACGGGCCAATCACGGAAGCAGTTCGCTCACCAGAATGGACGCCCCCGGCGCCGCAAGCGGCGACACGCGGTCGGTAGAAGCCAGAGTCTGGCGCGTGCGGTACGCGGTCGCGCCCAATCCGGCCGGAAGCGGTTGCGGGTCGCGGAAGACGAGCAACTGACTGTGTTCGACGTCCAACACCCAGTAGTCCGGAATCCCCGCTTCGGCGTAGAGTTCCGCCTTCTCCGTGGTATCGCGCGACAGCGTCGCGTCGGCCACTTCCACCACGAGCAGCGCGGTTGTCGGGTGGTCGGTGTAGTCCTCGAACCGGCCGGCCACGACCATCACGTCCGGTTGCGGGTCGCTCTCGGCCAGCGCGAGCGGCTGCTCGTTACGCGACACCCAAGCGGCCCCTGCGAACACTCGCTCCAGTGCCAGCGCCGTCTTCCGACAGCCGACCACGTGCGGCCAGTTGATCGGACTCATTTCGATGATCTCTCCGCGAATCCGCTCGACGCGCGTGTCGGCGAAGAACCCGAGTTCCCCGAGCCGGTAATACTGCTCGCGCGTGAAGCGGAACGGGCGCGGCGCGGCGGGCGGTTTGGCGGTCATGGCACGTCTCCTCCACACCCAAACTAACCTCATTCCGTCCCCGGAACCAGATCGGTGACCCAACGCCCCCGCGTCGTGTGCGCCGTGAATACAGTAATTTCAGGCTGCTACGAGGTAGGGACGCCCTTCGGGGCGATCCCGACAGTTGCTAACGGACGAGTACCCGAAGAAGGGAGCGATTTGTTCGGCTCGTCGGCCGCCGGTGTCGTCTGTGGTCTTTGGCCGCTCACCACCGGACTGAGCAGGGGCCAACCGATCATGGGTACCAGCAGTTTTCTCGCCTGCACCCCGGCGCATTCTTTCTCGGGGGCCTTCTCCCATGCCGGCCGCGTTCGCCTTCAAAACACTGCTCGTAGCAATGGGTCGACCGAAGCCGCCGAGCAACGATATTTGTGCACGGGCCGATCGCAATTACGGAATATGTGACACGAATATGCCTCCGACATCGATTGATTCCTCACCGCGATTAATCGCATTCAGTCCAAAGGGGATCAGCCGTGGCCCAATCAACTCTTCAACCCGACGCTAAACCGGTCACCTTCAGCAATGTTGGCGGGAACGCACCTCCCGTTCGTTTCGTGCTGCGGTGCGAATGGTGCCGCCGGATCTTCCCCCTCGCGTATGGTGAATTGGCTCGCTACATGCGCGAGGGCTGGCCGGACTGCTGCTTTCTCCCGATGGTGTGCTCCACCCCCAGTGACGCGGACACTGAGGGGTAACAGCCCACTACGGCCACCACGAAAATTTTCGTGCGGGAGAACAGCAAGCGCTTTTCCGCTCTCATACGATCGGACCAGAAACGGGTGGTCTTCTCCAAGAAAAAGTGGACACGAAATTAACGGCGCGTCGGTTCACACGTCCGTTCAATCTCGGCCGCCCCCCCCGGATGAGCGGTCGCGGTTGTGGAACGCTTCCAGGCACTCGAGGGTCAGTGGTCGCGGGTGGCGAACATCCGGGCCGATTCGCTCTCGCGCTTCATCCGCTGAAGAATAGCCCTACAAACGAACCGATCCGCTCACGCCGCACGCAGTTCCCGTCGGCACCCGCTGGTAATGGTCGCTGGCGCCCTAGGCCTGCCCGATCCGAAGCACCACCCGAATCGAAAGCCATTGAGATCGTAGCCCCCGCGTCACCTCCAGTGCGTCGACTACCGGACGCTCGCCCATCGACCACCTACGATCATCCGGTTGAAAGAGTTCTTGACGGCCGCCGGGTACAATTACCGCTCGCGCGTCGGGATGCAGGCGCCCGCACGCTCCGACTCGTTCGGACCCGTTGGCTCGAAGTCGCCGTTACCCAGGCCGTACTGGACACCATCTTGGGTATCGTGATCGTGTTCGCGGGTATCACCGGCCCTACTTCGTTCGCCGCAGCCCACGCAGAGCGGCGAACGAAGTAGCCGCGAGGTCTTCCAAACCGTTCCTTGCCGGCGCACACGGTTCAAGGGAACGGAGCGCCTGCAACGCGCTTGTACTCCTCCAGGGCCTCCCGACATCCGCCATCCGGCACGCGCTGCATTTTCCCGTTAACCCGCCGCCCCCGTTTGCCGAAGTAGTAAATGCAGCCCGGATCTTACTCCTGTCAAAACCCTCGCGGGGTGAGGTGTGAGAGGAAAATCGGGGTGCGGTTTCTTCGGTCGGTTGGGGACTTTTCGAGGAGAGCGTGAACCGGTAGAATCCTTTATGCGTCACTCAACACGTGGGTGCGAGTGGTGATTCCCACAACGGTTGCAAACCTCAGTAGGAATTCGACGCGAGGAACGCGAAAAGCCTTGAAATTGTTGGTTGATGGCCTCGTCGCCAAGTGGTAAGGCAACGGTTTGCAAAACCGTCATCCCCGGTTCAAATCCGGGCGAGGCCTCTAAGTCCCGAAAGCCCGTGAATCTCAGCGAACCCCCGGAATTTCCTGGGGTTCGTGTCATTTATGGGTATGCCCTTTTCGACGGCCACTTAGTGTCCAGGTGTTCCACAGAGTTCCCAGAAATCCCCACGGCGAGTGCACCCAAAAAACTGCAACCGTGGCGGGCATGGACTTGAACATAAGGCACAACCTGAAAATGATTTGCTCCAATTCGTCGTGGTTGAGAGCCCCACAAGGGGCTCGAAGTGGGTGTTGAACCGAATCCGGCTGACGGCTTTCACGAGTTTGGCGATCCGGGCGTGGGCGTGCAGATCGCGGGTGAGGCGCGGGTCCGAGTAACAGGCCAGGGTCCGAAGCTCCTTCGCTCCGGTTCCGGTTGAGGCGAGAGCGGAAGCGAACGTGTACTGCCGGGAAAATGTCCACGTGCTCCTTTTCTGTTCGCTTTTTTCGATGTGTGAGGCACACTACCGCTTATTTGCCGTTCTTCACCTTCCAAAGTGCCGCTTCGAGCGCCAGGCGGTGCCGGATCGCGTGGTTGAGGATCATGGGTCGGATCGCACCTGCTTCCACGCGAAGGTGCGTGGATCGTTCCAATTTCTTGGTGAGTACGAGCAGTTCCTCGAGCCACGGAACGAGTTCTTTCGGCTCCTTTTGCCCATAGTTCTGTTGCTGCCATTTGCATATCGGACAGGCAGTCGTATCTGAGAGGGACATCAGCTTCCACGCCCCCGACGACATCAAGTGCTTCCTGAAAACGTTGAAACTCTAATGTTCCCTGGTGCAATCGCGCTTTCAACAACTTTCGGTGCGTGTTATCTGTTGCTTCAATTTTCAGGACGATTTCCCCAGTTAGTCGCGGACACAACTTCTTGAAAGCGGCTTTGCGCTCATCAAGGTCGTTTGGGTACGGTTCGGGTAAGGCGAGTTCGGGAAACGCCGTCGGTGGAATGGCCGGCATACCGATTGCTTGTCCTTGAATCCACTTCTCATCTGCGGGTTCGTCTTTCGTCGGTGCGGGGTTATTGGCTGCGATTGGAACGGGTGCGAGCGCGATGTCCGGAAGTGGCAGCACCTTACCGTTACCAGAGGCCAACGCGATTACACTGCCCGCACCAAACAGACCAGCGATTCCGATGCTTGTGGTCCAGGTCCAATTCGTTGTCTTCAGCATCACAAGGGCTCCTTCGGTAAGAGACGCGACCGCGGGCGGTACCGCGCCCGTGGTCAGGGACAGAATGGTTGCGGTCAGGTGCGGAGGTGCGGTCAGTGTGGAGAGCAGAACCGCGGCTGGTGTCAGTCCGCGGTGAGCCAGACGCTCGCGGAGCTTCGCCCGGGCGCGACTGAGGCGCCCGGACACGGTGCCGATCGGCCAGCCGAGTGCTTTGGCCGCGTCTGCGTGCGACAGACCTTCGAGGTCGCACAACACGACGGGCAATCGCTCGCGCTCGGGGAGCCGCGCGAGTTCCTCGTGAACGGCGGTCGCACTTTCCGTATTGGGTGGGGACGCAGATGCGGCCGGTATCGAATCGAGTTGGTTCGGTTCGAGTGGGGAACTGCGGGCCGCGCGCTCACGCAGTTTGAGCGCTGCGTTTACCGCCACGCGGTGCAGCCACCCGCCGACACACGGCGCGTTAATCGTCTTGGCCTTGCGCACGAGTGCGAGAAACGTGGCCTGGAACGCATCTTCCGCGTCGGCCTCGGAACGGAGCGTGCGCCGACACGTGGCCCAGACCGCGTCCGCGTGTCGGCGCGCGACCAGCTCGAACGCGGCCGAGTCGTTCGACGCGACGAACCGGCGGAGCAGCTCCGCGTCCGCAACGTGATCGGTCGCGCTCGGCGTAGACGCGAGTAATCGGAGTAGCAAGCGACGCGACATAACACGGATTCGTGGGGTAACGGGTTCTCGTCCCCATACTGATCCGCGAGCCGGCCGAATTCATACACGGAAACGCCGGAATTTTGGTGGCGGTCTACTTGGCTCACTTTTCGTGTGCGATGTCTCTGTTCGGGGCGCTGCACATGCGGGCGCGGGGTGGTTGATCTGGTACTCGGGAGAGAGCAATCTCAGAACCGGACCGAGCAACACTATCCATTCGAGATTCCCATGAAGGCGATCCAGTATCTGGCGATCTTTTTCGCTCTGATCGGCACTGTAGCCGGGGTACGTGCTGCTGAACTGGTGACGCAGACCGAAACGGTCGAGCGCGTCAAAGATGGGCGGATCTTCACGGACTTCGCGAAGGTGTTCCAGCCGGGCGATGAAACCAAGATCGTCAAGAAGACGGTGACCGGCGAGGCCGAAGCGAGGCTCGCGGACATTAAAGAGGGGGACACGATCGAGATTCAGATCGAGAAGGGGAACACGGACATCAAAAAGATCGTCATCAAGAAAACAAAAAAACAATGCTCCCCTCTAGCTCACTACCGCGCTAGACAATAGGTGCGCGGCAGGGGGCCGATCGCGTGTTGGCGCGGGAGTAGGGCGTCATCATCTTCGATCAGCCGTGACTTTTCCAGCGAGGGTGAAATAAAATCGCCGGTGCCTTCGTAATACTTTTCACACTCGCCGCCGTTGTTCGCCTGTCAACAGCACTCAAAATCGTAGGCACTGTCGATGATTAAGAAGCTTCACTTCATCTGGGTCGGGAGCTTCGTCCCGATGAGCAAGGACCGGCCCTACTTCCAACGGATTCAGAAGTGGGCCACGGTGAACCGGGGGTGGCAAGTACACCTGTGGTACAGTAGCAAGACTCTGGACGGCTTGGGGCTCCACATGATGGGGCGCCTGAAGCGCGAGTTCTCCGGGATCACGTACATGGACTGCGGGCAGTCGTCGAAGAAGGTGCTCGTGGGCCTCGACGATATGTTCTCGGACGAACTGTACCTCCAGTACCCGAACTACGGGGCCGCCAGCGACATCCTGCGGGTGGCGATCCTGATTAAGCACGGCGGGCTGTACTTGGACACGGACGTCGATACGGGTAAGCCGCTCGGGAGCCTGCCCGCGCCGCACAAGTTCCTCGTCAACCAGCCCCTGGAGGGGGCCTACTCGAACGACGTCCTGTACGCGGGCAAGAAGGGGCACCCGTTCTTCATCAAGTACCGCAAGAAGATGATCGAAAGCTACAAGACTTATTCGTCTAAAGCGTGGGCCGCGGACCGCCGGACGAACAAGGACACGAAGAACGCCTGGACCCAGATGGCGACCGGTCCCGGCTGTTTGACGGACGTCATCAACGAGGGGTACAGTAACTTGGGGTCGTCGATCCTGTTCCCGAAGGATCGAGTCACACAGACCTCGTCGGACTGCTCGTGGCTGTAGTCTACTTTCGCTCTTCCGAGCGTGGGCTGCCGAACAAATTCGGCAACCCACTCGGTCCAGACCCGTCCCTACCAATCGTACCGATATCGACCGTGGGCCTCATTCGGTCTATGGTTCGATCAAGTTCAAATCTCAATTCTTGGTGACCTTGAAATCGGTGAACCGGACCCAGTGCTCCGCCTTATCGGGCGCGCCGGTGGCGGTCAGGCAGAACCCGCGTTCCTTGGCTTCTTTCCGTAGTGCGGAGTGGAAGAAATTCTTGTATTCGTCCTTCACGGACGGCCCGACCTGGAAGTACCCGTAGCTGCCGCGGACGATGATCCGCAACGCGCCGGCGTCGTTCGTCGCGTCGGTGTACTTCACCTCGTACTTCGCGATGTCGCCCTCTTCGCCCGGTTGACCTTTAAAGATGTAGTTGCCCGGCGCGAAGACCAGCTTGTCTTTCACGCGCTGTTTCTTGGCGGCGAATTCCGGACTCCCATCGGTTAGCAGACAGACCCCGGCGAGCTCCTTGTCGGCCGTGAACTCGTCGAGCGGCGTCACTTTGACCGAGGCGACCACGGTGTCGGTCGCGTCGAACGGCAGGATCACCTTGAGCATCGGTGTGTTCTTCCCCAATCCCCCGTTCTGAACGCGCATTTCCAGCCCGCCGTCCTTGATTCGGTAGTCCTTCTTGTCGAGGCCGACAGGCTCCCATTTCTTGGACAGACCGTCCTTGAAGTTGTCCGCGAAGATCACGTCTTCCGCCGTACTGGGTGTCGAACCGATCAGCAGTACGAGCGCCGCGACACCACACGTTGTTGATGTGGGCATGTGTCACTCCGACGTGAGTTGATGACACGATTGGAACTCAAACGACGGTGCAACGCAAGCTTCTTACGACTTGTCGGGGTACGCGCGATTCACTGACTCCAACGTTACGCACCCACGAAACGCGATCGGTTCAGCCCCTGTTGGACTGAACCGATCGTAGCTTCTGGCGGGGCGGGTCACAACATGCTGTACGGGTCGATGTCCACCTGGAACTCGACGCCGCTGGGCGGCTTCGCGAGCGTCAGCACGTTGCGCAGGACTTCGTGCAGCACCGCGCTGCTGTCGGACTGGATCTGGAAGTGGAACCGGTAGAAGTTGTTTAACCGAAACACCGGGCACTCGGCCGGACCGAGTAGTCGCACCGGCGTGTGTCCCTGTGCGGTGGTGGCACGCTTCATCGCTTCCTTGAAGGTACCGGCCAGCGTGTCCGCGAACGTGGCCGCGGCCTCTTCTTTTTCGCTGCGAACGATGAGGCGCGCGAGGCGCTCGTAGGGCGGGTACTTGTGCTGCTTGCGGTGTACGAGTTCGAGTTTCGCGAACTCGCCGTAATTGTGGTGCGAAGCGAGCGTGATACACGGGTGGTCTGGAGTAAACGTTTGCACGAGCACCTGCCCGCCCTTCTCGCCGCGCCCGGCCCGGCCCGCGACCTGCGCGAGCAACTGGAACGTGCGTTCCGCGCTGCGGAAGTCCGGCAGGTGCAGCCCCACGTCCGCGTTCACCACGCCCACGAGCGTGACGTTGGGGAAGTCCAGCCCCTTCGCGATCATCTGCGTGCCGACGAGGATCTGGATCAGCCCGTCGCGGAACGCATCGAGTACGCGCTGGTGGCTCCCGGGCTTCGACATCGTGTCCGAGTCCATGCGCTGGCACACGTTGCCGGGGAACTTCTCTTCGATTTCGACCTGTAGTTTCTCGGTCCCCAACCCCTGGTAGCGCATCGCGGGTTGCGAGCACGCGGGGCACTTCTGGAACGGGGCCGTCTCGAACCCGCAGTAGTGGCACATCAGCGAGTTCTTCGTGCGGTGGAACGTCATCGCGAGATCGCAGTGGGCACACTGCGCCACGTGTCCGCACGCCTCGCAATGCACGTGCGTGCTGAACCCGCGGCGGTTCAACAGCAGGATGATTTGGCCCTTCTCCTTGAGCGTTTTTCGCATCGCGGATTCGAGCGTCGGGCCGATCGCGTAGTGCTTGCCGGGTGTCTTCGGTTCGTGACGCAGGTCCACTAACTTCACCGCGGGGAGCGGGCGGCTCGCGACGCGGTTCGGCATGCTCAGCACGGTGTAGTTCCCGCGCTCCGCGTTCGCCCAACTTTCGAGGCTCGGTGTCGCGGACCCCATCAGGATGGGAATGCCTTCGAGCCGGGCGCGCATGACCGCCACGTCGCGTGCGTGGTAGCGCGGCGTCGATTCCTGTTTGAAGCTGTTCTCGTGCTCCTCGTCGATCACGATGAGGCCGAGCTTCCGCGTCGGCGCGAACACGGCACTGCGTGCGCCGACGACGACCTGAATGTGCCCGGTGGCCACGCGGCGCCAGTACCCGCCGCGCTCGGCGTCGGTGAGGTGGCTGTGCAGCACCGCGAGGTTCCCGCACCGACCCTTGAATCGCGAAATCGTTTGCGGAGTGAGTGAGATTTCGGGCACCAGAACGATGACTTCCTTGCCCTGCTTCACCACCTCTTCGATCGCACGCAGGTACACTTCCGTCTTGCCGCTTCCCGTAACGCCGTGCAGCAGGAACGGGTGGTAGCCGCCGGTTTCGAGCGCGCTCTTGAGTGGTTCCCACACGCGGAGCTGGTCCGCGTTCAGCGCGATCTCGACGTGCGGCGCGCTGGTGCTTTGGTCTTCGGTTTCGGCGTCGGGTGTTGCCGCGGGCGTTTCGATGCGCTCGCTGAACTTACGGACGAGTCCTTTCTTGATTAATCCGGCGACCACGCCCGTTGTGCATTTCGCGAGTCGGGCGAGTTGGAGCACTTCGAGCGGCCGGTTCTCCTTCTTGAGCTTGTCGAGCGCGGCCTTCTGTTGTGGCGTGACGGTCGGGAGCGGGTTCGGCAGCTTCTCTTTGGGGAGCGGCTCAACGAACGACGCGACGCGCGTGCCGGCGTTGTCGCGCACGCCCGCGGGCACGACCGCGTGCAACACTTGGCCCCACCCGCAGAGGTAGTAATCCGCCATCCACCGCGTGAGCTTCATGAGGTGCTCGTCGACGATGGCGTCGTCGTCGAGCACGCGGGTGACGGTCTTGATCTCGTAGCCGGACGTGGGCTGCACGTCGGTCACGCGCACGCAGAACCCCGCGGTCCCTTTGCCGCCCTTACCGAACGGCACTTCGACGCGCTTCCCGACGCCGATTTTCGCAACAAGAGATTCGGGAACCGCGTAAGTGTAGGCGTGGTCGAGCGGCCGGTCGAACACGATGTCCGCGAACAACGTCGCGGGGACAGAAACAGGCTTGGGAAGTTCGCGCTCGTTTTCGACTTCAAACAGCGTGTTGGGGGCCGTCATGGCCGGTCGCTCCGCGGTGTCGGGCGTCAAAGTGTGCATGCGCCCAGTTTAGCAGCGCGCAGCGCCGCCACCAAGGACGGTTGCCCAACCGGTACTATCGGCAAAATGGGTAGCCGAAGATTACTCGGCACAAACTGGAGCAGCGCAAACTCTATCGGGGTTGGGAGTTGCCGTTTCGCTAGCTGCGGGTTCGTTGTCGTGCTGCGTGTCGTCGGCGGGGGCGCGACTGTTGCGGTCGAGCGCCAGTTGTGCGATGCCCTCGGGACTGAGACCGTGAGTCACGTGTAGCCCGAACGACTGTTCGAGTAATGCTTCCACCGGCACCCACTGACCGTTCACCTCGAACCGCTTGGTGAGGAAACACATGCGCACGAGTCCGCCGGTTGTGGGGCGCTGGGCTGCGTCGCGCAACCGGCGGACTCGTGCGCATGTGTTTCCATGCCCCGAGCTTTGTTCGTCTCGGTTTGGGACCGGACGTATTCCAGTGCGAGAGCGGTCGAATCGGCCAGGGACTGGAGCCACCGAACTTCGGTCGGAGTCGGACACGCCGTTTGTGCCCAGTACACTCCGATCGCCCCGACCGGGCCGAGCGACCGAATCGGGACCACGGCCAAGCTCTTAACGAACGTGACGCGGTAGGCGTCGTGGGGAATGCGGTCGTCGAGGTAGATATCGGGGATGAGGGCGGGCTGGCGGTTCCGCATGACCCAACCGCTGATGCACGCCTCCATCGGGAACCGCTTGCCCTTCCAGAGCGGCGCGATGGCGTCCTCGTCCACGTAATAACACTTCTCGTCGTCGCGAAGCACGAAACACGCGCCGTCCGCGCCGGTCACGCGCCGGGCCGCGACCTTGACGATGTTGGTGATTTCCGCGGTGTTGCGCGCGGAGGAGAGCCGCTGAACGGCGTCGATGAGTTGTTCGGTGGCCTCGGCCGGGGTCGGTTTGGTCGCTTCGCTCATCGCGGTACTCGGTCTGATGTTCGTGGGCGCAGACGTGTGTTGAGTATAGCCCAGGCAGAACCGAAACTGCAGCAGTGTATCGGCGAAGAAGCGCAGTTCCTGCGAAAGTTAATGCGAGGGGCGGAAAAGTGCGCTGTTGAGAGAAAACTGTACTTTCCGCGATCTTGTAGGTTTTATACGGCGAGGTTGAGTAGTCGTTCGGCGAGTTCACGGAGTTCCGCGACGTCTTTTGCGATCACCACAACCGCATTAATTTCCTCGGCCAGCAATTCCCGCTGCCGCGCCCGGTGCTTGTCCGTGTGGCTGGAGCGGCGCTCCTGGTCATCCCACGGCGACGCGAGTTGGTGGGCCACCAGCGCATCACCGGATCGGTTCCACTCCCACGCCCCGGTCATCGTGAACGCCCACAGGCACAGGTGGGCGGACCGCCCAGACCGTCGGGCACAAGCAAGACTCGAACAAGGTCGAGCGGGCGCGTCGCACTTTCGACTCGTTGAAAAAAAGTTGAGGCGGGCCGGTAGGCTGTTCTACCTGGACGAGAGCGGGTTCAGCCAGCCGTTGCCGACCGGGCACTCGTGGTCCCTCCGGAGCAACGCAAGCGGGTCAAGTACGAGTACCCGCAGGGGCGGCGGGTGAACGCCCTGGCCACGTGCGAGCCACAGGCCCGGTGCCTGGACGCGGTGCCGTTCGAGCGGGCGCTGACGTCGGACGACCTGCTCGCGTACTTGCGGAACCGTTTGCCGACGGCAGACGTGCCGCGTGTGATGGTTCTGGACGACGCCGGTATCCACACGGGCAGGGTGGTTAAGGCCGCTCGGCCCGGGTTGGCGAAGCTCGGTATCTACCTGTACTACCTGCCTCCCTACAGCCCGGAGTTGAACCGCATCGAGCCAGTATTCAAGCAGGTCAAGCACCACGAGATGCCGACCCGCAGCTTTACCACCTGGGCCGCCCTCCGCAAAGCCGTCGAGGACGGCTTCGAGACGTACCGGCGGCGACTCCAAGCCAATGGTGACAACGAACTACGGCTGGCTGCTTAGGGCGCCAGCGGTGGGGCCGGCTACTCAAACAATACACAGCAACTAGCGCAAACAATATAATTATATATAATCATATTAATAAATATGATAATTAATAAAATATTAAAAACTAATTCATTTTCATCAATCGAGACTGAAGACAACAAACTGGATCGTGAGTCCTTTTTTCAGCTAGGCCTGCTGAAGGGTCGTGCATTTCAGAACTGACACCCGAAACGGGTCCGACAAGGGGCAACTGGTGCCACTGAAAAATGCCAAAAGCCTGAAATCCGTGCGTCTCGATGTGTATTCTTGCATTGGTGGCACAGACCAGAGTCCTGTGCCACCAACAGAAACGCGCACCTCCAATACGGCAACTTGATCGCTTCAAATTGCCCGTTAAAGTGTTAGGCCCCCGCACGGAGGCGCGCGAATGCGGCGGCGATGTCGATTTCGGCGAGGGCGTTCGCCCGCGCGCACACATCCATCAGGATTCGATCCTGTACGCGGCCGCGTTCGAGGGCGTCGCGGTACGGGGTGCGGTGGAACGAGACCATCCCGTACTTCGAGACGAACTGACCCGGGTAGCGTTCTTCGAGCTTGTGCTCGAGGTGCCGCTTCAACGCGAAGTGTGGATCGGCGGACGTGTCACGCATCTCGATGAAGTTGTCCAGCGCCAGTTGCGCGATCGCGTCCGTGTTCGGCTTCCGCGACGCGAAGAACTGCGGGAACACCTCGTCCCAGTTCCCGCTGTGCTCGTCGAACAGGTCCGCCAGCACTTCGCAATCTTCAAACGCGCAGTTCATTCCCTGACCGAAGAACGGGACGATCGCGTGCGCCGCGTCGCCGAGCAGGAGCACACGGCCCTCGGAGTACCACTGCGAACAGCGCACGGTCACGAGTCCGCCGGTCGGGTTGCGGAAGAACTCACCCGGGAGGTCGGCAATGAGCGGGACCGCGTCCGGGAACGTTCGTGCGAAGAACGACGTTACGGTTTCGGGCGTTAGGAATTGATCGAACCCGGGTTCCCCGCGGTGCGGCAGGAACAGCGTGCAGGTGAACGAGCGATCGAGATTCGGCAGCGCGATCATCATGTACCCGCCGCGCGGCCAGATGTGCAGCGCGTTCGGCTCCATCCGGAACGTGCCGTCGGGCGCGGGCGGGATCGTCAGTTCCTTATAGCCGTGGTCCAAATACTCCTGCGAGTAGTTCATGCGCGTGCTTTGCATCAGCGCGAGTCGCACTGCGGACGCCGCGCCGTCGGTGCCGATCACAACGGGCGCCCCGGCACTGAACTCGCGCCCGGAGGACTCGTCGCGGACGGTCAGTGTTTGCGTGCGGAGGTTGTAGTTGGTGCAGCGGTGCTGGAAGTGTACGGTGGCGTTCTTCTCGCGCGCGAGGGCATCGAGCAGTTGCACGTTCAGCCCGCGGCGCCCGACGGAGTGAATGACTTCGTCGGCCGTGCGGCCGTAGGGGATGAGCGAGCAATTGCCGGTTGTGGGGTGGATGTACCGGCCGCGCATCGGGATCGCCCGCGCCAGTATCTCGGCGTCGAGCCCCACGCGGTTCAGGGCGTGAATCCCGCGCACCGAGAGCGCGAGGTTGATCGAGCGCCCCTCTTCGATCTGCTCCGCGCGCACGTCCGCGCGCCGCTCGTAGACGGTGACTTTCACCCCTCGGCGCGCCAGCATCAGCGCGAGCAGCGCGCCGGACAATCCGCCGCCGACCAGAGTGACTTCACGCATGGGAGGTTCCGCCTTGGGTGGCGTGAGGCGCCCGGGGAAAGTACCCGGGGTTGAAACCCCGGGCACCCTTATGGGGCATCCGAACCCGCGTAAATCGCGGACAGAACCTCCGCGCACCGCACGACGTCCGCGAACCGATTGTACAGCGGGACCGGGGCGAGGCGGATCACGTCCGGTTCGCGCCAGTCGCAGATCACGCCGTTCGCGCCGAGCGCGGTGAACGCCTTCTGCGTCTCGCTTCACGCGCACGGAAAGCTGGCACCCCCTGTGAGTGGGAGCGGCGGGTGTGATGACCTCGATCCACTCCGGGAACAGACCGCGGAGCGCGCGGTCGAGGAAGCCCGTGAGTGCCTCGCTCTTGGCCCGGAGGCGGTCCATTCCGGCTTCCGCGAACAGTTCGAGCGACGGCAGCAGCGCGGCGAGCGAGAACAGCGGCGGGTTGCTGAGTTGCCAGCCTTCCGCGCCCGGGATCGGCTCGAACTCCGGCCCCATTTGAAAGCGGCTGTGCTTGTCGTGCCCCCACCAACCCGCCATGCGCGGCAGTGGGTCGCGTGCGAAACCGTGGCGCTCGTGAACGAAGCACCCGGCCACGCACCCGGGGCCGCCGTTGAGGTACTTGTAATGGCACCACACGGCGAAATCGACGTCCCAGTCGTGGAGCGCGAGCGGCACGTTGCCGGCCGCGTGCGCGAGGTCGAACCCCGCGGTGATCCCGTACCGGTGCGCGACTTCCGTGATTGCGGTGATGTCGACGCGCTCGCCGGTGTAGTAGTTCACGCCGTCCATGAGCACGAGTGCCAGTTCGCTCGCGTGCTGCTCGATGAGTGCGACGACGTCTTGGGTGTGCAGCGTGTGCTCGCCCGCACGCGGTGCAGCAGTGACGAAAGCATTGGCTGGGGCAAACCCGCGCAGGGCGATCTGCGACGCCAGCGCGTAGCGGTCCGAGGGGAACGCCGCGTGCCCGACGAGGACTTTGTAGCGCGCCGGCTCCGGGCGGTAGAAGCTCGTGAGCATCAGGTGAAGGTTCACCGTCAGCGTGTTCATCGCGACCACTTCGTGCGGGGCCGCGCCCACGATCTTCGCGAGGTGCCGGGCGAACAACTCGTGGAACGACACCCAGGGGCGCTCGGGCTTGAAGTGCCCCTCGACGCCGAGCGCTTCCCACGCGAGCAATTCCTGTTCGACGGACGCGCGGGCGCCCCTCGGCGCGAGGCCGAGCGAGTTACCGCACAGGTACGTTGTTTCTGATCCGTCCGTGTGGCGCGGAACGCAGAATTGCGCGCGGAAGGGCGCGAGCGCGTCGATCCGGTCGAGTTCGTCGGCTTGTGCGCGCAGTTCGGCGATCGTCATACCGCGCCATCCAGATCGAAGAGGAGTGGGCGAGACGGAGCCGCGTCCGAAACCAGCGGCGGCACCTGGAGCACGAGCGCGTAACGACCGTCCGGCACCCGATCGGGCACGAAGATCATCTCGGTGACCGTGCGCTGACGCGCACGCGCATCGGGTAATTCTTTTGAACCGGTCGACATGCTCCAGAATATCCGGTGCGCGGTCAGGTGGCCCCCATCTATCAACGGATCGAGCGACGGTAGGTCGACGAGCAGGTGCTGCACACCGTGCGCGCGGATCGCGGCCATTGCGTCGGGTCCGAAGTATGGAGTGGTCCCGTCCTCCCACTTGCGCGTAATTTTGTTCGGATCGTTCGGGAGCGTGCGAACGACGAGCGCGTTTCGGAACTCGGTCGGAGCCCTTCCTATCGCGCGCTCGATCGCATCGGCGCGGATCTCGCGCCCCTCGGGGGGCACCGAAATCAGCGCGCACGGCAGAAACAACGGCAGCGTAACCTTCGAGAGCGGGAAGCGTTCCGTCGTGAGGTGCCCGACGCTCTCGGTGTGCGTGCCGTTGCAGTGCGGTGTCAGTTCGATTACGTCGCAGTTACACGATCCGCCCCGTCGCGTATCGAGTACGAAGCCGTCGCCGGAGTACGGACGCGCGGTTGCAGGTGGGACTCCATAAGCGTTCGGTTGCGCGCCGTGCGGATCGAGCGGAATGGAGATGTCGACCCACTTGGTGAGGGGGTAGACGCGCTCTCCGATGGTGACCTGCGCGAACGGCATGAGGGCACCTCATGACTCAATTTACTCGAACTGCTCCGGCTTCACTCCCAACCATGCGCACGCGGTGCGAAACAGCAGATTCTCTTCGATGTCGCGCGGGAGCTTCATGGAGCGGATGAGCGATCCCGGCTCCGTTTCGCCCAGCGGGAACGGGTAGTCTGTGCCGAGCGCGACGCGCTCCGAACCCATGACGTCGATCAGGTATTGCAGGCTGCGTGCATCGTGTACGAGCGCATCGACGACGATGCGATTCAGGTACTCACGCGGGTTCACCGGATTGTGAATCGCGCACAGATCCGGACGGCAGCGGAACCCCTGTTCGATGCGCCCGATGGTCGTGGGGAACGACCCGCCACCGTGTGCGAACGCGATCCGCAGCTTCGGGAGTCGCTCCAGGACGCCGCCGAAGATCAGCGACACGATCGCCCGCGTCGTTTCGGCCGGCATCCCCACCAACCACGGCATCCAGTATTGGTTGAGTTCGTTTTTGCCGAACATCTCCCAGGGGTGAACGAACACCGCGGCCCCGAGTTCCTCCGCGCGCTGGAAGACGGGAAAGAGTTCGGCCGCGTTCAGGTTCGTCTGGTTGACGTTCGAGCCGATCTGTACCCCGCGGAAGCCGAGTTCATGAACGCAGCGGTCTAGCTCGCGCACTGCAAGGGCCGGGGCTTGAAGTGGCAGGGTACCCAGGCCGATGAAGCGCTTCGAGTATTTGCGCACCGCCTCAGCGATGTCGTCGTTGAGGAACCGCGCGACCTCGTACCCGTGCTCGGGCTTGGCCCAGTAGCTGAACATGACGGGCACGGTGGAGAGCACCTGCACGCGGACGCCGCACGCCTCGCACTCTTCGATACGCTTCTCCGCGCTCCAGCAGTTCATCTCGATTTCGCGGAAGAACTTGCCGTCGACCATCATGTGCGCGCAGCCGGGGCGCTGGTGCGCGAGTTCCACGAACCCGCCGTAACCGAACCGGTCGGCCCAGCGCGGCAAGTGTTGCGGCAGAATGTGCGTGTGGATATCGACGGTGAGCATCACGCGCCGACCTTCTTCGGGTCGGTGAACCGTTCCCCGCACGCTTTGCAGACGCGCTTGGCTTCGTCACCGTAGAACCGGGTGAAGATCGGCGGGAGCTGTGTGACGATGTTCGTGATGTGGGCGAACTCCTCGTGCAGCTTGGCGCCGCACCCCTCGCAGTACCACTGGAAGCCGTCCATCTGGTCCGCTTCGCGCTTCTTCTCGATCACGAGGCCGATCGTGCCATCGGGCCGGCGCGGGGAGTGCGGCACGCGCGCCGGGAGCAGGAAGATGTCCCCCTCGCGGATCGGGATATCAACGATCTCCCCTTCATCCTGCACCTTCAGAACGATGTCGCCCTCGACCTGGTAGAAGAACTCTTCGCCCTCGTTGACGTGGAAATCCTTTCGCGTGTTCGACCCGACCACCATGACGATGGAGTCCGCGTCCTCCCACACCATCTTGTTGCCGACCGGCGGTTTAAAGAGGTGGCGGTGCTCGTCGATCCAGGCTTTGAAGTTGAGCGGCGTGCGGAGCATGTCACACTCTCCCGCGAATTAGCCGATGGTGGCGATGACCTTGAGTTCGACGTGGATCGGCGTCGGCAACCGGTTGACCTCGACCGTCGTGCGGCACGGCTCGACGCTGCCGAAGTGCTCGCGATAGATTTCGTTGAATCGCTTGAAGTCGCGCTCGATGGACGTGAGGAACACCGTCACGTCGACGATGTTCTCCCACGAACTTCCGGCGTCTTCGAGGATGAACCGGATGTTGCGGAACACCGACTTCGCTTCCTCGACGATGTCGTAGTCGAGCACGGCCCCCGCTTCGTCCATCTTAACACCGGGAATCACCTTGCTCCCGCGCTCACGCGGCCCGATCCCGGACAGGAACAGCAGGTTGCCGACTTGCCGCGCGTGCGGGTACGCGCCGACCGGCTCCGCCGCGCGCTCCGAAACGATCTTGCGCTGAGTGGGGTTCATGATTGGGTGACACCGGATCGTGTGAAGCGTCTGTTTTCTGTGGCTACGCTCGGGTTATGCTCCCCACAACGGCACTGTGTTGATCGCATTTTCTGTTCGTGGTACAGGCCTCTGGCCTGTATGGGTGATTCCACAGGCCAGAGGCCTGTACCACCAAACCAAAAAACAAATCCGTCCCCGATCAGTCGCAAGGGAAGGCGGAAATGAACCGACCCGGCACCTCGCATGTTGCACGTTTGCAATCTGCTGCGTGGAGCCGGGTACGGTACGAAAGGCGGTCAAACGCGCCCCGGGGTTAGCTGATCTTCCACCCGCCGCGGCGCTCGCGTGCGATCATCTTGTTGGCGTCTTCGTCGCCGAAGGTGTTCGTCTTCGGGTTCCACGTCAGCGGCTTGCTCTTGCCCAGCCGCAGCGCGATTGTCCCGAGGTGGCAGACGATCACCGAGCCGGCGCCGACTTCCACGCCGCAGATCGGGGTTTCCCGCGAGCGCACGCAGTCGAGGAAGTTGCCCATGTGGTTCGTCGGGGTCGAGCTGTAGAGCTTCGGCTTCTCGGAGTCTTTGAGCGGCGCGAAGACGTCCTTGTCGCTCGCGAGCAGGTGCTCGCGGCTGACGAACAGCGTCCCTTTGTCGCCCTTGACCAACAGCCCGTTTTGGCCGCCGTTCACCCCGTCCTGTTCCTTGCCGGCTCGGTCCTTCCACTTCGCGCCCTTGGCGTCCACGAGCCCCTTGGCGACCGACCCGGCGCCGTGGCTCACTTCTACTGTTGCGCCGTTCGTGTAGGTGTGCGTCACCTTGAACGTTTCGTGGCAGTTGTACCCGTCGCCCTTCGAGTACGACTTGGCGCACTCGTTCATTTGCACCGAGGCCGGCCCGCTGCCGTCCATGTCGAGCATCCACTGGGCGATGTCGATGTGGTGCGCGCCCCAGTCGGTCATCTTCCCGCCGCTGTACTCGTACCACCAGCGGAACTGGTAGTGGCAGTTGGTGAAGTCCTCGCCGCGCTTCTCGGTGTTCTCGGCCCACCGGTACGGCACCTTCGGCGCCGGCCCGAGCCACATGTCCCAGTCCAGTTCCTTCGGCGCCTCGACTTCTTTGATCGCCCCGCTCCGCGGGTTACTCCCGACCCGGCACTCGATGCCCTCGACCTTCCCGATGCGCCCGGCGCGGACCAGTTCGGTCGCGAGGCGGAACCGGCCCTGCATCTCGCACCGCTGCTGGCTCCCGGTCTGGAGCACGCGCTTCGTTTCGGCCGTCGCCTTCTTCATCGCGAGGGCTTCTTCGATCGTGAGCGTGAGCGGCTTCTCGCAGTACACGTCCTTGCCGGCCTTCATCGCGGCGATGGCGATGACCGCGTGCCAGTGGTCCGGCGTGGCGACGATGACCGCGTCCACGTTCTTGTTGTTTATGAGGTCGCGGAAGTCGGTGAACCCGTGGACGTCGAACCCGTCGCGCTTGTACTGCGTGACCGCGTGCCCGACGTGGCGCCCGTCGACGTCGCACACGGCGGTGAAGTTCACCCGGTCCCTGAACTTCTTGGCTTCGCTGTACAGGCCGTTGGACCGGCGCGGGTTCGGGCCGACCCCGATGACGCCGATGTTCAACTTGCCGTTGGCGCCGGTCGGCTTGACGTCCTCGGCGGCGCGGGCGGCGGCCCCGAACCGGTCGCGGGCGTACCACTCGGGCAGCCCGGCGAGCATCAGGGCTCCGACCGAGCGGTTCATGAACCCCCGGCGGGAGAGATTTCCGCGGTCCAACATGACCGTTCCTTTCACGAAACGAGCGAGTGCGTGGGTGGGGAGCGGGAGACGTGTATGATACTACGGCGGGGCCGCGGCCACGCAATCAGAAACCGGAGTGATGTGCGCGATGGCTGACGATTTGTTGGACCGGTTCTTCGGAAAAGGGGTACCGCGGATCGGCGGACCGGCGGTCGCGAACCCGCGCCTGACCGATCCCGTCGGGTTGCAGTGCCTCTTCGACATCCCGCTCGATCTGCCCGCGGACAAGCTGGCGGTCACCGTGCGCGAGTACCACCCGGACCTCGCGGACGCCACGGTCGAGATCTACCAGGTTCCGCCGGCCGAGAAGCCGACCCCGCTCGAACCGGTGCTCATGGGACTGGTCGCGTGGGGGGCGCACGTTATCAAATTGGTCGGGTTCGCGAACCCGATGCCCGCGGACATTGTTAAGGGGTGCGTGCAACCCGCCCACTTCGACCCGCAGTACAAGGAGATCGCGTACCGCAACCAGGCGCACGTGATGCTGTACTACAACGGGTACGATCAGAACCCGCTCGAACAGTACGTCGCGCTGGCCGCCGTTGCGGGCTCACTCACGATGCACGGTGCGGTGTTCACGTTGAACGAAACCGCCCGGACCGCGATCCCCGCACCCGTGCTGACCCCGCACGAAGAGGACGGCGGGAACATGCTCGCGGCCCTGCGCGGGCTGCCGCTACTGCTCATTTATTGCGGGTTCGTGAAGCTCGAAGTGGACGGGCAACCGGGGGTCTGGATGCGCACCTACGGGTGCCACCGGTTCGGGCTGCCGGACCTCGCGCTGCGCGCGGACAACCACGAGATGGCGCGCTTCATATTCGACCTGTTCAACAACGCGCTCGCGTACCTGCGCTCGTCCGGTAAGTCGTTCGCGCCGGGTCACTCGATGCAAGTGGGTGACGACATGTTCCTGCGTCTCCGCGCGCGGGCCACGGAGGAGTGGTACCTGGACAGCGAGGGCGAGATGCTCGTCGCCGACCGCGTCGCGGGGAGCGAACTGTCGGTTTTGTAGGGCGCGGAACTGGCGGTCCGATGATTTGTGGTTTGGTGGCACAGGCCTCCGGCCTGTGGAGGCGCTCGCACAGGCCAGAGGCCTGTGCCACGAGCAAAACGCCGACTCCTTAACAACACAAATCGTTACGAGAATTGCTCCCATAGTTCTGCAAAGAAAAAACGGCCGCAATATGCGGGCCGGTTCGCCGAATAGCACCTCACTCGACTCCCGTCTGCGGCCCCACTCGAGTTACGGGCCGGAGGCGGGAGACCGGCTTTTGTCTACAATCGCCCCGTCGTCGTTCCTCAACTCTGGAGAAACGCATGTTCCGCTTCGCATTCTTTGCGGGAGTGTTCGCCATGACGCCCCTAGTCGCCTCGGCCGAGGCGCCGCCGCTCATCCCGCGCGACGTGTTGTTCGGCAACCCGGACAAGGCCGGTCCGCAAATCTCCCCGGACGGGAAGCACATCGCGTACCTCGCCCCGGACGAGAAGAACGTGCTCCAGGTGTGGGTGCGCACCACTGCACTGCCGGCCGGCAAAGCGAACGACAAGAAGGTGACCAGCGACGAGAAGCGCGGCATCCGCCAGTACTTCTGGGCGCACGACGGCAAACACCTGCTGTACCTCCAGGACGCGGGCGGGGACGAGAACTTCCACCTGTTCGCGGCGGAATTCGACACCGGGAAGACGCGCGACCTCACGCCGTTTACGGGCGTCCGCGTGCAGGGCGTCGAACTCGACGAGAAGCACCCGGACACGCTCCTCGTGGGCATGAACAAGCGGAACAAGGCCGCGTTCGACATGCACCGCGTCACCATTTCGACCGGCGAAGAGAAGATCGACACCGAGAACCCCGGCCTCGTGGTGGGCTGGACCACGGACAAGGACTTCGTCATTCGTGCCGCGACTGCCGTCAACTCGGAGACCGGTGGCTACGACCTGATGGTGCGCGAGAAGCCCGGCGCGGAGTGGAAGACGATCAAGAAGTGGACGAACGAGGAGCAGGGGCAGGCGGCCGGGTTCGGCGCGGACGCGAACACGCTCTACGTCATCGGTAACGACAGCACGGACACGCTCCGGCTCACCAAGTTCGACCTCGCAACCAGCAAGGAAGAGGTGATCGCGGAAGACAAAGAGTACGACATCGGCGGCGCGATGATTGACGACAAGAAGCGTATCCCGCTCGCGGTGTCGTTCGCGAAGGCCCGGACCGAGTGGAAGGTGCTCGACGACAGCGTGAAGGACGACTTCGCCGCGCTCGCGAAGATCCGGCGCGGCGACTTCAGCGTGACGAGCAAGACCACGGACGACACGCTGTGGATCGTCGCCTACGTCACCGACGACGGCCCGGTGTCGTACTACCTCTACCACCGCGACACGAAGAAGGCGGACTTCCTGTTCTTCAACAACTCGAAGCTGGAGAACACGAAGCTCGCGCAGATGGAACCGATTCAGTACAAGGCGAAGGACGGGCTGGTCGTTCACGGCTACCTGACGAAGCCGCTCGGCGTCGAAGCGAAGGATCTGCCGACGGTGCTCCTCGTTCACGGTGGCCCGTGGGCGCGCGACTCGTGGGGCTTCAGCCCGCTGACGCAGTTCCTCGCGAATCGCGGCTACACGGTCCTTCAGGTGAACTTCCGCGGGAGCACCGGTTACGGCAAGAAGTTCCTGAACGCCGGTAACAGGGAATGGGCCGGGAAGATGCACCAGGACTTGATCGACGCGAAGGAGTGGATCGTCAAACAGGGCGTCGCGGACCCGAAGAAGGTCGCGATCATGGGCGGCAGCTACGGCGGATACGCGACGCTCGTCGGCCTCACGTTCACGCCGGACGAGTTCGCGTGCGGGGTGGACATCGTCGGCCCCAGCAACATCGTCACGCTGTTGAAGACGGTCCCGCCGTACTGGGCACCCGCGAAGGCTCTGTTCGCCAAGCGCGTCGGTGACTTGGAGAAAGAAGAGGAGTTCTTGAAGGAGCGCTCACCGCTCTCGAAGGTGAATTACATCACCAAGCCGCTCCTGATCGGCCAGGGGAAGAACGACCCGCGTGTGAAGGTGGCCGAGAGCGATCAGATCGTCGACGCGATGCGGAAGAACGGTAAGCCGGTGGAATACGTGTTGTACCCGGACGAGGGCCACGGGTTCCAGCGCCCGGAGAACCGGCTGCACTTCTTCGCAATCACGGAGCAGTTCCTCGCCAAACACCTCGGTGGCCGCGCCGAAGCCGTCGGCGAGATCAAGGGGCACTCCGGCGAGATCAAATAGGAGCGTGATGTAAAAGAGCCGCGGATCACGCAAATAACGGGGATCAAGACAGAAGGCAAATGCGTTTCAGCCCCGTAAGGGGCGAAGGCGTGTAGCCAGGGGTGGAGCGCGGCGCAACCCCTGGCGAACTTGCCGTGCCAAAAGGCAAACTCGCCGGGATTGGAGGGAGCCCGCCAGGGGTTGCGCTCCGCTCCACCCCTGGCTACACGCCTTCGCCCCTCACGGGGCTATAAACCTCTCGCGCGTTTTTGTCCTCTATCCTCTGTCCTCTGATCCGTGTTTTCTGTGTTCGTCCGTCGCTTGGCTCGAAGTCTTCTTTTTGTGCCCTTCGCGCCCGTATCATGCCTCTATGCTCGCACACCTCCGCACACTTCGGCTCTCCGCGTGGCTCGGCTGGCAGCTCGAAACGAACTGGACCAGCCCGCTGCTGTTCGCGGTCTACATGTTCGTGAAGCCCGTGTGCGGGTCGCTCATGCTCGTGGGCATGTTCTTCGCCGCGGACCAGGCCGCCGTCGGTATCGGGCGCGCCCGCATTTCGCCGCAGTTTCTGCCGTACATGTACGTTTCCAATGCGTGTTACGGCTTGGTCGGCACGGTGATGTTCGGACTGAGCTATGCCGTGGTGCGCGACCGCGAGCACTACCGCATGCTGAAGTACGTCTACATCAGCCCGGCGCAGTTCCAGACGTACTTCCTCGGGCGCGGGGCGTCGCGTGCGCTGGAAGGTATCGTGGGCGGCGTGCTGAGCCTCACCACGGGGTTGATCCTGTTCGCGCAGGTGCGGGATTCGGTCACCGTCGACGTGCCGTGGTTGCTCGTATACCTGGTCATCGGTGCGATGATGCTCTGGGCGTGCGGGATGCTGCTCGCCGCAGCGTGTCTGAATATGTCGCGGAACGGAATGTTCCTGAGCGAAGGGATCGCGGGGCTGGTGTACCTGCTGAGCGGCGTGGTGTTCCCGCTCTCGGTGTTCCAGGGAAGTATGGCGTGGGTCCAGTGGGTGAGCCTGAGCTTACCGACGACGTACTGGCTCGAAGGGATGCGCCGTGCCCTGATGGGCGAAGTGCCCGAGAAGCTCCGCGGGCCGCTCTCAAATTGGTCCAACGTGGAACTCGCACTCACGCTCCTCGCGACGACGGTCGCTCTGATGGTCGCGGCTCAACTCTTCTGGCGCTGGAGCGAGCGCCGCGCCTGGCGCTTGGGTAAGCTCGAAGAAAACGCGGGCGTGTGACGGGTGGCTCTTATAGACCCGTGCGAGTGCTCCCACGGTTCGCTGCGAATTCGTCCGCTCGGGAGCGGTTCCTGCGCGAGGCCCGGGCTGCCGCGCAGGTCAATCACGACAATGTGGTTACTGTGTACGAGGCGAACGAGCGCGAGAGCGTGCCACGCATTGCCGTGCAACTCTTTCAGGGGTAGCCGTTCGATAAGTACCTCGCGCGAAGGGGTTACCGGGTACCTCACACGTCATCCGAATCGCCCGAGAAACGGCAGCAGCACTGCGGCCACTCTAGCAGAGTTTCGAGTTTCTAAAATTGATTTACTAAAAATACTTTACAAAAGTCGGCGCACCATTTAGTCTGTTGGCTCACGCCACCCACGATGGGATGCTTGATCGCCGGTCGGGAAACCGAACCGGGGTATCACGAGCGTCCGTCACTCTCCCGGTGCCGACCTCATGCGGCTGCTCGCCATTATCTCGTCTGCCCTCCTCGTTCCCGCCACGAGTTCTGCCGCCGCGCCCGACTTCGATAAAGATGTGGTCGCGGTTCTGGGCGCGCGGTGCCTCGATTGCCACTCCGGTGCTGATCCGAAGGGCGGCTTGGACCTCACTCGTAAAGACGCAGTGCTCGGTAAGAGCGGGTCCATCACCCCGGGCAAGCCGGACGAGAGCGAGTTGTGGAAGCGGGTCGCGTCCGACGAGATGCCGCCCAAGAAACCACTCTCCGCGCGCGAAAAAGCCGTGCTGAAGGAGTGGATCGCGAGCGGCGCGAAGTGGGGGACGGACCCCATCGACCCGTTCGCCGCGACCACAGCAACTCGCGCCGGACGCGACTGGTGGAGCCTTCAACCCGTCACGCGCCCGAAGGTTCCCGATGTCGCGGACGCCCCAACCCCATCGACCGCTTCGTCCGCACGAAACTCCGTGACAACGGGATGTCACTTGCCCCGCCCGCGGATCGGCGCGCGCTCGTGCGCCGCGTGTATTTCGACCTGCTCGGACTTCCGCCGACTTGCGAAGAGGTCGAGGCGTTCGCCAACGACAAATCGCCGAACGCATACGAGAAACTGATCGACAAGTTGCTCGCGAGCGAACACTACGGCGAGCGCTGGGGCCGGTACTGGCTCGACGTCGCGCGCTTTGCGGAGACCTGTGGGTATGAACGCGACCAGGTGAAGCCGGACGTGTGGAAGTACCGCGACTGGGTCATTAAGGCGTTCAATTCCGACGTGCCTTACGACCGTTTCGTACTGGAACAACTCGCAGGGGACGAGCTACCGAACGCCAACGCGAACACCACGGTCGCGACCGGCTTCATCCGGCTCGGCACGTGGAACGACGAGCCGAACGACCCGAACGAGTACAAATACGACCGGCTCGAAGACATGGTGGGCGCCACGAGTACCGCGTTCCTCGGGATGACGGTGAAGTGTGCCCGGTGCCATGACCACAAGTTCGATGCGATCCGCCAGACCGACTACTACCGCATGGCAGGGGCGTTCTGGGCCGGGTTCATCGAGCCGGGACCGCGCGAGCACCTCGGCGGACCGGACGCCAAAGCTCTCGGGCACACCGGCGTGTTCGGCTGGACGGATCGCGGCAAAGAGGTTCCGCCGATCAAGCTCCTGAAGAAGGGCGACCCGAACCGCCCCGGCGCGGTCGTCGAACCGGGGCACCTGTCGATGATTTCCGCGCTCGACAAGCCGCTCACAGTTCCGCCCGCGAGCGCGAAGACAACTACCCGTCGGCTCCAACTCGCACAGTGGATCACCGACCCCCAAAACCCGCTCACCGCGCGCGTCTGGGTGAACCGCGTGTGGCAGTACCACTTCGGGCAGGGGCTGGTGCGCACGCCGGACAACTTCGGCTTCACCGGTGACAAGCCGACGCACCCCGAACTGCTCGATTGGCTCGCGAGCGAACTGGTGAACCCATCAGTTCTTCCTTCGGGGGAACGGTTAAATTCGGCTAGTGGTCCGGTCTTGAACCCCTCCCCAACCCCTCCCCTAAACGGAGAGGGGCTTAAAACCAGTGATGGTTCTGCCCCCCCTTCCTTCGGCGCCGGTCCGCGAGAACGAAGTTATTACTTATACTACTTTACCGAGTCCGGTCTTGAACCCCTCCCCAACCCCTCCCCTAAACGGAGAGGGGCTTAAAACCAGTGATGGTTCTGCCCCCCCTTCCTTCGGCGCCGGTCCGCGAGAAGCTCCGCTGACAGGACCGGCGAGCACGGAGGCGAAGGGGACGGGGGGTTAGGTTCTTGGTCCCTCAAGCGCCTCCACCGGCTCATTCTGCTCTCGGAAACCTACCGCCAGTCCTCGATCCACCCGAAGCAGGACGAGTACGCGCGCCGCGACGCGGGGAACAAATACTGGTGGCACGCGGAGCGCCGGCGGCTCGATGCGGAAGCCCTCCGCGACGCACTACTCTCCGCGGGCGGCAACCTGAAGCTGGACAAGATCGGCGGGCCGAGCTTCGCGCCCGAGATCCCGCCGGACGCACTGGAAGGGTTGTCCATGAAGGACAACGCATGGAAGGCGTCGCCGGCGGTAGAACAGGGTCGCCGCAGCGTGTACATCTTCGCCAAGCGCGGGTTGCTTCCGCCGCTCCTGACCACGTTCGACCTCCCGGACACGACGCTCCCGAGTTGTCAGCGCGACGTGACGACCGTACCCACGCAGTCGCTCGCGCTACTCAACAACCCGTTCGTTCACGAACAAAGTGCCGCCCTCGCAAAACGGATCGGCACCAAGAAGGAACGCAAGGAGCAGGTCGTTCACGCTTGGCGCAGCGCCCTCGGGCGCGATCCACGTGACGCGGAGGTCACCGCCGCACTCGCGCACCTGGAGAAGCAGACGAAGACGTTCGCGAAACGCCCAACGCCGGACCTCGACGCGCTCGCCTCACTGTGCCACGTGTTGCTGAATACCAACGAATTCATGTACGTTGATTGATTCGCGCTGCGAAGCTCGGGCGCCCACCGGCAGCCCGCGTTGAAGCGTAACGAAATATCTTGCGACACACACGAATGAGCTTGTGCGGGTGTCTCACTCGCCCCTGGAGACAGATATGTCCAACCTCTTCCCCTGTGGTCTGACCCGGCGCGAACTCATTTGGGAAATGGGCGGCGGGTTCGCTGGAGTCGCGCTCGCGGGGATGCTCGCGTCCGAGTCGCGTGCGTCGGATGCGCCGGCCAGCGCCGGTTCGCCCCTCGCGCCAAAGAAGCCGCACTTCCCCACGAAGGTGAAGAGCTGCATCTTCCTCATGATGAATGGCGGACCGTCGCAGGTCGATACCTTCGACCCGAAGCCGGAACTGGAGAAGTACGCGGGCAAGGAGATCCCGAAGGACAAGAAATTCATCAACTCCGGCGGGCGGAAGATCGGGTACCTGACGCCCGCGTTCCGCAAGTTCCGGCCGGGCGGCAAGAGCGGGCTGCCCGTCTCGGATTACTTCCCCAAAGTGCGCGAGCACGCGGACAAGCTCGCGGTGATCCGCTCGTGCCACACGGACAGCCACGCGCACGGCTCGGCGCTGGTGATGATGAACACGGGTAAGACGTTCATCGGTCGGCCGTCGCTCGGGAGCTGGGCGGTGTACGGGCTCGGCACCGCGAACCAGGACTTGCCCGGCTACGTGGTGCTGATGGACAAGCGCGGCGGGCCGATTAGCGGCCAGCCGAACTGGTCGAGCGGGTTCATTTCGGCCGCGTACTCGGGCACGCTGTTCCGGCCCTCGGGCGACCCGATCCTCGACCTACGCGGCCCCGCCCATCTCACGAAGGACGTGCAGAAAGAACAACTTGACCTGCTCGCACAGTTGAACCAACAGCACATGGACGCGCGCCCCGGCGGGCGCGAACTGGCCGCTCGCGCCGCGAGCTACGAGCTGGCCTTCCGGATGCAGTCCGCGGCCCCGGACGCGGTCGATCTCACGAAGGAATCGGCGAAAACGCTGGAGATGTACGGTGTGGGTCAGAAGCCCACCGACGAGTTCGGGCGGAACTGCCTCATTGCGCGGCGCTTGGTGGAGCGCGGCGTCCGGTTCGTGCAACTCTACAGCGGCGGCGGGCACCTCGAAGACACCTGGGACGCGCACGCGGGCATCGAGTCGAACCACGGCAAGCACGCGGCCGAGGTCGACCAGCCGATCGCGGCGCTCCTAGCGGACCTTCAGGCGCGCGGCATGCTCGACAGCACGCTAATCGTGTGGGGCGGCGAATTCGGGCGGATGCCTTTCAGTGAGGGGAAGAACGAACCGGGGCGCAACCACAACCCCTACGGGTTCTCGATGTGGCTGGCGGGCGGCGGCGTGAATGGCGGCACGGCTTACGGCGCGACGGATGACCTCGGCTTCGAGGCGGTCGAAAAGAAAGTCCACATTCACGACCTGCACGCGACCATCCTGCACCTGATGGGCCTCGACCACGAGCAACTGACCTACTTCCACCAGGGCCGCCACGAGCGCCTGACGGACGTGTACGGCACCGTGGTGAAGGACATCATTGCGTAGGTTCTGCGAGCGCGGGTACGGATTATTCCTCTTCGAGAAAATTACGGACAATGTAAGCGAGGTAGGCAACAAGAGATGAATCCGGATCTGACGCTAATTTCCGGAAATAACTGGACAGTTCCTCTGAAGACTTGATGTGCTGCTCCGCCGTCTGCTCAGGACTAGCATGTCGGGCGATCGGATAGCCGGCTCCAGTTACCGTGAAGCTCGTCAGTTTTCGGAATTGCTGCCCCACTGTAACAACACAGAGGTCGTACCCTGTCGCGGTGTCATCTTTCGCAATTGGAAACAGCCGCAAAGTCGCCTTTCCTCCTGTCACCGCTTCGACCGCCTTAGCTGCTTCGACTACGGTGGCATGTAAATCGCTGTTGGCCTGATCGAACTTTACATTCGCGCCTTTCAAGGAAGCGCGCAGGAGTTCTTCAAGCGTCGGCATAATTCAGCCACTTGGTTGTATGTATGTCGGGTGCGATCATTACCGCAACTAAGGCATTAGTCGGCGCGAAGTTAGTCAAGGCCCACAACCTTATCCAACCCGAGCGCAGCTACTAACTCTCCTGACAGCGGGACCATTTGCCCTGCGGTGAGATCAAAGGAGGCGCGCCCACCTCCGAGCCACCACCTACCCTTGAGCGGAACGGCGTCGGCCTCAAACCAATGTACCCACCATGTCCCGTCCGTTTTCCGCGTTACAATCCCGTACAGCGTGCCCGGTTGCCAGCGGACATACGCATCCCAGTTTACATTCGGATTATTGGGCCGTTGGTAACTCCAGGTACACGTCGCGGGGTGCATTGTGAAGGGGATCGAGAGTTCGTTGGCCGGTGACCAGTCCATATTGAGGACGGCCCCACCAGATTCCGCAGCCACGCTGAGGAACGCGGTGCCGGGGGGGATATGAGTCACGTCCACTCGCACCCGCCAAGTCGGTGAGAAAAAGTGGCAGACCCCGATCGCAGCACCAGCAACGACTGCGAGCAGAAATACCCATAGGACCGCCCGCTTGCGGTGGAAGCGGGTAGAGCCGTGCAGCTTCGCTAGCATGGTTTGCTGCTAATAATAATGTTAGTTAGTAAGGCGTTGTCGGCGGTGCGGCGCGAGATGCGATTGCATTCATTGCGTTTTCCGCAGACGATTCGTAATCGGGGAACAACTGACATCACCGACTCGGTTCGTGGCGAAGTGCGCGAAGTTATGCACGTTCCACCACGCGAATCGAACCGAAGGGAGGGCGGCGGGCAACATGGGCACCGACTGAGCCGAGTAATGAGCGCAACGCGGATGAAGATACCACATCAAAATTGGAATACCAGTCGCTAAACTGCGTAAAAACAACTGGGCGTCAGTCGCGTTGCGCTCGCTATCCATCGTGCTTTTCGCCACTCACGCGGGCGCTTGAAGCGCTGCGATGACCGCACCGAGGCCCCCGGTGCCCGTGAGTTCGAGGACGGGTAGCATTCCGAGGTACTGCTTGCGCGCCTCGTTCACGACCTCCAGCTCGTTTGCTGCGCGCCCGGTGAGTCGCGCGAGCGCGTGGGCCATGACCGCGGACCGCAGCGTGTTGGCCTGAACGCGCATCGTGTGTCGCGCCCACCGGCCGGGGTGCAGGTGCAAATAGCGCCCGTCGGCCGGTCCGAGTCGGATCGTCCACGTCGAGCGGTCGGGGAGTTCGGTGAGCGCGTAAGCCCCCTGTTCCGCCAGCCACTTCGCGAGTGGATCGAACTCGAACAGGCCCCGCGTATTCAGGTCGGCAATAACGGCTTCAGCAATGGTCGCCGGTTTCAGCGTTCCGACGTACAGATCCATGAGGCGCGAACCGACCACCGCCATCTCCGCGGGCAGCGCCGCGACCCCGGCACTCCCGCTCCGAACCGCGGCGCTGATCCGCTCGCGAATCCAACCCGCGTGGTGCTTCCAGGTGTTCAACAACACCGGATGGGGAACGTCTTGTTCGGTTTGTAAGTTGGCAGGGTCCGGCGGCGCAACGGGCATGGTAACGCACCTCGAAGGTACAGTGAGAGGAACGAGCCTCGGGGCGAACGAAGAATCGGGTGCTGTGATTTACTTCGTTGCCCGCGTCGGCAAATTGGGTTATCCCCCAGAGATGAGACGCGGACCGGAGAAAAGTTCGCGCCGATACCCGCGGCGCCTCGCCTGAAACGGGCGCACGCCCGAGTACAAGGTGTGCGAAATCCGCAACCACGTCACGAGATGCGGACTAAACCTAACGTCGTCTCGCGAACTTGAACCGGAGCACTTATGAAGGCGTTTCTCATTGCCGTGCTACTCTGCGTGCTCGACAACGCGCTCGCATTGGGTCAGTGGCAACAACAGGTCATCAAATCGGACGCGGACTTCCGGGGATTATGTACAGTCGATTCAAAAGTGGCGTGGGTCAGTGGCACGAAGGGAACGTTCGGCCGCACCACCGACGGCGGTAAGACGTGGACCGCCGGCTCGGTGCCCGACGCGGACAAACTCGACTTCCGCGACGTCGAGGCGTTCGGGGAACACACGGCGTATCTGCTGAGTGCCGGCCCCGGTGAAGCGTCCCGGATTTACAAGACGACGGACGGCGGTAAGACGTGGGCGCTTCAGTTCAAAAACGCCGAACCCAAGGGGTTCTTCGACGCGATCGCCTTCTGGGACGAGAAGCACGGGATCGCGTTCGGCGACCCGGTGGACGGTCGGTTCCATCTGCTCGTTACCGACGACGGCGGCGCGAAGTGGACTCTGTTACCAGAGAAGAGCCGACCTGCGGCCCTGCCGAAGGAAGGCGCGTTCGCGGCCAGCGGCACCTGTCTCGTCACCCGCGGTGAGAACGACGTCTGGTTTTGCACCGGTGGGGCTAAGGTCGCGCGAGTGCTTCATTCGAGCGATCGGGGGAAAACCTGGAGCGCCAGCGAAACGCCACTCCTGGCCGGGATCGAATCGGCCGGGGTGTTCTCGATCGCGTTTCGGGACCGCGACCACGGTGTGATCGTCGGGGGCGATTACCGCAAACCGGACGGCACGGAAGCAACGGGAGCGGTTACCGCCGACGGCGGAAAAACGTGGAAGCCCGTTGAGAAACCGCTGCCGTTCCGGTCCGGCGTCGCCTGGGCGAAGGACCGGTGGGTGACCGTCGGCACATCGGGCTCCGACGCTTCGGCAGACGACGGTGCGACCTGGAAGTCGCTAGACCGGGAGAAGTACAACAGCGTCGCTTTTACCGCGTCGGGCGACGGCTGGGCCGCCGGTCCCAAGGGCCGGATCGCGAAGTACGTGAAAGCAGACAAGTAGTCGGCGCGGCCGGCCGTGTCCCCCCGGCGCGGTGAACTCATTCGCACGGGGCGGGTGCTTGCTTCTTCGCTGGTTCACGCGACTCGATCGGAATAACGTGAACTCGCGTTCGTCGAAATGGCTTGTCACCGGCAAAATCATTCGATTGCAGTTGTTCCGCCTGTGACTACGATAGTTGCACCTCTCGAACGCCACACCTGCATTAGCACCACCAGTCCACCGACCAGCCCGGATACGTAGCTGGCCACGTGCGCCCAAAGAACCGCGAGGAACGGCACGTGTCGATCAGCGGGTAGCTCGTCGGCAATGGGGCCGATGAGAAACACGACCCCGGATCGGGCCAACAGCCACCCCGTAGTTCCGGCGACCGTCGCGCACAGTGCCATCACGGTAAGGAGCCGCGCGATTGGTCGCACCAGCGATGCGGCCGACCGTTTGGGGCGCGACCCGGCGCGAGCGCCCACCGCCAATGGGACACCGAGAAGCAAGCCGACCCACCACGTAGCGATGATGCCCCACCCGATGCCGAGTAGCGTCGGGTCGTCGGTTCCGAACACCGGCGGGTGGCCGATCGTGAAATACTCGACGCAGATGCGAGCCGTCACCTGATCGTGGGCGACACCGTAGAGCACGGCCGCGGCTACAGACATCAGTATGATTCTTAACAACTGCACGCGGTCGTGCCCTCGTTCTGTTACCAGTGTAGGTCGGTGATTTCACTCCCCCGCCGCTCACAACGTTTACACTTCCACTTTCTTCCACTTCCCGCTGGCGAACCGGATCGCGAAGAACGTTCCGCGCGCCCACAAGTCGGAGCACATCGCGACCCAGGCCCCTAACAGCCCGAGGTCGTACCCGGGGATCGTCCCGAGGGAACCCAAGTTAACTTGCGGGGCGGTGAGGAGGTGTGCGAGGGGAATCCGCACGCACAGGAACCCGAACCAACTGAACAGCACCGGAACGCGCGAATCACCAGCTCCACGCAGAGCCGCCGTGAAGATGATCTGCGACGCCAGTGCCGGCATCGCGCACGCGATCAATCGCAGTGCTGGTACGCCCGCATCAACAATAGGCTGCAAACTCGGGTCGGGGCAGAATAGGCGAAACATGTGTTCCGCGAGCAGCACGAACAGCAGGCCCATAAAGGACATCACACCGCCACCGAGAGCGTAGGCGGTCCACCCGCTCCGGGCGGCGCGGTCCGGTGTTCGCGCGCCGAGGTTCTGGCCCACGAGGGCCATCGCCGCGGTTCCGAATGCCGCCCCGGACAAAAAACCGAGCGCTTCCCACTTCAGTGCGATGCCGTGTGCGGACGCGGCCGTATCACCCAGGCTGTTTACCAGACTGAGGAACCACAACTGACAGAACGCGGCCGACAGGCTGTCGATCGCGGCCGGCACGCTCACGCGCAGTAACCGGCGGATCAGCCGGGGCGCTGGTAAGAGATTCGCAAGGCGCAGTTTCAGACCCGATTTCCCGCGCGAGAGGATCACGAGCAGCAGGACGCACCCGATGACGTGGCTGATCCCTGTACCGAGTGCGATCCCGACGAAGCCGATCCCCCGGATCGGACCGACACCGAAACACAGCCCCCACGCGAGCGGCACGTTGAGGACGGCGACCAGGCCGAGTACCTTGAGGCCGGTGCGCGTGTCCCCCGCTCCCGCCAAGCACGCGGCGCACGCCGATTCCGTGATCTGGAACGCGAGCAGCACCGCCAGCGGTGTGAGGAACTCGACGCACAGATGGGCCGCATCGCCGGTGAGTTTCAGCGCTTCGATGAGACTCGGTAGCCCCAGGAGCGCGGCCACGGTGCCGAGCAACCCGAACACGACCGCGAGCACCACCGACTGACCGGTCGCGTGCTGGGCCAGTGCCCAATCTTTGGCCCCGACGAACCGCGCAACGAGCGCGGTGCTCCCCACGCTCACTAGAACGGTGTAGCTCGATACGAACCAGTAGAGGTAGCCGGCGGTGTTCAGCGCGGAGAGGTAACCGATGCGCTGGTTCGGGTCGGGCAGCTCGAACCGCCCCGCGAGGAACTGGTCCGAGAGCTGGACCACGAGGTGGAGGTACTGCTGTGCGAGTGCGGGGAGAGCGAGTGCCAGTACCTGTCGCCAGAGCGGGCGCGACAGTGTGTCCGGGGGTGCTGTGGGACTGAGCATTCCCACATCATAGGGAGGCGGGCTTCGGGACGCCGTTGCGAGGACGGCGCTGGGGCGCGTTCATTATTTCTTCGCGGTCTTCCGGCGGGTCTTGGTGTTGATCGACACCGGCGGGGCTTCCGGCTTGGCCCGCATCACCACGCGGAAGCTCCCGAGCGTCAGGACGCCGAGCACGTCCGGGGTCGTGCCGGGGATGAACACGTCCGGGCGCAGCCGGTAGATCACCTGGCGCCCGTCCTTCTCGTCTTCCAGCACCCCGGCCTGGCGCATCACGCCGAGGTGGTGCGACATGTTCACCATCTTGATGTCGACGAGGTCCGCAAGTTTGCCCACGTGCTGGGGGCCTTTGGCCAACTGCCACAGGACGCGCAAGCGGGTCGGCTCGGCCACGGCCGCGAGCAACGCGGCCACTTTGCGAGCTTCTGCAAACTCGGTCATATTGGCACCAGGTAGACGCCGGCACTTGCGGCGAAAGAGGGCGGGCAATTTTCGGAGTTGAAATCCTACAGACCTAAACGCCGCCGTGCCACTGCGGGAACGGGAATGTAAACGAAACGATCCCGCGCGGAGGGCGCGTAACGCGCACCGCCGCAACGGGTTCGATAATCGACACGGATCGAGAGCCGGCGGCGGGATTCGCACCCGCATGAACCGAGGTACGAGCTCGGTGCCTTTCTGGGTCGCGCCACACCGGCAGAAGACTGGAAAAACAAGCACTTCAGCGCGTCAAACCCAAATTGTGAAGTGCCGCGAAATCGCGAATGATTCTGAACCTTGGACCCGTAACAGAAAGTTAACAGAGGGCGGCGCGGGGGGAGTCGAACCCCATCACCTCAGCCTTCACAGGGCCGCGTGCTACCGCTACACCACATGCCGCACGGAGCCGAGATGCGCATTATCGTCTGAAAAAACGCAACTCGGAGTGATCCTGGGTGGAATCGAACCACCGTTCTCCTCCGTGTCAGGGAGGCGCCTTGAACCGCTAGACCACAGGACCAGATGAATGTTCAGTAGCTTTTCCTTCAGCGCTCAGTTTTGGAAACATCCGCAGTGCGAACTGTGCAGTACACATCTGACGGAACGCTCTCATAAAGTACCCCGGCCAGGATTTGAACCCGGAACGCCGCGTTCGAAGCGCGGAATGATCTCCGTTTCACCACCAGGGTAAGTACCAGCGGAGGGGGTGGGATTTGAACCCACACGCCCGTGAGGGCGAACGCTTTAGCAAAGCGTCCCGGCCAACCGTATCCGGCTCCCGTCCGTAAGTGACCAGTTTGTGTTCAGCAACCGCGGGGCGCGGAACGAACCCCAGTCGGCCGGACGTTGATTAGTCCGCCCCACGCGGCTGTTGAACGCAAACCGATCGAGTGGAACCGCGGGGAGTCGAACCCCGTCGTCGTGCTTGCAAGGCACAACTCTCGCCCGCGAGCGATCCCGTCAACGCACAGTGACCCCGGTGGGGATCGAACCCACACGCCTTACGGCAGCCGGCTCTCAACCGACTCTGGCTCCCAATTACAGCACGAGGTCATTTTCCGTCAGTGGCCCAGGAGGGAGTTGAACCCTCACGCCCGTTACGGCACCGGCTTCTGAGACCGGCGTGGCTCCCGTTACACCACCGGGCCATGCGCGCCCCGCCGAGCGGAGCGCGAGTCGCGAAGCCTGGGACTCGAACCCAGCGGCCGGGCTTATGAGACCCAGCAGAGCACCTGCCCGCCCGCGATAGACTTCGGCGCCATAACGCGCCGAGGGAGTTGCGGACCTGGGAGTTGAACCCAGCATCCAGGCTTATGAGACCCGGTCGGGCGCCGGCCCGTCCGCAATGTTTGAGAGTGGTGACGGTGGGATTTGAACCCACACTGTCCACGTTCTGAGCGTGGCGACTCCTTCCAGTTGGTCTACATCACCGTTTGGGAACCGCTTGATATCAATAAATCGGTGAACTAACACCGTGCTTATTCTTCAAACCGTTCCGAGTGACCCGTGGGGGAATCGAACCCCCGTTATCAGGTTGAGAACCTGGCGTCCTAAACCGCTAGACGAACGGGCCGTATTTTGGGAGCGCGAAACTTGGAACGCGGAGTGCGGAACGAAAACCAAAACCAAAACCAAGCTCCGATTTTCCTCGTATTCGTTCCGCGTTCCACGCTCCGCATTCCGCACTTTTCCGAGTGCCCCGGGTGGGAATCGAACCCACATTGCCCACAAGGGGCGACTGCTTTACAGGCAGTCTGGCGGCCCACCGCGCGTCCGGAGGCGTAACCGACATCAATCGAGTAGCACGGGAGGGATTTGAACCCACACACACCAAGGTTTGAGCTTGGTCGCACTGCCAGTTGGCGTACCGTGCCGTCAATTAAGTTCCAAGTTCCAAGTTCCAAGTTCCAAGTTCCAAGTTGATAATTCGCAGTCATGTATTTGACTTGGAACTAAGAACTTGTGGAACTTGAAGCTCTATCAAGCCCCCGGCGGGAGTTGAACCCGCGCGTCCGCCATACCAAGACGGCAAGCTACCGTTACATCACAGGGGCGATCGGCCTCCGGTTCTACAATCAAGAGCGCCCAGTGGGAGTCGAACCCACACATCCGCCTTGGCAAAGCGATAGGCTACCGCTACATCATGGGCGCGGATCAAACCGTCACAAACAGTGGAAGCGGTGGGAATCGAACCCACGTAAACCTGCTTAAGAGGCAGGCCCCTAGCCAACGTCGGACACACTTCCGTTTACCCGGTACCGGGTAGCGATCAACTGCGTCGAATTGATGTTTGGGGTTCTTGGTTTGGTGGCACGGGCCTCTGGCCTGTGTGAGTGCCTCCACAGGCCAGAGGCCCGTGCCACGAGCAAAACACCAATTTTCAACACAGCAGCGATCCCGAGGGGACTCGAACCCCCGTTCTTCTCCGTGACAGGGAGACGGCCACTCCACTGGCCCGCGGGACCATTCACAATCAGCAGGTGGGGGAGGAATCGAACCCCGCAGGACAAGCCGTCGGTTTTGGTGACCGAGCGCGTTCCCAGACGCAATCCCCACCTGTGTTTCAGTACCCCGTGCGGGAGTCGAACCCGACCTAAGCGGCTTGAAAGGCCACCGACCTCACCGGAAGTCGAACGGGGCATTTATCCGTCACCCGGGCGCCTCAAAACGAGAACCGGCCGGGGGTCACTTGTACCCCCGGCCGGCGCGGTTGCCATAACATGGCTCGCCAAGGGTCACCCACTCGTATCGCTCGTACCGCTCATGCCGGCTTCAAGCTCGACGCGCGCCGCGGTATCAAGATCCAGACCTAACGCATAACCCGTTTCCAGGCCGGCGGCGGTATAGAGCGTCTTCGCGGCGACCGTTGCGGTCGTCAGGTGAAGCTCGTTACTCGTGTGCCAGCGTGTCATGGTTGTATCGCGTGTATGTTGACTGCCGTGTTGGTGATTCACCCGCGGTTGTTGATTCCAACTCGCGGTGTACGCTAGATAGACGCGGGACTCATCAAAGGGTTCGCACAGAATCGAATTTATTTTGCGCGGTTATTGAGAACTGAACCGTGAACGATCTAGAACCCTGGATGCGACATGCCCTTACGCTCGCGGCGCGGGGGCGCGGATTCGTCGAACCGAACCCGATGGTTGGGGCCGTGGTGCTCGACGCGAGCGGCCAAATGGTGGGCGAGGGCTGGCACCAGAAGTTCGGCGGCCCGCACGCGGAAGTATTCGCGCTGGCCGCGGCTGGGGATCGTGCGCACGGCGGAACGCTCGTGGTCACCCTCGAACCGTGCTGTCACCACGGAAAAACGCCCCCCTGTACGGACGCGGTCCTGAAGGCCGGCGTTGCCCGCGTAGTGGTAGCGATGGCCGATCCGTTCCCGAAAGTCGCCGGCGGCGGGCTTTCTATTTTGCGGAACGCGGGGAAAGAGATTCACGTCGGACTGCTCGAATCAGATGCGCTCGCCCTCAACGCCCCTTATTTGAAGTTGATCCGGACCGGGCGCCCGTGGGTCCACGCGAAGTGGGCCATGACACTCGATGGGAAAATCGCCACGCGGACGGGTGATTCCAAATGGATCAGCGGTGAGGAGTCGCGTCGCCGGGTTCACGAACTGCGCGGGAGGCTGGACGCGATCATCGTGGGGCGCGGAACTGTTGTTGCTGATGACCCGCTACTTACGGTTCGCCCACCGGGGCCACGAACACCTGCGCGGGTGGTGATCTCGGCATCAGGTGAATTGCCGGAACGCAGCCAGCTTCGGAGTACCGCGCGGGAAGTGCCGGTTGTGGTGTACACGACCAGCGCGAACGCCCGGAGGCTCGACGGCTGGGTGGCGGACGGTGTGGAAGTAGTCGCGCTTCGTGAAGAAACGGTGACGCTCGACGCGGTTCTCGCGGACCTCGGTCGTCGGCGCTTTACGAGCGTGTTGATCGAAGGTGGGGCGGGGATACTCGGTTCTGCGTTCGACGAACGTGTTGTGGATGAATTTCACGTCTTCATTGCGCCGAAGGTGATTGGGGGAACTGAAGCCGCACCCCCATTAGGTGGGGTCGGCGTTGCGAAAATGGCCGAGGCGCTCGCGTTGCAAGGCGTCACGTTCGCGCAATCCGGTGCAGACGTTTACGTCCACGGGTTCGCGCGCGGCATGTAATCGGTACAAACCGCCCGGTGTCAGCGCGCGGCACGAAAGAAGTACGCCCCGAGGAGCGTAAGACTTGCAGTCGGTTTTCACACCGGCTTATACTGTCGCTACTTAAACACCCTCAACACATTAGGTCTCCGCATGACGGCCCGGGCGGTTCACTGGCACGAGGGGATGTTCCTTCAGCCGCACCAGTTCCAGGCCGAGCACCGGTATCTCACGGCCCGGGCGCATCGTGCCAATAGCTGGCCCACGCACCACGTTTGGGGGCTGCGTACCGTCGAAGTCGACCCGGACGCGCTCGCGAACAACCGCTTCGTTGTGCGGTCGCTGCGCGCGGTGTTCCGCGACGGCACCCCAATCGAAGTTCCCACCGATGGCTTGCTCCCCACGCTCGAACTCAAGGGGCTGTTCGAGCCGGGGCAACCGCTGATGGTGTATCTGGCGACCCCCGCCCTCAACCTCGGCAAAGCGAACATCTCGGAAGACGTACCGGACCCGAACGCCCGCTACCGGCTCGATACGCAGGAACTCGAAGACGAGAACACGGGCGTGAACCCGCAACCGATTCGGGTGCGGTTGCACAACTTGCGGCTCCTCGTCGGCGATCAGGACCAAACGGGGTTCGCGACGCTCCCGCTCGTGCGGCTCGTGAAGTCCGCACTCGCAAACGCGCCGCCCGAAATTGACGTGTCGTACATCCCGCCGGTGCTGGCGTGTGACACGTGGCCCGCACTGCACGGCGACATTCTGCAAGGACTCTTCGACCGCATCGGGCGGAAGCGCGAGCGGCTCGCGAGCGCGCTCGCGGCTCGGGGCGGGGCGCTCGTGGGGACCGACCCGCAGGACGCGGTTTCGGCCGCGCACCTTCGCGAACTGAACGAGTCCTACGCGGTCCTGAGCGTGATCGCGTTTACGCCGGGAATCCCGCCCCTCACGGCTTACACCGAGTTGTGCCGGCTCGTCGGGCAGCTCGCGATCTTCGACCGCTCCGGGCGCTGGCCCGCGATCCCGCCTTACGATCACGACGACCTCGGCGGGTGCTTCTACCGCGTGAAGGTCTACCTCGACACGCTCCTCGACATCCTGCCGGAGCCGGAGTACAAGGAGCGGCCGTTCATCGGGATGGGGTTGCGGATGCAGGCAGCGATCGAACCGACGTGGCTCGATCCGGCGTGGGAACTGTACCTCGGGGTGCGCTCCGAGATGGACCCGGACGAGATGATGCGGTTGCTCACGGTACCGGGGCAACTCGACATGAAGATCGGCTCCGGCGACCGCGTGGACGCGATCTACCAACTCGGTCAGGCGGGGCTTCGGTTCGAGCCGTGCCCCCGGCCGGGGTTGCTCCCGGACCTTGCGGGGCAGCGCTACTGCCGCTTGAGTCGGCTGCCGGAACGCGAATGGGGTGCGGTCACGCGGTCGCTCACGGTCGCGGTGCGGTTCAACGAGACTCGTGTGGTAGGGGCGATCCAGGGGCAGCGCACGGTCACGGTTCGCGCGGGCGGCGGGCGCACGAACACGATGCAGTTCACGCTGTACGCGGTTCCCGCGGGGTAGGGGACGAGAGCTTCCCAGATGCTCGAAGACTGGCAAAAACGGTTCCCAAATTGTGAGCCGGTTGCGCATTGGCTTCGTGTCGCGTTTCCCGATCGCTGGGTGCGGTTTCACAGCTTGCCGGAGTCGAAACGCTATCCAGAAGACGCGCGCGAGTACGAGACGTTACTGAACCGTCACAATTGCATTCTCGGTGAACTGACTGGGACTGAGCGGAGAATCGTTCTCCTGACTGCTGGATACTCGGAAGATTTGGTGGCGGTGCGAGGCCCCCGATTCGACGCAGTCGATCCGAACGCGACACTGTGGCGAAGTGTCGTGACGCACGAATTCGACGGTGATTCGTCCCCGCCGGGTTACTGGCACGTGTTCGCGAGTGTATGGGATTGGCGACCGAAGACGTTTGACCCAATCGTCCGATCGGTTGCTGATTGCACGCTCGCAAACGTGATGATCGTGGCGCCGGACTGCCGATGGCTTCTGCACCCCTACGACGGCGGTATGGATGTCATCACAGAATCGCCGACTAGTCGGGACCGGCTCAAAGCCGCTCATAAGGAGTGGCTTTCGGTGTACGACAGTGGTTTGTGACTCGGCGGAACGCAAAAGCGGAGAGCGTAGAACAAGCGAATGCGCGACCAACTGCTATCCGTGGTGAACCCGATCGTGCGCACGGCGCTAAAGTTGCGCGACGACTGGGCGACCGGTTCGGGACCGCCGTTTGACGCGGGGCGCGAGTTGCTCATCGCGCGGTTCCGCGAACTGCTGCTGACGTTCGCCCCGCCCTCCGCGCGGCCGGGGGTATCGAGCTTCGAGATCGACTTGTCCGCCGCGAGTCTCAGTTCACCGGAAGCCCGTTACCTCGGCATCGGGTACGCGCTCGCGAGCTGGATCGATGAACTGTTCACGCTCAATTCGCCGGTCGCGGGCCAGTGGAACGAGCGCAAGTTCGAGGTCGAGTTTTACGAAACGAACGACCGCGCGTGGCGCTTCTGGATTCAGGCTCGCATGGCCGCCGAGCGTGCCACCGACGACGACCTGGAAGTTTTTTACTTGTGTGCTGTGCTCGGGTTCCGCGGCGAGTGGGTCGAGGACCAGGCGCAATTGCGGGCGTGGCTCGGTTCCACGCGCGAGCGTCTGGTGAAAGCCCTTCGCACCGAGTGGGTCGGTCCGCAAGCGCTGGAACCGCCCGCGAGCGTGCCGCCTCGATACGGTAAAGCGCGACTGGCGCGGATGGCTGCGTTCGCGGGGCTGTCAGTGTTGGTGTGCATTCCATTCGGGGCGCTTCTGGTGGCCCGGCAACTGATGAAGTGATGCCGTGTTTCCTCGATCGGGTGAACGAGCGCAGCGGGCGGAGAGAAAATTACTGAATTTTGGTATACTAGTGGTGTATAATGCCACGTAAGCCGGTGGCCGCCACAAGTGTCCAAACAGGCGCATCAATTGGAAGATGTGCTCCAGAAGGGTAAGAGGTTAGCGAGTGTTAGCCGCAAAACAGCTATACGGCGGTAGGCACTGTGAATCAATTGCCTGGAAATATTGGCGTTTTTGCTACGAACGGCCCGGCTTTGAACCCCAAACGGGCCAGAATGTTAGCAATTGTTAGCCAGCATCGGACGGATTTTGGACCTAAAGGCTTCGCGGAACAGGGTTTTCGTGCGGACGTGCATGCGCTCGGTCGTTGAGTAACACGCTACGAAGACAAAGTCACGTAATCGGACGCGGCATGTTCACCGACTTCTTCACTTGGCTGACGTCGCGCAAGGTGTTGCGCGTCATTGTGTGGACGCTCCACATTCTGATCGTGATTCTGGTTACGCTCGGGCTGTACGCGATCAACCAGCGGTACCACCTCGAAACCGAACTGCTCTCGCCGTTCCCCGGGCTGTACGCCTACTGGCTGCCGCTGCTGTTCCTGTTGATGTACACCGGCGCGTGGTTCGGGTACTGGTTCTTCCGGCTGCTCACCGATCCGCGTGACGGTTCGCACCCCGACATTGATGATGCGTGGGCCGAAGCACTGAAGGCGCTCGATGCGGCCGGGATCGACCCGACCGAAGTACCGCTGTTCGTTGTGATCGGTAAGCCGCGAACCGACCTCGCCGATTTCTTCGCCGCGACGAAACTCCCGTTCGCCGTGCGCGCGGAACCGCGCACGGTCGGCGCGCCGGTGCAAGTGTACGCGACACGCGACGCGGTGTTCGTGGTGTGCCCCGGCGCGTCGGTTTTGTGTCGACTGGCCGACATCTTCGTAAGCGAGGCCCGCGCTGCCGCGCCCCCGCCGCCTCCGGCCGGGTTCGACCTGCTCGACAGTACGGAGCGCCCGCTCGAAGTGCTGCCCGGCTCGGCGCTTGTCGTTGTACCCGAAGCCGGGAGCGCATCGATGGATGTGCTGGACGAGTGGCTCCCGCGTCCGGGTGTTTCGGACGTGCCCGCCGTGCCCGCGGACGAGGCGGAACGGCTCGCGGGCCGTTTGAAATACCTGTGCCGGCTGATCGCCGAGCGCCGGCGCCCGTACTGCCCCGCGAACGGGATCATCTGGCTGATTCCGGTGGCCGGTACGTCGTCCGAAGCGGTCGCGGACCGCACCGCGTTGGCGTGCCGCGACGACCTGCTCGCGGCCGAAGCCGGGCTGCAAGTTCACTGCCCGGCCGCCGCGGTGGTTTGCGACGCGCAAGACCTCCCCGGGTTCCGCGACCTGCTCCGTGGGCTGCCGGAACCGCTCGCTCGCGAACGGCTGCTCGGTCGGTCGTTCCCACTCGTGCCCGCGGTGCCGGCCGAAAAGCGGCCCGATGTGTTGTTCAACGGCATGGACTGGGTGGCGCGGAGCCTGTTGCCGGGCGTCGCGTACCAGCGGTTCGGCAGCGAGGCGGAGGGGAACGGCGAACG
>HG799470.1:86204-198209 GCA_000531095.1 Gemmata massiliana | reverse complement strand
GTCTTTGTTTCTGTTCCCCCTTCCTTCTTAGGGAAGGGGGTAGGGGTTAGGTTGCCTTTGCTTCTCCCCCTTCCCTTTAGGGAGGGGGCCGGGGGGGTAGGTTGTCGCAGCAGCATTCGCAGGGTCCAGAGCGCGTCCCAATTTCGGGCGCTTGGCACCTGCACGAAGAGATCCGCGCGCTTCGCCGTTTCGGTTTCCTCTTCGTCCACTACGACCACGAACCGGTCAGCGCGCCCGTTGGGGAGCCAGCGCCCGACCGGATCGGCCGAATAGCGCTCCATGTGACGCGGGTGCGTCACGACTGGGTCGCTACCCCAAAATACGACGAGGTCCGCGCGGTTCTTGCCCTCGCCGAGGGTGCAGGTGGATTCGCCGACTTGCTGGAGCGCGACAATGGACGGCGCGTGACCGGTACTGGCGGTGGTGTCGATGGTCGCGCCGATCCGGTCCGCGAGCGCGACTGCCGCGCGCTGGCCCTCCGTCGTGCTGCGCGACAGCCCGTAGATGAGTGGGTAACGCGCGGTTCGCAGGATCTCCGCGGCGCGGTCGAACGCGGCTCCCGGTTCGGCCGGCTGACCGTCGAGTAGAACCGCGGAAGGAGACGTGGTGTTTTGTGCGCGGAACCACGGCTCCGCGAGACGGCACGCGCCGCGTGCTTCGGTGACGCGGCCCTGATCCACCGTCACCGTGAGATCGTCGCACACGCACCCGCACACGGTGCAGCCGACACTGGTGAAGGTTTGCATGGAGAGTTGTGAAGCAGACGCTGTTCCGCAGCGCCCGCCTCATTTCGGTTGGTGTGTGGCGAGCCGGTACAGGAACCGGCCCACCAATTGAGATTACTTCGAGAAGCCGCGGGGCTGGTCTTTGAACGGCTTCAGGAGGGCACCGTCGATGGTGAACACCGGATCGCTCGCGGGCAGCAAGCTCGTTTCACCGTAGTAAGTGGCGCCATTGTCCGGGCTGGCACCGAGCCGGAAGGTCGCGTTCCCGCCCGGCCACTCGAACCGGACATCGAAAAGTTCGTTCGGGTTGGCGAACCCGTGCTTGGCTTCGGGTTTACCCTTTTCGAGCGTCTTCACCTGGGCCTTGGTGACTATGTCAATGAACGCCGACACCTTGGCCGAATCGACCGGGAACCCGGCCAGGGTGTTCGGTGCGCCGGGCGCGGCCGGTGCCGCCACCCACACGCCGTCCTTGTTTTTCTCAAGGTTCAGCGTCGTTGGGACGCCGAGAACGCCGCCCCAGCCCTGCAGAACCACCTTGTTAACTGTGGCCGCGGGGACGGTGCGGAAAACGAGCCGGTCGCGGAGGTCGGGGTTCACGAACTTGTCGAGCACCGCTCGCGGGAGCGTGAACACCGCGGACCGACCGGGGATTTTTGCGTACACTTTGTCCGGGTCGTTGGGGTAGTCCTTACCGAACTCGAACGCGACCTGCTTCGGTTCCGAGTTCGGCGGCAGGTCGACGACCACCTTGAGGCGCGGCGGCGCAAGGCCGTACTCGGCGAGCTTCTCCGGCTTCGGATCCTCGTCCACGAACCGGCCGAACCGCGAATTCAGGTTCGCCAGGTTGTAGATCAGGTCGTTGCGCACGATACCCCCGTCGGCCACTTGGCCCTTTCGCGCGTCCGGCGCTTCAAAGCGCCACAACTGTTCCGGCGACTGGCCCGGTTTTTCGTCGCGCGCGAGGGTGTAGGTGCCCGCCCCAGTCACGGTGATGCGCACCGGGGTCGAATCGGAGAACGACGGCAAGTCCCGGTCGAGCAGGTCGAGGCGCGAGAGACCGACTGTGGTGGCCACGTCGACGGTCTCGGTGGCCGCACCGACCTTCATTTGGGCGGGGATGGTGAACTCGTCGGGCGGGAGCCCAAGGCGCGTGCGCCGGACGTAGATCGTGTCGCCGTCCTTGCGCCCGAACTCGAGTTTGGTCGGCTCGGTCTTGGGGTCGGTCGGGGCGGCGAACCCGTCGGCCCACACGGAGAGCGTCGCGGAGATCGCCGTGAAATTGGCCGGGTTCGGGGCCGGGAATTCCTTGATCGACCGGCGGGCCACGACGACGTCGAGCAGGCGCTCGACCGCGCTACCGAACGCGGGTTGCGGGGCGCCCGGTTCGCTGAGCAACCGCCACCGTTCCCCTCGGGACCGGCGGAGCTTCGTCGGCTTGTCGGCCGGTTGGCCCGCGAGCACGATGTCGATGCCGTCGATCTTCGTGCGGTCCGCGTTCACGAGGGCGCGATCGCGGAGCGGGGCGGGATCGAGTACGACGCCGCTCAGCCCGCTGAGGTCGCCCGCCGTGGCGCGGATCACCCCGGGTTGGCCCTCGACGCGCGCGTACACTTTGGCCCCCGGTGTGACCGGGGGCACTCCCGGCGCGGCCGCCTCGCGCTTGCCGAAGTACACGGTCGCGGTCTGGTTGTCCTTGGTCTTCATCTCGACCTTTACGAGGTCCGGGTTGCCCGCGTCCAGGCCGTACTCTTTGAGGTCTTTCGGGTCGTCGATGAAGTCGGCCGGGGTCGCCGCGGTCACGCTGGTGAGCGCGCCGAGCAACCGGCGCACACCGGTGAACGTGTTGGGCGCGCCGGCCGCGTCGCCCTCCACATCGGCGTCGCCCCACCCGGCGGGGCTATCGAATTTCCACGCGCCGCTCGGAGTGCGAGTCAGCGCGAGGGCGGCTTTCTTGTTCGGGAGCTCCAAGCGAACCGACGTGACGTCCTCGCCGGCGGCGCGAGCATCGGAAGGGAAGACGGCCGGCGAGCGGTAATCCGCGGTCCACTTCGCGAGGTCGCCCGCCTTACCCCCGCCCCCGACCTGGTCCTGGCGGAAAAGGGCGTCGAGATCCCGGCGCCCGACCGCGACGGGGCGCTCGGGTTTGGCCGTCGTGGTTACGAACGCCACCGCTTCGCGCCCGCCGATGCTGACGTTACCAACGTTCAGCGCCGCGGACCGCTCCCCCTGGCGCAGCGTGACCTTCAAGCTCGGCGGCTGGAGGCCGTGGAACGCGGGGGTCGAACTCAGTTCCGCGAACACGGTCGGTTTGGCTTTGAGCAGGGACTCGACGACGGCTTTGACGGCGGCCCCGTTCGCCTTCGCGCGGATCGGTTCGACGATCTCCCAGTCGTCCCCGCTGACGCGCTTGAACTTGAGCGCGGTCTGCGCCTCGGGGCGCTCGATGACGACCTCGTCGATGTCCCCGGGCTTGGCGTCCCCGAGCCCGACCAAGAGCGTGTCGGGGGCCGGCGGTTCGATGAAGAACGTCCGAACGAGGAGCACGGCGCCGACGAGGAGCACCGTGCCGATCAGAACCGTTGTCAATCGGAAATTCATACCCCAGCTCCCAGTCGTTCGTCGGTGGTGCGGTCGGGTTCGCGGTCACGCCTGTTGTCGGCGGATGGCCCACACGCCCAACCCGAGCGAGGCGACCACGAGCAGCCCGAAGACGACGGGCACGTATTTGAGGCGGGTGCCGTCGATCGTCTTGGCCCCGGGCAGGGCGTACACCGCGTAGGTCTTGGATTCGACGCCCTGGGGGACCGGCGGGCGGTCCCGGAGCCAGTCGATGGTGGCCCCGAGCAGGTCGAACGCGGGCGGGCTCTCCGCCCCGAACTGACCGGCCAGGGCGTCGCACACCATGAAGCCGTTGCCGAACACCGCGACGCGCCCGGTGCCGCCCTCGGTGACGACGACGCCCACGGTCCGGCGCCGCGCGACGGGCGCGTTCCCCGGGCGCACGTTCGGGTTGGCCGGGAACTCGTCGGTGAGCCACGCCCCCCCCTCGGTGTCCGTCATCAGGAGCGGCGTGGCCGTCAGCCCCGGCGCCGTGGTCAGGGCCGTTACTTCACGGGGGAAGGGCATCTGGAGGCTGAGCCGGCGGAACAACCGGACGATCGGGTTCTTGGCGTCCGCCGCGGCCTGGGTGAACTCGACGGGCGGGGTCGTGACCGGGACGCGCCGGTCGGCGGACAGCGCGAACAGGTACTTGTCGCTCAGCCCGACGTTGAACTGCCCGAGCACCGGTTCGAGCCCGGTCGGGGACACCTTGCGCACGGTCGGGCCGGTTAGCCCGACGTTGAACTGCCCGAGCACCGGTTCGAGCCCGGTCGGGGACACCTTGCGCACGGTCGGGCCGGGTAGCGTCGCCCCGGCCAAGACGACCAATTTCCCCTTCCGCTCGGTCATGTACTTGCGGACCGCGTCCACGGACTTCGGACCGAGCGGCTTCTGCGGGTCGGCCACCACGAGCACGGCGCAGTCGTCCGGAACTTTCGGGCTCTCCCCGTCGAGAACCAGCGGCTGCACGTCCAGGTAGTTCTTTTCCAGGAACGCGCGGAGCCGGGTCGCCCCGCGCTCCGGGTCCGTCCGGGCGGTGAGGTCCAGTTCCTCGGTCCCCTGGGTGAAGTACACCTTCGGCTTCTGCTTGTTGTCCGCGAGGAACAGTAGTTCCTTGACCAGCCGGGCCTCGCCCGTGAAGACCGACCGCGGGGCGTCCCCGCGCCCGCCCGATTCGGTGGTGAAGAACTCGTTCACCGGGATGAACGAGAACCGCTTCTTGTCGCTCGGGAACGTGAGGAGGACGCCCAGTTCGCCGTCCTGCACGGGCGGGTAGTTGGCCTTGAGTTCGGTGAGGTCAACGGTCCCGGAGACGGGGCTGATGAACTTGATCGTCAGCTTGTTCCGGCTCGTCTCCTGGAACCGCGTGAGCACGTCGCGGAGGTCGTTGACCTCGCGCTGCCCCGAGTCCGGGATGATGGCGTACACCTGGATCGGTTCCGGCAGGTCGCGCAGGTACTCCTCCGTCTGCGGGCTCATCGCGTAGAACCCGCTGCCGGTCATGTCGATCTTGTTCGACACGCGGTACGCGAACACTACGTTAGCGGCGATGAGGGTGACCAGCAGTACCAGTGCGGTGATCCCCAGGTTGGACCCGTACACGAGTTTGCGGAGGGACGGGTTGTTCCGCTCCTCGGCCCGGGCCGGGGCGACAGCGGCCAACCCCAGTGCGGCCCCGAACGCGACCGCCAGGACCGGGATCAGGACGTACCGGGCCTCCTCTTCCTGGTTCTTTTCGAGCCAGTTAACGATGCTCTCGCTCCACCGGTAGAAGAACAGGCCGCCGGCCGCGATGAGCACCAGCGCGAACCCGCCCCCGACCGCTAAGATGAGCGTGAGCGCCTCGGTGCGCTGCTGCGTTTCCGTCGGCTTGGGCAGGGCCGCGACCAGCCACCCGCCGCCGACCGCGGCGATCAAGAACGCGCCGAGGGTGGCGATCGCGCCCAATGCGTAATCGTTTTGCTTTGACAGCGCGACCCCTTTGGGCGGCTCCGGGCGCTCGGGGTCGAGCGGGTTCACCGCCGCGGGCTTGTCCGGTTCCGGCTCCGGGGGCTTCCGGAACCCTTTGACGCCCAGGTACCCGGCGAGCGCCAGGAACACGACCGCGAGGGTCGCCAGCACGATCCCCGTGTTCTGGCGCTGGGTGCGCACGTACTCAACGATCGGGAGCCCCATGATCGAGTTCTGGGTGCTCGGGACGGGTGCGGGTGGCGTCGGTTGCATGGTTGGTTCGCGATCCTACGGTGCGTCGGGGCGGTCGGGCCGTTAGTTCCACTTGCGGGTTTCAAGAACCTTCGTCGCCAGGAACAGCCAGAACACCGTCAGCGACAGGGCCAGGAGGAGGTTCCGGACCGGGAGCTGACCGGACAACGATTCGAGCCACGTGTGGTAGAAGGACAGGCGGTTCGCGACCGCCAGCAGCGCGTCCGGGAGGTCCAGCAAGAGGGGCTGGCGGCGCAGGAACGCGAACGCCAGCAGGACCAACAGAACGGCGAACGTGAGCACGGCGGACACGATTTGGTCCCGCGTCAGGGCCGAGAAGAACAGCCCCATCGCGAGGAACATCGCCCCCTGCGCGGCCAGCGCCAGGTAGAACCCGATCATTGGGCGGTAATCGAACGGGGCGTCACCGACGGTCCGAAGGGCGATGAGGAACAGCCCGGCCGGGACCCAGCAGAGCATGAAGAAGATCCACGTCCCCAGGAACTTGCTGGCGACCACCGGGATCTCGTTGACCGGGGCCGTCAGCAGCACTTCGAGCGTACCGGTCCGCTTCTCCTCCGCGAGCAGCCGCATCGTCAGGGCCGGGATCTGGAGGATGAACCCGATCAGGCTCAGGATGTGGATACCGTAGTCCTCGACGATCGGTTCGGGCATCGGCTGACCGCTCTGGAGCGTCGCGACGAACTGGACGTAAGACGTTCCCTGGACCAGGAGCATCCCGGCCAGGACGATGAACCCGATCGGGGAGGTGAAGTACGCGGCGAGTTCGCGGCGGACGAGGGTGACGAACTGGTTGTCCGAGCACACACCGAGTGAAACGGCGAGGTACACCAGCCCGATACCGCCCAGGACCGCACCGCTCGGGATCAGGAACGGCCGCGGGGCTATTGTCACGTAGGTGCCCGTGCTGCCCAAAACGAACACGGTTCCCACCACGAGCCCGGTCCCCGCGAGGACCGCGCGCAGCCACACCGGGAACTTGCCCAGCGCGCCCGTCCCCACCAGGATCAGAGAGGCAACCACTACGGCCACCCGCCCGGCGACCTTCCAGTAGTCGAGGGCCTGCGACGGTTTCCGCAGGGCCATCGGACCGTCAAACAGGACCGTTGGGAACACCGTGCGGGCGAACACGTAGAACAGGGCCGCACCGCCGAACGCGCCCAGGGCCACCGCGACCGTGTAGCCGATCCCGTCGTCGGTCCCGACTTGGCCCAAGTAAACGCTGAGGAAGCCCAAACCGAGAACCGCGAGTGCCAGCCCCGGACCCGCGAGCCAGTTCGGGTTCAGCGCGCCCGCCACGAGAGCGCCGACGCACGAACCCGCTCCCAGCACCAACAGTACCCCGCCGCTGATCGTGCGGAGCAGTTCGTCCGTCTCGTGTCGCACGAACGGGATGGCGAACAGGATGGCCAGAATCGCCGCCCCGATCCCCCACGGCATAAAGAAGTAGCCCGCCGTTTGGGAGTCGGCTTTGAACGGCCCCGGTAGCACGGCCGCGACCACGGACAAGACCAGGAACGCTACGAACAGCATCCCGTACAGCCGCCGAATTTCTTGCTCGCCGTCGATTATCGCGTGGTAGAGCATCAGCGCGATGCCCACCCCGGAGAACAGGAACCCCCAGTTCTCCGGAACGATCCGCGCTTGCCCGGTGACGCGCGTGGCGACCACCACGACCGCGCCGAGGACCAGTAGGAACAGACCGAGGAACCCGACGAACCGGGCGAACATCGGCCCCTCGAGCTTGATCGCCGAGGGCGCGGTTTCGATCGGCGCGCGGAGCACTCCCACATCGGGCGCTGCGGGGACCGGGGCGGTCGTTACGGGCGGGGTACTGCTCATGGGTAGTTCGCGCTCTGATTTCAGGCGAGCGAGGGCACGTGCCCCGTTCTCATTGCCACTGGTCGCGTCGGGCGCTCGAACTTTTACCGGAATATGGCCGTCACGAACTCTCACCGGGGCGCGGCCCGTCGTACCCGGGCGCTCCCGCGTACATTACGCCGCCGGGGCCTTGTCCGGCTCGGGAGCCGGGGGTGGTGCTTCGGGCGGGGGCGCGACTTGAGATTCCGTTTCCTGGCGCCGGCGCACCACGTCGTTGAAGATCGCTTCGAGGCTGGGGCGCTGAATGTCTACGCGGCGCACCCCCCAGCCCCTTGCGGCGATCCGGGCGGTGAGCGCTTCGCGGTGGTCCTTGCGGTCGCGCACGCGCAACTCAAACCCGGTCAAATCGCTCTCGATCGGCCGGGCTTCGACGGAGGCCAGTTCCGGTTGGTCGCGCAAGAACGTGGCCACCGCGTCGGCCGGTCCGCGGACTTCCAGGAGGTACGATGCCTCGCGAGAGTCGATGGCCTTCTTGGTCTCGTCGAACTTGATGCGGCCCTTATCGATGATGATGACGCGATCGTAAACCTTCTCGACTTCCGGGAGGACGTGCGTCGAGAACAGGATCGTGTGCTGGCCGCCGAGTTCCTTGATGGTGGCGAGGGTCTCGCCGATCTGCACGGGGTCGAGGCCGCTGGTCGGTTCGTCGAGGATCAGAATGGGCGGGTCGGCGAGGAGCGTATCAGCCAGGCCCACGCGCTGCCGGTACCCCTTCGAGAGCGTGTTGAGGAGGCGGTTTTGTACCTCTTTCACGCGGCTCTTCGCCATGCAGTGGTCGATGCGGGCGCCGCGCCCGTGGCGCTCGACGCCCTTCAGCTTGGCGCGGTAGGCGAGGTACTCGCGGACCCGCATCTCGCCGTACACCGGCACGCTTTCGGGCAGGTACCCGATGTTCTTGCGGACCTCCATCGACTGGTACATCACGTCGTAGCCGTTGAGCCACGCATACCCGCTGGACGCGGGGAGCCAGGTCGTGAGGATGCGCATGCAAGTAGACTTGCCGGCCCCGTTCGGGCCGAGGAACCCGACCAGTTCGCCGCGCGCCACCTGGAAGGAGACGTCGTCGACGGCCTGGACGGGACCGTAGTTCTTGCAGAGGTTCTGAACGTTGATCGCCGGCGTCTGCATGTTCGACCGTTGGTGTCGCGACTTAGGTGCAGAACAGAGACTAGGATTTCGCCGATTGGACGAATCACAATGATATGACGCCGAACCGCCCCGACAAGTTGGCGCGATCGCGTAAACTCGCCCGGCAGTCGTCGCGAGGCGGGAACGGCCCTAAAAGAACTTCATGCACACACACACCTGGACCCCGCCCGCGGGCACGACCGGACTCATCTTTGACTGCGACGGCACGTTGGCGAACACCATGCCGGCTCACTACCGGGCGTGGACCGCGCTGCTCGGGCGGTTCGGCATCCCGTTCCCCGAGCCGCGGTTCTACGCGATGGGCGGGATGCCCACGGCGAGCATTATCCGCATTCTCGCCGGCGAAGTGGGCGTCGCCGTGCCCGATGTGGACGCGATGGTCCACGAGAAGGAGCAAACGTTCCTCACGCTTCTCGAAGCGGTCGTGCCCATTGAGCCGGTCGTGGGCATCGCGTCGGCGCACCGCGGGAAGTTGCCCATCGCGGTCGCGAGCGGCGGGTACCGCGACACCATCACGCGCACGCTGGACCGGCTCGCGATCCGCGACTGGTTCGACGCGATTGTAACGGCCGAAGACACTGCGCGCCACAAGCCGGACCCGGACGTGTTTCTGGAAGCCGCGAAGCGTCTGGGGGTCGAGTCGGCGAAGTGTGTGGTGTTCGAGGACACCGATATCGGCCTCGAAGCCGCGCGCCGAGCCGGGATGCTCGGCGTGGACGTGCGCCCGTGGGTTACGCGAGTTTGAGTACCAACGGGCGCCGATTCTCGGCGCCCTCCCGATATTCACGAGACTTTTGCACTGTTCGCATCTGCGGATTTCTCGGCCGGCGTTGGTGGTGCATCAATGGCCGGCTCGCTCCGAGCCACGAAGACCGCGGTCGTCAGGTCCGCGGTCACGTTCACCGTCGTGCGGCACATGTCGAGAATGCGGTCCACGCCCAGCACCAGAGCGATGGCCCCGGCGGGAACGTGTCCCTTCGTTGCGGTGACGATAATCATCCCGATGAGCGGGAGCGACCCGCCCGGGACGCCGGCCATGCCGGTCGCGGTCAAAATGCACAGCAGCAGCACGACAAGTTGGTCGCCGAGCGAGAGCGTGATTTCTGGCGGCAGAAACGCTTGCGCCAGGAACAGGACCGTCACCGACTCGAACAGCGCGGTGCCGTTGTGGTTCATGCTCGCACTCAGCGGCAATACGAACCGCGACACGCTCGGGGGCACGTTCAACTCTTCTTCGGCGCACTTCATCGCTGTGGGGAGCGTGGCACTGGACGAACTGGTACTGAATGCGGTCAACATTGTGCCCCGCGCCCGTTTGAAGAATTCGAGCGGGGACATTCCGCCCAGGTATTTCACCAGTACCGGCAGCACGACGCACAAATGGATCGCGAGTCCACCCAGAACCGTGAACACGAACGCGGCCAGTGCGACCAGGATGTCGTACCCGAGTTCGGCCGTGGTGGAGAAGATCAGACAGAACACCGCGTAGGGGGCAATGGACATCGCGAGTCGCAGGACGAAATCGGCGATCTGATTGATCCCTTCGAGTAGATCGATGATGAGGCCCGCCCGCTTCGATTCGATCCGGGTGAGCGCGATGCCGACCACGAGCGCGCTGAAGATGACCGCGAGCATGTCACTCTCTACGAACGCCTTCAGTGGGTAGCGCGGGACGATGTTTACGAACGTCTCGACACCGAACGCCCCTTTCTTCGCCAGTCGTTCGTCCGCCTTCGACCCGAACGTCGCCATCAACTTTTCTTTCTGCTCCGGTGGTACGCGCTCGCCCGGCCGGATCACGTTCACCAGCGTCAGGCCGATGGCCGCGGCGCACGCGGTGGTCACGATGAAGTACGTGATCGTCTTAAGCCCGATGCGGCCGACGTTGGCCCCGCCGCCGAGTCGCGTCACGCCGACCGCGAGCGACGCGAACACGAGCGGGATGATTGCCATGTACAGCAAGTTGATGAAGATGTCGCCGACCGGTTTGGTGATGTACTTCACCGCTCCAGAGACGACCGCGTGGTCCAGGGTGCCGTTTTCGACGAGTGCGTTTGCCCCGCACCCGAGTGCGGCCCCGCCGATCAACCCGGCCAGGATGTGCTTGTACGGGACCGTGTGTGCGGCGGCCATAGTGTGCCCGGAATGGTGGATCGGCAGAACAAACGAAGTGCTGTTGTACCGCATCTAACAGGGGCACGCCATCCCGCGCCGCGGGCGTGATTCAACTGGTCCGCGTATCGAGTCAGCGGTATTGTTCTTCACAACCCCTCAACAACACGGCGCGGCCCCATGTTCGACTATCTCATTCGCAACGGGCGCGTCGTGGACGGCACCGGGCTTCCGTGGATTGCAGCAGACGTGGGGATCACTGGTGACCGCATTTCGGCCGTCGGTGCCCTCGGTCGGGCCAGTGCGAAGCAGACGATTGACGCGACCGGGAAGGTGGTGTGCCCCGGGTTCGTGGACGCTCACGTTCACGGCGACTTACCGTTGCTTGCCGATCCCATCCACGAACAGGGCGTCCGGCAGGGCGTAACGACACACGTCATCGGGCAGGACGGAGTCGCGTTCGCGCCCGCGTCGCCGGCAACGATGGCGTACATGCGTCGCTACACCGCAGGGTTCAATGGGAACCTCCCAACACCCGGGCACGACTGGCATTCGATTGGTGAGTTCCTCGCACAGTTCGACGGGCAGTCTTCCATCAACGCCTGTGTTCTGATTCCCAACGGCAACGTTCGGATGGAGGTGCTTGGGCTTGACCCCAGAAAGCCCACAGCGCGCGAACTTTCGTGGATGAAAGCGCTCGTGCGCGAAGGAATGGAACAGGGCGCGGTCGGCCTTTCCAGCGGATTGGACTACGTGCCGAGTATCTACGCGGACGAAGACGAACTGACGGCCCTGTGTGAAGAGATCGCGCCGTTCGGTGGCATGTACGTGACCCACATGCGCGGGTACAACCGCGAGAAGGCGCCGGCCGCGTTACAGGAAGTGTTCAATATCGGGAAACGTGCCCGGTGCGGGGTTCACGTGTCGCACTTCAACTGCCTCGCCGACCAAACGGTTCCGCTACTCGATGCCGCCCGTGCCGAAGGCGTAGACGTAACCTTCGATCTGTACTGCTACCTCTACGGCAGCACCATTGTCGCGATGCTCACGCTTCCGCCGGAAACGCTTGAAGGCGGTATCGAGGCCACCGTTGAGCGATTGAAACTTCCTGAAACGCGCAAGAAGCTCGAAGCCGCGTTCGCGAACCCACGATTTCCGATCGAAACGATCCGGCTCGCGAGTTTGCCGCACGACAAGTATCGCCATCTCGAAGGGCAAACGCTGCCGCGGGCCGCGGAACTGTGCGGGCAGTCGGTGCTAGACTTCACGTGTGATCTGCTCATCGCGACCGATCTCGCGGCCGGGTGTGTGATTCGGCACTTCGCCGAGCGCCAGGAATCGGACATTTTGAAGTTGATGAAGCACCCGCTGATGATGGCCGGTAGTGACGGGATTTACGTGGGTGGAAAACCGCACCCGCGCGGAACCGGGTGCTTCGCCCGCTACCTCGGCCACCACGTGCGCAACGGCGACTGGACGCTCGAAGAGGCCGTGATGAAGTGCTCGTACCATGTCGCGCGCCGGTTCGGACTGAAGGACCGGGGCTTGATTCGCGAGGGGCTGGCGGCCGACGTGGTGGTGTTCGACGCGGGCACAATCGCGGACCGTTCCACATACGATGACGGCAAGGCGCTCGCGGTCGGCGTGGAACACGTATTTGTGAACGGTACGCCCGTGCTGCTCAATGGCGAGCGCACGAACGCGCGACCGGGGCGCGGGTTGAAGCGGGGTTAGGCGAACGGTTGGCTGCCGATCGATCGCTCGGAGAGCTATATGAAGCACTTGTTAGGGCTAGAAGGGATGTCGGCGGCGGGGCTGAACCGCCTTTTCGACGCAGCGGAGAAATTTGCCGGTGTTGGCGTGGGAGACGTGCCGAAACGCGATGACCTCAAAGGAAAGGTCGTCGTCAATTTGTTCTACGAGCCGTCCACGCGCACGCGGATGAGCTTCGGTCTGGCCGCGCGCCGGCTAGGCGCGGACGTGCTCGATTTCTCGCCGAGCGGATCGAGCACGTCCAAGGGTGAAACGTTCATAGACACCGCGAAGAACATTGAAGCGATGGGGATCGACATGGTGGTCGTGCGCCACTCGTCGCCGGGGGCGCCACACGTGCTCGCGAAGCATCTTGCACCACACGTTCGCGTTGTGAACGCGGGCGACGGCGCGCACGAACACCCCACGCAAGCGCTGCTCGACATTTTCACCATCCGCAAGAAGCTCGGCCGCGTGCAGGGCTTAACGGTGGGGTTGGTCGGAGACATCGCGCACAGCCGCGTGGCCCGAAGCAACATCCACGCACTTACAGCCCTCGGTGCGAAGGTAATCGTGTGCGGCCCGACCACGCTGGTCCCGTCGGAGGTGGCTCAGTTCGGAGTCGAGATCGCGGACAAGCTCGATGACGTGCTCCCGCGTTGTGACGTGCTGAACCTGCTCCGTGTGCAATTCGAGCGGCAACGGAGCGGGCTGTTCCCGTCCATTCGCGAGTACCGGTTGCTATTCGGTGTGGACGGCGAGCGCATGCGAAAGGCAAAATCGAACGTCCTGTTACTGGCTCCGGGGCCGATCAACCGTGGTGTCGAGATCACGCCCGAGGTCGCAGACGGACCGAACTCCGCGATTCTCGATCAGGTCACCAACGGCCTCGCGGTGCGAATGGCGGTTCTGAGCGAGTTGAGCAGGGCCGCATAATGCTGTCTTAAACGAACGCGGCCCCGGAAATACCGGGGCCGCATTTTTTGTTGTTTTGGTTCACGCAGTGGCGGCTTGCGGAGCAATTTCCTTCTCGCGAATCAGATCCTGGATGCGTGCCATTTTCGAGCCAATGAACAGCACGTTATTTAGCTCAAAGTCGAGGTTCGCGGGACCGCCCGTCTTCACGTGCAAGTCCCCACTCCCAAGACCTAGTAACCAGTGACGGAACAGGTCGTCGCGTTTTTTCTCAAGCAGCAACCCAGATGTATCGACGGCGAGTTCACCGTCGCCGATTTCCCGCCGGATACGTACTTGTCCGCGGCTGACGATGAGGTACGTGTAGTGGTCGTAAATGAACGTCGAGAACGCCCAAATGAGAAATAGCGGAATGCCGATCGCGAGGTAGCCGCCCGCGTTCATGCGCACGTCCACGCCCCCGAGCCAGAAGAGCACCTGGTCCCACCAGCCGAACAGCGCAACCACAAGCCCGAGGATGACTAGAATTGCGATGGCAATCACTGAAGCCAATCCGCGCAGAGTTAAGTTGGTGATTGTGACTACGAGGAGCAGGACGCCGGTAAACACGACGCCGTAGTTGTTGTTGGCCGCCACTCGAAGACGTGGCGACGGATCGCTGCTGGTAGCTGTTGCGGGCGGAACCGTTTCACCCGGAGGCGTTAAGAGTACGTCGCGCGTTTTGTCGGTCCCGGGAGCCGTTTGCCCCTGTTCGACCATCGTTCCCCGCGGAACGATCGCCATGACGTGTCCGTCGAGAAACGTCAGGCCGGCCATGAGGAACGCGACCGCCCAAACGGGCCACCAGTAGAAGAGGTTACTGTGTCCGTAAACGCGGATCTCTTCGTCCGGTACCGGTCCTCCGCTGAGTGGTACCGCTGCGGGGGCAACGCCAGGGGGGACGGAACCGACCGGGTATGTGGGAACTGCGGAACTCATTGTGCTTTCTCCGGGACGCGCTGCCGTGGGGCGCGGAAACCGAAGCGCCGCGGCTACTTGAAGACGCAGTTCACGCAACCGGCGTGCCACTTTGGACCGGACTATTCCCCCTCTCCGGCGCGGTCGCTAAACTGTTCCCACCTGATCGCCCGGCTGAATGGCGGTTCGGGGATCAGAGTGTTTCAGGAGGAAGCATCATGAAGCGGTTCCTGTTCGCGGTCGCGGTGGTAGCCCTGGCCGCGTCCGTTGGTGGCGCTGAGGACAAGCCCGCGGCCACCCCGCCGGCCACCGCGACCCCGGTCGTCGTGGGCGCGCCGAGCCCCCCGGTTGTCGAGTACGGATCAGCGACGACCGCGTCGCCCCGCCGCGGGCTGTTCGCGCGGCTCCGCAACCGCGGAACGACCACCTACACGACCGGTCCGGTCACCACCGTTCCGGCGACCAGCGCCACGCCGATGCCGTCGACCACCCCGCCGGCCCCGATGCCGATGCCGGGTGCGGGCAAGACCAGCGCGGCCCCGATGCCGGGCACCAAGGACGCGAACGTCGTTGTGGCGAGTGGTACGACCAGCGGCGCCGTCATGACGGCCAGCTACAGCGAGCCGACCAAGCAGCGCCGCGGGCTGTTCGCGCGGCTCCGCAACCGCTAAGCGGCTACACGGCAACCCACGCGACGCCGGGGGCCGCACGGGTGCGGTTTCCGGCGTTTTTTCGCGCAGACAAGTGGCGCCCTGCCGGGCGCGGTTCGTTTTCACCTCATTTGCGATTGAGACTTACGATGTCGACCCCACTCCACCTTCGTAACGGCCGCGTCATCGATCCGTCGCGCGACTTCGATCAGGTCACCGATTTGTGGCTCGCGGACGGCAAGATCGCGGGCACCGGGGCGCGGCCCGCGGGCATCACCGGTGACGTGAAAACGCTCGATTGCACCGGGCTGATTGTGTCGCCGGGCATCATCGACATGCACGTTCACCTGCGCGAACCGGGGCGCGAGGAAGACGAAACCATCGCGACGGGGACAGAAGCCGCGGTCGCGGGGGGCGTCACGTCGGTCGCGTGCATGCCGAACACCGAGCCGGGGCTCGACACGCGCATGGCCGTCGAGTTCGTGATCCATCAGGCTCAGCGTGCAGGATTTTGCAACGTATTCCCCATCGGAGCCGTTACGAAAGAGCGCGCCGGGAAGGAGTTGGCGGAACTCGGTGGACTGGCCGAGGGCGGTGCAGTCGCGTTCACGGACGACGGTGCGCCGGTGTATTCGGCCGAGATCATGCGGCGGGCGCTCGAATACTGCAAGATGTTCGACAAGGCCGTTCTGGTTCACGCCGAGATCCTCGAACTCACGCAGGGTGGCGTGATGAACGAGGGGCTGGTGAGCACGCAGCTCGGCCTCCGCGGGATGCCGGGAGTGGCGGAAGACATCATGATTTACCGCGACATCGTGCTTGCGGAACTGACCGGCGGGAAGGTTCACATCCTGCACGTTTCGACGGCCGGTGGCGTCGACCTCATTCGGCAGGGGCGCAAGAAAGCGGAATCGCTGAAGGCTGCCGGGAAGCCGTCGTTCTGGATCAGCGGCGAAGCGTGCCCGCACCACTTCATCCTGACGGACGAAACGCTCCGGTCGTTCGACAGCAACTACAAGATGTCGCCACCGTTGCGCACCGAAGCGGACCGTCAGGCGATTCTCGACGGGCTCAAGGACGACACGCTCACGGTGTTGGCGACCGATCACGCGCCGCACGCCCCGGAAAAGAAAGAACGCGAACTCGACCAGGCGCCGAACGGTATTCTGGGGTTGGAAACGTTCCTGCCGCTCTGCGTGACGCACCTGATCGAGCCGGGGCACCTCACGTGGCCGCGTATGCTGGCGAAGATGACGTGTAACCCCGCGGCGGTGCTCGGGATCGACCGCGGCACGCTGCAAACCGGGAAGCCCGCTGACGTAACGGTGATCGACCCCAAAGCGAAATGGACGATCGACAAGACTGAGTCGAAGTCGAAGAGCCGCAACACGCCGTTCCACGGCACCACGGTCACCGGTCGCGCGGTGGCTACGATCGTCGGTGGCGCGATCAAAATGAGCCGCTTGGGGTAGAGCGATGGTCAGTTGCGAACAGTGGGTGGCACCAACGTTCGATGCTGAAAGTTGGGACACGTGCGTTGAATTGTGGCGCCTGGCGAGATACTTCGGCGCCCCCAACCGCCCCGCGTCCGTTTCGGAAGAGCGGAAGTTCCGCCTCCTCGTTGTCGCAGCGCTGCGGCTCGTGTGGGCGCACATTCCGAACGAACTCCGGGCTGTTGTAGAAGCGATCGAGCAGTTCGCGGATCACCAGGATTCTGCGCAACTTCGTGAATCGCATGCCGTTGCCGAACGGATATTTCGGGAAGGTGCGACCGCTACCGGTAACGTGGCTCAGCTCGTCATGAACGCCGCGGGTGATACGGTTGTGACGGCCTATCATCCGCGGTGGTACAAGTTCGTGTCTTTAACTGCGAACCTTTCAGTGGCCGATCTCGATCGCGAACAGGTTGAGTCGTTGCATCTGAAATTGTTTCGTGACATCGTTCCTAATCCCTTTCACCCACTCACGCTCGATCCCGCGTGGCTCACGTCTGACGTACTCGCACTGGCGCAGGGCATTTACGCTGACCGCGCCTTCGATCGGATGCCGATTCTGGCCGACGCCCTCCAAGACGCGGGTTGCGACAATGCCGACGTTCTGACTCACTGTCGCGGTCCGGGGCCGCACGTGCGCGGCTGTTGGGTTGTAGACCTCGTGCTCGGCAAGACGTAACCCGGTGGTATAATTCGCGCTACTGCGGAGGGTTGCGAATGCCGTCGCCATTTCCCGGGATGAACCCGTACATCGAACGGCCGGACGTGTGGAACGACTTCCACGACAGCTTCATCCCCGCCGTTCGTGAGGTGCTGACCGCGCAAGTTCAACCGCGATACTACGTTCGCATCGAAGAACACCTCTACATTCACGAGCCGGCCGCGAAGGAGCGATTCGCCCTGGGGCGGCCGGATCTCTCCGTTCATCCCAACCCACATTCTGTTGTCGCGACCAGCGGTACAGCGATTTCCGCTCCGGCTTACGTCGGCATGCCGGTAATCGTGGAAGAGGAACGGCTGCCGTATCTCGAAATCCGCGACCGCGTTAAGAACGAGGTCGTCACGATCATTGAACTGCTCAGCCCCGCGAACAAGGCGACGGGTGGGGGACGCGAACACTATCTGGCGAAGGTGCAACGAATCCTCGCGAGCAAAACGAACTTCGTCGAGATCGATCTCTTGCGGGGGCACGCCAAAATGCCGTGGGATCGGCTCCCGGAGTGCGACTACTACGCGCTCGTCAGTCGACACGCGGACCGACAAGGAGACGATCCCCGCGCCGCTATTTGGCCCTGGAAAGTCCGTGATCCACTACCAACGATCCCGATCCCGTTACGGACCGGCGAAGCCGAGCCAACGGTCGACCTTCAAGCGATTCTCCACCGCGTTTACGACGCCGCCGGCTACAGTATGTTCCTGTACGATTCCGACCCCGAACCGTCGTTGTCGGCATCGGATGCGGTGTGGGCGGCTCAGCTCCTGCACCCGCAACCACCGTCTTCGTGATATCTTACGTCGCGGGTTGCTTTTCGGGGTGCAGGTAGATGAAGCTCTTCCCGAGCCGGCCCCCGTAGTTGCCCGCGGAGATCGTGAGCAAGTCCGGCGTGTCCTTCGCGGCAGCGATCGCGGCCTGCGTCGCCTTCACGATGGTCGGCAGGTCCGCGCCGTTGATGATGATCTCCTGCACGCTCGTGACGCCTTCTGGCAATCGCGATGTGATCCCTTCCTTGCCGCGAAGCGTCGGGCAGTATTCCGCGAAAGTGCTCGCGATACTGAACTTGTACTTGCTCCCCGCCTTGCTCCCACTCGATGCGACGCCGCCCGGGAACGGCAGAATCACGCTGGCAACGGTACTGGCTGCGGCTGCGGCTTTTGTGGCCGCGTCGAGGGCAGCGTCGGCAGTTGCGCCGAAGAACCACAGATTGCCGCCCATCAGCCCGTCGGCGAACCCGCAGCGCCGTTCGATCACGAACTCGCCGCTGAGGATCGGCACCACCCAGCACCGGCGCCCGAACCGTTCCGCGGTGAACTGGTGCCCGTCGCCGAAGTACGCGGTCTTTCGTCCCAGTGGGAACCACTTCGCGCCCGGTTTCGGGGGCTGCGTGCTCGCGTACCAGTTCCCGTCCGCGGGTAGCACGTTGAACACGGTGGTGGTCGGGCACGTCATCACGTTCTGCGACACGCGGACCAGCACGCTGCGTTCGAGCCGGGCTTCGCGGTCCTTGTGGAATCGCGGCACGTGGAACTGAATGATCGCGCCCGGTCGGTTGTCGGGCGTTTCGCTCGCCTCAACGTACCGGTCCAGACCGGCTTCGCAGTCGCAGAGGATGGTACTGCTTGCGTTGCCGGTACTTGCGTTGATGGCCTTGTCGAGCCAATATCGGTCGCGTGCGGTAATGAGGACGCTCGCATAGATGCTGCGGAACGCTTCGGCGTAGGTGTCATCAATCGTGGCTGGCATCGAGCGCTACCTCTCAAGGCACTTTTCGCGCTGCATTGTGGGCAAGAGCGGGAAGTTGGGTCAATCGAAAGAATCACAAAGTTAGCAATGCGCGATCGTTGGGCATTTCAACTGTTGAGATGCGCGATATATGTGCTTTCGGCATATTAGATCGTTTCCTTCTGAAAAATTCTTTTACTTCAAATCGCCTTATTTCAGTGGCCTTTGCGACTTCATGCCGCACTCGTGAACGGAATTGGCACGGCACTCGCTATTGCTTAATACGGCGAGAGCCAATTAACCGCACGGCTAACTGACAGAGGGAGAGGCTGTCAGTTAGTCGTGCGGTTCGATCATTTCTAGCGACCGCTCATTTCGCACTACCAAGTTCCAGAGTTCCCAATCCCAAGCCAACCAAACTTTGGCGCCGCGTGGCGGTATCCCGTCGTTGCTTCCGAGCCAAGAGTAACAATTGCTAACCTTTTGGGACCGAGAAGCCCCCGCTCGGTCTACAACCTGCGCGGATGTCGCGTTAAGTGGCGACATTTCAAAGCCTTGAGAGCTGCGATGCCGATCTTTTGCTGTTGGTGGCGACCAAATCGCTGCTAACATCAGCTACGAAAACTCCAAAAATCACGATTTCCGGCTAACATGAGAATTGGAAATCGACTCTAAACTGCCGAATTTGACGCAGTATTGGGTTCGATTTTTGTCTCGCGCCAACCCAATCCCCAACACGTGCCGCACCAACACCGATGTGTGGGTGTTGCCTGAATGTGGCCCGACCCGCTACACACCGCGCAGTCTGGTGCACTCGGTGGGCGGTCTGGAAGTAACACGCGGAGTTCAGGCGCAATTTCGGCGACTGCGGTTCGGGCGAGCAATTGCCAACCGGGATCGTGCTCCCGTCGGACCTCTATCGAGTCGTGATCCAAGCAGTAAACCTCGCCGTCGGCCGCTACCAAAAGGGTGCCACCCATATCAGCGTACACGGGCAACGCGACCAACTCGCGGACAACTCGATCGAGCAAATCGTTGTGGCGCGCGGTCGGCTGTGAGAGGTAAGCTTTTGCCTCGCGGGTGATTCGCTCACGCGCCCACGCCGGGATTTCCATGAAGCCTCCGATGGCCGGAACCGAGGTTTTGCAACCGTCCTACTTCGACCTCGCCAGAATTATACCTGAGTGCACGAAAGTTCACAAATGGAAATCGGAATTTAACTCAGAGATGTTTATGCGCGGACGCGGGCAGGCGCGGTCTTGGCGTGCATTAAATAGATCGTCGCTCGATCGTACTGCGCTCCACATCAACTTCGACGCGGTGTTGTGAGCGCTCGGTGGTGCCTACACCTCGGAACGGAGCCACAAGTCGTCACTGAACCGCGCCTGAAGCTTCTTCTTAAACCCGCGCGGGAGCGGGCCGCGGGTCCAGAGCGTCAGTTTGGTGAGCTTGGCAAACGTGGGGCTGGCGAGCAGCGCGTCGGCGTCGCCCTCTGTCATGTCGACGTCGTCGAGCCGGAGTTCGCGCAGGTTCGCGAGGTGCGGGCACGCGATCACGTCGGCCAGCTTCACGCGCACATTGAGTTCCAGCTGGGTGAGCTTTGCGAGGCTCGTCGCGGCGAAAAACTCTGCCGTACCGAACTTCTCAGCCGTGGGGCCGCGGACCTCGAGCACAGTGAGCGCCGGGAGCCGCGGGCTGTTCAAGAGCGCGAGAATTCCGGTGGCGGTGAACTTGGGTTTTGTGTACCGCATCGGGCTTTGGTTCGTGACGGCGAATTTTCGCAACTGCGAGGTGCCGGTCATCTGTGCAAACGCTCTCAGCCCCGAGTCGCTGATCTTGATCTGGGTGAGCTCGAGTGCGCTGATGTGGGCGAAGTGCGGAGAGGTTCCGAGCGCCTCAAACGCCGCGTCGTCGACTGCGGGGCACTCGATCCGGGCGACCCACCGGAACACCGGCGACGCGGGTAACTTGCCGACCCGTGTTGCCGGGGTATAGAAGGACAGGGTTTCCAGCCCCACCGCCGCGAGCGCGTCCGGAAAGACCTTCTGGTACCTCTTCTGAAGGAACTTCGGGGACTCCACATATAGCTTTTTGAGCAATCCCCGCTCGAACAATCCCAGGTAGGAACTGCGGCTGATCAAGTTCGGATCGGTCGATAGCTGATGAACGAACGCGGTGAGCGGGGCGAGCCACGTGGCGTGGTGCTCCTTGGCCAGCTTCTCCGCGGCGATATCCAGCTTCTTCCGCTTCTTGTCGCGCTCGGGTAGCCGGGCGGTTTCGACCTGAAGGCGGATGAACTCGGCGCGCGCCCGGTCGTGCTCGTCGCCGTGTTCTTGGAGCCAGTCGGCGAACACGAGGCGAGGGGTGTCGTCGTCCGGGTTCGCGATGATCGCGGCCATCAGTGCGCGGCGCTCGTCCACGGGCGTAGCTCCTGTCTGTTGCACCTGTGTAGGGCGGCTCATCATAACCGCTGTGGCCCCTCTATTGCAGGCTGACCCGTATTGATGTGTTTAGTCTTTGTGTTCGTGGCACAGGCCTCTGGCCTGTGTGAGCGCCTCCACAGGCCAGAGGCCTGTGCCACGAACACAAAACACACGCTTTCAACACAGTGACCGCATGTAACGAAACGCCCGGAAAATGAGCCGCGCTTCGTCATTCATCGAGAGCTTTAAACGGCCACGAAACCGAATTGAACTTCGGCGCGACTGTTTCTTCGAGCAGAGTCCGAAACTGAGAGCCTGAAACGGTCTGCGGCCGTTAGAATACGTACATGAAACTCAGTTCCGCCCTTGAGACTTTGGCGATCGATCCGCACGCACCGATTGACATCGCGCGCGTGGCGCTGCTCGTCGCACGCGACGCCTACAGTCAGATGAACCCGCGCGTGTACCTCCGCCGCGTCGACCGGCTCGCGGACCAGCTCCGCCCGCGGTTGCGCGGGTCGCTCGCCGCGCGCACTGCCGAACTCTCGACGTTTCTCTTTGAAGAGTGCGGGTTCGTGGGGAACACCGAGAACTATTACGACCCGCGCAACAGCTATCTCAACAAGGTTCTGGACCGTCAGGTGGGGCTGCCGATCTCGCTCTCGGCCCTGGCAATGGCGGTTGGCACGCGGGCGGGCTTGAACGTGGTCGGCGTCGGCTTGCCCGGCCACTTCATCGCGAAGGTGGTGGACGGAAACGAAGAGGTGCTTTTCGACCCGTTCAACGGAGGGCAGTTCCTCGACATCGAAGCGTGTGAACTGCTGGTGAGCGGGGTGACCGGTCGGCCCTTCGAGGCGACGCCGGACGCGCTCGCGGCCACGCCGCCTGGGGCGATCGTGGCGCGGATGCTCCAGAACCTGAAGACCGCGTACCTCGCGGACCGGTCGTACACGCGGGCCGCTCGTGTGACGCGCCGGCTCACGCAGCTCGTGCCCGGCGACGCGACGCAGCACCGCGACCTCGGTGTGCTGCTCGTGCGTGCGGAGCAACCGGGCCGGGCGATCGACCCGCTGCGTGCGTACCTGCGGGCCGAACCCCAAGCCGAAGACGCACGCGACGTCGAGCGGTTCCTGACCCAGGCGCTCACCGAGATCGCGCGCTGGAACTGATTCGCGCGACGCGCGGACCCTCCGCCGCGCACTATACGGCGGACGCTGTGTGGAGAGCTGGCGCGCTTGTTGGTGGCACAGGCCTCTGGCCTGTGGAATTGCTCACACAGGCCAGAGGCCTGTGCCACCAAACCAAAGACTACACGCGACAGCCGGAGCACGCAGCGGATACCCCTCGGAGGGCCGGCTCATGTCCCGTTCCGCAGTCGCGCTCGCGCGTTCCATCGTTCCGCGAATCGTGCCCGCGCCCGACGCCGCGCTACTGAAGACGTTCATCGCGTCCCGGACGGACGATGTGTTCGCCGAACTGGTCCGGCGACACGGCCCGATGGTGCTCGCGGTGTGTAATCGCGTGCTGGCGGACGAGCACGACGCGGAGGACGCATTTCAAGCGGTGTTCATCGTTCTCGCACGCAAAGCGGGGACGATCCGCGGGACGAATTTGGCCGCGTGGCTGCACGGAGTAGCGACTCGAACCGCAAATGGAGTGCGCGTCACACGCAAGCGCCGGCGGAAGTACGAACGCGCGACCCGCGAGCGCCCACCCACAGAAGCCCCGCGGATCACGAACTCGCTGGGGTCATTGACGAGGAACTCGCGAACCTTTCTGAAGCGTACCGCGAAGCGATCGTTCTGTGCGAACTGCGCGGACTGTCGCGCAAGCGGGCTGCGGTCGAACTCGGTATCCCCGAGGGTACGCTGTCCAGTCGACTCGCAGGCGCGAAGCGCAAACTCGCCGAGCGCCTTTCTGCTCGCGGCCTTGCTCCGTCGATTGTGGTCGGCACACTTCTCGCGCCACACGCGGTTTCCGCGCAACTGCTTCAAGCAACTGCGGTCGCCGTTCGTGGAGCCGCTGGGAGTGCTGCGAGCGCGACCGCCGCGACCGTGGTCAAGGCGATGCTGTTCGACCAGCTCCGGCCCGCTGTGCTGGCCGCTGCGGTGTGCCTCACGATCGTTTGTGGCGGACTGGCGGTTACTCACTCGTCCGATTCGCCTCCCGACAGAAGTGCTCACGTTCCCGTTGCTCGGCTCGTCACCGATCCGGTCGATCTGGTGAAGAAGCTCGGTAGCGAAGATTTCGCCGGGCGCGAGGCAGCCCACAAGCGCCTGCGCGCGGCGGGGTTGAAAGCCGAACCCGCGCTCCGTGCCGGACTGAAGTCCGAAGATCCCGAAATCCGCACGCGGTGCGCGGAACTGCTCACCGCGATTCGCAAGGACGCACTCGACGCGCTGGTGAAGGGCTTCGACCCGTCTAAAGACGCCGAGCCGGATCACCCCATCTGGGCGCGGTTCAAGACGATCGCGGGGGCTGACCGGGCGGCTCGCGTGCTGTTCGCGGAACTCATTGCCGACCCGCACCGGCGCCAATTGCTCGACGCCGCCGACCTTGACCCCGCCGGTGCGGGCAAGCTCTACGCGGCCGAGGTGAAGGCGTATTACGTGTACGTGCAGAAATTGTGGCAAAAACAGTTGGACCGGGTGAACAACTCAAAGATGCCGACGCCGCAGGAGCGACCGTGGGCCGACGAACTCGTTGTGCTGTATCTGGGAACGTATTCTCAGAGCGCCCGAGCGGTTCCCGATAACTTGGAGAACCAGCTCTTTCGCAAGTGGGACGCGGCACTCACGGGACCGGCCGGACCCGCAGTGCGCCGGGTGTTTACTGCATGGTTCGCGCTGCGGGACCACGAACTCGTTATTGAGGGCGGCTTGAATGCGATCGGGCGTGATCGCGTGGCCGAAGCACTGCCGCTATTGCGGAAATTGGTCGCGGACGAGAAGGCCGATCCGGACCGGCGCGCGCAAGCGATTCTGACCATCGGGATGATCGGCACCAGGGACGATCTTTCGCTCCTGCGTCGGGTCGCGGAAGCGCCGGCGGCGAACAAACCGCACACGACGTGGAGCGTGATCCTCAAGGGGCGCGAGGAACTCGACTTTCTGTGGCACGGTGTCAAGTTCGGCGAGAAGGTATCGCAGGAACAGTGGGCCGAGGCGTGGAGGAAGGCCGACGTGCGTGAGGGCGACCGCAGCCTCGCGGACTGTGCGTGGGCCGCGGCCGTGAAGCTCGCGGGCGGCAAACCGGCGGAACTCGGCTTCCTGCACCCGCACATCCTCGACGGCGGGAAGCCCGACCCGGACTGGTTCTACTCCCCGCGCATCCACGGGTTCCCCGACGCGAAGGCACGAACCGCCGCGCACAAGAAGGCCCGCGAGTGGCTCGACGAGAAAAAGTAGTGGCGTTCCGCTACTCCAATCGCCGGCGGACGCACGCGGCCGTATAAGTCGACTCCAGATCGATGGGCAGGCACACTTCTGCATTGAGCGCGAGCGGAAGCGTCGGCAACTCGCGCCCGACGGTGAGTGGCTCCGGCCATATCTCAATGACTTCCGCCCCGTCACGAACCACCGGGCGATACGCCACGGCGTACAACTCGGTTCCGCCTGGTAACCCGGTGTCGGCGGGGCGATCCAACAAGCGCAAAATGTCCGCGTGCAAGTTTCCGGAGCGGCTCGTCACCACATCGACCACGATCACCGCAATTCCCTGAGCCAGATAGCCCGCGCATTTCGTTGTGAACGCCCGGCGATGGGATTCGCGGTCCTTGTTCGCGGGGCTGACTAATTCCAGCGCCGCAACCAAACGTGCTCCCTCTTCTGCCTCGTAAACGCGGACCTCGAACTCATCTGTTTGCGTTACGTCGTCCGACTCGGTCCTCGCGCCGATACGTGCGTATTCTTCGGAGTAGTAACCTTTCGGGAGTAGCGCCGTGTTTAGCGCATCGGCGATCGTGCCGGCCCAAGTGACGAAGAACGAATCCCAGTGCCGGCGCGGGCACAGCGGCGAATGGAAATGATCCAAGAGTGGCACGGCACGTCCTCAAGTGATTCTCCCGAATTGTAACCTCGATACGAACCAGATACGGCTGCTACCGCCCCTTCTCGGATTGGAGGAGATTTCGGTCGGTAACCGTCAGTAGAATGTCGCCATGTGGCCCAACCGCGAAGAAACCGACCGGTTGCTCGATCGCGCCCGTAGCGGCGAGCCGGGCGCCGTGGACCAGCTCCTCGGGGAGTTCCGCGGCCCGCTCCGTCAGGTCGTGGACCTGCGGCTCGACCCGGCCGTGGCGCGCCGCGTGGATGCGTCCGACATCGTTCAGGACGTGCTCGTGGAAGCGAACCAGCGGCTCACGGAGTACCTGAAGAAGCCGGACATGCCGTTCCACCTGTGGTTGCGGCACTTGGCCCAGGACCGCATCATCGACACGCACCGGCGGCACCGGCTCGCCCAGCGGCGCAGCGTGGACCGCGAACAGGCCATCGCCCGCCCCGCGTGGGCCGACGAGTCGAGCGCGTCACTGGTCGCGCACCTCATCGACCCCGAGCGCACCCCCGGGTCCGAGGCGATCCGGCTCGAACTCCAGCGCCGACTCACCACGGCAATCAACCAACTTTCGGACGACGACCGCGAAATCATTCTGATGCGGCACCACGAGGGGCTTTCCAACCAGGACGTGGCCCACGCGCTCCAACTCACCGAGGCCGCGGCCTCGATGCGCTACTTGCGCGCCCTGCGCCGGCTGAAAACGGTACTGGTTCCCGACGGGCAGGAGCCGACCGATGGGATCTGAATCCGCAGCCCCACCAGAACGCGCCTTCGCGTACTGGAACGGGTGGCACGCCGTCGGCTGTTCGGTGTTGTTCTTCGGCCTGCTCGGTTCGATCGGCGTCTCGCTGTTCCCGGCCGGGTACGAGAAGGTCCAGAGCGGGCAGTTGCCGACCGGCATCGCGCTCATGGTGATGGGGGTATTTGGTGTCCCCACACTGCTCATGTCGTTCTGGTCGCTGTGGACCGGCGTGCGCGACACGCTGAACCCGCCGCGCGTGCGCGTAACAACAACGAGCCTGTTCCTCCCAACCGGCGCACGCGGCGAGCCGCCCCAAGACGAACACGGCGAGCCGATCTCGCACGAACCGCCGCACCCGGCAACGATCCCGCTCGCCGCGATTCGCAGCGTGCGGCGCGCCGGCCCGGTGCATAATCTTGTTTTGGAAGTATTACACGACGCGAGCGCGGTGCCGCTCCGCCTCTCGCAGCACATGATGCGCAAGACCGACTTCGACGATCTCGAAGCCGTTCTGCGCGCCGCGATTCCCGGCGCATTCGCCGCGCCCTGACCCGACCGAGCGACCTCAACTGTTCTCAAGGAATCCCCGTGCTCGTTTACGAATCTGCCGATCAACTGCTCGCCGAACCGGACGCCCGGCGGTTCCTGCACGTCGTCATCCTGAACGCGATCCGCGACAAGGCCACGCAGCTCGAGGTGCGGTTCGGTGACGCGGGCGGGCTGCTCTACTACCGCGTGGAGGGGCGCGACTGGGAACTCGCACCGCCATCGGACGAGGTGTACCCGCTGCTCAAGGACACCGTGCGCGACGCGGCGCAGTTGGTGTCGCCCGAGCGCCCGGAACTCACGGTAATCGCGGGCGTGCCCGGCGCGCGCTACGAGCCGCTCGAAGCGGGCTGGCTCACGTACCAGCTCGGCGGGCGCTGGATCGACCTCGCGGTGCGCATCGACCCGCGCGAGCCTTTCGGTTACATCCGGTTCGATATCGAGGATGCCGAGGATTTCGTCGAAGCCGCTGGTGAAGCGCTCGCGGACTACGCGACGCGCCTGGCTACAGAAGACGGCGAGTGAACCCCGCCCGCAAGGGCGGTGGGTGTTGTCCAGTGCGCAACCCGCCGCCCTTGCGGGCGGGGTTCACTGGTCCACAGGAGCGGGTGTTAGAACCCCATGCCCCACGACCGCGACGAACAGTTGGCCGCCCTCATTGACCGGCTCGCGGGCGAGCAACGGGCCGGGCGCGTTGCCGACGTTGAGGCCGCGGCGCGCGAGCACCCGGACCTCGCGTCGGAGTTGCGCGAGCTGTGGGCCGTCGCCCAGTTCGCGCACATGGTCCGGCTCCCGCCACCACCGGCCCCAGATCAGACGGTCACGGTCGCGCGCACCGGGCCGCTCACGCCGTCGTTCAACGCGGACCACACCGCGCATACAACCTCCGTGCTCCCGCGCGACTTCGGCGACTTCGAGTTGCTCGAAGAGGTCGGGCGCGGGGGGATGGGGGTCGTGTACCGCGCGCGGCAAAAGAGCCTGGACCGCACCGTCGCGCTGAAGATGGTGCGCGAGGCCCATCTCGCGACCGACGCCGACCGCGCGCGGTTCCGCACCGAGGCCGAGTCCGCCGCGCGCCTCAAGCACCCGAACATCGTGACGGTGTACGAGGTCGGGTCCGCCGGCGGGCAAGCGTACCTCTGTATGGAGTTCGTCGGCGGGCAGACGCTCGCGGAAAAGGTCCGCTCCGGCGGGCCGCTCCCGCCGCGCGAGGCCGCCCGGCTCGCCGCGGTCATCGCGCGGGCCGTCGAGCACGCACACGAGTTCGGGATCATTCACCGCGACCTAAAACCCTCGAACATCCTCCTTTTGGCGAACGGCCGGTGTGAGCCGGCCGGTGAATCCGGTGCCTCGTCGCTCTCACAGCGGCCGTTCGCCCTCGAACCAAAAGTCGGGGACTTCGGTCTCGCGAAGAAGATCGACAACTCGGAGAGCCTCACGCGAACGGGCGCCGTGGTCGGTACGCCGAGCTACATGGCGCCCGAACAGGCCGCGGGGCGCAAGGAGCTGACGCCCGCCGCGGACGTGTACGCGCTCGGGGCGATCCTGTACGAACTGCTCACCGGGCGCCCGCCGTTCCAGGCCGCGCACCCGGTCGACACGTTGCTGCTTGTGCTCGAACAAGAGCCGGTGCCGCCGCGGCAACTGAACGCGACCGTGGACCGCGAACTCGAACTGATCTGCCTGAAGTGCCTCCAGAAACCCGCGGAGATGCGGTACCCGTCCGCCGGCGCGCTCGCGGCCGACCTCGAAGCCTACGCCGCCGGGCAGCCGGTCGCCGCGGCCCCGAGCGGACTGCGGTTCTTCATCGCGCGCCTGTTCCGCGAAACGCACCACGCCGACGTCCTCGAAAACTGGGGCATGCTGTGGATCTTCCACAGCATAATGATCTTCCTGCTGTGCCTGCTCACGCAGGTCATGAGTTGGGAGGGCCTGCGCGATCACGTGTGGTACATGAGCGTGTGGTCGGTGGGGCTGGTGACGTGGGGCGCCGCGTTGTGGCAACTGCGCAAGGCGGCCGGTCCCGTGTTGTTCGTCGAGCGGCAGATCGCGCACGCATGGGCGGCCGGGGTGTGCGCCAGTATCGCCATGTTCTGGATCGAGTGGCTGATCCCGCTCGAAGCCCTGACACTCTCACCGGCCGTGGCGGTCGCGGCCGGGATGGTGATGGTGTTCAAGGCGGGCATCCTCTCCGGCCGCTTTTACGGCTGGGCGGCGCTCAACTTTGCGGCGGCTATCATCATGCCGCTGGTACCCCGCGTGAGCATCCTCTTGTTCGGGGCGGTATCGGCGCTGTCGTTCTTCGTGCCCGGGGTGAAGTACTACCGCCAGCGGAAGGCCCGTATTACGTGAGGGCCGTGTCGCAGGTGCGTGAACCCCGCCCTTGCGGGCGGCGGGTGCTCTCCCGTGGTTGCTCGCCCACCGCTGCTCACCCACCGCCCTTGCGGGCGGGGTTCACCAGGAAGGGTTGCAATGAGTCGCAGGAAGCGTCGGGTGCTGTGGGTTCTGGCCGCGCTCGGGTCGTTCGTGCTGCTGGTGGTCGGGCTGTTCGCGCTAAACGGGCTGGTGCTCGCGGACCGGCAGACCCCGCGCATGCGCCACTTCGCGGACGTACACGTCGCGCCGACGCGGTCCGCGCCCGGCGAGGTCACGTTCATCAGTTACAACATCGCGAAGGGGTTCGCGCACAAGGGCGGGGTGCGCTTCGAGTCGCGCGAGTTCGTGGAGAACAAGCTCAAGCGGATGGCGGAAGTTCTCCGTGCTGAGCAGGCCGACGTGGTGTTCCTGTCGGAAGCGCTCACCGAACTTTCGCCGTGCGACATCGATCAGGTCGCGTACCTGGCGCGCGAGTGCGGGCTGCCGTTCGTCGCGACCGGCGAGAACTACAACCTCGGGTTGCCGTTCTACCGCGTCGTCGGCGGGAACGCGGTCCTCTCGCGCACACCGCTGGCGCCCGTCGCGAACTTCGACCTCGCGGGGCGCCAGCCGTTCTGGGTGTCGAAGAACAACCGGCGTGCGCTGTTCGTGTCGGCGGAGTTCGGCGGCAAGCCCGTGCTGATGGGGGCGCTGCACAACGACTCGTTCGACATGCGGAACAACACGGTGCAGATGCAGCAGTTGCTCGATTTCATCGGCGACCGCCCCGCGATCCTGGCGGGCGACTTCAACAACCGCCCGAAGGACCGCTCCATCGCGCTCGTGCGCGACTCGGGCAAGTTCGCCGGTGAGTTCGACGGCGCCCCGTCGTTCTTCGAGGGCAAGCGGGCCGAGCGCCTCGACTACATCCTCGTCCCCGCCGGGTGGGAACTGATCGAGTCGCGCGTGATCCCCGACGACACCTCCGATCACCGACCCGTCGTGGGGCGGTTCAAGGTGAAGCTATGAATGAAGAAGAATGGCTTACGTGTGTCGATCCCAGCAGACTGGCCTACAGCGGTATCAAATCGAGTGATCGGCAATGGCGTTTGGCCGTGTGTGCTTGCGCGCGGCGAATCTGGGCGTTGATGGAAGACGAGCGAAGTCGGCGAGCAATCGAGGCATCGGAACACGTTGCCGACGGATTGGTACCTGCTCACACTCTCACTTCAATTACTGACGACGCAGAAAAGGCGTGGTATGAGATCAGCCGCAAGTACGAGGACGGTGCCGAACGAGCGGCGGCGGCAACGGCGTTTTATGTTTCGGGGCTTAACTGCTACCCAAACAGCGTTAGCAATGCAATGGGTGCGGGGACGGAAGCCGTTCCAGAGTCAGCAGAGGCCGAACGACTCGTTCAAGTGAGTGTGATCCGCGATATCTTCGGGAACCCGTTTCGGCCGGTCGTGTTCTCGGCTTCGTGGCGCACCGATACGGTGGTATCGCTAGCGCAACAGATGTACGAGTCGCGCGACTTCGGCGCGATGCCGATTCTGGCCGACGCCCTTCAGGACGCCGGGTGCAATAACGACGACATCCTGACGCACTGCCGCACGCCGGGCGAACACGTGCGCGGGTGCTGGGTCGTGGACCTCGTGTTGGGTAAGGAGTGACGCGGAGGTTCGTGGTTCGGGGAATCGAAAAACGCCCGTTGCGGTTCACACCGATTGCAACGCGCGGCGCTTGCGCCAGAGCCGCGTGCCCCACAGTCCGGCCAAAACGAGCGCCCCGGCGCCTATCTGTTGCGAGCGGCCCCGCTTTTGCTCGATCGCCGCCCGCTCGGTCACCATGTCCTGGTCGGCCAGGGCAATGTCGAAGTACCCGTTGAACATTTCGTCCCGCGTCTGTTCGCCCGTGCGCACGGTCACCGACGGGTCGGGGTTGAACGGGTTATCGGCCGAATTGTCGTACACGGCGGTACAGCGGATCACCGTACCGGCCGGCAACCGCTTCGGTTCGGCCAGTTCGTACAGGTGCTGCCAGTTGAAGTCGTACCGGGGGACGTCGAGCAGGATCTCGGTCGTCCCGTCCGGGTACTCGGCCGCGTACCGGAACGATTTCCCGCGCACGTGCATGTGCGGGAGCAGCGAGAGGAGCAGAACGTCTTGCGGCGCGGTCCACGTCCGCTCGGCCCGGTGGTTGGCGGTGTGCGGCGGGATCGCCAGGTCTTCGACGAGCAGGAGCTTCGTCGCCACTTCCTTTCGCACCGCGGTCGCGTCGAGGAACCGGAGCCCGATCTCGGTGCGGTCGGTTTGGGGCGAGCCGACGGGGGCGTAGTGGACGACGATGTGGAGCCACCACCCGGCCGGGACGCGCTTCGCCATCCCCGCGGGCAGTTGCACCGGCCCCACGCCCGGAACGAACCCGACGAGGAAGAACGACCCGAGCGCGCCCGTCTCGAACATCTCGTCCTTACCAGCGGCGCTCGGCGGCTGGAGGTACACGCTACAGTGGTGAACGACGCGCCGGTTCCCGGGCCGGACCTCGACCGCGTTCACCCACCTGTCGGTTGTGAACCCCGGGTCCACGAAGAAGTGCTGGTACTCGACCACGCCCTCGGCCGGCACCACGAAGTCGCGGGGAATTCGGAACACCGCGTCCGGCGTTCCGATGTGCCAGTCGGTCGGCGCGGGTGCGGGTTCGGAGGGCAGTGGTCGCCCCTCCGGGCACCCGAGTCGAACCCACTCAGCAATCAGGCGCTTCTGATCGTCACTCAAGAGCCGTTCGTTGCGGAACCGTCCGTGCTTCGGGTCCGCGTGCCACGGGGGCATAGTGCCGGTCTCGACGACCTCCGCGATGGTTCCGGCATGGGCTACCGCGTCCGAGTACGATAGCAGCGAAAACGGCCCGATCTCGCCGGGGCGGTGGCACGTCCGGCACTGGGCTGCCAGAATCGGCGCGATGTCGCGGGCGTAGGTCACACCGGGCGGAGGAGCTGTGCGACGCGGCTTGTCGATCACGCACCCGGTGCATTCCGTTCGGGGTACCGATACCGGGCGCCCCGCAAGTACGTCCCGCACGGCTTCGGCCAAATCTTCGCGCGTGGGGGCGCCGCGGTTCTTTCCGCCCGCCGCGTACTGGTCGTCGATCCGACCCCGGTACCGGATTCGGCGCTGGGCGTCCAAAACAAACGCTTGTGGCGTTCGGGATGCCCCCAAAAGCTCCACAACGCGCCCGTCCGCGTCTTTGGCGTATGGGAACGCGAGCGGGTATTCGCGTAAGAACGCGGTCATTGAGGAAAGATCGTCTCCGGCGTTTGCGTTGATTGCCAGAAAGGTGACCGAACCGGCCGGGAACCGACCGGTCATTTCTTTCAAGCGAACCGAATACAACCGCGCCATCGGGCAGTCCGTACCCAAGAACACGATCACCATCGGGCGCGCGTCCGGGCCGGTGGGTGGGCGGATTGTGGCCCCGGTTGTGTCCCGAAGTTCAAATTCTGGAACCGGGAGCGCAGCAATCGCCGCGGTGAAGATCAGCTCAAGCAGCAGAGCCATCGACAGGTCTCGCGGGTGGAAAAAGCCCGCAAGTGTAGAACACATTTCACGCCTGGGCCGAACGACGACCGTAGCGGGCGCTCAGACAATTCGCAACGATCGACACGCTTGGGTGTAGGTGAATTCGAGTTCCAATGGCACCGCCAGATCGCGCCCGAGCCATAGCGGGACGGTGGGTAACTCGAAACCGGTGTTCAACTGGTACGGGGTTACTTCAATCGCCAGTGCCGAGTTCGTACCGTCTGTGACGCGCGTGGGGCGGTAAACGACGGCCGACAACCCGGTGGGCGACGTCCACCGTAACGAATCGGCGCCGTCGATCAGGTCGCACAACTCGTCGTGCAGATCGGCCGAGTAGGTCGTCACGGTGTCCACAACGACGACCGAGATACCCTTCTGGAGATAACTGCCGCACTTCACAACGAACGCCCGTCGGCTTTCTTCTCGGTCCTTGTTCGCCTCGCTCACCAACTCGATCGCCGCGACCAGTTCCCACCCACCCGCGCCTCGATACACCTTGACCTCGAACAGATCCGGGTCGGTGAACCCGACGGTCGCGGAAAGTGTGGTTGCGGGCGGCGAGAAGACTTCTGCGGTCGCGACGCCCCCCCCACTCTCGCTCAAACCCGCGAACAGTGACCCGCGTTCCGTGCGTTCGAGCGTGGCGACGTCGGCTTCGATTTGTGCCCCGAAGTGGCGCCCCGATTGTGCCTTGTACTTGGCGGAGAGCCGGTCCCCGTTCAGCCGGTCAACGATCTTGGTGGCCCAGTTCCCGTGGAAGACCGACCACGGGGTGTCGTTACTGAGCGGCGGGCGGAAGTGGTCGCGGAGCGGCATTGAGGCGCCTTTACTACGTTGAAGTCGGAGAGAAGAGTTTTTGACAGGATGAACAGGATCGACAGGATTCAAAAGGCGACGTTGCATTCGGTCTTGATCCGGTTGATCCTGTTCATCCTGTCAAAAACTCTTCTCCCTCGGCAACAGCCAGAGCGATTGCACCGAGTAACTTCCTCACCCAATGCGAAGGGATTCGCAGGTGCTCGTGTACGTCAGTTCGAGTTCGAGCGGCACCGCGAGGTTCGGCTCGAGCCAGAGCGGGACCGTGGGTAACGAGGCCCCGATGGTGAGTTGGTGCGGCCACACTTCCAACCGCTCCTTGCCGTCAACGCGCAAGAGGCGGTAGCACATCGCGCTCAACCCGGTCGGGGAGGACCAGTCGAACGTGTCCGGCAGGCGGAGCGCGTTGGCGACGTCTTCGTGCAGGTTCGCGTTTCGTTCCGTTACCACGTCGATCGTGACAACGGACACGCCCTGTTGCAGGTACGACGCCATTTTGGTCGCGAACGCGCGGCGCGCCGTGGAGCGGTCCTTGTTTCGCGGGCTGACCAGTTCGACCGCGGCGACCAACTTCCAGCCGCCCTCCTGTTTGTAGACGTTGATCTCGAACGTGTCCGCGTCGGCCATAACCACTTCGCCCGCGAGTGCCGCTACGGGCGGGGTGTAGGTCTGGGGGTGTGTCGCCACCCCGCCCCCGTTGTGCCCGTTCGCGCCGAACATCGGTAAATTGCGGTCTTCTTCGTAGGCCGCGAGATCAATTTCGATCTGCGAACCGTGATGAACCTTGGGCTCCGACTCGAATCGCGCGGAGAGCAGCGCGCCATTTAATCGCGTAACCATCATCACTGCCCAGGCGCTGTGAATGCTCTCCCACGATTTGCGTAACGAGAGCGGTGAGTGAAAGTGATCGTAGAGCGGCATCGGGTGAACCTCCGCATTCATGCTACCCGATGCCGCGTGCAAAGAAAAACGCCGGAGGTCTACGCACTTCGTCGCGCGCGGATTCGGGTTGTGGGCGGGATTGAATGTGGACGGACGTTACGAGATGAGCGCCGGTGACGGGCGAGAAAAGATGTGTGGTTGTGATCTGCCTGGTGAGTTCTGGCCCGACCGCGGATCAGCCGCGCGGGTCGTGAACGTACCCGGTTACGGTGACCGGCTCCGGGTCTTCGAGTTCGCTCCCGGGGAGCAGTTCGGCCATCGCCCGCACGATCTCTTCGCGGATGCCCAGGAACGCCGTGGCACACATCGGGTCAAACTGCTTACCGGCCTGGCGCTCCACTTCGGCGAACGCCCACGACGGCGGCTTGCCCTTCTTGTTCTCGTGGTACGGCCGGTTCGAGGTCATCGCGTCGAATGCGTCCGCGACCGCCACGATGCGCGCCAGCAGCGGGATCTCTTCCGCGATGAGGCCGTCCGGGTACCCGGCGCCGTCCCAGCGCTCGTGGTGGCTCCGCACGATCGGAATGATCGGTCCCATTTCCGGGATCGACGAAAGGATCTCGGCCCCCTTCGTCGTGTGCGTCTTCATGCACTCGTACTCTTCGCCCGTGAGCCGCCCCGGTTTGCGCAGGATCGAGTCGTCGATCCCGATCTTGCCGATGTCGTGGAGCGGGCCGCCGATCTTGATGAGTTCGAGCTGGTCGTCGGGCAGTTCGAGTTTTTCGCCGAGCATGGTCGCGTAGCGCGTCACGCGCTGCGTGTGGTTGCCCGTGTAGTCGTCCCGGAGTTCGACCGCCTGGGCGAGCACCGTGACCGTCTTGAGGAACTGTTCCTTTTGCCGGCGCAAAAGTTGCGCGCTCTCGATCGCCGCGGACACGTGCGCCGCCAGTGCGTCGGCGAGGTGCAGGTCGTCCTCGGTGAACGGGTTCTGCCAGAAGCTCCGGTCCAGGTGCAGCACGCCCAGGCGCTTGCGCGGGGTGCGGAGCAGCACGCACAGCACACTGGCCATCGCGCCGTCCGCGATGCTCTGGGTGAGCTTCGATTCCTCGGCGTCGGTGAGGGTGCTGTAGAGCAGCGAGACGCCGCTCGCGAAGCAGCGCTGGGTGAGCTTCTTCGAGTAGTGGAACCGCCCCGGCGGTTCGCCCTGGCCGACCGCCAGCGCCCGCAGGCGCATCTTGGGTTCGGGGGCGTCGCTCTCGGCCAGCACGATCGCGCCGCGCTGGGCTTCGAGTACGCTGACCGCGTCGTTGAGGACCGCGTCGAGGAGCTGGTCCTCGCTCTGCGTGTTGACGAAGTGGTGCCCGGCCCGGAGGAGCGCGAACATCTGCTCGCCGGCGCGGGGCATGTGGTTGCGGTCGAACGCGATCCGGCGCAGTCCTTCGTCGAAGCTCGACACGGCCGCGGCGACCACGTGCTGGTTCGACGGCGGACCGTCGACCGTCGCGTCCACCAGTTCGACGATGACCGCCACTTTACCGAACTGAACAATGTCGCGGGCTTTTAACGGCTGGTCGCCCTGGCCGATGCGCACGCCGTTAACGTAAGTCCCGTTCGTACTCTCCAGGTCGCGCACGAACCACCCGTCGTCGCCGCGCCGCACTTCCGCGTGGCGCCGGCTCACGGAGCTGTCGTCGAGCACGATTTCGAGCGACCCGAGGCGGCCGGCGCGCAAGAGCGAGTCCGATTCCCAGACCTGCCCTTTGATTTCGCCGCTGATGCCGCGGAGTCGTAGGGGACGTTTCACGACGCAACTCCTTCGTCGGACCGGGGCCGCCCGGTCCGATATAGTTGGCCAAGTGTATCATGCGCCGCGACCGCGCGAAGGGGTGGAATGCTGTGAAATACAGCTTTCTGCTTAGTACAGTTTCTGTTGATACCTCAATCCGAGCACTGCGCCTGCAGGAAATGAATTTGGTGGGGCGATAAGGGCGAATTTGGTTCTTCGATTAGTGCGTCACGTTTCGTTTTCCGTTTTTAGTTCAAATCGACTCGCGCCTTCTCGGTGCTCACGGTCGGTCGCCGGGGCGCCCGAGAACCGCGTCGGTGCGGGTGGCGCCCGCGCTCACCTGGCCGAACAAGTTGCGGTAGATGTCGTCGCCGCCCGGCCCGACGAACGCCGACGTCGTGGGCCGCACGTTCCCGCCCACGAAGAGCACGTTCATGCAACCCGAGTGCGGGGAAACCGGCCCGGCGAACGGGGCCGCGCTCGCGGTGGGGAAGTCGGCGGCGATCGGCATCAGGTCGTGCTCTTCGCCCGCGGGCGTCATCGCGTCGGCCCGGCGCAGCCCGAGGACCACATCGTTCGAGGTGCGGAAGCCGAGCGTGTAGGCGTAAGCGATGTAGTCCGCGGCGGCGGGGCACCCGGGGCGGAACCCGGCCGGCAAGTGGCCCTGGTCGCTCAGCGACGCAGCGAACGTATCCGCGGTCGGGTGCGCGGGCGTTCCGATTTGCGGGTACCGCCCCTGCGGGTCGGAGTCCGCATAGCCGGCCAGCCCGACGTGCAGCGTGCGGAGGCTGTTCTGACAGGCGTATATCCGCTGTTGCTGCCGGGCCTTCGCGATCCCGGACGAAACCAGCCCGAACCCGACGAACGCGATGCACGCGGCCACGAGCAGGTCGGCGCGGAACCGGCGGCTGGGTTGCGGGTCCGGGCCGTCGCTTACGGGCGGGGCCGGGCGGGGTGTTCGTGGTGCGCCCGGCACCTTTGCGCGGGTGCCCGAGCCGAATTCGAGTTCGGTGGGGGGGCTGGAAGAGAACTCACGCAGGAACGCGGAGATCGCGTCGGAACCCGTCGGTTCGGGCGCACGCGGCTCGTGTTCCACGACGTGTTGCGCGACGCGGGCGAGCGCACGCAGTGCCAGACCCGGGGGCGGGGCGGGAGTGTCAGCGCGCTCGGCTTCTGCGGTCGCGAGCACCGGGGCGACGCTGGCCCGGAGTTGTTCCAGGCGCGCGGCCGTGTGCGGGTCGGCGCTGATGCGCGCGGCCACCAGACTCCGGTCGGCCGGGTCGAGCACGTCAAACAGGTAGTCGATTAGGTCTGCGTCCGACATGGCTTTCGTATCCCGCTCCTGCTGGTCAGGGCTTCGCGTATAGAGGGCGCGGGCGGTGCTGGGTTAGACGTTCGGAATCTGAACCGCTTCCTGGGTGCCGGTCCCCGACTCCTGGCTCGCGTTCCAGTCTTCTGTGAGTCGTGCGAGGGCCGCGTGCAACCGCGACTTCACCGTGCCCACCGGGATGTCCAGCGCGTCGGCCACGTCGCGGTACTTCAGCCCCTGAAAGTACGCGAGAACGACCACCTGACGCAACAGGTCCGGGAGCCGGTCCACGGCGGCGCGAACTAACTCCCGCTGCTCGGCGCGGTCGGCCGACTCGGGCGGGCCGTCGCCGGGCGTCGGGAGCAGCTCGAACAGCGGCCGGTTCTGCCCGTCCTCGTCGGACGTCGTCACCGCGTCGGCGCGCTGGTCGGCCCGCCGGTTGCGCCGGCGCAAGGCGTCGATGGCCTGGTTCGTGGCGATCGCGTAGAGCCACGGGCGCACGGGGCGCCCGGGTTCGTACTGCTGGATCTTCAAATACACTTGTACGAAAGTGTTCTGGAACACGTCGTCCGCGAGATCGTCGTCACCGAGGTAGCGGCGCAGGTACCCGAACAGCTCGCGCTCGTACCGGCGCACCAGGGCGCCGAACACGTCCCGTTCCCCGGCGCGCAACCGGGCGAGGAGTTGTTCGTCGGTATCCGGCGGGAGGCGTATTGGGTCCAGCACAGCCCTGATACCTATACGTTGCGGGGCGCGGGAGCGTTCGCGCGATCAGTAGAACTGAGCGAGTTGTCGCGGAGCGAACGATTTTAGAAGTGTATCATACCGGACCGGGATCGTGGGGAATTGTCCCCACGCCCGCACTATCGCGGAATGCGCTTCGGTCCGCAAGCGTTGTGTGACCAAAGAGATCAGGCGAACCCGGCCCGCAAGGGCCGCGGGTAATGTTGCGGAGGGAACTGGACCCGCGGCCCGCAAGGGCCGGGTTCGCCTGCGACAAGGCACTGAGTGAACCCGGCCCGCAAGGGCCACGGGTGTTCGTGTTTGCGGTCGCGGCTCGTTGGCCCACCGGTTGGGCGAACCATGCCCGCATACGAAGTTATTACGGGGCCGTGGGTTGTTCGTGCTGCGAGCGCTGTCGGAACTAGACCCGCGGCCCTTGCGGGCCGGGTTCGCCCAACCGGTGGGTACTATACCCGGCGCTGTTCGAGGCCGAACACGTTTCGCAGCCCGATATAGAGGATCATGCTCATCGACCGGGCGGCTTCCTTTTTGTTGACCTTGCTCACCCCCGCGCGGCGATTCTCGAACAGGATCGGGTATTCGCCGAGCTTCGCCCCGGACTTGTAGCACCGGAACAGCACTTCTTGCTGGAACGAGTAGCCGCGCGAGCGCACACGGTCCAGTTCCGCGTCGCGCAGCATACTCACGCGGTAGCACCGGAAGGCGCCGCTGGCGTCCTTCACCGGCATCCGGAACGTGAGCCGCACGAGGGCGTTGACGGACTGGCTGATGATCCGGCGCGGCAGCGGCCAATTTTCGGTCCCGCCACCGTGAACGTACCGCGACCCGATCATCACATCGTTCTTACTCATCCCGGCGAGGATGCCGGGGAGGTAGCGGGGCGGGTGGCTGAAGTCCGCGTCCATGTTCAGGAGGTAGTCGTAGTCCCGCGCCATCGCGAACTTCATCGCAGCGAGGGTTGCGGTGCCCAGCCCGAGTTTACCCGGGCGGTGGAGCACCTGGATGCGCGGGTCCGTTCCCGCGAGTTCGGCGACGATGCGCCCGGTCCCGTCCGGGGAGTTATCGTCGATCACCAGCACGTCCGCGTGCGGTACGACCTTGTGGATGTCCGCGATCAGCGCCGCGATGTTCCCGGCCTCGTTGTACGTGGCCAGTGAGATGAGGAGGCGCGGTTCCCCGGTGCGGGGCGAAGCGGCGGGCGCGGTCTGCGCGGGGGTGGGATCGATCGCGCCGGTGGCGGGCATCTCGAAACTCGGGTTATCGGACGCGAAGGTCACGGGCGGCTCAAGAGTGGCTTGCGACACAGCGGCACCGGGGAAGTTTGGGTTCAAGTTTCGGGTTCGGGTTCCGGGCGAGCGAACAGTTACAGTCAGAACCGGGCCGCGTCCGGCGGGTTCCAGGGGCGCTCACGTCGTGTTTGGAAATCGGAATTTGAACCCTGAAACTTGGAACTTTGCATTCCCCGCCTCTGGTAGAGTGCCGAGCGGATACGCTATTTTCTAGGATACTGATCCCATCCCGGCCGATTTTATGCCCGCGCGTTCGGGTTTTCGTCGCCAGGTCCGCCGGAAAAGGTCGAATCACCGCGTTGCACCCGAGAGAACGAGGGGCGTTTATGCCGACCGTAACTGAGATCCCGTGCCCGAATTGCGACACGACCCTCAAGGTGCCGGACACGGTGCTGGGCAAGAAGATCAAGTGCAAGCACTGCGGGCACCCGTTCGTGGCGGAGGAGCCGGAACCGGCCCGGCCCGCGAAGGGCGCGAAGTCGGCGAAGCCCGGTGGGGTGGGGGTTCAGGCCAAGAAGCCTGAGCCGAAGAAAGAAGAACCGAAGCCCGCGGACGCCCCGTACAAGTTCCAGGACGATGACGACGATGACGGCGGCGCGAAGCCGAACCCTTTGGGCGTGATCTCCGAGTCCGACGTGGCCCGGTGCCCGCACTGCGCCCAAGAACTCGACCCGCCCGACGCGAAGGTGTGCATCCACTGCGGGTTCAACAACGTGACCCGCGAGAAGGCTGAGCAGAAGAAGGTGTGGGCGCCGGAGTTCGGCGACTACATGAACCACCTGGGGCCGGGCATCATCGGGCTCATCATTTGTGTCGCGCTCATCGTGCTGGACGCCATTTGTCTGCTCAACATGCGCGACTGGATGACGGGCACGTTCCTGGAGTCCGATCAAGCGGACCCGACCGACCCCTCGCGTAAGGCGATGCTCGTGAAACCGGGGGCGTTCATCACGCTCATCTGGGCAGCCACAATCATGCCGATCATCCGAACCGGCCGGTTCGCCATCAAACGCCTCGCGATCGACAACAAGCCGATGGAGCGCCTCAAGAAGTAGTTGGCGGAATTGGCATTGGGCAAGCGGCCGGTTGTCTTGCGCCTGATGAAAAGGCAATTTTTGACAGGATTAACAGGATCGACAAGATTAAGAATGCAATTTGCATTTGGTTCTGATCCGGTTGATCCTGTTAATCCTGTCAAAAACGCTTCTTGTTTTCGCTTCGTTCATACCGGCCGTTCGCCCGTACCGGTGCATTGGAGCTGAACCGGATCACTTGCGGCTGATTTTGACACTCGCAATTCTGCGGGCTTTCGCACATCATATTGCATTCGGCGCTGGGGACTCACCGAAGGCAATCCATGCTCGCCCAATTGAACACATTCGCGCTGCTCGGGATCGATGCGGTTCCGGTTCAGGTCGAGGTCGATACGTCGCCGGCCCAGCAGCCCCGAACGGTGATCGTCGGGCTGCCGGAAATGGCGGTGCGGGAGAGTATTCACCGCATCGAACGGGCGCTGGTGAACCTCGGCTACCGACTGCCGACGGGCCGCACCGTTGTCAATTTGGCGCCCGCGAGGTTTCGTGAATGAAGTCTTTGGGGGAGGCATACGTCTTCGGCGTCCCACTCGCTGGCACGATCTCAACAGAGATAAGTTTCGACGCCCGCAGTCGCCCCATCGGCAACGGGTCGTGATGCACCACGATCTGGGAGATTAGTCGGCGGATGTACTCGCCCTTCTGAAGAGGCAAGGCGGTCACCATCATCTCCCGCATTTGCGCAGTCTGATCGATCATCGCTTTCAACTGGTCGCGGAGGGTATCAAGAGTGTCCGTTACCGGCCGGGCCTTTTCTCGCAGTTCACGCAATTCCCCCGTCACCTCTCTGAGGCGTGCCGCAACCACCGCCGCCGCATCGTCGTCCTCGACCAAACCGAGCCGTTTGGCTAGCCGATTCTTCTCTGCCTCTTTTTGCTCGATTTGGCCTGCGAGATGTTGTGCCTGTTGTTGGTGAGAAGTTCTTGTAAGATTCCTCAGTTTCTCGTAGGTCCATACACGCAATCCGTCCTTGTCTTTCGGCGCCACTTTTCCGGTTGCTTTCGCGCGACGCCACATCTCGGTAAATCTCTTCGCGTACTCGTGCATCAATGGTTCGGACTGCTGCTCCAGTTCGAGCACCTCCATGCAGTGGTCGGGAGAGTCGTACAGAAAATTCAATGATTGCTGAGTTTGTTCCAGCCACAATAACACCAACGCCTCGACCGTGTCGTGCCGCGTCTTGTTGCACCGGCACCGGTTCGTGTCTTGCATGTTTGTGCTGCACCGGTAGGCGCGGTGCTGGCCCCACCCGTTCATCGTCTCTCCGCAGTCACCACAGATAATGAGGCGCGCGAAATAGAGCGCGGGATTCTTTGGTCGGCGTTCCTTCTTTGGTGACTCGGCCTCGGCCCGGATGCGTGCCTGTACCGCGTTCCACGTGGCGGCGTCGACGATCGCGTTGGCGGGCTTCGCCGCGCCCTTTACATGGTCCTTCTCTGTCCGCTTCCTGCCTGTCTTCACCCGTCCGCCATCTCGTTCCACGGACAACCACTCTCCGTTCACGAGTTCGACGAAACGCCCGTGGGCGGCCTTGTTCCATATTGGTACGCCCAGGACATAGATTGGGTTGCGCAAGCAGCCGGCGATAGTCGGCCCGAGCCACATGTCCCTATAGATGGGTGACACTTTCCAGAGGTTGAATTGGCTTGCGATCCGGCGGGTGCTCCAGCCCTCGGCAAATAGCCGAAACATGTCGCGGACCCTTCCCAAAGTAATGGGATCGCGGGTCGGTTCCGGTACGACTATCTCCCCCTTATTGCGCGCCGGTGTGTTGTTCTTGCCGTCGTAGCGGCGGGTGCTGCCGTCCGGGTATTCACACCTCCGCTTGTATTGGCCCGGCTCGTACACCAATCGCCATAGCTCTTCGCCTGCTTCTGAGTAACAGACCAGGTCGTAGCCGTATGGCGTTTTCCCGCCTGGCCAGTGGCCGCGGGTCACGAGGGCGTGCTTTGAGCGGTGCTCGCGTTGGCCGCGGGCCTCTTGCTCAGAGCGTGACCTGTCCGAGGTAATGGCGGCCATAAATGGCTCAACGCGGTCCTTGCGCGAGGTCAATTCCTTATCATCGGCCACGCTCCACAGCTGACAGTTATGACGCCGCAGTATCGTGACGTAATAGCCCCACTCCTCGTTATCGCTTACTCCCCAGCGGTCACGTTCGGCCACGACTACCCAATCGACTTGATGGTTCTGGATGGCTTGGAGCAGGGCCTGAAAGCTGGGCCGCTTGTGCGCGAGGTCACGCGAGCCTGCGTCCTGGTACGTGTCTTCGACTTGAAGCGATCGGTCGGTGAGCCACTTCTGAATGGCGTCCCGCTGCGAGCGTGCATCTTGTACATCTTTCGAGATCCGAACGTATGCGTAGCCACGGCTGCCGCTTGGCTTGGTCATCTTGTACTCCTTGTTTTTGGGTTTGCTGGCGCTTCACTATATGTGCGGCGACAAACGCCCCCGGGAATGGAAAGGGGCCGGGATCAACCCGGCCCTCTTGCGTAGTTCTCACTTCTTTTCGAGCCGTCGCTTTGCTGCGGCGTTCTTTTTCGCGTCGGCGGTGCACCGGACGCAGTAGCGGACCTGGAACAGGTCGGACGTGGCCACCACCCGTTCACTTCCACAGTGACAGAGAAGTGTCACTGTTGCCTTGTTCCCGTATCCCTCACGTCCACCCGAGCCCCGCCATGATCCCGGGAGGATGTTCCGATCCGGGTACTTGGCAGCGAGTGCGGCTTCCTCCGGGCCTCGCTCCACTGGCGGTGCGGCGGGGGCTTCCTCCACCTTCTTCTTGCGGCCCTTCCTGGCCTTGGGTGCCTTGCCGTTCATCTCGTCGCAATATGGTTGTTGGCAGCCCTCGCACGTCCCCTTGTAACCGGTGGTCATGCGGCCCCGCTTACCACTCACATAGTCAAACGCCGCCCATACCGTTGCCGTCTCGGTTTTGCACCGGGCACACTTGATTTTGGCCGCGGGCTGGGTCGGGATGCCGGTTGCCCAGCTCTTGCGGATCGCCGGGCGGTAGTTGTTGCTTGCCATGTTACTCGGCCTCCGCTTCGAGGGCTTCGTCGGACTCGAACATCGCGAATTCTTGGTTTATGTCGCACACGCGGCCAATAATCGGATATTCCAAACCGGCCGGAACCACGTACCTTTTGCCGTCTCGATCATCTGTCCAGATGGCTAAGCCATCGTCGTTGCTTTCTCCGTCCCTGGTCGCGATGTCCAATCGGGCTACCGCCGACTCGGGCGTGGTGCCCGTCGCGACGATTTCGGCGAGTCCAGTGTCGGGGTCGTCCAGCGTTGCGGTCCACATTTCATTGCTCCAACAGGGGGAATAATTCCTGCCACTGATATTATTCTATCAGTAAGAATAATTCCTTGCAAGTTTGATCGCTTAAATCTTGTACTGTGTAAAACGAAGAGTATGACGGCGTGAAACGAAACGGACCGCGGCACGCCCTTCTGGGGTAGTGTCGCGGCCCGTGTTGCAATGTGGCGAGCTCAGCGTGGGAGGGGTAGCTCGGACTCGGGCGTGGCTTGTACAGCGGGCAGGAGCGTGACGACGAGCTTCCCGTACCGCCCCACCCGGCGCACATGCCCAGCGCGGACTAAGTCCGCGAGCGCCGCCTTCACGGTGCGTGCTGAGAGTCCGGTACGTTCCGCAATGTCCTTGACGGTGAGTCGAGCCTCCTTGCCACCGAAGCGGCAGGATGTGGTTAAAATCGTGAATAGGACCTGCCAGCGGGAAGCAGGCCGCAAACGCAACCGTTGGACCCGCTCAACAACCGGCCAGGGAATCCAGGAGCCGGGACTACTCTTCAGAAGGGACATACAACACCTCCCGCGGCAGAGCCGCTAAGATTGACCCCCACTCCTCCCGACTATCCTCGTCCTGATACCGATCGCGGTGAATCGACCAATCCACCCGCAGCGGGTACCGGTCACCCAACACCTTCCGACTCGCCCACTCCGCAGACGCGATGGCAACATCCCGGACTCGGCCCTCGTCACCGTCACGAGCCTGGAGCAACCAACCGTCATGAATGATCGCCAGGATGTCGATTCCCTGGCGGTCCATCGCGACGGAGGTGAGCCGCATGATTTCGGCGCCCGTGGCCTGAATCGGATAATTCGCCCAGGTGCGCCACCTCGTTTCCAAATCCACCGTAGCCCCCCATCCCTGCCGAGTTGCGATACGGCCCCGGTGAAAAGCGTTGGTAGCGACCGCGTCAGACCAAGCGTGATAGGGCGCAAACAGCTCCTTGTGCTGCCGCAACAGGGCTATCGACTCGTCCAACTCGACCCCCAAACGGGCAGCGATCGATTCCGGACCTTGACCATACAAAACTGCTAAGTTCAGCACCTTATAAGTGCTGCGTACCTGGGGATGGGTGGCCTTCGTCGCGCCCGCTGGAACTACACCCAATCGAATCGGCAGCCACATGTGCGGATCGCGGGCCGAGTACATCGCCCACATTTCCGCGTCACTGGAGAGAGCAGCGGCGATCCCGATTTCCTGCGCTTTGTAATCCATATAGCCCAGAACGTGTGCCCGGTCGGGGAGAATTAACCATCGCATCCATTTCGGGCCGCCATACAGAAATCGCTTGGGCTGGTTTCTCCCGGTTACCGAGGCGAACGGGAGCAGGCCGTAGTAATGCCGGCCCGTGCGGACGTCGACGGTCATGTTAAAATGCTGGAGGCCGCGGATCGTCTTGCGCACCTGCCGGAGCCGGCCGATGAACGGACTCCGACCGGCCATCAACTCGAGCGTATCATCGTCCATCGACCTCGCCCAACGGCCCCTCTCGTTCTGCACCGAGGGCCAGCGGATGTGCCGCGAATCCACCCATCGCCAAAACGCTTCCCGACAAAAGCTCCCGTTGCGGCGATACACCCGGACGGCCTCGTTTGCTCGCTCTCGCTGGGTCTCTTGTAGGTGGGTGCGGTATCGAAGGATCATGGCCAGGGTGTCGGTGTCGATGCGGATGCCCCTGGCCTCAATCCGAGCCACGGTCTTGAGGTACTCACACCAATACGTCACCTTCTTCGGGTCGATCTTCCCGACGATCTTTGTCCATACCGCCTCGGTCGCGATCACGTCGCTGGTGCAGTACGCGATCACCGTCGGCCAGTCCCCGGGTGTGATGTCCAGGTTCAGGATCTTGTTGCGGATCTCGTTTTTATGGGCCGGGATCAGATGCACGAGGCCCAGGCCGCGGAGCGCCGCAATGAGCGACGACTCCCGGTAGCCGCTGCGATTCGAGACGGCTCGGTACCCCGTCCGTGTGCACCACCAGCGCGGAGGTATTTCGATCCCTAGCCGCGTCAGGTACCTCATTTCGGCGGTCGCGGCGTGCGCGACCCACACGCGGTCACGGTGAGCGCTCACAAATGCCCGGAGCCGGGCGTCCCGGCCCGCGAAGTGGTGGTTAACACCCCCGACGCGAGCGACCAGGACGACCGGCTCCCAAGCACTTTCCGCCCCAATGCGACCGCCGCGATAGCCCCATTCGCTATCGCAGATCACAGGGGAATGTCCCATCAGATGAGCACCTCCCCGATGTTGGCCACCTTCTGGTAGCGGGGGTGCTCACAGCTGTCGATGATCCGCCCCGGCCCCAGGGCCTCGCCCAGCAGAGCGTTAGTGGACTCGATCGGGAACACTGGTTTGGCTGTAGCTGCCCGGAAATGGACGATGTAACGGCTGTCCTCTCGGCTGCTTACGATCCGCACCTGATGACGCGGGTACCAGTCCGGAGCCTGATTGAAGAGCACGTGCAGGCTGTCGGCCCAGCTCGAGTCACCGCCCAGACCGAAGGGATAGAGGTGGAATCGCTTTTTGAGTGTAGAATAATAGGGTACCACGGTGAAGAGTTTAAGCTCCTTGGCCAGGGCGTCACGTATCTCACCTTGTGGGACGTAGTACCATTCGGGCTCGAACTGGCCGTCGACGGGGATCGCCGCCAGCCGGACGCGGATTGCGGCGGCTCGGTTGACGATGATCCAGTCCCGCCGGTCGGGTCGGCGGATGGTGATTGGCCCTCGGCCGGAGAGGACGCTAGAGGTGTGGTCACCGTCGTCACCGCCATCGTCGTCACTTGGGATTTCGAGGTGGGCGGTGGCCTGCTCGACTTCCTCGGCTGTCACTTTGAGATCTGACATGTTCATCCCCCAGCCCTCCCGATGGGAGGGCATTAACCACGCCCGTATGGACGCGGGCGGCACGCACCCGCTCGCGGGCCGTGCCTGATTGGTACCGGCGAAGTTGCCGGCAGGGGATTTGTCGCCTTTTTCCGATCAGCTGACGATTCGCGCGCGATCAGCTGAAATCAGGTCAGCGCCCAGCCCTCCTCGCCCCGACGGTCCGAAATGATTAGGCCCAGGGGCGCGATCTTTCGCCGCAAATCCCCAAACGCCTGATCGATCGTGCCAGGCCGGGTGCGATGGGACCACCCAGGCACATTTGCAACAACTCGGTCGACCGGCACCAGGTCGCGGTAGTGTTGATCGAGCGCGCGCAGGATCGCGAACCCCTTCGCGCCCAGTGAGACTGGTGTTAACCCGGACCGCGTCACGGTCAGTAACACGGGATCGAACACCAGCCCGCTGCGGGCCTCCGCGGGCGCGACGACGAGTGGTTCCACAACATACTCACCGGGCGGCACGGGCTCGCACCGATCGAGTGCCTGATACCGCGACTGATCGATGTGCTTGGCGAACCGGCACCAGAGCGGTACCGCTGACTTCGGGAGTCGGTATTCACCATCACGGATAACAGCCCCGACCAATTCAAGTAGCTCCGGCTTCTCAAAGTCTGGGAACAGCCAGACGACGGCCTCGAGCGGCCCAGCACAGGCCACAAGTTTGGCGCCGTCCTCGCGGTACGGTGTGGCCAGCGTGAGCTTGACGGCGCTGACATGTTCACCATGCCCAGGCAACTCCGTCTGCCGAAGCGCGACTGCCCAGCAGTAGTACCTCAGTGCTGGATCAAACTCGTACCGTGCGCGACGCATAAGTGGCCCCGTAATCGAGGTGCACACGTGCTTGCCTGTCGGAGGTGCAACGATGCGTGCACCTCCCCTATGGTTATTAGGTTTGGAGTGTACCGTGGTTCTCTCGGAGGGCGCGGATGTGTTGTGGCGGTGCCGGGAGCGCCAACTCGCGGCAAAGATACCAAGCACCGAATGTGGGTCAAGCACCGCCAAGTGCTCGCCACAACAAATCAAGGTCGAATTGTTAGTCGCATTGTAGTCGTGCATTCTGGTGCTGTCAGGACCGACAGGGACAAAGGGTTTGGCGACCCTCCTGTCGGTCCTGACGTTTCAAACACCAGAATCGCCATGCCAGAAACACTGCTCGACCACGCACTCCAACTAGCCCGTAAGGGCTTCCGGGTCTTCCCCCTCGCGCCCCGATCCAAGCGCCCCCTGGTTGACCGCTTCACGGCCCGCTCGTCGGTCGACGAAACCACCATCCGCAAGTGGTGGGGGAAATGGCCCGAGGCCAACATCGGCATCTCGCTCCAGGGCCTGCTGGTCATCGATGTGGACGGCGAGACCGGCGCCGAGTCCCTCGCGAAGCTCCGTGAGCGCCGCGAACTCCCGCCGACCGCCACCGTGATCACCGGCTCCGGCGGCAAACACCTCTTCTTCAAGCTCCCAGCAGGAGTAAGGTGCATCCCGCGCACCCTGGACGCCGGCACCCTCAAGCACTTCACGGACCTGGACAAGATCGACCTGAAAGGTTCAGGCGGCCTGGTCGTTGGCGCCGGCAGTGTCAACTCCAAGGGCAACCCTTACTCCTGGATCACCGAGCCCGAATCCGTTGCCGACATCACTCCAGCACCGCAATGGATGATTAATGAACTGTGCGGCCCGGAGAAGCCCGAGTACCTGGCTACGCTCGACGGCACCATCACCAGCGACGAGGACGCGGAGCTCCTGGCCACTCTCCTTGGCCGCTTCCCGATCGTTCCCGGCGCGCGGAACACGATGACGGCCAAGGCGTGCGGCTGGCTGCTCGGGCGCGGCGTGACGCAAGAGAAGGCTCAGAAAGCCGGCCTCGCTTGGCTGGCCGCGCAGGGACGCACCGACCCGGAGGCCGCCGATGACTTGCTGCGTACCCTCTGCAAGCTCTACGAGAAACTCGCTGAAAATGATTCCTCCGTCTACCGCTTCAAGGACCACGAGCAGGCGGCGGTGGATTATTACCAACAACAACCAGGAGCAGGCAGAGCACTAAACCGGTTTAGTGCTCTGCCTGCTCTGTCTCATGGTGAAGAGTTATTCCTGCAAGCCCTCTACTGTTACGTGCTCTACGAGGTGGTAGTGGTCGGCAACGATCCACAAACTCTACAGATGACTGACAGGCAATTGATGCGCGTCTACAAGTTACTGCATGGGAAGGAATTGAGTTGGGATACCCTTGGAAATAGGAAGCGGCGATTTGTGACCCGCGAGGGGAAGCCCGCAACGGACGAGGTCTTGAAGTGTCTATCGGCGGGGGTGGTTGGGAAGAGCGCGAGTGTTTACGCAGTCACTTACGATATGGGGGTTAGTCATGGCGCGAAAGTTGGTGCCGATGCGTCCGCACACGTCGGAGGAGCGGGCGGCGTACCTGTGGTTGCTGGAGTATCATCACCGGTCCCCGTTTCTGGGGTCGCTCCGGATGCAGTATTTCCGGTACCTCGACGAGTACGACGCGAACGGCGGGTTGCACCACTTCGAGTCGCCGCTCACGTTGCGCCAGTGGGCGTGCCTGATCGCCGCGCGCCAGCAGTGGCTGGGGTCGCAGGAGGGACAAGAGCCGCAGAGGTGGTCGGAGAGGGGCTATGCGACGAGGCCCTCGGTAAACTGATGCGGATATTGGGCGACGAAGACTGATTGCTGACCGGCGGCGCGACCGCCGGCAATCTGTCTTAAATTCTTTAATTTGATGCAGCGTATGGGCAGAAAATCGGCAAGAACCACCTTGCAACGCGCTTGAACCCGGGGTTAAATCGTCGGACCACTAATTAGGAGGTTCCGATGCGATTGTTCGCCCTCGCGCTCCCCGTGCTGCTCCTGCTGGACGCCGCCCAGGCTAAAGGAGCGTTCGTGGTCTACCAGACCAGCTTCGTTGCTAGCGGGAACGACCACTCTCCGGGCGGGACCATCCCGCTGTTCGATCCGAGCGCCTTCGGAGGCGGGAAACTGCTCGCCGTTGATATCGAGTACAAGGTGTCCGCGGCCGGTGGCCCGCTGTACCTGACGAATCAGGAGGATCAGTTGCTGCCGGTTTTCGTCTACCTCTTGAGCGGCTCTTACTTGGGCACTTATGGGCTTAGCGGTGGGGGTGATGTCATCCTGTTTCAGGGAGCAGCCCCGGTAGCGCCCGTCGACGACGTCCTCGGGCCGCTTATGACCCTTCAATATCATCTAAACACTCAGTACAAGGGCGCGTATTCCGCAGCCAGCACCGCGAGCTTCGTCGGCAAGGGCGATTACCAGTTCGTTAACTCCAATGAATTTATGATCGACACGATTGTGGCGCCAGGGAGCGTTGGGGCGAACATTTCGCCGGACTGGAGCGCCAGTATCGAAATGACGGTGATCTACACCTATTCCACACCCGCGCCGGCCGGTGTGGTTCTACTGGCCTCGGGGGCGCCATTCTTGGTACTGCTCTCGCGCAGGCGGAAGGCCCGCTACTTGACCACCTCATGAATCGAGACCAGCTGATCGGCGGGAAATGATAGCACTTGTCCGCGCCGCTGGTCCAGCATGATGATCAGTGGCTGGCCGCGGCGCCGGACGAACCCGGCGAAAGGCAACCTAGTCCACACATTCTTGAGTGTGAAAATGTAAGTCACGTCCTCGACCAAATCATCAATCTGCACTTGTCGGCCGGGTTTAGGCATCGGGGGCGGGGTGGGCATGGCTGGTCCTGTCGTGTTAGTGTCAGTCACATTTGCGCGGGGCAAATTTACGAAGGAGATTTGAAGCGGCCCCGGGAAGTGATGATTCCCGGGGCCGCACACACACGACAGGACCAGCCATGCGCACAACACAGACCGACACTATCCGGGAGATCACGCACCTGGGCGTCCGGCTCCGCGAGCTGACGGACTATCCGGATTACTGGGCGGGCGAGGACGGCCACATCTACAGTACCAAGCGCGGCGCGCCGCAGCAGTTGCGATCGATCATGAATAAGCAGACGCGGATCTGGTGCGTGTCGCTGTACACGCCGGGCCGCCGGTACATGCGGATGATCCGTGGTCGGCGCCGGGAGTGCGTACTGGCGAAACCGGTCGCCGTGCACACCCTGGTCGCGTCCGTGTGGCTCGAGCCGCGCCCGAGCGCCGAGCACGAGATCGACCACCGGGACGAGGACCGCGCGAACAACGCTGTGACCAATATCCACTGGGTCACCAATCCCCAGAATTTGGCATTGTGGATTAACAAGAGGGGGAACGTGTACCCGCGCGCGAAGCTATCACCTGAGCAGGTGGTTGATATCCTCGCGCTGCGCTGGTCGGGGCGGACCCGCGTGTCGGTAGCGCAGGAGTACGGTCTGTACATGACCACCGTATCCAAGATCTGGTCGGGGCGCAGTTGGAAGCACCTCCCGCGCTGACTCTGATCTTGCAGAGTGTTGGATCGTAGATTCTAATGTATTACGGTCCAATACTCTGTTGCGGGGTCAGTCATGCCTAAGTCTCGTGTTCTGGAAATCCCTGAAGAGTCCCGCACTATCCCGGGCCGCTACTGGTTGGCGCTGGCCGGCACCACGGCGGCCTCCCTCGTCCTCGGGCTTGTGGTCGGCGCCGCTGTGGGCCGTGTGTCAGCCCGGGTGCCCGCTGTGATCGCCGAGGCGAAGCGGAGCGAAGAGAAGGCCCAGGGGAGGGAGTGGACCCGGGACGAGTTCCGGCGGGAATTCAAGGGGAAGACATCCCAGGAGATCCTCGACATCCTGGGCAAGCCGGACGCGGTGAATGATTCCGGCCCGGGTAGGAGCGGGTGGAAATACTACCCGAAAGGATGGAAGGTCACGGAGCCAGTGACTGGTCAGCCTGCGAGAGTGGTATTCCTGTACCTGACCGAGTCGGGAGGCACATCCAAGGTACTGAGCGAGAGTGCCATCTCGTTCGTCGACTAAACCTCCGATGTGTTGTGGGTAACGCTACCCGGCGGGAGTGAAGATCCCGCCGGGCGGCTACCACAACCCTGATTGGAGCAAGGTCATGGCTACACAAGTCAACACGTCCCCACCCACCTGTCCGCGCGTCGATTCCCCAGGCGATATCATTCAGGCCCTTTTGCTCCTCCCCGCGGGCCACTCGGTCAGCACGCCGCGGCACCTGGTCAGTGTCTGCCCGCGCACCCGCGATATCATCGTCACGCCAACTTACTACTCTGTCGACTTCGACAGCACGCTCCCATTCGGCATCTCTTATCGGCTGGCGTGGTATGACCCCGCCATGCTCGACCACCTGCAACAACTGTTGGTGGAAGGGGGTGCGCAATGACCAAGTACCTGATCGCATATATCCGCGTGATAGCCGATAGGACCGGTGTCAAGATGAAGGACGACACAGTCTATTTCGGCGGCGTCGCGGATACCCTGGAGGACGCCGAGCAGCAGGCGCGAGATTGTGTCAAGGGAGTGAGGACCAACGGCGTCACTGGCACCGTATTGCCAAAGGTGTTCCGCTGGCCCGAGGAGCCGGGCACCATGTTGGTAGATGCGATGTACGAGGCCCAGGAGCGATTTGAGGCGATCGTCGCGCGCATGAATGAGGCGCACGAGGCGATCACTCGCCGCTGAGCCCTGAAGACAAAGATACCTGTATCAGCGTGATTTGCCTGATACAGGGGGTGGCGGTGGCGCGGGACGATTACCCAATACGCATGCAGTACGATGCCACCGACGCCGCCGTCATCAAGCGGGCGGCCGGCATCCTCGGCCGACAAATCAAACCACTCGCGGAGCAGGTATTCCTCGATTATTGTCGCCGCGTGATCGAGGAAGACCGCCGCAATTCCCAGCCCCCTATCAATCCAGAGGGGGAAGCGCAGTGACGAGCTACATGCAGATGCAACTCTCCATCGCGGCTCTTGACGCGCTACTCCGCGTCCCCGTCGAGCAATTGACAGACGCTAGTGCGAGCGACTGGCGATACGATGACCAGCCCCCGGCACCGGCACCGCAAGAAACACTAGAGGGCCAGATATGTCAGAAGTAGCACAGGGCATCGAGTACAACCGCGTACTGCAGAGCAGTGGCACACCCAACGCGTCCTGGTGCGATCTCCAGCCGGAGGTCCGCGCGATACTCCAGGGTATCGCTGAGCCGCTGTGGAGGCGGGGGGTAATGACGATGCTGGCCGCAGCGCGGCACGGCGGGCTGCACACCCTCGGGCTGTGCTGGGGCAACGCGCTGCGCGCCGAACTCGTGCTGTGGCCTAACGGTACGATCTCGGTCGCCACCCAGGACCAGCAGACCGATTTTCCGCCCGAGATTGAGGACCGCATCCCCAAGATTATCCAGCACATTGAGGATGCGATCCCGGGCCTGAAAGAGAGCGAGGAAGGGCAGGAATGACAACAGTACCGCAGCGCGGACAGGACCGCGTGTCCCTCAGCATCGGCACCCGTAACGCCTCCTGGAACGACATCCCGGAGTGGCCCCGGGCCATCCTCCGGGGCGTTGCAGAGCAGCTGTGGGAGCAGGGCATCACGACCGAATTGGGTGCGTGGACTGACGCGGCCCAGTACCTGATGCTCTCTTTTGGCGAGCATGAAATCGGGCGGCTATTGCTATGGCCCAGTATGGATTTCTCGCTCTGCTGCGGGGAGCAGGTTAACTTTCCCTCCGCCGACCCCGGCAGCATCCCCAGGATTATCGCCGTGCTGGAAGAGATGATCCGCACACTGAGGACACCATGACCGAACAGCAGCAGTGGATCTGGGACCTGTGCCTACTGGTCGGCTACACCCCGCTCGGGATGCCCCCGGCCGGCCACGGGATCAGTTTCGCGGACGGCACCGGCGACGTTCACACTGTCAGTATTTCCGAGGACGGTCTGTGGGTGGTTGGGCCGCGATCGTGGGAATGGACGTCGGACGGCGTGTGGGTGGTTGGGGAGGGGTGGCGGGTCCGGGTACACGACGAGCAACTTCCCCTATCCTTTCGCCGCGCGGTGGAATCCGGCAAGGGCGACGAGATGAGCGACGAGGAGGCCAAGTTGGCCCTGCTCAAACTGGCCGGGGGAGAGGACTAAGGGAGCTGACATGCCTGACCCGATCCTAGATCACATTGCCGAGGAGTTGCGGGGCGCGGGGTGTACTGCCCAGTTCGGGGAGGAGTGGCCTGACGTGTGCGGCATCATCATCTACCACAGTCATACCCAGAACATGGCGTATGTCGTGATGATAGATGGGGTTGTTGCGCTGAATCGTGCCAAACGGCTGAGCTGCGGCATCTACGGCGGCGTGATAACCTGCAGACAGTTGCGGCGCATGATCTACCGGGGTAGTCACGGGTTGGCACAGATTCGGTACGCGCTCGCCGACCCCGACAGCATCCCGCAGATCGTCCAGAAGGTGAAGGAATTGCTGGGCATCAAAGCTACGAGTGCGACTTAGGATTTCCCGGATTTATCCGATCATGGGCAACAAAAGGAACTCGGCGAAGGGGATACTCGCGGCCCAGCGCAGGCAGAGGGTATGGGAGCTGCGTCAGCAGCACTACACCCAGCAGCAGATCGCGGACCAGGTCGGCATCACCCCCGAGCGCGTCTGCCAGATCCTCAAACTGTGCATCGAGGAGCAAGACCGGCAGGTCCTCGCGGCCAAGGACCAGTACCGCAAATTCCTCATGTCGGAGGCCGAGACGACAGAGCGCCGCCTCTATGCCACCCTCGCACTGATCCCCATCATCGACGTCGCCAATCGGATGAAGGTAGAGGAGCAGATCAGGAAGAATATGGAGCTGCGTGCGAAGCTGACGGCGGCCGACCGTGTCCCCGCCGTACTCATCAACCAGACCGGTGCTACCAACGTCCTGTCCGGTGTGGACGTGGCGAAGGTGCTCGCGGAGGCGGATGCGTGGGCACCTCCCCAGGAGGCCCCGCCGCCGATCGTCCTAACCGAAGCGGTGTCGGTCGGGGGTGGGTGATGGTCGCGACGCCACAGGAGGCCGCAGCGGAGATCATCAAGTCGGCCCGGAACTGCCTCTATTTCACATGGAACTACGTCAAGATCAAACCCGACGTGGAGGACGGGTACCGTCTATTCCACCCGTGGCAGGCCCAGCAGGAAGTGCTCGCCGGCCTGCTCGCCAATAAGCAAGCCATCCTCTTGAAGGCCCGTCAGCTGGGCATGACCACGCTCGTGCTGGCCTATGCGACGTGGCTCGCACTATTCAAGTCCAACCAGACCGTCCTGCTCCTGTCGAAGGATCTGAAGACCGCGAAGGACCTCATCCGCCGTCTCCGGATGGTGCTGTACCAGCTGCCGCCGTGGATGCGCCCGCGGATCGTCACCGATAATTCCGATATGCTGGAGCTCGGCAACGGCTCCCGGTTCATCTCGTTCGCGTCCCGGTCCAGCCAGGGGGACAGCTACTCGGCGACGCTGGTGATCGTTGACGAGGCGGACCTGATCGAGGATCTCGACACATTATTGGGGGGGATCAAGCCGACGATCTCGGCGGGCGGGCGTCTCGTCTTACTGTCCCGGCCGGACAAGTCGAAGCCGGAGTCCCGATTCAAGCAGATCTATCGCTCTGCGGAAGCCGGCACCAACAGTTACTGGGCGATGTTCCTTCCGTGGTCCTCGCGCCCGGGGCGCACGCCGGAGTGGTATGAGCGGGAGGCCCGCGACGCTGCCTCGACGGACTGGATGTGGGAGCAGTACCCAGCCACCGTTGCCGAGGCTCTGGCCCCGCGCCAGGAGTCGAAGCGCCTACCCCTCAAGTGGCTGGAATCTTGCTACCAACAGGAAGCATTCCGCGCCGACGGCCCTATCGCGGGTCTGCCCGGCATCCGGATCTACCGCGACCCGGTCCCGGGCCGGCAGTACGTGATCGGTGTGGACCCGGCAGGGGGAAAGTCGAACCCTAACACCGATCTCTCCGTCGCGCAGGTACTGGACAAGGTCAGTCAGGAGCAGGTGTGCGTCCTCGCCTCCAAGATCGAGCCGTCCATCCTGGGGGACTACTCGGCGCAGATTGCCCGTTACTACCACTGTAATGGGAAGCCGGCCGGGGTTCTCGTCGAGCGCAACAACCACGGCCATGCCACCATCAGCTACCTGCGGAACTCGTGCTCCGACGTCCCCTTACTGTGGGGTCCGGACCGGGACATCGGTTACAACAAAACGGATAAGACCAAGGTTCAGGCGATGGACCTGGTCGCCGAGACGCTCCGGTGCGGCGGCTGCACGATCCACGACGAGCAGACGTTTCACGAACTCGCATCCATCGAGAGCGCCACGAACAAGGCCCCGGAGGGGTGCCACGACGACTGTGCGGATGCGTTCGCGATCTCACTGTACGCGGCAGAGCAGCCGGTCCACACGCTAGAGGTTGCCGTCGTCGACATCGGCGGCGGGCGCCCGCAGTGGCAGAAGCCGACCGGCCAGAGCGAGGACGGCATCCACTATTCGGACGTGTACGACCAGTATTCCGTTTCCTTGCCACCCAAGCACCCGCTGCGAAACCGGGCAGCTCGGGTGAACGTCGGCAACTATCCCACGATCGAGCAGGCACGCCACGCGCACGGCCACGCTTCCCGGCTCCTCGGCCAGTCCTCCATCCACCCCTCTGTTCCGGGCGAAATTACCGAGACGGAGCGCGCCGCCGTGGAGCGCCAGGTGGCCGAGAAACTGCGGGCAGCGGGGCAATTACGGTGAAACAGTACAAATCGTTCCGCTCGGGCCAGAAGGGTGACACGCGCCCGGCCCAGCTGGTCACGGGGGACGCCGGGAGCAGCTACACCAACCCGGGATTCGACTACTACGCCGGTGCCCTCGACGCCTTCCTGGCACAGCGCCGGTCCAGCACGCCGAGCCTGATTAACTATGACAAGATCTCAATGGCGCAGAACTACGCGGGCGCCATCTACCTGCCCATCTCCTTCGCGGCCAATCAGCTGAGCAGGGCGAAGCCGGTCGTCTACCAGCACTCCTACAACCCCGCGGACCCGGACGGTAGGAAGCGCCTGCCCGCTTTCGACGCGATCTATGACCTGTTCAAACGCCCGAACCCGAGCGACACGCTTCGCCTGATCCTGTACAGCCTATCGCAGCAGTACGACCTGACGGGTGAGTGCTACCTCTGGCTCCCGCCGGAGGACTCGGAGACGGGCGAGTTGTCGGAGTACGGTGAGCCCCGCGAGATGTACGTGATCCCCTCGGCCTGGGTGTCGGGGCTACCCTCGTGTCCGTGGTGGCAGGGCGGCGCGTACCAGGTCACACCTTACGTGAGCCAGTACCCGGGCGGGAACATGTCGGCATACATCCCGGCCGACCAGATGATGCGGATCTACGACCCGCACCCACTCTTCGACAAGACGGCCTATTCGGTCCTGCAGGCCATCAGCCAGTCCGTCGACACGGTGCGTGCGATCGACCAGGCCAGGATCAGCGCCCAGGAGCAGGGGTGCCAGGCGGGCATCGCGATCGAGCTGGACCCGCAGCTGCAGAACCCCTCCGTGGTCGACATGAAGAGGGTCCGGGAGACGTTCAATCAGCTCTACTCGGGCTCCCGGAACGCGGGTAAGGCCCTCATCCTCCCGCCGGGCGCCAAGTTCCAACAGGGCGACATCGCGCCGAAGGATATGGCGTGGCAGGAGGGGTGGACCCAGCTGACGGATTTCATTCTGGCCTGTCAGCAGGTCAACCGCGCGGCGTGTGGGATGAGTGGCGACCTGAATTTCGCCACGCTCTACGCGAGCATCAAGCAGGTGTACTGGTCCAAGCTGGAGCCCCGCCTCGAGTCTTTCGCCCAGGGTTTCAACAAGAGCTATTTCGACCCGTTCGTGGGCGAGGATTATTTCTGCGAGTTTGAGCTGCCCCGCATGGACGACGATGCCCAGAAGCTCGCGGGGCTGAAACTGGACGTCGAGGCCAATGCCATCACGAAGGGGCAGTACCTCCGGGAGCGTGGGTACGAGGTCGATCCGGAAACCACGCCGGGCCTGAACGACCTCATCCGCGGCAATCCCGCCCCCGAGGGCGACCAGCCGCAGCAGGAAGAGGGGCAGGACCGGGACGAGGAGACAGAGAAGAACCGCCCCCGCAACAACCTGGGTGGGGGCTCCCTGGGGCCGCGCGGGAACGGGATCGACGAGGGGAAGCTGTTCAGCGCCTTCGAGCGTTCTATGACTCGGGGCACGATCCTGCCCGCAGGGAGGAACTGAGATGCTACCGGGCACCTGGAACATCGCGCTGGCGGCCGGCAATACCCTCGCCCAGACAGTCACGTGGAAGAGTGGCGACACGCCGGAGGACGCCGAGCCGGTCGACCTGACCGGCTACACGGCGGAGATGATCGTCGCCGACCAAGAGGGCGCCACGATCCTCGTCCTGTCCACCGAGACGGACGGCGGCATCACGCTCGGCGGGGCGGACGGCACCATCGCGCTGTTCGCGCAGACGGCGGGGATCTCCCCGGGCTGCTACTCGTACACGCTCACGCTCACGTCCGGCCCCGGCGAGGACGGCGTCATCACGACCTTACTCGCTGGCGCGTTCGGTCTCACTTAAGGGAGGGCATCATGGCAGAGGTTATAGTGGTGCCCGGAGGTGTACAGGTCATCACCGCGGGCACCCAGGGTCCGCAGGGGACTCAGGGGCCACCCGGTCCCGCAGGCCCGGAGGGGCCGCAGGGGGTTCCCGGGGAGGGTGTTCCTGTAGGCGGGACCACGGGGCAGTACCTGGCGAAGGCGTCGAACGCGGATTACGACACGGAGTGGGTTACCGGTGGCGGTGGCGGTGGTGCCGTCGATTCTGTATTCGGGCGCACCGGTGTCGTCACCGCGCAGTCCGGGGACTACACGGCGGCGCAGGTCACGAACGCGGTGAGCACCTCGGGGAGTTATGCCAACCCGTCGTGGATCACGTCCCTGTCCTCGCTAAAAATCACGGGCCTGGGGGCGCTCGCGTTTCAGAACTCCGTGTCTCTTGTAACGGACGTAACGGGCACGCTGCCGATCGCGAACGGCGGCACCGGACAGACGACGGCCAACGGAGCTCTCAACGCCTTCCTGCCTGCCCAGACCGGCCGGTCGGGTAAGGTGCTTCAGACGGACGGGAGCAACACCAGCTGGGCGGCTGCCGCTACGGGCTCGGTCACGTCGGTATCGGTGACGACGGCCAACGGGGTATCCGGTTCGGTGTCGAACCCGTCCACCACGCCGGCCATCACCTTGACCCTCGGCGCCATCACTCCGACGAGCATCAACGGCGTCACCCTCTCCGGGAGCGGCTCACCCGCGCTAGCTGTCACGGGCACCTCGTCTATCTCCGGCAGCAACACCGGGGACCAGACGATCACCTTGACCGGGGATGTGACCGGCAGCGGGACGGGGAGCTTCGCCACCACGATCGGCGCGGGTGTGGTAACCAACACCATGTTGGCCGGCTCCATTGCCGCGTCCAAGTTGGTGGGAACTGACATCGCCACCATCGGCACGGTCACGGCGGGCACGTGGTCGGCCACGACGATCGCCATCAATAAGGGCGGGACCGGGCAGACGACCGCTAGCGGTGCGATCAACGCCCTGGTACCGAGCCAGAGCGGCAATGGCGGGAAGTACCTGACCACGGATGGGTCATCCGTGTCCTGGGGCGCGATCTCGGGAGGTGGGTATAGTCTGCTGTTCGCGCAGACGGCAGACGGCACGGTGAGCAACACGACTACCGAAACCACGCTGGCGAACACGGGTGTGGGGTCACTCACCCTGCCGGCAAACGCTCTGGCGGCGGGCAAAACGGTTCGCTTCACTGCTCGGGGTTACTACAGCACGATCGGCGCGAGTCCGGGGACGCTCCAGCAGAAATTAAAGCTGGGGAGCGCGACGCTACTGGATACGGGCGCCGGCTCGCTGTTCACGAGCCAGACGAGTGCCATCTGGGTGTTCCGGGGTGAGATCACGTGCCGGACGGCAGGTGCGAGCGGGACGGTGTACGTTCAGGGCGAGCGGGGTATCTGGAGCAGCTCCACCGCGACGATCACGTTTGTGGGGAGCACGAAGAACACTACCACAATCACGATAGATACTACCGCCAGCCTCGCACTGGACCTGACGGCGACATTCAGCGTCGCGAACAGCGGGAACACAATCACTTGCACGAACTTAACGGTGGAGGTTCTCGGGTGAAATTAGTCAATTGGGTACTCTCAAGGAGATGACGATGGAACCGACGGAACTGGCTGAGGTGATGCGGCAGTGGGCGGAGGTGGCGGGGGACCTGCTGGAGGTCGCGCCGGGCGCGTCGGCGGCGGAGCTGGTGGAGTACGCCCGCTCGGTGGCGGCGTCCCCGGTGGCGGCGACGGTGCTGGCCGGATTGTACGCGGCGAAGGCCCAGGCGGTCGAGCCGGCGGCCGCCCCCCGGAAGGTGTTCGGGGCGCGGCGGTAGAATTCAGCTTCGCGGCGCGGCCACAAGGATTTCCTTCACGTAAATGATTGGCGGCTGCGCCGGTTCGTCGTTAGTAGCGCCGCCCTTGCCTCGATACACAACCGTCGGCCGCTCCTTGCCGAAGTCGATCGCACTAACTTGGTACGACGTCCCATCGTGAGAGAACTCGAACCCTGGTATCGGCACGTTGGCGTAGTGCCTCAACCCCAGATCTTCCTTCACCCGGTCTTTCGCGTCCCCGTGCCCGTCAACAATCACTTTCGTCTGAATCAGCATGGCTAGCTCTCTTATTGTTCGTGATACAAACTCAACCAAACCACAGCCATGATGCGCGCCACCCACACCTGATTGCTACGTCCGTAGTCCCTCGCCGGTGGAATCAAATCTCCCGGTATGGATGTCAAACTCGCCACCAACACCACACTCGACGGCCCGATCGGGAAGCCCGCGATCGACACGGGGCGCATGTCGGCCCGGTGCATCTTCGCTACGGACGGGCTGGACCGCGTCGGGGACGTTCTCAACGTGCGGGGGATCGACACCACCGCACACCGCAAGAACCCGGTGGTCCTGTTCGACCACGGCAAATGGTTCGGCGACCCGATCGGCAAGAGCGTGGACCCGCAGGGGAACTACACGGTCGAGATCGGTGACCACGCCGCCTGGCAGACCACGTACTTCTTCCCCACGCAGCTCGGGGAGCAATACTTCGCCCTGGTCGAGATGGGCGGGCTGAACACCAACTCCATCGGCTACCGGCCGACCAAGAAGCGCAAGAACACGGCCGGAGGCTTCTTCCTCGACGAGGTCGAGCTCGTGGAGCTGTCGTGGGTCGGTGTGCCCGCGAACGGCGAGTGCGTGCGTGCCTTCCTCGCCAGGGACAAGGTCGAGGGCAAGTCCATCCACCCGCTGCTGCGTGCGGCGCTCGAGGCCCAGCTCCCGCCCAAAACTACCGTAGTCGCAGGGGGATTCACGATGGCCGCGATCAAGGCCCACAAATCACTGGTGAAAGCAGCTATGGCACAAGCCAAGAGCCAGTCGGCCGTAGCGAACGGCACCGGCGGCGCCCTCGTCCCGGCACCGTCGGACGAGAAGGCGGAAGTGGCGCGTCAGGAGACTCCGGCCCCCGTCGAGGAGGCGCCCGCGGAGGAAGTCCCCGCGGAAGACACCTCCCCCAAACTCCCGCTCGGCGCGGAGATGATGCGGGCGGCGCACGAGCACCTGACCGCGTGGATCGACCACTGCGACGAGCACCTCTCACAGCTCGAGAACGAGAACGTCTCCGCCGAACTCCTGGACCTGTGCGAGACGGTCTACGAGCGATTGGGTTCGATCGAGGCCCTGTACGCCTCAGAGTACCCGGACCTCGAACCCCTCCCCGAGACCGCCAAGCCCGAGGAAGAACCGGCGGAAGAGGACGCGCCCGCCGACGGGGAGACCGCCGAGGATAAGGGCGACGACGAGGAGACGGAAGCCGAGGAAGAGGAGCCGGCCGAGGAGGAGGACGCCCCCGAGACCGAGCAGAAGAACCCGGCGCTCCTGGCCGCCGCCGCGGGCGGCGTGATCTCCGGCGTGGCGTCGGGCATCGCCTCCCGTCTGACCTCCCGGGACAAGGACAAGTCCCTGAAGTCCGGGAGCAAATCCTACTCCGGGGAGATCAAGCGCCTGACGAAGGCGATGGGCGGCACCATCAAGGAGTGTGCGGAGCACCTCACGGAGATGAGTGGGGCCGAGAACCTGACCAAGGACCAGCGGGTGGCCTGCAAATACTACGGCAAGGAACTCGGCGGGATGATCGCCCAGCCGGAGCCGGAGACCGAGGACAAGGGCGACGACGCGGACAGCCTCGAAAAGGCTTACGAGGCCCTGAGCCCCGAGGACCAGAAGGCGTTCGAGGTCGAGCTGGCCGCCTGGGTCGAGGAGCAGGAGGCGGGGGACGCGAGGGAGCGGAACCGCGCCACCCACAACGCACGACTGGCAGCCGCTCACGCGCGTCGCTGGCGGTAACCCCGAACACACGAACTGTCACCGATTACCGGAATCCCAATAGGAGCAGCGATGAAGACGACTGTGAAGAACCTGCTGGAGCGCGCGAAGGCTCGGACCGCTGCTCCCGCCGCGTCCGGGGCCGCGACCCCGGCCCCGACGCAGACCAAGAGCTTGCCCCGCCGCGGCCCGGCCGTGCGCGAGGTGTTCAACTCCGACGGCCCGCACGTGACCACGGGCGAGCTGGGGGACCGCGGGTACAGCGCCCAGAAGGCTCTCGCCACCGCGATGGGGCACTGCCGCCCGGACAACGCGAAACTGGAGATGCACGTCAGCGACCTGCTGGACGCCCTCTACGAGAAGCGGTGGATCGAGCGCGACCCGCGCGGGGTCATGATGCCGCTCGGGCTGGAACTGATGCCCGACGAGATCCAGTCCCAGCCCAAGTACCAGGAGATCAAGAACCTGGTCTTGGCCGGCGCAAAGGCCCCGGACGCGGATGAGACGGCCTGGCTTCGGAAGCGCTTCAGCTACGGGTCCAAGGCCCAGTCCTGGATCGACACCTTCACGGGTGGCGCGGTGGTAGGCGCCCCGGTGCAGGGCGAGCTGATCGACCTCTTGCGGAACAAGCTGGCGTTCGGCAACGCCTCCATCTCGGCGATGCCGCCGACGGGCGTGCGGTTCCCGCGCTGGCTGAAGGACCCGCTCGGTAGCTGGGCGAATGAGAACGAGCAGGTGGACCCGACGCAGGCCAAGACCGGGACCACGACCTTCCTTCCGAAGAAATTGCTCTGCCTGGCCGACTTCCCGAACGAGTTGATTGCATACGGTAGCCCGTCAGTCGATGCGATGTTCCGCACGTCGCTCATGGCGAGCGTGGCCCTGTCGATGGACGCGGGGTTCCTCCGCGGGAACGGCGGGGACGACCAGCCGTGGGGCATCCTGACGATGGCCGACGAGCAGGCCAACGGCGTAAAGGACTGGGGCATCAACCTGATCGAGATTGGCGCCGACCAGGTGCTCAACACGGCCCCGCAGGACCTGATGAACTTCCCCTCGGCCGTCGAGTCGAACAACGGCGAGATGACCCAGTGGATCGGCCGTCCGGACTACTTCTGGGACATCCTCAAGCAGCGGTGGTCCACCTCGGCCGGTGCGGGCCAGGGCGGGTTCCTGTACGACTTCGCCCGCGCCGCGAAGGACGGGTTCCCGGCGCAGCTGATCGGGGTGCCCTACAACAAGACCAACCAGATCCAGAAGTTCGTGGGCGACAACCCGACCGAGTACGCTTTCCAGACGGACCTGATCGGCCTCGATATCAGCGACTTCTGGGTCGGCTTGCTCGGCGCCGTCGAGGTCGTGTCCAGCACCGAGGCCGGCGAGTCTTTCAAGCGCGACCAGACGATCCTCCGCGCCAAGCTCGTCGGGAACGGCGGACCGAAGCACCCGGGCCTCGTCGCGGTCGCCCGCGGTCTGCAGTACAACTGAAGGGCCGGCGGCGGGCAGGCCCCGTCGCCCTCACCGCAGTCGATGCGGTTCGACGATCCCGGCAATAGTGGGTACGTCACGCTGATCTGATAACCACCGGGCCGCAGAGCGCGGCCCCTTTCCCAATAATCACCACCCCACGGGGACACTCAACATGCTCGGCGTCTACGATCTCGCGGCAGCCTTTTTCAAGGCGGTGCTCGCCCCGATAGTGCTCAGTAATGGGAACAAGACCGGCGTGCAGTGCACGGGCGGGGGCATCCCGGCCAACTTCTTGGTCAACGTCGGTGCGGGCGGGGGCTCGTCCACGATCACCATTGAGGAATCCAGCGACAACGTCACGTACACCGCGCTGAAGGACCTGAGCGGGAACAACCTGACGTTCGCCCTGGTGGCGGGGGACGCGAATTCTGCCATCATCAAGACGGGGTTCCGCAACAAGCCCTACGTGCGCGCGGTCGTTGCGAGCACCAGCGGCACCATCATCGCGGGCGTCACGCTGATCGAGGGCAACGTGTACGCGACCCCGGCGGGCCTCGAGGCCGGGAGCCAGACCGAGTACACCGCCAACTAACCCGACTCCCTTTGAGAGTCACTTCCGGCCGGGCTCGTCCCGGCCGTTTCCATAGGGGAACGACATGGCCACGCCGCTGCTGACCTCACTCTGCGCCGTCAAGACATTCATGCAAATAAGTGACCAGGACACGAGCCGGGACAGGGTTATCAACCAGCTCATTCCGCAGGTCTCCACACGTATCCAGAAGTATTGCGGGCGGACCTTCGGGACGTTCGAGTACACGCACTACTTCTCGGGGGACGGCACGCCGTGCCTGGTCCTCCGGGAGCGGCCGGTGCTCAGGGGGTCTGTCAGGGTGTGGGTGGACAACGGGGCGTTCTGGGACCAGGGGCGGGAGCCGCAGACGACGGAGGACGGGCCGTTCCCGCCGCAGTCCGAGCTGAAACCGGGTGAGTTCGCGCTGGACATCGACGACGGGGACACCCTCTCGGGGAGTGGGCTCCTGTACCGGGTCGCGCAAGTGTGGCCCTTCGCGAAGACCCGGCTGTGGTTGAATCAGAGCCCGGACTTGGCGGCGGATCACCGGTACCCGACTGGGAACGTGAAGGTGGTGTACATGGCGGGGGACTTGCCGTGGGACGTACAGTGGGCAGCGAACCTGACTATCGCGGCGGTCCTGCAGATGAACCAGACTGGCGTGCCGATCCAGTCGGAGACCTATGAGGACTATTCGAGGAGCCTGGCTTCGACGGCTACGTCTGGTGGTTATCGTTCTGTGTTCCCCCCGGAGGTTCTCGAGATCCTGGCTGGTTATAAGGAGCTTGCGTGGTAGGTAGGGGTTGGCGCTGCTCCAGGCGCTGCCAATCCCGGCCCGGCCCTCCTGTCGTGGGGCCGGGCCGGGTCGCTTACGGGTCAGAGCTGACCTTTAATCGCGCTCGCCGCGACATCGACAACGAGCTTGCGGATCATATCGCCAGCCCCACTCTTTAGTTTGTCGAGGGCCTTCTTGATTCGGCTAGCGGCCACCTGCGCCTGGGGAGTGTCTCGAGTGACGTGTTCAACGTTCTCGGCGAATCTCCTGCGATCCTCCTCATCCTGGACCTCATCTAGAAAAAGGTCGATGGCGGCCTGCTTCTTTTTCTCGGTCCAGAGGAACGCGCCGCCGCAGTGATAGCAGTATGCGGGTGGGATGAACTCTGAGGTAAAGACCATGCCGCCGACGAGCTCGCCGCAGATAGAGTGGCCGCACTTGCTACATGCCGTTATGTTCTGCTCACCGCAGTCCGGACAGAAGGGTTTATTGTGCAGTGGTTCCGTCGCGACTCTGGAATTGCTGAGGTGCCCGTTCGGGCACACTTGTGCAACGTCGTATTGGCGCACAGTCACACTCCCGTGTAGGTTGCCGGGTCTTCGCTGCTATTGTGATGGTGAGGCTAACGCCCGAACCTGTCAATGTCGGTAGCTTGCTATTCCGCGCGCCTCTTCCCGCTCCGGCCAAAGATACTCCGCAAGTCATTCCCCCGCGGAGCCCGTCAATGGCGATCCAGCAGACATTCATCCTGGGGTGGGCCGGTCAGAACGGCGCCAACCCGATCACCAACACCGTTACCGTAAGCGGCGAGGGCGAGGACAACCGCTCCGTCACCGTGGCCGGCAACGCCACCGTCGACGTCGACCTCGACTGGACGTCGGACCGGCTGTTGGGCATCTACGTGAGCTCCACCGGCGCGTACCGCCTCATCCTGAACCCGAACTCCACCACCCCGGAAGAACCCACCCCGAGCGACACCGTCCCGATGCAGTGGATCGCGGCCAGCGGGCTCCCGTATCCCTTCGACGCCTCGGTGGTGGCGGAGATCGCGCTCGTGTCCGAGCAGGACGCGGAGCAGACCATCACCATCAAGACCATCCAGGACTCCATCGTTTCGTAAGGGGCCGCCGTGATCACAAGGGAAGGCGTCGTAAGTCGCGTCACCAGCATAATGCCGATGCTCGGCGCCGCCACGTACCACGCCCGGGTCACGACCGACGGCAAGGCCACGGACCAGTACACGTCCTATGCGCTCCAGAAGGTCCGCCCGCGGCGCCTCACGAAGCGGGAAGCACAGATCAACCCCGAGCGCCTCAAATCCGTGGACAAGGTCTTCGAGCTCTACAGGAACGACATGGCGGCGGCCGGGCTCGTGCAGGTGAGGATCGGGGACTATCTGACGGTGGAGGGCACGGGCTGGACCGTCACCGACGTGTCGGCCGCCATGAACGACGGCGTGTTCAACGCGATGTGTAAGCGGAGGGTGTGATGATTACGGGACTGGTGGAGGTGACGCGAGATTTCATCATCGACGCCGACGACACCGACAGCGTGATGACCTATTGCGGGATCGTCGACCTCGACACAGGCGCGTACACCGGCGAGATCAGCTGGGCCAACATCACCACGGGTCAGTACCTGGTGTACGACATCACCCCGGACGGACACCAGGAGCTGCGACTGCACCGGGGGCGGATCGCGGCCCTCTGCATGTCCCACTGTAGCCCGATCGGGCAGGAGTGCCTGGTCACCGGCGCGAGCCGCGACGACCTCCGCTACGAACCATACCAGCCCAAGACCAAGAGCTAGTCGTGGCCGACAACTATTACCACATCCTCGAAGCGGTGAAGGCCCGCCTGGAGACCATCCCGGGCATCCCGCCCGTGGACGTCCGGTACGAGCTCGAGCTGTTCGAGGGGGACCGGGTGCCCCTCGTCCTCGTAGCGCCGGCCGCGGACGAGCCGTACATCCGCAAACGCACCTTCGGCCTGCGGAACTGGTGGGTGTACCCGGTCGCCGTCGCTCTCGTGATCGCCAAGAACGCGCGGGTCAGCGCAGGACTCCAGGACTACATGGCCCTGGTCAACACCATCCGCAACGAGCTGTACCAGGTGAAGTTACCCGGCGTGTCGGCGGTGTTTGATACACGGGTCCGGCAACGGGCTATCTCGAAGTTCGCCGCCACCGTCGCCAGCAACTACGACGTGACCGGCGTGATCATGGGTTACACGACTAACGAAGAGGCGAAGGGATAAGCCATGCCGCTGCAAGACGCCTCGCTGACGATCGCCGCGACTTACACGCTCGCCGCCCCCGTCACCGGGTTCGACGACCGGGAGCAATCCGGGAGCATCTCCGCCGGCGGCGCGGTCGACACGGACGAGTGGGACCAGGTGTACTCGGAGCAGTTCGCGCTCACCACCACGGCCCCGTCCGCCGACATCGACCTGTATTCCTTCGTGAACACCGTCTGCGAGTCCGTCACGGGCGCCCGGGTGCTGGGTGGGGCGATCCAGATCTCGAGCGACGGGACGGTGGAGGTGAAACCCGGCGCCATCACCCCGTTCCAGTGGTTCTTCACCTCACTCACCGAGGGCGTCCGACTCACGGGTAATTCTAACCTGGCCATCCAGGACGAGAGCTTCGACGCGCTCAGCGCCGGGAGCCGCCTGCTGTCCTTTGAACTGGTGGCTGGTTCGGAGGCGACGGTCACCGTCATCATCTACATCTCGACGACTGCCTGATAATCCCCGGTGCAAATCTCCTTTGTAGGCGCCCCGCTACCGGGGTTGCGTGTACAGGGAGAATCACATGGCGGACCTCACAGGGGTCACTGGTTACGTCACGGTCAATGGCGCCCCCTACGCATTCAGCAAGTGGAAATTGGGGATCAAGTGCGGGCTGCCGAACCTGACCAACTTCCTCACGCAGGGTTTCAAGAAGAACGGCCGCGGGGTGAAGGGCGCCACCGTCACCGTGTCCGGCCCGTTCGATGCCGGTATGCCCGTCGTGTCCGGGGTGGTGTACCAATTCACCCTCGGCTGGGACGCGGGCCTGGCCTTCACGCTCAATGCCCGCGTCGGGCAGGAAGACCTTGACAACGACGTGGAATCCAATCCCAACGCATCGTTCACGGCAGAGTCCACGGGGCCGTTCAGCGTGCAGGTCGGCATCGGCTAATCCCACACAAGACACAGGGAGAACACCAACATGTTGGTGTTCTCCCATTAACAGTAGGAGCGGGCCGTGAGTGAACTGTCGACGGTGGCGGGCAACTTCGCGCCGACCAAGTACCAGATCAAGCACGATGGTAAGACGTACCACTTCCGGCAGGTCGACGGGGTGGTCCTGAAGGAGTGGGAGACGGCCCGCTTCAACAGCGCGCTGGAGAGCCTCGACGCACTCAAGGACCGGCTCAGCGAGTCCACGTTCGAGAAGCGATGCATGGAGGTAGTGGGCCGGAAGGAGCAGGGCGAATACTGCTTCGAGTCCAAGCCCTCGCAGGACTACCTGAAGACACCCCCGGGGATGATGCTCCTGTTGCGGTTGGTCACGGCCTGCGACGTCTCCGAACTGGTGAGGCTCAAGAACGCGAAGGGCGCGCAGGTCGACGCTCTACTCACGACCATCCTGCGCGAGAGCTTCGGCATCAAGGAATCGAAGCCGAAGCCGATCCGCAAGGACAAGCCCGCCACCGCTGTGGAGCCCGAAGCCCCTTTGGGGTGAGCCCCGGGTGCGCGGAGCCGGACGAGCACGAGCTCCCGCCCCCGGGGTCCATCCTCGCGCGATATGCGGCCCTCGTGGCCCAGGGCTTCCCGCTGGACTACTGCCTGCGCCTGACCCCCGCACAGATCACGGCGGTCCACGGGCACAAGCGGGACGAGCACGGGAACATCGAGCCGCCCGCACCCCGCGCCAAGCAGCTGGCCCCGACCCTGCAAAACAAGCTGATCGCGCTGGACCGGATCGCCGGGACGGGCCTGATCCCCGAGAGCGAGTACCGGCGGGCGCGGGCCGAGATCCTGGCGGCGATGGGGCAGGCGGCCCCGACCAAACCCGAGCGCCCGGCCCCGCAGCGGCCCCGACCCGCCCGGCCGCCAAAGCGGTGAGGTGACACATGCAAGGCACTGCCGAACTGATTGAGGCGATCGACACCCTCATCTCCTCCATCGATGAGTTGACCGAGGGCGTGTACGCGGCGGCCGACGCCGGAGCGGGCGGCGGGGCCGGCGAGAAGGAGGAGAAGGGCAGCTCCTGGGCGGAGAAGATCAACCAGGCCGTCACCTCTATTACCGGCGTCTCCAGTGAGATGCTGAAGATGCTCGGCGTGATCTCGGCGCTGGTCGCCGACATCAGCCCGAGCACGTTCCAGGCGTTTCAACAAGCCATTCTTGACCTCACGGCCACCATCGGCAGCGCCTTCGTGCCAGTCTTGCAGATCGCCACGAGTGCAGTGAGGGAGATCTCCGGGATCATCCTGCCACTGATGCGGGATCTCCAGCCCTTACTGCAGGAGATCGCCAACGCCATCGCGGACCGGGTCGTCGCGGGATTCCGGCTGCTGGTCAGCATCATCCAGGCGCTGCACCCGGTCCTGGAGCTGGTGACCTTCGCTTTCAGCACGTTCTACGAGGCCATCACCAACCTGATAAATGTGGTCACGGTCCTCGTCCGCACCCTCGGGAGCTTCTTCGGCACGATCGACGGGGCCAAGGACTTCTTCCGCGCCATCGGTGACGCGGTCAAGGTCGTGATCCGCGAGCTGGTGCTGTTCGGCGCCCTGCTCGGCACCATCCTGGGATTCACCGACACCGTGGGGAGGTTGGGCGAGAACTTCCGCAAGCTGGCCGAGGAGCAGGAGCGGCGTGATGGCGGGCTCGTGGCCGCCGCGCGGAACCCGGCAATCGAGGGCATCGAGTCGATCTCGAAGAAGTTCCAGGCCGCCGCACTGGTCGCCGCGGGCGAGGGCGGGGCACGGGACAAGACGGACACCGAATTCTTGAAGGACATCGCCTCGGGCATCGAGAACATCTCGAAGACCTCGCCGAACGAGTGGCAGGAAAAGATCAAGAACGCGATCCTGGAGGCGGGCCTGGATCTCCTCGGTCGCCTGCCCGGGGCGCAGACCGCGCGGGACACGGGGCGGGCGCTGGACCGGGTCACGGACCGCTCCGCCACCACGGGCGCCCGGTTCGCCGCGGGCCGGCAGGCCGGCGGGGTCGTCGGCGGGCTGGCGGCGGGGCTCACGGGTAACGCGCTCGACGCGCTGAACGCATTGAACCCGTTCTGAGGGTAAGTGATGGCGATGGGGATCAAGTACCTCGCGGACACGCGGGGCGACGACGAGCAGGGCAGCGTCGGCTTCTCGATGGAGTCGTCCGGCGGCCGGGCCACGTACCTCGTGGAATCCCCGACCGCGGCCCAATTGAATTACATCCCCACGGATCTCCTGGGCGGCGTGAACCTCAAGCCCAGGAACTATGGATCGATCACGGGCGGGGAGGTTCCCTACGGCGGCATCAAGCGGATGCTCCCCAAGAGGCACCCGCTGTTCGAGAACCTGTTCGTGAACGGGATCAACGACATCCGCGGCACGGGCGGCGAGGACCGGCAGTACACGCTCACGGACGCCACTGCCGATGCGTTCGTCCCGGCCATCAAGCAGTATGCGAAATACGGCAACTACTGGGTACAAGTCAGCTACTCGAACCGCAACTACGACATCAAGCCGGACTCTTACATCTCGACGAAGCAAGACAAGTTCTTCGACACTGACGGCTCAGAAAAATCCTTCATCTACCCGGAAGAATGGCTGAGATATTTCGGTACCCCGAAGCAGACCTTCCTGGGGGATTTCGCTTCGGCGCAGCAGGGGCAGATGAATTTCCGCACGGAGTCGGGCAGCCGGCCACAGAGTGTGCCGTTCCAGGACGCGCCGCGCATGCTGCTGCCGGACTCGATCGTCACGTTCGACTGGTACCAGGTGCCCTACTCGTACTGGATCTCCCCCGACAGCTACCTGCGCCGCTGCATCGGGATGCTCAACCAGACCGAGTGGAAGGGGTACGCGGCCGGGACGCTCCTCTATCTGGGGGCGGACGTGCAGGACTACACCCCGCCCGTGCAGGTCACCCGGGGCAAGCTTTTCGGGGTGAGCCTCGGCGTCGACCAGTTCCGCCTGTGCAACCTCACGTTGAAATTCAAGCTCACGACCCGAATCGGCACCGACACGCCCGAGTACGGCGGCGCCAAGGCGCCCAACAAGAACTGGATCGTTGCCGGCCACAACCTGCTCCCGTGGCTCACGACGCGCCGGTATTACTACGCGACCTCCTTCGACCCCGACGCGCCGTCGGACGCCAACAAGTGGGTGCCGGTGTACCGCTCGTTCCCGGTCCCGCTGTTGTTCGCGGACCCCTCTTACCCCCAGCCTGACTCCTTCGTGCTCCAACCATGAGCTACCGGCAGAACATCACCGCGAAGATCACGGGCAAGACCCAGCCGTCGAGCGGGTACTTCGCGGGCCAGTGGCTGTACAGCTGGTCGGAGCAGGCGTTCGACCAGCTCTCCGGGCTGTACGTGGACGCCAACCCCGGGCGCTCGGGGTACTACATCGCCGACGACGACTTTATCACCCCCGCCGTCGAGCGTAACCAGCGGGAGGTCCAGGTCGGCACCCTGGTCGAACTGTACGAGCGCGGGATGGTCCGGGGGCAGCCGTCCTACGTCTTCGACTACACGACCACGACCACGACGACGACCACCTCGGGGCCGACCACGACCACGACGACCACCACCCCGTCCCCCTGCTCGGGCGAGTGCGAGTGGACCTTCAACTTCACCACCAAGACCTGGTCCAAGACCTCGTCGTCGTGCGGGACCGGGTGCTCCTGCTTCGCCCCGACCTTCTGCCCGTCGGAGGCCCTGGGCGGATCGGTCTGCACCACCACGGGCTGCGGGCACTTCGGCACGGACCAGTCACCGCCCAACTGCGGCGGCGCCACCACGACGGGAGCCCCGGGCACGTGCACCACGACGACCGCCGCGCCCGGCCCGGGGTGCACGGCCGGGTGCACCTGGTACTGCCACCCCACCCGCGGCTGGCTGCTCAAGGAGAGCGGGTGCTCGGCGAGCTGCCCGTGCGCCCTGCCGACGGAGCCGTGCACGACCGGGTGCAACGAGACCACAACCGACTGCGTGCCCATCCCGCCTCCCCCGGGGCCGTCCTGCGGCGGCGGGTGCCGCTGGGTGTGGGTCACGCCCGACAACTACTGGGACAAGATCTCGGACAGTTGCGGCGGGGGCGCGGTGAACTGCTTCTGCGACGCGCCCCCCTTTGCGGGCACCGTCTGCGCCCAAGAGTCCTCGACGCCGTGCTACGTGCACGGGGCGCCGACGGGCTCGCCGCCGTGCGGGACGCCCACGACGACCACGGCCGGGCCGGTCTCCGGGTGCTCGGGGACGTGCCTGTGGGGGAGCACCGACGGCTCGACCTGGGACACGATCCTGCGGTACTGTGACGGGTGCGACTGCTCGGCCCCGGCGGGCGCCCCGTCGTCCGCGTGCGCCCAGGCGGAGGCCCCGTGCGGGGCGCTCCCGACGACCACGACGACGACCACGAGCACGACGACCACGACGACGGCGCCCCCGGGGTGCGCGTCCTGCACCTACTCGTGCAACGGGACGGCCTGGTCGCTCACGTCGCCGTGCGTGGGGGCGGGGTGCGCGTGCCCGCCGCCCCCGGACACGTCGCCGCCGGACCCGGGGCCGATTTACTACTGCCTGTCGGTGACGTGCGGCCCCGGTCGGCCCGCGTGCTTCACGCCGGCCCTGGGCTTCGCGGTCCCGCCCGGCACGTACCGCGCGTGTTACAACCTTTTGACCGGTCCGCCCCCCATTGGGACGGGTCCGGGCCAGGTGCCGGCACAGGACCTGGGTGGCGGCACCGTGACCGGCCCGTATGCGTGCGGCGGCGTCGCGTGCGGCGAGTGCAGCGGCACCACCGGCACGTGCCCGGGTGCGGGCGGCCTCCCGTGCAACGGGAGCACGGCCGGGAAGTCCGTGACTTACTCCTGCACCGGCACGACCACCACGGCACCGCCCCCGACCACCACGACTACCACCACCACAACGACGACACCGCCGCCGCCCCCGACCACCACGACGACAACAACCACCACGAGCACCACCACACCGGCGCCCACGACGACCACGACCACGACCACCACCACGACGACGAGCACGACGACCACGGCACCGCCGGGGCCGTGCGGCGGGTGCACCTACAACTGCGTCGACGGCGCGTGGGTCCAGGGCTCAAGCGGGTGCTTCGACGGGTGCGTGTGCAACCCGCCGGCCGGACCGTGCACCCCGCCGTCCTCCGTGGTCACCGACTGCATCTGATACCGCTGATTCGCCCAATCACCCGCCCCCGGGTCAAAGATGAAGTGCTCACACCCGGGGGACGCATGTCGCAAGAGCTGTTAACGATCGGGATGGCCACGCACAAGGAACCAGAGGACGTCTGGTTCACCCTTACGGCCTTGCACGCCAACCATCCCAAAGTGCGGTACGTCGTGGTGGACAACTCTCCGGAGCGGTGCCGCCGGACCGAGGCCATCACCCGGGCCGTCGGCGGGAGCTACTACCACCGCCCCGACCTGACCGGCACGAGCAAACCCCGGGACGCGGTCTTCCGGTTCGCCGAGACGCCCTGGGTAATGTGCATCGACAGCCACGTCATCCTTGAAAGCGGAGCGGTGCAGGCGGCCCTCGACTTCGCCCGGATGTACCCGGACAGCCGGGACATCATCCAGGGGCCGCTGGTGTACGACGACGGGCATAGCGTCAGCACTCACTGGCGGCAGACGACCCCTGCGGGCCTGTGGGGGATGTGGGACAGTGACCCGGGCCTCCTGGTCGGGGCCACCGCCAAGGAGATCCCGATGATGGGACTCGGGCTGTGGTTGATGCGACGGGCGGCGTGGCCCGGCTTCAACCCGCTGTTCCGGGGTTTCGGGGGCGAGGAGGGGTACACGCACGAGGCCGTCCGGCAGCGCGGCGGGAAGGCCCTGTGTTTGCCCGCTCTGCGCTGGCGTCACAAGTTCCGGGACACCAGCGGGCCGACCGCGACCCCGTACCCGCTCAGCCTCGAGGACCACACGAATAACTTGCTGGTCGGGCACCGGGAGCTGGGAATCGCCGCGGAGCCGGACATCTTCGAGCACTTCGGCCGGCGCCTGCCGCAGGGCACGTGGCAGCAGCTCCTGTCGCAAGCGGAGGCCCAACCGTTCGGCGGGGCAAGGCCCGAACCGAAGCGCCAGCGCATCCTGGCCGTGTGGTACTCGGACAACCACGCCCCACTCAATCTGACCATGCACTCCCTGTCCACCGTCGTCGCCGCGTCGCAGCAGACCCGCGGGCACAGTGTCCAGGTCGCGGCGTGCTCCTGGGATACCGGCAACTTCGGCATCCTCCCGGGAATGGGGCCGCCCGTCATCAACACCCGGTACGAGGGCGAAAGGCGAAGGGGTTACGACACCATCCTGGCTCAGATCAAGCAGGCGGTGCGTGAGGCCACGCGGAACGGCGAGGAGTACGACGCGGTCGCGTTCTGCGAGCACGACGTGCTTTACCCGCCGGATTATTTCAACCGCGTCGGGGACGCCCTCGCTGCGCACCCGGGCGCGCCGGTCATCAGCAATCTCGATTATCTCGGATTGAATCAGACCGGTTGGCAGGCCGTGAAGGAACGGCATGAGCCCCTGCACCAACTCACCCTGCGGTGGGACACGTTCCGGGACAACCTGGCCCGCGCGGAGGACGCATCCAAGACGGGTGGGGAGGTGGTCCTGGAGCCGGACCACGGCGGGGACCGGTCGCGGTGGGTGCGGCTGCAGCCGGTGGGCCTGATGCCGAGCGTTCACGTGAACCACAACTCGGGAAGGCTCACGTCTCACGGCGAAGTGTGCTACCACCCGGTCGGGTTCAGTCTGAAGCACCCGCACTGGGGCGACGCCGCCCGGTGGTGGCCGGGAACTATCCAGGAGGTACAACCAGTGGCGAACAGCGGGTGCGGGGCGTGCGAGACCAACAAGCACGACACCCTGGAAAAGTGGTACTCAGTGGCGGCCTCGCAACCGTCGGACTTCCACGAGCACGTCGGGACGCTCAAGGATCTGGCCGCGAACTGCGAGAGCGCCACCGAGCTGTCGGCGTGGATGAAACCGGCCGACATCGCGATCGCTGCGGGCCTCCCCGATACGGGGCGGTTCACTTCCGTCTGCCGCAGGTCGAAACCCCAATGGAAGAAGATGGGGGAGTTTCTGGGGACTCGGTTCACAGGCACGGTCGCCGAGCCGAACGCGGCACAGATCGAGCCGACGGACCTGCTGTTCGTCGACACCGAGCACACCGCGGACGCGCTCTACCCGATCCTCGAGGCGAACCACGGGAAGGTCGGGAAGTACATCGTGGTGCACTGCACGGAGATTTACGGAGAGTCCGGGGACGCGGACGGGCGGCCGGGCGTGCTCCACGCGCTGCGGAAGTTCTGCAAGGATCACCCGGAATGGGTCATCAAGCGGCGGGACGGGAACAACTACGGGCTGGTGGTGCTTTCGCGTTGCGCGGAGGACGTGAAGGAGCTCCCGAGCCTGTGGAGAAAGGCGATGAATTACGGGAAGGCGATGGCGAAGCACGTCGCGGCGGGGCGCCCGGTCGTGTCGCTGGAAGTGTTGGAGACCCGGCAGAATGAGTGCGCGGTGTGCCCGGAGCGGGCGCTCGACGCTTGTTCGGCGTGCGGATGCCCACTGGAGAGTAAGCTCCCCTTGGGCACAGAAGAGTGCCCAAAAGGGAAATGGTAAAACCCGTTAGCCGTTAATGAACGTACCGCCTGAGCAGAAGCCTCTACGTGTCGTCAGAGGCTTGTTTTTGCCTCCGCTCTTCCTCTTTCGCGCAGATCGCCGACGGGGTGATCCACCTCAGAAATAACTCGGATGCATGTAGAACAACGCCGGTCATAGTACGCAAGTAGATCTCATGGTGCTGCATTCCGGCGATCCTCACCGATCCGATGCTGGAGAATAGTTCCCTCTGTCGGGGCGTTGCATCCTCTGGTATTGGCGGGCGCCCCGAAAGAAGAAACTCCAGGTCCCCGCTCAGTTCCCAGTCAACGTGCGCGGCTCCATCCTGTTGGGCCAAGTAGGTTGCAAACTGCGCATAATTAATGTGTGTTTCACTCGCACCTGATTTCACGGGGGTACAGCCCGGGGTGAAACTGGCACACCAATATTGGAAGAGGCCCTTCTTCTCGGCGGTGACCATCGTGAATATTGTCTGACCGAGGAACTCAGGGAGAGTCATCAACACCGCGCTGCCATTCGATAGCGGTATCGGAAGCTTGGGATTAAATTCAAACAATTCCATAAGGCTAATAAGAAGTGGAGTGTTTCGGCCCTCTCTGGAGATGAGAACTCGCAGCTTTCCGGCGATCTCCCCATGTCGTGGCTCACCGCCCGCGAAAGTCTTAATTGCGTACTCCTTTAAGAGGTCGCAATCAAATTGCAGCCTTTTTACGAGGCTGTCATAACTTCGAGGTGTGCGTACTTTACCGGGCTTTTGCATCCAACCCTCGGCTTTAAATTTAACCCGATAATAAGGCGGGATGCCATCGTTAGAAAGGTCAGTTCAAGAATCGAACGGATGATTTGCGAATATGGCAGGCCGGATGTGATTTAGTTGCCGCAGGTCGCTACCACATGCAGGTGACTCCCCACCCCGATTTCGGGGTGGGGCGGTGTTGCCACCTCAGTCGGACACGTAGAGCACATCGATTGTTACCGCGATAAACGGCAACCGGATCACCGTCCGCAGGGTGAAACTCATGCCCACCCGAACGAATCGACTGATCATTTTGATAGCCATTGCGAACCTCAGACACGAAAGTGATACAACTCGCGGGTTTACCCGTGAGCAGGTCCAAAATGAACCACTGTTCGCTTTTGGGCACTCTCATGCTGAATCGCGTATCCGACTCCCTCCATTATTCGGGTGATGTAGCCTGGAATTCTTGTAATTTTGGAATTATTTTCAGGCTCGGCCCGATTCCCGCTGCCTGAGTAGGATCGAAATGTCGGCCCTCGTCGCAAGTTCCAATTGGAGTTTAACTTGCGGCAAACGTCACGAGTGGATACCTAACCCTCTTCTTCCACTCTTATCTCCGTCCACGCGGGCACCGATGCTCCCTCGATGAAGGCCCCTGGGTGATCGATCACCCGGAGCTTGCCGGTCACGGTCACGCGGGTTCCTTCAAGATTGTAGTGGTAACCGATGAGGTGGGCGACACGCTCTATCTCGTCGGGGAGGTCGAACGCTCCGACGATGGTGCGGCCCGGTGACTGGTCGATGGGCTTGGCCACGAACAGGGTGGCGGTGACCACCCTCCCACTCAACATTCGGGCACGCTCGACCGAGATCGTGTCGAGCGAGATCGGGGGCGGGACAGAAAGGGTGAGGAACGCAAGGGCGAGCATGGGGAGAACCTTTAGGTTGTGGGCGGCCTAAAGAATACCCGAGCGTTCGCCCGTGGTGCTACTTTTTCTGCTCTTTCGTTCCCGTCGACGGGTCCGCCTGCTGCGAAAGAACCTCAACAGTCCGAGGGGTCACTTTGCCGTAAAACAACTTCTCGCCCACAATTCCAACCACAGCGACAATCGCAACGATAGCGACAATTGCGAGCGTGCGGTCGGGAGGGGTAGAAGTGGTTAGTGGAGAAGAGGGGAGCTTTTTACGAGCGGGCATGCGTAGATCTCCTTGAGGTCACATCTCAAGTTGAGTCTACGCGCAAAGGCGCCAGTAAAAAACGGTGCTATTTCCACTTACTATCGCCTTTGGCGCGAGAATTCAAGATTGAACCGAATTAATTATTGCGATTCATGCGATGGCTGAATTTGAGGACAGTTGGGGGCGTTAAGCCTGGTTCCAATTGTCTTCATGCGACGTTTTAGGGCGTTTTTAAGGTTAAACAGGCAAATTGGGTTTCTGTTTTCGTGCGTGCCGGGCGAACACGTGCTCCACGACCCTTTTCGTAACCCCCAGTTCTGCCCCGATCGCTCGATAGTTCTTCCCTAAAGCCTTGAGTTCCAGCATCTTGGGGAGTAGCTTGCTGCTGGTGATCCGGGCGTCCTGGCGGCGGGCTTCCAGTGGTGCGATCACGTCGGGTCCGAAGTGCCCCCGCAAAACTTCACTCACGAAAGCTGGCCCCCGCGGACTTGCGGAAGGATGCAGGGGCGTTTGATCTCCCTATCGCGCTCGGTCTGATCACTTCGTTGGGGCAAATCGTCGCCGACCGGATCGAAACGTTCGCCATCGTCGGGGAACTCGCGCTCGACGGGACCGTGCGCCCGATTGTTGGCGCGCTGTCGGTGGCAATGGAGGCACGTGCCCGCGGGATCAGCAAGCTGATTGTGCCGTCGGCGAACGCGCGAGAAGCGTCCGTCGTGCGCGAGGTGGAGGTGTACGGCGTCGGTTCGCTCGCGGAGGCTGTGGGCATCGTGACGGGGTTGGCGCCGATCGACCCGGTTTCGCCCCCAACCGACGACATCGAAGCGAACCTCAACAAGTACGCGATCGACTTCGCGGACGTGAAGGGGCAGGAATTTGCGAAGCGTGCGCTGACCGTTGCCGCTAGCGGTGGGCATAACGTCCTGATGCTTGGGTCTCCTGGCAGCGGAAAGACGATGCTCGCGCGCCGGCTGCCCACGATTTTGCCGCCGCTCACGCCGAACGAGAGCCTGGAGACGACGCGGGTGTACTCCGCGGTGGGGAAGCTCCAACCGGGCGAAGCGCTGCTCTGCACGCGGCCGTTTCGCAGCCCGCACCACACGATCAGCGACGCGGGGATGGTCGGCGGCGGGGGCGTTCCGCAGCCGGGCGAGATCTCGCTCGCGCACCACGGCGTGCTGTTCCTCGACGAACTGCCGGAGTTCAACCGCCGGAGCCTCGAAGCGCTGCGCCAGCCGCTCGAAGAGGGCCGCGTGACGATCAGTCGCGCCGCACACTCGACTACGTTCCCGGCCGACTTCGTGCTCTGCGCCGCGATGAACCCGTGCCCTTGTGGTTTTTTGGGTGACCCCAAGAAACCGTGTAAATGTGCCCCAATCGCTGTCGAGAAGTACATGGGGCGCGTCTCCGGCCCTCTATTGGATCGGATCGACCTCCATATCGAAGTGCCGCCCGTTCCCTTTGAAGACCTCTCGAAGCCCGGCGACGGCACCGGGAGCGCGGCGATGCGCGAGCAGGTGTTCGCGGCGCGTGCGATCCAGGCCCAGCGGTTTGGCAGTAAGGCCGGCGGATTGAACGGGCGCATGACCTCGAAGCAGATTCGTACCTTCTGCGTGCTCGACGCGGACGGTCAAACCACGTTGAAGGAAGCGATGGAGGCGCTGGGGCTCTCCGCGCGCGCCCACGACCGCATCTTGCGCGTCGCACGCACCATCGCCGACCTCGCCGGGAGCGAGCGCATCACGCAGGATCACGTCGCCGAAGCGATCGGCTTTCGGGCGCTGGACCGCAAACTGTGGGAGCGCTGATGCCATGACAGAAGCGGAGTGGTTGACTACGACAGATGCCGGCAAGTTGCTCGGGCACCTAGCTCGGAAGAAATACAATAGAAAGTTGCGCCTTTTTGCTTGTGCGTGTTGCCGTGAGATGTGGCAATACCACTCCGATGAACAAAGCGAAAAAACAGTGGAAGTTGCAGAGAGATTTGCTGATGGATTGGCTTCCGAGGACGAGCGTCGAATGGCTTTTGGGCTTGTTAAAGGGATTCCTGAAAGGGAGCGCGTTGCCCCTCCGATTCCACCCTCCCGTCTCGTCGCAGCTGCTGCTCAGGCTACAGTCTTTTCGGTCGAAGCGACACACACCGCCGCAATTTACGCTCGCTGTTACGCCCAAATGCTCACAACAAAGGATGGGCGGTACAGTCGAGATGACTCAATTCGTGCGGCCCTAGTGCGTCACATCTTTGGTAATCCCTTCCGCTCCATCACCGTTAACTCTTCTTGGCTCACGTCCACCGTTCGCGCGCTCGCCGAAGGCATTTACCAAGACCGTGCTTTCGACCGGATGCCGATCCTAGCCGACGCGCTTCAGGATGCCGGCTGTGACAACGACGATGTGCTGAACCACTGCCGGCAGCCCGGTGAGCACGCCCGGGGCTGTTGGGTCGTCGATCTGGTTTTGGGCAAGGAGTAGCGCGTCGAAGAGATCATCGAAGTCCGTGACACGCGCCCGGTTCCCATAGAGCCGGGCGCCCGACGATTCGCGTCACTTCGCCTTCGGCACCCGTACCTCGTTCACGATCCCGTACAGCTTCATCGCCACCAGCATGTCGATCAACTGATTGTGGAGCTTCTGGTCGGCTTCCCCGGTCAACTTGATCCGCTCCCCGGTGCTTTCCGCCTTCACAGTGAACAGCGCTTTCGGATCAGTGGCTATCACTTTGCGGAACGCTTCGACGTATTCGCCCGCTTTCGCCGCTTCGTACTTCCCGCCCGGGGCGACGGTGTCGAGGAGAGCTTTCATTCGCTCCTTGTGAGCCGGGTTCAGGGCGATCGCGGTGTAGGTCTTCGGGTCGCGGGGCTTTGCCGCTCGGTCCTTCGCGAGCTTCTCCCGGAGCGCGACCAGTGCGGCTTGGTGGGTGGTCCAATACTTTACCGCCCCCTTCGCGATCGCCGCGGCTTCCTTCTTCGGGTACTCGGGCCGGGTCGAGAGGTCGTCGAAGTCCCGGTTGGTCATGAACCCGGACTCAGCGATGGTGCCGGGTATCGGCGTCTCCCGAAGGATGTGGTAGCTGCCCTTGATGAGCGCCCGTTTCGGTCCCGGGACCGCTCCGTCGAGGGCCTCGTTCACCTCTCGGGCGATCGCTTCATACAAGGTGTCGTCGGTCGCGTTGTGCTTGTACAGGGCCGTGTGACCGGTCGCGCCCGCGGCGCCCGCGTTGTGGTGAACGGACAGGAAGAAGTGGCACTCGTGGTGCTCGAAGAAGTCGATCCGGGCGTGGAGTTCGTCGGAGTTGCTCGACCCCTCCGGACTGAGCCGGTGGTCGCCCACGCGGGTCAGGTGGACCGTTGCCCCTTGATCCTGGATGATCTTCGCGAGTTCGAGCCCGACTTTGAGATTTAATTCGCCCTCGGTCATCTTTGAGTGCACGCCCCGAGTTCCGCCGGTGTAACTCTTCGAGTACCCCTGGCCCCCGTGCCCCGGGTCGACCACGATCACCGCGCCCTTGAGCGGCGGGTCGGCGGCGAACGCACTTGAGGGGGCGATGATCGAAACCAGAGCCAGGAGCGGGAGCAGCGATCCGCGCAGCATCAATTGGTCCTCGTCCGTTAGCAACTGTCGGGGTCACCCCGTAAAGGCGTCCCTACCTCATAGCAGCCTGAAATTACTGTATTCACGGTGCACGCGACAGACGGGACGTCTGCGGTCCCAGGAAACGCGCCGGGCGGCACTCTCAAGAGTGCCGCCCGGCGCATTTCACTTCAATCAACCGATCGCGTTACTCGCTCAGGCCGAAGTCGATCGGGAGCCGGCGCCACGCACTGTGGATGTGGTTCGCCTGATTCTTCGCGCTGTCGGCCTGCACGTTCAGGAACTCGACGACGAAATCCGGCGCCTGCACGCGGTACGTGTACCCCTCGCCCGGCTTCGGGCTGCCGCTGTAGGCGAAGAACAGCTTCGTATCAGGCGTCGCCTTCACCTTCTTCATTTCGGTGTCGGCGAGTTCGTCCGGCATGCGCCCGGCGTAGGCTTGCAGCAGCTTCACGAGCGTCGCCTTCTGGTCCGCGGTGAGCTTGTCCGCGGTGATGCCGACCGGGGCGCCCACGTCCGCCTTGGCCTGCCCCTCCTTGATTTCCGGGAACGCTTTCGGTTGTTTCGCGATCTTGTCCTGCTCCTCGGTGAGTGATTTGATGAGCGCGCGGACGTGATCCTCGATCTCCGGCAGCGGGCGCAGCCCCTTCTTCGCCCCGTCCTTCACTTCGGCCGGGTTCGATGCGAACAGGATCGGCGCGCCGGCCACCACCTCGCCCTTATCGAGCGTGTAGTTCACCGACAGGTGGTGCCCCTCGAACCGCCAGCCCCACTTCCCGGTGCTCGACGGCTCCCCGAACACGCTCACGAAGTACCACGAGGGGTTGCGCGTCATCGCGCTCTTCGGCCCTTCGAGTTCAAGCAACAGGTTCTCCAGCCCGATGATCGTGGTGGCCTGCTCGTACCCCTTCGCGGAGAGGCCGGACTTCAGCAATTCCATCGCGGCCGTTTTCTGCTCCGCGGTCATCTCTTCGAGGCGCGCGCCCTTGCGCGTGAACTTCTTCTCCCCGTCCTGGCGCGGGGTGAAGAACCACGCGGCGCGGTGCGGGTCGGTGAAATCGAAACTGGCCTTCTTCTTCAGTTCCGGCGACAGCGACCCGAGGAACGCTGTCGCGGACGCGGTCATCCGGCTACCGGTCGTTGCGGGCGCGGAGTTACCGACGAGTGCGGCACTCACAACGGCAGCAAAAGTGAGTGCGATAACAGAAATGCGAACACGGGTCATTGGAGAGTGGCTCCTTTCGAGGCAGGTAGGAAACATGTTAATCGGTGCCTCGCCCCGGGGCACCGCTAAACTAACGGAACCGCACTCGTTTTGCGAAGGAACCGCTTTTATGTCCGCCCCGGCCGAACCGCTCCAGATCCTCGTGATCGACGACGACAAGACGCACGCCGAAACGGTGGCCGAGAGCCTGGAGCGCCGCGGGCACGCCTGCACCATCGCGACCGGGGGAAAGGCCGGCGTCGCGAAGCTGGAGCAGACGCCGTTCGACGTGGTGCTCACCGACCTGAAGATGGCCGACCTGCACGGTCTGGAGGTCGTGGAGCGGTGCAAGCAACTGCGCCCGGACGTGGACGTGTACGTTATCACCGGGTTCGCGGAGATCGAAACCGCGGTCGAGGCCATGAAGCGCGGGGCGGCCCACTACCTGCGCAAGCCACTGAACCTGGCGGAACTGCGTGCGGTGGTCGAGAACTCCGCCAAGCGCGTGGGCACGCTGCGCGACCTGCGCCGGCAGATCGACGAGAAGTTCGGCTTCGAGGGCGTGGTCGGTAACAGCCCTAATATGCAGAAGGTGCTGAAGGCGCTGAGGGCATATGCGCCCTCGTCCGCGTCCGTTGTCATTTTGGGCGAGAACGGAACCGGCAAAGAACTGGTCGCCCGCTCGCTCCACACCAACAGCCCGCGCAAGGCCAAGCCGTTCACCGCGATGAACTGCGCCGCGCTCAACGAGAACCTCCTCGACGACGAGATGTTCGGCCACGAGGACGGCGCGTACACCGGGTCCAAGGGCGCGCGCAAGGGCCGGTTCGAGCACGCGCACGGGGGGACGCTGTTCCTCGACGAAATCGGCGACATGCCGCTCGCGCTCCAGGCGAAACTGCTCCGCGCGCTGGAGAACGGCGAAATCGTGCGTATCGGAGCCAATGACCCGATCAAAGTGGACGTGCGCATCATCGCGGCCACGAACAAAGACCTCCAGAAAGAAGTGGACGCGGGACGGTTCCGGCAGGATCTCTACTTCCGGCTGAAGGTCGGCACAATCAAACTTCCCCCGCTGCGAGAGCACCGCGAAGATGTCCCGCAACTGGTTTCGCACTTCCTGAAGGACTTCGCCAGGCGCGACAACAAGCCGGTGCCGAAGGTGTCGCCCGGTGTGTGGAAAGCCTTCGAGGGCTATGACTGGCCCGGGAACGTGCGCGAGTTGCGGAACCTGCTCGACAGCATGATGGTCCTCGATCTCGACGGTGAACTCACGCCCGACGACTTCCCGGACGACGCGGGTGTGAAACCGCCCGGCGCGGGCGGCACAACCGTGTCAAGCGGTCCGGACCACCTGATCGGGCGCCCGCTCGACGAGGTCGAGCGCTTCTACATGGAAAAGGCGCTGGAGCTGACCGGTGGGAACCGGGAAGAGGCGGCCAAAATGCTCAAAATCAGCGAGCGCACGATGTACCGCAAGCTGCAAGAATGGAAGAAAGAGAGTGAGAAACCGGCCGAGTGACCGAACTCGCAAATCCGCGAGCGCGGCAACCGGCTTCCAATCACAAGTGCTTGCGCCGGTATAATGCTCGTATGGCAAGCGACACCCCTTCCGAAATTCTGATCCTCGTCCGCCGCGGGCACACGTACACGCGGCGCGGCGAGTACGGGAAAGCGGTCGAGGCGTTCTCCGGAGCCGTCGATCTCGAGCCGGCCGACGCCGAACTGTACTTCCACCGCGGGAACGCGCTCGCCGCCGCCGGGAAACACGACGACGCGGTCGCCGACTTCACTCAAGCCATCGAACTGCGGCCGGACTATGCCGAAGCGTACCACAACCGCGCCACCGCCCACGTCGATAGCGGCGACCTCGATTCCGCGCTCGCCGACTACACACGGGCCATCGAACTCGACCCGGACGACCCGGACGCTGTGAACGGCCGCGCGGCCGTGTACAGCCGGCAGAAGAACTACGACGCGGCCTTTGTGGATTACGAAGTGGCGGCGAAGTTAGCCCCCAACACGTTCCGCGTGTTCTTCAACCGCGGGAATGCGTACTCGGCGCTCAACCAGCATGAAGAAGCCGTCGTCGATTACGGCACCGCACTCCGGATCAACCCGCGCCACGGGCGGGCCTACCTCTACCGCGCGATGTCGCTCGACGCGCTCGGCCGGACAGACGAGGCACTCAGTGACCTGAGCACGGCCCTGCGGCTCCAGCCGATGAGCACGGAAGCGTTCTGGCAGCGGGCGCGCGTTTACGCCGAGCGCGACGAGCACGCGAAAGCGGTCTCCGACTTCACCTGGGTGCTGAAGATCGACCCGAAGCACTCGGACGCATTGAACCTGCGCGGCGTCTCCTACGCGGAACTCGAAGACCACGTCAAAGCGATCTCGGACTTCACCAAGGCCATCACGATCGATCCTGCCGACGCCGCGCCGTGGTTCAATCGTGGTCTGTCGCACCTGCGGCTCCGGAACACGCAGCCCGCGATCGAAGACTTCACGGAAGTGATCCGACTCACGCCCGACGACCCGGCCCCGTTCGTACAGCGCGGGTACGCTTTCCACGAACTGCGTGACACCGCGCGGGCGATCGAAGACTTTACCCAGGCGATCGCGCTGCGTCCGGATAGCGCGCGGGCGTACTTCGGCCGCGCGCTCGCGAACCGGCGCGGGGGCGATCTTCACGCCGCGCTCTCCGACGCATCGGCCGTGATCGAGCGGAACCCGCAATCGGACTCCGCGTACAACCTTCGCGCGTCGCTCCGGTACCAGCTCGGTGATTTCGCACCGGCGCTCGCGGACCACCTGAAAGCGGCCGAAATCGACCCGAACGACGCGGCTACACTCAACCACGTTGCCTGGGTGCGCGCGACCTGTCCGCAGGATGATCTGCGAGACGGCTCCGCGGCCCTCCGCGACGCGCTCCGGGCGTGCGAACTCACCAACCACGAGGCGCCCGGCTACGTGGACACGCTCGCGGCGGCCTACGCGGAACTCGGCCGGTTCGAGGACGCAGTGAAATGGCAACAAAAGGCGGTGGAACTGGTTCCAGACGCGAGCAAGCCCGACTACGAAACGCGACTGGCGCTTTACCGCGAGAACAAACCGTTCCGCGATCGGATCGAAATACCGCCCCCGCCGCCAGTATAACGCCGGACCGTTTACGGTTTCGGCTTCGGTTTGCTGAACGCTTCCAGAAACTCGTTCAGTTCGTCCGGGGTAAGTTCGGGCTTGTCCGGCTCCTGTGGAGGTGCCACAACGCCCGAATACTCGGGAACGGTACTAATCAACCAGTCGGTAAACTCCTGACACGACGCGACGCCACAATCCGCGCGCCGGGCGGCCTCGCGGACGCGCGAGTCGTTCGACACGACCGTGACCGTGTGCGGTTTCTGCTCGACCGCAACGAGTTCCTCGATCACGTCATCTGCAGTGCGCTGGTACGCGAACCGCACTCGCACCCTGCGGTGGGTCATTTCGAGTGAGGGCGCCGGTGCATCCTGGGCGTCGAACACCACGCGAACCGTGACTGCACGCCCCTTCACACCGTCGGCGAGCCAGTCGAGGAACCGCGTGCGCGCGCGCTCGAATTGCGCGCACGGGGTCTTGCGGTTCACGAGGCCGACCGCGTGCATCAGGTTGTAGCCGTCGATGAGGAACGTCACGGCGCACCGGGGTTCGCGCTCGGGTCGTGGGGACCGTTCGCTCCGCGAGCGGTGTTTCCGTGCGAGTGTGATCCGTTCGGGTGGGAGAGGCGGCGCTCGCGTTTTCGTGAGCGCCGGAACCTTTAAAACGAGCCGCGACCGCAAGGGAGCGGGAAGCGCCACCATTCCCTTGCGGTCGCGGCTCGTCGTCCGAGATCCGAAACCGCTCGCGGAGCGAGCGGACCACATTCAATACAAGGGCACATTGCGCTTTGCTTGTGGCACGGGCCTCTGGCCTGTGGAGGCACTCACACAGGCCAGAGGCCCGTGCCACCAAACCAAAGACCAGACCTTACATCACCACAGCAAGGACACACTAACAGCATAGCCGATCTTTCCCGGCGCGCCACAAAACGCCGAAGGCCGCGCGTCGCGACGCACGGCCTTCAAGCGTTATCTATCGTAAATCGGCCGGAGGATCGGCCGTGGGAACAACGAGCGGGTCAGTCGGCGTCGTCGGGCGCGCTAGAAGAAGCGTCGTCCGGCGGCGTTGGGTCGGGCACGCGATATTTTCCGTCGAGCCAGCGCCCCAAATCGATCTTGCGACACCGTGCGGAGCAGAACGGATAGTCCGGATACTCCTGCCAACTTCCCGGCATTACCGCGTCACAGGTCGAGCATTGCACCTTATTCATCGGTTCCGCCTTCTCCCGACTTCGGGAATTCTCCCGACAACCCGGACAACCCGCTCCGTCACTTCCCCTTCTTCTTCGCGCCCCCGCTCTTGCTCTCACTTTTGGTTTCGGTCTTCGGCGCGCTCTCGGCCGCGGGCGCCGGGGTTTCGGCCTTCGCTTCCTTCGTCTCGGTCTTGCCCGCCCCGCTGTCGCCCTTGTCGCCGGCGCCGTCGTCCTTCTTCTCCCCCGCACGACGGTAGTCGGTTTCGTAGAAACCGCCGCCCTTGAAGATGATCGCGCCGCCGCCCCCGAACAGGCGCTCGAGTTTGTTCTTCTTGCACGCCGGGCACTTCGTCAGCGGCGCGTCCGAAAACTTCTGAAGCTCGTCGAACGTGTGGCCACACGCACTGCAGCGGTAGTCGTATGTCGGCATGTTGCGGTTTCGGGTTCCGAGTTGCGGGTTTCAAGTTGGGTACCGATCCACGGTCCCAGGTTCCGCCAACTTGGAGCGGGAACCCGGAACTCGAAATCACGCTTCGCTGGCCACGATCACCGACGCCGGTCGCAAAACGCGGTCGTGCAGCATGAACCCGTGCTGGAGCACCTGCACCACCTGCCCGGCCGCGAACTCGGTTCCGGGTTGCTGCATCACCGCCTGGTGCAAGTTCGTATCGAAATCTGCCCCCGGTTCGCACACGATCCGCGTGATGCCGTGCCGCTTGAGGGCGTCGAGGAACTGCGCCGCGGTCGCGGACACGCCCGTGGCGAGCGGCCCGGTTTCGCCGGCGCGTTTCACGGCGTCGAGCGCGCGGTCCAGGTTGTCGAGCGGCGCGAGCAGGTCGCGGGCGAGCGACTCCGCCGCGTACTTGCGCTCGACCTCGACGTCGCGCAGTAGCCGCTTGCGGGCGTTGTCGAAGTCCGCGAGTTTCAGTCTGTAGTTGCTCAGCTCCTGCTCGGTCGCTTCCAGTTTCGCGCGCACCGCCGCGAGTTCGGAAGGGTTGTCGACAGGGATCGAATCGGGGGGTGTTTCGTCGGCCATTCGTGGAACCCTGGGGCGGAGTCAGCGCGTTCGTTTGTGTGAAATTGTGTTCGTTAGCACAACGAGGGAGCGTGCAAAATTCGGACCACCTTGCGAGTTACAGGTGTCTCACTTCTTCTCTTCTTTTGGAGGGTGGTCACCGCTCACGAGATCCTTCAATTTACCGAAAATTCCCTTCCGCGGGCCGGGGGCAAGGGTGCCCTCTAGGTCCGCGAGTTTGCGGAACAGTTCCTCTTGCTCCGCGGTCAGTTTCGTGGGCGTCTCGACCACCAGTTGCACGAGCAGGTCGCCCTTGCGCCGGGCGTCGTCGAGCCAGGGCATCCCGTGCCCCGGTACGCGGACGACGGTCGCGTGCGTCTGGCTCCCGCGCGGCACCTCGATGGTCACCTTCTGATTCGTGAGCGTGGTGATCTCGATCGGGCCGCCGAGCGCGGCCTTGCTGAACGTGATCGGGCACTGGCAGATCAGGTTGTGCCCGTCGCGCTCGAAGCTCTTGTGCTCGTGAACGCGGATCACGAGTTCGAGATCCCCGCGCGGCGCGCCGGGTTCGCCCGCGTGCCCGCCGTTGGGGTAGGTGAACCGGATGCCGGTGTCCACGCCCGCCGGGATGTTCACCGTGACCGGCTCGCGCACCTCGACGCGCCCGGCCCCGCGGCACGTCGGGCACGGGTCCGTGATGACCACGCCGCGCCCGTTGCACCCGCGGCACCGCATCCGCGTCGCGATACCGAACCCCGTGTCCGCGACCTCGTACCCCTGGCCGCGGCACCGGCGGCACTGGGCCGGCTGCGTACCGGGCTTCGCGCCGCCCCCGGCGCAGTCGCGGCAGTTCTGTTCCGACGGAACGGTGAACGTCTTGCTAACGCCGGTCGCGGCTTCGAGCAGATCCAAGTCGAGAACCGCGGCGATGTTCTCCCCGCGGCGCGGGCCGCGCTGCCGGCGCCCGCCACCGCCACCACCGAACAGCCCACCGAAGAAGTCGCCCAGGAAGTCGCCCAGGTCGACGCCCTCGCCCCCACCGGCCCCGCCCTGCACCCCCGCGTGCCCGTGCCGGTCGTAGCGGGCGCGCTTGTTCGGGTCGTTCAGTATCGCGTAGGCCTCGTCGACCTCGGCGTATCTGATTTTGGCTTCGTCGTCGCCAATGTTGCGGTCCGGGTGGTACTTCTTCGCGAGTTGCCGGTACGCCTTGGTGATCTCCACCTCGGTGGACGTGCGGATCACGCCCAGCACCTCGTAGTAGTCGCGCTTCTCGGCCATAGGAATTGGGCGGTGAACTGGGGGTAATTGAACGACACAATACCCATCATAGGCGGCACACGGTAATGGGTACACAGACAAGCACAGGGCTTCCGCCCTGTGCCCTTGACTTTACCCATACGATCAGGCGATCGCCCCGGCGACTTTGGACTTCTTGTCGTCCTCGTCGATGCGGGTGACCATGACCTCGGTCGTCAGCATGAGGGCGGCGATGCTGGCGGCGTTGGTCAGCGCGCTGCGGGTGACGCGGAGCGGGTCGAGCACGCCGGCCTTGAACATGTCGACGTACTTGCCGGTGTTGGCGTCGTACCCGATGTTCTGGTCCTTCTCGCCGCGGGTGGTCACCTCGTCGGCCACCACCGCGCCGTCCACGCCGCCGTTCTCGGCGATGGTGCGGATCGGCTTCTCCAGCGCGCGGGCCACGATCTCGGCCCCGATGCGCTCGTCGCCCTTGAGCTTCTCGCCCGCGGCCTCGACCACCGGGACGCACCGGAGCAGGGCCACGCCGCCGCCCGGGACGATGCCTTCGGACACCGCGGCGCGGGTCGCGTGCAGCGCGTCCTCGATGCGGCCCTTGGTCTGCTTCATTTCGGCTTCGGTCGAAGCGCCGACCTTGACGATCGCCACACCGCCGAGGAGCTTCGCGAGGCGCTCGGAGAACTTCTCCTTGTCGTACTCGCTCTCGGTCTGGTTCATCTGGGTGCGGATCGTCTGGGCGCGGGCCTTGATCGCCTCTTCGCGGGCCTCGTCCGGGTCCACGATGATGGTGCAGTTTTCCTTGTCGACCGACACCTGCGTCGCGTGCCCGAGCAGCGCGAACACGCGCGGTTGCGGGCGGGCGCCGCGCTGTTGCTCAGCGGGGCTGACCTCTTCGAGGCTGTCGAGCTTGATCCCGAGGTCTTCGCTGACGAACGTGCCGCCCGTGAGGACCGCGATGTCTTCCATCATGGCCTTGCGGCGGTCGCCGAAGCCGGGCGCCTTCACCGCGCACACTTCGAGCAACTGGCGCAGCCGGTTCACCACGAGGACCGCGAGCGCTTCGCTCTCGACGTCTTCGGCGATGATGAGCAGCGGGCGGCCGGCCTTCGCGACCGCGTCGAGCAGCGGCAGCATCTCGCGCACGTTCGAGAGCTTCTTCTCGAACAGCAGCACGGAGACGTTCTCGTGCTCCCACTTCAGTTCCGGCGTGTTCACCACGAAGTACGGCGAGATGTAGCCCTTGTCGAACTGCATCCCCTCGACGAACTCCAGCACGGTTTCGGAGGTCTTGCCCTCTTCGACCGTGATGACCCCGTCGCGCCCGACCTTCTCGAACGCCTCGGCCATCAGCGAGCCGATCTTCGGGTCGTTGTTGGCCGAGATCGCGGCCACCTGCTGCATCTCTTCCTTCTTGGAGAGCTTGCGCGTCAGGTTGTCTTCGAGGTGCTTGACCGCGGCGGCCACGGCCTTGTCGATGCCGCGCTTCACGGCCATCGGGTTGGCGCCGGCGGTGATGTTCCGCAGCCCTTCCTGGTAGATCGCGAGCGCCAGGACGGTCGCGGTGGTGGTGCCGTCGCCGGCCCCGTCGCTCGTCTTCTGGGCGACCGCGTTCACGAGCTTGGCGCCCATGTTCTCGAACGGGTCGGCGAGGTCGATCTCCTTCGAGACGGTCACGCCGTCCTTGGTGACGGTCGGGCCGCCGAACGACTTGTCGATGATGACGTTGCGGCCGGTCGGCCCGAGCGTCGAGCCGACCGCGCGGGCCAGCTTCTCGGCGCCGGCCAGGAGCTTCTTCCGCGCGTCGTCGGTGTACAGCAGTTGCTTCGCCATTGTGTCTCCAGGAAGTTGTTCACCGCAGAGAACGCAGAGGGCGCGGAGAGAAAACGTGAGAGTGCGGAACCTCGTTCTCGATCTCGGCGTTCCCTGCGCCCTCCGCGGTGAAACGGGTTTTGAATTACTTGTTGAGCTTGCCGAGGATCTCGGACTCGCGGACGATCTTGTATTCCTTGCCGTTCACTTCGACGTCGGACCCGCTGTACTTGCCGAACAGCACGACGTCGCCGACCTTCACGGCCAGCGCGGTGCGGGCGCCCTTGTCCGAGAGCTTGCCCGGGCCGACCGCGACCACCTTGCCCTGTTGCGGCTTCTGCTTGGCGGTGTCGGGCAGCAGGATGCCGCCGGCCGACTTTTCTTCCGCCTCGGTCGGTTCCAGCACCACGCGGTCGTCGAGCGGCTTCAGGGTCAGTTGCTTTTCTGCTTTGGCCATTTCTGTGCTCCGGTTGAATCTTGTCGGAACCCGGGGCGTCGCCCCGAGGAGTCGCAGTTCTTCGGACTGATTTTGTATTCACCCGATCGGGTGACACGTCGCCCCGGGAGAGCGTCCCGGGGCGAACGAATGTTGCCTACTACATCATCCCCGGCATGCCACCCATGCCACCCATGCCACCCATTCCTCCCATGCCACCCATCCCGCCGCCGTGATCGTGGTCGTGGTGGTCGCCGCCGGCCTTCTTCGGCTCGGGGATGTCGGCGATCATGCACTCGGTGGTGAGGAGGAGGCACGCGACACTCGCCTCGTGCTGGAGCGCACTGCGGGTGACTTTGACCGGGTCGATGACGCCGACCTTGCGGAGGTCGGTGTATTCGCCGCTGTCCGCGTTGTACCCGAAGTTCTTGCTCTCGCCCTTGAGGATCTTGGACACGACCACGGTGCCGTCCGCACCGGCGTTCTCCGCGATCATGCGGCAGGGCATTTCGAGCGCCCGGAACAGCACGCGGGCGCCTTCGCCCTCGTCGCCCGCGAGCTTGCTCTTCTCGATCGCTTTGCGGGCGTTGAGAAGGGCCACGCCGCCGCCGGGCACGATGCCTTCGGCGATGGCCGCGCGGGTCGCGTGGAGGCTGTCTTCGTACAGCGCCTTGCGCTCCTTCATCGCGGTTTCAGTCGCACCGCCGACCTTGAGTTGCGCTACGCCGCCGGCGAGCTTCGCCAGGCGCTCTTGCAGCTTCTCGCGGTCGTACTCGCTCTCGGTCTTGTCGATTTCCCGGCGGATCGACTCGGCGCGGCCCTCGACCGCGGTCTTGTCGCCCTTGCCCTCGGTGACGGTCGTGTTCTCGGCGTCGATCTTCACCTTCTTGGCGCGGCCCAGCGTCCCCTTGTCGTGGACGACCGTCGGCACCGGCCCCTTCGCGGTCTGCGTGACGGCGTCGAGCTGGATCGCGAGATCCTTGAAGATCGCCTTACCACCGGTGAGGATGGCGATGTCTTCGAGCATGGCCTTGCGGCGGTCGCCGTAGCCCGGCGCCTTCACCGCGCACACCTGAACGACGCCCTTGAGCTTGTTCAGCACGAGGCCCGCGAGCGCGTCGCCTTCGATGTCTTCGGCGATGATGAGCAGTTGGGCCTTTTCCTTGTGCGCCCATTCGAGCAGCGGGAGGATCGTCTTGAGGCTGCTGATCTTCTCTTCGTAGATGAGGATGTACGGGTTATCGAACTCGCACGTCACCGTTTCGGGGTTGGTGACGAAGTGCGGCGAGAGGTATCCGCGGTCGAACTGCATCCCCTGGACGACGTTGATCGAGGTTTCGGCGGTCTTGCCTTCTTCGATCGTGATGACGCCGTTGGCGGCGCCGACCAGCTTCATCGCTTCGGCGAGCTTCTTGCCGATTTCCTTGTCGTTGTTGGCCGCGATGCTGGCGACCTCGGTGATGCTCTTGTTGTCCTTCGGGTCGATCGTCTCGGCGATGTTGTGGAGCTCTTCGACGACCTTATCGACGCTCTTCTGGATGCCGCGCACGAGCGCCATCGGGTCGTGCCCGCCGGCGACGCTCTTCAGCCCCTCGCGGAAGATGAACTCGGCGAGAACGGTCGCGGTAGTGGTGCCGTCGCCGGCCACGTCGGAGGTCTTGCTCGCCGCTTCCTTGACGAGCTGAGCGCCCATGTTCTCGAACGGGTCTTTCAGCTCAATGTCTTCGGCGACGGACACGCCGTCCTTGGTGACGGTCGGCGCGCCCCACCCCTTGTCGAGAACGGCGTTACGGCCGCGCGGCCCGAGCGTGGAGCGAACAGCACGAGCGAGCTTGCTGGCCCCGGCGAGGAGTTTCTGCCGGGCATCATCGGCGTAGGAAAGTTGCTTGGCTGCCATCGGTCTATCCGCCCGTTGGGAAACGAAAGGGAATATCGTTTTCGCGGTCACATGCAATGTTTGTGCCACGAGCGCCGAGCAACGCAACATGCTACGGAGCAAGACTTTGCCAAAGCGCATTGGCGGAGAGAAATGCCCCGCGGTGTCAGAGTGGCAGGGACCGCGAGCCGGGCACGCGGCGAAATGGCAGGCTCAATAGCGGGAACGATTGACGCACACGTCCTACCGCCGGACTTCTCGCGGCGGCGGAGCAATCGTAAGCGGAGGCAACCTCGCGAGGAGCGACGAGTAACGCGGTGGGTTGAGTCGAGCCGCTTCTGTCAATGCAGCTCGTGCGCCGGGGATGTCGCCGGACTTGAACAGCAGGTGGCCCAACAGAGCAAAGGCGTTGGGGTACGTCGGATCAATTTGAGTCGCGGTGCGTGCCCAGCGGATCGCTTCCGGGAGATCGTCGCGGTTGAGGTAAACCGCTCCCAAATTGCTGTACGCCGCAGCGAGTTTCGGATCGAGCCGTATCGCTTCGCGGTACGAGGCTTCGGCGCCTTTCAGATCACCCATCTGGTGCCGGACCAAACCCAAGTTGTCGTGTGCTTTCGCGTCGAGCGGGCTGAGTCGAACGAGTTCGCCCCACGCAGCCGCGGCCCCCGTCCAGTCGCCCTTGGCATACAGTGCAACACCCAGGTTGTTGTGCGGAGACGGGTACGCCGGATCGATGCGGATCGCCCCTCGAAGAGCCGCGATAGCTCCATCGAAATCGCTCTGTGTGTACAGCGCAAATCCCAGGTTATTCCAGGTAGTGAGGTGTTCGGGTCGGAGCGCGCGAGCAGCCTCGTAAGGGCCGATTTGCCGACCGCCCTTCTGCCACAAAGCCAACACGAACGCCAACTGGAAATCGGCCGGGTACCGTCCGCGTGCGGCCGACAGCATCGGAACGGGGTTCAAGCCGTTCCGCTCCATCAATTCGGCCAAACCACCGAGCGCGGTGGACGAAACCGCTGCCGAATCTGCTTCCGCGGCGAGTTTCGCGACGGCGGCTTTGTTCGTGCGAACGGCGGGATCGCGGAACCGGTCGGTCCACGGCCCGGGATCAGCGCGCCGAGCGATTTCCAGCAGTCGCTCCCGAACTTTCGCGTCCGGTTCGTACAGCGCCCAGTCGTCCAACGCGGCCACGGTTTCAATCCGCACACTCGATGCCGCCACCCGCCGCGCCGCTTCGACGGAGTCGAGGGTCATCACATCCAATCCGCGACCCGCGAACGCCTTTCGATAGCCGGGCGGCGCACTCTGAGTGCTGAACTCGCCCCTCCCGTTCGCGATCACGAACACCCACTTGCGGAATCGCACCTCGTCTAGCTCGGTGACGAACGACAAATCGGCTCGCGCCTGCTCGACTTCCGCGAGTCGTTCCGGCGCCCCTCCCCGAGCCAAATTCTCAGCTTGCGAGAGTGCGGCACGCGCCTGGCCGAACTTGTACTGCCCCCGGAGATCCGCCGCGAGTCGCAGACTGGCCTCGACGCCTTGCTGTGCCTGTGCGCTCTTATTGCGAGCTTCGGCATCGCGCTCGCCCACGAGCCGCGCCTCGACCGCACGGCGGTCCGCCTCCAGGTGCTCGCTGTCCGCGAGTCGCTCGGCCTCTTCGCGCTGGGCCGTGAGTTTCCGTTCGGCCGCCTGCCGGTCCTGCCACCACGCGACCGCGCCGCCGCCAACCGCCATCAGCAGCACCGCGAACGCCAGCACCAACTGCACGCGCCGGCGCTTCCGCTGTTCGACCAGTCGCGCCTCGGCTTCGCGCCGGGTGTTCACCGCTTCGGCCGTCCGTGCTTCGGCCGCGGCGCGATCGCGTTGGGCGCGACTCAGGCGCTCCTCGACGCCCGCCCGGTACGCACTCACGGCCGCGGCCACGGCCGCGCCGTCCGGGTACCGGTCACTCGGATCAGGCGCTAGGCACCGGCGCGCGACCGAGATCAACTCCGCATCGGCCCCGCTCGCATCGAGTTGTGCGAAGCAGTCACTCAGTTGCGCTTGAGCTGCCTTCAGCACGGTGTCGAGGACGGTGTTACCGATGAACGGTGGGTTCCCCGTCAGCATGACGGCCAAAATACCACCGAGCGCGAACACATCGGCCCGCGCATCGACCGCTTCCCCGCGTGCTTGCTCCGGCGCCATGAACGCCGGCGTGCCCTTCACCTGCCCGGCAATTGTTTCCAGGAAATTTGAGGTGCGAAGCGTGGGAACGTCGGGCACGGTGTCTTGGTCCGCGTCCCGCAACTCCTTCGCCAGCCCCCAATCCATGACCTGCACTTCACCGAACGCCCCGACCATGATGTTCGACGGCTTCAAGTCGCGGTGAATGATCCCCTGGGAGTGCGCGAAACCCACCGTCTGGCAGATTTGCTCGAACGACGCCGGGAGTCGCGGGAGGTCCGTGTGCCGCAATTCCTCGGTGAGCGTGCGCCCGTGGATGAGCTTCATGACGAGATAGGGGCGCCCGTCCGACAGTGTGCCGAGGGCGTGTACGGGCGGAACGCCGGGGTGCGCGAGCCGGGCCGTGACGCGCGATTCGATCACGAACCGGCTCGCGTCCAGCCCCGCGTGCATGACTTTGATCGCCACGTCACGCGCGAAGGCCAGATCGTGCGCGGCGAACACGATGCCCATTCCGCCGCGCGCGATCTCGTGCGACACGGTGTATCCCGACAACACCGGGAGCAAGTCGGCTTCCGGGATATGCGGTAATTCGCTCTGCACCTCGGTCAGCGTTGTCCGCGGTGGACTCTGAATCGTCGGGTCGTCGGCCATTGGGCGCTCGCATTCTGGAGAATCTGCTATTTCTCGTCCTTGGACCCGATCTCTTTGCGCAGCGATTCCAATTTCGCTTGCAGTTCCTTCACAGTGGCCTGGAACGCGGGCCGGTTCGCGAGGTTCACATCGCTCCTCGCGGTCACATGCCATGGTCGTACAGTTCAAACTCCTCGCGGAACTTGAACGGCGGCTCGTAGTAGTGAATGAATTTCCATTTCGGCGTCCGGATGCCGCGGTGCTTGTTCACGTTGTGCGACACGTCCGGGAACTCGAAATACTCGTAGTACCACGCCTCGCGCGGGACCATGTGCGGCGGCAGCGGTCCGGCCGGGGTGAGCTGCGCGAACGGCAACACGCTCCGCCCGTGCATCGCCTTCGGCGGCGCGACGCCGGCGAGGTCCAGCACCGTCGGCGCGATGTCCACGTTCAGCACCATCGGGTCGAGCTTCGTACCGATCGGACGGTAGTGCCGTTGTATCACCTTCGGCAGCTTCACGAGGAGCGGAACGCGGATACTCGGTTCGTGCATGAACCGCTTGTCGAACCGCTGCCACTCGCCCAGGAAGAACCCGTTGTCCGACGTGTACATGACCGCCGTGTCGTCGGCGATCTTCAGATCATCGAGCGCCTTCAGCACCTTGCCCACGTTGTCGTCTACCCCGGTGAGGCACCGGCAGTAGTCGCGGATCATGCCGTCGTAGTCCTTCGTGTCCGGGTACTGGCCAATCATGTTCGCGGCCTGAAGGAACGCACGCGGCTTTCCGGTACCGGCGTCTTCCCACAACGCGGGCTTCTTCACAATGGCGTCCGCGTACAGATCCTTGTGACGCGGCGCGGGCTGCCACGCCCGGTGCGGCGCTTTGAAGAACAGGAACAGCGCGAACGGCTTCTGCCCCTTGCTCTTTTCCTGTCCCTTCTTCACCCACTCAAGCGCCTTGTCGGTCACAACGTCGTCGATCCAGCCGTCGTAGGGTTTGTCCGGCCCGATCTTGCCGTCCGCGCCGCTCTCGGCGATCACCGGTCTGAGGTAGTTCCCCTGCCCCTGGAAACCGAAGTAGTAGTCCCAGGTCTTTTCGCGGAAGTGCCCGGGAACGTGCGATTTCCCGCAGAACGCGACCTCGTACCCCTGTTTCCGCAACTCGTCCGGCAACCACGGTGAATCGGGATTGAGCTTCGTGCCCATATTGTCCCGGACGCCGTTCGCGTGCGAGTATTGCCCCGTGAGGAGCGACGCCCGACTCGGCGCGCACAGCGCGTTGGTCGCGAAGGCGTTCGCGTAGCGGTAACCCTCCTTCGCGATGCGGTCCATGTTCGGCGTCTTGATGAACGGGTGCCCCGCACACGACATGAAGTCGTGCCGCTGATCGTCCGTCATCATCACGATGATGTTGGGCTTGTCCGCGGCGCGAACGGGAAACGCGCACGCCGCAAGGACCGCAACCGAGAGGTATCGTCGCATCGGGTACTCCGAGAAGAAACGCGACCGGAGTATACCGCGACACACTCCTCTGTTCACGCGGCAGATCACCTTTTGCCGACTCGCGGTGTCGGAGACAATGACCGCACTCTTTTCCCCGTGAGGCCCGCCCGATGCGAAAAGAAGAACTCGACGGCGAACAGGTGTTCGTGATCCACGATTTCCTCACGCCCGAAGAGTGCGCGGAATACATCCGCGTGACCGAAGCCGTGGGCTACGGCGCAGCGCCCATCAGCACGGGCGCCGGGTTCGTGATGGCCCCGGAGGTCCGGAACAACGAGCGCGTGATGCTCGATAACTTCGACTGGGCCGCCAAACTCTGGGATCGCGCGAAACCGCTCTTGCCGTCCCCGTACCGCGAGCGCGAAGCGACCGCACTGAACGAACGGTTCCGCTTCTACCGCTACGACCCGGGACAGACGTTCCGCCCGCACACCGACGGGGCCTTCGCCCGGAACGACGAGCGGAGCCAGTTCACGTTCATGGTGTACCTGAGTGGTGAATGCGAGGGCGGCGAAACCATCATCTACATCCAGGACGACGGGCTGCTACTCCCGGACGGGACCGACATCCGCGTGAAGCCGGAAACGGGCAAAGCACTGGTGTTTTTCCACTACATGTTGCACGAAGGGGCACCCGTCCGCGCCGGGCGCAAGTACGTTCTGCGGACGGACGTGATGTACCGCGTGGGGCGCGACGAGTGACCCGCGTGCCGAGCAACCAACATGTGGAGCGGAGAAAAGCTCAGTTAAATTGCCGCTCCCCAAAATCGCCCTCAACACACCCAACACGGAAGATCATGTCGCGCCCCAAAGCAACCGCGGCCGCGCTCAAGCAGTTGTCCGACGAGGGAGATAGCACGGACAAAGATCAGGCAACCGAGACGCTCCGCGCGGCCTTATCGAGCGGGACGAGTGCGGTCGTCGCTCAGGCAGCAGAGTTGGCCGGGCGCCTCGCCCTCCCTCGACTCGCTCGCGACTTGTGCGCCGCGTTCGAGCGCTTCAACAGCGACGGGATGCGCGCGGATCGGTACTGTGCGGCAAAAGTTGCGATTGTGAACGCACTGCGCCAACTCAAAATCGAGCGCGCGGCACCGTACCTCAGCGGAATGACGTGCTACTGGCCCGCCCGACCCAATCGGGGTAGTCGCGACGCGGCCGCCGAGTTGCGAATTGCCGCGGCCTACGCCCATTCAGAGTTGGGCTCTGCATCGGAAATCGACGAACTAGCGGGTTTGCTCGCGGACCCGACCGAGGACGTGCGCCTGGCCGCGGTTCACTGCGTCGCCGCGCTGGGCGGAGCGATTTGCGGCCCGCTCTTGAGGCTGAAGATCCTTCTCGGAGACGACAGCCCGAGTGTCATGGCCGCGGGCTTCGAGGAGATTCTTGCGTGCGACAAAGTGAAGCACTTCTCGGTTGTCGCGGACTATCTCGATAGTGAGGACTCGCGGGTTCGGGCGCACGCGGCGCTCGCAATCGGCCAATCCCGGGCGCCCGGCGCGTTGGACCTTCTTACCGCCAAGTGGCGGAGCACCTTCAACGACGACTTCAAACCCGACCTGCTCATCGCCATCGCGCTTTTGCGGGACGACCGAGCGGTCGAATTCCTTCTCTCTTTGCTTGAGGAACACAGAAGCACGGCCCGCGACGCACTCGCCGCGCTCGCACACTGCCACATGCCTCGGGTTCGGCAGCAAGTCGAAGAAACGATCGAGCGCATCGGCGACCGCGAACTCCGCCGGCAGTTTGACGAATTGTTTTAGCGCGAGTAACCGCTCTTACCCGTTACGCACTTTGAGCGTTTGCATCGTGCCGCTCCCGTCGCACAGCGGCACACTCGTACTGGGGTCGGCCAGTACCTCGGCCAGAGTGCTACGGCGGAACGCCTCCTCGACAGTGGCCATCGCCGCGTCCATCCGCCGGTGCAGCGGACACAGGTTGGCGCCGTGGTTCGGCAGGTTCAGCGGACACGTCGCGATACGCGCGATCGGTTCCACTGCGTTCACTACGTCGAGAATCGTGATTTCTTCCGGTGTTCTCGTCAGCGAAACCCCGCCCCGACCCCGCGCTGCGTTTCCACCAACCCCTTCTTGACCAGTCCCTGCAAGATCTTCGAGAGGTAGTCCTTCGGCACCTGGGTCGCATCCGCGATTTGGGCCGTGGTTCGCGCCTTGGGCGCTTCGTGCGCCAAGTGGATCACCGCGCGCAGGGCATACTCTACCGTTCGCGAGAACATCCTTACGGCCCCTGAATCGCGTGCGATCGTGCTCGGTTTCCGATTTTCATTGTAGCCGCTGGACTCGATTCGATAAATAGGATAAATTACTCCTGTTTCCACGTCGCACGCTTTTCCCGTGCGATCCTCTCTCGAAGGAGCCACACGTGACACACATTGACGAACCGCGGCTGGAATCGGATCTGGGGTACCGCTTCGGGTACGTCGCGGGATTCATGGGGTTCGGGGCGGACGACATCGCGGCCATTCACGGCGCGGCGCCGGTTCTTGCGCCGCTCGTGCCGGGCCTCGTTGATGCGGTTTACAACAAACTCTTCCAGCAGGACGCGACCTGGCGCCACTTCGTCCCGCGTCAGCACGGGTACCAGGGTGAGGTGCCGAAGACCGTCGACCAACTCGCGATGGACCACCCGCAGATCCAGTTCCGCAAGCAGCACCTGGGCCGGTACCTCGCGGCCCTTGTGACGAAGCCCTACGACGGCAAAATGGTCGAGTACCTCGACATGGTCGGGAAGATGCACACGCCGAAGGCGGGGAGCAAGGAACTCGACGTGCCACTCGTGCAGATGAACGCACTGCTGGGCTTCGTGGCCGACGCGCTGACCGCCACGATCCTGGGGCTCGGGCTCGATCGGGACACCGAAGTGAAGACGCTCCGCGCGTTCGGCAAACTGTTGTGGATTCAGAACGACCTGATTACGCGACACTACCAGGGCGAAGTCGTGAGGGCGTAGAAACCACCCTCACCAAAGCCCCAATAAAGTCGCACGGCCGGAGAACTCATGATGAGTTCTCCGGCCGTGCGACTTTCAGACCTCAAGAAACCTTAGCCTTCGACCACTTCTTCTTCCGCGCCCTCTTCCTTCTCTTCGGGCGCCTCTTCCGGAGCGGCACCCGTGGCGTCGCGGCCCTCACCGAGGAACAGGAGGAGCGGGCTGGCGACGAAGATCGAGCTGTAGGTGCTGACCAACACGCCCATCACCATCACGAACGCGAACAGGTGAACGCCCTCACCACCGAAGATGTAGAGCACCATCGACGCGAGGAACACCGTCATCGAGGTCAGGATCGTCCGGCTCAGCGTCTGGTTCACGCTGTCGTTAATCATCTGCGGGGTCAGCGTCGGGTTCTTCCCGCGGACCTCGCGGATACGGGCGAAGTTCACGATGATCTCGTTCACCGAGTACCCGACCAGCGTGAGCAGCGCCGCGACCGTCGTGAGGTCGATCTTGAAGTCCTCGATCCCGAGGAACCCGAGTCCGGGGATCAGGTGCAGGTAGTGGCACGCGGCGATCGCCCCGATCGTGAAGCACAGGTCGTGAACGAGGCAGATGACGGCCGCGAGACCGAACGTCCAGTTCCCGAACCGGAACCAGAGGTACAGGAGGATCGCGATCCAGCTCAGGGTGATCGCGATGAGCGCCTTTTCGCGGGTATCGGACGCGAGCTGGCTGTCGAACACTTCCAGCCGCTCCGGTTCCGGGGTGCTGTCGAACGCCTGCTTCGCACCGGCCAGAACCTTCTTGAGCGACAGGAGCTGGGTGCCGCGTTTCGCAGCGGTTTCGGGAGCCGCGGGAGCAGCCAACAGCGAGAGCGCCGGGTTCTTCGACACGTCTAGCTTCATCTGCGTGTACCGGCCCTCGACCGCTTCGCCGACACCGGTCAGGGTGAACGTGTCGGTGCGATCACTCGACTGCTTGCGGAACTCGATGTCGAACAGTTCCTGCGTGAAGTTCCGCGAGGTCGGCTTGTCGAACGTGAGAGTAATCACCCCGTTAGCAACCACAGGGACTCGCTGCTTTTCCTTGACCTTCTTCCCGTCCTTTTCGATTTCCAGTTCGACCTCTTCCTCCGGGTACGACATCGTCGCGCCGTCCATGATGGACACGTCCTTGGCGCGCAGCAGCCGGTCGAGCGTCAACTGCACGATCTGCCGCTGCTTTTCCGTCGTCCGGACCGTGAAGTACCGGCTCTTACCGCTGCCGTAGTCCTCGCCGGTGAGGAACATCTGCTCCACGGACACGTCGGGCAGACTGCTGACGCGAGCCCGCACGTCCTCTCGCATCTCGGCTTCCGTGTTACCGGCCGGCTTCGCCGTCAGCGTCACGGTGTGCTCGGTACCGTCCGTGTAGGTGACCGTGTAAATCCACACGTTCACCGACTCGTCCCCGCTCGGCTTGTTTTCCCAAACGATTGCGTCGTCGCCGGGCTTCACTGCGAGGTTGGCCTTCTGAGATTCTTCGCTCAGCAGTTCGCGGAACCCGGGCTTATCGTCCGATGTCTTCGTAAGCCCGCGTTCTTCGCCGGCCTTCAGTTTACCGGCGAACACGGTCCCGCCGCGGAAGTCCACGTTCAGCCCGTCTTCGCCGCGGTGGAGGAACAGCGCCAGGCCCGCGACGGTCAGCACACCGGTGATCGAGAAGAAGATCCGGCGGTACCGCATCGGGTTGAAGTTGGGTCGCTCGAACAGCCGCATCATCTTCAGTTCGGTCAGCCACCGCTTGTGCAACCAGAAGTCGAACATCAGCCGCGTCATGTACAGCGAGGTGAAGAGGCTGATGATGAGCCCGACCGAGAGGCTGATGGCGAACCCCTTGAGCTGGTCGTTGCCCGCGGAGTACAGCACGATCGCGGTGAAAATACTCGTCAGGTGGGTGTCGATGATCGTGAGGAACGCCCGCTCGTAGCCGTTGCGGAGTGCGGTCGCGATGTTCGCGCCCTTGTTCCGCTCTTCGCGGAGTCGCTCGTAGATCAGCACGTTCGCATCGACCGCCATACCGAGCGTGAGCACCAGCCCGGCCAGCCCCGGCAGCGTGAACGCGGCGTTCACTGCGACCATGAAGCCGATCGTCAGGAGCAGGTTGGCGAACAGCGCGACGCACGCAACCATCCCGGCGAACCGGTAGTACACGACCATGAACACGAGCACCGCGACGAACGCGAACCCGATGGCCGTCGTCCCGCGGAAAATCGTGTCGGCCCCGAGGGTCGGCCCGATGGTGTTTTCGCTGACCGGCTTCTCGCGGAGTTCGGCCGAGAGCGCCCCGCTCCGCAGGATGTGAACCAACCGGTCCACCGACTTGCGGTCGAACTTGCCAGTGATCTGGCCCTGATCGGTGATCTCGCTCTGGAGCGTGGGGGCCGAGACGATCCGGTCGTCGAGGAGGATCGCGAGGTTACGGTGGGTGCCGCCGGTCGGCTTGTTGCGGCGCGTGATCTTACCGAACTGGCGCCCGCCGGCCGAGTTGAACGTGAACCCGACGGCCGGGTTCTCCGACCGGTCCTTCGTGGAGTTCGCGCTAATGGTGATTTCGCCGCCGACGCGGAGCGAGTCCTCGGGCGACACGCGGGTGAGGATGAAGTACTCGTACTTCTTCCGGTTCACCATCGCCTTGACTTCGTCCTCGCTCTTGTCCGGGTTCTCCGCGCGGAGCCGCTTCTCGTCCATCTCCTCTTTGGCGAGCCGCTCGGTGCTGGTCACCTTGCGGCTGAAGATGAGCATGTTGCAGTTGACGTAGTCGACCGGGGAGCCGTCGCGGACCGGGACCGGCTTGTCGCGCTGGGCGGCGAGGACGCCCCAGCGCGGGTCGCTCTCCTGCTCGTTGCTCAGGCCCAGGCTCTTGCGCTCTTCCGGTCCCACTTCCGACCACACGTAGCGAACGGTCGCCTTGCTGTCGCCGATGTCGACGTTGAACGTCTCCACGGGCGCCGGCGGCACGTCCCCGCGGCGCGCGAGCGCTTCGAGGTCGGCCGGCGATTTCCCTTCGAGCAACTGGCGGGCGGCCAGGATGCCGGCCTGGTCGTCCACGCCGTTCGCGAGGATGCGGAACTCGAGCACGCCCATCTGCGAGATGAGCCGTTTCACCTCTTCGATGTCTTCCTTCGAGAGGTTCGCCCGGCCGCTCGACGCGCCCCCGGTGGGCAGGATGATTTCGAGGCGGGTGCGACCGAGCGGGCGCACGGTCACGTTCTTGATGTCGGTGGGGTCGATCCGGCGCTTGATCTGCGCGGCGAGGTTGTTCATTTCCTCGGTCGAGAGCTCCTGGGGAGCACTCGCACCGGGCGCCCGTGGGTCGCTCTGCCCACTGCTGTCGCCGAGGGCCGCTTTGCGCGCCGCCGTGCGCTCGAGGTTGATCTCGTACACCAGAATGGTGCCGCCGGCGAGGTCGATGCCGAGCCGGTACTTCTGGGGCTGAACGGCGAACACCGCCGCCACGAGACACGGCACCAGGCAGATCAAAAGGCCGCGGATGAAGTTCCGTTGCATGGCGTGTGAACCATTCCTGAGACGGTCCGGCGGCCCCCGTCTTGGGGGCGCGCCGCACGTCGGCGTCCTGTGTGACTGTTGCCCGCGATTACTGTTTGGCCGCTTCCGCGTCGTCCGAGCCGAGCACCTGGACGACCACGTTGCGCTTGATCCGCAGCTTCGTGTCCTCGGAGCGGATCACGATCTCGTCCTCGCCGTCCTTCGCCGAAACGACGGTGGCGACGATGCCCGCGTTGGTCAGCACCTTCGTCCCGCGCTTGACCGACGCGATCACCTGCTCCTGGTCCTTCTTCTGCCGGCGCTGGGCCGGGAAGACGACCACGAGCAGGAACAGCACCACCAACCCGAGGATGAACAACGGCGCCATCGGGCCACCGGGCAGCGCGCCCGGCGGCTGTTGTTGCCCTTCTTGCGCGAATAATAAGAGCAAGCTCATTGTCACCCTGCGTTCCTGACTCGGCACCGTACTCGTGATCGCAAAACACCGGAGCGGGATTCAGCTTTTACGCTGAAACGGCGCTCGGTCGCTACAATCGGAACGATCAATTTAGGAATCGGCGTTCCAGCGGGCAAGGCAACCGGCACGGAAGGCCGCGAACCGCCCCTCCGTGATGGCGCGCCGGGCGTCGGCCATCAACCGCAGGTAGAACGCGATGTTGTGCAGACTCAGCAGCGTCGGCCCCAACATCTCGTCGGCCGCGAACAGGTGGTGCAGGTAGCCCCGCGAGTAGTTCTCGCAGCAGTAGCACGCGCAATCGGACGCGACGGGGGCCGGATCTCGCCGGTGTTTCGCGTTCCGCAAGCGGATCGGTCCGTCGCTCGTGAACGCGAGGGCGTTCCGGCCGTTGCGGGTGGGCATCACGCAGTCGAACATGTCGATCCCGGACGCGACCCCGGCGAGCAAATCCTGCGGGCGCCCCACGCCCATCAGGTATCGCGGTTTGTGTTCGGGCAAGCACGCGGCGCACGTGGGTAGAGCCGCGTGCATGGCTTCTGGCGCTTCTCCAACGCTGAATCCGCCCAGCGCGTAGCCGGGGAAGTCCATCGCGACGAGTTCACGGGCACACTCCGCACGCAGATCGAGGTTCAGCCCGCCCTGCACGATGGCGAACTGCGCCTGACCGGGCCGAGAATGGTGCTTTTTGCAGCGTTCCGCCCAGCGAATGGTGCGGAGGACCGCGGCGCGCATCTTCGCCGGCTCGGAGGTCGCGGGCGGGCACTCGTCGAGCACCATCGCGATATCGGACCCGAGGTTCTGCTGGATCTCGACGGCGCGTTCGGGCGTCAGTTCGAGCGGCGAACCGTCGATGTGGCTTTTAAACTTCGCGCCGTGGTCAGTGATTTTCACCTGCCCGGCGAGGCTGAACACCTGGAAGCCGCCCGAGTCCGTGAGGATCGGGCCGTCCCAGTGCATGAACTTGTGCAACCCGCCGAAGTCGCGGACGATCTCATCCCCGGGCCGAAGCGCGAGGTGGTACGTGTTCCCGAGAATGATGTGCGCGCCCGCCGCGCGGACCATCTCCGGCGTCAGTCCCTTAACCGTGGCCTGCGTGCCGACCGGCATGAACGCGGGCGTCGGCACCTCACCGTGTGGTGTGGTGAGCGTACCGGCGCGGGCGGCCCCATCGGTCGCTTGAAGGGTGAATGGAAAAAGCATTTGGAGGGAGGGCTCACGGAGTTGCTGCGCCACCACCCGAAACGGCTTTGAGCGCAGCCGCGTATTCGGCGGCAAACACGGGGGTGTCGAAATCACGGTTCGCGATAGACGATTCCAGTTCGTCTGGAGCGAGTAACAGTAGGATTGTCAAGTCGGCAAGGATATCGGCGTCGAGAGCGTATAAGAGTGGCCAGACGATTTTGTGCCGCTCCGACCGACTCTTGCCACGGAAATCGGGATCGACGACCCGTACCCGAACGGACACCGGGCTGTACCGGTATATGTCCGCTTCCGCCGATGGGTGGGCATTGGTGTAATTGCGAACGGCGGCGGCAATGGCCTCCATGACGGGGTCGACCGGTTCGCGCATATTCACGGCCATCGTCACAACCTCTCGTCGGCCCACTTTCTAACCAGCCGAACGGCGTCCAAAAACTCCTTCGCGGTGTCTTCCGGCATTGTACCAGGGTGGTATCGCAAGTGCGTCCCCCAAGAAGCGACAACGACGAGCGCGTTCGTCAATTCTTTGTCTCTCTTCGGGGGCGGCGGTCCGCCGTATTTGTCGTAGAGAGACCGCAACCAATCGAAATTGTGGGCCTTACTGCCCGCGAACAGCTCTAGCACCTCGTCCTTTTTGCTCTTCCCGGCCTGCGTAACGATCAGGGCTTTCCACATACACTCGACGCAATACCCGCCGAGGTACATGGCAGCGGTCGTTCGAGCCGCATCTAGAAGGAACGCGGCGTCTTCCAACCGCTGCCATGCAACCTGATAAAACCGTTTGGCGTCCTTATCTTGGGGCACGCCCACGTGCTCAGTCCCCGCGGAGCTTGAGGTTGAACTGGCCGAGGCGCTCGCGGACTTCCGTGAGCGAGGTCTGGCCGAAGTTCTTGGCCTCGAGCAGCTCGTCGGCGGTGCGCTGGACGAGTTCGCCGAGTGTGCCGATGTTCAACCGATTCATGCACTTGCGCGCACGAACGGAGAGGTTCAGGTCGCTCACCGGCTTGTTGAGCGTGGCCTGTTCTTCCGGGCTGAGGTTCTGCTGCGGGCGGTAGCGGAACTCGTACTGCTGCCCCTGGTCGAGCGACTGCCCGATGCGCAGTTGCTTCGCGTTCATGATGATCTTGATCTCTTCGAGCGACGTCTCGCCGAAGTTCTTGCTCGCGAGCAGTTGCGACTCGGTGACGCGCGTGAGGTCGCCGAGCGTGCGGATGTTCATCCGCTTGAGGCAGTTGCGGCTGCGAACCGACAGCTCGAAGTCGGTGATCGGGATCTCCAGCACGACGCGGTCGGCCATGCGGAGTTGTTCGTCCTCCGGATCGTAGTGCATCGAGAGCGACGCTTCGGAGTCCTTCACGAACAGCTTGGCGCGCTCGTCGCGCGGGTCGGCCTTCGCGAGCCGGCGGTAGCAGTCCGCGGCCTTGTCGTACATGTCGTTGTCTTCGTACAGCACGCCGAGGTTGTACAGGACGCCCTTCCCCACCGGCGGGTACTTCAGGCACCGCTCGTAGTACCCGATGGCCTCGTAGTCGTTCCCCTGCTGGTCGTTCAGGAAGCCCAACCGGAAGAGGGCCGCCGAGTGCCGGGGTTCGAGTTCAACGGCGCGCTCGAAGTACTTCGCGGCCCGGGGAATATCGCCCTCGGCTTCCGCGAGCGCGCCTTCCTGGTAGTAGTATTCCGCGTTGTGCGCGGCCGCGTCCTTGAGTTTGGCGAGGATGGTCTTCGATTCACCGAGGTGCCCCTGCAACCGGAGCACACCGGCGCGCTGGAGCTGCACCGATTGCGGCGCATAGCCCGACTTTTCCGCCCGCTCAAAGGCTTTCACGGCCGCGTCATAGTGGTCGGTCGTGTCGGCCCCGTCTTCCGCGTACTGGCGCGACTGACCGAGCGTCACGTGGGCCTGCCCGAGGAAGAACGCGGCCAACGGGCCTTCCGCCTTCAGCAGGTTGTCCACCGCGACGCGGACGTGCCCGAGGAAGTAGTTGGCGACACCGAGCTTGAGGTGGATCTTCTTTTGTTGCGGCGGGGCCGCGACCGCGAGCCGCTTCGTGAGCGTGTCGATGATGTCTTTGAGGGCACGAACCTGTGGCCCGCCCTGGGCCAACCCCTCACGCAGCCGCCCGACCATCCCGCCTTCAAAGTCTTCGCGCTCGACGAGAAGCGCCCGCAGATCGATGAGAGATTCCGTCACGTCTGACCCCCACTGATCGCCGCTCCTCCGACCGCGCTCAGCGGAACAAGCGTCCCGCCCGGCACTCGGCCGAGTGTCCACGAAGGAAAGAAGCGGTGCGACCCCACTCACTAGCCGGACCTTGCCGCGCGTCGGCAGATCGCGCGAGAGCCGGCGAAAATAACGTGCCGTGCCGAAGATAGGCATATTAACGACCGCACCTACGTTTTGGCAAGGTCACCCGCCGGCCGCGTGCGGTCCTCCGAGTGACGGATCGTTGACGCGGCGCGCCCCATCCCTTAATGTCGGCTCACCTCATCCGGAGTTACCCATGCTCTCACGCCGCGAAGCACTCGCCCTCCCCGCCGCGGGGCTCCTGTCGTCCCACCCCTTCCTGCAATTTGCGTTCGCTGCCGACACCGATGACCCCACGGAGGTGTTCACCTACGCCAAGAAACCAACTGATGTGCGCCTCAAGGCACCGAAGACGCTCAACGACTACTTCCCCTTCGTCGTGCCGAAAACGAAAGAGGCGTGGGAAGAACGCCGAAAGCAGCTCCGCGAGCAATTACTCGTCGCCACGGGACTCTGGCCAATGCCGGAGAAGACGCCGCTCAACGCGACCGTTCACGGCAAGATCGATAAGGGCGATTACACGATCGAGAAGGTCTATTTCGCCAGCACCCCGGGCCACTACGTGTCCGGCAACCTGTACCGACCGGTCGGCCCCGACGCCAGCAAACCCGTGAAGTTCCCGGGGGTTCTGTTCGCGCACGGCCACTGGGAAAACGGGCGGCTCCACGACGCGGGCGAAAAGGCCGGCAAAGCCAACGTCGACGGCGGCGGTGAACCGGACATGGACCGCGGCCGGTACTTCCTGCAAGCACTCCCGGCGACACTGGCGAAGCTCGGGTTCGTGGTGTTCCACTACGACATGGTGGGCGTAGCCGACAGCACCGCGATCCCGCACGGCAAGGGCTTCGCGGACGCCGAAGGCGAACTGCGGCTGCAAAGCGCGATGGGGCTCCAAACCTGGAACAGCGTTCGCGCGCTCGATTTCCTCGCCGGGTTGCCCGATGTAGACGCCAAACGCCTGGGCATGACCGGGGCGAGCGGCGGCGGCACGCAGACGTTCATGCTCGCTGCTATCGACGACCGGCTCGCGGCCGTGTTCCCCGCGGTGATGGTGAGCACCGGAATGCAGGGTGGGTGCGTGTGCGAGAACTGCTCGCTGCTCCGCGTAAACACGGGCAACGTGGAAATCGCCGGGCTGTTTGCGCCGAAGCCGCAAGCCTTTTCCTGCGCCAACGACTGGACGAAGGACTTCGTGCGCAAGGGTTACCCCGAACTCGAAGAGCTCTACAAGTTGTACGGTGCGGTAACCCGCGTGGAGGCAAAGGAGTGGCTGCGTTACGGGCACCAGTACAACGTTCACGCGCGCGAGTTCATGTACTACTGGATGCGCAACTATCTAATGGGTAAGGAGGAGAAGGTTACCGAACCGGCGTTCAAACCGGTCGTGCCCACATCCGGTTTAAGCGTTTACGACGACAAACACCGGCGCCCGAAGGACGAACTCGGCGCGAAGGCACTCCGCGAAGTGATGGCGAAAGCCAGCGACGAGCAGATCGCGAAGCTCACCCCGAAGGACACCGAGAGCCTGAAGGAGTACAAGCGCGTGGTGGGCACCGCGTTGCGAGTGATGGTGAACAGCGCCCCGCCCAAAGGCATCATGCTGAGCGAATGGACGGGCAACTTCCCGTTCGTTCGTGGCGCACTCACTCGTGTCGGCAACCACGACGCATACCACACATCAAGCACCGCCGATCTCGTGGCAAAGCTTCACGCAGCGAGCGTCTCGCATCCCAACGAAGCCGACTACTGCCACGGCGACGTGTTACCTTTCTACGTGGCCGAACCCAAGAAGCGCGCGAATCAATGGGTTCTGTGGCTGCATCCGGCGGGCAAATCGAGCCTGTTCGAGAAGGGGAAACTGGTCCCAACGGCGCAAGCGATCCTTGATAAGAACATCGGTATCATGGCGATTGACGTTCTCGGAACCGGCGAGCAAGTGAGTGGCAAACCGTTCGCGGTAGACAAGGGGTTCGCCGGCTACACTTACGGCTACAACCGAACCCTCTTAGCTCAGCGCGTTCACGACGCACTGACCGCGGTTTCCTTTATACGGCGCTCGTACCAGAATCGCGGTTTCGTGCTCGGTGGCACCGAAGAGAAGGGCAATCCCGTTCACCTCGTCGGGTGGGAGTCGTTCGGGCCGATCGCGATTCTCGCGAAGGCACTGGCCGGCGACGCGGTCGCGAAGACCGCGGCCGACATGAACCAGTTCAAGTTCGAGGACATCAAGGACACCGCCGATCCGATGCTGCTCCCCGGCGCCGTGAAGTACGGCGGGTTGGGCGCGTTCCTCGCGCTATGCGCGCCGGGCGAGGTGCTCGTTCACAACCACAAGGGCACCGGGAGCGGCCAGGTGTCGCGCGCCGCATACGAGGCCGCGGGCGCGGCCAAGAACCTCACTCGCGTGTCCGAAAAACTCGATCCCGCAAAGGTCGTTGAGTGGTTGGTGAAGTAACGGAGAAGAACCCTAACCGCTCGCCCCCCTTCTCTTAAGAAGGAGGGGAGAAACACCCGCTCGCTGGTGCCGGCGGTTCACTCAATCGCATCCCCCATCGACCCCTCTTCGACGAAGAGGGGTCGATGGGCCGAGTTCCAACGAACTATGCGCCGCTTCCTCATCGTTGTCACTTTGCTTCTCGTTGGGTTGTGGCTCCGGTCCGCGTTCTTCGCGGTGGACGCGGCCGAATTCGTGTACGTGACGCGGTTCGGCCACGTCGAAGCGATCCACGACGGCGGGACCAACGCCGGTCTGCACATCAAAGCCCCGTGGCCCGTCGACTCCGTGCTGCGCATGGACCGACGGGTGCAATCGTTCGACCTGCCCGCGGTCGAAGCGCTCACTCGCGATCCCGCGACCCGCACCGTCGACAAGACGCTCGCGGTCGATGCGTTCGTGACGTGGAAGATCCCCGACACCGAGGCCGCGGACCGCTTCGTGAAGACCGTCCGCACCCCCGAGCAGGCGAAAAAAATCCTCGGGCCGCTCATCAACGGGCGGCTCGCGGCGGTCATCAGCACGATGCCGATCGAAGACCTGATCGGAGTCACCGACACGCAAACCACGCTCGCGGCCATCACCGGCGGACAGGGCGCAGCTCTGCCCGAGTCGTCGTTCCGCTCCGACGATTCTCGGCTCATCGACGAGCGCAACGAGCGCGTGCGCCGGCGACTGCTCGGCTCCGAGAGCTTACACGGCGGCCCCGCGAACCCGGTAGACGACATCCGCACGAAGGCCCTCAGCGAGTACGGCATCCAGGTAATCGACATCCGCGTGCGCCGGTTCAGTTACCCGGACACCGTGCGCGGGAGCATCGCGGAGCGCATCCGCAGCGAGCGCGCGAAAAAGGTCGCCGACTACGAGAGCGACGGCCGCAAGCGTGCCGCGGACATCACCACCGATGCCGACCGTGCGGCCCGCATCATTGAGGCCGACGCGAAGGCCCAGAAGACCGTAATCGAGGGTCAGGCCAACGCGGAAGCCGCCCGCATCCGTGCCGCGGCCTACGCCCAGGACCGCGAGTTCTACTTGTTCCTGGAACAACTGCGGTCGTTCCAAGCAATGCTCTCTGACACCCGCGACGTGCTCCTGCTCACGACCAAGCACCCACTGCTGCGGATCATTCAGGGACCGCCGACCCCGGCACAAGCACCGCCACCGAAGTAGTGCCCGGGTGAACCCCGCCCGCAAGGGCGGTGGGTGGCGTATCAGCACAGAAGATTACCCGCTGCCCTCGCGGGCAGGGTTCACCGAACGTGTTCGCCAGGAGCACCATGTTCCGCGCTCGTTATCTCTTTGTTCTGGTGCTCGGGACGTACCTCCTCACCGGCGTCTTATCAGGTCGCACCGGACGAACGGGCCGTCGTTCGACGGTTCGGAGGGATCGTTCGCGCGCCCGGGACCGGGGCTCGGGTTCGGGCTGCCGTGGGGCATCGATCGCGTCGATCGCGTACCCGTGCGAACCGTGCGGCAGTCGCGTGTCGGTTACGACAGTGAAGCCGCC
>HG799470.1:61033-86090 GCA_000531095.1 Gemmata massiliana | reverse complement strand
ATCGCGTACCCGTGCGAACCGTGCGGCAGTTGCGTGTCGGTTACGACAGTGAAGCCGCCAACGACACGACCATGCCCGCGGGCCAACTGCTCACCGGCGACCAGAACCTCGTGAACGTGCAAATCGTTCTCGATTACGCCATCGGCGAAGCGGACCAGGATCTCGACGACTACGTGATTCACCGCGATCTCGTGGACCCGACCCTCTCGCGCACAGCCGAGGCCGTCGCCGGCGAGTGGGTCGCGGGACACACGGTCGATCAGGTGCTACTCACCGGAACCGGCATGCTCCCGGCGTGGGTCATGGACCGGCTCGCCGAACGGCTCCCCGAACTGAAGCTCGGGATTCGCGTGCAGCGTGTGAGTGTCGCCCTGATCGCACCGCCGGACGAAGTGCGTGCGGCATTCGAGGCCGTTACGCAGGCACAAACCGCGATCCGCACGAAGGAGTTCCAGGCCCAGCAAGAACGCGACCAGCGACTGCGCCAGGCCGACGCGATCCGCTACCGGCTCGGTCAGGAAGCGAGCGAATACCGCGAATCGCAACTGCGATTGGCGCAGGCCGACGCGACCGAGTTCCTCGCCCAACTCGCAGCGTACCGCGACGTGCGAGCGACGAACCCGGACGCGCTCTCGTTCTTGTGGTGGGACGAAATGCGCCGCACGATGATCGCGATGAAGACACGCGGCGGAAAAGTGCGCCCGCTCGATCACCACCTTCAGAACGGCGAACTCAACGTCACCGAGTTCGTGCCCCTCCCCAAGCGGTGATCGGTTACTCGCGTAGCAAGAGGGGCAGTCGTTCCTTCGCGGTCAACTCACCACTCACCACATCGGCCCGCGCAGCAGCTCGCTCAGCACCGGCTCCGTGCCGGTTCCCGGTTCGCTCGTGAACTTCGGCGAGGTACATCCGCACACGCGAGTCACCCGGGCGCTGTTCCTTCGCTTCTGTCAGAGCGCGGAGCGCCTTGCACAGCATTTCTTCGCAGAACCCTTCGTCGCGTTTAGGATCGCTGTCCTGTTCTCGGACGAGCAAAACCAACCCGACGCCGCGGTGAAACGATTCGCCGAACCGGTCGCGCGTGCTGATCGCGATCTCGCGCAACTTGATGTGCGCGGTCACCAAGTGAGACTGCAACGCGGTCGGACCGGTCTGCGCATCAGCGACGAACTGTTCGAGGTGGCACTTCGCTTCCGCCGGGTGCGCCGCTCGCAGGTACATTTCCGCGAGTTGGAACCGGAACATCGGCTGGTCCGCGTGCCGCCGAACGTAACCTTCGAGGTGCGCTGCGGCACTGAGGTAGTCGTCGCGTTCCAGGCACTTCGTGACGTGGCTTAAGGCGTCGTCTTCGGGGGGCGAAGAACCTCCCTCGTTCCCGTTTCCTGAAGGAACGGGGGGCGAAGACCCTACCCCCCCATCCCCCCTCCCTGAAGGGAAGGGGGCGTTGGCGCGCGATAACTCTGTGGTTGGGAACGTGCCCTTTGAGCGTGGAACTTCTGCCTCCCCCTTCCCTTCAGGCAAGGGGGACGGGGGGGTAGGTTGCCTTTCCCCCTGCCCCACACTCGTTGGAACAGGTGGTGGCACAGCCTGCGGTGCGCGCAGTGATTCGCATCCGATAACGACAACCGCGAGCACCAATAACAGCGCGACCCGCATCGCCGACCCTCCGGTGACACCGGGGAAATCGACGGCGCGGGTTGCGCGAGTTCACGCAGTTCGGGGGACATAGCGAACTGCGGCGCGAAAATAGGAAACTTGTGCGCGTCGTATCTCCTACACCACGCGCACGGTCAAACGTCTCGACACGTAACCCGATACGGGCACCGCCCATCCTCGGTCCCCGCACAAGTCCGCGGAACGTTCACGGACGCACGCGGCCCCTCAACCGCGAGTGCCAACGAGATACTATTCTTCCGTCCATATAATGTCAATATGTCATCTATGTCACTTTTCGCGCCAGATAAGCGAACGCGGGCGGTGCGCCCAGATGCGCACCGCCCGCGTTCGTTCCGTTTACGCAGTCATCAGTTACAAAGGTCTTCGCCGAGCTTCGCGAGGGCCTCGCCCTCGATCTGGCGCACGCGCTCGCGGGTCAGCCCGAGGCACTCACCGATTTCCTTCAGGGTCTTCGGTTCCTCGTCGTTCAGCCCGAACCGCATGCGCAGAACCGTCGCCTCGCGCGGGTCCATCTTGTCCAACAGCACCAGAACTTGTTTCAGATCGTCGGTTTCCACCATTTCGGTGTCGGGCGTCTTCGCGCGGTTGTCCATGAGCATCTCTTCAATGCTCCACCCGGCCTCGCCCTGGTCCGCTTGCGGGGCCGCGTTGTACACGCGGATCGCCTTCTTGATGATGTTCAGTTTCTTCTTCGGCAGACCGAGGAGCTTGGCGACCTCTTCGTGGGTCGGCGGGCGCCCGAGTTCGTCGCTGAGCTTGTTGGTCGCCCGGCGCCACTTCGCGAGCAGCTCGACCATGTACGCGGGAATGCGGATCGTCTTCGCGGTGTTCACCAGAGCGCGCTTGATGCTTTGCTTGATCCAGTAGCTCGCGTAGGTGCTGAACCGCGTGTTCATCGTGGGGTCGAAGCCCTCGACCGCTCGCAGCAGGCCGAGGTTGCCCTCTTCGATGAGATCCTGGAGGGCCAGTCCCTTCCCGGTGTACCCGCGTGCGATGTTGACCACGAGCCGCAGGTTGGCGCGCACCATCTGGTCGCGGGCCTCCGTGTCCCCCTCGCCGATCGAGCGGGCCAGGGACTTCTCCTGGTCGGCCGAGAGCAACGCGGTTTCGTTGATCTCGCGGAGGTACGTTTCCAGCGGGGACTGGACCACATCCGGGCGGTAGCGGCGGAGTCGCGACATGGTATCGAGCATCCTGTCTACAAAAGGGCCGGCATTGGTCGCGGTCTGGCGAGTCCGCAGAGCGCCGGGTGGGCGCCGGGTCGTTCGGGGCGATGGTAAGTCGCTCTCGGACGAACCCGCAGAGACGTATCGACCGCTGAAACAATAACCTGGATTAACGCACTGGTGGAACGCCCGGACGAGGGGGATTTCGGGCGTTGTCGAACGAACTACAGCCACAACCCGACCACCGCAACGAATCGTTACGGCCGGCGCAACCGGGGGAGGTCGCACAATGTCATCGGGTCGCCGACCGAAGGAACCGGATGGGATGGTTCTGCGGTCGTATCAGAATACATTTCGCTCCGGAACGAGTTCAACACTATTTTCCGGTTGGAGCGAAGGCGAGTCGTACTTCCTCCCGTACCAAATCATTACCGGAACGTCACTTTATGATATCCCGGTCCGTTAAAAAGTTTCCAAAAGTCAACCGCGATTTATCCGCTACTGGCCTCCCATACCGGGAAGTACGACCGCAGCCGGAGCTTTACGATCGTGGCAGAACTTAATTGATTCAGGCGCCCATTTCACAAACCCAATTCGCGCCCCGCACCCGCCAACAAAATCCGCACGACCAACAAAAAAAGAACAGGCCCCGACTATTCGCCGGGGCCTGTTCCGCAGATTCGCGAGATCAAACTGCGGTGAGGATCTTCACCGCAGTTCCGTTCGCACTTATTCCTTCTTGTCGCCCGGGAGCTGGAACAGCGGGCCGGCGGCGCCGGTGCCACCGCGGAGCCCTTCCTTCTCCTTGGGCGCCTCCTTATTGCCACCGCCGCTGCTGCCGCCTTCCTTCTCCTTCTTGGCTTCCTTCTCGCGGGTGGCTTTGAGTTTCTCCTCCATAGCCTTTTCCGCTTCCGGGCCTTCGATCGGAAGGTCTTGCACGTCGTCCGGGACGGTGTTGTCGTCCACGTTCTTCATCGAGAGGCCGATCTTGCGGTCCTTGGCGTCGACGCGGAGCACCTTGACGTCCACATCGTCGCCGACCTTGACCACCTCTTCCGGGCTCTCGATCTTGTCGTCCGAGAGTTCGGAGATGTGGAGCAGGCCCTCCAGCCCCTCTTCGAGCTGCACGAACACGCCGAAGTTGGTGAGCTTGGTGACCTTGCCCTGGACCTTCTGGCCCGGCTTGTAGCGGCCCGGGATGTCGGTCTCCCACGGGTCGTTGCCCATCTGCTTGAGGCCCAGCGCGACCCGCTTGCGCTCCTGGTCCACGCTCAGCACCACGCAGGTGATCTTCTGGCCCTTCTGCACGACCTCGGAGGGGTTGGACACCTTCCGCACGTAACTCATGTCGGAGACGTGCAGGAGGCCGTCGATGCCCTCCTCGATCTCGATGAAGGCCCCGTAGTTGGTGAGGTTCCGCACCACGCCGGTGATGACCGTGCCGGTCGGGTACTTCTTGGCGACCTCGCCCCACGGGTTGCTCTGGCACTGCTTCATGCCGAGCGAGATTTCCTTCTTGTCGTGGTTGATGTTCAGAACCTGAACTTCGACCTTGTCGCCGATCTGGACCAGTTCCTTCGGGTCGGCGATGCGCTTGACCCACGACATTTCGGAGATGTGGACCAGCCCCTCGATGCCCGGTTCGAGCTTAACGAACGCCCCGTAGGGCATGATGTTGACCACTTCCCCGTTGTGGCGGCTGTTGATCGGGTACTTGGCCTCGATGTTCTGCCACGGGCTCGGGGTCTTGTGCTTCAGCGAGAGGGCGATCTTCTCCTTCTCGCGGTCGATGTGCAGGATGTACACTTCGAGCGACTGGTCGATCTGCACCACGTCGCGCGGGTTGGTCACGCGGTGCCAGCCCATGTCCGTGATGTGGAGCAGGCCGTCGATCCCGCCGAGGTCCACGAACGCGCCGAACTCGGCGATGTTCTTGACCACGCCGGTGCGGATCTGGCCGATTTCCAGTTCGCCGAGCAACTTGTCCTTCTGGATCTTGCGCCGGTCCTCGATCAGCTTGCGCCGGGACACGACGATGTTGCGCCGCTGCTCGTCGATCTTCAGGATGACGCACTCGATGGTGCGGTCGATGTACTCGTCGATGCTCTGCGGGCGGCGGATGTCCACCTGCGAGGCCGGGAGGAACACGTTCACGCCGATGTTGACGAGCAACCCGCCCTTGATCTTCTTGAGCACCTTTCCGGCGACCACGTCGCCTTCCTTGTGCTTGGCGAGGATCGCGTTCCATTCCTTCTGCCGCTTCGCTTTGCGGTAGGAGAGCTGGATCGTACCGTCTTCGCTCTCGACGGTTTCGAGCAGCACCTCGACGGTGTCGCCCGGCTTCGGCGGAGAGGCGTCGGTGCCCTCTTCCCTCCACTCGTCCAGTTTGATGACGCCTTCGGACTTGTAGCCGATGTCGATGACCACGTCGTCGCCACGGATCTCGAGCACCTTACCGGTGACGATCTTGTTGGCTTCGTAGTCCTGGTCCTCGCTCTGAATCCACTCTGAGATTTCTTTGGTGAAGATATCGTCGATGCCCAGAATGTCGTCTTCGGCCGAGTCGAACTGGCGGAGAAGGTTGCGGTTAACCATAGTGTGAGGGAGGCAGACGCCCGTGCGGTCCGAGGGAGCACCGAAGGAACGACGGGTACAGGGGTTAAAGGTTGCTCCAGGCCCGGCGAACTGGACACAGTTCACGCGCCACGGGAATGAAGTTGGGGAATTGTATCGAGCGTTCAGCCTTCGCAACAGGGGTGATTCAAAAAGGGCAATGAACGAGGGAAACGCAAACGAATTCGTTAGCGCCTTGCTGTTCCACCCGGATTCTGGTCTTTTGGTTGAACTGATCTTTCACCCGCGGCCGTCATTCACTCATGAACTTCGTCCAGTTGCTCAAGTTCGCTCTCGGTGGGTTGTGGCGGCAAAAAGTGCGGACCTCACTCACGCTCGTGGGCGTGACAGTGGGCACCTGCGCGCTCGCGTTCAGCGTGTCACTGGGTTTGGGACTGCGCGCGTTTATTGACACCGAATTCAAGGGGCGCGACGACTTCTGGCGCATCGTGGTCCGCGCGGACGATGCGCCGCCGGACGAGAGCACCATTCCGCCCGAGAAGATCACGGTCCAGGGCTCCATGTCCGACGAGCGTCGGGCGCGCATCCGCGAGGCTCTCGTCGACCGTTACCAGCACGCGCGTTCGCCCCGGCCCGCAACGCGGTTGCTCACCCCCGACAAACTCGATGCCATCGCCCACATCCCCGGCGTGGCCGAAATACGCACGTACCGCACTGGGGACGGGCGCGTATGGATCGACTCTTCCGAGACGCCGGCCAGTGCACTCTGCGTGAGCGGACGGCTCGATGACCTCGCTCCTCGACTACTCGCCGGCCGCTTACCGAGCGCGCCCGACGCGGAAGAAATCGTGGTGTCCGAGTACGCGCTCTATCAACTCGGCATCCGCGACGACGCCGACCTGGAGCGAACCATCGGTCGCACGGTGAAGCTCGACGTCGGCGGGGTGAAGCAGAGCCAAGCAACTACGATGGCGCGTGCGATGTTAGGGCCGCTCCCTGCGGGGGAACTGACACGCGGACAGGTGCAAGTGCTGGAAAAGATCGCGGCCGCGCTCCCGAAAAAGCTCAGCGCGTTCGATCTCAGCATCGCGGAGCAACTGGAGTTGCAGAAACTCCTCACTCCGCCGACCGAACCGAGCGAGGAGCGCCCGGGCGAGTCCGGTAAAACCGCGAGCGGTACGTTCCGCATTTGTGGCGTGGTGAGCCGACTCACGCGCGACGAGCGCAAGAAAACAACGCCTCTGGATTCGTGGGAACTCACACAGGGCGAGGCATTTCTTCCCCCCACAACCGGCGACAAGTTGTTCGGAAAGCTCCCGTGGCAAAAGGAAGGCGGCTTCTACAGCGCGGACGTTCGTGTGGTACCCGGCAGCGAACTCCCCTCTATCGTGTCGCAAATCGAAGCGCTGGGCTTCCGCGCGCATAGTGGAGCGAAGTGGTTCGCCGCGGCCAAGCGCGAAGTCACGCTCATCGCCGCCGGGTTGAACCTGTTCGCCTTCATTGCGCTGTTCGTGGCGTCCGTGGGCATCACGAATACGCTCGTGACCAGCGTGGTGGAGCGCACCGGAGAAATCGGCATCTTGCGGGCCGTGGGTGCTACCCGGGGACAGGTGATGGGCCTCTTCCTGACCGAAGGCGCGCTGATCGGCTGTGCGGGGGCCGTGTTCGGGCTGGCTCTGGCGTTCGGGCTGACGATTTGGGCCGATAAATGGGTACAAACGCTGATCGCGGGCCAGATGGACGGGCACAAGATGCTCTCCACCACGATCTTCGTGTTCCCCTGGTGGTTGTGGGCCGGATCAGTGTGTTTCGCGGTCGCTGTTACAACACTCGCCGCCCTGTATCCGGCCCGGCGTGCGTCGCAAATTCACCCCATTGAAGCACTTCGGTACGGTTAAAGCCGGAGAGCAAGCCCGTTCGGTGGGCATTTCGGTCGGCGCAGAAGTTGGCCTTTCGTCCTTGCCCGGCTTGTGGCATTCTCCGCGGCGCATGGACGCACCCGAACCCACCCCAATACCCGCACCGCCGGTACCGGGCACCACACCGCCCGTTTCCGCACCCGTGCGCAGATTCTCCCGCCGCCGGTTGTTCAAGCTCGCGAGCGGCGCCGTCGCGCTCGGGTTCGGTGCGGAGTTCCTGCGGGTGGTCGCGTTCACCAACGTTCACACCGTGATCCCCGGGCGCGTGTACCGCACCGCGCAACTCAAGCCGGAACAGCTCCAGCAGTTCATTGCCGAAAAGGGCATTCGCACCGTTGTGAACCTGCGTGGCGTGTGCAACAACATGCCGTGGTACATCGGCGAGTGCCAAACCTCGCACACCGCGAACATCAACCAGGAAGACATTACCCTCTCCGCGAAGCGGTACCCGGCGCCGGTCGAAGTGAAGCGCCTTGTCGATGTATTCGACCACACTGCGTACCCGATTGTGATGCACTGCCAGCGCGGGGCCGACCGCACCGGGTTGGCCTCGACCGTTGCGAAACTACTCATGACCAATGAGGATCTGGCGACCGCCCGGCACCAGATGTGGTTCCGGTACGGGCACTTCCCCTACGGCCGTACCGCGGTGCTGGACGAGTTCTTCGACTACTACGCGGCGTGGCTCGCCGCGCGCAACGAGGAACACGCCCCGGACCGGCTCCGGCGCTGGGTCAACACCGATTACTGCCCCGGCCCCTACCGCGCGGACCTTTCACTGATCGGCCCGAAGGCATTTCCAGCCGGACGCGGGTTCAGCGTTACGGTGCGGGCGCGGAACACGTCCATCGAGCCGTGGACGTTCACCCCGGGCGGCACGGGCGGCATCCGGTTGCGACACACGCTCACCGATCATCCGGCCGGCGAAACGAAACACAAGGCCCACGTCGGGCACCTTGCCCGCGTCGTGAACCCCGGCGAGCACATCGACCTCGTGTGCGGCATCCCGCCACAACCGGCCGGGAGCTACATGCTCCACGCGGACCTGCTCCACGGCCAGCCGATCGAGTTGCTCAACACCGACTTCGTGCAGTACGGCTCCGAACCACTGATGACGAACGTGATTGTTACCTAGGGGAGAACCTAACCCCCTAACCCCCTTCGCCTCTTCGAGCACCGGTCCTGTCAGCGGAGCTTCTCGCGGACCGGTGACGAAGGAAGGGGGAACAGAAACAAATGCACTCACACGGTTTTCGGCTTTAAGCCCTGCCCATGAAGGCCGGGAGAGGTTCTTCCAATGCTCCTATCCGTAGTTGTGCCGGTCAAAGACGAGCGGGAGAACGTGCGCCCGATGTTCACCCGCGTGCGCGAGGCACTCGACGGGTCTCGAACCGCGTCGTGGGAACTCGTGTTCGTGGACGACGGCAGCACCGACGGCACGTTCACCGAACTGGAAACCGTCGCCCGCGAGGACGCCCGCATTAAGGTGGTGCGGCTGCGCCGCAACTTCGGCCAAAGCGCCGCGACCCAGGCGGGCGTGGACGCCGCGGCCGGGGACGTCATCGTCACGATGGACGGCGATCTCCAGAACGATCCGGCCGACATCCCGCTGATGATCGCGAAAATGACCGAGGGCGGCTACGATGCGGTCCTCGGTCAGCGCGCGAAGCGGCAAGACAAGTTGCTGCTGCGGAAGGTGCCGAGCCTGATGGCGAACTGGCTCATCCGCAAGGTACTTGGCGTGCCGTTCAAGGACTTCGGCTGCACGCTCCGCGCGGTGCGCCGGGAAGTGTTCGATGGGCTGGTGCTGTACGGCGAAATGCACCGGTTCATCACCGCGCTCATCATGCAGCAGGGCGCGGCCGTCACTCAGATCCCCGTGCGTCACCACCCGCGTACCGCGGGCAAGTCGAAGTATACGCTCACGCGCACCGTTCGGGTGATGCTCGACCTGATGACGGTGAAGTTCCTGGGGAGCTTCCAGACGCGCCCGATGCACCTGTTCGGTAGCATGGGGCTGTTGTGCGTGCTGGCAGGTTTCGTGAGCGTCGCCGCGAGCGCGGTGATGAAGTACACCACCGGCCCCGGCATGACCGCGAACCCGCTGTTCCTGCTCGGCGCGGTCGCGGGGCTGATCGGCGTGCAGTTCGTGTCCCTCGGGCTAATGGGCGAAGTTCTCACCCGCGTGTACTTCGAGAGCCAGGGCAAACGGCCCTACGTGGTCCGCGAGCGCCGGAACCTGGATCGCGGACCCTTCCCCGTCGGGCGCGGATCGATCGCGGCATAACGAATCAGCGTTCTCCTGGGACCGCGGGCATAGGCAACGAAAGGCGAGTGGCTTCCATCCAAACACGGAAGCCACGCGCAGAGAGCACCACACTGACGAAACGTCCGCGGTCCCGGACAAAATCCTGCATCCACTTTTCTTCCGCTCACGTACCTTGAGGCGTGTCGCCCGTTCGTTCCTCGGGACGCCCTCATGCACCTCGCGCTCGTTTGCCCGTCGATGCACGGTCACCTGAACCCGATGGCCACCCTCGGGCGCGAACTCGCACGCCGCGGGCACCGAATTTCACTCGTCGGCTCGCCCGAATCGAAGCCCAAAGCGGATGCGTGTGGCTTCGAGCACCTGCCCATCGGCGTGCCGGAACACGAGTCGGGAGAGTACACGGCAAGCCGGGTCCGACTCTCGGAACTGAAGGGCATTGCCGCGCTGAAACTCACCGGCCAATTGCTCCGGGACGCCGCGCTGACGGGCTTGCGTGACATGCCCGACGCGATCACGAAAGCGGGTGTCGACGGCATTTTGTCCGACCAGGTCACGCCCGAAGGGTCTGCGGTCGCCGAATCACACAAGTTGCCGTTCGTGATGATCTGCAACGCGCTCGCGGTTCACCAGGAACCGGCCGTTCCGCCGCCGGTGCTGGGCTGGAAGCACCGCTCCGGGCTCCTCGGACAGCTCCGCAACCGCTTCGGCAACACGCTGCTCACAATGGCTGCGGCGCCGCTCGTGCGCGTGGTGAACGAGTACCGCGACAAGCACAAACTCCCTCGGTACTCAATGGGCTCGAACACGACCATCGGTCTGGCGCAGATCGCACAGCAACCGGCGCTGTTCGACTTCCCACGCAAACAGCTCCCGGCACACTTCCACTACACCGGCCCCTGGCACGGTCCGCAGCGCGATTCCGAGACCGCACCGTTCCCGTGGGAAAAACTCAACGGCCGGCCGCTCGTGTACGCCTCCCTGGGCACGCTCCAGAACCGGCTCCATCACGTGTTCGCCGCGATCCTCGAAGCGTGCTCCACGCTCGATGTGCAAGTCGCGCTCTCGCTCGGCCGAAAAGACGCCGTGTGGGACGGTCCCGTGCCTGCGAACGCGATCGTGGTGCCGTTCGCCCCGCAACTGACGCTACTCGACAAAGCGAGCGTGCTCATCACGCACGCGGGCCTGAACACGGCCCTGGAGGGGCTGTCGCGCGGGCTGCCGATGTTGTGTATTCCGGTGACGAACGACCAGCCCGGAGTGGCCCGACGTGTGGAATGGTTGGGCGCGGGGGAGATTCTGAAGCCCGGCAGCGTGACCGCACCGCGCCTGCACGCGGCGCTCAAACGACTCCTTGCCGACCCGAAGTACCGCGCGGCGTCCGAGCGCAGTCGCGATCAGATGAAGGCGGTCCCCGGCGTCGCTCGTGCCGCGGACATCGTGGAGGAAGCGTTCCGAACCGGGAAACCCGTGCTGCGGTGAGGTCCGTTCTTACCAGTCATTACCGGGCAGGTCACCGCCCGCCCGCGTGCCGGCCGCGGCCCACGATTGCGGGGCGATGCTATTGGTTACGAACCGCACGCTCCCGTCGGCGAGGCACGCATTAACCCCGCCCGTGTGCCGACTGCGTGCGGCTTTCCACGCGGGGTTACTGTGTTGCACGCAGTCCATCAGCGGGCTGTTCGGCGTGCGCACGTTGTTGTACAGCCCGCAGTTGTACGCCCCGTCCGCCCATAGCGCGCCGCGATCAGTCACGAGCGTCGTGCTGGCATCGCAGTTCGCTTGAGTCAAAGGGTTCGCGTTCTTGTAATAGAGGCGCACGTCAGTGGCTCCCGCCGGGGCCGTTCCACCGGCACCGAGAAGCGATTCCGAAAACGCGACGGTATTACTCAGCCCGTCCGTGACACCCGCGATCTTCACACCCGGGTTCAGAACCACGTCCCGGTCCACCCCGTAGAAGATACCGTCGCCCGTGAGGGCGTCGCCGCTCGCGTTGCTCCCGACGCACGCGACGTAGTTGCTCGGTCCCTGATCCGCCTTCACCACGCGGAACTCGTCCGACGGGCAGAGGAACGTCGACACGATCGCGGCGAGTGGCGCACGGTTTTGCGGGAACGGGATCACCTGCGGTTGAACCGACCCGCCACCGTACAACGGCACGCTCAAATCGAGGGCGTTGTACACCGCGGTCTGTTCCAGGTACGGTGTGAGTTGCGCAAGCGCCGACCAGCGGAAGTGCCCCTTGGGATTCGTCGGGTCGACGGCCCACGTTTTCCGCCAGTAGGCGTTCGGGAACGTTCCGGTCGCGCTCTCGTGGTTGTGCAGCGCCAGACCGATCTGCTTGAGGTTGTTGCTGCACTTCATGCGTGCCGCTGCTTCGCGAACCTTTTGAACCGCGGGGAGCAGCAACCCGATGAGGATGGCGATAATCGCGATCACCACCAACAGCTCGATCAGCGTGAAACCGGCGCGGAGGGAGCGAGAGGTTCGCATCGGGGCGGCCCTAGTGTGATGAAATTCACATTCGTAATATCGCGCGAGGGGGCTTAGACAAGTGAAAAGCGTGTGTAGAATCGGCGACTACGAGAGTGGAGGCGGTCGTGTCTGATCTCACGCGCTTTTCGGTGTCGCTCGAAGCGGACCTGCTCGAAGAGTTCGACAAGTTCGTCCGCGACGGCTCGTTCGCCACGCGGAGCGAGGCCATCCGGCAATTGCTCCGGCAAACGCTCACGCGCGACGCCTTCGACGCGAACGACCAGCCGGTTACGGCCACGCTCACGTTGGTCTACGACCACCACCGCCCGCACTTGGTCGAGAAGTTGCTCGCCGTTCAGCACGATCACGCGAACCAGGTGGTGGCATCAATGCACGTTCACCTGGATCACGACCGCTGCATGGAAGTGATCGTACTACGCGGCCCCGGCGGGGCGCTCCAGAACTTGGCGGCTGCGATCCGCGGACTCAAGGGCGTTCACACCGGCACACTGGCACTCGCGGGGGCGGCCGGGCAGGATCACGGCCACGATCACCCGCACCCGCATCCACACCCGCACTAATTCGTGAGAACCCGCGGTCACCCCTTTCCGCGTGGAAATATTGCCCTTTCACGAACGAACCCGGAAGATGAGGGGCTGCTGCCTCAACTTCGAGAGGAACGACCAATGCTCAAGCTCAACTGGGTACTCGGGGCCGCGGCCGTACTGTTCGCCGGAGCCGTTGGTCCGGTCCGTGCGGCCGACGACGCATACGACCTCCGCGGGCCGGCGCCCGAAAAGGGTCAGGTGTTCGTCACCAAGGGGACGTTCAAGATCCGCGACGCCGACACCACGATGAAGCTGGCCGGCCAGTCGGTGGATCTGAAAATCACCCTGAACTCGACCAGCGAAGAAGAAGCCAAGGTGCTCGCCGTGGACGGGCGGAACGTCACCAAGTGCCAGATCAAGATCGTCGAAGAGAAGACCGACGTGACCGCCAACCTCGGCGGCCAGGATATGAGCCACACCGAACCGGGCGCACTGGAAAAGGAAATCATCATCAGCGAACGCGACGGCAAGAACTGGAAGCACTCGCTGGTCGACACCAAGCCGACGGAGAAGCAAACGAAGGAACTCGACGGCCGCAACGGGATCGAGAACGACGACGACCTGTACCCGGAAGCAAAGGTGAAGGTCGGCCACACGTGGCAGGTGGATGGGGGCGCGCTCGTCAAGATGCTCGGCAGCTCGTTCACCGACGTGAAGGGCAAACTCGACCAGAAGTTCGTGAAGATCGAGAAGGTAGGTGGCGAGGACTGCGCCGTCATCCAGTCGGCCGGCAAGATCACCGGGAAAATGAAGGACGAGGGCGAGCCGACCATCGACGTGAAGATGGATCTGAAGATCACCACCTACCGTTCGCTCAAGACCGGCGTGAACGTGAAGGAAAGTTTCTCCGGGAAGATCGAACTGGAAGGCACGCAGAAGATGGACGACCTCAAGGTCAAAATCAAAATGGCCGGCCCTGTCTCGGGCGAATCCACAACCGTGCTGAAGAAGAAGTAACCCCAGTTCAAAAAGAACTCAAGGAACCCCGACTTCGGTCGGGGTTCTTTCGTTTGATGCGCCACCAACGAACGACAGGTCGCCGAACCTCGTTCGCGCGGAGCGTGTCGTTGCCCGCATGGACGCTCCATCCTCTCACCGCACCGCGTTCCTCGTGTTCGGCGACCTGCACGGGCGCATTCTGCCGGCGTTTCGGTTCGCGTCGTACTGGTCGGCGCGGACCGGGTGCGACCTGGCGGGACTGCTCCAGGTCGGCGACATGGGGTACTACACGGACCTCTCGCACTGCGACAAAGCCACGCTGCGCCACGCGAAGGACGACCCGCTCGAACTCGGCTCGCTCGATGTGGTGGTTCGCACCGACATCGCCGACCGCGTGTTCAACGACCCCAATACCGACTTCGATCTCTGGTTCACGGCCGGCAACCACGAGGACTTCGACGAACTGGAGCGCTTCGCGCGGGCGTCCGGCAAGCAATCGGACTTCGCGGTAGACGCCTACTGTCGCGTTCACGGCATCAAGGACGGTGAGGTTCACTCATTCGGATGCGGCTTGAAGACAGCGGCCGTGTGGGGTGTCGACGGCGGTGGGCCGAACGCGCGTCAGAACCTTCCTCCGCGCGGTTACATCCACGAGAAAGCGGTCGACCGGCTCGCGCTCGAAGCGTTCAACGTGCTCTTAATGCACGACGCGCCCAAAGACGCGAAGCGCCCTGGCTACGGCAGCGACTTGCTCCTCGCGCTGATCGAACTGGCGCAACCACGGTTCGCGTTCTTCGGGCACTACAGCGGCCCCGGCAGCAGGATCGAGCGCGACTACGGCCGCACGGAGGTGTACCACCTCGCAGGGTTCGAGATGCGCACCCGCGACGGCCACCCGGAACCCGGAAGCGTCGGTGTGTTGGAGTGGAACGGAAACGAGAGCACGTTCACGTTCATCGACTACGCCGACCTGAAGCCGTTCACGCGCCATAACTGGAAGTGGATGTAGTTTGAGCACTTGGAACCGTGATACCGTACCGCGGCATCGCACGAAACCGAGTGCCCAATGCCGACATCCCTGTTGTGGAACGTTCAGCGCAAGTCTCTCGGTGCGCTGGTATTGGGTTTGACAGACCAGCTGTCTCAGGTGTGGTTGGGAGTTACGGGCGCGCGTCGTTCCTCGCCGACAGCCAGTTCCGCACGAAGTCGCTGACGGCCTTGAGGCGCTCGTCGCTGATGCGCTCGCGATGCGCACTGGCCGTGTCGTCGCGTGCGTGCCCCATGATGCGGTCCACCGCGACCTGGTCTTTGGCCTCCCCGATCGTCTCAAACGTGTGACGTCGCGCGCAGAAGTTCTTGTTCCCGGTGAGCCCCAAAACCTTCACGAGCTTGCGCGTCTCCTTGGAAATCGTGCGGCCTTCCCGGTTCGCCTTGTGCCAGCTCAATCCCCGCGCGGTCAGGAACACGAGGCCGGCGTCTTCGGGAGTTCTTCGGATCGGGACGTGCGGTCAGCGCTCGGGATCGTCCCAGGGACCGAAGTAGTGCATCCCCCCGCGGATCTTCTTGGCCCAGGGCTTCGTGGCGTGGGCAAACAGTGGGAAGTTTGGGTACGGATCGTTCGGTTTACTTGGAAACTCGGACGGGGTCGAATCGCTCTTTGGCACGGCGGGCGTTCCCCACAAACGGCGGGTGCCACGACCACGGGTGTCGTTAGCGCCCGGTGGTCGTTTGCGAGGATAGTGGGCGTCAACTCCGGTGTCAAATTTGGGTAATGGAGGCACTATGCAAGCTGCAAGCAATTGAGGCTTCAGTAGTTAATGTCACCAATTAGAAATCAGGGTACCGGTCCACAAAACCAAAGACTAAATCCACCAAGTCAGCACCGAGCATTCAAATTGGCGGGGCGTCGGGAACCGGCTGTAGACCGGTCCCCGACGCCCCGTGAGTTTCATATGGTGCCGAGCACCTGGCCCGTGAGCGATTAGGCCTGCGTCACGGTCGCCTTTTCCGCCAGGAGCTTCTGCACTTCTTCGAGGCGCCAGCCGATCCAGAGGACGTTCGGGAGGCGGATCGTTTCGCGCTCGGCGCCGGCCGTCCGCACGATCAGGTCGCCGGAGAAGAAGCCGAGCAGCCAGTGGCGGAACAGGTCGTCGCGCTGCTTCTCGAACGACAGCCCGGTGGTGTCGAAGGTGCGGATCGACGCGCCGACGTGTTCACACACGCGGATCTGGCCCGGCGTGATGACGATGTAGGTCCGCTGGTCGAAGATGAATACCGACACGCCCCACAGCACGAACACGACCGACGCGATGAACAGGTACCCGGCCATGTTGATGTAAATGTGCAGGTGGCCGAGCGCCCCGAGCACCTTGTCCCACCCGTCGGGCACCAGCGTGATGAGCAGCGCGATCACCACGAACAGCAGCAGTACCAGGAACGACCACAGCCCGCGCAGCGGCACGTTCGTGATGATGACCGTGACCAGGAGGATGACGCAGAACACCGGCGCCATCCAGACCTTCTGCGACACGCGGGTCGGGAAGGCGTTGGCGGTCCCGCCGCCCGGGACGGGCTTCGAGCGCTCCACCGCGCCGGTCAGCGACTTCGTCGTGCTGGTCCCCGGAACGCCGACCTCGTAGAAGGTGTTCCCCTTATCGTCCTTCCACACGTCCCCCTTGTTGTCTCTCTTCTCGGAGACCGTCGTGCCCGCGGGCAGGACCGCGAGGCGGTGGTCCTCGAAGTACGTCACCGCGGCCATTACGGACCCCAGCAACCAGATCGGCCACCAGTAGAACAGCATGGAGTGGCTGATGAGCGTAATTTCCCGCCTTTGCGGAATTTGCGGGGCCGGTGCGCCGGCCGGCGGCACGGCGGACGGCGGGTGCGGCTCGGTGGACATTGTGAATGGTACTCGGTGAGGGTGAATAGTGTCGCGTTGGGCCGCGCGGCCCGCGTCACTGGTACTTCGGCCATCGCGAGTTGGAATTTTGCGCGAATCGCGCTCAGGCTAGACGCCGACGTACCGAGTTTCAAGTTCCATGTTTCAAGTTACAGGTTACGAACACGCGCGTCGGACGGTACGGTCCGCACGGAACCCGGTCCGCTCCGGCCACGGAACTCCGGATCGTGGGACTCTGACCCGGGATTATTCACCGGCGAACGGGTCCACTCGCACGCCCACACGGAATGCCTGATGGCACCGGTTGCAGGCGTTCGCCACGCCCGCGAGCGCCGTGCGTGCCTGGAGATAGTCCTTCGCGGCCGCGGCGCGAGCCAGGTCCGTTGCGGTCTCGCGCAGGTCCGCCGCGTGCACCAGCCACGGCTCCTGCCCTTCCTTCGTCTTCGGCGGGCGCATCATGAGCAGGTTGCCCGCTTCTGCGAGCAGGAGCGCCTGCCCGCGTGCGAACGCCCAGGCTTCCGCGTCCTTGGGTTTGGCAGCGAACAGCTTGCCGAGCGCGCGCGTATTCGGGTCCGCCATCCCCTCCATGAGTAACTTCGTTTCGGCGACCGGTTCCAGCTTGGGCGCGGGCTTCCCTCGCGCCGCTTGTGGTTGCGATTGAGCCACCGGGACGAACGCGCACGCCAGCCCGACGAGGGCCACCGCGAACCAGAACCGCGCGCGAATCATGGTGTTGGTCCCGTCGAGATTGGGCACGGTCCACTACACAACCGGCAGGTCCGGCAGTTCCAACTGCACCTCGGTACCGACCACGTGAACCGGGTACGCGCCGATCTTCTGCTTGGGGTTGTCGGCCCACGCGCCGTCCGACAGCCGGAACCGCCAGAAGTGCCACGGACACGTCACGCACCCGTCCTCGACGAACCCGCCCGACAGTGACGCGCCCATGTGCGGGCAGAAGTCATCGACGGCGAAGAACGAGCCGTTCACGTTGAACACGGCGACGTCCCGCTTGAGGACGTTGACCACCACGCTCCCGCCGTCCGGGATGTCCGCCACTTTCGCGACCGTCACACGCTGGGGCACCGCACGTACTCCGTAAACTTGGCAGGTGTCTGTAATTACTTTACCAAGTCGCTCGAATCTCTTCACGGGTCACGTTACGGGCTTACGCGGCGCTCAGAGTAGTTTGATTTGAGTGACCGAAATGTTCCCACTGAAGCAGACGTCCACATCGGCACCGGCGCTTCGGTTCCGGGCATGGTAGTCACCGTCGTAGTGCATGCCGCCGTCGTCCTCGTGCCGGTAGCTCAGTGGCAGCGGGTGCGGGTCGAGCGGGCACAGTACCACGTCCGGGTCCGGCGCATCGGGGGCGAGGTGCGGCAAGTTCACGTTGTAAAACGCCCCGGGCACCACGGGCCGAGCGAGCAGATCCGCGAGCACGACGCCGACCCAACGAGCCGCCCGCGCCCAGTCGAACTCCATCCCCCGCTTGTGGTAGTGCGAGAACGCGATCCCGGTCCACCCGTGGAGGACCGCTTCTCGCACCGCCGCTACCGTACCGGAGTAGTACACGTCGGCCCCGAGGTTCCCACCGTGGTTGACGCCCGACAGCACCCACCCCGCATCCGGGCACAGTCGGTGCAGCCCGACCCGCACGCAGTCGGCCGGCGTACCGTGAACCGCGTGCCGATTGGGGGCGCGAGTCTCGAATCTCACGGCGACGCCCGTGGTGACCGCGTGACTCACCCCGGACTGCGGCCCCGCGGGCGCTACGACCACGGCTTCGCCCAGTTCGTGGGTTGCGGTGAGTAGCGCGCCCAGTCCGGCGGCCTCGATACCGTCGTCGTTCGTCAAAAGCAGTTTCATGCGTTCAAAGTAGACGACGGGTTCCGGAAACCCAAGTGCTCCGAGATGCACCGAATCGTGTGGCGATATGGTGTGGGAGAATCAGGACGGGAGCGCGCCGCCGACGGCGTCCATCAGATCATCAAGCCCGACCGCGGCGTCCGGGCCGCCGATCGAGAGCAGCACCTCGTTGCGCCGGATCTCGACCTCCAGTGTTCCCGAACCCGCGAGAGTTTGAGCCCCTTTCGGCTGCTCCGTGAGCACGGCCATCAGTGATTCGGCCGGGATCGTAACGCTACCCAGTACGACCTCCAGTTTACGGTCCCGGATCGTCACCTTCAGGCCGTCCGCGTCCGCGCCAACATCCACCAGGCGCTCGAGCCCGGTGGTCTGTGATACTCCGTCGATAGTCATGTCTGCTCCTGGGGGGAACGAAATATGCTACCGACTGATGGCCAGCCGGTACACCCCAGGTTCACACGTGCTCGATCCACCGGCGAATCAGGGTCGTGAAACACGAGGCTTTCGCGGCTACATCCGCCCGGTCCACAAATGCGACGGATGCCCGGTCCTTACCCAACCACGTCAATAGCCCGTCCGGGTCGTCAACCGTGATGCCGTTCCCGGCCCGCACCTTTGCGCCGAGGTGAAGGATGACCTGAACGCCTGCTTTCGCTCGCAAGTGGAACGTCGCGAACCACTCCGTAGTGCAGAAACTGGGCGCGTTCCATTTGATGCCTTCGGTGACGCCGGGAACGCTGAGGAGGATCTCCCGGATTGCAAGGATTGCGGGCTTGTGCTGGTGCTCCAGGAGGGTGAGGAACTCCTCCACGGTGTCGGCCGGTTTCATCTTCGCCACGGTGTTCTCACACGAGGTTGAGCTGCCACGACACGCCGAACCGGTCGCTGACCCAGGTGAACTTTCGACTGAACCCGTAGTTGTTCGGCGGCATCAGTACAGCACCGCCCTCGGACAGGGTCGCGAACGCCTTGTCGAGTTCGGCCTCGTCGGAGCACTCGACGAACAGCGAGGCCGATGGGGTGAAGGTGAATGCGTGCGGGATCGGGCTGTCGATGCACGCGAGGTGGTGCCCGCCAACGGTGAATTCGGCGCGCTTCACCGTGCCTTCCTTGCCGTGCTCGCCCGGCCCGTATTTCTCGACCGTTGTGACCGAGCCGTTGAACAGCGCGACGTACAGCGTCATCGCTTCTTCGGCCCTGCCCTCGAACATGAGTTGCGTAACGACACTGCGCGGCATCTCTGATCCCTCGGGGTGGAAAAGCGAGAGTAGATCAGGGACGCCGGTGCGTGTCGAGGTCAGCAACGAAATGGAGCAACATCGTGTCCGATACCCGCAAGCACCGCGGTCCCGGTCCGCAAGATCCGACCTATTTCGGCCCGGAAGCCCGCACGGACCTGACTGCTGCGGTGGCCGACCTGTCCTGGCTGTTCTCTCGCGGGTACGCAGACGCTTCGGCCCTGAAACTGGTCGGGGACCGGTACAAACTGGTGGAGCGACAGCGGATCGCGGTACTCCGCTCGGCGTGTTCCGATGCGGCCCTCGCCAACCGCCGATCGCGTGAGATCGGGATCGCGGCGCTACACGGGCGTGCGCTGCGAATCGACGGGTTCAACCTGATCCTGACACTAGAATCCGCGCTCGGGGGCGGGGTGATCCTGTCCTGTCGGGACGGAAGCTACCGGGATCTCGCGAGCGTCCACGGCACGTACCGAAACGTCGACGAGACGCGCCCGGCGCTGGAACTGGCGGCCCGGTACCTCGCGGAGTGGGGCGCGGGACCGTGTACGTGGTTGCTGGATTCGCCGGTGTCGAACAGCGGGCGGCTCGCGGGGCTGATCCGAGAGGTGAACCCGGACTGGATCGCCGAGGTGGTTCTGAATCCGGACACGGTCCTGGTACAACCCGGCGACCTCGTGGCGTCCGCCGACTCGATGATCCTCGACAACTGCGGCGAGTGGGTGAGCCTCGCCCGCGCGCTCGTCGAGGTCGGCGTGCCAGGTGCGTTCATTACCGATCTGCGGTAGTGGAAAAGTACCCGCGATGAACGACCCAAAAATCGGATGAAGAACCGACCAGCGGATCGACGAGCGCCCGAACAGGGTACCGGCGCGGTGGGAGGGTGCGTGAACTTGGCTACGGCGACGCAATTTCTAGAACTGGCTAGAGAAACCATCTTAGCCAGTGGTCGGATCTCGTGCCCTTCCAGTCGCGGCTAAATAGGAATTCCAACCACGAGAGACGATGCTCGAAGTCGAAGTGAAGTACCGGAACGCGGACCGCACCGCCGCGGTCGCAACGCTTCTGAATTGGGGCGCGACGCTCGTCCAGGATCGCACCGATGTGGATCTGTATTTCCAGGCACCCGACCGTGACCTGAAAGCGAGCGACGAAGCATTCCGGCTCCGGCGCATCGGTGCAAAAAACTATCTCACGTATAAAGGTCCGCGACGCGACACCGAGACAAAGACGCGACCCGAAATCGAGGTTCCACTCGGGGACGGGGACACGACCGCAACCGACATGGAACGGATGCTCGTCTCACTGGGGTATCGCCCGGTGACCACGGTCCGCAAAAAGCGCCGCGTGTACCAGTTCCACCGGGACGGGTTCGACCTCGAAGCCTGTTTCGACAGCGTCGACCGCGTGGGCGAGTTCGTGGAACTGGAAATCCAAGCAGAAGAACCACAGTACGAAGCCGCCAAAGCGGTACTGCTCGCAGCAGCCGCCGAACTCGGGCTCTCGGAAAAAGAACCGCGCTCCTATTTGGGTTTGGTGCTGGAAGCGCAAAACGCGCCCGCGTAAGCGTCCCTGTTCGCCCGGTACTGGTTCGAGATCCATACACCGAGGTTCGGTCGGAATGCTCCCACCGATTGTCACCACGATCGCAGATGTGCGGACCGCCGTTGACGCGGCCCGCGCCGCTCAGAAGCCCATCGCCTTCGTACCCACAATGGGCGCGCTCCACGAGGGGCACGCCGCGCTCGTTCGTGCCGCTCGCGGGTTCGTGGTCGTGTCGATCTTCGTGAACCCGACACAGTTCGGCCCGAAAGAGGACTTCGCCAAGTACCCGCGCACGATCGAAGCCGATCAGAAGTTGTGCGGCGAAGCGGGGGCGAGCCTCATCTTCGCGCCGGGCGTCGAGGAGATGTACCCGACGAACTCCGTCACGTTCGCGGACGTCGCGAAGCTGGGCGATCACCTGTGTGGCGCCGCACGGCCGGGACACTTCCGCGGCGTGTGTACCGTCGTACTCAAACTGTTCAACATCGTGCGCCCCGATGTCGCGCACTTCGGCGCCAAAGATTATCAACAAGCCCGCATCATCGCGCAAATGGTGCGCGATTTGAACGTGCCTGTTGAAGTGCGCGTCGAACCCACGGTGCGCGAAGCCGACGGGTTGGCGCTGAGTTCGCGGAACCGCTACCTCAGCACGGACGAGCGCACGGTTGCGCCGCGCATCTACCAGATGCTGCAAGCGACCCGCACACGGGCGGGGGCGGGTGAAATCGACGCCGCGCGGCTGGAATCGGCGCTGGCCGCGGACCTGGCCACGATCCCCGGAGCGCGGGTCGATTACGCGCGAGTCGTGGACGCCGAGACGCTACAACCGCTCGCGCGCCTCGATCGGCCCGCGGTCGCGGCCGTGGCCGTGTTCCTGGGCACGACCCGACTGATCGACAACCTCGTGCTCGCGTAACTGCGGGCTGCTGCCCACCCGCTCGTTGGCACTCGCGGTTCGCCTTTGTCTTCGGGTGAACCGCGAGTGCCAACGAGCGGGTGGAACGGCTCCGACTGCTGCTGGCCTCGGATTTCGTTCCGCGTTCCGTTTGGTGCGATGATGGTTCACCCGCTATTCAGCCCCGAGATCAAGCTGATGCTCGCGGAAAAGAACTCCGCGGGCCTGCGGGAGTTCTGCGAATCGCTGCACCCCGCGACAGTGGCCGAAGCACTCGAAGACGACCTCACGCCGGAACAGATTTGGGAGATCATCAGTAACGCGAGCATCCGCACGCAGGCGTCCATCTTCGAGTACCTTACGCCGCAGCAACAGGTGCTGATGGCGGAGGAGGCGCGCCCGCAGATGGGCGAGCTGTTCGGCAAGATGTCGCACGACGACCGTGTGGACCTGATGCGCCGGCTCCCCGGGCGCGTGAGTGAGTCCATCATGCGACTGGTGGACGAGGCCGACCGTAGAGACATTGCGACGCTGTTCCAGTACGGCGAGAACACCGTCGGCGCGCTGATGACCACGGACTACGCCTGGCTCGCCGGGACGCTCACCGCGGCCGAGGCCATTGACGTGCTCCGCCAGCAGGCGCCGGACCGCGAAACGATCTACTACATCTACGTCGTTCTCGACGACCCGCTTCGGCGCGCCGACGGGTCGCTCAGCCCGCGCCGGCTCCTGGGGGTCGTTTCGCTCCGCGACCTGATCCTCGCGCCCCGGCACGCGCTCATCCGTGAGTTGATGGAAACGGAGCTCGTTACACTCCGGCACGACGACGACCAGGAAGCCGTCGCACAGCTCTTCGCCCGGTACGACTTCCTCGCCGCGCCCGTGGTGGACGATCAGTTCGGGCTGCTCGGGATCGTCACCCACGACGACGTGCTCGACGTCGTGCGCGAGGAAGCCACCGAAGACTTGCAGCGCCAGGCGGCCGTCGGGCCGATCGAGGGCGACTACCTGAACGCGAGCTTCTACCGCGTGTGGCGCAGCCGGGTGAAGTGGCTCGCCGTGCTGTTCGTCGCGGAACTACTCACGTTCACCGTGATGGAGCGGTTCGAGGAACTGATCGCGGCCGTGGTCGTTCTGGCGCTGTTCGTTCCGCTGTGCATCTCGACGGGCGGGAACTCCGGTACGCAAGCCGCAACGCTCGTGACTCGGGCAATGGCCCTGGGGTTCGTCGGCCCGCGCGACTGGAAGCGCGTGCTGCGCCGCGAACTCATGATGGGCCTGGCGCTGGGCGGGGCGCTGGGCGGGATCGCGTTCATTCGCGGGGCGCTCACTCCGAGTGACACGCGAAGTGGCCCGCGGAAGGTGAACGAATCGTTCTCCATTCGGGTGCCCGCCGGGACCGACTTGCCCGCACAAGAGGGTGCATCGCTCTGGGGCACCAAATACTGGGACGTGCCACTCGATGCGGGAACCCCGCAAACAACGAAGACGGAGAAAAACGCGCGGGTCCGGTTGCCGGAAGGCACGAAGGGGCTCGACGCTCCCACGAAGAGCGCGGAGTGGTGGGAGTACCAGTTCCCCGCGGAGTGTGAGGTCCGGACCGAACCGGTCAGCCGGTGGCGACTCGGCGCGGCGATCTCGATCGCGGTGCTCGGGATCTGTCTCTGGGGCACGCTGATCGGGTGCGTGATCCCGCTCATCATTCGGCAACTCGGCGGCGACCCCGCCATTGCCTCCGGCGCGCTCGTGGCGACCGTCGTGGACGTGAGCGGCATCGCGATCTTCTTTTCCGCCGCGTGGGTCATTCTGCTGTGAGATTCTAACCAGTGTCTGAAACTAGCGTTTCAGGTAAATGAGCGACAGTACGCCGCGCCCTTCCTCGCCCCTGTATGCAGCTTGCGCGACAGTCGCAGGGGCCATTCCCGTACACTCTTCCGTGTCGCTCGGCACCACGTTCCCACCAACACAGGCGAACGCGCCGACCTGAATCGCCCTTCCCGAAGGAGCAACATTACCGCGGAGTCGTTTGGTAACGGCGGTGACGTGATAATCCGCGACGTGCGACAAGCGGTAACGCTCGGAACGCCTTATAGTGCCTAAAAGTGCCGTATAATTCAGTACGAAGAAGGGTGAAGTCACCTTGGAACCGCGGTGCAAAAAAGAGTTGTTACACGACTCGTATGCACAACGGAATCTGACCAATACAAAAAATCCCGCGAGGCCATTCAGACGTCACGAGGATTGGCTCACGGTGACTAATAAACTTGCGGCGGATCGATAGATCCTGTACTCTGACTGATGACCGATTTGCTGAGCGCGGCCACACGATCTACCGGCAAAACCGAACCGTCGGCCTTGCCGCGCGCACCGAGTCAGAGTAGCTAACAACCCTTGCATTTGATCGCGACCGGTTCGCGTTGTGTCCCTCTCCCTAACCCCGAGACCCGATGCCCCGTTCCAACTCCGCCCCGGACCAGCAAGCCACATGGTTCGCAGCGTTCAGCGAGCCGACCCGTCTGGCCCTGATCCGCGCGCTGGCGGCCGGTGAGAAGACCGTAACACAACTCGCGGCCGAAGTCGGTGCCGAAATCGTGAACGTGTCGCACCACCTCAAGATCATGAAGGACGCCGAGTTAGTCACCGCGCAGAAGGACGGGCGGTTCATGATCTACTCGCTAGTCGGTGCGGCCGTGGCGAAGGGGATGCTGGAGCTGTCTCACACGTCCGGGGCCAAAGTGTCCCTGCCCCTGGAATGAACTCGGGGTCCGCGTCGCCGGGGAGCCGAGTCGGGGTACCCCCGTTAAACCCGGAACGAACCCGGCCCTTGGCGGAAACCGAACGGCGCGAACGGCGGCGCGGCGGTTCATTAAACCCGTTTCGTGGAAGTACCCATCGCGGCCCACCAAGGTCTGCAGTGGGTATCAGCGCGTTAGGTTGAGGGCTACTTGTTTTTCGGCGAAAGGTACTTTTCGCGCAGGTCGGCGAGC
>HG799470.1:0-61018 GCA_000531095.1 Gemmata massiliana | reverse complement strand
AGGGGGGCACCGAGCATCTCTTCCAGCCCCTTCGCCGCGAACTGTCGGTTCAACAAAAAGGGGTCATCGAGCGCGCCGAAGAGCTGCGGGAGCGCGCCGCGGTCCTTCGCCCGCACGAGCGCATCGGCGGCGACGAGCCGGACCGATTCCTCGCTGCTCGCCAGCCAGCCGAGGGCCGCCGGTTCAGTGCGCCTGGGGTACTTCTGGGCGACCGTGTTCTCGTCGTAAGTTTTGCCGTACCAGTCCTTCAACCCCTTGAGGGTCCAGTCGATCGGTTTATCGGTGTGGCACAGGTTGCACGCATTCGGGTGGTTCGCGTGAATCATGTCCGGGCGCGTCGGCGAGTAGATCATGTGCGTGCGCACCACGTCGTTCAGTCCCTCGTTAATGCGCGGCATGTGGCAATTCAGGCACCGGTCGCCCGAACTGCCCGGGGCGTGGTGCGTGTGCTCGCGCCGGGCCGCGGGCGCGCCGAATTTGGTGTGGCACTTGAGGCACACCGCGTCGTCTTTCTCCGGTGGCGGGGCCCACACCGCACCGAGCGCTTTGTGGGGCGAGTGGCAGTCGATACAGCGCAATTGCGAGTAGCAGCTCCCCTTTGCGGCGTCGGAGAACTCGACCGAGTTCCACGTGGACATCCCGCCCGCGAACGCGGGGCGCCCGCCCGTGTGACAGCGGGCACAACTCCAGTTGAGGTTGTCGTGGGTGCGGCCGGGGTCCGGGGCGCGCTGCGCCTCGACGAGGAGCAGCGGGTCCTCGGGGAAGAAGCGCGGCGGCGTCTTCCCGTCGCTCGCGACGTGCTCCTTGCACCCGAGGTGGCACGCCTCGCAGCTCACGCCAAAGGAGGCTGCGTAGTGCGCGGAGTCCCAGCTCGCCATCGGGCTCTGCACGGGGGCGCCCTTCGCGGCGTCGCGCATCGCGCCGAGGGCCGCTTTGAAATCGGACGGGCGGGACTGTTCGAGGTACCCGCCGACCGACCAGTGCAGCGGAACCGGCGCGTGCTCGCCCACCTGGTGGGGCCGGCGCGCCATCAGATCCCCGAGCGCGAACGTCGTGTGGCAGTAGTTGCAACTGGCCGCGTACTCGGCGTAGTGCGGTCCCGGTCCGGCGGGTGGTACGGATCGGGGCGGTCGTCGTCCGCCCGCTCCGGTCCGACGTGAACGACCGGCACCCACTCCTTCTTCGCCAACCAGTAACCGAACGGCAGCACGTGGTCCTTGTGGTAGAAGTGGTGGGCGCGCGGTTCCGGGCCTTCGGTCTGCTTGCCCACGTAATACTGGTAGAAGCGCGAACCGATGGTCTGTGTCACTTCGTACACGCGGGTGATACCGTCGCGCACCAAGCGCATGAAGTGCTTACCGTCGCGCGCCTCGAAGGTTCCCGTTCCGCCGCGGTAGCTGATCGACGCTTGGGGGGAGAAGTCGCCACGAACGGTTGCGGCACCGGCGGGAACGTTCATCCACCGGTGCGGGTGCGCGGACCAGTCCGCATGGGTTCCCGGGTGGCACCGGGCACAGGTATCCGGACCGGCGTAGTTAGTGTGGCGGATGTTGCTCGTTGTGCCCGCAACCGTGCGGAGCCGGAGCACGTCGGGCGGGCCGTCCCACCACACGGTCAGGTTCCGACCGACCGCGAGCTTCATGTGGGGCGGGACGCGCGGGTCCGCCCCACCCACGGTGCCCGGCCCCGGTTCCTTTGGAGCTTCCCCGGAGGGCCGGAGGAACTGCGACGCGACGAGAGCGGCCCCCAAAAAAAGCAGCGCGACGAGAACGGCCAGGAACCGGCGCCGCGCGGGAGAAAGGGGCGTGGCGGACTGCTCACTCATACCGTTCGCCCTTGTGAGCCCACAAAACCGGAGTTGGTCTCATACCGACCGATCGAATCGGGCCGGACCGCTGACGCGGCGCGCCGGGTCCGGTGCCGCGAATCGCATATTACCCGGATCGGTACCGCGTTGTACACAGCCGAGACGAAGTACCCGGGCGCGAGCACGCGCGACCGCTGCAAAGTCCTTTTAGTCGCCGGTACCGGTCGCAGGGCCGTTCCTTTATTCACACTGCGGGATGCCGATAAGCGCCTGTGCTTGGTCCGGGTGTATTTGAAGTTGTTCGATGGCCTCGGGGTGATTCTTGGCCCGGACTTCGTATAATGTATGCTATACGAAGTTATTACGGAGGACGACGAGTACGGGCGCTCGGTGCCGTCACGCACGACGCGTCCTCGCCCAGAGTTACATCCCGGAGGAAGCGGTTGATTGTTGTTGGCCACGAGGACGTACTCGCCCCCGGCTTCGATCACCTGTTTCGCCAGATCCCGTTGGCAGAACATCGCGTCGCCCGTCACCACTTTGCCCGTCAGGGGCAGGATCCCCAGCAGTTCCAACGCGGCCTTGTGCTCGTTGGTCCGGGAATCGACGCGCACCTGAGCTAGAACCGCCGCGACCGCCGGCGCGAACGCGGCGACCAGGTGCAGTCCGGGCACCTCGCCCTCGCGACTCCCGCGCAGGGTCTTGCCGTCGAGCGCGAGGTGTTCAAACGCGGCGGGGTCGATGCGCCCCTCGATCCAGCGCGACAGGGCGCCTTCGAGTTGTTGCGCGTCGACGCGCCGGAGCGTGCGCGAGAGCGTGGACGTGGTAGGCGTTTGGCCCCGTCGGAACCCGAGTGCGTGGGCCAGTGGGGTTCCGTGTTGTCGCCCGAATCGCGCGATCCCGGAGAGGCTCTTGCGTCCCATGAGCAGGGCCAACGCGACGAGTCCCAGAACGGCAGGCAAGGGGTGGACACGACCGTGGCGACTGCGTGGGTCGGGGAGCGTGGCGAGCGCGTCGTACAGGGTGCGAGGGGGCATGCGCAACTCCGGGACCAAGAGGCAACGCGCCCCGATTACCCAACCGCACTCAAATCCACAACATGAAACAAGGAACGGCCCTGGTACCGGTCGGAACTTGTTGGGAGCTTTTCTGTTCGGGCGCGATCTGTTAGACTGTGGCATACGGTCTCTGGCTTGACGAGCCAAAGGCGCCCTCGCCCCGTTGAGATCCGTCAGAGGGCCGGGTTACTGAATCGTCCGCCGATAGTACGCGGGGCAGTAAAAGACAACAGTCGACGACCCGAAACAGTGTCGTAAGCCCCTAGAAAAGTAGGCCTTGGGAGCGTTTGCACAACTGGTGTTGGCCCAGGTCTTCAAATGTAACTGCGAGCATTTTCGCCGAGTCCATAAAACGGCCGTGATCGCCTAGGATTTCAAGCACTTCGTTCATGTCGACCGCGTCGCTCAAAGCCTCCAATAGTTCACCGAAATCGACCCCAGCGGTAGTAATTACTACCGCCCAAAAAACGTGATGCGGCCCGCATTCTGAGCTAAGGTTCTGCTCCAAGGCAGACGCCCACTACGGCTTCTTCCTCCACCCGTTGCTGGGCAGAGTCAGCGCGAATGTCCCAAGAAATTCTACCGTCAAACGAATCACGTGCACGCTGGTATCGGCAGCGGCGGTGGCCAATTATGGCCGCATGCGTCTTCATGGTTGTCGGGATCGCAAGCCGAATCCCGAGGCCCAGCAGTGACGCAGCAACGATCGCGGGCGTTGCTCTCTTTTCGTTCGTCAGCGCCCTGTGGGCGTGGATAGCCTGGATCGCGAGCCGAGACCGGAAACAGATGGGTCTCGTCGAGACGGCCTTTGTTTGGCTCATGGTAGTCGCGTTCGTGGTGCTGCACACCGTTCGCCGATACGCACAGAACGGATGAAGAGCTGTGTACCCCAAAACGGGTGATCGAGTTGTCAAAGACCGTCAGTGCGATTGCGGGACCGCACGAGAACCCCGCCGGCGAGTCGAACGCCGGTGTGTGGTGGAGAACGCCACACACGAACCGTGTCGATGATCGACACGGTTGAACCGTCCGGGGTTGGGACTGTCAGATCCGGCCCGCGTTTTGTCTGCTGGCCTCCAGGTAGGTAGCGAGCCAGCGCACCGCCTCGCGCTTCGCGATCAGCACGCGGCGGCCGTAGCGAAAAATCTCAATCTCGCCGCGAGCAATCGCGCGGTCGATAGCAGTACATGACAGTGAAGTGAACTCGGCAGCCCCATCAGGAGAGAGCGCTCCCTCTGAGCAAATCTCTTCTGCGGTCGGCTCAGGGAACATTGGCGTGGCCGGGCGTGCCATGTGCGGGCCTCCAGAAAGGGTGTTGGGCGAGCACCCACAACTACCGCGCCCGCATTAGCCTTCACAGTTTCCAGTTTGCTTTGATCCCTTCAGCGAACTCAACTGGGTCGCGGATCTCGCAGTCCACGGTGAGAAGCGGGATATCACCTTCAACGTCACCGAGCGCGCTGTAGATCCGCTCCAGGCGCGTTTCGCAGATGAGTCCGTGAAGCAAGCAGTCCTCTTTGCGCGACGCGAAGTAGACCTTCTGAACGCTCTCGTAGATCTCGTCGAACTTGGCGCGGACTGCCATGATCCAGGCGGCCAGGGCGCGACTGCACTCGTTTTCGGCGAACTCGCGGTTCTTGACCTTCACGTGATAGGCCACTTCGCGCTCGACCCGCTTCACGTTTTGCTGCGCGCGGACCACGGCCAGTTCCGCCGCGGTGCGTTTCTTCTTCGGGGGCTTGTGGGTGAACGTGTGCCCGCACGTGTTGCACCCGAAGAGCCGGGGCTTCACGTCGAACCCGGTATCGTGCGCGCGTTCGGAACACTGCGGACAATGGACCTGAGTTTTGCGGCTCACAGGGCACCGCCTTTCGTGCCGGCGAGTGCGAGTCGGGGAAGTTTGGCGCTGAGGCGTTCGCTGGCGGCGAGCAGGTTGGGCACGGGCAGTTCACAGCCGATGACGTTGAGGCTCAGGGCCGCGGTGTCGGCCTGGTCCAGTGCGTAGTACACGTCGTTCAGGGAACCGCGATCGAGGACGCGCGCCAGGAGCGTTCCTTCCTTGGCCGCATCGCTGACGGCCTCGACTTCAGCCGTAATCGCGGTGATTAGGGCGCGGATCGACCCGACCCACTCGGCCGCGTGTTGCCGCAAGTGGTGTTCTGCGATGTACACTTGGTCGCGGGGTGGCCGTTTCCCTTTCCCGTTCTTCGTTGCCGTGGTCATGAGAGGTTCCTCAATGTGAGGCGCGCTCCCCTCAGAGCGCGCGGGGTGGGGTGCGAGTCAAAAAGCGATGGGGCCGTTCGCCGATGGTGGCAACGTTGCCACCATCGGCGCGTCAGTTGTCGTCTTCAATGTCGTTGGTGGCGAAGAGCGTGCAGTTGGGGCACACGAGTTCGGGTTCCCCGTCGGTGTCGTCCCACAGGCACCGCTCGTGGCACGCAGGGCACCGGGGCGCGAGCGGCTTGCGGGTCGTCGTCTTGGTTTTGGTGAGGTTGCGGGTATCAGCCACGGGAGAACTCCTTTCGGGCCGGGGTGAGGAACGTGTGCAGGTCCGCGAGCGCGGCGGCCTCGATTTGGCTGACGCGCTGCTTGGTGAGCCCGACGCGCTGAGCGACCGCACGGCACGTCAGGGGCGGGGTGTCCGAGAGCCCGAACCGCAGAACCACAACTGTTCGGGCGCGGGCATCGAGTCGGGCGAGCGCACAGTACAGGGCGTCGCGCTCGTCGTCGCGGAACAGCGGCTCGGGTTCGGGTGCGGGCATGGTGTCGTGGAGCCGGGCGCGCTGGTCGCGGCGCACGTGCCGGTGCTTGCGCAGGTGCCCGGCCGCGGTCTGCACCACGCGGCGGACGAACCCGTAGGCTCCGGACCGCCCGGGCTCGAACTTGGTGAGGAAGATCACGGCGGCATCGTGGGCCACGTCGGTAACCGAGTGCGAGTCCGTGTACCGTCGCGCGTACCAGCGCATGAGCCCGTAGAGCTTGTGGGCCGCGGCCCGCGTTTCAGCGGTGTGAGTGTCCATCACGCACCCCTTTCGGCGCGCGTCTGGGCAACGGCGGCGCGGAACCTGAACACGGCCTCGACGCTGGACAGGAACCCCTTCTCGGGGTGCTTGACCGCGTCCAGGCGGACCCCGCCCTTGCCCTGCGCGACGTAGCGCATGAGTGCCTGGGCCGAAACACCGGACACGGTGGTGAGTTGGTTCAGGGGGAATAGTTGCTCGGCGGCGAGGCGCTCGGCGGCCGCGATCCGGGCCGCGTGGTCACACGTTTTGAGAGGCACGATCGTATCCCTCGACGGTGGTTCAGGGCGCGTGAGCCCGTTGGAGCGGGGAACGGGGACGTCCGTTCCCGGTGCGGAACTGCGGGCCAGATGCCCGCGGTTACCAACTTCTGGTTGGTGACTGGCAGATGCCGGAATTCCGGCATCTGAACTGTGGGCGAGAAGCCCACAGTTGTGAGCGTCACCTTGGTGACTGGCTGAGTTGGGTGGTGATGGAGTTCATCACCGGGCACCTATCATTTCTGCCCGGTGCGGAAACTCCGTACCACCCAGAATCGCCGGGGATTTTGGTGGGCAAGGAAAGTCCTCACCACCCACTTTGGGGGTCCAGAGTTTCCGGACCCCCATCTGGCGACCGAAACGGGAATTCCCGTTTCGCTAGATTTTGTGGGCTTTGGTCAACTCAGTGAGGCTGGCGATGTGCTTGCAGTTCCGCGTCGCGACGAACCCGCGGCACTCACGCAGATTGGCGCGGTTGTTCGCGAGGAAGCACCCGTAGCGCTCTTCGGTGCGATCGGTCCCGGCATCGAGCTTGAACAGGACGAACGCGCGCCCGGGCTCGTCGGCCGGGTACTCTTCGACGCGGTACCGGCAGTGGTCGCGCTTGCCGGTGATGGTGAGCACGCCCGCGAAGTGCGAGTGGGCGTTGTCGGGTGCCGGTTCCCAGGTCAGGGGCGCCGTGCTTCTCCGACTTTGTTGGGGGCAGCAGTTCCGTGTAAACTGGCATCGCTTGATCCCTGTTAAGGAGGGGTTGGGAAGTGGCCCGGTCGGGAGTATCAGTCCCTGCCGGGCCGCGTCGTTTTGTGACGACAAAGCCATGTTAACTTTTGGCATCCACTTGTCAACAATTTGATTCCATAATTATCCGTGATATGATTCGGTGGCACCCGATGTATACAATGGGTACCCAACAGATGCCGATTGTCCTTGCAGGAGAGATTGATGGTAGCCACAGTAGACCGGATGGCAGACAAGAAGACCGACAAGCACAAGCCCTCTCGAATGGTCCGCATTCCGGAACCGATGGCTATTGAGCTTGAGAAGATGGCAGACGAGCAGTTCAACAACCTCACCGAACAGGTGAAAATCGCGGTTCGTGAGTACCTCGAAAAGCACCGGCGCCTACCTAAGCCAAGCGGTGCGAGCTAGTACAGATGTCTGATTGGTGGTCTCGCACTCAAACGCTTCCGGCCGGTCCCACACTGTATCTCCCCTCTCCTTACCCTGAGCCCCAATGTCCCGCTCGAACGCCCAAGCGACACCACTAACCGCGTGGCTCGCGGCAACTGCTGATCCGACCCGGATGGACCTGATCCGCGCTCTGGCGGCCGGCGAGAAGACGGTGACTCAACTCGCAATGGAAACCCGCGCCGAGACGGTGAACGTGTCGCACCACCTCAAGATCATGAAGGACGCGGGCGCCGTGACCTTCGAGAAGGACGGTCGGTTTGTGATCTACAGCTTGGTCGAAGCCACGGTCCGCGGAACCACGCTCGAGCTGACGCACACGTCCGGGGCGAAGGTGGTTCTGCCGCTGGGGTGAGCCAGCGCGTGTGGTGTGTGCCCGCAACAGAGTCCCCGCCAATTGGCGAATAATCGGCTTCCTATGAAGTGCTGCACACTCGAGGGGCTGCGCCCTTGAAATGCGCCCGGCCGGTCAGCAAGGCGCGCCTTGCTGACCGGCCGGGCGGTTGTGTCACGCGAGCAAACGAATTACAACATCGACTCAGTACTGGATCTCGATCGAGAAGCTAAAAGCCTCGAGCGCGTCAGTCGCCGTGTCGGTGCCACTCCCGCCGACACCGGAGTCGCTCCCCGCGCCACCGTTCAGGGTGTCGTTCCCGTTGCGCCCGTACATAGTGTCGTTGCCGTTGCCACCGGCGATGTTGTCGTCCCCGTTCCCGCCGTCGAGGTAGTCATCGCCCGCGCCACCGCGGATCACGTCGTTGCCGTCTTCGCCGTACACCCAGTCGGCGTCGTTATCGTCGGCGAAGTAGTCGTACCCACCAACGAGCAGGTCCAGCCCGTCCCCGCCGTGGAGCTCGTCCTTCCCGTCCCCGCCGTACAGCTTGTCGTTGCCGGAGTTAGCCAAATTATCGCCGCGGGTGAGGACGTTCGCCGCGCCCCCGGTCGCGATCCCGAAGACGTAATCGCCGCTGGTGCGCCCGCCCCCGTATAGGAGGTCATTTCCGGTACCGCCGTCAATAGTATCGTCGCCGGTACCACCGATCAGGAGGTCTGCCCCGGCCGAACCGGAGATCGTGTCGTTACCGTCCCCGCCGTTGACGATAAGGTGGCGGTCAGCCGCGACTTTCCGGGCATCGATGATGTTGTTCTCGGCGTTGCCGTTGATCGTAATCGTGTCCCCGGCCGAGTCGCCGATGGCCGTAGCCTTCGTCGTGTCATACGAGTTGACGCTGCTGATGTAGGTCTGACCGCCGGTCGAAAAGACGTACACCGTTGCCACTCCGTCCGGCACGTTGATCGACAGGGCGGCCGGAACGACCCGCGCCGAGAGGTTCTCGACACCGAGCTGGCACAGGACTGAGGGCTGCGACTTTCGGGCGGAATTGAACCACTTCATCTGACCGTCTCCTTCTGTTGATGGAGGGCAAACCCAGGAGCGAAACCGGGGGCCACCGTCCAAAAGGTTGGGCCGTCCGCTGGACGGCCCCAAGTCCCCGTAGGGCTTGGTCGGTTAAACGCGCGAGTCTCAGTTACGAACCTCTGCGCGGGATACGGGTCTCCGAACTTGAGCAAGACTGGTACAATATTCATGGCCGATCAGAATTGCTACCCTTATTATCGCCGCAGTGCAAAATTCTCGACCGAATTTACACTAAATTGAATTAATGATATTTAATTTGTTGATTGCTTGGGTCTGGTTGACTCGTGGGCCATGTCATCCGGGCAGTTGTGTTGTTCTCCGACACGACTGGCCCGCAACCGTTGCCGAGAACGCAACAGATGGCTGAGCCGTGTAGCCGAGATGGTTACGCAGATCAGTTGTAACCATCTCGGTTACAACAGGCCTTCTTCGCGCTGATCGCAGTTGTGGGCCTCTCGCCCACAACTGGGAGCCCGCCCGCAACCATGAACTTCTCGTTCAGGGTTCAAAGGGTGTTACGATCCGGAACACCCTTTGCAATTCTCGCAGTTGCGGGTCTCTCGCCCGCAACTGTGGGGTTCTCCACCACAGTTCGCCCGTGTCGCCTCCTTTCCACTGGCCCAACGGCAACCGTAAAGATCTCCTTTCCGGTTCCCCCAAAATGGTCCCTTTGGACACACTAAATGAGGCCAACCCCTAGTACTACAGCGCAGATCCGGCTGCTCTTCTACGCGAAGAGCCGATGGGGTACAAGATGAGCCCTTTCGGTCATCATGTGTGTGGGGTCGGGCTCATGGATGAGCAACAGTTGAAGGCGCTGAAGCCCGAGTTGGATCGGTTCCTGGACCGGTACGCTCCGCTGTTCGGTCGCGACGGGAACCGAGCCCACGCGCGTCGGTTCGTTCAGGGGCTGTTGCGTGGGGGCGACCGGCGCAACACCGAGAACATTGCCGAGGCACTCGACGGCGGCCCGGTCCGGTCCCTCCAAGCGTTCGTCACGACCGGGGCGTGGAAGGACGCGGATGTCGTCGCCGCGTTGCGTGGCCAGATCTTGGATGCGTTGGGCGATGCGGACGCGGTGTGGAACTCGGACGAGACCGGGTTCCCCAAGAAGGGCACCAAGTCGGTCGGGGTCAAGCGCCAGTACTCGGGCACCCTGGGGCGCACCGACAACTGCCAGGTGGCCGTGTTCGCCAACTATTGCTCGACCAAGGGGCACACGTTCGTGGATCGCCGGCTGTTCCTGCCCGAGGACTGGGCCGACGATGTGGACCGGCGAACGGAGGCCGGGGTTCCCAAGGACGTGATGTTCCGCACCAAGCCGGCCCTGGCCCTGGAGATGATCGCGGGCGCGGTGGCCGCCGGTGTCCCGTTCCGGTGGGCCGGCGGGGATTGCGTGTACGGGGACAACCCGACGTTCGTGCAGGGCGTGCGGGCGCTGGGCAAGTGGTACGTGCTGGACATCTCGTCGGATACCCAGGTGTGGACCGCGGCCCCGCAGGTCACCCCGGCCGACCAGCGCCCGCGACCCGCGCGCGGGCGGCAACCGACCAAGCCGCTGGTGGTCGGGGACCGACGGCGTGTGGATGAGATCGCCGCGTCCCTCCCGGCCGGCGCGTGGCGCCGTGTGGTCGTGGGCGAGGGGAGTCAGGGCCCACGGGTGTGCGAGTACGCCGAGGTGCCGGTGTGGTTCTGCGAGGACCAGTTGCCCGGACCGGGCGAGCGCCTGTTGGTGTACCGCTCGCTGAGCCAGGAGCCGGAGCTGAAGTACCACCGGAGCAACGCCCCGGCCGAGGTGCCGCTGGAGAAACTGGCCCAGGTGCGGGGCGTGCGGTGGACGATCGAAGAGGACATCCAGTCGTGTAAAGGCGAGTGCGGGTTGGACGAGTACGAGACCCGAGGCTGGGTCGGGTGGCATCACCACACCGCCCTGTCCATGCTCGCCTTGGCGTTCCTGGTGCTACGGAAGCACCAGTTGGGGGGAAAAAGAGCCCCAGATGACCGTGCCCGAAGTGCGGGCGCTACTGACGCACCTATTGGACGTGCGGACCTGGGGCATCGACGAGATCCTGAAATGGTCCCGGTGGCGACAGGAACGCAATCGCCGCGCCGCTCTCAGTCATCGCAAGCGGCGCCTCGCTGAACGCGAGCCGTCAAGTAGGTGATAACGTCCTGCGCTGTAGTATTAGGAATTCAAGCGTTTCACGGTTCCCCCAAAAATGCAGTTCCGCGCCCAAACATTCTGACAATGGCGGTGCCTTAAATTTGCCGCCTTTCGTGGCCTCAAACAACCTCAAAGCCTTCATTTCCAAGGGTTTCACGGTGCCCCAGATTTGGTGCGTGTCGGAGATCGACACGCGCGGTGGTTCGCGAAGTGAAATCGGCTGGGTGTGTGGCCCTTGTGCCCGGCCGTCGGGCCGAGGTCGGAGCCGTTCCGACGCGGGAACGAGCAGCCAGCGATCGATCAGGTGGTCGGGTCCGACGCAGTGCTTCACGCGGCAGGTTTCGCAAGTTTCTTGAGAGCGAAGTCCCGCACCGCCTCGTAGTCCTCTTCCCTCTCAAACCCGTGGCGCGGAACGATGGCCCCGGACAGTCCTGTGACGTAGATGTAAACGCACTCCCCAATCACCTCCACCCCCAACATATCCTCCCATCGAACAGCCGTCTGAACGGACTCCGTCCGCTCGATTAGCAAGTCGTCCGTCAGGACCAAGTTGATGCGTCCGATCACACCACGGGAGCCGAGGTCGCGGGCAAACGCGCGAACGGACCAGCCCACCCAGGCACGGTAGATGAAGGGGTAGCAGAGAGTGTAGGCACCGCCGACCGCGATTTGGATAGTAGCTACGTCGTAGCTGCCGGTGTCGACACGCATCGCCGCACAAGCCAGGAGTACTACCGGCGGAACAGCCCAACTGAGGCCGAACCGCCATCTGATCAACGACGACCGCTTCATTGCGTGAACGTTGAATGCGGCGTAGTCATCCAATGTTGTCGTGTACGTAAATTCCATCCGCACTGGCCCTCCGAGGCCTTGTTCATTTCCGTCTGCGAATTCGCACCTGGGCCGCAGAGAACTTCGCAGAGCATACCGCGATCCCTACTCCTTGCCGAGCACCAAATCGACGACCCAGCATCCGCGCACGTGCGGCCCGGGACCGCGGCAGTGATCGAGCACATCGGCGCTGTCACACCCGGCGTCCTGGAGTGCGTCGGCCAGAATCGGCATCGCGCCGAAGTCCCGAGATTCGTACATCTGCGCCGCGAGTGTAACGGCGGTGGAGGTGCGCCACGACGGGGAGAAGGTGACCGGGCGGAAGGGGTTGCCGAAGACATCGCGGAGAAGGTTCACGTGTGCCTGTCGTTCGGCAAGGCCGACGTCGTCGCCCTGAAGATGGGTGATCAGACTCACGGCGCACCCGGCGGTACCCACGGTGAGCGTATGCGCCTCTGAGCCCCGAGCGCTCGCGTTCAGAGCTACAACGGACGCATGCGCCGCTATCTGATCAGCCGCGCGAAACGCGGAATACGCTTCACGGCGGGCGGCTGCCAGAATCCGACGACTAGCGCGCTTATCCGCGAACCGCTCACTTATCTCGACGGCTCGCCGGCTGCGCTCGTCCAACAGGCACGCCATCACACGCCGGACACAAGCAACTCCGAACAGCCGAGCCTTCCGATCCCGGATAATGCCCAGGTAGGCGAACAGCGTTAATGGGTCATTACACAGCAGCCAGTCCGCTTCGGTCATCGGTCGCTCCCTGGAACCGCTCCCAGCATGACCGATGCGGCGGGAGGACCACGTCCGGTAACGCACCATCGAACGCCAAGGCTTCATTTCGTCGAGTACGGCCAGCCGTAGTACGCGAAGGCGATCGCCGCGACCACGACGGACGCTATCGCGGCCCCGGCGCACCACCAACTCTTCGCTCGCACTGCGGCCCATCCGCCGCATATCACCCCAGTCAGCGCGGGGAACGGAACCCCACCGATCCACTTACCAGGTGCATCGGGGATTGGATCGACGGCATGGAGCACCAACATGAGCAGGGCAAAAGCGGGCCAAGCCCACACCCAGCGTGCCGCGAATCGGCGGTGGTAATCTGCGTCTGACATGCGATTACGCTCGGGGAGCGCTCTCAGCGCGACCGATCCGGCGCCCGGGGCAAGCCACGATTCGTGGCTCAAACGCGGAGGTCCGTATCTCGAAGCCGCGACAATGCACCCGACATCTGCCGAGTTCACACCACGGGTCGATCGCGCCGGTAACTCCTAAATGTCACCACCTTTGACCGGGTACAAAAACGGCTCTCGCTCGCCTAAAAAGCACCTCGTTCTTGCGACGTCATCAACGCCCCATGCGAGCACCTCGGATCGTTCCCGGTTACTTGTCCTTACTGCGAACAAACGCCTTCTCGCGCCCGCGCTCCGTCGTGCCCACCAGCTCGGTGTCGGTCAACTTGGTGACGGTGAGTGTCTCTTTCGCTTCTTGGTCGCCGCTCTTGACGACCGTAATGAGCTTGTTGCCCTCGACCGTGTACGTGCCCTCGACCCGGATCGGCTTACCGGGCGACGGCATGAAGGTGGACTTGGTCTTGCCGTCCTTTGTGAACTCGATGATTAAGCCGTTCTTCGTGTTTTGCGCGTCCCAGCGCCCGACCAATTTCGCGGGGTCGATCTTCTCTACCTTCGCATCGTCCGCAGACGCACCCGACGCGGATGCCACGACAGCCAAAACACAAGCTAAACTTGCGCGCATCTGATCCCCTTTTGTTCTACGGAGCAAGGGACGCGAACCAGTAGACCAGACCGGGCGTGGTGCGCCAAACCGCGAGATGAGGTGGTATGGGCTGACGCGGCTTCAACGCTCCTCGAACCGGATGTCGTCCCAAGCCGGGACGTGAACCCCGTTGGCCGCATACACTTCGTGGTGAACGACCCGCCGCGCCTCGCGACGAGGAATGTGTGTGATATGCCCCGAACCGAGCTCGCGAAACACGGAACGTGAGAGTTTAGACGGCGATATCGAAATTCACAGGCCCGTTCCGGGAATCAGGGCCCGGAGTTCTTCGGCCCACCGGACCAGACTCGGGAGCGGCTTGGCGAACACGCGCAGCGCGCCGCGAGCGAGCAGTTCCTCGGTCGTACTCGCGCCCGTGTGCCCGGACACGAACACGGCCCGCACACCCGGATCGAGCGATTGGAGCGCGGCCAGGGTCCGTAGGCCGTCCCAGGGGTGAGGCATCTGGACGTCGAGTACCACCAGATCGATACCCCCGGCTCGGTACTCGTCCACTGCGACCGCCCCGCTCCCCGTGGTGCGGACCGTGAACCCCGCCCGGTTCAACGCCCACGCCAGCATCTGCGCGACAAGGGGCTCGTCGTCAACCACGAGAACCATCGGTAGGCCCCGTTCGGGTGAGCGCGGCCCGGCACTCAATGGAGCCGGGCCGCAAACCGTGGCGCCCGGGGAGAACCCCGGGCGCCCGACACATTACCCGAGTTTGACGGTCTCGTTGTCGTTGTCGCCGTAGATGTCGACCGTGTGCGGGAGGGCGAAGTCGTTCACCCCCCAGTACGGGTCGTTGTAGTTCCCGTAGGTGTTGTTCACCCGGATGAAGTCGCTCCCGGCCCCGCCGTCCAGCGAGTCCGATCCGTCCCCGCCGAACAAGTAATCTCGCTCGGTCCCGCCCTTCAACGTGTCGTTTCCGACCCCGCCGAACAGCCAGTCGCTGCCCGCCCCGCCCTCGAGCGTGTCGTTCCCGTACCCGCCGATCAGGGTGTCGTTCCCCGCGTCCCCGTACAGCACATCATTCCCCGCGGTCCCGGTGCCGTCACCGGACAGGCTCTCCCAGCGCCACTGCGTGCCCACCTTCACCTGGTGTCCCTGGTCGCCCCACAACAGATCGTCGCCCGACCCGCCGTGCAATACGTCCGCGCCCCAGCCACCGAGCAACATGTCGTTGTTCGATTCGCCGGCCTTGGTAACCACGTCCACGTACACCCCGTTGACCAGGTCGCGGTCGCCCCAGAGCGTGCCTGGCCGCCATGATCCGCGGGGAGCTGGACTGGGTGGTGATGAAGGCGTTGGAAAAGGACCGGTCCCGGCGGTATCGTATAACTTCGTATAATGTATGCTATACGAAGTTATTACGGTTCTCCCCGTCCCCGAATTCGCCCACCTGGGCGTTGTTGTACGCTTCTTGGAGGTCGATCCGATCGGCCCCGCTGGTCCCGTTCACGGTCAGCGTCCCGACGCGACTGGTCGGGTTGTAATCGAACGCCCAGGTGATGCCCCCGCTCACCGTGCCCGTCTCGTGGCGCACGGTCGCCAGCCCCGAGTTGTTGGTCAGCGTGTCACCCGACCCGCGGTTCATGAAATCGAGAGCCGTGACCCCGGTGGCGGACACGTTCGCGACGATACTGTTGTTGTCGAACACGAGGTACCGACCGCCGCTCAAGTTCGAGCGCGTGACCTCGATCCGGTTGACCGCGGCGTCGCCGGTGATGGTGAGCACCCCGCCCGCGACCGACGCGGTGGCGGACATCATGGCCCGCTCCCCGAGAGCTTCGAGGCCGAGCGTCGTGGCGCGGCGGGTGGCGGGAGAGGTGGCCGGAGAGGTGGCCGGGGTGAACAGCTTGCGGATCCAGGTTTTTGGCGACATTTTCGTGCTCCGTTGACGGCCCCGCAGGGCCGGGTGAGGCCGGGGTTCGTTCCCCGGTACCCACCAATCGCGGGAGTGTGACAGGAAAATATTCGCCGTCAGTCGATCAGGTCGCCGACCTCTTCCTTGAGGCGCCGTAGCACCCGGCTCTTGGCCTGGCGCACCGCGGCCGTACTGCCCCCCATTTCGGCCGCGACCTCCGTCGGGGACCGGCCGTCCACGGTGGTCGCCCAGAACATGGTCCACGTCTTCCCCTCGAACTCCCCGCGCACCAGTTCCAGTGCCCGGTGGTACAGGGCGTGCTTCTCCGAAACCGGGTCGTCCGCGTCCGGTTCGCTCACCGGGTCGGCCAGTTCGTTCAGCGCGGCCAGGGCCGCGGTCCCGCCGCTCCCGTGCGGCTGCTGGCTCCGGCGCCGGGCGTGGCGCAGCAAAACCATCCGGGTGATCCCGCGCAGCCAGCCCCGGAACGTGTCCCCCGGGCGGTCCCGGCGGAACCGCTCGAGCCCGCCGGCGGCCTCCCGGAACACCTCTTGAGCCACGTCCTCGGCGTCCGCCCCGGTCGCGCCGCCGCGCCCGGCCCAGTATTCAACGAGCGGACCGTACAGCCGCACGGTCCGGGTCCAGGCGTCCGGGTGATCGGCCCGGAGCTTGTCCAGGAGCGTCATCGAGGTCGCGGCGTGGTTCGCGTCGCGGGTGTCGGACATGGGGCACCGGGCGGGATTCGGGGAGAACGTGTCACAGCGGCCGGATGTGTGTTATAACGCGACCGCCCCGGTCTTCCACCCCGCGGACCACACGCATGACTCCTGACGCGCCCCCGACGCCTAGCGATTGTCCGACGGACGCCGTCCTGACCTCGTTCCTTCACGGCAACTTGCCCCCCGTCGAAATCGACCGGATCACGCGCCACGTCGAGAGGTGCGCCCGGTGCGAGGCCGCGCTCCAGAAGCTCGATGCGAACGATGACTCCGTTGCGGCCGCGCTCCGGTCCGCGCCCGCGCCCTCGCCCGCGCACGAACCGGTGACCGGGACCGTGGTGGGCGGGCGGTACGTGCTCGGAGAGGCCATCGGCGAGGGCGGAATGGGAACGGTGTACCGGGCGCGCCAGACCGAGCCCGTGCGCCGGGACGTGGCGGTGAAGCTGATCCGCCCGGGGATGGCATCCCAGCACGTCCTGGCCCGGTTCGAGGCCGAGCGCCAGGCCCTCGCCGTGATGGATCACCCGAACATCGCCAAGGTGCTCGATGCCGGCGCCACCCCGGACGGGCGCCCGTTCTTCGTCATGGAACTGGTCCGCGGGGTTCCGATCACCGCGCACTGCGACGCCAAGTACCTCACGCTGCACGAGCGCCTGGAGCTGTTCGTACCGGTGTGCCGGGCGATCCAGCACGCGCACCAGAAGGGCGTCATCCACCGCGACATCAAGCCGAGTAACGTCCTCGTGACCGAGGTCGACGGGCGCGCGGTACCCAAGGTGATCGATTTCGGGATCGCCAAGGCGACCCAGGGGCCGCTCACCGAGCGCACCCTGGTGACCGGGCTCGGGGCCGTCGTGGGAACCCCGGAGTACATGGCCCCGGAGCAGGCCGACACCGAGCGCCTCGACGTGGACACCCGGGCCGACGTGTACGCGCTCGGGGTGCTCCTGTACGAGCTTTTGACCGGTTCGACCCCGCTCACCCGGCAGCGCGTCGGGCGCGCGGCGCTGTTGGAGGTGTTGCGACTGGTGCGCGAAGAGGAGCCGCCCGCGCCGAGCAGCCGGCTGGCCGGGGCCGAAACCCTGCCGTCGATCGCCGCGAACCGGCGCACCGAGCCCCGGCGCCTGGCCGCCATGATCCGCGGGGAGCTGGACTGGGTGGTGATGAAGGCGTTGGAAAAGGACCGGTCCCGGCGGTACGAGTCGGCGTCCGGGCTGGCCGGGGACGTGGAGCGGTACCTGGCCGACGAGGTGGTCAGCGCGCGCCCCCCGTCGCGCTGGTACCGGTTCGGGAAGTTCGCCCGGCGCAACCGCGGGACCGTGTCCGCGGGCCTCGGGTTCGTGCTGCTCATGGCCGCCGCGACCGGCGTGAGCACGTGGCTCGCGGTTCGGGCGACCGCCGCCGAGAAACAAGCCGTCGAGAACCTCGAAGAGGCAAAAAAGCAGCGCGCGAAGGCCGAGGAGCTTCTAGGCCTGGCCCGCGGCGCGATCGACCAGTTCGGCCGGCGGACCGCCAACGACGGGCGACTCCTGGGCCTGCCCGGGGTCCAGCGCGCGCTGCTCGCGGACACCGACGAGTACCACGAGCGACTGAACGCGGCGTACCCAGGCGACCCGCGGTTGATCGGGGACCGTGCCCGGCTCCGCGCGTACCTCGGGTACATCGAGACCGAGGGGGGCTCGCTGCCGAAGGCCCGGGAGCACCTGAACGCGGCCCGTGCCGCGCAGGAGGAGCTGGTCGCCGAGGAGCCCGGGAACCGCACGTACCGGAACGACCTGGTGACGACCACAACGTACTTCGGGCGGCTCGCCACGGTCTCGAACGACCCGACGGGGGCATTCGAGCACTTCGATCGGGCGATCGCTCTCGGCGAAGAGTTGCTCCGCGAGGCGCCGACGAGCGTGCCGATCCGGGCCGACCTGTCGGCCGCGTACCGGATGGCCGGTGCCGCCCGGTTCGACGCCCGTCAGCACTCGGCGGCACGAGCGCTTTACGAGCGGTCGCGGGATCTACAGACCGACCTGATCCGAACCAAGGGGCCGCACCGGGAGTACCGCGATAACCTCGCCACGGCACTGAACGGGCTGGGGCTCGCGTGCTATCGACAGTCCCCCCGGGACTTGCCGGGGGCGCGCCGGGCGCTGGAGCAAACGCGGGCACTGTACACCGAGCTGGCGGCGGCTGAACCGGATGCGTTCGAGTACCAGTATCGGTCGGCCGTGGCCCTAAACAATCTGGTCATCGTTGCGCGAATGGAAGGGACCACACCGCCGAACGAAATTCGTCGCCAGTTCCTTGAGGTCATCGGAGCCTACGAGCACCTGACGGCTCGATCCGGGGCGCGCCGGTACCGGCACGCGCTCGCCGGGGCCTACGACGAGCTGGCGAGCGAGGCGCGCGTCGGGGCCGATCCCGCCGGGGCACTGAAGTGGGCGGACAAGGCGTGGGCGGTGGTCGAGGGGCTACGAACCGGGGATCCGGCGTCACCGGATCTCCTGAACCTGATCCGGAACGTACAGTGGAACCGGGCGGAGGTGTTGGCCGTACTCGGGCGATCGGACGAGGCGCTGCCCGTGTGGGACGAATTGCTCGCGATGAAGCATCCCGAGGACACGCGAAACGAACTCCGGTCCCAACGGGCCGCGAGCTTGGCCGCGGTCGGGCGCCGATCGGACGCGGCCGCCGAGGTGACCGCCCTGACCGCGGACCCGAAGGCCGCCCGGCTCATGTACTTCCGGGGCGCCGAAGCCCTGGCCGAAGCGTCGGCCTCGGTGCGCCGCGATGCTTCGCTCTCCGTGCTGACCCGGAATTCTTGGGCCGAGGTGTACGCGATCCGGGCCCTTGAGCTCTTGACCCGGGCGCGGGACGCCGGGTACCTCGTGACGCGGGACGGCAAACGCGAGTTGGCGACGAGCCCGTATCTGGCCTCGCTCCGCGAGCGCCCGGGGTTCAAACGCTTGGTCGCCGCACCCGCACCGCCGACAGTTCCGAAATGAACGGCTGCCGGCTTCCATGCCGTACCGCCCCCGGTTACCCTCGTGTCGTCGGCACCACCTGCGCGCCTTTGGGGAACCGCGTATGAGCGCTATAATTCGAGCGGCCGTTTTCGCACTCGCATTCGGAGCGCTCATGTCCGCAACGATGACTCAGGCGCCGGGCCAGGAGAAGAAGAACCCGTCTAAAGACGAGAGCTACGATGAGAAGGTGTCCGTGAGGAAGTGGAACGGGAAGATATTCATCAAACCCGTCGAGAACGTGCCGATGTACCGCAAGACGGACAAGGACGGCGTGGTGAAGATGTGGACCAAATCGCAGTTAGCGACGGATGGGAACCCGGACAAAGGTTCGGAGCTTACGGACAAGGACGGCGCCGTCTGGATCGTGAAGAAGATCTCAAAGGGCGCCGAGTTCCACGTCTGCACGGTCGAGAAGAAGCCCGCCGAAAAGAAGCCGTAGTTCAAATCGCAGCGACTTGGAACAAGTCCTCGAACTCTCGCACAGGGAACAGCGAGTCGTCATCCCCCAAGTCGTTTGCGTCGATAGTCCCGGTGCCCGCGGGCGGTCGGAGCACCATGTAGTATCCGGCCTCGCCCTCTCCGGTCTTGACCGTGTGGTAGTAGAACCCGAGTTGGCCGAACGGAACGGGTTTGTGCTGGAAGATATACTTGATGTCCCACGAGTACCCCAGCCCGGTCGGGTCGGGTAACAGCCGCTCCTCAACTCCCACCAGTAACAGCGTCAACGACCAGTACCCGAGAAACGTGGTCTTGTTCACGCTCCCGAGGACACCCTTCGTGTCCTCGTTTCCAATCACGCGGTTGGTTAACGGCTTACCCGCTCCCCACGCATCGAACGGCACCCGGCGCCAGATGATGGAGAACCGGCGCATGGGCTCGGTGAACCCGACCGCGAACGGGATTGGCACTTTCGCCGGCTTGGTCACCCCGTCGTCGGTGACGTACTGGAGCACCCCACCGGGCAGCCCGACGTAGTTCGCCTCCGTCGTGATCTCGCACCCCACGTACCCCGGCTTGGTCACGTAGCGCTCGGTCTCGTTTTCTGTGTCCTCGTCGGGCTTCACCTCGAACGGGACCATTTCGTAGACGCACCGTAGCTCGGCCTTGTCGTAGATCGGGAGTTGTTCGCTCACATCGTCGTCGTCATCCGGCTCCTCAATGTCACCAGTGAACCGGAACGGGTCGATGTCCACCTTCGTGCAGATCCAGTTCGGGAAGTCCGGGTCGCGTTGAGGCACGAGGCGGCTGATCGTCTCCGTGCTCCCGTCCAACCAGATTTTGCACGCGCCCGCGAAATAGATCGCGGCATTGAACCGCTCTTCCCAGGCGCAGAAGAACACGCGCGTGCAGCCCGCGCCGTCCGGGCCGAGATTGTATCGCACGTGCCCTTCTTCACTGACGCCACGGCGCTGGATCCGCATCGCCGCGATTTCGTCCTCGGTGAATTCGCGAAGGGAACCGTCTGGGTTCTCGGGAAGGGTGGGTGTGGCCAAGGTGTTACCTCTCTGTGGTGAGTGCGGTTCGTGTTCGGCGGCTCAGTTCCCGTTAGTCGATGCCTCGAGCGCGGCCAGGAACGTCGCGACGTCTTCACCGCGGACCGTAATCGTGGGGTGCCCGGTGCTGTTGCCGTATGCGACCGGTACGGCCATGTGGACCTGAAGGGCGTCGCCCTTCGTGTGCTTCTGGTGCTCCACGTAGGCCACGTAGTTCAGGTTGATGATCTCATCACCGACGCGGATCAGCTTCGGCTGCATTGCGTTCCTCACGTTTGGGTTCATATCGCCAGTTTTCAAATCAAGTCGTTCGGGTGTCACACGCGCCGGAGTGCCCGAGCCACGATCCCGGCGGCATACCTGCGGTCCTCGGCGCTGATCTCGCTCAGGTCGACAATCAGGCCCGAGCACCCGGGGCACCGGGACCACGCACCGACCGACAGCCGGGCGATCTCGGCCCGCTCCTCGGGCGTCAGTTCCAGGGGCGCTCGGGTCCGGTCCGCGGGCACCTTCCCGCACCGCGGGCACTTCACCCGGGCCGCGCGCTGTTCGAGCTTCAGCAAGCGAGATCGGTTCACGACTCGGTCCCTCGTGCCGCCCGGAACAATGCCAGGGCGCGGGCCTTGTGCTCGTCGGGCATCAGGTTGATGTCGAAGCGGACCCGATCGCAACCCACACACATCACCCGAGCCGGTACCAACAGCGCGGCCAGTTCGCGGATCGCTTCTCGAGTGAACTGGTGCTTGCGAGGCCGCGGGTTCGGGACCGGTGCGAACGAGCGCTTGCACACCGAGCACGTCAAGTGCGCCGCGAGCTGCTCCAAGCGTTTCATGGCTGTGCGGTTCACAGGAACTTCCTCAACGCGGGAGAGCACACCGGTCGTAGGATCGCGAGTGCCCGGTTCAGGTCCACGTCGCTCATCTGCATGAGATCGAACGCCACGTGCCCGCACACCTCGCACTGCGACCACATCCCTTGCATCAACCGATTCAGCTCGGCCATATCCGCATCACTCAACGGGCCGAGGTCGTCACCGCGCTCCCGATCGGCCCGACGTTTGCCGCACCGCGGGCACGGGATCTCGTCGGCGCGCTGGAACAGTTTGGCGAGACGGGTGCGATTCACAGCGGGGTCACCTCGATACCCTGCGCGTCGACCGGCGTGCCGTTGGAACCGCGGGTCACCACGACTTCCTCGATCACCGTCACCCCGCACCCCAACACCCCGCAGTTCGGGCACCGGTCGTCCTCGACGAACTGGTACGGCTTATCCTCGTACCGGCGCCACCGGCGCAGCTCTCGGGTTTCGCCGGGGACACACTTCGGGGCGATCGCGTCGGCCAGTTTGCGGGCCTGGGTGAACAAGTTGCGGATGCTCATGCCACGCTCCCCACGGTGCCCAACTCGCGCCCGTCGTCGTCAACAACGACCTCGTCGATCACGATCCGGTACTTCCCGCCGCACCGCGGGCACTTCCCGATGAAATTGCACTCCCCGTCGTTGTTCTTCCCGCCGTCGTCGGCCCAACGGTCGGTATCCGCCGGATCGACCCACGGCTTGCCGTCCGGAGTTGTCGCACACCGGCACGGCCCTACGGGGAGTCGGGTGAGCAGGTTGCGCACGCTGTTGACCATGCCCCGGATACTCATTGCTTCGCGCCCCCTTCGAGACGGCGTTCCAGTTCCTCAAGCTTGCCCCTCAGTTCCGCGAGTTCCATCACCTTCAATCCCTGGCTCAGGATCTCCGATGCGGCCCGTAATTGGATGCCTTCTGTCGGAGAACCCAGCAGGCCGCGTAGCGCTTTCGCCGCTTCGGTCATCGCGTCGGCTAGTTCGCCGCACGCCCGGGCCACCATCTGGCCCCGCAGGTCCGCGACCATCGCCGTGAACGCGGACTCGCGGCGCCAGTTCTGGATCGTGCGCTCGGACACGTTCGCGGCGGTTGCGGCTTCGGCCGCGGTCTTCCCGGTGGCCAGTGCGACCGCCGCCAAGTCCCGGTTCGCGGTCTTCTTCCCACCGGCCATCGAACCCAACCTTTCACTCGGTTACACCCCGTTGCGGATCTCCGGGCGAATCTCCCGCCGCAGCGTCCACGTCCCGTTCCAGCTCCAGCACCGACTTCCCGGCCGCGGCGAGCACGGTGAGCATCAGTTGCACGTCCACTTCGGCACCGCGCGCCAGTTCGTTCACCAACTGTTCGTAGGGTTCGTTCAGCGCGGGTGTGGTGCTCATGGTTGAATAATCGCGTGCGGGGTGTCGTTGCGCGCCGGTGAAACGGCCCGAAACCAAAATGCACCGCTAGATCTGTACATGAACTTTGTCGTCCGGCCCCGGGAGCGTGCGAATCATCCGCTCCTCGCTCACGGTGCGCGTGCCGCACGTCTTGCACCGGCGGTACCTGACGACGAGGTCCGCGGTCGGTTTCGTCGTGCGGTAAACTTGCAAACTGCCGCGACACCGGGCACACGACAGGCCACGCGGGCGCGGTTCGGGCTTCTGGTCCATTACCCGTTGACCTCCGTGATGCCGTAATGGGCCTTCATCACCGTCATCATTTCGGGCGGGAAGTCGCGCTCGCGGACCGTGCCGGTCCAACGGAGGTTGCGGCACACGGGGCACTGAGCGCCCTCGCGATCGTGGGGCTGGTGTTGGTTGAAGGCATAAGGGCAGTCGGTCACTGCGGGCTTCGCACGCTTGATCTCGGCAATCACGGCCTCGAGGGATTTCAGCACGTGCTTACCGCCCGCTTTTGTGCCCGTCTCGACGTACTGCAGGTGCAAGTGAGCGCCGGCCGGAGATCGGGACAGGGCGTCCACGTCCCGGGCGCATTCGTGGAGCTTGGCGAGCAGTGCGTCGAACAGGTGCGCGTCGGCGAACGCCTCGGCCGCGTGGGGCTGAATGGGAATCCCCACGTGTCCAGTTCCGGGACCGCGGGCGGTACCTCGCCCTTTTGCCGCAGCGCCTCACGCGCGCTCGCCACCAGCGCGACGTCGGCCTTCGTACCGAGTGCGATCTGCTCGTCGGTCCGCGTGGGATCGGCCCGCAGTGCCCGCTCGACGCGCTCGCTCGTGTCCAATTTCTTGCGGGCGCGCTTCGGTGCGTTGGGTGCGGGTTCGTCGTCTTGATCTTCGTCCATGTCGGCCTGGGCATCTCCAACGGTTGGAGATGGTCCCGGTGAATCGGGGAGTGATGCGGGGTACGATCGCCCGTCGCGGGTGATGATCTTCTCGGTTGGTTGCAGTTGTCCGGCCGCGACCATTCCCTTCCGCACCTTGCGAATGAACTCGTCCGACACACCGATGCGTTCCGCGATCACTGGGGCACTGTCCTCGCGGTATAGCTTCAACGCGGTTACCGCGGCCTTACGTTTATCCTCGCTCTTGTACCGAAGCCCGTGGGTCAGGTTCGAGGCCCACCCCGCCAGCCAAGCATCGGTCAAAGTTCCATCGCGGATTTCGACTTCGCATTCGGTGATGCCGGCTTTCTGGTACGCAGCGTAGCGGTGGAAGCCCGCGACAAGGGCCGGCTTCTTGAACCCTCGATCGGAGATGCGATAAGCCAACAGCGGGGGGAACTTGGCGCCGTCCCGGGCCGCAGTCGCGTACTCGTTCACGGTGTCCTTGCACGTGCCCGCGATCCGCGTTTGGAGCAACGGGGTCACGTATAGTTCGTCGAGCCTCACCGTCGTCACAGTCATGTCGCTCATGCTTACCTCGGTGGTGTCGTGCCGCTGGGTCCGCCGGACGAATCAGGCTTTCTGGTATCCGGGTCCGTCGGGTTCCTGGATCGGTGCCAAAGCGGGATCGTGGATCGGCGCGATGTGCCAGGAGCCCTTTCCGCGGATGAGTGCGAAGGCCTCGGCGTGGGTCGCCGCTCGCCCGGCTTTGCGCCAGCGTTGGCCTTTGCCGTGCGGCTTGTGCCAGATCACGTACAGCACCGGTTGCGGGACCGTGGCTACGGGTGCGGTGGTCATGGTGTCGCTCCTGGTGAGGAATCAGAAAGGCGCTGGCACTGCAGGCAGTTCGCGATGAACGGGCTGCCCGTATCGCGGGCGCGACAGGTCTCGCACCGCCGGAACTTGCAGTGCCAGCACCGGCCCCGGTCCAACGATCGACGGCACTCCGGACATGGGGCGATGAGCCGAAGGAGTTCGGGCTTGTGTTCGGTGAGGAGCTGCTTCAAGTCTGCGTGCATGGCCCCGGTACGGCACCAAAACTCAAGGGCGCCGTTGCCGCCGGGCCATAGGACGACGCCGCGAAGCGAGCACACCGCGAGTACCTCGGGGGCCGTCATAGTCGCCCCCTTTCCCCACCGAGGAAACCGGGGATATCCGATAGGAGATCGGCTTGGTCAGGGTGGTCAGGGTGGTCAGGGTGACCAGACACTGTAGCCCTATATGTGTCTTCAGAACGGTTTTTCACACCACATGCGTGCAATGCTTGGTCAGGGTGACCACCCTGACCACTTTCTCTCTGGTCAGGGTGGTCAGGGTGACCATTGACTTCTTCTTCCTCCGACAAATCCCCAAAGGGGCGCATTCCAATTCCGGTGTAAACGTTAATGCGACCGCCACCCGCACGGGGCCGGGCGTCCCCGAGGCCAGAAAAGGCGGCGCGGAGGTCGCGTGCAAACATCGGCTCGGTGCCCGGTTCTTTGCGACCCTTGGCGTCGCACCACTGCCGCCAGGCGCTATAAAGTTCGCTTTTCTCCACCTGAAGCCCGGGCGCGAGCCGGCACTTTTCTTTAACGAACATGTTCACCGGTGACGCGATGTCTTCCATGCTCTCAACGAGAACGGCACCGCTTGCCGGCTGAAAGAACCGGCCCCGAGCAGTGAGGCGAGACCAGCCCTTTAGCGCCCACAAGAGGATGCCGGGGAGCTCCTTTTCGAGACGATCGAACAGGCCCGCGTCCTCTTTCCCGAACCAGCTCCGCGTCATGCGGAGGATGATGAACCGGCCCGCTAGCGCACCCGACGAGTCGCCGAGCTTCGGCAACTCGTTGGTCACGATCACGAGCCTGGTCGGGAGCTTGATGGTGACGGGATCACGGTGCTTGCGATCCACGGTGATGCAGTCCTCACCGCTGATACTGAGCAACCGCTCGGTGACGATGCTGGAGTCCGTGCGACCACTGAGCCGCGCGTCGCTGACAACGGCGACCGATTTCCCGAGGAGTGGGGAAAGACCGAAGTTAGTGCTGAGTGAACCGAGGGTTGGGCCGGCGAAGTTGAGGAACCCAATGAGCGCCCGGAGCACACGCGCAATGGTCCCCTTGCCGCTGCGCTTCGGCCCGACGATGAGGAGTATCTTTTGCAACCGCGTGTCGAGTGAAAGCAAGTACGCGAACCACTCGCACAGCGCGTCGATGCTTTCCTGATCCGCGTCCCAGATCTCGTGAAGCAGCTTGAGCCATTCCTTGGGCTCGGGTGCCGTCGGATCGTAGTCGAAAGGCGCCGCCGTCGCCGTGAAGAAATTCGGCGTGTTCGGTGACAGGCAATCGGGACGGCCGGCGGCAGCCGCGGCCAGATCCAGCAAGCCATTCTTTACGGGCAGCAACCCGGCCGGATTTGAGCCAGTGGCGCCGTTGATCCAGGCCGGCGAATGAGTGCTCGCGGATAAGAGCGAGACGCCGCGAAGAGCCTGAAGAACATCGCTGAGCAGCCTGACGGTCACGGGCCGGACGGTGGGCTTCTTACCCTTCTTCTCGTCCGCGATCGCTTCCCACTCGGTGACGGCCTTGGCATTCTGCCGGACAAACTCTTCACGCACCCAGCACGTGAGTTCGCCGCGCATGTCGGTGTCGGGGATTTCACGGTACGCGCCTTCGGAATACCGAAGGAACTCGCCCCGGTGAAACCGGATGGGCTGATCGATCGGTCGCGATGCGAGAAACCCGGCCGCCAAGCGGTGCGGGTTCGCGGGATCGTCGTTCGGTTCGTCCGAGTTCGGGCGGACGGGCGGCTTCGCGCCCGCGATGAGTGCCTTGAGTGCGTCCGCCCCGTTCACGACGATGAAATCGTCCAAGCCCTGCTTCGCGCCATTCGCGCCGGCAGGCAGCCGGACGACGTTTACTCTTGCGTCTTGAGCGCGGAGCACTTGTGAGAGGTGCCATTCCGCCCACAGGACGTTCTTGTTGGTGGTTGCGTCGCTGTCGTAAATGATCGTGACGGTCCGGCCCTTCCAGACGACCGGTGTGAGGCTCTCAATCAACTTCCGCGGTCCGGTCGCCTTGCCATCAGTCCCCTTCGGCCGTTTTTGCTGGAACCCAAAGACGCCAGCGAGCGCGACGCACGCCAACCCGACTTGATCGGTGGCCAGTGCTTTCTTCGCGCCCTCGGTGACGAGAAGCGGGATTGTGGGATCGGCGAGCGCGGCCCGCGTACCGGGCGGGAAGTACGCTTCGGTTTCGCGACCTTTCACGCACTCGTATTTGCGGACCCGGCCCTTGTTGTCGGTGAGCGGGCGCTCGGGTTTGAGTATGTGGTAGCCCGTGGGCGCGCCGTTCGGCCCGAAGTGCGGGATCACCATGCACGGGCCGAGTTTCGCGGCCCCACCCTTCCAGTTGAGTAACTTCCTGATCACGTCCGGGTCCGATTCCGAGCGGATGCCGGCCGCGGCGATCGTTTCGTCAGTAAGGCCGGACGCGCGCAGGTCGGCCGCGTGCTGAGGGAGCAGGTTCAAGCGGCACCTCCGTTCGGCCAGGGTTTGCGGGTGAACTCGGACGTGAGCCGCTTCAACTCGTCGAGTCCCGCCGTAACGATCAACCGCTCGATCGGCTCCGTGAACCGGGCGCACATGATTTCGTTCCACCGCCAAACGACACCGGGAAGCACAACCGCGGCCTGATCGGAGCGGGGCTCTTCTTCGGAATCAAGGACGATGTCGATGCCGAGGTGACGTTTCGCGAGCGAGCGGAGGGCCGGTGACGGTGCGAAGTCGCTGAGCCAGAGCAAGTAATCTTCGCGGCACTCGGCGAGCGTCGAACCTTTGAACCGGCCAAATGTTAGGCGGTACGGGGCGGGTGCGGGCAGTGACATCGTGGTGTCACCGCACCTTGCAACCGCCGGTGAGCGGGTTATAATCATGACGTCCTCGGTAATCACGGTTGCTTCGATCGGAACCCCGGTGCTGCTTCCACCGGGGTTCTTCGTTTCACGTCAATCAGCCCGTCTCAGAACTCGGAAAAGATGTTCAGACCGCACTCGACCGCGATGTGGCGAACGATGGCCTGGTGACGGGCCAAGTTCCCTGTCGGACCCCAAATGCGGAGCCCCCAAATCCGCTTCGGATCGTCCATGAGGGTGGCGATCGAGTCCGAGCGGAACCCGGCCGCCCAGAGCCGGGATTTCAGCCGGAACAGTTTGCTTCCGACAGCTTCGGAGAAATCGGGAGTGCTGTGGATGATCGCGAACCATTGCGGGGCGTCGTACTCGAACTGAACAAGGAGCCCGTGACTCTCTTTGAGCCAAGGCAAGGTCGCGACGTGCGCCATTGCCGCCTCAAGAAAATCCTGTGACTGTGGAACTGGACAAAAGAGCTGGGGAACTGGCATCAGAGATCCTCGGTGGTTACGGATGCTTCGATCAAACGTAAAACTGAATCACATCAGCCGGTTGCTTCGACCGGCGGACGGTGGGCGCGGGTGGGCTGGGCGTGCGTGCGGCCTCGAACGCTTCGAGTGCAGCTTGGGAAATGCGCCACCGCGGGCGCTTCGACCTGGCCGAGCGCGAAACGTTGACGGCTTTCAGTTCGCCGCGGGTGATCCAGGCGAGAACGGTCGCCTCGGAGACGCCGAACTTCTTCGCGACTTCGGGGACGGTCAGCACGTGGCCACCGCCTTCCGTTGCGGGACGATGCGCATGGTCACGTCGACGCCGAGGGCCAAGAGTTGGCGCTGTGCGTGAGCCGCCTGGTTGTAGTCGCCGGTTGAGACTGCGCGCTCAAGGACAACGAGCCAGTAGGACGGCCACTTGATTGCTTCTTTGAGCTTGTTCTCCGATGGTGCCACGGCATCACCTCCGAGATTGGTGCGTACTCACCAAATCCCGGGGGTGTCGGGCAAAGTGTCGGGTCTGACAGCCGGCGAAAACGAACAAGCCACTGGAATTTCCAGTGGCTTGTGATTTTGAGAAAAATTGAAAGTGTCGAGAGGTGTCAGGCCTGACACCTTCAATCATCATCCGACTCCACGGCTTCTACGAGGCCGTCTTTAGTCTTAGTCCCATTCGGCCCGTGCCAAGCGGGTTTCCCGAATTCGTCTTCAAAGAGACCAAACAACATGTTCGCCCGCTTTCGTAGCTGCAAGTACTTGCTGTTTGCGTAAAGATTCGGTCGCTTAACCCTCATAGCTTTAGCAAGCGCCACGACGTTCACCTTTCTCCCCGCTTGGTGCGCTTCAAAAAGAAAAGTGATACCGGCAGTAAGCGGATCAGGTTTACTTGGCTCTAATTGGGTGGGGATCGAATCGTTTTCCACCAAGGTGTCATCCGATGAGTCGTTCGTCAATTCCGTAGCGACGGGCTGCGAAGTAGTGGGCTCAGCCCAACGAAAAAGGTCCGAAGTGTTCCAGGAGTAGAATGCGCCGGGGTGGAGTAGGAATTCCACGCGCCGACAGTCGTCTACGAGGACTCGTAAGTGGTAAGGCTTGTCAATTCCGGGGTCCACCGGGTCGGCCGGGCTTACAGACCAATCTTCCATCCAAAGATTGTCGCGGAGGAAAGGGAACCACCCGAATGCCGGGCGCCAGTCGTCATCCGTCAGAATCAACTGAACTCGTTCGGTGACTGTCTCGACGGGCTTCTGTACGGCAAGACAAAGCAGAGAAGCTGCAATCACAGGCGGTTCACCAACGAAACTGCCGGCCATGCCCTCGACCCAAAGAAGGCGGTCGATAAGCGAACATGGCGGGTTCCGTTGAAACTCGTTGAGCGTGAAGCCACCGAATGGTGCGGCCTTTGGTCCCGAGTTGGGGCTACGTTCGATAATTTGGTCGTATTCAGTAACGGCAGCCGCAACACGTTTCAGACCGGCAGCGATAACCGATGCGTCTGGATGAGTACCAGCCGGGGGCAGTTGGCGCCACGGACGCCAAACGGGTGAAAGTGTTTCCCAGAGATGTTCCCAGGCGGCGTTCCACTCGACGCGGAGGCGGCGCAGCGGTCCCCACACTTCCGCTTCCATTCGCTCGCCATAGGCCCGGCGTCTCTCTTCACTCGCCTGCTTTTCGCGAGACCGGCGGGAAATAAAGTCATCGCCTTCAGGCGGTATTGCGCTCGGCATGTGATCCTCGATTGCGAGAAACCGGGCGGCCGGGCCGTCGCGACGCGCTCGAGGTAAACGCATCCGTTCCGGCCCGGCCGCGGTGTGGTCATGACTCCCCACGGCTCCGGTTGTTGAATGGTAAGCGGGTTCGCAGAAACGAGAAAGGTCGGCAGGTCCGGCTACGCGGATGGGCCAAAGAGCCAAGCTCGCACGTGATCGGCCACGGCGCGGAGCCGGGCATCATCAATGCGCTCACGGTAGTTGGCTGCCATCGATCCGTCCAAGTGTCCCATCACGAGATCCACCGCGACTTGGTCCTTAGATCCACCGGCCACGGTCTCGAAAACGTGACGCAAGGTGTAGAACCCGATCTGCTTGCGGTACAGTTTCAGCGCCTTCAACAGGTTCGTGAACCGGTACCCGACGAGATCTTTCGTGTTCCCCCGCGCGGACTGGCTCACGAGCGGAGTTCCTGCTTCCGACAGAAACACGCGGTTCGCGGCACTCGGTACCGCGGGTTGCGAACGAACCTCCAGAGCAACCCGAATCGCGGAGACCGTTTCCGGCCACAACGAGCACCGGCGCGCGATCCCGGTCTTCGGACGCGGAAAGTCGACCCACCCGGTTTCGAGGTTCACAGCTCGAATCGGTAGATCCGCGCAGTCGGCGTTACCGAACCCACAGTTCACCCCGAGCAGGATCATCGCCTTCATCGGGACGTCCGCGGAACCTATCAGCGCGTGTATGTCCGTCGGCTCAAGAACACGGGCCGGTTGGTTCGCCCTGTGGCGCCGCAGCGCGGAGGCACTGGGCTTCTGGAACTCGGGGCCGTACCGCACCGGTTGTGCCATCAGTCCCGATTCGTACCCGTACTTGAACACGCTCTTGGCCCGCGTGATGCTGTTGGCCAGTCGGACCGGTCCCCACTTACCCGCCATCGCCGCACGGAGTTCCGCGAAGTCGTTGGCGGCCAGGTCTTCTACCAGACGGTTCGTCCCGAACTGCTTCACCACGAAGTCAGTGATCACGCGGTAGTCGTAAAACAGCGCCGACGTGAGCTCGCCCGCCTCGACCTTGCGGAGTTTCGCCGTGAGGTAGTGGTTGCACAGCGCCGCGACCGTGAGACCGTCCGTCTTCGTGCGGGGCGTGCGCCCCACGTGCAGATCGTCGGCGACCCGCTTGTACTCCGCGAGCGCCGCTTCCCAGCCGTCGCCCTCGACGCGGACGAGTTTCCCGTCGACCCGACGCGCCCACTTCCCGAAGTAGTGGATCTTTCCACGGATCTTCTTCTGCCAAAATCCGTTCGCGTGAGGCGTGAGCGGAAAATCTGAATACGGCTTTTTGGGCTTGGTAGAAGCTTTTCCGTTCGTGCGCGCGCTGTTAAACTGCGACATTAGCCGCTTCTCTCATAACTCAGGGCAGAGCGGTACGGCCTCTAACGGATCTCACCCGTTAGAGGCCACTCGACTACCAAGATAGCCTACCGGTAGTCGAAACGGTAGTATACTCCAAAATGGCAGCAGGAGGGAAAGCACGGGAAGCACTGCAAAAACAAGCCTTGGGAGCGTTTGCACAACTGGTGTTGGCCCAGGTCTTCAAAACCTGTGGCGGGTGTGAGCAACGCTCGCTGTCGGTTCGATTCCGATACGCTCCCGTTGTTGGTTCAGAACGCAGATCCTCTCTCGGCGAACCAGACTCGCTGGTACTGGTCGCGATATTTGAAGGAGTTGGACACCGCGTAAGGGGCGCTGCGCTCGCACCAGCGCCCCGGGTTCGTGCCGCGCTGCACGCACGGAAACGCCTCACCTCCCGGAGGTTGCCCGAATGACGAACGAACCCGATTCCGGCGCTGGTGAGTCCTACGGCTCGACCCGATCGTCGTCGCCGACGGTACCTGGACTGATACCGGATTTCATCACCGGTGCAGCCGAGTTGATGCCGCGCGGGGAGTTCCCCGAGTACGAGTTCCTGCGCGAGTTGGGGCGCGGGGGCATGGGGGTCGTGTACCTGGCTCGGAACCGTTTCCTCGACCGACTCGAAGCGGTCAAGGTCATGAAGGGGCCGTGGTCCGAGGACCAGTTCCGGCAGGAGGTCCGGGCCGCGGCCCGTCTCAACCACCCGAACGTGGTCACCGTTTACACCGCCCTGTCGGGGAGCGTCCTGGCGTTCGCGATGGAGTTCGTCGAGGGCGAGAACCTGTCCCGCCAGGTGAAATTGCGCGGCCCGCTCCCCCCGGCCCGCGCCTGCGCCTACGCGCGACAGGCGGCCCTGGGGCTTCACCACGCCCACGAGCGCGGGATGACGCACCGGGACGTGAAACCACAAAATCTGATGGTGTTCCGGTCAAACGGGCAGGACGTGCTCAAAGTTCTGGATTTCGGGCTGGCCAAGTTCGCGGAGCCGGATCTCGACTCGGTGGCCGTGCTGGGGCCGATACTCGGAACCCCCGGGTACGCTTCCCCGGAACAGGTCCGGAACGCGGACACCGCGGACGTTCGGTCGGACGTTTACAGCCTCGGGGTCACGTTGCGCTTCCTGCTGACCGGGGAGCAACCGGGCGAGGACGATCCGTCGGAGTCGGAGGCGATTCCGGCCCCCTGGCCCGACGGACTTGCCGCGGTCATCGCCCGAATGACCGCGCAAGCCCCCGCAGACCGGTACCAGACAGCGGCCGAGGTCGCGGCCGCGCTGGAGCCGTTCACCATAATCAAGCAAGAACCAGCGCCCCCGGCCCGACCGAAACGCAAGTGGCTGTCGATCGGTGCGGGAAGCGCGCTTCTGGCGTTCGCCCTCGGTACCGTTGCGATCATGCTTTCCGGGGGAGGACCCGTCGCGCCACGGGGCGACGATCCCCCTCCCCCGGCTCAACCCGCCGACCAGCCGTTCGTTTCCATCTTCAACGGGACTGATTTGTCCGGCTGGGTCGTGGACGGGGGCGATGACAATCAGTGGGGCGTCGAGTCCGGCGCTATCGTCACGACCGGGCGCAAGAACGGACCGCAGACGTGGCTCCTGAGCCAGCAGTCTTACGGCGACATGCGGTTGCGGTTCGAGTACCAGCTCGAAGCAGGTGGGAACTCCGGATTCGTATTCCGCGCGGTGCCGGGCGAGCGCCCGATTTTGACCCCGGACGGGCGCCCGACCAAGATCCCCTACCACCAGCAGGTCGAGCTGTCGGACCCCGCCGAAAAGGAATGGGCGTGGCTCCCCACCGGACAGGTGAGCGGCGGGAGCGGGAGAAATGACCCGGTGCTGAAGCCCGCGGTCACTCCCACGACCCAACCGCGCCCCGCGGGCGAGTGGAACGCGGTCGAGATCGAGATGGTGGGGCAGTCACTCAAGATGACGCTCAACGGGCACGTGATCCAGACGGCCGACCTGGATCAACTCATCGCCCAGGGGAGCCGGTTCCCCGCTCTCAAGCGCAAACAGGGGCGGATCGGGTTCCAGCAGTGCCGTGGCACCGTGCGGTTCCGCAAGGTCGAGATCCTCGAACTTCCCAAATGAGCCACGCAAGGATGGGCACCCACTGAGAGCGAACCCCGCCCGCAAGGGCGGCGGATGTGCTTCGCGCCGACAAGTACGCGCACCCGCCGCCCTTGCGGGCGGGGTTCACGTCGCGCGCTGTCGGTATGGTGCCACCGGTCCCGATCGGGTTTGCCTATTGCCGGGCTTTTCGGTTCCGCTGTGCAGTTCCGCGCACAACGTCGCACCCGTTCATAAACTGAGGTGGTTGGGCGCCCCGAACCGGGTGCCCGCGTGGTCGCCGTCTCACTTTATTAGAGGAATTTCAATGGCACACACACTCCCCGCGTTGCCGTATGCCTTCGACGCCCTCGAGCCGCACATCGACGCCAAGACGATGGAGATCCACAGCCAGAAGCACCACAAGGCTTACGTGGACAACCTGAACAAGGCGCTCGAAGCGGCCCCGGACCTCGCGAACCAGGACATCGTGACGCTGCTCCGCGGGATCGGGAGCGTGCCGGCCGGGATCAAGCAGGCCGTCATCAACAACGGCGGCGGGCACCACAACCACACGCTGTTCTGGGAGATCATGGGCGCGGGCGCCGGCGGTGAACCGACTGGCCAGATCGCAGACGCGATCAAGGAAGGGTTCGGCGACTTTACCAAGTTCAAGGACACGGTGAAGAACAACGGTCTCACGCAGTTCGGCAGCGGGTGGAGCTGGGTCGTGTACAACCCGACCTCCGGCAAGCTCGAAGCGCTCAAGAAGCCGAACCAGGACAGCCCGCTGATGGAGGGCCTCGTGCCGGTGCTCGGCGTGGACGTGTGGGAGCACGCCTACTACCTGAAGTACCAGAACCTCCGCGCGTCCTACATCGATGCGTGGTGGAACGTGGTGAACTGGAAGGCGGTCGAGGCCAAGTACGTCGCCGCCAAAGCCGGCAAGTAAGGGCACACGTTTAGAGATGTTTCCAAGGACCACCTGAACCCCGTGCGCGGCCCGAAGGACGGGGCGCACGGCCCCAATCAATGCGACCGGACTCTCCGGCCCGGTCGCCGGAATTCGTTACCGCACCTAGTAGCTCCGGGGTGCGCGTCTTAGCGCCGGTAGCTTTCGTCCGCTCGTGACCACCGGTAGGCACCGCGGTCCTTTTTCGCCGCGCAATGGCGCGGGGTGACACACCGCGCCGGCACCGGCTCCCCCCCCTGCTCTTGTCTTGAGGCACGGTCGGACCACCGGCTTGCGCACCCCGACCGCGACGCTGCGCCGCATTTCTGTTGCTTCGGCGAACGCAGCGCGGCAAAATGGCCCGAGTCAGTTACCCGCCGAGACTGCCGGGACGTTCCTAAACGCCCGGTCACACCCGATTTTGCCACGCACACCGGACGCCGCCCCATGCGGTTCTTCCTGCCAATCCTTCTCCTCACGGCGCCGTGCCTCGCGCGGGCCACCGATGATCGTGTCGGCGATCCCGCGATCCATTTCGAGAACGACGTCCTGCCGGTTCTCGGTCGATACGGGTGCAACACGTCCGGCTGTCACGGGAAAGCAGAGGGACAAGGCGGGTTCAAGCTCTCCGTGTTCGCGTCGGACCCCGAAGCTGATTTCGCTGCCCTCACCAAAGAGGGGCGCGGGCGCCGCGTACTCCCGACGTCGCCGGATGAAAGTCTGCTGTTGCGGAAAGCCAGCGGGCGCGTCGCACACGGCGGCGGAACGAAGCTCCCCGCGGGGAACGATGATTATCGCGTGCTGCGGGCCTGGATCGCGGCGGGCACTCCGGTGGGTTCACCCGACGCGCCGCGAGTGGTCGCGCTTCGCGTGGAACCGGCCGAGCGCGTAATGGGCCAGAAGGCCGAACAGCAACTGAAAGTGTTCGCGAAGTACACCGACGGCAGCGAAAAAGACGTCACGCGCCACTGCCGCTTCCAGAGCAACACCGAAGCCGTTGCGAGCGTCGGTGCGGGCGGGGCGGTCAGTACACACGACGTCCCCGGTGAGGCCGCGGTGATGGCCGCGTACCTCGGCGAAGTCGGGCTGTTCCGCGTGGTGGTTCCGCGGCCCGGCGTCCCGGTACAAAACACGCTCCCGCAATTCAATCTCATCGACAAACTCGTTGACGCCAAACTCGCAAAGCTGAACGTTGCCCCATCGGACGTGTGCAGCGATGCCGACTTCCTCCGTCGAGCGTTTCTTGACCTCACCGGGACACTACCCACGATGGAAGAAGCACGAAGTTTCCTCTCGGATCGTGCGAAGGATAAACGCGCGAAGCTCGTCGAATCGCTCCTCGACCGACCGGAGTTCGCGGACCTGTGGGCGCTGCGGTGGGCCGACCTGCTCCGCGTGGACCGCGAACCGCTCGGGCACCAGCGGGCGCACCTCTACTACAAGTGGATTCGTGGTTCGATCGCCGCGAACAAACCGTTCGATCAGTTCGCGCGCGAACTCGTCACCGCGGAAGGCCCGGTGAACGAGGTTGGGCCTACGAACTTCTTCAAGGTTGTGACGAAGCCGGGTGAAATCGCGGGAACAATTTCGCAAGTGTTCCTTGGGGTCCGCATCGCGTGCGCCGAGTGCCACCACCACCCGTTTGACCGGTGGAAGCAATCCGATTACTACGGCATGTCCGCGTTTTTCAGCGCCGGAACGATCACGCACCCGCGAACACAGAAGCCCGTCTTCGCGCACGCACTCGACACCGACATGCCCGCGGCCGATCCTGCGGGCGATCGGCGCGTTCCACTCGCGGAGTGGATGACCAAGCCGGACAACGCCTTCTTCGCGCGGAACCTCGCGAACCGCGTGTGGGCGTGGATGTTCGGGCGCGGGCTGGTGGAACCGGTCGACGACGTCCGCGCGACCAACCCGCCGAGTAACCCCGAACTGCTCGACGCACTCGCGAAATACCTCGTCGAGAACAAGTTTGATGTGCGCAAGTTGATCCGGTTCATCGCCGCGTCGCGCACGTACCAGACCTCTGCCGCTCCCAACGCGACCAATGAGAAGGACGAGCGCAACTTCTCGCGCTCCTACTTCCGCCGACCGGAAGCGGAAGTTTTGCTCGACATGATCGCCCAGTCGCTAGGGGTGCCGGAGAAATTCACCGGTTCACCCGGAGTCACGCGGGCCGTTCAGTTGTGGGACAGCAAGGCCCGCAGCGACTTCCTGAAACTGTTCGGGCGCCCCAACCGCGTGACCGCGTGCGAGTGCGAGCGCACCCGCGAACCGTCGGTCAGCCAGGTGCTCAACCTGTTGAACTCGACCGAGATTCAGGCGAAGCTCACCCACGAAGCGGGCACGGTCGCGAAACTGGTTCGCGCACAGAAAGACGATGTGAAACTGATCGAGGAACTGTACCTGACGTTTTACTCGCGCTTCCCGACCTCGGACGAAACCACAACGGGCATGACGCACCTGAAGAAGTACGCGAACAATCGGCGCGCTGCGACCGAAGACCTCGCCTGGGCGCTGATGAACAGCACGGAGTTCTTGTTCAACCATTAGGCACTGGCCCGCAGACCGCAGGTGAACCCTGCCCGCAAGGGCGGCGGGTACATCGATAGTCCCATACACCCACCGCCCTTGCGGGCGGGGTTCACCAGGAGCTTTGACTCATGCTCCACCGCCGCGACGCGATGATTCGTTTGGGGCAACTCGGCGCGGGCGGCCTCGCGCTCCCGACGCTCCTCGAAGCCCGCGCGAACACACCCACTACCGCTAAAAGCGGGACCGCGGACTCGTGCATCTTCATATTCCTGTGGGGCGGGCCGCCCCAGCAGGACATGTGGGACATGAAGCCGGACGCGCCCTCCGGCATCAAGTCGCTGTTCAATCCGATCGACACCGCGGTGCCCGGGATTCGCGTCTGCGACCAGATGCCGTTGTTCGCGCGGCACACGGATAAGGTGGCGCTGGTGCGGTCGCTCTCGCACGCGGACAACAACCACGAGCCGAGCGTGTACCACATGCTCACGGGGCACAAAGACCCGACGCTCGTTTCGCCGCGCAACCCGCGGAAGCGCTCGCACCCGCCGAGCTTCGCGTCGGCCCTCGCGTACTTCGCCAAGCCGAGCGCGGTGCCCGCGAACGTAACCATCCCGCGCCCGGTCGGACACGACGGCGTGACATACGCGGGCACCTACGCGGGATTCCTGGGGCCGAAATTCGACCCGCTCGAAAAACTCGCCGCGAACAAATCGAGCGAGCCGGCCGCGCACCCGGACGTGCTCCCACCGGATGTGACTCAAACGCGCCTCGCGGCCCGCGAAGGGTTGCTCAAACTGCTCCAAAAGCAAGACGCGCACCTCCAGAAGACCGGCGGGAGCGAGCTGGACGACTTCCGCAACCAGGCGATGCAAATGATTGCGGCGCCGAAGGTGCGTGAAGCGTTCGATCTGAACAAGGAGCCGTCCCGGTTGCGCGACCACTACGGCCGCAACGAGTACGGCGAGAGTTTCCTGCTCGCGCGCCGACTGGTCGAGAGTGGCGTAAAGGTGGTCTCGGTCGTCTGGCTGTACATCATGCCGAACGGCGGGGTCGCGAACGTGTGGGACAACCACGGCGGCACTGGCGGGTTGGGCAGCATCACTGGGTACGCGATGCTGAAGGAAAAATACTGTCTCCCGCCGCTCGACCGCGCACTCGCGGCACTGCTCGAAGACCTGGGCGACCGCGGGATGCTCGATCGCACGCTGGTCGCGGTTGCAGGAGAGTTCGGGCGCACGCCGAAGATCAACAAGGACATGGGCCGCGACCACTGGGGAGCGGCACAAACGGCACTTCTCGCCGGCGGCGGCATCCGCGGCGGTCAGGTGTACGGCAAGACGGACAAGATCGCCGCGTACCCGACCGAGAACCCGGTTTCGCCGGACGATTTCCTCGCGACGATCTACCACGCGATGGGCGTCGATCCCGCCGCGATGATCCCCGACCGCGAGAACCGCCCGCACCGATTGTGCGACGGAAAACCGGTGGTGGGTCTGTTCGGGTGATTGGCGCGACCGTCACGTGCGGCCGCCGTGAACCCCGCCCGCAAGGGCGGTGGGTCGGCGACAAGAGCAGTTGCTCTGACACAAGTAGGTTGCGGGCGGTCGCAATGAGAGGCAACCACCCGCCGCCCTTGCGGGCGGGGTTCCCCTTACCGTTGCCAAACCGTTCGACAGTACCAGCCGGCCTAGCGAGCAAGTTCGCTAACGAGGTTCCTATGCCGATTCCTTTCTGTGACGGTCTCTCCCGGCGCGACGCGCTCCGCGTCGGCACCGCGGCGCTCTTTGGCTCCGCACTCGGATTGCCGCACCTGCTACGCGCATCGAGCGAGGCGAAAGCAAAAAAAGACGTGTCGCTGATCTTCATTTTTCTGCACGGCGGGCAGAGCCACATCGACACGTTCGACCTGAAACCGGATGCGCCGGCCGAGTTCCGCGGGGATTTCAGCCCCGCGAAAACCAAGATCCCCGGTCTCCAGATTTGCGACCTGTTGCCGAAGGTGGCCGGGCAGGTCGACAAGTTCTCGCTCATCCGCTCGTTCCGCCACCACAACTCGGACCACGGCCCCGCCGACCACTACATCCTCACGGGGTACTTCCCCGCGGCCGGGTTCAATCCGAGTCTCAGCCCGAACAACCAGCGCCCGTGCGTCGGGTCCGTCGTGTCAAAGAAGCTCGGCCCGAAGGGGTCTGTGCCCGCCTACGTCGCCCTGCCGAAAGTTCACCCGAGCGGCGGAGCGGCTTACCTCGGCGCGAACCACGCACCCTTCGTGATCGACGCCGACCCGAGCGCGCCGAACTTCAGTGTACCGGACCTCGTACCCCCGCCGGCCATCGCGAGCAACCGCCTCGACGACCGCAAAAAGCTGCTCGAAACCGTGGACCGGTTCCACAAGAGCGCGGAAGTGAAAGCGAACCCCACTGCCGGCGCGCTCACCGCGTTCCGTGACAAAGCGTTCGACCTGATGACGTCGCGCCAAGCAAAAGAGGCGTTCAACATCCACGCGGAAGCGGACAAACTCCGCGACGAGTACGGGCGCCACTCGCTCGGCCAGTCGTGCCTCATGGGGCGCCGACTGGTGGAAGCCGGCGTCCGGTGCGTGACCATCGACCACTCGAACTGGGACACGCACGACGGCAACTTCGCGGTGCTGAAGAACTCGCTGCTCCCGATGTACGATTCCGCCATCAGCACCCTGTTTCGCGACCTCTCCGACCGCGGGTTGCTCGATTCGACGATGGTAGTAGTGACGGGCGAGTTCGGGCGCACGCCGCGGATCAACAAGAACGCGGGTCGCGACCACTGGGGGCCGGCGTTCACGGTACTGCTCGGCGGCGGGGGTATCAAACCGGGAGTAGTGGTGGGCAAGACGGACGCCCGCGCCGAAAAGCCGGCGAGCGATCCCTACGGTCCGGAAGACCTGTTCGCAACGATGTACACGTGCATGGGCATCGACCCGAAGGACGAGGCCCACACGCCCGACGGCCGACCCATTGCGCTGGTCAACAACGGCAAGGTGATGACCGAGTTGGTGTGAACGTCTGGGAACGAGCCACAGAGCCAAGCACGAGAACGATCATGATTGGGAACCGTAGTTCGTTCGGCCTCCTGTTCTCTCTGTGCCTTTGCGCCGCGGTTGCCAGCGATTCAGTGGTCCTCGCCAATCCGCCCACGGTCAGTTACATCTTCCCGGCCGGAGCGCAACGCGGAACATCGGTCGATGTCCGCGTGGGCGGGCTGTTCCTCTACGATAAGCCGGCATTTGAAGTAACCGGGCCGGGAATCACTCACTCACCGCACCTCGCGCACGCGAAACGTGTGTGGTTCGAGGGGCCGCTCCTCCCGCTCCCCGAGTCCCAGCAGCAAGAAGACTACCCGGCCGACCTGCGCGGGACCGTCGCGCTCGCAACGGACGCGCCCCTCGGTCCGCGCCGCGTGCGCGTTTTTACGTCGCAGGGGGCCGCGAGCGGGCCACGGTTCGTGGTCGGCGAATTGCCCGAAGTGGTGGAGCAAGAAACGGACGGCGACCCGATCCCCACACCCATTAAGCTGCCCGTCACGGCAAACGGGCGCATCTTCCCGCGCGAGGACATCGACCTCTGGGAGTTCGACGCCGCGGCCGGCACAACGGTCACCGCGTTCGTTCAACGCCCAAATCGCTGAACTCGCCGCTCGTGTCGAAGCTGGACATCCTCGACGCGAAGGGAACCGTTGTTGCGGAGCAGATGCTCCACCCGTGTGTCGGGACGGACGGCTCAGTAAAGTTCACGCCGAAGGTAGCGGGGAAGTACCGCGTGCGCGTCACCGACGCGCGCGCGCTCGGTGGTCCCGCATACGTGTACCGGCTCACGATCACCGCAGAGAACGTGCCGGAGTTCCACTACCCACTCCGCGCGAAGCCGGACGGGTTGAAGGACGCACTCGACGCGGCCCCAGTGTTACAAGCTCCGATCGCACTGAACGGTCGGATCGAGCGCCCCGGCGCCGTCAACGAATGGAAACTCGATCTGAAGAAAACCGGGAGCTATACCTTCGATCTGCAAGCCCGGCGCCACGAGTCGCCGCTGTGTGGTGTGGTCACGATTTTCGACGCAACCGGCAAGGAACTGAAGCGCGCGGAAGGCACCGAAAACAGTGATCCCGCGCCGTTCGCGTTCGGCCCACCGACCGACGGCGTTTACACGGTAAAAGTGGGCGAGAAGTTCCGCGGGCGCGCTGGCGCGAACTTCGTGTACCGGTTGCGCGTGTTGGACGTCCCTGAGAAACTCGAACCCGGCTTCAAGCTCACGGCAACGACCGACGTGTTTACCGTGCCGCGTGCGGGTACGCTTAAAGTGAAGGTGACCGCAGAACGGTTCGGTACGTTCAACGGGCCGATCGTTGTCGGTGCAGTGGATCTGCCAACGGGTATTACGGCCTCTACGATCCGGATCGCCACGAACCAGCAAAGTGCCGATCTGGTATTCACGGCCAGTGCGGACGCGCGTATCGCGACTCACCCGCTCCGTCTCATCGGTGTCGGCGCGGACGGGCTAGCCGTTCACCACAGCAGCGCGATGTTCTCCGGTGTCGCCGATATGCGGCTTCAGGTTGCGCTCCCGACGCCCTTCAAGATCGTCGACCAATACGTGATGACCAGCGCCCCTCGCGGCGAAACGTACCACCGCAGATACGCGATCGACCGTAACGGCTTCGACGGGCCGATTCAGATACAACTCGCGGACCGGCAGGCGCGACACCTCCAGGGCGTGACCGGGCCGGTTCTCACGCTGAAGCCGGGTGAAACCGAGTTCGCGTACCCCGCGTTCCTCCCGCCGTGGATGGAAATGGGACGCACGTGTCGCGTGTGCGTGATGGCGACCGCGAAGGTACGCGATCCGATCGACGGGCGCGAGCACACCGTCAGTTTCAGTTCGGTGGAGCAGAATCAGCAAATGATTGTCGTCGTTGGCCCCGGGCGCCTGGACGTGAGCGCGGAGAAGACCAGTATCCTCGCGGAAGGAGAAGTGAAGCTGGCGGTGAAGGTCAGTCGGAGCAAGAACTTGAGTGGTCCCGCAGTCGTGGAACTGGTGCTGCCCGAGCACGTGAGAGGAGTGACCGCTGCCAAGCTCGTTGTCGCGGCCGACAAGGGCGACGGCGAACTCGTGCTGAAGTTCGCACCGAACGCCGGGCCGTTCAACGCGCCTCTTGTCGTGAAAGCCACCGTGCAAACGGCTTCCGGCCCGGTGACTTCTGAGACGAAGATCGAAGCAGTTCGCTGAGCTTCTTAAGTCCCGAGTCGTAAGGTTGGCGGCGTTTCGACCTTATGACTTTCGACCTTACGACTTGGGACTTTCCTGGAACGGCTTCACGCTGAGCCGCGTTTGGTGCGATTCGACCGACTTGCCGTCGATCGTTTTGCCCTGGAAGTAGTCCTTCTGCCACCCGCGGGCTACGACTTCGGGGTTCTGGCTGGTCAGCCCCACGAGGAACCCGCTGCGGCTCTCTTCCCACTGCTTGTACTGTTTCTTCAGTTCCGGCTCGGACTCGATCGAGACCACACGCGGGACGAAACCCTCGATGAGTCCGCGCGGTACCGGAACGAGCATACAGAACGGGTCGCCCTGCTCGAACCGGACCCACTCGCACACGCGCGTCATTTTCCAGTTCATCGTGAACGTAGACGCGAGCCAGTCCGTTTCCACGACGCCTTCGAGCGGTTGCACGCCGTCCTTGATCCAGTTCGCCGGTCCCTTCACCCACAAGTTGATTCCCGGCGGCGTGCGAAACAAGAACGGGATCGTGAACGTGATGACGCCGCTCCCGAAGTGGCTCACGATGCGGTTGTCGGGGCGGTCGAAGCGCAGCTCCAGGTCGCCCTTCCCCGGCCCGCCGTACCAATACGCCTCGAACCCGACCGGGCTGCGCAGCACCCACCCACACTGGTTGGCGATCACCAGCGGTAGGCACCGGTACGGGTGCCGCTGGTGCGCGTTGTCCATCCAGTCGCGCGGGATCGGCGCCGGTTCCGGGAACACGTCCGCCGGCTGGTTCGGGTGCAGCGAATAGGCGATCAGTTCGTTCGCGTTCTCTGACATGGTCCGTCCGCAAGTAACGGCCGGACGAGCCGGCCGGTGAGAGCCAGGAAACGTTGGACGGGATTAACAGTATCGGCGGGACCCGGACAAGAGCAGTCTTCCGCGCGGAATCGGTGTTGACATTCATGAATGAATTTGGAATGAGGCGCGCTGCGGGAGTGCCGGAGGATTTGGCGTGAGTGGAACCACGACAATGCGTGTGCCGCGCGGAAGCTGGCGAATGTGGGGGGCGGTGATCGTGCTTTTGGCGATCAACACGCAAGCGCACGCATTTTACTGGTACGGCTGGCCCGGGAGCCTCGTGCCCCCGAGGGAAACGCTCACCCCACCGACCGAACCCGAAACACCCAACCCACCGGTCGGCCCGCCGGTTCCGGTGGACAAACCGCCGGTCGGCCCCCCGCAACACACCCCAGAGCCCTCTACGGGGATAATCGGGTTGCTGGGCTTTGGAGCCGTCGCCGCCGCGAGGAAATGGCGAAAACGAGCGGTAACTTGAAGGAAGACAAAGGGTTGAGGGCCGGGGAGCAATTCCCCGGCCCTCAACCCTTTGGGTGAACAGTCGGGCCATCTCCAGCAAGTCACAAAGCGGATTGACCACTGTCTTGAGCGCGGACTATTTACCAAAGTGATTCAGGAGGCGAGAATCGCGAACGTGATGGTTCAATAACAGATGCTCAACTCATCGCGGGGCGTGTCATGTCCGAAACGCTCGAACCGATTTGCCGCCGGGAATTCGATACGGCCGCACTCGTCGCGGAGTTCCCGCCACGGTTCAGCCACCCGAACAAGAAAGTTGTGTACGGCATCTCGTGCCCGCCCGACGCGGTTCATTCCGGGCGTGTTGCGTTCTCGCGTTGGGTCGCGGTTACCCCGCTCGCAGAAGTGCTCCGGAACGCAACAATCATCGAACCGCGCGAGGACTACTTCGGCTACGAACCTGTGCCTGTGGGCCTCGGGCGCGTGGAGTGGTACCTGAACTTCTCCCACTACGATCTGTTCTGTGCGTATGGCGGAGGACTGTTCGCGCAAGACGAAATGCAGGTGGCGGAACACCCGGCGCTGGGTTCTCTGCGCGAAGCACTGCTGCAATCGGGCATCGAACCACTGACCGTCAAAGATCGGACGCCGACACCGGTCCTAGTTACAGGCGTGGAACGGCGGTGTTGCGTGGCGATTAACCCGGACGCCGCACTCGGTCGCCCGTTCGGGCTGTACGGCAACAATTTCGCCCGCGCGAAGCCCGACGTGATCGCGCGAGCGACCGCGGCACTCGTTCCGCCGACAATCACCAATGTGCTCGCGATGGAAGCCCCGACCGGCGGATCTGGGCGCTACACGCGGAGCGCGATCGAGTACGTTCTGCGCACCGCCTACACAGGCTTTCTGGCCGCGCGCATCGAATCGGGCCGACTGTCCGCATCGCCGGAAGTAGTCGTCCACACCGGGTACTGGGGGTGCGGGGCTTACGGCGGGCACCGTACTCTGATGGCACTGCTTCAGATCCTCGCGGCACGAACGGCGCAGCTCGACCGACTGGTGTTTCACACCGGTGACGCAGCCGGCTCCGCCACGCTCCGAAACGCGCTCGTGGTGGCCGAACGCGACCTCGGATTAGGAGAGGCGCCCACGCCGCTCGCGGCCGTCATTGACAAGCTCGACGCGATGGCCTTCCATTGGGGCGTCGGCGACGGGAACTGATTGCCCACCAAGTACATTCAATTCAGCGCCAACGGGACGGGCCGGCTGCCGAAGTGCGCACTCCCGTGGTATCTTGAACTGTGACCTTTTTCTGGAGGGCGCATGGAACTCCCCGTACTTATTTCGCCGCAGTCAGTTGGTTTCCGCGCTTCAACCGGCAGTCCATTTGACCTCGAGGCAGATGGGCCGACTCCGGACGCGGCCGTCGATGCGCTTCGCACACTAGTTGTCGCTCAACTCCAGCGCGGGCAGGTGCGCACATTGACCGTGACGGACCACACGGCGATTATCGAAGCCGCGCAGAAAGTCGGCGAAAGTCCACTATTCGATGATTGGGTGCAAGCGGTTGAAGAGTACCGTCGGCAGAACAACACCGTGCCGGACGCTGGTTTGTTGTGGGAAGATTGGACGGCGTGAAGGCTCGTGAGCGCCTGCCGTTATTCCTTCCCCAACACCAGATCAGCGACCCAGCACCCGCGCACGTGTGGCACGTCGGTGTCGCGGCAGTGGTTCAGGATGTCGTCGTTGTCACACCCGGCGTCCTGAAGGGCGTCCGCCAGAATCGGCATCGCACTGAAGTCGCGCGACTCGTACATCCCACGAGCAAGTGTGACCGCGGTGTCCGTGCGCCAAGCGCCTTTGAAATTGGGACGTTTGAAGGGATTGCCGAAGATGTCGCGGAGGATGGGGATGGAATCGAACGCACTTTTCGCACTGATATCGCGCGGTTTGTCATCCATAAAGTGAACCCCGTAGGCCAGCCAGGTCAATTCATAAAGGCGCGGCAGTGGGGTTTGCTCAATGGCGCGATCCGCGTCTAGCGGTTTGGTGAACTCGGCGTTGAGTAGATACCGTTCGTAATCCGCGAAGCAGTACGAGGGGAACGTGCTCTCGTTTCTATAATCCAGACTAAACTGGATGCAGAGGTACGCTCCTTCGGCAATGTGCTCCAGGGGAGCGGCTAATAGAGACGGGTCGAATTGCCCATCGACCTCGCGCTCGGCGAGGTCGGTAAGAGTTTGACAGAGCCACGGTAGCTCGTCCCATACTCGGCGGACCAATGCGGTCCGGTACAGCACGCCCTTCCGCTTGGGATTCTTGACCCAGTGGAGCGCGGATTTAATCATCTCCCCGGCGCTGGTACCCGCTTCCCACCTCTTCCGCGAGATCATGTTGTTACTCGGTGTCGAGTGCCTGCCGGCAGGTGCGTTTTACGCTTCCCCCTGCTGAAAGTGCATCGCGACGCGGACCGCGGTAGCCTCGGCTTGTTCCACACAGTCGGCCATTGCGACGCCGCGGTAAGCGTTGCCCGTCAGGAACAGACCGGGGTGCTTGGCGGCCAGATCGTCGATCCGGGCCACGCGATCGAGGTGACCAATGACGTACTGTGGAATCGCGTTCGGCCAGCGCACGATGCGATGAAACACCGGTTCCCCGGTCACGCCCATCGCGTGTCGGATCTCGTCGTGAACGGCCCGCACCAGGCGCTCGTCGTCCCATTCCACCTGTTCCGCACGATGAACCCCACCACATAGCGCGCGCCACAATACGAATCCCTGCGGGGCGCGGTCCGGGAAGATGCTCGAACACCACTGGACCCCGAGCACGTCGCGCCGGGTGTTTTGAGGGGCGATGTAGCCGAACCCGTCGTGCTCACCGGGGCAGTGCTCCGCGCGGTAACCGAGGGCCACCACCGCGATGCGGTTGTACGGGATCGTGCCCACTTCACCGGCGAGTTGCGGGTTCAGGTCTTCGAGGATCACCGCCTGCTCGTAAGCGGGGCATGCCAGCACGACCGCGTCCGCGGCCCACGAGTACCCCGTGTGGTCGGACACCTGCCACGGGGCCACGCTCGCGGTTTCGGTGATCGTTTGCACTTCGACCCCGCACCGCACGGAATCGCCGAGGTGCTCGCACAGACCGTCGATGAGTACGCCCAGGCCCTCGCGGAACGACCACATCTTCATCGGACCGGGAGCAGGTTCGCCACGCGCCCGGGCGTCCCGTTTCCGCTTCTTCGCCGCGCGCATGAATCCGCGGACCACACTTCCGGCTTCACGCTCCATGACGGGCAATCGGGGGAATGTTGCGGCCACGCTTAAAAGCCCCGGATCACCGCCGTGAATGCCGGTCACGAGCGCGTCGGCGAACACGTCCGCGGCTTCTTTACCGACGCGCCGCGTCGCGAACTCCTGAACCGACTCGTCGGTGCCCGGGGGAGCGGATTTTCGCCACGGTTCGGTGAGCAGTTTCCACTTCCCGCTCCGGGTGAGAAGTGGTGTGGTGAGCAGCCCGAGCGGGCCGCTCGGGAGCTTGTGGAGCTTGTCCCGGACGAAGACGTAGCGGTTCTTGCGGCTCCCGTCGCTTGCGGCGATGAGCCGATCGGAAAGCCCCAAATCGCGCACGAGGTGCGGAACCGCGGGGGTGCGGTCTAGGAACCCGTTCGGGCCGCACTCGACGCGGAACCCGCGGTGGTCTTCCGTAACGATGTTCCCGCCGGGGCGGTCCCGGGGTTCCAGAACCGTGACCGTTGTGTCCGGGGAGAGTTGCTTGAGGCGGAAGGCGACCGTTAACCCGGTCAGCCCCCCGCCCACGACGACGGCGTGCGGCATGAGTTACTTTGGTATCCCGACGACCTTTGCTTGGCCGTCTTTAATGCGGACCAGAATTCCCCCGCGCTCCTTCCCGTCCCGCACGAGCAGCATGACGTAGCCGGTCTTCCCCAAGATTTTTTCGATGTCCGCGAGCTGTTTCTCCCGTTCCTTTTCTTTGCCTTCAAAATTCTTGCGCAGCGCGGGGCCGTCGAGCAGTGTGCCGAGTTCGGTCGGCACGTTCTCCGGCTTCACTTTCTCCAGAAACGGCTTGAGGGCATCCTTTAGCTCTTCGGGCTTGGTAATCGGTTCCGATTTCCCGTCCAGAATGAACGGCACGTCTACCGTCTTCATCACGGCGTCGAGGTCTTTGGCTTTGACGGCTTTCAGGAAAGCGAGGGACACGTCCTTCACTTCTCTTCGTCCTTATCGGCGGCGGATACCGGTGCGGCAAACGCGACGAGCAGGGCAACGGCGAGCGGACGCATGGACGGAACCTCCCGTTGGGGCCAACATCCGCAGCGTATTGTACCGGGCGCGTGTTCACAACAAGTAAAGACCGGGCACGAGGGGGAATTGCGTTCTAAGTTCAAAACGGACCCTTTTGGCACATCCGGAACCGCAGTCATGCAACTGTTTTGCCCCGCATGCCAAGCCGCCTTCGCCGGAACGCAGCGGTGCCCGCGGTGCGCGGGGTTGCTGCTGCTCCCGCACGAAGTGGCGGCCGAGTCTCTGAATTTGAGAGAGCTGGTCGGCCCGCCCCCCGAACCGACGCCGTTCAGCCGGGTCGTTGTGGGCGCGGTGTTCGCGCTGGGGCTGTACCTCGGTTTGCGGAAACTGGCGATGGGGGCGGTTCTCGCCGCGCACCCGGAACCGGACTCGTGGTGGACCTCGTTCGAGGGATTAACGACCGTCTGCGGTGCTCAGATCGCGGCAGTTATCTTCGGGGCAGTGCTCGCCGCGGCTGGTCGGGTTGGCGGGTTCGTGTTCGGTGCGACTGTCGGTGGGGTGTGCGGGGGGCTGTTCCTTGCGGCCGAACTCGTGGCCGGGGCACCAGTTCGCGATCTCGTGCTTTACATTCAGCCGCTCGTGCTGGTCGCCGTTGGGGGAATCGCGGGCGTCTTCGCAGCGCGCGTGTGGGGCGCGGTTCCCGTGCTCGATATGCCAATTCCCGTATCGCAAAAGCTCAGTTCGCTGTGTCTGACGCCGGACGCCCTCGTGTCTACCGGGCGCCCGATGGTCTGGACCCGAATTATGCTCGGGGCGACGCTCATGGTGATCGCGGTCGCGGCTTCCGACCAACTTCGTCTGGGGATGCAGAGATATTCCGACGGAATGCTGAATGTGGGGAGCGTGGGGCAGGCGAAATTCATCACCTGGCAGTTCGCGGTCCTCGGCGTGTTAACGGGCGGGGTGATCGCCGGCGCGAGCACCGGAACGGGAATCCGGCACGGGTTAATAGCGGGTGCGATGGGAGGGGTCGGGGTGCTCGGGGCGACGGCGCTCCGAGGTGAGGCGCTCAGCCCCGTGAACTTCTGGTTGGGACAGTTATCACTCGGCGAACTCGCCCCAACAGCCCCCGCGGCCGTTGCCGCGGCCGTCGGCGGGATACTGTTTCTCGGGTTTCTCGGCGGCTGGCTCGGTGGCGCTCTGTTCCAACCACTCGCACCCGAACACGCGCGCGGGCGGCTGAAACAGGGGCTGTACTAAACCGGATTATTTCTTCGCCTCAACGGTGATCTTCAGCGGGGCGCTCGTGAGCGTTACCACGCCGAAGCCGTCGTTCGCATCCTTTGCACCCTTCAGGGCCGGATTCGCGCCCGTCTTTAATGTCGCGGTTAGTTCGTATTCACCCGCTTCGAGCCAGTAGGCCCAGTGCGCCGCGCCCCGGTAACCGCTGACGAGTGTTTTGACCGGAATCGTGTGCGTTTTTCCGGCTGCAATCTCCACACTTTTCGGGCCGCGGAACTCTTTTGTAAACGCCAGTGGCGGGGCAACGTTTAAGGCCCCCTTTCCCTGGAGGGTACAGGTAAGTACCACCGGATCCCCCGCTACCCACACCGCGACGGGCTTATCGGACGTGTTCTTGATTTCGATGCTAAGGTCTACTGCTGGTGCCGCCGGTGGGCGCTTGCCCGTTTTTGCCGCGGACTCAATTAGGTTTTTGAGTTCGTCCGCGTTCCGACCGTCGAAGGTGTACTTCGTCGTACCGGTTATGGAGAGTTCGAGCGGGGTCGCGGGCGGATCGGCCCGCGGTTTGTCTTTTTTGTCTTCGGCACCGACGGGGGTCGAGCCGATCGTAAGCAGCGCAAACAGCGCTGACGGGAGAATCGTTCGGAACATCGCAGCCCTCCAATTTGTTGGGTCTGTCACGCGGCGCGAACCGGGCAACCGGTCGGAACGGTGACTCGTGCCACGAGATTCCGACGAACGTGCCCGGAGATGAGATTGTTCACGAAACCTACACCGACTTATATTCTGAACCAGGGGCCAGCGCGCTCTGCCCTTCTTTTTTACCCGGCGGTGACATGGACGAGTTGCACCACGAATGTGGCGTGGCGGCGTTGTATTACCTTCCCCGGAATGCGGACAAGTCGCCGGTGTGGACCGGCGCACCCGACCAAGTGTCCCGGCTGATGCCGCGGATGCTCCTCGACCTCCAGAACCGCGGGCAGCTCGCTGCTGGGATGGCGACCTACAACCCGGACCGCGACAAGCTCATCGACACGTACAAGGACATCGGCACCGTAATTGAAGCGTTCCGGATCAACGAGCCGTCGAAGTACGCCTCCATCATGGAGGACTACGCGGGCCGGGCCGCGATCGGGCACACGCGCTACGCCACCTGCGGGGGCCAGACCCGCAGTTACGCCCAGCCGTTCGAGCGGCGCCACGGGTGCAAATGGAAGTGGTTCGCGTTCGCGTTCAACGGTCAGCTCACCAACTTCGCCGAACTCCGCACGCAGCTCCTCCAGAACCACGACTACCACCTCACGCGCGACAACGACACCGAAGTCATCATGCACTATCTCGCCCACGAGATGCGGAGCGACGAGCGCCCCGACCTCGTGGACGTGTTCCGCCGGCTCGCGGCCAAGTTCGACGGGGCGTACAACCTCACGTTCCTGAACGCGATGGGCGACATGGTGGTGCTCCGCGACCCGGTCGGCATCCGCCCGCTGGTGTACGCGCAGGACGGCCCGATGTTCGGGGCCGCCAGCGAGAGCGTCGCGCTCCAGAACCTCGGGTTCCGCCAGGCGAGCATCAAGTCGCTCGCGCCGGGGGAGCTGATCCTCATCCAGAACGGCGAACTGAGCGTCCACCGGTTCGCGGAGAGCAAGCGCACCGCGCACTGCTTCTTCGAGTGGATCTACTTCGCGAACGTGGCCAGCACGCTCGACGACCGCAGCGTGTACCTGAGCCGCGCGCGCCTGGGCCAGGAACTCGCCAAACAGGAACGCGCCCTGAACCGCGTCCCGCTCGACCCGTCCGAAACGGTGGTCGTGCCGGTCCCGGACACGGGCAAGGCCGCGGCCGACGCGATGGCGTTCTCGCTCGGCATCCCGAGCGTCGAGGGGCTGATCCGCAACCGGTACATCGGCCGCACGTTCATCGAGGGGGGCAACCGCGCGGACAAGGTGCGGCTCAAGTTCACCCCGCTGCGCGAGGTGCTGCACGGCAAGAAGGTGCTGCTCGTCGAGGACTCCATCGTCCGCAGTACGACCCTGCAGAGCCTGCTCAAGCACTTGCGGGACCAGGGGGGCGCGGCCGAGATCCACGTGCGCGTCGCGTGCCCGCCGATCCTGTCGCCGTGCTTCTACGGCATCGACATGAGTACCGTGAAGGAACTGTTCGCGCCGAAGTTCATGGCGGGTAAGGTGCCGACCGTCGCCGAACAGGACGCGATGGCCAAGTCGCTGGGCGCGGACTCGCTGTTCTACCTCCCGGTGGACGCGGTCGCGCGGTGCATCGACCTGCCGACCTCGACCCTGTGCCGGGCGTGCATCACGGGCGACTACCCGACCCCGGCGGGCGAGCAGATGTACCAGCTCTCGCTCCGCAAGCACGCCGTGGGCGACACCGAAGGCCGCACCTACGAGCGCCCGAACGAGCCCTTTATGTGCTCGGTGAACGACAACGGCCGGACGTGAGTTCCCGGGGCCGGTCGGTGAGAATAATTAACGGGCGCGCCTGAACTTGGTCCGAGGCGCGATTGGTGGCGCCTCGCTCCGGTGGGTAGAGGCGCCCGAGAGCGGGGTGCCGCGAGCCGCTCGGACTCGGGCTGTGAAGGGACAACGCGCCCGAGGTTCCATGCAAACGCGCGAGCCAAGTGGGTAAGAGGCGAACCGATGTGGGCATGGGGTGACCCGCGGCCGTTGAGTTCGTGGTTGCGGAGATTTCGGATGAGATGAGTCCGAGGAGCCTTGCGTATTTTTCCAGGAACGCGCTACCGCTCGGAAATCCGGGACAGAGCTTCTTTCGCCTGAATCGTTCGCGATCCCCCTGGTGTGCCGCGACTGAGTGCTTCGAGGTGCGTTTTTGCTTCAGGCGTACCAAGGTGTTCGAGCGCGTCCATCGCGCGGCGGAGCCGCAGGGCGGCAGGAGAAGGGCGCTCGATTCGCCCAAGGATCGTTGTGAGGCGCTGACGGGCCTCCGCGTCCGTGGCTGCCCCGAGTGCCTCCCGTAACAGTGACGCGATCGACTCGCCCCGCTTCTCCAGTTCGGCCGTCGCCCGTTCCCGGTCCGCGAACTGTTCCGACGAGAGATCCTTAACCCACCCGGCGATCGCCTTCGGGTCGATCGATTCCGGCTCCAGTTTTTGCTTGAGTAGCGCGATGGCCTCCTTGGGTGAGGCGCAAAGTTCTCGCACTGCCCGGAACGCGGTCGTGGACGAAGCGTCTGCCAGATCGGTCCAGACCCGATCGGCGTTGAAGGACGTGGGGGCTCCCAGCCCGTACACATCCCAGACGAAAACCGGGGCCTCGTAGCTCGCCCCGACGACGGCGCGGGCGTCCGGCGCGAAGTGGGCAGTGGTCGGCCCCTTGTGCCCGGAGAACGTGCGGATCACCTGTCCAGAAGCGAATTCCCACACGCGGATCGTGCCCGCCCCATCGACCGTGAGCAGCTTGCGCCCGTCGGCCGAGAACTCGCAACTGATGCCCGAGAGGTCGTTGGGCGATGCTTTGGTCGCTTGCCCCTTCAGCGTGTGCACCGCTCGCCCGTCCGACACCCGCCAGCACGTCACGTCATCGGGTCCGCCCGCGACGAACGCACCATCCAGAGAGAACGCGATCCCGCCGGTCAGCAGTGGTCCGGGGGCTTCCACGCGGGACACCCGGTTTCGTGAGCGGAGCTCCCAGATGTCGATCACGTTCACGTTTTTCGCGCGCGAATAGATCGCCAGTCGGCGGTTCGCGGCATCGAAGTATAGCGCCCCCGTCCCCCTGTAGCCAAAGGACTGGGCCGGATACGCCTCCGACCAAAGCGCTTTCCCGGCCGCGATGTCCCAGACCGTCAGCACATCGTCCTGTGTGACCGTCACGAGTAGCCGGTCCTGGTCCGCGAACGTCGTGCGCCGCGGGTAATCGGACACACCTTCTAATCGGGCAATAACACGGTCCGTGGCTACTTCCTTAACCAATGCCGCCAGGGGGCGACCGGGCTTACCCTTCGGGGCATCGAACTCGACGCGCATCTGCCCGTCTTTGGACCTGGTGTCACCGAAGGGCGACCGGGGACCATGAGCCTTGTCTTGCAGCAGCTTCCCGTTCTGCCAGTCGACCGTGATCGTCCGGCTGGATTGACGCAGTACGACGTTGCCGCGGACGTCGAAGTGGGCCGCGAGTGTGTACTCGTCCGCCGATTGCGGGTGCCGCGCGTTCTTTTCGAGATCCCACACCGTTACCCGCCCCTCGTAGTGGCACACGCCGGCGAGCAGCCGGGAATCGGGGGAGAACGCCACGAGTGCGGGCGTGAGTGTAAGCGGCACGGACTGGAGCTCCTTGCCGCTTTCCAGGTCGAGTACCCGTATCTCGCTCGAAGAGACCGAGTCCGTAGAAACCGCCAGGAGTTTACCGTTCGGGCTGACGCTCAGGACGCGGGGCGTGGTCGATATCGAAATGGACCGGAGCACTTTGCCGGTCGCGATGTCCCCGACCGTGACTGCGTTGGTGCGGGGCTTTCCCTCTCGTGCCGCGTGAGAGACGGCTACGAACGTGCGCCCGTCGTTTGCGAACGCGGCGTTGTGGATGACGTCGTGTTGAGGAACGAGATCCTGCGCGAGCGCGCGTTTCGATTCCCCCGTCGCGGTGTCGAATATCGGGATCGAGTGTTCCAGGATCGGCACGCACACTTCGGACCCACTCGGGGTAAACAGGACGTTGACGTATGAGTAGCTCGCGTTCTCGGGCAGAGTCATCGCTTTTGCAATGGTCCTTTTTACCTCGCCGGTCGCGGTGTCGCCGATCAGCATCTCACTGTTCCGGCGGACGACGGCGAACGTTTTCGAGTCCGGAGAGAAACCCGTGCCGACAATACCTTTCGGCGCGAAGAACTGCTTGGGCTCCGTTTCTGTGTACAGAACCTTTTCCAACTCCTGCCGGCCCGTGGCCGCGTTGAACGACCGGAACCCGTTCGTGTCCAGAACCAGCAGTCGCTTATCGTCTGCTGCAAAAGCCACGGCGACGGATCGTTGCCGGTCCGAACTTTCGTGTGCGTTCACGGTGATCGGGACGCGGTACATTTCCTTCCCGTTGGCCAGATCCCAGACACAGACCGACTTGTCCCCGTTCGCGGGCGAAGCGGTTGCCAGCCACCGCCCGTCGTGGCTGAAGGCTATCGCGCCGACTTCTCCCGCGTGCCGCAAGCGCGGTGAACCGATCCGCGCGACGGCCCCTTCGGGGAGACCGTCGCGCGTGACCAGCGCATCCGCCTGTGTACCAACTTTCGCCTCTTCCTTCGGTGCCGGCGTCGGAGGAGGGGCACTGGCCCCGGAAGAAAACAACACAACCGACGCGACGGCTCCCGCAACCAGAACACTTACCACCGCAGCGGTAACGGACGAACCGGTCAGGAACCGGGTGACCGCGTTCACGGGACGGTGGGCCGCCATCGCCCCGCGCATGATTGCGTCGTGTGCGGCTCCCGCGGTCCCGGTCGTTGAGTCGATCAGCAGTAGGGACACGGCCACCGAAAGTTCCACGCCGCGCCGCCCCAAACGGTGGCGCAAGGTCTCCCGGCCGCGCTGGAGCCACCCCCGGACCGCGCCGGGCGTCGTCCCCAAGCGCCGGGCCGTGTCCTCGACCGTGTTCCCCTCGATGGTACACAACAGAACGGCCGATCGATGAGGTGCGGGCAAACGTGCGAGTTCCTCATCAAAGATGACCAGGACTTCGCGGGCCGAGAGCTGATCCAGGGGCGACGAGGTCGGATCAACGGGTTCGGTGACGGGCGCGGCAGTCGTGGCTTGCCGGGCCGTGACGGACCGCGCCACGCGGTACAGCCAGGACGGGAGCGCTTCCGCGTGTCGAATGGTGTGCGCTTTCCGGGCCAGCGTCAGGAAGGTCGTTTGGACCGCGTCATCGACCGCGTGGCGGTCCCGCGTCAGGCGCCGGCTCGCGTCGCGGACGAGTGCCTCGTACCGCCGTAGGAGTTCCCGGAACGCGCCCTCGTCCCGGTCCCGACAGAAGCGCCGCAGAAGTTCGGCGTCACTGGTGTCGCACACGGGCGCGCGCTCGACGGTTCGGACGAGTTGAAGGGCCGCGGTCAGTCTCATGGGAGGTCTCCCGGTACCTGTTATCGTGTAAGAGGGCACCCGGAGCCAATCGGCGCGCGAATTTTGCAATCGAAGGGCCGCGACTCGCGAAATCGGAGCCGACCCGAAATGTTCTGTTTGATGTCGGACGTTGTGTGCGACAACGAATTCTTGAGCCGCTCGTTCGAGCTGGTTCCGGCCGGTCCCCACATTTCAAGTCACCACCGCGTTGACCACCCGTGCGGAGTATTCGTCCGGGCGGAAATCTTCCGCGCAGGCCCGCACCGAAGTCGATGGGAGCTTCCGTTGTGACAAATTTCACACGGGTGGCCACTTCGTCGGGGCGAAAGTGGCATACGGTGCATAACGGGAGCCGCGCCCGTGCTCACTTTGCCAGCCTGATCGTTGCCATTTTCCCGGCGGTTTCGGTGCGTTAAACCGGTGCCCGCGCCGGGTATCGCACAGAGGTTCCTGTTAATGTCGTTCCGCACCAACCGGGAGGCGCCGCGTGGCCGCCCGACCCGCGGACCGTGGGGCTGGTCGGGTCCGGCGGCTGAAGGGGTGAATCGGGCGTTCCGGCTCTCGGTCGAGGCGCTCGAGGACCGGGTGGTCCCCGCGCTCGTCGCGCAGCGCGGCGACTTCGTCATGATCGGCAACACGCTGGCCCAGGACGCCGGACCGGGCGTGATCGCGCCGGTCACCGGGACGGTCGGGGGCGTTGGCACCAACACGAGCGACACCGCGCCCGACGTGTACTGGTGCGCCGACAGCCCGACCAACGGCTCCGCCACCGCGGACACCACCATCACGGCCCTGAACGCCCGCACCACGGCCGTCCTGAACCTGCCCGCGGGCGCGACAGTCACGCACGCATACCTGTACTGGGCGGGCACCGGCGCGCCGGACAACAACGCGCTCATCGAGCGCCCCGGTACCTTCTCCCAGAGCGTTACCGCAACCGCCACCTACACCGCGGCGCTCAACGGCCCGGCCTACATGGGCGTGGCCGACGTCACGGCGCTGGTGCAGCAATACGGCACCGGTGCGTACCGCATCGGCGACGTGGACTCACTGCCACTCGCCGACGTGAACCACTCGTCGCTCTTCGCCGGCTGGTCGATCGTTGTTATTTACGCCCGGAGCAGCGACCCGTTCCGCACCTTCTTCATCTCCGATCAGCTCAACCAGGTGCTCAGCGGCGGGTCCACCACGATCACGCTCAACGGGTTCACGGTGTCCAACCCGGGCGGGCGCCTCGGGGTCATCGCGTTCGACGGCGACGACTCGCTGAGCGGGGACGGGCTGTCGGTGAACGGCATCGCGCTGTCCAACGCCAACAACCCCGCGAACAACATCTTCAACGGTACCCGGACGAACAACGGGGCCGTCGTCAGCGATCCCAACGACCTGCCCCGGCTGACCGGGGGGCCGCGCAGCATGAGCGGCATCGACATCGACACGTTCGACCTCGCCGGGGCGCTGGTCGGCGGGCAGACCCAGGCGACCGCCCAGGCCACCACGAACAGTGACGTGTACCTCGTCGGCCCGCTGGTCCTCGCGATCAACAGCTTCGCCCCGGAGTTCGGTCCCTCCACCCTCACCGCGACCGACGTGAACGGCGGTCCGCTGCTGGCGGGCGACGTGGTGACCTACACCGTTACGGTGCAGAACCTCGGGGACGACGCCTCGGTGGGCTCCGCGCTGGCGGCCGCGCTGCCGACCGGCGTGACCTACGTGCCCGGGTCGATTCACATCACTTCGGGCTCCAATACCGGCACGCAGACGGACGCCACGGGCGACGACGCGGGCGGGTACGACCCGGTTACCCGGACCGTGTCCGTGAACCTCGGCACCGGGGCCGGGAGCGGAGGCGGAGGCCGGATCGGGATCGCGGAAACCACGACCGTCACGTTCCAGGTGATCGTGAACGTCGGCGCCACGCAGGTGGTCATGCCGGTGACCGTGTCCGGTGCCAGTGAAACCGGTACCACGGCGGTCGCGACCACGCTGACCAGCACCCTGAACGTTACCTCGAACACCGCACCGACGCTGACCGACCTGGACGGCGACTCGGTCCCCTGGGCCGGGGTCGGTAACACCGTGCGCCTGGACGCCGGGGCGCCTCTGACGGTCGGCGACGCGGACCTGGACGCTCTGAATGGCGGCCTCGGGGACTGGGCCGGCGCCGCGCTGACCGTCTGGCGGTCCGGTACCGCGGTCACCACCGACGTGTTCGGATTCGATCTGACCGGCGCGCTGTTCACCGTCAACGGGAACACCCTTGAAGCGGGCGGACTGGTGTTCGCCACCTTCACCGGTACCGCGGGCGTGCTCACGGTCACGTTCACCAGCACCGGAACCGCGGCCACCACCGCACTGGTGCAAGACGTACTGCGCCGCGTTACGTACCGGAACGACACTCCCGCCGGCGACGCCTCCGTGCGGTTCGAGCTGAGCGACGGCGTTGTTGCTGCTGCGGCCACGGTCACGGTGACTTCCAACGAGATCTACGTGAACGATACCGGCGACACCGCCGATGCCGACCGCAACACGATTACTCTGCGCGAGGCCGCGGCGATCGCGGCGGCCCAACCGGGCGCGCAAACAATTCGGTTCACCGCCGCCACCTTCGCTACCCCGCGGACGATCACGCTCGGTTCCCCTCTCGCACTCGACGCGAACTTAATGCTCGACGCGAGCGGGGCGGCGGGCGTCACGATCACCGGCGCCGGTCTGCAACTGGGCGGCGCGCTCACTTACATCGCGGGTGCCGGCGATAGCGACACGATCGCGGTCGCGATTACGGGAAGCGGGAGCGTAACGAAGGCCGGGGCCGGAACGCTTACTCTTTCTGGCACGAACACCTACACCGGCACAACCACGGTGTCCGGCGGCACGCTGAGTGTCGCAAGCGGCACGAACATCGGGTCGGGAACCGTGGCGCTGGCCGCGGGCGCGACCCTGGACGTCACCGGCACGACCACGATCGCCAATACAATCACCGGCGCCGGCACTCTAACTAAAACCGGGACCGGCACGCTGACCCTGTCGGGGGCGAACAGCTACGGGACCACCGTAATTACCGGGGGTACGCTGAGCATCGCGAGTGACGCCAATCTCGGAACCGGGGCCGTGACACTGGGCGCCGGCACGACGCTGGATGTCACCGGCGCGACCACGATCAACAACGCGGTCACGCTCACTGGTGCGGCTACGATCAACAACGCGGTCACCGTCATCGTCTCGGGTGTCATCTCCGGGGCCAACAACCTGACCAAGGTCGGGGCCGGAACGCTCACACTCTCCGGAACCAACACCTACACCGGCACTACCACCGTCTCCACGGGCACGCTCAGCGTTGCCGCCGACGCGAACCTGGGCACCGGGGCCGTTTCCCTTGCCGCCGGCACGACGCTGGACGTCACCGGCGCGACTACGATCGACAACGCGGTCACACTCACCGGCGCCGCGACGATCCGCACCGGGGCCGATGTGCTGCTGTCCGGCATCGTTGGCGGCGCGTTCGCGCTGACCAAGACCGGCACGGGCGCACTCACTCTATCCGCCACGAACACGCACAGCGGCACGTTTACGATCAGTGCCGGAGCTGTGTTCGTGACCGGCACCCTCGCGAGTTCGGCGGTCGTCGTGAGTGCGGGGGCCGTGCTCGGTGGGACCGGGACCGTAACCGGTCCGGTGACCGCGGCGGGCACTGTGGCCGCTGGTGTAGCCGGAGTCGGCGTTCTGACGCTGTCCGGCGGGGTTACGTTCCAGAGCGGCGGGACGGTTGCGGTCGACCTGAACGGAAACGCGGCCGGCACCGGATACGACCAGGTGGCGACCGGACCGGTCGTCCTGACGGGCGCGACGCTCTCCGCCGCGCTCGGGTTCGCGCCGTCGAGCGGGGCGAGCTTCGTCGTCATCAACAACACCGGCGGTAGCCCGATCACTGGCACCTTCAACGGATTGCCCGAGGGCGCGACGGTCACAATCGGCGGGGTGCTGTTTACCATCAGTTACGTCGGCGGCACTGGGAACGACGTGGTCCTTACGGTTCCGGTGCCACCGACGGTGTCGATCGGGGACGTCACCGCGAGCGAAGGCGCGGACGGGTTCACCACGTTCGTGTTCACGGTGCGCCTGTCCGGACCGAGTTTCACGCCGGTGACGGTCCCTTACACCACGGTAGCCGGCACCGCCACAGCCGGTACCGACTTCGTCTCCACTACGGGTACCCTGACCTTCACGCCGGGCGTCACGGAGCTGACGATTCTCGTGTCTGTGATCGGCGACCCGGTGCCGGAGTCGGACGAGTCATTCACCGTGGTACTCACGGGGGCGTCGAACGCGACTATCGCACGCGGCACCGCCACCGGCACCATCGCCGACGATGATCCGCCGCGGATCGTGATCGGCGTCGGTACGAGCGGCGCGACGGCCGGTATCGTTCAGCCGGTGAACCCGCTTACGGGGGCGCTGGGCGAATCGGTCCGGCCCTATGTGGGCTTCGCCGGGGACGTCCGGGTGTCGTCGGGCGACATTGATGGGGACGGGCTTACTGACATGATTACCGGCGCCGGGCCGGGGCCGATGGGCGGGCACGTGAAGGTGCTCGACGGCCGGACCGGGGCCGATCGGTTCAGTTTTCTGGCGTTCGAGGGGTTCCGTGGCGGGGTCCAGGTGTCGACGGGCGACATCGACGGGGACGGGCACGCGGACATCATCTTGGCGGCGGACGCGGGGGCGGTCCCGCACGTGAAGGTGTTCAGCGGGCGCGACGGGTCGCTGCTGCGGAGCTTCCTGGCCTACAATGCGGGGTTCCGCGGCGGGGTGCGGGTGTCCGCGGCGGACGTGAACGGGGACGGGTTCGACGACGTCGTGACCATGAGCGGTATCGGATCCGCGCCGCACCTACGGGTATTCAGTGGCGCCGACGGGACCGATCTGGTCAGCGTTTTGGTGGCGGGGCGCGCGACCGGCGGGCTGTACGTCGCGGCCGGCGACCTCGATGGCGACGGGCGCGCCGAAGTGGTGACCGGGGCGGGTTTCGGCGACCCGCCGATCGTGAACGTGTACAGCGGCCGGGACGAGTCCGTTCAGAAGACCTTTCTCGCGTACCTCGAAGGGTTCGTCGGCGGGGTGCGCGTGGGGGTCGAAGAGGTGAACGGGCGGGCGATGATCCTGACGGGCGCCGGCCCGGGGGCCGGACCGCACCTGTGTGCGTTCGAGTCCGACGGCGGCGATCCGCCGCTGAGCATGTTCGTTAGCTCGACCGACGTACACGGCGGCGTGTACGTCGGCTGAATCGATTATTTCAATTCCGCGGATTGGGTGCGTTGTGGTTCAGCGGGTGCCGCGGTGACCTGCACCGACTCGTGTGGATTACTGGGCTTTTTGTAGCCGGTCTCTGCGGGGCCGGGGAGCCACGAGCACGGGGCACGTCGGTTTCCAGAGTGCGGCTACAGAAAGCCATCGACACGAGGCGGGATCACCCCAGGGGCACGGACACTTTGGCCCCGGACTCGTGAGACAGCTCCAGCATACCCTTCGCCACGGTCGCACCGTTCAGCGAGTAGATCATGAACCGCCCGTCCTTCTGGACGGTGACCAGTTCCGCTTCCCGCATGATCTTGAGGTGGTGCGACACGTTCACCATTTCCACGCCCAACTCGGTCGCGAGCTGGGTCACGGTCTTTTCCCCGGCCGCCAGCGCGTGGACCAGGGCCAGGCGGTTGTGTTCACCGATTGCGGCGATCCAGTCCGCTTGCAACTTCGATTCTTTTGAGGGCTTCGGCATTGGAAGTGATGTCTCGTGGTTGGAGGGGCGGCACGAGTGCGAGAACGCGCTCGCACACAGGGGGAAGTTTAATTTACTGAAGATTTACCCAAAAAGAAGTCCGACTGATTAAGGAATAGACGGGGCGCCCCGGGCACTCGATCGGGTCGTAACACTGGATCAATGACTTGCGCGATTCCGCACCCACTCGTCCCCCGTGTCGCCGCGAGCGCGGGGTGGTCGGGGCGAGGGGAAACGCACGCGGCCCGCGGGAAATC
>HG799469.1:254569-452140 GCA_000531095.1 Gemmata massiliana | reverse complement strand
CGGTCGCGGTGATCTCTTCGAGCGTGCTGGCGGTTTCTTCGAGGCTCGAGGCCTGTTCCTGGGCGCCGGTCGAGATCTCGTCGCTGGCCGCGGACAGTTGGCCCGAGGCGTCGGCGAGCTGCTCGGACACCTCGCGCACGCCCTCCAGCGCAGCGCGCATTGAGGTGACCGCTTTGTTGAGCGACGACGCCATTTGGCCCACCTCGTCGGTGCCCAGGTTCGGAACCTCCTGGGTGAAGTCCCCGGCGGCCAGTGCGTTGACCGAAACCGTGACGGCCGCGACCTTGCGCTGGAGCTCGGTCGCGCGGGCCAGTTCCTGCTCGGCACGGGCGCGCGTGTCGGCGGCCTCGCGCTCGGCGCGCTCGCGCGTTTCTGCGGCCTCGCGCTCGGCCCGCTGGCGGTCCTTTTCGATCTGGTCCTTCTCCGCTTCTTTGGCCGCCACGAGCGCACCGATCGCGGTGTTCAGTGCCACCGCCATGCGCCCGACCTCGTCCTGCGACTGCACCTCGGCCCGCTTGGTGAGATCCCCCTTGGCCACGCCCTCGAGGACGGTTACCGTCTGTCCGAGCGGGCCGGTGACCGACGCCGCAATGGTCAGCCCGAGCCCGATGGCGGCAGCGACGCACGCGGCGATGGTCGTGAACAGAGTGAACCGTGACCAGAATCGTCGCTCGTCACGTTGGCGGCAGCGACGCACGCGGCGATGGTCGCGAACAGAGTGAACCGTGCGGACGCATACGTGCTGTTGGCCTGCTTGTCTTCGTCCCTGGCAATTTCTGCTTGGTTTGCGAAGACGTCTTGAAGCAGATCGTTCAACCGGTTGGCCGTTTTCAGTTCGCGGATGGTCGCGTCCTCGGCCTTCTCGAACTCGCGCCGGTCCACGTGGCTGAGAATCTCTTCGTGATCGCGCTTCCAGTCGGCGATCGCGCTCGTGGTGTCTTTCCAGAGTGCCGCTTCCTTCCCGACCAGGGGGGTCGCTTCATACGCCTTAATCCCTTCGGCGATCATCTTCCACCCGTTGTCCATGTTGTCCCGCGTCATTTGGATGACTCTCTCGTCGTTCCGCTTCACGACGACGATCAGCGTTCGCTCCCCGCGCTGGATCCGGAGCGCCCCGGCGCGGACCTTGTCGAGGGCGAGGGCGGAGGGGACGAGGTTGGTGCCGGCGTTCACCTGGAACACCCGGAGTTCGCCGAGCGCGCTCAGGGCCGTGTACCCGAGGAACGCGCACCCGCAGGCGACGAGGAGGAACCCGGCGATCAACCGCGGGCCGATGCGGACTTTCAAGAACAAGGCGAGAAGGGACTGGGGCATGGCAGCGTGTCCTAATTACGTAAGTGCGTTAGATCGGGCAATGGCCGTGGATCGGGTGAGTGTCGGTTAGGCGGTGAGCGCCGGCTCGGTCGCGTTCCCAACGAGTCGATCGATGTTGAGCAGGGACACGAGGCGCTCGCCGGTGCGCGCGATCCCGGTGAGGAACGAGACGTCCACGCCCGCGCCCAAATCGGGCGTCGGAACGATCACCTCGGGCTTCACGTTGAGCACGTCGGACACGGCGTCCACGACCAGGCCCACGATCTTGGTGCCCACGGTGACGACGATGATGACCGTGAACACGGTGTACTCGGCCTCGCGCAGCCCGAGCCGGGCGCGCAGGTCGATGATCGGGACCACGGCCCCGCGCAGGTTCATGACGCCCTTGATCTCGTGGGGCGTGTTGGGCAGCGGGGTGATCTTCGAGTACCCCTTGATCTCCTGCACGCGCAGGATCTCCAGCCCGTACTCCTCGTCCCCCAAACGGAACGCCAGGAACTGGTTCCCGTCGGCCACGAGCTCGGTCGCCTCGTTCGTATCGGGTGCACTCACAACTAACCTCTCTTCGGTACGGGTGAGGAACCACAACTTCGCCAGTTCAGAGCCGGGCCAAGCACACAAGTACCAAGCCCCGCGATACTTTCGCCTCAACTACCCATCCGACGGCAACAGCGAGACAATTGAGTATCGTGACTCAAGCGAAGAGTTTGCCTGACAACCCTAGCACACGGTGTGAAAAAGCGTACTGTTTGCACACACTTGATTTAGATCGATGGTGATTGGCCAAAATTTGAACAGCCCACTCCGGGCGTCCTACGAGACGGGGAATACGTCCAACTGAGCGGGGGGGGTACCGGAGAGGCGCCGCGGCAGCCCCTGCGCCTCGGAGAAGCCTGTAAGCCCGCTTTGGCGCGAGGGTTAAGTGGCAAGGCACAGTCCAAATGGGGCGCCGAGAAGAACTCGTCCCGATTACGCGCTGAGATCAAACAAATCGGCGAGGCAGAGGGCGATTTCGTCAAAACCGAGTACAGGTGCTAGTCCTGTACGCACAAGTGGTGGGAACGTATCCTGGCACCGCCCGAACAGAAACGGGCGGACACAGCAGCGTGAAGTCACGCGGAACGCCGGCGAAAAGGTCACCAAGACCGTGGCCATCGCCGCCTGAACCACAGCCACGACCTCTCCGGCCTCGGGGCCGAACGCGGTGAACCCGGGATCTTTTCCGTCCTTCTCGGCCAGCACCTTCATGAACCCTCGCGTCTCAGAAACGATGTGGGTCCACGGGGCGCGGGCCGAATGTTGCGATGGATCTCCGGAGCCTCATGCGTAGCCGTGCCGTCGACGGTGCGATAATGTTGAGTAACGTGGAAGGTAGCAGAGGAGCAGGCCCGTACTCAGCGTTGAAGTTGGAATTCTCACTTTGGGTGTGGAACGCATTAAGAGTTCGATGCAGACGCGCGAACTTCGGGACTGTTGTAAGAGCCAAGGGCACTAACTTACCGTGGCCCCAACACAGCGAGCCAGCCGGGTGGTTGTGTGGAGTTTGTAGACGGGTGGGCTTCTCCCAGGAACGCCCGAGAATTAGCAAAACCGCCCTCGCTCGGGTAGATTTGGTCGCGCACGAACCGCGGGCGCACAAGCGATAAAATAACGACGTGGCCCCGGCACTTATTCGGCTTGCGCGCGGGACGCCACTGCGATATAAACCCTTTCGGTTGAAGCTACTAGGCTTACCCTCGGACGTTCCGGGGAGCAACCTCCAGAGTCGAGTAAACGGGACAACTACCGTTAACCCTCGTAGGAGCGCTCCTTTGGCTCGTCCGAAGAATCCCACCCCTGTCTACAAGCACCACAAAACCACCGGTCTGGCCCGCACTTGGGTCAACGGTAGGTGGATCACACTCGGTCGCTACGGTTCTCCTGAGAGCCGTAGCGAATTCGCGCGAGTGTGTGCGGAACACGCCGCCGGGCTCGCACCCAAACCGAGCGGACCGCCTACCGTTGAGCCCAAACTCACGGTCGATCAACTCCTGCTTCGCTACCTCGCACACGCCGAGGTGCATTACCGTACTCCGGACGGAACGCAGACCAACGAAGTGCGCGAAATCAAGCGGTCACTGGTCCACATCCACGAGTCATACGGGCACACCGTCGCCCGTGAGTTCGGTCCCTTGGCTCTCGCCGCGGTCCGTCAACAGATGATTGCCTCGAACTGGTGCCGGACTTTGATTAACCGCCGGGTGGACCGGATCAAGCGCGCGTTCAAATGGGCCACATCCCAGGAGCTCATCCCCGTCACTGTGTACGAGGCACTTCGCACCCTACCTGGATTGCAGGAGGGCCGCACTGCCGCGCGTGAGTCTGAGCCGGTTAAGCCGGTCCCTATCGAAGTGGTCGAAGCGTCGTTGCCCTTCATGTGTGCGCAGGTCCGCACAATGGTCGAGTTGCAACTCCTCACCGGTATGCGCCCCGGTGAAGTGTGCAGGCTCTCGGTGGATCAGATCGACACGACGGGCGATGTTTGGGTTTACTCTCCTCGGCAGCACAAGACCCGACACCGAGGAAAGAACCGCCCGATCGCCATTGGACCGCGAGCGCGCCAGGTGCTCGAAGCCTTTATCTGCTGCCGTGAGTGGGCGGCATCTGCGCCACTCTTCTCCCCGCGCCAAGCCGAGCAGGAGCGCTGGGCGGCGCAGCGCGCTGCAGCGAAAAAACAGTGGCCGCGTCACAAGAAGGTGGCGAAACGCAAGAAGGCGTTAACCCGCGATCGCTATTCGGTCATCGTCTACGACACGAACATCCGACGTGCTGCTGGACGGGCTGGTGTTCCATCGTGGCATCCAAACCAACTCAGGCACTTGAAGGCAACGGACGTTCGCCGGCAGTTCGGTATCGAGGCGGCTGGCGCGATTCTGGGACACTCGAAACTATCTGTGACCGAAGTTTATGCCGAACGCGACGCAGCCCTCGCCGTAAAGGTTGCACGGGAAGTGGGTTAGGGCGAGAAAATAGCAAGTTACCCCCGAAGGTGGTTTATTTTATTGCGTCCGGTGCAGAGTCGCACATCTGACGCAACGCCGCTCTCGCACTCAAGGGCGTGCGAAAAAGTCGGTTGACCGCGTCAGCTATGCGCTGTGCTTTTCGCGCCTGCACCAGCGACGCAAGCGATTGAGGATAGTGGAGTTGCGAGTTGATGATGTGAGTGGGCGCCAAAAACACCGCTCACCTTACTACTGCTACTGGATGTTTAAAATAGAGGATAATAGTGCGTGTGGCGTCATCGGGGGTTTGTGTTGCGAACCAACGAAACTCCGCAACGAAATTGAGTTTCACATCCAATAGACTTAAATATTTTTCTACAAAACTGTACTCATGATGCACGCATTGCCGATGTGAATTATGTACATCCTGCCGATCTTGCCACTGTTCCAGGAGTTTATCGTGTGACCGTCTCAGCAACGAAGTGAACTGAAGTGCGGGAACCTGTGGGTTGAGTCTCGATAACACTCCCACAGGCCCCGCCGAACCTACCCCGGTCTCGCAACCAGGGCGGGAACTTCTTTGGCAATACGTCATCGGCGTATTCGCGTCAAGGCAGTTCCGCGCCCCTCGTCGAAGGAACGCGAACATGCCAACAGTCCAAGTTGTTGACCAAACAGCAGATACCGCCGCCCGCGTACAACGAATCCTGTCCGAGGGACCAATCCCCTGCACCAAGCGTGCGCGGGCGTTGGGCGTTGATCCCGCGACCTTTTTCCGCTGGGGCCATCGTCCGCACGTTCTCCCCGACGGCACGTCCGTGACTCTCGAGGTCATTAAGCTGGGTGGAAAATTGTACACATCAGAGCAGGCTCTGATGCGGTACCTGACCGCTATCAATGGCTCGGCTGCATCTGTACCTGAATCACCCACGCCTGCCGCTCGGACTCGTCAAGCCGACCACGCGCACGCTGAGCTGAGCCAACTACTCAACGCCGGCTGATAGCCGAGCGGTCCCGCAACCAATTTCGACGCGCACGTGCGCGTCCATGATCACGGTACGTGCACGTGCGGCCGGGCGTGCACGTACCGATCTCACCTCCCGGCGGTTATGGATGATTTCCCAATGGCAGCGAAGTTCACGAAGAAGAAGACCACTGCGAAGAAGTCCCCGAAAAAGTCCGCGTCTGACCCTGGCACCTATTCACCCGGCTGGAAGCCCGCGAGTGGCCCGGGCGAATACCTCTCGCACCTCCAGTGCCCACTATGCGCGTGCCGTGGCTTGGCCTTCATTTTCGACAATGTGTCCAGCGCCATTGTCCGATATGGCTGCGATAACTGTGAACAATTTTTCACCGCGATGACGCCGCTGAGTCCGTACGCGCGGCGCACGATGTCCGAGGGCCGCGATCCGGCCAAAGAGACCTGGGACGCCACGATCAAGCCCGTCATTGACGACGTGTTCGCCGCTGTCGTTGGTGCTCTGAACAAGTGCGCCGACGTGTACATCGCTGACCACGGAAGGGCGGATTTCCACTACGGCTTTAGTCTCGGTCTCCGTCGCGCTGCAGATCTGATTCGCGACGCGAAAGTCTAACATCCCGCTCGCCGTGAACCCGCCCGTAACGTTGCGGGCGGTTCTTTCCCTTTTCCGGAGCCTTGCAATGGCAAAGTTTTTTACGTTCAACTCGAACCGCACACGCTTTTACATCAAGTTCGACGCTATCACTTCTGTTGCGATCGCCCCTCGCGATCCAGACACTGATCCGACAGTCTACCTCGGTATCACGGGCACAGCGGAAGCTCTTAAGGTTAACTTAACGCTCGAAAAGCTCAACGAACTCCTCACCTACGTCACCGGTGCGCCATTCCCGCCACCGGAGCCAGCCGTCACGCCGGCATGACAATCATGAGCGCGCCACCAATGTGTGGGTGGCGCGCTCCTTTCTAATGGTATCCTTCACCCCAGGTTCGCACCACATGTCTGCCGTGTCCGTCTCCGCGTCATCTAATTTGTCTATCACGTCTCGGCACCTCCTCGATCTGCGCGCGTCCGGGCTACGCGACGACACGATTCGCGCCGCGGGTATTTACTCGGAAGCAGATCCCGTGGCTGTCGCGCGTCTGATTAACTGGAAGCGCGCCGACCGTCTTGGCGCTTGCTTGGTGTTCCCACACGTCAGCGCGGACGGCACGCCTCGCGATTACGTGACATTGAAGCCCGACAGCCCGCTCACTGACGCAAAGGGTAAGGCGCGCAAATATGAATGCAAGAAAGGTCACCCGTGTGCCGCGTATTTCCCTCATGCAACCATTGTGGCGATTGCCGATCCGCTCGCGCCGCTCGTGGTCACCGAGGGGGTAAAGAAGGCTCTCGCCGCTGATCAGGATGGCATCGCGACGATCGGCCTGAGCGGTGTTTGGAACTTCCAGAAGGCGCGCCCTAAAGTCGGTGGCAAGCCGACGGGACCGCGAGTCCTCATCGACGAGCTGTCCGCAATCTCGTGGCAAGGTCGACGTGTTGTCATCTGCTACGACTCCGACGCTGCCACGAATCCGAACGTGCGTCTCGCCGAGTGGCAGCTCGCGGTCACTTTGCACAAGGCGGGCGCCGTAGTTCGCGTTGCGCGCCTTCCCGCTGCGGCGGATGGCTCGAAGTTGGGTCTCGACGATTACCTTGTCGCCCACGGCGTTGAAAAACTGCGGGCGCTGATCGCCGGCGCTGGCAGGCCAACCCGCCCGCCTCGTCTGGCGCCCTCCCCTCCTCCCGATGCTCCGCGCCGCTTCCCGTGCCCCAACCCCGGCGAGGCTTGGAACGACCCGCACCGGCTCGCGCGTTTACTCGTCGAGGACACCCGCACGTTGGAGGGCCACCAGACGATTTTGCAGTGGCGAGACGAATATCACCGCTGGCAGACTTCATGGCGATCGGTTTCGGATTCGGATTTCGACGCCACGGTCGCTCGCCACTGCCGGTGTGTATTTGAGGAAGACTTCCCGGTCAGACTCGCAATTCACGCCCAGCAAGTTGCGCTCGAAGGCAAGCAAGGGAAACCGCCCACCCTCTTCCCGGTGACGGGGAAGACTAAAGCTGACACCAAGGTCAATCTCGCGGGGTTGGTCAATCGGCCCGACGACGGCACCGATGCCCCGTTTTGGCTGTGGGGTGATGCTACCCACGACCCTACCCAGGTCGTTGCCGCTCCCAACGGGCTTTTTACACTGCCCGACATCGCGGCCGGGTGCCCTGCGTTCGAGTCCACGTCCCCGCGGTTTTTCACCTTCAATGCCCTTCCCTTTAATGTTGCGGTGGGTGATACGGACCTGCCACAAGTCTGGCTCAAATCGCTCGACGACTGGTTCAACCGTGACTCGCAATCGATCCTCGGTCTTCAAGAATGGCTCGGGTATTTGCTGAGTGCGAGCACATCCGCCAACAAGATTTTGTTGATAGTCGGTCCGCCGCGGAGCGGTAAGGGCACTGTGCTTCGGTTGCTCGCGGATCTTCTTGGCGAGAAGAACATCGCGTCCACGACCTTTAGTCGGTTGGGCGAGAACTTCGGTCTCGCACCGTTACTCGGCAAGCGACTCGCCACTATTCCCGACGCCCGAATCGCGGGCCGGACTGATCTGCCGAACGTTGTTGAGCGGCTATTGAGCATCTCCGGTGATGATCAGCAGACCGTGAACCGAAAGAACCGACCGGAGATCAGTACCAATCTCCGAGTGCGGTTCGTGCTCGCCACGAACGAGATACCGCAACTGCCCGATGCGTCCGGCGCGCTCGCCAGTCGCTTGTACATCCTCTCATTCCCCAACTCTTTTTTGGGTAAAGAGGATCCGGATCTACAGCAAAAGCTTCGCGCAGAACTCCCAGCCATCCTCGCCTGGGCTGCACGTGGTTATGTCCGCCTCCAGTCTCATGGCATGAAGTTCACAGCCAATGACGTAGCCGCTCGTTTCCATCGTGAGTTTGAAGACTTGAGTTCTCCGGTACGCGCGTTCGCACGCGAACGGTGCAGCTTTGGTCCCGAACAAGAAGTTCGTGTCGCCCAACTCTGCGAAGCGTGGCAGGACTGGAACCTGGCGCGAAATCGGAAGGCTTGTGACGACAACGTATTTTGTCGTGACCTGAACGCGGCCTTCCCGTTTATCAAAAATACTCAACCTCGTGTTAATGGCATTCGTGTCAGATATTACAGAGGAATTGGTATTCGCGAACGTGCAGATTGGGGCGACCCCGAAGAGCATGTGGCACGGGATGGAACAGGGTCCAAACCAGCTTGGACTGTAGAAGAGCAAAGTCTGTTTACAGCTTAGGTGTTCATGTAGTGGCCGCTGAGTGGGGCCGGATCCTGTTCCATCCCGTGCCACTTACAACCATTTGAGAGACAACTATGCAAGTAGCAGAACAGAAACCTGAGTGCATTACCTACCAACTATGGCACCGCCCCCAGGTCAAAGGTGCCCGCTGGCGTAAGGTCGGCGAGCCAACGACGCACGCCGATGCCGTCCACCGCATGCAGGGCAAAGGCGAGTTCTGGATAGCGGAATTACGCAACCCAAAACTGGCGCAAATGTCTCTGTTCGCCTGAGCACCTGAATTGCGTCCCCCGACCTTTTGTGGTACACTGTATTACCGCGTAGTACCGCAAAGGGGGCATGGATGTGGTCGCTGCAGAACCAACTAACCACTTGGTGATGACCGAGGATATTTCGCTGCTCAAGTCGATGCGGAACCCGACTGGCTTCCGACACTGTTACGAAGTTCACAAGGCGGTTTACCGACCTCACCAGGGTGACTCCGCTCGTCGCCGCAGGCTTTTCATCGCCAAGATCAGGCGCGACGGTGTCTTGATTCGCCTGCCCGGTTCCAGCTTGACGCCATCCGAGTGCGCGAAGCGAGTTGTCCGCTGGTACATGGACCAGTTTGGCGAGGGTTGGCGGATTGCGATTCTCGATAAGCGCAACGGCACGAACCGCAAGTCGCTGGAGGCGCTCCTATGCGACTAACGCCCGCACAACAGCAGTTGGTCGAGCAGTACGTGCCGCTGGCGAAACTCCTCGTCGGCCACCGTATTGGCTACCTTCGGGCGCGGATGGTTAGGTACGACGCCGATGCGCTGCACTCCGACGCAATGTTCGGGCTCGTTCGCGCCGCGAAGAACTACGACCCCACTCACCCCGCGAGTTTCATGACCTATGCCTGGCAGTGCATCAGCAAACTGCTCCGGTCCTCATCATTGGACCGGATCCGTCTGCGCGGCAAGTCCGGTGATTTGATGTCGCCGACGACCTTCTTGTTTTCCTCGACTGTGCCCCAGCGAAACAGCACGTTCGACCCGTTTGACTACCCCGCTCGCGACACCTCTGTGGACGAGCAGCACGACAGTGACGAACTCACGCAGCTCGCGTTCGCGGACCTCACCCCTATCCAGCGGGAAATCGTGCTGTCGCCGTTTGTCGAGATTCAGGACGACCGCGGGCGCATGCGCCCGTTGACCGATCGCGAGTTGGCGGACAAGCACGGGCGTAACCGTGGCTGGGTCGCACGGGTGCGGAAGGAAGCCATTGACCTCATCCGCGCCAAGGCTGAGTCACAGGCGGCATAACCAACAAAGTGCTGAGGATCTGTTGTGAGAAAGCCACCAGCCGCGGGCATGGGTCGCAAGAAGGGCTCTCGGAACAAGCGTACAGTTGCGGTCAAGGAAGCGCTCGAGGCGGCGTTCCAGGGTCTCGGGGGCGTAGAGCGCCTTATCGAGTGGGCGAACACTGACGACGAGAACCTGGCCACGTTCTACGAGAAGATGTGGCTCAAGATCCTGCCCCTCACTGTGGACTTCAACCGGGCGCCCGCTGCTCCGGCACCACAACTCACCAACCCGAACGTACTCGGTGCCGCGCTCGCTCTGGACGAGGAGATTAGCCGTGCAGTGTCTCACCCCGCTGGCGCTGGGGCGACTGGCTCACCCCACGCACCGATGGGGGCGGTTCCACCACGTGATTCAGGGGCAACTGCTCCGGCTGTTCACGAAGCAGCTCCGGTTCCCGGCCTCCCACCCGAAAGCGGGGATGCTCTGCAAGCGGCTGATGCTTTTGGTCCCACCACAGCACGGTAAGTCGACGGTCACGAGTCAACTGTTCCCGCCCGTCGCGTTCGCACAGAACCCGCGGTTCAAGATGCTCCTGCTGTCGTACAGCAGCGACCTTGCCGCCGCTCACTCCCTGCTCGCTCGTGACCGCGTAATCGAGTTCGGGCGCCACCTGTGCCCGTCCGGCGCGCTCCAACTCAACCCGAACGCCAAGGCGCGCAATGCCTGGCTCACGACCGCGGGCGGCTACCTCCGCTCCGCCAGTATCCAGGGCAGCGTTACCGGCTTGGCTGCCGATGCCGTGATAGTCGACGACCCGTTCAAGAGCAGCGAGGATTCCGCCTCCCCGACGATTCGCGAGAAAGTGTGGCGCACGTACTCCAGCGTGGTTGAAACACGTCTGGCACCGGACGGCTTCGTCGCGCTCGTGGGTACCCCGTGGCACGAAGACGATCTCCGCGGTCGGTTGCTCGCGACCGAAGCGGACGATTGGGTTGTCATCCGTTTCCCGGCGCTGGCTGAACCCGACGACGTACTCGGGCGCGCTGCGGGCGAAGGGTTGTTCCTCGAACGCTACTCACAGGAGTGGTACGAGAACACGCGAGCCAAGTTCGAGATGCGTGGGCTCTCGCACCTCTGGGACGCGCTGTACCAATGCACCCCGAGTGGTGACGCATCGCTACGAGCCTTCAACGACCCGAGCTACTTCGCCGATCACATCTGGGTTCAGGAACTCCCGTTGAACGAGCGCAATGCACAGGTTCACCGTGTGCTCTCACTAGACCCGTCGAAGTCGAAGACTGGCAAGGTCGGCGACTATGGCGCGTTCTGTGACGCAACGCTGATGAGTGACCGTCACGTCTACTGCCAAATGCACCTCGCCCGTGAAACGCTCCCAGCGCTGTATGCCCGCGCTGTTGCCATTGTGAAGGCCGCAAAGGACGAGCGGCGTCCCTTCGAGCGGTTCATCATCGAGACCAATCACTTCCAGGAAGCAGTTGCTCTCTCGGTCCAAGAGCACTTGCAGCGCGCTGGGTTGGACGTGCCGATCGACATGCACACCACGCCGAGCGACCAGGCGAAGCACGCGCGCATTCAGACCAGCCTGGGGCCGCTACTCGCGCAGAAGCGACTTCACTTCATCGGGCAAACCATCTCGAACAAGCTGACGGTGCAGCAAACCAAAGAGATCCCCAACGGCGCTCACGATGACGGCCCGGACGCGGTCGAGATGGCGACCCAGGCACTGAACCTGCTACTCACCGGTACAAAGCGACCTCAACAGCAGAAAGTGCTCCGGTAACGCCCACCTGGAAAGTTGCACATCCGTGTACAACGAGGTATGATTGCGTCATATGTCGTTGCTGTCACGTCTGAACCCGGCTAACTGGTTCCGCGGGCGCCTGAAAGAAGCGTCCGTCACGGACATTTACGGCACACCGGTTAGCGACGCGGAACTGAACACGTGGAACGGGCGCCCGCTCACGCCCGTGTGGGGGCCGGAACTCTTCCCGGACAAACTGCAGACCGTTCGCACGCTGCAGGAACTCAACCGCCTCCGCCACGTCAGCCGTTTCTTGTTCGAGCGCAACCCGAACGCTTCGGGCGGCATCAACGGAATGAACCGGTACGTTGTCGGCACCGGCAGCGCGCAGGAAGTGCAGTCCACCGACCCGGATAAGGAAGCACCCGAAGCACTCGCCAAGGCTGTCACCACACTGCTGGACGAGTTCAAGCGCGCAGCGTGCTGGAAGGTTGTGGAGCGGGAGATTTACCGCCGGTACCTCACGGACGGCGAATGCTTCGTTGAACTGAAGCCGATGGACGACGGCATCACGGCCGTTAAGTTCATCGAGCCGGATTCCATCGTCCCGCCCGAGGGTCAGTCGTTCGAGGGGCCGTGGTCCTGGGGCATCCTCACCGACCGCGACCGTCCCGCGGTGCCAATCAAGTACAACGTCCGCGACTACTCGACGAACACCGAGCGCCAGGTGCCGGCGCACTTCATCCGGCATTTGAAGCGTGGCTCCAACCTGAACCAGAAGCGCGGACTACCGGCGCTCACCGCGTGCATCGACGAACTGCAGGGCGGTAACAAGCTCCGCCACGCATCGCGTGAAGGCGAGAAGGTGCGGGCGAGCATCGCCTACGTCCGCCAGCACGCTCAGGCACCCGCGAGCGCGCTTCAGGCTCTGCAGTCCGCGAGCGCGTCAGGCTCGTTCCAGGTGTCGACGCAGAACGGCACACAGGACGTGGTTTACCAGCAGATTGAGCCCGGCACGGTTCAAGACATCCCGGAAGGTTTGGAGTACCAGCCGCCGCCCCCGTCGCCGAACTCCGAAGCGGCGGCGATGTCGGTGAAGCTCTCGCTCGAAGCAACCGCGGCGGCGCTCGAGGCCCCATACTGGCTCATCTCCGGTGACTCGACCGCGTCGTCCTACGCCTCATCGCTCACCGCCGAATCGCCGTTCATCAAGCTCGTGGAAGGTGAACAGGGCGTGCTGTCGGAGTACGTGGACGACGTGCTCACCGCGGTCATCGAGATCGCCGCGGAGCAGGAGCGGGACAACATCCCGATGGACGTGCTGGACCAGATCGACCTGCACGTGAACTACACCGTGCCCGTCGTGCGCCAGAAGCTCGACGAAGCGCAGCGCAACGAGATCCTGCGGAAAGCCAAGATCAAGTCACCGCAGACGATCAGCGCGGAGGAAGGGCTCGATTACGAGAAGGAACAAGCCAACTTCGTAGCAGCCGGACCGTCCCCGGAAGAGCAAGCCGCGGAGCACGCAGCGGACCTGGCTGCCAAACAACCACAGACCGCGGGCGGGCAGATGAAGCGCGACCAGGGAGGCGCCGAGTAATGGCACAGCTCATCGAAACCGCCCTGTGGGAAGACACGCAGGCGCCCGCCAACGGCGTGCTGCCCAACGTGAAGATCCTCGGGCAGAAGAGCCGCAACAAGCGGTTCTACACCGAGCAGGCGATGCAAGGCGCCGTGTCGCTCTACGAGGGCAAGGCGGTCTACATCTCCCACGCGGGCGAGAAGGTCAAGCACCGCGCCGCACCTGAGCGGTACGGGCGGCTCAAGAACGTCCGGTACGACGGCGCCAAAAAGGAACTCCGCGGTGACCTCGTGTACCTCGAGAGCCAGGCGCAAATGACCGCGATGCTCAAAGAGGATCTGGACCGCAAACTCAACTTCTTCGGCCTCAGCCACGTGGCAGACGGCCAGTTCCACGTGAAGGAGGGCGTCAAAGTGGTGACCAAAATCGACAAGGTGGACTCGGTGGACCTGGTGAGCGACCCCGCAACCGCGACCTCGCTCCGCGAGCAGTCGGACGCAGTTGTTGTGGAGAACACCACAACTGACCCGTTCTGCGAATCAGTGCTCGCGGTGCTGAACGATGAGTCGCTCGACGAAGCCGGGAAGAAGGCGAAGTTGCAGACGCTCAGCGCACCGGTGAAGGAGCAGACCGACACCGGTACCGATCCCATCAAAGCGCTAACGGAACAGGTCGCGAACCTCACGAAGACGGTCACAGCGCTGCAGAAGCCACGCAAGTACGTCACCGGTCAACAGACCACCGCGACCGCGCTGAGCGAGCAGACGGACACCACCGTCACGACGCTGGACGCACCGCCCAAAGACAAAGCCGCCCTAAAGAAGTGGCTCCGCAAGTAACAACCATCGAATTTTCGCGGCGCCGCGAAAAAATTTCGTTCACGAACAAGGAGCCGAACCGTGGCAGACGCACTCTACAGCAACGCCGGACGACTCATCGGCGGCAACCCCCGCGCCAAGCGCATCGCCGGTACCGTCGCCAGTGCCATCTACGCCGGTGACTTCGTGGCGCTCGTTACCAGCAAAGCGAGCCCCATCAGCGCGCTCGGTGACGCCGGGACGCTGGCGCAGAACCAGGAGCAGGCGCACGACGTGTTCCTGGGTGTGGCGCTGGACGCGAAGCTCGCTGGAGACACGCGCGACATCCTTGTTGCGAGCGCGGGCGAGTACAAGTACCCGTGCGCCGCGCTCGGTTCGGGCTCGGACATCGGCGCCTACGTCGGTCCGGCCGGCACCGGGTCCGGCGGTCTCGTGGGCGTGGCGGACCAGACGGTTGCCATCGTCGCCACGCCGAACCTGGCGTTCGGGCGGTTGTCCCGCGCCGCCGTAACGGGCGACACGTTCCTCTACTTCGAACTCGCCGGGACGCTGACCACCACGCAAGCCGGCCCGCAAACGATGGCGTAATTGCACACCACACCAGTTGTGGAGAAGAACCCCACAACTGCCCACTCAACACACAGTCCGAGGTAACCCCAATGGCTCAGCTCGCCGAAAAGCTCAAGAAGATCCTGGAACAGAACATGAACGAGGGGCGCGGGCTGGCGGGATACCGCGGGCAACTGCGCGAAATGTTCGGTATCACCGAGGACGACAGTGGCGCGCCGGTCCTGAACCGTGCCGAGCGCCTCATTGACCCGCTCCAACTGGACGCGCGCGAAATCGCGGTAACGTTCCTCGGGCGCAACGTGGGCGGGTACGATATCCGCCGCGCGTTCGCACTCGCGGAACAGTACGGGCGGTTCGAGGAAGCAGAAGGTGCTGTAGTGCTACCGAGCCACTTCGCCCGGATCAGCGCGTTCACCGACACCGTCGCGGGGCTGGTCGATGCTCTGACGATGGAAGCGTACACCGCGCCGGAGTTCATCGGCGACTCCCTAATGGAAGTGAAGCAGGAGCGCGTCAACGGCGGCAAGATGATCGGGGTGATGAACGACGGCAACGTGTCCGGGGATCTGATCGACGGCGACCCGTTCCCGACCGTGGGGCTCAAGGAAACTTACGTCGAAGTGCCGGACAACCAGCGCTTCGGGAACGTCATCCAGATCAACGAGAAGACGTTCATCTACGACCGCACCGACATGCTCGAATCGGCGTGCAAGAGCGCCGGGACCGCTGTCGCACGCAACAAGGAAGTGCGCCAAGCCGACTGCGTGCTGGGCATCACGAACACGTACAGCCGGGACGGGAACGCGGCGAACACGTACCTCACGGCCGCGGGCGACATCCCGAACAACTACGTGAACTCGTCCACCAACGAGCTGACGAACTACGCGAGCATTGACACCGCGTTCCAGATCCTCGAAGGGAACACGGACCCCGGGACCGGGTTCGAGATTACCGTCAGCGCGCCGCAACTGCTCGTGATGCCCCAGCGCCAGATGAACCTGGAATCGGTGCTCTACCCGGAATTCGTGCGCCGGCTGACGGACACGGGGAACACGATCACGCAGACCCAGCGCAGCCTGATCCGGCCCATCAGTCCCGTGGTCCTGAGCCGCATCTGGTACAACCGGCTCATCGCGGGCGGGGTGTCGACCACCAACGCGCCGGCCCGCTGGTACATGGGCGACCCGAAGCGCGCGTTCCGGTACCGCCAGATCATCCCGTTCCAGGTCAACAGCGCCCCGCTCTCCAGCGAAGACGCCCGCCGCGAAATCGTCGGGATCTGGGTGGCGCGCGAGCACGGCGTTCCGTTCACAAAGGAGCCCCGCTTCATGTACCGCGGCACCAAGGAGTAATCATGCCGACCGTCGCGGACAACCTGAACGCCACCATCGCGGGTTACGCCGCGGCGCTCGCGGCCGACGCGGTGAACCCGCAGCCAAGTTATACTTTGGATAACAAGACCGTCGACCGCAACGAGTGGCGCGAGGGCCTGCAGAAGCTCATTGACGCGCTCCAGAAGACCGTGAACGCTCAGTCCCCGTACATCGTGTCAACCAAGATGGTGCTGTGATGGCGCTGGACCTGAGCAAGGACTACCTGCTCATCGACGACCCGCTGACACTCGGGTACGCGGTGAAGATGAAGGAGGACGAGTTCGCGGACGCCGCGCGCGTCCAGTACGTCCAGCGCGCCGCGGTGACCAAAGAAGACATCGCGAAGATGCAGCGCAACTACCCGAAGCTCATGGAGAAAGACGCGGTCGTCTTCCACCTGTGGACCGACAACCTGCGCGGAATCGCACCGGAGAACGTCGCGCCCGGTGGTGTGGTGATACCGAAGATCGGTGAAAAGCTCACGGACGGCGTGCTGGAGTGGACGGTCCCCAATGTGGAAGGCAGCTACCCGACACCGGCGCGCATGGCGGATCCGGCTTACGACGAGTTCAGCGTCTGGATCGTGGAGTCCGTCCAGGTGATGGACCGTGACGCGAACGGCCCGCAGCGGTACCGGCTCGTCACCTACAGGCGCTCGGGAGCGCAGTACCTGTGAGCGTGCTCAACGACATCCTCGACGCGGTCGTTACGGACCACAAGGCGCACCCGCTCAAGGTCGGCGGCCAGTGCCTGAAGGTGGTGAAGCGCAAGCTCCCGAAGAAAGAGGAGCGCGTCGACGAGCACTACCAAGTCACCATCAGCGGCGCCGAGGAAGCGGACCAGGTCACCCGCATCGCGTTCGGGAGCCGGTTCCGGGTCACGTACACCGTCGAAATGACCCTGATCACGCCCAACGACCGGGACCAGATCACGAACCTCGCGGACATCGCGAACTGGCGCGAGCAGGTGCGCGCGAGGTACATGAAACCGAACCCCATCGCGGTGAGCGCGGTGAAGCGGGTCGAGATCGCCGGCGGTGTGTTCCTGGACCGCGGCGACCTCTCCGAGGGGTTCGATTACGACCAGATCATCCTGACCATTTGGACCTTCGAGGACCGCAGCACATGAGCATCAGCCACCAAATCACCGAGACGTGGGGCGCCGGGTCCAATCAGGTCGCGGTGCTCACGACGAAGACCGGCAGCGTCGAACAGAACTCCTCGCTCACGCTCGGGACCGTCACGAACCAACTGGTCGACCTGCAATGGGCGAGTGCGAAACTGCTCGCCGTGTTCATCAAAACAGACCTCGACTGCACGCTCAAGATGAACAGCAGCGGTTCGCCCACGGACACCATCAGCCTCACGAGCGCGGTGCCGTTCGTGTGGGTGAAGGGTTCGGGCGTGCCGTACCCGTTCACCGGGACCGCGGGTGCCATCACCGCGGGCTACATCACGACCACGGCGGCAACTAACGTTGAGATCCGCGTACTACTCGACCTGTAAGAGGCGCCCATGCCGCTCTCGTCCTTCGACCTGCAGGTGAACAACACCTTCGCGTTCACGGTCTCGGTCACGAACTGGGCGGACCTGACGCAGGGGGACAACCAGGTCACGTTCTCGCTCCCGGACCTGGACACCAGCGTTTGGGACGATGCTTATGCCGCGGTGCTCACCATCGCGGCGAGCGGCTCCACGACAATCGACCTGAAGAGCGTCACGAACCTCGCGGGCGAGTCGGTTGCGTTCACGAAAGCGCTCGCCATTGTCGTCAAGGTCGCGGGCACGTCGGGCGTCCTGAAGCTCACCCCGGGCGCGAGTAACGGGCTCGTGTGGTTCGCGGGCGCGACCGACGGTCACGTGGTGCGCGCGGGCGAGTCGTTCACGCAGGCTGGCGACCCGACCGGGAGCGGCATCACCGTGGACGCCACGCACAAGACCCTGACGTTCGCGAACACCGGGGCATCATCCATCGACGTGACCGTGGTCATCGTCGGCAGCACACTGTGAGGCACCCATGCCCGACAACTTCATCAGCGGCAACGACAGTTACGTGAAGCTCGGCGCCCAGTCGTACAGCTTCAGCAAGTGGCGCTTGCCCGTGGACGGGGGCGTCAAAAAGTTCTTCACGTTCGGATCCAACTTCCAGCGCACCACCGCGGGCGGGATCGCGGCCACTCCAGTCGTCGAGGGGCCGTACAACAGCGGAAACATGCCCTTAACAGTCAACACAGTGTACGAGCTTCACCTGGGGTTCGCGGTGGGTGTGGAACTCGTGCTCAACGCGCGCCTCTCCAGCGTCGAGTTCAGCACGGAGATCAGCGCCGGGGGCGACCCCGGGCAGTGTTCCGTGACCTTCGAGTCCGACGGCGCGTTTTCTGTTTCGTTCACATAACTGTAACGCTCTTGGTTACGGTTGACCTGCATACCCATTAGGGACACGGAGAGGTTTCATGAGTGAGCGCAGCGCGGCGCTGGGCATCAAGGGACCGCCCAAGACCATCGAGCACAACGGGAAGACGTACACCGTCGCGCCCGTGCTCACCCACGGCACCATGCTCGCCGTTGAAACGAAGTTATACGAGCGGGCGAAGGCGGCGCTCCTGGAACTGCGCGACGTGTACCCGCCCGACGAGTACCTGAAGCGCGCCGACGAACTCCGCAAGCAGCGCGAGACCGGGCACTTCGCGTTCGAGTCCGAGCACACGATGGCGTTCCTGGAAACCACGCCGGGAACCGCGCTGCTGCTCTCCTGCATGATGAGCGCAGAACCGGCCGAGATCTTCGAGCTACTCGCACACAAGCCGGAGGAGATGCGGACCATCCTCACCGAGGTAATGGAAGACTCGCTCCCGAAGGAGGCCCTCGCCCCAAAACGGAAGGCCCCGGGGCCGGACCTGGCGCGCCGCAACCGCGGCCGGCGCTAACCCCCGGGGTTCTCACCGCACAGTTCGCGATCCTCGTGAGCGAGTTCAAGGTTCCGCTCGGTGAGATCTACGACCTGTCCCCGCGGCAGGTCAAAGAGATCTACTTCCACGCGCGCGACAAGGACGGCGCCATTCAGGTACCAGAGGGGTCACCGGGAATTCCCGGTGACCCGCGGGCGCGACTGCAACAACTCCTCGCGATCGCTCCGGCGCTGGGGGTGAGTGCGGAACAGCTCGACGAACTCAAGCGGCGATTGGAGGCGCTGAACAGTGGCCCACAGTAACAACGACCTGCTCCTGAACCTGAACCGGCTCATGGGGCAGCAGATCGGCATCCTCCGCACGCTCACGCCCCTCGTCGGTCGCATCTCCGGTCAGTTGAAGGACATGAAGGCGGGCGGTCCGGGCGGGCCACCCCGCGCGCCCCGGCGACGACCGGGGATCTTCGGTCAAATCGGGATGGCGATTAAGGGCGTACAGAAGACGATCGGGGCCATCAGCACAGTCGTTTCAACCGTGGTCGCGGCGTTCGCGGCCCTGCCGCTCGCGCTCCTGGCGATCGTGAAGACGTCCGCCGCGTTCGTCCGCGCGCTCAACCCGTACCTCGTGGAACAGTACGAGCGCGAGGTGAACAACCTGCGCGCCACCATCGGGTACGCGCTCGTCCCCATCATCAAGTACGCGACGAAAGCGGTCCGGGACTGGGCGGGCGTTCTGCTCCCGTCCATCCAGGCTCTGCGCCCGATGGTCGAGGACATCGCGGCCGCGGTGGGCGGCGTGCTCCTCGGCGCGGTGCGGCTGGTGGCTCGCCTCATGGAAGGGTTCGCAAAGGTGCTCAAGCCGCTCGTCGGCACCATCGAATCGAACATGCAGAGCTGGGGCGCGCTGTTGGAAGTCGTCGCGGCCGTGGTGGACGTGGTCACCCAGTTCGGTGGGGCCATCAAACTCTGGATCGACGGCTCGAAGAACTACGCGGAGAACCTGCGCCGGCTCGTGATCGCGCTGTCCGTGGCCGCGACCAAGATCCTCGCCCTGTTCGGGGGCGCCGATGCGGTGAAGCGGTTCCGGGAATCGCTGGCCGGTGCGATCGAGGCCCGCAAGAACCCGCCCCGGGGCCTGCTCGCCGCACCGACCGATGCGAGCGTGGGCGCGATCGAGGACATCGCGCGGAAGATGAGCGAGCGCGCGTTCGTGGCCGCCAACGGGGGCGGGGACGTGAAGAAGAGCGAAACCGAGCTGCTCGAAGAGATCCTGCGGAACGTGGACGAGACCAGTAAGGATCCGTGGAAGGGCCTCGTGAAAATCATCGCCGAGGGCGCGCGCGAGGGCGTTTGGGGGATGGCCCGCGAGGGATTCGCGCAAAGCCCGGCAGGTCAGGCGATCAGCGCCGTTCGGTCCGAGTCGGCCGGGCTCTGGGACAAAATAACGACCGGCGCGGGCGACATCTACCGGGAGGGCCGCGGGCGGTTCAACCGGTTCACACACGAACAATTGGGTGGGTACTGATGCCAGCGCTATCGTTCGTAGAAATCACCGACCGGGACCAGGGCGGGATGCACACCAGCATCAGCCAGGAAGAGGGACAGGCGGACGGCGCGTACATGCTCGAGGGCGCCGACGACGCCACCCCGCCGGCGGTGTCCGCGGTCGCACAGGCGTTCGACACGCTGTTGGGCGGCGTCACGAACCTGGAACCCAACGTCGTCAACGGCGGGGTGGCGAACGCGGGGAAGATCGCGCGCGTGCTCCCGCCCGTTCACCCGTTCCGGCCCGAGATGAGCGTCGCGGCCGTGAGCGACATGTTCGGCATCGGCCAGCACGTCAACGGCACCGCGCTCAGCGTGTTCGGGCTCGCGCCCATCACCGCGCAGTTCCCGCACTACACGAAGTACCTGTACAAGGTGAAGTTCACGAAGCGCCCGTACTTCCTGCTCCCGAACGAGAAGATCGGCACGTACAACGGCACGTACTTCAAGCCCGATGGGACGAGCGTCTCGTTCGTGTATGCGGATGAATGGCGCCGGTTCACGAACACGACCTATACCCCGCTCCCGGACACCGTGTCGGCCACCGAACCGGCCGGCGCGATGACGTTCCGCACCGAAAGCGGTGGAACACCGAACGGCTTCAACTTTAACGGCTCGCCCTACATGAGCCTGCAAAACGGTATGCTCGAAACGTCGTGGTACCAGGTGCCTGCAAGGTACGCGATGGACTTTACCATCGGCGGGACGACGTACAAGAGCTACCTGAACCGGTTCGTCGGCACCGTGAACCAGCGTGACATCACCATTGGCGGCCGACTCTGCAAGGCGGGAAGCCTGCTGTTCCTCGGTGCGAGCCCGATACCTGGGCCGTACATGCCCGCGTCGCCGAAGATCCAGAAACTGCTCGGCGCGCTCGCGGTCGGGCTGGACCAGAGTCTGATGGCCAACTTCAAGCTGCGCTGGATCCACACCGGGCGCGAAGCGACGGACGTGCCCAACGCCGCGAACGCGCTGCTCACGAACAAGAACTGGATCGCGGCCGGGCACAACCTGCAGCCGAACTACGCCACGCGGAAATTCGCGTATGTCGTTGGGCAAGGGCCAACCGAAGCGGATAAGGCCCCGTGCTACGAGTCCTTTGCACACGAGTTGCTTTTCACGGATCCCCTCCTCCAGCAGCCCGCGGGACCGATCTAATGGAACCGGAACTCATCCGCGCCGAGATCACGGGCGTCAGCGGCGGGCTGTACTCGTGGGAAGAGCGCACCACGGACTACACGACCGGGGCCGATGCCGTTCCCGCGTCGGGGCGCAAGGGCACCACGTCGCTGAACCCGGCCGTGGAGATCAACGGGACCGCGGTACCGACCGGTACGAAGGTGTGGTTACGGAGGCGCGGATACGTTGGGGGAGGAATGCGATGGGAGTTCCAGTACGAGCCGGGCGGCGGAACCCCGTTCGTACCGACCGCCGCGGACGCGAGACTGTCCGTCTCGGCCAACCTCACGCTCAACGTCGGCGGCCAGGACATCCCGGGGGTGTCGATCACGCTCCCGGCGACGGGGCTGTACTTCGTTTACGGCCGGCTCACGTGTCAGGCCCGCGCGAGTGCGCTCACGTTCTCGCAGATGGACCTGTCGGCGCGCATTGGCACCGGGGCGGGCACCGGGTCCGACATCGGCGGAACCGTTTCGCTCATGCACATGATCCAGCAGACCGGGGTTTACTACACGCACACGACCTACATGGGCACGTACTACAGTGGCGCCGCGAGCGCCGTGCTCAGGCTCCAGCTCCTCATCAACACGACCGCGGGCACTCTGGATTTTTGCTCGGCACAGGCCGCGGGGTACGGCGGCACGAGCATTGGGTACATCCGGCTCAGTTGAAGGCGGATATTAGCGAGCACGCACCGCGAGAACAGTTTTAACCTCGCAAAACGCGAATCACTTTCCCGTTCTTCAGGACCACGTTCATCGCAGTTGGCTCAGTCGCATCCTTCCATGCGGGATCGGGCTTGAGCCACTTCTTCGCCTTGTACTGCCACTGTCTGCGGTCGCCGTATTGCGGGTCCTGGTGAACCGCGTCGGGCTTACCAATCAATTCCGTGAGTTGATCGTCCGTAAGCCCCATCAGCTTCTCGTTCGCGGTGCCCTCCGACCAGGGCAGATTCAGTCCGCTCGGCGACTCGTGAGGTGTGGGTGCGAGACCCTTTGGCCCTTCTGTTGCTGGCCCTTCCGCACGAGCCGGAGCAGTCGTCACTTTTTCGGTGGTCGTTCCGTTGTTGCACCCACTCAGCGAAACAATGATCGCCAGGAAGAGGTACGCGCGCATGTGACAGCCCCAACGACTAAAAGCCCACAGGGTGACCCTGCAGGCATCATAGTGAAGCGCTGGGCGCGCTCGCTACGTTGGAGGCGGTTAGGACTTCTTCTCGTCGCGAACCTTCTGGATCGCCTTTTGGATCGGCTCCGGCACCTTCTCAGCCTCGAACAGATCTAATACGTGGGTGAGGATGATGTCGCCCAGGTCCGCCATGTCAATCTCTTCACTCGCAGCGCGGGCCTTAAGACGAGCGCGGAGGCGCTTCGGCACCTTGATTTGCAACGAAACTAACTCGCTCGGTTCACTCATGACTGCGAGCATAACAACCCCCGCCGCGGTGGTAAAGCCAATACCCACACGACAACTATACACGCTATTGCTGGCAATAGTAAACGTCGGCTGTTAAAAATCACAGCAGCAATAATTACAACTTCAGTATTGACAGCAATACTGACAATAGTCTATTATCCCCTTACTGAAACGACGCGGGGCCGGAGGTGCAGCGAACACCCCCAGCCCCACTTCCCAACCCCTGTTAGCGAGGGACTGAGCGATGACAACTTACACGGAATTGCTGCCCGCCACCACGTCAGAGCGGAACCGAGCGTTCACATTCGAGCCCGCGACGGACGACTTTACCCAAGATGCGGGAACGCTGACCATCACCGGGAATCGCTCCCACGTGGTCTACCGCGTCCAGGAGTTCCCGTGCGACGAGGGCCGCGGGTTCTGTCTGCTCAAGAAGACACCCGGGACCGACAAGACCGAGGACCACTACAGCGTGTTCATCTCCGCCGCCGGCGTTGCGCAATGCGAGTGTAAGGGAGCCCATCGCTACGGGCACCTCCGCCCCTGCAAGCACGGCGCCGCGCTCATCGAACTCGTGAACGCCAAGCAAATCTAGCGAAACGAGAATTCCCGCATCCGAACCAGCAAGCGGCCAATTGGCCGCTTGCCCTCTGAGGGTACGCACATACTCGCACTAATTCGCTCCGAACGGCTCACCGTCTCCCTGAAGCGCTACGGCTGGTGCGCATGGCATCACAGCAACGAGGCGGGTTTGCGTGTGGTCCAGGTTGGGCCGCTCGTGATTGAAAAGGGTGTCGGGAACGGCGACACCCTCTGTGTCCCTGGGGGATATGCAGCTCAAAGGTGGGCATACCCATCTTTCAGGCTCCAAACATGGGGCACGCCCATGTTTAAGGCGAGAATGCTCGCCTTAAAACCCAAAACGGTAATTCCCGTTTTGAAACCCATTGGAACGTCAATTGGCGTTCCAGGGCTTGTTCGAGTTTGGTCACCGGGAATTCCCGGTGACCTCCCGAAACCCTAAACGGGGTTACGGCACTCGTCAGAACGCCGAAGCGCCAAACGACGTTTCGGTTTCGCACGCGCACCTGTGTGGTGTTCTTCACCACGCACCATCCACGTTGAGGAACATGTAATGAACGCAATCCCGATAAATCTAATAAAATCTAGATAATCAGGGTTTCCGGCGTTACTGACGAGCAAGTTGCAAATTTGCAACTTGCTCTCTGCCTGCAAATCTTCCCGGGAATCTCGCGAGACGTAGAGTGGCACCGCCCCTCGCCGGAAAGCGGATTTTCGGTCTCGCCCCTCAAGGATTGAAGTGAAACCGTCTATCCGGTTTCACCCACTCACCGCATTCTGGAGCCCCCAATGCAACTCGCGAACGGCCTGAAAGCCCACGTACCAAGCGAACCAAGCGAACCCAAGGTGAAGACCAAACCCAAGGTGAAAGCGACTCGAAAACCTCAAGTCGTCCGGCGTCGGCTCATCACGCGGTACGTGGAACTCATCGACGCGATTGAGGCGCTGCAGAACGCAATTGCAGATGCACCGGAGAGTGCGTTCACGGACGCGGAGCGGTGCGAGGTGATGCTCGGCTTGTCGAAGGCGTGGGACGGCGCAGTCAATTCGCGTCCGAAGTTTGCGTAGTTTCAACGGCGCAAGTGATATGCAGTTTCCAATGGGCCGTAACCCTCCCGTTTACTCCCGTTAACCCGACCGGACTCCCGTTTTCACTGTGCAAGGACGCATGGAAAGTAAACGCTTGCAATGCCCCTCTGGAGCCTGTAAACACTACGTTTACAAGGCTCTGGGGGTTTTTAGGCTTCAAGGGTTTAGCGACGTGGCCCCGGCACTCGTGGTGCAAAACAGAGAAGCAAACAGCCGGGACCACGCCGCACCATTCTACGCACGCAGACACCTGTTTTGTTCGCCGAGGCGCTCGTTTCATGGCACACTGGCTGTTCAAAGAAGAACCCGAAACGTACAGCTTCGCGGACCTCGAACGCGACGGCTCCACCACTTGGACCGGCGTGACGAACGCGCTCGCACAAAAGCACCTGCGCACCGTAAAAAAGGGTGACCTCGTCTTCTTCTACGCCACTGGCAAACTGAAGTCCGTTGTAGGCGTGATGGAAGTAGCGGCCGACCCGACCCCGGACCCCACGGACACAACAGGCAAGTGCGTCGCGGTCACGGTCAAGCCGCTCCGCCAACTTGCGGCGCCCGTGTCGCTGGCCACGATCAAAGCCGACAAAGCGTTCGCGTCGTGGGAACTGGTGAAGCAGGCGCGCCTTTCCGTGATGCCCGTTCCGGATGATCTGTGGGCGCGGATCGAAGCGCTCGGTGCCGAATAACGGCGCGCCCGCGGAAGCGCTCATCCCGTCCTTTCCGATCCCGCCCCGACGACCCATTCGCCCACGGTCCCGCCCCCTTCTCTACTCCGCGGCGGCGGCCTTCCATTTTTCCGCGCCGCCCGTTATCAATCGCGCTGGCCCCTGTGTGCGTGTTCCCGGTCGCACACGCCCGATTCGCCGTAAGCCGTGAGCTACTCGCAATGTCCAACGACAGCCAACTAACCGATCGTCTCCCGCCCCAGAACCGCGAAGCCGAGCGCGGCGTGCTCGGGGGTATTCTGCGCGACCCGGACACTCTGCCGACCGTACAACAGCACATCATCACAGACAACTTTTACTTCGACGCGCACCAGAAGATTTATCAGGCGCTCTGCGACCTCGCGACCGATGCTCAGCCCATCGACCTCGTGCTGCTGTACGAGCGGCTGCGCAAGAACAAGCAGCTCGAAGACGTGGGCGGGCAGGCGTATCTCGTCGAGTTATGGGAAGCCGTCCCGACCGGGGCCAACGCCGAGTACCACGCGAAGCTCGTCAAAGACACCGCGATGGTGCGCGGACTAATCCACGCCAGCAACGAGATCCTCCGCGACGCCTACGACCGCACGCAGTCCGTCGACGAGTTGGTCGCGCAGGCCGAGCGCAAGATCATGGAAGTCGCGAAGCAAGGGATGGTGGGCGAGACGGCCGTGCTCTCGACCGTGGTCAAGGAAGCGTTCGACCGGCTCGATTCGCGTATCGGCCAAGATAATCTCGCGATCAGCGGGTTGCCCAGCGGTTACGTCGACCTCGACAACATGACCGCGGGGTTACACAACACCGAACTCGTCATCATTGCCGCACGACCATCCGTCGGGAAGACCGCGTTCGCGCTCAATATGGTCCGAAACATCATCACGGAAGGAGCAATGACGGGCCAATCACCGGTTGTGATGTTCTTCAGTCTCGAAATGGCCCGCATCGAATTGGCCGAGCGCCTCCTGTGCTGCCAGTCGCGGGTGCCCAGCCACAACGTGCGTAAGGGGCACCTCAACTCGGATGACCTCCAGAAGCTGATGGACGCGGGCGACATCCTGCGCCGGTGCCGGCTCTACATCGACGATACCCCGAGCCGCACCATGATCCAGATCGCGGCCAGCGCCCGGCGCCTCCAGAAGAAGCACGAACGGGACGGCGGGCTGAAGCTCATCGTGATCGACTACTTGCAGCTCATCGAGCCGGAGAACCGCCGCGACCCGCGCCAGGAACAGGTCGCGCAGATCAGCCGCCGGTTGAAGTTCCTCGCGCGCGAACTGCACATCCCGGTGATCGCACTGGCCCAGGTGAACCGGGCCTCCGAAGACCGCCAGGACCACAAGCCGCGGCTCTCCGATCTCCGCGAATCGGGGTCGATCGAACAGGACGCCGACACCTGTATGATGCTGCACCGCCCGGGCAAGTTCGACGGCCAGGAGGACAACGTCCTCGAAGTCATCATCGCGAAACAGCGTAACGGTCCGACGGGCGAAATCACCCTCACGTGGCGGAAGGATTACAACCGCTACGAGAACTACATCGCCGACGTGAACATGAGCGACGGTCTGTGAGCCGGTTGCATTCCCCGCGCGTTCGATTTAGCATCCTCTTGAGTTCAGTTCTCACCCGTGCTCAGAGGATGCACGAATGGAGTTGTTCGCCCAGGGGCTTGTGCTCGCAATCGCGGTGGCTGTCGCGTGGGGATTGTGGGGCGCGGCCCAGCCGGAGCCGTACTTCGTAGTCACGGTCGTCCGCGGAGAGGTGCGTTCCACTACGGGAACCGTAACCTCGCCGTTCCTGCAACGGGTTCACGAAGTCGCGACCGACCATCGAATCGCCACCGGTCGAGTGTGGGGCGTGGTGCGCCAGGGCGGGCGCATCAGCCTGAACTTCTCGCGCCACTTTCCGCCGCCCGCGCGCCAGCAACTCCGGAACTGGTGGGGCGCTTCGGGTTGGACCGCAAGCATGAACCGCAACAAGTGCCCGCGACGGTAACGGCTCATCCCCCAATCGGGCGCGGGGGCGTCACGCGGAGCCGCGTCGCGTGCGGTTCCAGCGCGTCAATGATGCCCGGATACAGCGCGACACCTTCCACCAGCGCGCGTTTCTTGTTCGCCAACCCGCGCTGACCCGGCACGCGGACCGCCTCGACACCGGGAACCGGCGGGTTAGCGCGGCAGGCATTCGCGAGCCATCCCGTTTCGCGCCGGAACGCATCGAGTCCACCAAACGCCGACGGATCGATCACCTGCACGAACACCGACGCGCCCCACTGAGTCGGGGCTTCGGCCCGCCCGAACCCGCTCAGCCCCTGTGTGAGCGCTTCGACCATCAGCGCCAGCCCGAAGCCCTTATGTCCGTATTCGGCTCCCCCGAGCGGAAGGAGCGAGCCCGGCGGATTGGTGAACAGCACGTTCGGGTCGTCCGTCGGTGTGCCGGAAGCATCGAGCGCCCACTGACCTGGGAACTTCTTCCCCTCGCGTCGGAGCCGGCCCGCCATTCCGTTCGTCGTAATCGAAGCGCTGATGTCGATCAGGATCGGGTCGCCGTCGGTCGGGATGCCGACCGCGAACGGGTCCGGGGTGAACACCGCCTTTCGCCCCCCGAACGGCGCGACGCTGGCCACGGCCGGGTCCGAACTGGCGATCGTAATCATCAGCCCGCGATCGGTCGCACGCTGGAGGAACGCTGCGAGGCACGCGATGTGGTGGCTCTGCCGAATGACGACCGTTGCGACGCCGTAAGTCGAAGCGCGCTCAACCGCGAGGTCCACGGCCTTCGTTGCGAGCCACACGCCGGGGAGCCGGCGCCCGCCCCAGGTCACCGTCGCGCCGCGATCCGCCACAACCTCCGGCTCGCCCCGTGAAGTCATCCCACCGGATTCCAGTTCTCCGAGATAGGTCGGGGCCAGTTGCAAACCGTGCGTGGTGTGGCCGAGCAAATCCGCTTCGACCAGCCCCGCGGCAATCGTCGCCGGTTTGTCGCCGTCGGTTCCGGCTGCGGTGAACAGCGCGGTGGTGTACTCGATCAGATCACTTACCCGGTAGCGAATCTCGGAATTGGTATTCGACATCGTTTCACCTGGGAGAGCACTTACCGCCCGGCGCCGACCGGTTGCCAGTGGGGCCACATCGCGCCGGCACCGGCCTTCAAATCTGTGATCCGCTTTTCGGTTCGATCGGACAGGTTCATGACGTAAATGTTGCGAACCCCGTCGCGCATCGAACCGTAGGCGATCCACTTCCCGTCCGGCGACGGTTGCGGATGGTAGTGTAAAGAACCGTCCGCGGATTTGGTGAGTTGAGTGGGCCGGCCGTCGAGCGTCGTCTGGAACAGTTCCACGCTCTTGCCGACCTTCGCGGTGAAGTAAACCAGCGCGCCGTCAACGGACCACACGGGAGTGTCACTGCTCCCGCCGTGGAAATCGAACACGTCCAGGAACTCGATCACTCCCCGATACCCGCCGCGATCGGCGAGCTTCTTCAACCCGGTCCCGTCGGGCCGAACGATGTGCGGGTGACAGTTGTAGTGTTCGCCACTCACGAAGAGGAGCCACTTCCCGTCCGGCGCCCACTTCGGCGCGAAGTCGAACGGGTGGTCGGTTTTGATGTGCTTCTTGTTCGCGCCGTCCGCGTCGGAAACGTAAAGCTGATAGTTCTCGTGGTAGCAAATGAACTTCCCGTCGGGCGAGGCGCTGTACCCGTAGGCGAACCCGCCCCCCTTCCCCGATACGTCGCGCTTGTTGCGCCCGTCCAGGTCCATGAGGTAGGGCTTCGAGACACCCTTAATCAGCGGCGTGAACCCCAGCCCGCGCCCATCCGGGAGGAAGAACAAGCCGCCGTTGTAGTGGCTGACACGGTCCACATCCGTCACGTTCGTGACCTTGCCCGACGCGAAATCGAACAAGCACGAATCGAGCTTCCATTTGCCCTCTTCCATCCGGAACTGCTTGTTTGCTTCTTCCCACTTCGCGTTCTCGGGTGACTGCCACCCAGCACCAATAACCGCCGACTTCCCGTCCGGCGACCAGCCCGCAAACTGGGTCCAGGTGTCGGGTTCCTTCGCCAGTTCTTCGGCGACGAGGTGCCGACCCGAACCGTCGGCTTTCACGACTACAGCCCGCATCGTGCGCACGTTGGCGTGCCGGCCACCGGGAATGTTCGTCTTCAGCTCCGTGTACCCGATGAGCGGAACCGCCGGCTCCGCCCCGCGTGCGAGCGCACAACTCGACAACACGAGCAAGCTCACGAACATCCTGGCACTGGTGAAGCGAATCACAGCGAACCTCCGTGGGGCAATCGTTCCAGCTCGAATTACTCAAGCGGCGGCGGGCCGTTCTCCTCGTCGCGAAAATCGTAAAGGGTAAACGTGGACGTGCGCGCGAGCGGGCGCCGCGTGCGCAGGTACTCCAGAGTCATCGTTTTCGAGGAGGTCAGGTCAGGGTACATGGACACGACCGTGTGCCCCACTGCCAGGATGTGTGGACCGACCGCGCGGCGCAGCTCTACCTCGTTCGTGATCTCCGGAAGTTGGCGGTCGGGGTCGAAGCGCCCGAACGGGGGCGCGCTAACCGCGGGGTCCACACCGAAGTACCACACCCAGATCGGCGGGCGCCCGTTCGCCTCGTACCACGCCCGGAGTTCGGGAACCCCCTGCCCCCAATCGCCGTTGGAGTCCGCTACGCGCCAGTGCGCCGTACCCGGGCCGCCGTGCGCCTGGTTCAGGTACCCCAACCCGTTCGGCCACACCCACACCGAGATCCCGGCCAGCGCCAGCACCGCGGGGAAACCGACCCACGCCGCGCAGTGTGCGTACCCGCGTTCGAGGGCGACCGCGAGCGCGACGTAGCCCAACGCGACGGCCGGGAACGCGAGCCGCAACCCGATTTGGAGGTTCGCTTTCAGAAGGACGGTGAGCAACAGGAGCGCGACGAACGTGAGCGGATGCGCCGCGGCTCGCACCCGCGCGAGTGCGGCGAACATCAGGAGGAAGATCGGCAGCGGCACTTTCATCAACAGGAGTTCGGGGAAATAATAGCGGTACCCTTCTGGATAGAAAGTGCCGTTCAGAAACGTGGGCCGGGCCTGCGCGTTGAACCACCACTGGAACGCGAACGCGCAGACCGCGTGCGGAACACGGGGGTATTCTTTGGCCCACGCCTCGTAGCCGGGTTTCAGGGGCTCCGTGGAGGGCATCGCTTCCGCGACCCGCGCGAACGGGTACCGGCCCGGTTCGGGGTGACCGAAGTATTCGACCGCAATGGCGAGACCGATTACCAGGATCGCCGCTGTATTCAACACAGACCGGAACACGGTTCCGGCAGCCTTCACTCCCCACGCCTTCCAGTCGCCCCCGTCCGGGCGCGACAAACCGCCAGACGCGAACCGGTAGCACACTTCGAGCACGACCAGGGTGATGCCACCGTAGAGCAATGCGGAAATCTTGCACAGCGCCGCGACACCGAACCACAGTCCCGGAAGCACTAACCGCTTCCACCAATGGCCCGCGCGCCCGGTGTAAACGGCCCGAGTGAACGCCATGAGTGCAGCGCTCACTGCGACGTCCGTGGTGGCGAGTGAAGCGTGCCCCAGAATGTTCGGGTCGGCCGCAATAAACCCGGCCGCAAGGCGCCCGGCCCAAGGTCCGCTGGCCGCCCGCCCCAGGCGCCACGCGGAGACGACGAGCAACCACAACCAACCGAGTGTCACGGCACGCGCCAGCGGCAGCAGCGCGAACTTCTCTTCCGGCGTTTCGAGCCGCGCGCCCGACTGCCGCTCGTGGTAGTAAAGTGGGAGCGTGACCGCGTCGACCGGGAGCGGCATCGTGCCATAAATGGCTGTAGTTTCGTGAAAGAACGCCCGGGGGCGCCCGTCCGTGCGGGTCCACCCGCGCCAGGCCTCCAACCCGGAATCCAAGTAAAACGCTTCGTCGTAGGTCGCGCCGATTAGCGGCGACGCACTGAAACACCACTGAGCGGTCAACGCGGCCAGGACCGCGAGCCAGAGCGCGGCTACCAACCAGCCCCGAACGAGCGGAATCGAGCCGTCACGGGCCATCGGCACTGATCCTGGATCGCGTCGAAAGGTGGGGCGCTTCACACGAAGCGCGGAGTGATAATAAACGCGGTCTCGTCGAGATATCCAGTCACTCGTTGTACCCGCTCATTGAAGTGAGTTGTGATTACAATCTCACACTTCACTTCTCCAAACCAAATAACTCGATCCCCCCGTCTGCGTTCCGCTTCGCCCCGAGTAATTTCAGTTTGCCCCTGACGACCCGCTCGGCCCACACGTAGACCTCTTGCTCACCGTGCGCATTGGCAATGACAGCGTAGCGATACGGATTGCCCCACATGTCCAAGAGATCCGAATCCCCGTCTGGTAAGAACGACTTTCCCTCGGAAGGTCGCTTGTGAAGGTCCAAGAGCGCGACCGGATACTTTCCCCCCGATGCCGGATCTCCTCGATACACCTCGCACGATTGGAGCACGTACCTCGCCCGAAGAATTGTTTGTTCTGAGTTGTAATGCGCGTCTAGCTCCTTCGTCGAGAAAGCAGCGGCGACGAGTACGAAGAACGCGACCAACCCGGTAGCGATCCAATACCGCCGGCTCATCGATTTCTCCTTACGCCGTCGGCTTGCGGCCGCGGGGCGACTCATCCTCGTAGGCCTTCACGATCCGCGTCACGAGCGGGTTCCGCACGATGTCCGTCTGGTCGAGGTACACGATCGACAGCCCCTCGACGTCGCGCAGCCGGTGAACGGCGTCGGCCAGACCGCTCCGCACGGTGCGCGGGAGGTCGGTCTGCGTCATGTCGCCGGTCACGATGACCTTCGAGTTCGTTCCCATCCGGGTCAGGAACATCTTCATCTGCTCGACGGTCGCGTTCTGGCCCTCGTCCAGAATGATGCACGCATGCGACAACGTCCGGCCGCGCATGTACCCCAGTGGCAGGATCTCGATGACCTCGCTCTCCATGTGCTTCTTCACCGTATCCGGTTCCATCATGTCCGCGAGCGCGTCGTAGAGGGGCCGGAGGTACGGGCTGATCTTCGCGACGAGGTCGCCGGGCAGGAACCCGAGCCGCTCGCCCGCTTCGACCGCGGGGCGCACGAGCACGATCTTCCGCACCTGTTTGCTTCGCAACAGCGACACGGCCCACGCGACCGCGAGGTACGTCTTCCCGCTACCCGCCGGGCCGACGCACAGCACCACGTCGTGCGACTGGAGCGCCTGCACGTACCGGCCCTGGCCGTCGGTGCGCGTGCGCAGATTCCGGCCACCTTCCGTCGCGACCACGGAACCGGTCCCGCGATTCGTGCCACCGCGGATCACGTCGATCACGCCGGTCACGTCCTTCGCGTCGAGTTTGCCGTGCTTGCGCGCGACCTGGCGCACCTGTTGAAGTGCGCGCTCGAACTGCTCCGCGGCTTCGGCGGTGCCCTCGATCTTCAGTTCCCCGCTGCGGTACACGGCCTTCACCGCGAACGCATCGCGGAGGGCGCGCAAGTGCTGATCGCGCGGGCCGAAGAGGATCACCGCCTCGTCGCGGTCCTCGATCGTCAGCGTGCGCGTCACCAGCGAATCGGCCATGTTGAAGTTCCAATCTTGCGACGCAGAAGTACGAAGTTCGCACAGGGACACACGAAGTCGGCGGCGAGTTCGTTCTCTTCTCGCATGTCCCTCAGACAGTAGATCGGCTTTTAGTGCCAACTGAACCACAGATACGCGACGGGAGCCGCAAAAAGTACCGAATCGATCACGTCGAGTACGCCGCCAAAACCAGGGATACTTTTGGAAGCGTCCTTCATCTGGCCGTCACGTTTGATGAGCGATTCGGCCAGGTCGCCGAGTACCCCCGCCAGCCCCACTACCAGCCCGAACGCAATGGCTTCCGGGATGCCGTGCCGGAACACGTCGCCCATGAACGAGAAGCCCACCGCGACCGCGGCGCCGGTCGTCATTCCGCCCGCGAACCCTTCCCACGTCTTCTTGGGGCTGAGCACGGGCGTCATCTTGTGCCGGCCGAGGAACGTGCCCGTGAAGAACGCCCCGATGTCGTTCCCCTTCGGCACGAACACGACCAGCGCGAGCATGATCGCGCTCGTGTCGGCATCAGGCACGAGCCAGCGGATTTGCGCGAAGAAACACGCCAGGAGGCCCAAGTACGCGACCGCAAAGAGTGTCAGCGCAAGGCGCGGAACCGCGACTCCTGGTTCGCCGGTGTACCGGCGCATTTCCAGCAGGAACGCCGCAATCAGCACTGCCGCGAGAATCCACGCGGCCAGCGCCCACACTGATGCGGGCACGAGGCTGAACTGCTGATGGATGGCGGGGTACCAATTCGCCAGTAGCGCGAGTAGCACACCGCAGGTGACGAGCCCTTCGGACGGGCGGTGTACGGCGGGGATAAGTCGAACGAGTTCGCGGGAGCCGAGGGCACCCGCGAGCATCAGGAAGACGAACAGGAACGGGAACCACGCGAACCCGCTGCGCGCGAGCCACGAGTCGCCGAACAGCACGCCACAAGCTCCCAGAGCGAGGAGCGATCCGACTACCAGTCGCGTTCGGATCATTACGAATGCGCTCGTGGGTCGGTCATGTGGTGGTGTCCGTGGTCAGTCCGCCGAAGCGCCGTTCGCGCCGCGAGAAGTCGCGGAGCGCGTCGTGCAGCAAACTGGCGTCGAATTCGGGCCAGAACTTCGGCGTGACCCAAATTTCCGCGTAGGAGATCTGCCAGAGGAGGTAGTTGCTCACGCGCATCTCGCCCGCGGTGCGGACGAGCAAGTCCGGGTCCGGCATTCCGCCCGTGTACAGCGCGCCGGAGATGGCCGCTTCGTCGATCTCTTCCGGCTGTAGATCCCCGCGGTTCACGCGCGCCGCAAGCGACTGCACCGCGTCCACGATCTCGGCGCGGCTGCCGTAATTGATCGCGAGGCACAGCGTCAGCCCGGTGTTGTGCTGCGTGAGGCGCACGTTCTCGTCGATCTCTGCGAGCACTTCATCAGGCAGCCCCGAGCGCCGACCGATCACCGTGAACCGGATGTTCTGCTCCTGGATCTTCTCCCGTTCCGCGAGCAGGTACTGCTTGAGGAGCGCCATCAGGAAGTCGATTTCCGGCTTCGGGCGCTTCCAGTTCTCGGAGCTGAGGCAGTACAGCGTGAGTTGGCCGATCCCGAGCCGGCAGCACTCTTCGGTAATCACGTCGACGGAGTGCGCGCCGCGCTCGTGCCCCTCGGCGCGTTCCTTGCCCTGGCGCTGTGCCCACCGCCCGTTGCCGTCCATGATGATGGCGATGTGACGCGGCAGCCGGGCCGGATCGAGTCCGACCGAGCGGGCGTATTCGCGGGGTTCGTGCGTCGTGGAGATCATAGATGCCCGGTGCGGTGTTCCCTCACACGTCTCCTGGATTGAAGAGACTACGAAGGCCGTGATAGATCGAAAGACAACCGATTATCCCCAGAAACCCCTCACAAGCCATCGCGGGCAAACTGAGCGGGTTGCCCTTCACCACGCTCCAGAGCACGCTTATCCCCCCGAACCCCGCCAGGAGGAGCCCGACCCCGAGAAAGATCAGTGCGGCCCACCACGGCGTTGGTGGAGTGTATCGTGTCGCGCAGTCCTTACACACCCGGTCCCACTTGAACGCGATCCACCCCAGGGGTTTCACTCGCTTATATTTCTCACCACGGCACTTCGGGCACGTGCGCGCAACCGGAAACGTGCCGTATTGCAAAAAATCAGGCGTTTCTTTCGGCTCAACAGGTTTGCTAAGCGCGTCAACAGGAACGCCGCACTCGTAACACAGCTCGTCCGTCGGGCGATCCGGGAGCCGAACGCAGGCCGTGTGCCGCGGCTTACCACAATCGCGGCAGTAGCGCGAGTCCAGTTCGTTCGTGATCTTTTCCTGACAGATCACGCACTTCGTTCCAACCAGTTGCGCCATGTGCAATTCAGGGATCGAGGGCGAAACACCGGCTCACACCACGATTGCCTGTTCGCTTGGTTCCAAAAACCCCACGAGAACGAGGCGCGACTCACAACTGCTAACAATTCCGGGCGACACCCGCACCATCCCCAGCGAGAATCGCCCCAAACAATGACGCACTCAACACTTCGATACGGCCGAACGCTCTCAGCGGTTCTTTCGATGGCTAACAAATGCTAACATTTCCGGCTCGATTCACCGATCACGTACCCGAAAAACGCGATCCGTTAGCCACATCTGCCATCTGGTATTCGCGCGTCGTTCATTACACCCGACTGATGCCGCCGACACAATGACACGACACACTCAACCGATGACACCGCGGGCCGGGTGAACCGGGCGTTTCAGTCCGCGGTGCGTTCATTAGCGCTAGCATCAGTCCAAGTGTTGCGTCTACACCATGATCGTCTGTTCGCGCCCGGGACCGACAGACACCACGGACACCTTCAGCCCGATCAGCTCGGCGACGCGGTCGATGTAGCGCCGGGCCGCGCTCGGCAGGTCCGAGATCGCGCGCACCGCGGTCAGGTCTTCGGTCCAGCCCGGTAGCGTCTCGTACACCGGTTTGCACCGCGCCAGCAGGTGTGCGTCGCTCGGGAAGTGCGTGATGCGCGAGCCGTCGAGTTCGTAGGCGGTGCAGATCTTCAGTTCCGGGATGCCGCTCAGCACGTCGAGCAGCATTAGCGTGATCTCGTCCGCACCGGCGAGCGCCGCGGTGTAACGCACGGCCACCGAATCGAGCCACCCGACGCGGCGTGGGCGTCCCGTCACGGTGCCGTACTCGCGCCCGACGCGCCGGATTTGTTCACCCAGATCATCGTTCAGTTCCGTCGGGAACGGCCCCTGCCCCACGCGGCTCGTGTACGCCTTCACCACGCCGATGATCCGCTTCAGGTGCTTCGCGGGCACGCCGGACCCGCCCCAAATGCCAGACGGGAGGCTGCTCGAACTGGTGACGTAGGGGAACGTGCCGTGGTCCACGTCGAGCAAGCTGCCCTGCGCGGCCTCGAAAATGATTCGCTTGTTGGCCGCGATCGCGTCGTGCAGGAAGCGCGTGGTGTCCCGCACGAACGGCCGGAGGCGTTCCGCGTAGGTCAGGTACTCGGTCGCGACCGCTTCGGGGTCGAAGACCTTCGGCGCCGTACCGCCCGCGAGCGCGCTCATGAGCTTGTTCTTGAACGGCACCACGAACCGCAGTCGTTCGCGCAGGTGGTCCGGCTGGAGCAGTTCGCCGACACGAATAGCGAACCGCCGGCCGACCTTGTCCTGGTAGCACGGCCCGATCCCGCGCCCGGTGGTGCCGATCTTCCCCTCGGAGCCGCTTTCGAGCAGCCGCTCCTCTTCCATGTGGTACGGGAAGATGACGTGCGCGTGGTCGCTCACGAACAGCGACCCGGACACATCGAGCCCGCCCTGCTTCACGAGCGATTCGAGTTCTTCGATGAACCGGGGCGGGTACACGACGACCCCGTTCCCGATGACGGACTGGACGTTCGACCGGATCACCCCGGTCGGGAGAAGGGAGAGTTTGAAGCTCTTTCCGTTGACAACGACCGTGTGCCCGGCGTTGGCGCCGCCGTTGTACCGCACCACGATATCGAAGCCATCGCCGAGGAGATCGACGATCTTACCCTTCGCCTCGTCCCCCCACTGCAAACCGACCACGCACGTACCGGGCATTGTGTGAAACCGCCGCGTTGCGAACTTCATTGGTGTGAATCAACCCGTCTCACGCTAGTCCGCGCGGAGTAATGCGTCAAGGGTGGCCGGCGGTACGGGGTCACCTGGAAGCGTACTGCTGGTGCAATTTGACGAGTGGCGCATAGTCGAGCCGGTCGGCCGCCTGAATCGCGGCAATGTACTCCGATCGGATCGGACTGACTTCGCCTATCTGGGGTTCCGGCCACAGAACCGGGTCGGAACCGTGAAGCCGTAACCAGATATTGGCGAGCATTCGAGCCCACCGCCCGTTCCCATTCAGGAACGGGTGAATCTTCACGGCGCGGTAGTGCAGGAGTGCGGCGTCCTCGATCAAGGAGTACGGCCCCTTCCCCCAATACGAAATGTCTTGAACGAGGCCGAGAACGTTGGCCTCAACGTCGTGTGCGGGGCAACCGAGGTTCAGGTTGCAGGTCCGCGGCGAACCCGCCCAGGCCCAGACGCGGCCGAACATTTCCTTGTGAAGCGCGAACACCCAATCGAACGTGAACGGGGCATCGGCCTCGGTCAGCCGCCCGACGAAATACTTGGCCACAACGAGAGTGATGTTCTCTGCCTCGGCCTGATTCAACTGCCCGCGGGTTCCGATGTCTTTAATGAGCAACCCGGACACATCATCGATGGGAGTTTCGCCCGGAATGGGCACCCAACCCGGATCAGTCTTCATCCCAGAGTTTCCGTTTGTTACCCGCGAGCAGGGCTTGAGCCGCGACTTGAATGATGCGCTCGTAACCGGCCGGGTCAACCGCTGCCGCTTCCAGACCTTGTGTTCCCTGAACGAACCTCGCAACGTATCGCGCTTTTGCGAGCGCGCGGTCGCGCAGAACGCGATTCACCGACACGCGGCGCGCCGTCGCCAGATCTAACCCGAGGACGCGACCGACCGCCACGACGTGTTCAAAACGGACCCCGGTTGGATCAACGAGAAGTTGACGGACCGTTGCAGTCGGTACGCCGCTCATACGCGCCAGCGCGGGAACGGTGATTCTGAGTCGCCTCCGACGCTTGTTCAGAATGGTTTGTATCATAACGCCCCCATTAAAACTGATCATACCATCGACGGGGCCGCAGACCAAAGTCAACCACTCCGCTCAGCGCACTCGCACACGCAACGTACTGTGGTACCATGATCTTCGCGTCACGTTCCCCAACCGGAAAGGCGGTCGCCGTGGTCCGTGCCCGTTCCCCGCTCGCGCTCGTATTGCTCGCACTTGTCTGGATCGTACCCGCCGCGGCCGCCCCTCCTGCCGCACTTTCGGAAAAGCTGGAAGCCGTTATCGAAGCTCCCGATTACAAGCACGCTTCCTGGGGCGTCCTGGTCACCGACGCGAAGACCGGCGCGACCGTTTACTCGCGCAATCCCGACGCGACGCTCGCGCCCGCGTCCGTCACGAAGCTCTTTTCGAGCGCGGCGGCGCTGGTGGCCCTGGGGCCGGATCAGAAACAGGAAACTCACGTGTACCAACGCGGGCTAGCCCTCAAAGGGACACTTCGCGGAGATCTGATTCTGGTCGCGTCCGGGGATCTCATGTTCGGCGGGCGTACCACGAAAGACGGGAAGATCGTTTTCAAGGACAAGGACCACACCTACGCAAACGGCGGGTTTGGCGACTGTGAAGTGACCGACACGGACCCACTCGCGGCCCTGAACGACCTCGCCAAGCAGGTGAAAGCCGCGGGAATCACACAGATCGACGGCGAAGTGCTCATCGACGACCGGCTGTTCGCCCGCTCACGCGGTACCGGGAGCGGACCGGACTCGATCTCGCCGATTGTCGTGAATGACAACGCGATCGATGTGATTGTGACGCCGGGCGAAAAAGAAGGCGATCCGGCGAAAGTCGTGATGCGGCCCGAAACGTCCTTCTACACGCTCGACGCGAGCGTTGGAACGGGTTCGGAAAAATCGTCGGCGAACCTCCACCTGCTCGCCGTTGGGCCGACACAGTTCGCCGTTCGCGGCAAAGTGCCCGTCGGGAGTAAGCCCCACGTCCGGATCTACAACGTGGACGAACCGACCCTTTTCGCCCGGGCGCTTTTTATCGAAGCACTGCGTCGCAACGGAGTGCAGGTCCAGTGCGCGGTGCTCCGCCCCGCCCCCAGCCCTCTACCCGCAAAAAGCGAATACGAGAAGCTCCGCAAGGTCGCGACGTTCACCTCCGCGCCGCTCAAAGACACGCTCCGCGTCACGCTGAAGGTGAGCCACAACTTGTACGCGAGCACGTTACCCGCGCTGCTTGCCGCATCGAAAGGTCAAACCACGGTGGAATCGGGCCTCAAGGAGCAGGCCAAAATTCTGAAGGAACTGGGTGTGGATACGAGCGCCGTTTCGTTCGGTGGCGGCGCGGGCGGGTCGCCGGCGGACCACGCGAGCGCACGAGCGACAGTGCAAGTGATTCAGGGCATGGCGAAGCGCCCGGAGTGGGACGCATACAAGGCCGCGCTGCCAATTCTCGGCGTGGACGGCACGCTCAGCGAATCGGTAAAGGAAGACAGCCCGGCGCGCGGAAAGGCGTTCGCGAAAACCGGCACGCTCATCTGGTACGACAACGCGAACGAGCGGTTCCTGCTCAAGAGCAAGGCGCTGGCCGGCACGATGACCACGAAGAACGGCACCGAACTCTATTTCTGCATCATCGTGAACAACGTGCCGCTCCCGGAAGGCGTCACCTCATCGCGCGAGGGGAAGGCGCTCGGCAAGCTGTGCGAAGTGCTCTACGAACACGGTCCGTGATCCTGTGAGGCACTTCGGTTCACTGCGTTGACCGCTTTCGCACAACTAAAGGAGTCGCCCGTGACTACGCCTTCAACTCCGGCCCCGCAAGTTGCGATTCTTGGTGGTATTAATGGAGCGGGGAAATCGTCATCCGCCGATCCCATTCTGCGTATCGGGATGAAGATGCCCATATTTGTAAACGCAGATACTATCGCACGAGGTTTAAACGCTTTCGACCCAGAATCAGAAGCAATTAAAGCCGGTCGCGTGATGCTGGAGCACTTGCGCGACCTCGCCACACGGCGCCGAAGTTTCGCACTGGAAACCACGCTTGCGGGCCGCACCTACGCGGACTGGTTGGGAGAGTTGCGCCTGAGTGGGTATGTGGTCCACTTGTTCTACTATTGGCTCAATGCACCCGAACTGGCAATCAACCGGGTGGCCGTTAGGGTGCGAGCCGGAGGGCACCACGTACCCGATGAGACGATCCGCAGACGGTACACTCGCAGCGTGCGCAATTTCCTGGAACTGTATCGACCGGTAGCGACAACGTGGCAGGTGTATGATAATAGCAACGGGCGACCGAAGCTGATTGCTTTCAACAACAACTACTTCGACACGATTCTCGATCCCGACACGTGGGAACGGTTCAATAGGAGCGCCGAAGATGCTTGAACCAACAACGTTGCCAACGGAAGACCTGATCGACCACGCAAAGATCGATACCGCTCTGGAAACCGCGTTCCGAGACATGCTTCTCGAACACGCCCGGTTGGGCCGTCCGGTGTGTGAATCGCGCGACGGCAAAGTCGTGTGGGTAACGCCCGCGGAAATCTTCGCGCGATACGGACTCGATGAATTCGGTCGTGAGAAGACCGCGTAACGTGCTCGCAACACGACCCTGGGTGAAACCGTTCGCCAGGGCCGTGCCGCATTCAAATCATCAGAAATCTTCGCCGAACGCCACCGCCCCGGTAACGCCGAGTTGGTACGCCGACACGCGGCGCTCGAAGAAGTTGGTCAGCTCCTGGACGTCTTGCAGGTCCATGAAGTCGAACGGGTTCTTCGCACCGAATACGGGTGCGACACCGAGAGCTTCCAAACGCCGATCGGCGACGTACTCCAGGTAGCTCCGAAGGTCGGTGAGCGACAGCCCGGCGACCCCCATCCCCAACACGTCGCGGGCGAACGTCGTTTCGCACTCGACGGCCTCTCGCAGCATCGCGACGATTTGCGCTTCCAGTTCCGCGTCGAACAGGTCCGGCTCTTCGCGGCGCACGGTATCGATCACCCGGAACGCGAACGCCATGTGCGCGCTCTCGTCGCGGAACACCCAGTTCGTGCCCGTCGCCAAACCGTGCAGTAACCCCTTCGAGCGCAAGAAGTAAACGTAAGCGAACGCCGCAAAGAAGAACAAGCCCTCGATGCACGCGGCGAAGCAGATCAGGTTCAGCAGGAACGCCCGGCGATGCGCTCGCGTTTCGAGCGTGTCCAACCCCTCGATCGAATCGATCCACTTGAAGCAAAAATCGGCCTTCAGTTTGATCGACGGGATGTTGTCCACGGCGGCGAACGCGGCTTCCCGTTCGGCCATCTCCGGCAGGTAGTTGTCGAGCAGCGTGAGGTAAAACTGGACGTGCAGCGCCTCTTCGTAAAGTTGCCGCGACAAGTACATGCGCGCCTCCGGCGCGTTCACGTGCTTGTAGAGGTTCAACACGAGGTTGTTGCCGACGATGGAATCGCCGGTGGCGAAGAAGGCGACCAGCCGGTGAATCAGGTGGCGCTCGGCCGGGGTGACGCGCGACCGCAGGTCGGTGAGGTCGGTGGAGAAGTCCACCTCGTCCACCGTCCAGGTGTTCTTGATCGCGTCCTTGTACATCTCGAAGTAGTCGGGGTAGCGCATCGGCCGCAGGGTCAGGCTCATGCCGGGATCGAGGAGCATCGTGAACCTCGTGAATTGCTGTATTTTGTTGGGAATTTGGTTTAATTCGTGAGGCAGAGCAGAGCGCCTTGTGCCACGCTGACGTCTGAATTTCTGCTTGTGGCACAGGCCTCTGGCCTGTGGAGGCGCCACAGGCCTCTGGCCTGTGCCACCCAAAAGCAGGCCCCAGTTACTGACAGGCTTCGCACGAGCCGGGGTTTTCGAGTGAGCACGTCACCGCCGTCGTGTCGGCGGGCGCGGCCTTCGTCACGGTCGTTTTGGCGATGCCGGTCGCGGGCCGGGAGCGGAGGTAGTAGGTGGTCTTCAGCCCGCGCTTCCAGGCGTGCATGTACATCGACGACATCTTGCCGATCGTCGGGCTTTCCAGGAACAGATTGAGCGACTGGCTCTGATCGATGAACGGCCCGCGATCAGCGGCCATGTCGATGAGCGCCCGCATCGGCACTTCCCACGCCGTGCGATACACCGCGCGAAGGTGTCCGGGTAGTTCGTCGAGGCCCTGCACCGAGCCGTCGGCGAGTTTGATCTTCGCCCGCACCGCGTCGTTCCACAGCCCGAGTGACTTGAGGTCATTCACGAGGTAACGGTTCACCTGGAGGAACTCGCCCGAGAGCGTTTCGCGTTTGAAGAGGTTCGACACCTGCGGTTCGATGCACTCGTAAGCACCGACGATCGAAGCAATTGTGGCAGTGGGTGCGATGGCCACCAAGAGCGAGTTCCGCAAGCCGTGTGCGCGAATACGAGCACGGAGCGCGTCCCACCGCGCGGGCTCGGTCGGCGTGACGCCCCACATATCGAACTGGAGCGTGCCGGTCGCGGCCCGCGTTTCGGCGAACGACGGGTGCGCGCCGCGTGCTTCCGCGAGGTCGCAGGAGGTCGCCAGTGCGTGGTAGTAGATCTCTTCCTGAATGCGACGCGACAGATCGCGGGCCGCGGGCGCATCGAACGGGAGCTTCAGTTTGAAGAACACGTCCTGGAGTCCCATCACCCCCAACCCGACCGGGCGCCAGCGCGCGTTGGACGCAGCCGCGGCCGAGGTTGGGTAGAAGTTCACATCAATGACGCGATCGAGGAACCGCACCGCGGTCCGCACCGTCTCGGCGAGTGCATCGAAGTCAAAGCCGTCGGCCGTAACGTGGCGGGCCAGGTTCACGGAGCCGAGATTGCAAACCGCGGTTTCACCGGCGGACGTGACCTCGACGATCTCGGTGCAAAGGTTCGAGCTGTGAACGACGGTCCCGGCCGCGGCGGTCTGATTGCAGGTGCGATTACAGGCGTCCTTGAAGGTCATCCACCCGTTGCCGGTTTCGGCCAGCGTCTTCATCATCCGGGCGTACAAGTCACGAGCCGGTACGCGCTTCGCTGCGAGGCCGCGCTGCTCGGCTTCCACGTAAGCCGCGTCGAACACTTCACCGAACAGATCGGTCAGGTGCGGGACCACCTTTGGGTCGAACAGCGACCACTCCTCGCCCGATTCCACACGCCGCATGAAGAGGTCCGGCACCCAGTTCGCGAGGTTCAGGTTGTACGTGCGCCGGGCCGGGTCGCCGGTGTTGTCGCGCAACTCCAGGAACTCTTCCACGTCCGCGTGCCACGATTCCAGGTACACGCAGCACGCCCCCTTGCGTTTGCCGCCCTGGTTGACCGCGGCCACCGACGAATCGAGCGTCTTGAGCCACGGAACGATCCCATTGCTGTGCCCGTTCGTGCCACGAATCAGCGACCCGCGTGAGCGAATCCGGTGGTACGCCAGCCCGATCCCGCCCGCAAACTTCGAGAGCTTCGCGACGTCGGCGTAGCGGTCGTAAATCGCTTCGAGGTCGTCGGTAGGCGAGTCGAGCAGGTAGCACGACGACATTTGCGGGCGCGCGGTGCCGGAGTTGAACAGGGTCGGCGTGCTCGGGAGGTAGCGGTGCGCGGCCATGAGCCGGAACAGTTCGATCGCGTCCGCGGCAGAATCGGCCAGACCGCACGCGACACGCAGAAAGAAGAACGCGGGCGTCTCGATGACGTGCCGCGTTTCGGGGTGCCGGAGCAGGTAGCGGTCGTAAACGGTTCGCAGCCCGAAGTATTCAAACAGGTCCGGTTGTTGTTCCCCCGCCGCGGCGTTGAGCTTGCGCGCGTTGGCCGATACGAACGCGAACGTCCCCTCGGCCACCAGCCCGTGCCGGTAGCCGGCCGCGATCGACTGCGAGAACGAATGAACGTCCTGGTTCGTGACTTCTTTGTCGATGTACGTCGAGAGCAACCGGGCCGCGAGCCGCGAATACTCCGGCTCCTCCGCGATGAGTCCGGCGGCGGTCTGGATCGAGAGCCGGTCGAGCTCCGCGGTGGTCGCGCCGTCGTAAAGCCCGCCGATCGTCTTCACGGCCACGCGCATCGGGTCGACGGTCGGCAGTCCGCCCGCACACCTCTGCACGGCGCGGACGATCTTGTTCACGTTGACATCTTCGAGCGCGCCGTTGCGCTTGCGAACCTTCATGATTGCTTGGGGGCCAAGGAACCGAGAGGGACTGACGGGCGGTGGCGCTACAGCGCGATCGATGGTGGAAGTGGTCACGTCGCTCTCTCCCGGATGAACGCAATAAAGCGCGGGGAGTGAGCGAAGGCAGAGAGGAACGCGCATGCGGGCGCGGACCAGCCGCCCGCTGCCTTCCCCACGAAAGCACGGTTATGTCGCGCGATTTTTGGTTCGCGCGGTCGCACGGCAGGTCTTCGGACTCGCAGGCGCGTGCGGCTCACCGCACACCTACTAACCGTCGCTTCCCAACCCGACGCGGGTCAGTGCGTGTGACGGCGTTTGTTCCTGCATACCGCTGCGGGGGCAGTCCCGGATTCGCACCGGGTTCCCTTTTCATCGGCCCGCACGAAGCGAGCCGAACCGACGACAGGAAACGTGTATCGGCCAATGTGTTTTGGGGTAATGAAGTTAATCCCCGAGTAGTGTGGGATCGATGTCAGTTTTCGGCGCGGTTGCGCCGGATCGATCGAAGTGAACGCCAATACCAGACGAACTGCCGAAGTTAGCCGACCGGTGAGAATAGCGAAGAGTTTTTGACAGGATTAACAGGGTCGACAGGATTCAAAAAAGCAACTGCGATCAGTCGAGCTGTCGGCCCGGGCACATCGGCCCAAAGAATAACGGCCGGCATCAGCCGGCCGCCACCAAACGGGATTAGCACGCGGTCGCGGTGCAGCCGAACTGTTCGGCCCGCCTCGCGCGGACGGCTTCGCGCTGGCGCCGACGGGCTTCACGCTTGTACTCGCACTGGTAGGCGGTGTACTTGGCGTGGCACCCGGTGCAGCGGATGAAGCCGCTCACCGCTTGTTGGCCGCACCCGGCGATGATGCACACCCGGCTGGCCTTGCGCTCGGCGTATTTCGCCCGTTCGCGTTCGCGTTCCCGCTCGCGGTGCGGTTGGCACAGCACCGAGCCGGGAACTTGGGGGGCGTCGCAGAAACGGCAGAGGCCCAGGGCTTGGCGTTCTTCTTTCGTTTTCGTGTTCGAGGTCATATCAGATTGTGTGAAATAACCGCGTAGTTCGGCTCACCGAACCCACGAGGTCGTGTTGTGCGGAAGTATCAGGCCCGAATCGGCGCGACTGCTACGAGTGCGATGAGGCGGTTACCTCTCCGATTTCGAGCACCCAATAACGTTGTTTCTGGCGCTGATTGAAAGAACGAATGTGCCGTCAAAAACAAACCTTCGCAACGCGGGACTGGTGCCTTCTTTCGTTGGCACAGTGCGCAGCGAGGGCGCGTTGACGGAATTAACCGAGCCGTGGCGGGTGGAAGATAGACGAGGCCCGAAGTATCGGGCGAGGAGATGTGGAATCGTAAGCGAGTAATCGCCCCGGCTCCTCGGCACTCAGCGAGGCAAGTCGGAGCACTTGATCTTTTACGGGTACCGGTACGGTAGGCACCGGCGGTACGGGCACCGAATCGCGCAACGGCTTACCGGAGCAGTTCGGCCCCTGGCAAGGCTTCGGCATCGAGTTGCGTTGTTCGGTCGATCCAGATTGTGGCGAAAACTGTTCAGATTCGAGGAGCGGTGAGAAACCCCACGACGAATGCCCGCTACACCCGGCCGAAGCCCGGTTCGGAGACAGGAAGGTAACCGCGATCAGCGCGATAACCCACCCGCAACGGCGTATGAAGGTGTGGGAGAACATCGGTTTCACACAAAACCAACGGACATCCAGAATCTACCCGACAAGTGAATTAGAAGCAACAGCAAAACCGTAACAAGGGCAGCAGAATCGGACATCGAGCTGAATAACAATCCGCCGCCCTTCCGAATACGCCGCGGCATTGCAAACTACATCTATGCAAGTAGTTCGGACCGCACGCGACCATTTCCCCCGATCGGGTACGGACGGCCGAGCCGGTCGTGGATCTCGGCTTGAGGGTCAATGCCGAGTAAGTGGAACAGCGTCGCGACCACATCTTTCGGCGAGAACGGCGTTTCGGCCACGTCGCCCGCAATGCGGTCCGTGCGCCCAACCACACGCACCTTCGCGAATGTATGCTATGCGAACATCGCCGAGTACGCACGCGACCAGTGATCGCGCCCGGCGCCGGCCACGTTCTGCACCCGCGGGGTGCGTCCGTGTTCGCTCATGACCACAATGGCCGTGTCCGCCAGCATTCCTCGCGCATCGAGGTCTTCCAGCAGCGCCGAAAACGCACCATCCAGCCCCGGCCCGAGTTCGTCCTTCAAGCGGGACTCCTGATATACGTGCGTGTCCCAGCCGGTGTTCACCAGCCCGTATTCGTCCCAGCACACGGTAACAAACTTCCCACCGGCTTCGAGCAACCGCCGGGCCGCGAGACACGATTGGCCGAACAGCGTCATCCCGTAGCGCTCACGCAGTTTCGGGGATTCGCTCTGCACGTCGAGGGCGCTTTGGAGCTTGCCGGATGTAAGCACCGCGCGAGCCAGTGCCCGGTGGCGATCGAACGGCGTGTCAGTGGTCTTCGCATCGAACGTGCGGCGCGCGGAATCGAGCTGATCCAAGAGCGATGCGCGACTGTTGAGCCGGTCGAGCGTCAGCGTTTCGTCGGGTGTGACGGTCTCAAATCGGTCAGTGGGCAGAATGCCGGCGTAGGGGTCCGAGATCTTCAGCTTCGGGGTATTCGGGTCGCCCGAATCGCGGAGGATCTCGCGTGTGCCCTTCGCGCGGAACTCGGACCAGATGGTGTCGTAAGTCGGCCCGAGGAACCCGCCGAACGGCCCGGGGCGCGACGGCCCGCGCTTCGACCCGAAAGTAAACGGAAGCCAGTAGTTGCGCGGCACCGCGGGGGCCTTTGCATCCGCACGCGAGCCGAGGTAATCGACCACGGACCCGATGAACGGCCAGTGCCGCGAATCGCGCACGTTGCCTTCGAGTTGCAGGTCGGTCGTCGGAACTGCCGAGAACGCGAACGCGGTCCCGTGAATGGGCGTGGGGTGCGTCAACGAACGCAGAATCGTGACGCGATCGAGCATCCGGGCGATTCGCGGGAGCACCTCGCCCACTCGCACGCCCGGAATCACGCTCTGAATCGAGCCCAGCGCGCCGCGAACCTCTTTCGGCGCATCGGGCTTCGGGTCGAACGTGTCGATCTGGCTCGGCGAACCCCACAGGTACAGAAGGATGCACCGTTTCGCGGAGCCGAATCCACTGGCAGTGGGAGCGGCTTGTTCACGGGCGGCCGTTGCACGCGACCAGTTGGTGAGCGTCAGCCCGAGCGGGGCCAGCGCCCCAACGTGGAGCAGGTCGCGGCGCGTCAGCCCGTCACAAAAGACTTTGTTTGACCCGAGAACGCGGAGCATCGCTTCACTCACATTGAAGAAAACGATTGTCCACCGGGATCGGCTCTGGGCCGAGAACGTAGCGCTGGGGTGCAGCAACCCGCGCGTCCGTAGGGGGTGGGAATATCCAGCAAGCGGGGCAGGTAGGGATGTGAGTGTACCCAGAGCTTGAACTTGGCGACAGTCAATTTTCTGCGCGAAGCCGAAGTCGTTGACGTGGTGAACCCCGCCCGCAAGGGCGGTGGGTGATTGAGCCACTCGAACGAACCCACCACCCTTGCGGGCGGGGTTCACCACTTGTCCTCCTGTAGCCGGCCTCTGCGAGGCCGGGATGTCCACTGTTTGTGGCTCACCGGCCTCGCAGAGGTCGGCTACAGAGGACAAGTCATCCCATCGCCACAGACCTGGTACTACAAACAAAAGGCCCCGCAAGGGCGGGGGGTTCACAATACCATTTCGGCTACCGCTTCGGGTACGGCGGCGGTGCTGCCGTCTTCGGCGGGTTCTTCTTCAGTTCCGCGAGCAGCACTTCGATGCCCTTGTTCAACTGCTGGTCGTCGCCCGCGAACTCCTTCGCCGGGTCGTTGTCCACCACGATGTCGGGCGACACACCGACGTTCTCCATGATCCACTCCTTGCCGGCCAGATCGTAGCGCGAGAACTCGGGCTTGCTCAGCGACCCACCGTCGAGCAGTGGTAGCGCCCCGCGGATGCCGACCACCCCGCCCCAACTCCGTTTGCCGATGAGCGGCCCGAGTTTGTAGTGGCGGAACCGGTACGAGAAGATGTCGCCGTCCGACGCGGAGAACTCGTTTAAGAGGCACGTCATCGGCCCGACGAACGTGCCGTTCGGGTCGACGGTCGGTTCCGCGTTGCGCGCGATGCCGATCATCGCCGGTTCGCGCCGCAAGCGCTCGATCAGCATCGGCGACACGTTACCGCCACCGTTCCCGCGCACGTCAACGATGAGCGCCTGCTTCTTGAGCTGCGGGTAGAAGTGTTTGACGAACTCGTTGAGGCCGGCCTGCTGCATGTCGGGCACGTGGATGTACCCCACCTTGCCGTCGGTCGCGTCGGACACCTTCTTGATGTTCCCCTGCACCCAGGCGTAGTAGTACAGGTCGGCTTCGTCGGCCGTGGGGGTCACGACCACGCGGCGCGCGCCGTCCGCCGCCGGCTTCGTGTTCACCAAGAGCACCACCGGCTTGCCCGCAGTGTTCACGAGCAGCTCGTTGATGTTCTTCACCTCGCTCGTGGGCCGGCCGTTGATGGCGACGATCCACTCCTTCGCGCTCACGTTCACGCCCACTTCCGTGAGCGGCGACCGGCGCTTGGTAACCCAATTCTCGCCCGGCAGAACGCGCGTGATCTGGAAGAACCCGGTGTCCGCGTCGCGCTTGAATTCCGCGCCGAGCAGCCCCTGCGAAACCTTCCGCACCTCGGGCAGTTCGCCGCCGCCGATGTAGGCGTGGCCGGCGTTCAGCTCGCTAATCATCTCGCCGATGATGTACGTGAGGTCCGCGCGGTGGCCGACGTGTTCGACCAGCGGCTCGTACTTCTTCCGCACCGCGACCCAATCGACACCGTGCAGCCCCGGATCGTAGAAGAAGTCGCGCATCTGCCGCCAGCACTCGTGGAACATCTGCTTCCACTCCGCGCGGCGGTCGAGCGTCACTTCCAGCCCGGAGAGGTTCAGGGCATCGCCGATCGCGACCGGTCCCTTCGGCAAGTCGATGATGCCGTACTTGCCGTCCTTCTGAACGAGCATCTTCTTGCCGTCGGCCGAGATCTCGTACCCGCCCACCGTTCCGAGGTTGCTTTCCTTCTTCGTCGCGAGGTCGAACACGAGGAACGAGAACGGGTCACGGGTCGAACTGCGCTGGTAGTACAGCGACGTGCCCGCGGCCTTCAGATTGGAGTAGTTCCCCGCGGGGCCGGGGATCGCGACGATGCGCCCCGCGAGGCCGTCGAGATCGACCTTCACCTCCACCGCCCCGTCTTTCTTCTCGTCCTTTTTGTCTTTCTCGTCCTTTTTCTTCGGTTCGGCATCGTCGTCGAGCTTCGGGCGCAGCGGGTTCGGCGTCGCCTTCGCGAGCGTCACGAAGTAGATGCGCGACATGTCGCGGTACGAGTGGTTCCACTCGGTCTGGCTATAAACCGGGTTGAAGTCGCGCGCGGAGACGAAGAACAGGTACTTGCCGTCCGCACTGAACGCGGGCGCGCCAGCAGCGTACCAGCCGTCGGTGACCGGCGTCGCTTTGCCCGATTCGAGCGAGTACAGGTGAACCTTGTTGAGCGTATCGACCTCCTGGCGCCCGAACGCGATCCACTTCGAGTCCGGCGCCCAAACGAACTCGCGGATCTCCCACGCCTTCGCCTGGTCCACGAGCGTCACCTTTTTCGTTTCCACCTCCACGAACTGGAGCCGGAGTTTCTTGTCGCTCCACAGGATCTTTTTCGAGTCGGGCGACCAGAGCAGTTCGTACTTGTAGGTGTCCGCGCCGCTCGTGACGGGCTTCGCGGGCGCGCGGCCGTCGGCCGGGCCGACGTGGATCTCGTCCTCGCCGGTCGCGTCGGAAACGAAGGCCACGCTTTTGCCGTCGGGCGACCAGATCGGGTTGCGCTCGTGGGCGCCGGGCGAGTGCGTCAGGTTGCGCGTCAGGCCCTCTCCCGTCGGCACGGTGAAGATGTCGCCGCGTGCGGCAAACATGGCGCGTTTGCCATCGTTCGAGATCTCGAACGCGGTCACACTCTTACTCACATCGGTCAGCGCGCCGCGTGTGCCGAGTCGGTCTTCCTGAATCTGTACGGGCACCTTCACGGCCTTCCCACCCTTCACATCGAAGCGATAGATGTACCCGCCGTTCTCGAATACGACCGCGTCCTTGCTCGCGGACGGGAACTTGATGTCGAACTCCGTGAACTCGGTGTGCCGCTCGAGCTTCTTCGTGGCCGGGTCGATGGAGTACAGGTTGTACCGCATCTCCTTGCCGCGATCGGAAATGAAGTAGACCTTGTCGCCGACGAACATCGGGATGATGTCCTGCGCCGGGTCGTCCGTGAGCTGCTCGGTCTTCTTCGTCTCGAAGTCGTACAGCCACACGTCGTCGGCCATGCCGCCGCGGTAGCGCTTCCAGGTGCGGAACTCGCGGAAGATGCGGTTGTAAACGAGCTTCTTCCCGTCGGCCGAGTAGCTCGCGAAACCGCCACGCGGGAGCGGCAGTTCTTCGGCCAGTCCGCCCTCCGCGGGGACGGTGTAGAGTTGACCGATGAAGTCGTTGAACGACCGCATCCGCGAGCGGAACAGGACGTTCTTTCCGTCCGGGGTCCAGCCCATCACGATGTTGTTCGGTCCCATGCGGTCGGACACTTCGTCGCGCCCGAGCGTCGCAGTGTAAGTGAGCCGCTTCGGTTCGCCGCCCGCCGCGGGGACGACGAACACTTCTGTGTTGCCGTCGTACTGCCCGGTGAACGCGACCTGCGTGCCGTCGGGCGAGAACCGCGGGAACATCTCGAACCCGGGGTGCGATGTGAGGCGCCGAGCCGTCCCGCCGCTGGCGGACACCGTGTAGAGGTCGCCCGCGTAGGTGAAGACGATCTGATCGCCGTGAATGGCTGGGAACCGGAGCAGCCGGGCCTCTTCGGGCGCGGCACTGACGGGGCCAACGCCGACCGCGAGTGCGATCAGCGAGAAGAGCGCGTAGCGAAGCATGGTGCCCTCGTGGGACGAGTGGGTCGGTGAGCGAATTGTCGGAGAACGCGGGCGCTCGTCAACCCGGTACGATCACGACCGCGACATTGTGACCCGTTCGAGAGCCCAAATATCGATTTTGCGTTTTAGAAATGTGGCACCGCGTACCCGTCTGCGTTACTGGCTGGAACGGTCATTCGCCACGGTGTCGAGATCCGTGCGAAACGCTTGAGTTTCTTCCGGCGACCCGAATGTGAACGAGCGTGCGTGCCAAAGTAGCGTCCGGGCTTCATTGGTATCAAGGTGCTTCAAGGCCCAAATCGCCCAATAACGAAGCCGCTCATCGTGCCCGCGCAGTTGCTCCGCGAGGAAATCGAACGCAGTGGGTGACTTGGCAAAACCAATCAACTCCAACAGCCAGCACCGGAGCCCGTGATCGCTCTCTTTGCCGAACTCCTCGAGAAGTTCGTGAACGTATTCACTCGCGTGGGGCCGGAGCCAGTGGAACCCCTCTTCGCGCGACTGCCCGTTGCGCTTCCGCATCATTGCCAGGCACTTCTTGAAGCCGGGAAACCGATCCTTCATCCCGATCCCCTTCCGCGACTTATTCACCAGTGATCGCCACCAGCACGCTTCAGACACCGACGGTGCCGGTCAAGTGTCTTCAAGCTGAGCGGGAACGTTCCATTCATCCTTCAGCGCCCTCTGCGCAATCAGATCAGCCACAACCCGCTCAATCAACGCGCGATCCAATCGCACCACGAACAAATCCGGAGCCGAGTGGTAGCACCCGTTCAAGTATTCACCCGTTTCGCGACATTCCCCAAGCGATTTCGCCAGGTACTTGAAGGTCCACACGTTCAAGGCGTACTTCGTCCCGCAAGCGAGTGTGACCTGCATGTTGAAGAAATCCGTCTCCGGATCATCGCCTTCTTGCGGAATCCAATGCTCGAATTCCAGCCAGAGTTGGAACGGTAATGGTTTCGTCATGTGTGTTTGGACACGCCCCATGTTGCGCGGTTCGTGTGTCCCTCGGGGGACTCATTCACTCAACTACTCCCCGATGATCTTCACCAGCACACGTTTCGGGCGGCCGCCGTCAAACTCGCATGTTAGAGATTATCCAGCCGTGTCGCTGAGGCCGGGAACGAGACGACGAAGTTGGCGTGCCAGCTCTTCTTCAGAAATTGTGAACCGGCCCATCGGGAACAACAGGAGCAAACCAGGATCGTAGTTGTTCTCGTAGCCGAACTCGCTCCAAATGTAGCGCCCGCCCTCCAACTGGACGACCGCCGAAATGCAACCGCAGCCGAGGTCGGCGCACTCCGGGCAGACCAGAAGTTCGTAGCGTCCGGTCGGCAGTATCGGTGGGCGCCGCAGCAGCAGACGTTCAGCAAAAGCCAATTGGTAATCCGGTGTGGTCCAGCCAAAGGGAGAAACAAAATCAAAGGTCTGACTCGTAGCACCTTCGCAGTATTCGAGCAGCGAACGTCCATCAACAAGTAACTCAGCGGCAACCGAACTCGGACGCCGAGGGCCGCTACGCCACTCCACGGTCAGGACGTTGGTTCTGCTCACGACCGTTACTCCCCGATGATCTTCACGAGCACGCGCTTCGGGCGGCTGCCGTCGAACTCGCCGTAAAAGATCTGCTCCCACGGGCCGAGGTCGAGTTTGCCCTTCGTGATTGCGACCACCACCTCCCGACCCATGATCTGCCGCTTCAGGTGGGCGTCCGCATTATCCTCGCCGGTGCGGTTGTGGTGGTAGTGGTTCGGGTCCGGGTTGAAGGGCGCCAGTTCTTCCAGCCACACGCCGAAGTCGCGGTGCAGCCCGCGCTCGTCGTCGTTGATGAACACGCTGGACGTGATGTGCATCGAGTTGCAGAGCACCAGCCCCTCTTTGACGCCGCTTTTGCGAATGGCCTCCTCGACCTGCGGCGTGATGTTCACGAAGGCCATCTTCGAGGGAATGTTGAGCGTCAGGTACTCGGTGTGAGACTTCATGGTGCCTTCTCCGCGCGGCGCGGGCGACACGTTCGCGCCCGCCGACCCGCGATGGCGTTGTACGGCCGCGCCCGTACCAAAGGCGAGCGATTCGGCACTCCCAAAGTGCTGGCGTCGGAATGAGACGAAATCTCTTCCGACCCCGAACCCGTGAAAACAAAATCGCAAATTGCTCCGTTGACATCTCGTCCTAACCAAGTACCATTTCCACTGCCTTGATGAGATTTATTCTCAACAAGTATACCACCTAGCGAGTCGCTTAGCCTCCGCAGGCTATTTGGTTCACCGAGAACCAACCCACGTCCAGCGATGCGTCTCGCGGCCATCCCACTCACTTTTGAGGAGGGTGCCGCGCTATGCGCCGCCCGCACACAACCTCGTTCTCCCGCGCCCACTCCACTACCCACGCGCGTTTCCGCGCCGGGGCACCCGGGCGGAGCGCGTTCACCCTGATCGAACTACTCGTGGTGATCGCGATCATCGCGATCCTGATTGGACTGCTGCTACCCGCGGTTCAGAAGGTGCGTGCCGCAGCGGCGCGCATCAAGTGCGCGAACAACATGAAGCAGATCGGGTTGGCGACCCACGGCTACCACGACGGGAACAGTAAGTTCCCCTACGCGATGATGTCCTACCAACTCGGCGAGTCCGGTTCGGCGAGTTATGTCACCGGCTGGATTCTGATTCTGCCTTACCTGGAACAGGATGTCGTCGCCAAAAAATGGAACCCAAAGCTGACGAGAGCCAGTACCGACGATTCGGACGGCGACGGGTACACGAACGCTTCGCTCCAAAAGATGCAAATTCCGACGTTCACGTGCCCGTCGATGGCCCCGCCGGGAGGCGGATCGGACAACGGATCGATTTACCCGGCTACTGAGAATCGCGCGCCGTCCAGTTACATGTTTTCGGCAGGCACCCCTAGCTGTTACGCAGTGGCTTACGGCACATACCAGACCCAAGCGTGCGACGGTGTGATTATACCGATCCGAAACAAAAAGTACTCCGACGATCCCTCTCAGCGCGATCAATGGGGGAACTCTCAAACCACACTCACCACGATCAGCGACGGCACCTCAAACACGTTCTTGGCCGGGGAGGGCGACTTCAAGCCGGCCGGCGTGCCGTCGAACTACGGCCCGGTGTGGGCTTACGGGTACCTCTACAACTGGACTGGTACGATGGGCGGGCTCAACAAGCGGGAAGCGACTACTCAAGCCAACTACGGCACGTTTCGCAGCGAGCACGGTGGCGGTGCCCACTTCGTGATGGCCGACGGGTCGGTGCAGTTCATCCGCGACTCGATCGATCCGATCACGTTCGCCGCGCTCGGCACTCGTAACGGCGGCGAGGTCGTGACGCTCCCTTAATCCGCGACCCGCGAACTCACCACCACTCACTCAGGACGTCCAAGAGATGCGTAGTCGAATCGCTTGCCTCTTTGCAGTAGTTCTTGCAGCGCCGGCCGGCGCCGCGGAGCCGAAGGCCCCCGAAGTGCCGCCGCTGCCGAAGGCCGTTGCCAGCTTCGGCGCGGTCGTGTGTGACGGCCACCTGTACGTCTACGGCGGGCACGCCGGGAAGACCCACAGCTACGACACCGAATCCGTTCTCGGCACGTTCCACCGCGTGAAACTCGACGGCGGGACGGCGTGGGAAGAACTGCCCGCCGGCCCTCGGGCGCAGGGCATGAACCTCGTCGCCCACAAGGGGAAGGTGTACCGCGTCGGTGGGATGCAGCCCAAGAACAAGGCCGGCGATCCGGCCGATAACCACTCGCTCGCCGACTGCGCCCGGTTCGACCCGAAGAGCGGCAAGTGGGAAGAGCTGCCCGCGATGCCCGCCGGCCGGTCGTCTCACGATGTTGTGGTCGCGGGCGACACGCTGGTGGTCGTGGGCGGCTGGCAGATGAAGGGTAAGGGCGAGAAGTCCGTGTGGCACACCACAGCCCTGCTCCTCGACCTGAACGCGAAGGAACCGAAGTGGGAATCGGTCGTGCAACCGTTCCAGCGCCGCGCCCTCACCGCCACCGCAGTCGGCACGAAGGTGTTCGTGCTCGGCGGGTTGGGCGCGGACGGCAAACCGACCGACGTCTTCGATGTGGAAACCAAGAAGTGGTCCACCGCCCCGGCGCTGCCCGCCGAGGGCAAGAAGGCGATGGCGTTCTCCCCCTCGGCCGCGACGGTCAACGGGCGCGTGATCGTGAACACGGTCGCAGGTCCGGTGTACCGCCTCACTGAAAAGGGCGATGGGTGGGAAAAGGTCGGCACCGCCGAAACCCCGCGGATGGTGGCCCGGATGGTTCCCTTCGGTCCCACGTCCGTTGCTCTGATCGGCGGCGCGTCCCCGGACGAGGGGAACGTCGCGGGCATCGAGATCGTGAAGCTCGCCGAAAAGGGCACGCCGGTCGCCGCGCCCGCCAAGCCGTAACAACGAATCGGCCGCGTTCTGCGGCCAACGAAATTCCGGCGGCCCGCCGCCGGATAGGTCGGGCGGGTAGACCGTCTGCCCGCCCGACCCGCGCGCTCCTTTTTTACCCGAGGCATGCCAATGTTCCGCTTCACTGGCGCAGCGATCCTGTTCGCCGCTGCGGCCCTGACTGCGCACGCACACTTCGTGTTCATCGTCCCGGACCCGAAAGACCCGGCCAAGGCCGTCATCGTGTTCAGCGACGATCTCGATACCGACGAGAACGTGGGCACCGAAAAGCTGGCAACGCTCAAGCTCACGTCCCGCGACGCCGCGGGCGCTGAAGGGGCAGTCGAACACAAGGCCAACAAGCACGACCTGACCGCGAAGGTTCCCGGCAGCGGGCCGCGCGTCGTGTACGGCACGCTCCACTACGGCGTGATGCAAAAGGGCGACGCGAAGCCGTACCTGCTCGCGTACCACCCGAAGGCCGTGGTCGGCGCCGTCGCCACCGACAAACTCGTGCTCGGCGAAAAGGCGCTCCCGGTCGAACTCGTTCCGGTCGCGGCCGGCTCGAACGTGAAGTTCAAGTTCATCTCGGGTGGCAAGCCGGTCGCGGACGCCGAAGTGACCGTCATCAAGCCGGACGGCGGGAAAGACAAGGCGAAGACCGACAAGGACGGGCTGACCCAGGCGTACCCGGCGCAGGGCCGGTACGGGGCGTGGGCCAAGGACGTGGTGGCCAAGCCCGGCGAACACGGCGGCAAGAAGTTCGACGAGGCCCGGCACTACGCCACCCTGGTGACGGAGTTCCCGGCCAAGTAACCCGAAAGGAGGGCGTACCGTGACCGCGACGGACCGGGTCCGTGAAGACAATCCGCGGTGGCTGGCGGCACTCGCTGCCGCCGGACCGGTCGCCCTGGCCGCACTGTTCGTTCTGTCGCTCCCGATCGACACGAGCCGCGTACCCGCCGCAGCGGTTCACCAGCACCGACCCGCGCCGACCGACTCGCCCCCGGCGCGCTGCGAAGAAGTTCCGGAAACGACCGTTGCGAGGGAACCATGACTGCCGCCGACTGCTTGTGCCGGGCCGCGACCGAAAAACTCGACGCGAACGACTTCACCGGCGCGATCGATCTCGCCCGCGCCGGTCTGCTCCGCGACGAGAACCACCCGGGGTTACTCCAGGTGTACGGTCTGGCCGCGTACCACTTGGGGGAACCGGTCGACGCACTCGAAGGGCTGGAAGGTGCGAGCATGATCGCGCCGCTCGCACCGGTCTCGCAACTCGCCCTGGCCGACCTTTATCTGTGTACCGGCAAGCGGAAGAGCGCCGCGACCGGTCTGTTGTTTCTGGCCGAACCGGGGAGGTGCCCGACTCCCCTGCTCCCGGACCTGGCGCGCCTCCTGGGGAAACTCGGGGCGCACCGATCGGCGTTTAAGGTTTGCCGCCGACTCGCCAAGGCCCGGTCGTGGTACCACCCCGCCCACTACGGGATGGCTTACTACCTCGCCAAGTTAAACAAACCGATCGAGAAGTGGTTGCCGCACCTGCGGTCCGCGGTTGAGTTGGCCCCAGGCGCGGTCCCGTACCGCGTGGCCCTGGCCAACGCTCTGGGGAACGTGGGGCGCCCGGAAGAAGCGTGCGAAATCGTTCGGGACGTGCCCGCAGCGGCCCTGAGCTGTTCGGCGTGCCTCAAACGGCTCCAAAACGCGGCGGAAGAGGCCGGCGAAGTGGAATTGGCCCTGCGATTCCGCGACCGGCTCCGCGAAGTGACGCGCCGCCGGTGCGATACTTCCGAAAGGGACTGCTTCGAGACCTGAGTTTGTATATAAAGAACCGCTACTCCAAAAAACCTTGTCAAGGAGCACGCCGATGGCGCGCCCAAAAACGAACGCGAACGGCCTTAAAGTGGTGAAGTCGAAGGGCAAGCGGCAACTGGCTCACGCCCCGAAGGGGTACGAGCCGCGGCCCTCGTTCATCGACTACAAAGACGTCGCGGGGATCAAGCGGTTCATTACGTCCCAGGGCAAGCTCATGTCGCGCAAGCGCACGGGCCTGTCCGCCGCGGCGCAACGTGCGCTCGCGATCGCGGTCAAGCGCGCCCGGTTCATGGGGCTGCTGCCCTATGTGGGCGAGTGACCGCTTCCATCAATTTTTATTGATTGAGGCGACGGATGAGTCGATTCACCCGACCGAAGGGCAAAGTCAACCGGGCGCTGGGCATGGCCGTGTACGAAAAGCACGGCGCGGTCAAGGCCCTCGAGCGCCGCGAGTACCGGCCCGGCATGCACGGGCTGCGCAAGGGTAAGGTGTCCGAGTACGGTCTCGCCATGCGCGAGAAAAAGAAAATCAAGCACTACTACGGGCTGCACGAGCGCCAGCTCACCCGGTTCTACCAGCTCGCGACCAAATCGACGGAAAACACCGGCACGGAACTGCTGGTGCTGTGCGAACGCCGGCTCGACAACGTGGTGCGCCGCGCCGGGTTCGCCCGCACGCGCCCGGAATCGCGCCAGGGTATCAACCACGGTCACTTCCACGTGAACGGACGCAAGGTGGACATCGCGAGCTACCTCGTGAAACCGGGCGACATGATCGCCGTGGCCCCGCGCAAGAACGTTCAGGCCAAGTACCGCGAGCGCCTCACCGAGGGGCTGCACAACGCCGACTGGATCACGAGCGACCCGGAGAACCTGTCGTTCACCGTGTCGCGTTTGCCGACCGAATCCGACGTGAGCCTGCCTGTTGAGATCCAGCGGGTGATCGAAATCCTCAGCCGCTGATCGAAGTCCCGCCCCAGTGATTTCCCAATTCCGGAGATGCCGTTTATGCGACTGCTGTTCGTGATGGTTGCCGCCCTGTCGTTCGCCCCCGTGTCGCGGTCCAACGAAAAGGCCGCGGCCGATAAGCAGGTGAATTGCCCGATCATGACCAAGGACGAGATCGGCGAAGACGCCAAGATCGTCGAGTGGAACGGTGTGAAGATCCAGTTGTGCTGCGACACGTGCCTGAAGAAGTTCAAGGCCGAGCCGGAAGCGTACCTGATCCCGGAACTGCTCCCGCAACTGAAGGGCAAGGAACTGCCGAAGCGGAAGATCGAGCAGGTGTACTGCCCGGTGTACCGCGACAAGGTGGTCAGCAGCAAGGACGTGTCGGCGGAGTACAAGGGCGTGAAGGTCTACTTCTGGAACGCCACCGCCAAGAAGAAGTTCGAGGCCGAACCGGAGAAGTTCGCCGACCCCGCGGTCCTGCCGCAACTCAAAGGCAAGAAGTGAGAACAGGCGGACGACTTAACACGTAGACAAGCAAGGGCGGGACACCCCCGCTCTTGCACCATTACACTATCAAATCAAAACACGTCCCCTGAGAACACAACTCACCGCCATTTCACATCGTGGGCAAAAATATTTGAATTCAACAATCAACCCAACTCAAAACTTAATCGCAGCACATACAACCCGCACGACACCATCAATTACTACAAAAGCAACATTTTCCAATTCACCAGAGGAATATATGATCCGTCATTTGACCCGCATCCCTGGAGCACGACGATTGTGGTCAAAGTTCCCTATCGGATCAGTTAGCCTCCGAACCGAGTACGACATTTGGGACCGCCCCCACTACGCATACGGCGTGTACAAATCTGCCCAACTCGCACGGAATTTGAAATTACAAGAAATTAGTGTTATTGAATTTGGGGTCGCGGGCGGCAACGGGCTAGTTGCTTTAGAGCGAATCGCAGAACAGGTAAGCCAGCATCTCAACATAAAAATAAGCACATTCGGGTTCGATACGGGCCAAGGCATGCCCCCACCCACCGATTACCGTGATCTTCCACACGTCTGGCAAGCCGGGTTTTACAGTATGGATCAAAACAAGCTCAGGAGCCGACTCAGAACTGCGAAACTGGTTCTCGGCAATGTGGCTGACACCACATCTGAATTAACAACAAGAAGCAATTTTCCACCAATTGCTTTCGTCGCATTTGATCTAGACTACTACAGCTCAACGAAGAGCGCTTTTGGAATTTTTGCCGGCCCATCAAGTTCGCGATTGCCGCGAGTCCATTGCTATTTCGACGATATCGTTTGGCCCGAACACGCCTGCCACAATGAATACACTGGGGAATTATGTGCAATTCGAGAATTTAACGATGAAAACGAAAGTCAAAAAATATCCAAAATACCAAGCCTTGCATGGATGAGAAAACATCCGGCCAGATGGAACGAACAAATTTATATACATCACGACTTCGACCACCCCTCGTATTGCCAACTTGTAACACCACCCGGCGACACATACCGCGAGCGACCGCTACAATAAAACTCACCCTCTTGGACACTACCGACTATGCCCCCGCCTCGCCGTCGTAAAGCCCTTGTTCTTGGGGACGACATTCGGTCAATGATTGCTGTCATCCGTTCCCTCGGACGCGGCAATATCGAGGTTCATATTGGAAACCCCTCACCCCAAAACCCCGCCCGCGCCTCCCGGTACGTTAGCGCCATTCACGACATCCCCGCTTACTCACCAGATCAATGTCACAGGTGGATCAAAGCAGTTCAAGCCATCATGACCCGAGAGCAGTTTGACCTTGTTATACCTTGCTCCGACCCCACCCAAATCCCTCTTCAACAGCACCGTAAAGAACTAGAGCCGCATGGGAAAATCTACCTCCTAGATGATGTTGTATTCAAAACAATAACAAACAAAATATCAGTAAACTCCCTGGCCCGCAAAGCAGGCGTACAACTACCACGAGAAATGGTAATACACAGCGCCAACGAAGCACCGCTAATCAAAGATAACTTTAAGATCCCAATAGTACTAAAGCCAACATCGTCATTTGACAGCAACCACATCGGCGAAAGACGGACGGTACAGAAAATATATAGCTACGACAAACTGGATTCAGCAATTGCAAAAATGCTAAACTACGGACCCGTGACAATTCAAGAAAATTTCATTGGGTGCGGAGTGGGAGTTGAATTCTTGCTCAATCAGGGCAAGCCACTACTCGAGTTTCAGCATATCCGTCTTCACGAACCATTGCACGGGGGAGGAAGCTATTACCGAAAGGGAATGGCTGTGACCCCACATCTCCGAGAAGCTGCCCTAGCCATCTTAGGCCAATTAAAATACACGGGCGTAGCAATGGCGGAATTCAAAATCAATCCCGCAACAGGCAACTGGATTTTTATCGAGATAAATGGACGTTTTTGGGGTTCGCTCCCTCTCGCAATTGCATCGGGAGCCGATTTCCCCCTTGCCCTCTTCAAACTTATTGTTGACCAGCAAACTGAGCACAATACCAGTTACCGAACTGGGCTCTGTTGCCGATACTGGACCGGAGACTTCAACTGGCAACTTGCCAATATTCGAGCAGACCGATCCGATCCCACGCTCGCAACTCGTCCGCTCTCGACGGTATTAAAAGAAACCATAGTAAGCACCCTTGCACTCAAAGAGCGAAGTGACACTTTAACTTTTGATGACCCGATGCCAGGGCTTGTCGAACTTAGACAATTGACGTCGACCATAGCACAACGTTTCATCCGACCAATTCGACGCAGGTGGTTACAATCGCAATTGGCCCGTACACGGTTGAAGAGCCGTGCGCGGATCGCTTTATTGCAAGCGCAGACAGTACTCTTTGTTTGCAAAGGCAACATTTGCCGCAGTCCCTTTGCTCACCAAATCGCGAAACGATTGTTTCCACCGAACCGCACATGTATTTCGGCCGGTTACTACCCGAAAGCTAATCGCCCGTCGCCCGCAACCGCAGTCACCGCTGCTGCCCAAATGGGAATCGATCTATCGGAGCACCGGTCCATCCAATTGACCGAGGAACTCGTTAACAGCGCCGACGCCATATTTGTGTTCGACTTCGAGAACTATGAACGGCTCATTGCAGACTACAACTGCCGCCACAAACTGCACTTAGTCGGAGCAATGTCATCCGGCCCAATCTGGATCGACGATCCGTATGGCCAACACATAGACCAATTTATCGCAACTTACGAGAAAATATCCAAAGCAATTACAGCCCCGTTCAACTCTAAAATCAGCACAAGCTAGCCAACCTACGCCACCAAAAAATGCCAGATCAAGCGAGACTCAAACTTAGCGTAAACAACAAATCACGAACCAAACCAGCATACCGTACCACCACCGAACAGCTTCGCTCTATATAGATCCAAACGCATAGCATATTCGCGCCGGCAGCTACAACGCCAAAAAATGCACCCAGACAACGAATTATTACAAACACCCAATCCATACTACCTAAAACGGAATCAACATGTTCATCACAAATAAAAAAAACACCTCGCCAGTATCCTGGACAATTTAGGAATTACCCGCTTAGCAGCGAAGCTCCCGCGTCAGCCACAATTATTTGTGTTTAACTATCACCGAATCGGCGCCACTTATGACAATCCCTACGACGACGCTGTTTTTTCGGCTACCGCAGAAGAGCTCCGCACACAGATGTTATTCATACGAAGATACTTCGACCTACCTCCACTGAACGACATAGTTGCGGCAGTGGCAAGCAACTCACACATAAAGCGCCCCACAGCGCTAGTCACGTTCGATGATGGTTACCGAGACAACTACGAATTGGCGTTCCCGATTCTCAAATCGTGTAAAGTTCCGGCCGTTTTCTTTGTTCCAACTGATTTCGTAGATCGCCCCAGTCTCCCGTGGTGGGATCGAATCGCGTTCGTCGTTAAGCAATCAAGAACCGATATAATTGAGATGAAATTTCCCGAACAAATCGCCTTCGACCTTCGGACGACTCCGAGGAAACACGTCGTAAAGAAAATTCTAGATCTGTACAAACAGCATCGCGGGCGCGACGAACGAAAATTCATATCGCACCTAGAAGAACAAGCCAAGATATCACCGCCGCCTCACGTACTTGCGCACCGATGGATTATCACTTGGGATGAGATTCGCAATATGATCTCGGCAGGCATGTCTATCGGATCTCACACGCACACACACGGCATCCTGGGTGGAATGGATGAGGCAACGCAGGCCCGAGAACTGCGAGAATCAAAGACCATACTTGAACGGGAAACGGGCCAACCAATCACCACACTCGCCTACCCGGTCGGATCGACGACCGCATTTAACGAAATCACAAAGCGCCTAGCCAAAGAAATCGGCTACAGCCTTGCCTTCTCTTATTACGGTGGAGTCAATTGGCCAGAACACACCGATCCATTCGACATTAGGCGAATTGGGGTAGAAGCGAACGAATCAATGTCTCTCTTCCGCACGAAAACAGTTTTCAACAGCTTGTTCGGCAAAGCATTTTAGTATCAGCGATCTGTCAAATGAAGCAGTACGAAGGTAACCGTTCACGGGTGTAGCCGATTGTAATTTGCTCTCGTACTCTTTCGACGGATGTCACTTCCCGCGCTACCCGCCGAAGTCTTCGACGCTCTGCGCGCGGGCGTACATCCGCGTGTTAGAGGCGCGGGTGGCGCAACTGGAATCCCGGCTCACGGATCTGGAAGCTCGACTCAACCAGAACTCATCCAACTCGTCGAAGCCCCCGTCGTCGGATGGCCCGCATGTGAAGCCGGCACCGCCCAAGAAGGGAACCGGGAAGGCCCGGGGCGGACAACCCGGGCACCCCAAGCGGACCCGGCCCGAGTTACCCCCGGATACGGTCCTGGAGTTGCGGCCCGAGGTGTGCGCCGGGTGCGCCCGCCCGCTCGCCGGGGGCAACTCGAGCCCCTGCGGCACCAGGTGCTCGAGTTGCCCCCGGTGCGGCCCCAGGTGACCGAGTACCGGCGGCACCGGGTCACGTGCCCGAGTTGCGGGCGGATCACATGCCCGGTCCTGCCACCGGACCGGCGGGGCGGATACGGCCCCCGAGTTCAAGCCACATGCGCGCTCCTGACCGGGGCATACCGACTCGGCAAGCGGGGCGTGTCCCGGGTGATGGGTGACCTGTTCGGGGTGCCCGTGAGCCCGGGCGCCGTGTGTGCCCTCCAGCACCGCGCCGCCGACGCCCTGGAACCGACGGCCACCGCGGTCCACGCGCACCTCACCGGGACGCCCGCGAACGTGGACGAGACCGGGTGGCGCGAGGGCCGGAACCGGGCGTGGCTGTGGACCGCGGTGGCCGATCGGGTGACCGGGTTCGTGATCCGCCGGTCCCGATCCCGCAAGGTGTTGGACGAGTTGATACCCGGCCCCCCTGTGCTCACCACCGACCGGTACTCGGCCTACGACCACCTGAAACCCGACCGGCGCCAGGTGTGTTGGGCGCACCTGCGGCGGGACTTCCAGGCGATGATCGACCGGGGCAACGACGGGCCCCCGATCGGGACCACCCTGTTGGCTTCCGCCGACGCGCTCCTGGGCGCATGGGCGCGGGTGCGGGACGGGACCTTGAGCCGGGCCCGGTTCGTGTCCCACCACCTGGGCGGGGTTCGGGCGGCGGTCTACGCCCAACTGGGGCGCGGGCGGACGTGCGCGTGTGCGACGACCGCCCGCGTGTGCCGCGAGTTGCTCCGGTTAGGCGGGGCCCTGTACACGTTCGCCCGGGTCGAGGGCGTGGAGCCCACCAACAACGCCGCCGAGCGGGCGTTGCGGCACGCCGTGTGTTGGCGCAAGACCAGCTACGGCACCGACTCGGAACGCGGCTCCCGGTTCGTCGAGCGGGTGCTCACCGTCGTCGCCTCGTGCCAGCAGCAAGGCCGCAACGCCCTCGCCTTCCTCACCGACGCCATCCCGGCCGTCCGAAACAGCACGCCTGTGCCCTCACTCCTCCCGGCGCCGATCGCCAACCCGTGAACGGATACGTACGAAGATCCGGTGACGTTGCAACACGCGCCCGAAGAAACTCAAAATCGAGCCGAAGAAGCTCGCTGTCCCCACGGCAGGGTCAACGCATCTTGAAGTACTGACGGTATAGGTCTTTAGCCCTAGTGCAGTGTCAGGTTTTGATTTTAGAGCCTGTTATGAACCTGGGTCAGATCGCCGCTCGGTTTCCCGGCGCTTTTGCAGTTTCGCAGGGCGGGGACATGGAAAGAGGGTCGCGGCCGTCTGGCACGCATGTGCCGTCACGCTGAAATCAAAGCGTTTCCACACGCGCCAGGTTCATAACAGGCTCTAGGGTAGAGCGATTTCAGTTTGGTCCGCGCGTCGTCGATGCGGAACTGCCAATCGACGCCGCGTTGTTTGTCGTTGGTGTATTCCGACCATGCGGCCGTCTCCGCTCTCAACTCCTCGATCGTCGCGAACCGACGGCCCTGCACGCACTGCCGGGTCATCGCGCTCAACTCGTTCTCCGCAATGTTTAACCAACTGCCGTGCTTGGGTGTGTGTCGGAACTCGAGCCGGCGCACCAGCGACCGCGCCGTTACTGGATCGAACGCTTCGTAGAACGCCCCGATCGTGTGCGTGTTCAGGTTGTCGCACACGAGGATCACCTTCTCGGCCCGCGCGTACCGGCCGCGCAACAGGTCCGCCATCTCCACCGCCCAATCGACCTTGGTCCGGTGCTCCCGTACCCGCACCTGGCGCCACCCGGCCAACGGCTCGCAGAACATAAAGAGGCTCGCCGTACCCGCCCGCTCGTACTCGTAATCGATCCGGCGCGGGTGATCCTTCGTGGCCGGAATCGGCCCCGTGTCTCCCGGAGCAACTGGATCGGTTGCTCGTCCATGTTCAGCACCGGGTACCGGCAATCGTAGGGCGCCGCATAGGTGTCCAGCACCACCTCCATGTGGCCCACGAACTCGCCATTGGCCTTCGGAGGGATCACCCAGTACTCGATCTTCCGCCTCGTCAGTCCGCTTTTTTGAGGGTCTGGCGGATCGTCTCGTGGCTGATCGCCTCCACGATCTCCAGTTCCACGACCTTCTCCGCCAACAGTCGCAGACTCCAGTTGGCGAATCCCTTGGGTGGAGACCCCAACCGTAGCGCGATCACCGGAGCTTCTTGCTCCCCGTCGAGAACCTTGGGGCGCGGCGCGTGCGCGCGACACTTCCCGTTGAGGGTGACTTCAAATCCGCACGTCACGAGCCGCGCGCGGATGTTCTCGACGGTCTTGGTGCGGCACCCCACGGCCTCGGCGATCTTCACGTCGGTCCAAGCCGGGCCGTCGGCGTCGGCCTTCAGCAAGATCTGCGCGCGACGTACCTTCTGCGACGAGCCCTTGAGCTTCTTGACCACGTCCGCGAGCGCCGCTCGCTCGGCATCCGTGAGCCGCACGATATACTTCTTCGGCATGGCCGAACCTCCAGGGGTTCAACCATCTTCACGAAAACACAGGACCACCGATACCCTAGAGCCTGTTATGAACCTAAGTGCGTAATTGGGGTCCAGCGGTGAAGCAGGAGGACCAGGAACGCGACCCAATGCCACCCCGCGAGGGTTGTGGACAGTCGCTCGTAGTCCCGGGCCAGTCGTCGGAACCGGCCCATCCAGGCGAACGAGCGCTCCACCACCCAGCGCCTCGGCACTAGTAGTTCAACTGTTTTGTGTTGCGGGGTGATCTCGGTACGATTTTGATGTGTGGACCCGAAGGAGTCCGCCATGAAGAAATACCGCGTCACCCTGACCGCCGAGGAACGTGAATCCCTGGGCACGTTGGTCGCCACGGGTAAGGCGGCTGCCAAGAAACTGATCCACGCCCGCATCCTCTTGAAGGCCGACCAGGCCGACAGCGGTCCAGCCTGGACCGACCAACAGATCGCCGAGGCGCTGGACGTCAGCGTTGCCACCATCGAGCGGGTTCGGCAGCGGTTCGTCGAGCAAGGGTTGGAACCGGCCCTGGTCCGCAAGAAGCCGGACAAGCCCAGCCGGGAGCGTAAACTCGACGGGGCCGGCGAGGCGCGCCTGATCGCCCTGGCGTGCTCGAAGGTTCCAACGGGGCGTGTGGCGTGGACCTTGGAGATGCTGGCCGACAAGCTGGTCGAATTGAAGGTCGTGGATTCGATCTGCCCGGAGACGGTGCGCCAAGCGTTGCAAAAAACGAGATCAAGCCGTGGCTGAAGGAGCAGTGGTGCATCCCGCCGGAAGCCAGCGCGGGGTTCGTGTGCGCGATGGAGGACGTGTTGGAGGTGTACCAGCGCGGGATCGTCAGCACGAAATTGCTCCCACGGCCCGGAGCAAAGCCGCCACCTGTTGGGGATCGCAATCGGGCGCGAAGCGGAGCACGGCACCCGAGGGGAGCGCGACCTCGACGGCCGGCGCGGGTCGTGCGATCCGTACGGGGATGACGGTAGGGCCGTCGAGTGGCTCCGTGGCGGTCTCGGCCGCCAGCGTTCGACGCCACTGATAGAAGGCCGGGACGGAAACGCCCTCGACCGAACAGAACTGGGCGACGGTGACCCCAGCGGAGCGGAACCGCTCGATCCGCTCGATCCACTTCTGCCGGGTAGCCGCCGGATCACGGCGCGTGCGAACCGGATCGGTGGGCACACTCGGCGGATCGACGGGAAGAACTAACTCGTTCATCGCAGAACCCTCGGGTAGAGAAAACCAACCCCGAAGGTAACTCACATGTCAATGACGTGATCCGCCAAGCGCGTACGGTACTCCTCGACTTCGGACTCCACCAAACCTGGGGAAGGTCAGAGGTGTTCAACACCGACCAGGGGGTGCAGTTCACGGCCGGGGCGTGGGTCGAGCGGGTCGAGGCGGCCGGGGCTCGGGTGAGCATGGACGGGCGGGGCCGGTGCCTGGACAACGTGTTCGTCGAGCGCCTGTGGCGAAGTGTGAAGTACGAGTCGGTGCCCGAGTTGGAGCGGGGGCTGCGGGCGTACTTCGCCTTCTACAACGAGGCCCGGCTCCATCAGTCGCTCGGGTACAAGACCCCGGTCGAAGTGTACCGGGCGGGAAGGTCAAAAGAGCCGGCGAGAGCGCAGCTAAGAATCGCCGGGTTTTGGTCTCGACAATGGGGTCCACTACAGATCAAACTGCGATGAGTTGCACCGACTGCTTCCCAACTCCGGCCGTTACCAGGTGGCCGACGCCCGCCGCACTGACCTGAAGGTTAACAGCGGCACCGCCGTTAACACTAACCCGCCACTGCTTCGTCGGGTCGAGGTCGGCCAAATACACATCGCTGGTAGCCGTTCCCGCTGTAAAGGATACGCTGTAGCCACTCGTCGTGACGCGCCCTGCGGCTTGGGCACCGAACATGACCAGCGCGTCGGGCTGGCCGCCCCGTTGCACGAGCGCCCCTTGAGCCTCGCCGCCCTTACTCTGGACAAGGGAATTGACGAGTTTCGTCCCAGAGGTCGACGCCTGAACAACGTTCAGCATGGTCTGCCACTCACCGGGGTTCTGATTCGAGATGCGAACCTGGTAGCCGTCTTTCTCGTCCGCAGTGAAATCCGTGTTCCCGGCCCACATTACCGACTCGTCATACGTGCGTATCGTCTGGGCACTTGTGGACAGCGAACTGACCGACACATTCTGCCCGCCCTCGGTCGTCCAAGAAACTCCGTTCTTCGTCACGGTCGGAGCGACGGGAGCGTGGATGGTCCACTGAGCGAGGGCGGGCGCGGCTTCGATCTTGGCACGATCAGCCGCACGGTAACGGTCATAACCGGCTACAGTTCGCGGATCTTTCGCATTGACGCGGTCGAAACTAATAATCGTCGAAGACTTACCGTCAGCCGATGGTAGGTAGAAAAGGCTGCGGGTCCATTCTTTCAGGAACGCAGCGGGCGGTTGATAGTACGGGGCAACATAGTAATCACCACCCGTCGTTCCAACACTGTAAGAATACGAACCGTTCGCGCCGAACTCGTTTGCTACCGCCGAATGCTGGGCCATTGTTGAGAGCCCAGCGATCATCATGCTATTTGCAGATTCCGCACTTACAGCCGTCGCTCCGTACCCGAGAGGGCGGGTGACGGCCCACTCACCGTTTCGATACAGAGCAAAATCGCCCATGTATGTCGTTTCGTGATCAACACCAAAGTGGTTACCCATGTCGCTTACGAAGAGAGCACCATTAGCTCCCGTACCATCGCGGAAATAGGACGTTCCGCGCCCTGAAGCGTAGTACCCCGCACTGAGGGTGCGCCAGTCCGCGACCGCCGCATACGGGTTGTAAAAATTGAACAATTTCGCGTCCATCGGCTCAGCACTCAGATAACCCCGCGCGCCGTACTGCTGAACAAGATCCTTAACCAATTGATTCGCATACAGCCCGACCGTTGGATCATTCTGAGTCAAGCCTCCCAGCATGCCTAAAAGCGATGTACGCCGTACAGAAAGTTCTAATTCGTGAGGATGTTCATTATCCCCCCATGAGAAAGAATCTTTCAAATCAGGCGTGAGCGCAGCAATCTGCGCACGTGCAATTTGAGGAATCAATTGTGTCACTTCGGGGAAATAATCTTTGCCCGTGGCAGTGCGAACACCGGAGACCCCCTCGAGGAGCAACTGAAGTGTATTGATATTGTAACTGCTACTTTCAATAAACTCCCCGCCTGCCGCAAGACGGGCATAGTGACTGATTGCGTTTCGTGCGGTGGCCATGTTCACCCCGGTCGCTACGAGGCCACCCACAGGGGTACCGGTCGCGTCCTGCGAAACCTGATCGAGCCAGTGACTTCCGGTCACCAGGTCCGTGAACGCCAAGCCGAAGTACTGACCAATTGTTTGGTCGCTGTCCGTAACGCGGAACCCGCCCTTGTAGACCGGAGTGTTAATCGCCAAGGACCACTTCGCCCAGGTATTCAGTCCGGCGACATAAGTCGACTTCTGGCTCTCTGTCAGTGCCGGTTTGAGCCAGTCGTAGAACTGAGCGTAAGACATGAAGTACTGACGGACCTGATTAGCGCTCGTGGGTCCAGCAGTAATCACGGGCTGTATAGCCGCCCATGCTTTGGCCGCGTAGGTCCGATCACCGGTGACTTGGTAAGCCAAGACGGCCCACTGACCGTAGTCCCCGTATCGTTGGCTCTTAGTTGCCGTTCGGTCGGCATTGTCACGAATGAGTTGCCACCAGGGATCGTTTTCCCCGCGCATCCGATTCCATACGGCTTGCTGTTGCGTTGTCCAGAGCAGACTGGGAGTAGAACCGGTAGGCGAAGGAGCCGTTGTCGGCCACGCTGCGCCAGACCCGTTCGTGGAATTCGGTGCCCCTGGGGTCTTGGGGGGAGTTGTCCCGGCCGGCGCGATTGTCAACCCCGCGAGCGCGAAATTCCCATTAGCCCCTCCGCCGTCGGCAATGCGGAAATTGAGCTGGCCGTCTTTAACTGTCACACGATAAGTGGGGCGAATGAACTCGCCGGCTTGGGTCGTGAGATTTGTGGCGACCTGGCTCCCTTCGAGCCAGAGCCCGACCTTATCTCGCACCAACCCCGAATCGCCCAGGGTGGGGCTTACGTCGTAAGTACCGTTCGGGAGATCGACTTTAAATGTTGCATCTGAGCCGAAAACGAAATCTCGGTTCATCGGATCGGCAATGTTTCGGCTCGCCGTCATGAGCCAACTGCCGTTGGATACGCTCGTCCACCCCGCGCCGTTCGCCGCACCGTACAGCTCAAGCGCATGCGCGACCGCCCCTGCCGCGACCGGCTTACCAAGGGGGCCGAAGTCATAGGCGAGAGCGGCCATCAGTTCACGTTGTTCCAGTTGCTCCGCCTGCAGTTGCTTGCTTTGGTCGTGAGAGCGCGTCACCTGTTGCGAGCGAGTGAAAGGCATCAATCATCCCTTAATTTGATAATTCTGCTAGAATAAAATAAAATCTAACAGAATACGGTTCTATCCACTCGGGCGTGCAGATTGCGAGTCGCCGCACGAGGAGACGCTTGAACGGGTGAGCTGTGGTAGTCGTTTGGGGGTGCCGAACCCTAGAACGGTGAGGGGACATGTCAAGAGTGGGCCACGGCGAGAGTGTCCGTCTAGCAACCAGTCAGGCGCGAGCATATTCAGTCCCACGGGTTGAAAATACGCTTACACGAAACTCCATTTGCTGCGCACACCTTTTCGGAACCGTCACACGAACCAAGAACCTTGACTCGGAACGAGAATCTGCGCGGCGGGCGATGCCGCACTAACCTCCGGTCTACAATAATTAATACCCGGCACGAATTGACAATAAAAAAGCTGGCACTAACAACCCGAGCAGAAATATCATGAAGCACTCGCATGCCGCCTATAAATGCGCGATCTGACCGCGTTTTTTTTTTCGAGATTTGTTTGGCCACTACGAATTCTGCTCCTGTTTGTCCTTCGCTTGACAGGCGACGACAGTTTTTTCAATCCTCCTCACTCACAAAGCCATCACACTGAACGACCACTGCCTGCCTTAAATCGGCTACAAAATACAGTCATTGCTTCCACCGGCTTTGTCAAAGCCGGTAGCCCATCGCACAAACCAAATGCCGCGCCAATAGACTTGTTGCGCAATAGGCGCTGATCCAGGCGTACTTCGGCCATACAGTCGTGTGGCCGTTATCCGTACACGCGGTTGTGGAGGCCCGCGACGTTCTTCATCATCACCGTGTGGCGCCGGAGCGGATTGCGATACCGGTCTGAGGCGATGCGCCAGATCTTCATCTTCCCGATCCCGTGTTCGGCCACGATCCGCTCCTTCGCCAACCGCCGATTCGCGTGCCTCTGCTCGTCACTCAGTTGCCCCTTCTTCGGCTTCTTTTGGGGTACCCGTAAGTGGCTCCCCTGATACCCACTATCGCCCGATTTCGGCACGCCCTCGGGAACCTGCAACCGCGACCGGTCGTACACCTTCTTGTCGCGAACGCGCCCCTTCGCCCCCTTCGACACGGCCTTGATCCGCACCTTCTGTTTCTCGCCCGGTCCCTTGCGCGCCCGCGTCACGACCACGTGATGCTTCACCGTGTGACGCTTCTTCTTCCCCGAGTAACTGCGCCGTTGGCCTCGCGTGGGGCGATTCACGGGTTGCTCGGTCGCGTCCACGAACACCGCTTCGAGGTCGCCCGGATCGATGCGCACCTTGTTCTCCGGGATGCGGAACACACCGGTCATGCACAGGCTCAGTTCCTGAACCTTTCGCGACACCGTTCCCTTATCCACGCCGAACAAGAATCCCACGAACTCCTGCGTGATGTACGCCCGGTAGTACAGCCGCGTCAGCAACAGCCGGTCGGCCAACCGGAGCTTCGCCTTGCGCCCGGCACCGGGCTTGCGCTGCCGAGGCCGGTTCGCCGATTGTTTCGCCTTTCGAGCGAGCCACACCGGCTCCAGATCGGTCAGGAGCTTGTCGAACGCGCCGGCAGTTTGTCCCGTAAACGCGCGAAAGAACGACGACTTCCGAACCAGCTTCTCATAATTCGTTATGCCGTCCGAATAGCCAGACCCCGCTATTTTGCAACGAGTCTAATACTTATGAACCCACGGCAAAATGCGTCTCTCTAAATCACTACTGTCCAGAATGTAAGCAAAGCTACCCGTTTGGAGGCTCTGGGAAAGGGAGTTCGGAGCCATCCCAGAGCGCTCTCAACAAGGCGGCGTTACACTTCAATCGGATGAGCCGGTCGAGGATCTCGGGGAACGAAGTTCGACAGTTGGGCGTACTTCAACCAACTCCACACGAGTTCGACCGGGTTCAACTCGGGTGCGTAGGGCGGGAGTCGCTCCAGGTGCACCCGTGTATTGCGGCGCAAGAGCGCGCGTATCACCAGACCCTTGTGTGTGTGTGATTGGAGTCACCATCCCACACCACGAGCACCTTCCCCGAGAGCGACCGCAGGAGGTTCCGGAGGAACGCGACCACCTCACCGGCCCCGAAGTACCCGTCGATGCGGTTGGCGAAGTACAACCCGAGGCGCCGGGTCCGGGGCGACACGGTCACGGCCCCGATCACCGACACCTTGTGGCGCCGCCCCCGTCCCCGCGGATCACCGGAGTGCGCCCGCGCGGAGCCCAGCTCCGGCGCCCCCGCGAGTTCAGGAACAACCCGGCCTCGTCGATCAGGACGAGGTGGGCGCGTGCGTCCCGGGCCTTTTTTGAATCCGCTTCCAGTCCCGGGCCACCCACCGGTCGATCCCCGGTTGGTCCCGTTGCCGGGCCGGGCGCGCGGGCTTCTGCGGGGAGCAGTTGCGCGCCGAGAGCCACTCGCGCAGGTAGCTCGGGTGGAACCGGACCCCGAATCGCGTGTGGATCACCTCGGCAACCCGGCGCGCGGTCCGCAGGTCCGTATCGAACCCGTATTCGGTCGGGGATCGGCCGAGCCGCCCGAGCACCTGGCACTCTTGGGCGCCGGTCAAGAGCCCCGGGCGCCCGGGTGTGGGCTTGGCCTTCAGACCCTGGTCCCCGCGGCCCCAGTGCTGGGCCACGGTGCCCCAGTGCACACCCAAGAACGCGGCCACATCCTTCTGCGACCACCCCTCGGCGACACGCTGTACCGCCAGCAGGCGACGCGCCTCCAACTCCACCGCCGTTCCTTTGCTCCTCATACCCAACAACTTACAACTACGCCCTCAGCTGAGTAGCACTGCGTTCCTGCGGGGCATCAAACCGTTCTCATGCACCGAAACATCCGTACCAAGTGCGTCACCTCAAGCATCGCGTGTCAGGGCACCCCACTGGAGTGATTACCCATCAAACCGATGGCGGTCAGCGACAATCGTGGCACCACCGGGCAATTCAGTGTCGGCAATTGGTTCCGTGGACATGTCAATTCGGTGGTTAAAGCATCACCGATCTGCACCTCAAAATACGCTGTTCCAAAGTTGAGGCCACAAAGAAACAGCAAAGCGATCTCGTTTTTCCGCGCCGACAGTTTTTTGGGGTTGTACGCCAATTTAGTGGCCACTAAATTACATGTCCCATGACGCCCGGTGCGGGATGAGACTTCATTTCAAGTTGCATTCCACTCAAACAACTTGGGAAACCACCATGACGCTCCATACACACCACAGCACCCTCATTTCTTGCGACACCTTACCCCTCGACTGTTCTGAAACACCATTCTCCCAATAGTTTGCACGCCTAACGACACATCCTCCACACAACTTTTTTCTTTTTATTCGGAACCATTACTTGGCAAATTGCAACGAACAATCAAAACATTACAGCCAGACTGCTTGCGACAACGAAAACACTATAGAAACCTAGACTTACAGCAATCCGGCGCAACGGTACAATTAATGCCGGACTAAAACACGACTGCCACAAGAAGCTCAGCAATTTTGGCAGTCGCCACAATACCAACAACCGCAACTGCAATCACTCAAAAAAGACCAGGCAACACCTGCAGCAACAACGCGGCTTAGTCCGGCCCACAATTAAACTTGGCAGGCTCGTTTTCATGTTTTCTAACCCCGCCCAGCGATCGCTTCTGCTATCGGCTGTTGTCTCGTTTGCCCTGTTGGGTTGGGCATACTGGGACACGCTCGAAGCCATTGGCGAACGGTGGGCCACGGACCCACAGTACTCCCACGGTTTTCTGGTTCCCGTGTTCGCGGGTTTTCTGCTCTGGAGGCGCAGAGAACTGCTGTCGTCTACCGACTTCCGTTCCCGGTGGTGGGGGAGCGCGTTAGTTCTTCTCGGCGTGGGCCTGCGGTTCGCGGGCTACGCGTTCTACCAATCGTGGCTCGACGCGGGCTCGTTCCTCGTTGTTCTGGCCGGCCTCACGGGAGCCGCGGGGGGGCGCCGGGCACTGATTTGGGCCGGCCCCGCGATCCTGTTCCTGGCATTTATGATCCCCCTCCCCTACCAAATCCAAATGATGCTAGGGGGAACGCTCCAGCGCGCGGCCACGCACGCCAGCACCTACGTCCTCCAGACGCTCAGCGTCCCGGCCGTGTCCGAAGGCAACATCATCATCCTGACCGATAGCCGGCTCGGGGTGGTTGAAGCGTGCAACGGCCTGAGCATGCTGATGACGTTTTTCGCGCTCTCGACCGGGGTGGCTATCCTCGCCGAACGAAGAACGTTTGAACGAATACTCATAGTAGCAAGCGCCGTCCCCATTGCGATTGCCGCGAACGTCGTTCGGATCAGTCTCACGGGCGTCTTGTTCGAGTTGCAACGCGGCGAATGGGCACGTGTGGTGTTTCACGACCTGGCCGGGTGGCTGATGATGCCGCTCGCGCTGTTGCTGCTCTTGGGCGAGTTGTTCGTTCTAAAGCGCGCGATTCTTCACGTGCCGAACGAAGCCGTTGCGTAACGCGATCAGACCCCCGCACCCGGGTGCGAGCACCAAGCGATCTCGAAAGTGGATTAACCCATGACCCCAATAAATAGCAACGGGCAGCCCCCCCCCGAAAAGCGAGCCAGCGGCTTGACCGGCCGGGCGATCCTCAACGCCGTGAAGCGGCGCCCCTTCACGTTACTCGGGGTCGCGCTGCTCGCGGCCGGTACGGGGGCCGCGGTTTGGCTCTTTCTCCCGCTCCCGAAGGCGACCGCAGCCACCGTGTTTCACGTCTCGGCCCAGGCCCCTTCGGTCCTCGGACAAGCGGACGGACAGGCGAACTTTGTTTCGTACCGGGCGTCCCAGATTGCTACGATCAAGCGACAGCGGACCCTGAACAATGTGATCAAGGTTCCCGCCGTCGAGAACCTGGCGATCGTCAGAAAGAGCCCCAACCCGGTCGCGTGGCTGGACCACGCGATCAAGATCGACGCACCGGCCAACAGCGAGTACATGCGCGTGTCCCTCGAAGGGGACGACGCCACAGAGTCGAAAATCATTCTGGAGCACCTGAAGACGGCGTACCTCGCCGATGTCGACCTGCGTGACAACGGGGCCAAATGGAGCCGCTTACAAAAACTGGAAGAAACGAAACGGGGGTACCGCTCGGAACTAGAGAAATTCCACAAGCAAATTGACACGATCGCTGCCGCACTGGGAACAAAAGACGAAGCCACGCTGATGACCTTCGACTCGTTCCTTCGTGACGAACTCCGCCTCGCTCAACGGGACCTGCAAAACGCCCGAGAAAACCTCGAATTGGCGAAGCCAACCCCGAAAATCGGGATCAATTCGTTGGACGAAGAAGGGGCCGCGTTGACGCTGCCGTGGGATCTCGGGGTCGTCGAAATCGTTCCGCCCCTTTCCCCGGCCGAGTTGCGCGCCCAAATCGATGCCGAAATACGCCAAGACGCCCAACTCAAGCAGCTTGCTGAGGCCGCAGCCTCAGCGAAGGAGCGATTGAACAAGGTCAAAGAACGGTACCAAGAAGGCGAGCGCCCCCCCACAGTTATCAAAGCCGAAGACGACCTAAAAGCCGCAGAATTGAGGCGGGACAAGCACCGCGACGAACTGGGGACTACGCTGGCGAGAGAGGTTCAAAAGAAACACGCCCAGCAAGAGATCCTGCGCCGCGCCGAAACCCGAAAACAGATCAGAATATTGGAGAAGCGGTTCGCCCTCGCCAAAGAAAAACACGACAACATACTAAGAAAAATATCCCAAACAAACGATTACAAAATTGAATTAAGCACGATCCAATTTTCGATCGGGCAAACAGAGAAGCTAAACCAATCTCTCGGAGAAACGATCGAACGTCTGAAAGTGGAACTCGGCGCCCCGTCGCGAGTGACCTGCTCGGAAGAGCCGTTCATCGTCACCGGGATCGAGGGGAACCGGAGGCTGAAGTACACCGTACTCGCGGCCCTCGCCGTTTTCGGGATCGGGTTCGCGGGTACCATCGGCTTGGAGACCCGGGCGCGGCGCGTCACCGACACCGACGACGTCACGAAAGCCCTCGGCGTGCGCTTGCTCGGCACGGTACCTGCCGCCGGCCAAGAATCGGGAAAACCGGGCGCACCGCCCCCCTCGCTCGTCGAGGCCATCGACGCCACGCGCACGATGCTGGTACACGGCACCGACGAACCCGACTTGCGTGTTCTGGTAGTCACGAGCGCCGTTTCGGGCGAAGGGAAGACCTCTTTGACGGGGCATCTGGCGATCAGCTTGGCCCGAGCCGGGTTCCGCACATTGCTCGTCGACGGGGACCTCCGGTCCCCGACCGCGCACCGCGTGTTCGATGCCCCGCTGGCACCGGGCCTTTGTGAGATCCTCCGGGGAAGCACCAGTGTCCTGGAGGCCGTTCGCCCGACCGGAATTCCTGGCCTTTCGGCCCTCACCGCCGGCCAGTGGACCCTGGCCACGCGCCACGCGCTCGTCGGCGACCGCTGGCGCGAGACCAAGGACCAACTCAAAGCCGAGTTTGATTTCGTGGTTGTGGACACCTCACCGCTACTCTTAGTGTCCGATACGTTGCTGCTCGCACGTGAGGCGGACGGGGTGGTCGTTTCCGTTTTGATGGGCGTCAGCCAAGTCGCGCTCGTGGACGAAGCCGTAACTCGCCTCCAAGCCGTCCGGGCTAAAGTAACCGGGGTGATAGCAAACGGCGTGCGCCACGCGGCTCACGCGTACACGCACGGGTACGGCACCGTCGACCCGGTTGAGCACACCCCAGCACCGGCCATTTCCGCGAGCCCGGTTACCACTGAAAGGGAATGACCGTGCGACTCACGATCGGACCGTTATTATTGTGCGCCGTGATTTTGGGCGCGGCCGGTGCAGTCCACGGGATCCAAACGGACCGATGGGGCACCTCCCCGCATCTCGAGCGCGCGATCGAGCGCCTGCCCCAGGTGCCCCCTAATGTGGGGGACTGGAACGGCACCGATGTTCCGCTTGAAGCCAACGATATGGCCCGGGCCGGGATCAGAGGGTGGGCGTTTCGTGTGTATAAGAACTCGCAAACGCGAGAAGAGGTATCGGTTCTCTTGGTCTGTGGGCGCGGCGGACCAATCAGTGTGCACACCCCGGACGTGTGCTACGCCGGCGCGGGTTACCGGCAATTAGCCGACGCGGCGACACAGGAAATGAAATGGGACGATGGAACAACGGGAACGTTTCGGGTAGCCCGGTTCGGGAAGCCGGGGATCGTCCCCTCTCAACTCGAGATCTACTGGACCTGGTCGCGCGACGGGCACACGTGGCAGGCCCCGAATAACCCCCGATTATCACTCGCTCGTGCGCCCGCCCTGTACAAAATGTACGTGATTCGGCAGTTCGTCGCCGGATCACGTGAGGAGAACGTGAGTTCGTGCCACAAGTTCCTTCAACGGGCCATACCCGACTTCAATCAGGCGCTCGCCCCGTCCGAGTGACGGCGAGCCCGCCCCTGTACTTTTAATCGCTCATCCTCCCGTCAATTGGATCGAACGATATGGTCGCCCAAAGTCACCAGTGCCCCCCTGGAGCGCCGTCAATCCTTACTCGCGCCGTTCCTCTGGGTTCCGTTTCCGAAAGCCGGACGAAGCGCGCGTGCGACGTCGCATTCGGTTGCGCACTCGTTCCGTTCGTCTTTCCGGTAATTTTGGTTCTCTGGGCGATCGTTCGGCTGACTTCCCCCGGTCCCGGTTTTTACTCCCAAGTTCGTGTGGGGCGAGGCAGCGAGCTCTACCGGATCTACAAAATCCGGACGATGGCAAATAATTGCGAGGCAAAAACGGGAGTGCAGTGGGCGAGCAAAGGCGACGCCCGTGTGACACCCGTCGGGCGGGTACTCCGCAAACTGCACCTCGACGAACTTCCACAACTCTGGAACGTGATTCGAGGTGATATGAGCCTCGTAGGGCCGCGCCCGGAGCGCCCGGAATTCGTCGTGCCCCTGTCCGCGGAAATCGAGGGGTACCCGGAACGACACCGCGTCCGCCCGGGCGTAACAGGGTTGGCACAAATTCAGCTACCGGCGGACTCGTCCCTGGAGTCCGTTCAAACCAAACTCGTTCTCGATCGCTATTACGTCGAGAATGGGAACTTCGGGCTCGACCTCCGCATCATGCTCGGGACCGTCGTGTACCTCTGCGGGCTCTCTTACGCTCGGGTGCGCCGGGCCGTGTGGCTCCCGAACCCTTTGGCAGAGTGCGAGACGCCCCCCCCCGCTGAGATCGAAACTCTTCTCCGTGGCGATCCGGTTACCAGCGCGCGTGAAAGTTCACTCGCGGAAAGCGACATCTCCTCGTGCGGCGGGGCGCAATGAATTTCGTCCTGTTTTTGCTCCTGAACGCGGTCCTGCTGTTGCGCCCGGATGATTTGTTCCCGGAACTCGCGGGGCTACGACTGTACCTGCTCGTTATCGTCCCGTGTGTGATGCTGTCGCTCCCGCAACTCATGCGGTTACTGACGCTCGATTCTCTCCGACAGCGCCCGGTGGCGGTTTGCGTGCTGTTGTTTTTCGCATCAACTATCATTTCTTTTGTCGCGCACGGGCGCATCGGCGAGGCGTTCTTCGAGTTCGGTCCAGAATTCGCAAAAGTCGTTCTGTATTATTTTCTGCTGATCGCCGTTGTTGACACCCCTGAACGGTTCCGCACATTTGTCGGCGTTCTAGTTGCACTAATTGGCATGCTAACCGCAATCGCTCTCGCTCAGCACTATGGGATCGCCCATTTTCCAAGCATCGTGCCATGTATGCAGGGCGCAATCGATCCGGCCTCCGGCGAGCGATACGAATTTCCTCGCTTGGTGAGTGGTGGAGTTTTCAACGACCCCAATGATCTTTGTCTTATCCTAGGCTTAGGTATTCTCTGCTGTATCTATTGTTTGACGACGAATCGAAACGGGCCGATTGGATTAGCCGTGTGGGCACTCCCAATCCCTTTGTTCGTTTACGCACTTCTGGATACTTACTCTAAGGGCGGATTGCTAGGGATCCTGACCGGTGGCACCGCCTATTTATACTCTCGCTACGGCGGCCCCAGATCTCTGCCCTTGGCAGCTACCGGGGCAATACTTATTCTTGCCGCAATCGGGGGGCGACAAGGCGACATCTCGGGTGGGGGCACAGCGCACCAGAGACTGATGTTCTGGGCCGAAGGAATGACGACCATTTTTGCCCAACCACTACTCATTCCAACAGGTCTTGGAATGGGGTGGTTCCTTGCAGAGACAGGACACGTTGCTCACAACTCATTTGTTCAGGCTTATGTCGAATTCGGCGTTTTCGGTGGCGGCACGTTCTTGGCTACATTTTACATCAGCGCCCGCCTGCTCGACCAAATTGGTCGAGGAGTTTTAGCACCCACTTGGGCCATACAGTCGCGACACTTTACCTTTGCTGCGGTCGTGGGTTACGCAGCCGGTTGCTACTCGCTGACGCGAAACTTCGTGATCCCAACCTACCTAATTCTGGGTCTCGCTTCGATCATACTCGATCAAGCAGCCCCGACACTAGCTGAGCGCCATTGCGTGAGCAGCAGGTGGTTTGGACGGATTGCTTTACTTGGCATTTTCGGCCTTATGTTCATCAAAATGATCACACAAGGATTAGGAATTGCAGGCATATAAGAACGCTGACCAGACGTGATCAATTGAACCAAATAATCAACAAATCCCTTCAATTATACCAAACGCATCATCGGCAATATCCAGCGCAGAGGCAACCGCGAGTGAGCGACAAACGGATCATAAAGCGCAACATAATTTGGAGCAGCGCCGGTCTGGTGGCAGAGATCGCCACGGGCTTTCTTGCCCTCCCCTTCTTGGTGGCCAAGCTGGGAAGCGAGATGTATGGCGTTTGGTTAATTCTAGGCTCACTCACCGTGTATCTGAGCATGTTAGAAATGGGGGTCCGCGGCTCAATTGGTCGCCACATCTCCCTGTACCACGCGCGAGGCGATCAAAGAGGTGTGAATCAAATACTAGCTGTTGGGGCCACCTTCTTATTTTGCACAGGCATCGGCGTTTTGCTCTCACTATTCCTTTGCGAGCCGCTATTTTTTCAATTTTATGCAATCCCTGAAGGAGAATACAACCGCGTTAGCCTCACCTACCGCCTTATGGCGGTCAACGTTGCGGTCGTTCTGGTGGGAACCGCCTTTGATGCGGCCTTGTGGGGATACCAACGGTTCGACTGGTTGAACGCGATCGACATCCCATTTTTACTCGCCCGAACGGCTCTAACTTTTGCACTAGTTCGCTCAGGGAGCGACATTACCACTTTGGGGGCTGTTACACTGGTACTTTGGACGGGAAGTACGCTTTGCAAGGCCCTCTTGACATTCCGGGCAGATCCGAATCTCAGCATCAGCATCCACCACTTAAGTCGCTCTAGTTTCCGAGAGCTACTCGGATACGGGAGCTGGAACATCATCGGAACATTCGCAAGACTGTCAAGAACACAACTTGGACCAATTCTACTCGGCTCGTTTCTCGGACTAGCGATCGTACCAATTTACGCGATCGCGGCACGCCTCCTGGCTGCGGTCGTAGCCGCAATGAATGCCGCAACTGGCGCACTGACCCCCCACGCGACAGCACTGCACGCTACTGACCAAACCGCGCGGCAGCGCCAATTATTCCTCGTCGGTGGCAGACACGCGGCGGCACTTAGCACCTTTCTGATCGCGTACTTATTTATTCTTGGCGCCCCTCTGATCACCCTCTGGGTTGGGCCGTCATTTTCCTCCGCGGCTGCACTCTTAACAATTCTTTTGTTGGGAGAATCGCTACCATGCACACAGTACGTAACCAATGGTATCATTCTTGCGACAGCCCGTCATCGTTCGCTCGCGGCGTTTGCTTTGCTAGAAACCATTACCACTTGCGTCTTAATGGCTTGTCTTCTTCCCATTCTCGGACTAATCGGAGCCGGCGTATCCCTATCTGTCCCGGCGTTCATCTTTCGTGGCATCGCACCGCTGATTCATGGATGCCGTATTACCGGGCTCTCGGTACGGCGATACCTAATCTGGGCGATTGCCCCTTCATTACTGTGCGCCATTCCCCCATTGGTCACTGTTCAGGTTGCGATCACAAGCCACCCGGTCACATCATGGGGCGGCCTTGTTGGCTACTCAATTATGTACACAGCGTTTTTTGGCATCAGCTACACAGTTGTACTCAACAGGTACTGGCTAACCCGCCTTACGGGGCGAGCATCGATATCAAATCAACCGCCCGCACTCGTGACAAAACAAACCCCTTAGATAAAATAATACGGTGACGTCGCAATCGTCCAAAGCCTCCACCACGCACAAAACAACACGGAATCTCAGCTATGTGGCTCAATCGGTTCTGGGGTACGGCTCGCGAGTTTTGGAATCTCCCCCGGGTCACTATTAATTTGATGCGATCGGCTACTACGGGCAACGACTCGTTTTTTGAGCAGATGGTTCTCGATCACTATCGAAACGCAAGACGCCGACACTTACGCCACCTCTTCCTCCAAGAGGTCGTTCACGGAGTCGCCCTTAGCCAACTTCCAAAGACTTTTGACGAATACTACATGCGAATCGATGGCTCCGCTCGGCGGAACTATAAAAAAGCAATGCGAGAGGGCTGCGAGGTTCGAAAAATCAATTATAATGATTACTTGCCAGATATTGCAGAAGTATGGACCTCAACCGACATGCGGCAGGGGCGACTTATGCCCGACGCCTACCGGCAAGGCGCCGTCATCCCCAGCACCAATCCGCCTTCCAATTCTCCGACTCACGATTACCCCTATTTTGGAGTTTTTCTAAAAGGAAAAATGATCGGGTATGGCGGCTGCTTAATCGCCGGCGAGTATTGCGGAATTGAGCAAGTATTGGGTCACGCAGACCATCTTTCTCTCGGAGCCGTTCCACTATTATTCATCGGAATCGCCAAGCACCTTTACGAGCACCATACACAAGTCAGATACTACAGTTACGGAATGTATTACGGCGCCTCAGAAACGCTCCGAAGATTTAAACGGAAATTTGACTTTAACCCACACCGAGTAACATGGACTTTGGACCATCGACACCCCTCTCCTATTTCAATGCAAACGGAAAAAGCATGATCGTATCCCTAAACATACCCGACCATATCAGCTTCCAGATGGTCTATCGCTTAGAGAGCAAAGATCCATCTGAAACCCAATTAGACCCCGAATCGAATTTCACACTCCTAACATCACCAATTCATGTAGCAAGAAACTTTCGCACAGTAGCAAGTTACTGCGGAACCGCGGGAGCTATAAAAGCAGCTGCCAAGTTACTGTCAGGCCGCCGATCGCTGTACCTAATCACACGCTACAACCGAGTCGAAACCGCTGGGTGGTGTTATACTGGGCAGTGCAAACACTACAAAATTGAGCCCAATGCTGTCGTAGTCGGCCCCATCTGGACCAGCCCAAAATCACGAGGCAAGGGCTTCGCATCCAAAGCCCTCCAACTCGCACTAAATGAGTATAAACGCAAAGGCCAATATCTTTTTTACATCGATACAGAAAAAAAGAATCACGCGGCCCAACGCGTTTTCGAGAAATGTGGTTTCGGCCCCCCTGTTGCTCTGTATTTTAAATAATTATCTAACACCCCAACACCAAGCACACCGAGGACACCTTGTCCAATCGCCCCGCAACTTGGCTTACATCTGGCCGCATACCCGCTCTGGACGGCCTGCGGGCCTTAGCGATCTTTTTTGTAATTATCAGTCACGCTCGGCGAACACACGGCTTCCCTGAAATAGGCCCCTTTACCCGTGTGCTCGCTCCGTTCGGCACACTTGGGGTAGATATATTCTTCGTCTTAAGTGGCTTCTTAATTACAACTCTACTGTGTCGCGAGATTGAGCGATCCAATCGGGTCCATTTGGGCGCGTTCTACGTCCGCCGAATTTTTCGGCTCGCGCCAGCTTTTGCCTGTTTCCTTGCAGCCGTGGCCGCACTACAGCTTAATAACTTCGTTGACATTTCAAGTCGCGACTGGTTCGCAGCGGTTACTTACACGATGAATTTTCACTCGAAACCAGCGTGGGAACTCGGGCATCTGTGGAGCCTGTCTATTGAGGAACATTTTTACCTACTCTGGCCCCCGGTGTTTGCTTTCGTTGCCTATAAATCAGGTGCCCGAATCCTCCTTGCCACGCTATTCGTCCAGCCAGTAATACGGTGGGGGGTATTACTCTTTCGCCCCGAATTATCCCCGATGACAGATCTTTGGACATTTACTCGCTTTGACACAATCGCTGCCGGGAGCCTGCTCGCGATTCTTTCCCGAGATGAAGCCGCTTGCGCGAAATTGGATCGAATCTCTCGATACTGGGCGTTCGCATTAATTTCACTGATAGGCGGGCTAGCACTTGGAACCGTGTCTGGGAAATTCGCCGTCGGTGTAACCCCGAGCATCACAGCAGTAACGATCGCGATCCTCGTTTGGACCGCTGCAAGACGAGCCCCCAAGCTCCTCGAGCACCCTTGGATAGCAGCAATCGGGGTCGGCTCGTACAGCCTGTACCTTTGGCAGCAACTTTTTCTGAACCCTAATCAAACCTACTGGTGGACCACATTTCCACAGAATCTCGCGCTGCCAATTATAGCGGCCTGGATATCTTTTAGATTTATCGAGAAGCCGTTCCTCAAACTGAAACAACAACTTCAACAGAAAAAGGCGCCCCACAACCGCACTCATGAAACTCCAGATGCACCCCTCGTCGGCATCGTAAATATGCAAAAGTGAAGTCACTGCGATCTCCGGCCGCGCACCTCGTGCCCCACACAACCTAACAACGCACCGAAGCATACGAGCCCGAAGGATATCAAAAGTGTCCCCTCCGCTTCACATCACGCACGCCGTCCTCTCACTCGACGTCGGCGGTCTGGAACGGATCGTGATTAGTCTGATTCGTTCCGCCCGCGCTGGCGGGCACCGGGTCAGTGTGGTGTGCGTAGAGCGCCCGGGCACGCTCGCTGTTGAAGCAGAAAAAGAGGGGGCAACGGTACTCAGCCTCGGCAAACCAACCGGGCGCCACCCGGAGTTCGTTCAACGGGCCGCCCGTGCCCTCACAGAACTCAAACCGGACGTCGTTCACACACACCAAATTGGCGCCGCGTGGTATTTGGGACAAGCGGCTCGCGGACTTGGCATTGCCCCTGTTCTTCATACCGAGCACGGTAACGAATTTGCCCGGTACACGGGCTGGTGGAAGAATCTAAAAATACGCCTGTTTCTACTACAAACCGCCCGATTAGTTGAAAGGTTCTGCTGCGTATCGGAAGAGATTGCCGGCGCCGTTACCAAGTGGCGCACGGTTCCGCGTGCGAAAGTCGAAGTCGTCCCGAACGGCATTCCAACGGGCCCTACACCGAACGAGCTGTCCCCTGCGTCTGTACGCGCCGCACAGGGGATCCCAGAAGGCGCTCTTGTAATTGGGACCGTCGGGCGCATGGCAGAAGTCAAGTGCCAAGATCTGCTCCTCCGCGCGGTCGCGGAGCTCCGCCAAACGGTACCAAACGTGCATGCGCTTTTGGTTGGCGACGGTGACCAGCGGGCCAAACTGCAAAAACTTGCCGGTGAACTCGTAATCGCGGACCGTGTTCACTTTGCGGGATACCAAGCGTCTCCGGAGCACTACCTGAGAGCAATGGACGTGTTTGCTCTTACGAGTCGATCCGAGGGCTTTCCGGTATCCTTGTTAGAGGCGTGGCTCGCGGGCCTGCCAACCGTTTGTTCCGCAGTCGGGGGCATTCCGACCATCGTCACTCACGACGTCAATGGGCTGTTATTCCCCTCCGGAGACGAAGGGGCGCTTGTGAAATCGCTGTTACGTGTCCTAAATGATTCTGACACGCGGATACGGTTGGGACGCGCGGGGAATCAGGTCGTTCACGAACGATACTCGCTCGTCCGGATGGCAACCGAATACGAAACACGATACCGGTCCCTCATTGCTGCCTCAAGAGAGCCCCGGTGATGCGAATACTCGCTCTAACGAACCTGTACCCGAACCCGTACCAGCCGAACCGGGCGACGTTCAACCGGCACCCACTGCGACTGCTCGCGGAACAGCACTCCGTGCGCGTTATTGCGCCCGTTCTCTGGACCGATGAGCGAAACGCCCGTCGCGCGGGAGCGGCCCGACTCCCGGGCAATCGGCAGATGATTTTCGACGACCTGACCGTCGACCATCCGCGTTATTGGTACACGCCCAAAGCCCTGCGATCCTGTTACGGGCACTTCTTCCTGTGGTCGGTGCGGTCCGTATTCCGGAAAGTTGTTGAGGAGTTCCAGCCGGACATCGTGTTCACCCCGTGGGTGTACCCGGACGGATGGGCCGCGGTCCGGTTGGCGCGCCGGTTCGGGTTACCCGTCGTCCTCAAAATACACGGCTCGGACGTTCGACTGGTCGACGACTTCCGTGGCCGAGACCGAGGAACCGTCGAAGCCCTGAATCGGGCGCACGGGGTCGTTGCCGTGTCACAAGACCTTGCGACACGCGCGATCCAACTCGGAGCCGACCCGGGCCGAGTCACAGTCATCACCAACGGGGTCGACCGGGCCAAGTTTAGCCCCGGCGACCGGTGTGCCGCACAAACCAAACTGGGCCTGTGCCCCGGCGTGCGACACCTACTGTTCGTAGGCAATCTCGTTGCGGTCAAGGGTTTGGACGTACTGCTAACGGCGCTCGCGCAACTCCCGGCGGAAATCGCTCCTTGGGAGTTGCACATTATCGGCGAGGGCAATCTTCGGGGGCCGTTGGTTGAACAGGCCGCTGCCTCCGGCTTGGCGAACCAGGTCCGGTTTCACGGCGGGCGCCCGCACGCGGAGCTCCCGGACTGGTTCCGGGCGGCCGACCTGTTCGTGCTCCCGAGCCGGTCCGAGGGTACGCCCAACGTGCTCCTTGAAGCGGCTGCGTGCGGTACGCCGTTTGTGGCCACGAACGTCGGTGGGATCCCCGCGATCGCTCACCTCGGTGCGAGTCGGCTCGTGCCGCCAACTGATCCGGTGCAGCTGGCCACCGCAATCGCCGGCGCCCTCGTCGCGCCGCCCCCGAAACCGGTTGAGGGGCCGCGCGACAGTCACGAAACGGCCGCCGATCTTGCCGAATTTCTGATTAAGACACTCGATCGGTCCCGATCGCGCCATATACCTCAGGTGGCCGGCCCGAGTCCGGTTCAATAGCCGGACCTCGCCCCCACGAGTCGCTCGCTTTTTTCTAGGGAGGCTCCCCATGATCGCCCGGCCGACACGAAAAGTTGTTCTGATCGAGCTGAACGAAATCACCTGGCGCTTCGTGGACCCGTTCCTTCAAAACGGGACCATGCCCGCCCTCGCGGATCTCGTGCGCCGCGGCGCGCGGGGCACCCCGATCGCTCCCGAAGTGCCACCCGATCTCGACCCGTGGATCTCGTGGATGACCGTGTACACCGGGCGCCCCCCGGAAGAGCACGGGGTCAAGTTCCTCGAGCAACCGCCCGAAACCGTCCGGGGGCCGAAAATCTGGGATCTCGTGGCCGACGCCGGCAAGTCGCTCGGCCTGTTCGGGTCCATCATGTCTTGGCCCCCGCGGAAAGATGTCAAGGGGTTCTGGGTGCCCGGCACGTTCTCGCCGAGCGCCGAGACGTTCCCAGCCGAACTGCAGCCGATTCAGGACATGAACCTGAAGTACACGCGGGCCCACACGCCGCTCGCCGACGGGGTGAAAACGAGCAAGCTCGGGATGCTCGCCCAGCTCCGCAAGCTCGGGCTGAAGGTCACGACCCTGGCCTCGGTCGCCCGGTACTTCGCGCGCCGCACGCTCCGGTTGGCCAAAGACTGGGAGAAGGTGAGCTATCAACCGCTCATTAATCTCGACTTTTTTGAGGCACTGTGGAAAAAGCACCGCCCGGACTTTTCCACGTTTCACTCGAACCACGTTGCGCACTACCAGCACCGGTTCTGGCGCTCGACCGACCCGACCCCATTCCTGGAAAAGCCCGACGCTACGGAACTGAAGCAGTTCGGTGGCTCGATCCAGTACGGCTACCGAACGGCCGACCAACTGATCCGTCGGGTGCAGAAGTTCGTGGACCAGGACACCGTTCTGGTCGTCGCGTCCGGCCTCGGGCAACAGCCTTACGTCGTTGAAGAGTACCGCGGCGGCCGGTCCGTCGTCCGCATTCAGGACATCGGGCGCGTGCTCGAACTGGTCGGCGTGGCCGGGAAGTGCAACCCGTATTCGGTCATGGCCCCACAGTGGAACATCCAGTTCGATGACCCGGAAGTGCAACGGCGAACGGTGCAAGGATTCCAAGCCGCCTACTACAAAACGCCCGACCAGCCGCTCTTCTCGTGCCAGGAGGTCGGGAACACGATTTGCGTTAACGCGCTCCAGAAGCTCCCCCGTCCGATCGATTGGGACGCCGACTGTGTGTTCCCCACGACCGAGCGCACGACCAAGATGCGCGACCTGTGCGCCGAAAAGGACGCGACCCCCAAACAGGGCTACCACGATCAGGCCGGTATGATCGTTATGTCCGGCCCCGGAGTCCGGACCGGTGCGACGATCGGGGCGTGCAGCACCCTTGACATTGCCCCCACACTACTGACGCTCCTCGGCCTCCCGATCCCGGTACACATGAAGGCCGGTTCTCGAAGAGGCGCTAGAACCGGACGTCCGTCCGATCCGAGCGGACCAAGCGACGACGGGGGACCGGGTGCTGTCCCCCGCCGGTGCCTAGTAGGGCCAATTTATCGGCGGGCGCGAAACGAGGTCGCGCCCGCTAGCTCCTCGCCCGCACTAAACGGGCCGGCCCCAAGAACGTACATTTCGTCCGAGACGGATCGCGGCGATGCAAGTAAGCGCGGACGCGCAACGTAATGTGATAGTGACCGGACGGGGCCATTGACGGAACTGCCAACCGTCCCCGTGCCCAACCCGCGCCGAGATTCTCCCGGAACCAACTATGCCAACCTTAGCTGTCAGTCGCCCGTCCGGCTCATCTCACACACTCGAGCACCCCCTCCACAACCGCGACATTCTCTGTTTCAGTCACGACTGGACCGGCGACCCGCTGTCCAAAACGCACCTCATGCGTCTGCTCGCCCGGGACAATCGGGTTCTGTGGGTCAACTCGATCGGCTATAGAACCCCTGGGCTAAACAAAGCCGACGTCGGGCGACTGTGGAAGAAACTGCAAGCGGCCCGGGAACCGCTCCGCGAGGTTGAGAAGAACATTTTCGTTCTGAACCCGCTCGCCGTTCCCGCTTACGGGCTCCGGGCGGCGCGGGTACTCAATCGCATTTGGTTGCGGCAACAGGTCCGGTCCGCAATGCGAAAGCTGCGGTTCTCGAACCCGATCAACTGGGTTTTTAATCCAGCCGCGGCCGTACTAGCCGGCGCGTTCGGAGAGAAGACTCTCATTTACCAGTGCGTCGACGAGTACAGCGCGTTCTCGGGTGTCGCCGGCAGCGCGATTTTGGATCTGGAGACCCAGCTCCTCAAAAAAGCGGATCTGGTCGTGGTGTCGGCGGACAAGTTGTACGAGACCAAGAGCCCGCACAACCGAAACACAGTGGTCGTGCGCCACGGGGTCGACTTCAATCACTTCCGGAAAGCCCTCGACCCGGCCACCGTGGTCCCGCCCGAAATCGCTTCGCTCCCGAAGCCGATCATCGGCTTCTTCGGCCTCATCGCCGACTGGGTAGACGTGGAGCTCATGGCCGAGGTCGCCAAGCGCTACCCGACCGGATCGATGGTCGTTCTTGGTAAAGCGACGACCGACGTTTCCGCGCTCGCGAGTTTGCCGAACGTTCACCTCCTCGGGCGCAAGCCCTACGAGCAACTACCGGCCTACTGTAAAGGGTTCGACGTCGCACTGAACCCCTTCCGGATCAACGAACTGACCCTCAACGCCAACCCCTTAAAAGTGCGTGAGTACCTCGCCGCCGGGCTCCAAGTGGTAGCCACCAACATCCCGGAGGTCGCGATCCTCGGCACCTGCCGGATCGGAGACACGCACGCGGAATTCATCCAGCAAGTCGACGACGCCCTGAAGACCCCCGGCCCTCGTGCGGAAATCAGCGAACGGGTTCGAACCGAGGGGTGGGACGCCCGGCTGAGTGAAATCGAACACCACCTGGGCAACACTCTGGCCGCCAAAAAGGGATCCACTCGATGAAGCTGTCCGTTATCGCGGGTGCCAGACCGAACTTCATGAAGATCGCCCCCATTATGTGGGAGATCGCGCGCCGACCGGGGGTGACCGCCCAACTGGTTCACACCGGCCAGCACTACGACGAGAAGATGTCGAAGTTGTTCTTCGAGCAACTACAGATTCCGAAACCGAACATCGATCTGGAAGTGGGGTCGGGTTCCCACGCGGTCCAGACGGCCGAGGTGATGAAACGGTTCGAGCCGGTCGTGCTCGAACAGAAGCCGGACGCGGTTATTGTGGTCGGGGACGTGAACTCGACGATCGCCTGCGCGATGACCGCGGTCAAACTCGGCGTTCCGGTCGCGCACGTCGAGGCCGGGTTACGGAGCTTCGACCGAACGATGCCCGAGGAGATCAACCGCCTCCTGACCGACGCGATCAGCGACTGGTTGTTCGTCAGCGAGCCGAGCGGGATCGAGAACCTCAAAAAAGAGGGAACCGATCCGAAGCGGGTCTTTTTCGTCGGCAACGTCATGATCGACACGCTGGTCGCGTGCCGCGACCGGTTTTCCGCGGCCGGTGGGCTGGATGCGTTCGGTGTCCGCCCGAACGAGTACGTGGTCCTCACGCTCCATCGCCCGGCGAACGTCGACGACCCGGCCGTTTTCGGGGGCCTGATCCGCGCGATCGAAGCGGTCCAGCGCGACCTGCCGATCGTTTTCCCGGTGCACCCCCGGACCCGGAAAATCATGGCGGCGCAGTCGACCCACCTGCCCAACGTGAAGCTGGTCGAACCGCTCGGGTACCTGGAGTTCATGAACCTGGTTTCCAACGCCCGGTTCGTCATGACGGACTCCGGCGGGATTCAGGAGGAAACGACGTTCCTCGGGGTGCCGTGCCTGACGCTCCGTAACAACACCGAGCGCCCGAGTACCGTCGATCAGGGAACGAACGTGCTCGTCGGCCTCGACCCGGACCGCATCATCGCAGCGGCACAAACCGCGGTTCGGGCCGACCGGTCGGCCCACCGCGTCCCCGAGTTGTGGGACGGGCGCGCGTCCGAACGGATCATCGACGTACTCACGCGGTGAGGCCGCACGTGCCTTTCCCATATACCCCAAACCGAGACTCACAGTGACCACTGCACCCTCGAACTCGATGTCCGCCGCGCTGGGCGAAGCCATCCGCACCAAAAAAGCCACGATCGGGATCATCGGTCTCGGGTACGTCGGGCTCCCGCTCGCCCGCGGGTTCGCGACCAAGGGGTTCCCGGTTCTCGGGTTCGATGTCGATCCCGTGAAGGTCGAAAAACTCGAGCGCGGCGAGAGCTACATCGGGCACATCGACGCCGAGACGATCAAGCAGATGCGGCAGAACAAGTTCGCCGCCACTACCGATTTTTCGCGCCTCAAGGAGGCGGACGCGATCATCATCTGCGTGCCGACACCACTCACCGACGCGCGCGAACCGGACCTGACCTACATCGTCAACTCCGTGAGGGCGATCGCGGCGACGCTGCGCAAGGGGCAGATCGTCGTCCTGGAGAGCACGACCTACCCGCGCACCACGCGCGACGTTGTTCTGCCGATTCTGAGCGAAACCGGCCTCAAAGCGGGCACAGACTTCTTCCTCGCATTCAGCCCGGAACGGGAAGACCCGGGCAACGCGCACTTCTCGACGACGACCATCCCAAAGGTCGTGGGCGGGCTGGACCCGACGAGCCTCGAACTCGCGGCGGCCATGTACCGCCAGGTGATCGTGAACGTCGTTGAAGTGTCGGCGCCCGAAGTCGCGGAGGCGTGCAAGATCCTGGAGAACACGTACCGGGCGATCAACATCGCGCTGGTGAACGAGCTGAAGGTGCTCTACGACCGCATGGGCATCGACGTGTGGGAGGTGATCGACGCGGCCAAAACTAAGCCGTTCGGGTTCCAGGCGTTTTACCCCGGACCGGGGTTGGGCGGGCACTGTATCCCGATCGATCCGTTCTACCTCACCTGGATCGCGCGCAAGTACGGACTCAACACCCGTTTCATCGAGCTCGCGGGCGAGGTAAACACCGCGATGCCCGCTTACGTCGTCTCGAAAGTGGCCGACGCACTCAACGACGCGGGCAAGCCTGTCAAGGGGAGCAAGGTGCTCTTGCTCGGAATGGCGTACAAGAAGGACATCGACGACCCGCGCGAGTCGCCCGGCTTCGAGCTCCTCGACCTGCTGTTCAAAAAGGGGGCAAAGGTCAGTTACAACGATCCCCACATCCCGACCCTGCCGAAGATGCGCCACTGGCCACACTTGGAGCCGATGGAAAGCGTCGCGCTCACGCCCGAAGCGCTCGCCGGGTTCGACTGCGTGCTCATCGCCACCGACCACACCGCCTACGACTACTCGTGGATCGTCGCGCACAGCCCGCTCGTGGTTGACACGCGCAACGCGACAAAGAAAGTCACCTCGGGGCGCGAGAAGATCGTCAAGGCGTAACACACCATCAAATGTCAGACGTTAGCGGGTCCGCTGACGTGGTTTGGCTGCTAGTTCTCGAATAAAATCACTTGTGGCGTTTCTGAAATGGCACCACACCCATGATCCGAACGACCCGACTCATCCTCTCCGACCTTCGCGCGAAAGCCGAGTGGTGCTACGAGACCCGTGGGTGGAAGGGGGTCATGAAGGTTCTGCTCACGGACGGCACGCCCGCAATGATTTGGTACCGGCTCATGCAATGGGCGCGGCGCTGGCGGCTCGCTCCACTTGAGATGCTGTTCAATCGAATGAACACAATGTGCTGCGGGTGCATCATTGGACGCGGAGCCGAATTCGGGGCCGAATTTGTCCTGATCCACTCCCTCGGGGTCGTAATTAACGGAAACGTCCGTGGGGGCGCTGGCGTTAAAATCGAGCACCAAGTGACAATTGGGGCCGAGAAGCGCCAAAGTCCGGTGCTCGGCGACAACGTGTTCGTGGGCGCGGGAGCCAAAATCGTCGGCGCGGTTCGGCTCGGGGACGGGGTGAAAATCGGTGCGAACGCCGTTGTCCTGACCGATATCCCCGCCGGCGCGACCGCGGTCGGAATTCCTGCAAAAGTGGTTCGGATTGTGGAACCAAACGCAATTGAGATGCGACAATAGATTGCCGAGGAAAAGGTGTCTTTTGGCGTATTACCCTTTGACAGATGTGCCCGCCGCCATTACCATCACAACCTGAACATACCTGCCGATCCCTTACACATTTTACACGCCCGACGCTGACCGCCCCCAGCGAGATTAACCCATGCTGTCTGACGCCCTCTCCATCGCGTTCTGGACATGTTTGTTTCTGGCGTCGTTCACGTACATCATTTATCCATTCTTAATTCTTGCCTTCGCTTATTTATTTGGTCGCCGAACGCCCAAGCACGCTGCTGTTAAGTTTCAGTCACAATCCGCGGAGGACGCGGTTTTAATCGCAAATTCGGACGAAGCTGTTCCCACGCTCTCGCTCCTCATCGCCGCTCACAACGAAGAAGCGGACATCGAAGCCCGGATCCGGAACGCGCTCGCGTTGGATTACCCGGCCGGGAAACTCGAAATCGTGATCGCATCGGACGGTAGTACCGACGCAACGAACGACATCGTCCGGAAGTTCGCGGACCGCGGGGTGCGTCTCCTCGCGTATTCACTGAATCAGGGTAAGGCGTCGGTCCTCGACAAATCGGTCCCGCGTCTGAACGGGGAGATTGTCATCCTCTCGGACGCGAACACGCACATGGAACCGGACGCGGCCCGGCGGTTGGCGGCGTGGTTCTCGGACCCGGACATCGGGGTCGTGTGCGGGCGCCTCGTCCTGACAGACGCGAAGACCGGCAAAAATGTCGACGGTTTGTACTGGAAATACGAAACGTTCCTCAAAAAGTGCGAAAGCCGCTTGGGAGCATTGTTGGGCTCCAACGGTGCGATCTATGCGATCCGCAAGTCTCTCTTCCCGGGTATCGCGGCCGGAACGATCATCGATGACTTTGTGATCCCGCTTGACGCAAAATTACAGTCGGGGTGCCGGATCGTGTACGACCCGGACGCCGTTGCCCACGAAGAAACAGCGCCAACGATGCGCGCGGAGTTCCGCCGACGGGTGCGAATTGGCGCCGGTGGGTTCCAAAGTATCGGGATGCTTTGGCCCTTGCTCTCGCCGATGCACGGGTGGGTGTCGTTCACGTTCCTGAGTCACAAAGTGCTGCGCTGGGTGTGCCCGTTCTTCCTTTTGGGAATGTTGGGCGCAAACGCGATGCTTCTCAGCGATCCAGTGTACGCTTGGACGATGGCAGCTCAAGCCGCGTTCTACGCCCTCGCGGCCGTCGGCAATTGGCTCCCTGCTCGACCGCGGTTCCTCCGTTTCTTCCGGCTCCCAACGATGTTCGTGTCAATGAACGCGGCCCTGTTCCTCGGGTTCTTCCGCTGGTGCCTCGGCCGCCAAGGCGGTACGTGGAAGAGGACCGACCGCACGACCGAAGGATTGAACCTCCCGGGAGCCCAACCCGTCGGTTCCGGGCAATAACAACCTTCGTGACCGAGTATTGTTCGAGTCGAGTGTGGGAAACAGTGAGCAGGAGCACGCCGGATGTTGGGCTTGAGTAGTCGAGGGCTGAATCGCTGGCTCGTTCCGTACCTGCTCTCGGGGGCGAAGCGCCAGGCGCCGCCCTCCGGACAACCGGTCCACCTGCTCCTGGCGATTTGCGATCACTACGAACCAAAGCGCGGGAACGCCCCGCTCGAAAAAGCCCGAGCGCGGGTGCGGCAGTGGATCGATGAATATCCGCGCCTCTTCGACCGGTTTCGTGACGCGGACGGGATGCCGCCGCGGTACTCGTTTTTCTACCCACAAGACGAGTACGAACCGGAGCTGGTCGACATGGTGGCGGAACTGTGCCGCCATAAGAGCGGTCAACGGTACGGTGAAGTGGAGATCCACCTCCATCACGACAACGACACAGCGGACGGGTTGCGGCGCAAGTTACTGGAATTCAAACGAGATCTGGCCGAACGGCACGGACTTCTCTCGAAGGACAAAGAAACGGGCGAGATCGTTTACGCCTTTATTCACGGCAATTGGGCCCTCGACAACAGCCGGTGTGACGGGCGCTGGTGCGGGGTAAACAACGAGCTGGATGTTCTACGCGAGACGGGGTGTTACGCAGATTTCACCATGCCCTCCGCGCCCAGCGAGACACAAACGCGGAAAATCAACAGTATTTATTGGGCTATAGACGACCCAAATCGACCGAAGTCCCACAACACGGGCACCGATTTGGGTACCGCACCACAGCCCCCGAACAGTCTCCTGATGATCCAAGGGCCGTTGACTTTAGACTGGACACGAAAGAAGTGGGGATTTCTCCCAAAAATCGAGAACTCGTGCTTGCAGAAAAGTCAACCGCCGGATAAAAATCGCTTGGAACTCTGGCTCCGTTCGTGCGTTAAAATTCCGACGAAACCTAACTGGTACTTCGTCAAATTGCACACACACGGAGTAAACGAACCCAACCAAGACGTGCTCCTCGGTGAGCCAATGGTTCGGTTCCACGAGATGCTCTCGGAGCGTGCGAACCGGGATCCCCTTTTCCGGTTCCACTATGTAACGGCGCGGGAGATGGCAAACATCGCTCTCGCAGCCCATCGCCAACTGGATCTGACCATCCAAGAAGCGAGATCGCTCCGGTACATCCCACTCGGGTAACTTCGCCCAGTGGGCCCACCGTGGGTCCCGTTCCCCAAGGAGGACGCCCCAATGTCCCGTTTGAAGTTTCTCATGGTGGCGACTGTTGCTGCCGCAGCAGCTCTGTTCGCCCCGGCAAAGAGCGAAGCCGCCCTCACCGTTGTGATCAAAGATGGTGCCAATACCACCACCTTAACCGACGGTGACAACGACGGGCTTATCCAAACCGCCACCGCAGCCACCAGCGCCACCACCGGCGGCATCGTTGTGGGCGGTTACCGTATCGGTTTGACTTCGAGTTTTACGCCTGGCTCGTTTTCTTCGGACATCACGACGAACACGACCTTGAAAGTTTTCCGCACCGGTGGGGCTATTTCCGGTCCCCTGGAGATTACCGTTATGGAAGACAACTTGACAACCCCCACCGCTGGCCCGAGCGGCTTGTTGAATTTGCTCAACTCCCTCACGCTGCTGCAAGTTGGTGGAAGCGGGAGCCAGGTTTCGGCGGTCACGACCGCCAGCAACATTCCCGCTGGTCCCGGTGATCCCAAGAGCACAAGCGCTGTTACGCTCTCGGCTCTTGGCTCGGGCGATTCTGACACAACGTTCGCCCAAACGACGAACCCCTACTCGCTGAAGCAAGTATTTACTGTTACGCTTGGTTCGGGCGGTTCTGCGAATTTTAGTGGTTCCGGAAGCGTCAACGCCGCTCCGGCTCCCGCCGGCCTCGTGATGCTGGCGACCGCTCTGCCGTTCGCCGGTTTGCTCCGTCGCCGCCTCCGCAAGAGCGAAGTCGCGACCGCTGCCTAAGTTTGTTATTCAGTTTTAGGCACCCCTGAAAATCGCGTCGCCTGGGTAGTCATCCGATTACCCAGGCGACTTTGTTTTTTGCACACACCTGCTACACTTCAAGCACTTCACTACCCCCGCGATCAACACCTTTTGGTCCTTCCATGCAACTCAAAATCAACTGGCGGTTCCTCGCGAAGTTTTCCGCCGCGACCCTTCTAATGTTGATTGCGATTCACCTCGCCCACGGCTGGCAGGCGCGTCGTCAAGTCGGAGCGTTTCTCCGCCAAGCCGACGCCGCGCGCGACGCCAAGGACCGAGACGAGCAGGCAACGGAACGCGAGGTCACGTACCTCAAACGATACTTGGCAGCGAAGCCGAGCGACACGGACGTTCACGAACGGCTGGCCCGATTGATCTGCCGGTCGGCAAAATCCAACCGGGAGATCCAAGAAGGCTACCTCGTCGCACAAGACGTTCTGCGCCGCGACCCGACACGTGACGACCTGCGCAAGTTTTCGATCGATTTCGCGATGAATCAGCTCAACGATTTTCCGAGCGCGATCTCCGATATTGACATCCTGCTTCAAAAGCACCCCAAAGATGGTGAACTCAAGGCCCAGAAGGCCCGTTGTTTGGCGCTAACTCAGAAATACGAGGCCGCCGCGAAGCTCTACGGAGAGGCCACCGAGCTCCGCCACGATCTCGTCGATGCCTACCCCCTCTGGGCCGCGATTCTTCGCACCGAACTTAAGAACGAGAGCGCTGCGGACGAAGCCGTTGCAAAAATGTTGGACAAGAACCGAGAGAACTTTCGCGCGCACCTATTAGTCGCGAGCTACTGGCGCACGTTTTGGAGACTCGATCAGGACGCGGCCCGCGCCGCACGAGCCGTTGTAAAAGCACAAGGTCTGATAAAAGAGCACGAAAATAAAAAGCCAAATGACACCAACAACATCAAAGTTATCGACGCCATTAACCAAGCGGTAATGGCGGCCAAGAAACTGGCCCCCGAGGAACTCGACGTCATCATTGCGGCGTCCGATGCGCTGCGATTCGAGAGCTACAAACTGGCCCAATCCCAGAACAAAACAGAGCGAGAACAGGCTAAAGCCAAATTTTCGGCGTCTTACAATCAGTTGAAAGCAGGGCTCGCAAAGCACCCCCAATCGCCCGCTCTTTATCTCGCACTCGCGGCCCGAGAAGCCGAACAGCGCCAGGAAAAAGAACCTGTCGCGGTTATCAAAGAGGGCCTCACTGCGGTCCCCGACTCGGCACCCCTCGCGCTCGCACTCGTCGACTACCAGATCCGCGCGGGGGACGCCCCCGGTGCGACCGAAACGCTCGCCAAACTTAAGGGCCGCGGCCTCTTACCCGCCGAGGCCGGGTACTACGAATCTCGAATTCAGATGTTAAGGGAGCAGTGGGCCGAAGCCGCAACGGGCCTCGACTATGTGCGCAATAACGTGCCCAATAATCCGGCCCTCGGGCGCGAGGCGAACCTGCTACTCGGGCGCTGTTACGAACAACTGGGGCAACTTGATCGTCGGCTCGATGCGTTCACACGAGCCGTCCCAACGGACACAACCGACGTACTTTGGATTCCCGCGCTACTGGGCGTTGCCGAAGCCGAAGCCGCGCTCGGGAAAATTGATGCGAGTTTACAGACCTACATGAAGCTCAAAGACCGGGTTCCGGGAACGTGGTTACAAATCGCGCGCATCCGGATGGCCAAGGAACTCCAAGCGCCTGCCGACAAGAAACGAGGGTGGCGCGAAACCGAAGAAGCACTGAAAATCGCTGAAGACGTTTTCCCAAAAGACAACGCCGAGGTTCGCATTCTTCGGGCGCGGCTCCTCGCGGCGCAAGGTAGCCCGAACACGGCCCGCACGCAACTCGAAGCCCTCAGGTCAGAGAACCCCAAAGATAGTTCGGTGTGGCTCGCCCTCGTCGACCAGGATTTGCGCGACAAGAACTGGAAGGGCGCGGTCCAAACGCTCGACGCGGCCGAAAAGGCAGGTCAAGATTCGCCCGCCCTCCGGTTGGCCCGCGCCCGCCTCTGGGTCGAGACCCGTGACGAAAAACTCACCGAAAAATTTGAAACCCTCGCAAACGCTACTGACAAATTCACTCACGATCAACAGAGGCTCCTGCTGCGCGGTTTGGCTGAGCTGGCCCCCGCGCCACTAAACAGTCGGCTCTGGGACCGCCTCGCCGCGCTCCGCCCGCTCGACCTTAATGTCCAACTGACCCGCTTCGATCTCGCTCTCAGCTCCAAAGATGAGGACAAAGTCGCGAGTGTTCTGCGGGCGATTCGCAAGATCAACGGTGAGGCCGACTCCGCGGCGCGACTCTGTCAAGCGATCTACTTGATCTGGCGTGCTCAATACAAACAAGACATGGCAGGCCTCAGCGAGGCCGAGGGTCTGCTCGCCGGTCTGGAGCGCGAGCGGGGTGAGTGGGGCCGAGTGGCGTTCGCCCGGGCACTGATTCACGACTTGCGCGGCCACTACGGCCCCGCACTCGTGAAATACCGGCACGCGGTCGCCTACGGTGAAGCGAGTCCCGACGCGATCCGCCGGTTACTGGAGTTGCTCCGGAACAACGGCAATCTTGACGAGATCGCGAGCGTGCTCCAAAAGGTCGCGCAGCCTAACGACCCGACCTCCCTACGAATCGCCGCCGAAGCGGCGCTTCACGCGGGTAACGTGGACCGAGCCGTCGAACTCGCGGAACGGGCCGTACCCGCGAGTTCGACGGACCACACCGATCACATTTGGTTGGGGCAAATCTACTTCAGCGCCGGGCGCCATCCCAAAGCCGAAACCGCACTGCGCAAAGCGACCGGGATCCGACCGGAATCCCCAGACGGGTGGTTGCCCCTGATCCAGTACCTCGCCGTCACCAAACGCACCAGCGAGGCAGAAAAAATTCTGGACGAGGCCCAGGGCAAAGTGTCCCCGCCCGAACGGTCCCTGTTCCTTGGTTCGGCCTACGCCTTCCTCGGGAAAGAAGACAAGGCCCGTGAAGCACACGCACAAGCGCGAGCCGAGCGCCCGGAGCACCCCGGAACGGTCCGCGCTGAAGCGGTGTTCCTGTACCAGCACCCGAAATTCGACCCGGACAAAAAGAACGCGGACGCGATCGAAGCGTTCCGCCGACTGCTCGTGCTCCCGACGGCCTCCGCCGACGACCGGGACTACGCCCGCCAAATGATCGCGATCTGCTTCGCGTCCAGCCCCGATTACGCGGTTTCGCGCCAGGCCCTGTCGGAACTCGGTTTGTTGCAGGGGAACCAGTTGCGCCCGCTCACGGGGACCGAGTCCCCTGCGGAGCGCCGGGCCCGGATCCTCGCGCTCGCGTTCCAGCGCGAGCGCGAGAACCGGCTGGAAGCCATTCAGTTGCTCGAGAAATCCGACAGCGTCCTGACCCCGGACGACCAGTTCCTACTCGCCCAACTGCACCGCTCGGTCGGCCACCCCACCCAAGTTCGCACGGTCATGGCCGGTTTGCTCAAGAAAAACGGCCGGGTCGCGCGCTACGTCCAGTTCTACGCCGGCTGGCTGCTCCAAGCCGGCGACCACGTTGCGGCCAAAGAATGGGTGGACCGGCTGATCGAGTTGCAACCCGACGCCCTTGTGACCGCGGAGCTCCGGGCCCGGCTCGCGGTTGCCACGGGGGACACGAGTGCGGCGCGAGCGATCCTTGTCCCGCGTGCGAACGCCCCCGACGCCCCGGTCCCGACGATCGCCCGCGTGTGCGAGAGTCTGAAGCTCTACGAGGACGCCGAGCGGTTGTTCCGGCGCGCGGTGGAGAAGGCCAAAGAAAAGCAACCGGACGCCCCGCTCCTACTCGCCGCGTTCCACGGCCGCCGCGGGCAGACGCCCGAGGCGCTCCGAATTTGCGATGAGGTTCGGAAGAAAGCCCCCGTACTGACCGTCGCGAAGGTCGCCGTTGAGGCCCTTTACGACAGCCCCGCCCCGTCGCGCACGGACACGGAACACGTGGCCGCGTGGCTCAGTGAGGCGAGTACCGGCGCGAGCGGAGCGACCAAGGCGCTACTCACTCAGCTGCTCGCCTCGGTTCGTAACCTCCAAGGGGATTACGCGGGCGCCATGAAACTGTACACCGACGCGATCAGCGCCAACAACAGGGACGCTCTGGCACTGAACAATCTCGCGTTCCTCGTCGCGGCCAAAGACCGGGACTACCCCCGGGCGCTCAAGCTGATCGAACAAGCCAAGGAGGCCCGCGGACCGTTCATGGACCTGCTCGACACAGAAGCTCTTATTCGGATCGAAACCAGAGATTTCAGGAGCGCACAGGCGCTGCTCGAAACGGTAACGGCCGAGGCCCCGAGCGGCACCGCTTTTTACCACCTCGCGCGAGTGGAACTCGAACTGGGGGACAAATCCAAAGCGAAATCCACGTGGCGGCGCGCTCAGGAACTGGGAGTCAAACTCGCCGACCTGCACCCCCTCGAGCGCCCCGAGTTCGAGCGCGTGTCGGCTCTGTTGAAGTAGCAACGGCCCGCGCGACTCATTACGCCCCCAAAGCCCCCCGGGGCGCGGACACATTTCCGCGCCCCGATTCATTTCACCTCAGGTACCGATTGTGCCGATTAAATCGGCATGATGTTGAAACGTCACGGTCGGGGGGCACACATGAACGCAATTCGGAAGACCGTCGGGCCGACTGTTGCTTTAGTAGCTGCGGTGTTGGCCGGTAGCGGGTGCCTCAGCGCTGGGCCTCACGGGCCGGTAACCGCGCCCCCGGATTTGCCCCGCGAGTTGGTCAAGGTTTCGTTGCCCGACTACCGAGTCGAACCGCCCGACGTGCTCCTGATCGAAGCCGTCCGCGCGATCCCCAAACCGCCGTACCGGGCCGAACCGCTCGACGTACTGTTCGTATCGCTCGCCGACCCCGCCGGCGAACCGCTTTCGGGACCAGTGAGCATCGAATCGGACGGGACGATCAACCTCGGGGCCTCTTACGGCGGGTCGGTCAAAGTTATCGGGTTGACGATCCCCGAGATCCGAGCACTTCTTGAGGACCACCTGGAAAAGGTGGTCAAGTTAAAGGCCCCTCGGCTCACGGTAACGTTGGCCCAAGGGCGTGCCGCTCAGCGCATCAATGGCCCGCACCTCGTCCGGCAGGACGGGACGGTGTCCCTGGGAACCTACGGGAGCGTGCGGGTTTCGGGGCTGACACTGGCTGAAACCCGACAAGCTCTCGAAGCGCACTTGTCAACTTATCTCGAAAAACCCGAGATCTCGGTCGACGTTCAGGGGTACAATAGCAAACTGTTTTACGTCATTCAGGACGGTGGCGGGGTGGGACAAACAGTGACCCGTTTGCCCATTACGGGTAACGAGACCGTTCTCGATGCGATCTCGCAACTGAACGGGCTCTCACCGGTCGCCAGCCAAGACCGCATCTGGGTGTCGCGCCCGGCCCCGGTCGGCGCCAGCCCCCAGATCCTGCCGGTCGACTGGCGCGCGATTACCGAGTGCGGGGACACGAGCACGAACTACCAGTTGATGCCCGGGGACCGCGTCTTCGTCGCCGCGTACCCAATGGTTCGGGTCGATTCCACGATGGCCCGACTTTTTGCCCCGATCGAACGTGTTCTCGGAATCACCTCTCTGGGAACCGGCACCGCGAAGCAGATCCGGTTCTTTAACCAGTTCAACGGTGGCGGCGGCAGTGGCTTCGGCCCGTGACGCACAGTCGGCCCTGTGGTATGATCTAAGGGTCCAGGCCCCGAATCGATCCCGCGGAGAAACTTCATGAAGTGGCGTGTACTCGCGACGATCAGTGTGGCGCTTCTCGCGACCGACCGGGCGTCCGCGCAACCGCAGGTCGGCCCCCCGACCCAGCGCCCGACGATCAGCCCGTACCTCAACCTTCTCCGAGGAGGGGGATCAACGGCCCTAAATTACTACGGTCTCGTGCGCCCCGAGATCCAAGCCCGTCAGTCGATCCAGAACCTCCAGGGGGGCGTCACCGCGAACCGACAAGCAATCGACAACATCGACTCGGGCGCGTCGGGCGGCGACGCATCCGCAACGGGTCACCAAGCCGGGTTCCTCAACCACGGCAGTTACTTCATGACCGGCGGGGCCGGGCAAACCGGTGGTATCGGCGGCGCGAACCGCTCGGCTGTCAACAACAACCGGGCGCTCACTAACCAAGTTCGCCCCCCCGGACTACCCGGGGGGACCGGGGGCGCCCTCGGCACGCCTCCCGCGCGAAAGAAGTAGCCACTCGTTTAAGTGCGGTAGTCAACGGTGCGGCCCCAACCAGTTACTCTCAACAGTAACTGGTTGGGGCCGCACCGTTGACTACCGCACTCAGTTCGATTTCTTCCCGTTCGCACTCGATGTTTTCTGCACGAGGCGATCCAGGAACCACGTGTGGGCGTCCGCCAACAGGTGAGCCTCGGCGGGGTCCACGACCCGTGGGACGGGGCGAGGGGCCGACGGGGGAACGGTCGGCGGCGTTGTTGCCGTGGGCGCCGCGAGCGCAGGGGCGGGAGCAGGGGACAGCGGGGCCGTGCGCGCTTCGCGGATCAGTTCCTGGACCTGCCGCATCTGCTCGCACATCATCGCCGTGTGCTCCTGCTGCATGGTCGTGAACATCCGGGCCATTGTCACGAAGCACTGCTGGAACTGCTCCATCATTTCGCGGAGCGGCACACCGGCCGCCCCTGTTGAATCGAGTGCCGGTGCGAACGGGCTCTGCTGCATCCCACTCACACCAAACGGAACCGGCGGGTGGGCGGTCGAGGGACCGACCCGGAGCAGCAGCGAGATCTTCCCGAGTTCGATCAGGTCACCGTCGCGGAGCGACGTGACCCGGGTCGGGCGCCCGTTCAAAACGGTCCCCCCGCGGCTCAGCAGGTCCACGCACCAGATCCCCTCGCGCGTCTTCACGATCGCGCACTGAAAGTACGCAACGGCCTCGTCCAAAAAGCGGAGGTTGCAGTTCGGGTGGCGCCCGACCAGGGTCACCGGTTGGTCGAGCGCGAAGCGCCCGTTCGGCCCGCCGGGGGCGTGAACGTCGAGGGTCGCAAGGGGAACCGCGTCCGGATTGAACCCCGGCTCGCGCCACTCGGACTCACCGGACAATTCCCCCGTGGCGGTGATCTGAACGTCGAACATCCCGATCCGGACCGTTTGGCCCGGGTGAATCCACCCGCGCCCCTGCCCCCCGTCGTCCCACAGCACCCCCGTCCGACTCCCGAGGTCGATGCAGTACGGCACCCCGTCAACGAGTTGTAGGTAAGCGTGGCACTGACTCACGCTCGGGTCGTCCAATCGAACACCGGCCCGCGGCGCGCGCCCGAGAAGGGCATACGGCTGCCCGATGCACTGGGAGCGAACCTCTCCGCTCGTCCGGTGAACGGCGTGAACGTCGAGACCGCCGGGAAGTCTGGTTGCCAAGGCGAATACTCCCGAGGACGATAGGGAAGTGGCACCATCTGACTGCGACATTCAGCACACTCGGGACGAGACTATTTGGAGGCGCCGATCGGCGGCGCGCGAATTCGACCCCTTAAGGACTAATAATTAGTCTAGAGCACAAGATCGCGCCGCGATACCGAAGATCTCGCGAACGCGGTTGTGGGCGAATCCGCAATATTTCGTACCCAGTTGCACAATGTTAGTTTGGGTTTCGCAGCAGAAAGCGGCACCGATTTTCTTGATCTTTTCTTCGTTTTCAACCTCACAGCTGCACCTCCCCCTGCGGGAGCCAGTTGTGTTACGGAAATCCGCACGTTCTTCTTTCGCATTAACAACGTGTGGCCCGTCGGGAAGCGCGGGCCTCCGTTTGTAGCGTGATCTATCCAACACACACACACACACTTCGGCTTCACCGAACGGCGGGCGCGAATTGATGCTCTGGTGAAAGCGACGGGCGGGTTACAAATGGGCGCGAATATTCATCGAATTTGACCGCACTTCCGTTGTAGACGGTGCTCTTGCCCGTTACCATTCCACCTCTCTCTCCGTTTTCGGTACTCGCCCAACACCAAACTCTGGAGTCGCCCCGTGCCGACCGAAACCGAACTCCACTACATCTGCAAGCCCACCGCCCTTCGCCCCGTCGCCCGCGTGATCGATTTTCTCACCACACAGGAATTCCTCGCTGACGAACCCGCGTGCAAGCGCCTCTGGGATCTCGTCTCCACCCTCTTCCGCACCCGCAGCAAGTTCCTCGCTGTGTGGTCTGGTGTTAAGTACGTGGCCGTTCACCGCGAACTGGACGGCCGCGCGGACGGCTTCCTTCTCGTGAACGCCCCGATCAACTGGCAGATCGACTACGTTGTCGTCAGCCCCGAGGCCCACGGCCGCGGGATCGCGTCCGCGCTCGTCACCGAAACTGCGAACCAGGCGTTCCTGCGGGGCGTTCCCTACGTCATGCTCACCAGCAAAGAGAGCCTGCGCCGCCTCTACGAGGGCTGCGGGTTCGTCCCCGTCTCCGAGTCCCCCGCGCTTGTCGCCGCGGACTGCCAAGCTATCTAAGTTCCTTTCGCCCCGATCCGAACCAACCCCGCCGCGCGATTCCCGATGCGGCGCGGGCCACACCCATCTCGTGTGCCCGCTCGGACCCACACTTACCCCTTAAAACTCATTCTCCTTTGCAAATCGGAGTGATCCCATGTGTGGCATCGTCGGCTTTACTGGTCGTCGTGAAGCGTCACCGATCCTGTTCGAGGGCCTGCGCCGGCTCGAGTACCGCGGGTACGATAGCGCCGGTCTCGTGACGAGTACGGGCAACCAGCTCCACGCTCGCAAAAAGGCCGGGCGCCTCGCTGAACTCGGCAAACTCCTCGCGACACAGCCGGCCCCGGGCTGTCACGGTATCAGTCACACGCGATGGGCCACCCACGGCGGCGCCACCGACCGCAACTCGCACCCGCACTTCGACTCCAAAAACGAAATCGCTCTCGTTCACAACGGTGTGATCGAAAACTTCGCCACTCTCAAACAACAGCTCCAAGCCGACGGGGTTCAGTTCCGTTCGGACACCGATACCGAAGTGCTCGCGCACCTGATCTCCCGCTTCTACCGTGACGACCTGCTGACCGCGGTCACTGCGGCCCTCGCGCTCGTGAAGGGCACCTACGGACTTGCCGTCATGTGCCGACACGAACCGGGGGTGATCGTCGGCGCGCGGTTCGGTAGCCCGCTGGTCATCGGGATCGGCCCGGACGGGCACTTCCTCGCGTCCGACGCGACCGCTCTCGCTGGCTTCGCCGAGAAGGTCGTCTACCTGAACGACCGGCAGGTGTGCCAGATCGACGAAACCGGGTACGTCATTCGGAACCAGGACTTCGACACGGTTGATGTTCCGGTCCACGACATCGCCCACTTCCTCGGCGACGGTGACACGGAAAAGGGCGACTTCCCGCACCACATGCTGAAGGAGATCTACGAGCAGCCCGAAACGCTCGCCAACGCGATGCGCGGGCGCCTCGAAGCCGACAACGCGACCGCTCACTTCGGGGGCCTGAACCTGGGCGCCCAACAACTCCGGCAGATCGACCGGGTGGTGATGACCGCGTGCGGCACCAGCTACCACGCGGCCCTCGTCGGCGAGTACCTGTTCGAGGAACTGGCCCGCGTGCCGGTGGAAGTCGAGTACGCGAGCGAGCTGCGGTACCGGAACCCGCCGATGGACCGTAACACGGTGGTGCTCGCACTCACCCAGAGTGGGGAAACCGCTGACACGCTCGCCGCGCTCCGCGAGAGCAAGCGCATGGGTCACACGACCCTGGCCATCTGCAACGCGGTCGGCAGTTCGATCGCGCGCGAGGCCGACGGCGGGGTGTACCTGCACGCGGGTCCGGAGATCGGGGTCGCGAGCACCAAGGCGTTCACCTCGCAAGTGGCCGTGCTCGCGATGTTGGCCCTGTACCTGGGGCGCACACGGCACCTGTCGAGCACCCAGGGCCAGCGCATCATCGCGGACCTCCAAGCCCTGCCGGATGTGATCCGCAAGACGCTGGAGTGCCACGACCAGGTGAAGCTCGTGGCCCAGAAGTACGCGGGCGCCAAGAACGTACTGTACCTGGGGCGCCAGTACCTGTACCCGGTGGCCCTCGAAGGCGCGCTGAAGCTCAAGGAGATCAGCTACATCCACGCCGAGGGGTACCCGGCCGCGGAGATGAAGCACGGACCGATCGCGCTGGTCGACGAGAGCACCCCGAGCGTGTTTCTGGTCCCGCGCGGCAACGTGTTCGACAAGGTCATGTCCAACATGCAGGAGATCAAGGCCCGCGGGGGGCCGGTGATCGCCATCGCCAGCGCCGGGGACCACGAGGTTTCGGCCGTGGCCGACGACGTGATCGAGATCCCCGACGTGCCCGAGTACCTGCAGCCCATCGTCACCGCGATCCCGCTCCAGCTCCTCGCATACGAGATCGCGCTCCTCTGCGGGTGCGACGTCGACAAGCCCCGCAACCTCGCCAAGAGCGTCACCGTCGAGTAACTGGAGCAAACAGGCAGTTTGGGATGGATGCGTCAAAACTCAGAGTAGTAAGAATTTTCTGACTTTGGCGCTTCCATCTTGTCACAGATCGTGATACCGTCCCCTTACGCTTTTACCCGGAGTTTACACAACGATACTTGACACTAATCAGTTGGAATCTGGAGCTACCGTGCGAGAACGGAGTTACCAACTTCCATCTGATTGACATGGTCCCATAACTGCCTGGGATCACGAGGAACGGACGCCTCCAACCTTTTTCTCCAATCTCCACGGAATGGAATTCCGTGGGAATGTTGTGAGAACCGCTGAGGGAGCCGCTCCATGCCAAGCGTTGCCCGCTCCGCCCGCCGGTCCCAGTCGAATCTGGCGCCGACTCACAGAAACAACCCCGTCACTTCTCCGCCCACCGCGGGCTTTCGAGTCAAAGATCGCCTCGGGCGTCTGACCGTGTTCCTCATGGGACCGTTCTTGGCCTGCGCGTATCTCGCGGTTGTGACCGTACTTAGGCTCACGGACCGGGGTCACCAGTAACCCACAACCGTCCGAAAATAGTTCCCCCGCCAATTTGTGGGCGGGGTTACTTTTCGTTTCGTGCGAACGCGGAGCGGAGATCGTTTGTTTGCTCCTCGTCACGCTCGTTCCACGTTCGACCTGATTTGAGCGAGTCGTACCCACTCAAACGGCTAACATTTGCTAACATTTCCCGGGTACGACAGCATCAGCCGATCGACACAAATCATTTCCACATAGGATTTTACGAGCGACACCTTCGCAGTATGTTGTTAGCAAATGCCCCGCCCAACATCTCGGAATCTTCTCGCTAGCGGAATCTCCCCCTGCCGGCTTCACCCAATTATACGCATCAAAGTGGACACGCGATCACAAAACATTCCCGAACGATAATTTTTCCTGATTCATGCCGTCTCGATTGGCACTGAATACGAACGAATTAAACACTTGTCGCACAATCTGATTCAATCAGCCACACAGGAGCGCACCGTGTTCGGCGGTTCCACCCCGGAACATATCTGCACGGAACTCGTTTCGTGCATCATGCCGACCCGCAACCGGCGCACGTTCATCCCACTTGCAATTCGAGCTTTTCTCGCCCAAGACTACCCGAACAAAGAACTCATTGTGATCGACGACGGAACCGATCCCGTGGCGGATCTGTTCGCGAGCGTGCCCGGCACGCGGTATTTCCGGCTCCCGGGAGCGGTAACGATCGGCGAAAAGCGCAACCTCGCGTGCGAACTCGCGCGGGGCACGCTGATCGCCCAGTGGGATGACGACGATTGGTTCGCGACGAATCGGTTGAGCTATCAAACCGAACCGTTGCGCGCCGGGAACGCGGACATCACAGGACTGGTAACGGACCGCGTGCTCGTTTTGCCAGAAGGCACCTTTTGGACGATCCGCCCCGCGCTGCACGCACACATGTTCGTCGGCGACGTCCACGGCGGCACGCTCGTGTTTCGCAAATCACTGTTCGGCAAGCACGTGCGCTACCCAACTATCAGTGCTGGTGAGGACGCGGCCCTGCTCCGTGCCGCACTCGATCACGGGCACCGGTTACGCCGGCTCCCGAACTGTGGCACCTTCGTTTACGTCCGCCACAGTGCAAACGCCTGGCGGTTCGACACCGGGAGCTACATCGACCCAAATGGCTGGCAGCGCGTGGAACGGCCCGACGCATTCACACACGAACTACTGGAGCACTATCGATTGGCCGCAACCTCGAATGCGTGAACCCCGCCCGCAAGGGCGGTGGGTGTGCCTCGTCATTGACGCCGCCCTTGCGGGCGGGGTTCACATGGGTTGGTGCGAACGAAGCCGGTCACTTCTTCAAAGCGTTGACCTTCACGGCGTTGGTAATCGTGCTCTGAAGCGTGAGTGACCCGGAGTCGGGCAGTTCGGCCGTGATGTCGATGGTCGTTTCCGCTTTCGACTCCTCGAAATCGATGGTGCCGTCGATGCACGTATCGAGCGTTCCCTTGAGAACCACCTTGCTGTCGGCGGTGGTCTTGAACGATTGCCCGTTGAGGTCGATCTCGGTCACCGCGACCGTAATCGTGAGTTCGATCACACCGAGCTGCGCCCCGCCCCGTTTGTAGGCTTTTACTAGCTTCCCTTCGATCGTCGATTTCTCCACGTCGATCTTCATCCGGTCGTCGTTGAGGGCCTTGAACATCTTCGCACTCTCGGCCGCGGGGACCTTCCAGTCCGCACCGATTTTAACGGCCTCCTTCGGTATGAACTCCCGGGGGTTCGGTCGGTTGTTCTTCTTGAAGCTCTTGTACAGTTCCGGGGCGTCGCGCTCTTCGAGCACCTTCCCGTCGACGCTGAACTGGTAGGCGTCTCCTTTGTCTTCGATGAGAACGCTCTTCCCTGCGAACACGGCCTTGGTGGTTTCGCCCTTCACGGTCTTCTCGGCGACGGTGTACTTCCGCAGCAACTTCGTGGCCCGCGAGTCGCCGGCCTTCTTCTCCAAAATCTCCTCGGTGTAGGACTCGCGCGAATCGATCACCGCGTCGTCCTTGTCGTTCATGTCCGCGGTGTCGATGAAGAGCACGACCTTGGCACCCTCACTCTTCTCCGTCGCGCTCTTATCGCCCTTCTTACTCTCGTAGAGTTTGATGGTGTATGTCTCGTCCGCGGCTCCGACGCTCCCGGCGTTCAGAGCAATCACGAGCACACTCGCCAGTAACGTCCGCATCGATCGTCCCCCGCGTTGAGTGTTACCGGCCAAGCGCCGGTTCTCCCTACGAAGCGGAAGTTCCGATTGGGTGTTACTGAGCTTTGACGTGTGTTGCGAACGTTGAATATCCACTACTTCGGAAGGTACCCGTTGTACGTCGCCGAGAAGCCGACCCCGAACGCCTCACCGGGGCCGTGGTAGTGCCCTCGAGTCGAATTGTCCCCGCCCGTGTGGTCGCCGAGGCTCGGTACGTGGAAGTAGCTCTTCCGGCCGACTTCGCTCACGGCCAGTGAAATCACCTCGTCCGTTCCGATCGTGTCGCGGTGGGTCCGAACGGTGCGCGAGTTCAGGATCGCGCGCAGCCCCGCGCGCGTGAAACACCACGCCAGCGCGCCCCACGTGCCCGCCCCCACGGGCAGGTGGCGCCAGCCGACCGGTCCGCTCGCATCGGGCAGGTTGTGGTACGGGGTGTACAGCGAAACGTACCCCCACCTGCCGCGCGGGAGGACGTCGATCGCGTGCTGAAGTGCCAGCGCCGCACACGGACAGAACCGCACGTCGTCCTCGCAGAGCAGAACAAACGGTGTGTCCGTTTCCGCGAGCATCCACCGGGCCGCCGACACCCAGTTGCCCCACAACCCGAGTTGCACCGCGTTCCGATGAAAAACTACCCCCGAAGCGTCCGGTACCGGCGCCGTGGGTTCGGCGAAGACGTGAACCGGTTGCGGGAACCCCCCGCGCCGGAGTTCCGCGAGCGTTTGGGGCAGCGTCGCGACCGGGCGCGGCGCGGTGATAACCCCGATCGCGATGAGTTCGGGGCAGTGTTCGACCCGAATGCCCGGCGCGGCCGGCTCGGGGCAGCCGGGGGACGCGGGTTCGTGGTCCACATACGGGCACCGCGACCGGCACATCTCACCCGGAACCAACCCCGTGCGGAGCACGAGCCGGTCCGAGTAACACAACCACCGATCGGGAAGGAGTTGCTCCCCGCGGTGTCGGCACGCGGGCAAGTGGGCGAAAGACATATCGGCGCGGTCTCTCAATGAAATCCGGTTTCCGCCACACTCACGCGGGGGTCACGACGAGCGCCGGGATTCCGGGCTGGTCCGACTCGCACACGAAGCGGCTCGCCCCGTTCGCGCACCACTTGCTCGTCACCCAGGTGAGTTCGACGCGCTGCCCCGCGACGACCATCGCGGCGCGCAGGAGCGCCCCCGTCCCGTCCGCGCGGTGCATCAGTCGGAGGCTCGTCTCGTGGACCGCGTCCGTCCCGTTCAGCCCGCGCCAGACCGGGTCCGCCGGGGTGGACCCTTCGAGCACGTACCGGAGGACCGGTGCGGCCGCGCCCCTCAGCGCGCCGACCAGTTGCGCCGCCGGCCCGCTCACCGCCCCGTCGGGAGCAGCAAGTTCGACGCGGAACTCGCGCGGCACCGCGTCGAGTTCCGGGGCCACCACCCTCATGGGTGTCGAGGAACTCGACGAGCCGCTCGGCGCGCACGCGGGATACACCTTGGACCCGTGGTTCCACGCGGTGTACTCGCCCCAAACCGCGACCAGGTCGTTACCCGAGGTGCCCCCGGGAACCGGGTGAACGATCGGGAGCGCGGTAACGGCGTACCGGATGACGCCCCCCTCCCCGAGCGGGTTCGCGGGAACGACCTTCGTCGGGTCGTCGTACACCTTGACGTGAATCGCCCGTAACTGGAACTCGTCGTTGTTGGGGTCGATCACGCCCCCTATGGTGATCCGCCCGCTCGCACACGGCGCGCTGTTGATCGTGATGGTGGGTGTCGCAAAACGTGACACGGCACTGGCCCTCAGGAGCGCGTACCCGAACAGGAAGCCGGCTAAAAGCCCGCCGGCGCCCGCGAGCGCGAATTGGGCGAAATGTTCCATTACGGTCCCTCCGGGGCACGGGGTTGGGCGTCGACGAGTAGGGGGATCGGGGCGCCGTTCAGAGTGAGGTTCGAGAACAGCCCCTCGCTCCGGCGGGTGTACACACCGAACGGCCCGTCCGCGGGCAGTTGGAGTTCGGGGACCGCGCTCCCGAGCGCCTTGTACTCCACGTCGTTGAGCCACACTTCGGCCAACCGGTTGTTCCGCACACACAAGCGGAGCACGTTCTCCTCGCGCAGCACCGGGACCGGTGCGCTCTCGAGGTTCTTCCCGTGAATTTTGGGGACCTGCGGATCGAACCGGTAGCTCTCGACCGATCGGTTGAGGGTGATTTTGTTGTCGCCGTCCACGACGATCTGGATCAGCTCGAAATCCGCGGTACCGGTGGCCGGGTTCAACCGGTGCCCCAGGAACACTCCGATCCAGCCAACGTTATTGAGTTGTCGAACGGTGACGCTGAGCTCCCACGCGGCCCCCCTCCCTCCCCGAGTTGGAGCAGCCCGACGCGGTCGGTCGACGTTTTGAGCCGGTTCGCGGGTAGCACGTCCCACTTGCACTCCGCGCGCCCCGTGGGCCAAACCAGTTCCTTCACCGCGGGCACCTTGGCAACCGGTCCCACGGGCGCCCCCGCGAACGGGCGCCCGCTCCCGGTATAAACGGCCGATCCGATGAGGCTCCCCAACAGGAGAACGATCCCCGCTCCGAACACAGCGGGCCTCAGCCGCGCGCGCGCGGCCGGCCCCGGGCGCGCGCGGTGCGCGACCGCCGTTTGCGTCGCGTCCGCCAACCACGCTTCGAGGTCCGCGGCCAGGTCGCGCGCGGTCCGGTAACGCTCGCGCACCTCTTTCGCCAGGCACTTCAGGCACGCGCGCTCGAGTTGCTCGGGGATCTCGGGATCGATGGTCCGGGGCGGGCGCGGCTCGCGCCGCAGGATCAGTTCCCGGTACTCGTCGATGCTCTCGGCCCGGAACAGCGGGCGCCCGGTGAGCAGCTCGTACAGCACGGCCCCGAGCGCGTAAATGTCCGCGCGCCCGTCGAGCAAGTGGGTGTCCCCGCGGATCTGTTCGGGCGACATGTACGCCAGGGTGCCCGCGACCCGGCTCCGCTCCGCGAACAGCTCGTCCTCGCGAACGGCCAGCCCGAAGTCGGTGAGGTACGGGTTCCCGGCCCGGTCGAGCAGGATGTTGGCGGGTTTGACGTCCCGGTGGACCAGCCCGGCCAGGTGCGCGGTGTCCAGCGCCCCGGCGACGGCCGCGACGATCCGCGCGGCCCGGGTGAACGAGAAGCGCTCGGTCTCGGCGCACGTCCGGAGGCTCTCGCCGTCGACGAACTCCGAAACGATGTACCACCCGCTCGCGCCCTCGATCACATCGTGGACCGGCACGAGCGCCGGGTGCCGCAGCGCCGCCGCCTTACGCGCTTCCCGCAGGAACGTGTCGCGCGGCAACTCGCGCCCGGGCGCACGCGGGAGCTGGACCTTCACCGCCACGAATTTTTGTAGCACCGGGTCGAACGCCTGCCACACCTCACCGAACGCCCCGCGCCCCACGACGCGGACGAGCCGGTAGCGCCCCAGGAACTGCCCGGGTGCGACCGCTTCATTGTTTTCGGCGCCGAAGAAGAACACGGGATCGGGTTGCGGGAAACTGAGCGTCCCGCGCCCCTCCGCGGAGATCGTCAGCGCGCCGTCCGGTCCCGAGACGTTGAGCGAAGCGAGACCGGGTGACGGTGAGAGTTCGCGATTTTGTGATTCGTCGGTGGGTTCGGCGCGCGGCTCCCGGCGGAGCCGGAGCAAGCGGTCCAGGCGCGCGGCCACGCCGGGGTCGGTCGCGCGCAGGGCGCGCAAGTAGTGTTCCGCCCCGGAGCCACTGAGTGCGAGAAGTTGGTCGAGGGCGATGTTCAGGCGCTGGTCCGAGTCGGGTTCCATCGGTGGCGCTCCGTGGTTCCGGACGGTTCGAGCCTCGCTGCGGGTCGGGGAGGGAACGACCTCACAATAAAATTACCACATCGGCAGAAAATCGGAACATACTACCCGTATTTGATTTTCGCAAATTTTCGATGTGCCGCTGCCACTCCACTTCCGCTACGCCTTGCCGAGGACGAGATCGACGACCCAGCACCCGCGCGCATGCGATCCTTCGCCGCGGCAGTGATCCAAGATGTCGGTACTATCACAGCCCGCGTCCTGGAGCGCGTCGGCGAGAATCGGCATCGCGCCGAAGTCACGCGACTCGTACATCCGCGACGCAATCGCACCCACAGGCGAGGTGCGCCACGAAGGAGAGAAGGCCACGGGGCGGAACGGGTTCCCAAAGATATCGCGGAGCAGGCCGAGTTGAATCGCGCGCTCCGCCGCGTTGGTTCGCACGCGGGACTGGCCGATCGCCTCCGCTGCCCGAGTCGCGGTCAACTGGAAGTAGATCTTGGCGGTGCCGTGAACCACCATTTCGACCGCATTGGCCGCCCACCCGTCCGGTTCCCACTTGGACTCCGTCTGCCCCAATTCGTTCACCGCGGCGCGTGCGGCCACTTGTGCGGCGATCAGAGCCGCTCGCTTGGCCGCGCCGTCGGCGAACTGCTCAGCCACCTCTATAGCGACGAAACTCCGTTCGTCGGTCAACAAATTCCCGAGTCGTCGACAGCACGCGCAACCGAACAGCCGCATCTTCCGGGCGTTCTGTCGCCGCTGCACGGCCTCACACACCGGGAACCACGACCCGGCCGTGAGCCACTGGGTTTCGGTGATCGGTGTCTTCATTCGGGCCTCGCTATGATCGTGCCTTCAACCTACTCTTTGCCGAGGACGAGATCAACGACCCAGCACCCGCGGATGTGCGGCCCTTCGCCGCGGCAGTGACTCAGCACGTCGGCGCTGTCGCATCCCGCGTCCTGGAGCGCGTCGGCGAGGACCGGCATCGCGCTGAAGTCGCGCGAGTCGTACATCTGCGATGCAAGCGCAACCACGGTCGAGGTGCGCCAGGAGGGGGAGAAAGCGACCGGGCGGAATGGGTTCCCGAAGATGTCGCGGATGAAGTTAGCAAATCGAGCACCGTTGGAATTTGTACATATGATCGGATGATCGAAAATTTCCTCGATTAGATAGAAGGCCGACATCCCGGTAGTGAACTTGTGCTCGTCCACTTCTGCTTCCTCGATACTAGCTTTTGCTCCTCTATCCAATGAGTCCCAGACAAGACGGCAACCGGCACAGGAAAACAGCACCAACCTTCTAAATGATGTGCGTCGGTCTGGAACCTCCAACATCGGTTTCGGGTCAGTTGCTACCAGCCATTCCTCTTCGGTCATCGGCCACCCTCCGGAGTTGCTCCCAGCATGACCGATTCCGCGCCTTCCGCCCAGCCGAGTTGCGCTCGCCCGGAGCGGAAACGCGCGGCCCCTAAAAAGGGGCTCGCACCACCCGTTGCGTCGGTTAGAATCGCCGCACTCGCTCCTCACCACGGGTACCCCACATGCCTGCCCGCTCCTGCCTCGCCGTTGTCATTTCACTTGCGGTCTCCGCACTCAGCGCTGCGGCCGATCAACCACCTCCACCTACGGCCGTGCGGGTCGGGTCCGCGGCCGTCGAACTCGAAGCCGATGACGGCATGGTCATTGGCGGGGGCATCCTCCCCTACAAGATCAAGGGCCAGGAGGGGAAGCTGCGTGCGGCCGCGACCGTCGTCGAGAAGCCCGGCGCGGGCAAGGTGTGTGTCGTCGCGTGCGACGTGCTGATGCTCAACCGCGACCTGCTCGATCCCGTAACGGAGGAGATCGCCAAGACGCTCGGGATTCCCGAGGCAAACGTCCTCATCAACTGCACGCACACGCACCACGCGCCGAGTACTGTTACCATTCACGGATACGCGCGCGACGAGGTGTTCTGTCGCCGGGTGCAAAAGGCGATCGCGAAAGGCGCCCGGGACGCCGACGCGAAGCTCAAGACCGGAGCCGCGACAGCCCATTTCCGACTCGGCGAGGAGTCGTCTGTCGGGCAGAACAGCCGACTCCTCCTGAAGGACAACAGTATCTTCTGGATCGGCCCGCGCGACGACGCGGTGCGCCCGACCGGGCCGTTCGACCCGGAACTCCCGGTGCTCGCGTTCCGCGGCGCGAACGACAAGCCGCTCGCGGTCCTGTTCAATCACTCGACGCACACGATCGGGGGGCGCACGCCCGGGCGCTCGCCGGCCTTCTACGGACTCGCGGCTCAGGAACTCGAAACCGAACTCGGCGGCACGTTCCTGTTCCTGGAAGGCGCGTCCGGCTCCACGCACAACCTGAGTTCCACGGCCGCCGAAAACACTATTCGCATCAAGCAGGCCGTAAAAGACGCACTGGTGAAAACCGCCCCGCTCCCGATTGCCCGCGTGACCGCGGTGAAGAAGCCGTTCAAGTTCAAGGTGCGCACGTTCGACGAGGCGAAGGAAGAGGCCGCGGTGTCGGCGTACTGCAAGACGCGCGCGGGGAAGCAGGCGGAGGCGTACACCGATGTTTTCCGCGCACAGCGTAAGGTGCTGGCCCCGAAACAGGGCGAGGAGCGGACGACGGTGATTCAAGCGGTGCTGATCGGCGACGTGGCTTTCGTGGGCGTACCAGCGGAGTTTTTCACGGTGCTGGGCCAGGACATCAAGCGCCGGTCCCCGTTCCGGTACACGTACATCGCGGAACTCGCGAACGACTACATCGGCTACCTCCCGGACAAGAAGGCGTTCGAGTTGGGCGGCTACCAAACGTGGACCGGGCTCCACAGCTTCGCCGAACGCGACACGGGCGAGCGCATGGTCGATGCAGTGGTGACGATGCTTGAGGAGCTGGCGAAGAAACAGTGAGGAGGCGCCGGCACTCACGATTCGCCCCGAGTTCGGGCGAACGGCCGGTGTAAGCCGGCCGGTGCGAGGGCGTTGAGGCGTGGCGAACCCCGCCCGCAAGGGCGGCGGGTGGCGTTGGCGAACCCCGCCCGTAAGAGCGGCGGGTAGAAGCACAAGGTGCGCACCAAGCCCGGTGGGATCGAACAACCCACCGCCCTTGCGGGCGGGGTTCACCGCGCCTTACACGTACAACAATCAGCCACAGCACGTTCCACCGGCCGACTCACACCGGCCGTTCGCCGAGGATGGAGGCAAGCCGTGAGTATCAATGACCGGGTGTGACGCCTCCCTTACCCTTCAGGCGCTCGAGCGCACCCGCGGCATCGCGCGTGACCACGAATTCGGATTCACCGGCAGCCAGTTGCGCCAGTATTTTCTGTGCTTCGGGGCTGCCGATCCGCTCCAGCACTTCCACCGCGCGAACTGCACGCAGGCGGTCGCCGGAGAGTTTCGTTTCAACGACACCCGAGAGGATCGCGTTGAGGCGTGCGCGCACTTCGGGCACGTCCGACTTTCCGACCGCCTCACGGAGCCGCGTGATCGCGGACGGAGCGAGCGCAATCAATTCTTTCGAGGCGCGTTCCCGTTCCGCAAAGTCAGAACTCCCCAACTTCGCGATCAGACCGGTGACGATTTTGGGGTCCACGGGCGCCGATGGGTTGACGCGGTCCGTGATGAGTTTGAGAGCCGCGGCCGAGTCCGCGGACAGGTACCGGATCGCCGCGAATCCCTTCCCGGCGTCCGGGATCGCCAGATCCGCCCACGCCGCGTCCGCGTTGTTGGGCGCGGGAGCCGGCGCCAGTCGCTCCCCGGTCACGTCCCAAATCAGGAGCGTGCGATCGGTCGTGAACGTACACAGCCGCGTCCCGTCCGGCGAGAACCGAACGCCCCCCAAAATACCGAGGTGTCCCGTGAACTGGAACCGTTCGGACCCAGTCGCCACCTCGTACACGCGCACGTCACCGATCCCACAAGCTACGGCTAGGGTGCGCCCGTCGGGAGAGAAGCCCAGCACCGTCTGCCCCCGGAAATCCGGGTCCGGCGCGGCCGGTTTCACCAAAATGCGCAACTCGCGCCCGGTACTCGCGTCGGCAAGTCCCACAGTTCCGTTTTCATCGGCCAGCGCCAAATAGCGGTCGTCGGGAGAGACGGCCACCGCGCCCTTCCACTTCTCGGCCAACCGATATTCGTCCCGCCCGGTGGAGAAATCCATCACGCGCGCGGCGACCTCGTAGTCGCGCACCAGTACCCGTTCCCCGTGCCGCAGGAACGTGAGCTGAACCGGGCGCCCGCCACGATGGGGGATCGTTCGCACCTCCTTCCGCCCCGCCACGTCCCACACACGAAGCACCTCCCGCCCCCCGCTCACCAGGAACCGCCCGTCCGGAGTAAACGCGAGCGCGTACACCATATCGTCCTTGGCCGCGAACGAGTGCAACTCCTTACCCGTTCCGGGTTCCCACAGGCGGACCGTACCGTCCTGGCCCCCGGTCGCGAGCACCGCTCCGTCCGGGCTGTACGCGGTCCGCAAGACCCCGGATTTGTGTCCGGCAAGATCAAGCACCTTCCGACCGGTTGTGGAATCCCACACCCGAGCGACGTTGTCCGTATACATCCCCCGGACACGACCCGCGTCCCGTCCGGGGACCAAGTCGCGTCATTGATCGCGTGCCGGTGCCCGCCCGTGTCATCAAGCGGTTTCCCCGTTGCGGGATCCCAAACGCTCACGCGGCTCCCGTCTGCGGCAAACAACCGTTTCCCGTCTCCCGCGAACGCGACGTGAAACACCTGAAAATCGCGAACCGGAAGGTCCCGGAGCTTCTTCCGCGTGGCCACATCCCAGATCCGGATCGCGGCCGACTTAGCGCTGCCCGTGAGCATCTTTCCGTCTGGTGAAAACGCCAAATATTGTCCCAAACTCTCGGGTTGATCGGCCAGTTTGGGCAACTCCTTTCCCGTATCCACGTCCCACATCTGGACCTTCGTTGTCTTCCAATCTTCGCGGGCCAGAAGTTTGCCGTCAGGAGAAAGCACAGCCGCTTCCGAAACTTTCTGTGCTGTCGGTGGAAGTTGGAGCAAGGCCTTCGCGGTGCTCACATCCCACACGCGCACCGAACCGTCGTTTGCACAGTACGCCACCCGTTTCGAGTCCGCAGAGAACTGCATTCCCGCGCGCCCCAGTTGGCCGACCGTGGAGTCGAGGTCGGTCCAATTACCCCGGTCGGCGTTCCAGATGCGAAACACGGCCGCAAACCCTGGGACACTGAAGTCTCGCAAAAGAACAGCCACCGTCTTCCCGTCTGGAGCGAGCCCGGCAATAGACCAATCGCTGATCGGGGGAAGGGCCCGAATCGTTTCTCCCGACACCGGATCCAGGGAGCGACTCCCGTTCTTGTCCCACACCACAGCAACCACTCGCCCATCCGCAGGGGTGAGCGCGAACCGATCAGGACGCAGCTCCGGTTTCGCCAAACCATCCCAGAGTGGGACCGCGCGCCCCGTGCCTCCGGCCCAAAGCTTGTATTTGCCGTACCCGACCTGGGACGCGACCAATTTCCCGTCGGCCCCCGCAATAACGTTCTCGATGCGTTCACCATGCTGGAAGCGAATCGAACCGAGGCGCGCAACCGCGCCGGGCGGGAGCGGATCGCCGAGCGCATCGGTCGTAGGTAGGGCGGCTTTGGTGACAGGTGGGGTCGCACGTGGAGGCGGAGCGGAAGCGGGTGGGCCTTCGATCGGTTGACCAGCGGTTGCCAAAACGAACGCCAGCACGGTCGCGACCGGGGCGAGCAGCACCGCGCGCCACCGAACGTCTCGTCCGATGAGTGCCGCGAGCGCGGGCGGCGCGCCCGTACTGGCACTCGTTGCGACAACACGGACCGTGCTTTCCACAAGCGCCGCGGGCGCGGGCTGTGGTGTGCCAACAACAAGCGCCGGAACTGTCAGTGGTAAACCGTAGCGAGCGAGGCGCCGACGGAGCCGCTCCCGCCCGCGATCGAGGCGCCCGCGCAGTACGCCGGGTTCGCACCCGATCCGCTGCGCGGCTTCTTCGTGCGTCAGTTCCTGGAGGTAGCACAGCACCAGTGGAAGCCGGTAGTTCTCTGGAAGTGCCGCGATCTCAGCGTCGAGTACCTCCCGCACTTCCTTCCACGTGAGATCGTCGGGCGCGGAAGGCGGAACCCGTCGAGCCGCTTCGCGTTTGCGGCGCCGGTCCTCCCCGCGCCGCGCACGCTGAGCGATCCGGACCGCTGTTGCGTGCAACCAGCCGGCCAGCGATCCGGGCCGCGTCAGGCGGTGAGCCGATCGTACCAGAAGCAAGAACACAGCCTGAAACGCATCGTCTGCCGCGGACTCACCCAGAACGTGCCGACACGTTCGGAGAACGAGCGAGCCGTTGCGCCGGACCAGCTCCGTGAACGCGGCCTCGTCTCGGTCCGCGGCAAATCGCTGGAGCAGCTCGGTATCGCTCGGAGCGCCTTCGCTGTGCAGGGTGATGTCGCGTGCAAAATGGATTAGGCGGGCAGCGCCGGACATGAAAGAACCTCCGAGGGGTGTTCTACCCGAGAACTCCCCGCCGGAGGTCGACTCAACATGCGCGATTTCAAAAAAGTTCCCGGCTCACAAAAGCCGGATTGGTTTACACAACGAGCCGCGGCCGGAACCGGCGCACGAGCGCCAGGCACCCGATGCCACTCACCGCGAGCACCACACCGGCCGGCGCCGGCGTCGGGGTCACCGTCGACGGCCCAATGTCCCAGTGCCCCGTACCACCGTCGGCCGTAGACCCGGCACTCGATGGCGAGACCGCGGCCCAACCCGACGCACCCGGAGTGAGGGCGTCGGAGGTCAAGAACGCCTGAACGAGCCCCGCATCGCCTTGGGTTCCCAGAACCGAACCACTGGTCCCGGTCGGGATTCCGGTGAGTGTGTCGACCGCGATATCGGGGAACACGCCTTCCAGCGCGTAGATCGTCATCACCCCGCTACTGTCTTTAAACGTGAACTTGTAATTCTTGATGTCGGCCGTTGAGAGCAAGCCGTCGGCCAAATCTGCTTGATCGACCTGAAAACTACCGGTTACAGATCCGCCATTAACTGACGAGTCCGTCGTGAAGCTGTAAGTGATGAACCCGGCCTGGGCGGGTGACGCGGCCGCGAGGAGCACGACAACGGCAGCGGCTGTAATCCAATGGTGAACGGCACGTAGCATGGGATTCTCCAAACGAGCGACGGGCGGCCCGTCGTCCGACGGACCGGGGCACGGTGGGAATCCGCAACGCGGCGAGAATCGGCCAAAAATTCGGCACGGAGCGCACAGACGGCACAGATCAAGAGTTCACGTTTTTTGTGAACTCTTTGGGTGGATTCACTTTCGAGCAACGGCGACGAGCGCGTCTTTTGTGCGAATGAACAGCGCGCTGCCGCAAATGGCGGGCGTGGCCATACACACGTCGCCCATTTTGTTGACCGCCAACAGTTCAAATTCCGGACCGGCTTTTACCACGCGCACCTCGCCCTGTTCCGAGGTGAAGTACAGGCGCCCGTCGGCCGCGACCGGGGAGGCCGTGTAGCTCGTCCCTCCGACCCGCTCCTTGTACAGCTCCTTGCCGGTCGCGGCCTCGTAACACGTGACCATTCCGGCGTTTCCGATCGTATAGAGGTGCTTCTGGTACACGATCGGCGTGGGCATATACGGTCCACCTCGTAGTTTCCCCCACGCGACGTGTGCGTTCTTCGATTCGTCTGACTTTAGAGAGATGTCCCCACTCGCGCCGGGCTTGATCGCGAACACCGGTTGGATCGGCCGGTTCCCGCTCACCACGAACGCCAGTTCGGGCGTCAGAACAGGCGTCGGAACGGTCGCTTCCGATTTCTTGTCGAGGCGCCACAGTTCCTTTCCCGTCGCCGGGTCGTACCCGCGTGCGTACTGCGAGGCGTTGGTCACGATCTCGACACGCTTCGCGTTCCGCCACACCGCCGGGCTGCTCCACGACGGGATCTCGTCGCGTGCCGTCGACCAGAGGCGCGAACCGTCCGCGAGGCTGTACGCGGCAATGAACGAGTCCCGGCTCAGGTCACACTGCAAGATCACGCGGTCCTCGTGGATGATCGGCGACGCGGCGAAACCCCACTCGTACTGCTGCTCCAGCGCGAAACTGGAATCGAGGGTGCCGAGGTCGCGCTTCCACAACAGCTTGCCGTCGAAATCGTAGCAGTACAGCCCTTCCGAGCCGAAGCACGCCACCACGCGCCGGCCGTCGGTCGCCGCGGTACAGTTCGCGTGGCTCCCCTTCAGGTGCCGTTTGATCTTCGGCACGCCCTCGAACGCGGTCTTCGTCCACAGGATCTTCCCCGTGAGCCGGTCGAGGCACACGACCTGGAACGCGAGCTTACTGTCGTCCTTCACCGAGTTCGGATCGCCATAATTCCCGGTCTTGAGTTCGGTGTTGCCGCCCACCGCACTGGTGAGGAAGATGCGATCGCCCCAAATCACCGGGCACGAGTGCCCCAGCCCGGGCACCGGCGTCTTCCACCAGATGTTCGCGCCCGTCTTGGCATCCCATGTCAGCGGCGGGTCTTGTCCGTCGGCCACACCGGTCGAGTCCACACCACGAAACTGCGGCCAGTTCGCCGGCGTTACGGCCTTTCCTCCGGCGACCTCTTTGGGCGCGACCGGCTCCTTCGGAACGGGCTTCGATCCCTGTGGAAAATACACAGATTCCGCCGTGAACCGCTTGGTAATGACCCGCGTGACCTTGTCCCCCTTCCGCTCGAACACGAGCGAACTCTCTTCGACTCCAAGGGGAACGAAAACTCCCGGTCCCGTCGGTTTGTACGCGACCCGGCTGAAGCCCGAAACGGTCACCAACCCAGTGTCCTTGATTTCGACCTTCATCGTCCCGCCGTACTCGCTCTCGTAACTGCCTGCGAACTGTTGCCAGGCGTCGCGATCCTTCTGTTCGGCCACCGGCAGCGGCTTCGCGCCAGCTTTGGTGAGCACGTCGCGAACGTCCTTCTGCGATTCACCGGTCGAAAAGAGTGCCGCATCGAGCGCTTCTTGGCTCACCTTGGCGCCATCGAGGAGCGCCCGGAGCACGGGAAGATTCCCGCGCCCCGCGGCAGAAACGACGGCCGCGTCGACGTCCTTGGCGCCGGCCTTGAGGAGCGCCTTCACGTTCTCCGGCTTGGTGAGGGACTGACTGAGCGGCGTTTGGTACCAGATGCCGTCGCGGGCACTGGGATCCGCACCGCGTGCGAGGAGCAGCTCGATGATCTCGGTCTTACCTTTGCTCGTAGCGATCCACAAAGCTGTGATGCCGTACTCGTTCTTGGAGTTGACATCCGCCCCCTTCTCAATGGCCGCGACGATCGCTTTTTCGTCTCCGGCCCGAACCGCCGCCCAGAGCGCTTCGCGAGCCTCAACTTTGGGATCAGCCGCCGACGCGGTGGAAGTGAGCACTGCCCCGAAGACAAACACCAGGAAATAGCACCAGCGCATGGAACCGCCCTCGAATCGAGACGGAATCAGATCTCGCAAGTACCGCGGTATTCTAACTCCCCGCCCCTTCAGGAGGAACGATCCATTCTGGTCCTCGTGCAAACACCAGCCCGACAACACTTCCGAAATGTGGGACGCGCACTAAAATGACCGTCTGCCTACCCGTAACGCGGCACGTTGTTCGGTCAAAAAATCCTCTCCCCATTCGGGTCACCGTGTGTGCTGCCGGTCCAGATTGCGCGTGTTTTGCTGGAAGATTTGCGGTTCCGAAAAAATCACGAAATCGACTCATTTGGATCGCGTCGAGCGGAATGATGTCTGTGAAGTCACCGATTGAGGATCGTATGTCGGTCACCGCCACACCCGCCTTCGCCGAGGTCATGCGCCAGCTCGCGGAAGGGCTGCGCCCGGACCGAGTTCGGGACGCGGATCTGCTCGCAGACTTCGTGACCGACCAGAACACCGGGTTCGCCGACCTCGTTGCCCGGCACGGCCCGCTGGTGTGGGGCGTGTGCCGCCGCGGGCTGACCGACCCGAACGACGCCGAGGATGCGTTCCAGGCCACGTTCCTCGCACTGGCTCGTCAGGCCCGGAGCCTCGCCGATCGCGTGAGCGGGCACGAAACTCTGGCCGGGTGGCTGCACCTGACGGCCCGGCGAATCACTCACAACGTGCGCCGAGCGAGAACGAGGCGGTGTGAACACGAGCGCCGAGCCGCGGCCGAGCGCGAGACCCAGGCCGACCTTATTGTCGAACCGGGCGCCCTGGGTTCGGTGCTGGACGAAGAACTGGCCCGCTTGCCCGCGCGGTTCCGCGAAACGATCGTTCTGTGTTACTTCCAGGGAAAAACCCACGCGGACGCGGCCCGGCAACTGGGCTGCCCGGTCGGTTCCGTATCGAGCCGCCTGGCCCGCGGGTGCGAGTTACTGCGCGACGCCCTGGCGCGTCGGGGCGTCACTCTCAGCATCGGGCTCATGACAGTAGCCGTTGCGGTAGCGGGTGCGGGCGGGCACGCGGGCGCGGCTCTTCCGCCCGGGTTGATACAGTCCACAATCACTGCGGCTCGCGCGTTTGCGGTCGGTGGACCTGCAACCACTGAACCCGGGCGGCTAGCGCTGGGGGTGGTGCAAGCCAAGAGCGGATTGCGTGGCAAAATCTCCGGCCTCGTGGTGGTCGCGGCCCTGGGAATGACGCTCGCCGCCGCAATGGTGAGTCAAAAACCCGTTCACGCCGACGGGCCAACAGCAGCGAGCCCGACCACGGCCCCCGAGACGCAACCGCGAACCGATTCGTCGGGCGACCCGCTCCCGGAAGGAGCCGTCGCACGGCTGGGGACGTTGCGTTTCCGTACCGGCCAGATGGGGACAGCGGCAAGTGTCGCGTTCGGGCCGGACGGCAAACAACTGATCTCGGCGCACGGCACGGACGCGCTCTACGTCTGGGAACCGGCATCCGGACGTGAATTGCGACGCCTGGACGCCCCTCAAATCTGTAGCGGAGTAAGTGCGACTCCGAACGGCCGACGAATGATCGCCGTCGGGCACGCCGAAGTGTGGGCGTGGGATCTGACCGCGAACCAGCCGCTCGTGCTGTGGAAGACCAAGATCGGCCGCCTCGTTCGCGCGAATGCCGAAATCTCTCCGGACGGTCGGTGGGTCGCGGTCGGCGGCGAAACGAAAGGAAACGTGGTCCTGCTCGACGCGGCCACAGGGGACGAGGTCCGAACGCTCCCCGTTAGCGGGTCCGGATTCGCGTTCTCGTCCGATTCCAAACTCCTCGCGGTGTGGGCCAAAACACCCAGTTTGAATGCGGGTACGAAGACGGATGTGACCGCGTGGAACGTGGCGGACGGTAAGCTCCGGTACACGGTGCCGTTCGCAAACACGACTGTGACGAGTGTCGCGTTCGCACCGGACGGGAAGGCAGTCGCCACGGTCGCGGAAGACCGGCAGCTCCAATTGTGGGAAGCAGATAGCGGGAAGGCGCAATCGAAATTGGCCGAAGACGCCGACCCGCACGCTTCGGTCGGCTTCCTCAAGGACGGCACGCTAGTCGAAGCGAGTGCGGGGCGGATTCGGTTCTGGAACTCCACAACAGGGAAGCAATCAAAACCGGCCATCAAAACCACGGACACCGCGGACGTTTACCGCTTATCGGCAGACGGCACTCAACTGGCCGGAGCCGGGTTGTTCGGAGTCAGTCTGCATGAAGTGGCCTCCGGACGCGAGATCGGGGCCACAGCAGGAATGCCGGACGGCTTGGTTCATTCTGTCACGTTCACGCCCGATTCTTCGGCGATGGTGATGGCCGTTTACAGCGAATCGGCGGGTGCCGCGTTGCACCTGTGGGACGCGAAGGACGGACGGCTCCGCCGGCGCACAGAAGTCGGGCCGCGCCAGATCGTTTGGGGCGTCGATGTCGCGAGTGACGGCACCGTGTCGGCCGCGTGCGTGCCGCTGTATCAGACGCCGCAACCTCCGACCCGCATCGTGACCTGGGACGCGGACCTCGCCCGCGTGCGAGCGACGTTCAGCCTCCCGACCGGTGTTCGGTGCGGAGCGGCTTCACCCGATAAGCGCCTGATCGCGATCTCGACGGGCGAACGGGTGATTCTCTGCGACCGAACCACCGGCAAAGAAGTGCGAACCCTGCCGGGAAAATGTGAAGCCACCAGCCTCGTGTTCTCGGCCGATGGGAGCTGCCTCGGCGCCCTCGACCCCGCGGCCAAGCGCGTTACGGTTTGGTCACTCGCAGACAAGCGCGACAAACCGTGGGTGTGGTCACCCGCTCCGGTCATGGGCAAAGTCGCTGATATCCGCGCGCCTCTCGCACTGTCTCCGGACGGCCGGATGTTCGCGCTGAACGCGACCGGGATGCACGGCAGTGTCAGCGTGATCGAAACCGCAACCGGCACCGAACTGTGGCACGCGGACGCGCGATTGAGCGGGCTTCCGGCCCAAGAGTTCGCGTTCGCACCGGACGGCCGCACCCTGGCCGCTGCTGGAACAGATGGAACGGTGCGAGTGTGGGAGGTCGCGAGCGGCGGGGAACGCTATCGTTTCGCGGGCCACCGGGCCGGAGTGTTCTCGGTCGCGTACAGCCCGGACAGTCGCCGATTGGCCTCCGCGAGTTACGACAGTACCGCTCTCGTGTGGGATGTGGTCGCCCTACCCCGCGGAACTTCAACTGGGAAAACCGCTATAGGAGATCCCTGGCTCGCGCTCGCTGGCCAAGACGTGGCCGCGGCAACGCGAGTGATCGCAGCGCTGGCCGATGCCCCGGACACCGCGATCCCGTTGCTCCGGACCAAACTGACACCGCCACCCGCGGCGAAGCCCGAGCAGATCCGGCAGTGGCTCACCGACCTGGGTGCCGACGATTTCAAGGCCCGCGAAACTGCGAGCCGCGAACTATCTCTGCGAGGTGACCTGGTGCTTCCGGAGCTGCGCCGGGCACTGACTAACGCGGATGTGGCCGAAGTGCGTTCACGGCTGGAGCGGTTAATCAACCGACTCGGGGCACAGTCGCCGGACCGCCGGGCGGTGATTCGAGGAATCGAAGCTCTGGAACGGATGGGAACGAACCCGGACTCGCAGCGATTGCTCCGAGAGTTAGCAGAAGCTCCCGCCGAGAGTGTGTTGGGCCGCGAGGCCAGGGCCGCGTACAGGCGGCTCACCGCTCCCTCGCCGCAGTAATTGACCCGCAGAGCTTGTAGTTTTGTTCGCCGCGTGACGGGGCATTTTGGCTCCGTTACGTAGGTGCGTGGAATTCATCCCTCTCCGTTCACGCGACCGATACCGGGCCGACTCGCGCTCTCCCCGTGCCCCGGTCGAGTTTGTCGAAACGATTCCGATCGTTTCCCTCTTCCCATTATTTTTTGTTAGGGAGGATCGATTCATGATTCGTTCCGCGCGCCGATCCGCGTTCACGCTGATCGAGCTACTGGTTGTTATTGCGATCATTGCCATTCTTATCGGGCTACTGCTGCCGGCCGTTCAGAAGGTCCGCGAGGCCGCGGCCCGGATGAAGTGCTCGAACCACCTCAAGCAACTGGGCATCGCCGCCCACACGTACCACGACGCCCAACAGAAGTTCCCGATGGTGAGCGCGGGCGGAACGACCACCGCTCCCGGCTACGCGACGTGCTTCGTTCCCTTGCTCCCCTATTTGGAGCAATCCGCCCTGTACGACGCCTTCTACGCCAAAGCCATCGCGCTAAAGCGGACGTCGATGGGCAACATCAGTGACGGCGGAACGGGTTCGCTCGACGCGGCGGCCCTTACGGTTCTGGTTTGCCCGTCCTCCACGCTCCCCAGCGGTGGCGTGGGCCAGCAACCCGGCACCAACATTTACAACGGCCTGACGAGCTACCACCCGAGCGCGACCGGCCTGGACCGTTCGGACAGTCGCTGGGGGAGCGACGGCGTGATCTCGAACGTGCGGAACACCAAGATCCTCGACATCACCGACGGCTCCTCGAACACGCTCATGTTCGGGGAATGGTCGAACTTCGACCTCAACTTCACGAAGTGGGGGGCCGTGCTTGGCAGCGACTCGTCCTACCAGCTCTGGATTCTCAGCGGGTGCTGGAGCGCGTCGGAAGGTACGTGTCTCGGTACGGGTGGGCTGACGCTCAACTACAATCTCCCGGCACTTTCGGCCGCGGCCGACCCGCTCACGGCACTCAACACCATCCAGCTCCGGGCGCAAGCGTTCGGGAGCATGCACACCGGGGGCGCCAACTTCGCGCTGGCGGATGGCTCGGTCCGGTTCATCTCGAACAACGTTAACAGTTCCCCGCTGGTCCTGCCCGCGCTCTGCTCGCGCGCCGGCGGGGAAGTCGTCGATTCTTCCGCGTACTGACCCCACCCCACCACCGGAGGAACAAACCGTGCCGCGCCGATACCTGATCGCGTTGCCGTTCGTCGCCCTGATCGCCGGGTGCGGGGAGCGTCAGCCGGAGTTCGCTGTGGTCGAAGGGACGATCACCCGCAACGGGCGCCCGGCCGCCCACATCGAGGTCGCGTTCTACGCCGACGAGAACACGCAAGGTCCGCGCACCTCGGGAACAACCGATGCTAACGGTCGGTACCAATTGTTAACCGAGACCGGACAAGTCGGAGCCGTAGCGGGGCGCTACCGGGTGTGCCTGTACGACCGCGCCCCGGCGCTGTTGGTGTCCGCCAACCGGCTCTCGCTCACACCGGCCCAGGCGCAAAAGCTCCCGGCGGAAGTCGCCGCCAAGCTCCCGTCCACAAACGGTCGGTCGAGTTCCCGCGTGCCGGACCCGTATACTCGACCGTGGGAGACGCCGCTGCGGGCCGAGGTCCGGCCCGGAACTCAGGCGCTCGATTTCCAGATCCCCTGAGCGGAAGCGCCATGACCCGACGGCGGCGGGTAGTTCTCATCGCGAGCGCTGTCGTGCTCGTGGCCCTCGTTGTGTGGTTTTTACTCCCCTCCAACGAGGGGGGAATCGTCTTCGCGGCCCCCGGCGGTACGCCCCTCACACTGGACCTGGATTACCCGTCCGGTCCGGGACCGCACCCGGTCGTTCTGTTCGCGCCACACCGGGGCGATTGGGGGCCCTCGTTCAAGCGCGACGATCGGTGCCGGATTCTGGTCGACAACCTCACGCGCAACGGGTTCGCCGTTGCCACCATGCACTACCGGCTCGTCGGGGAGTACCGGTTCCCGTCTCAGATCGAGGACGGCAAGGCCGCGGTTCGGTGGCTGCGTGCAAACGGCGCGCAGCACGGTTTGAAGACCGATCGGATCGGCGCAGTTGGCGTGTCGGCCGGCGGGTACGGGGTCTGTATGCTCGGCACGACGGGGCCGAGCGATGGATTCGATGCACCCGGTGAAGATCCGGCAGCTAGTCGAGTGCAGGCGGTTGTGGCGCTCGGTGCCCCGGTGGACTGGACGGCCCCGATCTGGTCGAAAATGGTCGAACGGCAGTACCTGCGCCCGTACCTCGGCAAGACCTACACCGAAGACCCGGACCTCTACACGCGGGCGTCACCGGGCACTTACGCCACCGCGGACGATCCGCCCTTCCTGCTGATCCACTCCGTCGACGACCAACTGATTCCCATCGCACAGGCCCACGCATTCGCGGTGAAACTCCGGCGTGCGAAGGTGCCTGTCGAGATCGTTGAGGAAACCGGCGCCGAACACGTGTGGGGCGGCGAGCGCCTGGAAAAGACGCTCGCGGCGGTGGTCCAGTTCCTCGACCGCACGCTCCGCCGGTAACGCCTCACCAAGAGCGGTGTAGCTCTTGGTAAGGAATCCACCTGAGACGGTATCAGTTGTATCACCTTCACTTCTTGGGTTCGCCCTTCTCGGCGGCAAATTGTTTTAACGAAGCGTACTCCTTCCACGAGCCTTCGTAGAGGTGCACGTTCGGGTACTTGGCGACGTGTTTAAGGTAGAATCGGAGCAGGCTCCCCTCGCGCGACGTACCGCAATACACGTAGATCACCGCGTCCGCCTTCAGGCCGGCCGCCTCGAGGTCCGCCTTGACCTTCTCGAACGGGAGGAATTTGTGGGTGTTGTCCTTCTCCATGAGGCGCGCCCAGTGAAAGCTGATGGCCCCGGGGATGTGCCCCTTGCGGAGCCAGATATCGTCGTCGCCCAGGTACTCGTTGTGGGGCCGCGCGTCCACGAGTACCGTGCTGGGTTTGCGCTTGAGCACGTCGTCCACGGTCAGCGCGATCTCGGGCTTGCCCTTCTCGGGGAGCGTGCCCTTCGGGTTCCCGAAGTATTCCTGGGTGACCGGGAGCTTCTGCTTGGTCCACTCGGGCAGGCCCCCGTCCACGATCCGGATGTTCTCGACCCCATATTTCTCCAGCACGTAGGCCACCATGCTGGCACTCAGGATCTCGTCGTTGGGGAGCTTGTCCCCGGTCGCGTAGATCAGGTGCAGCCGGTCCTTGTTCACCCCGGCCCGGACCAGCAGGGCTTTCGTCAGATCGTCGGGCAGGTACTGGACCGGAACTCCATTGTCGGTCCCGCGCAGGGTGTCGAAGTTCAGGTGGTGTGCGGTCGGCAGGTGCCCGCGGAAGTAGTCCTTGTACCCGCCCCGGGTGTCGAGCACGATCGGGCGCTTGGCCGGGTCCGCGTCCTCGACCAGTTTCTTCGCCTCGGCGGGGGAAATGATCCCGATATCGGCACGGGCCAGGTTCGGTGTCGAGAGTGCGAGCGCCACGAGCAGGCACGAGACGCGCAGTTGGAATGGGTTCATAGTGTCGGACGCCCTCTAAGTAGACGTGCAGTCGGTCAACCCAGGTGCCAATGTAGGGCTGTGTCGAACCGCGTCCAAGCGATCGGCGGGGTTTGGCGAACCGTTCTTCGTAATCACCATTTGTCACCTGTAAGAATGCCGTGAAGTGATGGTGTGCTCGGGCGCCCGCACTCGGACGAATCGCCCTCTCATACCTCATGAGAGGTGCCTCTGGGTGTTCTCCATAAATTCTTTCCGGCTTCTCATTTGACCGCGGTCGGCAATCATTAAATCATGAAGACGTGACCGCCCGAGTCTCGCCGGGCGGCGCTGACCACTTCGCTCGCACTGGGGGACCGTCGTGAAGATGCCGGGCCGGATGATTCCGTTCGCTTTATTCGGGGCCATTTCTGTTTCTCTCGCGTGTAGCTCTCTCGCGGCCCAGGACCGGCTCGTGACGATGCCGGGGTACGAGAACTACCAGAAGATGAGTAAGGAGCTTCCGGGCGCGGTGAAATCCGGCGCGGTCGCGGTCACCTGGAAGGACGAGGGGAAGGCATTCGAGTACCGGCACGACGGTAAGTTGCTTCGGTTCGACATCGCGACCGGGAAGACTGCTTCGGTTGGGGAGGCGAAGGACGGGCCGAAGGGGCCGGGCGGGCGCGGGCCGTTTGGGGGCGCGCCACAGGGCGGGGCACCGCGCGGCCGACAGGCCACTTCGACCACGTCACCGGACGGTCAGTTCAAGGCGTTCTACCGCGACCGGAACCTCTGGTTGTCGGACGCCAAGGGGCTGATCGAAATGGCGGTGACGACCGACGGGAGCGAGAAGTCCCGCATCAAGAACGGATCGGCGAGCTGGGTGTACGGCGAGGAGCTGTTCCAGCGCTCGGCTATGTGGTGGTCCCCGGACAGCAAGAAGATCGCGTTTTACCGGTTCGACGAAACGAACGTCCCCGATTACTATTTGGCGCTCGAGCAGACGGCGCTCATGACGAAGCTCGACGCCGAGCCGTACCCGAAACCGGGCGCGGCGAACCCGGTCGTCGAGGTACTCGTTTACGACCTTGCAACCAAGAAGACGACGAAGCTCGACGTGCGCGACGGTAAGCCGTTCGCCAACGACGTGGTCGGGCACTATGCGTACCGCGTGTCCTGGTCGACGGACGGGAAAGAGGTGCTCTTCGAGCGGACGAACCGGCGCCAGAACGTGCTGGAGTTCGTCGCCGCGGACCCGGCGAGCGGGAAGTGTCGGGTCGTGGTTCGCGAAGAGTGGCCGGCGAGCTGGGTCGAGAATCTGCCGCCGATGCGGTTCCTCAAAGACGGGCGCCGGTTCATCTGGACCTCGGAACGCACCGGGTGGCGCAACCTCTACCTCTACGACCTCGGCGGAAAGCTCGTCACCACACTCACGAACCACCCGTTCGAGGTGGCGAACGTCGTCCGCATTGATGAAGAGGCGGGCGTGCTCTATTACACCGCCCGCAGCGGCGACAACCCGATGAAGCTCCAACTTCACCGCGTGGGGCTCAACGGCACGGGCGACACGCAGTTGACCGATCCCGCGTTCAACCACGCCATCGATTTCGCCCCGGACGGCAAACACTTCATCGACGTGTACCAGACGCACGCCGCTCCCCCTGCGAGCCGGCTCGTCTCTGCGGACGGGAAGGTGGTCACGGACCTGGCCAAGAGCGACACCACGAAGTTCGAGAAGCTCGGGATCCGGGCGCCGGAACTGCTAAAATTTAAGGCCGGGGACGGTACCACGGACCTGTACGGGTTGTTGCACTTTCCGTCGAACTTTGACCCCGCGAAGAAGTACCCGCTGCTCGTATCGGTGTACGCGGGGCCGGGTACGAACGGCGCCCGGGAGACGCACTCCGTGCCGTCAGCGCTGGCCGAGTACGGGTTCCTGGTCGCGTCGTTCGACTCGCGCAGCGCGGGCGGCCGAGGGAAGAAGTTCCTCGACGCGATCTACGGCAAACTCGGCGTGGTCGAAATCGACGATCAGGCGGCTGGAGTGAAAGCGTTGTGGGAGCGCCCGTACCTCGATAAGACCCGCGTGGGTATTTACGGCGGCTCTTACGGTGGGTACGCCTCGATCATGTGTCTGTTGCGGCACCCGGACGTGTTCCAGGCCGCGTGCGCGTCGTCTCCGGTAACCGACTACCGGCTGTACGACTCGATCTACACGGAGCGGTACATGGGGCTCCCGCAGGACAACAAGGCGGGGTACGACGCGGGTAGCGCGGTGGTCCACGCGGCGAAACTGAAGGGGCGGTTGATGATCTACTACGGCACCGCGGACAACAACGTTCACCCGTCGAACTCGCTGCAACTGATCCGCGCGCTTCAACGGGCGGGCAAGAGTTTCGACCTTCAGGTCGGCCCGGACGCGGGGCACTCGGGGATCTCGCAACCGCGAATGATGGAGTTCTTCATCGAGAACCTGGTACTCCGCAAGTGACCGCGAATTGTGTCGCTTTCTGTAGCCGGCCTCTGCGAGGCCGGGCAGCCACAAACACTAGACACCCGGCCTCGCAGAGGCCGGCTACAGAAGACAATTGGGCTGGGTGGTGTCGTTCGGTTCCGTTCGGCGCAGCACTAAAAACGACAACCGCCGGAGCGAACCCCGGCGGTTGTTTGTTTCTATCGCGGATCACTCACCGACAGAACAATCCCGTGCGCGCTTTCCCGTGGAAGATCGAGGTGCGCGTAACCGGGCCGACCGGTGCGGCCGCTTCGGTCGCTGGTGCTTCGGGGAAGACCATCGTGAACGCACCGCTCTGGCGCGTTGTTCCGTCGGTACCCCCGAGCAGCCAGTGGCCGGAGTCGTAGGGGTACAGGCCGTACACGCCGACGGCCAAGCCGCCGCTCTTGTAGAAGGGAATCGCCGGTCCGGGCGGTGTGCCCGGGGGGACGAACACGTTCGGCGCGGGCGAACCGATCGCCGGCGCCACGAGGGTCGGATAGACCCCAACAGGTGGGGCCGGCGGAGGCGGGGTTGTAGGTTTTTGGGGCGGCGAGGGTTGCGCGCCGGCCGAAAGGCCGAGCGCTGCGACCATAACGGCCGCGGTCACGAATCGCTTCATTAGGTGCGTCCTCACAGGTGAAGCAGACCCTTCCAGTCTGCGCGCGACTCGCGCTCCGAGCGCACCCGATCTCCGTTCACGCGGCCGGTCCGTGAACGGGCGCGCCGCGCGAGCCCGCACCACCGGTACAATCGCGCGGGCGCCGAACCATCATTTTCTCATGAATTCTGCCACGGATACGACACCGCACCAACGACGGGCAGGCACTTGGTTCCACACGCCTGGCACTGGGTCACAAACGGTGTGAGCAAGCGACTTGTGTGAGGGGTTTCGCTCTCAAGAAACTCCGTCGGGTAGCTCATGAGCACTTCGTCACGGAACCGGAGCCATTCCTGTAACTCTTCCGGGTACGTTTCCGAAAGGCGCCCACTTACGCGGAGAGAATATCTGCCGAAAACGAGCACGCGCCCGTTCGATTCGAGGTACACGTCTGCCTCGGGATCGCTGGTCTGCACGCCCCCCACGGATACGCCCCCGAGTGCGACCAGAATTGGGCCGAGTTCGGCCTCCGCGCCCGGGTCCGTTTCGCCCATGAGTAGGAGGCCGGGTTCGTGGGTCAATAACTTGCCCGCAGTTGCTGGGGAGGCAACCACGGCATCAAACATCGTTCGGGCGTAGCCGACACGTTCCCACGGACGTTTCGTGCGGTTCACCCACACACCGTACATCATCGCGACGTAGTTCGGCGAAATCTGCACCGCGGTCGCTACGTGCGGCGCGACGTCGCACAAGTCCAGGACGTCCCGGGCCGTCAACTCGGCGCGGAACGCTGCCAGGAGAATTAGTACCCGGAGCCGCCCGCGTTCGGCCGGATCGCGCGGAACGCGGAGGTAAACGGCGAGCACGAACTCCGCGAAATCGGCCGGTTGGTCGCCGCGGAATACGGGAGTGAGGAGTTCCGCGATGCCTGTTGCACGATCGCGGCCGAGACGCCCGCCGTCGTCTATTTGCAGCGCGAGGGCCGTCGCCAGGAGCTGGCGCTCGGTGACGTTGCCGCGAGCACATGCGATTACAGCACTCAGGGCACTCGCACGCTCGAACGGGTCACCGAGGCCGACGCTCGTGAGACACAGCCGCGTCAGGAACCGGGCCGAGTCGCGGCGGTCCACTAACTTCCACGCGAGCTTTCGCCACCCGGCATCGACGGCGCGGTCGGCCGGGGTGGTTTTCGTGCCGAGGAACACGCGCGTGAGAACGTAAGCGATCAGCGACAAAATGAGCGCGACCCGCACGGGCGTCAGCAGCGAGAACGCAATGAGTGCGGCTCCTGCGGCGAGTGTCGCCCGTGCGCGTGCCGGTGACACCCGTCCTCCGCGAGCAACAAACCCGTCACCGGCGAGCCGGCCGTTGGCCATCGCGAGCGCGGGCGGCGGCGGGGGCACTTGGGGAACCACGTCCGCGAGGCACGTCGGGCACAGCCCGGCTCCGCGTTCGCGTGCGGCCGTTCGGAGCAGAACGGTCTCGTCCGCGGTGGCCGTTTCCGCGGCCAAAATCCGCACCGCGCGCTCGCCGTCGAGTGCGCCCGCGCGGTCGATGAGATTCGGTTCGCCCGTCGCCGCGTGCTCGCGCCGGATCGCTTCAACCGCACGGGCACGCGAACGGGTCTTACTTTTAACGAGCATGAGGCCGTGCTCGTGCCACAAGTGTTTTGCCATTTCCGGGCGCGACAACCGCACGTCGCACCGGGGGCAGCTCATTTTGATCTTCCGCTCGCGGCGCGCGATGATCGCGTCGAGCGCGTCTGATCGCTCGGTGAGGCGCTGAAGGTGCCGGAGCCGGGCCAGCCCGCGCGACGGCGAAACGCGCCCCGTGAGTGCTCGCACGACGCGCTGAACGGCCCGCTGCGTATCGGGGAGCGCGTCCAGGGCGCGCCCGGCTGCTGCGGACCGGACCGTCAGCGGAACGCGGGGGCTGGCCAGAAACGGTAGTAGCTCACCAACGATCCGCGTGCGGTCCGCGGGCGGTGCCGCGCGCAGGCGCACCACGAGTTGTGCGAGCGCGGCACGCGGATCGTTAGTTGGAGTCATCGGTTACGAATGCCAATCAAAAACACCCGGGGTTGAAACCCCGGGCTATTTCCGGTGACCCCATTCGGGGTCCAAAGGGCAACGAATGTCAGCGCGGCCCCAACGGGGCCACCGGTAGTAGCCCGGGGTTTCAACCCCGGGGCCTTTAATTTGGAGTGCCACATTCCGTTCCTCAACCGATTTCGTGAATCGGCTCATCGCCCCGGGGCCTTGCCACAATGGGACGGAGCAAAAACGGCCCGGTGTGGTGCTTCCCGATCGACCACGTTCCTTGAATACTCCCCTCGCCGTCCGACTGGCCGACGTACAGTACGCGGTGTTTGCCGTGGTACTGCTTCACCATCACCACGTTCCCGGTCGCTTCGTCGTAAGTGCCGCCGAATGTGAACACGCCCACGACGTCGCGTCCGCTGCCGGTTACCTCTCCACCAGCGAATGCTAGTGTGAACGGCGTCATCGCTTGCCGACCCACGTGGTCTTGAAACCAGAACCCGTCCCACCGGCCCGACGGATACATCGTTGCTCCCTCGCTCCGCGCGAATCGTCGCTCCGACACACGACCGCAGCGCCGATTGTACCTGAAGCCGGCGCGGACCGCCTACCCGGTTCGCCGGGGCGCTCTAAGGTTCCTGAATGAACCAGTCCGATGCGCGACCGTATGTGTGGATGCTGTGCGGCTCGTTTGCGTTCGCGGTGATGGCGGTCCTGGCCGAGTACCTCACGCGCAAGCCCGACACTCTCTGCGATTGGCAGACCGTGGTCGTGTTCCGGGCCGCGCTGGTCACGGTGTTCGCCGCCGCGCTCGCGTGGCAGGCCGGGGCGCGCCTCGTGTGGTTCCGCCCGTGGCGCCTGTGGGTGCGGAGCATCTCGGGCAGTTGCAGCATGGTCGGCACGTTTTACGCCTTCGGCCACCTGCACGCCGAAGACGTGGTGACGCTTTGCAACACGTTCCCGCTCTGGGTCGCGCTCCTTTCCTGGCCGCTGTACGGTCAAGCACCGGGCTGGAAGACGATGGCCGCGATCCTGGTCGGAATCGCGGGTGTGGTGCTGGTGGAGCAACCGCACATCGAGGCCGGTAATCTCGGTGTGTTCGCGGCTCTCGCGGCAGCTCTGTTCACCGCGATCGCGATGCTCGGGTTGCACCGACTCCACGACGTGGACCCGCGCGCCGTTGTGGTCCACTTCTCCGCGGTGGCCACGATCTTCTGCTTCGTCGCGTTCCTTGTGACCCCGCGGACGCAGCCGCTCACCCGCGTGTTTGAAGCCGGCGTGTTCCTCCGGCTCATTGGTATCGGTGTCTCGGCGACGATCGGGCAAGTGTTCCTCACGCTGGCGTTCGGGCGCGGGGCGCCTGCAAAGGTGTCCGTGGTCGGGTTGATGCAGATCGTGTTCGTGATGGTCATGTGCGTGTGGGCCTTCGACCGCACCGTCAACACGATCGCGCTGGTCGGAACTGGACTCGTGATCGCGCCGACCGCGTGGCTACTGACGCGGCCCAAGGCCACGAGCGCCGTGAAGCCCAATCCGGCGCATACACTTCCACCCGCCACGCCTCAACCCGCTCCCAATCGTACACCGGCTTCCGGGAGCAATAGCGAGAACACTCCGCTCGCGACGTCGCAGTTGCGTCCATGATTTTCGGGTAAACCCGCCCCCCTTCCTGGCACGCGGCTAACATTTGCTAACGTTTCCCGGAGACGGGGCGCATGCGACGCGGGCCAAGTGTGTTAAATGTTAGCTTTTCCGGTGTTTTGTGCCTTCGTAATGCTTTGTGCGATGCCGCAAACGGCTAACATAACTCCAAATTTCGCCTTTTTGAGTACATTTTGGCACCGAAAGACACCCAGATGCACTTGCATCTGGCGCCTGTTCATTCACTTCAACAATACCACAAGCGAAGAACGCCTACAATCATATTTGTGGAAATTTGAACAGTATTTCTCATTCGCGAGCAGCCACTTGCGGTCCCGCGAAATCGGTGGTAGCGTGCGGTGTAGCCTCGCGAATGACCTCTCCGCCGCCGGGCGCTGGGGGAACCGCACATGCCACGCGCGCCGATCCCGACTTGGTGCTTCGCCCTCGTTGTTGTGCGTAGGGGCGATCACTTCTTAATCGTGCAAGAGAGCAAATACGGGCAGCCCTGGTACGTGCCGGCCGGGCGCGTGGAGCAGGGCGAATCGTTCGCGAGCGCCGCCGTGCGCGAGACGCTCGAAGAGGCCGGCATCCCCGTCCGCGTGACGGGCATTATTCGCGTGGAGCACTCGCCCAGTCCGGCCGGGGCGCGGATGCGCGTCATCTTTCTCGCCGAACCGACGGACGACACACCGCCCAAGACCGAACCGGACGACGAGTCGCTCGGGGCGACGTTGGTCACGCGCGACGAACTCGCGAACTACACGCTGCGCGGCGACGAAGTCACGGAACTATTCTCCTTCGTTGCAAATGGCGGTATCATCCACCCGCCCGATATCATTCAGGCCGAAGGGGTGCCGTACTGTGCCGCGGGCCGAAGTTCGTAAACGTGTCATTTCTCTGGTTCTTCGCGCTTGCCACTTCGGGCGCACCCGGTAATTTGTAAACACCCTTTACGAAATCCGTCACTCTCCATCGAAATGGGTGCAACCGTGTCTGTGCTCCTTCGCACTTCGGTCGTTGTGGCCCTCGCGGCCGTGCTCGCGTGCCTCCCCGCGTGCGGGAAGAAAAATGGCGACGGCAAGATCAAGATCGGTGTCGTCACCAACTGCACCGCTGACTTTTGGAGCATCTGCGAGGCCGGCGCGAACAAGGCGGCCAGCGAGAACGGCGTTGAGTTGCAATTCCGCCAGCCGGAAAAGGCGTTCGACGCGGCCGTTCAGATGCCCATCGTCGAAGCCTGGGCCAAACAGGGGCTCAACGGGATCGCGGTGAGTGTCATCGACCCCGACGGGCAAACCGAAGACCTCACGCGGATCGCCAAGAAGGTTCCGCTCCTCACGATGGACAACGACGCCGATAAGACCGGGCGGTTGTGCTACGTCGGCATCGACAACTACGAGGGCGGCAAAGCGGTCGGGCGCTTGGTGAAGAAGGCGCTGCCCAACGGTGGTACCATCGGGGTCTTCATCGGCAGCACCAAATCGGCTAACGGCAAGGCCCGTACCCAGGGCGTGCTCGACGAACTCGCGGGCCAAAAGGACGCGCCGGGCGTGAAGGGCACGCACCCGCAAAAGGGCGATCTCGAAGTGCGCACGTATGGGAAGTACCACCTCGTGGACGGGGCCGCGAAGGAAGACAACGGCCCGGACAACGCTCAGAAGACCGTCGGGGCGGTTCTGGCCCGTGTGAAGGGGCTGCCGAACCTCTGTATGGTCGGCCTCTATGCCTATAACCCGCCGGCGATCCTCAACGACGCCAAGGCCAAGTCGATGGCGAAGGACATCAAGATCATCGGCTTCGACGAGGACTGGGAAACGCTCAAGGGCATTGCCGCGGGCGAAATCGAGGCCACGGTCGTGCAGGACCCGTTCGCATACGGCTACAAGTCCGTGGAGGCGCTCGCGGCGAACGCGAAGGGCGACACCTCGAAGCTCGTGAAGGAACCGATCCCCTACCGCATCGTGACGAAGGACGGTAGGGCGGACGAAACGGTCAACGGGCTGGTCGTGAAGTTCCCGAAGGTCGCGGAATTTGAAGCGAAATTGCGTTCCGACATCGCTTCCGTGCCGAAGAAATAACAACAGAGCGGCGGGCGCTCCTGGGCGCCCCGCTCGGGTACCACTTAACGAGTCGTGCCCGCACGAGTGCCCCCGTGGCGCTCGTGTGGGTGCGGTTCGCCCGTCCGGTCTCGCACCTCCCGCACACGCTTATGCCCACCCCCCGGATCACAGTCACGAACGCCCGCAAACAGTTCCCCGGCGTCCTGGCGCTCGACGGCGTTTCGCTCACGCTCGCTCCCGGCGAGGTGCTCGCGGTCGTCGGCGAGAACGGGGCCGGTAAGTCCACGCTCATGAAGATCGTCGCGGGCGTTTACATCCCGGACGACGGCGAGGTGCGACTGGACGGCGAGCCGATCCGGTTCCGCGGCCCGGCCGAAGCGATCGCCGCGGGCGTCAGCCTCATTCACCAGGAACTGAACCTCGCCGAGAACCTCACCGTCACGGACAACCTGTTCCTCGGGCGCGAGGCGACGGTCGCCGGGGCGCTCCGCGTACTCGACCGGCGCTCGATGAACGAGCGCGCCGTAGGACTTCTCGCGCGTGTCGGGTTGCCCGAGTCCCGCGCACACGTGCGAGTCGAGAGCCTCCCGCCGGGCGAGAAACAGCTCGTCGAAATCGCCCGCGCGCTCGGGACCGACGTCCGCGTCCTCATCATGGACGAACCGACGTCGAGCCTCACGCAGAAGGAAACCGAACAACTGTATCTGGTCATCGACGCGCTCAAAGCGGCGGGCGTGTCGGTGCTGTACATCTCGCACCGGCTCGCGGAGGTGAAGCGCGTCGCGGACCGCGTGACCGTATTGCGCGACGGGCGCAACGCGGGCGAGTTGGCGAAAGCCGAGATCACGCACGACAATATGGTCAAACTGATGGTCGGCCGCGACCTGAAGCAATTCTACCCGAAGGTCCACCGCACCGGGACCGGGGGCGCGCCGGTGCTCAGCGCACGCGGCGTGCGCTTCACCGGTGGGCCAGCAACTCCCGCGGATTTTGAGGTACGCGCCGGCGAAATTCTGGGGATGGCGGGGTTGGTCGGCGCCGGGCGCACCGAACTTTCGGAAGCCGTTTTCGGCGTGCGGTCACTCGTCGCGGGCGAGTTGTTGCTTAACGGTGAACCGCTGCGCGTGCGATCCCCCCAGGATGCGATCGCCGCGGGCATCCTGCTCGTACCCGAGGATCGTCGGCTCCACGGGCTGGTTCTGGCCGAGGGCGTGGGGTTCAATCTGAGTCTCCCGAACCTCGATAAACTCGGTTCTCTCTTCGGCGTGAACCGGCGCGAAGAGGCCCAACTGCACCGCACCTGGATCGACCGGCTCCGCGTGAAGACGCCGAGCGCGGCCCAACCGGTCGGGCTGCTCTCCGGCGGGAACCAGCAGAAGGTCGTGTACGGCAAGTGGCTCGCGCGCGGGCCGAAGTTGCTCATTCTCGACGAGCCGACGCGCGGCGTGGACGTCGGCGCGAAGGCCGAGATCTACGCTCTGGTCGATGAACTCGCGGGGAAGGGCGTCGCGGTCTGGATGATTACGAGCGACATGGAAGAACTGCTCGGCATGTCCGATCGCGTGGTGGTGATGCACGAGGGGCACGTCGCCGGGGAACTGGCGGGCACGAAGTTAACGGAGGAAGCGGTGATGCGACTCGCGACCGGGGGACCAGCGACATGATGCGGATTCTGGGCGTGCTGGGGCTGGTGTTGGTGCTGTACGGCGCACTGTTCGCCTCGCACGACAAGGCCGGCGAGGTCGGCAACCTGATCGACGTGGCGAACTACCAGGGGCAGTACGGCATCATCACGCTCGGCGCGGCGCTCGTCATCATCACCGGCGGTATCGACTTGTCCGTCGGGTCCGTCGTCGCGTGCGGCGCGGTCCTGTTCGGGCTCCTGACGACCCGGGGTGTCCACCCGTACCTCGCGGTGCCGATCGTCGTCCTGTTCGGTACGGGCGTCGGCCTCACCAACGGGTTACTCATTACGCGACTCCGGCTCCAGCCGTTCTTGGTCACGCTGTGCGGGATGTTCATCTTCCGCGGGGTGGCCCGCCTGCTCGGGGACACGGTAAGCATGTCTCGCGTGACCCAGGCCCAGCCCGAGTTCGGCCCGGCGCTCCGAAACCTCCGCTACGTCCTCGTCGGTAAGAGCCCGGCCGACGGCGAACTCGTGTTCCCGGCTCAGTTCGCCCTGCTCCTGATCCTCGCCGCCGCGATCGGGTTCTTCCTGCACCGGACCGCCTACGGGCGCTACTGGTACGCCATCGGGCACAGCGAACTGGCCGCGAAGTACGCCGGGGTGAACGTGAACCGGCACCGCTTGTCGGTGTACGTCGCGTGCTCGGCGCTCGCGGCCCTGGCGGGGACGCTCCTGTTCCTCAACTCGCCCTCGGTGCAGTCCGACAACGCGGGGCTCGGTTGGGAACTGTACGCGATCCTCGGGGCCGTGCTCGGCGGGTGCAGTCTGCGCGGGGGCGAGGGCACGGCCGTGGGTATGGTGCTCGGCGCGATGGTGCTGCCGATCATCGAGAGCATCGTCAATTTCCGGGGCGACAAGAGCGACGTGATCCCGGCCGTGGTCGGCGTGACGCTCCTCATCGGCACCGTTGTGGACGAACTGATTCGCCGGCGCTCGCGGGTCCACAGGTAGCGGCGCCGTGCCCGAGAACCCGTTCGCCGCGCAACTCGATCCACCGGCGTTCCTGGCGTGGCTCCTGGGAACGCCGGTCGACCACCTCGGCTTCGGCGAGCAGCGGACGCGCCTGAAGCCCGCCCCGGTGTGTGTGAGCCGGTTTCAATGTCGGCGCCGCGGTCGTGAACCTGTTTAACGGGCGTGCGAGCGGAGGTTCGGCAACAGGGCCGTGAGCAAGCCGATGAGCGGCAAGAACGAGCACACCTTGTACACGTACCCGATGCTCGTCTGGTCCGCGAGCCACCCGAGGACTGCGGCGCCGACCCCGCCCATCCCGAACGCGAACCCGAAGAACAACCCGGCCACCATGCCCACGCGACTGGGCAGCAGTTCCTGTGCGTACACCATGATGGCTGAGAACGCCGACGCCAGGATCAACCCGATGGGCACGGTCAGCACCGTCGTCCAGAACAGGTTCGCGTAGGGTAGGACCAGTGTGAACGGGAGCACGCCGAGGATCGATCCCCAGATCACCGCCTTGAACCCCACTCGATCCCCGACCGGTCCGCCGAGGAACGTCCCGGCGGCGACCGCTCCCAGGAACACGAACAGCCGGAGCTGCGCGTCTGCTACGCCCACCCCGAACGTTTCGATCAGGTAGAGCGTGTAGTAACTACTCAGGCTCGCCATGTAGAAATACTTGGAAAAGATCAGGCACAGCAGCACCCCGATCGCGAACGCCGCCTTTCCCGGCGAGACGGGCGGGGGAACCGCGGAGGTCTTCTTCGCCAGCCGCTCTGCTAAATGCGCCCGGTACCAACGCCCGACCCGGAACAGGATAACCATCGCCGCCACTGCCGCGACCGCGAACCAAGCGAGGCTCCCCTGCCCCCACGGGACCACGACGAACGCGGCCAGCAGCGGCCCGAGGGCCGATCCCGCATTCCCGCCGACTTGAAACAAGGACTGCGCGAACCCGTGCCGCCCGCCGGACGCCAGCCGCGCCACGCGCGACGCCTCCGGGTGGAACACCGCGGACCCGACCCCAACCAGGGCCGCCGACAGGAGAATCGTGGGAAAAGTGTCCGCGACGGACAGGAGCAGCAACCCGCCCAGCGTGACACTCATCCCGACCGTCAGCGAGAACGGGAGCGGTCGGCGATCGGTGTACAGACCAACGAGCGGTTGGAGCAAGGAGGCAGTAAGTTGGAACGCGAGGGTGATGAGTCCGATCTGCGTGTAGGTGAGGGCGTAGGACTCTTTGAGCACCGGGTACACGGCCGCGATCAGCGACTGGATCGTATCATTAAGCAAGTGAGACACGCTGAGCGCCACTAACACCGCGAACGTCGTCACTGCCACGGGTGCCTGTTTCTCTTCGGTCACGACCACCACTCGCCCTCCATAAGAAAACTCCCTCGCTCGGACACCGCCGAACGCACCGAAGTTCACCGAAACAAAAGGATACCCCCCACGGTGCAAGGGTTTACAGCCCGAGAGGTATCCCGGGTATCTCAGAGTTACAAGGACCGCCGATGGCGCTCAACAGCCTCCCGCTCGGGTATTGCACCAACGTACACCCGGCCCAGACCTTTGCCGAACTCCTCGGCGGCCTCGATCGCTACACCGTACCCGTGATGCGCCGCGTCGGGCGCCCGATGGCCGCGGGCCTGTGGCTCGCGCGCCCGGTAGTGGACGAAGTTCTGGCCGCACCGAACGGTACCGCGCGGTTGGCCACCGAACTGAACGCTCGGGGGCTGACGGTCTACACACTGAATGCCTTCCCGTATGGCGATTTCCATGCCGCGCGAGTGAAGGAAAACGTGTACCGACCGGACTGGACGTCGTCGGAGCGGTTGGCGTACACGGAGCGGTGTGCCACGGTACTGGCCGGGCTGCTGCCCGAAGGCGGTGAGGGCTCCATCTCCACGCTGCCGATCGGCTTCAAGGGGTTCGACCGCGCGCCCGGCTTCCTCCAAGCGGCCGAGCAGTTGACCGACTGTGCCCGGACCCTTGCCCGGATCGCCGCAGAGACCGGGCGCACCATTCGTGTGGCAATCGAACCCGAGCCGTTCTGTCTACTGGAGACGACGGAAGAAACGATCGAGTTCTTCCGCCTGCTCTGGGGCGTGTCTTCGACCAGAGGTGCGGAAGACGCGGTCCGGAAACACATCGGGGTGTGCTACGACGTGTGCCACCAGGCGGTGGAGTTTGAAGCCCCGGCTGCGTGCGTTGCTTCCCTGGATCGGGCCGGGGTGCGGGTGAACAAGGTGCAGGTGAGTTGCGCCATTGAACTGAACGCCCCGGCTGAAAATGCGGAAGGCCGGGCCGCACTCCGGCAGTTCATCGAGCCGCGATACCTGCACCAAGTGTTCGCTCGGTTGCGCGACGGCCGAACGATCGGGGCCGTAGACCTGACTGCCGAGTTCCTGGGCGCCCCGGGACCGGAGTTTACGGCCGCCGAAACGTGGCGGGTTCACTTCCACGTCCCGGTCGACGCGGAGCATTTCGGGTCGCTCGGCACCACCCGATCGGCGCTACGCCCCGCTCTGGCGGCGATCGCGGCCCTGAATTACGCTCCGCACATGGAGGTCGAAACGTATACGTGGTCGGTAATGCCCGGAGAAGGGGCTCAGGATTTGGTCACGGGCCTGGCAAACGAAATCAACGCGACGCAGCGACTCATCGATGAGATTTCGACTCGGTAGGTCGAATCGGGTCTTACTGCGACTTCTCGGCTCTGTTTGTCCTTCTTTGTGGCCACTCGGTCGAATCACCGACCGGGCGACCACAAGAAGGTGAATCGCACATCTTCCAGCCGCCCCAATTGGGGCGGGCAGAATCACGAACCAAACCTCACCCGATCGGCTGCCAGCAGTCGAGGAGCTTGTCCGCGCCGCTCGGGCCGTTCGAGCCGATCGCGTACTTCTCCGGTTGGGTCGGGGCGTGGTCCGCGGCGGCGATCAGCGGGTCCATGATCTCCCACGCGCGCTCGATCTCGTCCGCCCGCATGAACAGCGACGCATCGCCCTGGATCGAATCGAGCAGGAGCCGTTCGTAGGCCTCCGGGAGCGTCTGGTTCTGGTACGCCTGCTTGTAGTCGAAGGTGAGGTTGTGCGGGCGCAGCGACACACCGTCCACGTCGGGCACCTTGGTCTGGAAGTTCAGTTGGATCGACTCGTTCGGCTGGATCACCATCTTCAGCCGGTTGCACTGGAGCATCTCGTTGGGCGGCAGCGGAAACATGAGCCGCGCCGGACACTTGAACTGGATCATCACCTCGCTGTACCGAGCTTTGAGCCCCTTCCCGCTACGAAGGTAGAAGGGCACGCCGTGCCACCGGCGGTTGTCCAGTTCCAACTTGATCGCCGCGTAGGTCGGGGTCTTCGATTTCGGGTCCACGCCCTTCACGTTCAAATACCCGTCGTACTGCCCCAGCGCCATTACCTTCATGGCCTCCGCTTCGGGGCGCACGTTGACGGTCGAGAGCACCTTCATCTTCTCGTTGCGCAGGTTGTCCGCGGTGTACCGGTTGGGGTCCTCCATCGCGACCAGCGTGAGCACTTGCAGGATGTGGTTCTGCAGCATGTCCCGCATCACGCCGCTCTTGTCGTAGTAGTCGCCGCGCCCCTCCACCGTGACCTTCTCGGCGACGGTGATCTGCACGTGATCGATGTACTGCGCGTTCCACAGCGGCTCGAACAGCGTGTTCGCGAACCGGAACACGAGGATGTTCTGGACCGTGTCCTTCCCGAGGTAGTGGTCGATGCGGTAGAGCTGGCTCTCGTCCCAGTGCTTGTGCAGTTCGTCGTTGAGCTTCTTCGCGCTGGCCCGGTCGGTGCCGAACGGTTTCTCGATCACGAGCCGGCGGTACCCGGTGTCGCTCTTGTTCAGCCCGGCCTCGGCCAGCGCCGCGCTGATGGGCGGGTAGTAGTACGGCGACACGGAGAAGTAGTAGAGGCGCCGGCCGTTCGGTTCTTTCTCGTTCGCGGCGAACCAATCGGCGAGGGGCTTCGCGCCGCCCGGTTGGGTCGCGTCGGTGGAGACGTAGTGGATGCGCGGCGCGAAGGCGGCCCACTTCTCCTCGCTGAACTGCTCGCCGGGCAGGATCTCCTTCGCCTTGCCCTTGAGGTGCTCGCGGAACGCCTCGTCCGTGTACTCGCTGCGGGCCACCCCGACCACGCGCGCCTCCGGCGGGAGTTTGCCCTTCTGGGCGAGGTTGAACAGCGCGGGGATCAGTTTCCGCGACGTGAGGTCGCCGGACGCCCCGAAGATGACCACGGTGAGCGGCTGTGCCATGTGCGGCCCGTTTTGTTGCGTGAGGGTGTGCGCCCCGCACGCGGAGCGGGGCGCGGAGATATGCTACACGCTCGCGGGCGTTTGGTGCCGGGAGTTTTTGCGTTTGATGGGTCGTACCGGTCGCGCCGGGTTCCGGATGTAACGCCGGACCGGGGGGCAAAACCGGTTCCGCCGTCAATTCGGGCTGAAGTCGAACTTGGAAGCGTTCTCGCGCCCGAGCGGGTCGTTGACGAACTTGCGGAAACACGTGGGGCACAGGTCGAACCGCATTTTCTTGCACGTCGGGAGCAGTTGCGGCGGCTCCTCGCCCTCTTCAATGTCACTCAGCAGCCGGGCCATCTCTTCGACGTGGTCGGTTTCCAGGTCGTCCTCGGTCAGTTCGGCCGGGTCGGTGGCCGCGAACGCTTCCATTTTCAACACGTACCGTTCGGCCCCGTCCTGGGTCATGTCCTTGCCGCAAACGTCGCAAGAGAAGTGCATCATGACCTTCGGGTCCTCCAAGCGTAACAGAACCGTCACATTTGACCGGAGAGGCGGTCTCACGGGCGGCGGCGGTCGAGCGAGTCCGAGAAGGGTGAACCGCCGAATAAGCTCGTATACTCCACAACTCTCAGTTTCTCGGTGTGCTGTCAATTGGAATTGTTCGCACAATCCGGTCAAATCCCGCACTTGCTTTTCCGGGGGAATGTGCCTCGGACGGCAAGTTTTCCCTGGACCGAGTTGGGAACCTGTGCGTTCAACTTCCCGATTGGTGGCAACGAACTGCGCGGCCGCTCGGTTCGCGCGCGCGAATTTTCACAAACACCTGAAATTCTTGGGGAAATGTGGCCCGAGGCGTTCCGCGTCAGCCGTAATTGGCACGAGGGGTGCTTTACACTTTTTTGTCTCCAATTCATAGTCGGTGGCGCACAGAACGACCGGTTATCGGGTCGGAGACTTCGCATCCCCACACAAACTTCCCCCGGCGGCTCGGGAGCGCCCCCGAACCGGACCCGCCCCGATCCTCTTCAAGCTGACACGTTCCCACGGCCGGTGGCTCCGACAGCCAGCCGGCCCGTATCTTTTTTGCAGCCCCGTTCACGTCTCCAACTGCGAGTTTCCCTCGAAATCCCGGGCTCCGAGCGACACGGTCGCGTGCTTGCGCTCCGGATCCGTTCTCACCGGCGCCGGAACAAGGGCTACGGGCGGCACAACCGGCCCCCTCGCCACCGTCGGCACACGCGCCTCCACCCGTCGCCCGTGCGCACCGAATTGCTCGCTCGGCGCCGGGGCGCGTCATTCGGCGTTCGCGCCACTTCCGATACACGACGCAGACGAGCTGTTGAGGGGATTCAGCCGTTCGGAATACGCTCGTCGTTGCGAACGGGGGACGGATTTACGGTCGGTCGGTACGCAGCAGCGCCGAACGGGGGCGCGCTGCGGCGCCCGCGCCGCGGAGCGGCCGGGAACGGGACTGGACCGCAGGAGGCGTTTCAATGTCGATTCGTAAGGGCACTCCGTGGCTCGCGGCCGTCGCGGTGCTGGGTGTCAGCTCGGTTGCGCTCGCCGGGCACTTCGGGACCACCAAGTACTCCGCCAACAACTGTTCGCCGTGCGACGCGCAGACCAACTTCGCGGCCGGACAGGGACCGTGCGGGCAACAAGTCGTTTACGACAGCGTCATCGAGAAGCGGTACCACACCTGCTACCAGACGACCACCGAAACGGTGATGAAGCCGGTCACCAAGACGACGTACTCGTGCGAGGCCCGCACGTGCTACAAGACGGTGAACGAGACCGCGTACAAGCAGGTCCAGGAAACGGTGTGCAAGCCGGTGTGCGAGACCGTGCTGCAGGAGTGCCGCACCACCGTCTGCAAGCAGGTGTGCGAGACCGTGTACCGGGACTGCCCGGTGACGGTCTGCAAGACCATCTGCGAGCCGCACACCCGGAAGGAGTGCTTCTTCGTGTGCAAGCCGATCTGCGAGACGCACTACAAGGAGTGCCCGCGGACCGTGTGCAAGCCGGTGTGCGAGACCGTCATCCGCGACGTGTGCAAGACGGTCTGCGTTCCGGTCACCGAAACGTGCTACAAGAACGTCCAGCGCACGGTCTGCAAGGACGTGTGCGAGACGGTGATGAAGGACGTGTGCAAGACGGTGTGCGAGCCGTGCGTCACCACCAAGTGCGTGGCCAAGTGCGTCCCGGAAACCGTGTGCGAAACGGTGTGCGTGCCCGGTAAGCTGACCTGGGAGTGCGTCCCGGTCTACAAGTGCGAGTTCGACCCCTGCACCTGCACCACCGTGCAGAAGCAGGTCGGCACCCGCAAGAAGCTGGTCCGCCAGCCGGCCCACACCGAACAGCGCCAGGTGACCCGCAACCGCACCGTGACCGAACAGGTCCAGGTGACCAACTACGTGAAGCGCACCGTGACCGAGAAGGTTCCGGTCCAGGTGACCCGCAAGGTGCAGACCGTCGTGACCGAGAAGGTGCCCGTGACGGTGACCCGGAACGTGCAGAAGACCGTGGTCGAGAAGGTTCCGACGCAAGTGGTTCGCAACGTGCCGGTGACCGAGATCGTCCGCGAGCCGGTGACGACCCGCCGCAACGCTCAAGGGGCCTATGTCGACGCCTCGGCTCTCGGCGGCGACGCCGCGGCCCAGGCCGCGAAGGGTGCCAAGATCGTCGGCGGCGGCCCGGGCGCTCTGGCCAACCCGAACGCCCCGACCTACGACACCGACGGCCCGAACCGCGTGTTCGTCGAAGGGCTCCGCGTGTCCCGCGACGTGACCTACAACGTGACCCGCAACGTGCAAGTGACCGAAACGCGCCGGGTGGCCGAAAAGGTCGTCCGCAACGTGCCGGAAGTGGTCGTGACGAAGGTGCCCGTGAAGGTGACCACGATGAAGCAAGAAGTGATCACCAAGTGCGTGCCCTACACCGTCACGAAGCAGGTGCCGTACACGGTGAACGTGCGGGTTCCGCACACCACCACCGAGATGGTGCCCACGACGGTCACCAAGCGCGTCCCGGTTCAAGTTGCGACCGACGTGGTTGTGAAGAAGGCCCGCTACGTGCCGTGCAACAGCGGGTGCGGCACCCCGAGCACCGGGTGCAGTGCGGGTAACCCGTGCAGCACCGGCAACTGCTCGCCGATCTGCTCCAGCGGGCTCGGCGGCGGGCTGCGGAACCTGCTGAACGACCCGTGCCGCCCGAAGCCGATCCGCGACTTCTTCAGCGGCCTGTGCGCGAACCGCCTCGCGTGCGACCCGTGCCCGCCGGCCCACTGCGGCGACCCGTGCAAGTAATGTGACCCCGGCCTGACACGCCCGAAAGCCCCGGACCGCGGTCCAGGGCTTTTGTCGTTGACAGCAACAACTCTCCCGGTGCGGCGCGGGCGCATCACTTCTAACCAGCGCCGCTCTCGCGCGTTCGTCCGACGGGCGTAATTCAGCGCCCTACGGACATTGGTTGTCCGCACGCGCCGTGCGATTCTCCCGTTCCCGGTGCGAGGTCGCCTACTCCAACACCGGAAGTACCTCACCCGTTTCGAGGAACGTGCGATGCGTGTGTTCACAGTGGCCGGTGTCGTCGCCGTGGTCCTGGCGTTCTCCTCCGTAGGCGCGGAACCGCCGAAGCCGCCCGTGCCCCAAAAGGAGCACGAGTGGCTCAAGCAACTGGAGGGGCAGTGGGAGGTCGAGTCCGAGGGTGTCACCGAACCGGGCAAGCCACCGGTGAAGTGTCGGGGCACGGACGCGGCCCGCTCGCTCGGCGGGCTCTGGCTCGTGAGCGAGATGAAGGCAACGGTCGCGGACGTCCCGGTCACGGGCGTGATGACACTCGGGTACGACGCCCAGAAGAAGAAGGTCGTCGGCACCTGGGTCTGTTCGATGTGCGACGTCCTGTACAAGTACGAAGGCGCCCTGGAAGGTCAGACACTGACGCTGGAAACCGAGGGGCCGAACCCGAGCACCGGCAAACTCGTGAAGATGCGCGACGTGATCGAACTGAAGGACAAGGACACCAAAGTGCTGACCTCGTCCATGCTCGGTGAAGATGGCAAGTGGGTTCCGTTCATGACCATGACCGGCAAGCGCAAGAAGTAACCGCGATTCCGATACGCGCCCGCCCCATCGGGCCACCCGTCATCGAATCCGCGCCGCTCGCCCCGGCGCAACCGTGAGGGGCAACTGCCAAAACGGTTCGCCCCTCACGTGTTTCGCACCTCGGACCGCCCCACCTCCACACCACCATTTCGTAGCCACAAACATTTCTTGCTGAAGAGAACACGTGTCAGGTGTTCAGAAATCGTACCCGCATCCCGCTCAAACGAGCGCGTGGTGCTCGTCGACCGGAATCGCTACGGGTTGGGCCGGCGCGGGTTGAGGCGCGGGGTCGCCCGGTAGTTGCTTGGCGTAGCGCTCCGTGAGGATCGGCCCGAGGACAGAGGTAACGACCAGCAGAACGATAACGGAGTTGAGCACCGGTTCGCCGATCAGTCGCTCGCCGGCCGCGTTCGTGGTGTTGTACGCGACCAGAGCCGCGGCCAGCGTCGCGGCGACTTGCGGTAGCGAAAGCGACCACATCGTCAGCCCCTCGTGCCACGTGTAGCCGTACACCCGGCGCGCCACCTCCGCCGCCAGGAACTTCGATCCGATCAACCCGCCGACGATCCCGGCCACCAGCCAGAAGTGATCGACCAGCGTCCGGGCGAAGGTGTTCACATCGATCAAGAACCCGATAGTCAGGAAGAACGTCGGGATGAATAGGTGGTTCCCGAGGAACTCGAGTTCGTGCTTGGCCTCGCAGTCACGGGTGGCACTATTCACAGCCAGGCCCGCGAGAAACGCCCCGATGATTCCCTCCAGGTTGATCGCCTCCGCCGCGACCGCGGCCAGCGCCACCACCAGCAACAACAGGGCGAACTGCCCCTCCTTCGCCGGTTTGAGGGCGAACAGTTTCCGACTGACCCAGCCCAGCCCGAGGAGCACCGCGGGAACGTACACGGCCAGTTCGAGCAATTGAACAGCAAACTGGTTCGGAGAGAAGCCGGTGGCGTGAATCGGGATGCAGACGGCCAGCACCAGGAGGGCGGCAACGTCGGTGAACACTGTCGCCCCGATCGCGACCGTCACGGCCTCGTTCCCCAACTTCCCGAGCTTGTCCACGATCGGGTACGCGATCAGCGTGTGCGACGCCAGGAGCGACCCGATGAGGAGCGCCCCGATCAGCGGGTACCCGGCCGCGAACCCGACGCCCATACCCGCCACGAGCGGGAGCCCGAACGTGAGCAGGCCGAAGCCGACGGACCGGTTCCGGGATGCGTTGAACTGGATCAGATCGATCTCCAGCCCGGCAAAGAACATCAGCAGAAGTTTCCCGAGTTCGGCGATGAACTCGACGGCCTCACCGTGCTTCGGGGCCACACCCAAACAAAACGGGCCGATGACCAATCCGGCCCCGAGGAGCCCTACGACGGCGGGGAGGCGGACCCGCCGACAGAGTGGTGGGACCGTGAAGAAGATCAGCATCATGATGCAAAACCGGACCAGGGGCGGTAGGTGACGGACCTGGTCCCAGACGAGATCGAACATACGCACCCCGGGGCCAATCGAAGGGCCTAATGGTAGTCAACCACGTTCGGCACGGCGCTACAATCGCACCGGCACGCTCCGTACTCTTCTGTTTCGCTTCGGCCGCCCCGTAACCACTCTTGATACGGCTCGGGTTCTTGAACCCGAGCGCGAGCGGATCAGAACTCGACGTTGTACTTTTTGACCATCTTCCGCCGGATGTCGAGCGTCCCGGATTGTATGGCCTTCCACGTCTCCCGCCGGTACAGGGCCTCGTTCTGCGAGGTCACCGTTTGGAGGTTGTTGACCGACGCGTAGTTGTCCACGACCGCGGTGGACGTGCTCCCGCTCGGGACCGCGTAGTTCCAACCGTACCCACCATAGTACCCGCCGACGTACCCGCCCCCGGTGTAGTAGTTCGGGGTGCTCACCACGGACATCGCCTTGTTCGCTTCCGCCAAACTGATCGCGCCCCCGGCCTTCTGCGACATGATCGCCATCGTGCGCAACGTGGTCGCGAGCGCGGCCCCCCATTGGAGCAGCTCCTCGTCCACGTTCAACAGTGGCAGTTCCTCGATGTAGCGGGCACCACTGTTCAAAACGGCCGTCAGCTTCTGAAACGTCGGCGGGCTGGTCTTCTGCACCTCGCCCATCTTCTTCTGGACCGCCTGGAAGTATTTCTGCGAGGCCTGGCGCTTGGCCTGCTCAACGGGCACCTCGTCCGGTGTGGTCTGGTCGACGGCCCCGAGCGAGGGGTGAAGAAAGGGGGCCACGAGTTCGTTCGCGCTCTCCGTCGTCAGCGCCCCGGAGAACGTCACCGTGTTGCCGCGAACGGTCGCGGTCCACTGGTCCATTTCCGCGCTGTGAAACCCCGATCGCTTGAGCACTTCGAGCAGGAGCGGTTGAGCGTCGGCGGCGAGCGGCGCCGCGGGCGCGTCGAATTCCAGCCGCACTTCCGCCACCAACTTGTCGGTCGCGCGGATGGACAAGGTGACGTAGTGGAGTTGGCCGAACAGGTCCGCGACGGGACCGATTTTCGCCGCCTTGTCCTTGAACGTGGCGGTCGCCGCGAGTCGGGTCTTCACTTGTGCCGGGGAGAACATGTCGCTCGTATCGAGTACCAGAACGACGGGCGCGTTCGCCCCGACCCCCGCCCCGACGGTCGCCAACACGGGAGACAGTTTGGGTGAAACGGTGCCGTCCGCTTCTCGTAGCCAGCGCCCCGTGTCCTGGCGGTTGGCGGGCTGGTACCCGCCGGCGATCCCCGGTTTGAGGTTCACCACGAACCGATCGTTGCGGGTCAAAACGACGTTCTTGCCGGCGATCTTGTCAGGCGAACCGCCGGTTACTTTGACCAGGTCGGCGTCGGACACCGGTTTCTTCAACCGGGCGACGAACGTTTCACCACTCGGCCCCGAGCGGAGGTCGAATTGAGACGCCACAACCAACTGGGACACGCCGGGCGGGAGCGAATCGAGGCCGGAAACCGGTTCGCCACCAGCGCCCCATTTTTCTTTCTTCGCGATCGCGGACTTCCCGAGGGCGTCCGCGTCCACGAACAGAACCAAATTGGTCCGGGCCGGAACCCAGCCAAGTAGGTCCGTGACGCGCTCCTGGGCGCGTAGTGTGCCGGCCCCCGTGCTGAGGGCCGCGGCGACCAGCATCACTCGAAAAACAGTAATCATGGGTACCCTCGAATAGGTGACTACTCGATTTTGAGTTTCCGAACTCCCGCGCGTTCTCGTGGTCCGTTTCCCCCGGCTCGGGCGAGCCGAGGGCACACGACTCCGCGAATACTTTCAGCGACACCCCGCTCGCGTGCTCGTGGACGTGGGTGTGGAGGAGGCTAACCCGAACAGTGGGGAGAAACACCTGTCAAAAGTGACAGGTGAAGAAACGGAAAACTAACAGGTTACGTGAAATGCCCTCAAATCATCATGATCCGATGTCACCCAACGGGCGCGAAGAGCTGCGGATCGAGTCGGTGCAGGAGCTGGCGGATGCGCGGCAGCGCGTCGAGGCCCGCGGCCCGGCCGATCGCGGCCATCTCCTTCGCCTGCGTGAACGCGGTCAGGTCGAACCCGCGCACGTCCGTTTCGATCACCACATCGGCCGGGAGCACGCCCTGGGCGTTGAGGATGTGGTTCTGCACCAACAGGCTGCGGAGGAGCGTCTGTACCGCGGTCGGCTTCTTCCCGGTGTGCGCCTGCGTGCCCGGGGTGATCGCACAGAACGCCTCCTCCATTTTGGCCGTCACGCTGACCGCGATCACGAAATTGCACCCGCGCGCCACCAGTACGTCGGCCGGGATGTTGTTCGCCAGCCCCCCGTCGATGAGGGCCTGTCCCCCGCGGACGATCGGGACCGAGAGGACCGGCAGGTTGATGCTCTCGAGCACCGCGTGGGTCGCGTCGCCCTGATCGCGGACCACCGGGCGCCCGCTCACGAGGTCCACGGTGACCGTCAGGCACGGCACGGAGAGCTGTTCGAGGTGCCAGTCGCGCAGGTACTCGCGGAGCATCGGGTCGAAGTGCCCGCGCCGGTACTTGTACAGCAGGTACCAGTGGTCCCCGCGCGGCAGCCGGCGGAACACCCACGACGGGCGCAGGTCGCGCGCGAACTGGTTCGCGCTGTAGTCGCTGTCCAGGCCGCTGGCGTACACGACCCCGGTCATCGCCCCGGCGCTCGTCCCGGCGATCATGTCCACCACGATGCCCTGGTCCTCGAGCGCCTTGAGGACGCCGAGGTGCGACATGCCCCGGGCCGCGCCGCCCCCGAGCGCGACCCCGATGCGCACCCCGCGGAGGTCGTGGACCAGGCGCTCCAGCCCGGCCGACAGCGCCCGGCCGAGCGGGAACGCGGGCGGCGCCCCGGCGATCTTGAAGTCCCGGGCGACGAGGGCGCGGAGCTCGGGCGCGACCGGGGCCACGGGGCTCTCGCCCTCCAGCAACCAGGCGATGCCGATCTTGTCGCGCCACCCGTGCCCCGGGACGTCGAGCGCCCGGAGGTGCCGCAGCGCGCCCCCGCTGTGACCCGCGGGGACGAAGTAGACGGCCCGGTCCGCGATCGCCAGCAACTGCGCCACCCGCTCCGGTTTCGTGCCCGCGTGCAGGTCGAAAACGATGCGGTTCACGTCGTGCCACGCGGCCGCCTGCCGGCGGATCTCCTCTGTCTCCAGATCCCGGCCGTCCACGCGGAGCGCGCGGAACGGAACGTCGGGGAGGTTTTGCCAGTCGTTCGAGTCGCTAAATATGGCGAGCTTCTCGCCCAGCCCGCGCAGCCTCGCGATCAGTTGCCCGGCGACCGCGCGCGCGGCGGCGGACTCGTGGATCAGTGCGAGGACCGTCGGGGCGCGTTTCGGGGCCGCGCCGAAGAAGTGCTTCCGCAGGCCCCCCGAAAACGTCGACAGCCACAGGCGCCGCAGGTCCGGGTGCCGGAACGTCAGCTCCATCGCCTCTTCGTAGTCCAGGTTGAGGACCGTCGTCGGCTCCAGCGCGACGACGCGGATCGGGACCGGTTCGGTGAGCGCGCCGACCATCATCCCGAACTGCTCCCCGCGCTCGATCATCCGGAACAGGGACTCGCCCCCGCGTGCGTCGATCCGCACGGCCTTCAGCCGACCGCGGAGGACGAACCCCACGGTGGTCAATGGGGCGTTCGCCTCGTGGACGACATCACCGGTCGCGTGCTGGGTCACGCGCGCGAGCGAGGCCACTTCCCGGAGCGCCTCGTCGCTCGCGCTGCGGAAGTACTCGTGCATTTTCAGTAACGGGATCACGTCATCGTTCACGGCGGCGCCTTTCCAGTTCGCGGCGAATGTGGTCCCCGAACCCGTCCGCGGGGGCGGCATTGGCAATGTCGTTCAGGCGCGCGAGGCGCTTGAGCTCCTCGAACGGGAGCGCGCGGTCCAGGCGCCCGTCCGCGTACAGGGCGCGGTCGAGCCGGCCGTTGGCGAGCACGCGCCAGTCGAGCCGGCACCGGCTGTTGGGCAGCCGGTAGAACGTCGTGGTGCAGTTCGCGGTGACGCCGTGGTACCAGCGGGGCGCGTCGCGCAGCTCGTTGATCGCCCCGGCGTAGTCGAGGAACGCGGCCCGGGCCTCCTCGAGCGGGGCCGAGAACCGGTACAGGTGGGCTTCCTGCGGGGGACCGTGTTTCGTGCGCCGCAGCACAATGTCGCGCTCGTCGGCCGCAACGATGACGAGTTCCTGTTGGCGGTACAGGCTCCGGGGAATGGAGAACCGTTGACCCTTGCGGAACCGCACCTCGATCGACATGCACACGCGCCCGTCGGGGCCGAAGTCGAACGTGAGCACCGGGTGGCTCATCAGCGCGATGCCCCAGTTGAAGAAGATGATGTCCACGCCCCGCAGCTCGGAGAGGCGGTACGTCCGGGACTCGTACTGTGGGGTGAAGTCGTCGAGCGTGCGGTACTCGAAGTTGCGCACGCTCGCGATGGTGACTACGTCCCCGTCGCGGCTCGTGTGGGGCAAGATGGCCACGGGCGGCTCCCACTCGCGGTCGTGACTCGGTCGCAGCCGGCTCCACCACGCTAGAAAAAGGGCCGTGGTCCCGAGCAAGACCGCGAACGGGTACCACAGCGGGTGCCACAACGCGAACAGCACGGCAACACCCGCGACCCACGCGATCCCGGCCGCGCGCCCCCACCGCCCGGCGCCGCAGACGTCGTAGTAGATCGCGCCGGCCGTCCACAAGGTTGTGAGCGCTGCGACCACGAGCAGCGGGGCGAAGATGACCCACTCCAACACTCGATCCATGATAACTTCCAATGACCCGAACGTGCTCGCCAAACGACCGGCGCCTAGTTTACGCAGGCCGAACGGTGGTTGGAGCGACATTCGGAATGCGTCTCGCGAACCGCCGGCCCCAGCCGACCAAGCACCCCTGCCCCAATCCGATCCACACCCACACCAGCGTGTGCGCGACCGCCGTGACACGGACCCAGAACACGACCTGCACGCGGCGTTGTTCCACGCGCTCTTGCGCGTCGGTGATCTCCCGGCGAGCGGCGGCCAGCCCCTCGGCCAGGCGCTCCGAACCGGCCACGGCTTCGCGCACGAGTTCGATCAGTTCGCGCGTCAAGCGGACCGCTGCCGCCGACTTCGCGGCGTCGATGCGCGATTGCGGGATATTCAGCACCTCCGCGGCGCGGTCGATCGTGTCGGCCGCGGTCCGGGCGCGACTCGGCTGCTCGAACTCTCCGCCCAATTGAACGATGACGTCCTCCACCGCACGTAGCCCGGCGGCCACGGCCCGGAGTGAGTCCGCCAGCGCCGCGGCGCGGTCGATCGTCGGGAGGAGCCGATCGAAGAGGCGCTCGATCGCGGCTCGCACCCGAGGGAGTTCCGGGTTCTCGGCCATCAGCCGTTCGGCCTCGCCGCGCACTTCGGCGAGATCGGCCCGGATAGCCGCAAGCCGCTTCTCGACCCGCTCCAGTCGCACGTCCGCTTCGGACAGCCCGTAGTTCAGGCGGGACGCGACGCGGTCCGTGCGATCGGTGGTCCGAACCGCGGTCCACCAACCACCTCCAATCGCCGCCGCGCACATCAGCACCCCGAGCGCACCGAGAACGGCGGCCCCGGTTCCCAGAAGTCGTCTCATGCGTCTCTCTTAGGGGTGTGAAGGCCCTTCCGCTGCGCGAGCCCGGTCGCGTCCCCAGAACTCACGCGGGATATGTTTTCACCACGCCGCCCTTCAGGGCGAACTGGATCAGTTCGGCGAACGTCTTCGCCCCGAGCAGCTCCATCATGCTGTACTTGTGGAACGCGACCGTCCGCGGGGTGATCTTCAGGAGCCGCGCGATTTCCTTCATCGTGTGCCCCTCGGCGAGTAACTGGAGCACCTCGCGCTGGCGCACGCTCAACTCGACGGGCCGGACAATCGGTTCGGTCACGTGCAGCAGGTTCTCGACCAGCCCCCGGGTCGCCATCGGCGTGATGTACGAGCGCCCGAGCGAGACCTCTCGGATCGCCTGGAGCAACTCCGACGCGGCCGAGTTCTTCAGAAGGAACCCCGACACCCCCACCCGAAACGCTTCCGCGGCCAGGTCCGCGTCCTCGTTCATCGTGAGGATGATGACCTTCACGTCCGGCGCATCTTTCCTCAGTTGCCGGGCCGCGTCCAGCCCGTTGAGGAGCGGCATCGCGATGTCGGCTACAACGATGTCCGGTTGCAGCACCGGAACCTCGGTGAGGAGCGCCAGCCCGTCCGCGACCGCGCCCACCACGTCACACTCGGTCTCCACGAGGCGCGCGAACGCCTCGCGAATGAGGCGGTGGTCGTCCGCGAATAGCACACGGGGTCGATTCACGAGAATCTCTCCGCGGTAGAGACGAGTTCGGGTTCCGGTTCGGGGACGCGGGCTACGGGAACGGGCACGCGGACGTCGATTCGCGTGCCCCCAGCCAGGTGCGAATCAATGACAAGTTCGCCGCCTACTAGGTTCAATCGCTCGCGCATGCTGACCAGCCCCAATCCCGCGTTGACTACGGAGGAATCGAACCCGTCGCCGTCGTCCGAGACACGCAGCCAGATCGCGTTCGCGCTCCCGCGCAGTTCCACGGTGGCCCGAAGGGTTCCGCTGTGTTTGACCACGTTCCACAAAGCCTCCTGCGCGACACGGTACACACAGAGTGCAATGTCCGCGGGAACGGATTCCGGAACCGCGTCGTACTTGAACGTGGCGATCAGTCCGTGAGAGCGGTTCCGTTCCTTGCACAGCCCCTTAAGGGCCGCGACGAGCCCCAGGTGCTCCAGTTTCGACGGGTGCAACTGGTGGGACAGGTCGTGAACGGAAGACGACAGTTCCTTGACCCGGGCCGCGAACTCGCGCATGCGCTGAGAGGTTTGGGGAGCCGATGTCGGCGGCACGCACGCCAAAAGTTCCATCTCGATGGACAACAGCGCGAGGCTTTGGTTGAGGTCGTCGTGCAACTCGCGGGCGATTCGGCGCCGTTCGGCTTCCTGGGCCTCCAGCAAGCGCCCCGTTAGTACCCGCTGTTCCTGTTGGCTGGCACGTAACTCTTCTTCCACGCGCCGGCGCTCGGTGAGATCGGTGACGGTCGCCAGGACGAACGTTCCCTTGGGCGTTCGGAGCGCGCTCAGCCCGATCTCGACTGGGAACGCGCTCCCGTCCTTTCGCCGCGCAAAGGTGTCGATCCGAGCACCGGACAGAGTTGGGGGGGCCGCAACAAACTTGGCGCGTCCGGTCAGAAACCGCTCCAGCAGGTACTCGGGAACAAGCCGGTCCACCGGTCGTCCGAGCAAATCTCCCCGGTTATAGCCGAAAAGCGCCTCTGCTTGAGCATTGGCCAGAAGAACTGTCCCGTCCCGATCGACCATCAGCATTCCGGTGGGGGCCGTTTCCACCACTTGCTGGAACCACTCGTCGGTCCGCACGCGCGCCTCGCGCCGGACCAATAGCCCCACAATCAGCAGCGCCTCAACGAGACAAAACAAACCGATCCCAATGACGTGCCACTCGCGGATGCCCCCGACAATTCCCCCGGGGCTGGTGCCGCCACCGGATTCGGGCACCGTGATTTGTGGCTGTAGATGTGGGCTGACCGCGGCCAGGGCCGGATGTGCGTGGAGGAACGCGGCCACGCCGAGCGCTAGTCCACAAATCCGTGGCACAAAAGACCGCCAAGTCCATTGACGCGCCATGCCACCTCCCGGAACCGGGCGAGACGGAGCGTCCGTGCCAGAATTTCAAACCGCGCTTCGCGTGCGCGGGTCCGTATTTTTGTTACTTCGGTACGTAAAGCGATTATCCTACCGCGTTCCGATTGTCAACATTTTTCCCCACACCTGTCAGTATTTAGCCATTCAAACTGTCAGAAGTGACAGGTGCGTTCTTGATGGATTGGTTTAAACTCTCCCCGCACACTCTGCACGAACGAGCGATCCGGGCCGCGACTCCCGCCCCGTGGGGCAGATCGGAGGGGCCGATGTTCGTATCACCACTCGCCGGCAAACCGGCCCCGGTCGAGTCGCTGATCGACCCGGCCCGGCTCGAGCGCGAGTACTACGACCGTCGGCCCGACGTGGACGACACCGAGCAGCTCGTGAGCTTCGGCACGAGCGGGCACCGCGGCGCGCCCCTGCGGAGCACGTTCACGGAATCGCACGTGATGGCCGTGGCCCAGGCCGTTTGCGACTACCGCCGAAGCAAAGGAATCGACGGCCCGCTTTACATGGGCCGGGACACGCACGCCCTGTCCGGTCCGGCGCAGCGAACCGCGCTGGAGGTGCTCGCGGCCAACGGCGTGCCGGCGGTGATCCAGTGCGACGACGGCTTTACGCCGACGCCCGTGATCTCGCACGCGATCCTCGCGCACAACCGCAGCGGCACGGACCACCTCGCGGACGGGATCGTGGTTACGCCGTCGCACAACCCACCCGGCGACGGCGGGATCAAGTACACCCTGCCCAACGGCGGGTCACCCGACACGGGTGTGACGAAGTGGATCGAGGAGCGTGCCAACGAGTACCTGCTGCGCGACAACGCGGGAATCCGGCGCGTGCCCTTTGCAGCCGCGCGAAGAGCCACTAGCACACGGGAGGAGGATTTCGCGCGCGCTTACGTTGACGACCTGCGAACCGCGATCGACATGGACGCCATCCGCGGGGCCAGGTTGTCCCTCGGCGCGGACCCACTCGGCGGTGCTTCCGCGGACTATTGGCCCCGCATCAACGCGCGCTACGGGCTCGCGATCGATGTCGTTAATCCGGCGGTGGACCCGACGTTCGCGTCTGTGGCGGTCGACCACGACGGGCAGATCCGGATGGACTGTTCCAGTCCCTACGCGATGGCCCGACTCGTGGGCCTCAAGGAGCGGTACCGGGTCGCGTTCGCGAACGATCCGGACGCCGACCAGTACGGCATCGTTACCCCGTCCGCGGGGCTGATGAACCCGAACCACTACCTCGCGGTCGCGGTCCGCTACCTGCTGACGCACCGCCCCGACTGGCCCGAACAAGCGGTCGTGGGCAAGACGCTCGTCAGCAGCGGGATGATCGATCGCGTGGTGCAGAGGCTCGGCCGAACACTGTGGGAAGTGCCCGTCGGGTTCAAGTGGTTCGCCCCCGGGTTGTTCGATGGTTCGTGCTGTTTCGTGGGCGAAGAAAGCGCGGGTGCGAGTTTCCTCCGCCGTGACGGGACGGTCTGGACCACCGACAAGGACGGGTTACTGCTCGCGCTGCTCGCGGCGGAGATCACCGCACGAACGGGAACGGATCTCGGCGAGCACTACCGCGAACTCACGAGCGAGTTCGGCGCGCCGCACTACACGCGCGTCGACGCGCCGGCGACGCACGAACAGAAGACGCGATTACAGAAGCTCTCGGCGACCGACGTGCAGGAATCTGTGCTCGCCGGTGAGCCGATCGACGCGGTTCTCACGCGCGCGCCGGGCAACAACGCCCCGATCGGCGGACTCAAAGTAGTCACGAAGTGCGGGTGGTTCGCGGCCCGGCCATCTGGCACCGAAGACGTGTACAAGCTCTACGCGGAGAGCTTCAAGAGCCGAGCGCACCTGGAAAGCATCGTCGGCGAGGCGGCGCGGATCGTCGCCGGCGCCGTGGACCGGAAGTGATACCCAATCGAACCCTCAAAACCGGGAGCAGCCGTGAGCGACATCAACGAGTTAGAGGCCCGCATCGAGGGCACGTTTACCGCGGTGAAAGACAAACTCAAAGCGCAGCAACAGCGGGAACTGCAAAACTACCTGGACCGGCAGAAGCTGTTCCACGAGTACGAGAAGGTCCAGACCCAGGTCGTGGAGATCGCGAAGCCCCGGCTCCAGGCACTGGCCCGGCGCTCGGGTAGCCGGGTGTCGGTCACCCCGCTGGTCACCGACACGCGCCGCGCCGCCCGGTTCGATTTCAAGTCCGCCAAGGCGTACATCACGCTAACCGTCTCGGTCACGCCGGACCAGGAGATCAAGAACGCCGTCGTCGAGTTCGACCTGCGGATCGTACCGGTCCTGTGGAAGTTCGACCGGCACGCGGACTTCAACGTCCCGATCGCGGCCCCGGACTTCCCCGCGCTGACCAAGTGGCTCGACGACCGGATCGTCGCGTTCGTCGAACTGTACGTGCAGATGCACGAGAGCGAAATCTACGACAAGGCCGAGTTCGTTGAAGACCCGGTCGCGAAGGTCTCGTTCCCGAAGTTCGCGGCCGGCGCCAGCCTCGAGGTCGGCGGGCAGACGCACTTCTTCATCGACGACACTACTAGGGCCACGTTCGCGCAACAGAACGGCATCGCGGTCAAGTGAGCCGAGACGACCACTGCGGCAGCGAGGGCACCCAATGAAAGTCGGCATCGTCGGGAGCGGGTTGGTCGGTTCCACCGCGGCCTACGCACTGGTGATGCGGGGCGTCGGTCGCGAGATCGTGCTGGTCGATAAGAACGAGGCCCGGGCCGCGGCCGAGGCCGACGACATCCGGCACGCGGTCCCGTTCGCTCACGCTCTTGAGGTGCGATCCGGCGACTATGCCGACCTCTCGGGCTGTCGCGCGGTCGTACTCTGTGCCGGGGTCGGGCAGAAGCCGGGAGAAACCCGGCTCCAGCTCTTGCGCCGGAACGCCGCGGTCTTCCGCGAGGTCGTGCCGGCCGTTCTGCGGCACGCGCCCGACGCGGTCATCGTCGTGGCGACGAACCCGGTGGACGTGATGACTCACCTCGCGGCCCGGTTCGCCGCGGATGTGGGTGCCCCTCCCGGGCGCGTGTTCGGGTCCGGAACCACGCTCGATACGGCCCGGTTCCGCACGCTGCTCGGCACGTTCTGCGGCGTGGACTCTCACCACGTTCACGGGCACGTGATCGGCGAGCACGGCGATTCCGAAGTGCTCACGTGGTCGCTGGTGTCGGTCGGCGGGATGTCGCTGGATGCGTTCGTGGAACTGCGCGGCCTGGATCTTTCGGAACCGGCCCGCGCGACGATCGACGAGAAGGTGCGCCGGGCCGCGTACACGATCATCGGCGGCAAGGGGGCCACGTATTACGGCATCGGGTGCGCGCTGGCTCGCATCGTGGACGCGGTTCTGCACGACCAGCGCTCGATTCTCACCGTCTGCGCCCCGGCCCCGGACGTTCTGGGCGTGAAAGACGTGACCGTGTCCCTTCCGCGGCTCGTTGGTGGCGCGGGCGTGCTCGAAACGTTCCCGCTGCCGCTGAACGCGACCGAGCAAGCGCAACTCCGAACTAGCGCGCGCGTGATCCGCGGCGCGCTCGACGAACTCGACCGCCCGGACCCGAACCCGGGCTAACCTGTCCGCTCGTGAGACGCACCCACTACCTGTGAGGAACTTCGTGATGACCACGACTCTTGCCCCGAACGCGCCTTCGACCGACGGCCAGGCGGCACTCTCGATCAGCGCGTTCGGCAAGGCGCGATCCACGATCGCGGGCGCTCCATTGAATGCGGACGAGTTGCAGAAGATCGACGCCTTCTGGCGCGCGAGCAACTATCTCGCGCTGGGGATGACGTACCTCAGAGCGAACCCGCTCCTGAAAGAGCCGCTCAAGCCCGAACACGTCAAGGACCGGTTGCTCGGTCACTGGGGGGCCAGCCCCGGTCTGGCGTTCGCCTACATCCACGTGAGTCGGGCCATCAAAGCCTACGACCTCGACGCAGTGTTCATGGCCGGCCCGGGGCACGGCGCGCCGGGGGTGATCGGGCCGTGCTACCTCGAGGGCTCGTACTCCGAGGTGTACCCGGACTGTAGCGAGGACGAAGACGGACTGCTGCGGTTCTTCAAGCAGTTCTCCTTCCCCGGCGGGATCGGGAGCCACTGCACCCCGGAAACCCCTGGCAGCATCCACGAAGGTGGAGAGCTGGGCTACGTCCTCTCGCATGCGTGCGGGGCCGCGTTCGACAACCCCGACCTGGTCGTCGCGGCGGTCGTGGGCGACGGCGAATCGGAAACCGGCCCGCTCGCGACGAGCTGGCACGTCGGCCGGTTCCTGAACCCCGTGCGCGACGGGGCCGTTCTGCCGATCCTGCACCTCAACGGCTACAAGATCAACAACCCCACCATCTGGGCGCGCGTGCCGCACGAGGAACTCGAATCGTTCTTCCGCGGCATGGGCTGGACCCCCTACTTCGTCGAGGGGTCGGACCCGGAATCGATGCACCAGGCGATGGCCGCGACCATCGACAAGTGCGTGGCCGACATCCGCGCCGCACAAAAACAAGCCCGGAGCTCCGGTCAACCGTTCCGCGTGAAGTGGCCGATGATCGTGCTCCGCACCCCGAAGGGCTGGACCAGCCCGTCCGCGGTCGGCGGGCACAAGCTGGAGGGGAGCTGGCGCGCCCACCAGGTGCCGATGGCCGACGTGAAGAAAGACCCGGCGCGCCTGAAGCAACTCGAAGACTGGATGCGCGGGTACAAGCCGGAGGAACTGTTCGACGCCGGCGGGCACTTCCGCCCGGAACTCAAGGCCATCGCCCCGGTCGGTACGCGGCGCCTCGGCTCCAACCCACACACGAATGGCGGGAACCTGAAGAAGGCGCTCCGGCTGCCGGACTTCCGCAAGTACGGCGTGAAGGTCGATAAGCCCGGGACGACCGAGGCCGAGAACTGCCGGCCGCTCGGCGTGTTCCTCCGGGACATCATGAAAGCGAACATGACGAACTTCCGCGTGTTCGGGCCGGACGAGAACACGTCGAACAAGCTCAACGCGATCTACGAAGTGTCCAAGAAGATGTGGCTCGGGGAGTACTTCCCCGAGGACGCCGACGGGACCGAACTCGCCCCGGACGGGCGCGTCATCGAGATGCTCAGCGAGCACACGCTGGAAGGCATGCTGGAGGGCTACCTGCTCACGGGGCGCCACGGGTTCCTCAGCACCTACGAGGCGTTCGCACACGTCATCGATTCGATGTTCAACCAGCACGCCAAGTGGCTGACGATCTGCAACCACCTGTCGTGGCGCGCGAAAGTACCGTCGCTGAACCTGCTCATCACTTCGACCGTGTGGCGCCAGGACCACAACGGCTTCACCCACCAGGACCCGGGGTTCCTCGACGTGGTGGTAAACAAGAGTGCCGCGGTGACGCGCATCTACCTGCCGCCGGACGTGAACTCGCTCCTGTCGGTCGCGGACCACTGCCTGCGGAGCGAGAACTACATCAACGTGATCGTGTCCGACAAGCAGAACCACTTGCAGTACCTCGACATGGACGCGGCCATCGTCCACTGCACGAAGGGGCTCAGCATCTGGGCGCAGGCGAGCACCGACGCGGGCCAGGAGCCGGACGTGGTGATGGCGTGCGCGGGGGACATCCCCACGAAGGAAGCGCTGGCCGCGACCGAGCTGTTGCGCAAAGAGTTCCCGGACCTGAAAATCCGGTTCGTGAACGTGGTCGACCTGTTCAAGCTCCAGCCCAACACCGAGCACCCGCACGGCCTGTCCGACCCCGACTTCGACTCGCTGTTCACGGTTGATAAGCCGATCATCTTCGCGTTCCACGGGTACCCGTGGCTCATCCACCGGCTCGCCTACCGGCGCAAGAACCACCCGAACCTGCACGTGCGGGGGTACAAGGAGAAGGGCAACATCAACACCCCGCTGGAACTGGCGATCCAGAACCAGATCGACCGCTTCACACTGGCGATCGACGTGATTAACCGGGTGCCGCGGCTCCATGTGGCCGGCGCGCACGCGAAGGAGAAGTTCCGCAACGCGCAGATCCAGTGCCAGAACTACGCCTACGAGCACGGCGTCGATAAGCCCGAAGAGGCGAACTGGAAGTGGCCGTACTGATCCCGATCGCGCGAGCGGTCTCTTCTGTAGCCGGCCTCTAGGAGACCGGTGAGCCAGACTCAGTGGGCACCCTGGTTGCTGTGTTGAATTGATGCGTTTGGTTCATGGTTTGGTGGCACGGGCCTCTGGCCTGTGTGAGCGCCTCCACAAGCCAGAGGCCCGTGCCACCAAACACAAAACGCAAGTTTTCAACACAGCGTAGCCTGGTCTCACAGAGACCGGCTACAGAAAGCCGCCAATAACTGACCGTCCGAGAGCCTGCGTGCCCGATGCTGCCCGGGTTCTACGCACCGGGCGAACGAAGATCTGATGATCGCGAACCACACCCGCGACGTATGGAACGAACTGGAGCCGTCACGTGAGTGCGAGTACCTCGTCCGCCGGCGAACCCACCGTCCCGCTCTCGGACGAGCGGGCGGCGCTCGACATTCTGACCAAGACCGTGTTCGGACTGTGGGACACGGTTAACAACCTGACGCGACTGCGCCCCACGAAGCGCGACCGCTACCGGGTCACGATCTTCGGTTCCGCTCGCGTCGATCCGAACCACTGGGTGTACGCGGCCGTTCGGGACACCGCGGCCGAACTCACGCGCCTCGGGTGCGACATCGTGACAGGCGGCGGCCCGGGGCTGATGCAGGCCGCGAACGAGGGCGTGAAACTCGCCGACCCGGATGGAACTCAACAGCAGTCCGTGGGTATCCGCGTCGAACTGCCGTTCGAGCAAGACGTGAACGCCTTCGTGACGCAGGCGTTCGAGCACAAAACGTTCTTCACGCGGCTGCACCACTTCGTGCTGGTGTCGGACGCCTTCATCGTCACGCCCGGGGGCATCGGAACTGTGCTGGAAACGCTGATGGTCTGGCAGCTCCTCCAGGTGCGCCACCTGCACGACACGCCGCTGATCCTCGCGGGGCACTTCTGGGACGGGCTGCTCGACTGGGCGCGGGCCGTGATGCTCAAGCCGGACGCCCCGCTCATCAGCCCCGGCGACCTGAACATTCCGCAGATCCTCCCCGACGGGCCGTCGATCGTGCGCGCCGTGCGCGAGCACCACGCCCGGTGGAAGGCCAAGCAGGGCTGACCGTACACCGTGAACTTCTCCGAGGAACCGCAATGCCCGCGACCGAACCGGACCAGCTCACACGCTACGAGTGCAACGGGTTCAAGTTCCCCGACCGCGACTACTACGACCGGCACGTGGTGTTCGACCACGTCGTGTCGCTGGGCGCCGCCACGCAGCGCGAGCGGTTCGAGGCCGTCTCGCGGACGCTCCGCGACCTCCTCACGCAGCGCTGGATCAAGACCGCCGAGACCCACGACCGCGCGAACCCCAAGCAGGTGTACTACCTCTCGATGGAGTTCCTGATCGGCCGGTCGCTCATGAACAACATCATCAACCTGGACGTCGAGCAGTTCGTCCGCGACGACCTCCGGTCCGACCCGCGCCAGGACTGGAAGGAAGTGCTGGAACAGGAGCCGGACGCGGGCCTGGGCAACGGCGGGTTGGGGCGCCTGGCCGCGTGCTTCATCGACTCGCTCGCGACGCTCCAGATCCCGGCAATCGGGTACGGCCTGCGGTACGACTACGGCATCTTCCGCCAGGAACTGAGCAACGGCTACCAGGTCGAGCAACCGGACCCGTGGCTCACGCGCCCCGACCCGTGGGAGGTGAGCCGACCGGGGGAGGGCGTCACGGTGCCCCTCGCGTCCGCGTTCGAGGTCCACGCGGGGCAGATTACCGTTCAGCGCGGGAAGTCGATGAGCCTGCTGGGGGTGCCGTTCGACCGCCCCGTGGTGGGCTACGGCGGGCAAACGGTTAACACCCTCCGGTTGTGGCAGGCCGCGACCCCGGACGTCTTCGATTTCGGTGAGTTCAGCGGCGGCGATTTCTTCGGCGCGGTCTCGAACCGCGTGCTGGCCGAATCGGTCACGCGCGTGCTGTACCCGGACGACTCGACGCCCCGCGGGCAGTCGCTCCGGTTCCTCCAAGAATACTTCCTGGTGCGCTGCTCACTCGCGGACATCATCGCGCGGTTCCGCAGGCGCGGGAACGACTGGTCCGCGCTGCCCGACAAGGTCGCGGTTCAGCTCAACGACACGCACCCTGCAATGGCCGTGCCCGAGCTGATGCGCATCCTGCTCGATATCGCGCACCTGGGGTGGAACGAAGCCTGGGATCTGACCACTCGCACGCTCGCGTACACGAACCACACGCTGCTACCGGAGGCGCTCGAAAAGTGGCCGGTGGGGCTGTTCGAGGCGCTGCTCCCGCGCCACCTGGAAATCATTTACGAGATCAACCGGCGGTTCCTGGACGACGTGCGGGCCAAGCACCCCGGCGACGAAGAGAAGCTCGCCCGCGTCAGCCTGATCGAAGAATCACCCGCGCGCCGGGTGCGCATGGCGAACCTCGCGATCGTCGGGACGCACAGTACCAACGGCGTCGCGGCCATTCACACGGACCTGCTCCGCAGTAAGACGGTGGCGGACCTCGCGAACCTGTTCCCGAACCGGTTCAACAACAAGACCAACGGTGTCACCCCGCGCCGGTGGTTGCAACTGGCCAACCCCGACCTCGCGAAGCTGCTCACGGACGCGACCGGCGGCGGGTGGGTCACCGACCTGCCGCGACTTAAGGGGGTCGACACTCTCGCGACCGACGCCGGGTTCCAGAAGAAGTTCATGGCCGCCAAGCGCGGCGCGAAGGTGCGGTTCGTGGACTGGATCAAGACGACCGCCGGGATCGAGCTGGACCCCGACACACTGTTCGACGTGCAGATCAAGCGCATCCACGAGTACAAGCGCCAGCTCCTCAACGCGGTCCAGTGCGTGGTGTGGTACAACCGGCTGCGCGCGAACCCGAAGCTCGACGTCCCGCCGCGAACGGTGCTGGTCGCGGGCAAGGCGGCCCCGGCGTACCACCTCGCGAAGGTCATCATCAAACTGTTCACGAGCATCGCGCGGGTGGTCAACACGGACCCCGCGACGCGCGGCAAGCTGCGGGTGGAGTTCCTCCCGAACTACTCCTGCACGCTCGCCGAACACCTCATTCCGGCCGCGGACGTGTCCGAGCAGATCTCGACCGCCGGGTACGAGGCGAGCGGCACGAGCAACATGAAGTTCATGATGAACGGGGCGCTCACGGTGGGCACCCGCGACGGCGCGAACATCGAGATCGCGGAAGAGGCGGGCGAAGAGAACTGCTTCATGTTCGGCCTGACCGCCGAACAGGTGCTCGCGAGCCGCGGGTGGTACGCCCCGTACTGGCACTACGAGAACGAACCGGAAACGGGCGCCGCCCTCGACCTGATTTTCAACAACCACTTCAACCCGGACGAGCCGGGCATCTTCGAGCCGGTCCGCGAGACGCTGCTGACCAAGGGCGACTACTACATGCACCTCGCCGACCTGGGTGCCTACGTGCGCACGCAGGAAGCGGTCGCGGCCCTCTACCGCGATAAGAGCGCCTGGGCGAAGAAGGCGATTCACAACGTCGCGCGGTCCGGGAAGTTCTCCAGCGACCGGACGATCGCCCAGTACGCGGACGAGATTTGGGGCGCCAAGCCGTGTCCGGTGGAGTGAGGCACAAGGGGCGCCCATGACCTGGGAATTTGGCTACCGACTGAGGCACATGGCCCGCACCTCGCTGGTGCTGTGGGCGGTGCTGGCTCTCGTATTGGCCCTCGTCTGCGCACCAGCGGTCCGGTGGCTCGACGCGGAAACCGACTGGTCGGTGTTCCGGTACACCCCGGAGGGTGCCCGGGCCGTGCTCGGCACCTTCGTGAGTTCGATGCTCACGTTCATCGTGTTCGTGCTGTCGGCGACGCTGATCGTGGTGCAATTGGCCAGCGGGCAGTTGACCCCGCGGATCATTGCGCTAGTTCTCGCCACGCCGGGCGTGAAGATCGCGCTCTCGGCGCTCACGTTCACTTACGCCTACACGCTCGCGGCGCTGGGGCGGGTCGAGGACCGGGTGCCGCACCTCCACGTGAGCATCGCGGTGTTCCTGAATCTGGCGTGTCTCATCGTGTTCTTCCGGTTCGTTCAACAGTTGTCGAACGGGCTGCGCCCCGCGTCCGTATTGCAGCTCGTGGCCGATCGCACCGAGCACGTGATCGAACAGGTGTACCCCGTGCGGTACGACCCTAACCACCCGGAAGTGTCGCCCAACGAAGTGCCCCCGCCCTCCGCGCAGGTCGTCGAGTTTTCTGGACGAGCGGGCGTGTTGATGGCGTTCGGCGCGACCAGCCTCCACCGTTTGGCGCGCGAAGCGGACGCGACCATCGAACTAATCCCGCAAGTGGGGGATTCCGTAGCTCGCGGTGACCCGTTGTTCCGCATCTCCGGCGCGACGCGCGAGATTCCCTACGCGGCACTCCGGGGGTGCGTGGCCGTGGGGACCGAGCGCACGTTGGACCAAGACCCGCGGTTCGGGTTCCGGATTCTCGTAGACATCGGTAACAAGGCGCTCTCACCGGCAATCAACGACCCGACGACCGCCGTCCTCGTACTGGACCAGCTCGACAACTTGCTCCTGCACCTCGGGCAGCACCGGCTCGACGAGGGCCAAGTGCGCGATCGCGACGGCAAGCTCCGGGTTGTTTACGGCACCCCGGACTGGCCCGACTTCGTGGCGCTGGCGGTGACCGAGATCCGGCACTACGGCGAGGGCAGCCTACAAGTCACCCGGCGGCTGCGCGCGATGCTGGAGCACCTGATCGCCGCACTACCCGAGGAGCGGCGGGCGCCGCTCCGGGCGGAACTGGCCCTGCTGGGTAGTGCAGTCGGGCGCAGTTTCCAGGACGAGGAGGACCGCAAGCGGGCCGCCGTCGCGGACTATCAGGGGATCGGCGGATCCGATTCCTGACGCGGCACAATGCCGTTTACTGGGTTCAGAGATGGTGGAGTTTCTGGAGGGCGTGCTGAAGGTCGCGGTTCTGGTCTTCGTCGTGACCTGTATGGCCGCGGCGGGACTGGGGTTGAGCGCGCAAGCCCTCGTCGCACCGTTCCGGCGCCCCCGGTTGGTACTCGCTGCCGTGATCGCGAACTTCGTCGTCGCGCCGGCACTCGCATACGGGCTGACCGAACTGGTGAACCTGGACCGCCCCCACGCGATCGGTCTGCTCCTGCTCGCGGGCGCAGCGGGCGCGCCGTTCCTCCCCAAACTGGCGGAACTCGCGAAAGGCGATCTGGCGTTCTCGATCGGACTCGTGTTGTTGCTCACGGCGGGAAGTGCGATCTTTTTGCCCTTTGTGCTGCCACTGGTGATGCCCGAACTGTCGGCGGAGCCCTGGCCGCTGTTGCAACCACTGCTATTCACGATGCTGCTCCCGCTCGCGGTGGGAATGGTCGTCAAGAATCAGTTCGAGCACGGGTCGGCGCGACTGCGATTCGTGCTCACCCGCGTGTCGAACATCAGCATGGTGCTGACCGTCGCGCTGCTGGTCGGGTTGAACGTCCGCGCGATACTGGGGACGTTCGGCAGCGGGGCTGTTGCGGTGGCGGTGGTGTTCGTGGCCCTGGCGACCGCGGCCGGCTTCGCCCTCGGTGGTCCGACCGCGGACACGCGATCGGTACTGGCGCTGGGGACCGGACAGCGGAACGTGGCCGCAGCGCTCCTCGTCGCGACGCGGAACTTCTCGGACGAACCCGGCGTGGTGGTGATGCTGTTGGTATCGACCCTCGCGGGGCTGCTCGTATTGCTCCCGGCGGGGCGGTGGTTCGCGCGCCGAGCGTCCGAAGTGATCGAACCGCATTCTGTACCGATTCCCGTGTCCCTGGAGGAGCGACAGCCGTGACACTGCCACTCGACACGGACGCGGCGAGCGTGCTCGTCAGCGATTTCGACGGCACCATGACGCGACACGACTTCTACAAGTTAGCGGTCGAATCACTGATGCCACCGGGCACGCCGAACTACTGGGCCGAATACCGCGCGGGCACGATCACGCACTTCGAGGCACTCCGGCGCTACTTCGCTTCTATTCGCATGAGTGAGGCGGAGGTACTGGCCGTGGTCGACGGGATGGAACTCGACCCGCAACTCCCCGCGGCGGTGGAGGAGCTGGGCCGCGCCGGGTGGAGCGTCGTCGTCGCGTCGGCCGGGTGCGCGTGGTACATCCACCGATTGCTCGCTGCCGCGGGGGTAAGGATTGAAGTGAATGCCAACCCCGGGCGGTTCGAGACGGGCGCGGGCCTGCTGATGCAGATGCCCACGGATTCGCCGTACCTGTCTCAGACCCTGGGGGTCGACAAGGCGGGGGTCGTGCGCCGGCATTTGGGCGCGGGCCGCACAGTCGCCTTCGCGGGCGACGGGTTCGCGGACGCGGACGCCGCCCGTCTGGTCGCCGACGAACTGCGGTTCGCCCGCGCCGATCTCGCGCAGGTCATGACCCAGGAGGGGCGCCCGTTCCACCCGTTCGAGGCGTGGTCGGACATCGCCCGCGTGCTCCTCCGGCGGGGGAACTGACATGCTCCGACCGACGCAGATCGCGATCCCCACACTGGTCCGCGCGAAGGCCGGCGCGCTGGACCGGCTCGGGCGCTACCTCGACCGGTCCGGGCACCGCCGGGTCGCGGTCGCCATGAGCCAGGGACTGGCCACACCACTGCCGGACCGCGTGACGAGCAGCCTGAAGGAGCAGAGCGTCGAAGCCGCCGCGTGGATCGAAGTAGCGGACAACGGGCTCGAATCCACGGTGCGCGCGTTCGCGGACCTGCCCAAAGGCGTCACGGCCATCGTCGGCGTGGGCGGCGGGAAGGCGCTCGACGTGGCGAAGTACATCGCGTTCCTCGGGCGCTTGCCGTACTTCGCGGTGCCGACCTCGCTCTCGAACGACGGGTTCTGTAGCCCGCAATCGAGCCTGACGGTTCGCGGCGCGCGCCGGTCGCTGCCCGCCGCGCTCCCGTTCGGCGTGATCGTGGACACCGCCGTGTGCCTCGGAGCGCCGCGCGTCCTCACGCTCTCCGGGGTCGGCGACCTGGTGGCCAAGTTCACCGCGATCCGCGACTGGAAGCTCGCGTTCCACGCGAAAGGTGAACCGATCGACGACTTCGCGACGCTGATGTCGGACGGGACCATCTACTCGTTCATGAGCCATCCGGCCATCGATCTGGAGGGGATTCGGTTGCTGGCGACCGCGCTCCTGCTCAACGGGATCGCGATGGAGATTTGCGGCTCGTCGCGCCCGGCGAGCGGGAGCGAGCACCTGATTTCGCACGCACTCGACGCGACTTCGGCGCGGCCGCGACTGCATGGGCTCCAGGTCGGTGTCGCGACCTACCTCGTGAGCGTACTACAGGGCGAGAACACAGAACGCATCGCAGCGCTGTTTGATTCCACCGGGTTCTGGGACGTGATCGCCGCGGACCCGTTCTCGCGCGAGGAGTGGATGACGGCGGTGCGCAAAGCGCCCTCAATCAAAGAAGGCTATTACACCGTGCTATCGAGCCGCGACGCGGTTCCGGAAGTGGAGCACCTCCTGAACTCCGATCCGCGCCTGGTGCGGTGCTTTCAATAACGGTGTGGTCCGGAACGAGAGAGAAACATGATTCGCAAAGACATCATCGATCTGTTCCGCGTACCCGCGGGCAAGAAGTTCCGGCTCAAGGACCACAACTCGGGCTGGAAGCAGACCGAGGAGTTCAAGGATCTCGGCAAGGACGCGCTGAAAGCCCGCGCGAAGGAAACTCTGGACGAGAACCTGCGCGCCCTCACGGACGCGCAGAACCTCTTGTACGCCGACGACCGGTACTCGGTGCTGATCGTGCTCCAGGCGATGGACGCGGCCGGCAAGGACGGGACGATCCGGCACGTGATGTCCGGCGTGAACCCGCAGGGGTGCCAGGTGTTCAGCTTCAAGAAGCCGTCGGCCGAGGAACTCGACCACAACTTCCTCTGGCGCTACATGAAGAGCCTGCCCGAGCGCGGGCGCATCGGGATCTTCAACCGCTCGTACTACGAGGACGTACTGGTGGTGAAGGTCCACCCGGATTTCCTCGGCGCACAGCTCCCGCGCGAGAAGGTCGGGAAGAAGTTCTGGGAGGACCGCTACGAGGACATCAACAGTTTCGAGCGGCACCTCGTTCGGAACGGGACGCTGATCCTCAAGTTCTTCCTGAACGTCTCGAAGGAGGAGCAGAAGCGCCGGTTCCTCGAGCGCCTCGACCGGTCGGAGAAGAACTGGAAGTTCTCGGCGTCGGATCTGGCCGAGCGCGGGTACTGGGACGACTACATGACCGCTTACGAGGACGCGATCAGCGCCACGAGCACGGACCTGGCACCGTGGTACGTGATCCCGGCGGACCACAAGTGGATCACCCGGTCGGTCGTAGCGGACATCGTGACGACCTCGATCCAGGCACTCGACCTGAGGTACCCGGTCGTGTCCCCGGAACAGAAGAAGCGGTTGGAAGACGCCCGGAAACAGTTGGAGGCCGAATAACTCGGCCCGGCCCGTTCCATCAGCGAAGGAGTTCAGCCGTGAGTCGGAAACAGACGCGCATCGCGGTTCTTTGCTACGGGTGCTTGGCCACCGCTGCGGTGTGGCTCGTGTTCAGCGGCGGGGAGTCCGCGCGGTCCGCTCCGCCCACCAAAGGCGCGGAACCGGGTGCGGCGCCAATCAGCGCGGCCCCGGACGACCGACCGGCCGACAAGGAGAGCGTCCAGAAGGCGCTCGACGGGTTCGTGGCCGCGTTCCGTGGTGGCGACGCGAAGGCCGTGGCCGGCTCCTGGACCACAGAAGGCGAGTACACCGACGACGAAGGAACCACGTACCGCGGTCGCGCCGCGCTGGAAAAGGCGTACACCGAGTTCTTCTCGAAGAACAAGGGCCACTCGCTAGAAGTCGAGGTCGACTCGGTCCGGTTCCCGTCGAAAGAGACCGCGGTCGTCGAGGGGCACTTCAAGCTCCGCAAATCGAAGGGCGGGGAGCTGGTCGTCAGCCGGTGCAGCCTGCTCTACGCGCGCGAGGACGGTGCGTGGCGCATTGCCATCGCCCGCGAGTGGGCCAGCGACGGACTGACGCTCCGCGACCTGGAGTGGCTCATCGGAACCTGGGAGGCGAAGCGCCCCGGCGTGACCGTGAGCACGAAGTACGAGTGGACCGCGAACAAGGCGTTCATCCGCTGCACGTTCTCCGTCGCCCAGGACGGGGCCACGCACACGGGGATGCAGATGATCGTGCGAGACGCGGCCAACACGGAGCTCCAGCAGTGGACGTTCGAGGACTCGGGCGGGATCGGCAGCGCGGACATCACGCGCGACGGGAAAAAGTGGGTCATCACCGCCCGCGGAACAGCCCCCGACGGACGCACTCTGACCGCGACCAACATCATGACGCCGATCGACGCGGACTCCTTCATGTTCCACTCGGTGGAGCGCACGGTGAACGACGAAGGACAGCCGGATCTGCCCCCGGTTAAGGTCACTCGCGTCAAAACCAAACCCTAATTCCAACCACACCTAATGAGGAACCAGCCATGAAACGGACCCTCTTTGTGACCGGTGTGGCGGCGCTCGTCGTACTCGCGGCGGGGCACGACTCCCTGGCCCAGCGTGGCGGGCGCGGGGGCGGTGGTGGCGGAGGGCGAGGCGCGATCGCACCCGCGCGCACCAGCCCGCCTGTCGGCACGGGCACCCGTTCCAGCAGCACCGTCGTCGGCCCGGCCGGAGGAACGAGGACGGCCGGGAGCGGGAGCGGCTCGTACACCACCCAGCGCGGAACCACCGTCGACTACGCGGGCGCGGGTCGCACCGCGACCGGTCCGGGCGGTGCAACGGCCGGGCGCGGGGTCGGAGGGGTCACCGTGACTACCCCCGGCGGTAAGACCGCGACGAAGGTCGGCACCGCGGGCGGGATCGCCGGTCCGGGCGGCAACGCGGTCGGCACCAAAGGTAGCGTCACGGTCGGCAGCGGTCCCAACGGATCGTTCGGCACCGCGAGTCGCGGCGGCGTTGCCGTTGGACCGCAGGGAGTTACCGCAGGTGGGGCGCGCGTTGGAACCGCGACCGGGCCGGGCGGCACGGTTTCGGGCGGAACTCGCGCCGGGGTCGCAGTCGGTCCTTACGGGGCCGCGGCGGGCCGAACGACCGTCGCTGGCGGGGCCGGCGGCACCCGTTACGCCTCTCGAACGACTCTGGCGACCACCGGCGGCGCGGTGCGCACGAACTTCAGGTACTACGGCGCGTTCAACCCCAACTGGTACGCCAAATACCCCGGGGCGTGGTTCGCGGCCGGCTGGACCGCGGCCCGGATCTGGACCGCCCCGGTTTGGGGCACCGTGTCCAGTTACTGCAGCTACCCGGCGGAACCGGTCTACTACGACTACGGCGAAACGGTCGTCTATTCGGGCGACACCGTGACCATCAACGGCGACACCGAGGTTCCCGCGACGGAGTACGCGCAGCAAGCGACCGACCTCGCCGGCGCGGGCAAAGAGGCTCAAGTCGAAGCGAAGAGTGACGACTTCCAGACACTCGGCGTGTTCGCGATGGTCGGCGAGGGCGAAACGAAGTCCACGAACATCTTCCAGCTCGCGGTGAACAAGGCCGGGGTCATTCGCGGGAACTATTACAACGCGCTGACCGACACGACCGAGCCGGTGTACGGGTCCGTGGACAAGAAGACGCAGCGCGCCGCGTGGACGGTCGGGGACCGCAAGACCCCGGTGTACGAGGCCGGGATCGCGAACCTGACGCGGGACGAGACGACGATGCTCGTCCACTTCGCGAAGGACAATTCTCAGCAGTTTACACTTGTGCGCGTTCAGCAGCCCGAAGACGATTCACCGACAGAAAACAAATGAGTACCGCCGCGGCGCTGGTTCGACCGGTGCCCGTCTTCCGTAGCGAATGACCCAACGAACGGGCCGGGGCGTCCTTTCGGGGATGGTCCGGCACGTCGGGGAGAAGGAACAATGACGAAGTGGAACCGCCGCACCCTGCGGCCGGCCGTTCTGTCCGGACTGGCGGCGGCCCTGTTCGCCCTCATCGGGTGTAAACCCGATGCCGAAAAGAAAGCGGACCTCCCGCACCCAATCGTGAGCACCGCGTCCCCGATCGAGCGCACGGTCACGCGCTACGAGATGGCCACCGGCCGGGCGACGCCGCTCGAACAGGTGGAGATCCGCGCCCGGGTTAACGGCTACCTGAAAGCAATTCGCTTCCAGCCGGGCCGGGAGGTCGAGAAGGGTCAACTCCTGTTCGAGATCGACTCCGAACCGTACAAGGCCGACCTCGCGCGGGCCAAAGCGAGCCTGGAGACGGCCCTAGCGGACCTCGCAACGTCCGAGGCAGACCAACAGAAGGCCGATAGTCGCGTGACCACCACCAAGGCCGAACACGAGCGCCAAGAGGCCCTGTTCAAGCAGGGCGTGGGCGAGCAACAGACCCGGAACATTGCCAAGGGGTCTTACGACGAGGCCGCGGCCGCGTTCCGGTCCGCGCAAGCCAAAGTCAAACTCAGCAAGGCCAAGATCGACGAGGCCCGGGCGACCGTTCTGTCCGCCGACCTGAACCTCGGGTACTGCACCATCACCTCCCCCATCACGGGCATCGTCGGGGACAAACTGGTTACCGAAGGGAACCTCATCACCGGGGGCGTGGGCAACACGACGCTGCTCACCACCGTCGTCGCGGTCGAGAAAATGGACGTGGCGTTCGACGTGGACGAGAACACGCTCCAGCGCATCCAGCAAGCCGTTCGGGACGGAAAAATCAAGAGCGCCGATGCCGGTGAGATCCCGGCAGAGGCGGGGCTGGCGCTGCACGGAACGGCGTACCCGCTGAAGGGGAAGATCAATTTTGCGGACAACCAGTTCAACCCCAAGACGGGCACGGTCCGGATGAAGGCCCGGTTCGACAACCCGAAACCGACCACCGGCCAGCGCTTGCTCGCCGCGGGCATGTACGCCCGGATCCGCGTCCCGATCGGCGAGCCAATCAAAGCGATGCTCGTACCCGAGTCCGCGTTCGGGTCGGACCAGGGGGTCAAGTTCCTGTACCTCGTCGGCCCCGAAAACAAGGCGGTCCGCATGAACGCGACACTCGGTGTTCAGGAGGGCGAGGAGCGCGTCGTCGAGAGCATCGATGTTCCCGGCGAGGGCAAACCGCGCCACCTCACCACGAGCGATCAGGTGATCGTTTCCGGGCTCCAGCGGCTCCGACCGGGCATGACCGTCGAGCCGAAACCGACCAAGAAGTAACACCGAATCGCGCGGCTTGCCTGTTTTCTGTAGCCGGCCTGTGAGACCGGGACATCCCAGGTCGGTGGCCCCCGGTGGGGCCGGCTACAGAAGGCAAGTCACGCGCGACCGTAACGCACGTCGAGTCACCCAACCGCGAGGACGCACCGTGTCCGGGCTTTCCAAGTTCTTACCCGACCGCGAGGACGCACCGTGTCCGGGCTTTCCAAGTTCTTCATCGATCGACCCATTTTTGCCGCGGTGATCTCGATCGTGATCGTGATCGCGGGGTTGGTGTCCGTGCGCGCCTTGCCGATCGCCCAGTACCCGGAGATCGCCCCGCCGACTGTCGAAGTACGGTGTACGTACACCGGCGCGAGTGCGACCGTCGTGGCCGAAACCGTTGCGGCTCCCGTCGAGCAGCAGGTCGTCGGGGTCGAGCGGATGCTGTACATGTCGTCGCAGTGTACCAACGACGGCACCTACGTCCTCACGGTCACGTTCGAGGTCGGCACCAACCTGGACGACGCGCAGGTGCAGGTCCAGAACCGCGTCAACCTCGCGCTCCCCACGCTCCCGGAGGAGGTCAAGCAGACCGGCGTGAGCGTCAAGAAGAAGTCGCCCAACATCCTGCTCGTGGTGAACCTGACGTCCCCGGACAAGTCCCGCGACCTGCTCTACCTGAGCAACTACGCGACGATCAACATCGTGGACGAGCTGAAGCAGGTCGAAGGGGTCGGCGACGTGACCATGTTCGGGCAGCTCGACTACAGCATGCGCGTCTGGCTCGACCCGGCGAAGGTGGCGTCCCGGAACCTGACCGCGCCGGACATCATCAACGCCTTGCGCGCACAAAACGTGCAGGTCGCGGCCGGGAGCCTCGGGCGCCCGCCGGTCCCGACCGGGCAGGCGTTCCAGTACACGCTCAGCACCCAGGGGCGGTTGACCCGACCGGAAGAGTTCGGCGAGATCATCATCCGCACGGACCCGGACGGTGCGACGACGCGCCTCAAGGACGTGGTTTCCGATCGCCGAGCGGTCACCGATGCGACGGGGACCAAGCGGAACCTCGGCGGCATCGAACTCGGGGCCAAGAGCGAGGACACCGGCTGTACCCTCGACGGTAAACCGTCGGTCGGTGTGCCCGTCTATCAACTCCCCGGGTCCAACGCGATCGAGACCGCGGAGCGCATCCGCGCCCGCATGACGCAACTCAAGAACGACTTCCCGGCCGGGGTGGATTACGCCATCGTCTACGACACCACGCCGTTCGTCGAGGAGTCGATTGCCGAGGTGTTCCACGCCCTGCGCGACGCGATCATCCTTGTCGCGATCGTGGTGCTGGTGTTCCTCCAGAGCTGGCGCGCGACGCTGATCCCGCTCATCGCGGTCCCGGTCGCGATCATCGGCACGTTCGCGGTCATGGCGGTGATCGGGTTCAGCCTGAACAATCTGTCGCTCTTGGGGCTGGTGCTCGCGATCGGGATCGTGGTCGACGACGCGATCGTGGTGGTCGAGGCGGTCGAGCACAAACTCGAACACGGCTACGCCCCGATCGACGCGGCGCGGCGCGCGATGGACGAGGTGGCGTCGCCGATCATGGCGATCTCGCTGGTGCTGATGGCCGTGTTCATCCCGTGCGCGTTCATCAGCGGGATCACCGGGCAGTTCTTCAAACAGTTCGCGGTCACGATCGCGGTCTCCACGTTCTTCTCCGCGCTCAATTCACTCACGCTCAGCCCGGCGCTTTGCGCGCTCCTGCTCAAGCCGAAGGCCGAGCAGACCGACCCGCTGACGCGGGGGATCAACCTCCTCCTGGGGTGGTTCTTCCGGCTGTTCAACTTCGGGTTCGATCGCGGATCGGCCGGCTACGCCCGCAGCGTCGGCTGGTTACTGCGGGTGTCCGTGGTCGTACTCGTCGTGTACGGCGGGCTGCTGTTCCTGACGTACAAGGGCTTCACGACCGTGCCGACCGGGTTCATCCCAACTCAGGACAAGGGCTACCTGGTCGTCAACGTCCAGCTCCCGGACGCGGCGTCCCTAGAGCGCACCGCGGTCGTCACGTCCGAGATCGAACGACTCGCCCGCGGGGACGAGAACGACAAGCAGAATTACCCGGGCGTACCGGGGGTGGCGCACACCATCACGATCCCGGGCACGTCGGTCATTCAGAACGCGAACGGGTCGAACTTCGCGACCCTGTTCATCGTGCTCGACGAGTTCCACAACCGTCACAAGCCCGAGTTGCGCGGGGACGCCATCGCGGGCAAGCTCCGGGCCGAGTTCTTCCGGCGGATCGAGAACGCCTCGGTCGCGGTGTTCCCCCCTCCGCCCGTGGACGGCCTCGGCAGCGCGGGCGGGTTCAAGGTGATGATCCGCGACCGCGCCGCTCAGGGGCTCAGCCCGCTCCAGGCCGCGACCGACGTGGTGGCCGCGAAGGGGAACGAGACCCCGGGCCTCGTCGGGCTGTTCACGCCGTTCCGGTCGAACACGCCGCAACTGTTCGTGGACGTGGACCGCACCAAGTGCCTCTCAATGGGCGTTCCGCTCAACGATGTGTTCCTCACCCTTCAGGTGTATTTGGGCGGCTATTACACGAACGACTTCAACCAGTTCGGGCGCACCTGGCAGGTGAACCTTCAGGCCGATCCGGGTCAGCGACTAACCCCGGACGACGTCAAACAACTCAAGGTGCGAAATAACGACGGAACGATGGTCCCACTGGGAAGCGTGGCCGAGGTGCGGCCCGTCGGCGGGCCTGTCATGGTCACGCGATACAACGGCGTAACCGCAGCGGCAATCAACGGGGCGTCGCTCCCCGGCGTCAGCTCCGGACAGGTCATCACGTCCATAGATCAAGTGGCCACCGACGCTCTCCCGCAGGGGATGAACTACCAGTGGACGGAACTGACGCTGCTCCAGATCCGCGCCGGGAACACGGCTATTGTGGTGTTCGCGCTGGCCGTGGTGCTCGTGTACCTGTTGCTCGCGGCCCAGTACGAGAGCCTGCGGTTGCCGCTGGCGGTGATTCTGGTGGTCCCGATGTGTCTGCTCTGCTCCGTCGTCGGGGTCGCGATCGCGAAACTGGACATCAACATCTTCGTCCAGGTCGGGTTCGTGGTGCTGGTCGGTCTGGCCGCGAAGAACGCGATCCTCATCGTCGAGTTCGCCAAGGAAAAGCGCGCGGAGGGGAGCACCTCGCACGCTGCAGCGGTGGAAGCCTGCCGGTTGCGGTTGCGGCCGATTCTGATGACCAGTTTCGCGTTCATCCTCGGTGTGGTGCCGCTCGTGTTCGCGGCGGGGCCGGGGCCGAAATGCGGCGAGCGCTGGGGATCTCGGTCTTCAGCGGCATGCTCGGGGTGACGCTGTTCGGCATCTTCCTCACGCCGGTCTTCTACCACGTGCAGGAAAAGTTCGCGCTCCTGTTTGGTACCCCGGTCGCGCCGGGTGCGGAACCGAAAGAGCGATCGGGCGCCGCGCACCCGAACGGCGACGGTGTCGCGGCCGATTCGGTCGCCACCAACGGACCGACCCAAGCTCCCAAAACCTGATTCTTTTACAAGCCGGGGCACCATGACACCCGCACGGACCAGTCAACCGTTCCCGATCGGATCGACCGTCACGGACGGTGGGGCGAACTTCAGCCTGTTCTCCCGCACCGCGACCGGTGTGGAGCTGCTGCTGTTCGATCGGCAGGACGACGCGCGGCCCGCGCGCGTGATCGCGCTCGATCCGGTCGCGAACCGGACCTACCACTACTGGCACACGTTCGTGCCCGGGGTGAAGTCGGGGCAGCTCTATGCGTACCGCGTTCACGGTCCCCAAGACCCGGCGCGGGGACTGCGCTTCGACTCCACGAAGGTGCTAATCGACCCCTACGCGCGGGGGATCGTGGTGCCCGATCGCTACACACCCGGTGCGGCCCGCGCGCCCGGCGATAACGCTGCAACGGCGATGAAAAGCGTCGTCGTGGACAGTTCCGAGTACGACTGGGAGGGCGACACCCCGTTGCGGTTGCCCTCGGCGCGCACGATCATCTACGAGGCACACGTCCGCGGGTTCACGCGCCACGCCAACTCCGGCATCAAAGAGCAGGTTCGCGGCACCTACGCCGGGTTCGCGGAGAAGATCCCGTACCTGAAGGATCTCGGTATCACCGCGGTCGAGTTGCTGCCGGTCCACGCCTTCGACACGCATGCGTGCCCGGCCGGTCTGGTCAACTACTGGGGCTACCAGCCGGTCTCGTACTTCGCGCCGCACCCGCAGTACAGTTCGCGCCGGGAGCCGCTCGGCCCGGTGAACGAGTTCCGCGATCTGGTGAAGGCGCTCCACCGGGCGGGGATCGAGGTCATTCTCGACGTCGTGTTCAACCACACCGCCGAGGGCAACCACGAGGGGCCGGCGCTCTGCTTCCGCGGCATCGACAACCCCACCTACTACATCCTCGAGGACGGCGGCGAGCGGTTCGCGGACTACTCCGGGTGCGGGAACACGCTCAACGCGAACCACCCCGTGGTGCGGCGCATGATCGTGGACAGCCTGCGGTACTGGGTGACCGAAATGCACGTCGACGGGTTCCGGTTCGACCTCGCGTCCGTGCTGTCGCGCGATTCCAGTGGCCACCCGCTGCCCAACCCGCCGGTGCTGTGGGACATCGAATCGGACCCGGCGCTGGCCGGGACCAAGCTCATTGCCGAGGCGTGGGACGCCGCGGGGCTGTACCAGGTCGGCAGCTTCGTGGGCGACTCGTGGAAGGAGTGGAACGGCCGGTTCCGCGACGACGCGCGCGACTTCTTCCGCGGCGAACCCGGGGTAGCGGGGCGGTTCGCCGACCGGATGCTCGGGAGCCACGAGGTGTACGGGCACAAGGGCCGCGAGGCGGAACAGAGCATCAACTTCGCGACGTGCCACGACGGGTTCGGCCTGAACGACCTCGTCTCCTACAACCAGAAGCACAACGAGGCCAACGCGGAGGAGAACCGCGACGGCGCGAACGACAACCGGAGCTGGAACTGCGGGGCCGAGGGGCCGACCGATGATCCCGCGATCGAGGGGCTGCGGAACCGGCAGGTGAAGAACTTCCTCGCGGCCACGGTGCTGTCGCTCGGGGTGCCGATGATCGTGATGGGCGACGAGGTGCGCCGCACCCAGGGCGGGAACAACAACTTCTACTGCCACGACAACGAGGCGAACTGGTTCGACTGGTCGCTGCTGGACAAGCACGCGAACGTGCACCGGTTCCTGAAACTGCTACTCGCCCGGCGCGGGCAGCGCGACGCGACGAACGAGCAGCAGCGCGTGAGCCTGACCCAACTGATCGCCCGGGCAACGAAGTCCTGGCACGGCGTGAAGCTGAACCAGCCCGATTGGGGCGAAAACTCGCGGAGCATCGCGTTCAGCGCGGACCTCAAGAACGATAACCTGACGTTCTACCTGGTGCTGAATGCGTACTGGGAACCGTTGGAGTTCGAGCTACCCTCGGCCACGAGCGGACCGTGGTTGCGGTGGATCGACACCGCGCTTCCATCTCCCGAGGACATCGTCGAATGGCGCAGCGCACCGCCGGTAGCGGGCAACACCTATCCCGTCGGCCCGCGGTCGGTCGTGATGCTCTACAGGCACACGACGTGAATCACGACATTCGCCGTTGAAGATTGCGTGCGAGCACTGATCGAGCACAAGTGGTGCCGTGCGGGCACAGTGGGGCGCCGTTCGCTAATCGAAGCTCCATCCCGAACGTGGTAACGGTCTCGTCGTGCGAAGGGCGCGCAGTGCCCATTGGTAGCGCGCACCGAACTCGCTCAAACCCGCACATCTCTCTCAACAGCCGCAACCTCCGTCGCCACGCGATCGGGCGCCCATGCCCCCTCGTGCGCGGTCAGCAAGTTGCGGCTCCGGAATCTGACGCCATCCGTATCGGTCGTTGGCCCGGGCCAACGACCAACGAACGATCCCGGCGCGGCCCCCACGCGACCACCCAGCCACCCCGGAGGCGGCCCCTGCGGTGCGAACCATTCCCGCACCCGGTCCACGTCCTGAGAGCTCTCCAGACGGCCGATCAGCTTAGTGCTGCAATTACTGAACACATTATAATCTACCGACCGCGGACTCTGCGTACACACCAAGCACGCCACCCCGTACTTTCGGCCCTGGGCGAACAGGCGCAGTAGCGGCTTCTTCGCAGGTGGTTGGGCGGTCCCGGCCGGCAGATAGTCGCGGGCTTCATCTAGGTAGAACAGCAAACGCGGCCGACCGGCCGAGCCGCCCGACGCGATCATCCACCGGTACACCTCGACCGCCAAAGCCGCCACGAAGCCCTGTTTCTCGGCGTCGTCCGCGAGCGCGTTCAGGTACACCACGTTCAGTGGTACTCGACCTTCGGCCGGTGGAGTCGCCAGCCGGCCCAAGTCGAGCGGTTGCCCACCGGTAAACAGTCGAGCCGCCGGACCGTGCTCCAGATTGTTGAGTTGCCGAGCCAAGCGCTCCCGCTCGGCCTTCTTCACGAACCGGTCCGGGTCGTCCAACCCGGCCGCGGTCGGGTCGCGGAGAGCGGTCGCCACTTCCCCCAAAGTCAGCTCGCGCGCCGGTCCGCGCGTGAGCGCACGCAGCAACTGAAACACGAACGTCTTCTGCGACTCCACCTCCCCGGTCGCCTTCGCCAGAGTGACCAGATGCGCGGCGGTCGTCGCCAGCAAGTCGTCGGCGTCCTCCCCGCTGCCCGCGGACAGTTTCAGCGGATTCAGGCTAACCCGCGTGCCGTGATCTGTTCCGGGGGTCAGGATGCGCACGTCCGCGGTTTGCCGGAACCGGCTAGCCCGCTCGATTTCGGCGGGCTGCAACTTCGCCGGATCTGCCGGACGAAGGAACTGCACGAGATCCCCCTGTGGATCGATCGCCAGCACCGCGACTCCGGCCAGCACCGCCTCTTCCGCAACCGCCTTCGCCAACCACGTCTTCCCGCTCCCGGCCGCACCGACCACCGCGACGTGTGTCGGAAGTGCCGTCAGCGGCACCGTGACTGAAGCGCCGGCGCTGACCTGACCGAGCCACAGCCCGTCAGGAAGCGGGGCCGGGGCTGGGGCTGGGTCTTCCACCGGCGGACGTACTTCCAGCCGCACCGGATCAGCACTTGCGTCCGTCCAGTGGGTCAGTCGCGTGCCTTCGGTCACCGGACCGAGCCGACGCGAGCACTCGTGGCGCCACCTGCACCGCGGGCACACGTCCGGGTTGCCGGGCGGCTTCACCCCCTGACCGGTCGGTTCCTCAAACTTGACCCACTCTCGCATCGACGCCAACAGGTTGAACACGGTCGCGCGGCTCCCACGAACCTCGTCCCAGGAGAGTTCGTGCAATTCGCGCCGTGGGTGCAGGTAGAGCACCCCGGCCGACGGTTGGGTGCCGTGCTGAACGTGGTGCATCAGGGCGTAGATGCCGACTTGGAACTTGTCGGCCGCGGCCGGCGGGAGCAGTTTGTAATCGAGAACGCGGTCGCACCCCGCCCGCCAGTCATGAAACACATAGTCGAGTACGCCAGTGACGTGAACCGGTTCGCCGGCCGGCCCGACCGGGAACGTCACGTCCACCCGGCGCCGGGTGTCGGCGAACAACTCGTCGAGCACCTCGGCCGGCGGGCGCCCGCTACCGAGCGCGTGGGCCAGCACGTCGGCTAGTTCGGTGGTGTAGTTCCGCAACACGTCCATGAACGCCCGCTGCTGCTCCCCGTCCTTTGCGGCCAGCGCGTCGCGGTCGACGCACTCCCAGTAGAAGGCGTTAAGCAGCGCGCTGGCCAGTGCGTCGCGGTTCACACTCGGCGTGAGCAGAGCGGCGAGTTCCTTGGCAGCAAAAAGTCGACGGTGTTCACGGTGAAATGCGTCGGCGGCCGCGTGGAACAGCGCCCCGGCCGCAACTGTGTCGTCGCCCGGGCGCCAGATGCGAGTAACCGCAGGCCGCGCCGCGTTATCGGCTCTGGCGCGGGCGGCATCGAAGTAGAGGATGCGCGGACAGGCCGCGGCCACGCACACCTGCGACACGCTGAAGCGAACGGGCGGCATCGGGCACCTGGGCGGAAGTCTAGCGCGTCGCGGGTCGGCGCTTCGGGAGCAAGAAGAAGCCGTCGGGGAGCTTCGTCATGGCGATGTCTTTGGACTCGGACATCACCTTCGCAACCGCTTCGATCCGTGTTCGGCAACCGGCCACATCCAGCCCGACCCGGCGGTCGGGCGGAAGCTGGTTGAGGAACTGCCGGGCTAATTCCTGCGTGTCGGTTCCCATCGTAATCGCGAGCCGCCCATCAACGAACGTGCGCACTTCAATATCGGTGATGGTTACCTTCTCGGGTTGCTGCACGTCCGCGATGAACCGCCCGAGGAGCGGATGCGTCTTGAATCGCCCGGTGCGCCGACACGACGCAATCACCTCGTCTCGCTGGAGCGCCCGCGCCGATCCGTCGGGCTGACGAATCTCCAGATCGCGCGCCTGTCGAGAAACAGTATCGAGCGCTTCGAGAGCAGCGTACTCGGTGAGTGGCAGTTCGAGGTGCTCGAACCCCGGCACGGTCTTTAGTGCGGTGTAGTGGTTGCGCCCTTGAGCCTTTGTCGCCCGACCGAAGGCGAGTGGCAGCCGCTGATCGGTAACGAGAATAACCTGATTGGGCGTGTTCTTGTCACCGAGGAGCCGAGCGAGCGCACTCGTGACACTATTTGAACTGCCGGTCGCCACGAAGACGAGACCGGTCGTCGTCTCCCCGCCCCCAGGTCGCGACGCGCGCACGAGCAAATCGTAAGGGGAGCCGTGCTTCGGTCGACTGACGGCTAGCCCGACCCCACTCGCGGCAAGTAGAGCTTCTGTCAGTCCGCACAAGTTGTCGGCGTTCGGTGGGAGTGCATTGGAAGTCGCCGTGTGCCGCGTGATCCGCCCGCTTACGGCCTTCCCCACCTCTTCGTCGATCAGCTCCTCGACCTTGCGGGGCTCTTTAACGGTGCGGTCTACGTTCGGCCACCGGTCGAGCCACTTCCGTTTGTCCGGTGCCGCAACGAGTGACTTCTGAAGCTCCTCCCACCGCTCGCGGGCCGCGTCGATCATGTGGCGCGGGCGCACGTCGACGGATTTACCGAATCGATCACGAAACCAGCTTTCTCCGAGCGGGAACAGACCATCGTCTGTGTAGTGCCGTTTCACTTCCTCCTCGCCCTCGAACGGTACGAGGAACTGTTCCAACCTCGCTTCGAGAATGCGCCGACACTTTGGCACGATCACGCGCTGCAATTCCACCTTATTTGCAGATAAGCGATCCCAGGTCGCCTGCGAAATGACTCCGGCCTCTGTCAACTTAACGAGTTCGCCTTGCACTTCAGAGAGAACCAGGAGCGTGTTCCGCAAGCGATCATTTAAGTCGTGGAGCAGACGGGACACGTCCGCGATCTGTTGCCGCGGCAGGTTGTTGATCTGATCGAAACAGATGATGAGTGGTTTGCCCTCAGCCCGAGCGATCTGAGCCAGCAGCGCCAGTACCCCGGCGCTGTCGGCCGCATCGAGCGGGTTCTCGACGTCGGCCGGGCGCTGCCCAACGGCCTTCGCTTCGTCTTCGTCCAACCCGTCGCCGCTTAACCGACGGACGGCCGCGCCCGCCGCTTCGCCGTCGCCTTGACGCGACCGCTCCAGCATCGCCGTCTTCAAGAAGCACCGCAGCAGTTCGCCCGCCGCACGAACGGCGGGTTGCGCCCCAACAAGTGTGACCGGACCGGCCACTTGCTTCCGGAATGCCGCATCCAGTTCCGCCGGCGAGAGTTTCTTCTTACCGGTGGTGACGGCCGGGCGAATCAGTTCTTCGAGCAGCGCGTAAAGCGGGGTGCGGTGCCACGGGGCCGTCATGCCGTTGGTGAGGGCACTAATGACCGCGTTCAGCACGGCTCGGTGGAGCCGGTCCGGGGCGGCTTGGAGTTCGAGGAAGTTGACCAGTATCGCCCGCCCACCCGCGGCCCATTCACCGAGCCGCCGCAACAGGTTACTCTTGCCCGAACCGGACTCGCCCCACACCACCGCCCCGACCGCTTCGTTCTGGTCGTGTGCCCGTTCCGCCAGCGCGACCAGCGCGCGGAACTCGGTTTCATGAATGCTCGGCACATCGACCGGCCGGTCACCGGTCGCGGTCACGCGGTGGTGGCTGAACGGGTTCGTGCGTGCGAGCGTGTTCAGGAACTTGTCGACCGGGTGCGGCCGGGCCTCGGTCGCGGAAGCCGTTGTGCTGGCGGGCGATGTCATGGCCGACCTCGGGACACGTGGAGCAGGAATTCACCTTCTTCCCGGATGGCCGCGGCCTGCTGCTCCGGGGTGATGCCGTCGTACCGCTCGTCCGAACTGAGCACGTACCGCCGATCGCGGCGCAACTGACGCAAACAGGTGTCGAACGTCTCGCGTGGGACGGCCGGGAGTGCCGCTCGCAGGTCCACGAGGCTGACGAAGTTATTCGATCCGCGTTCCCTGTCGATCCGGGCGAACGCCGCGTCGAAGGTGGCCACGAAATCGGCCGGTGGTGGAAGCGGCGCCTGGCTGGGTGCTGCGACACTCCGTGCAACCGGTTGTGCGGTGCGGAGGTGTTCGAGCAAGAAGAAAGTGTTCTGACTACCGCTCTTGCCACCACCGAGGAGGACACACCCGACCCCGGCCGGTAGTTCGGCGGCCAGATCGGGGTGATTCAGCAAACGCTCAATCTGTGGCCGATCGGCCTTGCTCACGTGCGCGACCAGTTCGTTGACCGGAAATGCGTGCGCGTTCGGCCGCGTACACTTTCCGAGTAGATAGGTGAGCAATGTCTCGGTCACGAACCGCCCAAACGCATCCCCGCGCGGAACCACGAATACGTCCTTCGACGTCACCCTCACTTGCACTACCGCCGCAGCGAACTCAGGCCGCTTCACAGCCTTCTTAAAAGCGGCCGGCTTCAGTTCCGCAACAGCTTCCAACTCCGCCAGCGTCACACCGAGTTGCTGACGACTGAGCAAATCAAGCAACCGCTCCGCGTCCAATATTTCCGGCGACGGTGGCGGCGGTTGTTCCTTGTGATAAAGTTTGACGCCCTTCCCCACCTTCACGCAAACGGCAAACGCGGGTAATTCGTCCGACGCGATTTGCTGACCGAGAGCTTCCGCGAAGGCCGGTTTCAATAGCACCGGGACCACACCCGCGAGTTGGGCCGGTGCCCACGGCGGCGTGCTTGTTTCGCCCTTCGCCCGCAGCACGATCTCTAGCGTGAGCGGATCGGCAGCGAGTTGGGCCGCATCTTCGGGCAACGCTACGCGAGCGTCCATCCGCTTATTCACGGCTGCGACGGCCTGCTTCTTGAACACCGCACTGTTGACAGCCTTCAAGACGGCAGCCGGTTCCGGGACCGGGTCGATTCGAGCAACGAGGTGGTCCAGGCGGATGGGGTAATGATCGCCGCCTTCGGTCCGGCAAGCGATCAGTTCCTGGACCAAACGGGTACCGAGATTGGGCTTCGGCATGGGCGGTCACACGGTTCGTCGCGGGGTAAACTCGTAACGAGTCTAACGCCCGGACGCCGCTGATCCATAACAAATTAACGCGCGAGCGAACAGAAAGCCACAGACCTCGAACATGGGTGGCGACACGCTGTTCTTAATTTACTCTCAAATTACATCAAGCCACTACCACGAACCTAAATGACATAATATTGTGCGACAATACTAAAACTTCGTGACGCGGGCCGCCTCTTCCGCACTCAGTAGCCCGTCCTTATCGAGATCGAGTTTATCGAATACCTCGCGCGTGCCCGTGAACTCGCGCGGAGACACATCGCCGTCGCCGTTGCGATCCATTGCCTGGAACCACTCCGGTCCCCCGCGGACCGGCTTGCCGATCGCGTGCTGCGGGTGACCGTGGCTCACGGTCGTCATCAAGTGGCGCGGAAGTTTTGCCCGATCGAACGCGCCACCAGTCACACACCCGGACGCCTTGAGCCGGTCCCACGCGGTCCGCAATTCGCGCACCGAGAGCGAGCCGTCGCGGTCCGCGTCGAGCAGTTCGTACAGCCCCGCGCCGTGGTCCAAAACCGTGAGGAACACGTGCCCCTTCGCGATCTGCTCCTGGAGGTCGAGCCAGGCGGTTAGTTCGTTCTGATCGAGTTTCCCGTCACCGTTTCGGTCGGCGAAAAGCAACGGCTGGAACCGCGCGGCCTTGGTTGCTCCGAGTTCCTTCGCGTCGAGTGCGCCGTCGGAATCGGCGTCGCATTCGGCGAACGCCGTCAGGAAGCGTTTGCGTGCAGTGACAACCTGTTCGGCGAGCTTCCCCCCATCGGCACGCAGTTCGACACGAAGGTTACCCTCCGCCAGAACCAGTCGCCCGTTTGCTGGCGGTTTTCCACCAACGGGTTCTACTACGGTCCCCTTCCCCGCCCCGAGCTTCACGTGCCACACGGTCGCAGCAGGCTTCGCGCGTAACGCAAGGAGATCGTCAGCAGGGATCGCAGAGAGCTTCCCCGCTTCGCGCCGAACCGCGACCGTGCTCGCCCACTGCGTGTCGGCCGTGCGGAGCGGGAGCACGACGAACGACAGGGCGTCCGTCACCGCGTCCGATTTGGTGTTGGGGGACGGCGCCATTAGAAGCGAGGAACCCAGAGCACCCGGATAGGCAACGCGATCGACCAGTTCGCCCGGCCCGACCAGTTCGTCGTCGTTCTTGTCGAGCTTGCGCAACACGTCCGGCGCGGCCTTCCACTCGGCCTCCTCCACCTTGCCGTTCTTGTTCGTGTCGAGCGTCTTGACGAGTGCCTCGGTGAGCCGGTCGGTCGCGGGTGGTTTGCCCACGCCCACCAGCACGCCGCCCAGCCCCGCACGGCGATAGAAGTCGGCCAGTTCGTCCGCGCGCACTTTTCCGTCGTTGTTCAAATCGAGATCACCCCAGGCCGGAGCGTCGCCTAAAAGCGCGGCGATCTGACCCCAAAGCACCTGGCGCAGCGCGAATGCAGCGGGAAGTCGCGCGGCCTCGGTTTTGTCGAGCGCACCGTCTGCGTTGCGGTCGTAGAACGCGAACAACTTCGCGAACGTCTCGTCCCAGATCGCGGGGACCGATTTTTCGCCGATTTCGACACGCAGTTCGAGCCGCGTGGGTTTCTCCCCGCCGACCAGAAGCAGATCAAGGGCCTCGGCGCGCGGGCTGACTTTGGGTGCATCTGCGGCCGGAACTACGGCGATTGCAGCAACGAACGCAACGAGAGCGAGGAACGCGCGGGTCACAGTAGCTCCTTGATCGGCTTCGCGTCCGGGTCGGCCACGCGGATCGGGCGCCCGACGTTGGACATATTCTGCTTCTGCGGGTCGATCCCGACGGCCTTCGCCACGGTCGCGATCAGGTCCGGCACCGATACGGGCTGTTCCTCGACCGCGAGGCCGTCTTTCGTCGTATTCCCGATCGCTTGGCCCGTTTTGAGTCCGCCACCCGCCAGCGCGACCGCCCACGACGCGGGCCAGTGGTCGCGCCCCGTTTGTGCGTTGATCTTCGGCGTGCGCCCGAACTCGCCCTGGCACACCACGAGCGTGCTATCGAGCAGCCCACGATCTTTGAGATCGTTGACCAGAGAGGCGAATCCCGCGTCGAGCGTGCCGCAGAGTTCCTTCACGCGGTCGAAGTTGTTCTGGTGCGTGTCCCACCCGTCGAGCGTAACTTCCACGAACGGTACCCCGCGTTCCACCAGTCGGCGCGCGAGCAGGCACCCCTGCCCGAACAGCCCGCGTCCGTAAGCGTCGCGCGTCTTTTGCTTCTCCTGGTCGAGATCGAACGCGGCCGCGGCTTCGGGCTTCATCAGTCGCACCGCGCGCGACGCGGCCGCTTGAACGCTCGCGGCAACCGAACTGTTGCGCCCCGCGACGAACCTGTTCTCCACTCCGGCGAGCAGTTCGAGCCGCGCCTTTTGAGCGGCATCGGTAACACCGTGTACGCGGCCCAGATCGGGCACCTTGAGCCCGTCTTGTGGCGCGGCCTGGTCGCCGACCACGAGCGGGTCGAAATGCGGCCCGAGGAACCCGCCCCCGAGTTCGATCGCGTAGCGCGCCGGGGCCATGCTGACGAAGTTCGGGAGGTCGGTGGACTCCGAACCGAGTTCCTTCGCGAGCACGGCACCGACCGCCGGGAACTGGACCGCCCCCTGGGGCGTGTACCCGGTGCGCAACAGGAACGCGGCGCGGCCGTGGTCGCCCTCCTTAGTCTTCATCGAGCGCACGAGCGCCAGTTCCTTGCCGTGTTTCGCGAGGTTCGGCAGGTGCTCGCCGATCTTCATTCCCGGCGCCGTTGTATTGATCTCCTTGAACGACCCGCCGTTCTCGTGCCCCGGCTTCAGATCCCACAGGTCGATGGTCGCCGGGCCGCCGTTGAGCCACAGCACGATGACGGACTTAACGGGTTTCTTGGGCGCCTCGGACGCGAGTGCGCGCAGCCAGCCGGACATCGAACCGGCCGCGGCCCCGACGCCGAGGGCCGCACGAAAGAGCCCGCGCCGGGTGCAATCGAAGGTTACGGACATGATCGGTCCTCACGTGATCGTGGTCACCCGTCGCAACGACGGGTCGGTGTATTTACTGAACGGTGAACCGCTCCAGCGCGTTCTCTCCCTCCCGAACGGTCACCCGTTTGAACGGGCGGCTGGGATCTTTGAAGCGGTTCTGGAACCGGTCCTTCACCTCGATCCCGCGGGCTTCCAGATCGGGATCGTCCTTCTCGGGCCAGTACAGCGTAACGGCGTAGTCCCCGGTCGCCGCACCGTCACCGGTGGTGTACGTCGTCAACCGGAACGTCCCGTCGGCCTGAACCACGCCGCGCGGCCGCAACTTGTTTTGGCCCTGCGGGGCGGCGGGGTGAAAAGTCACCACCGCCCCCACCGCCGGGTTCCCGTTGACGAAGACCGAACCGGACACCGGTTCGACCCGCGGGGAGTCGGTGGTGGGAGAGCTACAGGCCGGGATCACGAGAACCGCGGCCACGATCAACGGGGCTATGATAACCGCAAATCGCGGCTGGGACGGACTGATTGGCATCGGTGACCTCTCAATAATCGTTGGGCGAGATCACCTCGCCACCACCAACGGTCGCAAGGGCCGCCATCACACTCACCTGCATCCCGCTGCGGACCGATTGCACGCTCCCGTCGGCGAACAAAGTGTTGACCGTGCCGGTGTGGAACGAGTAGATCCCGAGGTCGTTGCTGCAGTTGATCGCGCACGGCCCGTAGTAGCTCTTTCCGTCCGTGCTGTGCCCGCGGAGCAGCAGGCTGAACTGGTACTGGTGCCCCCAGGCAGCACGTTCCGGAACCGGGGCGTTCGTCGGCTGCTTCGTGCCGAGAACGTACCACTCCGGCATGCCCGCGTGCTCCAGAACCATGAACGTCTGGGAAAGCCCGTCGGTCACCTCGGCGAACCGGACCCCGCGCGGTGTGATCTCCCCGAAGAACATCCCGCCGCGACTCATGCTGGTGTTACCGAGGTACGTCGCCAGATCCTTGCTCACGCCGTTACACGCGGCGTAGTCCCCGACCGCCGCTTCGTAGGCCACACCCGAGTCCGAGGCCGAGATCGTCCACGTCGTCCGCGGGGTCGACGGGCACTGGAAGATCCGGAGTTGAGTCTTGATGACGGGCTGGTTGACCGGGTCCGAAAAACTGACGTCCCAGCGGTACTGGCTCGCGAGGGCGGTCTGCTCCAGGTACGGCAGCAGGAACATCACCCACCCGTGCTTGCCCATGCTGGTCGGCGGTCGGTACGTGCCCAGCGTGGGAACCTCGCGGTGAACGCCCTCGTAGTTGTGAACCGCCAGCCCGAGTTGCTTCAAATTGTTACTGCACTTCATGCGCGCGGCGGCCTCGCGCACTTTTTGCACCGCAGGAAGCAGCAAGCCGATCAGGATCGCGATGACCGCGATCACCACCAGCAGTTCGATCAGCGTAAAGGCGGAACGGCGTCGCATGACTGTTACCCCCTGTGATTTAAAAATCGTTCGGAGCCAGGACTTCGCCGCCCGCGATGCTCACGAGCGCGATCAGCATTTCTTGCGACATCCCGGCCTTCAGGAACCGCACCGAGCCGTCGACGAACAGCACGTTCGCGCCGCCCTCGTGGAAGCCGTAGATCGCGGCCTGATTGCTGCAGTTCACCGCACACGGCCCGAACTGCGTCTTCCCATCAGTGGAGTGGGAGCGGAGGTGGTTCCAGTTCGGCGCCGCCCACTGGCCCGAGAGCGCCGTCATCTGCGGCTTCTCCAGCCGGTCTTCGCCCAATTTGCCGGTGTGCCAGTGGTTCGGCTTGTCGGCCATCTCCACGACGAGGACCGTCTGTGCGGTGCCGTCCGCGATGTCCGAGGTGCGCAACCGCCGGGTGACCGTGCGCGTGTGCATCGCGCCGGGGTGCAGGTTCTTCTGGTCGTTGTTCTCATAGTACGCGCCCGCGGCCCCGACGTAGTCCGTGGGCGCGGCGCGGAAGCTCTTGGACTCGTTGTCCGGGTCGCGCGTCAGAACCCAGCGGTCCGGGTTCGGCGCGGCCGGGCACACGAACGCCGCCACGCGACCTTGAGCCACCGTCCGGTTGCCGTTCTCGCCCGCGTCCCACCAGTCGCGCCCGTCCGTGTACTTCTGGGCCAGTTCCTTTTCGCCAATGAAGGGGAGGATCTGCGTGTTCCAGCTCCCCGCGGGCGTGGGGCCGCTGTTGCGCGGCAGCATGTCGTCGTTGGCCGCGGCGTACTCGCGCGCTCCGGTCCCGAGCAGTCGGAGGTTGTCCGCACACTTCGTGCGCGCGCTCGCGGCCCGGGCCTTTTGAATCGCGGGCAGCGTTAGCCCAATGGCAAAAGTGGCGAGCGTGCCCAGCACGAGTAACTCGATGGCGGTCGCTCCGCGGCGCGGGAACGTTTTCACGGCGGACCTCGTGGTTAGGGGAGTTTGATGTCGATCGTGTTCGGTTCCGGGCGCACCGTGAACCGGAGTTTCGATTTTGCCGGATCGTAAAAGGCGTGGTTGAGCCGGTCCGGTGGGTTAGGCCCTTCCAGTTCGTAGGGGTCCGGCTGCTTGAGCGGCACGTACAGGATGACCGCGTACTCGCCCTCCGGCACGCCGTCGTTGAGTTCGTAGGTCGTCAGTTCGTAGTTGCCGTCCTTGTCGGCCGTGGCGCGCGACTTCATCGCCGGAACGAACTGCTGGTTTGCCGGCCAAAACGTGACCACGGCGAACGGCATCGGTTCCCCTTTGTGAGTCACGCGGCCCTTCACCGAATACACGGGTAACTCGCCCGGGCGCTTCTTCTTGCCGCACCCGCTAGCCAGACACAACACGGCCACACAAAGACCCGCGGTGAACCCGCGGGCCACCTTCGTCCGCATGCTTGCTCCTGTCGGAAGCGCACCGGCGCTCCGCGTTTGTTGGAATATTGCCGGTAAGCCGGTCACCGCCCGGACGCGCGTTGCTGCGCCCGGGCGGTGACGACTGACTTGACGAAATAAGGGTTAGCGACTCACAGGTCGCCCACGGAAACGATGTCGCCGTCCTTGAAACTGATGAACCGCTTGATGGTTTCGGAGGTCGTGGTCTCGCTGAAGAACTGCACAGACCCGTCGGCGAGGAGCGCGTGCGCACCGCTGGTGTGGAACCCGTAGAGCGCGGCCCCGTTGCGCTTGTTGACGATGTACGTCCCGAACTGCACGGTGCCGGTCGCGTCCCAGCCGCGCACGTTGTTGTTGTTCGGGTTCGCCCACCCGCCGTGATTACTGTGATTGAACGTCATCACGGTGTTCGTGTTGTCCGTCACCCTTTTGCCGTTGATCCAGATGTTGGGCACGTCCGCGTTCTCGAAGATGACGAGCGTGTTGGACATGCCGTCGGTCACGTCGGTGAACCGCCGCTTCCCGATCGCGTTGACCGACCGGATGGTCCCCTCGATCCAGTTCGGCGGGTTCGTCGAGGCGACGGTGGTGTAGTAGAACCCCTCGGCCACGGTGTAGTCGGTCGGCGCCGCGGGGAACGACCCACCGGCGTTCTCCGGATCGGAGACGAGCACGGTGCGCTGCGCGCCCGGATTCGCCGGACAGACGAAGCCCTTCATCCGGACCTGCCCCGCGGCGCGGTTCTGGCAGCCATTGACCGACGCCGCCCAGTTCTGGCTCTGGTCGATCATCTTGTACACGTTGTCCTGCTCCAGGTACGGGAGCAGCAGCGTCGTCCAACTGACCATCCGGTTGAGGCCGATGTACTTGGGGAAGCAGTCGTCGTTGGCCGATGCGTAGTTGTGAACCGAGAGCCCGATCTGTTTGAGGTTGTTGGCGCACTGGAGGCGCGCGGCAGCGGCCCGCACCTTTTGGACGGCGGGGAGCAGTAGCCCGATCAAAATGGCGATGATGGCGATCACCACCAGTAGTTCGATGAGGGTGAAGGCGTGGCGGCGTGGGCAGGCGGGGCGCATTTCGCGCGCTCCTTTCAATGGTTAGTGTTGAACTCGGTGCTGTTGAGTAGCGCCCAGAGAACGTCGGCGAGGGCCTTGTTCGCGTCGCGGTCGGCCCCGCCGTTCTCGACGTACTTCACAAAGGGCGCGGACTCGTCGTCGGCCGGCTTGCGCCCCAGAACCGCGAGGTAAAGGGCTTCCACTTTCCCCTTCGTGTCGAGGAACGGGGCTCCGGCGACCGCGCACAGGGCGGGGGCCTTCGCGACGTCCGTCAAGTCGGTGGTCAACTTGCCGTTCATCAGCGAAAGTGATTGCAGAATGGACCGCTGCGCGCTGCCGGTCCGTTCGACGCGGAACTTCTCCGCGAAGCGCTTCCGTTCGCGTGGAGCGATTGTCGGATCGAGATCCTCGCGATCCGCGGGCAGCCCCGCCGCGACGCGGAGGCTGTCATAGAGTTGCTCGCCGGTCAGCCCGCGCACCGCGGAGCACGCGAACCACCGCGGGTCGGAACTTCCGCCGGCGGGGACAACCGCCGAGAGCTGGTACGCCCGCGTGAGCACGAGGGCCGTGGTGAGGTACTTCAAGTCGAACTTGCTCTCCGTGAACGCTCGTGCGAGGTCATCTAGTAATTCTGGATGTACGGGCGGGTTCGAGCCGCTCAGGTCGTCGAGCGGTTCCACGATCCCCGTACCGAAGAGTTCGGCCCACACGCGGTTCACCGCGTTCCGGGCGAAATACGGGTTATCCCGGGCCGTTACCCACTCCGCGAGCACCACGCGGCCCGTATCGTCCTTCAGGACCGCGGGCCACTTCGGTTCGCTGTCATTCAGGAGCCGCGGACCGATCGGCTTTTTCGTACTGGGGACCACAAGTTCGAGCCGCGCGGGTGTCGTGCCATCGGGTACGGTCGGACGAACGAAGAACGCAGCCGTTTGCCAGAACTGGTCGCGGGTCCAGCGCGCGAACGGGTGATCGTGACACTGGGCGCAATCGAGGTTGATCCCCAAAAACGCGCGGGCCGTGTTCGCGGCGAGGTTCTCGGGCTTCGCTTCGCTCGCGGTCAGGAACGTGGTCGGCGCCCCCGGTCCCGTTTTGACACGCGATGCGGTCAGCAGGTCACGCACGATCCGATCGTAAGACGCGCCAGACCGCAGATTTGATGCGATCCAGCTTTCCAAATCGTCGGCGAGGTTCGCGAACTGTGGGGCGTCGGCTTGCGGTACCCACTGCCGGCGCCAGAACGTGGCCATGTGGCGTGCGTGCGCGGCGGAATCGACCAACCGGGCAACGAGCTTCGCCCGTTTATCCGCGTCCTTGTCGTCGAGGAACGCACGAACTTCCGCAACGGTCGGGATGCGCCCCACGAGGTCGAGATGTACCCGGCGCACGAAGGTGGCGTCGTCGGCCCGGTCCGCGGGCTTCACCTTCTCGGCGTCCCACCGCGCTTGCAGATGTTTGTCGATTCGTGCCGCGAGCGCGGCCGGATCGGGCGGCGCAGCGCTCGCCGTTCCACAGCCGATCAACACACAAATAACAAGAACCGCGACGCGCACAGTGCCCCCTTAAACTCCGCTAACGAAATGGGAACGACGGCTGGCGCCGGTAACCCGTCGGTCACGGCGAAGCCGGAGAGGAAGCAGACCGCACCACAATTCTTTGCGCCGGCCACAACAGCAATTCTCGCGCCAAAAATGAGACCATAGTTACACTTAGACAAAACACTCACGTACCAGTCGGAAATGCGATTTTTGAGTGTGATCTGAAGCACGAACGTGAAGTGACGGAAAGATTGCTGGATAATCAATAGCCACAACTGGGCACGACATGACCCAGGGCGTGCGCACTTTATTGTGCCGTGATTCCTTGGATAACTTGCAATAGGTAGTTGTCGTCCCACCCGGCTTTCATGCGCCGGGTCTTGATGCTGCCCTTGGTCTTGGCACGCTTCAGGAGCGACACGGCCACGCGCCTCAACATCCCCAAGTTCGCGGCCGCGTGTCCCGTTCGGGCGCGGCTATCATCCTCTCGGAACGCCACATCCAATACCCAATGCAACCCGTTCTCGATGCCCCAGTGGTTGCGGATGTAACCCGCCAACTCGTATAACTTCGTATAATGTATGCTATACGAAGTTATTACGGCGCGGGCCTCGCCGCCGGTACCGACGCCCGCCGAGTTCTGACTCTGGCCGTTCACCTTGTACACGCTCCTCTGCGCGCCCGTGTCCCGCACCGAC
>HG799469.1:177578-254545 GCA_000531095.1 Gemmata massiliana | reverse complement strand
CGCCCGCGCGCTCTTGCCATCGACCGCGATGTGGGTCAGCCCGGTCGAGTTCGCACACCTCATGACCCGCTTCCCCCGACGATTCCGTAATAGCTTCGTATCGAGCATGCCGAACACGCGCTCGAACGTGTCGTGGCTCGGAACCCCGTGGGGTAGCGCCAGGAACCGCCGAAAGAAGTCCTCCTTACTCTGGCCGTACTCGGCGATCTCCTCCCACCCGTCGGCCCCGGCGATCACCGCGCACGTGGCGATCACCAAGATGTCGGTGAGCTTGTGGAGCTTGTTGGCGGTTTCGATCCGAGGGTCGGGTACGTCCGCGAACACCGTGGTCAGTGCAAGGGGCATCGGGCATCCTCCTGATACCCTCGGTGTAGACGTAAACGCCTATATCGTCAGCAGTTCATAGTGCGCACGCCCTGCGACATGACCACACAATCGCAAACTTCGTAGCCACGGCGACCGCGTGTGGATGCGCCCGACCGCCGGTGATGTCAAGTGGCCGAGTTGACGGCAATGCCGGACCGACTGTATGCTAAGCGCGGGTCGGTCGTGTTACGGGAAACCGGTTCATGCTCCGCGCGTTGTCCATCCTTGTCGCCTTGACGATGCTCACCCCTCAAGGGGTGTGTCTTCGCAAGTTCGACCATTTAGGGTGGCTGTTCCGCGCACCGGCCACGACCTCGATCGCATCGCAGACGCGCGCGGACGAGCAACACGCGCCGAGTTGCAAATGTGGGTGCCGGGAACGGGCCGATCGGGATCGGGAAGTCGCGGATTGTGGTACCGATTCAGTTGATCTTCGAGTTCGCGACGGCGCCCCCCCACTATCCCAAGAACCGTGCTGTCCGACGCTCTGCAAGTCAAAGCTCGATAAGATCGCGCATGCCGAGCCTTCGCAACCGAGCGAGGAAGCGGTCGCCTTCGTCGGATTCGCACCCGCTCCGGTCACGGCTACCTTCGAGTCACTCCCGCACCGCTTCTCGCCCCTCACGCACACGCGCCCGCCGCTCTACGTCTCGTTCTGCACGTTCCTGATCTAATCCTGCACCCCTCTCGTTGCTGGTTGATAGCGCCCGCACCGGGTCGCGTATCCCGCTATCATTTCATCCAAAATTCACCGCCGTTCTGCTGCACGGCGGAATCCGAACTCGATCGGGAGATCGTCCGGTGCTTGATACATCCGACCCACCACGCGCTCATCGCGAACTGTCCGTAGGGGCCGTTCCGCACCCTCCGTTCAATGTCCTCGGCGCGCTGCGATGGATTGTGCGGGCCGTTCCGTCGCTGCTCATCTTCTCGGTCCTTGGCTTGCTACTCGCTTGGGGCCACCGAACGGGATGGGCCCTCCCCCGCTTCTCCGCGCTCGCCGGAGAGAAAGCCGTGGTGAAGGGCGACTGGTGCGACGAGCACAACGTCCCCGAGTCTGTCTGTATCGAGTGCCGCCCGAACCTGCTCCCGCGCCAGAAGTCGTTCGGTTGGTGCAAGGTTCACGGGGTCCACGACTGCCCGCTCTGTCACCCGGAAGTCGCGCAAGTCGATAAGCGCCCTGCGGTGACGGACGCCGACCTGGACCGGGCCAAGCGGTCACTGGAGTTCACCGATCGGCCCGAGAACGCCAAACAGTGCCGCCTCCACACCCACCGTATCCAGTTCGCCTCGCACGAAGCTGTCAAAAAAGCCGGCATCGACGTCGATCCGGTGTGGACGGGGTCGGTAGTCGAGGCCGTCGGCGGCAGCGGTGAGATTGTTTACGACCAGACCCGCACGGCCCGGCTCTCGGCCCGCGTGCCCGGCACGATGTTCCGAGCCTACAAGCAAGTGGGCGATCGCGTACACGCGGGCGAAGTGATCGGACTGGTGGATGCTGCGGAAGTGGGCCGGGCGAAAGCCGAATTCCTTCACGCATTCGTTCAAGTGCGACTCAAGACCCGTATCGTGGAGGGGCAGAAATCGTCCGCCGGGGCGGTTCCGGGGCGCGCCGTGATTGAGGCCGAAGCCGCCGTCAGCGAAGCTCGCATTCGGTTAACCACGAGCCAACAAGCCTTAACGAACCTGGGGATGTCGGTCGCCCCCGAAGACTTGACGCAAGTACCCGAAGATCAGCTCGCTTCCAAACTTCACTTTCTCGGACTACCGAAGGCGCTAACCGACACACTCGACGCCAAAACGACCACCGGGAATCTACTGTCTCTCGTCGCCCCGTTCGACGGTGTGGTCGCTTCCCGCGATGTAGTGGCCGGGGAGGTCGTGGACACGACAAAGGTGCTGTTCATTGTCGTCGACCCGCGAACGATGTGGGGTAACCTCGACTTGCGCCTGGAAGACACCAAGTCGGTCACCCTCGGGCAACAGGTCCGGTTCCTTCCAGATGGAGCCAAAACGGAGACTGTCGGGACGGTCGCGTGGATCAGCGGTGAGGCCGATCACAAAACTCGCACTGTGCGAGTCCGGGCCATTCTGGACAACACGAACGGGCGATTGCGAGCCAATACATTCGGTACGGGCCGCGTGATCTTGCGCGATGAAAAGCAGGTCGTGGTGGTCCCCAACGGAGCAGTCCACTGGGAGGGGTGCTGTCACGTCGTCTTCGTGCGGAACAAGGACTACATGAAGAACGGCTCGCCCAAGGTGTTCCACGTCCGCACAGTTCGGATCGGGGCCAAGACCGACACGCAGACCGAGATCATCGCTGGGGTTCTGCCGGGCGAAGTCGTGGCCGTAAAAGGGAGCGCGGCGCTGCGTGCCGAGTTGCTCAAAAACAACCTGGGCGAAGGCTGTGACTGTTGCAAAAAGTGAGGCCCGCCCGTGTTGAATTGGATCATCGAAACGTCGCTCCGGCACCGGCTCGCCGTCGTCCTCGGCGCGGTCGCGTTCGCAGTCGTTGGCGCCTGGGCCATGCGGCGGCTGGACATCGACGCCTTCCCCGACACGACCCCGGTGCAGGTGCAGATCAACACCGTTGCCCCGGCCCTCGGTCCCGAAGAAGTCGAACAGCAGATCACGTTCCCCGTTGAGCAATTGCTGAGCGGGCTGCCCAAACTCAAAACGCTCCGATCGGTGTCCAAGTTCGGGTTCTCACAAGTGGTGCTGGTGTTCGAGGACGGCACCGACATCTACTTCGCCCGGCAGGTGGTGAACGAGCGACTCGGTAGCGTCCAACTGCCGATCGGGATCGAGCGCCCGAAGATGGGGCCGGTCAGTACCGGGCTGGGCGAAGTGTTCCACTACGTCGTTACCGGTAAAGGCGACGACGTGACCGAACTGCGCACGGTTCACGACTGGATCATCAAGCCACAAATGCGAACGGTCCCGGGGACCGCCGAGGTCAACACGTGGGGCGGGTTCGAGAAGCAGTATCAGGTCCGCATCGATCCCGACCGACTGGTGAAACATGCGCTGACCTTCGATCAAGTGGTGGAGGCCCTCCAGAAAAACAATCGGAACGTCGGTGGCGGAACCGTGCGTCGAGGTGGGACCGTACTCCTCGTCCACGGACTGGGCCGAACCGCGAACGTCGAGCAGCACCGAAACATCGTCGTCACGGCCCACGACGGAGTCCCGGTCCGGGTGCGGGACGTGGCTGATGTCGAAGTGGGTCACGAGGTCCGACGCGGAGCGGTCACGGCAGACGGTAAGGGTGAGGTCGTTCTGGGTCTCGGGTTCATGACGATGGGTGAGAACACCCACGAAGTCACCTGGGCGATGAAGCACAAGTTGGACGACGTGCGGGCCGCACTCCCCCCGGGGGTCGAGGCAAAACCGGTGTACGACCGGACGGAACTGGTCGATCACGTCATCCGAACGGTCAAGAACAACCTGCTCGAAGGCGGGCTGCTCGTCGTCGCCGTGCTGTTCGCCTTCCTCGGCAACCTGCGTGCGGCACTCATCGTCGCCCTCGCGATCCCGCTCTCCATGCTGTTCGCCTTTTGCGGGATGCTGCGGTTCGGGATCGCTGCCAGCCTGTTGTCGCTCGGGGCCATTGATTTCGGCTTGGTGGTGGATAGTAGCGTGGTGATGGTGGAGAACTGCGTGCGGCACGTCGCCCACAGCGACGGGCGGAAATCTCGACTGGCAATCGTGCGGGACGCCGCTCTTGAGGTCCGCAGGCCGACGCTGTTCGGCGAACTCATCATCATGATCGTTTACCTCCCGATCCTGACGCTGGAGGGGATCGAAGGTAAGTTGTTCCGCCCGATGGCCCTGACGGTCATCTTTGCACTAATCGGGTCGATGGTACTGTCGCTCACACTGATGCCGGTGCTGGCGAGCCTGCTGTTGCCGAAGAGGATCGAAGAGCGCGAGCCACTGCTCATGCGACTGGCCCACGCCGTTCACACTCCGATCCTGCGACTGTGCGTGAACCACAAACTGGCCGTGATCGGGTTCGCGGTGTGTGTGCTCGTGGTCGCGTTCGGGATGATCGCCCCGAATCTCGGGTCCGAGTTCGTCCCGAAGCTCTCCGAAGGCGCGGTGGCGATTAACGTGGTGCGGCTCGCCGGAACCGATCTGGACGAATCAATCCGGTCGAACACGGAGATGGAAAAGGCGATCCTTGCGGCCTTCCCCGACGAGGTCCAACACGTCTGGAGCCGGGTCGGGTCCGCCGAGGTCGCCACCGACCCGATGGGTGTGGAGTTGACCGACATCTTCGTCACATTCAAACCCCGAAACCTGTGGACCAAGGCCCGTACCCAAGACGAACTCACCGCCCGGATCGAGCGGGAACTGAAGAACCACATGGGCCAGCGCCTCGCCTTTATGCAGCCCATCGAGATGCGCCTGAACGAAATGACCTCGGGTGTCCGGGCCGACGTGGGAGTGAAGCTGTACGGTGACGACTTCAACGTGCTGACCGCAAAAGCGAAGGAGATCGAGGCCGTTCTGCGAACGATCCCCGGCGCGGCCGACCTCGCCGTGGAACAGGTGACGGGCCAGCCAGTATTGCAAGTTCGAGTCAAACAGGACGAAATCGCCCGCTACGGCGTCCCGGCTCAAGCTGTCCTCGACCTCGTCGAGTCCATCGGATCGAAGCCGGTGGGCGAAGTGGTGGAGGGGCAGTTGCGGTTCCCGCTCACGGTCCGACTCCCGGACCGCCACCGGGCCGATCCCGGGGCCATCGGGAACATGCTGGTCACCGCGCCGTCCGGTGAGCGCGTGCCACTGTCGCGGCTGGCGGCTATCGAAATCACCGAGGGGCCGTCCACGATTACACGCGAGTGGGGCCAGCGACGGATCACCGTTACCTGCAACGTGCGGGACCGCGACCTGGGCGGTTTCGTGGCCGAAGCCCAGCGCAAGGTTGCTGAGGACGTCGCCCTCCCGCCGGGGCGTTATCACGTCGCGTGGGGCGGGCAGTTCGAGCACCTTCAGCGCGCGAACGATCGGCTGCTGATCGTCGTGCCGGTCGCGTTCGTACTGATCTTCGGGCTGCTCTACGCGACTTACGGGAGCGTGATCGATGCCCTCCGGGTATTCACAGGCGTCCCGTTCGCCTGGGTGGGCGGTCTCTTCGCGCTGTGGCTCCGCGGGATGCCGTTCTCGGTGTCCGCCGCGGTGGGGTTCGTGGCCCTCTCCGGTGTCGCCGTGATGGACGACATGATCCTCGTCTCGCGCGTCCGCCAGCTCCGGGCACGCGGACTTTCGCTGGACGAAGCCGTGCAGCAGGCCGCGACCACCCGTTTGCGGCCCGTGCTGATGACCGCGCTGGTAGCGAGCCTCGGGTTCCTGCCGATGGCGTTTGGCACCGGTGTCGGGGCCGAGGTTCAGCGCCCACTCGCTACCGTCGTTATCGGCGGGGTGATCGGGGCGCTGGTGATGTCGTTGTTAGTGCTGCGGGTGTTGTATCTCGTGTTCCAGGTGCCCTTCCGCGGGCGGCACGAACGACCGGCCGGGGACAAGCCCTCAGTGGGCGGGCCGGTCCCGAGTGACAGTTCCATCCTTCAGGAGACGGTTCGATGACAGCAGTAACGTTTCGGTGGTGGGCCGGGTGCCTACTGGTCCCGGTTCTCATGGCTCTAATCGGGTGCGGCCAGGGTGCTCAGACGACCGAGCAATCCAAGACTCCCGCAACCGACAAAGGGACCGCGAAGAAAGCCGACGACCACAGCGACTGGTGGTGCGCCGAGCACGGCATCCCGGAAGACGAGTGCAGCATGTGCTCGTCCAAGATCGCCAAAGCGTGCAAGGCGAAAGGTGACTGGTGCGAGAAGCACGACCGGGCGAAGTCGCAGTGCTTCGTCTGCGATCCGTCTCTGAAGGAGAAGTTCGCGGCCAAGTATCGGGCCAAGTACGGTAAGGAACCGCCGCCCATCGAAGACGAGAAGTAACCGACCGGCGCGCCACAACCTGATGCGCGGTCGGAAAATCGATCCGACCGCGCATCAGGTTGTGGCGGCGAGCACTTCGACCGTATCGCCCACGGCGACTGTGCCACCGGTCACGACCGTGGCCAGCACCCCGAGCCTGCCCTTGGCCAGCGCGCGGGGCTTGCCCTGGATCATCTCGAAGCGGGCGCACCCGGTTCGCAGGATGCCCACTTTGATGACCGATTCGCCGAGTTTGATGTGAGTACCTTCGGCGAGCGCTGCGGGGTCGAGGCCCGCGAGTACGATTTGCTCGCCCATTTCTCCCGGCGCGACCTGGAACCCTTCGGCCCCGAGTTCGGCCAGTGTTTCCGCGCACATCACGTTGAGTTGACGCGACGTAGAACTGCCCTTCATGTCGCCTTCGATTCCCCGAAATTCGACCAACCGGACGCGGTCCGCCGGCACGCGCTCGTAGCGGTCCTGCGGGCGCCCGGTGTTCTTCGGGCGGTACACGATGCTCGCGACGTGTGCCATACACCCCTCCGTTACGCGCTGGTCTTCGGGCGCAACTTCACGGCGGTGCCGTAGGCCAGCACTTCGGTCGTGTTCTGGGCGAACTCGGTCGCGTCGTAGGCCATTCCGATGATCGCGTCCGCGCCGATTTCAACGGCCTGGCGCGCCATCTTCTTGAAGGCGTCCGAACGGGCCTGTTCGCACACCTCCTCGAACGCCCCGACGCTCCCGCCGAGGAAGCTCTTGAACGCCCCGCGGATCCCCTGTGTGATCGACGGGGCACGAACGATGATCCCGCGCACGACGCCGAGGTACTCCTCGACCTCGTAACCCTCCACGGTGAGCGTGGTCGTGACGATCAGGCGCGGGGCGTTGTTAGCAGGCACGTCAACATCTCCAACGAATGAGGGGGCACTGAATACTTCTCATTCGTTGGTAATAGGGCCTTATTTTGCCGGGGTCCAGCGCAGCTTCAGTTCCTTGGCCGCCTTCACCTCGTCCGGTCGGCTGACGATGTGAGTGTGCGGTGCGGTCTTCACCACATCCGGGTCTTCGGCCTTGATCTTCAGGAGCGTGTCGGCGAAGGCGTCGAGCGTCTCCTTGCTCTCGGTCTCGGTCGGCTCCATCATGAGCGCTTCCGCGACGACCATCGGGAAGTACACGGTGGGCGCGTGGAACCCGAAATCGAGGAGGCGCTTGCACACGTCCTTCGCGGTGATCTTGCGCTCGCGCACGAGCGCCCGCGCGCTCGCAACGAATTCGTGCATGCACGGCCCCGGGTGCGGGACGTCGAACCCCTCGGTGACGCGCGCCCGCAGGTAGTTCGCGTTCAGCACCGCTTGCTCGCTGACCTGCTTCAAGCCGTCCGGCCCGAGCGTGCGGATGTAGCAGTACCCGCGGAACAGAATACCGACGTTGCCGAAGAAGCTCCGCACGCGGCCGATCGACTGCGGCATGTCGAAGTCGAGTTTGAATCGCGCGCCGTCTTTGACCACGACCGGTGCAGGTAGGTACGGCGCGAGGAAGTCGCGTACCGCGATCGGCCCGGATCCGGGACCGCCGCCGCCGTGCGGACCTGTAAACGTTTTGTGGACGTTGTAGTGCTGCATATCCGCGCCGAAGTCGCCCGGCCGGGTGATGCCGAGAATCGCGTTCATGTTCGCGCCGTCGAGGTACACGAGCGCGCCCTTACTGTGCAGCAGGTCCGTGATGGTCTTGATCTGCGTCTCGAACAGCCCCAGCGTATTGGGGTTGGTAATCATGAACACGGCGGTGTCGTCGCCGAGTTTCGACTTCAGGTCTTCAAGGTCGACGAGACCGTTCGCCCCGCTCTTGACGGTGATCGTGTCGAACCCGGCGAGCGCGGCGCTGGCGGGGTTCGTGCCGTGCGCGGAGTCCGGCACGAGCACCTTCTTGCGGTGCGTCTCGCCCTTATCGCGGAAGTACGCCGCGGCGACGAACAGCGCGGTGAGTTCTCCGTGCGCCCCGGCCGCCGGTTGCAGCGACACCGCGGGCAGCCCGGAAATCTCCGCGAGGAACTGCTGCATCTCGTAGAGGATCTCGAGCATCCCCTGGGTCGTGTCGTCGTCCTGGAGCGGGTGCAGGTTGGCGTAAGAGGGGAGCGCGGCGAGGCGCTCGTGGCGCTTCGGGTTGTACTTCATGGTACACGACCCCAACGGATAGAAGTTGGTGTCGATGCTCATGTTCTGCGCGGACAGGTTCGTGTAGTGCCGGATCAGGTCGATCTCGCCCACTTCCGGAAGCGGGAGCGGGTTCGAGGCGAGGTGCTCTTGCGGGATCAGCTCGCCGAGCGATTTCGACGCGGGCACGTCGCACGCCGGCAGCCGGTGCGCCCGGCGCCCGGGCTTGGACAGCTCGAAAATCAGTTCCGTCGATTGCGTGTTATTCATTTCTGATCTGTTCCGAAAAAGAATGCCCGAGCAGTCTCAATTCTTATTGGCTCGCCAGATCGCTTCCTGCTCCCACTCTGCAAACAGCTCTTGGAGCGAGTCCGCAACTTTGTGTTGGCTCCAATCCTCGTCCTCAACAAACTCGCCGTCTTCGATCCACGGCTCTTCAGTACCCGCCGCGATGGAGTACACCCCACGGTAAAACGGCCCAGGCGGTTCGTTCACGAGCCCTACTCCGATCAGCAGGTTCATGCCGGATGCACCCGCAGTCCCGCCGACCACAACAAGCCCGCACCGGGGATCATTCTCCGCGCAGTCCACGCAAACGCGACGAGCCGTTTCGGTGACACCTTCAATGTCGCCAAAAAAGTCGTCCGATTCGGGAAAGTACTCCTCGCCCGGGGTTGAGAGCCAGCCGCCGTTGTAGTTCAGCAAGAACGCGCCATACTCGGGCGGAAGGACGATACCAAATTCGCTCTCAAAAGCGTAAAGTTCCGCTCCGCTCGCAGGCGACGCATGGTCGTGGACGAACAGCTTCGTTTCAAAGCACACACCCATCGGCGCGCGGCTGATACGAGCAACCCACACAGGATCGAGCTCGGCTGCCAGCGCCCGCAACTCAGTGGCGTCACCGGGCGGACGGCCTTCGCGCCACGCGCGGCCCCACTCGCGCTCGGCGCGCAGATACGTTCCGCGCGGGTCGTCCCGGTCGTCGAGCCACTCCGCGTACACGAGGCGCGGAGTGTCGTCGCCGGGGTTATCCACGATCGCGCGAATGAAGGCTTCGTCCTCGGTCACGGCAGCAGCCCCTTCGCGCGGAGGATGCCTTCGGCCCACACCTGTTGCTCGGGGGTGAGTGGCGGGTCGCACGGCTCGCGGTAACTGGTTAGCGCCGCGTATTTACCGCTGTCGTAGCACCGGTCGAGGAGCGGTTGCAGGTTAACCGTCACCGGGGGAACATTGGTATCGAGCGGGATCGCGAATTCGGGCAACCGGTCCACCAATTTGATGCCCGCCGCGTGATACCGAGGGACCGCCCCCGCGACCACGACACTCACGTGGTAATCGAACTCGCCGAAGATCTTCCGTAAGTGAGCGAGCGGAGTCGCGGCCACGTGCGGCCCCCGGCGGAGTAGATCGACTTCCACCAGGTGTACACCCGAAAGACGGTACTCGTGCTGTTTATCCGTGTACGTCTTGCGTCCCTGTTCTCCGGCCCTCTTGTTCGTCAAACTGATGATCTCAATAGCCGTTACGAGCCGTTTGCCCTTTGCGGAAACAATTTCGAGGTACGGTTCCTCGATCGGTTCGGGCGTGAGTTGTTGACCGACCGCGACCAAGCCCGCGAGGGCGATTGCGGACGAACTGTTCCCCGGCTCGCGGTCCTTGCCGAACAGAGCGACGTCCGGTTCGCGGCGCAATTCATCGTCCACCCAGACCCGGTTCCGGCTGGTCGCAACGTACCCGGGCGGGAGCGCGGTGTTGATCGCCTCTTTGAGCAGAAAAATGAGACTATCGTGGAGGTCCGGAAAGACCTCCTCACCTTCCAACCACGGGTCCATTCCCGGAAACGGCGACGGCATCGCGGCTCCTCCTCACACGTTCGCCTTCAGCGCCTCCACCAAGCCATCGATCTCGGCCTTCGTGCGCTTTTCCGTCACCGCGACCGTGATGCAGTTCGCCAGCGCCGGGTACCACCGACCGAGCGGCAGACCCGCGTGGTAGCCGGCCGTGCGGAGTTTCGCGAGCAGGGTCGGTGCGTCGCCCGGAACCTGGAGCGCGAACTCTTTCACGAACGGCGTCTTGAACCGCAGCGACACGCCGGGAACCTTCGTCAGTTGCTCGGCGGCGTAGTGCGCCTTGCGGACGCAAAGTTCTGCGGTTTCTTTCAGCCCTTGCGGACCCACTGCGGTGAGGTACACCGCGGCGCGGAGCGCGAGGAGCCCCTGGTTCGTGCAGATGTTGCTCGTCGCATTCGCGCGGGCGATGTGCTGTTCGCGCGGCTGGAGCGTGAGCACCCACGAGCGCTTGCCGTTGCGGTCGGTGGTCTGACCGACGAGCCGGCCCGGGATCTTGCGCAAGAAGCGCGAGTCCTCGTGGCACGCGAGGATGCCCAGGTACGGGCCGCCGTACTGGAGCGGCACGCCCAACCCCTGCCCCTCGGCCACGGCGATATCGGCCCCGTAGTCGCCGGGGCGCTTGAGCACGCCGACGGAAACCGGGTCGAAGCTCGCGACGAACAGCGCGCCGACCTTGCGGGTCGCGTCGCCGATGGCCTGCATCTCTTCGAGGTGGCCGAAGAAGTTCGGCGACTGCACGATCACGCACGCGGTCGCGTCGCTCACCGCGTTCTTCACGTCGTCGGGGTTCAGGAACCCGTCCGGAGTGGGGAGCGTGCGCACGCGGCAGTTCAGGTTCGCGGCGTAGGTTTCGAGCGTCGCCCGGTACTCCGGGTGAACGCTCTCCGCGATCAGCACCTCGGGCCGCTTCGTGATGCCGAGCGCCATGAGGGCCGCTTCGGTCACGCTCGAACCGCCTTCGTAGAGGCTCGCGTTGGCGACCCCCAGCCCGGTCAGCTCGCACATCAGCGTCTGGTATTCAAAGATCGCTTGCAGCGTCCCCTGCGAGGCTTCGGCCTGGTAGGGCGTGTACGCGGTGTAGAACTCGCTGCGCCCCGCGATGGTGTCGACCACGCTCGGGATGAAGTGGTCGTAGGCGCCGCCGCCGAGGAAACACACGGCGTCGCTCGCGGACTGGTTCTTGCCCAACAATCGGGAGAGGTGCGATTGCAGTTCCATTTCCGACATCGCGTTTGGGATCGCGAGGTCGCGCTGGAGCCGCAGTGCAGTCGGGATGTTTGCGAACAGGTCTTCGACGGACGAAACCCCGATCTTGGCGAGCATCGCCTTCTGATCTTCCGGGGTGTTCAGGACGTAAGACACCGAGCCAACCCTCCTAAGAAACGTGGTCGGGCAACACAGATGCGAACGCCGGGCGCCTAGTGCCCTTCGGACGCGAGTTGTTGGTCGTACTGCGCGGCGGTGAGCAGGTGTTCGAGCGTCGCGCCGGGCGCGAGCTTGATCTTCACCATCCACCCGGCGCCGAAGGCGTCGTCGTTGACGGGCTTCGGGTCGCCCTTGCGCTTCGTGGGGCCGTCGTCGACGAGCGGTTCGTTCCGCTCGATAACGGTACCGGCCACCGGCGAGTACAGGTCGGACGTGGACTTGTACGATTCGATGATGCCGAACTTGTCGCCGGCCTTCAGCTCCGCGCCGACCGCGGGCAGTTCCAGGTAGGTCGGTTCGGTGAGCTGCTCGATAGCGAACGCGGTCACGCCGATCGTGACGACGTCACCGTCTTGCTTGGCCCACTCGTGCGTGGGGGCGTACCGCAGATTCGACGGGTTCGACATGGCTTCGCTTCCTCTTGGCGAGCGGGAGCATCTGCCCCCGATGAACCGGTAACGGACGGTGGCGATAACAGGGTTTATTTCTTCCGCTTGTAGAACGGCAGCGGCACAACGGTCGCCGGGATTTTGGTCCCGCGCAAATCCACATCGAGAGCGGAACCGACGGACGCGAATTGCGGGTTCACGTACCCCATCGCCAGTGACTTATCGAGCCAGGGGCACAGGCTGCCGCTCGTCACGGTGCCGACTTGAGCGCCGTCCGCGTCGGTGAGCACGCACCCCTCGCGGGCCGCCCGCTTGCCTTCGAGTTCCAATCCCACGCGGACCGGCTTCTGGGTGTCAGCGGTCGCCTTCTGGATGACGTCGCGACCGATGAAGTCGCCCTTGTCGAGCTTCACCGCCCAGGCGAGTCCCGCGTGGATCGGGTCGACCGTTTCGTTCAGTTCGTGGCCGTAGAGCGGCATCGCGGCTTCGAGCCGGAGCGTGTCGCGTGCGCCCAATCCGCAAGGAACCGCGCCCTTCGCGACGAATTCCTCCCACAGCGTAACGCCGAGCGCGTTCGGCACGATCACCTCGAACCCGTCCTCGCCGGTGTACCCGGTCCGACTCACCACGCAAGGCTTGTCCTTGTACCGCGTCGGCGTCGCGTAGTAGTATTTGAGCGTCGTCACGTCGTCGGCGAACGTCCCCCGAACCAGTTCCACCGACTTCGGCCCCTGCACCGCGATCATCGTGGTGGCGAGCGTCTGGTCCTGAATCTCGACCTCGAAGCCCGCGCGGTGCTGCTCAAACCAGGCGAGAATCTTCTCGCGGTTGCTTGCGTTGATAACGGCCGCGAACCCGTAGGGCCAGCGGTACACGAGGATGTCGTCGAGGATGCCGCCGTCGTCCTTACAGACCAGACCGTAGCGCACCTGTCCGTCTTTCATCGTTGCGACGGAATTGGTGAACACTTTCTCCAGGAACGCGAGCGCGCCGGCCCCGCCGAAGTTCACGCGGGCCATGTGCGAGATGTCGAACAGCCCCGCGCCCGAGCGCACGGCTTTATGCTCCGGCGCGATACCGGTGTACTGAACCGGCATCTCCCACCCCCCGAACGGCACCATGCGGGCCTTGTGATCGGCGTGCCACTGGTACAGTGGGGTGCAGAGGTTCGCCATCGAAGTTGGTCCCAACAAACGGACGCGGGGCGGCTCCGACGTGGAACCGCCCCTGCAAAGATTATCGTAGCCCCCTGTGGACTGAATTCCAGACCGGTACGGACCAATCACAGCGCTCGAACCGGCGAGTTTGTTAATGTGTCTCATGAGGATTGAGGAGGGACTCGCGATGCCACCGCCGGGCTACGAGCCGTTTCTGAAGGCGATCTGCGAGAACCCGGACGATGATACCGTGCGATTGGTGTACGCGGATTGGCTCGAAGAGAACGGCGATCCCGAACGCGCGGAATTCATCCGTCTCCAAATCGCGGTTCCTGACCGGCCGAGGGAGTTCGATCCGCGTTACGCCCGGGTGGAAGAACTACGCAAGCTCCACTCGGGAAAATGGCGAGCCGAAGTGCCGCAAGTGAACGGCGTCACCTACGGGCAATTTCGGCGCGGGTTCCTGGATCGTGTTACGTTTCGGAACTTCCAGGGGTTTGTGGCGCGAGGTGGCGGACTACTGACACAGATCCCGGCGTGCGACGTCCGTCTCGTCCAGGTTCAGGCCAGTGATATCGGAACGCTGCTGAGCAGCCCTCACGTTTCCCAGATTACTCTTGTTCGGATTAATGCGGGAATCGCCTGCCCGGAGGTGATCGAGCGACTGGTCGCCACCGAGTGGGAATGGAGGCTCCGGGAGCTAGAGATCAGTGCCCGAGGACCGAACGCGATTCACCCGTTCCGCCCGCGCCCAATGATTGCGGACCGCGAAGCCTTACTCTTGGCGCGGGCGACCGTGTTCCCTCGCCTTTGGTCCTTGCGTCTCACGGGTGTCACTCTCAGCCCAGTCGCTTACAGGGAGTTAGTGGAACGCTTCGGAAGAGGGCTCTGGACTCATCCGCGAATGTCGAGTTGAGCCTCCCGGCTCTCCGTTTCCGTGAGCCACCAGCCGCGCGCCTCGGGTATCGTGTTGGCGAACCCCACGATCAGATGAACGACGCTTTCGCCGTAAGTGTTGTGTTCGATGTCACGGCGACTCGGGACCGGCGCGGACGTCGGGTGCGAGTGGTAGATTGCAAGCAGTTCCAGGCCGCGTTCGCGCATGTGGCGGAACGTGAAGAACATCCCCCGAGCGTTCGTCAGGTAGTCTGTCGGGCTGCGCAACTCATTTTCGATCGCGAAGCGCGCGGTCACGAACCCGGTGCCATCGCGGATGTGGCCCGCGAGCAGTCCACAGCACTCCAACGGCACATCCGCGCGGGCGTGCGCGACGACCTCTTCGAGCAGCAAATCGGGGACGGTTAGCGTCGTGAATGGCGGCATGATGGTGCGGCGAGTGTGCAACCCGGGTCGCGTTTCGTAATCCTATTCATCGCAAACCATTGAGGATCATCATGACCACCGTAGCCGACCTGAAGGGCCAAACGGTCGCGTTCGCCGCGAGCGGCGGGCTCGACTCCTGCACCGTCACCAAGTGGCTCACCGAAAACGGCGTCAAAGTCGTTTGCTTCACCGCTGATATCGCGCAGCCGGACGAGTCCAATTTCGACGAGATCGAAACGCGGATGCGCGCGTGCGGCGCGGCGGATTACGTCGCGATCCCGCTGCACGACATGATCGCGGAGAGCGGGATCGAAGTGATCCAGTTCCAGGCCCGCTACGAGGGGCGTACTGGAACACGACCGGGATCGGCCGGCACGTGATCGTGGCCGGGATGATTCCCGAAATGAAGAAGCGCGGCGCCACCGTGCTGAGTCACGGGGCCACCGGGCGCGGGAACGACCAGGTGCGGTTCCAGTTGTGTACGAACATGCTGGCCCCGGAAGTGACGGTGTACGCGCCGTGGCGCGACCGCGAGTTCCTCAAGAAGTTCCCCGGCCGCTCGGAAATGATCGACTACTGCAACTCCTACAAGTTGCCGATCAAGGCGAGTAAGAACGCCCCCTACTCCACCGACGCGAACCTGCTCGGACTGACGCACGAGGCCGGGAAGCTCGAACACCTGACCACCGAGCCGTGGTTCGTGACCCCGGGCATGGGCGTGCTGCCGAAGGACGCACCGGACACCCCGGAGAGCGTCAGCGTGCGGTTCGAGAAGGGGCGCCCGGTCGCGATCAACGGGAAGGCGACCACCGCGTTCCAGGCGATCCAGACCGCGAACGCGATCGGCGGGAAGCACGCCGTCGGCATCGCGACGCACTTGGTCGAGAACCGGTTCGTCGGGATCAAGAGCCGCGGCGTGTACGAGGCACCGGGGATGGAGCTGCTCGGCTCGGCCTACGCCTTCCTGCTGCAACTCGTGCTCGACCGCCGCGGGCGCGAACTGTTCGACCAGCTCTCGCTGTTCGTCTCGAAGCAAATCTACCAGGGCTACGGCTTCGACCTCGCGACGCACATGGCGCGCGGGGCGATCGCACCGATCACGAACCTCGTGACCGGCACGATCAAGCTGAAACTCTACAAGGGCCGCGCGGAGTTCGAGGCGGCCGAGGACGTGCCGCACCAGATGTACTCCGAAGCGAACGCGAGCATGGAAGCGATCGGCTCGTTCGACCACGCGGACAGCGAAGGGTTCCTCCGCGTGCTGCAGGTCAGCGCCCGCGCGCTGGCCGCGAACGGGCAGGTGACCGCCCCCGCGTGGGCGAAAGTGTAAACGGGTGAAGGGGTGAGCGGGTGAAGGGGTGAGAAACCACAGAGGAACGAACATGAGTTGCGCTGCTGGTTGTGTACATCGGTGCTCGGGCCGGGGTGTTTTCTCACCCCTTCACCCGCTCACCCCTTCACCCCTTCTGGGGTTCTTCGCCCTCCTCTGGCTCACCACGAGTGTTGCCGCACAGGGCACGAAAGACGACTACGAGCGAGCGAACAGCGTTTCCAAGTGGACCGCCGGAAAAGTGGTCGGTGGGAAGGTTAATCAACCGAACTGGACCCCCGACGGCGAGAAGTTCTGGTACCAGAATAATCTGCCCGGTGGGAAGAAGGAGTTCGTGCTCGTCGACGTGGTGAAGGGAACGCGCGAGATCGTAGCCGAAGACAAGTTGCCGAAGGACGCAAAGCCGGTGGCCCCGCCGAAGAAGCGGTTCTCGGACGAGTCCGCATCGGAAGATAACCCCTCCCCAACCCCTCCCCTAAACGGAGAGGGGCTTGATACCGAAGAGGGCGTCCGGTCCGCGGTGCATGGCTTTTCTCCCCCTTCCTTCTTAGGGAAGGGGCCGGGGGTTAGGTTCTCCGGTTCTCGCGGCGCAACCCCGGCGCGGGAGCGAATCACCGGACGGAAAGTGGGGCGCGTTCATCAAGGAAAACAACGTCTGGTTGCGAGACACCAAGTCGAAGGAAGAGGTGCAACTCAGCAAGGACGGCAAGGCGGATGACTCTTACGGCCGCACGTACTGGTCGCCCGACTCGAAAAAGCTCGTCGCGCTCAAGACGAAGGCCGGCGGGGACCGCAAGGTGACGCTCGTCGAGTCGTCCCCGCGCGACCGCCTCCAACCGGTCACGTCCACCTACGACTACCTCAAGCCGGGCGACCCGATCCCGCTCCCGAAGCCGCACCTGTTCGACGTCGAGAACAAAAAGGAAGTGACCGTTTCGGACGAGCTGTTCCCGAACCCGTGGGCCGTGGGCAACGAGCACTGGAGCAAGGACTCGAAGCACTTCTACTTCACGTACAACCAGCGCGGCCACACGGTCATGCGGTTGCTCGACATCGACACCGAAACCGGCAAGGTCACCAGCGTCGTCAACGAAGAGTGCAAAACGTTCTTCGATTACGCCAACAAGCTCTACGTGAACTACCTCGACGACACCGGCGAAGTGGTCTGGATGAGCGAGCGCGACGGCTGGAACCACCTGTACCTCGTCGACCTCGCGACCGGCAAAGCGAAGAACATCACGAAGGGCGAGTGGGTGGTGCGCGGCGTCGACCGCGTGGACGCGAAGACCCGCGAGGTCTGGTTCCGGGCGCTGGGGATTCACGAGGGCCAAGACCCGTACCACGTTCACTACGCCCGCATCAAACTCGACGGCACGGGCCTCACGAAGCTCACCGACGGCGACGGCACGCACACCATCGAGTACGCCCCGGACCGCAAGCACTTCATCGACACGTACTCGCGCGTCGACCTGCCCCCAGTCGTTGAGCTACGAAGCGCGGCCGACGGCAAAAAGGTACTGGACCTGGAGAAGGCCGACGCGACCGCGCTGCTCAAGACCGGGTGGAGCTACCCCGAGCGATTCGTGGCGAAGGCGCGGGACGGGAAAACCGACATTCACGGCTACATCGTCCGCCCCTCGAACTTCGACCCGAAGAAGACTTACCGCGTCATCGAGTACATCTACGCGGGGCCGCACGACCACCACGTCCGCAAGAACTTCACGCCCGCGCCCTACGAGCAGCGGATGGCCGAACTCGGGTTCATCGTCGTGAAGATTGATGGCATGGGCACCAACTGGCGATCGAAGGCGTTCCACGACGTGTGCTGGAAGAATTTGGGCGACAGCGGGTTCCCGGACCGCATCCTGTGGATCAAGGCCGCGGCCGAGAAGTACAAGGAAATGGACATCGCGAAGGGCGTCGGGATCTTCGGCGGGTCCGCGGGCGGGCAGAGCAGCACGCGGGCAGTGCTCGCGTTCGGTGACTTCTATACCGCCGCGGTGAGCGACTGCGGGTGCCACGACAACCGGATGGACAAGATCTGGTGGAACGAGTTGTGGATGTCGTGGCCGATCGGCCCGCACTACGCGGAGCAGTCGAACGTGACGCAGGCGCACAAGCTGAAGGGCAAGCTGATGCTCGTCGTCGGCGAACTCGACCGCAACGTGGACCCGTCGAGCACGATGCAGGTGGCCAACGCGCTCATCCGGGCGGACAAGGACTTCGACCTGCTCATCGTGCCGGGCGCGGGCCACGGCGCGGCCGAATCGCCCTACGGCAACCGGCGCCGGATGGACTTCTTCGTGCGGAACATGCTCGGCGTCGAACCGCGGGCCAAGTGAGTGAACCGGCCGGTGATGTGCGAAGAAGCATTTTTTGACAGGATGAACAGGATCAACCGGATCAATACCACACGCGAGCTTGTCTTCTGAATCCTGTCGATCCTGTTAATCCTGTCAAAAATGCTTCTGCCTTCTGTATTGGATACCCCACTCACAGCGCCGGGAGCCACCCGAAGTACGCGCGCCACTCGTCCAGTGACATTTTCTTCATTACACAGGCCAGAGCGAAGTTACCGATAACCAACGCAACAAGTGTCGACCACACGATCATGAACGGTAGCGCGTTCCACCGGCGCACCCAGACCCAGCCGAACACCAACCCGAGCAGAACGCCCGCGCACCACCCGCCTCCGACCAGGAGCCCCAGGGCCGAAAGCAGAATACCAACTGCGGTCTCACCGCGGCGAAAAGCCCGAACGGTCAGCCACACGTACCCGGCCATCACCAGAACCGAGAGCTGTAGGGACGCGATCAAGAGCCCTCCGGCCCAGCCGCTCTTGGTGAGCAATTCCGCACTCTCCGCGTTCATGATTCGGTCCCACTGGAACTCGTGAACGAGCCACCTTCGCACGTGCTCCGGTGCGGCCCCCTGCCCCGCGGCGAATTCAACAAACAATCCTACTGCGCCCGAATTTGCGAACCAGCCGGAGAAACTACGCACGTGTCGCCCCCGGAACGTCCCGGCACCGCAATCCGGCGACATGTTCTCCGCGCGAGAGAGGCGATCCCTAGAATGCGCGACGGCGACCCGCGCGATCCGTCCCGTCGGGCGGCGCGGCCCGGGCGCCACTTGAGGATCATTTCATGAAGGTGCTTCTCACCGCGGCGCTGGTACTGGGGCTGGCCGGGACCGTAACGGCCGAAGACAAGGCGGGTCCGGTCGGGACGTGGAAGTGCGAAACCGACATCATGGGCCAGAAGCGCGAGACGACCGTGACCATCAAGAAGGACGGGGACAAACTCACCGGCACCGCGATCGGGCAGGACAAGAAGGAAGTGAAGCTCGACAACGTGAAGTTCAAGGACGGGGAACTCACGTTCTCCGTCGACCGCGAGCGCGAAGGGACCAAGTTCACCATCAAGTACAAGCTCAAGGTCGATAAGGACACCGTGAAGGGCAAGGCCGAGGCCGAGTTCGGCGGCGAGACCCGGTCGTTCGACGTCGAAGGCAAGCGCGAGAAGAAGTAAACTGACTTCATTCACCCGCGACACCCGCCCCGCACGGGTGACAAACAAAAAAGCCCGGCGCACCAAGTGGTGCGCCGGGCCTTTGTTTTCGGACCTGTGGACGTTACTTGCCCGACTTGCGCGGGGCTGGGGCGGTCGGCAGCACCGGCGCGCTGACCGGCGCGAACTTGCCGGCCTTGAATTGCGGGAGCAGCGGGCGGATCACTTCGCTCGGCAGCACCCACGTTTCGACGCGCCCGGCCCGGGCGATGTTGATCCCCAGGACGTTGCCCTGTGGACGTTTACTTGCCCGACTTGCGCGGGGCTGGGGCGGTCGGCAAAGCAACCCGGCGCGCTGACCGGCGCGAACTTGCCGGCCTTGAAATTGCGGGAGCAGCGGGCGGATCACTTCGCTCGGCAGCACCCACGTTTCGACGCGCCCGGCCCGGGCGATGTTGATCCCCAGGACGTTGCCCTCGAGGTCGACCACCGGTCCGCCGCAATCCTTGGCGTCCACGACCAGGTCGGTCTGGAGCACCTTCTCGAACCCGGTCCGGCGCCCGGACAGGTTGCTGCCCATCGAGTTCTGCACGTCCCCGCGGTCCTTCGGTGCGCTCCCGAGCGTCACCTTGAAGTCCTTCAGTTCGCCCTTGCGCTTCGCCTTCACGTTGATGGTGTCGCCGCCGCGGAGCGTGTCGAGGAAGTCGCGGAGCGAGGTCTGCCCGACGATCTTCTTGCCGTTCATCTCGATGATGACGTCGTCGGACTTCAGGCCCGCTTTTTCGGCCGCGCCGCCGGGGTTGAGTTCGGAGATCTTGGCCCCGACGAGCGCGCCCTTGTCGTCCTTCTCGTCGGTCGGGTAGATCCCCAGGTACCCGCGGTTCGGGTTCGTGATGACGGTGTCGCGCCCGGTCAGGTTGCGGGTCATCACGCTGACGATGCCCACCGAGACCGGGTCGCTCGTGGGGCCGGCCGCGGCCACCCAGTTCCCCGCGGGGACCGCGGCGGTGTCCGCGAACGTGACCGCCTTCAGCCCCTTTACGTCCACCTTCAGGAGCGCGAGGTCCGTGGCGTTGTGCGCGGCGACGGTGGTCGCCTCGTACTCGCTGCCGTCGGGCAGGCGGACCCAGACCGCGCCCTTCAGCTCGCTCGCTTTCGTGAGGATGTAGCCGGACTCGTCGACGACCGTCCCGAGGACCGTGTCCTTGTCGTCGCACTTGATCCGGACCGTCGACTCGTTCGCCTTCGCCACGACCGGTTTGAACGGCGCGAGCAGTTTGGCGTCCTTTCCGAGTTGGGCGAGGGCCGGGGAACCGGCTGCGGCCAGTACCACGGCGGTAGCAAGCAGACGCGCGATCATCGGTCGTAACTCCGCTCAGGTGGGTTGAGAAAGAAACTGGTGGGGAACGTGCACGGGCACCTCGGCCCGTGGGTCAGGAAAGGACGGTTGCGGGCGGAACCCCGGGCCTCGTCCCGCGCCCCAGCGGCGCGGGGGACCGGGGCGCACTACGCCCGTTTGCTCAGAGTCACCGGCAGGACCAGGATCGTGGTCCCGCGGCGCACGGTAATCCGCACCTGGTCGCCCGGCTTCGCGGACTCCATTTGTTTGCGGAACGCCTTGACGGATTTCACAACGTCGTTGTTGAACTTGGTGATCGTGTCGCCGATTTTCAGCCCGCCGCGCCCGGCGGGGCCGTCGTCTTCGACCTCCTTCAGCCAGGCGTCTTCCTCGTCGTCGTCCGGGAACACGACGCCGATGTACGCCCCGCCGCCGCTCTTGGTGGTCTTCGGTTGGTCGACCCATTCGCCCGCGACGAGCTTGTCCCAGTCGTTCTTGAACTGGTCGGCCTGCACGTGGATGTTCTGCGAGATGGGCAGCCCGATGCGGCTGTGGATGCCGATCACGTTGCCGTTCAGGTCGAACAGCGGGCCGCCGGAGTCGCCCCCGACCAGCGTGCAGTCGGTGCGCAGGATGCTCTTCGTGCTCCCCTGGATGCGCCCCAGGCGGGCGACCGGCGGGCGGCCGTCGCGCGGGCCGTTCGGGTGCCCGAGGGACACGACCCACGTGCCCTTTTGCAGGGCACCGGACTTCGCGACCGGAAGGAACGGCCACTTACCGTCCTTCGGCCACGTGCCCTTCTTCGACTTCTTACCGGTGATCTGCACCATGCCGCTGTCGATGCCCTCGTTGATGCCGAGGGTCTTGCCCTCGACGGTGTCGCCGTCGGGCAGCCGGATGGTCACCTCTTTGCCCGCGGTGAACGGCAGCGCGCGGCCCTCGAGGGAGCCCTTCTTCGGCATCTCGTAGTCGCGGATGACGTGTGCCGCGGTGAGGACCAACCCGTCCTCGCTCACGATGACCCCGCTCCCGGCGCTCGCGCCGTAGAGCACGGCGACCGTGGCCGGCGAGCACTTGTCCACGACCTTCTTCACGGTGGCCTGAAGCAGCTTCAGTTCCGCGAGGTCTTCCGGTTGCGTCGTGCGCGCCGGATCCCATTTCGTTTCGGGATCGGCAGCGGTCGAAGAGGCAGCGAAGGCGGCAGCAATCAACAGACCAAAACAGACGGCCCAACGAGCCGACCGTGGCGCTTTCATGGTGTGACTCCAGCGGAGCGAGGGCGTGTGTTTCCTATGAAGAGTATCGGAGGTAAATTTTGGATTCACCATCATTACCCGTTTTCTCCACTTTCTCTCATATGCGCGGGCCGTGCAAGGGGTTGGTGGTATTGTTCGCGCCCAAAGTGACCATTTGGAAGGGCAATCGTGGGGTAGCGGTGAGGAAAGATTGCGCATCACTGGTCTCGATGTAGCCGCGCTGGTAGACACGCGAGCGGCGCCCGGATTGTGAAATCCAGTCTCGAAACGAAGCGGGAACGGTGTGCCACCGGCTGTAGAGACCTGCCGCCGGCGCGAGGGGCGAAATTCCCGCTCGTCCTCAAACACTAGCACAGACGCGGGGCCGTGCTTCTGATAACAGACGAATTCGCCCCGAATCGGTACCAACCCTTCTGCGGTCACGGGGCACCGCACGCGGCCCCTGGCCCGCTCGCACCCGCTGGTCGGATGCAATCCCCGTACCTTCCTCTAGCGAGCAAGTGCAGCCCGGTGTTACAGGTGAATACCGGCCGCAGCGCTATCAATTACTTTGAGAGTCCCTCGTACCGAAAGGTGCACATGTCTTGGGAAACGTGGGGCGTGTTCTTCTTAACTGAAACGGTACTCGCGCTGTCGCCGGGACCGGCGGTGCTGTTCGTCGTCTCGACGGCCCTGCGCCACGGCGGGCGCACGTCCGTGTGGGCGAACCTCGGCATCCTGTCGGGCAACACCTTTTACTTCCTGCTGTCCGCGCTCGGACTCGGGGCGGTGCTGCTCGCGTCGCACGAGCTGTTTACGGTCGTGAAGTGGGTCGGGGCCGCGTACCTCGTTTACCTCGGCTTGCGGCTGATTATTTCTCCCGGCGGGAGCGAAATCGGGGATTCGCAAGATTCCAGTGGTGCCCCAGAAGCGGGCCGGGCGCGGAAGGTGTTCCGTCAGGCGTTCATACTCCAGGCGGCGAACCCGAAGGCGATCATGTTCTTCGTCGCGCTGCTGCCGCAATTCATTAACCCGAACGAAAACATAGCGCTCCAGGTCGCGGTCCTGGCGCTCACGTCCGTGACTTCGGAGTTCGTGGTACTGGTCGGGTACGGGTTCGCGGCGGGGCGCCTGTCGCACTGGGCGAAGCGCCCCGGAGTAACGCGAACGGCCGACCGCGCGGCCGGGACGCTGCTCGTTGGGGCGGGAATTGGTTTGGGGCTAACTGCGAATCGCTGAATTGAGCTTACCGTGCCGACCGGCGGCCTCACGCGCTGGCGAGAGTGGGGCGCGTTGCCGCTTTCACACGAAAGACCAGCCGGAGCAGATCGCGCAGCCCCGGCTCCTCGATCCGGTCAAGGGCCTCGTCGAGCGTGACCCAGGCCCGCGTGCGCAGGTTGCGCTCGGGCCACGTGTCGCGGACGTCCGTGACCATCATCCGGTAAACCAGGACGTGGAGCTCGCGCCCGAGTTTCTCGTAGGAGTAAGAACCGAGCGGCTCGGAATCGAGCGCCCCGACGAGACCGGCTTCTTCCCACGCCTCAACGAGAGCGGCTTCGCCCGGGGTGTGGCCCGGGTCGATCTGTCCCTTCGGGACGACCCACCGGCGCCCGCTACTCGACGTGACCAAACAGATGCGGCCGTCTCGAACCGGGATCGCCGCAGCCTGTCGCATCCAGATCGGCATCGGCATTTCTCCAGCGAGGGGCATTCTGTTGCGTATCTTGGCGTATCGGCGTCGGAGTTCAAGCTTCTTAGGGCGCATTCATGGGATTCACATCAAGTCGGCCGGCGGTACCTATAATTTCCCCTCAAACTGCGCCGACCGGCCTTAATGAGTGCCCCGCGCGGGTTCATCAGGTGAAATTGTTTCATGCGGCAAGAATCGTTGAGCGTCCGACAGGTGATGCAGCCCGAACCGATCACGGTCCCGGCCGAGTGCCCGGTACGGGAAGTCATGGAGCAGATGAATCGGCTCCGGATCGGCGCCGTAATCGTTGTTAATGGTGCACACGAACTAATCGGCATTTTCACCGAGCGCGACCTGCTCCGCCGGGTCGCCGACGCGGACCCGGGCTGGCGCGACGCGCCCGTTGCCGGGTGGATGACGCCGAACCCGTTCACCATCGCGCCGGACGTGGGCTGGGACGAGGCCGTGGCGCTGATGGACCGGAACCGGGTCCGGCACCTGCCCGTCGTCGACGGCGGGCGCCGCGTGCTGGGGATCGTGTCCACGCGCACGCTGATGCTCCGGCGCGCCGAAGACCTGAACCGCCTGGTCGAGAACCGCACGCGCGCCCTCAAGCAGGCGCTCGACGAGATCATGTCGCGCGACGCCGAGTTGCGGTACAACCTGAGCGCCGCGGGGCGGTTCCAGACGCGGCTCCTGCTCCCGCACGCGCCCCCGGACTGGCCCGAACTGCGCTGGGGCGTTCACTACGCGCCGCTCGACCACCTGGGCGGCGATTATTACGACGTCGCGCAACCGGGGCCGGACCACCTGGGGTTCCTGATCGCCGACGCCAGCGGGCACAGCATCGCCGCGGCGATGGTCGCAATCCTATCGCGGACCGCGTTCTCCGAGGTGTCCGGCTCGACGATTTCCCCCGGTGCCGTGCTCACGGAGATGAACGAGCGATTGCAGGGGCTGGCCGACGAGCGCTTCGTGACCGCGTTCTACGGCGTCCTCGACCGGCGCACGCGGGTGATGACCTACGCGAACGCCGGGCACCCGTACCCGATGCGGTTCGTGGCTCGCACCGGCGCGGTGCAGGAACTGTCGGTCCCGGGCTTCATGTTGGGCATCGTTCCCGGCGAACAGTACCGCGAGAAAACGATCCAGCTCGAACCGGGCGACCGGCTCTGCTTCTTCACGGACGGACTGGTGGAGGCGCGCAACGAAGTGGGCGAGGGCTACGGCACCGACCGGCTCCAGCGGGCCTTTGCGCAGCACGGTTCGTGTACGGCCGACGTGCTCACGGAGCGCCTGCTCGCGGACCAGCGCGCGTTTCGCGGCGACCAGAAGCTCAGCGACGACGTGACGCTGGTGGTGGGGGAAGTGTCGCGGGAAGATTAAGGGAGACAGAAATCGGAACCGCAGATGACGCGGATAACGCAGATCAGAACCAGATAAGATTCAATTTCTGGTTTTAATCTGCGTTATCCGCGTCATCCGCGGCTCCGACTTCTTACTGCTTACTTCGTTTTGGCCGCGTCGAGCACCTTGAACATCGGCAGGTCGGCCGGGTGAATGGCCCGGGCGTCGATCCCGCGGCGCTTCGCTTCCTGGAAGGCTTTGTTCGCCTCCTCCGTGCTCTGCGATGACTGGCTCATCCGCAGCAGCGCGACGTGGAACCACCGCAGCGCGGTCGGGTCTTGACTGATCGCTTCGGCCAGGTCGCGTTCGGCCGCGGTGAACTGCCGCAGCGTGATCTGGACGCGGGCGCGGGTGTCGAGCAGGTCACCCGTCAGCCCGCTCTCGCGGGTGGCGCGGGCCACCAGATCGAGAGCTTTTTCGGCCGTCGCGGGATCGGCGGCGAGCAGCCACGCGAGGTTGTTGAGCGCGATCACGTTGCGCGGCTCCTTCGCGATCACCTTCTCGAAGCCCTCAATGGCCCCCTTCGTGTTGTGCCGGATCGCGAGGAACTCGGACCGGTTCAGCAGGAGCGGGATCGAGTCCGGTTCTTCCGCCAGGCAGTCGTCGAACCACTTCTGCACCAGTTCGCCCTGGCGGTCCGTGACGGGTCCGCCGCGCACGATCGCCAGCCCCGCGCTCGCCCGGAGGCGGTTCGGCAGGTAGCGCCCGAACCGTTCGATGCGGTCGAAGGCTTCCGCCGCGCGCCCGTCGGCGGCCAGCACGCCGGCCACGCCGACGATCCCTTCCGGGCGGTTCGGCAGCACGGCCGTGTAGCGCTCGACGGCCGCGGTCGTCATCCGCCGGGCGACGGGGGTTCCGCGCACGTTGGGCAGGCGGCTCAGTTCGTCGAGCAGTTCGGCCACGCGCGCCGACCGCATGAGGTAGTCGCCGGTTCCCGAGTCCGCGACTCGGGCGTAGTCCTCGGCGACCGCCAGCCCGCGGTCCGGGCGCCCGGCCTTGCACTCGAACCGCGCGACGCTCGCCAGCGAGCTGAAGTCGCCGCCGTGCGAGGCCATCAGCTTCCCGGCGAACGTGGTCGCGGTCGTGAAATTGCCGTCCTCGACCAGTTCGTCGAGCGCGGCCCGCAGGTAGAAGGCGTAGGACGGGTCGCGCGGGTCGTTGAGCAACTGCTGGAGGCACTGGCGGCTCGCGGGGCGCATGTTGATCGCCCGGTACAGTTGCGACATCGCGAACAGGTAGCTCGGCGCGTTCGTCAGCTTGTGCGCTGCGCCCAGCGACTCGATCGCCTTCTTCAGCACGTCGCGCCGGTCGGCCCCTTCGAGGTAGCGGCCCAGCGTGGTGAGCACGCTCGCGGTGGCCCGCAGCTCTTCCGGGGTGGCGTTCTCGGTCGTGGTCACGGCCTTCAGGAGCGTCATCGCCCGCGTCCGGTCGTCGGGGGTTCCGCCGACCGCGTAGATCATCGCGAGGTTGCGCCGCGCCCAGTCCGCGTCGGTCGGGGTGATGTCTTTGCTCGACAGCAGCGCTTCGAGGATCTTGGCACCCTCGGCCGGTTGCGACTTGCTGAGTTTCACCGACAGCCGCGCTTGCGCGAGCACGCGCTTCTCCGCGGGATCGGAGACGTCCGGCACGAACGTGCTCCCGGCGGCCGTGTCACAGTACACCGCAACCATTCCGAAGTATGCGGGAGCGGGGAGCTTACCACGGGCTGCCGAGAGTACCTCGGGACCGGCACCGGCGTTGTCCTTCGACACGAACAGCGCCTTGCGGAGCCAGTCGTCGGAGGTCGCGCGGGGTTGTTTGGTGGCGTCGTCGAGCAGAATCGCGGCTTCCGGGTGCCGCAGACTCACAGCGCACTCCACGACCCACGCGGAACCACCCGGGTCGCGTGCCACGAGACCCTTGCACTGATTGAGGACGGTGTTCGCCGCGCTCGCGGGCAGAACCGGGAGCACGTGCCCGACCACGCGGCGGAACGGCTCGCCGGCCCAGCGCGGGTCGTTGGACAGGCGCACGAGGAACTGCGCCGCACGGTCCGGGGCGTTCGACCGCACCAGGTGCGCGAGCAGCGCTTCGGCCGATTCGTAGCGGGTCGGTTCCAACTGGAACGCACGCTCAGTCAGGGTGCCCGCACTCACAGAATCGCCGGTGAGTTGCTTGAGGCGAGCGAGTGCGAGGCAGGCATCGGCGCGAGTGGGGTTCTCCCCGAACGCGGCGGTCACGCGGGTCGCAATCGCCGGTGCGCTGTCGGTCGCAGCCGTGCGCGCGTCGCACAGGGCGACCGACGGGCCGTTCGCGCCTTCGAGCTTCACGAGTGCGTTCCGGGCGACCGTGCTCGATTCGCTGGCACCCGCGCGCTCGTGGAGCTTCAACCACATGCCGGTATTCGAGGGCTGACGGGCGACGATGCTCCGGAGCATGCGCACCACGTTCGTGTTGTCGCCCAATCGGTCGTACACCTCAATCAACCCCGACAGGAGCTTGATCTGTTCGTTCTCCGGCCAACCCTCGATGCGGTCGTCGAGCGCGTCGAGCGGTCGCACTTGACCCGGTTCGCGTGCGTACAGGGTGGCCCGAGCGAGCCGAATGTCGGCACAGTCACCGGCCGAAGCTTGGGCTTCGTCGAGAACCGCGAGCCCCGCGACGCAGCCGCTCAGATCGGCCGTCGCGAGCGAGAGGGCGGCCCACAACCGCGCGTCACCGGCCCGGCGCACCGCCTCCTGGCGCAGGAGGCGCACCGCGTCCGGGAGCCGGCCCTGTGCGGTCATCACTTCCGCGACGAGGGTTACCGGTTCGGACGACCCGCGGGTGAACCGTGCCGAGAGCTGTTTTGCGAGCGCGTCTTCCACGCGGTGCCAGCTCTCCGCGGCACCGAGCGGCAGCGTCCGGGCCTTCACTCGCGCCCACTGCGCGACGACCGTGCCCGTGGCGTAGGGCGATTGCAGCGCGCTGTCGAGTTCGCGGGACGCGGAGTCGAACTTGCCGAGCGTCATGTACAGGTTGCCCAGGCCGACGTGGGCGGTCACGTTCTTCGGGTCCGCGTTCACCACGCGCTGGTAGGCCTTCTCTTCGGAAGTCGAATCGCCGAGTTTGTTGAAGCACGTGGCGAGGAGCAAATTAAGCTGAATGTCCAGCCCCGGCAGCCCGACGATCTCGGCCCGCAGGCTCTCGATCACCGTGACGGCCTGTTGCCACTGCTGTTCGCGCATCGCAATGCGAGCCTTCAGGTACTTCACCTGAGTGGCCGGGGCCTTGCTCGCTTCGAGCCGGCGCAGGAGTTCGGTCGTGCGAACCGTATCGCCCTGGTGGACCAGCAGGTCTGCGAGCGGCACCATCAGGTCGAGGTCGGTGGGCGATGCCTTCAAACCGTCTTCGAGCACCGCGATCGACGCGGCGGTGTTCCCGCGGACCAGTTCCAACCACGACAGCCCGCGCACGATCTTCTGGTTCTTCGGATACAGTGCGACCGCGTCGCGCAGCAGCGCGTGGGCCGCGGGGAGGTTGCGGCTGCGCTGCATGATCTCGGCCAGCAGGAGCGACGCTTCGGCGTGCTCCGGGTCGAGTTCGAGGACGCGGTGGAGGTCCACCGTAGCGCGCTTGTACGGGTCGCCCCCACGCGCAGCGCCCGCGTCTTCGGCGGTGAACGTCTCGAACCGCGCGCGGATCAGGTACGCTTCCGGGTTCTGCGGGAGCGCCTTCACCATGCGGTCGAGCACCTCGCGTGCGCCCGCGCCGTCTTCCATGTTCTTCCAGACGAGCTGCGCGAGCTGCTGGTAGCCGAGGAGTTCTTCCGGCGCGCACCGCACCGCGGACTCGTAGGACTTGCGTGCCGCGGCGGTCTGGTTCATGCCGACGTGCGCCTCGGCGGTCTGGTGCCACAGGCGCGACTCGTTCGGGAACTCCTTCAGCAACTCCTCGCCGTGGGTGACGGCGTCGGCGAACTTCCCGAGCTTCAGCGAGACGGTGAGCGCCTTGCGCCGGATCTCGTGCCGGTCCGGGTCGAGCCGGAGGATCTTGTCGTAGAGGAAGAGGAGCTGCGGGCTGCCCTTCTGGGCGCCGGGGCGCGCCGCGAGCAGGTCCGCGAGTTGTACCTGGGAGTCCACGTCTTCCGGGTGGAACTCGAGGTACTGGCGCAAGTAGTGGATGGCCATGTCCGACTTGCCCGCGTCCGCGGCGCGCTCGGACTGCTGTTTCAGTGCGGTCGGGATGCGCTGCGCCTGGATCTCGTGCGCGCCGAAGAGCACGCCGGTACACACGAGGAGAACGAGGACGAGCTTGAGGAGGAAGCGCTTGTTGATCGTCGGCATGTATCCGCGTCCGTGCGACCGCCGCGGTCGTGTCGGATCGCCCGAACCGGACAAGCGAGCGCGGCAGACCGGGCATGGTAAGCGGTCCCGCGCACGCGATTCAACCCCAACGGCGCGGCGCCGCCGAAATTGGGGCGAAGTGCATAAAGAGCTGGCGCGCCGGCGGATTCATGCGTCGGATCACTTCCCCGCCCGGTCCGGGGCGAAGAACGGGCGCCCGGAGCGGTGAAGGATCTGGTACCCCATTCCGGTGAGCGGAAAATCCTTCGCGACCAGCCGCTTCACCTTGGTCTTGATGCCCGTCTCTTCAACAATGTCCCCGGGCTTTGGGTCCAACACGCCCAGGCTATCGGTGTGGACCACGAAGCGCTCGGGGCGCACGCCCCGCCCGAGCTGTTCGAGAAACGCATCGATGCTCTCGGTTTGGAGGCAAAACGATCCCGCGACCAGTTTGAGGCGGAACGTCTTCACCATCCACAGGGCGGCAATCGGGTCCGTGTAAAAGTATATGGGTTGCGCCACGCGAGCCTCGAACAGTGTTTGTGGGAAAAGATGAAGGTTTAGCGAACACGGACGCGCGGGTACACCCCAGTTGTTGATCGAGTGACCGTTTGATGGGAAGGTTCTGTGTCACAAAACTAATTGCGCGGACCGTTCCACTCGAAATGCGAAGCGCGCGGTGAGGCGATACCGGGTGCGCGTAGCCCCCTTCCCCTTCCCCGCCGCGCTGGAGCCGGTTACGAGTTAACGGGACTGGAGTTTGAGTTCTTTCAAAGCTAGATGGAGTAGATCGGAGTCGCGCTCGCCGAAGTGCTCGCGAAGATCCCGTTCCGGGGTGGAACTGGTCGCGCACAGAACGGCGAAATAAAGAGGGGCCGCGTCGGTGTACTTGTGGAGCGATCTTTCGAGTGCGATCAGCAGATTCGGCACAGCGCCCGCCGCTTCGGGACCGTAAATACCCAGCACGCCGACCGCGTCCGACACCACATCCGCGTCGAGCAACAGGCGGTTCAGCTCCGGCACAACGTCTTTAGCGGGCGGCTTCAATTCGCCGAGGCACCAAATGGTGTCGGAACGAACGGTGCTGTCGTAGAGGTGATGGTTGAGCAATTGGGGTACGACCTCGAGCGCGGCCGCGCCGAACACGGGCAGAGCGCGAATCGCGGCCGCGCGGACGGCCGCGACCCGGTGCTTTAACTGTGCGACGACCGCGCTCAGGAGTTCCGGGGTAGTCAACCGGAACTCGCTAATGTCCCACAGTGCGGCGAGCCGGAACGTGGCGCTGCGCATCGCCAGCCGTTCCAGTACGAGGGCGGGCGTGACGCTCGGGGGGCGGTCGACCGTGGCCGGGGTGAACAGCGCGTCGCCCGTTTTGTCGAGGAAGCGCAAGCCCGACGCGAGGGTCTTGCGCGCGTCCGGCCGGAGGTGGTGGCCCCATTCCGGGTGCTCTTCGCCGCGCACGTGGGCGAAGAGGGCCATCGCGTAACCGAACTGGATCGACGACAGGTACCCGCGTTTGGAGATCGACCACCAGCTCATATTGGCTTCCCACCCGGAGGAATCGCGGATGGTCGCGTTCGCCGCGAAAATGCCCGTACCCAGGAACACGGGGAGCAGGTCCGTGGTCGTCTCGTGGTCCGGTTCGTGCCCCGTCATGTGCCCGCCGCGCAACAGGATCTCGTGCGCGAGCTCGTGGACGATCGTGGCGATCAGCCCGGGCGGGTCCGCGGTTTGCGATTCGGCGATGAAAACGTGCCCCTTCGCACGCATCTCGTACAGCCCGGCCGCGTCCGGCATGAGGTGATCGGGGAGTAGCTCCAATACGACTCCTTCTGGGTCGACGCTCATGTACCCGCACATGCGGTCGAAGCAACGGCGCACGTCCGCGGGGCTCCCGGTGTACGAATCGGGGAGGAACTCGGCGGTCGGGAGCACGACGCGCGCGTTCCGCATCCGGTGCGCGCCGAACCGCTCGGCGAACCACAGCATGCGCCGCTCGATCCACGTTTTCTCGGCGGTCGGGAGCGGACACTTGGGAGTGAACAGGCCGAACATGGGCACCCCGGGCGCGGTACACGTCTCGTTTCGCGACCCATCGTACCACGAGTGCCGCACCGTTTGTTGAGCAATGCGACGGCAGCGGTGGCTCGTCAGGAGTTGTGCAGATACGGTCGTGCGGTACGTCGGATTTGAAGGCGCATGTTTATGTCTTGCCCAGAATCTCATCAACGACCCAGCACCCGCGCACGTGTGGCCCCGGTCCGCGGCAGTGATCGAGTACGTCGGCGCTGTCACAGCCCGCGTCCTGGAGCGCGTCGGCCAGAATCGACATCGCGCTGAAATCACGCGCCTCGTACATCTGCGCCGCCAGTGACACGGCCGTGGAGGTGCGCCAGTCGGGGGAGAACGTCACGGGGCGGAACGGGTTCCCGAAGATGTCGCGTAGATAGGCCGTCTGGTGCCTTTGCTCCTCGGCTCGAAAAGAGGCTTCCATTACCTCCTCCTGCTCTCGCAGCGACTCCGTCGTGCTGAATAATTCGCTCAACCCGTCCGGCTCAAGGGGATAACTTATCCGCTCTATCACCTCACTCGTCCGCCTAGAGGACTCTATTCGGAATGGCCCGGACCGGGCATCAACGACCGCTTTCGACGTCCATGACGGAACGAACGCGATTAGGGCCGACGCGGTGGGGTAAGCCGTCATCAGGGCCGCGTCGTCGGGAGCATTTATGTATTCCCAATCCGGCTTTGAATTGCGACAAAACTGATCGTGACTTCGCCTCGCGGTTTCCATCTCGTCGGCAGGAGTGTGCCCGTCAGCGTAGCTTTCAATGAGCCGGATTAGTACCCGGCTGCCCTCGTGTTCCATGTGCGAGAACACTCGTCGGCAGCACGCGCATCCAAAGTATCTGAGCTTGCGGTCGGACGCCCGCGGAAGAATGAATTCCAAGACACTCTCGGGCTCGCTGCACGCCAGCCATTCCGCTTCGGTCATCGGTCGCCCCCTGGAACCGACCTCATGATGCCCGTTTCGGTGCCCGTCTGCAAGCTTCGGCGTCCTTCGACGGCTGCGCCGCTTGCGTCGGGCATGGGTTCGGGTATGTTGTGGGTGTTCTCGTGGTCGGTTTAGCTCGCTGCTCTGCAGCAGGACGATGTTGCGTCGTCCGGGCACACTCCACCATACTCGTCGCGGGGACCGCTGTTCCAGCACCGCTTTCGTCCGGTGCGGCGGCGGCACCGCCGCAGTCTGGTACAACCCCGCCGATCGTGCTTCTGCGGCGGTGCCGCCGCCGCACCGGACGGCGGTGCCGTGAGCGTTCCGCGCTCCGGGTCGGGAAGTAGACGCCACGGGAACACCACGGACCAGGGAGCAATCCCTGGCCCGTGTCGTTATTCCTGTTCGCAGCAAATCATACGGGATCGGCGCCGATGCCGAGCACCCGAAGTACCCACGGCCCATCAATACCCGGATCACCGGTGCGGCACGAGTCGAGCAAGTCCGCGTTCGTGCAGCCCGCTTCTTGAAGCGCGTCGGCCAGGATCGGGAGAGCGTCCGTGCAGCCGTGGTCGCGGATCGAGAGTGCCAGATCGCGCGCCGCGTTGCCGTTGAACGCGAGCCACTGGACAACATCGGCTTGCACAGGTATCCGCTTCGCACGCAGGAAGAACGGCTCGAACCGAATGTAACTGGGATCGCACCGCTCCTCCGGAGGAGCGTCGATGTGCTCGTCCATTTCGAGGCAGTAATTGTGAACCCACTGTACGCAATCGAAAAACGTGTCGGCGATGGGAGCGAGCGGCATGGGTTCGCGGGGAATCCGAACGATTCGGTATTCCAGTGGGTCTGAACACGTGACGTCGCCCGAATCCCACGCGAACGATCCCCCGCCGTAGTCGTCACCAAAGATCACCAAGCGGCGGAGTTGTTCGAGTGGCCCGTACTCGTGCGCGCGCCTCTCGGTCGCCCCTTCGTTCCGGAACCAGCGCGTCAGGTCCACAACGGACGAGCCCTCCCGTTTGTCCCGTAGCGGGCGAAGCCGGAGGTACCCTACGACGTGTCCGGGAACTGCGAACCGTTCTGCGAACGCACGGTAGCTCGCCGGTAGTTGGGAGCCGAGTTCCTGTTCCACAAAATCCAATTCGGCCCGGGTCGGCCTCCGAACGTACTTGTCACTCGGATCGTACCGGGCCCGCACGCGATTAAACACAGTGTCCCAGGGCTGTGTGTCCGTTGGTTCTGTCACAACAGCTCCTTCCACGCACTAAGCCCATGATCTGCTGGTAGTGGTGAAGAGTATTTCACCGCAGAGGGCGCGGAGAGCGCGGAGAAAACCAATTGTGCTTCTTCTCCGCGCTCTCCGCGCCCTCTGCGGTGAAATACTCTTACGCTCGCCCCGCGACCGCCTTGATTTCGCGGCTCACGACCTCGATCACCGTTTCGAGCGAGCCGGGGGCGACGGCCGCGATGATCTCCTGGTAGATGCCGTAGTCGTAGCTCGACGCGGTCGGCAAATAGCCCGGCTGCCAGTCGTTCGTTACCGTGCTGATGACGAGCGCGAGGTCCGGGAAGCGCGAGCGGAGCGTCGTTTGGAAGACCTGGTACAGTTCGCCGGGGCAGAACACCCACACCGAGCCGCCGACGCGCGACACCGTGATCTGGTACGGGTACGACTTCCCGGGCGGCATCGCCGCGAGGCGCGTGAGCTGGCGCGTCATCTGTTCGGCGCGGGCGCGGCACTCGGACACGCGAGTTTCGTCATTCCCAGCGCGTGCCACAGATTCTTCGCGCTCCCACTTCGCTAGCTCGGCCCGTGTCTCTTCCACCGTGGGCAGCGAGAGCCGGTACGGGAGCGGGACGACGAACCGGCGCGTGCCCCACGCGGCGAACGCCGCCTGTTCTTCGGCGGGAACGGGGTGGTGCGCCCAGGTGCCCAGGATCGCGCCGGACACGACCGGTCCCGTGTACTCGAAGTAGGTGCCCGGCGCCGGGAGCGCCTCCAGCGCGGAGAGTGCGGCGAACCCGAGCTGCCGGCCGTTGCGGTCGGCGACGGCCGCGTCCCCGACATACCCCTCGCGCGGGCCGAGGTCGCCGGACGCGCCCTGGATGAACAAGCACGGACCGCCCGTGCTCGTTTCGATCACCTCGCGCATCGCGCCGACATAGTCCGGGCTGATGAGCGTGTTCGCCCACGCGAGCGTCGTCGGGTGGCAGGCGTAGTTCACCACGGTGCCGAGCGTGCCGCGTGTGCCGTCGGCGAGCACTTTTGCCACGAGCACGGTGTCATCGGCCTGCCCCTCGGTGTTGAAGCCGCAGACGAACTGCTTCGCGCGCTCGTCCCAGGTGTCGCGGTGGGCCGCGAGTGCGCACCGGGCGGAGCCGTACAGGATCGTTGCGTCGCGTGCCGAATCAATGGCGCGCCGCGCGAGCGCAACACAAGTGTCTGCGAGCTGGTCGAGGTACGGCCCGATGAGGTCGCCGCCCGGGAGGTTCGCCCGCGAGCGCGACATCCACCCCGAGCCGTGCGTGTGTGACAGCGCGACCATCACATCGTCGGGCGCAACTTCGCCAACACGGGTTCTGATGTTCTCGATTTCCGCGCCGTCGAGGATGCAGTGATCCATCCCGATCACGAGTAGTCGACCGGCGCCGTCGAGTGCTTCGAGGTACAGCGCGGTGGCCGTGAGCGGCTTGTGGACGCCCGTCGCGCGATCGTGGAGCGCTGCGCCCCACATGCGGTGGTAGATGCCCACGGGCGGCGTGATGTCGGCCCACGCGAACCCGGCCTGGCACCGCGCTTGAGGAGTGTGTACCCGCGTCTTCATTCCGGTTCCTCGAACAACGTACCCTTCGGATTCAGCAGCGACCAGCAGACCGCGGACCCGGCGAACATCCCGCCGAACAGGAGCAGCGTGAGGTTCCAGTTACCCGTTCCGCCTACAAGTTGCCCCACGGCAAAGGGGAACATCCCGGCGCCGATGTTCCCGGCCATGTTCATCGTGGCGAAAACCGGCGCCACGCGCTTGCCGCCCATCGAGAGGGCGGTGGCGTAGGCGCTCACGCCGCTCGCGTACCCGCAGAACGCCGCGACGCTGATGAGCGCGACCGCGGCGCCGGCCGTTTCTGCGTAGTACGCCGCGAGCGACACCAGCGCGCACACCGCGGTCGCGGACGCGGCCAACCCCTGTCGGCTGAGGCGCGCGTTGTTGGTGCGGACCAGGAGCCAGTCGGAAATCGTTCCGCCCAGCAGCCCGCCGAGCATCCCCGCGAGGAGCGGCCACGCGGCCAGCCCGCCGGAACTCGCGACGCTGACGCCCTTTGTTTCCTGTAGGTACCGCGGGAACCACGTGAAGAACAGTGCGACCGCCCCCGCGCGCTGGAACTGCTGCGCGCAGAGCAGCACCATGTTTCGGTCGGTGAGCAACCGCGACCACGGCACGGGGACCGGTGTGGGTGCCGGAGACGGGGCGGCGTCCAGCTCCGGTTCGAGTCGGAGTCGTGGTTCCGGGCTGGGCACGAAATACGCGAACGCGGACGCCCAGACCAACCCGGGGACCGCGTACACGACGAGAATGCCTTGCCATGAAAGCGGGCCGAGCAACCGGCCCGTGACGAACTGCGATAGCGCCGCACCGCCGGCCATGCAGCACGCCAGCGCCCCGGACGCGAACGCCTGTTCGGTTCGCGGGAACGTGGCACCGATGGCCTTCGTCGCGCACACGAAGATCCCCGCCTGCGCGACGCCCATCGCGCCCCACAGCACGCACAGTTCGATGAACCCCGTCGCCGCACCCACGATCGCGGTGAGCGTGGACCACAGTACCGCGAACAGGATCAGCGCGGACTTGCTACCGAGCCGGTCGGTAACGATCCCCGCGGGCAGTTGGAACGCCGCGTACCCGGCGTACCACGCGAGCCACACCAGCCCCATGTCTTGCGCGGTCAGCCCGAGTTCGCCCTCGATGGCCTTCGAGGGCACGCTGAGCGCGGACCGCTGGAGGTACGCGACCACCGTCGCGGCGCACAAGAAGCCGAGGAGCTGAGTTTTCATGCGATCGGGCCGAGTGCGTCTTGGAGCAGCGCGAACAGGCGGTCCACTTCGGCCGCGGTTTCGGCGTCGAGATCCCAGCCGTAAGGCCCGCGCCGGCGCGTACTGGGGAACAGCCCGCGCTTGTGCATCAGGTATTTTTCGATCGCCAGGAACCCGTCCAGCCCGGTTTGCAGTTGCAGCGCCACGATCGCGCCGATCGGGAACGAGATGCGGTACGCGGTGGCATCGTCACCTCGCTGGAGCGCTTTCCAAACGGCCACGATGCCGTCGAGCAGGTCCATTCCGGGCATCGTCCCGGCGATCCCGCGCCGGTAACTGTCGACGAGGAAGATCCCGCCCGAGCCCTCAAATATGGTCGCTTTCCCGCTGGTGGCGTCGCGCAGCGCGGACAGCGTGGGACCGTTCGGCGCGGCTTCCGGTTTGAAGAGGATCTTCTCCGGGCCGTACTGTTCGAGGAGCTTCACGCACATCGAGATCGGGATCGACTGCCCCACGTAGCCCGATGCGTCCTGCACGATGACCGGGATGCCGACCCCGTCGGCCAGCGCGCGGAAGTGGTCGAGCAGTTGCAGCCCGCTGAGCTTCGAGGTGAGCGGCGGAACGGCCATGACCGCGTCGCAGCCCTCGCGCTCGGCGATTTTGGCGTGCGCGAGCGACTGCTTCGTGCTCTCCGCGCCCACCGCGACGAACACGGGGCCGCGCCCCTCGGCGAACCCGACCAGCATGTTGGTGAGGTACATGCGCTCGTGGTCGGTGAGGCGCATCGTCTCGGACACCATCCCGGTGCCGATACCGGTCGCGCCGACCCCGAACGCCCACTCGACCTCGCGCTTGAACACGAGGTCGTCGATCTCGTCTTTGTCGTTGAACGGCGTGTGCGCGATCGCCAGCACTCCGTGAAGCTTCTTGGGCACGTGTTGCCTTTCCCTGGGACCGCGGACGTCTCGTCCGCTGATTTCGTCAGTTAGTTAATTGCTACGCAGGTACTCTGGGCCACCGCGCCCGGGAGCCGGCGGGCGAGACGCCCGCGGTCCCAGGAACGCCTACGGTGAACCCCGCCCGCAAGGGCGGTGGGTGGTCTGCAAGGCGGCATGGCAGGGCAGCGGGTATCGCAGATTGTGTACCCACCGCCCTTGCGGGCGGGGTTCGCCTACCAGTCGCCCACGCTGCCGTCGGGGTAGAACACGCGCTGGGGCAGTTCCTGCTCGAACGGGTGCTTCTTCACCTCGGCTTCGTTGATGACGATGCCCAGGCCGGGCCGCGTGTTCGGGTACACGATGCGGCCCTTCGGCTCGACGGTGAAGCCCTCCTGCACCACGTCCGCGCGCCACGGGACGTCCGCGTGGACCGTTTCGCAGATGATGTAGCTCGGCTGACTGAACCCGAACTCCAGGCTCGCGGCGGTGCTCACCGGCCCCTGCGGGTTGTGCGGCGCGAGCGCGACCCGGTGCGCTTCGGCGAGCGCCGCGATGCGCCGCGCTTCGCTCAGCCCGCCGCAGTGGGTGATGTCCACCTGGCACACTTCGCATCGCACGTTATACGAACAGATCCTTGAACGCGGCCAGGTTCGTCACGCGCTCGCCAGTGGCGATGGGCGTGCTCACAGCCGCGTTGATCGCCGCGAGCCCGTCCACGCTCTCGGGCCAGCACGGTTCTTCGAGGAAGTACAGCCCGTAGGGTTCGAGCGCCTTCGCGAACTGGAGCCCCATCGCTGGGGAGGGGCGCGCGTGGCAGTCCACCATGATGTCGATGCTCTCGCCGACGGCCTCGCGCATCGCAGCGACGCACTTCTCGGCCGCACGAATCGGCTTGAGGCCCTCCAGCGGGAGCGTCGGCGGTACGGCCATGCTCTTGAACGCGGTGAACCCGTCCGCGACCGCTTTTCGCGCGAGGTCCGCGAAGCGCTTCGCGTCGTCGGTGGCGGTTTCGTAGAAGTCTTCCATTTTGCCGCCCCCGAGGTGGCAGTACGTGCGGACGTGGTCCCGCACCGGCCCGCCCCAGAGCTTCGAGCACGGCACGCCGCACACTTTGCCCAAAATGTCCCACAGCGCGAGGTCGATGCCCGCAATTGCGGTGGCGCGAATGATCCCGTGCCCGTGCCAGAAGTGCTGGCGGTACATCATCTGCCAGAGGTGCTCGATGCGCGTGGGGTCTTCGCCCACGATCAGCTCGGCGCAGTCCTGGACGGCCCCGACGACGGCCCGCGTGTGCCACTCGAGCGTGGCCTCGCCCCACCCGAACAGCCCGTCCTGATCGGTAGCGACCTTCACGAACACCCAGTTCCGCATCCGGGCGTGGCACACGTGCGTTTCGACTCGGGTAATCTTCATGGCGGCTCATTGTGCCGCGGCGCGCGCGCGAATGCTAGAGGCGAACCGGCGGGAATGCGGGTAAGCTATCGCGGTGCGCACCGGAGATCGGAATGAGTGACGAAACCGCGCTGCTGGCCGCGATCTACGCGAACCCCGACGACGACACCCCGCGCCTCGTGTACGCGGACTGGCTCGACGAACACGGCGACGCGGCCCGCGCCGAGTTCATCCGCGTGCAGATCGAACTGTCGTATCTGGCCGACGACGATGCGAGGGAGCGGCCGTTGTGTGACCGTCAGTGCGAGCTATCAGTTCATCGCCAGCGGTGGCTGGCCGAAGCGGGTCTTGTTGAGGGCAAGGGAATCGGATTCGTGTTCCGCCGCGGGTTCGTGGACGGTTTGTTTCTGGGTGGCTACGAGGCTTCGGACCTGAACATCATCAGCCGCATTCCCGGGTTGCGCCGGGTGCGACTATCGGGAGGCGCCCTCACGCCTACCGCGGTTCAGGCACTCGCCGCGCTCGATCTCGATTTGCTTACGATCTCTGGCACGCCATTCCCGTGTGAGTGGCTCGAACTGCTCGAGCCGCTCCCGTGCGGAACGGTCCTTGACATCACCCCGAAGGGCGAGCCGTTCGGTTACAACGTTTGGTACGAGTTCCAGGCGCGGCGCATCGACCGGCTCGCGCGCCTGTCGCCCGAAGAGCGACACTCTCAGGCACGGTCTTGGCAACGCGGGCACCACGAACGTGGCGTCACGCGCGGGGCGATGGTCGTGTCGGTCCGGGAGATATGGCCGTGTGACTTGGAAATGCCACTCCTCGCCGAACTTACGAGTGTCGACGAGGTCCGAATCACATCAAGTGACCTCTCAACGGCGGGAATCGAACACATCGCCAAATTGCCGAATCTGAAATCCCTCGACCTATCTTGGGTACCTGTCGAATCGATTACCCCATTAGCCCGTTGCAGAACGCTCGAGAAACTGCAGGTCGTTTCGCAATGGACCCGCATCGACGATGCGGGAACGGAGGGGTTGGAGCGACTCGTGAACTTGCGCGAGCTGACGTTGCGCAGCATTGTTTCCGCTGACCACACGTTAACCCGACTCGGAGCGCTCCGCAAACTCACCTCGCTCGATATCGAATTTGAATCCGTGGAGAACGAGGAGAGCTTTGCCGCGCTAGCGCACTTGACGGCACTGGAACGGTTGAGCATTGACGGCGACGTGCCGGGCGGCGCGCTGCGGTTCCTCGCCCCGTGTCGCGAGCTCCAGACGGTGAGCATTCGGGTTCCAACAGGGGGCGCCGACGGTTTCGCCGCACTTGCAGCGCTCACCAAACTTCGTGAACTACGAATCGAGGGTGACGCGGTCACTGATGAAGCGATTCGGCACCTCACGTCGCTGAAAAAGCTCCGCACACTGATGGCGCAGAATACGTTGGTCACGCCCGGAGGGGCGCGGTGGCTCGCGGACCGGCTTCCCGAGGCCACCATCATCCTCAACGAACACGTCGCGAAATCACGGCGGTCAGTGATTACCTTCTGTCGTCGCTCGGCCGAAGATGTTGATTTCGTATCCGCACTCCTCCCGACGCACTGGTCCGGACGAGTGGGGCGCTCGGTCACCGAACTTAGTGGCGCGCTGACCGAAGACGGCTGGGAGAACATTGATGAGCGACCGAGTAGGGCCGTTGAGCCGGCCGAGATTCGGATGTACCTCAGCAATGGGCACGATTCGGTAAGTACGATGAACGCGATTGTACAGGGTAATCAGTATTTGCAGTCGTGCACCGAAGCGCGCGAAGTTGTGGAACTGGACGAGATTGGGGCGGCGTGCGTGTACAGTTTCGGCGGTAACCGGTCTTTAGTTGCGGCGGTCGCGCTTGAGCGTGGGTGTGCGGTCCTCGAATGCACGGCCGCGTCAGAGCGGTTCGAGGAGTTCAGGCCGCTGTTCGAGTTCGTCGCGCGCTCGTTCCGCATTGGCGAAGCGGCACGTGAGGGCGTGGGTGAAGAGGTAACGGTCGCGGTTTCGGAGTTGTGAACAAACGGGAGGTAAGGACGTGCAACGGATCACCCGCGTGAGAGCGCAGCGGGATCAATCCGGAAGGGCGGCGGTCTCTCCCCCGGATCGGGTGGCGAGGGCCGGCAGAACCGGGTCGGCCTCGTACCGAACGAACTTCACGGACCCGTCGCAGAACGCGAAGTGCGCCCCGCCGGGGTGCCGACTCCAAAAGTGGTAAGCGTGACAGACGCTCGTCAGGTCGCCGTCGGTGAACGAGTACGGGCCGGGGGCGCAGGACTGATACGCCGCTCCCAGTGAAGACCCTTCGGGCGCGCCGCGCAGCGCCCGGACCGGGAGAGAGGCTTCGCTCGCGGTGTGCGCAAAACCCGTGTACCACCAACCGCACAGGTAGTCCGGCGTCGGCGGGCGCTCGCCGAAGAGCAACGTGTTGGTCGTGCCGTCGGTCACGTCGGTGATGCGCGTGCGCGACCCGACGTAAATCACCCCCGACGGGCGCTCCTCCTCGCCGACCCCGGAGACCCCGAGGTAGCCGGTGAGGGCCACGACAACGCCGCTCGGTGTGCGGTGGAGCCACGCTTGTCGGTCGTCGGACGGGCACTGGTAGGCTTTCACCAGCGTCCGCAACCCCACGTGCGGCGGGGCGAGGTGCGTGATGGGCATGCTCTCGCAGTCGGCTTGTGCCTGCCGATAAACCGGCTCCTGTTCGAGATAGGGCAACAGAACGACGTGCGCGTTCAGACCGAACAGCGGGTCGGGAGGCAGGACCGCACCGGGGGGCAACGCGCCCCGAGCCGATTCGTAGTTGTGACAGGCGAGGGCGATCTGCTTGAGGTTGTTCGCACACTGCATCCGGGCCGCGGCCGCGCGCACCTTCTGCACCGCTGGGAGCAACAGCCCGATGAGGACGGCGATGATGGCGATCGCGACCAGAACCTCGATCAGCGTGAACGCGGAACGCTTTCGCATGACAGGCTCCTCACGTTTGCCACTGTTTGCGCCGGGCGAACCATGCCAGAAGCACGGACAGAACGATGCCGGCCAATCCGATGCCGCCCCACAGGGGCCAGTTGAACGGGGGGCGGTCTTCGTAAACGTCGAGGGCCGGCGGCGGGGGTAAATAATGCGCCAGCCGGAACTCGTCCGGGGAGGCGCCTTGTGCGGGGTACGTGTACCGGACCTTGATCGTGTTGTCACCTGAGTTGGCGGGAACCGAGGTGAGCACCTGACTCACTTCCGTCACAACGGGGCGCCCGTTCTGTGCGGTGAATTTCCGAGTCATCACACCGTGTAGGGCCGGTGCTTCCCCCGCCTTTGCAGGCAAGTCGTACTCGAATCGGGTGAGCAGGTAATGGTTGCCGATCGAGAACGTCAGCGCCCCCCGTTCGACCGCAGCGTCACCCCGATCGGGGAGGGGGCGCGAGTAGCGGAGCGTTACCAGGTCGGCCCCGTCGCGTGCGACCGACTCCGCCTTGAACCCTTCGCGGTCGAGTACGCCGATCACTGTGCTCGATTGGACGGCCGCGGTGAGCGGACAGAACAACAGGTGACTTTTGCCGACAACCGTGTGAAAATATTCTTCCGGTTTGTTTGCGGACTGGGAGAGGAGCGCGTATTGGCCGGACGTCGGTGTCTTTTCAACGCCGAACGTCTCGTTCGGGGTCAGGCAGTACCGGCGGGCTCCCACCTCCACGAGCGTGGAGCGGTCGTGGTGAAAAGTGGTGAACGTAAGCTTTTCGGTCTTCCCCCGGATCGTTACATCGCGTTCGGACCGGACCGCCGGGATTTCCAACTCCCAATTGCGGAGTTCGGCTTGCCCGGCCCGAACGCGGGAAACCAGCTCCTCGGGTTCGCCCGCGACGGCGGTCCGAACGGAACCGAACAACAGCGCGAGTAGAAGCCAGTGTCGTTTCATGCCCCTGCTCGGATCGAGTGATTGCCGTGTTGGTTGGCTCACAGGGCCGGCGCACATTAGTTTACCTAATTTCCTGAAAAATCGCCGTTCCCATCTCACTTTTTGGCGCTTGCTGCGGACCACTACCGTGCGAACACATGAAAATCGGACCAAAAGAATGCACGGGGCCGTGGTTGGTACAGCGGGGCCGTCAGTAGCAGCACTCCCGGACGCCGCTGTCGTCGGTCGCCCACTCGTCGCGACAGTTGTAGAGCACGCAGATGTAGCCGTGGCACTTCTTATCCTCACCGCTACCCGGGTAGCACGGGATGAGTGACGTACTCGGGTCGTCGATCGGCGTCTGCGCCGACTGTACGTTGCTCGCGGTCCACATCAGCATCAGCACACCGAAGACCGCCAAAGACTTCGAGGCCACGTTCAGAAGCCGTTGCATGGGGCTCTCCATCGTTCGTGCCGCGCGTTCGGCACACACTGTCTCTGGAACCACCAGAGACGCGGCTCGTTAGGGCGCGTCGGCCACGTGGCCGACGATCACCCCGCGAAGTTTCGGGTGCGTCTTGTCGTCGGTGAAGAGTTCAAAGCGGTGCTCGAACCGACCCGGGGTTCCGCGGAACTTCAGGTCGATTTCAACCGTCACCTCGCCGGAGGCCGGAACCGTCACCGGCAGGTTCCGCGTCGTCGTGCAGGTACAATCCGCGTTGCCGCCGATGATCCGCACGTCCCGCGAACTGCGGTTCGTCACCACGACCGGGAACTGTCTTCTCGTACCTTCCGTTGCCTCTCCCGCCTCGACGACGCTCGATTGCAGCGCCACTGTCTGTCCCTGCCACCGGGCCAGCAGCGTGTTCCCGACCGGGCCGTTGGCGACCCAAGCCAATCCGCCCGTCAGTGCGGCCAGCGTGCCGACAGCGACAACCGCCCCCCGGTTCTCCTTCCATCTCATTTGCGGGCGGGAAAGAGCGAGTAGCCCGAGGGCCACGAGATTGACCGTTGCCGTGATCCCGGGGTGGACCTTCAGATCCCCGAAGCAACCACAATTACTCTGGCCGCGAAGGAAGCTGAACAGGCTGAGCAGAGCGAACATCGCGAGTAGCAGGCACGCCGACATAAACGCCGCGAGCCGCCACCGCCCGAGAATCAGCCACGTTCCGAGAACAATTTCGGCCTGCACAGCGAGGAACCGCAGCGCCGGCGTGTACACCATCTCCCCGGCCGATACGGACCCGTCCGAGAACAGCTTCAGTGCGGCCGCCGCGAGAAAATAAAGCCCGACGAGGCACACGGCGCAACGCGAGAGCCAGGATTGGCCTTCAGAAGACTTAGCGATTAAGTCACTCATTGAAAAACGTTTTTACTATAGTTGTGTATCTCGAGTCAATAATTTTCCGCCGCATTTTGCGGCAGCCGGAATTATTTTTCGCAGCCCGCTCGGGATCATGGTCTTGGCAGATTACAATAAAATGATGTTTATAGTGACGTTATGGGCACTGGAGCTCGCGTACTTTACGCCCCGGACCAGCGCGTATTCATTCGCTTGATTTGCCTGGGGGAATTGCAGGTGCTCTTCAGTTTTTGGGCGTCGTTCGCCGACTGTCGTCGTGAGAACGCTTGAAAAAATCAGGCGAACCGGAAGCGTATTGGACGTGCCCGCTTACCCGTTCTCGGTTCCCTCACCTCGGAGCGCCGTTCGGGGCGCGAGTACCACCGGATTGGAGGAGCTTGGCGCCCCGAAGTGCCTTATGCTTTGCCAGGGCAGGAGCGATCCAGATTTGCGCGGTGTGGCCCTGCACCGCACCGCGCGGCGAGAGCTTCGGACCCTCAACAGGCACACACCGGTGCCGAACTCCCGCAATTTCTGGCGAGTTCGCACCAACTATCAGGAGTTTCACTCGTGCAACGGATCACCCGCGAGCAAGCGCGGAAGTACGCCTTCGACTGGCGCGACGAGCCCCTGTTGCGCGTGCGCCCGGGCGAGTCGTTCGAGATCGAGACCTACGACGCGAGCACCGGGTACTTCAAGTCGCCGGCGGACAAGGCGATCCCCGGGAAGCGCCCGGGGTTCGACCGGTCCCCGCCGCACGCGAACCCGGTCGGCGGCCCGGTGTACCTCGAGGGCGCGGAGCGCGGCGACGCCCTCGTTATCGCGCTCGAAGACATCGTGGTCGATGACTATTCATGGATCGCGATCGGTCCGCGGCGCGGGCCGCTGGGCGAATCGACCCGGTGGCCGGAACTGTCCGGCGACTACACGACGAAGATTTTCAAGCACACCCCGGGCGCCAGCGGCACCACGCGCGACGGCACGCTGCACTTCAGCGACAAGATCCGGTGGCCGATCACGCCCTTCGTGGGCACGCTCGGGGTGTGCCCGGACCGCGAGGTGGTGACCAGCCTGGACGGGCAGGGGCCGTGGGGCGGGAACCTCGACATCCGCGACGCGGCGGTCGGCAACCGCGTCTTCGTGCCCGTGTACCACCCCGGCGCGCTGTTTTACCTGGGCGACGTCCACGCGAGCCAGGGCGACACCGAGTTCACCGGGACCGCGGCCGAGACGAAGGCGACCGTCCGCGTGAAACTGGAGCTGGTGAAGCAGAAGCGCGTGCCGTGGGTGCGGATCGAGAAGCCGGACGCGCTCGTGTCCGTGTTCGCGGACAAGCCGCTGGAGTCCGCGGTCGAAACGGCCACGTTCCACCTCATGGACTGGCTCATCACCGAGTACGGGTTCACGCCCACCGATGCGTACTGTCTCGTCAGCACGTGCCCGGACTTCCGCATCAACGTGTACCAGATGTGTAAGATCGCCAAGCTGCAATACGTCGCAGGCGCGGAGATCCCGAAGAAGTATCTGGGGTGATCCGGGGCCGGGTAATATTGGCGAACGGCCGGTCGGCAGCGGTCCGTTTGCGGGTGAAATTGCGTGACGCGGTCGGTACAGTGCGCGACGGAATGTCGCATTCGGCCCCTTTGCAAGCGGTAGACGCAAATGCTCAGATGTGTTTTGACTGTGGTCCTGATTTCGTGTGCGTGGGCCAAAGGTCAGGAGCCGGTTATTCCACGATTGCCGCCGGCCCCCGGGCAGAAGGCAAACCCACGAGTAGTAGAAGTCGACCCCTATGAGGTTGCACTGATCGCCGCCACGCACCAGTTCGCCGAGCGGGGCGAGGTCGATCACCTGCGCGCGATGCTCGACAAGCACCCCAAATGGGTAAATGAGCGGCTCAAGTTTGTCGGGAATCGGAAACCGAGCCACGGCGACTCGTGGGGGCTGCTCCACCGCGCCGCGGTGCGCGGCCACCTCTCCACCGTCAAACTGCTCCTCGACAAAGGGGCCGACATTCAGGCCGACGGCGGTTCGGGGTGGACCCCACTTCACTTCGCTGTCAGCGCCGAAAAAGAGGACGTCGTTCGCCTGCTCGTCGACAAAGGAGCCGACGTGAACGCCGCTACCCAAAAGCTACCCCCACAACAAATTCCGTCGGGTCCGCCCAACGTGGCACCGGCGTTTTCAGCACCGGCGCCAGCGTACACACCGCTCGATATCGCTCGCACAAGTAAGCGAGACGAGATCGCCAAGTTCTTGTTGTCGAAAGGCGCGAAGCCGGCAAACCGAGAGCGCTAACGACAACACGCTCCGGGTTAACCGCGTGACCGAGGGGACGTTCACGGCGGACACCTCGGTACGGCCCAAGTGCCTCACGCTCACCTACACCGACGAGAAGCAGCGGAAGGCGCGGTCGCGTACATTTACAGTTTCGACGACGACCACCTGTTGCTGGGCGGGCGCTTCCCGCACTTCAACGAGGAGCGGCCGCTCCCGGATTTTGCTTACGCCGCGACCTTCCTGCGCCTCGAACGCGCGAAGAAGTAAAGCGCGGTGGATCGTTGAGTGCGCGGAAGTAAACAGGCACGGGAAGCACCCGCTCGTTGACACTTGCCCGGAGGCTTTCTTGGCGCTCCGACGAGAGCCGCACGCGCAAGTGTTGAGGCACGGTCTCACGCTCTCGACCGCTAACGGTTAAGAAGGCTTCAACAAAACAGGATCTGCGATCCGTCTTGGTCCGTGTTTTCTGTGTTCATCCGTGGCTGTATTTCTCTTCTTCACTCCACGAAGATGAACTCTTTCGCGTTGAGTAGCACGTGGGCGAGGTCGGCCCAGGCTTTCGGGTGGTCGGGCTTGCCGTATTCCGTGGACTGCTCGGTGATGAACGCGACCGCACTGTTACGCTCGTCGGCGGTGGGTTCGCGCCCGAACGCGGTCACGTACATCTGGCGCACGCGCTCGTCGGGCTTCTGGCCGGGTGCGGCGAGGACGCGCTTCGCCCACAGTTCCGCCTGTTGGATCACGAACGGGTTGTTCAGCATCACGAGCGCCTGGGCGGGTACGTTGGACACCGTGCGCCGACCGATCGCGGTGAACGGGGTGGGGTAGTCGAACGCGGTGAACATCGGGTTGATGAAGTTCCGGCGCACCTGCAGGTAGACGCTGCGCCGGCCGTCGCCGTCGAGCGGCCCGGACCCCGGGCGCCCGCGCCCGACCTGGTGGTCGGTGAGGAACGGGAGCGCGCCCTGGCCCTCCATCTTTGGATCGAGCCGCCCGCTGACCGCGAGAACGCTGTCGCGGATCGCTTCGGCTTCCAGGCGCTTCACGTTCTGCCGGTGGAGCAGCTTGTTCTGTGGGTCGGCCGTGACCGCCTTCGCGGTCTGTTCCGGGGCCGCGCGGCTCGACTGCCGGTACGCGGTGGAGAGCACCATGAGTCGGTGCATCGACTTCAGGCTCCACTTCTTCGCGACCAGTTCGGTCGCCAGCCAGTCGAGGAGTTCCGGGTGCGTGGGGGCCTGACCCTGGACCCCGAAATCGTCGGGGCTGCGAACAATGCCCTCGCCGAAGTGGTGCTTCCAGAGCCGGTTCACGATCACGCGCGCGACGAGCGGGTTCGACGGGTCGGTGATGGTGCGTGCGAGTTCGAGGCGCCCGCTCCCGCTACTGGTGAACGCGGGCTTGCCGAACGCTTCGAGGGTGGCTCGCGGCGCCTCGACGCCGAGGTTCTTGTGGCTCCCGCGGATGAACACGTGCTCGTTGATGCCGTTGCCGTCGGCCATCACGGGGGCGCGCCGGGCGTCGGGAAGTTTCGCTTCGAGTTCACGGATACGGGTGACGAGCTTGTCCGCCTCCGCGCTCGCACCAACGGGATGCTCGGGGGACTTCACTTTCGTGCCCAGTTCGCTCGGGGGCGGGGCGTCCGCGAACCACGCTTCCGTGGCCGCGACCCATCCTGGGCCGTCGTCGAGCAACTCCAGGTACGCGGGTTGCCCCTTCCACATTCGGAGGTCGAACACCATCCAGCGGAGTTCTTCGCCGTGGTTGATCGACTGCGCGAGGCCGCCGTAGATCGGGTCTTGGATGAGTTGCAGGCCGTTGAGAATGAGGCGCGCCCGGGCACTGCGCCCCGCCACGCGGACCGCGAAGTAGGGCTTATCGATGGTGAACGTGGGTGATCGCAGCGATCCAGTAAGTTTGCGTGCTTCCAGGCCACTGTGCGGGAACCCGGAAGCGGCTTCGGGGCGGAACGCCAGCCCGTCGGCGAACCAGCGCTTGTGCCACTCGCCGTCGAAGCGCTCGAACTCGACGGCCTTTTCGCGCCAGGTCGTTCCTTGCGCCGCGCGAGCAGCATTGGCCCCGGCGGGCTTCGCGGGCGTTAGCACACGATCCAATTCTGCGCGAACCGTCTTTAGCTCGTTGAGCAACTTGAGTGCGGACGCGGGATCGCTCACATCGGCGCGGTTGTAGCGCGAACTGCTCAGTACCCCGAACAGCGCGTAGTAGTCCTTGGTCGCGATCGGGTCGAATTTGTGGTCGTGGCACCGGGCGCAACTGATCGTGAGCCCGAACACCGCTTTGCCGAGCACATCAATCTGGTTGTCGATGCGCTCGGCGAACTCGGCACGCGAATCGACGGGAGAGTGCTTCGCTTCTCCGAGCCACCAGAACCCGGTCGCGGCGAGTGCTTCGTTCGTGCCGTCCTTCCCGCGTCGCGGGGGCAACAGGTCACCCGCGAGTTGCTCCGTGAGGAACTGGTCGAACGGCACGTCCGCGTTGAACGCGCGGATCACGTAGTCGCGGTAGCGCCACGCTTCAGGGATCTCGTAATCGAATTCGTGGCCCTGCGTTTCTGCGTAGCGCACGAGGTCGAGCCAGTGCCGGCCCCAGCGCTCGCCGTATTGGGGCGAGGCGAGCAGCTTCTCGACGACCTTTTCGTAAGCGTTCGGCGAATCGTCTTTGAGGAACGCATCAATATCAGCGGGCGCCGGCGGAAGGCCGGTCAGGTCGAAGTAGATCCGGCGCAACAGCGTGCGCTTTTCGGCCGGGGACGCGAACGTGAGACCGGCCGCGTCGAGTTTCGCGAGCAGGAACCGGTCGATTTCGTTCGTGACTTGCGCTTTGGGGTTCGCGACTTGGGGCAGTTGGGGCCGCTTGATCGCGCCGAACGACCAGTGCGCCTTCGCCCGCGCCTGGAGGTCGAACTTCGCACCCGCACCGGCAGTTCCCGTTCCCGCGCCGTCATTGGGCCACGGTGCGCCCCCCTTCACCCATTCGGTGAGGATCACGATGTCACCGTCCGAGAGCTTGCCCTTGGGGGGCATTTTGACTTCGCCCGCGTAGCCGACGGCCGCGACGAGCTGGCTCTTGTCCGGGGCGCCGGGGGTAACGGCGGGGCCGCTCTCGCCACCTTTGGCGAACTCAGCTTTCGTATCGAGCCGCAAACCGCCCTTTTGCTTCTTCGCGTCGTGGCAGCTCACGCAGTTCGCGACCAGAATCGGCCGTACTTTCTTCTCGAAGTAATCGTTGTCGATCGGTTCCGCGGCGCGAGCCACTGCGCTGAGGGGCAATAAGGCGATAACAGCGAACATTGATATGCGCATGAGGCCGGCTCGCGGGTCGATGAGCGGAAGGCGGGCAGGAGTGCTTCTATCTTGCCCGACTTGGGGTGCGGGATCAACCCGGGCGCGGCAGTTTCGGGTTGTTTTGAGGAACGCGGTCTCCGGCTTCAGGGCAGCCGCGAAACCGCAGTAGGCGAGAAGCGTCATGAATGGGTTGCGGCGCATTCGGTTGCGCGCCGCGGGCAACTTATAGAAAACTCGCATGGCCTCCGAACGCGAATCGCCGTCCGTTGCCGACTACGTCGTGACCGCGCTCAGCCCGGCGCTCGTCATGCTCATGGTCGGCAGCCTCGTGTTCTTCCTCATCGAAGTGCTGTACGAGGGGCGGTACTCGGACCGGCTGCTGTACACGATCTTCTTCTTCGTGTTCGCCGCGGTGCTCGTCGCGCGCATTTCCATCCAGTACGACGCCGGGCGCGCCAAGATTTATGGCGTCGCGCTCGCGATCGTCACGTACCTCGCGCTGCTTTCATACGTCGAGTACCCCGGTGGGTGGCTCAAGTCCTGGGGCTGGCTCGTCAACCTCGGGCTGCTCGTCCTCGTCTGGTGGAGCGCGCACAAACTCACCTGGGACTGCACGCACATCGACGAGAAGGCGGAAGCGAGTGGGCGCGGGCTGCTCTCGGCGGCCGGTCTCGATGCGGACGACGAAAAAGCGAACCCCGACAACGCGGCCAAAAAAGAAGCGCCGAAACCGGAACGCAAGCGGCGCGGGAAGAAAAAGAAAGCGCAGCACGATTCGCGCTTGTGGGACTGGATCGAGAAGTACAAGGCGCACCGCGAATCGCAGCGCAAAACGGGTCACACTCCGGGCGTGTGGGTGCTGTACTTCGCGCTCGCGGCACTCCCGCTATTCGCGCTCGGGCAGTCGCTCGTTGACTCCAACGACGACAAGCGCCGGTGGGCGACGCTCGTTCAAATGACGGTGTACATTGCGAGCGCGCTCGGGCTGCTCGTGACCACGAGTCTTCTGGGGGTTCGGCGCTATTTGCGGCAGCGCAAGGCGAAAGTGCCCGGCGCGATGACCGCGAGCTGGCTCGGGCTGGGCGGGATACTCATCGTGGTGTTCTTGGTGTTCGGGGCGTTCCTCCCGCGCCCGCACTCCGAAGTGCCCTGGTTCGGCATCGAGCGCGCGGGGAAGGCCAAGCGCGACGCTTCAAAGTACGCCCAGCTCGGTGATTCGGCCGGCGAGGGGGACGGCCGCGGGGGGAACAAGACCAAGGCCGGCAACGGGTCCGCGAGTGGGAAGGGCGGGAACCCCGGTGGTGGGAACAAGGGCGATAAGGGATCGGGGGGGAAGGGACAGGACGGCAAGGGCGGCAGCGGGAAGAAGGGCGACCAGTCCGGCGGGAACGATAAGGGCAAAGGGAAGAGTTCGGGGAACGAGTCCGAAGCTCCAAAGGATCAAGACGACAGTCGCGGGCGCGGTTCGGATCGCGAATCCGAGGACGCGAAGGAGGACGGCGGGGACCGCAATCAGAACAGTAGCTCGCCGCCCGATTCGCAACTCAGTGGCGTACTGGCCCAAGTCGCGAAGGGCGTGAAATGGATCGTGTTCGCGCTGATTATTCTCGCCGTCATCTTCGGACTGTTCTTCGGCGTGCTGAAGTACCTCGCGCCGTTCACCGAGTGGGCACGGCGCTGGCTCGAAGCGATTCGCGCGTGGTGGGCCAACCTGTTCGGTCAGAAGACCAGCACGGTCCGCAAGAGTCGCGCGGACGAAGCCCGGCCACTGGCGCCCGTGCGCCCGCCGCCCTTCAGCGCGTACTCGAACCCGTTCGCCGACGGCACCGCGGACGGGCGCGACCCGGCGGAACTCATTGCGTACTCATTTGAAGCGTTCGATGCGTGGGCCTGGGACCGCGACGCGGGGCGCGAACCGACCGAAACTGCGCTGGAGTTCGCGCGCCGAGTGGGAGAAGCGTTTCCCGATCGCGCGGAATCAGTCGCTCGACTCGCGAACCTCTACACGCGGATGGCGTACTCCACGCTCCCGATCCCGGGCAACGCGCTCGTCGTGCTGGAGGAAGTGTGGGAGGAACTGGTCCACGGCGCGGGTGTCGGGGTGTGAGGGGCGAACTCCGCCCACAAAAACCCACAGATCGAGCCGTTGTTTGTGTGCCCGCTCGCGCCCTCTTGTGGGGCGGGTTCACATCGTCTTCATTTGCGGCCGTTTCGCCTCCCGCTTTGTTCCGCTTTACTTGAACTCGATCGCGTGCATGGGCACGAGGAACACGATGTCTTCCGCGCGCACGCCGCCGGGGGCGACGTGACCGCCCTGATCGGTCCGGTCGGCCCCGACGCTCCACACCAGGATCTGGCCGGCGCTCACGGTGCGAATCATCGTATCGTCGGCCGGTCCGCCCCGGAGCTGAGTCGACGAACGGAGTTCTTCTCCCGGGGAAATTCGGTACCCGAACGCGCGCCCGTCGGAATAGGGATCGACGGGCGCCGCACGGAGGTAGCCCCCGGCAACGAGTTCCGCCAGCGTCGCGGGCGTGGACTTTCGATCCATCAGGTGCGCGCGGCACGCGAACTTGATGGCCCCCACCCGGCGCATCACCCGGAGGTAGCGGTCGGTTTCGACCACGTCCCCGATCGACCGGTTCCGGGCGAGGAACAACCCGGCCCCCGGGCGCCCCACTAAAAACAGTGCGTGTTGTAAAGATGGTCCCGGGAACCCCTGCTCGAACCCGAGGCCGACCAACCGGCGCGTGCGCTCGCGCTCCCACGGTACGGTCCACGCGAACGAAACCAGGTCCGCTTCCGCCGCGGCCAGTTCGTCGCTCCCGCCCGCCGTGACCAGATGGGGCGCGAGCCACTGGCCCGGTACTCGCATTTGTTCACGGAGCACGTACCGGTCGGCGAGGTAGTGCGGCTCCACGTCCAGGTCGCCACCCGTGTCCCCCTCTTCCAACACCCGGATCACCTCGCGGAGCCGCTCGGTGGGTCCGGCGAACCGCTCCAGCCACCGGTCCGCGGCGAGGAGGGCCATGCGCTCGACCTCCAGTCCGACCACGAGCGCCAGCACCCCGGACCCGTGGCGCAGGTTCCGGACCAGGGCCATAACGGTGCGCAACGCGGGCAGGAACTCACCAGGTTCCCCGGCCGCCTGGCGCTGGAGCCCCCGGGCCAGCAGCGTGACGGCCATGCGGCGCGCGTTTTCCAAACTCGCCGCGGTCGCCGCCGCGGTGTTGACCAGTTGGGGCGACTCGAACACGCCAACCGGCTTGTCCGCCGCGCCCGCGGCCATCACGGGCCAGGGCGCCTCGTCCGCGGTCAAATGTGGGTCCAAAAACACGTGGTCCAACCACGACGCCAGCTCCGCGTCGTGGGCCGGCCACCCCTGGCGCAACACGATCTCCAAGCGCTCGTCGACCCGCGGCCGTCCGCGCCCCCGTTCGGCCGCGGCGCGGAACTCGCGCCCCGCGACGTTCTCATCGAACCCCGGGAGCGAGTTAACGAACGCGATGTCGGCGGCCCCGCTCGCGTCGTCCGGGACTTCCAGCACCCGGTACCCGATACCGACCGCGAACGCGAGCAGCGCCGCGCTAATCCCGCCCACCAAGCGCAACAGCGGCCCGTGCTGGACGCCCCGGTCCGTCGTCCAGGACCGGAGAATCAGTCGCGCGGTGACGAGCAACACAACCGCCGGCAGCCACACCTGCCAGTGCAGCACGCCGCCCGCCAGCAGCGACGGCCCCCACAGCGCCGACAGGCACCCGCCGACCATCAGCGCGACCCCGCACGCGACGACCAGCTTGCGGAACAGCAGCCCGCACAAGTGCCCGGTCGCGAACCCGTACACGGCCGGCAGCAGGAGGTACTTCCACGCCTGCGGTCCGAGCTCGTCGAACAAGCGTTCGTGGAAGATAATGGCGAACGGCCCGCGCCCGTGGCCGAACCGCATGTGCGATTCAAACTGCGTGCGAACCACGGACGGGAGGGCCACCAGGAACAGCAACCAGAGGACCAGGAGCAGGTGCAGCCCGATCTTCACGCGCCACACGCGCCCGAGCGGGAGCCGCCCCTCGGCCCAAAAGGGAGCGATCCGGTGCGCCTGTTCGTCGCCGAACGCGGTAACGCCCGCCAGCACCCCGGCGACGAGCGCCACGGGCGGCCAAACGAACACGGCCCGCACTTCGGGCATCAGGAACATGAACCCGAACGCGAGCGCGAACGCGGACAGAACGGGGGCGACCACCCGGAGCTGCCGCGTGCACAGCCACACGAGCGCGCGCGTGGTTGATGTCGAGTGCCCGCGGCGCGTCGCCCGGGCGCGGTCGGGCGCGGTGAACGCCCGGCCGGACACGATCAGCGGCGTCAGCAGCATGAGTACCTCGAACGCCACCCAGCCGATCGGCCGCGGGAAGTTCGATCCCCGCGGCGCGAACGCGAGGCAGATCGGCACGAGGAACACGAACGTCGCGATCGTCGCGGCCGGGATCGCGATCCCGACCGAACCGAGCGTGGTCCGGGCCAGCGTGGACCCGAGCGCCCCCCACGCGAACGCCAGCAGCCCGTACATCACGAGCCGCCCGGCGAACGAGAGATCGGCTAACCCCAGCGCCGCCGCGAGAACCAAAACCACGCAGGTCTGAACCAGTGCCAGGGCGAACCCGGCCACGAGTTTCGTCCGCCACAGCGCCCACCGCGCGGCCGGGAGCACCTCCAGGAACGTCATCGTCCCCGCCTCGCGCTCGGCCGCGAACAGCGCGCCCCCGCAAACCATCCCCGACGTCACCACGAGCATGAGCGTGGCCAATCGCCCCAATCCGAGTGATCGAACCACGTCGAGCGCCGACGCCCCCGACGACGGCGGATCGCCCAACTGCGCGGCCCCGACGAGCAACCCGCCGCCCAACACGATCAGCGTGAGGCCGATCACCCACTGCTCGCGGAACTCCTTCCACACGATGGCGCGGATCATGGGTACTCACTTCGCTGGAAGACAGTTCGTGTTCGGTTTGTGAGCCGAGCGCACATGAGCGTGCGAAAAAGTGCCGATATCGTTTTGTCTTGGTGGTCTTCTGTAGCCGGCCTCTGCGAGGCCGGGACGCCCTTTGTCTGCGGTTCCCCGCCTCGCAGAGGCCGGCTACAGAAAGCCACACGGAGCCGTGTTATTCGACCTTCCGAACCATCGGAATCACGCCGTTGTCGCCCGGCGCGCCCGATTTCGCCATCAGCCCGGCGTACACCTCTTCGAGCGACACCGACACGTCCTCGAAATCGGATATGTCCGCCCGCTGGCGCAGGGCCGCGACCGCTTCGGGATGGGGGTCTTTCACGAGCACCTGCCAGAAGCGCCCGGTGCCGTAGCGCTCCAGGATCGTCCCGAGGCCGGACGGGTCGGGCGGGGCGTCGGTGAACCGCAAGCTGAGGCGCCGGATCTTCTTCCGCACCTCTTCCAGCGTCGTCGAGAGGATCATTTGCCCGTCGCGGAGCAGACCGACGTGGGTGCAGGCCCGTTCGAGTTCGGCGATCGAGTGGCTCGTGATGAAGATCGTGCGCCCGCTCGCCGCGAGGTCCGCGAGACTCGCCAGAAACTCGCGCCGCGTGAGCAGGTCCAAGCCAGAGGTAGGTTCGTCGAGCAGGAGCACTTCCGGGTCCGGCGCGAGTGCGAGTGCCAGCCCCACCCGCGCGTAGCCGCCCTTCGAGAGGTCTTTGAGGCGCTTGTTGGAATCGAGTCCGAGTTTGCCGGCCCACTCGCGGTAGCGCTCCAGGAACCCGGGGCGGTGAAACGACGCGGTAAACCAACCGATATCGGCGACGCTCATCCACTCATAAAACCGCGGGCGCTCGGGCATGTACCCGACGCGGAACCGCAGCTCCGTGGCCTTCGTCCAGCAGTCCAGCCCGAGGATACTGGCGCGCCCGGTGTCGGGCGGCACCTGCCCCGTCAGGATCTTCATCGTGGTCGTTTTGCCCGCGCCGTTGTCGCCCAGGAAGGCGTACACGGAACCGCGCGGCACCCGCAGGTTCAGACCGTCCAAGGCCGGTTTCCCGCGGTAACGCACCACGAGGCGGTCGATTTCGATCACGTCTTCGGGCATCAGCCACGCTCGCCTGCGAAGTGGGACTAAACGGACCGCGCGAAGAACTTCTCTTTGACCTGCGGGTTCACGACCCAGTCGGCCGGCCACTCGCCCGCGAGTAGTTTGACGATGGCCTGCGCCGGTACCCGCGCCATGTCCTGACGCGACTGCTGGTCCACCCCGGCCGTGTGCGCGGTCAGGATCACGTTATCGAGTCCGAACAGCGGGTTCGCTTGAGGCGGTTCGACCTCGTACACGTCCAACCCCGCTCCGGCGATTTTGTTGGCTACGAGCGCATCGTACAAGTCTTTTTCGTGAACCACCCCGCCGCGCGACGTGTTCAGCACGAACGCGGTCGGCTTCATGAGCGCGAGTGTCTCGCGGTTGATGAGGTTCTTCGTGAGTGGCGTCTTCGGCACGTGTAGTGTGACGATGTCCGATTGCTTCAGCAGTTCGTCGAGCGGCACGAGTTTGACGTTGTGGGCTTCCGCAAAGGCATGATCCGGCTCGATTTCGGTCGCGATCACGTTCAGGTCGAAGGGAATCGCGCGTTTCGCCACGGCCTTCCCGATTCGCCCGAGGCCGATGATCCCGAGCGTCTTGCCCCGCAGGTTACCGACCGCCCGGCGCGGCCACAGCCCGGCCCGCATCTCGGTGTCCTGCTCCCGTAACTTGCGAGACAGCGCGAGCATGAACATGAAGGCGTGTTCGGCAACCGCGTCCTGGTTCGTCCCGGGGGCGTAGCACACCGCGACGCCGTGATCGGTCGCGGCTTGCAGGTCCACCGCGTCGTACCCCACCCCGGCGCGGGCGATGACCTTCAGGCCCGCGTCCGCCGCCTTCGCGATGACCTCCCGCGTGTACGGCTCGCTGCCCGCGAGCGTCGCGACGCACCCCGGGAGCTGGGCCAGGAGTTCGGCCACGCTCATCTGTTTTTCGGTGAGAACGTTGTCGCGAGGCGGATATTCAATAATGTAGCCCGCTCCCCGTAGAATGGGACCGTAAGTGAATTCGATCTCGCGGAGCGGAGCGGGAGCGACGAGAACGCGGCGACTCATGTGAGACAGCTTCGGTTCAGAAGAGGTTGGGGAGCGGGTATTGAAAGCGCGCAGGTCCGGTGCGGGTACCGGTCCTGATAACCCGTGTTACGAGAAGGATACAGATTCGCGTCCGTATTGCGAATACAGCATCCGGAAACGAACCCGCGGGTACGAGTCGGTGTCCGTCCCGCCAAGCCCCGCTCCCACGAATTTGAAGGCTTTGTTAAGCCCGGGGCGGTCGAAAGTTCGGATTAGGAAACAAAAGTAGGGGCTGGAGCGCATGTAATGCGCCGCATTTGGGGAATCGAGGCCATGTTGCTTGACGCATGACACTACCCGGCTGATGATACATTTAGAAGGTGCGGGCGTCCCGCACCGCGCATCAGCCGGCATGGCTCGGTCGTCGAATCGACCCCGGAGGAAGGCCCACGACAACGGTGCATTTCACACCTGTTGGGACGCGGCACCCCGCCCCTCCGGAGGCAACACCCATGCCCTGAAGGAGGCCACTTGAACACCGCTACGTTGAACACGGTGAGCACGGTGCCCGCCCCACACTCCGCCCGCCCCATCAGCAGCGCCCTTCACCGGGCCTGCCTCGCGGCGAGAACCATCGCCGACAACAAGGGGCGCGACATTTTGGTGCTGGACCTTCGTCCCTGCACCCCCCTGTTCGATTACTTCATCATCGCCACCGGCGCCAGCCGCCGCCAGATTCACACTCTGGCCGAGGAAACGGACGCCGCCCTCCGCGCCGAAGGCGACATTCGCCTCGGCATCGAAGGGTACGAGGCGAGTAAGTGGATCGTTCAGGACTACGGCGACATCGTGATTCACGTGTTCGACCCCGACACCCGCGACTACTACAAGCTCGAAGAGCTGTGGGCGGACGCGATCAAGGTGGACTGGGAGAACGAAGACTAAACCCGTTACCGCTCACGGGATGTTCCCGTGAGCCTTCCTATAACGAACCTGTCGGCCGAACCGCGCCTCTAAAGGGTGTCGGTTTCGGCCGATAGTCGCTTTAGTTGAGACCTCCGGGCCGCCGCGATGAACCTGCTGACGCAAATCCGCTCCCTGTTCGAGCCGGCGCTGACCGCACTCGCGCCGGACCAGGCGAAGGTGCCGGACCTGCTCGCCGCCATCAAGCCGGCCTCGAACGCGGACCACGGCGACTACCAGGCGAACTGCGCGATGGCGCTCGCGAAGGCGCTGAACCGTCCCAAAGAAGCGCAGCAAATCGCGAAAGAGATCATCGCGGCCCTTCCTGCCAACGACGTGCTGGAAGAACCAATGGTCGCGGGTCCGGGGTTCATCAATCTGCGCCTGAAACCAGATTTCCTCGCCAAAGCGATTGCGGCAATCGCCACTGATCCGAAGCTCGGCGTCGAACCCACGAAGAAGCCGAAGACCTTCGTGATCGACTTGAGTGGCCCGAACGTGGCCAAGCCGCTGCACGTCGGACACCTCCGCAGCACGATCATCGGCGACGCGCTCGTTCGCATCCTGCGCTTCCTCGGTCACACCGTAATTGGCGACAATCACCTCGGCGACTGGGGGCTCCAGTTCGGTATCCTCATTCACGGCTACAAGAATTTCCGTGACGAGGCCGCATTCAAAGCCGACCCGGTGCGCGAACTCGCGCGCCTCTACATTCACATTAACAAGTTGTTCAAGAAGCCGGACGATGACGAAGAAGGAGCAACCGACGACCCGCTGAAACGAGCCTGTCAGGAAGAAACAGCGAAGCTACACGCGGGCGACCCGGAAAACCTCGCACTGTGGGTGCAGTTCATGCCCGCGTGCCTGGAAATGCTCCGCCCGATCTACGAGCGCCTGGACGTGAAAATCGATCACGCGCTCGGCGAGAGCTTCTACAACCCCATGCTACCGGGTGTTGTAGAAGACATGCTCGCGAAGAAGATCGCGTTCGAGAGCAAGGGCGCGGTTGTGATCCCGAACGCGAAGGGCATCATCCCGCAAACAGAAGAGGAACAACAAAAAGAGGAACCGCCCGCGATCCTGCGCAAGCGGGACGGCGCGTTCACATACACGACAACCGATCTCGCGACGATCAAGCATCGCATCGAGACGTGGAAGCCGGACGCGCTGCTATACGTAGTTGGCGCGCCTCAATCGCTCCACTTCAAAACGGTGTTCGCACAGGCCCGCCGTTGGGGGTGTGAAGGGGCCGAGTTCCAACACGTACAATTCGGCTCAATGCTCGGCACCGACCGCAAGCCCTTTGGCGCGCGTAAGGGCGGAACGATTGAACTCATGTCGCTGCTCGATGACGCGGCGAAATTGAGCCTCCAGAAGTACGAAGAGAACTCGGCCGCGCGCCGCGCGGTCGGGCACAAAGTGTTTGAACCGACCGATGCCGAAAAGCAAGAAATCGCGGAGGTGGTCGGTGCCGGGGCGGTGAAGTACGCGGACCTGAGCCAGAACCGCACCACGGATTACGTTTTCGACCTCGACAAGATGACCGCGACGATTGGCAACACAGCCGCGTACATGCAGTACGCCCACGCTCGCTGTCGCAGTATCTTCCGCGAAGGCGGTGTGGACGAAACGAGTGTCCGCACGAACCCGCCAGCACTGATTATTTCGCACGCGGCCGAGCGCGCACTGGTGCTCCAGTTGCTGCGCTTTCCGGAAGCGGTTGAGGCCGCGGCCGCCGATTACCTACCGCACCTCATTACCAGCTACTTGTGGGATCTGGCGAAGAGTTACAGCGTGTTCTTCGAGAACTGCCCGGTGCTGAAGGCCGAGTCGCCGGGGCTGAAGGACAGCCGTCTGTTGCTCGTTGATCTGGTCAGCCGGGTCATCAAACAGGCGCTCGATTTACTCGGCATTCGTGTTGTCGAGCGCATGTAATCCGTGTCCAAAGTCGTGAAGTTAGGGGTCGCGAGTCTACAATGACTCGGACCGACTTTAGGACTTTAGACCTTACGACTTTGGACGTTACCGAAATGTTCGTCGATCGCGTTGAGTTGTTCGTGAAGGGCGGGGACGGGGGTCGCGGGGCCGCGTCGTTCCGCCGGGAGAAGTTCATCCCGTTGGGCGGGCCGGACGGCGGCGACGGGGGCAACGGCGGCTCGGTCATCGTCCGCGCCGACCCGAACGCGGACAACCTCGCCGGCCTCACGATGAAGAAGCACTGGAAGGCCAAGAGCGGCGAAGCCGGGTCCGGGGCGAAGTGCGCCGGCAAGAACGCCGAGGGCATTGTGCTGCTCGTGCCGCCGGGTACCATTGTCCGCGACCGCGAGCGCGGCAACGTGCTCAAAGACCTGGTGCAACCCGGCGATGAGGTGATCGTCGCCAAGGGCGGGCGCGGCGGGCGCGGGAACGTCCACTTCAAAAGCTCGACCAACCGCGCGCCGCGCGAGTACGAGCCGGGCGAAGAAGGCGAGGAGCGCTGGGTCTCGCTCGAATTGAAGGTGATCGCGGACGCGGGCCTCGTCGGGTTCCCGAACGCGGGCAAGTCCACGCTGCTCTCGCGCGTGTCGCGTGCGACACCGGAGATCGCGTCGTACCCGTTCACGACGAAATCTCCGAACCTCGGCATCGTCACCGTCGGTGACAACGGGTTCGTCCTCGCCGACCTGCCGGGACTCATTGAGGGCGCGGCGCAGGGCGTGGGGCTGGGCCACGAGTTCCTGCGGCACGTCGAGCGCACGCGGGTGCTGATCCACCTCGTCGAACCGTTCCCGACCGACGGCTCCGACCCCGTCAAGAACTACCACCTCATTCGCAAGGAACTGCGAGAGTACGCCGTGCCGCTCGACGGCAAACCGGAAGTGGTGTGCGTGAGCAAGGCCGAACTGACCGGCGCGAACGAAGTGCGCGACCAACTCGCCGCGGACCTCGGGCGCGAAGTGCTGCTCATCTCGGCCGTGACCGGTGAGGGGCTTCAGCTCGTGGTGGGCCGCGTGGCACAGATGCTCGATACCATCAAGCGCGAAGAGGCCGAAGCCGCCGCGCGCAAGAAGCCACTCGAATTCTCAACTGAGGGTGCGATCCGCACCACCGACTTCCAAACCACTTCGGTCACGAGCATCACCCCGCCGAGTGACGAGGCCAACTCGTGACGCCGGACGTGGTGGTGGACATCGGCAACACGCGGATGAAGTGGGGTCGGTGTGCGGGCGGTCGCGTGACCGAAATGGTGTCGCTTCCGCTCGACGAACCCGAGACCTGGAATGAACAGTTCGCCGCGTGGGAATTGCCAAGTCCGACGAATTGGGCCGCAGCGAGCGTGAACCCGGCCGTGAGCGAGCTGTTCCAGGCGTGGGTAGCAGCCACCGGTAGCACGGTGGCGTTTCTCCGCGATTTCCGCGACGTCCCGCTCAGTTACGCGGTCGACCACCCGGAGCGTGTCGGAATCGACCGACTGGTGAATGCCTTCGCCGCTCACTGTTTCGCCCACCCCCATCCCGCGATCGTGGTTTCGGTCGGCACCGCGGTCACCATCGACCTGATCGACGAACGAGGCGCGTTTCAGGGCGGCGTGATCCTCCCCGGTCCGCGCCTGATGGCCTATTCGCTGCACGCGCACACGGCGAAACTGCCGCTCGTCGACGCCGACACGCTCCCCACCGTCGTTGCGCCGGGTAAGAACACCACGGACGCGATCCTGGCCGGTATTCGCGCCGCGATCGTCGGCGCCACGATCCTGCTCGTCAATCACTACACCGAAGACGACGCGACGCCCTGGGTGTTCGTCACTGGCGGCGCGGCGGGCGATCTCGAACAATTCGACTTCGGCGCCCGGTTTAAGGGTACGCGCGCGCTGCCGTCGCTCACGCTCGAAGGGGTGCGCATCGCGGCGGAGGCGCTGCCGTGAGTGACACCGTTGTGTCACTGCTAACACGAAGTTATGCGAGGCGATCGCCACGGTCGAAGTGCGCGGGCCGCGCGCGTGGGAACTCGCGCGGCAACTTTTCCGGCCCGCGGGCAAGCCGGTGCCAGAAGCACCCGAAGTGAACCGTTTCTGGTTCGGCACCCTTGGAAGCGACGAAGTCGTTCTCGCACGAACGGCCAGCGACACAATCGAAGTTCACTGCCACGGCGGGCGCCGGGTCGTGCGCTGGGTAACGGAACAGTTCTTGACGAACGGGTGCCTCGAACGCGCCGCCCACACACAGAACGAAGGGCACGACTTACTACAGCGCGCCCCGACGCTCCGCACCGCGTCCATCATCCTCGACCAACTCAACGGCGCGTTCGCGCGCGAAGTGCGGCGCATCCTCGCGCTACTCGAAACTGATCCTCCGGCCGCGTATCAATCGCTCCAACAACTCACCGAACTCGGTAGCACGATCGGCGCCCACCTGATCGCACCGTGGCCTGTGGTCGTTTCGGGGCCTCCCAATGTCGGAAAGAGTTCACTCGTCAACGCGATCGTCGGTTATCAACGGTCCGTCGTATCTGCAACCGCAGGCACCACGCGCGACACAGTGACCGCTCGCACGGCATTCGACGGGTGGCCGGTCGAACTGACGGACACTGCTGGATTCCGTGAAGCGCTTGGATTGGAAGCCGAGGGGATCGAATTGGCAGCGCGGGCACGGGAAGCGGCAGATGTCGTTCTCTGGGTTCTCGATCTTACGGATCCCGCACCCGTACTCCCGAGTTACCCAGACAACTACCTTCCCGTCCAAGAGGTGGTGATTTTCGTCGCTAACAAGTGCGACCAGCCACAAAAGTGGAGCCCAAACACGGTGGGTGCGATACCCGTCTCTGCTGTGACCGGAGAGGGGATTCCGAAACTCATCCAGCTCATCTCTCGTTACCTTGTCACGGATTGCCCGCCCAGTATAGCCGTGCCCTACTCGCCGCGGCTCATCGATCTCATTTCCCGCTCGTATGCGGTTTCGTTTTTTGGGGACTGGAGCGAAACCGCGCGCCTCCTCCACGAAGCGCTCGCGGAGGCCGAGTCGCATCACTTCGCTTCGCCGTTGGGCTTGTCCTCGAAGCCCTGAAGGTCGGCCAACATCTTGCGGCCGAGGTCCGGGTTCGTCATGTAGACGAATGCCGCGTAGCCGGTCAGCCGGGCCAGCGATTCGCCTTCCTTGAGCGGCTTACCGGTCTTCAGTTTGTGCAGCGCGGAGCGGAGCTGGCGCCGGAGCTTGCGCGGCGTGCGCGGCGCACTGTCGCCGTTGACCACCAGCCCCGTCACGCTCTGCCGGCCGCCGCTGCGGTGCACGCGGGTCTTCTCCGTTTTGACCTCGAACCCCTCCGATTCCACGATGCGCCGCGCGCACCCGAGCATCGAGCCGAGTTTCGGCGGCCCCTTGTGGTCCATCGGCAGGCTGAACGTGAGGTCGTCCGCGTACCGCGTGTAGCGCCAGCCGTAGCGCTTCGCGAGGCCCGCGAGCCGGCGGTCCAACCGGAGACACAGCGCGTTGGTGATCGCGGGGCTGGTTGGCGCGCCTTGCGGCAAGCAGCGCGGCCCGAGCGAGACGTAGTAGGTCTTCCCCTCCACGTTCACGATCTCGCGCGGCGCCTCGGTGCAGATTTGCGCGAGGAGCGTGCTGATGCCGTCGCGGTACCCGGCGCGGCGGAACACGCCCTTCACGCGCTTCACCGTGATCGTCGGGAAGAACTCCTTGATGTCCATCTTCAGGAGAACCTTCGGGTTCTCGTGAACCTGCGCGTTGCTGAGGATCGAGCGCCCCACCAGGAACCCCTGCGCGGCCCCGTGAACCGGCAGGCGCTCGACGATGTGGTGCAGGATCCACCGCTGGGCCGCTTTGAGGCGCTTCTTGGGCGCCCAGATGGGCCGCTCGGTGCCGTCGCGCTTGGGGATCGTGAACCGGACGTAGTGCAGGCTCGTGGCGGCGTCGCGGTGGTAGGCCATGCCCTTGAGTTGCGGGATCGTCACGCCGAGCGCCTCGGCCAGTTGCTCCGCCTTATCGAGCGCGGGCAGTTCGTTCTCGGCCGCGCGCTCCTCGCTGTTCGGCGTGTCCCACTTGTCTTCCTTCGGCTCGTCGGTCCAGAACACCCCTTCGCCGAGGTGGACGATGTGGTTCGCCTTGTACGCGCCCCACGTCTCGCGGCGCAACTTCCGGCGCTCTTCGGCTTCCTGCTTGAGCGCCTTCTTGTAGGCGTCCTTCTCGCGGTCGGACATCGCGTCCGCGTCGCGGCGCGTGACGAGGAACCCGCGCTCGCGGAGCTGCCCGTCGATGTACGCCTTCATGCCCCCGGCCTGAACGATCAGGCGCCACAGGGTCTGTGCGTCGGGAGAGGGTGCCGGGGTCGTGGTGCTCATGGTGATCCGGGAAGCTATTATTCACCGCAGAGGGCACGAGAGGGCGCAGAGATAAATACGAAGAATCGTTTTTCGGTTTTCTCTCGCGCCCTCTCGTGTCCTCTGCGGTGAGTTCGTGTTCTGGCCCTATTCCGCAATCGCGTCGAGGTATCCCTTGGAATCGAGGTCCGCGAGCTTGGCGAAATACGCCTGGCGCGCGTCCGCCTCACTGTTGAACCGCATCGTCTGGAGCCGCATGGTCTGACCACTCAGCCCCCAGCGGTACTTGATCTTGTCGCGCTCGAGCGAGATCTGAACGACGTTCTCGACGTCCCCGTCGCGCTTGGCGAACGCGCGCGTCTCGAACTTCACCGCGTCGTCGCTCTTGGCCTTCTTCGACTCCTTCTCCGCGAACGCGAGCCGGAGCGCGATGAGGTGGACGCACGGCCCGCCCTTGATGCCCTGTTTGCGGAACGGCGCACAGGTGCAGGTCACCTTGCGCACCTGCCCCTCGTCCGCGAGCACCATCTGCGGGCGGTAGTCGCGCTTCTCTTCCGTGACCGTCACCGTACCCGTGAGTTCCAGCCCGATACCCGCGATCCGGTTCTCGCCCGTGATGCGCACCGCGCCGCGCCGGGTCAGGAGGTCGTGCGCGACCTTCTCGCGCTGGTTGCGGAACTGGAGCCGCGCCAGGTCGAGCGGCTGCGCCGTGAGCGGCCGGTGCCGGTACACGCCGTTGGCGATGTCGTACATCAGCTCGCCGTTCTGACACCCGACCTGCACAGCCTCGACGAGCGCCGCGCCCTTCACGCCCGTTTGCGCGGCGAGTTCCTTCGCGTCGGCCTTCCACTGCTTCCCGAGGTACTCGGCCACCTTCTTCGTCGGCTCGCCGTCCTGCGTCTTGCGTGGCAGCAGGAGGTCAAAGCCCAGCGCGCTCGACCAGTTGGCGGAGGTGAAGCCGGTCAGCCCGAGTGTCAGCGTGATGTCCCCGCACCGGAACACCCAGAAGCTCGGCAGCCCGCTCCCCAACAGGTACACGTCCACGCTCTGCACGAACGGCAGCAGGCGCTTCATCGTCATGAGCCGCCGGCGCCCCCACACGCGGACGAGGCGCGCGGCCTTCCCGCGGAACACGTCGCCGGTGGTGGTGAACACAGTTTCCCACGGTTCGGCGACGATCCGCGGCTGCTGCGCCGGGACCAGCTCGAACCGCAGCCCGCGCTTCTTGCCCTTGCGGTCGCCGTTCATCCGCAGGTGCCGCAGCACGTTGTACAGGTCCATCGGCGAGAGCTGGACGTGGTCGAACGGCAGCGTCGCGGCGGACTGCACTTGCAGGAACCCGCGGAGCCACGAGTCGGGCACCTGGATCTTCTTTTCGAGGGTCGCGCCGCGCGTTTCCGGTGCGGGTTTCCCGGCGTCGTGCCCGATCGCGAACTTCGTCTCCCGGTACCCGCGGATCTGCTGCACGCTCGAATACAGCGCGTCGCTGAAGTCGATGTTCGTGGTGCCGTACTGCGCCGCACTGAGCGTGTCGAACGCCTCGCCCCGAAACGCGAGGCAGGCGTAGGTGCTCTCGTCCTTACCGAACACCTCGAACGTGATCTGGTCCGGGTGGACCGACACGACCGGGTCGAGGATCGTGAGCGCGGTCGGGTCGTTGCGCAGCATCCAGGCGAAGTACGCCTGCTGCGCGTGCCAGACGCCCAGAGGGGCCGCGTCGCGCTTCAACCGCAGGTACGCGATGTACTGCGTGCGGTCCTTGGGTGCGTACCGGTAATCGCTGCCGATGACGCCGTACAGCGCGGAGAGCGCCTCGCGGAACCGCAGCGGGTTCTTGATAGTGGCATCGAACCGCACCGCGGCGCGGTCGAGGTTGCCGAACATCTCCACCTGCGCGGAGTTCCCGCTCGTCAGTACGCGGCTCGCGCCCGCATACGAGAGGTGTGCCCCACTGGACGGCGCTGGTGGCGGGGCGTCGGTATCGAGTTCGGCGGTCGGCTCGGTCGTTGCCATCGTGCGAATCCTCCCAGGAGTTGGAACCCCTGGCTGTTTCTGGCTATGCCCGCTGACCCCATAAGGGTCACAAAGTCCCAGGGGTTGAAACCCCTGGCTACTCCCGGTGGCCCCGTTGGGGCCGCAAAAACAACGGGCGTTTTTATCTCGCTGCCTTCCACATTCGGTCTTCGGACCCCGAAGGGGTCACCGGGAATAGCCCGGGGTTTCAACCCCGGGTTCCCGAGGCCGGTTCCCAACACGCCCCTACTCTTCTTCCTCGGCCACAGCAGGTTTAGCGTCCGCGCCGGGCTTGGCCTTCTTCGGCGCCTTCGGCATCGTGGCGAGCGTGTTCGCGGCCCCACGTGCCCGGGCACGTTTCGAGCGCCGGAGCGCCCGCCATGCGGCCTTGCGCAGCTCTTTCTCGTCATCCTTCGCAGTGCCGATCTCGACCAGCACCTTCTCGGCCGGTTCGGTCGCCATCACGCCCAATCCCTCGACTGCACCCAGGCGTGCGGCCTCGTTCGCCTTGCGGTCCTTCGCGACCGCGGCCAGCGTGTTGACGTCCTTTTCCGCGACGAAGACCGGCAGCGCGACCGGCTGGAGGTGAACATTGGCGGCGGCGCTGGTCACGTTCGCGGCGGAAACGGCCTTCGCGACCACGAGCCGGTTGAAGCCCGGCCGGTCGGAAAGCATCTTCTCCGCGAGCTTGGCGGCGCGTTTCGCGTCGAACCGGCCGAGCAACTCGGCGCTGAGCACTCGCACGTCCGCATCAGGACCAACTGCGAGCGATTCGAGCGTATCCAAAACCGCGGGCGTCACTTTGCCGAGCGCGAGGCAGCGAACGGCTTCGAGGCGGATGCCGCGTGCGAGCGGGTCGTCCGGTCGGGCCTTCGCGATGTTCGCGATGGTTTCCGTCTGAACCCCGACGCGCCCCCCGGTGAACAGCAGGCTCTCGACGACCTCGCCGGCCAACAACAGCGGGTTGCCCTTTGGCTTGTTCCCGCCGTAGTCATCGTCATCATCGTCGTAGTAATCGTCGTCATCATCGCTCGATGGCATCGCACCACCGGCTTTCGCCCGACGGTCCTGCCACGTCTTCCACCACTTCGTGAGCGCGCTCCCAACGGCGTCCTTCACGCTCGCGTCAGGGTTCGCCACGCGACCGAGCAGCCGCGTCGCGAGTCGCACCGTGCCCTCGTCCGCGTGGCTCAGCGACGCGACTGCCTCCTTCACTGGCAGGTTCGGGCGCGTGAGCAGGGCCGATTCCAGTTGCGCCTGAATCTGCGGCGAGCAGCTCGGGAACACGTCCATGATTCGGAGCGCGTCGCCCTTTTTCACGACCGGTTCGAGTGCGCCGCCGTCCTCGCCCGTGTTGCCGACGAAGGAACTCGCGTTCGGGTTCTGGATCAGGTTGTAGTTCGGTTCGAGCGAGTCCTTGCCCCACAACCGGCGGGCGCTCTTATAGGCCGCCATCGCGAGTTCGTAGTCGGTGTTGGTGCGCAGCACCTTTTGCAGCAGGTCGCGCGTGGCCGGGTCGTCGTTGTACCCGAGTTGCTCCGCGGCCGTGGACCGGAGGCGCGACAGCCACCAGCCGTAACCCTTCGCGTTCACTTTCGCGCGGACGATGTCCCAACCGCTCGGCGTGTCGAAGTACCGCAGCCCCACGAGTGCGCGCTGGGCGATGCCCATCTGCCCCTTCGCGTGCTTTTCGAGGAGGCGGAACACGTTGTCCGCCTGCGGGGACTTCTTCAGGTGCCCGATCGCTTCCGTCGCGGCCTCTTGGAGCGGGTTCCCGTCCTCGGTGGCGAGCGCGAGCAGCTTGTCGACCGAGCGCGGGTCGCCGAGTTCGCCGAGCGCGTGAACGGCGCGCACGCGGTGGCTCGTGTCTTCGAGATATTCGATGCCCGACAGGAGCACTTGCATCCCGTCCGCGCGCCCGCCGCGGGCCAGCCCCTCGGCCGCGAAGAACTGCGTGATCGGGTTCTTGTGCTTCACCGCCTTGAGCAGCGGATCGGGCGGCGCCTTGCGCTTGCGGACCCGCCAGCCGTAGGCCTGGAGCGCGGCGTCCCGGAGCTGTGCGTTCGGGCTGGTGCAGAGCGTGGTGAAGATCGCGTCCACGTCGTTACCGAGCGACCACCGCGCCGGTTCGAGCAGCGTGCCGACGATGTAGTCCGGGTCGCCACTGGTGAACGCGCGATCGACCAGGCGCGCGAGGATCGCGTCGTGGCGCGGGTGCTGGTCCTTCATCCACCCGGCGCGGTCGTTCGGGTGCTCGTCCTCGCGGTCGGCGACGTACTGGTCGTGCCCGCTGACGGTGAGGATCGCAGAGTTGAGTTCGTCCTGCCAGTCCTTCAGCTTGTCGAGGAGCAGGAAGAACCGGTCAGCGGTCTTGGGTTCACGGAACCCGGCCGCCGCGCTGAGCAGCATCTTCACTTCGGCGGTCCCGGCCGGGTCGTTCTCGATCCGGTCGAGGAAGGCGTCCGCCGCGCGCTTGTCGCCCAGCCCGGTCAGCGCCTGAACGATGGCGGACTGGGAATTGTAATCCGCGGCCTCGCGCAAGAACTTCGCCAGCGAATCGTAAGCGACCGCGTCCTTCTTTCCGGCCAGCTCGAACGCGGCCTTCTCGCGCACTTTGCGGTAGCGCGACTCCACCGCCGCTCGTAGGAACTTCTGGGCGTCCGCGCTCGATTCGTACTCGGACGCGAGCCACTCCACCGCCTGGAGTCGCATCGGCTCGTAGACGGAATCGAGCGCCTTCTTCGCGACCGGGATCTTCCCCTGTCGGTCGCGCAGGAGTTTCGCGGCTTCGATGGCCAGATCGTCCGACCGCGCGAGCATCACGCGCTCGAGGACCGCTTCACCCTTCTTCGCGCTCGTGCCGTCGGTGAGGAGCTCCAGCCCCTTCACGCCCAGGTCCGTGAAACCCGCTTCAAGCGCCTCGGCCCCGAGTTGCGCCTTGTCCATCCCGAGCGCTTGCAGGTGCTCGAACGCCTGCGTGCGGACCGGCTGGTTGGGGTCGCCCATCGCCTGCGCGAGCACCGGCTGCGCGGCCCGGCTGTACGCCGCGTCCTTCGACGCGATGGCGAAGATGCGTGCCAGCGCCGTTTGCCGGATCTTCCCGATGGGCTGACCGCCACCGCTCGCGCCCTGTTCGCGCACGAGGCCCACGTACCCGCCGAACGCGAGTTCCCGTAACTGCGCGGGGGTGAGCTTCGACGCGACGGGCACGCCGGCCTTCGTTCCGGCGTCTTTTGCGGCCTTGATCGCGGACGCGAAGCGCGTGCTGTGAACGCTCCACGCCGCGTTCCACTCCGCTTGCTCCTTGATGTCGAACAGCGACAACAGTAGCGCCGTTTTCGCCTTGAGCTGCGGTTCGGCGAACGCGAGTAGATTCGCAAGGTCGTCCACCACTTCGGGCGCGACCTTCCAGGGCGTGTCCTCGCCGCGGTCGTTCACTTCCTTAATGACGAACTCGCGGAACGCGACGGGATCGGCGAACGATTCGAGCGCCTGTGCCCCGGTGAGCCGGAACCGCGCGCCCTTCGCGGAGACGCACTCGATGCACTTCTCCGGCTGGCCGTCGGTGTCTTTTAGTTCGAGCAGGAGCGTTGGCGAGCAGCGCCCGGTCACGTAGCTTTTCGTCGGGGCTGTCCAGGTACACGGTGCCCTGCACGCCGGCCGCGGCGCCGAGCGTCACGGTCGCGGTGAACTGCTCCGTGGGCGTGACGACCGCACTGCCTTCCGTCGAGCGAATCAGCGGAACGACGGTCGCGTCCCCGAGGTACGCCAGCCCGAGCGCGGCGCGGTACTTCACTTCCGGGTCGGAGTTCTGGAGCGCGGACCGCAGAGCGGCCATCGTATCGGCTTTCGCGACCCACACGAGCGCGTGTGCGGCGGCCTTGCGGAGCCGCGCGTGCGGACTGTCGAGTAGCGGCGTCACGAGGTGCAGCGCACGCGAGTCGCCGAGTTCGCCCAGCCCGAAGAGCGCGTTCGCGACCGCGTCGAGCCAGTCCGAAACGCGCTCTTTCAACTGCGGTTCGGGAGCGGACGCGAGTTCGGTCAGCACAAGGTACGTGGTCTCGTCGCCGTGCTTCGCGAGAGCCGCCGCCGCGCGCACGCGGATGTCGGCGCGGTCGCTCTTCATCGCCTCCTTGAGCGGCCCCTTCGCGTCGTCATCGACCAGAGCGTTCACCGCGAGGAGGCGCACGTCGCGGTCCGGGTCCGCGATCGCCCGCAGCAGCACTTGTTGCGCGGCCTTGGAGTGCTTCTTGATTAAGCCCTCGACCGCGAGCTTCCGGGCGTCCGGGAACCGCGACGCGAGGGCCGTTTCGAGGACACCGAGGTCTTTGTTCTTCTTCGTGGCGAACTCGAACGCTTCCTTCCGCAAGCCGGGGTCCGCGTCGTTGAAGAACTCGTACAGGAGCGGCGACGCCCACTCTTCCTTCTCTTGCGCCGTCACTTCGGTGAGCGCTTCGCGCCGCACGGTTGGGTGGATGGACTGCAGCGTGAACCGGAGCGTGTTCGCGGCGCCGCCATCGATCTTCAGGTTGAGCGCGGCCTTGAACGCTTCACTGCGCACGCCCGACGCACTGTCGTTGAGGGCACGCACGAGCAGATCCCAGCCCGGTTCGCCGGGCGCGGTCGGTTTCTTCTTCTTGATCGTCTGAATCAGCGTCTCGAGCCCGCGGCGCCGAACGTCCTCGTCCGAAGCGGTCAGCCCGGACTCCGCGACGGAAAGCGGCGTCTTGTCGAAGATCTTCACGAGCGCGGTGTACGCCGCGTCACGCACCGAGGCTTCGCGGTCGAACAGCATCGAGCGCAACCGGTTCACAGCGCGTTCGTCGTCGAGTGCGGCGAGCGCGCGGCACACATCGACGCGGGCGTTCACGTCCTCTTCGCGGCTCAGTTGCAGCAGAAGGCCGAACGCACGCGGATCTCCCAGCACCGCCAGCCCGCGTGCGCCACGCAAGCACGTATCGAGCGCGCGGCTCGCGGTCGCTTGCAGCAGCGTGTCGTAATCCGTGGGCGCGAGTTTACCCTTCGCGTCCGCGGCCACTTGCGGCGCCGCTTTGTCCGCTTTCTCGGCCTTCTCCAGTTCGTTCAACTGGCGGTTGAGTTCCGTGTCACTCGCACGCAGCACCCCCGCGAGTTCCGGCTTCGAGAGCACGGAGAGCAGGAACGCGACCTTCCGCACGCCCGCGTCGGCGTCTTCGAGCCGGCGCCGAATGGCCGACTGCACCGCCGGGTCATCGAGCAGGTGGCGCTCGTAAGCGCGGATCAGGGCCGTCGCGCGAATGTCGCCGTGCTTCGAGTTGAGTGCGGTGAGGTTCGCGGTGGGCGCCTTCGCGTCGTACACCGTTTCGAGCGAACTGAGGGCCGTCTTCCGCACGTCCCAATTCGCCGCGTCGAGTGCGTCGACGAGTCGCGTGAGCGCCTGATCATCGGCCTTCGCGAGTGGTTCGAGCGCCTTGATCGCGAGCACGCCGACATCGGCGTGGCCGGTCTTCAGCGCGAGGTCGATCGGAAGGAGATCCGGCTTCAGTGGTCGGAACAGCCCCTTAAACGCGATCTCACGCACCTTGCTATCGCCGTGCCCGATCGCCCGTTCGAGGATCTTCCCGACGCGCGGGTTGTCGCTCTTCGTCAGCAGGTCCGCGATCAGTTCGCGGATCTTGTTGTCGGGGTCGCGCGTGAGCTGTTCGCCGAGGATGTCGATGCTGGCGGAGTCCTTCCAATCCGCGAGCACCCGCAGCGCCTTCTCCCGGCGCTTCGGGTCGTACCGCTGGGACAGTTCGTTCTGCACCCAGTCCGCGGCGCCAGTAACCTTCGCGGTCACAGGGTCATCCGGGAACTTTCCGTCCGCTTCGAGTTTGATGAGTCGGATGCTGTTGTCGTCGCACGCGACCGCGACGTGCGGCTGGTTGTAGACCGTCACAACCGCCAGCGCGACAACGCGGCCCACTACGTCCTTCAGCGTGCTCGGCTTGATGGCACCCGGGCGCGGCCAGTTCTTCAGCGTCGCGTCGCGGCTGCCCGTCACGAACCGGTCACCGGGCACCAGCACGAGGGCCGTCAGTACGTCCTCGTGCATGTTCGCGCGGCCCTTGTCCTCCGGTTCGAGGCTGCCGCGTGCGAACGTGGTGAGTAACTTGTTGTCGGCCCCGGCCGAGAAGAACCGCAGTTCCTCCGGCTCGAACTGAATCGCCGTGACCGCGCCGTCGTGCAACTTCGCGGACTCGGACGGCTCGAACTCGTCCTTGTCCTGCCCGTCGAAGACCGCGACGATGCCCTTCGCGGTCCCCGCGGCGAGCCAGTACCCGCTCTTGTCCACACTCAAACACGTCCCCGTATCGGGGAGTTCGAGCGTCTGCTTGATCGCGCCGTCCTTGTCCGAAATGATGTCGATCTGTTTGCCGTTCAGAACGGCAATACGCTTCTTCGCGACTGGCACGATGGCCGCGATGTCGCCAGCGAATGGCCCGGCGAGGAGCTTGGGCGCCTTCTTGCCGCACTCGTAGAGGCGCTTGTCGGTGCCGCCGACGTAGACCGTGTTCCCGTCGGCCGCGATCGCGGTCCCGCCGCACTCCAGCGCGTCTTGTTGAAGGCTGAGCTTATCGACGTCGAGCCAGTACAGCGCGGTCGGGGCACCTTCCGGGTGAACCGTCACGAACGCGAGCGACCCGCCGATGCCTACCGCAGCGCGAATGTCGCCGCGGTACGTCTGCGACTTGCCCGGCCCGGCTTCGCCGAGCGCTTTGGGCGCGGACTTCGGTTCTTCCGGCGCGCCCGCGTCCCCGGATTCGTCGCTCTCGTCTTCGTCCTCATCCTCGTCGTTGTTGCTGAGTTCATCGACCGCTTCGCCCAGGCGCTCGATCTGCATGCGGAGACCTTGAATCTGTCGATCGAACGGCACACCGGGAATCAGCGGCGCAACGGGGCCGGTGCTGGACTCGGCATCGGCCTCGCCGACCGCGACCAGTTCGTCGTTCAACTCGGAGAAGATCTCGTCCGGGAAGTTGTAAACGAGATCATCGAGTTCGCTGAAAGCGTCGTCGAAGCTGTCTTCCGGGAGCTGATCCTTCACTCGAACGAAGGCGCGCATTACCGAAAGCAGTGAGCGGAACCGGTCGCGGAGCGGGAGCCATTTTTTGGAGGCCATGTTACGCATCCTCCTTCTTCAGTTCGGGGTACTTGTGGCGGATGCGGGTGACCGCGACCAGACACGCGGCGCGTTCGCTCGGCCCGCGTGACGTCATGAACTCGTCCAACAGCGGGAGAATCCCGCTCCCGAACTCTTTGTCTTCCAACCCCAGGTCGCGCATCACTTCCACGAGGTCGAGTTTCGCGCGGCGGGCCGGAAGCGGCTTCACGCTCACCACCTTGTCGGGCTTCGGCGCGTTCGGGTCGGTGGAGTCCGTGTCCTCGACCGCGTCGCGCGATTTCTCCGGGCGCCCGGGCGGGATCTCGAACAGGATGCGCCGCAGGAACTCGCTCAGCGTCGGCTTCTCCGCGGGCCACTTTTCGGGCCGGTGCGGGACGCCCTCGCCGCGATTCGCCGCGGCTTTCTCGGCGTCCTTCTTGGCCTTCGCGCCGACGGTCGGTTTCGGCGGGAGCGGCGGTTTCCAGTCCGGCGTCAGTCCTCGGTCGCGGTAGACGGTCCACAGCGCGCGGATCACGAACGCGCGCACCTTGCGGTCCGGGCTTTCCGAGAGCCGGAACAGTTCGTCCGGGACGCGGAGTTTCGGGAGCCGCTTGATGAGTTCCATTCCGAGAGCGCGTGTCTCCTCGTCGTTCGACTCACAGAACCGGTACACGGCGCTCGCTTCGAGTTTCGCGGGATCGAGCCGGAACGGGCGGTTCGGCGGCGTGTCTTCCGCAAGGAGCGACTTCGCCACAAAGCGCCGAACGTCCATGAATGGGATGTCGGCCATGCTGACGAGGTAATCGACGCCGGGGTTCCAGCGCGCGAACTCCCAGCTCGCCAGTTCCAGTGCGAACTCGCGCAGCGGCTTACGACTCTCGCTGAAAAGCGGGAACACGCGCTCCAGCGTGAGGAACGATTGCGGGATCTCCGCGCCCGGGTCAACGGGCTTATCGGTGAGCTTCTGCGCGATGTCCGAGTGGTGGCGGCGAACGTATTCGCGTGCGAACCGACCTACGGGCGCGTCCGCGGGGCCGGGCGCGATGACGAGTTGCCACAGTCGCTCGCAGCCGCGTGTGGTGGCGTCCGCGGTCGCGGTGACTTGCTGACCGGAGAGCATCTGGAGAAACATCGTCTCCGAGATGATGCTGATGTTCGCGCCCTTCGAGTTCAGTTCCTCGGCCTTGACGTGTTTGGCGCCCTTCGCGCCCTGGCCGAGGAACGGCGAACCCGAATCACCGACAACGAGGTAGTGCAGTTTGGGCGACACGTTCGCGGTGGGTACGCCGTTGGCGGCTTTCACCTGCGCTTCCGCGTCCGCCGGGGTGATGTTCGCCAACTTGCCCGTGAAGCTGAACGTCGCCTTGCCGAGATCGACTTTCCCACCGGTTGCGGGTGCTGCGGCGGTTGTGGTGGGCGCGGGCTGTTCGTCACGCGGCGCGAAATCGGCCGGGAGGAACGTGCGGATGAGTCGGTCGCTGGCGAAGTCGTGGTACATCGGCTCGCTGCGGGCCACGAGCCGCATGAGCCAATCGAACCCGAGTTCCGTGGTCGTGAACTTGCGCACATCCTGAAACCAGCGCAACACGGTCGCGGCGCGGCTCTCGTCGAACGACAGTTCCTTCCCCCACGCGCCGTTCTTGACGCGGAACTCGGCCAACCACGGCGATGCGTCCCAATCGGGCTGGAACGCGATCATCTTCAGGAAGTCCATGCCGAGCGTTTGGGCCTTCTTGATCTTACCCTGGTTCACCCAATTGGTGACGTGGGTCGCGGTCGGCGGGAACAGCGCGAGCCACTTGAGCAGTTCGCGGTCGAGCGCATCGAGTTCGTAGTGCTTGGCGAGTTCGCCCGCGGCGTAATCGACCACGCGCTCGCTCTTGTTGCTGTCGTCCGGGTCGACCTTCTGGAGCAGGGTGACAAAAAACGCGGCGCCGAGTCCCTTCAGGTTGTGGATCTTCGGCAGCAGCTTCGTAGCGAACCCGAACGCTTCGTCGCTATCCGAGAGCAGCCGACCCTGGAACCATTCGGGCGTGAGTTCCTTTGCGCCGAAGTGTTTGGTGATCGCGTCCGCGGCGAACTTGTGGCCGTGCGAAGTTTCGAGCAACTGGCCCCACGCATCGAGTCCCACTCCGGTGCGCGGGTCTTTCTCGCCGAGGAGGTCGCGTGCGAGCTTCCGGACGTCTTCGTTGTCGTTGTTCGCGAGCCGGATGAGTTCGCTCACCGGCAGGTCGCGTGCGTGCGTGCGTGCGTAGTTCGCCGCATACTTGCGAGCATCGGCCGACGGCGAATCGAACAGTTTGAGGACAGCCTCGTGTAGCCCCAAAGAGCGGAACGCGGACTGCTCGAACTTCGGGACGTTTTGGAGCAACCACACCACGAAGTCGTGAATCGCGCGACTCGGTACCGCGACGAGTCGCACGACCCAGGCCGGCTCGGTGTCGCGGAGCACCTGGCGGAAGTCAGTTTTTAGTGCGGTGGTGGCGTAGTCGCGGACCGCGTCGGACTTCGCGCGCTCCAGCAGCGAGAACAACGGGCGGTGGCTGCGCTTCCAGAGTTCGCCGTAAGCGCGGTTCTTCAGGTTGGTCGGGTCGGCCGATTTGTCGTTCCAACTGAACCGGAAGTTGGAGCGCCCGTACTTCTTCGAGTCGTGAAACAGGATGTGGTTGAACACCCACGTTCCGGTCAGCCGGACGTTGTCGGTGTAATTGATGAGGAACTCGCTCGCGACGTCGGGGTACGTCGCCGGCAGGTGCAGCCCCACGCGGCGCAGGTAGCGCCAGGCCCGGCGCGCGCAGTACGCGATCGTCGCGCCGCTCACCTGTTTGTTGTAACTGCCGCCCGCGTGCGCCATATCGAGCCGCGCCGCGATCGCGCCGTAGATCTCCGTATCGTTCCGGGCCTCCGATTCCTTGAAGATCCGCTTGATCGCCTTCCACGGGCCGTAAACGAGCGGCACCTTCGCGATGATGCGCAGGAGGTAGTCGCGTGCGAGCGCGTCGTTCGATTCCCAGAGCGCGAAGATCACCTCGTGGACCTTCAGCTTGTCCGCGAGCGGCACCTCAGCGCCCGGGTCCTCGAGCGCCTTGAGCGTCTCGACGCGGTAGTGGGCCTGCTCCTCGCGCGTCTTCTGGCGGTAGCGCCAGTCGCGCAACTGGGACAGGAACTTATCGAACGTGAGTGCGCCCGAGCGGATCGGCTTTTCGGGCGGCGGGGGCGGTTGGGTGCAGAGCTGTTCGATTAGGGTGATGAGTCGAGGGTCGCGCGCGTCCCAGGCCTTGCGGACGTCGTCCAGCGTCAAAACCGCCGCCATTGGAGAGGCTCCAAGTGTCGCTTCTACCGCGCCCGCGTCCCGCTCATCGGGACGACGTGTTGTTCGGACTTCTGAGGCGCAGACGAGGGAACGTCTACTTCCCGACCTGGATTGTGGAAGGCTCACGGCACCGCCGGCCGTCCCCCGACCGGTACGGTCACGGAACGACGACACGCGGGGTTGTTCCAGACCGTGACCGTACCGGTCGGGGGACGGCCGAAAGCGGTGCTGGAACAGCCTTCCTCAAGCGGAGTCGCCTGACAAGCGCTCGGACGACGCAACATCGTCCTGTTGCAGAGCAACGAGCTAAACAATTCCCTCGTCCGCGTTTCAGAAGTGAGAGAAGGTTGTAAACGACCGGCGCCGCGGACGCAAGCGGCGTAGTTTTCATTTTTTCAGTTCATGCCGAGCCTTTAAAAGCACAAGGCCCGCGGAAAGTATCCGCGGGCCTTCGTGGTCGGTTCCGAGTTACTTCTTCCCTGGTTCGCGGAGCGCTCACGGCACCGCCGGCGGGGCGCCGGCGCGCGCGGCGCGAAACC
>HG799469.1:171166-177552 GCA_000531095.1 Gemmata massiliana | reverse complement strand
CCGAAACCCGGTGTCCACCGCAACAGGTGCGCGGGCCGAAACGAGTAATACTCGAAGAGGAAATCGTAAACGGGGTGTTTTTGCCCGCGCGCCATCCGCGCCGTGCGCTCCTCCGCCCACGGCGTCACGCGCGCGAGGTACGCAGCGCGTTCGGCGGGCCAACCTCCGAGAACCCCTCCCCAACCCCTCCCCTATGCGGAGAGGGGCTTAAAACCACCGATGCCTCTGCTCCCCCTTCCTTCGCCGCCGGTCCGCGAGAAGCTCCGCTGACAGGACCGGCGCACGAAGAGGCGAAGGGGTTGGGGGGTTAGGTTGCCTTTCTCCCCCTTCCTGGGGGTTAGCTTCCTCACGTTCCGTCGGCACAACCGTCACAATTTAATCCTCAGCACCCACGCAATCCGGACGGTACACTTTCCTTCACCATTTTATCAGGGTGAAATAGCACGATGCCCGAAGCGCATCCCATTAAAGTGTTGCTCGTCGACGACCAGCCGATGGTCGGCGAAACCGTGCGCCGCATGCTCGCGGACGAACCGAACCTGGAGTTCCGGTTCTGCCCCGACCCGACCAGCGCCATCGACGTCGCCAACGAGTTCAAGCCCACCGTCATCCTGCAAGACCTCGTGATGCCGGACATCGACGGGCTGCAACTGGTGCGGTACTTCCGCGCGAACTCCGGCACGCGCGACGTCCCACTCGTCGTGCTGTCCAGTAAAGAAGAACCCACGGTTAAGGCCAAAGCGTTCGCACTCGGGGCGAACGATTACATGGTGAAGCTGCCCGACAAGCTCGAAGTCGTGGCCCGCGTGAAGTACCACTCGCGCGGGTTCGTGGCCCTGCTGGAACGCAACGAGGCGTACCGCGCCCTCGCGGAAACACAGCGCGAAATGGCCGCGGAACTCGCCCGCGCAGCCCGTTATGTTCAGTCGCTTTTGCCCGCCCCGCTCACGTCCGGACCGATCCGAATCGCCTGGAAATTCGTGCCCACGACGCAGCTCGCTGGCGACATGTTCGGCTACCACTGGCTCGATCCCGATCACCTCGCGCTCTACCTCCTGGACGTGAGCGGGCACGGGGTCGGTTCGGCACTGCTCGCGGTTTCGGCCGGGAACGTGCTGGCCACGAACTCGATCCCCGGGACCGATGCGCGCGACCCGGGCGGGGTCGTCACCAAGCTCAACGACATGTTCCAGATGGACCGTCAGGACGGCAAATACTTCACCATCTGGTACGGCGTCTACCGACCGTCGGAACGCACCCTCGCCTACTGCAACGCGGGCCACCCGCCCTCGTTCCTGTTGTCCGCGGGGACGATTCACTCGCTGGAGGCCGACGCCCCCGCGGTCGGGATGATGCCGGGGCTGCCCTACGCGACCAGCACGGTCGCCGTGGCCGAGGGCGCCCGGCTCCTCGTGTTCAGCGACGGCATCATGGAAATCGAGCAGGCCGACGGCACCATGTGGCCGTTCTCCGACTTCCTCGACCGCATGACGGCCCAACTCACCACGGACGGCGATTTACTCGGCCGGCACCTCGATTTCGTCCGCGAGCTCGGAGGGCACGAGGTACTCGCGGACGATTTTTCGATGATGGATGTGCGGTTTTAACCGCTTATTCCACTTACGCATCCTGCGGCGCATAGGTAAGGTCCGGCGGCTAGTCGAACTCGCTGGACTGCACCTATTGGGCAGGTACTATCGCCTGTGTCGGTACTCCCGCATCACACTGGCGCGCACCCATGCTCCGGCTCCGCGACGTTTCTCTGCGCGTAAAACTTAACGCCCTTCTCATCGGGTACACCGCGACCGTCATCACGGCGCTCGGGTTGGCCGGGTACGTCTTGGACCGGTACCGGGTGGGCGGGTCCGCGTACCACGACGTCATCGAGCGCAAACAGCTCTTGGACCAAATGAGCCCGCCCCCGCTCGTCATCGGGCGCGTCTATTTGATGCTCCACGAAATGGACAACGCCGGGAACGACGAGGAGCGCCGCAGCGCCCTGACCCGGTACCGCGAGTACGAGGCCGAGTACCACGAGCGCCAGAAATTCTGGCTCGCGAAGCCGGACCTCGACCCGACCGTGCGCAAGGCACTGGAAGTATCAGCGCACCAGCCCGCGCTGGAAGTGTTCCGGATCGCCAACGACGAGTTCATCCCGAAGAACCGCGACGAGAAGACGCGCAAGGACGCGACCGTGATCCTCCGCGACAAGATCAGCCCGCCGTACCGCGATCACGTCAAAGCAATGCGCGAGGCGGCCAGCGCGGTCGAGGGTGCGACGCGGGCCAAAGAAGCCGAAATCACCACCAACATCGCGTCGTGGGCCAATGTCACGACCGTACTGAGCATCGCCGCGGTGAGCGTGTTCGGGCTGATCGGCGGGGTCATCATCCGGAGCGTCGTCAAGTCCACGAGCGCCCTGAACGCGCGCGTCCACCTGATGGCGACCGGGGCCGGCGATCTGACCGCGCGCCTGGCCGTCGACGGGGGCGACGAACTGGGCCAGCTCGCTGAAGGTATCAACGCGGTCATCGGTAAGATCCACGGCATCGTCATGAAGGTGCGCGAGTCCAGCTTGCAGCTACTTTCGATCGCGACGCAGATCGCCGCCACCGCCCGGAACCAGGAACAGACGGTGAACAACCTGAGCGCCTCGACGACCGAGGTCGCGGCGTCCGTGCGCCAGGTGTCCGCGACGAGCAAGGACTTGGCCGGCACGATGGACGAGGTGAACCAAACCGCGACGCACACGTCCGAACTCGCACGCAACGGGCGCGACAACGCGACCCGGATGGCGACCGAGATGAAGCAGCTCGTCGAGTCGACCGCGAGCGTGTCCACGAAACTCGGCATGATCCGCGAGAAGGCCGACAGCATCAACGCGGTAATCACGACCATCTCCAAAGTCGCGGACCAGACCAACCTGCTCTCGATCAACGCCGCGATCGAGGCCGAAAAAGCCGGCGAGTACGGCCGCGGGTTCCTCGTGGTCGCGCGCGAGATTCGTCGGCTCGCGGACCAGACCGCGGTCGCGACGCTGGACATCGAAACGATGGTCCGCCAGATGCAGGACGCGGTGTCCGTGGGCGTGATGCAAATGGACAAGTTCGCCGACGAGGTGCGGTCCGGCGTTCAGCAGGTGACGAAGATCAACCAGATGACCCACGAGATCATCAACGAGGTACAGAGCCTGAGCGGGCGGTTCTCCCTCGTGAACGACGGGATGCGGAACCAGACGACGGGCGCGCAGCAAATCAACGAGGCGATGACCCAGATCGCCGACGCGACCCACCGCAGCGCGCAATCGATCAAGGAATTCGAGCGCACCGCCGCGCACCTCCGCAGCTCGGTCGAGGGACTGAACGAGGAAATCGCGCAATTTAAAACGTGAAGCCCACCCGTTCATTAACATTCGCGGTTCACCCAATCCCTTGGCGAACCGCGAATGTTAATGAGCGGGTGGAACCAACGATCGAGCAGTTACACTAAAAGAGCACTGCGCTCCGCGATAAAGCCCCGCAGACCGAGCGCCGAACATGCTAGGACTCGTTTTCCAGGTCGGGCCGGACAAAGTCGTGGTGGACGTGCGCCGCGTTCACGAGGTCGTTCCGCGCGTGCAACTGACGACCGTTCACGGGTCGCCGCCGTGGATCGCCGGGGTGTTCGTGTACCGCGGGCGCATCGTGCCGGTCGTGGACCTGCACGCGCTCGCCGGGGTCGGCACGTGCCCGCCGCACCTGAGTAGCCGCATCATCCTGTTCCCGTACCCGCTCGGGATCCCCGAGGCGCTGGTCGGGGTTCTCGCAACGCAAGTCGCCGAGATCCGCGAGATCCGCCCCGCGATCACGCAAGCGATTCCGGGACCGTCGGGCCGACCGGGGCTCGGCCCCGCGCTCGTGGACGGCCCCGGAATCCTGCGACTGCTCGACCCGGACTGGCTCCTGAAGCAACTCGCCCCGAGTTCCGGCGGGCTGATCGAAGCGGGGACCGAGTCGTGATCGCCGCCGTCATCGAGAAGGTCGTGCGCGATCGCCTGGGACTCGACCCCGCGGCGCTGGGGACGAGCGTCCTGGACCGCGTCATCGAAGTGCGCATGAAGGCCCGCGGAATCACGGAGCCGTCGCTGTACGCCGCGCGGCTCATGACCGAATCGGCCGAACGCGACGCACTCGCGGCCGACCTCGTCGTGCCCGAAACGTGGTTCTTCCGCGGCAGTCACGCTCTGTTCGACCGGTTCGCGGCCTTCGTTCTCCGGTGCGCTCAAAACGCACGCGGCCCCGTGCGCATTCTGAGCGCACCGTGTAGCACCGGCGAGGAGCCGTACTCCCTGGCACTCGCGTTCCACAATCACCTCACAGGCCCGATCGCCTACACCATCGACGCGATCGACCTGTCCGAGCGCAACTTGGGGCGCGCGGCCGAAGCGCGGTACCCGTCGTCGGCGTTCCGCGAGCCCGGACCGGACCCGCGCCCCGCGTACTTCCGCAAAACCGGCGACGTGTGGGAACTGTTCCCGCACATCCGATCGAAAGTGCGGTTCCTCGTGGGGAACCTCGCGGACCCGCTGCTGCTAGCGGGCGAGCGCCCCTACGACCTCATTCTGTGCCGCAACGCCTTCATTTACCTGACGCCCGACGCCAAGCAGCGGGCGATGATGAACTTCGACCGGCTCCTCGCGCTCCACGGCTGGCTGTGCGTAACACCGGCCGAAGCCGAGCGCCTGCCGCCGGGCCGGTTCGTACCCGAAGGGCCGAACATGTTCGGCATCTACCGGCGCGTGGAAGTCGATACTCTCCTCCCCGCCACGCGGATCGAACAACCGCTGCCCATCGAAACACCCGCGCCCGTCCCTCGCGCTCCTCAGCGCGACACGAACGGCCTAACCGTCGCGCGCCGGCTCGCCGACATCGGGCGTCTCACGGATGCGCGAGCGGAGTGCGAATCGTTCCTTCGTGTTCACCCCACGAGTGCTGATGCACTCGCGCTGTTGGGCGTCATTCACCTCGCCACCGGGAACGAGGACGCGGCCTTCACCGCGCTCGGTAAAGCGCTCTATCTCGCGCCCGACCACCCCGAAGCGCTCAGTCACATGATCGGATTGTGCGACCGCCGCGGGAACTCGGGCCGGGCCGCGGCCCTGCGCAAGCGCCTGGCGCGATCGGAGGGAGCATGACCGCGAAACCGCTCACCGTGGTCCCGCTGGACCAGTGCTGGAACCGCATCGGCGTGCGCGGGGACCGCTCGTGCCCGGAGCTGGAAAAGGTCACCCACTGCAACAACTGCCCGGTGTTCGCAGCGGCCGGCCGCCGGTTCCTCGACGCACCCTCGCCGCCCGGTTACCTCGACGAGTGGACTCAGCGGCTCGCGGTCCGCGAAGAAGTGCGCGAGGGTGACGAATCCAGTGTCCTCGTGTTCCGCCTGGGCGACGAGTGGCTCGCGCTGCCGGTCGCGGTGCTGGTCGAAGTGACGCGCCCGCGCCCGCTGCACCGCATCCCGCACCGCGGCGGATTGCTCGCGGGTCTGGTGAACATTCGCGGCGAGCTACACCTGTGCGTGCGCCTGGACCTGATCCTGGGCGTAACCGTGCCCTCCGACAGCGACCCCGATCTGCGCCGACTCGTGGTAATTCGGCGCGAAACGGAGGGCTGGGTCTTCGCGGCCGACGAAGTGGACCAGGTTCACCGCGTGCTGCTCCCGGACCTCGCGTCCGCGGCGCCGACCCTCGCCCGGTCGCACGGCAAGCTGACACGCGGAGTGTTCCCCCACGCGAACCGGTCGATCGGCCTGCTGGACGACGGGCGCCTGTTCCAAACGCTGCGGGAGCGCCTCCGATGAGCGCCATCGATGCGTCCATGTTCGAGCTGTTCCGCGAGGAGGTCAAAACTCACACCGACACCCTCGGTGCGGGCCTCGTGGCGGTCGAATCGCGCCCCGGTGATCCCGCGCTACTCGAAGAACTGATGCGCGCCGCGCACTCCATTAAAGGGGCCGCGCGGATCGTCAACATCGACACCGCGGTGCGCCTCGCGCACGTTATGGAAGACGCCCTCGTTGCCGCGCAACACGGGCAGATCCGGCTCACTTCAGCGAACATCGACGTCCTGCTTCGCGGCTCCGACATCCTGGCCGGGCTCGCGCTCCTGGCGCCGGACACCGTCACCACATGGGAGGCGGAGAACACCGCGGCCGTCACCGCACTCGAACCGCTCTTGGTGGCCATTGCGAAGGGGCTGCCTGAAGAACCTACCCCCCCATCCCCCTCCGTATAACTTCGTATAATGTATGCTATACGAAGTTATGCGGAGAGGGGCTTAAAACCACCGATGCCTCTGCTCCCCCTTCCTTCGCCGCCGGTCCGCGAGAAGCTCCGCTGACAGGACCGGCGC
>HG799469.1:149303-171108 GCA_000531095.1 Gemmata massiliana | reverse complement strand
GCTCCGCTGACAGGACCGGCGCACGAAGCGGCGAAGGGGGCGGGGGCGTTAGGTTCTTCCCCCCCGCCCCCTCCGGCCGAAACGGTAGTGCGCGTCAGCGCGAACAGCCTCAACCGGCTGATGGGTCTCGCGGGCGAGTCGCTCGTGCAAGCGCGGTGGTTGCCATCGTTCTCGACGGCGCTGCTCAAATTGAAGAAGCACCACGACCTGCTCGCCACGATGCTCGACACGGCGTACCACGCCGCGAACAGCGGGATGCCCCCGGACCAGCTCGCGAACCTCATTTCCGATACGCGGCGCCAGTGGGTCGCGTGCCGCCAGGAGTTGGGCGAAAAGACGTCGGACTTCGACGACCACGCGGCGCGAGCCGAAGACCTCAACGCCCGGCTCTACCGCGAGGTCATCGCGAGCCGGATGCGGCCGTTCGGCGACGGCGTTCACGGGTTCCCGCGCATGGTCCGTGATATGGCGCGAACGCTGGGCAAAGACGTGCGGCTCGCCATTGCAGGAGAAACGACCGAGGTCGACCGGGACATCCTGGAAAAGCTCGAATCACCGCTCTCGCACCTGATCCGCAACGCGATCGACCACGGCATGGAATACCCGAACGTGCGCGCCGCGGCCAACAAGCCTACTGCTGGGACGATCACACTGGAAGCGCGCCACCGGGCCGGGATGCTGCTCGTGTCCGTGTCCGACGACGGCGCGGGCGTCGACCTGACGAAGCTCCGCAAGAAGATCGTCGAGCGCGGGCTGAACGCGGCCGACATGGTGGCCAAGCTCACCGAAGCGGAACTGCTCGAGTTCCTGTTCCTGCCGGGATTCAGCACGGCCGCATCGGTTACCGAGTTCTCCGGGCTCCGGGTCGGACTGGACGTCGTGCAGGACACCATTCGCAAGGTCGGCGGGAACGTCCGCATCACCACTACGCGCGGCGCCGGGACCGCGTTCCATCTCCAGTTGCCGCTCACGCTCTCGGTGATCCGCGCGGTCGTGATCGACGTGGCGGGCGAGCCGTATGCGTTCCCGCACACGCGCATCGACCGGCTCATCCGCGTGCGCCGCGACGAAGTGCGGTCGCTCGAGCACCGGCAATTTGTTACAGTGGACGGGCAGAACGTCGGCCTCGTCATGGCGGCGCAGCTCCTCGACATGCCCGCCCCCCGCCCGTCGAGGCGGAAGTGCCCGTCGTACTGCTGAGCGACGGGACCGGCGAGTACGGCCTGATCGTGGACTCGTTCCGCGGCGAACAGGATCTCGTGGTGCGCCCGCTCGATACGCGACTGGGTAAGGTTCCGAACCTGAGCGCCGCGGCGATCCTCGACGACGGGTCGCCCGTTCTGATCGTCGACGTCGAGGATCTGTTCCGGTCGATGGACCAGTTCATCCAGACGGGTTCGCTCGTGCGGTGCGACACCCGCCCGACCGACTCGGGGCACAAGAAGCGCGTGCTCGTGGTGGACGACTCCATCACCGTGCGCGAGGTCGAGCGCCAGTTGCTGCTGCACAAAGGGTACGAGGTCGCGGTTGCGGTGGACGGCATGGACGGCTGGAACAAGGTCCGCGCCGAGCCCTACGACCTGCTCGTGAGTGACATCGACATGCCCCGCATGAACGGGTTACAACTCGTCCAGGCCGTGCGCGCGGACGAGCGCCTCCGCGACATCCCCATTATCATCGTCTCGTACAAGGAGCGCGAAGAGGACCGCATCCGGGGGCTGGAGGTCGGCGCGAACGCCTACCTCACGAAGGGCAGTTTCCACGACAACCGGTTCATCGAAGCCGTAACCGACCTGATCGGCGTGGCCGACGTTTAATCCGTTTCGGCCGCGTTACGAGCCACAACCGCACAGGAGCGGTGGCACTACATGTGCAACAAGAAGCAGAAAAAGAGCCGCGGATAACGCAGATTACGCGGATCAGGCAAAAGAGCGATTTATCTCTCCAACACGAAGAACGAATGCGTATTGGGATCGTGAACGATCTGGCTCTCGCGCGGGAGGTGCTCCGGCGGGTCGTCGCGTCCGTGCCGGGGCACACGGTCGCGTGGACCGCCGACGACGGCGACGAGGCCGTGCGCCTGGCGACGAGCGACCGGCCCGACGTGATCCTGATGGACCTCGTGATGCCGCGGCTAAACGGCGTCGAGGCCACGCGCCAGATCATGCAACACGCGCCGTGCCCGATCCTGATCGTGACCGCGAGCGTGACCACGAACTTCCCGCTGGTCTTTCAGGCGCTCGGCGCGGGCGGCATGGACGCGGTCGATACCCCCACGCTCGGCCCCACCGGAGCAATTCAGAACGCCACGAAGTTGGTCGAACGGCTCCAAAAGCTGGAAGCGGCCCTCGACTGGCAGAGTGGCTCGATGATCGCCCCCGCGAGCCGGGTCGCGGTCCCGTCGAACGATTTGCCGCTGCTCGTAACGGTGGGCTCGTCTACCGGGGGACCGGAGGCGCTGATTCACCTCGTGGGCGCATTCCCGGAAGATTTCCCCGCCGCGGTCGTCATTAGTCAACACATTGGTGCGGACTTCGCGATGGGGCTGGTTCAACAGCTCGGGAACTGGTGCCGGCTCCCGGTCCGGGCCGCACGCGAGGGAGAATTGCCGGTCGCCGGAACCGTTTACATCGCCGTCAGTGACGACCACCTCGAATTGAGTGCGGACCGGCGCCTGCACTACACGCCGGTCCCGCGACACTGGCCCTACCGCCCGTCGGTGGACGTACTGTTCACCAGCGCCTCGACGAACAGTTCGCGCCCGGGGGTCGCGGCTCTACTCACCGGGATGGGCACCGACGGCTCGACGGGACTGCTACGGCTGCGCGCGGCCGGGTGGCACACGATCGCGCAGGACGAGGCCACGAGTGTCGTTTACGGGATGCCGAAAGCCGCGGCCGAGAAGCGCGCCGCGGTCGAAGTGTTACCGCTCCCGCACATCGGTCTGAGCATCGTCGCGAAGATCAACGCTCTGAAGCGCCAGCGCCCGTGCTGAAGTTCCGTCACTTGCCCTCTTTGGCGTCCCTGGTGCTCGCTTGCTCCAAGTGAATCTCGGCGTCCAGGCGCCGGGCTTTGATCTTGAGGGCGGTTGCGGCAATTCCCCGTGCCGCCTCCACCCGAGCGTTGGCCCATTGCTCGTATTCCTTCAACACGTCCACGATGTTCTTGTAGAGAGTGATGCGGTCGGCCGGTTTCTCAGCCGCTTCCAGTTCCGCAGTGAGGGCCAGGAGCCTCGTTTCTAACACCTCATCAAACGATGTGCGCCCGTTCTTGTGCAGAGCGGAGAGCTGATCCGCTGCTTCTTTCAGGGCGGCGATCCGCTCCTTCTGGAGTTGCTTGACCTTCTTGGCGGACGCTTCGATCTGCTCTTTCTGCGCCGGGTTAGCCCGGTCCTCCGGACCGACCGGGGCCATCAACAGAGGGACCGTTAAGACGGCCAGAATCCGTGCAAGCATCCTCATCGTGGACCTCCGAGGGCTGGCAACCCGTGGTGATTGTCGGCTCTCGTTGGGAGAGGGTCAAACAGATTTCGAGACCACCAACTGGCCCCTTCGAGGCAAAAAAGCAAAGCGGGTGGCGGCCGGTCCCCGGGACCGGCCGCCACCCGCTCAACAGGCAGCCGTCCATATGAGACGGCTGCGAACCGAAATCGCGCTTACTTCCCCTTCAGTTCGCCCAGGGCCGCGCCCGCGCGGATCGCCTTGCCCTTCACCTTGAACTTCACCGTCAGTTGCTTGCCGCCCTCGATGGTGAAGGCGGCGGTGTCCTTGCCGCTCGTCGAGCCGTCGCCGAACGAGTCCTTGAGCAGCGCCTTCAGTTCGTCCGCCTTCAGTCCGGGTTGGGCGAGCGGCAGAACTTTAGCGAGCGCGGAGTCGGCCGACACGACCGCCACCGGGACCGCCTTCGCCTTCAGCCCCTTGCGGATCACCGCGCCGTCCGGCTCGATGCTCGCGACGATGGCGCTGTCCGACGTGGCCAGCCAGATGGTCTTCGTGCCGAAGATCTTGTCGAGGTTGTCGTCCACTTGCTTCAGGTTGATCTGGTGGAGCGAGAAATCCCCGATCTTCTCCACGTCGAACTTGAACTCCACGAAGTTCTCGATGAACGCGCCGTAGTCCCCGATGACCTTCTTCACGAACTTCTCGATCTCCTTGCCGTCCGTCACCGCGCCCGCGCCGATGATCTGGTAGGTGCCCTTCGCGCTCGGGCCGATCAGCGACACGGCAACGTCGAGTTCCCCGGCCTTCAGCGTCGGGCCGACGGCCGCGACCAGCGCTTTCACGACGTCTTTCTGTTCTTCCGGGGCGTTCTTCAGCCCGTCCGCGAGCAGGGCCTCGATAGCTGCGGAGAACTCTTTCTTGGACCCGTCGGTCACCGCGATCTTCACGTTCCCGCGGGCCGCCGCGTCCGCGGAGGCGACGATCCCGGCGGGCAGGCTCGTCTTGCTACCGAGCGCGGTGAAATTCTTCGCCAGCGTCGACCCGTTCTTCGCGGTCAGCGTGACTTCGGCGGAGATGTCGTCGGTCTTCGCGTCGGCGAACAGGCGCACGCTCAGGCGCTCGCCGTCTTCCGTCACGCCCTTCACGCCGGACAGGATCGAGTCGAACAGGAGCCCCTTGAGCTGCTTCTCCGCGGCCGATTCGGTGCCCGCGTTCTTCTTGCGCTCTTCGTTGACCCCGAGTTCAAACTGGCCGAACAGGAACGTCCGCAGGTCCGCGGGGACGCGGTCGATGTGAACGATCACCGACGCGACCGACCCGTCGTCCTTCGCGAAGTAGTCCTTCGGCGAAACGAGCACTTTCGGGTCGAGATCCTTCGCCTTCTGGGAAACGTACAGGTACCCGTTGGCGAACCGCAGGTGCAGTTCGTTGATGAACGGCACGGCGACCTTCAGGGTGCCGTCGTCGCCCTTTTCGGGGACCACACCGGCCCGGTTCTTCAGCGCCTCCAACAACCGGTCCTGATCGGCGACCGGGAGGAAAATAACGAACGGGCTGGTCTCCACTTCCTTGTTGAGGACGGCGTAGGCCCCGATCGGGTTCTTCGGGTCGACGCCCTCAATGCCCTTGCCGTCGGTAGCCAGAGCTTTAATGAGATCGCGGGCCTGCTTCGCGACGTCCTCTTTATTGGCCAGCCCCGCGATGTACTCGAACTTGTCCACCAGATCGTTCACGGACCGGAGCCGGATCTCGACCGTCGGTTCGGTGGCCTTTTGTGCGGACGCGAGACCGGTCGAGAGAAGCGCGACCGCGAGCGCGGCCAACCAGCGAAAACGCATTGAAAATTCTCCTTCGGGTATCTGACGAGGGAGTGTACCTTCCCGGGTGTCCGAAAGTGTCAGCGGTGTTAGGAAATCCTAAAACCACTTCGTCGCGCGGGATCGCGCGCCGGGCGCGTTATCATAGGAACCGACATGAGCCAGAAGACGTGGGGCGGGCGATTTACGGGCAGCACGGACTCGCGCGTGGAGGCGTTCACGGAGTCGATCACGTTCGACAAGCGCCTGTTCCGGCACGATATTGTGGGCAGTCAAGCCCACGCGCGCATGCTGGCCGAGGTCGGGCTCATTACCGCGGACGAAGCGAACAAGATCGCGACGGCCCTGGACGAAATCGGGACCGACATCGAAGAGGGCAAGATGGAATTCACCATCTCGCTCGAAGACATTCACACGCACATCGAAAAAGCTCTCATTGGCAAGCTCGGCGACACCGGGCGCAAGTTGCACACCGGGCGCAGCCGTAACGATCAGGTAATTACGGACTTAAAGCTCTGGGTCCGCGACGCGATCGACGAACTCGACGGCCTGCTGCTCGACCTCCAGAAGGCGTTCGTGGAATCGGCCGAGCGCGAGCACAACGTCATTATCCCCGGCTACACGCACCTCCAGCGCGCGCAACCGGTCCTCGCGGCCCACTACTTCCTGGCCTACGTCGAGAAGTTCCAGCGCGACCGCGAGCGCCTGCGCGATTGCCGCACGCGGGTGAACATCCTCCCCCTGGGCGCTGCGGCCCTCGCGGGGACGTCCCTGCCGATCAATCGCGAGTCGGTCCGTGAGAAACTCGGGTTCGATTCCGTCGCGCGCAACAGCTTGGACGTTTCCAGTGACCGCGACTTCGCGCTGGAGTTCGTGTTCTGCCTCTCGGTGATCGCCACGCACCTGAGTGGATGGGCGGAAGAGTGGGTCATCTGGAGCACCACCGAGTTCAACTTCCTCGATTTGCCGGATGCGTTCTGCACCGGGTCGAGCATCATGCCGCACAAGAAGAACCCGGACGTGCTGGAACTCACGCGCGGAAAGGCCGGGCGCGTGATCGGCGCGCTCCAGCACCTCTTTGTGCTGGTGAAGGGGCTCCCGCTCGCGTACAACCGCGACTTACAGGAAGACAAAACGGCGATCTTCGACTCGATGGACACCGTGGGCGGGTGCCTCGCGGTCGCGGCGCCGCTGGTGCGCCAGACCAAGCTCCGGCGCGAGGTGATCGCGGCGCGACTGGACGCCGGGTTCCTCGACGCGACCACGCTCATGGAAGCACTCATCGCGCGCGGCGTGCCGATGCGCTCGGCCCACGAAGCGGTGGGGAACCTGGTCCGCGCGTGCGAGGAGCGCAAGTGCCGACTCAGAGACCTCCCCAACTCGCTGTTCGAGGCGGTAGCGCCCTCACACGGCGCCACGGTCAAGGCGTCGTTGGGAGTGGAAAACGCGATCGATGCGTTCAAGAGCTACGGCTCGACGGCCCCGACCGAGGTGGCCAAACGGCTCGACGAGTGGAAGCAAAAGCTCGAACTGTAAGACCCTGTTTTGAGGGGCGCGATGGAAGCCTGGCTCGCGATTCTCGCGTGTTTCCTGCCGCCGATGGCACTCGGTCTGTTCCCGCCGCGCACCCCGAAGTGGCGCCGGGCACGCAAGCAGTTCTGGGTCACCTTCGTGCTCGCGGCGGCAATCGGGGCCGCGAGCGTCGCCTTCATCGACCCCGCAGGGCCAGCGGTCCTCGTGTTCGGCGCCCTGGTCGTGTTCGCAACCGTTGCGACGGCGTGGTGCTACTCGGTCGCGATCATGCGCACCGAGTGGAGCGAGTGGCGCGCCCTACGCAACCCACCTTCACCACCCGAACCGGTCGCGAGCAAGCCACAACGCGATCCGGCAAAACCCTGGCTGAAGTGAGTGAAAAGGGTTGTGGCGTCGTCGAGCACCAAACACGTTTCCCGTAGCTCACGGCGCCCTCAAAGCACTGCAAGTTACGGGAAAATAGTGCCGACAGGACACAATCGGACGATCAGCTATTTCTTCCCGGCTGGATCACTACTCTGCACGGGGTAACACGGCCCAACAACGAACCGTCCCTTTTCCACTCGCGTGAGTTCGCCGACGAAAATCGCGGCATCTCCGGCCTTGTACTTGTCCGGCAGTTTGGACTCTTGATCCGAGGAACCGAACCGGCACTCTACAACCGTTTGACCATCGCCTTTTAGTTCAACGAATTTGATAATCGGAACATTCGGGTCGCCCTTGACAGCCGCGACCGTTCCTTTGATGACAATGGTTCGCTTCTCGTACTTCTCGCGTACCTTATCCATCTCTCCCGCACAATCTTTAGCGATCTGTTCGGCAGTTGTTCGGATCGCTGTGTCCGGCCCACGCTCAAGCACAACGCAATCCGCCAACACCGGTCCACGATCACTCCACCTCCCGCGGACGCGAACCGTTTGCCCTCGCGCCAAAGTTTCGGGCGGGACAACGTCTTTGGTCGTGCAAAGTACTCCGGCAAACGGGTCCGCCGAAGCCAAATCAATACTGCTGCCCGGCGCGTAATAGACGGGAGCGGTCGAGCGCACCGTCCCTGAAAGCTCAATGGTCGCATCCTTGTACTTGGTCTGCGCCGCTTTGCGGTCCTTCTTGATTTCTGCCGCCAAGTCAACGGCGGTGAGCTTGAACACGCTACCCTCGGCGCCCTTCTGATCCGTCGGGGCCGTTTTCTTCGGGTCCGCCGGGCCGGGTTCCTTGGGACCGGACGGAGTCGGGGCCTCGGGCTTACTCGGCCCCGGCGCATCTGCGGCCTTCTGCGGCACCGGTTCCGTCGCCTTCGGCTGCCCGCACCCGAAAGCACAGGCGAGAACGATTGAAAACAACGACACAAAGCGAGACATAGCCCGGTTCTCCATTAACTGCACCAATCAAACATCTCCCTGTCACTTAAATTACCCTCGGCGCGTTCGATCGGCGATTCGCGAGCGCCGGTTCCTCGTCCGTCCCGTAAAACAGTCGATGTTTCCAAGCACAACAGTCGGAGAGCGAGAGGTGTGGAATTCACCGGTCGGGCGGGTCCGCGCCGCGGGCCTCGTTGAAGGCGTCTCGGCGCTGATCCTGTTTTTCATCGCGATGCCGCTGAAGTACCTCTCCGGGATGCCGGAGCTGGGCAAAGAAGTGGTGTTCTGGGTGGGAGCGATCCACGGCGGGCTGTTCGTCGCCTACGCGCTCATCACGTTCACCGCGTGGGGGCAGGGCGCGCTGCGGGCGAAGCACGTCGGGATGGCCGCGATCGCGTCGATCGTCCCGTTCGGGCCGTTCGTCATCGACCGCAAGCTGAAGGCGTTTGAAGACGCCAACGCCCCCACCGCGCCGGTGGCGTAACGACACGCGGTCACTTTTTCGGCAGCGGGCGGGCGTAAACCCCGAGGTGACTCGCCGCGACCCGCTCCGTTCCGGGCTTGTTCGCGTGGATCGGGCGGTTCACGACGGTCGGCGCCCCGTCCGCGCCTTCCACCACGAGCGCGGTCGTGCCGCCGCCGTCGAGGTTGATGCCCTCCGTACAGCCGAGCGCCTTTAGCCACGCGCCCACATCGCCCGTCGTCGCGCCGTCGCTGAACTCTTTCTGGCGCCCGTCGATCACAAGAAACACGAGCGTCTTGCCGTCCGCGGTAACGCCCGCGGCGGTGCGCGGGTGGATCGACTTGTCCCCGGCAATCACTTCGCCCTTCTTCAGAACGATGTGAAACCCACCGACCGCGTTCTCGATCCCCTCGAAGTTGAACGGCGGGGCCGTGATCGCGGCCTTGTTATCCTTCGTGAGCAACAGCGCGGGCAATTTCTCCTGACCGGGCGAAACCAACTTCCCGCGGCTGACCTGAACCCCGACCACGTCCTGCTCCTTATCCTCGTCCTTGTGGATCGGTGCGAACGGTGCGGCGTTGATCGCGAGTTGCAGTTTGTGGCGCTTCAAGAAGGTGCTGGTTTTCAGCCCGTCGGTCTCGCCGGGCCGGTCCCCGTTACCGGGCGTCGCCAGGAACTCGATCCCGGGCGCGGTGAGGTCGATGCGGACCGCGTGCCCCTTCATGAGCCGGGGGCTCTCCGCACTCAGGTCGGTCCGCTCGATCCCGACGAAGAGCGGCTTCCACAACGGGGGGCTCGCGAACGGCTCATCGGCGCCCGCAGAAAACCCGGCGGACGCGGTCAAAAACGCCACCAAAAGGACGGATCGCATTTCTCGGTCTCGCGTGCTCAAGACGTAACGGGTGCCGACGGTTATGATACCTACCCCGTTCCTTTTGAAACGAACTCAGAGGGAACTCACAGAGCCTTCACGGACCAGTCATGGACCACTTCGATTACCGCGACCGCACACTGTACTGCGAGGACGTTCCCGTTCCCGAGTTGGCCGAGAAGTACGGCACCCCGCTGTACGTCTACTCGCAGGCCACGCTCCTCGACCGACTGAAAGAAGTGCAGACCGCGTTCACAGAGGTCAAACCGGTCATCTGCTACAGCGTGAAGGCCAACGGGAACCTGAGCATCGCCCGGCTCATGGGCCAGAACGGGGCCGGGTTCGACGTCACGTCCCAGGGCGAGTTCCAGCGCGCGCTCAAGGCGGGACCGGCCGGGTCGAAGATCGTGTTCGCGGGCGTGGGGAAGTCCGACGCCGAGATCGAGTTCGCACTGAAGAACGACGTGTTCCTCTTCGACGTGGAGAGCGAGCAGGAATTGCACGCGATCGGCGCCGTGGCTCAGAAGCTCGGCGTGAAGGCGCCGGTCGCGCTCCGCGTGAACCCGGACCTGCCGCCGAAAACGCACGTCAAGACCGACACGTCCGTCAAGGGCGTCAAGTTCGGCCTCGACATCGAAACCATCGTGGACGTCGCGAAGGGCGTGGTCGGGCACCCGGGGCTCGCCGTGGTCGGGCTGCACATGCACCTCGGGTCGCCGATTCTGAAGGCCGAGCCGTACCGCATGGGGGCCGAAAAGGGCGTGGCGCTCATCAAGCAGTTCCGCGCCCAGGGCCACGACATCAAGTTCCTCAACATGGGCGGCGGGTTCGGGATCAACTACCGCAAGGACGAGGCGAAGCCCGCCAGCGCGTTCGCCGAGGTCATCATCCCCGCGGTGAAGGAATCGGGGTGCCAGCTCATCCTCGAACCGGGCCGCTTCATCGCCGGTAACGCCGCGATCCTGCTCAGCCGGGTGGTGTTCACCAAGTCCACCGGCGGGAAGCACTACATCATCCAGGACGCGGCGATGAACGACCTCATCCGCCCCACGTTGTACGGCTCGTTCCACCGCGTGTGGCCGGTGAACCCCTCGACTGATGTGCCCGTCCGCCCCGACGTGAACGGCGACCCGGACGACCCGAACCCGTTCCGCGCCATGCCCAACTGCTTCACCCAGGACGTGGTCGGGCCGGTGTGCGAGAGCGGCGACTACCTCGCCAAGGACCGCCCGCTGCCCGGGATGAAGCGCGGCGACCTGCTCGCGGTCTTCTCGGCCGGCGCCTACGGTATGGCGATGGCCTCGAACTACAACTCGCGCGTCCGGGCCGCGGAGGTGCTCGTTACAGGCCGCACACATCGACTGATCCGCCGCCGCGAGACGTTCGCGGACCTCGTCGCGTGTGAAGAGGATTGCTTAACGTGACGGGCGCTTCCAGAATGCACATCAGATGATCCCGGTCTGCGAAGGCGCGGTGATTCGGACCCGTGTCGGGCTCCTCGAACGAGTTGCGAGGAAATCACACATCGGTCCGAACGATTCGTAGCTATTGCCCCGTCGACCGGGATTACCCACTTTACCGCACCTTTTTCGCCCGTTAGCGTGAAAGGTGCGGCCCTGTTGCCGCCATCAGCTCTTACTCGCGCCCGGCCGCATTGAGGAGACACCCGGTGAGAACCGCTTCGTTCCTCGCCCTCGCTTTGGTTCTCGCGCTGGTGCTCGACTCGCGCGACGCGCCCGCGCAGCCGCCCAAGGCGCCGGTGTTCAAACCGACCGAGATCTACGACAGGCTCCGCACCACGATCGACGAGGGGAAGTTCGACGTCGCGGGGATCTACCTCGACGAGTTCCTCAAGAGCAACCCGCCCGACGCGGACTTCTTGGAGATCGAGCGCCGGTACGGGACGACGACGTTCCAAGCGCTCCGCACCATCCCGAAATACTCCGACGATCCGGCGACCGAGAAGAAGATCCGGGCCAACATCGAAGAGCTCAACAAGCGCGCCCAGGCCGCGGCCGGCAAGCTGCTCTACACCAAGGAGCGCGTTAACAAGTACATCGCCAACCTGGGCAAGACGCCGGAAGAGAAAGAGTTCGCCCAACTGGAGCTGAAGCGCACGGGCGACTACGCGATCCCGTTCCTGATCGAAACGATCCGCACCAACCCCGACCCGGACCTGTACGTCGGCATCATCGAAACCATTCCGGTCCTCGAAGCCCCGACGATGGCCGGGTGGGTCGCGGCCCTCGACGGGCTGCCGGCGGACCGTCAGTACGGCGTCCTGAGTGAAATGGCCAAGCGCCGCGACGTGCTGAACCTGCTCCAGAACGCCCAGACCGACTTCACGCCGAACCTGTGGCGCATCCTGTCGGGTCCGCGGTCGGCAAGCCCGACGCTGTACGACCTCGCGGAACAACTCATCAACAAAGTGGTCCCCGGCGCCAAAGCCGATACGAAGCGCCCGGAAGCCGAACTCACCGCACTGGCCCGCAAGTTCTACGACCGCAAGGCCCGGTTCCAGGGCGTGCGGAACAACTCTGACAGCAGCTCGCCCCGCGTGCCCGTTTGGGTCACCGTCGACCGCGGCGGGCTGATCTCGATCACGCGGTTGGATGTTCCGGTCAGTCAGGCAGAAGAATACTACGGTCTGCGTTACGCGCGCTGGGTGCTGGACGCGAAGCCCGACTACGAACCGGCCCAGGCGCTGATCCTGGCCCTCGCGTCCGAGCGAGCGGTAGAACGGGCGCGCGGGGGGAACCTCGCGGTGGCCGAACCCGCCGCGTACAAGTTGCTCGCCGACGCGCCCTCACCACTGCTGACGGAACTTCTGGCGCGCGGGCTGACCGAGAAGCGCACCGCGCTCGTGCTCGCGACGGTCCAGGCACTGGGCGACCGCGCCGACCGCGAGGCCGCCACGCCGCCGGCCGGTGCGGGGAACAAGCCGTCGCTCCTCGTTCGGGCGCTGGGCTACCCGGACCACGCGGTCCAGTTCGCCGCGGCCACCGCCCTGCTCCGCTCGCCGGTCCCGGTCCCCGCCGGCGCCAAGCCCGCGGTCGTGGAGGCCCTGCGCCGCGCGGCCGCGCTCGATCCGGGTAAAGCGGGCGACGCGAAGGGCACCGTGCTGCTGGCCGACCCCAACAAGTTCCGGGCGGACGCGAGCGCGGGGGCTCCTGCGCGGCTGGGGTTCGATGTCGAACAACTCACCAACGGGCGCGACCTGCTCCGGCGCGTCGCCCGGGGTTCGGACTTCGACCTGATCTTCATCGACCACCACACCCCGAACCCGGAGCTGATCGACCTGGTCTCGCAGCTCGCGTCGGACACCCGCACCGCGGCCCGGCCGGTGTTCGTGATCGCGTCCTCGGACAAGCCGAAAACGCCGACGTTCGATCAGCTCCTGCTCCGCACCTCGGCCCTCGTCGCCGCGACCGAAGGGGCCGCCGTCTCGATGCCGCCCCCTTTCGTGCCCGACCCACAGGATTCCCAGATCAAGCAGGACAAAAAGCGGGAAGACACTGAGAAGGCCCGGGCGCAGGTCGTCTACAACGTAGTGGCGGCCCGGTCCGCGCGGGTCCACCGCATCGTCGACGCGCTCCCGCTGACGGTCGACGAGAACCAGAAACTGGTACTGGACCTCCGCATTCAGCTCATAACCCATTCGATCCTGGCTACCGAGGTTCCGCTCTGGGCCGGGGCGCGACCGGACACAGTTGCCGAGTTCGCGAGCGTCACGACCGCGGAGATCGCGCGGCTCCGCAAACAGCTCTCGCTCCAACCGGCGTCCGCGCCCTACGGGACGGGGGCCGCGACCCGCGAGCTGATTAAACTCATCGAACGCTTCGAGCCGGACGTCGCGAAAACCAAAACCTCTCAGGACCGGTACGACTCGATCCGCGCGAGCGTCGCACCGGAGGACCTGGGGGTCGCGGTTGAAACGTTCCGCGACGCGGCCGCCGAAACCCGGCTCGCGCGCACGCTCAAGAACTATCCCGAAGTGAAGATCGTTCCGGAACTGTACTCGAAGCTCGGTCTCGAATCGGAATTCAAAACGCTCTTCGCCGACCCGATGATGGTTCCGCGCGACGCCGCGGCGAAGAAGGCCGACGCGCGGACCGCGATCGAATTCATCCGACTGATGGCGATCGGCGACCTGCCCGGCTACGAACTCAAAACGACCGAAGGCGAACTCCGGGACGCGGTCGTGCTCAACCCCGATCCGGACATCGCGTCCACGGCAATCGACGCCCTGGAACGGTTCAAGTCGGCGGCGGCGCAGCAGGCGCTCCTTCAACTCGCGACCAAGAAGATCGGCGCCACGCCAGTGTCCCTGCGGCGCAAGGCGGCGGATGCGGTGGTTCGCCACATCCGCGCGAACGGAAAAGCCGTGACGCCCGAACTGGTGAGCGAGGTCGTCGAACAGTCGACCCCGGAAGCCACTCCGGACGCCGAACTTCGCGCCAAATTCTTGACGCTCAAGGGCATGCTCGCGTTCAAGGCGGACGACTTCACCAGTCAACTGAAGGGCTACAACCCGCCGATCGTGCTCCCGGAGCCGAAGAAGGAAGCCGAGAAGAAAGAGCCAGAAAAGAAGGAACCGGAACAAAAAGACCCGCCCCCGCCCGAGTGAAGTAACTCAATATTTGGTACACAGGGATCTCGCCCTGCATAACAACGACACCCGCGCTCCGGAGGGGCACGGGTGTCGTTGTTATGCAGGGCATGATTGAGAAGATTAAAGAGTCGGCGAGATCGCAGTGCGGGTGGGATCGGAGCGGAAATGAAAGAAGTCGGTGGCAAATTGCCACCGACTTCCTGAGCGACCTGGCAACACGGCGCTCACGGGAGCGGAAGTGTCGCGCGGTTCTTTATTTTCGGCGCCCGCTCACGCGGTAGTTGTCCCCGGCCGTTCCCGTCGCCAATTTCTCGGCTTCCTTCTCCGTCTTGATCCCCGTGTGCAGCAGTGCATGGAAGCCGGGCTTCGCGGCCTCGATCGCGTCCCATTCCCGCTGCTCACACACCACGTTCCCGCCCACTTTCCCCTTCTCCAACGTCATTCGGTACACGACCCAGGCGTTGCAGATTTCGCGTGTGCGCATTGAGGCTCCGTTTTGGTGACGGTGCATTGTACCAGAACACCGACCGGCTTGTTAGGATTTCCCACCGAATAAAAGATTGCCGGGGAAGACCAAAAACTAACAACGTGCAGAGTCGATGTATAGCGCGTCGCCCCCTCCAGAGGAATCAGAAACTCGCCCCTCCAATGCGTTTCCGCCCCGGAGGGGCCGGCGGACGTAGCACAGGGCGGGAGCCCTGTGAACGATTCTCACCGCCGCACAACGCAAATTGCCCTTCTTCCCGATCTCATCACCGCCACCTCCCGCTCGATTTCTTTGAAAGCCCCCGCCCACTCCGCCGGGATATACTGAATTTGGCCGATCGCGGTGAATATTCTCGGGCACAGCGCAAGCCCCGCCGTCCCCCGCGTTCGAGCAGCGAACCCCGGCGGGACTGACCGGGACCATGAGGAGCAAAATCATGACCCGCTCGACCGCCAGCAACTCGTCGAATCAACCGACCATCGAAGCCCTGATGATGCGCTTTCTCGCCAGCCGCTCAGACGCCGGATCGTCGGCAGTCGAGTCGGGGGAGAGCGAGGTTGAACCGCACGAGGTCGCGGCCGGGTTCCGGGTTGACCCGCGGGCCGCTTGGCACGACGCGAATTACACCGGGGTGAACGGTTCCCCGCCCGCGGCCCAACTCCCGACCGAATGGGCACTTCTGGTTGGTCAGCCGTCGTCCGCGTTCGCACTACCGATGGCGGCCGGGCACTTCCCGCAGCGGGTGAAAGACCTGCAACCGCTGCTCACGAAGTTCACTCCGGCCGAGCTGCGGCCGACCGGTACGCAGGGCGCGCAGCCCGCGTTCGCCGGGATGCGGACCTGGATCGCCAAGAACGGCAAAACGAGCCCGCTCGTCGCGGCCGGCCTCGCACGCACACTGGGCGACTTCGACACCGCCGCGAAACTGCTCGACGGCACGACCGGCGCCGAGAACGAGAAGGCCGCACTGCTGTGGCAGCGGGGTAAATGTGCGGAAGCCCTCGCCGCGTGGGACGCGATGCCAGAATCGGCCGCCGTGCAGTTCAACCGCGGCATGGCCCGACTGTTCCTGGGTCAAATCGCCGAGGCCCGCCCGCTGCTGCAAAAAGCGGTGGACGCGATCCCCGAAACGAGCGGCTGGCACACGCTCGCCCGGCTGTACCTGGCCGTCGCCGAGATCCACGGTTAAGCGACCGACAACGACTCAAACACGCACCCCGCGGCCGGAACCATCCGACCGCGGGGTGTTGCGTTTTGTGCTGTTATCAGGAGGGTTTCGCGCTACTCAAGAACCCGGTATCATCGCGGTGAAATGAAATCGGGGTAAGCGATGACCGAATCGGAATGGCCAACCGTAACCGATCCGACACCGATGCTGCGGCTCCTTCAAGGGAAAGTGAGCGACCGCAAGCTGCGGTTGTTTGCTTGTGCTGCGGCCGAGCACCTCCGATCGCATGCGACAGGCACGAGCGATGTCGGAGACATCGAGTCACTACAAGATGTTGCAGACACAGCTACTCCTGACTTCGCTTCCGATTATCTATCGCAAATCGATTCGCCCTTGGCAGGAACGATTTATTTATACCCGCAACCGAGTTTTCCGCCTTTCGTAATGATCGGGAGTCTGATCGCCCCTCGATCTGAGCTCTGCCTGATTGAGACCATGAAAGTCTACAATCAATTGCATTCACAAGAGTACGGTGTGATTTTTGAGATCGGACATGCGAATGCGACATGGGTGGAGTATTCAGATTCGCTATTCCGAGTGATTCCGATTCCTCCGCAGGTCACCACTGAATACGGGCGGGGAGCCGTTGCCACCCTGCTTCGAGACATCTTCGGCAACCCCTTCCGCCCCGTCGCCTTTGACTCCTCTTGGCTTACTTCCACTGTTCTCGCGCTCGCAACGGGTATCTACGCCGAGCGTGCGTTCGACCGGCTCCCCATCTTGGCTGATGCTCTCCAGGACGCTGGGTGCGACAATGATGACATCCTGACGCACCTCCGCAGTGACGGGCCGCACGTCAAGGGCTGCTGGGCGCTCGATTTGGTGCTGGGCAAAGCGTGACACTGGCGCGAACGGGCGACGCGCAAGCACGAACCCTTGCCGTTCACACCCACGCGGGTAGCTTGATGCCGCCTACCTTCCCGCACCACGTTCACGGAGACACGTTCGATGTCCCGCCTCGCACTCGCCTCTCTCGCGCTCGTCGCGTTCGCGGCCCCCGCCGCTCGCTGCGAAGACAACAAGCCGCCCGCGGGCTTCACGGCCCTCTTCAACGGCAAGAACCTCGACGGGTGGCAGGGCAACGTCGACATGAACCAGCGCCGCACGCTGCCGAAGGAGAAGCAGGACGAACTCCTGAAGCAGCGCACGAGGTCGGCGCTGGAACACTGGACCATCAAGGACGGCGTGCTCGCGTGTACCGGTAAGGGCGGCATCAGCCTCCAGACCGCGGCGGACTACGGCAACTTCGAGTTGATGGTGGACTGGAAGATCGAAAAGCGCGGCGACAGCGGCATCTACCTGCGCGGGCAACCGCAGGTCCAGATCTGGGATTCGGACAACCTCGACGCGAGCCTGAAGGCCGACGCGGGCCTGGGATCGGGCGGGTTGTGGAACAACAGTCCGGTCGATTCCAAGGGCCAGAAGCCGCTGAAGAAGGCCGACAAGCCGGTCGGCGAGTGGAACACGTTCCACATCACGATGGTCGGCGAAGAGGTGACGGTGAAACTGAACGGCGAACTCGTGGTCGATAAGGTGAAGCTTCAGAACTTCTGGGAGAAGGGCAAGCCGCTCCCGACGAAAGGCCCGATCGAGCTCCAGTTCCACGACCACCCGCTCTGGTTCAAGAACATCTACATCAAGGAATTGAAGTAGTCCGCGTGCTCCCTCTCGCTGGATTCACATGGCGCTGGCCACGTCCCCCACAACCGTCGCGCTCGGCTCGCTAGTCGCCCTCGCCGGGCTGATCGCGGGATTGTGGTGGCGCGAGCAGCAAACTCGCACCGGTCCGATCGATCGACCGCTCATTGTGTTTGTTGCTCCCACCAGCCGGTTGCCGATCGAAGCGATCGCGGCCGATTACGAGCGCGAAACGGGTCAGCGGGTCGAGCTGCGATTCGGCCCGTCGGAAGACATCCTCACAAAGGTCCGGTTCCCCGCGCCCGGTGAGCCGGCGGACTTGTTCCTCCCCGCCGACGACAGCTACGTCCGCCAGGCGCGCGACCTCGGGTTGGTCGCGGAGTCCGTACCCATTGCGACCGTCCGCGCTGTCGTACTTCTCGCGAAGAACAACCCCAAACACCTCCAAACGTGGTCGGATCTCCTACGCAACGGCGTAAAAGTAGCCGTGCCCAACCCCGGCGCCGCGGTCGGCAAGCTCGCGCGCGAGCACCTCGTTTCTACTCGCAAGTGGCTCGCGCTGGAACCGCGTGTCGTTGACACCGGGACCGTCACCGAAGCCGCGAACGCTTCCAAAGTGGGCAGCGCGGACGCGGCGATCGTGTGGGACGTGGTCGCAAGCGCCCCCTCGTACCGAGAACAAGCGGTTCTCATGCTCCCGGAATTGAAGGGAGTGACGGGAAAAGTCGAGTTGGCGCTGCTGAACCAGTCGAGCGATCCGCCCGCGGCGCGGAAGTTCGCCCGCTACATCACCGACCCGAATCACGGGCTGATACGGTTCCGCGAGGCCGGGTTCAACGTGGACGACAAGGCGGGCGGCATCATGTCCGCACTGCACGAAGCCGTTGCGCCCCACGGGGGAACCGGCCCATGAGTACGCAGGCGCTCCCACGAAGCCCCCGGTCCGATCTCCCGTTCTACGTGGCATTCGGGTTGCTCGGTGCGTTGTACGTGGGACTCATCGTCGCCATGCTCGTCGCCGACTTCGCGTACACCTCGGTCGGCGCGGTCGGGCGGGCGCTCGAATCGCCGCAAATCCGCGCCGCGGTGTGGCTCAGTTTGCTCAGCAGTTCGGCGGCTGCGATCCTCTCCGTATGGGTCGCGGTGCCGCTCGGGTACCTGCTCTCGCGCACGCGGTTCGTGGGGCGCGGGGTCGTCGACCTTTTGCTCGACGTGCCGATTCTGCTTCCGCCGCTCGTGGTGGGGTTGAGCTTGCTCATCCTGTTCCAAACGCCCCCCGGCGCCTGGTTCCAGCGCACCGTCATGCCGGTGACCTACGCCGTCGCGGGGGTCGTACTGGCGCAGTTCGCGGTATCGGGTGCGTTTGCTGTGCGAACCATGCGCGTGACGTTCGACCAGATCGATCCGCGTGCCGAAGACATCGCGCTGACACTGGGGTGCAGTCGCGCACAGGCGTTCTGGCGCGTGACGCTCCCCGCGGCCCGGCGCGGCGTGCTAACGGCGTTCACGCTCGCATGGGCGCGGGCGCTCGGCGAGTTCGGACCGATTCTCATTTTCTGCGGCGCGACGCGGATGCGGACAGAGGTGCTTTCGACGAGCGTGTTTCTGGAACTGAGCGTCGGGAACCTAGAAGCCGCGCTTGCGGTCTCGCTGCTGATGATCGTGGTGGCCGTGCTGGTACTCGTGACGACCCGCGCGTTCGGACTTCGTGGGACTGGACTGATTTGAGGTGAGTGGCAACACCGGCCGGCTTACACCGGCCGTTCGCCCGAACAACAGCATTAGCCTTCGACGACTTCGATCACGACGCAGGACACGTTGTCGCGCGAGTTCTGGTCGAGCGCGAGTTGACCGAGCCCTTCCGCGCACTGCTGCATGTCGGTGGCGGAGGAAACGAATTCCGCGAGATCATCGTCGGTAACGACCCCGGTGAGACCGTCGGTGCAGAGCAGGAACCGGTCGTTAGCTTGAAGCTGCACGACCGCCACTTCCGGTCCTTCGCCCACTTCTTTGCTGCCGAGGTACTTCCAGAGCACGTTGCGGAACCGGTGGTCCTTCGCTTCGGCCGGGCTGATCGTTTTGGCTTCCACGAGGGCTTGCGCGAGGGAGTGGTCGACCGTGAGTTGTGAGATGCGTTTGTTGCGGATCAGGTAGCACCGGCTGTCCCCGACCCCCGCGACGAACATCTCCCCGCCCTTCCGCCACACCGCCATCACCACCGTCGTGCCCATGTTCTTCATGTCTTTGTCGAGGGCACCCATCGCCATGATTTCTTCGTTGGCCTGGACGATGGCCCGGCGCATCGTGGTCTTCACCCCCTCAACGTTCAAGTGCGGGGTGAGGTTTTTGCGCAGCTCGCGCGGGATGATGTCCACGGCCTTGCGGCTCGCGATCTCGCCCGCGGCCTGCCCGCCCATACCGTCGGCCACGATATTGACCGTCAGATCCGGGAAAATCTTGACGTCGATGGAGTCTTCGTTGTTCTCACGGTAGTTGCCCAGCAAGCTGCACTTACCGATGTTCAGTGTGAAAGCCATCAGACGCCTCCCAGACAAGTGCCGGTCGGACCCTTCCGCCGCCCCGCACGCGCCCGTTGGGATCGGAAAACCGCCCCAAATCCCGCAACGGACTGCCTTCAACTTACAACGCTACCACACGCCGTGCAACGCGGGAGAGGCGATTCGGCGTTTTCCGCCAAAACACACAACCCGCGCCCGCATCACCGGTTCCGTCCAACGGAACGAGCCCGCAATGCGGTTTCGGCCCCGCGAACCGGGCGCGCCAGCCCGCCTTTCGCCGGTCCGCACCTCACGCTACACTCTACGGCCCTTGAATCTTTCAAACGGCCGCCCGGACGGGCAAGGACATCGAGGCCGCGCATGGACGCCCCGCAACGCGAACGAGTGGTTTTGGTACACGACTGGCTCACCGGCACGCGGGGCGGCGAAAAGTGCCTCGAACCGCTGTGCCGCCGATGGCCCGACGCGAAACTGTTCACCCTGCTCCACAAGCGCGGGAGCGTGCCGCCCGCGATCGAGGGCACCCGCGTTCACCCCAGTTTCCTCAACGCGCTGCCGCGTGTCGAGAAATACTACCGCTACCTCCTACCGGTAATGCCGTTCGCCGCGGGGTGGACCGTGACCGACGCGGACCTCGTCGTCAGCCTGAGCCACGCGGTGGCGAAGTCGGCCCGGCCGCCGAAGGGCGTCCCGCACGTCTGTTACTGTTTCACCCCGATGCGGTACGCCTGGCACATGCAGGAGGCGTATTTCCGAGAAACCGGCTTTGTGGGCAAACTGAAGGCGCGGGCCATCGATACACTCCTCGGGCGCATTCGCGAATGGGACCGCCGCACCGCGAGCCGGGTGACGCATTTCGTTGCGATCAGCAACACGGTACGCGACCGCATCCGCGACTGTTACGACCGCGACGCGGCGGTGATTTACCCGCCCGTGGACACGGACTTCTACACGCCGTCGGGCGAACCGCGCGAGGACTTTTACCTCGTGGTGTCCGCGCTCGCGCCCTACAAGCGGTTCGATCTCGCGATCGACGCTTGTGCGCGTCTCGGCAAGCAGCTCATCGTGATCGGCAGTGGGCAACACGCGACCAAATTGAAGACGAGCGCGGGGCCGAACGTGAGTTTCCTGGGCTGGCAGCCCGACGAGGTGATCCGCGATCACCTGCGCCGCGCGAAGGCGCTGCTGTTCCCCGGCGAAGAGGATTTCGGCATCGTTCCGCTCGAAGCGCAGGCGTGCGGGTGCCCGGTCATCGGATTTGGTCGAGGTGGATTGGCAGAAACGGTGCGACCGCTGGGCGAAGCGAGCGAGCCGACGGGCGCGTTTTTTGCGGAGCAAACGGTCGACGCGGTGTGCGAAGCGATCGAGCGCTTTGAGCGTGCCCTCGACCGCTTCGATCCGCGTGCGGCCCGGCGCCAGGCCGTTCTGTTTCGCAAAGACCGGTTCGAGCAAGAATTGTTTTCGTTCCTGGAAGCAATTCTGCAAGGCTCGCCCACAGAAGTGCGCAAGGCGGCATAATCAACACTAGACCGCGGCCCGGCGCGACGGAATAATGGGGGTTATCACCATGAGGGTCACAATGAGTAGCGCGCCCACTCCCGCCGCAGTCCCCGCCCCCTCCAGTGAACGCCGCGTCGCCCCGCGCCGGCAGCCCGCGATGGGAACCGTGTGCCGCCTCGATTCCCCCGACGGCGGACCGTCGGCCCTGGCGCTCATCTGGAACATCTCGCAGTCGGGCATCAGCATGTTGCTGAACGCCCCGCAACCGGCCGGAACTCTACTCGCCGGGTACCTGGAATCGATGGTCAGCGACGCGATGCTGCGCGTTTCGATGAAGAA
>HG799469.1:93543-149189 GCA_000531095.1 Gemmata massiliana | reverse complement strand
CCGGAACTCTACTCGCCGGGTACCTGGAATCGATGGTCAGCGACGCGATGCTGCGCGTTTCGATGAAGATCGTTCACGTCAAGCCGCTCGACACGGGCGACTTCTTCATCGGCGCGCACTTCGAGCACCCGCTCACCCCCAACGACATGAAGCCGTTCGTGGCCGAAGAGTGAACGTGTTTTGCGGACCGCCTCACGCAGCGAGTGCGGCGGCACGCGCCCCGGCCACGTCACCGGGCAAGCTCCCGAGATTCAAAGCGGGTTCGTGAATCGGCGTGATGGCTCCGAAGGTCGCATTCAGAGCATCGGCCACGCGGGCTACACGTTCCGTTGCTCCGGCCGCGTTCTTGGGCGTCAGTGTCAGAATCACTTGACCAGGCGCGACCTTCATTTCGGTGAACGTCAACCCGCGGCCACCAATCTTGACCTCATAGTCACTCAATCCCGTAATTAACGGCCCCGCGTCTTGGGCCATGCGCCCCACATCGGCCAGCGCGTTCGGGTCCGCGAGGTCCAGAGTTACGCGAAGGACCGGCAGCCTGGCCCATTCAGTAATGAAGGTACTCGCTGGCAGTTCTGGGTGCGCGAGCGCCTCTTGAACCTGTGCCGCGTACTGCTCGTGAACCACGTGTTTCTTGGCAATGCGCTGTTCGTGTGCCTCGCTCTCAAGGCGCGACTGATGAACGGCGCGGAGGGCGATCACGATAATCACCGCGCCCGCGAGGAGCTGCGGGATCAGAAGTTCGTAGAAGTTCATGCGCCCAACCTCTTATTCAATTCGTCCACCTTCTTCGTCAACTTCTCGATCTCCTTCCGGAGTTCGTCCTTCAGTCGAGCGATCTCCGCGTCCTTGGCCTCAACCAGTTTCCGTTGGAACTCTTTCTGAGCCTCCACGGAGGTCGCGTGGTTCGCTTCTTCGCGCTGGAGCCGACCCACATGGGCCGCTTTCAGCTCTCCGTAAGCATACCAGGCGACGAACCCGATCACGATCACGATCGGGTACTGGATGAGAATTTGCACCAACCAGTCGGGCATCACGGCACCTTGAGCGCGGGTAGCACGGTTGTCCGCTTTCTACAATACCCGCACTTCCCTCCCCTCTCCATCGCAGGAACGGTCTACCGATGCCCGAATACCGCACAGAAACCGACAGCATGGGGCCGATCCGCGTGCCGGCGGACCGCTACTACGGCGCGCAGACGGCCCGGTCGCTCACGCACTTCGCGATCGGCGCGGACACGATGCCCCGCGCCGTCATCCGCGCGTTCGGTACGCTCAAGAAGGCCGCGGCGCTCACCAACAAGGCGCTCGGGCTGATGCCCGCGGCCACGTGCGATCTCGTGTGCAAGGCCGCGGACGAGGTCATCGCCGGGCACCTGGACGACCACTTCCCGCTCCGTGTGTGGCAGACCGGGAGCGGCACACAGACCAACATGAACGTGAACGAGGTCATCTCGAACCGCGCGATCCAGATCGCCGGCGGTACGATGGGCTCGAAGAAGCCGGTTCACCCGAACGACGACGTGAACATGTCACAGTCGTCCAACGACACGTTCCCGACCGCGATGCACATCGCCGCCGCAGAAGAGATCGTTCACCAACTGGTTCCCAGCGTCGCCGCGCTGCGCGACACGTTCGCCGCGAAAGCCAAAGAGTTCGCGGACATCGTGAAGATCGGACGCACGCACCTGATGGACGCGGTGCCACTCACGCTCGGCCAGGAGTTCGGCGGCTACGTCGCGCAGCTCGATTACGGCATCACCGCGCTCAAAGCGACGCTGCCGATGCTGTACGAACTCGCGCTCGGCGGCACGGCCGTGGGCACAGGCCTGAACGCCCACCCGGAGTTCGCGGTCAAGGTGGCGAAGCAGATCGCGGACCTCACCGGCCAGCCGTTCGTCACCGCGCCGAACAAGTTCCAGGCGCTCGCGGGGCACGAGCCGCTGGCGTTCGCGAGCGGGGCGCTCAAGGCGCTCGCCACGGGCCTCATGAAGATCGCCAACGACGTGCGCTGGCTCGCGAGCGGCCCCCGGTGCGGGCTGGGCGAACTCACGATCCCCGAGAACGAGCCCGGCTCGTCGATCATGCCCGGCAAGGTGAACCCGACGCAGTCCGAAGCGATGACGATGGTGTGCGTGCAGGTGATCGCGAACGACGTCGCGGTGGGCCTCGCGGCGTCGCAGGGCAACTTCGAGCTGAACGTGTTCAAGCCGGTGCTGATCCACAACTTCCTGCACTCCGTCCGGCTCCTCACCGATGCGTGCCGCAGCTTCCGCGAGCACTGCGCGGCCGACATGCCCGAGACCGACTACGAGGCGCTCGAGTACGGCGTCGGCAAGGACAGCGGCATGGTGGAAGTGGACCAGTCGAAGCTCAAGCCGAAGAGCGGCGGGAAGACGCGCAAGGGCATCGACGCGAACCGCAAACAGATCGCGGCGTACCTCAACAACTCGCTGATGCTGGTCACCGCGCTGAACCGGCACATCGGCTACGACGCCGCCGCGAAGATCGCGAAGACCGCGCACCACAACGGTACCACGCTCCGCGAAGAGGCGATCAACCTCGCGCCGCCGCTCAAGGACGGGAGCGGTACCCTCACCGCGGAGAAGTTCGACCAGATCGTGCGCCCCGAGAAGATGACCGGGCCGGGCGCGGATTAGGCAAACGATCGGCGCAGTTCGGCGCCCCAATCGCCCAAAAATACCGCCCGGAGGTGCGGGGACACCACCGGGCGGCCGGGAGATCGGACCCACACGGAGTTCGATCTTAGTATTAACGTAAGCCTATCATTCCTCCGCCGCAATGGGCGGAGTCACATTTTTCGACCGTGTAACTCGCTCCGCGTCTAACGCGGTAAGAAATTTCGCACGCCACACAACTATTTGTTAAGACGCCTCGTCTTGACTAAACCGGACCACTCGCGTCGCCTTTCACCATTTCCTTGGAGCGATCTCGCATGCGTCGGTACCTGATGACGGCGGTCATCGCCGCTCTCGTATTCGCGGTTTCAACGAGTTCGGCCTTCGCCCTTCGGATCGCAGCCCCGCCGCCGCCCGCACAAATGGCGGTCACGGCCCCGGTCGTCGTGACCGGCAAAATCACCGCCATCGAAAAGGACACCGTTGATGCCGCGTCGCCCTACGCGGGCGCGAACGACAAGGTCGCGTACAAGGTTGCGGTGGTGAAGATCGACAGCGCGCTCGTGGGCGCGAACAACATCACGCACGTCAAAATCGGCTTCATCCCGCCCGCCAAGGCCGAGCCGAACGCCCCGCAACCCGGGCGCCTCCGCCCCGCGGTAGTGCGCCCCGGGTTCCAGGCGCCGGAACTGAAGGAAGGCCAGCAGATGGTGTTCTTCCTCACGAAGCACCCGACCGCCGAGTTCTACGTCATGCCCGGCCTGTACCACCCGGTGGACATCACCACCGACGCCGGCAAGAAGTCGCTCGAAGAAGTGAAGAAGGCCACGGCCGTGCTCGCCGATCCGATGAAGGGGCTCAAGAGCGACAAGGCCGACGTGCGGACCGAAACCGCCATGATTATGGTGACCAAGTACCGCGCCTACCCGCTCACCGGCGGCGAGGTCAACGAGGTCGCGATCCCGGCCGACGAGAGCAAGCTCATCCTCAAGGGGCTCGCCGAGGGCAAGTGGACGAGCATGCCGCGCCCCGGCGCCGTGTTCACCCCGAACGCGCTCAACGCCTTCTACCAGCTCGGGCTCACCGACAAGGACGGCTGGAAAGATCTGGAGTTCCCTCAACCGCAACCGGGCCAACCGCCGGTCGATTTCGGCGCCATCACGAAGGAAGCGTTCGTCAAGTGGCTCGACGGCCCGGGCAAGGGCTACCAGATCAAGAAGGTCGTGCCGAAGGAAAAGTAACGATCGGATGAAGACAACCAGGGGTCGAGAAGCGGGCACCCGATTGGTTCCGTTTCCCGGCCTCGCTCCTTGAACTCGATTACTACCGCCACTCACTACCACGGTGCCACCATGCCCCGCGCCGCGCTCGTCGCGTTCGCAGTGTTCGCACTCGTTGCTCCCGCTCGTGCCGATCGGGTCGCCCCGATCGCGTCCCCGGTCCAGCGCGCGCTCCGCTCGCCGGTCGTGGTCGTCGGCAAGGTGACGTCGATCGAAAAGGAAACGGTCGACGCGCCGCTGTACCCCGGAAGCACGAACAAGGTCGCGCACAAGATTGCGGTCGTGAAGGTCGAAACCGGTCTCGCGGGCGCGGAGAACCTCACGCACATCAAGATCGGGTTCGTGACCCCCACGGCCGAGTTGCGGCGCGGACCGGACAACCCGGAACTGAAAGAGGGCCAGGAGTGGCTGTTCTTCGTCACCAAGCACTCGGATAACGGGTTCTACTCGATCCCGTACCTGACGCCGCCGGTCGAATCGAAGGCCGGTGACTACAAGGCCCAGGTCGAGAGCGTGAAGAAGGCACTCGCGGCCATCGCGGACCCGGCCAAGGCGATGAAGTCAGAAAAGGCCGAGGACCGCTACAACGCGGCAGTCGCGATCGTCTACAATCTCCGGTCCGTACCCGAAGGCACGCGCGGCGAAATCGAACAAGTCCCGCTCACCGCCGAGGAGAGTCGCCCGCTGCTCAAGGCGCTCACCGAGGGGAAGTGGAAGTCCGAGATCGCGTCACAAGCGTTCAACGGGTTCAGCGCGTTTTCGATGCTCGGACTGGAAGAGGCCGACGGCTGGAAACAACCCGAGCCGCAAGCCGGCCAGGAGTTCGTCGAGCAAACCCGTGAGGCGTTCGCCAAGTGGCTCGACGGCGCGGGCAAGGACTACCGGATCAAGAAGATCGTACCCAAGAAGTGATTCGTGCGAGTTTACGGACAGACGACTTGTCTTTGGTTTGGTGGCACAGGCCTCTGGCCTGTGCGAGCGCATCCACAGGCCAGAGGTCTGTGCCACCAAACCAAAAACACCTTGATTTCTGGCTGTAGCCGGCCTCTGTGAGGCCGGGCGCCCCTTGGTAGTGGCTCCCCGGCCTCACAGAGGCCGGCTACAAAAACCATTCACCTGCACAGCTAGGTGTTACTCGAAAGGTTCCCATGACTCGCAAGTTGCTCGTTGCGGCGGTGGCCGCGCTCGTGTTGGTCGCGCCGGTCGAGGCCAAGCGCATCGCCCGGAACTTCACGGCAACCGAGAAGCTCGTTCGCGCCGACGCGGTCGTGATCGGTAAGGTGTCCGCGATCGAGAAAGAGCTCGTCAGCGCGACACCGGTTCCGGGCGCTCCCGACAAACTGTCGTACAAGATCGGCGTCATCAAGATCGAAACCGGCCTCGCCGGGGCCGCGAACGTGACGCACATCAAGGTCGGGTTCCTGCCGCCCCCGCCAGCAGCGCCGGCCGCGGCTGGCGCCCCGCCGGGCCGCCCCATTCGCGGAGGGCTGCTGCCGATCAATCTCACCGAGGGACAAGAGGGGCTGTTCTACCTCACCAAGCACCACTCGGGCGACTTCTACACCATCAGCCCGATGATGCCCCCCACCGACGCCAAGGCCGAGGATTACAAAGTGCAAGTGGAGCAGGTCAAGAAGGGGCTCGCGGTCCTCGCCGACCCGGTGAAGGCGCTCAAGAGCGAGAAGGCCGACGACCGGGCCTTCGCCGCGCACGTGCTCGTCAACAAGTACCGCGCGTACCCGGAGGGTGGGGGCGAGGTCGAAGATGCGAAGGTTCCCACGGAAGAGAGCCAACTCGTTCTGAAGGTCATCGCCGCGGGCAACTGGAAGCCCGACCCGAACGCGAAAGACGCGATCAACTTCTACCAGGCGTTCGGCATGCTCGGGCTGAATGACGACCAGGACGGCTGGAAGTACCCAATGGTGAAGCCCGGCGAGGACTTCACCGACAAGACCAAAGAAGCGTTCGTCAAGTGGCTCGACGGCCCCGGCAAGAGCTACCAAATTAACAAGTTCGTGAAGAAGAAGTAGCGCACCGGCGCCAAGTTTGAGGTCGAAATCGGAACCCGCTGTGGTCGACCACAGCGGGTTCTGTGTTTTTTATCCCCGCACGCGCTACTTGCGGCACACGAGGTACTTGCGAACGGCACGCGCACCGACCAGAATTCATCCGGGGGAACTAAACCGGCCGCCCGCCCGTCCGAACCGGTAGCCCTCGTGGGTGTTGGTACTCGCATCTGGTGAACGGGGAACGGTTATGTTGTTTCGCGGACGATCCTTAAACCCGTGGCTCTGGGCCGTTGCGCTCGCGGGGCTGTGCGCGGCGCCGGGCGCGGCCCAACCGCCCTCCCCGCTCGAACTGGTGCGCGGGCTGCGCGAGAGCGGGCAAAACGATCTCGCGATGGAGTACCTCAAGGAACTCGATGGGAAGCCGCTCTCCGATACCGACAAGGCCGCGCTCCTGCTGGAGCGCGCGAAGTGCCTGCTCGAAATATCCGAGTACGAGCCGGACGAGGGCACGCGCCTGGGCATGATCGCGGAGGCGAAAGAGGGGCTGAACGCCTTCGTGCAGAACTACCCGAACCACCCGCGTGCGGTCGAGGGGCTGCTCTCCGTCGCCAAGCTCACGTCGCTCGACGCGAAAGAGGTTCTGAGCCGGGCGCGGAGAATGGACATCCCCCCGCCGGGTGACGACGCGGAGGAGCGCCAGGCCCGCGAACAGGCCCAGCACAAGCAGGCGAAAGAGGCCGAGAAGGCGCGCCCGCTGTTCCAGCTCGCGGCCGGCCGGTTCGCGAGCGCGTCGGCCAAGTTGCGGGCCCGCCTGGACGACCCGGCACTCGCCCCCGGTGCCCGAAAGGCGCTGGAAACCGAGGCGTTCGAGGCGGAACTGGCCAGCGGCATCAACCAGTTCAGCATCGCCGAAACGTTCGTGCCCGAGGAGATCCTGGACGCCACCCAAAAGGAGCAGCGGAACAAGTTCCTCGAACAGGCGCGGAACAGTTTCGCCAAACTGGACAAGGGCCAGCCGACGAACCGGACCGTCTGGGTCGCCCGCGCCTGGGTCGCGGAAGTCACCTACGAACAGGGCGATCTCGCGGCCGCGACCGGCAAGGTCGCGGAGATCCTCCGCGCGACCGGGCCCGAGGCCGAAGACGGCCAGCGGCTCGCCCGGTTCTTCCAGCTCCGCCGCAACGCGCGGGTCGCGCTCGGCGAGCGCGTACAGGCGAAGATCACCGCCAGCGAGAACGAGATGCGCCGGTGGCTGACCCAGTACGGCGCCGCGCGCAAGCCCACGCCCGAGGTGTTCGCGGTCCGCTACTACCTGGCGCGCTCGCTCCACTTCCAGGCCGACGTCGCGACCCCGGCGCCCAAACCGCCGGCGGTCCTCGCGATCGGCGCCACGGCCCGCAAGCAGTTGGAAGAGGCCGAGCGGCTCTACCGCGCGCTGGCCCAGACCGACAACGAGTACACCGCCCGCGCCGCGCGCTACCGCACGGCCGTCGTGCGCAAGCTGCTCGGCACCGCGGACCAGAACCCGCTCAGCTACGAGTCGTTCGAGAAGGCGCAGATGGCCTCGCTCATCCAGATGAGCAACCTGGTTTCGGCGGAAGCGAAGGAGGCGAAACTCGGCGCCGGCGCCCAAGCGGACCCGAAGAAGGTCGAAGAGGCCCGGGCCGAAACCCGGGCCGCGCGCCAGCGCGTCATCGCGCTGCTCGAGCGCGCACGCGAGTTGGTCACCCCACAGGACAGCCCCGCCGACGTCGCCGACGTGTACCTGCGGCTGATCTACTTCTACCAGCGGAACGAGCAGTTCTACCAGGCCGCGGTGCTCGGCGACTTCGTGGCCCGCACGGTCAAGACCACCGGCGGGAAGGCGGCCACCGCGGGGCTCCTCGGGCTCAACGGGTACGTCTCCGCGAGCCGGGCCATCAAGACCGAGGAGCGCGACGCGCTCGCCGCCGCGCGCCAGTCGGACCGCGACCGGGCCGTCGCACTGGCCCGGTTCCTCGACGAAAAGTACCCCAACGACGCCGCGACCGATTCCGCGCGCCACCAGCTCGCCGGGCTCCTGACCGACGAGAAAAAGTACGCGGAGGCGTTCGACGTTCTGGTAAAGGTGCGCCCGAGCTACGCGCAACTCACCAACGCGCGGTTACTCGAGGGGTTCGTCGCCTCGCAGCTCGTCGCGCCGCTCGATTCGCCCCTGCCCAAGGAGGACAAAGCGCGCCTGTACCGCCGGGCCACCGGCGACCTGGCGAAAGTCCCCGCGCCCGCGTCCGTCGCCGCGCCCGACGAGGTGCGCGGCTACCTGTCGGCCCGGTGCCGGCTCGCGTCGATGATGCTCGCCCAGGAGCGCGCCGACCCGGAAGCGGAGCGCGCGAGCCCCGGGTTCAACCAGGCGTTCGACCTCGCGGGGAAGATCCTCGCCGAGGTGCCCACGTTCGATTGCCTGGTCACCAACGAGAAGAAACTCAACACGGACGGCCAGGAACTGAACCTCCTGGCGCTCGACACCTACACGCGCGCCCTGTACCTCCGCGCCCGGGCACTGACGGCCGACAACAAGTTCGACGCCGCGCTGGCACTGATTCAGCCCGTACTCAGCCAAGTACAGACCGCCGGGCCGCTGTTCACCGAGGAAATGAAGTCGTGGGCCGCGGGCGCCAGCAGCCCGGAACCGGAAGCCCGGTCGAAGGCCCGGATCGCCCAGCTCGCGGCGAACATCGACAAGAACCGCGTGGACGTGATCCTGGCCGCGTTCCGCGTGCAGGTGCGCCGGGGGAAGGCCCCCGAAGCCGCCGCACTGCTCGACCTCATGGTGCGGGCCGGCGGGTCGGTGGACGAGAGCCTCCCGCTCCTCGAACCGGTCGGGCGCGAGCTCGCGGCCCTGATGGTCGCTCGGCAAAAGGAGGGGAAGACCGAGGAAGCCAAGAACCTCGCCGCGGGCCTCGGCGTGCTGCTCGACAAGATCCGCACCGCGAAGGCGCTCCCCGTGCCGTCGCTCCTGTTCATCGGGCAGACGCTCCAGACCATCGGCAAGAACGCCGAGGCGCTCGAGACCCTCAAGAAGGTGCCCGCCCCGACTTACGCCGACTGGGACAAGAAGAAGCCCGAAGAGTTCCCGGAAGCGGACCGCGGAAAGGTGCTCAACCAGGTCCGCGACCATGCGTTCGCGCAACACTCCATTGTGAAAGCACAAATCGAACTGAAACAGTTCGCGGAGGCCGAGGCGCTGCTCAAGGGGGTGATCGGCACCCCCGACAAGCCCGGGTGGGGCGCGGGGCGGCTCTACTTCCGCAAGGCGCTGGCCGAACTGCACGAGGCCAAGGGCGCGGCCGAAGCCGACCCGAAGAGGGCGAACGCCGAATGGGGGCTGGCCGTGCGCGAGTGGGCGACCCAGGTCGGGATGCAGCGCAACCGGCTGGCCAACCCGCCCAAGGACGCGACGAACGAGCAAATGGCACAGTTCCGCAACGCCTTCGCGGACTCGTTCTTCGAGGTCCAGCGCTGCACGGTGACCGCGAACCAGCAGATCCTCAAGGATCTACCGGCCAAGCTCCAGAAGACCTACGACGACGTGGGCAAGCGGTTCGCGGACATTGAAAAGCAGTTCCCCGTGACCGAGTGGCAGCCGGAGGTCCAGAACCGGTACTTCGAGTTCCTCAACGCCAACCCGCCGCTCCTGGCCGCGTACAAGACCGCGGGCGGGAAACTGTTCTTGGAGAAATTGCCCCCGCGCCAGTAACTCGCGGGTGGTACGCACACGGGCGCCGTCGCGCGGTTCCGGGTTTTCGGCCCGGTCCGCCAGCGGCGCCCGTCTCTTTCCGTCACAGCAGCGTTTCGCGCTGCCCTTCATCTCACGGTCCGGTTCCGCTTTTCCACAGCCGGTGTCTGACAACGAATTTCAATCCTTGGAGATCGAAAACACGATCCGCGGCTCATTTTTACCTTCCCTTCACCCCGCACGCTGCATTCGCACCACTTTTTAGTCTCGTTTCAGCGGGCTCCTTACGAGCAGGTTCGGAACGCGACTCGCCCCGAAACATCGCCCCTGACGCGACGAAGGGGCCGCTCCGCACATCTCGGTTGTAACGTGGCTCCACTCATCGCAATTTCATGTCCCCGGCTAAACCATTTGCGGGTTTAATGAGTGCCGTTTTGCTCAGAACACGAGGTTTCGATGCGCCGATTCCGACCGCTACTCGCGCTACTCGTCTTGGTTCCGCTCGCTGCCACCAGTAGTCAGGCCGAAGACTGGCCGCAATTCCGCGGGCCGACGGGAACCGGAGTCGTAACCGATGCCAAACCGCCAGCGGAGTGGTCGGCTGAGAAGAACGTGCGTTGGAAGGTTGCCGTGGCGGGCGTCGCGTGGTCGTGCCCGATCGTGATCGGCGACAAGGTGTTCGTCACCACCGCGTTCTCGGAGGGGCAGCCGAAGCCGAAGTCCGGGGGCGGGTTCGGTGGCGGAAAAGGTGGTGGTGGCGGAGGGGGTGGAGGAGGCGGCGCTGGGGCACCAAAGGCCACGTACCAGTTCAAGCTCGTGTGCCTCGAACGCGCCACCGGGAAGACCGTGTGGGAGAAGGTCGTCAAAGAGGCGCGGCCGACGATCCCCACGCACGGGAGCAACACCTACGCGACCGAAACGCCGGTCAGCGACGGCGAGCGCGTGTTCGCGTACTTCGGCATGACGGGCCTGTTCTGCTACGATCTCAGCGGCAAAGAACTGTGGAAGAAGGATCTCGGCACCCACGCGATGCAAGCCGGGTGGGGCACCGCGAGTTCCCCGGTGCTGGCGGCCGACAAGCTCATCATCCAGTGCGACAACGAAGAGAAGTCCTTCCTGGCCGCGTTCGACACGAAGACGGGGAAAGAAGTGTGGAAGGTGGAGCGGCGCGAGAAATCCGGGTGGGCGACCCCCTTTGTTTGGAAGACCAAGGACCGCACCGACGTCGTCGTCGCGGGCGCGCAGGCGATTCGCGGGTACAGCCCGGTCGACGGCAAGGTGGTGTGGACGCTCGACGTGGGCGGCGGGCAAAGTTCTGCGTCCCCCACGGGTGACGCAGAACGCCTGTATGTTGGCGTGGGACAGGGTGGTGGCGGCGGTCCGGGTGGCCCGAAGGGTGGAGGCGGCGGTGGCCGGACCGCCGGGACGTTGTTCGCAGTGAAAGCCGGTGCGAAGGGTGACATCACCCCGAAGGCCGGCGAAACGTCGAGCGAGGGTGTTGCTTGGGCCGCGTCGCGCGCGTGGCCGGCCGCTTCGTCCCCACTCGTGTACGACGGGTTCGTGTACACGCTCGATCGCAACGGCGGCACCATCAGTTGCTTCGACGCGAAGACCGGGAAGGCGGCGTACACGAAAGAACGCATCCCGTCCGCTGGGGCGTTCTGGGCATCCCCGTGGGCGGCCGACGGGCACGTCTTCTGCTTGGACGAAACCGGTGCGACCCACGTTCTGAAGGCGGGCAGTGAGTTCGATTTGGTGCGGGTGAACAAGCTCGGTCGAGACACCTACTGGGCGAGCCCCGCGGCCGCGAGCGGGGCGCTGTTTATTCGCAGCGTCGACGCGCTGTATTGCATCTCGGCAAAGTAACAGCTCTAGCGGGTTTGTCGCAACAAACTGGGCGCGACCTTCACGGCTGTTGAGTTCTCGCAGTTGTGTAGTTCCACCCGCTCGTGGACACTCGCGGTTCGCCTAAGCCTCTTGGCGAATCGCGAGTGTCCACGAGCAGGTGGGCGCCAGTACCTGTCACTTCCACACACTAAATGACCCGGACGCGACCCTTCACGGCGCCCTTAACTGTCATCGACGGCGTGCTTTTTGTGGCCAATTTGCTTTGGCTTTGACCCGCGTGATCTGCGTTTATCCGCGGTTCATTTCTTATCTTCAGCCCGCACGCTGCATTTGGGCCACTTTTAGCATTTCGGCGGCTTCCTTGCGGGTGGTTTCGGAGCGCGACTCGCCCCGAAGCATCATCGCGAGTTCCTCGACGCGGGACTCGTCCGACGTCAGTTGCGTGATGGTCGTGGCGGTGCGTTTCGTCGTGGATTCCTTGCGGATCGTCCACTGGTACGTGGCGTAACTCGCGACCTGCGGTAAGTGCGTCACGCAGAGCACCTGGTGCGACTGGCCGAGCGTCGAGAGCTTCTGGCCGAGTACGTCGCCGAGGCGCCCGCCGACGTTCGCGTCGATTTCATCGAACACGACCAGCGTGCGAACCGGGTCGTGTGCGGCGAGGACGGTCTTCAGCGCGAGCATGGTGCGCGACAATTCGCCGCCGCTAGCGACCTTGCGCAGCGGGCGGGCGGGTTCGCCGGGATTGGCGGTGAGGATCAACTCGAGTTGGTCGATGCCCGAAATGGGCACGTCGCCCGCCATCGGGTCGTCCGGGAGCGCGATCAGTTCAATCGATGCATCGAGTTTTGCTTTCGGCATCCCGAGGTCGGCGAGGTGCTTTTGAGAATCGGCGGCGAGCTTTTTCGCCACTTTCGCGCGACCTCGGCTCAGCACGTTCGCGACTTCTTTCATCTCCGTGTAGGCGACACGCAGACGCGCATCGATCCCGGAGAGGTCGTCTTCCTGCTTCTGGAGTTCGGTTTCCTTCGCGTCGAGCGTGTCGCGGTAGACGATCAGTTCGTCCGGCGTTTTGCCGTACCGGGCCTGGAGCTTCTTCAGGAGCGCGATGCGCTTTTCGACCTCTTCGAGCCGGTCCGGGTCGGACTCGAAGCGCTCGGCGAGGTCGCGACAGGTGTCGGCCAGGTCTTCCACTTCGGGGCGCAGTGCGTCGAGGCGCTGGCTTACTTCCGCGAGCTTCGGGTCGAACGACGACCACTTGAGTGACTCTTTGAGGAGCCGACCGAGGACTTCGGCCACTGCGCCATCGTCGTCGGAGAGACGCGCGGCGACGCCACTCGTAAACTTCGCGAGACTCTGAGCGTGAATGAGCCGCTCGCGCTCTTTGACGAGCGAGGGAAGTTCGTTCGGGGTGAGCTTCGCGTTGTCCAAATCTTCGCGCTCGAAGCGGACGAGGGTGAGTTCCCGTTGTCGGGCTTGTTTGGCGTCCGAAAGATCCTTGAGTTGCCCTCGCAACTCGCGCACGCGATCGGCTTTTTCGACGTACTTTTTGCGGACGTCAACGAGCTTGCCGAACGCATCGAGCAGTTCGAGCTGGTACGCGGGCTGGAGGAGCGAGTAGCTCTCGCGCTGCCCGTGAACGTCGACGAGCATCTCGCCGATGCGCCGGAGCGTGGACACCGCAACGGGCACGTCGTTCACAAGGGCCGAACTGCGGCCGGACCGGGACAGTCGGCGCGTCAGGATGAGGTCGTCTTCCTCGAACTCCGTTTGCAGCAGTTCCGCGGCGGCCTCGCGCTGTTCGGCGCGGGACAGCTCGAACCGGCCGGTCACGCGGAGCTCGTCCGCGCCGGCGCGAATGAGTTCCGCGCTGCCGCGCTCACCTAAAAGTAGACCGAGGGCACCGAGGAGCAGCGATTTCCCGGCGCCGGTTTCACCGGTCCAGGCGCAGAACCCCGAGTGCAGTTCGACCCGCACGTCTTCGATCAGAGCGAGATTTTGGACAGACAATTCGCGGAGCATACCGCAATAGTACGCTCGCCCCGCGGTCGGGTGAAGGTGAGTCACACAAGTACAGTTTTCTGCGGGAACCGCGCACGCAGTCGCCGCCCCCACCGGTGGCTGCCGGGCGCCCCATAAACGTCTAAAGTCTGCAAATTCGGTAAATTGGGCGCGGACAACAGGCTCGCGATCCCGCTTTCGGTGAGTCGGTTCCCGCGTGCGATCAGTGCGCGGAGTCTGGTGAGGGTGAGAGATTCGGTTAGGGAGGTTGCGCCGGCGTCCGTCAGGCCGCATATGGACAGGTCGAGTTCCTCGCACGTGTGCAGAACCCGAGAAGTCTTGATGAACGTCGCGGCCAAATCGCCGTCGGTCGGCGCCAGTTGCAATTCGCGGACACGCAGCAGAAACGGCGACACAAAAAGTGCCGTGAGATCGGCACGACTGAGAGGCGCGACTGCGACGATTCGCGTAATCGGCGCGACGTCGAGTAGTTCGTTCCCTTTGAGCGTGAACGTGGCGGGATCGATGTGGAACGTGCTCATAAAGCCGCGCGGGAAGTCGTCGCTCCCCAGGGGCCGAGTTCGGGCCGCACTCGCGGCCCATTTTGGCAGTTCGTTCAACCATGAATCTGCGAACCGGGCCGCGAGGCGGGCAGTTTCTTCGATTCGGTCCGCGTTCGCGAACCAGCTCCGACCGGGATTGCGGGCCAGGTCGATTTGTACCCGGATGAACCGCGCGCGGGCGGAATTCGCTTCGCCCCCGAGTTCATCGAGGTAGTCCGCGAAGACGAGGCGCGGGGTGTCCTCGTCCGGTACGGCCGCAATGGTGCGTAAGAGGGCCTCGCTATCGTTCATGGGCGCATCGTGCCGTATTGAATGCTTGTGTTATTGTTCGTGGCACAGGCCTCTGGCCTGTGTGAGTGATTCCACAGGCCAGAGGCCTGTGCCACCAAACCAAAGGCCACACGCATCAATCCAACACAGCAAATCATACACGATTCGAGGCGGCGACTACCAACGAGGCGCACGCACGCCGGGATTTTCGGCGGCATCGAAGCGGGCGAGCGGGGACAGCGTCGAGGCGCTCGCGAGCATGTAGACGCCGAACCCGGTCAGTCGGTTCCGGCAGACCCGCAGGACCGAGAGCCGGGCGAGGGCCGGGGACCGTGCCAGATCGAGCGCCCCGTGGTCCGATAGCCAGCACCCGGAGAGGTCGAGTTCGCGGACCGCGCCGAGGTTCCGGCATTTCGCGAGCCATCGGGCGATGCGGTCACCGCACCAGCCGCCCGATAGTCGGACCGAGTGAAGTTTGTAGAGGTGCGGGCTGGTGAAGAGGGCGGTCATTGTCCCGTCGCTGTACTCGCCGTGCAAGTGGAGTGAGGTGATCGGGGCCGCGGCGAATAGTGCGGGAGCGGTCGCGAGAAACATTTTGGGCGAGAGGCGCACGCCGTCCAGGAACCCGCGGCGGAACGCACCCGCGCCGAGTCGCTGACTCCACACGGTGCGCGCCACTTGGGGCGGGAACTCGGTCAGCCAGGATCGCATCCACCGTACCGCGAGCGAATCGATTTCGTCCGCGAGGTCGAAGTTGTGTTGGGGGTACGTTGCGGTGTCGGGGCTGGTGTTCGCGAGTTCGATCTGGAGCCGGATGAATCGCGCACGCGCGATCGCTGCGGGCCGGGCGGTTTCTTCCAGCCAGTCCGCGAACACGAGCCGCGCGAGGTCGTCGTCGGGGGCCGCGAGAACGGCGGCCAGTAGTGCGTCGCGCTCGGACATGACCGTCCCCCGTTGGCACGGGAAAAGACCCCGGCCACGGGAACAGGTTCGCGCGCTTCTTGGGAGGCACAGATTCACACCCGGGGTTGAAACCCCGGGCTATTCCCGGTGACCCCTTCGGGGTCCGAAAACAACGAATGAGTGCGTCGCGCTCCGACAAGGCCGTCCTTTGTCGGCACGAGCGCAATGCCTTTGTGACCCCAAATGGGGTCACCGGGAATAGCCCGGGGTTTCAACCCCGGGCCGCGTGTGCTCGTTAGGATGTAACGGCGATCTCGAAACGGAAATAAAGGGCTACACGGGGAGGGGGCGCTTGAAGTAGAGCAGCACGACGTCCTGCTCGGCTTCGACGTTGTGGTACAACGTGGACGAAACGAGTTCCCACCCCTCGGCGCCGAGCTGGTTCAGGGCCAATTCGAGACCGGCGGCGCCGGACTCGTTCCCCAATCCGTGGGTGATGAACTGGGCCGTGGTGTACTCCCACTTGGTCACGGTTGGTGCTCCGCGTGGCTCGTGTGAAGGCGCCCGGGCGTCGGGTTACCGAAAAACCGTCATTCCACCGGGTACTGCATCCGCCCGCAACTGTTGCAGGTGCGGAACTCCCCGCCCCGCAGCGCGGTGAACTGGGCCTCGGTCATGGTCGTCCGGCACCCCTGGCACACGCGGGCCTTGGCCGCGGCGAACGACTCCGGTCCCTTGGTCTTCACGATGTTGTCGTAGGTCTTCTTCACGTCCGGCGGGAGCGTCGCTTCGGTGCGTGCGAGGTCCGCCGTGCACACTTCTTGATCTGCTTTCATTCCTTCCAGGCGCTCGGCCGCGTCCACCTGGAACTGCTTGAAATCGGCTTGCGCTTGTGCCCACGCCTGCTCGACGGTTGGGATCGCGCCCGTCTTCTCTTCGAGTTCCATGATGGTGCTGAGAATGGTGTCTTCCAGTTCGCCCTTCTTCGTCTTAGCTTGCGTGATTTCGGACTGCTTCGCGTCGTACTCCTTCTGCACGCCCATACCGCTGAGTTGGTCTTCCAGTTTCGTGAGGCGGTTCTCGGTCTGCTTCAGGGTGCCCTCGTCTTCGCGCTGTTTGAGTTTGAGCTTCGTGATGGAGTCGTGGTGGTCCTTGTGGGTCTGGCGCGCGACCTCCAGGTCGTCCTGGTGCGCCCGGAGCACGCGCGGCCCGCGATCGATCTCGGCTTGCAGGTTGCGGAGGTGAACTCGGAGTCGGTGGCACTCGCGAAGCGCAGAAGTAACAGACGACATGGCGGCTCCTTTGCGGGCATTGTATCAAAGGCGCACGCCCAACGGGAACGGGGCGGCTGACGAGCACGGGGCCGCTTCGGTGAACCCCGCCCGCAAGGGCGGTGGGTCGTTCGATCCCACTGGTTTTGGTGGCCGCGCCTTGTACTTCCACCCACCGCCCTTGCGGGCGGGGTTCACCGTCCCTCAACACGCGCAACAACCAGTCACCGGCCGGTGTGCTAACGAGCGGGGCGCCCGAAATAACAGGGCCGGTGTGAGCCGGCTGGTGGGTTTTGACGCGCGAGCGCCGCACCTCTACCAACCGGGTCACACCGGCCGTTCGCCCATCTGGGCACGATCTCACGTCTTGTTCTTCAGCCCGTCGAGGAACCCCTCGAGTTGCCGGCTGCGGACCGGGTGCTGCAACTTGCGGACGGCCTTCGCCTCGATCTGGCGCACGCGCTCGCGCGTCACCTTGAAGATGCGGCCGACCTCTTCGAGCGTGTACGTGTACCCGTCGCCCAGGCCGTAGCGCAGTTTGATGATCTCGCGCTCGCGGTAGGTGAGCGTCTTCAGCACGCCCTCGATCTTGTCCTTCAGCATCTCGTTGGTCGCGGCGTTCACCGGACTGTCGACCGAGTTGTCCTCAATGAAGTCGCCGAAGTACGAGTCCTCGCTCTCGCCCACGGGCCGGTCGAGGCTGATCGGCTGGCGGCTGATTTTGAGTACCCGCTTGCACTCCTCGTAGGAGATGTTCGCGGCCTTCGCGGTCTCTTCGATCGTGGGTTCGCGCCCGAGCGCCTGGAGCAGTTGCTTCGAGACGTTGCGGAGCTTCGACATGGTCTCGATCATGTGGACCGGGATGCGGATCGTCCGCGCCTGGTCCGCGATCGCCCGCGTGATCGCCTGCCGGATCCACCACGTCGCGTAGGTGCTGAACTTGAACCCGCGCCGGTGCTCGTACTTGTCCACCGCCCGCATGAGGCCGGTGTTGCCCTCTTGAATGAGGTCGAGGAAGGACAGCCCGCGGTTGCGGTACTTCTTGGCGATGCTCACCACGAGTCGCAGGTTCCCGCCGGACAGGTCGCGCTTGGCCTGCTCGTACTCCGTGAACCGCTGTTTCATGATGCCGACCCGCTTGCGCAGGCTGGCCGGCTCTTCGAGCGTGATGAGCATCAGGTCCTGGAGCTCCTTCTCCAGGTTCGCGCGCTCTTCCTTGGCCGTGCGGTTGCCCTTGAGCGTTTCGATTTCCGCTTCGAGTTCGTCCATCCGCTGGCTGATCTGCTCCAGCTTCTTCATCAGCGGCTGCACCTTTTGGGTGCGGATCGACAGTTCCTCAACGAGCGTCACTGTCTTGCGGCGCCGCAACCGGAGCCGCTCGCGGATCTCGTCCTTCTCCGTGCCCGGGGTGCGGTCGTCGCCGAGGCGCTGGAAGTCCTCGACGTTGCCTTCCATCAGCGGTTCGAGGGTCCGCAGGTTGTGCGGCATCCGCGCGAGGATCTTGTCCTTTTCGAGGTTCTCGGTCTGGGAGACCTTGATGGTGCGGTCGAACGGCAGGTCGCCGCTGTGGACCCGCTTGAGGGTCTCGACGACCTGGCGCATCGCGTAATCGCACTCGAGCACCTTGCGCCGGAACCGGCGGCGCGTGAGCTCGATCTTCATCGCGAGCGAGACCTCCTGCCGGCGGTCGAGCAGGTCGATCTGGCCCATCTGGGTGAGGTACATCCGGACGGGGTCGTCGATGTGCCGGCCGTCGCCGTCCGAGTCCTCGAACGCGGACGATTCCGGGTCGGAGATCAGGGCCTCGACCACCGCGGACGGCGCGTCCTCGGCGTCCTCGTCCGCGTCGATCAGGCTGATGCCGTGCTGGTCGAGCAGTTCGGTGATTTCGGTCAGGCGCTCGGGCTCGGCATCGGCCGAGAGCGCGGTGTTCACCTCGTCGTAGGTGAGGGTACCGCTCTGTTTACCCTTCTCGATCAGGGCCTTGAGGACCTCGTCGTTCTTCCAGTCCATCCGAACCCCTCCCACACTGGTCGTCCGCGTTGAGCCGTCAATGGCTGCTGCGGCGGGTGGTTCTGAAAACTCGTGGTGCGAAACTCAGGTGACTCGCGTCGGCGGCCCGGCGATTACGCCGCGGGCGTGGCCATGTGTTCCGGGTCGTCGTCGTCCTTGGCCTCTTCGGTCTTGGGCCGCTTCGGTTGCCGGGTTTGTTGGATGCGCCGGAGCAGTTCGATCGTCTCCGCGTCGCTCGCCCCGGTCAGCAGCTCCTTAGCCTTCTTCGCTTCGGCCTCCGCCTTCATTTCGCTAAATCGCTTGAGCAGCCGGCTCAGCCACTGCTCGCGGTCCTGCATCTGCTGGCCGACGAACTGGAGCGTTTGGGCCGCCTCGAACAGGTCGGGGCGGTCGTTAAGCCGCTCGCGGAGCGCTTCCAGGTCGGGCACCATCCCGGCCGATTGCGCCGTGAACAGTTCGGTGAGGATGCGGCGCAGCCCGCTGTGCGTGATCTCCTCCGGGGTCACGTTGGGGGCGGCGGCCGCGACCAGTGTCGGGTCGCTGAGCAATAGTTCGACCAGTTGCCGTTCGGCGGCGACCGCGGGACCGGCTTTGGCGCCCCCGCGGGGGCGTTCGTTCGTCGGGAGAACGGCGTCCGGTCGCACCGTGGTCGTCGGGCGCCCGTCGCGGCCCCGCTGCTCGCGCTCCTTCTGTTCGGTCTCGCGTTCCTTCTGTTCGTATTCCTTGCGCAGTTCGCCGAACCGCGCCCAGAGCGTCTCTTGCTTTGAACCGAGTCTTTGTGAGAGCCGCGTGATAATCAGTTCCCGCTTCACCTGGGCCGCCGCCCCGGGGATCGGCGGGGCGGACGCCATGATGCCGAGGATGTCGTCTGTAATGCGCCGTTTCGTTTCAATAGAGGGGGACGAGTCCCGCTCCAGAAGTTTGTTCAGTTTAAAATCTAACGCATCCACCGCCGATGTCAGTACCTCTTTGAACGTGTCGATCCCGTTGGGGCGCACCAACAGGTCGCACGGGTCGAGGCCCTCGGGGAGCGTCGCGACCGCGAGTTCCACGTCCTGCGAGACGAACATGGCGAGCGCGCGATCGACACCGGTGTACCCGCCCGCATCTGCATCATACAGGAGGACGACTTTGGGAACATAGCGGCGGAGCTGCGCGACGTGCTTGGGGTTCAGCGCGGTGCCCATCGTGGCGACCACCTGCGGGACGCCGCACTGGTGGGCCATCATGACGTCCGTGTAGCCCTCGACCACCGCGATGTAGCCCGCGTTGGCGTGGCGCGCGAGGTCCAGCCCGTAGAGCAGTTCGCTCTTGTGGAAGAGCGGGGTTTCTGCCGAGTTGTAGTACTTCGGTCCGCGCGCGGCTAACGGGTTGTTCGGCATGATCCGGCCGCCGAACCCGACCACCTGGCCCCGCACGTCCTTGATCGGGAACATCACCCGGTCACGGAACCGGTCGTAGTAGCCGCGGTTCCCCTCGCGGGTCGCGAGCAGGCCCGTTTCGACGAGCACGTCCACGGGAACGCGCTCGGCCTGGGCGAGCTTCACCAGCCAGTCGCCGATGATCGGCGCGAACCCGATCCCGAAGTCACGGACGGTTTTGCCGGCGAGCTTGCGCTCGCCCATGTACTTACGGGCGTCGGCGCCCTCGTCGGCTTCGAGGTAGTGGTAGGCGTACTTGGCCTGCGCCCAGCGCATCACCTCGAGCAGTTTGGTGCGGTGGTAATCTTGCGGCGATTGTTGCTCGTCGAGCTTGATTCCGGCCTTCGCCGCGAGTATAGCCCGGGCCTCCTTGAACCCGACCTTTTCCTGGAACATCGTGAAGGAAAACACGTCCCCGTGCGCCTCACACGCCCAGCACTTGTACCGCTGGCGCTGGGGGTCGATGTCGAGTGACGGGCGGGTGTCGGTGTGGAACGGGCAAACGGCTTTGAAGATCTTGCCGGCCGGGATGATGTTGATGTACGAACCCACCACGGCGACGATGTCGCTGGCGGCTTTGACCTGTTTGGTAAGCTCCACCTGATCGGACGGCACGGGACACCTTTCAACGTGCAAAGCTGAAAATGAGAAGCTCAAAATGGAGAACGATCAGGTCGTCCATTCGCCACTTGTCATTTTGACTTTTTCACTGAAAGCGGTCGGTCGGCCTTGGCGGACGTCGAGTGAACCCTGGAACCCCGTGCTGGTGGAGCGTGGCGAACCGGCGTTGTGTCTCACAGTTCTCGTCTTTCGCCCGGTCTCGGTTTCGGGTATTTTGTGTACCCCTCCGAGTATGTACGAGGCGCAGCGGAACAAGTGAGAGCGAGTGTGCCTAAGTCAATCGCCGTGGGTTGGGGTGGGGATCTCGAGTGGTGCCGTGGCTCCTCTGAGCCATAAAGGTCGGTGCATCAATCCGTTGATGCTTGGCGAATTATAGCCGGTCGTGTGGACCCGTCAAGGCAAGCTCCCACCCAACCGCCGCACCCCGCAAACTTAACCCATAACCCGGCTAGCGGCGGCCCGTAGAACCCGGAATCTCGACGCAAGTTCCCGTTCCCGTCGGTGATTCGTGCGCGTGCGCCCCGGCCGGCACGACCGGTGCAGAGGGCGATTTTGTTCTAACGCCTTTCTCGTTGCCCCCCGGCGCGACCCGGCTTAGACTCATCCTCCGAAGCCACCCACGGAGCGTTTGCTCCACAGCTTCTCCCACGCTCGCTTCCCACAACGGTTGGTTGGAGACCCTCACATGACGACCCGTCGGATCAACCGGCGCGAGGCGCTCGCCGCGTCCGCTGCTGCACTTGGTTACTTCCACTTCGCTCCGGCGGTGTCCGCCGCCCGCGTGTTCCGCGCCAACGAGAAGCTCCGCGTCGCCGGGATCGGCGTCGGCGGGAAGGGCTCCAGCGACATCGACGACGCCGCGAACCTGATGGACGTGGTCGCCCTGTGCGACGTCGACGAGGGGCACCTCGCTCCGAAGGTCAAGAAGTGGGCGTCGGCCAAGACGTTCACGGACTTCCGCAAGCTGTTCGACGACACCGCGCTGCTCAAGAACATCGACGCGGTCACCGTGTCCACGCCGGACCACAACCACGCGGTCATCAGCATCCTCGCGATGCGCGCCGGGAAGCACGTGTACTGCCAGAAGCCGCTCACGCACGACGTGTACGAGGCCCACCTGATGCGGGCCGAGGCGAAGAAGAACAAGGTCTGCACCCAGATGGGCAACCAGGGCACGGCCGCGAACGGGCTGCGCCGGGCCGCCGAACTGCTCCAGAAGGGCGAACTCGGCGACGTGACCGAGGTCCACGTGTGGACGAACCGCCCGGCCAAGTACTGGAAGCAGGCGCCCGACATCAGCCCGGAGAAGCCGCCGAAGAAGGGCTCCGTGCCCAAGAACGTCCACTGGGACGAGTTCCTCGGCGTCGCGCCGGACTTCGAGTACGCCGGCGGCATCCACCCGTTCGCGTGGCGCGGGTACTGGGCCTACGGCACCGGGGCCATCGGCGACATGGCGTGCCACACCGCGAACATGGCGTTCATGGGGCTGAAGCTCGCGCACCCGGTGAAGGTGTCGGCCGAGGCCGCCGACGTGAACCCGCTGACGTGCCCCAGCAGCGCGCACGTCACGATCGAGTTCCCGAAGCGCGGGGATCTGCCGCCCGTCACCGTGCACTGGTACGAGGGCACGAAGGGCGGCAAGAAGGTGCTCCCGCCGGAGGCCCTGGTCCAGAAGGCCACCGAACTGTCGAAGGGCAAGCTGGTGGACAGCGGCTCCATCCTCGTCGGCTCGAAGGGGTTCGCGTACTCGCCGGACGACTACGGCGCGAACGTGTTCTTCAGCACCGGGACGAGGACCGGGAGCAACACCAAACCCGAAACGATGCCGGAGAACAACAAGCACGACCAGGGCCAGAAGAACGAGTGGGTCGAGGCGATCAAGGCCGGCAAGCCGGAACTGGCGCTCTCGAACTTCGGCCACGCCGGGCTGCTGACCGCGGCGTTCCTGCTGGGCAACGTGGCGATCCGCACCGGCAAGTCGTTCAACTTCGACGGCGAGAAGTGCCAGGCCGACATCAAGGAAGCGGCCCCGCTCATCCGCCGCACGTACCGCAAGGGCTGGGATCTGATCGGCTACAACGCCTAATGTGATGTGACAGGTATCCAGAAACGCCACGGCCCGCCGAACTTCGGCGGGCCGTGGTGTTTTTGTGGGGAGAAGCGCCGGTTGTTTGCTCGTGGTACAGGCCTCTGGCCTGTGGGAGACGTCCACAGGCCAGAGGCCTGTACCACGAGTCGTTAGTTTCCGGTCGTTCAGGGCTTCCCGGGCGCCGGCGGCTGCTTTTCGGGCGCCGGCGGCGGGGCTACGGGCAACTCCGGCACTACCACAGGGTTGGCCGGGAGCAACACGCCGGGAGCGCCGGCCGCGCCTCCGACGGCGGGTAGTGGGACCGGGCCGCCCGCAGGGAACGGGAACACCGGGTTGCCCGGCGCGGGTTGCGTCGGACCGTCGGCGTTCGGGCGCAACTTGTCCGCGCGCTCCGTCGTGGTGACGAACAGCACGTTGCTCATCCGCACCGTGCCCAGGTCCGCGACCTCGGCCATGAGCCGGATGGCCGTTTCCAGAGGTACGTCATCGAGCTTCAGGGTGACGGCCGCGTTCGCCTTGTCTTTCAATCGCGGGTCGATCACGATGTTCGCGCCGCAATCGGCCGAGAGCTGCTTCACGGCCGTGCCGAACGCGATGCCGTCGCAGTTCACGTTCACGCGCTGGCGGAACTGCTTGGTAATCAGCCCTTCTTCAGTGGAGATGTACAGCCCGTCCCGCGTCAGCCCGCACTTCAGATTGAATGGGGCGAGGGCCTGTTGGAGCCCGTCTTTCAACTTCACCTGTTTCAGCGTAACCGTGACGGTCGGCTGGTTCGGGTCGAGGCCGAACTGGTACACGGCCGGGTCGATGGTCACCCCGATTTTGGCCCGGTCCTTGAGATCCCCGATCACCTCGTTGAGGGACTTACCCTGGTAGTTCATGTCCCCGACTTCGTCGAGCGCCTTGCGCGCCGCGTCCATCGGGGAGGTCGTCTTGGCGGGGGCCGCGGGCGTCGGGGCGGCCCCGCGCGCGAGCGACGGAGTCACCACCGGGGCCGCGAACACGGCGACCGCGAACATCCGACACAGGGTCGAGCGCATGGAATATGGCTCCACAGATGTGACGACCGCCGGCGCGTGCCGGGGCCGGAACGAACTCACGCACCCTACCAGACGGGGCACCCCTCGAACAAGATTGGACCGCTTTAATAAAAACCCGGTCCGGCTTTGGAGAGGACGTATCTCAAGGCGGCCACTTACTTTGGGAAGCACCACCCGCTCGTTGGCACCCGCGTTTTGTCAAGAGACTTCAGGCGAACAGCCGGTGAGAGGTTCCTCTTGTCTGTCACCCAAAGGCTCCCGGTGCGAGCCGATCGTGACTGATTGTTGCGCGCGTTAAAGCGGTGAGCCCGCCCTTGTGGGCGGGTCGTTCGTTCCCACCGGGATTGGTGATCGCACCCCGTACACCCACCCGCCGCCCTTGCGGGCGGGGTTCACCGAAGCGGCTCCGCGATCGACTCGGACCCTCACCGGCCGTTCGCCTGAAGTCTCTTGACGAAGCGCGGGTGCCAACGAGCGGATGGAGCTTCTCGCAGCTGCGGTCGTGCGCCGATCCGTCCGAGTCGCGTTCCGACTGACCGGTTAGTTACCGACTTCGCTGGTGAGCAGAAACGTGGTCCCTTTTCGTGTGACTTGAAGACCGTATTGGAGTGCGATTGCTTCGATCGCCTTGTCCGCGGGTACGTTCAGCAACCGGATCGGGCTGGGTTTCACGTCCACATTACTGGCTTGGGGCAGGACGAGAATGTTCAGGTCGAAATCCTTGGCGAGTTTGGTGACGACCTCGTTCAGTGACTTGTCCTTCGCGATTATCGACACGAGTGGTTCGCTCAGACGCACGCGGCCCTCGGTGATTTTGGTGGTGGCCGACTTGGTGACCTCGGCCGCGAACACGACGGGCACGATTTCGATCCCGCTCTGCTTCACCAGGAACGCCGCGTCCATGCTGTCGAGCACCACCGTGAGGAACTGGTAGAGCGTCACCCCTTTGAACCGCGTCGCGATGAGCTTCGGCTTCTGTTCTTTGAAGTTCGGGTGGCCGATCTCATTGAACTGTTCCTCGCGAACGACGAAGCTCAAATCGTGCTGTTTCGAGAGGAGCGAGAGCAACTCGAAGATCGGGACTTCGTTGAAGTTCTTATCGCCCAGGTCGACGTCCTGGGTCAGGAGGGTGTTGAGATCTTTTTCGGTCTGATTTCTCTCGGCCGTTTTCGCCGCCTCGTTGTTTACGCGCCTGACCGGGACGATCTCGACGTAGTCGGGGGCCACGTTGTAGGTCGCACCGAGGGTCGTCAGCCACACGTTGAGGAACTGGGCAACGGACAGGTCTTTTGTGTCCAGCGTCTTGAGAAACGACTTCTTATCCCTGATGTCGGTCACTTTCTGGGCTTTGAACTCTTCTTCCAAAACGACGAACGAGACGGTGTGTTGTTTCGAGAGCTGTTTGAGGCCATCGACCAACGTCAGGTCGCCGATCTTCGCGCCGTCGATCTCGACTTTTTGTTTTTGCAGCGCCGCACGAAGTGCTTCGGCCGCGTGCGCCTTGCTCCCGGTTTTGGTGTCCGCAGCGACCAGTGGAGTGGGTGCCAGTGCTAACCCGCAGACGGCTACGAGCCACGCCATTTGGGACATGTGAGCCTCGAAATTGGAGACGCGGAGCCACTTTGCAAGGGGCGGGCGATGCCCCGTGCAGCCCTAACGGAATGCGCACCGGTGGCGTTGGCGCCGCGGTTCCAAAAGTCGGAAACCTTACCGAGGTACGAGCCGCAAGCACAAACTCTGAGTCGGCCGGAGCTTTTCGGGCGCCGCGGGGTACCCAATCGCACCATTTGAGTCGCGCCACATAGTGACCTGGTGCGGAGGTTGAATGTGCGAGCCACACGAGTCGCTTGAAGCGCGTGCCGGACACGCTCCAGCAACTGACCGGGATTATGCCCGAGGCGCTCGACCGCCTGCCAGCAATTACGATGCTTCAGCACAAGGTCGCGTTCCGAAACCACCCGCAAGGAAGCCGCCGAAATGCTAAAAGTGGCGCAAATGCAGCGTGCGGGATGAAAACAGGGCGAAATTGAAACACGAACCGCAGAGAATGCGGATCAAAACTGAGCAAATTGTTCACGAAAGATGACAAAGGCTACGGAAGAAAACAGGGTACAGCGCCCCACGCCTCGCCCCGTTACTTCTTCCCCAAAAGCAAATCCAAACCCCAACACCCGCACACGTGCGGCCCCGGGCTTCGCAGGTGGTCCAGTAGGCTCGCGTCCGAGCAGCCCGCCTCTTCAACCGCGTCGGCCAAAACTGCGAGGCGCACCGAATCTAGTTCGCCGCTGGGCAAAGCGCGTTCTTCGTAAGCCGACCGAGCCAGCGCGACCACATCCGCGGTCAGCCACCGGCGATCCAGAGTGACGGCGCGAAACGGGTTACCGAAGACCTCACGAAAGATGGCCGTCACACCGGCCTTCCGCAACCCGGTCATCCCGGCTTGGGTAGCGCAGGCCGCCGCTGCGTGCCAAGCGTCGGGATAGGCACTGTTTGCAGCCGCCCACGGCGCGCGAATGGCCTCCCGCCTCCGAACGGACTTGAACGCCGCGTCGCACGCCGGCTGCAATTTATTGGCAGGGGCGCGTTCGTCGGCGACAAGTTCGGCGAGTTCGACAGCGCGGTGGATGTCCTCCTGGTCGAACCGGTTCCACAGGCGCCGACTCACGGCGCAAGCGAACAGGCGCAGCTTCCTGGGGCTGAAATTCGTCCTCTGGTCTCCCCATAACATCTGACAGGCGTCTTTACTGGCCAGCCATTCCGCTTCGGTCATCGGCGCCCCCTTATTACCCGGCCATCACAGGGTAAGCAAAACTCGCCCGCCGATACAACGGTGGCGATCTACTGGGAGGCAGAAAGAGAAAACAGAGTGCGGTTCGCTTTTCCGGGAAATTCTTCCCAATTTCTCATGCAGGAGAACGTGCCATTGCGTACACTAGAGTATCAGTGTTCTGAAGCGTTTGTTGGAAACTGGGATTCCCGATCCGATGCCGACCCAAAACGGGAGAAGTGCGTAACACAGCCTATTTACTCAAACACATACGCAGTCGAAATTTACGGCAATCGCATAACATTTAGTGGCCCCAAAATGTTAGCAAATGTTAGCCTCGGAACCGAAGCCACTACCCATGAAATGGTTGGTGTTTCTTCGCCCCGGAGGGGCCGGCGGGCGTAGCACAGGGCGGGAGCCCTGTGCTCAAGACCCGAAGGTCAGCAGTTACTCTGGCACGGCCAAAACCTTGATCTTCGGTTCGCCTTCACACATCGGAATCACGGTTCCGAGTAGCGTTCCGGTGTGCTTCTCCTTCATGTGGGCTTCGAGCGCCGCGATGCCCTTGAAGTGCTCGTACATGACGTAGGTGGTCGGTTCGTCAGGGTCGCGGTTGAGGTAGTACGCGACGCACCCCGGTTCTTTCCGCGTGGCGACCAGCGCCGGGGCGAACGCCTCCTCGAACTTCTTCTCGTTACCGGCCTTCACTTTAAACGTGACCAGGAGCGCGAACGGCTTCTTCTCGTCCTTGACCTTCGACTTGATGAGCGCGACAACCGGGTTCTCGTCGGCCGCCGGGGTTGGGGTAGCGACCACAAGCAGCGCAAGTGGAGCGGTGAGTAGTAGCGCACGAAACATGGGTCCGTCTCCTTGGTAATTTGGGCCGAGCTATCGAACCACACCGCGTGCGCGATTGCACGCGGAAAACTGCGGTTGCTCACATCCCAAACTTTAGGGAGAATCTCCCGCCCTCAATGTCGGGAAGGGAATCCCCATGCGCGAACTAAACATTGCGGTTCTGGACGAGGAATTGCCGTTCCCACTTACGTCGGGAAAGCGGATTCGCACCTTCAACTTGCTCCAGCGCCTTGCGACGCGGCACAAAGTGACGGTCCTCTGCCACCGGAACCCGGACCGCAACGAAGCCCTGGACGCCGAAGACGCCTTCCGCGCGGCCGGGATCGCAACAGTCGTCGTGGACCGAGCGGTGCCGTCGAAATCCGGGGCCGGTTTCTACGCACGCTTGGCGGGAAACCTGCTCTCCCCACTACCCTACTCGGTCAGCACGCACGCCAGCCCCGAACTCTCCGAGGCGGTTCGCGCGTTCGCGAATGAGAACGCGGTCGACGTATGGCACTGCGAGTGGACGCCTTACGCCCAGGTGCTGCGTGACGCACTGGGTCCGCGCCTCGATTCCGTTCCGTGGACCGTCATGGCCCACAACGTCGAATCGCTCATTTGGCAGCGTTACGTGGAAACGGCCGATAACCCGGCGAAGCGATGGTACATCCGCAAGCAGTTAAAGAAGTTCGAGCGGTTCGAGCGCTGGGCTTATTCGACCGCGACCGCGTCGATTGCCGTGAGCCGCGAGGACGCGACGCTCATGCGCACGGAGTTCGGCGCAACCCGCACGCGGGTCGTTGATAACGGCGTGGACGTCAATTACTTCCGCCCGCAACGCGACATCGAACGCGATCCGGCCCAAATGCTCTTCATGGGCAGCCTCGACTGGCGCCCGAACCAGGACGCCGCGGAACAGCTTCTGAACGAAGTTCTGCCCCGCGTGCGTGCTCGTGTTCCGCACGCGACGGCCGTGCTGGTAGGCCGCCGGCCGCCCGAGTGGTTGCGAGCGCTGGCCGCAGCAACGCCCGGGGCAGAGCTTCACGCGGACGTGCCCGACGTGCGGCCGTTCCTCGCGCGCTGCGGGTTCCTCACGGTGCCGCTGCGGATCGGCGGCGGGTCGCGGCTGAAGATTCTCGAAGCACTTTCGGCCGAAACGCCCGTCGTCAGCACGCGGGTCGGGGCCGAGGGACTGGAACTGACGCCGAACCGCGACCTGTTCGTCGCGATTTCGACCGACGAACTGGTGAAACTGACGCTCGACGCGATCCAGCGCCCGGACGAACTGCAAGACACCGCCGAGCGCGGCCGGCGCCAGGTTCTGGCCCGCTACTCGTGGGAACTGCTCGCCGAGCGGCTCGACAGCGTGTGGACCGCGGTTGCTCGCACCCCGGCACTGACCGAAGCCTAACCGGTTGTGGGTTTTCGCATTGGGCGCGTTTCCGGGTGTCACACGAATGTAACATTTCGCATTTGCCAAGCGCGAAGCCGGGGTCGCTCGTCGAGTAAGGTGACTCTCCCCGTTCCTCCCTCCGAGGAACGGCAGTTCCCTCAATTCGATGAGGTTTCTCGCCATGTTTAGCGCGAAGTGGCTACTGTTGGGCGTTCCGGTCGCGGGCGCGGTCGGGCTGGGTGTGGGCGTCGATCAGTGGCTCAGCGCGGCCGGCGAAGCGAAGCAAGACCTCAAACCCTCCACCGTCCTCCCGATCACCCGCGTGATCCTGTTCAACAGCGGTGTGGGGTACTTCTCGCGTTCAGGCGAAGTGGAGGGTGACGCGCGCGTCGACCTCACGTTCCCCGAAAGCGACGTGAACGACCTGCTCAAGAGCATGGTCCTTGAGGACTTCGGGAACGGGCGCGTTTCCGCCGTGAGTTACGATTCCCGCGAACCCATCGCACGCACCCTCAGCTCATTCGCGATCAACCTCAACGGAAATCCCACATTCGCCGGGATTATCGCCCAACTGCGTGGCGAGCGCATCGAAGTCGCGGTCAGTGCAACGGCCGCGAACCAACCGGGCAAGCTCACCGGGACTATCGTCGGGGTCGAGAAGCAGAAAGTCCCTGCAGGTACCCAAACCACCGACGCGGAAGTGCTAAATATGTGGTGCGCCGAGGGTATGCGCGCCATCAAGATGAGCGACATCCAGTCCCTCCGATTCAGCAACCCGGTCATCGAGAGCGAGTTTCGGCGCGCGCTGGAGGTGCTGGCGCTTTCGCACGACAGCCAGAAGAAGGCCGTTCAGTTGCACTTCGCGGGCGAGGGGAAGCGCAAGGTCCAGGTCGGCTACGTCGTCGACGCGCCCATCTGGAAGACCAGCTACCGCCTGCTCCTGAAGGACCAAGAGAAGCCGTATTTGCAGGGTTGGGCGATGGTCGAGAACCCGACTGACGAGGACTGGTCCACGGTCAAGATGGCGCTCGTGAGCGGGCGCCCGATCTCGTTCAAGATGGACCTGTACAACCCGCTCTACATCAACCGGCCCACCGTCGAACCCGAACTCTTCGCCTCGCTCCGGCCCGTTACTTACCGCGGTAATTTCAGGAGGGACACAGACGGGATCGCTTTCGACAGGCCACTCGGGGAAGCGGGACAGGCAAAACTTGACGCCAAACCGGGCGCTAAAGGCGGGTTCGGTCGCGGGGGTGCAATGCCGGCTGGAGCGTCGCCCGCGCTCGGCTACGCCGACGATAACATGGACGCACTTAAGAAAGCGACCGTCGCGAACAACCCGGAGGCCCGGTATGGGAAGGACACCGCAGCGGAACTGGCCCGCCGCATGAGCACGGGAAGCGTCGGCAACGCGGCGACTGCAGGCGCGCTGGGCGACTTCTTCCAGTACACGATCGACCACCCGGTCACGCTGGTCCGGCAGAAGAGTGCGCTGCTCCCGATCGTGGGCAAGGACATCGAAGGCACGCGCGTCTCGATCTACAACGCGGGCGTGCAAGCCAAGCACCCGCTGTTGGGCCTGCGCCTCAAGAACACGAGTGGCGCGCACCTGAACCAAGGGCCGATCACGGTGTTCGAGGGGAGCACCTACGCCGGGGATACCCGCGTTCTGGACGTCCAGCCCAACGAAGAGCGCCTCTTAAGCTACGCCATCGACCTCGGAACAGAAGTCGATCCGAAGGCCGGCGCGGGCAAGCAAAAGATCACCAGTATCAAGGCCGTCAAGGGCATCGTGACGACCACGACCAAGATCACGGAAGAAACAACGTACAAGGCCGTGAACCGATCCCAGACGGACCGCACGCTGTTGATCGAGCACCCGAACCGGACAAGCCAGCAGTTCAAGTTGGTGGACACGGACAAGCAGGCCGAGGACACCCCCGAGGTACTCCGGTTCCAGATCGCACTCAAAGCCGGGGACACCAAGTCGTTCACCGTTAAGGAGGAGCGCGACGACGTGAGCACGATCGCGCTGACCAACGGGTCTGAAGACCAGATCCGATACTTCGTGTCGCTCAACGAGATCAGCGCGGGCCTTAAGAACAAGCTCAACGAGGCGCTCAAACTCAAGGGCGTCTGGGACAACACCGCGCGCGAGCTGAACCATGTGAACGGCGACCTGCAGCGATTCACGGTGGACCAGGACCGGATTCGCAAGAACCTGCGCGAGACGCCCAAGGAATCCGAGGTGTACGCGACGTACCTAAAGAAGCTCTCGGACCAAGAGAAGGAGATCGACGCGCTCACCGCCAAGCAGAAGGGCCTCACGGCTGACGAGTTCAACGCCCGCAAGAAGTACGAGGACTTCCTCGCCAATATCTCCGACTGAGGCGAGAGACCAACGAACGGCCCGCGAGTGGACACTCGCGGGCCGTTCGTTGCGCAACCGCGGTGACTACGCCGCACCGCTCACTCGCTCGCCACCAACGAATACCTGTTGCACGTTCAGTGCGCGATCGAGCACGACCAGATCCGCGCGCTTACCGACTTCCAGGCTGCCGATTTCACTCTCGACGCCAAGGATGCGCGCGGGCGTGAGAGACGCCATCCGCACCGCTTCCGGGAGCGGTACACCGGCCGAAAAGTGCATCGTTCGCAAACAGTGATCCATCCCCATCACGCACGATGCGAGCGCGGTCCCGTCGAGTGTGACGCCCACACCGTTCTTCTTCAGCACGCGCTCCCCGCTGCCGATCGCGCCGAACCAGTATTCGCCATCGGGTTGGTCCACCGCACGCATCGAATCGGTCACCAGCGCGAGCCGGTCCGGTCCCTTCACCTTGTACGCGAGCCGCAACAGATCCGGCGACAGGTGCTTGCCATCGGCAATGACTTCTGTCGAGAGTTCGTCGAAGAACAGCGTCGCTTCGAGCATCCCGCCGCGCATCGGGAACGCCTGCGAGAGCCGCAAACGGGCGCGGTCGGACATCGCACAAAACAGGTGGTCGATGTGCCGCACGCCCCACGACACCGCGGCTTCCACCTGCGAGAACGTGCCGTGGCTGTGCCCCGCGTTGAACCGCACCCCGCGCGGCGCGTAAGTGCGCACCAGCCACTCGGCATTCTCGATTTCGGGCGCCACCGTCACCACAAGGGGCATCCGCTCGGCGAGCTTCGTGAAGCGTTCCGCGTTCCCCGGAGCGGGCACCAGAAACTCCTGGTCCGGGTGGCACCCGCGTGCCGGGCGCGCGAAGTACGGGCCGTAAAAATGGCTCCCCACAATCCGCGCGCCGCCGGGAACGTCGCCGTACAGTTCCCCGCAGAGCGCGAGGAACTGATCGTACTGCGGACCGGTCGCGACCGTGCTCGTGGGCGTGAGGCTCGTGGTTCCGTGGCACGCGTGACACCGGCACACGGCGCGAAACGCCTCCGCGGTGCCGTCCATGAAGTCGGCCCCGTCGCCGCCGTGAACGTGCAGATCCACAAACCCCGGCGCGAGATACATTCCGCCGAGATCGATCGTGCCTTTGGTCGGCCCGCCGACTTCCACAATGCGCCCGCGCTCGATCGCCAAACTCGCGTTCGGCACGAGTCGGTCCGGGAGCACGAGTGTCGCGTTCGCGAAAACCGTTACAGTCATTTCATTCCCTCAAATTTACCCAACTCATGTTAGCCCGCAGGGTCACACGCGACCGGCGTGTTGTTGTAGAACAACGGTAACGATCACCGGAGGCGAGTCATGGCGCGGCGAAATCTGAACGGGTTACGGGTACTGGTCACGGGTGCGTCACAGGGCATCGGCCGGGCGCTCGTGCTGGAAGCCGCGAAGCGCGGGTGCAAGGTGCTGGCCGCAGCGCGCTCGCAGCCGCTATTAGATGAACTCGCGGCCGAAGCACGCAAAGCCAACGGCACCGTTCAGACGGTGGTCGCGGACGTGACCAAGCCCGAGGACCGGGCCGCAATGGTGGCCGCCGCCACGCAACACTTCGGCGGCATGGACGTGCTCATCAACAACGCCGGCATCGGTGCCACCGGGCACTTCATGGACTCCGAACCGGAAGTGTTGCGCCAGATCTTCGAGACGAACTTCTTCGGGCTAACGGAAACGACGCGCGCCCTCCTCCCGCTGCTCAAACAGGGAACAACACCCGCGATCGTGAACATCTCGTCGGTCGTAGGCAAGCGGGCCCTCCCGGCGCGGTCGCTGTACTCGGCGAGCAAGTTTGCCGTTATGGGGTTCAGCGAGGCCATCCGCGCCGAACTCGCGAAAGACGGCATTGATGTGCTCGTCGTCTCGCCCGGTCTCACGCAGACGAATTTCTCGAAGAACATGCTGGAGCAGAAAGCAAAAATGCAACTCGACCACCTTCGCGGAATGACGAGCGAAGAAGTCGCGGTCGCGACGCTGAAAGCCGTCGAACGCGGGAGCCTGGACGTGACGCTCACCCTCAAGGGCAAAATGCTGGTACTGGTGAACCGATTCGCGCCGTGGATCGTGGACTTTTTCTCGAAGAAGAAGGTGCGCGAACTGTTCGCCGACGAGATCGCCGAGCGCAAGAAGAAGCAATTGGAAGCGGCTGCCGCCAAGTAGCGGCTTTGATTACGAGCGACCGGCCGGCTCACACCGACTGGTCGCCACTCGATGGCTCAATACCGCAGGATGAAGTCCAGCGTGAACCGGTAGCGGAAGAGATCCTTCGGCCCCGCGAGCGGCACTTCAAAGCCCGCGCCGAACTGAGCGCTCTCGGTGATCTTCACGCGCCCGCCGAGCGTGCCCGTCAGCAGCCCGTTCTTGGCCTGTCCGCCGAAGTTAATCAGGTCGCGCCCCTCGCTCCCGATCGTCATCGCCTTGCCGCTCGACGTGTACAGGAACCAGTTCAGTTCCGCGAGCGGGTAGAACCGGTGCAGGTTGCCCGCGTCGAAGTCCAAGTGGGCCGACAGCCAGTAGTAATCGCTCCGCTGGTTGTCCGTGCTGAACGAGTACCCCGACGCGATGATGCTGTTGAAGCTCCCGAGCCGGAAGTCACGGAGGAAGTTCTGACCGTAAGTCACATACGGCACGAGCGAGAGCGTTCCCGTGTCCTGGAACGTCGCCTTCGACCCGACCGGCAACTGGAACTGCAACCCGCCCGCGACCAGTGCACCGTTGTCCTCGCCGCGGTAGAACGTGTACTTCGGCCCGAGCCACAGTTCCGCGAACCCGGTGTCGTCGGAGAACGGCGACCCGCTGCCCGTGTTCACCGAAACGCCACCGATCTTGTTGAACACGATCGACCAGCGATCCGTGATCGCCACGCGCGCTTGTGCCCCGAAGAACGAGACGTTCCCACCGCGGAAGTCGCGCTGGTCGTTCGGTACCTTCTGGTAAATGAAGATCGGACGCACTTCGGTGAGTGACCGCGGGTCTTCCGCCAGGAACGGGTTACTCAAAGGAGAAATGAACCCGTCGAACATGTGGTCGCTGCGGAACCACTCGCCGTTGCGTGCGCCGAAAATCTTCTCGAACCCGTCGCCGAATTTACGTGATGCGGATTCGGCTTTCGGGGTCTTCGGTCCGGTCGGCTCTTTCTCGTCCCGAAGGTCCGATCGCTTGGTCAGGAACTCGTTCACCGTGTCCGCGCCGGGTGGTGTGTACGCGGTGCGCGCGAGGGCCGAATCCACAACAGTTGCGGGAACCGGAGTAGCGGTGTTGTTCGGAGTCGGCGTGCCAAACGACGCGGCCGCGGTAGGCGCACCAAACGATGCGCCGCGCTGCGGCTTGCGCTCGGCGGGCACGTCCACGAACCCCGCGGGCGCGACACTCGGTTGCGGAGCGCGATCCGAAACCATGACCGGCGCGCCGAGGATCGGCGGCGGGCGGGACGTATCACGATTGGAAGTAACAGGGGTCGATTCCAACGACACGGGCGGACCGCCGGTCGGTTCGAGCGGGCCGGGCTGTTGCGCAACGGCCGGGCGCGCGACCCCGGTCGCCAACAACGTCAGCACTACCCACGACCCACGAGGCATGTCCGGCCTCCCTGCCGGGTCACGCGAAAGGGCACAAGCTCTCGAGCGCGAGAGCTTTCACACCTTCACGCGACCTACGTTCCGCCCGACATCCTGCCGGGTATCCTTTACAATCGGCCGGCGCGCGTAGCCCGGTTGAGCACCTTCACCGAGAAATCACGCCCGGTCTGGTAAGCTCGGGAATATAACCGGCTCTGGAGAACCTCTTCGGCAACCTGGGTAAACATCATGAACCGGCGCACGGCAGTTCTGTTGTCCGCGGCAATCGTTGTGGCGGGGATATTAGGCAGTTTCGCCCACGCCTGGTGGTCCGGTGGGCACGAAACGGTCGCGGAAGCGGCCGCATCGCGCCTCCCGGACGATGTGCCCGCGTTCTACCGCAACGGCGGCAAACACCTCGCGCACTTCGCCGTGGACCCGGACCGCTGGAAGAACCGCGAAATGGGGTTCCTGCGGCGCGAAGAAGAGGGCAACCACTTCTTGGACGTGGAGGATCTCGACGACAAGAAACTCCCCGGCACGCACCGTTACGACGGGCTGAAGATGATCTACACCGAGCTGAAGAAGGAGCCAAACAAGGTCGGGATGCTGCCCTACGCGATCATGGAGTATTACGAGAAACTAGTGGTCGGATTCTACGACTACCGCAAAGCCCCGACAAACACCTCGATCCCCATGAAGTGCCTCGTTCACGGCGGTACGCTCGCGCACTACACCGGCGACGCCGCGATGCCGCTACACACCACCCGCGACTACGACGGCTTGAAGCAAGCCGACGGCACCACGAAGCAAAAGGGCATTCACGCGAAGATCGACGGGTTCCCGGAGAAGAACAAGATCACGCCAGACGAAGTGTGCCGCGGGTTAGAAGCGAAGAAGATCGACGACGTGTGGGCACACGTGAACAAGTTCATTGAGGAGTCGCACACGCACATTCCGAAGTGCTACGCCTTCGACGCCGCGGGCGAGTTCGACAAGCCGACGGCCGAGAGCCGCGCGTTCATCCTGGCCCGCGTCCGAGCCGGCGCGCAACTGACGCTCGACTTGTGGTACACCGCTTGGCTACGGAGCGAGAAGCTGCCGAACCACTGGTGAGACGAGGACAAATCATGAAGCGCTACGCGGTTGTGCTGGAGAACGCCGGGACCAATTGGGCCGCATATGTGCCGGACCTTCCCGGTTGCGTGGCAACCGGTGACACGAAAGAAGAAACCGAACAGCTAATTCGCGAAGCCATTCAGTTCCACTTGGAGGGAATGATCGAAGACCAACTACCCGTTCCCGAACCGTCCTGTCAGGTCGAATACGTCGAGGTCGAAGGGTAGCTCCCTCAGTCCGTCTTCTCGTCTTTTGCTTCCGGTAACGGTTCTGCGCCCGGTGGGGGCTTACCGTTACCGGCTTTCACGTATTCTGCACGGAGCGCGGCGTACTCCTCCGGTGTGAGCGCATCGATCTCGTCATCCGGGGTCGCGACACACGACGCACAGCCGCCCGTCGGTCCGGTCCCCTGCTTGAAAATCTGCTTCAAGAACGGGATGCACCACCCACAGCCCGTCCCCGCCCCACCACACATCGAAAGCTGGCTCGGCACCTTCGGCGCGTTGTGCCGCACCCAGTTCACGAGCTTCCGACGCGACACGTGGAAGCAGTAACAGACTTTATCATCTAAGTTCATTGCGCGGCGTCCGAATAGCTTTGTGTCGAGGCGCTCGTTCGCTCTATTTTATCGTTATGGAAGGCACCAACCGCACCGAGAAGTGAGTTCTCGTATGGAACGTCCGGTTCTGCTGTGCGGGCTGGGGCGCGTCGGCTGGCGCGTGCTCGACTCACTCCGAGCCGCCGGGCTGCCGGTCGTCGTGATCGACATCAAGGCCGATCCCAATGACCCGCGCTTGGCCGGCGTGACGGCTTTCAAAGGTGACTGCCGGCGCCACGAGCTGCTCGAACAGGCCGGCATCAAAGACGCCCGCGGGATCGTCATCGTCACGTCGGACGATCTGGTCAACATCTCCACCGCGCTCCTCGCGCGCAAGCTGAACCCGACCACCCGCGTCGTGGTCCGCATGTTCAACCAGAACCTGATCGCGCGGTTCGGCGGCGCGGTGAAGAACACGGTCGCGCTCAGCGTGTCGGCGCTCGTCGCCCCGGTCCTGGCCCTCACCGCGGTGACGGGCGACGCGCTCGGCGCGTTCAAACTTGACGACGGCCCGCGTCAGATTTCCGAACTGGTTGCGACCGAAGATTCCGAACTGATCGGGCAGCGCATCGCGGACCTCGCGGCCGCGCACGGCTTCACACCCCTCGCGTTCGTGCCCGTCCAAGGCGATCCGCAATTCCTGCTGAACGTCAACGGCAGCGCGACTCTGGCACCGGGCGACCGGCTCATTGTGTGCGGCCCGCCGGCGGCGTTGCAAAAGCTGTTGCAGCGGCTCCGCGGGGACTTGCTCGCTGGGGTGCAGTGGGCGAGCACAGTGCGCCGGTGGGTGCGCACGGCCCGGCGCACGCTCCTCGAAGTCGATCTCTCGGTGAAGATCATCACGCCGGTTCTGTTCGTCACGCTGCTAATCAGCACGCTGACGTTCCGGTACGGTATCGGCACCGCGTGGGGCGACGGGATGTACCAGACGGTCAGCATCATCGCGACCGGTGGTGAGTTGCACGGTGAGAACAAGCCCGAATGGGCGAAGGTGTTCATCAGCATCTTGAAGCTAGCCGGGGCCGCCCTCGTCGCGGGGTTCACCGCGATCCTCACGAACTACCTCATCCGCGCGCGGTTGGGCGGCGCACTCGAAATGCGCCGGGTGCCCGACGGTGGGCACGTCGTCGTATGCGGGTTGGGGAACGTCGGGTACCGGCTCGTGCAAGAACTGATCGCGATGGGCGAGCGCGTCGTGGCCATCGATAAAGAGAACGACGGGCCGTTCTTCGAGACCGTTCGGCGCATGGGCGTGCCCGTGTTCGTCGGCGACGCGACCGTGCCCGAAATACTACGCCAGGCCCGGTCCGATTCCGCGAAGGCCGTGATTGCGGCCACGTCGAGCGAACTCGGAAACATCGAGATCGCCCTCTTGGTGCGCGAGATGGGTCCAAAACAGCGGGTCGTGGTGCGGCTCAGTGAACCGGAGTTCGCGGAGGCCGTGCGCGAGGCGGCCGAGATCCGGCACGCGATGGCGGTACCCGCGCTGGCGGCCCCGGCGTTCGCGTCCGCGCTCTACGGCGACAGCGTGCAAACGCTCGTATCTGCGGCGGGGCGCACGCTGGTCATCATCGATTTGGTCGTCAACGACGCCGACGACCACCTGAACGGCAAGTCGCTCCGCGCGATCGTCCTCGACTACGCACTGTTACCGGTTGCCCTTTCGGGTCGGGATCTGAACGACGTGCGCGGGTACCGGCTGAAAGTGGGCGACAAGCTCACCGTCGTGGCCGAACTGCCCGACTACGAGCGCCTGCTCCGGCTCCAGCGCCCCGCCGCGGTGAGTCGCGTGGTGGTGGACACGTTCCCGGCAACGGCAATGGGAGTGCTCGCGACACACGTGCGGCTCCAGCGCGGCTGCACGGTCGAAGAAGCGAGCGCGATCATGTCGCAACTGCCATTCGTGCTCAACGAAGGTTTAACGCGCGGCGAGGCCCAAGAACTGACCGAGCAACTGGAGCGCGAAAAGGTGGTCACGCGGATCGAGTAAAGTGCCCGACACGCTCTACAGGAATTTCTTCGCCACCGCACCGAGTAGCAGTTTCATCTTCGCGAGCTTGGTCACTTCGGGGCGCTGGGTCCACACGTCATAGTCGCAGCGCTCGATGGCGCCGAGAATCGCTTCGCCGCCGCGAATGAACAGTTCCACGTCCACGCACGCCTCGCGCGGCAAGAGCGGGAGCAGCGCGGCCCCGCGTGCGAAATACGCGCGCGCGCGGTCGACTTCAAACCGCATGAGCGCGCGGAACTCGGGCGTACATCGGCGGGCATCCAGGTCCGCGTCGGTGTAGCCGTACTTCTGCCGATCTTCGGCGGGAAGGTAGACGCGCCCGATGTCGAGATCGCGCGACACGTCCTGCCAGAAGTTCGCGATCTGTAACCCGATACACACTTCGTCCGACAGCGCCGCGCGCTCCTCGTCGAAGCACTCGAACAGGTACAGCACCAACCGCCCGACCGGGTTGGCCGAATTCCGGCAATACCCGAGGAGCTGATCGAAGGTGTCGTACCGCTTCACCCGCTGGTCCTGCTCGAACGCGACGAGCAGGTCGAGAAACGGTTCCGGCGGAATGTTGAATCGCTGAATCGTCCCCCGCAGCGCGACCATAACGGGGTGCCGCGGCGCGGGCGCCTCTTCACCCGATGAATAGCACTCACGAAGTTGCTCGCGCCACCACTCGATGAGGTCGAGCGCGTACTGCCCGCCGCCGGTTTCGTCGGCGAGGTCGTCCGACCAGCGGCAGTAAGCGTAGACCGCGTGGAAGTGCCGGATCAGCCGGCGCGGGAGGAGCAGCGAAACGACCGTGAAGTTCTCGTAGTGCGCCTTCGCGACATACGCACAGTACGCCCGCGCGTCACTCAACGAAACGGGGGGCACCAGCCCCCCGCTCATCCGAGACGGTCCCCACTTCTCCAACTCGCGTGCGAAGTCCCAACTCATTACTTCTTCGCTTCCAGAATGCGGAGCTGCGTGCAGAGGGTGAACTTCAGCCCGTCGAGGTCGTACTCGGTTTCGGCGAAAAACGCCCGGAACCCCTTCTCCGGGGCGTGAACCGTAACAGGCGTTTTCGCGCTGGGGGATTCGGTCCACCGCATCTTGCGGAAGTCGCGCGTGTCGGACTCCGCCGTCCACACGCGGGTCGCGGTCGGCTTCGCCTCGGAAGTTATTTCCAGGCGGCACACTCCTGCCTTTTCGTCGCACACCCAGGACATCGCGGGCATCTTCTTGTCGAAGATCTGGCAGTGACCGAACGCGGCGAGCGTGTTCACCGCGCGAGCCGGGAGCAGTTCCTTCTTGCCTTCCTTGTCCATCTCGCGCAGGTCGTGGCCGGCGTTGGGCACGTACAGCACCCATTTATCGCCCTTCAGGTCGTCCCAGTACGTGTTGAGCGCGTCGAGCGGCCAGTACGGGTCGTTCGCCCCGTTGAGAATCATCTTGGGTACCGTGATCTTGTCGCGGTACACCCACGGGTCGACCATCCGCCACAGCTTCTTCCCGTCGGCCGTGTCCGGGATCGGCACCAGTTTGCGCTCGGTGTAGTCGTGGATCATTTCGCTCGGCTTCCCGAACGCGGCCACCTGGTTCTTCATTTGGACCGGCATGTTGAGCGTGTCGATCACGAGCGGCGCGATGGCCTTCACGCGCGTGTCACCGGTCGCCGCGGTCAACCACGAGGTCCACCCGCGCTTCGAGGCGCCGGTGATTACGAACGACTTCAGCTCGAACTTCCACTCCTCTTTCGCGAACGCCTGGAGCGCGTCCATCCCCCTCACCACGCTCTTCACCATCGGGAACAACAGTGGCCACGAACCGTCCTTCGTTTCGAGGTACCGGACGAACGTCTCGGCGATGAGCGTGTCTTCCCTCTTGCCGTCGAACAATGGTTGCTTCGGCACCCCGTACAGAAACGCGATCGGCGCCTTGATCCGCTCCGCGAGCGCTAGCCCCAGGAGCCCGGACGAGGGGTTCGGCGTGCCCCCCTGGTTCCACAGCACCATCGTCGCCTGCGGCTTCGCGCCCTTCGGCACGATCACCTGGAGCTTGTGGTCCCATTTGATCTCGTGCCACGTCTGCGAGACGAGGTCGATGTCGTAAATCGTTCCCTTGTCCGTCTCCTGCTTGCCCGCGAGCTTCCACGAGAAGGAATCGTCCTTCTTGGTGACGTAATCCACCAGTTCGGTCGGCAGAGCGGGGGGAGCTTCCGGGGCGGAACGGGCCAGGGCCGGCAGCGCCACGAGCGCTGCGAGGGCGAGGGTGAAGAAACGCAAGAGAAGGTCTCCGGGGAGGGGAATCAGGTTCCAACGAGGTTCGCGAAGAACGTACCGGCGGCGCCCGCGATCGCGTCTTTATACGCGGTCAGCCGGTGGTCACCGTCCTTCAATAGACGCAGTTCTACATGAGGGTACTCGACGCGGCGCGCGAAGAACAGACTATCGCTATCGGGAACGACGTCATCAGCGAGGCCGTGAAAGAGCAGTGAAGGCGTGCGCCACCCGCTGACCAGCTCCTCGGGCCGGAACCGGGCGCGTTCTTCGACCAACCCGATGCCGATTTCGACGCTCACCCACTCGTTTTGGACGAGGCGCCGACCGGTGCGTGCCCACGCGATCTGTTCTTCAGGGGTCAGATTGTTCCACCGGCGGTCCAAAAAAACGAACGCGGGCGCGAGGAACACGCACCCCACCACGCGCTCCGGATTCGCCTTCGCGAACCACGCGGACGCGAACCCGCCCATGCTGGAGCCGACCAGCCCCAGCCGCACGTGCCCGCGTTCCCCGAGCCAGTCGCACACAGCCGTCAGGTCTTCGAGCAACCCGCTCGCACGTAAATCGTACATGCTCCCGCTCGACGCACCGTGACCGCGGAAATCGAACGCGGCAAACGTCCACCCGCGCCGCGCGCACTCCGCACGCAGCGATTCCGCCTTCTCGCCCCCGCGGTGGCTCCCGAACCCGTGAACCCACAACACGGCGAACTCCGGGCGCTCGGTTCCGGCGCTGTAGGTACCGGTGAGGTGCGCGCCGCCGGGTAATGAAATCGTCACGAGGTCCGCGGGCATGCGTTTTCCGGCCGTTGAGTTTACAGTTCTTCTTGTGCGGCCCGCGGGCGCGGGTATTATGGTGATGTTGGTGTAACCAACGACCGATCCAAACGCCAGGACCGGCCTCTTCAATATCGCCGTGTCCGGGTCCGAGCCGAACACGGCATCCGACCGCCGCCTTTCCGACGACGGCCGCTTTGACAACCGCGCCGCGCGGCCCCACTCAACCGCCGCACGGCCCCTCACTACGACGCACTTTCGGGCGCCTTCACGCGCCCGGCCCGATCGACGGCCCAGAACCCGTCGCCCTTTTTTCTGTCCGTTTTGAGGACCGAGCTATGGACTTTCGACCCCTCGCCGAAGCGGAGCGCCGCCAGCTCCTCACGGCCCTGCGCGGCCACGCGGATCGTGGCGTCGCGCTGCTCATCGATCCGAAAGACACCGGCTTCGCCGGTACCGCCGAAGACGTGCCCGACGAACAAGTGATCGCCGCCGTGAAATCGGTCCCGGTCCACTATTGAGTGCAAGGGGTCTTGCGTGGGGCGCATAGGGTCCGGCCGCGCCGCGACTCCTGATTCGTTCGCGCCGATCTCGCGCGCCTCACTCTACCAATGGGCCTTCTCGACACCGAACCCGGCAAGCGACGGCTCCTGTCCGTCGAGGTACCGGCCATCGAGCGCTACAACGCCGACCGAGATCCGGACTACCGCATCGCGGTAGCGCGGGTCGGCGGGGGGCTGACGCTCTCGTATTGCCTGAAACCGTGCCACAACGTCTACCGGCTCGAAACGCGGTTGCTCTCCAGTTACCCGATCATGGCGCCCGAAACGCGGGTGATGACCCCACTAAAGCACTGCCCGCACCTGCTCGAAGGGCAGACGATCTGCTTGTGGCGCCAGGGATCCACGCGCGCGTCGAGCCGCTGGGACGCGAGCCAGTTCACCTGCGTGTTCGCGGTCGTCGCGGCGTGGCGCTGGCTGCTCTGCTACGAACTCTGGCACGAAACCGGCGAGTGGCCGTTGCCCGAGGCCAAGTAATTTCGCGTTAAAGGTTTCGCCACAGTTCTCGGTTCCCGGCGTGAGCCCATGCACCTGTTTCAAGTCGGCGCGGGCAGCGGCGGAATGGCCGTGCTCGATCTCCTCGCCCGCGATTCGCGCATCACCCGCATTACTCTCGTCGAACCGGACGTCTACGCTCCGCACAACGTTTACCGTCACCTGTTCCCGCTCTCATCCGTAGGGCGTCTCAAAGGCGAACTCGCAGAAGAGTGGATTCGCGCGATCCGTCCCGACGTCGCGTTTGACGCGCGCGTGGAGGACATCACCGATCCCGCACGCCAGGCCGAGTTCGCGCGAATCGCGGCGGAGTGCGATCTGGGCGTGTGTGCAGCGGACAACGAAGCCGCCAAGTTCGCGTTCGATGCGCTCATGCGCGCCGCGGGGAAGCCGTGGACACTCGGCGAGGTACTGAGCGGCGGCATCGGCGGGTGGGTCCACCGCTTCGCGCCGGGTGCGGCGTGCTACGGGTGTGTCGCGAGCCATCTCAAGCGCGAAGTGACCGAGCAACCGAGCGGCCCGCCCCCGGACTACAGCAACCCGACCGCTGCACAACCCGAAGCTACCATACCCGCGAGCAAGGCGAGCATCGCCGTGATCGCAGGAATGCACGCACTGGTGACACTGGAGATGCTGGGGGAAAGGCGACCTAACCCCCTAACCCCCTTCCCTAAGAAGGGAAGGGGAACAGAACCATCTTCTGTCTTACGCCCTCTCCCGTGGGGACGGGGGTAGTCTTCCGCCACCGATTAAGGAATGGGGAACAGAACCATCTTCTGCTTTAAGCCCCTCTCCCCTTGGGGACGGGGGGGTAGGTTCTTCCGCCACCGATTCCGCCCTGAGCATCCTCTTCTCACTTCAAGTGGTGCCGGGCGTGTTCGATACCGCGTTCCGCGCGCACCGGCTGCGGATTCCGCGTGCGCCCACGTGCCTGACTTGCGGGGAATCCGCTCCCGCACCGACCGGGAACCAACTCGATGCCGCACTGGACGACGCGCTGGCTCGTTTGGGCGCGCGATAACCTGTTCCGCCGCACGCGCCCGCGCGCGGTCGCCGCGTTCGTCGGCTACGAGCGCGCAGGGGCCACGCGCTGGGCCGCGCCCGTGCCGTGGACCGCGGACGCGGCCGTTCTCGACGTGCAGTTCCGGTTCCCGTACCCCGCCCGGCGCAAAACGGACTTCTCGCTCCGGCTCCCGACCGCCACGTTCCCCGCCGACGCACTCAAACCCGACGCGGACGAGCGGTTCCGCGTCTCGTTCCGGTTCCCGGTGCCGTCGGGCACGGTCCACGGAGATCTGCTGTGGAACGGCCGCGTCCTCGCGACGGTTCCGATTGAAGTTCTTACGCCGGACCGGTTCCTTACGAGTCTGAGCCTCACGAACGCGACCGTCGCGGTACGGTTCGGCGCCGGAACGGTCGCGGCGACCGCGTTCGTCCCCGAGCGCTGCGACGGGCTGTTGGCGACGGCCGTGTTGCGCTGCCCCACGGCCCTCGTTCCGCTCGCCGAACTCGGGCTGCGGGTCGTCTTTCACAACTCGCTCACCGGGCACGACCTCGTTGCGCCCGTCTCGTTGGGTGCGGCACAACTCGCGCGAACGGAAGCGGTGGTCACGGCCGTGTGTCCCGAGATGCCGCCCCCGATCGGGGCGTGGTGGGTGACGTGGATCGCGGGGACGCGCGCGTTAACGGCTCAGCGCGTTCACGTGTTCTCGGCGGACCGGTTCGCGGACGGCGTGCGCGTGCTCGAAACGCGGTTCGCGATTCTGGACGCAAACGGCACCGTTCGCACCTCGAAGCTCCCTCCGGCACTGACCGACGCGGCCCACGTAGGACCGTGTTTCGTGCTGAGTGCGAGCGAACCGGGCGCGGCGGCGCTGTGCCGGTTCGAGGTCACGGGGGTCATCGACGGAGCGCCCGATCCCGCCACGCGGCGCGAAGCGGACACGATCGTGACCGACGGCCCGACGGTATTTGTTCCCGCTGTGTTCGATGTGGGTGAGCTTGCGGGGGTCAGCGGCTTCGAGTTGCGATTAAACGGACGATTACTCGGTTCGGCGTCGCTCCGCCCGGTCCCCGCGGCGCGACTCACGGGCGAGGGCGGCTTCATCCCGCCGCCGGAATTCGCGTGGTCCGCCGCCGCAGACCACGAACTCATCGACCGCTTGAAGCGCCTCTCGGGGTGAACAACAGAGGGCGCCAAAACAAACCCACCGCCCTTCCCTATCGCTCCCACGGAACCCGATCGTCCCAGTGGGTGTCGGTCCATTCGATTCGTTGCAGAAGTTGATAGCTCTGGTACGCGAGCACACCGAAGAGAATCGCCGTGTAGACGGTCCCGGTAGGCACCCAGGACGGCAACTGATCCGTGAACCCCGCACCCGCGCCGCGCTGGTCCATGACACAGAAGATGGAGTACGCCACGAGGAGCAGCGCACAACCAAAGGAGATCTGCAACGAGATCCGTTGCCCGCGCCGGCCCCAGAACTTGATGCACAGTTCCCGGCTCACCTGCCCGCCGTCGAGCGGGAACACCGGGAGCAGGTTCACAAATCCCCAAATCAGGTTCACGAAGATCAAACTGCCGTATGCGTACAGTACGACGAGCGACGAGCGCGGCCCCGCCCACTCGAAAGCCTGATTCGATCCGTACACCAATCCACACAGTAAGAACCCGGCAAACGGTCCGGCCAATGAAACGATGATCCGGCGCCAGCGCCCGGATACGGTTGCCCACGGGATCGCCAGCCCGCCGAACGCATACAACACGATTTCGGCGTCCGTACCGAATAGGCGGAACGCGATTGCGTGGCCCAACTCGTGAACCAGGATCGATACGAACACGACCGCGACCCAGGTGAGCAAGAACTCGGGTCCGATGTCGAGCAACCGCGACCCCATGAGGGCGGTGCCGAGCCAAAAGAACGGGTGGACCCGCACCGGGAACCGCAGCACGCGGAACCGGAGGTCGTATGCTGTTCGTTCCGGTTCCACCAGCACGGTGCGTCCCCCGTAAAGAAATCGGCCCGTAAACGTAACAGCTTCGTATTGTATGCACGAGGCGCGTGAGCCACAATCGCCGCGCGAGTGAGGGTTTAATATGGATTGGTCCGCGTTCCGCGCGCAGTTCCCCGTCGCAAATACCTGGGCGTTCCTCGACCACGCCGCGGTCGCGCCGCTGCCCGCTCCGGCGGTCGCGGCCCTACACGACTACGCCCGGAGCCTCGCGGCCAACGGCATCACCGCGTACCGCGAGTGGTTCCACCGCCTCACGCACGTTCGCGGGCTCGCCGCCCGACTCATCAACGCGCCGCACATGGACGACGTGTATTTTGTGCCGAACACGACGCACGGCATCGGTGTCGTTGCCGAAGGATTCCCGTGGAACCCGGGCGACAACGTGGTGCTCGCAGCCGAAGAGTACCCGTCGAACCAGTACCCGTGGATGAATCTTGCGCACCGCGGAGTTGAAGTACGTGTGGTCCCGAGTCGCGGGAACCGCATCGCGATCGACGACGTTCGGGCGGCGATGAACGACCGCACCCGCGTGCTCACGGTGTCCGCGGTCGAGTTCGCCAGCGGGTTCCGACAGGATCTCGATGCCCTCGGCGCCCTGTGCCGCGAGCGCGACGTTTTCTTCTTTGTGGACGCGATTCAGGCACTTGGCGTGTTCCCGATTGATGTGCAAAGGACGCCCATTGATGCGCTCGCCGCGGACGGCCACAAGTGGCTCCTCGGCCCCGAAGGGGCGGGCATCGGGTTCGTGCGCCGCGAGTGGGTCGAGCGCCTGCACCCCATCGGGGTGGGAGCGAACAGTGTGGTGAACCCGTGGGCGTTCACCACGATCGACTTCCGGCTGAAACCGCACGCGGGGCGCTGGGAGGGGGGTGCGTACAACATGCCCGGAATCACCGCGTTCGGCGCGAGCCTGGAGTTGCTCCTCAACGCGGGCACGGAGAACGTACAACGCCGCGTGATCGAGCTAACGGACTACCTGTGCGACCGGGCGACGGCCCTCGGTTGGACCGTGTTCAGTTCGCGCGAAGAAAACGAGAAATCCGGTATCGTGTCCCTCACGCACCCGACGCTCCCCTCCGATGAAGTATTAAGCCGGTGCCGCGCCGCCGGGATCGCGGTGAACAGCCGCGCCGGGCGCGTCCGGGTCAGCCCCCACGCTTACAACACCGAAGGCGAACTCGACCGGTTCCTGGCCGCGGTCTGAAATGGAGGAAGCATGTCCGACAGCACCCTGAGCCCGCGCGTGGCGGTTTACACCGGCACGTTCGACCCGGTCCACTACGGCCACCTGGACATCATCCGGCGCGGGAGCCAGTTGTTCGACAAGCTCATCGTCGGCGTCGGCATCAATCCCGACAAAAAGACCCTGTTCACCATCGAAGAGCGCGTTCAACTCATTCGCGACGTGACGAGCGGTAGGGACAACAAGGCCGACACGCTCTCGAACGTCGAGGTGCTGTCGTTCGAGGGCCTCGCGGTGCGGTTCGTCCGCGATTGCGGCGCCCGCATCATGCTCCGCGGGCTGCGCACGCTCTCCGACATGGAGTACGAGTTCACCATGTCGCTCATGAACCTCGCCCAGGACCCCCAAATCGAAACGCTGTTCCTGATGGCGAAGGAAGAGTTTTCGCACGTCAGCTCGTCGCTCCTGCGGCAAATCGCCGCTCTGGACGGCAACCTGTCGAAGTTCCTCCCGGAACCCGTTCGGACCGCGCTCGCCGAACGCGCCCGGCGATAGGCGGAGAAGGGGTGATTGAAGAGAAGGGGTGAGAGTGTGAACGGGTGAAAGGGTGAAATGGCGAATTCCCGGGGCGCACCTGTTTGTCCCCAGGGTGCGCGTCTGCGCCGCGACCCTGGGCTGAGGAATCTAACCCCGTTGGGGCAGGGCTGTAAGGGTATTCGGATCGTCGTAAGTTAGCCACTCGCGGTCGGTTGTAATGCTCTCGGATGGAGGTTCGGTCGTGGTGCCCGCAGCATTTGAACCGTTCCTCAAAGCGTCCCCGGTGTGCGTCTTGGCTCGGACCATTTTGGAGCGCCTGTTCTTACCCGAACGACTGGATCAACTGTTCCGCGACACCGCACAACGACAGTACCAACACGAGTTGCTCTTCTCGCAGGTGGTCGAACTCATGTTGGCCACCACACTCCGAACCGAATCCTCTCTCGGGGCCGCATATCACAAACGGGCCGAGCACATGCCCGTCAGTCGCCAGGCCGTGTACGACAAACTACGATCCACGGAACTGGGGATCTGCGCGGCACTCGTTCGGGACTCCGCGGACCAGGTTGCTCCCCTCATTCGGACCCTTCAGGCGACCCGGGCACCCTTGGTTCCGGGATATCGCACTCGGGTTCTCGATGGCAACTATTCGAGCGCCACCCAGCGCCGACTTCGGGTTCATCGTGACAGTTGGGCGGCCCCTCTGCCGGGCAAAGTGCTGGCCATTTATGACCCCCAACTGGATTTGGTCACCGACGTCTTTCTGACACCCGATGGGCACGCCAACGAGCGCGAATTGATCCCCCAAGTGGTGCCTCACATTGGGGCCAACGATCTGTGGATCGCGGATCGGAACTTCTGCACCCTGGGATTCCTGAGCGCGTTGCACGAGGCCGACGCCGGATTCGTGATCCGTCAACATGGAGCCCTCGAAGGGGCGTTGCGGGGTGAGCGTCGTGCCCTGGGGCGTTGCGAGACGGGTCAGGGGTACGAGCAAGAGGTCGAATTCCGCCACCTGGATCGAACGTTGCGCGTGCGCCGAGTGACCGTGGTTCTGGATCAACCCACGCGCGACGGTGACACCGAGATCCACGTGCTGACGAACGTGCCCTCGGACGCAGCCGACGGGTCGCGGCGCTGACGCGTACGCTGGGACAAATCGGCGCTCGTCGATCACTCTTACTTCGCCGGTATCACGTTCCAGCGCCGGCAGCTTCTCCTTGCCGCGCACGTTGGGCTAGCCGTTACTCCAATGGGCGCGGCCTTGCACGGGTGCTCCTGCGCAGGCGCCTCGTGCTCGAAGCGGTGTCGGAGTTGTCGCGTTACTTTGATGAGCGCGAGGTCGCCGTATTCCGACAGGCTGACGAAGTGCCCGTCCACGTGCGTGAGGCTGCACCGCTTCGTGCGCCGCTGCCGCCACTTCACGTCGCCGGTCGCGAGCTCGACGCAGCGGATGTCGGAGTCTTCCGTGTGGCGCCCGCTGCTGCCGTACACGAACCCGTTCACGTGAATCGGCGTGTTCCAGTGGCACATCAGCGACTGATCGCCCGCGTCCTTCTCCTTGTCGGTCCAGATTTCCTTCAGTTTGCCGCCCTTCAGATCGAGAAGCGCGCCGCCCACACCGTAGCATTCAGTGAGCAAAACCTTGTCGCCGACCACGACGGGGTTGCTCGCGTTCACGCTTTCCTCGTTTCGCGCGCGCCAGGGGTAGTAGAACTCGCTCTTGCCCGTTTGCGGGTCGAAGCCCATCAACCCACCACGCCCGAAGTACAGGCCCGTCTTTTTGCCATTAAGGGTGGTAATGACGGGGCTGGAGTAACTCGCCAGTTCGTTGCCTGTTGCGTACTTCACGGCACCGGTTTTCTTGTCGAAGGCGACCAACCCAGTGTCGTTCGGCTTCACCATGCGGAAGTCCACCGGGCGCGGGCCTTTCACGCTCCCGCCGACGGGGAGGATGAGCAAATCGCCGTCGATGACAGGCACGCTCCCGGCGCCGAAGAAATTCTGGTGGAAGAAGTATTTCGCCCTAGTCTCGACCTTCCACACCTCTTTCCCCGTGGCAACGTTCAGGCAGCAGAGCACGCCATCGGGACCGTACAAATACACACGATCTCCATCGACCACCGGGCACGCACGCGGACCGGGGTCGTAGCCGTAAATGTCCTTGTATTCGGTGGCGTATTCGTACTTCCAGAGGAGCTTGCCCGTTGCGGCTTCGCGCGCGGTGAGGCGAACGTTGTCGCCGAAGCGGTCCGCGTGGAACAGTCGCCCGTCGGCGGTGACCGGTGGCGCGAACCCGATTCCGAGTTCGCACTCCCAGACCTTCTTCAACCCCTTCGCGGGCCACGGAGTGATAATGCCCTTCTCTGTAGAAACGCCGTCGCGCGTCGGGCCGAGGAACGTGGGCCAGTCGGCCGCGTGCAGTGGGAGCGCGACGCTGAGAACGAGGGCAACGACCGCGGGGAGGAATCGCGACATGAAATCGGCTCCGGTGGAAGGATTTGAGCGTACACCGGCGCGCGCAAAACAGCAACACCTGGAAATGTTCCGCCCGCTGCCTCGCAGGTCACCGTTACTCGGCGCCACGAAACAACGGGCGGGTAAAAAATCAGCGTTTTCGTCTTGCTCCCCTTCCCTTTAGGGAGGGGGTTGGGGGTAGGTCTCCGTAATCAGCGCCCGCCCACACTCAGCGGCCCATCGAAGCCGACAAATGGCACGATCTCGGCAAGTGGTGCTTTCACGCGGCCAGTGTCGAATATGCGAAGTGGGCTGTTCTTCAGCCCGGCGCCGGGGCCGGTTACCACGCGGTTGCGGGCGGTCATGGCGACGCGAACGCCCCCGCGGAACCGTTCGTCGTAGGCCAGCCATTCGACCAGCATCTTGCCCTTCAGGTCGAACACGCGCACCAGCGGAACCGCACCCGCATCGAGGCCAACGATCGCGTTCGCGACGCCATCACCGGTCACGTCGCCCGCAACGATGTACGCGCCCCCGCGGTACTTGTTGTCCAGCACGGGGAACTCACCGAGCACGTCGCGGTTCTTCCCGTTGAACACCTTCACGGTTGTGACCACGTTGCCGGGACCGTTCACGGTGAAGAGATCCGGAACACCATCACCGTTCGCGTCCCCCCACCCGATCCGCACTCCGCCGGCTATCTTCTGGTCGTGAGCGAAGAAGCTATCGATCTCCTTGCCCTGCGCGAGGTCGAAGACCTTGATGTGCTGCGTGCCCTCGGCGGTCACGGCGATGAGCGCGCGGCCGTCTTTGGTCAGATCGGTCCCGGAAACCTGAACACCGCCCCTCCAGTTGGGAAACGGTACGAACTCGACGAGCAGGTTCAGGTCACGCCCATCGTACACGCGGACGGGTAACGGCGCGCCCGGTCCCCGCACCGGACCGGGGGCCACAATCAAATCGGGCACGCGGTCGCCGTTGAGGTCCGACATGTCCACGCGGACGCCGCCGTCGAACGATTTATCGTAAGCGAAGAAGTTGTAGGCAACCGTACCCTTTTCATCCGCGAACACGGTGACGCGCGGTTGCCCGCCCGTATCAGCCCCTACAGCAAACGAGAACCGTTTGACGTCCGGCGTTCCAGGCGGCGGGAGCGGCGCCCCGGGGCCGGGCGGCAGGTTCAGCACACTGCCAAGGCGCCGGTGCAAGTTGTCCACGCGCCCGGACTGCGCCTGAACGGCAGCCGGCCCGCCGCGCAAGCGGCCGAGCAGCCCGAGCACCTCGCCCCAATGCTCGCCCATCGCGAGATACGCTTGTTTGATCTGGTTCGCATCGGCATCGTCGCGCGCCCGGCGCGCCAGCACGCGCACGTCCCGTGCGTATTGACCGAGGGCGCGGTCGAGCTGCCGCTCGTTCGGTAGCGCGTCCGCGCTGATGGTCCGCAGTTCTTCGGTGTTGTCGTCGATCGAGTCCGTGAGCCGGAGCAACCGGCGCTTGGTGCGATCCGGGCTGCTGTCGCCGGCGCCGATCGCTGCGGAGAGCTGGTGGTACGCGCTGTCTGCGCGGGCCAGAGACGCCGCGGTCGCCTGTTTCGCGATCGGGTTCTGGTTGATCGCCGCAGCCAGCCCGTTCAGCGACTTCTCCACGTCCGCGAACGCGGCAAACACCTTGTCACGCGGGCCGCCCTTGCGAACGAGCTGGTCGAGTTCGAGGGTCTGCAAGATCGCGTTTTCGACCTGGGTGTTGATTCCGGCGCGCACGACCGGCGCGAGTTTCGCGTTCGCGATTTCGCCCTTGATTGTTTCGAGGTCGAGTGAGAGTTGCCCGGTCCACCGGAGCACGGACGACTGCCAGAACTGCTCGGGCGTGGACCCGAACTGTTTGAACGGGACCGCGGCCGGTGGCGCCTTGCCGGGTTGAGCCGATGCGGTCGAGACCGTGCCGAATAGGAGAGCGAGTCCGACCCCTATCCCGAACCGAGGATGCGTCATGATGCACCTTCACCCTGTATCGCGAGTCCCTGGCGCGATCCGCGCCCACCGAGACGATTGTATCGCTACCAGAACTACTCCACGGAACTCGCTTGCGCGAAGAAGGCCACGGAACGTACCCAAACTCGCCGCGGGCGAATCTCCGAACAGTTTGTTGTTGACGCATGAAGATTCTTACGCATAATGGCACTCCCTACATGCAAATCTAATTATATCTCTCGAATAATGGGAGGATCGCATGGTTCCCAAGAGTGATTTTCAGGCTCTAATTCGATCAATTGTCAAATCCTGTATACCCGATGAAGTTGATGTACTTGATTTCGGCGGCGAAGAACTGATCGAAGAGGTGTATCGCACGGGACGAGCACCAGTCAAAGAAGCGGCAGAAGCGGAGTTTGAGCTAGTTTCCGGGGCCGTCGATATTCTCAAGATGATTCCACTCGCTCTTGCAACGTACAAAACAATCAAAGATTTCCTTCGTCCCTCGCCAAAAAAACAGATTGTGACACAGGAAATCGTTCAGCAGGAATGGTCTATAATACTTCGGGCCGAAGGGCTACCGCCTGCTCTCGCCTCAGAGATGGCCGCTAGGTTCAGTCAACTCGTTGCCGACCTCATCGCGAAGTACCCGTTACCAACTAAAGAGTAAGCCCGTGTATGGAACAGTCCCGTGTCCCCTCTTCTAACACGTCTACGGTACCCAACGATGCAGCCGAGGAACTTGCTCGCACTCTTCGCGACCGCATTCGACGGAGTGGGCGGATATCCCAACGGATGGACACGCGAATACGACTCACTCGCGCGTTTCTCGCCCTTAATATCTTTGCGACCCCTCTAGCAACTGGATATGAGAGCTACTTGTTGTTGCAGAGTGTCTCGCTGGCTTGGGTCGGCCCTGGAATGTTTCTAGCCCTGATTGCATGGAGACTTCAATGGGCTATAGTTCGACATTTCCGATCACCTGCCGGAGCACGTGTTTTAGCTCAATCACGGCTCCAACCATTGCCGCCTCAAAATGACAGAGCCGGGATCTGGCAGCGACTCACTGTGTTGACTTCCCGCATGGGGCTTGATGTTCGCCGCTTCGATGTTCAGATTAGCACTCGAAACCCGAGTTTTGGCCCGAGCATCGTCGAACGTAACGCGCACCAAGTACGTCGCAATATTCTCCTCGTAATTCCGGTCGGGTGGCTCCCCCTCAATCGCACCCAGCCACAGCTCGCGAATGCGATGCTCGCGCACGAACTTGGGCACGTGTTGAATCAGGACTCTCGGCGCTGGCTCGAAGCGATAGCATACAGGAAAGTAGCTCCACTTATCATTGCGGCCGTGTTCTGCTTAATGTCTGTCAATCTCTACTTTTCAGTCGTTGCGTTCCGCAACGGAATACGCGAGCTCGTCACGATAGGTCCCGGGGTTATCATCTGGATCTTTTTCTACCCGCTCGTCGTCGGTAGCCACACGCGCCTGATCCGCCGGTCTCTCCGGTATTCGGAAGAGACAGCAGACTGTTGTGCAGCAGTGTATGTCGGGGAATCCGCCATCAGAAATGTCTTGCAGTTTTGCCAGAGAAACAGTAGACGAAACGATCTAACCGATGACCATCCCTCTCTAGAGTGGCGGTTGAAGCGATTGGAAGAACGGTATCGGCCGCACCCATTTCCCTGGAATCGCGTAACTGCAATTGTGTTAGTTGTTTCGGCTATTGCTGGGTTTCTCTTCGTTCTGTTCCGATTCTCCCCCTATTCGGTCGAAGAAACGTGCGGCCCCCTCTTTCTTCTCACCTGTCTGCTGATCGCGGGTATTGCTTGGAGCCTAGAGGCGAGCAAATCTAAACGGTAACCGCAACGGGGGCACGCGAGTTCGGTTCTGCGGGCCGCGCGCCGCACTCCTATCTACAATTCGTCACATCACCAACTTCCGAGGTTCCAAATGGTTCGTGCTAGGCAAGCCGTCATTACCGAGCCGTTCAAAACGACCGTGCGCGAGGTCGAAATCCCCGATCCCGCCCCGAATCAGATCCTCATCGGGGCCGAATACTCGGCGATCAGCGCCGGCACCGAACTGGCCGTGTACACGGGCACGCACCAGTGGCTCAAAGACCCCGCGATGCCGGACTGGAAGTTCCCGTTCCGCTCGGGGTACTCGGCCGCGGGCCGCGTGCTGAAGATCGGTAAGGAATTCCCGGGCGGCTTCGCGGAAGGCGATCGCGTGAGTTTCCCCGGTAACCACGCCTCGGCCGAACTCCTCACGGTGGGCCACGAGCGCTGCCGCGTGTGGAAGATCCCCGACAACCTGAGCTTCGATAAGGCCGCGATCGCGTGCATCTCGCGTTACGGGATGGGCGTTTCTGTGCGCGCAGGGCTGACCGTGGGCCGCAGCGCCGCGGTGCTGGGGCTGGGGATCATCGGACAGTTCTCACTGCGGTGCCTGCTCGCCGCGGGCGCGGGGCCGGTCGTCGGCATCGATGCGGTGAAGATGCGGCGCGACGCAGCACTCGCGGCCGGCGCCGACCACGTCATCGACCCCACCGCGGGCGACATCAAGCAACAACTCAACGCCTTCCTGGGAACGAAGGGCGCGGAGATCGTCGGCGATGCGACCGGCGTGCCAGATGCAATCCCGACCGCGATGAGCCTCGCGTGCGACGCGGGTCAGGTGGTCGTGGTGGGCAGCCCGCGCGGGCGGGCCAAGGAAGTGAACTTCTACGACGACCTGCATCGTCGTTACATCGAAGTGACCGGCGCACACGGGAACATGCTGTTCGAGCCGGCCCACACGCGGCTCGCGGGCGCCTGGGACATCGATAAGGCTCAAAAGTGGCTTATTCGCCAACTCGCCGCTGGCCGACTGAGCCTCGCGGGGTTGGTGACGCACACCATCACGCCGGAGCAACTCGGCGACGCTTACGAGGGGCTGATGAAGGACAAGGACAACTACCTCGGCGTGCTGATGAAATGGGTGTAAATCCCAGACGTGTTATTTAGGACAGCACAAGTAAACGCGGTCAACGATACTGCACATGTTCGCTGGCATTGATGGGATCGAGCTAGCGGACGCCGCAACCGAGTCGGCATGCGGTACGCCGCCTGTTGGCAGAAGATGAGTTTCGGGACAGGCTCGCCTCTGTCCCGCACTCTCCGAAAGCGCAACAATGAGCAATCCCCGTAAGTCACCGAACGCGCCCGAAGGAACCGAGTCTTCCTGGGCTCGGGATGTAGTCGTTGTTACTGCAGTTCTGAGTGGTTCGTTTGTGCTCATTGCCCTCGGCTTTTTGGCGGGCCTTCTGTACGGCGAGGGGCAAAAGTACCAGGAACAATATCTGCGCGAGCGCGCAATGATTGAACCTCTGCTCGCATCCGATCCTGCATTCAACGAAATCCGTATCTCACGGCGATCCAGCGGCGGGGTCGATTTGATCGGAGAGGTGCATTCGGAAGCTCAGCTTGCCCGACTACGAGATGGCATCTGTCATCTGGTAGGCGACCAACGAACACAGGAAATATTGATACCCATTAGTGTCGTCACAGATAAAGACAAACAGAGGCGATGAGTTCCCGCGCCAAAGAGTTACACCAATATCGCATCTCTTCCGATCACGAGCGATCACACCTGAGCAGTCGGCTTCTCCCCGGCCTTCTGCTGCAACCACGCCCGCAACTCGGTGAACCCGGATAGGTCACTGCCAAAGACCCACGCCGAACCGTCAGCCATGTGAGCGGTACACTGCGAACTCCCGTGCGCAAACACCGTCGCCGATTCCGATTCGGACTGCGACGGTGGAACGGTGTTCGCGTCCATGAACCCGAGGATCGCACTCCACGGGTACACCCAGGGCGTGCGCACTTTATTGTGCCGTGATTCCTTGGATAACTTGCAATAGGTAGTTGTCGTCCCACCCGGCTTTCATGCGCCGGGTCTTGATGCTGCCCTTGGTCTTGGCACGCTTCAGGAGCGACACGGCCACGCGCCTCAACAT
>HG799469.1:84723-93528 GCA_000531095.1 Gemmata massiliana | reverse complement strand
TCCGCGAACACCGTGGTCAGTGCAAGGGGCATCGGGCATCCTCCTGATACCCTCGGTGTAGACGTAAACGCCTATATCGTCAGCAGTTCATAGTGCGCACGCCCTGCGGGTACACCTTGCCGTCTTCCGGGGCGCCGGGCGCCAGTACGATTCCTCCCTCCAATACCAGGATGCGGCCCCGCAGGTTACGCACGAGGTGGCTGCCGAGGATGTACAGGCCGCAGACCGGGAGGATGATCGGCAGGATGATTGCCGCCCAGCCGAGGTTCAGGAGGAACGCGAACGGCTCCGACACGAACGCGAGGGCGAACACGAGCCCGCCGACGATTAGCCCCAAGCACCACCCGGCCGCGGGGAAGATGCCGATGGCCCACGACCGAAAGCTCGGCCGAACGACGCCGACAACTTTACCGAGGCTGGACGCTTCTGCTGGCAGGTTGGTCGGCATCTCGTTACTCATCCCAAGTTCGAGGTGAAGAGTATTTCGCACCCGAATCGCGCATCTTGGGTGAAAAGCCGTCTCCTAAATTACCCTTTGCAAGCGCGCACAACAACTTCCGCCGTGAAGTCGATCGTAAGCTGTGTTACCCCCTCTCCATTTTCCGGCCCTGAACCCTTCACCCGCCTTCTGTGTCTAAGTGTCGCCAAGTGGCACTTTGCCGGACCGACCCGCCCTGGATTCGCTCGTCGCGAAAAAAAGACCGTATCCACGGTCGGGCGCGGAAGACCGGCCAAACCCGCGATCGCTCGGCGCGATCTGGGAGACTCGATCCCCATGCACAAGGTTCACGTCAACGTCGGCACCATTGGCCACATCGACCACGGCAAGACAACCCTGACGGCCGCCATCCTCGCGGTCCAGGCCCAAAAGGGGCTGGCCGAGGCGAAGCGCTACGACGCCATCGCCAAGGGCGGCACCAAGCGCGACGAAACCAAGACGGTCACCATTAATTCGGCGCACGTCCATTACGAGACGGCCACGCGGCACTACGCCCACACCGACTGTCCCGGGCACGCGGACTACGTGAAGAACATGATTACCGGGGCCGCACAAATGGACGGCGCGGTGCTGCTGATCTCTGCCGTGGACGGCCCCATGCCGCAGACGCGCGAGCACGTGCTGCTGGCGCGGCAAGTGGGCGTGCCGCACCTGGTGGTGTTCGTCAACAAGGTGGACCTCGTGTCCGACCCGGAACTGCTCGATCTCATCGAACTCGAAACGCGCGACCTGCTCACGCGCTACGGGTTCGACGGGGACACGGTGCCGTTCGTTCGCGGCAACGCGAAGGGCGCGCTCGACCACCCCGGCGACCCGGATTTTGCCGGGTGTATCGACAACCTGCTCACAGCGCTCGACGCGCACGTCCCGGCCCCGGTGCGGAAGGTCGACAAGCCCTTCCTCCTCGCGGTCGAAGGCGTGTACTCGATCGAGGGCCTGGGCACAGTTGTGACGGGGCTGATCGAGCAGGGTCGGGTCGCCACGGGCGACAAGGTGGAAGTGCTCGGCTACGGCGCGGCCATCGAGTCGGTCGTCACCGGGGTCGAGGCGTTTCACCAACCGCTCGCAGCGGGTGTCGCGGGGCAGAACGTCGGCGTGCGGCTGCGCGGCGTGAAGGCCGATCAGGTGCAGCGCGGTCAGGTGCTCGTCGCGCCGAAGTCAATCCGCCCGCGTGCGCGGTTCCGGGCCGAAGTGTACGCCCTGCGCAAGGACGAGGGCGGGCGCCACACGCCGTTCTTCAACGGGTACAAACCCCAGTTCTACGTCCGCACCACGGACGTGACCGGGGTGGTGACCATGCCGGAGGACGTCGAAATGGTGATGCCGGGCGACAACGCCCGCATCGAAGTGAACCTCGACCGGCCCATCGTGCTGGAGGCGGGGAGCCGGTTCGCGATCCGCGAGGGCGGGAAGACCGTCGGCTCGGGGATCGTGAGTGAGGTTTTGGAGTAGCGCAACAGAACCGCAGATAACGCAGATAAACGCAGATCAAGACAACAAGCGGTATTCAAAACGCCTTGGTCTTGATCTGTGTTATCCGCGTTATCTGCGGTTCTTCTTCTGATTTCTTCGTGGTACAAGAAGCGGTGCGAGCACCTCACGACCACTTCGAGACCCACGCATGATCGTCACCGACTCCGTCGCCGATGTCGCCACGCCCACCGGCCCGATGCGGACGTACTTCTACACCCCGCACGAACCGGGGCGCCCACCGACCGCGCGCGCGGGTTTGGTGCTGTACTCCGAAATCTTCCAGCAGACGCCCCCCGTGCGCCGACTCGCGCTCCAGTTCGCGAGCCTGGGTTACCTGGTCGCGGTGCCGGAGGTGTACCACGCGCACGAACCGGCCGGGTGCGTGCTCGGCTACGACGACGCGGGGAAGAATCGCGGCAACGCACTGAAGCAGATCATCCCGATGGCGGAATTCGACGCGGACGCCCGCGCCGTGGTCGATGCGCTCCTGGCTCACCGCGCGTGTAACGGCAGCGTGGGGGCAGTCGGCATCTGCCTCGGTGGGCACCTGGCGTTCCGCGCGGCCCTGTTACCCGAAGTGCGAGCGACCGCGTGCTTCTACCCCACCGACCTCCACACCGGCACTCTCGGTAAAGGTGGCGGGGCGGACTCACTCGCCCGCGCCATAGAGATTAGCGGAGAACTGCTGATGGTGTTCGGGCGCCAAGACCCGCACGTCCCCAGCGCGGGCCGCCGAGCCATCTACGACGCGCTCGAATCGGCCGGCGTGTGGTTCACCTGGCACGAGTTCAACGCCGCACACGCTTTCCTGCGCGACGAGGGCGAGCGCTACGACCCGTCCACCGCGCGACTCGCGATCGGACTCGCAGCCGATCTCTTCCGCCGCGCGCTGTAAACATCCAACAGCGCGAATCACGCCTCCGAAATCAGCACCAGCGTGCTGAACGCGGCCACCGTGTACACGCTCCCCTCGGGAACGACGGGGCCGTTCTCGGTCGGGATGATGTCGTCCGGGCTCGGCAGCGCGGTGTCGATCATCCGGCGCCAGCGCCGCCGCGTCGGGGCCGACGGGATGCGGAACTTCAGTGGCTCGCTCCAGGCGTTCATCGCGACGTAGAAATCGTTGTCGATGTGGTAATCGGGGTCGTGCTCGCGCCCGGTGAACCGGCCGTCCAGCGCGAACGCCAGCGTGCGCGATGAGTGCCCCCAATCCGGCTGGTACGGTTCCGTGCCGTGCCAGTGGATGTCGGCCAGTGCCGGCAGAACGGCGGCCCCGAGTTCGCGCCCGGCCCGGGCGAACTCGGCGACCGTACTCGTATCGGCCCCCGGCGGCAGCCCCGCGTCCCCGGGGCGCACGGGACCGGCGGACGGGAACACGTCGCCCCCGTGTACCGCTTTCCCCGGCTCGCCCGCCGCAACTGGAGGCGGCGTGGTCGCGGGGAACCCGCGCACCTCGCGCGCCGGCTCGCCGCGCATGAACTCGCCGACGAAGAACCGCCGGCGCCGCAACGCCGGGTGGCGCTTCCGCATGTGAATCAGCTCCCGCACGAAGCGCAGGAAATCCTTATTCTTCTCCGCGAGCGCCCAGTTCACCCACGAAATCTCGTTGTCCTGGCACCAAGCGTTGTTGTTCCCCTGCTGGGTGCGCAGGAACTCGTCACCGGCCAACAGCATGGGCACGCCCTGGCTAATCATCAGGGTCGTCATCATGTTCTTGGCCTGCCGCTCGCGGAGCGCGAGAACGGCCGGGTCGGTCGTTTCACCCTCGGCGCCGCAGTTCCACGAGTTGTTGTGGTTCTCCCCGTCGCGGCCCTGTTCGCCGTTCGCCTCGTTGTGCTTCTCGTTGTAACTCACGAGGTCGTTGAGCGTGAACCCGTCGTGCGCGGTGACGAAGTTCACCGAGTGGCGCGGGAGCCGGCCGCTCCACTGGTACAGGTCCGCGCTGCCGCAAATGCGGTCCGCGAGCGCGGACGTCATGCCGTAATCGCCCTTCCAGAACTGGCGCACGTCGTCGCGGTACTTGCCGTTCCACTCGCTCCACCGGCGCCCGAACGGGAACCGCCCCACTTGATACAGCCCGCCCGCGTCCCACGGCTCGGCGATGAGCTTCGTGTCCGCCAGCACGCCGTCCTCGGTGATGCTCTCGATCACCGGCGGTTCGACCATCACGTTCCCGCGCCGGTCGCGCCCCAAAATCGAGGCGAGGTCGAACCGGAACCCGTCCACGTGCATGTCCCCGACCCAGTACCGCAGGCACGTCATGATGAGGTCGCGGACGATCGGGTGGTTGCAGTTCACCGTGTTCCCGCACCCCGAGTAGTTCAGGTACTTCCCCTGATCGTCCATCAGGTAGTACAGCTCGTTGTCCAACCCGCGGAAACTGTAGGTGCGCCCGGCGTCGTTGCCCTCCCCGGTGTGGTTGAATACCACGTCCAGAATCACCTCGATGCCAGCCGCGTGCATGGCCTTCACCATGTCACGGAACTCGTGCGTCTGGCCGAACTGTCTGGCGCTGGCCGCGAACCCGGCCTTCGGCGCCGCGAATGCGACCGGGTTGTACCCCCAGAAGTTGGTCAATTTCTCACCCGTTTCCGGGTTCACGAACGGGCAGTCGCACTCGTCCCACTCGAACACGGGCATCAGCTCGACGGCCGTCACCCCGAGCCACTTCAGGTACGGGATCTTCTCGATTAGCCCGCGGAACGTCCCGCGGTCCGCGACCCCGCTCGACGGGTCGCACGTGAACCCGCGCACGTGGACCTCGTAAATAAGCGAGTCCTCGTACTCGGTGAGCGGCGGGGTGTCGTCCTCCCAGTTGTAGCGCGTGCCGCGCCGGTATAGGCTCCGGCGGCTCGTGCGCTGCGGGTCGGTTTCGCACGTGCCGGCCCACTCCGCGTTGTCCGACAGCATCACCGCAGACGGGTCGAGCAGCAGGCGCGACGAGTCGAACCGCGTGCGCGGGCCGTGCGGACCGTCCACGCGCCAGCCGTAGCAGAACGCCTCCGGCAAATCGTGCACGCGGATGTGCCAGTGGTCGCCGGTCCGGTTCTTCCGGGCTTCGAGCGGGAACTCCGCCAGTGGAGTGTTCCCACCACCAACAGGAAGAATCACGAGCGTGACCCGTTGCCCGTGGCGGCAGAGGAGCGCGAAGTTCGCCCCGTCGGGCGTGAGCGACGGGCCGAGCGGCAGCGGGCGCCCGCGGCTGGTGCGGAAGGGCTGCGTCATTCTTGGCCCCCAGACGTCGGAAAGAATGCGATTACCTAGCGTTACGGTTCCCGCACCCCGCGGCAACCGCGTTTCGATTCCGCGAAGTGCGCGCGTCAGAAATAAAAACTCGATTTTGCCCTCTAACAAGAGAGTCGAAGATTCCATGTGGGAATCCACAGGATTCACGGCACACTCGCAAAAATCCGAGCCGATTGCGTAAGTCGCTCCGCCCCCGGGTGTAAACATTCAACCAATCGCCGATGGGTCATTCGCGCCCGACTTGACCGGCCCCCGTTCGTGACCCAGATTTCAGTGCTATCCTTCGACCCGTAACGTCCCTCCGGGGCGCAATCCACTAGGGATGGTCAGGTGTCGACAACAATCTATCCCCCGCCCGCAATTCCGCTCCCTCCGCGGCACCGTGCCGCCCGGGAAGAGGTGCTCGCGGCCGTTCTCGACCCGACGCGGCTCCCGGCCGCACCCGCGGTCGCGCTCCAGGTCGTGACCGCGGCGTCGCGCCCGGACTGTGAACCGTCCGAAATCGTGACCCTCCTCGCGCTCGATTCGGCCCTGTGCGGAAAACTCCTCCGCGCCGTGAATTCGTGTATCTACGGGCTGAAGCAGCCGATCTCCTCGGTCGCCCGCGCGGTCCACGTGATCGGGCTGAACACCGTCCGCTCGCTGGCCCTCGGCCTGTCGATCCCCGCCGTGAAGTTCGGGCGCGGGGCCGAAGCGGCGATGCGCGAGTACTGGATGACCTCCGTGGGCGGGGCCATCATCGCGCGCGAACTGGCCATACTCGTGCGGCGCGCCAACCCGGACGACGACCTCGTGGCCGGACTGCTCCGCGACCTCGGCGAACTGCTCCTGCGCCAGATGTACGCGGACACCTGGGCCAAGCACGTCGAATACTACGGCGACCGGCTGATTGAAGACCCGTGTGCGGCGGAACTCGAATCGTTCGGGATCGACCACGCGGACATCACGGCCGAGATCCTCCAGCAGTGGAAGCTCCCGCCCGACATCGTGGAGCCGATCCGGTACCACCACCAGCCCGCGCTGGCCGCGCCCGGCGGGAAGGTGCACCACAACCGCGCCGAACTGCTGCAGTTCGCGAACTACCTCGTCCAACTCGACACCGTCGCCCAGAACCCGGAGCTCCTCAACCGCGTGCTGAACACGGCGAAGGACCGGTTCCACTTGCCGCGCCAGGCGCTGGTCGCGTTCCTCCAGAGCGTCGCGCCGAAGATCGAGGCGTTCGCGGCCGTGCTCAACCAGGACATCGGCCAGTGCCCGAACTACGCCGCGGTGCTCGCCGCCGGCGCCGCCGAGTTGGTGAACCTCACCGTCGAGACCAGCCGCAACCGGATGAGCGGCCCGTCCTCGGCGACGCGGGCGAACGGGTCGTCGGCATCGGCCACGGGCACGCGCCCGAACGAGTCGACGCGGCTGCGCCCGAAGCCCCCGACAGCCCCGCCCTCGCGCACACCGGCGCCCGCGGGTGGTGCCGGTCCCGTCGAGTTCCGCCCCGAGTTCGCCAAAAACATGCCCGCGGGCGGATGCAAACTCGGGGACTACGAGCTGCAGAGCATCCTCGGGCGCGGCGCAATGGGGATCGTGTTCAAAGCGTTCGAGCCGAGCCTGGCCCGGTTCGTGGCGATCAAGATGCTCGCGCCGGAACTGGCCTCCGCGCCGGTCGCGCGCCAGCGGTTCGCGCGCGAGGCCCGGGTCGCGGCCTCGATCCAGCACGAGAACGTGGTCGGCATCCACGCCGTGCGCGAGCTGAACGGGATCCCGTACCTCGCGATGGAGTACGTGAACGGGAGCTGCCTGGAAACGCGCGTCGAGCAGCACGGATCGATGCCGGTCCTGCTCGCACTGAGCGCGGCGCGTCAGATCGCCTCCGGGCTGGCCGCCGCACACGCCAAACAGATCATTCACCGCGACATCAAGCCCGCGAACATCCTGATCGAGGACGAAAGCGGCCGGGCCAAGATCACCGACTTCGGACTGGCCCGGGTGATCGACGACGCGAAAGTGACCGCCGACGGCACTCTGATCGGCACCCCGTTCTTCATGGCCCCGGAAACCGTTCAGGGGCGCGGGGCGGACACGCGGTCCGACCTGTTCGGGCTGGGCGGGGTGATGTACCACATGGTCACCGGGCGCGTCCCGTTCCCGGGCCAGACCGTGGCGGCCGTGTTCAACGCGGTCTGCACGAAGGATCCGGAGGCGCCGCGCCGGCTGCGCCCCACGGTCCCGGACTGGCTCGAGGACATGATCCTGCGGCTGCTCCAAAAAGACCCGACCGCGCGCTACCCGGACGCCGCGTCCGTGGCCGCGATCCTCGGGGAGTGCTGCTGACGCCCGGAATCTCGGGAATCCGCGGACCGGTCCGTTGCCGCAACGGTCCGGTCCCTCATACGAATACCACACACGTTTCGTCTTTTTGTCTTTTTGATCTGCGACACCGACCCAACAGCACGACGTAGTTCGGGTGTGCGATGCCGTCCGATCCGCCCTCCCCGCCACCCTCCCGGAACCGCGCGGCCCCGAAACCGGCCCGCGGCCCGAGCCGGGCTACGCTCCTCGTGGCCGATGACGACGACTCGGTGCGCGACTTCGTCCGCATCGTGCTGGAACGGGCCGGGTTCACCGTGGTCACCGCGACCAACGGGCGCGACGCCGGCCACCTGTTCGCCGCGACCCCGTCCGCGTTCGACCTCGTACTCACCGACGTCGTGATGCCGTTCGCCACCGGCGTGGAACTGGCCGCACGAGTACGCGCCCTGCGCCCGGACCTCCCGGTCCTCTTCATGTCCGCGTTCGCCGGCGGGTCCGAACTCGAACCCCACCCGCTCCCGCCCGACGAACCCCTTCTCGAAAAGCCGTTCCCGATGGCCGAACTGCTCGAAGTGGTCCGCGCCGCGCTCGGCGCCCGCAATTCCACCTGATCCACGGGCTACCCGGCCCTCAGCCCCCGCGCGTAAGATGTACCGGCACGGGTGGCGAATCGCGCCCGGCCGCGTTCACAAGAGTCCCGTTATGGCATCGTTCGACGACGAAGCTCCGGACCCGTTAGGGCCGGCGCGCCCGCTGCTAGTTGCGGCCAGTCGACTCGCGGCCCGGGCCGCGGGGACCGGGGACTTCGCCGGTAGCTACGCGCTGCTCGCGTGTGCCGTGCGCCTCACGCGGCGGGTCCGCGGGTTGAGCGAGGTCGCGGACTTCCGCCTTGAACGCGCGACCGACGAGGCCGAAAACGAAGGCGCCCCGGAAGCGCAAAACGAGGCACTCCGGGACGCGATTGAAGCTTTGCTCGGTGACGCCGAGTCGCCCGACGAGGCGCTCCCGACCGACCCACTCGCCGTGGCGCAAACGCTCATCGGCCGGGCCATCGCGATCGGCGCCCCCGCGTACAACACCGGCGACCATCAGGGGTGCTTCGACGTGTACTCCTGCACGGCGCGGATCGTTTTATCTACCGTCGATCAGATCCCGGAACCCGCGGCCGCGCAGCTCCGCGACGCGCTCGCGAAGTGCCGCGAACTGAGCGAGCCGGACGCCCAGGCGTGGGCCATGCGACACGCCTTTCGACGCGAATCGGCGAAAACTGGGCGGCGCGGCGG
>HG799469.1:0-84718 GCA_000531095.1 Gemmata massiliana | reverse complement strand
GAACTGGGCGGCGCGGGCGGCGAGATCACCCCGCGCCAAGTGCTCGCACTGATCTCGATGGCGATCTCCATCGGCGCACCGGCCTTCAACGCGGGCGACCACCGCGGGTGCTACGAGGTCTACGCTTGCACCGCCCGGCTACTCGTTAACAGCCCCGCCACACCGGACGACGTCAAAGCCGCTCTGCGCACAGCCCTCACGGACGCGAGCACGGTTCTCAACGTGACGCGCCAGGCGTGGATCATGCGAGAGGCGTTCGACGGGTTACTCGGCGCCGGGGCCGAAGAACGCGGCCCCTGATCCGCTCGTTCCGCCGTGCGGCCCGGGAGGACGTTTTCTTCTCCCGGTCCGCGTATAATCGTCCCCATCCTCTCTGTCATCTCTTCAAAGGAGCACCCATGCGCCTGACACGCTGGGCAATGGCAGTAACGATCGCGGCACTCACCGCGACCCTAGTTTCGACGACCCGAGCCGAGGAGCCGAAGAAGTTGAAGTACCCCGATACCAAAAAGGGCGAGGTCGTAGACGATTACCACGGCACGAAGGTCGCCGACCCGTACCGGTGGCTCGAAGACGACGTGCGCAAGTCGAAGGACGTGGCCGCGTGGGTCGAGGCCGAGAACAAAGTCACCACCGCGTTCCTCGAATCGATCCCCGAGCGCGAGGCGATCAAGAAGCGCATCACCGACCTCTGGAACTACGAGAAGATCTCGGCCCCGTCCCGCCACAACGGGCGGTACTTCTTCTTCAAGAACAACGGGCTCCAGAACCAGAACGTGCTGTACGTGCAGGACACGCTCGACGGCGACGCGAAGATGCTGATGGACCCGAACACCTGGACCAAGGACGGGACCGTCGCGCTCGCCGGGCTGGAGGTGAGCGACGACGCGAAGCTCATCGCCTACGGCACCGCCGAGGCCGGTTCGGACTGGAACACGTGGAAGGTGTTCGACGTGGCCGCGGGCAAGACGCGCGACGACGAACTGAAGTGGGTGAAGTTCAGCAGCGCGTCGTGGACGAAGGACAACGCGGGTTTCTACTACAGCCGGTTCCCGGAACCGAAGTCCGGGGCCGCGTTCCAGGATCTGAACGTGGACATGAAGCTCTACTACCACAAGCTCGGGACGCCGCAGAGCGAAGACAAGCTGATCTACGAGCGCACGGACAACCCGAAGTGGACCATCGGCGGCGGCGTGACCGAGGACGGCAAGTTCCTCATCGTCTCCATCGGCGACGGCACCACCAGCAACAAGGTCCGCGTCGCGTACCAGGATCTCACCGCGCCGGGCAGCAAGGTCGTGGAACTCGTCGACAACCACGACAATAAGTTCACCTTCCTGGGTAACGACGGCGGCGTGTTCTACTTCAAGACCGACTATAACGCGCCGAAGAACCAGATCATCGCGATCGACACCAAGAACCCCGACAAGAAGAACTGGAAGACGATCATCGCGGAAGCGAAGGAAGTCCTCGACGGCGTGGACCTCGTGGGTAACCGCTTCATCTGCAGCTACCTGAAGGACGCGAAGACCGCGGTGAAGGTCCACGAGGTGGACGGCAAGTTCGTGCGCGACGTGGAACTGCCCGGCATCGGCACCGCGGCCGGCTTCAACGGCAAGCGCGACGACAAGGAAACGTTCTACACGTTCTCCAGCTTCGCCACGCCCACGAGCGTCTACCGCTACGACCCCGCGACCGGCGAGAGCGAGCTGATCCGCCAGGCGCAGGTGAAATTCGATCCCGCGCAGTACGAAGTGAAGCAGGTCTTCTACGCGAGCAAGGACGGCACAAAGGTGCCGATGTTCATCGCCCACAAGAAGGGCCTCAAGCTGGACGGCACGAACCCCACGCTGCTCTACGGCTACGGCGGGTTCAACATCTCGCTGACGCCGGGGTTCTCGGTGTCGCGGTTGCAGTGGATGGAGATGGGCGGCGTGCTCGCGGTGGCCAACCTGCGCGGCGGCGGCGAGTACGGCGACGAGTGGCACCGCGCCGGGACGAAGCTCCGGAAGCAGAACGTGTTCGACGACTTCATCGCGGCCGGCGAGTACCTCGTGAAAGAGAAGTACACCTCCCCGAAGAAGCTCGCGATCCAGGGCGGGAGCAACGGCGGGCTGCTCGTGGGCGCGTGCCTGACGCAGCGCCCGGACCTGTTCGGCGCGGCGCTGCCGGCGGTGGGCGTGATGGACATGCTGCGGTTCCAGAAGTTCACCGCGGGCCGGTTCTGGGTGGACGACTACGGCTCCAGCGACAGCAGCAGCGAGTTCAACGAACTGTACAAGTTCAGCCCGTACCACGTGCTCCTGAAGAACGGCGCGAAGGCGTACCCGCCGACGATGGTGACGACCGCCGACACCGACGACCGCGTGGTGCCGGGCCACAGCTTCAAGTTCGCAGCGGCGCTCCAGGCGAACCACACTGGCCCGAACCCGGTGCTGATCCGCATCGAGACGAAGGCCGGGCACGGGGCCGGTAAGCCGACCACGAAGATGATCGAGGAAGTCGCCGACCAGTGGGCGTTCCTCGTGAAGACGCTCGACTTCAAGCCGGAGATCGGGAAGTAACGCGCGAGCAAACCGGGATGCGGCCGGGGTGTTCCCCGGCCGCGTTCGTTTGGTGTGCGGGAGGGTGCTCAGGAACCGAACGATGGGCGAAGATACCTGGCTCAACACCCAGAACCTGAACGAGTTGTTGACGCACCCAATATCTTCGACCACCGCAAGCGCCGACTTCTGCTTTGCGCGTGTTCTCGGCGATTATTAAATTCCCTTGCAGACACCCGATTCAAGCACGCGATCGATGCCACAGAGGAGTACGCGGATCAGAGGGTAACTTGGGAAGAACTTAAGACAAACGCACGGCGCGCTGCAATTGAGGCCCGCAACGCACTCACCGCCAGTAGACCGGGGGGCCGCATCCACGACGCGGCCGTTGCGGTGGTTGCCACGACAGCCAAATTTATGTCTTGGGATGTGCTTACATCAGCGCGACTCGCCCTGGCCAACACCCAAGGCCGGTACGAACAAGAAGTCGAGCGTACTGAAGAAATGGCACAAGTTCAATTACTCCGCGACATCTTCGGGAACCCGTTCCGCCCTGTCGCCTTCTCTTCTTCGTGGCGCACTAACACCGCGGTATCGCTCGCACGCGGCATGTATGAGTCGCGCGACTTTAGCGCGATGCCGATCCTCGCTGACGCGATCCAGGACGCCGGGTGCGACAACGACGACATCCTGATCCACTGTCGCGACCCGAAGCAGATTCACGTCCGCGGATGCTGGGTTGTTGACCTCGTACTCGGGAAGGAGTGACGGTACGCTTGTGAGGGGAGGTGAAGTATGTCCACAGTCGCAACACCCGCTGCGCCCCGACGCCCGAAACCGCGCCGGTGGACCGTTCCCGAGTTCCACCGCCTCTGCGGACTGGGGTTGTTTGCGGGCCAGCGCCCGATCCTTCTGAACGGGGTGATTCTGGAGCAGGGGCCGATGGACGCACCACACGCGAACGGTGTCGAGCGCACCGATACCGTCGTTCGCCTCGCGTTCGGCGCCGGCTGGCGGTTCCGCATTCAGCTCCCACTCGTACTCGATCTGCACACCGATCCGGTTCCCGATATCGCTATCATCGCGGGTGTACTCACCGGTAACCCGGATCACCCGACCACGGCCGCTCTCGTGATCGAAGTATCGGATACGACGTTCGACACGGATACCACCGACAAGGCCGAACTCTACGCCACCGCCGGAATCGCGGATTACTGGGTGTTGGACGTGGCGAACCGCCAGCTCCACGTCTTCCGGAACCCGCAGCCCCTCTCTACCAAATTGAGCGCAACGGCGTACCGCACGCGCACCGTTCTCGGACCGAACGACACCGTTTCGCCTCTGGCCGCTCCGAACGCGACGATTCGCGTCGCCGACCTGCTGCCGTAACTCGTTGTCGCGATATGCCGAGGTAAAGTATGTCCGCAACAGCGCTTCCGTTGGCCCCTCCGCAGTCTGTGCCCGCTCTCCCGCAAAGCCAGTGGCCGCGGCCGTGGCTCTGCACGCGCGAGCAGTACGAAAAGCTCCTGGCCGCCGGGTTCTTCCGCGAAACTCAGTACCAACTCGTGCGCGGGGAGATCATCGATATGGGCAAGGAAGGACCGCGGCACTTCAGCGTGGTTGACCTTGCCGTAGAAGTACTCCGGGGGGTGTTCGGACCGGGATTCTTCGTCCGCAACGCCGGCCCGCTCGGTTTCGGCAACAGCCAACCGGAACCGGATGTTGCGGTCGTTCGTGGATCGCGGCTCGACTACCTCAACGCGCACCCCGCCACGGCTCTGCTCGCGGTTGAAGTGGCCGAAACGTCGCTCTCCTATGACACCACCACAAAAGCCGAGTTGTACGCGAGCGCGGGGATCGCGGATTCCTGGGTTCTCGACCTCGTCGGTCGGCAACTCCACGTCTTCCGCGATCCGCAACTGATTCCGACTCTCGAAATCGCCACCTATCAAACGCACCGCACACTCGGCCCGACGGATACCGTTTCTCCCCTGGCCGCACCGAACGCGACGGTTCGCGTCGCCGATCTGTTGCCGTAATTCATTGTCGTGGTACGGGTTCGGTTCGCGTTTTTGGCTGTTGGAGTCGTCACACTCACACGTCGTCACTGTGGCCCGCGCGAATACCGGGCGTGCCCGAGCGTCTATGTGTTCACCCCGATCGCGCCCTTGTTAATAGCGCGACCGCTGGCGAGAATTGCCTTACCCACCCCATCGCTGCCAGGATCACCCTCATGCCCGAGAGCGCACCCAACACCGACGCGATTGCCGCCCGTGCGGTCGAACTCATCGCCCCGGACACGGTCGTCGGACTCGGAACCGGGCGCGCGGCGACCGCGTTCATTCACGCCCTCGGCGCGAAGGTGCAAGCCGGCTTACGAATCCGCGGGCTGCCAACGTCCGAAGTGTCCGCAGCGCTCGCACGGAAACTCGGCATCCCCCTCGTGACCTTCGACGACATCGATCGCATCGACGTGACCGTGGACGGCGCAGACGAAATCGACCCGAACGGCGATCTCATTAAGGGATACGGCGGCGCGCTCGTGCGGGAAAAGATCGTGGCCGCGTACTCGCGCAAATTCGTCGTGCTCTCCGGGGCCGAAAAGGTCGTGTCGGTGCTCGGCGCGCGAGGGACGCTGCCGGTGGAAGTGGTGTCGTTCGCGCTGACGCCGTGCCGCAAGCACCTCGAAGGGATGGGGTTCCCGTCGCAACCGCGGATGAAAGACGGGCAGATCGTCGTCACGGACAACGGGAACCACATCCTCGATTGCAAGACCACCGCGATCATCGATCCGGCCGGGACAGAAGCGAAAATGCTCGCGATCCCCGGAGTCGTTGGTACGGGGTTGTTCGTCAAGATGGCTCACACGATCATGATTCAGGCCGCGGACGGCAGCGTCGAAGTGCGCCGCGGAAGCGCGACGTGAGTGTGAGCTAAACGGACAAGAACCGCAGATGACGCGGATCAACGCAGATCAAAACAAAGACGAATTTCAAATCGGTCTTCTGTCTGATCCGCGTTATCCGCGTCATCTGCGGTTCTTTCTTCTTCTTCAATTCTCCGATTCGTCACCCGGCGCGGAACACCGCGACGGCGCCGGTCCCGCAACCAGCGGCCAGCGACTTGTCGTCCGCGGACCACGCCAGCGCGGACGCCTCTCCGCCCTGGAAGTCGAATTCCCCGATCTGGGCGCCCTTGCGGTTCGTCGGCTGCCACAGCAGCACCTTGCTGTCGAGCCCGGCCGACGCGAGCAGGAACCCGCGGTGCTGGTACGCGAGCGCGGTCAGATTGGATTCCTCGTCGTGCCCGACGAGCATCGTCGGCTTCGACCCTTCCGGCCCCTTCGCCCCGGCCTGACAGTCCCAAATGCACACCACCGGCCGCCCCCGGTCGCGAGGTAGCGCGAGGTGTAGTCCCACGCGAGTTCGCGCACCTTCGTCTTGTAGCCCCACATCTGGAGGTCGCGCGAGGCGTCGTAGTACCAGAAGTGAACCGTCGAGTCCTGGTTCCCGTGCGCGAGGATCTTCCCGTCCGGGCTCCACGCCATCGCGAGCGGCGATCCCTTCCACGCCAGCACGCGCAGTGGGTCCGCGTTCGCGAGCGGGTCGTAGGTCGTGGCCGATCCGTATGCGAGCAGCGTGAGGTGGGTCGTCCCCGGGCGCCAGTTCAGGTCCATCACCGTACCGGCTTGCGGGGGCAGCTCGCGCACGAGTTCACCGGCCGCGGTCCACACCTTCGTCTTCTTCCCGGCCGCGGTCGCGAACCACTGACCGGACGGGTGCCAGCTCACCTTCTCGGCCCACGACGCACCCGCGTCGAGTGTCTTGACTTCGCTGCCGGCCGCGGCGTCCCACACGCGCACCTTGCCGTCCTGCCCCACCGACGCGAGCAAGTTCCCGGTGGGCTGCCACGCGAGCGCGGCCGTGCCGAAGTTGTGCCCCTTTAGCTCGTGGGCCGGTTTCCCGGTGGCCGCGTCGAAGACCGTGATCGGCCCGCTGACCGCCGCGACCGCCAGGCGCGCCCCGTCCGGCGCCCAGGCGAGGCCGATCACGTGGTCCGCGGCCGCGGCCTGCCACACCGGGCGCAACCGGTTCTCCGCCTTACCGAAAATGCTGATGCGAGCCATATCGCCCCGAGATTTCAGAATGAAGATTTGCGCCGGACGGCGGGAGGCAAAAGGGGCGCGACTCCGCCCCCGACCGTCCGGCGCAAATCTGAAATCGACATCCGATCACGCCAGGCAACTCTTGAAGCCTTCCGTGAGGGCTTCGCGATCCAGGTTGCGGCCGATAAAGATGAGTTTATTGGAGCGCGGGGTCTTGCCCCACGGCTTGTCGAGTTTGCCGTCGAAAAGCATGTGAACGCCCTGGAACACGAACCGGTTCGGCTCGTTCTTGATGCTCAGAACGCCCTTCATGCGGAAGATGTCCGGCCCCTTCGCCTGGAGCAGCTCGCTCATCCACTTGTTCAGCTTCTTCGCGTCCAGTTCGCCCGCGACCGTGATGCCCACGCTCGTCACCGATGAGTCGTGAACGTGGTCCGGCACCTCTTCCTCGTGCAGCTTCAGGGAGTGCGTCTTGCCGTGGTCGTGGTCGTGCTCGCAGTGGCCGTGGTCGTGATCGCACTTTGAATGATCGTGTTCGTGCTTGTGGTCGTGTTCACAGTGGCCGTGATCGTGGTCGCAGTGCGCGTGGTCCTTGTCGTGCGCGTGGTCGTGGTGCTCGTGCTTGTGGCCGCCGTCCTTGAGGAAGTCGGGTTCGTGTTCGAGGATGCGGTCGAGGTCGAAGCCCTTCACGTTCAGCACGCGGTCCAGGTTCACTTCGGAGTTCTTCGTGCGGTGGATCTTCGCGGTCGCGTTCATCTTGCGGATCAGCTTTTCGAGCTTGTCCAGTTCGGCCGGCTCCACGAGATCGATCTTGTTGAGCAGGACCACGTCCGCGAACGCGATCTGCTCCTGCACCTCGTGCGAGTCCCAGTGCAACAAGACGTGCTTGGCGTCCACGAGCGTGACGATCCCGTCGATCATGGTCTTCGACTGCACCTCGTCGTCCATGAAGAACGTTTGCGCGACCGGGCCGGGGTCGGCCATGCCGGTCGTCTCGATGAGGATGTAGTCGAACTTGTCCCGGCGCTTCATCAGGTTGCCGAGGATGCGGATCAGGTCGCCGCGCACGGTGCAGCAGATGCACCCGTTGTTCATCTCGAAGATTTCTTCTTCCGAGTTGATGACCAGTTCCTGGTCGACCCCCACCTCGCCGAACTCGTTCTCGATGACGGCGATCCGCTTCCCGTGGTTGGCCGTGAGGATGTGGTTCAGAAGCGTGGTCTTGCCGGCGCCGAGAAAGCCGGTGAGTACGGTGACGGGCACGCGGTCGGTCGCGGTCGCGGGCATGAAGGTGCTCCTGTGCGGTAATCGGTTGGGTGACAGGAGAATTGTACCAGCCGCGTACAGGGCGCGAAGGTTCGTCGGGCCGGAGTTCCAAGTATGAAGTTTCAGAGTTCCACGTTCCAAAAGTTCCAGAGGTTCAAAAACTGAGCCCACTTCCGAACTTTACGTTCCGTGATTCGAGCGCGGCGAACTGGATAGGCCACGAACTCTGGAACTCTGGAACTCTGGAACTCTGGAACTCTGGAACTCTGGAACTCTGGAACTTAAATAACGGAGACGCCCGGCCGGGTTTCCCCTGCACCGAGCGCCTCCGCCAGCGGAACGGGCGGGGAACGACCCCGCCCGCGAGATTAACGGTGGAAGATGGGTAGCTTGCGCGGGCACCCGTTACTCGTGCCGCAGCGCCTCGATCGGGTCGAGCTTCGCCGCGCGCCACGCGGGGTAGAGGCCGAAGCACATCCCGACCAGAATCGACACCCCGACCGACAGGAAGATCGACAGCACGTGGAGCTTCGCCGGCAGAGCGGCGGTACCGGGCCACCAACCGCGCAACAGATCCCAAACGGCCGGGACCGCGTACACCGATGTGACACCCAGGGCCGCGCCGCACAGCCCGCCGATGGTGGTCTGGACCACCGCCTCGACGAGGAACTGCATGACGATGTCCTTGCGCTTGGCCCCGAGCGCGCGGCGGATACCGATCTCGCGGGTGCGTTCCGTCACCGTCGCGAGCATGATGTTCATGATCCCGATGCCCCCGACCAGGAGCGAAATCGACGCGATCATTGCCATAAGGAGCGTGAACCGCGTTTGGGCGCGCTCCGCCTCTTCGAGCTTGTCGAGCGGAACGGTCACGGTCCAGTCGCGCTTGGGGTGCTTGCGCTCCAGCATACCCTTGATCTCGTTACCGACCGCCTGCACCTTCGCCCGGCCCTCCGGCTTGTCGACCTCCGCGTTCACGGTGAGCGTGACCTGACTGTACTCGACCTTCTCGTTCATACGGGCGCCGGCCGTGCGGACCGAGATCACCTCACCGAACCGGCGCCGGCTCGTGCGGATCGGGACGTAGATGTCGCGGTTGTAGTCCTCCGCGGCCTGGCTCCCGCCGGAGCCGCCGGTCGGCATCCGCTCTTTCAGGACGCCGACGACGAGGAAAAAGTGACTGCGGATCCCGACCGTCTGGCCGAGCGCGTCTTCAAAGGGGAACAGTTTGTCGGCCACTTCTGAACCGAGGACGCAGTAGTTCTCCAGGTCGCTGTCGTCTTCTTCCAGGAGGAACCGGCCGCGCGAGAGTTCCAGTTTGTTCACGACCTGATAATCGGGCACGGTCCCGATGACGCGGGCGTTCACGAGGCGCTCCAAATACCGCGCCTCGCTCGGGAACACGCGCATGGGCACGATCCGCGTCACGGCCCCGTCGGTCGTGAGCGTGCTGAACCGCTCCAGGTCGTCTCGCACCAAACCGTAGCTCGTCACGAACCCCTTCGACGCGGTTGCCGAATCGTCCGGCGGTTTGGTGCTGCGCACGATGATGTTGGTCGCGCCCTGGCGCTTGATGTCGTCGAGCGCGTCCTGCATGGACCCCTCGCCGAACGACATCAGCGAGATGACCGAGCACGTACCGATGATGATACCGAGCACCGAAAGGACCGAGCGCAACTTGTGGAGCCACAAGCTCTTGACCGCGAGCGACACGCTGCGCTGGAGTTTCGCGGTGTTCGCCATGAACGGCAGCCGCGCCGCCAGCCCGGTCGCGAACAAGACCGTCACGAGAACGACCACCAGCACCAGCACCGCGACGGCCGCGATGAGGATCGTGCCGGCGGAGAGGCTGAACCCGAACATCAGTTGATCTCCATGATGGTGCGGGTGTCGTTGCGCACGTCCGATTCGACGCGCCCGTCGCGGAGGCGCACGACGCGCCGGGCCCATTCCGCGATGTCGTTTTCGTGCGTCACCATGATGATGGTCTTGCCCGACCGGTTCAGTTCCCGGAGCATCTGCATGATCTCGACGCTGGTCTTCGAGTCGAGGTTCCCGGTCGGTTCGTCGCCCAGGATCAGGTGCGGGTCGTTCACCAGGCTCCGCGCCACCGCGACGCGCTGCTGCTGACCGCCGGAGAGTTGGAGTGGCCGGTGGTCGAGGCGCTCGCCCAGGCCGACGAGTTCCGCCAGTGCGACGCACCGGGCCTTCGTCGTTTCGTCGAGCTTGATGCCCTGGTAGAGCAGCGGCAGCTCGATGTTCTCGACGACCGTGTACTGCGGGAGCAGGTTGTACGACTGGAAGATGAAGCCGAGGTAGGTGCTGCGGACCTCGGAGAGCTGGTCGTCGTCCATTTCGGACACGTCCACATCGCCGAGGTAGTAGTGCCCGCTGGTGGGGCGGTCGAGGCACCCGAGGACGTTGAGGAGTGTTGATTTCCCCGAACCGGACGGTCCCATCAGTGCGACGAAGTCCCCCTCGTCGAACGACAGGTTCAGCCCTTTGAGGACGTTAACGGTCTGCGTCCCCATGTAGTAGTTCTTGACCAGATCGACGACGCTGACGATGGCAGGCATCAGGGGGGGTCCAAGCAAGGGGCAGCGGCGAGCCAGCTTTTGGTAACCGTAACGAGCCGCGACCACCGGGGCGAGAGGCTCTCCGCTCCCGGTGGTCGCGGCTCGTTCGGACGGGTCGCGTTGTTGTGACGACGTTGTGCCTACGGTATCCGCGAGGGACTCGTTCGGTTTTCGGCCGAAGTCTGAGACCGGATTGCCCGATCCCCGACTCCGGCACTCCAAGTTATCAGAGACCGGCCGGCGGACCGCCACCACCGCCCTTCTTCTTACCACCGCCACCCTTCCCGGCACCGCCCGCCCCTCCAGCACCGCCGGCACCGTCACCCTTGAAGCCCTCGCCCTTACCCTCACCGCCCTTACCGCCACCACCCTTGCTGTCGCCGTCGCGGGTGCGGGTCTTGTCGTTCGGGTCGAGCAGCACCTTCGGGTTCATGACGATCTCGTCGCCCTCGGTCAGGCCCTCGCGGATCTCCACGAATTTCTCGTTGTAGAGTCCGAGCTTGACCTCGCGTTCGTCGTACCCGGTCGGCGTCTTGACGTAGATCTTGCGCGCGACGCCCATCTCGGCACCACCGACGATGGACTGAACGGGCGCGGTGAGCACCGGTTCCGTCGCGGTGTCCACGGTGATCGTGACTTCCGCGGTCATGTCCGGCTTGAGTTGTTCGCTCTCGATGCGCTTCTTGGTGCCGTCCGTGAACACCTCGTAGTCGACCATCACGAGCGTCTGATAGAGCTTCACGTCCGAGATCCACGAATCGGCCTGGCTCGCTACCGCGGAGACCGTGCGGACGTGTCCCTCGAACACTTTGCCGGGCAGCGCGTCCACGCGGATGTTCGCCTTCTGCCCCTCGGACAACTTTTTGTACTCGAAGTTGCGGTACTTCTCGCGCAGCCGGTCGATGATCTCCTGGCGCTGGGTGACGAGCCGGTTGAACGGATCGGTGTTGAACAGCATCGTGCTCTGGATGCCGTCCACGAGGTACGTGGGCACGCGCACGTCCCCGCGGATGCGGGCCACCATCGCCTCGTGAACCTTGGTGTTCACCTGCATCCGGTGCAGGTTCGGGATGCGGAGCAGTTTCTGCCCCTCTTTCACCTGCGCGCCCTGCTCGATCATACCCTGGCTGCTGCTGTTCCCGAACCGGTTCGACTCGTTGCGGAAGTACACCACCATCGAGTCCGGCTCGATCGTGTCGGGGGCCGTGATCCGGCACTTCGCCCTCTGTTGAGCGATTTCTCGGAGCGTGTCGTCCGCCTGGAGGTAAATCGAGTTGCACTTTTGCTTTTCGGCGGCGAACTGGACGAGTTTGGCTTCGGCGGCAAGAACGACTTGCTCCACTGTGATCTGAGCAATGTCGCGAGCGAGAATCAGGTTCGTGAGTTCCTGATTACGGGTGCTCGCAATTAATTGAGTGCGCTGGGCCTGGAGGCTGCGGAGCTTCTCGACCTGGCTGTCCATTTTTGAGCGCTCGGCCTGGGCCTGAGCGGAACTCATGTAGGACAACTTCACCATGCGATCCGCCCACGCGGACCGCTCGCGATACTGTTCGAGGTCGCTCTCGGCCAATTTCACCTGACCGGTCAGGTCGTCCAACTTCTGGCGAAACGTGCCGGCCTCGGACAGGGCCGCCGGGCCGCCGGCGACCGCGGCGAGCGCCCCGCGCGCCGGGTCGTAACTGAGGCCGGTGTAATCCTTCAAAGCGTTGACCGCTTTGGTGAGATCGGATTCGGCGGTCGCGACGTCTTTCTGGTTCTGCTTGACCGCGATCTCGTAATCTTTTTCCGCTTTGACCTTGTTCGCTTTCGCGGTTTCCGTGTCGATCTGCTGCTTCTCTTCCTGATCCTTCAGTGCGGAGTCGTCGAGGAGCATCAGGAGCTGCCCGGGCTTGACCCGGGAGCCGTCGTCGATGACCCAGTTGATGGTGCTGGCGAAGCCCTTCGTGCCGGCCCGCACCTCGCACACGATGTCGCGGTTATCGGCCGATTCGAGCGTCCCCTTCTCGGCAACGGTGACCACGAGCGATTCGCGCTTGACCTTGTGAAGCAGCACGTCCGCGCGGGCCGGGGCCGCGCGAAGGAAAAAGTACCAGCCACCGGCGACGCCGGCGGCTGCGAGAATCGCCCCCGCGAAAGCGAAGGGCAACAATCGGCCCCCGCCGCCGCTGCGCGACGGGAGCTTGCGCTGTTGGGGTTTACTTCCCGCCGGCCCCGACAGGTTGGGGAGCGTGGAGCCGTTCGCCGGGCCGTTGCCCGTCGGCGGGAGATCGGTTTTGGGCATCGGTTCGGTTGAAAAACTCATCGATCCATACCCCGCGGTCATCGAGGGTCATCTGTTCGAGGTCGACGTACAGTTGCATCCGACCAATCTGATACGCGACCCAAAGTTGGAAGAGCGTGTTCTGGGCAGTTACCAGACGGTTCTGGGCGTCTAGAACCTGTTGCGTCAGGGCCGCGGCGCTACCCGCGTCGGTCGCGGCCCCGGGTGCGGGCGGGGCCAGGAGGATGGCTTGTGCGTTGTCTACTTGCGAGTACCCGAGTTCCACCACCCGCTGTTGGATGCGGTACAACTGGGCCAGGGTTCGCAATTCCCGGAGATCGCTCCGGACGTCGTTGGTTATGTTATCCTCGAAGGCCATCAGCGTGCGGCGCTGGCGCTGGTAACCGATCAACGCGGCCCGGTAATTATTACGCTCCGCCCGGCGGACGAGCGGCAATTCCGCGTTAAATACGAGCTGGTGGTTGCTCCGGTCGGCCGCAAACGCGAGACCATTGTTCCGACCGGCCGGGGTGTTGCTGTTTAGATCATACCGAACATCGAACACCCCTTGCAACGAATTTGCCTGAATTGCGATCTGGCGCCACGCATCCACGACCTGTCCACGGGAATTCATCAGGTCGAGGCGATTTGTGAGAGCCGTCTGAATGGCCGCGGTGTAGGCGTCGTCGAGCGGCGCGACCAGTACGTCGGTACCCGTGTCGCCCACGGTCAGCGGCGGCAGCGCCGGCCACTGGGACCGAACACCCGTCAGTCGATCGTTGCGCCCCTCCAGAATCAACTGGTAGAACGCATTGAACACGTCGCGGAACGCGGCGGCCTGAACCGTGGCCCGGACCACCGGAGTGGTCACCTTCGTCCACGGCTGGGACTCGTAGATCCGCACCAGGCGCTCGAAGTCCCCCAGGTCGATGTCGTCTTCCAGGAGCGCGATCTTCCGGGTATCGGCTTCCGGCTCCGGGACGCCCTTCACTTGCCGGTCGGCGCGGGCCGCGAGCAACTTGCGCCGCTCCTCCCGGATCTGGGCCAGCCGCGCCGCCGCCTGGTCGTCCGTGAGCTTCGCCGGCGCCCACGAATCCAGGCGCTCGCCGATCGATTTCGCGAACGGCGTCCCTTTGACTAACGCGGAATCCGCGAGCAGGTTGCGCCACCGGACACGGAACTGGGCGACCGGTTCCGCCGGATCGTACTTCGCGGCCGCCAGTTCCGTCTGCTGTACCTGAGCGTAAACCTCCTCGAAGCGCCCGAGCTGCTGGCGGATCGGGCGCAGCGGGCCGTCGTCGAGTTCCAGCGGGACCGTGATCGGCAGCCCGAGTTGGAGCTTGAAGTTGTCCAGGCTGTCGAGGAACCCGCGGATCCCGCTCTGGCTGGCCCCGGTGTTCGCCGAACCGAGGAGCTGGGAGCGACTGGTGAGCAGTTGCACCTCGACCTGCCCGACCTGCAAATCGGACTGCTGCCCGCCCTCGCGGAACGCCTGGTACAACTGCAACAGGCGCTCCAGTGCCACGACGTTTTTCCGCTGGTTGTTGAGGGTCGCGGACTGTTGCAGGAGCGGCAAGTACCCGATGTTCGGCGCGGTGAGGTTCCCACCGATCCCGCGCCCGAGGTTCGGCGACAGCCCCTGGAGCCCGTAGGGGTTGTTCGTGTACCCGCCGCCGGAGCCGCCGGCCGCCAGCGCGACGTAGAAGAGCTTGCGGAACCGGGTGTACGAGCGCATCGCGTAGACCAGCGTGCGCTCGGCCTGGGTGAGTCCTTCAAGCGTGACCGCGTACCCGCCGTCCCGGAGGAACGGCTGCGCGAGGCTCAGCGTCAGGTTACTGATGCTGGTCTGCGGCTTGTCCCCGGACAGGTCGATCGTGATCTGGTTCGCGAGCTTCACCATGAGCATCGCACCAGTTGGGAACAGCTTGTTGATGCCGCCGGTGGTGTTAAGTGACCACCGCTCGCCACCGTTGGCGAGCTGGCGCCCGGTCGATTCGCGAATCACCTGCTCCGTGAAGAACGCTTGCGCGGCGAAGTTGAACCGCTCCAGCGTGACCGGCAGCGCGGTCAAGTAGAGGTCTTCGCGCCGGTCCTGGTACTCCCGCGCGTTGAACAATCCGAGTTCAATGGCCTGATCGAGTTTCAGCCGGTACCCGGTCTGCCCGGATTCGAGCGCTTTGAGGTAGTCCGAGGCAGGATCGTTCCCGGTCGTCAAGACCGACGGGTACAGTTCGGGCGGTCCCTTCCCCATCGGGTCCGCGGCTTTGCCCGGGGTGTCCGGCCCTGGTTGTTTCAGGTCCAGCGCCTTCGGTTCCGTGCCCGGCGGAAGAATCGGCGGCAAGCTGTCGATCGGTGGAACCGGAACGGGCTGCACCGGCACCAGCGCGACCGCGGGCACCGCCTTGCCGGTCGATTCCGCGTCGCCCGAAATGACCGTAATAACGGGCGGATGCAGTGGAGTCTTGGGCGGCGCGCTGTTTGTGGCGGTGGCCGGGACCGGACTTTGCGGTCCGCGTTTCGCCGCAGCGACCCACGGCCCGATCTCGTTGTTCGACTTCGCGGCCGGTGCCGCCTGACCCGCGCCGGGGAACCCCGGCGGGACGCTGTGCCGCACGGCCGGGCGCTCTGCCTGAGCCGCGTTCGGCGCACCCGTTGTTACGGGGAACCCGTCCTTGCTCACGGGCGCATTCGGCGCGCCCGCAGGAGGCTTGGTCGGCCCCATCGCAGCCGCCCGAGCGGGCGGCGCGTTCGGGTCGTCGGCACGGTTCTCCGCGTCCCACTGCTGGAGCAGCGAGACGTAGCCCTCGCCGTCCTGCCGTCCGACGCCGGATTTCTTCGTCGGGCGCTGCGGGTTGGGCGCCAATAACTTGGCCGCGTAGTCGTCGGGCGGGTACGGCGGGCGGTCCGGGTTGGAAGCGTCCGCGAACCGCGCACGCGGGTCCGGGTAAACGTGCCAGTCCTTCTTCACCTGCCAATCCGGGAACACGTTTTTCTGCGATATGATCCCTGCGACGTCCTTGTCAGCGCGTTCGCGGTAGTTATACCGCGCACACCCCGGCCCGAAGAGGAGAGCGAGGAGGGCGAACGCGGCGACGAATGGGAGGCAGCGAGCTGATCCGTGCATAGCGCACCCGTGCAGAATCCGGAACTCCGGCACATCCGGCACGGACGGTATCGACCGCACAGTTTGGTTGAGTTGAGGCGAATGGCGTGAAGCCGTAATTGCCGCGCAAGAAGCTACTACTGCACCCATTTAGCGCAACCGATCGAACCCGCGTCACTGACATTGTGTGTGTAGGTAAAAAGCCTCATCATCTCAATGAAGCGGCAATTAGGTTTGTTTTTACCGAGGAACCACTAAGGAGAGCCGGGGCAGAAATGCTAACACTCACTACACGACCATCTATCTGTAAACAGCTTTCTGCATTGGATTTGCGCCGAATTAACAGATACACCGCCGTCCGGAAAATGTTAGCGAATGTTAGCCACAACCTCTAATGACAACGACATGAGAAGCAATCGCATAGAGAAAAGCAATTGTTATTCCATCAAATCTCTGCGAAGCGTGTTGCCGAAACGATTCACGCACCGTTAGCTAATCGGTCGCGCAAAATGCGCCGCGGCGTTCTCGGCGGCGACTTCCGTCGTAATCGCCCCAACAAGCGGCGACACCGTCGCCAGAAGGAGACGCGGGAGGTGAACTGACGGTACCGGCGAATCACTTCTTGTTGTCGCTCTGTTCCATCGTCGTAACTGGTGTAACAGAGATCCGGGTACAGAGCAAATAAGGGGAAAGCCACCAAGCTCAAAACGCCCAACATCAATATGCAGCCGACGGCCATAAACGGGGAAAACAACCACTCCCACCACGCGATAGGTGCGGGATTAGGTCCGGACCGAACAAGTGGAACCCGCATTTCGCACCACCGTTCCGTCAGAGGAACTGTCCAAACCGAAATAGTCTTCCCCGCACGGTAAGCGCGGGAAGCTCTTCAAAAGATTACACCAACTGGCACGCGGGGCGGCGCTTGGTGAACTCGACGCGGACGTCGATGGTGTCCGCGCGCGGCGGGAGCGCGAGGAGCTTCAGTTTGCGGAGGCGCGCGAGGTACGGCACCACCGTTTGCGACACGTTCGCGGCCCCGGCAAGGCCGACCGCTTCCAGATCGGGGAACCGCGTGAGCAGGAGCGTTACGCCGGAATCGGTCACCTGCGTGTCGGCCAGTCCGACCGCCTTCAGACCGCGGAGGCTCGCGAGGTGCATGATGCCGGTGTCGGTAACTCGAACGCACCCCGACAGGTCAACGGCTTCCAGCCCCGGCAGCCGCGCGAGGGCCTTGAGTTTGGCGAGGTCGTCGTCGCCGGTGGTGTCCGGATTGAGCGTGAGGCGGTACGCTTCGCCCGGCTTCGCGACGATCTCACCGGGCAACTTGACGTTACTCGCCACCCACGGCGCATCTGTGTTTGTTCCCGCGCGAGAGAACCAAACCCCTCGAACAGGAATGAGCCACTTTTCCGGCTCCGCAGGTACCGCGTGGGCGACGATTGTGACCGGGGCCGACGTGCCTTCCAGCGCGCCCTTTTCGGACAGCACCGGCGCTTTCGGGGCGGCACCATTTCCGGGCATTGCGGCTCCGGTTTGGGCGGGAGCAGCAGTAGGAGGAGCCTTCTCACTCTTCTTTTCCGGAACCGGAGCTTTGGGCACCAGAACTTGCGTGACCGGCTCTTTCAGCTTGCCCAGGCGCTCCGCGAGTTCGACCGCGTCCTTCGGGCGCCCGTTCGGTTCGGTGTCCACGCAGTCGCCGATGAGGTCCACGAGCGCGTCGGACACGTTTCGGCGCTTCAGTTCGCGCTCGAACCGCGTGCCGGGGGCTTCGGTGAGCTTGCCCGTCAGCATCTGGAACGCGATGACACCCAGCGCGTGAACGTCGTCGCGCGGGTCCGGCTTCGCCCCACGCGACTGTTGAGGGGACGCATACAGCGGCGTGTACGACCCGCGGAGCGACGTTTCGAGCCAGCCTGTCATCATCGACATGCCGGCCGCGTTCGTGCGCAGGTAGTCCACCGCGACCCCGCCGATGCCGAAATCGGTGATGCGCAGCCGGAACTCCTCGGATTGCCCAGAACCGGTGCGATTTTCGACGTGAAAAAGGATGTTCGCCGGCTTCAGGTCGCGGTGAACGATCGAGGGCGCGAGCCGGTGGAAGGTGCCCACGGCCACCGCGAGCTGTTTGAGCGCGAGTACCGCGAGCGCTTCGCGCTGACCTTCGGGGAGCGCCTGCCAGCGGTGAATGAGGTCGGTGAGGTTCCCGCCGCCGACGAACTCGTACATGAGCCACGGCGTCTCGCCGTCGAGGACCGCGTCCAGGAGCGGGACCACGTTCGGGTGGGTGCCCTGCTCCATCACGCGAGCGATCACGCGCCCCTCGTGCGACGTGAGTTTGGCCCGCACCTTCGCGTCGGTGCAGAACTTCACCGCCCGCGGGTGCGGGAGGAACGAGTGGCGCGCGAGCCACACTTCGCCGAACCCGCCGGCGCCGAGCAGCTCTTCGAGGCGCCAGCCGGGGCGCCCGGGCAGGTCGCCCCCGGGCCGGAAGTGCGGTACCCGCGCGGGCAGCATTTTGACGAGGTCTTCCGCTTCGTCCACCGCGAAGTCCGGGGGCACGGTCTTCCCGGTGGGGTCGTCCGCGCGCTTGAGCGATTGCCGGACCGCGCCGGGCATTTGGGTGAGGTACAGTTCGAGCGTGAGCCGGTCCTCGATCGGCCCCTGGTTCACGATCTCGCGCGCGACCTGTTCGGCCATCTTCTTCGCTTCTTCCGCGCTCGCGGACGCGACTTTTGCGATCTCCTCTCGCAGTTCGGCGGCCTTCTGGCGCTCGCGCAACAGCTTATAGGCGTGCTGCGCGACCTCGAAGATGTAGGGGCCGCCGGGCACGAGTTCGGTCAGCCCGCGCAGCCCCTTGTCCCGAACCGCCAGCGCCACGCACTCGAACACGGCGAGCATGCCTCTCCCTCCGCCCCGGGCCAGAATGACTTAAATCGTAAGATATCGAGCCGGTCCGTGCCGACATTTCCGACGCCGAGCTTTACGACTTCCGACGCATTGTTTGCCCCGGGCTGAATCGCGAATTAAATTGGTTTGACTCGCCGAACCGTAAGTCCCGTTCGGTCGGTCGCAGCGCGCCCCCTTACCGTACTGCGTCACCCCGGCTCCGGCCGGGTCAGGTCACTATGTCTTGGTCCACCTCAGCGCCGCGCCGTGATCTCGGCCTTTTGGGTTGGGTCACGAGCTGCGCGCTGTTACTTCTGCCCTGCACTGTGCTGGCCGTTCTCGGCTACCGCACGCACATGGTCCCGCTTTACGTGGGTGCCGGTGTGCAGGGCATGTTCGTGTTGACGTTCCTGCGAGCGCACCCCGTGTGGCGCCCCCCCCGTCAGCGCGTCGCTCATCATCCTGTACCTCATCGCGCTCGCTTGGTTGTGGCTCCCGACACGCGGGTCGCCCGACTGGGCTGTTCACATCGGCCAGTCGGTTCTGCTCCTCACCGCGGTTGCGCTCGCCGCTATTCACGATCTCATCCGTACCGGTGCGGAACCGCTGCGCCGGGCGAACAAGTGGTGCGGGCGCCTCGTGGTCCGCAAGCGCTGGCCGATCCAACTCACCGATTGCCGCGTGCTACCCGAAGTCGTCGCGCTCCGGGCGGCCGTTCTCGACGAGGTGCGCCCGGTTCTCGCGCTGCTCGCGGACCCGCGCCCGGAGGTACAGTGCGCCGCCCTCGGAGCGCTGGAGTATCGCCCGCAATGGCAGCCGGGGGAAGCTGAGTTAGTCCTAAAAACCGCACACGAAAGCCCCGAACCCGCGGTTCGAGCCGCCGCCGCCTACGCGATGGCCGGCGTCGGGTCCGCGGACCTCATCGCGGGACTGGCGGGGTTGCTCCGCGACCCGGTCGCCGAAGTGCGGTTCGCCGCGTCAGAAGCTATCCTGTGGAATGCGGACGCACGGTGGCCGTTCGCCCGGGAGGGCGTGCGCGAAGCACTGGCCGACCCGCGGCTCGCGAACGACGGTCCGCTCTTCGCCTCCGGGCGCTTGCCGGGAGCCGCGTTCGCCGACCTCATCACCTGGGCGGAAGAACACGCACCGCTCGCTCCGCGTGCGATCCTCACGCTCATCGAACAGTTCCACCGCGACCTGACCGACGGCCAGCGCCCGGAACTCGCGAGCCAGCTCGCCGCGATGATGCTCGATACGGGCGCGGCGCCCTCGCTCCGGGTCGAACTCGCGGCCCTGTTGCGCGACCACAACCTGCTGTCGGTCGACCTGCTCGACCGGCTCACGAACATGGACCAACCCGGTCCGATCCGGTTGTTTGCCGCAGAACAGATGCTGCGTATCAACCCGCACGACCCGGACGGCGTGGACGTGCTCCGCGGGCTGGCACGCCAACCCAACCGCGAAATGGCCCTGTCCGTCGCGGGGATCTTACAAAACGTGCTCGGGCTGGAATTGGGACTGCCGCCGGGCGAACTCCCGCCGACGAACAGCAAGCTCGCTGCCGACGTCACACGGCGCGTGCTCCTGTGGGCCAACGGCGCGAACCCGGACCAGATCCGCCCGACACCCGGCCCGATGGCGGGGCTGAAAGGCGCGCCGCGGTCCGCACTCGCGGGCGTGCGTGCCCCCTCGATTCCGCCGCCAAAACCGCCCGCGCCGCCGGAATCGCACGAACTCCCGCACACACGGGGCGGCTCCAGCGCGGTGTTTTGAGCCTCACATCAGTCGCTTTGCTTCGCGAGCGAGGGCATCGGCCACGAACGCGAGCATCGACGAAACCATTTGGTCTTCGTAGCTCACGCCCGGTTTCGCCCGCGTATCGAGATCCGCGGTGTGTGGAACTCCGACCGCGGTGAGTTTCTCGACAAGTCGGTCGTTGCCGCGATAGTGCGCGGCGTCCGTCGGCGCACAGCAGAACCACAAGTGCGGCGGCCAGCGGTGCGCGTGGAGGTGGAGCACGGCAGTATCTTGTCGGCACCGCTCGCGGCTGTCGTACATCTCATCGAGCGGTGTTCCGCGCCCGTACCAATCCTGGCAATCCAACGCGCCCGAGACGCTTGCCGCAATCGGGAACCGCTCCGGGTGCTTGAACGCGAGCCGCAGCGCACCCTGCCCGCCCATCTCCACGCCGCCAATAGCGATCGCACGCGGACCCAAGCGCCACGCCGATTCCGCCCACGGTACGAGCGCGTCTAATAAGTAGCGTTCCGGGGTGAGATCCGCATCGAATTCCGAACACCCGCGATCGGCCCACCAACACTGCCCACCGTGCGGTGCCACGCACCGCAACCGATGTGCGCGCAGCGCGGCCGTGAAGTTCGCGTCGGTTGCCGGGGTGCGTTCGTCGAGACCGTGAAGGTAGAGAAGTGCTTGCGGAAGTGCGTTGGGCGGGTCGAACACATCGACCAACTTCCCGCCGATGGCGGTTTGTGTCCAGCCATCGAGCATGGGAACAACTCCGTTCGGGCCGCCCTCGCCCCGGTGGACGAGGGCGCGACACCACTACTCCGCGCGAGCCTTCTTGAGCTTCTCGCTCACCTTTCGGCGGCGCTCGCCGTCGCGCTTCGTCAGGTCTTCGTGCTTGAGCGCCTTCTCCCACGCGGCGATGGCTTCCTTCTTCTGGCCGAGCGCCAGGTGGCAGTCCGCGAGATGGTCCCAGATTTCCAGGTGGCTGCCGTCCTCGTCGTCGGCCGCGGCTTCCTTCAGCGGGACCAGCGCTTCCGAGTACTTCTTCTGCTTGAACAGTACCCAGCCGAGGCTGTCGAGGTACGCGGCGTTCGGCTTCACCTCGTCGAGCTTCCCTTCCTTCTTCAGCTTCTCTTTTTCCTTCTTGTCGAGGTCGAGGGCCTCCTTGATGAGCTTCTCGGACTCCTCGAATTTCAGATCGTTGTCGGCCCAGATGAAGCCGAGGTCGTTCTTGTACGTGGCGTTGTCCGGGTTCCGCTGGATCAGCGTCTGGAGGTTCTTCGCGGCCTTCTCGACGTCCTTATTGTCGACGTACAGCCCGGTGAGGATGTACCGCGTGCGGTCCTTGAACCGGTCGCGCACGTCCGCCTTCAGCCCCTTGTTCGCGTCGATCTTGTCGAGCGACTTGTTGTACGCCTCGATCGCGGCCGGCAACTTGCCCTGTTCGCGCAGCACCCAGCCCTTGAGTTGGAAGAAGTACCAGCCCTCGCGGTCGGCCTCGATGAGCGTCTCGGCGAGCCGCAGCGCCTCGTCGAACTTCTCCTCCTTGGCCATCGACTGCACGAGGCGCTCGAGGATGAACGGCTTGGCCTGTTCGTACTCATCCGGCCCCATGTCGTCGACGAACTTCTGGCACGTCTCGGTCACGAGCGCGTACTTCTTGTTGTCCCAGTACAAGTCGATCAGGCCCTCGTAGGCCTGGACCATTTTGCTCCCGCTCTTGAGTTTCGTCGCGGACTCGACGAGGTACTCGTAGAACGGCTCGGCCACCTCGTACTGCTTGTTGAAGTGCGCGAGCTTCGCCACCATGAGCGCGCCGTTGAAGTTGAACGGGTTCTCTTTCCCCTTCGCCTCCTTGAGCATCTTGCCGGCCTCGGCCACCAGCTTCTTCGTCTTCTCCTTGTCCTTCGCCAGCGCGACCAGCTTGTCCCTCTGCGCGTCTTCGCCGGTGACGGAGTTGAGCTTCAGCAGCTCCTCGCGCAGCGGGTTCTTCTTCTCGTCCCCGCGCGCCTGCGAACCGATTAGCCCCGCGAACCCGAGCGCGGCGACCACCAGAACCACCCGTCGCACTCCCGCCGTTACCATGGCGCTCCTCCAATTTTAAGGAAGATGGCGGATCTCTACCCGTGGTGACGATTCTACCGATGCTCCGCAACCGGTGCCATGCCGCTTTCCCGCGCTAAAGCTGTGGGGAAAATGAGATAGCGCAGACCCGAACGACACGATACCGCCCCGGGCCTTCCCACTCTGGCGCCCCGTTTCCGGGATACAATCACGTCCGCCGGGCGCGTCTGGACGGTCCGGAGGCGCGCGGTCAATCTGGCCGGTGGGGAATCGGAATGAAGATGTTCGCGCTGGCGGCAATCTCGGCCGCGTGCCTTCTGCAGTCGGCCGCACGAGCCGACGACAAGATCGATCTGGCCGGCAAGTACACGCTCGTTGCCGGGAAGAAGAACGGCGCCGATGTGGACGAGACCGCGAAGAAGGCCACGTACACCGCGACCGAGGACAAGTTCACCATTTCGGGCGGCGACGTCAAGTTTGTAATGAAGTACCGGCTCGATACGGCCGTGACGCCGGCCACGATCGACATGGAGATCGTCGAAGGCCCGGACGGGACGAAGGGCTCCAAGGCGCTCGGCATCGTCGAACTCAAGGACGGCACGCTCAAGCTCGCTTACTCGGTCGAGAAGGACAAGCGTGCGAAGGACTTCGAGGGCAAGTCCGGCTACTTCTTCGAGTTGAAGAAAGAAAAGGCCAAGTAACCACAAAGAGCGCCCGGGGCGGGTGCCCTGGGCATTCCTCGATACTCGGAGAACCCATGACCCGCTTCGTAATCACAACGCTCGCTCTGGCCGCCCTCGCTGTGTGTCCCAGTTCCGCGGACGAAAAGCTCAAGGGGATCGCGTGCCGGTCGGTCCACCTCGGCTACCCGGCGCCGGAAGGGGTCGCGTTTTACAACGAGATGACCGTCGAGAAGTCCGCCGACGGTACGTACTTTATGGCCGCCGGGTGGGGTAAGGGGTACTTCGGCATCCAGGAACTCGCGAACGGGAAGAAACTCGTGCTCTTCTCCGTGTGGGATCCGACGGCCGGTGACGACCCCAAGAAAGTGGACGCCGAGAAGCGCGTGAAGATGCTCCACAAGGACGACGCGGTGCGCGTGCAGCGGTTCGGCGGTGAGGGCACGGGCGGGCAATCGTTCTTCGACTACGAGTGGAAGGTCGGCCAGACGTACCGCTTCCTCGTGACCGCGAAGCCCGACGGCGACACCCGCACCGCGTACAGCGGCTACTTCTTCGTGCCCGAAAAGAAGGAGTGGAAGCACCTCGTCACGTTCTCGACGCTCACAAAGGGTGAGTTGCTCAGGGGGTACTACTCGTTCGTGGAGGACTTCCGCCGCAACAAGGTGTCCACCACAAAGGAACGGCGCGCGGGCTTCGGCGGCGGGTGGGTGAAGACCACCAAGGGCGAATGGGTGTCACTCGACAAAGCGCGCTTCACCGCGGACTCCAACCCCGTGCTGAACATCGACGCGGGCGCGACCTCGGGCCGCTACTTCCTCGTCACGGGCGGCGACATCGAGAACAAGACGACCAAATTGCGGGAGCAGGTCACCCGCGACAAAGAGAAGACCGAAGCGAAGCCGCCCGCGGATCTGCCGAAGTGGGAGTGAGGTAGGCGGAGTATTCACCGCAGAGGGCACGAGAGGGCGCGGAGAGAAAAACAGAAGGCGAGTATTGATCCCAAGTGGGACCAATATCGAGGAACGCGCTACAACCGTAGCGCGTTCAAGCACCGGGAACCGGGAGCAATTGTGCTCTCAATTGCCGCCGAGTTTTGGAATCGGCCTCTTTCGCAATTCGGCCCGCAACCAGCGGATTTCAAACAGCGCGACGCAAAGCCCCAGTACCAGCACAGCGATCACGACGTAGAGCCAAAACTCCGTCGACTGGTCCGCGAGCGAGGACGGTGAGGACGCTGGGCGCGAGGGGAACAACTCGAAGTGAGCCGTTTGGTGAGTCGTCGTGGGGGGAATGGGCTGCGCGGCCCCGAACCGGTGCCCGTCAGCGTCAACGCGGTACTGCGTCCGCGCCATCAGATCCTCACACAAGCTCCCCTCCATACCGGGAACCCGGAATGCTTCGTTCGGAACTGACTGATTGATCCGGACGTCGGATAGGTTCCTTCGCGTGTGCTGTTTGAGATCCCCATTCTCAAACGAGCGCATTTCGATCCGCGCAGGGAAAAATTGGCCGGGGTTGGGTTCGACGAATTCCGAAACCTCGTGTTCGTGCCAGTGACGGGGTTGATCGGCGGGGCGTTCGATCCGCTTGCGAATCAGATAATTGTGGTTCGGACTGAACCACAACTCGTAGACACACTTGTCGTTCTCCAGCACCACCCGGATTTCGCCGGGGCGCCCATCTCGCACCGCGAGCCGCTCAACAGAACGGATCTTGTGAGGCTGGTGCAACAGACCGTGAAAAGGCAAAATCTCAAAGTCACGTGACTGGTGCCCAAAGAGTATCGTCAGGCCGTGACCGTATTGAAACGCCGACATCGTTTCGGACGTCACCTTGAGGCGCTGATCGGGGGCATTTTTCTTCGCCGGCCGTGCCCGCATCAGCCGGCCGAAACGGAACACTTCGTCGACGCGACTCCCGTCCGAATAAAGCGACCGGGTTCTCCAGACGTCGGGTGATTGCCAATACTGTCCCGGCCCGGTTTCGTGCGCCGAATCAATTGGCGTGCCCGGAACACCTTGCGACGGCACATTGTCGTATTGGATCGGCTCGTTCTTCAGTTGCGTCCATTCGTAGGAGTAGGTCACGGTGCGGATCGCTTCGAGTGTGGCCCGGTGGCGGTCCCGCACGTCTTCGAGTAGGGGCTTCGTGCCTCGTGCTGAAGTGGTGGCCGGACCGAGGACAACGAGAAGTGCCAGTGCCATGAACACGTGCTGGCCCTCGCACATGGGGATTTCGCGTGTGAGGGGCGGCGCGAATCGGCCGCCAGAGTTCCGAAGCACAACGGAACTCTGGCGGCCGCGTTTGTGAAGTTGTCAGAAAGAAAAAGCCGCGCCCGCAACGATTCGCGAGCACGGCCCTCACTTCGGTTCACGAGCCTATTTCACTCTTCCAGGAACTTCTTGAACTCGACCTGATAGCAGGTCGTGTTGCTGTTCCCGCAGAAGAGGTACTTCCCGTCCGGGCTGAACGCGAGCGACTGCACCGGGCAGTCGAACGCGCGGGCCACGAGGTGCCGGCCGCTGAGCACGTCCCAGGCGCGCACGGTGCCGTCGTCGCCGCCACTGAGCAGGTAGCTCCCGGTCGGGTCGAACACCACCACGTTGATGTTCTGCTGGTGCCCGCCGAACACGAACACCGTGTGCTGCGTCTCCGCGTCCCACACGTACACCGCGTCGTCGAGCCCGGCGCCCGCGAGGTACTTGCCCTGCGGGTCGAACGCGAGCGAGGTCACGCCCGTGTCGTAGGTGAAGAGCTTTTCCTTCGTCGTCACGTCCCAGATGCACACCGCGCCGTCGCGCTCGCACGTGGACATGTAGTCGACGCCGCCGCACGCGATCCACTTGCCGTTCGGGTGAAACGCCACCGTCTCCAGGGTGCAGGCGTCGGCGGCCTCGACGATAATCATGTCCGGCTGGCCGGTCGCGCACGTCCACAGCCACACGAGGCCGTCGGCCGGGCTGGTGTGCGCCAGAACCTTGGAGTCCGGGCTGAACGTGACGAACCCGATCGGCGGCTTGGTCGCTTCGAGCGACGCGGCGAGGTGTCCGTCGGCCGCGTCCCACAACTGGGTGAAGTAATCCGTGCCCCCGACGCCGAGCCATTTCCCGTCCGGGCTGGCCGCGACCGAGAACGCCGAGCACAGGTTCGTCGGGGCGACCTCGTCGCCGCTCTCGACGTCCCACACGCGCACGTTCGCCGCCCCCGAACTCGCCAACCGCATCGGCGAACCCGGGATGACCGCGATCGCGTGCCGGCCGCGCGGGTTCGGCCCGGCGATGAGCTTACCGTCGCGCACGTCCCACACGTGAACGACCCGGTCCGCGCCGGCGCTGGCGAGCTTCGTCCCGTCGGGGCTGAATGCGAGGCAGCGGATCTCGTCGTTGTGCCCGCGGAGCACCGGACCGCGGACCGCGGTGACCGCGTCGAGCCACAGGTGAATGTCGAAGTCCGAATCGGCACACGCGAGGTACTTCCCGTCCGGGCTGAACGCGGCCGTCACCACCTGGTCCGCGTGGCTGTTGAGCAGCATGAGCGGGTCCGCTTGCGGCGGGCGCCACACCCGGGCGGACGTGTCCCACCCGGCGGAAATCAGCAGCGTCGAGTCCGGGCTCCACGTGAGTGCCGGGATGCGGTCGGTGTGGCTCTTCAGTTCGGCCACGGGCTTGTGCGTTTCCGCGTCCCACACCCGCACACTGAGGTCTTCGCCCGCGGTCGCGACGAAGGCCCCGTTGGGCGAGAACGCGATCGCGGCGATCCCCTTCCGCGGGTGCGCGGCGATCTCCCCCACAAACTTGTACGCGGCGGTGTCCCAGAACCGGAGCTTGCCGTCGTCGTGCCCGCTCACGACGGTGGTTCCGTCGGCGCTGAACGCGATCGCAGTGACCCAGGACTGTTGCTCGCTCGGTTGTTCGATGCGGCGCAGGAGCTGGCCGGTCTTCACGTCCCACAGCAGGAGGTCGTCGTTCCCGCTGGCGAGCACCTTCGCCCCGGCACTGAAGCACCACAGCGTTTCGAGGTCGCTCAGGAAGTGCCGCGCGAGCTGCGTGCCGTCCTGTGCCCAGTGGCGGAGCACGCCGGCTTCGTCGATCGAGAACAGTGAGCCGTCTGTGGAGAACGCGATCGCGGCGATGTCGCCGTCGGTGTGGAACCGCGGTTCGCCGAAGACACGTTTCACCAGCGGCGACGGGCGAACGGGGGTCGTATCTTCAACGTGCGTGGTAACGGGTGTGGACATGAAACCCCTTCGTCTGAGCAGCCCAGGTTCCGGGTGAGCGGTGATTGGGGCGGAACCGGTGTATCGAGTGTAGAACAGCGTTTTCGTTCTGGCGAGAAAATCAGGTGCAACAGTCGGAAAAATCGGCGGATCGCACAAATTTGGCGTCGCGCGAATTCTTCCCGCGTCTGAACATTGTGTGGGACAAGGTTTTAGAAACAAGCCAGTTTAGCGCAGTGATTGACAGATTTTTTGGGACTTCTTGAATATTTCGTGTGGATCAACGTGCCAACGGGTGTGGAATCCCAAAAGCACAACCAACCAACGGGTAAAACACTCCGGCCGTTTGCAGAAGACGGTTGGGTGATTATTGTCCCAGAAGGTAGCCACCGTCAACTCAAACGTCCATGAAACCGAGAAATGAATCGGCTCGTCGGGCGATTACATAACGGAGTATCTGCGCCGCGCGTCCGATAACAGTGCATCACTCACCGACCACGTATCGCTGAGTTCAATATCTGGTCCAGGGTACACAGTATGTGGGCCTCACAGAGCACCGAGTTGGCCACGGGCCTCCACTTCACGGTCCAACGAGACGACCATCCCGCCACCTTCGCCGAAGTCCTTTACGCGCTCCGAACCGACACCGAATTCCGTTCCTGGCTGAACGCACTCCTCGCAAACGTACCGTTCGCCGCGTTCCGCTGGGAAACGCCCGGCATCACTTCCATGACTACGGCGAGAGCGTTCGAGTTCGTTGTGTTGGACGCTCCGCACCTTACCCGCGCTCCCAATCCGGACGCTTTTGAGGAGCACTTTCACCACTCCCCCGAGGCGGAAGTGCTCGATTTCCCGAACCTCAGCGGCGACGCGGTCCTGGTTGTCCCGTGTCCGATCGCGGGGCCGTCCGCATACGGGCACCTCGCGGCGTTCGTGCGCAATGCTCCGGAATCTCAGCGTGACGCGCTGTGGGCGCGGGTCGGCGAAGCGATGGCTCAGCGCCTCGGTGCGGCCCCTGTATGGCTCAGCACGGCCGGCGCCGGCGTACCGTGGCTCCACGTGCGGCTGGACAACAGCCCCAAATACTATGGGCACGCACCGTACCGGCGCCCCACGAAGTGATTCCGCGCCGGCGCGTAACGCCCGACCACATCCTTTGGGCGCCTGCCTTGATTAAGCTCGTACCGGCGTCTAGAATTCCGCAGGCTTCCACGCTCCTCTCCCCCGCTTCCGCAGGGGCTTCCCGTCCGAGACGGTCGAACGCAACGGGTCAACACCGAACGGCCAACGGCCCTTCCTTGAAACCTTTTGCTGGTTCCCGCCTCAAAAGGAATATGATGGGCTGGAGCCGAACACGGTCTGCCGCGTTACGGCGCTTCGCAGATTCATCCCCAGTCGCGGGAGACGGCGTCGATGTATGAACGATTCACGGATCGGGCGCGGAAGGTGATGCAGCTGGCCAACCAGGAGGCCCAGCGCTTCAACCACGAGTACATCGGGACCGAGCACGTGCTGCTCGGCCTCGTTAAAGAAGGGTCGGGCGTCGCGGCCAACGTGCTCAAGAACCTGGACATCGACCTCCGGAAGATCCGGTTAGAGGTCGAGAAGATCGTCCAGCACGGGCCGGGCGGCGAGCAGGTCGTCATGGGGCGCCTGCCCCACACGCCCCGGGCCAAGAAGGTCATCGAGTACTCCATCGAGGAGGCTCGGAACCTGAACCACAACTACGTCGGTACCGAGCACCTGCTGTTGGGCCTCCTGCGCGAGCAAGAGGGGGTCGCCGCCCAGGTGCTCATGAACCTCGGACTCAAGCTCGAAGACGTGCGTGAAGAAGTCCTGAACCTGTTGGGCCACAACATGCCGAACGAATCCGAAGGCGGCGGCACGGGCAGCGGGGGCAACGAGCGCGGCTCGTCCGAGCGCACCGGTCGCAACAAATCCAAGACCCCGGCGCTCGACAGTTTCGGGCGCGACCTCACCGAACTCGCCCGCCAGGGCAAACTCGACCCCGTCATCGGGCGCACGGCCGAGATCGAGCGCGTCATCCAGATCCTGTCGCGCCGCCAGAAGAACAACCCGGTGCTCCTCGGCGAGGCCGGGGTGGGCAAGACCGCGATCGTGGAAGGGCTCGCGCAACTGGTCGTGGACCAGAACGTGCCGGAGATACTCCGCGACAAGCGCATCGTCGTGCTCGACCTCGCGATGATGGTCGCCGGGACCAAGTACCGGGGCCAGTTCGAGGAGCGCATCAAGGCGGTGATGAACGAGGTGCGCCGCGCGAAGAACACGATGCTGTTCATCGACGAGCTGCACACCCTCGTCGGCGCGGGCGGGGCCGAGGGGGCGATCGACGCCTCCAACGTGCTGAAGCCGGCGCTGGCGCGCGGCGAGATCCAGTGCATCGGGGCCACCACGCTCGACGAGTACCGCAAGTACATCGAGAAGGACGCGGCGCTGGCCCGCCGGTTCCAGGCGATCATCGTGAACCCGCCCTCGATGGCGGAAACGGTGGAGATCCTCAAGGGGCTCCGCGACCGGTACGAGGCGCACCACCGCGTGCAGATCACCGACGCCGCGCTGAAGCACGCGGTCGAACTGTCCGAGCGCTACATCACCGGGCACTGCCTGCCGGACAAGGCCATCGACGTGATCGACGAGGCCGGCGCACGGGTGCGACTGAAGGGCATGACCCGGCCGCCGGACCTCAAGGATCTCGACGAGAAGATCGAGAAGCTGAACCAGGAAAAAGAAGCCGCGGTCATGGACCAGGACTTCGAGCGGGCCGCGAGCCTGCGCGACCAGTCCGAGAAGCTCCGCAAGGAGAAAGAGACCCAGCACAAGCAGTGGCGCGAGAAGGCCAAGGAAACCGACGGCGTGGTGGACGAGGAGGTCATCGCTGAAGTGGTCAGCAAGATGACCGGCGTGCCGCTCCGCAAGGTCGGCGAGGACGAAACGCGGCGCCTCCTCAATATGGAGGCCGAGCTGCACAACACCGTCATCAGCCAGAACGAGGCGATCCACTCCATCGCGAAGGCCGTGCGCAAGAGCCGGTCCGGGATGAAGGATCCGAAGCGCCCCATCGGGAGCTTCATCTTCGCCGGGCCGACCGGGGTGGGCAAGACGCTGCTCGCCAAGCAGCTCGCCAAGTTCATGTTCGGCGACGAAAACAACATCGTGCAGCTCGACATGTCCGAGTACATGGAGAAGCACAACGTGTCGCGGCTGGTCGGCGCCCCGCCCGGATACATCGGGTACGAAGAGGGCGGCCAGCTCACCGAGAAGATCCGCCGCAAGCCGTACTCCGTGGTGCTCCTCGACGAGATCGAGAAGGCCCACCCGGACGTGTGGAACATGCTCCTCCAGATCATGGAAGAGGGCCGGCTGACCGACAACGTGGGCCGCGTGGTGGACTTCAAGAACACCATGCTCATCATGACCACGAACATCGGGGCCGAGACGATCGTCGCCCTGGACGACATGACCTCGGCGTTCACCAAGGGTATCCGGAAGGACACCGAGGCGAGCTACCAGGACATGCAGAAGAAGCTCAAGGGGCGCATGGAGAAGGAGTTCCGGCCCGAGTTCTTGAACCGCCTCGACGAGATCATCGTGTTCCGGGCGCTCGGCCGCGACGACCTGAAGGCGATCGTGAACATGGAGCTGTCCAAGGTGGCCAAGCGGCTGTCCGAGAAGGGCATCCAGTTGACCGTGACGGACGAGGCCAAGGACTACCTGATCGACAAGGGGTCCAGCACCGAGTACGGCGCGCGGCCGCTCCGCCGGGCCATCGAGCAGCACCTCGAAGACATGCTCGCCGAGGAACTGCTCAAGGGCACGTTCCAGGGATCGGACACGCTGACCGTGAAGATCGTGGAGGAGAACGGCGAGAAGAAGCTCGGCTTCGACGCCCACTCGTCCACCCCGGTCGTCGCCACCGGCCCGTCGTCCTAACCGCGACGGGTCAATAACAGAAGCGGGCCACGCGCTTGCGGCGCGTGGCCCGCTTCTGTTATTGGTAGAGCATGTCGTCAATCACCAACGCGCCCCCGCCGGCGGTCCACTACCCCGACTCCGACGGTCAGCCGATGGCCGATAACACGCTCCAGTTCGAGTGGATCGTCACGCTCCAGGGGAACATCGACCTGATGTTCCGCGACCGGGCGGACGTGTTCGTCGCGGGCGACCACCTCATTTACCCGGTCGAGGGCACCGCGGACGTCCGCCAGGCGCCGGACGTGTACGTCGCGTTCGGGCGCCCCAAGGGGCACCGCGGCAGCTATAAGGTGTTCGAGGAAGACCACGTCTTCCCGCAAGTGATCTTCGAGGTATGGTCGCCGGGCAACCGCTTCAGCCAGATGGAAGACAAACGGGACTTCTACGAGCGGTACGGCGCGGAAGAATACTACATCGTGTACCCGGAGTTCCCGGCGCACGTTGATGGATGGGTGCGAAAGGGCGAGCAGTTCGAGCGAATCGCAGACATGAACGGGTACACCAGTCCGCGCCTCGGCATCCGCTTCGAGTTGCAGCGCGGAAACATCGCGGTGTACCACCCGGACCACCGACGGTTCCTGAGCTACGTCGAACTCGGCGCGCTCCAACACGAAACACAAGTTCGAGCAGAAGCAGCAGAGCAGAACGCCGAACAAGAACGACAACGCGCCGAACAGGAGCGGCAGAAGGCCGAGCGGCTCGCAGCCCGTCTCCGCGAACTGGGCGTCGATCCCGACACCTTGTGAGAACCGAAAATCACCTTACCCGGTAGACGGTGTACGCCGAGTCGGAGTGTGTCTCTTCCAGGTACGCGGCCGCAAGTGGCTTCGCGCGCGGCCAGACGATGTGCGTGATCCTTTCCGCCTTCAACTGCTCGTGCCGCCCGGGAGCGTTCCAGGCACCTTCCGCCGCCAGCGCGGACGCGAACTTCATCCGGCGCGCCCACTCCTCCACTTCCGCTGCGGCATACGGTACCGACTTGAAATCGACATACAGGCACGCCCCGGTCGCGAGTCGAAACCGCTGGAGGTCAACGGGCACCTGGTTCGTCCCCTCCTTCGCACGCGGGGGCGGCGCGAACGTGTTCGATACGGCCCCGCGCCCGGCACCCACCTTCGGGAAATCGGTCGGGATCAGGTACACGTCACCCGGCCCCGCGGTCGCGCGCACGAAGTCGTACAATTCGTGCTCGTCGGCCCCGCGGTAACCGAGCCCTCCCACCGTCACAATCACTCCGCCCACAACCAACCCCGCCAGCCCTGCAAACGCAATCTGGGCACCTCGCGTTCCCGGAGTAACACATGCAACCAATCGCGCGATAATGACCGCCGTCGCGACCGGTACGAGCAGCACCGAGATGCGCCACGGGAACGCGAGCGCCAGTGAATCCTTCTGAAGCACGAGCTGCGCTGCGGTCAGGAACGCCCCACCGATTGCTGCAACCACTAGAGCGCGGCCGAACGGCATTCGCCGCGCGAGTAACAGTCCGAACATGAGCCACGCCAGTTGCACGCCGGCCACCACGTCGAACCACCGCGACGGTACACAGTGGTGCGGGATGCGCACGCGCGCCAGAATGTGCATCGCGCGGTCTGCGTTCGAGCCGAACGGATCGAACCGCCACAAGGTGAACGCGATAACCGGTACGACCAGTAGCAGTGCGACGATTCCCGCTCCAATGCCCGTGCGTGTGCGCCCGGAGCGCATCAGTTCCAGCACGCAGCCGAGTACAAGCAAGCCAGCGGGCAGCAAGTACGTCGAGTGAAACCAACACGTCACCGCGGCCAGCGCGCACGCCACAACCGGGCGACCGTGTGCAAACGCGGCCAGCGCGAACACGAGCAGCACGCCGAACGCCGACGGCTGAATTCCCGGTCCGAGCAGGTACTGAGCAGCAAAGCCGGCTTGCAGATACCACGGGTAATCCACACCCACCGCCTGAACCGAGAGCCACCGCAAAATGGCCGCGTGGGTCGCGGTGAAGAGAGCGGCAAACATGATCCGCGCCGAGCGCGTATTCGAGAACCCCGGTACGGCTGCGACCAGCCAGCGCGCCGCCAGAAAGTACGCCATCAGAACCACGAAGTACGCGGGCTGTAGCCCCCAGGGGTGAACCGAGTACACCCCCGCGACGAGCGCGGAGAACAGCGGCGTGGGGTCGCTGGTGTTCGCGAGCCAGTCGTGCGCGAGGTGCCCGTGCCCGCCGAGTACGGCGCCGTGAAGGAGATACTGGTTCTGGTTCGAGTAGTACAGCGGGGACTGCGTGTGTGCATCGCGAACGCGATCGCGAGCAGGACGGCTTCGAGCGTGCGGACGCGACCGGTCGGCGCGGGAGCAGGTGAAGGCATGCGTTCGTTTTACAAACGTCGCACGCAACCGCGAGGAGCGCCGACCCGTGCGGCTCTACCGCCGTTCGTAGAAGTTGCCGGGCAGTCGGCGCACGACCTTCTTCAGTTCCAACTGCATGAGCACGCGGGACAGGTCACCGACCGGTAGGCTCAGTTCGCGCGCCAGTTCGTCCGCGTGGCGCTTGGCGGCGAGCGCGTCGAAAACCCGCTCCTGGACGGAATCGAGTGCCGGTCGCGGAGGAGGTGGGGCTTCGGGCGCGGGAGCGGAACGCGGCTCGGTCGTTTTCTGACTGCTGGTTGTCCCGCTCCGATATTCTGGTGTTGAAATGCCCTTCAAATCCTCGATCACATCGTCCGCGTTGCGGACGAGCCGGGCGCCCTTGCGAATGAGTTCGAGGCTGCCCGCGCTGGCAGAGCTGTCTACCGCGCCCGGCACCGCGAATATCTCGCGCCCCTGCTCCGCCGCGTGGGTCGCGGTGATGAGCGCCCCGCTCTTCGCGTTCGCTTCCACAACGACGATCGCACGACTCAACCCGCTGATGATACGGTTCCGCGCCGGGAACATGCCCGGTTGCGGGGCCACGGTCATCGGCGTTTCGGTGACCAAACACCCCCGCTGCGCGATTTCGTCCGCGACTTCGGCATGCTCCGGCGGGTAAATCGCCGACAATCCGCCCGCCAGCACCGCGATCGTGCGCCCGCCCGCGTCGAGAGCGGCCCGGTGCGCGACGCCGTCGATTCCGCGTGCGAGCCCAGAAACGATCGTGAAGCCCGCTCGAACGAGGTCGCGGGCGAGTTGTTCGGCCAATTTTCGCCCGTAAGCGGTACAGGCGCGAGACCCGACAATACCAATCGCGTTCACATCGGCTTCCACCCACGCCCCGCGGAAATACAACAATGGAGGTGGGGCGACCACCGCAGCGAGAGGCGGCGGGTACCCCGCGGAGCCGAGCGGCACCGGTGAAACACCGTGTTTTTCGAGGAGCGCGTGTTCGCGACCGGTGTCCACGGTCCGAAGTGCCTCCGCGAGCGAGCCGGCCAACTTCTCCCCGATGTGCGGGATCTGGAGCAATTCCGGTGCGGTGGCGCGCAGCGCCGCGGCCGGCGAACCGAATCGCTCCAGTAGCGCGGCCGTTAACTTCGGCCCGAGCCCCGGTACTAGAGCAAGGGCGAGGTGGTCGTTGAGATCGGACATATCGGCGTGCAATTGAGGGCGTTGGGCGGCGCGACCCGGACGAATGGGCCAGCTGGGGTTTTCACGATACCCGATCCCCGATATTCCCGACACACCCGATTTTGGTACCCAGCGCGCCCGATTTCGATTGGGCGCTGGCGGTTGCGTTTCTCGTGGTGCATAATGCGGTTCCGGGCCGTACCCGGGACCAATTCAGGAGACGGCCGTGTCCGGCAACGGCAACAATCACAAGCTCAAAATCTTCAGCGGGCGCGCGAACCGGCCACTGGCCGAGGGCATCGCCAAGGTGCTCGCCGTCCCGTTGGGCAACATGACGCTGGGGGACTTCCCGGACCGGGAAACGAGCGTCCGCATCGAAGAGGACGTGCGCGGGCGGGACGTGTTCATCGTCCAGCCGACGTCCACGCCGGTGAACGACCACCTGATGGAACTGCTCATCATCCTCGATGCGTTTAAGCGGGCGAGCCCCGCGCGTATCACCGCCGTGCTGCCCTATTACGGCTACGCCCGGCAGGACCGCAAGGACAAGGGCCGCGTACCGATCTCGGCGAAGCTCGTCGCCAACCTCATCACGAAAGCCGGGGCCGACCGCGTCCTCGCCCTCGACCTGCACGCGGCTCAGATCCAGGGGTTCTTCGACATCCCGGTGGACCACCTCTACGCGGTCAAAGAAATCGCCAAGCACGTCCGCAGCCTCGGGATCGACCAGAGCGAACTCATCGTGCTCAGCCCGGACGAGGGGAGCATCAAAAAGGCGCTCGACTTCCAGAAGAACGTCGGCGGGAAGATTTCCGTCGCCGACAAGCGCCGGACCAGTGCCACCGAGATCAAGCACGGGCACCTGATCGGTGCGCCGGTCGACGGCAAATCGGTCGTGATCTACGACGACATGATTTCAACGGCCGGGACCATCGTGGGCGCGGTCAACGTGGCCCGGCAGCACGGCGCGAAAGCGGTCTACGTGTGCGCCACGCACGGCGTGCTGTGCGGCCCCGCGATCGAGCGATTGGGGTCCGCAAAAATCGACCAGATCGCCATCACCGATAGCATCCCGCTCCCGCCGGAGAAGCAGCTCCCGAACATTAAGGTGATTTCCGTCGCGTCACTGATCGCGAACGCCATTCAGCGCATTCACGGCAACGAATCCGTCAGCGAACTGTTCAAGGACGAACCTATCACTCGGGAAATCAACACGAAGTAAAGAACCGGGAACGGTGCGCGGGATCGACCCGCTCGTTCCCGCACGCGAATGGCCTCCATTCCTCACATCCCGTTCCACTTCCATGCCCAACATTCAGGTCACGTGCCCAGAGTGCAAATCGGTGCTGGAGATCGGCGCCGAGTTCGCGGGCCAAGAGATCGAGTGCGGGAGTTGCCTGCACGTGTTCGTTGCGGAAGCCCGGCCCACACGCCCGGACAGTGCCGGCCGCTCCGGGTCTGGTTCCCGGCGCACTGAGGAAGAGCCCGAAGACCGCGAGCGGAGCCGACCCGCGCGGAGTTCCCGGCGCCGGGATGGGGACGACGAGGAGGACGATTCCGATCGCCGCCCCGCGCGCCGAAGACGGGACGAAGAAGAAGAAGACGATTTCGACTACAGCCCGCCGCGCCCGAGTAGCGGCCCGGGTGCAGCTTCCGTGGCCTCACTCGTTCTCGGCTTGCTGAGCAGTCTCGCCCTCCCCGCGACCTGTTGCGGGTGCTGTTCCATACTCACGTGGCCGGTCACGATTCCGCTGGGGTTGGCCGCGATCATAACTGGAGCGTTCGGGCTTAATGATCCGAAGGGAAAGCCACTGGCAATTACCGGCATGGTCATCGGTGCCGTGTCACTGGCGTTCGTTGCCCTCCAACTCGTGATCGGCTTCGGTCCGCTCGTGGTGCCCCCGGGTGCGCCCCGATAGCGACCGTCGCATGGCAGCGAACGAGTACAATGCCCCGGAATCCGCCCGCTGCCACTCGACCGAGGCGCCTCATGCTCCGCTTCTGTGCTCCGCTCGCGGCCGTTGCACTCGCGTTCTGTGGGTGCCTCAACGACACGAAAACCACTCCGACCATGTTCAAGTCGGAACCGCACGGGCACTCGCACGAGCGGGAACACATGATGATTGAGGACGCGGGGCACTACCACGCGGCACTCACCGCCCACCTCTCCAGCAAGGACGGCAACGAACTCGACGTGTTCTTCCGTGCCGCCGCCGACCTCAAAAAGCCCGTCGCGCTGCCGATCGCAAAATTTACCGCGACCGCAAAGACCGCCGAGGGCAAAGAGCACAAACTGGAGTTCGAGCCGGCCCCGACGGACGAGCGCAAGGACGATCCCGCCGGGAAGTGCTCGCACTTCGTTGCGAAAGTCGGTTGGATGCAGGCCAAAGACGTCCTCACCGTCGCCACGACCGTCACAATCGACGGCAAACCCACGGTGATCGAATGGAAGGACTTTAACCCCAAAAAGTACGCGCATCACGAAGATTAGCATTCCGCGGGTGGTGTTTGCGGCCGCTCCGCCGCGGCGGGATATAACGCACTGTGGCCCCAAACACTCACCACGAAAGACCCAACTCTCCATGCCGCGCGTACTGATTGCCGACAAATTGGAAGCCCCGGGCATCGAGCTGCTCAAAGCGGCCGGGCTCGAAGTAGACAACCGGCCCGGCCTCAAGGCCGACGAACTCAAGGCCGCAATTCGGGGCGCCGACGCGGTCATCTGTCGCTCTCAACCGAAACTCAGTGCCGAGTACTTCGAGGACACCGGTAGTCTCCGCGCGATCGCGCGCGCCGGCGTGGGCGTGGACAACATTGATGTCGCCGCGGCCACCCGCAAGGGCGTCGTGGTCATGAACACGCCCGGCGGGAACACCGTCTCGGCCGCGGAACACACCATCGCGCTGCTCCTCGCGCTCGCCCGGCGCGTCCCGGTCGCGGACGCGACAATGAAGGCCGGCGGCTGGGACCGCAACAAGTTTGTCGGGACCGAGGTCGCGGGCAAGACGCTCGGCGTCGTCGGGTTGGGGCGCATCGGGCGCGAGGTCGCCCGGCGCGCGAAGGGGATGGACATGAAGGTCATCGCCCTCGACCCGTTCGTAACCGCGGCGAAGGCCGCCGAACTCGGGTACGAGACGGCCGCGAACCTGGACGAACTGTTACCGAAAGTCGACTTCCTCACGCTCCACGTCCCACTCGGGAACGACACCAAGAGCCTCATCGGGGCGCGTGAACTGGGGCTGATGAAAAAGTCCGCCCGCGTGCTGAACGTCGCCCGCGGCGGCATCGTGGACGAGAAGGCCCTCGCCGACGCGCTCGCGGCCGGCACCATCGCGGGCGCGGGCATTGATGTGTTCACCGTGGAGCCGATCGTCGCGGACAACCCGCTCCTGAAGGCGCCGAACATCGTACTCACGCCGCACCTCGGCGCCTCCACGCTGGAAGCCCAGGAAAACGTTGCGATCGAAGCGGCGCAGCTCATCGCCGACTTCTTGCTCAAGGGCCAGGTCGCGAACGCGGTCAACATGGCGGCCGTGAACCCCGCGGAACTCGCCGAGGTGCGGCCCTTCGTGGACCTCGCGCGCCGGTTGGGGTTGCTCCAGGCCCAGATCGCACAGGGAACGATCCGCCGCGCGTCGCTCACCTACCGGGGTGAACTCGCGGGGCAAAAGACGCGGCTGCTCACCGCTGCGTTCACGGCCGGGATGCTCGAGTACCGGCTGAGCGAGGGCGTGAACCTCGTTAACGCGGAAGTGCTGGCGCGCGAGCGCGGGATCGAGATCGCGGAATCGTCCAACCCCAAGAAGGGCGACTTCGCCGCGCTGCTCCACACGGAAGTCGAAACCGAAAAGGGCACGACCGTCGCGGCGGGCACGCTGTTCGGCGACCAGTACCTGCGCCTCGTGCAACTCGGGCCGTACCGCATGGAGGGTTACCTCGACGGCGTGCTGCTCGTGTTCACGCACCACGACGTGCCGGGCCTCATCGGGTTCGTCGGCACCATCTTCGGCACCCACGCGGTGAACATCGCGCAAATGACCGTCGGCCGGCAGGCGCCCGGGGGCGAGGCGATCGGCATCCTGAACCTCGACAACCCGCCGCCGGAAGCGGCGCTGGCCGCGGTGAAGAACCACCCGCACATCAGCTCGGTCACGGTGGTGAAACTGCCCGCCGCGGGCGAACTCCCCGCGTGGCTGGGCTGAGCACGAACGCCCTTCGGCGCTGCTGAGCTTCTGCCGGCGGCACCGAAGGGCGCGTTACCCTCGTTCATTCCGCCCGACCAAAGGCCACTCGGCCGGGCGCACCATTTCGTTGCGCCATCATTCGACATGTTGTTAGCAAAACCGATCTCTCGATCATCTCACCCACGCAAGCAAGGCAACGCACTTCCCACTTTGCGGAACGCTAATGCGCAAATCCCCGCGCGTTAGCGCGAAGTGACGGCACGCGGCCGAAGTGTGGCGTTGTTCACGGCGCCGCTCACCATTCGGCGCGATCGTTGCAACCGTTCCACCCCGTCGCGCATCCCAAGACGGGTGCCCGGACCCGGACCGGTCGGGTCGAAACCGGTCGGGAACACCTCTCTCGACGCACGGAGCACGCACATGTTCACGATGCTTCTGTACGCGGCCTTCTTCGCCGTCACGCCCGATGACAAGCCCGGGGCCAGCAGCGCCGCAGCGCCCGCGATCTCGCTCGACGGCAACTGGACCGTCCTCTGCGCGGAGCGGGACGGCAAGGCGCTCGCCGACGCCAAAAACATGACGGTGACCGCCAAGGGTGACACCATCACGTGTAGCGGCAAGGATGGCAAAACGGCCGTGACCTTGAAGCTCGAATTCGGTCCGAACGGCACGCTCAAGGTGTCCGAGACCGCCGGCGGGAACCCGTCCGACAAGCCGATCGCAAAAGTGGGCGTGTACGTGCTGACGCAGGACTTCTTCTCGCTGTGCGTCCACGACGCGAACAGCACGGACAACGCAAATAACGCGAACAACGCGGGCAATAACAAACCCACGAACACCTGCACGTTCGTACTCCAGCGCTCGAACCCGCGGCCGAACGAACGGTAAGCGTCTAACCAGCGCCGTTGCGACGGTACCGGGGCCATCGTTGCAACGGCGAGCCGGTCCGCTCCCACATCAATTCCGGTCCCCTTCCCTTCAATTCTTGTCACGCGAGCCGGCGCGAGTTTGACTCGCGCCACTCGAATCGGCGCCGCAATTCCGCAGAACAACTACTGAGCGCGGAACGCCAACCCGAGAAGCCCCATGCGCCACGTTCTGTTTACCGCGTGTTTACTCCTCGCGGGCGCGCCGGGCGCGCGGGCCGCGGACGAAGCGCTCGGCAAGCTGTCCGAGAAGTACGAGTCCGGCGGGCGCGGCCCCGGCACCGTGTCCACCGGTAAGGGCGACCCGGGCGGGGTGTCATACGGCACGTACCAACTCGCGTCGAAGATCGGCCGCGCGGACGAGTTCGTTAAGCGGTACTACCCCGAAGAGTTCAAGGGGCTGAAGGGCGGGAGCGACGAGTTCACCAAGAAGTGGAAGGAACTCGCCGCGAAAGACCCGAAGGCGCTCCACGCCAACGAGCACACGTTCATCAAGGAAACGCACTACGACCCGCAGGTCCGGCGGCTCGAACGGGATCTGAAGCTCGACGTGACCAAGCGCAGCGCGGCGATCCGCGACGTGGTGTGGTCGGTTGCGGTTCACCACGGGCCGAACACGGACGTCATCGTGACCGCGGTGAAGCCGCTGCTGAAGGACGCGAAGATCGAGGACGTGACCGACGAGGCGATCATCCGCGCCGTGTACGCAGAGCGCGGGCGCAAGGACAAGGACGGCAAGCTCGTGCGGTTCAAGAACGTGGGCGAGGCACTGATTCCCGGACTCACCAAGAGATTTGAGCGCGAACAAACCGACGCGCTGGAGATGCTGAAGAAGTGAACGACCGGCACGACAAACGCCCCGCGCGCGAGCCGAACCGCCGCCGGGCACTGACCCACGTGGGCGGCGCGATCGACACCGAGGGCGACCGCGCCGACGCGGACCGGCTCGCCCGCGCGCTCACCGTTCCCCCGGCCACGGACGACGACAACGAACCGGCCCGCGCGCACGTCCACGGGTTCCACACGTACCCCGCGCGCATGCACCCCGCCACGGCCGCGCGGCTCGTCACCGCGTTCGTGCCCGCCGGGGGCCGCGTGCTCGACCCGTTCTGCGGGTCCGGAACGGTACTCGTGGAAGCGCTCATCGCCGGGCGGAGCGCGGTCGGTACGGATCTAAATCCCATCGCGGTGCGACTCGCGGCCAGCAAGACGCGCCCGCGCACGCCCGGCGACCTCGCGCACTTCGCGACCCGGGCCGAGGAGTGCGCGGACCACGCCAACACCCGGCGGAAGGCCAAAACCGGCGCGAGTCGGCGCTTCTCCGCGGAAGACATGGCCCTGTTCGAGCCGCACGTTCTGCTCGAACTCGATTCGCTCCGCGCGAAGATCGAATCGCTGCGCGACGATCCCGCCCGCACCGACCTGGAACTGGTGCTGTCCTCGGTACTGGTGAAGCTCTCGCGCAAGTCGGGCGACACGACCTCGGGTACGGCCCCGCGGCGCACCGCGGCCGGATTCCCCGCGCGCTTGTTCGTGCAGAAGGCGCAAGACCTCGCCGCCCGACTCGCGGTACTCGGGAACCTGCTCCCGCGCCCGACCCCGATCGCAACGGCACTTTTGGACGACGCGACCGAATTGAAGCGCGTACCGCCCGGTCCGGTGAACGCGGTCATCACGTCGCCGCCCTACGCGGCCACTTACGATTACCTCTCGCACCACGCGCTGCGGTTGCGCTGGCTCGGACTCGATCCCACCCCCCTCGCGCGCGGGGAGATCGGTTCACGAACCGCGTACTCGCGGATGAAGCCCGAGAACGCGCGCATCACTTGGGGTAAGGAACTCGAACGCTTCTTCCGCTCGGTGATGCGCGTGCTTTCGCCAAACGCGCCGATCGTCATCATGATGGCGGATTCGGCCGTCGGCGACGTGGCAATCCGCGCCGACGAAGTGGTCGCAGAGGTCAGCCGCGTGTGCGGACTGTACCCGGCCGCGCGCGCGTCACAGGCCCGCCCGCACTTCCACGGCCCGACCGCCAAGGCGTTCCGCGACCGCCCGCGGTTCGAGCACGCCCTCCTCCTCCGCAAACCGTAACGGCACGGTCACAAATGGGCACGCGGGGCTTCGTCCCCATGTGCTCTTTGCACGTCCCCACATTTTTCATCGACGGATTCGCTCCGCGCGGGAACAGTAGGGCAGGATCCACCCGCGAGGCCCGCATGACCACGACCGTTTCGACCGGGCTGCGCCGCGTTGCGGCCCGCCTGAACCCGGACACGGCCCCGGACGGTGAACTGCTCGGCCGGTTCCTCGAACACCGGGACGAAGCCGCGTTCGCGGTACTGGTGCGCCGGCACGCCGCACTGGTCCTCGGCATGTGCCGCCGCGTGTTGGGTAACGCCACCGACGCGGACGATGCGTTCCAGGCCGCCTTCGTGGTGCTCGTTGCGCCCAAAATACGCGAGCCATCAGTAGTCGTGGGCAGCACCATCGTGGCGCGACCCACGTCGTCACATTGCGCCCGTGGCAGACATCTCATCTGCGATTCGGTTGTCGATTGGCTAATCGGACGCGGCACCGGGCGTCGGCGCCTTTTTGCCCCCCGCTCCGGGCGTCGTTTTCGGCCCCCCATCGGAACCGGCCACCTTGGGTAAAGGTTGATCCAGTTTAGTCGGAAGAGCTGCTTCTTTTTTTTCGCAACCGACGACCAAGACGACGGGCACAAAAAAGCAGGCAATTTTCAAAACGCACTGTCTCATCGAGTTCTCCGTAGAGTGCAAGTTCTCTGCAAGAAATAAGGAGGGGCGTCCGGTTCCCTCCGAACCGGAGCGCCTGATCTGCAACGGCACGATTGGCTAGCGCGCGATCAGTTACCGATTTGGCCCGTGCTGAAGACGTCTCCGTCCTGTGCCCCGGACATTTGTTGGTAGACCATCCAGTCGCCTCCGGCCGGGAGCGGGTTGCGGACACCAGTGCTCCCCTGACGGAGGGTGCGAACGGCTCCATCGGCCATTGCGAAATTGACGACGCCCGTGTGCGTGCTCCCGAAGCACAGCGGCACACTAGCCGAACTCCCGCCCGAACCCGCGGTGGCCGACTGCATACCGAATTTCGTCGGCATGGACCCGATACCGAGCCAGGACCAAGCGAAGTCGGGTGTCGTTGCGCCAACGGAGCGCCCCAATCCTTCACCAAAGGCGAGCGTATTCGACGTGCCGTCGGTGATCGAGACGATGGTGGTCTTTGAGCGGTTGTAATAGATCCCACGGTACTTCTGCAGATTGATACCCGGGCCGTCCGACGGCGACGACGGGTGACCGTTATCACCGATCGCGCCGGCCACACCGGTGTAGTTGGTCAGGCCGATGTCGTAGGCACTCCCCCCGGAAAACCAACCGTAGGTACACGCATTCGTGCCGCCGGCGACCGACGGGTCCGCCATCGCCAGAATCATCGCCCCGTTCGTCGTCTGTGTGGCGGTGGTGACCGGGTCCGAGGGGCACTTGAAGGTCTTGACCTTGGTGTACGAGAGGCTGAAATCGGGGTTGGCGCTCCACCAGTTGACGCCCCCGCTCGACGGGAAGGCCACGGTCGTTTCCAGGGAGTACTGGCCCGTGAACTGTTTGAACAGGTTGTCCTGTTCGATGTAGGGCAGGATGAAGAACAGCGACCCCACGGACTGCCCGCCCCAGAAGCCGGTACTGGAGTTCCCGCCCAGGTTGCCCGGGGGGAACCGGCCGTTGGCGCTTTCGTAGTTGTGAGATCCGAGGCAAATTTGCTTCAGGTTGTTCTGGCACGTCATCCGCGCGGCCGCGTCGCGGACCTTCTGAACGGCCGGCAGGAGCAGACCGATGAGGATCGCAATAATTGCGATCACCACTAACAGTTCGATCAGTGTAAAGGCGCGGCGGAGCGAAACAGGACGGACCGAGAGCATGACGAGTCTCCAAAACGGGACACGAGCCGGATGAGAGAAATGTGATCGAGTCCGCGCGACCATACGGTCCCAAACGCCGGTGCTACCGACGGGACAAAAAGGACCGAATGAGACGCGCTGGAGAGAAATCCGGGGTAGGAGAGGTGTTGACGTGGAGATCGGTGGTTGCGAGGGCCACCGTTTTGCGAGTCGCCAACTTAGAACTCTACCCCAGTAATGAAGCACATCATTACCGAATTCTCATGAACGTCAATTCTACTTTTTCTTTTTTCATCTGTTTTGATGCTCGCGAAGTGGAATTCTTCACCCAGGGGGCTGTAACTGCCGCGATCACCGTACTGTCAATTGACTTGCTTTTCGGCGATTTGACACGATTGCGAGCCGCCAGAACCGGCGCTTCGCAGTTGCGAAACCGCCCGTCGGGAGTCACGTCTCATCCCTGTGAATGCATCGCCCCGCTGTCCCGCGCGCTTGATCGACACGAATGGGGCTCCGGAGAAGTTGACCTCCGGCTGCTCGCTCTAACCGAATTTGAACTTATCCCACGTCAACGTACACCGGCGCGAGCCCCTCGCGAAATGGGAACCCGCCTTTGATGAAACTGGTCTCCAACACCACATTGCCGCTGCGGTCAATGTAACACGATTTCCCGCGAACTTCGACGTAGGCGAGCCCTCCCTCCTTGAAGAAACTAGCTTTGTCAAAGCGTGGCTCGATGACCATCGCACCACTCGTATCGATGTAGCCCCACCGACCGTTCAACTTCACACCCGCCAAGCCTTCTTGGAAAAACGATGCCTCATCGTACATGGGCGGTATTACCACATTCCCATCACGGTCCAAGTATCCGTATTTATCCGATCGCGAGAATTCAATCCGGCCGCATGAGAAATACTGGCTCAGCCAATCGACACCCCGCGGAGAAACCACGGTGCCGTCGCTTCGTAGTAGAGCTTCCCCTCCTTCGTGCCACACGTTGGCGACGCCCTCTCTGAACTCACCGGCTGAGCCGAACGGACCGAACGCGATTGCTCCGCTCCGATTGAGCACGTACCAACGGTCTCCGTCGTACACCCCTGCGTGACCTTCTGAATAGGAGTTGGCGTGTTCGTACCGCGGTTCCACGAGAAACGTGCCGTTCTTGGTGATGTAGCCGTACTTGCCGGCGACCCGGACCAGAGCAATGCCCTCAGAAAATGGACACGCCCAGTCGTATACCGGTTCGATTTCGTACCGGCCGAATCGATCAATGTAGCCGCACTTCCCTGTCGCAGCCTGGACCATAGCAAGGCCATCGAAAAAGGGTTGCGACGCATCGCCGAACTGAGGTTCAATGACAGTTTCGCCGGTATTGTCGATGAACCCCGACAGCCCACCGACTTTCACGAGCGCCAACCCTTCGTTGAACTGGCTCGCGTTATCGAAGCGGAAATCGATCCCCACGCGCCCGGTTTGGTCGATGTACCCCCAACGTCGCCTTCGAGTGCCGGTCATGAAATGTTCCTCTGCGCTTTTCTCCCCTGGTGACGGTGCACATCCACTTGTATTCCTTTGTCCACTCGCGTATGATTTGGAGTAGTGAAGGTTTTGGAGGGTGACCGAACAGAACCCACACTACCCCCAGAACTCGAATCTGGCGAACGGCCGGCGTGTCCCGGCTGGTGAAGAACTGGAGCTGCGAAGCACAGGAACCTTTACCAGCCGAAACACGCCGACCGCTTTTTTGGTGCGCGGAACGCGATGCACGACCCCGCTACGGGTGTGTTGGCACCCAACACACCCGTAGCGGCCGAACGAGCCGCGCCCGCAAGAGAGCGGGAGGGACTCCCGTTTGTCGTCCCGATTCCACGCACGGAAAGCCCCGCTCCCTTGCGGGCGCGGCTCGTTACGAGGAAACGAGGCTAACGCGAGCGATAATATCACAAATATTAGAATTTTTCAACTTGTTAATAACAATCAATTTGCGCCGAACCGCTAACAAGTGAGGGTCCGGGAATGTTAGCAAATGTTAGCATTGAGGCGCCCGGGGCCGAACTGCGCATTCGGCCCACAAGCGCACACCGCAGTCGCTCAACTGCTCGCGAGAATGTGCAAGATGTCGGCGTCCTTCACGACGTAGGTCTTGCCCTCGGTGCGGTTCAGTCCCTTCGTCTTGGCCTCTTTCTCGGAGTAGTGGCACGCGACGAAATCGTCGTACCCGATCACGTTCACGCGGACGAACTTCTCACTCAGGTCTTTGTGAATGCACCCGGCCGCTTCGACCGCTTCGCACCCCTTCGGGATCGACCACGTGCGGCACTCGTCCTCGCCCACCGTGAAGAACGCCTCGCGGCCCACGCCGTAGAACATCGCGCGAACGGTCGCGTCGCGCCGGAACTCGGTCACGCCCAGGTCGGCCATGAAGGTCGCCCGGTCCTCGTCGCCCAGCGCGAGCAGTTCGTTCTCCAGCTTCACCGGGGCCTGCACCGTGTGCGGTTCGAGCGCGAGCAAGTCCGCGGGCAGCGGATCATTGAACCCGCTATCACCGCGGTTCACGAACGCGATTTCGGGTTTGAGTGTGAGCAACTGGAAACTGCGAAGCGCCTTGTCTTCGTCCGCGGTCAGCCCGATCGCCGACGCGGGCGTTCCGGCCTCGAACGCGGCCACCACCCGCTGAAGGAGTGCGAGTTCGGCCTCGTCTGCCTCGCGCTCCTTCGCAGGTTTCGCCTTCTTCAACCCCGCCACGACCTTCGGCACGCGGTTCGACACCACTTCGAGGTCCGCGAACAGCAGTTCCTCGCGGAACTTCTTGAGCTGGTCCGCGAAATCGGTGCGCGAGAACCCGTCGAGCACGATGACCATGCCGTTCGCTTCGCGGATCACCCCGAGCCGGCGCGCGTTGTCCTTCTGCTCGCCGACCATCAGACCCGGCGTGTCGAGTACCGCGACCTTCGTGTAGGTGGTCTTTTTCGGTTTGAGAATCGACGCGATTTTGGCGAGCCGCTCGTCCGGGACGTCGGCCATCGCCGTCTGCCCCTGCTGCACCTTCGACGGGTCCGGTTTCTCGCCGGTCAGCCACTCGAATACCGTGCTCTTGCCGGTCCCCGCGAACCCGACCAAGCCCATCTTCATGGCGAACCTCACGTGTTTGTGGGAGCGCGTGCCCCTCGTGATAGAGTACGAAAACGCGAACAGGGGGCGGTTGCCCCCTGTTCGTCGAACGCATCTCGATGTGAGTTATTCCAGTGGGCGGACGCTCCCGGCCCCGCTCACCTTCTGTTCGAGCTGCGGGGTGCCCTTGTATCGGACACCGCCCGCACCCGAAACGTTGGCCTTCAACTCACGCGCTGCCCACACATTTGCGTACCCCGCACCGGACACGCGCACTTCCCCAGAGGTGGATTGCAAGCCCGTGGCGTCGATCTTGCCCGCCCCGGAGAGCTTGAACATGGTCCGCGTCGCGGTGCCGGTCGCGGTCGCCTTCCCCGCGCCGCTCAGGTCCAGTGTGAGTTCCTTGTAGTTCACGTCACGCAGCGTTGCGGTACCCGCGCCGGACAGCTTCACCTTCAGGTCGTCGCCGGTGAACTTCTCGACCGTCACGTTGCCCGCACCGGAAACGCTGAGGTTATCCAGTTGCGGAACCGTGACCACATACGCGATCTTCGTTTTGGGGCGCATCGAGGAGGAGCGCGTCGAGAGGCGGAGCTTGTTCCCATTCGATTCGGATACGAGCAGCTGCAGGATATTGTCGTCCGCGGTGACCCGCAGAGAAGCCACGTCACCCTGCTTAATCGTCACGTCACCGACGCCCGAGAGCGTGACCTCGGACACGGAACCGATCGAGCGTTCTTCGGTAACCGCATGACCGGAACCTTCGACCGTGGGGCGAGCGACCGCCCAGGCAACCATTCCCCCGAACCCCAGTGCGGCAACGTACAGAGAGTGTTTGATTGCCCAGCGAATCATGATGCCCCCGGAAATGAAGCCGACGGCTCACAGCTCCGGCATCTTCCCCGCGAGGATGTCCCGCTTCCACTCTTCCTCGAGCGGCCACGAAACGGTGCAGGTGCCGAAGTCGGCCATGTGCTGATACTTCGTCAGCCGGTCGATGGCATTTTGGAGAATCGCGGGGTCTTTCCGAAAAACCGGGCCGTGACTGGGCAGGAGGAACTCCGCGTCGTCGTCGCGGATGCGCGTGAGGGACGAAATGAAACTCGGCAGGTGCGAGCCGTGGTGGGCGTCGATCGCGCCCACGCAGCCGTCCTTGTAGATGTTGTCCCCGCTGAACAGCAGGTTCCCGAGCCTGAAGCTGAGTTGCCCAGGCGTGTGGCCGGGCGTGTGCCAGACCTTCAGCTTCAGCTTGCCGACTTTGATCTCGTCGCCCTCGGTCAGTTTCACGTCGATTTTGCACGGCGGCATCGGCATGTCAATGTTCTGCGCCGTGATCCGCGCGAACGTTTGCACCGTGTCACCGGCTTCGAGCGCGACCGCGGCGCGCGGGTGCGCGCCGGTTTTCGCCTTCAGCCGGTCGCGCGCCGCGGCGAGCGCCTGCACGTGGTCCGCGTCCGCGTGCGTGGCGATCAGCATCTTGCACTTCGAGAGCGGGAAATCGAGCTTGCGGATCAGCTCGATCACCTCGCCGAGCGTGTCGTCCTGCCCCACGTCGATGAGCGCCCACTCGGTACCGCCGTCGATGAGGTAGAGGTTCACCCCGAACGACTGGCTCGATTGGAGGTTCAGCTCGATCACGTTGGGGAAGAGGTATTTCCGCTGGACCATCGCGGTCTCCGTCCTGTGTATCCGTTCATCTTACCCAGCCCCAACCGCAATTCAACCGAGCACCGGCGCGAGCGCTACGTAACCACACGTGGCCATTCTGTGCCCATCGATCCATACCGCACGACCGGAATCTCATGAGAAACGCTCGATTCCGATACGGCACCGGGGTTGCTAAAGTCGAGTTGCCAAGCCTCCAACCCAGAAAGGACCGACTTCCGCCATGCCCTGCTGTTATTCGCCGCACTCGGTGCCGCGTGCCCGTCACGGGTTCACGCTCATCGAACTACTGGTCGTGATCGCAATTATCGCAATCCTCATTGGCCTGCTGCTCCCCGCGGTACAGAAAGTGCGAGAGGCCGCCGCTCGTATGAGCTGCCAGAACAACCTGAAGCAACTCGGGCTGTCCGCACACAGTTACGAAAGTGCTTACGGCTACTTCCCCGCGTCGAAACGAACGACGCTCCCGCAACGGAGCTGGGCACCCGACCTGCTCCCGCACCTCGAACAGGCGAACGCCGTGTCCGGCGCGTACTACAACCTGAACGAGAACTGGTGGCGCACCACGGGGGAAGCCGCCCCGAACGTCGGTGTCACCATTCCCAACGGCACCACGGCTCAGACCTATTTCAAAGTGTTCAACTGCCCGGCCACGCCGAACCAACCGCGCCTCCAGAACAAGCTCGAATCCGCGGCCGTTCAGAACAAGATCGGCTCGACGACGGACTACTTCGCCGTCGAGGGGGCCAGCGCCGCCCTGTACTCCGAACTCGGACTGACCGCGAGCGACGGGCGCGGCGTGCTGCGCGACATCGTGGAGGGGACCACGCGGATCACGTCGATCGGCGACGGTACCTCGAACACGATCCTGTTCGCCGAGTGCGCCGGGCGCGAGGACGTGTACCGGTTGGGTAAGCTCGTCGCGAAAGCACAAACGGACAAGAACGCCGCGTCGTGTGCCCGGGCGCGTGGCGGCGCGTGGGCGACGAACGATAACCCCTACGAAATCGGTCAGCGCATCGAGTGGTGCAACAACAGCAACTCGGCGCCCGGACCGAACACGGGGCTGCCGATGAAGATCAACAGTTCCAACGAATGGGGCTTCCTCTTTTACAGCTTCCACACCGGTGGGGCCAACGTGTGCATGGCCGACGGGAGCGTGCGTCTGCTGCGCGACAGTGCCACGGCGAACGCGCTGCTCGCGCTCGCGACCCGCAGCGGCGGCGAGGTGAACGCCAACGACTGACCGGCCGCACGGGTTTCCGCGGTCGATCGCGCCCGCCCGGACGGTCCGGGTGGGCTTTTCAGTTCCTGTCATACGAATAGACAGTTCTCTACAGCACTTCACCCGTCCTTTACTCGTTCTTCACACCCCATAACTACAACTCCACCGCACCCAAAGTCCGTTTTCCGGGTAAACTAGCGTTAGATGTCGGACCGCTTAACGTACCCACGGGAACCAACATCGTGATCGCGACCCCTACCTTCCCGCGCCCCGGAATTGCCCCCACGCTCCAGAGCGGGCCGTCCGCTACGCACGAGGGAACCCCGATGGCGCAACCGCGGATTCTGATCATTGAGGACGAGCGCGGGCTGACCCAGTCGCTCACCTGGTACTTCAACAAGGAAGGGTTCGAGGTCACGGTGTCGAACGACGGACTGGAGGGGCTACGCAAGGCCCAAACCACGCTACCCGACGTCGTTCTGCTCGACCTGAACCTGCCGGGGATGAACGGGCTGGACGTGTGCCGCGAGCTCCGCGCCGGCGAGCGCACCCGGGACATGCCGATCATCATGATCACCGCCAAAACCGAGGAAACCGACCAGGTGGTCGGGTACTCGCTCGGCGCCGACGACTACGTGGGTAAGCCGTTCACCAACAAGATCTTGCTCCACAAGGTGAAGGCACTTCTGCGCCGCGCCCAGGGCCAGGGGGAACCGGGCGACGTGACCGACTACAGTGGCGTGAAGATCGACCGCATCCGGCACCGCGTCACCTACGGCGACGAAGCTCTCGACCTCACGCCCACCGAGTTCCGACTCCTGGAGTGCCTCGTCCGGCAGCCGGGCCGCGCGTTCAGCCGCAAGCAACTGATGGAAGCCGCGATCGGCGACAACTCCATCGTGCTCGAACGGACCATCGACGTTCACATCAAGACGCTGCGCCAGAAGCTCACGAAAGCGGGCGGGTCGGCGGACCTGATCGAGACCGTGCGGAGCATCGGCTACCGGTTCCGGGAAGACAAAGTCGAAGTGAAGTAACATTAATCCCGCACAAAACAAAAACCGCCCCGCTTTTGAGCGGGGCGGTTTCGTTTTTCATTGCTTTGCCCTAATCGACGGGCATTCCGGGTGCTCCCGGAGTAGTAGGAGCGGCAGGCGATCCGGGAGCAGGCGGTTTACCCGGCGGACTTCCAGGAGCTCCCGGTGCTGCCCCCGGGGGCGCAGCGCCTGGAGGCATCGGAAACCCTCCCGGAGCGCCGGGACCGGCAGGAGGACTTCCAGGAATCGCCCCAGGCGCGGGCGACAGCCCGCCGGGAGGCATCCCCGGAATACCGCCAGGTCCACCGGGAGGGGAGAAACCACCTGGAGGCATCCCCGGGCCACCAATACCCCCTGGAGGCACACCAGGGAATCCGGGATTTCCGCCGGGATTTCCCGGTCCACCACCCGGGAAGCCGGGGAAACCAGAGTTCCCACCACTGTTGGTCACACCCGGGGTTCCGCCCCCCACGTTGTCGGGATCGATGACCATACCGTTGTGGAACAACAGTGCCTTACCGTCCGGGGCCATAAAGAAGTGCCCCTGGACCGACTCATTCTTGACCGTGCGGATCGACGATTTCAGTTTCAAACCGTTGGCCGCGTCAGCGTCGGTCACCTCGTACACGTCCAGACCGTTGCCCCGGAACGACGACACGAACAGCCTCTTGTTTGCGAGGTCGTACTCGGCGTACCCCCCATTCGCGGACCGCGCGCCCACGCCGAGGTCCATTTCCGTGCTGCCCTTCAGCATGAACATCTTGAATTGGATCTGCGGAGCCGCGTTCCCTCCGTTGTTCTGTCCGCCGCCCGGACGCCCACCGCCGGGGCCGCCCCCAGGTCCGCCCGGCCCACCGGGGATCATCCCGGGTCCGCCCGGGCCACCAACGCCGGGGAACCCGGGCGCCCCACCACCCGGAGGTCCGCCCCCGCCGGGACCGCCAGGGAAAGGAGCGACACCCGGGCCACCGGGAGGCCCACCGCCCGGAGGCCCACCGATACCTCCTCCCGGCCCACCTGGTCCGCCCGCGGGTAGCGCCGGTGTGTCCAGTCGGGCTACGGTCACCAGCATGCCGCCGTTAGTCGCGGGGGCCACATCGAGTACAGGCCCCTGGAACGAGGTCGAAGGCTGCGGGGTCATCGTCGCGATGTCGAATAACAGAACGTCCGAAGTCTTATTCTTCACAGAGTAGTCACCCATGACGATAAAGCTCTTGCCGTCAGCGGCTTTCGTCATGTCCCGTGCGGGTTCAGGCAGTTGTTTGCGGGCGGTTTCCTTGCGCGTGCTGGTGTCGTATGCGACGATTTCTGACACCTTTTTCGGCGCCCCGTGGGTCGTCAGGACATAGAGGCTCTTGCCGTCCTCGGATAGTTCAATGGCGTTGATCGTGTGGCGGACCGTCAGCGTCGCGACGGGCTTCAGTTCGGTCTTTTCGTCCAGCGCCTTTCCGTCGGCCGTTTTCCCGTCGCGCAGTGCGTTCAGGTCGTAAATTGCGACGTCGCCGCTGGCCGATGCGTTGTCGTACTGGCTCTGCTTGGTTGTGGCCCCCGGGTTCGTGATCGTCGTGGTGTAGAGCAACCCGCCCTTGCCGTCGACGACGGCGCGCGAGCTGAGTTGGGGCACCCGGTGGATCGAAACTTTCTTGAAATCGGGGTACGTGTAGCGCCGGAGCCACCCTTTAATCTGTTGGCTTTGGCCCGAGGTAATGACGCGGACGTCGAACGTGAAAACTTCGTTCTTCTCCGTATCAAACGCGGCCGTGTAAAAGGGATCGATCTTCGCCTTCAGGTTCCCGTCGCCGGTCCAGGGAGTGGGCGCGTTCGGAACCCCATCGCCCTTGTAAGTGATCTTGAACGAGTTGAGGAACCGCTGCTCGTCGGTTTCGTCCGCGCCCGCTTTTCTCACACTGAACACGTAAAACACGCGGTTCTTCGCGATCACGTACCGCATCTTGCCCGGCGCGACTCCGGCTACTTCGATCTCGCCCTCGCGCCCCGCGAACCCGTCAACCGTAACCTCTCGCGGGTTCAGGATCTTCACATTGGGAATGGGCACGTCAAAGGCTTGTTTCAGCGCGAGCTGGGCCGCGGTCTGGTCGAGCGCGAACGGCAGATCCATTGTCCCGATCGCCAGAGCAAATTCGCCCTTCTTTCCGAGTACGGCGAGCTTCACACTGACGTTGCCGAGCGGTCCGGCGGGGGCCGTTTTTGTGTCCGCGGCTGGCGTACCTGGGAACTCGGCGGTGTAACCTTCGCCCTTGTAAGTAGCCCATTCGCCCGGGGTTCCGAGTTGTTCCTTGGTGAGATCAAGAACCCCCTCACCGATACTCGCGCCCCCGGGGGGCCGCTGGCCGGGAGGGCCGCCGGCCGGGCCACCTGGGATCAGAGAGCCGGGCGCGCCCGGGGGGCGTCCCGGGATACCGGGGGGCATCGCCCCACCGGGACCGGGACTCATGCCGCCCGGACCGTAAACCGGGCCACTAGGCGGCCCGCCACTGGAACCACCACCGACGGGACCACCGGGAGGGAGTAACCCACCCGGCGGACCGCCACTCGAACCCCCGCCGGCAGGACCGCCCGGGGGAAGTGACACGGAAGTAGGCGGACCACCGCTCGAACCTCCTCCGGCGGGACCACCGGGAGGCAGTGGCCCGCCCGGCGGTCCGCCGCTCGAACCACCACCGGCGGGGCCACCGGGTCGTCCGGGCATTCCGGGTGGCCCACCCGGGCCACCGGGCATCATGCTCCCGGAGTTCGCGGGAGGGGTGGACGAGTTGCTCGTGCTGTCGCTTTTGGCCGCGGTTTCGTCTTTCTTGTCGCCGGAAAGCAACCAGATCCCCGCGCCCGCGATCGCAGCCAGCCCGACCACGCCCGCGGCGACGATCGCGATCATCGCCCCAGAACCGTTCTGGCTCTTGCCCTTCTTGCGGGCCGGCTTGTAATCGTCGTCGTCGTCGTCATCGTCGTCGTCCCGGCGCTTCCGGGTCGAGCCGACGATACCGGACTTCTTCGCGCCGCCCCCGCCCTTCCCCGGTTTAGTTTTGACGTCGTCCTCGTCATCATCTGCCACAACAGCTTTAGCAGCCGACTTCTGCGGCGCGGTTTTGGCAGCAGAAGCGGACGGTTTCTTCCCGGCCACTTCGAGTGCTTCGGGTACCGTCATCTGCGCCTTGCACGATGTGCAGCGGATCGTCTTGCCGGCCAAATTGTCCGGCACTTCAAACGTGGATTTACACCCGGCACACGAAATCGGGATAGACATGCGCCCCTCTGCGACTGGGGTTCCCGCGGCGAGAGTCGTTCGCGGGCGGAATGGCGGCTAACGGAATGACGACGCACCCGCGGCGGCGGATTGCCGATTCTGTATTCAGCCCAGAATAGCGAATCGAGAACGGCGCCGCAACGACGTTCTAACGGACAGATCGGGCCGCCGTTGGCGGAAAACGCAGGTGTTTGGTGCCGCGCGAATCACCGGCCCGGCGGACCAAACACCCGTTCGATCACTTCTTCTCCGCGACCACTTCGAGGATCACCCACACCTTGGAACCGAGCGGCGGGATCTTGTCCGTCTTGGCCTCGTAAGTGAGTTGGGCCTCGTCCTTGCTGATCTGGACCGGCATCTCCAGGGTCGAGTACGGGAAGTTGGAGATGCTGAAGATGTCGCCGCTGTTGGCCCCGTAGAACGGCTTGGCCTTCGGGTCGTCCGGGTTCTTGATGAACTGGCTGCCCGCGAACACCCAGGTGTGTTCGATCGGGGCCTTCTTCTTCGTGTCCCAGATCCAGTCCTGCGCCGGGTGGGTGTGTAGTTTGCCCTTGTGCTTGTAGTGAACGGACACGTTCACCTTGCTGCCGGTCGCGGCCTTGAACTCGGGGCAGCCGGTCTGGGCGTTCACGAACTGCGTGGGGGTGCCGACCTTCGCGCCGGCCGCGAGGAGCGCGAGGTGAACCATTTCCGCGTCCTGGTCGATGCGGACGATCGCTTCGTGTTCCTTCGTGCCCTTTTTGCAGAGGAACTGTTCGAGCGCCCCCTCGCGCAAGCACACCTCACAGATCATCCCGATGCGAACAATTTTCTTCTTGTCCCCGTCGGGCGCCAGTTCAGCAACGATGGTCTTTTCGTCCGGTGTAACGGCCTTGGCCGTGTTCTTCTTGTCGAGCAACGGGTACTCGGGCAGTTCTTCCGGTTTGGGCGGATCGTCCGCGCCGGTCGAACGCGGCAGGGACGTGCCGACGACCAGTGCGGCGAGAGCCGTGAAACCGAAAATCGTCTTCAGCATGTGGGTACCTCGCGGGGTTTCCACCAGTCAGACTATCAGCGGACCGCGACCTAACACAACGACAAAAGACCGTAACAATGTCGCCCGAAACGCCCTCCGATTCCGTGGCTAACATTTGCTAACAAGTTGGGCCGCAAAGCCTCGTTCCGAGCAAAAATCTCCAAAATCTCCGGCGTTTTGACACTTTCGCTCTTTTGTTGCCCGTTCCACGGCTAACATTTCGCACGACCCGCATCGGTATTTGGGTGGTCGGTTACGGCGCTTAGGCGAACGGCCGGCGCGAGCCAGCTGGTGGCAGCCACGGACCGCGCTCTCGCCGGTGTGGTGAGAGTCTCGATCCACGTGACCACTTCCACCAACCGGCTCACGCCGGCCGTTCGCCTAAACACACTGCGATCGTTTGTCAGCCGGCTTACGCCGGCCGTTCGCCCGGGCATATCACAATTATACACGCGACCACAATGGACATAAAAACAAAATTTCCCTTTCGGACGCAAAAAATTCACTCGCGTTCACTCGGCGCGGGATTCCTGGTAGCGCCCCGGCGCGTACCGGGACGCGAGCAACCCCGTAGCAGCGTCCGCATCAATGTCCTGCACCAGCACGCCGTCCTGACCGTAGGGGTGATGCGCCTGGCACTCGCCCGACGGCGCGATGAGACTGGTCGCCGATTCCTGGTAGCGGAAGGCGTAGTTGACGCTGGCGAAGTAGATCGTGTTCTCCCGGCTGCGCATCATCATCGCCTTCTCGTAGTACGGCGCATCAGTCGCGCCCCACTGCGTTAACTGCGGTCCCGTTTTGTCGCTTCCTGTACAGTGCGGGTGGAACACGATTTTGGCGCCGCGAACCGCCGCCCACCGCACCGTTTCGGGATAGCGGAACCCCTCGTGGCAGATCGCCACACCGAACTTGAGACCGTTGACCTCGAACAGGCGCCGGGTGCGCCCGGGAACGTACAGCGGTTCTTCGGACGGATCGAGTTGGTTCTTGGTCTGAACGCCCTGCATCTCACCGTTTGCATTCACAACGACGGCCGCGATGTGTCGGCCCGCGTCCGTGTGCCACTCCATCCCGAGGATCGTGGCGATCTTGTACTCTCGCGCCCACGCCGACGCGACGCGGAGAACGTGTTCTTGCTGCTCTCGGTCGAAGGGCGGCACCTCAAAGTCCAGTCCCCGCAACCCCGGCAGATAGGCTTCGGGGAAGCACACGATCTCCGCGCCACGAGCGGCGGCAGCAGCCAAACACTGTTTGGTTTTGTCCAGTCCGTCCTCAACCGAGGACGCGACTCGGGGGGAAGCTAGCGCGATCAGCATGCGGCGTCTCCGCGTCGGGAACCGTGAAATGGTGCCAGTTCTTAAGGGCACTGTAGCAACGGAGGGAACTCGTTTGCGGGCTCCCTTCCACCAACACCCGTTATCACTGCCCGAATGCGCTAGCCCACCCACGAATCCCCGAAGAACCCGAACCCCTGGAACCCGAACAGACCGGTGAGGGGGTTGAGCGTGTCCGTACTCAGCGAGAAGATCGAAATGGCGCCGGTCGCGTTCTTCCCGATGGACGAGGTGAGCACGTCGGGCACGTTATCCCCGTTGACGTCGGACACCCCCAGGCGCGCGTCCGACGGAGCATTGAACCCGGTCGAGAGCGTGACACCCGGCGAAAGCGTCATCGGGCCTCCGACGGGCGCGTTCAGGTCGAACTCGGTCACTTGCGCCTGTCCAACGTTCGGGGACACGAACAAGCGCCCCGCGTTGCCCCCCGCGATCGACACACCTCCCAAATATCCGGGGTACGGGAACATTTGTACGGCCGGCACCACGAGCGTACCCGACGAGACCGAACCGATGTTGAACGCATTGGTGTAGAGCCGAATGTCGGACTGCGTGGTGCCCGCGCCGGACGCAGTGACGAGTAACGGTAACTGGCCGCTGCCCGGGTCCAGAGTGGCAACCCGAATCTCGCCCAGGAAGCCGGGGTACGCGAAGAAGCTCGCACGCAGGCTCGGAGCGCTTCCCAGGAACCCGCCTGCCCCGTTGTTAAAGTTGAACACCTTGAGGTGCCCGCTGGCTCCCGTTCCCGGCGAAGTAATGACCTCGGCGAACCCGTCGCCGTTGAGGTCCGCGGACGCGACGAACACGCCCCCGGCGAACCCGGGCGTTTGGCTCGCGTCGGGAACGTTGGAATAGGCATAGAAATCCGCAATTACCACTGCACGCGACTGGAACCGGGACGAGGCCCCATCAAAGATCCGAATGCGCGACGCGCTCCCACTTCCGACGCCCTGTGCGGTGATGATGTCGGCGACCCCGTCCCCGTTTACGTCTCCGCTCGCGGACCGGACCGTGCCCGTGAAGTTGTCGAAGGGGAAGAAGGGGCCGCCCCCGAACGGGTTGGGGAAGAAGTTGGTACCGGTGGCGCTCACCACCACCGCGGGAACGCTCCGATCTTCCAGAGACTCGATCCGAAGTTGTGCGGGACGGGAACGGGGTAGGGTTGAAGGGGTATCGTAATCGCGCCGGCGGAATGGCCAAATCATGGTGAAACTCGTGTGTATCGTCAGGCGACAATAGTGCTTCTCTCCCGGAAAGCTCCGATCCGAGCTACTGTGGCTTCCACCCTGCCACGGCGTCGACCATTTGGGCGCTGTCGAACACCTGCCGGAACCGCGCGAGGCGCCCGTCCCGCACGGTGAAGAGCTGCACCCAGTGCATCGCGTAGGGCCGCCCCGTGGGTTTAAACCGGCCGCGCTCGTGTCCGTGTACTACTACGGTGTCGCCCTGTGCGACCACGGTCAGAACCTCGGGCCGTTGGTCTTCCAGCCAGGCGAAGTTGCGCGCCACCGCAGCAGCTACGGCCTCTCGCCCGTTCCAGCGCCCGACGAACGGGATCGATTCCGGGCCGACGTTTTCCATCTCCACGTCCTCGGCGAGTGCCCCGAGGAACGCCGCAATGTCCCCTCTGACGGCCGCTCGGTACATGCCCTGCAAAGCTTCTACGCACGAGGTCTCGGACGCCTTGGTCGCGGCGTGCGGGTCACCCGCTTTGAACGCTGTGTCCAGATCTTCGACGAACTTCTCGATCACGGATGCTTCCATGAGGCGCCTCGATCCCGGAGTTGGTGTAACGCACTCGCGCCCGCAATCGATTTCGGCCCATCTCTTCCGTCTCGGACGAAGCCCGTTTGCAGGCAGGCGCTTCAGCACCACGCTCGCGCGATCCGCACAATCACCGGTTGGGTGACCTCGACCCGTGCGCGGCTCTGGGTGCTACTGCAAAGCTCGTTCCCAGCGTACCCGATCCCAGCTCGGTCCGAAACTCTGCCGAGCGATCAGAAGCGATTCTGGCAGCCGTACAACCCCACCCGCTCGTTGGCACTCACGCTTACCTATCTCCACACCAAACGATCCCGAACTCAGCCAGAAAAGCCGTTGACGTGGCACTCGGCCTCGTAGAAACTGTTCTCACTCCCTCCTGCCTCTCGTTTACAGCCCGCCGTAGCGTTCCCACCCAACGCGAGCCAAGCCATGTCCGCACGCACCGCGTCCCTCGTACCACCCGCGCCTCATCTCATTCCGCGTCGCGGGTTCCTGAGAATCGGCGCGCTGGGGTTGGGCGGGCTCACGCTGCCGAACTTGCTCCGCGCGGAAGCCGCGGCCGGGGTTCGCTCGCCGCACAAGTCGGTGATCCTCATTTACCTCGTCGGCGGGCCGCCGCACCAGGACATGTTCGACCTGAAGCCGAACGCGCCGAAAGAGGTCGCGGGTCCGTGGAAGCCCATCCCGACCAACGTGAACGGCATCCAGATTTGCGAGGCGCTCCCGCACCTCGCGAAGATCATGGACAAGCTCGTGGTCGTGCGCTCGCTCGTCGGCAACCAGGCCGATCACGACGCCATCCAGGTGTACAACGGGTTCGACCCGAAGAAGCCGACGCCCGCCGGCGGGTGGCCGCAGTTCGGGTCCGCGGTCGCGAAGTTACAGGGGCCGGCCGATCCCGCCGTGCCGCCGTTCGTGAGCCTCTGTTACACCTGCACGCACGGGCCGTACAACGAGCCGGGACCGGGGTTCCTGGGACCGGCCCTCACGCCGTTCCGCGCGATGGGACCGACCCGCGACGACATGATCCTCCGCGGCGTCACCGTGAACCAGCTCGCGGACCGCAAATCGCTGCTGAAGAAATTCGACGACATGCGCCGCGACCGGGACTCGTCCGGCGATCTGAAAGCGATGGACTCGTTCACCGAACAGGCGTTCGGGCTGCTCACGTCGTCGCGCATGGCGGAGGCGCTCGATCTCTCGAAGGAGCCGCTCCGCGTGGTCGAGCGGTACGGCACCGGCGACCCGAAGGTCTTCATGGACGCGAACGGCGCGCCCCGCGTGCCCCAGAGCCTGCTCATGGCCCGGCGCCTCATCGAAGCCGGGGCGCGAGTCGTCACGCTGAACTACAGCAAGTGGGACTGGCACGGCGGAATGAACGCCGAGGGCCGGGCGAACAACTCGATCTTCCTCCGGGAACAGGAAGACTTCCCGCCGTTCGACAAGTGCGTCAGCGCGCTGGTCGAAGACCTGCACGACCGCGGGCTGGACAAGGACTGCACCGTCATCGTGATGGGCGAGTTCGGGCGCACGCCGAAGATCAGCGCGCAAGTCGGGCGCGACCACTGGCCCGCGGTGAACTGCGCGCTCATGGCGGGCGGCGGGATGAAAACGGGGCAGGTGATCGGCAGCACGGACAGGATCGCGGGCGAAGCGGCGTCGCGCCCGGTCACGTTCGGCGAGCTGTTCGCGACGCTCTACCACAACCTCGGGATCGACGCGGACAAGGCCACGCTCGCGGACCTCACCGGCCGCCCGCAGTACCTCGTGGAAGGGAGTGCCCAACCGATCAAGGAACTCGTCTGACGCACTATTGGTTCGGTGGCTTCTGTAGCGGCCCTCATCGGTCGCTCCAGAAGAACAGACGATTCGCGCCCGCACTCGGTCCTATTGCGGTCCCAATAAAGCGCCCCGGTCCACCTCGCAGACCGGTTACGGTTTGTTCTTGCGGAGGTGCTCCAGCACCAACGCGAAGTGAACGCGCATCGGGCTGTCTCGGGGCAAGTTCTTGGTCTCGAGTTCGAGCCACCGTTCGACCCGGGCATTGAACTCTGCGACCCAGGGATTCTCGTTGCTGATGAGTTTGACCTTGTCCGGATAGTGCTTTGCCAGCATCTCGAAGGCGAAGGGGTGGAACCGCAAGTTCTTCAGTTCCGTGTCCGTTGACATTTCCACGAGGCGGCACGCGGCCTTGGTGTACGCGGCCTGGTACTCACCGTAGTACGGGTTGGTGGGGCGGGCCGGGAACTCGAACGCGATTACCTTCGCGTAATACTCGCGCGCCTTATTTGTGGTTCCCGATTTCGGGTCGACCGCGCCCAGGGAACTTTCTCCGAGTTTGAAGTAGACGGTGAGCTGGGACACCGCCTGCCGCGCCTGAAGGTCCGCTTGGAGGGCCTCCGCTTTCTCCAGAATCTCCCTCTCCTTTTTCCGGTCCGATAGACAATCCCGGTACAGATCGGCCTTCAGGAGCAGAACCCGTAGCAGCGCGTCCGGGTCGTCCCGGTATTTCCGTTCCAGGGTCTCGGCCACGTCTCCGAGTTCCCTCCGCAGTCGCAGTTCCGGCAACCGCCGGCCGGCGACGGCGCTCAGAAAGGCGAGTTCGTCCGTCAACTGCGCGGCCGGAACAGCGGCGATCCGCTTCACGCCCGCCTCGATCAGCGTATCGCCCGGTCCCCCGGCCCTGAGCCGCTTGGCGACCTCGGGAAGCGACGCCAGTTGTTCCGCGTGCGGGACGGGCGCGGCAAGGGGCAGGCACGCATTGAGGAGAAATACCGTGAGGGCGCTCATGATGACCTCGAGGATGTGCTGAATCGGCTCAATGAGGGCAGCGTGGTGACACGGGTTGAACGTCACCAACGCGCTCCCGCGGGTACTCTCACCCATCATCCCGGATTTGCTTCCGGGGAACAACGCCGCCTCGTTCGGGGTGGCGCCGACCCACCGCGAACCCGCGCCCGCGGAGTCTCGTCCTTCTTGATCGCACGCGATTAGGGGGGAACGCCATGAGCGGGATCACTTACCTCAAAGGTGACGCGACCTGTCCGCAGGCGAAGGGGACCAAGCTCATCTGCCACGTCTGTAACGACGTTGGCGGGTGGGGAAAGGGGTTCGTGCTCGCCCTGTCCCGGCGCTGGAGCGAACCGGAGTCCGCGTACCGGGCGTGGTTCGCGGCGCGTGACGGGTTCGCTCTCGGTGCCGTTCAGTTCGTGCAAGTCGAACCGTACATCTGGGTCGCGAACCTGATCGGGCAGCGCGGCACGAAAACGGGCAGCTCCGGTCCACCGGTGCGGTACGACGCCATCGCGACCGGGCTGAGCACAGTCGCCGCGAAAGCGCTCGAGCTGGGTGCGTCCGTTCACATGCCGCGCATCGGGTGCGGACTCGCGGGCGGTGACTGGTCAAAAGTCGAGCCGTTCGTTCTGGAGCATCTCGTTGGGAGCGGCGTTCGGGTAACCGTTTACGACTTCGAGACGTGATTCACTTCGCCCGTTTGTCGAACACCGCAAACACGTCCGCGAGGGCCTCGCGCACGATCACCATGTGCTCGACGTGCGGGTACTCCTTGTAGGTGATGTTCTTCGCGCCGCCCGCCACGAGCGCCTTGTTCAAAGCGCGGGCACTAGTGAGCGCGAAGTCTTTTTCGCCGGCGCCAATGAAGAACGGCAGGTCCGCGAACGCCTTGGCGTCTTTCACGGAGCCACCGCCACTGAGCACGGCCGCGGCCGCGAACCGGTCCGGGTGCTGTCGCACTAACCCGACCGCCTGCGTCGCACCCATCGAGTGGCCGATCACAAATACGCGCTTCGGATCGAGTTCGTACCGCTTCGCGAGCTGATCGAGAATCGCGGGAACGGGCGGCGCGCTACTGAAATTCAGCCCGCTGCGCGTGGCGACAAGCACCCACCCGCGTTTGCGGCACTCGGTCACGATCTGCCCCGCACCGTAGCCCTCGAAAAACAAGTTCTCCGACCCGCCGGCGCCGTGCAACGCGACCACAACCGGAACCGGCTTCTTGGGGTCCAGCCCCCTCGGAACGAAGATCCGCGTCGGGACCGATTTCTTCGCGTCGGTCGGTACGGAGAGCCAAAACTGCCCCGATTTCGCCGACGTAAAGAAGGGGTTGCCGTCGAGCATCGTTTCCGCGTTCTTGAGCAGGTCCGCGGCCGGCAAATCCGTTTCGGGCGCGGTTCCGCCGACCAGTTCGGTCAACAATTCGGCGCGATCACGAGCGGTTGCCTTCTCGATCGTGTCGATCGCCTCCCACGACGCGACGGTCTTCTTGAGCGCGGCCAGGCGCGCGTCGAGGTCCGCGACCTGCGAAATACCGATCGCGGTACGACGAATCTCGCGCCCGCTTTCCACCATGAAGTACAACCTGCGGTCCAGCCCCGCAAACTCACCGAGCGGCGGGAGCGGCACCTTGAGCGTGTGCGGGAACGTGTCGGGTCGGAGTGTGGTAATCTGCTTATCGGTGAACCAGAACTGCACCTCGGGACTTTTCGGGACATCGCCCTTCGGCACGTAGAACTGTTTAATCGTGACAGTCAGCTCCTGAGCCTTGCCGTCCACGACACGCAGTTCGGGCACCGCGTAGAGGCTCCAGGCCCATTGTCGCGTGACGCTCGGTTCTTCGTCCGAGGTGAGCGCGAACCCGGCCAGATCGAGCGCCCGCGCGACCTCACCGAACTGAAACGTCAGGAACTGCTCGGTGAGCTTCCGAATGTGCGCGAGGGCACGTTTGCGCGCTGTCGGGTTGTCCTGTTTCTCCCACTCCTGCTCGAACCGTTTAAGGCGCTGGCCGAGTTCGTACCGCTGTGCGAGCGCCTCGGCCGCTTTCGGCGGCTCGGCCGCGGATGTGCTTGCCAGGAGGAGAATTACCGCGACCGACGTACCGAACTGCCGCATTTCGCGTCCCTCAGAAGTCGGGTTGAATCGCTCCCAGTGAAAAAGTTACAACTTGTGTTCCCTCGCAGTGCCCCCAAAATTGTGCCGCCCGATTTTGGTGGTGGGGAGACGGGCGTGGAAGCGCCCAGAGGATCGACAACGGAAAGGAATCCACCGTGAAGCGTCAACTCTGCCTGTGCGCGCTGTTCGCGCTGGTGCTGGTCCCGGATTGGGCTTCGGCGTGCTGGCCGCGTTGGGGATCGCCGGTTTACGAATCGGCCTACTACTACCCGGCGCCCGCCCCGATTTACTACAACCCGCCGATGTATTACCAGCCCGTTTACGTGTATCCCTGCGCGCCGGCCGCCGCGCCGCCACGTCCCCCCCGTGTCGAGTCCGCACCCAACAAGCGCCCCGATAGCGCGGCCAATAATCCGAACCCGCGCCCGACCACTCCACCGAGTCCGCCCGCGACGGGCCACTCGGGGCCGAACGGCGATCCGAGTGTGCGCCCGATCGGGGGCACGGAAGCTCCGCGAACCGGTTCACCCGAACCGCTTACGCCGATGACGCCGATGACGCCGAAACCGGCCACACCAGAAGCGGCCCCGAAACCACCGACGACGACCGGTTCGATCGACGTGCCACGCGGTACGGACACGAACCCGCGCAAAACGCCCACGCCCGAACCCAAGAAGCCGTCGCTCGATTTCCCGTCCCTGGACCCGAAACCGGGCGGAGCGGGCGTGAAACCGCCGTCGCTCGACCTCCCGAAAGACGAGGAAATCAAGCTCCCACCGCTCGATTTGCCGAAGGACGACAAGACCCCGAAGCTGCCCTCGCTCGACCTCCCGAAAGACGAGCCGGGGATCAAGGTGCCGTCGCTCGATTTACCGAAGGAGGACAAGGCACCGAAGCCGCCGGCGCTCGATCTGCCGAAGGTGAATGATCCGCTGGCCCCCACGCTGCCGAAGCCGGACAAGGAGCAAAAGCTGCCCGCCCTGGAACTCCCTAGCGGCGCGACCGCGGTACCGGTCCCCGCGCCGGCGCCGGACGCCCTGATTCCGCCGTCCGGATTGCCCCTGCCGAAGACCCCGGAAGGGCTGCCGCCGCTCACGGTTCCGCCCGAATCGCCGATCATGCCGGACGGCAAGCCGTCGGAATCGAAGTCCAGCCCGCTCACGGGCGCGCGGGCGCCGAAGGTGAGCGTGTTCCCGGCGACCGGCACCGCGGCCACGAACGGGCTGCGTAAGGTCGGGTTCTACAACCACACCAGCCGCGACCTGTCGCTGACCATTGAAGGCAAGACGGTCACGCTCCCCGCGAAGACGTTCCTGCACGCACAACTGCCGCAAACGTTCACCTGGAAGCAGGGCGACAAGCCGGCCGCGCAGGAAACCGTTCCCGCCGACGCCGCGGGCGTGGACGTGCTGTTCCGGGAGTGACTCGCGATCGTGAAGAGAAGGGGTGGCTCGGGAAGAGAAGGGGTGAGAGTGTGAGCGGGTGAAGGGGTGAAAATGCCCTGAGCGGTCGCGGGTTTTCGGAGCGCCCGTTTGTTCTGGCGTGCGATCGCGGATTGATCCCAGGATATCGCGGTTTGTTCCCAGGGTCGCGGCGCAGACGCGCACCCTGGGAACAAACAGGCGCGTCCCAAACCTCTTGGCTCGGGCCTTTTCACCCCTTCACCCGCTCACACTCTCACCCCTTCTCTTCCCGAGCCACCCCTTCTCTTCACGAACTGCTAATCCGACGCCGGCCCGCTCTCTTCGGGCGGGATCTCCTCCGCGCCGGCCGGTCCCGGTGGCACGCTCTTGTAGTCCGCAGCGGACGGGTGTTCCTTCGACCGACCGAGCAGGTCGCCGCACACCTGATACTTGAAGTTACCGATCTGCACTTCGTCGCCCGGGCGCAACTTCCCCTCCGCGACGCGCTCGCCGTTGATCCGCACGCCGTTGGTGCTGCCGAGGTCGCGGATCACCAGGTACTCGTTCACCTGCGCGAGTACGCAGTGGCGGCGCGACACCTTCTTCGAGTTCAACTGCACGTCACACTCCTCGTGCCGCCCGAACAGTAAGATTGGCTTGTCGAGGAGAATACTCGGACCGTCGGCGAGTGAGAGCAGGTGCGCGGGCATTGGCTGGCTCCGGGATGGGCACCCTCTATATACCACGCCGCGCGCCCGGATGCACCGGGCCGAATGCAATCCGGTCACCGGGCCGCAATTGAGGCGCGCCGCGATCGGCACGGCGCGGTATCCTTTAGAATTACGCTGTGCATTGTGCTGATAAGAACCTATATCGAAGTGTCTCTATCTCCCCGAGTTGGCGCCGTGTGTGCAACAAAACACGCGCCCTGAGCCACGAGATCTCAGAATGGCCGACCTCGTATTCCAGCGCTGCATCAACCCGACGTGCGGTGGCACCGCGGACCGCGCGGACACCGCGTTCCGGTGCCCCCGGTGCGGCGGGCTGTTCGACGTCGCTTACGACTGGAACAAGCTCCCGGTTCCCAAGTCGCTCAAACATTTCGAGGGCAAGTGGGCCAACCGCACGAACCCGCTGGACTTCTCCGGCGTGTGGCGGTTCCGTGAGCTGCTCCCCTTCGCGCCGGACGACGCTATCGTCAGTATCGGTGAGGGCCAGACGCTCTGCCAGCGTGCGGACGCAGTGGCCGCATACACCGGGCTGAACGCGGGCCGGCTGTTCCTCCAGTACGAGGGGATGAACCCGAGCGGCAGCTTCAAAGACAACGGCATGAGTGCCGCGTTCACGCACGCGCGCGTGACGGGCGCGACCCGGGCCGCGTGCGCCAGCACCGGGAACACCAGTGCGAGCCTCGCCATCTACTGCGCGGCCACGCAAATGATGCGCGGCGTCATCTTCATCGGTAGCGGGAAGATCAGCTACGGGAAGCTGTCGCAGGCGCTCGAACACGGCGCGCTCACGGTACAGATCGAGGGCGACTTCGACGACGCGCTGCGTCGCGTGCAGGAGGTGAGTCGGCAACTCGGCATCTACCTCGTGAACAGCGTGAACCCCTTCCGCCTGGAGGGGCAGAAAACCATCATGTTCCGCGTACTGGAAGCGCTGAACTGGGAAGTACCAGACTGGATCGTGGTGCCGGGCGGGAACCTCGGTAACGTGTCGAGCTTCGCGAAGGCGTTCGGCGAACTCGTGGACCTCGGGCTGATCTCCCGCGTGCCGCGCCTGGCCGTCATCAACGCGGGCGGGGCGGACACGTTCTACCAGCTCTACGAGAAGAACGGGCTGCGGTGGAACGGCGGGCAGTTCGACCAGTCGAAGATCGACAGCTACTACGCCGCGCTCGACGCGAACAACCGCAAGGCCGACACGCTCGCGAGCGCGATCGAGATCAACCGCCCGGTGAACCTGCCAAAAGCCCTGCGCGCGATGGACCGGTGCAACGGCGTGGTGCGCGCGGTGCCCGACACGGACATCCTGGACGCGAAGGCCAAGATCGGCGCCGGCGGACTCGGGTGCGAACCGGCCAGCGCCGCGAGCGTCGCGGGGTTGCGGCAACTTGTTCAAGAAAAGGTGATTTCGCCATCCGACTCCGTCGTCTGTGTGTTGACGGGACACGTGCTGAAGGACTCGGACGAAACGGTCGCGTACCACTCGGCGGACAAAGCCACCTTCGACGCGAAGCTCGGCAAGCGCGGGGTGAAGCAGGTCGCGTTCGCGAACCGCGCCGTGCAAGTGCCGAACGACCTCTCCGCGATCGTCCGGGCCATCGAATCCCACGCCTGATTGTTCCCGGCCCCGACCGGGACACGGTCGGCCACATTGCCGGGTGTACCATGCGCCGCGGGGCTTCGCTGATCGAGCTGCTGGTCGTCATTGCGATCATCGCGATCCTGATTGGCCTGATGCTCCCGGCCATCCAGCGCGTCCGAGCGGCGGCGAACAACACCGTGTGCCGGAACAACCTCCGGCAAATCGGGCTCGGACTTCACATGTACCACGACGCCCACAAAACGCTCCCGTTCGGGCGCCTGTGTCCGGCGCCGTGGAAGGACGGTAAAGACCAACGGTGCCTCACGTGCAACCCGGCCAACACTTACACCGGGGCGACCGAAACGTGGTGGTGCCCCTACGACAACCGCACGGGCGCGACCGTAACGACCGCCCTTCCCGGGTACACACCCACTGGTTCTGTTACGCCGTTCGTTGAGAACTCGCTCCGCGTGTTCCGCTGCCCGGACGCATCCGACCGGAACTTCGGCAGCCCGACAAACGGTGGATCGTTTCAGATCTGCTACGCGATCAACCCAGACGTGGGCGGGAAGAAGCTGACCGAAGTTGGAGGCGGATTACTCGTGTTCGAGCACGACGACCTGCCGTCCTGTCGCAGCGCGGCCGATCACTTCACGATGTGGCCCACGGATACAGCAACTCAAGCCGCGCGCCACGCCCCGAAGCGCCACATGGATAAAGCGAACCAACTCTTCTACGACGGCAGCGTGCCTTACGGTCAGTAACCGCGCCACTCGAACGGCCGGTGCCCACCGCGCGGTGTACAACGACCCCACGAGCACGCGGCATTCCGAACTAAATGCCGCCCGCTCGATGCGAGGCACACATGAAGATTCATATTGCGATCAACGGGGCGTGCGGGCGGATGGGTCAGCGACTCGTGGCGCTGGCGAAAGAAGATCCGGAACTGGAAATCGTCGCGGCCATCGATTCGGCGACGAACCCGCTCCAGGGCAAAGACGCGGGCGAAGTGGCGGGCGTCGGCGCGATCGGCGTGCCGATCCGCTACGACATCCCGCTCGGGCTGCGGGTGGATTCGCTCATCGACTTCTCCGCGCCCGTCGGCACGATGGCGGTCCTGCCCGTGTGCGTGGACCGGCAGATCCCCGTTGTCGTCGCTACCACCGGCCACACCGACGCGCAGAAGGCCGAAATCGAGGCCGCGGCCCACATGACGGGCGTGCTGTTCGCACCGAACATGAGCCTCGTCGTCAACCTGCTGTTCAAGCTCGTGAAGCTCACCGCGGAGTCCCTCAAGGGCAAGGGCTTCGACCCGGAGATCGTCGAGCGGCACCACCGGTTCAAGAAGGACTCGCCCAGCGGCACCGCGATGCGGTTCGCGGAGATCATCAAGGACGTGCAAGGCGGCGCGTTCGTTCACGGGCGCGAGGGCATCATCGGCGAGCGCAAGTCCGAAGAGATCGGGGTCCACGCGGTGCGCGGGGGCGACAACGTGGGCGAGCACACGATCATCTTCACCACGATCGGCGAAACGCTGGAACTGGTCCACAAGGGCCACAACCGCGACAGTTACGCCCGCGGCGCACTGTTGGCCGCGAAGTACATGGCGAACCGCCCGGCCGGGCGCTACACGATGAACGACGTACTCGGGCTATAAGCCCCGTCCGACGAACTGGCGCTTCGGGAAGTACGCGCGCACGGACGCACCTCCTTTGAAGCGCCAGTTCTAACGAGCATTCGCGCCCGCACGTCGGTTATAATCACTTCCACTGCCCCGACCCGTACCCCGAGACCCAGCCTATGTTGCTCCGCGTTCGGCCCGCAGTTGGTATCGCGCTCCTCACCGCGATCGTGCTGGCTCCACCGAGTTCCGCCTCGGCCCAAGATAAGGACAAAGATAAAGACAAGGAGCTGGTGAAGCAGGCCAAGGATACCGCGCTCGCGAACTTGAAGAAGGCCGGGCTGGAAAAGCCAACGGTGGTGGAGACCAACAACTTCATCATCGTGGGGTCGGTGAGCGCGGAGAAAGCCAAGGCGCTCGGCGAAGTCCTCGAAAAGACCACAACTCTGACCCGCAAGACGCTCAAGTACGACGAGAAAGAGGCGTCCTGGAAGGGCAAGCTGACGGTCTACTTCGTTCCCGATAACGCGGAGTACAAGTCGCTCATGCGGCGCGCCTTCCAGCAACCACCCGAGGGCGCGTTCGCCGACCTCCGCGCCGAACCGCCGTTCATCGTCGATCCGGCCGAAGTGACTGGCAAGGCGACCGACGCGGACCTGTACGCGAGCACCGCGGCCCGCGTGTCCGGCGAACACCTGAAGGCCAAAGGGACGGGCGCGCAAGCAATTCCGGACTGGCTGCGCGACGGGTTCGGCCGCGTCACCGCGATGCGGGCCGAGGGCACCACCTCGAAGCGCTACGTGGCGTACAAGTCCCAGGCGAAAACCGCGCTAACGAAGGGCGCTCGCCCGCCGGCACTCGCGGACATCTGGAGCGACGCCAAATCCGCGAACGGCGAAGTGCTCGCGACCAGCTTCGCCGAGTACCTCGCTTACGGCCCCGGCGCCTCGAAGTTCCAGATGTTCCTCGACGGCCTCAAGCCCAGCGAGAACATCGCGATGCCGACCGTTCAGCAAGGCCTCGACGCGGCCGGGTGGAAGGAAAAAGACCTGCCCGCACTCGACCTCGCGTGGCGCAGGTGGATCTCGGCGGGGAAGTGAATGAAGAACATTCCCCGATGTCGCGGTTTGCTCCCAGGGTGCGCGTCTGCGCCGCGACCCTGGGCTGAGGAATCTAACCCCGTTCGGGGTACAGAACACGCACAGGGAATGCACGGGAGAACCGGTTGTCGCCGGCACGGGTGAACCCCGCCCGCAAGGGCGGTGGGTGATGTCCAAATGCAGTTGACCGCCTGTATGTGCTGAAAACCTACCCCGAAGGGGTTAGATTCCTCAGCCCAGGGTCACGGCGCAGACGCGCACCCTGGGAACAAACAGGCGCCCCCAGAATTAATCAGAAATTCCCGCAATCACATGAACCATTCCGGCGTGATGATCCAATGGAGCTTCCCGCTGCCCTTCGCGGGATCGCCCTTGAACTCGATGCACGCGGCGGCGCCTTTTGCGAACTGAATGCTCCCGTCGGCCGCGCCGAGGAGCCACTCGGCGTAGGCGCCGAGGTCCGGCATGTGCCCCACCGCGGCCACCCGGTCACCGGGGACGTCGGCCAAAAATTCGGAAAGTTTACCGGGCTTGAGTCGGTCCGGGCTGAGCGCGTCGTGCGTGACGGGCCGCGTGCCGGGCTGCCACACGTTCAGCAGCCCCACGGCGGTCTGGTGCGCGCGAACGAGCGGGCTGGCGGCGACCGCGTCGACGGTAAGTTGCAGCCGGGCGAACGCTTCCGCGATCGCGAGCGTCTGGGCGTGGCCGCGGGGCGTTAAGGCGCGATCGAAGTCCCGGGCCGCACCGGGCGATCCGAGTTCTACGGCCTCGGCGTGCCGAATTAAATATAAAAGCATCGCGGCCAACCTCTCTCAAACGCTAGCGCGGTGACGTTCACTGAAACCACACGTCATCTGCCCTTCCGCGCGGCCCACGTAACTTCTACATTACAGGAAGCGCTTGACTCCACCAGACCCGAGGGAAGTTCCCGACTTCTGGGTTTCAGGTGCCAAGTTGAAGTCGCCCTGAAAATCGGACCCGGTCCTGTTGGAACGGGTTGTTCACTTGGTTCCGGAACCCGAACTCGAAACTCGCAACGACTCCATGAAGCGGAATGACATTCGGAACGTCGCAGTAATCGCGCACGTTGACCACGGCAAAACGACCCTCGTCGACCAGATGCTCCGGCAGTCCGGTCAGTTCCGTAGCGAGGAACTGGACAAACTGGTGGGGGGCCAGCACGGCCTCATCATGGACTCCAACGACCAGGAGCGCGAGCGCGGGATCACGATCCTCGCGAAGAACTGCGGTATCCGCATCGGCGACGTGAAGGTCAACCTGATCGACACGCCGGGGCACGCCGACTTCGGCGGCGAGGTCGAGCGCATCCTGAAGATGGCCGACGGCGCGTTCGTCCTCGTGGACGCGGCCGAAGGGCCGCTCCCGCAGACCCGGTTCGTGCTGAAGAAGGCGTTCGCCGCCGGGCTGCGCCCGATCGTCATCATCAACAAGATCGACCGCCCGGACGCGCGCATCGCGGACGTCCACGCGCTGATGTTCGACCTGTTCATCGAACTCGGGGCCGACGACGAGACCGCCGTGTTCCCGATCATCTACGCGAGCGGCCGCGCCGGTATCGCCACCACCGACCTGGAGGTCGAGCCGAAGGACCTCAGCCCGCTGTTCGACGCGATCCTGGAAAAGGTGCCCTCCCCCGACGTGGACGAGAGCGCCCCACTCCAGATGCAGGTGATGGCGCTCCAGTACAGCGAGTTCGTCGGCAAGATCGCCATCGGGAAGATCTTCGCCGGGAAGATCCGCAAGAACCAGAAGGTGTCCGTCGTCAAGCAGAAGGACGGCACCGTGTTCCCGGACACCGTGGTGCAGGTCCTCGAGTTCGACCGGCTCGCGAAGCGGGAAGTCGAAGAGCTCAAGGCCGGCGACGTGTGCGCGATCGTGGGCATCGACGACGCGGACATCGGCGACACGATCTGCGAGTTCGACAAGCCGCACGCCCTGCCGCCGCTGACCATCGACGAGCCGACGCTCGACATGGTGTTCCGGGTAAACGACTCGCCGTTCGCGGGCCAGGACGGGAAGCCGCTGACGAGCCGCGAGTTGCGCGACCGGCTCCAAAAGGAGCTGCAGCACAACGTCGCCCTGCGCGTCAAGCCGGGCGCCCGCGAGAGCGAGTTCATCGTCAGCGGGCGCGGGCTGTTGCACCTCGGGGTGCTGCTCGAAACGATCCGCCGCGAGGGCGGCGAGGTCGCGGTCGGCAAGCCCCAGGTGATCGTGAAGGAGATCGACGGCCAGAAGCAGGAGCCCTATGAGCACCTCGTGGTCGAGGTGCCGGCGGAGCACCAGAACACGGTGATGCGGTTGGTCCTGGAGCGCCAGGGCGAGTTCCAGCGGATGGAGAGCCACCGCGGGAGCACGCAGGTCGAGTTCCACATCCCGGCCCGGTCGCTGATCGGGCTGCGCACGCGGATGCTGACGGGCACCCAGGGCACCGCGATCATGCACCACAACTTCCTCGACTACCGGCCGGTGCGCGGCGCGCAGGCCGGGCGCCCCACCGGCGTGTTCATCTCGAAGGACACCGGGAAGGTGACCGCGTACTCGGCCGAAGACCTTTCGGGCAACCTGTTCGTCGCTCCCCAGGACGCGGTGTACGAAGGGCAGATCGTCGGCGAACACGGCCGCGACAACGACATGGTGGTGAACGTGACCCGGCCGAAGCCGCTGACCAACATGCGGGCGTCCGGTAGCGACAAGGCCGCCGTGCTGAAGCCGCCGACCGTATTCTCGATGGAAATGGCGCTGGAATTCATCGAGGACGACGAACTGGTCGAAATCACGCCGGCCGCGGTGCGGATGCGGAAACTGTACCTGAAGGAAGGTGACCGCAAGCGGCAATCACGGAGCTAGTCGTGAACACCATTGGGAGCACAGAATTTCCACTCTGTGCTCTGCTCTTTTGATTTCCTCAAAACAGAAACCGCCGGGGAAAAATCCCCGGCGGTTTCTGTTTTAGACACTTGGGTGAAACTCAGGTCGCGGCCGGGGCGTCCGACGTCACCGGCTCGACCGCGGACTTCGTCACGGTGCTGACGACCGCGGGTACGCTCGCGGTTTCCGTCGGGACCGTACCGTTACCGTTAGCCGAGGGTTCCGGGGCGATCGGTGCGGGAGCCGTCTTCGGCTCCGCGTTCCTCGCAGCGGCCTTGTCCGCCTTCGATTTGCGCGGCTTCTTCTTCTTCACTTCCGCGATCTTCGTGGACTTCTTAACCTGTTCTTCCATCATTTTGCCGGGCTGGAACGTTACCACGTTCTTCGCCTCGACGTTGACGGGGTCACCCGTGCGCGGGTTGCGCGCCTTGCGCGGCCTGCGCTGCTTGACTTCAAATACTCCGAAGTTGCGCAGTTCAATGCGCCCCTCCTGGACCAGCGTGGCGATAATCGCCTCGAAGGTCCATTGCACGATTTCCTTTGTGGCGAGCTGCGTGAGGCTGTGCTTCGGAATGAGCTTTTCGTGGTTAGCCCGGTCGCAGATCGTCTTGACGATTTCTTTCTTGGTCACGAGCGTGGTCCCTCGGTGAGTCGGCCCGTTTCATCATCCGGGAACTGTCCTAAGTCTAGACAGCACATGGAATCGCGTCAAGCAAATACGATTTCAGGAGTTGCGACGAATTAGACTTACGAAGAGGGCCGCGAGCGCGAGCACCACGAGCGCCAGTTCCGGTGTGCGCCGGAGCGCGAGCAGAAAATTGGCGCCCGAATTCGCGCGCCGGCGTGCCCGGCGCCCGAGCGCGAGGGCGCGAAGTTGATCGTGCTCGCGCCGCAGCACATCATACCCGCGGCGCCAGTCGAGCGCGACCGATTGCCTCTGAGAAGGAAGCAGTGTGCGCACCGTGTGTGCGGCGTGTGATGAAGAGACGAGCGCGGTAACCAGCGCACCCGGAGCGCCCGGCTCGTTGAGCACAAAAGCGACTCGCGGAAGCGCGTCTCTGGCGCTCGCAACGGCCCGAATAAACAGCAATACCGAGATCGGCGTCGCGAGCGCTTCGGTCGGGTTCCCCATCACCGGGCGCAGCCCGTCCCATGCTCGAAGCGCTCGGCGCAGCGCGGCAAGTCGTCGATAAACGGTGCGCGGTTTGAGCTGATTGATGCGCGCAACGGGAAGCGCTGGTAGAGGTAGTGCCGGTAGCGCGTCGGGTGCGTCGTCCGGCTCCGGTAACTCCTCCGCAATCAACTCTTCCGGCACAACCTCGTAAGGCACCGGAGTCGGGTCGGCCACTTTGTAGGCCGCGCTCGAATCTTCGCCGGGCGCTCCCAGTCCCGACTCGAATGCCACCTCGACCGGAACGGCTTCCGCAGAGCGCACGGCCCCGAACTCGCCGCTCGGCGGTTCATCATCGACCACCTCGAACGGCGCAATGGCGATGCCCAACCCGCGATCGTATGCGGCGCGCGCGGCCGGATCGGTGAGGCACACGAGCGCTTGTGCGAGCCGGTTCATCCCGGCCGTGACGGGATCGGGGTGCAGGAGCTGGTACCGCCGGAGCAGTTCCATGCGATCGAGCACGCGGGACTCGATGTCGGCAAAATCTCCCGCTCCGCGCTCGAGTCCGAGTAGGGTGTAGTGGTCCGGCGGCCACGCACCGGTCGGCAGCCCGAGCCAGGAACACAGTTGATCGTGGGACTGACGTTCCAAGTTCGGGTTCCAGTTCCAAACGGGCGCGGTGCCATCAATTTAGAACCTGACCCGCGAGCAGAGAGGGTGAACTGATGGGTCCGGCCAAAACAATCGCGACCGCGCACTTACGAGTCGCGCGCCCGACCGATCGACTGGGAGCGGTCGTTCAATTCTACCGGGACGGGTTGGGGTTCGAGGTGATCGGCGAATTTCGCGATCACGACGGCTTTGATGGGATCATGTTGGGGCACAGGGGCGCGGCGTACCACCTGGAATTCACGCACAAGCGGGGGCACTCGGTTGGTAAAGCCCCGACCGACGACAACTTACTCGTCTTCTATTTGCCCGACCGGGACGAGTGGCTCCGCGCGATCACTCGATTAAAAGGCGCGGGGCACGAACCGGTCGAATCGTTCAATCCGTACTGGGACAAATCGGGCAAGACATTCGCCGATCCGGACGGCTACCGCGTCGTTCTCCAGCACGCGGACTGGCCGAGTTCGTAGCGACTACAGGCCAACCGGGATTGCCTCTCGTTCCCGCAGAATGGTATCACTCAGTTTTCTCCCGCTCCGATAACCGACAGAGCGGCCGTGCCGAGGTTCCGCGTTGAGTCCGCGCCCCCGCATCAACATCACCGCTACCGACCTCGGGGAGTACGTCCGCCACCACTCCTGCGACCGCCGGTTCCACCTCACCGTTCACTCCGCGCGTGAAGTCGGCCCGCTCCCGTTTTTCGAGCGCGTCCGGGACAGCATCGACCCGGTTCTCGCCGAAATGGGCCGCCGGCGCGAGGACCGCTGGGAAATCGAGTTGGTCGAATCCGGGTTCCAGAACCTCGCCGCGCCGCTGCCCAAAGGTAAGCGGGACGAAGTCACGTGGGACGCACTCGCGGGCGTCTTCGCGCGCCTCCAGCCCGGAACGCAGGGGTACGCCCGGCAAGTCGCGGTCGGCGGCAACATGGGCGCGTTCCGACTCTACGGCATTATCGACTTCGTTCTGCTCCGCTGGATCGATGGCGCGCCGCGCGTGTGGCTGGTCGAGTGCAAAGCGAGCCGCCGGGACCGTACCTATCACCGCATCCAGGTCGCCGCGTACCGGATGCTGCTCCGCGACATCATCGGCGACCAGTCCGTTCCCGTCGGCGCCCACAGTTTCGATCGAACGACCATCGAATGCGTTGTGGCGCGCATTGACGCCGACCGAAACACGAACCAGTCGATTCTCGCGCTGGCGCCGCTCGATTTGACGCACGAAGAAGCTGATCTCACTCAGCTCCTCGCACCGGAAGGGCGTCTAGACTCTGCCGCCGCGCGTCCGCTCGCGGAGATCGGGTTCCAGATCGACTCGAAATGTGACGGGTGCTCGTTCGCGCCACACTGCCTGACCGAAAGTGCGCGCTTACGGCGCCCGGAACTCCTCGGGCTGGACCCGGTCACGACGCGGCTGCTCCGCACGGCCGGCTTGGAGACGCTCGATCAGGTGGCCAACCCACCTCTATTCGATCCCAAAATCGAATCACTCGCACGCGATCCCGGGTTCAGCGAGAACCTCGATCGGCTCCGGCTCCGCGCCCGCGCGCGATTGTTCACGCTCCCCAAAACGCGCACCGTCGTAGGGTCGGGTGTCGAGCCGATCCCGAATACGGGTGTCGGGCACTTACCGCCACACGAAGTGAACGGGAACCGGCTCCTCCGGATCTATCTCGCGATCGATTACGACTACACCGAGAACCGCATCGGGGCGCTGTCGGCGCACGTCACTCGCAGCGCCGGACGCATCGAAACATCTTTCACTGAGGGCCGCGCCGTGCCCGAGGTGCGGGAGCGGTTTGAAGTCAAAAAAGACGCGAGTAGTCGACCGACATTCGAGGACCGCCCGCTCCCCGACGGGCGCGAAATCATCGAATACCAAGCGGTCCCGTGGTCGGGCACCAACTACCCCGCGGATACCGCCGCCGAGGGCGAGTTGATCCGCAGATTCTTCGACCGATTGGTGCGCCTCGTTGCCGAGGAACTCGGAGTCGCGTCGGCCCCGGTTCACTTCTACGTCTGGTCCCGTTCCGAAGTGCGCCAACTTCTCGAAGGGTGCAGTCGGGCCGGTCCCGAGTTGCTAGGCCCGATTCGCCAACTGTTCGGGTGCCGGGAGGGATTGGAACAGTTGATGTACTCGGCCGTGCAGGAAGAAGTGGATCGACGCTTCGCCCTCGGTTGGACCGGGCGCGGACTCGGCGTCGTCACATCTCTGGAGTGGGCGGGCCGGCGGTACCACTGGACCCGTCTCGTTGACGGGAACGAACATGATCTCTCGCACGTGTTCGCCCAGGGCATCTTCGACTTCGCGATTCGTCTCGCAGTCGAACCGGACGGTTCGTGGGCACCAGACGAAGGCGCGGCGGGGCACGTGTTCGAGGTGCGCAGCCGGTTCTCCGATGCGCTCCCGGCCCCGTACTGGCACGCCGCGTGGGGTACGCTGCCGAAAGTCGATCCGAACGATGATCGCGTGCGCGAATCACTCGCGGCCTACGCACGTGCCGGAACACCCGGATTGCTCACCCAGTATCTCCGGGCGCGCGTCCACGCACTGCGTTGGGTCGAGGAAGGGATCAGCCCGAAGAATTCCGGCGTCGAGAAAGCATCGTTGGCCGCCAACGAGCTACCCGTATTTCGCCTCGGACGAGACGGCGTGGCCCGCGCCGCGACCGATTTCCTCCGGCTGGACCAACACGTCCGCAGGTCCGATTGGGTCGCTGCGCACTTACTTCCGCCGATCGCCCGCGTACCGGCCGGGCGCACACTCCCGTTGCGACAGGTCAAAGTCGGTGCGGACAAAAGCACGATCACCGGGTCGATCGAAACTGTTCGCGTTCGGCGGGTTAACGCTGACCGATCTGGAAGCCCGGTGCCGGTTCGGTCCCGGTTCGTTCGCTCGTCTGTCACCGTGGAACGGTGACCCGAAGCAGGGCCAGACGGTGGGGCAGTTGACCGCGGCCGTGGGGCGCACGTGTGTGGTGCGGGAGATCGATTGGCCGACCGGTCGCGTGACTCTGGACGCCATGTACGCCGAGGAGGACCGGTACCGGCTGTCGAGCGGCGCGAGCCGAAAAGCGGAAATGCTGTTCGAGCGTGGCTACGCGACGCTGGACGAGAGCGTATCGGACTACGTCGCCGGGCGCGTGGACGACCGGCTCCAGCAGCCGAGCCACGTTTACGCATGGTTCGACCCAGTCGATCCACGGCCGCCCGCAGTTACTCCCCTCCCCACCACGGAAGTCAGTAGCCTACAGCAGTTGGTGGATTCGTTCCTGCTCCCGCCCGCGAACATCTACCCGGCCTCGCCGGACCAGGCACGAGCGGCGGTCGAAGGACTGAATACGCGGGTCCAGTTGATCCAGGGACCACCGGGCACCGGGAAGACCACGACCACGGCCCTGTCTGTTCTGCTTCGGGTGCTCGCTGGCGGGCGCGCGGGCGACATCGTGCTCCTCGCAGCACACACGCACACCGCGCTCGATAACTTGCTGGAGCGCATCGACCGGTACCGTGAAGCGTTCACCCAACATGCTGCAGCAAACGGCCGGCGAGTTCCGCCAATTAAACTGGTCAAGGTTCACACGAACGACCCGACACAACACGTCGTTGGTGGTTCGGTCGAGAACCTGCCTGCGGCCATACTCGGTGTGAAAAAGAAACTCACCGAACTCACGACAGGTGCAGTTCTGGTGATCGGCGGAACAACGGCGGGATTGCTCAAACTCGCCTCCGCGGTCGAGAAACTCAAGACATTCAACGGCGGGGCCGGACTCGGTGCGGCCCTCCTGGTCGTGGACGAAGCGTCCATGATGGTGTTTCCGCACTTCCTGGCGCTCGCAACACTTGTACCCTCGAACGGCCGAATTCTGCTGGCCGGCGACCACCGACAACTGGCCCCGATCACGGCCCACGATTGGGAAGCCGAAGACCGCCCCCCGATGGTGCTCTACCAACCGTTCGCCAGTGCATACGATGCTGTTCGGCGCATCATCGGGGCACAGGATGAGGGCGGCAACCCGACCGTGCCCGCGACGAGCGCCCGATGGTCCGGGCTGACGCTCACGTTCCGCCTCCCGCCGGTGGTTCGCGAGCTGATCGCCCGCGTGTACCGTCGAGATCGAATCGAGCTGGCCGGCCTACCGCGAACCGTGACCGCGGTCCCCGATGTCGGCGGCCCGTTCTGGGGGCACGTCTGGAAGTGGAACATCGGGCTGTTCCTGGCAATCCACGACGAAGACGGTTCGCGCCGAAGCAACCCGGTCGAAGTCGCGATCGTGGAGCAATTACTCAGCGCTGCTCCGCCACTTCCGGCCGGTTCGGTGGCGATCATCACCCCGCACCGCGCCCAGCGCAGTCTCCTCGCAACGCGGTTGGCCGCACTGTCGGGAACTGAGGGGCCGGTGGGGGTGATCGACACAGTCGAGCGCCTCCAGGGAGGCGAGCGCCCCACTGTGATCGTCTCGGCAACGGTCAGCGACCCAACAGCGATCGAAGCGAGTGTCGAATTCATCCTCGATTTGAACCGGGCGAACGTCGCGTTCTCCCGCGTGCAGGACCGACTGGTGGTGGTCTGTTCCCGCACGCTACTCGATCACATCCCGGCCGAGGCCGAGCACTACCAGTCGGCCATTTTGTGGAAAGCCCTGCGCGGACTGTGCAGTGAACTCGTGGCCGAAAGCGAAGTGAACGGCCACCGCGTTCGGCTCTACCGACCGCCTCACGCTTACGACAACCTCGGCTCAGCGAACGGCCGGCACGATTAGAAAAAAATTTTGGACAGATTAACCGGATCAACCGAACTCATACCAGACCGCGCAGAAGACTTGTTTTCTGTAGCCGGCCTCGGACAACGACTTGCGCGGAACGGAGTTCGCGTCCTGTGATACCTTGCCGTTGAAGCTCGGGTGGTGAGGTGCGTCATGGAACGCGAACTCTGGGAGCTCGTTGGCACTTCCCATCGGCCGCGTTCGTCAAAACGAACCGGGGCGCGGATCGGCCCGCGCCCCGGTTGATCGGCTTGCTTTACTTCTCGACCTGGGGTGTGGAAGGCTCACGGCAACGCCGACCCCTGGGGCCACCCGGGGTGGAATTAAACCGCGACTCGCGAGGTTGTCCCAGCAATTCCACCCCGGGTGGCCCCAGGGGTCGATAGCGTTGCTGGAACAGCCTTCCCCGCGCCGAACGGTACAGTAACAGCTCGGCTGACGCAACATCAGCCTGGTGCAGGGCACCGAGCTAAACACAAGCACGACCAGTGAGTGATGTTGTACCCGACGCCCGGCGCGCCCGCAAGCACGGTAACCGGTCTGTTGCACCGGTGCGGGATTCGCAATAATGCCCTCAACGCCCGCATTCACCGAGAACGGACCTCTCATGCCCGCACCGACGCCGACCGTCTGGACGATCAAAGCGCTTCTCGCGTGGACGACGGACTTCCTCAAATCGAAAAACGTCGAGGGCGCCAAACTGGAGACCGAGATCCTCCTCGCGCACGTTCTCGGCTGCAAGCGCGTGGACCTGTTCGTGCGGTTCGATGAGCAGCCCGCGGAGGCCGAACGAGCGAAGTTCCGCGAACTGATCCACCGCCGGGTGGCCGGGTGGCCGACCGCGTACCTCATCGGCTCGCGCGATTTCTACCTCCTCTCGTTCGAGGTGGATCCGGCGGTGCTGATCCCGCGCTCGGACACCGAAACCCTGGTCGGCGAAGCGTTCAAGATCCTCAAACCGCTGCCCGCGCCCGCCGTGCTCGACCTCGGTACCGGCTCCGGGTGCATCGCGATCAGTCTCGCGCACCTGAAGAAGGACTCCCGCGTGACCGCGGTCGACGTCTCCCCGGACGCGCTCCAGGTCGCGAAGCGCAACGCCACCAAGCACGGCGTCGCGGACCGCGTCACGTTCCTGCAAGGCGACCTGTTCGGGCCGGTCGCGCCGGGCAGCACGTTCGACGTGGTCGTGAGCAACCCGCCGTACATCGCGCAGTCCGAGTTCGCCGAACTCAGTGCCGAGGTGCGCGACCACGAACCGCGCCTCGCGCTCGACGGCGGACCGGACGGGCTGGCGTTCTACCGGCGCATCGCGGCCGGCGTCGGCCCGTTCCTGAAACCGAACGGGTCACTGCTGCTGGAAATCGGCTGGAAGCAAGAAGACGCGGTGCGAGGGCTCCTGGCCGACCGCCCGGAACTGGAACTCGGCCCCACCATCAAAGACCTGAACAAGAACCCGCGTGTCATCACTGCGAAGAAGAAGTGAACGGAGAACACGCGGTGGCGGGTTGTTGGTGAACCCCGCCCGCAAGGGCGGCGAGTGCAAGCACAAGTGCGGTTACCGAACAAGGTGGGGCGAACGCCCCGCCCTTGCGGGCGGGGTTCACCAACAACCCACCACCGTGGGGCTCAATGATGTCGTTCGAGAACAACAACCGGCGAGGTTTCGTTGTCTCCCCACTCCGCCGCCACGAAGCAATACTCTCCGGGAAAATCCTCTAAACGAAAGCGGGCCGCGGAAGGTTCAACCACCCGCTGTTTCACTTCCTCTTTCCAGAATTGGTAACAGTCTTGAGGGTCGATCCACCGCAGTGGAAAGCCACAATCTGCCACCACAAAACGTACTGGCCCTCGTCGGAGGAGGTCGGTCATTTCGGACCGACCTAACTCCCGATGTCTTGTAATCGGCAGCACCCCTGTTTCGTCCCAAATTTCGATCAGGGGCGTTCGACAAACAATTCGCTCTGTCATTCGGCGACTACTTCATTTTTGCAGTAACTCAAGTCTACGCGCGATTACTTGCTCGTTTGGCGAATGTGCAGACCCATGTCCACCTGATTACCCTTCGCGCGTTCCACCGCTCTCAACCAATCGGACCAAGCGGCTTGATCCACCGGCGACCCGTCCGCCAGTAGACTCAGGCCGCCCAGCACCGATCCAAGCTGGTCGAACTCATATTTGGAGTAGAGTTCTTCCAGAAAGGCGTACATGGCGGTGTACGCCTGCCGCACACTGATCTGTTCGTCCACACGTCCTCCGTCACGCCCGGCTTACTTCTTCTTGCAGTAGCTCAGCGCCATGAGCGCGTAGCCGGTCACGAGGTTCTTGTCGCCCTCCATCCACCGGTCGTTGTCGTTCACGAAGCTGCCGTCGGGCTTCTGGCGCTTCGCGATCGCGGCCAGCAGGTCCGCGCGCCAGTCGTGCTTCACGCCCTTCGCGTCGGTGAACTCGTCGACGCCGAGCGCGTCCATCGTCTTCGCGAACGTGTGGTAGTAGTAGTACAGCCCGCGCTGGCTGTTCACCTCCGGCATGCCCGGGTTCGCGTCGAGGGTGTAGTTCTTGCCGATCCACTCCAGCGCCTTCTGCACGCGCTTGTCGTCCTTCGCGATGCCGCAGTAGATCATGCTCTTCACGCCGGCGTAGGTCATGCTCCCGTAGCCGCCGAGGTCGTTCTTCGTGTCGTCGCTGCGCCGGTTCTCGCCCCCGTTGGCCCCGGTGTACACGAAGCTCCCGTCGTTGTTCTTCTTGGCCCACGGCGCGGTGTTGTACTCGCTCTCGAAGTTCTGGCACCGGCTGATGAACACCTGCGCCTTCTTGAACGCCGGGTCGTCCTTCGCGACGCCCGCGGCCTTGAGCGCTTCGAGGAAGAACGCGGTGTTCGACAGGTCCGGGCGCGACTTGTCGCCCGCGTACCCGGCGCCGCCGTAGTAGTCGCTGTCGTCCTTCTTCCCGCGGGCCTCGTCCCACTGGTACTCCTTGAGGTACTTCGTGGCGTTGCCGATCACGCCCTTGTATTTGTCGCCCTTGTTCGCCGCGTTGAGCGCGAGAATGTTGATGCTGGTGGTGTAGTTAATCAGCCCGGCCTTCGAGTCGTCGCCCGCGATGTGCCCGGACTTCGCGTTCACCAGCTTCTCGATGAACTTCACGCCCTTCGCCGCCGGCTCGTCCTCGGGCTTGGTCCCGGTGCGGATCAGGCCCGTGACCACGATCCCGGTGATGCCGCGATTCTGGGGCTCCGCGGACCAGCTCCCGTCTTCCTTTTGCGATTTCTTTAGGTACTCGGTGGCCTTTTCCACGGCCGCCTTCAGCGCGTCTTCGTTCGGCTCTGCGGCCGACGACGCCGGCACGAGCGCGAGCGCGACCAGCGCGGTGAGCGCGAACAGGGACACGAGCAATCGCTTCTTCATGGGAACACTCCGAAGGAATGGACGCCTTCATCGTACTGAGCAAAACCGGCGCCCGCAGTGAAAAGGGCGCGACAGACCGGATCTCATTTTGGCGCTGGATAAAGCGTGCCCACACGTGACTACAGTGCTCGCGCAGCCCGGGTTGACCGGAATTTCGGTTCTGTGCGATAACCCTCCATCTTTGTTGGAGGCGGGGCATGGGTGCGCGCGAACACGGGAGCCCGATCGGGTGGTGTCGGCTGCTTTTCACGGACATTTTGTTTCCAGGTACGGCCGACGCCGACACCCGAGTCCGACGGCTGTCGCTACTGTTGGTCCTGCTCTTACCCGCAATACTGCTGTATCCCACGCGCGGATTTCACCTGTTGGAACCGGACGAGGGGCGCTACGCACAGATCCCGAAGGAGATGCTGGTCAACGACTCGTGGGTGGTGCCGACGCTCCAGGGTGAACCGTACCTCGATAAGCCGCCGCTCATGTACTGGCTGACCGCGCTGAGTTATCGCGCGTTCGGTATTTCGCAGGAATCCGCCCGGCTCGTGCCCGCGCTGTGCGTTCACCTCACGATTCTCGCGGTGTACCTGATCGGGCGCCGGAGCGTGGGCGAACGCAGCGCGTTCTGGGCCGCGATGCTGCTTTCGGTCGCGCCCGGCTTCGTGAGCGTGGCCCGGCTGCTCTTGCTCGACGGCCTTCTCGTGCTGTGCGTGACGACGTCCGTACTGTGCGGGTTCGAGGCCGTGCGCACCGGTAAGCTGAAGCTCAGGTGGTGGCTCGCCGCCGCGGTCGCGTCGGGGCTGGGGTTCCTCACGAAAGGGCCGATCTCGGAAGTGTTGCTGTTCGTGCCGCTGTGGGTGTACGGGTTCCTGATGCGGGGGGGGAAAGCAACCTACCCCTAACCCCCTTCCCTAAGAAGGAAGGGGGAACAGAACCAAATACAGAAGCCGGTGCAACCCGGGATGGTTTTAAGCCCCTCTCCGTTTAGGGGAGGGGTTGGGAGGGGTTACAGACGCAACCTGCCCCCGCGGTGGTTCGGTGGTACTGGTACCTCACGTTCTTCGGCGTGGTGTTCGCGGTGAACCTGCCGTGGTACGTGGCGATTTACTTCCGCGAACCGCAGTTCCTGAAGTACTTCTTCTGGGAACACAACGTGATGCGGTTCCTGCAACCGTTCGACCACCTGCAGCCCATCTGGTACTACGTGCCGATTCTGCTCGGCGGGTTGTTGCCCGGAACGCTCCTGTTCGCGGCGTACTTCTGGCGGTTGCTCCGCCCCGCACCCGGGGACAGCGCGAACCGCTCGTCCGCGGGCGGGTTCTGGCTCCTCACCGGGGCGTGGTGCGCGTTCTTCTTCAGTTGCTCCGGCAGCAAGTTACCGACTTACGTGCTCCCGGCGTACCCGTTCCTGTGTCTCGCGATCGGCGAGTTCGTGGCGCGCACGAAATGGAACACCGCGTTCCGCACCCGGGCACTGATCGGGGGAATGGCCGCGCTCGTGATGGTGGCGCACTACGTCGCGGTGCCGTGGTACGCACGCGAGCGGTCACCGTTCGGCCGACCGGAACTGGTCGAGCGGTTCGTGAGCGACCACGATGTGGCAGTGGTGTGCTTCCCGCGGAACTGCGACTCGCTCGCGTTCTATCACGACCGGTCCGACATGCGCAACGTGCGCACCAAGAGCGTGAACCAGCTCATGGTGGACTGCCACCACCGCCCGCGCACGGTGATCCTGTTCACGCACCACGACTCGCTCCAGGGCTTCAAGAACACGCTCCCGCCGAGCCTGGAAATCGTGGAGACGAGCACACTCAAGCGCAAGGGAAAGTCGTCGCTCCTCGACAAATTCGCGGGCGCGACCCCGTGGGGCCTGTGCGACGTGGCCGTCGTGGTACCGAAGTACCACGTCCCCCCGCGCGACGGCGCGGAGTGAGGAAACGAATAAAGACGGTATGGCCACAAAAAGGCACAAAAGGCACAAAAGAAAGCAGAGGACAGAGAGCAGAAGGCAGAACCGCGGATAAACGCAGATAACGCGGATCAAGACAAGAAACAGAATTTTGGACAGGATCAACAAGATTAACAGGATTCAGAACAAAGCCGTTGAGTTCTCGCGGTTACGTAGCCCCGCCCGCTCGTTGA
>HG799468.1:444420-470105 GCA_000531095.1 Gemmata massiliana | reverse complement strand
CAGTAGTTTCAAGGCGTAGCCGTGCGTGTAAGTGTATTGTGGGTCAGTGTGATACATCGTGTGCGCGGGTATCGCGAGCGGATCCGTAGTGTGAGCCAGTCGAGCATCTCGACCAACGGGAGTTCGCGCACCCACGCACTCGGATTCCGTTTCCGGGCGCGGGCGATTTGGAGTGCCAAGCACACCCACACCTGTCGCAACACCAGCGCGACCCCTTCCAAGAGCAACCGGTACTCGGGGTTGGTGCTGGTGGTCCACCCGCGGGCCTGGTTCTTCTGCCGGTAGCTGGTTTCGATCCCGAACCGCTCCCGGTACCGGCGCCGCCCGAGCCACGCGCGCGTCGCCTCGGACACGGCCGTTCCCTTGCCCCACCCGGAAAATGCGTACACCCGTGCGTGCGATTCGCCCGGGCGGCGCCACACGAGCACCCGAGTCGATACCGCCCGGCGGCTCTTCTCGGTCACCCATCCCATCGTGGCGATCGTACCCGACGGTTGCGCGTAGCACTCGTTGCGCCGGTTCGTGCCTTTCCCCTTCTTGCGGATCGGCACCGCGTAGTACAGATCCCGTTGCTGCAACAGCAGCAGCGTTTCCCCGCTGTCGAACCCGGCGTCCAGCACCACCCCGCGGACCTGGAGCCCGCGAGCCGCCACCTGATCCAGAAGGATGCTCACCTGCTGGTGCGGCTTGGTTCCTTTCGCCACGCTCATCAGCCCGACCGTGTACCGCCGGCGCTTATGAATCAGAACGCACGTGGCGTAGGCGTGGAAGAACGAGGTTCCGGCCTTCTTGGGTCCGCCGATGATCCCCGGGGTGGAGCGGTCCCCGTAGAACGGCACGTAATGCACGTCGATGGCGCACGTCCACCGGCGATTCCGGTCCCGACGGGTGAACGTCGCCACCTGGTGAAGGGCATCGACCAGCCGGGCCGTGAGTTGGTCCCGAGAGCCCAGGTTCGCGTACACCCCCTGCCGAGCGGTCTCGTGCGAGAAGTGGAAGTACCGGGTCACCACCGCGAACAGGGTGCGGGTGGTGCCCGCGATTAGCAGCACCAGATCGACCAACTGGGTGCCCGTGATGGACGTCTTGTAGTCGGGCCAACCGAGTGCCCGGGCCAACGTTCGCCGGGCCAACGCATGGATCACCGCCGGAGTAATCGTAGAATAACCACGTCGCATGGGAGGTTCCCGTTCAAGTGCTTGAGAACCTTGAACTTAGGAACTCCCATGCGGCACATCCAACCCCTTGAAACTACTGTTGCGGTCGCGGCTTGTCCAACCCGCTACGACGATCTCGAAACGAGACTAGTGACTGGCTCTGACGAACGCGATACGGCACACGGCGCGGTAGGGCGAGCGCTTAAAGAAAGGGCCGCGAAGGTATTGTGGTGTTACGCCCACGCCTGGCGATTGGCACGTCAAGGCATCTGGGTCGTGTGTACCGATGAAATGCCCAACCTCCAGGTGTTGGAACGCGCTCCGACGCGCCGGGCGAGCCCCGGCCACATCGAGTAACAGGAGTTCGAGTACACCCGGCTCGACGCGCATCCATTCGAGTGGACTTGGACCAACGACTCGATACGCACGTGGTTCGCCAAATACAACCTGCCAATTTGTTGCACGACTTCGTAGCAGCATCACTAGCAAGTAACCCTCTTACAATGCGTTCAGGATGATGGTAGGCTCTCCCTTTCTGATGCCATTCCTCTGCCCTCCGATTGGCGAGAACTCGATGAGCATTCATTCGCCCGCGCAGTGCACCGCATATCAAAACCTTGAGGCTGTCACGAATGCGATCCGTGAAGCGTGGTATTCTGGCCGCCGGATCGTTCCGATCGTCGGGGCAGGGCTGTCGGCAGACTCCGGGTTCCCGGTTATCCGGTCCGTCATACGCTACCTGGCGAAACTCCGTGCGGTCGTTGACAGGGGCGGACCATTCGGCGGATGCAAGACGCTGGAGAGCGAGGCGCGATGGGGGCGCCTTCGTGAGAAAACCCGCGCGCGGTACGAGGGCCGGCACTGCTACAAATTTGTCGCGGATTTCGGCTGGCCAGACCGCTACCAACTCAACCAAGACCTTGGTCGCCTGCTCCGCAAGGAAGGCAACGAGACGATCACGGACACGGTCGTCGGGGTGCTCAACGCCATCACGCCCGAACTCAACCCGGCCGTGCACTACCAGTTCGACGAACTTATGAAGCGCGTCGGCGAGTGGGCGGCGGACGGATTCACGAAGCGCCTCAGTGGGCAATCCGATTCGTCCGGGGGGGTGCCGGAATCGCTGGCCGCGTTATTTTCGCACCACCGCGGGTGGAGCGTCCCCTGGGACATCTACGGCGATTGGCGAAAGCTGATCCAGTACTTCACCGGGTATCACACCGATCTCGCGGACGGCCTGTTCTCGGCGCTCGGTCGGTTCAAATCCCCGAACCAGGGCCATCGGTATCTCACGTTCTTGATCCGGTTGCTGTCTGTTCGTAGTGTGTTCACGTTCAACTTCGACGACCTGATCGAGCGCGACCTGGAGGCCGAAGGCTTCCGGCCGAAGGTGTTCTCGATGGAGGAAGGCCGGACGCTCCCGCACGGCTCGCTCGCCGACGACGTGGTCTCCGTCGTCAAGTTACACGGCGGGACCCACTCCCTCCTACTCGACGAGCGACTCGACCGGCCACTGTCCGATGAGTACCTCAAGCGCTTCGATTTGCTGGTCGGCCCCGACCCACTGCTCCTCGTCATCGGCTGCAGCGGCGGAGATTACCGGCTGATCAGCCTGATCAACCACGTCCTCCGGAGTCCCGTCGATGGGACGGAGAATCGCGTAGCCTGGTTGCACTTCGAGGGATACGTCCACCCGTTCTTGCTCGCACAAAGCCGGCCGGAAGCAGGCGTTGCAGCCGGAACGCGCGAGCTGCGGGCCGGCGTCGTGGCGGCTCAAGTGAGGCAACCGTGGGCCGCCCTCACCCAAATTTACTCGTCGCTGACTAGTCGCCACCCGGCGAGCACCCGGCCGTATCCAGCGACGACCGACCGGGCCGGCAAGTACCCGAGCGAGACCGCCTCAGATCACGGCCGGGCGGTGTGGGATCTTTTGACAGGGGGCGATGTGGTCGTCCGGGTCAGAACCGTCGAGGACGAAAACTTCGACAAAGAGCCTCTACTCGATGGCGACTTCCCGGTGGAGACGGCCGCTGAGGTGTTGCTGGACGTCGCCGCGCTCGGCGTCGAGCGAGGGTATACACCAATTGCTGTCAACCTTGAGGCCGCTCACACACTCGCCGCGGTGGTCGGCGTTATCATCGACCAGTGCCGTCTTCACGACACGGCCCTTTCGCCGGCGGCCCTCCCGGCAGAGGACGGCGACAGTACGGCGAGCATCCGTAAGGCGGTCTCGCTCGTGACGAACGCCCTCCAACGGTCACGATACCTCGTTCTCCTGGACGGCCTCGAAGCCTATCTCTGGCACCCCCTCTCGCATCACGGCGAGACGACGCTCGGGAGTGGGACACTGGAGGACCGGTTCCGGACCCTCTGCACATTTTTGACGGCCCTGAAGGACAGTGCGAGGGACCTCGGCGAGTCGCGGGTCGTCGTGGGCATGGACCCACGACGGGTTCGGACGGTGCCGGGGGCCGGACGGGGCAAAATCATCGACTTGCAGACGGTGCTGCTTGTCAAGACAGAGCTCTCCAAGAAGATCAAGAGCGTGACGATGGGCCAAGCCAAACAGACTTTTAGTGAGGTGTACGCCCAGCTTACCGCCCCGAGCGCGCCGTTCATCACAACCACTCGCCAACCCGTGGTGGCCCTGGAGAAATCAAACGAGTTGACCGCGCTCGTGCTACTGCTCCTTACCGCCTGTCGGCGGACCCGACCGCTTGCGATGGTGAGGCATGTGTTGAGGCCACTGTTCGGCTCCCCTGCGAGCGTGGACGCTGCGATCGGGGAGTTGGTGGGGGACGGCCGCACCGGATTCGTGCGGATCGAGGGCGGAGCGATCTGGATCAGTCGCCCGGTTCGAAACTACATCTACGCGGCGAACACGGAGCACGCCTCTCGCCCGGCCATGCAAAAGTTACACGACTCCGAAGAACCGGACGAGGACCATATTCAAAATTGCGTTGTGCAACTCGTACTGGCGGTCGCAGTCCACCACCGGCTCTCGCGGAGCTATTACGTCTACAACTTCGGCCAGTCCCAGGACGGGAACGTCTTCTTGGAGTACACCTACCACCGCATCTCCTGCCTCCGCTACCTTGTCAAACTGATAGCCGTAGTGAAGAAGTTCCGGAACACACACACGGTAGTAGTGCTACAGGGACTGCAGCGGGCGGGAGACTTCCTTAAGGCCGCCCTCGGTGTCGGTGAGCGTTACGAAAAAGCCTTGCTCAGATTTCAACTCCGACCCGAGACGGACTTGTACCGCGCAGTGTGCGGCGCGAGTACGACTGGGAGCGAGCAACCTGACAGCCCCAAGGGTGGTTCCGAGTTGCTCAAACTCGTGGTCGAGGAACTGGAGTCCCGGCATGGTAAAGAATCGCGCGCCCTATACGGCGCGTGGCGGCGGCACGAGCACACGCTCCGACTCCAACTCCCGGCCCAGCAACTGTTGCACTGGTGCGCGGCCCTGACCAGAGAAGAGTTGCCGATCCGTTGCGAACGGGTCATTCTCGAATACGGCGACCCCCCGAACATTGATGCGCTCACGTACTGGGGCGGCCCCGATCACTTCGTGGTCGAATCGCCGCCGATCCATCACTTGCAGGGGCTGGTGCAGGACTTTCAGGTGAAGCTGTGGGCTGAGCGCGGGGATTATAGAGAGGTCGTGGCGGCCCGGTGTAATTCGCTCGACGTCCCTGTGCCCACCTCGGACAGGTTTGATTCCACCGTAAACGAATTATGTCTTCGCCTTGCACACAAAACTATTGGGGAGATCGAGCCGGCCCCGGTGGGAGCAGCGCCGACTCAGGCTCCAACTGCTAGTGAAGCTGATACTCCAGCCCTATTAGGTAAATTCATCCCCCAATGCCTTGACATTGCAAATGCAATGCTCAAGTACTCGCAGATTGATGATCCGGAGGCGTTACGCCCAGCAAAAAGGCTGCTCGAGTGCATCGACCAGCGGCTCAACCAACTGCGCCCGCCTTCCGACGCGGTTCGAGAGGCCTGGGCTCGCACTAGCTTGGCGTTCGACTTCCACGAGGCGGTCCTCCGCTGCAAGCACCTGTATGCTGAGGCATCGATGGCGCATGTCTCGGCCTTCGCCCGTGGGTTTCGCGAAGACTTGCTCGCCAACATCGAGTCGGCCGCGCACGACAAGGTCGCAGTTGTGGACCAGGTCGCCGGCATCTGCGACCTGGGGTTGGAGGAAAACCGCTACCAGGAACCCGCCGGGCCGCAGGCCCCGCGGAGCATCGTGATCGACCGAACGGCGGACGGAACTTTATACCAGCAGTACCGCACCGTGTTCGACGGCTGCCGTGCGCGTGCGACTTGGCTCACCCTGACCCGCACCCTCCCGCCCGAAGCGCATGAGAAGCTCCCGTATTATGAGGATCACTTTGCGGAGCACTACCGGGGAGAGTTCCAGACCGTCTTCCGCTACTTCCAACTCGCGAGGGGCGGCCTGGGGCAATCGAACCCCCTGTTGGCGGCCCTTACCGAGATCTACACAGCCGAAGCGTGCCTCGGCCTAGCGCGGTTCCAGATGCACCGTGCCCACAGACGCGCTACGACTCGCCACGAACCGTGGGAATGGGTGTCCAGGGTAATCGGAGAGGTAAAGGCCAAACACGAGACCGCCCGCGGTTGCCTGCACCGCGCGAGTTTGCAACTATTGAACGCCCGAAGAAATGTCATATGGTGGAGCCTCTTCTACTCGATGGTCGGCCAATACCAGGCCGACCGGCTCATCATCCAATACCTGGACGGTCTCTGGGCGTACGCCAAACTGACGGGTGAGAACGAAAAGACGGCTCCAACCGCCGAATCGCCAGAGAACTCATACCAAATCGGGCAGCTTCATTCCGCGGCCACACTGCCGCAAGTAATTGAGGCGGAACCAGCTGTGACGCGTCCGATGGCTACGGATCAGCGCGATTTGGTATCAGAGGCCAAATCCGGTCGGGCGAATAACCTCTCAGAATCCGGCATGAGTGGTACGATTACCGAGGTGTATCGCATGTTGCCGACGGTCCGCGGGCGGATCCGCCGCGGGTACAACGCGATCCGGGCCGCCGGGGAGTTCCGCTCGTCACCGCGCCCGAATCCGTGGCATCAGCGAATCTGGCATGAGATCACCCTGTCAGGTATCGGCCTCGCGGCGCTCGGGCTTCGATGCGCGGGAACTGGGCTCGCTGGGCAGCAAGACTGGCCGGACCTGATCGGCGACGTCTTCGAGCGACTTCACGAATCGGAGCGGTTGTCCGGGCACGCTGCCGCAGACATCGCGTCCTCCGACAAGTACCGGATGCTCGCGGAAGAATGGCTTTCGTCTCACAATGCGTTTTTCACGGGGACGGCGGTGCCCGACCGGCTCTTCGAACTACGGAAGAAGCTCCTCGAATCGGCCGGGAACCCCTTCGGGAAAGTGGGGAAGTAGCACCACTGGCGGGCTTTTTACAACTCCGGCCCGGCTGGGTCCCGGGAATATCCTCCCGAGCGCGCCCAGTGTTTGTAGTCCGCGAACGCTCCGGTGTATCTCGGTTGGTGCGAAGGACGGTACCCGTCGTGCCCGATGCATATCGTCATATCATCGCGGCAGTGTGGCGATTGCGCAAAGGCCCGTAACACGGCCGGTCGGACGGTGTCGCCGGTAGAATGCCCGTCAAGGAGCAGCGCATCCAATTTGGCCAGTTCCGGTGATTGTGCGACGGCCGTCGCGTCATCCGGCGTGATCGGGCACCACTGGAGACGGAGTTCGGTCAATTTCGGGAACGCACTCGACGTCGCTATGGTGCGGGTCCCACGCGAGGTGAACTGATTCCCCGAACAGTCCAGATACTCAAGGTTCGGCAGTCTTGTGGTCGCTGCCAGTTGGGCCGCCCCCTCATCGGTCACGTGCGACCTCGCGATCGTCAAGTGCGTGAGGCCCACTATGTCTGGCGAATTCAGTAGGGCAGCGACACCCGTGTCCGTGAGCCAACTACCGCCTCTAAGGTCCAGTTTTCTTAGCCGCCCCAACCAGGGCGAACGAACGAGTTCGCGGATGTTCGAATCGCTGGTGATTTCATACGTCGCGAGTCCTTGGATCGGGTGAAGGGCGTGCAACTGACTGGCGTTTTCAAGGTACCGGCGCTCGTTGCTAATAACCAGTGTGTGTGGGAATCCTCTCTCGAACCATATGTTCTTAATGAACGATGACTGTGTGTATACTTCCCGCTGCCAGCGCTCACCGTTGTTGTTCAGCAATGCATTTTCTCTTGCTGTCATCGCCTCCTTGCCGGCGTAACCGTACCCGAGATCTTCATAGCTGCGTTTGCTGAGGGCGAGTTGGAGCCGGATGAATTCAGCGCGCTCGGGATCGTCGTGCTCGGCCCGCCAGTCCGCGTACATTAACCGCGGAGTGTCTTCATCTGGGGCAGCCGCGACGGCCGCGAGCAGCGCTTCGCTATCGGACATACGCCTTGCAGCGATGCAGCGCAGTTTCCAGCCGTGTTTGTCGTGTGGCTTGAACTTGGTGTACCGTTGTCGTGTGCGATCCCATGCCCCCTCCCGTTTCGGCGTCGGTGACGCTCCCCGGACGAGGTAAAACACCTTTCGCGGCGCTGGTCAAGCACAACCTCCGCCGGGTAGTGCCTCAGTTTGACATTTGCCTCACCTGCCCTCCGTGGTTTCCGGAACGCCTGGTCCTGGACATGGTCGATAGAGCGAGGCCACTTCCGATAGTGGCGTTTGGCATTGGGGGTCCCGGACCGACAAGCACGACGCTCACAAAGAAACCGTTTGATTCTCCTTTGGCGAGATGCGGGAATAGTGGGGTACTATTCCCTGAGAAGCATATACACCCGCACAAATAGGGCTTCCACGAGCGCCAATGAGGACTGGAGGCAGACGCGGGCAAACACCCGTATTCTCACCGAGACTGAGAAAAGTCAACAGCTCATCCATTTCAACAACACGACACTACCGTGGAACGAAAGTGCTGGCGCACGGCGCGAAACTGTGGCAACAGTGGTTTCCCGGCCCGAGGCCGGGTTTCGCACCCACGACCCGAGGAGCAACACCATGATCCCACGACTCGTCACCCGGCCCGAGCACACTGTCAACGCGGCCCCTGCAAACACCAACCACCAGGCCCAATCCCTGTCGGATTTGCTTGTGGCCCTCACGGGAAAATTAACCGAAGCGGGCCGCGCAGCGGCCGAGGCACGGGTCGCGCTGAGTCACGGAGAAACGAGCGCGGCCATCGGGACCCTGCTCCCGATCGAGCAGGTGCTCCGGGACGCCCTGGCGCTGCACACCGCGGCCGTGGTGCTCCACCTCGAACCGTGCTGACCCGAACTCGATTCACATTCCCCCATCGGGGCGACGGGACGATCACCCTAGCAGGTTCCGGTGCCGAACCGACCCCCCGGTCGTGCGTTGACGTCAGCCCACCGGAATGGTGCGAGGAACCCGACTTACATAATCTGGGGTAACCGTTGAAACTCGGTCGCATACAGGAGCAACCGGCTCCAGCGCTCCTCCGCTTCGCGCACTCGCTGCGGGTTCACGTCGAGTGTGAATTTGAGCGTGCGCGAGGACTCATCCAGTTCCTGCACACCCACGGCTTTAGTTCCGTAAATCCCGGTATCGGTCAACAGACCCGGCTCGCGCGATATTTCAGCCTCTCGCACGACCCAGAGGCGCACCCCGCGCCGGTGCTGCTCCGCGAGCCACGGGTAAATACCCGCCTCGGGCGCCGGGGCGCTGCTCGGCCACAACACGCGCGACAGGATCACGATCCGCTCGACAAGTACCCCGCGGGTTACGGCCTCGAAGTTCGCGCGCATGCTTTGCCGCCCCGGCGCATCCTGCCAATAGTCCTTGGTCCGGACCCACGCTACCGAGCGGTACGACTTGAGCCCGGGGGCCATTAATAATTGCTCGTAGACCGTGCGCCACCCCTCGGTCAGGGCAAAAACCACGCGCCCCTCCCCCAACTCCGCGATCTGCACTGCGACCGATTCGAGCTTCTGGACTGCGGCTTCGCGCAGGATCTCCTCGGGCAACCGTGCGACCGCGAGCAGTCCGTCACAGAAGAACCGGTATATTCGAAAAACGTCCGGATCGGCGGCCAGAGCCAGCGGGACCGACAGATTCTCGACGGCCATGTTGCGACGGCGCTCGCGTTCCTCTTCTTGGCCCAAGTACGCGAGGAACAGTCCGCCCACGACGCTCACCAGGCACCCAAGCATTGCGAATTGTGCCGACGGAGGTCCGAACGCCGCGACGAGGCCCATGAGGACGGACCCGAGCGCGGCGCTGAACAAGAACCGGAAGCTCAGCAGGGCCGAGCGCCGGTGGGGAGGTTCCTCGTGTAGCATGGCCCGCACACTAGAGCACCCGGGGCACGCGCGCAAGTGTGAGATAGTCGCCGAGGTGCAAGCGGAGCGAGTGGCTCGATGTGGCTCGTCGAGCGCGGTGTGCCGTTTCGGGATTCACGCCACCGTGTGCAGCGCGCGGGACAGGTGCTCCCGTTCCGCGGGAGTGAACTCGGTGGCGGGCATCGACAGGCGGACCAACCCGCCCTCGTACGTCGTCGCCGAAACCCCGGCGTCCCGGAGCGTCGATCGTAAAATATCGGGAGAAATGGACCGCACCGACGCCCGCTCCGCTTCCAAGAGCAAGATTCCCGAACGGAGCAGAGGGTCCGGCAATAGGGGCTTCCACCCGACCGACGGCGCGAGTTCTGTCACCACGCGCATGTTCTCCGCGCGAGACATCATGCTTTGGGGTCGCGCGTCCGCAATCGCCGCGCGGGCCGTGAACAACGGCACCAAGTTCACGGTTTCCGTGCCACTCGGATCGCCCGTTTCCAACAGGGTCGAGAACCGCAAGAGCGGGTCGTCGAGATCACCCGTTGTCGTCATGTTCTCGATCACTGCATCAATCGTTCGGACCGATCGCGGGCGACCGTAGAACCCGAGCCCCATCGGGTGGTGCGCGCCGAGCCACTTGTGGGTCCCGGTCAGGTACAGGTCGCAATACTCGGCGCCCAGTTGCCCCGGCACGTGGCAGAACTCCTGGGCCCCGTCCACGACCACGAACCACACCCGGTGTGTCGCTTCCAGGCGCCGGACGATGCGCTCGACCGGGAGCCGAACGCCCCAGTTACTCACCGCCGAAAGGAACAAGCCGTCGCACCGACCCAGACCGTACGCGCGTGTCACACGGTCGATCAATTCGGCCTCGCTGAGTCGACCGGACAACGCGTCGGACCGCAACTCCAGAGTGGTTACGGACCGTTTCTCCCGTTCCGCCTCGTGTCTCAAAAGGGTGTGGTACCCGGGCCACCCGAGGTCCGTGACCAGGACGTTGCGGCACGTACAGAGCAGTGCTTGAGCGGCCAACTTCATCAACAAGGCCGACCGGTGGGCAACGAGCACAGGCAGATCCGCGCGGTGCCCGACGAGTGCGCGCAAGGACTGCTTCAGTTCGCCAATCCCTGCCCAGTGCTCGAGCCCAGTATACCGCGGTTCCGCGGTGAGCGGGCACGCCTTCAACCCGTGCCGCATGAAGCGCTCGAAGTAGGCGGAATTACCCTCTGCGGCCGCAAGTGTGTTGAGCGCCCGTTCGGCCCGCTGGGCCGTTGGGGACGTGAGGCCGAACCGGGCCGTATCGAGATACAGAAGGTCGGGCAACGGTGCTCTCCGGGAGTCGGTGCCTGATCTTACCCGCCCCGGGCGGCCCGGTCCAAGAGGTCTCCGAACGGAATCCCCAAATGGGACAATCGGTCCAAGCGGCCCTGTGCCGAGTGAACCGCGTCGGTGGCAAAATCGAGTACGACACGCGCGGTTTGGTCCCGGCCCTCGAGTTCCCGTGTACCGGCGGCCCAGTCGTCGAACACGCACACGTCGCCCGTTCCCGCTAACTCCGCGGGCAGATTGCACTCGCGGACCACGATCAACCGGGGGGCGTGCGCCTGCTGGTCTTCGAGCCACGACCGAACGCCTTCGATCGGAAGCAACTGGTCGGCGGGCCACAGCGCGTCCGGGAACACGAGGATCCGTTCGACCAGAACCCCTCGGCGCACGGCCGCAAAAGTCGCGCGAAGGCTCTCAAGCTCGGCCGGTTCGCGGGTCCGTTCGATGGTGCGGATCCGAACGACGGCTCGGTACTCCTTTAACTCCGGAACGGCGAGCACCGCGTCATGAGCCACGTACCAGGAACCGGTCCCGTTGAACGCCTCACCGTGGCCCGACGCCGCAGCTCGGAACTGCACCCCCAGTGCAATTAACCGTTGAATCCGTATGTCCTTGAGGCTCCCGTTCGGATGGGCGGCGACCGTGCTCAGCGCCTCGCCCAAGATGCGGTCCAGGCGCGCCAGTTCCGTGTCCGCCGTAATTTCGGGAGGGGCCTGTGGCCTTTCGAGTGGGTCGGTACGGGACCGCGCCCGTTTGATCGATGCCCCAACCGCGCCGCTCACGATGCCGAGAATGGTACCCGCGATTGCGACCGGCAGGGCGCCTACACCGGTTAGAGCGAGGATGACCAACAGTACCCCCCCGGCGGCGGGAACCCAGACGTGAGTACCACCGAGAGCGGAGAAGCGGAACACGGAGCGCGCACGTGACATGGGGCGCAGGGTAAGGAACCGGCCCCCGAAGGCAAGCACGACCTGATGTGCAAGGCCGTAAGGTGTTCGGGCGCGGCGAACACACCGAACCCGGGAGGCTGTAAAGATCCCGGGAGCAGCACGCGACCCCGCGGTATCGTGTTCTCAAATCACTCACTACTCACCGGAACGTGCCCCCGTCAGCACGGGAACCGCCGCGTCCGAGTTGATCATGGCCATGCTGAGCCTGTTCGAGTCGCACATTAACGCCCCGCGGTGCTCGGGGCCGTCACGCCATTATATGTCACCGGGGCGGAGGGAATCGTTGCTTGAGTTCTCTTGCCGGGTGCGGTAGGGTCGGCGGTGAAAGGAACAGCGTCCCTATGGGCAAACGCAAACTGCCAGCAAAGACGGCACCTCGATTAACTACCCCGCCTGCTGACTTCGAGACGGTTGTGGCCATGATCCGCGATGCGCGGACGCAGGCCGTGGCGCAGGTGAATTCCACGCTCGTCGATCTGTACTGGCGCATCGGCGCCCACTTGTCCGCGAAAATCGCGGTGGGTGAGTGGGGGGACGGGACCGTTGAACAACTCGCCACCCACATCCGCCGGACACAGCCGAACGCCACCGGGTTCTCGGCCAAAAACCTGTGGCGAATGCGGCAGCTCTATGACACGTATGCCGCAGTCCCAATTCTCGCAGCGCTGCTGCGAGAATTGCCCTGGACGCACAACATGGCCATTCTCGGCCGGTGCAAGCGCGAGGACGAGCGAGAATTCTACCTGCGCATGGCGGTCCGCGAGCGGTGGACCTCGCGCGATCTCCAACGGCAACTCGACGGTGCGCTGTTCGAGCGAGCGGCCCTGTCACCGGTAAAACTGTCCACAACGCTGACGGAATTGCACCCGGACGCGGCCGCTGTGTTTCGCGATAGTTATTTGGTCGAAGTGCGCCACGACAACCGTGAAGGCATTGCTGACTCAGTCAGCAGAACACTCGGGAGGAGGTATCTAAGCCGACCAACTTACTCACCGTCGAAAGACGTTGGGGAACATAGCCTGTTGGTGAAGCGGCGGTGGGCGACGAAGTGCCCGGACCCACGTGCCGCAAGGCTTGCGAAGAAGGGTGAAGGCTATACTGCTTGAACTCCAGTTCCACCGGACCTCAGGTAGTCCCGTCGGCATGGCACTCGATGACGACGCCGACCGCTCCGCTCGCTTAAATCGATGGCGTGCGGAATCCCGGCGGTCGGGGTGACGGGTGATGAGCCCGCCCACGGAACGAACGGAGCACCTACCCTTCGCTCGGACGTGTCTTCACGGCGAAGCATGGGATGGCCTACCGGGCGCGAGCCCCACGGCCACGGAGTCCCCGTAATAGTCCGCGCCGGGGAAAGCCCGGCACATGGCGAAGGGGGACAGGTCACTCGGTGCCACGGGTCCTGAGGTGCGCGAGATGCGTAACGCCGAAACGATCCTGGGCATCATCCGGGAGCGCGGTCGGAAACGGCTGCCGCTCGGGGACGTCTACAGACAACTATTCAACCCGGCTCTGTACCTGCACTCCTACGCACGGCTCTACCGTAACAGTGGAGCCCTGACGCAAGGAGCGACAGCCGAGACCGTGGACGGGATGTCGCAGGGGAAGATCCACGGGATCATCGAGCGGGTCCGCCGCGAGAGTTACCGTTGGACCCCCGTGCGACGGGTTCACATCCCGAAACCGAAAGGAGGTACCCGGCCGCTCGGGATTCCCACCTGGTCGGATAAGCTGCTCCAAGACGTAGTCCGCGCCATTCTGGAGGCGTACTACGAACCGCGCTTCTCTGACCGCTCCCACGGCTTCCGGCCGGGGCGCGGGTGCCACACCGCCTTGACGACGATCAAGAAGGTGTGGACCGGCACCAAGTGGTTCATCGAGGGTGACATCCGGGGCTGCTTCAACAATATCGAGCATTCGGTCCTGTTGGGCATCCTCCGGCGAGACATCACTGACAACCGCTTTCTCCGGCTGATACAGAACCTCATCCGGGCGGGTTACCTGGAGGACTGGCGACTACACCCCACCCTGAGTGGGTCACCGCAGGGCGGGACGGTCAGCCCAATCCTCTCGAACATCTACCTGGACCAGTTGGACCAGTTCGTCAAGCAGACACTGATTCCGGAGTACACGAAAGGCAACCGGCGGGCGAAGAACCCGGACTACAATCGGATCTCGAGCCGGGCGCGGTACTGTCGGAGGACGGGGCGGGTGGAAGAGGCGAAGGCACTGGAAGCGGCCCGACGGGCCGTCCCGGCGAACGACCCTCGCGACCCCAACTACCGCCGACTGTATTACGTCCGGTACGCGGACGATTTCTTGCTCGGGTTCGCCGGACCGAGGTCGGAGGCGGAAGCGATCCGGGACCGACTGTCGGCGTTCCTGGCTCAAGAACTGAGACTGGAACTGTCGGCGGAGAAGACCCTGATCACCCACGCCCATACCGAGAAAGCTCGCTTTCTCGGGTACGACATCTCGGTCGCCCACTGCGACACCAAGATCGCCGCCAACCGGCGCTCGGTGAACGGGGTGGTGACCCTGCGGATGCCACCTTCCTTCGTGGCGGAACGGAGCCGCTTCTACACGAGGGACGGCAAGCCCATCCACCGGATGGAACGAACTCACGACTCGGACTACAGCATCGTCTGTGGTTACCAGGCGGAGTATCGGGGCTTCGTGCAGTACTACCAACTCGCGGATAATATCGCCTGGCTGAACCGGCTACACTGGGTCATGCAGACCTCGCTGTTGAAAACGTTGGCCCACAAGCACCGGTCATCGGTCGCGAAGTTGGCCCGCCGATTCAAGGCGAAAGTCGAAACGCCGCATGGTCCCAGGACGTGCCTGGAGGTGCGGGTGACGCGGGAGGGGAAACCGCCGCTGGTCGGACGATTCGGCGGGCTGCCACTTCGGACAACCCTGTCGGCGTCCATCGACGATCGACTTCTTGCTCGCAAGAGCCGGGGCCGCAGCGAACTGCTCCAGCGTGTTCTGGCGGACGCGTGCGAGGCGTGTGGGTCCACGGAGAACGTGGAAGTCCACCACGTCCGCAAGCTCGCCGACTTGAACCGCCGGAACGGACGCCCGCCACCCGACTGGGTGCGACTCATGGCCTCTCGGCGGCGGAAGACGCTGGTCCTCTGCCGCGTATGCCACGACAACATCCATGCTGGGCGGCCGCTGCGACCCAAGTCGGAATGAGTGGCTGGAGAGCCGGATGATGCGAAAGTATCAAGTCCGGTTCGGAGGGGGCGGATGGAAAAGGTCCGGGCGACCGGAACCTCGCCAGCCGCCTACCCAACTTCCTGGAACTGCCGCACCCGCATGCGGAAGCTGACCTGCAACGCGGGTTGGTGGAGCGACTGAAAGACTTTCTGCTCGAACTCGGCCGCGATTTTTGCTTCGTCGGCAGCCAGTACCCTCTCCAGGTCGGGGGCAAGGATTTCGCCCTCGATTTGCTGTTCTTCCACCGCGGGATGGCCGCTCTGGTTGCGATCGAGCTCAAGATTTCAGAGTTCGAGCCCGGGCACCTCGGGCAGATAGAATTCTACCTCGAAGCCCTGGACCGGGACGTGCGCAAGCCGCACGAGCGCCCGTCCGTCGGGGTGCTCTTGTGCGCCACCAAAAACGCGGAGGTCGTCGAATACGCGCTCAGCCGGTCGGCCTCCCCGGCGGTCGTCGCTGAATACCACACCCAGTTGCCGGACAAAGCCCTTCTCCAAGCCAAGTTGCACGAGTTCTACCAACTCGCGGCACCGGGTGCGGACGTGGCACCCGACTCGGGGACGAAGAAACGTCGCTGAGCGCTCGTCGCCACGTCTCGCGGCGAAATTTCTGGTCAACGGGGCTGAGTTAAGGCGCCCGTAGCGCCTTAACTCTTCAATCACTCGCTGTCGCAGAACCGCTGAGATTTGGCACTTCGGCTCTTCGCCGGATCGACCTGCGACAATGGGTCTATCGTTCCCCGGAAACGCGCTCGGCCCAGTTGCGCCCGGTGGCGCCCTTGAGCGTGTCCAGTTCCACTCGCAACCGGGCGATCTCGTCGCGCTGGCGCTCGATGATCCGGTACGCCAACTTCTCGCGCGGCTTGCCCGCCAGCAACCACTTGTAGTGCTTCAGGAAGGCCGCCACCTGGGCGTCCGGGACCGGGAACCGACGCGCGCTCATGTCACGTTGGTAGCACCATCAGAAAGTTCTTTCAACCCCCGCGCGAACGCGCTACGACTCGCCGCTCTGGTGCGGCTTTGTGTCGCGTTCCGTCGGGTGGTCCGGCGGAATCAAGTGGGCCGGGCGAGTGCTAGTAACACTCCCCGGCCCGTGGCCCTGTCAGGAAAGGACAGGACGATGGCCACGATACGTTCGCTGTTGGCCCTGGGCAACGCCAAGCTCGGGCGCGCGATCCACCACTTCGACTTGGCGGCGGTACACACCTGCCCCGGGCGCTCGAAAGTGTGTGAGGCGGCATGTTATGCCACGCGCGGGCGGTTCCACACCACCTTGGTGCGGAACCGGTTGCGCTGGTGCCTCGCGCAGTCGAAGCGCCCGGACTTCGCGGACCGCATGGTGCGCGAGGTTCGCGGCAAGGGGGCGCTGGTGGTCCGGGTCCACGTGTCCGGGGACTTCTACGCCCCCGAATACGCGGGCAAATGGCTCTCGGTGTTTCGCCGGTGCCCGGCCGCCACGTTCTACTTCTACACGCGCTCGTGGCGCGTGGCGGAGGTGGTGCCGGTGCTGAAACAGGCCACGGCGCTCGATAATGTTCGCGCGTGGTACTCGGCCGATGTCGAAACGGGGTTACCCGATCCGCTCCCCGAAGGGGTGCGGGTGGCGTGGCTCCAGACAGGGGTCGATGACCCGGTCGCGGGGAACCTGGTGTTCCGGGACGAGCCGGTTCGGGGCACGCGCCCGCGCACGGCCCTGCCGGTGGTGTGCCCGAACGAGACCCCGGCCGGGCACCGGTTCGGGGTCAACTGCGGCAACTGCGGGCACTGCTGGAAGGCGTGACCGCGCCCCCACACCCAACCGGGTGTGGGGGCTTTATAACGCCGGGCGTCGCAGGTGACGTTGCGGACCCACAGCCGTTTTGGGAAAAGGAGGGCCAACCGGCCCACACACTGGCGCCGCAACAGCGCGATCTGCTGGTATTCGTCCAGACCGGCCTGGGCTGTCCTACCATCGATAGCCGAGCCGCGGTTCGGAGAACGCATGATGGGTATCGCGCAACTGGTCCTGTTCCTCATCGCGCCGCCTGTGACCGATGAGATCATGGAACAGGTTAAAGGCGAGGCGTTCAAGGCTTTGATTACCAACGAGCGCCCAAAAGCCGAGCGCCTGGCAGGGATTGCGGCCGCGTACTATCGCGGCCGCGCGGGGTATGATCGCGCGTATGCCGGTGCGCTCAACACGCTCGCGGTATCCCAGGCGCGGAACCATAAACATGCCGACGCCGATCGCACGTTCCAAGAATTATGCCGGATGTTCCAGGGAAAATGGGGCGCGGGTCAGATTGCAACCCCAGCTCCAGTGATTAATTACATTTTCTTTCTGACAAACCAGAGCCGGTTCCGTGAAGCCGAACAATGGCTCACCGCGCACCTGACGAATACGGCCCTTTGTTACCCGGATGAGCCGGACCACACGGCGAAAGTGCTCGCGATCTTCGCACAGCTGTACCGGGTGGCTGGACGACCCGAAGACGCCCGCGTGTGCGGACGCCGTGCCGTCGAGTTGTACGGCGATAAGGCGGCTTACGAAACCGGTGTTGCCGAGGCCTCGATTGAGTTGGTTCCGGTGTACTGCGCGCGCGGCGAACTGGCGTTAGCCGAGAAGGCACTGGAGGCCGTGGGACGGTCGGCGATGTTCCGCTACCGGGTCGAGGAATTGCAAGCTGAGTGCCTCCTCGCCCGGGGGCGCCCCCGGGCGGCGCTCCTGGCCCTTGAAGCCAGCCGACAGAGGCTCGAGGGAGAGAAACCGAGCGACGTGTTCGCCGCGGTTTTGCATGAACACGCGGGCACGGCCGCGTTTCAACTCGGCGATGCCGTGGCGGGCAAGAAGTTCCTTTTGGGAGCAATTGCCGCGTGCGAGCGCGAGTACGGGCGCGACAGCCAAGCAGTTCTCCGGCTCTGTGAGAAACTGGTGCGGCTGTGCCCGGCCGAACGGGATCACCACGCGGAGCGGATCGCAGCCGTTCGCGACAAACTCAAAGTCAATGAGCCGAAGGGGCTGAAGGCCGTGGGCATCAAGCTGCCCTGAGCATCAACCGATGGCGTTCTGACCCGTTACCGCTGCGAGCACCAGGGGCGACCTTGATGCTTTCTTTTTGTCGGAAACGCCTGTTTTCCACCTCCGTACTCCGAACGCATGAAGGTCGACTCCGAGCAGCCTCGGGCTCAAGAGGGGGAGCCAAACATCGTCCCCCTCGGGCGTGTCGCCTCTGTCCGTCGTCGCCGTGCCCCAACTCGGGCGAGGGCACGGCGATGACGGCCGACGGCGACGGAGGGGGACTTTGGGAGAAGATGCCGGTCGCGCAGCGGTCGGCACGAAACGGATGACCGGACCGATGGCTTGCCGCCCGGTGTCGGTGCGGAAATTGCTAGACCGCTGCCCGCCATGCCGACCGGTCGAGAAACGAGGGCCAAATGGGCGGCAAAGGGACGTGGCTGGAGCGGGCATCCGGGTGGGCGACGAAGTGGACCGGCAGTTCCCTCGCGTTCGGGCTCGCGGTGGGCACGATCGTCGTGTGGGCCGTGACCGGGCCGATCTTCACGTTCTCGGACACGTGGCAACTCGTCATCAACACGGGCACCACGATCGTGACGTTCCTGATGGTGTTCCTGATCCAGCGGGCCCAGAACAAGGACTCGCGGGCCGTGCACCTGAAATTGAACGAGATCGTGGCCGCGCTGCCCTGGTCGAGCAACCGGCTCATCAGCGCCGAGGACCTGACCGAGGACGAGGTGCGGGTGCTCACGGAGCACTTCCGCAAACTGGTCGAGCTGGCGAAGCAGGACGAGGACTTTAAGGCGTCGCACTCCATCGAGGAGGCCCAGGTCGAACACGACCGTAAGCAGGCCAGCCGAGGTCCGAGGAGCGGGGTGGGTTCGGGTCCGGACGAACCTCGCGGCCGCGGTGCGCAGGCGGGTTCCCGTTCTTGACGACCGAGTAACCGCCGGTGGCGGCGCGCACGGGCCCGCGTTCCGCACGAACCCGAACCGGGCACACCCCTTGCTTCCTTTACGTTCGCCATCGTCGCGGTGGGTGCAAAGGTGCGAGCGATGACCGAGATACAACGGCTGACGAGCACCGAACCCGGGCTCATGTTCGATGCGATTGCTGGGCGGACCGGGCCGACCAGCGAACATAAGGCGCGCCCGTTCCGCCGGACGTGGGGCCGGTGCCGGGGTGGGACTGCACTCGGTGATGGATCGTTTCACCCGTTGGGCCAACGGGTGCTCAATTGTCTGGAACGCGGCCAACGGGTCGGTCCCACGAGCACAAACGGTGCGATAAGGTGTTCACTCAAGGAGGTCTCACTCGACCAAACGGTTCTCGGTACCGAGTTCGGAGAGCAGATGGATCTCGGGGAACGTGTCGCGCACGGCATCCCGGAACGGTTCGTCGGCGGTCACCAAGGGTACGTTGTGGCGCGCGGCCAGGGTCAGGTACAAGCAGTCGGCCAGCGGGTGCCCGAGGGCCAGGGAGCGGGCCGCCGCGTCCGTCATGAGGGCGCGGTCCGGGGTCAGGCGCACGTTCCCCAGGCTCAGGAACTCCCACCACGAGCCGAGCGCGCGTTCGGCCGCGGGGCGGTCCAGTTCGCGGTTCCGAACCTTGCGAGTAATCGCCGAGGTGACTTCGAGCGCCACGAGTTCGGGGGCCAGTAAGAGCGGGTACCGGGCGACCAGGCGGGCGGCCGCCGCGGACTGGGGCTCCGCAACGAACAGCTTGGTCGCGACGCACGCATCAAGCACGATCACCACCGGGCCTCGCGCTCGGCGCGGATCCCCGGGGCGCTGTCCGACAGTTCCCCGAACTGTGCGAATTGCGCGGCGCGCTCGTTCGCGAGCCGATCGAGCAAATGGCCCTTGCGGGAACTGGCGATCTCGCGGAGCCCGGCCCGGATCTCCTGTTCCATCGTGCGCCGGTTCTGCCGGGCCAGTTCCCGGATCACGGTCAGTACCTCCGGGTCCACGTTCCGCAGTCGCACCTCCGTCATACGCCCCTCGTCCCGTTGTTGCCTATAGTTCGACCGTAACACGAATTCGCAAATGGTGTCAACAAATTTAGAACGTGCGGACGTATGCCGGTACGCACGGGTTCCAATGGCATTGTGGGGTTGTGAAGTATTCGGAGCGGGGCCGACCAATGGGCATGTCGGCTGACGGGTCGATACGCTGGCGGGTTGGCATACACCGGACGATTCGGACCTGACAGCGAGGTGTGTTCCGTCGTTTCCCTCGGTGCGGTCCGCAAGCCACTTCCGTGACCGTTCCGGAGCCCGGGCCGGGGCAGACGTTTCGCTTACGGCTGTGATCAATGTGAGTAAATCTCGGTCCTATTCGAACAACCGGTAGCCGACCGATGCCGAGTGCCCGATGTCGAGGGAACTACAGGTCCGCGGGAACGTGGTCCGGTGCCGCGGATCCGACGCGCGTGTTCCACGTTCCGACCGGAACGGACAAGGATTCCATTGCACATCCCGTCCGCGAACATTGGGCGCGCGGCGGGCGCTCTCGGATGCGTCGGAGGAAGCGCCCCTCCGCTCCACAAAACGGGCAGTGCAGCAGCCCTTCTTGTACCGGTGTGTTGGTCACGCATCCCTCGTCTCGTTGTTGCCGATCTTTCGACCGTAACACGCATTCGGGGACGCTGTCAACGAATTCAGAATGTGCGTGCCGGCGCACCGTACAAAACGGCCCCGGCTCACCAGGACGCCGGAGACGCCTTCCCGTTCATTTTCCTGGTCCGGGTTCCGAGTACCCGAACAACCCCATTCGAACGTGCGCCCGCGCAACTCAAATCGCTCGAAGCTTCGAGATGAGGCGGACGGGCGTCCGGTGAATTGCTGCGGCAACGATGGCGGAACCACGCCGGGGTGATTGGCGCGATAACGAACCGCAGCGGGGATCAGAGCGGGACCGGGCGTCGCGAATGCGGTGAGGCACCGTTAGCGCCCTTTGCGACCGGCACGAAACGAACGCACCGGCCGGTGGGGTGGGATCCGTCGAGAGGGCTCGTTCGGGTACGAGTGCCCGGAGCGGGGCCCCGTCCCGGCGTAACTCGGCCGCACGGGCCATGACCGCCCAGCGCGGCACGCGTGGGCCGACGCGCGCGAGGATCTGCGCCGCCACCTCATCGAGTGACCCGGCCGCGTTCCACAGCGCGATGAACTCCTCCCGCGGCACCTGCCATACCTTCTCACCCGTCCCGACTCCTTCTTGTCCGCACGGAACGATCTACGAGGTACCACTGGCCGAACGGATGCGTGCTCGTCCGTTCGGGCCCGCAACGTTGAATCGGGTTCTCACGTGGCCGGGCCAGTTGAGCCGCGGCGCCCGGCTCGTTTGGCCTTTACGGGCCGCGTTTTCGGCACCTGAGCGCGGGGGACGTACTCGGTTTCGCACTCGCCGTACTCGGCCGCATGCGCACCCAGCGGGGTCAGTGCATACGTGGCCCCGAACGGGTCACCCTCGCCCCCGGTCGCGTACGTCAAGAGCCCGCGCGACACCAGCGCGGTGAGGAACGATCCATCCTTGGTGCGCCGGGTCGGGGCCAGGCGCAGGGCGCGCCCGGGCACGGGCTTGCGGCTGCGCCCCACGGCCCGCAGCACCTGCCACTCGAAGTGGAGGACCGGGAGGATCAGTTTCATCGGTTCTCCTTTGAAAACGGGTTCGGAACCTTGCAACTGCAGCGTATCCGCCACCGCGACCGGCGCCCAGTAGACGCGCTCGGACGCCCGATCCGGATGCGCGAACCCGGTCGGTACGAGCGGATCGCGTTGTCCTGACGGCGCGAATCCCGTGCCGCGCATGTCCGTTCGATCAACCGGTTCCGGGACGCGTGCTCCCTCAGAGTGTGTTTTAAAACCGGTCTGGATTTTGACGCCCCAGGTCGGCTACTCATGGCCGCCATGAGTAGGAAACCGTATCCGACGGACCTGACCGACGAGCAATGGGAACGTCTGGACCCACTGCTGCCCCGGCCCCGATCCGGCACGCGCAAGGGTGGGCATCCCGTCGTCGTGGATCGGCGCGAGGTGGTCAGCGCCATCTTCTACCACCTGCGTGCCGGTGGGTCGTGGCGCATGCTGCCCCACGACTTCCCGGCGTGGCAAACGGTCTACGGACTGTTCCGCGACTGGCGCCTGGCCGGGACGTGGGAGAAGGTCCACGCCGCGCTCCGCGAGGAGGTCCGCATCGAGGCCGGTGCCCCGCCCACGCCCGGGACGCTGCGGGTGGACAGCCAGACGGTCAAGACGACTCACCGCGGCGGCCCCAAGGGGTACGACGGGGGGAGAAAAGGTAAACGGGCGCAAGCGGTTCATCGGGGTCGATTCGCTCGGGTTGATCTGGGCGTTGTCGGTGGTCACGGCCGACGTCCAGGATCGGGACGGCGGGCGGTGGTTGCTGGGCGCGGTGCGGCACCGGCTGCCGCGGGTCCGTGAGGTCATCGCCGATAGCGGGTTTTCCAAGCGGTTCCAGGAGTTCGTCCGCACGGTGTGCCGGTGGGCGGTGACCATCACCGCCAACGCCAAGGACGGTTTCAAGGTGCACACCCGACGGTGGGTCGTGGAGCGCACGTTCGCGTGGTTCGTCCGGTACCGGCGCCTCATGGTCGATTACGAGTACCACACCGAAACCACCGAAGCCATGATCCAAGCCGCCATGATTCACCGCATGCTCCGCAAACTGCACCCCAACCCGTAGGTTTCAAAACACACTCTCAGCGGCCGTAGGCCCCGGTTCGAGCCCGTCTGCCATTCCCGGTGGGGCCGTTTACAGCTCACTCGCGTACGCCGAAGCGGACCCCGCGGGCGCCGCTCCGGTTCCTCCTCTTAACTTTGGGCGGCCCGAGCCCGGGTCTTTGGTGTGGGACGCTGAACCGGGCGCCGGGGGGTGCAAGGACAATGACGGTTCCTCCGCTGCGCGGCCCCGCCGTAATTGTCCGTGCACCCGCGCTGCGCTCCCGGCTCGACCCGGTTCGCCCGCGGTCCCACAAGGCCCGGGGGTCGGGCCTCTCAACCAAGAAGGAGAAACATCATGTCACAACCCGCTCACAAGATCCGCATCGGTGCACTGCAAGCCACGATCTGGCGCAACCCGTCCGAGAAGGGCGACTGGTACTCGGTCAAACTCACCCGCGGGTATAAGACCGACGACGGGTGGCGCGAGTCCGACAGCCTGGGTCACGACGACCTGCTCGCAGGAGCGAAACTCTTGGACCTCGCGCACACGTGGATCGTGCACCAACTCGAGGTCGACCGTCAGGGCCGTAAACAGTCCGAACAGGCCACCAATTAACTCAACCGGGCGGGGACTCGTGGCCCCCGCCTACCCACTACCCAAAACAGAAAGGAAACTTATGGGCCTCGACATGTACTTAACCGGAGAACAATACTTCCACGGCCCGCGCACGCGCGGCGACAAGAAATCCGAGCAGTTCGACCTCGGGTACTGGCGGAAGCACCCGAACCTGCACGGGTTCATCGTGCGGACGTTCGCGGGGGGGATCGACGAGTGCCAGGAAATCGAGCTGTCGCCCGAGGGCCTGCGGGAGATCATCGGGGCCATCACGGCCCGTCAACTGCCACCCACCACCGGCTTCTTTTTCGGAGTCAGCGACGACACCGACGAGCAGGTCGCGGAAGACCTCGAGATCTTCGGGAACGCGCTGGAGTGGCTCGAAACCGAGGATCCGGACGTGTGGCGCGCGGTCGCGTATCGCGCGCGTTGGTAACGAACCGGGCGGCCCATTTTTGGGCCGCCCACCGCAGGACGCCGCACGCGAACGGCGTACCCGACGCGCCGCTTTTCACCTCTTTTTGCGGCCCCTGGTCGCGCGGGCCAAAGATTTCAACGGTGGCCCGTTTGGTCGACGCGGGATGTTGTGCCGCGTGTCACGCGCGGTACGAATCGCCGCGGGCGCTCGAGCCGTTGCGGGCCGAGTCGCCACCGTTGGGACGGTTGGGGGCTCGACCGGCCGGCCGGCATGTCGGACCGCCGGCAAGCTGGCCGGCCAGCCGGCTGGCTCGTAAGCTGGCCGGCCGCTTTCGGTCAACGGTGCGCGGAACGGAGCGGTAGACAACCCGGGTGCCGCGTGCTACCGGTCGCCGGAGAACCGTTACCGTGAGCCCGCATGACCGATCCCACTCCCCACGACACCCTCCCCGGAACGCCTCTCGAACTCCCGGTGCCCCCCGAGTTGGCCGAGGCCCTCGGGTACTCGGGGCCCGCCCGGTTCGTGGGGTTCTACGGCAGTGCCGATGAGGACGGCGTGGTCCATACGGACGGGCGGAACACGGGCACGGGCCACGGCTGGCCGTTTCGCGCGTTCCAGCGGCACCGGGCCGTGGCCCCGCTCCTCGCCGACCGGGATCTGGGCTCCCCTGACACGCCCGCCAGGCACGGTCTCGTTCTGGACCGCCTCCACAACCGTCTCAGCGTCGCACCCCTCGACGAGGCGCGTGCCTTTCTCGTCGCCCGGCACCCGCCGGTGCCCGAGCGGACGCCCGAGGACATCGCGGCCCTGCGCACCGAGATCCCAAAAGAGGACGACGCCTGGCGAACGCGCGAGGTGGACTGGGACGAGGTGAGCCGCCTCATGGACGAACACCGGGACCGGATCGGGCGCATGCGCGCGTTCCTGGACGCGAGTTCGGTGCCCCAAACAGCGCAGCACGAGGGGTGAACCTGAGCCGACACGGTCGGGGCCGGCTCTCGGGTGCCGGTCCCACACAAGGCCGATTGCGGGGAGGCTGAGGCACCGGGCGTGCCCGTCAAGCTGCCAACCGGGTTTCCGCTCCGCGGACCCTCCCGGTTTCGCTGGACGGGTCACTCGGGCCGGCACCTCGGGCGCTCCCCATCGGCCCCGCGGTGGGGCCGGCTCACACCGAAAGGAACCCGACTATGACCGACGACACGCTCGACACCCCCTGGACCCTGCACTTCGACCGCGACGGCACCGAGGACCGGGGCTTCATCTGTGACGCCAACGGGCACGTGCTCGTGACCAGCCGCCCGTTCTGGCTCCCGGAGGACGACGACCCGGTGCCCGCGACGCTCGCGTCGCTATGGGCCATGACGGCCGCACCCCAACTGGTCGGGGTCCTCCGCGAGGGCCTGGATCTGCTCGCGGAGGCGCACCGGCTGAGCTCGACGTGCAGTTTCTCGGACCTGACGACGCGGTTGGGCTCGCACCTCGGGCGGGTGCGCGGGGCGCTCGTCGAAGCGGACCGGGGCCCGGCGGACCCGAGCGCGGCGGCCCCGATCGTCATCGAGGTGGGGGACGGGGCGGTACGCGAGGTGCGCAACGTCCCGCCCGGAACCCGATACGTGATCGTGTACGACGACGACCGGCTCTAGCCGCTCGTCCCGCGGGCGGCCACGTTTGGGTCGCCCGCAGGACGTGGTAAAGGCCGGGTCGCGATCCGGCGGATCGTGCGAGCCAGGGTGAGCCCGGCGGGTAACCCGCGCCGGCCCCGCTCCAGGGCCTTGGCCACCGCGTGCCACGTCTCCCCCGCGGTCCCCGGGATCGCGCCCGAGCCCCGCGTCGGCCACGCGCCGGTGCGCGCGTGGTGGTCCCGGGCCCAACCCCGGATCCGAGTGAGCGTCAGGCGCGGGAGCGCGGCCGGGTTCCGCTTGCCCCGGTGCCGGGCCAGGAACCGGGCCAGCGAA
>HG799468.1:328470-444113 GCA_000531095.1 Gemmata massiliana | reverse complement strand
CGCGGGCGGGGCCGCGGGGTTGCGCACGCCCCGGTGCTTGGCCAAGAGTCGGGCTAGGGACCCGCCCCGGGGGAGCCCGCGGTGACCCATCAACAGGGCCGCGTCCACCGCGTGCCACGACTCGCCCGGGGCGCCCGCGACCGGGCCGCTCCCGATCGCCGGCCACGCGCCCGTGCGCCGGTGGTGCGCGTCGGCCCACCTCAGGATCTGTTGCGCCGTCAGCGCGGGCAGGTCCAGATGGTTACGTGCCCCGCGCCGGGCGGTGAGCAGTCGGGCCAGTGAGGACCCGCCCCGGAGCCCCCGGCTCCCGGCCCGCAGTGCGGTCTCGACCGCGAGCCACGTCTCCCCGTTGGCGCCCGGGATCGGCCCGGAGTCGTGCCCGGGCCAGTCCCCGGTGCGCGCGTGGTGCGCGTCGGCCCAGGACAGGATCTGGGCGAGCGTCAGGCGCGGCGGGTACGTCCTGTGGCGTGCGCCCCGGCGGTCCCGCAGGAGCGCGGCCAGGGAGTGCCCCCCGGGCAGGCCCCGGTACCCGCGGGCCAGGGCCAGGTTCAGGGCGCACCAGGTCAGGTCGGCCCCGGGGACCGGGCCGTCGCTGATTCGGGGCCAGCGCCCGCGCCGGTCCCGGAACGCGTCGCACCAGGCCAGGACCGCGTCGATCGTGAGTTGTGACTTCATCGGCCGCGTATCGGGGTTCGGGAGTGCCCTCCGGGAACCCGGTCAGTATCGCCCTTTCTGATCGTGTTCGCAAGCGGTCCGCCGGTACCGGAATTAATGAGTCAGTCGTCTGAATGACTCCCGACTTCTCGCGACACGAAGTTGTTCCGGCCAGCAGGCATCTTCCCGATGCACCGCATCGGCCGACTTGCACCGTGAAAGCCGCCTGGCCTGTCGGTATCATGGCCGGGCGACCGGTCGGAAAGCCGGCCAGCGTGCCGACAAACCGGCTTGCGGGCGTGCCGGTAGGTCGGCACGCCTTCGGGGCTGCCGTCCAACTGGCCGACCGAACGGAAGGCAGGCCGACCACCCCGCCAGCGTGCTGCCCGAACGGCCGAGCAACCGGCTAACCGGACCGCAAGTTGGCAGGATGCTCGGTCGGACGGCCGGCTTGCATGCCGGCAAGCTGGCTTGCCGGCATGCAAGCCGGCTGGCAGGCTGTACCGGTGGTGCGACGGCCTGCCGGCGGGACGCACATATTGCTTGCCAACCGTTTCAAGTGGCGCTACGGTCGGGCCCATGATTATTGTCCTCGCGAACTCCAAGGGCGGGGTCGGCAAGACGTCGATCTCGGTGCACCTGGCGGCCTGGCTGGCCGAGCAGGGGCACTCGGTCGTGCTCGCCGACTGCGACGCCCAGGAGTCCTCGAGCGAATGGGCCGCCGAGGCCGCGCCCGGGATCCGCACGGTCCGGCTCGCGGACCCGACCGCGATCCTCGACGCCATGCCCCAACTGGCCCAGGAGGCCGACTTCGTGGTCGCCGACGGGCCCGGGAGCAACACCGAGACGAGCCGCGCGCTGCTGTTGCGGGCCGACCTCGCGCTGGTCCCGTGCAAGGCGTCCATGCTCGAGGTCCGGGCCCTGGCTCAAGCCACCACCGTGCTGCGCCAGTCCCAGGACATCCGCCAGGGCAAGCCGGACGCGGTGATCGTGCTCTCGATGGTGGGCAAGCGGTACCGGCTCACCCAGGACATGAAGGACGCGGCCGCGGCCCTCGAACTCCCGCTGGCCCGGACGGCGCTCACGCTCAAGCAGATTTATGCGGACGCCCCGGGCCAGGGGACCGTGGTGTGGCGCATGGGCACCCGGGGGCGCGAGGCGGCCGCCGAGATGGAGGCCCTGTTTCGCGAGGTGCTGCCCCACGCCGCAGCCCAGAAGAAGCGCCGAAATAAATCGGTTGAAATGACGCAACACGAAGCGAAGAGGAGGTGGGGATGAGCGAGCGCCGTCCACTGATCGAAGGATTAAAGTCAAACTCGGCGAACGACCCGCGAGTCGAGAAGGAGTTCGTGTTCGGGGGCGCCACCGCGCGCCCGGCGCTCCTGGCCGAGCGCGCGGTGGCGCCCCCGGTGCGGGCCCCGCTCACGACCCGGATCCGGGCCGACTACGTGGCCGCACTCAAACGCGCGAGCCTCACGCGCCAGCTCGATGGCGAGGTTCCGAACTCGGTCCAGGAGTTCCTGGAAGAGGCCCTGGAGCCGTGGCTCCGGTCCCACGGGTACATCCCGTAGCGGTCATGGGCGCGCTCACCGACGGCCTGCACCTGACCCGGACCCAGCGCAAGCGCCTGGACGCCGCGAGTGCGATCATGAGCGCCCGCCCCGAGCGCATTGACTTCCTGCACACGGTCCAGTGCCAGTGCGGGATCCCGTACGGCAATCCGGGCGACGAGGTGCGCGAGTGGGAGCGCAAGCAGGGCCTGGCGACGCTCCGGATCGAGGCCGGGTCGGCATACGATCCCGCGACCGGGGACTTCGTCCGGCTCGGGCTCCCGTACGGGGAGAAGCCCCGGCTCGTGCTCATCCACCTGGCCACCGAGGCAATCCGTACGGGTTCGCCCGTGGTGGACGTGGAGGACTCGATGACCGCGTTCGCCCGGGCCCTGGGGATCGCGGTCAGCGGCCCGCACTTGCGGCACCTCAAGGACCAGTTGTCCCGGTTAGCCGCGGCCACGGTGCGTATGGGCATGGTGGAGGGCGGCCGGGCCGTGCAGTTCAACACCCAGATCGTCAGCGCGTTCGACCTGTGGTACCCGACCGAGCCGGGCCAGCGCATGCTCTGGCCCTCGACCGTGCGCCTCAGCGCCGAGTACTTCGCGAGTCTGGAGCGGCACGCGGTCCCGCTCGACCGTCGGGCCGTGGGCGCGCTGTCCGGTTCGGCCCTGGCCCTGGACGTGTACACGTGGCTGGCACAGCGCCTGCACCGCGTGCAGGTGGGCAAACCCCAGTTCATCCCCTGGACCGGGGTGTACGACCAGTTCGGTCAGGGGTACGCGCGGATCCGTGACTTCCGGCGCCGGTTCCTCGAGACGCTCCGGCAGGTTCAGGCCGTGTACCCGCAGGCGCGACTCTCCGCGGACGAGAAGGGCGTGACCCTTGAGCACAGTCCGCCGCCCGTGACCGCTAAGCCGGACCGGCTCCAGATCGGTTGAGTTACCCAAGCGGGATGGCTCAAAATCGCACAGAAATAGGCCGTCGAAGCGTGAAGGTGTGGGCCGCTGGGTTGGTAGCCACTGACTTGGGTTCGCGTTTGGGCGGGTGCTTTCTGCGAGAATGTGATGGGGTTGTCTCCGGTCCCTCGTCTCCGTCACCTGCAAGCCAATTCAGACGCGAGGTGCCCGGGCGTAATAGTTATCCCCGTAATCCACAGAAACAGGCGACCAACTATCGGTAGAAGTATAGGTGTATATAGGTTTGTGCGACCAAGTGTACGTTGGGACGCCGCGGAAACGGACGGACGGGTGCGACCAAGTGTACGTAACGGGCGCGACCAAGTGTGCGGGGATAACTACGCAGCGCGACCAAATGTACGTGGATAACCCTTATATCGCGTTTGATTCCAAAATAGCGTGCCGAAGTCCGGACAGCCGCGTGACAGGAGCACCATGGACCGGTTCTACAATTTCGTTACCCGAGTCTACTCCGCAGCTTTGCAAATTTTAGAGTGCCGGATCGACAGGTCGGTGCGTGAACCGAGCCGATCTCGCTAAAAACACTTGCAAATCGTGAGTATTTTGCTCGCGGTCCGGGTTCCCGATATACACCGTGACCTCTTACAGATTAGCGCGATTTGCTATGGGTTTCAATGGGTTCTGTACCGGATTCTGTACCGTTCCATACCAGCCGGTACCCGATTTTTCAGGGAAATTCACCCACGGTCGCGGCCCTCACTTCGGTCGGCTGATCCTCACGACACGAGCGCCGCATCGAGGTGCGACTGGTAGCCGTCGAGCTTCCCCTCACGCAGCTTCTGAAAGAACGCGCCGTAATCCTGCGGCGACAGGAAGTTGATCTGGTAGACCACTTCCTGCTGCTCCTCGTTCAGCCGGTTGAAGTGCTCGCGCGCGAATTCGCACTTCTTGCGGTTCTCGTCGGAGGGCTCTTTGATCTGCGCGTCGTCCTTGATTTCGACGTAAATGCGGTTCCCCACCTTAATGAAGAAGTCGGGGTTGAAGGTCGCGCGATTGGTGTGCTCGGCTTGGGGACGCCCCGTGAATAACGAACACATTCAGAGGGAGTTACGCCTCTGGCCGCATCGGCTCTGTGCTGGCTTTTCTTCCGGCGGCTTGGGCCAACATTGCAAGCGGGGTGGGTGCGGGTATCTTGGGTATCCATCTTCCGTTTGAGGAACACCACGTGAGCCAGATACAAGATCCTTCGTTCCGCTACCACAATCCCGACAACGACCCGCGCGGTCCCTATTTGTTCACGGACATGACGTCCCCCGTCGTCCGCCCGAATTTGCAGTACGAGTGGCGCGGGCACTTACCCCCTGAAGGCCGGAGTTGGCGGTTTACTGCGGAACGGATGGCCGAGCTGGAAGCCGACGGCCGCATCACCTACTCGGGCTCGGGGATGCCGCGGCTGAAGCGATATTTAAGCGAGGCGCAACAGCCGGAACAGCCGCCCGAACCGCCACCGACTTCGGCCGGGCTGGAGCTGATTATCCGGACGACCATGCGCAGCATTGCGTGCCAGGTGGCGCGCAACCCGGCACTGCTTCAAGAGGTCGAATGGCGCGATCTGGAGCGTGTCCTGCGGGAAGTGTTTGAGGGGCTGGGTTTTGAGACGCGCCTGACCCGCCCCGCGAAAGATGGTGGGTTCGATCTGGAACTCAGGTTTACTGAACAGGGAGAACCGCGCGTCTATCTCGTCGAAGTGAAGCACTGGGTACAGGGGTCTCGTCCGGGGCTCGACATCGTATCTGATCTCTTCGAGGTTGTCGTGCGTCAGGGAGCGTCCGGCGGCGTCCTGCTCTCCAGTTCGGGATTCACTCAAGGGGCGCGCACGGGGCGCACGGAGATCGTGCGGCAAAATGTTCGCCTCGGTGGCGGCGACAAAATCGTTTCGCTCTGTCAGCACTTCATCGAGAACGAAGCCGGTCTGATGGTGCCGGTGCCATCACTCCCCGACATGCTGTTGGCCGGAACGTACTGAGCCGACAACTGACATCGCTCCGGACATGATGCTTTGCAACACTCACCGATTGGGTGCGGGATTCCCTCGTACCAAACGGGAGGGCTGGCGATGGACAGGGAACAAATGCGGGAACTGGTTCGGTCCGAACTGGAGCACATCCCGAAAGGGGACATCGATCAGAACCTGCTCCGCGCGACTTACGAGCAGGCAAGATTGAACAACCTCGGCGGGAAGTCTCAGGTGGCGGGCACGCGCGGCGACGTGATGCGGTTTAGCATCGCACAGGTCAGAAGGAGCAGCCCGAACGCGACGTTGACTTACGATGCGGCCATCTTCGTTTGAGGCCGTGGTCGCGCGCATCTCGGCAGTCGCGCTTTCTTACCGCACTCACAGTGCCGGGAGCACTTCAAACACTCCCGGCATGTTACGCGCTCGCAGTTGCAGTTGAGCGGGAGAACATTTCGACGACGGCAGCAGAAGCATTCCATGACGCACCTCCGTCTTCAGTTCAGCGCGAGGCGAGAAATCGCGCAAGGTCGGTAGGCGCCAGAAACGACAAAAAGCCCCGGTCACGCTTTTGCGCGCCGGGGCTGATTTCGTTCTGTCATTCTGCCGTCAGGCAATCTTGCCACTGCCTTCGCTGCATCCCCGTCGCCGTCATCCGTCGCCATCGCGGTGGTGTAAGGGCCGCATGCGCGAAGCGCGTAAAATGCGGCCCGGCCACCGCAGGGGCGGCGGTGCGGCGCGGGTGCGTTTGGCAGAGGTTTTTAGCGGGCATCCTTTGAGCCTGATTCCTGAGCCGAAGCGGTGGTGCGCCTTCGCTGCGCCCGGCGGCTACTGGCAAACACTCCGAGGGCATCTCCACCGACGGCGACCACTTGCTGGCTGCGGGTGATCATGGATGCGATGGGGAGTGCCGCTCTCATCGCTGCTTTGCGCGAACCCTCTCCCTCCTGCTTCGGTCTTACAATCAACGTACCGGAGCGCACAGCATGGCTGAAAACACTGAGCAAGAAACGATTAAACAGCACACAGTTCCGCAATGCTACCTTCGGGAGTTCGCAGACCCGGAGGGGCAGTTCTTTCGTTTCAACAAGCTCTACAAGAAGCCGAAGCGGGCACCGGTAAGCGACTCGGCGCAGTTGCCGCGGTTCTACGACCAACACGAGAGCGCCCTCAGTGATCCGAACGACAGCGTTCAGTGGGTAGAAAGGGAGTTCTCGAAGATCGAGCAACGGTACCGCAAGGTACTCGACGACTGCTTTGCGGAGTTGAAGACGGGAAAGGTCAGCAACGACACCGTGAGCTACCTTTCCCAGCATCTTACGATGCAGTGGTTACGCACGAAAGGCGCTCGGAACATCTTCGTCGAAGCCGACTCGAAGTTTACGCACGCGCAGGTCGAAGAGTTCTACAAGGCCCATTACCCGAACGTACCACTGCCGAAGCTCCGAAAGAGCGACGGGTACGATCAGGCGCTCCACGCGAACATCATGTTTGACAAAGACATCGTGTTCCCGACCGCCGAGAAATTCTTCAAGCTCATTTGGATCTTCGGCCGCAATACGAGCGGCAAGAAGTTCTACACGTCAGACGAACCGCTCGTCTGGCACCGCACCCCCGCAGGCAACGAGCACGAAGTGAAGGTGCCGCCTGCGTTCGGGCTGGAGTTCGCGTTCCCACTGAATAGCGAGTACATCATCGTGATGCTCGATCCCGCGATGTACCGGCACATGGAGCCGTACCACGCGACCGTCATGGACATGGACGCCGAAGCCGTCGAGCGATTCAACTCGCGACAGGTGAGGCAATCAACCCAGTACGTTTTTGTTTCGACGATGATTTCGAACTGGCGCGACAAATTTGTGACGACAACCCGGAGATTTGCAACCCCACCCGGCAGCGCGTCGATCTTCTGCCGGGGCCGGATGGGGTGACGATCAGCATCAAACGCTAGAATCCGTCTTTACTCACTCGGCGGTGTTTTGTCCCTTCAGCCACCGCTCGAAACTCTTGCGGAGTGCGTCCTCCGAGTCGAAGCGATAGCGGAACATCTTCTCGACCTGTTCTTTGATCTCCTTCCATTGCACGTTCTCGTTCTTCAACCGGGTGACCATTTCCATCATGGCGTCCAGATCCGGAGGACGACTCGCCACCCGGCGCGGGGCGAAGCCCGGTCGCAGGGCACCGGCGTGGGCCGCACGAAATGCCGCGACCATGAAACTGTGCTTGGCGTCGAGGCGGTTGACGAATTCTTCGATGCTCATGTGAGAGACGTCTGCGTCGAACACGTATCGCAACTCGTGGAAGTCCTCGGCGAGGTGGCCCTTGGACTTCACGCCGCACTTCACCATGACGTCGTGAATCGCGACACGATCCTGCCACGTGTCGAGGAACCACGCCCGCCATTTTGGACTCCCGAGGGGGCGAAGGCTCAGGAAACTGCCGTCCGTTTCCACGTGCCTCAATTGTTCCTCGTAGCTCCGTCCGCCACCGCACTTCTCAAGGGATTCGATTTCAGGTATGTCATCGCGATATTCGAGCGTATCGCCGTTGATAACGAGACCGTATCTTCCGTCGAAGGCGAGCGGACCGTACCAGAGGCACACGGCCATGTTGTACCGCTCGTGGTACATGCCGACGGCGTCGCACGGGTGCAGCAGTGCAAAACTGCACGCGAGTTCGTCCCACGCCGCCTCCCACGCGGCCTCGATGAGAGCACGTAACGCGTCGAAGTCCGCGGTCTGCGGCAGATTGCGCATTCGCAGTCGGTCCGGGACGGTCGGGTGTTTGTCGGCGTCGCGAACTTTGACGTACTCATCGATGTGGTCGGAGAGTGCGCTGAGAAACGATCCCGGGAAGTATCTCGTTGTGGATTCGTGCGGCACCGTTTGGCGCGGGTTCGACCCGAGGACGGTCAGCCTTGAGGCGACGCGACTCTCGGTCGGCAGCTCGGCAGCCTCGACTTCGGTTCGCATTCGCAGTATCTGGAACACTTCAGGCACTCGCGACAAGTCATGCGCAGACAGTTGCAGTTCATCGGCAACACGTTCCGACGCTTGCAGCAGTAGCATTCCATCACGCACCTCCTGTACCCAGTTCAGCGCGAACTGGCCGAGGGCGCAAGGTCGGTTGTCCTCTTCTCTGCTGTAAGGCTGTGGAGAGTGGCTCTGCCGCGTCACTTGGGAAAAGTTTCGTACCTGCGACGGTAAGGATAGGGGCAGTGATGAGCCGACCCTATCTACTCTGCGGCATCTTCATCTTCTTCTTCGTCTTCCTCGTTCGTCGGTGCGGCTGGCGGGTGATAAACAGCGTTGATCCACTCGGTATTCGCTTCTCCTTCGAGATTCCACATCTGGGTCACATCTTCATCTGGAAAGATGATGAATCGATCCGACTTTAGCGGTGAACCAGAATTGGCGAACAGGGCGTTGGTGAATCCAGGGTAGTTATACCTTGCTAACGTCTTGTTGCTTCCGCCGACAAGATCCATGAGCAGGCTTCGCTCAAGTAAGCCATAGGCGTCGAGTTTGTCCTGGCCGGGAAGGGCCGATAAGGCCAGGTAGGCGGGGATGGACTTCTTGTTGACGTACCAAAGATTGCAATTAACGACGCCCGTATCGAGAACGGCGACGTTATCGATCCAAGGCAGGGACCATCGATCGTAGTCGGTGGTCAGGCGCACGCGGTCGGCGAACGAAGGGTCGTTGCATCCTTGATAGTGACGGCTCAAACCATTGAATATGGACCTCGGAAATGCGAACTTCTTACCCTTACCGAATGCGAAGATGGAACGGTGGATGGATTGGTTGCGCCTATAGATCGGAAGGAACTTCATCAACGAATCCAGGTTCGTGAGTGACTTCTTTAGCTCCTTCGATGTGAGCGTGGACTTCACTTCGATCGCCGCCATCAGTGCCTCCGGAGCGATGATGACGAAATCGCCGTCACGGAAGAACGGAACGTGATTGTGTGCGTCCCATATGAGCAGATCGATTTGCCGTGAGAGCACCTTAGCTCCGCTGATCTGCGCCATGACAAATCCGGTGCTGATCTCGAACTGCTTCGGTAATTTGTTGGCGAGTACCGACCGGACAAGGTTCTCCTTGTAGGTGCCGACAGATAGCCAGTGGCTGCGCCCGATGAGTTGATCGAGCCGCGACACTTTTGCCTTCAACTCGTTCCCGTAGGTCATCTGGAATTCGGCGAACATCCGCGCGAAATCTTCCGGATTAGCTGGTTCTTTTGCGTTGCTCACGGGCGCACCTTGACTCTGGGGGTCGATATTCCCGCGATCGATTGAGGCTCTGCCATTTTAGCTGCCCCTTCCGAAGTTCACCATTGGAAGGCCGCCAGTTGAGGTGCATGAAAATGCGCCAGCGGCGTGCAGCCTCAACGCTGATCGCCACGCATCGATTCGTTGGTTATGATTGTTTTGTTGTGCTCAAACTGCGTGGGAGTGACGTCGATGGCCAAGGACAGCGCGATTCGGCCCGAAGCTCACGAAACCGACACGGCTGCTCGGCGGATCGTCCCTCTCCTGATGCCGAGGAGTTGGGAGCACCGCGAACCGGGCGGGCGCGACTACGGCATCGACATGCAGGTCGAACTTTTTCGTGCCGGACGCCCAACCGGCGACACGCTCCTGTTCCAAATCAAGGGAACCACCAAGCCCATCGATGAGTCCGAGGCCATTCCGTTCGATCTTCCGGTCTCCACGCTCCGATACAGCGAGCTGTTCTCGGCCCCGTTCCTACTCGTCCTTTGCCCGGTGAATGCCGAACCGCACTGCTGGTATTTCCTTTGGTTGCAGGAATTCACTGCTCTTGGCGCGACATCATCACTATCACGCAGCCAAGTTGAGCATGCGTTCGGCGGCCGCTTGTAATTCCTGCTCGGTTGCCCCGGGGCGTAGAACGGCCCGGATTTCATTTCCCAGCAGTTCCCGCCGCCACGCCCGGCGCTTGTCCGCATGACTCGGCCGCCGCGCAACGTCATCCCACGGGCTCGCGGACCGGTGGCTCGCCAATTCCTTTGCGTCTCGCTTCCATGCCCACGCTTCTGTCATGGTGAAGGTCCACAGGCACACGTGGTCCGATTGAGAAGAAGCGTCGCTCATGGGAGCTCTCGGAAAGCACTTTGCGATACCGCCGGGGAAAGTATACCGGCGATCTGCTAGAATGAGGAACAGAAGTTCATGTAAGCCGCAGTTTTGGGCGCTACTGTCAGCGGTGTTGCTATGGTTGCGTGATTATCTGAGTGATGTGAGCGTACCCGGTGACCCGCGGTGGCGGTAGGTGAGTGTGACAACAACTGACCATTTCGATAATGTGGTTCCGGCTGGTTACGAGCTTGCGGCATTCCGCCCGCAGCAGTGCGCACGTGAGAGCCGACGATGACGCCGCAGTCGTCCGAAGCCATCAACGAGATTCGGCATCAGGCGTTCCGGCGTGGATCAGGAACCAGGACGCGAGCTGCACCAAGTCGTGGTGCGGAACGATGTCCTCGACGTGCCAAGCGTGGTAGCACCCGTGGCGAGCGGAGTACACACCGATGGACTCGATGGGTTGAGTTTCAGGTTGCCTATCTACACCGCCGATCTCAGCCAACGCGACGTAGGCGATGAGTTGCTGAAAGACGGGTGCGGTCACCTGTCGGGCGGTCGTCACTTTGATCTCGATCAAAGTCTGATCCAGCAGCATGTCGGCATCGGCTCCGCCGACCAGCGTCGATCCGGACCCAAACGTCGGATTCAGCAGGCACTCACGGCGCGCCACAAAATACCGAGTCGGGATCGCGTCGTAAAGCGCGGCCAACTCGCTTTGCGCCGATTCGGACTGCACCAGACAGATCGTATCTGAGTGACTCCGAACGAAGTGATCCACCTGCGCAATCTCAAAAACGGAAGCAAGAAGTTCCGTTGTTACCTCGCCTGAACTGAGGTATCGCCGCTGTTGCTGTCGACATCGCTCAACAGCAATGGCGACGGTTTCAACCGCGGTCGGCGACTTTGTGCTTATTCCTCGTCGCGCAGGAACGAATCTGCGTTGAAGGGCGGGAGCCGCGGCCTCTGCGACCCAGGGTCCACTGCTGCATCCCGGGTTCAACCGCTCGAGGCGGAATCTCATCAGGTAATCGAAGGCGGTGCCGATCAGCGTATCGAGACCCGTGCGTGGAGCGACACGAACCTCACCGTAGAAGGTTTCGATCGGGTCGGGCAAACGGATGACGGACGCGAGTCGACGCTTCACGTCAGGTCGGAGGAGAGTGGCACTGAGACTCATAATTCAATCTGCGCGATCGAACAGCGGCGAATAGATGTTATTACGAGGACGGTGCCAGAGGGTTGGCGACGACGTTCGGCCCCACAGCGGCAGCGGCATTACGCAAATGTGCGGCAATCCGGATAAAGCTCGGAATCCGGATTACCGGAGGAACGTTGTGGACCAATTGCTCCAGAGTGCAGGTGTGGGGAGGAGGAAGTTGAGCGTTGCCCGCAGCTTGGTAAAGGTTTGTGCGCTCGCGCAAACAATGATGTATTGTCTGCGCCAGCCAGCCGTCGAGCGATCTCAGTTGATCCGTGTCATCGACGATGGGGTAGAAACTCATCAACCCGCGGTAGCTCATTTCCGGAAAATCGCCCGCCGCGTAGCGGGTAAGCATGGCTTCTGTAACGTTTCCGTACAAGTATCGTCGAATCTGGGAGATCATAACCAGGTAGTCTCTGTCCACACCCTGTGTCTCTTGCAACAGGCAATTATTCCGCCTCGGCTGCTGCAGGAGGTTCGCGTATATCAGATAAGAGAGCCATTCTTTGATCTTCCGAACGGTACGCTCCCGAATTCCAATGGAATCGAACCCCACACGATACCCCACAAACTCGACGTGATTGCCCGACTCGAATTCGGCTCTCGCACCGGGATCCACGATGACCCGAACGCCGTCTGACTTCTTTACGTTGAACTCGACGTCCATTTGTTTGGCCGCCTCGATGAGGCACCTCACGGCGTCGCAGACCTCGCCGTAACTATCCGACCAAATTACCGTGTCATCCGCATACCTCGCGAAATCGACTCTAAGCCCTTCGAGCGCGCGATCGAGGGGATAGGCCGCCAGGTTTGCCAAAAACAGCGACGTGGATACACCTTGCGGAATGCCGCACTCGCGGTCACTGTTTTGGACCAAGGAATAGGCATTCGCAGGATAGGTGCTGCTTTGCGTGAATGCCCACAGGATCGCTCGCTCGCGATCGGTAATGTAAAACCGCCTGTCCGCAAGAACCCGCTGAATGTGTCGGTGGGAGATCGACCCAAAATAGTTCTTGAAATCGTACTCGGCAACGAACACTCGCTTTCTTCCCGCCAAACTGGAGGCGATGTGCAGCACAGCATCGTGGACCGTCAGATCGGTTCGGTAGGCGAAGCAGCGGGAACTAAACCGCCCCTCGCCCTTGTCCATGAGTCGCTTGTAGAGTGTCCGGGCGATCGCTTGGTCGGCCACCTGAAACGCGGCCACCTCGCGTGTGCCGCCGCCGTCCTTCGGCACGCCAAACCGCGCGGCCGGCCTCGGTTTGTAAATGCCTTGACAAATCGATCGGCGGATGATTCTGGCAATCTTTGTTGCGTGCTTCCGGACGTGATATGGGTTGAATCCCGGATCGCTGTTCCAATACTCGGGGCACATGATCGTTTTTGGCCTGTGCTGGCCGGATCTCGCTTCCCATCGATCCAAGTGGGCGTGTAAATCAGCCGCGTATCGCTGGTGGCGTTGGATGAGTTTGGTGGCCTCTTCCTCAATCGCGTTGCGGATTGTTTGGAGGTCCATCGCCTCTGCGCCCTGTGTGGTGACCAGTCATATGGGTGAAAAAAGTGGGCTCGGCACACCCTTGCGAGTCGCCGAGCCCAACTCCCAGCAAGTGGTTTTGAAAAGTAAAATTCCTCAGTAGCAGTGATTGAAGTCACCGCCACCGCTTCGGACTTCCGACACCACCGCCTCAGCCCACCCATCGCAGGCAGTAATTTGAGGGTACCCAACGGATATATCGCTGTCAACGGGCTTGCCGCGCATACCTCCCGTTGATCCTGTCCCCGCTTGGGTAACTCACGCGGCCGGGCAGCGTCCGCGAAGCACCTTTTTCACGCGCGGTTGCAGGACCCGAACCGAGGGCCACAGTGCAATGAGCTGAAATCGGTGACAAGCCAGGTGACAAACAAGCCGGTGACAAACGGGGCGGGAAAGGCAGGGCAAAAAAGAACCGGTCGCAAACCCTTGTTTCCGTTGGGTTTGCGGCCGGTTTGTTGAGTGCGCGTTACTGGACTTGAACCAGTGACCCCCACAATGTCAATCAGTCCGAGTGGATGTCCACCGACGTCCGCTCACGTTCAGAATGCTTGAATTTGTGGTAATTCCGAGAGTGTCAGCTTCCGCTCACGTCCGAGATTTCCGCCTGCGTCCGACCCTTTGGCTACAGTTAGGCTACAGTCCAGGTTGCAACCGTTTGTGGACAGGGCGGAGCTGCTCGACTACTTGACGGCGCTACTTTCCATCGGTGGACTAGAGGACTTTGTCCTTTTTGACTTTCGTGAAGTGAATCACGCCGTATGTGCCACCCACTTCAATTAACTTCCCGTTTGTGCTATCGCGTGAGCCGTCCGCGATTGTGACTTCCCTGCCATCTTTGGTTCTGATCTTCAGCGTTCCCTTCCAATTAATCTTCATGTCGATACCCTTGCCTTCGGTGTGGCGCGCGGCAAGGGCCGGGGCCACCTTAAGGTTTTTAATCCCGTACGCATCGACCATCGCTTGCGCGGCTTTTTTCGATGCCACCTCTGCGCCGTGCCACCACTTAATTGCGACGCCGTCCATCGTGGGCGCCTTCTGGGGGTCCTGATCTTTGTTCGTGATCATCCACGCCCAGTGCATGAGATACGCCCGCTCCTTCGGTCGGAGGGTGCTGGTAATCGTCACGGTCGCGCGAACCTCTTTGACGGCTTTGAGGAAGGCTTCCACTTTCTCGCGAAAGTCTTTTTCGAGGTCGTCCACCTTTGCACTATCGGGAAACAGGCCGATTCACTCCCCACCACGCAGCTTCGGCTCGGTGGCGGAAGCGAAGGTCTGCACCCCGCCGAACAGAGTCGCGAGTGCCACGAACGCAACGGTTTTTTGTAACATGGCTACACCTCATTCCGATTCGGGTACCCTTTAGTGACAGCGCCGATATGGGACCAATCACCGCCAGGGCAGCTTGGTCTTCCGGGTCACTTCCGAGACGTGCTGAGGCTTCAGATCGGTGTTCATCGAAGCCAAGTTCGTCACCAAATTCGCGGGGATCAGGTTCGGTCGTGCCGTGACGCGAAGTAGGCCGGTTTCACGGCAGAAATCGGACGTGAACGAGACACAGTCGCAGGTCAGGGCCTTCCACTCCAGCTTCTCGTACTTCGCCACCGTCGCCTTACGCGCAGCGCGAACCTTCCCTTCATCCAGTTCGAACCGGACGTACGACCCGACCCACTCCGTTCGGTCGGATGGATCGACCAGCCCGCCCTTACCAGTGTGGGGCGGCATGAACCCGAGCCACTCCTTTTTCCCGTCGCTGTATTCGATGAGAAGCGCGGAGTGCGGGTATTCCTTGTTCTTCACACCGGCCGGTTCGGCAATGATCGTCACCACTGCCTTCTTGTTTGCGGCCTGAGTCGGGGCGACGAGAACAAGCGCGGCGGTTAAGGCGAACAACACGCGGGTCATGGGAACCTCCAGGTAAGCGGGCGAGAATGCCACTCTACCCGGCTCACGGCGGGGCTATTGACTTCACCCCGTCGCCGCGGTCCCAGTCGGCGACCAGCAGCCGCCGCAAGGTCGGATCCCACGCTATACCCCAGACTTGGCCCCACACGCGCGACCCGCCGACCTGTTCGAGCGGACCGCCTGCGCGAACCTTCCAGAATTGAATCCGCTTGTCGAGACCGCCCGTGGCCAGCGTCGCTCCGTCCGGACTGAACGCCAGCGTGCAAGCGTAGTCCGTGTGACCGGCACCGATCCCGGCCGATTGCACCCACTGCTCTCCAACTTTCGGAACCCGCCACACCAGAACCTGCTTGTCCCAGGAAACCCCGGCAAGCCACTCGCCGTTGCCGCTGAATGCCAACTGATACACGCTCGACTGGAATTTGCCTTCGCGCGCCGACAACCGCCCAAGATCGGTAACGAGTTCGCCGGTCTCACCGTTCCAGACGAACACGCCCGGGGTGAAGCCACCGGTGGCAATGAACCGGCCGTCCGGCGACCACGCCGCCGAGTAAGTGAGGTATGAGAGTGGGCGGGTCAATTCGAAGAGCACCACGCCGCCCTCGACATCCCAGACGGTTGCTTTCCCGTCGATTGTCCCCACCACCAACCGTCGCCCGTCAGGCGCAAACGCGACGCTATGCGCGCCAGTGCCGGCCGGTATCTCTCGCATCAACTCACCTGTTGCCGGATTCCACACCCGAACGGTGCCGTCCCAGCTCGCCGTCGCCAGACGGCATCCGTCGCCGGTCCAACTGAGCCGCCAAACCGGGCCGTCGTGCGCCGGGCCCTCACCACGGCGCAGTTGCCGACCAGTCGGGTCGTCCTTGCCGTGGATGGTCACCCGCCCATCCCACCAACTGACCGCATACCGGTCGCCGGGGCGAGTGAACGCAACGTCATTGGTCAGGTCGAGCTGCCCGGCTTCCGGGTTCGCGGTTCCGCCCACGCGGACGACCGGCGCGCGCGGCGTTCCGGGCGGCTCGGCGGGGCGCCACACGCGCACGGTTGCGTCGAATCCCGTTGAGATGAGACTCCCCGTCGCCGGACCGCGCGAGACGAAATCGACAGACCAGATCAGGTCGGCGTGGCCGCGGAGGGTGAGGTACAACCGACCGTTCTCGTAGTCCCACACCTTGAGCGTCCGGTCGAACCCGGCAGACACGAGGCGGTTGCCGTCCGGGGTGAAGGCGACCGCCAGCACCGGCCCGAGGTGGCCGAGGAGGGTGCGGATCAACTTCCGCGTGTGGGCGTCCCAGATGCGAACGGCGCCGTCCATGCCGCAGGTCGCAAAGAGGTGACCGGTCGGCTCGAACGCAACCCCGGTCGCCGGCGCCCCGTGCGCCTTCGGCTGCGCGTGAATCAACCCGCCTTCGGCGTTCCACACGCGCACCTGCCCGTCCGCCCCGACCGAGACGAGTTCCGTACCGCTCGGATTGTATGCAACCGAGTTCACCCAGCCGGTGTGCCCTTCCAAGACCTTGAGATTCTGACCCGTCGCAGGGTCCCACAAACGCACGGTCCGGTCGTAACCACAACTCGCGAGGGCCAGCCCGTCGGGGCGGAACGCCAGCCCGTGGACGTTGCTCGTGTGCCCCCGGAGCGTGCGGACCAGGGCGCGCGACGGCACCTCCCAAAGTTGCACGATGTGATCGAACTGGCCGCCCGGCCCTCCGAGGCTCTGAGTTGCGACAGCCAGCGTCTTTCCGTCCGGGCTGAACGCGATCCCGTAGACGGGCAGGGGCTGGCCGAAAATGGCCGGGGTCGCCAGCTGGCCCAACTGCCTGTTGCCGTCGGTCGAGAACAGCCGGACGCCCTCGTTGATCGTGGCTGCCGCGATGATCTCTCCGTCAGGCGAGGCGACGGCCATCCACATCCCGCGGGTCGGGTCGGGTGGCCTGTCTTTCGGGAGGACGCTGACCCCCTCGCCATCGCCCTCGATGCGGCGCCGGAGGTGGGAATGCTCCCACCCGCAGAGGCGCGTCGGGCAGCCCGAGAGCAGCCGCCGAGCCAGGTCGATGTCGCGGTTGTCCAGGATCTCCACTTCCGCGCGGGCGAGCGAAGAGGTGTACTGGTTCACCTCTTTCTCGGCGATCTCCTCGCGCAACTGCCCGTTGAGACCCAGGTAGTACAGCCACCCCCACGCCAAGCCGGCGATCAACACCGCAACCAGAAACACGATGGCCCCGATCGCGGACGCGTCGCGCGGGTGTTCTACGACCCACCGCCCGATCCGAGCGGGCCGCCCCGGCGGGCGACTGCGGATTCGCTGACCGGCGCAGAATCGTTCCAATTCGGCTCGCAACTCGTCGGCCGTCCGGAAGCGGTTCTCGGGCGATTTCTCCAAACACCGCATGCAGACGGTTTCCAGATCCACCGGCACGTCCGGGTTGGCCTGCCGTACCGGCTGGGGGCGGACGCGCAGGACTTGCCGGAGGACCTGCTTCGCGTCGTCGCCGACGAACGGCGGGCGGCCCGTAAGCATCTCGTACAGCAGCGCCCCAAGGGCGTACACATCGGCGGCCGGGCCGACGCGCTCGGTGTCCCCGTCGGCCTGTTCGGGCGCCATGTACGCGGGCGTGCCAAGGACCGCCAGCGGGAGGGTGAGCTTCGAATCGGGGAACCGCGCGCACCCGAAGTCTGCGAGCTTCGGAATATACCCTGTGGTGGCCAGCGGATCGGAGGGAGGGGAGCCGTTGGAATGGAACAGGAGGATGTTGCCCGGCTTGATGTCGCGGTGGTAAACGGACTTGCCGTGGATGTAGGCGGCGCCGCCGGCCAAGTCGCGGACCAGTGCGGCGGCCTCTTTCGGCGGGACGGTCAGCAGGTCTTGGTCGCGCCGCTCCCGGAGCAGGGCGTCCAGCGACCGGTCGGCCAGCTCCATCACAATGTAAGGTTGGGCGTCCGCCCGAATCTCTTCCAGGCGAACCACGTTCGGGTGATCCAGTTCGCGCACCGCGGCCGCGTCCCGCCGGAATCGCTCAAGTTGCTCTGGATTGATTGTGAGGAGGGGGTGTTTCACCGCCACAGCGCGCCCGTCGTCCCGCACGGCACGATACACGGTGGCGGTTGCCCCGCGTGCGATCGGGCGCTCGATCCGAATGCCCGGCCCTGGCGGCGGGCGGTACTCGCCGACGGCGGCCCAGATTCGTTCGGCCTGGGCGTCGTCCTGGCAGAGTTCCCGAAGTCGCTCGCGGGTGCGATTCTCCGAGGGAAGGACCAGCCAACTTCGGAATATGAGCCTGTCCTGGAGGCTCAGGCCATTGGGCAAACTCATTGGTGGGCTCCGCCGCGTCAGGCTGCGGTGAGGGCGGTGACGGTCGCCTCCACCCGCTCGGGCGGGAGCTCAAGCGCGGTAGTGATTTCGTCCCGCGTCCGGCCGGCGAACACTAGGAGGGCGATGCGATAGAATTCCTGATCCGCCTGGCGGCACTCCTCCCACCGCTGGTCATCGAAGGCCGCGACGGTTGGCACGGCAACTGCGGTCCAGGCACACGACCCGACGGTTGTCGCGGTCGTCGCGGCGGTTGCCGGAGCGGGCGCGACTTCCGCGCGGCCCAGCCACCATCGGCGCACCGCTTCGGCCGCGCGCAGCAGCAAGGTGGTCGGGCGGGTGAACGGCCAGCGCGTCGAGAGTCGTATAACTTCGTATAATGTATGCTATACGAAGTTATGTACCCCGGGTGCGTCGGGTCGGTGAGCCCCCAGTCGGTGAGGATACCCACCAGCGTGCTGTCAGCATCTTGTGATGTAGACGGGGCGTCATGCTCGGCGGAGGCCTCTCCCCAGCCGAATTTGGCTCTGAGCCGGTCCCGGACCTCGTCGGGCTTCACGGGCCGCCCAACTGGTGGTTGCTTGCCCGCGTTAGGCGGCAGGACTGAGTGCCACGCTCCAACCAGTTGTCGGAGCGAGTCGTCGGGAGCGGGTTCGGCGTCTGGCATAAGTCACGTCACGAATGGTCGAGCGGCATCAGTGGTTGAAAGCCGCTCGCGCAGGTTCATGGGGTACTGCTCTTCCTCGAAGTGCGGGACGAGGCACTCCTCACTAAACTTCAACTGGTCGCTGCCGACCGTTCCTCGCAGCACGGGAAGGCCGTACACCGCAAAATAAAACGCTTGGAGTAGCTTCTGGCTCCCATTCTCCCCCCAGCGGAAGAACGAGCTGTACGTCGCGGGCAGGTACAGGCCCATCGCGTCGGCCCGGATCGCCGGGTTCTTCGAGGACAATTTCTCGTCGCGCGCCTCGTTCATCTCGCAGACCCGATCGCGCACCTTGCCGAGTTGATCGCGGAGCGAGGCGAAGAACGTTTTCGGCTCCGTGTCTGCAGACAAGCGCGGGCCCGGTAGGGGCGCGCAGCGGGTGAGCGCGATCCTGGGTTGCAGGTCCGGCTCGGCGGCGAAGCCTTCGGCGGCACAAGTGGCTGTGATCCACGCGCGCCGGTAGAATTCCGCGAGGCCTTCCAGTTCGTTAATGTAGCCCTCCAGCACGGCCCGATCTTTCGGGAGCAGGAAATCCGGGTTATCTCGGATGCTCGGCACACTCAGAAAACAGTGCGGGATGTGGACGCGGTTCAACCACATCTTGAAATACTGGGCGATGGCAGGCCGCTTCGGGTTCCGGGGGTTCAGCTCGGTCCAGTTATCAATACACTCCAACAAAGCGGGAACGCGAGGGAGCAACGCTTCGAGGTAGTCCTGCACGGGGGGCTCTCCGCAGGGCGAGGGGGCCTGTGGGTGCCGGCAATAAGGGAGATTCCACTTGGCACGGCACTAATGATTATTCGCTCTGGGATACCCCTCTTGCGCAGCTTCATGCGTTTTTCACATAACGACCACGTAACTGTGTTCCCCAGATTCAGGGCCGGCCTCAATCTCTTCTCGCAGTCAACTTGAGTTCCAGGGTACCAACATCTCCCTTCTTCACGACCACGTCCTTGCGAGCAGTCACTTTTTTTCGATCCGGCATGTTCGAGATTTCCTTCCGCCGATTCTCCAGCGATTGTTCTTCCTTCGGGTTCGGTTTGCGATCCTTCCAGGCCACGCTGTCGGGATCGACGACTAACTTGACGGACACGTCCGCGGAGACAAGCCCATCCTTGCCGAGCCGGTAACTGACCGACTTGTCCTTGGGAAGAACGAGTTCCTTTGTCATGCCGCCGTCGAGGGGCTTCAGGACGAGGTACACCTGGATCTCTTGACCTATCTGGAGATCCGGCGCGTCGCGGAACGGATCTTCCTTCGGCTCGTGCTTGATGATCGTCTTCGAGAAGAACAAGATCTTCTTTTTCTCCTTGTACTCCCGTTCGGAATCGATGATTGCGTCCAGGTTTTTCCCGCGGAAGCGCTTGCGGGGTCCGTTGACGTCGAGGGTGATGAGGTCGCCCGGCCCGAGCGTGAACACTGGACCCGTCCCGTCCTTGAGCGGGGTGAGGCCGTCGAGCGACTTGTCGTCGCCGCTGGTTCGCTGCGGGGCGCCGTTTGCGCCGCCGAAATTGATCTTCACCTCCTTCGCCTCTTGCGCGATGAGCGGACCACATGAGGCGACCGCGACCGCGATTGTCAGGATGATTCGGTTCATGGCTTCTCCGAGATTTGGCAGTAGTTGAAAAGGCCGTGGAACGTCCCCGCGATCTCGAAAATCTTGCTCGTCTTGGGCGCGGTCGGGTGGTCCCCGATCAGTGTGCCGTGGATCGGCGCGTTCTTCGTGTTCGCCTCCTTCAACTTGTCCATGTCGATTGAGAATTCCCCATCCGATAGCAAGAACACTTCAACCGGGTTGAGGGCCAACGCCTGGAGGATCGCGGGCTGGGGATTCGTTCCACCATCGGGGCCGATCGCATCAATCTGCTTCAGAGCGTCCTTCACGGCCTCATCCGTCTTGTGGATGAAGGCCGGTTTTTGCCCCTTGCTGGACCCGATGTAGCCCCGCACGTTGGTATCGAAGACGAACACCTGGAACTGGATGCCGTCTTCGAGTCCGGTGAGAATCGTGCGCATCTCGGCCTTAACCCGGTCGTAGCGTGGGCCGCGCATCGACCCGGATACGTCGAGGACGAACACCACCCGGTCTGTGCTGGGTGGGTTGAACAATGACTTGTTGTTGCCGAACCCCGGTAACGGGATGGCCGCGGTCGTTGAGATGCCGGGCTGCGTCAGCGGCGCCGGTGCTATCTTCAGCGGACCCTGGGTTCCGGCCGCGCCAGGGTCGGCCGGGGTGACAGGGGCAACCGGGTCGATCAACCCGACCTTGTTCCCAACGTCCGGGCCGACGGGGATCAGCGGCGACGCCGCCGCGGGCACGGCGATTGGGAACAGCGCTTTTTGGCTCGCCTTTGGCAACTCGCCGTCAAGTTGCCGGGCGATGCTGACGACGCCATCCCGACGCCCGCTCGATGGGCGATTCTGGTCTTCGTTCTTCGGGGCGACTACGCTCGACGTGGGTGCCTCAACCGTGACCGCCTTGCTCGGCGTCGGATCGAGCACCGGGCCGAACGTACCGGCCAGCGCGAGTAGGCCGAACTGCAACAGTACCAGGCTGAGGTAAGTGCGGACAGAAGACCGGCGGGTCCGTGCCGACACGCCGGCGAGGATGGCCAGTCCCAAGCACGGAATCGCGATCATCATTGGGCGCCGCCTTTCGATTCGCGAACGTGCAGCGAAGCCGTGCGACCGGCTTTCTTGCACAGGCCGAGAACCTTCACGGTGACCTCGGAGTGAGTCGTCGGGGCCGGTGACACGACTACCGGAGTTCCCAGCGCGAGCCCGGCCAGGCGCTCTTTCAGTTTGTCCTCCGTGATCGGCGCCTTGCCGACTTGAACCTCCCCGGCGGCGGTGATCTCAACCTGGAACGGGCGAGGGCCGTTCCCCGAAGTGACCTTCTCGCTGCCATCGGTCTCGATCAGCGGAGCACTGAGCCGGTAAATCGTCCCCGCCTGGGAACTCAGCGTCACGAAAAGCAGGATGAGCAGCGTTTCAACCCACGGCACGACGTTCGGAAGTTCGCTGACCGACTTGGAGCGTGCGTAGCGGTTATTTGTCACCGGTGATCTCCGCTATTTGACTGATGGTGTGTTGTGCGACTGTGGTTCGTTGGCGCTTACGATCCAACCGCTGCCGGGCGCGGGTGCTTCCCGTTCCGAACCGCCGGGGGCGCCTCGGCTAGCTTCGCCTCGCTGGGAATATTGGCGGGAGTCGGACTCGCGGGCGTGCCGCTGCCGAGGAACAGGAGAAGGTTCAGCATCAGCAGTAAATCGACATCCCGTTCGTCGCGAGACGCCGTGGCGGGTTCGGTCGGTTTTGGCGACTCGGTGGATTCCGCCGCCGGCGCAATCACGGGCGTGCGGTCCGAAACGAACAGCAACAACGGCTCAAGGTCGCTGGCCAGTCGCAGGCGGATCTGCTCAACGCGATCGTTCAGAAAGAGGCGACTGACGGCGAGCGCCACGAGTGCCAGGAGGATGCTCAGCGCGGTTGCAGTGAGTGCCGCCGCGACGGTCGCGTTCAGCGTGGATTGGACCGTGTCGAAGTTCGTGGCGAGGGCCAGTTTGCGAAACGCTATCACAAGCCCGAGCGCGCTGCCGAGTAACCCAAGGAGGGTTGAACCGGCGTAAATGACCTCGACCGGGGCGTTCAGTCGCTGAAGTTTGGCGATTTCCAGGTCGATCGCGTGATCGACGGCGTTCCGGCAGGCGACGTACCCGCGCCCCGCGGTCGCGATGAGTGCGCGAACCGGGGCGACGAGCAGCGATTCGCCATCGAATGCCTGGCACCGCGATTCCAGCCGCGCGGGCTGGTAGTCTTTCACGGCGCCGAACTTGATCTCATCAACGAACTCGCGCGGAAAGACCTTATCGAGGTCCAAAGCCCGGGTGCGGTAGCGGACGACCAGAATCAGCGCCGCCGTCGCGAGAACGAGCGGAACCAGAGCCATCCTCGCGTCCGCCGTCGCCCGGAGCAGGGCCATCAGCGCCGATTCCTGTGAAAGGGCGTCGCTGGCGAATAGTAAGTTCATGAAGTCTCTCCCAGATGGAGACCCGTGGAACGCGGGTCGGTCGGACCAGCATAATCGGGCAATCCAGTACCTATTGGGCCTTCAGGGCCATTAATCGCTGACGCGCCACCGTTGCCTGGGGTGAGTCGGGGTAAGTCTGGATCACCAGCTTGTAGTACTTGATGGCGTCGGGGTGCTTGCCGGCGTCCTCGTACGCTTGCCCGGCTCGGAGTAGGGCGCTGGGGGCCCAAACCGGGTCCTCGCGGGCCGCGCATTTGACGAATAGCGAGGCCGCTTCGTCGAGCTTCCCGGATTCGAGTTCGATTTCCGCGAGTTTGTAAAGGGCTTCCGACGCGACCGAACGCGCACCATCCGCGACGGCCTTATCGAAATCGGCTTTCGCCGCTGGCGTGTTCTTCTGCTTCATCCGTGCAGTGCCGCGGCCGAGGAATGCTTCGGCCTTGCGGGCAGCTTCTGCCTTCGAGTTGATGGCATCGCCGAAGTGCTTGACCGCGACGTCCGGTTTGTCCAGGGCGAGTGCGGCGTGACCCTGGCCGAGCGCCGCGGCGAGGCGGAAGGTGGCGTCGGTAGACGTGCCGACCTCGCCCCACATCTTGTAAGCCGTGTCGTTGTTCTTTGCCTGCTCGTAGCAGTACGCAGCCACCAGTGCCGCGTCGTGGCGCCGCGCCCCGGTTGGGTACTTTCGGAGTTGCTCCTCCGCCACCCTGGTGGCCTCGGCGAACTGCTTGTTCTTCCAGTACAAGAGCACCAGGCGGTAGCAGATCACTTCGTCCTGGGCGGGCGTCGGGTTCTTCTGGCGAGCCTCTTTCAGCACGTCGATCGCCTTCTGCCACTCCTTCGCCTCCAGAATGCCCGCGAGTCGGCAGAGGGCATCGACTGCCAGCGCCTCGCCACCGCGGCTCGCGGACACCTTGCGGTAAGCCGCCGCGGCCTTCTGGAGGTTCTTCACCCGTTCGTAGACCGTGCCCGCCTCGAAGCAGGCGGCCGCTTGGAGTGGGTGGTCCGTTTCGCCCGCAGCGTCCAAGTCCTTTGTGGCATCGTCGTCCTTTCCGCCGATCCGGCTGCGAGCCAGCCCGCGGTAGAACATGGCCTCCACGTGGCGGGGGTCGGTGGAGTACTCTGTGAGGAACGCGTCGGCCTCCCGCTCCGCGCCCTTGTTGTTCCCGGCGTTGAGAGCGGTCGTGGCCCGCAGGAGACGGGCACCGGCTGCCAAGGTGTGGTTCGCGTTTCGCTCGAACCAGACTTTCAACTTCTGCTCCGACTCCGCGAATTTCCCCTGGAGGGCGAAAGCCTCGGCCGCGGAGTAGCCGGCCTCGACCACCGTCTCCGGGTCGCGCGGCTTACCACCTTTCTCGAAGGGTTCCGCGGCCTCCTTTTCGGCCTCGAGGAACGCGGCGAGTGCCTCGGCCATGACAGGGTCCGTGGGCTTCGCGCGACTGAGTTCCCGCTTCGCCTTGCCCAGCAGCAGCAGTGCCTTGGGGCGGGGCGTGAAGTCCGGGGCGTCGGCCGCCGCCTGAGCGGACTTCGCGGCTTCGGCGAACTTGTTCGTGTGGTACAGGCAGAGGGCGTAATTGAGGTGGGCGTACGAGATCAGTGTGCTCTTCGGGTGGTTCTTGAAGAACTCGATCCAAAGCCCGACCGCCTTCGTCGGATCGAGTTTAGTCTGGAGTTTGGCTTCGTTGAAGTCCGCCGCGGCGTTACGGGCAAGAGCAGCTGGCGGCTCCTGCCGGGCCGGTTGGCCGGAGGCGATGCCTGGTACGAGAGTCGTGGCGAAAACTATCAACGCGGTTCGCATGGTAATCTCCACAGCGGTGGATCGAGCTGTGGTGATTAGAACAGCGCTTTGCTTTAGCTATTGGGTCGCGCGGGCACTTTTCTTTCGGCGCACAAGCCCGAATCCTGTGGCCAGCAACACAAGACCGGAAACTGCAATGATCGCGACCGTATCTGGACCAGAGTAACGCGTCGCGACCAGTCGGTTGCGGTCGTCCTGAGTGAGCAGTGGAAGCGGGTCCGGCGGCTCGAGTGGTTCGGCCGTGGGGGGATCGCACACGCGCGAGACGGCCCACGCGATGGTTGCGCCGAATGCCCGCGCGAGGACCGGATCCCACTCTTCAGGCCACGCCCCGCCGGTAAGCGGGAGGAGCTGCTGTTCGTCCGGGTCGAGCCGGAGCAAGACGAACGGCCGGTCGCCGCTGGCCCCCAGTTCGGCGAGGGGGACCGCGACCGGCGGGACATTCGGCGGGAGGAATCGGCCCCGCTCCAGCGGAGCGTCCATTCGCGCACCCAGGGCCAACTGGCGGAAGTGCGGGGCGGTTGGCGGGAGCGTGACGGGGGGCGGGGTTCGTCCGGCGATTGACATGAGGGAATCGATGTCCGCGGTTGTGTTCAGCGCGGTCGATGCGCGCGCCGCGAACAGCGGAACTGTTGCCGTAGGTGGGGTTACCCGCGCGGGCACCATCGATTCAACCACGCCGAGGTCCAACCCGGGCGCGAGAACCAACACGCCGAGCTTGTTCGGCAAAACATAGACCTGCGGTTCCCCGGGAGCGGGTTGCCGATGTTCAGGCTTCACCACCGGCCAACCGCGGGCCTTCCACGCCGCGGCCCAGCTGGGGATGGCGGCGAGCCGGTTGAGCGTATCGGTGAGTCGGATCGCATCGACGCCGGTGATGGGTAGTGGGCGAGGCTCGTCGCTTGCTGGGCGGATGAGCGTCTTGCACGCCCCGTTCTCGGCAACCGCGTATAACCAGCCGATCGGCGCCGGTCCGGGGAGCGTACCGACCAATTCTGTAACGCGGGACGGTGGCGTGTTCGGGGGGAGGCCGAGTGGTGCCAAAACCGCTCCGTCGCCACCAACGATCTTCGCCTCGACGTTCGTTGCGGTGGGGTCTGCGATGAGCGCCCGAACCTGGACCGTCTTGCCATCGACGGCGAGCCGGGCGTCAAACAGGCGCCGCACCGCCACCGTTCCCGCTGGTGTGGCGGCAAGTATCTGGAGTTCGGTCGCGGGAGGCACGAGGTGCTTAGCCCGCTCCCATTCGGCGGACGCGGTCGGTACGCGAACCGCGATGTAGGGGACATTATCCCTGGCGCTGAGGCCGATTACAACCGTCAACTCGACACTCGAAACGATCCAGCGCGGAAGCCCGTCGGTCGGGGGCACGTCTTCGGCATTGTCGGCGGTGAGTTCCTTCCAGCAGATGTGCCGGAGATCCTTGAGGCGCTCGGGCGTCGGTTCGTACCAGTCGCGCGCGCCTTTCTGTTCCGCCGCCGCCGCGAGGCATCTGCGAACGTACGGCCCGGCGTCGACGCGCGAAAGGTTCGCGCGGTCGGGGCAAGTGTTTTGGAAGTGATGTTCCCAAAACGCTTCATCCGGCGTGACGCGGGAAGACTGGAACACCAGGGCGCGGGGCGGCCGCGGGCTGTAGCAGAGGACGACGGCGGCGGCTAGCAGGAAAAGCCCTATCGAGGCGACCAGCAGCGCGGCCGCGCTTCGCCGCGCCGGCCCGCCGCGCGCCGTCGCCCGCTCAGCGCGAGTAAGCGCGCTGACCCGCATGGGCAAGAGGAGTATCACCACTCCCGCGGCCAGCGCGACGAGCAGGACGCCCGCGAGCGGCCGATACCACCACACTTCCACCGGAGCGGAAAACCAGAGGCATATACGGTCGCACACAGCCGTCACTCCCCCGGTGCGAGTAAGATTCCGGCCCGGTCAAACTCTTCGACCAGTGCCTGCCCGTCGAGTTCACCAGCGACAATCGCAAGCGGAATACCACGACGGGCGAACGTGGCGCGCAGTTCGGCCGCCTCGGCCTCGAACCCGTCACGCAGGTCGCCCCGCGTGGATTCCGTCCGGTCGATGGCACCGAGTGGGCGAGAGAGAACCCCTAGGCCGCCGACGCGATTGAACTCACCCGCGGACACCGCCATCACACCGGCCAGCCGCCCGCCGCCGTCAGCGAGTTCCTCCGCCCACCCCATCAGCGCGTCCGGGTTCTCTTCAACGAAGTCGGAGATCCAGAAGACGGTCGCTCCTGGGAGAACGTCGAGCCGATCCGGCCCCTCAAGCGGCGCGGTTCCGCGCTCCGCCCACCCCTGGATTGCGCGGTCGAGCCCTTGCCCGGCCTCACGGCCGGTCGCGGGTCCGAATGACTGCGGCCCGCCCGCCAGACCCGTCCCGATCACCCGGACGGATGCCGAGCGCAGCCAGTAGATTTCCGCGAGAAGCGTGGACAGTACGGACATAAGGGCAACGCGCGGGCGCCCTCGCCCGGACGCGCGAGCACTCGCCCCCATCGACACCACGATGACGATTTGCGCCGCCTTGTGCGGCAACCGGTGATCGACCTCGGGGATGCCCGGAATGCCGATGAGCCAGCGGACGAGGTGTTGAACGGGCACGGCGTCGAGCCGCCCGCCAGGGCCGAGCGGGAGCCGCCCGTCGGGCGTCCCATATCGCGTGGGCCGCGAGGGCGCGTGGTCCCGGCCGTACTCCTCGGCCAGTGCGGCGGTATCGACCTCCGGCAGCGCACCTTCCGCCTTCAACCCAAAGACCCACTTGCGCCACCGCCCGCTCCCGCGAGCGAGCGCCGCCAGTGCCGCGAAGAACGCAACCGCGATTGCTGCCCACGGGCGCACGGGTCGGGTGAGCGGCTTCAGTTCGCTTGCCTCCACCGAGCCACCGGTGTTGGCCGCAAGTACGTCGCACGAACCCAGCGAGGGCGTGTACCGCCACGCGGTCTCAGGCGGCTTGGGGAGGAGGAAGGAACACGTCAGGTCCACCCCGTCGCCGAAATCCGGGGCGATCCGCTCCCCAGTCGCGCCCGCCAGCGCCACTGCGTCTTCCGGGGAGAGCACGAAGGTTGCCGTTCGCCCCGGCCAATCGACGTCGCGCACGGACAGCGTCTTCTGCCGTATGCCGTCCACGGATGCGACCCGCGGTTCCCAAAATGATCGGCGCCGACTGTGCTCCTCCGCGAACGCGACGGTCAGTTCCATCCCCCCTCGCGCATCGGTGTGACGAACAGCCCGGAGGATCGCTATGCCGGCGGGAGCCTTCTCCAGACGCGAAGCGATGAATGTGGCAAGGTCTAGCAATCGCTGCGGACCGAGCACATCCGCGGAGAAGTTGGGGTTGCCTCCGATTGGGCAGATCACGTGCTCCCGCCCCTTGTCGGCCCATGCCGGGTCGTTCTCGAAGGGGCTGTAGCTGCAGACGAGGAGGTGCCCGCGGCCCAGCACCCCGCCGACCAGCGCGGGCAACGGGCCGAGCTGCGCCTGGGGCGGCCCGGTGTCCACCGCGAACCCGAAGGTGCCTCTAGCCTCGGCGGGGAACTCGGGCGGCGAAGCCATCAGCCGCGCGCGGCGGGCCGCTGGCGGGCGCATCGCTTCCGGCCAGGCCGTATCAAGCGCCGCTCCTGCCACGAGCTTCGCCTTGGGCAATCCGGGGCCGATTCGCTCATCGACGAACCGGCCCCACCCGGTCACGGCGACCGACATGCCGGAGCGCGGCGAGGCGAACAGCGGCTTGAACGTAGCCGCCAACTCGCTGCCCAGTGCTTCCGCGTCTGCCTGCACGCTTACGTCAGTCAGTGTCAGGACGCGGAACCACGGCTTCGCCGGATCGGTGCGGATCAGCCGCCGGTTTACCGCGGCTTCCGGAAGTGCAAGTGGCCCGGCCCCGCCCTGGCCGGGGGTGCATCCCTTCTTCACCGCGACTGGGAGGAACGTTTCCAGGTACTCATCGGGCGCGAGCGTGAACTTGGTGATCAGGTTCGGCCCCGGCCCCGGCCACTGAGTCGGCAGCTTTGCCCAGGCGGTGTGGTACTCCGGCGTGGTGTCGATCCGGACCGCCGCGACCGTAGCCCCGCGCCGCATCAACTCGGCCAGCACCGACGGGGGCGTTTGCTTCATCACGCGCGGGGGCATGTCCCCCGCGGTAAACGAAATGGTCTCGGGGAGCAGAGCGTTCAGCTCCGGCTGCGGGATGTTGCCGCAGAACAGTACGACGGCGTGGTTGGTCGTGTATCCGGGGTCGTCGAGGGGGTAGGGCGCGGCCGGAGGCGGTGGCACAAGCCCGTAATCCGCCCACGGGATCAGCAGCTTCGGGAGGTTGGCGAACCCGGCGGCCAGGCGGAATTCGATCGCGCTCCCAACGTACCGGTCGGCTAGTCGGTGAGCCGTGGCGACCCGCGGGCAGACGCGCACCGTCACCCGGTCCTTTTTGCCGGGCGTGGGTGTGTAGCCGACCGACCCGTTGGCGCCGGGTGTGATCGTACCGTGTGCCACGTCCATCGCGCTCAGGTGCTGGAGCATCTTGTTGGCGGCGAGAACTTGCAGCGGTAGAGCGGGGGGGAGTGGCTTGCGGACGCCGTCCTTCCCGGGCGTCTCCAGAATTTGCCCCCAACTCGCCGCGTCGAAGACGAACGTGAGCATCATGGTCCGGTCTATCGTGACCGCCGTGACGTTCGGGGCGGTTCGCGGGTCGGGCGTGCCCACCGCAGGGAGCAGGGCGCGTAACTTCGCGGCAACGTTTGGATCGGCAGGCGGTACCGGTGCGGGTGTCACAAGCAGCGTCAAACCGTTTTTCACCGCGCCGCTGAGCAGGTCGAGCGTCTCCACCTTCCAGAAGTCCGAAGGCATCTCGTGCAGGACGACCACGCTCAGTCGCTCGGTCGGATTCTTCAGCCTCGCGAGCACCTGATTGGGCGTGAGAAAGGTGAAGCGCCCAGCGGAACGCCCGCGGTCGGAGTCAGTGAGCGCCTTCGCCAGCGACTCGATTCGCGCTGCCTCCGGGGTGCCGGGCGGCGGTGCGGCCAGGAGCCGTTCGAGGCCGTCGCCGCTTCCGCAGGCGATCACCACTTCACTGCGACGCAGCGGCAGGTAAGACGCGCCGGTGCCGATGAGCGGGGTTGGCCCGCTGCCCTTGATCTCCAACCGCACCCCGCACCGGACGAACCCGTCCGCGTCGAACTGCGGCGACGCGCCGGACGGCGTGGAGAATTTCTGCGTAGGAATCCAAACGCTCAGGTCGCCGGTCGCCCGCACCGTGGCGGTGGCGTCAAACGAGGCCGTCGCTACCGTTGGCGAGTTCGCGTTGGATGGATCGGCGCGGTCGAGGTTGGCTTCGACGTGGACATCGAAGACCTGCCCCGGCGTACCCAGCGGGGCGGGCGCCTTCGCGGTGACAACGACTGGAACGGTATACTCAGTGAGCGAGCGACCGAGCGGCAATCCGAGCGGGGCTTGCACGTCGAGTTGGATGGTTTCGCGACTCGGGAGCAAGGAAACCCGGTCGACCAATGCGCCGGATTTGCGGGCATCGGCCAGCCGCTGTTCGACATGGACCGGCAGCCAGTTCACCCACCGGTCCGGATCTGACACCGCGATAACGACGCGCCGATCACTTCCCCCAACGGCGCTGAGAACCGCGTGATACCACCCGCGGTCAGTTGGTGAGGCCAGTGCGGCGGTAATCGCCTCGTCCGGCGTTCGCGCCCGCCCGGCGCGAGACCGCGCCGCCGCTGGGTCGCCAACCGGCGCCCACTCGAACGCGGTCGGCTCGCTCGCCTCCGGGTCGATCCCAATGACCCCAACCCGCCTCGCGCCGGAGGCGTCAATCTGGGAGAGCAATGGCCCTAGGTCCGGCTTGAGTTCGCCGGGCGGCAGTCGGTCCATCACGACCACCACTTCCGACCCGACCTTCCGCATGGTGCCAAGCGCGACGAAAACCGCGGACGCTGCCACGCCCAAAATGGCCACCGCGGTCACCGGCGCGCGTCCCCGGATCGCAAGCCGCGCGGCGGCCACCAGCCCCGATGCCGCGGCGAGCACGGCCGCAACCACGTCGACGGTTCCCATACGGTTCCTTCGGAATTAGCCCTTGAGGTAGCCGATCGCGGTTTCGCACCGCTCGGCCAAGTCCATGTGCGCCTCGCTTAGCCGCTCCAACCAGGCGACCAACTCGCGGCGCTCGGACGACCACACCGGCAACTTCTCCGGGTCATCGGGTGTGGGGAATTGCGCGGAAGTGACCTCCGGCAGTTTGCCGATTTTCTTCCCCTCAAGTTTGAGGACTTCCGCCAACAGCAGCGCAATACGCTCCGCCCGCCCGCGGAATTCGGCGTGCCTCTCGGTCAGTTGGAAGATGTCCCGCACGTGACGGTCTGGCAAACCAATCCGCCGACACGCGAGCCGGGCTTCCTCTGCAGGCGAGAGTAGCGGGTCTGCGCCAGTGGGGGATTTCAAGCAAGCACTGAGCGCTTGCACCATCCACGACGCCCCAGGCGCGTCGGCGTACTCCGCCAGGGCGCGGAACATCTCGCGGTAGGCGTCGGTGGAGAACCCGTCCTTGGAGATCGGCGGCTTGTGCTCTCTCCAACCTTCGGCGGGCGTGGAGACCTCGTGAGCGGTCTTCGCGATCTGGAAGACGGCGTCCTGCTCCGATTTACCTTCGCGCTGCCACGTGTCGATGTTGGCGCCCTGGGTGGCGAGGCTTTCCAGGAAGCGTTTGCCTTCCGCACGCACCGCCGTGCGGTTGGGCACCTCATCCTCCTGCAATCGCTCAGTAAACACTTCCCACGAGTGGTGCATCGTGATGCGTCGGTCCTCGACCGCTTCGCTGAAGAAGCCCGCGGCGAGGGTGCCGGGATCATACGGCGGGCGAATGACCGCCGGCGGGTCGAGCAGAAGGTCGCGTAGCGCCTTTGACTGGAGGACCAGCGAAGTGATCTCGTGGATCAACTTTTCAAACTCGGCTTGCTTGTCCGGCTCCTGTCCCTCGCTGAACGTCTGCTTGCCGCCAACGGACAGGCACGGGACACAGGTCTCGATGAGGTGGCGGTGCGCCACGATCGCGCCCTTCCGACTGGCACCGTGAGCAGCTGTAATCAGCCATCTGCGCCCTTTTCTGGCGTCGGGCCCGAATCGGACCATTGGCCCCAGCCGCGTTAAGAGCGATTCCAGTTTGGGGTCGAGTCGGGCGGCCTGAGTGATCAGGTGTATCGCGTTGTCAGACAGTGACGCCATCCCCGGGCGCCCCTTGACGGGCAACCCCCACAACAGCGTGATTACTCCACACGCAAGGCGGGCCATCCCTGCTAGGTTCGCGTCGGTGTGCCGGATCTTGAACCGCTCGGCGTCCTTCTTGACGTGCGGCAAGGTGTAAATGTCGCACAGTTCGCGCGGCCCGGGCTGGCGGATAGTAAAGCGTTGGTAAAGCCTGCTGGTCAGGGCGTGCGAAAATGCCGCTGCGGTTGCATCCATTCCCGGGGGGTTCAAAAGAAGCGTCACCAAAACCGGAGCATAAAATGTTCGACCCTCGACCGTGACTTGAAAATCATTGAGCACAGGAAGGAGTGCATCCACGAAAGAGGGCGTACAGCGCGAGGCCTCGTCCAAAACCAAAAAAAGATAGTCCTCGTCCTTCCACCTGTCGCGCGCGTCGTCGGCGCTCTTGACCTCATCGACCGGTATGAACGACTTGCCGACGTGCCGGCGAATCATTGACGGGATGAGCCGGACGAACCGCTTGGACTTGTCGGTGATGACCAGGCGAGATTCGAATAGCGCGTCGGGAGTGAGGTTCTTGTCGCCGACAATGACCTCGAAGGTCTTGATTTTTTTCTCCCCTTTGGCACGCGCCCCGACGCGCTTGGAGGTATAAGTTTTCCCCACTCCCGGGGGGCCCACGAGCATGACGGGTTCCTTGCGGACGACCGCGCCGTAGAGTTCGCGCTCCAGTTCGTCCGCGCCGACGGTACGCCACCCGGCCTCGTCTTCGGGAGCGGCCGGGGCGGAGTACCGTTCCGCCGCGCGCCGCTGCGGCCACAACGCTTTCAGATCAAACATGTGCCCCCCAAGCAAGAAGCGCGCGAGGCATCATGCCTCGCGCGGATCGATAATACAGCGGTTTCACAAGCGATCAACCAATCGGATTACCCTTCTCGTCTTTCTTGGGCTCGACCTTAGGCTCCGCCTTAACGTCCTTCTTTGGGCCGGTCGCGGGCGGGTTCTTCTTCAGGTAGTCATCGAGATGCGCCCGCGCCGCCTCGCGGAATTCGGGCGTCCCGATCGTGGTCTCATCGAGCAACCGCTTCAGGGCGAGCGCGGCGGTCGTCTTGTCCTTGAAGTCCTGGTTCAAGAAGTCCTCGACGAACTTCTTCGGATCGACCGCCTTGCCCGACTTGATGTCCTTCAGTGCGCCGACCACCTTCGGAAGGTCTTCGTGACTCGTGCCGAGGCTGAACAGGTCCGGCAGGACGGCCCCCAGCAGGGGCAGCAGCTCCGGCGCGACGGCGGCAATCGCGGCGGCAATTGCGGCGGTCATCAACTTCTCGAAGGCCTCACCGCCCTTGCCGTCACCCTTGCCGTCACCCTTACCATCGCCACTCGTGTTGGTCGTGTTGGTCGTGTTGGTCGTGTTGGTCGTGTTGGTGTTTTGCGTGTCGTCCTTCTTTTCCTCCTTCTTCTCGTCTAGCTTCTTCTGCATCGCGATCTGGGCTTCGCGAGCTGCCTTCAGTTCCTTTTGGACCGCGTCGAGCTGCGTCTGGAACTTCTTGGCATCCTCGGAGCCGATCTTCTTGGCCTCGGCCAGCTTGACCTCCAACGCCGCCTCTTGCTTCTCTTTCTCTTCAATGAATGACTGGAATTTCTTGTTCATACTCTCCGTGAGTTGGCGGTGATTGTTCCGCAGCTGGTTCGCATCTTGCTGGTGGTTGGTCTTCACCACATCCATTTCCTTCCTGGCCTGTTGGGCGGCCCCCTTCGCCTCCTCGGCCTCCTTCCGTGCCTGGGTGTTCTCGCGCTCCGCCTTGTTCATGTGGGCCGTGCCATAGGCACCGAAGAACAGCACGCCCGTGAGGGCAAAGCCACCCATGATTTGACCGCTGGAGAAGCCGAGCGGCCTCTGGCTCACGCAGAGACCGACCAGCGAGATTACAGTGGCCGCGATCATCGTGAACATCCACGGGCCGCTCGACAGCCACTCCTCGCTCCCCGACATTGACATCGCGACTCCGATCAGCGCCGCACAGATCAACGCGGCGAGGGCGAATTCCGCCGCGGGACCGAATGCTTTCTTGTCTGACATCGCTATCTCCACATGCGAGTTGTTGCGACCGGTATCGGGCGCCTCCACGCAAGTGGTCCGGCACCGGTACACCAAAGATGGTCGCACGGGAAGTGGTGGGCTATTGACTGCGAGGTGCGGATTTTTTGCAGAGACGACTCTGGAGTGCTGGGCGCAGGATCACACTTTGTAAGCCGCGAGCGTTTTCCATATGCCGGACTAAGGCGGGACGTCATGCGCGCCGACGAGTTCTTTCACGCGGCCGTCGAGTGGGTCGCGATCCGTGACGCGGCCCGGGCCGCGCACCCCGAACGAAACGGGCGCGTTCACCAACCCACTCGAGCACCTGGCGCTCCTGTTCATCGGTCAGGAACCGATGGCGCCCGGGCGTGGGCGTGGCACTCAGTCCGTCGGCCCCGCCGGCGCGGTGGCGCGCGATCCACTTCTTGACGGTGGCCGGGTGGACGCCCAAGAACGCGGCTACGTCCTGTTGTGCCTACCCCTCACCCACGCGCTGAACCGCTAAATGGCGACGCGCCTCCAACTCGGTCGCCGTTCCATTACTCCTCATACCCAACAAGTTATAAACACGTCACCACGTCAGAGGCTTTGCTTACCTGCGGATCAGTAAGCTACACTTCGTAGGCCTCAAACAATTGAGACTGTTCAATGTTTACCCCGACTGCTGATGAAGAGCTTGAACCAGGAGCGTGATTAGTACTTGCTTAGGCGTCGAATTCTATCGCGCCTCGATAACTGGACCGTTAATCCTCTGTTCGCCGATCACGCCTTCCCGAGCACCAGGTCCACGACCCAACACCCACGGACGTGCGGCCCCTCACTGCGGCAGTGATTCAACACGTCCACATTCTCGCACCCGGCAACCACGCACTGATGCGGTCGTGACAGTACCCGGCGCAACGGGAGCAACGTCGTCAACGCGAAGAGCCTCGGCGGGCACGGTGACAGCGGGACGCCGAACCGGTGTGGGACGAACTGGAGAAGTGGCTCGGCGAAGCCGGGTGCGCTGCCGAAGGTCGGAAGCGACCTACGATCAGATTGCTCGCTTTTTCCTAATGTGCAGTCTTACCTCTATTCGATCTCGCTGTCGGGTCAGAACGACGAGCGGAGCAGTCGTGTGGCGTCGGACCGGGCGTCCAGCGTGAGCACCGCGTACGGCTCACCAGCCACTTCGGCAGGCGGTGTAGCGGTGGTCGTCACGATGTACTGAAACCCGACGCCCTGATCGCCGCAGGCGGCTTCCATTTCTAGCACAAAGCGAAGAAGGCGGTCGTACAAGGCAGACTCCATCACGATGCTCTCCGGGCTGTCGTGGATTAGGAACCCGGGCAACCGGCCGAGCCCGCTCAGATTCGCTGCCAAGTACGCGAGGTCGAGTGCGACGACGTGGGAAAGCGAGCCTATGGTCGCACCGCCGGGAGCAGCTACTTCGTCTGCGGCTGGGTGCAGACCACGAGCGTCGCGTTTGATCACCCCGCCGGCCTCCGGGCCGATAAGACGCTTCAACGTGCCGTCATACAGCCCACTCAATTCTCTTACCTGCCGGTCCCGTTCCGCCTTTTCTGCCCGTTGCTGTTCCAGCGACTCACGGATACTGCGTTCTGCCTTTTCGACCTTCTTTTGCTCGCGTTCTGCCGCCTTGACATCTGTGGTGTACCCGCCCAGTTGCTTCTCCAATTCGTCCCATCGTCCGATTTCCGTGTCAACAAGACGAACCGCGTCATCGCGGGAATCCCGCGCTGCCGTGAGGGCGTTGTCCGCGGCTGTGGCCGTTTCCTTCAACTGGGGCAGTTTCGCGGTCAGTTCGTTGACCCGCTCGGCGTGCCGGGCGTAGTCGTCTTGCCGCTCGGCGATGCGGGCGTCGCGGTCTTCGTCGGGTACGGTGGTCGCGTTCTTCGGGTGGTAGCGGCAGTCCGACCTCTCAAGCGGGCACACCCGCCGGTCACACGAAGCGTAAAGCTGTTCTGCGGAGAGCGTACTGCTCCGCAATTGCCGGAGGTCTGCTTCGGCTTCGCGTTGAAGGCCCTCGACCCGTTTGATCTCGTTCTCGACAACGCGAACTTCGGCCGCAGTGCGGACCATCTCCTCTTGGAGTTCCCCGAGCAGCATTCTGTTCTGTGCGTCGGTTCGCCGACGGCCAAGCGAGTCTCGGTTGCTGTCGATTACCCCTTGAGCCCGCGGCCGACACGGTGGTGTAACACGGCCGGAACTCACTCGAGAGCCCGGCCGCCGGAACTCACTCGAGAGCCCGGCCGCTCGAATCCAGCTGGTAACGGCCCGTCGGCCCCGGGCCAGCACGGCCCCGACGAGCAACTACGCGAGCCGGGGACCTGACCGCGGGTCCAGGGCCGATGCCAGACGGGAAAACCCGTGGCACGACGGGGGGCACTGGGTGCGATGATGGCATGGCCGTGTCCGCCCGGGGCGAGGGTGGTGTGGTAACCCCATCGTCTCGGACGGGCCGGCGCCTGGCCACCTGCTACTCCTCAGCCGATCGAATACAGAAAGTCGCGCAAAGTGCAGTCCGGCTCATAGCCCGCAGAAATAGCCCGTCGATGTGTTCCCGCAACGCTATCCGGAATTTGAAAGTCTTTCACAACGACGCAATGAGGGACAGTTATCATCTGTGGCCGGGTGCGCGAGCGCAAAGACGTATCCCACGGTCGAGGAGATGACGGTCGTGTCGCCAGCCGAGGCCGCTGAGAAGAGCCGCGGCGGTTTCGAGGAGAACGGGCGGAGCGCGACGGTCTTAAGCTGTTTAGGTGGCCGCGTCGACGAATCCGTCCGATCTCGGAGAATAGGGGCAACGTGGTGATTTCGTGGCGCAAAGAATGGCACAAAGAATGGTCGGAAACCCTGGAAAAACGACCCAGGTGGCAAAATCCGTGTAATCTTTGGACCGTCGCAATTCGCTTGAAAACAAGGATAAAACACCGATGGTACGAATCGGAATCGTGGGAATAGGCTTCATGGGCCGGATTCACTTCCTCGCGAGCCAGCGCCTCACGGGGGCGAAGGTCACGGCCATTTGCAGCCGCGACGCGGCCAAGCGCGCGGGCGACTGGCGCAACACGCGCGGGAACTTCGGTCCCGAACCCGGGCAGGTCGATCTCACGGGCGTGAAGGCCTACGCGGACCTGAGCGAAATGCTCGCGGACCCCGACATCGACCTCATTGATGTGTGTACGGTCACCGACCAGCACACGCCGATCGTGCTCGCCGCGCTCAAGGCCGGCAAACACGTACTCGTGGAGAAGGCGATCGCGCTGTCGCCGCAGGACGCCGACGCGATGGTGGCGGCCGCGAAGAGCGCGGGCAAGCTCCTGATGGTCGCGCACGTGTTGCCGTTCTTCCCGGAGTTCCGGTTCGCGGCCGAGGTCATTTCCGGCGGGCTGTACGGGAAAGTGGTCGGGGCGCATTTCAAGCGCGTGATCGCGAAACCGGACTGGTCCGCGGACATCGGCGACGCCGCGAAGACCGGCGGACCGGCCGTCGACCTGCACATCCACGACACGCACTTCATCGGCCTCATGTGCGGCGTGCCCGAGCATGTGTTCTCGGTGGGCACGGTCGAGAGCGACGCGGTGACGTACCTCACCACGTCCTACCTCTACGGCCCGGGCGGTCCCGCGGTGACGTGCTCCAGCGGGGCGGTGAGCATGGGCGGGCGCCCGTTCGTTCACGGCTACGAGATCTACCTGGAGAAAGCGACGCTGCTGTACGACTCCGGCGGCGTTCCGCTGACGCTGTTGACGGCGGACGGGCGCTCTACGCAGCCGGAGCTGCCCGGCGGCGGCGACGCGCTCTCGGCGTTCTCGGACGAACTCCAAGCTGCGGTGACCGGCGTAACCACGGGGACGGAGCCGGCGCTGTTGAGTGGGCAACTGGCGCGGGACGCGCTAGTGCTGTGCCACCGGGAAATCGAGTCTGTGAAGCTGGGTAAGCCGGTCGCCATCAGTTAGTTGCCCAGAGTGCCTATTCTCGGTAACCGGAATGACCCGTACCGGTTCCGCGGGAATGTAGCGCGTTAAAATGCAACGGTTCTCGCGGTCTCGCGAGTTCTGCCGATCTGAAGAGGCAGAGCCGAAGAGTCAAGGCGAGGGACCGGTGATGAATGCGCGTTCCTGGGCAATCGGTGCGATCCTGGCAACCGTACTGGCGAGCACCGGGTGCGTGTTGTGCTGCACGAAGGGGTACGAGAAGACGCTGAATCACGGCCCCGACCTCGACCTCCCGGTGCAGTGCCGGAACGAAGTTCACGTGTTCATGATGCACGGCCTCACGCCCACGACGGATTGCGGGCTGAACGCGCTCCGCATGAAGCTCGGGGACGCCGGCTTCGCCAAGGTGGGCATGGGCGAACTGTGCCACGGCGGGTGGGTGAAGTCGGAGATCGACTGCATCCGGCGCACCGACCCGGACGCGCGGTTCGTGCTCCTCGGGTACGATCTCGGGGCCGCGACCGCGGTTTCGCTCTCCCGCGACCTCACCGCGAAGGGCATTCCCGTCGAGGCCGTCGTGCTGCTCGACCCGATGGGCTGCCCCGCAGAACCGTGCGGGAGCCGCACGCTGCTCATCACGAGCGGAACGTGCGCCGCGAGTCTCCCGCACTCCAGTCGCGTCGTGGTGGGCAACGCCAGCCACTTCGGGCTGCCCGCACACCCGACAACGGTAGCGGTGATTACGGACCTGCTTAACGACATCGCAGCTCAAAACTGCGAACCGCCGCTGGAGGTAATCCCCGACAGCAGCGCCCCCGGCACGGTCGCCCGGCGCGCCTCGAACCAACAGCCGGGCGGCGAGTGGGGCTTCCTCTCCGACCGCGGTCCCGTGCGTGCGATCGGCACCCACGTGAGCACTCGCCCCGTGCCGTCGGCCCCGGCCGTGTCGGGTGCGGTCGTGCAGAAACCGTGAATGGGCCCCGTCCGGTTCCCGGAGCGAGCCGCGACCGCGAGGGAGCGGGGTGGCGCCCACTCGTTTAACTGGGACCGTTGCCATCAGGGGGTGCTTCCCGCTCCCTCGCGGTCGCGGCTCGTTAGCCCCTGAAATGAGATTAGGCTCGTCCGAGTGTGGCCGTGCTGCTTCAATAACCACATGAAACTGAAGCAGCAGCCGGAGGACTTCCGGGTCGAAGAACTGACCGACACCATGCCCGCGGACGCAGGCGATTTCGCGCTGTACCGGCTCGACAAGACCGGTTGGACCACGCCGGACGCGCTCGCGGCGATCCGCCGGCGCTGGCAGCTCGACTTCCGCCGGCTGAGTTACGGCGGGCTAAAGGATCGCCACGCGGTGACCTCACAGCACGTCACCGTATTCCGCGGGGCGAAGCGGAACCTGTTCCACGAGCGCGTGACGCTCACGTACCTCGGTCAGTGCGCGGAGCCGTTTACCGCGGCCAACATCCGTGCGAACCGCTTCACGATCGCGCTCCGCTCCCTGAGCGACGGCGCCATCACCCACGCCGAAGACGCGCTCCGCGAGGTCGCCGGCGCGGGAGTGCCGAACTACTTCGACGATCAGCGCTTCGGCTCGGTCGGGGAGGCAGAAGAGTTCGTCGCGAAGGAGATGGTGTTCGGGCGGTTCGAGCGGGCACTGTGGCTCGCGCTCGCGGCGCCCTACGAGTTCGACCGGGCCGATGCGAAGCGCGAGAAGGCCACACTCATCGAGTTGTGGGGCAAGTGGCCCGAGTGCCAAGCGAAACTGCCGAAGGGCCACGCCCGCAGCCTGGTCAGCTATCTCGCCGCGCACCCGACCGACTTCAAGGGAGCGGTCGCGCGGTTGCGACCGGAACTTCAAGGACTGTATCTGTCTGCGTACCAGAGCTATCTCTGGAACAAGATGCTGGCCGCGTGGCTCACCGCGACGCTCGGCGCGGAGAACCTGACCACGGTGGAACTGAAGCTCGGTCGCGTTCCCGCGCCGGTGCAAGTGCCGGAAGAACACCGTGCCGCGTGGGAATCGCTCACCCTTCCGCTGCCCTCCGCGCGCGTGAAGCCCGCTCCCGACGCTGCGTGGCTGCCGATCGTCGAAGAAGCGATGAAATCGGAGGGCCTAACGCTCGCGGAACTGAAAGTGAAGGGGATGCAGAAGCCGTTCTTCTCGAAGGGCGACCGCTCCGCGTGCGTGCGCCCGGAGAACTTGAGCCACACCGCGGAGGCCGACGAACTGAACTGCGGGCGCAAGAAACTGGTGCTCCGCTTCGACCTCCCGCGCGGCAGCTACGCGACGATGCTGGTGAAGCGCGTTACTTCCCCTTCACCAACTCCTTGAACGTACCACAGATAATGGGGGCGGCTTCAGGCCCGACGCTGTTCATTTCGCCGTACTGGGACTTCTTCAGCCCGTAGCAGAACGGGGCTTTATCGTCCCATTGGCGCTTCGGGATGAAGTACCCCAGTTCGTCGTTCGCGAGGCCGATCAGCATGCGGTGCTTGCTCTTCAACTGGTCGTAGATGGCGGGTTCGATGGGGGCGTCGGGGAAGTCCGCTCCGGGATCGGCCGGATTCTGGACCTTTCCCAGCACCAGTTCGGGGTAGATTTCGCCCGGTATCGCGGCGATTTCGAGTTCGCCGAGTTTCAGGTACCCGACTTCCGTTTTGACCGCGACAGGCTTCGTAACGTCCTTCGTCGCAGTGAACTTCTTCGGTGTGGGCGTCCCTTCCCAGGCGTACATGGTGCGGTCGAGCGTGCCGAGCGACCACCCGAGCCGGTAAACGGCGTTCTCCACCGGCACCAGAAGCTCCTGCGTGCGAGCCGTGAACGGCGTCAGTTTTACGGGCGCTGCGTCCTTCAGCGCCTTGTCCGCGAGGGCGGCAACGAGTCGGCCGTAGCGCTCCGTTTTCTCGAACGTTCCGTCGGCGAGTTCCTTGCCCTTCTCGTCCTTGATCGGCAGCTTCAGCGTGGTCATGAGCCCGCCGACGGTCCCGGTGAAGTACGCCACCGGGCACTTGTGCGATTCCCGCAAGTGCTTCACCGTGTAGTGAATGAAGTCGGCCGAAATCTCAGTGTTCCGCGAATCGAGCGATTCCGGGTGGCAGTTCCACTGCACCAACACGCCGAGCGACTTGTTGGTCTTCGGTTCGCGGAACTGGAGCACCACCAGTTCGTCGTGCTTCACGACCGGCTTGCGGTTGTCGAGTAGCAGATCGGGATCGCTCGCCTTCCCGATGCGCACGGTGGCCGGTGTGCGGGCTTTGTCTGCGGCCCTGATCGCGTCCGCGCAGCCCGTTTCCAGTTTCTTCTGGTAGTCGGCATCGATTCCCGTTTGAATCGGCGTCGGCCCCCAAAGGCCAAGTGTGTCCGGCCCTTCGTGGTTGTGGGTCGCAGAGACGAGCACGTACTTGAACCCGGTTACTTTCTCGCGGATCCGCTCGACGCTCGGGAGGAACAGCCCGATCACGTCGACCGACACGAACGCGATTTTCTCGTCGCCGTCGCCCATTACGACGGCCCGCGCCGTGATCGGGTCGTGGACCTTCGTTGCCTTGCGGTTCTGACCGAACCCCGCGATGTACACCGGCTTCTTCCCGACTTCGGGCGTGACGTCCACTTCACTGAAGCCCACACTGAACTCACCCGCGGAACCGGGGAGAGCGAAGGAGAGGAGCACGCACAGCGCGGAGGCGAATCGCATGAGACGTCTCTTCCGAAGGATAAAGGCAGAACCGCGGATCACGCAGATAGCGCGGATCAGAACAAAAGATAAGAGATCAGAGGCTCAATGTGTGTTGGTTTTCAGCCCCGTTAGGGGCGTAGGCGAGTAGCCCAGGGGTGAAGCGCCGCGCAACCCCTGCGAACAGCATGTGCGCCGGGTGGTCCGCCAGGGGTTGTGCTCGCGTAGCTCGCTTCACCCCTGGCTACTCGCCTACGCCCCTAACGGGGCTAACCAATACACTCTTTTGCCTTTCTGATTTCTCGGCCTTGGTCCGTGTTATCTGCGTGATCCGCGGTTCTGCTTTCTGTCCGCTGTCTTCTGATTTCTGCTCTCTGTCCTCTGATCCGTGGCTCTTCGTAACTTCCTACCTCGCGCATTCGCGCATGTAGCGGATGCTGTCGCGGGCGATGGTATCGGGGTCGGGGGAGTAGTCGAACACCTCGACCGACACCCAGCCGGCGTAGTTCACGTCTTTGAGCGCCTGGAAGATGGGTTTGAAGTCGGTGCTACCGAAGCCCGGTCCGCGCTTGTTCGGGTCGTTGGCGTGGAAGTGGTGCACGTACTCGCGGTTCGCGCGGATCACGTCCGGCGCGGGTGCGGACTCCGCGGCCATTGCCTTCACGTCGAGGTGCAGTTTCACGAACGGGTGGGCCAGTTTCCGGGCGAGGCTGACGCCCTCTGCGGCGGTGGTCATGAAGTTCGTTTCTGCCGGCGTGAGTGGTTCCAGACACAAGTACACGCGGTCGCGTTCCAGCGCCGGAAGACAGTGCGTGAGTGTGTCGGTAGCGAACGCCTCGCCCTGTTCGCGGGTGATCCCTTCGGCGAGGTTGCGCTGGAAGGGCGACCCGAGCACGAGGATGTCGCCACCCAGATCGGCCGCAGCGTGCGACAGTTCCGCGAGGTACTCCCCCGTGCGCTTGCGGGCCGCGGCGTCGGGCGAAGTCAGGTGAAAACCCTCTGTTTTTGCGAGCAGCCAGTGGAGCCCGATGAGCTGCACGCCCGCTGATTCCGCTTGCTTGCGCAGCTCGGACCGGCGCGCGGTGCTCACGTCCGTAATGCGCGGGGCGAGCGTAAACGGTGCGACTTCGAGCCCGGTGTAGCCCAATTCCGCGATCCGGGCGCAAACACGGGCGTGCTCCCAGCCCTCGAACGTTTCGTTGCAGATGGCGTATTTCATGGGAAGCTCACTTCGCGCTCCTGGCGCTTCGCTTCGGTCGGGTCGATAACCGTCAGTTTGATGGCCTTTTGGCTCTTCGTGGCCGCGTAGAACTCGGTGGGGGTCGTGACCGCTTTGCCGTTCGCGTGCGTGACGAGCCAGCGCTTTTGTGGGTCGTCTCCCAGCTTCTTGAAGGCCGCCTCAGCGGGCGAATTCGGTACGAGGGTGCCGATCGATACGCCGCTAGGAATGTTCCTGGGTGTGGTCGCTCGAGCGCGCTCGCCCACAGTTTGCGCGAGGATGCTGTCGTGGTCGACGCGCAGCCCGAATACCGGGTCCGGGCGAACGGAGGCGATCACGGGGCGGGTGTGCTGCCACTTACCCAGTGCGAGAGTGACGTCGCGCGTGTTGCCAATTGTGAGCGTCACTTTTGTACCGGCAAGGGCTGACCCGATGTGGCCCAGTAAATCGTCGTAGTTTCGGACCGTGGCACCGTCGATGTGCGTGATGACGTCCCCGGGGCTGATACCGGCTTTTGCGGCCGGGCCGAGCGGGGTCGTACCACTCACCGTGAGGGATGCGAAGTTGGTGCCCAGCAACACGCCGAGAAACCCGATTTCAACTTCTTCCCCGCGCCGCAGAACTTCGATGACTCGGAGGCGCTGTTCCGTTAAAGGGAATGCGTACTCGGGCTGCTTTTCGCCAAGTCCCGGCACCGGTGCGCTCGTCGTCAGGCCGATCATCTCGCCGTCGAGGTTCAGGAGCGCGGCGCCACTGATGCCCGTATTCAGCTTGGCATCGTGTTCCAAAAACGGGCCGTGGAGGTAGTAATCATCCAACCGTCTCTGGCGCTGGTCCAAGCCTTGGATGGGGAGGTGGTGGCGCACGTTCGTTACGCTGCCGAGCGCCACACTTGGCTTATTAATTGGGAGATTTGGTACGTAAGCACTTGCGACCAGTACGGCGAGCTTGCCGGTGGTAACGTTCCCCCTTGGGCCGTCGCGCTGCGTGAGCCGGACGTCTCCGAATTTGATTGCTTTCAACCCCGCGGGCGGGGTGAGCAGTCTCAACACTGCGAGGTCGTGGCACGCATCGGCCGCGTGGATGTCCGCGTAAGACCCGGCCGCGCCGGGCAAGTGGACGTAGATCTTGGTCGCGCCGTCGACGACGTGGTAGGGGGTGAGGACGAGCCCCTTATCGTCAATGACCACCCCGCACGCGAACCCGTGATCGGCGACGGCTCGTGGGTCCGACAGGTCGAGCGCCTTGGCCAGTTGCTCGCCCCCGTTCGGATTGTCCTTCGCGAACAGCTTCGGGTCGAACGCGCCGAGGGCGCCCGGTACGTCGCTGGTCGGCTTCGGGTACTTCTCGCTCCGCGACACGACCACGCACGCGACGCACGGCCCGGCGCGCTCGTTCGCGGCAACGAGTTTGCGCTCGACGGCCCGGAGCAGGTCGTCCGCGGTCGTTTCCCGGTCCTGGGCGGGGAGCGCCAGGGCGAACGCGGACAGCACCAGCAGTGACACGGCAACGCGCATGGACCGCCTCCGGGCGGAAAGGTGACTCCGTTGTAACCGCCCGGGGGCGCGAAAGCCAGAAGCGTCGGCCCTACGCCCCTGCTCGCGCCGCGTTCACGTAGGCCTCGAAATTCGCGACCGGCGTGCCTTTATCGACACCGTGGTTCAGGTTCATGATGTGGCGCTCGCCCCCTCCCGCGCGGAGACACGCTTTGACGGCGTCGCGCACCTGTTCCGGGGTGCCGCCCCGGAGGATCTCTTCGTCGACGTTCCCCTGGAACGCGAGGTTGGGGTACTTCTGGCGCGCGGCGGCGAGGTCGTGGACGCTACCCAGACTAATCACTTCCGCGCCCGAATCGCACATCCGGTCCAGGTACGGGCCTTCCTTCACGAAGAGGATGCGTGGGACACCCGTGGCCCGGGTGATGATGTCCGCGTGGAACGGGTGCGCCCAGCGGTCGTACTCGTCCGGAGCCAGACCGCCGGCCCACGAGTCGAAGAGCTGGTAAGCGTCCGCGCCGTCGGCGATCAGCGTGCGCAGGAACCGGACCGTGGCCCCCGATAGCCGTTCGAGCAGCCCGTTCCACACGGCCGGCTCTTCCGCGGCGAAGCGCCGGGTCGCGTCCACGTCCTTGCCGGTACCGATGCAATACGTGGCCACCGTGAACGGGGCGCCGGCGAACACCAGTACCGGCAAATCGCCTTGCAACTCGTCTTTGACGCGCTTCAGTAGCGCACGGATGTGAGCGTAGGACTCCGGTTGCGGGTTGGGGTTCAGCCGGTCGAGGTCCGCGCGCGTGCGGATCGGGCGGTCCGGGACCGGCCCCGCGCCGGGCTGCAACTCGAACGGCAGCCCCATCGAGAACGGCAGCGTGGTGATGTCGTAGAAGAGGATGATCGCGTCCACACCGAACCGGCGCGGGCACAGCGACGCGCGGGCCGACGCCTCGACGTCGGCCGAGAACTCGTAGAAGGTTTTGCCGGCACGGATCTTCTGGAACTCTGGGTCCCAGCGCCCGGCCTGGCGCATGGCCCACACCGGGGGGCGCTCGACGCGCTCCCCGTTTGCCGCGCGAACCAGAAGGTGCTTGTCGTGGAATGAATCGGGCATGGCTTCTCGAAGAACCTACCCCCCCCGGCCCTTCCCTAAGAAGTCGCGCTAAGAAGGAGATGTGGGGAGTAAGACAGGAGATTGTTTACTCCCCCTTCCTTCTTAGGGAAGGGGCCGGGGGGGTAGGTTCTTCACACTCACGGCTTCTCACCAACATACAGAGTCGCGACCCCGAAGGTGAACGGCACGTACTTCACCTCGCCCAATCCGGCCGCGCGCATTTTGTCCGCAAGGGCTTCGTAGTCCGGGAATTTCAGCACGCTCGCGGGGAGGTAGCGGTACGCGCTCTCGTCGCTGCGCGAAACGAGTTGGCCGACGAGCGGGAGCACGTAGCGGAAGTACCAGCCGTAGAGCCGGCCCAGGACCGGGCTGCGCGGCTTCGAGAACTCCAGTACCGCGACGCGCCCGCCCGGGCGCGTGACGCGGACCATTTCGGCCAGCCCACGATCGGTATCGGTCACGTTGCGCAGGCCGAACGCATTCGTGACGAGCTGAAACGTGTCGTCGGCGAACGGCAGCGCCTGTGCGTCGGCTTCCACGAACTTCACGCGCCCCCCGCGCCCGCGGCGTCGGCCTTCTTCGCCGCGAGAACCAGCATCTCGTGGGCGAAATCGGCCCCGACGACGGGCACCGCCCCTCGCGCGTCGCGGTCGTATGTGAGCGCGAGGTCGCCCGTGCCGGTGCAGAGATCCAGGATCGGGCCGAGGCTCGCGGGGCCGGGCGGTACGAGCCGGGCGGTACGGTCGCGCCACCGCTTGTCGATGTTCAGCGAGAGTAAGTGGTTCAGGAAGTCGTACCACGGCGCGATCTGACCGAACATGCGCCGGATGCGAACTTCCCGCTTGTCGAGCAACTGTGAAGACACGTAATGATCCCGTGAACGCTGGTAGCCTTGAGAGCGCTGGTTTATAACCTCAACCGAGGTCCGGCCCTCGTGTTAACACCCCCAACGCTCAAGGAGCGGCCCGTGCTGGAACGGAACACGCTGGTCGTCAAGCAAAAAACGAAGCTGTTCTCCTCCCGCGCCTCGTTCGAGATTCTTGACGAGAACGGCACGGTGGTCGGCACCGCGGAACAGTCCACGACGCCCCTCGCGAAGCTCCTGGGCACGTTGATGGGACCGCCGGCCACGCAGATCGAGTTCCGCGAGAAGCCGGACGATTCGCTCGTGTTCACCGTGCGCCGCCGGGGCCTGCTCCTCAAGAAGGTCGAAGTGCTGGACTCGCAGGGGGCGGTGATCGGGCTGTACAAGGCGAAGAAATTCAGTCTGGCCGGTGGGTTCCACGTGTACGACGGGGCCGGCAAACACGTTGCGGAGATCCGCGGGAAGCTGTTGAAGTCGGAATACACGTTCTTCCAGCCGGACGGGAAGACGGAAATGGGGAAGGTGTCGAAGAAGTGGGCCGGGGCGATGAAGGAAATGTTCACTTCTGCTGACACTTACGCGGTTCAGATCGCCCCGCAACTCGCGGACCAGCCGACGGTGAAGATGCTGATCCTCGGCGCGGCCGTCGCGATCGACTCGCTGATGAGCACCAAGGGCGGTGGCAGCAGCGGCGGTGAAAGCGACAACGAGTAATACGGGTAGTTTTGCCCACGAATTCGGGCACCATTAAGTTGTCTGGTGATGAGAGGTCGCGGGATGGCGACGCAGAGATTGACGGTGGCAACACTCGCCGGGCAATCTGCGATCGCCGTCGCGACCCGCTTCGATGAATGGCGCTCGGTTGCTGACCCCGTAGCAGTAGATCAACTTTGTGCTTCGATCCGCGAGCACGCCCTATCACTACCCGTGGTGTACTTCACGGAGTGGGTGGACCGTGGGCTGATGGGTGATTTGGTCCCCGGACCGAATAAAGTTGAAGGTCATCGGACTCAGGCCACCTGCCTGTCGTCTGCCGAGGCCGTCGCGTGGGCGGAACGGTGCGGCGGTCAGTTTGCCGAACACGGCTGGTTGGCCAGTCGACTTCGCGAGGCGGCCGGCGGGTGGAGCGGTGTCGGTGAGCCCTATGCTGTGGTGATCGTTCGTGAGGTGGTCTGGGCCTCGGTTACCGATGACGAGGTACGGGCTGCCGCAGCAAGTGTTCCGCCGTGGCTGCTTTAGGGCGGAAATCGGGCAAATCAGTTTGTGCGATTCGGGACCGGCCATATCATCGATCGGTTCCGGTATTTCGCTCATTAATTCGGGAGGTCCGCGATGCTCACCGCCGAAGGCTGCAAGGCACGTCGTCAGCGCTTTTTGGAGCGCCTGAAGCCGTCGCACCCGGTCGTACTCGCGGACCCGCTCCACCTGCGGTACTTCGCCAACTTTTACGTCGATGGGATCAGTTCCAGCGCGGATTTCGGCGCGCTGCTTGTGGTTCGCGAAGACGGTCACGCCACGCTGTACCACGATAGTAAGTTCCCAAAGGGTGTCGAGTTCGCGCAGGTCGACGAGCGCAAGCCGCTGGCGTGGTATAGCGGGCAAGAACCGGAACTCGCCCCGCGCCGGTTGGTTCTCAAACCCGCGCTCGATGCTAACGGCGGGCGTATTCACGACTCCATCGCGGACCCGCTTGGGGCCACGATCATCGGTATCGTCACCGAGTTGCGCCGGCGGAAAGACCCGGACGAAGTCGCGCTGCTGAAAACGTGCATGAAGGCGTGCGACGCGGGGCACGCCTGGGGTCGGGCGAACATTCGCCCCGGGATGACGGAACTCGAAGTCTACTCGGGCGTGGCGAACGCGGTATTCGCCACACTCGGGCACTGGGCCGTTGTGTACGGGGATTTCACGATATCGGTCGGGGGGAAGAAGCGCGGGGGGCCGCCGACACCGCACAAGCTCGAAGTGGGCGAACTGTTCATCCTCGACTACTCGGTGATCGTGCAGGGCTACCGCAGCGACTTCACGAACACGATCTGCGTGGGCGGAAAACCGACCGCCGACCAGCAGAAGTTAATGGACCTGAGCCTGTCCGCGATCGCCGCGGGCGCGAAACACCTGAAGGCCGGGGTGCCGTGCCAGGAGGTCTACGACGCGATGCGGAACGTGTTCGCGGGCGCAGGAATGGCCGATTACTTCACCACGCACGGCGGGCATGGGTTGGGGATCTCGCACCCCGAACCGCCGTACATCGTGCGCCACTCGTCCGAAACACTGGTCGCGGGTGATGTGGTGACTCTGGAACCGGGTCTTTACGTGGACGGCGTGGGTGGGCTGCGCATTGAACACAACTACCTGGTGACCGAAACCGGCAGCGAGCAACTGAGCAACCACACGATCGCGCTGGTGTAGTCGAAAAGTGAACCCCGCTCGCAAGGGCGGTGGGTAGTACGCGAACTCTGGCACCGCTCGCACCCGCCACCCTTGCGGGTGGGGTTCGCCAGCATGTTTCCTGTGGAGGGTACGCTGCTGGTAGTTACTTCAGCTTCTTCACCAGCACGTCCTTGAAGTGAACTTCCGCGCCCTCGGATTGCAGCGCGATGCGGCCCTTTGTCAGATTGCCGTTCTTGCCCTCGTTCACCTTCACGCTGTTGATGACCAGTGTGATGTCGCCGCCCTTGCAGGTGATTTCGTATTCGTTCCATTCGCCCAACTTCTTTTCGACCGGTTCCTTGGTTTCCAGCCGGAAGAACTGGCGCTCGATCTTCGGGTTCTGGCGGCTCTTGTCCACGTCGAGCTTCGCGTCCGGCGGGTTAGTGATGAAAATATCCCCGGCCCGGCCGGTGAGGAGTTGCGCCTCGATCGACGTCGGCCAGTATTTCTCGTCCTGAACGTGGAGCAGCACACCCGTGTTGCCACCCTTACCGTCCGCGGGGAAACGCCACTTCACGCGCAGAACGTAATCCGAAAATTCGTTCTTGGTCACCATGTAGCCGTTGGGTTTGCCCGTGCAGCGGATGGTGCCGTCGGCCACGCTCCAGGTGGTTTTCGGGTCGGCTTTCTTGCCCTCCTTGTCCGGCTTCACGATGAACGTCCAGCCGTCGAGCGTTTTGCCGTCGAAGAGGGGCGTGAAGCCGTCGGCGTCGGCCGCGGACACGTAGGAGGGGAGCGCGAACGCGGCAAAGCAGAGCAGGGTACGCATGGTAGTTCTAAGCGAGGTCAGTGGAACAGTTTCGTGACCGGGTGTCCCGTCACCGCGCGGTACGGGCGGTCGGTGGCGTCTGTGTAGTGTGCTTCCGGTTCGATGCCGAGCGCGTGAAACATTGTCGCCGCGAGATCGCCCGGCGCGGTCGGTTCCGATTGAGGGTACGCAGCGATGCGATCGGACTTGCCGTACAGGGCGCCGGGCACGATTCCCGCACCCGCGAGCAGCACCGAGTAACACGCGCCCCAGTGCTTGCGCCCCGGCGACCCGCGCCCGGCGAAGGATTTTTCCACAGCGACGAGCGGCGCCCGGCCGAATTCGCCCATTATCACGACGAGCGTGCTGTCTAACAACCCGCGGTTGTCCAGGTCTTCGAGGAACGCGGACACCGAGTGATCGAAGCGCGGGAGCAAGTGCGCTTTCAGTGAGTCAAAAATGTCGTTGTGCGTGTCCCAGCCGTACTCGTCAGTGTCGTCCGGGTGGTCGTCCTGTCCGCGGATGCCGTGGTTGAAGAACACCGTTGTCCACGGCACCCCGGCCTCGACCAGTCGGCGCGCCATCAAACACGCCTGCCCGGATCGGTGCCGGCCGTACCGGTCGCGGAGTTTTTCGGGTTCGCGGTCGAGATCGAGTGCCGCTCGCACGCGCGGGGCGTTCACCAGCTCGAACGCTTTCAACGCGAGCGGATTGGATTTCGTGCCGGGATCGAGTTTCGCGAGCAGATCGCGGCGCGAATGGAGGCGCTCGATGGGTACATCAAGGGGCAGGCTCAATGACGCGACCAACCGGTCGGTATCGGTGACGTTGCCGAGTTCCGCGGGTTCGTACCCGCGTCCGAGGAATCCGCCGTACTGCCCCGGACTGACCTCGATCGGCGCGAGTAGTGGGCCGTTGACGTGAACGGCGGTGTGCGGAAAATGCTTCGCGGGCCTAATTCGCTTCAACACCGCGCCGAGGGCCGGAAAGTCAGTGGGGCGCGGGGGCGGGTTGGATGATCTTTGTGGGTGAAATTGCCCCGTGAGCGCGAGGTAGCACGCGGAGCCGTGATCGAGGTCGTTGTGCGTCATGGACCGCAGCACAGCGAAGCGGTCCGCGAGTGCCGCCATGCGTGGTAAGTGTTCGCAGACCCGCAGTCCCGGGTTCCGCGTTTGAATCGAGCGGAACGCGCCGCGAATTTCGGCGGGGGCGTCCGGCTTCGGATCCCAAGTGTCGAGCTGACTCTGTCCGCCGCTCGTGAAGACGACCACAACGGACTTCGCGCGGCCGAAACCCGCAGCGCCCAACGCGGGTTTCGCGTGGACTCGGGACGCAGACAGCCCCAGGGTCGCGGGAACGCCGATCCGCAGCCAGTCGCGGCGCGACAGCGTAACGGAGGTGCCGGTGACTGCGGGGGCGCGGGGCATGACTCCGTTATCTCTGATAACCGGCGGTCACGGCAAGCGGTTTCTTGTGGCCGCGTTCTTATAATCTCAGCATGCTGTTCGATCAGATCACAATTGTCGGTGTCGGGCTGATCGGCGGTTCGGTCGGTCTCGCGGCGCGGGCGCGCGGGGTGGCCGGGCGCGTCGTGGGCGTGGACCGCGACGAAGCGACCATCGCGAAGGCGGTTGCGCTCGGTGCGATTGATGCGGGAACGACCAGTCTCGCCGAGGGCGTGGCGAACTCGTCCCTCGTGGTCGTGTGTACCCCAGTCGACCGAATCGCCGAGGTCATTTTGGCCGCCGCGCCGCACGTTCGGCCCGGTACGCGCTTCACGGATGGTGGGAGCACGAAGGCCGGCATCGTGTCCGCGCTGCAGGGGAAGCTGCCGGCGAACGTGGAGTATATCGCCGCGCACCCGCTCGCGGGGTCCGAAAAGGCCGGCGCCGAGTACGGGCGCGCGGACATGTTCCAGAACCGCGTCACGGTCGTCATTATCAGCAAGTTTGGCGCAGATTGGGAGCGAACGGTCGCAGTCGGGCGGTTCTGGGAGGCGCTCGGTTCCCGCGTCGTGCTGATGAACGCCGAGGAGCACGACCGCACCGTTGCCGTGACGAGCCACCTGCCGCACGCGGTCGCGTCGGCGGTCGCGGGTGTGACGCCGACCGAGTGGCTCCGGCTCTCCGCGGGCGGGTTCCGCGACGTGACCCGCGTGGCCGCGGGCGACCCACAGTTGTGGGCCGCAATCTTCGAGGCCAACCGCGACGCGACTCTCTCCGCGCTCGCCTCGTTCACGGACCGATTAGCCGAATTCCGCAAGTTGCTCGAAGCCGGCGACCACGCCGGACTCGTGCAGTGGTTAACCGAAGGGAAAAAGGTACGCGATGCTCTGGGAACTTGAAATCCGCCCGCTCGGTAAGGACGGCGAGCGCGAGCGCGTGTGTGACGAGTTCGACCTGCTCACGCACGCGGAACGCGGCGGCGATCTCGTTAGCGCGTCCGCCCGCGGGTTCCTGCTCGAAGGCGACTTGACCGACGAGCACCGCGCGCGCCTGACCCAAGAGGTACTCGTCGACCCGCTCGTGGAGGTCGGCGAGTTCGCCTCGGTCGGCACGCGGACCGCGCACTCGTACACGGTGCTCCTCAAACCCGGTGTGATGGAACCGGTCGCGCAAACGGTACTCGAAGCGGTCCAGTTGCTCGGTATCCCCGTAACTGCGGTGCGCACGTTCCGGCGCTACTTCGGCCCGCCGGAACTGCCGTCACTCGACCGCGATGTGCTGTTTCGCAAGGTGCTCGCGAACGACGCCATTGAGCACATCGTGTCCGGTCCGGTGAAGGCGGACCACCTCGGGTTCGGGGCGCCGTACAAATTCGAGTTGCGCACGGTACCGGTCCGGGATCTGGACGACGCCGGGCTGGTGAAACTGAGCAAGGACAACACACTTGCCCTTTCGTTGGACGAGATGAAAGTCGTTCAGGCGCACTTCCGCGACCTGAACCGCGAGCCGACCGACGCAGAACTCGAATCGATCGCGCAGACGTGGTCCGAGCACTGCTCGCACAAAACGCTCAAGGGCACCATTACCTTCCGGGACCAGTCCACCGGCGAAACGCGCACATACAAGAATCTCCTTAAAGAGACCGTGTTCGGTGCGACGCAGACCATCCGCCAGCAGCTCGGGGCGGACGACTGGTGCGTGAGCGTGTTCGCCGATAACGCGGGCATCGTGAAGTTCGACGACAACTTCCACATTTGCATCAAGGTCGAAACGCACAACCACCCGTCCGCGATCGAGCCCTACGGCGGCGCGAACACGGGATTGGGCGGGGTGATCCGCGACCTGCTTGGGACCGGCCTCGGGGCGAAGCCGGTGTGCAACACCGACGTGTTCTGCTTCGCGCCGCCGGACTTCGACCCGAACCAGTTGCCGCAAGGCGTGCTGCACCCGCGTCGCGTGATGCGCGGAGTTGTGGCCGGGGTGCGTGACTACGGCAACCGCATGGGTATCCCCACGGTGAACGGGGCAATCCTGTTCGACGAGCGCTACCTCGCGAACCCGCTCGTGTTCTGTGGCACCATCGGCACGATCCCGTGCGACAAGGCGTTCAAGAAGGTTCACGACGGTGACCTGATCGTCGCGGTCGGGGGCCGTACCGGGCGCGACGGGATTCACGGTGCGACGTTCTCCAGCCTAGAACTCACGCACGAATCGGAAACGGTGAGCGGCGGTGCGGTGCAGATCGGTAACGCGATTACCGAGAAGAAGGTTCAGGACGTCATCATCCAGGCGCGCGACCGCAACCTGTTCACCGCGATTACCGATTGCGGCGCGGGCGGGTTCTCGTCGGCCGTCGGGGAGATGGGCGCGGATCTCGGCGCGACGGTGCATCTGGACAAGGCGCCGCTCAAGTACGAAGGGTTGAGCTACACCGAAATCTGGATCTCGGAATCGCAAGAGCGGATGGTGCTGTCCGTGCCACAGGAGAAGTGGCCGGAACTCCAGGCTCTGTGCGCGAGCGAAGACGTCGAGGCCGCCGTTTTGGGTACGTTCGAGAACAGCGGGCGCCTCAAGTTGTCGTACCAGGGGAACGTTGTCGCCGATCTCGACATGCACTTCCTGCACGACGGGCGCCCCACCGTCGTCAAGAACGCAGAATGGGCGCCAGCGGAATCACTTTCGGCGCAACCGAGCACCGGCGCGGCGCAAACGCCACAAGACGCCCTCGTCGCGATCTTGGGGCACTACTCGGTGTGCTCGAAGGAATGGGTGATCCGCCAATATGACCACGAGGTGCAAGGGGGCAGCGCGATCAAGCCCCTCGTGGGCGTGATGAACGACGGGCCGTCGGACGCTTCGGTTGTCGTGCCGGTACTCGGTTCGTGGACCGGCGCCGCGGTCGGGTGCGGGATCAACCACCGGTTCGCGGACCTCGACCCGTACTGGATGGCAGCGGCCGCCATCGACGAGGCCGTGCGCAACGTGGTCGCGGTGACCGCGGATCCGAAGCGGGTCGCGATCCTCGACAACTTCTGTTGGGGGAACATCCACGACCCGAAGGTGCTCGGCGCGCTCGTGCGCACCGCGGAAGCGTGTCGCGACGTGGCGGTCGCATTCGGCACGCCGTTCATTAGCGGTAAAGACAGCCTGAACAACACTTACACCGGCAAGAGCGGCGAGCGGCTCGACATCCCGCACACGCTACTGGTCACCGCACTCGGGCGCGTGCCGGACGTTCGCAAGTGCGTCACAATGGACCTGAAAGAAACCGGGAACGCGCTCTACCTCGTGGGAACCACGAAGGACGAACTCGGCGGCTCGCACTTCAACCTCGTGACCGGGCGCACGGGCGGGAACGTGCCGAAGGTCGATCTCGCGACCGCACCGAAAGTGTTCGCGGGCGTACACGCTGCTATTGTTCAGGGGTTGGTTCGTTCGTGCCACGACTTGAGTGAGGGCGGGTTCGCGGTCGCGGCGGCGGAAATGGCGTTCGCGGGCGGGATCGGGGCCGACATCACGGCGCTGCCCGGAAACTTGTCCGACGAGGCGAAACTGTTCAGCGAATCGCCGACCCGGTTCCTCGTGGAAGTGAAGCCGGAACACGCTCCGGCGTTCGAGGCGGCTCTAGCCGGTGTAACGATTGCGCGGGTGGGCACCACCGTGTCGGACCCCCGATTGCGCGTCGCCGGCGCCAACGGCGAATGGCTCCTCTGGGTTAAATTGGCGACACTCAAGGAGGCGTGGCAGAAACCGCTGCGGTGGTGAGTGTATAATGGGGCACCAAACGATCATGCCCTCTGGATTCACTGAGAATGTGATACGGCGGGCGGGATGGTTGGTGCTCGGAGGTAGTCCGCTATGACCCGTTCGCTGTTGGCCGCCGGTCTTGCCCTCTGTGTCGGGTTATTGCTCGTTTCTCCCACGCCCACTGTCGCACAGCCCGCTCCCGCCCCACCACGGGGCGCGAACTCGGACGTCGAACTCGTCGATAAGGTGAAAAAGTCCATCGATAGTGGTGTCGCATTCCTCAAGTCCGAAGCTGCGAAGAGTAACGGGAACTGGGAAACACTCGTTCTGAAGAACCTTGTTGACATGGACGGTGGGGCCACCTCACTGGCTGTGCTCGCGCTCCTCAACTCCGGTGTGAAGGTCGATGATCCGACCGTGAAGGGCGGCCTCGACTACCTCCGTAAGATCACCCCGACCAAGACTTACGTCGTTGCACTTCAGACGATGGCGCTGGCCGAAGCTCAGCTTGCGTCGCGGGACAAGAAAGATCTGCCCAAACTCGCCCAGAACGCGGAGTGGCTCAAAGAAAAGGCACTTCGTAGTGGGGGGAAGCTCCAGGGGTGGAGCTATCCCGGGAACAACATCTCGGACAATTCCAACTCGCAGTACGCGCTGCTCGGACTTTACGCCGCAAAGACCGCGGGCGTGAAGATCGAGGACCAACTCTGGAAGGAGATCCAGGAGTATTACACGCGCACGCAGTACCCGGACAAACTGAACCCGAAGTCCGGGTTCTGGAAGTACACCACGCTCGAGCGCGACGCGAGCTTCTCCATGACCGTGGCTGGGGCGTGCGGGTTGCTCATCGCCAACATGGGACTGGACCAGAGCGAGCAGCAACTGGACCCCGCGACCGGGGTCGCGGCCCGGTGCGGGATCTACGCGGACAACACCGAACTCGCGAAGGGCTTGTTCTACGTCGGAGCCAACTTCAACTTCGAGGAAGGGAAGTCGTACTTCTACAACTATTACGGCATCGAACGCTTGGGGCGCCTCTCCGGGCAGCGGTTCATCGGCCGCATGGACTGGTACCGCGCGGGCTGCGTCGAGTTGCTCAAGCTTCAACAACCCGACGGCTCGTTCGCGTACTCGGCTGCTGGTGCCCGAAGGAGTATTGACAGTAACTACCCGATCATCACGACCTCGTTCGCGCTGCTGTATTTGTCGAAGGGGCGCACTCCGGTACTCGTGAGCAAGTTCGCGTGGGGCAACTACATCCGGGGCGAGGTCGGTAAGGGCGATCAGGCGATCCTCACCGAGCGCAACCCCGACGGTGGGATCACCGGTGTGCCGAACTGGAACCGCAAGCACAACGACTGCCGCAATCTGGTCGAGTTCGCACAGCGCGAGATCTTCGACGGCGCCCCGCTGTCGTGGCAGGTGTACGATATGCGCCTCCAGGATCTCTCGACGCAGGCGAAGATCGACTCCGAGGTCGGGCTGCTGTTGCAGTCCCCGGTCGTGTATCTCAACGGGCACGGTTCGATGCCGTTCGTGCCGTCGACCGACACGGCCCTTGAAGTTCCTGAACAGATCCTCAAACGGTACGTCGAGGAGGGCGGGTTCCTACTGGCCGAGGCGTGCTGCGGGGACAAGGAGTTCGCCAAGTCGTTCGAGCGCCTTGTGGGGCGCCTGTTCCCCGGGAGCACGCTCAAACGGGTGCCCCCGGAGCACGCGATCTGGCAAATGTTCCCCGGGGTCGGCCCCGGCGACTTCCCGGACCTGATGTACCTGGACCGCGGGTGCCGCACGGTCGCGATCTTCAGCCCCAGCCCGCTGGCCGGGTACTGGGAAGAGCGGCGGTTCATGCCCGCGGACGGGCGCGACCCGAAGAACCGTGGGGAGAAGGCGTTCTGCCTGGCGCGCAACGTCCTGGCCTACGCGACCGGGATGGAACTGCCCAAGCCCAAGCTCACGCAGACGAAACTGGTGGCGCTCGAGAACACGGGGATCGCGCGGAGCAAGTTCCGCGCGCTGCAACTACGGTACATCAGCGACGCGAGCGCCCAGCAGCCCCCGGCGTCCGACGCGCTGCGGAACCTGATGTCGTACCTGGGCCAGCACGCGAAACTCGACGTGGCCCTGACGAGTGAAGTGCTGTCCCCGTCAGACGACAAACTGACCAAGTTCAAGTTCATGTACCTGCATGGGCGCAAGCCGGTTCAGTTCACTTCCGACGAACTGGACAACGTGAAGGCGAACCTGCAAACCGGCGGGCTGCTGCTCGCGGACGCGGCGTGCAACGACATCAAACAGTGGCGCGTGTTCGACCAGTCGTTCCGCGAAGCGATGGCGAAGATGTTCCCGGACCAGAAGCTCGTAACGATCCCCGCGACCGACCCTCTTTTCCGAATTGCGGCCCAAGCCGGGATCGATATTGGGAGCGTTCGGTGCCGGCGCGAGAACGCTGAGGGGACCGGGGCCGAAAAGGAGCTGCGGACCTACCCGGTGGCTCTGGAGGGGATCAAGATTGATGGGCGATGGGTCGCGGTTTACAGCAAGTACGATATCGGGTGCGCGATCGAGGGGCACAAGTCCGCGGACTGCCTCGGGCACGACAAGGAGAGCGCCCTTCGTATCGCGAGCGCCGTCGTGCTGTACTCGCTGCGGCGGTGAACAGAACGGTGTGAAGATTGGCTGGGCGAGAAGGGGCGATTCCAAGACTGCTCGTGCCACCGAAGCGCGAGCGGCGCCGTCAGGCGGCGGCCGAATTCGGGGATCGCGCTATCTTTTGTGCCGTTTCAACGAGGGTCGCCGTAACGCCCTCCTGCACCACGCGGTCGTCTTGGTTGAGCACGCGGATCTGCCACACCACTGTTCCGCGGCGGCCCCGGCCCTGGGGCTGCTTCTCCAACACGCGACTGGTCACCCGGATCGCATCACCCGGGTAAATCGGCGCGCGGAACTGCCACTCTCGGAGTTCCAGGAACGCGACCGTTCGCACGGGCGGTGACCCCGCCGCCAGCCCGCCCGCCAGCGAGAGACCGAGTAGCCCGTGCGCAATGCACCGGCGGAAGGGCGTGGTGCGGGCGAACTCCGGGTCCAGGTGAATCGGGTTCCGGTCCCCAGTCAGTCCGGCAAAACAGCCGATGTCCTCGGTGCTCACGACCCGTTCCGGCGACACCCACTCGCGACCGACGTCCAATTCCTCGAAACACAGCAGTTCGTCGCTCATTTGTCCCGCTCTCTCCAGGTCACTCGGCCCAGCGGGAATTGTCATACCCGGAGTGCGGAATTGGTGAAAGGCGAACCCACCCGAACGGGTGAACTCGTTTTCGGCTCAACGCGAGGGGCGGGGAAGGTGATTGGGAACGGATAAAGAGGTGAGAAAGGCTCGTTAAATAGTACCGCCACGGGACATGTATCCCGTGGCGGTGGGAACACAGCAGGCGCTGTTACTTCTTTGCCTTGTATGCGTACAGCGTCTTCTCGGTCATCACGTACAGGACACCGCTGGAAACGATCGGGGTCGACCGGATCGGGGCATCGAGTTCGATCTTGGCGAGCAGATATTTGTCGGATACTTGAGCTTGCCGCGCCTTGATTTGCTTGCGAGCTTCCTTGAGTTCGGTCGCCGTGATGCCCTCCAACTCGTCGATTTTCGCCGGCTTCTTTTCGTGCTTGAACACGAACAGGTCGCCGGCGTCGGTGGCGAGGTACACCTTCTCGTCGACGTAGTAGGCCGAGCCCCAAATCGACGCCTTGGTGTCGTACTTCCAGTAGTGCTCCCCGGTCTTCGCGTTCATGCAGTGGATCTGACCGGCCAACTCGGACATGTACAGGATGTCGTCCACGATGCACGCGGTGGACATCGTGCGGCCGAACTTGAAGTCACGGGGGGCGAACTTGCGAGTTTCTTCACCGCCGAAGTGCCAGACGACGCACGAGTTCGGGTTCGGCTTCTCGCTGATGACGTCCTTGCCGTCCGCCCCCTTGGTCCGCATTTCCAGCACCCCCGAGATGTCACCCTTCTTGTCCTTCTTCGGGGCGATGCAGAAGAGGTGCGAGATCCCCGTGCTGTGCTCCGGGTCCTGGCCCAGGCCGATGTAGATCTTGTTGTCGTAAATGACCGGCGTGCCGATGTAGTCGCTCCGGGTGCCGGTTCCCCCGAGTTCGTACACCGAGTCCTTCGGGTTCCCGTCGAACTTCCAGATCAGCTCGCCGGTCTCGGGGACGAAGCTGTAAATCCATCCGTCGCCGCCGGGGAAGATCACCTGTTTGACGCCGTCGATCTCGGCGAATGCCGGGTTCGACCACTGGCCGTGCATGATGTTCTTACCCGGCAGACTGTTCTTCCACAGGAGCTTGCCGGTCTTCTTGTCGAGCGCGATGAAGCTCGGGGCGTTCGGGCTGGGCAGGTTCAAGTGCCCGTCGTCCACGCCGTTGGCGGTGTGAACGAAGAGGATGTCACCGATGATAAGCGGGCACCCGGCCGACATGTTGTGCGGGAACACGTTGAGTTCCTTCATCATGTCGTACTGCCAGACGATGTCGGCGTCGGTCTTCTCCTTGTACTTCTCGCCCTGGAACCCCTGGTTCCCGTCCGCGAACCCGTTGGCGTCCAGGCACATCACGGTGCAGCGGTTGCTGACGTAGTACACGCGGTCGCCCTCGACCGTCGGCGTGGCGCAGACCCCTTCTTCGGGCCAGTCGTTCACGCGCCCGGATTCCAGTTTGTCGTGGACCGCCTGCCAGAGGAACTTCCCGGTCTTCTCGTCGAAGCACATCAACACGCCCTTATCGACCGGTTCGATCGCCCCGTCTTTTGCACGGTGGACGTCCCGGTCGTTCCGCGGGCGCTGGTTGTTGGTCCCGACGTAAATGCGCCCGCCGGCCACGGTCGGCCCGCCGTAGGCCTTCGATCCGAGGTCGGCCTTCCACAAGAGCACTTCTTTGTCTTCGGCCTCGAACTTCCCGGGGATGTTCTTGTCGGTGAGGTTCACCATGTTGCGGGCCACGGTCCCGCCGAACATGGCCACAGCGCTCTTACCGCTCGTGGGGGGATCGCCCGCCACGAAGGTGCTCACCGACTGGTGCGGGTTCGGGGGACACGCTTCGCCCGTGCCCCCAACGGTCAGAGCGAGGACGCCCGCGGCCAGGGCGACAAGAGCGGCGAACCGGGGCGGACTCGATCGGAGAACGTGCATCATTTTTCGCTCCTGAGGTCGGAGTGTGAGTTTGATCGGGTCACTTCTTGGCGTTGGGGGTAATCACGATGTTGTCGTAGTAGCAGTTGGCCCCGGTCTCGACGGCGGTGCTGTTCGTCACGTACCCATACAGTCCGGCAGCGCCCACCCGGTTCGGGCTGGGGTCTTCGAGTTCGACGGTCCAGGCCTCCGGTTCCGGATCGCCCTTCTTCCACACCTTCCCGCGAATGATCGCCGTCTTTTCCTTGTGCTCGATCGTGAGTTTCGCAGTATACCACACGTCGGGCTGCCAGTCGAAGTCCTCGACGCGCGTGATCCGCGGCCGGGCTTCCCAGGATACCAGTCGGAGCTGGCGCTTCTTGCTGTCCGGGTCGGTCTTCCCGTCAAGAACGAGCGTGTAGCGGGAGTTAATCAGCCCGAAGTCGCCCATGCCCCCGCGCACCTGCGTCCCCATGAGATCGGCCTGAATCGTGTAGTTCGCGGCGTCCGGCATGGTGATGAAGGCGTTCGCTTTGGCGAGTGGCGGGCGCGGGTCGTTGTTGTTCTTCATCAGGGCTTGATTGCCGTCCGGGAGCTTCACAACGGTGAACTTGCCGTTAGCGTTCACCCATCCGCCCGGGGACGAACCCGCGGGGGCTTTCTCGAAGTCCTGTTTCCAGGGAACCAGCGCCGCAACTCGAACGCGGGCGCGGGCCTTGATCCCGCCGCTATCGAACTCAACATGCCCCTGTTGGGACGGCACCGGGGCAACAGTCAACTCGCCGTTCGCGACGGTGCCCTGGAGTGCGGGCGGTTGGGCGCCCGTGGGTGTCTTGGCCGGGAGCGGGAGCGACCACACGGCCGCGGGGGACGGGCGGTTGTCTTTCACCTCGCGACCGTTCGCATCCACGAACACCACCTGGAACTGCACCTTCTCGCCCGGCTTCAGCACCACATCGGCCGGGAACAGGCGCGCTCCCGCGATCGCGTTCTCCTTGAAGGGCGTTTCCTCGGGCATCGGCGTGTACTTCGCGGGTTCCGGCTTGGCGTCCGGCAGGCCGAGGCACCAGAGACTCGCGGCCGAAACGAAGTAGACGTGTCCGTTTACCGCAATCGGGGTGCCGTTGGTTTCGGAGTAGATCCCCTTGGGTTCCTTGAACTGATACTCGAATGTATCCAGCGCGTCGGGCTTCTCATTACCCTTGAGCGTAATGATGTGCATCCGGCGCTGAACGTCGTTGATGTAGATCTTCCCGTCGGCGATGAGAGGTGAGCCGCGAACCTCGTTCGCGTAGCGATACTTCCACAGCGGTTTGCCGGTTTTCGCGTTAAAACAGTGTAGGTCGCCGACATCGTCCGGGGCGTACAACCGGCCCTCCGCCAGTGCGGGGGACGCGAGGCCGAACCGCACGGACTTCCGGAACTCCCACACGAGCGTCGGCTTGCCAGTCTTATCGAGCTTCGAGGCGTCCAGGCAGATGATGCGACCGTAGGGGCCGCCTTCCGGGTTCTCATCGCCGTGGACGGCGTAAATAAGGTTGCCATCTACCATTGGGGCCGGGTTCGTTGCCCCGGCACAGTACTGATAACTCCAGACGCGCTCGCCGGTTCGCACCTTGAATGCGTGTAGGTAACCGTCACCGCCCCCGCTCAGGAGGACGCGCTGACCGTTCAGAACGGCAACGATGGGGTGAGAGCAGTACGTTTCCTTGCTGGGGAACCCCGCATCGAACCACCACACCACTTGCCCGGTTTTGCCGTCGAGTGCGACGAACCGATTGGTACCGCGTGCGAAGTCGCCCCAACTGGAGCTAATCATCCCAACGATGACGAGGCCGCTATCGAAGATCGGGGCCGGGATGCGCCCGCCGTAACCACTGGCCCGACCGTATTCTTCGGTCAGGCTACGCTGCCAGACGAGTTTGCCGGCCTTATCGATACAGAGCAAAAGCCCGCCGGTCGTCTGAGCATAGACGTGTCCGGTGGCCGGGTCGCCGGTGAGCGGTGCCCAGGCGAGCCGCGTGGACACGATGTCGGTGTGGAAAACGTTGACGCGGTAGGTCCAGAGTAGTTTGCCGGTCTTCTCGTTCACGCAGACCATCTGCTCGGCTTCTTCCAGGCCGCTTCCGGTCCCCTGGAGAACGTACACGCGGCCGTCCATCACCAGCGGCGCACAGCGCCCGCCGTAAGGCGCGGTCCAAACGACGTTCCCCTGGGCCTTATTCGCCGGGTTGAACTCGCCGGGGAGGTTTTTCTCGCGCGAGAACCCGTTCTGTTCCGGCCCGCGCCAGTGAATCCAGTCCGCGGCCCGCGCCGAGGAGTCGGTCGTAACAAATGCGAGCGAGAGCAGAAAGAGAGGTAGGTTTCGCGAGAGGGACATCGTTACTCCTCACGTGTGGCAGGTAGTCGTCACTGGTCCTCGTGGCGCCTTTGGGCCGGCGCCGGACGAGGAGACGCGGTCTCAGAGCGCTCGCGTCCTTAAGTGGGAGATAAGGTACGGATGAGACCGTGTTGTGGTGGGAACCGGAAACATCATTCCCGACTGGCTTCTCGACCGTACCGTGCTGCGCCTCAGCGCTTACACGCGGCTACCAGAATTGTACAAGAAGGCCCGTCGGGTCGGCGCCCGTTCGTTGGGTGAGGTTATCAAAGATTTGGTGCAAGGAACATCCCCGAGTTGCGAAGTGAAGTAGGGGACGCGAACTCGGGACCGTTGTCGCGGCCTCTCTAACCCGGACGGACCCCTCACGCGGACGGGAACTCCTCATGCGATCGGACGTGCGTGGTCTGTTCGGCCTAATCCTGGCGAGTACCTTCGTTACCGTCGTGGCGCTGGCGGTACTTGCCACGGCCGGTTTGGGGCTCATCTCGCGCGGGATCGCCGCTGGTTTAACTCTGGCAGTGTTGGTCGTCGGGGGCTTGGTCCTCGGTACGATCTTCGCGCCGGCGTTTCGGCCCCGAATTCGCTCCAGGCGCCCGAACTCGCGGTTCGATTGAGTTCATCAGTGGTGCGCTTTTTGAGACGAGGCTCGGCTACGCCGGTAGGCGGACGTGGAGCACGAATTCGCCGAAGTCGCTGGCGAAAGTGACGAACACGCGCTCGGGAGGCGCGAGCGTTGGGGTGCCGGTCACAACAGTCGGGGTGCCGAGTACGAAGTGGATGGGGGTACCAAAAAGAAGCGTTTTTGCCTGACCTGCGACGACGTTCACGATCTCACCGAGGCAGTCGCGCACCATTCCCGTGTTCGGTTCGGACACAACTCCGGCTAAGACCAACTTTGCGAGCGCGGTCGCGATGGCTTCGGTCACACTGAGTACGAAATACCCCTCGCCGGCTTGCGTCGTCACTTTCAGGACCGCGGATACGTCCGCGAACCCTTCGAGTGCGAATGTGTTTCGGGCCTCGCGCACCGAAACTTCAATGTCGCCCAGTGCGCGGAGAGCGCCCGTAACGGCTTCATGGAGAGTCGCGACCAGTTCGTCCGACGTATTCACCGCGACACCTGTTTCGCGAATTGGTGGAATCCGCCCTTGATGCTCTCGGCGCGCTGGAACGACGTGTCGAGGTTGAGGGTCGTTTCGGCCCCGCCCAGGAGCAGGTAACCGTCCGGGCGCAGGACACGGGCCACGCGCTGGAGGATGGCTTTCTTCGTGTCCAAGTCGAAGTAGATCATCACGTTCCGCAGGAACACGAGGTCCATTCGCGGGAGCGCCGGCCACGGTTTGGTCAGGTTCATCGCGCGGAACTCGACCCTTTGGCGCACGTCGTCGGCCAGTTGCCACGTCGTTCCGGTCTGTTTGAAGTACCGCACAAGGAGCGGGGCCGGTAGCCCGCGGTTGATCTCGACCTGGTTGTACCGCCCCGCCCGCGCCTTCGCGAGAACTTCCTCGGACAAATCGGTCGCCAGGACATTGATTTTCCAATCGGCCAGTTCCGGGAAGTGCTGGCGGACCAGCATCACGAAGCTGTACGGCTCCTGCCCGGTCGAGCACGCGGCCGACCACACGTTCAACTGGCGCTCGTCGGCCCGGCGCCGGATCAGGTCCGGGAGGACCGTCGTCCGGATGCTCTCGAACGGCTCGCGGTCGCGGAAGAACAGCGTCTCGGTCGTGACCATCGCCTCGACGACGCGGGCCTGGAGGTCGGCGCGCGAGCCGCGGAGTTGCGCGATGACCGCGCTCACGGACTCGAGCTGGAACTCGCGCGCGACCGGGGCGAGCCGGGTTTCAACGAGGTACTCCTTGCCCGGTTCGAGCACGATCGAGCTGCGCTCGCGGACGAACTTGCAAACGTAGTCGAATTCCTCGGGGGTCATCGTGCCTCCCGACCGACGCGGAGCCGGCGCACGATTTCGGGGGCGATCAATGGGAGCGGTACGACCTTGTCGGCCAGTCCCGCGCGCGACACGAACCCTGGCATTCCCCAAACGACCGACGTGGCCTCGTCCTGAACTACGACCTGTCCGCCGGCGGCCTTTACCGCCTCACACCCGCGCAGCCCGTCTTGTCCCATTCCTGTGAGGACCACGGCGAGTACGTTCGGGCCGTAGGCTCGGGCGACCGACCGGAACAGCACGTCGGCCGCCGGGCGGCACGAGTTCTCGGGAGCATTGCGGTCAATAACGAGGCGCGTACCGGTCGCGTTGCGTTCCACACCCATGTGGTAGTCGCCGGGGGCGAGCCACGCGCGCCCCGGGGCGAGGAGTTCATCGGCGCGCCCCTCTTCGATTGGTAACGGGTTCTGAGCGGTCAGGCGCTGGGCCAGCAGTCCCGTGAACACCGGGGGCATGTGCTGGACGATGAGTACGGGAACCCCGAGGTCCGCCGGTAGGTCCGCGAACAGGGTGGTGAGCGCGTTCGGTCCACCGGTCGAAGCAGCGATGGCAACGACGTCGACGCGCGCCGGGAGCGCGGGGAACGTCCCGGACGGACTGACCAGTGGGCGCTTGGTGCTCGGTGGGGTCTGGCACAGGGACCGGTACATACCGGACGGTGGCGATTGTGCCCGCGTGCCGCAAATTGCTTTGATTTCGGGGATTAACTCATTGCGGATGATGCGGAGCGAGTCTTCCAAACCGCCCGCCGAGGCGGGCTTCGTGAAGTATTCCGTGGCGCCCAGCGAAAGCGCTTCCAAAGTTTCTGTGGCGCCGCGCTCGGTGAGCGCACTGAACATAATGACCGGGAGTTGAGGAGCTTTTTTGCGGATCTCGCGTAGCGCCGCGAGGCCATCGAGTTCGGGCATCTCGACGTCCAGGAGCACGACGTCGGGTTTCACTTGCGCGAGCCGGGTGAGCGCGATTTTGCCGTTGGCCGCGGTGCCCGCGACCTCGAGGGCCGGGTCCGCGGACAGTTCATCCGTGACCATGCGCCGGAACAGGGCGGAATCGTCCACGACGAAGACGCGGATCTTGGGCACGCTCATGACTCCCCGAAGACGTCGAGGAGGCTCAACTTGGCGACGAGGATCTCTTTGGTGAAGGGCTTCATCACGTACTCGTTGGCCCCCGCGTCGAGCGCCCGGACGACCTGCTCCTGCTCGGTCTCCGTGGTCACCATCACGAGCCGGACCGGGTCGTATGCGGGCGTCGCGCGCACCGCCTTGATGAACTCCAGCCCGTTCAGTTCGGGCATGTTCCAGTCCACGAGCACGAGGTCCAGATCGGGGGTCGCGCGCATCTGGTCCAGGCCCTCGCGCCCGTTCCCGGCCTCGATCACCTCGATCCCCATTTCGGTGAGGATCTGGCCGATGATGAGTCGGACCGTTCGGGAGTCGTCGAGCACCATCGCGCGCATTCGTCACTCTCCCGTAAACCGGGTTCGGTAAGCGCTCGGGGCCGAGCACCGCCTGAGCTTCCAGACGACTTTGCTACCGTTGTACCGAACGTCTCGGTTGGAAACGGGTTCGTCACATTTGGGAGGAGCCGACGCGCTTTGGGCGCATTAATGCGGCTTCCGATTTCTAGGGCGCGATTCGGGGTGCATCGCGCCGGCGCGAACGGAAGGATCGAAACGCTTGTGACCGAAACAGGTGCTCATACGCCCCGGTGGTAATTTTCGCGCCACAGAGCGCTTCCGATTCGCCCCGCGGCGCGACTCACACCGCGTCTATACCTTGAGTTGCGCGACCAGTTGTTGGAGTCCGATCGCCATGCGGGCCAACTCATCGGCAGCCAGTTTCGTGTCGTTAGCGCCTTCGGTGGTGCTGCGCGCGGCCTGAGCCACGCCCGTAATATTTAGTGCGATCTCACCGCTCCCGTGGGCGGCCTCGGACACGTTGCGGCTCATTTCTCCCGTTGTGGCCGTTTGTTGCTCGACCGCCGACGCGATGCTGTTCTGGATGTCGTTGATCTGGTTAATGATCTTCCCGATCTGGCCGATGGCCTCGACCGCACCTCGCGTGTCGGTTTGAATCGCCTCAATCTTGCGGCTGATGTCCTCGGTCGCCCGCGCGGTTTGTTTGGCGAGTTCCTTGACCTCGTTGGCCACGACCGCGAACCCTTTACCCGCTTCACCGGCGCGGGCGGCCTCGATGGTCGCGTTCAGGGCCAGCAGGTTCGTTTGCTGAGCGATCGACGTGATGACCTTCACTACGTTGCCGATTTCCGTGCTGCTTTCGCCGAGTTTTGCAATGGTTGCGTTGGTCTTCTCGGCGACTTTCACCGCTGTGGTTGCGACCTTCGCGGCATCGTTCGCGTTCTTGGCGATTTCCTTGATGCTAGCGCCCATCTCTTCCGTGCCCGCCGCGACGGTGCCGATGTGCTCGCTCACCTGTTCGGCGGCACCGGACGCGACGTTCGCTTGGTTCGCGGTCTGCTCGGCGTTCGCGGCCATTTGTTGGCTCACGGCCGTTAACTCGCGGGCGGAACCGGCTAGTGATTCCACCGTTTGTTCCAGGCTCGTTTCGATCTTCTTGAGGTGCGTCACATCGGTGGCATACTTGACGACCTTGTACGGCTTCCCGTTCAAGTTGAGAATGGCGAAGTACGCGCCGCGGGTCCAGATTTCCTTGCCACCCCTACCGACGCGCCGGAACTCGCCCGTCTGGTACTCGCCGCGCGCCAATCGCGCCCAGAACTCGCGGTACGCGGGGCTGTTGCGCTCGGCTTCGGGTACGAACATGCTGTGGTGGTGTCCGCGGGCCTCCTCAATGGAATAGCCCATCATCTGAAGGAAGTTCGGGTTCGCGTTCGCGACCGTGCCGTCTAACTCGAACTCGACGACCGCCTGAACGCGCCCGAAGGCCGCGATTTGGCTCGCGTAATAAGCGTCCCGCTCGCGCGCGGTCTGGAGCACGCCGATGGCCGTGTCCAGTGCGTGACCGACGCGGCCGACCTCGTCGCGCGACCGGATCTCGGCCCGTTGGGTCAGATCGCCCTTGGCAACGGCTTCGAGGACCGTCATCGCCCGGCCGAGGGGCCGGGTTACAGACACCGTGAGCACCACGCCTAATGCGACGGCCCCGAGAACCCCGACCGCGCTGATGCTCCAGAGGGTTGCCTGAGTGCTCGTGTGTAACTCAACGGCCTGGTCCTGTTGTGCCTTGGCTTGCTCGTTCTGGCACTCGATCAGTTCGCTGAGCAATTCGTTCAGTCGGGTCGCGTTCGGGATCTCGGAATAAATGATCCGCTCGGCGCGGTCCAGTTCACCGGCCCGGACCGCCGTTTCCGCGGCGTCGTAGTCCCGTTTCCACTCGTCGAACCGGGGGAGGAGTTGCGCCCACAGGTGTTTCTCGCGATCGGTCATTGGCAGGGCTTCGTACTCCGCCGTGCCCTCGCGGATGTTCCGCCACGCGGTCTCTTTTGCCGACAAGGTCGAGAGTCGTACCCCTTCGTCTTTGGCCCGGATCGCCATCAGGGTCGTGCGCTCGGCTCGCTGAGCGGTGAGCACACCGGCCCGCATTTTCGAGATCGCGTAGATGGACGGCACAAGGTTGGTGCTGGAGTTCGTCAGCATCGCGTTCACCTTGTTCATCGAGCGCACGCCCCAGTAGCCGACGAACGCGCAGACCAGGGCGATCAGAACGAACCCACCGACGAGCCGCGGGCCGATCGGGACGTTCGTGAGGAGCGCGAGTACGGGGCGGGTCATGGCGGACTCGTTTGTATGTGAACGTTTAATTTGGTTCGGCGATCACACGGGCCACATCAAGGATCAGGAGCAACTGTTCGTCGAGCTGGTACGCCCCGCGGATCAACTCGCGGGCGGCACTCACGAGCGTTTCGGGCACCGGCTCGAAGGGCGCCCCCGCAACGTTCAGCACATCTCCGATGTCGTCCACGAGCAGGCTCACCGCGCCGTCGGTGGTCGGGATGACGATGTTCACCGGGCACTGATCGAGCGGGCGGTCCGGCAGTTCCAGCCGGCGCCGGAGGTCGATCGCGGTCACGATCCGCCCGCGCAGGTTAATCAGCCCGCGCACAACGGGCGTGGCCAGCGGTACCCGCGTCATTTCCTGGTAGCGGATCACCTCTTGCACCTTCAGCACGTCGATGCCGAAATAATGGCCGTCGAGGTAGAACGTGCAGAACTGGTGCGACTCGTTCACGGCGGTCTCCGGGCGCTCTCGCTGCTACCGTCGAAGCGCGTTTCATCCGCGCGCGTGTTGGGTGATCGCGTCCACGTCGAGGAACTCGGTGATGCGGTCGTGGACCACGGCGTTGAACAGCACACCGGGGCGCGTCGCCTTCGACCGGTTCACGGTCGGGCATTCGACGATATCGAGGACGCGCTCGACGATCAGCCCGACGCGCTCGCCCGCCCCCGCGAACACCACCACCTGAACCAGTTCGCCCGTACTCGGCGCGGGCGCCCCGAGCGCGTGAACCAGCGGCAGGATCGTTCCGCGGTATTGAACCATGACCTCGCCGCCGACCGTTTCGATGCGTTCCGGCTCGAACTCTTCGAGGCGCGCGACCTGGTCCAGCGGGACCGCCACGCGCCCGTCACCGGGCGTCGCGAATAAGAGGAGCATCGGGCGCGTGCCGGCCCGTTCCGTGACCTCAGCGGCCCGGTCGACGAGCGCCCTTTCTCTCGTGCCGCGCACGACGTTCGCGCGCACTGCCAGTCCCATTACGTCGAGGATCAGAGCGACCCGCCCGTCGTCCATGATGGTCGCGCCGGCAAACACCGTGAGGCTCTTGAGCAGCTTTTGCAGCGGCTTGACCACGATCTCTTCGGTGTCGCGGATCTCATCGACCACCAACCCGAATCGCCGATCGTCGGCCTGGAGGACGACAATGTTAACTTCGTTGTCGGGGTTCGGGACCGATTCGACGCGCAGTTCCCGCGCGAGATAAACCAGCGGGAGCAGGCGCCCGCGGAGCCGGTACACCGGTGCGCCGTGGACGAACTCGATCGCGCTGCGAACTTGATCGCCTTCGAGCCGGACCAGTTCGAGCAGGTTCACTTGCGGGATCGCGTACCGGTCGCCGCCGGTGACGACGGTAAGGGCCGGGACGATCGCGAGCGTGAGCGGGATCTTCATTTTGACGGTGGTGCCGTGCCCGGGGCGGCTCTCCACGTCGACTGTACCGCCGATTTTCTCGATGTTGGTGCGCACCACGTCCATGCCCACGCCGCGGCCGGAGAAGTGCGTCACCCGGTCCGTCGTCGAGAATCCTGGCAGGAAGATCAGGTTGAGCAACTCCGCGTCCGTCATGCGCGCGGCGACTTCGGGCGTCACGATCTTGGCCGAAACCGCCTTGTCGCGCACGCGCTGCGGGTCGATTCCACCCCCGTCGTCGGCGATCTCGATGACGACTTTGCCGCTCTCGTGGAGCGCGTGAAGGAGCAACCGGCCTTCGGGCGATTTCCCCCGCTCAGCGCGGATGTTCGGGGCCTCGATCCCGTGATCGACCGCGTTGCGAACGATGTGCGTGAGCGGGTCGCGGATGGCTTCGATGATGGTCCGATCGAGTTCCGTTTCCTGCCCGTCCATTTCGAGCCGGACCTGTTTGCCGCACGCGACGGCCAGGTCTCGCACGACGCGCGGGAACTTCGCCCACACGTTCTCGATCGGCTGCATGCGCGTTTTCATCACGCCCGCTTGCAGTTCCGTCGTGAGCGCGTTCAGGCGCTGGACCGCACCCTGGAGCCCGGAGTCCTCGTGTCCGTTGCTGTATTGCACGATCTGGTTTCGCGCGAGAACCAGTTCGCCCACGAGTGTCATGAGCTTGTCGAGTAAACCGACGTCCACGCGGATGTTGGAGCCGGACACGGCCGATCCGCGCCCTTCGGATGTTTCGAGTGCAGGCTGCTTTGGTCGTGGGGCAGGGGGGGGCTTTACCGGCTCACTCGGGACTTCCACGACCGGGGGCGGAGGCGGTGGTGGAGGAACGACCGCAACGGGAGGCGGGGGTAGGGGAGTGGGGGTAACAACCGGAGCGATCGGAGCAACCGGGGTTTCTCGAACTGCGGGTGGAGGTAGTACCGGTGAACGCGCAGGGGCGGCCGGTAGCAGTCGATCGAGTGCTTGGATTGCGGCCGAAAAATCACCTTCGCCTTCGGTTTCGGTCGCTTCGAGTGCCGCGAGGATCTTCCGGATCGCGTCCACGACGCCCAGCAGTGCGGTTGCAATCTCGGCATTGAACGTGAGGGCACCGGAGCGAACTTTACTCAGAAGTGTTTCACCGGCGTGACTGACGGCCTGGAGCTTCATCAACCCGAGGAACCCGGCCGTGCCCTTGACAGTGTGAATGACCCGGAACACTCGCGCGAGCGTCTCCCGTTCCCCCGGCTCTCTTTCGAGAGTGACGAGGTCGAGGTCGAGCTGCGCGAGGCTCTCGTGGCTTTCGACCAGGAACTCGCGGATGATGTCGTTCACGGTACATCACGAGCGGAAAACGGCCCCGCGGCACGAGGAAACCCGTGCCGGAGGTGTGTACCGGTATTCTTGGTAGCTTGGGAGGGTTGTGCAAGCAAACGGGATGTGAGTAAGAGCAATTTGCCGAACGTACTGGCCTTACAACCCTTCCGCGTCGCCCGGTTCAGGCGAGCGACGCGGATTTTGACGTCACGGTCCGATCGCTTCGGACCCGCGCTCACCGGTCCGGATGCGAACGCAGTCTTCGAGCGATAGCACGAAAATCTTCCCGTCGCCGATGGTCCCCGTGTCGCCGGTGCGGGCCGCGTGGATGATGGCTTCCACCGTGGCCTCGACGAACGCCTCGTTGACCGCGATTTCCAGCTTCAGTTTCGGGATGAGCCGGATTTGCACTTCCGTGGTCCGGTACACTTCGGTGTACCCGCGCTGCCGGCCGCACCCGCGGACGTCGCTCACGGTCATCAGGTACACGTCGCGCTCCGCGAGCGCCTTCTGCACGTCTTCGAGCTTTTCCGGGCGAATGATCGCAACAATGAGCTTCATGAGAGTGAATGTAAGTGTGAGTTTAGGGGAGGAACCAGCGTGAGGAGCGCGTGTGAGCGGCAGAGAAGGGCCGACAAGCGGCCCCTCGCTCCCACTCACTTACGCGCCCGCACTCACACTTTCGTGGCTGTAACGGGCTTCTTCGTGTGGCGCGTGAACAGCGCCGACAGGCGCTTCGCAATCGCCTCCGCGTCACCGTCGCGGCAGCGGAACGTGGTCCCGCGGATCGTGGTCACGTGCGGGTAAACCGCGATGAAGTCCTTGTCCGGCGCCCCGTCGGTCGGTTTGCACAGTTCGGACCAGATCGCCATGAGCTCTTTCGGATCGGCGCCGGTGATCTGCACGTCGAAGCGCCCGTTCCCGCGGGGAACGCTCGCCGGCCGCGGTTCGGCGGACGCGACTGTGACCGATTCCGTTGCACCGCTGAAGTCGAACCCAACTTCGCCGTGTTCCGTGCGGTCGAGGCCCTCGGCTTCCGACCTCGCGTCGGTCTTGAAGTTGCCGAGCGTGATCGCCTGCGTGAGCAGCACCAGACCGATGCTCAGCACGAAGGCGTACACCACCGAGAACAGCGAAGCCTTGATCTGAATGAACACCTGTGAGAGACCGGACTTTTTGTCCTTTCCGTCGTTGGCTTTGTCGTCCTGCTTGTCGGCAAGCGCCTGGAGATCGCTGAGTTCCTTTTCGAGCGCCGCTTGGGTCGAGGCCTTGTCGGTCGCGATGTCTTTCGCCTCGGTTAAAGCCTTTTCCGCACTCGCCTTATCCGCTTCCGGCGCCAATTTTACTTTCGCTTCGGCTTCTTCGGCTGCCTTATTCGCCTTCTCGGTTTCGGCCTTCGCCTCGGCAATGAGCTTGCTGTCGTCTTTCTTCAATGCTTCCAGGCGACTGCGGTGCGCGGAGAATGCGAACGGGCCGTCGGTACCAGCGGAGTTGACGAGCGTGGAGCAGAACACCCCGGTCAGGATCGCCCCGACGAACCCGCCGACTCCGTGGACGCCGAAGGCGTCGAGCGAGTCGTCGTACCCGAGAACGTTCTTCAGTGCGACTGCGAGGTAGCAGAGCACCGCGGCGGCCAACCCGATGAGGACCGCGCCCCACATGTACACGAACCCGCTCGCGGGCGTGACCGCGACCAACCCCGCGACGATCCCGGACGCCAAGCCCAGTGCGGTCGGCTTGCCCTTGTGGAGCCATTCGACGAGCAACCAGCCCAATCCCGCAGCAGCCGCAGCCGCTTGCGTCGCCGCGAACGCGGACCCGGCCAGAGCGTCACCGCGGACCGAGCTACCGCCGTTGAACCCGAACCAGCCGAACCACAGCAACCCGGCCCCGAGGAGCGTGAGCACCATGCTGTTCGGGTGAGCAATTTGCTTCGGGTACCCGGCCCGTTTCCCGAGCACGAGACAGCACGCCAAGCCCGCCATACCCGCGGCGATGTGAACCACCGTTCCGCCGGCGAAGTCCAGTGCCCCCATCTTCCCGAGGAGCCCGATCGCCGCCCCGCCGCGCTTGGCAGCCAAGACGCTGGTGTCGTACCAGTCGAACGCCCAAACCATGTGGGCCAGCGGGCAGTACACGAACGTGACCCACAGCAGCATGAATAGGCAGAACGGCCAGAACCGGATACGTTCCGCGATTGCCCCGCTGATGAGCGCCGGAGTGATGATGGCGAACATGCCCTGGAACATGACGTGGACGTAAACCGGGATGTCGTAGCCACCGAGCTTCGTGCCCGGTTCGATGCCCTTCAGGAACACCAGATCCCAGCTCCACCCGAACAACCCGCCGTCCGTCGCGCCGAACATATCGATCTTGATGACGGACGGGCCGAACGCGAGCGCGTACCCGACCGCGACCCAATACACGCCCACCACCGCCAGGGCCGCCATGCTGTGCATCATCGTGGCGAGCACGTTCTTACGACGCACCATACCGCCGTAGAAGAGCGCCAGACCCGGCACCATGAATAGCACGAACGCGCTGGAGGTCAGCATCCAGGCTGTGTCGCCGCGCTCTTTGCCCGCGGTCGCGGCGCTGCCGGCATCGGACACGCCCTTCTCGGCGGTCTTTTTGAGTTCTTCTGCACCCTTTTCGAGTGCGGTGAGCTTCTCGGCCGTGGCCTTCGGATCACCGCCGGCGGCCTTGACCGCGGCGAGTTCCGTCGCCAGGGCGTTGGCCTTCGCGGTGATGGTGTCCAGATCCTTCTTGGTGGTCGTCGCGGTCGCCGTGGCCGCATCGATCTCTTTCTTGAGTGCGGTGACCTTGTCGGCCGCGGCCTTCGCGTCCGCGCTCGAACTGGTCTTCAGGTCGCCGAGAGCCTTTTTCGTGTTGGCGAGTTCTTTCTCAGTGGCGTCGAACGCTTTCTTCAGATCTGCAATCGACTTTTCGACAGCCGCCAGATCGGATTTGGCCGCTGACTTCTTCTCGTCTTGGGCGGAGGCAGTTCCTCCCATTGGTGCCCACAGACCGGGCATCATACTACAGCCCGCGAAGAGGAGGAGGGCTAACGAGAGGCGACGAACTTGCATTACGCACCTTGGTTACGCACAATTCAGCGGGAGAACGCCAATACTTCAGCACGAGTCACGAACAATAAGTTCGGTGATACATCTGGTGCGGGAAAAGCACGACAGGTGCCGTGCTGTGCCAAAGTGGAAGAATAATTTTAACTACTGTAAAATCAGAATGTTATGGCGTGAGACAGGGTTCAACACGAAATGCCCAACTCATTAGCATGCCTAGTTTTTGGGCATTCGTGCCTATCGATAATGTGCAACTTGAAGTGGCTTCCATGCAATTTAGAACTCGTTCTCGGCACAGCCGGAACAATCGATACTTTCAGCGATCAATTCTGACTGAGATCATTGGTTCTGCTCCTACTTCCAATTCAGACCTGCCGATTCGTAACCTCGCTGGAGTCACACCAAACGTTCTTCCCGGTCCACGGATGGGTCGGGTGAGATCACTCCGACGAGTCCCGCTGCTCCAGCGGCTTCAAGGAAGATATTCATGAATTCGCTCATCCTGTTTACCGCCCTCGCCAGTGGTCAACTGCCCGATACTCCCCCGCCCGGTGTTTACTTGCCGCCGGCTCAGTTCGCCGGGGCGCAACCGCCGGCCGCTCAACCCGTGAAACCGATGCCCCCCGCTGCGGGTATGCCTCCCGCCGGGATGCCCCCGGCCGGTATGCCGCCCGCGAACGGCAACGGTGACGCCAAGGAAGAAGAGAAGAAGGAAGACGACCAGACGCCGCCCCCAGAACCCTACGCGCTGCAGCGCATCCTTTCGACCACCCGGTTCGGTGCCCGTCTCGAAGAGAACGGGATCACGATCTCCGGTTGGTTGCAGGGTAACTACTCGACCAGCACCGCCCGCCGGAACAACCAACCGGTGACGTTCAACGACCGCTCCGACTTCTGGCAGTTCAACCAGAACTACCTCAAGATCGAGAAGACCGTTGACACGAGCAAGAGCGAGTTCCAGTTGGGCTTCCGCACGGACTGGATCCTGCCCGGTACCGACGCCCGGTACTCGATCTCCCGCGGCTTGCTCTCGAACCAGAACGGCGTCGGTGCCCCCGGTGCAAAGGACGCTTACCCGGTCGACCTGTTCCAGGCCTACGTCGATGCGTTCCTGCCGAACATCGGGCCGAAGGGTACCACCCTCCGCGTCGGTAAGTTCGCCACCCACATCGGGTACGAACTCGTTCAAGGGGCCGAAACGCCGTTCCTGCAACGCGCTTACCTGTTTCAGTACAACCCGTTCACCCACACCGGTACGTGGGCGATCACCCCGCTCAACGACACCTGGACCGTGAGCAACGGGCTCGTGTTGGGGGCCGATAACTTCTTCGGTACCTCGCAGCCCACCTACATCGGCCAGTTGAAGTGGGCGCCGAAGGAGGGGAAGACCACCGCGTTGTTGAACGTGATGGCGACCGACCCGCGGTTCTCGACCAGTGGCTCGTACCCGTTCTACAACGTGTACAACTTCCAGGTGTCGCACAACTTCACCGACAAACTGACCTACGTCTTCGACTCCTCGTTCTCGCACATCGACGGGGCGCCGCTCCCGAGCGAGGGCGGGGCGTCCGGGTCGGCGACGTGGTACGGGGCCGCGAACTACCTCCTCTACAAGCACACGGACCAGGTGACGAGCAACTTCCGCGTGGAACTGTTCGAGGACACCAAGGGGTTCCGCACCGGGTCGAAGGGCCTGTACACCGAGGTGACCTACGGCCTCGCGTACTCGCCGACGCGGTCGGTGATCCTCCGCCCGACGGTCCGCTACGACCACAACAACACGAGCCGCCCGTTCGACGGCAGCTCGAACCTGTTCACCGCGGCGATGGACGTCATCATCCGCTACTGATCTGAGTGACCGCGATTCGTTCGCACGCGACGGCCGGGGAAACCCGGCCGTTGTTCGTTTTCACGCCTCTTGCGTCGGGCCATCTTCTGAGTAGGTGAACTCGGTCGCGTGTTCGACGCGGCTCACCCGCAGCGCGAACCACTGGTACCACTTTTCGCGGCCGAACTTCTGGGCGAGCAGGTGTTCCGCGTGGCGACCCCACGCGCGGACGTCGGCGAGGGTGGCCCAGTACGAGACGGTGATTCCGAGCCCGTCGGCGCCGCGTGCGGACTCGACTCCCAGGAACCCGGGCTGTTGTGCCGCGAGTTCCTCCATGCGGTCTGCCGTTTCGCCGTACCCGTCGCCCGGTTGGACTCTGCGGCGCGACGTGAAGATGATTGCGTAATACGGTGGCTCGGGCACGTTGATCCTCCGGACTGTTCCCGCGACAAACGGCTTCGGGCTAACAATTGCTAACCTTTTGGGCGGCACCGGGCCTATTAATCGTGTCAAAAGGCGAATGATGCCCCAACTACCGGAATTCCAAGACCCTGGGCGCTGGTTCCCTTCGTAGTCATCCAAAACGCGACGACTTCGTGCTAACAATTGCTGCAATTCATCAAAATATCTGGCGATTCCCGGTCCGCGTGGGGGATCAGTCACCCCATTCAGCTAACAATCACACAACTCGGCTCCATTTTTCAAAATCGCAGTTCGCGGTGCGTTCGCGTGCCGGGTTCAAAGCGTACTGGATTTTACGCATGTGAACAAAAGAATACAAGTGGTTCGGCGCCGTTGTGATTGCGGAGAACAGAAATGACACGGGCCAGGGAAGTGGTCCCCCGGCCCGTGGTGTTCTCGTGGCGTCTACTATTCGACCTGGGGTGCGGAACGCTCGCGGCACCGCCGAGGCCTCGACCACCTCGTGGCATCCAGGAACCGCGTCACGCGAAGTTGTTCCAGGCCTGGATCCACGAGGTGGTCGAGGCCTCGAAAGCGGTGCTGGAACAGCGTTCCCCGAGACGAACGTGGCGGAATGTGCTCGGACGACGCAACATCGTCCTGTCGCAGAGCGACGAGCTAAACGAACCACGAGAACATCCACAGCTTACCCGAACCAACCCCCAGAGCAAGCGCGGGTATAACAACAGGGAGTTCGCTGCGGTCTGGATTCTGTTCGCAAATTTCCTGAAAGGTCCGGCGCGGTTCGAGGTAACTGTAACTAAGATTGGCACAGTCAACGACGTGCCGGAAGTCATGACAAAAAGCAGCCGATTCGTGATCGCGTCGCACGTTCTCGCCTTGCTCGCGCACGGCGACGGTGAGCCGCTCACGTCCGACTGGATCGCGGGGAGCGTCAATACGAACCCAGTGGTCATTCGCCGCATCCTAGCGCTGCTCGCGAAGGCGGGATTGGTGGCGACACAAGAGGGGGCGCGAGGCGGAACGCGGCTCGCTCGGCCGGCAGAGGAGATCGACTTGCTCGCCGTGTACCGCGCGGTCGAGACGGGGGATTTGTTCGCCTCGCACCCGCAGCCGCCCAATCCGGCGTGCCCGGTCGGGTGCCACATTCAGGGGGCGCTCGCGCCCACGCTCGATGCGGCCGAAGAAGCGATGAGCAAGAGCCTCGGGCAGACGACCGTTGCGGACGTCGTTCGACAGGTGAAAGCAGCGAAATAGGTGTTTTTTTACTCGTTACTGTAACCGAATTGATTACAGAAAGGGCCAGCCGTGAAGATCTTACTGATTGGTGCGAGCGGAACGATCGGTCAACGCATCCTGGCCGAAGCGCTCTCACGCGGCCACACCGTCACCACCGTGACACGCGACCCGTCCAAAGTCCCGGCGCAAGATCGGGTGAAAGCCGTGAAGGGCGATGTTCTCGATGCCAAGAGCCTCGCGAGTGTGGCGAACGGGCACGATGCGGTTGTGAGCGCGTTCGGTCCGAGCGGCGGTCAGGACGCATCGAAGACGGTCGACGCGGCTCGCGCACAGATCGCGGGGCTGAAGGATGCCGGAGTGAAGCGGCTCATCGTGGTCGGCGGGGCGGGGAGCCTCGAAGTCGCGCCGGGCGTGCAGGTGGTCGATACGCCCGAGTTCCCGGCCGCGTGGAAGGGGATCGCTCTGGCCCACCGCGACGCACTTGAAGTGTACCGGAAAGAAGGCGGCGACCTGGAATGGACCTACATCAGCCCGCCCGCGCTCATCGAACCCGGTACGCGAACGGGTAAGTTCCGCGTGGGCGCCGACCAGCTCCTCGTTGACGCGAACGGCCAGAGCCGGATCTCCGCCGAAGACTACGCGATCGCGCTGGTCGACGAGGTCGAAACACCGAAGCACGTCCGCAAGCGGTTCACGGTGGCGTACTAATGGTTTGTGTTGGTAGGTGAACCCCGCCCGCAAGGGCGGTGGGTGAGAAGCAGAAAAAGAGCCGCGGATAACGCCGATAACGCGGATCAGACAATAGAGCGCGTTTTAGCCCCGGTAGGGGCGGAAGCGAGTAGAGTAGCCAGGGGTGGAGCGCTAGCGCAACCCCTGGCGGACTGCCGTGCCTCACACCGGGGATGGCTCGGGTGACGCGCTAGCGCAACCCCTGGCGGGCTGCTATCACGGATGAGCCGGTGCCACCGCCGGCTTTTCGGCACTCCGGTCTTCGAGCGTCATTTCTGCGGCCTGGTGACGGGACTCGATGTAGGTTTGCGGAAAGAATCCGCCGGCGAAGATCAGCACCGTGAGCGCCAGCACAGCGCCGCGTTCACGAACGGTGATGCCCAGCGGGACACGCGGTGTGTACCGGTCCCCGGTGAACAGCGCGAAGTACGCACGCAGGACCGCGACCCCGTTCAGCGCCGCGGCAACGAGTACGACCAACCCGACGACCGGGCTCGCCACTACTGCTCCGTCCACCAGCAACTCGGCCGCCACGAACCCGGACATCCCCGGGAACCCGACGCTCGCCAGCCCGGTCAGCAGGAAGCACACTGCCAGCGACGGCGACGCTGCATACAGCCCGCGGAACTCGGACAGCGAGAGCCGCCCGAACCGGGCTTCAATGGCGCGGAGCGTCAGCCCGAACCCGCCCAGCGATACGATCACCGATCCCCAAAGGGCCAGCGCCCCTGTAAGGCTGATCGTGGTATGCAATTCCAGCCCGACCAGCACCAGAGATGCGTGGCTCAAAAACAGGAACGCGAAGAACCGCCGCGCGTCCGTTTGTACCACCGACATGCCCGCCGCGTAGACCGCGGTGAGCAGCGACACGCCCCCGATCCCCTGCAACACCCACTCCGGTGGTTGCGCCGGCAGAACGAGTCGCATGGCCGCGTACATGCCCGTGATCGGCGTAACGACCAGGAGCGCGGTGCCGAACGAGCAGTTCTTGAACAGGTCCGTCACCCAAACGTGAACGGGTACCGTTCCGCTACGCACCAGCACCGCCCCCATTAAAAGGGCCAGCGAGAGTTCGCCTTCCGTCATCAGCCCCGCGACGAGCAGCCCCACGAACATGGCCATGTGGATGACGTACACGCGCGTCGGGCTCCCGCGCCGGCGCAGCTCAAAGTACGGCGGGACAACGGCAAGCACCAGCAGCACGCCCAGATCCCACGGCATCTTGCACGAGAACACCGCGATCCGCAGCGCGGAACTCGCCAACAGCCACGCGAACGAGAAGCGCGACATCTTCGTTCGCGCGGTGGCCAGCGCCGTCAGGAAGTGGAGCAGCGCGAGCAACGGGACCAACGGCGCGCTGAGCGCGTCCAGGGAAAACACCTTGCGATCGAACAGCAGCGGGAGCAGGTCGAAGCGGCTCGTCCCATCGGCGGTCAGCCCGCCCGCGAGCCCGCCCCAGGCCGTGACCGCGCACACCAACCCGGCCCCCAGGAACCCGAGGCACCAGCGCGACGCCGACAATGCGTCCCGGCTCCGTGCGAGGCAGAACGCGCCGAATAGAGGGACCGCGACCGCCAGTTCGAGCCAGGGAACGGACGCGAAGTTCATGATTGATGCTCCGCGAGTTCCGGAACCTGTTTGAGCTTATCGGCGGGCGGTGCGGGCGGCGGGGCCGGCTCGCGCGTCCCGTTGAGGAACGCGGTCCACCGGTGTTCCAACCGGTCGAACCACCGGAACACGAGTACGAACGGCCGCGCCACGAAGTCGGCCAGGAACGTGTCCAGGTACCCGCGCTCGAGCGCGAAGCGGTAGAGCCGCGTGCGCAGCGGGCCGGGGGCCGCGGCCAGGGGGCCGGGCGGGCGCGGGAGCCGGCCGCCGATCGCGTTTTCGAGAATGCGGTAGTCCTGCAACAGCGTCGGGGCGCGGAGGAACTGGAGCGTTCGCAGACAGGCGTGACTGAGCAGGTGGGCGAGGGCCACGTACCACAGGAACGACACCCAGTGTCCCAACCCGATCTCCGTAACGATGATCCCGACTTGAGCCAGCGACGCGAACGACAGCGCGCTCTTGATGTCCGTCTGAACGGTCCCGGCGAGGTAGGCATACACCGCGGTGGTAAGCCCCAGCGCCACGACCGCCAGCGCGAGCCACATGGAAACGGCAATGAGCGGGCTGAGCCGGAGCAGCAGGAACGCCCCGAGGTGAACCGACAGCGCGCCATAAAACACGGCACTCGACGGCGTCGGCCCTTCCATTGCCCGCGGTAACCACCCCGAGAACGGCACCAGCGCCGACTTCCCGGCCGCCGCGAGCAACAACAGCAACCCGATTCCCAGGGCCTGAAATTCGGGCAGTGCCACGCGCCCGTAGGGCCACGCTTCGGCTCCCATGAGTTGGTCGAAGTCCCCCTCACCGGTCACGTGGTGGAGCACGACCGCCGCGAACAGGAGCGCCGCGTCGGACACGCGGTACACGATCCACACCCGCAGCCCGTTCCGCGACGGCGCGGGGCGCTCGTGGAAGAACGCGACCAAAAGCGCGCTCGACAGCCCGACCAGTTCCCACCCCGCGAACAGGGTCTCGATCGTGTCGGCCAGCGACGCCGTCACCATTCCGGTGAGGAACACCGAGAACAGCACGAAGAACCGGTTGTACCCCGGTTCGCGGTGTAGGTACTTGACCGCGAACGCGCCGATCGTTCCACACAAGGTAAACGACAGCAGCGCGAGCGGGACCGAGAGCCGGTCGAACTCGAACTTCACGGTGAAGGCGAAGTGGTAACTCTGGTGGGCGCTCTCACCGTGCGCGCCGCGGATCGAGACCCAGTCGCCCAGGTTCACGACGACGTGCCGGTCCCCGGTCACGAGCATGAAGACGAACACGCCGAGGGTCGCGAGGAACCCCAGCGCGATGAACCACCGGCACGCGCGCCCCGTCGCCCGCTCGGACAACGGGCGCCCGACCAGGGACGGCACCCCGAGCACCGCGACCAGGGCCACCGGCGCCACAAGCGCGACCAGGCCCGCAAACGTCGAGAGCCGGGCGAGATCAGGCACGAGAACCTCCCGCCGCTCGGCTTCCGAATCTGAGAGCACAGCCAACGGTCGCCCGTATCTCACCCCGGGTCATCGACGTCCTCATCGAATTACCAACTGCGTCACTGGGATTTGTCCGCTCGCCGCGAGTTCAAAGAACCAGCATACCGCGCCGCGGGTACTGTAACATAATCCGAGCCGGGCACCGACGGCGCGTCGGCTACCTTCAAATCGGAAAACCGAGGGTATCGCTCCGCGAGCGCCCTCGGTCCGGAAGGTTTGTTGGCAGCCGCGGTCGCACCGAACCCGTTCCCCGAACACATTTGGCGGGGAACCACCCCTCGTAATGAGGGGCGCTCGCGCGGCTCCGTTGTGGGGTTCAAAATCTTTGAATGCAACTGACGCGCCAATGCTCGTACCCGAGAAATCATGCAGGTGTGAACCAAATGCCCGAAAATGCTGGTCCCGATGCGACCAGTTTGGCCGCGCGCCGATCACGTGACGTTCTATTGGAAGGAAGATCGACATGAGCGGCCTCCGGTGGCGGTTCCTCGGCCCCGTCTCGCTGGGCACGCTGTGCATCGTGGCGCTGTGCGCGTTCACGGCTATTTCGCTGTTCCACCAGCAGGCCACGATCACCAGCGTGTTGCGGGAGAACGTGTCCAGCCGCCGGGCCGCGGCCGACCTGCGCGGGTGCCTGAACACGCTCATCGCGCTCGAACTCAACCAGGTCGAATCGGTCGCCGAACTGCACACCCGCGCGCAAACGCACCTGACCGAGATCCGCAAACTGGCGAACCACCCGGAAGAGAAGGCGCTCTCGGCCCGGCTCGACGACGGGGTCCAGCGGTACCTCGCGCTGTGGCAATCGCTCCCGCCGAAGGACGACCCGGCGCACGCGGCCCGGGTCACCCAGGCCACCGACTACCTCGAAAACAACGTCCTGTACTCGTGCCGCGAGCTGGAAGCGTTCAACGACCAGCGGGTCGAGGAGACGACCGCCCAGCACGAGCGCGTGCTGAGCCAGCTCGCGTGGGGGATGGCGGTCGTCGGCGGGCTGGGCGCGGTGGCCGGGCTGGTGTCCGGCTACGCGGCCGCGCGGCTCCTGAGCCAGTCCATCCGGCGCCTGCGGGTGCAGATCCGCGACGCGGCCGGCAAACTCGGACCGGACCCGCCGGAGATCGTCCTCACCGGTGACTTCGAGTTCGGCCGGTTGCACGAGGATCTCGACTCCCTCACCGACCGCATCGAGGAGGTCGTGCGGCAACTCGGCGAGCGCGAGCGCGAGGTGGCCCGGGCCGAGCAACTCGCGGCCGTCGGGCAGCTCGCCGCGGGCGTGGGGCACGAGCTGCGGAACCCGCTCACGTCCATCAAAATGCTGGTCCAGGCCGGGTTGGAGGACGCGGCCGGACTCGCGACCGAGGATCTGAGCGTGATCGAGGCCGAGATCCGCCGCATGGAGCGGTCGCTTCAGACGTTCCTCGAATTCGCCCGGCCGCCGAAGTTGGAGCGCCGACCGGTCGAACTGAAGACCGTGCTCCGGGCGGTTCTGGGACTGATCCGGGGGCGCGCGGAGAAGCAGCGCGTGACCACGAAAGTGGAAACGGACACCGACCCGATCGTGCTGGCCGCGGACGCCGGCCAGCTCCAGCAAGTGTTCGTGAATTTGGCCCTCAACGCGCTCGACGTGATGCCCACCGGCGGTACGTTAACCGTGACGGCCCACCGCACCGTAAACCAAGTCGAGATCGTGGTATCCGACACGGGACCGGGGATCCAGAAGGGGATGATGTCGCGCCTGTTCCAGCCGTTCGCCAGCAGCAAGGACACGGGGCTGGGGCTGGGGCTGGTGATCTCCCGGCGGATCGTCGAGGACCACGGCGGCACGGTGAACGCGGCGAACCAGGCGGGCGGCGGGGCGAGCTTCTTCGTGCGCCTTCCGATCGAGGGCTGATGATGCCGACGCTGTTGGTGATCGACGACGAACCGGCCATCCGGCACGCCTTCCAGCGCGCGTTCCGGGACGGCGGGGTGACCGTGCGCACCGCGACCACCGCGGCCGAGGGGCTCGCGGAGGTCGCGCGCGAGCGCCCGGACGTGGTCGTGCTCGACGTCCACCTGCCCGACGCGACCGGGCTCACCACGTTCCGCCAGGTGCGCGCGATCGACGCCCGCGTGCCCGTCATCCTCGTCACCGGGCACGGCACCACCGACCTCGCCATCGAAGCGATGAAGGACGGGGCCTACGAGTACCTCCTCAAGCCACTGGAGCTGCCGGACCTGCGGCAGCTCATCGACCGCGCGGTGCAGTCCAGCCAGTTGATGCGCACCCCGGCCACAATGCCCGAGGTCGAACCGGCCCCGGTGTTCGGCGACGTGTTGCTCGGCCGGTGCCCGGCCATGCAGGAGGTCTACAAGGCGGTCGGTCGGGTCGCCGGCCAGAACGTGATCGCGCTGGTCCTGGGCGAGAGCGGTACCGGGAAGGAACTGGTCGCCCGCGCGATCTACCAGCACTCGCGCCGGTCCGACAAACCGTTCCTGGCGATCAACTGCGCCGCCATCCCCGAGCCGCTCCTGGAGAGCGAACTTTTCGGGCACGAGAAGGGCGCTTTTACGGGCGCGGACCGCAAGCGCATCGGCAAGTTCGAGCAGTGCCAGGGCGGTACCATCTTCCTCGACGAAGTGGGCGAAATGGCCCCGCTCACGCAGGCGAAAATGCTGCGCCTCATCCAGGAGCAGCGGTTCGAGCGCCTGGGCGGGGCGGAGACGGTGCAGACCGACGTGCGCCTGGTCGCGGCGACCAACGCGGACCTCGAAAAGATGGTCGAGGACGGGCGGTTCCGGCGCGACCTGTACTTCCGGCTCAACGTGTTCACGATCAAGCTCCCGCCGCTGCGCGAGCGCGGCGACGACGTGGGGCTGTTGATCGACTACTACCTGAAGCGGTTCGGGCACGAGCTGAACAAGCCGGTGGCCGAGGTCGCGCCCGACGCGGCGGCCGCGCTCCGCGCATGCACGTGGCCGGGTAACGTGCGCGAGTTGCAGAGCGTGCTCAAGCAATCGGTCCTACGGATGAGCGGCTCGGCCCTGCTCGCGGACTTCCTGCCGGACCACGTTTTTCACCCCACCAGTCCCGTGGCGAGTACACCGGCGGCGAATGGTGCCGGCGGCGCGTTCGACTGGGAGCAGTTCGTCGGCGGGCGCATCGCGGCGAACAGCGAGAACCTGTACGCGGAGTCCCTGGAGCGGATGGAGCGCGAGGTTCTCGTGCGCGTCCTGAAGCACACCGACGGGAACCAGCTCCAGGCCGCGCGCATCCTCGGTATCACCCGCGGGAGCCTGCGGAACAAGATCCGGACCCTGGGCATCAGCATCGCCCGCTCGGTGTGGTCCGACGACGACCACGGTGACGGCTAACCGGCCATCGCCCCTTCCGGAAGCTCGCTGAATTTCACGGAAAAATCAACGTTTTTGAAACGGCACGGGCATTGCCTTGAGTGGAACCAACGAGTTCCCGAGGATGCCCCGTGGCCGACCCCGTGCACAGTTCCGCCGCACCGCTCACACCCGGTTTGCTCCCGAACCTCCGGTTCGATCTCCTGTCCGGTTTCCTGGTGTTCCTGATCGCGATGCCGCTGTGCCTGGGGATCGCGTCCGCCAGTTACTACCCGCCCATTGCCGGGATCTGGACCGCCGTCATCGGCGGCATCGTCGCCTGCTTCATCAGCAACTCGCAACTGACCATTAAAGGCCCGGCGGCCGGGCTGATCGTGATCGTTTCCGGGGCCGTGCTCGAACTGGGGTTGGAAGCGGCCCCGCCCGGGACCGACCCGAAGGATCTCGCGACGCTCGCCAAGTACGGGTACCCGCTCGCACTCGGGGTCGGGGTGACCGCGGGGGTGATCCAGATCCTGTTCGGGCTGCTTAAGGCCGGTAAGGTCGGCGAGATGGTCCCGCTCACCCCGGTTCACGGGATGTTGGCGGCGATCGGCATCACGATCATGGCCAAACAGTTCTTCGTGATGCTCGGGCAATCGGCCCCCCCGGGCGCCCCGATCGATTCGATCATCGCGATCCCGAAGGTCTTTGAGAACCTGGGCCAATCGGTGACCCAAACCGTCGCGATCGTCGGGGTGACCGCGCTGGCGATCATGATCCTGTTTCCGTTCCTGAAGGCACGAGTTCCGGTCCTGAAGCCGGTCCCGGCCCAGTTGGTCGTGGTTCTCGTCTCGATCCCGATGGCCCTCGGGCTCGGGTTCACGGGCCTCGGCGAATCGGTCGGCAACCCGATGAAGTACCTGGTCAACGTCCCGAACGTGCTCGACAACCCGTCCGCCGCGTTCCTGTTCCCCGACTTCACGGGACTGGCGACCGCGACCGGTGTGAAGTACGTGGTGCTGTTCGCGCTGATCGGGACGATCGAATCGATGCTCAGTTCGCAGGCCGTCGACATGATCGACCCGTGGCGCCGGAAGGCCGACCAGAACCGCGACCTGCTCGCCGTGGGCGTGGCGAACACTCTGTGCTCGTTCGTCGGGGCGCTGCCAATGATTTCGGAGATCGTTCGGAGCAAGGCGAACATCGACAACGGTGCGCGGACCAAGTACGCGAACTTCTTCCACGGGCTGTTCCTGCTCGCGTTCATCCTGCTGCTGCCGTTCGTGATCCGGATGATTCCGCTGGCCGCGCTGGGCGCGATGCTGGTGTTCACCGGGTTCCGGCTCGCCTCGCCGAAGGAGTTCGTTCACACCTACAAGATCGGGATCGAGCAGCTCGTGGTGTTCGTCACGACGATCGTGGTGACTCTCTGCACCGACCTCCTCATTGGGGTGGCGTCGGGGATCGCGCTGAAACTGGTGATCCACGTCCTCAACGGCGCCCCGCTCCGGAGCTTCGTCCGGGCCGACATCGAGGTGGCGAGTACCGACGACGAACGGGTCGCGGTCCTGAAGGTGCGCCAGGCGGCCGTGTTCTCGAACTGGCTCGGCCTCAAGAGCGCGATCGCGAAGTACGCGACCGACCGCGACGAAGTGGTTCTCGACCTGTCGGAAGTCAAACTCGTGGACCACAGTACGATGGAAAAGCTGCACCAGATGGAACAGGAACTGGCCGCGGGCGGGAAAGTGTTGCGGGTAGTCGGTTTGGATTCACACAAGCCGCTCTCGTCGCACCCCCTAGCCGCACGCAAAGGAACCCGGCAGGCGCCGGTTGATGCCGCGGTTTGAGAGCGTGCCGCGGGCGCCGCGTCGGTGTGCGACCACATTCCAACCCCTTGTGGCGCCGCGGACGCGGTTCGCCCGCGGTACGTCCGAAGTCCCACTCATTCGTGAGCCCCGCGGTTCGCCGGCATCTCTTGGCGAGCGGTCGGTGTGAGCCGGCCGGTGGTGATCTCCGGTGCAGAAAAACTTGGACAGGATCAACAAGATCGACAGGATTCTGAAGGCAATCTCGCGTTTGGTTTTATCCGGTTGATCCTGTTAATCCTGTCAAAAACGCTGCTTGTTTTCACATCTCCATCGGCTCGCTCGTCAAGACACCCTTGTTGCCCTTGCGGGCGGGGTTCACCGGTGACGGGTTCCCGTCCGGCGCGCCTCACCAAACAGTACCCGTTTCAGAAGATGCGGTCACGAAACACGTTATCGGGCGCCACACAGCCGGCTCATTTGCCAGGTGCAGCCGCGCTGTCGGTGCGCCACACGTTCATTGATTGAGCCGGCACACAGGTGCTGCGATTCATTAAATTGATGGTCAGTTTTGGAATGATTTTGACATTGCAATTTGAATAAATTACCATCGCAACCGTTCACGATCTAAAACCGGCGGGAAACTCATGTAACGAGGGCGTTATGCCAATCTCGGGCACGTGGTACAACGAGTTGGGGTCGCAACTGGTCATCAATTATCCCGGTGGGACTCAGTTCAATGGGTCTTACAACACCGCGGTCGGGCACGCGGAGGGCCAGTACACCGTAATCGGGCAGATCGATCCGAACCCCGCTGCCGGGTGCGGGCAGGCGCTCGGGTGGGTCGTTCAGTGGGTCAACAGCTCCGGAAATTCCAACTCGACCACCACTTGGTCCGGTCAGTACATTGTGAGCGGTAGTGCGGAAATCATTGTCGCCCTGTGGGTGCTAACGTCGGAAACGCCCCCCAGCGAGTTCTGGGCAGCGACCACGGTCGGTGAAGACGTGTTCTTCCGCCAACAACCCAGCTTAGAAGACGTGGCCAAAAAGCTCCAAACGAAACGGCCGTCGCACCCCGTGCAACGAACGAGGCCGCAGTAAACCGGTGCCGGGCGCCCGCGGATCACTTCACGATCACCCGCCCCCCGACTGATGTCACGATCGGGGAGCGCTCGGCAACGAACTGCACGGATTCCGAACCCGTGACCCGTCCCCGCGCACATCGGGTCGCGCCAAGTTACGGCTAAGCGTTCGGGGCGCCACGCGGAACAGGTCGGCCGCGGCGCCTTGCTCTGCGCCCTTTTTGGGCCGCTGATCCTCGCCTCAAAAACGGTCCCCGCGGACGCACTTCGGGACGCCGGTTGCGAAAACACCGATATTCTGAACATTGCCGCGATAGTGCCCCCCGCGTGTCCGCGTGCCGGGGCGTTGATCTCCTCTTCCGCAAAAAGCTGATGATCGGAACGTAACCGCATGGGAACCCCCGAACTCTCCCCCGACGCGCTCCCTTCGCCCGCGCCGACGAAGGAAGCCACCCGCCTGCGCGACATCTCCCCGCAACAATGGAAGTCCGGCGCTGCCGCATGGTTGGGTTGGATGTTCGACGGCCTCGACATGCACCTGTACGTGCTCGTCGCCGCGCCGTTCGTCGCCGAACTCATCGGGCAACCGGACCCAAAACACCCGGACGTCGGGTTCTACGGGTCGTGGATCCAGGCCGCTTTCCTCTTTGGGTGGGCACTCGGCGGCGCGTTCTTCGGCCGCATCGCGGACCGCATCGGGCGCAGTCGCGCGCTCGTCTTCACCATTCTCATGTACGCGGCGTTCACGGGGCTGGGGGCCGCGGCGCAAACGTGGTGGCAGTTGATGATCTTCCGGTTCCTCGCGGCGCTGGGCATCGGCGGCGAGTGGGCCATCGGCGCGTCGATCCTCTCGGAAACGTGGCCGAAGAAGTGGCGCCCGTGGATCGCGGCCGTGCTTCAGAGCGCCGTGAACATCGGAGTATTGATTGCGGCGCTGGCCCTCATCCTGATGGCCAAACTGCCCCCGCGGTACGTGTTCCTGGTCGGCGTGATCCCGGCGTTCGTCGTGCTATGGATTCGTCGCGCCGTACCAGAACCGGAGGAATGGGCGGGGGCGAAAAATGCTGCCGGCGCGAGTCTCCCGCGATTCTCCGACTTGTTCCGTCCGCCGGTGCGACGAATCACGTTGCTCACGCTCCTCGTGTGTTCCTGCGCGCTCACTGCTCACTGGGCATTCCTGTTCTGGTACGTGCAACACCTTCGCAACATGCCGGAACTCGCGGAATGGACTGACGGCGACCGTAACCGGCTCGTGGGTATCGTGGTGTGGGTCGTCATCGGTTCGTCCATTGTCGGCAACTTCATGGCCGGCGCGCTCGCGAACTGGGTCCGCTACCGGTGGGCCATCGTGACGCTGTGCCTCGTGTATTGCGCCGCAATGACCGCGACCTACGGTGTGCCGCGCAACCACAACGAATTGTGGATCGGCTTCGTCGTCATCGGGTTGAGCCAGGGTTTGTTCGGGCTGTTTACGATGTACATGCCGCCTCTATTCCCGACGCTGTTGCGCACCACCGGTGCGGGCTTCTGCTACAACTTCGGCCGTATCGCGGCGGGGGCCGGAACCGTGCTGTTTGGGTTGTTCGCGCCGGTCGGTGATTACCGGCTCGCGCTGCTCGCCGCGGGCTTCCTGTTCTTACCCGCCGCGGCCATCGCGCTGATGCTGCCCGAACCGCCGGACGAGGTCGCGTAGAGGTGCCACTCGTCTCCAAACGCACAGTCGGCGGTGGCTCCCAGGGAGCCACCGCCGACTGTGTATTCATTGCGTGTTGCTGAGTTCGGCTTCTGTTCGTGGCACGGTCCTCTGGCCGGTGTGAGCGATTTCACCGGTAGAGGTCCGTGCCACGAACCCCGCTTGTCCTCGCATTGGGACAAGCGAGGCGAGCGAGCGTCAGTAGGCGTAGGGGTACCCGGGCGAAGTTGGGCTACTCGGCGAACTCGGACTGTTCGGCGAACTGGTGTAGGAGTACGACGACGAGGGCGGCGGGGGAGGAGGTGGGGCCGTTTGCGACGTCGGCGGGCTGGCCGTGCTCGTCGCGTAAGGCCCGACGCCCTCGCTCAATTGAGTCATGAACAATCCGTACCCGATCCGCGAGGCGTTCGACTTCGCACCGGTGTACTTCACCGTGTACGTCCCGGCCTTCAGGTACCGGCTGGACGTGACCGCGGGTTGGCCCGCCGCCGCGGTCAGCGTGAACACCACGTTGCCGTCCGCGTCGTACACCGTCATCGTGATCGAATCGCCCGCCCGCTCGCCCTGGGCGTTCAGGGCGAACTGGTACACGCCGGCCTTGTTCAGTGCGAGCGTGTCGACCGCGGTGGTCGCGCCCGCGCTCAAGGTTCCGTTCGCGACGTTGTCGAACACGAGCGGCGCGATCTGGTTGAAGTCGGCCGCGATGAAGTAGTTGCCGGTCGATTTCGCCGCACCCGCGCGGGCGAGCACTTGGATGTAGTAATCCTTCCCCGCGGTCGCGTTCAGCACCTGCACGCTGAACAGCCCGCGGTCGTTCGAGAGCACCTGGAACGCGACCGCGTTGCCGTTCGCGTCGAACACCCGGACCCGGGCGTCCACCGGGTTCGCGTCCAGGCCCCACACCATCACGTTCAGGGTGACCGACGTGCCCGGTGCGTACCGATCCGTCCGCACGCGGTAGCTGTCCACGTCGTAGGAGTCTTCGAGCACTCCGCGGTAAACGGCGTCGAACCGGGAATCGTTGCCCGTGTTCGTCTGCAGACCGAGCGCGGTCGCGAGGATGTCGTCGGTGTGACCGTCGAGAACCCCGGTCAGCGTCGTCGTGATCGGGCTGAGCAGTCCGCTGATCGAGAGGAAGTCCACCGCGAGCTTGTACCCGCCAATGTCGAACACGTCGTTCCGCGCGCCCTCGACCTTGATCGTGTAGTTCCCGCCGAACAGCCCCGGCCGGAACGTGAGCAGGAGGTCGTTGTTCATCGGGTCGGTGCTCGCGCCGCTCGCGACCACGTTGCCGGCCGCGTCGAACACCGTCACGCGCGCCGTCAGCAGGCTCAGTCCGGCGGTCTTCAGCCGCACGGTGACGCTGCTAATCATCGACGTGATCGCGGGCGCCGTGAACTTGTAGTAGTCGACATCAGACATCGTCGTGAGGTCGCCGCTCACGAGGAGCTGCGTGACCGAGTTGCGCGGCATTGCGCTGGCCCGCGCGGCGGAGTCGTTACCGCCGGCCAGGTCGTAGGCGTCCGCGCGCCGCGCCCCGTAAAGCTCCTGGAGGTGCGCGATGTCGCTCGCACTCAGCCCGGTCTGGTACTCGTAGCCCGAGTGGATCGCCGAAGCCTCGTCGTGATCGTGGTCGTGGTCCAGGCCGAAGGCGTGCCCGGCCTCGTGCAGTGCGACCGAGTACAGGTCGTAAGCCGAGCCGATCCCGAACCGGGCGTTGGAGTTCAGCACCATGTCCCCGCTCAGGGTGGTGCCGGTCCAACTGAACGGCGACGTGCTGGCGAGTACGTCCGGCGATAGCCCGGCCGCCGCGATCCGGATGTCGCCGAAACGGGTGTCACCTTGCACCGCGCCGACCGCGCCGAGCACCTGTCCGCCGTCGGTCACGAGGCCGATGTTGATGTTGGCGTTCACGGCCCACGTCTGGAACGCGCGGAGGATTTCGAGCTTCCACTGCGGGCTCGTGCCGGCGGAGTTGAGGAGCTGGCTCAGGCTGTTGGTGCCGAGCGGCGTTTGGGCGCCGTCCGGGACGAAGCTGAAGGTCAGGTGCTCCGGGTCGGCCCAGGGCACACCGAACGTGGTAGGTAGGCTGCGATCTTCGAGAGTTTCAAACGTCGAACCGAGGCGGGCGAACTTCATCGGTATCTCACTGTGGGCGTTTTTAGCGGGCAAACGATCTCTACGGGCGGTCTGCGGGCAGGCGGACTCGGTGTATTGAGGGAAAGTGAGCGGGTGCTTCCGACCCGCCACACTTTGTCGCTTTTTTCACGAATCGCTCTGAGGGCTCGTGCGCGGTACCCACCGCCCTTGCGGGCGGGGTTCACCAATTGGTGTTCGGCGGGAACACTGTCGGGTTTACTTCATCTCGGTTCGAGGAGCATTAAGTGCCTTCGCGTCGCGCACCAGTTTCTGGAACTCCTGGTCTTTTCGGATCGCGTCGAGGTCCGAATCGGTGTCGATGAAGTCGAGCGCGTACCCGGTCTTGATGCCGTCCCAGATCAGGTTCAGGGCCGCGCGCTTGTCCTCGGGGTTGGTCTTGGCGGTCAGAGCGTAAATGCACCCGACCTGGTACAGGTTCGGGGCGCGAGTGTCGCGCCGGACCGATTCCTGTGCGTCACGCAGAGCTTCGGCGCGTTTCCCGGCACGGGCGAGTAGCACCCCGCGTCCGGCGCGAGCCGCAACGTAATCCGGGTGCAACTCGATCGCGCGGTTCAGGGCCGCGAGCGCGTCGTCCGGGCGCTGCAAGTGCTCGGAAAGCAGGTGCGCCTTCAGTTCCAGGGCGAATACCGACCACGGGTTGGCCTTCAGTGCCTCGTCGACGTCGGCGAGCGCGGCCTTCGGGTCTTTGGAAAATTGGAGCAGATTCTCGGCCCGGGCGACCCAACTCATTTCGTCCGCCGGAGTCACTTTGAACCCGGCCTCGCGGTCTGCTTTCGCGCCTTCGAGGTCGTTTTTGAGGAACTTCGTGGTGGCTCGTTTGAAGTACGCCCGCGCCGGTGCGATACCGGTCGCGAGTGCCCGGGTGTAGTCCTCGATCGCGCCCGGAGCGTCGCCGGTCGCTTCGCGGAGCTGGCCGCGCTGGACGTATGCCTCGGCCAGTTTCGGGTCGAGTTTCAGCGCCCGGTCGTAGTCCTCACGCGCTTCGGGGTAGACCCGCATGCGGTAGAACGCGAACGCGCGGTTCATCCACGCCGGGGCGAAGTCCGGGCGGAGCGAAACGCACGCGCTGTAGCACATCACGGCTTGATCGTCTTGTTCGAGCGCGAGGTGCGAGGTTCCGCGCAGGAACCACGCCGAGAAGTTCTCGGGATCGAGCTGCGTCGCGCGCCGCAGGTGCCGGAGCGCGGCCCGGTGGTGCCCGTCGCGCGTCAACTGGCTCCCGGCGAGGTACAGGTCCCGCGGCAATTCCAGCGGTGTGAGTTCGGACTCGGCCCGGAGCCGCTCGACCTCGGCCCGGCTCCCGTTGAGGTCCGCCACGCGCGCCCGCTGCTCGCGGACCGCTCGGGGCAACCGATCGTTCCCGTAGCGCTCGGCGAATTCGTTCCACTTGGTCGCGCGCCCGATGTGGGCCGCGCGCTCCTGCTCATCGGTGGTGCCCGCGGCTTTCAGCAGCGCGACTTGAGCCATGAGGAAGAACGTCTCGCCGACGTCCCCTCGCACGCGCTCGCGATCGGACTCCGGCAGGTACTGCACGATCGGGGTGGACTGCCACGCATCGGCCCCGGTGTCTTCGGGAATGCCGTAGCCGGTGAGCACGGCGCGCAGTTTTCCCAGCCCCTCGTCGAGCCGCGAACTGGACCGCGTGCGGTCGTCGAGGAACGTCTGGGCGTCGCGGAACGCGGTCTGGTGGTCGGCGAACCGTCCGCGTGCTTCGAGGTCGCGGGTGCGCTCGCGGGTGTACGCCGCGGCCCCGACCGTGCCGGTCAGGAGGAATATCGCGAGGGCGGCGACGACTCCGGACGACGCGAGCCGCGGGTGCCGCCGCGCCCACTTACGAGCGCGCTCGCGCACGGACCGGTCCGGGGCGAACTTCAATCGCTTGTTGGCGAGGTGTCGGTCGATGTCTTCGCGTAGATCCTCCGCACGCTGATACCGGTCTTCCGGCTTCGGCGCGAGGCACTTACGAATAATGGCATCCGCACCCGGTGAAACGGCCGGGTTCATCGCGCGAGGGGAGGGCGGGGTCGCCCGGTCCTCGATCATTTGCGGAACAGTAAGACGCGGCGACCCGCGCCGGACCGGGAACGGGTGCCGCCCGGTGAGCAACTCGAACAGGATGACGCCCAGCCCGTACAGGTCGCACCGGCCGTCGAGTACGCCCGACGCGGAGCGGAACGCCTGCATGTGTTCCGGAGCCATGTACGGCAGCGTGCCGCCGATCATTGCCCGCTCCGCCGAGCCGCGGAGCTTCATGTCTTCGGCGAGGTTGAAGTCGAGGAGCATCGGGCGCCCCTCGTCCGTGAGCAGCACGTTCGCGGGCTTCAGGTCGCGGTGCAGGATCCCACGGTTGTGTGCGTGTGCAAGCCCGTCCGCGAGTTGCCCGCCGAGCGCGAGTACGGCATCGACATACGGCAACCCGTCCAGGCGCGCCCAACCCTCCGGGGCCTCGGCCGGGAGCGGCGGTTCCGCGTCGGGTGCGACCGCGGACGCGACATCGGATGGCGGGAGTGCCACCTCGGAACCGGTCCCCGAAGCGTGACCGGCGTTCGTTTTAACGGAGGTTTCGAGGTTCCCGCGAGTCAGTGTGCTCCGAAGTTCGCGCCCGGATTTCGGAACGTTCGGGCGCGAACTCAGGTGCTGCACCACTTGTGCGAGCGTGGTGCCGCCCAGGAACGGCATGCACACGGCCTGGAACGGCCCGGCCTTGTGGTACGAGTAGATGGGTACGATGCTCGGGTGCTGGAGCTGCGCGAGCGTGTTCGACTCGCCCGCCAGCCCGCTCGCGACCTTGAGCGCCACGAACCGCCCGGCGAGATCGCCCTGGCGCGCGAGGTACACGCGCCCGAACGCCCCGCGCCCGAGTTCCTTGGTCAGGTGGAACCCGACGAACTCCGTGCCCGGGTCCGGCAGCGACGCCGTAGCTTCTTGCCACTCCGAAAGTTCTTCCGCCTCGGACAGCACCCGCGCCCGGGCCGTCTGACGCGGCGGGTTCCCGTTGTTGCGGTGCTGCGTGTGCCGCATTTCCGGAACGGCCGCGGTACGGGCGTCGTCGCGTGGCGGGGGCGTGAGATCGGGGAGGGCGTTCGTGCGCGCGATCTCTTCGTCCGGTCCGGGAGCAAAAGACGATCCCGGGCCGAAGGAACCCCAATCGGACGTGTTCACGCCGTACTTGTTCCGGTACTCGTCCGGGTGAACCGAATCGCCGGCCCGGAGCCGCTGGCGGTACTCCTCGAACGCGACCGCGGCGAGCAGCACCGAGTTCGTGAGCACGGCGGGGAAGCGCGAGGTGTAATCGGCCACGCGCTTGCGCCGGCCGCGGGTCCAGGCGTGTTCCAGGTCGATGCGGACCAACTCGCCCAGCACGGCGGGGTAGAGCGGGTGCCCGGGGGCCGGGAGGTAGAGCGCGAAATCGGCCCCGGGATCGGTCTCCAGGGCCGCCTCGAACGCATCGACTCGGTGGGCGAGTTCGGCGGACATGGACGGGACGGCTGCGGCGGTGGGCGCGTTCACAACAGCTCCGGCGGGGGATGGATCAGGCGCGCGACAGTCGCGCGCGGAAGTCTTGGAGGACGCGCTCAACGGTGCGGCGCGAGCGCCCGGTTTCCCGCGCGATCTCGCCGACCTCGTAGCCCTCGGTGCGCAAGCGGATGATGGCGCGGTTCGATTCGGGGAGCGCGGCCAGTTGCTCGTCCATCACCATCCGCAGGAACGCGGCGGCGGAATCGTCGGCGGCCAGTGCGGGGTGGGAGTCGAGGTCCGGAACGGACGCGGTGTGGCGCACCGCGCGCTTGTTGGCCTGGTGGTGCCCCACGAGCGCGCGCACCTTGTTCACGGCCAGCACCATCAGCAGCCCCCACAGTTCCCCCTCGGGGGGCACCTCGTAGGCCCGGTGCCGGGCGCCGTGGAAGAACGCGCGGAACACGGACTGGATCACGTCGTCCGCGTCGAACCGGCCGGCAAAATTGGGGGTGCAGTACTGGCGCGCGAGTGCGCGGAGGCGGTGCGCGTAGCGCGAATAGATGTCCGTGGCCGCGGCCTCGTCGCCGGACTGGTACCGCTGCAGCAGCGCCGCATCGGTGCCGGTAGCGCCCGCGGCGGGGCGGTCGGGCGGGGCGGGCATCGGGCGATCTCCTATCGGGCGCTTTTCGGTGGGACCACGGACCCAGCGCGTTCTAGTCGTCCACCGTGAACCGTAGGGCGCGGATATGTCCGCGCGCACGGATTTTGCGGAATGTCGGAATTCCGCCAGGATGATAGATCGCACCTGAATTGAGGTTCTTTACGAACCGCGTCGCCTCGGAAGTGAAGAAATCACGCACGGCATGATTAAATGCGAGAACTGGAGATGCGCCTGTAACGAATGTGCCGACGGGCCGTTCGCACCATATTGGCGAACGGCCGGTGTGAGCATGAAGGATCAGAGTGAATGGCTGGTAAGAGAAGAGTTTTGGACAGGATTAACAGGATCGGCCGGATTCAAAACGGATTCGCATCGCGTCTTCTCTTAATCTTGTTGATCCTGTCAAAGTCATTTGTTGATCTCACCGGCCGGCTCACACCGGCCGTTCGCCAAGAGGCGCCGAGCGAACTGTGTGGCATCTCCCCGCACAATTACCGCGCGGCCAGCGCCTTGATGTGGTCCCACTTCGCGCCGAGGACGGACTTGCTATCGCAGTTCAGCCAGTCGTCGAGCAGTGTCGCGTACAGGCTGCGGAAGTCGGTGTGGTACTTCAGGTCGTCGGAATCGAGGTCGGACAGGCTCGGGTGCTTGCCCACCACGCCGCCCTTCACACCTCCGCCGGCCAAAAGTACGCACGAGGCCGCGCCGTGGTCGGTCCCGCGGCTGCCGTTCTCGGTCACCCGGCGCCCGAACTCCGAGAACGTCAGCACCCGCACGCGGCTGTCGTTCCCGGTGTCTTTCAGCTCACGGAAGAACTCGCCGATGCTCGTTGCGAGCTGCGTGAGGAGCTGCTGGTGCGCGGGCGCTTGATCGGCGTGCGTGTCGAACCCGTCCAGGCTCACGTAGAAAATGCGCGTTCCGAACCCGCGCGCAATTAGTCCCGCAATGAGCTGGAACTTCTGTTGCAGCCCGCCGCCGAACCCGCGGATCGCACGCGGGCCTTCGAGCAGCTCGCGCAGGTTCTCGACCGCGGTGAGCGTCTGCACCTGGCGCCGCTGAACGAACGCGAGCGGATCGTCGTCGTCCGTGCTCGTCGCGGGAGTCGTTACCGCGTCGAGCAGTTTGCGCCGCGAGTCCTTTCGGTCGCCGTTACCGAGTTCGAGCCGGAACGAGTTCTGGTCGCCCACGCTCACGGCCCCGCGCCCCTGGGCGCCGGTCGCTGCAAGCGGCGCCTTGCCCGTCCCCACGTGGAGAATTGGCACCCCGCCGGACCGGTTCTCCATCTCGCCCGACGCGCGCCCGAGCCAGCCGGTCGTGGCCGCGCGCTTCGGGTCGGCGGTGTGCCAGATGTCCATCGCTTCAAAGTGCGAGCGGTCCGGGTTCGGGTACCCGACGCCCTGAACCACCGCGAGGTTCCCGGCTTCCCAGAGGGGCCGGAGCGCCTGCATCCCCGAGTGAAGCCCGACGTGGTCGTCCAGTACGACCACCTGCTGCTTGGTCTGGCGCAGCGTGGGGCGCGCCTTGTGGTACAGGTCGTCGGCGTAGGGGATGACGGTGTTGAGGCCGTCGTTACCCCCCGTCATTTCGACCACCACGAGAATCGTGTCTTTTCCCGGTGCGGCCGCACGCGCGGTCTGCGCGACGAATTGCGGCACCGCGGACCCGAGTGCCAGGAGCGACGACCCGCGCACCACGCGCGTCAGGAACTGCCGACGGTTGAACATAGGTTTCTCCGGTCGTGCGGGTCGTGCCCGCGGTGTTCCAGGCGAGTATGAAGCACCACCGTCAAATGACGGCGTTTTTGCTCGTGGCACAGGCCTCTGGCCTGTGTGAGCGCCTCCACAGGCCAGAGGCCTGTGCCACCGAACCAAGAACCACAAATCACCAATCCAATACAGTCACAACGCCTCGTAATCAGACCGCGATCAGGCCAATTGAGCTTCCGGCATCGTCAGAATCGCGTGCGCGGCTTCTCGTGCTCGGTGCGCGAGGAGCAGGCCCGTTGGTTTGTCTTCGTCGACGAACGCCACGAGTTTCTCGCGCGCCTCCGCGCGCACCCCACCGGGCATGTACAGGTCGACGAGTGCGTCCACGATGGCCTCGGACGTGGTCGCGTGCGCGTCTTCGATTGCGCGGGCCGGGTCGAGCGCTTTCGGGGGCGGCAGGTCGCTCGACACCACGAACAGTGACATTTCCGGTGGCGGTGCCCACACCGTTCCCGACGTGAGTTCCGCCGCGAAGTTGTTCCGTTCGAGTACGGTCGCGGTGTTCAACCACGTCCGGCCGCCCGGCCAGCCCTTCACGTTCGGCGGAGCGAAAAGTGACTGCCCCATGCCGTTTAACCATTTGATAAGTGACTGGTGCGAGATCACCTTGTAGTGCGGGTCGTCCTCGTCGAAGCGCCGGTACGTCGCCAGGACCGCGCCGAGCGCGTACTCGATCGGGCTCTTGATCCGCTTGCGGAAAGCGTGCTCGGAGTAGAAGTGGCGCGACGCCAGCATCGTCTTCACGAGCGCTGCGACGTCGTAATCGCTCTTGCGGAACGACTCGCAGAGCGGTTCCATGAGTGTTTGTGGCGGCGCGATCTCGCTGACGAAAAACGTGTACAGTTTGCGCACCAGGAACCGCGCCGCGGCCGGCTGTTCGAGCACGATCTTCACGACGTCGTCGCCGCGCCAGGGGCCGGTCTTGCCGAGAACGGTCTTGTCGCCGAAGTCGTACTGGGCCTCGTTGAACTCGAAGCCCGTGCCGTTGGTGTGCCAGCCGGTGAACGCGCGCGCCGCTTCGCGCACGTCCTTTTCTGTGTAATTGCCCACACCGAGGCTGAACAGTTCCATCAACTCGCGGGCATAGTTCTCGTTCGGCTTGGCCTTCACGTTGCTGTTCGAGTCGAGCCACACGAGCATCGCCCCGTCGCGCGTGACGGCGTGCAGCAGCGGGCCGAAGTGCGCCAGCGCGTGCGTGCGGAAGAGACAGTTCTGGCGGAACATCAGGTTCGGGTCGCGCACCTTCACGAGACTCGTGGCGAAGTGGTTGTGCCAGAACAGCGCCATCTTCTCGCGCAGCGGGTGCCCGCCTTGCAACATGCAGTACAGCCACCACCCGCGGAGCTGTGTGCCGTCCCCGTCGCGCGTGGCCGCGACCTTCCCCACGTCCGTGAGCGTGGGTACCATTTCCGCCGCGTTGGACTGCCCGGCGAGGAGCAGGTCCAGCGTCTTGACCGGCCCGGCTTTTACGGCTTGGTCGAGGTCCGCTGTACTCGCGCCGAACGCGGCCCGACGATAGAGGTGCGCGGCCCATTTGCGGTCCCACGGATCGGCCGCGGTCGGCACCCACGGCTTCCACACCTCAATGGGATCGAGTTTGTCCAGCGGGAGCGGAGCGGGCATGACCGATCTCCTGCATTTAGTTCCAGAGTTCCAGAGTTCCAGAGTTCCAGAGTTCCAGAGTTCCAGAGTTCCAGAGTTCCAGAGTTCCAGAGTTCCAGAGTTCCAGAGTTCCAGAGCCTGCTGTCCCACGTTTCAGCTTCAGCGCGTGCGTATTTTCAACTTGGAACTGCTGGAACTTGAAACTTGGAACTTCACTTTTTCTGAACAGTCACTTCGTAACTAAGGGCGTGCCCCTCGCGCTTGGGTGCCGATCCGCGTAGCTTGGCGACGCCATCCTCAAGCGCGTAAGAGAAGGGCTTGCCCGAGAACGGGTCCACCGGGAGTGGAACGCCCGTGTCGTCGAGTTTGTTGGGTAACTTCCCGTCGTGGGCCGCTGCGAACATGCGGAGCGCTTCTACGTGTCGTAGCAGCGCAACCCGTTGCTCGAAACGGGCCTGCATACGGCGCGCGTCCGCGACCCGCGGAACCAGATCGGTGAACAGCCCGTCCGCTGCGTGCTTCTCGCGCGGAATCGCGTCCATCTCCCACGCCTTCACACCGAGTAGACGAATCTCCTCGTCGCGACGAACCTCGTAATCGCGCTTGTCGTCCAACAACACAACGTGGACCGGATCGAACCCCTCGACCGCGTTCTTACTCAGCCCCGATTCGATGAGCCGGCCTCGTGCGTCTCGGACCCCGGTCGCGTCTTTGGCCCGCGCCGCCAGTACCGCTCGCAGGTTCCGTGGAGGGAGTCCGGCCTGTTCGCGAATGTACCCCGCGCGCCCGGACAGCCGGCTCACCAAGTCCTCGACTTCGGTGTCGGCCAGCACGGAGTTATCGCGGAACGCACGTAGCTCCGTATCCACCAGAGCGCGATCACCCTGCACGCCCTTGCGCAGTTCCACGAGCGGGCACGGCAAATCGGTCAGCGCCCAGTATAAGTTGGGGCAGCCCGGTTGTTGAATCATTTCCCAGAGTGTGTCCAGAGTCATATCGGCGATCGTAAGACCGACACGGTTCGCGGCTGTGGTCGGGTAGTCGCTCAGGTGTCGAGCGAGCGCGAACATGGTCTTCGCGGTCCGAATCGCGTCGTCGTATTCCCCGCGTGCCACTTCCACGCGGAACCGGATCTGGAGCGAAGCGGCAAGCAGGTGCAACGGTGCGAGTTCGGGCAGTCGCAGATCCGGCCCTTCGGCTTGAATGCGGTCGAGCACCTGCCAGTCGACCGTATCGAGTCGGGCGCCCCAATCCGCCTGCGTGAGTGCGGACCCGCCATAGTTGCTCAGCGGCTCACTCGCGAGTTCCTTCAGCGTCATCCCCTGGTAGCGCACGCGCTGGGCGGTGCCCTCCTTACTAAAGAAGAATGACCGCTGCTCCATGAAGGACCGCAGGTACCACTGCGCCGCGTTCCCGGCTTTTAGCTCGCGGATCTCGGGCAAGAACTGGTACTTGAGCGCGGGCTTCGGCGCGGCCATCGGTTGCACGGTCACGCGCACGGTCGGCGCCGCGACGGGAGCGGCCACGGCCGCAGCAGCCAGGAGAATGGCGGTCATCGCGAGCGGGTTCCTACGGGTGAATGCGGGTCGTGCTGAAGAGGATGTGGGCCAATGCCGCCGGTCACTTGCGAATGATGATCTCGTAGTGCATGTGGTAAACGGCGTTTGTTTCACCGGCCTTCGGCGGACTGCCGCGCAGGTGGCCCACGCCATCAACCAGTTCGTAGCGGAACGGTTTGCCCGAGAACGGGTCGACCGGCAGCGGTACCGCGACCTCGGACAACTTCTGCGGCAGTTTACCATCATGCTCGGCCGCGTGGAGGCGCAGGGCCTCCACGTGACGCAGCAGTGCGAACCGCTGTTCCAGGCGCCCCTGTGCCCGGCGCACACTGTAGAGCGAGGACAGGAACGAACTGAAGAGCGGCGTCTCTTTGGGGACGGGAACCTTGTCGATGTACGCGAGCGCTTCCCAGGTCGGCAGCGGGGCGTACTTCATCGTCTCGTCGCGCTGGATCTCGTAGTCCAGTTTCGCTTCCAGGAGCAGCACCTGGTACGGCGAGAAGAGCGCGAGTCGGTCCGCACGAAGCCCGTGCTCTCGGAGCCGCGCCCGGGCGGTCACGAGGTTCTTTTCGTCCTTCGCCCGGTCCGCGAGCCACTCGCCGGTTTTCTTCTCGTTCCTCTGAATTTCGCGAATCCGATCGAGGTGCGTGATGAGCTTCCGGAGCTGCGCCGCGGTCATCGGGTTCGTGTCGTCCAGTTCACGCAGTTCCGTCCCGACGAACACGCGCTCGCCCTCCAAGCCCTTATCGAGGGGCACGAACGGGTGCGGCAACGCAGTGAGTGCCCAGTACAAATTGGGGCACCCGGGCTGCCCGATCATCTCCTCCAGCGGGGCAATCGCAACGGTCGCGATCGCGACCGCCACTAGCCCGCCGATGAGCGTGGGGTGATCCCCCATGTGGCGCGCCAGGGCGAACATGGTTTTCGCGGTCACGATGGCGTCATCGAACCGGCGGAGCGCAACCTCGTCGCGGAACCGGCCGTTGAGTTCGTTCGCCAGTTGCCGCATCTTCTGGACGTCCGGGAGCAGCAGGCTCACGCCGTCGGTTTTCAGTTTGGGCAGGATCTGCCAGTCGGGTTTGTCCATTCGGGCGGCGCGGTCCACCTGCTTGAGCGCGAGCCGACTGAGCGGTGCGTCGGTCCCCTTCGAGTCCTGATCGAGGACGCACTTCAGATAGTTCGGAATTGGGTTGCCCTGTGTCATCTCTCCGATTTCGGGCAACAGCAAATATTTGAGCGCCGGTTTTGGCGCCCGGGTCGCGTCGACCGTGAGTCGGATGAGAGTTTCCGCTTGCGGTTGCGGGGGCGCGCCCGACCCAACGGCCGACGCGATCACAACCGCGCACGAGACGAGCATTTCGGTCACAGCGAGTCTCCACCGACCGGCCGGTGCGGAATCGCGCCCGGTTGAAATTTCCGCGGCCGTCACCGCCAGAGACGACACCGGTCCCGAAGAATTCCACGAAAATGGAGAACTTGCGGGGGAACGAGTTTCTCATCCCCCACAAAAGCGTCCTACGCTCGGGTCACGGGTGCCCGTGCAGAAGTGTGGCCCGGCGAAAAGTGACGGCTTTTTCGACAACAAATCTGTACCATTCGCCCCGTCGATACATCCAGATTCCCAATTCCGGGCCGCTCTGGTAGCATACTTCTACACGTCGTCCAAACTCGCAAGTGCGCCCAGGCACCGCAGTGACGCGGGAGTGCCGAATGCCCGTTTCGTATGTCTGTCCAAGCCCAAACTGTGGGGCGTCCCTCCGGACGCCCCTGCGGGTACCGAGCGGCCGAGCCGTGACGTGCCCGAAGTGCGGGTTCCGGTTCGTTGCCAGTTCGTCCCACCCCGGTGCGACCCCGTTCCGCCCCGCGCCGACCAGCTACCCCGGTGGGGCGCCGGACACCCGCGCGCAAGACAGCGCGGACCGCGCGCGCCTCGGGACCGGAGTCCAGGTCGTGGAACCGATCCGCCTCGTGTTCGAGAACGGCGACCCGATCCCCGGGCTGTCGAGCTGGGTGCTCGAGCGCCAGATCGGGGTCGGCGGGTTCGGCGAGGTGTGGCTCGTGCGCCACGAGTGGAAGGCCGTGCGCCGCGCGGTCAAGTTCTTCACGCACCCGGACGCGCGCCACCGGCTCGTGACGCACGAGAAGAAGGTGCTCGTGCGCGTGATGAAGCACGCGGGCGACCACCCGAACATCGTCCCGCTCGTGGAGTGCAACCTCGACGGCGAGGTGCCGTGGCTCATGTACGAGTACGTGCCCGGGGGCACGCTCGCCGACGCGGTCCGCGAGTGGAACACCCGGTCGCAGCCCAAGCGCATCCGCCGCGCGGTCCGCGCGCTGCTCTCGATCGGGGCCGCGATCGCGCACTGCCACCAGCTCGCGACCCCGATCGTCCACCGCGACCTGAAGCCCGCCAACGTGCTGCGCGACGAAGCGGGCGCGCTGCGGGTGACGGACTTCGGGATCGGCGGCACCGCGGTCGCGCACCTGATCGACGGCCAGACGCACGGGCTGATGACCAACAGTGGCCGCGTGCCCACGCTGCTCCGCTCCGCCGGGAGCTTCGGCTACGCCAGCCCGCAGCAGCGCAACGGCGACTCGCCCGACCCGCGCGACGACGTGTACGCGCTCGGGGTGCTCGGGTTCCAGATGCTCCTGGGCGACCTGACTCTCTGGCCCGGTCCGGACATGGCCGACGACCTGCGCGGCCTCGGGCTTCCTCGAAGCCTCGTGTCGCTCCTGGTCCACAGCGTCGCGCACAACCCGTCCCGGCGCCCGGCCGACGCGAACGAGTGGAGACTCGCGCTGGAGGCGCTCACGACGCGCAGCTCGCCCGACCCCGATACGGCGTCCTCGTCCGCGACCCCGACCAGCATCACCCCGCCCCCGAAGCGCCCGCAGAGCGACGTCGGCTGAAACGCGCTCGCGTGCGGGACTCGGTCGAGTGCCTGACGGGTTGTGGTGTGTTTCAACCGACCGGCGGACAAGTCGGTCGGTGCTTTAGGCGAACGGCCGGCTTATACCGGCCGGTGAAATCGCAGATCACACAAGAACTTTTGACAGGATTAACAGGATCAACACGATCCAGAATTAATGCACGCGCGGGACCGTAATCGAAATTTGATCCCGGTCCCATATTGTTTTGTTAGTAGCTTCGGTTCTTACCGATTCCAATCGATCTAGGGCGCCAGACGTTCGCGCACCCACCCGGTCGCGGTGTGCCGGAACACGACGCGGTCGTGTAGTCGGCTCGGGCGCCCCTGCCAGAATTCGATCGCCGTGGGGAGCACGCGGTACCCGCCCCAGTTCGGCGGGCGCGGCGGGTTCCCGTCCGGGAATTTTGCCATCAGTTCGGTGTGTGCTTTCTCCAGCACCTCGCGCCCGGCGATCACGGCACTTTGGGGAGACGCCCATGCCCCGAGCCGGCTCCCGAGCGGGCGCTTCACATAATACTCGTCGGATTCCGCCGCGGTCACCACTTCGACCGTGCCCTCCACGCGGACCTGGCGCTCGAGTGGGTGCCACAGGAACACCAGCGCGACGCGCGGGTTCGCCGCCATCTCGTTCCCCTTGCGGCTGTCGTAGTTCGTGAAGAACGTGAACCCGCGGTCGTCGAGCGCCTTGAGCAGCACCGCGCGCGCGGACGGGTGCCCGTCTGGGGTGCTGGTCGCGAGGATCATCGCGTTGGGGTCGGTCATCTCGGTCGCGACTGCCTGCGCGAACCAGCGGTGGAACAGCGCGAACGGGTCGCTGCCCGCGTCCGCCTCCGACAGCCCGCCGGCGGAATACTCTTTGCGCAAATCGGCTAGTGACGGCACGTGTATCCCGGCTCCGTTCGAGTGACGAGCGCCGAACAGTTGCGCCCGACGGTATTGTACGCGCAGAGTTAACGCGCAGCCGGTTCCGAGCCGCGTTACCAATCCGTGGAAGTCAGTGCGTCGTCGCCCGAGATACGCGACAGCCTCCGAACGCGCACATCGTGCCACAGGAACAGGGCCACGACGATAAGACCAATAACCGCGCCGCCGGTAACGCCCTGCGTGAGCCCCTGTCCGACACCGACGCTCACCGGATCGAACCACGGTTCATTGCCGTGGTGAAACACGCTGCGGTAGTAGCCCGGTGCGAAGGAGCCGAGTGCCCACCCGATACCGCCCCCGATGGTGGCAAATAGCGCGGTGCACGCGCCGATCGTGACAATCGCCGCTCGAATCGTCATATATCAGCCGCCTTGATCGGTGTAATGGTGTTCAAAATTCTTCGTACCGCACGGTGGGCCACGCGAAGGTACGCGCGTTCTGGCGCCCGCGGTGTTTATTCCTTTTCAAGCACCAAGTCGACGACCCAGCACCCGCGCACGTGCGACCCGGGGCCGCGGCAGTGATTCAGGATGTCGGTGTTCTCGCAGCCCGCGTCTTGCAGTGCGTCGGCCAGAATGGGCATCGCGCTGAAGTCACGCGACTCGTAGATCTGAGCCGCCAGCGCGACCGCGGTGGAGGTGCGCCACGAAGGGGAGAAGGTTATGGGACGAAAGGGGTTGCCAAGAACTTCACGCGCGAAGCAACATCGAGTTCGCCTCTCCTCTCGGAACTGTGCTTGCCCCTCAGTTTCACTGCCGAGCACGCGGTCCACGATTTTGGAACTGATTTCCAGAGCCCGCCGCCAGCCTTGCAGTTTGGGCTTCGGCGGCTGAAAAAGTAGGTATAGCGGGTCCGACCCTACGCAACTTGTCGTGTGGAGGGTTACAATGGAAGCGTTGATGTCACGGGGCGCCCGAGTCTCATCGTAAAGGATAAACGCGGTCTCCCAGACCTCCTCCGCCTCGGGCGGTTGATTTCCCTCGTCGGCCCAGAGTTCGCCGGTGTCGATCACTTTCCAATAGCGCTCGTCCTTGATCTCTCGCCCCATGTCTCTGCAAATCGCACATGCCAAAAGCCGGCCCTTGCGCGCGCTCAACTTCGCTTTGAGCAGTTCCGACATCAACTCCGGTTCCGCGCATTTCAACCACTGCTTTTCGGTCATCGGGCACCCTCTGGAGTCACATCTTCCATGACCGATTACGACACCGGTGCCCAGCGGTACCGAAGTGGCCGTTCTGTTCTGGGGCAAATTACTGTGGCTGTTTGGGCGCCATCCGGCGCAACGCGGAGCTGTTCGATGGCTTCGAGCCGGTCCCCGGGCACTGTGCCCGGGACCGCGGAGCGGAGAAGGGGAGTGGGCATCGGTTCGGCCTGTGAGAGGACTCATCGCCCGTGTGGGCAGATTCGTCGAGCCGATGTGAAATTAACGACAGGCGGTGATTTGTGCAACCCGGTAGCCCGGTCGTTGCACCGATTGCAGTAAGGTTTCAGCGCTCAAGGTAACAGGTTATCGACCGGTTTGCCGGGTGAGGGTGATTTCGGTGCCGGTGTTCCGAGTGGCGTGTCGGATTTCGGCGCCGGTGTGCCCGCCCCGCTGCCCCCGCGGACGCGATCGATTGTGCCCGATGGCTTTTCCAGGTCGACGATCACTTCCTGGCCCCAGACGCTTTCGCCCGCGTTCGCGGCCTTGTCCACTGCCCGGGCACGAACGTAGAACTTCCACAGTTTCTCGTCCGGTACCTCCCAGGCGTAGCGCCCGGTTGTGGCCGTGAGGTCGTTGTCGAGCCGGTACTTGATCTCGTTCCACTTGGTCGCCTCTCTGTCGGACGACCACTCCAGGTTCACGGGCCGCGGCATCAGGTTCGAGTCGGTCGCGCGCCAGGTGATCTCGACGATCGGCCCTTTAACTCCGCCCGGCTTCACCTGCACGCTGGTGATCTCCACCTGCGGTTTTGTGGTGTCCACGACCACCAGCATCATCGGCGGTTCGTCCTTCTTGGGGTCGTCGGCCTTTTTGCCCGCTCCGCTCTCCGGGATGATGTAGAACCCGTAAATGCCCTCGTTGGGTGCATTGTACGACAGCGTGATTAAGTGCGGTTCCTTGCCGCCGGGCATCAGATTCTCCGGCTGCTTCTTCACGAACTCCCAGGGGCTCCGGTCCTTCTGCACGAACAGGTGCGCGGCCCGGACCCCCGAGCGCCCCATGTGCTGCACGGTGTAATCGAAATTGAAATCGAGCGTGTTCACGTAGTCGATGCGCGATTCGGGCATCGGCGGCGCCGGGTCACCGCTCCACGCCGGTCCCTTCGGCAGACCAACCGGCGTGCCCGATTCCGCGGGCACGCGGACGACCGGTGAGACGCCCTCGTGCCCGGCCCGGTCGCGGGCCTTCACGCGCACGTCGAGTGCCTCCCCCGACTTGAACTTCCACCCGTAAGTGCCGCTCGTCGAGAACGGGCGGTCCACCACATTCTTCACGTTCGTCCACTCGTTAGTCGCGGGCCACTTGCACTGAACGGTGACGCCCGCGGGGTCGATGTTCTCGTCGGTGGCGCTCCATTCGACTCCGTTGCCCGACGGCGCGATTCGCACACGCGGGGCCGTCGTATCGACAATGATTCGCAGTTCCGGGGCGAGTAAGTCGGTCGCGGGGGCGACTTTCCCGCTGGCGTAAACGTGCTGCACGGTGAACTCGTAATCGCCGTCGCGCGGGGCCTCGAAGATGATGCCCTTCTTCCCGCTGTCGATTTCGTCCAACCGATCGAGTTGCAGTTTCGGCCCCTTCTGGAACGGGCCGCGCTTCAGGGAGTAGTAGAGCTGAAGGTGCGTGGGCTTGTTTTCGACCCCGACGAGTTTCTCAACGCCGATCGGGATTCCGACTTTGCGGTGTGGCCAGTAGTGCGCCTGGAGCCCGTCGAACGGACCGCGCCCGTCCTGGGGCTGTGCGACCGGAGTCAGCGCGAGCGCCGCACCCAACCCGATAACGATGATCAGGGCGTGTTTCGGGCGCACGGTCGGACCTCCTTTCGCGGTGCGCCGGCACTGTGCACCACACAGAAGATCGACCCGGAGGGATAAGCGGCTTGAGCGAAAGGGAGCGAACTTGGGGGAAATGAGGGACGGGAAGCAAGGAGAGGGGTCAGAGGGATATGTGGTATTACGAGGGTGAATTGCCGTGTTGAGTACGTGCTGCTGTTCGGTGGCACAGGCCTCTGGCCTGTGGTTGCGTCTACACAGGCCAGTGGCCTGTGCCACCGAACCAAGAACCACGAGCACCTTTCAACGCAGCAAATTGAGATACAGGTTCGCACCGTTCCCGGAACACGCAATTGGCTCCGGGAGCGGCGGTGGTGGTTACTTGCCCTTCGTGTACTTGGCCGGGTCCGCGTTGAACTCGTCACGGCACCCGCTGCAACACACGTAGTAGGTCTTGCCGTTGTAACTGACGGCGATGTTGGCCGAGCCGCCCGAGACGATGCACTCGGGCTTCTTGGGGCCGCCCGCCACGACGCCATCCTTGTTGCCCTGCATCGCGTGGACCGCGGAGAACAGCCCCTTCCCGCCGTCCTGCTTCTCGTACTTCATCACGAACCGTTCGCCCTCGGCGACGGTGTTCAGCGTGAGGCGGTACACGTCGTTGGTTTTGGCGTCCTTGCGCTCCAGTTTCAGTGCGCCTTTCGCGTAGTCGCCCTCGAACGTCTGGGCGGCCTCGCCCTTCGCGGCCGGGGTGAGCGCGAGCGCGTACTTCTTCTTTTCCAGGATGTACTTCAACTCGCCGGTGCTGAAAAACTTACCCTTCCCGTCGGCGAACGACACGACGATCCAGGCGTCGCCGTCCTTGAACTTCCAGCCCCAACTCACCTTCTCCTTCCACGCCTCGGTCTTCGCGCCGACCTTCTGCGTGCCCTCTAGGTTCCACAACCCGATGAAGTCCTGGACCTCTTGAAGGGCCTTCTTCGACTTGGCCTGATCTTCCGGCTTGGCCTTTTTGTCCGGCTGCGCGCTGCCGTGGAGCGCGGTCAGCCCGAGTCCGCACGCCGTGAGCGCGGCGATGTACGTTACCCGTTGAAACATCGTAAAAGTTCCTCTCGGAGGGGTGAGTAGGCGGGGTGATGCGGAACCGGACCCTATTTCGACGCCGGTTCGGGCGGTTCGGTTCCGCATCATCATTCCTAAGTCATAAACTCGCGCTCCGCCACTGAATACCGGGAGCAACACGGCGCAATAGGTGCGGAGGATGCGATGACGGGTGCGAGAATGTGCGGGTGGGAGCCGCGGCCGCAAGGAGTTTGCGGAGGTCGCGCGGGAGTCCGCCAGGGGTTGCGCAGAAGACAACGACAGGTTCACGAAGGGTTGGAAGGATCTCGGTTGCGTGGGAATTTGGCCCGAGGGCGCTCGGGAGTTGGGCCCGAGGTCGCGGGAGTCCGCCAGGGTGTGGGAGTTGGGCCCGAGGTCGCGCGGGAGTCCGCCAGGGGTTGCGCTTACGCTTCACCCCTGGCTACACGCTGTCGCCCCTACGGGGCTAAAGTCGCTCTGCTGTCTGATCCGCGTGATCTGCGTTATCCGAGGCTCTTTTTCTATTTCGCGGCTCACTTCGCGCTGTTCGCGGCCAGTTTTTCCTTCTTGACGTGGTCTCGCATCGGCTGGACCATTTGTTCGAGGTCGCCGGCCATGATCGAGTCGAGCCGGTACGCGGTGAACTCGATGCGGTGATCGGTGCAGCGGTTCTGCGGGTAGTTGTACGTGCGGATGCGGGCGTTCCGGTCGCCGGTGCCGATCAGCGACTTGCGCATGTCGGACCGTTCCCGGTGGAGCTTCTCCTGCTGCCGCTCGAACAGGCGCGACCGTAGAATACGCATCGCCTGCTCGTAGTTCTTGCCCTGGCTGCGACCGTCCTGGCACTTCACTTCCATCTCGTCGGGAGTGCCCTTCCTGTACCAGATGCGGACCGCGCTCTCGGTCTTGTTGACGTGCTGACCGCCCGCACCGCCGGCCCGCATCCGCTCCCACTCGATGTCCGCGGCCTCGTTGATGACGACCTGCGCCTCTTCCGGCTCGGGCATCACCGCGACTGTCGCGGCGGACGTGTGGATGCGCCCCTGCGTTTCCGTGGCCGGGACGCGCTGGACCCGGTGCCCGCCGGACTCGTAGCGCAGGAACTGGTACACGTCGTCGCCGGACACGCTGAACGTGATTTCTTTGAACCCGCCCGCTTCGCCGGGGCTGAACGCGAGTTCTTCGAGCTTCCAGCCCTTCTCACGCACGTACCGGGTGTACATTTCGTATAGGTTGCCCGCGAACAGCGCGGCCTCATCGCCCCCGGTTCCGGCCCGGATTTCGACGATCAGGTTCGAGAAGTCCTCGGACGGGTCGACCAGGAGCTGGTCTTCGATCTTCGCGTGGAGCGCGTCGCGCTTCGGGCGTAGGTCGGCGAGTTCTTCGTCCGCCATCGCCTTCAGGTCGGGATCAGCGGCCATCGCTTCCGCGTCCGCGATAGCGGTGCAGAGATTCTTGTATTCGATGTACGGTTCAACGATTTTGGCGAGCGCCCCGCGCTCTTTGCTAATGGCCCCGGCCTTCGCCGGGTCACTGGCAATTACGGGGTCGTAGAGTTGCTGTTCAAGGTCGCGGTAGCGCGTGAGTTGCGTTTCGAGTACGGGAAACATGGGTCGTGTTTGGTTCTAAGTGTGTGATGGGGTTCGAGAAACGCGCGGACTCGGCCCGGGGCGCTAAAGCGGCCCCAGGTCGTAAGCGGCACGGTTCTGCGAAGTACCCGTCACAAGCACTCTCCGGGGCGCCAAACACCGCGAAGTGATTACTTCCCTTCGGCCGGCTTCTTGTAGCCAGCAGCGGTCTTTTTGTACTTGTCGTTGAACTTCTGAACGCGGCCGGTGGTGTCGAGCAGCTTCATTTTACCCGTGAAGAACGGGTGGCTGGCGCTGGAGATTTCCAGTTTGTACAGCGGGTACTCGTTGCCGTCGGCCCACTTGATCGTGTCGTTGGTCTGAACGCACGATTGCGACAGGAAGGAGTAGTTCGCGGCGGCGTCTTGGAACACGACCGGCCGGTAATTGGGGTGAATGCCCTTCTTCATGACTCTGCTCCGCGGATCTCGGTTAGGCTAGTTAGGATAGGAATTCGATCGCGGCGCGACAACTCGACCGGCAAAACAGAACCTACCCCCATCCCCCTCCCTGAAGGGAAGGGGTGCAGATAGTTCACAATCAACCGGCGTGATACCAATCTCAGAGGTTTTGCGTGCCTGCTCCCCTTCCCTTCAGGGAGGGGGATGGGGGTAGGTTCTGCCCAATTACCCCATTTCGACCGCAAACAGCGTGAAATCGTCGGCGTGGCGCACGTGTTGGAGCAGATCGCGTGCGATCGTGGACACGAAGTCGGAACCTGTTGTATCTTGGTGCTTTACGATCACATCGAGTAAACGGTCTGGGCCGCCGGGACCGGGATCGCCGGTGGGCCGCATCCCGTCGGTGCCGATCACGAGCCGGTCGCCCGGGTTGAGGGTGCCAGACCGGACCGGATAAGTGGCGTCCGCTGATCCCAGGAACGGTCCCGGCACTGCCCACACCTCTGGCGCCCCGGTCGCGGGGACGTAAACCGGAGCCGGAAGCCCGGCGCGAGCGATCGTGAGCGCGCCGGTTCCCGTGTGCAGTACACCAGCCAGCATCGCGACGAGCGGCAAATCGTCGCCCGCGTTCAGTTCGATCAGCAGTCGGTTGACGGCGTTGAGCACCTCGTCTGGCGGCACGATGCGGTATCCGCGGTCCGAAATCTCCTTCATCACCGCGGACCGCTGAACGAACGCGCCGAGCAACCCGCCCGAAGCCGCACCGGTGCCGACCACGTCCCCCACGAGGAACCCGACATGGTGCTCGTCGAGGCGCTGCACGTTATAGAAATCCCCTCCCGAACGACTGCGTGGGCGGTAGCAGACGTGGAACCGCGCCGCGCCGACTTGCGGGAACGAGCGCGGCAGAAACGTCGCGCGAACCCGGCGCGCCATTTCCTGTTCGCGTTCGAGTTGCGCGAGCGCCTTTTTTAACTGATCGCCGAGCAACCGCGCCTCCGCGGCGCGCACCGCCACTCGCGCCGCGGTCGATTGCGTTCGGGCCAGTGCGCGGAGTTGCGCCACGAACGCGCCCGGTTCGATCGGGCGCGTCAGCACCACATCAGCACCCGCATCCAACCCGACCGCGACCTGTTCTGGTGCCGCGACCCACAATACCGGTACGATCTGGTCGCCGAGTTCGGCCCGCCAGCGCCGGGTTTGCGCCGCGGCCACGTCCGTTCGCGCGCCCGCGTCGATGAGCGCAACTACGATCGGGTCGAAATCCACCGCCGGCGCGGACCCGAGAGAGTGCTCGGCGACCACGAACCCCGCGGACGCGACCAGTGCTCGGAGGTTGTCGCCCCCGGTCCGACCGGGGGAGTAGCTCAGCAACACAGTGGCGGGGGTGGGCATCGGCGCGTTTCGTGTTTGGTGTTTCGGCTTTGGTGTTTACTATTGGGTTGTCGGGTTTTGGGTGCGCGTTCGGCCCCGGGCCGCGGTTCAGCCAAATACTCCACACACACACTAAACGCGAACCGCCACACACTGCAACCGAGGGTTGTCCCCGTGCCCGTCCAGATGGAACTCCGTCGGATCATCATCAGTGAAACGGTGGAACACCAAATCGTCGTTCTGAAGGAAGTGGACGGCGAGCGCAACTTCCCCATTGTCATCGGTATCTTCGAGGCCACGAGCATCGACCGCCGCGTGAAGGGCATTCAGGCCCCGCGCCCGCTCACGCACGACCTCATCACCGCCGTGGTGGAGCAAATGGGCGGCGAGATCCAGGACATCGTCATCAGCGACCTGAAGGAGCACACGTACTTCGCCCGGCTCCGCGTCCGCAAGGACGGCGAGCTGATCGAAGTGGACTGCCGGCCCAGCGACGCGATCGCGGTCGCGGTGGCCAACCGCGTGCCGATTTACGTGAACGAGGCCGTTCTCGGCGAAGCGCTGGAAGAGTAGGGGCGCCGCTCGTTGCCGCGCAGTTCCAAGGGACCGGCGAACGGCCGGTGTTGATTCCCAATATAGAGCAGAAGAGTTTTGACGGGATTAACAGGATCGACAGGATTTAAAAGACAGCTTCGTGTTTGGTCTTGATCCGGTTGGTCCTGTTAATCCTGTCAAAACTCTTGTTGTTTTCGCATTTCACTCGCTGGTCGACTGGAGCTCAATACCACTGGGCGCGTCCAGGGCCGTTTAATTCTCGCGCAAGTCGTTATTCTTCAGGCAAGCGGTCCCGATATTCGGGCCTTCCGCGTTGAACTTGCGCGAGAACTAAACGACCTGCCCACAACTTTGTTCGTCCTTGACAACGAGCTGCGATTAATTACGATTTGAATTTTTTGTCGCGCTTCGTCGAGCAAGAGCCCAGCCATGAAGCCTTTTGGAATCGCCGTTCTGTGTGTCGGCTTACTCTCCGCTTCAATTTTTGCCCAACCTCGAGGAGGCGGCGGTGGTGGTGGAGGCGGTGGTGGTTTTAACCCCGGAGGCGGCGGGGGCCGCCCGAACCCGGGCGGCGGAGGTGGCTTCAACCCGGGTGGGCGCCCGAACCCGGGCGGCGGGTTCAACCCCGGGAACCCTGGAAACCCCGGCGGGTTCAACCCCGGAGCCCCCGGTGGAGGTTCGGCGGGTGGTAATCGGCCGGGCGTGTTCAACCCGTCCGCCGGTGGGTTCAAAACGGGCGGCGCGCTCCCGCAACCGACCGCGCCGCTTCAGGTGCGGAACCCGTTCTCGAACTCGAACTCGCGCGTCGTGCCCGCGGGCACCGTGATCCAGGTTTCCAACCCCAACCTTCCGAAGTTCGGCGGCGGTTCGGCGCCCGAATTCAACCAGGCCCGCGAGTACGCTCGGGCCGGGCGCACGGCCGAACTGACTAGCTACCTCAACACCCACACCCAAACCAACAACAACAACCTGCCGGGCCTGTTCTCGGCCGTGAACGCGCTGCACGGGGTCGAGAACCCGGCGTACACCCAGCTCCGCACCACGACGCTCCAGCTCGCACAAAAGCAAATCAGCGCGGGCGCGAACCAACCGATGCCGTTCGTGGTTGTGGCGCAAATGTCGCTCCAGGATCAGAACTCGCAGAAGTTCAACGAAGCGACGCGCGCCCTCATGCAGAAGTTCCCGGACAGCGAATACGCGCACTTCTTCCAGGGCGTCCAGCACCTCCAGAACCGCGACTTCAAACAGGCCGAAGAGTCCCTGCAGCGGGCGCGGGAGCTCGGCATGCCGGAGGAGAGCATCGCGGAACTCATGCGGGTCGCGATCGACAACCAAAAGTGGATCTGGGAGTACGCGGAGGTCGTTGGGATCGCGGTCGCGGCGTGGCTGGTCGGCCTGTTCGCGCTCTTTCTGGTCGGCAAAGTGTTCTCGCGCCGCACCCTCGCGAACCTGCACCGGAACCCCGAAGGAACGACCGGCGACGGGTGGCAGCGGGCGCTGTACCGGCGCGTCATCGCACTGGCGGGGCTGTACTACTACCTGTCGCTCCCGATGGTCGTGGTCGTTTCAATCGCGGTCCCGCTCGCCCTGGGGTACGCGGTGCTCATGGTGCCCTATGTGAACATCCTCCTCGTTGCGGCCATTCTCCTCGTCGGCGCGGGCGGGGTCGTCACCGCGATCAGCGGCGTCCGGACCGCGTTCCTGCGGGTCCGGCCGTTTGAAGCGGGGCGCAACGTCAGCGAGGCCGAGCTCCCGGAACTCTGGGCGCTGGTACGGGACGTCGCCGACAACGTGGGCACCCGCCCCATCGACGAGATTCGGATGGTGTGGTCGACGGATGTGTGCGTCTTTGAAAAGGGGAGCTGGCGCGCGCGGCGCCGGGACCGCGCCCGGCGGGTTCTCGTACTGGGACTCGGCGCGCTGTACGGAATGAAACTGGACGCCCTGAAAGCGATCCTCGCGCACGAGTACGGGCACTTCCAGAACCGCGACACCGCCGGCGGCGATATCGCGCTGCGCGTCAACTTGGCGATGAACAACTTCGCCCAGGCGATCGTGACTCGCGGCACGATCCGCTGGTGGGACCTCGCGGTCCACTTCCTGCGCCTGTACCACTCCATCCTCCGGCGGCTGACGTTCGGCGCCAGTCGGCTGCAAGAGGTCTACGCCGACCGGCTCGCGGTTCGGTTGTACGGCGCGGCGGCCTTTCGCGAGGGGCTGACCCACGTCATCCGGCGCTCCGTCGAGTACCAGTGGGCGCTGAACAAGACCGTGGACAACGCGATCAAGACCGGAACCCCCGCGGTCGCGTTTTTCGATAACTCCTTGGTTCCCGAACTCCAGGAGCGCGAGCAGATCGAAACCGCCGTTGCCGAGATCCTGTCTCGCGCCACCGACGCCAAGGACTCGCACCCCAGTCCGAGGGACCGGTTCCAACTCGCCGCGCGGATCGATCCGGACCTGCGGGGGTGTTCCGACGAGGACGCCTGGCCCCTGATCGCCACAAACGCGAGCCTCGTCACCGAGATGAACCAGGGCATCGCAACGACCGTCCGGATCGAGTCGGACACGATCCTCGGGCACATCAAGAACGGCATCGAGCTGATGAGTACCGTTCTCCGGCGGCAGTTCGAGCCGAACGCCCTGCTCGAGCGCGCGCGGCTCCACATGAGCCTCGGGGACTACGAGCACGCGATCGCCGACTTCACGCTCCTCCAGAACGCGATCCCGGGCGAAGTTCGGATCCGCTACTTCCTCGCGACCGCGCTTAAGAAGAGCCAGAAATACCACCAGGCGATTGTGCAGTTCGAGGCGATCGTCGCCGGATCGGGCCGGGACGCCCACGGTCCGTTCTCCCGCGACTCCACGCTCGGCGCAGAGGACTACGTTGTTTTCCTTGTCGCCCTTGCGGAATGCCTGACGAAAATCGGCGACTATCAAGCCGCGCACGCTCGGTACAGCGAAGCGCTTGAGTGGCGCGGCTCTTCGCTAGCGGCGCTCGTCGGGCGCGCCAACGCCTCCGCTGCGCTCGGGGACCATGAACAGGCGCAGACCGATCGCGAGGCCGTCCTGAAGGAATGGCCGAGCAGTTCCGCCGGCACGAGCGTCGTAGCGGTGCCGAGCGGGCCACGCGGGTGAGCGGGGCCGAGCGTGGGCTCAGTAGCCTCTCACCGCGACGCGCTGGTGGTGACCTATTTGCGCGGCATATGTCTGGCGGGATACGCCACCCATTCCGACATTGACCACACGTGATCCGCTAAACCGGCGGCCATTGCGGGCGTTCGTTTCTGCCACCGACCGCGTTCGCCCTTGACCCGGAGGGTCCGCACGGGCCAGCCGAAGTTGTAACTGAAGTAGCGGAACACGGTCGCGGCCCGATGGGTGTCCCAATCCTTCGAGAGCGCATAGGTCTTGCGAAGTTATACGACACCGGTTCCGGTCCGTCCCGTTGTGGCGCCCCACGACGCTCGTGCTCACCACCCGCCCGACGGCGGACGCGGCCACGGCGAGGGCCACCGCCGCCGCCCCGAGCACCACGCGCGTGCTCACCCGCACCACCCGGTTGTTCTCTCGCTCCTTGTGAACGGTCGCGCACGTGACCG
>HG799468.1:211941-328446 GCA_000531095.1 Gemmata massiliana | reverse complement strand
AAAACGAGGTGGATGTGATCGGGCATAATCGCCAAGGCGTCGATTGACCGATTGCGGACTCGGGCCGTTTCATGGATCTGAGCAGCAACGGCGCCAGCTTGTTCCAACGTGAGGTACACCGAGGTGTCGGTTAACTGCTCCTGTGCCCAATCTGCGAGAGCGGGCATTGACGGGCCGGTGATTTCCCCTGTTTGGTTGTCCGTTACCCGATTCCCGGCGGTCGTGACGTAGTTCCCCACGAAACCCGATTGCCCCGGGAACCAAGTCCCGTATGTGCGCCAGGTAAAGAACCAGTACCTGTCCATACGGTACTCGCTGCTCGCCACCCGCTCGGTTACCCTCGCGGTTCGCCAAAAACGAACGGGGCTGTTGAGCTTTCGGAGATTCGGACAGGCACCGACTCGTGACCTCGCAGTTCGTCAAGAAGCTCAGGCGAACCGCGAGGGCAACCGAGCGGGTGGAGAGCAGACAGACCTCACGGTTTCCAACCACCTCACTTCTTCGGCGGTTCCGGGGGCTTCGGTGCTACCTTCATTTCGTCCTTCAGCAGATCCTCAACCTGCTGCACACGGTCGGGTTGGTCCTTCCGCACCTTTTCGACGTGAGCAGCGGCCGCAGTGTTCTTCGGATCGGCCCAACTCGCGGCCAGCGCGAATTTCAGGATCGCGCGCCGATTGATCGGCAGCGTGTTGTGCGACTCCTTGTCCGCCAGCTTCAACACCGCGTCGTTCAGTTCCCACGCCTTCCACTTGCGAAGGTCGTCGATGGGCATGTCCGCGATGTCCGGGTGGTCGAGCAGCGCCGACATACCGTCGAGCAACTGTTTGCGCGACAGCACGTCCGGGCGGTACTCCCAGAAGAACCGCAGCGTCTTCAGTGCCGAGTGCTTGATGAGGAATTCTTTGTCCTTGTCCGCGACCAGCTTCATCAGGTACTCGTACCCACTCTTCTTGTCGAGCAGGATGTAACCCATCAGCAGGCCGTCCAGACCACTGCTGGATTTGCTTTCGGGGGCATCGATCAGAGCGCGAACCTCTTTCGCATACTCGGGCTTCCCGGAGTGCCCGACGAGCATGCCGTACAGTCCCAGGCGTGAGGACCGCGTGTTCGGGTCTTTCAGCCACTTCATGAGCGTCTCGAACGGGAGCTTCGGCGCCAGTTCTTTCACTTCTTGGTACGTGGCAACTGCGAACTCGTTGTACGCATCGCCGCTGATTTCGATCTCGTTCGATTCGAGGTAGTCGAAGAAGTACCGGAGCCGGGTCGTGACGTCCTTCTGCTTCACGGCCAGCGCGCCCTTCACGTACTCGGGCAGCTTGCTGTCGGTGCCCACCACCACGCCGCGGTACGGGTCCACGTCGCCGTTCACGACGTTGAAGAACACCATGTACTTGAACGGCTTCGGGTCCGGCGGAACGAACCGCGGGATGGTGAACACCTTTTTGTCCTTCACCAGCGCGTGCTCCTTTACGACGGAGTCGATGGTGATGTCCGTGGTGCCCTTCGTCGAACCCGGATCTTTGGGATCCGGCTTCGCGTTGCTGAGCGTGCCGTAAAGGATAAAGTCCGCTTGCGCGACCTCGTTGGTGAGCGTCTGACCGGAGGGCGGGCCGCACCCGGGGCACGCGGCCGCCGGTGGGGTGAACGAGAGGCACACGACCGCCGCCAGCGCGGTCGGAACCAAGCAGCGAAGTAACATGGGAGTCTCCGAAGACGTTTTCTCAACCGCGCCGGCATGGGTACGGGCGAGAAGCACACCGACATTATTCCGATTCGCTCCGCCCCGCCAAAGCCGCAATCCCGCACGCGGACAAGAATATCACGGCGTTAGACTGCGTTCGAGTTCGGTCAGGCGCTGCTCCACGAGCGCGAGCGCGGGCCGAATCTGATCGGGAAGGGCCTGACGGATGGCGTCGAGGTAGAACCGCGCTTTGCCCGCAGTCTTCCGGCGCCCGCCCGGGGAGAGGTGCTTGGAGTCGCTGAGGTTATCGTACAGATCGGCCAGCTTGAGTGCCTTCACTTGCCAGTCGGCCGTCGCGAGTTCCTTCGCGTAAACGGCTTCGCGCTCGTCGTGCGGCAAGCGCATGTCCTTCGTGAGTGCGGCCACCCATTTGGCCACGTCCGCACCGAAGCGCTCGATGATGTCGTCACAGTCGATTGTGGTGTCTTCGATCGTGTCGTGCAGCAGCGCCGCGGCGAGCATTTTGGGGTCGTCGAAACCAAAGGTGTGCCGCACCACGAGGCACACGCGGAACACGTGACTGACGTAGGGTGTCTGGTTATCTTTGCGCTTCTGGTGCTGGTGCGCCCGTGCCGCGAGCGCGGCCGCCTCGAACGGCATATCGGCAAGAGGAATGGTGGTTGACATGAGGAAATTGTAGCAAAGTGAAGAACCTAACCCCCCAACCCCCTTCCCTAAGAAGGAAGGGGGAGCCGGACAACGCCCCCCTTCCTTCTTAGGGAAGGGGGTTAGGGGGTTAGGTGCCTTTTGGCCTTCTTCACAACTTCACGCCGCACGCCCGCTGATTTCGCACAATAACTTCCCTTCCACATCTCTACACGCACGAGGTCGAAACATGCGTGGGCAATCGCTGTTAGCGGTCGGGATAGTCCTGACTGCGTGCGTCGGACTGTTCGCGGGCGATCCGCCTGCAAAAAGCGAGCAAAAGGCGGAATCGAAGCCCCTGGAACGGGTGCTACCGGGGTTGCGACGCGACGGGTCCGTGCAGCTCCCGAACCAGTGGTCGTTGCGGCCTGCAGGTCGGCACATCGAGGCCGGCGATTTCCCGGTTAACATCGCTATCCACCCGACCGGCGAGTTCGCCGCGGTGCTGTGCGCCGGGTTCGGGCCGCACGAAATTCTCATCATCGACCTCAACCCGGAGCGCACCCGGGTGCTCTCCCGCGTCCAGATTAACCAGGCGTTCTACGGCCTCACCTGGGGCGTCGATGGGAAGCAAATCTACGCGAGTGGCGGTGAAGATGAAGTCGTTCACGTTTTCGACTTCGATAAGGGCTATCTGACGAAAGGCAAGCCGCTCGACGTGAGCGTGCCGAAGCGTAAGGGCGTGGTCGGCGGGTTGGCGTTCGACCCCACGGGTAAGGATCTGTTCGCCGCGGTGCCGTGGGCCGATGCGGTGGTCCGCGTGCCGCTCGTGAACCCGGACAACAAGAAAGTGATCCCGATCGTTCCAGAACAGATCAAGAAAGAGCCGGGGAAGGGAGAACCGCCCAGCCCGCCGGACGGTCGCAAGGAAGAGAAGACGAACGCGAAGGCCCAGGACGAACCAGAAGGGGTCAAAGATCCACAGGTGTATCCGTATGCGTGCCTCGTGGAGCCGGGCGGCAAGCGGTGCTTCGTCAGCTTGTGGGCACGAGCCGGCGTCGCGGTGATCGACCTCGAAAAGAACCAGGTCGTCGCGACGTGGGCCACCGCGGAGCACCCGACGGAAATGGTGCTGTCGCCGAAGGGCGACGCCCTTTATGTTGCGTGCGCGAATTCCACCAAAGTGAGCGTGATCGACCCGGCGACCGGTCAGGGGATCCAGACGATCAACTGTGCCCTCTACCCGAACGCGCCCAACGGGAACACGCCGAACAGTCTCGCGATGACGCCCGACGGCCAGATGCTCTTCGTCGCCAACGCGGACGCGAACAACCTCGGCGTGTTCACCATCGCCGACCGCACGAAGGCCGTGTCGCTCGGGTTCATCCCGACCGGGTGGTACCCGACCAGCGTGCGCTACAACCCGACCGACAAGCAGCTCTACGTTGCCAACGGGAAGGGGCTGTCGTCCAAGGCGAACCGTGGCGGGCCGAACCCGCTCGTTCCCTTCGCGCGCAACCTGAACGAGTACATCGGGCAGTTACTCAAAGGTTCTCTCGCCGTCATGAAGTTGCCCACCCCGGAGCAAATGGCGACGCACAGCAAGACCGCGTACTCGTGCAGTCCGTACCTTCAGGGCGGTGCGGTGCGAGCCGATGCCGTGGAAGCGGGCAACCCGATCCCCAAGAAACTCGGGGACGCCAGCCCGATCAAGTATTGCATCTACATCGTGAAGGAGAACCGCACCTACGATCAGGTGTTCGGGGACATCAAGGAGGGCAACGGCGACGCCTCGCTGTGCCTGTTCCCCGAAGCGGTGACGCCGAATCAGCACAAGCTCGCGAAGCAGTTCGTTCTGCTCGACAACCTGTACGTCGACGGCGAGGTGTCGGCCGACGGCCACGAGTGGACGATGGGCGCCTACGCGACCGACTTCGTGGAGAAGATCTGGCCGCTGAGCTACCGGGGCGGGAAGATTTTCGGCTACCCCAGCGAGGGCGCGAAGGACCTCATCGCCCGGCCGAGTGGCGGGTACTTGTGGGACAAGTGCGCGGAAGCGAAGGTGAGCTACCGCGCCTACGGCGAGTGGGTGACCAACGGGAAGCGCAAGCCGGACGGCGGGTTCGAGGACGCCACTCCCTCGGTCCCCGCGCTGAAGGACAAGATCGACCCGAAGTTCCGCGGGTACGACCTCGAATACACCGACGTGAAACGCGCGGAACGGTTCATCAGTGAATTGAAGCGTTTCGAGCAAACCGGCGACATGCCGCGCATGCAGGTGATGCGGTTGCCGAACGACCACACGGCCGGGACGAAAGTCGGTTCGCCGACCGTGACCGCAATGGTCGCGGACAACGATCTCGCGGTTGGGATGGTGGTCGAAGCGATCAGCAAGAGCAAGTTTTGGAAGGAAACGGCGATCTTCGTGATCGAGGACGACACGCAGAACGGTCCCGACCACGTGGACGCGCACCGTTCCGTGGCGCTCGTAATTTCGCCGTACACGAAGCGCAAGTTCGTGGACAGCACGCTGTACTCGACCACGAGCATGCTGCGCACGATGGAACTGATCCTCGGCGTGCAGCCCATGAGCCAGTTCGACGCGGCCGCACGGCCCATGTACAACTCGTTCACCGCGAAGCCCGACCTGAGCGACTACACGCACGAGGTGCCGAAAGTGGACCTCAAGGAGAAGAACAAGCCGGGCGGGTTCGGCGCCGCGTGGATGGAGAAGCAGAACCTCGCGAAAGAAGACACACTGGACGATCTGCTGTTCAGCGAGATCATCTGGAAGGCCGTGCGCGGGGCGAAGAGCGCAATGCCACCTCCAGTGCGGGCTGCGTTCTTCGTGCCGCTCAAGGCGGCGAAGAAGGACGATGATGACGACGATAACTGATTCGTCGCTCACGCGGAGCGTTTCCGGGTAGCCAGAGGTGGGACGACAGCGTAATTTCTGGCGCACCGGTACAACGTAACGCGAAGCAAGGATGAATCATGTTCCTCGGGATCGAGATCGGCGGAACGAAGCTCCAACTCGGCTTGGGCCACGGCAACGGACACATCCTCGCGCTGTGGCGCGGAACCGTGAACCCCTCGGAAGGCGGCGAGGGGATTCGCAAACAAATCATCGCCGCCGTGCCCGAACTGTTCGCCAAAGCTAACACCGCCCCCGGCACCTTAAAGGGCGTCGGTATCGGCTTCGGTGGGCCAACAGACGACGTAAATCAAACTGTCATTAAGTCACACCAAATTGAAGGCTGGGACGGGTTCCCGCTCGCAGATTGGGTGAGCGATCTGGTCGGCGTACCCGCTGTGTTGTGCAACGACGCGGACGTAGCCGGGTTGGGCGAAGCGCTGTTCGGCGCGGGGAAGGGGATGTCGCCGATCTTCTACATCACGATCGGCAGTGGTATCGGCGGTGGGCTGATTATCGGCGGCCAGATTTACCGCGGCGTGGGCCGCGGAGCGGCGGAGATCGGGCACACACAAGTTTTGACGACCCAAGCGGATACGGAACCCGCGCTGGTCACACTGGAGTCCGTCGCGTCGGGGTGGGGGATTGCGTCCACGGCGCGCGCCCACCTCGCTCATTCAGACATGTGGGGAACGCGGCTGCGCGAATTGCCGCTCGAAGATATTACGGCGGTCATCATTGCCAATGAAGCCCGCGCCGGCGACACGTTCGCCCAACACATCCTGGGATTGGCGCACTGGGCCGTTCAGCAAGCGATCCGACAAGTCAGCCTGCTCCTCTGCCCCCGCCGAATCGTGATCGGTGGCGGGGTGTCGCTAATGGGCGAAGAGTTGTTCTTCACTCCGCTCCGTCAAATGGTCGCGGAGCGCGCGTTCCCACCGTTCGCCGGGCTGACGGACATCGTGCCCGCGGCGCTGGGTGAAGAGGTGGTCATTCACGGCGCGCTGGCGTTGGCGCGGCAGAAGTTCGGCGGGTAGACTGTGCGAGAAGGAGCGCAGCAATGACCGTCGAGGAATTCTGGGAGTTCGTCCACCGCCCGGAACACGGGCCGCGCTCGTTCCACCTCATCCGCGGCACGGTTGTTGAAGACGCGCGCCCAGAAAGGCCGCACGGCGTTGTTGTTGCCCGGCTCGGCTCATTTCTCGAAGAGTACGCGCGGCACGTCCGTTTTGGGTACGTCGTTACGAGATCCGGTGTGATCCTGGCTCGGAATCCGGCAACCGTTCTGGGACCGGACGTGGCGTTCTTCACAGACGCGAACAAGTTCGAGGACTTGCACCCAAAATGGGGCGACGTTCCGCCCGTTCTTGCGGTGGAAGTTTCGTCACCGAATGACCGCCCCGGACAAATTAACGCGAAGATCCGCGAGTACCTCGCGAACGGCGTGAAAATCGTCTGGCAAGTTGATTACGAAGCACGCGGGATCACTGTTTACCGCCCGAAACAAGATATGGAAGTCATCGGCGCAGACGGCGAACTCACCGGCGGCGACGATTTGCCGGAACTGGCGATTAAAGTTGCGGACATCTTCAAACTTCCCGGCGAGCGCGGGCTAACACCTCCACCCGCGCCGCCCGCCGCGTAAACTTACCGTATGGTTCGTATCAAAATTTGCGGTGTCACCACCCCCGAGGCCGCACGCGGTGCGGCCGAAGCCGGGGCCGATGCGGTCGGGCTGAACTTCTATCCCCAATCCCCGCGGTTCGTCACTCCCGCACAAGCGGGGGCCATCGTTCGCGCGCTCCCGGCGTTCACGACGCCCGTCGGGGTGTTCGTGGGGATGCCGGTGCGACAGGTGTGTGCGGTCGCGTTCCAGTTGGGGTTGCGCGGGGTGCAGACTTACGACGACCAGCCGCCCGACGCCGATACCTTTCCGTTCGCCCACGTCCCCGCGTTCCGGGTGAAGGATCAGGCCGGATTGGAGCACGTGCGCCGGTTCGTTGACACCGCACGGGCACTCAACCGGGCGCCCGCCGCGGTGCTGATCGACTCGCATGTTCCGGGACAGATGGGCGGCACCGGGCACGTGGCGCCGTGGGATCTCCTGAAAGGGTTCGACGTCGGCGTACCTATCATCCTTGCCGGGGGGCTGACCCCGGAGAACGTTGCGGACGCGATCGCCGTCGTGCGCCCGTGGGGTGTCGACGTTGCCAGCGGTGTCGAAAGTGCGCCCGGCGTAAAAGATCCCGATAAGGTTGCTCTGTTTGTGAAGAACGTGCGAACCGCGTCGGAATCGCTTTTCACTTGACTTGCGGACCGTTTCCCGTTGCGTAAGTATAGTCCGCTCTTACAATATGCGGCGCCAGGACGGCACGCGGCCCACGACCGGACATACCCTACGGAAGCCCGGCATGAGCACCGGATACTGGCTCGGCGTCGACCTCGGCGGAACCAAGATTCTGGCCGGTCTGTTCGACGACGATCTCAAACTACTCGCACGCGCCAAACAACCCACGTCCGCCGCAGGTGGTCCGACCGGGGTTGTTGCCAATATCGTTAAGGCCGTCGACGAGGTCGTGCGCGCGGCGGACGTCGCCCCCAGCAAGATCCTCGGCATGTGCCTCGGTATCCCGGGGCAGATCGAGTTGGGCAGCACCCGAGTGAAGTTCGCGCCCAACCTCGACTGGCGCGACGTGGACGTGAAACCGCTCCTGCCCGAGTCGTGGCACTGGCCGATCATCGTCGAGAACGACGTGCGCATGGGCACATACGGCGAGTTCGCGCATGGTGCGGCGAAGGGCGCCCGACACGTCCTCGGTGTGTTCGTCGGCACCGGTGTCGGCGGGGGGATGATCCTCAACGGCGAACTGTTCACCGGGTTTAACGGCAACGCGGGCGAGATCGGGCACCTGATCGTTCACTGGCGCCGGGGCACCGAACTCGAAGGCATTGCCGGCCGCAAGTACATGATGAAGCGCGCGAAAGAAATTCTGGACGACGCCCCGAAGCGCGTGCGGAAAGAATGGAAGGGCGTGGATCTGGCCGGCGTTCGCAGTTCGCAACTCGCGGAATACTACCAGAAAGACGACCCGGTCGCGGTGCAACTGGTGGACGACGCGGCCCGCGCGCTCGGTGCCGCCCTCGGCGGCCTGGTGAACTTCATCAGCCCGCAGGTGATCGTGGTCGGCGGGGGCGTAACGGGCGCGCTCGGCGACACGTTCATCGAGCGCATCTGGGAAATCGCCCAGCGGTACGCTCTGCCCGGCGCCGCCAACGGTGTGAAGTGCGTCTCGGCGCAACTCGGGGACGATTCCGGTATCGTCGGCTGTGCGGCTTACGCCAAAGCTCACTTGCCCGCAGCGCCGGCCGTGCCCGCCGAACCCTCACCGGCCGAAGTGATGCAGAGCGAAGCGATCTGACTTCCCCCCCCTACCTTGGATTGGAAGCGGGGTACGCCCCGCGCAAGCTCGCATGAACGCAGACTGGCGCACCCGATACGATCTGGCCGTCAACGCGGCCCACAAAGCTGGCGACCTCGCCCGCACCTACTACGAAACCACGTTCGAGGTCGAGCACAAGTCCGACAGCAGCCCGGTCACAATCGCCGACAAGTCCGCCGAGAAACTGATCCGCGAGGCCGTGTCCGCGGCGTTCCCAGCGGACGGGTTCCTGGGCGAAGAGTTCGGCAACCAGCCCGGCACGAGTGGGTTCCGCTGGATCATCGACCCCATCGACGGGACCAAGTCGTTCATCCGCCACGTGCCCATTTGGGCTACACTCATCGGGCTCGAATACCAGGGAGAGCAGATCGGTGGCGTGGTGTACATCCCGGTGTTCGGGATGACGTATCGGGCGCTCCGCGGGGACGGTGCGTACCACAACGAGCGCCGCATCCGCGTGTCGGACGTGTCCACGCTCGCGGACGCCTCACTGTGCTATTCGAGCATGGGGTGGTTCTCGCGCGCCGGGCGCGAGAAGGTGTTCCACGACTTGTACGGCAAAACCAAGCGCCAGCGCGGGCACGGGGACTTCTACGGCTTCGTGCTCGTCGCCGAGGGCGCCGCGGACATCATGCTCGAACACGGTGTGAACCCCTGGGACGTGGCCGCGACCAAGCCCATCGTCGAAGAGGCCGGCGGCGCGTTCACCGACTGGAACGGCGTGCCGACCATTCACACGCCCGACGTGCTCGCGACTAACGGGAAACTGCACGCGACCGTGGTTGAAATGCTGCGAGGGTAGTGGTCAGTATCTGGTCAGGAACCCCGAAATTCGGACCGGGGTTCCTGAAACGTTACGAAATACAAAGCACCAAACGCACGCCACCGGTTGCCGTCCGGACACTTCCACAGAACAATAGGTAAGATAGGTTCCCGCCGTAGCCGCCCAATTCCCCTTTCCCAATCTGGAGTTGCCCCGAATGCAACGGTTCGTCTTTTCCGCGCTGTTCGCCGCGGCCGTCTTCATCGGCCCCGGGAGCGCGGTGAGCGCCCAAGAATGGGCGACGATCAAGGGCCAAGTCGTTTTCCCGAAGGACAAGGAACTGCCCAAGCGCGCGACGCTCAACGTCACCCAGGACAAGGATCACTGCACCAGCAAGGGCGACCTGCTCGACGAGTCGATCCTCGTGAACGCGAAGAACAAGGGCATCAAGAACGTCGTGGTGTTCCTGCGCCCGGACGACACCGACCTGAAGGTCGAGTTCCCGAAGAACAAGATCCACCCGGACGACGCGAAGCGGAAGCCCGGTGAACTGGTCATCGACCAGCCGTGCTGCCTGTTCGGGCCGCGCGTCTCGGTCGCCCGCGTCGGCGACAAGCTCGTGGTGAAGAACTCCGCCCCGGTCGCGCACAACTTCTTCTGGGACACCGCCAACAACGGCACCCACAACAAGACCATCCCGAAGCAAGAAGAGTGGAAGCTCCCCGATCCGCTGGTGAAGGAAAACACCCCGATCCAGTACAAGTGTACCATTCACGGCTGGATGACGGGCTACGTCCGCATCTTCGACCACCCGTACTACGCGATCACCGACGAGGACGGGAAGTTCGAGATCAAGAACGCGCCGGCCGGGAAGTTCCGGCTCGTGTACTGGCACGAGAACGGCGTCCGCGGCGGCGCCAAGGGGCGCGCCGGTGAACAGGTCGAGATCGCCGGCCCGACGACCGAAGTGAAGACGGTCGAGTTCGACGTCAGCCCGAAGTAAACGCGCTGGTTTTCCATCGCACATAACGTCAGCCGGCCCCGCCGGGATGAAGGCAAGGACAACCTTGTCTTCATCCCGGCGGGGCCGGCTGACTTTTCGTCGTGTTACACCCGCCGTCGGCGGCGTTTCGGTTTCGGTGTCCGGCGCTCTTCGTACAGCCCCGGCTCCTTCGGGTTGTCGCTGACGTACCACGGTATCCCGTCGCGCACGTACATCTTCCGCTGCTCTTTCTCATTCAGCGGACGCGCCCCGACGCGGCCGAACACCCCGATCTGGTTCCCGCTCTCGTCCACGGCCCGGTCGCGATCGAGCCCACGGGCCACGCTCTTGATGTGCCCGCCGTGCGGCAACCGGAACGTCGCTACCAGGCGCGGGGTCGGCTTCGGGCCGAAGCCCTCGTAGCCCGGGGTTTCCGGTGACATCAGTTGCACGATCCGCATCCCGTTCTTCCCGTCCGCGATGTACGCGAACAAGCTGTTGTACGTGATGCCGAGCTTCACATCGTGGGCGTCGTTGATGTGCCCGTTGGCATTGTACGTCAGTTCGACTTTCGGTTCCGCGGCGTTCTGGATGTCGAGGATGACCAGCCCCCGCGGGCCGGCCGCGACGTAGGCGTAGGTACGAGCTAGGTAGATGCTGTGCGCCTCCGGGAGCCGGATGAACGACTTCGGAACCGGCTTGGCCGGGTCGGTGATGTCCAGAACCTTCACGCCCTCCTCGTCGCACACGTAGGCGTAACGGAACTGCGTCGCGACCATGTGCGGGTGTTTCAGGTGCTTCTCGCCGATGACCGAGGTCACCTTCGGCTTCTTCGGGTCGTCGATGTCGATCACCACGAGGCCCGCGGCGCACGACACGTAGACGTAGTGCCCGTGGACCACCGCGTGCTTCGCGTCGTACAGGAGCCCGTCCGGGTTGAAGCACACTTCCTTCTTCAAGAAGTTGTTCACCGGGTTACCGTCGATGGTGGTCGCGGCGCCGGTCAGGATCAACCCCTCGTACTTGTCGCAGATGTAGAGGTACCCGAACAGCGGGTGGATCTTCTGTTCCTTGTTCCCCTCCATCTGCGTGCGGGTCGGGTCCACCGGGACCGTTGTCGGGGCCGCGACGTAGGTCGCGTACTTCGTGTCCAGGTAGAACTTCTGGCCGATCGGCGAAACCGGTGCGGTCGCGATGCGCTCGGCGAACGCCTTGTCGTCGATGAACGCGATGTCGAACACGCGGACCCCGCCCTCGCCGCACGCGGCGTACAGGTACTCCCCGCGGTTCTGGACCATCAGCACCTCGGACTTTAGGAACGGGCGCGTTATGCCCTTCGAGATGTCACGCCCCGGGTGCTCGTGTGCGTTCTTCAGTAGCCCACCCTTCTCGGCGTGCTTCTTGTAGTTGTCCGGGTAGGCGTAATAGTGCATGTCGCTCCCGAACACCGCTTGCGGCTCGGTGCTTTCCGTCACCTGCACCGCGAACACGCCCTCTTCGCCGGCCGCGACCCAGGCGTACTTGCCGACGAAGTTCATGAACCCGGTGCCCTGCATGAGCAACTGGGCCATCCACGCATTGTTGTCGTTCTTCTTCGAGAGGTGGCAGTCGCTGCACTGCTTGGTCTCGCCGACCCCGCGCCCGCGGACCGTGTGCGGCACGTTCGTGCTGAACGCGATGCCGCCGAAGCCCTCGGCCGAGATCGTCGGCTGCTGCACGTAGATCCCTTCGCGGTTCCCGTTGTGCGACCCCACGTGGATCGCGCAACTGGACCGGGCCGGGTTGATCTTGTTGCCGGTCACGTCGCCGTCGCGGGCGAGCATGTACGTACAGTCCCGCAGCGTCTGGAAGTTGTACGCGGTGTAGTTCCGCTGTACGCCCCCGTCCGCGTGGAGCGTCGGCATCTTCAGGTTGGCCCGCTGCGGCAGGTGGCACCCGAAGCAACTCGGGTTCCACGCCGAGTGGCAGGTCATGCAGCTCATGTTGTCGTTGGAGTGGGCACAGCTCCCGTCGCCGGGCAGATCCCCCCACACCATCTTGCCGCTGGCCTTATCGACGCGAACCGTCTTCGCGAGCGCGGCCTTCTCGTTGTACCGGGCGTGGCCCTTCGTGATGGTGTCCTTCGTCTGCACCAGTTCCCACTGCAACCCCTTCTCGACACTGGAGTTCTGGAAGTAACGTTTGGTACCGTCCGGGGCCTCGCGGATCTCGAACCGCGGCACACCGAACGGCGTCTTCATGGCGAGCAGGTTCCGCCCCTTACCGTCGGGCGCAGAAGTGTAGCTCGCCGGGCCGGAAGTCTTGAGCGTCGCGTAGGCGCCCGCGGTGCCGTGGCAGTCGACGCACTGGATCTCGATCGCGGCCCGTACCTCCATATGAAGCCGGTTGTTGCCGTGCATGTCCTGCGAGAAGTGGCAGTCCACGCAGTGCATCCCCTTCTCCATGTGGATGTCCATCAGGTGAACGGGTTTCCCGGCGCGGCACGAATCGTTGAGCTTGGTTTCGGCCTCGCGTGCGGCCTGGGCGCCGGTCTTCGGGTCCGGGAACTTCGAGTCCTGGTGGAACTTGCGGGCCTGATTCGGCCAGTCCACCCCGGCGGCCATCTTCTCCGCGGTGGGCGGGCCGACGAACCCGCCCGCGTGGTCAATGTAGTTCCCCTTCTTGTCCTTCTTGAACACCGCGCGGAACGCCCACCCGTGGCTGTGGAAGTCCGCGAAGTGATTCTTCGACAGGTGCGGGTTCAGGTCCGTGAGGTTCGCGGTGAACTGCGGATCGGACAGGTGCCCGCGCGCCGCGGACTCGTTCGGGTTCCGCAGCATCGAGCGCACCAGTTCTTCGGGCGTCGGGTCCTTCTGCTTCGACGGGTACATGTGCTTCCCGTCCGACTCCTCGTCGTACCACATGTACCCGATGTAACTGTTCATGACCGTGGTGCCGGGGTGGATGTGACACACCATGCACTGACTGGTCGGGATCGAGTTGGTGAACTTGTGCTCGATCGGGTGCCCGGGCTCGTTCTTCGGAATGGTCGGGTCGTCGCTGAAACTGGTACCACGGTTGCCGAATTTCGCGAACGGTCCCGAATGAATCGGGGAGCGGTCGTTCGCGTAGGCCACGTGGCACGCCGAGCACCCGCTGCTGCGGTAGTCGCCCGGGTTGTCGTTGGTGCCCAGGAAGTTCAACGTCGGGTCGAAGAGGCGCGTTTTGTTCGCGCTCACGAGCACGGGGTCGGTCCGGTTACTCGTGCCCAGCCCGCGGAGGCTGAGCCGGACGCGCGTGCGCCCCGGTTCGTCTTTCGTTTCGGGGATGCCGATTTCGGGCAGGAACCGACCGCCCGGCTCGAAGATCCGGAGCACGTTACCGGGTTGACTCATCTCGAACCGCGGGAGCGGCACGAGTTGGGCAACGACCCCGCGCTTTTCTTCTTCCGGGGTGGGCGGCGGGTACGTCTTGAGCATCAGCGGTGCCCCGCTCATGCCGTAGGCTTCGCCGATGATCGCGCGCTTCACCGGGAGCGTGCCGTTGTTGTAGGCCGCGGCCCCGAGCAACATGCAGCCCGTGTTCATGATCTGCTTGCGGTTCGTCTGCACCTCTTTCGGGTGGCACCCGCTGGTCCCGCAACTGATGTGCGCGATGCGAAAGTCGCCCGGGTTGACGAACCGGACGAACGCGGGCGACTCGTTGTTCAACAGCGTGTACGAGCGGACCGGGTTCGCGGCACTGAGCCAGAACTGCGGCATCTTCGGCAGGACGTGTGCCTTGTTCTTGTCGGTCGACGAGGCGTCCCCGCCGTGGCAGTCGGTGCAGCCGATGCGGAGCGTGTCCTTGCCGTGCGGGTCACCGACCCCCTTGTGGCACGCCATGCACCCGGCCGACTTCGCATACGCCTCCTCGTGCGTCTGCTTCATCAGTTCGACGTTGGCGAGTTCCGGCGGCATCGGGAACGGGTCCGCCGGGTCCGTGGACCACTCGGGGTTCTTCGGGTCGCGCGTGCCGTCGCCGGCCGCCGGCAGGATCGGGGATTTGGGCGCTCCGGGCGCGGCCGGCTGTTGAGCGTAGACGACCGCGCAGAGCGCGAGCACGCACGCGAGCGGCAGGAACAGCACGAGCGCCCGAACCACTGTGTGCCGGGCGCGCCGGTGCGAGCAACGCCCCGGAGCCGATGTATCGACCGCGTCCATGCGGCACTCCCCCCCCGATAATCCGCGGATAGCGCAGAGAACCGGCGGCTATACCGCCCACACGCACACTGTCAAGAGTATCTGAACGAAAAACGTGCCCGATTCTCGATAAACTCCTCGACAAAGTGCCGGCTCGGGCGCCCCGCGCACTACACTGTTGAAATCGCGCTCACGATGCCGCCCCACGCCTACGGGCCTCCAATTTCCGGCCCCAGCGCCCGAGCGCGCAGAAAACTCGGAACACGTGCCTCTCACCCAGCGGGTTCGTCAAGTACGATAAAAGGGTGCGACTGATGGGCGCGCGCCCGGAGGGGCGGGCGTGAGGAGCTTGCAGACGATGGCAGAGCTTGAAGCGATCACCGACATTCAGGCCGACCCGAAAAAATCGGCGGTCATGGCCCGGCAGTACGGGCGTCGGTTCCCGCTCACCCCGAACAAGGCGATGAACCTCGGCCGGGACGAGGGGAAGATGGACATCGCCGTCCCCGAGGACGACCAGATCTCGCGGTTCCAGGCGGTCGTCACCTGGGAGCCGGCCAAAGAGAAGCTGACCGTTCAAACCCGCCCGACCAGCCCCGGGTACCCGAACCCGCCCGCGAACCAGACGTTGGTCTTCGACGAGCGCGCGAAGAAACTGGTGGAGGCCCCACAGGGCAAGTGCCTCGTCGGGCGCGGCGAGTCGTTCTGGATCGGGCAAACGCGCTTCACCCTCCACAACGACGAAGAGTCCCAGCACGACAGCCCCGTGGACGCGACCATCGCGCCGCGCCAGGAAGAAAAGACCCGCGCGCAGCTCGAAGAGATCCCGTTCGCGAACCCGGCCGCCGCGCTCCGGGCGATGGAGAACCTGCCCAACACCATTCGCGCCATCACCACCGAACAGGCCCTGTTCCGCCAGATGCTCCGTGTGGTCATGGACGCGATGCCCCGGGCCGATGCGTGCGCCATCGTCCGCGTCCCGCCCGACTGTCCGCCCAGCGAGAAGCGCCTCAACCTCGTGGAGTACAACGTCCGCCCCAACACGCCCCACTCGCAGGGCGGGTTCGCGCCCTCGAAGCGGCTCGCCCACCGCGCGATCATGGAGCGCCGGCGGAGCTGCCTCCACTGCTGGTCCCCCGACCCGACCGGGGCCGGAGGCGCTACCGAACTGACGATGGCCGACACGCACGTTCACGGCGTGACCCCGTGGGCCGTGTGTACCCCGTTCCAGGACGGCTCGCGCTACGCGCTCTACGTCGCCGGGCAAACCAGCGGGCAGTGGGATCTGCTCGACAAGGCCTCTCAGGACAAGATCGTCAGCGACCTGACCCAGTATCAGAAGATCGCCGAACTGCTGGTCGGGATGATCGAAACCACGCTGCGCGTGAGCCGGCTCACCGAGCAGAACAAGGTCATCCGCCGCGCGTGGCCGCAGAGCCTCTGGAAGTACCTCGACGACCCGGCCGAACTCGAGCGCATGCTGGTTCCCGAGGAAAAGGAAATCACCACGCTGTTCTGCGACTTGCGGAACTACTCGCTGTTCGCCTCGCAGCACGCCAGCGAGTTGCTCGCCTCGCAGCGGGAGATCGGCAACGCACTGAACACAATGGCCTCGACCATCACCGACCGCGACGGTGTGGTGGGCGGGTTCCGCGGCGACGCGGTGCTCGGGTTCTGGGGCTGGCCCAAGCCGCAGGCGCGGCAGGTCGAGTTAGCCGCGCGCGCGGCCATTTCCATCGCCGGGCGCCTCGGCGACTGGACCCGGTCCGGGCGCTGCGGCGTGGGGATCACCCACGGGACCGCGGTGGCCGGGCGCTTGGGCGCGCACGACCTCGCGGTGGTGGACCTGTACGGCCCCGTCGTGAACCTGACGTTCCGCCTGGAGGCAATGACGAAGGCGTTTGGCGTGCCCATTATCGTTTCGGGCGAGGTCTCCAAGCAGGTCGCCGAAGCCGACCCGACGGGCCGCGAGATGCGCACGCGGGTGCTGGGTAAAGTGCGCGCGAAGGGGTTCCCCGACCCCGTGTGGGCCTACGAACTGTACTCGGCCCAAACACCCAGCGTCCCGGACTGGCTCCAAGAAGAATGGACCGCGACGGTCGAGTTGTTCACCCAAGGCAAATGGGCCGAGTGCTACGAAGAACTCACCACCCGGTTCACGGACGACACGGTGGGCAAGTGCCTGATCCGCGTCATGGACGCGACCAAGCGCAAGCCCCCGGCCAACTGGGACGGCTCCTTCGCTCCCCCGGCCCCGTCGGGATCGGAGTAACTTCGCCCCTGGGACCGCGGGCATCTTGCCCGCACTTCACTGCCCACGTCGGAAGAGTGGGCAAAATACCCGCGGTACAGGTAAAGTGTTCGTCCACGGGTCCGAAGATCTCTATTGATTCCCGTTCGACTCCCCGGTATGGGCCGCGCAAATTGTTCAACGCGGGCTGGTTTCTGGGGGGAGTTCGGCCATGCGATACGTGCGTTCGTGGGCGGGAATCGGCGCGTTATTAATGTTCGCGGGGGGCGCCACCGCCCAACCGGGCACCTTACCGGGAATCGGCGCGAGCGGTACTTCGATGCCCCTCGCACCCATAGTGCCGCCCGGCACCCCACCGACGGCTTCTCCAGCGCCCTCGACCGGCCAGCCCGTTCGCTCGCTCTCCGCGCTGTCGGACGACTCTCTGCCAGTGAAAGACCTCACCCCGGCCGGCTTCGGCGATCTCCTTCCGCCACCGGATAAGCACGGCGGGCACGGCGAGATTCCGGGATCTCTCACACCAATGGTGCCGCAACACGGCGGGTTCTACACAACAGGCGAGTTCCTGTTGATGCGCCCCCGGAACTCGGACATGGACTTCGTGATCCGCAACAGTAGCGGTGGGTTGGGGACCGTGGGGCCGATCGATTCACTTAACTACCAACTCGGTAGCGGGTTACGGGCCGAAATCGGCTACCTGTACGACGGCGGGAAGTGGGAAACGGCGTTCGCGTACACGTACCTCACGGCCGGCGCCGATAGCACCATCTTCTCGACACCGAATGTGTCGCTACTCCCGACCCTCACGCGCCCCGGGCTGACCGATCGCGCTCTCACCGCGTCGGGCACCGCGGACCTCGACTACCAACTGTTCGACCTGCTCGCGGGCCGGCGGTTCGTGATCCAAGACAACTTCGCGGTGCGAGCCATTGCCGGGTTCCGGTTCTCCGACATCCGGCAAACACTGAATGCGTTCTACGACGGCGCTGATGCGAACCAGGCCGCGGTGCGAACCCGGTCGCGGTTCCAGGGCTTCGGGCCGCTCATCGGCGCGGAAGCGACCCTGGCCGGTCCGAAGGGGTTCCACCTCTACACACGGGCGACCGGGGGATTCCTGAGCGGGCGCAGCACAAATCTGGTGATCGAAACCAACGATAGCGGCGCCACGACCTACGTGAACAGCCGGTACGACGTGCGCAAGGAAGTGCCGTTCGGCAGTTTGGCGGTCGGGGCCGGCTGGCAGTACCGCACCATCTCCATCCGCGCCGGCTACGAGGTGACCCACTGGCAGGGCATCTTCGAGCGCCCGCGGTTCGTGGACGACGTGTCGCAGGGCAAGGTCATCACCCGCCCCTCGAACCTGTCACTCGAAGGGCTGTTCATCCAGGCGTCCGTGGTGTATTGATCCGCAAACGGTGTGAACTTCGTGCGAGCCGGGGTCGTCCCCGGCTCATTGCATTTCCGGCATGGGGCGAACGGTCGGCTTATGCCGCCGGTGAGAATGCAGACTTTGTAGACAGGGCGAACAGCCCGTGTCATCTCGGTCGTTCGCCCACCACGTTGCCCTGAACGTCCTTTTCATCTCGTGACTTTGCGAGCGTGCCTCTTGATCTCGTTGATCCTGTAAATTCTGTCAAAATTCGTCACCATCTTCAGCATTTGTTCACAGGCACGGTTCCCGCCCAACAAACACAAAAGCCCCCATTCATTTCGATGAATGGGGGCCGCATTTGATGAATATCAATTCCTAACAAACTCAACTCGCTTACCCCGGATTCTCTGGTGAGAGATCGATGCGGAACAACGGGTGCCCCGCGTGTCGGCCGTCGAACTCCAGAGTGAGGATGTACGAACCGGGGCGGAACATGTGGGGTGGCAGGGACGGGTTCAAGTGCGGGAGTGGACGGCCGATGTACACACGGTACCGGGACCGCAGCACCGGCGCTCCCGCTGAAAGATCGACCGGATCAATATCGCCGGCCGAGTGCGCCATCAGGTGCTGCTCTACGAACAATCGCGGTTGCCCAACACGGACGGCACCGATCACAACTTCTGGCGGGAGTTTTGGGAGGGGCTTGGCACCGTCTTCGGATTCTGATTGCTCCGATCCCATCACCGACGCCGCACCCTGGCCAGTAACACCTTCGTAGGCAATCCACCCCGTGAACGCGAGAACGACCACACCGAGGAGCAGAATTGGGTGAACGTGGGAGAGTTTTGCGGTGAACATGGACACGTCTCAGTTTCACGAAAGCAAATCAAACATAGAACACACCCGAAGCGCATCGCGCGCTCGGTACATTTGCCGGTTCAAAAAAAACTGGTCGGAGTTACCGCAAGTCCCGTACCTGACTTACAAGACGGCTCGCGGTCGTGCGGCGTGACGAGCAGCGGCGAATTCCTTCCGTCGTACCTAAAAGACGAGAGACCGGGGGGCGACCTAACACCGCGCCCGAATCGGGATGAAAATTCTGTAATCTGCCTGTTGGTCGAACTATGCACACATTGATCTGCGCAGCACACGTTACGAGAGAACTGCTCGAAGGCCGAAATGCGTTCTAAGCTGTGGCATGACTTCTCGTAATGTTCTCTCACTCGGCGTTCTGGCGCTCGTCGGAGTTCTGCTCGCGGGACAAGTTCGGCAGTTACTCGCCGACCCGACCGTGTGGCCGCCGGACGATTTCGTCGAATACTGGGCGGCCGCAAAATTGGCGCTAAACGGTCAGAACCCGTTCGATGAGTCGCTATTACTCCCGCTCCAACAACACGCCGGGCGCGACACGTCCGAAGCGATCATGATGTGGAACCCGCCGTGGTCGCTCCCCGTGGTGCTGCCGCTCGGCTTGTTGTCGGCACGCGAAGCCCAACTCCTGTGGCTGCTCATACACCTTGTTGTGACGGGTTTCTGTGCGGACCGAGCGTGGCTGCTACTCGGCGGCGCGCGCGAACGGCGGTGGATCGGCTGGACGGTCGCGTTCACGTTCTTACCGACCGTGTTCGCGCTCTCCATCGGTCAAATCAGCATGTTCCTCGTGCTCGGCGCGGTGCTGTTCCTCGAATGCGAGCGCCGGGCAGTTCGGAACCGTTCGTGGGAATATTGCGCGGGCGCGGCAACCGTACTCGTGGCGATCAAACCGCACCTCGCGTACCTGTTGTGGGCCGGTATCGCGGTGGACGCGCTCGTTCGCGGGCGGTGGCGCGTGCTCGTAGGTGGAGCCGTAACGGGATTGGCTTGTGCTCTCATTCCGTTGGCGTTTAACCCCGACGTGTGGCACCAGTATGCGGACGCGATGGGCAACCGCCCGCCGGCGCAGTGGCTCTCACCCACGCTCGGCTCGGTACTGCGAATGGCGTTCGGCGAGCGCCTTTTCCGGCTTCAGTTCGTCTCGGTCGGCATTGGGGTGATCTGGTTCGTATGGTATCGGTGGACCAAACGAAACACTTGGAACTGGACCGAACAGCTCCCGCTGCTGTTACTCGTATCATTCACCACTGCGCCGTATGGCGCGTGGCCGTTTGACATGGTACTGTTGCTGCCGGCGGTGTTCGCGATGGTGATCGGAAAACGGTCCGAACGGGGAATCGGTTCCCCCGCGATCCTCGCTGGGCTTCTCGCAGTGAATTTGGGCTGCCTCGTGATTAATCTGCTCCAGCTCGGGTCGTTCTGGTTTTTGTGGGTATCGCCCGCCATTCTGCTCCTGTACACGATGCACACGTTCCGCGCCTCTGAGTCCGAAATCGGTCGCGCGCCTCGAACCGCCGCGGTGACGGCATGAAGTTCCCGCGCTGGTTCGGACCGGGGGCGATCGCGTTCCTTCTGGTCTGGCTGATGCTGCTCGGGGTCGGGCGCTCAGCGTTCTTCCGCGACCCCGGCACGTTCTGGCACACCACGACAGGCGAACTCGTTCTCAAAGACGGGTTCATCCGCGCGGACCCGTACACGTTCACGTTCGGCGGTCAGTGGTGGGTGCCGTACCAGTGGCTCGGCGAAGTGGGAATGGCCCTGGCCCATAGGGTAGGTGGGTTCGATACGCAGTTACTCGGTGCGGTCACAACTGATTGCCGCCGTGTTCGCGTGGCTCACGGTTCGGTTACAGCGCACCGGGTTACACCCGATTCTCGTGTACGGCACGGTCGCGCTTGGCCCTAGCCGCGGCCGGCTCGCACTTCCACGTTCGCCCTCACCTGTTCACGCTCGCGTGTATGACGGTGGTCGCGGTCGTACTGGCCGAAACAGATGTCGCCCGACCACGCCTCAAGCGATTGTTCTGGCTCATCCCACTGTGCGCGATTTGGACGAACGTCCACGGCGGCGTACTGGGGGGAATCGGCACGCTTTGTATCGCGTTCGCGGGTTGGGTGGTCTTCTGGAAACTGAAGCGCCCGTCCCCGGTACGGTCCTGGCGCGACGTCAGGCTACTCGCGCTCGTCGCGAGCGGCTGCGGGCTGAGCGTGCTCGCGAGCCCCTACGGGATCGACATGGTCCGGACGTGGCACGTCATCATGGACGCGCCCGAATTGCGCGAGATTATCTCCGAGCACCGGCCACTCGATGTAACCGCACCGTATGCGTGGCCCGTGGTAGCGCTGGCGGTGGTTTATCTGTTTGTGCTATACGGCGTGAAGCGCAGTGCGATTCGGGTGTCGTGGTTGCTCCCACTCGTGTGGCTAGCACTCGCATTCAGTCGGTGTCGGCACGTATCGCTCTTCGCGGTCGTAACAGTCGTAACCATCACCGCGATGTGGAAACATACGCGCTGGGCACTGTGGCTCGCGGCCTACCGCCCGGACCTGTACCAGCCCGGCAGTGCCGAAACACGCCCGGGGTGGGCACACGTGTGGCTGCCGGTCGCCGTGGTGCTGCTCGCACTCACGTTACAGACCACGCGCACACCGGTCCCACTCATTGGCTCGGGATGGGCAACACACGACCCGGCAGCGTGGCCGGTCGACTTGTTGGATGTGCTCAAAGAACATGAACCGAAACCGGGTGAACCGAACCACTTATTCAACGGCGAATACATTGACGGCGGATTCGTGATCTATCACGTCCCGGGATACAAAGTGTTCATTGATGATCGCTGTGAACTGATGACCGGCCCGTGGCTCGTGAAGTTCGTTCACAAATCAGAAACCCCGGACAACGCTATTGATGACTGGCAGAAAGAATACGGGCGATTTGATTTCGCGCTCACGCGCACCGGCACACCGTTCGACGAGTGGTTCGCCGAGTCCCCCGTATGGCAGGTCGTAAAAGTCACGCCGACCGCTACGCTCTACAAGCGCCGCGCACCCTGATCGCGCCGCAACCGCTCTTTTACGCCCCTTCGCGCGGTGGTAGGCTGGTTCCCGCTGTTCACTTCACACCGGGAACGCGGCGAGGGGCACGAATTTGAACCACTTGCGCCAACAACACGGCTCGGCGCGCGTGCGCCCGTTCACCCAGCGCCCCGGCAACACCGCGCTCCCGCCCGCGCTGCGTTTACGCGCGGAGCCTGCCGAACCGATCGCACACGACCCGCACGCACGCGACGGGAAGCTCGCCCGACTCGAAGCCGCTCTCATGATCGCCGATGAACCCCTCCCCGCACGCAAACTTGCGGATGTGGCCGGCCTCGCGGACGCGGCCGAGGCCCGAGCACTCGTCGCACGCCTGCAAGCCCTCTACGACGCGGACGGGGCCGCGTTCCAGGTCGAAGAGATCGCGGGCGGTTATCAACTACTCACGCGCACGCAGTATCACACGTGGTTGGCGCGACTCAAGCGCACGGGACACGAACTGCGCCTCACCCCAGCGGCCCTCGAAACGCTGGCCGTCGTCGCTTACAAGCAACCCATCATGCGCGCAGAAGTCGAAAAAGTGCGAGGAGTTGCGTGCGGAGAAGTGGTCCGCCAGTTGATGGAAAAGGGGCTGGTCCGCGTCGCGGGTCGGCACGATTCTTTGGGGCGCCCGCAGGTGTACGGCACAACCAAGAAATTCCTCCAGGCTTTCGGTCTGAACTCACTCAAAGACCTGCCCGAAGTTGAATCTCTCCGACTCGGTGAGCGACCGGCTTAGTCCGTTGATAAATAAGCTAATCACCATTGTAAACAAAAATCGACACTCCCGACCATTGGCTCATATACTAGCGGCATGAACCGTCGCCAATTCATCGCCACGTCGTCGCTCGCCGGGCTATCTGCGTTCAGCGGGTGCTCGGGACCGGACTACGACTTTGAACTGCTGAATGTGTCATACGACCCCACACGCGAACTCTACCGCCGGATGAACCGCCTGTTCGCGGAACATTATCACGCGCTCACCGGGAAGCGGGTTCGTGTGCGGCAGTCACACGGTGGCTCCGGCAGCCAGGCGCGGTCGGTGATCGACGGAATCCCGGCCGATGTGGTCACGCTCGCGATGTGGGCCGACGTCGATAACATTCGATCCAAGAAATTGATCGCGAACGGTTGGGAAGAGCGCCTGCCGGACCGCTCACTGCCGTATCACTCGACCATCGTGTTCGTGGTGCGGAAGGGTAACCCGTTCGGAGTCAAGGACTGGAAGGATCTGCTCCAGCCGAACCTGAAGGTCATCACCGCGAACCCGAAAACTGGAGGCGGCGCCAAGCTGAATTTACTCGGCGCGTGGATCGCGATACGCGCCGCGGGGGGATCGGCAAAGGATGCGCGGGATTTCATCACCGAAATGTACCGGCGCGTCCCGGTGCTCGATACGGGCGCACGCGGGGCCACGGTCACGTTCGCCCGCAAGAACATCGGCGACGTTCACCTGACCTGGGAAAACGAGGCGTGGCTGGAGAAGCGCGAACTCAAGGACGCGGTGGAGATCGTGTACCCGAAAGTGAGCGTCCGCGCCGAGCCACACGTGGCCCTGGTGGACGCGAACGCGGACCGCAAGGGTACCCGCCTCGCGGCCGAAGAGTACCTCAAGTTCCTGTACACGCCCACCGCCCAAGAGTTGATCGCTGAAACGTTCTTCCGCCCCGGGCACCCGGAGGTCGCGAAGAAGAACGAGAGCCGGTTCCCCCCGATCAAACTGTACCGCGCGACCGACCCAATAATGGAACTGGGCGATTGGACCAAGATCCAAACCGACTTCTTCTCCGAGGGCGGGATCTTCGATCAAATCTATCAGTCCGGCCGTTGACGGCCGTTCATGATGCGAATTCGCGTCGTTGTTGAGCTGGCGCCCGTAGTATTGATTTCGCATAGACATCCGACTACGGCGCCACGAGCTAAAGATACACATCCTCAACAGCACGCAGGCGAGCCCCTCACCTCAACACGGCACGTCCAAATCACAATCTGTAAAAAAGCTTCACATCTGTCTTCACATCGCGCATACTAAACACTAAATCAAAATTATTGAGATGTACGCATCTCAAACACTACACATTTTTACCGGAGCACCGACTGTGGCGAAGGCTAAACAGGAAGGGAAAATCACGCAGAAGGCAATGGTCCAAGCCGCACTCGACGAAAAGGGTTGGAAGGTCGGTCCGCAGGAGTTACAGGAGTTCATCAAAGAGCAATACGACACCGAACTCGCGACCAACATCATCTCGAACTACAAGTCGGTCATCAAGCGCGAAAAGGGCGGCGGGGCCAAAACCGGCGGGCGCAAGGGCGGGGCACAGTTCTCGGACCTCCAGGCCGTTCAAAGCCTGGTGAACCGACTCGGCGCCGATCAGGTCAAGAAGCTCGTGGACGTCGCCGAGATGTTCGCGTAAAACACTCGCCTTGTCGGTAACGCGGCCGTTGGTAATGATGGCCCCGTTCTGGGTGAGTGGTGGAATGGCAGACACAGGGGACTTAAACAGAAATTGAGCCACGGGAGGGGAAACCGCCCGTGGGATGCTGTCAAATTCGGTGAAGCCCCTGCCCCGGCGAGGTAACACCGAGCTAAGTTTGTTCTTCACACGTGTCGCGCCCCATTGGTACGCGAAGAACAAGAAAGTGTAGAGACTAGACGGCAGCGACCTACGGCGGGCGCCCACGGTCAAGGTATAGTCCAGACCACAAACCCAAACGGGGCGGCGAAAGCCGAAGTGGTACGAAAATCCCCCGTTCCGTGAGGAGCATGCGGGTTCGAGTCCCGCCTCACCCACTGAAACTAGATATTTCGGGAAGTTGCAACGGCGGGATCATCCCGCCGTTTGTGTTTATAGGCCACCCAATGCGATTCTCGCATCAATCAAACAAATCTAATTTCAATTACAATCCGTAGCCGATACGAACTACCGCATCACAGTTCGGCGCCATATCCAAACGATCCCCGCCGCCGCAGCAACGTGGACAGCCACACCGAACAGGTCGATGACAAAGTGTTTGTACATCCCGTAAGGATCGGCATCCGGACCGTGCAACCGGAAGTACGAGACGCGGATCACGGTTAGTGCCACCGCCGTCAGCACGGCCATTGTCCCGAACAGAAAAGCCGCATAAGTGTCGTACCGATGTGATCGCCAGTACCGGGGGATCAAAACGAGGTGATTGACATCAACAGCAATCGCGAACGCCACAACCAGGGAAGCCGTTACGATGATTGCCAGTTCGGTTGTGGGGTGAAAATCGCGCGTCGTAATGTACCAAAATAGCCCGACAATCACCCACACCAAGTACCGCCAAGCGGTTCGCTGCGGTCCGCGTTCCGTGCCCATTTCGTTTCGCCTTCCGTTGCGAGAGACCTACGGTCCCCGGAACACGTCCGGAACCGGCCCGTTCCGAGGGCCTCTCCCGCTATTTCGCGAAATCGGCTTGCGGCTTTCAAATTCGATAAAATATTGAAGACTGTCTGGCGAATGGCAAAGACGGGGCATGCGACTCGGGAAACAAACACAACGAGGTGCGAGATGAGTGAGGTCATTTCCGGGATGACCGGGGCGCAACTAATTGGGCTCGTGTCCGTGGTGGGCGGACTCATCTGCACAACGGTGGTCGTCGTGACCGGGATCGCTATCCCGTTCCTCACCACGGCCCGACGAACCGAGGCACTCAGTCAGTTGAAGCGCGATCTCATTGCCAACGGGTATTCGGCCGACGATATCGAGCGCATCGTCAAAGCCGATCCTCAATCACAATCCGTCGTTTCTCAGCGATAAGTGCAAGTACCGCGGCCCATCTTAATGGAGGCGATCGCGCGCAGAAGTACCCTTCACTCAACAACAGTACCCGGACCCACATCACAAGGACGTGGAACCGGGTACTGTTGTTGAGTGAGTCAACGTTACTTCTTAAACGCCGCGTTGTTACGGTCTCCGCGCGACAGCACATATGCCATCAAGTCTAACACTTCGTCTTCCTTGAACGTGTCCAGCAAACCGGTCGGCATCATCGACACCTTCGACGGGCGCATGCTCTCGATCGCCTTGCGGTCCACGGTGACCGCCGAGCCGGGGTCGAGCATGTTGGTGTTCACCATCACGTTGTCGGCGTTCAGGTTCACGATGCGCCCCGCGATGACGCGGTCGTCGGTGGTGCGGATCTCGACCGCTGCGTACTGGTCACTGACCTCCTTGCTGGGGTCGAGAATGGACTCCAGCAGATCGCGAGCGCTGAACCGCCCCGCAACGCCGGTCAGGTCCGGAGCGTTGCTCCCGCCCTCGCCGTCGAACCGGTGGCACGCGAAGCACTTCCCGGCCGCGAACAGCTTCCGCCCGCGCTCGTAGTCGCGCCCCGACTTCAGCCCTTTATCGAGCGCGTCCGTGAGGTCGGTCAGCTTGTACGCCTTCACGAACGGCCGCGCCGGTTCGGGCGGCAGCTTCACGGTGGCCGGGTCCGCGTTGATGAGATCCTTGAGGGCGGTCTTCTCGCTCGGCGTGAGCGTGACAATCGCGTCGTCGCGGATGAGCTTCAGGAACTTGCCGAAGCTGCTCCCGCCCTTGTACGCGGCGGCCTTCACGAACCACTCGAAGTATCCCGTGCGCAGTTCCGGGGTCCAACCGGTGTTGAGCATCCGCAGCGCGCGAGCGTATTCGATCTGTTCTTCCTGCGTGGGAGCGTCCTTCAGCAACTTCATCCCGATCGACGCGGCCTTCTCGTCTTGCAGGTAGACGAACACCTGGAGCAATTCGCCGTTCACGAACCGGTTCTTGTCCGGGAACGCGGGCGCGTACTTCGCGAGCCACGCCTTCCGCTCGTCCGCGGTCGGCGGGCCGAAGCGATTGAAGAGGACGTGGTACACGCGGACGACGTCGAGCTTCTGTTCGTCCGTGAGTTTCGCGAAATCGAACCGTGCTAGGGCTTCGAGCACCTTCGCGCGCACCGCCGGGTCGGGCTTCGGGGTTCCCGGTTTCAGGTGGAACGGGCACGAAGCCGACACTCGCACCAGCGCGAGCAGTGCTTGCGTCGCGACGGCGGGGTTCTGTGCGTTGAGGGCGAGTTGCTGCCAGTCGCCCTTCGGGTGCAGTTCGAGCGCCGTGCGCCCCTGCATGCGCCCGACCCGGTCGGCCCCCTCCATCATTTCAAAGATCTTCTTGAACTCCGGCTGCTTCGCCTCACCCGCCGCGGCAATGTTCTTGCGCAACTGGTGCTGCTTGCCCGCTTCGCCCCCGATCGGTTGCGGCTGACTCGGTTCCGTCGACTCGGCCCCCACATACGTCACGCGGTAGAGGCCACTCTTGGTCTTCCGGCCCCCGATGGTGAAGTACATCGCGCCGTCCACCGGGTTGATGATGATATCGGTGAGCGGGAGCGGCGTGCCGGTCACGAACTCTTCGAGTTCGGCCTTGTAGGTGCTGCCGTTTGGGGTGAGGTGCGTCGCGTAGAGCTTGCCGTAACTCCAGTCGCAGATGAAGAAAGCGTCCTGGTACTTGGCGGGGAACTTCGCACCGTACCCGAAGCACACGCCGGTCGGCGACCCGGGGCCGACGTTCACCACGGGCGCGACCGTGTCCGGGTAGAACACGGGGTACTTGCCCGCACCGTTGCGCCAGCCGAACTCGCTGCCGGGTGGAACGAAGCACACGCGCGTCGGACGGTACCACGGCGTGTTGAAGTCCCACTCCATGTCGGCGTCATAGGTGAACAGGTCACCGGCCTTGTTGTAGGCCGCGTCGTACTGATTGCGGAACCCGACGCTGAACAGCTCCCAGTTCTTACCGTCCGGCGACACGTTGTACATCGCGCCGCCCGGCCCCATCGTACCCTTCATGAAGCCGTTGCCGTCCGGGACGCGCGGGAGCAGGTGGTCCTCGCCCCACACAGGTGCAACCTTCGTGGCGTTGAACTTCGTGAGCTTGGTTTGGTTCCCGCACACGACCGTGAGCCGCTTGCCGTCCGGGTTCATCAACACCGCGTGCGGGCCGTGCTCCGCTCCACCGCCCTCAAGAGCGCGGAGCAGCTCCACTGTATCGAGTACGTCGTTCTTCTTGGACGAGGTGACGCGGTACAGCCCGCTCTTATTCGACGCATTCACCACGACGTAAAGCGCGTCGAACGCCCACAACAACCCCTGTGCCGAGCCGATCGCCGCGGGGATCTTCTCGATGGCTGGGGCGCCCTTCGCGCCGGGCGGGGCGACCGTGACGCGGTACAGCGCGCCGTACTGGTCCGAGACAATGAGCCGCCCCTTCGCATCAGCGCACATGCTGACCCACGAACCCATCGTTTTTGTCGGATCCTGGGATTGAGGAACGGAGAAAATCAGTTCGACTTTGAACCCCTTGGCGACCTTCATGGTCGCGGGGTCGGTGGCGGGCGGGTCGACGGGCTTCTTGGCCGGCTGCGCGGTACTCACGGGACTGAGTGCGAACAGCACGGCGGACAGCGCGAGTCCGGTCGCGCAGTGACGGAAGCGAGTCATGAGGGGAGATCTCCGGCGGGAAAGTTCGAGGTGAGTATACCCGACCGGAACAGAAATGGTATTCGATCGTAGCTCTCATACTTTTGGGGCACCGGCATGAGACCGGCGCCCCAAATCAGCGACCAAACACACGGTCAAACGGTCACAGTCCCGCCCCGAACTCGTCGTCGTCACTGACCGGCGGGAGCGGCTTCGGCGCGGGCTTCGGTTCCGCGCGGCGCGCCGGTTTCGCGGGCGGCGGCGTGTCTTTTGCGGCGGGCGGTTCCTTTGCGGGCGCCTTGGCCGCAGGTCGCGCGGGCTCCTTGGCTGCGGGCTTTACAGCCGGCTCCTTGGCTTTCGCCACGGGCTTCGCCGGCGCCTTGACCACCGGCTCTTTTACTGCCGCGGGCTTGGCCGGAGTGCGAGCCGCGGGTTTCGCGGGCGCGGCCGGCTTCACGGGCGCCGGCTTCGCTTCCACTTTCTTCGGCCCGTAACTCGGGATCTCGTCGAGCGGTTCGTCATCGAGCGCGTCGAAATCGTCCACGAGTTCGCGGCCGAGCGGCCGGTCGTCGTCCCGCTCCTCGCGCCGGTCCACGGGCTTCGGCGGGGCAACGGGTTTCACCGGCGCGACCGGCCTCGGCGGGGCGACGGATTTCACCGGCGCGACCGGGAGCGTTACCACGCGCTTCTCGGGTGGTGGGACTGGAGGCGCAACCGCCACCGGCACCGGAGGCGCGAGCGGCTTCTGCGGCTCTACAACTCTCCGCACCTCATTGTTGGGGCGCACCGCGGGTGGCTCGACCGCGCGCCGCTGATCGTTCCCGTTGCGCGGGGGGAGTTCGAGCACCTTGCGCGGCTCGCCGCCGTTCCGGGGCGGGAGCGCCATCGCCCGCGGGACCGGCGGGACCGCGCCGGCCTTCAGTTCCAGCCCGAACCGCGCCACGACGTACATCCCGCTGGTCCGGTGCTTGTCCAGTTCGAGCAGTCCCTCGCGCTGGGCGTCTTCGAGCAGCTCGCTGAACGTGCGGTAGCCGTAATAATCTTCGTTGAACGACGGCTTCTTCCGCTTGATCGTGTCCTTCAGCATCGACGAATAAATGACTTCTTTGTTCTCGCGCCGCAGTGCGAGGAGCGAATCGAGGAGAATCGCAAACACCTTCCGCTTCTTCTCCGGGATCTGCTCGTTCACCGCGATCGGGATGATCGGCGCGCGGTCCAGGTCTTCGTAGTAGATGAACTCGTCGCAGTTGTCGCGCAGGAGGTCGGACGTCGCGTCCGACAGCCCCAGCCCGATGACGTGCTTGCCGAGTTCCTTCAGCTTGGACACGAGCGGCGAAAAGTCGCTGTCGCCGGAAACGATCACGAACGTGTCGATGTGGTCCTTGGAGTACGCGAGGTCGATCGCGTCCACGACGAGCCGGATGTCGGCGGAGTTCTTGCCCGTCACGCCGCGGCGCGGGATCTCGATCAGCTCGATGGCGGCCTCGTGCAGCCCGCCGGTGTACATCCCGAACCGGCTCCAGTCGGCATACGCCTTTTTGCAGACGATCTTGCCCTTCTCGACCAGCCGTTCGAGCACCTTGGTGATCTCGAACCGGTCGCGGCGGTTGTTGAAACCCAGGCCCATGTTCTCGAAATCGATGAACACGGCCAGCGACCGTTCGCCGTCGCCCGCGCGGTGTGCTTTCATCCCATTCCTGCCGTTCCGGTTGCGAGTTCGTCCCTTCCTCCAGACGCCGCTATTGTGCGAAACCTTCGCGGGCGGGGGAAGCCCAGACCGAAATGAGAAGAAAAGACCCGCGCCCGCCCCCCTTCCCAACCCAACCCCAAACGGAGAAAGGAGAAAATCCGAACTGTACCGGTTCTCCTTTTTGTTAAGCAACGGCGAAGGGGTTCTCGTCCGCGGTCGCGCGTCTACAACGTATCCATCCGCAAATGATTCTCCCCAAAGGTGCGACGTGTCCACGAACTTTTTCCGGATGGACGGTAAGGTGGCGGTGGTGACCGGTGGCGGTCAGGGCATCGGCGAAGCGATTTGTCGGCGCCTGGCCGGGGCCGGCGCCAAGGTCGGCGTCTTCGACATGAACGCGGACAGCGCGAACGATGTCGCTCGCGACATCGGCGGCGTCCCGCTCGTCGGCGACCTGACGAAGGAAGCGGACCTGGACCGCGTGTTCGGCGAGATCGCGGCGAAGGCCGGCCCGGTGGACGTGCTCGTGAACAACGCCGGGGTCGCGAGCCGCAAGGGGCGCGACGTGCCCATTTGGGAGAGCGTGCGCGAGGACTGGGAGTTCGTGCTCGGGATCAACGTGACCGGCCTCGTGCTGTGCTGCAAGGCCGTGCTCCCCTCGATGATCGAGCGCAAGTACGGGCGCATCGTGAACATCGCGAGCATCGCGGGTAAAGAGGGCAACCCGAAGATGGCCCCGTACTCCGCGAGCAAGGCGGCCGTTATCGCGCTCACGAAGTCGCTCTCGAAGGAACTGGTCGGTAAGGGCGACATCTGCGTGAACAGCGTGGCCCCGGCCGTGATCCAGACGCCGATCCTGGACCAGCTCGATCAGTCGCAAATTAACATGATGTTGAGCAAGATCCCGCTGGGCCGTACCGGGAAGCCGGACGAAGTCGCGGCGCTGGTCCACTTCCTGAGCAGCTCCGATTGCAGCTTCACCACCGGCTTTTGCTTCGACATCAGCGGTGGGCGCGCGACGTATTAAATCGAGATTCGTTGAGTGCCGGGCGCGTCCATACAGCCCCGGCACGGTTTGGCCCGCCACTTCATCCCTTCCGCAGTGGCACGCGGCATTTGCACCCGGTACACTCTCCAAACGCCACCCGGTTGGCCCAAGGTAGCGAACTCTGCGGCGCTACGCCGCGGGCGGTAACGAGTTGTGCCTTCCAGAAGCACACGGGGGCTTACAGGTTAAGCCCCCTGCATGGACTAACCTCTGGCAGCGAGTCAGTACCCCGACCGGGTGGCCCCTCTCTCCAGGTGACGCATCGTGCCCGACGTGTGGTCCGAGTTTCTGCCGCACCCGTGGAACCTGATCGCGACCGGTGTGGTTGCGGCGGGGGCACTGTTCGGGTTCATCGGCCTGTCCGCGTTCCTCGGTATCTGGGCGGAGCGGAAAGTATCCGCGCGCATGCAGGACCGCCTTGGGCCAACCCGCGTCGGCCCCCTCGGGCTGCTCCAGTCACTCGCGGACGGCATCAAACTCATTGTGAAGGAAGACGTTGCACCCGCGGGGGCCGATAAGCTCTTGTTCCGGCTCGCCCCCTACCTCGCATTCTGTGCGAGCTTCTGCGGGTTCCTCGCGCTGCCGTTTGGAGCCGGCTTGGTCGCGCAGGATCTGAGCGTCGGCGTGTTCTTTATGCTCGCGGTACTGTCGAGCGAGGTGTTCGGTATCGTTCTGGCCGGGTACGCTTCTGCGAGCAAATGGTCGCTGTTCGGCGGGGTGCGAGAAGCGGCCCAAGTGGTGAGTTACGAAGTCCCGCGCGCGATGTGCGTGGTCGTGCCCGTGTGCGTTGCGGGGACGCTGAACTTGAATGTCGTGGGGGCGCAGCAGGCGGGTTGGCTCTGGAACTGGAACCTGTTCCACGACCCGTTCACGTTCGTGGCGTTCTTCATCTTCTTCATCACGAGTACGGCGAGTTGCAAGCGCGCGCCGTTCGACCTCGCGGAAGCGGAGAGCGAGTTGGTCGCGGGGTTCCACACGGAATACAGCGGAATCCGGTGGTCGTACTTCTTCCTCGCGGAATACGGCAGCATGTTTGCCGTAAGCGGATTGGCCGCCCTCCTCTTCCTCGGCGGGTGGCACACGGGATTCTTGCCGTTCGAGCCGTCGGCCCCAGAGCACCTCGGGTTCTGGTTGGGGAACCTGTTGAACCTCATAGTGTTCGTTGGGAAGTGCTGGGTACTCGTCCTGGTGATGATCTGGGTGCGTTGGAGTTTCCCGCGACTGCGCATCGATCAGGTAATGATGACGTGTCTGAAATATTTCCTGCCGATTAGCTGCGTGCTGCTCGTCGGCGTGTGCTTGTGGCAGTTGCTCGTGCCCGCGACCGTTGCGCTCACCGTCAAGTACGTGCTCGCGCTCATGAGCGTGCTCATTCCGCTTGCGGTGTTCGCGAGCCTGTTCCGTTCGGCGGGCACCGCCGCGGTACCCGCGGGCCAGCTCCCGGGCGCCTGGGGCGGTCAGCCGTCAACGCTATCGGGACGGCGATAAGCGTGGAACCTAACCCCCTAACCCCCTTCCCTAAAAAGGAAGGGGGAACAGTCGCTCCAGTGCGGCTACGCCACCGAGCGTAATGCTCGCCTCCTCGACCCACGCGGCCAGCGGAGACGTGAACCAGAGATTCTTCCCATCACTCCGCCCTCATCTCGTTCTGTTCCTGCTCTGGGCGCTCTATTTCCACCCGCTGATTCTTCACCCCGCGCAGGCGTTGCGCGCGATTGACCTCGACCAACTCACTGGTCCGCTTGCGAAAGCGCTGACTCGCGTTGTGCCCGGAAGTGCCGCCGGTGCTGCACTCAGTTGGGTGGTGGCGCTCCACGTCCTGGCTGCCGGTCAGTTCGCCTACTGCTACGCGCGGTCGCGTGCATTGAACGAAGTCGGCAGCGTTGTCGCGGCTGCGGGGTTCATGCTGTCGTCGAAATGGATGACGCACCTCCTGCTCGCGGGGCACAGCGTCACAGCGGGACTCGCGTGGCTGCCGCTTGTGCTACTGTTCGCCGAACGTGCGACAGATCGGCGGAGTGTGTGGTCAGCGCTGTGTGCGATGACAGCGTCTGCGCTACTGACCCTCGGAACGCACCCGCAGTGGACGTTGTACGCGGGTGTGTTCGCGGTCGCGGGGACGTTTCCGCGTGAACGTGAACGTATCCCTCGATGGTTTTTGTGCTGGGCCGGTGCGATCGGTGTAGGCGTAGCACTTTCAGCCCTCCACTTGGTTCCCGCAATGGGAGCAGGGCCGTGGGCCGCACAGAACGCGGGTCTCGAAGCGAGTGGCGCGCTGAACATCGGGTTGCCGACCGCGCTGGCCCTCTTGGGGCCGTCGCTGTCGTATTCGCCTCCTTATTCGTGGGAGATGCAGGGCATTTTCGGCGTGTACTGGCTCGCGGCTGCGATCGCTGCGCCGCTCGTGGCGGGCAAGGTCGCGCGGGGGCAGTTCGGCGTATTGTGTGGACTGGTCGCGTTCGCGCTCGGTGGTGCCGTCCTGGTCGATTGGCTCCCGGGCTTCAATCTGTTCCGCGTTCCGACACGGATGCTCCTCATCGTGTCGTTCCCGCTCGCGTTCCTGGCGGGAACGACCACTCACGCGCTCACACAATCCGCGTGGTCCCTCGAAACGCGATCGGCCCTCGCACGCGGGTTCCGGCGCGTAGTGATCTTCGTGGGATTACCTGCCATTGTCGGGATGTGGTTCGCAGACGGGTACGTGTGGTGGGCGTTCGCCGCGTACTGGGCCGCGGCCGTATTCGCGCTTCCGCTCTTCCTCCGAGTGCTTCAGAACCAGACCGTGCGCGGTCGCACGCGAACGGGGTTGTGGATCGTTATTCTGTTCGCCGATCTCGTCGCACCGATTGCCGTTTTGCCCACTGTGAAGCCACAAGCCGAACCATCACCCGCACCGGTTTCACCGGGACCACTCAACGTTCGTCCGTGACGAACCACCGCCTATACGCGCACCCGGTCCACAAAACGTTTGCAGAGTGCCTCGACCCCAACAGCAGTGACGTTGTTGTCGCGAATGCTCAGATCGCGCAAATCTTCGAGGTATGGAGAACTCGCCAGCGCGTTCGCCCCCGCGTCACTAATGCGGTTATTCCACAAATCGAGGTACGCGAGGTTGTAGACGTGCGGCGACTGTGCCAGCGCCGTCGCGCCCGCATCCGATACGTGGCAGGCGCGCAGGATCAATTCCGTGAATCGCTCCAGGTGCTCGCACGCGGCCAGAGCTTGTGCCCCCGCGTCGCCGATCAGGTTCATGGACAGGTTCAGCGCCGGTCCGATCAGTCGCTCCAAGAGGGGGGATTGGGTGAGTGCTGACACTCCACGATCACCGACACCCGTGTTCTGAAGGTCCAACACGTTCAGCGTGCGCGCGAGCGGGGACGTGGCCAGCGCGATAAGCCCGTCGCACCCGAACTGGTTGCGATACGCGGACAACACCGCCAGTTGCTTCACGTGTGGTGCGCTAGCCAGGAACTTCATTCCGTCCGCGGTCAGTTCGGCTCCGGACACGTCGAGCGCGGAGAGATTCACTAGCGGCGCGGACGCCAGAAGTGCGGCGTTCGTGTCGCTCAGTGCGGTCTTTACCGCGAGCCGGCGCACACCGGTCACGTTCGCTTCGACCATCATGCGCAAAAATCCGACTTCGACAGCGGGGCCGTACAGCGTGAGTTCGCGCACGAGACTGAAGTTCGCGGACCTCAGTAAACGTTTGCAGCGCCGTTCAGTCATTTCCTCCTGTTCGGGGAGCGGCGTCCGCAGCGTCGGGAACGCCGTCGCCCCGACCGCGTACCGCACGCCCAAATACGGTCGAATACCGGCACACGCGGACAGTCGCTCCAGTGCGGCTACGCCACCGAGCGTAATGCTCGCCTCCTCGACCCACGCGGCCAGCGGAGACGTGAACCACGCATCGAGTTCGAGGTCGCGTTGTTCGTCCTCGCCCAGTTCGATACCCAGCAGCCCGCGCGTGAACCGCCACCGATTTCGCGGCGAGAACGGATCGAACGAGTACACGGGCGTGTTCGTGGTAATTCGATTCGCTACGAGCAGGTTCGCCGCGAACCCGAACGGCCGGTGCCCCAACTCGAAAAGCCGGCGCGCGGCATCGCCGAGCCACCGCTCGGAATGTGTCGCGATTAGCCGCCGTTCGATCGATCGGAGTTGGATCACGCGACCTGCATCCGCGGTCGAGTGCGCGAGTTCCACTTGCACGCGGATCAGAGCGGCCCGCGCCCGGGCGTCGTCCGCGGAGGGCAGCCCGGACACTTCCGCGTGCTCTTCGAGCCAGTCCGCGAGGACCAGGCGCGGCGTGTCGTCGGCGGGCGCGGACCGGCAACTCGCGAGTAGCGCGAGCAGGTCCGGGTTCAGCGGCGACGGCGGGGCGGATCGCGGCATCACGATCGACTACTCCTGGGGCGCGCACCGGCGTTCGTGCGGGAATATCCTTGCGGGCGGACACGCGGCAACTTATCCCTATTCTTTTCCCAACGACCCGGGATCACTCTCCACACGATCCGCCTGATGTCGCTACCACTCATTTTGTTCGTTCTGGTCGCCACCGCAACGTGCGTTTCCGCGGTCGGCGTGGTCGCGTCCCGCAACGTGGTGCGGATGGCGGTCTGGCTCCTCTTCACGCTCATCGGCGTCGCGCTCGTTTACTTCTTGCTCGGGGCCGAGTTCGCGGGCGCGGCCCAACTCATTGTGTACGTCGGCGGGACGCTCGTACTGGTCGTGTTCGGCGTGATGCTCACGGCCCACGGTCCGCTGCGCGAGTTGCGCACGCGGCGCGTCGAGTGGATCGTGGGCGGAACGCTCGGGGCTGTACTATTCGCGCTCCTCGCGGTCGTGTCACTCAAAATCGGCTCTCCCCCGCCCGGAGACGACGCGCTCCCGGGGGTCGGACAACTCGGGCTGAGCTTCCTGGGCGTGACCGAAACCAGCCCGAAGGCGTATGTGAGCGGGGTGCCGGACGCGACCCCGCCCGTGCGCACGCCAGTTGCGTACCTGCTGCCGTTCGAGATCGTGTCGGTTCACCTGCTCGTGGTCCTGGTCGGCGCGGCGTACCTCGCTCGCGCGAAGCGCAAACGAGTGAAACAATGAGCGAGATCGGGTTGACGCCGTTTCTGCTGCTCGGTGCGTTCTTGTTCGCGTGTGGTGCGGTGTGCGTCGCCTCGAAGCGGAACGCGATCGGCATCCTCATGGGCGTCGAACTGATCCTGAATGCGGCCAACGTGAATTTGGTCGCGTTCGCGCGGTTCAACACCGGGTTCCGGCTCGAAGGTCAGGTTTTCGCCCTCATGGTTGTGGTCCTGGCCGCCGCAGAAGCGGCCGTCGCACTGGCGATCATTTTGAACTTCTACAACAATCACGCCACTGTGGACGTGGACGAAGCCAAAGACTTACGGGGATAGTTTCTAGTTCCCGTGTTCCGGGTTCCGAGCGGCACCAAACCGTTCGTGTCTGAACCTGGAACTCCGATTCGGGAACGCGGAGCCGATGCGATGCTCGACTGGTTCCAGTCCGTTCCCGGGCGCCTGTACGTGGTCGGCACGCTGTTGCCGCTCGCGGCGTTCGCATTCTTGCTCACCGCGGGCGGGATCCGCTCACTGTGCCGACCGTTCCGAGAGTCCGCCGGGTTCGCGAGCAAGCTCTACTGGCTCTTCGGCGGCGACACACCTCTGAAAACGGGTGCGTATTTCGCGACCGCGTTCATGGCCGCTTCCGCCACGCTCGGCATCATCGGTTTGGCGAACTTCTTGACCGATCCCTCCGCGGGCGAACAGCGGGCCGCGCGATGGAGCGAGCGCGTCGACTGGATTCGCCTGGGGCCGCTCGATTCCACCTCCCCGCCCGTATGGGAAGTCCAACACGAGGCCGACCCGCAACTCCCCACGCCGAAGCCGGCCCTGGCGCTCGAACTCGGGTACAAGATCGATTCCCTCACGGCCGTTGTCTTCGCAATGGTCACCGTAATCGGGACACTGATCTTCGTCTTCTCGCTCGGGTACATGAAGGACGAGACGCAGAAGACGGTCTCGATAAAAGAAGGGGCTTCAGTTGATGAAGGGACTTCAGTTAATGAAGGGGTGAAAGGGGGAACGGGTGAAGGGGTGACAGAAGCAAAAAAAGGCGATGCGCACCCTCATGCAGGTTCTATCACCCCTTCACCCGTTCACCCCTTCACCCCTGCACCGAATTCCTCTTCGGAACAGACCCGGCGCGGGCGGTTTGGGCGGTTCTTCCTGTATCTGTCGCTGTTCTGCTTCTCGATGCTGAACCTGGTGATCGCGGACAATCTGTTTCAGGTGTTCGTGAGCTGGGAACTCGTCGGCGTGTGCTCGTTCTTCCTCATCGGCTTCTACTACGAGCGCCCGAGCGCCGGGCGCGCTGCGAACAAGGCGTTCATCGTGAACCGCGTCGGAGATGCGGGGTTCCTGGTCGGGATTCTGGTCGCGTGGACGTACCTCGGGACGCTGAACTTCGACGAAATGAACCACCGGGTGCGGTCCCCGGAGCGCGACAGTCACCGGCGCCTGGAGAGCGCCAACCGGTTCGTCCGCGTAAATCCCTCGGACGAGCGCGATCGGCGGGGGAACCCGCAGTACGTGTTGCCCAAAGATGGAGTCGGGTCGCACCTCGCGCTGTTCCCGATCGTGCTCCCCGACCACTTCGACGGTATCCAGTCCGGCGGGCACCGGAACGGTAAGGTGGCCGTACCGCCGGTCGCCACGTATACGACCTACGGCGCGATCCCGTATTGGCTATTCGTGGTAATGGGGTTGGGCATCTTTATGGGCTGTGCGGGCAAGAGCGCACAGGTTCCGCTCCAAACGTGGCTCCCGAACGCGATGGAAGGCCCGACGCCCGTGAGCGCGCTCATCCACGCGGCCACAATGGTCGCCGCCGGCGTATACCTCGTCGGCCGGTGCCATCCGCTGTTCGCGCCCGAAGTGCTGCTCGCGATCGCGTACATCGGCGCGATCACGCTCTTCATCAGCGCAACAATCGCTCTGGTGCAAACGGACATCAAGCGCGTGCTCGCGTACTCCACGTGCAGCCAGCTCGGGTTCATGATGCTCGCGCTCGGCATCGGCGGATGGGTCGCGGGGTTGCTGCACCTCATTACGCACGCCTTCTTCAAAGCGCTCCTGTTCCTGTGCTCCGGCAGCGTCATTCACGGCTGCCACCACGAACAGGACTTGCGAAAAATGGGCGGCCTGAAGTCGAAGATGCCGGTCACCGCGTTCACTATGCTGATCGGCGTACTCGCGATCTCCGGCGCGCCGCTCCTGAGCGGGTGGTACAGCAAGGACATGATTCTCTCGGCCGCACTGGGCTACGCCCGCGTACACCGCGAACACGTGCTCTTGTTCGTGCTCCCGGCGTTGACCGCGGGACTGACCGCGTACTACATGTTCCGGCTCTGGTTCCTCGCGTTTACGGGCGCCCCGCGCGACGCACACGTTCACGAACACGCACACGAATCGCCGTCGGTCATGACCGTTCCGCTCGTCATTCTCGCGTTGTTCAGTGTGGGAATCGCGTGGGGTTGGCCGGTGTGGGACGCCGAAGCGAGCTACCTCGGCCACGTGCTGCACAAGGTCGAGCCGATCAGCGTGAGTATCGGCTTCGCGGCGGAAAAGCAGCAGGAGCACCACGTTCACTTGATTGCGGGGGCGATCGCGCTGGTGCTAGCCGCAGTGGGAGCGATTCTCGCGTTCTACGTCTTCTACCGAAAGACACCCGCCCCGGACGCGCTGTACGCCCGCGGCCCCGCGTGGTACCGGTTCCTCCTGCGGAAGTGGTACTTCGATGAAGCCTACGATGCCGCGTTCGTGAACCCGACGGTGCGGCTCGCGCACACGGCGGCGGCGTTCGACAAGCGCCCCCCGGTCCACGATCATCCCGAACCGCGGGCGAAACCGTTCGATTTCTTCACGCTCGACGGCATTTTGAACGCGATCGGCCAGAGCGCAGGCGCCCTGGGTCGCGTGTTCCGCGACACCCAGACCGGCCTCATCCGGTCCTACGTCCTCGCGCTGGCCTTGACTGCTGCGCTGTTGTTGGGGATGCTCACGGTTCTGGCGAAATGAAGAAAACGGCGGAATGAGTTTCTGACAGGGTTTACAAGATAAACGGGATTTTAAGGAACACGGTATTCGATCCCGTTAATCCCGTCAAAAGCTCTTCTCCGACTCATCTATAAGGCTAAGGAATGCCCGAGACGGACCTCACCTGGCTATCGATCCTCGTGTTCTTACCGGCGGTGTGTGCGGTCGGGCTGTTCGTGTTCCCGTCGAAGTGGACCGAGGGGATGCGCTGGTGGGCCACGTTCGGCGCGGCCGGTACGCTGTCGATCGCGCTGTGCGTCGTCGTCGGGTACTACAACCTGCTCGACCGGCGCCTGGACGCGAACGGCAAACCGGGCCACTCCGTTCACACGCGCCTCGACAACCGCGCGGACAAGGCCGCCAGTGACGCCGCACAACCGATCCCGAAGAAACTCGATTCGGACGACTGGGTCGCGCGCCGCGCCTGGATCTCCATCTTCAACATTCAGTACGCGCTCGGTGTGGACGGCATCAGCTTGCCGCTCGTGGTGCTCACGGCGCTCGTGGTGCTACTCGCGATCGTCGCGAGTTGGAACATTCAGGAATCCGTGCGCGGGTACCTCGCGCTGATCCTGCTTTTGGAAACGGGCGTGATCGGAGCGTTCCTGGCGCTCGATTTCTTCCTCTTCTACGTCTCGTATGAGCTGATGCTGCTCCCAATGTACGTCCTCATCGGGTTGTGGGGCGGCGGGAACCGCAAGTTCGCGGCACTCAAATTCGTCATCTACACGCTGCTCGGCGGCGTGTGCCTGCTGGTGGCGATGCTCGCGCTCTACTCCGTGAACGCGCGCGACTTCGTGGACCAAGCCGAGGTCAAACAGCGCGCACTCGATTCGCACAAGAAAAACCCGCACGTCGCGCTCGACGACGCCGCGAACCAGGTCGAAGTTCACACGTTCGACTTCGTGACACTGTCAAAGGTCGGGCGCGCCGCGGCACTCGTTCTGAGCGGCCAAGAGGACCGGCTCGCGGTCAAGACGGCCGTGGTGGAAGAACCGAACAAGGACGACGACGCCAGCAAAGTGAAACTCTTCGCACCGGGCGTGGACCGCGACGCGGCGCTCGCCCGATTGAAGTCACAGCCCGTATGTACAAAGCAGTTCCAGTATTTCGTGTTCGCGCTGTTGTTCCTCGGCTTCGCGGTGAAAGTACCGATCGTTCCGCTGCACTCGTGGCTGCCGGATGCACACGTCGAAGCCCCGACCCCCGTCAGCATGATTCTCGCCGGTGTGCTCCTGAAGCTCGGCGGCTACGGTCTGGTCCGCGTAGCGTTCCCGGTGTGCCCGTGGGCCGCGGCCGAACTCGCGTGGTGGGTGGGGTTGGTCGGGGTGGTGAGTATCGTGTACGGCGCGCTCGTCGCGATGGGGCAAACTGATTTCAAGAAACTGCTCGCGTACTCGTCCGTCAGCCACATGGGGTTCGTGGTGCTCGGGTTGGCGAGTTGGGGCAGCGCGACCCGTTCGCAATACTGGCAGTGGGGCGTCGACGGCGCGATGTTCCAGATGGTCGCGCACGGGATCACCGCGTCGGCGCTGTTCTTCATCGTCGGCGTGGTGTACGACCGCGCCCACCACCGCGACCTCAACCGGTTCGGCGGACTGAAGGAACCGATGCCCCTCTACGCGGGCCTGAGCGCGATCCTGTTCTTCGCCTCGATGGGGCTGCCGGGCCTGTGCGGGTTCGTCGGTGAATTCTGCGTGTTCATCGGCGCATGGAACTTCTCACCGGCACTCGCGATCCCCGCCGTGGCGAGCGTGATTCTCACCGCGGCCTACCTCCTCTGGACGTGGCAGCGCGTCTACTTCGGAACGAACCCCGCCACCAAAGACTTCCCCGAACTGTCGCCGCGCGAGGCCGTGTGCCTGGTCCCGTTCGCGCTGCTCGCGATCGGGTTGGGAGTTGTTCCGAGCCTGTTGTTGTTCAACTGGATGGACCCGAGCGTGGCCGGCTGGATCGAAAACATGGCCCCGCTGAAACCTTAGAGTGTTCACCGCGGAGGGCACGAGAGGGCGCAGAGGAAGACCGGATTGAAAGTGGATCTTCCGATCTTGGCCTTCTCCGCGCCCTCTCGTGCCCTCTGCGGTGAAACGTTCCTGCGCGCTCGACCGCGTGACACGGGCGTTGCGGCGCGATACACTCCGGTGGCTCCTTACTCTCCACGGGAGTCACACCATGCACAGTCGCCGACAGATCCTCAAATGCGCGGTCGCTGCGTCCGCGCTCACCGCCTCAACGGTTCACACAATGACTCACGCCGAAGAATCGAAGACCAAGCTCAAGGGCCGCACGAACCAATCGGTCGCGTTCTGGTGCTTCAACGCACGCGGCGAGAAGTGGAACACCGAGAAGGTGTGTACCGTCACGAAGGATCTGGGGTGCAAGTCGGTCGAGCTGATCGCGCCGGAAGATTGGGGCGCCCTCAAGAAGCACGACCTCGTGTGCGCGATTGCGCCCAACGGGATGCCCGGCGCCCCGTTCATGCGCGGGTTCAACAACGAGAAGTTCCACGACGAGATCATCGAGCGCACGGGCAAGACCATTGACGCCTGTGCGGACGCCAAGTACCCGAGCGTGATCGCGTTCGTGGGCTACAAGTGGACGAACCCGGACGACCCGAAGTCGGCCGTGATCTCCACCGACGACGCACTCGCTAACTGCGTGAAGGGGCTTAAGAAGCTCGCGCTCCACGCCGAGAAAAAGGGCGTGACGGTGTGCCTCGAGCACCTCAACACGCGCGACGACTCGGACCCGATGAAGGGCCACCCCGGGTACCAGGGCGATGATCTCGATTTCGTCGCGACCGTGCTCAAGAAGGTCGGCAGCCCGCGCATCAAACTGCTTTTTGACATCTACCACGTCCAGGTGATGCACGGCGACCTGCTCCGCCGCATCGACCAGACGAAAGAGCTGATCGGGCACGTCCACACGGCCGGCGTACCGGGTCGCGGTGAACTCGACGATCTCCAGGAAGTGAACTTCCCGGCCGTCGTGAAGAAACTGGTCGACGTGGGGTACACCGGTTACATCGGGCACGAGTTCATCCCGACCCGCGACCCGCTCGCCGGGCTGAAGCAAGCCGTGGCGCTGTGCGACGTGTAAGAACGTACTGCTGAAAGGCACTAACGCAGCGGGCCGCACCATCATTGGTGCGGCCCTATTTACGATCGGTGTTGGTTAGCTCAACTTACTCGTGATGTTCACGAACGTGTGAACGTGCGGCAGCGCGCGGTAGCTCCACACGAACCCCGGTCCTTCCAGCCGCCAGTGGCTCCACGGCTCCTTGTCGTTGGTCTTCCCCTCCTGGTAGAAGGCCATCGCCAGTTTCTCCATGCCGCCGTTCGCCTTGATGATCTCCATCACCTCGTCGCCGTCCTCCTTGCGGTACGGGGCGACCAGTTCCGCCATCACCTTTTGGGTCAGTTCCTTCTGGTCCCGGGTCATGTCCGCGAACCCGATGCCCGGAACGGTCGAACCCTTACCCGGCACCGGAACGCCGGTGTGTTCGTCTTTCCACTTACCCGGTAGCACCGCGGTCTTGCGCTGCTCCGCGCTCAGCGCGCCGAACAGTTCGTTCGCGCTCTTGGTCTGCTTGTAGAACACGTTGGTGGTCGCGTACCCGCTCGGGCTGTGACCGTAGTACAGCGGCCCACCGAACGCGGTCTTCTCTTCGGAGTTGCCGTCGCACCGGACCGTGAGGTGGTGCCCGCAGAACACCAGCGAGAACTTCTTCCCCTCCACCGCTTCGCCGTAGATCCGCGCGCCAATGGTCTCGAAGTCGTTGCTCGCGTCGAACCGCCCGTTGCGGCTCAGTTGCTTGTACCCCTCTTCGCCGTTCCCAATCGCGCGGAAAATCCGGTCGAGCAGTTCGACCTGCTTCTTGGTGTACTCGTCGCCGATGCGCGATTTGCCGTCGGCCGCGTTGTGCGTCAAGAGCCGAGCCGGGAGCCCCTTCCCGCTCTCCGTGAAGTGGTACGGCCGCACCAGTTTCTTCTTCTGGTCCGCGTCCATCGACTTGAACAGCTCGAAAATCATCGCTTCGGCCTGCGCCTGCTTCTCGGCACGCGCGGCCCGGGCCTTTTGGAGCGGGGTCAGCCCACCGGTCACGGCAACGGCAGCGGCGGTGCCGAGCACGCGGATGAAGTCGCGGCGCCCGAGCGAAAGGTTCGGTTCCGCGTGGGACGGGGTCGAAGAAACGGGCGCGGATTCGCAATCGGGACACGACAGGTTTGATTCGGCGGGCATCATGAGACGCGCTCCGGCACGAGGGGGGAAGGGGCGGGCGAAGTCACGCGGTCACGTGCGCCATTAGACCCGATCCGGACGCTACTGTCACGCGCGAAGGAAATGAGAGACTCGCGAATTGCTACCAGAAGCGGCGGTGGCTTGTCAGAATTCCCCCTTCGGCACGTAATGTGCTGTTGCTTACAAAAGTCGACATCGAGCTTCGCGCTCCCCCTACCTTCTACTCAATGAAGTTTGAGCTGATGCGCCTGCAACTGGACAACGACCCTAAAAACGAAACACTGGGCCGTTGTGCCGGCGACCGAAGTGCAACTTCGCTCGGGCAATCGTCTCTCACTCTCCACAGCACTTTCCGTCCGCAGGGGGCAATCGGTTGATAACGTCCGGGCGTATACTCGAGCGCCTCAAACACGACACCGCGACCCAGCACGCGGCGGCGGAGCAGCAGCTCGATTTGGACAACCGATTACGGGATTCGGCCGCGTATGCCGCTCTCCTGGGGCGGTTGTACGGCTTCTACCAGCCCCTCGAAACGGCACTCGGCCGGGTCGATGGATACGAGGAATTGGGGATTCACTTCGAGGAGCGCAGCAAGGCGCTGAACCTTGCGAAAGATCTTGCCGCTCTCGGGCAGGCGCCCCGTAGCTTTCCGCTCTGCCCCGCTCCGCAGATTTCGTCCCTCGGCGGCGCACTGGGACACATGTACGTGCTCGAAGGCGCGACTCTCGGGGGGCGGGTCATTAGCAGAATGGTCGAATCGCGCCTGGGCTATACCCCGGAACACGGTGGCGCGTTCTTCGCCAGTTACGGTGACCGCGTGGGCGTGATGTGGACCGCGTTCCGCTCCGCACTCGTGCGGTTCGCCACCGCTCCAGAAGCCGAGCAGCAACTCGTTGCCGCTGCGACCGATACCTTCGAGCGCTTCAACTCCTGGTTGGCCTCCACCCGGGAGGTACTATGAGCGCGGCAGACGGTTCGGCAGATTTGAATCTTGATGCGTGCGCTCGAGAACCGATCCACGTTCCCGGAAGCATCCAGCCACACGGCGCCCTTGTGGTCCTCTCGGACCCGGAACTCGCTGTCCTGCAAGTCAGCGCGAATGTCGCCGACTTCTTCCAGAAACCGGTCGTAGCGGCCATCGGTTCAAACGCCGCCGATCTGCTGGGCGCGGAAGGCGCGCCGCTCTTGCGAGAGATCGGCTCCCGGCTCCTGCCCACCGGCGAACCACTACTGCTCCGCGCGTTCCGCGCTGGGGACCGACTCCTGAACGCCGTCGGCCACCGGACCGACGGGGGCATTGTTCTCGAATTTGAACCCGCGTCCGAAGAGGCTTCGCTCACGCACGGGCTGCACCCGATCGTGGCCGGGTTCATTGCGAAGGTCCAGGGCGCACAGGCGGTGAGCGAGCTGGCGCATCTTGTGGCCCGCGAAGTGCGCCGGGTCACCGGGTTCGACCGCGCGCTCGTGTACCGGTTCGACCCGGACGGCACGGGTGTGGTACTCGGGGAAGACGGCACCGGACGGTTGCCCTCGTACCAGGACCACCGGTTCCCCGAGTCCGACATCCCGAAGCAGGCCCGCGAACTGTACCGGCGGAACCGGCTGCGGCTCATCCCGGACGCGAACTACCGCCCGGCCGCGCTCGTACCGGCGCTCAACCCGCTCACGAATCAGCCACTCGATCTGTCGCACTCCACGCTCCGGAGCGTGTCGCCGGTCCACGTCGAGTACATGCGGAACATGGGGACGATCGCGTCCATGTCCGTATCGGTGCTGAAGGACGGCGCCCTGTGGGGGCTGATCTCGTGTCACCACCACGCGGCGCGGGTCGTACCGTTCGAGGTGCGCACCACGTGCGACCTGCTCGCGCAGGTGTTCGCCCTCCAGGTGGCCGCGCGCGAGCACGCCGCGGACTACGTGCGCCGCGTCGAGATCCAGTCCGTACTCACCCGACTGCTCGCACACATGGCCCGGGCCGACGATTTCGTGTCCGGCCTACTCGACCACCCGGACGACTTCCTCGCGTTCGTCCGGGCGGCCGGGGCCGCGGTGGTCAGCGAGGACCGGTGCGGCCTGATCGGGCGCACGCCGCCCGAGAGTCACGTCCAGCGCCTCGCGACCTGGCTGTTCCGCGAACAGCGCAAAGAAGTATTCCACACGGACGCCCTCTCGGCCGTGTACCCGCCGGCCGCCGAGTTCACGGCCGCGGCGAGCGGACTGCTCGCGATTTCTGTCTCCAAGTTGCACCCGACCGCGGTCCTGTGGTTCCGCCCGGAAGTGATCGAAACGATCCGGTGGGGCGGCGACCCGCGGAAAACAGTCGAGGCGGGAGCCGTACCCGGTCGGCTGCACCCGCGGAAGTCGTTCGAGACGTGGTCCCAGACCGTTCGCGCCCGTGCCGTGCCGTGGTTGACGAGCGAGGTGGACGGGGCCACCGAGTTGCGCAACGCGGTCCTCGGGATCGTGCTCCGCAAGGCCGAAGAGATGGCCGCACTAAATGTCGAGTTGCAGCGCAGCAACCGGGAACTGGAAGCGTTTTCGTACTCCGTCAGCCACGACCTCCGTGCGCCGTTGCGCCACATCGTAGGGTTCGCGGAGCTGCTCAAGGACGTCGCAAAAGACAAGCTCGCGCGGGACGAACTGCGCCACGCCGACACCATCATCGAGTCCAGCATCTACGCCGGTAAGCTGGTGGACAACCTGCTCGCGTACTCGCGCATGGGGCGTACTGCGTTGGACCGCTCGACCATTGATATGAACGCGCTCGTGACCGAGGTGCGAGCGGACGTCATGTCCGAGTTCCCCGGCCGCCGGGTGCATTGGGAGGTCGCGCCGCTCCCAGTAGTAAAGGGTGATTTGGTGATGCTCCGGTTGGCGGTGCGCAACCTGCTCGCAAACGCGGTAAAATATACCAAGAACTGCGACGAAGCCGTGGTCGAGGTCGGCTCGACTACCAGCGCGGACGCGCACACGTTCCACGTCCGCGACAACGGCGTCGGCTTCGACATGAAGTACCGCGACAAGCTGTTCGGCGTCTTCCAGCGGTTGCACCGCTGGGAGGACTTCGAGGGGACCGGGATCGGGCTGGCGAACGTGCGCCGGATCGTCGAGCGCCACGAAGGGCGAACCTGGGCCGACGGCGAAGTGAACCGCGGCGCGACGTTTTACTTCACGCTGCCGATCACGAACAATCACGAGAGAGAGTGACCGTGCTCAAGCCCATTCTGCTCGTCGAGGACAACCCGAAAGACCTCGAACTGACGCTCCTCGCGCTGGCGCGGAGCAACCTGGCCAACGAGGTGATCTCGGTGCGCGACGGCGAGGAGTGCCTCGATTACCTCCTCCTGCGCGGACCCTACGCGAACCGCCCGCGCGGGAACCCCGCGGTCGTCTTACTGGACCTGAAGCTCCCGAAGATCGACGGGCTCCAGGTGCTCGAAGAGGTGAAAAAAGACCCCACTTTGCAGGGCATCCCGGTGGTGATGTTGACGACCTCGCGCGAGGAGCAAGACCTGCTCCGGAGCTACAAGCTCGGCGTCAACGCCTACGTGGTAAAACCGGTCGCTTTCAAAGAATTTATGAGCGCCATCGAGGAACTCGGCGTGTTCTGGGCCGTGTTGAACGAACCGCCCCCGGGCAGCCTCAAAACCGGGCGCCCGGCACCGAGCGAGTGAGCTCGAAACGCCTGAGTTAATCCCGAACCCGCCCGGTCCTTCGCGCACGGACGCTGTGAGAGTCTATGAGAGTCTCGATCCTCCACCTCGAAGACAGCGACCTCGATGCCGAGCTGATCGCCCAGCGCTTGATTCGGGCCGGCATCGTGAGCGAACTCATTCGCGCGCGCGACCGGTCCGAGTTCCGGGAACACGTCACTGCGCATCACCCCTTCGATGTCGTGCTCTCCGATTACCAGTTGCCGGACATCGACGGTCTGGGAGCACTTGAGCTGGTGCGCGCGCACCGACCGAACGTGCCGTTCATCTTCGTTTCCGGGGCGCTCGGCGAGGAGCGCGCCGTTGAGACCCTGAAACTCGGCGCCACCGACTACATACTCAAGCACCGCCTCGAACGGCTGGTTCCCGCAATTGAACGTGCGGTCACAGAAGCACGCGATCGAGCCGACCGGCTCGCCGCAGAGCACGCTGCGAGAGAGGCAAGCGAGCGCCTCGCCCTGGCCCAAACCGCCGGGCGCTCGGGTGTGTTCGACTGGCTCATTCCCGAAGGCCGGGTCGTCTGGTCCCCGGAGTTGGAAAACCTGTACGGCATCCCGCACGGGTCGTTCGAGGGAAACTTTGCGGCCTGGGAGAAGCGCGTCGTGCCCGAGGATGCGGCCCGGGTTCGCGCCCTCGTTGGGCAGCACCTGACCGAGCGCGCGGAAGACATCGGGTACGAGTTCCGGGTCGTGTTCCCGGACGGGCGGTTGCGGTGGCTGGCGGGGAAGGCGAAGTTCTTCTACGCGCCCGACGGCTCCCCCGCGCGGATGATCGGGATCAATGTCGATATTCACGATCGCAAGGAAATGGAGGAGCAGCTCCGGGCCGGTCAAGAGAACCTGCACCGACAAAACGAGCGCCTCACGCTCCTCGCGGACGCCGCCGAGTCGCTGCTCGCCGCCAACGGCGATCCCGAGCAAATGATGCGCGCCCTGTTCGCCCGCGTCTCCGACGGGTTGGGGTTGTCGCATTACTTCAACTACGAACCGAACGAAGACGGCTCGGCCCTAATTCTCGTCTCGTGTACCGGGGTACCGGCGGCCGAGGTCGAATTGATCCGCCGGCTCGATTTCGGCCGAGCCGTGTGCGGTACCGTTGCCCTGACCCGAAAGCCGGTGGTCGCGAACGCGGTACAGTCCTCGGCCGACCCCAAGGTTCAACTGGTGCGCGGGTACGGGGTCCGCGCGTATGCGTGCAACCCGCTCCTGGCGGGCGACCGGTTTCTCGGCACGCTGTCGTTTGCCACGAACACCCGCGACCAGTTCAGTGACGAGGACATGGAAGTGCTCCGCACCATCTGTCACTACGTGGCGATGGCGAAGGAGCACCAGCGCCTGGCAGCCGAGGCCCGCGACCGGGCCGAACGGCTGAAGGAACAGGACCGCAGAAAGGACGAGTTCCTGGCGCTCCTCGCGCACGAACTCCGGAACCCCCTCGCGCCGCTCCGGAACGGCCTCCAGGTGCTCAAAATCACCGAGGGGCGCGGGGAACCCGCAACCCGCGCGCGGGAGATGATGGAGCGCCAGCTCGCGCACACGGTTCGGCTGATTGATGACCTGCTCGACATCTCGCGCATCAGCCAGAACAAGCTCAACCTGCAACGCGCACCGGTCACACTGGCCGAAGTCGTGGACAGCGCCGTCGAAACCGCGCGCCCGCTCATCGACGCGGCCGAGCACACGCTCACGCTTACTCTCCCCTCGGAACCGATTGTCCTCGACGCCGACCTCACACGGCTGGCACAAGTGTTCTCCAACCTGCTGACCAACAGCGCGAAGTACACGCCTCAGGGCGGGCACATTGCCCTCGACGCGGACCTGCGGTCCGGGTCACTGGTCGTCACAGTGCGCGACTCGGGGCTGGGCATCCCGGCCGACTACCTACCGCGCATCTTCGATATGTTCTCGCAGGCCGATCGGGTCGTGGAGCGCGTGACGGGCGGACTGGGGATCGGCCTCGCGCTCGTGAAGGGACTGGTCGAAATGCACGGTGGAACGGTGGAAGCACAAAGCGACGGCCCCGGAACCGGTAGCACCTTTACCGTTCGGTTACCGGTGGCGAACAAGGCGAACGAGCGCGAGGACGAATTACCAGTTTCGCCCCCCACAACCGCCAACGGAACGAGGCGCCGGGTGCTCGTGGTGGACGACAACCACGACGCGGCCGAATCGCTCGCTCAGCTCCTCGAACTGCTCGGTAACGAGGTCCACGTCGGGCACGATGGGGTCGAAGCCGTAGAAGTGGCCGAGCGCGTCCGCCCCGATTTGATTCTGATGGATGTGGGTATGCCCCGACTCAACGGGCTCGACGCGACCGCCCGCATCCGGGAGCGCTCGTGGGCCACCGCGACCACGATCGTCGCACTGACCGGTTGGGGGCAGGATTCCGACCGGGAACGGACCACCGCCGCGGGCTGCGACGGGCACCTGGTCAAGCCGGTGCTTCTTGCGGATCTGGAGCGCGTGCTCGGGGAGAACACGCGCATGGCCTCGTCACACAATTCTTGAGCGGAGCGCGTGCGGGGCCGAAGTCACTGCCATTCAGTCCCGCGTCACACGTCTGGGGTCACTTCTTTTTCCGAGGATCGTCGGCGGGGTCGAGGTAATCGATCGTCCACGGCCCCTGTCCGTGAACCTGGAGGATCGTTTCACCCTTCACGTACCCGAAGTGCTTCATGCCCGCACCCATGCGCCCGTAAGAACCCGTGGGCATGACCTTGGCCGCTTTCTCATCGAATTTCGCACCCGTTCCGATGTAGAGCGTGCCGGCGATGACGGTCACGCGCTCGTCCTTCGGGTGCGTGTGCGGCATGATCTTGAACCCGTCGGGCATCTTCACGCGCATAACAAACGGGCCGTCTTTGGTCGGGTCACCGTCCAAAAGCACCATCTTCGCACCTTTGGGTAACGACGGCGGTCCGTCCACCCACTTGGTGTCGTCGGGGGTCACGATCTCGTGGTTTTTGTCCGCGTGGGGCGGAGCGCACACGAGAACAAGTGCGGTGAGCATCGCGAATGTCATCGGCGGCCTCCGGAGATGGGCCGCGTCATCATACCGTGTCGGAGCGCGGGCAACGATCCATTTCGGTAGTACCGAGCAGGGATCGGCACCGGGTTGAAGAGTGATTAAGTGAGTCCCCCCGCGCCGCCGTGCGCGGGGCTTGTGTCGTTTTGTGGCGATCTCGTCTTCTGTCTTGATCCGCGTGTTCTGCGGTTATCCGTCGCGTCTGCTCTCTCGTCCGTGTCCGGCGTGTGAGGATCAAAGCAAATCGGGCGCCGTGTGATAAGAGATGCGGAATACCAAAAGCACGAGGCCCGGCCAAGTGGCCGGGCCTCGCGTAATCATGAAGTCAGAGTTAGTTCTTGGGAGCGCGGCCCTTCCAGGTCGCTTCGGTCAGTTCTTCCTTTTCGGTCTTGATGTCGAGCTTAATGCCGTTCTTGCCGCCCTTGCCGGAGGCGCGCTTCTCGAAGTCTTCGTACTTGACTTCCTTCGAGTTGCCGTCCTTGTCGGTCACGCTGAACTTGGCCTTGTCGGAGATCTTGTAGGTCTTCTCCTTGTCCCCTTCCTTGACGGTGATCTCCTTCTTGTCTTTATCGAACTTCACGACGGTGACTTCGACCGCGACCACGAGGCCGGCCATCGCGAACAGGGCGACCAGAGCCATCAGCATCTTACGCATGCAAGAACTCCGAGGGGGTTGGGACCGGTCCGGCGCGAGTCGCCGGGATACGGCAGCGATTGAGCTTTACCCTTCCGGGGGCAATCGTAAGTATCCAAACACCGAACCGCAAGCAGCGGCCCCGCAATTCATAAGTTTCTCATCGCCTTTCGCCTGTTTGGGCCGCGTTTCCCGCGTCCGTGTTTGGCCCGGATCGCACCAGCCGCCTGCAGTTTGACGAGCAGTTACGCGGATCGGCCCGGCCCCGTCGCGCACCAGTCTCGCGCTCCGCAACTTGACTTTGTGGCACACACGTCCACGTCGAATCGATGCGCACTGGGTACCGAATAGGCGTTCCTAACCACACCACCAAGCTCAATCCCACCCCGGAGCCGGGTAGACACCAAATCCGTCTTCAGGGCGAAAGCGATGCAATCACCCGCGTCTTTCGGAACCTTGTCCGATCTTCGGCTCTTGGTCGCACGGAGAACGGACACGTTCTGCTGGGGCGGGAAAGTTACGAAACAGGCGAGAGGCGCCGCCTGGTAACTGCCAAACAATCGCACTCCCATAAGATCTGAGAGTGTTTTTATGGGAGATCGAAAGAATACCGGGAAAGTACGGTGCGGGCGCCTTGTGAACGCACGCATTGCGATCTAGAGTTCGCACGAGTCTCCCGTATGCCGCCGGACATTCTACGAACCACCATTAGGGGGGACGTCGCCCGCTCTCCGCGCTGGCGATTGTTGCGTTCGTTCGCCAGGCCGTCGGATTTCAGAGCCGAACACGCCCACCACACCGGCACCGGGTCGCGCCCAACTTCGGAGCCTTGATCGTGTCCCGCACATTTCGCTCCCGGCCCGCTCCCCGCGCGAACGCGCGAGGGGGCTTCACGCTGATCGAGTTACTGGTCGTTATTGCGATCATCGCGGTCCTGATCGGGCTGCTCCTCCCCGCGGTCCAGAAGGTCCGGGCGGCCGCCGCGCGCATCAAGTGCGGGAACCACCTGAAACAGATCGGGATCGGGTCTCAGTTGGCGCACGATACGCACCGGGCGCTGCCGCCGGGATTGGGCACCTGGCCCCTGAACAACAACTACGGCACGTACCATTTCCACCTGCTCCCGTTCATCGAGGAAGAGGCCCTGTACAAGCGGTCCTTCGCGTTCGATTGCTACTTCGCGGCCAACAACGAGGTCTATTCGCAACCGGTCAAGACGTACCTGTGCCCGTCGGACCCGAGCGTCCCCGCGGGCGCGCGCGCCAGCGACCTGGCCGGGAACACCTGGGGCGTCGCGAGCTACGCGGTGAACGTGCAGGTGGTGGCGCGGGTCAACCCCGAGGGCCGGATCAGCGCCCCGGACAACAAGGCGCTGCTCCTGGCAACGTTCCCGGACGGGGCCTCGAACACGATCCTGTTCACGGAAAAGTACGCCCAGTGCTTCAACGGGAGCTACCCGGCCGGGGGGAACATGTGGGCCTATTACTTCACCGGCTCGGGGCTGCAGCCGTACCACCCGGGCTTCACGATCTCGTGGAACGGGTACAGCTACGGTCCCGCGTCCAAGTTCATCGTCCAACCGCAGCCGTACAACGGCGCGTGCGACCCGACGATGGCCTCGTCCCCGCACCCGGGCGGGATCCAGACCGCGTTCGCCGACGGGAGCGTCCGGTTCCTTTCGTCCAACATCACCCCTTACACCTGGTGGTACCTGTGTACCCCGGCGGGCGGCGAGGTCATCGCCCCCGAATCGTACTAACCCGGAGCACCGACCGTGCGCCCACGCCGTTCATTGCGCGCCCCGCTGGGCGCACTCGCACTCGGGTGCCTGCTGGCGGCCGGGTGCGGGTCCAAGACCGCGACCGTTACCGGGCAGGTGACCTACAAGGGTAACCCCGTCACCGGCGGGTCCGTGGTCTTCTACTGCAGCGACAAGCAGATCGTCCGCGGGCTGATCGGCCCCGACGGGCGGTACTCGATCCCGAACGTGCCGTCCGGGATCGGCCCCGCCACCGTCACCGTCCAGTCGCACGCGCGGGTGCCCGAAGGGTTCCGCATGAAGCAGCAACTCCCGCCCTCGGTCGGCGGTCCGACCCCGCCGGCACCGGACCGCACCGACGGCCCCCGAACCCAGTTACCGCTACGGTACGCGCAGCCCGAAGAGTCCGGGCTGAGTGTGAGCGTGGACCGTGACCAAGTGACCTACGACATCGACTTGAAACCATGATTCGTGAACGCGCGACCCCCGACGCGACCGCGTCGGGCGCCGACACCGGAGGGGGCGATCCCTCCGAGTCGCGCGCCTGGCGGTACGCCCTCACCACCAGCGGCTGGTTCCTGTGCGCGCTCGGCGCCCTGGGGCTGTTCGCCTGGGCGTGCGGGGAGCAGGACTACCTCCAGATCGAACCGACCCGGCCCCCGCTCCATTACAACGGGGCGTTCGGGTTCCTCCTGTGGGGGGGCGGGTACCTGGCCCTGGTCCGGGGGCGCGTGCGCTCGGCCCGCGGGTGCGCGGCCGGGCTGCTCCCGGTCGGGGCGCTCATCTTCCTCGCGTCCGTCCCGGGGGCGGGGTTCCGCATCGACGACTGGCTGTTCACCCCGTCGCGGTACGCGACCCCGGCCGGCCCGGGCGGGTCCGCCTGGACCACCGGGGTCGAGTTCTGCGGCGCCGCACTCGCGATCGCCCTCGCCGCGGTACGCGGGCACCGGGTGCTCCAGGCCCTCGGGGGCACGCTGATCGGTGCGGCCCTGATACTCGGGGCACTGGGCGCCCTGGCCACGATCCGCGCGAGCGGGCTGGTGTTCATCCCGTCCGGGCCGTCGCTCCTGGGGATCACCGGGGTTTGTACCGGCGGGCTGGCGCTGCTCGCGTCCGGCTTCCGCCGGGGCGCGCCACCGGCCGTGCTCGGGCACATCGTCCCGCTCGGGTTCGGGGGGGCCGGGGCCGTTCTCACCGTCGCGCTGTGGCTGGTGCTCCAGGCGGAGCAAGAAGAGCGCGTGCAACGCCAGGTTCAGTTCGAGGCCGCGCACATCCAGCGCCTGGTACTCGAGCGCGTCCCGACGGAAATGAACCTGCTCGTCGAGTTGGCCGAGCGCTGGCCCGAGGCGCGCGCGGGCGCGGACGTGCCGCCGCCGATGAAGTTGGACGCGGGCAACTACCTGGGCCAGGTGCCCGGGTGCATCGGGGTCGCGCGCGTGGACGACCAAAACCGGGTCGTCTGGATCGAATCGGGGGCGCGGCACCCGGACACGTTCGAGGGCCTGGGCGGGGGCGAAGCACTGATCCGCGCTGCGGCGTCCGGACAGGCCGCGATGGTCCGCCCCCCGCGCTCCTACTGGCGCGGGCAGCGCGTGATGCTCCTGTTCGCCCCGGGCCGGCCCAAAACCGCGGGCGGCGGGATGGTGAGTGTGATCTCCGTGCAACAGTTCTACGCGAATGTCCTCAACGCCAATGCTTCGGCCGGGTACGGAGTTACCCTTTCCGAGGGCGAAGAGGAGGTGTTCACCCGGTACGCGGCCCAACCCGGGGCCGGGGGCGGTGGAGCCAGAGCCTGCCGATCAACTTCCGCGGGCACGAGTGGCGCCTCACGGTGTGGCCCACCCCGGACGCGCTCGCCCGGGAGAACCTGGCGCTGCCGCGACTGGCGCTCCTGGTCGGGCTCCTCACGACCGCGCTGCTGGCACTGGCCGCGCACCTCGCGCAAACGGCCCGGCGCCGCACGTTCGCGCTGGAAAACGAGGTGCGCGAGCGCAAACTCGCCGAGCGCGCGATGCGCCAGAGCGAGGAGAAGTACCGAACTCTGATCGAGAACTTGGGCCAGGGGATCTTCCTCCAGGACCGCGAGCACCGGTTCGTCGCGGCCAACGCCCAGTTCTGCAAGAGCGCCGGGCGCGCGGAGGGCGAAATCATCGGGTCCACCGAAACCGATCTCTACGATGCGGCGCGCGCCCACGCCCACGCCGAAGAGGTGCGGACCGTGCTCACCGAGGGCCGGAGCGTGGAGAGCGAGACCGAGGCGCTCGCGGGCGAGCGCCGGACCTGCGTGCGGCGCGTACTCACCCCGGTGCGCGACGCGACCGGGCGCACCACCGGCGTGCTCGGCATCTGCTGGGACGTGACCGAGCAGCGCCGGCTCGAGGCCCACGTCCACCAGGCGAGCAAGATGGACGCGATCGGCCAGTTGGCCGGGGGAATCGCGCACGACTTCAACAACCTGCTCACGGTCATCCTCGGCAACCTGGAGATGATGCTCCCGTCCCTCGCACCGGGGCACCCGGACCACGCGCTGGTTTCGTCCGCCCAGAGCGCCGCGGTCCGTGCCGCGGCGCTGACCCAGCGGCTCCTCGGGTTCTCGCGCCGGCACCAACTGGACTGGCGCCCCACTAATCTCAACGGGATCGTGACCGAAGTCGTCGGTCTGCTCCAGCGCACCATCGATCCCCTCACCCGGATCGAGACGCACCTGGGCGATGAGTTGTGGGCGGTGCACGCGGACCCGACGCAACTCAACCAGGTGCTGATGAACCTGTGCATCAACGCCCGCGACGCGATCGGCGGGACCGGGCAGATTACCATCGAAACCGGGTGCGTTGCGGTCACCGACGGCCCGCCCGCGAAGCGCGGGGACTTCGTGCGCCTGCGCGTGGCGGACACCGGCGCCGGGATGTCGCCGGAGGTGAAGGCCCGGATCTACGAGCCGTTCTTCACCACCAAAGACGTGGGCAAGGGGACCGGGTTGGGGCTCGCGATGGTGTTCGCGATCGTGCGCCAGCACAAGGGCTGGATCGATTGCTACTCCGAGGTGGGCGCGGGCACGCGGTTCGACATCTACCTGCCCCGGAGCGAGGAGGCGAAGGTCGTCGCGGCCCCCGAATCGCTCCCCCCTTCGACCCGGATCGGCAAGGAGACGGTGCTCGTCGTGGACGACGAGGAACTCATCCGCAAACTGGCCGTAATGACCCTCCAGGGCCGGGGGTACTGCGTGCTCCAGGCGTCCGACGGGAAGGAAGCGGTCGAGTTGTACGCGCGGGAGAAGGACCGTATCGACCTCGTGCTCCTCGACCTGACCATGCCCGTACTGTCCGGGCGCGAGGCGTTCCGCCAACTCCTCGACCTGAACCCGCGCGTGAAAGTAATCTTCGCCAGCGGGTACGCGGCCGAGCAGCTCTCCGATCTGGAAAAGGAACACATGGTCGGGTTCGTGAAGAAGCCGTACCGCCCGAACGAGCTGATCCTGGCCGTGGAGGATGCGTTCCCGTGGCGCAGCGGGCTGCGTCACGAGGTGCCCCCGGTTCAGGTGTGTACCCCGCCCGCGGTCGCGGTCGCCTGACGGCCCCGCGTGCCGCCGATAAGATGGTTCGGGGCGACCACGGAGGGGCCATGAAACTGGAGCGCGTAATTTCCGGCGGGCAGACCGGCGCGGACCGGGCGGGTCTGATCGCGGCCCGGGCCGCCGGGATCGCGACCGGCGGGTGGATGCCGAAGGGGTTCCGCGCGCTGGACGGCGCGCGGCCCGAATTCGCTGAACTCTACGGCATCCGCGAGCACACGAGCGACCGGTACCCGCCGCGCACCGCACTCAATGTGAAAGACTCGGACGCCACGCTCCGGTTCGCGATCGACTGGGACTCACCGGGCGAGCGCCTCACGCTGGAGTTGTGCGAGCGCTACGGGCGCCCGCATTTCGAGGTCACTCCGGGCGATTCACCGGCTCCGACAGATGTAGTCGATTGGCTCATTCAGACGGGCGCCCGCGTGCTAAACGTGGCCGGCAACTCGGCCCGCACGTCGCCGGGAATTGAAGCATTCGCGATCACATTTTTGGCCGAAGTCTTTCAACTCCTTCGCGACGCAGACTGACTCTGTCACGCGGCACTCGCGCCCGATGGTTCGAGCGGAGCGACGGACGTAGTGATCTTCTTGTCGGTCCCGACGAGACTGATGAGGCGCAGTCCGGTGATTCGCGTTCCGTTGTGCTCGAACGTACTCACCAGATCGAGTACGGCCCGGCGGAGTAACTCCCGCGGACGAAGTACACTGGCCTGCGGGCATTGGGGGCAAGTGATGTGACACGTCACGCCCAGCCCGGACTCGGCCTGTTCCAGATACACGTCGCAGTGAATTTCCGCGAGGTTGTCGGGCGTGCACCGAACGAGTTCGCGGCCGACCCGTAGGAGCGCGGCCCCACTCGCTTTACCGAGCGCGATCTGCATTTCTTCGGCCGCTCCTCGGGTACTCGTGTGACAACGTTCTTGTCTATGTCTCTATGGTGCTGTGGTACAGACGTCTCTGCCTGTTTCTCGCGTTTTGTAACACAGCCCCGAGCGCGCGTGTCCTTCTGCATCCCAAGCGCCCAGACATTCTGCTCCGAGTGTGCCGCTCAGTGACATCGGAGTTCAGGTTTATACGGCTCTCGGACTCCGATCCGGTCAGATGCGGCTTTGTGCTACACACAATTCCGACACCTGTACCGGTCCGTCCCGGCTCACCCGTCACCACTGCGCCGGCGGGTCCGGATCGGGTGGCGGAGGGGGTGGTGGCGGCTCACTCGGCGGAATCGGGTCCGTGGGAGGTGGCGGCTCGCTCGGGGGCGGGTTCGGGGGCGTTGTAGGAGCGGGAGTCCCGGTCGGGTCTTCGGGCTGCGCGCCCACTGGGTCGGTCACAATGGCGAGGCTCAGTTGGAAGCCCAAGTCGTCGCCGCTCACCGAGCGCATGGTGACCGTGTACTTACCCGCGGCGAGGTACACGTCCAGCGAGCGCCCGCGCCCGGCCGCGGCGCTAAACCACCCGACCACTTCACCGGCCTCGTTCGTGATGACAGCTTCCGCCGTGCCGCGTGCGCCGGTCGCGCTGAGCACGAGATGGACCTGGCCCGTTTGGTCCAGGGTGAATTCGGTGGTTGCCGAGGACGTTGCGCCCACCGTGCCGGTCGCCAGTTCCGGAACAGAGACCGCATCGGTCCGAACATCGGCCGCAAAGGTGTAGTCGCCCGCCGCTCCGCTGTCGGAGGACGTCTTCACGAAGTACGTCATCCCGGCCTTCAGCCCGGTCACTTGCACCGTCGTCGTGTTCCCGTTGGCGGCAACGACTTCAGCCGTGAACGTGCGCCCCGTCGCGTCGCGCACCTCGATCCACGGGTTCAGCGCCCGCCCGTCCGCGCCCCAAACCGTAATCAACAGACTCACGGACCCGTCCGATGCCGAACCGGGAACCGTGAGTCGGTAGTAATCCACGTCGCTGGGCGCACCGAACGAGGCCCGCGTGCCGTATTCGGTTTGCGGTCCCGGTGCGAGCGTCTTACTCAATAGCCCCGTCGCGGTAATCAGTGTGTCGTTCAGCCCGGTTTCTTCGAGCAGGCTCCCCACTACATCCGTGACTTGCGTGAGTAGCGACGACTGCCGGATTTGGAGTGTGTAAGCCCCAGCTCCGAATGCACTGCCCGGCGCGCTCGACACGCGGACGTAGTACGTTGAGCCCGCGCGCAGACCGCCCAGCGACATCGTGATGTCATTGGCCGTTGGATCGGTGACAGTTCGCGTCGCCAGCACGCGCCCTGTCCCGTCGAGCACCTCGACCCGCGCGGTGAGCAGACTCAGCCCCGCGGCGCGGAGATTCACCGTCACGCTCTGTGTGAGCAACCCAACGGTAAACTTGTAGGTGTCGACGTCACCGGTCGCGGTAATGTCCGCGGTGACGTCCGAGTTGCGGGTCGCGGTGGCGAGCGTGCTGTTCCCCTCGGCCCCTTCGTACCGGTCGGGCTGGCGCGCGCCGTAGAGTGCCTGAATCGCTGCGATGTCTCCCGCCGAGAGTCCCGTCCGCGCGCCGCTGTAGAACTCGTACATCACCGACGCCGGATCGGGGCTGTTGCCGATCCCGAGCGCGTGGCCGGCCTCCTGAAGCATCGCCGTGTAAAGATCGTATCCACCGGGGCCGAACGGTACGGCCGTATTCACCACGAGATCGCCGGAGTAATTGTCGTACAGATTGTACGGGGCCGTGATTGCCAGTACGTCTGTGGGAAGTGCCCGCCCGCCCACGCGGATGTCACCGAACCGCGGATCACCCTGCACCGCACCGCCGGTACCCAAGGCCGCGCCCGAATCGGACACGAGTCCGATGTTCACATCCGCGTAAGTCGCCCATGTCTGGAACGCACGCAGAACCGCGATTCGCGCGTTCGGGCCGAGTTGTGCAAGCAGGTCCGACGCCTCGGAACCGATGTGTGTGCCATCGGGGGCAAAACTAAGCGTGATGCGCTCGCCGTCCGGCCACGGGGAGCCGAACCTGGCGGGAACGTCGCGCGGTTCGAGTAGTTCCACTCGCAGAAAAGGGGCGGGCATTAACTCGGGCTCCTCTGATGGGGCGAGGAGGTAAGGATTATCCGGCATAAAACGTTAGTGTCACTTGTCGGCATTGCAAGGAAGTGACGGTTTTTACAGCACACGAGTGTCCGGATAATTGACAGCCGTATGTTCAGATTTTCGGCCCGATCCGATTTTCGCAACCCGCCACAAGTGCGGATCGGGTAATCACTGCGTAAATGGCTACGACTGCACCGCAAACCAAGCACGCCAATACTCGCGATCGATCAACACCAGCCGTTCTTCGACCTCCAACATCACAAAGAACATCCGCCACGAAATCCCGCCACCAAACTCCCGCCTTTGTCTCGTGCCCCACCGCTTTGAGGTTCCACATGCCCCGAACCGCTGCTCTATTTCTCGCGCTCCTGGCGCCGTCTCTCGCAACGGCCGCTCCGCCGGAGTTCCGCGCCGGCGCTTACGCAATGGACGTCACGCCGCAGAAGTTCCCGGTGTCCGTGAACGGCGGGTTCAATGATCGAAAAGCGAACGCCGCTCACGATCCGCTCCACGCGCGCTGCATCGTGCTCGACGACGGCACCACGAAGTTCGCTATCGTGGTCGTGGACAGTTGCGTGATCCCGCGCGAACTCATCGACGAAGCGAAGCAACTCGCGGAGAAGAAGACCGGCATCCCCGCGACCAACATGCTCGTCTCGGCCACCCACACGCACACCGCGCCGACCGTCGCGAGCGTGTTCGGGAGCGAGGCCGAACGGGACTACTCGAAGTTCCTCGCGCAGAAGATAGCCGAGGGTATCGAGCACACGCACAAGAACCGCGTACCGGCGAAGGTGGCGTGGGGCGTGGGCGAGGAGCCGAACCAGGTGTTCAACCGCCGGTGGAAGATGAAGCCGGGCGTGAAGAACCTCGACCCGTTCGGCGGCGAAACCGACCGGGTGAAGATGAACCCGCCCCGCGCGAGCATGGACCTCCTCGAACCCGCGGGGCCGACCGACCCGCGCGTCACGGTCATGTCGCTACGAACCGCGGACGACAAGCCCCTCGCGCTGTTCGCGAACTACTCGCTGCACTACGTCGGCGACATGCCGGCGCTCTCCGCGGACTACTTCGGCGTGTTCGCGGACCTCGTCGGGCAAAAGCTCAAAGCCGGCAAGGGCTTCGTCGGGGTGCTCTCGAACGGCACCAGCGGCGACGTGAACAACATCAACTTCCGCGAGGCCGCGCCCAAGGTGCAACCCGGCGAGCAGTCACGTGTCGTTGCGGACGCCGTTGCGACCGCCGCGGTTAAGGCGCTAGACAAAGCCGAGTACACCCGCCCCCACCTGCGAACCGTTACGAAGGAAATCGAACTCGGGGTCCGCAAGCCGACACCCGACGAGGTGAAACGCGCAGTGGCGATTCTGGACAAAGCCAAGGGGCGCGAGTTGAGAACCGCGGAGGAAACCTACGCCAACGAGACGGTGCAGATGGCGCGGTACCCCGACACGTTCAAGGTTCCGCTCCAAGTTACGGTGATCGGCAACTCCGCAATCGTCGCGATCCCGTGCGAGGTGTTCACCGAGATCGGTCTGTCGATCAAGAAAAGCAGCACGCTCAAAACGACCTGTGTCGTGTCACTGGCGAACGGCTACTTCGGGTACCTGCCCACGCCCGCGCACCACGAACTCGGCGGCTACGAAACGTGGCGCGCCCGGTCGAGTTTCCTGGAAGTGGGTGCGTCCGTGAAGATCGAGAAAGCGATCGGCGAGTTGTTGAAGGACGTGTCGGTGAAGTGAAAAAACCAACCGGTCGGTCACGAGCTTCACGAGTGGAGCGGATCTTCCGCAACCTCCTCGTATGGCTCACGACCGACCGGAAGTTATTGGGGAACGCGGTTCCGGCCGCGGTCCACCTGCCTCTTCAGTTCCAGCCCCGTTTCATCTCTTCGGCGGTGCCGGTTGAGAACGAAAGAAGTTAGAGCACGCCTCGTGCCAATCACAAAAATGCAATCCGCGTGCCCGTACAGCGTCACCTGCTCCGATCGCGCGCGAGGTCAATAGGTAAAAAACGGGAAAACGCTGCATTTCAGGCTGTAGGAATTACAAGCACCCGTGCTGCACCGAGCAAAATCTTCACACTTCATTGCACCAAAATTACGCGCACATCCATCACGTTCGTTCCCGTCAGCCCGCTGCGGATCAGGCCGCCTACGCGGTCGAACAAATGATACGCATCGTGTCGCTGGACAAAATCGTCCGCTGTGATTTTTTGTTCAGCGAGTGCGGCGAGGGTGGCCGAATCTGCGACCGCACCGGCCGCGTCGGTGGGACCATCCTCGCCGTCGGTCCCGCCACTCAGCGCGGTTACGCCTTCCAATTCGGCTCCGAGTTTCGCCACGACCGCTGCCACGAATTCGAGGTTGCGCCCACCTTTCCCCGCGTTCGCGCCGAGCGTCACCGTCGTTTCCCCTCCGAGCAGCACACACGCAGGCGCGTTTAGCGGCGCTCCGTCGCGTTTGATGCTGCGCACGACACCGGCCACAGCGGTTGCTACGTGTCGCGTTTCGCCCTCGACGAACGAACCGAGATCGAGCACGCGGTAGCCCAACTCTTCCGCCTTCCGTTTCGCCGCATCGAGTGCGACACGGTTGCTGCCGATCACGCGATTCTCCACGCTCTCGGGAACCGTTTTGAGCGTTTCGAGATGCCCCCCCTTACTCCCTGCTTCGAGGTACCGCACCACCGCGGAGGGAACAGAGCGGCTCAGTTCATACTTCCGCAGCACCTGGAGTGCGTCCGCGAACGTGGTCGGATCGGGCGCGGTCGGCCCGGACGCGATCACGTCGAGCGGGTCGCCCACCACGTCCGAAACGATGAGCGACACGAGCCGCTTCCCGCGAAACGCCTCCGCGAGCCGCCCGCCCTTCACGCGCGAAAGGTGTTTGCGCACGCAGTTCATTTCATCGATCGTGGCCCCGCACCGGTGCAGCAACTTCGTGACCGCGAGCTTGTCCGCGAGTGACACGCCCTCGACGGGTGCGGGAAGGAGCGCGGACCCGCCGCCGGAGATCAGACACACCGCAACGTCGTCCGGCCCCGCACTCCGGAGGAGCCGCAACATCTCCTCCGCGCCCGCGACACCATCGGCGGTCGGTTCGTTCACACCCTGCGGTCGCGCCGCGTGCAGCCGGATTCGTTTAAGCGGCGCGGTCATTCCGGCTGGGACGTTGAGCAACCCTTCTACGCGGTCTAGCCGGTCCGCGAGCGCCTCTTCCAGCCCCTGCGCCATCCCGGGACCGGCCTTCCCCGCCCCGACCACCAGAACGCGCGGCGCAGCATGAATCGCGCGCTCCGCTTCCAGCGCCGCGCGAACAAGGGGGGCGGGGCGCACAACATCGACCGCCGCGTTCCAAATCGCGAGCGCGTGTTCGCGTGACATGGCTTCGCTCCTGGCGTGAACTCGTGCTGCTACAATAGGGGCAACACCGGAAAGGAACCGCGATGAAGTTCGATCTGCACATGCACACCGCGCGTCACTCGCCCGACGCGGACAGCGACCCTTTTGAACTGGTGAGCGCCGCGATCAAGGCCGGGCTGGACGGGATCGTCATCACCGAACACGACTTCCAGTGGCCCGAGGAGGAATTAGAAGAACTTCGCGCGTTCGCGCCGCAACTGGTCATCCTCGCCGGACTCGAAGTGACTGGGCGCGGCGGCGACATGCTGTGCTACGGCCTCACCAACACGTCCGCGGTGCCGAAGGGGATCGCGTGGCCGGAACTGTGCCGGGAGGTTCACCGCCAGGGCGGGGCGTGCGTGGCCGCGCACCCGAACCGCTGGGGCCAGCCGTTCGAGAAGATCCTCGCCGAACAGAAGCCGGAACTTGATGGCATCGAGGTGATGTCGAACAACATGGACCTGGACCTGCGTGCGCGAGCGGCGGTACTGCTGGAAAAGTACCCCCACTTCGCCCAGTTGGGGAACAGTGATTCGCACCAGCCCTACACCGTCGGGTGCTGCTGCACGGACTTCGACGCGGACATCCGCACGAACGCCGATCTCGTTGCGGCGATTCGGGGAAGAAAGGGCATCGCAAAGGTGAACGATGCGCACCGGACGTGAGAAAATGCTCGCGGGCGAACTGTATGACCCGCTCGACGCAGAACTCGCGCGCCTCCGCGTGCGTGCCCGCGACCTGATCGCGGACCTGAACGCGACGCGCGAAGCGGACGAGGCCGTGCGCCGGCGCGTGCTCCGCGAGCTGCTCGGTTCGGGCGGCGACACGGTCTGGCTCCAGCCGCCGTTCTACTGCGATTACGGCGGCAACATCCACCTCGGCGAGAAGGTCTACTTCAACTTCAACTGCGTGCTGCTGGACGTGTGCGAGATCCGCATCGGCGCACGCACGCTGGTCGGCCCGGCGGTCCAAATCTACGCCGCCACGCACCCATTAGACGCCGAACTGCGGAAGACCCGCGAGTTCGGGAAACCGGTGACGATCGGTTCGGACGTGTGGATCGGAGGTGGGGCGATCATCTGCCCGGGCGCGACCATCGGCGATCGCACGGTTATCGGCGCCGGTAGCGTGGTGACGGGCCACATCCCCGCGGGCGTGATCGCGGTCGGGAACCCGTGCCGCGTGGTGCGGGAAGTCTCGTGAGCCAGAGCGATCCTGAAGCGGCCCGCGTGCCCATCGTACTGCTCTCGGGCATGGCTGCCGACGAACGACTATTCGGCCCTCAGTTGGCACATTTCCCTGATTTGCACGTACTGCCGTGGATCGAAGCGCGGCCCGGTGAATCGCTTCGCAATTACGCAGCGCGAATGGCCCGGTTGATCGAACCCGACCGTCCGTACCTCATCGGCGGAGCGTCGTTCGGCGGCATTGTCGCGCTGGAAATGGCGGTCCACCTCCGCGCCCGCGAGTGTGTCTTAATCGGGAGCGTCCGGTCCCCGATCGAACTCCCGCTCCGGTGGCGCCTCCTGTGGCCGGTCACGCTCCTCGGTCCGGACCGGCTCGGGACACTTGCAGGGTTGATCGCTCGATGGGGTCGCCGGTTTCTGTCCGGTGGCACGATCCGGCGGTTGCGCCGACTGTCGCAACCCGAAGCTGCGTTCGTCCGGTGGGCGATGTGTGCGGTGACGCACTGGCGCGCCCGACCTGCAAGCCGACGGGTCCGCGTGTTCCAGATTCACGGCGCCAACGACCGAACGCTACCGGTCGCGCTCACGCGGCCCGATGTCGTCGTCCCGATCGGCGGGCACGCACTGACGCTGTTCAGCGCCACGACCGTTAACGAGTTCCTATCCGAAGTGGTCCGGCAGGTGGCGCCGAGCCGGGCGGCACGTCCCATCGAGAACTGACGCGACTTTTCTCCTGGAATACCAAGCGGCTCTCGTCGTCAGTTTCCCGGGCACGGTGGCGCACCACGGCGCTACGAGCTTCACCCACCGCCCTTGCGGGCGGGGTTCGCCAGTACAGCCACGAAGCCGTGCGCCCGTACTGGCATCTCGCCGACCTCAGTAGCGGGTGAACCCCGCCCGCAAGGGCGGTGGGTGAAGCTCGTAATGCGATGATTACCCAACACCTCACGCGACGAGGGCCGCAGAATGCTCAAGTCACTCAAAGCGGTTTCGCGGCGCTCGTGGAGGGTGCTCGGACTGGTCGCGTACCTGATTGCGGCCGTTGCGGGTGGCTGGTGGTGGTTCGGGCAATCGACTGCCGACACGCGATTTGTCGGCACGTGGAACGTCCGATCGGAAATCACGCCGCCTGAAATGATTGTTGAAATAAGCCTGCGCGCCGACGGGACAATGTACATGTTGGCCCGAAACCGTGACACCGGGGAGGTTTTGTCCGATCATCCGTTCGGCCGCTGGCGCGTCGCGGGCGAACGGTTCCACGAGATCCACGCAACTCCCGCGGACACCGATCCCTCGCTGCGCCGGTTCTTCACCCGCAAAAAGGCCCGCGTTTTGGAGTACACTATGACCTGGGACGGGCCGGATCAGTTCCGGCTGGAAGGACCGGCACTCGTCTCCCCCTTCGTGACCTGGACTCGAATCGAATCACCGAGTTCGCCTTAAATAGCGCTGGTTACTTCACCTTCAACAGCAGCGACTTCGCGGCGTGTTCGGCCCCCGTTCCCTCGCGGCGGGCGAGCACCACAATGGGGTGCTCCATCGGCTTCACCCACGGTTCCGCGTAGAGCACCACTTCGCGGCTCGTGTCGCGCTCGGTGATGAGGATGCCGTTCAGACCGATGTTCAGCACGCGGACGCCGTGCGGCAGCCCCTGCACGTCGATCGGCACGCGCCCGGCGAACTTTCCCTGGCGCGCGATGTCCACCGTGAATCGTGTCTCCTTACCGGGCTGGATCGCGATCGTCTGTTCGCGCACGGTCGTCACGATGTCGCCCACCGCTGCAATCTTTGGCAACCCGCCCGCGACCTCGCGCGTCACTTCTTTCCCGCCGATCGTCGCGCGCGCGATCAGTTTGAGTTTGGCGTCCGCGGGGATGGTCGCGTCCGCGTTCGCGTAGAGGGCGAACGTCGTGGCGTTCGCACCGGCTTCAACGAACGTTTCCGGCGCCCACATTCCGTCGGGAATCCCGGCGAGTTTGACATGCACGGGACCGTCGAAGCCGTCGAACCGCGTAACGCTCACGTTGACCGGGATCGCACCACCTTTCCACACGCTCGGGGCGGTCGGGTTGAAGCTCACGGCGAAATCGGGCTTGGGGTGGCGCACGGTGACGCGGTAAGCGTGATTCGGCCCCGCCGACCCGCGTGCGTCCGTCACGCGAACCTGATAGCTGCCGTCCGCGGGCACGTCAAAGAACAATCGGCTGTCCTTGCCGTATCCCGACCCGCCGTCATCATTGCGGTAGGTGAGCGGGAACAACGGGAGGCCGTTCGGCGGGAACGTCTTGCCAGGCGGGTGCAGTTCGACCTTGTACATGGGCAAGCCGAGGCTGTGGTGCGTCGGCGTTGTGCCGTGAAACGCGACTCGCTGACCGCCGGTCTGGTAGAACTGGCAATCGTCGTCCGGTCCCTTCGGGAGCGCGAGAATGCGCATCACCTCGCCGTTCACGTAGAGGTAATCGTCGATCGCGAGTTCGTTCCAGGCGTCGAGCCGGATGCCGGTGCTCGACGAGTCGTGGTCGCGGAACGTGACGCTCGTTTTCGCGGTCGCACGCAGCACACCGAGCGGAACCGGTTTACCGGCCGCGTCCAAAATCTCGATCACCGGATCGACGGGCGAACCCGCGCGCCGCGCCAGCACTTCCACGACGAGCCGCTCGCCCTTTCGTGCTTCAAACCGCGTGGTCTGGGCCTCGTTCGGCTTCGTGAGGATACCATCCGCGGAACCGGGCACGCGAATGTCGGCCCCAGCGGTCGGATTGAGGACGACCGCTGAGAACTCGGCCACGGTCACTTCAGCTTTACCCACGGCCTGCATCGCAGCGCCCGAAAGCGGTACCGGGACTTTCGCACCGGGGATCGCCTCGGCTGGGACAGTAACCTTCGTCGTCACACCGCTCGGCGCCCCGAGGTTCACACCGGAAACGTGAACGCTCGTCGTGCGCCCGCGTGGTGCGGCGAGCGGGAACACGCCCGTCACGACCGGGATCGCGCCAATGTGGAGCCGGTAAGTGAAATCGCCGCCACCGCGGAAATCACGGTCGCGGACGCCGATCGCGTAGGTGCCCGCGTTGTGCGCAACGAACCCGAGGGCCGCTGTGCCCTCCGCGAGAACGCCCCCGGCTTCGTCGGTGAGCACAATAACCGGGTTGAGTTTCGAGCCGAGTTCGGGCGCGAGCACTTGCACGCCGATCTGATCGCCGACCGCGGCCGTGAAGCGGTAGTAGTCCATGTCCCCTTCGCGGTCTACCACTCCCGCGACGGTCGTGTTTTGTTTCACGGCCATCGCGTTGCGCGCGGAATCCGTGATGCCGGCTTCGGCGACCGCGGCGAAGTAATCGACCGCGAACGCGACCGGCGCGGACTTCCCTCCGTCGCCGTCGAGCGTGAATTGTGCGGCCCCAATACGAACCGCGGCGCTGATCGTGACGTCCACTTCGAGTGCGGTCGCGCTGCGCTGCGCCGGGTCGATTTTCGCGGTGATTTCGGGCGTGGTGGAAGTGACGGTCTTCACCCAATCGAGCCCGGCCCCACTAATCGTTACGCGCGTGGTTGCCCCGCGCACACCGCCGGAGGGCGCAATTCGCGCCACTTTGGGCGGCACCGGTTTGGTGGGCACTGTGGGGAGCAGTTGAGCCGTAGCCTTGCCGTTCGCGACATCGAGTAACGCGCCCGCGCCGTCGAAGCGCGCGAGCGCGAGTTGCTTCCCGTCCGGCCGCAGTGCGAGATCCAGAACCGTATCGGGCTGAGCGTCGAAGACTTTCGCTTCCGTCAACTTCGCCGTGTTCCACGCCTTGATGACTTTGTCTTCGCCAACAGAGTAAAGCCGCGAGCCGTCACCCGAATACGCGATCCGCCACACTGCGCTCTCGTGTGCGAACGCCGCATGAACCAGCTTTGCGCCCTCGGTATCGACGGCCCATACCCGGACGCTCTTATCCACGCCGGCTGCGGCGAGGTGCTTCTTGTCCGGGCTCCAGGCGACTGTGTACAGCCAGTCGGTCGCGTCGCCGAGCGTGTACAGCCGCTTGCCGGTCGCGACCTCCCACACCTTCACGGCGCGGTCCGCACTGACGGATGCGAGCAACTTCCCGTCCGGGTGGAACGCGACACCGTACACCGCGTCGCTGTGGTCCTTGAGGGTGAGGCGCGGAGCAGGTTTGGCCTCCTTATCGTTCACGTTCCAGAGGTGAACAACGCGATCGTACCCCGCGGTCGCGAGTTGCTTCCCGTCCGGCGAGAAAGCCATCGTGTAAATCGCGTCGCGGTGCGCGTTGATGGTGATCGGCCCCTTTTCGCCCGATTCTCCTACTGGCTGAAGAGACACGACGCCGTTCTTGCCGGCGTCCCCGTGCGCGATCGCGAGCCAGCGCCCCTGCGGGTGGAACGTGAGGGCCGTGACACGCCCCGTAACGGTGACGGGCGCACCGATTTGTGTTCCGAGCACGTTGAACACGCGCACTTCGCCGGGCGTTCCGAACGCGACATATTCCCCTTTCGGGGAGTACGCGACCGCGGTGACGGGCGGTGCGGCCGTCGCAATCGCGGGGGAGAAGAGGAGCACCAGCGAAAGCAGTCGAGCCATGAGAGGTCTGTCCGAGGAGTGAATCAGTGGAACAGGGCCATCGCGGTGCCGGCCGTGGCAAATAACAAGAACAGTATCGCGAGCGAGCACCCGGCGCAACCGTCCGCGCACCCGCCGGCGCCTTCGAGGGCGGCTCCAGCCACTTCGCCCGCGCCTTCGAGCGCCGCCCCCGCAACCTCACCGACGGCTCCCGCCGCACTGCCCGCGAGGTCGATCGCGCCGCTCGTCACTTCGGCCGCAAAACCGACAAGGTTGGCACCCGTACTCGCGATATCACCGGTCACAGCCACGCCATCAACAAAGGCGCTGTTTCCACTGGCCGCCGGCGGGTTGGGCTGGGGTTGTGGTTTGTCCCACGGCCTCGGTTGGAGCGGCAGTGCGCCCGGTACAACCGGGGGTGTATTTTCGGGCGTCGCGTTCGGGTTAAGCGGGTCCATCGGGCGTCACCGTAGCTTTCGTGACCGGCGCAACCGGTCGGCGGCTCAATGGTTGAACAGGAACTCACGGCCCGTCAGGACCGCCCATACGAAGTCTTCGATCGTCTCGCGACGAGATTGTGCCCCGTCCTTCGATCCGTCCGCGAGAATGTCCAAAAACTTCTTCTGTTCGGCCGCGGTCGGCTTCCGGCTCAGTCCGGCCAGGAACACGCGGTCCACAATTTCCTCGTCCTTGAGCTTCTCCGCGATCCACTTGGTAACGACGGAATTCGGGTCGCGCAGTTTGTCGTTGAGGGTGTAACCGTTATTCAGGTGAAGGGCCTGCGTGACGCTGGCGTCGGAGGTGCGCTCGCACGCACACGTCTGGACGCGCTCCGCGCGCCCGAAGGCGTCGAGGAACTGCGACGTGGCGAGCGAGTCCGGCACCTGGATCGCCCGCGTGCCGCGCGGGTAGGTCGCAATGGGCGAAGTCGCGTCGCCCGCGGCCGACGTGATCTTGTCGAACGGCGTCGCCACCCCGGTGAGGTCGGAGTACGCATCGAGGATCACCTCGCCCGGCAACCGCCGCACCAGATAGCGCGAGTAAAAGCGGTCGTCCGCGGCGTTCTCCTTCAGCGGCTTCGACGAGCGCTGGTACGCGGCCGAGTTCAGGATCGTGCGCATGAGGTGCTTGACGTCGTACTTGTTCTTCACGAAGTCGTCCGCGAGCGCGGTGAACAGCGCCGCGTTGCTCGGCGGGTTCGTTTCGCGCAGGTCGTCTTCGGCTTCCACCAGCCCGCGCCCCATGTAGTTCTTCCAGACGCGGTTCACGAGCGATTTCGCGAAGTACGGATTGGTCGGCGCCGTGAGCCAGTCGGTGAAGTACGCCCGACGATCGATGGGCGAGTCCGCGGGGAGCGGCTTGCCGTCAAGGGGCGTGGGGGACATCGCGACGCCCTTGCGAAGGTGTAGCGCATCGCCTTCTGTCTGGCTCTGCACGAGTACTTCGCCCCCGCGATCGCCGTTCTTCAGCCCCACGCGGGCGAACAGGTTCGCGAAGGCCCAATACTGGTCCTGGGTCCATTTCTCCAGCGGGTGGTTGTGACACTTCGCACAACCGATGGACGTGCCGAGGAACGTGATCGAGGTCGATTCGGCCAGCGCGCTCACGTCCTTGTGGAGCACGAAGTAGTTCCCGCCGCCGTTGGTGAGTGAACTCCCGCTGGCCGTGAGGACGTCGCGTGCGAACCTGTCCCACGGCTTGTTGTCCGCGACGCTCTGCCGCACCGATCGGTAGAAGGCCCACATCGCGGGTTGCGGCAATTTGCGGGTCGAAACGAGCAACAAATCGGACCACTTGTGCGCCCAGTAATCGACGAACGCGGGGTGGTCGAGCAGTTTGTCGACGAGCTTCGCGCGCTTCTTCGCGTCCGTGTCCTTCAGGAACGACGCGACCTCGTCGGCCGTGGGCAGGATGCCACACGAATCGAGGTACACGCGGCGGATGAACTCCGCGTCGGTACACGGTTCCGATGCCGGGAGGCGCAGAAGTTGTAACTTCTGGTTCACGTGCTCATCAACGAAGTTGTTCTGCTTTGCGGACGTGCCGGACTTGAGCTCGCTGGGGTACGGCGCGGTAATCGTGAGCGTGGCGACCTTCGTACCGAACCCGACCGTGACCGCCGCTTCGCCGTTCCCCACCGGCGTGACGAGTCCGTCTTCCGCAACGCGGGCCACGAGTTCCTCGCTCGATCCGAACCGCGCCAGATTGGTTACGTCCTCGCTGGCGCCGTCGGAATAGATCGCCCGCACCCGAACCTGGAAGTTGATCTTGGGGCCACCGGGCTTCACGAGAATCGCGGGCGGGAACACTTCGAGGCGCTCGAGTTCCGCGTCGGTGGGTTTGGGACCGGGCGCACCGGCCTGGAGCCACGCGAGCAGCGTCTTGTAGTGGACCGACTCTTCCGTGAAGCGCTCGCCTCCGCTGTGGGGCACTCCGCGCACGGCCTTCTTCAGCAACAGGCTGTCGGCCGGTTTGGTGAGATCGACGCGCCGGGCGAGCGCCTGCCGCGTGAGCACGAACCAGTCGGTTTCCGGGTCGTACCCGCGGAGCGACAGCTTCATCCCGCCCTTGCCCGCGAGCGCGCCGTGGCAGGCGCCCGCGTTGCACCCGGTCCGCGTGAGTATCGGAATAATGTGATTGCGAAAGTTCGGCGTGCTGGGAACGTCAGCGCCCACCTTGCAGGTCACGTTGACCCGTCTGTCCCCGTAGGTGATCGTGATAACAGACTCGCCGCCACTCACGGCAGTGACGAGTCCCTTCGCGTCCACTTTGACGGCGGAGCCGATCGGGGCTTGAGTCGAGGCATACCGGACCAGTGCGGTCACGTCGCGCACGGCCCGCGCGCCCTCTTCTTCGATGACGAACAGTTGCTGCGTCCGGTTCGGCCCACCGAGCACGACCTCGGACGGGAACACGCGCAGGTCCGCCGCCGAAGCAATCGGCGAAAGGCACAGCAGAGAAGCGAGAGCGGGGAGGAGGAACCGCATATCGAATACCCAATAACGATTACTCGTGATCGATCCCTATGGACGAGGTGTTCTGCCAATCGGTCCCTGAGCGGACAACGCCTGCTCGATATCATTCACTACTTTGTCCCAACCCGTTACATGCCGCTGAACCTCTTGAAATAGTGTGTTGAGCAGTTTCCAATCACCATCCGGATCGACCTCATCAGGGTCATTCGGGTCTTCCGGAGTTCCCCAATCGGGCTCTGTCACCGACCACGTGTCTACAGGGATGCTATTTGCGTTCTGTAATTGAAACGAGAGATAATCAGATTCGGCGCGCGGGATTGTGTAAGTGAGCACCACCCGCGATTGAGGCAAAATCACCTCATAGGAGGTTTCAGCCGTTCCTACTCGGGGAGTTCGTCTAACCCAATTCACCTGACTGAGCTTCGTCCGCTCCAGCAGTCCCCGCACGAGTTCTCGGAATTTCTGCAACGGAATTGTCGGAACCGATTTGACCATGACTCATCTCTCGGAATGGCGCTCGTAATTGATCCAACCGTGCGTGGAGCGAGAGCAACAATGGTATCCACTTATCTCTCAAAAGTTTCGGAGGGAGTTTCGCAGTTTTCTTTCCGGTCATTTCAGAGAATGTGTGGCCGAACTCTCGCAACCTGCTCACTAGTTCCATCATGTTACCATCTGTTGCGGCGCTTCCAGTGGAGGGCAGGGTAGCAAGAATTTCGGCTAAATCTCTCGCGCGTAGTTCCGCTAACTTCCAATCGCTATCCGTAACGACCGCTTGTAGTTCTGACAAAAGACGCCCGGCATGCGCCGCAACGAACCGCTCAAATGCCTCTTTACTTTCTGTCAGGGTTTTATTCGCCGCATCACGCGCTGCTTCTGCCGCCTCTTTACCCTTCCTTGCCTCTTTTCGGGCCTCACGAATTTGGACGATCGCGATCCAAAAACCTGCGACGCCAACAACTAATCCTACCACGCCAACGATGAAGCCCCACACCGTGAGGAAATCGCTCGTTTCAGGAGCCAGGGCGAACAAGTACATTCACGGCTCCCGCTCAAAACAGCTCGTTGATCGGCTTCAGGCCGTAGTCGACCATCGGCATCGGCCGGTTCTGCGGGCCGGGGAGTTCCTTGTGCGGATCGAGTCCCAATCCCTTGTAGAGCGTCGCCGCGACCTCACCCGGGGTGACCGGGCGCGATTTCGGGGCGTAACCGAGTTCGTCCGTCTCACCGACCACCACGCCGCCCTTCAGCGGCCCGCCGCCGATGACGATCGACCACGCCCCCGGGTGGTGGTCGCGCCCGCCGGCCGGGTTCACCTTCGGGGTGCGCCCGAACTCGCCCAGCGCCACAACCATCGTGTTCGAGAGCAGCCCACGCTCACTCAAGTCTTCGAGTAGCGCCGTGTACGCGGCGTCGAAGTTCGGGGCGACCTCCTTCGACATCTGCACGATGTCCGTGAACGGCTTCGAGCCGTGGATGTCCCACGTCACTTCATCGAACACCGTCTCGAACATGTTCACCGTGACGAACCGCACTCCGGCCTCGATGAGGCGCCGGGCCATCAGACACGACTGCCCGAAGCGCGTGCGCCCGTAGCGGTCCTTCGTCTTCTCGGGTTCCTTCTCCAGTGCGAAGGCGTTTCGGGCCTTCTCGCTCGACATCAGCTTGTACGCGAGCTTGAAGTTGTCGTCGAGTTGCTTGGACTGTGCGTTCTTCTCGAACACCTCCGTTGCGCCGTCGACCGCGTCCCGCAGCTTCTGCCGGCGCTCGGCCCGAATCGCAGAAACGTATTCGGGCGGGAGCAGGTCCGGCACCTTGAAGCCGGGCGCGTTCGGATCCGCGTTCAGGATGAACGGGTCGTGGGGCTTACCGAGATAGCCGGCCGTGTGACCGTGCGGCAAGTTCCCGCCGGTGCGCCCGATGGGTTTGGGCAACAGGACGTGTGCGGGAAGCTCCCCGCGGCCCCCCTTCAGGTAGCCGAGCGCGCAACCGATGTGGGGGTGCTCCACGCCGCCGGTAAAGAGCCGGCCCGTTTGCATCATCTGGTGACCGGTGTCGTGGACCGCGGTCGCCGTGTGGTACACGCTCCGGATCAGGGAGAACTTGTCGGCGTGCTTCGCCATTTTGGGGAAGATCTCACTGATCTGCATCCCCACCGCGTTCGTCTGAACGGGCTTGAACGGCCCGCGCACTTCCGCCGGCGCGTTCGGCTTCATGTCCCACGTATCGAGCTGGCTCGGCCCGCCGACGAGGAACAGCATGATGCAGTTCACGTCGGCGTCTTTGCCGTTCGCGGCTTTCGCGCGTTGCAGTTCGGGTAGCGTCAGGCCGAGCGGGGCGATCGCGCCGGCGTGTAAAAAGTCCCGTCGCGAGAGGCCGTCACAGAACGTAGCGGGGCGGTCAGCGTCTAACCGGATCACTGGCGGGAACCTCTTCCGGTGGGAGGGGCCGAAACGTTCGTATCCGCCACAGTAGCCGAGTTTTGCGCCCCAAACAATGAGAAACAGGGGAGGTTGCGCAATCTCTTCCGGATAGTGAACCGTATTTCATGTTCGCCCTGTTGGGTGACGTAGAGTAAAATGGTATCGTCCTACCTGCCCTCCCCGCCGCTCCCGCCAATAGACCGAGGCCGACCGATGCGGTTGCTTCTCGCGCTGTGTGCCGTTTCGTGTGCCGTTCCCGCCCGTGCCGCTGACCCCGCTCCGAAACCGACCGCGGCCCAACTCGAATTCTTCGAGACGAAGGTGCGGCCGGTGCTGGCCGACCACTGCTATTCGTGCCACGGCACGAAGAAACAGAGTGCCGGGCTGCGCCTCGATACGTCTGCCGGCATCAAGACCGGGGCCGACGACGGTCCCGTTATCGTGCCCGGCGACCCGGCCAAGAGCCGGCTCATCAAGTCCGTGCGGCGCGAAAACGAACAAGCGATGCCGCCCAAGGCACCGCTCCCGGCCGACGCGATCGCGGTGCTCGTGGAGTGGGTGAAAGCCGGCGCCCCGGTCCCCGCCGACATTGCCAAAGAACCGACCACCGACCCGAAGAAGCACTGGGCCTTCCAACCCGTGAAGGAACCCGCGGTTCCGACCATCGCGAACCCCAAATCGCCGATCGTAAACCCGATCGATGCGTTTGTGACCGCGAAACTAACCGAAAAGGGGCTGGCACTCGCGCCGCGTGCCGACAAGCGCACGCTGATCCGCCGCGCGTACTTCGACCTGATCGGACTTCCCCCGACCGCCGAGGACGTGGAAGCGTTCGTGAAGGACGAAGTGCCGAACGCCTGGGAGAAACTGATCGACAAGTTGCTCGCGTCACCGGCCTACGGCGAACGGTGGGGGCGGTACTGGCTCGACATCGCCCGCTACGCCGACTCAAAGGGCTACGTCCTCACGCAAGAGCGGTCCTTCGCGTACTCCTACACCTACCGCGACTATGTGATCCGCAGTTTCAACGAAGACAAGCCTTACGACCGGTTCGTCACCGAGCAGATCGCGGCCGACCTGCTGCCGCTCGGTGATGACAACCGCGCGCTCGCGGCGATGGGTTTCCTGACGCTCGGTCGGCGCTTCCTCAACGTCCAAGAAGACATCATCGACGACCGCATCGACGTTGTGACGCGGGGGTTCATGGGTCTCACCGTGACCTGTGCCCGGTGCCACGACCACAAGTACGACCCGATCCCCACGAAGGACTACTACTCGCTCTACGGCGTGTTCGCGAGCACCAACGAACCGGCCGAGCCGCCATTGATCGGCGAAGTGAAGCGCACACCCGAGGTGATCGCCTACGAACAGGAACTCGAAAAGCGCGAAGCCGATTTTAAAGCGGATATCGCTAAGCGCCACACGGCCACGCTCAAGAAGCTCCGCGAACCGGCCGCGGTCGCCGAATACCTCCGAGCGGTGTTGGACATGCGCGGCAAGTCGAACATGGAAGTGCAAGGCGCCTTGCGCCAGCGCGACCTAACGCGGCACGTGTTCGATCGCTGGCGCACGTTCCTCGAGGCCGAGTGGAAGGCCAAGTCGCCGGTTTACGCGCCGCTGCTCCAGCTCGTGGCAGTTCCAGAGAAAGACTTCGAGGCAAAGGCGCTCGGTGCGCTCTCGAAGGACACGAACGCCCTCGTGCTAAAAGCGCTAACGGACGCGAAGCCGAAGACGCTGAAGGCCGCAGTGGACGCCTTCGCAAAGATCGTTGGCGCGCCTCTGCCCCCGGGCGAACTCACGAAAGAACAAGCCGAGGCATTCAAAGTTTGGAACGCGGGCGGACCGCTCGACATCCCGCTCGCGGACGCGGACAAGCTCCAGAACCGCCTCGACCGCGACGCACTGGCCGCGATCCGCAAGAAGATCGATGCGTTCAAGGCCGCGAATCCGCACGCCCCGCCTCGTGCTCACGTTCTGAAGGAGAACGCGCAGCCTACCCAACCGGTGGTGTTCCTTCGAGGGAACCCGGGGAACCGCGGTCCCCAAGTGCCGCGCCAGGCGCCCGAAATCGTAACCGGTGTGAACCGCAAACCGTTCACGCAGGGCAGCGGCCGGCTCGAACTCGCGAAGACCATCGCCAGCCCCGAGAACCCGCTCACCGCGCGCGTGATGGTGAACCGCGTGTGGCTCGGGCACTTCGGACAGGGTCTCGTGCGCACGCCGTCCGACTTCGGTGTGCGGTCCGACCCGCCGGTCCAACCGGAACTGCTCGACTGGCTCGCCAGCGGGTTCACAAAAGACAGTTGGAGCGTGAAGCGGCTCCACAAGCGGATCATGCTCTCGTCCACGTACCAGCAGTCGAGCGCGGTATCGGGCGACCTGTACAAGCTCGATCCCGAGAACCGTCTGCTCTCGCACCAGAACCGGCGCCGGCTCGACTTCGAGGGCCTGCGCGACTCGCTGGTCGCCGCGTCCGGTCGGCTCGATCTCGCGCAAGGCGGGAAGCCGATCGACCTGTTCAAGGCGCCGTTCTCGACGCGCCGCACCGTGTACGGGCTGATCGACCGCACGAACATGCCGGGCACGTTCCGCGCGTTCGACTTCGCCAGCCCGGACACCCACAGCCCGCAGCGGTTCCAGACCACCGTTCCGCAACAGGCGCTGTTCCTGCTCAACAGCCCGTTCGTGCAGGAACAAGCAAAGTCGCTCGCGACACGCAAAGAGATCGCCGACGCGAAGACGCCAGAGGAGAAAGTGAAGGCGCTGTACCGCGTCGCGCTGAGCCGCAACCCGACGACCGAGGAAGTCGCACTCGCGCTCGAATTCGTGACCGGCGACGACACCAAGAGCGCGTTCGGAAGCTGGCCGCAACTGGCCCAAGTGCTGCTCTTGAGCAACGAGTTTGCGTTCGTGGATTAAGGCGAACGGCCGGCGTGAGCCGCGTCGAAGTTCGCCAGTTGGTGTTCTACCACCTGTAAACCATCCATTTGCGCCGCCCACCTATTGCGGCGTTCGGACCGACCCTCCCAACCAGCCGGCTCACGCCGGCCGTTCGCCCGGAGATGTGACCATGTTCCCGTCCGCAATGTCCCGTCGCGAACTGCTGACCCGCGCCGGGGTCGGTATGGGGTTGCTCGGCCTCACGCAGCTCATGGGCGACGCCGGGTTCCTCGCGTCGCACGCGAACGCGGCCGACGGCCTCAACCCGCTGGCACCGAAGAAACCGCCGTTCCCCGCGAAGGCGAAGCGCGTCATCCACATCTTCGCCAACGGCGGGCCGTCGCAGGTCGACACCTTCGACCCGAAGCCCGCGCTGGACAAGTACGCGGGTAAGACTCTACCCACCACGAACCTGCGGACCGAGCGCCGAACGGGCGCCGCGTTCCCGTCGCCGTTCAAGTTCCAGAAGTACGGCAAGAGCGGGCTCGAAATTAGCGAGATCTTCGCGAACACCGCGAAGCACGCCGACGACATCTGCGTCATCCGCTCGATGCACGCGGACGTGCCGAACCACGAGCCGTCGTTCCTCCTGATGAATTGCGGCGAGCCGCGTCAGATCCGGCCCAGCATGGGATCGTGGGTCACCTACGGCCTCGGCACCGAGAACCAGAACCTGCCGGGATTCGTCGCGATGTGCCCGAACGGGTACCCGCTCCAGGAGAACCAGAACTGGCAGTCCGGGTTCCTCCCCGGCGTGTTCCAAGGCACCTACGTCGATTCCAAGCACACCGACGTGGAGAAACTCGTCGAGTACGTGAAGAACAAGGTGACCTCGAAGACCGACCAGCGGAAGCAACTCGACCTGCTCGCGCGGCTCAACGGGATGCACCAGTCCGCGCGCCCCAACGACCCGCAACTCGAAGCCCGCATCCAGTCGTTCGAGCTGGCCGCGCGCATGCAGACCGAAGCGGGCGAGGCGTTCGATGTCACCAAAGAACCCAAGCACGTCCTCGAAGCCTACGGCCCCGGGGAACAGGCCCGCAGCCTGCTACTCGCCCGGCGCCTCATCGAGCGCGGGGTGCGGTTCGTGCAGGTGAGCCACGGACCGGTACAGCCGTGGGACAGCCACGACGACTTGGAGAAAGAGCACCGCCGGCTCGCGGGCCAGGTCGATAAGGCCATCGCCGCGCTGATCTCCGACCTCAAGCGCCTCGGGCTGTTCGAGGAAACGCTCATCCTGTGGGGCGGTGAGTTCGGGCGCACGCCGGTGGTCGAGCTACCCACACCAGGCTCGAACCAGGGCAAGGTCAACGGCCGCGACCACAACCACTGGGGTTTCTCGGTGTGGCTGGCCGGCGGCGGGGTGAAGGGCGGGCAGGCGATCGGCGCGACCGACGAGTTCGGCTTCAAGGCCGTGGAGAAGCCGATTCACGTCCACGACCTGCACGCGACCATGCTCCACCTGCTCGGGTTCGACCACGAGAAGTTCACGTACCGCTACGCCGGGCGCGATTTCCGCCTCACCGACGTTCACGGCAAGGTGGTCAAAGAAGTACTGGCTTGAGTTCTGAAACCTGGGACCGCGGGCGTCTCGCCCGCTGCTCCACGTCCCCGATCGCGTTGCGTGTGTCTGGGCTTATTTGGGCTCGAATACCCGCCGGAATGTTTCGTGCTTCGTTCTTTAAATCTGGCAGTCGTACCATACGGCCGCGTGCTCCGATACTTTGGAGCACGCTTCGATTTGGGAGCTGCGGGCGAGACGCCCGCGGTCCCAGGAATTACACAACCTTACCCGCGGTCCCGTTCAGTTCCTTCATCGGGCCGAACGCGACCACCGTATTCCGGTCGATCGGGTAGGCGTCCAGGTACGCGCGGATGTCCTTCTGCGTGACCGCGTCGAAGTTCGCCAGTTCGGTGTCCACGTCGCGGTACTCGCCCGTGTACGTCCACATGGACGCAATCGCCATCATCCGCCCCATCGGGCGCTCGCTCCGGCGCACCACGCGCGACAGGATCTTGTTCTTCGCCTGTTGCAGTTCCGCGTCGGTGATGCCGTCGCGCTGAACGTCCTTCAGGATCTTCTCGATACGGGCGAGGTTCTCGGTCGTGTTGTCCGGCTCGCACGTCAGCGACACGAAGATCGCGCCGCTCCCGTCGTTCTCGGCGTACCCGAAGTCGGCCGACTCCGCGTGGCCGGGGTCAACGAGTTCCCAGTACAAGCGGCTCCCGCTGTAGTCGCCTACGGCCAGCGCCACCGTGTCGGCCGCGTAGCGCATCTTCGAGTCGGCCGGCGGACCGTTGCCGACGAACAGTGCGTACTCCTGCTGGACCTTCTCGCGCGTCAGCACGTGGAGCCCACCGGGTGCATCGGTCCACTCGGTGCGGTTTTCCCGGCCCACGATGTCTGTGTTCCACGTCGAACACGCATCCGAGATCAACTTGACGAACTCGTCCCAGTCGAAGTTCCCGGCCGCGGACGCGACGATGTTGTTCGCCGCGTACCGGCGCGAGAAGTAGGCGTACATCTGGTCGCGTGTGAGCGCACCGACGCTCTCCAGCGTACCCAGGACCGAGTTCCCGAGCGGGTGCGACTTGTAGTAGATGCGCCGGGCGTGATCGGACATCACCGAGTCCGGTTGGTCGTCGTACAACTTGATCTCTTCGAGAATCACCTTCTTCTCGGTGTCGAAGTCGTCCTGGCGCAAGCTCGGGCGCAGCATGTCCGCGAGCACGTCTACCACTTTCGGCAGGTACTCGGGCAGCACCGCGGCGTAGTAAACGGTGTTCTCCTCGCTGGTCGAGGCGTTGTTGTTGGCCCCGATCCGGTCGAAGTCGAGGTTCACCTGCTCCGCGGTCCGGCGCGCGGTGCCCTTGAACATCATGTGTTCGAGGAAGTGCGACACGCCGGCCTCGGCCGGGGTTTCGTCCCGGGCGCCGGTGCGAACGAAGAACCCGACCGCAACGGACCGCGCCGAGGGGCTGGTTTCGCCGATGATCTGCAACCCGTTCGGGAGGCGGTGCGAGTGAAAGGGCATAGCGACCCTGCGGGGTAAACTCGAATGGGACTAAATCCGAAACTCGAAACGGCGCGAGTGAACCCCGCCCGCAAGGGCGGTGGGTGTAGGACTGCTACCCGCCGCCCTTGCGGGCGGGGTTCACGTATTCTCAGGCGTACCCACGGAAGAAGTACACCCAAGAAAGCACCACGGCCAACCACGTGAGCACGCCGCCCAAGTAGAGGAACACGATGGGCGCGGTCACTTCGTCGGCTTCGGCCACTACGGACTGAGCTCGGTCGGTCGTCATCACGGTCTCACGCAGAAATAGTTAACGGGTTCTTACCAAGGGTCACGAGAGCTACGTCGCGGACCGGGTGGCGCTCCAGGTGGCCCATCACCGCGGCCGGGGTCAGCGCGTCGATGGCCCCTTGGATCTCATCAAACGAGCGCACCCGGCCGAGGAAGTACCAGTCGCCCGCGATGCTGCTCGCCCGGGCGCCGGTGGACTCCTCTGCCATAATCAGCGACGATTTCAGCCCGGCCTTCACGCGGTCGATCTCGTCCACGGTCACGCCGGCCTTGAGCTTGCGCAGTTCGGAGAGCGTCACGTCGAGCGTTTCTTGGGCGCGGTCCGGTCCGGTACCCGCGTAGCCGATCATCGAGCCGCGATCGCGGAACGACTCGTGCCGCACGCCGACGGAGTAGCACAGCCCGCGCTTCTCGCGCACTTCGGTGAAGAGTCTCGCACTCATGCCGCCGGAAAGCACACCCTCTGCGGCGCGGGCCGCGAAGTAATCGGCGTGCCCGATCGGTACGCTCGGGTACGCGAACGCGATCTGCGTTTGGGCCGAATCTTTGAAGAGGTGTTCGGACTTCGGCTGGTGCGGTTGGGGAACCACGTCCGGCACGTTACCGGGTTCCCACCCGCCGAACAGTTTCTCGATACGGGCCTTCAGCGCGTCCCAATCGATGTTGCCCGCCACGGCGATGATCGCCTTGTTCGGCCGCACGAACTTCTGGTAGTGCGCCCGGACCGCGTCGATGGTGAGGCCCTCGATGTCTTCGGATCGCCCGCGCCGGTCCTTGTTGAGCGGCGTTGGGTAGTAGCGCCGGTGCAACTCGACCATCACCTTGCCTTGCGGCGAATCTTCGAGGCTCTCGATGTCCTGAATCGAGAGCGCCTGCACCGGTTCGAGTTCTTCTTCGGGCAGCCGCGGTTTGAGAATGATGTCGGCGTAGATGTCGAGGAGCGGCAGGAGGTTGCGCGCGAGCGCGGAACCGCCCAACCGCATGTTCACGATGCCCGCGCTCTCGCTCCGGTCGACCCCCAAATTGTCGAGCGCGAGGGACAGTTCGCGACTGTCCCGGTCGCCGGCGCCACGGGTGAGCATCTCGGCCAGAACGGTCGCGATCCCGAACTGACCGTCCGGGTCGAACGCGGACCCCGCGGGGATCAGGAAGTTGACCGCCACCGAGCGCACGTGGTCCATGCGCTCCGCCAGCAGCACCAGTCCGTTGGGCAAAGTGTGCTGGTGTACCTGTTGTCCCACGGATTCGTTCCTGTTGGAAGCGCCGACCCGGGCGCGATACTTCGGGCACGGAATGCTCGTCCCCATTCTACGAACGGGGGTGTCACAACCCAACGCCGACCGTGTCCGGGTGCGGCAATTCGACGGCCCGGTAGAGCGTTTTACACGACCGGAACCCGAGCGTGCGGTACGTGTGGACGGCCGGGCCGTTGGTCGCGGTCACTTCGAGGAACGCCCGGCGCACCCCGACCGACAGAAACCCTGCCAGTGCCTGCAATAAGAGCGCGCGACCCAACCGCAACCCGCGGTACTCCGGCACCACGCCCAAGTTCTGAATCCCGCCGAAGCGGTTTTCATCGAACAGCCCCTGCACGGTACCGGCCAAGCCATCGGGACCGGAGAGCAACCACGTCGCCTGCGGGCAGAACTCCGGGCGGTACCGGATCGCGGCCATCAGGTCACGGCACCCCGTCCGCGAACCGAGACTCGGGAATACGAGCGCGTCCGTTTCGTTGCGAAAGCACGCGAATTTTACCTCCGCGTGCCGGTCCAAAAGCGAATCGTCCCAGGCGACCCATGAAAACCCGGTCGGCAGTTCGATTTGCGGGAGCGGGTGCCCCAGCCCTAGCTCCATCCGGTGTCGCTTGAAGTATTTAACGTTCGCCATCGCTCGGCTCCACGGCTGCACGCATCGTACCAGCGGGAGAGGCGCGACACAACTGGCGCGAGCAAGCTGCGTCTCACACGTGCATGTGGTTGTAGCCGGAACCGGCACTCGGGCTAACAATCACTAACCTTTTGGGCGCGGGAAGCACCCGTTACACCAGCGGTCCGCCCGTCAGCCATCCAACAGTACAAAATTGCGCACTCGATGGCGCAAAATGAAACAGCACTTCGACGCCAGTCGATCTTTCGATTGACAGATTATCGAGCCCACGAACTTCTCCCGCCGCCCAAAAGCGTCCATCTCGCCAGCGCCACAACGCAATTTGTGCCCAATTCAGAACAAGATTTCATTCCTACCTGAATGCATCACGAGCAACACCAAAGAGATGCGAAATTTGCTTAAGTGCGGCCGAAGGTTTGCTCTAGTTTTGCGGTTTTGGAGCTGCAACCAAGCGATAAGTCCGGTATGTGATTCTGCCGCGCGGCAGATTAAGGAGACTGCGAATGAGGTCCAATCTCTGTAGTGACGACCTACACGACTGGTTGGTGGTGAGGTTCCTGACGCTCCCGGAGGCAACACTGGCCGACGCCGTTCGCGACCTCGAAGAACTGGACGAAGACGAAAAGCAGAATCTGAATCAGAACATGATCTTCCCGTTCGGAGCGGACGACATCCGGGCCGAATTGACGCAACTCATCGCGATTTACGGCGAACACACGCGCGTGAACGAGTTCGATAGCCACTTGCCGGCCATGTATTGAGAACCAGTCGCCCTCGCCCGTCTCTTTCTGATCAACTCCTCGACACTTCTCGGCGCCCTCGCGTCGCGCTCATCGACCTAGCGAAAAGCCAAAAGAGCCGCGGATAACGCAGATCACGCGGATCAGACAGAAGGACGATTTTTAGCCCCGTTAGGGGCGACAGCGTGTAGCCAGGGGTGAAGCAACGCGCAACCCCTGGCGGACTTCTGTGGTCGGATTTGCGCGGTGGTGCGGAAAAAACTTGTCCTGCGGGTTCACCGAGCGGACATTACATCACATCAGGGACGATTCCCCGCCGAAGGGCCACGAATGGCTGCACTCCTCCCGATTCTCCGGCGCGCCGAGCGTGCCGAAGTCCCCGTCTCCGACGCCGAGCTACTCGACCGCTTCGGGCGCGCACGCGACGAGTCAGCGTTCACAGAGCTGGTGCGGCGCCACGGTCCGGTGGTGTACCGGATCTGCCGGCGCCTGGTCGGTTCCGCGGGCGCGGATGATGCGTTCCAGGCCACGTTCCTGGTTCTCGCCACCAAACTGCGTGCGGCGCGGGCCTCGAACGCACTGGGCGGTTGGCTGGCAGGGGTCGCGGGTCGCGTCGCCCGGCAGATGCGCCGCGGAACCGGGCGCCGAGCGCGTTACGAAACCGCCGCGGCCGAAACGCGACCCACGGAATGGGAAGACCCGTCCGTTGATCTCGCGGATCAGTTTCGGGCGCTCGACGAAGAACTGACGCGGCTTCCGGACACACTTCGCGGCCCCGTCGTTCTGTGCCTGCTTCAAGGGTACACACAGGAACAAGCCGCGGTGGAATTGGGGCGCGACGCGCGGACCCTGCGTCGGCGCCTGGACCGCGCGAAATCAGTGCTGCGTAGCCGGCTGGAGCGGCGCGGGGTGGTACCCGCGGTAGCTGGTGCGCTGGTGCTCGGAGCGGGTGAAGTGACCGCGGTGGTTCCGCACGGATTGGACCGGCGCACGGTCGCGCTGGTGTTCGACTTCCTGACCGGGGGACCGGCGCCAGTCGCCGCGCTCCCGGTCGCCCTCGCGAAAGGATTGGCGATGACCACGTTCGCACGGAAGCTCATGCTCGGCGCCGTTACGGGCGCCCTCGGGTTGGTCGGACTCGGCGCGGTACTGGCCGACGGCGGACCACCCGCCCCAGCGCCCGCGGCACCCGTCCCCGGCACTGGGGGCGCAGCGCCGGTTGCTCCCCTCGTGGTACCTGCGGCGACGAGCGCGCAGTCGGTGTTCGATTGGGCAGGCGACGAGGGCGCGGCAAAGAAGATTCTGGAAGCCCTGAAGCGCGATCCGAAGACCGAACCGTCGGTGCTGATTCAGGCTACTTGCGTCCGCGTACCAGTTGGGTTTTGCGATCAGATTGGATTGGTGAGCGAGCGCACCCAGGGGGTTATCTGCGACGCTCACGCACTAACCCAGCGCGAGACGCGGATGTTCACCTCACTGCTCCGCGCAGAGTCGGGTTGCGAAGTGGTAAGCCGGTCCCAGATGCAGGTGGAAAACGGGAAAATCGGTTCCGCCAGCGTTCATCAGAAACTGGACGTGGTGACTGAAATACGAGCCGTAACCGAGGGTCAGAACAAGACCTACACGATGAAGACAATACCGGTGGCAGCGGGATTCAAGATGCAGGTCACTCCGATGATCACCTCCAACGGGTTCGTTCACCTGGAAATCAAAACGCTGTTCACAGATGTGGCAGGAGGAACAGTGACGGTGGGTAAAGAGCAAGCAGCGGTTATCAACGAACAGTCGATTGGGTCGAACGCGATTATCCCGGATAGCGGAACGCTTGTGCTCCGAACTGTACGCCGAGAAACGGGTCCTCAAACAGTGGTCACCACTGGAGGCGGGCTTATGTTTCCTCTGACGCAATTTCGTGAGAGGCCCGTGTACGAACTGCTTTGGGTACTAACGACGCACGTCATCCGCGCGCCCGAAAAGGGGAAGGGGTTGCAACCAGCTCCCGTGCCGGCCGCACCGGTTGCGCCCGTCACGCAGCCCCTGCCTCCAGTCGAACTGCCCCCGCGCCAGTGACCGCGTGTTGGCCCAGCGCCCGGTGCGCGGAGCCGACGGGTTCCGGCACGCGGGCCACTTGCTAAAACAAAGGCACTGTTACCGTGCGCCGCACCTGTGGTGAAGTGCTTTTATGTGGTACCGCGTGTTCGGAGCGTCCGAAGTTGAACCCACCCCCGCCGCACTCGCCGCGCACCTGCACGCGCGCGGGCTCGCGGTGGAACCGCACTTCAAAGGCGACGACCTCGGCTGGACGAGCGGCGAACTCCGGTTCGCCAGCGGCTCACCGATTCTGCTCGCGCGCTTCCTTACCAAAGAGGACGACCTGCGCGACGACCTCAACGCACACGCGGCCGAACTGGAAACGATGGACTACAGCCCGAACAGCGGACCGCTCATGGAGCGCGTGATCCAGACGAAGCAGCTCGTCACGCTGCGCAAGCCCGTGGACGCGCCCGACGAGGTGCTCTCCGAACAGGTGCTCGAGGAGGCGTGCCGGTTCCTCGCCGCCGCGACCGACGGCGTGTACCAGATCGACGGGCGCGGGTGGTTCGCCGCGACCGGCGCGTTGCTGGTGCAAGAGTATTAGGGCGCGTCTGGCGTAGCACAGGGCTTCCGCCCTGTGCTACGCCAGACGGCCCCTCCGGGGCGAAGACAACAAACCACGGCCACGGAGCGCGGCACTACGGCCGGCGCGTCCTTCGAGGCAGAGGCCAATACCCGGAATGTGTTTCCGCCCCGGAGGGGCCGGCGGACGTAGCACAGGGCGGGAGCCCTGTGTTCCCTGCCCGACCGACGGTTCACAAGCAAACGGCTCCTTCATGAACGCAGAGAAGTACCTCCGCCCGGAAGTGATCCGTCAGGTCGCGCGGCTCGACCTGCGCGCGAAGTTCATCGTGCAGGGGTTCCTAACGGGCCTTCACAGCAGCCCGTACCACGGCTTCTCCGTCGAGTTCTCCGAGCACCGCAAGTACAACCCGGGCGACGACCTCAAGTCGCTCGACTGGGGCGTGTACGCGAAGACCGGCAAATACTTCGTGAAGAAGTACCAAGCCGAAACGAACATGACGGGCTACCTCGTCATGGACCTGTCGAAGTCGATGGACTGGAACGGCCCCGCGGAGGCGCGCAAGGCCGGCGTGAAGATCGACTGGAGCGCGCTGGGAGCGGCCGACGAGACGCTCACGAAGTTCGACTACGCAGTCTGCCTCGCGGCCGCGCTCGGGTACCTGATGATCTACCAGCAGGACCCCGTCGGGCTGGTCGCGTTCGACACGAAACTCCGCACCGTGGTGCCCCCTAAGAGCAAGCGCACGCAGCTCGGCACCATTCTCTCTGTGCTCGCGAACCTCAAAGCGACCGGTGAAACAAACATCCCGGAGAGCCTCTTTCAGCTCGCGTCGATGATTAAGGGCAAGAGCCTCGTGATGCTCTTCAGTGACCTACTGCCCACCACCGACGACTGGAAGGCCGAGGCGGACGCCCTGCTCCGGAGCCTGTACCGCCTGCGGTACGCGGGGCACGAGGTGATCGTGTTCCACGTGCTCGACGTGCTCGAAGCGAAGTTCCCACTCGCGGGGCTGGTGGACTTCGAGGACGTGGAATCGACCGAACACAAAGAAATCGACGCGAACGGCATCCGCGACGACTACATCGCGTTCGTGGAGGAGTTCCGCGGGTACATCAAGAAAGAATGTACCGCGGCGAACGTGGACTACCTCGGTGTGGACACTTCTGTCGGCTTCGACGCGGCGCTGATCGAGTACCTCGTTCAGCGCCAGCGCCGGTTCGGGTAATATCGCGATCCGTGCCCCTCTCCGTTCATTCATCCGGAGGAAAGCGTATGCGAATCGCGCGTTCGGTCGCGGTCGTCGCCCTGGTGGTCTGTGCGTCCCGGCTCCCGGCCGCGGACAAGCGGCCGATGACCCTCGACGACTTCTTCGCGGTCAAGCGGGTGGCCGCGCCGCAAATCAGCCCGGACGGAAAGCACGTCGCGTATCAGGTCACGACAGTCGATCTGGCGAAGAACAAGAGCACCACCGCGCTGTGGGTCGCCGCGACCGACGGAAAGGGCGAACCGAAGCAACTCACGCCGAAGGACGTGCCCGGTCGCGAGCCGCGCTGGTCGCCGGACGGCAAATGGATTCTGTTCGAGTCGCGTGGCGGGCTATATGTGACAGACCTCGCGGGCAAAGAGCCACTGCTCGTCGCGCAGATCAGCACCGGCGCGAGTCACGGCATCTGGTCCCCGGACGGCAAGTCGATCGCGTTCGTGTCGAGCGTGTACCCGGAATTCAGCGAGAAACCGTTCGCCGAAAGCGACAAGCTCAACAAGGAGAAAGACGACGAGATCGCGAAGAGCCCCGTGAAGGCGAAGACGTTCACCAAACTCTTCTACCGACACTGGGTCGAGTACGTCGGCGACAAGCGCCAGCACCTGTTCGTGGTCGAAGCGAACCTCGACCCGGCGCGCAAAGCCCTCCCGGAGCCGCGCGACGTCACGCCCGGCGACCGTGACGCCAACCCGACTTCGTCCACGTTCGATAGCGGTGATAACTTCACGTTCACCCCGGATAGCACGCACCTCGTGTTCACCGCGCCGCCCGCCGAGAGCGAGGCGTGGAGCACGAACTACGACCTGTGCCGCGTGAGCGTCACGAACACGTCCACAAAGTGGGAAACACTCACAACGGACAACAAAGCGGCCGACAGCGGCCCGAAGTTCAGTCCGGACGGCAAGAAACTCGCGTGGCGCGCGCAAACGCGCGCGGGCTACGAGGCAGACAAGTGGGACATCGTAGCAACGGACGTGAAACCGGACGGTGCGCTGAATGGCAAACCACAGAACTTAACCGCAAAGAGAGACGTGTCGGCCGACGAGTTAACGTGGAAGGACAACGACACCATTTATTTCCCCGGCGACGACACCGGTAGGAAGCCGATCTTTAAAGTTACGCTTACCGACACGGAAGTTAGCTGGTGGGCGGGTGGTGATCCGAGTGTCGGGCAGGGAAGCCGCAGCGCCATCAGTTTCGGCCAGAACGGGAGCTTCGCGTACCTCTACTCTCGACTGGATTTCCCTCCAGAAATCGTAACGGAATATGTCGATCCCACTGGCCCGGTTGTCGTGGCAAACGTGAGCAAGGCGAACGCAAAGTTGATCGACGAACTCGATCTGCCGCGACCGGAGGTAGTCGGTCATCCGAAAAACGCGGGTGTCACTGTCGATGGCAAAGTGGAAATGCAGATGTGGGTTCAGTACCCGCCCGGGTTCGATGCGAAGAAGAAGTGGCCGGTGGTGTACCTCGTTCACGGCGGCCCGCAGAGCGCGTGGCGCGACGGCTGGAGTTACCGCTGGAACCCGCAACTCTGGGCCGCGCAGGGCTACGTGGTGGTGATGCCGAACCCGCGCGGGAGCGTCGGCTTCGGCCAGAAGTTCACCGACGAGATCACCGGGGATTGGGGCGGGAAGTGCTACCGCGACCTCGTCGCGGGCTTGGATTACGTCGAGAAGCTCCCTTACGTCGATAAGAACCGGATCGCGGCGGCGGGCGGGAGCTTCGGCGGGTACATGATGAACTGGTTCGCGGTGAACGACGTCGCGCCGCGGTTCAAGTGCCTCGTCACGCACTGCTCGGTGTGGAACTTCGAGAGCATGTGGGGCACAACGGACGAACTGTGGTTCGACGAGTGGGAGCACGGCGGGTTGCCGTGGGAGAAGCCCCAGAAGTACGCCGAGTTCTCACCGCACAAGAAGGCCGGGAACCTGGGCAAGCACAAGACCCCGATGCTCATTATTCACAACGATTTGGACTTCCGGTGCCCGATCGGTCAGGGGCACGAGCTGTTCACCGCGCTCCAGCGCCAGGGCGTGCCGAGCCGGTTCGTTAACTTCCCCGACGAGGGGCACTGGGTGCTCAAACCCCAGAACAGTGCGCACTGGCACAAGGAAATCTTCGCGTGGCTCAAGAAGTACGCGCCACCAGGCGCGCGGTGAGCCTGCGATTCGGGTCAAACATCGTAAGTCGGAGGCCCTACGATTAACGTCTTCGACTTTACGACTTGTGGCCTTACGACATTCGACTGTTCGGATTTAATCGAGCGTTACTGTTGCCAGAGAGAGGCCGGGATACGCTTCTTGACGGGCTTCGTTTCGCCAATCGATTTCCCACTAAGCTCAAGATCCAGGTACTGAATGGCTCTGGGTGGCTTGGGGAATACGAGCACCTCGACACGTGGCTGTTCGGATGTCACGGGCCCGGGGCCGAACTTGTACGACTTGGCTTTAGGCATGTTGTTCCACTGCTTCTCCAGCATCACATCGACAAGGAGATTAAAAGGCTTTTGCGCGTACTTGTTCCCGGCATCGTCGCTCATCTTCGCGGCCCCGACGCCGAACTGCCGCCAACCGGTGAAGTTCACCAATTTCCTGTCGTCGTCGGTGCTAACGACAACGAAAAGAAACAGCGAATCGTTCTCAAAAATCTCCGCAGCGATCACATCGACGTGAACTTTGTTGGCCCCAGCAAGCGGAGCCGCCGCTGTATTTGACGCTTCCGGATTTTCGTGCCGGTGTCGTTCCCGATAATCGAGAAGCACGATCCTCGTCACGACGACGACCACGACCATCATGAACAACAAAATGCCGAGTACGATTGCGATTCGTGCCGGGGTCGAAAGCCTCCACCAGAGCGGTCGCGCCCGTCTTTGGACGGGAGAGTGACGATGAACGGCCCGTTCATCGTCCCACTCGGGTTCTAACGGCTCGTTGCTACGACTCGGGCGCATCTTGGGCTCGCGTTGCACATTCCGGGTGGAGCACGTAAGGGTACTCGCACACGCGGGCGAAGGGAAGTATAAGCGTCCGCCCTTGTAGCTACACCGGACTCGATCATACAGTGCGTTACCGTCCAACGAATTGAGAGAACGGTGGAACCCTTGGAAGTGAAGGGCTCCAGGTTGTTTGAGGCCACGAAAGCGGGCCAATCCCGGGAGCCGCTACCGGCCGTTCGCCCAGCTTCACTTCGCCAAGTCGACGCAGATGAGTTCTTTGTCGTTGCGGACGAACATCTTCTTGTCGGCGAACGCCGGGGCGCACCACACGACCTTGCGCCCGAAGGCGGCGCTCGTCTGCTCGATCACCTTCGCGCGGTCGATCTCGTCGTACCCCTGCGGCGTCAGCTTGCCGATCACGAGGTGCCCGGTTTCGGCGAAGAAGAAGAACCGGTCGCCGTTCTTCACCATGAACGCGGTCTCCGACCCCTTCGGCTTGTCCCCGCCGACCGGCCCCACATCCTCCCACACGCGCTTGCCCGACGGCAGCTCGACGGCGAACATCATCCCGCTGTCGTCGTAGCCGTACAGCAGCCCGTCGAGCAGGAATGGCTGCACGCTGCCGGGGTACAGCGCGGTCTTCTTCTTGTTGTTGAAGACCACCTCCGCCTCGGGCTTGTCTGCGGCGAGCTTCACGAGCAGGTTCTTGGCCGGGTACCCCGCGACGAACAGGTGGTCGCCGACCCGCACCGGGGTCATCACCGCGTACCCGAAGTCCTCGGAGTACGGCTTCGACCAGTACTGCGCGCCGGTCTCCGGGTTCACCGAGTACACCGCCTTCGGCCCGGCCACGATCATCTGACGCTTCCCGCCGGCCTCGGTAATCATCACCGGCGAGTACCCCTGCTCGGGCAGGTTCCCGGCCTTCCAGATCTCCTTACCCGTGTCCTTGTCGAACGCGACGACGTGGCTCCCCGCACCACCGACGAGCGTGACAAGTTTCTTGCCGTCGATGAGCGGGTGCGAGGCGTATCCCCATAGAGCCGGCTTCGTCTTGTACTCCTTCAGGAAGTTGTGCTCCCAGAGCACCTTCCCGGTCTCGGCCTCGAAGCAAAACAGGTTGCCCATCGCGCCGAGCGTGTAAACCTTTCCCTCGTGAACGGTGGGCGTGCAGCGCGGGCCGGACGGGTAACTGATCTGGTACGGGCAGTCGTACTCGTGCTTCCACAACTCTTTACCGGTTTTGGCGTCCAGGCACAGCACGCGCTCGGTGCTGTTGACTTTGGCCTTCGTGTCGAACGGGTCGGCCGGGTTCTCGGCACCCTTTGCGAGCACGCGGTCGGTCACGTACACTTTCCCGCCGACAACGGCCGGCCCCGCGTACCCGCCGGCCACGGGTGCGCGCCACAGCACCTTCGGCCCGTCCTTCGGGAACTTCTCCAGGATGCCGGTTTCGCGCCACACGTTGTCGCGCTTCGGTCCCATCCACTGCGGCCAGTCATCAGCGCGGGCGGTCGACGCGGGGGCGAGCGCCACCACCGCTAGTAGGAGCATCGTGCGGGGTCACATGGGAACCTCCGGAGTGAGCAAATGAGCTGATTATCATGACCCGTCTGCGAACGGTGAGCAAGACGAACCGGGCTCGCAATTTCCCCTTCCTCTGCAAGCGATTCTCGGTGTATGAACGGCGGTCGGGGCTTCCCGGCCGCCGTTCGTCGTTCAGGAGTTCGCATGCTCCGCACCGTCACCGTTGTTGTTGCGCTCGTGCTCGCGGTTCCGCCCGCGCCCGCGTGTACGTTCTGTGGCGACAACGTGCGCACGCGGCCCACGTTGCGCGTGCAGTACGCTCAGGCGAAAGCAGTCCTGTACGGGCAACTCAAGAACCCGCGCATCGACCAAAAAACGGACGAGGGGTTCACCGATCTGAACGTTGGCGCGGCTCTGAAAGACGATCCCGCACGCGGGAACCAGAACGTGCTCGTCCTGCGGAGTTACTTGCCGGTCGTTGGTGACACGCCGCCCGATTACCTCGTGTTTTGTGGCGTGTCCGAGGGCAAACTCGCTGTCACGGGCGGGGTACCCTCGTCGGCCGCAGTGGTGGAGTACCTGAAAGGGGCCGTGAAGCTCGACGCGACCGATGCGGCCGCGCGCCTCGCGTATTTCTTCAAGCACCTCGGCTCAACGAACGTGATTGTGGCGGCCGATGCGTTCGTGGAATTCGCCCGTGCGAGCGACGCGGACATCGTGAAAGCCGCCAAGCACTTCGACCCGGCCGCGCTGCGGAAACTCATCACCGACGAAAACACGCCGGCCGAACGGCTAGGTGTGTTCGCGTTCCTGCTGGGCGTGAGTGGCGGGCGCGACGACGCGGCGTTCCTCGAAAAGTTACTGAAGCAATCTCCCGCCCCCGAGCGCGTGCGAGAAGCCTTCGGCGGGTTGCTCGCGGGCTTCGTGTTGCTTGATGGCAAGAACGGGTGGGCGTTCACGACGGCTACGCTCGCAGACACTAACCAGTCGTACTCGGTGCGGCTCTCCACCCTTGGTACAGTGCGGTTCCTTCAGGCGACACGCGGCGCAGAGTGTAAGGCGGAGGTGCTGAAGTGCTGCGCCGCGCTCCTTCCGGACGGTGACTTCGCGGACCAGGCCGTCGAAGACCTGCGCCGGTGGGGGTGGTGGGATTTGAGCGCGGACGTGTTCGCGCAGTTTGCCAAGCCCACGCACTCCGCTCCCATCGTCCGGCGCGGGATCGTTCGCTACGGGCTGAGCTGTCCCAACGAGGACGCCAAGAAGTTCATCGCCGCGGTAAAGCAGAACGACCCGAAGCTCGTCGCCGCAGTCGAAGAAATGCTGAAACTGTACGAGCTGGCGCCCAAGAAATAATCGCGCCGACGCCCCTTCATGGGTGAACCCCGCCCGCAAGGGCGGTGGGTTGCTTTTAACGAGCGGGTGATACTACGCGATTACGGGAACCTGCACCCACCGCCCTTGCGGGCGGGGTTCGCCCGCAAGGGCCACACGCAGGGAGTGTGTGCGCCCTTGCGGACCGACCGTGAATCGCGCGATATCATCTCTTTCACGATCCATCCCGTACCAACCTGGCCCAACCCGTGATTAACCTCCCGAAGACCCAATTCAACACGTCCTCCGAATCGCCCGCGAGCGTACCGGCCGATTGGCTCATCGTGGGCGTGTGGGCCGATCAGCCGTACAGCGGACCGGCAGGCGACGTGCTCGAAAAGTTGCGCGAGCGCGGCGACTTCGGCGCGAAGCCACTCGAACTGGTGCCCGTGCTGAACCCCATCGGCATCGCGGCGAAGCGGCTCCTCTTCGTTGGCTTGGGCACTCGGGCGCAAGCTAAGCGCGCCGCCCTTCACGATGCGGCCGCGGCCGCGGCGCGCCATGTCAGCACGAAGAAGGTCGGGACGGTCGCGTTCACGGTTCCGGGACCGGAATTCACGCTCGCGGTCGGAATCGGGCTGGCCCAGGGCGTTCAGGGACCGGGGATTCGGAAATCCGCGCCCACGCGGTTCGCGCCGGAATCGCTGCTCCTGGTTGGCGGGAACGGGGCTGACATGCCTCGTGTTCGTGCGGAAGCGCGGGCACTGTGGCTCGCGCGCGAACTGGTGAATCTCCCACCGCGCGAACTCTATCCCGAGACGTTCGCCACCGTCGCCGCCGACGCGGGGCGAGCGACCGGGTTCGATGTCGAAGTGTGGGATGAATCGCAGCTCGCGGCCGAGCGCATGGGTTCACTCCTCGGAGTCGCGCAAGGCTCCAACCGACCCGCGCGTCTGGCGATCCTGCGTTACGCGGGGGCGCCCGGCAAACCAGTTCTGGGGCTGGTCGGGAAAGGCGTCACGTTCGATAGCGGCGGACTTTCGCTCAAGCCGACCGACGGCATGGTGGACATGAAGTGCGACATGGCCGGCGCCGCCGCGGTGCTCGCGGGTGTCCAGGCGATTGCAGAACTGAAACTGCCCGTGAACGTTGTGGGCGTGCTCGCGCTCGTCGAAAACATGCTCAGCGGCACATCCATGAAGCTCGGCGACGTGCTGACCGCGCGCAACGGGAAGACCATCGAGGTACTGAACACCGACGCCGAGGGGCGGCTCATTCTCGCGGACGCACTGTGCTTCGCCTCGGAACAAACGAAGTTCTTGGTGGATTTCGCCACACTCACCGGGGCGTGCATGGTCGCCCTCGGCACCGAGACGTCGGGCCTCATGACGAACAACGACGGGTGGGGAGACCAGATCCTCACGGCCGTGTCGCGTGCCGGGGAGCGCGCGTGGAAGCTGCCGATGGATTCGAGCTACGACGGGCTGATTAAGAGCAAGGTCGCGGACATGCGGAACACCGGCGGCGGGCGCTGGGCCGGGGCTATCGCGGGCGCGAAATTCTTGGAACAGTTCGTCGGCGACGCGAAGTGGGCGCACCTCGATATCGCCGGCCCCTCGTTCGCGGAGGGCGATTCCGCTACCCTCGACGCCGGTGGCACCGGCTGCATGGTCCGCGCGATCGTCGAAATGGCGCGCGGGTTTGAAGGAACCGCGCTAGTATAGTCAGTGTTGGTTGCATCTCCCCAATCAACAGGCTAGAAAACGGGTGGCTCTGTTCCTGTGAGCCCCGCCACCCGAGCCTGAAATGCATCCCGACGGTCTCGATTTGGCCCGCACGCGCGCCGGTGGCGCGCGAGCCTCTGTCGCGCTCGTCGTTCGCCGAGCGGAGTTCGCGTCTCATGGCTGACCTGGAAGCACTGACCCGAATCGACCCGAGCGCGGCCACCGGGTCCAGCGTGATGTCCCTGCCGGGGCAGTTCAGTTGGCGCTACACGCTCCCCGAGAACCGCGTCCTCAAGCTCGGCAGCGAACCGAAAGAATGTGACTGGGCCGTGCCCGAGGACCGCATGATCTCGCGGTTCCACGCGACCCTGGAATGGACCGGTTCGACCCTCGTCGTCACGCGGCGCGGCGTCATTCTGCCGGACTACCCGAACAAGCCCGGGAACCAAATTTGGTTCCGCAACAAGGCGGTCGAACAGTGCGAAGTGCGGCCGGGCGAATGGTTCGTCATCGGTCAAACGCGATTCACCCTGCGCGGCGACGCCGACGTTGACCCCGACGCGCTGGTGGACGCGACCCTCGTTCAGCGCCAGGAAGAACGCAGCCGGTCCGAACTGGAAACCGTTACGTTCACCAACCCCGGTATGCTACTCAAAGCGCTGGAGCAGCTCCCCGCGTACCTGAAGGTAGTGGCGAGCGAACCCGCGCTGTTTAAGCAGATGCTCAAGGTCGCGATCGCCGCGCTCCCGAAGGCGGACGCCGCCGCAATCGTGCGCGTCCCGCCGGACAGCGCGATCACGGACCTGCGCGTCACGGTCGTCGAGCAGAACGTTCGCAACCCGAACGCGGGCACCGCGGACGAGTTCGTGCCGTCTCGCAAACTGGTACGCCGGGTCGTCTGCCAGCAGCGCAAGAGCTGCTTGCACATCTGGTCCACGGACCCGTCCGATTTCACCCAGGCTGGGAGTTCGCACCACACGCTCACACTCGGATCGCTGCACCAGCAGGGTGCGACCCCGTGGGCCATTTGCACACCGTTTCAGGACGGTTCGCAGCACGCACTTTACGTGAGCGGGCGGCTCATGAACCCGGCGGGCCGCGAGCAGAAGCCCGATACGACGTACCTGACCGAGTACCAGAAGTTCGTCGAGATCCTGGTAGGGTTGCTCGAGTCGACGCGCCGCACGCTCCGGTTGGCCCGCCAGGTCGCGGTCACCAAGGAGGCGTGGCCCAGCAACCTCCGCAAGTACCTCGACGACCCGGAGCGACTGGAAGCGCTGCTCAAAACCCCGCAGGAACAGGACGTCACGGTTCTGTTCTGCGACTTGCGGGGGTTCAGCGGGTTCGCGGAGGAGCACGGGGAGAGCCTGTCGAGTGCGTGGCGCGAGGTACAATCGGCCCTCGACACGATGAGCGGCGCGATCACCGAGAAGGGTGGCATCGTGGCCGGGTTCCGCGGCGACGCGGTTCTTGGGTTCTGGGGCTGGCCGGAAAAACCCGCGGACCAGATCGAGCGCGCGGCCGAGGCCGCGTTGCGCATTTACGAGCGGCTCTCGGGGCGCCTGCTCCAGCGCCGGTGCGGGTTGGGGATCACCCACGGGCGCGCGCTGGCCGGGCGCCTGGGGGCACACGACCTCGCGGTGGTCGACCTCTACGGTCCGGTCGTGAATCTCGCGTTCCGCCTGGAAGAAATGACGAAGGCTTATGGCGTGGGGATCATGGTGAGCGACGAGGTCGCCACGCGACTCCAGACGGTGGACCCGACCAATCGACGATGGCGCCTCCGTGGACTCGGCACCGTTCGCCCCCGTGGGATGAAGAAACCACTTGCTGCGTATGAACTTTCGCCGACCAGTGCCGTGACGAACGCTGAGTCGTGGGTGACGAGCGACGCATACGAGGCCAACCTCGCGTTCTGGAACGCGGCGGTGGAGAAGTTCGTGAGAGGGGCGTGGGCCGAAGCGAACGACGACCTGGACGGCCTGTTCGCCGACGACCCGGCTGCGAAGTGCTTCCTGCGCTACATGAGGCGCCACAACGGTCAGAAGCCGCGGGACTGGGACGGAGTGTTCACCCCGCGCCCGGAAGAGGGATAGCCCGGTGAACCCCGCCCGCAAGGGCGGGTCACCGAACAGGGGTGAATGCGCACCGAAATGGCTTGTGATCTTTTGTTCACATGGGTATAATTTGTGAGATGCGAGACGTGTCTCACAACCAGTGCGCGTCGATCGGTGCATTCACCGATACCCCCGGGCGCTAAATCCGGACCTGGTGTGTTAGCAATTGTTAGCCGTCGGCAGGGAAGATTTGGACGAACGATGGCACCAAAACGCTTAATTCGAGCGGATTTTGTGCGAAATCAGTCGCTGCTGTCTCTGTTCGGCCGAAAACGTGAGCGATTGTTAGCCGGGTGGGGCGAGTGAGGTCGGGCCTGCCCGCGGATACTTAAAGTCGTCGGCTCAATGCTGTCGAGTTCCTGAACGGTGAGGGGTATGTCCACAACACTTCAACTCGTCGTGGTCGGGGGCGTTGTCGCGTTTGCGGCGGGGTACGTTCTGCGTGCGACGTGGAAGACGTGGTTCAGCGCGTCGAAGCCCGGGTGCGGTTCGGGGTGCGGTAAGTGCGCGACATCCGATCCGGAACCCGAAGTGAAGGGCCGGCGCCCGCTCCCGATGGCGTAACTTCTGAACGCTCGCGCCGCGTACTTGTGCGGCGCGAGAGCAGATCGGTTATTTCTTCAGGGCGTTGATCTTCGATGTGAACGTTACGGCCCCGCGCATCGAAACCGACCCGACTTGAGGGAATTCGGCAACGATATTGACCTTGGCGTCCGCGGTGGCGTCTTCAAATTCGACGCTCCCATCGATGCACGTATCGATGGTGATTTTCATGACCATTTTGCTGTCTGACGTGGTCGCCACGGTTTCGTCGCCGCTCCCGATTTCGGTGACGATCCCCGTAATTGCGAATTCCATTACGCCGAACTGTGCTTCGGCTTTCTTGTAAACCTTGACGAGCTTCCCTTCGATCGTGGACTTGTCCGCGTCGAACGTGATCTTCCCGTCCCCGAGCAGTTTGAGCATCTTGTTGACCTTGTCGGCCGGCACTTTCCAACTCTGGCCGACCGCGACGGCTTTGGTGGGGACGAGGTCTTCGTTCGTCGGCTCGTCGGCCTTTTTGTCCTTGTAACTCTTAATCAGGTCCGGTGCGTTGTCCTCTGTGAGAGGTTTACCGTCGACGCTGAAGGTGAATACACCTTCGACCTTCTCGATGAGAACCGTTTTCCCGGCGTACACGGCCTTGGTGGTTTCGCCCTTTTCGGTTTTCTCGGCGACGGTGTACTTGCGCGACAGCATCGTGATCTGCTTGGTATCGGCGTCGATGGCCAGAACTTCCTCGGTGTAAACTTCTTTCGTGTCGCTCGTTACGGTTTCTTCTTTCTTCACACCGTCGCCGTTGATTACGGTGCCGATTTTGCCCTTTTCGTTTTTCTCGACACGGCTCTTGGTTCCCTCTTTGCTCCTGTAGAGCTTGATGAGATAGGTTTCTTCGGCCCCGGCCGCTCCCGCGCTCAAACCGACTACGAGGACGCTCGCCAGTAACGTTTGCATCGAACCGTCTCCGCTGTTTTTTGGTGTGGTCGAGCGATGTGCCGACCTGCCATGCGAGCGGAAACGTGGCCGAAGTGTTACAGATCGGGGCGGCAGAGAAGGGGTGGTAGGTCGGGCGAGAGAGCGTTTTCGAGACGTTACTCGGCCCCGCTCCCGTGGTTCCGGGCCGCGACCTGGCGCGACACCACACCGACGGGCAGCAGTTTCGGGCGCGGGACCACGACCCCGGTGATGCCGCCGTGGGCGTCCCAGAGTTCGCGGTAACTCGCGCGCAGGAACTCGAACTTGCTGGGGTCCGGGTGGCGCGCGAGGTAGGCGTCCACCAGTTCGGCCATCCGCTCGTCGTATTGGTCCTTCGAGTGCGAGTGGACCGTGTAGCGCCCGGGGTGGCGCCGGAGGTCGCCGTCGAACTCCGGCGCGACATGGTACAACTCGTGGAACACCGTAATGAGCTTCTCGTGGAACGGCTGGTCGATGAACCGCGGTAAGCAGAACGTGAGCACGTAGAGCATCTCGTGCCCGTTCACGAAGAACCGCTGTACCTGATAGTCGGTCGGGCCGTGGCGCCGGGTAAGTGCGCCGTCGCGGAACCGGAGCGGCGTAACGCGGGCCTGAAGCCCGTACCGGCTGCGGTTGCGGCTCGGCGTGAACGTGACCAGCACGCGCGGCATGTGGACGTGGCGCAGCGGTTCACACCGGGCCACAACGTCCTCGCACAGCGTTCGCATGCCGGCGGTGAAATCCAGCGGTACCTTATTAGACCGAACCGGAACCGGTGGCCGCGCGCCGTCCGGGAGCACCCAGCGCGCCGGGAGCGGGGAGCGAGCATCCCACCGCAATTCGAGCGGTAAAGGGTGCGGGCGGCTGCGGTTCCGTGCGACGGTCATCCGTTCAGGTCGTCCGTTCGGGAGCGAGAAGCGACAGGGTGCCATGCTAGGGCCGAAACCCAACGCGGTCAACGACCGAACGTTCCCCGATCCCGCCCCAACGCGCGCGACCGCGAAATTTCACTGAAGCCGCGGTACCGTTCTTGTCGATACAAGCGGCATCACCGGTTACCCGCGCGTTGGGGCGCGACGGGGAACCGCGAATGAACGGGAGTGAGGATTCAGATGCGAACCAATCGGCGGTGGCTGGCGAGCGTCGCAGCCTTGCTCGGCCTGACCCTGACGTGCAACAGCGGGTGCCAAACGGTTATGGGCGGCATGACGCTGCCCAGCCCGCGGTATCTGGAGCACTACCCGCAATACTTCGCACCAGATCCCTCGTTCCCGCTCCCGCGTGAACTGGCGAGCCAGGAAGACCCCGAAGGTGCGGCGCGCCGCGGTGGTCCGATTCTCGGCGGCCCAGCTCCGGCTGCTCCGGCGAACCCGGCTCCGGTCGGCGGGCGCTGAGCCGGCCGAACTTTCGGTTCACTTTCGACACGAGCGGTCCATGACTGCTCGTGTTGGCGCTTTGGGCACATTTCACCCGCTCAGTTGCCCTATCTTGCGATCGAATCAGCCGCTTGTGTCCCGATGGTGTCGGGCGTAAGCGGCTTTTGGTGTTTCAGCAGTTCGCGCCAATTCTCAATCGCTGGTGCGCTGAAGCCTCTTCAGGGGCAAACTCGAGCTTCTCCCTCTGCCACCGGCATGAAACGAACATATGTCGCGGTTGGTAACAGGGCTACGCTGGAGCGGGTGAACGCGATCTCGTTTCGATAAGGACGAAAACGCGGTGCCGCTTGTGGCGAATCACTTCCAAATGGGCGGGGCGATTTCCGTTTCCCCATTTGCCCCGGCGGATACGCTGACACGGCGGAACCCCGGTTACACGAGAACGCAATGCCAACCGATCTCGACGCGCGACTCGCCGAGTGGCGCAAGGCCCTGCTCGACACCACGAAGCGGAACCGGCTCATCAAGTTCGTGGCCGGGCGCATCGGCGGCGTGTCGCTGATGCACCCGCTGGCGCCGGACTTCTGGCGCCAACTGGTTCAGGACGGCCACCGGCTCACGTTCGCGTGGAAGCGCGACATCCTCGGACTGCCCCAAGAGGTGCTCGATGCGGAAATGCTCTCGTCCGACTTCGATCCGACGACCGGAACGACCCAGGCGAACGAGGACGCGGTTCGCCGAGAGTTGCTCGATCAGTGTTTGCGCTCGAACCGCCTCAAATCCGCGCACCTACTCACGGACCAAACCGATCGACAACTCGCCGCGCGCCTGATCCGGCTCAAGCGCCTGTCGGAGGAAGCCCAAACCGATCACGGCGTTACCACGCTGTTCGCGGCGTTCGGCTTCCTCCGCTGGTACGAGAGTGCGGATTCGGAAGAGGAAATCCGCTCGCCGCTGTTGCTCGTTCCGGTGAAGCTCGAACGCGAAACGGTAGAGGCGCCGTTTACGCTCGTAGCAGAAGAGGACGACATTCTGCCGAACCACTGCCTCGCCGAGTTGCTCCAAACGCAGTTCCGCATCAAACTGCCCGCTGCGAACGAGTACACACTCGACCCGGAAGACCCGGAGTGCGCGGCGAAGTATTTCGCGCTCGTCGCGGACCGCGTAAAGGACATTCCTCGGTGGGGCGTGGTCCCCGAAGCGGCGCTGGGCGTATTCAATTTTCAGAAACTCGCGATGTGGGAGGATTTGGGGCGCAACGCGGAGAAGGTCAAGGCGCATCCGGTTTGCCGCGCAGTAGCGGGCGACGGCGCGGCGGCTCTCCAACCGCCCAGCGATCTGCCGACCGCGGAGCAACTCGACGCGGTGGTTCCGCCGGTCGCGGCCGTTCACATTCTCGACGCGGACAGCAGCCAGCACGAGGCGATCGAAGCGGTCAAGCGCGGCGCGCACCTCGTGATGGACGGCCCGCCCGGTACGGGTAAGAGCCAGACTATTTCCAACATGATCGCTGAAGCGCTGCAGTCCGGCAAAACGGTGCTGTTCGTGAGCGAGAAAACGGCCGCACTCGAAGTCGTGAAGCGCCGATTGGACCGCTGCGGGCTGGGCGACTTCTGTTTGGAACTGCACAGCCATAAGGCCAACAAGCGCGAAGTCGTGACCGAATTGGGGCGGTGCCTGGAACTGAAACCGGTCGGCGCACCGGACGTCGATTCGCAACTGACGCAGTTGGCCGAGAGCCGGAGCAAACTGAACGACTTCGTGGCCGAATTGCACAGGATTCGTGTACCGCTGGGGATGTCGGTGTTCCGCGTACACGGCGAGGTCGCGAAACTCGGGAGCTTGCCCGCACGCTCGCGCATCGCGATTCCCGATGTGTTGAATAAAGACGCGGCTTATCTCCAGTCATGCGACGATGTTCTTACACGCCTGGGCGATTGTGCGCCGGTGGTGGAGAACCCCAGTGGGCACCCGTGGCGCGGGTGCAAGCTCGTCACGTTTTCGCAAGAAGCGAAGGACGATGCGCGATTCCACCTGAACCGGCTCGCCGGAGCGATTCCCGCAGCCGAAAAAGCGGTGGCGGCTCTCGCCGAAGCGGGTGTTAGCCCTGAGCCGCCCTCGGTGCTCGAATGGGACGCGGCTCTCGCGGACGCCCGTTCGCTGCTCCCGCTCCCATTCTTTCCGCCCGAGTGGTTCGATTCTGACCCGCGAACGGCTGCGCAGCGCGCGGTCGAACTGCACCAAGCGGTTCTGGAGGCGCGTGAACTTGGCGCGAAATTGCCGGAATTCGACCTTGTGGCGGTGAAGAGTTGTGACGCTAACGCTCTCAGTGCGGTGAGCACCGACCGCGAGCGCCTGACCGAAGGGGCTGCACTCACGCTCCGCAACCGATTCGTTGTGGTGCAACAATCCGCGGACGCGATTCGGCGCTTGGACTCACTGGCCGCAGAACTGGATCGCGCGGCCCTCGCCGCGACGCAGGCACTTGGGGTGGGGCGCGTACCGGAACTGGCGAAGCTAGCCGAGTGTGTGCGCCTGGGAGATGTGATCGGTCGGATCGGTGCAGGGCCGCGTTCGTGGGGGACTGCCGGGCGGCGAAAGGACTTGCTCGCGGTGGTGTCGCGTGCGGACGAGCAGGACCGGGCCGCACAAACCGTCCGAACCGACCTCATTTCGCGGTTCTCGCCCGCGGCGTTCGCGCCGGAATCGTCCGCAATCGCGCGCGATGCGGCCAACGCCGGGCGGTCGTTCTGGTCGCGCCTGTTCCCGCGCTGGTGGGGTTTGAGTAAACAGGTTTCCGCGTGGTACGCCAGTTCGCCGCGAACGGGGACATTGCTCCGGACGGATGTAACCGCGCTCGCCGGGTACCACCAACAGGCCGATGCCGCTCGTCAGGTAGTGGGTGCGTATGGCAACGACCTGATGAAAGACACGACCGGCGGACCGGATTGGACCGGGACGCTGGAGGCTCTTCGGGCAGTGGAAACGCTGGAAGAGTGGGGCGTGAAGCACGAATCACTCGCAAAGCGCGACCGGAAAGCAGTTGGTGATAGTACAACCGCGCTGGAAGCCGCGGAGCGCGCGTTTCGCGATCAACTCACGGCAGCGGGGCGAGATTTTGTTGTTCCGCCTCTCGAAGCGAAGACACTCGCCGAAGTACGAGCGTGGCTCGCGATCGAGTTGGCCGCGCTCGATCGTGAAGCGGCCGGATTACAGGCACTCATCAAACTGTTGACCCCGGGGCAAGACGTCCCCGGCACCCGTATTCGCGACGCGGCTGTGGCTTCCGCACGGCTCTCGGTCGTGGCCTCGCGCGTCAAACAGTTGGAAGAAGGACAGCCGACCGATGACCGCGTGCGTGCGGAACGCGCTACACTTGGCGAGGAACTGCTCCGATTGCTTGATCGGTGGAAGCGCCCGGTGCTGCCGCAACTAAGAGGCGTCCTCACGGAACAGACGGCACGGGAACGATTAAAGGCGGCTATTCAGCAGAACGAAACAACTCGCGCCGGTGCGTTCGCGACTGAGTGGGGGCACGTTACGGGAGCCGTCTTCGATCCAACAGTCACGGTTTCGACCAACGTCGTTCTGAATAACTTGCCGCTCGCGGAACTCGCGCTGTGGGCCAGTGATCGCGCTGCGGATGCCGACCGCGTGTTCGAGTGGGTGCGGTTTGTGCACGTCGAGCGCGACGCCGGGGCCGCGGGTTTGGGCGGTGTTCTGGATGAGGTGCGCGCGGGCGAGTTCGGGGTGGAACACGCGGCCGAGGCGTTCCGCTCGCGCTTCTTCCGTTTGTGGCTCGATGCCATTCATCAACAAGTGCCCGTACTCGGCGAATTCACGACGGACAAACAAGAGCGGCTCGTGAGTCGCTTCGCGGAACTGGATCGACTTTCTGTGCGGACCGCGGGTGATCGCATGCGCTCGCTGTTGCTCACGAAGTCCAACCGCCCGCGTGTGCGCGACGGTGCGCCCGATGCGTCGGAACTCGGCATCCTGTTGCGCGAGGTGAACAAGAAGCGCCGGCACCTCCCGCTGCGCCACTTGTTCGCGAAGATGCCGACGCTGCTCCCGCGCATCAAGCCGTGCCTCATGATGAGTCCGCTCGCGGTCAGCACCTACCTCGATAACCCAGAGTTCGCGTTCGATCTGGTGATCTTCGACGAAGCATCCCAGGTCCGACCACACGACGCGGTGTGCGCGATTTACCGCGGAAAGCAACTCGTGGTCGGCGGCGACCCCAAGCAACTTCCGCCAACAGATTTCTTCGCTCGCAGTGGCGAAGACACGAGCGACGAGCCGCACCCCGACGAGGGCGGTACCGCAGGGTTCGAGAGCTTGTTGGACGTGTGCCTTTCGCTGGGGATTTGCCGCAAGCGATTGCGGTGGCACTACCGCAGTCGGCGCGAGGCGCTCATCGCGTTCTCGAACAAGTTCTTTTACAGCAGCTCGCTCATCACATTCCCGAGTGCGGACGACGCCACAAGTCCCGCAGTGCGGTTCGTGAAGGTGCCCGAGGGCCGCTTCAAGGACGGCGTGAACCCGATCGAGGCGAAGCGCGTGGCCGCACTCGTGATGGAACACGCGCGACAAACACCGGACCAGAGTTTGGGCGTGATCGCGTTCAGCCAACGGCAGCAGGACCGCATTCTCGATGAACTCGAAGTATTGCGCCGCGCGAACAAAGGGGCTGAAGAGTTCTTCGCAGCCGATCGCGTAGACCCGTTCTTCGTGAAGAACCTGGAAAACGTGCAGGGCGACGAGCGCGACGTGGTGATGCTGAGCATCGGTTACGGGCCGGACGACGTGGGTAAGGTCGCGATGCGGTTCGGGCCGCTGAACCGGCAGGGCGGGGAGCGCCGGTTGAACGTTGCGGTCACGCGGGCGCGGCGGGCGATGTGCGTCATCTCGAGCATGACCTCGAACGATGTCGATTTGTCGCGCACGGAAGCTGAGGGCGCGAAGCTGCTCAAGGCATTTCTCGATTTCGCCGAACGCGGCCCTACCGCTCTTGCGGCCGCAGTAACCGAGGCCGGCCGGCGCGGGGCCGACAGCCCGTTCGAGCAAGAGGTCGGCGACGAGTTGGCGCGGCGCGGGCTCACGATCCACAGGCAGGTGGGGTGCGGCGGGTACCTCATCGACCTCGCGATCACCGACGCGGGTGGGGGAAAGTACCTGCTCGGCGTCGAGTGCGACGGCGCCACCTACCACTCGGCCGCGACCGCCCGCGACCGCGACCGGCTCCGCCAGGCGGTGCTCGAAGGGCTGGGCTGGCGCCTCGTTCGGGTGTGGTCCACGGACTGGGTCCGGGACCGCAACGGTCAGGTGAATCGCGTGCTCGCGGCGCTCGAAGCGGCCCGCAAACCGCCCGCGAAACCCACCCCCGTGCCCGAGCCGGAAGTGGTCGCGGCCGTGAAGCTTAAACCGGTGAAGGAAGTCGAACTGGATTTCGATTCCATCGAAAAGGTCAGCGATAACGTGCTTCACGACACCCTGTTCGCGTCGCTGACAGAGTTCGGGACGATGCCCGCGGAAGACTTGATCTCCGCAGTGTCCAAGCGCCTCGGGTTCAAGCGCGTCGGGCCGAAGATCCGCGAGCGCGTGGCGCAGGCGATCAACACCCTGACGGCCGAGGGTAAGCTGACCTCGACCGAAGACAATTTGGTGAAGGTGGTTGTGCGGCCCTGAGTCCGCTCGCCTTGTCACCACGGCAGCGCCGCAGCACAATCAGCGGACCTCTCGGAGCGCGTGCATGAAGACAAAAGCGGAGATCGTGCTGGACTGGCTGCCGCGGTACACGGGGCGCCCGGTCGAGCAGTTCGGGAAGTACATTCTGCTCACCAACTTCGCGCACTATGTCGAATTGTTCGCTGCGAAGTACGGGGTCGAGATCGTCGGGCGCGACCGGCCCATGACGTCTGCGACCGCGGAGAACATCACCATCCTGAACTTCGGGATGGGCAGCGCGATGGCCGCGACCGTGATGGACCTGCTTTCGGCGATCGAGCCGAAGGGAGTGCTGTTCCTGGGCAAGTGCGGCGGCCTGAAGAGTACGAAGGTCGGCGACTTCATCCTGCCCATCGCGGCGATCCGCGGGGAGGGGACGAGTCACGACTACCTCGCACCCGAAGTGCCCGCGCTCCCGTCGTTCCGGTTGCAAGCCGCTGTCGCGGCGGCCAGTAGCAAGCACGACATCGATTACTGGAGCGGCACCGTTTACACGACGAACCGCCGCGTGTGGGAACACGACGACCGGTTCAAACAGTATCTGCGAGACATCCGCGCCAGCGCGATCGACATGGAGACCGCGACAATTTATGTGGTCGGGTTCGTGAACCGGATTCCCAAAGGCGCCCTCCTTCTCGTATCGGATAACCCGATGACGCCCGAAGGTGTGAAGACGTCCAAGAGCGACGCGACCGTCACCGAGATGTTCGTTCGCAAGCACCTGGATGTGGGGATTACGGCGCTGATGGAGCTGCGCGACTTCGGCACGTCCGTGCGCCACCTGCGGTTCGAGGAACGCCCACACTAACTGGCAGATTCCGACTGCAGGGTCGGCGCACGATCCAGGTGAACCCCGACCGCGAGGTCGGCGGGTGAAGCGAGCCGGGAGCGCCCTCCTTGCGCAGCGTGCCCACCGACCTTGTACCGCGCACCCGCCGACCTCGCGGTCGGGGTTCACCTGGATCGTGGGGAGTTCGCCGTGCCTCTGACTTTCCAGGTTCTCGGCCAAGCGGAACAGGACAACGCGCTGTTCGTGAAAGTGGACACGGGGCAGGCGCAAACGCGGCTCCTGTTCGATTGCGGCGACGGGTGCCCGCACCAACTCGGCCCCGCCGACTTGCGCGAAGTCGACCACCTGTGCTTCTCGCACTTGCACATGGATCACATCGCGGGCTTCGATCTGTTCTTCCGGCTGAACTTCGACCGCACCGCAAAAGAGAACCGGATCTGGGTGCCGCACGGCAGCGCTGAGGTGATTCAGCACCGGTTCCGCGGGTTCCTGTGGAACCTTGTGGACGAAAAGCAGGAGGGTGAGTGGTTCGTTTCCGAGATCGGGCCGGACGCGGTGCGCGAGGCCCGATTTCTCGCCAAAGAGGGCTTCCGGACCGCTCACACGGCGCCCGAACGCACGCGCCAGGGGCGGACCGTGATTGAGGGCGAAGGTTTCACGGTCGAAGCCACGTTACTCGATCACGGCACTCCTTCGGTGGGGTACTTGGTGCGCGAAATGGATCGCGTGAACGTGGATACGGCGAAGTTGACCGCCAAGGGGCTGAAACCCGGGCCGTGGGTGAAGCGACTACGCGGTCCGAGTGCCGCACCGGGGGAAACCGTCGAAATTGACGGCGTTTCTCATTCGCTCGGTGCTTTGCAAACCGAACTGCTCGTCACCACTCCAGGCGATTCGATTGCGTACCTGACCGACTTCCGCATGACCCCCGCGACCGCGGACGCGCTCGTGTCGTGGTTACGCGGGGTGAACACGGTGGTGTGCGAGAGCCAGTACCGAGCCGCCGACTCGGACCTCGCGGAACCTGTGATGCACTCCACCACAGAGGAAGTCGCACTTATGGCGTCGCGTGCCGGCATCGGTCGGTTGATCCTGTTCCACTTCTCGGGTCGGTACGACGCGATCGCGCGCCGGGAGATGCTCGCCGAAGCCCGCGCGGTTTTCGCGAACACGACGTTTCCAGACGGGTGGGCGTAGCTTACTTGAGGCGCTGTTCCAGGCGCCGGAGTTTGAACATCACCCAAGCCAGTGCTGCTGCCAGCACCACGAGCCCGATGCGCTCGACCGTGACACCTTCCACGGTGGTCGGCACATGGTTCCTCACCAAGATCCACACGAGGAACGCGACCCAGGTGCAGGCGAATAGGAACGGCACCGCCAGCGCGAGCGGCTTCGAGAGCGAGAACCCGTCGCGGCGCCCCGGGCGGACGTAGCCGTCGAGCGTGGCCTTGTACTCGGGCACGAGCGCCCGGATGCGCGAGTTGATGTGTTCGCAGTACGTCCAGTGGCGCTTTTGGATGACGATCCACAGCAGCGTGAACAGCAGCCCCACGACCGTGATCGGGAGGAAGAACCCGATCGCGGGTTCCTTGTTGTACATAATGCCGCAGATTGTCAGCAGCCCGGTTTCGAGGAACGAGAAGTAGTTCAACCGGTCGTGAAACAGCCGCTCCTCGTGCATCCCGTGCTGCCAGAGGCGATTCACTTCGTCGGCCGAAGGGGGCTTCGGCTGGGCGTCCGCGTCCGTCATGAATCGACCCCAATCGTGGTCAGCGCGGCCCGGCGAACTGGTAACCGGCGCCGAGAACGGTGCGCGTGATGTGGATGATCTCTTGCGTGTGCCCGCGGAAGTGCGCCACACTCCGCACGACCGCCCGGATGCCGGTCCAATCGAAAGCGTTCACCCGGCGCACGGCCGTGAGTTGCTCGATCGTGGCGCCCGCGACCGCAGCTTTGGCCGCAGTAACCGCGGCCGTCAAACGACTAAGTAGATCGGCCTTCGGCACGACGTCGCGTGCGGCGAATTCGGCCGGCCGGTCCCGGGTGTCGGGCGCATTGGTCAGGTTGTTCGCGATGATTTGCTGAATGTTGCCCGTGAGGTGCAACACGAGGTTCCCAATAGCGTTCGTGCCCTCCGGCGGGCGCCACCACACTTGGGCATCGGTCAGTTGGTTCACACAGTGAACGATGCGCGACAGTGCCGCGTCCAGTTCGTCGCCGATGGCGTCAGTCAGTGCGGAACGGAGATCGCCGGCCATAGTAAGTCCTCGCGCGGGTGCGGTGGGCCATTTATAAAGTGTGAATCGCCCAGACGGTCCAGAGCGTGAGGCCGAAGATCAGGCGCAGCCCGATTTGCACGGACACCCACCACAGCGACGCATTCAGTGTGCTGCGGTAGTCCTGCAAACTCTTACGCACCTCGTCGTCGACCATCTTGTGCGGGTTCACCAGACCCAGGGTGAGCGCGCGCACGGCCGGACCTTTCCAGCCGAGCCACGTTTCCGCTTGGTCGAAGTACTTTACCGTCTCGTTGTGGTCGAACTTACCCACGCGGACCACAAAGTAGACGTCCACCGCGAGCATCGGCACGAGCGGCACGAAGATGATCGGCACCCACCACCACTCGTGCTGGAGTTGGGGGCCGGTGAGCACCGCGAGTGGGAAAATGGCCCGCGACACGATCAGTTGAACGACCGTAAGGGCCAGTGCGAGGATCGCGGGGCGGAAGAAGGCCCAGTTCAAAATGAGGCTGCTGTGCTCGCTGAGTCGCGAGATGAGTTTCGGCCAGCGCCCGCGGACCCCGATCAGGATGCGCACCGCGTTGAGGTACACGTCCCAGCGCCGCACGAGGCTGATGACGAACATCAGCGTCACGTAAAAGTCGAAGACGCGGATCAGGTTGATCGGCGGTTGCTGGTCGGGCGGCATGGGTCCGGCGCTCGCGGGAGATCCCTCAAGCACGTTGTATCGACAGATGTGCCCCGGAAACTTGACCCCCGCGCGCTCCGCGGGTACCTTCTGCGAACACTCTCCCACGGGGCACCCATGCCGCGTTTACTTTATTACCTGTTCGCCGCCGCGCTGCCGGTCCTGTTCGGGTGTCAGAAACCCGAGGAACAGTTCACCGTCGTCGTCATCCCGAAGGGGCTGACGCACGAGCACTGGCAGTCGGTGCGCCGCGGGGCCGAGCGCTGCGCGGACGATCTGAGGGCCGAAGACGGCACCACGGTGCGAATCATTTTCGACGGCCCGCTGCGCGAGCGCGACGCGATCGAGCAGATCCGAATCGTTGACCGGCGCGTGGCGACTGGTGCGAGCGGTATCGTGCTCGCCCCACAGCACAGTCGCACCATGACGGCCTGCGTGAAACGCGCGGCCGACGCGGGTGTGCCCGTTGTCATCATCGACTCCGGACTCGATGATCCCGACCACTTCGTCAAGTACGTCGCGACCGACAACTACAACGGCGGGTGCCTCGCCGCCCGGCACCTCATCGGAGAACTCAAAAAGCAGGGCAAGGATAAGCCGAAACTGATCTTGTTCCGCTACGCGGTCGGTTCACAGGCGACGGAGGACCGTGAGCGGGGCTTTGAAGAGACGGTGAAGAAAATCTGCCCGGACGCGGTCTGGCTTTCGACCGACAAGTACGCCGGGGCGACCCGCGATTCCGCGATGCGCGAAGCGGGACCGCTCGTCCTTCAGTACGGCAATCAGGTGGACGGGATCTTCGCACCGAACGAATCGTCCGCGTCCGGCACGGCCGACGTGTTGCGCTCCCAGGGGTTGAATAAGAAAGTGCTCTTAATGGGGTTCGACGCGAGCAAGCCGCTGCTGCAATCCATTCAAGAGGGCGACGTGATCGGCAGCATTTTGCAAGACCCGTACCGCATGGGTTACCTATCGACGTGGTACTGCGTGCAGCACCTGCGTGGGCGCGACGTGAACAACGGGCGGAAGGACATGAGCGAGAGCACCGGTGAGTACCTCGTCACGAAGGAGAACCTCAATTCGGCGTTCACGCTGGGGTTGTACGACCCCGAAACGCAGGCCAAGCGCACCACCGAAGAACTGCGGAAGGGGCCGAAACGATGAGTGAACCTAACCCCCCAACCCTCTTCGCCTTTTCGTGCGCCGGTCCTGTCAGTGGAGCCTCTCGCGGACCGGCGGTGAAGGAAGGGGGAGAAACACCAAACACAGCCCCGCCTCCCAAACTTTGGGCGCCTTTCTCAGGAGCGGTTAGGCGAGAAAAACTCGTGAGGTACATCGTTCGCGGGCAGCGGGTCGGAGAAACGAAAACGCAATTGGCGAAGGAACTGCGCCGCGAGATGACACCAGCCGAGCGTATTCTGTGGGGGCGTCTGCGCGGAAACCGGCTCGGGTATCATTTCCGTCGCCAACAGGTCATCGAAGGTTACATTGCCGATTTTTACTGTCACGTCGCGGCACTCGTTGTTGAAGTAGACGGCCCGGTTCACGACTATCAAGCCGACTACGACGAGCGGCGAACGACGGCATTTGCGTTGCGCGGTATTCACGTTATGCGATTTCGTAATAACGCGGTCGTCACCGATACGGAGAGCGTTGTTTTGTCTATCACCGCGGCGTGCGCAGAGCGGGGGGCAGAACCTAACCCCCGGCCCCTTCCCTAAGAAGGAAGGGGGAGCAGAACAAAAAAACGAAGACCAAATACCCTCTTCGGTATTAAGCCCCTCTCCGCTTAGGGGAGTGGTTGGGGAGGGATTCCAGCCACAACCCAACCCTCTGGCTCCCTTCCCTAAGAAGGAAGGGGGAGCAGATCCAGAAGCAGAAGGTTTCACCCCATCATCAGCGCCGGTATTAAGCCCCTCTCCGCTTAGGGGAGGGGTTGGGGAGGGGTTGCTATGACTTCCCGTCTCCGCATGACCGACATCCGCAAGAGCTACGGGCCGACGGTCGCACTGCGTGGCGTCGATCTCGAACTGCGGCCCGGGGAAGTTCACGCGATCGTCGGTGAGAACGGCGCGGGTAAGTCCACGCTCATGAAGATCCTTTCGGGCGCGGAACAGCCCGATACCGGGGCGATGGAACTCGACGGGGCCGTTTACCGCCCCACCGGGCCGCAATCGGCACGCGAGCGCGGCGTTGCAATGATCTATCAGGAACTCGCGATCTGCCCGGACCTTACTGTTGAAGCGAACGTCACGCTCGGGCAGGAACACAGCGGGTTCGGGTTTCTCACTTCAAGTGCCAACCGCGCACGAGTTGAGTCGGCGCTCGCGCAACTCGGCCACCCGGAGATCAAGCCTGATGCACCAATCGCGACCCTCAACCCCGCCGGGCGGCAAGTGGTCGAGATCGCCCGCGCGCTGCTCTCGGACGTGAAAGTGCTCGTTCTCGATGAGCCGACCAGTGCGCTGACGCAAGAGGACGCGAAGCGCCTTTTTGAACTGGTAAGGTCGCTGAAGGCCCGGGGCGTCACGGTCGTTTATATCAGCCACTTCCTCGAAGAACTCGACGCCATCGCGGATCGGTTCACGGTCCTGCGCGACGGGCAGGCGGTCGGCAACGGGCGCTGGGGGGACGTGACGCGCGAGAAGGTCGTCGAGATGATGGTCGGGCGGACGGTCACGGAGCAGTATCCGCGGACCCCTCACGAGATCGGCGCGCCGGTACTCGAACTCGCTGACCTGAACGGCGAGGAACTGCCGACCGGTGCGAGCCTCGCGTTGCGCCGCGGAGAAATCCTCGGTATTGCGGGGATCATCGGCTCCGGGCGCACGGAACTGCTTCGTGCGGTGTACGGTCTCGATCCCGTTCGGGCCGGTCGAGTGAAGGTGGGGGCACACAGTAACGAACGCGCGACCCCCGCGGAACGCATCGGGCAGGGGGTAGGGTTGGTGAGCGAGGACCGCAAGACGGAAGGGCTCGCGCTCGATCTGTCCGTCGGTGATAACGTCGTTCTCAGCCGGCTCGATGAGGGCGCCACATTCGGGTTCCTGTCGCGGTCCTGGTTGCGCGGGGCTGTCGGGGAGGTTCTCACGCGGTTCGGGGTGAGGTTCCGCGACGCGGACCAGGCCGTCGGCGATCTCAGCGGCGGGAACCAGCAAAAGGTCGCGATCGCCCGCCTGTTTCACCAGCACGCGGACGTGCTCCTGCTCGATGAGCCGACGAAGGGCGTGGACGTGGGGAGCAAGGCCGACATCTACCGGCAAATCGGTGCCGCGGCCGCGAGCGGAAAGGCGGTGCTGGTAGTGAGCAGTTATCTTCCCGAACTGTTCGGCGTGTGTGACACGCTCGTGGTGATGTGTCGCGGGAAGCTCTCGCCGGTGCGCCCGATCAGCGAATGGACCCCGGAACAGGTGATCGCCACCGCGACCGGGGCATAATCACGAAATTTGACCCGTCAAGAAACCCAAAGTGGCTCGCAATGTCTACCTCTCCGCCTGGATCTGGTGCGAAATCGTTTAGCCTCCCCGCCGGCCCGTGGATCGGCTTAGTCGCGGTGCTGGCGCTGTTCACCGTGTTGATCGGGATCAAGGGCGAACTCGGGACATTTTTGAGTTTAGGCAACCTGCGTGTGTTGCTCCACGAGGGGACCGTGCCCGCAGTTGTGGCTCTGGGAATGTTGCTCGTGCTCATCAGCGGCGGGATCGACCTGTCTGTCGGAGCGACGGTCGCGCTCGTCACCGTGGTTACGATGCGGGTCTACACCGCGATGTACACCTCTTCCGGCTCCTCGCCGACAAACAGCTTCGTCGCGACTGTGGCCGGAGTAATGGCTGGGGGATTGTGTGGCCTAATTAACGGCGCGCTCGTCACGAAGTTGCAACTCCCGCCGTTCGTCGCGACGCTCGGGATGTTCGGGATCGCGCGTGGCGTTGCGGTGTGGCTCGCGGCCCGCACGACGCTTCCGTTCCCCCTCGGTGGGACACCGGAGTGGGTGGATACGGTGGGCCGCGTGTCGCTCACGAACCCCGGATTGTGGTCGCTCGTGTTGCTGGCGATTCTGACGGCCGTGTTACTCAAACTCACTGTTTTCGGGCGGCACCTGTACGCGGTCGGGTCGAACGAAGCGACCGCTCGGTTGTGCGGTGTGAACGTGACGCGGACGAAGCTGCTCGTCTACACACTCGCGGGGCTACTAACCGGCTGGGCTGGTGTGATCCTGTTCGCGCACAGCAACAGCGGGAACCCGACGCTCGGCGAACAACTCGAACTGGACGTCATTACGGCCGTGGTAATCGGCGGCGCGAGTTTGTCGGGCGGGCGCGGAACGGTAGTGGGGGCGATGCTCGGTGTGTTGATCCTGATCCTCATCAAGAACGGCGTGAGCCTCTTCAACGTGCCGGTCGAGATGCAGTACGTGCTCATTGGCGCGCTGCTCATCGCGAACGTGAGCCTGAACCGCTGGCGGCAAAAGGGCTCACGGTAGTGGGAGCACGACCCGGAAGCTCGTGTACGGGCTGGCTACGGTGGCGGTCGCGGCTTGTGGTTGCGTGGTGCGTTCCGTTTCCAGCATTTTGAATGTGAGCGGGCGCTCCAGGAAGAATGCCCGACCGCGAAGAACGATCTTGTCGGTTGCTTCCAGAGTGTCCGCACCGAGAACCTTTCGCTTACCGTCCCGCGTGACGATCGTTCGCGTCCACTCGCGCCCGTTGCCGGCCATATCGAGCAGCCCGAAGCGATTCACATCGGCTTCGTTCGTCGGGCGTTTCACTGAACCGGGAGCATCTTTCCCGATCCACGCGCGGCCCGGCGATAGTGTCGGTCCCGTTTGTTCGTCTCGGTCGAAGAAGCCGGCCGCGCGGTCCCACTGGTCCTCGGTCGGGAGGTCGCCACCGAACGCTTTTTGCGCGAATCCCTGGGCAGCGAACGCGGTCACGTTCACGACCGGTTTGTCGTCGCCGGCGCCGCCCGCAAACAGCTTGTTCATGACTTTCGTTTCTGTGATGTAGAACGGGGCCAAGTTCGGCCCGGATTGCCCCGTAATAAGTCGGAAACGTACCTTTTCGTTCCCTCGATCGACAAACACCCACTCGGGTGCCCGTTTACCGACGAGTTGCACTTCTTTGGTGCCCGGTTCCGGAATCGTGCCCGTGGGGAACACCCATTTTGGCTCCGGCATCGGCGGAATTTCCGGCCGTTTGTTCGTTTGATTGGCGACCGCGCCGGCCGCGCCGAGAACGGTATCTGTCAGCAGTGGGTCGGCAGGTTGCGGGACGCTCGGACCGGGCAGTTTCGGGCCTGGGTCGGGAGGTTCTGGTTTCCCTTTGGCGATCGGTTCGGGTTCCGTCGAGATGGTTTTGGTGCCGCCAGTTGCTGCCCAGACGCCGAACGCAACAAGAACCGCCAATGCGAGTCCTCCGCCCGCAAACAGGGGCCACGGGCGCCGCGATTCTGTGGGAGCGAACTCTTCCTTGGGGAGCGGCTCAGCCTCTACGAGTGGTTCCGGTATGAGTGGTTCCGGAGAGGGCTTGGGTTTGCGCTTCAGCGAGTCGATGACGACTGTTCCGCCCGCGATGCCGGTTTCGGGTGGAGGGAGGTTGCCGCTCTCGAACGCGGCGGCCGAACCAAACACGGGGGGAGGGGTGGGTTGCTGTGGGAAGATCCGCGTCCCGTCACTCGGCGCCCGCCGCCCGCGAAGGGCCGCCCGAGCGCGCCGGCGAGATCCGCGGCGAAGTCCACGCAGGTCGGGTGGCGGTCCTGTGGTTGTGCGGCCAGTGCCCGGAGTAGCACGCTCCGTTCGGCTTCGGTCACCGTTTCGGTAAACTCGTAACTCCCTTCCTTGTGCGCGATCATCAGTTCTATGAGCGGGCGGGGGCGCAGCGGCGATCGCCCCTGTCGCAGTTCAACGTAAGCGAACGCCAGACTGTACAGATCGCTGGCCGGGCCGCCCTCACCGCCCCATATCTCCGGGGCCATGTACGCGGGCGTCCCCGCGAGACTCATCGACTCCACGATCTGTGTTTGCGCCCGCGCGAGGCCGAAGTCCGCGAGCTTCGCGTGGCCGTGCAGGATGAGGATGTTGTCCGGCTTCACGTCGCGGTGCGTGATCTTCTGGGAGTGGAGGTAATCCAGCCCCTCCGCGGCCTCCGCGATGTACTGGAACAACTCGTCGACGGGAACGCCCGGTTGACCTTGAGCGAGGTATTCCTTCATGCGCCCGCGGAGCGTCCCCTCGGCCAACTCCATCACGATGTGGAGCCGGTTGTTCGTGACCCAGAAGTCTTCCGTCGCGAGCAGATACGGGTGGCGCAGGTTCTTGATGAGTTCGAGCGATTTCAGCTCGCGCTGCCCGGCGTCGCGGTCGGCGGACTGGTGCAGGATCTTGATGGCGCGTTCGATGCCGCTCGGCTTCTTCCGCGCGAGCCACACCTCGCCGAACATCCCGCGCCCCAACTCGCGCAGCAATTCGTAGTGCTGCGACATCGCGACGACGCTCTCGGCCATCGGCTCCCACGGGCGGGGGCCGCCCTCCGCGATCGTTCCCGACGCGGCGGTCGCGTTCAGTTCGGTCTGGATGGCGTCGAACTGGACGGGAAATCGGTCGCGGTACTCTGTCGGGGCGGGCACGAACCCGGCCCGGATCCGGCACCGAAACTCTTCGAGTATGAGCGCGGCGGGGACTCGGTCCGCCGGGCCGAGCTCCGGGTATCGCGCGAGGTATTCTTCGATCTTCGGCTGTTCGCCTTTCGCCCACCGGTGGCCCAGGTCGCGCGTAACCAAATCCGTGAGGAGCAGCCGGCGCGCGTCCCCGGCCAGGCCCGCGAGGAACGGCTCCCAGTCGGCCGCCTCTTCGCGCCCGAGCGCGCGCTGGAACTCCTCGGACCGGGCCGTGATGCGGTTCTTGTCGTCGTCGGAGAGTGTGTCGAACATCAGTCTCGTTCCGTCCGTCGGGCGGTCAATTAATGCGATTGTACTTGAAACTGTCCGCGCCCGCTCGCGTATGCTATGGAGATTGGCCGCGCTTCGGCCCGCACGCAACCCACGAACCTCCATGACCGCGAATTCGATCTACTTCGTCATCGCCGCTGCAACATTTTTCGTTGAACCGGCCGCGGCGCAGCAGTTCGACCGGCGCGCGCGGGAGGAGCCGGAAATCGTCGTCGAGGCCGGCGGGCGCGTCGGGCCGTGCGACGTGTTGCGGTTCACACGGGACGGGAAGTACCTGTTCGCGGCCGGCGACGACAAAGTTGTGCGCATGTGGCCACACACGGTCAAGGACGGTCTCGAAACGGACCGGGCCAAGGTATCGACCCTGCGGTGGCGCGCGTGGCGTGAACAGCGCGGTGGGATCAAAGCGGCTGATGCAACGCCCGACGGCGCGAAGGTCGTGGTCGGCGGGTACGGCATGAAGCCGAGTACGGTCGCGGTACTGGATCGTGCGACCGGGGACACGCTCGCCATCACATGGCCGCTGTCGCGCGAGGGAGACGCGAACTTCAACGTGGTCACCGCGGTCGCGTTCCACCCGGACGGGAATCGCGTCGGGTTCGGTACCGCCGACGGCAGCTTGTGGATCTGGGACACCGCACGATTGAAGAAGCCGGACCTGGATGGCCGCAGCACTGCGCCGCCCGCGCGAGTGGGTAAGCACGAACCGCCGAAAGATCGCGCCGCGACCGGGGGATTCAACCTTCCGCGGCTCATCTACTTTCCCGACAACGATACGTTTGTTTCGGTCGCCCAGAGCGGGCAAGTATATTCGTGCCCGCTAGCGAATGCGGGCAAGGACACCCCCAAGCAACCGCCGCTGGGAAAAGAACTCTTCAAC
>HG799468.1:181406-211915 GCA_000531095.1 Gemmata massiliana | reverse complement strand
GAACGCGGCGGAACGGGACGACGCCCGCGTTTACCGTGCGGAACTCATCGACGACGGGAAATGGCTGCTGATTGCGAGCGTCGATGAGAAGGTTCTGCTGTGCAGCGTGGACGGTAAGAAAACGATCAAGCTGCCGCTCGGTGTCGACCAGTTCCCGCGGAGCGTGGCGTGGAACTCGAAGTCGCGACAACTCGCCGTTGGGGTCGGCGCTGCACTCCCGAAGAAGGATGGCACGCGGTTCTATTCCGAAGGGAATGACCAAATCTGGATTTACGCGGATCCGATCGCGGAACCGGACTTGCAGCCTCGCAAGTTCCAGCACACGGGTCGGGCCGAAGCCCTCGCGTTCCATCCGACCGAATCGCAACTCGCAATTGCCGGCGGCGAAGCTGATGAGGTCACCGTGCGGAAACTCACCGATTGGGACAAACTGGTGAGCGTGGTTCGCGGGGCCGGGCGCCGACCGTGGGCCGTCAATGTGTCCGAAAACGGGAAGATCGTTGGTGTGCAGGTCGAGCGCGACGCGAAATCTCTCAACCCGAACGCCCGCGGAACCGGTGCGTGGACGCGGTTCGATCTCTCTCGCCTCAAACCGACGCTCGATGAAAACCAAGCTTGGATGAATCCGCGTGCGGAGGCCGACGGGTGGACCGTCGTACCGCACCGCGAGAACCGGTTCATCTGGTTCGCGGAGCGCACGCAAGGGGGCAAGAAGGAGAGCGTGCAACTCCTTCTGAATCGCGGCGGCGATCAGGCCCCGACGTGCTTCACGTTCCTCCCCGCGTCGAACGAGCACCCGACGCGCGTGATCGTCGGGCACTACTACGGCTGCACGCTGTTCGAGTTGGTGCCGAGTCGCGCGAAAAACGGCGAACTTTCGGGCACCAAGATCTTCACCGGGCACGCGGGCGAGGTCACGTCGGTTGTGGCATCGAAGGACCAGATGTGGTTCGCCACCGGTGGAACGGACCAGACGGTTGCGGCGTGGGCGCTGAAGGACTGGAAGGGAGAACCGGGCCTCGGGGCGAAGTTCGAGGAGGACGGCGTGCGCGTCGCCCTCGTAGACGCGGGTTCGCCTGCGTGGGAGGCGGGCCTCCGCGTCGGCGACGTTCTCGACTTGCTTGCCGTGAATAAAGATGTCGTGTTCGATCGGCGAAGCGGGGCGAAGGTCGGAACTGTGGCCGCCGCGCTAGAGACGCTCAAGGCGCCGCGCCCGGGCATCGAACTGTTCTTCGGGATCGCCGCCAAGGAGAACAGCCCGCGCCGGGATACGCTCACCACCGTGCGCCAGCGCCCGTTGTGGAAGTGGTTCCCCGCGTTCGACTCCCAGAACCGGATGAACGACTGGGTCGTGTGGATGTGGCACGGTTCGTACTACCACACGAAAACCGCCAACGGCGACCGACTCGTCGGCTGGCACGTCAACCACCCCGAACCGAGCGGGCGCCCGGAATTTTACCAGCTTCAGCAGTTCGAGAAGCTGTTCCACCTGCCCGAAGTCGTCGAAAAGCTCGCCGTCACGAGTGATGTCGGAGCCGCGCTCGTGGCATTGCGTGGCGACAACCCGGCGCTCGTGCCGTTCACGAAGTACGAACCGGCGCCCGTGCGGGTCGCGCTCAAACAACTTGATGTCAAAGAAGCGGGCCTCCCGCTCACGATCTCAATGCGCGCTCGTGGGACGAATCCGGACTTGTTGCCCGAGCGCGTCGAATTGTGGGTGAACGACCACTTGGTGGAGAAGTGGCCGCTCCCTGGGAAGACGCTCGATTCCAAGAAGCCGTTCGACGAGCCGTTCACGATCCCCGCAAACAAGTTCCGCGCGGGGGATAACCAGGTCACGGTGCTCGCGTTCAACGCGGCCGGCGGGCGCGCTGAGGAAATGCACCTCGTGCGGAACGCGCGCGAGGGGACGGACGCGAACCTGCTCGCGCTGCTTACTGCCGTCAACGACTACTCCGACACGCGGAAGAACGTGGCCGGCGCGCGGAAGTTCGGTGATCTCCAGAACGCACACGACGACGCGAACGCACTCGGCACTGAGTTGGAGAAATACGCCGGGCCGAAGCTCCTGTACGCGAAAGCGAAAGTCGACCTGCAACTCGATCCGGAACGCAAGACCTTTGCCGAAGAACTCGCGCGGGTCGCCGCCGCCGCGAAGCCGGACGACACGCTCGTCGTGTTCTTCGCCGGCCACGGCGACCTGCTTATGCCGAAGGACGGCGCGCTTCCGAAAGAGGGAAGGGGAGTGCTCGTGGGGGAGGGGGAGTTTCTGTTCTGTTGCCCGAACTACTCGCCCCTAAAGCCCCGCGCGACCGCGTACTCGGCGGAAGAACTGTTCGCCGCGCTCGCGAAGATCAATTGCCGGAAGATCGTGCTCCTCGATGCCTGTCACTCGGGGCGCACGACCACGGCGAACGTGCTCCGCCGGTGCGTCCCGAACGGACAGGGACCGATGATTATCGCCGCGTGTGATTGGGGCGAGCAGTCTTATGAGCACCCGAAGTACGGCCACGGCCTGTTCACGTTCGCGCTGCTCGACGCGCTCGACACGAAGAAGGGGTACCGTAAAGCGGACTACGATACTGACGGGGCACTTTCGCCGGACGAACTGTACGGTTATGTCGTGTCGAAGCTACCGGGCCTCTTGAAGGGCGCCGGGCTAAAGGAACCGCAATCACCGGTGTGCTTCCCGCACCAGTTGTCGAAGACCCCGCTGCTGAAGCGGTGAGATACGGGCGTGGTACCCGGGGTATTGGAACCGAGTCGGAGATCGTGTTTATGTCTCGTGTCGTTGCCGCGCTCGTTTTGTTCCTGTCCCCCACGTTCGTCTTCGGGGCGACACCGGAACATCGCGTGAACGGCGACCTTGCGATTCGGGCGCGCGACATCCTGAAACGGTACTGTGCCGAGTGCCACACCGGGGGTCTCGAACCGGGAACGAGCAAACTGAAACTGATGGACCACAAGCAAGTGGTCTCGAAGACGACCCCGATCCCGTTCGCGACACCGGACGGGCGCTCGCTGGTTCTCGACCTCGTTAAGGACGGCTCGATGCCGCCCGCGAACCGGCCGGGGCCGAACGCGGATGAGATCGAGATCCTCGAAAAGTGGGTGCGCGCGAAGGCGCCCGCGTACCCGATCTCCTTCGACGAGAACACCACACTTACGACGATTGCCAACGATTTCGCGAGCGCGAGTGCGGATGCGAAAACCGGCGAACCGGGCGAGTACCTCCGCTACGTTTCGTTCGCGCACCTCATCAAAGACAAAGAGCCGTTACCGAGCTTGATCGTTGCAGAGCAACAGCTACGCGACGCGCTGGCGCTGGCGACCGGGAACCCGGCGAGCCTGGAACCGATCGACGCCACCGCGACTACCTTCCGCATCGACATCCGGAAGCTCGGTTGGCACACCAACGACCTGTTCAACAAGATGGAGGGCCGAACAATTGGAGGTGTGGTTCGGTTTCAGCTCTTCGACCTGATCCTCCTGGAGTACCCGCACGCGCGTCAACTGACTGCCGATGACTTGACGACCACACGCCTGAATAAACTGCTCGCACGCGGGAGCCAGATCCGGCCGATCCCGTTCATCCGCGCCGATTGGCTCACCGGGGCACTCGTGGACGGGAACCTTCTTTCGCGGGCGCTGGGGCGCAGCCGAGAACTCACCCCGCTGGCGGTGGATCTCAAGGCGCTCGTTGCGCTCGAGCGAGCACTGGCTCAAAAGGCGGAAGAGTCGGTCGGGCCGATCGCGAAACCGTTCGCCCGCGCACGATCCGCCCGTGTACCCGAAGCGGTCGAGGGAGGTGCGCCGATTCCTCCACTCTCTGCGTGGTACACGGGTGATGTGGCGCCGGCCCGACCTCCGTTCGTGCTCAAGGCTGAACTCGTTGTGGACGGCAAAACGGTCACCAGGGTCAAGGAAGGCGAGTCGTTCCAGTTGCGGGTGTCCTGTGATCGCGCCGTTCGCTTCACCCTACTCATGATCCAGGCGGACGGCGAAGTTCGGGTGCAACCGGTGCAGGGCGGAGACTTTCTCAAGGAGAACACCGAGCGGTTACTCTCGCCGAACGGGAAGGGCTTCGTCATTTCCAGCATCACCACCGGCGGCGACACCGCGACCGAGCACTTCGTACTGTTCGCGTCCGAAACCGAACTCCCGGCGCTCACCATCTTGCGGAGTCGACACACCGACAAACACGTCTGGCGCTTCTTCGTGAATCCCACGGCAAAAGAGGCGTTCGACCCGAACGCGGTGGTGCGGAAAGTGGTTCCAATCGAGATAACGAGCAAATGAGTAGTTCCGGGGAATCTGAGAACGTGTGAAGGAACGATTGAACTGAGAGTGTGGGTCGCGCCGATAAGTGAGGGCGTTGTACTATTCCCTCGCGGACACGGAGCGTCCCATGCGCCGGCTGCTTGCCCCCGCCCTCGTCGGCCTGTTGCTCACGGGTACGGCCGCCCGCGCGCAAGACCGTTACGTCCCGTCAACCTTTGCTTTCGGCGGCGGGTCGCGTTACTCGCGCCCGCCCGTTGTACCGTGCCCACCCTACAGCGTCGGCCCCTACACGCCGGGCGTTCCAAGTGTGCCGGGTATGCCCGTCGACCCGAACGTGCCGCGCATGGACCCGCCGATCGCGCCGCCGGGCACCGACCCCCTCATGCCGCCCGAAGCCCCGGCTCCCAATCCGATCGAGCGCCGGTTGATCGAGCCGTTCGCACAGGCCACGGAAGCCGGGGGGCTGGCGCCGCGCACGTTCAACGAAAACTTCGACGGCGACTTCGGCGGTGTGTTCTACAGGCGGCGCATCACGATCGGGTACACCGTCGTGCCGCAAGTAGTCGGGTTCACGCAGCGCGTCGCCGGGTACACGCCGGTCACCACGACCACCACACAGACGACCGGAACGGACCAACTCGGGCGCCCGATCGTCACGACCACGATCACCACCACGAACAACCCCATCATCGTGAGCGACCCGATCACGGTGAACACGCTCGTGGCGCAACAGCGGATCATCCGGCAGGCGCTCGCGGGTCGGTACAGCGGCGTGCTGATCTCCGATAACGACAACCCGCGCCCGCAGGACCGAATCTACGGCGGGTACAACTTTTACGACAACATCGGCGGCTCGCTGAACCCGGGTATGGGTCAAACCGATCTCCAGCGCGAGACGGTCGGCTTCGAGAAGACGTTCCTCGGTGGCGATGCGTCGTTCGGGATGCGCATGCCGTTCGTGCAGCAGTACGGGCCGACCGGCGTGGGCGGTACGCAGAACGTCGGCGACCTGTCGCTGCTCTTCAAATACGCCTTTTACAACAACCGCGAAACCGGTGACCTGATCTCCGGCGGTCTCATCCTGACGGTGCCGACCGGGAGCGGCGACGCGATCCTCCTCGACGGTACGAAGGCGCCGCACTCGGTGCTGTTCCAGCCGTGGGGCGGGTTCGTGCGGACCTTCGACCGCGCGTTCGTTCAGGGGATCACGAGCCTCATCGTTCCGACGAAAAGCAGTGATCCGACTTTGTGGAACAACAGCGTCGGTGTCGGTTACTACCTCTACCGCACCACGAACAACGCGGCTTGGCTGACGAGCGTCGCGCCGGTGGTGGAAGCTCACGTCCGCACGCCACTTACGCAGCGGAACCCGGACGGTCTCGTGTACCTGCAGGATCAGGTCAACATCACCAGTGGCATGCGGTTCCGGTTCAACCGAGCGTCGTTCAGTGCCTCGGTGGGGGTACCCGTTATCGGTCCGCGTCCGTGGGGTGTTGAAGCGATGTCGTTCTTCAACTATTCGTTCTGATAATTGCGCCAGAATTTTGACGCGACTCGCTGCCCACCCCGTTCGGTCCTCGCTTCGGCGACCCGGTTGGGGTGGGCAAATTGCTAACATTTGCTAACGTTTTGGCCCCAGACTTTACCGGGGTATTCGTTGCAAGTGACTTGATTGATAGGGTTTGTGTTTTGAACGCGCGTTAGCAATCTGTTACCCGCTTGGCGAACCCCGCTCGCAAGGACGGCCGGTCTTTAAGTCTACAGCAAGCGACTTACCCGCTGCCCTTGCGGGCGGGGTCACCTCTATCGCTTCGCTCAGTCATTTTTCCTGGTCCGTTGATGGTGGCTCCGCCACCGCGCGAACTATCAATAGTGTGCGCATTGACACGTTCGTTGTCAAATGAAATGCGATCGATCCGACGCTTCACAGTGGGCAACAGTGTGCTGCGATTTTGCGAAGGAAATAGGCCGCACAAATTCTCCAAATTCGCGCATTTCGGAAAGCCGAACGCATTGCTGCAATAATTCTCCCCAGAATTGGGCCGCGACGTGAATTCTGGTTGACACATCCCGTTAGTCGGGTACTCTTAGAAACACCCGTTCATCCTCTAGGATCGCGCAGGACGTGCGATCGGCCAAGGTTGGCCGCGGATGCCTGGCTCCAGCCTTCCCCCGTTTTTTTCGGCTGTGAGGCACCGCTAATGTCGAACCCAACAAACGCCACGCAACCCACCGTGGCGCCCGAAGCTGGCCCCGCTGCCGAACCCAAATCCGGCAGCACCGGTTTTCCCGCCGATCGTCGTAAGCGCAACATCCCGGTTGCGACGGACCGACGCCGCGCGGAGAACGCCGCTGCGAAACGCAAGAGCAGCGAACGTCGTCGGCTCATTGACCCGACGACGTGCGAGCGCGACTACTCGGACGATGAAACCGAGTTCATGAAGGCGATGGACCGCTACAAGCGCGAGAACCGGCGCCCGTTCCCGACGTGGAGCGAGGTGTTGGAAGTTCTCCGCTCGCTCGGTTACCGTCGCGTCGCCGAGACGACCGATCTTCCCGGGCGCGGGTCCGGGGTGACTGCCGTTCCCGAGCCAATGGGAGCGACTGCGGGCGCGCCGCCGGCGAAAGGCTAGTCCGGTTCCCGGTCACGAGCCGAGGTCGTAAGGGCGGTCGCGCCTCCCGCTCCTGGAAACTTCGGCCCGCTCCGCGCACGGAGTGCGTCCGGGGCACGATACGTCTCGCTGGCTTACACGAGACGGTTTGCACGGGACGCACGGAACGGGTATCCATTGCTCCGTTCCGTCAATCAACGGCATTTCACACACTCAACGATGGCAGGGACGCCACGATGAAGCTGTTTCTCAGTGCCGGGGAGCCGAGCGGCGATCTGCACGGCTCCAATCTCATCCGCTCCATTCGTGCCGCACAACCCGACGCACAAATCACCGCATTCGGTGGAGAGCGAATCCGCGCCGCGGGGGCGCAGCTCCTCTACCCGCTCGCGAACTTCGCGGTGATGGGCATCAAGAACGTCGTGCGCGAGTTGCCCACGTTCTTTCACATCGGCGATCTGGGCATCCGCCACATCCGCACGCAGAAGCCCGACGCCGTGGTGATGATCGATTACCCCGGATTCCACCTGGCGCTGGCCAAGCGCATTCGCGACTTCGGCGTGCCGACCTATTTCTTCGTTCCGCCGCAAATCTGGGCGTGGCGCCAGGGCCGCGTGCGGACCGTGCGGAAGTGCTTCACCGGCGTGTTAACCGCGCTCCCGTTCGAGGACGACTGGTACCGCGCACGCGGCGTCAACACGCACTACATCGGGCACCCGTATTTCGACGAACTCGCGCAGCAGCAACTCGATCCCGGTTTCATGGCTCAGGAGCGAGCCCGGCCCGGCGTGCGCGTCGCGATCCTTCCCGGGTCGCGCAACAGTGAGGTCGCGGTGAATGCCGCAATGATGCTCGCCGCGGCTCAGAAGGTCCACGCGGCCCGACCCGACGCCCGGTTCCTGGTCGCGGCCTTCAATTCGCGCCAGGCCGACGCTGTTCGCGCGATCCTCCCGCCGGGACTGCCGGTCGAGGTCTGCGTCGGGCGCACGCCGGAGATCATCGAACTGGCCGAGGCCTGTATCGCGGTGTCCGGTTCCGTGAGTTTGGAGCTGATGTACCGGGCGAAGCCGACGGTGGTGGTGTACCGCGTCGGGCCGGTCGCGTCGTGGGTGCTGTACCAGATCATCAAAGCGCGGTACATGTCGCTGGTGAACCTGCTGTTGAACGAAGAGCTGTTCCCGGAATTCGCGACCTCGCGCGACAAGTCGTCTGAGATCGCGGAACACATTCTCGGCTGGCTGAACGACCCGTCGCGCCGGGCGGCTGTTGTCGATCGGCTCGTGGAACTGCGGTCGCGTGCAGCGGTGCCCGGTGCGTGCGACCGCGCTGCGGCCTTCTTGTTGGGCGCGTCGCAGGGGGTGCAAACTCGGCGCGCCGCGTAGGTGTCGGCTGATTGGGGCCGAGCCGAGGGAAGAAGAGTTTTGACAGGATTCACAGGATCAACCGGATCAAGAGACAAATTCCCAGCATCGGCCGAACAGAGTCGCCCCATCGCGCGTTTTTAATCCCGTCGATCCTGTGAATCCTGTCAAATGATGTGTCGGGTTCGTAACATCCCCGTTCGTCTCAAAATGCACGATTAAGCAACGGGGTCAACGGTTGGTTCCCGGTTTCTTGAACTCCTCACGGCGCTCGCGTGCTCGGGTTCGTTAAGATGATGTGGGCGAACGTAGGAGTTTCGGCATGCCCGATCAGCCGACGCAGGCCGTTCAAGACTATCTGAAGGCGATTCACCGGCTCGGCGGCGCGGACGAGGGGGTCGCGTCCGGCAAGATTGCGAGCGCGCTGGGCGTGAAGGCTCCCTCGGTCACGGGCATGCTGAAGCGGCTCGCGGACGCGGGGTGGATCGAATACACGTCGGGCACTGGGGCGAAACTTTCGCCCGCGGGCCTTTCCGAAGCACTTCGAGTCATTCGCCGACACCGGCTCGTGGAACTGTTCCTCACGCAAGTGCTGAAGCTCGATTGGAGCGAGGTCGACGCCGAGGCCGAGGCGCTCGAGCACGCGATTTCTCCGCGCCTCGAACAAGCGCTCGCCGACTACCTGGGCGAACCGCACGAAGACCCGCACGGCCACCCGATCCCGTCGCGCACGGGCGAACTGAAAGTGCGAAGTCTCAAGCGCCTCTCCGAATTCCGGGCCGGTGATGTGGTCGTTGTGCGCGAGGCGCAAGACGACAACCCGGACCGGCTCCGGCACTGGCGCACGCAGGGACTGACGCCCGGTGCCCGGGTCCACGTCCTCGCGTATCAGGAACTCGACGACCTCTTTGAGGTCGAAGTGGACGGCACCCTGATCCGCCTCGGGAGCGAGGGGCTAACGGGGCTACGCGGGGAACTCGTCACCGCCAACAGCGCGCAATAATTGGTCTGTCAACTTCTCGTTCACGTCTTTTGCAGCATTCAGCGGACGCGATAAAAGTGCCGAAAAAGCCGTCACATTGGGTAAATTGACCCGTGCCATTTTCCGTCACGTTCGGTTGACCGCCCGAACGCATGATCTACGGTTCGGGTATTCCCGGTAGCTAGCCCGTGAACCTCGCCCGACAAGTCGCCTTCACGCCGAATGTGGAGTAAAGCTCGTGTTCCAGTTGCTCGCATGCAACCTTGCCTGCCTCACCATTGCGGGCCTGTATTACACCTATCGCGACGTGTACCTGCACCGCCGCAAGCGTGAAAAACTGAATGATCGGGTTGCTTACATGCTGTGGGTTGCTGCAAACCGTATGGCATGAATCACCAAATTTCTGCCTCTCCTGCGGCCCGGTCCCGAATGGGATCGGGCCGCTTGCGTTTTGGTCTCTGCTTGATCCCAGGGGCGATCGCGGATTGTTCGCAGGGTGCGCCTGTTTGCTCCCAGGGTGCGCGTCTGCGCCGCGACCCTGGGCTGAGCAATTTGACCCCTTCGGGGTACAATCATTGATTGTTCAGGCGCCAAGGATCGGACGAAGTTCTGCCCGCCGCCCTTGCGAGCGAATGTTTCCACATGCGGTTGGCGCCACACCCGTGCGGTGGGCCTACCCCGAAGGGGTCAAATTGCTCAGCCCAGGGTCGCGGCGCAGACGCGCCCCCTGGGAGCAAGCAGGGGCAATCACAGGAGAGCCAATGACGTCACTGGCAGACCGGTTCCGCACGTGGTACGAGTACGAGCGGGACTGCAACGCGAAGTCGCTGGCGATGCTCGGATCGGTGCCGGTCGAGCGCCGCGGCGCGGCCGAGTTCCAGAAGGCGCTCGACAAGATGGCGCACCTCGTCTCCGCGCGCCAGCGGTGGTTGCACCGGTTGGGCGGGTGGCCTTCGTCTCCGGCCCTGTTCCCGGCCGGGACCGCACCGGCGGACCTGTCCGCACTGGTCGCGGACATTGAGGCGGCGTGGGTCACGTACCTGGCGCGGTTGGACGAGCAGGAACTGGCCCGCGAACTGGAGTGGACCGCTGCCGACGGGCACCGGTACCGGTGGAACGTCGAGGGCATGCTGACACAGACCTTTGGGCACGCCTGGTACCACCGCGGTCAGATCGCGCTCCTGGTAGCCGCGCTCGGCGGGACCGCTGTAGACACGGACTACATCCTCTGGTGCAAACTTCCTCAACTCGACGTCCTCGCGCCGTGATCGGTCGAAACGTCCGGACGTGTGGCGAGGGTCTTGTGACTCGACCGCCGCGCCGTGATTGGTGAACCCCGCCCGCCAGGGCGGTGGGTAATTCACGGTGAGTAGTTGCAGTCGCAAGTTTGCCACAACGCGCCCACCGCCCTGGCGGGCGGGGTTCACCCGAACTATTCCTGTGCCTCGCCATTTCATCGCGGCGAACGATTCCTCGCGCTGCGAAAAGTTTCACCGTGCGGACCAGTCTCCGGACCTCCTCGTGTTCTAGATTTGTTCAAATCGGGCATGTTCCAGGCGATTTAGCGCCCAAACCGCATGGCACGCGACTTGCTTTCGGCGTGCGTAAGCGATCCCGCGCTCCGAAAACTCCAGCCGCACACGTTGCCATGACGCACACTCCCAAAGATTTTCGTTGGTCCCGGCTCGGACTCTTCGCCCTCGTCATTGTGGGGGTGGCGGGGGGCGGGTGGTTCGCCGTGGCACGCGGGAAGCCGTTGTTCAACGAGAAGGCGCACGCCGAAGAGCCGAAAACAGCCCCGCAGACCACCGCCGAAGTCGTTTCGCCGCGCGCCGGCGGGATCGATCGCGTGTGCGTTCAGCCCGGGACCGTCGAGCCGCTGGAGTCCGCGGACCTGTGCGCCAAGGTGTCCGGGTTCCTGATCGAACAAACGGTTGACATCGGTAGCGCGGTGAAGAAGGGCGACGTGCTCGCGCGGATCGCGGTACCCGAGTACCAGAAGCAGGCCGAGCGCGACCGGGCGCGCGTGACAGCGGCCGAAGCGAAGGTGCGCCAGATGGAGGCCCACGTGACGGCCGCCGAGTCCGAGGCGAAGTCGTCCGAGGCGTCGGTCGCGCTGGCGAACGTGCTCGTGCGGGCCAAGAAAGCATACCGCCAGTATCGCGAGAAGCAGCTCAACCGGTTCCGTGAACTCGCCGCTCAGAAAGCTATCGAAGAGCGCGTGGTGGACGAGCAAGAGGACTACTACCTGTCCGCGTTCGAGGGCGAGAACGAGGCGAAAGAGGCCGTCCGTGCGGCGATCGAGCGACTCGCGACCGCGAAAGCCAAGATCGCACAAGCGAAGGCCGACGTGGAACAGGCGAAGGCCGAGGTCGGCGTCGCGACGTCGGACCTGGAGCGCACGCAGGTGTTCCTCGACTACGCGGTCATCCGGTCGCCGTACACCGGGGTCGTCACGCGCCGCACCTTCCACGTCGGCGATTTCGTCAAGTCCGCGGACCAAGGCGCCGCGCAGCCGCTCCTGTCGGTCACGCGCACGGACGTGATGCGGGTCGTGATTCAGGTGCCGGACCGGGACGTGCCCTACGTCACGGTCGGTGATGCAGCCGTGTTCGAGGTCGGTACCCCGGACAAGCGCATCCGGTTCAGTACGCGGGGCATCTCCCGACTGGCGAAGGCCCAAGACCCGGCGACCCGCATGATGCGAGTCGAGGTGGACGTGGACAACCCGACGGATGTGAACCACCCGGACGGCGTGCTGTACTCCGGTGCCTACGGACACGCGACGCTCACGCTCCAGGTCGGTGCGCCGAACGCGGTCCGTGTCCCCACGATCGCGCTCTCGAACCGCAGCCCGGGTAAGGGATCGGTCCGCGTGGTGCGCGGGGACCGCATCCAGACGGTTCCCGTCACCATTGGCTCGGACAACGGCGTTGAGGTCGAAGTGCTCACCGGACTGACGCCCGCGGACCACGTCGCGCTTCGGGTCAACAACCCGGTGGACGACGGGGCCGTCGTCGCGACGACCGGGGCGAAAGTCGCCACCGCTGCCCACTAAGAGTGCCTGAACGAGCCGCGACCACAAGGACACAGTGGTCTCATGTGAACGATTGAGCTGACGAGCCGCGACCGCAAGGGAGCGGGAGGCACAACGACTTCACGTGAATGCAGTATGGCATCGGGGGCGTTCCGCTCCCTTGCGGTCGTGGCTCGTTAAGCACCTCTGCAATTCGTTTGGTGTATCGTCCCGCCCGAACGCGCCCGGTCCCACCGCTTACCGAGATCCGCTTCATGAATCTGCTGATCCGCTTTTCTTTGGGCAACCCGCGCGCGATCACCGTTCTGATGCTGACCATTGCCATCGGGGGCGGGGCCGCGCTCGGGAGCATCCCGGCCGACATCCTCCCGGTGTACAAGTCGCCCGCGGTGCAGGTGCTCACGTTCTACGGCGGGATGTCCGCCACCAACGTGGAAGCGGACATCACCGCGCGTATGGAGCGCTGGGTGGGGCAGTCGGCCGGCACCCGGCGCCAGGAGTCGCGCTCGATCATCGGCGCGAGCATCATCCGCAACTATTACTCCGACGACACGGACCCGAGTGCGGCCCTCACTCAGGTGAACTCGCTGTCCACGGCTGCCATTCCGAGTCTCCCGCCCGGCACGCTCCCGCCCGTGATTCTGCCCTACGACCCCACCTCCTCCACGCCGGTCGCGATCGTGGCGCTGAACAGCAAGACGCAGGGCGAGTCGGTCCTGTTCGATACCGGGCGGTACCAGGTCCGGAGCATGATTATGGCGTCGCCCGGCGCGAACGCTCCGGTGGTGTACGGCGGGAAGATCCGCACCGTGCTCGCGTACCTGAACCGGCAGGAACTCCAGGTTCGTGGGCTCTCGCCCCTTGATGTGATGGACGCCCTCGACCGGTCCAACGTGTTCCTCCCCGCGGGCGGGGCCAAGCTCGGGGGCATGGACTACGCCCTCGACTCGAACTCGATGTACGACCTGATCGACCGGATGGGCGACGTGCCCATCAAGACCGGCACCGACGGCACGATGGTGTTCCTGCGCGACGTGGCACTCCCGCGCGACGCGAACCTGATCCAGACGAACGTCGTTCGCGTGGACGGGCGCCGGCAGGTGTACATCCCCGTGTACCGGCAGCAGGGGGCCAGCACGCTCGGCGTGGTGAACAACCTGCGAGACGAACTGCCCGAAATGAAGAGCCGGCTCACGACCCCGGACGTGGACCTGAAACTGGTGATGGACCAGTCGGTGTACGTGAAGAGTTCCATCGAGAGCCTCCGGAACGAGGGCGTTCTGGGCGCGATCCTGTGCTCGCTCGTGATCCTGCTGTTCCTCGGTGAGTGGCGCATGACGGTGATCGCGGTGCTGACGGTGCCGATCGCCGTGCTCGGCGCGATCGCGGCCCTGTTCGGCGCGTCGCAGACCATCAACGTCATGACCCTCGCGGGCCTCGCGCTCGCGATCGGGCCGCTCGTGGACAACGCGATCGTGGTGCTGGAGAACACGCACCGGCACCTCGGGCTAGGCGCGAAACCGAAACAGGCCGCGTTCCTGGGGGCGAGCGAGGTCGCGATGCCGGCCCTGGCCGCGACGCTCTGCACGCTCCTGGTGCTGGCTCCGCTTGCCCTTATCCCCGGGCTGGGCGCGTTCTTGTTCAAGCCCATGTTCCTGGCCGTCGCGTTCGCGATGTTGGTCGCGTACCTCGTATCGCTCACGTTCGTCCCCACGCGGTGCGCGGCGTGGATGCGGCCCCACGCTCACGCCGGTCCGGTCCAGGAGCACGGCGAGGACTACAGTCACCGAAACGAGCACGCAGCACCCGCCCGGCGCGGGCCGATCGCGGCGCTGTTCGCGAAGTGGGAATCGGTACTCGATGCGATCTTTAAAGGGTACGCATCACTACTCGCCGTGGTGCTCCGGGCGCGCCCGCTGGTGATCGGTGGCTCGTTCGCGCTCCTGGCCGCGGTGGTCGTGCTGATCGGCCCGCACTTGCGGCGCGAGTTCTTCCCGGAGGTGGACGCGGGCGCGTTCGAGATCTACGTCCGGGCCAACTCGGGGACGCGGATCGAGGTAACTGAGGGGTACGTTGAAGCGGTCGAGAAGTACGTGAAGTCGAAAGTCGGAGGGGACACCGAACTCGTCGTGAGCGAGTTGGGGCTGACCGCCGACTGGTCGGCCGCGTTCACTCCGAACAGCGGGCCGATGGACGCGGTGGTGAAGGTGCAACTCACTTCTGAGCGCTCGAAATCGGCCCAGGAGCACGTTACCGCACTGCGGGCCGGGTTCGCCACGGACCCGGAATTCGAGCGTCTCCTTCAAGAAACCTACGAGCGCAAGATTGCGGCGCAGGAACTGAACGCGGGTGTTACGCCGTTCTCGCGCGGGAACCTGGAGTTCGCGTTCGACTCGGGCGGTATGATCCGGTCCGCGATGAACGAGGGGAAGTCCACGCCGCTCAACGTGAAGGTGACCGGCAAGAACCTGGAGAAGAACCGCAAGGTGGCCGAGAAGATCCTCGACGAAGTGCGCGGGATCGACGGTGTGGTGGACGCGCGCATCATCCAGCGCCTGAACTACCCGCTGTACATCATCGACGTGGACCGGACCAAGGCCGCGTCGCTCGGGCTGAGCCAGATGGAGGTGATGAAGAACGTGGTGGCCGCGTTCAACTCCAGCATCCAGTTCAACAAGAAGAACTTCTGGATCGATCCGATCAGCCACAACCAGTATTACGTGGGCGTCCAGTATCCCGAGGGCGAAGTGACCTCACTGGAAACGCTGCGCGACATTCCTATCACCAGCCCGACGCAGCGCAAACCAGTGCTCCTGGGAACTATCGCCTCGCTCAAACCGGCTCAAGCTCCGTCCGAGATCGTCCACACCAACCTCCAGCCGACTATCGACCTCACAATGGGTGTGGCCGGGCGCGACCTGGGGCACGTTGCGGAGGACGTGAGCAAGGCGGTCGCGAAGTACGGCGTGGCGCGCAAGGACGGGAGCTGGACCCCGTTCGACCCGGACGCGAAGGAGCAGAAGCCGATGGAGGGGGCGAAGATCGCCCTCAGCGGCGAGTACCAGAAGATGCAGACGACCTTCAAGTATCAGGGGATGGGCATGGTCGCGGCGATCGTGCTCATCTACTTCCTGCTGGTCGCGCTGTTCCGGTCCTACGTCACGCCGCTGGTGGTGCTCTCGGCGGTACCCATCGGGATCATCGGTGTCGTGCTCGTGTTGTTCGTTACCGGCACCGCGCTGAACATTCAGTCGCTGCTCGGGGTGATCTTCATGATCGGTATCGTGGTGTCGAACACGGTGCTGCTCACCGACTTCGCCACGAACCTGCAAAAGACTGAGAAACTCACACCCACAGAGGCGATCAAGCGCGCCGGGGCGATCCGCGTGCGCCCGGTGGTGATGACCGCGCTAGCGACGTTCTTCGCGCTCATCCCGATGTCGCTGGGACTGGAGCGCGGGAGCGAGGCGAACGTCCCGCTGGGCCGCGCCGTGCTCGGTGGCCTCGTGGCCGGGCTGCTCACCACACTGTTCGTGGTGCCCTGTGTGTACTCGCTACTCATGCCAGAAAAGCTGGGTGACGCCGAGGAGCCGGAAGCTTTCACTCCGGCCCACGGCCCGACAAAAGCGTAGAGAAGGGAATGTTTCACCGCCGAGGGTACGAGAGGGCGCGGAGAAAAACAAAGGCGAAAACAGCCATTCTTGCCTTTGTTTTTCTCCGCGCCCTCTCGTGCCCTCGGCGGTGAAACACCTCTACACGAATGACCGCACGCGCCGTCGGACGTAAACGATAGCGAGCACCAGCCCGAGTGCCGCGCCCAAGTACCCGCCGCCGTGCAGGTACGCGACGATCACGAACGCCGGAACGTCTCGGACAGCCAGTTCAGTGCGCAATTCGTCCCACGAGCTGAGGTCACCCGACCGCGCCAGCGCGACACCGACGAGCGCCCCAATCAATCCCGCGACCGCGGCCGTGACCAATACGATCCCGAAGCACCGGGGCACGCACCGCCAGCGCTCGGCTCGCGGCAATTCGACCAGTCCCGCGCGGGCCGCGAACCACCCCGCCACCATTCCCACCCACCACGTGCCCAGGAACCCGACCACGGACGCGAACACCCGCGGCGGCAGTCCGACGTCCGCCCAGTCGAACTGGCGGAACTTCATCTTGGTGAAATACTCGGGAGAAATGGCGTAACTGATCTGATCGTGAACGACCCCGTAAGCGCCGGCGACCAGTGTGCCGAGCGCGGCAATCAGGATCATTGCCGGGAGCCGGCGAATCGGGAACGACGGATAGAGGACGTTCATGCTGCCCTACGTGCGTTGCGCCGTCGGGTCGCGTCGCACCCATTCGATGAGGCACAGTGCGACGACCAGAACCCCGAACCCGATGGCCCACGAACCAACCTCGGTGTAAAAGGCATAGACATCGGGCTGAAGGCGGGCACCGTTCTCGGTAGTTGACAGCTCTCGCGCGTTGATCCGCAGAAGTCCGCCCAAAATAACGGCCCCGAACCCGACGCACGTCGCGAGTGGGAGCCGAAAACCAGCGCGCGTGGTTGCGCGCGGCGTGATCGCGCGGGGCCGTTCCGGTGGGTGCTCCCGTTGCTCGTCGATCTCGAACCGTGGCGGGATCGGTGTGAACATTCCGGCTCCTCGTGCGCTTCGCACTACCCCGACGCGGTCCGTTGGAACGAACGGCCTTATTGTAGGGCGTTCTGTGTCGGCGGGATGCGTGCGTTCAACCTCAATGCTCGTGAGAACAGGATCGCGCGTACCAATTTTCACCGCCGAGGGCACGAGAGGGCGCGGAGAAAGGCAAAGACGAAGGTAACCGTTCTTGCCTTTCTCCGCGCCCTCTCGTGCCCTCGGCGGTGAAACGTTCTTGCAAAGGCCTCGCGCGGGCGGTTCCCTCCTCAGCCATTTGCATTTTCGGATTTCGAGTTTGTCTTCGCTTCGGATTTCCCGCCAAATGGTCTGCGTGTTCCGAATTTCGTCACGCGAGGCTGCCGTGAAGTTCCTCTCCCTTCTGATCCCCGCCGCACTTGTGAGCGCACTGGCCGCGCTCCCGCTCCCCGCCGCGGACCCCGAATACGACCTCGTCATCCGGAACGGGCGCATCGTTGATGGAACCGGGAACCCGTGGTTCCACGGCGATCTTGCCATTACCGGCGACAAGATCGCAGCGCTGGGAACCGTTGTGGGGAAGGCCAAGCGCACGATCGACGCGAAGGGGCTGATCGTCGCGCCGGGCTTCATCGACATTCACTCGCACTCGGACGACCTGCTCCTCGAAGACGGTCACGCTCAGAGTAAAGTGCGCCAGGGCGTAACTACCGAGGTACTCGGTGAGGGGCGCTCGGCGGCTCCCGCGAAGGGACAACTACCCGCGCGCAAACTCACCGCACGCGGAAAAGACCTCACGTGGGCTACGCTCGGCGGCTACTTCGATACCGTCGATCGGGCCGGGGTGAGTGTGAACGTTGCGAGTTACGTGGGCATGGACAACGTCTGGGAGTGCGTGATGGGAAAATCCCACACACGACCCACACCGAAGCAACTGGACGAAATGAAGGCGCTGCTCGACGAAGCGATGAGGGATGGCGCGTTCGGTATGTCCACGCTCCTCATGATGCCCCCCGGATCGCTCGCGACGACGGACGAACTGGTCGAACTGTGCAAGGTCGTGAAGAAGCACGGCGGAATCTTCTCCTCGCACATCCGGAGCGAGGGATTAGACGTATTCGCGTCGGTGAAACAGGTGATCGAGGTGGGGGAACGGGCCGGCGTGCCGGTGGACATCATTCACCTCAAAATCGCCGACGAGAAGCTGTGGGGCAAGATGAAGGACGTGATCGAACTGATCGACGCGGCCCGCAAGCGCGGCGTGAACGTGCAGGCGAACGTCTACCCGTACACGCGCGGAAACAACAACCTGTCGAGCATCATTCCGCCGTGGGCACACGAGGGCGGGCTAGCGAAGTTCCTGGAGCGCCTCAAAGACCCGAAGGATCGCGTGCGCCTCAAGAAGGACATCAGTGAGGGCGTGCCCGGCTGGTACAACCATTACACCGCGGTGGGCGGGGACTGGTCGCGCATGCTGGTCAGCGGGCGCGGGGCATACGAGGGGCTGACGATGGACCGCGTTATTGCGGCCAAAGTGAAGGGCCAAACCCCGGCGCCCGACCCGCTCGATGTCCTCTTCGATGTGCTGATCGAACAGGGCGGTTCGGTGCCCACGGTGTTCGCGCACCACGACGAGAAGGACATGAACCTCGCGATGCAGCAGCCGTGGTGCTCGATCGGCTCGGACGGTGCCGCCTACGCGACCGAGGGCGCCCTCAAACGCGGCAACCCGCACCCGCGCAACTTCGGGACGTTTCCCCGCGTGCTCGGGCTATACGTGCGCGATCGCGGTGTGCTGAAACTGGAAGACGCGGTTCGCAAAATGACCTCACTCAACGCCGCGAAGATCGGCCTCACGGATCGCGGAACACTGCGGGCCGGGTTCTTCGCGGATGTCGCGGTCTTTGACCCGAACACGGTGATCGACAAATCGACCTACACTGCGCCGTTCGCTTACAACGACGGAATCGAGTTCGTCATCGTGAACGGGCAAGTTATCATCGACCGCGGCAAGCACACCGACGCGATGCCAGGACGCGCCCTGCGGAAGGGTAATCCGAAATAACGGCGGTTGCGGATTGTTCGCAGGGGCACCGGTTGATCCCAGGGTGCGCGTCTGCGCCGCGCCCCCGGGCTGAGGAATGTAACCCCGTTGGGGTATCAGCATTGGTGGTGCCGGCGCCGGTACCGTGGTTTGTGGCACACCCGCCGCTCTTGTGGGCGGGGGGCACCGGGCGCCCATTTCTGGTTTGTACCCCAACGGGGTTACATTCCTCAGCCCAGGGTCGATCGCGCAGCGATCGACCCTGGGAACAAACAGGGGTACGCACCCTTTGCTCAACCCGCGACCGCACCCCGCGAACCGTTGAGGCGCGCTGATGGCCGATCCGCTCCCGTCCGTTTCGACCGATCAGGTCGCCGCGCTCGTGGAACTCGCCCGCGCCGGGAGCCTGCGCGCGGCCGCGGCCGGGTTGCACATCACCGAACAGGGGTTGCGGAACCGGCTCGTCGCGCTCGAAGGGCTGCTCAAGGTGTCGCTGTACCACAAACAGCGCGGCCCGCGGCGCCGGTCCCCGCTCACGCCGCAGGGCGAGCAGTTCCTCCCGCGCGCGACCGCGTTCCTGGAGAGCGCCCGGCGCCTCGGCGGGAACGAACCCGCGGGACCGCAAGAGGTCCATGTCGCCGCGACGCAGTACCTCACGCTGTACGCGATGCTCGACGCGGTCCGCCGGTTCCACCGTGCGTTCCCGGCGATCCGCGTGCGGCTGAGTTCGCGCACCGAGCGCGACATTGAGGATGCGCTGCTCCGCGATCCGGACCTCGCGTTCGGCGTGGCCGCACCTTACGAGGGCGGTTCTGGACTGGACTACCGGCACCTGTTCTCGCTCGATTGGGGTCTGATCGCACCCCCGCGTCACCCGCTCCTCAAGAAGCGCGGGCTGACTCTGGCAGACCTTGTGGGCGTGCCGCTCATCGTGTTCGAGCGCGGGTCGACCGGCCGGCAGCACGTGCTGAACGCCTTCTACCGATTGGGGCTGAGTCCGCGTGTCGATATGGAAGCGACTACGACGGGCATCGTGGTAAAGATGGTGGAAGCGGGCTTGGGGGTGTCGCTGGTCCCGCTGATGCCCAACGGGTCGGTGACCCGCGGGGTGAACGTCGGCGTGCGAAAGCTGCCGGACCAGATCGAACCGATCCACTCGGGCATTCTCATTCGCCGCGGCGAAACGCCCCCGCCCGCCGCGGAAGCGTTCATCCAGTTTCTGAAGCCCACAGCGGCCGCGCCGGGGTGAATACAAAATGAAGCCGACGTGCCGCAAGGAGACGGAACGATGTACTTCCTCGATTACCTGTTGATCGTAGTGCCACTGGGATCGATCTTCGTTGCCCTGATGGTTCTCGTGATTCGATTGCCCGGCACCGAGGGCAAAATGACGTGGGCGCGGCTGTTACTCGCCGCAGGGGTTCTTGTCTTCGGTGGAGCGAGTTTCGCAGTAGCGAGTTACATCATTCAGCAAATGTAAGCAGGATTAACCGAAGAAAGAAACGATACGAGATACGTTCGGAATCGTGTTGATCCTGTTAATCCTGTCCAAAAATCTTCAATTCCTGGGCTGTTGGCCCAAAGTTACGACCGATTTACGCCGATTGCTCGACCCGCGCGAACTGATGGCTCGCTCAGTCCGTTGTGAAGCTCATGCTCACTTGACCGAGCGGACCGAAGTCCGCGGCGAGGTGGTCGCCGGGGCGCGCGAGGTAGATGCCGGTCGTGATGCCGGTCGTAACTCGGTCCCCGCGCCCCAACCGGCGCCCGAACTTCGGCAACTGGTTCGCCAGCCACGCCACCACGTTCAGCGGGTTACCCAGCACCGCCGCGCCCGAACCGGGGAACGTTTGCTCCCCGTTAACCACGAGCGTGACCGGGTGTCGCGCAAAATCCAGGTCGCGCCAGTCGGCATACGGCTCCCCCGCGACCCACGCGCCGTGGATCGCGTTATCAGCGAGGAGCGACGGCGCTCCCACCGTTTGCCAGTCGTGATACCGGTGGTCCACGATCTCAATTGAGGGCATCGCGGTTCCGATGAACGGGCGAATGGTGTCGGCCGTGTACACCGGACCGGGGAGTACGTCGGCCCCCATCTCGAACCCGAACTCCGCCTCCGCGCACCGAACCACGAAGTCCGATCCTCGAAGCGTCGCCGGGCTGCTGTACGAAGAGTGCGACATGAGCACCCCGAAGAACGGACCGTCCACACCGAGCGCCTTCTGCGCCAGTTCGCTCGTGCAGGCGATCTTATACCCAATCGGTCGGCTACCGAATTGATTCAGGATCTTCCCAACGAGGCGCTCCTGGACCAGATACCCCTCGGCGATCGATTGGGGCACGAGATCCGCGGGGAGCGCAGCGACCGGCCGCTGGGTTGAGCGCATCTCGAAGAGGTACTCGCATGCGGCCGTTACGCGGTCCATTTCTGCCCCTCAAAACACCAACGGAGAGAATTCGCAGGCGGCAGAATACCACGCCGGCACCGTCGCGGCGCGGGGAATCGTGGTGTCACCATAAGACCGGGTCGGGATTCACCTGCGGAACGAAAACGCAAAAAACTACCGCACCGGCGCACGGGCGCGAAACACGTACTAGGCTTGCTGCAGCCGCACATCGTCCCGGCACGGAGCGTCAAGCGCCGATCGCCCAACCAGCACACCCATTCGCCCCCTACAGGCTGCATCGCACGCGGAGGTGCGCCGTGCCCCGCTCGACCCAGGCCCGAAAACATCACGACAGCGCGGTCGCTTTCGCCGAAGAGGTCTGCACCGATCACATGAGCGCGCCGCCCCCGGCACTCACTCCCCACGACGCCACCGACTGCGTGTGCTTCGTGGGGCACGGGTCCGATTCGGGATCGTCCGTCGAACTCTCGGGGCTGCTCTCCGACGATCCGTACCCGCGCATCGGTTCGCACCTGCTCCACTTCGAGATCGTTGAAGAATTGGGGCGCGGGGCGTTCGCGCGAGTGTACCTCGCGCGCCAGGAATCGCTCGCGAACCGGCTCGTCGCGCTGAAGGTCACACTCGTCTGGACCGCCGAACCGCAGACGCTCGCCAAACTCCGGCACACGAACATCATCCCGGTGTACTCGGTCCACGAAGCGGGTCGGTTCCAGGTGGTGTGCATGCCGTTCCTCGGGCGCCACACACTGGCCCGGGTGCTCGCCGACCTGTCCGATGAGGTTCCGACTTCGGCCCGCGCACTGTTCGATCAGCTCCCCGCCGCGGGCGAGCACGAACTGAATCACGCGACCTACGCGGACGGGTGCCTGTGGGTGATCGGCCAACTCGCGGCCGGGCTGACCCACGCCCACCGCGCCGGCACCCTTCACCGCGACCTGAAGCCCGGGAACGTGCTGCTCACCGACGACGGCACGCCCATGATCCTCGACTTCAACGTGGCGACCTCGACCGACGGCACCGACGAGGCCGCGAGTTCGGTCGGCGGGACGTTCCCGTACATGGCGCCCGAGCACCTGCGTGCCTTCGCCGGTGAACCGGCCGTCGTAGACGCACGCAGCGACCTGTTCTCGCTCGGCGTGATGCTCTACCAGATGCTCACGCAGGAACTCCCGTTCCCACACGTTTCACTGCCGAATAAGCAGGACACCGTGCGTCGGCAGATTGCCGTTCAGGAGCAACCGCCGGTCCCGGTGCGCGAGCGGAACCCGGCCGTGTCGCCCGCGATCGCGGCCGTCGTCGCGAAGCTCCTCGACCCGGCCCCCGCGCGCCGGTACCAGAGCGCGGCGGACTTGCGGGAAGACATCGCCCGGCACCTCGCGCACCTTCCGCTGCGCTTCGCCCCAGAATCTTCGTTCCGCGAGCGCGCCCGGAAGTGGCGCCGGCGCAATCCGCGCCCCGCGACCGCACTGATGGTCACGGCCGCAGCTCTGGTGCTGTTCGTGCTGCCCGCGTCCGTCGCGGCCGTCCGGCAAACGCAGATCGCCACCCGCACAAAAGAAGTACAGCGCGCCGAGGCCCTGGTCGCGGCCGATGCCGCCGTGAGTCAACTCCACACCGCGGCCGTGGAACTCGGTTCTCGCACCGACCCGGCCCTGCGCGAACGCGGACTGGCCGACGCGCGCAACGTGGTCGCGCGGTACGCGGTCGCCGACGACCCGACGTGGGACCAGCGCCCGCAGTTTGTGCTGCTGGACGCAGTGCGCCGCGTCGAACTGAAGAAGGCACTGGCGGAAATGCTCGTGCTGATGACGCGCGTGGAGGCCGAGGCCGGCGGGTACTCGCGCGAGGCGATCGAGGCCGGGCTGCGCTGGAACGCTGCCGCTGACCGGCTGTTCGCACCGGAGGACCGCCCCGGCGTGCTCGATCGGCACCGGGCCGAACTCGAAGCCCGGCGCGACGGGCGCCCGGTGCCGTTGTTCCGCCCCGCCCCCGTAACCGCACGCGACGCGGACCTCCAGTTCGATGGATTAGACCTCGCGGCCACCGATCGCTACCGCGAAGCGCTCCCGCTCCTCGCGCGGTTCTGCGACCGTAACCCGACGCACTTCCGGGCGTGGTTCGCACGGGGAATGTGTCACGACGCGCTCGGGCAACCGGCCGACGCCGCGACCGCGTTCAGCGTGTGCCTCGCACTCGTGCCAGATTTTCCGCTCGCACTCGCGAACCGCGGAATCGCCCGGCTGAAGCAGAAGCGCTACCAGGAAGCCGACGCTGATTTCACCCGCGCGCTCGAACTGAAACCGGACTGGACCGTTGTGCTCGTGAACCGCGGGCTCGCCCGCGAGGGACTGAAGCAGTACAAGGGGGCGGAGGCCGATTTCACGTCCGCACTGGCGGACCCGGCGGCACCTGCCCGGGTACTCTTCCTTCGATCGCGTGTGCGCCACGCGGACAACAACCCCGCGGGCGCGAATGCCGATCGCGCGGCGGGGTTGAAGCGCGAACCGAACGACCCCCTTAGTTGGGCCACGCGCGGGCGCCACCGGATGGCGAAAGAGCCACTCGGCGCGCTCGCGGACTTTGACGCCGCGCTGAAGATCGCCCCCGCAATGCGCGAAGCCTTGCTCGATAAAGCCATTGTTCTCGCGGACCACTTGCACCGCGAAGCGGAGGCGATCTCGCTCCTGGACCGGTTGCTCGATTTGTACCCCGACCACACCGAGGGGCGCGCCGGGCGCGGGGTGTACCTCGCCCGGTTGGGGCGCGCGCCCGAGGCGCGCGCAGACGCAGCTACCGTGCTCGCGGCAGAACCAACCGCGTACCGCAAGTACCAAGCAGCCGGGCTGCACGCTCAACTCGCGAAGCACGCCCCGCGCGGTCCCGACCGCGCGGAAGCCTTGCGCTTGCTCGCACTCGCGCTGCGTGCCGGGTTCGACGACATGAAGCTCCTGGCAACAGACACTGACCTCGACCCGATCCGCACCGACCCCGAGTTCCAGCGCCTCGTTCGCGCGGTGAGTCACATCATTCCGGGCGCCCCGAAGTAGCCCCCTGTTTGTTCCCAGGGTGCGCTCGCTGCGCGATCGACCCTGGGCTGAGGAATCTAACCCCGTTGGGGTACAAGCATTGGTGGCGCCGGCGACTGGCGCCCCAAGCCCTACGACCCACCACCCTTGCGGGCGGGGTTCGCCCATAACGTGGCCCGTACATCCTTTGTCAATGGTGCCTCAACCTGGCGCAACAGGTGAACCCCGCTCGCAAGGGCGGTGGGTGGTGCCCATATGCGGTTGGCTGCCTGCGTGTACGATGTGCCTACCCCAACGGGGTTAGATTCCTCAGCCCAGGGTCGCGGCGCAGACGCGCAACCCTGGGAACAAACGGTGATGGTGCGCCCCAGAACGGTCATGAAAGGCGGATGCCGCAATGCCGTACCTGCAACTGGATGTACCGGGGAGCTACCCGGCCGAGACGAAGCGCGAGGTCGCACGCAGGATCGCCGCTCTTTATGCCAAGTCGATGGACACCACGCCGGCTCGGGTGACTGTTGGGTTCCGGGAACTCGGCGCGGGCAATCTGTGGACGGCGCTTGATGGAGAGGGCGAACCGGGGGCGATCGTGATGTGCGACGTTCGGGCGGGCCGCACGCCGGACCAGCGGGCCGAACTCGCCCGCGGTCTGATCGCAGTATGCACTGACTTGCTCGGGCTGCGCGACGACCGGTTGGTGGTCGAGTTCACCCAGCACACGGGGGATGAGATGTACCGGGCCGCGGGCGGGTGGTCCGCGGATTGGAACGAGACCGAAGGCGAATGAGGTACGGTACCGAAAGCAAAAAGGCTTTGGGCTTCCGGGTCGGCTCGGCTACCCTGTGGCACCTCGCCGCGCTTCGCGGCGGAGCCGATTCTCACCGAGCACTCGATGGGCCGCCAAACGGTTCGGGGGCGTTCCCCCACCGCACTTCAACTCTGGACGATTCGAGACGCCGTCGCGTCGGACGTCGAACAGGCGCTACGCTCGGTGAAGGCGGCCGGCTTTCGAGCGGTCGAACTCGCACCCCTTCCTCCCGGCTTATCCCCCGAGCGCCTCGCAGAAGCACTCGCGCGGCACGAACTGACTGTCGTGTCGATCCACGGCGACCTGCCGACGCCCGCGAATATCGAACAGTGGGCGCGAATCACTCAAATGTGCCGGTGCCGGAAGATCATCTGGCACGGGTGGCCCCGTGATCCGCGTTACGATTCCGCGTTGGGGCTGCGTGATCTGATCGTGAGTTGCAACGCGGCCGGGAACCTCGCACGCGAACACGGACTCGAATTTGGATTGCACAACCACTGGTGGGAGTTCGAGCTGCTCGAAGGCGTGCTCCCGATACGCACGCTTCACAAGGAACTGCATCCCGACATTTTCTGGCAGTTGGACGTGTACTGGGCGCGGACCGCAGGGTTCGACCCCGCCGGCGCCGTTTCGGAACTGGGACCGCGGCTCGGGTCGATTCACTGGAAGGACGGACCGGCCGTGTACGGCCAACCGATGACGGCTCTCGGGAACGGAGCCGTCGACATCCCCCGAATCCTGAACACCCTAACGCACCCGGTCGATTGGGTCATCGAACTGGACGAGTGCGCGAGCGATCCATTGGAGGCCGCGCGGCAAAGTCTCGTCTACCTCGAAGCTCGCACTTCGTGAGCGGCACATCGCGGTATATACGGCGGAAAAGTCGGGCACATATTTGCGCGATAATGGGCCGCCCCACGGCGCCCGCTCCGTATATTGCCCAGCACCGGTCCTAGCCGACGTGGTCGGGACGGTCACACATCTCGAACGGTGGTCACCATGCGATTCACCCTTTCGGCACTGCTCCTGGCGGCGGTCACGTGGGCGGTCGTCGCCGACGACGTCAAGAAGGGCGAGGACACGAAGAAGGCGGAGAAGAAGGGCGACGGGGCGGAAACCCCGGACCAGAAGTTCAACGACCTGATGAAGCGCTACTCGGAAACGGTGATCCAGTTCCAGAAGAACATGCAGGCGGCCAAGACGGACGACGAGCGCAAGAAGTTCAACGACGAGTTCCAGCCGAAGCACGAGAAGCTGGCCCGGGAAGCCCTGGACCTAGCCAAAGCGAACCCGAAGGCGGCGTTCGTCATGCGCGCACTGGCGCTGGCCACCCGGGACGACACCACCGACACCGAGGCGCTGAAGTTCGCGGTGGACACGTTCGTGGACGACACGAAGATCCTCGACCTGGTGCCGATGCTCGCGTTCCGCCCGGACGGGAAGGCGCTGCTCGCGAAACTGGCCGAATCGAAGAACAAGGACGTGCGCGGCGGGGTGCAGTTCATCCAGATCACCAACGAGATCGACAGGTTGGACTCGAACGGCAAGGCGAAGCCGGACGAGCTGGCGAAGGGGTTCGCCGAGGCGCGGAAGAAGTTGGACACGCTGGTGAAGGAGTACGGGGACGCGAGCGTGCGCGGTCCGCAGGGGCCGACGAAGCTGTCCGACGCGGCGAACGATGTGGTGTACATGCTCGACCACCTGACCGTGGGCAAGGTGCTCGGCGACGTGGACTGCCCGGTGCTGGACAGTGACAAGAAGGCGAAGGTGAGCGACTACCGCGGCAAGGTGGTGGTGCTGGACATTTGGGCCACGTGGTGCGGGCCGTGCCGGGCCATGATCCCGCACGAGCGCGACATGGTGAAGAAGCTGGACGGCAAGCCGTTCGCGCTCATCAGCGTGAGTGCCGATGAGAAGAAGGAAACGCTGACCAAGTTCCTGGAAAAGACCGAAATGCCGTGGACCCACTGGCACGCGGGGGAGAACGGGGCTCTGATCAGCAAGTACCAGGTGAAGTTCTTCCCGACCATCTACGTGCTCGATGCGAAGGGCGTGATCCGGCACAAGAACATCCGGAACGAGGATCTGGAACACGCCGTCGAGGAACTGCTCAAGGAAACCGCGCAGGGCGAAAAGAAGTGAGCCTTCGGTTTAGATGAATCGTCTGCGCCGCGCTCGCCAAAGTTGGGAGTGCGGCGTTACCACAGGGCGCTGAGGCAAATCGAGATTGCTCTCGTGGTGGTTTTGCTCTCAGCGACGAAGATCGTATTCCGGTGGGCACTGTTGGGCTGTGGTCAGCCTGAAGCCCGAGTCCAAGAGCACTTCTGCACCCGGCCCCACGAAAAACGCCCTAATCTGGATGAACTGCTTCCGAAGCGCGGCGTCGAAGGCACGTTGTAGGCGCGCGGCAATTCGAGTTTTGTGCGCTGTTCGGACCTCGCCCTGGAGTAGGACGTTGTCACCGTACAACCCGCCGTGCCGGAGAACCGTGCTGTCCGGGTTGGTGAGTTGGTCGACGGACCACCGGTCTTTGCCTTCGTAACGGGGCAATGGTCGGAGCACAACGTCCGTGCCGACTTCCGTCACGAGGTATCCGGGGCCGCTCCCGGCGGACTCGAACGGCTGCGGTCGGAAGAGGGTGGGCAGATCCCGGGCGGTAAGAAAGTGGTCGGCCCTCGGCTCGCAGATGTGTTCAAAAGGCGTGTACACGATCGAGTGCCGGGCTTCAACACTTAGCAGGACCGACAACAGGTCGTCCGCGGTCGCGAAAAAGAACGCCATCCGTGCCTCACTACAAAAGTGCTCGCGCCGACAACAAAAACGAGCGGGTTGTTCTCACGAATAGTGCCCCGGTGCTGATTTCCTGCGCCGACTGCCAAGACGCAGTGCCGGTTGAAAGGGATTTTAAGAACTCGGCTGATTTTGATCTCGCTCTCCCGATTCTTCAAATTCTTGAAGGAATCGCGGCGCGCCGGGGCAGTACATTTCGCGGGTTGCAACCGGGGACCAACATGACCGCGACGCGATCTCTGTCCGCTTCGCTCCACCAACTGGGTCGAACCCTCCACGCCGACGAACTCGCCCACCTCTCCGACGCGGAGCTGGTCGCGCGGTTCGTCGAGAGCCGCGACGAGGGCGCGTTTGCTGCGCTCGTGCGACGGTACGGGTTCATGGTGTTCGGCGTGTGTCGGCGCGTGTTGCGGCACGAACAGGATGCCGAAGATGCGTTCCAGGCCACGTTCCTCGTCTTCGCACGCGACGCGGGCACGCTCCAGCGCGCGGGCGCGATCGGGAACTGGTTGTATGGGGTGGCCCACAACGTCGCACGAAAAGCACGCGGATCGCGCACTCGGCGCGACGCGAAAGAGTACACGGCCGCAGCGCTCCACCCGTCCGCTGTACTGCCGGTTCCCGTGGACGATCTCAAAGACGTTCTGGACGGCGAACTCGGCGCGCTGCCGGACAAGTACCGCGCGCCGATCGTATTGTGCGACCTGCTGGGTCTGACGACCCAACAGGCTGCCGTAGAAGTGGGCTGCCCGCCGAAGACACTCGGCACGCGCCTCAGTCGGGCGCGGCTGCTTTTGGCCCGGCGGCTCACGCGGCGCGGCGTCGCGCTGACGGCCGGTACGCTCCCCTCGGTACTGGCACCACACGCAACGGGCGCGGTGCCGGTTCGGTTGCTCGATCGCGCTGTCACCACAGCGACCCGCTCAGCGACCGTCCCTCCGTCGGTCGCGGCCCTTACCACAGGAGTCTCGACCGTCATGGCGTACAAGTCACTCAAGTTCGCGCTGCTCGCGTGCGGTCTGATTGTTATTGGCGGGCTGGTCACGCCCCCGGTGATTCAGCACCTCCACGCCGCACACGCTCCCAAGAAGACGTCAGCATCAGTCGCGGGTACATCGACACAGAAACAAAGTGAAGCGGTCCCGCCGAAACCGCCCGCGAACGCCCACAAGGAACTGCACCAATTCTTTATGCGGCTCATTCACGGCGAATTCTTCGCGGCGACCACCGAGGAAAAGAAGGACGATAAGCCCGAGACGCTCTCCGGCGCGTGGGGCAAAAAGGACGGCGAGTTGCGAGTCACGTTCGAGAAAACGGAACTGAAGATCTCCCCGCACGGAAAGGACGATCTCATCCTGGTTCTGTGCGAGTACACAGTCAAAGACGGGCTGGTGAAAGCCAAAATCACCGGGTTCGAGGGCAAGGCCGAAGCCAAGAAAGCGATCGCCGAGAAGTTACCGGTCGGTACCGAGTTCACCTTCAAGTGGGGCGCCAAGAACGGTACCGCCACCATCGCCGAAGTGAAGGGCGAAAAGGTCGAAATGCTCGCGTCGCACCTCGAAGGCGAGTTCGAGGAGAAGAAGTAGCTAGAGTATGTTGTGCAGACGGCCGGGCGAGAATCGACCGGCCGTCTGTGTCCCCCGATTGACCGTTGGCGCGCTGCACGAAAGGCAATGCGCACGCACTCCAGGTTTGCAAACGAGTGCGGGTCTGTGCATAACTATAAGGAGTTGCTCTGCTACAATCTCGCGAAGTGAGTTTTGCCGCGGCCCCGAGCCCGTGGGCCAGAATACGCATCGCTTGGCGCAATGAGGTAGGCCCGTGAGCGAAAGCCCGCGCAACGAGTGCAGGTCCGGTTACCGTGCGGCCAGGCTTAGCCGCTTTACCGTACTGTGTCTGTTACTCTCCGCGACCGGTTTTGTCGGCTGCCGACAGTCGCCCCCGCCCCCGGCCGTGGGCGCGGTCATTGAGGTAACCGCGGCTTACCCCGGTGCAAACGCGCCTGTGGTCATTTATACGATAGCCATGCCCTTTGAGCATTTTTTGCAGGGTGTCGAAGGAGTGGTGCGACTCGAATCCGAATCGAATAACTCCGGCCGGTGCGTCGCCCGGCTTTATTTCGGACCCGGTACCGACGTGACCGCTGCCAGAGAGCTTGTCCAGAATCGCGTGGATCAGATAGAGTTACCTCAGCTGATTAAGCGGGAAGGCATTTCAGTCACGGTCGGCCGGTTGGCCGACGGGCCGAAGCAAATTGTTCTCGCGGTCGTAGACAAATCCAGTGAAGGTTGGGATGCATTGGACGCGGCGTCCGAAACCGTTCGGGAGCACCTCGCCGCCGAAGCGGTCATTGTCGCACCGCGCAAAGACCCACTGCCCGCGAAAGTGGTTTCGTTAGACATCGACTGGAAGAAGTGTAGAAAACTCGACATCTCTCACGAGGATCTGTTTAATGCAGCCTAATTGCTGACCGTTTGCGAATCCGGTCGGGGTCGTATGTTGTCGGGATGAACAAGCCCCGTAAATTCGTCC
>HG799468.1:134035-181348 GCA_000531095.1 Gemmata massiliana | reverse complement strand
CGAGCGTGCGACTACTACGGCTGCACGCTCCACCCCACATTGCCAAAACCTCAGCCATGATCCTGCATTAAGGCGTTCCAGCAGACGGGTCCGAAGCCTACACCTACCGACTTGCAAACGGTCAAGGTGCGTGGGGATAGAACCTTCGGAGAAGTTGCCGCGTACCGCGAGTTGGACGTCGTGACACTGTTCCGTGTCGACGGTCAGAATGCCACCCGGATTGTCGGTACACCGCCCGAAGGGAAGTCCGTTACCGACGCCGCAAACAGGTGCCTTCAATCGGCTGGAGTCGCGATCAAGGGGCGCAATCCCACAGCGTTTAGGGTAATAAACATTTCGGAACGGTGAGGAATCCGCGACGGCGCGTCCGTCGCGGACTTCGAGTTGCCGATTAACGAAAGAACTACACCAGGCCGCTGGCGGCGACCTTGATGCCCTTGAGGGCCATGCGGAGCTGTTCCGGGTTGGGCGAGAACTCGAGCGCGGTCGCCTTGTCGATGCGCCCGCCGAGGCACAGGTCTTCGAGGTTCTTGTTGAAGTCCATCATGCCTTCGTTGTAGAACGCGCGGATCGCGTCCAGGAGCTTCGCGTCCTGGGCCTTCAGGATGATGTCGCGGATACTCGGGTTCACGATCATGATCTCGTTCGTCGGCACCCGCTGCACGCCCGGGATGCACGACGGCACGAGCTTTTGCGCCACCACCGCCCGCAGGTTGAACACGAGTGACTGGCGCACCGCCCCGTGCTGGCTCGGCGGGAACAGCCCCAGAATGCGGTCCACCGTGCTATAGGCGTTCGAGGCGTGGATCGTCCCGAACACGACGTGACCCGTTTCCGCCGCGTGGACCGCCGCCTCGAACGTCTCCGAGTCGCGCATTTCGCCCACGAGGATCACGTCCGGGTCTTCGCGGACCGCGTGCTTGAGTGCGGTGTGCCAGTCGCATACGTCCAGGAACACCTCGCGCTGGTTCACGATCGACATCTTGTCCGTGAACACGAACTCGATCGGGTCTTCGATCGTGAGAATGTGGAGCGCTTCGTTCGCGTTCATGTAGTCCAGCATCGACGCGATCGTGGTCGATTTACCGGACCCGGTCACGCCCGCGAGCAGCACCATGCCCTGCTCGAAGTGGCACAGCTTTTCGATCGTGGCCGGCAGCCCGAGTTTCTCGAACGTCGGGATGCTCTGGTTCACGAGTCGCGCGACCATCGCGAACCGCCCGCGCTGCTTCAGCAGGTTCACGCGGTAGCGCGCCTCGTCGTTCCCGATGACGTGCGCGAAGTCTGCGCCGCCGGTGTCGTCGAGAACCTTCTTGTCCTTCTCACGCAAGATCGGGTAGATGAGCTTTTCGAGCGTTTCCTGCGTGAGTACGGGCGTGTTCATCTTCTGAATCACGCCGCGGAGCCGCATCATCCCGGGTAGCCCGGCCTTCAAGTGAAGGTCGGACCCTTTGTGCAGCATCACTGTGCGGAACAACTGATTGATTTGCGGTTCACCGGCCACGGTCGCGGCGACCTTCAGGCCCGGTTCCGGGGAGTTGATCGGGATGGGAACGTAGGGCGCCGGGGCGGGCGGGGGTGAAGCTGGTGTCGCAGGAGGCATCGAAAGGAACTCCTTGATTCAGCAAATTCGAGAGGCATGAATTGGACGGCGCTCGCCGCCGGGCATTTCGCGCGATCAGGCACGGGCGATCCGCACCGGTACGCCCCGCTCCGCGAGATACGCCTTGGTGTCGGGGATCGAGTGTTCGTTGTAGTGGAAGATACTCGCGGCCAGGGCCGCGTCCGCGCCGGCCCCGAACGCGAGTCGCATGTGCTCCGGGTGCCCGGCCCCGCCGCTAACTTCGTATAATGTATGCTATACGAAGTTATTACGGGCTTCGAGCAACGGGAGGTCGTACCCGTTCTTCGTGCCGTACGCATCCATTGAGGTGAGCACGATCTCGCCGGCGCCGAGTTCGACCACTCGCCGCGCCCATTCGACCGCGTCCAGGCCGGTCGACACGCGCCCGCCGTTAATGTGGACCTCGAAGAACATATCGCCCGAACCGTCGGGCCGCGGTCGGCGCTTGGGGTCGATGTTCACAACGGTCGCGCAGGTGCCGAACTTGCGGCTCACCTCGGCGATGAGTTCGGGGGTCTTTACCGCAGCCGAGTTCAGGCTGACCTTCTCCGCGCCCGCCTGGATGAGCTGCGTCGCGTCCTCAATGGTCCGGATGCCGCCGCCGACGGTAAACGGCATGAAGATCTGTTCCGCCACGCGGCGCACCATGTCCAGCATGATCGCGCGCCCCTCGTGGCTCGCCGAAATGTCGAGGAACACGAGCTCGTCCGCGCCCTGCTCGTCGTACCGCCGGGCGACCTCGACCGGGTCGCCCGCGTCGCGCAGGCCAACGAAATTCGTCCCCTTCACCACGCGCCCGCGATCCACGTCGAGGCAAGGAATGATCCGCTTTGTGAACATCGGGTCCGCGATGGAATCAAGAAAATGAACGGTATTCGCAAAGTTGATCGTACCGGGCGGGCCGGAACTGGTCAATCGGCGCCCGCGGCTTCGGGCCGCGGGTTCCCCAGGGGGCGCCCGTTTGTTCCGGGGTGCGCCTGCGCCGCAACATGGGCAAGCGACCGGCTGCACGTGGACATCACCCACCGCCCTGGCGGGCGGGGTTCGCCTGTTGCGCCAGGTTGAGGCACCATTGACAAAGGATGTCTCGGCCATGTTATGGGTGAACCCCGCCCGCCAGGGCGGTGGGGCGTAGGGCGCGGGCGCCAGCCACAGGCGCCCGCACAACCAATGCTTGTACCCCAACGGGGTTAGATTCCTCAGCCCAGGGTCGCGGCGCAGACGCGCACCCTGGGGACAAACAGGCGCACCCTGCGAACTACTCATCCCCCAATCAGCTCAGCGCCCACGGCTTGCGGTACTCTTTCGTGAGCATCGCCGCAGCGTCCTTGTCGCCGACGATCGTTTCTGCCTTCGCGTCCCAGGTGATCTTCCGCCCGGTGCGGATCGCGATGTTTCCCAGGTGGCACACGGTCGCGCTGCGGTGGCCGATCTCCACGTCACAGATCGGCAACTTGCGGCTCTTGATGCAGTCGAGCCAGTTCTGGTGATGGTTCGCGCTCACATAGAGCTTCGTGTCGCCGGTCGGCAGTTCGTAGGGCTTCTCGACCTTCTCTCCGTTCATCGTCACGGTGAGCGACCCGCGCTTCACGTAGATCGTTCCCTTCTCGCACTCGAACGTCACACCGCCGGGGTTCCCGCCTTTACCGAGCGTGCAGTGAACCCGGACGCCGTTTGCATAGGTGAACGTTTGCTTGGCCGTTTCGGGGGTCTCGAACCACTTGTCCGCGTTGAAGGTTGCGGTGCCCTCGATCGTGGTCGGTCCGCTGTCGTCCATCCCGAGCGCCCACTGCGTGATGTCGAGGTCGTGCGCGCCGAAATTCGTCTGTTGACCGCCCGAGTAGTCCCAGAAGAACCGGAACAGGTAGTGCACGCGGTTCGCGTTGAACGGGCGCTCCGGCGCCGGCCCGAGCCAGCGGTCGTAGTCGAGCGCGGCAGGCGCGGGACCGTCCGGCACTGGCTTCTTCGCGCGGTCTACCCAGTTCGGCCCCGGTAGCCCGACCTTCACCTCTTTCACTTTGCCGAGCGCGTTGTTCCGCACCAGTTCGCACGCTTGCCGGAACTCTTTCCCGGAGCGCTGTTGGCTGCCGGTCTGCACGATCCGCTTGTTGTCGCGTGCGGCCTTCACCATTGCGCGTCCCTCGGTCACGACGAGGGTCAGGGGCTTTTCGCAGTACACGTCCTTGCCCGCTTTGCACGAATCAATGGTGACGAGCGCGTGCCAGTGGTCCGGCGTGGTACACAGCACCGCGTCGATGTCCTTACTCTCCAGGATCTTGCGGTAATCGTCGAACGTCGCGACCTTCGTGTTGCTCTTTTCCAGTTCCTTCGCGGCCGACGCGAGGTGCCCCTGATCCACGTCGCACACCGCGATGACGTTCTTCCGAATCGCCTTCATGTTCCCCGTGCCCTGGTTGCCCACGCCGACGCACGCGACGCGGACGGTTTCGCTCGGTTTGTCGTCGGCCAGGAGCGCGGACCGGTACGTGAGTGCGGGAAGCGCGAGGAACGTTCCGCCCGCGGCGGACGCCCGAAGGAACGAACGGCGAGTGACTTGTGACATTGGCAGCTCTCGTTGGAGTGAGGAAATGGCAGGCTCCGACAGTTTACACGGCGCGCGGACGTGGTCCCAGAGAAAGCAACCGACACTCAGGGTTCTCTGAGCTTTCGTAGGTGAGAAGTTCCCCAGAGTCGTTGAATTCTCGTAGGTGCGTAACTCCACCCGCTCGTTGACACTCGCGGTTCGCCCAGAGACTCAGGCGAACCGCGAGTGTCAACGAGCGGGTGTTGATCTGGTGGTCTTGAACCGTCCGAGTGCCGCGTTATAGTGCGGCCCCGCTGCTCCTCGGGGACCGTTACTTGACACGACCACAGATCACCGTTCGGCGCGCGTCCTGGCTCCTGTTAATCGTGCTAATCGCCGGGTGCGGAACGACCAAAATGACCGACAGCCCCCGCGCCGCGACCGAGATGCTCCTCGTGTCGCAGGCGGTGGATTTGGCCGTGGCGAAGATCGACTTCACGCCGCTCAGCGGTCAGCCGGTGTTCCTCGACACCAGCCCGCTCGAAAAGGACGTTGTGGACAAGGGGTACGTTATCAGCCTCGTGCGCCAGCAACTGCTCGCCCACGGTGCGCTGATCCAGGAAGAGCGCACGCGGGCGGTGTTCGTGGTCGAACTGCACGCGGGTGCGGTCGGTACGGACCGGCACAGCGTGATGGTGGGCACGCCCGCGGTGTCGCTCCCGTCCGTCGTCCCGGGGCTGCCGACGAGCATTCCCGAAATCGCGCTGGCGAAGAAGAACGACCAGCGCGGCGTCGCGAAGATCGGGGTGTTCGCCTACAACCGAATCACAGGCCGGGCGGTATGGCAATCGGGTACGGTGGAAGCGACGAGCCAGATAAAAGACACCTGGTTCTTTGGCGCCGGGCCGTTCACACGCGGTACTATTCGACAGAGGACCGAACTAGCCGGTGAACCCCTCCCCACGTTCCCGACCGATTTGTTCGGCGGGAAGAGTGAAAAGGACGCGCCCCCAGTTTCGGGTGGCACCGCGAAAGAGCAGTTCTTCCCGAACAACGCGGTGCCCGCTCCGCAGCTCCCGGCCCCGGCCGCCCTCATGGGTGTAACGGGGGCACCGATCCTGACAAACACGCCGCTCTTGCGCTAACCGCCGGATGCGCCCCCGCCCGGGCGCCCGCATTGTTGCCGCAATAAAGAACTGTTGAACCCGATTCGCGAACTCGGCCGATATTGGACGATGTGTGAAGGAATCGGCGAGTTACTCCTGTAGTACCTCGGGGCGGACGTTTGGGATTCTCGTGTCGCGTTCGGCTCGGCAGGACGTTTGGGTTCTGATACCGAATTCCGGGCCGGATTGGGGCGCTCTCGCGGATCATTCCTTTAGTGACGCAAGGACGAGGTCCGTTTTCGTTCTAAGTTTGAACAACTCGGTTCGCCCGCGCCCACCGCGGACCGATTTCGGAGACCACACCATGCAACCACTATCCCCGCTGGCTCAAAAAGAACACACCAACCCCAACTGGGAACTGCTGCGTCGGCTCGGTTGGTCCGTGGCGAACATTTCTGGCGCGTACTGCGTGGCTTGGCGCGGACGCGACGAGGTGGTGTTCGAGTGGCGCAGCGACGGCTGGCACCGCCTCGGCGGGACCGGCGCGCCGGAAGAAGTGTAACGAAACGGCAACCGTTACTGAACATTAACGCGCGGGACGCACTTGGCCCCGCGCGTTTTGAATTACAGGAACGTTGTGTCCACCCGCTCGTTAACACTCGCGGTTCGCCCAGAAAGCTCCAGGCGAACCGCGAGTGTTAACGAGCGGGTGGAATTATGCAACTACGAGAACTCTGTGATTGTGACCTTGTTCACAGGGATATGTACTTGACCGACGTGTAGCGATCGGGTAGTTTCTACCAATTGCCCCATTTCGCCGTCGCTCGGTTTTGCACTCGCTCCCGATTCGGTTCCACTCGCACGCTACTACTGACCGAATCGTCAAGCCGGGCACACACTCTCCTTCTTTGGGAGGCAGCTCGTGAATCTCGACAACCGTGAACCGATGGCCGCCGAATCCTACGCAACGTTCTGGGAACCGATCATGGTGGACCCGCCGCAACCGGCGCTCGGTCGCGACCCGAAGGACGCCTACCAGGACTTCGTAAACGTGACGGAGGACGTCCACGTCACGCTCCACGTTGAGCAGATCTGAGTCGCCCGTGGCCGACCGCTTTTTCACGCCCGATCTACTGGGACCGGGCGAATACGTTTTGACCGGTCCCGAAGCGCACCACCTCTCCGCCGTCCGCCGGTTCGCGGAGGGTGATGAGGTCGTGTTGTTCAACGGTGACGGCCACGAGTACCCCGCGCAGGTTCTTAGCGCTGGAAAGAAAACGGTCGTCCTTTCGGTTCTTGCGCCGGTCGTTGCGGACCGTGAACTCGGCTTCCCGCTCGTGGTCGCGTCCGCGCTACCCAAGAGTGATCGCGCTGATTTCCTGATCGAGAAATTGACGGAACTCGGTGCCACGCGATTCGTTCCGCTCCTGACTACCCGCGCCGTCGTTCAACCGAAGGCGTCGGTCGTGGAGAAGTTCGAGCGCGCGGTGGTCGAAGCGAGTAAACAGTGCGGGCGCAATCGGCTCATGCTCATCGACCCGCCGCAAAAGTGGGACGACTTCGTTGCCCGCACGGACCTCCCCGGTCCGCGGGTAGTGCTCCACACAGGCCCCGGCCTCGTACACGTGGGTTCGCGTGGCGGAACGATTGCGGTCGGCCCGGAGGGGGGATTCACGCCAGCCGAAGTGGACCGCGCTCGTGAGAACGGTTGGCTGGTGTTGAGCTTGGGCACGCGGATTCTGCGCGTAGAAACGGCCGCAATTGCGGCCGCCACCCTTCTTGGCGAACGGCCTGTGTGAGTCGGCGGCGTTTGCTCAGTGATCTCACTTCTTTTGATCGTGTCGGGCAAGTTCGATTTCGGTGTCGATGCGGGCGGATCGTCCTTCGTCAGCGACGAAGATGGAAGGGTTTTCTATGTGTAGCAATTCGACCCGCTTTCTAACAGCCACTTTCAAAACGAGCCACGGGCGCCGCAATTCGGCCGTGGGGTAAATTTCAAAGGCAATCGCTTGAGCCTCTGTCATTAAACGCGACAGGGCGCCGCAATTTCGAGACAGATTCTCGCGAAAGCCAAAAAATGCATTTGGATTCGTTCTTATATCTGGCGATTTTGTGTTTTCGACATAGTTCGTGGCGTCCGTTAGTTTTTGTAATGTTCTCTTTGACTTCATTTTGAGTAGTTTTCGCAGTGGGGTGTCACCGACAAAAATCGGTTCGACATGTTTCTGCTCGAAGTCCGTGAGGAACTGACTGGTGATTGCCGGAATCCCCGGATACGCACTGGGAGTGGAACCTTCGACCCATTTCGGATCGCGAGTTGTCTTTGGATCGGGTTCGGGTTTATCGTCGTCCTGCTCCGGTGCAACAGCGACGGCCGGCGCGTTCGGGCGCTCGGCAGCAAACACGACTCCGAGACCGACGGCTCCGAGGAATCCAACTGCGAGAAGGGTCGCAACTTTCATTTTTGCGGCGTGCATACTCAGGAGCACTCCTTCGGTGAGGTGAGAAACGAGCGTGGGTGCGGCGATCGCGCCGGTCCCGATCCCGATTGCGGCTTGAACGATTCGCGACGGAACGGCGCACGCCACAAAAAGCACGGGAGCGACGAATCCGCGTCGCGCGAGTCGGGCACGAAGCATGGCATGCGCGCGACTGAGCCGTCCCGACACGCTCCCGACGGGCCAGCCCAATACTTTCGCGGCCTCGGAGTGCGTGTGACCTTCGAGATCGCACAGAACCACGGGTAGCCGGTAGCGCTCCGGGAACTGAGCGAGTTCCTCGTGGACGGCCGCTGCGAACTCATCTCGCTCCAGGCGCTCGCCGAGCACGGGGCCGGGAGCGATCGTTTCATCGAAGTTGGCTTCTACTGTCGGTCGGCGCCGGGTTCGTAACCGCCGAGCCGTATTTGCAGCGACGCGGTGCAGCCACCCGCCCGCACACGTTCCGCGCACCGTTGCCGCACGCCGCGTGAGTATCAGGAACGTAGCCTGGAACGCATCGGCCGCGTCCGCCTCGTTCCCCAACACGCGCAAACACGCATTCCACACCGTATCGGCGTGGCGTCGAACCAGTAACTCGAACGCATCCGCGTCGCCACTCGCGACGTACTTGCGCAGCAACTCCGCATCGGAGGTAACGTCTCCGGAAGGAGCCGCGGCACTGAGGAGCCGAAGGAAGCGCGGGGGCATTGGGACGCTCGGATCGAGTAACCTGAACCCGTCACCATACTGAGCCAAAAACTCGCCGACCTCATACGCGGAAAATGCAAAATACGGGTGCTTGCTTCGGACGAGTGCTTGCTTCACTCCGGTTGATCGCGCGCCGACATGAGTTCCGAATCTGCTTGATTTTGTTCTTTTGTTCACTTGGTGTGCGTATAATGGGGTGCCAATACTCGGCCGCACGCGATCTTCTCCTGATGAGGAGGAGGGTATCCACGAACGGAATACGGCCGTGGGTCGCAGAATGTTAGCGTTTGTTAGCTGGCGGAAGGGTGCGAAATGGAGTAATCGTGTGAATAAGTCAAGTCGTTGCTGTTTCCGATTTTATGGTGAATTTTGCTACGCGAAGGGGCGTTTCGGGTCCGGAATGTTAACAAATGTGACTGTGGGGCGGATGCCTTGACCGGCCGACGGACCGCTCCTTGCGGTCGCGGGGCGTCAGCCGCTTACGATAATCCCGAAGCCTGAGCCTGCTTTAGTAGTCCTGCTTCTCCAGTCGCGCGAGCGCGTCCTTGAAGGCGTTGGCGCTGGGGTATCGGTCGGCTGGCTCGCGTGAGATGGACTTCAGGAGGATCGACGAGAGTCGCTCGTCGACCTGTGGGTTCAGATCCTTGGCCTCGCGAGGGGCGGTGTTGAGCCGGCGCCGGAACGTTTCCTCACTCGACGGCGACCGCTCCCAAGGCAACTGGCCGGTGAAGACTTCGTAAGCCGTTACGCCCAAAGCGAATAGGTCCACGCGGTGGTCGGTGGCCTTGCGCTTGATGATCTCCGGCGCGAGGATGTCCGGTGTGCCTGTGCGGTTCCCGCTCACGCAGAATGCCGGCGTGTACGGGACGGTGAGGCCGAAGTCGATGAGCTTCAGCGTGCCCTCTTTGTCCACCATCACGTTGCGCGGGCACAGGTCGCGGTGGAGCCACTTGCTGTCGTGCATGTACTGGAGGGCGTTGCAGAGCTGGCTCAGAAAGTTGATGCGGTTGCCGGCCAGTTGCGGGGCGCGGGTCTCGATGAGGTAGTTCAACCCCAACCCCTCGACCCACTCCATCACCAGGTACGGTTCGCCGTCGGTGGTAAGTCCGAACTCGTAGGTGCGCACGATGTTATCGTGCTTGAGGGCCTCACAGATTTCGCCCTCACTCGGCTTCTTCAGCCCGACGAACCGCTCCTCGAACTTCTTGGTTTTGACTTTATCGAGGAGTTTGAGACAGACGTTGCGCCCGAGTTCGCGGTCGTAGGCGCGGAACACCTTGGACATACTCCCCTGTCCGGTGCGCCCGACGAGATCGAACCGCTTCGCGACGTTGGCCTTCTTCAGCCCTTTTTTGGGGCTGCCACCGCTTTTGCTTTTGCCGAACAGGAAGTCGAGCAGACCCACGACGAACCCCCGGAGGCGGCACGGAACGCAGAGCGCGGGCGAAGTACCGGAAAACCGTCCGGCGGACGTATTTAATTGTAACTCCGCGCCCGGAACTCTGCACCCGCGCTACCTGATCTGGCAGTAGTCTACAATGCGGGCGACCTCGGTGCGCAGATCCTTGCGGTGAACGATTCGGTCTACGAACCCGTGCTTCAGGAGGAACTCGCTCGTCTGGAAGTTCTCCGGCAGTTCGACCCGAACCGTGTTCGAGATGACCCGGCGCCCGGCGAACCCGACCAGTGCGCCCGGTTCGGCGAGCGTGATGTCGCCCTGGAACGCCCAACTCGCGGCGACGCCGCCCATCGTCGGGTTCGTCAGGATGCAGACGTAAAGCCCGCCGGCGGAGTCGTACCGGCCGAGCGCCGCGGAGATCTTTGCCATCTGCATAAGGGACACGATCCCCTCTTGCATCCGGGCGCCGCCGCCGGAGCCGCTCACAAAGATCAGTGGTAGCTTGAGTTCCGTCGCGCGCTCGGCGGCGCGGGTCAGCTTCTCGCCGACCACGCTGCCCATGCTCCCGGCCATGAACGCGAAGTCTGTGATCCCGAGAACGACCGGGCGCCCGCGGATGAAGCCCTTACCGGTCACGGCCGCGTCGGGCATGCCGGTTTTCTTCTGTTCGTCGACGAGGCGCTCGTGGTACGGGATGCGGTCCACGAAGTTGAGCGGGTCGCACGGGCGCAGGTCCGTGTCCCACTCCTCGAAGGTGCCCTCGTCGAGCAGTTGCGCGACGCGGTCCTTCGCGGGCATGGTGAAGTGATGGTCGCAGTCCGGGCACACGTGGTGCCGGGCCACGACTTCCTTCTTGTACACCGTGGTTTTGCAGTTCGTACACCGGATCCACAGGCCTTCCGGTACGCCCCGCTTCGGCCGCTCCGTCGCCATGCGCTCCACTCCACATTCCCCCAGCGGTGACGTATTTTGAACCCGAAGGTGGCACCAATGCAAGTCCGAAGGAGACCGACTGGCGCGAAGCCCCGGAGGTTTTAACAGGATTACCAGGATTAACGAGATTGAGGTCCGGCCGGATTCTCTATCTTGTTGATCTTGTGAATCTTATCAAAGCCTCCGCTCCGCTTTCCTTACTTATCGTCGATTTGCGCCAGACTCTGGAACTTCTTACCTTCAACGTAGGCGAGGAAGGCGCCGCCGCCGGTCGAGACGTGGGTCATCTTCTCAGCGAACCCGAACTGCTCGGCAGCCTCGGCCGTTTCGCCCCCACCTACCACGGTCACGCCCGCGCTCGCGGCCATCGCCTCGGCGATGTATTGCGTGCCGCGTGCGAACGCGGTCTGCTCGAACCACCCCAACGGGCCGTTCCAGATGATCGTGGCCGAGTCCTTAATTTGCGCTTTGTAGTGCTCGATCGTCTTGGGGCCGATGTCCACGCCCTCGAAGCCCGCGGGGATCGGTCCTTCGCACACTTGCGTCTGGAGCAGATCATCGCTCTTCGCGGCGACGTAGTCGACCGGGAGCGTGATCTTCTTGCCGACGTGCGCGAGCAGCGGCTTGGCCGCCTCGATTTCTTCATCGCCCACGCGGGTCGCGCCGACGTCCACGCCCTGGGCCTTGAGGAACGTGTACGTCATCTTCCCGCCGATGAGCAGGTGATCGACTTTCGCCAGGAGCGTGTTGATGAAGGCGATCTTGTCGGAGACTTTCGCCCCGCCCATGATCCCGAGCACCGGGCGCTTCGGTTCGGTCATCAGGCCGTCGATGATCTCGAGTTCCTTCGCGACGAGCAGCCCGATCGCGCGCGGCTTGCCCGCGGCCTTCAGGTTCGCCGGGAGGCCCACCATCGACGTGTCTTTGTCGTTCTGGCAGGTGCCGAAGGCGTCGTTTACGTAGGCGTCGCCGAGTGCCGCGAGCGCGGCGGCGAACTCGGGATCGTTTTTCTGCTCGCGCGGGTCGAACCGCAGGTTTTCGAGCAGCAGCACTCCGCCGGGCTTGAGCGCGGCGGCCGCAGCCGTGACCGCCGGGCCGACGACGTCGCTCGCGGCTTTCGTCACCGGTACGGCGAGCAACTCGCCGAACTTCGCGGCGACCTTGTCCATCGTGAGGTTCTTGCGCTCTTCGGGCGTCGCCTTTTCCGGGCGCCCGAGGTGGCTCATCGCGATCACGCTCGCGCCGGCGTCGAGGAGGTGCTTGATGGTCGGCAGCGCGGCCCGGATGCGCCGGTCGTTCTTCACGGCCCCGGTCTTCTTGTCGAGCGGGACGTTGAAGTCCACGCGCACGAGAACCTTCTTGCCCTTCAGGTCGCCGAGGTCGTTCAGGGTCTTCTTGGCCACGGATCAAAACCTCAGAAAAGAAGAGTAGCCGCGGATGAACGCAGGTAACACGGATCAAACACGATTCAAGAATATGAACTGTTCTGATCCGCGTTATCTGCGCTCATCCGCGGCTGATTTTCCGGTCCCGTATTACGCTTTGGAGATCATGTGCTTGAGCAGGTCCACGCAGCGGTTGCTGTAGCCCCACTCGTTGTCGTACCAGGAGACCAACTTGAAGAACTTGTTGTTCAGCTCCATACTGCTGCCGGCGTCGTAAATGCTGCTGGCCGGGTCGTGGATGAAGTCCGACGAGACGACGTCGTCGGCGGTGTACACGAGCACGCCCTTGAGGTACGTCTCGCTCGCTCGCTTCATCGCGTCACTGATCTCCTGGCAGCTCGTCGCCTTCGTGGTCTTGACCGTGAGGTCGACCACGGAGACGGTCGGCGTGGGCACGCGGAACGACATGCCGGTGAGCTTGCCCTTCACTTCCGGGCACACGAGGCCGACGGCCCGGGCCGCGCCGGTGGTGCTCGGGATGATGTTCACGGCCGCGGCGCGCCCGCCCTTCCAGTCCTTCTTCCCGCCGGGACCGTCCACGGTCTTCTGGGTCGCGGTGTAGGAGTGGACGGTCGTCATCAGCCCCTCTTCGATCCCGAACCCCTCCTTGAGGAGCACGTGAACGAGCGGCGCGAGGCAGTTGGTGGTGCAGCTCGCGTTGGAGACGATGTTGTGCTTGGCGGCGTCGTACTTGTCGTGGTTGACGCCCATCACGATCGTGATGTCTTCTTCCTGGGCCGGGGCCGAGATGATGACCTTCTTCGCGCCCGCGGTAATGTGCCCGCGCGCTTTGGCGGCCGCGGTCCACAGCCCGGTGCTCTCGATCACGTACTCGACGCCCAGATCCTTCCAGGGGATCTGTTCGGGCGTGGCGCGCAGGCCCAGCGACTTGATCTCGTGCCCGTTCACGACGAGAGTGTCGTCTTCGGCCGCGCCCGCGGACTTCTTGCTGGACACTTCCGCGGCGAACCGGCCCTGGGTCGAATCGTACTTGAGCAGGTACGCGAGGTTGTCCGCCGGCACGAGGTCGTTGACCGCGACCACGTCCACTTGTTTGCCCAACAGCCCCTGGTCGACCAGCGCGCGAAACACGAGCCGCCCGATGCGCCCGAACCCGTTGATCCCGACCTTTACGGCCATCTCAGTTGTCTCCCGTTTTGCAAGTGTGTCCGGCGCTCGGTGCGGCTGGCGAGCCGCAGTGCCGGAGTCCGCGTTCACTAGTTACGGTATGGCTCGGCCGGGACGATTCCAGTGCCGCGCGGAGTTGTCGGGCACGGGCACGCAGATGGAACTGATTCGTGAGAGCATTTGGTCTCGATGTTTGAAATGTGTTGGATTGTAGATGGTTGCGTGCTTTGTAGCGACTGGTCACTTTCGAGCTGGATGTGCTGTTGTCTTATCTGTGAAGCACAGATTGCGTGCCTATCCACAATTTCGCCCGGACAGGCAGATAGCACTGGCACGTGAAATTATTTGAACGTATTATTCATCCAATCTCCACGCACAGTCGCGGGGCGATTCGTAGCATCAAATCTCTCAGGTCATGATGCGCTGTTAATTGATCTGTGCTGCACAGTGGGTTCGCCCTGCCCACGATCTTTCGTATTTGTTCTTACCAAACTACGGAGGGGGTATGGTCACCCGCGTTCTGTTAGCGGCAATCTTGGGAGTGGTGAGCGCGTGCGCCACCGGGTGCGGTGACTCTGGGCCGAAGTTGTACTCGGTAAAGGGCAAGGTCAGCGTCGACGGAAAACCGGCGAGTGACGCGAGAGTCTTCCTGCACCGAAAGGGGCGCGATAACCCGAACGAACCGGTGCCTTACGGCAAGTGCGATGCGGACGGGGTGTTCGTCGTCACGACGAACAAAGACGGAGACGGAGCACAGGTTGGCGAGTACGTGATCACCGCCTTTTGGCCGGACATGAGCAAGGCCCCGGACGGCAACGGTGGGCGCCCCGACCTGCTGCGCGGCACCTACACCAACGTGGCTACCTCCGCGATCAAAGCCACGGTCGAAGCGAAAGATAATCAACTGCCGGAAATCTCATTGGTCGCACCGAAAGGGCCGGCCCCGAAGGCGCCAGTCGGTGGGATCAAGACCGACAAATAACTGTGTTTCACCACCGTTCCAACAAATATGTGCTTACTCCCGAGGGTCTATCCATGCGAGTTTCCCGTTTGAACCGCTCCGGGTTCACGCTGATCGAGTTGCTGGTAGTGATCGCGATCATCGCGATCCTCATTGGTCTCTTGCTCCCGGCCGTTCAGAAGGTACGGGCCGCCGCCGCGCGGATGTCGTGCAGCAACAACATGAAGCAACTCGGTTTGGCCGCGCACAATTATGAATCGGCCAACAGTGTGTTCCCGCCGCTCTACACTGACGCCGCTTACACCAAGGCTCCGAACCACCTCTGCCTCACGTTCATCCTGCCGTACATCGAGCAAGGGAACCTGTACAACCAAATCAACATTCAGGTGGACGGGTACGCGGTGTCGAACTTCATGGCCTTTACCCAGCCGGTAAAAACGTTCATGTGCCCGGCCGCCCCGCTCGAGCCGACGATCACTTACGGTAACCCGTCGTTCAAGTACACGAGCCTTCCCAGCGGGGTCACACAGATCCGCATGGGCCGGACGGACTACACGGCCGCGTCCGGTGTGAGCAACAACGAGTGGGTGATGGCGAGCATCGATAAGCAAGCGATCCCCACGAACGTGCCGGGCATCCTTGAGTACAACAAAACGAACGCGATTACCGCGGTGACCGACGGCACCAGCAACACGATCCTGATGGTCGAGGACGCGGGCCGGCCGTTCCGCTACGGTCGTGGCGGGGCGAAGCTCGGGGCGGACCGCGACCCGAATAATTCGGCCGGCGGGTGGGGCGACCAGGACAGTTGGTTCGGGATCGGCGGGGCGAACCCGGCGGCGGGAACCCAGGGGGACGGTCCCGCGGCCGTTAACGGGTCGAGCGACAACGAGATCTACGGGTTCCACACCGGCGGCGCGCACGCCGTTATGGGCGACGGCTCGGTGCGGTTCTTGAAAGATTCGACCACCTTGGCCGTCATCGCAATCCTTCACAGCCGCTCGGGTGGTGAAGTACTGCCGAACGAATGATTCATGCGTGTTGGCCGTTGGGCAAATCAATGATCGGGCCACCGGACGAACCGGCGGCCCGATTTCGTTTCCGCGGCTCGTGCCTCGGTCCCGCTCTTGTTTGGGGCTGCCACCGGCGTAGATCAACACAATTACCCTCACCCGGCGGCCCGTTGAGCCGCCGTTCGGAGTACACCCAATGTCGAAGGTCGTTCGTGTGGCCGTGACCGGTGCGGCCGGTCGGGTTTCCAGTAGCCTCATTGTTCGGCTCGCGTCCGGTGAAGTGTTCGGGCCGGAAACAAAAGTCATTCTCCAGTTGCTCGAACTGCCCGTCGCGCTGAAGAACCTCGAAGGCGCGATGTACGAACTACAGGACTGCGGGTTCTCGACGCTCAAGGACGTCGTCATCACCGACGACGCGAACGTCGCTTTCAAGGACTGTAACTACGCACTGCTCGTGGGCGCTGCGCCACGCGGCCCGGGCGAACAGCGCAAGGATCTCATCCGCAAGAACGGCCCGATCTTCGTGGGGCAGGGGCAGGCGATCGCGAAGAACGCGGCCAGCGACGTGCGCGTTCTCGTGGTCGGTAATCCGTGTAACACGAACTGCCTGATCGCCTACAAGAACGGTAAAGACGTGCCCGCGGACCGCTGGCACGCGATGACCCGGCTCGACCACAACCGCGCCGTGTCGGCTCTGGCAGCAAAGGCCGGCGTGACCAACGACGCGGTCACCTGCGTGACGATTTGGGGTAACCACTCGAACACGCAGTACCCGGACTTCACCAACGCGAAGATCGGCGGCCAACCCGCGACGAGCGTCATCACCGACCGCGCGTGGCTCGAAAACACGTTCGTGCCGAACACGCAAGACCGCGGGAAGTTCATCATCGACACGACGAAGGTATCGTCGTCGTTCTCGGCCGCGAACGGCGCCATCGATCACATCAAGACGCTCGTTCGTGGCACTGCAGCGGGCGACTGGACCAGCGCCGCGGTCGTCTCGAAGGGCGAGTACGGCGTGCCCGCGGGCTTGGTGTTCGGCTACCCCTGCACGGCGAGCGGTGACAACAACTGGAAGGTCGTTGAGGGCGTGAAACTCGACGCATTCGGCCAGGAGAAGTTCAAGAAGACACTGGACGAACTGCTGCAGGAACAAGAAGTGGTGAAGGATCTGCTCCCGTCCTAATGGGAGTAAATTCTGCACCCGAAGCTCGGGCTGCGGAGTTTTCGGGGGCAAGATCCACCCGCTCGTTGACACTCGCGGTTCGCCAAAAGACTCAGGCGAACCGCGAGTGTCAACGAGCGGGTGGGGCAGCGATGTCGCCCGCGCCCGCACATCAAACGGCCTGATTGGGGGCGAGAGGAGCTTCCCTTTCAAATGTCGTGCTTCGGGTCTCGAATTGACTCCCATGCAAATGCTCCTCGTTCACGGCCTCGGCCGCACGCCGCTCTCGCTATTTGGATTGGCCGGCGCATTGAGACGGGCCGGTCATCGCACGCGATTCTTCGGCTACCTTCCCACTCTCGAAACACTTCCGCGAATCGTTCGTCGGCTTACAGCTCGGTTGCGCGCTTTGGCAGTGCGAGGGGAATCGGTTGGTCTCGTCGGGCATTCGCTCGGCGGGTTGTTGCTGCGCATGGCGCTACCCGCGGTGCCGGAGTTGAAGGTTCATCACTTCGTGATGCTCGGTACTCCTGCGTTCGTGCCGCGAATGGCCACCCTCACGTGGCGCTGGTTCCCGCCCTTCCGCCTCTACACGCGCGACTGCGGGCGGTTCCTGGGGTCACCGGAGGCGTTCGCGAAACTCCCCGAATTCGCGGTGCCGTTCACGCTGATCGCCGGGACTGCTGGTCCGTGCGGGCGCTGGAGTCCGTTCGGTACGGACCCGAACGACGGGGTGGTATCGGTCTCGGAAACTCGCGTGGACGGCGTTGAGCCGGAACTCGTTCCAGCCGTTCACACGCTCATCATGGACTCGGTTGTCGTTCAAGCCCGGATCTTGGCTATCATGGGAAGTACGAGCGCGAATGCTCGCCCCCTCGTTCCGGGAACTTAGCCATGCCGTCCAACGCGAAGAACGTCCTCGGTGGTCCCCTACAAACGTGTTCCACGAACCCGCTCACCGGGTTCTACCGCGACGGGTGCTGTAACACCGGCGCGGAGGACGAGGGACTGCACACGATTTGCTGCCAGGTCACGGCCGAGTTCCTCGCGCACCAGAAGCAAATCGGCAACGACTTGAGCACGCCGTTTCCGGTGTACGGGTTCCCCGGGTTGCGGCCCGGCGACCGGTGGTGCGTGTGCATCACGCGGTGGAAGCAATCGCTCGAAGCGGGGATGGCCTGCCCGGTCGTTCTCGAAGCGACTCACATGCACGCGCTGGAGTACGTCGATCTGGAAGAACTGCAACGGCACGCCGTTAGCATCGAACGGAAAACCTGAAGCCGCGCGCTTCCAAACCCTTCGAGAGACCCAGCCAATGCAACTCGACGACGCCCCGGAAAGTAGCAACGTCACTGATAGTCGCGGGATGGGCGGGAAACTGGCCATCGGTGGAGTAGGTGGCATTCTCGTCGTCATTCTTGGGTTGGTTTTCGGAGTCGACCTCGGGGGACTCCGACCGGCCGCTGGACCTGGCGGACCGCCAGACAAAGAAACTCTTACGTTTACCCAAAAGGTGCTCGGTACCACAGAAGACGTGTGGGATAGCGAGTTCCACAAGATGGGGAAACGCTACAAGAAGCCGCACCTAGAATTGTTCAGCAACAGCGTCGATACGGGATGCGGTCGGGCGCCGTCGTCGGTCGGGCCGTTCTACTGCCCCGCGGATCAGAAGGTCTACATCGACCCGACATTCTTCGAGGAACTGGAGCAGCGGCTCGGTGGCTCCAAAGCGGACTTCTCGAAGGCATACGTGATCGCACACGAGGTCGGGCACCACGTCCAGCGCCTGTTGGGGTACCACGCGGAGCCCAACGACAACGACGCTTCTGTGCGCCTCGAACTTCAGGCGGATTACCTCGCCGGGGTATGGGCGCACCACGGGCAGAAGAAGTTCAACTTCATCGAGCCCGGCGATGTGGACGCCGCGATCAAGACGGCCAACGCGATCGGCGACGACCGGCTCCAGAAGCGCTCGGGCGGGTTCGTTCACCCTGAGAAGTTCACGCACGGTACGTCCGCGCAGCGCGTGAAGTGGTTCAAGGATGGGCTGAAGACCGGCGACGCGAGCAAAGAGAAACTCGATCAGTTCTTCCGGGCGCGGTCGTCGAAGGATCTGTAAGTCGCTGGTGATCAAAATCGAAAGACACAATCCGCCACAGATGAACGCAGATTAAGACCAAAGGCAGATTGGCCACAAAAAAGCACAAAGGGCACAAAAGCGAGCCAAATACAAAGCTGAATTAATTTTCGGATCTTTGCTCTGGTTCTCTTTGTGCCTTTTGTGCTTTTTTGTGGCCAATTTGCCTTTGCTTATCTCTTGTCTTGATCCGTGTTATCTGCGTTCATCCGCGGCGGATTGCGTTCCTCCCACTTCCAAAAACAGAAACGGCCGGGGAATCGATTCCCCGGCCGTCTCACGTTACTGTGTAACTTCACTTAGCTGACGAGGTCTTTGATCCAGTAGGAGCCGGTCTTCTCGTTCGGCTTCTCGCCGGCCACGTAGTACGGGCGACCGAGGTTGTCGCGGACGCTGGCGTTGGTTTCCGGCGTCGGATCGATGCCCAGGGCGCGGTAGATCGTGCCGTAGACGTCCGTGATGCTTGTCGGGTTATCAGTGGCCGCGGTGCCGTCCTTGTCGGTCGCACCGTGGACAACGCCGCCCTTGATGTTACCGCCACCGACGACCACGCTCCACGCACGCGGGTAGTGGTCGCGCCCGCCGTTCTGGTTGATACGCGGGGTGCGCCCGAAGTCGCCCATCCATACCACCACGGTGTCTTTCAGCCGGCCGCGTTGGGCCAGGTCTTTCATCAAGGTGCCCATACCCTTGTCGAGCGTCGGGAGCGTGCGGGTCGCAAGGGCGTTGAAGATGCCGTTGTGCATGTCCCAACCGCCGAGGCTTACCTCGACGCAGGCAACACCCGCTTCGACCAATTTGCGGGCCAGGAGGCATCCGCGGCCGAAGTTGTTGGCGCCCGTGCCGGCTGCACCGTACTCTTCCTTCAACTTCGTGTCGATCGTCTTGCCGTCGATTTCCTTTTCGAGGTTGAACACTTCCTTGCGGGTTGAGACGACGAGGCTGAGGGCCTTTTCGTAAACTTCTTTGTGGGCCTGAGCTGCGTCCATCACCGGCTTCTTGTCGGAGTGCTGGACGAGCCCGCCTTCGAGCCGCTCGAAGATCGCGGCGCGGCGAACTGTCCGGTCGTCGGCAACGGCGGAGGACACGTTTTCCGGCGGTTGGCCCGGGTTCTGCACCGTGAACGGGGCGTACTTCATACCGAGGAAGCCGGACCCGACTTGAGAGCCGCCCACGGAGATGAAGGCCGGGATGTCCGCGTTCTTGGCGGCTTCCGGATCGAGGTTCTGTTGGAACGAGAGGACCGAACCGATCGAGGGGTAGTCGAGGATCGGGCTGCGCTGCTTGCCCGTGTTCATGATGAACGTGCCGCGTGCGTGGTCGCCTTCCAGCGAGTTCAGCGAGCGGATGATGGACAGGTTCTTGAACTGCTCGGCCACCTTCGGCATGTGTTCGGTGATTTCGATGCCGCTGGCCGCAGTGGGCTTGGGCTTGTGCTCGCCCCCGTTCGGGCTACCCGGCTTCATGTCCCACAGGTCGATTGTCGAAGGGCCGCCGCCCATCCACAGGACGATGAGGCTCTTTTGTTTCTTTTTGAGTTCCGGAGCGCGGGCCTTGAGGTTGGCAAGGAACGAGAGGCCGGGAACGGCGACGGCAGCACCGGCCGCCGCGTGTGCCATGAAGTGCCGACGATCGGTGGTCCCGAACATGAATCGACTCCGAATTGTGCCGGTGGATTGGGTCCGGCGGGTGTGAAGAACGAGTGTATCCTGAAAGTTCGGCCCGTTCAAGCAGTTAGGAGTGATCGACGGGTGCCGCGAGCCGCTTCTTACCTTCTGACGCGGGGCCGTCCTCGGAGTTCCCGAACCCAACACGAAAAACTCCAAATTCGCGCATTCGGGACATCAACGCACCGAAACGGACGTTTCCAGTCCGACGGTCTATTCGCACATTCGTGAGAGCTAAACCTATCGTTCGCTGTCATTTGCGATTTGGTCGGTGACAAACAAGGGCTTTTTTCGTGTCGGCATCGCCAAATTCGTTTGTGAAGTGATTATCGCGCGAGCCTGTGGGGGGCACAAAACGTCCCTGTAATTCGTTCTCCCGTTTCTGGTATTCGTGTGTACCGCCTGCCACTTGGAGAAGCTTGATGGCCGTACCGATAGAAGCCGGCTCGCAACCCCTACCGACCGCGAAAATTACGCGGGCCGAATGGGGCTTGATTCTCGTTCTGGTCGCGATCCAGTTCACGCACATGGTGGACTTCGTCATCATCATGCCGCTCGGCGGCCGGTTGATGCGAGAATTGTCTCTCACGGAAGGGCAGTTCGCACACATTGTCTCGGCCTACGCATGGGCCGCTGGAGTTGCGAGTTTGCTCGCGAGTTTCGTGATGGACCGGTTCGACCGTAAATCCGTTCTGCTCACGATGTACGCCGGGTTCACTTTGAGCACGCTATTCTGTGGGTTCGCCGCAGGGTACGAGTTGCTGCTGGTCTCGCGCACACTCGCGGGCGCGTTCGGTGGGACGGCCGCGGTCGCGCTGATGGCCGTGATCGGTGATGTGTTCCCGCCGGAGAAGCGCGGGCGCGCGAGTGGGGCGGTGATTTCATCGTTCGCGGTCGCATCGATCGCGGGGCTTCCGGCCGGGCTCATGCTCGCGGAGTGGTTCGGGCGCGGGGCGCCCTTTGTTGCATTGGCGGGGCTGAGTGTCCTTGTGTGGGTACTGGCGTGGGTGAAGTTGCCACCAATTCGTGGGCACTTGACCGCCGAGCGCCCGAACCGCTGGGCCGAATTCGCGGAAGTCGTGAGCAACCGTGGGTACCTCGGTGCGTTTGCGTTCTCGTTTTTCTTGGTGCTCGGTACGTTCACGGTCGCGTCGTTTATAGGACCGTATTTGACGGCTGTTAACGATTGGACCGAAGGGCAACTCTCGCAAATTTACTTCGTGGCGGGCGTTTGCACGCTCATCGGTATGACTGTCGTCGGTCGACTCGCGGACCGGCTCCCGCGCCTCGGGTTGTTCCGCGTTCTGGGGAGCGCGGCGTTGGTGATGGCGCTTGTGGTGACAAACTTACCGCCAGGCCCGCTCTGGGTGGCGGTGATCGTGATGAGCGGGTTCATGGTAGCCGCGGCCGGGCGCATGGTGCCGGTTCAGGCACTGCTTCTGGGAGTTGCCAAGCCGAAGAACCGCGGTGCGTTCATGAGCGTGAATACGTCCGTGCAACACGCGGCGACGGGGCTCGCGCCGCTCATCGCGGGGGCGCTTGTGACGATCAAGCCCGGAGTCGCCATTGGGTATCCGAATGTTGGTTGGGTCGCGGCGGGTACGGCGGCCATTTCACTGGTACTCGCCGGGGTGTTGAAACCCGCGCGGGCGGATAAGTCACCGCTCGATGCGGTCAATTCGGTGGAACCAGCGTCGAGGGCTATCGCGCCTGTTGCAGCGGAAGAAACAGTGGTCGAGGTTGCGGGGTAGAATTGCGACCTGCCGCACACGAACCTGGGGCACTGGTTGGTAGGGAGATGTTTCTTCTTACAGGTGCTCCAGGTTCGTGTGTTAGGTAGAACCGGCAGATCGCTGTTCGGACGGAAACGGTAAAATTGCCGATCGCGGTGACCCGGTTGTCGGCACTGACAAAACCAGGGAAACTGCGTTTGCAGGGGCTTTCACTTTTGCACATTGCACATCGGTTTAGTTAAACATCACCGCGCTACCGATAATTCACTGGCAACCGCCCCGGACACGCGATAACAATTTCGACACCGCTCCTTCGTACCGCAATTCGCACTGCCATTGCGCCCGAAGTGCGCGGGGTTCGGACTTCTCCCACGACGGCCGCACGGGGCGTTGCCGTCCTTCGGTTCCATTGCTCCCTACTACCCCAAGAGTGCGTTTATGGATCGTCGCGAGTTGTTCGGTGCGCTGACCGCGCTGGGCGCGGTTCCCGTGTGCGGCGCGGTCGCGGAAGCGAGTACGAGGGCCGACCACGGTGCGAAGGGCGAGGGACCGATGTCCGCGCCGCACTTCCACTTTTGCGGCATCCACATGGCGAAGAACAACCCCAAACTCCAGTTCGTCACGCAGCACTACTGCGCCGCGCACACGGGCGGGTCGGAAGGGGACGTGTTCCAATGTACGCTGTTCGATGGTGTGGGTAAGAACGCGAAACTCATTGGTGTGGAGTACCTCATCTCGGACGAGGCGTACCGCAAGCTGCCCGACACCGAGAAGAAATACTGGCACGCGCACACCTACGAAGTCCTCGGCGGCGGCCTGATCGCCCCGGGCATGTCGCCCGAGGACGAGATGAAGTTCATGAAGGTCGTCATCAAGACGTGGGGGAAAGCGTGGCACACGTGGCCCGATCCGTCCAGCCCGGTGCCAACCGGCGAGCCGCTCCTGATCTGGTCCCTCATGGGCGACGGTCAAGCGGACCCCAAGGTCGTGGCCCAGCGCGACAAAGAGTTCAAGGTTGAAACGGACAAGATCCGTGAGGCGCGCATCAAGGAGTTCGGTCTCGATGTGCCGAACGTCGCGCCACCGAAGGACATGAACACCATCGGTCGGCAGTGGACCAACGAGGGCAGGGACGAGCCGAAGCCCAAGAAAAACTGACGGCGCCAAACGCCCGGAGCGAGATCGTTCGGGTTGAGCGTCCCGTCTGAAGTGGCCGGGCGGGTCTCCGCCAACGAGAGGTGGTTCAACTGGTCAGGTCGGAAGAAGCAGCCAAGAACCGCCGAACGAAGGGCATGGAGTTCACCCGCCCGGCTGTTCAGAGATTCAAACCAATTCACTCTCGCGCAACAGCGCGGTCATGTCGCGGTGGATGCGGCGGCGGATGAGGAACTCGTCCTCGTCGAGCCATGCGCGGACCGCGACACCAAGTGTGAATTCGTCCGTTACGACCGAACGCACCACGGTGTCGATGAGGCGCAGCGGTTGGAGCGTGAAGTAACAGTTCGTGGACCCGCCCACGGTGACGCGATCGAGGCGCTGGAACAGTTCTTCGAGGCGCCCGAGCGCGATCCCCGCGGGCGCGAACCCGAGCGCCTCCGCGTAGGCCAGTGCGACCGCGGTGCGCTCCTGTCGGTCGTTCGGTGCCGCCAGGAACAGTTGCTCCCGGGCCGTGTTCAGAATGCGGTTCCCGGCCTCTTCATCGCCGGCCGTGAACCACCCGATCGCCAGCCCGACCCGGTCCGCTGTTACCGGTTCCTTTCCCCACTCCGCGCGGGCCGGGTCCAAAACGCGCATGAGTGCGTCGGCGTCCGCCACTAGCCCGAACTTGCGCGCGGCGCGGAATGCTCGTGGGGCTGCTGCGGTAGCGGCGGTGAGTAAGTGACCGCTTGCGGCTCCACGCGCCAAGTGGCGGAGTAGGGTACTCGCGACCGCGGTCGGCGCAACCGCGAACGCGGAATCGAGCATCGACTTCTGATACCGCGCTACGGTCGCGTCCCGTTCGTCCTCGCGCCAGCGGCCCGCGCGCACCCACGCTTCCATCCAATCGAGGGCCGTGGGGACGAGTGAGAGGAGCGAATCGAGCACGGGCGGGTCCAGGTGTGCTGCGAATTCTAAGAGTGCGAACGCAATGCGCGGGACGGTCGCGGTGGTCGGCTCCTCGGTCGCTACGGTGAGCAGCGCCCGAGCCTCGTCGTTGAGTTGAGCCGTGCCGGTGCGCGAGCCAAATACCGATAAGCGCTCCCCGAGCCGGTCCGTACCCCAAAGTGTTTTCAGTGCCAGCGCCGATCCGCGCACCCCGCCGAGGGGTTCCAGAATGCGGCAGTGCTCGCGCAGTCGGTCGACGGCGTAACGCGGGAGTTCGGGAAGCTTTTCCAAGCGTTCTTGGAGTTCATGGGGGAGTCCCGATTTGGGCGTCCCGCCTTCGTGAGCGTCCTTAATTCGGTGGAGGAACAGGTCGCCGAGCAGTGCATGTGCGGCCGGGTCCGCGCGCGGACCACTTGCCCGTGCCAGAGCCTTTCGCGCGCGGGCGGACCAGTCCCGCGCGCGGGCGCGCTCGCCCAGCGCTCCCAATCCCCAGGCCAGAAGAAGTTGCGCGTACACCGCGGTCGCGTCTGTTTCGGCTTCCAGACCGGTCCACGCGAACCGGCCCCCGCCGGTGTGTCGTTGCACCCAGGCCAGTACCGGTTCCTTTACGCGAGTGAGCCATTCGCGGGCCGTTTTGAACCGGTCCGCGTTGGCCGGGCCGCGGAAGCGCAGAAACGAAGGCTCGTCCAGATCCAACCCCGGTCCGCGGTCGTGGAGCCGTGCGACGAGTCGGTCGCGCCAGCGCGCCAGACCCAGTACGTCGCCGTCACACGAACGCGCCACCGCGATTCGGGCCAACCACGCTCCGCGAACGGGGATATCGTCGAAGTGCTGGTCCAAAACTGCGAGCACGCGGGGGAGAGCGGCGACGAACTCGGCCGGCGGAGTCGGTTGGAACCCCGCGCTCGCCGCGAGTGCCGCGACCACGCGCCCGGTGCCGGGGCGCCCGGGTTCGGCGAGCCATCGGTCCAACCCGACCGTGCGGTCGCCGCGCCTCACCGTGTGGCACTCTGCTTCGGCCCACTGTTCGAGCCACTCCGTCGGAGGGACAGTGCATTCCCAGACCGCGTTCACCCAACACACGGCCGCGTCGAGTGACTGGCCGGTCGCGCCGTACACGCCAGCGAGTTCCGCCCAGCGCGCGGCGCGTTCGTCTGGTCCGAGTTTCGGAAAATCCTTGAGCAACCGACTTTCCAGGTCGTGGCGTCGGGCCGCGCGATCGTGTCCGTGCAGCAGTGCGTCCGCTGAGCTGAGTTTCCGTTCGCGCTCGCCGCTCGGGTCGCTGGATGGGGGCTTTGGGTTCTCCGGTCGGACGGAGGCGATTCGAGACCCGGGCGTTGAGGGTTTCGTCTCATCCGGTGGGTGGATCGCTCGCCCGCGCAGCCACCGGACCATTATCCCGACCGATTTTGAGACCCAACTTGGTTCGGGTTCGGCGGGCAGGGCGGTGTGTTCGTCCGTTAACTCTTCGATCTCCGGTTCCGGCTCAGCGGCCGGATCGACCCGGAGCGCGAATTTCGCAAACGGGAACGGGTCCGCTGGGATCCGCAGTGCCGAGAGTGCGGTGCCAGTGGGGGCCGCGTACTCGACGTGTTCGCTCACCGGGCGAAAGGTCGCAAACGGGACCGAGTGGACCGCGAACTCGTTGTGCGGGAGCGGTTCGAGCCACGTCAGATTTTCGGTGCAGAGTTGCAGTTCGCGCGCGAGTTCCGTGGCGCGCACCCGTGGGCGCAGTGCGAAGCCCACGGGTGCGAATAGCGAAGGTATTCGCAGATCCACGCGGTATCCGCCGGTTGGTACAGGTAAACCGACCCCGGTGTCGTCGTTGGCCGTGCGGCGCACAAGCACGCGAGTTTCGCTTCCGAGATGAGCGGTCGCAACTTGGAACCTGCGCAATAAGCGCTCGTCCGCGTTGCGACAGAACTCGCGGAAGCTTTCCTGCTCCGGTCGAGCGAGTACCCAAAGAGATTCGGTCGTGTGCTCGTCGCACCGCGCGAGCCGGAATCGTACTTCGACTCGCGGGGATCGTTTCGGTGGCGCGGCGACGTGTGCCTTGTGTCGGAGTGCAAATTCGTCTTCGGTCGGGAGCGGTACGGGCGCTGCGAACTCGGTCGCGCCGCGCTCGGGATCGCACAGGAGAACACAACCGATTGGGACCGTAAGGTGTCCCGCGAGCGGGTGCTCCCAGCCGCGCGCGGTCCATACGCCGGGTGCCTGTTGGCGGTACGCGCGGACCGGCGATTCCGGCTCTTCGGCCCAAAGTAGAACGGTGAGTGGCGGTGCGGGGACTACTACCCAGGCGCGACCGACGTGTGGTTCGGGGAGCAAGCGGACACCGGTCGTCTCCGCGTGGAGGTTACGAAGGCGCGCGACAAACGCTGCGAGTTGCCTATCGGGAACGTCGAACAGAACCGGACCGGGACCGGGTGGCACTTTCCGGAGCGGGAGCAGTTCGGCCCAGGAGCGGTTCGTTTGTGTCGGAGCGCCGGGGGTACCGAGTGCGATTACACCAAGGCGCCCGAGAGCGGTGATTGTTTCGCGTGGGAGCAGTTCGTCCAGTTCGACCCAGACGTGCGGTGCATCCACCCGGGACCGGACCGGCGCTGATGTGAGCGCGGTCGGCAACAGCCCGCTGGCGAGAGCGAGCCGGAGGGTGTCCAGGTTCGGGAAGAACAGTGCGGGCATGACCGAAGTGTAGTGCGCCGCACACGGGAATGGACAATGGTTCTTTGGTGAACCCCGCCCGCCCTGGCGGTGGGTGCCATTTTTGGAGCATTACCCACCGCCAGGGCGGGCGGGGTTCACCGTCACAGGTTGCTCTTGAGCAAGTTCCGTTTCATATCGGCGTGGATGCGGCGGCGCACCAGATACTCGTCGTCGTCGAGCCACCGGCGCCCGGACGGCCCGAGGGCCGCGTCGTCGTTTACCACGGCGCGGATCACGTCTTCCACGAGGTTCAGGTGGAACCGCGAGTAGTATTGCGCGGTCGTCCACGTGTTCGTGATTTTGGCCGGCGACATCCGCTTGAATAACTCGATCATTCGCGCCAGAGCACTTTCGGCCGGCCCCTGGCCCAGCGCGGTAACGTAGGCCCGGGCCAGTTCCGTGTAGTCCTTGGGCGGGAGCGTGACCGCGTTCGAGTTGAGCAACTCGTTCCGCGCTGCGTCCAGGATCGGGTCCGCTCGGTCTTTTCGACCGAAGTGGAGCCATCCGCCGGCCAGATTGAGCAGCGTCTGAAGCACCGCGCCCCACGTTTCCGGTTTGGCCTGGTGCTTTTTCCTCAAATCCTCGGTGGACGCGCCGCCCAGGACCTCACTGTGGAGCTTAGTCAGGAACCGGTCGATCTCGTTCGACAGGCCGAGCTTCTTGAGGCTCCGCATGCACTGACCGGCAACCACGTTAATCAACTTGAACCGCATGTCTTGCGATTTCGTGTGAACGAGCGCGGTGAAGTCGTCCACGAGCTTCTTCACGATGTCTTCGCGGGCGAAGTGACCCGCTTGGAACATTGCGCGCTCCAGCAGTTCTCCCTGTTTCTTGGGCATGTCCGGCGGTTCGTTCGCCCCACCCGATCCCTGAAGTGCGGCAGGAACCAGTGCGAGCAGCTCAACCGTGAACGACTCACTCACACGCGCCGCGAGCGGCAGTCCCTCGTGAAGTACGTGGAACTGCACTTCCTTGAGCGGCTTGCCGGGCACGCCGTCCTTGTACAACTTGCGAATCCGCTCCGCGAGTTTGTTCGGGTCGCGGATCGTATGCAACTCGGCCAAAGCCTTTTTCACCTCGTCGCTGTGCTTGGTCCAGTCCGCATACGGGTCGGGCTTCTCGTTGGGCTCCATGATGCGGGACTGCTCGCGCATCCGGTCGACCACGTACTTCGCCAGCTTGTACGGATTGTTCACCGGGCCGGTGCCCTGTTTCTTGGTGATGTCTTCCAGCTCGTCGAGTACCTCCGGGGACATTTGCCCGGAGTGTGGCTTCCCGGCCAATACTTGCTCGATGCGGTACCGGAACGCTTTGAACAGGAAGTTGCGAACAACGGCCGCCGTGACCGCTTGTTCCGACTGCGAACCGGTTCCGGTTGGGACCGGCCCCTCCATCGCCTTGCGCGCATCGTCGAGGAGTTTCTTGGCCTGGGTTGTCTCGCCGAGCTTTGCCACCGCGAACGCGAACAGCAGGTCCACGAGCGGGTGGTTCGCCTTGAGGTGCTCGTTCTTCTGCACCGCGGCGGAGTCGTCGATCCACTTGCGGATCGTGGTGTGCAGCTCCATCGACTTGTCGCGCACCACGCGCATGCGTTCGGAGTCCTTGACCCCGGCCACGCGGAGGAAGTACGGCAGGTCGCGCTCGGCTTGGAGCCCCTGTTCGAGCAGCCGCTTCAGGAGCCGGTCGCGGACCCGGGCGAGGCCCAATACGTCCGCGCCGGAGAGCTGCGCGAGTCGGAAGCCCGCGAGCCACACGGCCCGGACCGGGAGCGAACTGTCGTGCGTTTCGAGGTAGTTTTGGACCGCCGGGAGCCGGGCGGGAAGCCAGGACGGGACCGGTTGCTGGGACGCGAGCCACAGGAACGCGGACACCACCGCGCGCGACTCGGCCAACCCCGTGCCCGTGTGGTTCAGGAGTTTGTCGAACTCGTCGGCCTTGATGGTCGCGCCGGCGCCCGGGAGTTCACTACGCACCCACCCCGCGAGCCACGCCGGAGGGAGTGGGTCCGAGTCCCACAGGGCGTCGAGCCAGCAGATGGCCGCGTCCATCGGTTCTTTGGCGCCCGAATACGCTGCCGCGAGTTCGGGCCAAATCGCCTGGCGCTCGGGAGCGTCGAGAGCGCCTTCGAGCGCGAGGAACTGTGTTTCCAGTTCCGTGGCTTTGATTTTCCACTCGTTCGGTTTCTTCACCTCTTCGGCGGGCGGCAGGAATTCGGCCGTCGTGGTCGGTTTACCGGTTCCGGGCTTGCCCTTCATGCTGGCTTTAGGCGCGGTGCCGACGCCCTTCGGTGCCTTCACGTCGTCGTCTTTTTCCTTCGAGTCTTTATCGCCCTTATCCGGTTTGTTCTTCGGACCGCCCACGTCCTTGCAAACGAAGTGATCGAAGTCGAACCGCGTCGCCTCGATCCAGGCCGCGAGAGCCTGTTGCTCTGCTTCGATGACGTAATCGACCCAGTCTTCGAGTGAGCGGAACGCGGCGTCTGGGACGAACTCTGGTGTGAACCCGCCCTTGTCGTCGGGGTAGAGCCACACCACCTGATCGGCGTCGTCGGCCAGGAGCTTGCGTACTGCGTCGCGCCGGAGCGTGGGGTGGAGCCGCTTGCCGACCGGGAGGAACAGGTTCGGCAGCTTCCAGAACGGCTTGAACGCCAGCGCGTTGTCGAGCGCGAGTACCGGGGGTGTGAGTTTCGACGGTCGCACGCGGAGTACGACCGTGCGGGCGCCTTGTGCGTCCGTCGCGACCGCGAACATGAGCCGCTGGAGCAAGCGGTCGTCGGAGTCGCGCACGAGCGTATCGAGTTGCTCGATGGCGTTCTCGCGCAGCACCCACAGTTCCGCCGTGTCGCTCGCGTTACCGCCGGCGAGTCGCAGCGGGACCGACATCTTCTTGGGCGCTTTGGTTTCGGTCCAGGCCACCGGCGCCGCCGGCAGCTTGAACTGCATGATGTCGTACACGTCCTGGAACGGCGCTTCGTCCAAATAGGTCCACTCGCGCGGTTCGCGAATGAGGAGGAGCTGTTTGTCGGAAACGCGGAGCTGCTGCGCGAGCGGGAGCGTGTGCCCGACCTCGACCCACACCCGCGGCGCGCGCTCCAGATAGGCGCGGACCGTGCCCGAGGTGCCGGACGCGCCCTTATCGATCGCGCGGAGCAGGGTGTAGTACGGCGGGCCGATAACGCGAAGCAGCACCCGCTTGCTCTCGGCGATTACTTTGGTGCTTCCGGCTTCCTCAGAAATGTGGTCATGCTCAGTTGTGGTCGGATCAATGAGCCGGCGCCGCTCGCTTGGCTTCCGCTCGTCCGTCGCGAACCACCGGAACCCCTGCCGGTCGTTACCCAAACGGAGCATTTCGGTCACGAGCACGGGGAGGTCGTCCGCTTTCTCCAACTCGAAGAGCACCGGGGCCTGGTTCGAGATGGTGGGAGCGATCGGGTCGCGCGTGACGGGCAGCAACTGCGGCCAGCAGGTGATCTCTTGTGGGTTGTCGACGGCGTGGCGCTTCGACCCCTTCACGCCGATGCGGTCGAGGTTCTTCGTGACCGTGCGCGTGAGGTTCGCGGTCGATTCGATGTAGATCTTGCCCTGGTCGTCGAAGCTCACGGCCGCGGGCGCGAGGGTCACGTCCGTGGGTACGATGCCGCTCGTGAGGGCGAGGCGAACCGTGTCGAGATCGGGGAACAGCAGGATCATGGGTTCAACTGCGAAAAGGGCTGTGCTTGAGTTTGGGTGCCTAAAGGGACGCACAGAGCGGAACACCTGTGCGCTACTCGTTACGATCCCTTATTGCTGGCCTTTGTTTTTCCGGCTCATTGGGCTGACTCACCGGGCCGGACGGTTGCGCCTCGCTCTCTCGCTCGATGATGAGTTCGCCCATGTCCTCGGGCTTCATGCCCTTACCGATCAACTTCTCGATGAGCGCGCGGTGCATCTGCTCGTGCTCGATCGGCAGCGCGTCCGGGTCGGAATCGAGTTTGATGATGATGTTCTGCTTGCCGGTGTTCGGATCGCGGCGGAGCATGATAATCATTTCGGCCATGTTTTCTCCGAGTTCCAAGTTCCAGGTTCCAAGTTGAAGACGCCGCGCCAGGTTCCGCCAACTTGGAACTTGAAACCTGGAACTTGGAACTACTCCGAATCTTTCTTCTTCGGGGTTTTCTTCTCAGCACCCGCTTCGGTTGTGGTGCCGGCTCCGGTACCGAGTTTCACCTCTGGACCGGGCGCGCCCACATCCTTCGGGAACCGCGCCCGCAGATCCTCAATGATCTCTTTGGTTCGTTCGCCCTCGATCGTCTTCTTCTCCGTCAGTTCGTCGCGGATCTTCAGGAGGTCTGCTTTGTGCTTGGCGAGGATCGCCGCAGCGCGGGCTTGCGCTTCGACGATGAGCGTGTTCACCTGTCGATCGATCGCTTCGGCCATCGAACCGGAGAGCACCTGCCGGTCGCCTTTGTGGTCGCGGAACGAACGCAGTGGGGCAGCAAGGTTCGACATCCCGCACACCTCGACCATGTACTCTGCGAACAGCGACGCACGCGACAGGTCTGAGTTCGCGGAACCCATTCCGCTGGCGCCGGTGGACACGTCGCCGACGAGCAGTCGCTCGGCCTCGATCCCGCCGTACAGCACCGTGATCTGGTCGAGCATCTCGTTGCGGCTCATGCCGATCCGGTTCTTCTCGTGTTTGAACTGCGTGAAGAACGGCGCCCAGGGCATGTCGCTCTGGATCGTCACCTTTTCGGGCTGTTGGTGGTGCTCGCAGAAGATGGATACGAGGAAGTGCCCGGCCTCGTGGGTCGCCACGACGGGCAGATCCTTTTCGTGGACCTCCACCTTCTCGTCGAACTCGGTGATCGCCTTCTCGATCAGTTTGGGAGTCGTTTCACCGGTAATGTTCTCGCGCATCCGGAGGCGCGCCACTGAGCGACATAGTGCGTTCAGGTGGTCACCGCTGAACGCGGTGCCGGTCGGCGTCATGTACCGGATGCCGGTACGGTTGATCGCGTACTCCATCGCCTCTTCGGTGAACTGGAGCTTCATCTTCTTGTTGTAGATCTCGAAGATGGCGCGGCGGTCGTCGTCGTCCGGGTACGGAATGTGGATGTGGAACTCGAACCGGCCGGGGCGTAGCAGGGCGGGGTCGAGCGATTCCACAAAGTTGGTCGTGCCCACGACGAACACGAGTTCGTCCTTGTGGAACCCGTCCATTTCGGTGAGCAGTTGGTTCACCATCGAGTGCTCGACGCCGCTGCCGGTGTACGTTCCGCGGGCGGTGGCAAACGAGTCGATTTCGTCGAACACGATGATCGACGGCGCGGACTGGCGGGCCTTGTGGAAGATCTGACGCAGGTTCTCTTCCGACTCGCCGACCCACTTCGACTTCAGTTCCGGACCGGACACGATGGTGATCGCGGCGCCGATGCTGGCGGCGATGGCCTTCGCGAAGTACGTCTTACCCGTACCCGGCGGTCCCCAGAAGATCATCCCGCGGGGAATAAGCTCTTCGAGGCGCGAAACCTCTTCGGGGTCCGTGGCGCGGTCGCGCTTCGAGAGCGTGTCGAGGATCTCGCTCTTGAGTTTCGCCTTCACCTTCGCGTAGCCGCCGATGTCTTTTTCTAGATCGACGGACGGGATCTCCATGTTCCCGCTGAGCGTGGACTGCCGCACTTGGGCGTAGGCACGCTTCGGGTCGGCGGGGTAGTCCTCACCTTCTAGGGTGGACAGCAGCCGGCGCAGGCGCACCGCGTTCACACCGGAGACGTACTTGTAGAGCTGCCACGGTGAGAAGTCCTTGCCGAACTTGCGGCTTTCCTTCTGCGTGATGAGGTGGCGCAACCGGTTCCGCGAGATGCCGAGGATGCTCAGCCAGTGTGGGAACAGGTTCTCGATCACCTTCGGGAGCGGGAACGACGGGTCTTTGAACCCGAGCCATACGAGTTCGGGGTTCTCGTACAGGAGCGGAATCACTTCGCGCGCTTCCCCGGTCAGACCACCCTGACTGGTCGTCAGCAGGTCCAGGTGCGGGAGCACGACGACGCGGCGCTCGGTGGCCCCGCGAACCGCGTCGCGGAGCTGTGCGATCATGGTCCCGATGAGGCCCATCGGCATCGCGCCCTGTTGCGGGTCGCGCTGCCGGCCGTCGAGGTAGATGCACTGGAGCTTGGCCTGACGCAAGCGATCGCGCACGTTCATGAACAGGTACGGCGCGAGTTCCTTGTCGCACTCGATGAGCGTGGGCAGCCCGCGGATGAGCTTGCTGGCGACTTCCGCGAGTTCCTGACTGTACGCTGCCTCCACCGCTTGCGGCGGGGTGAGGTCGGCGGGGAGGTCTTTTTCGGTGATTGTAATGCTCATGGTGGAAGTCTAGTCCATCGTGAAAGTGACTACCACCGAAGTTGCCCGCAGAATCCGAACTAGGCATCTGGCGCGATTGAACCCAGAGGAACAATCGGTTCAGCAAAGCCAACAGTTGGACGGGGTGGCTGTTCTTCGTCGAGCAACTTGTGGACCTCTCGCCGGACCGTTTCGAGAATGTAGTCGGTGTTTTCGCGGTTGGTGTTGAGATCGCTCGTGTCGGTAGCTCGTTCAGTGGGAATGAGTTTCTCGACCAATAGGTCAAGTCCGGACTTGACCTGTCGAAGCCTTTCGCGGCATTCGAAGTCGAGTGGCGTCATTGTAACGCTCCAGAAGGATTGAATTGGTGTCCGATTGGTTCGCGCCCTCACAACATCGCAGCGAGCCCCGGCTTTCGAGGCGCGGTAACGGTTACACTTCCACCTTGATCGTAAGTGAGCCGCTCTCGGCGTCCTCGCTGATTTCCTTCACGGTGCCCATCTGCTGGGCCTTCTGCTTGAGCGCGTCACGGGTCACCTGGTTGACCACTTCGGAGATTTCGGGCTGGAGTTCTTGGAGGTGCTTTTCCAGCGCCTCGGTCGCCTTGCCCTGGAGCCGCGATTGCTCCTGATCGAATTTCTTGTCGAGGTCTTGCTTGAGCTGGTCCTTGACCTTCTCGCGGAGGTTCTTTTCGTTCGGCCCGACGTCGTTGAAGCCGGTGGCCTCGCGCTTTACTTCCTGGTTGATCGTTTCTTCGGTCTCGGCCTTGACCGAAACTTCGCCGGTGCAGGGGTCGACCTTCACTGTGAGGTCGCCGTCCTTGCGGACCATCGTGCCGTCTTCCTGTTCCGCGAACCCGCGCTTCTTGAGTTCCTCTTTGAGGAGCGTGGCCATGTCTTCGGGCGGCAGGATTTCGAGGATTTCGAGATCCGTGCAGATCTCGTCCCCGGCCTTGAGGTTACGGGTTTCGGATTCTTTAACGGTAATGCGGTACGCGCGGCTCATGGCTTTCTCGGGAAGATGGAATGTTGGGGCTTGCTACTTGGCACGCTTTTTTAGTCGCAATCTCGTTTCTTCGTAAACAGTACGGAGTTGCTTGTAGGTTGTTTCGTCTACCAGAACTGCTCTCGGCAGTTGGTGACTCAGGTTGTCTGCCCCGTACTGCTTGTTTTCTGGCCCACAATCCGTCCAGATAGTTTCCCTCGGATTGGTGCATCCGCACTCGCGAACCAGAAGAGCGTCGTTTGCCCACGTTTTTTCGATCGTCGTCCACACTCGCCAACCAATCAGTTCGCGGGGTTCCTTCCCTTTTTTGTACCTAGGTTCTTCCTTTGGAGGCCACTTGACTCGGTAGACAATTTTCTTGTCTGGATCGTGATAGTATTTCCACTCGTCCATGTTGCGCCCTCACGTCTGTGGGCTACTAGCCGGGACTGCCTTCTGGGTTCTCGCCGCCTTGCGCGTTGCCGCCTGCGCCGGGCTGCCCGGCCACGGGACCGCGGAGTGGTTCGAGCATCTCCACCGCGGCGCGGGCGCGGGCCGCAACGCGGTCGCCGTTGGCCGTTTCCCAGTCCGCTTTCCACACCTGACTGGCTTGGTAGTCATCGTCGAAGTACCCGACGAACCGGGCGCGCTCCTGCCAGGTTTCCAGGATTTCCATCTGCCGGGGCAGTGCGAGGGCCGCTCGCTGTGTTTCCAAACGATCCGCGAGACGCTGCGGACCGCTCCCCTGCAACCCGCCCGTCCAGAACACCGGCGTCAGATCAGACTGAAGGACGGCTGCGTTGGTTCGCAGGACGAATCGAGCGAGGTCCGTGCGCCGGGCTACTTCCGCCGCTTGCAGGAAGTTGCGGAGGGCGGCAAACTCGGTCTGTCCCTGATGCCGCATCTTCTTCCAGTCGCCGATCTGCCCCTTGTCCCGTTCTGATTTCACCCATCGGTGGGTGAGGTACGTTTGCATGCACTCCAGAAGGACCGCACGCAGCCCCGCGAACATCGGGGCGAAATCGGGCGGTTGCGGTTTGGTGGCGTCCGGGTCGGCCGCGTCTTGTGGCATCAGCAGCCAGCAGAACGGGTTCCGTGCGAACGTGTCCTTGCGCCGCAGAACCGTGAGCACGTCCGGGTCCGAGCGCATCGCGTCGAACGCCAAAGCGAAGAACAGCTCATCGGTTGGTGTGAGCGCTTTCGGTGCCGCGTCCCACGCTAATTTCGTCTCGTGAACCTTTTCGGCCGTCAGCCAGAACAGGAAGTCGAGCACCGGGCGCGAGAATTCGAGCGTCCGCTCGTCGAGCGGGATGCGGTCCCACACGCGGCCCGCAGTGGGGGCGTTGTTCCGCAAATACTTGTCGTTTCGCCAGCCGCCGGCGCGCGTCAGGAACAATACCAATGCCTTGCCCAGCGTGTCCTTCACCAGATCCACCGCACCACTACTAATGCAATCTGGTTTGGACGTCGCGGTGCGGACGAGTTGCAACCCCTGATCGGCCGGGAAGTGTCCGACGAGGAACCGCAGGATGCGGAGCAAATTGAACTCGAACTTCGACACCTGCCGCGGTCCGTCCGGTTCCGGCGGTCGAGACGGTGGGGGCGCGGTGCGCGTCATTTGGCGTCGGTCTCTTCTGGTGAACGTTTCGTCTCGGGGGCGACCGGGAGCGGAATTGGTTTTTTACGCCTCCAACCCTTCCACAAGCCTACAGCATTCGCGGCCGGAAAGCCATTCACGGTGATCTCGCGCCCGACGACCCGGATCTCCAGTGTGTTCTTCGTCCGCCACTGCTCGTCGTAGGAGTAGCGCGGCGTCAGGAAGTGGATGCGCTGGTTCCGCGACCCGATCCAGCGGCGCTCGGTATCGGGCTGCTCGCGGATGTACGGCCCGTCCACGAGAATGTCTGTTAGCTCGATCAACTCCAATACGTTCGGATCGGCCTTTTCTCGCAATTCTTCGACCGTGAATCCGCTCGCGAACCAGAAGAGCGTCGTTTCAAGTTCGCGCGAGCGGCGCGCGAGTGCGAGTGCCGCAGGCGCGTGTGCGGTGGGTTCGCCGCCGAGCAGTGTGATCCCCTCGACCCCGCTCTCATCCCGTGCCTGTTGAATCTCATCCGTCATTTCACGGAGCGTTTTCGTTGAGCCGCCTTTGAATGACAGGAACTCTGGGTTACAGCACCCGGGGCACCGCAGCGGGCACCCCTGGAACCACAGCGCGAACCGTTTGCCCGGCCCCTCGGCTTCGGTGCAGGGCACCACTTGGGCGATCTGCATCGTCAGTTCTTCCGCAGCGCCGGTCATCGTGTGTTAGTTGCTCCAAAAGGGTTGCGGCATTATACCCGCTGAGCAATGCGCACAACCCCTGATTTGCCATCTCCGTCCTCAATCTGAATGGTACGATCCACGAACTTCCGCACGGTTTCCACGTTGGTTGTCAGGTGCCGCGTGATTTCCGAGGTGCGGTACTCACTGGCGTCGTCGCTGAACGCGAGCGGCAGCAGGATCTGGTCGGCGGAGTGCGGATCAACGGGGCACTTCGCGTCGCGGAACGGGACCGCTTCGTGCATCGCATCATCGGCGACGCTTTCGGACGGCTTACCGCGTTCGCCGAGTCCGAAGAACAGAGCCGGCACGGGTGCCTGTCGGAAGATCACTGCGGCAACACTCCCCGGGTTCGCGGCCTCCCATTCTTCGACCGGAATGTGCGACTCGACCCCTTCCGCTTTCAATTGCGCGATCAACCGACGCGCCTGGCGCTTGCCCACCGATTCCGGTAACCCTGCGAACGCACTGAATCCACCCGCGGTGGTCAGTTCGGGGCAGGTCAGGAGTGACAGGCCCTTCACACGGGAACACGGATGGATGACCGCGCGAATCTCGCCGCCCCCGCGCGGATAGAAGCCGGGGCGGATCATCTCCACTTCGACCTGAATGCCCATCCGCGCGAGGTACGCGGCCCATGTCGTCTCAAGGAAGTGGTAGCACGGGGCGTGCTGATTGTGCGTGCCGCCGGTGACGGTCACGGTGCTCGGCTTGTCGCCGCGCAGCGCGAGCGGGAGGTACACCGTGTGGAGCACGAGCGCGGTTGCGCCCGCGGTGCCGATCGAGAACGTGTAGTCGCCGCTTTTGACCGGCCCCGGCTCGAAGTACAGCACGGACGACCCGTTCGAGGCGCCCTTGTACACCGCACCGCTGATCGTGCCGGCCGCGCGCACGCACATCAGGTGTTGCGGCTGCAACCCCGGCTTCGAGCGGTTCGCCCGAATGTTCACCAGTTTGAACGGCCGCCCGGTGAGGATCGAAAGCGCGAGCGCCGACCGCAGGATCTGCCCGCCGCCTTCGCCTTCTGAGCCGTCAATTTCAATCATGCCATCGCTCATGGCAACACGGACACCAAGAGGGTGGGAGCGGTTCAGAGCGAACTTCGAGCGAATTGTACCACCGAGAACGATGGGGTAGAGTGAATTGGAGCCGTGGAGATCGCCCGATGAGTCGAAGAGTGAGCGTGCATCACTTTGTCGCGAACCTGACGACACGACAGTACGGGAGTGGGGCACGCACGTCCGATCTATTGGACGTGAACTACTGGCGCGAGGTGCCGGGTAACACCGAATTTCCTCGCGTCTTCGGGCGGCTGGACTTGTTCACGCGGTTCTACCTTAACCGCGCGAATCCGGCAGAGTATTATTTACGGGTGTGGTGGGACGACTGCCCAAGTCTGAACCGACGAGATCTCGTCGGGCAGTACGGCCCGTTCTTGGTGCCGTTCCGTCCAGATGAGTTGGTTTGTGACCGCGTATTTCGACTACAAAACGTCCAACTTCGGGGCACCGGAAGGCACACCGTTCGGTTGATCCGGCTCCTCCCGGCTTCGGTGTGGCGGAGAGGCCGGTGGGCGGTCGTCGCTGAAACACATTTCTCCGTGGAGCGTGGGCCATGAACCGTCGCAATCGCTGGGTAACTCCGCTTCCGGGAGCCAAATTGCCAACTGAATCGGCGGACATCATCGAACTCGTCAGTGACAGTGATAAGGCCGGGCTTCCGCTCCCACTTCCTGTTGAAATGCGGGCGGGTGGGGCACCACCGGAGATCGTAGAACTTTACCCCAACACGTTTCTGCCGAAACAACCTCTATTTGATCGCACCGCGGCGCTCACGGAACTGCAGACCGCGTTCGCGCAACTCACGGACGACGAGATACAGGTTGCGCGTATGCGAATAGTCGGCGCTCCTTATGCGGATATCTCGGAAGAACTTGGAATGTCGAACGAGGACGTCGAGAAACAGTGGAAACGGGCGCGGCGAAAGCTCGGTGCTACGTTGTTCGGGGGAGGGGCTAATGTGACCCCCGGCACCACAATGCCTACTGGTCCCGATCCTGACGCGCGTCAGGAAACGCCCCAAGAAACCGGAGGTACTTCCCCTGTGTGATGGTCCCGAATGCATCAGGGCCGAACTCGGAGAAGGCATCCCGGCATGATTCCCCCTACTTCAGCCACTTCGCGACGTCGCGTGCGTGGTAGGTGAGGATCATGTCGGACCCAGCTCTGCGGATGCTCGTGAGGATCTCTAATGTGACCCGGCGCTCGTCGATCCAGCCCTTTGCCGCGGCCGCTTTCACCATCGCGAACTCGCCGCTCACGTTGTACGCCGCCACCGGCACGCGGAACTGCTCCTTCACGCGCCGGATGATGTCCAGGTACGACAGCGCGGGCTTCACCATAATCATGTCAGCGCCTTCGGCCAGGTCGATGGCGACCTCCTTCATCGCCTCGTCCGTGTTGCCCGGGTCCATCTGGTACGTGTTGCGGTCGCCGAACGATGGCGGGCTTTCGGCCGCTTCACGGAACGGGCCGTAGAACCCGCTCGCGTATTTTGCCGCGTAGCTCAGGATCGGGACGTCCGTGAACCCGGCATTGTCCAACCCCGTGCGGATCGCGCGCACCATGCCGTCCATCATGCCGCTGGGGGCGATTACGTCCGCGCCGGCCTTCGCGTGACTCACGCACTGTTCCGCCAGAATGGGGAGTGTCGCGTCGTTGTCCACGTCGAGGATGCCGCCGCGGTCGCACAGAATGCCGCAGTGCCCGTGGTCGGTGTATTCGCAGAAACACTCGTCCGTCATGAGGAGCACGTCGGTGCCGTAGGCTTTGCGAAGCGCACTTAGAGCCTGTTGCACGATGCCTTCGTCTTTGAGGGCACTGGACCCGGTCGCGTCCTTGTATTCGGGGATGCCGAACAGGATGAACGATTTGATGCCCACATCGCGTGCGGCGCCGACTTCATCCACGAGCGTATCGGTGCTCAGTTGGAAGTTGCCCGGCATCGAGCTGATTTCTTGACGCACACCTTTGCCAGGGCGCACGAACAGTGGCAGGATCAGGTCGCGTGGGGAGAGCTCGGTTTCGCGCACGAGTTCCCGCACGAGCGGGTTATAGCGCAACCGGCGCGGGCGCGAGACGGGGAAAGTTGGGGCCGGAGATGTGTTGCCGCAAATTGGGTGGTTCATCGGTGCCGTGAGCGTGGAGGGAAGCGGGCGCGTTTGGCCCATCTTACCGCTCGGTGGGTTCGTCTGGACACGTCCTTCGCACTTCGGCATACCCCGTGGAGACGAGATTCCTTGCAGGGAGTTCGCGCATGCGCACGGTTCTTGCCGTGATCGCCTTCGCATTTCCATCGGTCGCGGCAGTTGCGCAACCGGTGCCGGCCTCTCCGCCCGCGCCCGCTCCGCTTCCTCCGGGTCAGGTGGTACCGGTCGGGGCCGAACCGCCGTTTCTACAACCCGGTAAAGAAGTGTCGCAGCCACTTACACCGGTCGGCCCCGTGCCCGCTGATCGGGCGCCGTCCACGGCCAAACCCGAACCCAAACTAGAACCGCCGCCACCTCCGGACGCCAAACAGGTGCCGGAATCGAAGCCGGTTGTCGAAGTGAAGATCGGTTCGCCGGACCGCCCCCACGGTCCACTCGGACCGAACTGGAGCAGTTACGAGTTGCTGTACTGGTGGCCGATGCGCCAACCGGTGCCGCCCCTCGTATCCGGAACCCGAACCGGTTTGCCTCCCGTATTCGGCGACCCGGGCACCGCGCAGTTGGTTGGGGGACGCGCAATCGGTTCGGACCCGAGCGCCGGCGGGCGCTTCACGATCGGGTCTTCGCTGAACTCGTCCGAGACGCTCGGTTACGAGATCACGTACATGTTCCTCGGTACGCGCACGTTCCGTGAGCGCGTGACGGACCTGAACGGTCCTGTACGCAGTTTCGGGCTACCGTACACGAACGCCATCACCGGCGCGAACGAGTATCTGACACTCGCGCAACCGGGGGTAAACAGCTCGCTGTTCACGGTGTCTGCTTCGACTCGGGTGCAGGGGTGGGAAGTGAACACCGTCGCGAACTTAGTTGACGATAAGTCTCTGAAAATCAACGCGCTCGCGGGCTGGCGGTACTTTCAGGTTCACGAGGGGTTGCGTCTGGAGCAAACGCAACTCCGGTTTGCGGACATGCCCGGGATCGCTCGAACCGCGGATCAGTTCGACGCTCACAATCGGTTCCACGGCGGGCAACTCGGACTGCACGCGGATGCGCGCCGTGGCAACGTATTTTGCGAGATGACGGCGAAGGTTGCGTTCGGTCAGAACTACGAGGTGGTGAAGAACGAGGGCATGACGGTGTTTCAGACGCCGGTGCTCGGTGGGCTGGCGACACAGGGGATCGGCGGGAGCGGCATTTACGTGCAGCCGTCGAGCGCGGGACGCACTGCCAATGGTGTATTCGCTGTCGTGCCCGAAGGGACGATCAAATTCGGCTTCCGCCTCGGCGACTCGGGTCGGGTGTACCTTGGCTACACGTTCATCTACCTGAGCGACGCGGTTCGGCCCGGTGACCAGATCGACCGCACTCTGAATCCGTGGCAGATCCCGATCCTGAACGGCGTCGGCGCCGCGGGCGTGTCGGACCGCCCGGCGCGGATTGTGAACCGCTCGGACTTCTGGACCCAGGGGTTGATTATCGGGTTGGAAACGCGGTACTGAGCGAGCGGCCGTCAAAGGTCGTTGCCGGGATAAAACGTTCTGGCAATGACCACGTTCTCACTTCTTCAGCGGTTTCACGGTTTTCACCCGGAGCATCACTTTCATTCCGGTTGCGTTGCCGCGAGTGAGTAGTTCCACTTTGTCGAGTGGCTCCAATACTGAGGCCAGCATCCCGAATTGCGCCGTCAATGTCTTCTCTTCACCCGCGCCGGCTTCGGCCAAGAGTTTCGCGAGTTGCGGAGCGTGCGCGGTCAGGTAATCACGTGCTGAGATCGCGTTGAATCGCGCGAGGGTGACATCACCGCCGGTTTTGGCGGCGCCCGGGGGTGATTGGAACGACTTGATGGCGTCCGGTGACGATGAGACCAGTAAGTAGCCGGCTTTCAGCGCGAAACACGGACGAACGCCCACCGGGAACCCGTCACTGGCGAGCAACTTGATGACCGCGTCGCCGTCTTTTTCTTCTTTCAGTTCGATTTGGTCCTTGTGACTCGCGTTGTACGCGATGCGGCCCACTTGGAAGCCGTACTCCAGAGCTTGCACCAGTGCCTTTGATGCCCCCGCTCCTTTGAGGCTGTCCGCTTGCACTTTTACAGCCGCGAGAACTACCGGGACCGCAGCGCCCTTCGCGGGCGGCGCGGCCCATATCACGGCATCCGGTCCAAGTGCGTCGAGAACGAGAGGAAGTTTGTCTTTCCCGACGACGGGGCCGAGCGTTTGTTCCAGCGTTTCGCGCACACCGGGCTTACCGTTCGTGGGTGCGAGCATCGCTAGCACATCAATGATGTCGTTTGCCTTGGCGCGTCCCGCGAGCGCGAGAATCGCGTTGTCGGGAACACTGCTCCACAACGCGGACTGCGTGCGTTCACCCACGATCCACGGTTTCAACGCGGCGGGGAGTTTCTCGGGCGAATAGTGTAACGACACGCCGAGTTCGACGTCTTTCTCGACGGACAGGTACAGCGCCGCAGCGTCGGTCGCGCTCCACACTTCCGCGAACTTTGTGAGAAACCCTTTCTCGTCGGGATTGGCGTTCTTGGCTTTCTCTACGAGTTCCGAGTCGAACGCTCGTGGATTCACGAGTAACACGACTGCGGCATCCGCCACGCCGAGTTTCGTTAGGCGTTCCACGAGAACGGGCGGCTTATCCTTTGGGCTCTTATCGCGCTCAATGATTGCCTTGATGTCGGCCTCGGATTGCGAGAACGCGAACACACCATCTCGGAAGCAATAGAAGTCGGATGGGCCGTTGGGTTTCTGTCGCTCGAAGTACACTTCTCCCGAGTATTTGCGCTCGATTAGCGATTTCAGTTCCTTCGACTTCATTTGAATGTCGTTGAGCGCATCGAGCACCTTCGCGAGCGCATCGGGGCGCCGCGGGCGAATGAGAATCACCGACCGCTCGTCCTTCGGATTACCGGCTGGTGCGGGAACATACGCGAACACGACCACGTCGCCGATGATGTCGTGGAGCACCTCTGTGGGGGTGATCCCCAGCGCGCCGAGAACTGGTGTCGCGCCGTCGGTGAATTTCTTGAAGTCGTCCGAGTTCAGAACGTGCTTCCCGTGTGCGGATGTCGGGAACCAAGCGGCGAACGGCGACTCACTAAGTGCCTTCATGTGGTCGCGGAGGTTCTGCACAACGAATACGATCGCGGCATCGGGAGGAGCGAGCCGTATAGCCTCGTCGCGTGCGGGCGGTACGGGTGCAGCAAGAGCCAGCGAGTTGATGAAACCGAGAAGGGCCGCGAGAACGAGTACGGAGCGAACGAGCATAGGAAGGCGCTCGGTTGAGTGGATAGAAGGCACACGTCGTGTGCCTGTCTCAGCGACAACTCAGGAGTTTGGTTTGGGATTCACAGCGGCCACGTCACGCAATAGGCGACTGAACGCTTTTTGTGCGGTCTCAGTTACCGGTTCGAGACTCAAACGGGCGGCCTCGGGCAATTCCGAAATCGACCTGCGTGCCGGTTCCAGTACTTCTTCCATACCCATTGGTGCCGCCGGTGTTGGCTTCGTGAACGGAGTCGCCAACACGTCGATCAACTTCGGCGCGATCGCGACGGATTCGGTAATCGGCTTCGGGGCGTCGCGCAGCACCTGACCAGCCTTCGCAACTTCGGTTCCGATGTGGACCGGGGGCTGGCTCGGGACGGACACCTTCGCTCGTGGTTCCGGAGCGAGTTCCGGTCGCTTGGCCGTTTCGTCCGGCAGCCACATACCCGGCGGGTGTTCGGACTTTTGAGCCGGGTTCGTGAGGGCGAATACCGCCAGGAGAACTGCCGCGGCAAGTGCGGCGCACGCGGCCACCTTGTAAATCCGTTGGCGCGTCTGTGTGTGCCGGTCTTCGTGTACCGCGTGGAGTACGCGATCCGTGAATCCCACGGACTCTGTCACCGGTTCACTCGGCGCGGCGAGAACCGCGAGCACGACCCGAGCCGCACGAAGGCGCTCGCGGCACGTAGCGCACACGCTGAAGTGCGGGTCCGTATCGAGCGCGTCGGGCGAAACATCGCCGTCGAGTGCGCGCTGGATGCTGTTAACCGCAGCGCGGCATTCAAGCGCGTTAGGTTCGGCGTCAATGAAATCGTCGGGCTTTCGCATTGTTCGTTCACCCCGGGCTTCAGGGTGTTTTGGGTACTTCTTCTTCGGGTACGAGTCCGCGGCTCCGCAGGCGATCCAGGATTTCGAGGCGCGCCCGGTGCAACCACGTCTTCACCGTTCCAACCGGGCGCCCCACCGCTTCCGCGATCTCCTCATACGGTTGACCGTGTTCGTGGAACAGCACAAACACCTCACGGTACTCGTGCCGCAACCGTCCACTGCGGTGCGAAGTTCACCGGCCAGTTCCGCGGAATCGTCTGTGGGTTTGCGGTCGGGTGCGTCGTCGAGGTAGTCCGCGAGGCTCGGGGTGCGGGCGCGTTTACCGATCCAGGTTCGGCACCGGTTCACCGCGATACCCAAAATCCACGGGCGCAGTGGGCGCTCACCGTCCCACCGGTTCATGCTCCGGAACACGCGGATAAACACTTCCTGTGCAACGTCTTCGGCGTCGTGCTCGCTCGTGAGCAGGCGCCGACACACGGCGAGAACGTCGGATTGAAACCGCTCGACCAGTTCGCGCGCGGACGCCGGGCAACCGGTCAGGCACCGTTTCACGAGCGCGGCGTCGGCGGACACGACCTGCCCTCTAACTCTGATGTACCCGCGAACGCAATAAGGGGTTTCAGAAATGGTGTTCGCGGCTCACGCAGCGACATTTGTGGTCGAAGGCAAACGGCCAGGCAAAGTCGCCACGGATGAACACAGATAACACGGATCAAACAAGAATAGTCAGCCAGATTCGCAGCTGGACCAAGGCTGATTCTGACTTCCGTTAACGTTTTTCTGGTTCTGGTTTAATCCGTGTTATCTGTGTTCATCCGTGGCGACTTTGCTTGGCATCAACCTGTTTTTTCGATTGCAGCACGGAGCAGGTCGACGACCTCGCGAACGGACGCTTCGTGGATCGTTTTGCCACACTTTTCTAGGTTCTCACCGAACCGGATCGCGGTTTCTTGCATCCGTTCGTGCGTTTCCGCGGAGCCGCCGACCACGACCATTTCCTCGGTGCGAGTGACCCGCGTGTGCCCGTCTTCACCGTCCAAGCCGACGCCGACCACCCCGGCGACTTTGGGAGCGGATTTCTTCCGCCGCTGAGGTTTCTTCCCGGCCATGACATTTCCCCCGCAAAATACACGTTTCCTGTCCGACGCCGGACCCGTTAAGCGTATTCTATCTTGAACTGAAACTGCGCGCGAACGCTTGGTTTGGTTGCTTGCGGAAATTGGGCCGGAGCGGTACCATTCGGGGTGATTTGCCTGCGTCGTTCAGACCGTCGTGCCGTTCTTCTAAATTGCGGGCGCCGTCCATGCCGTCACTCATCTTGTTGAAGTCACCCGAAGGGGCCGCGCCGAACAAGAACATCCCTTTGAGCGGGGACGCGCTCGTAATCGGGCGGGACGAGAAAGAGTGTCAGATCGTTATCCCGCACCACGCAGTGAGCCGCAAACATGCCCAGGTTCTGCGGGTCAACGGCCAGTTCTACATCGAGGATCTCAAGAGCCGCAATCGCACGTTCGTGAACAGCAAAGAGGTCACAACGCGACAGGCGCTCAAGCCGGACGACCGGATCAAGATTTGTGACTTCCTGTTCCGGTTCCACGACGAACGCGCGGTTCGTCCGCAACCGCTCCCGGACTGGTTGTCCAAGGGCCGGGCCGCTGACGAAGATGAGGAAACCGGACAGACCACGATCGAGGGTTCCGCCACGAAGGGGGCGGCCCAGAGCTTCCTGGAAGTGGCCCCGTCGGAGCGGTTGCGGGCGCTCCTGGAAATCAGCACGAACCTGTCCCGCACGCACGAACTCGATGCCCTGTTGTCGCAGATCGCGGACACGCTGTTCGGCGTCTTCAAGCAGGCCGACCGGTGCTTCGTTCTGATGCTCGAAGAGAACGGCCGGGCACTGCCCAAAGCGGTCAAGAGTCGCCGGGCCGGGATGGAAGACACGCGGTTCAGCAAAACGATCGTGAAGAAGACGCTCGACTCGATGCAGTCGTATTTGAGTGAGGACGCGGGCAGCGACGCTGCTCTCGGGCCGGCCGCGAGCATCGCTGAATTTAAGATCCGCTCGGTGATGTGCGTGCCGTTGGCTACCGCCGACGGGCGCCCCATCGGGGCGCTTCAACTGGACACTCAGGACCGCACCAAGAAGTTCAGTCTCGATGACCTGAACCTGCTCACCATCGTCGCCAACCTCGCGAGCATCTCGATCGAGAAGGCCCGGATGCTCGCCCAGATGCTCGAGCGCGAGAAGGAAGCGAAGGAGATCGAACTCGCCCGCAAGGTGCAGCTCGGGTTCCTGCCCCAAACGCTGCCCGACGTGGCGGGCTACGAGTTCTACTCGCACTACTCGCCGGCTCAGACGGTCGGCGGTGACTACTACGATTTTGTGCCGCTCCGCGACGGGCGCATCGCCATCGTGCTCGGCGACGTGGCCGGGAAGGGTGTTTCGGCGGCGCTGCTCGTGGCCAAACTCAGTTCCGAAGTGCGATTCTGCCTGCTCACGGTTCCCGATCTGGCACAGGCCGTCGGGTTGCTCAACGACCAGATGAGTAACTCGATGGGCGACCGGTTCGTGACGCTCGCGGTCCTCGTACTCGACCCGACCGAACACACGCTCACGATCGTGAACGCCGGGCACATGAGCCCCAAGCTGTACCGCGCGGCCACCGACCAACTGATCGACGCGATCTCCCTTGACGACACCGGCACACCCATCGGCGCGCAGCCCGGGTACCCGTTCGGGCAAGTTACGGTCCAGTTGGACGTGGGGGATTCACTGGCCGTGTACACCGACGGTGTGACCGACGCCATGAATCCGGCCGGAGCGATGTTCGGCCCCGAGGCCGTGGACCGGTGCCTCGTTCCCGACGACTCGGCCCTCAGTGCCGCCGCGCAGCGCCCCAAGTATCTGGGTGAGCGCCTCGTCAACGCGGTGCGCAAGCACGCCAACGGTCGCGCCCAAAACGACGACATCGCCGTGGTCACGTTCGGGCGCCTCGAACCGAACACTGGCCCGAGCACCAACACGAGTCGCATCGCCGCCGCCGGGATTCAGAAGGTGCGGGTATAACTCTCTGAAAAGGGGCTGGTGCCCTCGAACTCGGACCCTTTAGAACTCGTAACGGGTTGACCCCGCGCCGGGATCGGTCACAATAAGGAGCAGACTCCACAGGCTCCGGAGACCGAGATATGCCCGGACCGGCTACTCTCCCCGACACTGAAGTCGAAACCGATCAGCGCACGAAGCGACAACCTCCGTACCACGTCGTGTTACTCAACGATGACGACCACAGCTACGAGTACGTGATCGAGATGCTGAAGGCCCTGTTCGGCCACCCGATCGAGAAGGGGTACCAGCTCGCAAAGATCGTAGACACAAAGGGGCGCGCGATCGTCTGCACCACCAGCCTGGAGCGCGCCGAACTGAAACGCGACCAGATCCACGCTTACGGTATCGATCCGCGTATCCCGCGCTGCAAGGGCTCGATGACCGCGGAGCTAGAAGCGGCCGAGTAAGGCAGAAGGCAAGAGTAAAAAGAGAAAAGGCAAAAAC
>HG799468.1:52059-133921 GCA_000531095.1 Gemmata massiliana | reverse complement strand
CAAACACTTGGCTCCGTTTTTGCCTTTTCTCTTTTTACTCTTGCCTTCTCTCGTCTGCCTTTTCAAGCTTATTTCTTTTCTTCTTTCACGACCTTCGCGGACTTGATGACAATGTCCTTGGAGGGCACGTTCTCGTGGCCCTTTACGGTGTCGGTCTCCACGGTCTTGATCTTGTCGATCACGTCCTGGCCCTCGATCACGCGGCCGAACACGCAGTACCCGACGCCGTCCTGGGCCTTGGCCTTGTCGAGGAACGTGTTATCCTTGACGTTGATGTACCACTGGGCGCTGGCGCTGTTCGGTTCACGGGTGCGGGCCATCGCGATCGTGCCCTTGAGGTTCGACAGCCCGTTGTTCGACTCGTTCTTGATCGGGTCGCGGGTCTTCTTCTCCTTCATCCCCGCCTCGAACCCGCCGCCCTGGATCATGAAGTCGTTGATGACCCGGTGGAAGATGGTACCGTCGTAGTGCTTGTCTTCGACGTACTGGAGGAAGTTCTTCACCGTGACCGGGGCCTTGTCCTCGAACAGCTCGATCTTGAAGCTCCCCGCGCTCGTTTCGACGACGACGACCGGGTTGGCCGCCCGCGCGGAACCGGCCACCACGCCAAGAACCACGAAGCACAACACTACCACTTTGACCGAAATCATGGTTGACCTCCGCGCGCGTCCGTCGGGTTCCCGTCGCGGCCCCTGCCGCGTGCCCCGAACCGGACCGTCTCGCATTTCGATTCTAGCAAGTTTCAGGTTGCGGAGATCCAAGTTCCAAACGGAAAACCGACGCCGGAACGATGACGCACCGGGCGGGTTCTTCTCGCCCGGAGTGCTGGAACTCGTGCCCGGGAACTGGTAGTGTGCTGGTCCCCGCTCGGAGACTCGTCCCATGCGCCTGGTTCTCGCCGTCGGTTTGTGCGCCGGTATTGCGGCTACGATCGGGTTTTCGCAACCCGACACGGTCGCGGCTCAAGAGAAAAAAGGTGACAAGAAGGCGGTGCAGCCGAACTTTGACCCGCCGAAGGCGACCAAGCCCGACGAGGCCACACTCAAGCAAATCACGGAGAAAACGGAGCAACTCCGCAAGGCAATTGCGGCGCTGAAAGAGAAGGAGATTCCCGGGGATGTGCTGATCGAAGTCGAAATCTACCTGAAGGCCGCGGAGAACATCGTCCGGTTCGAGGAGTGGTACCACACGAACAGCGGGAAGTGGGCGCTCACCACACTCGATCAGGGACTTGCTCGCGCGAAACAGGCCGAAGATGGTAAGGCCGTCTGGCGCGACGCACCGGGGAAGTGGGTTCTGCGCGCGTACCTCGCGGAGAACGTTGACGAGTCCATTCAACCCTACACCGTTCTGCTGCCGCACGACTACGGCAAAGATCCTCAAAAGAAATGGCGCGTCGACATCGTGTTGCACGGGCGCGACGCATCGCTGACCGAAGCAAAGTTCATCGCCACCCACGGCGGGGCCGCACCAAAAGATTTGGATCGCGTAGTCGTTGAGGTGTACGGCCGAGGTAACAACGCTTATCGGTGGGCCGGGGAATCCGATGTAATGGACGTGGTCCGCGCGTTCTTCAGATTCGAGGAAAAGCTGGGGAGTTCTCCCCTCGATCCGTCTCGTGTTATTCTTCGCGGTTTTTCAATGGGCGGGGCCGGTACCTGGCACATTGGGCTTCACCATCCATTCATGTTCGCTGCTATCGGTCCCGGAGCGGGATTCACGACGACCCGCGGCTACGTTGCGAGTCTGCCGAAGCAACTACCGGACTATCAGGAGAAGTGCCTCCACATCTACGACGCGGTCGATTACGCGGAGAACGCATTCAACGTCCCGGTTGTTGCCTACAGTGGCGAGAAAGATCCGCAGAAGAAGGCTGCCGACAACATCGAAAACGCACTCAAAGCGTTCAAGGAGCCACTGAAGTTCACGCATCTCGTCGCGCCGGGGTTGGAACACCAGATGCCGAAGGAGTGGCAAGACAAGGCCGAGGCCGAGTTCAAGAAGCACCTCGCGACCGACCGCAAATCTCCCGAACGTGTCCGGTTCGTGACGTACACCACGCGGTACTACGATTTCGGCCACGGGGACATTGAAGCCCTCGACCGGCATTACGAGAGGGCCGTGGTCGACTCGCGCTGGACGAAAGACGGTTTGCAGATCGAAACGAAGAACGTGGCCGCGATCCGCTTGCTACGCGCCGAGCACACGTTTCCGGCGGAAATCGTGATCGATGGGCAGAAGGTGCCCACAAAAGGGACGCAACCGACCGCGGTCGCACTCTTTCTGACTAAAGCAGGTGGCCAATGGTCGATTGCGGATCTCGACAAGTGGCAAGGGGACTTGCGTAAGCGCAAAGAACTGCAAGGGCCGATCGACGACGCTTTTCTATCGCGGTTCGTTGTCGTGAAACCCGGGACGACGGGGTTCGCTCCGGGCACGGACAAGCACGCGACCGCGTCCGTGAATCAGTTCGCGTCAATGTGGGACCGATATTTCCGCGGTGCGTTACCAGTTTGTGATGCGGAGGTTGTCGGAGGTCGGGCGCCCGAAAACCTCGTGCTATTCGGCGACCCGCAGAGCAATCCGCTTATTGCGAAGGTGCTGCCGAAGTTGCCGGTCACGTGGACGAAAGAGAAGCTTGTTGTGAACGGCGTGGAGTACGATCCGAAAACACACGTTCCTGTGCTGATCTACCCGAATCCACTGAAACCGACGCGGTACGTCGTCATCAACAGCGGACACACGTTCAAAGAGGCCGACTTGAAGGGCACCAACGCGCTCTTGTACCCCCGGCTCGGCGACTGGGCCGTAATCAAGCCGGCGCCGACCGAGAAAGATCCTGCCGCGTATGAGGTCGTCGCCGCCGGGCTGTTCGATGAGAACTGGCAGTTCCCCAAGAAGAAATGACCGCGGTTCGGCATGGCGCTGCCACACGCGAGCGCTGCGCCCGCGTTAACGTCACGGAGCGCAGGTTGGGCCGGCGGGTTTCACGCGCCGCCGGTTCCACGGCATCCGCGCCAGTAGCAATCCCATTCCGCAGGTATCGGTCACGCCCGCGAACACCAACCCCGCACCGACGAACGCCGAGAGGCCGAAGAACCCGGGGTGAACGAACCCGAGGCCGACGCCGAACAGCACCAGCGCCCCGGCCGCGATGCGCACCTGGCGCTCTAGCGAGATTGTTTTTTGCCCGCGAACCACGGGCACACCCGCCTCGACACACGCGAGCGTACCGCCGGTCACGTTCGTCACGTTCGTGAACCCGGCCGCGAGTAATTGCGCGCACGCTTTCTCGCCGCGGCTCCCGCGCTGGCACACCACGAACAGCGGTGCGGAGGGAGCCGCGCCCACCGTGCTCGGGTCGAGCCGGTTGAGCGGCACGTTGCGCGCGAACGCAACGTGAACGTCCTCGAACTCTGCCGGCGTGCGCACGTCGATCAGTGCGACTGGGCCGGCTTTCGCCAATTCCGCGAGTCGCGCCGGGGCGATGGTGGGGACGGACATTGCGAACCTCCTGTATTTGGCGGAGAAGCGTTTATCGGGGCAGAAGGCCGTCTTGTGCGGCCTTCCATGTCTTGAACGAGCCGACGAGGTTCCGGCATTGGAACCCGTGCTGCATCAGTACGCGACAGGCCGTGTACGAGCGCTGACCGCTCGCGCAGTGCGCGACGATTTCCCGATCGCGCGGGAGTTCGTCGAGCCGGGTGCGGAGTTCCCCGAGTGGGATGTGAACGGAACCGGGGATCGCTCCGCCGGCGCGCTCCTGGGCATCGCGCACGTCGAGAACGAGTGCGCGCGAACGGTCCAGTCTTGCGACCGCGTCCCATTGAATTGTTCGCACGCGCCCGGCGCGGACGTTCTGCGCGACCATTCCGGCCAGGTTCACCGGGTCTTTGGCGGAGCCGAACGGCGGGGCATAGCAGAGCTCCAAATCCGCCACATCGTCGACCGTCATGCCCGCGCGGAGTGCGGTAGCGAGTACGTCAATGCGCTTGTCCACTCCGTCGGCCCCGACCGCCTGTGCGCCGAGTAATTTCCCCGAATCCGGCGCAAAGAGGATTTTCAGCGAGAGCGCTTTGGCGCCGGGGTAGTAACCCGCGTGCGAGTTCGGGTGGAGGTGGACCGCCTCGAACGTGATCCCGGCGGCCTTCAGTTGCGCTTCGTTCGCTCCGGTGACCGCGGCCGCGAGTCCGAAGACGCGCACGATCGCGGTGCCGAGCGTGCCGGGATACGCGCTCGCAATCCCGAAGATGTTGTCGGCCGCGGTGCGCCCCTGACGGTTCGCGGGGCCGCCCAGCGGGATGAGTGCGGGCGCACCCGTGACCGCGTGTGTCACTTCGATCGCGTCACCGACTGCATAAATGTGCGGGTCGCTGGTGCGCAAGTGTGCGTCGACTTTGATGCCGCCGGTGCGACCGAGATCCAGTCCCGCTGCGACCGCGAGTTGCGATTCCGGGCGCACGCCTAAACCCGTCACGATCACGTCGGCCGGGAGGCGCGTACCGTCGGCGAGTACCACGACCGAGGCACCGGCCGTTTCTCCGGCGCCCGGCCCATCGAAGCGGGCGAGGCCGTTACTAAGGTGAAGGGCGACGCCGTGCCCGCGGAGTTCGAGGTGCAGGTGCGCGGCCATCTCCGGGTCGAACGGTTTCAGAACCTGCGGGTTCCGCTCGACCACGGCCACCCGGAGTCCCCGCTCGTGAAACTGTTCCGCGACCTCCAAACCGATGAACCCGCCTCCTACGACCACGGCCGTTCGCGCGGCCCGGTCCCGGACCCACGCATCGATTTGGTCCATGTCTTCGAGCGTGCGCAGCGCGAACTGCCCCGGGCGCTCGGTCCCGGGTACGCCCGGAACGATCGGGGCCGCTCCCGTGGACAGGATGAGGGCGTCGTACCGTTCCGTGGTTGTGTGTCCCGAAACGAGGTCGCGCACTTCGATTTCCCGGCGCTCGCGGTGAATCGCGGTGACCTCGGACCGCGTGCGCACGTCGACGTTGAATACGGCTCTCAGGCGCTCGGGTGTTTGCACGAGCAACTTCTTGCGGTCGGTGATCTCACCGCCCAAAAAGTACGGCAACCCACAGTTCGCGTAAGACACGTGCGGTCCGCGCTCGAACACGATGATTTCCGCGCTCTCGGACAACCGCCGGGCGCGGGCGGCCGCGCTCATTCCGCCGGCCACCCCTCCCACGATTAGCACGCGCATGCCCATGATCTTCTCCGCAGGTCTTCACCTGTGCCGGCCACGGCGGTAGAATTGCAGTGCCGTTAATTGTGATTGGGTGATATTGCTATTTGGCAATATAGTGTGGGGTGCGATGTGGAGTCAAGTCCTCTCGACCGAAACGCCCTTGAAGCGGTGTCTCGACTGTTCGCGGTGCTCGCGGAGCCGACGCGACTGGCGATTCTTCAGTGCTTGAAGGGCGGGCCGAAGGCCGTTTCAGAGTTGGTGGACGAACTCGGAGCGAAACAGGCTAATATTTCCAAACAACTCGGCATTCTCTACGCGGCCGGTCTGCTCTCGCGCGAAAGAGACGGTAACCTCGTGCGATATTCGATCACCGAATCGATGATTTTCGAGCTGTGTGAACTGGTTTGCGGCAAACTGCGGCGCGACGCGGAACGCCGACTTGAAGCACTGGGCGGGGAAGAGAAGTCGCGAAAGTGATCCGTGTGGTGGCCGAACCGGAACACTTCCGACCGCCTTCTGCGCCGGGACCGTGGGCAATCCAACGAATGCGAGGCGCGCGGCCGGTGCTCGGGTAGAGTGGTTCGTCACCGTGCGGCCGTGTGACGCTCTGGAGAGGATCGCTCGACGCGGATCGTGAAACGAACCGTTAATCGAGGGGTGGCCACTGGTTGGCCATGCCCTCGCGCTCGACGTCACGCACTTGGTCCTCGCTCACCGCGAACTGGCGCGCCACCGCGGTGCGCGACGCGGCCACACCCGCGCCGCCGTCCTGGGCCTCGACCAGTGCCTTGAAAATCGCGCGCCGCTGTTCGACGGTGATTTGGCCTGATTGTTCTTCGGACATGTCGAACCTCGCGGCACGGGTGCAATACAACACCCATACATCCTACGACCCGTTCCGGTTCGGGCACGAAATTCGCGCGCGGTTATCGGAACTGTTTCCCCCAATGCCGTTCCAAATGTCACTACGAGAACTACTCGTACCAATCACCGACGCCGATCCGCCGGCCGACGTGCGCCGGTTCCTCCGCGACGCGGAGCGCCGGATCGATCGGTTCCAGACCGCGTGCCAGGTGCCCGCGTTCGTCCCGTGCGACTATGTCACCGCGTACAAGGTGCTTCGGGCACTGGCCGGCGGGGAATTCACGCGCGGGTCGCGGTTCTGCGAGTGGGGTTGTGGGTTCGGGGTGGTCGTGGGGTTGGCCGCGATGCTCGATTTCGAGGCATGCGGGATCGAGATCGAAGGAACACTGATCGACGAGGGGCGCCAACTCGCCGAAGACTACGATTTGCCGGTGGAACTGGTCCACGGCAGCTTCGTTCCCCCCGGCGCGGAGGACCGCGTGTACAAGGGCGGGACGTACTCGTGGCTCACGACCGAGGGCGACCAGGCGTATGAGGAGCTGGGGTTGGAAATCAGCGACATGGACGTGATATTCGCGTACCCGTGGCCGGACGAAGAGTCCGTGGTGTACGATCTGTTCGATCACTACGCGGGCGTCGGTGCGGTTCTGGCGACGTACCACGGCAGCGCCGACTTCCGGTTGCGACGCAAGGTGAGCGACCGGCAAAAGGGGACGAAACGAAAAAGGCCCCGTGACCGTTGACGTGTGAGTTCTGTAGCTTATATGAGCCACAAATAGTTTCTCGAATGGGAACTTCCGGACCGCTTCCGGATCGTCTATAGTCAGGAACAACATTTTTCACTCAGAACCCACACTGTGGGTCCGATTCACGGGGAGATCGAATGGGGCTGCGGATGCGCGTTCACGAGCGGGAGCCAATCGGCGCCGCTCTCCGGCGGTTCAAGAAGCTGATCGAGCGCAGCGGGATGAAGGGTGAACTTCGCGCCCACGAGTACTACGAGAAGCCGTGCGAGGCCCGGCGCCGGAAAGAAGCGCGCCGCATGAACGCGATCCGTAAGGCCGCGAGCGCCCCTCGTTCCTAGACCGCTCACGTCCGACGCTCGGCACTCGGTGAACCCGAACCCTGAAAGGTAACGGGTTTGTACTGTTTGTTGCCTTTCGCGCCAAATAGCTTCGACGTCGAGGTAATCCGCTCGCGGGGCGAGCGGTACTCGATCAATTCACCCCACCGAAATAGAACGCTGCCACCTTTCGAGTCAGTTGATTCGCCGAAACCTTAATGCACTCATTAGCCTTTCCTCGCGTAGCAGGTATCGTGGTTGCCGATCGCGTGATCGCTAATCCATGACGCTCCTGTGAGGGGGAACTCGTGACGTCAATTCGATGGGCTTTGGCCGCTGGCTGTTTGTTGGTACTCGCGCCCGCGGGTCGGGCCGTGCCGGTTGTCGGGCAAGCTCAACCCGATTGCCTTCCCTTTGGGACTGTTTGCGTGGGCGGGACCGTGGAGGGGAGCTTCTTGGTGTACGCCTCGGCCGATGATCCGAAACCGACGGTGAAGGTCGAGGCCCCGAAGTTCGTGAAGGTGCTCGGCACCAAAACGTTTGCCCGACAAGTAGGCGCGGCGAACAGCTTCACGTGTGTTGAGGTTGAAGTGGCGATCGAAACGGCCCGCGAGGGCGAATTTGAGAGCGAGATCAAGGTTACTGTTGGGGAAGTCACGACTAAAATGCCGGTGTCGGTTGTTGTGAAGACCCGGAAGGCCGGACTGATACGGCTCCTAGTTGCTGGCACGCCGTTCGAGTGCGCCGCGACGGACAGCGGGAAAATGTATAAGGCCTGGACCGACCTCGTTCGTGACGCCGGTCTGGACACGAGTTACCTACTCGTTCGGCCCAAACAGCCCGTCCTCCGTGATCTCGATTTGAGCAAGTTCAACTGCATACTCCTGAATGCTCATGCCCTGCTGAGCCAGACCACGGACGACGTTCAACGGGTTCGGGCTTTTGCCAAAGCGGGTGGCCGCGTGGTCGTCACGACGAGTGCGTTCTTTACGGGATCGGTGCCCGCGGCGAATGAGGTGCTAGATGGGACCGGTTTGGAACTCCTCGATCAAGAGGCGCCGCGCGGCTTGAAGAATGTGACTCCGAAGGCCGACGATTTCTCCCCCGAAGTGGTCAAGGCCGGTATTAAATCGGCGACGTTCTTTCGGGCTTCGCCGATCCGCGTGGAGAATGGCGGTCGGGTTCTTGTGAGCGCGGTCGGGTTCGAGAAGGCGGGTTTGGGCTTCGTGGCCACAGCAAAGGTCGGAAAGGGTGAAGTGACCGTGATGGGCGTGTCGCTGTGGTGGTTATGGGCTGTCGGGGAACGCGGGGAAGGGACCGATAACGCGAAGTTGCTCCGTTGGCTCTTGGCCCCGCCTCTTGCCGGTTAGAGTGTTGACGGCAATTGCATCCGCGTCTCCCTCGATTCCGCGAGGGAGACGCCGCCCTCTCACCCCACGATGAGTCGACCTAACTGGAACGTGGCGAACGCACCGAGGTACGCCAGCGCCGTCATGTAGACGAAGGTGAACGCGGGCCAGAGCCAGCTCTTTGTTTCGCGCTGGATTACGGCGAGGGTCGCGGCGCACTGACAGCACAGTGCGAAGAACACCATCAGCGACAGTGCGACCGGCACGCCGTACTTGCCGCGGATCGGGTCTTTCGACCAATCGTCTTGCACAGCTTTTGTCAGCCCCGCGACTTTCTCCTTTGCCTCGTCGTCGGCGCCATCATCACCGATGGCCTTCGTATCCACTTCGCCCACATCGTAGAGCAACCCGAACGTACCGACGATCACCTCACGCGCCGGGAAACTCGCCATCGCCGCGACGCCGATCTTCCAGTCCCAGCCCAGCGGCTCGAACACCGGTTCCATCCACAACCCGACTCGACCCAGGTAGCTGCTCCGTTTCCACTCGCCGTTGAGTTTATCGGGCAACCCCGCGGCCTCTTCGAGCTTCTCCAGTTCGGTCTTTTCGCCTTCGGTCAGCGGAGTCGGGGCGGGTTCGTTTGCCTCCGGCTCTTTCTGACTCGCCGTGCCCTTCTCCTTAAGTTCCTTCAGGCGATCGGCACTCTCCTTGACCGCGTCTTCGGCTTTCTCGATGAGGTCGGGGTACGATTGGCCCTGTGCGTCGGAGTACGGGAAGTAGAGCGCCGCCCACACGAGCACCATCGCGGCGAGGATGATCGTGCCGGCACGCAGTGTGAACGCCCAGCCCGCGCCCCCCATTCGGCGCAGCACCGAGGTGAACTTCGGGCGCCGGTAACTCGGTAGTTCCATTACGAAGACGGGCGGGGCGCCGCGGAGCAGGGTTCGCTTGAGTGCGAGGGCGACGAGCGGTGCGACGGTGAAGCCGACCATGTACATCGCGAACAGAACCAGCCCCGGCAGCCAGCCCGGTGAACCCGGGCGCGCGACAAACGCCCCGATGAGCAGGATGTACACCGGGAGCCGGGCGGAACAGCTCATTAGTGGTGACACCAGGATCGTGGCGAGCCGGTCGCGCCGGTTCTCGATGACCCGCGTGGCCATGATCCCGGGCACCGCACACGCCACGCTCGACAGCATCGGGATGAACGACTTCCCGCTCAGTCCGCACCGGCTCATGATCCGGTCCATGAGGAACGCGGCGCGCGCCATGTACCCGCAATCCTCAAGAACCGCGATGAAGCCGAACAGGATCATAATTTGCGGCAGGAACACCAGTACGCTACCGACGCCTTTGATGATCCCATCCACGAGGAGCGCGCGGAGCGGGCCAGAGGGTAGAGCCGATTCCACCGATCCCGCGATCGCGTCCTGCCCGCTGCTAATCAGATCCATGAGCGGTTTCGCCCACAGAAAGATCGACTGGAACATCAAGAACATCACGATCAGGAACACGAGCGTGCCCCAGAGCCGGTGCGTGAGGACCGAGTCGATACGATCGGTCCATGTGACCGGGCGCACCGCGGGCTTGCTCACGGTCGCAGCGACTGCCGCACGCACCCATGCGAATCGCGTGCGCGCTTCGACCCCCGGGACCGAATGCCCGAGTGCCGCGAGTTTGTCTCGCGCGCCGACGAGCGCGGACCGGAACCGGTCCCCGTACCGCTCGACGAGCCACTGTTCCGTGTACCCGCCGATATCGATGACCGCGCGCCGCAGGAGGACCGGCGGAACCTCGTCGCTGAGTTCCTTCCGCAACTGTTCCACGGCCTCATCGAACGCGGGCGGGAACGCGGGGCCGCTCGGGGCGGTTGCACTTTCTCCCGCGGTGCGAACGGCCGCGGTGAGTTCCGTTAACCCGGTACCGTTGTTCGCCTGGATCGGTACGACGGGGACGCCAATCGCTTCGGACAGTTTCGCGTAGTCGAACTTCAACCCTTGCGCCGCGGCCGCGTCAATCATGTTGACCGCGACGACGACCGGTACGCCCAGGTCGAGCAATTGGCTCGTGAGGTAGAGGTGCCGGTCGAGGTTGGTCGCGTCAACGATCGAGAGCACGACCGACGGCCGGGGTTCTTCGGATCGGCGCCCCAGGAGCAGGTCCACTGCGACCATTTCGTCCGGGCTGCGAGCTGCAAGGCTGTACGTGCCGGGGAGGTCGATGAGGTCGACCGTTGTGCCGTTGGTGGTGAACTGCCCCTTCTTCATCTCGACGGTGACGCCGGGGTAGTTCCCGATGCGCTGGCGCAATCCGGAGAGCGCGTTGAACAGTGTCGATTTCCCCGCGTTCGGGTTCCCGACGAGAGCGACGGTGAGCGTGGGGGTGAGCATAAGTGAGTGCGGAACCTGGAACGCGGAACTCAAAACGCAAACGAGTGGAGCGGGCGCGGGGACGGGCTGACCCGCGCGTCCGAACTTCGCATTTCTAAAGTGGGCGCACGCTGATGCCGGCGGCTTCGGACTTGCGCAGGCTCAAGCGGGAGTGACCGAGGCTGATTTCGAGCGGGTCGCCGAGCGGCGCGCGTGCGATAACTTGCACCTGTTCGCCTTCGAGCAACCCGAATTCGTAGAGGCGCTGGACCAGAGCGGCGGGGCCGGTAACGGACAGCACTTCGGCCCGTTGGCCCGGCGAAAGATCGGCGAGAGTGGGCATCAGCCGGCGTGCCCCGCGGTGACCGGGCGGACGAGGATCTGGGCACACTCGCACCCGCGCAGGCCGAGCTTTCCTCCGTCCACTTTCAGGAGACAAGTCGCACCGGGCTGAACCACCTGGAGGCGGCAGCCCTGACGGATTCCGAGTTCGGCGAGGCGCCCGACCCAATCCGCCTGGCCGGTCACCTCTTCGACCTCGGCCCATTCGCCGGCGCGCACCATATCCAGGGGCATTAACATGACGGCTCATTTGTTGAGATTTCGTCTCAGTGTAGTTTCGCTTGTGGACACACACACGTCAAGGGCGCGAGACGAGATTTGGGGTGAATGGCCGGAGAATGAATTGAAATTGAGGTGGAATCGCTGGATTAAAGGGTGTCGAAGCTACAAGCGTTTTCGGGTGTACCACATTGGGAGCGGCACCCGAAACATCAGAGAAGCGTTCGCGACAAGAACTGGAAACGCACGGGGCACCGACCTTTTGAGTCGGTGCCCCGCGTGCGAACGGTGTAAGCCTATTTCGCTTCTGGCGCTGTTGGAGGTTGTTGGGCTGGAACCGGTTGTTCCGCCTCCGTTGCGATCGGTTTCCCGTTCTCGTGCGGTTCCTCCGCGATAACTTCTGCGATGAGAGGTTCCGCGATCTCCGCGTGCAGCGGTTGCGCGACTGCTTTGTGGGTGTCATGGGCACTGTGAGCACCGTGACCGTGCGCGCCGTGGGTTTCGCCTCCGGCGACGGGTAGGTCTTCGCCCGGTGGGGGCTTCGGCGGGCCGTTTTTGAGTTCGATCAGGCCCTGGATCGCGATGTAGAAGACCGGCACGAAGAACACCGCGAGTATGGTCGAAGTCAACATCCCCCCGAACACCGCAGTGCCGAGCGACTGCCGACTCGCGGCCCCGGCCCCGGTCGCGAACACGAGCGGAACCACGCCCAAGATGAACGCGAAGCTCGTCATGATGATCGGCCGGAACCGCATGCGCGCGGCTTCCAGTGCCGCTTGCCGGATGCTCCGCCCCGCGAATCGCAACTCGCGGGCGAACTCCACGATAAGGATCGCGTTCTTCGACGCCAGCGCGATGATGAGCACAACCCCGATCTGCGTGTAGATGTTGTTGTCCATCGTGCTCACGTTCGGCATGTGCGGGTGCCACCAACTGGCCTCCCCCTTTGCGATCGCCGCCTGCGCCCGCACGTAGAACTCGTGCAGCCAGATCCGCGCATTCACCGCGGCGACCACCCCGAGCAACCCGAGCGGCACCACCAGAATCACCGCGAACGGCAGGAGCCAGCTCTCGTACAGCGCCGCGAGCACGAGGTACACCATGAACACGGCCAGCGCGAACACGATGTATGATTCGGTGATCGGCTTGCCGAGCAGGTTGAACGCGGCTCCGCCGACGCGCTTCTCCTGGTAGGAGAGGCCGGTCCACTCGAACCCCATCGTCGGCGGGAGCTCGCGCGTCGCCACCTCTTCCATCACCTTGATCGCGTCGCTGGAACTGACACCCGGGTTCGCCCGGCCCGGGATCTGCGCGGTCGGGTACAGGTTGTAGCGGATGATGGACTGCGGCCCGATCCGGATCTCGTCCTTCAGGAGCGTGCCCAGGGGCACCCGCGGGCGCGGACCCACGCGCGTCGAACCGTCCGGGTTCACGCCCCCCTCGCGCCCGGGTACCTCCAGGCGCTTGATCGCGTTCGTGTCGCCCCGGTACCGACTGTCGGCCTGGATGCGGAGCTGGTACGTGCGCCCGAACTTGTTGAAGTCGTTCACGTACACGGACCCGAGGTTCGCCTGGAGCGTGGCGAACACGTCGTCCATCTTCACGCCCATCTTCTCGGCCTTCTCGCGGTCGATGTCGAGGTAGATCTGCGGCACGCCCGCGCGGAACGTGCTCGCGGTCTTCATCGCGTCGATCTCGGGGTTGCGCCCCGCGGCCATCGCGACGGCGGTCGCGCGCTCCTGGAGCACGTCGGTCCCCACGCCCTCCCGGTCCTCGATCTGGATCTGGAACCCGCCCACGAACCCGAGCCCCTGGATCGAGGGCGGCACGAGCACGAAGATGCGGGCGTCGCGGAACCCACCGAACTCGCGCTGGAGCTTCGCGACCAGGGCCTCCTGCGCCAGGTCCGGGCGCTCCCGGTACTTCCAGTCCTTCCACGCGGCGAACGCGGTCGCGGAGTTCGGCGCCGCGGTTCCGTCGAGCAGCGAGAACCCACCCAGCACGAACCAGTTCTCGACGCCTTCCGTCTTGCGGAACACGCCGTTCATTTTGTCCACCACCTCGCGCGTCCGGTCGATGGACGCGGCGTCGGGCAGTTGCACCGCGATGATGACGTACCCCTGGTCCTCATCTGGGAGGAACCCGGCCGGGGTCTTCTGGTACCACACGCCGGTTCCCACCGCGAGCGCGAGGAACGCCACGAGCGCGAGCCACCACACCCGGAGCAGGATCTTGATGGACCAGGCGTAGGCCCCCTCGATCGGCTTGTAGACCGCGTCGAACAGTTTGGAGAACCACCCCTTCTTCGCCACCGGCTTGAGCCACAGCGCGCACTGCGCGGGCTTCAGCGTGAGGGCGTTCACCGCGCTGATGAGGGCGGTGGCGGCGATGGTGAGCGCGAACTGTTTGTAGAGCTGACCCGTGATCCCGCCGAGGAACGCGGTCGGGAGGAACACGGCCATCAGCACGAGTGTAATGGAGATGACCGGCCCCGTGACCTCGTTCATGGCCTGGATCGTCGCGCTCCGCGGCGCCATGCCCTGTTCGATGTGGTGCGAGGCGTTCTCCACGATCACGATGGCGTCGTCCACCACGATCCCGATGGCCAGGATCAGCCCGAACAGCGTGAGCAGATTCACCGAGAACCCGAGCATCAGCATGAACGCGAACGCGCCGATGATGGTGATGGGTACCGTGGTGGCGGGCACGAGCAGCGCGCGCCAGCTCTGGAGGAACACCAGGATCACGATGAGCACCAGCGCCCCGGCCTCGAACAGCGTGATGTACACCTCGTCGATCGCGGCCTCCACGAACTTCGTGGTGTCGAACGGGATGCTGTACTCCATCCCGGGCGGGAGCGTGGGTTTCACCTTCTCCATCGCGGCCCGCACGCCCTTCGCCACCTCGAGTGCGTTGGACCCGGGGAGCTGGTACACGAGCAGGTTGGCGGACGGGTACGCGCTGCGCGACGCGAACGAGTCGTAGGACTGCCCGCCGAGTTCCACGTCCGCCACTTCGCGCAGGTACACGAGCTGCCCGGCCGCCCCGGACTTGACGATGATGTTCTTGAACTCTTCCGGGTCGCTGAGGCGCCCGAGCGTGGTGACCGTGTACTGGAACCGCTGGCCCGACGGGTTCGGCGGCTGGCCCACCTGCCCGGCCGCGACCTGCACGTTCTGGCGCCGCAGCGCCCCGAGCACGTCCTCGGTGGTGAGCTTGCGGGCCGCGAGCTTGTCCGGGTTCAGCCAGACGCGCATCGAGTACGAACCGACCCCACGCACGATCACGTCGCCCACCCCGGGCACGCGGCTCAGGTCGTCGCGCAGTCGGAGCGTCGCGTAGTTCGAGAGGAACAGCCCGTCGTAGGCGCCGGGCAACTCGTCCACACGCGCCACGTCCGAGAGCGGAACGGCCGGGCGCCCGGCCGGGGTCAGTGCGATCTGACGCAACTTGTCGCCCCCGGCGGGGCCATTATCAGCGAACGAATCCGGCGCCACGATCTGGTAGCACAGCGGCTGCTTGTTCGGGTGCGGCTCGGCCCGCGCGCCGGCCGCCGCAATCGCCGCGAGCGCCTGTTCGAGCGTCACCCCGGTCTCCCGGAGGGCCACGGGGTCGAGCGTCAGGTTGTAGCGGTCCTTGGGCGGTGGTGCGGTCAGAGAGATCGCGAGAATGATGGCAGAGGACTGCTTGCGCACCGTCACGCCTTGTCTGCGCACTTCTTCGGGCAATTGTGGCTCGGCTACGCTCAACCGGTTCTGCACGAGAACCTGGGCGTCGTCGAGGTTGGTCCCGATCTCGAACGTGATGGTGAGCCCATACGAGCCGTCGGCGGAACTGGTGGAGGACATGTACATCATGTTCTCCACCCCGTTAATCTGCTGCTCGATGGGGGCGGCGACCGTGTCGGTCACCACCTTCGCGTTCGCGCCGGGGTAGTTGGCGCTCACCTGCACCGTGGGCGGGGTGATCGGTGGGTAGCGCTCGACCGGTAGCCGGTACAGCGCCACCGCGCCGAACAGCAGCGTGACGATGGCGAGCACGTTGGCGAAAATCGGGCGATCAATGAAAAAGCGCGAAATCATGCGGCGACCGCGTGTGGGTTGGGGCGAAGGGCGCGGGGCGCGGACTATTTCTTAGACTCGACGGGTGGCTTCAACACCCACTCATCAGGCACGGCCGGCGCATCGGGCCGGACCGCGTGCAGGCCGGCGAGAATTACGCGGTCGTCGGGCTGCAGCCCGGCCGTGATCGCGACGACGGACTTGATGTTCCGGCGCGTCTCCGCGGGCGGCTGGCCCTCTTTCGGGGGAACGGGCTTCGGGTTCACCGCGACCCAACTCGCTACGGCCACACCCGGTTCCGCGGCGGGAACCTTCCAGAAGTTCGCGCCGACCGTGACGAGCCGCTTCTTGACGATCCCCTCCGCGTTCACCACGAAAACGAAGCGCCCCTCCTGACCGCTCAGGAGGCAATCTTCGGGTATCACGGGCGTCGGCACCTTGTCGCTCTTCGGCACCCGGATGCGGGCGAACATGCCGGGGTAGAGCAACCGGACGCCGTTCGAGAGCACCGGGTTGTCCAGGCGCCCGCGCACGCGGATGGTCCCGGTCGCGGTCTCCACGCGGTTCTCGCGGAAGTCGATGAACCCCTCGTGCGGGAAGTCCATTTCGTCCCCGACCCCGACCTCGAGCCCGATCTGTTGGGTGCTCATGCTCGGACTCGACGACCTGATGAGCGTCTTCTGGTACGCCAGGAAGTCGGTTTCCGGGGCGTCGTAGTACACGTACAGTTTGTCCACCTGCACGATGGTCGTGAGAAGCGTGGTATCCGCTTGAACGAGGTTCCCCTCGTCCACGAGGGTGCGGCTGATGCGCCCGCCGATCTTCGCGCGGATGTCGGTGTAGCCCAGGAGGATCTCGGCGGAGTGGAGCGCGGCTTTCGCGGCGTCCCGGTTGGCTTCTGCGGCCTTGAGTTCGGCGGTACGCACTTCGAGCGTGGCCCGCGCCTCCTCTTCCTTAAACTTCGATTCGGTCCCGGTGGCCCCGAGCCGGTTCACGCGCTCCAAATCAGCCCGCGCTTGAATGATCTGCGCGTCCCAGCTCTTGATCTGCGCCTCGCTCTTGAGGAGCTCCGCGGCCGCCTTCTTGACGGAGGTCTCGTACTCCAGTTTGTCGATCGTGTAGAGCGGGGCGTTGGCCGCGACCTCGGTGCCCTCGGTGAACTTGACGTCTTTGAGGAACCCGCGGATCTTGGACCGCACTTCGACGGCTTTTGTGGTATCGAGGTACCCGTTGTAGACCCAGTAATCGCGGACGGGCACGACCGCGGGGCGAATGACGGTGACCACGGGCGGGGGGAACTTCGGCGCGTCGGGCTTCGCGGGCTGGCACCCGGCCAGGGCGCTCGCCGCCGCGAGAAGAACGGCGCTCAGCCCGATTCGGCGGTGGTACATGCTCGGTCCCTCGGCGTGAGCGATAAGGCGGGTTCGATCGAGTGCGCCGGCTTACAGCGCCCGAATTACTTTTATACACGCCCCATAGCGCCCTCTTACGGCGGCGCGAAGATGCTGTCCCGTAGTCCAGTGGACCATGCTCAAGTGCAGCGTTTTGAAGAGTGATGATCGGAAGAAATGTGTTCCGTACCGGTGCAGTGGGCGGTGGTGGAACCGTGATTGTGGCTCCGCATTTACTAGTTCGTCGGACTAGGGCAATGGTCTGCGTGCACGGGCGCTTTGGGATGAGGCTTGCCGACGCGAAAAGGTTCGCGGCTGCGAAATTGCGCTGAGTTGAGCATAGCCGGGAACGGGTAGCGTGGAGGAGTTACCACACTACCCGTCACCCGATCGACTACACCTGCGCTGGGCTTATGCCCGGAATCAGGCCGATTGCAAGTCCTTCAAGTTCTCTTCCATCGCGGCGATTTGCTTCTCGACGTCGATCACCAAATCGCGCTGCTGTTGCACCACTTCGGGTGGGGCGCCGGCCACGAACTTCTCGTTCGCGAGCTTCGCTTTGGTCCCGTCGAGTGACTTCCGCTTGTCGCCGATCTGCTTTTCGAGGCGCTTGATCTCGGCGGCCACGTCGATCAGCCCGGCGAGCGAAACGTAAGCCTCGAACTCGGGCCGCACGATCCCGCCGGCCTGCTTCGGCTTGGTCGCGGTCGGGCCGGCGGTGAGAGTCGCGATTCCGGCGAGCGGCCCGATGAACGTCGCAAGCGCATTGAACTCGGCCGCCACGGTTTCGGAGCACTTCACCGACACGTCGAGGCGCGTCTTGTCGTCCACCTGGTAGCGGTTGCGCACCTCGCGCACGCTCTTCACGAGATCCTGCATCCGCGCGAAGCGGGCTTCCACCTCGGCGCTGATCCACGATTCGGGGTAGCTCGGCCAGCGCGCGATGCACACGCTCTCTTCGGCCTTGGCGGGCGCCGGGAGGCCGCGCTCGGGAGCCGTTTCGTTGAGCGCCTGCCACAGCGATTCCGCCACGAACGGCATCACCGGTTGCACCAGACGCAGGATGCCATCAAGCACCCCGGCGAGCACGCGCTGCGCGAGCGGGCGGGCGGTGGCGTCTTTCAGGCGCCCCTTCGACATCTCGATGTACCAGTCGCAGAACTCGCTCCACACGAAGTCATAGAGGAGCCGGGCCACGTCGCTGAAGTGGTAGCCCTCCAATGCCGACGTCACGGCCTTCGTGGTGGTCGCGAGCCGTGAGAGCAGCCACTTGTCTTCCGTGGGCAGTTCGTCCAACTTCACCGCGTCGGGCGCGTAGCCCTCCAGGTTCATGAGGAGGAACCGTGTCGCGTTCCACATCTTGTTGGCGAAGTTCCGGCCCTCCTCGAAGCGGTCGGAGCCCTGTTTCGCGGTCTTCAGTTCCGCGTCATCCATCGGCCACGGCCCGCCCGGGCGGAACGGCTGCTTGCACTCCGGGCAGTTGAGCTTCTTGGTCCGCATGTACATGTGCTCTTGCTTCACCGGCACTTCTTTGCCGCAGTGCGGACACACGTTTGACACCGGCAACCGCGAATCCTGCGTCTCGGTGGCGAGTTTCACCATGCCGTAGCGCATCGCGTCGGTGCCGTAGCGGTCAATGATGTCGAGCGGGTCCACCCCGTTGCCCTTCGTCTTGCTCATGCCCTCGCCGAACCCGTCCATCACCTTCGGGTGGATGTACACATGGCTGAACGGAATCTCGTTCAGGTTGTACAACCCCGTCAGCACCATCCGCGCCACCCACAGCGTGATGATGTCGCGGTTGGTCACCAGCACCGATGTGGGGTAGTAGTAGCGGTCCTTTTCCCAATCGGGCGCCACGCGATTCGGCTTCTCTTCGGGCAGCGCCGGCCCGGGCCAGCCGAGCGTCGAGTGCGGCCACAGCGCGGACGAGAACCACGTATCGAGTACGTCCGGGTCTTGCACAAAACCCAATTGTTCTACTTCCTGTTCGATGTCAGTTGCACCTGGGGCAATCGCGACGAGTGTTCTTGGACTGTGGATAGCTGCGTGATCCTCACTTGGCGGAAGAATCGAAATTCCACCTTGGTGCGCGATTTTGCTAGGGAATTCAGATTCGAGAGCCTGAATTCGTGACATGTATTTGGTCGGCTCGCCCATTTCATCGTTGTTGGGTCGACTCCAAATTGGGATGCGGTGGCCCCACCACAGTTGACGGCTGATACACCAATCGCGTTTCTCGCCCAACCAGTCGAGGTACGAGCGCGCGTAGCGCTCCGGGAAGAATTTCACGCGGCTGTCGGTCACCGCGTCCATTGTCATTTGCGCGAGACCGGGCTTGCCGTCGTCGCGATCCGCCATCTTCACGAACCACTGGTCCGACAGCAGCGGCTCGATCGGCGTCTTGCTGCGGTCGCTGAACTTCAATGGCACGATGCGGTCGGCCTTCTCCACGTAGAGGCCGAGTTCCTCCATCTTCTTCGTCACGGCTTCGCGGGCCTTGTAGCGGTCCATGCCCTTGTATTCACCGCCGTTTTCGTTGATCGTGCCGTCAGGATTCAGGATGTTGATCATCTGGATGAATTGATTCCGTTGCCAGCACGCGTAGTCGTTCGGGTCGTGCGCTGGCGTCACCTTCACGCAACCCGTACCGAGTTCCGGGTCTGCGAGAATGCCGTCCGCGATGATGGGTACCTTCCGGTTCGTGAGCGGCACACCCGCCCACTTCCCGACAAGATGCTTGTACCGAGCATCACTGGGATGTACACACAGTGCGGTATCTCCCAACATGGTCTCAGGCCGTGTAGTGCTGAACGAGAGAAACTCACCTGTCAGTTGGTCCCCGTCGATCACCGGGTACTTGAACGTCCAGAACCCGCTCTTGGTGTCCTCGGTGTACGTTTCATCGTCGGCCACGGACGTTTGCAGGTGCGTGTCCCAGTTCACCAACCGCTTGCCGCGGTAGATGTAGCCGTCGCGGAACATGCGGAAGAACGTCTCGCGCACGGCCCGGGCGCACACCGGATCGAGCGTGAACCGCGTCCGGCTCCAGTCGCAGCTCGCACCGATTTCGCGGAGCTGGCCGAGGATGCGCGTCTCGTACTTGTCCTTCCACTCCCAAATACGCTTCACCAATTCGTCGCGGCCGAGGTCGTGCCGGGTCTTCTTCTCCTGTGTGAACACGAGCCGCTCCACCACGGATTGCGTGGCGATACCGGCGTGGTCCGTGCCGGGCATCCAGAGGGCGTTGTAGCCCTGCATCCGGCGCCAGCGGATCAGCACGTCCTGGAGCGTGTTGTTGAGCGCGTGCCCCATGTGAAGCGCGCCGGTCACGTTCGGCGGCGGGATCACGATGGTGAACGGCTTCTTGGTCGAATCCGGCTTGCTGTGGAAGTACCCGCGTTCCTCCCAGAACGTGAGCCACTTCTCCTGGGCCGCTTTCGAGTCGTATGCCTTCGGGAGTTCGGTCGCCATGTCGTTACCTAAACTGCCTCGGGAACGGGGTTCCGTTCCCGGTGTGTTTCGGGATCGTTTTGGTGAGGAAGAGTTTACCGCTTGGGCCGTTCCTCGTCCTTGAACAGCTTGTACTCGATCGCGTCGCACAGCGCGAGCCAACTGGCCTCGATCACGTTCTCGCTCACGCCCACCGTGCCCCACACGTCCGTACCGTCGCGCGATTCGATCACCACTCGCACCCGAGCCGCGGTACCGGCACGCGGGTTCACGACGCGGACCTTGTAGTCCACCAACTGCATCTCGTTGAGGCGCGGATAGAACCGCACGAGCGCCTTGCGGAGCGCGCCGTCGAGAGCGTTGACCGGGCCGTCGCCCTCGCTCGCCGTGTGCTCGATCTGGCCCGCGATCTTCAGTCGGACCGTGGCCTCCGTGATCGGCGTGTTGTTCTCACGGGCCTCGATGTTCACGCGGTACGTAACCCGCTCGAACCACGGCTGGTAGAGCTTCAATTTCTTATCGACCTCCCACGGCTTGTGCTCTTTAGCGACCTTGCGCACCAGCAGGTCGAACGATGCCTCCGCCGCCTCGAACTCGTACCCCTGGTTCTCCAGGTTCTGCACCGCGTTGAGGATCTTCGCCATCAGTGCCTTGTCGTGGTTCAACTCGTACTTCGCGGTCTTGGTCAGAATGGTCGATTGTCCCGACAGTTCGGACACCAGAATCCGGCGCTCGTTGCCGACGGCCTCGGGCGTGATGTGCTCGTAGGTCGTCGGGTCTTTTGCGACCGCGTGGGTGTGCATCCCGCCCTTGTGGGCGAACGCGCTGGCGCCCACGAACGGCTGCCCCACTCGGTGGTTCAGGTTCGCCAGTTCGTAGACGTACCGCGACGTTTCCGTGAGCCGCGCGAGGCTCCCGGGTGTCAGCACGTCGTACTTGTATTTCAGCGCGAGGTTCGCGATCACGCTGAGCAGGTCCACGTTCCCGCAGCGCTCGCCGATGCCGTTCATCGTGCCCTGAACTTGAGTCGCACCGGCCCGCACTGCGGCGAGCGAGTTCGCAACCGCCAATTCGCAGTCGTTGTGGCAGTGGATGCCTACCTCGCACGGCACCGCACGCTTCGCGGCTCCAACTACTTCTGCGATCCGCTCGGGCATCGTGCCGCCGTTGGTGTCGCAGAGGATCACCACGCTCGCGCCCGCGGTCGCGGCAGCCTGGAGCGTTTTCAGTGCATATTCGGGGTTCGCGCGGTAACCGTCGAAGAAGTGCTCCGCGTCGTAGAACACCTCGCGCCCCTGGCTTTTGCAGAACGCGACGGAATCGGAGATCATACGCAGATTCTCGTCGAGCGAAGTGCCGAGCACCTCGGTGACGTGGAAGTCCCACGTCTTCCCGACGATGGTGACGACCGGCGTTTTGGCGTCGAGCAGGGCCTTCAGGCAGGTGTCCGTTTCCGCCGGAGCGTTTTTTCGTCGCGTCATCCCGAACGCGCACACTTTCGCGTGCTTGAGCGGGATCTCGCGCACGGCCTGGAAGTATTCAAAATCCTTCGGGTTCGATAGCGGGTAGCCGCCTTCGATGTAGTCCACGCCGATCTCGTCGAGCCGCCGCGTGAGTAGCAGTTTGTCTTGCAGGGAGAAGTTCACGCCCTCGCCCTGGCTCCCGTCGCGGAGCGTGGTGTCATAGATGGAGACGCGCATGACTGTGGCTCTTGGCTGGAGACGTTAGCTACGGAACCCGGCGACGCTCACGCGATTCGGTTCGGGTGCCGTTGGTCGCTGGCAAAACCAGCGGGAGAGCAGCGCCCGTCCCAAAAAGAAAACCCCGAAGCAGGTGCTTCGGGGTGCGTGCGGCAAGAGTACCGACCCCGAAGTTACCCGGTGGTAATAACCACGACCGTCGCAATAATGGCAACGGTGCGCACGCCCGGCGCGGCGGGAATCGCGATCGCGGCGGTTCGGGTGCGTGGGGTGAACACGGTTCGGTTCTCTTGTATGTCGATGTAAAGTTACACCGCGCGCGGGCGGAGTCAAGCGCGTCACGCGAAGATCGCGTCCACCGATAGACACCAACCGGTAACCGCGGGTTCGGCATCGGCGGTGTCGCCGCGGTGGAAAACGGTCGGGGTGGTTGGTGCGGTAGTAGTGTAAACCGTCACCGTCTCGGCTACGGGATCGACGTCCCACACTACGAGCGTTCCGGCCGCAAAGTAATCAGCTCGCTTCTCGGCGTATTCCAGATCCGGCTTCGGACCGTAGTCGTGCTCGCTCCGAACCTCGACCGCGAACACGGGGCAGCCGTCAATGAACCTCATTAGGTTCGTCGGGAGCGGTCCCGTGTAGAAGGACGAATCCGGCGAGAGCGTTTGCCGCCCGGAAGGGAGTGGCGGATCGAAGGCGTATCCCACGTTATCGGCGATCGGTTCTCCGTGCCCGCCGGACGCTACGAAGTCTTCCAGTGACCGCGTGATGCGGCGCGCGACGCGGCCGGGCAAGAAACCACTGGGCATAATGCGAACGATCCTTCCGTTGATCAGTTCGGCTTTGCCGTCGACCTGCATGAGATCGTCGAGTGTCGCGCGCGGGGAAACGACCGTGCTCATCAGAGATCCCCTGGTCAGTCGAGAATCGTCCAGGTTCACCGGGCGACTTAACCCGTCGAACGAAAAAGTAAAGCGAGTGTGCTTGTTCTGAAGGGCAGTTGCTCCACCCGCTCGTCAACACTTGCGGTTCGCCAAGAGGCTCAGGCGAACCGCGAGTGTTAACGAGCGGGTGGAAATAGAGCCACTCGCCGCACCTCATTCCACGTTAGCAAACAGACTCTCTTTGCACTACCCGGGGGCTACTTCTCGACGGTGATCTTCACCGGTTCGCTGGTTAGTTCCGCGCCCTTTCCGCCATCCTTGTCGGAGAGCTGGTACTTGGCCGAGAGCTTGTATTCGCCCGGGCCGGTCCAGTACACAAAACGCGACGAACCGCGGCTGCCGTCGGAGAGCTGCTTCACCGGGATCTCGTGCGACTTGCCCGCGGCGAGAGTCACTGCATTGGGTAGGCGGAAGTCGGCGGTGAACGCCAGCCCGCTGTTCATCGCCACGGTTCCGGGGCCACCGGTCAGGTCGAACGTAAACACGTTCGAGTCGCCGCCCACGTAAATCGTGACTTCTTCCTTCGAGGTGTTGGTGATTTTGAGCACGAGGTCCACTGCCGGGGGCTTGGGCGAGCGCACCGCTTCGCCGTCGGCCTGCTTCTTCGCGATCGCTTCCAGTTCCTTCTTGTACTCGTCGGCCGTTTTGCCGCCGCCGTCGAACTTGTATTTGTCCGTTTTCGCGACCAGCGTGAGGGTGATGGGACCGGCCGGCTTCTTGTCTTCCGCGGACACCGCGGCCGTGAGCACGAGCAGGGCCGCGACCGCGAGTACGAGCACTTTCATTGGGAATCCCCGGATGTGAATCGGGCGATACAGACCAGACGGAGCGCCCCTCGTGCCGGATTGCGGAGTCTTCAAGAAAGTGCGACGAACGGCTCGCACGCGACGTGCCGCAGCCCCCAGCGCTGGTCGTCGCGCGCGGGGAAGTCGCTCCGGAAGTGCGTGCCGCGTGATTCGTCGCGCGTGAGGGCCGACGCGATCATCAGGCGCGCGATCGTGAGCAGGTTCTGAAGCTCCCAGCCGGCCTTTCCGTCGAACTCGCGTGAGAGCGCGTACCGACACCAGAACCGCAAATCTTCTTTGGCTTCGAGCAGTCGCGTGCGCTCGCGGACGATTCCCATTTTCCGCACCATTAGCGCCCGCAACGAGGCCACGAGGTCCGCGGTGTCGAGTCCCGTGCCCTCTTCTGCGGGGGGAATTATGGATCGGATCGGGTACGCGGTCATGTCGCGTGGCATCTTGCGAATCGCGTCCGCCGCGCCGCGCCCACAGAGCGTGCCGTAAACCAAACCCTCGATGAGACTGTTCGACGCGAGCCGGTTCGCGCCGTGTAGCCCGCTGGAAGTCACTTCGCCCGCGGCCCACAGTCCCGGCACCGTCGTGCGCCCGTGCTGGTCCACGCTTACACCGCCGACCATGTAGTGCGCGCCGGGACGCACCGGGATGCGGTCCTTCGTGATGTCCAGCCCGAAGCTCTTGCACACGCGGTTGATGCCGGGGAACCGGTTCAGAACCATTGCGGGGTCAAGGTGCGCGAGGTCGAGATAGACGTTCGGGTGCTGCGTCTTCTCCATCGTGCGGAAGATGGCGCGGGCCACCACGTCGCGCGGCGCGAGTTCGGCACGCGGGTCGCTCGCGGGCATGAAGCGCTCGCCGTTCACGTCCCGTAAGTACGCACCCTCACCACGCACCGCCTCGCTGATGAGGTAGCGCGCTGAACCCGCGACGTAGAGCACTGTGGGGTGGAACTGCATGAACTCCATGTCTCGGAGTTCCGCGCCGGCCCGGTACGCCGCGGCCATCCCGTCACCAGTTGCGACAGGCGGGTTCGTTGTTTCGCGGTACACCATCCCGCACCCGCCGGATGCGAGAATCACTTGCTTCGCCCAGATGAGGAACTTGCCCATCCCGTTGCGCGCGACCGCGGCCCCGCAGCACGCGCCCTCGTGCGTGAGCAGGTCGATGGTGAACGTGTCGTCCCAGATGCGGATGTTGGGCCGCGTGCGCGCGTAAGCGATGGTCGCGCGCATCATCTCGAAGCCGGTCGAGTCGCCGAGCGCGTGGACGATGCGCCGGTGGCTGTGGCCGCCCTCGCGGGTGAGCGCGAGTTGGCCGTTTTCCTCGTCGAACTTCGTGCCAAACTCGATCAGCTTCTCGATCTGGTGCGGCGCCTCGCGGACCACGAGTTCCACTACCTCGCGGTCGCACAGTCCGTCGCCCGCGACGAGCGTGTCCTCGACGTGGTTCTCGAACGTGTCTTCGGGGGATCGCACGCCCGCGATCCCGCCCTGAGCGTAAGAACTGTTGCTCTCGGTCACGCGGTCCTTCGTGACGACGAGTACCGAGAGGTCTGGGGGTACTTCGAGTGCGGCACGCAGCCCGGCGATTCCCGCGCCGATGATGAGCACGTCCGCGAATCGGTGGAACGTGTCGCGTGCGTCGAAGGAGACGAGATAGCGATTCGCGGCGGACATAACGAAACCCGGGCGAACGGGTGGAGAAATTTCTGTCAACGTATGAAGAAGCCCCCGGTCGCGTCTCGCACGGGACGAGTCGCGACCGGGGGCTTCGGGTCGGTTACGTTGGTACTCGCAAGGGCTGTGTCGCTAACCTCTTCCGGTGCTGTTCACCTCAAAACGTTAGGGTGAGATCCAGTAGCTAACATTTGTTAACATTCTGGGCCAAAACCGCCCCTATTCCCGGTCGCGTGTAGCGAAACACTTGGTTTTCCGGCTTTTCGTGTGTGGGTTACTCCCGGAATCCCGTCCGGCGGCTAACATCGGTTACCATTTTGGACGGTGCGGTGGAGGCACACCGCAGAGCCCGGACGCCATACCTTAATTATAGTGTACAAAATACCAAATTACAAGCGGAAATGCTTCTTTACTCGGTTGTGACGGGCCGGTTCTTGGTGCAGACGGGGCCCACCCTGTGTGGTTGTCAGTGAGGACGACGAATGCGGTTCCTAACCAGCCGGATGCGGGTCGTCGATCAGGTCGCCTTCGCCCGTGACGGTCGACGACTGTTTGCGGCGGGGAGCAACGTTCCCGACCTCCGCTACAAACCCGACAACCGGGGCATCGACGTCTGGGACTTGGCCGGCGGACCGAACCCGGTCTCGCACCTGTTTCCCGACCAACTGATTGCTGGGTTCGCGGTTAACCCAGCGGGTCGGTGGCTCTATGTCGGGACCGGGTACGATTACCCCGACGAACACACATCGCGATATTTTGCGGTTGACCTGACGAGCGAGGGCATAATCTCGTTGGGGCTTCGTGGCGGGAACTCGTTCATTCTGGGAACGCATCCTTCCGGTGAATGGTTCGTCGGGTATGGTTACAGAACAAATTGGCAAACGAGACGACTCGTCCGCTGGCGACAGTCGTCAGCGGGCGTACCGACCGAGGAATGGGAAATCGCTCCTTCCGCGAGTCGCTTATACACGTCGCAAATCGCGTGTGCCCCGACCGAAGAGCTTCTCGTCACTCACGACATTGAGAGCGGTATTGCCGTCCGGGACCAGGTGTACGAACTGGTGACCCGCGACCCCGGCACCGGCGCCGTTCGCGGGAAGATCCCGATCCCCGGACGGACTGTGGACCAGCTCCTGTTTTCCCCGGACGGAGCAAGTCTTGTCGTTCGGGGCGGACCGTCGTTGTTGGTTTGGAACGCTCGCGACCTTAGCCGCAAGCCGCAGAAGATCCGCGGAGCGGGGCGGGGGCACTTCACGGGGCTGGAGTTCGTCCAGACGGGGCGCTACCTCGCGGCCGCGAGTAACGACCGGACCGTGAACGTGTACGAGACCGCGACATGGGGCCTCGCACGATCGTTTTCCTGGGACATCGGCCGGATGCGGTCCGTCGCGTTCAGTCCGGACGGCTTGCTCATGGCCGCGGGAAGCGATGTCGGACAGGTCGTTCTCTGGGACATTGATTTGTAGAGCTTCTGAGCGGTTGTGGTACTCATTTGCGACAAGGGCACGGCTCAACAAACAAACCGGCCCCTCTCTTCGCTTCTGATCGAAGAGAGGGGCCGACTCGAGTTCCGGTGTTACCGAGATGAGCGGCGCGTTCCGAATCAGCCGGCGGTGTCAGCAGCGCCGGGTTCGGCGTGACTTTGCTCCGCCAGCTACCACCGCAGTTGCGGAGTCGGTCGGGTAACGGACAAGATGAAGAAGTTGATCCGGCGGGCGACGATGTTGGCGATAAACTCCAGGTGCCGCGGGTAGACCAGCCAAGCGTACACGTCTTTGTTCTCCGTGGCATAGGTGCCGAACGTGGCGAGTTGCTTACGGGTATGCAGTTTCTCCAACTCTTCCTTCGTCGCCTCAACCTCGAAGATGTGGAACGAGCCATCCGGGGCAACGGCGGTGACATCCGGGATGAAATCCTCGTCTGTCGGCACCCAGGCCAGCGCCCCCGGCTTGGCGTACCCGGCAACATCGGCCTGAATGTTAGTAAATCCGTAGAAGAACAGGTCGTTGATGAGCGTTCGAACTAAGTAGTCGTGTTCCGACATCGAGATGACCCTCTTTTTACCACTGACACAGCCCGGGGTGCAAAGGTTCGCCCTGCCTTGGGATTTCCCGCCGAACAAATAGCTCACCGACCCGGCCGCGACACCATTCCGCGACACGGACACCCGGCGAGCGCCGAGAAACAGACTACGTGGCCGGGTCCGGCGAAGAGACATCTATGCGGGAGGTGTGGACAGGATGCCCACATGACACTCCCACGGAGAGACGAGTTCAATGATTGCCTCCCTAACTGCGCGGGCGATTGGCTGAATCAGTACCACCCCACAGGTCATGTTTCGCTCGTAGGAATATCGCCATTCGGGGAACGCGTTACTGCAAGTTCTGAGGACGGTGTGGAAGTCTACCGCGCCCAGTTCTATTTCAATTGACGATTTCGGGCTTGCAATTAGCGCGTTGTAGTTCTGTTCGATTCGGCTTTGGGTTGTGGGCTGTAGTTTGTGGAACAGTTCCTCGAGCCGGTGCCCGCTCTGTGGGGTGTTGGTTTCGTGCCAGATAATGGCCTTGAGGTAGAGTTCCACGCCGAACGACAGGTTGACGACGAATGGTACTACCCACGGAGGTGCTGCACCAATTTCGGTTTCGGGTGCGAGAACTACCGGGGCGTGAGCGGGTTCGATCGGCGCGACCGACTCGAAGAGGAGGCGAGCCGTGTTTTCAAAGCAGATGCCAATGCGGAACACCTCTTCCGCAGTTGCTGAGGGGTGCATCGTTTTAGCCACGGGGCGTAACCTTTGGGTTCTGCCGCTGCCGAACATAAAGCTCACCGGCCGCGGTGTGAGCGACAAGGTCTAAAAACCACGAATTATACAGCGGTCCGGTGCAGCGCCCGGTTCGGCAGCGCTCAATGGGGTCCGTGCCATTCATGCACGTTATCGAATACCGTGGTCAGAATCGTAGCCGCCTGCTCGACGCTCACAGATGTCGGCTCGAGTCGTTGATAAATGAGGCTCGCCAGGTAGGTACATGTCTGGCTAAACGCCTTCTTGAACCGCAGGTAGTCCGCCTGCCCGCTACTGTCAAACGGCAGCTCGCTCCCTTGGCAAACGCGCTCTCTCCAGATCTGCACCGACTGCCGCATGTCGGCGAGGTATCCGCCGAGTCGGGCGGAGTCCTCGTGTGCGAACTCGCTTGCAATCCGAAGAATCGCGGCATCGACCCGCCCCTCGGCCTCCGCGATCTGCTCAAGCAAATTCAGTCGGCACGCCGAATCCTTCAGGTCGAGGTGACGCGAATTGATTAACCGGTAGAAGGACATGTATCGCGCGAACAGGGTGTAGAGTTCCTGAAGTGCCTCGTACTGGCGCTGCCGAACGAAGCGGACCAGTTCGATCTCCTGCTCGCGCCGCTTGCGGTTGACCTCGGTTTCCTGTAGCTGTTCTTTCACCGCGAGCTCCATCTCCTGCTCACGTTGCTTCTTGCGGATGTCGTACTTATCCAGCAACCATCGCCCGCCGAATACTAACACCGCCGTGGGGACCGCTCCACCCACCACCGCCTTCAGAAGCTCCTGAGAAAAAGTCAGATCCGGCATCTCCGACCTCCGGTGCAACAAGGGCCGGACGGAAAGTCCCCGCCGAACCAGTGTTTAGTGTGCGAGGCCCCCCGCAGCTCCCAGACGGGTACAAGCCAACGTGCTTGTACCCGTCTGGGAGCTGCGGGGGGCCACCTTTTTATTGTGCGAAGCCGCGCCGGGTCGGGTGCGCGCTGCCGCCGAACAAAGAACTCACCGGCACCGCCATCACCGGATGAGCGGCGCGTTCCCAGTCAGATGGCAGTGCCCGGTGCGGCGCTCGCAGTTACCTTGTGAGGGCGTTCGGCACCGTCGGGCACAGCCCGACCTACGAATCGCGCGTCGATCACTTCTTCTCCTGGATCAGCTTCTGGAACTTCTTCTTCGAGTCCTCGAAGCCGGGCGGTGCGACCGTTGAGCCGCCACCGGTGCCGGAACTGTCTAATTTCGCGGCCGGTGCGACCTTGCTGCCGGTGCCCCCGAGGATAGGGGCGCCCGGTTCACTGGAGCCGGGTTGCGGCGGCTTGTTACCGGCCGGCTGGTTCGCCTCTTTACGCAGGTTCTCCACGTGCTTCGTGTAGTTATCCAGGAACTTCTCGTACTCCGCTTGGGTGAACCCCTGCTTTTTCTGGAACTCCTCGTCGTAGCGCTTCTTCTCGAAGTCTTCGAGCCGGAGTTCCGCGGTTTTCAGGCGGTTCTGCGGGTCTTCTTCCATCGCGCCTTTCGGCTTGGGGCTGGAGCCGGGGCCGTTTTGGGCCGTCGGGGTGTGTGACGGGTTCGACTGCTCCTTCGCCATCTGCTCCAGTTGCTCCTTGAGCTTTTCGTCCTGTTGCGGATCGCCGCCCGGCTTCTTGTCCTCTAGTTCCTTTTGCAGCTTCTCGCGGTTCTCCTTGCCGAGTTTGTCGTCCAGGTCTTTTTCGGCCTTCTCGCGCGTATCCTTGTCCTTCGACTGAAGGTCTTGCGCCTTCTTCATGAGGTCCGCGAGTTCTTCCTTCGACGGTTCCTTCCCTTTACCGTCCTTTCCGTTCTTGCCGGCCTGCTGCTTCTCCAGTTGCTTCTTCAGGTCATCGAGTTTCTTCTCCGCGGCCTCGCGCGTTTCCTTGTTGTCGGACTGGAGATCCTTCATCAATTGCTCGACGTCCTTGCGGTTCTTTTCGCCGACCATCTTGTCGAGTTTCTGCTGTGCGGCCTGTTTCTTCTGCTCGTCGCCGCTCTGGAGATCCTTCATCGCGTCGGCGATCTCCTTCATCTGCTTCTCGTCGGGTTTCGCGCCGTTTTCGCCGTTCTGTTTGCCCGCTTGCTGTTGGGCCTGTTTCTTGAGTTCATCGAGCTTGCGCTGGGCATCGGCGCGCTTGTTCTCGTCGGGCGACTGGAGATCGTTCGCCAACTTCTCCATCTCCTTGCGCTTGTCTTCGCCGATGGCCTTGTCGAGTTTCTCCCGCGCGGCTTGTTGCTTGCCCTTGTCCGGGCTGGCAAGATCCTTTGCGGCCTGCTCCAGTTCCTTCATCTGCTTCTCGTCGAACTTGGGAGCGTTCTTCGGATCGCCTTTATCGCCGCCCTTGGCGTTTTTCATGGCCTCTTCGATCTTCTTCTGCGCGGCCTGTTGCTTGTCCTTGTCGCCCGATTGGAGATCCTTGGCGACCTGTTCGAGTTCCTTGCGCTTGTCCTCGCCGATCGCCTTGTCGAGCTTGTCGCGCGCTTCCTGTTGCTTGTTCTTGTCGGGGCTGTTCAGGTCTTTTGCGGCCTGTTCCAGTTCCTTCATTTGCTTTTCGTCGGGCTTCCCGCTGTTCTCGCCGTTCTGTTTGCCCGCTTGCTGTTGGGCCTGTTTCTTGAGTTCATCGAGCTTGCGCTGGGCATCGGCGCGCTTGTTCTCGTCGGGCGACTGGAGATCGTTCGCCAACTTCTCCATCTCCTTGCGCTTGTCTTCACCGATGGCCTTGTCGAGCTTGTTGCGCGCGTCCTGCTTCTTCTTCTCGTCCGGGCTGGTGAGGTTCCGCGCCGCTTCTTCCAGTTCCTTGCGCTGGTTGTCGTCGAGTTCCTTTTGCTTGGGCGGTTCCTGGTCGCGCCCGCCGCTCGGCTGAGCGCCTTCTTGCGGCGGTGGCTTGTCCGTGCCCTTGTCGACGCCCGAGTTCCCGGCGTTCATGGGCGCGTTCTTGTTGCCGGCCGATTTGGTTTCGGCGGCGCCCGTACCGTTGGGCTTCGTCGACTGGTTCGCGTCGCCCTCCGGCTTGGGTTCGGGCGTGCCCATCCCGCCGGGCATCATGTCTTCGGGAGCTTTGGTTTTGTTTTCACCGGCGGCCGGAGCCTTGTTCGACTTCGCGTCGCCCGCGTCGGGTTGCTTGTTCTCGGACTTCGTTCCACCCGCTGGTTGGGGTTGGTTCTGGGGCTGATTAGGTTTGTCACTACCCCGAGTGGGTTCGCGCATCGGCTTGGGGCCGCTGCCCGCGTCCGCGGCCGGGTCTTTCTTATCGGACGAATCCGACACGCCGCCCTGTTGCCCGTCGTCCTTTTGGGACGCGGACTTACCCCTGGACCCCGAGTTCGGGTCTTGCTTTTGATCCGGGTCTTTTGGGCTCGGATCTTTGGGGTTGTTCGGGTCTTTCGGGTTCGGTTGCGACTGCTTGGGCTCCTTGTCGACGCCCGGCGGTGCGCCGACCGGTTCGTCGCGCGTTTCGGACGGCGCGCTGTTCTTCTGGCCCGGTTTGTTCATCGGGTCGTTGCCCGGCTTCGTTTCGCCCTGTTTCGGTTCCGGCTTCGGCTCCGCGGGGTTACTCGGCTTTTCGAGCTTCCCTTCGGATTTCCCGCTTGCCGGAGCGTTGTCCTGCATCGGGTTCTTCGTTTCGCCCTGTTTCGGCTCCGGCTTCGGCTCGGTCGCGTTGCCCATGTCGCCCGCGGGCGGCTGCTTCTTCTGTTGTGCGGAATCGGTGCGCTCGTTCTCGTTGGCGCTCGGGTTCGATTTCCCGGACCCGCCTTCCTGCTTCTCCTTCTCGATCGCGTTGTTGAGCTTGTCAGCCTTGTCCTGGACGGACTTCTCGTCCGGCGACTTGGGCGGAGGCGCTTCCGGCATGGGGTTGTCCGGCCGGGTGCCGTTCTGCGTGTTCGTGCCGTTCGGTTCTGGGGAACCCATTGGCTTCGGGGACGGGTCGTTCATGCCGCCCTTCGGCGTGGGGTTACCCATCGGGTTGCCCGTCTCGGACATCCCGCCGCCCATTGGGTTGTCGGTCTTTGGCTCGCCCTTGTCTTTGTCCTTGTTCGGCGGGGGCATCTTCGTCGGATCGGGGGGGCCTTCTTTGGTCCCCTCGCCGTTGTTGCCGTTCTTCGGTTCGGTCTTCTTGTCAGGTTGATTTTGGTTCTGCCCGCCGTTGTTGCCGTTCTTCGGATCGCGGTTTTCTTGGTCGAGCTTCTGTTCCTGCTGCGCGTCGTGCTTTTGTTCTTCGTCCTTGCGGTTCGCCTTGTCCTGGTCGAGCTTCTGCTTGTCCTGCGGTTCGACCTTCGGTGGGGTGAGGCGCACGCGCTTCGCGACCGAGCGCCCCACGTTCGGCTTCGGCTCGGTGCAGTTGTCGGTGGCTTCGAGCCAGAACTCGATCACCATGTCGGGTGTGAGCGTGAGCGGGAGATTCGTCGGGTCCGTCTTCAGTTGCGCGAGGTCGACGGAACCCTTGTAGTCGACGTCGGTAGGCCAAGTGTTGTCTTTCTTGCGGTGGAACGACTTCTCCTTACCGTTCAGGTACGGCCGGTCGAGCAGCGGGCGCTCGACCGGCGACACGATCTTCATTTTGAGCGTGATCGTGTCGATGCCGAAGTCGTCGCCGACCTTGCCGTCGATCGCGATTTGCCCGTTCGTGGGTGCGGTGGTTTCGTCTTCTTCCGGTTTGTTGATGGCGATTTCCGGCGCCTTGTCCGCTTCGACGAGAATCCGGGATTGGAACGAATCCGTGCTGTGCTCGCCGGTGGTCGCGTTGAAGCTGAGCTTGTAACTGCCCGATTCCATGAGCTTGAGCTTGAACGCCAAACTGTCGGGCTTGTCGGCGACGGGGGTACCAGGCACGCGCACGCCGCCCGGTTCGACGACCATCGCCCCTTCGCGCACGTCGCGGTTGGTGCGCCCGACGAGCGTGACCGTCGTGCCGCGTGGGGCACGGAGTTGCGGATCGGTCGCGTTTTCGGTCTTGCGACGCAGGTAGGCCGGATACTCGTAAGTGGTCTGGAACTCGGTGAACAGCGGCAGCGTGCGCACCGTGACCTTGTACTCGGCGTTATGTCATCGCCGCCGGCGACCTTGTACAGAACCCGTACTGCACGAGGTGGTCCGGCACGCGGAGTTCAAAGTCCCGCGAGGTATCTCCCTGCACCATTGGGAGTTCGGTGTAGTTCGGATCGGCCTGATTGTGCCGAATCATCAGGCGCACGCGCTCGGGGCCGTCCGCACTGGGGATCTTCCCGCCCACGTGAACCGCGACCACGATCGGCTGACCGGTGGTGATCGTGGCTTCGGCCGGGTCGGGCCTCACGACGTCGATGTGCGTGCGCGTGACGATGTCGCCGGAGCCGAACGGGACGAACGTGCGCCCCACGAGCGAGGAGAACTGCGCCGGCCGGAACACGAAGAACAGCACGATGAGCGTGAGGAAGAGCGCGACCGAGGTGCCGCCGAGGTAGAGTAGCCCGCGGTGGTCGACGGCCTTGTTCACGTCGGCCGCGGCCACGGACTTTGCGGCCCGGTGCGCGAGCGCGGCCTTCACGGTGGCATTGAGCGTGCCCTGTTGCTGGGCGTCCACGTACCCGGTGACGCTGTTCTTGGCGTCGTCGATGGTGCTTTCGACTCGCTTGGCCGCGTACAGCGGGTTGATCTTCTTGCGGAGCGGGCTGAGGATCGTGGCGTAGGCGATTCCCGCGCACGCGGCCAGGAACCCGAGGAACGCGACCTGGCGCAGCCACTCGGCGAGCCCGAGGTACTTGTCGAGCAGGATCATCGCGGTGGCGTAAACCAGCACGAACGCGACGAGAACCAGCCCCCCGAACGTGAGGTCGTGGGTGCGAATGCGGCTGGTCGCCTGGGCGATCTGCTCGTCGACCCGCGTGCCGTTCTTCGCGGCGGCTTCGGCTTGCTCAAGAACCGCGGCCATGTATCGATCTCCGGGCAGCGCCGGGCTGCCAAAGGGCCATTAATCGCCGGATCGCATTGCGGGGCGCAACACCACCAGGGGATTATACCCTTAAGACGGGTCACCGCCACAGACGGATTGCTCGGCATCCCGCTCTTGGGACAGTAGTTACAATCGCGAGCGGAAGAAGCGGACCGAAGGAGGGCACCGTGGGCCGAACGAGATCGAGGTGAACCCCGCCCGCAAGGGCGGCGGGTGACGCGCCAACAGTACGCGGAGTACCGGTCGACCGAGGTCGGAGTGCCCCCGCAAGGGCGGCGGGTGACGCGCGGGAGTGCCCGTACATGCCTACCCATACGTGGGGCCACGATTAAACACCCACCGCCCTTGCGGGCGGGGTTCACCTGCGTGCGACGCGCCACGACCTCACGTGTGCCGGCGCTTGGGCTTCCGTGCTGGCGTACTCTGTTTGAGGCAAACGGACAATTTATCGAATTGAAATGAAGTGTTATAGCGCTTGATAATATACGACGGAAAAAGTCAAGCGAGTTGTCGGGTGCTTCGGGCGCGGCACGGACTGTGTGGCGGTTCGTTCCCGTTCCGTGTACCGTCTGGTAAGGTATTAGAACTCGAAATCAGTGCGGCGCGCGGGGTGCGGCTCATGGGCATTCAGGACCGTGATTATTATCGCGAAGGCCCCAGTTTTCTGGACCGGGTCGGCCAGCAAGGGGCGACCGTCTGGCTGATCGCGATCACGGTGGGCGTGTTCTTCGGCCAGATCATGACGGGGTGGCCGCGTGCGCTGAGCCCGCTCGTGGCATACGGCGCGTTCGACACCGACGCGGTCCTCCGCGGTGAAGTGTGGCGGCTCCTCACGGGCGCGTTCCTGCACGCGGACCTGTGGCACCTGTTTTTCAACATGCTCATCCTGTATTGGGCCGGTACGAGCCTCGAAGCCGTTCGCGGGTCGCGCGAACTCGTACTGTTCTACCTCTTTAGCGCGGTCGGCGCGAACGTGTTCTACCTCGGCGGGCAGTTGGTCGGGCTGACCGCTGTGGGGAAGGCCATCGGCGCGAGTGGCGCGGTAACTGCTACTCTCGTCTTGTTTGCGTTTCACTTCCCGCGTGCGCAGGTGCGCCTGTACTTCTTCATCCCGATGCCGGTTTGGTTGATGGTGGTCGTGTTCGTTGGCTTCGACGCGCTATTTGCACTGGGCGCTGCGGACCCGCGGGGTGGGCGGATCGCGTACCTCGCGCACTTGGGCGGGGCGGCTTTCGGGCTGATCTACTTCCAGAGCGGGGTGCGGTTTAGCAACCTGTTCACCGCGGCTCCGAAAACGCGCGCCCGCCCGAAGCTCCGGGTGATCGCGCCCCCCGTCGAGGATGCGCCCGCGCCGGTCGCCGCTGTGGTCGAGGCGCCACCACGGAGGCCGGCCGACGAGCAGCTCGAAGCGAAACTCGACGCGGTGCTGGAGAAAGTTTCCAAATACGGCCCGGAGAGTCTCTCGCCCGACGAGCGCGAGATTTTTTACCGGGCGGGCGAACTGTATAAGAAACGCCGAAAGTAGCGGCGCTCGGTCGTACACTTTTTGGGTCGAAGTTCGTCGCCGTTTGAAGAATGTGGGCCGTCGCCACGTCTAGCTTGAAAATTGAGGGTTTCATGCCGCTTTACGAATACACCTGCCGGAATTGCGCGCACGCATTTGAGACGCTCGTGTCGTCGCGCGTCGCCACCACGGTGACGTGTCCGAAGTGCGAAAGTCCCGACTTAGACCAGCTCATTGGGTTGCCCGCACCGGGCCGCGTAACCGAGGGTGGCGCTGCGACAAACTGTCGCGGCGACGGCCCTCCGTGCGGTGCCCCGTGGTGCGGGCGTAAAGGTCCGTGATTGCGGTGGTATATACATGAATGTTCCACCACGGACTTGTTTTTGGCATGGTTAGGTGTATAAATACAATGATTGAATAACTCTGTTATTGACGCCGCAAATCCTGACAGAGTATTCAGTTCCGCCGAGGTGACCGTGCCACTCCCTCCCTCAATGTGCTGCAAGGGGCATGACAATGACTGAAAAGAAGCAAGCCGAAGAATGCGCCACTATGCTCCAGGCCCTCGCGGAGCCGAACCGTATCCGGATCATCGAGTGCCTTCGGACCGGGTCGATGAACGTGACACAACTCGCGAAGGCGCTTGACGTCGAGATCGTGAATGTGTCGCACCACTTGGGCGTTCTGCGGCTCGCGGGTTTGGTTGAAGATATTAAGGACGGTCGGTTCGTTATTTACTCGCTGCACCCGAAGGTATTCCGCAGCGACAACACGAAGGGCACCTACCTCGATCTGGGCTGGTGCCGGGTCGAGATCCCGCACAACTAACGGCCCCCGGCGCGGCCTCGAACCCACCCTTTGAGGGTGGGTTTTTCTATTTCAGGCCACCGTAAAGTGCGGGCGGGAACACCTCGACGCGCAGACGCTTCGGCAGCGCTTCTAACGAAATTTCCTTGATCCCTTCATCCGGAACGCACACGAACTCACCGTCCGCGTGGACGCAGAGCGGGATTTCGCACGACACCTCAATCCGCCCCGCGCGCCCGAGTCCGACGAGGCGGTGGTTCTCGGGGAGCTTCCCGCGTGCCATTGCGGGCAGGTAGCGGAGCAGATGCATGCGCGTGAGCCGCGTCGCGTGCATGTAGTCGAATAGACCGTCGGTCAGGCTCGCGTTCGGGCGCAGAGGGAAGTTCCCTTCGCGCTGACCATTAAGGACCGATAGCGCGAGTGTGGGCGTCGTCACAGTGCGCTCATCGAAGCGGATCGTCATCGTCGGTCGGTCGAAGTGCTTCACCAGTGCTTTGAGGAACGCCCAGGCGTAAAGCGGCAGTCCTTTGAGCCACCGCGTGTGACGGGCTTCACCGTTTACCATGCCGTTGAAGCCGACACCCAGGTTGCACACGAAGTGGACCACGCGGTTCGCGGTCGTCACGCGGCCGACGTCAATTTCGAGTGTTTCTGTGGGGGCATTTCGTTCGCGCTGTGCCCACCACCGGTCCATACCGAGCGTGAACGCGAAGTCGTTCGCGGACCCGATCGGCCAGACGCTGAAGATCGTGTCGCGCTGGTCGCTTTGAAGTATGCCGTTGGCGACCTCGTGAACGGTGCCGTCTCCCCCGGCCGCGACCACCTTCGCGAAACCTTCATTGGCCGCTTCGCGTGCGAGTTCGATCGCGTGAGTGGCGCGTGAGGTGGGGCGCAACTCGACCCCCGCGGCCAGTGCGGGCGGCAGCGCTTTTAACAGGCGCTCGGCCCTTCCGCGACCGGCGGCCGGGTTGTAAATCACACAGGTGGCGTGCATCCGGCCTCGCGGGTCGCAACGATGGTGGCGCTTCGTCCGATGACCGAGGAAGACATACCTGCCGCCCTCGCCCTTTGGCAAGGGCTGGCCGGAATCGGGCTGCGCGACGCGGACAATCCGGCCGCGCTCGCGAAGTACCTCCGGCGCAATCCGGGATGCAGCTTCGTCGCGCTCGACAAAGCTGGCACGCTAATCGGGGTGAGTCTCGCGGGGCACGACGGGCGCCGTGGGTACTTGCACCATGTCGCGGTATCGGAGAGCCACCGCAAACAGGGATTGGGGCGCGAACTGGTGGATCGCTGCGCTGCGGCACTCAAGGCCGAAGGGATCGAGAAGATCAACTTCTGGGTGAAAGCGGACAACGCGGCCGGGCTCGCGTTCTGGAATCGGATCGGCGGGCGCGAACGCACCGACCTCGTGATTGTGTCTCTCATTCTGGGCGATAACCCGAACGCATGACTTTGGGCGAACGGCCGGTGTGAGCCGGTCGGTGATTGAACATGAACGGTCTTTTGGTGATCGATAAGCCGGGCGGAATGACCTCGCGCGACGCCGTGAACCGCGTTCAGCGCTGGTTCCCGCGGAAGACGAAGATCGGGCACACCGGCACGCTCGACCCGCTCGCGACGGGCGTGCTCGTGGTGTGCGTCGGTGCCGCGACGCGCCTGGCGGACTACGTTCAGGCGATGGGGAAGAGTTATTCGTCGCGATTCCGGTTCGGTGCGACGAGTACCACGGACGACGCGGACGGCGAAGCCACGGAAACCCCGAACGCGCCCGTCCCCACGCGCGAGCAGATCGACGCAGCACTCGCAGCGTTCGTCGGGAACGTGGAGCAGGTTCCGCCGGCCGTGTCCGCGCTGAAACTCGACGGCGTCCGCGCGCACGAACTGGTGCGCCGGGGATTGGGGCCAAAGCTGAACGCCCGCGTGGTATCGATCTACGCGATCCGCGTGACGGGCTTCGCGTGGCCGCATCTCGATGTCGAAGTGGATTGCGGGAAGGGGACGTACATTCGCTCCATCGCACGCGATCTCGGCGACGTGCTCGGGTGCGGTGGGCTGGTGCAAACACTTCGGCGCACGCGGGTCGGTCCGTTCCGAGTCGAACAAGGGATGAGCCTGGACGCGGACCCCGCGAGTGTGAAACTGCTCCCAATGGCGGAAGCGGTCGCGGGGATGAAGCACGTTTCCCTGAACGCAGACGATGTGGCTCGACTGCGGCACGGTCGGCGTATCCGACTACCTGAAAACAATGCCCTGCCCGAGGGCGAGGAACTGGCCGTGCTCGACGGCCAAACGGGGCTGGTGGGCATCGGCATCGTCGAACGCGGACAACTCAAACCTCAACTCGTGTTCGGGGTTTGAGAATGCGAGCGGCGGCGTGAGCACGCTTCGGTGTGCCGCTTTATTTTATCGCTGAAACCCTCGGGGGGGGGAGAAAAACAACCCCGAAGGTAAACCACCCGTCATGGACTCGTAGTACACTTGCCCTATTACGAGTAAACTGAGCGCCGAGTGACACGCTGCAGATCAAAATTCGGAAGCGAACCAATTGGCTAACCAAAGTACAAGAAAAACCAGTCCGCACCCAATTACAGCCCAAACTTCGTCCACTCTCGGCCAACGGGTTGGTAGTGGCGCGTTGGTCTCGTACACTTTGAATAATCCCCTTGGTGCTATTAAACCTGTCGGAATATTTAAAACCCACGCCAATCCACGCCACCTCATCCCGACCTCAAGTTCTACCAAATCTCCTGCCCGTATAAATATTTCGAGAGGCTTACTGCAGGACCAATCCATTGCGACTTGAATTGAGTACACACCGGGCGATAAATCGAATACCAATCGCTCATTGCAAATTAGAGATCCAGACCATTTCTCGTCTATAAAAACCTCTAGCGACCGGAGGAGACCATACCAATCGCGCGGGCGACGTATCGCAACTCCTGTTGCTGCATCTGGATCCTCCATCATCTCTCGGATTATATTATCGGTGATTTTCATAGTAGTTGAAGTGTATAGGTGTAATTTGATCTGTTCGCGGCTATTGCTCAAGCAACTCGAAAGCGATAATCGCCCTCGGAGTCGCTTGAAAATAAACGCCCTACGAGGGTTGGTGCCGTTTCAGAAACTTATGAGTAAGTCATAGCTGGCGGTCGCCTGGGACCGAATGCCGGCCGACGACACGTTCGACCACCAAATACGGCTGGGAAGACCTCGGGGCACGAGCCACCTGATCCTCGGAACTGCCGCGGGTCAAGTGGCCCAAAAAACGGTGCCGGCGGCAGATGCTCCGAGGTTCCGCAAGAAGAAGGAGGCAGCACCGGCGCGTGTTCGACCAGCGCTGACAGGGCGAATCGGCATTCTCCCGGCACAAGCGACGGCGCGGTACTTCCCCTCGCGATCGATCCAATGCCTCACGAGAGCGCGAGGCCGTCTCCGAGAGCGGCCCACAATCTGATGTTTCTCGCCGCCACTGAGGTTTCAACGGAGCGCCACTTTACCAGAAGTGAGTCGAAGCGGATACAACCGCTCCCGGGTGCCGGATACGATGTCAAAACCATTATCTAAGGGTCGATATTGCGATTCCAGAGAATAGGAAACCCATGATCCGTTCCGCGACTCCCGGTGACGTGCCCGTTATTGCGAACCTCATCCGCGCGCTGGCGGAGTACGAGAAACTCGCGCACGCGGTTATGCTTCAAGAGGCCGACCTGCACCGCCACTTGTTCGGCGCCACGAAGTTCGCGGAAGTGCTGCTCGTGGAGGATGCCGGGGCGGTGGTCGGGTTCGCGCTGTTCTTCCACAACTACTCGACGTTCCGCGCGAAGCCCGGCATCTACTTGGAAGACCTGTTCGTCATTCCAGAAGCGCGCGGAAAGGGCCACGGTAAGGCGCTTCTGCGTGCGCTGGCGAAGCTCGCGGTGGAACGTGATTGCGCGCGCGTCGAGTGGTCCGTGCTGAACTGGAATGAACCGTCGATCCAGTTCTACAAGTCGCTCGGCGCGAAGCCGATGGACGAGTGGACCGTTTACCGCCTCACGGGCGACGCCCTCACGAAGTTGGCCGCGTCAGGAGACGGGCGGTGAGCCCGCCACCCGTACTCGACGGCGCTCGTGTTCTGTGGTGGGCGTGGGCGGGTGAAGTGCCGTTTGGTGAATTGCCCGGCGCTCAGGGTGACGACCGCCTCGTGTACGGGTTCGCGGTATGTCGGTACGCGCCCGGGCAGTTGTACCGGTTTACTTGCAACAAACACTGGAACGTTGTGCAGGACGCGGATCACAGTAACGAGGATGACGCGAAGGCGGACATTCCAAAACAATACGACGTCGAACGTGTCGTATGGTATCCGTGGGTTGGTCCCGACGGCAAAGTTTCACTCACCTGATTGATTGTGTCCACTCAACGTCCCGTCGTACAAAGCGGACGCGACCAACACACCGGTCGCACCGGCTTCACCCAGCGCATCCACATCTGCCCAGGTGCGAACGCCCCCGCCGGCGATCAGATCGATGTCGGGGAACTCGTTGCGAATCGCGCGGAGCAGGGGTTCCGTGCCTGTGCCCGTACCCGTGCCCACGCGGGCGAGATCGAGCACGATGATCGCGTGAACGCCCATCTCGATCACGCGCCGGGCTAGGGGTATCACATCTCGGTCGTTTTTCAGCTTCCAGGCGCGCCAGTTGCCCAACAATCGCCCGCCCTTGAGGTCGAGAGAAAATGCGACCGGTCGGCGCAGGGGTTCGATGAGTGTTTCCAGAAGAATCTCGGGCTTGTGGCAGGTTTCAAACCCGACCACGGGCCGGAGGTGGGGAGCTTCGGGGAAATCAAGAACGTCTGTGCGCCCGATCCCGGCGTCTAACCAAGTCGGTACGGGGCACTGGTTTAAGATGTTCTGTGTGGCGCGGGAAACGGACCGCTTCTCGGTGATCGCGTCGAGGTCCGCGATGTACAACTCGTTGGCGTTTGCGAGTTTCAGAACGGCCTGGGCGACGTCCGTGGGTTCACGGCTCCCGGAAAAGGGGCACGCGATCGGGCGATAGTTCTCGCGCACCCCGCCGCGTGCGCGGACGACGTGCCCGTTCATCACGTCCAGAACGGGAATCAGCCTCGGTCGAGCGCGTTGCGCTAACATCGGTACGAAGAAAGCCGAGAACTGGGTTGGCCGATATTTCGCCGAGGATTATATTACTACCTTCTGGGTTCCCGCGCCCGTGATTTCGGGCATATTGGAACCTATTAACCGCCCCAGAAATCGTGTTGGGGGCGAATCTTTTCTCAGTTGGGGGATGTGCCTCGTCATGCCAAACATGTGCGTGATCTGTGCGGTGTCCTCGAAGGAGTTCTCGTGGCTCTCGTAGACGTGAAAGTGCTTCTGGAAGCGGGCGTCCATTACGGGCACCGGGCCAGCCGGTGGAACCCGAAGATGCGGCCGTACATCTACGGCAAGCGGAACCTGATTCACATTATTGACCTGCGCGAGACCGTCCGCGGCCTCCTGCGTGCGTACCGCTACCTGAACCAGGTGGTGGCCCGCGGTGGGCTGGTGATGTTCGTCGGCACGAAGCGCCAGGCCAAGGAAATCGTCGAGAAGGAAGCGTCCCGGTGCGGGATGCCGTTCGTCAGCGAGCGCTGGCTCGGTGGCACTCTCACGAACTACCGCACGATCCGCAACCGCCTGAAGCGCCTTCAAGAGCTCGAAGCCATGTGGCTCCCCCAGGGGGAGAACCCGAACCGCGTGGACCTCAACGCGCACATCGCCTCGCTGATGACCGACGCGGGCAAGCTCGACCCGGCCCTCGCGCCCGACACCGCGGACATCCTCACGCACTCCAAGAAGATGATCTCGACCTTGAGCCGCGAACTGCTCAAGATCCGCCGCAACCTGATGGGCATCCGCGACATGATCAAGCCGCCCGACGCGCTGGTCATCGTCGGCCCGAACAAGGAACACATCGCGGTGAAGGAAGCCAAGCGGATGGGGGTCACCACCATCGCGCTCATCGACACCGACAGCGACCCGGACCCGGTCGACCTGCCCATCCCCGGCAACGACGACAGCATCCGCTCCATCGAGGTGATTCTGGCGAAGCTCGCCGACGCCTGCCTCGAAGGGCGCGCCGCGCTGCCGCCGGAACAACAGGGCATCCAGAAGACCCGCGTGCAGCAGCCGAAGCCGCCCGCGCCGCCGGCCCCGCCCGCTCCGGAGTCGAACCCCGCTCCCGCCGGCGCCGTCTAAACACATTGAGTTCTTAGTTCCCTCCACGCTACCCGAATTCCGCTGCCCCCTGTTTGCTCAGAGGGCGGGACGGTCGCGGGTCGCGTGGATAACTTGGTACTGAGAACCTGCAACTCGGAACTTTGGGAGAGAGTTATGCCAGCCGTAACGCCGCTGATGGTTAAGCAGCTCCGGGACCGGACCGACCAGCCGATGGGCCTGTGCAAGCAGGCGCTGGACGAAAGCGCCGGGGACATGGACGCGGCAATTGTCTGGCTGCAGAAGCAGAACTCGAAGATGACCGCGAAGCGCGAGGGCAACGAGACCGCCGAGGGGCGGATCGGGGTGTCCGTCGACAACGCCGCGAAAGTGGCCGCGATCGTCGAAATGCGGTGCGAGAGCGCGCCGTCGGCCAAGAGCGACCAGTTCATCGCGCTGGCCAACGACCTCGCGAAGGCCGCCGCGGGCAGCAAAGCCGCGGACGCGCCCGCGCTGCTCGTCGAACCGTTCGGCGGGAAGGGCACCGTCCAGGACCGCATTAACGACGTCGTTGGCGTGATCCGCGAGAAGATGGTGCTGCACCGCTTCCAGCGGCTCGAGGGCGGCGTTTACGGCGGCTACGTTCACCACGACGGCACCGTCGGCGTGCTGCTCGAGTGCAAGGGCGCTGCGGCAAACGACGAACTGCTCCGCGACGTGGCGGCTCACATCGCGGCCCTGAACCCGCCGTATGCGATCACCACGGACGTTCCGTCCGATGTGGTCGAAAAGGAAAAGGGCCTCGTCAAGGCGGACATGGACGCCGACCCGAAGAATAACGGCAAGCCCGCGAACATCTTGGAGAAGATCGCCGAGGGCAAGCTCCGCACCCGTCTGTCCGAAATCGTGCTGAGCGAACAGCCGATGGCGAACGCGGGCAAATACCCGAACACGAGCGTCGGCGCCGCACTGAAGAAGGCCGGTCTGGAACCGGTGCGGTTCGTTCGCTTCAAAGTCGGCGCGGTGGCCTTGTAAAATCACGTACCCGTTCGGCGCCCGTTATAATGACGGGCGCCCGAACGGGTGATCCAATATCACCCGATTAGCGAGTAACACGAGACATGCCTCACACAGCCAGCGCGTGGAAGCGCCTCCGCAAATCTGAAAAGCGCCGCCGCCAGAACCGGGCCGCGGCCAAGAAACTCAAGGGCCAGCGCAAGGAAGTCGCCGCCGCCATCATCGGCACCGACGCGACCAAGTCGGCGACCGAGGTCAAGTCGACGCAGGCGATGCTCGACCGCGCCGCGACCAAGGGGTACATCCACAAGAACAAGGCCGCCCGGCTCAAGTCGCGCCTCGTGAAGCGCCTCCGCGCCGCCGCGACCAAACCCGCTCCGGCCGCGAAGTAAGCGCGAGCGACCCACTGTTTGGCGAACGGCCGGCGCGAGCCGGCTGGTGAGAAGGGCTCGCGCAGATGCGTAACGCCCTCACCAGCCGCTCGCGCCGGCCGTTCGCTTCTTTTGGTGCGCCGTCATGAAAGTCTGGGAGAGCCACGCTTCTGTCGCCGACCGCTTCGCCGGGTGCTTGCTCGGCTTGGCCGTCGGGGACGCGGTCGGCGCGCCCTACGAGGGGCTGACGCACGCGGACATCTTCTTCCAGTTCGGCACGCCCGATAAGCTCGTCACGAACCCGTCCGGCGACGCACTCTTTTACACCGACGACACCGAAATGATGATCGGCGTGGCGGAAACGCTCGTCGAGTGTGGTCGCATTGACGAAATGCGACTGTGTCGGGCGTTCGCGGAGAACTATCACCCGGAACGCGGGTACGGTCAGGGCGCGCGGCGCGTCATCGAAGCAATGGCACGCGGCGAAGACTACCGCACACTCGCGTCGAACATTTTCCCCGGCGGCTCGTTCGGTAACGGAGCCGCGATGCGCGTCGCCCCGGTCGGGTTGCTGTTTGCAGACAGTGTGGACGAGTTGAGAGAGCAGGCGCGGCTCTCCGCACTGCCGACACACGCGCACCTGCTCGGTATCGAGGGCGCACAGGTGCTCGCCCACGCGACCGCACTGGCGCTGCACACGACCACCTTTAATCGCAAGCTATTCTACCGCGAGTTGCTTGCCCGCGCGACCACCGAAGAGTTCCGCTGGCACATTTCGATGGCCGCGAAGTTGAAGCCGGGTGATTCGCTGTCGGGGTTGGGGAGCACGCTGCACGCGCACCGCTCGGTCGTTACGGCGATCGCGTGCTTTGCGGCTACTCCGAGCGACTTCGAGATGGCAATTGCTCGGGCAATCGGTCTGGGCGACGACACGGACACGGTTGCGGCAATGGCTGGTTCTCTGGTCGGGGCGTTCGCGGGCGTAAGTGCAATTCCAGTGGGCTTGCTGGAGAAACTCGAAGACGGACCCGCGAAGGGCAGGGCACACATCTCGCGGTTGGCCGCAGAGCTGACCACTCGGTACGAGCAGCGGCGGGCGACAACGGTTCCGTGACTACTCACGGGAACGCGACCGCCTTCAAACGCTTCAACTCGGTGTCGATGTCCGTGCCCTCGTAGAAGGACAGCCACCCGCGGACGGCTTTTGTCTGCCCTGGCGGGCAGTCCTCCACCACCGGGTCGGCGTGCAGGCACGGGCACGGTGCGTTGCCCCACGCGCGCCCGCACCGCTCCCAGCCGGTAATCACCCAGCGCTTGCCAGTGGCGTCCTTGCACGCGGCGAACGGGGGCGCGAACACCTTATTGTCGTTCGTTTGCTTGTCGAACCCGGTCAGCCCCGCGAGCATCACGCACATCTGCACCCGCAATCCGGTCAGCGTTTGGTCGGTGCCGTTCGTAACGCGAAACTCCATTCGCACCCCGTCTTTGCCGGGCACCACTTTCGACGCGAGCGTGACCTTGTTCGGCAGCGGGCGCTCGAGCGCGAGTGCCCCGTCTTTGCTGCGGGTCCATTCCAGGGGATCGAGCGCGATCTTCTGCCGGTCCCAAGTGGTCGGCACATGCGTGTGCGCGAGGTAGAGCAGTTCGGGCTTCTTCGGTGTCGGCTCGAACCACACCGCTTCGGGCACGTCCGCGACCGCGTAGCCGCCGTCGCTCCACGGTGCGAACACGCTCACCTTTGTTTCGCGCTGGGGGCGAATCGCACCGTCGCGGAAGCCGATGCGCGGGTGGCGCCCACCGGGGTACGGCAGCGTCCCGAGCGCGTCGCCGGGCTTCCGCTCGGGACGCTTTGCTGGGTCGATGCCGAGGCGCTTGGCCGCCGCAGTTACTTCGTCGGCGGTGAGATCCAATGCGGCCCCCGTTTCGGTGGCGGTGAAACGGTGCTGAACCAGCGCGTTGTCCAACCAACAGCGGAGTTCGTCGTCGCTTTTGGTCGGGCGGCCGGTGCTCCCGTCGCGTTTTGCTTCGACGAGCTTCTTGCGGTCCTCGATCACCCCGAACGGGTCCGACGGCGCGACTTCGGGGTCGACGAACTTCGCCAGATCGCGCATCGCGATGACGGTGAACTTCTCGTCCGCGAGGTACTTCACGAACGCCTCGAACTGCTCTTTCTTCGTGGTCACCCAATCGTGGGCCGTGTCCGGTACGCCGTGAAATTGCAGCACCGCGATCTTGCCGTGCTTGGCCTGCGCCACGGCGAGTTTGAGGTCGTCGAGCGTCCAGTTCGGGCGGGCGTCGCCGGCGGTGGGGACGAGCAGCGGGTGGTCGAGTCCCGGTTGGTAGGCGAACCCGCGCCCGTCCTTGTACGGGTGCTCGGGCGCGCCCCCGCGGCGCGCGAACCTGATCCCGAGGTCTTTCAGAACCGGGAGCGCGTCCTTTGTGATCGCGTTGCCCGGGTACGCGAAGCTGACCGGCTGTGGGATGCCGTGTTGCTTGCAGCGGGCGTTAATGGCTTTAATTTGGGCCGGCAGGTCGCGAATCGTCTTATCGGTCACGCTCTTGTGGTCGATCGTGTGGTTGCCGATCTCGAAGCCGTCCTTGTGCAACTGCGCGATCTCGCCCCAGGTCATGTAGTCCTTTTGATTCGTGGCGAAGTCCCACCCTTCTGTCACGAAGAACGTCGCGCCGAACTTGTGCTTCATCAGGAGCGGTCGGGCGACCGTGTAGTGTGACTTGCTCGCGTCGTCGAACGTCAGCACGACGAGCCGGTCCGGGATCGGCTCGCGGGTCAGGGCTGTGGTCGCGAACACGAGTAACGTGACGAGAACGGCGGCGTGTCGCAGCATGAGGGCACCGAGGCGGGGTGGAGAACGGCCGTGTGGCCGGAAGAGTTGCCACGGTACCCCGAAGCGGAACCGCGGGCCAGAGCCTTTGTCTCGCTCCGGCGCTGGTGTTGGGGCAGGGCGTGAAACCCGGTACCACGGGCCGCGTCTTATCTGTGACCACGAACCCGCAAGTGGGGTGGCGTGTCATTTCGTGCGGAATGTGTTCGAGCCCATTTCAGAAAGAGCCAACCGTGTCCGAACTCACACGCGAAGTCAGCCCCGCGTTCGTGGCGTTCAAGGCGTTTGCTGCTGGTGCCCTTGCGCGGCAACCGGGGTTACTACGACTGGAATGTTTGAACCCCGTCAAAGCCATCGCACGCGACTTCGATTTCACATCTCCGCCGGAAATCACACTCGAACACGCCTGGCGCAAATACCTCAACGTCTGGTTCACGCACAGTTTCCGCTCGGTCGGCGTGCGTGACTCGCTTTTCAAGCTTTTCGCCGGCCCGCTGAACGATCGCGTGATTTCGGTGCCCGCGGACGTGTACCCGGTCTATCTGATGATCGCGCAGAAGGCCGGGGCGCGAATCGAGACGTACCCGACGCTCCCCGAATTTGACATCGAACGTGCCTTCCGCACGAACACCGTGCTCCTCACGGCCCCGCACACGCCGCTCGGCCGCGACCTGACCGAGCACGAGATATCGGTGCTGCTCCGGTGGCTGAGCGCGGACGCGAACCGGCTTCTGGTGATCGACCGCGTTTACGACTACGCCAACTCTGCACGCCTTCAGCCACTCATCGACACGAACCAGGTCATCGTCTGTTACTCCCTGTCGAAGAGCCATCTGGCGCCGCTCGTGTCCGGGTTCGTGGTCGCTCCCGAGCGCTTCGCACTACCTTCCGCGGATACACGCGAATCGGACCAAGCGAAGGTGCTGCTCACGCGGTACAGGCGTTTCCCGCGAACGCAGCGCTCGATTTTCCGCTCGCGGTGGGAGCGGCTTGCGGCGAACATTCGTGCGTTCGACGCGAACTGGATGCCGCCCGAATCGGGGTATCTGTCTGTTGTCAACGTGCCGCAAACGGAACTGCTGGAGCGCGGCGTGCTGGCTGTGCCGGGCGACGTGTACGGGACGAGCAACACGCTCTCCATCGTTTCGTGCCTCCACGAGACCAACGCGGGCGCGGAAACCGAAGTTGTGGACCGGTATCATGTCACCGCGCTGTCGAATTTCGCACGCGGGTACGACAAGTATTCGCGCACCTACAGCAAGGCGAACATCCCGGAATCCACGTACCCCGAGCGGTTCTACCTGCTCGCGAACGATCAACTCGACATCGGGTTCGCCAAGGTGAGGCGCTTGCTCCAAAAGACGACCGCACGCGACCGTGCGATCGTGCTTCACACGCGCGTCGCGCGTCACGAACTCCGCGCCAACGCGCGCACCGGGTTGGGTGAGTACATCGAGCAGAATTATGTCCGCGTTGAGCGGCTCTTGGACGACACGCTGACCGAACTTCGCATCGAAGACGCCCTCGCGACGTCACTGGAACTGAACGGGAACCTCTGCGCTTGGGGTGACGTGAACCCGCGCTCGCTCTCGGTGCTGCCGATTGCCAGTGCGTGCCAGGCGAAGTGCGACTTCTGCTTCTCGCATTCGTCGATTTCCGATGAGCAGGACCAGGGCCGGCTCGTGCTACCGCGCCTGGAAGCCGCGTGCGCGGAGAGTCGTGCGCGAGGGGCGGAGCGCCTCGTGATTACCGGCGGTGGCGAACCGATATTACTTGCTCATCACAAATTGCTGGAAATCATGCGTGTCGGCGCGAAGCACTTCCGCAAGATCGTGATGATTACTAACGGCTACAAACTCGGGCACGCGGACTCGGCCGACCGGTTACGCACTCTTCGCGACTACCACGCGAACGGGCTAACGGTGCTCGCTCTTTCGCGCCATAGTCACGACCGCAACGCCGAAATCATGCACCTGGAAACGCACTCGGAGCGCGTTGCGCAAGCGTGGCAGGCGCACCGCAACGAGTGGCCCGGGTTGGCGCTCCGGTGGGTGTGCGTGCTGCAAAAAGCGGGCGTTTCGGACGAGCGCACGTTGCGGGATTACTTAACGTGGGTCGTTGAAACGGGCGGCGATGAGATCTGCTTCAAGGAACTCTACGTCGCGGCCAGCAACGAATCCGTTTATCACGACAGCGCCTACAACTCGTGGTCCGCGGACCAGCAGGTGCCGTTGAGTCTGGTGACCGAGTTCCTCAACAACAACGGCGCGGAGAAGGTTAGCGAACTGCCGTGGGGTTCGCCCGTTTATCGGTTCCACTGGCGCGGGAAGGAACTGACCGTTGCCGCGTACACCGAACCGAGCGTGTTTTGGGAGCGCGCGAACGGCGTCTGCCGGAGTTGGAACCTCATGGCAGACGGGACGTGTTACGCGAACCTGGAGACGACGAGTAGCCGCATCGAGATCGGCCGCACTTCGCACGCCCTTCCACTGCTTGAACTCACGGGCGCGGGCGAATCGCGCCCGCAGTAGTCGGCACCTAACGCGAGCACCGCACGGACCGTTCCAGCCGGTCGCCGAGCGGAATCTAGACCGTAACGTACCCGTCAACTTCAGCACCGGCGTTATCCCGAGATCCGCGGTACCGCTCGGGCTACGAAATCTGAGCTCGGGCTCACGAAGGTCGATTGCCGCAGATCGAACTGCGTATCACGGCCCGATTCACCGGGGACCGGCACGTGCTCGCAGAAGTCTGAGAATCCCTCGGGCTTCTGCCAAACCTATTAACGAACTCAACATGTCTCCATCTCAAGGAACTGCTGGATAGGGGCTTTTGAACGGGCGCGCCCGCGGGTAGACTGATTCCACTGCTCGCTTGCCCACCCGCCACCCCCACCTGCTCGGAGACGGCCCTTGTCCACGCTTCGCTTTGCGTTCGTGGCTTTCGTCTTGGCCGGCTCTGACGCGACCGGGCTCGCCGCGCCGCCGGACGCGCACTTCGAGAAGAAAGTGCGGCCGGTACTGGTCGAGAAGTGCGTCGCGTGCCACGGCCCGGAGAAGCAAAAGGGCGGGCTGCGGGTCGATTCGCGCGCGGCGCTCCTCGCCGGCGGCGAGCGCGGCGCGGCCCTCGTGCCCGGGAAGCCCGACGAGGGGTTGCTCCTTCGCACGCTCGCGCACGACGGCGAACTGAAGATGCCGCCGAAGGCGAAACTCCCCGTGGCGGAAATTGCTGCAATTAAAGAGTGGGTCCAGGCAGGGGCACCGTGGCCCGATTCCGGGGCGCCCACCGTGGCTCCCAAAACTGTGGAGCGGACGTTCACGTCGGAAGAAAAGGCGTTCTGGGCGTTCCAACCGGTGCGCCGCCCCTCCGTGCCGGAAATCCGAGGGCCGAAATCCGAGATCCGAAACGAAATCGACCGATTCCTGCTCGCGAAGTTGAGCGGCACCGGGCTGTCGTTCGCGCCGCCCGTCGACAGGCGCGTCCTGCTCCGGCGCGTCACGTTCGACCTGACCGGGCTACCGCCGACACCGGAAGAAGTGGACACGTTCCTGAAGGACTCCGCGCCCGATGCTTACGAGAAGGTGGTCACGCGCCTGCTCGCGTCGCCGGCCTACGGCGAGAAGTGGGGGCGCCGGTGGCTCGACGTGGCCCGGTACGCGGACAGCAACGGGATGGACGAGAACCTCGCGTATGTGAACGCCTGGCGGTACCGCGACTGGGTCATCAAGAGCTTCAACACTGACAAACCGTATGACCAGTTCGTCCGCGATCAGATTGCCGGCGACCTGGTCCCCGGTGGGACCGACGCCGAGCGCGCCGATCGGCTCACTGCCACCGGGTTCCTCGTCATCGGGCCGAAGATGCTCGCCGAGGACGACCCGGCCAAGATGCGGATGGACATCATCGACGAGCAGCTCGACGCGCTCGGCCAGGCGTTCATGGGTCTCACGCTCGGCTGTGCCCGGTGCCACGACCACAAGTTCGACCCGATCACCGCGAGTGACTACTACGGCTTGGCGGGTATTTTCTACTCGACGAAGACGATGCGGAACCACACCGTGGTGGCCGCGTGGAACGAGCGCCCGATCGGGACCGCTAGTTCTATTGCGGCACTCGCCACCCACGAGAAGGCAGTGGCCGCGGCCCGCGCCAAAGTGAGCGCGGCAGAGGCCCGCGCCCGGGCCACGACCGCCGCGCGACTGACGGAGGAGAAAAAGCACGCGGCCGAGTACGCGGTCGCAGCGGTCGAGGTGTACCGCCGGCGCGGGGCGCTGAAGCTCGTCGCGGCCGACCCCGGCAAGAACCCGCCCGCGGGCGCCCTGCTGGTCGAGTCGGAAGCGTTCGCCCGCGGGAACGTCCTCAAACTAACGGACGGGTACGGCGCGGGCATCGGCGTCGTCATTAACGCAGGGCCGATCCCGAACTACGCGGAGTACGACCTCGACATTCCGAAAGAGGGGGCGTACCAGATCGCGGTTCGATACGCGGCCGCGGACCGCCGACCGGTGCGAATTCTGGTCAACGGCCGGCTCGTCGCGGGCGAAGCGTGCGGGACGAAGACCGGTTCGTGGAACCCCGACACGCAGACGTGGGCGGCCGAAGCGGTCGTCACGCTTCCTGCCGGCAAAGCGGTCGTTCGGTTCGAGCGGAACGGCCCGGTCCCGCACCTGGACAAGTTCGCCCTGCTCCCGATGACGGCCGAACAGGTGGCCACTGCCCCTCTGCCCGTGGAGCGCGCTGCCGCAGACCGGAAACTATTAACTTCGGTCTTGCGCGAGTGGGTGGACGTGATCGCGAAACGCGAGGGCAAGTCGCCGACCGGTGCGGACCTCGACGCGCTCGTCACGGCCGTCGACGGACCGTTCCGCGACTCGCCCGAACTGGACGCGGACACCCAAGGCGCGCACGCGGACGAACTCAAGCGCCTCCGGGAGAAACTCGCCGCCACCGAAAAGGCGAAGCCGCCGGTGGACGAGGTTATGGCCGTCGAAGACATGAAGGGCGAGAATTTGCGCGTCCACCTTCGAGGGAACCACACCACACTCGGCGCGGCCGCCCCGCGTCGGTTCCCCCAAATCATGGCCGGAGGTACCCCGCTACCACTCGGCACCGACCGGAGCGGGCGCCGGGAACTCGCGGATTGGCTCACGCGCCCCGATCACCCGCTCACCGCGCGGGTCATGGTGAACCGCATCTGGGCCGGGCACTTCGGGGCCGGACTGGTGCGTTCGACGGATAACTTCGGTCGGCTCGGCGACCGCCCCACGCACCCCGAACTGCTCGACTGGCTCGCGGCGGAATTCGTCGGGGCGAAGTGGTCCGTCAAGCACATGCACCGGCTCATCGTCACCTCGGCCGCGTACCGAATGAGTTCCCAAGCGGAACCCGCAGCGCTCCAGAAAGACCCGGACAACAAGCTGCTCTCGCACTTCACCCGGCGCCGATTGGACGCGGAAGAAGTGCGAGACGGTATGCTCGCTGTCTCTGGGTTGCTCGACCGGACGGTCGGCGGTACGCTTTTGAAGGCGACCCCGCGGCAGTACGTTACCGGCACCGGGAACCGCAACTACGAGGGCTATGCACACACCCGGCGCTCTGTCTATCTGCCGGTCGTCCGTAGCGCCGTTTACGACGTATTCCAGACGCTCGACTTCCCCGACCCGTCGGTCCCCAACGGCCAGCGGACCGCGACCACGATCCCAACACAATCGCTGTTCATGCTCAACAGCGCGCTGGCGGACCAGGCCGCCGAAGCGTTCGCGAAGGTGGTTCTGGCGGTTCGGGGCACCGACGCGGCCCGCGTTCACGAGGCTTACCGGCGGGTATACGGTCGCCCCCCGACCACTCGAGAAGAGGCGCGGGTGCTCGCGTACCTCCAAAAATCAGAAGAAACAGCCGGCCCAGCCACTGAGGGGGGCCAGCTCCGGGTGTGGCGCGGGCTGTGCCGCGTCCTACTGGCGTCCAACGAGTTCGTGTTCGTGGAGTGACCGTGATGTTCCAACGGAACCGCCGCGAGCTTCTGCGGACCAGCGCGCTCGGGTTCGGGTGGCTCGCACTGACCGACCTGCTCTCGGCTTCTGAGCCAGCTCCTCCGCCCCGCGCGGTGGGGGCACGCGACCCGCTCGCCCCGAAAGCACCGCACTTCGCGGCCCGGGCGAAGCGCGTGATCTTTTTGTTCATGCACGGCGGCCCGTCGCAGATCGACACCTTCGACTACAAACCGAAGCTGGCGACCGACGACGGCAAGCCGCTCCCGTTCGCCAAACCGCGGGTCGTGTCGAGCGCGACCGGGAACCTGCTGAAGTCGCCGTTCGCGTTCAAGCAGTACGGGCAGAGCGGGGCGTGGGCGTCGGAACTGTTCCCGCACGTCGCCGGGCGCGCGGACGACCTGTGCTTCATCAAATCGATGCACGGGTCGAACTCGCGGCACGGCGGGGCTCTACTCGAACTCCACACCGGCTCGGACACCTTCGTGCGGCCGAGCATGGGTTCCTGGGTCACATACGGCCTCGGCACCGAGAACCGCGACCTGCCCGGTTATGTCACGATTTGCCCCACCCTCACGCACGGCGGGGTGAACAACTATTCGTCCGCGTTCCTCCCGGCCGCGTACCAGGCCACCCCGCTCGGGAACGCCAGCACCGCGGCGAGCCAGGTGACGGTGCCGTTCGTGAGGGGCACCACGGCGCCCGGGCAACAGCGGTTGGAACTCGATCTGCTCGCGGACCTCGACCGCGAGCGCGCGACAGGGGCGGACGCGGCCACGGAGGGGCGCATCCAGTCGTTCGAGATGGCGTTCCGCATGCAGAACACGGTTCCCGCGGTGCAAGATCTGTCGAAGGAGTCCGCGGAGACGCACAAACTGTACGGCATCGACGATAAGGTGACGGAGAACTTCGGCCGACAGTGTCTGATGGCCCGCCGGTTCGCGGAAGCCGGGGTGCGGTTCGTGCAGTGTACCCACAGCTACAAGTGGGACCAGCACGAGAACCTCAAGAAGGACCACACGACCAACGCCCGCGAGGTAGACAAGCCGATCGCGGGGCTGCTCACCGATCTCAATCGCCGCGGGCTGCTGAAGGACACGCTGGTGGTGTGGGGCGGCGAGTTCGGGCGCACGCCGGTCGCGCAGGGGAAGGACGGGCGCGACCACAATCCGCACGGGTTCACGATGTTCCTCGCGGGCGGCGGCGTAAAGGCCGGGTTCTCGCACGGCGCGACCGACGACTACGGCTACTTCGCCGCAGAGGACAAGGTCCACGTCCATGACCTGCACGCCACCATTTTGCACTTGCTGGGGCTGGACCATACGCGCCTCACCTACCGCCACGCGGGGCGCGATTTCCGCCTAACGGACGTTCACGGCGAAGTCGTGGACCAGATTCTCGCCTGAGCGGGCGCGGGCCGGATAGGTCCGCGCCCGCGCCGAACGCCCGCACAATAACGTCGCGCTCCCTCTCCGTTGTGCCGCCGGGATGCCCCATGCTCCGAATCGCGTGTCTCGTGCTGGTGCTCGCACTCGCCCCCGTTGCTCAGGCGGCCGAGCCGACCCCGGTCGATTTCAGTCGCGACGTGCTCCCGGTGCTCTCGGACTACTGCTTCCAGTGCCACGGCCCGGACGCGAACTCGCGCAAGGCGAAACTCCGCCTCGATGACAAAGCCTCGCCCTTTGATCGCGGCGTCATCGTTCCCGGCAAGCCGAAGGAAAGTTCTCTCGTCGAGCGCATCACGAGCACCGACCCTAACTTCGTATAATGTATGCTATACGAAGTTATTACGAAACTCTCGGCCCAGCAGATCGACGCGCTCACGCGCTGGGTGGAACAGGGCGCGAAGTGGTCCACGCACTGGGCCTTCGACCCGGTGACGAAACCGGAAGTCCCGATCGGGCTGAAGAACCCGCAGCGGGTCACGAACCCGATCGACGCATTCGTGCTGTCCCGGCTCGCGCGCGAGGGCCTGAACCCCGCGGCCCCTGCGGACGAGGAGCGGTTACTGCGCCGTGTCACCTTCGACCTCACCGGATTACCTCCAACCATCGCGGAGCTCGACGCCTTTCTGAAGGACGATGGGCCAAATGCTTACGAGAAGGTCGTGGACCGGCTCCTGGCCTCCCCCCGGTACGGCGAGCGGATGGCTGGCGAGTGGCTCGATATCGCCCGCTTCGCCGACACGCACGGCTACCAGATGGACCGCGCGCGCCCCGTATGGCCGTACCGCGACTGGGTCATCTCCGCGTACAACCGCAACCTGCCGTTCAACGATTTTGTCACCTGGCAACTCGCCGGCGACCTGCTCCCCAATGCCACCAAGGACCAGCGCCTAGCGACCGCGTTCAACCGGTTGCACATGCAGAACGAGGAGGGCGGGATCGTCGAAGAAGAGTTCCGCGTGGCCTACGTGAACGACCGCACGACCACGTTCGGAACCGCGTTCCTCGGACTGACGCTCGAGTGCAGCCGGTGCCACGACCACAAGTTCGATCCCGTCTCGCAAAAGGACTACTATTCGCTGTTCGCGTTCTTCCAGAACATCGACGAGAGCGGCCAGACGAGTTACTTTACCGCGGCCACGCCGGTACCGGCCCTCCTGCTCACCACCGAGGCCCAGGACACGAAATTGGCCGAATTGCGTGCCGCAGTTGGAGCGAAACGAGACGCTCTGGTGAAGGCTCGCGGGGTCGCACGGGCCGAGTTCGCGAAGTGGAAGCGCCCGGCGAAACTCGACGTGCCGGGACTGGTCGGGTCGTACTCGTTCGACGACATCAAGGCCGGTAAAGTCGAGAACGGGGCAGACGCGAAGACACCGGGGAGCGCCGTCGAGGGGCCGAAACTGGCGCCCGGAAAGTTCGGCCAAGCGGTCGAACTCACCGGCGAAAACGGGTTCACGTTCCCCGGCGTCGGGCACTTCACCCGCGACGATCCGTTCACCTTGAGCCTCTGGGTGAGGGCACCGGCACCGACACCGCGTGCGGTGCTGGTTCACCACAGCCAGGCGCCGATCGACGCCGGCAGCCGCGGGTACGAACTCCTGTTGGAAGACGGGAAAGTCGCATTCGGGCTGCACCATATGTGGCCCGGCAACTCGCTGAAGGTGCGGAGCAAGACCGCGATCCCCACGGGCGCGTGGGCGCACATTACCGCGACCTACGACGGGTCCAGTACCGCGGCCGGCGTGAAGCTGTACCTCGACGGCAAACCGCTCGAAGTGGATGCGATCCGCGACAAGTTGACCAAGGACATCACCTACGGCGGTGAACCGAACCTCGCGGTCGGCTACCGCTTCCGCGACAACGGCTTCAAGGGCGGTCTGGTTGACGAGTTCCGCGTTTACAACCGTGCTCTGACGGCCGCCGAAATCATCAGCGAGCCGGGCGACGAGGCCCTTTTCGAGTATTTCGCTTCCGCGATTCACGAGCCATCGAAGAAGGCCGCGGAAGAACTTCGCGCGGCGCGGAAGGCGTACACCGCGTTCGTCAACCCGATCACCGAAATCATGGTGATGGACGAGATGCCGGTACCGAAACCCGCACACGTCCTCAAGCGCGGGGCTTACGACTCCCTCGGCGAAAAGGTGACCGCGGACACGCCGAAGGTACTGCCGCCGTTCCCAAAAGGCGCGCCGCGGAACCGCCTTGGGCTGACGAAGTGGCTCACGGACCCTGAAAACCCGCTCATGGCCCGCGTCACGGTGAACCGCTCGTGGCAACTGATGTTCGGGCGCGGGCTGGTCGAAACCGCGGACAACTTCGGTACCCAGGGTGCCCGCCCCACGCATCCCGAATTGCTCGACTGGCTGGCCCGCGAGTTCGTCCGCACCGGTTGGGACCAGAAGCGGCTCCTCAAAATGATGGCGCTGTCGGCCACCTACTGCCAGTCGTCAAAAACAGCGCCCGATGTTCTGGCACGCGACCCGCACAACGAACTACTCGCGCGGGGTCCGGTGAAGCGGCTCACGGCTGAAATGCTCCGCGACCAGGCGCTCGCGTCGAGCGGGCTACTCGCGGAGAAACTCGGTGGACCGAGCGTCCGGCCGTACCAGCCCGCGGGACTGTGGGAGGAGATCGCGATGGGCCGGCCGCGTTACGAGCAGAGTAGGGGGGACGACTTGTACCGCCGCAGCCTGTACACGTTCTGGAAGCGTACCGTGCCCCCTCCGTCCATGACGACGTTCGACGCAGCCGACCGGAGCGTCTGTTCCGTGAAGCGGCAGAGTACGAGTACGCCGCTCCAGGCGCTCGTGCTGCTCAACGACGTCCAGTTCGTGGAGGCCGCGCGGTTCGTCGGTCAGCGGGCGCTGAAGGAGGGCGGGGCGACTGCGGAGGAGCGCTCAGCGTGGACGTTCCGCCTCGTGACGGGCCGCACGCCGAGCGACAAGGAGCGCGCGGTTCTGGCGAAACTGTTCGCGGAGCAGAAGGCACTCTTCGAGAAAGACACGACCGCGGCGAAGAAGCTACTCGGCGTCGGGGAGAAGCCCGTTGACGTGATGCTACCCGTTGCGGACCTCGCAGCCGCCACGGTGCTGGCGAACGTGCTGTTCAACCACGACGAAGCAGTGATGCGCCGGTAACGACACACGAGCGGTATTGGGAGCCGATCATGTTTTCTCTTCCTAACCGTCGATCCTTCCTCACGCGGTCCGCGCTGGGTTTGGGTGGCGTCGCCTTCGCCGAGTTGCTCCGCGCCGCGGACGCGAAGAAGCCCGACCCGTTCGCGGGCGTTCTCGACAAGCCGCACCACGCGCCAAAGGCCAAGCGCATCATCTACCTGTTCATGAGCGGCGGGCCGAGTCAGCTCGACCTGTTTGACCACAAACCGAAACTCAACGAGCTTAACGGTCAGGACTTGCCCGATTCGGTTCGCGGGGGGCAGCGCGTCACCGGGATGACCGCGCACCAGGCCACGCTGCCGATGGCCGGATCGGTCTTCAAGTTCGCGAAGCACGGCCAGAGCGGAGCGACCGTGAGTGAACTGCTGCCGTGGACCGCGAAGGTCGCCGACGAACTGTGTTTCATCAAGTCGGTTCACACGGAACACATCAACCACGACCCCGCGATCACGTTTTTCCAGACGGGGCACCAGCTCGCGGGCCGGCCTAGCATGGGTTCGTGGCTCAGTTACGGTCTGGGCAGCGCGAACGCGAACCTCCCCGCGTTCGTGGTGCTTATCTCGAAGGACCGCATCGATCAGCCCCTGTACTCGCGCTTGTGGGGCAACGGGTTCCTGCCGAGCGCCCACGCGGGGGTGCAATTCCGCAGCGGCGGCGCGCCGGTGCTGTACCTCGACAACCCGCCGGGCGTCACAGAGGGCGGACGAAAGCTCGCCCTCGATCGACTGGCTGAACTCCAGCAACTCCAAGCTGACGATCTCGGCGATCCGGAGGTATCCGGGCGCATCGCGCAGTACGAGATGGCGTTCCGCATGCAAACGAGCGTGCCCGACGTGATCGACACGCGCAAAGAACCGAGGGAGACGTTCGAGCTGTACGGCGAGGACGCAAAGACGCCCGGCACGTTCGCGGCGAACTGCCTGCTGGCCCGCCGGCTCGCGGAGCGGAACGTGCGGTTCATCCAGCTCTATCACCCCGGCTGGGACCAGCACGGTAACCTGCCCGGGGCGATCCGCCGACAGTGCAAGGACGTGGATCAGGCGTGCTACGGGTTGCTCACGGACCTCAAGCGCAAAGGGATGCTCGACGACACGCTGGTGGTGTGGGGCGGCGAGTTCGGTCGCACCAACTACTCGCAGGGCAAGCTCACGGCCACGGACTACGGGCGCGACCACCACCCGCGGTGCTTCACGGTCTGGATGGCCGGCGGCGGGGTAAAGCGCGGCACGACCTTCGGGGCCACGGACGAACTCGGCTACAACGCGGCGACCGACGCGGTCAGCGTCCACGACCTCCAGGCGACGCTCCTACACCAGCTCGGTATCGACCACGAGAAGCTGACGTACAAGCACCAGGGCCGACACTACCGACTCACCGACGTTCACGGCACCGTGGTGAAAAACGTGCTGGCGTGACCACCCGGTCGATGCCGGCGCTGATATTACTATCGCATTTGAATGGCAGTAATTAGTATGGGGCGAAGAGGTGCCGGGTAGGTTCGGGCGGTTCGCGGTCCTGTCGCCGACCGATCGGCACCTGTCTCCAAGGGGCACCGCTAATGCGCCGGACGGCCTTTACCCTCATTGAACTGCTCGTGGTAATCGCCATCATTGCGGTCCTGATCGGGCTCTTGCTGCCCGCGGTGCAGAAGGTCCGGGAAGCCGCGAGCCGGATCAGGTGCTCCAACAACCTCAAGCAGATCGGTTTGGCGTTACACAGCCACCACGACGCGGTGGGCTACTTCCCGACCGGTGGGACGTCTTTTGCCGACCCGCCGACTTACGTCAACGGGGTTCCCGCGGCCCCGCCCGCCCAGAACGCGGGGTGGGCGTTCCAACTCCTGCCGTTCATCGAGCAAGGCGCGCTGCACCGGAGTCCGGCCGCCGTGCCGATCACCCCGGTCCCGATTTACTTTTGCCCGTCGCGCCGCGGGCCGACCATCGTAACTCAGTCTCTCGGGCCGCGCGCGGGGTGCGACTACGCCGCCGCAACGGGCACCGGGGGTACGGTCGGAGAAACCGGTCCGTACTTCGGGGTGATCGTGCGGAACCCGTTGCGCACCACGACCGCGAGCGCCACCGACGGGTTGAGCACCACGCTGGTCATCAGCGAGAAGCGGCTCCACCCGGACCGGTACGCCGCGGGCGACTGGTGCGACGATCAGGGTTTTACGGACGGCTGGGACAACGACATCATCGCCGTCACCTCCCGCCCGTTCGGGCGCGACGAGCGCAAGGAAATGGACTACGAGTTCGGTTCCGCGCACCCGAACGGCGCGAACGCGGTGTTCGGCGACGGGAGCGTCAGGCACCTGCGGTACGGGCTGGCCCCGGGCGCGCTCGACGCGCTGGGCGACCGGCGCGACGGGTACGTCGTTCCCCCGGAGTGAGGTCGAATCACGCCCCGTCCTCGGGATTGCCGCCCCAGGCGGTGGCGCTGCGCACTGGGCCACCGACGATCTGGGATGACCGATCGGACCCAGTTGCAGTTCGCCGAGTTCAGTCGGGCCACCGAGCACTACGACCGGGAGATCAAGCTGTGCACTGGGCGCGGGCCGGTGCCAAACGGCCCGCGCCCAGTGGAACCACATCGGGTTGGCCCCGCGCGTTCCCCGATTCGAGACCCACTGCTTTGCAGTGGGCGGCCGTTGGGTCGAAGTCAAGACCGCGAGCATTCGTGAACCTGTTCGAGTCTACCTGACGCACCCCCGCATTAGCTTCCCAATCCACCACTAAGGGCGCGTAACACCTAAATGGCAATGGAGTTTCTCGCATTTCACCAAATTCTCTTGCGGCACGCGACTCGGTCAGGTAGTCTCCTGATTAACTGACCCTTACTTTTTTGTCGGGGTCAGTGTTTCGGCGCCATCTCTTCTCCTCATTGCGCCACGAGGCTATTATGCTCGCCTTTCTCTCCCCCCGAGCCCGCCGGCTACACAAGCCCGCGAGCGGCTTCACGTTGATCGAGTTGTTGGTAGTGATCGCAATCATCGCGATCCTCATCGGGCTACTCTTGCCCGCGGTTCAGAAGGTGCGCGAGGCCGCCGCGCGCATGAAGTGTACGAACAATCTGAAACAGATCGGGCTCGCGTCCCACAACCACCACGACTCCCTTGGGAGCTTCCCGCCCGGGGTCTGGGCGCCGCCCGGGTCGTGGGTCGGGGCCACCCCGAACAGCAACTGGGCGTCCGGTTGGAGCGACCCGAACAACAGTTGCTGCCCGTGGGGGGCCTTCAGTTGGGCGGCCCGCATTCTGCCGTATGTGGAAGGTGACAACCTCTACAAAAGCATCAACTTTAACGTGCCGGCCTACGCTCCGAACGTCCCGGAAGACACCGGTTGGGGTTCGCCGGGGTCGGACCGCGGTCCCGGACAACCAGTGATCCCGGCCGGGCTACCGGGCGCCGGCTCGCCCAACCCGAACATCCTGGCTGCGACCAACATGCCGAAGCTGTTCGTCTGCCCGTCGGCGCCTCGCGGGAAGATGGGGTTCGAGAACACGATGAAAGATTACGCGATGTTCTACGATTCGGGCCGGGCGAACTTCTCCGAGACCTGCTGCCCCGAACGGAGCAGCGCCCCCGCGTACAACGGGATGGGGTGGATCAACAGCACCGTTAAGATCGCCGACGTGACCGACGGTACGAGTAACACCATGCACTACGGAGAAAAAGCGAACTGGGCCAACCAGAGCTGGTGCTTCGACGGCAGCGGGTGCAACGAGTTCATCTGGGTCCACCACCAGTCCCAAGGGCTGATTACCGGTTCCCAACCGCCGAACTGGTCGGTCAAGGGGAACAGCCGCGCGGCGACCAGTTCCCACACCAACGGCGTGGTTGTGTTGTTTGTTGACGGGCACGTGGCGTTCGTACCGAACAACATCGACCTCACTACTTGGTTGGGATTGGGAACCCGGAACGGGGGCGAAGTCGTCTCCCCGCCGTAATCCTCGTTCTCGGCTCTGTACCCGTACCACACCGGCGGCCACAAATGCTGTCGGGGGGACGGGTACGCATCATTCCGATTCGTCATTTTTGCGGTCGTCATCCCGTCATCTCCTCCGAGGTTGCACATGTTCCGCTCGTTAATTGGGACATCAGCACTCGCGCTAAGTGCGTGCTTGTTCCTCGCCGGGTGCGGAAATTCCGGAATCGTCTCTGTGTCCGGCACGCTCACCTACAAGGGGCAACCGGTTACGAACGCGATCATCCATTTCGTGCCCGAGAAGGGTCGACCGAGTATGGGGGAAACCGATCAGAACGGCAATTTCACGCTCACTTACGATCCCCAAACGAAGGGGGCACAGGTCGGGAAACACAAGGTGTTCATCATGCACAACGCCGCGGCCGATGCGGGCAAGCCCGGTACCGTTCCGGGAGCGACACCAAAGATGTCAGCCGATCAGCGCGAGCTATTCGGCAAGTACAGCGGGGATCGGTCGAAAGTCGAAGTGACGATTGAGAAATCGACGAGCGATCTCAAATTGACGTGGGATTAACCCAAACCATCTCATTGACCTGTGTTGTCTGTTCGCTCAGCGAGTGGGACTTTGTGGGCCAGGCGCCCCCACAAAGTCCCGTATTTTTTAGTGCCCCGGATTTGGGGTGGTGTGAGCCTTCTCCTCTCCCTCGGTCAGTGTCCAGTAACGATCGGCGGCTAATCCCTCCCAACTCTGGGACTTCCCGGAGGGCCACCGGACCGTCAGACGGTCGATCTTGGCACGCGACCCGAGGCCGAAGAGGGTTCGCCGGTCGCCGGACGACAAGTAACTTCCCCTCCCTTGACGGCACGCACGAGCTTTTCGCCGTCGGCCAGTTGCAACTCCAACCGGGCGCCGACCGCGTCGCGATAGGGGCGCCCAATTAATTGGATGCCCAGCCAGTGGTGGTCCGTCTCGAACTGGTTCCGCAGGACCGCGACCGGTGTGTTCGTGGGGTTCAGCACGACATCCGTTCGGCCGCGGTTGTCCAGGTCGCCCAGTGCGATTCCGCGCCCCAAATGTCGCACTTGGAAGTACGGTCCCGCCTTTTGGGATACGTTCTCGAAGCGCACCTCGTGGGGCTTCTGACCGGGGCGCCGGGCGTTGCGGAGCAGCACGGGCGTTTGTTTGACGTCGGCGGGTGGGGGTGGGTAGTGAACCACGTGCCCGTTGCTGATGACGAGGTCTTCGTGGCCGTCGAGATCGAAATCGAGGAACCCGGTTCCGAACCCGACGAAGTTCAACCCGAGCGACGTGATCCCGGACACCTGGCTCGCGTGGACGAACTGTCCTCGACCCTCGTTCCGGTACAGCGCATGGGTTTCGTTCTGGTAGTTGGCAACGAACAGTGATAACCGCCCGGTTCCGTTGTAGTCCGCGGCATCGACCCCCATACTACCGGTCGCCCGGCCGAGTGCGTCGCGTGCGGCCCCGCACTCGGAACCCATCTGCTCGAACCGCCCGCGTCCGCGGTTCAGGTAGACGAAGTTCCCCGACGTGTCGTTGGCGACGTAAATGTCGGGGCGCCCGTCGTCGTCCAGGTCGGTGACGAGCACGCCCAAACCCTTGCCGTAATCTTTCTCGCGCACGGCTCGCTCCAGTCGCGCCTGGGCCGCGGGTGAGAGGTGGGCCAGTTTGGAGTATGCGTCCGCGGGTCGAGGGACTTGAAGCCCCGCTTCCGCGCTCACGTCCGCGAAGGTGCCGTTCCCGTTGTTCCGGTAGAGCAGGTGGGGTTGGCCCTCGAACACTTTGGGCGCGCACACGTCCGGCCGGGTCTGGTCGCGGTAGTCCTTGCACGGCGGGTTGTTGGCCCAGGACCAGTTGACGTAATGGCACACGTAGAGATCGGGGAACCCGTCGCCGTCGAAATCGCCCCACCCGGCGCTCGTGCTCCAGAGCGAGTCGGTCAGCCCGGCCGAGCGCGTGACGTCCACGAATCGGCGCCGGTTCCCGTCGGCCGGCACGTTGTGGAAGAGGGCCAGGCGCCCGTAACCGGTGACGAGGAGGTCCGGCCAGCCGTCGTTGTCGTAATCGGCCGCGGCCGCGCCGTGTGTGTAGAACCAGGGCGCTCCGCCGTCGAGCCGGTCTAGTCCCGCTTCGGCTGTCGCGTCCCGGAACTTGAAGCCGCCCAGGTTCTTGTACAGTTTGCACGGGTGCCCCTTGATGCTCTTTTTATCGGGGCCGTCGAAGTACCCGCCGCCGGTGAGAAAGACGTCCTGCAACCCGTCCCCGTCGAAGTCGATCAGTGCCACGCCACCGCCGAGCGATTCCAGAATCGTGGCGAGTTCGGCTTCTTCGCCGTTGCGGTGCACGAAATCGATGCCCGAACCGGGCGTCACGTCCGCAAAGTAACCTGGTGCGAGCGGCGTTTCTCGCTCGGGGGGCTGTTCTTCGACGGGTTGAGGGACGTTTCGCGGTATCAGTAGGAACAAACCGACCGAAATGGGGATCAGGGCGATCAGCGCCCATTTTGTCTTGCCGGGCATCGATACGTTCCTTGAGTCGGTATTTCGTTCCGACGCTGCGCTAGTGCGAAGCCGTCGCGGGGAGCCCCTGGAGGGCGCGCCGGTGGTATTCGGCCCGGTCGATGGCCCGCACCGATTGGTAGAACTCGGCGAGCGCCTCGTGTGTTTTGCGGTGCGCGGGGTCTTTGGCCAGGGCCGTCTCGAACCAGTGGACGGCGTCCCGCGCCTTGCCCTGGCGGAGCAGGATCTGGCCCAATTCGTATCGCGGCTCCGGGTCGTCGGGCGCCTTCTCGCGGATCAGCCCCCCGAGTTCCGCGGCGCGCTTGTTGTCGCTTTGGATGCGGTCGACTTTTTCCTGGTACTTGCGCGCCTCGTCTGTTTTGCCGAGCAAGCGCAAGCAGTTCACGAGTTGGGTCGGAGGGACGTGGGGCGGGGCTAGCGCGTCGGCCCGGCGCAAGTCGGCCTCTCCGTCCTGGGGCCGATTGAGTTGCACGGCCAGCCAGCCGCGCTCGGTCAGCACCATCCAGTCGTTGGGGTTCGCGGCGAGCAACTGGTTGAACAACTGAAGGGCTTGCTCGTTCGCCCCGGTACCGGCCGCACAGCGCGCCAGTCCGAAAGTGACGGATGCGTTCTTGGGTTGCCGTTCGTGCAATCGCTCGAAGTGCTCTCTTGCGCGCTCGAACTGGCCGAGAACCACCTGGATCTCGGCCAGGGCCAGGCGCACGCTGTCCACGTCCGGGCGAACGGCCAGGGCCTTTTCATAGTACAGGACGGCGTCCTCGAACCAGCCCATGCTCTTGGCCGTCCGCCCGCGCCGTACCAGCGCGTCGAAGTGGTCGGGCTGGCGCCGGAGCAGATCGTCCAGGCACCGCTGGGCTTCGGCGTCGCGGTAGCTGATTTCGAGCCCGGCCGCGAGGATGTCGAGGATTTCCACCGAATTGGGGTCGTCCTGTTGGACGCACCCGCGTAGGAACTCTTCCACCTCGACCAAGGCGCCTTCGTGAATGCGGATCAGCGCGCGTTCGATCTTAATGGCTTGCGTTTCTCTCCCTTGTAGGCGCTCGCTGGTGTCCAGGTGCCGTTTGGCCACATCGAGATGTTCGAGTCGGCGCTCGGCGCGCGCGGCGAGAAGATGGGGCACGGGATCGTTCGGCGCGAGGCGCTGGGCCTCGGTCAAGTGTTCCAATGCGGTCTTCCAATCGTGCCGCTCGACGAGTTCCTGGGCCGACTGGTAGTGCGAGCGGGCTTCGTAGTAACGCGCGCCGCGGTAGCCCCCCCAGCAGAGTAGCGCCACCGCGCCGAGCAGCACGCTGAGAGCCAGTAGCGGGTGCCGTTTCACCCGGGCCGTGACCTTTGTTCCAATCGCGCTCAAGGGACCACCTCATCTGCGCGTGCGAACGTGATATGCACTTCGTTCAGAGCGGCTCGCACGTGCTCTCGGCCACAGAAGGAGGAGCGCCATACCCGCCGGCACCACCAACAACCTGACGAGATCAGGTTACATGTATGAGCGAGTGATTGCGATGGATTTTTCAGCAACACGTTCCGAGAGATGTTGCGTGGTTTGCGAGCCGCATTTAGCGACCGGCAATCGGCAGTGGAACGGGTTTGTCCGCTCCTTCGGTGATTCGCCACCAGCGGCGCCCGGGAACGTCCTGGCACACCTGCTCGCGTCCGGAAGGCCACCGCACGGTTACTCGTGCAGATTCATCCGCGCCTAGCCCAATCAGTTGTCGGCGCTCGCTTGCCGACAGGTAACTTCCCCCTCCGTTCACGAACCGCACCTGCGCCCCGTTTGCGGTCCGAACTTCGATTCGCGCCCCGATCGCGTTCCGGTTACTGCGTGTGCCGTCGCCGACCAGTTCCAGCCCGAGCCACGTGTTGGTTGTTTCGGTGCGGTTGTGGAGTAGAGTCGGGGAACCGCCGACGTGACTGAACACCAGGTCCGGCTTGCCGTCGTTGTCGAAATCCGCCCACGCCAACCCGCGCCCGACGCGCGGTTCGCGGAAATACGGACCGGTTCGGTCCGATGCGTCGCGGTACGATCCGGGGCCGGTGCCAACGAACAGTTGCGCGCGTTGAGCATACGGGGCGCGGTACACTTCTTCGGCGTCTCGGTGAAGGTGCCCGTTAGCGACGGCCAAGTCGGGGCGCCCGTCCAGGTTCGCGTCGATCACTACGGTACCGAACCCGAGCCGGTCCCGGCGGCCGGCCAACCCGGTTTCGGCCGCTCCCTCCCAGAACCGCATGCTGCCTCGGTTGCGGAACAGGACGTTCGGTTGGTTGTAGAAATTGGTGACGAACAGGGACGGGCGCCCGGTGCCGTCCGCGTCGAATGCTTCCACGCCCATGCCGGATACGGGTTGCCCGGTCGCGCCCAACCCGGCGCCGGAGAGCAGCCCCTTCTCAACGAACCGCCCGTTTCCCTGGTTGTGGAACAGGTATTGGGCTTTGAGGTCGTTCGCGACGTAGAGGTCGAGGCGCCCGTCGCCGTCCAGGTCCGCGGCGACGACCCCGAGACCGGGAGCCGGAGGCGCGTCCGCGATCCCGGAGGGAGCGGTTACGTCTGTGAAGGTACCGTCGCCATTGTTGCGGAACAGGCGGTGGCGAACGTGCGGGAAACTCGTCGGCGGACACACGAACAGCTTTTTGTCCCGTTCGCAGAGCGGGTAATGGTCGATATCGACTTCAACGTAGTTACAGACGTAGAGATCGAGGCGCCCGTCACCATCAATGTCCCCCCACGCGCAACTCGTTCCCCAGTGAGGGTTGGTGAGCCGCGCGGTCGCAGTAACGTCCGTGAACGTCCCGTTTCCGTTGTTGCGGTACAGGACCAACCCGCCCATGTAGGTGACGACCAAATCGTCAAAGCCGTCATTGTCGAAATCGCCAACGGCGCAGCCCTGGCCGAACCCGGTACGCACGAGCCCGGCTTTCTCAGTGACATCGGCAAACGTGCCGTCGCGGTTGTTGCGGTAGAGGCGGTTACTGGTCAGGTTGCCGGACGAGCGAACCGGGGCGTCCTGGATGCAGAACAGATCGGGCCACCCGTCGGCGTCGTAGTCGATCCACCCGATCCCGCTGCCCATTGTTTCTTGAATGAAGTGCGCATCGGTCGTCGGGTCGAAGTGGATGAAATCGATGCCAGCGTCCCGCGTTACGTCCACGAACCACGGCACCCCGGCTTCGGGGCCAGGATCGGTTCCAATGGGCGTCGGGTCTGTATTCGGTTTTCGGGATGCAAAGAAGAATGCTCCCGCTGCCAGCACCACGGCTCCGAGGGCACTCACGAGCGCGATTCGGCGGGGAGTAGTCATGGGGCGTCCTGGGCGGTTCGCCGGCGGTGCTCGGCTGCCTGGGCGGGTTGGCCCACGCGGTCGTAATAGACCGCCTTGACGCGGTGGGCCGGGGCGAAGTTGGGGTCCGCGGCGAGGAGCGTATCGAGTTCCGCGTTCGCGTCCGACAGTCGGCCGACGCCGAGCATCGCTTCGGCGATTTGAACCCGCATCGCCGGGTTGTTCGGAAAGTAATCGTTCGCGACCGCTCCCGTCAGGTTCAGCAGGTCCACTTCAGCCAGTGCCTTCTTCGCCTCGTCGGGCTGCCCGGTTGCGGCCAGAGCGAGCCCGAGCCGGTACAGGCACTCGCGGCGGGGGCATTCTTTCAACGCAAGTGCTTGACGCAGCAGGGCGACGGCGCTGTCGGGCTGTTCGGATTCGTAGTAGAGCGTGGCGCGGAGTACCAGCGCCTCGGCGAAATCCGGCCGTGCCCGCACAACGGGATCGATGGCGGCTTCGGCGTCGGTGCGTTTCCCCTGTGCGTGGCAGATTTTGGCCAAGAGGTAGTTCAACCAGCCGTCGCGCGGAGAAGCGGCGAGGCACCGCCGGCACTCGATTTCCGCATCGAAGAATCGCCCCACCTGAAGCGCGAGCCACGCGACCTCGCGCCGGACCGGGTCGTTGGTCGGGTCGAGTTCCAGCGCCCGGCGCCCGTCCGAGAGTGCCGTTTCCATTACGCGCTGCCGATCGGCTTGGAGGGCCAACCCTCGTGCCACCCGGTGCCGCAAGTCCATGCGCAGTTGGAACGGGCGCGCTTCGGTGGGTCGCAGCTCGCACCACTTGGACAGATACCGTTCCGCTGCGCCGGCGTCGGTTCCGCCCAATTTCGCGAGCGCGAGAGCCGCAACGACCTCCGCGTCGTTCCCGTCGCGCTCAACGGTCGCCTGGAGAAGTGGTTCGGCCTCGGCCAACCGCCCCTCCTTGGCGAGTCGGAGTGCGTCCTCGCGCCGATCCGCGGCGCCCACCCATTGCCAATAGGCAACGGCGCCAAGCAGAATCACGGCAACGGTCGACACCCCGAGGCGCCGAGTACCCGGCGCGCGGGAGACGGGGTTGAGTTGCGGGCTACTCATTACTCATCGCGCGTCTGACAAAGCTAATAGATAATTTCAGTTCAGTATCTGTTGCCACTGTTGTGTGTTAGCGAATGCAGTACCGCGTTCTATTTTCCCAAACTGTTTGGTAAGACGGGTTGGTTTCGCCGTTCGCCCCCATTCGCCGTCCCGCACCACACCTCGATAGCCGGTGATCCCACACCCTATCAAAGGGCGAGTAACCGGCGCACTTTATTAAGACGTTCATTCGTACAGTGTTTGTTCTGATTGCTGCTGTAGTCGTCCAAACGGGTTCCTTCCTTTTGCTCGTCGCGGAGGGTAATGAGCTTTCGGACACATCCGCCCTGTAAGTCCGACCGACGATCGCGTCTGATAGCCGGAACATGGGAAAATCCTTGCCAAAAACTTACCGGCTGTACCAGCGTGGTGGTCGTGCGAACGCGAAATCACACTTCGCGCGCCGGGGAACGGTTGGTGCCGATTGCTTTTTGTCCTGTCACCAGATTCACGATTATTTGCCAATAGTCAACAACCATATCCGCGTTTGGTACCCTGACTCGACCGCCAAGGCCAACGCGGTGCGGGGCTCGGACCGGTGCTTCGTCGGGATGCCTGGCCGGTCCTTCTGGTGCACGTGCAGCCGGGGCCGAGAACCGGAAGAACTGGTGCCCGCTGTTCGAGCGATACGGCGCGGGTGCGGTCCTGGAGCACCACGACAAGTACGGCGCTCCCTAATCTGGGGACGGCTCCTGGGGGCAGTTACGCGCCCCAGCGCCGCTCGCGAAGCGCCCGTACCTTGTGGCCGCGAGCCGAGCGTACCACCTGACGCTTCATCGACTGGGGGCGCGAGCCGGTTTCACGTCGCGCTCGAAGCACGCGCGGTAGCCGACGTGCACGGCACTGAGGGCAATCGCCCCGCGCGCCGGGGGTGAATGCCTCTGCAATTCCGATCACATCTTTTGCGCCGTCAGCTCAGTGTGACGGTGCCCATTCAGTGTGACGGTGCCCATCTGTTTCGCGCCCGCGCAAGTTTTCTGCTTACGAGCGTCTCCTCAAATCACAGGCAAATGTAAGTGCAGTGAGTGGACCTCGTTTTTATTTGAGTACGTATGGTTTGCTTGAAATTCACCAAATCCGAGCGTTAGAAGTGGCGAGATAATGGACAGACAGACGCGCGGCTGATATTGCCCGGGGAGCGCGTTTGCCGTCGGGTGCCGTTCCGTCCAGCCCTTAGTTAGTCGAGTGAGGTTGCCTTGACCCGTTCCAACCAAGCACTGCTGAAGACGCGCCTCGGGATCGAGACTCTCGAAGACCGCCTGACGCCCGCGGATCTGAGTGCCGTCGGACCGCCCGATCGCGTGCCGGTTTTGCTGCCTTCCCTGGGCGCCCCCGAAACGATCCAGAGCGCGCCCGAGGTTGGTGCGCCGCTCACACAGGTGCCGGGTCCACGGACCCCGCGGACGGTGATCGCGGTCGGTAGCCCGGCGGGGAGCCTTGCGCTGGCCCGGCTCATCGATTCGCGCACCGGCGCGGAGGTGCTGCGGGTCGAGCCGTTCGCGGGTTTCCGTGGTGAAATCTCGGTCGCGGCGGGCGACGTGAACGGTGACGGGATCTCGGACCTGGTGGTTGGCGCGGGCGCGGGTGGCGACACGCACGTGCGCGCGTTCGACGGTGCGACGGGTGCGGAATTGGCAAACTTCTTGGCGTATCGGGGGTTCAACGGCGGGATCGCGGTTGCGGTCGGTGACGTAAACGGTGACGGGTTCGGGGACATCGTGACCGGGGCCGGAGCGGGCGCTCCGGGCGGTCACGTCAAGGTGTTTAACGTGACCGCGCACATGCTTCCGACTGGGGTATCGGTTTACGCTGGGGCCGACGGCACAGTAATAAGTTTCCCTCCGAACAACGAACTTGCGGGACGCACTTTTTTGCAGGGTGAGGAACTCGCTAGTTTCTTGACCTTCGACAGTACGTTCCGGGGCGGCGTATCGGTTGTCGCCGGGGACGTGAACCGTGATGGGTTCGCGGATATCATCACGGGCGCTGGGGCGGGAGCAGCGAATGGCCACGTGAAGGTGCTCTCCGGTCGAACGCGGGAGCTGTTGGCGAGTTTCCAGGCGTACAACGGATTCACTGGTGGCGTGCGAGTCTCGGCGGCGGATGTGAACGGGGACGGTGTATCCGAGGTCGTGACGCAAGCTGTGGGAACATCGCACGTGAAGGTGTTTAGTGCGGATGGTTCGACCCGCGTGAGCTTCCAGTCGTACCCGTCGTCGGGTTACTCGGGCTTCGGGCTTGCAACGGCGGACGTGAACCGTGATGGGATCGCCGACATCGTGGCAACCGGGTTGACCAGCGGAGCGCCGCAACTGCGGGCGTTCCGTGGAATCGACGTGACCCCGATCGAACTCGCTTACGCGCTGCCCTGGGACATTCTGGGCGGGATCGCAGTCGGGTAAGGTTTGAGTGCCGTCGAGGGCTTAGCGGTACAAAATCGAACGCCCGGTTGGTTCGGGGGAGTAGCGTCAGTCGCTCTCCGAACCAACCGGGCGTTCTCACGTTACTGCGCCCACGTTATCTCTGGCGCAGTGAGGATCAATACACCGCGTTGGGGTCGGACGGGCTGCTCGCGCCCTTGGTGGCGGTGCCACCGCCGTAGCGGGCGTGCCAGCCGTCCGTCGTGCGGATGCCGTGCAACTCTTCCAGCGTGAGGTCGTACTTCGCGAACCACGGCGTGCCGCTCTTCACGATCGCGTCCGTCTCCTGCACGCGGCGCACGCACTCGGTTTCGGCGAACTTCTGGCGGTCGGCCGGGGAAGCGTAGGTGAAGAACTCCTTCCAGAACGCCCGGCCGCCGAGGATGCCGCTGGCCCCGGCCTTCATCGCCATCTCAACTTGCTTCTTGTACTTGTCGTAGTCGACGCCCGCGGACAGGAGCACCCACGGCTTGACACAGACGTCGTTGAGCCGCTTCAGGTTGTCCATCAGTTGCGCGTCCGACTCGACGCCGAACGTGCCGGGGAACTCGGCTTTGTAGATGTCGCAGTAGCGGCTCAGGTACTTCGCGGTGTCGATGACGGTCTTGGCCTTGCGCGCCGCGACCTTGTCCTTCGCTTCCTCGACGCCGTTGATCTTGTACGCGAAGTGCAGCGGTTCCAACAGGAACAGGATGTCGTGCTTGATGCACTCGTCGTAGATCTGCTGCGTGAACGCGAAGTTGCGCTCGGCCGAGTCGAGTTCGTCCGGCTCGAACTGCGCGAGCAGCTTCACCGCGTCGGCCCCGCAGCGCTTGATCTTCGCGACGCTCCAGCCCGGCTCGACCTCGCCGCACGGCGCGCCGGCCGCGTTCTTGTCGGCCCCGGACTTCTCGACGCGGATGAGCAGCCCCGTGCTGGGCGGCACCGCGAACGCGGAAACGGTGCTGGCGTAGCCGTAGAACCCGTCCACGAGCAGGCCCGAGCAGTGCGGCGCGAGCGCGCGCGACAGCATCACCTTCGCGTCCGCGATCTCGGCGTAGGTCGGCTCGCGGTCGGCGCCGGTGGCCTCCTTCGTCGCCTTCTTCATCATCGAGATCATGGAGCTGTTCTGGTCGGTGGCGACCATCGTCAGCGTGCCGTTCGCGTTGCTGATGCGCTGCAGCCCGCGCAGTTTACCGGGCGTGAGACCGAGTCCGTAGAGTCGCGTAATCGAAGTGGTGGCCATCGAAGCGAATCCCCTTTGCAAAATTTGAGTAATCGCTTGACATCTTAGTGGTGAGGCGTTCTACGGACAGGTTGCGCCCCTCAATGCCCACCGATCCAGTGCGCGGTAAAATCGAGATAAACGGCACGAATTTCCGGGAATTGTGTGACGTTGGGCACGTGATTCAGTTCGAGCAGATTGGGTGTCCCGTCGGGGGAAACGATGTAGTCGGCCGCGCACACCGCGAGGTCGAAATGATCTCGAAGTGCGCACACATCCGCGGCAAGTGCTTCATTCAACGGCATGAACGCCGCGGTCGCGTGGTGAATGGATTTCTTCCAGTTGTCCCCACCGAGTCGGAGTTGGAAAAGCACGTCGCCGATGGCCGTCACGCGCACGGCTTCGCCGTCCAAAAATGGCTCGATGAGCGACGGTGCGCTCGCGGTCCACGTTTCGGCAAAGCACTCTTTCCCCTCACCACAGTGCCATTCGCCCCATTTTGCGACGGACAGCGTGTCTGTGCTGAAGGTCGTTCCGGCGTCGGTGTAGGAGCGGGGCAGGGTGGCGAATCGCGACACCTTCCGGACGCGGGCCAGGTTCGCGATGCGCGGGCGGCAATCGAGTAGCCCGGACGCGCTCGGCAAGCACGGCCCGCCCCATAGCGCCAGTGCGGTGATCCCGGGCAAATCGTTCTCGAAGATCCCGTGGAACACGACCTTATCAACCGGCCCGGCCCAGTCCCAGGTGCCGAACCGCGCGAGGTAGAGCCGTTGGTCGCGGATCTGCACTTTCGGCATCATGTCGAAGGAAACGATGCGGCACGCGACACGTGACTTAAGGTCGTTCACTTCTTCGCGATCGAGTCCGATCAGCGCGACGGTTTCGGTAGACATGAACCTGTTCCTTGGTGCCCGCGTTTCCGGTGCTCGGTCCCGATCCAGACGCACACCGCCACGCCGCCGATTGTGGTACTGCCATAGGCGACGAAGTGGTAACACGCGACCACCAGTAGCGCCTTGTGTCGTTTCACCGGGACCAGTTCCGCCGTGCTCGGGCCGAGCATTATGCCGAGCATGTCCGCGTGCCGCCAGACGCTCGCACCCGTGAGGGCGGTTGCGCCGGTGACCGCAGCAACAAGGACGGCCAGCGGGCGCACGAGTTCGCGCGGGTGGAGTTGCGGGCGCGGGCCAATGGTCGCGACCACACCGGCGATGTACCCGAGCAATATGCCGCCCCACCAACCGCCCAGGAACCCCCAACAGACGCCGAGTAGCGTCGGGTCGGTTACACCCGGAATGGGGTTGTGGAACACCGTGAAGTATTCCGGACACAGTCGCGCGGAAACCTGATCTTGCAGGACCGCGTACCCCACAATCGCGCCGAATCCGAGTAGCGCGAACTGGTAGCGCACGCCCCGCGTCGCGAGTGCCGCCACGACGAGGCACATCACTACGGGCAAGACAATTTGGTACGTTTCGAGGGGCCGCATTCGTGATTTCCGCTGCTGACTTTGTGTCCCGCCGGTCGTGCCGCGATCATTCACAAATTTCACACAGAGGGCGTGGCCGTGCCAATCGAATTCGTGACCGGCGACCTGTTCGTGAACCGCGTGAACGCGGAGGCTCTGGCACACGGCTGCAACTGTGCCGGATCGATGGGTGCCGGGATCGCGGTCGGGTTCAAGGAACGCTATCCAGAGATGTTCGAGGAGTTCCGTCGGCGGTGTAAAGCCAAGCCTGCTGAGTTTGCGCTCGGGGACGTATTCTTGTGGCGAGAACCTGGCAAACCGGCGGTGTTCAACATGGGCACGCAACCGCGCCCCGGGCGCGGCGCGACTTACCCCGTTGTGGAAACAGCCCTCAGCGCGCTCCGCACGGCCGCCGACCAAGCCGGCATTTGGACCCTGGCGATGCCCCGGATCGCAGCCGGTTACGGTGGGCTGTCGTGGAAGAAAGTGCGAGCGCTGATCGAGTCCGTGTTCGCGGACTGGTCGGGCACACTGTACGTTTATGAGGAATTCAAAGTGGGTGAGTGAGGCGCCCCCATGTCGAACGACTGAATAACCGGCCTCTACACGTTTTCCCGTTGTAGCGACAATCACCGCATGGATGCACGTAAGGTTCTCGGCCCGGACGGGCTGATCGCGAAGACGTTTGCCGGGTTCGAGTCGCGCCCCCAGCAACTCGATATGGCCGACGCGGTGGCCGATGCGCTCGACAAGAAGCGTCAATTGCTCGTGGAAGCGGGCACCGGCGTGGGTAAGTCCTTCGCGTACCTCGTTCCCGCGATCCGGGCCGTGAGCGCGCGGAAGGACTACAAGGTCGTCATCTCGACACACACCATCAGCCTGCAAGAACAGCTCATTCGCAAAGACATTCCGTTTCTCCAATCGGTGCTGCCCGGGATTATCGGCCGGTGCTGGTGAAGGGCGCGGGAACTACCTCAGTTTGCGCCGGCTCCGCGTGTCGCAATCCAAGGCCAGTACGCTGCTCGACACCCCGGGCGCGATCGATCAGCTCGTGCAGATCGGTCGGTGGTCGCGCCAGACCATCGGTGGTAGTAAGTCCAACCGGTCTGGGATCTCGTGCAGAGCGACAGCAGCAACTGTCTCGGGCGGAAGTGCCCGCACCAGGCGGACTGCTTCTACTTCCAGGCGCGGAAGCGCGTGTTCGGCGCGAACATCCTGGTCGTGAACCACGCGCTGTTCTTTGCGGACCTGGCCCTCCGGCGATCGGTGGCGGCGTGCTCCCGGAGTACGACGCGGTTATCTTCGACGAGGCGCACACGCTCGAAGACGTGGCCGCGGACCACCTCGGGATCGGGGTGTCGCAGGGCGGGGTCGAATACCTGCTCGGGCAACTGCTCGCCGCGCGCACGCAGAAGGGTATCCTCGCGACGCGGTGGCGCAGTTCGACGCTACGCGGCAGGCGGCGGTCCCCAAATGTTCCAACGCATGAAACCCATTGAGGACTTGCCGACAACCCGGGAATTGAGCCGCGGGTGCGTTCCAGATCCACTCCGCACCATCTCCCAACACGGTCAGTTCCGCTTGAACCAATCCCCAACCGGTCGGTCCACGCACGCCAATTGGCTCGGAACGTCTCAATCGCCTCAATGTCCGCAAACATCACGCGCGTGCTGGGGTCGGGCCGTTTTCGGCCGGCCCACTCGGGCGTGCGGACCCTCGGACCCAGCGGACGTTTTTTCGGCGCGCGTCACCCGCCGAGCAATGGCGTCGTTGAGCAGTTGGTGCGCGTGAAGACGAGCCGTCTCAACGGTGGCGGATTCGCAGCGCGCGAACGTTGTCCTTCAGAACAGTATCGGAGAGTGCAATGAATTCCCAACAACGAGCCAAGCAAAATTCCACGCACACCCGTTCGTCAGCGGTCAAATGGAACGCGCCCGATGTGGCACCCGTGCTCGAACTCGTGGGAAAGTGGGTACAGAACCCGAGTTGGCCTCGAAAGTAATCTGACGGATACCTAACTCAGGAAATCAGTGGCGCACCCCCCGGTCCCGTCGCGGGCCGCAATTGGCCTTGACCGGATCGCGCGTTTCGAGCACAGTTCGCATCCCATCCCACCACCTCGCATCGGGACGGGACAACAAGGCTCGCCACATGCTTCACACGAGTAACGACGACCACACCGACGGGTGGGTAGTGCTATACGCGGCACTCTCCGTGAGCCTGTTCGTATTCGCAGTCATCCGTCACTTCGGTATCGTATAAGGGCGCACGCGACTCCCGCACCAATAGTCGGAAGAGTTCCGGACACCTCAGCCGCCGGGGCGCTCGAAGGAGCCGCGCGGGACCGGCCGCTAAGGTCGCGCCGGTTTTTACTTGCCGCGAGGCGAGCCGCTGAAACTCACGATGATTACGCCGCGGAACGCGCCGTCCAGTCCGTCACTCAAGGCGCGGGACGTTCCCGTGCGGCTTCCGCCGCCAGCGCCTCGTCGAAGTTCACAGTGGCGATATTATGATCTAAATGCAATTAATTGGGTTCCAATAATAATTTCCGTGCTCGTCACCCGCAAATCAATCGTGCCGCTTCTTCCTTAGTGTGAGGTCCACACCCTAGCACCCGCGCACGTGCGACCCCTCATTGCTCTGCGGCAGGACGATGTAGCGACGTCCGAGCACACCCTTTAATGGGGAAAATCCGAAACACAAACAAATACGAAACTCGAACGGGCGACCGTCTACCCTGACCCTTCGGTTTTTGTGCTTGTTTTCTGTTCGGATTTCCTCCAAAGGGTTTCGCGCTCCATAGTAGACACCACGGGAAGGCAACGGGCCGGAAAGTCATTCACCCGGCCCGTCACTTTTCGGAATAATTCATTTGCACTGCCGATAAATAGTCTTGTAATCTGACACGAAATACACTTCCAGTACATTCGCCCTGTCGGGGGATCGGCCGTGCCGGATCACCTGGGCGCGACAGTTCTGATCGTGGACGACGAGCCCGAGGTTCTCGCGGTGCTAGCGGCAATGGTGGCGCACCACGGGTGCGTGCCGGTCACCGCAGAGAGCGGTTCCCGCGCGGTGGAGCGGCACCGCGCGCTGTGCGGGCAAGTCGGGCTCGCGGTGCTGAGCGTCCAGATGAGGGAGATGGACGGCCCCGAGACGCTCGCCGCGCTGCGCGAGCGCGACCCGGACCTGCCGTGCGTCTTCGTGAACGGCGACGGGGGCCGTTACAGTACGGCCGCGCTGCTCGATTTCGGGTGCGCCGAGGTCCTGAACAAACCGAGCATTCTCAAGGGCTTGAAGCCGGCTCTTGCGGCCGCCCATTCTCCGCGCACGGGTACCACAGGTCTGAAGTTAACTGGCCCTGCTTCCGCGCCCACGGGCCAGGAACCTGTCGCCTCGATACTTGCACCCGGCGAGTAATCGGAACGTGCTACGCGGTCGATGCCGCGTTCGGTTCGTCCGCGCGGGCCGCTGCGGCATCGAGCTAGGCAACCGCTTCGACCTCGACCGAGCAGATGTGAGCGATTAACACTTCCTCGGCCGCAACCAGTGGCCTCGTCTTCTCCGGGTAGATGTGTTCCGGCCGGGCGCCCGTCGCGACCCGGAGCGCCCACGATCGTCGTCACCCACTGGCGCGCGGCTCACCGACGAAACGCCGGCCCGGGCGACTCGAGCCCGGTTGTGGCAGTTATATCGACCACCGCGCTCCGGAACCCCGCGCCGCACGTGCGGCGCGGAGTCGCGAACGAGGGCTTCGGACGCGCCCAACTCGAGGTGGTTCCGCTTGTCGTACACGGCTTGGTCGTACACGGTGATCTGGGCCACCGGGTTCTTGTAGGCGGCATGAACGGACGGCTGTTGCCGCAGTACCGCCGCGGTCATCAGTTGGACCCGTTGCGCGAACAGGAACTCGTGAGTGTGCTGGCGCCGTGCGGTTCGTCGGAACAACTCGTCGAGCCGCTGGGGCGCGAACCGGCTCTCCAATGTCGCGCGCACCATCACGCAGAACGGGCCGCCTTCACGAACGGATCGAAGCTCGGAGGACGCATCCCAACGCCCTTGCCGGCCCGCGACGTAACAACCGACTCGGTCATACCACAACGACAACCGGCATCACCTTGGAAGCCCTGGCCGTAAAGCCCTAGTTCCGCCCCGGTCCACCCGAGCGCGGTCCACCGACGTGGTGCACGGCCTCCCGGTGCTCCGGGTCCGAAACGAGTCCGTCCGCGAGCCGCTCGGCCGTGTTCAGTTCGGCCCGGTTCCAGAAGCTCGTGAGCGCCGCCTCGGCGCACCGGCAGCACGCGCACAGGAACAGCCGGGACCGGTGGCTCTCCCTCCCCGAGGGTCCGGAGCACCGGCTCCGGACCCCCACACGCGATCCATTCGGCTTCGGTCCGGATGTACTCCGTGCCGGGTACAGAGCTTACCAACCAGAGGCCTCGTTGCAGAAAACGTTTCACCGCAGAGGGCATGAGGGCGCGGAGTACGAGACTGTCCCACATGTGCGAAAAAGCCCGAAAAATCGCAGGTGATAACTCGAAAGCACGGTGGTTTTGAGGCATATGGGACAGTTGGGCAATTCCACCCGGCGGAACCTGCTGGGGCGGTTCGGCGAGAACGCGCCGGAGAACTTCGCACCGGTTCACCCAACTGGTTCTGATTGCAAAACGCGATCACTCCGACGCGCCCTTGCGGTAGAAGAACGCGGCCCCGTGCTGTTCCGAAGTGAAGCCCTCGGAAGCACCGTAAAGGTTCTCCGCCGCCCCGAGCACCAGCGCCCCACCCGGGCGCAGCACCGCGTGAAACCGACGGCAGACGCGGCGCCGGGTCGGTTCATCGAAGTAGATCAGTACGTTGCGGCACAGGATGAGGTCGAACGGACCCGCGCTCGCCGCGCCGTCCAGCAGGTTAGCGCGGCGAAAGTCGATGAGGCGGCGCAGCGGATCAACGACTTGCCAGTTGTCGAGTTGCTGCTTGAAGTAGCGGCGCAGGTACGGGGGCGGACCCGGGCGACGTCGCGCGCGTTGTAGACGCCGGCGCGGGCCACGTCCAAAACGCCGGGGGAAATGTCGGTGGCCAGGAAGCCGAAGTCACCGAGGTCGAGGTCGCGGCGCGGTCGGCTCTGGACCAGTTCGTCGAGCAACATGGCCACACTGTAGGCCTCCTCACCGGTCGAGGCGCCCGCGCACCAGATCCGACCGTGCGGGCGGACCCCCAGCGCCCGTTTCCGCTGCCCCGCCGCCTCGATCAGTTCGGGCAAAAGGACTTGCCGCAGCGCCTCAAATGATTGACTGTCGCGAAAGAAGGAGGTTTCGTGCGTCGTGATCGCTTCGATGACCTGTTCGTGAAGGGGCGACAGGGTCGGGGAGCGGAGCCGGTCGCACAGTTCGTCGTAGTCGCGCAGGCCGGACTGGGTGACGATGGGTTCCAAGCGGTGATGGATCAGGTACGTTTTGTCGTTGGTAAGCACCAGACCGCACAACCCGTGAATGAGTTGGGCGAGCCGATCAAACGTGACCTGCGGCAAGGGCAACATGTCAGAACGACCGCTTTTGGCAAAGAGAATTGATGCGCGTCGCGATCTGATGCAGTGGCAGTACCTCGTCCACGTGCCCGGTTGCCACGGCGCTGCCCGGCATGCCCCAGACGACGCTGGACCCCTCGTCCTGAGCGAGAATCAGACCGCCCGCCCGCTTGATCGGCTCGATCCCCTCGCTCCCGTCGCTGCCCATGCCCGTGAGCACGACCGCGACGACGTCGCCGCCGTAAGCGAGAGGCGCCGAGCGGAACAGCACGTTGGCGGAGGGGCGGAACCCGTTCTCCGGCGGTTGCCGGTTGAGTACGATGTGCACGCCCTCGCGAACCGTTCGCAGCAGCATGTGCTGGCCGCCTGGTGCAATGTAGATCGTGCGCGGCTGCACCAAGTCGCCTTGAGCGGCTTCAACGACGCGCCGGCCCGACTGCCGGGCCAGGCTCTCGGCCAGCGGCTTCGTAAATTCCGGTGGGATGTGCTGCACGATGAACACCGGCTGATCGAGTTGCGGACTCAACTCGGCGACCAACTGCGACAAGGCCCGTGGCCCCCCCGTCGAGACCGCAGCAACGACGGCCCGCACCGCGCGCCGCGGAGACGCCGCGGGTCGAGGGGGCGCTGCGACCGGTTGCGGTCCGTTCCGGCGGTAACGCTGCTGAAACGCGCGAATCTTGTCCGTCAACTGCTGTCGGAGCGACAGCACGTTCTGTGCGTGGCTCGCTTCCTTGGGCTTCTCGATGAAATCGAACGCCCCGGCTTGCAGCGCTTGAAGGGTCGCTTCGGCGCCCCGGCTGGTGTAGGCGCTGACCATAACGACGCCGACTTCCGGTTGGCCCGGCCGGGTGGCGTTGAACGCCTGGATCGCTTGCAGCGCGTCCAGACCGTTCATGCCCGGCATTTCGACGTCGAGGGTGACTAGGTCCGGTGGCTGGGCGCGAATGTGATCCAGCGCTTTGGGGCCGCTCCAAACCGACCCACAGACGACGATACCGTCCTGCCCGGCCAGTGCTTCTTCGATGGCCGCGCGGTAGATGCGCGAGTCATCGACGATCAGCACCCGGACCGGGAGGTTCATCTCACTTCTCCAACCGGAACTGACCGACGGCCTTGGTGAGTTCGGCGGCAATGTTGTGCAGGTCCTTGGCGGACTGGTTGACCTTGGACGCGCCGGCCGTACTTTCTTTGGTCGCCTGGCTGACGTCGTGGATGTTGGCCGCGACCTGCTCGGCCGCCCGGGCCGCCTCGGTACTGTTGCGCGACACGTCGGTGGCCCCCTTTGAAGCCTCGCTGGTGTTGCGCGACATGTCGGTCGCCCCCTTGGAGACTTCGGCGATCGACTTCGCGATGTTCGCCACGCGGCGGCTGGCCTCCCCGACGTTGTTAAAGATATTCTGTGCGACCTGCGTCTGATTGGCCACGGCCTCAGAAATGCGCCCGGCCGAGGAGTTGATGGTATCGATGGTCTGGGCCACCCCGTCGATCACCTTGACCGCGTCGCGGGTGCTCCCCTGAATGCCCTCGATTTTCCGGGCGATCTCTTCCGCCGCGCGGGCGCTCTGGCCCGCCAGTTCCTTGATTTCGCCGGCCACCACAGCGAAGCCCTTACCCGCTTCCCCGGCCGAAGTCGCCTCGATCGTGGCGTTCAGGGCCAGCAGGTTCGTTTGCAAGGCGATCATTTTGATCACCTCGGTCACCTTGTTGATCTCGCTGGCCGAAGTGTCGAGGGCGTTCATCGTCTCCGTCGCGCGGGCGGCCATTTGGCGCGCCCGGTCCGTAACGTGGGCGCCCTCTCGGGCGTCGCCCGCGATGGTTTGAAACGCCCGGGTGATACCATCAATGGCCGAGTTCACGGCTTCGACGTTCCTCGCGGTGTCGTCGGCGGCCTGCGCGATGGTGCCGACGTTGACGCTGATTTCTTCGCTCGCCGACGAGATCGACGACATGTTAACGCTCATCTCTTCGGCGGTGGCGGCCATCGTGGTGATGTTGGTCGCCATTTGTTCTGTGCCGCTGGCCACCGAGACCGCTTGCACGCTCATCTCCTCGCTCTGCGTCAACAGCCCGTGTGAAACGCGCGACAGATCGTCGGAGGACGCCGATATCGCCTGCGACACGCCGCGGATCTGACCGACGACCTTGTGAAGCGTCTCGCTCACCTCGTCCATCGCCCGGGCGAGTTGGCCGATCTCGTCTTTCTGGTCGAGATTCATTCGGCAGGTGAGATCCCCTTTGGCGACCCCGTTGAAAAGCTCGGCGCACTGACCGAGTGACCGGGTCATCGACCGGCTGATCCACACGGCCAGTACCAGGCTGAGTGAAATGCCGATCGCCGAGCCGCCGACCACCCACCACTTGCTGGTCTGGTACAGTTGCTCGGCGGCTTGCTTGTCGGTGCTCATGCGCTGCACGAGGCTCTCGATCACTTTCACCAGTGCCGCGTTCCCGGCGTTGGCGGCGTCGCGGGAGGGGCCGAGCACCATCTCGGCCGAACGGCTGTTGGAATTCTCGTGGGACAGACTTTGGATGTCTTTGACGATCGCATCGATCTCCGCCATCGTTCGGGTCGCGCGCTCGATTTCGATCCGTTCGCGGTCGGTCGCGCCGACCAGCAACTCCTTGAAGTGGGCGCGCATTTTGAGTTGGAGCTCCTTGATGGTCTCGTTCGGGCGGGCCATTTCGTTGTCGGTCGCGGCGTTGATGAGCAGGGTCAGTTGGACGAACAGTTCGTGAAGGTCGCTGGCGGTGGCGTAAATGGTGTGGGTGCGCTTCCAGTTGATCGGGACGGGTTTGCCGTCCTTCGGCACTTCTGCCCCGGCGCCGTCGCCAGCGCCCAAAAGGGCATCGAGGGCGGATTGGACT
>HG799468.1:0-52044 GCA_000531095.1 Gemmata massiliana | reverse complement strand
TCCTTGAAGTGGGCGCGCATTTTGAGTTGGAGCTCCTTGATGGTCTCGTTCGGGCGGGCCATTTCGTTGTCGGTCGCGGCGTTGATGAGCAGGGTCAGTTGGACGAACAGTTCGTGAAGGTCGCTGGCGGTGGCGTAAATGGTGTGGGTGCGCTTCCAGTTGATCGGGACGGGTTTGCCGTCCTTCGGCACTTCTGCCCCGGCGCCGTCGCCAGCGCCCAAAAGGGCATCGAGGGCGGATTGGACTTCCTTACTGCGGTCCAAAAAGCGCCCGTTCCGAAGGCGCTGCGCCTTGATGTCCGTGTTCAGTACCGCCAACCGCAGCGATTCCTTTTGTACCTTCTTGAACTCCTCCCAGTTGCGCGTGAATTCATCGAGCAACGCGCGCTCGTCGCTGCGCGGGTCGATTAGTTTGAGCAGCACCTCGCGCTGCCGTTCGACTCGCGCATTTGCCTGGCGCGCCGACTCCGCGTACCTTTTTGAATCCTCGTCCTCGATCGCGATAATCGTGCCGCGCTCGTGGCGTATCGATTCGAGCACGTCGATCCGGATCTCTTGCGAGGCCTCCACACCCTTGGCGGAATTGTCGACGAGGCGCCGCACCTCGTTGTTGAGTGCGCTGAGTTGCGCCACCGCGGTCGCAGTAATGGCGACGGCCGTCAGGGCCAGAACGCCAATCATGATCGCCATCTTGGAGCTGAATTTCAGGTTTTTCATGGGTGCAAATTCCAGATTCAAGTTGGATGCGTCGCCCACCGTCGGGGCGGAATCCATCGGCCCGAGTGCGAACCCTCATGTTCCCCGTCACATACTTTTTGCTACCGCACGCAGCAGTTTTTCGGCCTGTATCAGGATCACCAGTTCGCCTTGCAGTTTGCCAACGCCCCCGATCAATTCGCCAACACGCGGCGCGCCCGTGGCCCCTTCCAGTTCCGGACGGCAATCCTCTGTCTGGCTAGCGTCCAGCGTGACGATCTCGCCAATGGCGTCGACGAGCACGCCGAACGATTCGCCCACCGCGGCTTTGAAAATGATCAATCGGCTCTCGGGGGTCCGCGCGACCGGTTCCATGCCGAGTAGCAACCGCAGATCGAGTACGAGCACGATGTTGCCGCGCAGGTTCACATAACCGCAGACCTCGGGCGGCGCGTGCGGGATCGGGGTGAACGTTGTCTGCGTGTTGACTTCCTTGACCGCGAGGATGTTGAACCCGAACAACCGCCGGGCCAGGCGAAACGTGCAGTAGTGGCCGGTTCCGGCCCGCTCCGTGGTCTTATCCATGCTTGCCCTCCTCGCCCGCTGCGGGGCCCGCGCCCGGCGCGAGCAGACGGGCCACGGTCGCCAAAAAGCTCTCGCGCGACAGTTTCACCTCGTGGGCGTTGAAGCCACTCTCCAAGGCGCGGTTCCGGTCGCGGTCGCTGTTGAGGGTGGTCAGCGCCAGCATCGGAAGGTCGTGGTTGCCGAGCTGCTCGCGAACCGCCCGCGCCATGTCCCAGCCGTCCATCTCGGGCATGTTGATGTCCGAAACCACGAGGTCGTACTGGTTCTGACTGATCTCGCGGAGGCCCAGCGCGCCGTTGACCGCGGTGAACACTTCGTACCCTTCGTCCTCCAGAGTGTTCTTGACGACCTGGCGGAAGAACTGCGTGTCCTCGACGAGGAGGATGCGCTTGCGCCGCGAAGGCGCCTTCCGGGTCCGCGTCTCACTGGCGGCGAGGTCGTCCGCTTCCATGCGCTCGCCCAGTCGGTACAGGTGCGGGAAGAGCGTCATGCGGTTGTGGATGATCGCCGTGCCCATGAGCCCGTCTTGGTGGTGACTCTCGGTATCAATTTGGATCGCCAGCGACTGGGTATCGAGGATCCGGCTCAACAGGATCCCCATCGGCTGGCGCACGTTCTTCGGCAGGAGCAGGTACATGGTGTCCGACTCGACCGGCGGCGAGACCTTCAGGTAGTTGTCGAGCCGGAGCACGCGGACCGCCTGCCCGTGGAGGTTCCAGAATTCGCGGTCACCGACGCGCTCGATCCCCGAGACCCGGATCTCTTCGATGCGCCGGATCATGACGACGGGGATGGCGAACTGTTCGCGCGGGCCGTACTGGAAGAGCAGAACCGTCTGCGATTCCGTCTCGCCGGCGCCGCGCACCGCCACCGTCTGGCGCGCGCTCTCGAAGGACACGCCGGCGTGCCGGGCGATGCCCTCGATGTCGAGGATGAGCGCCACGCGGCCGTCGCCCATAATCGTTGAACCCGAATAACAGCGCAGCGGTTTCAGGAGCGGGTGGATCGACTTGACGACGATCTCTTCGGTGTTGAGCAAGCGGTCCACCACCAGCCCGAAGCGCTCGCTCCCCACCTTGACGACGGCGATGTACGTCAGCCCCGGCGCCTGGTCGCGGTGCCGGTGCAGGACCTCCGCCCGGGTCGCGGCCGTGAACGGCTCGGGCCGCGCCAGCACCTCGCCGAGCCGAACGAGCGGCAAGAGCCGACCGCGAAGGCGATAAACCTCCTGGTCGTGTGTGTGCTCGACCTTCCCGGACCCGGCCCGCCCGTTCAGGCAGACGAGTTCTTCCAGATCCTTCTGCGCGATGGCGTAGCGCTGGTCGCCGACTACCACGGTCAGGCACGGGATGATGGCCAGCGTGAGCGGCAGGCGCAAGTGCATGCACGTGCCCCGGCCGGGTACCGATTCGATCTGCAGGTTGCCGCCGAGGTGCTCGATGTTGGTGCGCACGACGTCCATGCCCACGCCGCGCCCGGACAACTCGGTGACGTCGTCCGCGGTGGAGAAGCCGGGCAAGAGGACGAGCGCTTGCAACTCCGTGTCGCTCAGGATGCCCAGCTCGGCCGCGGATTTCAGCCCGCGCTCGAGGGCCTTGCGGCGCACGCGCTGCGGATCGATGCCGCGGCCGTCGTCGCGGACCTCGATGCGGATCTGCCCGCCCTCGTGGTGGGCGTGAAGCAGGACGTGCCCCTGGGGAACCTTCCCGGCGGCGATGCGCTCGGCCGGTTTCTCGATGCCGTGGTCACAGCAGTTGCGAACCAGGTGCGTCAGCGGGTCGGCGAGTTCTTCCAGAATAGCCTTGTCCAGTTCGACTTCCGTGCCGCGCGTGGTCAATTCGATCTGCTTGCCCAGTTTGCGGGACACGTCCCGAACGAGCCGCGAGAACTTGGAGAAGAGGTTGCCGACCGGTTGCATCCGCGTGAGCATGACGACCTGTTGGACGTCGGTCGTCACGCCGTTGAGACGCTGAACGATCTGCCGCATTTGCGCATCAGTCGGGTCGGCCGCTTGCATGGCCTGGTTGCGAACCAGGACCAGTTCACCGGCCAGGTTCATCAGGCGATCCAGAATTTGCACGCTGATGCGCACGCTGCTCGGCCGCTCGGCCTCGGGCCTACTGGCCGGCTCCGCTCGGGCAATAACCGGTGGCTCTGTGTCTTCTGCGGCAGGCGGTTCGGGCTCCGGGGGTTCGGGCGCTGCGGGTTTTGGCTCCGGGGGTTCTGGTACCGCGGCATTGAACTCGGTCAATTGCAACCGGAGTTGCTCGGCCAGACGTTCGAGCGGAACCATTGAGGTGTACTGGCACTCGTAGCTAACGGGGCCGTCCGGCAATCCCTTACTGATGTCGTGTTCGGGAAGAACCAGGCGCGGCTCGCGCACCAGACCGTTTGCTTCCAGGTCGGCAAAAAAGCGAGTGAGTGAGTGGCCCGTTCGACGGACGTAAGCGTCCAGATCGACCCGGAGAGCGTGCGCGACCGCGACTTCCGAGTGTGGCGCGGGTGATTCGGTGAGCAAGCCCTCCAGCCGCGCAATCGCGTCGCCAATGTCTACGTCGTTGCTGTTGGCCGCGTCGTCGAGTAGCGCGCGGATCAGATCCGCACCGGTCAGCAAACCATCAGTCAGATGCGCGGTCTGCGCGAGTGTGCCCTGGCGGGCGCGGTCGAAAATCGTTTCCAGCGAGTGCGCCAGGTCCGCGATCTGGTGGCACCCGACCAGGCCGGCGGATCCTTTGACGGAGTGAACGGCGCGAAACAGCCGATCGAGCCGCTGCTGCCGGTCCGCCCCGCTCGCCTTTTCGAGCGCGAGCAGTTCCTCGGCAACGGTGGTGAGGTGCTCACGGGATTCGCCGACGAATTCGTTCAGAAGTTCCGGATTTGTCGAGATCATACTCGTTGCTCCTGCCCCGGCCGCACCGTCCAAGATGCGTCGAGACCGGTGAGGCGCAGAACGCGGCACACCTCGGGCCGCGCGCGCGTCACTTCGACGCGCGGCGCGGACCCGTCGCGGCACGGCACGCGAGCAAAGAGCGCGAGCACCGTCAGAGCGGCCGGTTCGATCTCGCGAACGTGGTCGAAGTCGAGGCAGTAAGACGTGATCCCGCGCTGCCGGTGCTCAACGAGTTGCCGGCGCAGGTGCTCGCAGCCGGCCGCGACCAGGTCCGGCAATTCCAACAAAACGGAACCCGTTGGCGGCGCGAGTTCGGGCTCCTTCTGCTGGCGCAGAGCGGCAATCGCAGCGACGATTTCGCTGAGGGCCGCGTCCGTAAGCGGCGGCGCGCTGGTTCGTGAAACGCTCCCGAGCACATCGACCCCGCGGAGCAACACGTCGACCGCACCGGGACCGAGGCGGATGTCCCGTTGCTGAGCGGCGACGAAGCAGTCTTCCAGAACGTGTGCGACCCGCACGGCCCCCTCAACGCCAACGATACGGGCGGCGCCCTTGATGGAATGGGCCGCACGCATCATCGCCTCGAACCACTTGGGCTGGTCACTGTTCTTTTCAAGCGCCAGCAGTCCCTCGCTGAGAACGGGCAAATGGCTGTCCAGCTCCGCCCGGAACAACTCGAGCATCGCGAGATCGCCCGTGTCCTCGCCGCCCATCGCGATCGTCTCCCGAGAGGGTCAGAGCCCGTGGATATTTTTAGGGATGTCAAATTGTCCCAAAGGTACCACGGGATGCGCAAGAGAAATCTCCCCATGCCTCCTATTTTGCCCAATCGCCAATCTTGGTCCGCTATAATCGCTACAATCCAGCAGCAATGCAATTGAAGCGTGCGTGTGACAGCAACGGCCGGAACCCGCGCCGTCGGGCGATCGCAAACGTCGTCGCGCGCGGCACATTCCCGGTTCAATCTTCGGGGATCGCTTCTAACAAGTGACGGGCTGTGGCCAAACGGAACTGACGATGAAACCGCAGATAAAAGAAGCAACAATCGATCGTGCCATAAAGGTGCTACTGGTTGACGATCAGACTATTATCGGCGAATCCGTTCGACGAATGTTGGCCACGGAAACCGACATCGAGCTGCACTTTTGTCAGGATCCCCTTAAAGCGCTGGAGGTGGCGCGCGCGGTGCGGCCGACCGTGATCCTCCAGGATCTGGTGATGCCGGACATTGACGGGCTCATGCTGGTCAAGTTCTTTCGGGTCAACCCGTTGACGCGCGAAACGCCGATGATCGTGCTTTCGAGCAAAGAGGAAGCCGTCGTCAAGGCCCAGGCGTTCGCGCTGGGGGCCAATGATTACCTGGTCAAATTGCCGGACAAGGTCGAACTGATTGCCCGCATCCGGTACCACTCGCACGCCTATCTGACGCTGCTGGAGCGCAACGAAGCGTCCCGCCTCCTGCAGGAGAGCCAGCGCCTGTTGGCGCAAGAGATCCGGCGGGCCGCGGAGTACGTGCAGTCGCTCCTCCCGGCGAAACTCACAGCGCCCGTCCGGACCGACTGGCGCTTCGTGCCGTCGATGCACCTCGGCGGCGACATGTTCGGTTACCACTGGCTCGATCCCGACCACCTGGCCATCTACTTGCTGGACGTCAGCGGTCACGGTGTCGGTTCGTCCCTGATGGCGGTGTCCGCGATGAACGTCCTGACGGGACGCTCCTTGCCGAATACGGATTTCCGTGACCCCGTCGCCGTGCTGAAGGGGCTGAATCAGATCTTCCAGATGGAGAAGCACAACGAGAAGTATTTCACGCTCTGGTACGGCGTGTACCGTCGGGCCTCGCGCGAACTGGTTTTCGGCAACGCGGGGCACCCGGCGACGCTGCTGTTCACGGGACCGTCGGAGGAGCACGCGCGGCGCCAGGAACTCGGGTCCCACGGGTTCGCCATCGGCATGGTGCCGGAATTCGAGTACGAGTCCGAGGTCGTCAAACTGGACGCCTACGCCCGGTTGCTGATCTACAGCGACGGCGTGTTCGAGATCGAACTACCGCAAGGCGGTATGTGGACGTTTGAAGAATTTGTCGAGCACGTATCGGGGCTCTCGCCGGTGGGCGGGTCGATCATCGATCAACTCTTGGCCCACGTTCGGGCGCTGCACGGTTCCGAAACGCTGGGCGACGATTTTTCGATGGTCGAGATCCAATTTTGAGTGTGATGTTGACGTGACTGGAACGGATGCGATCGTGTTGGTGCGGATAAAAGTCGTGAAATAAGTGTGGCATCTGTTAATTAGTTGTATGCGGTGCGTTCTCGTCGATCGTCACCTCCGCCGTGTTCGAGCCGATCTTTCCCCAGTTCCCGGAGCCGGTCGCGTCTAGCTGTAAGGCGACGGCACAGACCAGCTATGCGCGTTGGCCGTGGGACACAGTGCGCGGCTCACAACACTCCGCAAACTGCACCTCTCGCACGACCGCTGCGGTCCCGATACTTGGCTCGCGCCTGCCGAAGGGCGATTCGCTGCGCTACGCGAATTGGATTTGTTCCGCTGCGGGTTCTCGGACCCCGCCTTGGGCCAGATCGCGCGTGGGTCCGTGCTGGCATCACTGGAATCCCTCTGCTTGTCAATAAATCGTCTGACGGCGAACGGAGTCGAATTGCTTGTGGGAAGCGGACAAACTGCCGAACTCCGAACACTCGATCTGTCCGCAAACCCGATCGGTGACGAGGGAGGAGAATCGCTTGCTAAATGTGAGCGATTCCCGGAATTGCGTGGGCTAAGTTTGGAGAGCGCTAATTTGAGCGACCGCGGTGCGCGAGCTATCTTACAGGCGCCCTGGGCATAGCAATTGGCTTATCTCCGGTTGAGTGACAATCATTTTTCCGAAGCGGTGCAGGAGCTCTTACTGGACCGGTTCGGTGATCGTGTGCAATTGTAGCTCCCTTGGCTTTTTTGCTACCCCATTTTCTTTACAGTATCAGTGGGGCCGTGGAACAAACCGATCTCATTGAACAACCGGCCTTTACACGTTTTCCCGTCGCAGCGACAATCACCGCATGGATGCACGTAAGATTCTCGGCCCGGACGGGCTGATCGCGAAGAAGTTTCCCGGGTTCGAGTCGCGCCCCCAGCAACTCGACATGGCCGACGCGGTGGCCGACGCGCTCGATAAGAAGCGTCAACTGCTCGTGGAAGCGGGCACCGGCGTAGGGAAGTCCTTCGCGTACCTCGTTCCCGCGATCCGGGCCGTGAGTGCGCGCAAGGACTACAAAGTCGTCATCTCGACACACACCATTAGCCTGCAAGAACAGCTCATTCGCAAAGACCTTCCGTTTCTCCAATCGGTGCTGCCCGGGGATTACCGCCCGGTGTTGGTGAAGGGGCGCGGGAACTACCTCAGTTTGCGCCGGCTCCGCGTGTCGCAATCCAAGGCCAGTACGCTGCTCGACACCCCGGGCGCGATCGATCAGCTCGTGCAGATCGGTCGGTGGTCGCGCCAGACCATCGATGGTAGTAAGTCCGATTTGCCCGTGCAGCCCTACGAGCCGGTCTGGGATCTCGTGCAGAGCGACAGCAGCAACTGCCTCGGGCGGAAGTGCCCGCACCAGGCGGACTGCTTCTACTTTCAGGCACGGAAGCGCGTGTTCGGCGCGAACATCCTCGTTGTAAACCACGCGCTGTTTTTCGCGGATTTAGCCCTCCGGCGATCGGGCGGCGGCGTGCTTCCGGAGTACGACGCGGTCATCTTCGATGAGGCGCACACGCTCGAAGACGTGGCCGCGGACCATCTCGGGATCGGGGTGTCGCAGGGCGGGGTCGAATACCTGTTGGGCCAACTGCTCGCCGCGCGCACGCAGAAGGGGATCCTCGCGACGCTCGGTGACGGCGACGCGGTGGCGCAGCTCGACGCGACGCGGCAGGCGGCGGAAAAGTTCTTCCTGTCCGTGTACCAGTGGCAGCTCAACCAGCCGAAGGGGAACGGCCCCAATTCGATGGGCGGGTCCGGTCGCGTGCGCGAGAAAGAGGTCGTTCCCGATACGCTCAGCGGCGAACTCTCGAAGCTCGGTGACACGCTCCACGAACTCGCGAAGGGGCGCGACGCCGAAGAGGAGAAACTGGAACTTACGAGCCGCGGGGACCGGCTCCATTCGATGTCCAAGAGCGTGAAAGAGTGGCTGGGTCAGGAACTCCCGGGGCAGGTTTACTGGGTCGAGGTGAAGCCGGGGCGCGTGCCGCGCGTGGGGCTCGCCAGTGCGCCGATCGAGGTCGGCCCGGCGCTCAAGGCGCAGCTTTACGACCGCGTACCGAGCGTGGTTCTTGCGAGCGCGACGCTTTCGGTTGGGGGCGAAGCGGGCTTCAAACTGTTCCAGAAGCGCCTCGGACTCGATTGCGCCAAGACGAGTCAACTCGGCAGCCCGTTCGATTTCCAGAAGCAGGCCGAACTGCACCTGTTCCGCAACATGCCGGACCCGTCCGCGCAGAGCGCGAAGTACGAGGACGAGGTGCTGAAGAAGATCCCCGATTACGTGGCGCGAACGAAGGGGCGCGCGTTCGTGCTATTCACGAGCTACGGGTTCCTGAACCGCGCTGCCGCACAACTCGGTCCGTGGTTCGCGAAATACGGTTACACGCTGCTCGCTCAGGGGAGCGGGCTCCCCGCGCCGAAGCTCCTGGAGCAGTTCCGCGACGCGAAACAAGCGGTTCTGTTCGGCGTGGACAGCTTCTGGCAAGGCGTGGACGTTCGCGGGGAGGCTCTCTCGAACGTCATCATCACGAAATTGCCGTTCTCGGTGCCGGACCGCCCGCTCACCGAAGCGCGTCTGGAGGCGATCCAGGCGGACGGTGGGAACCCGTTCATGGACTATCAGGTGCCGCAAGCGGCAATCAAACTGAAGCAGGGTTTCGGGCGCCTGATCCGCACCGCGACCGACACCGGAATGGTGGTGCTGTTCGACCCGCGCGTTATCACGAAGCCCTACGGCCGCGTCTTCCTGGACGCGCTCCCCGACGCGAAGCGCTTCATTGATGGTGAAGAGGCCGAGCCGGTCGACGGGAAGGGGAGCGCCAAGCGCAAGATGAAGGCGGGGTAAGACGAGCGCTGTGCCCGACGACTCGAAGCACTGCCCGGAGTGCAAGAGCACGAACCTTCAGTTCGTCGGGTCTCGGGATCACCGCGGCCCGCGTCGTGCAGACGGGAGCGAGGCGCCGGTTGTAGCCCGAACGATCCAGGTCCGGTGTCGGCGCTGCAAGGCTTCGTGGGGCGTTCTCCGGCGCGTGGTGAATTAGTTCACGCCCAAAAACCGATCGGATACTTGCCAAACTCGCTTCGGCGCTTATTTCTTTGTTTCAGCACACCGTAAGTTCCTGCCCTAACACGAATCGGAACCGACCCTGAGTGTTTCGCGGATATCACGCGAAACACAACTTTGCCTACCACCATCGGCACCGGCCGACGAACGGGGTTCTCCGATTTGGGACGACGCGCCGGCGTCTATCGTTTGTTATCCTGTATCGCACCGACCCGAAATTGAGAGTTGGCGGGGAAGCGTAATGACGACACGGGGATTCCGCGCTCGGCTCACGTGCGCGCTGGGAACGCTGGTCGCCTTGGGCGCGTTTGTGTTCGTGCGCGATCAACAACCGATGGCCGCGCAAGAGCCGAAACCGGACGCGAAACCCGCCGACTACGCGACCGCGGTCCAGCCGGTCATCAAGAAATACTGCCTCAACTGCCACTCCACAAAGGCGAAGAAGGGCAGCCTCGATCTCGAGCGGTTCGCGAGCGCCGACGACATTCGGAAGGACGTGAAGGTGTGGCTCGGGATCATCGAGCAAATCGAAGCAGGCGAGATGCCGCCCAAAGAGAAGCCGCAGCCGAGCGCGGACGAGAAGAAGCACCTGCTCGCGTGGATTCGCGGGTTCCTTGATGCCGAAGCCAAAGCACGGTCCGGCGACCCCGGCTTCGTTCCGCTCCGGCGCCTGAGTAACGCCGAGTACAACTACACAATTCGCGACCTCACGGGCGTCGACCTTCAACCGACGCGCGAGTTCCCCGCCGACGGCGCCGCGGGCGAGGGCTTCACCAATGCCGCCGAAGCCCTCACGGACATTTCGCCCGCGCTGCTCACCAAGTACCTCAACGCCTCGAAAGACATCGCGGACCGCGTCGTGTTGCTCCCGGACGGGTTCCGCTTCTCCCTCGCGAAGACGCGACGCGACTGGACCGATGAGGGAACCGCCGCGCTGCGCGCGTTCTACGCGACCCACGCGGACGGCGAGGGCAAACTCTCCGTTCATCCGTACCTGCTCGCCACGGTGCGCCACCGCGATACCCTCAGCGCGGGTAAGTTCGCGGAGGTCGCTGCCAAGGAGAAATTGAACGCGAAGTACCTCACAGCGTTGTGGGGAACGTTGACCGACAAGACGCCTTCCCAACCGCTCGATTCGATTCGGGCGAAGTGGCGCGCGGCAGCGGAAAAGGACGTGCCGGCTCTCGTGGCCGAGGTCACTGCGGTGCAGGCCGCGCTGTGGCGAACGAGTCGGATCGGGAGCTACATCCAGGCGCGTTGGGGGGAATCCGCTGGCGGGTACATCGAGAGCCTGGCGCGACAGGTGCCGGTCGATCCGACGGCCGTGGATTCGGTTCCACTACGGCTCGGTTTAAAGCCGACTCCGGGGCAATCGGAGGTGATGGCTTATCTCTCCGCGCAAGAGGCGGGGACTGGTGGATCGGTCGTGTGGGCGCGCCCGCGGTTCGAGGCCCCGGGCAAGCCGGCATTGCTGCTCCGCGACTACGCCGATTTCGGCCCCGCGTTCGAGGTCGAGTACCCGTCCGTGTTCGTTAACAGCGCGAAGTACCTCACCGCCGCGGTGGAACTCGCCAACGACAAGTCGCTGACGGCCGAGAGCGCTGCGAAGAAACATGGACTCGATCCGGCGTTTTTGAAGCGCTGGAGCGAAGTTCTCGCGGTGGAGCCGCTCGCACGGGACGCCACGAGCATCGGCCGGGTAGTGCCCGCGGTTACGCTGACGTTACTCGAAGAACCGACGCCAAAGAACGATGCCCACCCCGCCATCAACGGCTGGAAGAAGAAGGGAACAGACCTGCCCGTGCTGGTGGCGAACTCGTCGGACAAGGTGGAAGAGATCCCGGGGCGCATTCCCGCGAAGGGCGTCGGTGTTCACCCGATGCCGAAGGAATTCGTCGCGGTGGTATGGACCGCTCCGGCCACGATGACCGTGAGCATCGGCGCGAAGGTCGTTCACGCGCACCCGGCGTGCGGCAACGGCGTGGCGTGGTGGATCGAGCACCGGCGCGGTACTCGCGCTGCCGTAATCGCGGAAGGACCGGTCGATTTGGGCGGCACCGCGGAACCGGCCCCGAAGGTGATCGACGTCGAGAAGGGCGATTTCATTCTCCTCGCGGTGGACGCGAAGAACGAGGACCACGTCTGCGACATGACCGCGATCGAGTTCTCGCTCACCGAAACCGCAAAGGCCAAGCGCGTGTGGAATCTTGCCGCCGACATCGCGACTTCGGTGCAGACCGGCAACCCCCACCCAGACAAACTCGGCAACAAGGACGTGTGGAGCTTCGTGCGCGGGCCGTCGCGCGCGCTCGGAAAGGGAATCAGCAACGTGATTCCGCCCGCGTCGCTGTTGGGTAAGTGGCGCGAGGCGGCTGCATCCCCGGATCGCAAGGACGAGGCCGCGAAGCTCGCGACAGAAGTGCAGAAACTGCTCGCGGGCAAGCGGCCCACACAAGAGAAGTCGCCAGACCGCGTGCTGTATGACAACCTCGTTTCGGTCGAGAGCACGCTGTTCGCCGGCGTCGATGTGGCGAAGTTGGGCCAGCGGACGAGTGCCGCGTTCGGGCTGTCGAAGGATAAGTTCACTGGCGAAAACATCGTCGGTTCCGCGAACGCGACGGTGGAAATCAAACTCCCGGCGGCACTCTTCGCCGGGCGCGAGTTCGTTGTGGACGTGAAGCTCGGAGATACTGCGGGCGATCGACTGGTGCGCCCCCGCGTTGCAAACACTCTGCCTGGTGCGTGGACGCGCGTGGACGGACCGCTCCTCGGTTCCGGGACCAGCGCTGCGTACAAGCAACTCGTCGCGGGACACAACGAGTTCCGCCGCATCTTCCCGCTCTACATCTGCTTCCCGCAAGTCGTCCCGACGGACGAGGTCGTGTCGCTGAAGATGTTCCACCGCGAGGACGAGCCTCTTGTGCGGTTGTTCCTCACGGACGAGCAGTCGCGGCACCTTGACCGACTGTGGATCGAACAGCGGTTCGTGAGCCGGCAGGCGGTCGCGGAGTACGACTACCTGCCGCAATTCATGGGCTTCACCACGCAGGACACGCCGAAGGAGTTCCAGCAGTTCTTCATCGATCGTAAGCCGCTGTTCAAGAAACTGGCGGACGACTGCGTCAAGGATGAAGAGGCGGCGGTCCCGAAGCAACTCGATGCGCTCCTGAAATTCGCAGCGCGGGCGTACCGCCGACCGCTGCAGGAGACAGAAAAGAGCGATCTACTCGCGCTCTACAAGGCGATTCGTGCGAAGGGTACTACACACGAAGAGGCGTTCCGCGGGGTGCTATCGCGCGTGCTGGTGGCGCCGGCGTTCTTGTTCCGGGTCGAGGCCTCGCCGAAGGGTAAGGAACCGGGGTTGGTCAACGATTGGGAACTCGCGACGCGGCTCTCGTACTTCCTGTGGTCGAGCGCGCCGGACGAGGAACTGCGTGCGGTTGCCGCGTCGGGCAAACTCCGCGACCCGAAGGTGTTCGCGATCCAGGTTCAGCGCATGTTGAACGACGCCAAGACGCGCTCGCTCGCGATCGAGTTCGGCACCCAGTGGATTCACGTTCGCGGGTTCAACGAGCTGAAGGAGAAGAATGAGAAACTGTTTCCGACGTTCACGCCGGAACTCCGGAAGGCGATCTACGAGGAATCGATCCTCTTCTTCCAGGACTTGTTCCAGAACGACCGCGCAGTGACATCTGTTATCGACGCGGACCACACCTACCTCAACGAAACGCTCGCCAAACACTACGGCATCCCGGACGTGACCGGTCCGCAGTGGCGGAAGGTCGACGGCGTGCGGAAGTACGGTCGCGGGGGTATTTTGGGGCTCGCGAGCGTGCAAACGAAAGAGGCGGGGGCGTCGCGTACCAGCCCCGTGCTGCGCGGGAACTGGGTCGTTGAGACGCTGCTCGGTGAAAAGCTCCCGCGCCCGCCCGCCAACGTGCCGCAACTGCCGGAGGAAGAGGGCGCGGACAAACTCACCGTGCGCCAAATGGTGGAGAAACACGCGAAGGTACCGGAGTGCGCGGTCTGCCACGTGCGGATCGATGCATTCGGCTTCGCGATGGAGAAGTACGACCCGATCGGCCGGCTGCGCGAAAAAGACCTGGGCGGACTCGCCATCGATACGCACGCCAAGCTCAAGGACGGTACCGAGTTCGAGGGCATCGACGGGCTTCGGAACTACCTGCTCGTCAAGAAGAAAGACGTGGTGGTGCGCCTGTTCTGCAAGCGCCTCCTCGGGTACGCTTTAGGGCGCTCGGTCACGCTCTCGGACACCGCGCTCATTGACGAAATGGTGGCCGAAGTGACCAAGAATGATGGCAAGGTTTCGGCCGCAGTACGGGTGATCGTGAACAGCCCGCAGTTCCGCATGGTTCGTGGGAGTGAGTTCGGAGACGGGCCGTGATTGATTGGGCAACGCTCTTCAACGAATCGCACCCCGAGGCAGGTGCCTCAGATGAGATCATCGCTCAATTTGTGGCATCAGTTTTGGAACCACTATCCGGGGAAGAGATAGCAGTAATCAACAGGAGGCAACAGAACCCGTTCCCGAAGAGCGACCTGCTCCACGCAACTTTCCGTCCGTTCGACCCGACGCACTGGGTACTGCCGAACCCGTTGCTCCCCGCGTCCTATTTGGCGTTTTTGAGGTGGTCGAATGGAGGGGCGTTTCGCACTGGCGGACGCGAGTTTGGGTTCTTCCCGGCTTTAGGCTCCGGCTGCGGTGTTCGAGCGATGATGTTGGGGTACGAGTTGCCCGAATACATGCCCGGCGCCCTTCCGATCGCCTTCAATGGTGGGGGCACGTTTTACTTGCTCGACATGCGGAAACCAGCCAGGAATGGTGAGTACCCGATCGTTTGTTCGCACTCCGGTAACCTCGGTTGGGATGCGGACGAATGTGTTCCAATTGCGGATTCCTTCCCGAATGCCTGCCGCGGTACCGTGAACGTCGATGAATTACGCTGAGTCCGAATTCAACTGAAGGGTCGATTGCTATGCCCACGAACGTCACCCAGCCCCTCTCCCGGCGCTCGTTCCTCCGCGGCGTCGGCGTGTCGATGGCGCTGCCGTGGTTGGAGTCGGCCCCGGTGTGGGGCGACGACAAGCCCAAGAACACCGCGTCCGAGGCGCCAGTGCGGTTCGCCGCGCTGTTCTGCGGGAACGGCTTCCACAGCAAGGAGTGGTGGGCGAAGGGCGAAGGCAAGAACATGGAGTTGGGCAAGGTGCTCGACCCGCTCAAGCCGCACCGCGAGAAACTGCTGTTCCTCCGCGGCCTCTACAACGAAGAAGCGCTCATCGGCGGTATCCACAGTTGCCAGACGGGTAACCTGCTCACCGGGGCGCACCTCGCGCCCAACGGCGAGATCAAGTCCGGGATCAGTTGCGACCAGGTCGTTGCGGAGAAGACGAAGGGCCAAACGAAGGTACCGAGCCTCGTGCTGGGTACCGAGCCGTCGATCGCTGCGATCCACAAAAACTACTCGATGATCTACAGCTCCCACATTTCGTGGAGCTCGGCCACCACGCCCACGCCGCTGGAACTGTACCCCGCGCTCGCGTTCGACCGCCTGTTCCGCGACGAGGTCGGCAAGGCCGACAAGAGCGTGCTCGACGCGGTGCGCGAGGACGCGACCAGTTACAAGAACAAGGTGAGCACTGCGGACCAGCGCCGACTGGACGAGTACCTCTCCAGTGTGCGCGAGGTGGAACAGCGCATCGAGCAGGCCGGGAAGAACGGGCGGCTCCAGGGCTGGCGCCCCACGCTCGACAAGCCCGACATGAAGCGCCCGGCCGACGGCATCCCGCAGGACATTGATCAGCACATGCGGCTCATGTGCGACATTATGGTGCTCGCGTTCCGCACCGACACGACCCGCGTGTGTACCCTCAAACTGAACAACGACCACTCGTCGCTCCGGTTCCCGCACCTGAAGGTGGACTACATGATCCACCATTTGCTCTCGCACACGGACGGCGCGGACTGGCTCAAGGTGAACCAGTTCTTCGCGCAGCAGGTCGCGTACATCGCCGAGAAACTGGACGCGGTGAAGGAGGGCGACCGCACGCTGCTCGACAACAGCATGATCATGTTCTGTTCGAGCATGATGACCGGGAACCACAACAACGACCAGTTGCCGGTGGTGGTGGTCGGGCGCGGGGGCGGGCAGATCAAAACGGGCCGCGTGCTCGATTACCTCGGCAAGCCGAACCGCAAGATGTGCAGCCTGTACCTCTCCATGATGGAGAAGGCCGGCGTGAAACTGAAAGAGTTCGGCGACTCGAAGGAGAAGCTCACGGAAATTTGATGTTGATTCGATTGTATCTGGCCGAAATGAATAGGATCGAAAGCCTGCGGCGGTGTGTTGCTCACGAATACCACTAGGTACTGAACCGTTTGGTAATCGAAGAGGTATCGAATGGCACAACTCGTCGGGCGGATGTGTGTAATCTGCCGGGAGCGGATCGGCAACGAAATCGACAGCCGATTTTGTCCCGCGTGCGGCAGCCCGGTTCACACGGCCTGTACTTCGGTAGCCGCTTTGCAAAAGACCGAGGGCGCGTGCCCCGTGTGTGGTGCGCCCGCAACCGAAGTCGCGCCGAGGCGCGAACTGGCAGAGCAGGAAGCCGAATGGCAGGCCGGGGGCAAGCAGCGCCGGCGGGGCGGGTGGATAATGGCCGCCTCGGTTGTGTTCGGACTGTTGGGACTCATGCAGTTCGCTTTCGTCAACATGCGCACTCTCCCGGCAACCGACCGCCACGAGGCTCGTGGCAATGTGTTTAACGGGCTGGTTCCGGTGGCGCTTGGCTGTGCTGGCTTTTTGCTCGGTTTGCGTCAAATGTCTAAGAAGTCGTAGCGGCGAATTCGGTGCCACTCACAGTCGCGTTTAACCGCGGGTACGTAGAAGGGCATGTGAGTGGAGGCCGATGAACTACGAGCACTGTTCCCGGGTCGTGCCTTTGGCCGGCCGTGCGCTGAAAGTGAGCTTCAGCAGGCGGAGCAAGCACTCGGTGAACCCCTACCCGCAGCTTTGCGGGAACTATACCTCGCGTTCGACGGATTCCGGGGGCCGACCGACGCTACCTTCCTTTGGCCACTGTTTGCGGAGGAAGGACTTGTTGCGATGAACCAGTTCTATCGCGGTGATCCACTGTTCCCGCAGGAACTGGTTACGCAGTGCCTGTTCTTCGGTGACAACGGGTGTGGACCGCAGTGGGGGTTCAAGCGCGATTTGCCCGGCCGAATCATCCGCTGGAGCGCGGCATGGGGCACCGAATTCGAGGTTGTGGGTACGAGCCCGTTCGATGCGTGGAGGGCTGAGAAAGAGGTATACGATGCTCTGTCGGAGATGTAAGTACCGAGCGACCCGCTGTGCCTGCTTCCGTTTTTGGTTCCTTTTCAATCGCTGAGCACGCGACCTACTTCACGTTAGCATTACGCACCATTCACCACGGGGGCGAAGCCAACTTTTAAGTGCCCATGTGCGGTTCTCCATTTGGTTTTGTCCCTTCGTGCCGACGTGGTTACAATCTACCCGAACCCGCCTCAACCCTCCGCGCCGGAACTCTCCTATGGCACGATTCCTCGCTCCGCTCGCGCTCGTTCTCATCGTCACCGCACCCGCTCTGGCACAGAAAGACCCGCCCGTTCCCGATACCGTGATGTTCGAGAAAAACATCGAGTACACGAACCCGGACAACCAGCACCTCCAGTTGAACATCGCGAAACCGAAAGGCAACGGGCCGTTCCCCACGGTGCTGTTCATTCATGGAGGCGGGTTCCGCGCGGGGGTTCGCGAGGGGCACAACACGCAGATCATTCGCCTCGCGGAACACGGGTACGTTGCGGCGACGGTAAGTTACCGCCTGGCGCCGAAGTACCCGTTCCCGGCCGCGATTCACGACACAAAAGCCGCGGTGCGCTGGCTCCGCGCGAACGCCAAGACGCACCACATCGACCCGGACCGGATCGGTGTGACGGGCGGGTCCGCGGGCGGGCACCTCGCCCAGTTCCTGGCCGTGACCGCTGGTGTGAAAGAATTCGAGGGTGACGGCGGGAGCCCGGAACAATCGAGCGCGGTGAAGTGCGTCGTGAACGTGTACGGACCGAGCGACTTCACCAAGTCCTATGGCAAGAGTGTGGACGCGGCCGACGTGCTCCCGCTGTTCCTGGGCGGAAACCTGGAGAAAGCCAAGCCCGCACACATCCGCGCGAGCCCGCTGTACTGGGTGACCCCGAACGCGGCCCCGACACTGTGCATCCACGGGACCGAAGACAAGTACGTCGCGTGCGAGCAGGCCGAGTGGATGGTGGACAAGTTGAAGGCCGCGAGCGTGGAAGCGGAACTGCTGAAACTCGAAGGTGCCGGCCACGGGTTCAAGGGCAAGGACGCGGAGACCGCGGAGAAGGCGATGATCGCGTTCTTCGATAAACACCTGAAGAAGAAGTAAGGAAACGAAATGGCGGATACGGGAAAGGTCGCGCTCGTAACCGGTGCCGGGTCCGGCATCGGTCGGGCGGTTTCGCTCGCGCTTTTGCGCGAAGGTTATCGCGTCGTGCTTGCGGGTCGGCGCCCGGACGCGCTGGCCGCGACCCTCGCTCCGGCTCCCGCTGGGGCCAGTGCGCTTACGGTGACCGCGGACGTCACCGACCCGGCGTCCGTTCGCGAGCTCTTTGAGCAAACGAAGAGTAAATTCGGGCGACTCGACGTGCTGTTCAACAACGCGGGACAGGGGGCGCCTGCGATTCCACTGGAAGACCTCACGTTCGAGCAGTGGAAGAAGGTCGTCGATGTGAACCTGACCGGCGCGTTCCTCTGCACGCAGGAAGCGTTCAAGCTGATGAAAGCTCAGGCGCCGCGTGGGGGGCGAATTATCAACAACGGCTCCATCTCCGCGACCGCCCCGCGGCCGAACTCGGCGCCCTACACGGCGACCAAACACGCGATTACAGGGCTCACGAAATCCACCTCGCTCGACGGTCGAAAGTATGACATCGCGTGCGGTCAGATCGACATCGGGAACGCCGCGACCGAAATGACCGCGCGGATGAAGGACGGTGTGCCGCAACCGAACGGCACGATCGCGGTGGAACCGACGATGGACGTGGAGAACGTGGCGCGGGCGGTCGTGTACATGGCGAGCCTGTCGCTCGATGCGAACGTGCTGTTCATGACCGTGATGGCCACGCAGATGCCGCTCGTGGGGCGCGGGTGATTCGAGTCGCGTTCGATTACGAGAGAACTTGTCGTGAAGATCACCGGCCTCGAAACGATTTATCTGCCCGAGTACCCGTCCATTCTTTTCGTCGCGGTCCACACGGACGCGGGTTTAACGGGCGTAGCAGATACTTGCTACATGCCGGACGCGATCGCGGGGTACATCCACCAGTTCGCCGCGCCGATGTTGATCGGGCACGACCCGCTCGCGATCGAACTCCACTGGCGGCGCCTGTACGAGGTTGTCGCGCACACGGTCGGGAAGGGGGCCGAACTGCGCGGGCTTTCGGCCATCGACGTGTGCTTGTGGGACATTCTGGGGCAGGCCGCGGGGATGCCCGTGTGGCAGGTGCTGGGCGGGGCCACGCGCGACCGCATCCGCACTTACAACACCTGCGGTGGACCGAGTTACGGTCGTGCGGCGCGCGGGAGCGTCGGCTACGGGACCGACGGCCCGCAGGGGAAGTATGAAGACCTGACTGCGTTCATGGAGCGCGCGGACGAGTTGGCTCTGGACCTGTTGTCCGAAGGGCTAACCGGGATGAAATTGTGGCCGTTCGACTTCGTCGCGCACTACCCCGGTGGGGGGGATAACTGGCGCTCGTTTCGCGGCATGTTCGACCCCACGATTCGCTCACTTGGTGGGCACGATATTTCTGCGGCCGATCTCAATTGGGCGCTGGAGCCGTTCCGCAAGATCCGCAGCGCCGTCGGCGACAAGATGGAGATCATGGTGGAGGGGCACGGCCTCTGGTCGCTCCCCGCGGCACTCAAGATCGCCCGCGCACTCGAAGAGTTCCGCCCCGCGTGGCTCGAAGACCTAATGCGTGCGGACGACATCGACGCCCTGGCCGAACTGCGCCGCGGAACCACGTGCCCGATCCTTGCGAGTGAATACCTCGCCACGCGCTACGAGTACCGGCCGCTGCTGGAAAAACAGGCCGCGGACATCGTGATGATCGATCCGACGTGGGCCGGCGGGATCACCGAGTGCAAGAAGGTGTGTGCGATGGCGGAGGCGTACAAGCGCCCGGTCGCGATGCACGATTGCACCGGTCCGCTCACACTGTTCGCGGGCATTCACCTCGCGCTGAACGCGCCGAACGCGGTCTACCAGGAATCCGTTCGGGCGTACCTGCGCGTGAACTACCCGGACCTCGTGACCGATATGCCCGTGATCGAGCGCGGTCACTTCCTCGCCCCGACGAAGCCGGGGCTGGGAGCGGCGCTGAATCCCGACATCCGCACGCGCGAAGGGGCCGTGGCGCGGATATCGCGTTAGCCGGCGGTCGCGAGCGCGGCTTTCAACTCTTTCAGCAACCTCTCGATGTCTTCCGCGGTGTTGTAGCCGTGGATCGCAACTCGAATGCGCCCGGCCGGGTTCATCACGTGGATGTTGGCCGCGTGGAGCCGAGCTTGAATTGCTGCTGCCTTCGGGTGCTTGAACGCGAGGATCCCTGCAACGGACTCTGGCTCGTTCGGTGTGAGCAGTTCCAGGGGAAGTTGTTTTAGCTCGGCAAGACAGTGCGACACGAGTGGTCGGGCGTGTGCATCGATAGCCGCAACACCGACCCCGCGAATGTACTCCAGCGCGGCGCGGATCGCGTACAGCGCGGGGTAGTTCGGCATCCCGACCATGAAGCTTGCCGCGCCGGGCTTGCTCTTAACCGTCTCAAAGCTGTTAGGACCGAACGCATCTTCCAGGTTGAACCAGCCGCCCGCGGGGGCCGTCCACTCCGCGGCTCGCTCTTTTGGCACGCCAACCAGTCCGCCGCCGTGTGAGGCGAGTATCCACTTGTGCGTGCTGCTGACGATCAGGTCCGCGCTGGCGAGGTCGAGCGGCACGCGACCGAGCGCTTGCGTCACATCCACCGCGAGTAGAGCAGGGGAGTGCTTGCGGACCGCTTCCACGATCGGTGGGAGTGCGACCTGGAAGCCGCTGTAAAAACTCACGAGCGAGACGGTAACCAACCGCGTCTTCGCGTTGAGCAGCGGAACGAGGTCTTCGATCCGCAGGGCACCATTTCGGTGACGCCACACGCGGGTGGTCGCCGGACACGACGGCTGGAGCCACGGCGTCGAACTGGCGGGGAAGTCGAGGTCGGTCACCACGACTTCGTCGCCCGACTTCAACTGGAGCGCGAGCGCGGCGAGGTTGTAGGCTTCTGACGAACACGAACAGATCCCGATTTCCGCAGGAGTGAGTCCGAAAAAATCGGCGGTCAGTGCTTTCGCCGCTTCCCACTGCACTGCGTGCGGGATTCGGCCGTCCATGCCGAGTTGCTTGTCGCGGAAATACTGTTGAAGGGCTTCTCCCACCGCGAGCGGCGGAACCCCCTCCGCGGCTGTGTTCAGGTAGGTCTTGCCTTCGAGCGAGGGGAAATCGCGCCGGCGTGATTCCGCTGTGAGCATGGCCGCTGTCTCCGGAGAGTTCGATTCGTCTGTTGTAGTGGGTCGCGAAACTCGTTGACGCCTCGCGCGATTCAAGTGACACTGGCTGTGTTCATATTTCATTCGGAGGTTATTTCATGCGCTCCGTGTACGTGTTGTTTGCACTCGCGCTTGGTGCCGCGCCGGTTGCCGCCGAGGATTGGGGGCAGTGGCTCGGCCCGAAGCGTGACGCCGTGTGGAATGAGAAGGGGCTCGTCACCAAGTTCCCGAAGGACGGCCCGACCGTCGTGTGGCGGAAGCCGATCGCGGCGGGGTACGCGGGGCCGGCGGTTGTTGGCGACAAGCTTTACATCATGGACCGCGAGAAGGCGGAAGCTGACCCGAAGAACCCGCCACCCAAGGGCACGCTGCCCGGCAACGAGCGCGTGCTGTGCATGAACGTGGCCGACGGCAAAACGCTTTGGACTCACACTTACGACTGCCCCTACACGAACGTGTCGTACCCCACCGGTCCGCGCACGACGCCCGTCGTGGATGGCGACCGGCTGTACACGCTCGGCACAATGGGCGACCTCCTCTGTTTGAACGCGGCGGACGGGAAACCGGTCTGGTCGAAGAACTTCGTGAAGGACTACAAGGCGCCCGTGCCCGCGTGGGGCTGGTCCGCACACCTGTTGCTCGATGGCGACACGCTCGTCGCGCTCGTCGGTGGTGACGGGCAGGCGGTGGTCGCGTTCGACAAGAAGACCGGTAAGGAGAAGTGGAAGGCGCTCTCCACAAAGGAGATTTGCTATTCGCCGCCGATCGTGACGGAAGCCGGCGGGAAGCGCCAGCTCATCGTGTGGCTGTCCGAAGCGCTGTACTCTCTGGACCTCGCCACGGGCGCGGAATACTGGAAGCACAAGCACCCGGACGCGGGCGAGGTGGCGCGCCCGGCCGTGTCGATCATCACCCCGAAGCGGGCTGGGGACAAGCTGCTCGTCTCGTCGTTCTACCACGGCACGCTCTGTCTCACGCTCGACAAGGACAAGCCGGTGGCAACGGTCGCGTGGCGCTCGAAGTCCTCGTACCCCAAGCCGATCGACGGACTCAACGCGGTGATGACGAGCCTGCTCGTGAAGGACGGGCACGTGTACGGCGTGGCGGGGATGGGCGAACTCATTTGCCAGAAGCTCGATACCGGCGCGGTGGTGCGCACGGGCGATGAGATCTTTGGCGACAAGGCCGCGTTCTGCGGGTCGGTGTTCTGGGTGGACGCGGGCGGGGTGGTCTACGGGCTGACCGATCAGGGCGACTTAGTTATCTTGAAACTGTCACCCGAGAAGTGCGACGTGCTCGCTTCGGCCCACGTCCTCGAACCGACGCACGCCGCGAAGGGCCGCAAAGCGGTGTGGGCACACCCCGCGTTCGCGGACCGGCGCGTGTACTTCAAGAACGACAAAGAAATTGTCTGTGTTTCGCTCGCGGTAGGCTGAGTGCGTCGCTCGGCGCTGGCGGATCAGTTCGCTGTGAACCGCCAGCGTCCGAACGGATTGAAGAAGAAGTCATCTTCCTCGTACCCGGTACACGGCTCCCACACAACACGGTACCGCGAGGCGTTATTGCTCGCGCCAAACGTGTGCCCCGAAGCGAACTCACCGTCGGGGCACTCGACCAACAGGTACATCGCAAAGGCGCGGAACAATTCGACCGCTCCCTTCACGGGCGCCAAATCAGTAGCGGCGATGAGGTCCGGTTGGCCGAGCAAGTGCATCCCGCACGAATAGAAATCTCCATCGGACTGGATGGGGTAGAAGACGAACGCATCGAAGAGCCCCGCCCAGAACTCGGCGCGGCCGGTTTCGTTGTCGGCTTGTTTGGCGAGCACCTGCCAGCGCGCGGAACTGTGAGCGATTCCGGAGCTTTCGGACTTCATCGCGAATCCGCCCGCATCGAGCAAACGGGCGCCAACCTGAAGCAATTTCTGACTCACATTCGGGGCTTCGCGCGCCGGGAAATTCTTGCTGAACACATACAGCACGCTCTCGTGTTCGGCGATGCGGGCGAAGTCCGCCGGCTGCAGCGTGGGGGCGACGCGGAACGATGACGACTCGAACGCTTTCGCCATCCGCTCGTCGCGCGGGGTGAATTCGTACTGGAGCCCGAGTTCGTCCAGGATCGGTCGGGCCTTAGCCGGAAAATCGGCGCCCCCAACGAGGCACAGCAGGATCTTGGGCAGGTAACCGTTACCGGTCAGTTCGACGCGGAGCCGGTGCCAGTCGGCCCAGCAGTTCTCGGGTTCGACGTCGCGGTACCCACGGCTGGTGGTCATTTTGTCGGCGTCACCGGGCTGCATTATGATGCAGATCGCGTGGTCACGCACGCGCTCGACTTCGGCTTCCGTTAAGGGCGCGCCTTTGAGTTTTTCCGCGTGCGCGAGCAGCGTCGCTAACGGCGGGGTGAAAACCGGAACGAGCGGATTGTCCGTTGCCATGTGTGCTTGCTCGGTGGCGGCGCTACTTCAGAATGTCCTTCACCACGTTACCGTGGACGTCCGTGAGGCGGAAATCGCGCCCCGCGTGCCGGTAGGTTAGCTTCTCGTGGTCGAGTCCGAGCAGGTGCAGGAGCGTCGCGTGGAAGTCGTGGACGTGGACCTTCTTCTCGATCACGGTCGCGGCGATGTCGTCGGTGGCGCCGTAGGCGATGCCGGGCTTGATCCCGCCGCCCGCGATCCACGACGAGAAGCACGCGGGGTGGTGCCCGCGGCCCTTCGTTCCGTCCTGGCCGGGCGTGCGCCCGAACTCCGTCGTCCACACCACGAGAGTGTCGTCGAGCATCCCGAGGCGCTTGAGATCGGCGAGCAGGCCGGCGATAGGTTTGTCGATCCTCTTGGCGAGCGGCTCGTGTTCGCCCATGTCACCGTGCGAGTCCCAGTTCTTCGCCGAACTGCCGTCAATGAGTTCGATGAACCGCACCCCGCGTTCTGCGAGCCGGCGGGCGATGAGACACTGCCAGCCGAAGCTCTCGGTGTCGGCGCGGTTCACCCCGTACAGGTCGAGCGTGGCGTCTGTTTCCTTTGACAGATCGAACGCTTCGGGCGCCTCGAACTGCATCTTGAACGCGGTCTCGAACGACCGGATGCGCGCGGCCATGTCGCCGTCGTGCCCGTGGGTCTTCAGGTGGGTTTTGTTGAGCGCGTCCGCGAACCCGAGTTCGAGTTCCTGAAGAGCGTCGGTGCCGGGCTGCCGCTTCACGTTCGGCACCGGCTCCTTCCCGGGTAGCACGCGCGTGCCCTGGTGGTAGGCCGGTAGGAAGTCGTTCGCGAACACCTGGGTGCCGGCGTAGGGCAGTTGCGGCGCGATGACGACGAACGACGGGAGGTTCTGGTTCACGGTGCCCAGACCGTAACTGACCCAGCTCCCGATGCTCGGCCGCGCCGCGAAGAACGAACCGGTGTGGATCGCGAGCGTGGCCTGGAAGTGCTCGTTGTTGTCGGTGCTCATCGAGCGGATGAGGCAGACGTCGTCCATGCGCTCGCGGATGTGGGGGAACAGGTCGCTCACCTGCGTTCCGCATTTGCCGCCCGGCTTGAACGCCCACCGGGGCTTGAGGAGCGGGCGCTTTTCGAGCGACAGCCCGCCGCCCACGCCGAGCGTCTTGCCGTCCGCCGCGAACAGCTTGGGCTTCGGGTCGAACGTGTCCATTTGCGACACGCCGCCGGTGGAGAACAGGAAGATGACGCGCTTGGCCTTCGGCGCGAAGTGCGGCTTCTTGGGCGCGAGCGGGTCGGCGTCGGTCGCCCGGCGCTCTTCGGCCGCGAGTAGTTGCGACACGATTCCGGGGAACAGCAGTGACCCACCGACCATTGAGCGGATCGCGGCGCGCCGGGTGGGACGAGGGGTGAGGTCCATCGAGTGCTCCAGATCGCCAGCGCCGATTGTGGGAGAAGGGCTAAAATCAGAAGAGTTTTTGACAGGATTAACAGGATAAACAGGATCAAGCAAAAACCAGGTCTTCAATCCGGTCGATCCTGTTAATCCTGTCAAAAACTCTTCTTAACTCAATCCAGGTACACGAATTCGTTGCTCAAGAACAGCGCGCGAGTGAGGCTCTCCCACGCCTTGGCCGGGAGTTGTTCCATAGGGATTCCTGTCGTTTTGAGCTTGTCTCTCACTTTCGCGAGATAGTTCGTTGCGGTGATGGCTTCGTCGGTCGTGGGGACGCGGCCAAACAGCAGGACGTATGCGCGTTCGATACGGGCTGGATCGTTCTGACTCTCGCCGCACACGCGCTCGGCGAACTTCTTGGCCTGGGCGTGAACGAACGGGTCGTTCATCAGGTAGAGCGCTTGCAGCGGTGTGGTACTCGTGAGCCGGCGATCGGTGCTCGCATTGGTGTCGGCGCCGTCGAACAGTGCGAAGAACGGGTGGCGCTGGAACCGCTGCGCCATCACGTACACGCTCCGCTTGTTCGTCTCGTACACCGCCTTGAACGGGTGGTGTTGTGTGAAGTTCCAGGTGCTCATCGCGGGGAACGGGTGCGCGCCGCCCGGGGAGCGGTCGAGGTTCCCCGCCGCCGCGAGCAGCGCGTCGCGGATGGATTCCGCGTCGAGCCGGCGCTTGTCGAACCGCCACAAGTAATCGTTCGCGACATCGATTTTGGCGCTCGCTTCGTCGTCGCGGCTCGACTGCTGATAAGTGCGCGAGAGCATGATGAGCCGGTGCATCGACTTCATCGACCACTTGTCTTCGACGAAACGCGCGGCGAGGTAGTCAAGCAGTTCCGGGTGCGTGGGCGGTTCCCCCAGAATTCCGAAGTTGCTCGCGGTGCGAACGATTCCCTTCCCGAAGTGGTACTGCCAGATGCGGTTCACCATCACGCGCGCGAACAGTGGGTTCTTCGCGTCAACGATCCAGTTCGCGAGTTCGAGCCGGCCGCTGCCCTTTGTCGCGGCAGGGAGCGTTTGCTCGCCCAGGATGGTGGGGAAGCGTCGAGGGACTTCCGGTCCCAGACGTTCCGGGTCGCCTTTGATCTGTACGCAGGCGTTCCCGACCTTCTTCTTGCCCTCGGTTTTGCCTTCGGCAACGGCGTAAACCGTCTCGAAGGGAAGCGGCTTCTTGGCGTAGTTCTCAAGTTCCTGTTGCGCTGACTTGATCTTCTGTTTGAGGCCGTCGACTTTTTTGTTGCCTTCGGCGATGCGGGCCTTCCGTTCTTGCTCGTCCTGGATTTTTTCGGCCCCGGCGAGCGCCTTTTCCGCCGCGGTCTTCTCGGCAACAACTGCTTTCACCTTCGCGTCGAACTCGGCCATCTTCTGGGCGCGCTCTTGCTCGAACGCGGCGATTTCTTCTTGCGGTGCCAGCGGAACGAAGTCGCGCTGGACCTTGTCGAGTTCGATCCCGGGGCGCGGGTAGCGCGTGCTGGAAAAGAAGCCGTAGAGCGCGTAGTAGTCGTGCTGGCTGATCGGGTCGAATTTGTGGTCGTGGCACCGGGCGCAGTTGATCGTGAGCGCGAGGAACGTGCGCCCCAAGTTGTCGATCTGGTCCTCGTAGGTGAGGTACCACGGGTAGCGCTCGTCCTCGTAGGAACCGAACCGCTTGGTGTTCGCGAGGTAGCCCGTTGCGATCAACTTCGCCTGACGGTCCGCTTCGTTTTTGGAAGGAAGCAAGTCCCCTGCGAGCTGTTGGCGAACGAACTCGTCGTAGGGCAAGTCGCGGTTGAAGGCCTCGATCACCCAGTTCCGGTAGCGGAAGATTTGCGGGATGGGGTAGTCGGAGTTATCGCCCGCGGTGTCTGCGTAGCGCACGACATCGAGCCAGTGGCGGCCCCAGCGCTCGCCGTAAGCCGGGGACGCGAGCAACCGGTCGACCACTTTGGCGAACGCTTCGGGTGAGTCATCTTTCAGGAACGCATCGATCTCTTCCGGAGTGGGCGGGAGCCCCGTAAGGTCGAACGTCGCCCGGCGAATGAGCGCGCGCTTGTCCGCGGGCGGGGACGGTTTCAGCCCTTTCGCGTCGAGTGTCGCCTGAATGAAGTTATCGACGGGATTTGTTGCCCCGGACTTCGGCACCTCCGGCCGCACGACGGAGCGAAACGACCAGAACTCTTTCGCTTTCTCGAAGTCGATCTTTTTCGCCCCACTCCCACCGTCGCGCGGGTCGGGGGCGCCCATCTTCACCCAGGCTTCGAGGTCCGCCATCTCTTCCGGCTTCAGTTTCACATCAGGAGGCATTTTCAGGGACGGGTCCGCGTGCCGCACGGCCTGGATCAGCAGGCTTTTTGCGGGATCGCCGGACACGATCAATGGTCCCGACGAACCGCCCTTCAACACGGCTTCGCGCGTATCGAGACGCAATTCGCCCTTAACTTTTTTCGCCTCCGCGCTGTGGCACGAGTAACAGTGCTTGACCAGTAGCGGGCGGATCTTCTTCTCGAAGAACTCGATGTGTTCGGGCGACGGTTTCGCCGGTGGCGGCTTGTCTTCTCCTCGTGCGGGAGAAGTGAACGCCAGAAACGAAAGCGCGAACCAGCGAAATTGGGTGCGCATAGAGGCGGGAGAGTAGTGGACCGAGCGCATCAAGTATCGAGCTTCAATGTTACCGGATCGGTTGGTGGGTCAGCAAGCGTCGAACTCAAAGTTAAACGGGTAGTAGATCGTTTAGGACGATCACGAGCCGGAGACGGGGGCTTGTGGCTGTATGCTGGCTGTTACCGGGTGAGATCGTAACGGGCGCCGGAGCTTGGAACCGGGTTTGAGTACCCAGTGCCGTTCTCAAACTCTCGCTCTGTCACAATTTGTGGCGGTAAGGAAGTTCGGGCGCCTTGCGCGTCCGGGTCAATCGATTGGGGTTGTCGAAATTTGGAGGGGTCTGATAGATAGCCCCGCCGTCGCGTGCCAGCCGAGACCCCGCGAGCGCTCTCGTTGACCGAGGTTATGGATGTTGAACCAAGTGACCGCGATCTGGAAGTTTCGGAGCTTCCTGATGGCCCTCGTCCGGCTCGATCTCCGGCTGAGGTACAAGCGATCGTGGCTCGGCGGGGTGTGGTCGCTCATCCACCCGATGACGATGGCCGCCACTTACGTCACCGTGTTCAGCGGCGTCCTCATGCTCTCGCCCGCGGGCTACACGCGGATGCTGCTGCTGGGGCTGGCGGTCTGGGGGTTCTTCCGCGAGTGCGCGGTCAGCGGGTGCCTCGCGATCATCTCCCACGAGTCGTACATCCGCCAGCACCCGCTCCCGTTCGGGCTGTATTCGCTGCGTTTCGTGCTCGGGTACGCGATCCAGAGCATGTTCGCGCTCGGGGTCGCGGTCGCCGCGATCGCGATACTGGACGGCAACTGCGACAAGCTCCAATTCCTATGGGCGGTTGTGCCCGCGCTGTTCCTGGTCTTTGCCGCGGGCTGGGCGATCGCGACGATTTTTGCATTCGCGCAAGCCTACTTCCACGACACGAAGCACTTGCTTGAGATCGCTGCACAGATCTTGTTCTTCTTGACGCCGATCGTGTACCCGGCCGATTTGCTTGTCGGTAAGGGGCTCGGGTGGATGGCCCGCTTTAACCCGATGAACTTGTACCTGGAACTGGTGCGCTACCCGCTAATCCACGGGAGCCTCCCGGATGCGAAACTGTACGTGTACGGTACCGCTTGCACAGCGGCCCTACTCGGACTCGCCGCCGTAACGACGTCGTGGTTCCAGAAGCGAGTCGTGTTCCACCTGTGATTTTGCGAAGCCACTTCGCAGTACGGACCACTTGCACCTCACTAATGAATGAGAAGCACCGCGATCTGGCTTGACCAGTTTTCCGCGGTGCCGTACCTTTCCGATCCCCCGGCCAAACTTCACAAAGGCACGGCCGCCGCGCACTGCCGGGGGGCACCAGGGAGGGTACCATGATTAGCGTCCTGTTCTGCTCCCGCGAGAAGGGCAACCCCGATTCTGGCTTGCAGCGGTTGCTCGACTCGACCGTGGCCTGCACGACGCCCGCCGAGCGCGAGCAGATCGAGTTCCTCATCAAGTTCGATTCCGACGACGATGCCCGGCTGCCCGACAGCTTTTTTGCCAAGTACCCGTTCGCGGTGCGCACGTTCGTCTGGTCGCGCGGCGAGGGGCGCCACGGGTTGCACCACGCACAAGAGTACATGTTCGCGCAGCGCGACCCGCGTTCGCGGTTCTGCCTGATGACGGCCGACGACTTCTATTTCAACCGGCCCGGGTTCGTCTCGGAAATTCTCGACGTCAAGGACGAGTTCTGCATCATGGGGTACCGCCGGCCCCCGATCGAATCGTTCGCGGGAATTTATGAGCAAGAAGAGGCGGTCCGCCAGTGGGTCGTTTCGTTCGGGTGTTGGTCGCCGGTCATTAGCGCGCGGCTCATCGAAGTGTGCCAGAACTTCGGCTGGCAGGCGAACGTCGATAGCTGGCTGATGGGGCTTTCGGTCGCCCTGTACGACCTGTACGGGATCGTGATCTGGAAGCAGCACACGCCGTTCTACGAGCGCGGTGGGGAGTACGAGCGCCCCGCGAGCGTCGGGACCGCGGTGACCTACAACAACATGGAGCTGACCAACAATGTTGGGCCGCTCAACAAATACTGGTTCGAGCTGGTGCGCCGGCAGGCCCGCAACGTCTACCTGAACATGGTTCACGGGACCGATTTCCGCCCGAGCTGGGGATCGAAGCTCGAGGGCACGTGGCGGAAGGTCCGTTCTCAACCGGTGCGCCGGTTACCGAGCCGCATTTTCCGCAAAATGCGCCGGAACCTCGTCTCCATTTTCGCCTGATCGACCGGCGGCCGTTACTCGTTGCTGCATTGACCTCTCACTGAACCCGCACAACCACACTCTGGACATCAGTTATGCATCTGGGGCGCCGTGATAAGACTCCGTTTCCGGAGTCGTACAAGGGGTTCCGCCTGATCCGCATTCACGGACGGATTCACGCCGTACCACCGACTGCACACGTCGAGCGCATCCTGAGCACGCCCGGGATGTTGGACCGGCACCCCGCCGTTCTGTCCGCGCCCACGCTCGCGGAAGTGGAGCGACTCGTGGACGGTTGGGACGAACGCACGGAGCGAACGGAAACCCTCAAGCAAGTGGCGGATTACGACATCGTCCGCCATCGAGGGGCGTTCTTCGCGGTACCTCGATCGGCTGGTGCCGTTGATCTGGATGTGCCGGGGGACCGGCAGCGCGTCGGGGTCATTTCGGGGACCAGCGCGGAGGAACTGGAGAAGACCGTTCAGCGCATCGCGGCGAGCACGCCGGTCGAGTTCGCGGGCTGGCTCCCGATCTTTTCGGTGTCGGGTAATTGTGGCGCCCACCCGCAGTTCAAGCACACCGGGAACCCGCCGGAGGGGTACCGGTTCACTCGATCCGCTCCCCCGGCCGAGAAGCCGCGCCCGGTGCAGAGTAGTCGGGGGCCGCGGGCGCGATGTGCGCGTATGGGCCAGAAACTCGCGAAAGCGACACGCAGTGCGTGGTTCGCGGTGCGAAGTGCCTTTAATTTCGTGCGCCCGCAACGGGGCGTCACGATCGCGACGCGAGTCGCGGTTTTTGTCGCGTTCGTTCGGCTGCTCGTGACCCTGTTGTGGCGCGGGTGCAAACCGGGCGCGGTGCTGAACTTCCTTCAGACGCGGCACCTGCAATCGCAACTGCTCCTCGGGCGCCAGGATCTGGTGTTCCTGACGAGCATGCCGTACACCTTCGGGCAGAACGATTGGGTCATCGAGATCGAAGACCCCACGACGCTGTTCTACCCGCTCGTTCAGAACGGGCACACGTGCGGGCTGTCGCTTGCCGATTCGCCGTACTTCCCGATCGTAAAGGCGCTGCTCGAAGCCGACCACTGCAAGGCGATCCTGACGCACATGCGCTCGACCGCCGAACTGGTTCCGGCGCTGTTCAAGAGCGAGATCATTCAGAAGAAAGTGGTCTACGCGCCGCTCGGCGTGAGGCTCCCTGAGCGCTGGCAGCGGCACGACCCGCGGCCGGCGGACGAGCCGATCCACCTGCTGTTCATCAACTCGTGGTGCCAGGTTCCGGAGAACTTCTACGTTCGCGGGGGCCTAGACGTACTGGAAGCGTTCGCGATCCTCCGCAAACGGTACCCGCAACTGCGACTCACCATGCGCACCGCGCTGCCGGCCCTGGACGATCACTACCTGCGAATTCTGGAAGGCGGGTGGGTGCGCATCGTCAACCGGTTCTTGACTGACGAGGAAATGGCCGAACTGCACGCCGCGAGCGACATCTATCTGTTGCCCGCGGCGCGGGTTCACATCGTCTCGCTGCTACAAGCGATGTCTTACGGTCTCGCGGTCGTCGGCTCCGACGGGTGGGGGATGGAAGAGTACCTGGAGCACGAGCAGAACGGGTTGGTCGTCCGCGGGCGGTATGGGAAGGCGTCGTGGGCTGATTCGGAAGCGGGGATGCTACGCGAGAACTACGAGTTCACGCACACGCCCGATCCCGAGGTGGTCGCCGGGATCGTAGAATCGGTTTCCCGTCTGGTGGAGGACCAGAGCCTGCGCCGGCGGCTCGGGCACGCGGCCCGCGCGGACGTTCAAAGCAAGTACAACCTGGATTCGTGGAACCGCGGCCTCAAGGCCGCTCTCGATCGGGCGTGTGGAGTGGCTCCGGAGCGGATCGTGACGCTGCAACGGGTCGAAACCGAATCGCGTGACGAGCGCGTGCCAGTTTGCCGAGACGATGCGTGCGAAGTGGGGTGATTTGGCGCCACACGTTCGCTGATTGAAGTGCCGCAACGAACGCCCCGCGCCCGGAGTGCTAAGTCACTTGGGGCGCGGGGCGTTCGATTTTGTGTGTCGCAGTGGCGAAGCGATCACGGGAGGGAGTGTGATCGCGTGACGCTTAATTGGGAAGAGTGGAGAGGTGCATCGAGTGCAGTAGTCGGCGTGCTAGCGACGGGCGCCGGGAGAGCGCGACCAGTTCGGCGAGTTCGGTACTTAAGCTGGACACGGTATCGCGGGTTGCTCGCAGTTCATCTTCCACCGACTGTACCCGTGCGCTGGCTGCTTCCAGTAACCGTGTCGTGATCCGCTCTTTCATTTCACTCAGCGTCGGCGCCACAAGCGGCTCCTCACGTGATGTCCGTGCGTCGTCCCGAGGTACGGCGTGTAGCGCGCCGCGCGAGAATACGATGTCGTAACCGCGGTAATCGGATAGCACCTGTCGGTGGCCCGAAGCGAACGTCTCTTCCAACTGCATGACGCCAGACAGGTACCCGTCGTCATTCTCTAACTGAAATGCCGCAGGTTGTTCGGTCGCAGGGAACGTCGGTGCGCCGAGCGTTGCCTGCCACTCCGATGGAGCTTCCAGTCCGAATCGTTCGCCCACGAAATCAACGAGTTCGGTCGTTCGAGCGCGAAGGAGCCCGCGGAGCGCCTGAGTGAGTTCGGGCGAAAGGTCGCCGGGCGGTCCAGGGAGAATGCGTTCCTCAACCGGGAAACTGCTGAGGTCTACTTCCGGATCGACCCCGAGAAACGTGAATACGTCGCGCAGAAGTGTGGCCGGGTTCGTGGCGATTGACTCGTAGAAACCGACGAACAGTTGCTCGGCCGGAAACACAGAGGTCCACCGTCGGAGCTGGCCGAGGTAATCGCCCGCGACGAGGGGCCAGTCGTGCGCGAAATTCTCCCGCCACTGGTCGTCGGTAACGAGATCGGTGTCGGTGGCTGTTTGTGCGAAGTTGGCTTCTCGGTACCGGTGATTGTGCTTGGCGTGCGACCAGGCTCGGGAGACTGGCTCGCGCATCAGAAACACCAGCTTGATGTCTGGTAGAAGCTGGCGGATGAGCCGAATGGTCGCGAGTGGCAGGGAGGCATACGACGGTGACGCCTCACCCGCTTGCCGGTTCCCAGCAGCAGTAAAGTGATCGCAGTACCAGCCGAAGTCGAGGTACTTGAAGAGGGAACTGAAGTACTTAACTTCCTTCACTTCTGGAACGAAGAGCTGGGGGTGATGTCGGAGGTTCGCAGCCAGCCACGTTGATCCCGTTTTGGGCGGGGAGATGACGAGGAAGTCGGGGCGCCGGTGGCAGAACCGGTCGTGAGGGTCAGCGAAGTGTTGCCACAAAGCGTGCGTCCTCCTGAACGCATGGCAGTAAATGGGCCGGCATCATAGCTTTGTGGTTTGTAACAGAACAAGCCAAACCCGAATCCCATACTCATTAAGATTCGGGGCAGTATGTTGGCGCAATTCGGGCTATTTTCGAGCACAAGAAACGCAGATGTCCAGAAATGCGCCGGTCGATTGTGAGAGTGAGTCGATCGGCGCAGAGATTTTTCATCAATTGCCACATGTCGGAAATTGATGAAGTCCGGAAGCATCTTCACCGATCGTTCACCCGAACCGCATGAGGGGAAAGACCGGTTGCTCTCATATGTTGATGCTCTGCGGGATGCCGGAAGGCGACAGCGTGTGGTACGGTAAGCGGGTCGTGTTCCGTTGCTCGATGGTTCGGCCGATCTCGGCAAGTTGCTTCTGGAACTGAGTGAGCGGTTCGGCCACGCGGGGGTCTAGGAAGTAGTTGGCCGGGTACTCGCCGAGTGTGGTGTAGTGGACCGTACCGAGCATGTATCCGAGTTCCATTTGCAATTCGGCCATGTCCATTGGCGGGAACATCGCGAGGTGGTCGGCTGGGGTCGCTCCGGTCTTTGAGGTCGGAGCGGGCGAGTAGCCCGCCAGTGGCATCGCGGGGACGTAACTCATCACGTCGTATTGCGGGAAATTCACCGCGGCGTGTTGCACGCTGCATGTGAACAGGATCATCGTGACCGCGTCGATCAGGTACGCGCGCGTCGGGGCGGCCGTGCCGACACCGAACCCGCTCACGCGCCCGCCTGTGTCGGCCCCGATTTCGGCTAACCATGCTTTCAGTTCGGGGTCCGACTGTACCTCCCCATCGGTCGGGTAGTACAGCGCGAGGTAGTCACTCACCCATTTCTGGATCGCGTCCCAGTATAGTCGAGCGTCATCGCGGTAGTGGTACTCCGGGAGCGTTTCGGCACTGTCCGTTCCGCGGTCCGCCAGCGCCTTCGGAAGCATGGATTCGTTGAACAGGTAGCTCTGCACCCCGGACGCGGCGAGTTGGCGCGAGGTCTCGATGGTACCGCCGAACAACTGGTCTACCGCGCCTTTGTTCGCGATCAGGTGGCGCCAGCTCGCGTCGTTGATCGCCAGCGTGCCGTCGAAGTGCGGCGCCAGGAGAACGAACAACGGGTGGTTAGCCGCCAGTTGGCGGTAGGTGCAGATCACAAATGGTTCGATGAGCAAGTGCGTGCGTGCGAGGTGCGTAACGGCTTCGTGGAAATTACCGTCCGCGATCTCCACAACTGTCTTGGCGATCAGCCAGTTGTGGCCGTCGTCGGGGGTGAACACCGGGTTGTCCGGACCGGGCGTCTGCTTGCACTGGATCGCCACGGGGCGAAGCTGCCGCGTGGTGCGGTCCGTCACGAACAGTGCGAGCGGCGCGTAGACGTATTTCTGAACGTCGTGCGGGTACGTGCCCATCACGGCCCCGTGAAGCGGTTGGTAGTCGGCGAGGAACAGGCGCCCCTCGGCCCCGGCCGCGGCGAGCGAGTCGCCGGGAACGACGCGCTGGTACTCGGCCTCGGTGAGCGGGAGTCGGTCGTCGAGCGCCCTGATGCGCTGGAGCATGACCGGGTTCGGCCCGGCCACGCGCATGTGCGCGAACGCGGGGTCGCTGGGCGTGGTCGCGCTGATCGGCGGAAGCCCGATCGAGCGGAACAGATCGGAGTACGCGCTGAGCGCGGTCGGTCGGTCCGGGCGCGCCGTCGATCGGAGCGTGAACTTTAGCGAGTCGGTCACCATTTCTCGCAGGACGCCGAGGAACAGTTCCGCGCCCCACGCGATCGCTTTGGTCAGGAGCGAGTGCTTGCTCCGCAGGTACTCGCTGAATTCCGTTTTGCCTTCCAGGTCGATGCGGTTCGAGAGCACAAAGAGTATCCGGTCCCCGACGACCTTCAGCCACTCGTGGGAGAACTCGTGCTCGCGCGGGACGCGGTCGATGACGGCGAGCGGGGAGACGAAGGTGTAGTTGAACTGGTATTTCAAACGGGCCGCGTCGCGTGCGGTCGCGCGAGCGGTCGGGTCGGGATCGAACTGCGGGAGGAACGCGGACATGGAGCACCCGGACTACAAAAGGGACCGTGATTGATCGGCCCATGTTCGCGCACATTCGCTCGAATCGCAAGTTAAACGCGCGTTCCACCGCGCAATTCACGGAACCTTCTGGGCCGTTCGGCATCCGCTCTCAGTGGACAATGCCCACTGTGCCGCTTCAAAACTCACAATCAATACAACCGCGCCTCGGCGCACTTCTCAACAGCCGCGGCCGGATCGCACATTTTTGTGAAATGAGTCATTTCGCGCGACGTTCAAGCTGTATTAGTGGATGCATACAGTGTGACAGCGAGGCGCTGAGCGATGGACATCCACATTTCACCGCACGACGGTGTCCCGATTTACCTCCAGATCGTCACCCAGGTGAAGTACCTGGTGGCCGCGGGGCGCCTCGTGCCCGGTGAAGAACTCCCGGCGATCCGCGTCCTCGCCGATCAGCTCACGGTCAACCCGAATACGGTTGCCCGGGCGTACCGCGAACTGGAAGTCGCGGGGGTCGTCGAGAAGCGCCGAACCGCCGGCACCTACGTTTCCGCGACCGGGTCGCCGTTGGCCCGGCGCGAGCGACTGAAAATCGTAACCGAGCGGATCGACGCGCTGCTCGCCGAGGCCCGGCAGCTCGGGGTGCGCACCGACGAGGTGATCGAACTCCTGCGCCAGCGCGACGAGGCCCTGAACCCCGAAGAGGTGTGAACCGATGGTCGCTGTTCATTCCGAGCCCGACGGAAATGTGATCGAGGTGGCGGGCGTGACCCGCCGGTTCGGTCCGAAGGTCGCGCTCGACGACGTTCGACTGGACGTGCCCCGCGGAACGGTCTTCGGACTCGTCGGGGTCAACGGCGCGGGCAAGACGACGCTCATCAAGCACGTACTGGGCTTGCTCCGGGCGGCGAGCGGGTCGGTGCGTGTGTTCGGGCGCGACCCGGCCGCGGACCCGGCGGGCGTACTGGTCCGCGTCGGGTACCTCTCCGAGGAACCGGAGCTGCCCGGCTGGATGCGCGTGGGCGAACTCTTTCGTTACACCCGAGCGTTTTACCCGAACTGGGATCCGGGGTTCGCCGAGGAACTGAGTCGGTCGTTTGCCCTTGAATCGCGCGCCAAGGTGAAGCACCTGTCGAAGGGCCAGCGGGCGCGGGCCGGGCTGGTTCTCGCACTGGCTCATCGGCCGGAACTCCTGGTACTCGACGAACCTTCTTCGGGCCTCGACCCGATCGTCCGACAGGACATCCTCGCGGCGATCATTCGCACGATCGCGGAAGAGGGGCGGACGGTCGTGTTCTCCTCACACCTGCTCCACGAGGTCGAGCGGGTGGCCGACCGGGTGGCGCTGATCGACCGCGGGCGCGTTGTCTTCAGTGGCTCACTCGATCAGATCAAGGACACGCACCATCGATTGACGCTGAGGTTCCGGGAGCCGCGCCCGAACCCGCCCGTGCTGACCGGCGCGCTGACGTGGGAGGGAAGGGGAGCGGAGTGGGTCACTCTGTGCAGTGGGCGGCTCGGAGAGCTGCGCGACGCGGTCGCCGCGTGCGGCGCGGAAGTGATTGGCCAGCGCGTTCCCTCGCTCGACGAGATCTTCGTTGCGCGGGTTGGGGCGAAGGGGTCCGAACCGGGAAAGGAGTGAACCATGCATGCGCCCGTAACCGCACTGACGTGGGAGTTCTGGGGCCGGTATCGGTGGGGGCTCTCGGCTTTCTGTGCGTTCATCGCCGTGTACGCCGTCGTTGCCGCGACGGTACCGGTCGCCAACCCGCGAACATTCGCCTCGCTCGGTTCCGTGTGGTTCGTCATGGGGCTGATGTACCTGGTTGTTGTGTTCTCATACGGCTCCGAGGTCCGACTGGAGAACGCGGAGTCCGGGTTCCCGGCGCGGTTCTTTCTGCTCCCCGTTCGGACCTCGGTGCTGGTCGGGTGGCCGATGATTCAGGGGGCGCTCGCAGCCACACTCGCGTGGGTCGCATGGGACCAACTCGTGCTGCGCCCCTGTGGGATCGAAACTCCTTTTTGGTGGCTGGCGATGCTGGCCGCGCTCGTGGTAGTTACTCAGGCCATATTGTGGGTTCCGTTCGGGGTGCCGTGGGTCCGGCTCCCCGTGGCGCTCGTCGTTTTGACCGTGTTAGTTCGGGCGCCAGTGCTGCTGGTATCGATCGATTACGAGTTCGCGGACCCTGCCACCGAGAACGCGATACTCACGGCACTTGCGATCGCGTTAGTCCCGGTCGCGTTCCAGGTCGCTCGTGTTGGTGTGGGACGCGCCCGCCGGGGTGACAACCCGAACTGGTTCCGCGCGCTCGCAACGAGTCGCCGAGTTGGGTCATATCGGGCGCGCCGGGCGTTCTCGACGCCAATGAGCTCGCAGGTGTGGTACGAGTGGCGGGTTCGTGGCGTCGGGTTCCCGCTCCTAGTTCTGTTCGTGCTGAGCATTTTGGTGGCGTGTGCATTGTTATTGGAGCCGCCCGGTGAACGGAAGCCGGGGTTCGGGGTTGCGCTCCTGTGCATTCCGCCCTTAATGGCAGCTTTCTGCGGTCAGTACATGGGAGCGATGGGCGACATCACGCACGGGATTTTCAACCTCCCCGCGTTCGCCGCCACGCGGCCCATGAGTAACTCCGCGCTGGTGAGCGCGAAGCTCCGCGCCGCGGCCATTATTTGCGGCGTGACCTGGGCACTGACCGTCGCCGTTGCTGGTGCGTGGGTGGCCTTTACCGGTGGCATGAATGGGCTCTCTCAAAAGTGGGATTACGCTGTGTCCGCGCTCGGTGCCGCTCGTGCGTGTGTTCTCTTCGGGCTGATCGCCATTGGCCCGGTGTTCCTCATCTGGCGACTGTTGGTCGAGAACCTCTGGATCGGACTCACCGGGCGGACGTGGGTGGCATTCGCCACGGCTATCCTCGCAGCATTCGTGAGTCTCCAGGCAGCATACGAGTGGACCCGGTGGGGTTCGGAACCGGCCCGCCTCGACCGCATTCGTGCCGCAATTCCGTGGGTGGCCACGGGGTTGATCGCGCTGAAGTTTCTGCTCGCGGGGACCGCGCTGCGTGTACTGCACCGACGCGGGGGACTGAGCACCAGAGCGGTACAGCGCGTTCTCGGCGCGTGGGGGCTGGTCGTTGTGGGGCTTTTCGCTGTGTTGCTCTGGCTGACCCCGCCCGAATGGACCTCCGACTACAACTTGGCCGCGGGTGTGGTCCTGTTCGTGCCGCTCGCCCGGTTACTCGTGGCCCCTCTTGCTTTGGGGTGGAACCGCCATCGGTGACGTGCCGCGCCGCCCTAAATTCGCTGCTAACATTGGCTAACATTTCGGGACCGGGGGCTCTGTACCTCGGTATTCCCCGTAGAAAATGCCATTTCTCCTTTCCGGCTGCTAACATTCGCGCGGTTTTGGGCGAGCCGGAGTGCCGCTCGCGCTCTTTTGGCTTTCAGTGCGGGCACCCGTATTGACCCATCACACGGCATTATAAACCAACCGAGTTTGTGCTATCAAGAGCACTAGTGAAATTTTGTAAATTGGTTTCTGCGTTGAGATCCGCGATCAGGCACCCGCAAACGTGCTGTTGCAGAGAAGAAAGCTTCACCGCAGAGGGCACATGACAACGCGGAGAAGAACTGAGGTCCGGACGCGAGCATTTTGTTTTTCTCTGCGTCCTCTCGTGCCCCCTGCGGTGAAGCTTTCTTCTCTGCCTGCTACTGTTTGCCGAGTATGAGGTCCACGGCCCAGCACCCGCGCATGTGCGGACCCGGACCGCGGCAATGGTTCAAGAGGTCGTCATTGCCACATCCGGCATAACGTCGCAGATCTCCTACTTGGGTTGCCGACGGAAGAACGGGCCACAACAGCAAAACTCGTCTCCAAGTACGTTCGCGACACGGGACGTGAATGGTGTAAAGCATTTCTGAAATTATTCTTATGTCGCGATTAATGTGGAGGGTTAATTGTGAGATGCGGTCGGAAAAATTGCACACGGGACTAGTTCCCGTTCGGAACTTCGTGCTACGATTCACGTGTTGCTACCCAAACCCCATTAACCGACCGGACCGCCGATCCGCCCGGCCGCTCACGACCAATGCCCAACATCGTGGATGTGACTGGCTCCGTAAAGACGACCGTGGCCGAGGCCCGGTTCCGGGCGCTCATTGAAAAGAGCCTGGACGCGGTCGTCCTGTTCGACGCGGACGGAGTGGCCGAGTACGCCAGCGCGTCCAGTGCCCGACTCGTGGGGTACGAGCCTGCGGAACTCACCGGGGTCGACGCGGTCGAGTACGCTCACCCCGACGACCGGGACTGGGTGCGGTCCGCGTTCGCGGCGCTCCTGTCGGAACCCGAGTCCGCGTTCACCGAAACGTACCGGGTGCGGCACAAGAACGGGGCGTGGCGCTGGCTGGAGGCGCGGGCGGTCAACTTGCTGTGTGACCCGAGCGTCGGCGCGGTCGTCGTCACGTACCGGGACGTGACCCGGCAGCACGAAATCGAGGACGCGCTGCGGGCGAGCGAGCGCCGGTTCCGCGCGCTGATCGAGAACGGCTCCGACGCGATCAAGCTGCTCTCGGCCGACGGTACTATTTTGTACGCGACCCCGACCGCGGTCCGGATCTGCGGCCGGACCCCCGAGGAACTGGTGGGGCACAGTGCCCTCGAATGGTGTCACCCGGACGACCGGGACCGGTTCGCGGCCCGGTACGAGCAACTCCTGGCCGAGCCGGGGGCCGTCGTCAGCGGGGAGTACCGGTACCAACACAAGGACGGGTCGTGGCGCTGGGCCGCGGTCACGTGTACCAACCGGCTGCGCGACCCGGCGGTCGCGGCCGTGGTGGTGAACCTGTGCGACGTGACCGAGCGCGTGCGCGCGGAAACCGTGTTGCGGGCCGCGATGGAGGGTAGCCTGGACGCGGTCTACCTGTTCGCGTGTGACCGGGGACCGGACGGGACGATCCGGGACTTCTACTTCACCGATTTGAACCAGAGGGGTTTGGCCCTCATCCAGAAGGACCGTGCGGCGGTCGTCGGGAAGCGGCTGTGCGAGTTGTTCCCGCGGCCCCGGATGTTGGGCCTGTTCGACCGGTACGTCCGCGTGGTCGAGTCCGGAGAGCCGCTGGAAGAAGAGTTCCCGTGGTACATCGAGGACGGGCGCGTGATGTGGCTGCACCACCAGGTGGTGCGGACCGGGGACGGGGTCGTCATCACCACCCGCGACGTGACCGCGCGCAAAGAGAGCGAGGCGATGCTCCGGCGCAACGAGGAACTGCTGCGGAGCGTGATCGATAACATCCCGTGCGGGGTGTTTTGGAAGAACCGGAACTCGGTCTATACCGGGTGCAACGCCCTGTTCGCCCGGAACCACGCGCTCCCCGGTCCCGAGGCGGTCGTCGGGCGCACGGACCTCGAACTGGGTACCGCCCCGGCCGAGGCCGAGGCGTTCCGCGCGTTCGACCGGCGCGTGATCGAAACCGGGCAGTCGGTCCTCGGGATCGAAGAGGCGCTCACCCGGCCGGACGGGTCGCGGGTGGTGCTGCTCACCAGCAAGGTTCCGCTCCGGGACGCGACCGGGGCGGTGGTCGGGGTGCTCGGGGTGTACCAGGACATCACGGACCGGTCGCGCGCCGCGGACGAGGTCCGCGCGTGGAAGGCCCGGTACGAGGCCGCAGTCAAGGCCGCGGGACAGGTGCTATACGACTGGGACATCGTCACGAACCGCGTGGACTGGGGCGGGAGCTGCCTGGCGACGCTCGGGTACCGGGACGCCGAGATGCCGCCCGAACTGGCCGGCTGGGTCGCGCTGGTCCACCCGGACGACCGGGCCTCGTTCGAGCACGAGGCCGAGCGGTGCGCGGTGACCGGGATGCCGTTCCGGATGGAGTACCGGGTGCGCCGGCGCGACGGCGCGTACATCACCGTGGACGATCAGGGGCACTTCGTCCCCGAACCGAACGGGCGGTCGAAGCGGATGGTCGGGTTCGTGTCCGACGTGTCCGAGCGCCGGCGCCTGGAGGACCAGTACCGGCAGGCCCAGAAGATGGACGCGGTGGGGCAGCTCGCGGGCGGGATCGCGCACGACTTCAACAACCTGCTCACCGTCATCAACGGGTACAGCGACATCGTCCTCGGTACGCTCCACGCGCACGACTCCGCGCGGGTGATGGTCGAGGAGGTGCGGAAGGCCGGGAACCGGGCCGCGGACCTGACCCGCCAGTTGCTCGCGTTCGGGCGCCAGCAGGTGCTCCAGCCCAAGGTGCTGGACCTGAACGAGATCATTAAGAACGTGACCCAGATGTTGCGCCGGCTCATCGGCGAGGATGTCGGGCTGGTCCTGCGCCCGGACCCGGAACTGCTCCGCGTGAAGGTCGACCCGGGGCAGATGAGCCAGGTGCTCATGAACCTAGCCGTGAACGCCCGGGACGCGATGCCCGTGGGGGGGACCGTCACGGTCGAGACCCGGAACGTGGTGCTCGGCGCCGGGGCCGCGGTCGACGGGGGCGAGGTGCGCGCCGGCCCCTACGTCCGGCTCTCCGTGACCGATACCGGAACGGGGATGACGGACGCCGTTCGGCGCCACATGTTCGAGCCGTTCTTTACCACAAAGGAGCAGGGGAAGGGGACCGGGTTGGGGCTGGCGACCGTGTACGGCATCGTCAAACAGTCCGGCGGGCACATCGAAGTGGAAACGGCCCTCGGGCGCGGTACCACGTTCCGAATTTACCTGCCCGGCACCGCGAGCCCCGTGGTGAGCGAGAACGCGGCCGACGGCGTGGTGCCGGAAGGGAGCGAGGTGGTTCTGCTGGTCGAGGACGAACCGGGGGTCCGGGCGCTGGCACAACTCGCGCTCCGGAAGCGCGGGTACACGGTGCTCACTGCGGGCCACGCGGAGGAAGCCGTCGGGGTCGCGATCCGCAGCTCGCGCCCGGTGGATCTGCTGTTGACCGATGTGGTGATGCCCGGGATCGGGGGGCGCGCGCTGGCCGAACGGCTCCTCACCCTGAACCCGCGCCTCAAGGTGCTCTACATGTCCGGGTACACGGACGACGCGGTGGTGCGCCACGGGGTCGAGGCCGCGCGCGTCAACTTCATCCAGAAACCGTTCACCCCGAGTTCCCTGGCCCGCCAGGTGCGCGACGTGCTCGACGCGCCCACGCGCTAACGAGGCCGTGCGGAGAGGTGCTCGATCCTCAACCCGTCGGTTTGCCGGAGCAGGGCGGTAACGGCCGATTCGAGTCGCGCGGCGAGTGCGACGGCCTCCCGTAGATCCCCGGATGCCGCCCGATCTTCCGCACGCGACGCGAGTTCCCCGGCCGGGGTGGAGAACACCGCGAGCGTCCCGGCGAGTTTGTGGGCCGCCTCTTGTACCCCGAAGAGGTTCTCCGCCCGACACGCCGCCGAGAGCGCGGACAGGTGCGCGGGCACCTTGTCCCGGAACCACTTACACAGTTTCTCCAATAGCGCCGCGTCTTCTTCGCAGGCCGCCAGGATCGCAGAAGGCGTCAGCATCGATTCGGCCACTTCTGGTACGCGACGACCCCGAATGACACGCTCGATTGCGGCGAACAGCTCCGGTGATCGAACCGGTTTGGTCAGGAAATCGTCCATCCCCGCGGCGAGGCACCGTGCCCGGTCTTCGGGCCGAGCGCTGGCGGTCAGCGCGATCACGGGTAAGTGGCGACCGGTGCCCGCTTCCCGTTCGCGGAGCGCGCGGATCACTTGGAACCCGTCCCGTTCCGGCATGTGAAGGTCGAGCAGTAGCACGTCGGAATTGCCTTCCGCAGCCAGTGCGAGTGCTTGTTCGCCGTCCGGAGCCAGCCGAACACGGTGCCCGCGCCGGAGGAGGAGCTGCTCCATGAGTTGGGCGTTGAACTCGTTGTCTTCGGCGAGGAGCACTCGTAGCGGTGCGGGAGCGCTTTGTTGTTCCGTTTCTTGAGGGTTGCCCTTCGTTTGCATCGGCACTGTGTTGCGTGGGGACGCGGATCTGGCCGGTAGCTGGAACCGGGCCGCGAAGTGGAACGTACTCCCGCGCCTCAACTCGCTATCCACCGTGATCGCCCCACCCATCAATCCGGCCAACCGCGACGCGATCGACAGCCCCAACCCGGTGCCACCGTACTTGCGCGTCATGGAATTGTCGGCCTGCTCGAACGCGCGGAAGATCGTTTCTCGCTTGTCGCGTGCGATCCCGATTCCGGTGTCTTGTACCGAGACGCGCAGGAGACACGCATCAGGGGCCTGCGTTTCTTGAACGGCTACCTCGACGGTTACCGAGCCGCGTTCGGTGAACTTGACCGCGTTGCCGATCAGGTTGAGGAGCACCTGACGGAACCGGCCCGCGTCACCGGTCAGGGCATCGGGAGTGCTCGCGCGAACCTGGCTGGTCAGTTCCAACCCCTTCTGCTGGGCACGCGGAGTGAGCGCACGGATCACATCATCGAGCGCTGTGCGCAGGGAAAAGTCGATCGGGTCCAGTTCCATCTTCCCGGCCTCGATCTTCGAGAAATCGAGCAGATCGTTGATGATCGCGAGCAGGTTCTCCGCGGCCGATTTGACCGTTTCGAGCCACTGGCGCTGGTCCGCGTTCAGAGAGGTGTCGAGCGTCAGTTCGGTCATCCCGAGAATGGCGTTCATCGGGGTCCGGATCTCGTGGCTGACGTTGGCTAGGAACTCGTCCTTCGCCCGGTTCGCCGATTCCGCGATCTCCTTCGCGCGCCGGAGTTCCTCTTCGGCCCGGACGCGGTTGGTGATGTCGACGCTGCTGCCGATGAACCGCGTGGGGCGCCCGGTGGTGTCGCGCACAACCACGCCGCGGTTGAGGCGCCACTGGTACGAGCCGTCGCGGTGCCGGAGCCGGTATTCGGCCTCGAAATCTTTCGTTTCTCCCTTCAGGCAGGCGTGAACGGCGCGCAGCACGCGGTCCCGGTCGTCGGGGTGCCACATGGCGATGCGGCCCTCGAAGTCTAGCGGGGGTTCGGACGTGTAGCCGAACTGCTCCCACAGGTTGACCGCGGTCAGGCGCCCGTTCTCGAACGTGCCGTCGGGCAGCGCGAGATCCCAGATCCCGACGTTCGACCCGCGGACGCCCAGTTCCAGGCGCTCTTCCGTTTCGCGGATCGCTTCGGCGGCCCGGGCGCGTTCTTCCGCCAAGAGCCGGCGCCGCGTGCGGTGCAGCGCCTCGCACACACCGCTCATCATGATCCCAACGAGCAAAAATAGCGGGAGCGCGACCGCGGCATTGAGGCTCTTGATCCCCAGGTGGAAGTGCGGTTCGGTGAACACGAGGTTCGCGGCCACCGCGCTCAGAGCGGTGGCCATAAGCCCGGGCCTGAACCCGCCGACGTAGGCCGCGAGCATGACGGCCGGGAGGAACGCCATGTGGGGAACCACGTCCCCGATGAGCGGCCAGAGCGCCAGTCGGAGCGCGAAAGTGATCGTTGTGGCCGCCAGTGCGACGCTGTAACCAATGCGCCGATCGGGTCGTTGCTCGTCCATTCCTGCCTCATTACACAGGCAACCCCAAGCGGGGCGCACCTCTCGTTCTACCCACACGTTCCGAACATCGGTACGGGCCAGCGGGTAGAGCGAACGCCGTACCCTTACGCGGCACAATTCGATGACGCCGCGATTGTTGGGTAATTGACGCGCCAAACGAGTGGCTTGCGCAGGGGAACTGGAACCACTCACGCGCCGAGTGGCCAACTTGGATGATCCCGTACCACGCGAGTGCCACTCGCTCAGGGCGTGGGATTTGGGTACCGCGGCGGGCACGCACAAAATTCACACGCACATGAAATCGCGGTAGAATCGCGGTTTCACATGCTCCCCGTTGCGGTGTGCGGGGCACATTTCGCGCTCCGGCATCGCGGTTGCTTTGGCCGTCTGTCGCACGAGACAAGTACGTGATCGAGTTCGGTATCCCACATTCCTTCACACAGGTGATGCGATGTCTCAGCTCCAACGTCGAGATTTCCTGACTAGCGCCGCGGCGTTCGCGGCGGCCACTGCCACGCTGAGTGCGGTTGGGCGCGCGAACGCGGGCGACCCGACCTTCATGAACAACGTTCCCGATCACCTGCTCGCCGACAAGGATCTGCCGACGTTCAAGTTCGCTCTGGAGAAATCGGAAGGTAAGGTCATCGGGAAGAGTTCGGGGAAGGAAGCGACCGTCGTTCAACTGCCGATCTCGAAGGGGATCGCAGGGGTGTCTATGACGCTCGAACCGGGGGCGATGCGGGAACTGCACTGGCACGCGACCGCGGCGGAGTGGGCGTTCGTGCTGACCGGTCACGTGCGGACCACGGTCATCGACCCGCAGGGTTCGGCCGAGACGAACGACTTCGGCCCCGGCGACGTGTGGTACTTCCCGCGCGGGCACGGCCACATGCTCGAGTGTCTGGGCGACAAGCCGGCCCACTTCATCCTGATCTTCGACAACGGGTACTTCTCCGAGTTCGGCACGTTCAGCATCACCGACTGGATCGGGCACACGCCGAAGGCGCTGTTGGCGAAGAACTTCGGGCTGTCCGAATCGGCGTTCGACGGGTTCCCGAAGGACGAGGTGTACTTCGCACGCGGCGCAGTGCCACCCGCGACCGCTGCCGTGCCGCTTCAGGGGCGCAAGTTGCCGCCCCTCACGCACAAGTACGAACTGCTCGAACAGCCCCCGCACAAAGTCTTTAAGGGCGGCCGCGAGTGGCGCGTCGATTCGACCCGGTTCCCGATCTCGAAGACGGTCACCGGCGTGGTCCTCGACCTCGAACCGGGCGCGCTGCGGGAACTGCACTGGCACCCGAACGCCGACGAGTGGCAGTACGTGATCGACGGGAACATCAGCGTGACGATGTTCGGTTCGCACGGCCGGTACCGGACCGAGCAAATGGAGAAGGGCGACGTGGGGTACATCCCGCAGGGGTACGGGCACTCGATCGAGAACGTCGGCGACCGGCCGTGCCGGGTGCTCATCGGGTTCAACACCGGCAACTACGAAGCCATCGACCTGTCCCAGTGGATCGCCGGGAACCCGGCCGACGTGCTGGCCACGAACTTCAGCAAGCCGACTTCGCTGTTCGAGAAATTCCCGAAGCAGGACGTGTTCATCGCGCCTGGAAAGTAATCCCGGACCGATCAAGGCGCGGCCCACACGGGCCGGCTGGTGATGAACGCCCGCACGGAGCGTGGGTTGTTCCCACAACGGACCCACGGGGAGACTTCGTGTGGTGCTCGTTCTTACCAGTCGGTCCGTGTGGGCCGTGCGCTGAGTCACTGTGGAGCGAGGGATCTCTAACTCGGAGGAAACACCGTGCGAGCCACGAGCGGAACGATTCGGCGCGTAGTGCTGTGGGGTTTTCTGGTTCCCGTTATGTTGATCGGCGGCGAACGACCGCAACTCACTTTGGCTGCTGACGCACCACAAGAGAAGGACGCGGAGTTACTCAAGGACGCGCGGGACACCTTTGAGCCGCTCCCGAGGACATGGCGACGCGCGAGTTCCCGGTTTCGCCGGAGCGCGTGAGCTTGGGGCGCAAACTGTTTTTCGATCCCCGGATCTCGGTCGACGGCACCGTGAGTTGCTCTCGCTGTCACCTGTCCGCGTTGTACGCGACCGACGCGCTGCCGAAGTCACACGGCGCACGCGACAAAGTGCTCCCGCGCAACGCGAACACGCTGTTCAACACCGCGTTGCAGTTCAAACAGCACTGGCGCGGCGACTTCGAGAACGTCGAAGCGCAGGCGAAACACGCCCTTACCGGCCCGGGGTTCGGGAACCCGGATTTTGCCGCGGCGATGGCGCGCGTCAACGCGATTGCCGGGTACCCGGAACTGTTCAAGAAGGCGTTCCCGGACGACACCGATCCGGTCAGTGCGGACAATTGGGGCAAAGCGATCGGGGCCTTCGAGCGCACGCTGGTCACGCCGTCGCGATTCGATGAATACCTCGGCGGTAAGGCCGATGCTCTCACCCCCGCGGAACGCAACGGGCTGCGGATCTTCATGGATATCGGCTGTGCGAACTGTCACGGCGGAGTGGGGATCGGCGGGAGCAAGTTCCGCAAGTTCGGAGTGAAAGAAGACTACTGGAAAGCAACCGGCAGCAAGGAGATCGATAAGGGGCGCTTTGATCTGACGAAGGACGCTGCCGATACCTATACGTTCAAAGTTCCGGGGCTACGTAACGTCGAAATGACCGCGCCGTACTTTCACGACGGCTCGGTCGATACGCTGCCCGGTGCGGTGCGCGTGATGGCCCGTGTCCAACTCGGGAAGACGCTGTCGGACGAGGACACGGGGGCGATCGTCACGTTTCTTAAGAGCCTCACCGGTAAACCGCCCGCGGACTTCATCACGGCTCCGGTTCTTCCTCCGGCGGGCTTTAAATAACGAGCACACTCTCTGGTCGCCCCGGAGGGGCCGACTGACGTAGCACAGGGCGGAAGCCCTGTGTTTTCTTTTACACCGACTCGGTTGTCACCACGACGTTCACGAACAGCATCCCGCTGCGCCAGCCCGCGACGTCCATAACGACCGGCGCGGCCCACGAGTGCTCGTCCACGGATTCGCGGTACTTTACCGAGGCCAGGACGCAGCACTGGAGGCCGGGGAGCTGCATTTTCAGCCGATTGAAGAGAACGAGTGGCGGCAGATCGGGCAGGTTCTCGTCGCATACCAGTACGTCCATGTTCGCGTGGAACTCGGTACAGGCGCGGTAGGCGCTCAGGCCCGAGACGGCCGCCCAGACGTCGTACCCCAGGTGTTCCAGGTGGTCCGCGACGAGCAACCGCGTTTCGCGGTCGGCGATCGCGACCACGCACCCGTGGCGCCGCGTCGGATCGGGGAAGCGCGTGAAAAGTGTGAGATCGTCCGCTTCGTTAATTGTTTCGATGGGAGTCATGACGGATGTGCCTTGTACGCTTTGAGCGAAGTGGGCAAGAGAGGAAAAGGCAAAACGTGTACCGCTTCAAAATGAGAAATGGAAACGCTCGGTTTTGCATGTAGAAGCAGTCCGTGTGACCGTGATTTGGTGATTGGGAGTAGGGCGCGATGCGCGCCGGGCGACCATCGCGGTCGGGTGTGCACGATGCAGATTCGGAATTCGATTCGAGTGTGGCCGGCGCCGCGCGCAGTTGCGAGAATGGGTCTGAACTTACCAGATTCATTATCAGGGCCGGTTGCGACTCATTCATGGCCCACGTATTACTCATCGACGACGACCCGGACCTGATCGCCGAGCAGGTTCGGCATGCGTTCCCGGCGCCCGCACACAAGGTCGAGGTCGCGCGGACCGGTGCGGCCGGCGTCGCGCGCGTTCGGGAAGCCGCGCCGGACGTTGTGCTCCTCGATCTCCGGTTACCCGACCGACCCGGTCTGGAGATCTACGAAGAGATCCACACGGTCGACGCCCGGATTCCGGTCGTGTTCGTGACGCTCTCGAAGAACGCGGACACGGCCATCGAAGCCATGAAGCGCGGGGCGTTCGACTACCTGTTCAAGCCGCTGAACCCGGCGCAACTCCGGCGGGTCGTCGGGGAAGCGGCAGAAGTCGCCCAACGGATGCGGGAACCGGCGGTGCTGGCCGAAACGCTCCCGGAGGAAGACGTCGGCGGGGCGATCGTCGGGGCGTGTCCGGCGATGCGGGAGGTTTACAAGGCGATCGGCCGGGTCGCGGCGCAGGACGTTCCGGTACTTATCACCGGTGAGAGCGGAACCGGCAAGGAACTGGTCGCCCGGGCGATTTACCAGCACAGCCGCCGCAGCCGGGCGACGTTTCTCGCGCTGAACTGCGCAGCGATCCCGGAAAACCTGCTGGAAAGCGAACTGTTCGGGTACGAGAAGGGGGCATTCACGGGCGCGGACCGCAAACGCATCGGTAAGTTCGAGCAGTGCTCGGGCGGAACGCTCTTTCTCGACGAAATCGGTGACATGCCGCTCGCGCTCCAGGCGAAAATGCTCCGCGTGCTGCAAGAGCAGACGTTCGAGCGAGTTGGGGGCGGCGAGACGATCACGACCGACGTCCGAATCATCTCCGCCACGCACCGCGACTTGAAAGCAGTCTCGGCGGACGGGCGGTTCCGGTCCGACCTGTATTATCGGCTCGGAGTGTTCACGATCCACCTGCCCCCGCTGCGCGAACGCGGGGACGATTTACCGGTACTCATTCAGCACTTCCTCCGGCGGTTCAATCGTGAACTCGGGCGCGACGTGCGCGAGATCAGTCCGGAGGTGATGGATCGCTTGCGGGCGTATCCCTGGCCCGGAAACCTGCGCGAATTGCAGAGCGTCCTGAAGCAAGCGCTCCTCGGTGCGGCCGGATCGGTGCTGCTCCCGGCGATGCTTCCGGAACTGGTTGCGGAGCCAGCACCTACCGCTGGTCCTGCACTGACGACTGAGCGTTCGAGCCTGGAAGAATTCATCCGCGGTCGCCTCGCGGAGGGGAGCGAAACGCTCCACGACGACGCGCACCGCGAACTCGATCGCGTTCTGCTGCCTCTAGTGATGGAGTACACTCGGGGGAACCAGTTGCAGGCCGCGAAAATTCTCGGCGTCGCGCGCCAGACTTTACGGCGAAGGCTGCGCGAACTGCACATCACCCCGCGGTTTACCGACGGTTCCGAGGACGATACCGATTAAGCTTGACCGGTTTGTGGTGTATACTGCATTAATTGAGTAACTGAGAACGGTCTGCACAGCGTTTTCGACGCGCCATTTCGAGAGTGATGAGAGCCAACCGCGTGTAAGTGAAGGGCCACGGATCTGGTGCCCCGGCGCCGCTCCCCTTCTCTCGTCGAGACGAAACCCGAATTGCGCCGGCCGATTTGCCGATGACACTGGTAGCCTCGGGCGCCACGGTCGATCGGTCGCGCGGTGCGATTGTCAGAAAACCTGTGCCGGCCAACTGGACGAGCGAGGTCGGCGTCCTACTTTACTCGTTCCCACAGGAGGTTTAGGTGAGTCATGGCGAAGGCTAAGACCAAGAAGCCGGTTATTGAAGAAGAAGAAGAGAACGAGGTTCTCGAAACCCCCGAGATCGCTGAACCCGTTGCGGCCGCTGCTCCGGTTCGCCGGGTCGATAACGGGATGATCCTGGACATGGAGGGGTACGGGGCCGAGGTCGCGAGCGCGCTGATCGTCAACGGGCTGCGCGCGTACCTGTCGGTCGTGAACAAGGGCGTGAACGTGGTCGCTACGAACCGCGCGCACACGGCGTTCATTCCCGTGAAGATCGAGGCGAGTAACGCGGGACTCGACGTTCGGCGCGACGACGCCAAGCCGTTGGTCGAAGCGCAGGGCGTGCTGGCGTTCCTCTACGAAGAGGGCGAGGAGCGGACGAGCTTCTACCTGCCGGTTTCGGAATACCTGGAAATGGCCGAGGATCGCGGCGAGAGCGGGCTGCGCCTGGACGTCGAAGAGCACGGGAAGTGGCTCGAAAAGTACGAGGGGCACGCGGGCATCAAGCGCGTGTTCGCCCGACTGTTGAGCTGATCTGTTTCATCGAACGGTCCCGGCGCGGATCTGAGTCCGCGTCGGGGCGCAAGTCCCGCAGTGGTTCACGTTCCCTTCCGACACTTACTCGCCGGATAATTGCAAATGCAGTTCTTCCGCTTGAAGCCTTCCACCATTGAGGGGGCGGGTGTCGGTGTGTTCGCAGCAACGAACATCCCGAAAGGGGCGGTGCTGACCGGTTTGTTCGCTGAAGACGACGTGCGGCGACTGACCTGGGAGGAGTTTGCCGCTCTCGATGTGCCAGCCGAGATCAAAGAGAACTTCGTGACGCGGTACGAAACTGAGTGCTTTTTGCCCAAGTGCCTGAATCGGATGAGCGTCGGGTGGTATCTCAACGACTCAGAAGATCCGAACTTGGGGCACGACGCGAACTACATTTACTTCGCGCTTCGTGACATCGTCGCGGGTGAGGAGTTGTTGATTCGGTACGACGATTTGTAAGTTTTCCGTGCTGGATTCCGGCCTTTTTCGGAATCGGCCGGAATCGCAGAGCGGAAAAGTGAGGGCGCGCATCGTCATCAACCGATTGGGGTTGGGTGCGAAGCATGTGTGGTGAGGGGAAGTCGCTATTGGGTTAGTCTTGGCAACGTCTGGTTGAGTCCCTATACCTCAGTCTTCCCAGCGAAGTGGGTTTGTTTTGGCGGGACCGCGTGTCCCGCGTCGGTCGGTGAACCAGCACTCCTAGAACCAGGGCACGAGCCACAAGTGGCGCCCGCGAGTACGGGCGAGTGGGGTGTTTTGCTTCCCGATCGGAAAAGGTTACATTGGTTAGCTCGATCGGGCTGAGTGTTGTTTGGCTGGATGCGTGAGTGGACTGGGTTTTGGTTGTCAAAACGGGTTCGCGGCGAGTGGTTTTTGACTCAAGTGCGGATTTTGGCCGCCGGAATCGCTGGGATCAAAGAGAGTTCGGTGGGATCTGCGAGAAAGTTTTTTCGGGGCGGTTGACGGGTGGCGGGGGTGGCGGTAAGTTAACTTCGCAGCAGTGACACAAGTGCAACGCCTACAAGGGGTTGCGAAAGAAAATGGGGTTGGCGATCGGGTCGCTGCTGATAACATTCACTGAGCGACGATGAGTCGCGAGTGGGTGTGGAAAAGAGAAAAGTTGGGACTGGTTGTTCGAGTTGGTATTTGGTTCGCTTCGCTCGACAGGGCGAGCGGGCCACTCGGGTGATCGGGCGGGCCTTAACGGGCCGGCACTGATTGCCCAAAAAAGTGCGAGCGGTTTGGCCGCTCGCGAGATCGATCTTTGACAACGTGGTGAAGCAAGTTAGTTGCATCTGTTCGGTGCCACTGGCGGCGGATTGTGTCGGCCCGGGAGGGTCGGTTCGTCCGGTGTGA
>HG799467.1:532284-565681 GCA_000531095.1 Gemmata massiliana | reverse complement strand
CCAGGAAGCGGGAGCGCCTTTCACGCTCTGCAAGTCGCGGCCCGCTACAAGGAAACCGAAACGAGACTAGCCGAGTTCGGTGGTCGATCGGACCCGCTACCCCATTGTGCCACCGGTCTCTCGCCGAAGAATGCGAAGGACGAGAGGCGAAGCACCCGTGACTCAGATGGAGATCCGCTCGACAATGTTGCGCGACACTTTTTGCTGGCGCCGGTCGTACAGGCGGGTGGTGCGCGGGTCGGCGTGCCCGACCAGGTACTGCACGTCCTCCAAAGCCTCTACACGCTGCACCTCAGGTAGGGTGCTGTCCCGCCTCGGGCTCGTCGCCTACAATCGGACTTGCCGGGTTGCTGGCACTGGCCCGCTGGTGTCAGCAGCAGACGGCTTCCTCAGGAGGATCCGCATGCGACAACACACCCTGACTTCTGCTCCCCCCCGCACCTGAACCGGTCGAAGCCGGTCCCACCCCGATGGGAGCAGCTGACACCGGATCAGCGACTTCAACTCGCCCGGCTCTTCGGGCAACTCCTCGCCCGGTCGCTCCAATCGTCCCAGCCGACGGAGGTGACCAATGACCGGTAACACCTCCGCGCCCCGCACCCCGAACCGTTCACACAAGATCTGCCCGCGCCACCTGGACCGTTGGGCCGTCGTCTACGTGCGCCAGTCCACGGCCCACCAGGTCGCCACGAACCGGGAATCGACCGACCGCCAGTACGCCCTCGCGGACCGTGCGGTCGAACTCGGTTGCGGCGACTGGCGGGCACGCAACGGGGCTCGTGGGTGAGTCCCCCGGCCGAACTGACGACCCCGAAGCCTCCCCCCGATCAGTACCGCAGGACGTAAGCCGGTGACTTCGAGAGCCGGTCCCGGGAGCGGATGTACGTGAGGGTCGTTCGCGGGTCCGCGTGGCCCGCGAACTCCTGCAGATCGATGATGTCGCTGCCCCGTTCCCGGGCCGTCGTCAGGGCCGTCACGCGGAGCGAATGCACCGTCACGTTCGGGTCCAGGTTCAGCCGCCGGACGTACCCCTCGGTCAGCCGCTGCACGGCCCGTCGTGTCATCGGCCGCGGCGCGAACCCGTCGCGCCCGCCGCCCCGCGCGCTCCTCGACGGGCGGAACAGGGGCCCCCGCAGTTCGCCCCGGATGTGGGCCGCATCGATCCATTCCTCGACCCGCTCAACGGCCTCCGGGTGTAAGGGCACTTGTCGTTCCTTGCCCCCCTTCCCGAATACTTCCAGCACCCGGTGCGTGCCGGTCTGCTTGTACCCACCGACGGTCAGCCGGGTCAGCTCCCCGACCCGGCACCCGGTGTACGCGAGGACCGCGAGCAGGGCCCGGTCGCGGATCCCGGTTGGGTCCGACGGCGGGGCGTCGAGAAGCCGACGACAGTCCTCGGGTGACAGGCCCACGGTCTTCCCGTCACGGGGGACCGCCGGGGCCGCGACGAAGTCCGAGTGCGCCGGGTTCACGCCCATGTACCCGTACGTCTGGAGGTAACTGAACAAGGAGCGCAAGACGGTCATCTTGCGGCGGATCGAGCTGCTGGTGAGCCCGCCCTCGCGGAGCCGGTCGCGCCACGCGGCGACGTGGTGCGGTCGAACAGCGACGAGCCGCTCCGGGTGGTCCCCATCAAGACCCATGAATGCGAGGAACTCGTTCAAGTCGTGTGCGTAGTTCACGCGCGTGTCACGCGAGGGCGATTTGCTCAACCACGCCCGACACGCCTCTCGGAATTGTTCCGCGGGGTCGGGGGCCGCTCCCGTCATGGATTCGTTAAGAACGGGTAACGATCGGGTCCGAGCAGCGGGGAGAAGGTCGAAGAGGGGCTGGTTCACCGCATAGTTCATCTAAAGTGGGTTAGACGAACTATGCGGGTGCGTGGAAGTGGGTCAAGAAGAATGTTAACTCGAGGGGACGAATTGTTCGCTGGTGTGGCCCGTTGGCCACACCGGTCATAGGACACAGCAGTCGCGACCGACGAGGATGTAGCCGAGAGGAAGAGTTGCTATGCTGAGTCGACCGGTGGCCGATCGGCGACAGGCGCCGACCAGGTGCCGGGACCGGTCGGGGCGAGCCAGGCGAAGGAGTCGCGCGCGGCCCGGGTGTACGCGCGCCGGATGTGCGGGTTGGCGAAAACACCACAAAAGAACTCTTCCCAGGCGAACCATGCGTTGGGCCCGGCCTCGGTGACGCACGCTGGCAGCACCATTTCGCCGGGTGCAGTCAGGTGAGAACGAGGTGTGGGCGGGACGAGATCGCTCATCGGAACACGACGATTTCTACTCCGACGTTCACTTTGGTCCAGTCCCGGTCCCCAGTGACGGCCGGGAGCCCGCGGTCCAGGCACAGGGCCAGGCACGCGCGGTCCGCGAACGAGAGCCCGAGAGGACGGGTCGGAACCCGAAGCGTGGCCGCCACTTTGGCGAGGGTCGTGTCAAACGGGACGACGGTCAGGGGCAGGCGCCCGAGTTCGTAATCGAACCGGTCCAGGGGCATCCCTTTCTCGAGGGCCCGGGCTGCGACTTCCGATAGGTTGACGGCCGAAACAAGGCCCCCGGGAATGCGCGCGGCCACGACATCGGCCCCGGGTTCCCCGAACAGGAACGCGATTAGCGCTGAAGCGTCGAGGACGCAGCTACTCACGAGCGGCCTCGACCCGGCGCTCAGCGATCAGTTCGTCGACGAGGCTCTCGCCCGGGGCGTGGTACGGGGCGAACGCGGCTTGAACGTCACGTAGCAGGTGGTTGCACGGGATCAGACGGAGTGTGTCGCCCTCCTCTTTCCAGACGAGGGGTTCGCCCGCGGCGAGGCCGAGCCGGCTGCAGACTTTCGCTGGGATGGTGACGCGGCGGTCCTCGCCGAGGCGGGTGTGGGTGTAGTGGGTCATGGGCGTACCGAATCCGTTGACGTGACGAGAATCAGATTGGCACAAAAAGCCCGAACCCGTCAAGCACTTTCGCGCCCCGTCCGGCGAATGAGCGGCACGCCATCAACCCTGCCGAATATTAACTCGAGAACGATAACGTCCTTTATCAGTCACAACGATCAGGTAGAAAAAACGGTCGGCTTGCAAGCCGGCTGACTGTATTGCGAGCTGGCATGTCAGCCAGCCGGCTTTACGACGCGTAAAGCTCACATTAAAAGTAGTTTCCAGGATTCTGTGAGGCATCAGGCGAGCAATCGGTTTGCGTAGTCGCGCTCGAGAGGCGATTCTCTCGGACCATCCAGCTCTCGAAGGAAGTGCGAGAACTCCGTACAACGCGACCACACGGCCCACCGCGCGTCCCGTACTGACAGGTGGGCGGTGTCGTCACTCGGGCACCGGGGAAACCGGAGTGGGTGATGCCGACGGAGCGTACGTCAAGCCCATGGGATGACGAGGCGCGGTAACCGAGCCATGCGGATAAGCGGCGAGCATGGCGGCGGTAATCTAGATACCGGGGCGACCGAACAGGGATGCATGCGACAGCGAACATATGTTCAAATTGACAGCATGACATATAGAAACGTACATAAATAATAATACTTAACACACCTATTCATTTGCAACCTGCGTCGATACAGATCATTTCAGAAAAACACAATTTTGAGAACAATATATTATAGAGTAACGTCTACAGTTATTAATATGACGTATACAACATCATTATTAGCTGACCTTGCTGTTAATGTTATGCCGAGAGATCCCGTGAAGCCTGGCTCTGTCGACAAGTCAAGCACAACAGTGGCCCGAATTGCCCTTCCAGGTCCAATTGCATCAGTCTCGTGTCGGACTGATAGGCAAGGGCAGGTCGATTCGACCGATTCAATTTTTACATCATGGCCCGTTCGGTTGGCCAACTCGAAGCTCGCGTCCGCGCGTTGGCCGGCACGAATGATTCCAAGGTTAATGGTCGCAGGAGTGACCACGATGCGAGATAATTCTGACGGTGGCGAAAGCGCCCGCCAGAGCAGAACAATGGCAAAAAAGCCGATTGCCCCGGCGATGCAAGCTGTTGTGCGATTCCAGCGTACGCCGGGTGGGGGGGGAGTTGCGACAACAGTACGGTTGCAATGGTGTCGGCAAGAACCGTGATCCATGGCGCAACCTCAAAATGACCAAAGCACCCACACGAAACCCGTCCAAGAGCAGCTTGGTATACAGAGGCAAGTGTAAAGATAGAAAAACAAAGGATTGCAACGGTTCGTGCTGTATGCGGATAGATCCCGCAGACAAGCCAGGCACCCAAAGCAAATTCGAACACCACCAGCGTGATGAAAGCAGGTCGGTAAGTAATAAGATCGTTCCCCGAGCCTACGCCGGAACCAACCTGTGCGGTCTTAAGTACTGCCGCAAGGAGTAAGAAAAGACCGCATGCAACAAAAATAATTCTAGGCACACAACGAGATAATAAGGTCACGTATAACATTTCGCTTATCTCCAACATTGCAAATGCGCGTATTGATGCGACATATCATCGAGTACAGGACTCGCCCCAGAGCGAGGACACAGCTCATGCCGCGGCTCCACTCGGATGGGAATGTTCTGTGTGACGCTTTACAGACGCTGACAAAAACTCGAAGACGCCTTGAAAACTGTCTCAATCACGGGTTTTGTCAGCGCCCATATGAACCCATGAGCCCCGCGTCTTACTTCCAGAGGCGATAACATGCTCCACGACCCGCCGGCGGAATGCCGTGCCCAGTACCCGGGCCAACGGGGCCATGGTCGCGCTGGTTAGGACGTATTTGACCTCTCCCGTCGTTTCGTTGACGGCGGCGACCAAGGCGTGCTCCAGGTCCGCCACCCATACCGTTGTGGCCGTTGCCCACCAGAACGAGGCCCGGAGCGTCGGTCGGAAGAGGCCCGCGACGATTGCACCGATGTGTTTCTGAAAGACTTCGTGGGCCGCGGTGTGATCCCACCGGGCGGTGACCAGGAACTCCTGGGAGGGCCTGTACCGCGGTCCCGGCTTCGAGCGCGATGGGCTCGAAGCGCTTAGGTGCCAGATCCGATAGCGACCCGCAACAATACGTATCGAAGGGGGCGGCCGTTCGGTCCTGGACGAAAATGCCTCGGAACCGTCGAAGGTAGGGCGCGAGCGCTAGCCCGAGGGCCATGACTTCCGGCGCCGCCATCGGTAGCCCTCCCGACGACTCAACTTGCGGAAAGCAGGAATACTCACGCTATACTGTTAAGCAAGTTCAACAAATAGGCCTAACGGAACGAACAACGAGCAACTGAAACGAGAACCAAGATCACATCCAGTAGCCAGACAGCGAGCCGCTCCGAGAGCCACTAAGCTAAAAGCCTCGACCCGTACAGAAAACGATGACAACGAGGGAGCCTGCCTATGCAATGGCATCATGGCCGCGGCCATTCAAACTAGGAAATCTCGCGGCGAAGCAATTCTCCCAGTCAAGTCGAAGTCAAATTCGTCTTCCGGCAAATCAGCAATCATCAAGCAAGAATTTGTAATAAAAAGATGCAACTTGACGCAAGTAGGGAGATCGTCTTAGCTCTGAAAACCAGGTAGTGATGGAACAGGCCAAAATCGCCAAACTAAAAGAGCAGTAGCAAACTGTTTCGCATCACGCCAACCAATTTTTTTTCCTCTTTTTTTCCGCGAGGGTGATAACGAATCGGCACTTCATGAATGCAAACGCCGTTCCGCGCCAGCTTGGCGGTCACTTCGGCGCAGAAATTAAAACGTTCTGATCGCAAATCAAGATTTAGGTATAACTCAGAGCTTAAGATTTTATAGCAAGTGTTCACATCTGTCAAGCGAATACCATAAAGCAGGCGAGTAAGAGCATTCATTACATGCACGGCCACCCGATATTTAGTCCAGGGCAGATGATTTGTGAGATTGAGGTATCGAGACCCGTACACAGCACGAGCCTCGCCTCGGACGATCGGCGCAATAAGAGCCATAAGATCATCAGGATCGTATTCGAGATCAGCGTCCTGAATTGCTACTATCTTACCAGTGACATGGGCCAAGCCCGTGCGAATCGCCGCGCCTTTACCACGGTTAGACTGGTGAGTAAGAACGCGGAATCCAGGACGAGCAGACCACCGATTGAGAAGCAATGGCGTATTGTCGGAACTGCCATCATCAATGACAATCACTTCCTGATTGGCGCCAGGGTATGGCCTATCCACCAATCGTTCCAAGGTAGCCTCAATATATCGAGCTTCGTTATACACAGGGACAATAATTGACAACACCGGCCGCGTCACGGATTGATTTTCCAGCATGGGCTTGTCCTTCGACTTAACATCTCAAACGGCTAGCCACCGACAAAATCCGAGAAGGGAATCACTTCTCCACTCGATGGAAAGCCATGGGCTGCGATTAACCAAGATGATGGGCGATCCGCAATCGCCTGATCAGCTGCATTGAAATCTGACACCGTTAATGCAAATCATTCTGGAACGTAATGATCCAATACGACTTCACCCTCCCACCAGTAGTCCTGCGCGAAGCGAATAGTCTCCACGTTCCGCCATCGACCTGGGACGGGGAAGCCAATTTTATCCGAGTCACCATAACCAGATAGGGAGACAAACCAAAAACCTGAAAGATCACGAGAAAAGACGCCATCCGGAGAAGCAACCTCATCGTCCTTCAGTAAGATCGCACCGTGTAAATGGCGACTGGGGATTACCGCTATTAAATGCGATCTAAACAAGTTGCGAGAGTGATACGATAATTTAGTCTGAGTGAATACGGACTGAGTGGCAATGACATCTCTAGCCATTCGATGCTCCAGAATGTATTCCGCCGCAGCGCGCATACCAGGCTTGGCCGATCGATCTATAATCGCTTCATAGGATGGCATCCCGCTCCAGATTACCAATCCAAAGACAAAAGTAGCGACCAAAAGCGATACAAGGCGAGGTGCCGCTTGTAGCGCTACAGGTATGGCAACTAAACAGGCAGTCTGAGCGAAAGTAAGATATCGAGGAAGAAAAAGACTTGTCCCTGATGCAATTGAGTAAAAAAGCATCATGGCGACCGGCACAATTGCAGCCAATCCGACAAATAATCCCGCCCATCCTCGTCTAATAGCAAATCCGAAAATCATAAAAACCCCGATGAATCCGGCCATCCCTAACCCAGCAGAATCCAGGCGCGTCGAGGCAGTCGATGACAAAACAGCCTCGGCCAACGACTTCTCAGCTTGCCGAACTGTGATAGGGCCTAGCCAAGAATTTTCGCGTGTTGTCTCCGAGGATCGCTCAATGAGCACGACCCCGGCCGGCATGTACAACACCGCGATGGCGACAATCGCTGCGGTAAACCCGAGAATCTTGCGGCTGATCATCGCCCGCGACTGTCCATCCATCGCTCGCAGCCACTTAAGACCTAGAAACACCGATCCGAACAAGATATATCCCAAACAGCTAAACAATGATAGATTGTGGGTGTATAAAAAAAGCACTGTAAAAAAACAAAACATAATCCAGTAATAATTCGAGGCCGAGGGGCGCAATGCACGTAGCAATGTCCATCCAGATAGCAAAAGAAAAAGGGTGCCGAAGGTGTACATCCGGGCTTGCCGCGCCTCGTGAACATGCAATTCGCTTACGGCAATCAAGCCAGCTGAGATAAGTCCAAGCCAGTTCCCGCGAACCTCTCCCACACCGTTCTGCAGCAACTGCCGAACCAAGAGAAAAGCCGCCGGGACGGTAAGGACTCCGGCCAGGGCAGAAGGAAAGCGAATCGAGAACTCTGTATCCCCAAAAAATCGAACCCATCCGTTGAGCAACATGGGAAAGAGAGGCGGATTCTCTGCAACAAAAGGGTTACTCCACCGGCTGAGCATCTCTCCCATAGTGAACTGTGTAGCCCGCCAAGCAAAAGTTTCATCCAGCCATAGGCAACGATCGCCCAACCCGTATAGCCGAAGCAAGGCAGCCAACAGGGTAACGGTGCCAAGAACGAGCATAGAAGATTGAATGCGCATTAGATAAAACAAGCCTCGCTCAATAGTTAACACGGAGACGTGAATCCGTCTCCAATCGATGAGCATCAGATTGAGACACATCAGTCCACCAAGCAGATAAATAAAGAAGCGAGTTTGATTTTTTAAACACTTCTATATCGTGACCAGCTACTTGGGTTTCATCAAGACTTAGGATACACAAATGCGGAAGACGAGATAATTCACCTAAGCCACGGCCGGTCACCTTGGTCTTCCAGAGAGACAGCGTACGAAGATCTTGGAGTTGCCCGACAGACGCTAACCCAGCATCGGTGATGAAGCATCGATCAAGGCGAAGAAAGCGAAGGCGTGGCATCCGCAAAAGCTGCCCAAGGCCGGCGTCGGTTATTTTCGTGTCAGACAAAGACAAGGACTCTAAAGCCGGGAGCGAGCCAAGCTGAGCAAGGCCCGAGTCGGTAATGTGGCAACCGTCCAGTATCAAGTGACGAAGTCCAGGAAGATCGGCGGCTTTTGACAAATCGAAATCAGTTACACCTGGAGTCCGAGTGGCATCGATTGTGTCCCCATGACCAACACGGACCCATTTAGCCATTCGCTCGAACCGATCTCCATCGCTCGGCCGTGAGCATCCGGCAAGGGCGATTGTCATCAAAGCAAATCCAAAAGGTAAACCGAGAGCAAGACGATGAAGCGGACGCTGCTGATAACTGTTGCGCAGCATGGCATTCCTCCTAAGTAGCCAATCGAAACCCAATCATATCATTCATTGACGGAATTAGTTTGAGGCATGCCCATTAAGGCTCGAACCCGAGCGCACTCTTCCTCAGTTATGTGATAGATCCAAATTGAATAACCAGCGGTGTCGACAGGCTTGAATCGGAGAAAATAGTCGTAATCGGGCTTTCCGACGTGTCTCATTCCACCTTGTCCATCAGGGGCACGATATCGGTAACCTCGTAAAAGGGTGACACTGACTGCGTACCACCCTGGCTGAGGACCAAGCCGGGCAGTAGCTTCGGGTGCTAGGAAGTCCCTTGATTCGTCTGGGCCTGGTGGGGGCAACTGGAATGCGATACCTGCGGCCTGCGGGTCAACAAAGCCGAAATATGCCAAGCCGAATGGCCGGGCCTCTGGGTGCTTGTCGTACCAAGATTTCAAATATAGCAAGTCTTGCCCCCAATCTAAGCTACTATCAATCAAATGATCTCCACCATTCAATGGCCCACCAGCGACTTCATTAAAATACGACATTGAGTGCGGATATACACGCAGGCTACTAATTGCTGCTAGGCATGCCATTGCAACAACAAAGAGCCGCAATGCGAGAAAGAATCGCCCTCGATAGACCCACAGACGGCCAATGCTGACAAAGATAAAGGGTAGTGCGGGGAGCACGTACCGTAGATGGTGATTGAAGCCAGTCTGGGAACTTACAAATCCAATAATTGCGAGCCCTGGAGCAAGGAGGACGCATTCGTCTCGCCAGTTGGCCATTGGGTTTCGTATAAAAGGCCAGACAATGACCGAACACCCCGCCAGGACAAGTGTACCGATGGGAGTTTTTACGAGGAGGCCATACAGGTAATAGTACCACCACCCCTCGGTTCTCCACTCGCCGCGAAGATACGACCACATACGCAATTCAAAATCTCTTTTCTGAACGTCGATACCCAGGATATAATTTTGCGGAAGGGGGACAGGCAAATCGCCTATGACGCTTCCGGAGAAGCGATTGATACGTGTCCCCGGTTCAACTTCTGTGGTCAGGGCATTACTAGTAAAAGAAAATTCACCAAGGCGACATCCGAGAGCCTCGAAGCCGTATCCGAGATCCAGTAAACATACCGCCAAAAAGAACGCCGAAGCTAGTTGAGCGAGACCACTCCGCCACTCTGTCCAATTTCGTTTATCACTGAGATAGTACAAGATCCACACGGCCGGCCAAACCGCAAAGAGAATCAGCCAAGTTGTCTTGCACAACTCGCAGATCCCAAGTAATAGGCCGGCCGCAAAGGCAGATATCCAACTCGGAGCGCGAAGCCATCGCCAAAAGAGATAACACGCCGCAACACCGAAAGCGCATGCTCCAGTATCAGGCGTTATCATTTGAGCATTAGCGATGGCTGTCGGGCAGATCGTCCATAGGCTTGCAGAAAACAACCCAGCATGACGACCGTAAAGATCTCGTCCCCAGCGATAGATCACATATGTTACTAGCCAACTAAAGGGGAGGCACGACCACCGAGCCATTGTAAAATACCAAAATGACCGCTCACCATCGCGACTCACAAGAGCTCGACCAAGGTCAAATTCCGGACGCTTAGGCGGTCGACTATCAAATTCAATTTCGGGAACACTCACTCCTATCACCCGGAGCGGAGCGGTTGCAACCACCCTTACCAAGGGAGGGTTGACTCGGTAAAGATCGAACCGGCCTGTCTCCCAGTGGTGCAATCCTGCCGCCAGATGTCCAACTTCATCGATACCTGGACTGTGCCGCGTTGAGGCCCAACCAAGAAGGCAAGTTTGAAAAAAAAGCAAGAACACAAATGGCCATTTAGCAAGCAAAGATACTATACCACGCTGAGTTTGCATATTCGCAATCACCAAATAAGCCCCACTATACCTGTGTCACAATCGACACAATCTCTACGTATAAAATCACGATTGACAATCCGGAAAATTACGAAACGATATTACTTATGCCTTGTACGGCGTATAGATAAAGAAGAAGCCTCGGATAACACCAATACTCACAGACACCGTTCCGAAAGAATGCCACTTTCTACTGCTTCTCCACTTCCTTTGCGGACACCATCTACAACGAAATATTGCATCAATCATAGGCCGACCGGGCGCCCTAATAGACAGCCAGCACAAGGCAAATATTTCACAAAATAAGAGTCACACGCAGGCGCGGATAAAGTTAATAGTCGCAATAAGCCAGCCAGCCACTCAAGAGGTCAACCTGAGCTGACTAGCACGATAGGCGACCAAGGTGGCAAAAATTGCAACAATCGTCAATATTACAAATACAATCTGACGCACCAGAACTCCAGGCGATTCTGAAATTTCGCTATACTCGCTTCCACTTGTGGCATAGGTAGCGTTGTGAATTTTATCGACTACAATAGCTCCTCGTGGCAGGCCGATCTCCAGCGACTTTGCACTTGGCGGATTCATAGTATTAACTTTTATGTCAAAAACTTTAATGATCTGCGAGTGTATCATCTTATTATATTGATAATTTTTTACCGTAGCAACCCTAGGAAAACTAATGCCTTGTGCAAATTTCTGAAACTTCCGGATCTCAAACTCACTATGGATCCCTAGCACATTATCAGTGCTACGCACAACATGCTTATTAACCATTAGGCCATTGTCAGGATCAAGCCAAAATTGCATGTGCGCCGCCTTGTGCGCCGCCTCAACCTGAAAAGCGATCTTTCCGTCGTTTTTTATCCAATCACAAGACAGAACCTTTGTTCCTAAGCTCCACAATCTATCGAGTGGCACAAGTGACGCACCGTCTGGGGCGGTGAATTTTAGAAGGCCGAGCATCCAGATATCGCCCAATTCAAGTGGCGCATCATCGTATCGCAGAATCTCAACTTTTGGCTGGACACCCATCGGATAAATACATTTTCTGGTGACCACCAGCCTGTTCTCATTCACATACTGCTCAACCCGTACATTGCCCTTTATGTAACGCACCCTGACCGCTCCGTCAGATTTAGCGTAATCGCCTCTAAAAACCAATACACCATCTGGGCGATACTCTTCTATTTCAAATGAACACAGAACATTCTCAATAGACGCTACAGTCGATCGATGATTACTTACCACCCGAGGCAATTCGTGACATTTGGAATTCGGAAAGACGCAGGCAATTGATGCAAACAGTACCAGATAAAATATGCACATAATCCACTGAAATAGCGTTGGTGAGACGGGCGAACAAATCTAGACTTTCTTTTGCACCACACCAAAGACATCAAGAATGTTGCGCGGATCAGATACTGCCTGCGGTGACCCAATTCCGAGGCACCTTATGCGTGCAATTTCGCCTCGTTAGCTTGCCCTAATAAGCCGATCGATCCGAGTCAACACTACGGCAAATTGACACTCTCTCCTCCAGCACGAGTCGCAAGAGCTGGCATTATTGATGAATTTGCATAGGTAATGAACAAGACCCCACCATCCGCTCTAAGCCAATTCGCTCCTCCAGAGTGCAAGCTCCAAAAATGATATCGGTCGCAGGGATTACTAAGTCGCCCCGGCCTAAAATCTAAACTCCCATGACATATATCATTTGGAAACAACACCCCCGGTATAGACAATCCGTCATCAGGCCCCGGTGGCATTGAAGTAATATATGGGGAGTCAGATGAGTACCATCTCCCCGCCTGCAGCGAATCAGGCGGAGGGCGCTCCCCCGCCATGACCGTCTGGCTCGCGCCGTCGGTAATGTCCTCGAGTCGCACACCAGGTCCAGATAAACCCAGTACACCGTTGGTCGTACTCGCGTTGCCGCAGACGCCAATGTAAGACGCATACGCAGCTGTCAGCCCATCACCAATAGGCTGAGGCGTGAGCAGGCGAGAATCGGCAGAACACACGTAAGTCTTAATTACTGTCGAATATCCCACATGTGGCGGGTTGACCCAACAGGACGGCTCTGTTGCCAACGCTGTTACTGAGCTCTGCCACAGAGTCTCCTGTTCAATGTGTGGGAGAATATGTACCATCCAGCTGAAACGCCTATTTGGGTCCTGTGGCTGCCATTGGCCCGGCAGCGTTGGAAAGCGACCTTGCGCGGAATGGTAATTGTGTAACGCCAAACCTAATTGCCGCAAATTATTCTGACATTCGACCTGTTTCGCGCGGCCGCGGACCGCCTGGACGGCCGGCATCAATAGTCCTATGAGTAAACCCATTAGTCCCAGAACAACTAGTATCTCAACAAGACTGACCCCATATCGTGGAGACGCTCTCATTTCGCCCCTCCAGGTATACGACAGTCGACTGGTATCACTAGCTTCGCTTGCTTATCAGCCCACTTCGCCACCAGTCGAACTTCACGTACTTCAGGCACCCCAGGCTCATCTTTTGATTGATCCCACTCAATCCGCACTAATCGCTCAGCGGGCGAATCCTTCGATTCCTCGATCCGGACTACGAGCCCCAAGGGGGCCGACTCAACTGTCAGATCTAATGGCGTCCCAGCCACAGAGCGACATAAGCATTGCGAGTGATAGATGAGACCTCCAGATGCAGATCGCGGCAACGTCAGAGACTTAGGGTACACTTCTACAGGCGGCTGCACCTCGCCCGAAACAGGCACTTCAAGTGGGCGAGCATCCTGATCAATCGTCACATACACTTTTTCCTGGACTACGCGAGACGAATCGCACTTGATACTAACTTCTATCTTTCCAATGAGTCGAGCGCCAGCCTCGATCGTAGAATTCTTATCTGCCACGGGCAAGACTCGCGTAGATATTATTTTATCATTGGTTGTTGATATTTTTGTTATGGATCGCGGCGGCGATCGTCGGTCAAGTACATCAATCAGTCGAATCTCGTGTGCTCCAACTGGCACTTGTCCAAAAGCAATTCCTGATGGATGCACAGACGCCCCTCCCGTAATATTCGGCACCAGCAACTCGATCATTCCCTCAGGCACAAGCGGGTCATTGGTACGGAAGTGTATGCTGTTTCGGAAAGGCTGATTTACTGGCCCTCGAACCGACACTCTAGCAAAAAACTTCACTTTTTCGCCAGAGTTAAGTGTGATGGTTTCGGCTCTATGACGTTGAGCATCAATCTCCCATTCTAGGCCGGCACACGAACAACTGCTCTGGATATGATCTATAATTAATTGTCCGCCGCCACGATTTGCTACCCAGAAGCTGGTTTCTGCGATTTGCCCCTCTTCATGTGACCCTAAGTCAACGTACGATGGCCCCTCATACACGGGGGTCGATTTAGTTGCTAGCGCCCAAATTTTTTTGATCTCGTTCTGCCACCATGCAGATACAGTCAGCCCAATAGCAAGTACGCCAACCAGGCAGATTGTTAATCGCCCTCTTGTATTTCCTACCATTATTTTACTCCAGATGCTGACTCAGAATTTTGTTTTTCACGAGAATGGCGCCGGCGAATTATCCATAGGACGCCAGCCGAAAAGAGAATCGCGCTCGCTGCCGCTATTACCCACCGATACGAAGAGGGCGGCTCATCTGTAGTAACTTCGATTGGGTCACGAGCCTCCAACGGCTGACCTGTTGAGAGATGAATGTCCGGGTGCTCACTTCCAAGGCTCCCATCGGCTAATACCTTGAGCACTTTGTCCTGTGTCCTGTCTCGCACTCCGCTTCCCGGGTGAAACTTGACGCTAAACACGTCCCGCGGAACGCGCTCGTTTATTTTGACGTTGCTGATTTGGTAGATTGTTTCGCTAATTTGCTTCCCTTTTACAGCCATCCGCGTCGTCCCCTGTTCAATAAAATGCACCCCCGGCAAATACTCCCGCATCTTATACTCTGAAACTGCGACAGTACCCGCATCCTTGGAAGTAAAAGTCACCTTACTAATCATGTAATTATATTTTTTACTAAACAGTACCGCCCGACGCCCATACGCATCATCAAGATCGACCTCAACGCCGTCGTCCAATTCTTTAACATGTTGAACTATTGCCGGTTCGCGACCAATCGCTTCAGCAAAGGCGAGTTGCTCATTTGCCTTTACATAGACAGCTGGAGGAAGAATCATTCGCCATGCAGGAAATTGCTCAGGACTGCCCGTCGGATCAATTTCACCTGTAATTTGACTTGTTTTGAGACTGGGACCCGCGATCGTTGCCGTGATATTTCTTCCATTTTTAAACAAGGATTTAACCCGAGTGTCTCCTACTCGGACAGTGGCTGCCAACTCATTCAAGTCTTTATCAAATTCGATTTCGGTGCGAGTTTGGCCCTGTGGAGTCGTTGCTTCCTCTTTGACACGACAATGTAAGGTGCGAATAGTCTCAACTGCCGATTGGTAGTCTCGCATCGTCCGCTCTAGCAAAGTTCGCTCGGACTTGCTTACATCACCGTACGCACCACCACTCGCGGCGATAACGATTAAAGAGCTTGCCGCCAAACATTTATACCCATTTGATCGCATGTCGCATCACCCTTCCTGTAGTTAGCAGACTCGGCAGGCGCAATGATCGTCAAAGATGTATCTTTAAGAGGCTCGGACACAACCTCTGAAAACCTCGCTTTTCAAAGGTTTTTGGAGGTTACGCCCGAGCCACTTAATAGCCGCGTGCTGCGACCGCACAAGCAGACGCCGCACACGGCTTTGTTGCTTACTTACAACCGAGGAAGTTCACCCAGCTGCCTGCTCCTGTAGCCACAAGAGTACACGGGCAGGCGTATGGCTTGAATCCACCGATTATGCAGGCGTCGAGATTGTTTCCTGTGTAGTCGCACACTGGAACATTGCCGGGGTTCAATCCCCCTGGAGTCTTACTCAGGTCGCACGCTTGGCCGTTTGCGTCGTTTTGGACTTTGGGGTTGGCGGTCCTGCAATCCCAATTCCCCCTACAGTCCCATTTCGGGGTTGGAGTGTTCGCCCTAACATACCCCATGTACGACATCGCTAGGCACACTGTGAGTAACATACCGAAACCGAAGCACTTGCTCATAAAACACCTCGCTGGAACTCTCTAACCCATGCCCCGCCGACCATCAGCCGGGCGCGGGCTAGAATTATTATCACTATTTAAGAACAGTGATGTCAAATTCGCGTTGTGCAAATATTCCTTCCGGTGCTTGCCACTTAAAGGGAGCATTTACGCTTCCTTCTCATAGGCCTTTGGCCTAGCTGTAGTCTCAGCAATTTCCTAAGCATCATGCGACCAAGCTACGGGGCGCGCCCGGCCCCGTTCCGCAAAGCCATATGAATTTCCAGAACCAGCCCCCTCGCCACGCCCATCACTCGCCCGCGACTCCCGATCCCAGACCAAGGCGAGCGCGCAAGGCAGCAGGCTGGCCCCGCGGATTACTGGGACGATAACAGAGATCCACGACTCGGGTACGGCACGCTGTGCGTGGTGCATTGGGTCCTAAATCGAGAGGAACAACTTCACGGCCGCCTCGCACGTCCGGTGGGAACGCATTACCGACTGTAGCCGGGCCACGGCTCTACCGCCGGCGTTTAATCGGAACTCACTTCAGAGTGTCTCGAAAGAGATTATGAAGGAGACAGCGAATCGGCATTACGCTTTAGCAAACATCTTAATTACAGTTCCTTATTTTTGATAACCTACACGGTCATGAGCTTGCAAGCGTCGACTTTCGTTGCTAGGCCTGCATTGTAGGGTGGTATAATCTCTCGCCAACTAGGCCCTGTCAATCTGGTTCACGAAATTTGCAGGTGTTTTTTTGTAGGCGCTTGTGAGCGACCGACTTGCAACGTTTCCTTGCTTCCGCACATCATTTGTCGTTGCCCTTCGCATCGCTAATATCGAGTCTTCGTTCAACACGACTTCGCACAACGTGCAGTCCGGCGACGAGGTGGCGGTTTGCTGACGCGAAGGTTGCCAGCGTGTACCCGCTCGAATTGCAATTGCGAACCATATTCATACCCATACGGTGACTCGGACGCACAAGATCGCGTCTGGCAGTGGAGCAAGGGCACTTTGCCCGCGGTCTGAAACGTGATACACCCCGCACACCTCCACGGCCCGCCTCGCGATGCTTCTGTTGATCCCGACACGGACTGGAAGATAGTTCGTCTCCGTCGATTCCGAGCGCACAGCGGCCAACCGAAGGCCGTTGTTGTGTGAATCCGTCTGCTGTGGCTGCATCAGCCGTCTGCAGAAGCAGGGGATGAATGATAGTCATGGCGGTCTGGACGAGTGATAGTTACGCTCCGTTGCCAACCATCAATACCTTCGTATTGCCGGGTATTCGGACACGTGCCCCACGCCCGTGGGAATACGGGCGTGGGGCACGTGTCCGGAGAAATGCGGTTCGCAGTCCGGCGCAAATTCCCAGGTGCAAGAACATCCACCACGAACTCAGCTCTCGTTCAGCGGTGAGGCGGCGCAGTTCGCAGTTGCGCACGTTGCGGGTGATGGCTGAGGTGTTGTCGAGTGCGATAAGTTCAGGGGCCAATAGGAGCGAGTGCAGGGCCGGCGTGTCGGGCTCGGGCTCGACCAAAAACGGCTTGGCTACCCCGCACGAGACGAGCACAGTCACCACCGAGCCTCGTGCTCGGCCCGGATTCCGATGGTGCTATCCGACAATTTCCCAAACTGCGCAAGGTGCTTGGCTCACTCCCGGGAAAGCTGGGCAAGCAATTGCCCCTTGTATGAGTTGGCGTCTCGACGAGTCAAGCCCAGATCTCCTGTTCCATCGTGCGCCGGTTCTGCCGGTCCAGTTCCCGGATCACGGCCACCGTTTCCGGGTCCGCGATCCGCTGCAATTCGGTCGTGTCCCCTTGTTACGTTGCTGTCTACAACTCGACCGTAACACCAATCCAGGAATAGCGTTAATAACCTCAGAATGTGCGTACTGGGTCATCGCATGCGTGCGAGTTCGGCTCCGTCCTTGGAATCGTGAGGTGCAGGAATGGAGCGGGCGGGGAGACATGTCATCTGCCCGACCAGGCGACCTGCCGACTCACGGCGGGTCGAGGTACCGTGGGCCTGACCGCTCCCTCGGTTCCGCCCGATTAAAACCGATTTGGGAATCACGCTGAGTTCGGATGTGTCCACCCAGTGAAATCTCGTTCGACCAAACGGCCCGAGCCGACCACTCCCCATGTCGCCCGCTCCTTCGATCCCTTTGTGCGGGCGCGGAATTTCCGGGCCAATGACCTGATGTAGCGTACCGCCACACCACTCGCGACAACCCGTCCCGGTTGTGAAAGTCACTGATTTTCCTCGTCCTGCACGAAATGATTTACTCCCCGGTCCGGGTGCTTATGATGGCGCATGCTCCGGATCACCCAACAAACCAGCGCCGAAGGCGCCAAGACGTATTATACGCGCGCCGATTACTACACCGAGGGACTGGAAACCGTCGGTCTGTGGGGCGGCGACGGTGCGCGCCGGTTGGGCTTGCAAGGAACGGTCGATCAACACGCCTTCGACCACCTGTGTGATAACCTCGACCCGGCCACCGGGAAGCAACTCACCGCCCGTACCCGCACCGATCGCACGGTCGGGTACGACTTCACGTTCAGCGTCCCCAAGAGCGTCTCGCTTATTTACGCACTCGCCGGCGATGCCGACATCGCCACTGCGTTTCGGGCGGCGGTCGACGAGACCATGCACGACATCGAACGCGAGATGAAGACCCGGGTGCGCAAGCGAGGGCAGGACGCGGAGCGCGCGACGGGCAACATGGTTTGGGCCGAGTTCGTCCACACCACGTCGCGGCCGGTCGACGGTGTCCCGGACCCGCAACTTCACGCACACTGCTTCGTATTTAATTCGACTTGGGATGATGAAGAACGGCAGTGGAAGGCGGGCCAGTTCCGCGAGTTGAAAGCCAGCGCCCCGTATCACCAAGCGGTGTTTCGGGCGCGACTGGCGAACAAACTCCAGGACCTGGGATACGCGATCGAGCGCAAGCGGGACGATTTCGAGCTCACGGGCCTTTCGACTGCGACCCTCAAGCGCTTCTCACGCCGAACGAAAGAGATCGAAGACAAGGCCGCGGAACTGGGCATCACTAACCCCAAGATCAAGGACAAACTCGGGGCGGCTACACGCGAGAAGAAAGATCACACGTTCACCTGGGCCGAACTCCAGAAGTTGTGGGCTGATCGGTTGAGCCCGGCCGAGCGAGAGTCCCTCAAACGTGTACAGAGCCGCACTGTGCCCACGCCCCGCCCTCAGCGCGACGAGCGGGGTGCGGTTGATTACGCACTGGAGCACGTCTTCGCGCGCAAGTCCGTCGCCACAGAACGCGATCTCGTGACCGAGGCCCTGAAATACGGGTTAGGACATGTCACGATCGAGGGCGTGCAGGCCGAACTCGCCAACCGGCCATTGATCCGCGACCGGCGGGACGGGCGGGACCTTGCCACTACGGCGTCGGTTCTGGCCGAGGAGCAGCGGGTCATCGATTTCGCGCGCCGGGGACGGGGTAAGTTTCGGCCGCTTGGCGCTTCCGATCGTGCCGTGAAGCGGACCTGGCTCAATGATGGGCAGCAGGCCGCGGTTTGCCACATTCTCGGCTCACGCGACCGCCTTATCCTCGTGCGCGGGGCAGCCGGCACGGGTAAAACAACGCTCGAACAAGAACTCGGCGACGCCCTGAGCGAACTGGGCAAGCCGTGCGTGGCCCTCGCCCCGTCTGCCGGCGCCAGCCGCGGCGTACTGCGTGAAGAAGCGGGTTTCACGGGTGCGGACACGGTAGCCCGGTTCCTTAAGGATCAAGCGATGCAGCAGCGGGCGCGGTCCGGCGTCATTTTGCTCGACGAAGCCAGCTTACTCGGCGCAAAAGACGCCCTGGCCTTGTTTAACATCGCGAAAGAACAAGATGCGCGTATCGTCATTCTTGGGGATTCCCGCCAGCACCGGAGCGTAAGCCGTGGCCAGTTGCTCAAGCTTTTGGAAGAGAAAGCCGGGTTGCCCGTCGCCGAAGTCACCGAAATCGTCCGCCAGAAAAAAGACTACCGCAAGATTGCAGCGGCGCTGAGCGAAGGCAAGACAGCGGAAGGGCTCGCCATGCTCGACCGACTTGGCTGGATACGTGAGGTGCCCGATACCGAGCGGTATCAGGCGCTGGCCGAGGCGTATTTGGCCGCGGTGCAGGAGAAGAAACGCGGCGGCGGGAACAAATCGGCCCTCATCGTCGCGCCGACCCACGCCGAGCTATCGCTGATCACTCAGGGTGTTCGCAATGCACTTAAGGCCCAGGGCAAACTGGGTGAGGAACGCACGCTTGCCGCTTGGATCCCGGCGCATTTCACCGATGCCCAAAAGCGCGACGGGTCGAACTACGAAGCCGGCGACTTGCTCCTCTACCACCAGAACGCCCCGGGAATTACGAACGGTTCTCGCGTCGTGGTCACAGAGGGGGCAAGTGTGCCGACCACCTACGCCGACCGGTTTGAAGTGTTCCGCCCCACCACCCTCACGGTTGCAGTCGGGGACCGCGTGCGGGTAACGTCCAACTGCCGCACCCGGGACGGGAAACACCGACTCGATAATGGTGCACTCTACACGGTTCGGGGATTCACCCCGAAGGGCGATGTCGTGATCGATCACGGTTGGGTGATCGGAGCGAACAACGGCGTACATTTGACGCACGGGTATGCAGTTACGAGCCATGCAGCCCAAGGTAAGACCGTCGACAAGGTGTTCGTCGGGTTGTCGAGCCAATCATTACCCGCGATGAGCCAGCGCTCCTTGTACGTGGCTGCGACACGCGGCCGCGACGAGGTTGTGCTCTTTACCGATAGCAAAAAGGAACTCGCAACAATTGCCCAGAAGCCCGACGATCCGCTCTCGGCCGTGGACCTTGTGCACGGGCGGAACCGGTGGAGTCCCTTCAGGCAGCGCCTCAACCGGCACCTGACGTACCTGCGCCGGCAGTTGACGTTCAACCGGATTCACGCACCGCATTCGGCAGATCGTGAGCGAACCGAACCGCTGTGGGAGGCTCGACATGAGCGATAAGACCGGGACGCGCGGGTTCGATCCCCACGCCCTGCTGGAAAATCTTGCCGACAAGCGCCCGCGAGCGCTACTCAAAGAAATCGAATCAGAGGGAAGCGATGAGGAAGCGTGTCCCGCTTTTGGCTTCGTTCGGGGAACGCGCGACAAGGCGCTGATGCTGGAACTCCGGTTCCGCAACGGGAACCGCGAGTGGTACCCGTACAGCCTGCTCGGCCCGTGCAAGTACAACCCGTCCGTTGGAATTCTACTCAAATTCACGGGAGATACGGTAAACTTGGTACTGATCCGGGGCAGCAATCTCGACGCGTTCGTGAACCAAGGTGCCGTCAACCTGACCGACCGCGGGATCCAGCGGCACCGGGTGTTATGGGTCCGCGAAATGGACGAAGACGAACTGCGCCGGGCGCCGAGGAACGAGCCGACGATCGACGGTATTGAAGTGGGCGAATTCGACGAGCACGAAGGATTGCGTGAGTGGCTTGAGACGATCGCACCGATATTTCTCCGCCCGAGCGAATAGCGGAAACCGCCTTCGCTCGGACTCGGAACCCATCGTCAACGGTCGATATGGCGCCGAAAAATAAGGCCCAAAGCGTTCAATCTAAATGAACCCGACCCGCGATCTCGGGACGGGCCGTCAACTACGCTTATTGCAGAAGCTCACTCCCACTCGCCCGAGGCAAAAAACACGAACCGGACGGAGACGTGCTCGGTCCGGTTCGATCAGTCTTATCCTTGCTTCCGGCCGGGATCATTTCACGAGACGCGGCGCCGGAGCAACGGCCGGCGCGGTCGCCTTCTGGAGGGCGCGCACGCGCGACCAAAATTGATCCCAGGGGGGCCGCTCGTCGGCCGGAAGCGCTTCGATATCTCGGACCGGCATCAGGTCCCCATCGCGCAACCATTGCGATACGGTTTGCTGGACGAGTGACCGGTTCACCGGTTGTGCTGCGAATTGCTCCTGGAACGCCAATTCGTCCGTTAACAGCGTCAGAACCTCCCGGCGCAACGCGCGCGGATCGATCTGTTCCGGCGCGTCCTTGACACGCCCGCTCGCAACCAAACACGTGATACAGGCCAAATCGTAACGGAAAGCTGCGCGGAACCGGGGATCCACTTGGAGGCCCGCGAGGAGCACCTGACGCGCAGCGTACGGGCTCTCGTCCTCGGTCAGTATGATGGCCAAGTTCGTGTACGTGGCCGAGATACGACTCTTGAGCCGAGCGGCCTGTTCATACGCGAGCCGCGCACCGACGCGGTTCCCCTTCTCGAACAGGGCGTTCCCCAATCCGTGGTACGGGTCGGCGTAATGCGGATCGAGTTTGATGGCCGCGGTGTACTCCCGAACGGCCCCGGCGAGTTCGTTCTGGCTCTTGAGTGCGTTGCCCAAGTTGTTCCGGTACCCGGCGTTCTCCGGGGCGAGTTCGACCGCGGCCCGGTACTCCCCGATCGCCCCATCGGGGTCATTCGCAGCCCCCAAAGCGTTTCCCAAGTTGTTGCGGAACCCGGCGTTCTCCGGGGCGAGTTTGACGGCCGCCCGGTACTCCTCAACGGCCCGGTCGAGATCGCCACAAGCGGCCAGTACGTCCCCCAGAGCGACGTAAAGGGGAGCGAAGTCGGGGGCGAGCGCGATGGCGATCTCGTACTCGTCGATGGCCCCGGCGAACTCGCCCCTTTCTTTCAGAACGTCCCCGAGGCCGTAGTGCGGGTGGGCGTATTTCGGGTCGAGTGCGATGGCGGCCGCGTACTCGCGGACGGCCCCGTCGGGATCGTTGTTTTCCTTATGAACGTTCCCCAACCCGTTCCGCGCCTGGGGGAACCGGGGTTCGAGCCGGAGAGCCTCTTCGTACGCGGCCGTGGCCGCGGTCCGTAACGGTTTGGCGAATTCAGTTCCCGCGTTCCGTTGCGATTTGGCGAACAACGCGGCCCCCAGGTTGTGGTGCGGGACCGCGTACTTCGGGTCGAGCTTGGTGGCAATGGCACACTCCCGGATGGCCCCGTCGAGGTCCCCGGAATCTCTCAGTGCGATTCCCAAGGCGTTACGGGCCGCGACGCTCCCCGGGTTCGCCGCCACCACCGCCTGCGCCCACCGGACCCGGTGCTCCGCCCCCGCTCGCTGGTTGATCGGGTACGTCTCCCCGAGGGCCATCAACAAGTTCAGGTCACCGGGCGCGTTTCGGAGGGCCAGTTCCAATATTTCTCTCCTCCGGACCCGGTCAATCGCCGGGATCTGGCCGAGCACGGCCGCGAACCAGGGCGGTTGCTCCAGGGCTTCGCGCCGGCCCGCCAGGTGCGCGAGTTCGCTCCCGTGCTCGGCCAGAACCGCGGCGCGCACCGCCCCCCGGTATGTGTCCGGATCGGCCGCACTTAATACGTCCCGCAATCCCGCCGTCGGTTCGTTCACCAGCCACAGGTCCAGCGCGCCCAGGAGCCGGTTCTGCGCCAGGGACGTGGTGACACGCTGCGCGTCCTCCCGTGCCGGGTTCTTTCCCGGCTCGATCCCGAACCTTCGGCAGGCGCCCTCCCACTGCGCCGCAACCGCCCCCGCCGTGGGATAATGCCCGTCCACGGGCATCCACCGGACCGTATCGACGCGGTTCAGGCCACGCACGAGGGCCAGGTTCGTCCGGCACCGTTCGACTCGGTCCCGGTGCGCGTCGGCCCCGCCCTCGGGGAGGCGCCGGTCGATCTCGGCCAGGTCGACCTCGCACGTGGCCGGGTCGCCGTTCCCGATCGATTGTTCGGCGTGTGCGACGAGATTCCCCACCGCGTCCCCGTTGCGCGCGCGTCGCTCGCCCCGGGCCAAAGCACCGTACCCCGCGCCGCCCGCGATGAGGAACGCGGAAACGATCAGCACGTTCCGCACCCGGCGACGAGCCGCCGCCTTGTGCGCGTCCACGACCCGCTGGGCGGCTTCCGCGTTCGCCCGAATGAGCCGCTCCGTGATCCCGTTCAAGTAGTCCTGCACGGCCCGGGCGACCGCGTTCCCGTCGGCGGGGCGGCGGCCCGGTTCCTTCGCTAAACACGCCAGCGCGAGGGCCACCAGTTCCGGGTGCTCGCGCTCGTGGGCCGCCAGTTGCGTCCGCACCGGACTGGCCCTACCGTCGGTCAGTCCCCGCTCCCCCCCGGCCCACCCCGGCGCGTGCCCGGTCATGATGTGACACAGGATCCCGCCCAACCCGAACACGTCGGCCGCGGGCAGGAGGGCCGCCCGGGCGGCCTCTTGCTCCGGTGCCCGGAACGCCGGGGTCCCGGACGGGCCCGAGTCGCTTCGCGAAGGCGCAGTTGGGCCCGCGGCCGTGCCCCCCGCTTCCGCGTCGATCAGCGTCCCGATGCCCCAGTCCACGACGTACACCGCGTCGTCCGGTTCCACCATCACGTTCGTCGGTTTCAGGTCCCGGTGGAGGACCCCGGCCGTGTGGGCGTACCCGACCGCCCGGCACACCTGCAAGAAGATGTCAACCAACCGGCCGAAACGCTCGCGACCGCGGGCCCCTTCGGCTCGGTCCGCGAGTGTGGTGCCCTCGACCCACTTCATGACGAAGAACGGGGTGCCGTCGGCGTCCCGGCCGAACCGGTAGACCGGGGGGATGTTCGGGTGCTGCAGGCTGCCGAGGATTTGGGCCTCCCGGTAGCTGCGCCACTGGTACCACCGGTCGGTCGCGAACTCGCCTTTCGGTCGCTTGACACAAACCGTTCGGTTCAGGAACCGGTCCCGCCCGCGGAACACGACACCCATCGCCCCTTCCTTCTGATCCCCGCTGAACTCCACGTCGGCCAGCGTACCGGCGGGCGCGGGGATCGCCTCGGCCTCCCCTCGATCGGCCCGCGCCCGCGCCTCTTTTCGGCCCTCGTGGTACCCGTTCAGGTCCCGGGAGAGCTCGGGCGGGTAACGATCGCACCAGTTCGTTGCCCAATCGTCCGGCGCGGGCCCTCCGCCGAGCGGGAAACGTGCCAGGTACTCCTTGACCGCGCCCCGGAAGAGCTTGCGGAACGGATCATCGATGGGAGTTCGGTCGCCCATCTCGGGCTCCTTTTGTTACAGTGTCCCCGTTCAAAACAATGACGCCCCCGGTCCGAGGGTGCGAGTCGGTCCGCAAGCGGCCGTTGCGGGCGCCACCAGGAAATGAGCAGGGGTGACACGGAACCCGGAACGGATCGAGAGTCTGACATAAGTTCGGCACCCGCCCCGGAGTGGAACACGTGGACGAGGCGCGGAGTCCCGAGCGGGAACGGATCGCGTCCCGGTGTGCGGTTATGATCCGTTCGACCCGGTTGCGCCCTCAGCTGTGCCACAACCATCGGGGTTACAAGGTGCCATCGTGGAGGATGCGGAAGCAAACCACGCTGGCGGCGAGGGTGGTGAAGGCGTCCCGAATCACCCCGAGGCGGTCGTACCGGACGCGCATCCGCCGCAGCCCCTTGACCCAGGCGATGGTCCGCTCGACCACCCACCGGACCTTACCCAGCCGGCTCCCGTGTTCGGTCCTCCGCTTGGCGATCTTCGGCTCGATCCCCAGCCACCGCAGAAGCCGCCGGGTAGACGCGCTGTCGTACCCACGGTCGGCGTACACTTCCGCAGGCTTCTCCCGCGGCCGCCCCGGCTTCCCCCCGACTCGGGGGAAGTCGAGCAGCACCAGCGGCAGGATCTGGCGGTGGTCGCGGGCATTCGCCACGGCCGTGCGGATCGCCAGCGGCACCCCCGACCGGCTGACCATCAGAGTGTGCTTGGTCCCCAGCTTGCGGCGGTCCACGGGGCTCGGGCCGGTTTGCTCCCCGCCGCCGAACGCCCGCACGTACACCCCGTCCACGATGACCACGTCGGTGTCCAGCTTGTCGGCCCGGCGGAGCAGCCGGAGCAGATCGGCGTGGAGCCGGTCCCAGATCCCGCGCTCCTCCCAGGCGCGGAGCCGTCGGTGGGCGGTCCGCCCGGAGCACCCCAGTTCGGCGCGCACGTCCGCCCACCGGACGCCGCTGGTCAGGACGTACCAGATGACCCGGACGACCGCCCGGTGGCCGATCCATGGCCGGCCGCCCTTGGGGCCGACCCCCGGCGGCTCGGGCGGCAGGTGGTGAGCGACCAGCTCAAAAAACTCGTCCGGCATCTGCGCACTCGCCACGGCTGCGGCCTCCACAAAGGCGGGCTACGCAACCAAAGCGCAATCGCCGTGCCGGTAGGTTGTGGCACAGCTTATCATCAGCGGCCCGGAACGAGCGAATGTGGCGCCCCGATGGTTCCCCGAAACACGTCCGCTATTTTTGGAGCCGGTGACCCGCTGTGGGTACCGCACCTCCTGGCGGGACCAGGGCGTCGCCCGACGGGTCGAGGTGCGCGCCGAGAGCCCGCTGGACCTCGGCCCGAACGATTTCCACCACCCCCTCGCGCGTTCCCGCGATCGTCGCCGCGTCGGTACAGAACAAATCGGCCAGTTCGGCGTCGGTTCGCCCCGCGTATACGGCCAGGACGAACAGGTCGCTCGCGTCCGGATCGTCGTCGTCACTTAGGCCGCGGCTGGCGGCCGCAACGGCGGTTGCCAGTGGGCCGCCCCCGTGGCCCAGTCCACAACCGAACGAGCGTCGGCCCAGCGCTGGAGGGTCGAGCCGTCGGGCGCGAGTACGGCCCGACCCGGCGCCCGGGTGTCCCGAATCGCCTCGGCCACTTGGGTCAACACGCGCCGGGCGGTACCAGGGGCGTCCGGTCGCCGACCCGTGGTGAGCCGCGCGTACACCCAGTCAACGACCTTTCGCGGGTTCAAGCCGAGCGGGTGCCCGAGCAGGTCCAGGGCCGAAGCGACCTCGGCCCGGATCCGCTCGCCCGTTGGCCCGCCGCTCGCGTTCGCCGGTTGGGTCCGGTGAGCCGCCGCGACCGCGGCCCAGTACGGGTGCGGGATCGGTTCGGACAGCGCGTCCCTTAGTTCGGCCAGCCACTCCGGGGTGGCCGTCAATTGGACCAGTTGGTCGACCCGCAGGTCCCCCACTCCCCGATCGAGGATCCGCTGTTTGAGGTTCCGGTCGAACTCCGGTTCGCACGCGTCGGGTTCGCCCGGAAGGCGCAGAAAGAGGTCGAACAGTTCGTCGAACGCGTGCTGGTCGGTGAGCACAATTTCCAAGCCGGTTCGGAGCGCCAGGATCTCGTTGGCCGTTAGTTTTGAAGCCAGTCGCGAGACGTTGTCGAAGTCGCCCGGTCGTCGCGCGAGCCGGATAAGGGACACGATTTCGGGAAAGGCGGTTTCGGGAGTCATGAGAGTCACCCCTGTTCGGTTCCAGTATTCTGTGGGGCCGTTTCTGCTGCCGGGTCCATTCCCGGCGCGGTATCAACAGGAGTTACGACGCGCCCGAAGAACGACTTAGTTCGGGCCCGCAAGTCACGGACCCACCTGTAAGCCGTTGCGTTGGAGACCCCGAAGCGAGAGACCACTTCACTCATGGGGAGCTCATCTTGGAGGCAACGCAACAGCGCACGCTGTCGGTCATCCAGGCCGCGCTCAAACGCTTCGACTTCGTCCCGAAGTTCGGCAACTTCGGCCGGCCCTTGATCTTTCCTCGCTGCGGAGTCGTCTGGAACCGGAGTTCCCTTGGTTTGGGCAAATCTTCGTTGTGCGGTTAGTTTCCGCTTGAACGCGTTGACCCCTTCGTTCGTTACCCACCACTTTTGATTCCCGAGTTCCGACAGCCGGCGTAGCGCCGGAAACGGGTCTTCGAGGAACCGTACGGTGGCGTCCGCCACCACGTCATCGAGGTCGTCCCTGTCGTCGGTCCGATAACTGAAACGTCGCATACGGGAGCGGATCATCCGCCTCAGGTGGCCGAGTGACCCGCCAATTGCGTCTTCCATTTTCAAGACCACACCCGTTTGTCCCAGAACGATATGAAGCGCCCGGATGACAGCCTCCGACTGGGCACCGGACCCGTTGGGGCGCTTCGGTTCGACCGCGTGCCGCGCCAGGGCGCCCTCAAGGCTGCACAAGGTGCGGGCCGCACGGTCACGGCACCGCGCTTCTGCCCGCTCGAGCAGATCGGGAAACACGTCCAGGATCGGCGCCCAATCCGCTCTGAGGAGCGCGGACGCTCGGTAACGGACAAAAAGCTGGTCCAAGGAAAGTCCCCCCGGCCCGCGCGAGGTTAGCGCGTCACCCACACCGCGTCGGATCGGGATCTCCTCGGGGGGCATCGGGCGCCATCCTTTCCGGTCCGCGGTAGGGAAATGGGCAGTTGCCGTGAACCGAAGTTGCGGTTCTACACAGTGAAGCCGAGTTCTGGGTGCAGTTTCTCACCGCCGGCGTATTTTTTTCGAAAATGTGTGACGACCGAAAGTACCTGAACCGGCGGCACCATTCCGCTGGACACAACGGGATCATCCGTCGGCCCACCGGGATCCCGGCCACGCGCGCTCTCGGGGTGGCGGGCTTCGGGTAACGTTTAAGCGGATCGGAGCTAGTTCGCTGACGGCGGGGGAAAGCCGGTGCCGCCCTGGTGCCGGCGCCGCACGTAATCCAACCAACTCCCCGCACCTGGTGGGGCGCTCGAACTCCCCCCACCGGGATCCACGGGCCCGCGCATTACGGTCTCGATCTGATCTGGCGAGAGTACCGCCCGCATTTTGTCCAAGCCGATGAGAAAATCGGACCGGCCCCGGTCCCATGCAACGGTAAACGGCGAGACGAGGTGCAAGTCGTTCCCCTCTCCCCGAACCGCCGCGCGTACGACCTCTCGGACCACGGGGTCGACCCGCCCGTCGGCGACGGTCAACCCGTAGTCGACCGTTTCCCGCTCGAAGCCGGGCGCGACCCGACCATCCGCGAGAGCGGCCTCGCGCAAATGAACGACGAATGCACGGTCCCTCGCTTCGCCATCGAGCAGGCGTTCTAACAGGAACAGTACCCCGGAAACGATCTCGAGGGGGACTCGTGTTCCCGTGGCGAGAAGGACATGATCATTCATCATAGGCATCATGCATATACGTAAAAATATAAATAATCAAATAAAAATATATTTATTTAAATATAATTATGAAGACCTGTTGAATCGGAACGGCGGCTCGACTCTCAGCGCGTTCCGAGCGGGTACGGGAATTAGCGTCTGCCCCGTTTCTCGTCCGTTCTTGCGAAAAACCGGGTGATCCGCAACGGCGGTGAGAAAAGCGGGACCAAGATCGGCATCAAGGGTTGAGGTCCGACAGACGTGCCCAGTGCCCGAAGCCGATGCGGTCATCATCCGGCAACGGAAGGGCACGCCGCTCAAGAACCGAAAGGCGAAATCGCACGGGGATGTTGTTCTCACCGTGCGTTGTGCCGGCCCGCCGCCGCGCCCCGTAAGCCGTTCGCGACAGGGAGGCGAAGGCAATACCAATTTGCCGCGGCCCGACCGGCTCGTCAATAGCGCTTGGCCACTTCTGATCAACCCGAGGAGCGGATCCGGTGTCGATCACTGACTCATACGACGGAGGCGGAATGTGTCAGAAAGCAAACCGACAGACCCCGACGAAGCGGAGCGAAGCTCGCGTGAGGATTACTCACGGCATCAGGCGGCCGAGCCCTACCGGCACCGGTTCGGTCACCTCGTGCCGCGCTGGCACGAGTTCAACGCGCTCTATTTCGAGAACCGGTTGATCGTCCCGCGGTTCAGCATCGCCCCGGTCCACCCGCGCCGGCTGAGCGAAACGCGAATCAACACGGATTACGGAGCCCGGACCAACATCATGTTCTCCCCGGGCCTGATGTTCGGCACCGACCGGCGCCTGGTCCGCACGGACGATCCCGACGCCCGCGGTGTGATCCGACTCATCGACGACCGGCTCCTGGGCGAAATGGTCAAGCAGTTCGTCATGGAGGTCCACGGGTCACTCGAAGAGGGCTGGGACGGGTACGGCCCACTCTACGCCCGCGAGGCCACCCGGATCGGCGCCCAGATGGGCCGAGCGGATCCGGCCGCGGAACTGCCCGAGGTCCACCCGCGGCGCCGCGCGTTCCGCTTGGCCGGGGCACCCGTGGCCGCTTCGTGGCCCCACTTGTTCCGCCCCGACGGTTTTTACGCGGGGCACGTGACGCTCGATCACTTGTGGCGGCGCGGCCGGGTCCGGACCGGCACACGGGACCGCCGGTCCGTCGTGCCCGGTGTGTACGAGTACCTGCACTTCCTGGCCGCGACCGGGCGGCACGCGCGGCTCTTGGAGGTCCTCGGGCGCGAGGTGGACGCGGCCAAGGTGGCCCGCGTCCCGGGCCTCGCCGCGGCCGAACGCGGCCCGCAGGACGCGAGCGGTCGCGCGCTGCCGGTGCCGCCGGCCGACCCGGGTTGGGTGACGTGGAACGGGGGGTGCGTCCGGGCTATTGCCGAGGGCATCGGTGCCCGCCGGGCGTTCGACGGCATGCCGATTCTGGCCGACGCGCTCCAGGACGCCGGGTGCGACAGCGACCTGATCCTGAACCACTGCCGTGCTCACACGGAGCACACCGCGAACTGTTGGGTGCTCCGCCTCTTGGGCACCCCGGACCAAGCCTGAAGTTGTGCGCCACCCGGCGCCCCGCGTTCCAAATCCACCCTAGTTCCACCGCGGGCCCGAACCGCACAATCAGAAAACGGATTTAGCCGTGCTCTGATTTCGGGGTTCCGGCCCCCGAACCGCCCTTGCCACACCCACGAACCCGGCGATGGTAGCGGGTTCGTCCGGACCGACGGTTCTGTCCCTGTTGGTTTCAAACGCGAGTCCGGTCCGGCGAGTCGCCCGCTCGCTCGGGGCCCGGTCGTTCCCACGGGAACCCCGCCCCTACGCGGCACGTTACAAACTTTGCTCTGGGCCCACCGGAACAGGCTCGTTCAGAAATCGGCCCTGTTGAACCGTTGATCTTGAGTGTCCCCCCTCGCCCATTCCTACCGATCCCGCGCCCCCGTTTTCCAAGAAAGGATCCGTGCATGACCGCGCTCCTGAAGAACGTGCTGGTCAGTTCGTGCGTCTACCCGTCGCAACCGCGCTCCAAGCTCGATCCCGAGTACTGCCGGCGGCTCGGGGAGAGCATGCGGCTCCACGGCCAGAAGGTGCCCGTCATCGGGTACACCGACGGCACCCGGTTCGTCATTTGCGACGGCGGGTGCCGGCTCGAGGGCGCACGCCTGGTGGGGCTCCCCGAGGTGCTCGCCCTCGACCTGGGCAAAGAGCCGACTCGCTCCGAATTGCTCCTGACCCAGGCGTCGATCGACCAGCACCGCCAGAACCTGCCCCCGATCGACCGGGCCAACCTGTTCCGCACGATCCTCGACGAGAACCGGTGGACCGCCCGGCAACTGGCCGAATCGGTCCGCGTGAGCGAGGCCCAGATCAGTCGCACGTTGGCCCTGCTCGGGTTGCCCCCGGAGGTCCAGCGCCTGGTCAACGAAGGCGAACTCGACGCCTCGAAGGCATACCTGATCACCCAGGAGCCCGATCCGGCCAAGCAGATCGAACTGGCCGGGGTCGCCCGCACCACGTCCCGCGCCGAGTTCGAGGAGCACTTCCGCAAACCGGCCCCGGCTCTCGCGTCTGCACCCGCGGTGCGCCTCGCGCGGGTGAAGTTGGCCCTGCCGGGCGGCGCGGCCGTGAGCATCTCGGGGGCCGAGCTGGCGATGGAGGACGTGGTCCAAATACTCGCCGACACTCTCAAGGAGGCCCGCAAGGCGACCGAAGCCCGGTTCGACGTCAAGACGTGGCAGCGGATGATGGCGGACCGGTCCAAGGCCCGCGCGGAGGGCGACCGTGTATAAGCTCTCGCGCCTCGCCCTGGTCACGAGCGTCGGGGCCGTGCTCTACGGGTGCACTGTTCTGGTCGTGCTCACCGCCCCGGGCTCGGTAATCCTACTCGGGCTCGTGGTGATGTTACAACTCGCCCGACGCGCCCGGCACCCGCCGCTCACCGCCCACGGGACCGCGCGCCTGGCGGACGCGAACGACGTGCGAGCCGTAGGCATGCTCGATGCGCGGAGCGGGTTCGTCCTCGGGCGCCTCCCTCCCCCGGTCCGGCCCCTCGTCCCGGCTCTCCGGGCCCTGTTCGACCGGCGCGTCCCGGCCCGGGCCGCGTGCGAGCAGTTCCTGCGGGCCCTCCGGGGCCGGCCCCCGGGCGGGGAACTCGTGCGCCTTCGCAATAGCGTTCACACGACCGTGTTCGCGCCGACCGGCGCGGGTAAGGGCGTCTCGTGCATCTTGCCCTTCCTGCTCGAGTGCCCCGATGCGTGCGTGGTCATTGATTTTAAGGGCGAAAACGCGCAGCTCACGGCCGCCCACCGGCGCCGCGCGTTCGGGCACCGGGTCGTGGTCCTCGACCCGTTCCGGGTCACCACCGACCGGCCCGACAGCCTGAACCCGCTCGACCCCATTGCGAAGGAGGTATCCGACGCGCTCGACGACATCCGTACCCTCGCGGAGGCCCTGGTGGTCCGCACGGGCCAGGAAAAGGAGCCCCACTGGTGCGACTCCGCCGAGAGCTAGATCTCGGCACTCACCGCGTGCGTGGCCCGGCACGCGCCCGGGGACGACCGGTCCCTACAAACCGTGCGCCGGTTGCTGACGGACCCGAAGGAAATGGGCACCGCGGTGCAACTCCTGTGCGTCTCGGAGGACGAGTACCTGGCCCGCATGGGCCACCAGTTGACCCAGTTCAAGGACAAGGAGCTGTCCAGTGTGCTCACCACGACGAACCGGTTCCTGCGGTTCCTGGACACGCCCGCGATCGCGGCCAGCACCCGGACCTCGAGCTTCGACCCGACCGGGCTCCGCGGCGGGAAGATGACCGTGTACCTGGTGCTCCCGCCCGAGCACATGCGGGCGTGTATGGGGTTGCTACGGTTGTGGGTCGGGGCCCTCATGCGGGCGGTCGTGCGCGGGGGTCTGCAGGAGGCCAATAAGGTGCACTTTCTGCTCGACGAGGCCGCCACCCTCGGGCACGGGATGAACGCGCTGGCCGACGCCGTGGACAAGTACCGCGGCTACGGCATCAGGTGCCAATTTTACTACCAGAGTATGGGCCAACTCAAGCTGTGCTGGCCCGAGGACCAGGGCCAGACGCTGCTGTCGAACGCGACCCAGGTGTTCTTCGGGGTCAACGATGTGCCCACGGCCGAGTACGTGAGCTCCCGGCTCGGGGAGTCCACGATCGTGGTCACAAGCGGCGGGTCCAACACCGGCTCCTCGCACTCGTACTCGTCCGGCGGGACCGGTCCGGGCCAGCACACGAGGGGCTCCTCGTCGGGGCACAACGACAACTGGTCCCAGGTCGGGCGGCGCCTGCTCAAGCCGGACGAGGTGCTGAATTTGGACCCGCGCACGGCGATCACCTTTGCCCCGGGCGTGCCCCCGATCATGACCCGGCTGTTGCGCTACTACGAAGAGCGGTTCCTGGGGCGCTCGCCCGGGTTTGTGAGGCGGACGATGGCCGCGCTCCAAACACTGATCCGTGCCCTGGTCATACTCACTCTGACGATCCTGTTCGCCCTGGCGGCCGAGGTCGCGGTGAGCGAGCAGCGGAAGGCTACGGAATTCGGGCCAAGCGGCCCGGTGGCCCCGAACGGGTTCCCCGGAACCCGGGACGTCGATTCGTTCCCCCCTGTACCGAAGCGGAGGTGACTCATGGCGAAAGTAGCGGACTGGTTGAACAAGGCGCTCGAGACCGCGGCCGCGCGGTTGCAAGACATCGGCCCCGAGGTCGGCACGGAGTTCAAGCGCCTGGGCGTGCAAGGGGCGGCGGNNATCGCCAACGTGCTGTTCACCGGGAGCGGGTTCGTGCCGTACGGCGCCGGGCAACAAGC
>HG799467.1:505533-532258 GCA_000531095.1 Gemmata massiliana | reverse complement strand
CCCGAGCACCAGCAGGAGCGCGGCGGGATGGAGATGTAAGTTCGCCCGACCCAACCTTGAGAGGACGATCCCATGACCCTGTTTGCTAGTTTCTTCGACCAACTGTGCTTCCTGTTCTTCTTCGGGTGCGGTGGCCTGCTCGCGCTGGGCGTGCTCCTGCTCCGCAGCGGGGCCGGCGGGGCGCTCGCCCAGGAAGCCGGCAAGAGCGCCGCCCAGAGCATCCTGGGAGGGCTCTTCAAGAAGTGATGAGGGCCGCGGGCCGCTCGCCCTGGTCCGTCCTCACCCGTTTACCCGAGGCCCCCGGTAACCTCGAACCGGGTCACGTGCAGGAGCGCATCTCCGCGCGCGGCCCGTCGAACCGCCCGAATAGGTTGGGCCCTGACGAAAGGAGTGAAATCTCGATACGCGCGTTCGCTTCGAGTTACCGACACATTTATTCCCGCCCACCACGGGTGGGTAAACATGCGGCCGACCCGGCGGGAAAGTCCGTTCACCGACCCCCGGGGCGGTCGTCACACCCAGGAGTTCATTCATGTCCGCGAGTTTGGTCGGCGAGGCCCTGATGGGCCTGGGGTGCCTCACCTTCTGCTTCGTGCTGACGGGGTGCGGGGCCCTGCTGCTCGCGCTCCGGTTCGGCGCCACGGCCGGACTGGCCGAGAAGTTCAAGGCCCTTCTGAACCCGTCCCTCCGAAGGCCGCGGAAGGAGGCGCCCGTGACCTTTGATCCGGGTTACGCCGAGGACGTGGCTCTTCCGAGTGCGTGCGTCCTGGTTCAAGAACTGTTCCCGCACGCGACCGGGCCCACGCGCGAGCGCCTAGTCCGGCGCGTGGCCGAAATCCTTATGACCGCCTTGTTAGCGTTCTGTGAGTTCCAACCGCCGGGCGCTGTTCCCGCCCCCAGCCAAAACTGACCCCGCGCCGCCCTACCGGGGCGGCGCCGTTGAGGAAGGACTTACTGTGATGATGATCGTAACGCAGCCGCGCGACGCGGACGAGCTGCGCCGGCAGATGAACGTGTACCAGGTCCGTCCGGTGCGGCGCGCCCGCGTCGCGCGGCATCGGTAATCTCGTTTCCAAAAGCCACGAGAGGGAGCGATGAAACCAGAACCGGTCCGGGTAACGTTCCGCGGGCGTGAGTGCCTCGCGTACCGGAGCCGTTACCCGAACGGCGGGGTGGCCGTGTGCCTTCGTGACGCGGGGCACGGCGCATTCGCGGCGTGGGCGACGCTCGACACGCCCTTGGCAGACCTCAAGAGCGGTCAAGTCGTGGTGAACGATTTCGATCGCACCGAGGGCATGTTGGAGGCCCTGGTGAAGGCCGGGGTTGTCGAGCCCACGGGGGAGAGCGTTCAGTTCTTCCGGCTGGCGCTACCGATCGTCACGCTGCGCGTGGAAGTACCGGAATACGAATCCCCCGAAGTGTCGAATGGGTTGCACCCGTCACCAAGGGGTGCCGTCACGCCGGAGTTCGATTCGGGCATCGAGTTGTAACAGTCCCCGTTCTGGGCCCGCTCGGGCCCTGTACATGGAGCAGGTTATGAAGAAGGCGATAGCGGTCGTTGGGGCGGTGTTCTACCTGGTCAGCCCCATCGACCTGATCCCCGATATTATTCCGATTCTCGGGTGGTTAGATGATGTTGGAATTTTGGTTCTTCTCGCCAATTACATGGCGAAGAAACCGGAGCAGCAACTCCCGGAGTGACCCCGCAGCGCGCCGCCCACGCCCCGTTCGGGTACTCGGAAGCACCGAGCTGAGGTGGCACCATGACACAACCCAAGGTGCCCTCCTGGTACCCCGCAACCGGATCCTCAAAATCATTTCTCGAACCGGAGGAACCGCATGAGGAGATTCTTGTGCGAGTACGTGAAAGCTGTCCTGGTCGTTGCAAGCGTATTCGGGGGTGCCGCGCTGGCTCTCGAGGTTCCGGAGATCGACACCGGAGCGCGGTGGGTAATGCGGGAAGTATTTCACGTAATGGGTGAATACCGCGGAGCCGCGATTACCGCGATCGTACTGGGCTTGGCCGCGGCACTCACTACGTCGAACGAGATCGAAAGGCGGCAGACCCGGAATGCCGGCCCCAATCGCTGAGCAGGTGAATGCGTCCGTCACCCTTGCGAGCGCAACGTTCAAGAGAAGCAAGCGTCGTTGTGGACCGGGCGCCGCGATTAATCACGCCCGAAGATTTCGACAACTGGCAGGTATTGTGCCAGTTGTCAGAAGCGCCGTCCGGGTGATCACGAACCATTCGTGTGCGGAATAGAAGCAATCCCCGGATTAAGAGGCCACTTCGTTCAGTTGACTGCATCTAGCATACCTCCGCACCGGTTCATCACTTTCGAGCCTTACACCGTTGAAACGCACACGCTCGAACTGCGTGAGTGTTCGTACGACTTCGAGCCAAACATAGGCGCTACGTCCCGTCACGGAGAGCTTCTTCATACGAGGAGTATCGTGAAGAACGAGCAAGCTGCCGCGGTCCCCGCGATGATGACCGTCGAAGAGGTGTCCAAGCGGCTCAACATTTCGGCCAGTTTCGTCTACACAGCGGTCGCCGACGGGCGACTGAAGCATCACCGCCTCGGTCGCGGCCAGGGCGGAATCCGCGTGAGCGAGCAGCAACTCACGGCGTACCTTGCCGGCACCGAGCGCGGGGGCAATTCCGAGGAAGCACCGAAGCGGCGGTACAAGCACCTCACGTGAACGGGTTGAACCCTTCGAGCCGCTTGAAGGCCGATGCGTGTTCGTCGATCAAATGCCCGTAGTGAGAGAAAATCATCTTGTAGTTCTTGTGTCCGAGCAGGACTCGCAGGTACTCGATCTCGTTCGGGAATTTCCGCAGGAAGCTCGTCGCGAACGTATGACGCAGGCCGTAGACGACGAGTCCCTTCGGCCACTTCAGCCCTTTACTGTGTTTGAACTTCACCCGCAGATTGGTCAGGTAGATCTGCGGGGCGTTCGGCTTCCACCTCTCCCCATAAGCGTTGCGGAAGATCGGCCCCTCCGGGTGCTTCGCGTTCAACCGCTCGACCATCTCCCGTGCCTCGTCGTTCAAGAATCGCACGTGCCTGACATATTTCACCTGTGCCGAGCGCCCGCTGTACAGGTCCTCGCAGTCCCACCTGCTCTGCTCCTTGTTGTAATGCCGAGCCTCAATGCGGGTGACCGTCGAGGGACGCGCCCCGGTCCACGCGAGGATCCGCACGAGGTCGCGGAACGCCTCGCTGCTGGCGGAGATCACCTGATCGAAAATCTCCGGCGTCCACACCGCTTCTTTGCCGCGACTGCCCGTCGGCGGGAGCCGGAGTTGCCCACGCAGTGGGTTTTCCGGAAGCAGTTCGCCGCCCTTCTGGGTTTTGGGTCGGGCCGCCCAGTTCATGCACGCGAGGACGATGCCCTTGTAGAGCCGCTCCGAACCGCCAGTGAGCGTCTTCGCGGAGAGCCACTGTTCGACGTGTCGGGCGCGGAGATCCTTCGCCCGCGTGTTGTCCCCGACGAAGTCCTTGAACTCTTGGAGTCGCTCCTTGCAGTGGCGGAAGCGGTCGGAACAGTGGGCTTGCTCGACGAAGTCGAGGTACTCGTCCGCAACCGCGCCGAAGGTGATGTTCGGGTCGGCCACGAAGCCCTTCTCCGCCTGCCGCATGAGGAACTTGAACTGCGCCTCAGCGGCTTCCTTGTCGGTGCCGAGGCGGTGAAAAGCGCCCTCGATCGTGGTGGTGTACTGGCCGAGCGAATTGGTGAAGTTCAGGCTTGGCTTGCGACCGGCCACGGCTTCCTCCCGGCACTGTACATTTGGGATATTCTTTGTGCCATTCTTTGCGCCGGCATTGTACCACAACCTTCACTTCACTCAATTTCTCCTTGAAAAACCTGAGAAAAACTGAAAGCATTTCTTTTCAGATGTGAATCCGGCCCATGAACCCGATGCCGACGATACCGATGCGCACCATGTCGATGACTCTCCGGCGAAAGCGTGTGGCGTAGTTATCGAACAGCACGCGACCAGAAGCAAGCACGATGACGGCACCGGCCCACGATCAGCGCACCGCACCGGGTGAATCATCCGACCTCGCGGTCCGTGTGCGACTCGGCTCTCGGATAACATTTGCTAACATTTCCCCCTCCCGGACCCGGGCGCCGGAGGCAAAATCCCCGGCAAAAACGCACCCGACACGTTAACATCTGGCTAACATCACCTCTCATTTCGCCCCGTTTCGGCCCTGCAAATGTGTTGAACACGTCGTTTTTGGGGGTGTTTGGTTACAGAATCGACGACTTTTGGGCTGTTCTGCGTCGAGCCGTTACGAAGCACGCAACCACAGGTCGTCGCGGGAGCGGTAGGTCGGGCTGTGCCCGACGCTGTGTGTACCCATCACGCACGGCGCGTTACTGAACGACATAACGACCTCCTACCGGATAGTGGACAAATTAACAAATTCGATTCGGCTTAGCAATACCTCCCTTGTCGAAATATGGACAAAATACCACTTCCTTCAGACGCGACGTGAAACGCCACCGCAGCCCTTTCCGTGGCAACCTCAGCACGACGCTGGGAAACAAAAAAGTGGAACAAATCGCTCTCCTCGACCCAGTATGAAGGGGTGAAAGGAATCCCATCCTCCGAGGAGAGGAACGGTGCCGACGCAATTGAGTGGGGCCGTCCGACGGCTGGGTGATGCGCTGGCTTGCCGACACGCAGCGGGCTTGGCAGACACCGAGTTGTGGGAGCGCTACGTCCGGAACCGGGACGGCAGCGCGTTCGAGGCTCTTGTCCGCCGGCACGGTCCGATGGTGCTGGGCGTCTGCCGACGCATTCTCCGCAACGAGCCGGACGCCGAAGACGCCTTCCAGATCACTTTTCTCGTGCTCGTCCGCCGGGCGGCTTCCCTCCGGGCGCCCGACGCCATCGCCAACTGGCTCCACGGGGTCGCCACCCGCACGTCTCTGGAAGCCCGGGATGCGACCGCGCGCCGTCGGGCTAAGGAAGCGACGGTACCCCCGCGAGGGGCAATTCCGGAGGGGCCGTCGACCGAACTCCGGCACGTGTTGGACGAAGAACTGGGGCGACTGGCGGAGCGGTACCGGGTCGCGGTCGTCCTGTGCGACCTGGAAGGTAAGACGCGCAGGGAAGTGGCCGAGCAACTCGGATGGGCCGAGGGGACGGTGGCGAGCCGGCTCGCGCGCGGGCGGAGCATTCTGGCCCGGCGGCTGGCCCACCGCGGGTTCGCCGCGGCTCTGGTGGCGGCCGCGCTTGCAGGTGGCACGACCTCGGCCGGCGTCCCCGCCGGACTGGTCGCTTCGACGGGCCGGGCCGCGACCGACGAAGCGAGTATGAGTGCCGTTCTTTCGGGCCGGGGTGTTCCGTTAACGGAAGGAGTAGGGCGATCCATGTTCCTCACGAAACTCGTGACTGCCGCGGCTCTCGTCTTCGGGGGCACCGTGCTGGGGCTGGTTTCGACGACCGGGGCGACCGAAGCGCCGGCACAGGAGAGCACGCGGGCGAATCCGGACGACGTGCGCGAGCGCGTGGCGGAGGTGAAACAACAACTCCAGCAGCTCCAGCAGAAGCTCGCCAAGCTGGAGCAGGAGGTTCCCGCCGGGCGCGACGGGGCCGCAGCAGCCGGCGCGCTGGCTGAGCGGTTCAAGCACCGGGTCGCGTTCGAGATCGGCGACACGGAGACGCGCGACGGCTGGCGCATCGAGATCCGCGAGGTCTGGGGCACGCGGCCGAAGATCGAGGTCGGCGGCCAGTACCTGGTGCGCGGGAAGTACAAGCTGCCAGCCGGTCAGAAGGGCAAGCTCTACTTCTACCTGACGGCGTCGACCACCGCCGGGGCCGTGACGGGGACGCTCGACCTGCAAATGCAGAACCTGGACAAGCCGGAGGGCGAGTTCACGCTGGTACACGGCATGGAGAACCCCGGGCACTTCCACCTGATCCTGACGGACCCGGACAAGTATTCCCGGTGGTTCGCGAACGTGTACTTCGGGACCGGTGACACCGTCTGGCGGAAGAAGCCCTGAGCGACTGGGTGAGCCGGCTTGTTCATTGCCCGCGACCCGGCTGTCACGTGGCACGCGAGCCCGCTTGACGGCGCAGGGGCTCCGGGAGCGGCGAGCACCCGAGCCGGGCAAACGAGTACAACGGGGAGCTTTCTGTCGACCGGAGCGAACGAGCACAGGCTGCTACCTGCTTGAGCGCAGTAGCGAATATGTTACCCTGCTGGACATTACACCAACGGTTGCCGGTCAGTGCCCGTACTCGTTTGCTTCATGTGGCAAACGAGTACGGGCACTGACCGGTGAACCCGTTCTAAGTTCGGTGCCGGAGGTGCGAACCCCGATGGGATTGTGGTGTCTGAAGGTGTTGTGACGCCGGCGCGGGGCGGCGGCTCGAAAGGTACATTCCCAGACAACACGATTTGATCGGAAGCGTGCGTATGGCCGCCACATTCAAGCGGATGGGTTGGGAGGATCGCGAAGTCAAAGTAAAGCGAGATGAACTGTTGGCGGTTCTCCGCGAGAACCGCGAGCGCCACATTCGCGAGTATAAGGCCGCGTGTATCGGTTACCGGGAGGTCGCCCTCGGCCGGCTCGAAGAGAGCTTCCAAGAGGCCCGCGAGGTTGTGAACCGGTTGAAGGAGGGCCAGACGGTTTCCGTCGTTGGTTTCCGCATCAGCCTGTCGGTGCCCGTGAACTACGAGAAGGCCTACGACCAGATCATCCGAATGATGGAAATGAGCGTGGACACGGAGATCGTCCTCACGGCCAGTCAGTTCGCGTGCTTCGTGATGGACGACTGGGAGTGGAAAGAGGACTGGGCCGCCAGCATCGCTCAGTACCTCCAATCCGGCAAGTAAACCAGAGCGCTCGAAGGCACGCCGAACGGGGCGCGGCACCGGACCCAACCGCGTGATTCGTTCCTATTGCTCACTGACTGGCCGTTGTCGCGGATTGGCTTTGCGGCGGGCCGGTGAGCTATTTGTTCGACGGCGGAGGGGCCGTAGTGGAAGCAAGCGAAGCCCTGCGGCAAGCACTCGGCGGCTACCGGGCGCCCACCCTGGCAGATGTGAACGAGCTGGCGCGGTACCACTGCGACTTCCACGTCCAGTCGTTCGACGGGCTGCGGCTCGTCGTCGTGGGTAGTTTCGACCTGTGCTACTACCACGGCTTGGAACTGCATTTCGTCGAGGTCGCCCGGATCGACTGCCCGGTTCGGTTCCACAACCCGACATTCGCGGATGAGGGGCCGGTTAGCGCTCACGACGGGAGCGCGGCCGGGCCACGCCGGTACGCGATCCGCAGTGACGAGGGGGCGCATACGATCCTTGCGGGGTCCGTGGAGATCGTGTTTGGTACCGTGTACTATTACGACCGCGGTGCGGCCCTCAAGTCGGGCGAGCGCATCGCCCCTTGGGTCAAACGCGCCAAAACCGAACCCGCCCCGGCCACGTAATTGGTATTGAGTTACTCACCGCGCGTCGTTGTGGCCGGTTGCGATCCCGGCCGGGCCGGTGGGCGGTGTCGTTCGGCAAGAGGAGGGCTTCCGGATGGGCGACGGGCGGCCCCTGATCCTATTCAAGTGCGCCGTGTGCGGAGTGCCGGTGACCCGACCGGTTCGACTTCTGGGCGAGGTGCCGGACCCGTTGTCGGGTGACGGAGTCGATCTGCTCCCCGAGGGGTGCTGCTGGCGGGACGCCCGCCCGGGCAAGTCGTGCGGCCGGTTCCTGCTCAACCTCCGGGACATGGTCAACACCGGCTACCACCCCGACGGACGGCGAGTGAGCGGGTGTTGCGGGCTGTCCGGCATCGACGGCGTCAACACACTGTGTGCCAACGGCCACGAGGTGGCGACGGAGTCGTCGGACTGTTGGACGGGGCCACACCACGTCGAACTGGAGCCGTACACATACATTCTCGTGGAACTGGCTGACCGCGTCCCAGAAGCCGAACTCGGCGCTGCGCCTGACCCGACCACGTGAACTGCGTCTCGTTGCTCGCCGATTGCCCGTGTGAGCTGGTTGGTGTCCCGGCCGGGGCATTGGGCTCGGCTGTTCGGCAACAGGAGGCGAAGCGGATGCGACCGGTTTATCTCCGGCGTGACTACGAGCGGTGCCTGCTGTCGCTCGGCGGGCACGATTACCCGACCGATTACCGTTGGCTCCGGGCTCACGGGTTCCGTGGTTTCACTCCGTGGCACTGCCTGGACGCCGCTGACCGGGCGGACAAACTGCGGCGGGAGTTTCTCACGGAAGTCGACGGTGGGTCGATCCCGGTTCAAGATTTCCTCCCGTTCGCCGAAACTCAACACATGGACGAGGTGGCCGGGTTCGTGGTCGCGAATGGGGTAGCCACCGTACAGGTGTGCGTAGTCCACCTGACGTGGCGGGGGCGGGCCGAGGCACCCGGTTGGCCGTCGTACCAACTCTTCTCCAACATCTGGGAGTGGTTGACAATGGCCTGCGCCGAGTCGCGGGAGTGGTGTTCACCCGAGGAACTGGCGGACTTGGTCGCAAACGTCATGGATTGAGGAGCCGGGCCGAACCGGTCACTATACCGGACCCGACCGCGTGATTTATCTTGTGCCCGCCTGCTTGTAGTTGTCGCGTATTGGTACCGCGGCCGGGCTGGTGAGCGTTGTGTTCGGCGGCGGAGGTGCGTGAGTGGGGAAGTTCTGTGACTTTTATGTCGTCCCTCCCGTGGAGGCCGGCCCTGCGGCCCGCTCGATGGGCTGGTCGAAGCAGTGGCCGCACTATCACATCAAGCGGGTCGATGTGTTCCAGGTGGCGGCGCTGTACGAGCTGCTCCGCGGGGTAGCCGGCGAGAGCACTTGGAAGCTGTTCGAGCAGCGCGTGGAGCCGGATCTCGCCGACGAGGTGATTGGGGAGACGGCCGACGACGATTATGACGGGCCGTTGCTCCTCGTCGCTACCTTCCCGACGGGCTTCACTGAGGGCCTGGCGGGGCTGAGCGAGGCCGATCGCAGTACACTGGCCGAGCGGTGGCAGGTTCACCCGGAGTTCTTCTGGTCACGGAAAACCGGGGTGGCGGCCGAGGTCGTGGGCGAGTTGTGCCGCCTCGCGGCCCTCGCGGTGCAGCGGCAGGAGATCGTCATCCTGGCCGAGTCGGGAGAGTAGTGCTGCGCGACACGGGCGAGGCCGGTCGAACCAATCGCGGCACCGGACGCCGGCCGCGTAACAGGCTGCCCTGTCACCGCTTGTCGGTGAGAGACATCCGCGCGATCGCGTCCCGGCACTCCTGCCACAACAGTTCGACGAGTTCGCCCGCGGGCTTCTCTCGTGCCAGCCCAACACCCTGACCGGCCCACTGAGCGCCGTAGCCGTATTCGCTCGCCGCCTTCGCTGCCGCGTGGAGCGCTTTCCCGGCATCGTAAGCGATCGGGTAATCCGGGACACTGCCGTTACCGAACTCCTCGCCCAACGCGGTAAACCGGTTCGACAGTGAGCGAGCCGGGCGGCCGGAAATGGCACTCGTCACGGTGGTGGATCGAGCCGGGCGCTCGGTCATCGCCCGCCGGTAGCCGGAATCGGCCGCGGACTCCGGGCAGAGGACGAAGGCGGTCCCGAGCTGGGCGGCCTCCGCTCCCAGCGCGAGCGCCGCCGCGATCCCGTCCCCGTCCATGATCCCTCCGGCTGCAATAACCGGCAGTGAGAGGTTCGTGGCGAGCAGGCGCGTGAGCGCCATCGTTCCGAGTCGCTCGTCCGGTGCTTGTGGGTCGAACACCCCGCGGTGCCCGCCGGCCTCGTACCCCTGGGCGACAACCGCGTCGATGCCGGCGTCACGGATCGCGTGCGCTTCGGCGAGGCTGGTGGCCGACGCCAGCAACCGGATACCGGCCTGCTTCAGTGCGCGAACCCGGTCGACCGGCGGCAGGCCGAAGTGGAAACTCACGACCGCGGGGCGCTCGGTGAGGAGCATTGCGAGCATCTCGCCGTCTTCGACGAAACTCTTGTAGATCTCCCGCAATACTCCGGGTGGAGTCGCGCCGAACCGGGCGAAATGCGACCCGAGCCGGGCGAGCCAGTCGGCCTCTCGTGCCGGGTTCGAGACGGCCGGAACGTGACAGAAGAGGTTCACGTTGAACGGGCCGGCGGTTCGAGCGCGGACGGCCGCGATCATGGCCCGGGCGCCGACCGCGTCCACGTTCCCGACCCCGATCGAACCCAGCCCGCCCGCGTTCGACACCGCAGCGGCCATCTCCGGGGTCGAAACGCCGGCCATCGGAGCCTGAATGATCGGCAGACGGATTCCGAGCACCGACAGCAAATGGTTCACGGGATCTCCTCCTGGGCCGGGTTCATGTACACTGCCGTCAATCGATCCCGAAGGGTCGAGTATCCCATCTCTTACTCGTATCTACACGGCGCGACCGACTTATTTACCGACGTGGGTTGGCGAACGCGAAAATCGCGGGTAGAGTGTGATCGAGTTGTTCGCGGTCGCACGAGCTAGCGCAAACTACGGTGTTACGCCGTGGGCGGTCCTCAATGCCGATCAGTTCAATTGTCCTCCCGGCACGGTACTACAGATCAGTACCACGCCGGGAGGCGTGCCGAAGGGACGAAAGTAGCCGGCCGCGAACAACTCACAATTAATGCCCCGAGCGCACCCGAAGTTAGCGGTCCCTGCGGCGCCACGCCGCGGATGAGTTCTGGTGCCCGACTGTCATCGTTGAATGCCCGCTTGCTACGCAGTGCTACGCATATGGGCATTCAACTGCGGTACGAAGCAAGTAGCCGGTGCGACCGGGGCACCTTTTGAGACACCCACACGGAGGCCGCACAGGGCTCCCGCCCTGTACTTGTGCTGAAACATCGGTTCCGCCGCTACGGAGTTAGCGTTTTCTGCGGCGTTACGCCGCGGGTGGTTTGTAGTGCCGGTCAGATTACGGTCACGGCCCGCGCGGACACACAGGTTGTACGCACGGGCCGACCGTGTAACGGTAGGACAGTAGCTGGGCGGCGGAACCGATTCGACATTCAATCCCACACGAGGACACCCCGTTTCACCGCCGCCTAGAATTAGCTCGAACTGCGGCGTTACGCCGCGGGTGGTTCGCAGTGCCCTTCAGGTCACGTCGCCCCGGCAGAGCCAAGTGGCATCCACCGGGGCGGCCCGGCCTGCGGCTCGTAAGTAGTCCCGGCGGTGGAACCGGCGAATCGCCTCTGAATCCGGTCGATCCTGTTGATCCTGTCGGAAACTCTTCTCCTCGACCGCGGCTTCTCATTTCTCGAAACTACTCGCACGTTTGGGTGTTCGATACACTTCGAGGAATCCGCCCCCACGTACTCGTGCCCGCTCCCGGAGTCGCACCCGTGCCGTTGTTGTTCGCCGTCACGATGTTCGTGAGCGCGTCGCTGCTGTTCATGGTCCAGCCGATGGTCGCCAAGGCCGTTCTGCCGCTGTTGGGCGGCAGCCCGGCGGTGTGGAACGGGTGCATGGTGTTCTTCCAGGCACTGTTGCTCCTGGGGTACCTGTACGCGGACCGGCTCACCCGGCGCTCCAAAACGGGCGAGCAGTGGGCGATCCACCTCGCAGTGCTGGCGCTCCCGGTGGTCGCGTTCGCGCTCGCGGCCGTGTTCGGCGCGAAGCACACGCCGATCGCTGTGATCGAATCGCTCGCGCCGCGCGACGGGTCCAGCCCGATCCTCAGTGTGCTCGCGATCCTGACGGTGGCGATCGGCGTCCCGTTCTTCGTCTGCGCCACGACCGCGACGCTGCTCCAGAAGTGGTTCACTTACACCGGGCACCCGTCCGCGCGCGACCCGTACTTCCTCTACGCGGCGAGCAACTTCGGCAGCCTGATCTCGCTCCTCGGGTACCCGTTCTTCGTCGAACCGTACATGACGCAAGGGGGCCAGGCGTGGTTCTGGGCCGTCGGGTTCGTCGGGCTCGCCGCGCTGATCGCGTTCTGTGGTAAGGCCGCCGCGAACCCGCTCGGCGTCCCCCCGTCCGGCAAGGGTACCGAGAACAAATCAGCCGCGGGCGCTGCGGGTGGGGCACAGTCCCAGAGCGAACCGCCCCCGAGCCTGGCGCGCATGGCGAAGTGGACCGCACTGGCGTTCGTGCCGAGCAGCCTGATGCTCGGGGTCACGTTCCACATGACGACCGACATCGCGAGTATCCCGCTCCTGTGGGTCGGGCCGCTCGCGCTGTACCTCGTCACGTTCATCGTCGCGTTCAGCCGCGTCCCCGCGTGGTTCCGCATCCTGATCGGCAACCTCGCGCCGGTCATGATCCTGCTGCTGGTGTTCCTGCTCATTTCGGACGTGAACCCCGGGGTGGGCCTGAGCCTGCTGTTGCACCTGCTCACGTTCTTCGCCGCGGCGCTGATGTGCCACTACGAACTGGCGCGCGACCGCCCCAAGCCGCAGCACCTCACGACGTACTTTCTCGTCATGTCGCTCGGCGGCGTGCTCGGGGGGATCTTCAACTCGCTCCTAGCCCCGGTCCTCTTCACCGGCGACTACGAGTACAACCTCGTGCTGGTGCTCTCGTGCCTCCTGGTGCCGCGCCTGAACGACGAGGACGGGGGCGTGCCCGAACCGGGCGACCGGCGCCGGCGCGCGGGGCTGATCCTCGACATCGTGATCCCGGTGCTGGCCGCGCTCGCGTACTGGCAGTTACAACGGGCCGGCGGGGTCGACACTTACGTCCGGAGCGTCGGCAAACTGGGACAGGCGCTCGGGGTCGCGGGCAAGACGATCCACGTCATCTTCGCGTTCGCGATCCCGGTCATGGTCTGCTTCTTCTTCGTGGACCGCCCGCTCCGGTTCGCGCTGTGCGTGGGCGCGATCCTGGGGATCAGCATGTTCCGCGGGTACAACCGCGACGTGGTGTACACCGAGCGCAGCTTCTTCGGGATCTTAAAAATCGACTCAGAAGAAACCTACTTCGACACGTCCTTCACGGACCCGGACGGGAAGCCGATCTACGGGGGCGGGTTCGAGTACCTGCGCCTCGTCCACGGCACGACGCTGCACGGTACCCAGGCCAAGAAGCTGAGCAACCGCCCCAAAGACTTGCTGTTCATGTCCACGCTGGACCCGTGGAACAACATCGCGGTGACCGGGACGCTCACGAACTTCAACATGCGCGAGGAACCGCTGACGTACTACCACCGCACCGGACCCGTGGGCGCGATGTTCAACGCATTGCGCTCGCGGAAGGGCGGCGCGGACGCCCGGGCACACGTCGCAATGGTCGGCCTCGGGACCGGGAGCGTGTCGTGCTACGCGCTCAAGGACCAGAAGCTCACCTTCTACGAAATCGACCCGACCGTGAAGCGCCTGGTCGCGGACACGGACCAGTATTTCACCTACGTCAAGGACGCGGAACGGCGCGGCGCGGCGCTCGATTTCCGCCTCGGCGACGCCCGCCTCAAACTGAAGGAAGACACCGACCGCAAGTACGCGCTGCTGCTAGTGGACGCCTTCAGCTCCGACTCGATCCCGGTCCACCTGTTGACCACGGAGGCCGTGCGGCTGTACGTGGACCGGCTCACCGACGACGGCATCCTGGCACTGCACATCTCCAACAAGTACGTGAAACTGGAGCCGGTGGTCGCCGCGATCGCCAAGGAACTCGGCCTCGTGGCGCGCGTGTGGAGCGACGACGCGGAGGGGCTCCCGGGGAAGACCGGGTCGGGTTGGGTGGCCCTGGCCCGCAAGCCCGAGGATCTGGGCGCGAAGATCGGTTCACCGCTCGCGGAACTGGTGGGCACCTACGGGATCGGCGGTCAACTGATCGACGTCCTCAAGGGCACCTACCCGGACCTCGCGCCGCTCCTGGATCGCGCGCCGCTCAAGCAGCAGGACACGCTGCTCGAGTACCTCGACAAGCGCACCGCGGACCCGCAGGCCCAGATGTACGCGGGCCTCGTCCGCAAGTACACGGCGTTCGACACCACGATGACCGTGCTGTACAAGGAAACCGGGTACGGGTTCCGCCCGGTAGTGTTCGACAAGGACGTGCCCGCGTGGACCGACGACTTCGCCGACGTAATGCGGGTAATGCTGATCCCCGAGCTCCAGAAAATCCGAAAGTTCTTCAAGCTGCCGACCCCGGTGTTGGACCAGTGACAGTGGTCGGTGTCGTCGGGACGAGCGCGCGGGCGGCGGTCCACTCCCTCGCCCGCGCCGGGTTCCGGGCGTGGGCCGTGGACCTGTTCGCGGACCGCGACCTGAAGCGCACCGTCGCCGACTGCGCCGTGTGCCCGCACGACCGCTACCCCGACGCGATACCCACCCTCGCCGCACAGTTCCCGCCCGGTCCGGTCCTCTACACCGGCGGCCTCGAAAATCACCCGCACATTGTCGCGGAGATCGCACGCGCGCGCGAACTGTGGGGCAACCCGCCCGAGGTTCTCACGCGCGTCCGCGACCCGTTCGCGCTCGTCGCCGCTCTCACTGCGGCCGGGCTCGCGACACCGAAACTCGTTCCGGCAGGCGAGTCGTGTCCGCCGGACGGGCGCTGGCTCCGCAAGCCGCTGCGGTCCGGCGGCGGACTCGGCATCCGCTTCGCGCAATCGGGCGATGCACCGTCGCCGCACCACTATTTCCAGGAGTTCATCCCCGGCACACCGATGTCGGCCATTTTCGTTGATGGCGCGTTACTCGGCGTCACGGAACAACTCATCGGCGAACCGTGGTTGCACGCCCCGGTGTTCGCGTATTGCGGGAACATCGGCCCTATTACCCTCGACGCACACGCCACACTCACGGTCGCGCGCCTCGGTCAAATACTCGCCGCCGTAATGGGTCTGCGCGGCACCTGGGGGCTGGACTTCATCCTCGTGGGGAGCGTGCCCTTCCCCCTCGAAGTGAACCCGCGCTACACGGCCGCGGTCGAGGTGCTGGAGTACGCGGGAGGGAGAGCAGAACCTACCCCCCCATCCCCTCTCCCTGAAGGGAAGGGGGAGCAAAGGCAACCTAACCCCCTACCCCCCTTCCCTAAGAAGGAAGGGGGAACAGAACCAAACATACAGACAACCGCATCACAAGCACCGGTATTAAGTCCCTCTCCGTTTAGGGGAGGGGCTGGGGAGGGGTTGCAGACACGAATCATCGGCAAAGCGATCTACTACGCCCTCCACGCGATCACGTTCCCTCCCCGGGGGCCGTGGGACGCGGACCTCGCAGGGGCGTTCGATCCGTGGCGCGTGCCCGCATTCGCAGACATCCCCGAACCAGGCAGCGCAATCGAAACCGGCTGGCCCGTGCTCACGCTCTTTGTGACCGGAACCGCGCACGCCGAGGTCCGCGAGCGGCTACAATCACGCGCGGCGGAACTCGATCGCCTCTTCGCGGAGCACTCTCCATGACACTCAACGAACGCGCCCAACTCATCGCCGACGAAGCCGAGCGCAACGCGCCCCGGTTGCGCGTACACGTCACGAAGGTCGCCGGGGCGCGCGTGATCGATTGCGGCGGCGCGGTCCAGGGGAGCCTCGCGGCCGGGCTGCTGCTCGCGCGGGCGTGCCTCGCGGACGCCGGCGAGGTCGCGTATGTGCCCTACCCGGTGCCCGAGATCGGCGGCCCCGCGGTCCAGGTGACCACGGACGATCCCGTTCGGGCGTGCCTCGCGTCACAGTACGCGGGCTGGCAGGTGACCGCGGGCAAGTTCTTCGCAATGGGGTCCGGCCCAATGCGGGCACTCGCGGCGCGCGAAGAAATCTTCCAGCACATCTCGGCGAAGGAAGAATCGCCGTTCGCGGTCGGCGTGCTGGAAACGCACAAACACCCGACGGAAGAAGTCGTCGCGGCGATCGTCGCGAAGCTGCCACTGGTCGCGGAACACCTCACGCTGATGGTTGCGCCCACCAGCAGCATCGCGGGCACCACGCAGATCGTCACGCGGTCGGTCGAAACGGCCCTGCACAAGCTCCACGAACTGAAGTTCGACGTGAACCAGGTCGTCAGCGGGTACGGTATCGCCCCGCTCCCGCCGGTCGCGACCGACTTCGTTCAGGCCATCGGGCGCACGAACGACGCGATCCTTTATGGTGCCAAGGTCGTGCTCTGGGTGCGAGCGGACGACGAGGTGCTCGAACACATCGGCCCGAAAGTCCCCTCCGCCGCGTCGAAGGACCACGGCAGCCCGTTCGCCGAGGTGTTCGCGCGGTACAACGGCGACTTCTACAAGATCGATCCGCTCCTGTTCTCGCCGGCCGAGATCGAGTTCCGCAACCTGAAGACGGGGCGCACCCACCGCTTCGGCCGTAGTGAACCCGCTTTGCTCCGCAAGTCGTTCGGACTGGACGAATGAGAATCGCGATCCTCTCCGGTGGAACCGGCTGGCACGTTCAGGATCTCGTGCGCGCGGCGGGCGAACTGAAGCACGAAGCGGTCCCGGTCGACTTCCGGGCGCTCTCCGCGCGCGCGAACACAGAACGCGACGCGCTCGCCCGCTTCGACGCGCTGATCGTGCGCACGATGCCGGCCGGCTCGCTGGAACAGGTCGTGTTCCGCATGGATCTGTTGCACGAGGCCGCCGCACGCGGAATGCCCGTCCTGAACCCGCCCCGCGCAGTCGAAGTGTGCGTGGACAAGTACCTCACCACGGCCCGGCTCGCACGCGCGGGAATCGCGACTCCGCCCACCGCGGTGTGCCAAAAAAGTGACGATGCGATGACCTGCTTCGCGGACCTGGGCGGCGACGTCGTGCTGAAGCCGCTGTTCGGCTCCGAGGGGCGGGGAATGTGCCGGATCACCGACCCCGAAACCGCGTGGCGCACGTTCCGCGTGCTGGAACAGACGGGGCAGGTGATTTACCTTCAGCAGTTCGTGCGGCACCCCGGGCGCGACTTCCGCGCGTTCGTCATCGGCGACCGCGTGATCGCGTCGATGCGCCGAACGGCCGTCAACGACTGGCGCACGAACGTGGCCCAGGGCGGCACCGCTGAACCGGTCGCGCTGAGCACCAGCGAAACGGCGCTCGCGCTGCGTGCGGCGGAAGTCGTCGGCTGCCCGATCGCGGGCGTGGATTTACTCCCCGGTCCCAACGGTGAAATGTTCGTGATCGAAGTGAACGCGGTTCCCGGCTGGAAGTCCCTCGCTCCGACATGCGGGGTGGACGTGGCGAAGGAAGTCGTGCGGTTCCTGGCGGAGGGCACGTGAGATGGGCGTGTATGACCGCACACTAATAGAAATCTCCGTTCACACGGCCTGTGTCTGGGAGGCCACGAGCCGGAAGGTCGGTAACGTCCACCGGTTCGCCGATTTCGCGGACACGAGCTACCTCGATTTCGTCCTGTCCGCCGGCGCGATTATGGGCACTCTTGGGAACGCCGCGAGCACTCGGCGCGTCGGGGAGACGATCAATTTTGCCGTGCGGCACGTGCGCGAAGCCGTGGGGACTAACACCAATTTGGGGATCATTCTCCTCCTCGCGCCTCTCGCATCGACCTGGGAAGTGACGAATGTACCGGAGGGGCGCGCGGAACTCTCACGGCTTCTCGCCCGGCTCTCGATCGAAGACGCACAGCAAGTCTACCAGGCCATTCGGATCGCGAAACCCGGCGGGCTCGGCGACGCACCCGAGCAAGACGTCCGCGACGAGCCCACGGTCACGTTGCTCGAAGCGATGAAACTGGCCGCGAACCGCGACATGGTCGCGCGCCAGTACGCGAACGACTTCGCGGACGTTTTCGACTTCGGCGTGCCCGCGTTCCTGGACGCGCTCGCGCGGTTCGGCAGCGTCGAAGCGGCCATCATCGATTCACAACTGCGGTGGCTCGCGCAATACCCGGATTCGCTCATCGCACGTAAAAACGGCCCCGCGGTCGCTGAAGACGTGCAAAAGCGTGCCGCAGAAGTGCTGCGTTTGGGTGGGATCTCGACTCCGGAAGGGCACACTGCCGGCGTAGCACTCGACAAGCACTTACGCAGCGACGGCAATAAACTGAACCCCGGCACAACGGCCGACCTGATCACGGCGTGCCTGTTCGTCGCGTTGCGGGAGAATAAGGTGACTCCCTCCGCCCCGTTCCGGTGGCACGTTCCGGATTGGTTGTAATCATGCCGAGCGAGCGCTTCAAAGTCCGCGTTACGAAAGACCACCTGACGTTCTGCTGCGGGCACTTCATCAGCTACCGCGGGCACCAGTGCGAGCGGCTCCACGGCCACAACTATCGCACCGCGGTCGAGGTCGAGGGGGTGCTGCAAGAGGACTACTACGTCTTCGACTTCATCGCCCTCAAAAAGCGCACGAAGGAAATTACCGACGAACTCGATCACCACATGCTACTCGCCACGCGCAACCCGGTCATCGCGGTCGACGACACGCCCCGGTGCGTGCGCGTGAAATACGAGGACCGCGAGTGGCAGTTCCCGCGCGGCGACTGTATCCTGCTCCCCATCGAGAACACTACTGCGGAATTGCTCGCGCGCTACATCGCGGGGCGCCTCTGGGAGTCGCTCCGGACCAATGAGAACTTCACGCCGGAAGTGCTGCGCGTCGAGGTCGAAGAGGCCCCTGGGCAGTCCGCAACGGTCGAGTGGCGAGCGTGATTGTGCCACCCGACTGGGTCACCTAAACTACCCGGATTGACAGCCCCTAATTTATCTAACCTGGCGCTTGCGGAATACTCTCGCAACCGTCACAATTCGGCCAACCGGTGCGGAGCGCCGGGACGTCTCCATTTACTCGCGACGGAGAGACACGGAACGGACGCCGCAAACCTTGGTACGGGACCACTATTATGAACCGTCCACTCGGGCGCCGTGATTTCTTGCACACCACCGCCGCCGTCACCGCTACCGCGGTCACCGGGTCGTACCTCTTCTCGGCCGAGCAGAAGAAACCGAAGCTGAAAAAGGCCGTGAAGTACGGCATGATTCAGCTCAAGGGGACGCACCAGGAGCGGCTCGAACTCGCCAAAAAGTGCGGGTTCCTGGGTGTAGAAATCGACAGCCCGGGAACGACCAAACTCGACGAACTGGTGAAGGCGAGCAAGGACACCGGCGTCGCGGTCCACGGCGTCATCGACTCGGTCCACTGGACCGACACGCTCTCCAGCCCGGACGAGAAGGTCCGCGCGAAGGGGCTGGAAGCACTGAAGGGTGCTCTCGAAGACGCGAAGACCGTCGGCGCGGACACCGTGCTGCTCGTGCCCGGCGTGGTCAACAAAGAGGTGAGCTACGAACAGTGCTACGAGCGCTCCCAGGCCGAAGTGCGGAAGGTGCTGCCGCTCGCCGAGAAGCTGAAGGTGAAGATCGCGATCGAGGTCGTGTGGAACAACTTCATCACGAAGCCCGAGCAGCTCGTTCAGTACGTCGACGACTTCAAGAGCGAGTTCGTCGGCGCGTACTTCGACTGCTCGAACATGGTCAAGTACGGTGTCCCGTCCGCGGACTGGATCCGGAAGCTCGGTAAGCGGATGCTCAAGTTCGACTTCAAGGGCTACAGCAAGACCAAGCAGTGGGTCGCGATCGGCGAGGGCGACGAGGACTGGCCCGAGATCCTGAAGGCGCTCGCCGAGATCGGCTACAACGGTTGGGCCACGTCCGAGGTCGGCGGGGGCGGCGAGGAGCACCTCAAGAAGATCTCCGCGCAAATGGACAAGGTTCTCGGCCTCGGCTGAAAAAGGCAAAAGTAGAAAAGTAAAAGGCAAAAAGCGGAAGCAAGTATTCCGCTGAACCTGGCGAACGGCGCGGCGTAAGCCCGCCGGTTGTGTCTGAAAAGCACCGGACTTACGCCGCGCCGTCGCCGATACCCAGGATTCAACACAACAGGCGGAGCGAGAGAAGGCAACGTGCCTTCTCTTCCGCTCCGCCTGTTGCTGCGCAACCACGACCTCAATCACCTGCCCAGAGCACTCGCCCGTCGATCGAGAGGATGGCTCGAAGTTCGGTAAACCGGATGCCTCTCCCGTAGTTGCTGTTACGAGGGTGCTTCTTCGGCAGGTCGGCGGTCAACGTACCACACCCCTCTGGGTCGTCATCGGGTGGTATGATCGCAACTCCGCCACCGCGCAGGAGACGTTCCCGCGTGCCGTTGGTGTACTCGACGATGAACTCAGCCGGCCAAGAGATTGCGCGAAGCGCCTCGTAGATCGGCACGCGTGGCACCCAGTAATAAGCGGTGAAATGTAGAGCTTAACGAGCGGGTGAATCATCTCACCAGCCGGCTTACACCGGCCGTTCGCCTGAGCTTGGCAAACCACGAACGCAACCGCGCGGGATGCAGAAGAAGGCGGAGCGGAAGAGAAGGCAATGTGCTTTCTCTTCCGCTCCGCCTTCTTCCGCTTTTGCCTTTTACCTTTTCCTTTCCCGGGCTCACGCGCGGGGAGGAAGCTTCCACGTGCCGGGGACCGGGGCGCGGGTCGCGTCCAGCGGCGTGTCGAGCGCGTAGCCCTTCGGCATGGTGTCTTCGGCCGAGGCCAGCGCGTCGTCCCAGTTCAGCGTCTTGCAGCCGTAGCAAGCGTTACGGCCGAGGATCGCGGTGAACGTCGAGTCGGTCACGTTCTTCAGCTCGTTCAGCGGCGAACCCGCGCGGATGCTGTTGAGCAGGTCGATGTGCTCCTGCACGTAGGCCGAGATGTTGTCCGAGCCGGACGGCTTCTTGTTGATCTCGTAGTACCCGTCGCGCGTGTAGCACTTGCCCTTCGAGCCGTACAGCGTTTCGGACACGTCGTCGTCGCCGGGGAGGTGGCGGCAGTAGCTCGACAGGCGCAGGCCGTTCTTGTACTCGTACTCGACCGCGAAGTGGTCCCAGATCTGGCCCCCTTCCTTCGGACCACCGGGGTGCCGGACCGCGCGCCCGCCGAACCCGACCGCCCGGACCGGGTGCTCGCCCATCGCCCAGTTGATGACGTCCAGGTTGTGGACGTGCTGTTCAACGATGTGGTCGCCGCACAGCCACAGGTAGTGGTACCAGTTGTAGAGCTGGTACGTGCTGTCCGCCATGCCCTCCGGGCGCTTGTGGAACCACGGCTCGTTGCCGTTCCACGAGCACCGGGCGGAGACGATATCGCCGATCGCGCCGTCGCGGATGTGCTTCATCGTTTCGATGTAGCCCTTCTGGTGCCGGCGCTGCGTCCCGGCCACAATCGCGATGTTCTTCTTCCGCGACTCGTCGACCAGTTCGTAGCACTTGCGGGCGCCCGTGGCGTCCACCGCGACCGGCTTCTCGCAGAAGATGTTCTTGTTCGCTTTGACCGCGGCTTCGAGGTGGTACGGGCGGAAGCCCGGGGGCGTCGCGAGGATGACGAGGTTCACGTCGGTCGCGAGGAGCTTCTGGTAGGCGTCCAGCCCGCTGAACGTGGTGTCCGGCGTGACCTTCACCTTCTTCGTGAACCGGCCGTAGTCCTTGCTCTTCTCGTTGGTGAACGTCTTGACCGCGTTCTCGGACTTGTTCTTGAAGACGTCCGCGACCGCGACGATTTCGACCTTCCCGGCGGAGCCGTTGATCTTCTCTTCGGCGTTCAGGATGTCCTTGACCGCGCCCATACCGCGCCCGCCGCAGCCGATGAGCCCGACCTTGATCGTGTCGCCGCCGCCCGCGAACGCGCTCGCGAAGTTGTTGGCGACTGCGACCCCGCCCGCGGCGGCGGTCGCCTTCAGGAAATCACGACGGTTCGACATGGGGAGAGCCTCTTGAATGGCGTGGGTGTGGCCCACAGGAAAGGTGGTGCGGAGCGGGCCACGGCCCGCCCCACGGAAAATGGCATCAACGGTGCTTCCAGTATCGGCGAGCGCGAATGCGCCCGCCGCACGAAAATTACTCGGACTTCTTGATGACCCGGGGCTTCAGGTCCGCGAGTTCGGGCTGTTCTTCTTCCGCGAGTACCACGCGGAACCCGATCACGTCCATCCGCGTGAGCCACCAGATGCTCTGCGGCTCCTGCGGGTCCCACTTCATCCAGGTCGGGTCCGACACGCGGCGCGTCGCGCTGCGGCACCGATCGGCCTTGTCCGCCCACGAGCCGCCGCGCACCACGTGCGCCCACTTCTCGTCGGTCGGCACGGTCACCGGGCGCAGGCTGAGTTCGTTCTTCGCGAACTTCGTGTAAGCCTTTTCGTCGTACTGGTCGAGAGTCCACTCCCACACGTTCCCGTGCATGTCGTGCAGGCCGAAGGCGTTCGGCTTCTTGGTGCCCCGCTTGTGCGTGGTGCCGGCCGGCTTCGCGTCGGTCGAGGAGTTGTCCTTGTACCAGGCGTACTCGCCGAGGCCCTTCGCGTCGTTCCCGAAGCTGTACGTCCCGTCCTTGCCGGCGCGGGCCGCGTACTCCCACTCGGCCTCGGTGGGCAGGCGGTACGCCCGGCCGGTCTTCTTGCGGAGCCACGCGCAGTACATCATCGCGGCGTGGTGGGTCATGCAGAGGGCCGGGTGCCCCTCGCGCACGTGCCCGTAGGTGGCGTCGACGAAGGCGTTCGTCGGGCGCGTGATCGCGTCCGCGCCGAGCTTCTTCACCGCGACGTCGTCGGCCTTCAGGAAGTTCTCGTCGTACCAGAAGGCGTCGTACTCGTCCCAGCCGCACTCGAGCTTGGCCATCCAGAAGCCGTTCACCTTCACCTTGTGGCGCGGACCCTCGAGCGCCTCGCGCCCGGCCTCGGCGTCCGGGCTGCCCATCGTGAACTCGCCGCCCGGAACCCAGACCATCTCGAACTGGGCGTTCATGTCCTCACGGTGCGTCTTCGGCGGCTCACTGTCGGGGTCGTCCACGACGGTCTTGAAGCCCTTCGTTTTCTCAACGAAGTTCTTTTTCGGCTCCAGTTTGGCCGGTTTGGGAGCGTCGGGCGCTTTGCTCGCGGACTTCTCGTCCGGCACGGTGGCGAGTGCGAAGACCGGAACCGCGGCGCAGAGTACGGCGGCAAGGGTGTTTCGGAGCGGCATTCTGCTAGATTCTCCGAAGAGAGAGTTACTGTCAACGGGCGGGGTGTCAAATGAGCTACTGCATAGCGGGCGCTATACTGTGCCATCTTATGACAGCGACCGCCCTCCCCAACCCCATTCCCGGGGGGGAGGTTGTGGCTGTAACCCCTCCCCAACCCCTCCCCTAAACGGAGAGGGGCTTAAAACCACCGTTGATTGTTTCGTACCTGTTGTATTTGGTTTTGCTCCCCCTTCCTTCCTAGGGAAGGGGTTGGGGGTTAGGTTCTGCTATCCCCCAGCGCTTCGAGTTCGAGTCGAAGCACATGGGCACGACGTTCCGCATCGTGCTGTACGCGCCCGACAAGGCTACGGCCAAGAAAGCGTCGGACGCCGCGTTCGCGCGGGTCGGCGAACTCGACGGCATCATGAGTGACTACAAGAAGGACAGCGAACTCATGCTGCTGTGCAAGACGTTCGCAACGGAAGTCGGCGATCCGGTGAAGGTCGGCGACGATCTGTTCTTCGTGCTGCGCAAGGCCGACGAGTTGTCGAAGAAGTCCGACGGCGCGTTCGACGTGACCGTGGGGCCGGTGGTGCAACTCTGGCGGCTCGCCCGGCGCACGCAGCAGTTGCCCGACGCGAAGGAGTTCGCCGCCGCGCGCGAGAAGGTCGGCTACAAGAAAGTGAAACTGGACGCGACAAAACAGACGGTGCAACTCCTCACGCCGGGAATGCAACTCGATCTCGGCGGCATCGCAAAGGGCTACGCGGCCGACGAAGTCCTGAAGCTGCTACGCGACAAGTTCGGTATCAAGCAGGCCCTCGTCGCGGCTTATGGAGACATCGCGTGCGGCGATCCCCCGCCCGGTGAGGACGGCTGGAAGGTCGAAATCGCCCCGATCGCGAAGAGTCAGAAACCGCGCCCGCTCAAACTCGCGAACGCGGCCGTCTCCACGTCGGGCGATCTGGAACAGTTCGTCGAGATCGGCGGCGTGCGGTATTCACATGTGCTCGATCCGAAAACCGGGTTGGGGTTAACCGGTCGGCGCAGCGTGACGGTAATCGCGCCCAACGGCACGACCGCGGATAGCATGACCAAAGCGGTGAGCGTGCTCCCGCCCGAGCAGGCTCTGAAACTCGTCGAAGAGACGCCCGGTGCCGCGACCTACATCGTGGTGCTGGACAAGGACGAGAAGCCCGTCGCGACCGCGAGCAAACGGTTCCCCAAAGAGTGAACGACCGCCGGTGCATTCGGCACCGGCGCGGGTAACGACCACACACATCGGGAGGTCTACCGTGGACGAACTCATCAAGTCCGTGAGCGAAAAGGCCGGCATCAACCCGGAACAGGCGAAAGCCGCCGTGAACAGCGTGGTGGAGTTCGTGAAGAACAAAGTGCCGGCCGTCGGCGAGCACCTTCAGGGGTTACTGTCTGGCGGCGGGGACGGCGGGAATCCGCTCGCGGGCGCTGCGGACGCACTCAAGAAGAAGTTCGGCTTCTGAGCTACACAGATCGTGTTTCAATGCCCGCGTGACTGAAAACCGCTAAAAACGGAAATCCGCGGGCACGGCGACATATGAAAAATCGCCTCCGGTGCGGTCTCATTTCTCTTTCATTGCCGAATACTTTTCCCCACCTTTTCCCGACGGAAATGAAAGTCCGTGAAACTATTCGACGGATTAGGGTGTAAGAAAGAAGAACCTGCCAATTGCGGACTCGCCTGCCAGCGATTCGCTCCAGAATTCTCAAGCGACTATCAAAGATTCGGGCTCGTTTTGCCCGATTTTATCCCGAGATTCATTCTCCCGTAAATCGGATAGATTTTTTTCTCCCATTCAACGGATGGGTCGCCTTCATCCGAACCCCCGCGGGTACTACCTGCGGGGGTTTTTCTTTTCTCGACTCGTGATGCGGCTTAATGTGGGGGCACCTTCTCCCCACGAGGTTGCGCCAATGTCTTCCAACCGTCGCACGTTCCTCGCCTCTTCCGCTCTCGCCACGGCTGGTCTACTCGTCGAAGGCTCGCGCGGGTTCGCCGCGAACGACACGCTCCAGGTCGGGCTGATCGGCGTCGGCGGGCGCTGCAAGCACCTGCTGAAGTCCTTCCCCGCGCTGCCGAACGTGAAGATCACCGCCGTGTGCGACGTGTTCGATGACAACCTCGACGCGGCCCGAAAACTCGCCGACCCGAAGGCGTTCGCCACGAAGAAGCACGAGGAGTTGCTCGCGCGCAAGGACGTGGACGCGGTGCTCATCGCCAGCCCGGACCACTGGCACGTCCCGCTCACGGTGGATGCGTGCAAAGCGGGCAAGGACGTGTACGTCGAGAAACCGCTCACGCACGACGTGTCCGAGGGCAAGGCCGTGATCGCGGCCCAAAACGACAACAAGCGCGTGGTGCAGGTCGGCACGCAGCAGCGCAGCATGACGCACATCCTCGAAGCCCACAAGCTGCTCAAGGCCGGCACGATCGGGAAGGTTCACAAGGTTCACTGCACCTGGAACCGCAACGCGAACCGGTTCCAACGCGGCAAAGACCCGCTCGACGCCGGCAAGGTGGACTGGAAGCGGTTCCTGGGCGCGGCGAAGGCCCAAGACTTCGACGCCTACAAGTTCCGGCAGTGGCGCTGGTTCTGGGACTTCGGCGGCGGGATCTTCACCGACCTGATGGTTCACTGGATCGACGTGGTCCACTGGTTCCTCGATCTCGATCACCCGGCCTCGGCCGCGAGCGTGGGCGACTGGTTCGCGGCGAAGAACGTGTGGGAGACTCCAGACACGGTGCAGACGCTCCTGCGCTACCCGAAGCAGGAGGCGCAGGTGTACTTCGAGGGGACGTTCAGCAACAACCGCAACGGTTCGATGTGCGAATTCATGGGCACCGAGGGCACGCTGTACCTCGACCGCGGGCGCTACGAGATCATCCCGGACCGTGACAAGAAGAAGCCTGAGCCGTCGTCCCTGGTCCTCGGCACCGACCCGCGCAAGGGACTGGACTTTTACGACAAGCCGGACGGCGAACTGCTCCACTTAGCGAACTGGATCGAGTGCATCCGCGACCGGTCGAAGAAGGTGGCCTGCCCCGCGGAAGCGGGCGTCAGCGCGGCGAGCGCGGCCCACCTCGCGAACCAGTCCGTGCGCAGCAGTCAAATTGCAGTGTGGAAAGACGAATAACGCATCCACCACCAACGCAGGCCGAAGGTCTGCGATTCCCCAGCCCAGGGCAACGCCCTGGGTTCTGGATGCCCACCGGAGACCACTCCCACCGAGGAACACCCGTTGTGTCGCAATCCGTCGCCCGAAACCTGATTCATCTGGTGTTCAGCACGAAGTACCGCGAACCGCTCATCACCGGCGACTTGTACCCGGCGATGTTCGCGTACCTGATCGGCGCGGCGAAGGGAATCGATTGCCCGGCGATCATCGCGGGCGGGATCGCGGACCACGTTCACATCCTCTTCGCGCTGCACAAAACGGTCGCGCTGTGCAAGGCAGTGGAGGAACTCAAGAAGCAATCATCGAAGTGGGCAAAGGAAAACGGCGGGGCGAGCAACTTCTACTGGCAGAACGGTTACGGCGCGTTCTCGGTTAGCCCGCAGAACGTGCCGCGGGTCTCCGCGTACATCGCGAATCAGCCGCAGCACCACGCCGAGCAACCGTTCCAGGACGAGTTCCGCGGTCTGCTCCACCGCGCCGGCGAGGAATGTGACGAACGGACCGTCTGGGATTGATTCGCACTGCCCTCGGCCCGAACCAAAACCGGGGCATTGTCCGCGTCCGTGTCCCAGATGTGTTGTCCCCGCCCGGATCCCAGGGCGTTGCCCTGGGCTGGGGAATCCCACCCCGTTGGGGTGAATTATCGGGCAGGCCGAAGGCGCCCAGGATGCC
>HG799467.1:362420-505525 GCA_000531095.1 Gemmata massiliana | reverse complement strand
TGTCCGCGTCCGTGTCCCAGAAGGCCTGTCGATGCCCGGAGCCCAGGGCAACGCCCTGGGTTTGGGTCCGGGGATACCGCCTCGGAGATGCGGGTCCGGGAACAACGCCCTGGGTTCGGGTCCGAGGGCGCCCAGGATGCCCGTCGGCCATTACCCCCCGTATTCGCACGCGGCGAGCGCCTCGGGCGCTCCGCCCTTCGGCCATACGTCGCCCGGCGAGCGCCCGGACGCGAGCACCGCACGGAGCGGGTCGAGGAACGTCGCGTCCTCGTCCTGGTGTTTCAGGCCCGCGTCCGCGATCGCCACGATTTCGCGGCACCAGTCCGTCAGCGGCTTCCCGCGGTATTCCGCACGCAGCCCCGCGCGCGAAGCCATTTCCGAAAGCGGGCGCAGTTCTTCGGGTTTGAAGTGGCGCGCGAGATCGGTCGCGGCGCCGAGCGCGTCCGCGTCGTAGAGCAGCCCCTTCCAGATCGCGGGGACCGCCAGCGCGAGCGGGGCCGGGGTCGCGTCCGCGCCGCGCACTTCGAGGAATCGCTTGAGGCGCGCTTCGGTGAACATCGTCGAGAGGTGAACGTCCCAGTCGTGCCGCGTCGGGAACCGGCCGTCGATCCCGTGGTTCAGGAACGTGCGGAACGTCACGCCCGGCGCGGGCCGGAGCGATTCGCCGTCGGTGAGGAGCAAGAGCGGCACGTCGAGAACGAGCTGTACCCAGCGCGCGAACGTGACCTCACCCGCGAGCAGGTCCGTGAGCAGCCCGCTGCGGTCCGGGTCCATGCCGTGCCAGACGTGCCCCCGATACGACACGAACTCCGTGCGCCGACCCGCGAACATTGGCGCGTTCGCGAACATCGCATTCACAACGGGACCGAGCCGGAGCGCGAGCGCGAACTTGCGCCCCGCGTCCACTTCGTCCGCGAAGTCGAACGTGACCTGCGTGCTCGCGGTTGCCTTCATCATGTGGAGCGCGAACGCGCTCCGAGTCGGCAGGTACTCGGCCATGAGCCGGTGCCGCGGGCGCGGGTTCAGCGGGATCTCGGTTATTGTGCTGACCGGCGTGACGCCACTCGCGATCCACGCGACCCGTGCCGGGTCGGTCACCGCCCGCAGTTCGTTCAGGTGGGTGTCGAGTTCCGACCGCAATTCTGCGAGGTGTGCCGAGGGCGCGGTGGACAGTTCGAGCTGCCCACCGGGTTCCACGGAGACCGTAGACCGGCCGCGGGTAAGGGTCGTGAGCCGCCCCGATTCGTAGTGCGGTTCCCAGGAAAATAGAAGCGCGAGCGCGCGCAGAACCGTTTCGATACCGTCGTCGAAGCCGATTTGCCGGCCGGTTGAGCGATCGGCGGCGATCTTCTCGAACTCCGCGCCGACGCGCCACGCAGAACGCGGTTTCGCGCCCTCGTGGAAGTAGTCGACCAGGTCGCTCTCAGCGACGGGCGTGTCGTCGATGCCGGTCCCTGGCAGGTGCGTACTCATTGCGGTATCGGCGCTCCGTGGGGCCGAGAGAGAAAGCCCCACAGCAAAAATACGAGCGGGCATCGGTAAAACCAACCCGTTCGATAGGTCATACCGGACCGCGCGAATATCTTTCTGTCGCTACGTTAGCGGTCCGGATTTCTTGCAATATGGCTCAAGATCGGGGCTTTCAAAACGAAATCATTAGACATGGGTCACTTGCGCGCCGATAATTAGATATGCCCTCTCCTCGGCTCCATCGCCTCGCACAATTCGTGCTGGCTCTGTTCCTCGTCATCCCTTCGGTCAGTTGGGCCGGGCCGGAATCCCTCGCACGTACCACCACAGAATCGGTCCCGAGCGAAGATCAGGACGACGGCCGCGAGATCGAACTCGCCGCGCCGACGAGCCGCCAAGCACTTAATACCGAACGCCCTGCCCTCGACAGTAACCGCCCCACGCGCGCTGCGCCCGCATCTGGCGCCCGCGTTGTCCGCGACAACGTTAGCACGCGACACACACCCACCGACCCACTCTGCGCACGTCTGCGCTGTTAGAGCCCCCCGTTAACCACCCGTTTCCGGAGCTTGGCGCCTCGCGCCCCGTTCCGGCTTTCCCATTTTCGGGTCTTCCCGCTCGTTTACGGCCGCGCGCCGACGTGCGGGGACGGAGGGGCGTTCATGTCACTGGTCGAATCAACGACCGGCCCTCGGGTCGGCAACCGAGAAGTACGGTGTGCGGCGTGCGAATACGGTCCGCTGGCGACGACGCGCAAGCGCGTGGCGGTGGCGTGCCGGTGCGCGGGGTACGCGCTCGGGCTGTACACCGACCACCGCATCCGGAAGATGCTGGACGTCGGCCGCGCGTACACCAACCGGTTCGTTCCGCTCGCCGCGCTCGTCGCAGCGCTCCGCGAGGCCGAAGCGGGTGCGACGGAAGCCGGCCGACGGGCTGTTTCGGACGTGTGGAGCATTTTCGAGGGACTGCGGGCGGGCGATGCGCGGGAAGCGTCTCGCGCATCACACACCGCGGTCGGGGCAGTGCAGTGGGCGCTGGGGATGGGAGGGGCAGTTCCGCCGGTCCCGCCGAAATGGGTTTGGGCACAAACAGCGATCGCCCGATCCGCGACCGCCCCCGTGTTCGCCCCCGAATGGCGCACGCATGACGTGCAGGCCCTCGCGCGACTCGCGCAGATCGGTGATTTGGGCGCGCTGCCGATTTTGGCTGACGCGCTCCAGGACGCGGGCTGCGAGGACGAACAGATCCTCTCGCACTGCCGCGACCCGCACGAAGACCCGCACACGCCCGGGTGCTGGGTGCCGGACCTGATCCTCGACGTGGAATAGACGCCGGGTGCGCGCTGGGTAAGCCGTTACTTCGGCTCCCACAACTCGAACCGGTTGCCTTCCGGGTCGGTCGCCCAACCGAAGCGGCCGTACTCGTAGGTCTCGACCTTGTCCTCGACTTGGGCGCCCGCGGCGCGGAGTTGCGTCAGCATGGCGTCCAGGTTCTTCACCCGGTAGTTGACCATGAACATCGCCGGGCCGGGGCCGAAGTATTGCGTGTCGGTAGGGAAGGTCGACCAAACCGTCGTCTCGCCCGCACCAGACGAGGTCAGCGCCCCGTAGGTTTGGTCCGGGTCGACCGGGACTCCGAGGTGGTCCCGGTACCAGGCTGCCAGGGCTTTCGGATCACGGGCTTTTAGGAACACGCCGCCGATCCCGACTACTCGCTCCATAACAACCTCCTTGAGTTGATTGGGAAGGTACGCGGGGCGCCGCGGAGAGTCGAGGTCAGCAGGCGCGCGATAGCTCTACCCGCTTGACCAACGCTTCGACGAACGCAATAATGACTCCCGGAACAACTCTGGGAGTTTTGCGATGGCACTTCCGATCTCGCGCCGGCAGTTCATCAGGCTCTCGGTCGCGGGTGCGCTGAGCGCGGGCGGGTACGGGTTCGTCCGCGCCGTGCAGAAAGTTCGCGACGCCGCCCGGCGCATGGCAGACGACTGACACCTCAAGCAACTGGGGTTGGCGGTCGCCACCTACGCAGACGCAAACGGGCACTACCCACCGGCGTACCAACTCGGGCCGGACGGCCTGCCGTGGCACAGTTGGCGCGTCCTCATTCTACCCCACCTCGGGTACGATGACTTGTTCCAGTCGTACCGGTTCGATGAGCCGTGGAACGGACCGAACAACAGCCACCTCGCCCCGCGGATGCCAAAGGCATTGGCCCTCCACGGAACTGAATTTCCGACCACAACAACCAACTACCTCGCGGTCGTGGGCACGGATACGATGTGGCCGGGCACGAAGGGGCGCAAACCCGAGGAGATCAAGGACGGTACGAGCTGGACGATTCTGATCGCCGAGAACAACGGGCTCGACGTCCACTGGATGGAACCACGCGACCTCACCTTCGATACGATGGATTTCCGCGTCGACACGCCCCACGGCATAAGTAGCTGGTACAAGCAGCCCGCGGTAGTTAACGCCGACGGCGCGGTCCTTCGGTTGTCCAAAGAAACCACACCCGAAGCACTCCGAGCAGCCCTCACGGTGAACGGCGGCGAAAAGATCGGTGAGGAAGACGGCGTCTGGACCGTCATCCCCGACGGGCGCGCCCGCGAGCGCAAGGAATAACCGTTCTCACACCGCTCCCAGACCCGGACCGTTGAGAACGGCGGTGTTCATCGTGCCGTCCGTGATGGCGAACACGCCCGGGAACTTCGACTTCCACGGCTCGTTCGCGACGGGACAGTATTGGCGCCCGTTCGATTCGATCGCCGCCACGCCCGGCACGTGCGCCGCGATGCTCGCGGAATGAATCAGCGACGCCCCCACGCACGTCAGGTCTTGCACGCACCGGAACAGCCCGTACTTCTGCGCGGCTGCAGCCAGTAGCAGTGTCTGCGTTTGGCCCTTGCACGCCTTGAATGCCACACCGGTGTAGCCCATCTCCATCGACAGCTTCAGCGATTCGAGGTCGAGCAGCGATTCGTCGATCACGACGGGCACCTGCTTCGCCACCGCGTGCATCTTGTTCTCGGGGTGCGCCTTGAGGTCGCGCGCGGTCGGCTGCTCGATGTACTGGACGCGCTCGAACCCCGCTTGCGACATCCCGAGCTTGGCGAGCAGAATAAAATCGAGCAGGTAGTTCACGTCCCGGCACCGCTCGTTGAAATCGAGCGAGTACCACCACTTCGTCACCCCCCGCTTCCGCTGCGCCTCCTCCGTCACGCGGTGAACGGCCGCGACGCGGTCCGCGTCCCACCGCAAGTCGTCGCCGTTCAGCTTGATCTTCAGGTGCGTCAGCCCGTCGCGCGCGATCCACTCCGCGAGGTGCTCGGGCAATCCGTCACCGATGGGCTTTGTTACGTCCGCGGGGGCGACGGGATCGAGCGCGCCGACGAGGTGGTACAGCGGCATCCGGGGCTTGGGTTCCTGGGTCACGAACTGACTCAGGTGAAGCCCCTCGAACCCCGCACCGAGGTAGTGATCGAGGTCGTTGGGCAGGAGCTCCCGACTGTACGTGCGGAAGCAGTTCAGCCCGTGGAGCTTGCCGTAGGCGTCGTGGAGGGCTGCGTCGAACGCGGACGCGACGACGAGCACGGCGAGCTTCGGCACCGGTTCCTGCCACTGGTGCAATGCGGTGAAGTCGTCCCCAGCGAGCAACAGTTCCGGTTCCAGTCGGTGCGTGATGTCGATGGGGTGCCCGCTCAATCCGCACAGTTTGTAGTCACCGGCCACACGCGACGCGAGATAGCGCATCGCGCCGAGCGTCTGGTCGTAAGTGAGCACGCGCGACGGGAACGCCCACACGTTCCCGAGCGGCATCGACCCGAACTCGATCGCGGTCTTCCCGGCCCCACTCTCGACCTCCATTCGCACGTTCAGGATCGTAACACGGTCGAGCGCGACCCCGCCGAACTTGATCGGCGCGCGGTAGCGGAAGTCCTCGTAATCGAAGTACACATCGCGGATACGAATATCGGTGCTGCGCACGTCTGGTCCTTCGTCGATGGGCCTACGTGTACCGGAGGGAGAGGGACCGGTACATTGCTCAGTATGCACGCGGATCGACCGCAGACACAAGGACTAATGGCTAATGGCAATTCCCGATTGGCAGCTCCCTCCGGGCGTCGACCGCGGTTTGTGGGATTACTTCCACGCCGCCGACATGGTCGCCAACTACGACGACCAGATGCGCACCTCACCGCTCGCGTCGGCGGACGTCGCGTTCTGCGAACAGAGCTTCCCCGCGCCCGGGAAGTTGGTGGATCTGGGGTGCGGTACCGGGCGCCTGTGCGTTCACTTCGCCGCGAAGGGGTACGACTGCGTCGGGGTGGATCTGTCGGACGAAATGCTCGCGAAGGCCCGGGAAAACCTACCCCCCCATCCCCCTTCCCTAGAAAGGAAGGGGGAGCAGAAACTGGGCTCTGAAGCCCCTCTCCCATTGGGGGAGGGGTTGGGGAGGGGCTCTGCGTCCTTCGTCAACGCGAACCTCGTCGACCTGTCCGCGTTACCCGAGGGATCGTTCGATTTCGCCGCGTGTCTGTTTAGCACGCTCGGAATGGTGCGCGGACAGGAGAACCGCGCGAAGGTGCTGGCCAATGTGTTCCGCCTGCTGAAGCCGGGCGGACGGTTCGTGCTGCACGTCCACAACCGGTTCTTCCGCGGACTGGGGCTTTCTCGGGTGGGCGGTCAGTTCTTCCGCACGCTGTTCGAGCGTCCGTCCGCCGGCGACATCACCATGTCTCAAGCCTACGGCGGCGCGCCACTCACGCTCCATCATTTCATGAAGCGCGAAGCGGTCATGATGTTGTGGGAAGCGGGGTTCCGGACGCTCGACGGGCTACCGCTTACGGCCGAAGGCACCCGGGCCAGTTGGCCCCTGGCGCTCCGTGCTTACGGCTGGCTGTTGCTCTCCGAGCGGCCGGAGTGAGGCAAATCGGTATTTTTTCTGGTGGCACAGGCCTCTGGCCTGTGTGAGTGTCTCCACAGGCCAGAGGCCTGTGCCACCAGACCAAGAACCAAAGTCACCCGCACGCGAACAACGATCGGGTATAGAAGATCCCCACATCGTGCGACGTAGGGTCACTCGCCCATCAGTTGGCGGAGCACTGAATCCGGGGCCGGTTCGTAGCTGTGCGGCTCCATGCCCATCGCAGCGCGACCCTGACTGAGGCTGCGCACTTCGTTCGCGTAGGTGAACAGTTCCCGCAGCGGGACGCGAGAAATGAGTTCCACCATATCGCCGTTGGGACTCATCTCCTGGGCGTCGATCTGCCCGCCCCGACGAGTGAGGTCGCCGAGAATCGACCCGACGAACTGATTCGGCGTCGTTACCGTCACCTTCATGATCGGTTCGAGCAACTGCACATTGTCCTGCGTCGCCTCGCGGTACGCCCGGATCGCCGCCGCAACGAAGGCGTCTTCCGTGGACACTTGCGGGTCGAACTTCGCGTCCAGCAGGCGTGCCTGGGCGTTCATCATCGGGTAGCCGAGTTCGCCCGTCTGGAGCGAATCGAAGAGCGCCTTTTCCGCCGCCGCGAGGAACGCCACCGGGACCGGGTTCGCGTCCGTGTTCACCACGTTGAACACGGAGACCGGCTTGTCGGTCTTGAAGTTGGTGAACGACACCTTCAGTTCCGCGAACGCGGGCTTGTCGCCGAGCTTCTCGACCTTCACGTCGACCGTCCGCGGAGCCTTTAGCATCTCGCGGAAGCTCACACGCGGCGGGTACGCCCGCACCTTGAGCCGGAAGTCGCGCTCGAGCCGGTGGCGCTTCACTTCGAGGTGGAGCGTGCCCATCCCGCTCATCACCGTCTGCCCCTCGCTCACCTTCAGCTTGAACGTCGGGTCTTCGAGTTGCAACACTTCGAGCGCGTGCGCGAGTTTGTCCTTGTCCGCGCCGCTCTCCGGCTCGATCGACTGACTCACGACGGCTTCCGCGAACGTGATCGTTTCGAGCAGGATCGGGTGCGCGGTTTCGCACAGCGTGTCGCCCGTGACCGTGTCCTTCAGCCCGACGACACAGACGATGTCGCCCGCCGGACCGTTCTCGACCTCTTCCAGCCCGCGGGCCGGGTCCGCGTGGACGTGAAACAGCTTCGCGACGTTCTCCTTGGTGTCCTTGCCCGGGTTGTACGCCCGCATGTTCGGCTTCATCACGCCAGAGTACACGCGGATGAAGAACCGGTTCCCGTTCGGGTGCCAGGACGCCTTGAACACCAGCCCGCAGAACGGCTCCTTCGGGTCGGGCTTCCGCTTCTGCTCCTTGCCCTTCGCGTCGGTGCCGACCACGGCTGGACGGTCGAGCGGGCTGGGCAGATAGAACGTGACCGCGTCGAGAAGCGGCTGAATGCCGATGTGTTCGCGCCCGCTCCCAGCCAGCACGGGGTAAATCTTCCGCGCGAGGCACTGTTCGCGCACGAGCTGTCGCAGCTTCGCGGGGTCCGCCTCCGTGCCCTCCAGTCGCGCGGATGTGATGAGGTCTTTTAGCGCCGCGGTCGCGACGAGATCTTTCTCGTCGTGATCCGTGATGGCGTCTAACAACTGCTCGCGGTACTCCTGTGCCTCAGCCAGGTTCTCTTCCGGGATGTCCGCGATGCGCACGGTCTTCCCGAAATCGCCCGCGTCGAAGAACTTGGCCTTCATCTCGATGAGGTCGATCACCCCGCCGAACGGCGTGCGGCTGTCGGCCGCGCCGCCCGAACCGATGGGGATGATGATCGGGACCGGGCGCCCCTGCTCTTCCGGGTTCGGCGTGAGCCGCGAGCGCACCGATTCGAGCGTGCGCGCGAAGTTCGCGCCCACGACGTCCATCTTGTTGACGAACACCATGCGCGGGACGCCGTAGCGGTTCGCCTGGCGCCACACCGTTTCGGACTGGGCCTCCACGCCCTTCTGCCCGTCGAACACGACCACCGCGCCGTCGAGCACGCGGAGCGAGCGCTCGACTTCTGCCGTGAAGTCGACGTGCCCCGGGGTGTCGATCAGGTTGATGGTGTGCCCGGCCCACTCGAACGGCACGCACGCGGAGTAAATCGTGATCCCGCGGGCCTGTTCTTCGGGGTCGTAGTCGGTGTCGGTCGTGCCCTCGTCGACGCCGCCGAGCTTGTGCTTGGCGCCGGCGTAGTACAGCAGGTGCTCGGTGGTCGTGGTCTTGCCCGCGTCGATGTGCGCGATGACCCCGAGGTTCCGCACGCGGGTCAGGTCAACACCCGTATTCTTGGCCATGACGACACCCGTGTTCGGTTCCCGGTTCCCAGTTCTCAGTTTACAGAGCCAGAGCGGACAAAAGGAAAGTGGTCAGTGACCGGTGCCGGGTTCGCGGCGCCGATCACTGACCACTGATAGCTGGCCAATCAAATCACCAAGCGAAGTGGCTGAACGCCTTGTTCGCTTCGGCCATCTTGATGGTCTGTTCGCGCTTGCTCATCGCTTCGCCCTGGCGCTGGAAGGCGGCCATGAGTTCTTCGGCGAGCCGCAGGTGCGTCGGGCGGCCCGCTTTCGCGCGGATCGCCGCCAGGATCCACCGGATCGCGAGGCTCTCGGCCCGCTTCGGCTTCACCTGCATCGGCACCTGGTAGTTGGCCCCGCCGACGCGCCGCGAGCGCACTTCGAGCGACGGCTTGACGTTCCCCAGGGCCTCGGTGAAGACCTGGATCGGGTCGACGTCCGGCATGCGTTTCTTGATCTGGTCGAGCGCGTCGTACACCACCCGCGTCGCGACGGACTTCTTGCCGTCGTGCATCAGGCAGTTGATGAACTTGCTCAACAGGAGCGACCCGTAGCGGGTGTCCGGTGCGAGTTTGTCGTAGCTGGCCGTGCGTGTTTTGGAGCCCATGTTTCTCAGTCGAAAGTCGTAAGGTCGGGCAGTCGTAAAGTCCAGAAGCGTCAGCGGCCGGTTCCGACCCCGTGACTTTCGACTTTAAGACCTGCGACGGTGCGGGTTTACTTGCCTTCCTTCTTCGTACCGTACTTCGAGCGGGCCTGCTTCCGGTCCTGCACGCCCTGCGAGTCGAGCACGCCGCGGACGATGTGGTACCGCACGCCCGGCAAGTCGCGGACGCGACCGCCGCGGACGAGCACGATCGAGTGCTCTTGCAGGTTGTGCCCCTCACCGGGGATGTACGCGGTCACTTCGATGCCGTTCGAGAGCCGGACACGGGCCACCTTCCGGAGCGCCGAGTTCGGCTTCTTCGGGGTCATCGTCTTGACGACCGTACACACGCCGCGCTTCTGCGGGCACCCCTGCATGGCCGGGTGCTTGGGCTTCGAGCGCTGCGGTTGACGCGGGCTTTTGATCAGTTGGTTAATCGTCGGCATTCGTCTGGTCCTGTTCAACCGTCGGCGGCGGCCGAACGGGAATAAGTATGTTAGCGTCCCGCTCGCGAGCGGGAAGGCCCCCATTTAAAAAAGCGCGAAACGCGGAATTCGGAACGCGGGGCGAACGAGACCCGAACCAACGGGCTTTTTGTCTTCAGTTCCGCGCCCCGAATTCCGCGCGCTCGAACTCAGGCGCCCGTGGATTCCGGGGCCGGCGGCACGTCCGCCTCGGTCAGCGCCGGGGCCGGGAACCCGCCGCCCGGGACGTTGATCTTGACCTCGGCCTCCTGGTGCGTCTTGAACCCGGTACCGGCCGGGATCAGGTGCCCGAGGATCACGTTCTCCTTCAGGCCGACGAGGTAGTCGACCTTGCTGGCGAGCGCGGCCTCGGTCAGCACCTTCGTCGTTTCCTGGAAGCTCGCGGCGCTGATGAAACTGTCCGACTGGACCGCGGCCTTCGTGATCCCGAGCAACTGGACCTCGCGGTCGGCCTGTTCGGGGATCGTGAAGGTCGGCTGCTGCTTCTTCTTGTCCTTCTCGATCAGCACCCGCTCTTCGTCGAACGCCTCGCGACTGTACACGCGCCCGGCGACCAGGGTCGTGTCGCCCGCGTTGACCACCTTCACGCACTCCTCGGTGAGCCGGCGGTTCACCTCATCGAAGGCGAACTTGTCCATCACCGCGCCGGGCAGGAGCCCCGTGTCGCCGGTGCGGGTCACCTTCACCTTGCGGAGCATCTGCGCGACGATGATCTCGATGTGCTTGTCGTCGATGTCCACGCGCTGGGACCGGTACACCGACTGCACCTCGCGGACCAGGTACTCCTGGACCTCCTGCTCGCCGCGGATCTTCAGGATGTCGTGCGGGACGAGCGGCCCGTGAACGAGCGGGTCGCCCTCCTTCACGTACTCGCTCGGGTGGACCCGGATGTGGGCGCTGGCCGGGACCAGGTGCTCGCGGGCCGAGCCGAGCGACTTCCCGTCCTCGGTTTCCTGGATGACCTCGATGATGCGCTTGCCGCGCTTCCGGGTCGGGTCGATGCGGACCCGGCCCGCGACCTCGGCCATGACCGCGGGGTTGCGCGGGCGCCGGGCCTCGAACAGTTCCGTGACCCGGGGCAGACCGCCGGTGATGTCCTGCGTCTGCGACACCTCGCGGGGAGTCTTGGCGAGCATGGACCCGGCCGACACCTTCTGGCCGTTGACCACCTGAAGGTTCGCGCGCTCGTGGATGTAGTACACCCGGTCGTCCTTGCCCTTCCCGGTCTCGACGATGATCTGCGGGTGCAGGTCGCCCTTGTGCTCCATGATGGTGAGCCGCTCGACGCCCGTGGCGCGGTCGATCTCGCGGCGCACCGTCACGCCTTCCTTGATGTCCTTGAACCGGACGATCCCGGACTCTTCGGCGATGAGCGGTACCGAGTGCGGGTCCCACCGCACCAGCGCCGTGGTCGCCGGTACCTCTTGCCCCTCGGTGACGAGCAACTCGGCCCCGTGCGGCACGCCGTACCGCTCGGCGATGTCCTTACCGCGGATGATGACGACCTCACCGGTGCGCGGGGCGAGGGCGATGTTCTTGCCCTCGTCGTTGGTGACGACCGTGATCCGCTCGAACTGGACGATCCCGCCCTTCTTGGTCTTGTGCTCGTTGTCGCCGACGTTCCCGCGCGACTGGGCCGCACCACCGATGTGGAACGTCCGCATCGTGAGCTGTGTACCCGGTTCACCGATCGACTGGGCCGCGATGATCCCGACCGCCATCCCGTCCTCGACGATGGAGCCGGTCGCGAGGTCCATGCCGTAGCACAGCCGGCACACGCCGAGCGGGGCCTCGCACGTCATGGGGCTGCGCACGGTGATCTTGTCGATCCCGAGCTTCTCCAGCTCCTTCGCCTTCCCCGGGGTGATCATCTCGTTCTCGGCGAGGATCTCGCTCCCGGTCGTCGGGTTCGGGATCGAGTTGCGGCTCACGCGCCCGCGGATCGCGTCCGACAGCGACCGGTCGATCTCGTCGCCCTTGTACATCACGCCCTTGCTGATGCCCTTCGTCGTCCCGCAGTCGTGCATCGTGATGACGACGTTCTGGGCGACGTCGGCCAGCTTACGGGTGAGGTACCCGGAGTCGGCCGTCTTGAGCGCGGTGTCGGCCAGGCCCTTACGCGCGCCGTGCGTACTGGAGAAGTACTCCAGCACCGTGAGGCCCTCGCGGAAGTTCGACTTGATGGGCGTCTCGATGATCGCCCCGCTCGGCTTGGCCATGAGGCCACGCATACCGGCCAACTGGCGGATCTGCTCGATACCGCCACGGGCACCGGAGTGGGCCATCAGGTAAATCGGGTTGAGGTACGGCACCTCCTTGCCCGTCACCTGGTCCTTGCGCCGGTCGTCCCGGAGGTCCGTCATCATCTTCTTGGTGATGAGGTCGCGGGCCTCCATCCACAAGTCGATCACCTTGTTGTAGCGCTCGGTCTCGGTGATGATCCCGCGGTCGAAGTTCTTGCGGACCTTCTCGACTTCCTTGTCCTTGTCCTTGAGCACGCCTTCCTTGTTGTCGGGGGTGCGCAGGTCGCTCGCGGCGAACGAGAGGCCGCTCCGCGTGGCCTGGCGGAACCCGGTCTCCTTCATCCGGTCGAGCAGCGAAATGGTCTCGCGCCGGCCCAGCACCTGGTAGCAGTCCGCGATGATGCGGCTCAGGTGCTTGCTCGACAGCGGCAGGTCGTAGAACGCCATCTTCGGGTGCAGGATGTCGTTGAAGATGACCCGGCCGACGGTGGTGCGCACCAGGCCGTTGGGCTTGCGCGGCAGCTCCTCGGCCCGCGGGTTGCCCTTCTCGTCCTTCACCTCGCTGATGACCTTCTTCTCGATCGGCATGCGCACGCGGACCTTCGCGTGCATCCCGAGCTTGTGCTCGGCGTGCGCGCGGAACAGTTCGAGCGGGCTGTGGAACACCATCCCGTCGCCGGCCTCGACCGCCTCGTCCTCGGCCCCGCGGCTCGCGGTGAGGTAGTAGCACCCCATCACGATGTCCTGGGACGGCGTGATGATCGGGTTCCCGTTCGCGGGGCTGAAGATGTTGTTCGTGGACATCATCAGCACGGTCGCCTCGACCTGCGCCTCGATCGAGAGCGGCAGGTGGACGGCCATCTGGTCGCCGTCGAAGTCGGCGTTGAAGCCCTTGCACACGAGCGGGTGGATGCGAATCGCGTTCCCTTCGATGAGCACCGGCTCGAACGCCTGGATACCCATCCGGTGGAGCGTCGGCGCCCGGTTGAGCATGACCGGGTGGCTCCGGGTCACCTCTTCGAGGATGTCCCACACCACGTCGTCCTTGCGCTCGAGCATCTTCTTCGCGGACTTGATCGTGTCCGCGTGGTTCAGCTCCTTGAGGCGCCGGATGATGAACGGCTGGAACAGCTCGAGCGCGATCTTCTTCGGGAGCCCGCACTGGTGCAGTTTGAGTTCCGGGCCGACGACGATCACGGACCGCGCGGAGTAGTCGACGCGCTTGCCGAGCAGGTTCTCGCGGAACCGGCCCTGTTTACCCTTAATCATGTCCGTGAGGGACTTCAGCGGGCGGTTGCTGCTGCCGAGCACCGGGCGCTTGCACCGATTGTTGTCGAACAGCGCGTCCACGGACTGCTGGAGCATCCGCTTCTCGTTGCGGATGATGACTTCCGGCGCGTTGAGGTCGACGAGCTTCTTGAGCCGGTTGTTCCGGTTGATGATGCGGCGGTACAGGTCGTTCAGGTCGCTGGTCGCGAAGTTGCCCGAGTCGAGGAGCACGAGGGGCCGCAGGTCCGGCGGGATGACCGGGATGCACTCGAGCACCATCCACTCGCACTTGTTGGAGCTGTCGCGCAGGGCCTCGACCGTCTTGAGGCGCTTGACCAGTTCCTTCTCGCGCTGCTTGGACTTCTTCTCGCCGCGGGCCACTTCCTTGTCGAGGCGCTCGCGCAGGTCCACCGAGAGCTTCACGAGGTCGAGGCGCTCGAGGAGCTTCTTGATCGCCTCGGCGCCCATGTCCACTTCAAACATGTCGCCGTGCTCGCCGCGCTTCTCCTTGTACTGCTCCTCGTTGAGCAGCTCGCGCTCCTTGAGCTTGGTGACCTCGGTGTCGCCCGGGTTGATGACGACGTAGTCCTGGAAGTAGATGATCTTTTCCAGGTTCGTGGTCTTCATGTCCAGGAGCGTCCCGAGGCGGGACGGCATGGCCTTGAAGAACCAGATGTGGACCACGTGCGCGGCGAGCTGGATGTGGCCCATGCGCTTGCGGCGCACGCGCGAGTGCGTGACCTTCACGCCGCACCGGTCGCAGATCATGCCCTTGTACTTCATCCCGCGGTACTTGCCGCAGGAGCACTCCCAGTCCTTTTCCGGCCCGAAGATCTTCTCGCAGAACAGCCCGTCCTTTTCCGGGCGGTACGTGCGGTAGTTGATCGTTTCCGGCTTCTTCACCTCGCCGTGGGACCACGAGTGGATGTCCTGCGGGCTGGCGAGCGAGATGCGCACGGCCCCGAAGTCGTTGATCCGCTCGTAGCTCGTGCCCTCGGAAGCGTCGGCGTTCTTGTTGTTGTTCGCGGCGGTGCTCATATCGAATCCCCTTTGCGGCAGGAGTCGTGTATTCAGTGTTCAGCCCGGAGGGCTGAAACTCCTCAGCCCAGGGCAACGCCCTGGGTCCGAGGAGGTTGATCGGCGCGGCGGCCCAGGGCGTTGCCCTGGGCTGAGGAGTCCGACCCTTACAGGGTCAAAACGGCGCGGCGCTTACACCCGCTTCTTTTCCAGGCACATGTTCAATCCGAGGCCGCGGATCTCGTGCGTGAGCACGTCGAAGCTGGCGGGGGTGCCGGCCTCCAGCGTGTTCTCGCCCTTCACCATGCTCTCGTAGATCTTCGTGCGCCCCTCCACGTCGTCGCTCTTGACCGTGAGCAGCTCCTGGAGGATGTACGCGGCGCCGTAGGCCTCGAGCGCCCACACTTCCATCTCACCGAACCGCTGCCCGCCGAACCGGGCCTTACCGCCCAGGGGCTGCTGCGTGATGAGCGAGTACGGCCCGGTCGCCCGCGCGTGTACCTTGTCATCAACAAGGTGGTGCAACTTGAGCATGTAGATGTACCCGACCGTGACCGGCTGGTCGAACGCCTCGCCGGTGCGCCCGTCGTACAGCACGCTCTTGCCGGTCGTCGGGATGCCGGCCTCTTCGAGCGAGGACTTGATTTCCTCCTCGGTCGCGCCGTCGAACACCGGGGTGACCGCCTTGAACTTGAGCTTCGCGGCGGCGTACCCGAGGTGGGTCTCGAGGATCTGGCCCACGTTCATACGGCTCGGCACGCCGAGCGGGTTCAGGAGGATGTCCACCGGGGTACCGTCCTTGAGGAACGGCATGTCCTCTTCGGGCAGCACCTTCGAGATGACGCCCTTGTTCCCGTGGCGCCCGGCCATCTTGTCGCCGACCGAGATCACGCGCTTGGTCGCGACGTAGACCTTCACCATCTGCTGCACGCCGCTGGGCAGTTCGTCCCCGCGGTTGAGCGAGTTGAGCTTGCGCTCCTGCTCGTCGATGAAGAACTGGATGCGCTCCCAGTGGCGCCCGTAGATCTTGTGGGCCTTCTTCTGGCTGTCCGGCGTGCGGATGTCGAGCTTCTCGAGCTTGAACTCCTTCGCCTGCTCCGCGACCACCTTGTCGTCCTTGTCGGACGCGAGCTGCTTGCCCGTGTTGGGATCCTTCAATTCCTTCTTGTCGAGCACCTCTTCGAGCGCCTTCACGAACTCGCGGAACTGCTCCGCGATCTTCTTGTTGAACTGCGTCTCGATGTCCTTACGTTCCTTGTCGATTTGCTTCTTCTCGTCCTCGGTCATGTGCGCCCGCCGGCTGAACCGGTGCGCGGCGATGACGAGCCCTTCCGTACCGGACTGCACCTCGAGCGAGTCGTTCTTCACGTCCTCACCGGCGCGCCCGAAGATCGCGTGCAGGAGCTTCTCTTCCGGGGTCAGTTCGGACCGCGACTTGGGCGACACCTTGCCCACGAGGATGTCGCCGGGGCGCACGTAGGTACCGATCTGGACCACGCCGTGCTCGTCCAGGTTCGCGAGCGCCTTCGGCGAGACGTTCGGGATGTCGCGCGTGAACTCTTCCTTCCCGAGCTTCGTCTCGCGGATCTCGATGTCGAACTCCTCGATGTGGATCGAGGTGTACGTGTCGTTCTTGACGAGGCGCTCCGAGATGATGATCGCGTCCTCGAAGTTGTACCCCTCCCAGGACATGAACGCGACCAGCACGTTGCGCCCGAGCGCGAGCTCCCCGCTCTTGGTCGCGGCCCCGTCGGCGATGATCTCGTTCTTCTTAACCTTCTGCCCCATCCGCACGATGGGCTTCTGGTTCAAGCACGTGCGCTCGTTGAGGCCGTGGTACTTGCGGAGCACGTACTCGCGGACGATCTTGTCCTTCTCCTCGAGCTTGATGCGCTCGGCGTCCACGAACACCACCGTGCCGTCTTCCTGGGCGCGCACGAGCATCCCCGAGTGACGCGCGACGTCGATCTCCAGCCCGGTGGACACGAGCGGCGGTTCCGGGATCAACAGCGGCACCGCCTGGCGCTGCATGTTGGAACCCATGAGCGCGCGGTTCGCGTCGTCGTGCTCCAAGAACGGGATCAGCCCGGCGGAGACGCCGACCATCTGCTTCGGCGAGACGTCGATGTACTCGACCTTCTCGGCCGGGATCATCATCAGTTCGCCGCTCTGCCGGCCGCTGACGCGGTCCGCGGTGACCTTGTCGCCCTCGGTCGGGGTGTCGGCCGGGGCCAGCACCGCGTCGGCCTCTTCGTCGGCCCGGAGCTTCACGACCTCGTCGGTCAACTTCTTGCTGTGGACCTTCTTGTACGGCGTGATGAGGAACCCGTACTCGTCGATCTCGGCGTAGATCGAGAGCGACGAGATGAGACCGATGTTCGTCCCCTCCGGCGTCTCGATCGGGCAGATGCGGCCGTAGTGCGAGATGTGGACGTCGCGGACCTCGAAGCCCGCGCGCTTCCGGTTCAAACCGCCCGGCCCGAGGGCCGAGAGGCGCCGTTCGTGCGTGAGCTGCGCGAGCGGGTTCGTCTGGTCCACGACCTGCGACAGTTCGGACCGGCCGAAGAAGTACTCGATCGCGGCGCTGACGCTCTTGGGGTTGATGAGCGACCGCGGGCTCATGTCCTGTTGGTCGCGGATCGCCATGCGCTCCTGCACCGTGCGGCGCAGTTTGAGGAACCCCTTGCGGAGTTCGTCGGCGGCCAGTTCGTCGATGGTCCGCAGGCGCCGGTTGCCCAGGTGGTCGATGTCGTCCACGTGGCCCTTACCGGCTCGCAGGTCGAGCAGGTACTTCACCGAGTTCACGAAGTCGACGCTGCGGAGCGTCATCTCCGTTTCGGCGACAGTTTGGTCGAACTTCCGGTTGATGCGGAACCGGCCGACGCGCCCGAGGCGGTAGCGGTTCGCGTCCTGGAACTTCTCCTTGAAGAGTTCCTTGGCCTTTTCGAGCTGCGGCGGGTTACCCGGGCGGAGGCGCTGGTAGATCTTGAGCAGCGCGCCTTCGTGAGAGTCCTTGGAATCGACCGCGGTGCCGACGTCCTCGGCGATCGCGTTGAGAATGATCGGGTCCTTCGGGTACGGCATCACTTGAACGGAGCCGACCTGCGTCACCGAGATCTTGTCGAACTTGTCGGACGTGAACGGCTTGCCCGCGTCGAGGTACACCTCGCCGTTCTCCGGGTCGATCACGTCCTCCACCGCGATGTACGGCATCACGTTGGCGTCGGGGTCGCCCACGAGCTTGCCGCGCGCCTCTTTCGCGTTGAGCTTCACCGTTTCGATGGCGTCACCGAAGAACTCTTTGATGATGCTCGACGTCGTGGAATACGCCGGGTCCATCGCCCGCAGGAGCGTCACCGCGGAGAACTTGCCCGACTGGTCGATGCGGACCCCGAGCGTGTCCTTCTTGGTCGCGTTGATCTCGATCCAGCTCCCGCGCTCCGGGATGATGCGGCAGGAGTGGAGGTCCTTGTCGGCTTCGCGGGTGACGACGAAGTCTACGCCGGGCGAGCGGTGCAACTGAGATACGACGACGCGCTCGGCGCCGTTAATAATGAACTCGCCGCCCCCGATCATGATGGGCATGTCGCCGAGGTAGACTTCTTCCTCGACGGGCTCGCCCTCGGTCTTGCGGAGCCGGAGCCACACGCGGAACGGGCGCCCGTAGGTGAGGCGCAACTGGCGGCACTCGTCCGCGTCGTAGCGCGGCTTGCCGAGTTCGTACCGCAGGTACTCGAGCGAGATGCGCTTGTCGTAGCTCTCGATGGGGAAAATTTCTTGCAGCACACCTTCGAGTCCGGTATGCGTGCGCCGGTCGTAAGACGCATCGAGTTGCAGGAACCGGTCATAGGACCGAGTCTGCACGTCGGTGAGGTCCGGGACGTCCACGGCATCGCCGAAACGACCGAAGTTACGAACGGTATCCGGCGTAATGATCCGCTGGGCCGGGATCGGCATCGGTGTGCTCCTTACCCAGGTTGAAACGATGGCACGACGTATGGGCCACCGTCGCCCCTGGTGGCAACGGGCCTTGCGTCGTTGAGCAGCGGGCGTTATTGAGTGACGATGTAGGCGGCCCCGGCGCGAGTCGCACCTATCGGGGGCACAGAAAATACGACTCCCCCATACAGACCCGCCACAATAGCTGCCGGGTTCGGATGAGGGACGTCAACGGGCATCGGCATGGTGTTGAATCGAGAAGGTACGACACATCGAAGCGAGTGGGTTGTGTGCATTTTCACCACTGGCTACGCGGAATCGCCCCACTTCACCCGCTTCGTACACATCATGTGAGGAAGAGAGCGGAGCGGGAACGCTAGGGTCGTAACAGAGCGAAAGCGGGAAACCCGCCATACAATAATAATACCCAGGCGGGACAGAAAAGTCACCCCACCTGGGCATTTTTTTTGCAGTCTGCCAAAAACGCCCACTCATTACGAGTGGAACGCGGTTTCTGCTTAGCCGGCCGGCTTGATGGTGACCTTCGCGCCGGTTTCTTCCAGTTTCTTCTTCACATCTTCAGCGGTCTTCTTGTCCACGTTTTCCTTGATGGCCTTCGGCGCGCCTTCAACGGTCGCCTTGGCTTCGCCCAGCCCCTGGCCGGTCAGTTCGCGGACGACCTTAATCGTCTTCACCTTGTCGGCGAAGCTGTCGAGGATGACGTTGAACTCGGTCGGCTCAGCGGCCTTTTCAGCCGGAGCAGCACCGCCAGCGGCACCACCAGGAGCAACCATCACGCCGCCAGCGGCGGGTTCGATCTGGTACTTTTCCTTCAGGTAGTTCTTCAGTTCGACGGCTTGCGCGATGGTGAGGCCCGCGAGTTGGTCGCCGAGTTCGGTAACAGATGCCATGTCTCAGTTCCTTTAAAACAGCGCCGGGTGAAGCGGTCCGGCTAGGAGCGTAATAGCTGGTCGGGTTAAAGCCCGGGTACTACCGGGCTTCGTTTTATTCTTCAGCCTTTGAGGGCTGTATTTTCCGAATTCGGGGCACCGCCCCGGACAACTACAGACAGCGGTCACGACTCGCGGGTTCAGCCCGCGGCCGGGGCCGGAGCGCCTTCGCCCTTCTCTTCGATGGCCTTCAGGATGCCGGCCAGTTGGGTCGCCGGACCGGTCAGCGCACCCACGATCGAGGAGCCGGCGCTGAGCAGCGCGTTGAGCACGTCGCCGATCGCCTCCTGGCGAGTCGGGATGACCTTGAGCTGGTCCAGCGGCATCAGTTCGCCGTCGGCGATCCCGGTCTTCGCCTTGACCTTCTCGGGCAGTTTGGGATCGGGGCGGAGCTGCTTCAGGACCGCGTCGACCGCGGTGCCGAGCGCCTTCGGGCTGTCCGCGCCCCAACACAGGAGCGTCGGGCCGGAACCCGGATCGACCTTCATCCCGTTCTCGTCGAACACCTTCTTCACGAAGCTGTTCTTGACCATCTTCACGCGAACCTTCTTGTCGCGCAGGTTCTTCCGCAGCGTGTAGTCCGCGGCGGAGTCGAGTTTCAGCGGCTCCAGCAGGACGAAGTCCCGCACGCCCTTGAACGTCTTGCGGAGATCGTTCAGCTCCAGCTCTTTGATCTTCTTGCTCATTGTGGACTCGCAGTTGGCTCGTGTTTGGTGTCGGTGTGGGGTGCTTAGCCTCGGCCCCTGCCCGGGAGCGTCGCGGGGCGACTCCGCCCCGAACCTCTATCCCAGCGCGAGGGACCAAACACTAAACGCGAACACAACTCAGACCGTCAGCCGGATGCCCGCCGACATGGTGGCCGAAAGGACGACCCCGTTGATGAAGTTACCCTTGACCCCGGACGGCTTGACCGAGCGGATCTGTTCGACGAACACGTTGATGTTCTCGACCAGCTTCTGCTCGTCGAAGCTCATCTTGCCGACGCCCGCGTGAATCTGCCCGGTCTTGTCCGACCGGTACTCGACCTTACCCGCCTTGAACTCGCGGACCACGCTCGCGAGGTCGCCGGTGGCCGGGACCACGGTGCCGGCCTTCGGGGTCGGCATCAGGCCGCGCGGCCCGAGCACCTTACCGAGGCGCGACACCTGACCCATCATGTCCTGCGACGCGAGGGCCACGTCGAAGTCGAGGAAGTTCTGCTTCTGCACCTTCTCGACGAGGTCCGCACCACCGACCACGTCCGCACCGGCGGCCTTCGCCTTCTCGACGTTGTCGCCCTGGCAGAACACCGCAACGCGGACGCTCTTCCCGATCCCGTGGGGCAGCGGAATGGCGCCGCGCACCATCTGGTCCGATTGCGTCGGGTCGATGCCGAGGTTGATGTGGATCTCGACCGTTTCGTCGAACTTCGCGCGCTTGAGTTTCTTGAGTTCGGCGACCGCCTGCTTCACGCTAACCGGGCCGGCGTCGTGGAGCTTCTTTTCCACGTTCTTGAGGTGGTTGCGGAGCTTCTTCCCGCGGCGCGGCGGGACGCCGGGTTTCTTCTTGACCTTCGGGGTATCAATCGCGTCGGCGGCCTTCTTCTCGCCCCCGGTGGGGCGGAGACCGGGGCAGCAGCGGCGGCTTCCGCCGGCGCCGGAGCGACTACGGGATCGCCCGCCGGTGCGGGTTCTTTGTCGTTTGCCATAACTCCAAAACCTCTCGTGTCGGGGCTCATCGCGAATCGCGACTACGACCCCTTCCGCCGCACCTGAGCGCGGCGGTAAGTGAGAAGATAACGATTACAACACCAAACAAGTGTTGGCAACGGCGACACGCCGTTTTTCTCTTGACAGCGACCTGCGTGATCCGAAACGCGATCCGAAACGCGATCGGGCGGGAGAGTTACTCGACCACCGTGATGCCCATGCTGCGGGCGGTGCCTTCGATGATCCGGGCCGCGTGATCGACGTCGCTCGCGTTCAGGTCGGCCTGCTTCTGCGTGGCGATGTCCTTCACCTGCTTCTTGGTGACGGTGAAGCCCTTGTACTTGCCGCCCTTCTTCGAGTCGGCCGGGATCACTTCCTTGCCCGCCTTCTTCGCGTGCGGGATCTTGGCCGCGAGCTTCAGCAGGATCGCGGCGGGCGGGCTCTTGATTTTGAACTCGAAGCTCTTGTCCGAGTACACGGTGATGACCACCGGCAGCATCAGGCCCTTCATTTCGGGCTTGTTCGTCTTGTCGTTGAACTGCTTGACGAACATACCGATGTTCACGCCGTGGGCACCGAGCGCCGGGCCGACGGGCGGTGCCGGGGTTGCCGACCCGCCGGGGCACTGGAGCTTCACTTGGCCCGTCACCTGCTTCGCCATTGCTGCACCTGGAACGGATGGTCTTTGAAGAATTAACTGTTGTAGTGCCGGCGCCGGGCGGCGTCCACAATTACGTCAACCCGGTGCGCCTCGCGCTACACCTTGGCAACCTGCCAGTATTCGAGTTCCACCGGCAGCGGCCGGCCCCAGAACGTGACGACCACCGTGATCTTCGGGGCGTCGGTCGGATCCTTCGGCTCACTGATCGCGGTGACTTCGCCCTCGGAGTTCGCGAAGGAGCCCTCGCGGATGCGCACGCGGTCGCCCTTCTCGAACTCGATCTTGATCTTCTTGCCCTTGTTGTCCACCCCGGCCTGCTTCTCGCCGGTGAGCATCTGCTGGACCTCCTGGTCCGACATCGGCTCCGGGGTCGGCGGCTCGTTGGGCTTGTTGCGCAGGTTCAGGAAGTCCCCGACCCCGCTCGTTTCGCGGAACAGGTACAGGATGCGGTCGTTAAATTCCAGTTCCGCGAACAGGTACCCCTGAAACTTCTTGCGCTTGCGAGTGACCTTCCGCTCCACCGTCACGGTGTCGCCGGTCTTCTTGTCCTTGACCTTGACCGCCTTCTTCTCGATCACCTCTTCGTAGGGGATCATGATCTGGCCGAAATATTCTTCCAGCCCTTCGATCGCGACTTTACGAAGAATCGCGGCCTTGATCGTATCTTCGCGCCCGCTCTGGACCTTGATCGCGTACCACTTTTTCTTGTTTTCGGGCACCGGTTCGGCGGGCTCGTCGTCGTCATCGTCCGACGCGGCCGCCACCGGCTCGGGCTCTTCGTCTTCCTCGGACTTTTTAGCCGGCCGCGGCTTCTTGGTCGGTTGGGACTCTTCGGCTACTTCCGGAGCCACCTCGGACTCGGCGGCACTTCCGTCAGACGAATCGCCCGACTCGATCAGATCCCGCGTCTCGCTTTCGGCGGGCGCGGGGGCAGAAACGGTGTCGTTCGAGTGCGCATCAACGACCGGGGCTGCGGGTTCCGGTTCGTTGGTCGCGGGGACGTCGTCGGTGTCTTCAATCATGTTGAATCGGCCCTCGGCCGCCTCGCGGTCCCGCGTTACCACTTCTGTTCTTGTTGGACCTGCGCGCCCTTGTCCGCGTTGGTCGGCCGAGCCGGGAGCACCCCGACCGTGTTGCGGCTCAACAGCCAGCCCCAAAAGAGGTCAACGGCGAGCAGGAACAGTGTCATCATAAGCGTGGTGATGAGCACCACGACGGTATCCTGGGCCAACCGCTTGCGGGTGGACCAGGATACTTTGTTCATTTCCGCTTCGGTCGCGATGAGAAACTCGGCGAAATCGGGTACGTTCACCGACCGGAACCCGACCCACAGCGTCACCGCGATAATGAGCACGAGCACCACGACTTTCGCACCGATGCTCAGCAGGAACCCGTTCATCAGCGGGATCGGCTGGATGCCGAACGGCATTGCGAGCAACATCTGCGTCGGGACCAGACCGTTCACGTAGAGCGACCACGCACCCGAGCCACCGACGAGCAGGATACCGAGAATGGTGAGGCGCCGAACCTTCACGCCGAGCGACCGCTTGTACTGGTGCGAGGAGAACCACCCCTGCTCTTCCAGTGCGACCATCCACCGCTTCCCGGTCGGGCCGGCAAAGAACCGCGCGGCGAGGTACGCGAGCCCGGCAACAACCAGCCCGCTGATCGCCATCCCCGCCGGCCCGTCGATGTTCATTGCGAATGCGCGGGCCAGGAAGAAGATCGTAATGACCGCGGAGATCATCAGGAAGATGCCGCCGTGCACGCCCTTCGGGGCGTCGCCCGCGATCTTCCCGCCGAACCACACCAGCGCCACCAGCGCGGCGCACTCGGCGATGAACCAGAACAAGTAGTCCGCCGGCCGGTTGGCCAGGCTCGGCGTCACGTACTCGGCCCACGTCACCGGGATCAGGTAGAACACGATCGCGAGCGCCGCGCACACGTAGATCGCACCCAGGAGGCTCGCGATCGGCAGGCTCAGCGTTTGGCCCGGCGTACTGGGCACGGAACTGGGTTCAACAGCGGTCGCCATGCTCCGTCCTCTCCATCCCGTCTTGGGTACGTCCCCCACTTGCGTGTGCGGCACAATCGCAACGGGAACGGGCGTATTTCGTTCGCGTCTCGCCTTGGAACCACTTGGAACTAAGTGCGAGCCGAACCGGTCCACATGAGCCAACCGGCCGCTGAACCGGGTATTCTTCCCTGTTCGGCGGCCGGTTGCGTATCGACTGCGTTTGCGCTTCGGGCACCGAGAGACCGCCGGCACCCGAGACAGCACGAGCGGAGGGATTTGAACCCCCAACCGACGGTTTTGGAAACCGTTGCTCTACCGTTGAGCTACGCTCGTAGAGCCACTTGGCACCGGCAACACGCAGTTAATTCATAAGGGACGGCGGCACCAACCGATCTCGCCGCCCCGATCAACTTGCTACCGGAGCCAACGGCTCCCCAAATCAGGCAATGATCTTCGTCACGACGCCGGAGCCGACGGTCTTGCCGCCTTCGCGGATCGCGAAGCGGAGCCCTTCGTCCATAGCGACCGGCATGCCGTCCATCAGCTCGACGGTGATCTTCACGTTGTCACCGGGCATGCACATTTCGACTTCCGCCGGCAGCGTGATCGAACCGGTCACGTCCGTGGTGCGGAAGTAGAACTGCGGCTTGTAGCCCTTGAAGAACGGCGTGTGGCGCCCGCCTTCGTCCTTGGACAACACGTAGATGTTGGCCTCGAACTTGGTGTGCGGGGTGATGCTGCCCGGCTTGGCGAGCACCTGACCGCGCTCGATCCCGTCGCGATCGATCCCGCGGAGCAGCGCCCCGACGTTGTCGCCTGCGATGGCCTTTTCGAGCGTCTTCTGGAACATTTCGATGCCGGTGAGCACCGTCTTCACGTTGTCCTTGCGGAGCCCGATGATCTCGACTTCGTCGCCGACCTTCGCGGTGCCGCGCTCGACGCGCCCGGTCGCCACGGTGCCACGGCCCTTGATCGAGAACACGTCTTCGATCGACATGAGGAACGGCTTGTCTTCTTCGCGCTGCGGGAGCGGCACATAGGTGTCGAGCGCGAACATCAGGGCATCGATCGAGAGCGAGCCCGGGTTTTCCGAGGTCGCATTTTCGAGAGCTTCCTTCGAGCGACCGAACACGATCGGGATATCATCGCCCTTGAACTCGTACTTGTTGAGCAGGTCGCGGAGCTCCATCACGACGAGCGGGATGAGTTCCGGGTCGGCCTTGTCGCACTTATTGAGGTACACGACGATATTCGGCACGCCGACCTGCTTGGCGAGCAGAATGTGCTCGCGGGTCTGGGGCATGGGGCCGTCGTCGGCGGCGACCACGAGGATAGCGGCGTCCATCTGGGCGGCGCCGGTGATCATGTTCTTGATGTAGTCGGCGTGGCCGGGGCAGTCGATGTGGGCGTAGTGTCGGCCCTTGATCGTCTGCGAGTAGTCGAGAGTGTCCGCACCCGGGTAGTCGAGCAGATCCTTGTACGGCAGGGCGTCCTTGTTCGCGTAGGTGCGATCGTTGGACTCGTACTCGACGTGGGACACAGCGATGGTGACGGTCTTGTTCGCGTCGCGAACGATCCCGCCCTTCGCGATTTCCGCGTAGGTCTTGAACTCTTTGATCTTGTTCACATACGCGTTACGAGCCATGATCGCAGCGGTCGTGGTCGTTTTGCCGTGGTCGATGTGACCGATCGTCCCGACGTTGACGTGCGGCTTGGTGCGCTCGAATGTCCCCTTAGCCATCGCTCCTCACTCCTCGACGGTTTAACGTGGTGGTTGCAGGGGTCGCGGCCGAACGGCCGTCTTCCCGTTTCGGTCCGAGAGAGCTGCTGATGGGACTTGAACCCATGACCTCCTCCTTACCAAGGAGGTGCTCTACCAACTGAGCTACAGCAGCAATACCCAGGTACAGGGTAAAAGGTTCGGACCAAAAGTGAAGGGGCGGACGACCGGGGAGCTGAACTTTCCTTTGAACTTTTTCCCGTTCCAGTTTCCCGGCCAGAGCGGGCGATGGGATTTGAACCCACGACATCTTGCTTGGAAGGCAAGAGCTCTACCGCTGAGCTACACCCGCACGAAGGATCGCGAAGCTCGGAGTCAGAAACGCGGAACAAGATACCAAAGCTACCCAGCATACCGCCGCAAGCCCATTCACTCTCCTCGCCTTCGCCTGGTCACTTTCACTTTTCGCTTCAAACTCTCGCGGCTCACGCTCTCACTCCGCGATCTACGATCCGCACTCCGCGTTCGATCAGTGGGTAGGGAGGGATTTGAACCCCCGAATCCCGAAGGAGCCAGATTTACAGTCTGGTGCAATTGACCACTCTGCCACCTACCCGTGAATCACCGTCACCATTCTCTTTTACAAGCACTCTCGATTGTATGAACCGATCCCAGCAGTGAAAAGCTCGCGGAGGGAGTTGAACCCACGACCAGCGGTTTACAAAACCGCTGCTCTACCACTGAGCTACGCGAGCGGAACGCCTTATTTCCAAGTACCTCGCAGACATCTGGTGTTTCAGCTCCGCGGCCCAACACCCGCCAGGACACTCACTATTCTCGGGAACGGCCGCGTGAAGATCAACACCACGCGGCCCGAACCAACGACCGCTTTCGAGAAGCGGCGGTCGTGTCTAAGACCGATTCTATAGCGCCCGGGTTCGCGAACAAGTCTCAGAAACCACAGCAGCCGTTCCCGGGCTCCGCCCTTCCCTATCAGCGCCGGCACCGGCCGCGCCCCGCTTCGCACCCGAAACGCGCGGCCCGAATGCCCTTCCGACGGTAGAGTTGTACGTTTAGCTGTGCGACCCGGCGCGAACCGTGTGCCGGCCCACCGGAATCCGAATCTCCCACGCCATCGGACCCATGAATCTCAGCTACCACACGAGTTACCCCGGGATCGACGACCTGCGCGAGCGCGCACGACAACGGACCCCGCGGTTCGCGTTCGAGTACCTCGACGGCGGGTGCAACGAGGACGTGAACCTGTTCAAGAACACGGACGACCTGCGCCGGGTCGAACTGAAACCGCTGTACCTGACGCCGCACACCACGTCGAACCTGAAGACCGAGCTGTTCGGCCACGAGTACGACGCCCCGTTCGGCATCGCCCCGATCGGGCTCCAGGGGCTGATCTGGCCGGGCGCACCGGAGATCCTCGCGCGCGCCGCCGCCGAGCACAACGTCCCGTTCATCCTCAGCACCGTCACCACGGCGAGCATCGAGCGGATCGGCGAGATCACCGGCGGACGGTTCTGGTACCAGCTCTACCACCCCGCGGACAACGCGATCCGCGACGATATCCTGAACCGGGCCGAGGCCGCCGGGTGCAAGACGCTGGTCCTGCTGTGCGACGTCCCGACGTTCGGCTTCCGCCCGCGCGACATCCGTAACGGGCTGGCGATGCCCCCGCGGATGACGCTCCGCAACATCCTCCAGATTTTCGGGCGCCCGAGCTGGGCGGTGCGGACGCTGCTACAGGGCACGCCGAACTTCGCCACGATGGTGAAGTACATGCCCAAGGGCCTGAACATGAAGCAGCTCGGCGCGTACATGAACGCGACGTTCTCCGGGCGCCTGAACGAGGCCAAGATCGCCCCGATCCGCGACCGCTGGAAGGGCAACCTGGTGCTCAAGGGCGTGGCGAGCGAGGAAGACACGGAAACCGCGGTCCGGCTCGGGCTCGACGGGATCATCGTGTCGAACCACGGCGGGCGCCAGGTGGACGCGGGCGAATCGACGATCCGCTCGCTGGCCCCGATTGCGGCGAAGTACCGCGGTAAACTCCGGATCATGATCGACAGCGGGCTGCGGAGCGGACCGGACATCGCCCGCGCGCTGGCGTGCGACGCCGATTTCACGTTCCTGGGCCGGACGTTCATGTACTCGGTCGCGGCCCTCGGTCGGGCCGGCGGTCAGCACGCGATCGCCATGCTGAAGGTCCAGTTGAAGCAGGTGATGGAGCAACTGTGCTGCCACCGCGTCGCGGACCTGCGCCAGCACCTGCTGCGGAAGCCCGGCGAAACCCTACCGACCGCGTGATCGCGCCGTTGGCGTCGAGGCGAACGGCCGGTGTAAGCCCAATGCTGTTCGGCTCGAAAGTTGCGTTCGTGGACCCGCATAGCAGCACCACGTGGCCCAAGTGGAGAGGCGCTCATGGGCACGGCGGGCGCGGACCGGTCACCAGCGGAAAACGTGATCCGTCGCGCCCGAGCGTGCCGGTTGTTCGAGTTGCTCAAGGACACGGGACCGAACGGAACCGTGCGCTCCGATACTCGCACTACGCGCTCTGCACCTGCTGGCTCTGTTACACCCGAATGCGTGCACGTCGCGGACGCGGGTACGAGCGCGACGCCCTGTTCAACGCGATCGATCGCGTTGTTCTTCCGGTTCCTCAAACAGGTACTCGGGTTGAGGCGCCTCATGCCGGGCCAGCCCAACGCGATCGCATGCGTGCGGCTCGCCGAAGCGGTGGGCGGCCCGTCACCGGTATTGAGTTCTGGGTCCTCACCTTGGGCGTCCAGAAGTGGGTTGAGGGCGACGAACTTCGAGACTACCTCGACCAGCGGTACAAGAAGGGTAACACCGCTCTGGACAAACGTCGAGCCGAACAGCATTGGGTACAATGCCGGCCGTTCGCCTCTGTCCTTGTTGGCTGCCGCCTCCCTTATAATTTTTGCAATAATATACTATTAATTATATAAATACTTCCAATCTCACCAAGACTATCGTACTCTTTACCAACCGTCGTCATGTTCTGGGATCTCTTCACATCGCGTTCGATCGCGTGCGTCGAATCAGCGAGCGTCGTGCGTGTGAACCCGCGCCCACTCGCGATCATGCCCGGGTCGTTTAACCCGCTACACCACGGGCACACCGGCTTGGCCGCGGTCGCGGCGCGGCGCCTCGGGACCGAAGTTCATTTCGAGTTGTCGATCACCAACGCGGACAAGCCGGAACTACCGCGCGAGGAAGTGGAGCGCCGGGTGTCGCAGTTCGCGGGCGTCGCCCCGGTGTGGGTCACGCGCGCTGCGGCGTTCGAGAAGAAGGCGGACCTGTTCCCGGGGGCCGCGTTCGTGTTGGGGTGGGACACCGCGGTCCGTGTGGTCGATCCGAAGTATTACGGTGGGGAACACGGGCGCGACGCGGCGCTCCGCAAACTCCAGGCCCGCGGGTGCCGGCTCGTGGTCGGTGGGCGCATGGACGCGACGGGCGCGTTCCGCGTGTGGGACGACGGGTTCCTACTCGCGGAATTCGCGGACCTGTTCGTTCCGTTAACCGAGGCCGATTTCCGGGCCGATGTGTCGAGTACCGAGCTACGCGGGAAGTGATAACGGCCGCCTCAAGTGGGCGGCCGTCGCGTTTGCACCTTCGGGTCACTTTCATTTGCCGGGTTTGATCGGCAGAATGAGATCCTTCGCGGGGCGCTTCAGGTTGTCCTTCAGTTGGTACCAGCCGAATTTGACGAACGCGGCCGAGCGCTTCTCCTCGGACGTGAAGGCGTACTGGCCCAGCCCGGCGGGGGTCGGGGTGAAGTTCGAGTTCGGCTGGGTCTCGAACCCATAATCCTTCATGTTTTGCCCGGACTGTGTAATCAGGAACGCGAACGCGACGTCGCGCAGGGTGACCGTGTGCGTGTCCGCAACACCGCCGTTGAGGTTCCGCTGGAACCAGACCTGCGTCACCATCCCGTCGCTGCCCACCGTGGTCAGTTTGTCGGGGTTCTCGCCCTTCTTGAACACGCCCGGGTAGTCACCCACGCGCACCTCGTTCTTCATGATCGCTTTGAGTAGCGGCGCCTCCTCTTTGGCGCGCTGTTGGATCAGGTAAATCAGCGCCTGCCCCTTGGCGTACCCGGGAACCGTATCGAGCAGCGTGATGCGCCGGAGCAGCGTAGCCGATTCCGGGAACTGCTTCAGGTTGCCATTGCTGAGCAGGTAAACCAGTTGGGCCAGGTCCAGCGGGTCGTCGCGGGTTCCAAGCCACTTGCCGACGATAGTTTTAAAGATTTCGGCGTGCGCCCCGGTACCGTTCAGCGCGGTCATCGCAGCGCTGCTCTGTTGGAGCAGGGTCACGCCGCTCACCTGGTTCCACTGAATGGTGGCCCGCGGGATGAGTTCGTGAGGGATCTCGCACTCGCCGAGCAGGACCGCAGCGATGTCCGCCAGGCTCGGCTGTTTCGGGGGCGTAGGGCGCGCGCCGCCAACGAACTGGCGGTGGATCATGTCGCTGAACAGGTTGTTCCGCCGATCGGAGACGGCCCGCCCACCTTCTACGGACCCGCGGTCCATTGCGGCGAACATTTCCAGGTTGTACGGCGACTTGAGGATCTCGACGTAAAGCTCGCGGGCCTTCGGGGTGGCGCCCAGGTTCTTGCGGAACATCTTCAGGCCGGGCAGGTCGTGATCGAACTTTCCGTCCTTGTCCTCAAGGAACGTGTCGACGCGGGCCTTCAGGTCGTCGGCCTCGGCCTTCGGCAACAACCGGGTCGCGCGAGCGCGGATCTCCGGGTCCGTCTCGGTGGTCGTACCCTCAATAAGTGCTTGCTTGGCGGACCGGCCCATCTTGGCGAGTTCGCCCTGCGCGTCCTCGCGGTCGCGGTAGTTCTCGCTCCCCATCCGGCGAACGAGTTCGCGCGCTTTGGACAGATCTTGCACGGGGATTTCAAGGGTTTTCGGATCCGGGGACGCGCCGAAAGCCGGGACCGGTGCGAACACCCCGCACACCAGCATCACCATCCGGAGCCGACGCATGTGTTGCCCTCAACGCACTCTCGGTGTGTTCACTCGTGTAGCGCCACCTTACAAAGATGACGCATAATGGGGCCGGCGCCAACCACAATTCGGATGCCCCGCGCCGGTTACAACTTCAGACGCGGACCTCCGCCTTATGGATTCTTTTCCCGCCACGTCTTCCACTTCTCGGCCGCGTCCTTCCGCTTGTCCTCGGGGATACTGAACCGGGTGTAGCTGATCGACGCCGTCCCACTCCCCTTAAAACGGTCCTCGATGCCGTAATCCTCGACCTTTTGCTCCGTAATGAGCACGGCCGCGGCCAGGGCCATGTCGCCCACCGTGATCGTCGTGCGAACCAGGTTTCCCCCGACGTTAGTGGTGATCGTGGTAATCACCGTGCCGTCGCCGATAAGTTTTTCGACCGTCGGGAGGTGCTCTTTGGACTTGTTCCGAACGAGGGCCGCGAACGCCTGGCCTCGGTAAGCGGCCGGAGCGCCCGGGGTTCCGAGGAGGCGCACGGCCATGCGCCCCGCGGCCTCGGTGTTCTGAGTGCTGGTCGCGAGGTTAAGGGCCGTGTACATCTCATAGGGATCGGTGCGCGAATCGAACCACGCGGTCATCACCGTCTTCAGTGCCCGGGCACGATCGTCGGTCCCCTGAGCGGCCTGCGCGATACCGGAGGTAGTCAAAACACTCGCGAATAGACTGTTCCGGGGGCCGCCCTTAAAAGGAACCTGCGAGTCCGCGAACATGATGACCGCGACCTCCATCACGGTCGGGTTTCGCGGGGCGACGCCCCCGACGCGCGGGAACTTCGCGTAGTACAGTTCCTGCTTCATCGTGGCGATTTCCGCCCCCAAGTCGGTCGTGCCGGACCCGAGGGCCGTGAGCAATTTGCGCCCGCCGGGGGCGTTGAGGAACTCCACGAACAGCTCGCGCGCGGCGCGGTCAACGGAGGTTCCCGCCTGGGTGGTCCACGACCAGCCGAACATCGACCACTCGCCCCGCGCGACCGAGCGCAACTTGTTCCAGCCCGGGAGGTCGTGTTCGTACTTACCCTCGGTGTCGGCCAGGAACGTGTCGAGCCGGGCCTTCATTTCGAGGGCGTTGGCCCGTGAGAGCATCGAGCGCGAACGGGCGCGGATCTCGGGGTTCGGGTCGCTGTTCGCCCCGTCTTGCAGCGCGGCGCGAGCGGCGCGCCCCATCGCGATCAGACCGTGTTCCGCGTCTTCGCGGTCGACAAAGGTCTCGCTCCCGAGCTTCTGCACGAGTTCGCGGGCCTTCGACAGTTCCTCTTGCGGCACCGCCAGCGATTTCGGATCAGGCGACGGCGGTGCCGGAGTAGTGGTAACGAACACAGCAGCAAGGGCGAGAGCGGCGTGCAGCATGAACGTCCCTCGGCAGCTTAATTGGAGAGGCGAAACCAAAGAGGCGGCGGGATCGGCCGGAGGGAAGCGCGCAGTGAGGGCGCGATGAGAGCCCCGGCAGACTCGAAATTATATCGGACGAACAGCCACCTGTCGATTAGTCAGCAATTTTCTGCAATCGTATCGTGGTGCCCCGCGTCCCCCGGAGATTCCCATGCCCGATGCCGACCCGCTCGCGCCGACCGAAACCGCGCTCCGCGACCTGGCGATGACCTATCCCGGAGCCACAGAAGACTTTCCGTGGGGGCACCGGGCGATCAAGGTGAAGGCGAAGATCTTCCTGATCCTGGCCCTGAACGACGGGAAGTTATCGGTCACGATGAAGTTGCCCGATTCCGGTCGGTACGCACTCACACAGCGGTACGCCCAGCCGACCGGGTACGGGCTGGGCAAAAGCGGCTGGGTCACCTGCACGTTCCATCCAACCGACGATCCGCCGATGGACCTGCTCGAAGAGTGGATCGAGGAGAGCTACCGCACAATCGCGCCGAAGAAGCTAGTTCTCGCACTGAACGCTCGGCTCGGGGGCGCGGAACCGCCGCTGGCACCGCCTCCGCCACCAGCCGTGAAAAAAGCCCCAGCCGCCAAGAAACCCAAAGCAAAGGCTGCCGCGAAACCGCGAAAGAAGAAATAGCCGCGTGCGATTCTGCTTTTCACCCCAATTGGGCCGCGAATAATAGTTTCAGAGCCGGGGTTCTGGTACTGGCGAGGTCGAACGGGACGAGCAATAGTGTGTAATCGATCGCGCTACGGTCATCAGATCCCAGGTTTCAGTCAGGGCTACGATCCACCGCCCCGCTAAGGCGGAGAACCACCCGAGGAGTCGGTCATGGCGTTCGATCCCGTCAAGTTGGCCGAAGACACCGAAGCGTTCTGCCAGGCGGTGCGCCCGGCCGAGGAACTGGCTTACGCAGAGCGCAAGTTCAACGACCAGGTCGTGCCGCTCGCGAAGAAGTACAACCTGCTCGGCATGAACGTCCACCCCGAGTACGGCGGGCGCGGCGCGGACGCCGTGAACTACTTCAAGGCACTCGCGCGCATCGGGCGCGAGGGAACCACCGTCCGGACGTTCTTCTCGGGGCACCTCAGCATCGGCGCGTACCCGATCCAGACGTGGGGCAGCGAGCGGCTCAAACAAAAATACCTACCCGCGGCTTCGCGCGGCGACAAAGTTCTCGCGTTCGGGCTCACCGAACCGGATGCGGGGAGCAATCCCCGCGAAATGACCACGACCTACACCAAGAAGGGCGACGGCTACGTTCTCAACGGTGTGAAGTACCTCATTTCTAACGGCGGGATCGCGCACGCGGTCATCGCGTTCGGGTACCCGGAGGGGCAGGTCGGCACGGGACGCATCTCGGCGTTCGTTGTGGACACGGACGCGAAGGGGTTCGAGGCCGAGAGCTTCGCCGTGAACGCGAAAATGGGCATGCCCACATCCAACACCGCGATGTTCGAGATGCACGACGTTGCGGTGCCGGCCGAGAACCTCCTGGGCACCGAGGGCGACGGGTTCCGGATCGCGTTGGGCACGCTGGTGAGCGGCCGGCTCAGTGTCGCCGCGGGCTGTTTGGGCGTGATCGAGGACTGCCTCGCGGAAGCGATCGAATACTCGAAGATGCGCAAGCAGCACGGGAAAGAGATCGCCCGGCACCAACTCGTTCAGGACCACATCGCGCACATCGAAATGGACCGCGTCGCGAGCGAATCAATGGTGCTCCGCGCGGCCGAAATGAAGGACCGTTCCGCAGCCGCGCCGGGCGACAAGGAACTGCTGCGCCAGGCCGATCTACTCGCAGCTCAAGCGAAATTCTTCGCGACGAATGCCGCCTGGGACGCGGCCGACCGCGCGGTTCAGGTGTTCGGCGGACGCGGGTGGAGCACACTCTACCGCCCGGGCCGGCACCTCACGGACGTTCGCGTGTGCCGCATCTACGAGGGCACCGACGAAATCCTGAAGCTGAAGATCGCCGCGTCGGTATTGGGGAAGGAGTGGGAAGCGTTTAAGTAACAGGGGGCGCGTACTGTGATTTACTCGCGCCGCGTGACCGTTTTAGGGACTAGCACCGGTCTGTACGGGCGATTAGACTATCGGGGTTGTGCGGATTGCACCGCTTGAGCCGCTCCGATGAGTACCGCCTCGTTACCGCCGGTTGCGAATGCGTCGGGCGCTTCTGCGCCCTCGCGTAGCGCACAAGCGGCACTCGGCGTGTTCCTCGCGGTTCTGCTCGGCTTGCTCGTCATCCGCGGGTACGGCAACCGCTTCGGGGCGCGGCCAACGGAACCCGTCGCGGTCGATCTCACCGACCTGAACACGGCCAGCCAAATCGAACTGGCCCAAGTGCCGGGTGTCGGGCCCAAAATGGCGGAAGCGATCGTCGATCACCGCCACCTTTACGGACCTTACAAGTCTGTGGAAGAGCTGAGAAGTGTGCGCGGCATCGGGCCAATTACATTCGAGAAGGTCCGAGCACACTTCCGCACCGGTGCGCAGACGAACGGGCCTCTCGCAGAAGCGCCCACTTCACCCGCACCACCGGTGACTCGCGCGACCACGCCAATCCCAGCACCGCGGTCCGCATCGACTAGCGCGAAGAAGATTCAACCGGGTGAAGCGCCGATCAACGTGAATACCGCGCAGCACGAAGAACTCCAGCGCCTCCCGAGCATCGGCCCCGTGATCGCACAGGCGATCATCGCGCACCGAACACAGTCGCCGTTCCAGACCGTCAACGACCTAGACAAAGTGAAGGGCATCGGGCCAAAGACGCTCGATAAACTGCGCCCGTTCGTCGTAGTAAATTGAGTGTTCACCGACGGGCGACTTACGGCGCGGTCTTCAACGTCCAGCCCTTCTCGCTAACTTCGAGTCCCTGGTTGCCCGCGAGTTCGTCGTACACCTTTTCCATCTCCTCGACGGAATCGAAGTACCCGACGATGAACGCGGCCCCGAACGTATCGCCGGCTTTCACCGCGCGCCCGCCGATCTCTTCGATCATGCACACGTAGCCGCGCTGGTGGCACCACGCTTCGTAGACGGCCGACGGGTCGAGTGTCATGCCCGCCAACCACGGCCCATCCTTCCCGGTCTTCGGATCGCGAATGTGGTACGCCCGGATGATCCGCTTGGGAACCTTCTTGTCGTCGCGCGTGTAGAGAAACTTCTCGTCCGGGGCAAAGTCTTTCTCGAACTCCTTTGGCGCGATCGTTCCGTGGTAGCTGAGGTACACTTCGCTAAACGTGTCACCGCCCTTGTGCTTGACGTGGCCGGGCATGTCGATGCGGAGGAACATCGCGTCACTCGCGTTCACCGCGGTGATCTTATCGGCCGAGATGAAGTAGCGCTTGCCGGCCGGGAACACGATCGTCTGTTCCCACTTCGAGCCGGTCTTCTTGCCCGGCGCCGCGAGCGTGTAAGTGTGGTTCTGCTTCACCGCGACGAAATCCTTACCGTAAACCACCACCGGTTTCAGTTCCTTCGCCTGCGTACAAATTTGCGGGCCTTCGATGCAGCGTTTCGCACGCTTGCCGTGATAGAGATTGTCGAAAACGTAGGGCAAATCGCCCGGAAGTTTGTCGCGGTACTCTTCGTCACTGCCGGGTTCCATGACCCAATCAACGATGTCCAGCCCGAACCCGAGATCGCGTGCGCCAGTTTTCGTGTCGAGCAGACTACCGGCTTCGACCCCACTGACGTATCCCCTCTTCTTGATTGATGCCTCCAGTTCGTGCGCCCTGCGATACGAATGCGATCCCCGTCCTCGGTCACTTTGAACGTCGGTGATTCCGGCGCAGCTGGCGCGACGCCGACACCCACAACAAGCGCGAGCACAACGATCTGGAAGTAGTGAAGTGAGTGCATGGCGAGGTTCCGTAATAGGACGGAAGGATGCCCTGTGCTTCATCGTCCGTGTGTCATTCACCCAACATCGGCAGGTCCAGCCCGTTCTCCTTCGCACAGCGAATCGCGCTGTCGTATCCCGCGTCCGCGTGGCGCATCACGCCGGTGCCGGGATCGTTTCGTAACACGCGCCCGATGCGTTTGGCAGCTTCTGGCGTCCCGTCGCACACGATCACCACACCCGCGTGCTGGCTGAACCCCATACCGACCCCGCCGCCGTGGTGCAGCGACACCCACGTCGCGCCGCTCGCGGTGTTCAGCAGCGCATTCAAGAGCGGCCAGTCGGATACTGCGTCCGAGCCGTCGCGCATACTCTCGGTTTCACGGTTCGGGCTGGCGACCGAACCCGAATCGAGGTGATCGCGCCCGATTACCACCGGGGCCTTGAGTTCCCCCGACGCGACCATTTCGTTGAAAGCCAACCCGACACGAGCGCGGTCCTTCAGTCCGAGCCAACAGATGCGCGCAGGTAACCCCTGAAACGCGATACGCTCCTTTGCCATATCGAGCCAGCGATGAAGGTGAGGATCGTCGGGAATCAGGGCCTTCACCTTCGCGTCTGTACGTGCGATGTCTTCCGGGTCACCCGAAAGTGCGGCCCAGCGGAACGGTCCGACCCCCTCGCAAAACAGTGGGCGAATGTATGCAGGAACGAAGCCGGGGATATCGAAGGCGTTCGCGACTCCGTTTTCCTTCGCGGCCTGTCGAATGTTGTTGCCGTAGTCGAGCGCGACCGCCCCGCGTGCCTGAAGTTCGAGCATCGCGCGCACGTGATTTGCCATCGAGCGTTTCGCCGCCGCAATCACGTCTTGCGGAGCCGTTTCCGCCTTCTCGCGCCAATCGGTGAGCGTCCACCCTTGTGGCAAATAGCCGTTCAGTGGGTCGTGAGCGCTCGTCTGATCGGTGACGACATCGGGGAGAATCCCCCGCGTGACCAGTTCCGCGCACACGTCCGCCGCGTTACCCAGTAACCCCACTGACACGGGCTTCTCCGAACGCACGAGCGCGAGTGCTTCATCGAGGCTGTTCGCTTTGCGATCGAGGTACCGCGTGCGGAGTCGAAAATCGATGCGCGTTTCATCGCACTCGACCGCGAGCATGCTGAAACCGGCCATCGTCGCCGCAAGCGGCTGAGCGCCGCCCATGCCACCCAACCCGCCGGTCAGAATCCACTTACCCGCCGCGTTTCCGCCGAAGTGTTTCTTGGCAACCGCGACGAACGTCTCGTAAGTGCCCTGCACGATGCCCTGCGTGCCGATGTAGATCCAGCTCCCCGCGGTCATCTGACCGTACATCATCAGCCCGGCACGGTCGAGTTCGTGGAACTTCTCCCACGTCGCCCAGTGCGGCACCAGATTCGAGTTCGCGATGAGTACGCGGGGCGCGTCCGGGTGCGTCGGGAACACGCCCACGGGCTTGCCCGACTGCACCAATAGCGTTTGGTCGCTCTCCAATCGGCGGAGCACGTCCACGATCTTGTCGAAGCACTCCCAGTTCCGAGCCACGCGCCCGATCCCGCCGTAGACCACGAGTTCGGCGGGGCGCTCGGCCACCTCCGCGTCGAGGTTGTTCATGAGCATCCGGAGGGCCGCTTCCGTCTGCCAGCTTTTGCACGAAAGTGAGTTCCCGCGCGGCGCGCGGATCACGCGCGCGGCATCGTTTCGGGTGAAGGTCATGGCTGCTTCCTATCGGGCTTTCCTGTGCTCAAGAGGTGCCAAACTAACCGAGCCGCGAGCCGGGCGCCCTGTCCGTTGATGTCGTGCAGCGGGTTCAGCTCCACGACGTCCGCGACAAACAATTTCCCGGTGCCAACAACGGCGTCGATAATCGTCTCCACGGACTCGATCGCCACGCCCCGGGCAGCCGGCGCACTAACCGCGGGCATCACCGTGCCGGGCAGCACATCCAGATCGATGCTGAGGTACAGGCAATCAACGTGGTCGGCAAAAGCCTTTACATCAGCCAGCACGCGGTCCAAGTTCCAGGGCACGAGGTTCTGGTCGAGATACCAACAAGCATTCAGCGCGCACGCCCGATCAAAAAGCGCACGTGTATTCGATGGCACGGAGATCCCAAGTGCCATGTACCCGAACCAACGGTCGCGTATCTGGCACCAGTCCGCCATCTGGCGAAAGGGAGTTCCCGAATTTCCGGGCTCATCGTCCCGCAAGTCGAAGTGCGCGTCGACGTTGATGATCCCGACATTCGCCCCCGGCCAAAACGACGTCAACCCCTGATACGTCCCCCACGCTGTTTCGTGCCCCCCACCGAGTACCAATGGGCGGTGGCCAGCAACGAATGTGTTCCGAACGGCCTCAGCGAGCCGTACCTGTGCCCCCTCCATGTCGCCGTCGTCGCACCGCACATCACCCGCATCATAAACCGGCAGTTGTCGGTGCCACGCGAAGTTCGCGAGTACCTTGCGAATCGCACGCGGGCCGTCCTTCGCACCGACGCGCCCACCGTTCCGGCGCACGCCCTCGTCACAGGCGAAACCGATCAGCGCCAGGCCGGGCGGCGAATCCGGAGCGAGTGGCTTCACCATCTGGTGCCACCGCAGCGCGGTCGGGCCGTCCACGGTATCGACCCGACCGGCCCACACGCTCATGTCGGGTTCAGGCATCGCAGTTCTTCCCACTCACAACACGACCGACCAGCGGTGTAACACCGAGCTGGCACACGATCTCGGCCGGATGCGTCACGTCCCACACAAGGAAATCCGCCCGCTTGCCCGCTTCGAGCGTACCGAGCCGCTCACCGCGCCCGAGTGCTTTCGCGGCCTCGCGCGTGACGCCAGCGAGCGCCTCTTCCGGCGAAAGGCCGTACAGCACGCACGCCATGTTCATCGCCAGACGAATCGACGCGAACGGCTTGTACCAGGGTTGAAGTCACTCGCCACGGGCCAGCGCCACACCCGCGGCGCGAAGCTTCTCGACGGGTGGCTTCTGCTTCTCACGGAGGAAGTAAAACGCCCCCGGCAGCAGCACCGCGACGGTGCCACTTTTCGCCATCGCCGCGATTCCGGCGTCGTCCAGGTGTTCGAGATGATCCGCCGACCAGCCACCGTGCCTAGCGACCAGTTCGGCACCGTGCGAGTTCGTGATTTGCTCGACGTGCCCTTTGATCGCGAGTCCGTGCGCCTTCGCCGCGGAAAAGATGCGGTCGCACTGAGCCGACGTGAACGCGATCGATTCGCAAAACACGTCCACCGCGTCCGCGAGCTTCTCGCGCGCGACCACCGGAATCATCTCATCCACAATGAGCGACACGTAGTCATCCGCCCGCCCCGCGAACTCCGGCGGGACCGCGTGCGCGGCGAGTAGTGTTGGCGACACGTCAACGTTGAGCCGCTCACCGAGTCGGCGCGCGACCCGAAGCATCTTCAGTTCGTCATCGAACGTCAGCCCGTACCCGGATTTGATCTCGACACACGTTACGCCTTCGCGAATGAGCGACTGAACGCACGGAACGGCCGACTGAAACAGTTCCTCTTCACTCAGCCCCCGCGTCGCGCGCACGGTCGAGAGAATCCCCCCGCCACGTTTCGCGATCTCGGTGTAGGGAACGCCCGCGAGCCGCAACTCCCACTCCGCGGCCCGTGACCCGCCCCACACACTGTGCGTGTGACAGTCGATGAACCCCGGAGTAACGAGTTTCCCGCCACAATCCGTGACCGCGCCGCGGTGTGATCGCACTTCGGGCGCACTGGAAAGCAAAACAGCCGCGATGCTGTCGCCGCGAACCGCGATGGCGTGATCTTCGAGCAAGCCGCACGGCGTAGGTACGCGCGGATCGAATGTGGCGAGGCGCGCGTGAATCCAGACGTGGTCGAAGGGTTCGCGGTCCATGTTGCCATTGGACCGGCACCGCCCGCGCGGTGCAACGGAAAATGCTTACTTCAAGAGTTCACGAACGCGATCTTTCAGTCGATTGAGGCTGTCTTCAAAGCGGGCTTTGCCGTCCGGGAAGTCTTCGTTCGGCAGCCCCTCGTACATCGCCCGGATCACCCCGTTCTTGTCCACAAGAACGAGGCGCGTGCTGTGGCCGAACTCGTCGCCGGGTCGCACGTCCGGACCGAGCTTGCGTTCCACCGCTTGCTTGAACTGTTCGTTCAGGAGCTTGTGGACGGTCTTCTCGTCGCCCGTGAGAAACAGCCAGTTCTTCGGGTCCGCACCGCGGGCGGTCGCGTACTCGTTCAGAGACTTCAGATCATCGCGCGCGGGATCGACCGTGAACGTGACGAGCTTAAACTTGCCAGTTTTGAGTTCGTCAGCAAGGTCGCGCTGGAGCGTGGCCATTGTCGCCGTCACTGCGGGGCACGGTCCGTTGCATCGTGTGAAGATGAACGACCCGACCCACACGTTCCCTCGAAGATCCTGATCTGTGACGGTCTTCCCACCGCGCTCGGTGAGGGTAAACGTGCCGACGGGGTATTCGAGGTCCGGTTCCGGTGTTGATTGAGTCGGCTGCGTCGTGCGCGACCCGGCCCACGCGCCGCACCCGGCGAGAAGCAAAAACGTGTACGGCAATAAACGGCGCATTGGAATCACAGAGGAAGAGCGGAGTTTTGACAGGATTAACGGGATCAGAACGAATCACATTTCAATCTTGTTGATCCTGTCAGAACTCGGCTTAATTTATTACTTCAAGAGAAGCACGTCGATCATCAACAGCGCGAACACGCCCGGCAAATAGAAGAGCGAAGAGTGGAGCACGCGGCGCGCTTTGCGATCGGTGCGGTCCCGGGCGAACTCGACAGCCCGGCGCAGGAACATCGCGCCGAAGACGATCGCACCTACCGTGAAGAACCAACTACCCAAGCCCGCGAGCGGCACCAGGAAGCCGAGCGGGATTAGCGACGCGGCCGTCAGCACCATCACGAACGCGGTGCGCTTGCCCGAAGGGTCGCAGCCGGGCAGCATCTTCAGCCCGCCGGCAGAGTAATCCGCCCGGTACATCCACGCGATCGCGAGGAAGTGCGGGATCTGCCACAGGAACAGGATCGCGAACAGCGCGAGCGCCCCTTCCCAGGCCAACTCACCGCTCCACCCCTGGGCCGCGAACCAACCGATGACCGGCGGCAGCGCCCCCGGAACGGCCCCGACCACCGTGTTCCAGGCAGTTTTGGTCTTCATCGGTGTGTACACGAACGCATACGCGATGAACGTAGCGGCAGCAGCAACAGTCGCGGACAGGCTCACCGTTGCCGCGAGGTACGCCAAACCCGCGCCGGCCAACCCCGCACCGAACGCGGCCGCTTCTTCGGGCGAGATGCGCCCCGCCGGGAGGGGCCGCTTCAGGGTGCGGCGCATCCGAGCGTCGATCCGGCGCTCGAAGAGCTGGTTCAGCGCACTACCGCCGGCCGCAACCAGACCCGCTCCGAGGAGCGTGTGGAGCAGAACGCGCCACTCCGCGGCCCCGCCCGCGGCGAGCAAGTAGCCCGCGCCCACGGTGAACAGGGCCATCACCGCGATCCGCGGCTTGGTGAGTTCGAGGTAATCGGAAAATCGCGAGGGGCTATGCACGCGCGGCGCGCTCACGGCCGAAGCCGCCGAGGTCAGCGGCTTCAGCGTGTCGGTTTCGCCGGTGAGCGTCACCTTCATCATCGCGCGTCTCCGCGTAAGTGATTTGCAACGATTTCTGGTTCACGAACGAGGATCTAATCCTGACCCGCGGCGCGGACCGAAACGTGTGGATTTAGTGTATTGCCGAGCACGGGCGCCGGCCGCCACAGGCTCAGTGCGAGGGCCAGGGCCGCGGCCCACACGCCGCTCCCCACGAGCGCGTGCAGCGTGCGAATCGCCCCGCCCTCGGGCGTGATCGGCACCAGTTCCGGCAGCATGTACGCACCGAACTTCGCCAGCCACGCTTCGATCCCGAGGTACAACTGCACAACGAGCAGCGCGGTAAGCGCCCAGGCGAACCACCCGGCTCGTGCCCGCGAGACGGGGTCAACGAACACCGCACGCAGTGCCCACACCGCAAGGGCCGTGGCCACGAACGCCGTCGCAAAGTGCAACCGCTGCGACAGCGGAATCGGGTAGTGTCGCACCATTGCACCGAACGCGACCTGCACGAACACCAAGAGCGCGAGAACCCACGCCCACCAACCGAGCCGACGCGATTCCGCGCTCGCGGTCGATGAAGCACGAGCCGACAGCACCGCGATGGACGTGAGCAACCCGAACACGATCTGCGCGAAGATCCCGTGGAACGCCGCGAGGTCGGTCCCCACGAGTTCGTTCAACTTCACGCGGAAGCCACCGAGTAGCCCCTGGATCATTACCGCAACGAGTGCCAATCCCGCGAGCAGGCGCAAACCCGCCCCTGGTACCCGTGCCAGCAGCCCCCATGCGGCAACCGCCAGCATCGTCCCGAGGCCCGCGAGCGCAACGCGGGCGGCGCCCATCGGCAACTGTATATCCGCGGTGGGCTCATTGCGCTGGGCTATCAGCCCCCGGTGGAAATCACCGTAGCCGGTAATCAGTACGAAGGTGCCCGCGAGTGCGATCCACCGTGCGGGTTTGCGCGGCTCGGTCCACCATACCCCGAGGCTGAGGACGATCACCAGCCCGCCGATGGTGTAACCCGCGATACGGTGCGAGTGTTCGAGGAAGAACCGATAATCTTTGCGGAACCGCTCCTTCTCCGTGTCGGTCGCGGTGCGGAACACGTACCACGGTTCCGTCGGCCACACCGGATCAGCCATGCCCGCGGCGAAGCTCGTCACCAACTGGCCGATCGCCAGGAGCACGAGCGTCGCGATCACCGCGAGGACGGCCCACACGTGCAGCCAGCGCGGAACGGGTCGGAGCGAATCGGTCATCGATGAAAAGCTCGGGGCGGCACGTCAAAGGGTAGTTTCAGCCTACGGATTCTACTTCGGGTAAACAGCGCTCAGCACGTCGGGCGGGAGCTGGGCCATGTAAGGCGCGGAGCGCACGAACCGCACCAGATCCCACACTTCGCGATCGGAATACTTCGGGTGTGCCGGCATCCCCACGGCCGGGATGCCCCCGCGAACACGCGCGAACACGTCCTCCGGGCGCGAACCACTCTTCAGTGTGAGTTGGGTGAAGTCGGCCGGCTTCGCGATCGTCCCCCACACGTCGTACCGCAGCACCGGTTTACGGCCGAATTCACCGTGACAACTGATGCACGAGTTATCGACTTTTGCGGTGAAGAGAGCGAACCCGCGGCGCACTGCCTCCTGGTGCTTCGGCCCACCCACCGGACCGTCGTCCAGCTCGGCCGCGGTCGGCGGCGCGTTCTCCGCGTTCTCCCATTCGGCGAGCGCCGCCTTCAGCCGGGCGCCGGGGTCGTTCGCCTCCCCTGCGGCAAGAGCACGCAGTGATTCAAACTCGACCTGTCCGCGAATCGCGAGGTAGGTCACGTACCCCGCGAGCAGATCGCGCTCACCCTCCTGGAGCAGCCCGAATGACGGCATCGGGGTCGCTTTCAGACCTTCCGCGATGGTGCGAATCAGATCGGCCCGGCGCGGCTTCCCACTCTCGCCGCTCGACACAAACTTGAACTGCCCCTGACGGTAGTCGCGCGGGAACGGGATCGTGGCCCCGGACGTTCCGCGGCCGTCGCCCGCCATGTTGTGGCACTGAAGACAGTGCCGGCGGTAGAGCTTGCCCCCCTCAGCTAGGTGTGCGTTCGTCAGTTTGAGGCGCGTTACCGTCTCGCTTGTGACTGCAATCGTTGGTGCGGCCGGCGTGCCAAACGTGTCCTTCAGAAACGTGTCCAGCGCGCCGCGAGCCTCGCCCGACAGCCCGGTCACAACCGCGGTCTTACCACCGAGCGAGTCGAGCGCGGCGATCTCTTCTTCGCGCTTGCCCGGGTCATTGATTGCGGGCGCGGGTTTATCCGGGAGCTTGAGTACGAGCCGGTCGGCCCGTGCGGGGAACGTGAGGTTCGGTGGGTAGTCGGGCGTGCTGGTACAACCACTGCACCCGGGAAGAAAAGTCAGGGCGGAGCAGGTCACGAGCAGCGCGGTCGGTACCGCGACTCGAAACCGCCCCCGCCCAGGGTACGTAACCGCCATCCCGGTCCGGTCCTCCGGCACGAACTACGAGCCGACGACGAGGTGCCGCGTCATGTAGTCGCCCATGAACAGTACGAACAGAATGCCCATCCAGAACAGCGACGAGAGGGCGGTGAGGATCACCACCTTGTCGCCCTGGCGCAAGTGCATGAAGTAGTACGCCACGAGGCCCGCTTGTATGGAGCCGATCGCGAGCTGCAGAGGCAGCATGAACTTGGTCGGCCCGACCTGCATCGAGATCCCGATGTTCGCCAGCGCCAGCCCGATGATGCCGGCGAACACCGCCAGGAGCAGCGCGGGGCTATCGGCGCTCGCGCGAATGCCGTGCGGGTCGTCGGACGTTGTCGTGCCGTGGGTCGTTGGATTGGCCATTGGAATCGTCCGGGCAACGCGGGAATTCTTAGGTATCTCATCCGTGGCACGGGCAGAATCGCCCGCGCCACGGACCCAGAGACGTTACGCTAGTGGTGCGGCACATACCCACTACCGGCACCGGCGAGGTACAGGAGCGGCATCAGGAACAGCCAGATCGCGTCCACCAAGTGCCAGTAGAGGCTGACCACTTCGACGGTGGAGTAGTTCTCGGGCGGGATCGTCCCGCGCCACGCTTCCCACACCAGCCACAGGATGCACCCGATGCCCACGAGAATGTGAATCCCGTGGATACCGGTCATGATGTAGTAGAAGCACAGGAACAACTGCACTTTGCCCGGGTCCAGTCCGTGTTCAACGGCCTTCCCGGCGATCTCGTGGCTGAACGACGGACCGGGCACGAGGTGTTCGTGGAAGTCCTCCGCGTACTCGAATCCTTTCACCACCATGAACGCAGTCGCCAGCGCCGCGGTGATGAGCAGGTTGCGGATCAGCGCGCCGCGGTCGCCGAGTTTCGCGGACCGGATCGCCAGCGTAATCGTGAGGCTACTGGTGATCAGGAACATCGTGTTGATGGTCGCGAACGTCCGGTTCAACTGCGCGCTGGCGAACACGAATTCTTCCGGGTACCAGAGCCGGTACACCGTGTACGCCCCAAAAAGGCCGCCGAAGAACAGGATCTCCGTGGCCAGGAACATCCACATTCCCAGCCGCTCGCAGGCGTGCTGCTGACCCAGGTCCTCGAAGTGGTGCTTCAGCACCGGTGAGTGGGTGCTAGCCGACAACTTCGGTCTCCTTCTTCATGGGTCCAGAAGGTCCGGTGCTGCCGTCCCGGTGGGCCGGGTCGTCTTGCGCGCCGGGGGGTTCGGGGAGCCCGCGCCCCATTTGATCGACGCCGATGGCGTACTCGTAAGGCCCGCACACGACGACGGGCGTGGCCTCGAAGTTGTGGACCGTCGGGGGGCTGGGGGTGGTCCACTCCAGGCCCGTCGCGCTCCACGGGTTGGCGCCCACCTTCTTGCCAAAGAACAGCGAGAGCGGCAGGTAAATCCCGGGCAGCAGGTACCCGAGGCCCAACACGCTCGACCCGGCGGTGGACATCACGTTGAGGATCTGGAACTCTTGCGGGTAGTTCGGGTACCGCCGCGGCATCCCGTGGTACCCCATGATGAACTGCGGCACGAACGTGAGGAAGAACCCCACGATCATGATCACCGAGGCGACCCGGCTCCACCAGTCGGAGTACATCCGCCCGGTCATCTTGGGCCACCAGAAGTGGATCGCCGCCATGTACGCGATCACCATCCCGCCGACCATCACGAAGTGGAAGTGGGCCACCACGAAGTACGTGTCGTGCAGGTGGACGTCGGTCCCCAGCGTCGCGAGGAACAGACCGGTCAGCCCGCCCACGGTGAACAGGACCAGGAACCCGATCGAGAGCAGCATCGGGGCGTGGAACGTGATCGACCCGCGGTAGAGCGTCGCCGTCCAGTTAAACACCTTGATGGCGCTCGGGACCGCGACGAGCATACTTAGCAAGCTGAATAGCAGGGCCGCGTAGAAGCTGATGCCGGCCACGAACATGTGGTGCGCCCACAGCAAGAAGCCGACGACCGCGATGCCCATGCTCGACCACGCCACCGCGTGGTAGCCGAAGATGTTCTTGCGGCTGAAGCACGTGATGATCTCGCTGACCACGCCCATCCCGGGCAGGATCATGATGTACACGGCCGGGTGCGAGTAGAACCAGAACAGGTGCTGGAACAGGATCGGGTCGCCGCCGATGGACGGATCGAAGATCCCGATGCCCGCGGCCCGCTCGACCATGAGCAGGACCAGCGTGACGGCCACGACGGGCGTCGCCAGCAACTGGATCAGGCTCGTGGCGTAGAGGGACCATACGAACAGCGGGAGCCGGCCCCACGTCATCCCCGGGGCACGCATCTTGTGGACCGTGACCATGATGTTCAGCCCGGTCATGATCGAGCTGAACCCGGAGATGAACGCGCCCATCACGCCGGGGATCACGTTCGATTGCGACGCCCGGGAGCTGTACGGCGGGTACAGCGTCCACCCGGTGTCGATGCCGCCGATCAGCACGGCCCAGGCCGCGAACGCGGCCCCGATCATGAACACGTACCAGCTCGCGATGTTCAGCTTTGGGAACGCGAGGTCTTTGGCCCCGATCATCAGCGGGATGAAGAAGTTCCCCATGACCCCGGGCACGGCCGGGATCAGGAAGAAGAACAGCATCATCACGCCGTGAGCGGTGAACGCCCGGTTGTAGGCGTCCTCGGAAAGAAAGGCGCCGTTCGGCAGGAGCAGGTTCGTTCGGATCAGGGCGGCGAAGATGCCACCGATCACGAAGAACACGCTGATCGACCCGAGGTACAGCAGCCCGATCCGCTTGTGGTCGACGGTGAACAACCACGACCAGATCGTGTGCGAGACGTTCAGGTAGTTAACGGGCGCCGGGGACGGCTCCGGGGGGACCGGCGCCGCGGCCGGTCCGCTGTGAGTAACCGCGATGCTCATGAATCATTTCCCTCCCGGCGTGGGCACGGTGGACGGGGTCCGCTCGGTCGGCGCGCCGACCGGAGCCGGGAACCGCTGGGTGTTGTCCGGCGTGGTGCCCTTCTTCAGGCTCCGAATGTATGCCACGAGCGCGTTCATTTCTTCGGCCGACACTTGGCTCTCGTCGTAGGCCGGCATGATCTTCTCCCACCCTTCGACGGCCTTCAGCCGCGGGCGGCGGATGGACTCGATGATGTAGTGGTCGTCCGCGATCTCGGCCCCCCCCCGCCAAGCGGCACGCGGCTCCCGTACAGCCCCTCGAGCACCGGCGCCTTGGCGGTCGCGTTCGCCCCGTGGCAGTTGATGCACTGGAGCTTCAGGAACAGTTGCCGGCCCTCGTGAGCCAGCGAGCCGTCCACCGCGTTGTCCGACCCCTGGAGCGGCTTGAAGCCCTGGAGGAAGTCGCGGTAGTCCTGTTCCGGGACGACGGCGATCTTGCCGACCATCAGGGAGTGCCAGGTGCCGCAATACTGATCGCAGTAGACGTGGTACTCGCCGAGCTTCGTCGGCTGGTACCAGACCGTCGTGTAGCGCCCGGGGAGCACGTCGATCTTCGAGCGGAACGCGGGCACGCCGAAGTCGTGGATCACGTCTTCCGAGGTGAGCGTCAGCTTCACCGGCTTGTTCAGCGGCAGCACCAGTTTGCCGATCGACTTCCGCTCGGCCTCGGTCATGTTGGCCGGGTTCCCGCCGATGATGACCCGCTGGCCGTTGGGGTACTGGGCCTTCCACATCCACTGCTTGCCGATAACGAAGATCTCTTCGGAATCGGCCGGCGCGTGCGCCGCGTGGTTGTACACGAACATGCCCCACGCGAAGAACGTGAGGAACACGAGTAGCGGCACGACCGTCCAGGCCAGTTCCAGCCGGGTCGACCCCAGGATGCGGGGCGTAGAGCCGCTGGTCGCGCCGCGCCGGTACCGGACACAGAAGTACGCCAGTGCCGCGTACACCCCCAGCCCCACGACGCCCGTGGTGATGGTGATGTACCAGAACAGGTACTCGAACTGGTCGGCCAGCGTGGACGCCCGCTCGGGGATGAACGGTAACATGCTCAGGGTCGTCATGCGGTCCCCCCGGAGGGTAACACGTTGGACGGGGCGCCGGCCGCGCCGTCGGGCAGTGCCGGCGAAAGGGTGCGGGACCGGCGCTCGCGCCGCAGCGCTACAAAGACACCGATCGCGAGTGCCAGGAGCGTCAGAATCCCCCCGGCCTGAACCACGCGGAGCACGTTGAGCGAGTAGCCCTTGTGCAGCGAATCGTAGCGGTAACACAGGAGCGTGAGTTTGTCGAAGAGCGACCCGCCCTTCCCGTCCGCGGCCTCGATCAGCGAGAGCCGCAGCGTGGTGGTGGGGCGGGTGTAGTTCCGGCGCTTCTCCGGGTCCGTCTCCATCCGGGCACGGAGTTCGGCGTCGGTTAGATCCGGTCTCGCGCCGTTCCCCTGCCACTTAGATTGCTCGGGCAGTTCAAACTCGCCGTCGTAGCTGATGCCGTAGAAGTACCGCGTGACCTTCCCGGTCGGCGAGAGTATGACCAGTCCGCTCGGGTGGTCGTACTCCTTCAGCATTTTGTCGAACTCGTAACGGTATCCGATCGCGTTCAGGAGCGCGGTGCTCGATTCCTTCGTTCCCGTCAGGAACCGCCACCCCGCTTCGGCCGCCGGCCCCGGCCGCGCGTACAGGCCGACGTAATTGGCCTTCTTTTCCTTCGCCAGCCCGCTGTGCTCCTTCGGGTCCATGCTCACGGTCACGACGTTGAACTGTTCACCGATGGAGAAGTTCTCCGGCATGGCTCGCATCGTGTCGAGCAGACCGTTGAGCATCTTCGAGCAGAGCATCGGGCACCGGTAGTACACCGGCACGAGGATCGTGGGTTTCCCCGCAATGCAATCCCGCAACGCGATCGGCTTGTCGTCCTCGTCGCGGAACACGAGGTCCAGTGGCACCTGTGCCCCGATCTGCTCGTCGATGCGGGCCGCAGAGAGCGAGGGGTTCTTCTGGTCGTGCGCCGGCACGACGCCGTCGTTACCGGCGAGCGCCGGCAGCGGGAGCGCGACCACTCCGAAAAGGGCCGCGAGCAGAGCGACAGGAGCGAAGCGGCTCGCGCGTGTCACTTCTTGTTCTCCTTCCCCTTCGGTGTCGGAGCCGGCTCGGTCGTTTTCGGCGCCGGCGGCTTCACTTCGGGCACTTTCGGCACGACAACTTGAGACCCCTCGCCCCCGCGCCCGGCGTTGGACCCGCTCGGCGCGAACCGCGACGCCTCTTCCACGAGCGGCGGGGCGGACGACTTGAACAGCGATTTCAGCGCGTCGCCGTCCAGGGCCATCGTCTTATCGAGCCCGATGCGCCCCTTGTCCGTCGCGTACAGTTCCGGGAACCGGTCCTTGTTCGGGATCAGGTCTTCCGGGTGCAGCTCCGGCGAGTTCCCGGTCGGCAACTCCGGCCGGGTGATCGCACGGGCCTCGCCTGACCGCATCCGGAGCGGTTCCAGGCGCGGCTGATCGACTTCGCCGCCGCGGTGAATGCGCCCCAGGCGGGTGTTGAGGTCCGCCTCGTTACGCGCCTTCGCTTGCGGGTGAGCCTTCGGGTCCACGGTCGGCTTCGAGTACACCGAGAACAACACGGTGACGGTGCCGAACGCGAGCACGAAGAACAGCACCACGAGCAGCGGGACGCTGAGGACCGTCTTGGTGTCGTACTTGTCCTCTTCGTAACCGCGCTTGATCGTTTCCGCGGACGGCGGACCACTCAGATCGTGGTCGTCGTGCGCCGGCGCGCCCGGCCCCTTCGGTGCGAGTTTCACGACCGGGTCTTGGGGTGAGGGATTAGTGCTGCTCATGGTGGTGCCCCTCCGGCAGCAAGAACGCTTGGTTGTCCGGGAAAATCGGCCGCTGCTTCAACTGGTAGACGAAGAACATGAGCCACACCCCGCCCACACCGAGGACCGCGCCGACGTCCATCAGGTACGTCGGGAAGCTCCCGTGCGCCGGGGCGCTCGGGGCGACCCACCAGATCACGTCAACGGCACAAATAACCATCAGGTACAGCGCGACGATCCGCAACCGCTTCGGGTGCAGTTTGATGTTGCGGAACAGCAGCAGCACGAACGGCAGCGCGAAGTGCAGCGCGATCAGCGCCGCCGACACGAACCACCAGAACGACCGGGCGCCGTGCTCGTTCGACCGCTTCAGGAAGAACGGGATCTCTTCGGGCAGGTTCCCGATCCACACCAGCATGAACTGGCTGAACGAGGTGTACGACCAGAACAGCGTGAACACGAGCATCAGCGTGGCCATGTCCAACTGGAACTTGGGCCGCATGAACCCCCGGAACGGGGGCCGGTCCGCGATCAACAGGAACATCGACACGCCGAACGCCATCGTGGTGAGGAACGTGTTCACGGAGAAGATCACCGGGAACATCGTGCTCGACCACCCCGGTTCGAGCGACATCGTCCACTGCGTCGCCGCGGACGTGGTGATGATCGCGAACAGGATCAGCCCCGGCCCCGAGATGTTCTGGAGCTTGATCAGCCCGCGGTCCACGACCCGCGGGTCGGTCGCGTCGGAGGTCTCCTTGCCCCACTTGTTGAGGAAGAAAATCAGGATTCCCCACACGCCGAACACGATCGCGCTGTTGATGACGAACCCCGGCACCGAGAGGTAGCCGTAGATGTTCTCGTCGCGTTCCTTGCGCTCGGCCTCCTGGCGATCGGCGATGGCCTTGTTCAGGTGCAACTTGCCGAGCTTTTCGGCCTGCTGCCGCTTGTCGCCGGGATCGGCGTGCGCGTCGTTCTTGACGTCGTGCGATTCGTGCGCCGCGTGCGCCGGGCTGGACCACCAGTACGGCGAGAGCGGGGCCTCGTGCTTGTCGTCGTGGTACGCGACAGCACCGACGATCGGCAGGAACAGCAGGATCGTGAGCGGCAGGGTCCGCGTCGCGGCCTCGAACGGGCGCGTGAGCAACAGCCCCCACGACGTCTTGGCGACGTAGCGGATCATGAGCAGCGCGAGCGCGCCCACCGGCAGGCTCAGCCAGTAGGTGAACCCGGACAGATACGCGACCATGAACCGCGACTTCGAGTCGTGAACCTCATCGTCGGCGTGGGCCTTCTCCGCCTCGGCCTGCGCGAGACCGTCCGGCGTATTTTCGGTCTTAGCCTTCTCGACCTTCGCGGCGGCATCGACCGCGTGCGAACTGGCCGCGCCGTAGTTAACGAAGCCGACGATGGCGAACAGCACCCAGCCGACCACGGCCATGATGAGCGCGACACGGGTGTACCCGGACCAGTCGGGCTGGTCGGCGGGCGCCGGCGGTGCCGCTGCGGGAGTACTACTCACTTCTTACCTCCCGTCTCGTCGAGCAATTTCTTGATTTCCGGCGGCAGTTTCGCAGCGTCGGCGCTCTGGCTCAACTGCAGCGCCCGGATGTACGCGATGATCCGCCACCGGTCGGCGGCAGGAATCTGGGCCGAGTAACTCGGCATCCCGCCGTACCCCTTCGTCATGACCTCGAAGTAGTACCCGACCGGCACCTCGTCCATCGGGATGGAAATGCCCCAGGTCGAGTACCCCCGCGACATGCCCAACCCCTGCGGGTTCTTCACGTCCAGTTCGCTCGGGGACACTTTCTTGGTGTGGAACGAGGTCGGCACCAAATAGCCGCGCTCCCAGATCTTGCCCTGGCCGTTACCGAGCGGCCCGTGGCAGACGGCGCAGAAGATCGTGAACCGCTCCTGGCCGCGTTTCAGGTCCGCGTGCGTCATCTGGAACGGATACTCGTCCACGTACACCTTCGGCTTGTCGGCGGCCTTCGGGTTGTACCGCGGGGCGCCGACGGAGCGGGGGATCCGGTCCTCGGCACTGAGCGCGGGCACCTCGACCTTGGGCGGCACGCGGTACTCGTAGCTCCGCTTCCACTCTTCCGCGGTCAGCCCGGTGACGAGCGGGTCGGTTTCGAGGCGCTGGGCGCGGTGAATGACCCCGCGCTCGAGCGGCCGGCTGGCGCGTCCGTCCTCGAAAAAATCGGTGGCTTCGAGCGGCCGGTAGTACGGCTGATCGGCCATCTTCTGGCGGCACCCCACTGTGGTGGGGAGCAAAAGGGCAAAAGCGAAAAGGTAAAAACCGATTGATCGGCTCCCCATTTTTCCTTTGTCCTTTTTCCTTGTGCCTTCACAAAGCGCGGTGGTCATTCCATTACCTCCTCGACCGATAATGGGTGGAGGTCGTTCAGGAAGGCCCGGGTCGCGGCGAGATCGAACTTCGGGTCGGTCGCTTCGACGCACAGGAAGAAGCGGTCCCGCGTCGCCCGATCGAACGCCGTCGAGTTAAATAGCGGGTGGTTGTATCGCGGCAGCCCGCAGAGCGCCATGAAGCCGAACAACCCCGTGAGCGCGGTCGTGAGCACCATCATCTCGAACGTGATGGGCACGAACGACGGCCAACTGAAGTACGGGCGCCCGCCGATGTTCAGCGAGTACCCCCAGGTGTTCGCCCAGTACTGCATGGTGAACCCGGCGCACGCCCCCGTGAGACCGCCGATGAACATGATCGGCCCCATCTCCGACTTGGGGAAGTTCAGCGCGTCGGCCGCCTCCCCCACCGGGTACGGGCTGTAGGCGTCCATGTGCGTGTACCCGGCGGCGGTCGCTTTCGCGGTCGCGTGGGACATCTCGTCGGCGGTCTCGAACTCGGCCAGGAGCCCGTAGGTGACCGGTACGGTCGGGTCCGCGTGGCCGTGGTCGTGTGCGTGGCCCGGCTCGTGGCCGGTGCCGGGGGTGACGGTGGTACTCACGGCGCGTTCTCCATGATCGAGTGGCCGCCGCCGCCGCCCTGCTTCTTCGGCAGCAGTTCGCGCATCTCGGTGATCGAGATCATCGGCAGGTATCGGAGGAACAAGAAGAACAGGAACAGGAACAGCCCGAGCGAGCCGACCATCGTGGCGTAGTCCCACAGCGTCGGCGCGTAGTGGCCCCAGGCACTCGGGAGGTATTCGCGGGCCAGCGTGATCACGATCACGTACCGCTCGAACCACATCCCGATCAGCACCGAGATGCAGATCGCGGACATCCAGAACGGGCTGACGCGCATCTTCCGCGACCACAGCGCCGTGAGCGGGAACACGCAGTTGAACCCGATCAGGCACCAGTACGACCACCCGTAGGGGCCGAACATGCGCTCGATCGTCGTGCCCCACTCGTAGAGGGTGTGGCCGTACCACGCCATCCAGAGCTCACTGAAGTACCCGTAGGTGACGAGGAACCCGGTCGCCAACATCACCTTGCCCATGATGTCGAGGTGGTGGTCACTGAAGAAGTCTTCGAGCTTGTACCACCGGCGCACGGGGATCGCGATCAGCACCACCATCGCGAAGCCGGAGTAGATCGCCCCCGCGACGAAGAACGGCGGGAAGATGGTCGCGTGCCACAGCGGGACGATCGACACGGCGAAGTCAAAGGACACGACCGTGTGAACCGAGAGCACGAGCGGCGTGCTGATCCCGCCGAGGATCAAATAAACCTTCTCGTACCGGCGCCAGTGGATCGCCGACCCGCGCCAGCCGAGCGCGAGCAGCCCGTAGGCGATGCGCTGCCAGCGCTTTTTGGCCTGGTCGCGGAGGGCCGCGAGGTCGGGCACGAGGCCCAGGTACCAGAACACGAGCGACACGGTGAAGTACGTCGTAACGGCGAACACGTCCCACGTGAGCGGGCTGCGGAACTGGGGCCACACGCCGGCGACGTTCGGGAACGGGTAGAGCCAGTACGCGAACCACGGGCGGCCCATGTGCAAGAGCGGGAACAGGCCCGCGCACATGACCGCGAAGATCGTCATGGCCTCGCTGAATCGGTTGATCGACGTGCGCCACTTCTGGTGGAGCAGGAGCAGCACGGCGGAGATCAGCGTCCCGGCGTGGCCGATGCCGATCCACCACACGAAGTTGACGATCGCGAAGCCCCAGGCCACCGGGACGTTGATGCCCCAGATCCCGACGCCCATGTAGAACAGCCAGCACACCGCGAGCGCCAGCACCTGCAGCATGGCGAAGCCGGCCAAAAAGCCGATCCACCAGCCGCGCGGGTGGTTGCCGTCGAGAACGACGTTGCCGATCGCGTCGCCGACCGTCACCAAGTTGTGCGGCTGCCCGGTGTGCACGCTCTTGACGAGCGGGTGCATCTCGGGTTCGAGCGGCAGCTCGGTCGATCGAGCAGGAGGTAGTTCCGCTGTCGCCACGTCAGTCCCTCTAGGCATTCTTGTGGGGCAGGCGTTCAACCTGCCAGAGCAGAGCCGCGGCGGGCGAGCGCCCGCCCCACAAACACGTCACTTCGGCATTGCGGGGTTCGGGTTGCGGATCGCGGCCATGTGCGTGAGCCGCGGGCGCGTGTTCAGTTCGGCCAACAGCCCGTAGTTCGCGGGCTCGTTCTTCCACCGGGCGACCGCGCTGTCGGCGTCGTTCAGGTCGCCGAACACGATCGCCCCGGACGGGCACGCGGACTGGCACGCGGTCAGGATCTCGCCGTCGCGGATCGGGCGGTGCTCGCGCTCGGCCACGATCTCGGCCCCGCGGATGCGCTGGACGCAGAACGTGCACTTTTCCATCACGCCGCGACTACGAACCGACACTTCCGGGTTGCGGCCCAACTTGAGCGTGTCGGTGTGCCAGTCGTTCCCCTCGAACGTGAGGAAGTTGAACCGGCGGACCTTGTACGGGCAGTTATTCGAGCAGTACCGGGTGCCGACGCACCGGTTGTAAGTCATGTCGTTGAGGCCGTCGGTCGAGTGGACCGTCGCCCCGACCGGGCAGACGATCTCGCACGGGGCGTTCTCGCACTGCACGCACATGACCGGCTGGAAGTACGTCTTGATCGCGCCCGCGTCCTTCGCACCCTTCATGTCGGCCGTGGTGCTCTCGTAGTACCGGTCGATGCGGATCCAGTGCATCTCGCGGCCCTTGGTCACCTGCCGCTTGCCGACGACCGGGATGTTGTTCTCGCTGACACACGCGATCACGCACGCGCTGCACCCGTTACAGGCGCTCAGATCGATCGCCATGCCCCAGCGCCGGCGCTGCTCGTCTTTGAGGCCCGGGGACAGGCCCTCGGCGGGCTTGTACATGTTCAGCGGGTGCAACCGCTCGTCGTGCGGGTGGTGCCCGTTCTTGCCGGCCTTCTGCTTCGGGAGCGGAATGTTCTGGTTGATCTCGAGCGTTTCGGCCGCGGCCATCGGCGGGATCTTCGCGAACGCCGGGTTGCGTTTGTACTCGTCGAGGCTACCCTTACGAACCGGTTTGCGGTCGAGCAACTTCCCGGAGACCGGATCCTTTTCCGCCATCGCCCAGTGGCCCTGGGTGCACGCGAGAACGTACTTGCCCCCGCTGACGACGCTCACTTTCGCTTTCGTAACCCACGGATCCTTGGAAGTGCGGATCGGGTACGCATTGAACCCGCGGGCCGGCTTACCGTCAACGTTCAATTCGTCCGGCGTGGTCGCGATGCGGCCGACGCGATCCCCGTCGCGCCCGTGGCCGAGGTGAACCGTGACGGCCCCGTCCGCGTGCCCGGGAAGGATCCACACCGGGGCCTTGATCTTCTTACCCTCGACTTCGATCTCGATGACGCCGACCTCGGCCCGGCCGTGCTCACCGGCGCCCTTGTTCCACTCGTAGTAGGTGTCCATGATGCCGAGCGCGTCGGCGGTCTTCGGGCTGAGGAACGCGGCATTGTCCCACGAAATCTTGGTCAGCGGCTTGGGCAGTTCCTGGAGCCAGCCGTTGTTCGCGAACCGGCCGTCGTGCAGCGCCGGGCACGCGCGAATATTGAGTTCGTAATCGCTAGCCCCCTGAATGGGCGGCGAAGCCGGGGCGCCCGCGGCCCAGTTCGGTGCGAGGGCCGCGGTCACGGCCGCCGGCGCGGAGCCGGAAACGACGCCGGACCGCACGGACTCTTGCCAGAAGGTGTCGAACGCTTCGGTCCGCTTCTGCCCCTCGAACCACGCCTGCCACGTCGCGCGGACGATGTCGAGCGGGTCACGCGAGGTCGCGGGGACGCCCGGTTCGTCCTTCAGAATCGCCCCGATGAGTTCGATCGCGGACTTGCCGTGGTGCAACGGTGCGATGAGCGGTTGCTGAATCGAGGCCGTGCCATCGTACCCGCGGATGTCGCCCCACGCTTCGAGGTAGTGGGCCTCGTTGACGTGCCACTCGCACAACACGCCGGTTTCATCTTGGCGCTGGCCGAGGTGGAACGTGAGTTTGGTCGAGTCTTTCGCCAGAGCCGCGAGCGCCCCGGCGAAGTCGATGTCGGCCGGCGCGGTGAACACGGGGTTTGCGTCGCCGACGATCAGGAGAACGTCGACTTGGCCCGCGTTCATCTCGGCGACGAGCGACTTCAGGTCGCCCGTCTTCCCGGCAACGGTTACCTCGGACGAGGGCACGAGGCGCACCGTCTGGCCGATATTGCCCAGGTGGGCGTTGATCGCGAACGCGAGGGTGTGCAGCGAAGCCGGCGCGTGTTCACCGACGACCACGATCGTCTTACCCTTACGGGCTTCCGCTTTGAGATCGGCCGCGAGGGGCTTGATCCACGCCTTCGCTTCGTCCGGCAGGGCGCCCGCCGCCGGCGCACCGGCCACACCGAGTTCGGCCGCCAGAGCACGAGTAAACGTTTCGAGCTGAGCACTCAGGAGCGGCAACCGGTGGTCCGCGACGGCCCCGGTGTTCGTCGGCATGCACTCGACCGCGTACAGCCGACTGACTTGGTCGGCCTGCACCCCCTCGGGTAGACGCTTGCCTTCGGCAATGGCCTTCGCGTCTTTGCCGTGTTCGCGGATCTTGCGGCGATCGGCAAAATCGCGGCTGTATCGCACGTGCCCCGGGCCGCTCCCGAGGAAGTCTGCGTCGAGCGAAAGAATGACGTCGGCTTTGAGGAAGTCGTAGATCGCCCGGAGCGGTGAACCGAACGCCTTCGCGGTACCGGCCCGGACGTTGTCACTGCTAATCGGATCGTACTGAATCCACTTCGCGTTCGGGAACGTGGCGAACAACTTCGTGAGTTGCGAACCGAGCGTCGGCGAAGTCGTCGTTTCGCCGAGAATGCGAACCCGCACGCCCGCGTTCGCGACACCACCCGGGTAGAGCTTCGCACGCAGCGCGGCGAGAGCTTCGTCGTAACCAACACTGGTCCCGCGCCGCGTGACACCGCGAGAACGGTCCGGGTCGTAGAGATCGAGGACCGATGCGAGGGCGTGAAGGCTCGCCCCACCGAGACTGGAAGGATTGTCCGGGTTCCCTTCAACCTTGATCGGGCGCCCCTCGTGGCTGCGAACCAGTACACCTTGCCCGTAACCACCGAACGGAGCAGAAGTTGCAAAGTACAGCGGGACGCCCAGAACAATTTCGTCGGGCTGCGTCGTGTAGGGAACGATCTTGCGTTGCGAGGCGGGACGAACGTTGCACCCGACCCCGGTCGTGAGGGCGAGCGAAGCGCCCATGAGAGCGAGGAACCGACGGCGGCTCGGCTCGTCCGCGAACTCGGTCGCGCCTTCGGGGAACTCGTTCAGAGCCGCAGCCTGGTACTCCGGCGAATCCGCGAGTTCGTCCAGCCCGCGCCACAACGGGAGCGAGACAGACGTGGTCGCGGGAGTTTCCGTGCTATCGGGATTCATCGCTACCTCGCGTTAGCTCTTGGCTCTTTCGCTACCGGCGGCTCGCCGCCCGCGTCGACAGCGGGCGGACCTGAAGTTGGCACACGGCCAACGGCTAACTGCACCAAACCAACCGCTTAGCGGTGGCACATCGAACAGTTGGTAAGCGTGACCGCGTCGCGAACGTGATACTCTTCCTTCAGCAGCAACCCCAACTCTTTCTGATTGGTGGGGCGGGGCTTACCGATGAGTGGGTTGAGCGAACCGTCGGCCTGGCGCCCCATTTTGGGGAAGTCCTCGGCCACCCATTCCGCTTGTTTCTTGGGGTCGTAAGTCAGGTTGAAGACCTCGGACTTCGGCCGCAGATTCTTTTCCGGGGTCCGGTGGCACGCGATGCACCACTCCATCAGGAGCGTGCTGTTCTGCTTCGTCAGGTTGTTCCACTGATCGAGGCGCCCGTGACACGACTCGCACCCGACACCCTTGGCGACGTGGATCGAGTGATTGAAGTAGGCGTAGTGCGGCAGGTTGTGGACGCGAATCCACTCGATGGGCTTGTCTTCCTTGTAGCTGTTGCGCACCGGCTCGAGGAGGTCGGCCCCCTGCCAGATCTGCTGGTGACAGTTCATGCACGCCTTAGTCGGCGGTACGCTCGCGAACCCGGAGGACTCAACGGACGTGTGGCAGTAGACGCAGTGAATCCCGAGCTGCCCGACGTGGTGCGAGTGGCTGAACGCGACGGGCTGCGGCGGAATCTCGCCCACACCGGTCGCGTAACTCGACCGGTAAAACGCGGCCCCGGTCACGCCCGTCCCACCGGCCAGGAGCGGCGCAGCGAGAACGAGCATTTTGGTGATCGGGTTCAGCGCCTTAGGGAAGATCTGGGGCATCGCGAGCCACCTTTCCTTCGTGTCCGACCTCAAACCCGTCGAGAACCGACCGCTGCACCGCCCGCGAGAACCGGGGCGAGCCACGACACGCTACGACTGCGATCCGCTCACCACAGCCACGGGAACGAGTCCCACTGGGCGTATCGCAGCCCCTGGTTCAGCGTTACCGTGATTGTGAGACTAGTCGCGCACAGAATGGTGCCGACCATCGCGTAGTTCTCACCACGCAGCCCGCCCTTCACGCCCCGCAGGACGGAAATGAGGCCGAGCGTCAGGCCGACGGTTGCGAGGATCGAGGTGAACGGCGTCCACCAGAACACGCACGCGGAGAAGAAGCCCATGCCGACCGAGGCACCGGCCAATCCGCGAGCAACGTATGAATCGTTCGGCGAACGGGTGCCGGGAGCGGGCGCAGGGGCTGCGGGGGGATATTCCACAATCAGGCCTCCGACCGGGGTACTTGCCCCGAGACCCGGAGCCGGAAGCGGCTCCGAACACTCGATCGCAACAAACCGGGGAGCTTCACCCGCATGTGACACGGGTGAAGCTCTTTACGTAGCCGTTCTGATAATCGCGAGGTGGTACGGAAACGCGAGTTTCCAACCGTTCGCCGGCGGGGAGAGGAGGAGTTGCCACCTGTCCGCCGAATGGTGCTGGTGAATTACGACCCGGCCGCGGGAGTGTCCACACGACTTTGCCGCTCTCTTCACAAAGTCGAGATGCTACCCCGCTGTAAACAGAAGACAACAGAAAAAACTGGAAAAATCACGAAGTGACAACGCAGTGTCACTTCAGCGAGCGTCACAATTTTACCGAACCGGCTCCGGCACGTCAGGTGCTGCATATCGGAACGTGTCAAATCCCGCCCGAAAACGCGGTTTGGAGAGTGCTCATGGCTCGCAAATACAGTGAGAAGGCCCAGGAAAAAGTCGGCGAAGTGATGCACGAGTTCAAGCGGGGTAAGCTGAAAAGTAGCTCCGGGAAAAGGGTAACGGACCCGAAGCAAGCCATCGCAATCGGGCTTTCGGAAGCCCGAAAAAAGGACTGAAAGTCGCTCCACGGGCCAAACCCGAGCGATAAGTCACAAAACAAAAGCGGCGGTCGGTAAATCCCGACCGCCGCTCACTTTCTTGTTTCCGACCGAAATCAGCGCGCTCCGCCCGTGGTCACCGATTCGCTGCGCCACTCTTTCACCGCTTGCCCACAGTCCTTGTTGAGCCGCACCGCGTTGTCCACGGATTCCACCCACCCGAGCGGAATCCAATGGTGCTGACCGTTCGCCTTCGCACCACTCCGGGAGAGTTTGATCTCGTTGCCCTCGACGTGGTCCACGGTACCGAGCTGGTTCCCGCAGGAACCGAACACGTCCATGTGCTCACGGATGTCACTGTTGTTCGTACCCTTCATAGCGAGTACCTCCTGGCGACCGGAGGGAGTTCCGGTCCCAGCGACGACTCGCAATCAGCGCGCCACTACGCGGCACGAAGGGAGCGGACCGGTTCAACGCGGCGGTCGAGCGCGCGCACCAGCGAGGCGTACTGGCGGTTGGCACGGTACTGGTCGACTGTGGACCGCGCGTGCAGCACCCCGGGAACGTACAGCAGGAGCGTAAGGCCGAAATTTTTAGCGGTTTGCGACGGAGCGGTCAGGAGCACCGCGAGCGGTGGGCACAGGACGACGAGCACGACGAGCATGGGGGAACTCCGATACCCGAATCCGTTCGGTAACGCATGGGCTGCTTCCAAATTACACGACGAATCGTTAGTACCCGCTTAACGAGTCCTGAAGGACTGGTGATAACGGGCTTATGTGCGCGAACGAAATCGGCAGCAAATCGCTCATCGGTGGGCGAAGTGATACCGCACAAGCCGGTTACACCGGTTGCACGGCCGATCCGATATGCGTGTACCTGATTCAACGCATTCCCGCACGCACCGTTTGTAACGCGCGGAAACGCCCGTTCATATAACGTCTGCCTTGCAGACCCATTTCATAAACCCGACACGATCCGGGCACTGAGCGTCACCAATCAATACCGCCTGCGCAAAACCACCTAACACCCCCGACGACACACACGGCGTGAGAAGTTATTCGGTGGAACGAGGGTTTGCTTGACCGAAATCTGAACGATTGGCGCCGGCTCGGGGCGTGACGTTGAACGACTCCGCTCGGGCTCTCGTAACCCGAGCGGACCGCGTCGATGAGGTGAAGTTATTCGCGCCACCGGGTTACGGAGCTTTGGTGGCGCGTTGTTCCACTGCCGTGGTCATTGCAAAGGCAACAATCCCCAATTCTTACGGGTCGAACTTCACCTCGCGGTCGAGTTCCTGCATCCGCCGGCGGTCGCTGGAATCCGCGAGCGCTTGCAGGAAGTGAACGATGTCCCAAATTTTGTCCGGCTGCCCCGGGGTCGCGTTCGCGATGCGATCGTGGAACGCGGTCATCCCCGACGGCGCGATACCGCCGTAGATGCGAGCGTACAAATCTTCCCCTCGGCGCCCGCCGCGGTACACCCCGAGCGTAAGGTTCCGCGGTTGTACCACGGTGTCCCACGCATCCCACTTCAGTTGCTGCGCGCGGCCGTAGTTGGCGTGGCAGCTCGCGCACCCGAACTCGGCGGAGTTGTACAACTTGAACCCGCGGATCGCCGACTGGATGCGCTCGGTCTCCGTCATCGACTTCTCGGTCGGCACCGGGATCGGGCTCTTCGCCGCGATGCCCCAGTTAATCAGCACCGCGAGTTGGTGTTGCAGGAACAGCCAGTCCAGTTCCCCGCCCTCGGCGATCGGGTCATCGCCGCCCGGCTTGATCGCCTTCACGAGCGTCGCGAACTCTGTCTCCCCGCGAATGCTCAGGTGAATCACGTAGCTCACCACGTCTTCGATTTCCGCCTCGCTCAGCGCCGCGAACGAGGGCATCATGGACCCGTCCAGGCCGTTGCGCACGGTGCGCTTCAGATCCTCGCGCCGCGCCTTCCCGCTCGCCCCGAGTCCGGCCTTCTTCGGCGCGTTCGGGGGCGCGAACGCGGTGGTGAACTTGAACACGCCCTGGCGGTAGTCGCGCGGCATCGGGCCGGCCTCGATCGCGTAGGCCGCGTCCCCGGCCCCGCTCGGGCCGTGGCACTGCATGCACCACCGGCGGTACACCAGCGACCCACGCGCCAGGGTCGCGTCGTCGAGCTTGAGTTCCGCTTTGGCCGCGGTTGCCGCGGTCCAGTCGGCGGTCCAGTCCTTCACTTTCGCCTTGCCGAGTTTGCCGCGAATTTCCTTGAGGTTCGCACCCAAGCTCGTGGACTGGTCGAATCGCACGACTCCCGCCGCGACCATTTGGTCCCACGTCGGTACCCGCACCGCGGGGGTAGCGGGGGTACCAAAATGGGCGTCGAGGAGGCGCGTCAGCCGGTCCGCCTGGGCCGGCATCCACACGTCCTGCTCGTAGACGGTGGGGTCGAGCACCACCTCGCGCCCCTCCGCACGCAGGTCCGTAGCGAGATCCCGGTCCGGCGTGTTCGGGAACAGCCGGACGCTGCGCAGCGGCGGGAATTGGGGGGAGTACCAGCGCGGCTGGGCCTTTTTGGGCGTCGCGAGCGCCATTAAGTCGGTCCGGGCCTGGTACCGGCCCGACGGCACGGTGAGCGCGGCAGCCGGCGAAGGCGCGTCCCGGTCCGCGTAAGACCCGCAGCCGGCACAAGCGGCGGCTGCGAGAGCGGCACAAGCGAGTAAGAAGCGAGGTTGGTTCATGGCAAAACAGTACACAGTGAGGTAAGGCTGGGGCGCTCGATCCGGCCCGAACCCGCCACCCCGCCGAAAGCACACCCGAATCCGTGCGCCATTTTTCACCGAGTGGCGCTTGTGCTTTCGGTCGGAATGTCAACAATGGACCCACAGTCCCCGACGGACAGCCCTGGGACCACGGACCACATTCTATGAACCGGGCCGTTCGCGCCGCAGCAACACTTTGTCTGCTCCTAGCCGCCCCCGCCGCCCGTGCCCAACCACCGGCGCAGACCGCACCGGAACCGGCGAACCTTCGGGGCGAGTCCGCTCAAACCCGCAAACGACTCCTTGAGATCGAGCAAAAGATCCTCGCCGGTAAGCACGCGGACGCGGCCGACGAACTCCAGCGCGTACTCGATGAATCCGGCAGCGATCTGATCCTCGTCGGCGCGAACCAGGCACGACCGGCGCGGTGGTTCGCGCACCAGTTGCTCGCCAAGCTCCCGGGCGACACCCTGAAAGCGTACCAGGACCGCATCGACCAACCCGCTAAGCAGTTGCTCGCTCAAGCGAAGCAGGCGCGCGACCCGCGCCCTCTCTATCAGCTCCTGGACCGCTACTTCGTCTCGCGCCCCGCGGACGAAGCGCTCCTCCTGTTGGGCGACCTACTGTTCGAGCGCGGCGAGTTCCGAGCGGCCGAAGATTCGTGGCGCCGGCTCTTGCCGGCCGGCGGCGCGGACGTGACGTACCCGAATTCCAAAGCCGACCACGCCCTAGTGTGGGCGCGGGTCGTGCTGGCGGCCATTTTCGCGGGCGACACGCCGCGCGCGAAAATCGAGTTCGACGCATTCAAAGCCAAGCACGCGACTGCAACAGGCACGCTCGCCGGTAAAACCGGCCCACTCGCGGACACGCTCCAAACGTTCCTCAGCGCGCCGCCCAAACTCGCTTCCGAATCGCCATCGCGCTCGTGGGCGACTTACGGCGGTGGTCCCGAGCGGACCGGGCGCGTCGCCGGCGGCCTCCCGCGCTTCGAGTCCTCGGTTCCTTGGAAGCAGATCACCATTGAACCAAAAGGCGGCCATCCGCCCGCGCGCCCGCCGCTCGGCCACCCGGTTATCACGAACGGCGAGGTGTTCGTCGCGGACTCGTCCCGGGTGTTCGGCTTCGACCTCCGAACCGGGACGCGCACCCGTGAGGTCGCACTCGATCCGAATGTCAGCCCGCCCAATAACAATCAGACCAATCCTCCCCCGGATTCGTGCTGTTCGTTGACCGCGGCCGATGGCCTACTCTACGCGCGTTTCGGCCCCCCGATCGTTCGCGCGCCACTAAATGCGAACAAGACCAACGAGTCATTTCTCTGCTGCCTGCGCCCGGAGGGGCGCGATCTGAAGATCGCATGGAAACTCGCACCACCAGAAGACCCCAAAGTGCCCGCCGCATGGGAGGGTGCCCCGATCGTGGTCGGGAAGCGCCTCTGGGCGGTGTACGCCAAATTCGAGGGCGGGCGCGTGATCCACGTGGCGGTCGGTTACGATCCGATCGATGGTAACGCCGAGCCCCAGCGTCCCGCGTGGGCCACGGAACTGTGCGACAGCGCCCCGTCCGTTACGAGCAACGCGCGCCAGGAACTCCTCACGCTCGCGGGCCGGCACCTCGTGTTCTGCTCGAACAGCGGCGCGGTGGTAGCCGTCGACTCGCACACAGGTCAGCGTTCCTGGGCCTACCGCTACCCCCGAGCGCGCAAGTCGGCGAGCGCGAGCAGCGACCCGAGCCCGGCCGTCGCGTTCGACGGGCGCGTGTTCGTCGCCCCGGCCGACGGCGAGCGCGTCTACGCCCTTGACGCGCGCACCGGTCAACTCGTGTGGGAATCGGGACCGACCGAAGGAGCGCGAATCGTCGGCGTCGCACGCGGCCGATTAATCGTCAGCGTGTCCGGCCCGCTCCGGAGCCTTCGCGCGCTGGCGCTCGATACCGGTTCGCACCGTCGGGAAGACGGCGGATGGGTACTAGGTGGAAGTGGAACGCTCCCTTACGGGCAGGGGTTCGTCACGGACGACATTATTGTCTGGCCGTCGCACCACGGACTGTACTTCTTGCAGCCCGAAGGTGGGCTGCTCCCGCCCGGGCGCCCGAACCCCTGGCAGGCACCGCTCCCGCACTTCCTCGCGCGGTACTTCGGTAACCTCGCTTACGCGGACGGTGTGCTCGTCGTAGTCACCCCAACGCAGGTGTGGTTCTACCGCGCGGAATCAACGAAAATCGTCCCGCGCCCCGACAGCACGCCCCGCGACCGGTTCGACTGGATCGTCGAACGCGCCGAGCGCCAGTTCGCCGCCGGCGACCGCCCCGCCGCAATTGCTGCGTTAGCGCAAGTTGCGACCGGCGGGCTCCCCGCTCCGATGCGCGCGTGGGCGGCGGCACGCCTCCTCCAGTGGTCGCCGCAAGTAACCTCGCGCGACCAGCTCGCGCGAGAGGTTCAAGACGCGCTCCGCCCGGAGCTTGTGAACGAGTGGGTCATTGCACCCGACGGACTTCCGGTGACGCTCGGGGACTTCCTCCAAAAGCGCCTCGGCCGCACCCCCGTGCGTGCGTTCCCGCCCGCGCTCGTACTGGCCACGAAATCGTGTACCCCGGACCTCACACCGGAATCCGAATTCGCACACACGCAGAAGCTCCCCACCGAAGTATCACCGCTCCCGGCCATGAGCGGTGAACCCGGACCACCCAAGCACATCTTCGCCGCCGGGCTTCAGAAAATCATCGCGATCCCGCTCGACCGGGGCGCAGAAAGCGAGCACGTCGCGGTCGACCTTTTCACGCATGCCTCCGATGTACGTGACGGGTTCGTGGCGGCCGGCCCGCGAGCCGTCGCACTCTACGGAGCGGCCCGCGACCCGATCTGGGTGTTCCGCTTGCCCGCAACCGAGCGCCTCCCCAACGGCCCGCTCCCCATTCGCGTGCTGACCGAAGGCCCCACACCGGTACCGGACCTGTCGTCGTTCGTCCTTTCGGGATCGTGGCTGTTCGCGCGCATCGGGGAGCACCACCTCGTCGCATTCGACCTTCAGGCACGGCGCGTGGTGTGGGTGCTCGGCGCGACCGGACACAGTGGGTACGAAGCGCTCGTGTTCGCATCGACCCCGCGGTTCGGTCCGCACTTCGCGGTGACCGAAAAATACATCATCGCTCAACTCAGCGACGGGCGCCGGTGGTTCATCAAGCTCGAAACGGGGCGCCCGGCCGCACAACCACTGCTCGGCGAACTGACCGCCCGGGTGAACTGGCCGCACGCACCCGCGACGTTGAGCGAGAACCAACTCGCACTCGCGGACGGCCCAGGGCTCGTTCGCCTTGTGAGTCTTGGTGGGCGCGTGAAGTGGGCCTACGAAGTGGAGCACGAAGACGGGCTCGCGGGCGACCCGCCGCAAGTGCGCTCGTGGGGCAATACCGTGCTGATCGCGGTGCGCCGGAACCACGGCGTCGATATCGAGTGCGTAGATGCGACCACCGGCAAACCCGTGTGGAACGATCCGGCGTTCGCCGACGCCTTCCGCATCGACCTCTTCGCCAGCGCCGCCGACGACGCCCACGTTTACGTCCCGGCCGAAAACACGTTACTCGGTATCTCGCTCGACACAGGCAAGACCGAATGGACCGCGAACCTGCCCGGTCTGCCCGATACCACGTGGACCGTTCGCGCCGGGAAATCGTGCGTGATCGCGTACCCGACGCGGGCGATCCCGCGCGAGTCGATGGACACCGTCCTCGCGCGCGTCACGCGCTCGTTCCGGGCGGAACCGCTCGTATGGCGCCTCCCCGGACTCGCGAGCACACTGTATGATGCGTGGGTCGATCGCACGCTCCCGGTGCTGCTGCTCGACCCCAAAACGGGCAAGCGGATCGGCCGCTACGAGATCCCGGCACGAGGTCCGGCCGTGCGCGCGTGGTTCGACGCGGACACCGCGGTTTTCGCCACCGGCGATCGCGTCGTGTGGCTGAAGTAATCGAGTAAGATTGGCCACAAAAAACAGAGGCCAGAGAACAGAGAACAGAGAACAGAGAACAGAAAATCAAATGCAGAAACATAAACCAAATAAACGACGCACGTGCCTTCTGTTTTCTGTTCTCTGACCTCTGTTTTTTGTGGCCAGCCAGCCTTCCTCTTAATGTGTGAGGTAAGCCCGTGCCGGTGAGAGCGGAACCCGTCGGTCTGAGCGGTGACGACGCGCACGCAGTGGACCAACTGCGAGCCGCCAGCGAGCGCATCCTCGAAGAGTGCGGCAAGGTCATCGTGGGTCAGCAGGACGTGATGGAACTGCTGCTCATCGCGCTCCTGGCGCAGGGCCACGCGCTGCTCGTGGGCGTGCCCGGGCTGGCGAAGACGCTAATGATCCGCACGCTCGCGGACAGCATGAACCTCACGTTCAACCGCGTGCAGTTCACCCCCGACCTCATCCCGACCGACATCACTGGTACACGGATGATCGAGGACGACCCGGAAACGCACCGCCCGGTGTTCAAGTTCCTCCCCGGTCCGCTGTTCGCCAACGTGGTGCTCGCGGACGAGGTGAACCGCACGCCGCCCAAAACGCAGTCGGCGCTGCTGGAGGCGATGCAGGAGAAGCAAGTCACGGTCGCCGGCGTCCGGCACCAACTTCCCGACCCGTTCTTCGTACTCGCGACCCAGAACCCAATCGAACAGGAAGGGACGTACCCGCTGCCCGAAGCACAGCAGGACCGTTTCATGTTCACGGTCAACGTGGGTTACCCGAACGAGGAAGAAGAGTTCCGGATCATCGAAGCCACCACGTCAGCGGTCCGTTCACAACCTCAGCGTGTGGTGGGTCGCGAAGAACTCGTAGCGATGCAGCGGCTCGTGCGCAAACTGCGTGCGGTCGCGATCGTCAACCCCGACGCCGATGCGGGTCGCACGCCGACGAGATCGTGCGAAAGCTCCTCGCGCTCGTCCCGGCGCGAGCCACCGAGTAACACAAACGAGGATTCGCCAAATCCTCACAAACGCGCAATCTAAGGAGGCTCATGAGGCATCAGGGGTGGTGCGTAGCATAATGCGGAGTGCGTCGGGTACCGCACGCTTGAGCGTTGTAGCTCCACGGGAAAACGGCCACGTATTGATCGAGGTAATGCTTACTGAGGCTCATGAGGCGGTAGAGGTGGAGGCTGGTCGCAATTCGTTGCCCGACAGCGTCCTGCACTAAACCTCCACCTCTACCGCCTCATGAGCCAATGTGTTCAACGGGAAGGGTTTACGCCGGCCGTTCGCCCGAACAACCTCACTTCGTTCCTTCGGCCTCGACGGGGAGCAGCGCACCGCCTTCGCCCGGTTGATCGGTGCGAATACGCAGTTGACGAGCAACAGTTCCCGCTGTCTTTGGCGCGAACTTCACCACGACCACCTGAACCGGGAGCGCGGCGGGCGCGGCGGGGAGTTCGACCGTGATCCCGTCGCCGGCGCCGTCCACGCCCACGATCTTGAACGGCTTCGCGGCCCGCACCAGAATCCGCTGCGACGCGGACTCGCCCACCTTCGCTTCGAGCCGTGCTTTACCTGGCGCGAGTTCCAGCGGCGCCACCACGGTACCGGTCACGCCGATCTGGATGAGTGGGTTCGTCGGGTCGTTCGTCTTCAGGGTGATCTGTTCGGAGATCGGGCCGGGTGCCGCGCGCCCGCTGAGCGTCACGTCCACCTGGTATTCCGCGCCCCCGCGGAGCGGCCCACCGCGGCCCACCTCGGACAGTTTCACCTCGAACGGCCAGTTCCCCTGCACCACCTCGGTCACCTTCCAGTCGCGCGTGCGGCCGGAATACTTTATCTGCACGGACTGGCTCAACCGCGTGCCCTGCGGGACCGTGCCGAACCCGATGGCCCCGGGGTTCAGGCTGACGTCCGTGCGGCTGGTCGCGGACACGCGGATCGCGGCCGTGGACACGAACTTGGGACCGAACGTGACATGGAAGGTTTGAGAGTTCTGGCCGACGAACTTGGCGGTGTTCATCGTCACCGTGAACTCGCCCGTTTCGTTCGGCGCCAGTTCCTTCGTCATGGGAACGTAGTCGAGGCACGAACACGTCAGACGCACGTCCGTGATCTGCATCGGAACGTCATAGATGTTGGTGACCGTGAACTTGTGCACGCAGAGCGTGCCGTGCGGCACTTCGCCGAAGTTGTGCGTGATGAGCGCGGGCGCAGCCTGCTCGCGGTTGTTCGCGATATCGGGCAGGAAGAACTTGTTGGCCCACGGCGCCTGCGTGCTCGGTTGTGCCGCTGCCGCTGGTGCGGGCGGCGCGGGCTTGGCCGTTGGCCCAGCGAGCGATACCGTCGTTAAACTCAACCCAATCGCCGAAACCGTTATCGAGCGTAAAACTCGTTTCATTCGCGAACCTCCCGGCCGACCGATCCCCGTTGGGCGATCAGTGCAATCCTACATCGGCGGGCAAGGGGTCCGGGGTAACAACGAACGGAGCCCGCGCGACCACTCGCGCGGGCTCCCGTGTTGGACATCTGGTGAGTTCGCTACGGTCGCTACACGCGGACCTATCCGCAACACGTGCTCGAACCGCTCAACTGTTCCTTGATGAACTTGATGCCCTTCGTGTAAACGTCCTCCGCGGTCGGGAACAGGTCGCGCCATACCTTCGTTGCGGCGGCGATGTCCGGGAGCGCGCGCCCGAACGATTCGATCGTCATCCAGCCGTCGTACTTAATGTCGGCCAGCGCGCCGAACGTGTCGTCCCAGTTCACCTGACCCGTACCCGGGATGCCGCGGTCGTTCTCACTGATGTGAACGTGTGCCAGTACCGGAGCGATCGTGCGGATCGCCGCGGCCGGATCCTTCTCCTCGATGTGCGCATGGAAGCTGTCGTACATCGTGCGGAGGTTCGGGTGGTCCACCATCTTCACCAGTTCGACGGCCTGCGCCGCGGTGTTGATGAGGTAGCACTCGAACCGGTTGAGGTACTCGACGGCCATCATCAGGTTCGCCTGCTTCGCGACCTCGGCGACCTGCCGGAGCACGTCGGCGGAGTGCTTCTTCTCGTCCGCGGTCGGCCCGGTCCCGGTGAACTCGCCGATGGCCGAGTGGTACGGCCCGCACACGGTTTCTGCGCCGAGCACGTGGTTGATCTCGACCACCGTTTTGAGCCACTCCACCGCCTTCTGGCGCGTGGCCGCGTCCGGGCTGGCGGCGTTCGTTTCCTTAGTCAGAATGGTGACGGTGGTACACTTCAGCCCGAGCCGGTCGAGTTCGGCGCGAACGGGCTTGTAGTCGCTCGGCGCGCCCCCGAACACCGGCAGCTCGACGCCGTCGAACCCCGCGGCCTTGAGTTTGGCGAGCAGCGGGAAGTGCTCGGCGGTCACCTGACCGGTCCAGAGGAGCAGGTTCATCCCGAGTTTCATGCGGATCTCCAACGGGAAAGGTTTGCGGCATTGTCCGGCACGGTGAGCGCCGCGGCAACGGGCGAGCGGAAAAACGTGAGCCACCAACCGCCGTGCTTGACGCAATAAGACGCGGACCGACAATCGGTCATCCCGGAGCCGCAATCTGTGGCCGTCTACTTCGTGTACCGGTGCCACTACGGAGCACCAAGTGAGAAGCACGTCCGACGATTCGAGCACGACACTATGCTCGACTGGGCGAAAGACGTGTGGAAGTTGCACGGCACTCGCGCGAAGGCGAACGAGTACGGCAAGCAACTTTTCACCGGGTTAGACATGGACGCCTTTCACACGCTATTTCACCCCTACGACGAATACCCGATGTCGCACCGCCCGCGCACGATGGCGGACGTGAAGCGCTAGTTTTCTGCGTTCTACTACGAAGAAGAGGCGCACAGCCCGCACCACATTCAGTGTTTCACAAACATGGGGTGACAATCAACGTGCGATCTACGTGTTTGACGATCACGATCACTACCGACAAAAGAAACCGGGCAAAGTGGATTCCTCCTACTAAACCGGGGCCTGTAGTTTCCGTGATTCCCTTGGGCTGAGCGGTTGAGGCAGGGTGCGCGCACTATGAACCCATGACGGCGTGAGGGTTTACAACTACATCGTGGGCACCAGGAGGCTCCCCGATGCCCTTGCCGCTCGCCACAGTGTTCGCCGACGTACCGGACCCGCCCCGCGACACCGAGAACAAACTCCACCTGTTGACCGACATCCTGACCATCGCCACCTGCGCGATCATTGCCGGGGCCGACGGGTGGGAGCAGATCGCGGCTTACGGCGAAGCGAAGAAAGCGTTCTTCGGGCGGTTCCTGGAGTTGCCCAACTGGGCGTTCGTGCGCGACGCAACTGGGACGCACCGCGACGAGCGCGTCTTCACCACCGCCACGGCCCTCACGCCGGCCCGGACATTGGTCGTGACATTCTCCAACGTCCTGTGCGTGGGCCGCCGGTGGCTCTGGGGCGAGGCCGTTTTGCCATAGGTCGGGGCTCCCGGCTCGCGAAGACGTACCGCACCCGTGCAGGAATTCTTCGAGAGCCGGCCCAGCGGCTTGAGCACTGAGGTTCGGCACCAGTCGAGCTAAGATCGGTTCATCTGGCGCGCGGGCAGTGGCGATTGGTGCGCGCGTCAGCTCAGGATTGCGTCGATGGGCGTACCCTCGCTGCGAGCAAACGTGCGCCCGATCGGGCTGCGGAATGTTTTTTCCCAATCGATGCCGAGCGCCTTGAGGACGGTCGCGTGCAAGTTTGCCGCGGGGTGCTTGTCCTTTGGCTCTTTTCCACCGGCGGGGTCACTTTCGCCCACGACGGTACCGCCCTTAATGCCCCCGCCCGCCAGCGCCGCGGTGAAGTTGTGCGGCCAGTGGTCGCGCCCTCCGAGTGCGTTGAGCTGCGGGGTGCGCCCGAACTCGCCAACGCACAACACGACTGTGTCCTTCAGTGTGCCGCGGTTCGCGAGGTCGCGGATTAGTGCGGCAAAGGCCGGATCGAGTTCGCCCTTTAATCGAGTGGTGATGTCGTGATTGTTCGCGTGGCTGTCCCACCCGGCGAGCGTAACTTCGACGCACCGCACCCCGAGTTCGATCAACCGCCGTGCGGCCAGGCACCCGCGCCCGAACGGTGTGTCGCCGTACTCCTTGCGAACCGCGCCGGGTTCACGGGACACGTCGAACGCTTTGAGTTGGTCGGAACTCATCATTTTGCGGGCGCGGTCCATTGTGTCTTTGTGCCCGGTCGCCTCGACACGTTTCCCACGTCCCCTCGCGAACGCTTCTTCTACCACTTTGAGGTCTTCGAGGCGTTGCTCGAAACGCTCGGGTGAAACGTGCGGGGTTACGTCCGGCACGCCGTCCTTTGGGTCGTGTACTTTAAACGCATCAAACTGGGCGCCGAGCACCCCGCCGCGTGCGGGCCACTCGTTCGGCATGATGGACACGTGCCGGGGAATGTCGACGTTCTTATTCGGCAGGTCGTGACATACGATCGCTCCGAGTGACGGGTGCGCCACGGTCGCGTCGGGGCGGTAGCCGGTTTTCAGCGCGTAGGTGCCCCGTTCGTGGTCGCCCTCTTTGCTCCAAAGCGACCGTACCAGTGCGACGTGCTGCATCTGCTCCGCGAGTTGTTCGAGACCGGCCGCGAGTTGCACCCCCTTGACCGATGTGTTGATGGCTTTGGTGCCAGCGGCGATGTCGGTTCCCGGCTTCGGGTCGAACGTTTCCAGTTGACTCGGTCCGCCGCCCATCCACAGTACAACGACCGACTTCGCGGGTGCCCGATCCTTCTCCGCTGCGCGAGCTAGTGCCGTACCCAGCGGCGTGAGCCAAGCAAGGGAAGAGGCGCCCGCGGCCGCGAGGAAATGACGACGGTTGAAATTCGGAAGAAGCGGGTTCACAGTAGCTCCGCCGAATAAGATCGGGCCGGCACACTGGCAAATGTAGTACGGTGAAGAGATGTACCCGGAGATCGTGAGGAGAGTTTCAGAGAGCTGGAGCTGGGTGCGAACGCTGACGGGCACAATTTGTGCTAGTGGTGGGGCGCACTCAGAGTGTGCTAGTCCACGAAATAGTGGCGGTCTGAATCTTTCTTGATTTTGAAGCTTTTGAGTAACGGAACGATGCCCCCTTGGTAAACCGACCGCTTCCACCGCTCGCCCGTTGATTCTGTGTCAAAATTCAGTTCCGAAATCATGAGGTCCGCGATTTGCTTAACGTTCAGTCGGCCGTGCTTTTTTAGTAGCTGGACCACACCGTCTCGGAGACTGATCGGGTTCGCTTTCCTCCGGGCTCTGCCTTTAATCCCCCGGTCCTCTTGGATTCTCAGAATTCGCTTTTGCGCGTGATTGAGGATTCCTGCGAAGAAATTGAAGAATTCTTCATCTTTCATTGACTTGTAGTTAGCATCATCCTCGGCCATTTTAACGGTACCGTTGCCGATACGGGCTTTGGCTTCCTTGCTCAGTTCGCACATAAGCCCCAGGGCTTCCCACTCGGTCTGTTGGTGTAGTCGCATTCCAGCTCTCGCTACCACCAAATCATTTAACATTATAGGTGACGCGCATTCTAATTTGCAAGCACCAATACTTACCGCGACATTCCTGAATGCTTACACCGGCTTTGCGTCCGTTAAAGTTACCAACTGGTTGCTTTCGCAATTTGGTTGCGAATTCATTAGCGGAGGTGTTGAGGGCGAATTCGGGCAATTTGTGAAGAGGTGAGCCATTATCGAACAGACCTCGACCGGCGTACCGGCGCGTGTTTCATAACACGCGGTCCGGGCTAACCTTCGGGAGAGTGGGCATTTATTGGGGGAGAGGTTGACGTGAGTTCGGAAAGGACCGGGTTGCCATCTATTCGCTGTGTGTTATCGACAATTCGTGAAAATAGGAGACTACACTCGGTCGATCGAACAACGCCCTCGAATTCTTCGCACCAACTCGGCCTCGGCCGGGTTTTGTGTGCGTTTCCCGCCGACCCGTTGGAAGAGGGACAGAATGTCTTTTCCGGTCAGGTGGACCTTGGTCCCACATTCTTGCAGGGCGGTGTGGATCGCGTGGCGGAAGGAAATGAGGCCTCGGTGACCCGCCTCGAACACGGCTTTTGCGAGTTCGGGTTTGGCGTGCGCCCAGGTTTTCAACGCATCGGAACACGCTTCTACGGCTTTGCGAATGGCACTTACAGCGTTCGTCCTTTTCATGTTTGCATGGTTCCCCGTTTTGTAGGGAGCGAGGTTACTTTATCGCCTGCTCTGTGACTCCGGTCAATCATGGATTTTAACAATTTATCCGCCGCGAAATGAGGTGCCGAAAACTCGCAATTACAGTAGCTGGGTAAAGTGCGTGATGTGTTGATCGGATTGCCACACTTGTTGGCGAGTATTTCGTTGCTGGTTCGGTGTGATAAGAAACGAGCGAGTTGGTCGTTCCAGTGCTGAGATTACCCCGTCATTTATTCCAGCTCAGCTCGGTCGAGTTGAACAGCACCCAGTACAGGTCCGCGAGTAGGCGCTTTCGGTCGTCGCCGGTGGTGTTGGCGAGTTTCGCCGTGAAGTGCTCCGTTTCCTTTTGTGTGGGGCGGCGCGTTAGCACGGCCAGGTACGCGGTTTCGACGGCCGCGGCGTCGTTGGGGGCGAACAGCGCGATCTGCGTGGACGCGCTGAGGATCTCGTCCTTTGCTTTGCCGTCCACAAGATCGCCGTTCATCATCAGGAGGCGCTGCGGGATGGTGCCGTGTGCCCGCGCGAACTCGTCGTCGTCCGCGTCGCCGTAACGCTTGACGAAGTCCCGCTCGTTGAAGTACCGCATGGCCCGCACGAAGATGTGCGATTGCTGGTTGATCGTTTTCACGCTCGCGGCCTGAATCACGTTACCGATCACTTGTTCCGGGCGCAACCGCGTAAGTGGGAACACGGCCCAGGAGTCGTCGTGTGTGTCCGTGATCTCGAACTCGGCCGCGCTGTCGAGCCGGAACACTTCCGTGGACGCGATGAGTAGAATCAGTCGGCGCAGGTCGTGATTGTGGGCGGCGAAGTCGTCCGCCAGAATGCGCAACGCGGGTGGGATCTTTTCGGCGCTCATCTCATCGAGTGTTTGCGCTTCAACTCGTCGCAAGAGCGGGCGCCCGAACATCATGGCCCAAACACGATTCACCGCGGCGCGGGCGAAGTAGACGTTACCTGGGTCGGTGACCCATGACGCGAGCCGTTCGCGCCGTGTCCCGTGCTCCGGGAGCAGTGCGGGCGCGAACGGCACCGACGGGGCGATTTCGTGCGTTCCGCCCGCCACGCGGTCCTCGAATTCGTATTCGCCTTTGTTCGTGTCCGCGATGTTCGTGACCGCGTGCTTCGTTTGACCGAAGAACGCGGCGAGCGCCTGGAAGTGCGTTTGTTTCCACGCGGGTTCCAGGAAGTGGTCGTGGCACTGGGCGCAATCGATGCGGAGCCCGAGGAACGCGCGCGTCACGCGGATCGCGAGCTTCTCGGCGTCCGGCGCCTTCTTGTTTTCGTCGAACGTCGCCGCGATGAAGTTGACGGCGGGCGTGTCCGTGTTCAGCCCCTGGGCCGCAATCATTTGCCGCACGATTTCGGCATACGACGTGTTCTTGAAGAGTTCGTCACCGAGCCACGAGATGTACCGGCGCTTGCGGTACGTGAGGAGCGGGCCGTCCTCGGTGCCGACGAAGGCCCGCGCGAGTCGGTCCGCGAAGTAGTCCGCGAACCGGCGGTCGCGGAGCAAGTGGTTCGCCCAGCCGTCGAGCCGCTTTTCGGGCGGCTGTTGCTCGAACTGCCGGATCTCTTCCAGTGACGGAACGCTTCCGGTTAGTGCGAGTGACAGTCGGCGCGCGACTGCGAGATCGTTCGCGCGCGACGCGGGTTGAATTTGCTTCTCGGCCCAATCTTCACGGAACGAGTGATCGACTCGACTGACGGCTGTGCGGAAATCATCCCGTTCTGTGTGGGCCGAGTCGAACTTGATCTTGCGCGATTCGGTGTACAGCGGGAACAGGCTCGCCCGCAGCGCGAACGTCGCTCCCGCCACAAGCGCAATGAAAAGAAGGTTGCGGCCCCACATGGGTGCGATTCCGGTGGATGAAGACTCGCACGCACATACCCCGGCCCGACGCGCCGCGTTTCACGAAACCGCGAGCGACCTTGAAGGGTAGCACGAATATCACACACCGCTCTACTCCGTGCGAATCATGGCCCGTGCCGCAATACCCGTCGCGCCACCCCTTCTGGTCGAACCGGACTTCGAGGGCGAAGTTCCGGTCGTGATGCCGATCGCGCCGAAGAACCTGTTTCAGCGTGCGCTCGGTTCGGTTGGTTCTGCTGTGGGCTGGGCTTTCGGAGTCGCGGCGCTGTTTCTGGGGCTGTCCGTGTTGGCCGCGGTTCCGCTCGGTCAGTTCCTCGCACTCGGGTACCTGCTCGAAGCGAGTGGGCGCGTCGCACGCACCGGGCGCATCCGCGACGGCTTCATTGGAGTTCGCACCGCAGCCTTATTTGGCGGCGCCGCGCTCGCGTGCGCGCTGATGTGGCTGCCGCTGTACTTCATGTCGCTCCAGGCCGAAGCCGCCCGCATTATCGACCCCAGTGGGCGGCTCGCGCGGCAGTGGGAAGTCGGTCTTACCGTATTCGCAGTTGCGTTCGCACTGCACGCGGCGGGGGCGTTGCTCCGCGGGGGGCGAATCCGGCATTTTTTGAACCCGATTAACGTTCCGTGGCTCGTGTATCGCGCGTGTCGCGGGGGACTTTACACCGAAGCACGCGACCGGGTTTGGAATACCGCCGTTGGGTTGCGGGTGCCGTACTATTTCTGGCTTGGTGCGCGTGGGTTCGCAGGGGCGTTTCTGTGGCTCGCGTTCCCGCTGCTGCTACTCGGGTTGGGGCACCGGTACTGGTTCGTGGGTGTGATGGGGGCGGGGTTGCTGGCGTGCGTGGTGTTGTACGTGCCATTCATGCAGGTGCGGTTCGCACGCACGCACCGGTTCCGGGCGTTCTTCGAGGTACTCAAGGTCCGACAGGTGTACCAGCGCGCCCCGCTCGCGTTCGCGCTCGCGTTGTGGGTTCACCTGCTGTTCGCGATGCCACTCTACTTGCTCAAGATCGAACTGATTCCGCGCGATCTGGTGTTTCTCGAAGGGTTGGTCTTCCTGCTATTCATCTTCCCGGCGCGGGTGCTCGGTGGTTGGGCCTATGCTCGCGGCGCGCGACGACCCGAACCGCGCTCCTGGCTCTCGCGCTGGGCCGGGCGATTCGCGGTGATTCCCGTCGTGCTGGCGTATGTGTTCGCCGTGTGGGTTTCGCAGCACATCGGCTGGCAGGGTGTCTCAACACTTTACGAGCAACACGCCTTTTTGCTCCCGGTCCCGTTCGTGGCGTGGAAGTGATTCCCGGACCGTCGGCGCTACCGCCCGTGGCGCTTCTGGAGGTACGCGGCGAGGTCGTGGCCGAGGTCCGCGTCAGTACGGAGCCGGACGTAGTCGATTTCGAGCCTCCGGCACCCGGTTTCGATCGCGTCGATGTGGTCGTGAAGTGCTTTCAGGTAACTGTCGCGGATGCCGGACGGATCAGTGAGGATTTCTGGTAACCCTTCGAGCCCGCGGAACAGTGTGGTCTGCCGGAACGGGAAGTCGAGTTCGGCCGCGTCGAGCGTGTGGAAGAGGATCACTTCGTGTTTCTGATAGCGCAGGTGCTGGAGCGCGGCGAGAATATCGGGCACGTCGTCGAGTAGGTCGCTGAACAGAAATACGACCCCTCGGCGCCCGGTGCGCCCGGCCAGTTCGTCCACGCCGCGTGCGATCCCGCCTCCACCGGGAAACGGTCCGCTGCTCATGACGCGGCACGCTTCCCGGAGCTGGTTCATCTGACCGGACGGTCGAAGGAACGCGCGCACGTCGTTCGCGACCAGACTGAGGCCCACCGTGTCGGCTTGTTGGAGCACGAGGTACGCCATCGCCGCCGCCGCGGTGGACGCGAGGTCGTACTTCGTGCGGGTACCGGAGCCGTAACCCATTGACTCGCTCGCGTCCACGACGAGCCACGCGACGAGGTTAGTTTCCTGCTCGTACTGCTTGAGGAAGTAACGCTTGGTGCGCGCGTACACGGCCCAATCGATGTGCTTCACGTCGTCGCCGGGGGCGTACTCGCGGTGCTGGGCGAATTCGACGGCTAAACCCTGGCGCGGGCTGCGGTGCTTGCCCGCGAGGTAACCCTCCACCGCAAGTCGCGCCTCCAGTTCGAGGCGGTCGATGCGCGAGAGTACGGCGGGGTCGAGGGGGTTCGTCACGGTGGTGTCGCTTGGTGCCCGGATTGCGTTCGTGGAGCTCATGATACCGCAACGCGGGGCGAGCGTGTTGCGGCGAAACGCAATCCCTCCTTATCGCCAGCGCGTTTGGCGCGCGGCGACGGCTTATCATTAATACTGCACGCGGATACCGAAGGTCATGCCTTGAACGACGAGTTCCTCGGACCGCCACGCGAAGGTCGGGCGGGGAAGGGTGCTCGGCGTCGGTTGGGCCACGAACCGCACGTTGCTGTCGTTCACGATTGGGTCGATCGCGCGCCCCGGGCGCATCACCGCGCTCAGGTACATCAGCGAGTACCCGAACGACACCTGCACCCACCGGTTGAAGTTGTAGGTGAGCTTCAGGTCCAAGTCGTGCGAGTAGGCGAATTTCCCGCGCGTGAACGTCCCGGCGTTCAGCCCCCGGGCGTACAGCCCGCCCGATTCGGTATCGACCAACCCCGTCGCCGAGACGAAGGTGTTCGAGCCGACCAGTTCGACCCGTTGAGCCACTCCGCCGATCGCCGACTTCGAGGTCAGGTCGAGGCCGAAGCCACGGTCGTTCCCCCCGAACCGGCTGTTGAAGCCGATGTACCCGCCGTAAAACGAGTTACGCGCCCGGATCGAATCACGCACGTCGACGATGCCCCCGCTCGGGAAGAAAGAGGGAGAATCGATCACCAGACTTTCCTGTAGGTCGAGGTACTTGAAACCGATGAGAATGTCGGTCGAATCGGAGAGGAGCGAGTACCACGCGCGCCGGACGTTGCCGTCCACGCCCCACAACCGGCTTTGGGCCACGGCGGACACGCCGCCGGAATACTGGTTGGGGAGTGATGCGTAGAGTGAAGTAGGCACCCCCGAGCCGGCGGCGATGTACCCTTGGGCAATGGCTACCGGGGTGCCGTTGTTGAAGAAAGAGCCGGTCTCGTTTTTCCGCTCCAGTACAAACCCGCCCACTTCCGCACCGAACTTATCCCAGTTCGCACCAACGGCCGCTCGGGCGCCGCTGAACGCACCGAAATCGATTCGGTTGTTCTCCGGGAACACGGTGACAGCGCCGGTGGCCTGAGACGTGTTCGCAATGGCCGCGGGGACTGTTTGGATGAGCGGTACGGTCCGCATTGGGCTGTACCACATGAGCATGTAGTCGCCCGTCGCCCAGAAGCGCGGGCCGCTCATGTCGAACGGTCGCGCTTCGACTGGGGGCATGACCGTCGGCGCGCTCGTCAGCTCGGCAAGCCTGCTGGCCGGCTCGGGGGAAGTGGGGGGCGTGGTGGATGCAGCGGGTTGGGCACGCGCTGCACTAACCGTTGCCAGAAACAATGTTCCGGCCAGAAACGTGATTCGCATGGCTATATATTCCGCGTGGAAGCCCGCGGATACGGGCTGGGAGTGACACGCGGAATATATCGAATGAAGTGAGATGGGCTGTTTAGCGGTAATCCTTAGATTGCGCGTTTGTGAGGATTTGGCGAATCCTTGTTTGTGTTACTCGGTGGCTCGCGCCGGGACGAGCGCGAGGAGCTTTCGCACGATCTCGTCGGGTGTGACCCGGTCGGCGTCGGCGTTGTAGTTGGTGACGACGCGGTGGCGCATCACGGGCATCGCGACGGCCTTCACGTCCTCGGTCGCGACATAGGTGCGCCCGCGGAGCAGGGCACGGGCCTTCGCCGCGAGGATCAGGTTCTGTTGGTGCGACGCGGAGGCGCATCACGGGCATCGCGACGGCCTTCACGTCCTCGGTCGCGACATAGGTGCGCCCGCGGAGCAGGGCACGGGCCTTCGCCGCGAGGATCAGGTTCTGCCCGGCCCGCGGACCCGCACCCCACGTCACGTACTTCTTCACGAAGTCCGGCACGTTCGGGTCCGGCGCCTCACCGTCCTGGGTGCCCGGGCGCGTGAGGCGGGCGATCCTCATCGCGTAGCGGATCACGAACCCGGCCGCCTCCGGCCCGCTCCGGCTCGGCGGCAACGCCCGGGATCCGAAGGGCGGCGGGCCCGAGGCGGTGGCGTGCTATGGGGTGCTGCGGGCCGACACGGGCGGGATGATGCTGCGGTTCTGCGACGGACGACCGGTGAGTGCCACCACCGAGGAGTATCTGGGGTGGGTGTGCCGGGAATTGGCGACCGAGGGGAAGCGGGTGTTCGCCCTGGTGTGGGACAACGCCGCGTGGCACGTCTGCAAGCGGGTGCGGCGGTCGTTCTGCGGGCATCACCCGGACTCGGTTCGTGCGCGTCGACGGTTGAAGGGGCGATGGTGTACACGGATCAGTGGAAGGGGTGCAGTCGGTTGGCTCGGAACAATCGCGGGCATGCGACGGTGAACCACACGCCCGGTCAGCGGGAGTGGGCGCGAGATGACGACGGGGACGGGATCCGCGAAGTGCATGACAACACCCGGGAAGGATTGTGGGCCGCGTTGCGCACGTTCCTGCGCCCGTTCCGAGGGGTCAGCAAGCACTACCTCGGCCAGTACGTCGCCGTCTTTCAGTGGGCCTACAACCTCAAAGAGGCGATACCCGACACGCTGAGAATTATGCTCCGACTCACCCCTGACGCCTCATGAGCCAAGCCTTCTTTACACATCCCCTCAGAGTGCGTATGCACGTCATGGTATTTTTGGTCCACTACCGTCAAACGAATCCCGCAGTAGCGAGTGCCGTACTCTATTGAGTGTCGAAGCCCTTCATTCACTCCCGATGCAATATCAGCCAAATGCAATTCTACGGCCCAAAAGTTCATCGAATCGGGTACGGCAACAGCATCAACGGTAATCTGCTCACATGTCGGTTCGGGTGATAGGCGGAAACGGAAGGGGCCATAGAAACGACGACCACCGAATAGTCGGCGGATGACGTGTTCGCCTTCCTTTGCTTCACGAACGGTGAAAAAACGCATATGCGACCCACGCCGTGAAGATCAATGCCCGCTGCCGTTGGCCGTAACTGTGGCCGCGGGGCCGAAGCCGACGGAGCGCGACTTCCGCGCCGCGAGTTCCTGGCGGTTCTCCCGGAACTGGTCCATCGCCCGGTCCCAGTCCCACTTACTGTCGTTGAGGAACAGCAGGATGAGCAGGTTCTTCACCTCTTCGATTTCCGCGAAGCTGAACCCCGCGGTCTGAGAAACGACGTGCTCCACGTCCACACCGGACTGAACGTCCGCGTGCCAGCGCCCAACGAGTTCGCGCCGGAGGGCCGCGTCCGGCGGTTCGAGGTGCAGCACCACATCAATGCGCCCCGGGCGCTTGAACGCCGGGTCGATGAGCGACATCGAGCAGTTGGTCGTGAACACGTAGGCGATGCCCTCGTTCACCTCGATGCCGTCGAGCGCACTGAGGAACACCGCCTGGTCCTCGGTCTCGCCGACGGTGTTGCGGTCGCGCAGGGCGATGTCCATGTCGTCGAAGAAGATCACCCCGCGGCGCCCGACCGAGAACAGCTCCTTCACCGCTTCGACCGGGTCGTTGGACCCGCGGGCCGAGCGGTACGTGTCGGGCGTAACGAGCCGGTACTCGTAGCCAAGCCGCAGGCACTCGCGCCACAACCACCGGCACGCACTCGTTTTGCCGTTACCGGGCGGGCCGGTGAGCAAAATGCCGCGCTTCGCGCGCCCGCCCAGTTCTTTGATGCGCTGGAGGTTCTTGCGGTCGAGGAAGCCGAGCGTGTTCTGTTTGAGCGTTTCGAGTTGCTCACTCAGGAGGACCGGCGCTTCGCCCTCGGGTTCCTTCGTGCGGTGTGACTTGATCGCCTGCCGGAACAGTTTGAGGTAATCGCTCTTCGCGACGACGAAGAAGTCGTAGCTCCCGGACGCCCCGAACGGGGCCACGCAGCGCGCGAACGTGATCCCCTCGATGCTGTACTGTCGGATGCCGAACTGCATCCCGGGCCAATACTTACGGCTCACGCCGATCCAGTCGCGTGTGAGCACGCCGTCGAGCGGGAGGAGCGGCCCGCGGATCGCGTTCTGGAGCAGCGGGTAGTAGAGGCCACTGGGAACGAAGGCCACCGGATCCGTGATCCCGGTGGCCTTCGCCACCGCGTCGAGGACGTACCGGTGGTTCGCGGTGTATTGTTCGAGTGTCATGCGGTTGTGGGCGGCCCGGCGTGTAGGGGTGTGTCAACGACACATCATTCTACACGCGGGTTCGCCCCAAGCGAACGCACGAAGCGTTCTCATCGCTACTTGGTACCGAACAAGCCGGGGCTGAAATTGAAGATCTGTCGCGGTTGTGGGTCGACCCGGTCCGCGATCCGTACCAGCACTCCACCCCCGGACGCACGCAATTCGCCGTCCACGAGCACGAGGTCCGTGAGAGATTCATTGGCGTTCAATGAAACGGTTTGCTTCCAGCACACGCCCCCCGTCGCGGCGTTCACGCGGTACACCGCAGTGCCCGAAACAAAGTACACGCTGTCCCCGTGAATCACGGGCGCGGTGGTGATCGCGTCCTTCACCGGGAGCCGCCAGACCTGGGACCGATCCGCCAGACCACTGTATTTGAACAGCACCAAGGAACACTCATTCGCGGCATTGCGCGTCGGGGCGAGCAGGCCGTGCGCGCGGGCGGTGCCAAACGGGGTCGCGGGCGCGGTCGCCTTAGAAGAACCCAGTAACACCGTTTCCCTCGACTCGTGGACCGCACCGAACCCGTTGGCCAGCGTCGCGAAGAGGTAATCGACATCTGCCGCCGGGTGCGGCTCCGTCGAGGTGGGCTTGGTCGTCCACGATTGGCGCTGCTCGACCGCGTTGTACCGAATCACGCCCGTCGCACTGATCGCGTAAATGACGCCCGCTCTCGAAGAGAACTTGGGCTGATCGCCGAACCCGCCGCGCACGATGTCAAACCCGGTTTGCCGGCCGGTTGCCACATCAAGCATGTACACGTGACCGGTCTTCTCTGCTGCGCCGCCCTTCGGCTCGTTTCGGCTCGCGAGGTACACCTTCCCGTCGTGAAACCCCACGGCACCGAGCAACTGCTCGCCGTTGTCCACTTTGCCGGGCAGCACGAACCGCCAGTCGATGCGGCACTCGGTGTCGATCACGAGAAGCTCGCGCGCTGTGCAGAGGAACACTTTTCCGTTGTGCGAAACCGTTTCCCCGGCCGCCACTTCGATCCGCTTCACGTCGCTCTTCGCGTTGGCGTCGGCTGCGGGGATCGCACTTGCGAGCGGGCGGCTCTGGATCTCCGCCTTATCCTGACCGACTTGCACGTACACCAAAGCGCGCTCGCGGTCACAACAGAGATACTTCCCATCGAAGCGATGAACTGTCAAAACGGGTTCGGTGATCCCCGGTTTCGCTAGTTCGGGTGGCGTCGCCGGCAGGAGCGGACCATCTGAAGGTGTTGGAAGCTTTGAAGGCTCCGGAAGCACCGTCGGAGCGAATGACAGTTTAGCTGCAGGTGAAGGGATCAGAGCGTCGCTTGCCGGTGGAAGCGAACCGCCCTGCAACTCGGACGGGCGAATCGGCTGAACGATGGGCACAACCAAGCCCCCCGGAGGCGCAACCGGCACAAGCGCCGTGGGCGCGGGAATGATTGGCGGGGGCAGGACCGAGGAAGCCTCCGGGGGGGGCGGAGGAAGTACCACGGCGGCCAATGAAGTAGACGAAGAAGCCACAGAAGGCACCGGGGGGCTCACGCCAATCGCGACCGGAGGCGTCACCGGCGACGAAATCGGAGGAAACACCGGTTCGGGTATTTTGGGGGTTACCGGGAGACCAGGAGGAACGGGCGGAGCGAGTGGAGCACTCATCGCGATCTTCGCCTGTTCGCTCGAGTCTGCGACGAAAGGGGCGGGAGCGTGTGTCGCAGGTGCTTTGGGCGCGACAATTACATGCGGTTGCGGTGGTGCAACGGCAACTTCAGCAGTGTGCGTCGCGGGCGTCGTTGGTCGGGGCCACCTGCCTTCATTATTGAGCACCAATGTGACCAATAGTGCCGTACTCAAAATGCCGGGCACACACCAACGCCTGAACGCACGCATCGTTCGCCCTCCGTGACCTACGTTCCCGCGCGAATTATGGTCACCGCGGGCCGCGGGCGTAAAGGCCAAGCCCGGTGTTGGCGTTGCCGCATTTGCGGTTACTCAATTAGCATGAGGAGTAACTTCCCAGGACGTAGAGGATTACCGATGACCACCGGCTCGCGCTTCGACCTGAGCGTGCTCGAAACGGCCCAGAAGGTTCCGGGCAAACCGCGCCACAAGACCCGCGAGGTGAAGGTCGGCTCCGTCATCATCGGTGGGTCGAACCCGGTCGCGGTGCAGTCGATGACGACCACCGACACGTTCGACGTCGAAGGCACGATCAAGCAGATCCACGCACTGGAAGAGGCCGGATGCGAACTCGTCCGCGTGACCGTGCCGAAACCCGAGGACGCGGGGGCGCTCACGCAGATCAAACAGAAGATCGGCATCCCGCTCATCTGCGACATCCACTTCGACTACAAGATGGCGCTCTCCGCGCTCGACCACCCCATCGACAAGATCCGCATCAACCCGGGCAACATCGGGACCGAGGAGCGGTTCCGCCAGGTCGTGCGGAAGGCGAAGGAGAAGGGCATCCCGATGCGGATCGGGGTGAACGCGGGGAGCCTCGAGCGCGACCTGTGCGAGAAGTACGAGTTCCCCTGCCCGCCCGCGATGGTCGAGAGCGCGCTGCGCCACATCGAAACGGCCGAGAGCGAGGGGTTCCGCGACATCATCGTGTCGCTGAAATCGAGTGACGTGCTCGTCGCGGTCGAGGCGTACCGCCTGTTCGCCAAGATGTGCGACTACCCCACCCACATCGGCATCACCGAAGCGGGCAAGCCACCCTACGCGGTCACGAAGTCCGCGGCGGGCCTCGCACCGATCCTGCTCGATGGCATCGGCGACACGGTCCGCATCTCGCTCCTGGGCGACCCGGTACCGGAAATCGCCGCCGCGTTCGACATCCTGCAAGCGACCCAGCGCCGCGTGCGCCGGCCGGAGCTGATCGCGTGCCCTACGTGCGGGCGCCTCGCGATCGACCTGGAGAAGATCATCGCGGAACTCGAAGGGCGGCTGAACGGCAAGCGCCTGCCGGTGAAGATCAGCGTGCTCGGGTGCGTCGTGAACGGCCCCGGCGAGGCGCGCGAGGCCGACATCGGTATCGCCGCGGGCAACGGCCAGGGGATGATCTTCCGCAACGGCGAAATGGTCCGGCGCGTCGCGGAAGCGGAAATCGTGGACGCGCTCATGGAGGAACTGGCCCGCTGGGAAGCGGAGAACCAGCACCGCATCCCGAAGACCACCGACGCGGAGGGCATCGGCCGGCGCAAACTGCCGGTCGTGACCGCGTGACTTCCGGGCACGAGCGCGGGCGGGTAAACTGAAGTGTCGGAGGTCGCCCGATGGCCCGGCCGAAGATCGACATCAGGCACTTCGTTGTCTGTCGCGCCGTTTCGTGGGAGGGGCCACCGGGACCGTACACACTGCGAACGTTGGAAGGCGTGTGCCACCGCTTCGGCGTCCCGCCCGGGACCGAGTTCCCGTTCGAAGTCGATGAGTTCTGGACGTACCTGCGTGTGTTCAACATGAACGCGGGTACGGGAACGATCCCGTTCTTCTTGACTCTGCTTCGGACGGGCACGCAGGGGACGCCTCAACGAATCTGGACACGCCCCTACGCCCAAATTCCGTTTCGGCCGAGCCGCGGGGTTGTGGAGGCCGCGTTCTCCCTCAAACGAGTGACGTTTCCCGCCCCGGGATGGTACGAGTTCCGGCTCTCCCGGGAAGTCCGATTGAGGTGGCAAACGCGGCGCCTCATTGTCGCGCGGGAGCACGTCCTAATCGAGAAATGACATGGCCAAGCGCCGCCGGAAACGCTCGAACGGTCCGCCTCCCAACAACGGAGCCGACTTCCTGATCGGCGAAGCCGGTCCGCTCATTTACTCGTACCCGATGCCGCCGGCAAAGAGTCGCGGGCAGCTCATCCCGCGGCCCGAATGGACGGCGATCGAGTCTGGCACAGAACTGGCGCCCGCTGAACAAGCCGTGACCAGCGAGCGCGCGAAGACGCCTTCTCTTCTCCCACTGATACCCGCCTCGGAAGAAGTCGCGACGCTCCCCCGAGCCGCGCGAGAAGCGTTCGCCGCGCGCTGTGCGGCTCGTGTGGCTCCGCTACGCGAAGGGGTGATATCACCGGAAGGGACTGCAGCCCTGATACTCGCGGCCGCGACCACCGCGACCCCGGTCCGGCGCCAGTTGCTCTGCATCCGGCGCGACTTCGACCGGTTGAAGCTCCTCGCACAGCAAAACAACTGGACCGACGATACACCGGTGCCTCTCGACATTTTTGGCCCGATGTGGCCAAAACGTGCCACGCCGGACTGGGCAAAAGGGCCGCCCGCGACCACGAATCCTGAGTAGCACAGCCTCCGAATTCTTCGACGCAACGCGCCGCAGACCGTTTTAGTCAAGCTCATGGGCGGTAGCACGGGCCGCACATCCGGCGCGTTCTGAAGAAACCAAACAGGCTCTCATCGCGTTTTCTGCGGTGAGTTCTGCGCGCGTTTCACGTTTCATTTCTCATACCCACTTCATCGGAAGTGAGTAAACTCAAGTATCCAGGTGGGACATTCCTACCGGAGGGTGAACCCGTGCGCGTGCTGCTCGTTGAAGACCACCAGCCCCTCGTCAAAGCCTTACGGCAAGGGTTGGAAGAGGAAGGGTTCGCCGTCGACGTCGCGACCGATGGCGAAGAAGCGGACGTGAAGTGCCGGAGCACGTCCTACGACGTCGTCGTGCTCGACGTGATGTTGCCAAAAGTTGACGGATTAAGTCTGTTAAAGAGGTGGCGCGGCTCCGGTATCAATACACACGTCCTGATGTTGACTGCGAAAACCACAACCAACGACAAGGTGACGGGACTGGACGCGGGGGCCGACGACTACCTCCCCAAGCCGTTCGAGATGGACGAACTGTTCGCGCGGTTGCGGGCACTCATCCGCCGTGGGCACCAGCAAAAAGACCCCGTACTGCGGTGCTACGACCTGGAGATCGATACCGCGGCGCGCACGGTGCGCCGGTCCGGGCAGGTGGTCCACCTCACGCCGCGCGAGTACGCCCTGCTGGAGTTCCTCGCGTTCCACCGCGGCAAGGTGGTGACCCGGAGCATGATCTGGGAGCACCTCTACGACGAGTACGACGAGAACACGTCGAACGTTGTGGACGTGTACATCCGGTACCTGCGGAACAAAGTCGATAAGGGGTTCGATCCGCCGCTGATCCTCACCCGCTGGGGCGAGGGGTACATGCTCCGCGGCGACGACGATCCGCCCCCCCAGAAAGCGTGACAACAACGAAGGGCGACGCATAACAAGGGCACACCGGAACGGCGGTTCCGGTCGCGTCGCGGCGCCCCTCGCTTCTCCTCTGGTGCCCCATGCGCTCGATCCGGCGCTCGCTACTGGGTTACTTGCTGGTGCTGCTCGCACTCGCGCTGGGCGCGGTGGGCGTGCTCGTGGACGGGTTCGCGATCGACGCGATCCGCGCCCGCGAGAAATCGGAATCGGACAACATCGAGCACGCCTTCAAAGTGCGCCACCAGGAAGCGAAGGCGAAATTCGACGCGGACCTGGTAGCCGAATCGAAGGCCCTCTCGAAGGAAGTCTTCTACAAGCTCGGGCCGCTCCTGGGCCAAACGGAACCACTGCGCCGGCTCACACCAACGGAACAAATCGCGGTTCAAATCGGTGGGGCCGTTCTCGGTCACAACATGGAATCGCGCCGCCCGCCCGGGGGCGGTCCGGGCGGCCCGGGGCCGCGCCCGGAACCGCAACCACCACTGAGGGCGTCCGAGGACGAGGCCCGTCAGTACAGTTTGCGCCTCGGGTTACTGAGAAACGTTCCCGGGCCGACCCTCTGGTCGCAACTCGCGCCGGCGGCGGCGACCGAACCGATCCTCCGGAGCGCGGGCGGCGACACCCGCCGGCTCAACCCGTACCCGAACTGGGTGGAGTTCGACGGCCCGCGGCTCGTGATCCGGGTCCAAGACGCGCTCCGAAAGGCGTTCACCGACGACGAGCACTCGTTCCCGTACCAGTTCCAAATCACACTGGTGGCGACGTACCCGAACCGCCCCGGGCGGAACATCGCGGTCATCCGATCGGAGGGGATCCACAGCGACCTCTCCATAGACCCCGCGTTCTTGGAACCGACCGAGGAACTGGAACCCAAACTGGTGGGCGACAACCTGCCCGGGTTGGGCGACTGCCTGCGCGTCGTCACCGGTACCCTGGCGGGCGGGCGCCCGATCGGGTTCTGGGTGCTCCTACCGTCCCCGCCCGCCCCGGCCGCCCTCGCCCGATTCTCGCCGTACCCGCCGTGGCGCGGCGGTGCGGACATGGCACTGCGCGCGATCGTCCAAACCGTGCGCCCGTACTCGGACCTCGACGCGCGCCTCGCGGCCGACCAGCAAACGCGGGACGAGCAACTGGAGCGCGTGCGGACCGAGACGCGCGTGGAACTCGCGCAGTTCCGCGGGCGCCTCATCCTGATCGGGGCCGGCACGTTCGCCGCACTGGTACTCGGCGGGTGGTTCTTCGTCGCCCGCGGGCTGGCCCCGCTCCAAATGCTCTCCGACGCCGTCAGCCAGGTGTCCGAAAAGGACTTCCGCTTACCCGTTGTCGCGCACGAACTGGGCCGCGAACTGGCCCCCATCCACGCCCGCATCACGCAGACCCTCACCCTCCTCCAGCGGGCTTTTGAACGGGAGAAACAGGCAGTGGCCGATATTTCGCACGAGCTCCGCACGCCCATCGCGTCCCTCCTCGCTACGATCGACGTCGCCCTCCGCAAGCCGCGCACGCCCGAGCAGTACCGGACCACCCTCGAGGAGTGCCGGCTGATCTCGAAGCAACTGGGCCAGTTGGTCGAGCGGATCATGACCCTCGCCTCGCTCGACGCGGGCAACGACCACACGCACATCACGCGCACCGACGCGGGCGAACTCGCGATCGGGTGCGCGGCCGTCATCCGCCCGCTCGCCGCCGCGAACAACCTCTCGGTCGCGGTGAACACCGACGAAGTGGCGGTCGACACCGACCCGGGCAAACTGCGCGAAGTGCTGATGAACCTGCTGCACAACGCGGTCGAGTACAATTCGCCGAACGGCACGATCGATCTGGCCGTGCGGCGCGAGGGCGAGGCGGTCGTGTTCGAGGTGCGCGACACGGGCATCGGTATGACGCCCGAGGTGCGGGAGCGTATCTTCGAGCGGTTCTACCGCGCGGACTCGTCGCGCCACGCCACCGGGGTTCACGCCGGGTTGGGGCTCGCCATCGTGAAGGAGTACGTGGCGCGGCTCAACGGCTCGATCGAAGTGGAAAGCGAACCGGGCACCGGGACCACGTTCCGCGTCACGCTGCCGACGCCCTCCAGCGAACCGGCCCCTTCCGCCATCACACGCATGAAGGCGCCACGCGACGTGGTTCCCAGCGGGTCGTAGTCGTAAGGGACAGCGGTATCAATTAAATCGTGATACCGCCAACGAAGGCCTCACCCCTCGACGCCACCGCAGTCACGGAGAATGGCGCGGAAGGCGTCGGTCGCATACGGGAACAGGTCCGGTCCCGTTACCCCTCCGGTCGGGCCGCCGCCGCGCAGGTGCGGCTCCATCACCGCGAACCCCTTGTACCCCATCGCGACCGCCCCGCGGATGCTGTGCGCGACGTTCCCGTCGCCGGTCCCCGCGATCACACCGTAGTCGTGACCGGCCGCGTGCCCCCCGCGCTTCCAGTCCTTGATGTGGAAGTGCGACGTGTACGCTTTCGTTTTCTCCCACCCCTCGACCGGGTCGAAGTTGCCGTAGGTGTAGTTGGCCGCGTCGTAGGCCGCGCGGAGCGCCGGGCTGTTGACAGTGCCCAGGATGTCCGCGACGCGATCCGGGGAATCGCCGTAGATACGGTGCTCGTTCTCGTGGAACAACACGACGTTGTTTTTGGCCGCGATCTCGGCCTTCGCCCCCATGCGCCGAATCACCTCCGCGCGGTGAGCGGGCCAGTTCGCCGGGTCGAAGTTCGGGTCGTTGCCGGGCGGGTAGTAGCTGAACACGCGGATGCCGCACGTACCGAGCACGCCACACAGTTCGATGGCCCGCTTGAACTTATCGAGGTGCGGCTCGAACGGGGCGTCCACCGCGACCTTCCCGATGGGCGAGCCGATCGCGGAAAGCCCGATGCCCTCGCCGTCGATGAGTGCCTTGAACTCCTTGATCTGGTCGTCGGTGAGGTTCAACACGTTGGTCTTGTGGATCGACCGGAACTCGATGAACCGAACGCGGCTCGCCTTCAGAACCGCGACCTGTTCGCGCGGGTCGGGCGAGATCTCATCAGCGAATGCGGACAAGGTAAACATGGGTCGGCACCGAAACGGGTTGGTTGGTGCCGGTAGTGTATGAGAAGGCCCAGGTAACCGGCCGGTGGGGGCAGCGAAGCTCTTTTTGACAGTATTCACCAGGCAAAGGCGAACGACCAGTGTGAGCCGGTCGGTGAAGGCCGCGAAGAATTTTTGACAGGATTAACAGGATCAACCAGATTCGGACAAGCCAGAACCCACCGCTCACCGGCCCAACAACGGTCATACTACAAAATCATGTGTCCGTGTTTTGCTGAATCCTGTCGATCCTGCTAATCCTGTCAAAAGCTCTTCTGTCTTACCACTCCGCCTCTTCCTCATACGGGAGCTTCTCGTGCTGCCCGGCGAGGAGCACCGCGATCAGAATTGGCACCAAGATCAGGGCCGCCCGTAGTGCGAGCAGGAGCCACCGATTCTGGCGGCTCACCCGGGGAACGAGAAACGGCGACAGGATCAGCGGCGCGAGCGCCACGAGCCAGAACGATAGCGCGGGAACTTTAGTTTCGTTGTGCGAGGGTCGTGTACCCAGGAACAACCCGGGCAGGAACGCGACCGCGGCCGGGATCGCACCACTCGCGATCGCCCGCGTGCCGTCTTCGCGCGCGGGCACAACGAGGGTGACGACCGCGATTCCGAACATCGCGGAACCGATTATCACCGCGAGTTCCATGAACTTCGCGTTATGCGAATAGAGGAGCACGCCGGCACCGGCGTAGAAGACCGCGGTCAAATACAGAGAGATTTCCGCACTCGCCCCACCTCGCGCGAGGCTATCAAGAACGAGCCAGACGAACACCATCGACGCGATCAATTCCCACCGCAGGGACGCCCACTTGGGGTCGGCCGCGGCGTTTCCCAGAAGGAGCCACGCGCTGACGTAATAAACGGCCGCGATGCGTGGGAGCCAGACGAGTAAATTCGCGGTCCACCACGCCCGTTCGGGCACGGCCCGGCTCACGGCCAACCCGAGCCAGCGAGTCAGCAACCCAACAGCGACCAGCACGAGCGACACACGCGGCAACCATTGCTCGCACGGAGACGTTTCGAGCGGCTTCCACAGGAGCACACGGTACGTGTTCTCCCACGTCGGCGCCGGATCTTCAATCGACAACTTCGGTGGCGCGAAGTTGCCGCACATGAACGCGACCACGACCGCCACCGCGGACCCGAGTGCCGCCGCCCGCCACCGCCCGACTGCCAGAAACGCGCCCAAGACGAGCGCCGCAGCGCCCGCGCCCGGGAGTACCGCGTGGTACAGGGCTTCGAGCACATCTTTGAGTGGGGGTGGCGGGGGCATCGGAACGAGCTCCTTAATTGCTTACTTCTTCGCTTCGACCTTGATACCCAGTTCGACCTTGTCTTCGATCTTGCCCTTGCCGTAGTTCATGCCCCACAGGGTGCGGTCGATGGCGAACGACGCGGCGACTTCGAGCTTCCCGTCCTTCTCGGTGATGGTCGCGGGGAAGCTGACCGACTTCGTCTTGCCGAGGAGCGTCAGGTCGCCGGTGACGGTGTAGCCCGCCGTGCCCTTCTCCACCTTCGTCGATTTGAACGTGGCCTTCGGCTGGTTCTTCACGTCGAAGAAGTCCGCGTTTTTGAGGTGCCCGGTGAGCTTCTCGTCGTCGGAGAAAATCGACTCCGTTTCGATCTCCACCGTGACCTCGAGCTTCGTGGGGTCACCACCAGCGACGGTCGCGGACCCGGTGAGCTTGCCGAACCCGCCGGTGTGCTTGCCGTCGGTCTTCTTCCCGACGAACGTGACCTTCGTGTTGTCGCCGGTGAGGGCGTACTTCGCGTCCGCGGCGCTGGCGGGGACGGCGAGGGCTGCGACGAGACCGAGCGCGATCAGAATCCGAGGCATGGTCAGCTTCTCCGCGTTGAAAAGAAAAGACGGGAACCGATCCGCCGGTCCGAGTAACCGGCGACACGACCGCAGTGACGTGCGCGGTCGTGGGAAGTGTACTCAGCTACCGGGCGAGGGGCGCGGGCTTACAACAGAATTTCACATCGGAAACTAGGATAGTGGGAGAAGACAGAGAACTGATATCAGAAGGCAGAGGACAGAAGACAGAAATCAGCGAAGGCAGAACGGCCACAAAAAAGCACAAAGGGCACAAAAGAAGAGGGCAAATATCAGATGACCAAGATCGCACGCTTTGGCTTAAGCCCCGATAGGGGCGGCCGATGGTAGCCCAAGGTTACACCAAATCACCCGAGGTTTGGAGGAAGGGAAGTCCGCCAGGGGTTGCGCTCGCGTAGCTCGCTTCACCCCTGGCTACTCGCCTACGCCCCTATCGGGGCTGACCCAAGTACGCGCTCTTCTCTTGTTTGATCCGCGTAATCTGCGTTATCCGCGGCTCCGCCTTTTGATCTCTGTTCTCTTCCTTGCGCCTTTTTATAGCCATCCTGCCTTCTGTCTTGATCCGTGTTCTCTGTGTTTATCCGTGGCGGATTTCGCCCCTCGCTACGCCTTCTTGCGGCCGACGACCTTGAGTCGGATCTTGTCGCCCGCGAAGACCTTTTCGCCGTGCGCGGGGAAGCGGATCTTCACGCGGCGCAGGGCGCCGTAGCCGCTCACGTCCGTCACGTTGCCGAGGCCGAACTCCTCGTGCTGGACTAGTACGCCCACCGCCAGTCCGGTGTCCGGCGCGTCGGGGATGGTGGGCTTCAGTTCCGGGTTCGGCTTCCGCGGCGGGATGAACGGCCGGGCGCCGGTATCGGCCCAGTCCTTCGCGGCCGAACTCGCCTTCAGGCGCCACTCGTCGGCCGCGGTGCGTGCGGCGTTGCGGGCCATCGACGGGTCGATGAACTCCACGCCGCCGCGCGGCAACTCCTGCAAGAACCCGGACGGGATGCAGTAGTTCAACTGCCCACGGAACTCGCGCATCCGGGCGTGGCACATATACAGTTCCTTCATCGCGCGCGTCATGCCTACGAAGCACAACCGACGCTCCTCTTCGATCTCGTCGTCGCGCCCCATGCTGCGCTCGTGCGGCAACAGCCCCTCTTCCACCGCGAGGACGTACACCACGGGGAACTCCAGCCCCTTCGAGGCGTGCAGCGTCATCACGGAGACGTGATCGGCCTGCTCGTCCAGCCGTCGACGTCCGACGCGAGCGTGATCTTGCTTCGAGGAAGTCCGTAATGGTGCGGGTGTTGTCCTCGTCCCAGAACTGTTTCGCGGCGGTGACGAGTTCGCCCACGTTCGCGAGCCGCTCCGCGTCATCTTCGTCGGTCGAATCGCGCAACATTGCCTCGTAGCCCGACTTCTCCAGCACGAGTTGAACGAGTTCGTGCGGCGGGAGGGCGAGCCTCGATCGCATGTCCGACATCATCCGGTGGAAGTCCCGGAGCCCGCTCACAGCCTTCCCGCGGATCTCCGTGATCTTCGCCACCTGTCCGGCCGCGGCCAGCAGCCCGATCTCCTGGTCCGCCGCGAACCCCTGGAGCTTATCCAGCGATACCTTGCCGATCCCGCGGCCGGGTTCGTTCACGACGCGGAGGAAACTCACGGTGTCCTGCGGGTTCGCGAGCAACCGCAGGTACGCGAGCACGTCGCGGTTCTCTTTGCGCTCGAAGAACGCCAGCCCCTTCACGATCTGGAACGGCACACCGTGCTTGACGAAGGCGCTTTCGAGCGACCGCGTGAGCGCGTTGATGCGCATGAAGATCGCGTGGTCGCGGTACTTGAACTTGCCGCTCTTCGCAGCCTCCTTGATGCGCAGTACGACGCCCTCGGCCTCGTCCAGCCCGTTGTCGAACGTGATCACGCGGACCGGGTCGCCTTGTGGGTTGTCGGTGACGAGATCCTTCTTCTTGCGCTGCTTGTTGTGGTCGATGAGCACGCTGGCCGCGTGGATGATCGACTTCGTGCTGCGGTAGTTCTGTGCCAGCGTGATGGTGCGCGAGTCCGGGAAGTCGCGCTCGAAATCCAAGATGATTTTGATGTCCGAGCCGCGCCACTTGTAAATCGAGTTGTGGACCACGACCCCGTTGGCGACGAAATTGCGCGTGTCCGGAACCGACAGGTCGTACACAGGACCGTCGTAATCTTCCCACTCCACCGATTCCACCAAGCGCTCTTCGATTCCGTTCCCGACGCACACGGGCACCACCATTCCCGGTTGCAGGTGGCTGGCCGGCATAAACGGGAACGCTTTGGACTTGGTCAACCGCGCGCGGGAGACCAGTTCAAAGTCGTCGACCTTGTTAATCGACTCCGCGAGCAAAAGTGCGTCATCGTACCCCTTACGTGACGTCTCGATCCGCCAGGTTCCCTTGTTACCGTTACGCACCGGAAGCGCAGCTGCCATCGCCTTGGCCCGCAGCTCCGCACCGGACGTAATGACCTGAACACGATGCTCATGCCACCGCTTCCCCGTTTTCGGGCGCGGGTCGCCGAACACCGTGAATTGAACGAACCGCCGGGCGATCCCGCCGCGCGTAACGGCCCCGGGGCGGTGGTGCGGGTAGCGCCGATCCAAATGGAAGTCCGCCATCAACCGGGCGGCCGCGGCGCACGTGTCGATCTCGCGGAAGAGGCGGTCGACCAGATCCTGGCTGATCCCCATGTTCCGCCCGCGAACGAAGAACACCATCGTCGGGATACCGTACTTCACCGACAGGAACTGTTCGTGGAAACGGGCTTCGGACGACGAGCGGCAGGTGCGCACGATCCACATCGCGTCCGCGACTTCTTGATAGGTGCGCACTTGGAGGCCGGACATGAGCGGGCCGCTCTTGCTCGTGCGCACCCCGCGCGTCGTCCCCAACCGGAAACCGACCCCGCGCTTCCACATGAGGTACACATGGTGCAAATTGGGATCGGGTTGGAGCCGGGCGAAGCAGACGTGGTTCGGCGTCGCCCGGAGCACGATCCCGCCCTCGACCGTGACCCGCATCACCTTACCCCGGTGGGGGTTAACCATCACCTTGTCCACTCGCATCGGCGCGACCTTCCCCCACCCGATACCGGACATCACCTCATCGCCGTCGCGGATCTGTTCGATCGGCTTCCGCCCGCTCGGGGTGTCGACGAGTGTGCCCGGGAGCAGGCACTGGTCCGGATCCCCGACCACGCACAGGTTCGGGTAGTTCAGGCTGAGCTGCTTGACGATCTGGTACTGCGCCGAGTTGGTGTCCTGGTACTCGTCGATGAGCACATATTTGAAGCGCGCGTCGAGTTCGGCCCGCAGCTCCTCGTTCGTCTTGAGCGCCATCGCGGGGAGGTACAGCAGGTCATCGAAGTCCATCGCGTTGGCCTTGCGGAGCCGCTTCTCGTACCCGTGGTACACCTTCCCCACGACCTGCTGGAAGAAGTCTGTGGCGGTGCGCTCGTACTGCGGGGGCGTGAGGAGTTGGTTCTTCGCCTTGCTGATCGCGCTGCCGACGCGCTCCGGGCTGAACTTCACGTTGTCCATGCCGCTCGCTTCGAGTGCGTCCTTCACCAACTTGTTGCGGTCGTCCACGTCGTAGATGGTGAAATTGCGGTCGAACCCGAGGCGCTCCGCGTACTGGCGCAGGAGGCGCGCGCCGAGGCTGTGGAACGTGCTCACCCACACCCGGTTGCCCGGCGCCAGTTTCTCGACGCGGTTCTTCATCTCGCTGGCGGCCTTGTTCGTGAACGTGATCGCCAGGATGTTGCTCGCGCGCACGCCGGACCGGAGCAGGTGCGCGACCCGGCGCGTGATCACGCGCGTCTTCCCGCTCCCCGCGCCCGCGAGGATCAGGAGCGGCCCCTCCCCGTGCATCACCGCAGCCCGTTGATCGTCGGTGAGGTCGGCGAGCAGGTCGTTTGAATCGGACATCGCGAGTCCTTCCAGAAGTTCTTCCGCACAATGACAGAGAATCCGGTCCCCGGCCCTCGTTCCTACAAAGAGGAAAGAGAAGAAAACCCACAAGCGGTTCGGCCCTCCGCGTTCGGGAGGGGGATGGAGACGGGTTCTTCAACTGCGAATTCTACCGGCTCGCACCGGGCGTGCGAAGGTCAGCCAGAACCGGCCCCTTCCTCGCATCCGAATTCGCCGGAGGGACGATGGAAATACTCGGCCTCGGCACCCAAGTCATGGAGTGCGCGCGGGTGCGGCAGTTGCTCGACGAACACGCCGACGCCTTCTTGAGACAGGTCTATACCGACCGCGAGGTCCGGTTTTGCAACGCGAAGCGCCAAACCACCGAACAGTACACGGCGCTCTGGGCCGCGAAAGAGGCGGTGTTCCGGGCACTGGGTACGACCTGGAAGCGCGGGATGAACTGGACCGACGTGGAAATCTTCTGCGACCCGGGAACCCCACCGCACGCGACCGTGAGCGGGGCGACCCGGGAACTGATGACGGCCCGCGGCGCGAACCACGTGATGCTCACGCTGGCGTTCTGCCGCAGTTTCGCGACCGCGACCGCCATCGCGGGCCGCGCGGCCGGGCCGCCGGTTCCCGAAGACACGGCCCTGGACGATTGACGCGGGGCCGACCTTCCAACGCCCGGATGTTACTGCAACCCGTCGCCCACTTCGCGCAACAAGGCTTTGGCGGCCTTGAACGCGGCCCGAACGCTCATCACCCGGCCCTCGATCTGGTCCGACGTGAACGGGCGGGCGGGGTCCGCTTTCGGCAGCCCGGCCAGTTCCAGCGTGAGCGGCAGCATCTTCATGAACTCGGTCATTCGGCTCTGTTTCAGTTCGTTGCTGACGGGCTGGTCCATTGGTGCAACTCCGTTCGGGTATCGTGCGCGGGACGTGGCGAACCGGCTCCCTCCAAGCCTACCGTAACGGGCGCAACATCTCAAGCGCGGGCGCCCATCCTGCCTCGGGTCAGCTATCTCGCGTCTCTTCCCCCGACCGCGAACCTTTTCTATCTCGCGGCAACACCCGGAACTTAAACCGGAACCCAAAAATTTTCCGGTTCGACTGGCAGACTAGCTAAATACTTCCGCCTGTACCGTCGATGGGATGGTGGGGATACCCGTCCGAATTGACTGGGGCCGCTCGCAAATGCGGGCGAACGGTTCGATCGGGTAATCGCGGGTCCAGGGTGGGAGCGGGGAACACACATGAGCCGGAGCCGATGGTTCACACGAGCGCTCGCCGGGGTGCTAACTGTTTCCGCCGCGGGGGGGTGTAAGCAGCAACTGTTTATGGACCCCGCGGACTACAAGGACGCGGCCTCGCTGAAGCTGCCCGCGTCGCTCGAATCGAACCCGCACGGCGCGATCGCGCCGGGGCAGGTCGACAAGCTGAGCGGCGGCACGACCACGGTGATCGACTTCGTGCGCCCGCCGCGGCACATGACGCTCCGCGAGTGCGTCGCCCTCGCGCTCGAACAGGGGAACGTGGGGAGCCAGGCCCCGAGCAACCCCGGGTTCAAGAACGAGCAGGCCGAGTCGTTCGCCGGGCGCAGCGTCAGCGGCACCGACTCGATCCGCGCGTTCGCCATCGACCCGGCCATCGCCACCGCGGAAATCGAGCGCTCGGTGAGCAAGTTCGACGCGCGCTGGATCACCTCGATGCAGTGGCAGAAGATCGACCAGCCGGTCGCGGCCCAGTTCCTCTCGTTCCAGCAGTCCCGCGACGCGGCCACGTTCAGCAGCACGCTCGCCAAGCCGCTGCCCACGGGCGGTGTGGCCGGGATCACGTTCAGCACCGATTACTCGAAGTTCTCGCAGAGCTCCACGACCCAGACGTCGCTGGTCAACCCGAACTACACGCCGCGCGTGCAGCTCACGGTCGAGCAGCCGCTGTTGCGGTTGTTCGGGGTGGAGATGAACCAGCTCTCCTCGACGCACCCCGGAAGCCTCTTGCTCCAGGGCGTGCAGTCCACGGGCGTCGGGACCGAGGGCATCTTGCTCACGCGCCTGCGACTCGACCAGACCCGGGCCAACTTCGACATCCTCGTCAACTACATGCTGTTGAACGTGGAGGCGGCGTACTGGAACCTGTACGCCTCGTACTACAACCTGTACGCCCAGGAAGAGGGGCTCCGGCAGGCGTATGAGGGGTACCGGTACACGTACCTCCGCGTCGAGGCGGGGGCCCTGCGGCCGCAGAACCTGGACCAGATCCAGGCCCAGTTCGAGCGGTTCCGGCGCCAGGTGTACCAGGCCCGCGGAACGGTACTGGAAAGCGAGCGCCAGTTGCGCGGCCTCATCGGGCTGCGGAGCGACGACGGCGTCCGGCTCGTCCCCATCGACGAACCGAACCTCGCGCCCTACAAGCCGGACTTCCAGGAGTCGGCCAACGACGCCATCGCGTACCGCCCGGACCTGCTGCTCGCCCGCCAGGACGTGAAGTTCCGGCAGCTCGACCTGCTGCTCCAGAAGAACTTGCGGCGCCCCGACCTGCGGGCCTTCGGCCAGTACGACATGGCCGGCCTCGGCACGCGACTCGACGGGCGCGCGGAGGACTTCGGCGCCAACGGGAACACGACCCCGGGCAACGCCTTCAGCAACTTCATCGACAACCGGTTCAACAGTTGGACCCTCGGGGTGCGGCTCGACATGCCGCTCGGGTTCCGCGACGCCAACGCCCTGGTGCGCCAGGCCCAGTTGAACATGGCCAAGAGCTACATCCAGCTCCGGGACAACGAGCTGAAGGCCGTCGAGTTCCTGATCCTCCAGTACCGGCGCGTGGTCCAGACGCACACGGAAATCGCCCCGGCCCGGGCCGAGCGCGAGGCCCTTCAGCGGTACGTGGCCCGGATCAAGGCCGCCCTGCTGATCGAGGGTCCGCGCGAGCAGGACTTCCTCAGTAACTTGACCGTGCAGCAACAGTTGGCGGCGGCGATCGCGGCCGAGACGCAGGCGGTGGCCAACTACAACATCGCCCTGTCCCAGTTCGAGTGGGCGAAGGGAACGATTCAGCAGTACAACAACGTGTCGGTCGGTGATGGTCAACTACCGCCGTGGGTCTCCAAGCGGGCCAAGGACCACATCCGCGAGCGGACCGAAGCGGCCATCAAACTGCGCGACCAGCCGGTGGCCCCGGGCGGCGTCGCGGCCGGCGGGCACTCGGTCTCGCAAGTGGGCGGCACCGCGTCGCTGCTCCAGCTCCCGCCGTTCGCCGAGAAGCGCGACCCGGTACCGGAGAACCTGCCGGCGATGCCGGAACCGAAGAACCCGAACGACCCGAACGCCCCGCGCCCCGGGTCCGACCAGCGCCCGATCCCGGACGCCTCGCGCCCGGGAACACCGGCTCGGCTCCGGCCTCGGGTGGGGACTACTTCCGCCCCACCGGGCGGGCAACGGTCCCGGAGCCGACTCCGTACCGCCCCGCGGTGAGTGGAACGGGGGCGCCCGCGATCCCGTCCGCGTCGAGCGACCGCCCCACGCTCCCGCCGCTGCCGGACGCGAGCAAGTCCAGTGGGCTGACCCCTTCGGTGCCGGCCGGCCCCGCGATCCCGCCGACGCTCCCGCCGCTGCCGGGTGGCCAGTAAGTGTGAGCCAACAGCGAGTGTGAATGAAGATCGGGGCGCCTTTGGGCGCCCCGATCGCGTTTTGTAGCACTTATCATGTCGGAACGGGATCTGGGCAGTCGGTCTCAGGATTGAGTAAGATTCGTGTGGTCAATCCGCACCAACAGTGGCAGAACGTATAAGGTGAACGCGGATGGGCAAACGATACTCATTTGAACTCTTCTACCCAGTTACCCGGGTAAGTGAAGCTCTGATCGCGCTGAATGGCGCCCGGCCCACCGCCCGACGCGGTCGCCAGCACGCACCAGCCGTGGACCTCAGCCAGCTCTCTCCCGAATCACCGGTGTTCGCCGAACTTGCCATGTTGCTACCCGCCGATGCGGTGGCGCGCTGGTACGCCGACCCGTTCGATGAATTGAAGCCGGAGTGGACCGACGCCGGGCTCGAATGTCTACCGATTGGGATCATCGATCTCGCAGTCCGCGTCGGTGGAGAATACGTGCTGTTCAGTTACACCGCACGAACGAATTCAATCAGCCTGATATTCGAGGAACCAACAGTCTAGCAACGATTCAGCGAATTACTCGAACCGGCTGGCGGGATCACCGGGCTGTTCTGTGGACCGGTCCGCCGGGACCGAGGGCCGTACCCGATACTCCCGAACGGACGGGAAGTCATCGAGTTAAATTTCTTTGAATTCGTACTGGAGGAAAGGGAGTTGTACTGGCACATCGACACTGACCGGTATGCCCGCGCCGTTCTGAGCGCTCCACGACTCTTGGTCAAAACGGACAACCGGTGAGATCATTTCAGGACTGAATCCAGCATTTCCGGCACTATCTCACGGCCACGACTCGCGAGCCGTTCTTCACCCGAGCGATTTCTTTGAGAAAGCTCAGCTTCGGCCCGTGGACGAGCAAGTACAACATTCGGGTACCGTAGCTCGATGCGTTGTGTTGAAACCGCCAGGAGGCGCTTGTGGGGACCGTCGCATTTCCACTGAGGCCCGCGACCCACGCCGACCTGCCCCGCTTGTGCGAACTCATCGACCAATCGGTGCGAGCGCTCAGCGCGGGTTACTACACCCCCGCACAAATCGAGAGCGCGCTTCGGTTCGTGTTCGGACCTGACACGCAGTTGATCGCGGATCAGACCTACTTCGTTATCGAAAGCGAAAATGGAGAACTGGCCGCCGCGGGCGGATGGAGCCGGCGCCGGACGCTCTACGGTGGCGACCAAATGAAAGAAACCGACGACCCGCTTTTAGACCCCGCGACCGAACCGGCGCGAATTCGAGCGTTCTTCGTTCACCCCGCGTGGGCGCGACGCGGACTGGCCCGGCAGTTGTTCGATCGCTGTGCGTCCGATGCGGGTCGGTCCGGGTTCCACACACTGGAACTCATGGCCACGTTGCCCGGCGAACCACTCTATCAGGCACTGGGCTTCACGCCCGTCGAAAGAATCACAACGGAATTGCCCGACGGTGAAACACTCCCGCTCGTGCGCATGACACGACCACTCCCCGCTATGTCCTGATCGGCGGAAGTGACGGTTACACATTCCGAACGGAGCCGTTGACTGGCCCCGCGCCCCGGCACCCGCTCCGATCATTGCGGCGGTTGCCGGTTGTTGTTACGCTGCGGGCGCATTGACGCACGACGGGGCGTCGAGCCGAACAGTCGTGGTTCTGTGCGCGAGGGGGTTATGGGTAAGCCGGCGCGTCCGAGCACACTTGTGCGCGAGCAGGAGCAATTCGCGACTCGTGCGATCGAATCGTTACGAGCAATCCCGCAGCCGTCCGACGAAGCCGGGGCCGCCGAACACCTCTTCCGGTTGCAGTTCACTGCAAGCGCCCTGGTCATCGCACTTCAAGTTCGGTGGCAGAACGGGATCGGCGATCACACCGAACCCGCTCGTCAGATCGTGGCGGTCGCCCGCGACGCTGTTGCGGTTCGGCAGCGTTTTCCGGGCGCGCCTTCCACGTTCCCGTTCCATCACGCGGCCTGGTTCGTCTACCTCCTCGACGGAACCTTTGACGCGGAACTCATTGCCCAATTCCCGGTGCCCGAAGATCTGACCGGTTGGTGGATTGATTACCCGTTTATGCTTGGCGATGCGTGCCTTCTCAACTGGCTCCGCACCCGGACCCCACACCCGGACTGGGAGGCCCTCCTCGACGGCCGACTCGAGCGGCGATTGCCGACCGCACACCTGAGCAAGACGTACCAAGCCTACAGCGACGCGGTGAGAGCGATTTTCACCGCGGACCAAGCGGCGTTCACCGAAGCGGTCCGCGAGGCGGAGCGATTGTACGACAAGCGCTGGCGCATCAGCTACGAAGTGCCCGAAGGCGGGATCATCATGAATCCGAAGGCGCGGGGACGGGATTTCCGGTTGGCCGCTCTGCTGGAATACGCCCGTCGTACCCGACCAGAGTGGACGGCCAGTGTTGTGTCGTCGCACCAGTGGGCGGGGCACGAAGCCGCCCGAATCTCGCCTGTTGAGTCGTTGGGCAGTTAATCGACCGCGACCAAAAGCGTAGCCTAACTTGACGTGGGCCAAGTGCCTTCGAGGTAATGCTTTACGAGGGCCGCGTGCGAGAGCGGGTTCGTCAGGTCTTCGACGTCCGCGTTCGTCTCGTAGTCGAGTAATACGACGGTCCCGTCGTTCGCGGCCGTGCGAAGTTGCTCCAGTTCCCGCGTCAGCCGGTTCTCCAGTACCCACCGGTACGCGGGCAAATAAATTCGGAATCGTGCATCGCGGTAACCGATTAAATCAGCGCCACTTATGCCGAATCGATGTCCGCGCACGGCCCCGCGGCTTCTTCCTGCCCGCTTGATGCCGCGCATGGTAGTGATCGCCCACTTCGATGGGTCGATGTCCTCCTTTTCAAACACTTTCAGCCCTTGCCATAACCCTTCCACCGAGGCGGCAGTTTGTTGAGGGCTGTTCGGAATCGGGATTCCGCCGTGCGGGAAGAACGGGCTGAACCGCACCCACGGCGCCGGCCCCTTCGACGTGACGTCAACAATGGTCGCGCCGGGCCACAACTTCGCGAGAGTGGCGGGCTTCTTTCGGCGGCTCTCCACGATAATGGGCATTGCACTCCTCGCAGGGCAGAAAAACGCTCAAATGTAGTGCCCCGCGGTACGGCCGCAATGTCAGTAGTCGACCCGAAAAAGCAAGACGCATTCGCAACTCAGATAACAAACATAAGCAATAATAAATCCGCGTATGGCCTCTGCGTTGACTCACCCCGGGCGCGCTGGTAGGCTGTCTGACATCGATCTTTATTTGCCCGCCCGCATTTATATACCCGTTATCATGCCTCCTTCGGACACACTCACTAATAACCGGGAACGCACGGTCCTCGAAAATTGCCAGGAAGCGATCGGGTACCGGTTTTTGAAGCCGGAACTGCTCCGGTCGGCCCTCACGCACACGTCCAGTGCGAACACGCGGGCGGCGTCCAACGAGCGACTGGAGTTCCTCGGCGACAGCGTGCTGGGGTTGGTCACCTGCGAGCAACTCTACCAGCGGTTCCCCGAATACCAGGAAGGCGACCTCACGAAAGTGAAGTCCGCCGTCGTCAGCCGTAAAACCTGTGCGCGGTTCAGCCAGGAAATCGGCCTCGGCGACTTCCTGTTCCTCGGCCGGGGGGTCCACACCCACGGCGAGATGCCGCTGAACATTCTCGCCAACGTCTTCGAGTCGCTCGTCGCGGCCATCTTCCTCGATGGCGGCTGGGGCGCGGCCCGCGAGTTCATCCTGCGGTTCATCACGCCCGAGATCGAGCGCGTGGCCCGGGACGCCATCTCCTCGAACGCCAAGTCGCAGTTGCAAACCGTGACGCAGCGCGAGTACGGCGACACCCCGCGGTATTTCCTCCTCGACGAGCAGGGGCCGGATAACAACAAGTGCTTCAAGGTCGCGGCGCAGGTCCACGACGAGCGGTTCCCCCCAGCTTGGGGGAGCACCAAGAAGGAAGCCGAACTCAAGGCCGCGATGAACGCGCTGGCTCACATTCACGGCGAACCGCTCCCGTTCCCGCCGGCCTGAAAGCTCATCTATGCCAATGTCGCAGTACCCGGTGCTATGTTACGCACCGGGTTGTAACGCTCCGGCGGTGTACAAGATCGCCGCGAAGTGGAGCGACGGCACCACAAAAGAACTGAAAACGTACAGTTTGGGTTGCGCCGAGTGTTTGCAGCCTCTGCTCGCCCTCGCGGTCACAAAGCGTGCTCAGTGCCGACTCACCGCGGGCGAAACTCTTGAAGCACCCGGTATTTACGAACTCAACCGCGGCGGGCGCGACCGCGCGCTTGCCCGACGAACAGATCTCGAAGCCGAACTCCGCCTTTCGTAGTTCATATCTGTGCGCGTCGATTTCCTCATCATCGGGCAGGGTATAGCCGGCACCACGCTGGCCTGGCGCCTGCTCCAGCGCGGGCGCAGCGTGTTCGTCGTGGACCGCGAAAACGGCCATTCGTCGTCGCGCATCGCGGCCGGGCTGATGACCCCCGCGACCGGCAAACGCATCGCGAAGTCGTGGCGATGGGCGGACTTGTTCCCCAACGCGGTCACGTTCTATCGGTCGCGTGAAAGCGAACTCGGCGACCGCTTCTTCCACCAGCGCCCGGCGCTACGCCTTTTCATCGACGCCCAAGAACAGGCCGAGTACCAGCGCCGGTCCGGTGGCCTTCTGCTGGGGCTTGTTGAACCGGCAACCGACATCAACGCGGAGTGGTTCGACGCGCCCCTCGGCGGATTCTCGATGCCCGACGCAGCTCGACTCGACGTTCCGCGATACCTCGACGCTTGCCGCACGCACTTTCGCGCCCGCGACGTCTACCGCACCGCGGGCCTATCTCCACACGACCTCGAACTCACGGCGACCGGCGCGCGGGTGCCGGCCCTTTCCGTCGAGGCGCAAACGGTCGTCTTCTGTCGCGGGTTCGATGCGGGTACGGACCCGTGGTTCGGGTCCATCAAGTTCAACGCGGCTAAGGGCGAAATCCTCACCGTGCGCGTCCCCGGGCTCGCAGAGAACCGCGTGATTCACCGAGGGATCTGGCTCGCCCCAATCGGCGACGAGGTATTCCGCGTTGGAGCGACTTATACCTGGGAACCGCTCGATTCGCGCCCCACAGCGGAGGGGCGGGCGGAGATCGAGTCGCGCTTGCGCGCGTTCCTGCGGTTACCGTTTGAAGTGCTCGAACACCACGCCGCAGTGCGCCCCGTGATTGATGCGGGGCTTCCCGTGCTGGGCCGGCACCCGGAGCACCCGCAACTGGCGTACTTCAACGGGCTCGGCTCGAAGGGGTCGCTGCTCGCGCCGTTCTTTGCCGACCAACTCGCGGCCCACCTGTGCGGAACGGGCGAAATCGATCCCGAAGTGAACGTGCGGAAAGCGCTACACCGCCTCTAACCGAACGTGCCCACGGCATGCCGTAGTTGATGCGGGCGAGACTGCCCCCGACGCCATATTTGGAGGTGGTCGGAGGAACTTACCCTTCAGCACTACCTTGGTTTCTCGTTTGTTGGTCACCGGGCTGTTGGCCCTTGTAACGCCACTCGAGCCAAACACACGCACCCACCGTCGCCGTGACGGTAACGGTCAGCCAGATCGCTTGCCAACCGGCATCAACCCAGGGCGCCCCGCGGTTCGGTGAGTATCTGAGGTCCGCCGGCATCCACCGTCGCGCGGTCGTCCCGTCCGGGAAGACGCAGGGCGGACAAAAGACCTGAACAGCCAGGGCCACCGTGCCAACCAACACCACCAGTTTTTGCCCCGAACGCAGCCCGTTGACAACGCACGCTACGGCGCCCACAGCCGTTACGCACATGACGAGGATCGCCGTGTCGTAGTTCAAGGCTCGCACCTCACACAGCGGATTTTGCGTCAGCCGGCAGTCGCCCCGCGAGTGCAAGCGCCACACCCGCGGCGCTCACGGTCACAAAACTCAGCCCCAAGCTGACCAGGTGCCACGACGCGAAGCCGGCCTTCGCAGTGTCGGCAATCGCACTATCAGGGTTAAAGCGCAACAATCGCAGCCGGGTCACTTCGTCCGAAATCGGCCATGCTACTGCGACGGTCGCGAGCGCGAACGCAATTACGAGCACGCGCCAGCGGTGAACGCCACCGAGTTTCCACCAGCTCAGGGCCGTGAGTAGCGCGATCACACTACACACGGCTTGCATCGCGAAGTATCGCGGGAACACCGGTCCGACCGCGGACCCGGCCAGCGCGCTCGCGAGCGCGTTCTTCTGCTCTTGTGGCGCGTCGGCCGGGATAATGACCTGGTGCGCTGTCCGGTCCGACGGTCCCGCGTTCACCACCTCTTTGAACGACGCGAAGATGGCCGTTGCAGTACCGAAGTTGAAGAACGCAGCGCCCCCGAACCAGAGTCCGAGCGCGAGTACGTGGATGCTCCGCAAAACGGGCTGTCGCATCGAAAACTCCCCCACCGCGTTCTCGGTCCCCGCGAGCAGCCGCTTCACGTTGGCCCGGTGCTTCACAAAAACCAGCGCGGTGCCAATGACGAGGTAGAGGGTGATCGGCAGCGCGTTTTCACCGAAGGGTGCCGGGGCGCTCACGAGGTGCGCGGCCACCAGAACCGTGCCCGCCGCGAGCGACGCGAGCGACACGAAGCGCGACGCGAACAGCACAACCACCCACGTTAGTATCGAGAGCGCGGCCGGGATCGGCACGAGGACGAACACGGTTCCGGCCCCCGTCGCAACGCCCTTCCCTCCACGAAACCCCAGGTACACCGGGAACAAGTGCCCGAGGAACGCGAGCGCCGCGGCACCAACTCGCACCACGTCCGGCGCGCCGAACGCAGTCGCCGCTCCCGCATCGAGCGCGTTCGCCAGCGGCACCGCCGCCGCAACCGGAACGACGCCCTTCAGGAAATCGAGCACGAAAACGAGCACACCGAACGACCGGCCGAGCACGCGGGCCGCGTTCGTGGCGCCGATGTTCCCGCTCCCGGCGTGAAAGAGGTTCACCCCGCGGGCGCGGCCCACGAGGTAACCGAATGGGAGGGCACCAACCAGATACGCAACGACGAGCGGAACGAGAGCGGCAACGGACGGCGACATGGCGGGCCAAACTGCAGTCAGTGGAATGTTTTTAAACGTCACCCTCACTGTAGGAACCACACGCGCACAAAAACAAAGCGGGGCGCACATTTCGTGCGCCCCGCTCGCGAAAACCCTTTACCACTTACTGGGGCGGCGGCGGGAGCTTCGGCATCGGCCGACCCACGGCCTTCACAACGGAACTCGTTCGGTAGATCCACTGCTCGGCCGGTCCGTTCGCGTCGTCCGGGCGGATGTCGGTAATCACCGGCTGGCGGTCGTCGGTCGGGCGGACGAAGTTGATCTGGAGTGTCTTCCGTTTGATCAGAACCTCGCCCGTGCGCAACTCTTCCTTCGCTAAGCCGTTCGACAGCCCCGTGATGTACACGCTGAACTTGTTCGTCTTCGGCGCGACCTCGGCCATATCGGTCCAGATCGCGACCCCGGACACCACGCGCGGCACCGCGTCGGGCAGGGTCGGTGGGATCGGGCGCTTCGAGATCGAGATCGTGGACTGGAGGTTCTGAACGCCGTTGGGGAAATCCTTCCCGATGGTCGTGTCCTCGATCTTGCGCACCTGCTCAAAAATGTGCGGTTGCGGCTCGTCGAGGTGCGCGGTGTTCAAGTCCTTGGTAACCAGCTCGAACTCGGGCATGAACGTAACCGGTTCGGCCTTGGCGAGCACGTCGGGCTTGTTCGGGTCGGCCTCGCGCGGCTTGCGCGGCGCGTTGTACACTTGGTACCACATGTACCAAACGACCTGCTTCGCCCGCTTGCCGTCCTTGTCGAACCCGTCGAGTGTGACGATCCGCGGCGGCTTGTAGCGGAAGTGCAGCGTCCACACGTCCGCGTTGTCGAGCGGCAGGTCGAGCGGGACGATTTTCTTTTCGCCCAGGTTCTGTTGAGCGAGTGCGGCGCCCGGCACGCCCACGGCGGAAGCGATTGCCGCGCCCAGGAACGCTCGCCGGTCGAGCCGTGTGTGAAACGACATAATGTACCCCGAGTGGCGAGAGGTGCCAAAGTTGACCATAACCGCCGGGGGCTAACGGATCAACCGGACCCGCGCGACTTCGCACCGGTTCGTGGACCGGCGACAGCGCACAGACGGAACGCGCCGCGCCCCAAACAGTTGGGGCGCGGCGCGTTCCGTCTCTTAATGCCGATTCTAACGACGACCTTTCACGAATGCGTAATTCCACCCGCTCGTTGACACCCGCGGTTCGCCTGGAGCCTCTTGGCGAACTGCGAGTGTCAACGAGCGGGTGGTGATTTCAACGCCCCCTGCAATACCCGCACCTCACTCCAAGCGGTACAGGAACGCCCCGGCGCCGGGCTTCTTCACCTCGCGCTCACACGGCCCGCGGCAATCGAGCGCCGTCCGGATGATCGTCTCTTCGTAATTGTGCGGGTGGCTGAACACGACCCACACGCGCCCGTGCAGATTCTTCAATTCGGCGAGGTACCCGGCCGGGTCGTCCCGGTGCTCCTCTCCCATCACCACAACGTCTGCGGGGAACGACTGGGTGCGGGTATAGAACGTGAACGCGGGACCGGCCCCGTAGTACACGTACAAGCGATCGCCCGGTTGGAACTCGCTCCGCACTCGATCGAGCACCGGCGCCAGTTGTTCGTGGCGCAAGGGTCGTTGGAGCACTTCCCACGTCTGCCACGCGCTGGCCCCGACCAACAGCCCGAGGAGCGCAACCGCGGCGAAGCGGTTCTTGTCCTTCATCGCGTCGAACACGGCCCACGCTCCGCGTGCGACGAGTAGCCCCCCGATCGGGACCATGAACAGCATCAACCGCCCGCCGATCGGGTACTTGTGCAGGCTGGACGCGAACAGCACCAGAACGGTCGGCATCACGAGGGCAACGGCCAGGGGCCAGCGTTCGCGTGCGAACTCACGCACCCCAACGAGTGCGAGCACGGCCGCGAACCCGCCCAGTGGCACCATCAACCCGCCGAACCCGCCTGGGACCACGAAGAACGCGACCACGTGATCCACGAGCCACGCGACGTCGCCCAGGCCCTTCGGCGGAAACGACATGAAGTGCCCGGCCCAGTAGTCGGTCAGGTACTTGTTCCCGCCTAACTGCTTCAAGCAGAGCACGTAGCAAATACCGAAGCTCACCAACCACGCCCCAACGGTCGCGCTCGCGGACAGGAACCGCGCCCGGTCGCGCTCGACCGCGGCCCACACCAGGAGCGCGGTACCGATCCCGCCGAGCACGAACACCGACGGGTGTGAGCACCACACCGCCGCGGCCCCGGACACAGCCAGCGCGAACCATCGCCAGAAGCCCCCCTTACCTTCGAGCAACCCCAGCGACACGGCGAACAGCCCGATCGCCAGAGTCGCGTCACTCTGGTACTGCTTGCACTCGCCCGCGTAGCTCACAATGTGCGGGGACAGCGCGAACAGTGCCGTTGCGAACACGGCCGCTCCCGGAGAGAGCAGGCGCCGGGACACTACGGAAAACGCGATCAGCCCCACAATCGAAGCGATGAACGGTACCAGCCGCAGCGCCCAGGCGCTCGGCCCGAACGCGCTGATACCCGCTTTCGCGACCAGCAGGAACGCCACCGGCGCCCCCTGGTTGTAGTCGAGCTTGTCGAAGAGTTGGGCCGGCGAACGGTCCACGAGGTTGAGTGCGAGCATCGCCTCGTCGATCCACAAGTTCCGGTCCGTGAGGAACGACGCCGTCCGCGCCCCGCCGCCTAGAAGGACGAGCGCGACCAGCGCGGCCGTCACGCGCGACGCGGGCCGGTTTGTGGGAGCTGGTGCGGTCTCGACGACCGTCACCAACTTCACGGTGGGCTGAATTCGGTTCTCGATTGGTACGTTTTTTGTTGATTCCACGGGTGCGACCTCCTGTCGGGCGGAACAGGGTAGCCGGCCGACGTGACGCATCGCAACCCCAACATCGCGGCCCGAACTGGGGCAAATACCCGCACCCGCGCCGTTGTCCCCGGCGCAGCAACCGGGTAGCATCACCACACCTGCCCTAATTCAGGACGCCGGCTCGCCGTGAACATTCGCACCTTCCAACCCGGCGACGAAGCCACGCAAGCGGCGCTGTTCAACGTCGCCGCGTTCGCGCTGCCCGGGTTCAAGGCCGCTACCTCAGACGACGTGAAGCGGCGCACCCGTGCGCGGGGGTTCGATCCCGGGGCGCGGTTCTACGCGGAAGAGGGCGGACAGGTCGTCGGATACTGCGTGCTCGAACCGGAACAGGGGCGCGTGAGCGTGCCGTGGTGCCGCAAGGGGTTCGAGTCCGCCGCCGGTCCGCTGTTCGACGCGGCCCTGGACGCCGCCCGCGCACGCGGGCTGGACACGGTGTTCGCGGCCTACCGTCGAGACTGGGAACCGGTCCTGACGTTCCTCGCGGACCGCGGCTTCGTCGTTGCACGCGAAATTGTGAACTTCTGGGCCGATCCGGTCGATCTACCCACGCTCGTGAACCGGAGCAAGTTGCCGATCGACCGGTTGCGTCGAACGGACCTCCCGGCGGTCGCCGCGATGGGCCGGGGGCTTCTCCGTCTTCCGGACGAGAAGCTCGAAAGTTATTTCTTCGCCAACCCGTATTTCCCTGCGGAGGCGCTTCTGGTTCTCCGCGGGGCAGACGACGAACCGGTCGCGATCGGGATCGGCCTGGAGAGTTCCACCTACGCGGACGTCAAGAAAGTGGACCCGAACGCCCGTGCTTCCGGCTCGGCGCGTTCGGCACCGAAGGATTAAACACGAAGCGCGTTAACGGGCTGTTCAGCTTCATGGTCGCGGACCCGGGCCGCGCGCTAACGGCGGGGCTGGCTCTGCTCTCCGAAGCGTCGCAGGAGATGACCGAGGGCACCGTCACCGCGCTCGCGGCCCAGTGCCCGTCCGACGCCCCACACCTGACCTCCTTCTACACGCGGTACTTCAAGGAACACGGCCGCTTCCCGATACTGGAGAAGCGATTGGCTTAGCCGAACGGCCGAAAACAGCAGAGTTGGGCCACAAAAACGCACAAAGGGCACAAAAGAAAACAGAGATCAAAAGATCAGAAGACTACGGACAGAGAACAGAAGGTGAATACAGAAGTAGCAACCGAACCAGTGACCTCTGTCTTCTGACCTCCGATTTCTGTTTTCTGTTCCGGTCTTCCTTTGTGCGTTTTTGTGGCCGATCTTCTTCCGGGTCGTGCGCCTCATACGGGTGGCTCATGCGGGCGATTCTGAGCGACGTTCACGGCAACATTGAGGCGCTCGACGCGGTCCTCGCCGACATCGCGCGGCTCCCGGTATCGTCCGTTACGAGCCTGGGCGACATCGTGGGCTACGGCCCGAACCCGATCGAGTGCGTCGAGCGCGCGATGACCTGGGATCTCAACGTCCTGGGCAACCACGACCACGCGGTGCTGTTCGACCCGTTCGGGTTCAGCCCGACCGCGGAAAAGGCCGCGCTCTGGACCCGCGCGGTCCTAGAGAGCGCCCGGCGCGACGACATGTGGGCGTTCCTCTCCGAGCGCCCCAAGCAGTCCCGTGACGGCGCGTTCTTATTCGTGCATGGGTCGGCGCGCAGTCCCACCAACGAGTACGTCTTCCCCGAGGACGTCTACAACGTCACGAAGATGACGAAGATCGGCGAGCAGATCGAGCGCTACTGCTTCGCGGGGCACACGCACGTGCCCGGCGTGTTCATCGAGCCGGAACCGGGCGCCCAGTGGCAGTTCCTCTCCCCGGAAGAGATCGACTACACCTGGCGCCTCGACGACCGCAAGACGATCGTGAACGTCGGCTCGGTGGGCCAGCCGCGCGACACGAACTGGCGCGCGTGTTACGTGACCCTCGACGGACTCAATTTGGTCTTCCGGCGCGTACAATACGATGTGGACAAGACCGTAGCGAAAATCTACTCGGTGCCCGAATTAAACGACTTCCTCGGCGACCGATTGCGCGAGGGGCGGTAAGAAAGGCGGTCCGCGTGGCGGCACACATCCTCACGATCAACGCCGGTTCGTCGAGCACGAAGTTCGCCACGTTCACCGCGGGTGAAGCGCCCCAAGAGATATCGCACGGGAAACTCGAACGCCTCGCCAGCGCGGGCGCCATCCTGGACGAACTCGAAGCTCGCGGCGCGACGGCACAACTCGCGGGGATCGGGCACCGGCTCGTTCACGGCGGGCCGGACCGCGTGGCCTCGGAATTGGTCACCCCCGAGTTACTCCGCGACCTGAAACAGCTCCAACCGCTCGACCCCACGCACCTGCCCGCAGAACTCGAACTGATCGCGGCCTGCACGGAGCGCATCCCCGGCGTCCCGCAAGTGGCGTGCTTCGATACTGCGTTCCACCGCGGGCTGCCCACAGTGGCCCGCACGCTACCGGTCCCGCGGCGCTACCAGGCACAAGGGATCCGGCGCTACGGTTTCCACGGGCTCTCTTACGAGTTCCTGATGGAAGAACTCGCGCGCGCGGCGGGCGCGGACGTGGCACGCGGGCGCATCGTACTCGCACACCTCGGCTCCGGCGCGAGCATGGCCGCCGTTCACAACGGCTCGTGCGTCGACACTACGATGGGCTTCACGCCCACCGGAGGACTCGTGATGGGCACGCGGACCGGCGATCTCGACCCGGGTGTCCTGGTCCACCTCGCGCGGGCCGAGAAATTGAGCGCGGACCAGATCGACAAGCTCGTGAACCGCGAATCCGGGCTGCGCGGGATTTCCGAAACCAGTTCCGACATCCGCGAGCTACTCGCGCACGAGCCCACCGACCCGCGTGCGGCCGAAGCGCTCGCCGTGTTCTGCTATCAGGCACGGAAGTGGATCGGCGCGATGTCCGCAGCGCTCGGGGGACTGGACACGCTCGTATTTTCGGGCGGCATCGGGGAGAACGCCCCCGAAATTCGCGCCCGCATTTGTGCGAACTTGGCGTTCCTCGGAGTGAGCCTCGATCCAGCCCGCAACACCGCAAGCGCCCCCGTCATTTCCCCGGACGGTTCCCCGGCCACGGTGCGAGTCATTCGCACGAACGAAGAAGCCATGATCGCGCGAACGGTCGCGCGACTCCTCGCTCGCTGATTCGCGCACGATATTTTCTGCTCCGCGACACGAACACACTCGCCGCGCGATGCGCGGCCCAGTTCTTCGAGAACCCGTAGCTCTTGCGCGCCTTGCGGCGGCACCGGTTCCGGTCCGTCCCGTTGTGACGCTCCACGAAACTCGTGTTCACGACCCGGCCGACCGCCGATGCGGCCACGGCCGTCCCGAACACCACGCGCGTGCTCACCCGCACTACCCGATTGTTCTCCTTTGTTCTCCTTCTCCTTGTGAACGGTCGCGTAGGTCACTGCCGGTGGGATCACCGTGCGTGGCTTCCGGGGCCGACCCGGGCGACCCGTCCGCGGTGGCACGACCACGTGCCCGTAGGCGTCCCGGATCGCCTCCTCGTGCACCGGGTACTCGTCGGACGTCATCAGCCGCATCACACGAGAGCCGGTCCGGCGCCGGAAGTCCGGGACCAGCGCGTGGGTCGCCTCGGCGGTCCGCTTGCTGACCACCAGACTGACGACCAACCGGGTCTCGGGGTCGAGGGCCACGTGGTCCCAGCAGTCCCCGCGTCGGGCGTCATCCGGGGCGCAGATCTTCTGCTTTTTGCCGACGAGCGCCCACGTCTCGTCGAACTGGACCTCGTTGGTCTTCGGGGGAAAAAACGACCAACTCGTCGTGGAGCCCGGCGGCGCGACCGCCGGCGAGTTGGATATACCGGGCGACCGTGTCCGGGTGGCCCCCGGTGAGCCGAGCGGTCTTGCGGGTGCCGACCCCTTCGGCCACGTGCGCCAGCACGGCGGTTGCGGTCGTCGGGGTGAGCCGGGCACCGAACAGGGGTGTGCCCTTGCGCTCCGAGAACCGGGTCTTGCAGGTCGAGCACCGGAGCATCCGACGGGCCTTGCCGGCCCCGTACCGCGAGGACACGGTCAGGTTCCCGTGGCCCCGCTCCCCGACGTCGGGACAGTCCGAGTTCTGACAGCAGAGCGGCCCCAGGTCGTCCATGATCCGCCCCCTTGTTCCGCACCCGGCCCGGATTGACGGAAGTCGTTCTACAGCTTTTGCCTCGTTCGCGCGGCGCAAGTAGGTCATCACCGCGATTCGCCGGTGGTGGAGGAATATGGGATCGGGCGGGTATCCCGAGGCGACGAAGCTGTTGATTACAGCCGAATCCGGCGGCAGCAACGCGAGTCGGCGTCGGCTGTGGAAAGTAGCCCTCCAGCGGTTGACCGATGAGACGGGGTTGGCGATTAGACCTCATTCACGATAGCAGTTGGTCCGTAGGATATCGGGACGAATCTGGCCCTGTTGGATGACGTCGCTGATTGCACGTCTTGAGAACCTGCGGAAGTCCCCGGTCGTGTTCGGCCACCTGACCGGGCTGACGGTCGCCGCGGTCGATGCGTTGGAAGCGGATGTGGTCCCCGCGGTCGGAGCCGCGCACAAAAAGGCGCTCGCGCGCCCCAACCGGCAACAGGCGCTCGGGGGCGGCGACAACTTCGACCTGAGCACCGCGGACCAACTGCTGCGGACGGTCATCTGGTTGCGCCAGTACCCGACCAACGAGGTGCTCGGGTTCCGGTTCGGGGTGTCCGACTCGACGGCCAGTCGGGTGCGGACCCGGTGCGTGCCGGTGTTGGAGCGGGCCGGTCGGGACACGATGCGGATGCCGGACCCGGGTGCCCCGCGCCGCAAGCGGTTGCCGGCCCTGTTGAATGACACCCCGGGGCTCGCGGTGGTGATCGACAGCTTCGAGCAGCGGACCCAGCGCCCCAAGAGGCGTCAGCGGGCGTACTACTCGGGCAAGAAGAAGGCCCACACGCTCAAGAGCCAGGTGGCCGTGGACGAGAGCTCGGGACGGATCGTAGACGTGTCCGACTCGGTGCCGGGGCCGTGGGCGGATATCAAGCGGCTCAAGAAGTCACGGCTGCTGAAGCGGCTCCCGAAGGGGGTCGGTGGGATCGGTGATCTGGGTTACGTCGGGATGGGTGCGTTGCACCCGACGGGGTTGGGAGCGGCGCCGCGCCGCAAGCCGCGCGGGCAGGAGCGCCCACCCGAGGATCGGAAGTACAACCGCGCATTCCGCCGGCGCCGGATCGTGGTCGAACACGCGATCGGGCGGTTGCGTCGGTTCCGGGCGGTCGCGCGTGTGAACCGGCACCCGCGACCAAGGCACGCGGTGCGTGTCCGCGCCATTGCTGGGTTGGTCAACCGGATGCTCAAACACCGAGCCTCCTGAACCGGCACCGGGGAAGAGGCAGGGTAACTCGCCTGCTATCGTGAATGAGGTCTAGTGATCGGCGCACGTTGCGGAATGACGCTCTCCGGAGCAGTTCCTATCTCAATTCGCATGACCACCCCCGTTTCACCGCCCCAGCTCCTCAGCACCTCCATCGGCGATTTCCCACTCGTGGAGTGCCGCCTGCCGGTCGGGAACAAGGAACTGTCGGTACTGCACGTACACGCGGTCCTCAGCCTCGACGAGGAAACGCAGTTCCTGAACCTCCCGGACCAGCGCGCCCCCTACGGGTTGGTGCTGTGGCCCGCGGCGCTCGCGCTCGCACACGAGATCGCGACCCGGTCCGCCGAGTTTCGGGGAAAGACCGTGCTGGAACTCGGCGCGGGTACGGGCGTGCCGGGACTCGTGGCCGCGGCGCTCGGGGCCGAGGTCGTTCAGACGGATCGGTCCGAGCTGATCCTGCACATGTGTCAGCGCAACGGCGAGCGGAACCGCGCCACCGGGATCAAGTACCAGTTGGGCGATTGGGGCGAGTGGACGGACCAGACGCGCTACGACTGGATCGTGGGCGCGGACATCCTGTACGCCGACACGCAGCACGAGAGCCTGGAGCGCATCTTCCGCAACAACCTCGCGCCGAACGGTCGCGTGCTGCTGTCCGATCCGTACCGCCCGCCCAGCCTTTCGCTGCTCGCGGGGCTGGAAGCACGCGGGTGGGGGACGAAGCACTCCCGCTGGGCGATCGGTGAGGGAACCGCCGCCCGCTCGGTCGCGGTCCACGAGCTGACGCCGCCGCGCGGTTAGAGCGGATTTCGCGGGCCAATCGAGTTCTTGGGAAAAGCGGAAGCACGACCGGAGGAACGGCGATGAGCGTTCGGGACCGACTCGGGCGGAGCTTGTTCGTCGCGTGCGCGGTCGGGCTGGCCTGGGGCATCCGCGGGGATTACGGCCACGTCATCGGGGCGATGTACCCCGGCGCGATTCTTGGGCTGGCCTGGGTGTTCGTTGCCGGTTCTCCGGCCCTGCTCCCTCGAATGCCCGTAGTTGCCGCACTGACCGCGGCCGGGATCGGGGCCGGCGGGCAGATGAGCTACGGCATCCTGCACGGGTACGCACAGGCGGACACCCTGCCGAACTACTCTTACGGACTCGCCACGCTGTTCCTTCAGGGCGGGTGCTGGGGCACGTTCGGCTGCGCGCTGGCCGGGTTGTTAGCCGAACGCCGACCGATGCGCACCGGGGATTGGATCGGGCTGCTCACGAGTGTGGTACTCGGGGGGTGGCTCGGGTTCACGCTCCTGGTGGACCTGATCGGGTTCCACATCAATCCACCTCGCAACGACATCGCCGTGGCGTTCCTCGGGGCCGCGCTCGGACAGTTCGCGTGGCTCGCCGGGAGCGGGCGCGCCGTCGGGCTCCGGGGCGCGGTTTATGGGTTCATCGGGTTCGGCCTGGGAATGGCCGGTGGGCGCCTCCTGGCCAACGCGACCGTGAGCCTGGAAGCCTGGGGGTACACCATCAACCACTGGAACGTGATGGAACTCACCTGCGGGTTCGTTGGCGGTGGGGTGTTCGCCTATGGGATGCTCGGCGCCGGGCGACTCGACCCGACGGGCGAACCGAACGAGTTCCGCACGCCTGCGGTGCTCGGAGCACTATTCGTGCTCGGGGTGATCCCGCTCTGGCACCGACTCACCCGGGTATCAGACAAGGTGCCCGGTTGGGTCACGACCCTGCGCGACCTCGGGTACCCGGACCCGGACGGGCTGAGCGCAACGATACTCCGCGGCACGGACGCGGTGTGCGCGGTCGCCGGGGTCGGCGCGCTGGTGTGGGCGCTAATATTGGTCCGCGGATGGCGGTGGCCGGCTTGGTTCCCGACCGTCGTATTATCCGCTGTGATGCTCGTGTTCCAGAACCTGACGGCGCTGTACTTCTGGCGCCCGGCACGGCCCGGGTATCTGAACACGCAGACCGGTTTTTGGATGCTGTTCGCGTTCGTGCTCGCGTACCCGGTGTTCGTCCGCCCGCGTGCCCTCCCGGATACGGCCCCCGAGCGCCCGTTCCGGTGGGGCCGATTAACTCTCGGGACGGTCGCTTTGCTGGCAGTGTTCGTGGCACTGGCAGCAATCACGAACGGAGACCGCACGATGCGCACGGCGAATACCCGGTGGCCGTTGTGGTCCTGGAACGAAGGCCCGTTCCCGGGTCGCGCGAAGAGCCAGTAGCTGCCCTTTAACGACGTATTTGAACCGGAGGGCAGAACGGTCATGCTGAAAGTGGGAGGGTGACCGATGGCTAGCGCGGCCGAGGATTTGCGGAGAATAATTCGGCAGTACGAGGAAGGGGTTCTCACAACTGCCGAATTTCCGATTCGGCTCCTCCAACAGCTCACATCGGAGACGACGGAAGACTTCTCCCACGCCATCACTCCACCCGTACTCGATCTCCTCTTAGATACGATCGATCGCGCTCCTATCGCGCAGGATGAATGGGACCGGATGGGAATTGTGCTGGGTGAGAGCTGGACCACAACTTCGCCCGAAAAAGTTGTGGCCCAGCTCTCACTACAAACTGAGCAAGAGTACCGAACCAGGTTCCAGCGCGGCGCCGAACTATTGCGAGCGGCCCGTTGGTGCCTCTTCCCCAACAGCACATTGTTCTCTCCCTCCTGGCAAACCTCCACCGCGGTCGCACTCGCATCCCAGATGTACGAGTCACGCGACTTCGGCGCTATGCCCATTCTGGCCGACGCACTCCAAGATGCCGGGTGCGACAACGCCGATGTGCTAGTGCACTGCCGCGGTTCGGGGCCGCACGTGCGCGGGTGCTGGGTCGTGGACCTCCTGCTCGGGAAAAAGTAGTCGCGAGTAAGAACATTTCACCGCCGAGGGCACGAGAGGGCGCAGAGAAAAACAAGTGCGGCCTTGATCGGTTCGCGCCTCGGTTCTACTCCGCGCCCTCTCGTGTCCTCGGCGGTGAAATCTCTTTCAAAGTCGTTGGGTCGTTAATCTGGTGCTCGGTAAGCAGTGAGGGCCGCCGATGACCGAGGCCGAGTGGCTCGCGTGCGAAAGCCCGGAGCGGATGCTTAAGTTTCTGCGAGATGGCAACACGAGCGACCGTAAGTTGCGGTTGTTCTCCTGTGGGTGCTACCGACAGGTGTCGATCTGTTTGGAAGACGAAGTGACCTGCTCGGCCCTCGAAACGGCCGAGCGCTTCGCGGACGCGCGAGCCACTCCGGAAGAACTCCGGGCGGCGCGGACGAATCGGGGAGGCCCGGGCAACGCCCGCTTCTGGATCACGCGCACATCCGCGGCCGCCGCAGCCGGCGGCGCCCTGTGGTCCCCTCTGGACGCACCCCACTCTTACGACCCGGTGGCTCGGCACTTCCGTTTTCCCAAAGCCTTGGCCCTGCTCCGCGACGTATTCGGCAATCCGTTTCGCCCGGCTATCTTTCTCCCCGAGTGGCGCAGTTCGACCACAGTCGCGATCGCGTCCCAGATGTACGAGGCACGCGACTTCAGCGCGATGCCCATTCTGGCAGATGCGTTCCAAGATGCGGGCTGCGACGGCACCGACGTGCTGAACCACTGCCGCGCGCCGGGTGTCCATGTACGCGGGTGCTGGATCGTGGATCAGGTGCTGGGGAAGGAGTAGCGAAGAGGTGATACATTGAACCGGTTCCGTGTTCTAATACTGCGCCTTGCGTCGGTCACAGTGGTCCGGCCACCGGAGGAATCATGGAAGTTACTGCGTTGAGTAAAAAACAGATCCTGTACAATTTGATCGGTTATCTGCCCATCACATTGTTTGCTGGATTCATCTACTTTGTCTTCGGGTCGGTCGGGTTGGTCTGGCTGTTCAATGGCCATCTGCCAGATGATTTGGTCAAGCCCGTTGCAGTCGTTGTGACGGCCCTCGTGGTCGTAATCGCCGGGATACTATACGTTCGGTTCGTCGTCAACCGATTGGCACAGTCCCGCCTCGCTTTGGAAGGAGACGAGGTCATCGTCCGAGGCCAAACGTCCCGCGGAGTGGTAGAGAGGTGGTACACCATTAGCGATATCGAGCTGATCGCCTTCGGGGAGCAACTCAACGCCGCCGAGCGGGTTATGGATCGGCTCCGTCAGCTCGGCGTTCCCAACATGAGACCGATTGGTCTGCTCAAAGATCTTAAAGCCGGGCGGCTACTCGTAACGGACCAGACGGGCCACCAAGAGGTTTTCCATTTCGTCGATAAGGTCTTTGACGCGCAATCCTTGCTGATGTTTGCAGTGGAATTAAGCAAGCGCGGAGTGCCCATTGGTGGGTCAGTCTGACCCGATCTCAACGATCGGGTCGCATAGCAAGCCTCGTGTTTCCCACCGAACACAAAAGTACCCTGACCGATTCCTGACCGGAAGCCTGTGCTACCACACGAGACATTTCTGGATCACTGGCCTCTGTTTGAACGTATCCGCAAAAATCTCAGCTCCTCGTAGTGAGTTCCCGAGTTAATATTCCCCACTCACCGGGCGCTCGCCGCACGCGACTTGAGGCTCTTCCCCAGTTCGGTCATCCGGCGCTTGCACTCGTCGCGTGCGGTCACGAACCCCGATACGGTCACGTTCCCGGCACGGAGGTAGTTCAGCACTACCGATTCCGCGTCCATGAACCCGGCGCACCCTTCGGCAGTCAGCGCGGCAAGTTCGTGCGGGATCGTGGTGATGCCGTTTCGGTCGCCGTGGAGGAGGTCGCCCGGGTTGATCCAAACGCCCCCGACGCGGACCGGTACTTCGAGTTCCACGATCTGCGTGTAACCGTGCGACGGCATCGTGCCGCCGGTGAAGCACGGGAACTTCAGCGGTTCGACTTGGTCCAGGTCGCGCCCGCACCCGCTCGTCACTAACCCCACGCACCCGAACGCCTTGTACGTCGTACACATGATCTCGCCGAACGTGGCCGCGGTGGGCGGGTCGTCGAGATCCTGGAACACGACCACCTTCGGTCCGCTCAGGGCCGCGATCCGTTCGACCTGTGCCCCCAACCCCATGTACGTGTCGCCGCCTCGAGGTGGGCACCGGCGCGGAAACGTTCGCGGTGGTCGCGAACCCGACCATCGGCGGCAGCGCGGGGTAACACGCCTGAATGCGGGCGTCGGTGTAGCCCACGATGCGCGAGCGCATCTCGAAGAGTTCCAGCACGTTGCACACGGTCGGCGTGTCGTACTTGCGAAGCTCGTCGAGAACGGCGGAGGGGATTTCGACCGACATGATTGGAGAGCCCTCGGTGAATAGAAGCGCGTGCCGGACGGCGGCGGGGTTTCCGATGTTTTATATTGCAGGGAACACCCTCCCGGGGTATCCTTCTGGAAACGGTCCAAGTGCGAGAATCCCACCAAAACTATTCTCGCTCGCGTAATTTCGTGGTTCCGCCGCCGAAATGAAGGAAGGCGTACCGTTCGCCGTTCCTGAAAAGTGGCGATGTTCCACAACCGTTTGCGTTCGGAAGCTGCGTTTGATCCCGCCAAAAAACTTCCGCCGAGGCGTTCCGCCATGCTCAGCATTCCCTTCGGTCGCGTTCGGATGTGCGACGGCGTCTCCCGCCGGAACTTCCTGAAGGTCGGTGCCCTCTCCTTCGGCGCGATGAACCTCACGCTCGCGGACGTGCTCCGCGCGGAAGCCGCCGCCAAGAACCAAGACCCGTTCGGCCGCACGCGGCACAAGGCGATCATCAACATCTTCCTCGGTGGCGGCCCGCCGCACCAGGACATGTGGGAGATCAAGACGGAAGCGCCGAAGGAGATCCGCGGGGAATTTAAGCCGATCGCCACGAAGGTGAACGGCGTTCAGATCGGAGAGACGTTCACGCGCATCGCGTCGATGGCGGACAAGTTCGCGTTCGTGCGGTCGATCGTCGGCGCACGCGACGGGCACGACGCGGTCCAGTGCACCACGGGCTTCCTCAAAGCGTCACTCGCCCCCCTGGGTGGCCGGCCGAGCATCGGCAGCGCCGTTGCGAAGCTCCAGGGGAGCGTCGACCCGAGCGTGCCGCCGTTCGTCGGCCTCGCCGAGCGCACGCAGCACGTGCCGTGGAGCGATTCGGGCCAAACCGGGTTCCTCGGGAACGCCTTCGAGCCGTTCAAGCCGAGCGGACCGGACATGGCGAACATGGTCCTCAACGCCACGAACAAGGATCACCTGCCGGACCGCAAGAAGCTCCTCGCCAGCTTCGACGACATGAAGCGGACCGTCGACCACGCGGGCGGGCTGCGGGGCGCGGACGCCGCGACCGAACGGGCCTTCGACGTGCTCACCTCGAACCGCCTGGTCGAAGCGCTCGACATCTCGAAGGAGAGCCAGAAGACACGCGACCGCTACGGCAGCGGTAAGCCGTACCAGTTCCAGTACGACGGCGCCCCTACGGTGAACGAGCACCTGCTCGTCGCCCGGCGGCTCGTCGAAGCCGGTGCCCGCGTGGTCACGTTGAGCTACGGGCGCTGGGACAGCCACGGCCAGAACTTCAACCTCGTCCGCGACCACGGCGGTAAGCTCGACCAGTGCCTCACGGCCCTCGTCGAAGACCTGGACGTGCGCGGGATGCTGAACGACACCACCGTGATCGCGTGGGGCGAGTTCGGGCGCACGCCGATGGTCAACAAGGAAGCGGGCCGCGACCACTGGCCGCAGGTAAGCTGTGCGATCCTGGCCGGCGGCGGGATGAAAATGGGGCAAGCGATCGGCAGCACCGACCGCACCGGGGGTACCGCGAAGGACCGCCCCGTGTCGTTCGGCGACATCTTCGCCACGCTCTACCACAACATGGGGCTGAACGCAGAGACCACAACGATCAACGACCCCACCGGGCGCCCGCAGTATCTGGCCGAAGGCAAGGTCATGCCGGAACTGGTATAGTTTCGGTAACCGTTCAAGTCCGCGAAGCGGGGGCTCCGGCCCCCTCTTTGCATTTACCGAGAGCACGGTGGCACATGGCCCGCTCTCCGCTGTGGCTGTTCCTCTGCCCCGCGTGCGACACGGGGATCGTTTTCGGCAAAACGCTACACAGTATCGATTGCCCGCTGTGCCAGTACCGAACGCGGTACCCGAGTGCGGAACTGTTCGGATCGGCGGAATGGGATCGGGGGCGCAGCCCGGAATACCTCCACGGGTGCCTGACCGCACTCGACCGCGCCCCGACCGCGCGCCAGCGCCGACTCCTCTACACCGCGGTCGCTCGAACCGAGTTCGACTGGTGCCGGGACCAGTGGTTCCAACTCGCGATCGAGGTCGCCGAACAGTGGGCGGACACGGACCGCCCGCCGTTCGGTGTTGATGACATCGTCCGTTCGCTCCCCAGACCGGTACCGCGGATCTCCAGCGCGAGCTGGGACGCGCAACAAGTCGCGGCGAACTGTCTGAATGTCGCGCCCTCGATATCGGCCGTCCGCTTCGGTGGCTTTCGCCCAGCGACGCAGCACGCATTCGCCGACGCCTACCGCGAACTGTTCCCCAACCCGTTCGTTTCGCTCGAATGGAACCCGAACTGGCACACGACCACCGTGCGCGACCTCGCACGGCACATCTACTCCGCGCGCGAATTCGGCACGATGCCGATTCTGGCCGACGCGCTCCAGGACGCGGGTTGTGACAACGAGTGCATCCTGGGTCACTGCCGCACGAACACGCCCCACGTTCGCGGGTGCTGGGTACTCGATGCGCTCCTGGGCAGGTCGTGAGGCGCTGAGCGAACCTGTTGCGACCCGGTCGCGTCCTTCGCCGTAGCCGATTCACCCAACGGAGGCGGCTGTAACAGCGTGGGTGGACAGGGCAAACAAAAAGATAAGTGAGTTGAGACGGGTCAGTCTTCACCCCTTATGATGGCGAACGGCAGTTCCATCGGCTGTGGGTCCACCGGAGGAACGCTCGACTGCCGAATCATCGCATCCGCAACCCTGAATGCCGCATTAGCAAGCGTTTCTAGTTGTTCTTGGCTGCAATCCAGAATCGACATACCATCTAAACGATGAATAATGCTCTGGATCGCAGCAGACGCGAATTGATCTCTACGCGCAGAATCGTCCACAATCATCTCCTAAGTAATGAGCAGCGCCGCCCCGATACTGTTCGGGTTGAATCGCCATTTATAATTTTCCCGATTATCTCCCAGTACACAAGTGCAATACGCGAAACCGCGATAAATATAATCAGAAAAATTAATTCGCAACTCCCACATCACCACCCGTAATAGTCTCTCCGCGGCAGCCCTGGCCTCGCGTCAATTCCTCCGTATCGCAGATACTCGAACCGATTTTGGCTATTGCCGGCTCGCGATTGAGACCGCGGAACAGTAGTGGATATGAATTCGCCCCTATTGATGTCAGTAAGAATCCCTGACACGACCTCCTCGAATCACTGATTTTCAAGGCATTTTCGAGTTTATGTCAGGGCTTCTAAGGATCTGCATCTTTTCAAATTTATCCACATCAACAACCACCTCAACACATCAAATCACCACATTATCTATCTTTGTCCCGCCACGCAGCACGCACTCACCGAGTGCCTGCCACGAACTATCACCTAACCCGTTCATTTCACTGGAATTAATCCCCAACTGGGCGCAATCCTCACCTGCCACATTTATACCGATCGCTATTTCTCCGCGATGCCGCTCCTGGCCGAGGCGCTTCAGCTCTTTTCTTCCCTATCCGGTGATTCAGTGAGGGAGGATCGGTACGCGCATACAATCACGAGCGAAGAAAAGTCGAGAGCCGTCACCGGAAGTCGCACCCACACCGAGTCATCCATGCCAACTTACGCCTGCGATCTGCCCGCCATTCTGGAAGCCGCTGAACGCATTCGGGGCATTGTTCACCGCACGCCGGTGATGACGTGTGAGACGCTCGACCGGATCGCGGGACGGAAGCTCTTCTTCAAGTGCGAGAACCTCCAGAAGATCGGTGCGTTCAAATACCGCGGCGCCACGAACGCGGTGCGCAAGCTCACCGACGCAGAAGCCGCGAAGGGCGTCGTCACGCACTCCAGCGGCAACCACGCCCAGGCCCTTGCGCTGGCAGCCCGCGAGCGCGGAATCCCCGCGTACATCGTCATGCCGAAGACCGCCCCATTAGTGAAGAAAGCGGCCGTGGAGGGCTACGGCGGGCAAATCACCGAGTGCGAGCCGAACCTCGCCGACCGCGAACGCGCGGCCAACGAGCTGGTCGCCAAAACCGGCGCGACGCTGATTCCGCCGTTCGACCACGTGGACGTGATCTCTGGTCAGGGCACGACCGCGCTCGAACTGCTCGAAGACGTGCCGGACCTGGACGCGATCGTCACGCCGGTGGGCGGCGGCGGGCTGCTCGCGGGGTGCGCAGTCGCGGCGCGCGGGCGCAAGCCCGGTATCCGCGCGTTCGGAGCGGAGCCACTCGGCGCCGACGACGCGGCCCGCTCGAAGGCCGCGGGCGAACAGCTCCTCCAAACGGCGCCGAACACCATCGCGGACGGGCTGCTCACGAGCACCGGTCAACTCACGTGGCCGATCATCCGCGATCAGGTGGACCGCATTTTCACCGTAACCGACGACGAGATCCGCGCCGCGATGCGCCTCGTATGGGAGCGCATGAAGCTGATCGTGGAACCGAGTGGTGCGGTCGGTGCGGCAGTGGCTCTGAGCGGTGCGTTCAAAGCACTCGCCGGCGCTGAGAAGGTCGGCATCGTCTTCAGTGGTGGGAACGTGAACCTCGACAAGCTGTGGTGGTGAGCGCCCTGTTTCTCAAGTGACTTGCACAAGGTGACTTTGCACGGAACCGCCCGCGCGAAACGACTGGAAGTGAGAAGAGTTCTTGAAGAATATCGCGAAGGAGGCATTCTCGCCCCTTCTGCGTCTCGGTGGGGAGCCCCCTTTCTTCTACAAATCCCCCATGCACCGCGAGATCAGCACTGTAGACGACCCGTTTCACTCCGAATCGCCGCTCGGCCTGTACCTGCTCACGGCCATCGTGGGCGGGTTACTTGGGGCCGACCTTTGGCCCGTCATCGCGACTTGGTTGAAGGGCCAGGGCGTCGAAACGTACTCCTGGACGCGGGAGCTGTACGGCTTCCGGTACGCGCTCATCGCGGCCGTTATTGGCGGCGGTCGGGTGCTCTACACGTCGCTCGAAGCACTGTTCGAGGGGCGCATCGGGTCCGACCTCGCGCTCGCTATCGCGTGCCTCGCGGCCATCGTTCTGAAAGAGCCGGTCGTCGCGGCCGAAGTGGTGTTCATCGGGCTCGTCGGCGAGTGCCTCGAAGCGTTCACGTTCGCGCGCACGCAGAACGCGCTCGGCAAACTCGCGGAACTGTTCCCCCAACGGTGCTGGGTGCTGCGCGACGGCGCCGAGGTGCGCGCCTTCACCGCGGACGTCATTATCGGCGACAAGGTGGTGGTGAAGCCCGGCGGGCGCGTCCCCGTTGACGGCACCGTGATCGACGGGCGATCGGCCGTGGATGCCAGCGCGATTACGGGCGAAAGTTTGCCCGTCGACAAAGGGCCGGGCGACACTGTTCTCGCCGGCAGCATCGTTCAACACGGCTCGCTCACGGTTGAAGCGAAGAAGGTCGCGAAGCAAACCGTCGCCGGGCAGGTCATCGAGTTAACCGGTCAGGCGCTGAAGGACAAAGCGCCGATCGAGCGCTATGCGGACAAACTCGCACGGTACTTCCTGCCCATCGTGCTCGCGCTCGCGCTCGTTACGTTCATCGGGAACGTTGCGTATCAGGTTTCAGGTTCGCCCCAACCCGGCTTCCCCAAGCCCACGCTCCGGGCCGCGGCCAAAGTTGCCGCGTACCCGGCGCTCGCGGTGCTCGTGGTGGCGTGTCCTTGCGCGCTGATTCTCGCGACGCCGGCCGCGGTGATTGCCGCACTCGGCCGACTCGCCGGTACGGGCGTGCTCATTAAGGGCGGGTCCGCGCTGGAACGGCTCGCGGGCGTTACATCGTTCGCGTTCGACAAAACCGGCACGCTCACGGAGGGGAAACTCGAACTCGGCGACGTGATTCCGCTCGCCCCCGCCACAACAGAGCAACTCCTGCAAGCCGCTGCGACCGCGGAACAGCGGAGCGAGCACCCGCTCGCGCGACTCATCGTGCGCGAAGCTGCGACGCGCAATCTGGGAGCCTCTCCGGTCGAAGCGTTTCAGGCCCACCCTGGCGCCGGGGTCACCGTAACGGCGTCCGATGGCGCGATCATTGTCGGCACGCGACGGTTAGTAGAAGAACAGGGCGTCACTCTCCCCGCGGATGCGATCGCCGCTCTCGAACGACTCGACGCGGCAGGACAAACGTCGCTGGTCGTCGCCCGAAACGGCGCGGTTCTTGGCGTTCTCGGCGCACGCGACACGCTCCGGCCCGAGGCCGCACAAGTGATCGCCGATCTGCGTGCGCTCGGGATCGCGCCCGTCGCCCTGCTAACCGGCGACCGCTCGGCCGTCGCCCGCACGCTCGCGGAGAACCTGCCGGTCACGGAAGTTCATGCGGAAATGCTTCCCGCGCAGAAGGCCGAATGGGTCGCGTCGCGCGGACCGATTGCCCCCGCAGAGTGGACAGAAACCGATCTCCCAGGCACAGACACGAACGCAAGCGCTGAAGGGCCACTCGCGTCGCTCCTCCCTGCGGGGAGAACAGGTTCGTCGGTCGCGTTCGTTGGTGACGGCATCAACGATGCCCCCGCACTTGCGCGGGCCGGCGTGGGGATCGCCATCGGCAGCGGGACCGATGTGGCGGCCGAGGCGGGCGACATTGTCATGATGGGCGCGCCGCTCGCGCCGCTCCCGTTGCTCGTGAAGCTGTCGCGCGAAACGGTCCGCATCATCCGGCAGAACATCCTCATCTTCGCGTTCGGCGTGAACCTCGTCGGCATCCTGCTCACCGGGCTGTTGTGGCCGCTGTTCGCGTCGTCGCCCGAGTGGTACGAATCGGCCCCGCTCGCGGCCGTGATCTACCACCAGTTCGGCTCGCTCGCCGTGCTGCTGAATTCGATGCGGCTGCTCGCGTTCGACCGCACGTCCAACCGCACCCTCTCGCGTGCTCGTGGAGCGGCACAAACCATCGAAGGGTGGATCGGGCGCTTCTCGATCGACGAACTGTTACACGGGATCGCGCACCAGTGGAAGTTCATCCGCGCCGGACTGGTCGTCGCGGCACTCGTCGCATTCCTCGGCTCGGCGTTCAGTCAGATCGAGAACGGCGAGGTCGGGGTCGTGCGCCGGTTCGGGGCGATCACCGCGGACCTTCAGCCAGGGTTGCACGTCCGCTGGCCGTGGCCCATCGAAACCGTCACCCGCGTGCGCCCGGACGAGGTGCGCAGCGTCGAACTCGGGTTCCGCATCGTTGCCGAAAAACAAGAAAAGAAGCCGGGCAGCAACACGTGGACGAGCGGGCACGGCGACGGCGTGGGGCGCCTCACCGACGAGGCCGTGATGATTACCGGCGACGGCGATCTGGTCGAGATTCTCGCGACCGTGCGCTACCGGGTCAGCGACCCGCGCCGGTACCTCTTCGCCGCACGCGACCCGGACAGCGTCGTGCGCTCGTCGGCCGAATCGGTCCTCCGGGAACTCGTGTCGAGCCACCGCTTCCTGGAACTGCTCACGGTCCGCCGCCCGGACCTGGAACACGCGGCCCTGGACCGGCTGAACCGCCGGCTCACAGAAGTCGCCCCCGACGGGATGGGGGTCGCGCTGGACGGCTTCACGCTCCACGACTTGCACCCGCCGCCCGAAGTGGTGAACTCGTACCACGAGGTGGCCAAAGCGATCCAGGACCGCGACCGGGCCGTGAACGAGGCGCTCGCGAGTTCGATCCGGACCCGGCGCCGCGCGGAAGAAGAAGCCGACTGGGTGCTAAAGCGCACCGAGGCCGAGAAGCACTCGCGGATCGAGAGCGCGAGCGCCGACCGTGACGCCTTCCTCGCGTGGTACCTCGCCCGCACGAAACTGACCGATGTGGAGGAAGCCGCCCTCGCGACCGAGCGCGCGAACCGCATCGCGGCCAAACAAGACCCGGTGATGGTGGACCGGGACATCGCGGACCGGCGCGCGAAGATTCTCGCCGAGCGGCGAGCGCTACTCGAAACGCGCCTCACGTACCAGACTGTGGTTGACGTGCTGCGCGTGCGCGACAAGGTCATCATCGACGCCCCCGACGTACCCGGGCGCCGGCACCTGTTCCTGCTCGATCCGGAGCTACTGAAGTTCCCGCAACTCACGCCGCCCCGAACAATCGACAAGGAATAGTGATGCGCCCGGCACGAGGTCGGGCGACGACCTCATTGGCAGCCGGGCGCGCAATCGAGTGGCGGGATCGCGTTCTTCTCGCGGAAGGGTCGAACTGGACTCGACCCGATGAGGAGACGAGCCATGCTCCGCAAACTCATCCTGTCTCTCGCAATCGCTACCCTGATCGGATCGAATCCGGTCGCGACCGCGGCCGAGATTGCCCCGCCCACCCAACCTCAACGCGAGTTCAAGGTATTCGTTCTGCGCGAGTCGGGGTGGCAGCTCCACGGTACTTACGCGCTCCACGCAGACGCCCGACAAGCCGCGACCCGGCTCTGGCGCGAAGGGTACCGAGTCGAAATTTGGGAAGTGCGCGGCAAATGAGCGGCCGGCACAACTTGGAGAGAGTCACAGATCAGTGAGGGAGCGACAAAGGGTGCAATCAGTTTTCGTCATTCTCCGAAGCGGCAGCAGTATCGCCTTATAGCACTTCAATGACGAGCCAGATGTCCAGGGTGGCCAGCCCCAAGTGCATCCCGATCGTGACAGCGACGATCACACTGATGGCGACCCCGACTTGCCACCGCGTGTTGAGGTTCCGGGCCGTCGCTGCGAACACCGCCCATGTCACCAACCACACGGCCAACGGAATGACGTGATAACCATCGTGCGCCCACCGCGCGTCACCCCACGGGCCGATGCGGAGACTACCGAGCCAGAAGGCGAATGCGGGAAAGTACGCGATCGCCGCAACCGCCACAGCACCGAGACCGACGGGCGCGAGGACGCCACCCAACGCGAAGCCGGCGATTGGCAGCCCAACAACGCATCCGACGAAGTCGAGGACGAACGCACCGCCCGCGGACGCGGCACGACGGTACCAAGGGGTATCTAGCAACAGCCCGTCTCCAGTCATCAAATACCCCCGCACCTGCTCACTCGGCTCCGCGGGACAGTCCGTACATCATCTCCACTCTGCCGTAGATCAGCAAGCGCTCAACCGGTTCAAATAGCGAACCAGAACCGCGGCGTGGGCGAGTGGTTGATCCGCGTCATTCGGGTCGCCGTTGTCGCCGACGTCGTGAAAATACTGCGTCACACCCGCCCGTGCCGCGTCGACGAACGCCCGAATCAGTTCCGGTGAAATGCGGTTCTCGATCACCCATTCATACGTCGGGACGTAGATCAGACGCCGGGCGTCGACGACCCCAAGTTGCTTCTTTCCGAACTGATGACCTGACGGTTTCCCGCCGCGCTTCGCACCCGGTCCGCGAAAGTACCGCGGTGCGGTCTTCCCGCGAATGATTTTGAGCCCCTGCCACACGCCCTCGACCGTGTCGCTCGTTTCGCCGGAGAACCCGGGAACGGGAATCCCGCCGTGAACCCACATCGGGCTGAGCGTGCAGTACGGCGGCTCCGCGTAACTGCTCACGTCGTAAATCGTGCTCCCGGCGGGCAAGTTCTCGACGTGGTAGCGCGGAACGAAAACGCACCGCGCGAACGGGATCGAACGCGACATCGGGGGCACCTCCGCGAACCGAGACACGGCCCGCGGCCCCGAAGTTCATCCTTTTTCGCGCGGTCAGCGCCCTTACTTCGATTCTGGTTTCGGCTTCGGTTTCGTTTTCAGTTCCGGATTATCCTTGCCGGGCACGTCGAGTTCCTTCACCAATTCCGCAACCGACTTCACCACATCGTCCGGAGCGATGAGAGTCAACAAGTGCCCGTCCAGGGCCGCTAGTTTCACGTCCTCGAACGACAGGGCGTTAATCACCTCTGTCAGCTCTTCGGCGGTAGCGTGTTTCAGGGTGAACGCTTTGACGACTTGCAATTTCGGTAGCGGGTCGTTCGCCGAGCGGTCGAGGATCGCTACCAGATCAGCAGCGACCTTGAGGTGCCGCTCCGACCCCCGCACGACCACCGATCGCGTCCGCGCTTGCGCCGTCGCCCGCCACACCGGGGTCGCGTTGACTCCGCCGTTTCCGACGAAGCAACCGACGGCCCCGAGTTGGCCCGACCCACCGAGCCCAACTTGCCCGGCGCCGGGCGCTGGCGCGCCGCCGAACCCGAACTGTCCGCCGGGGGGTGTGGGGAAACTGCCGAATCCGCCGAACCCACCCGGGGGAGCGCCGGGCGGAGCCCCCATAACTCCCATCGGCACGCCGATACCTCCCGGCATGCTACCGGGGAGTCCCCCCGGACCCATCGGCAAGTTCACCTCGACATCGGGTGATTCGAGCAGCGAGTTGAGCGCCTCGACCACCGCCCCGGGTTCGCCGCGTTCCAGTTTGAACACTTTCACCGTCAGTTGCGGCTTGGCGGATAGGGGTCTGGTCGCACCGCCCGGTACCGGCGGGCTCGGTGCACCCGATCCCGCCGGTTGGCCGACCACAACGGGTAACGCCCACGCGATCACCATCAGCCCCGCGATCGCCCGGAAACAGAAGCGCATGGGTCTTCCTCGTAAGGAGAAATGGACTCGAACGTGGAACACCACGACTCTACCCGAAACGGGGAGCGGCTCAAAGTGTTGGCGCGTTTGGTGACCGATTCGATTCCGTTCGAGGAGACATGAGCAAATCAGCCCTTCGGATAAACGCTGATCTCTGACCCGGTGGCGAGCACAACCGACGCCGGCTTCGACGTGTTCGTGACGGCCCATTCCGGGCTATACAGCAGCCCCCAATCGACATCGGCCACGAACTCGCGCCCGGGTACACGTCCCGCTCCGATCTATTGACCTTGGACGGCGCCGTCGATCTGCAGGCACTCGTGCCTAGAGATGGAGATTCGCAGGTGGCCCAAACCGGGTAACCCGTGCGAGAAGCCCCGCTCCGCAAGCAGGTGCTCCTCTCGTGCACGGACCGGAAACGGACAGCCGGTCGACCAGTTAGTTGCGGGAACCGCACGGTGAAGCGCGCAGTTCGGCTAATTCGGTACCAAGTGTGCGAACTGCGCGATCGCCCTGTATCATTTGGCTTTCTCTGGAACCGCCTTGTTCTGCTCGTCCTTGAGTAGCTTGTTGATCCGGTCCACCGCCGCCGCAGTCCCAGCGCCCACTGCCCGGACCTCGGGGAAGAACACGAACTTAATCCGTTCGGCGGCACTGTGGCATCCGATACAGTTCGACCCCTGGTGATAAGTCTCCATCGTCGCGTTGGCGACGCGGCCGACGGGGAACCGAGCATCCGCATCACCGTTGCCGGGCGCGGTCGGCCATTGGGTGGCGATCAACCGGTAGTTCGACCAGACGGTGTCCTTGACCATCGCGTGCCCCTGGTACAAACCGTTTACCTTATTGGTGGTCGAGTGGATCTCTGTCCGCCGGGCAACCTCGACCGGGATCAGATCCTTCGGGATGGGCTTGCCGAACTCGATCTTCGCTTGGGGCACGTTTGTGCCCGGGGCTCCGAACATCGTGCCACCGTCCTTGCTGTTGAGGTTCGGCGGCGAGACACCCCCGGCAGACAGTTCGGTATTGTCCACGTGCTCAAAGGTGGCCCAAATCCAATTCCCCCTCTTCGGGGTCTTGTGGACCACGTGCAGTCCGATCAGGGCGACCGGGCGCTCGGTCAGATCCGGGGTACCGTCTTTTTCCCAGTCGACCAGTTTCGCGCGGGTCCGGTAGAACCGCTTCCACCGCGGCGACGACTCGTCCGTCACCTCCATCCAGGCGGCCTTAATAGTGATCGATTGATCGCAGAACTCGGCGGGCGTGCCGACAGGGGGAAGGTTCTCCCGGCGGTAGTACTTTTTTGCCAGAATCTCCTCGTATGCTACCCGATTGACCCGGACCTCGTACCGGACGAGCGTCTTGTTTTGGGCGACTAACGGGAACTCGACGAAGCTCGGAGGGAATCCGGCCTGGTTCAGGTCTTCGAGCTTCGACAGCCGGGTCAGCAACTTCGTCCGTCCGGCGGTAGCCTTCGGAAGCGGGGCGGGGACCATCTGCCCCTTACCGGTTTTGTCGGTCCCCCGGACCGAGAGGACGGCAGCGAAGTCGCTCCAGGGGGACGGCGGATTCGCGACCGGGTCGGCCGGGAACGTCTCCGACATGGACTTCCAGGTCTCCCAGACGGTCGGCCCAGACGTGTCCCCGAACTTCTGGCACGGATGCGGCTCCCCCCGTTTGTTGGCGTCAGCAGGCCAGTTCAGGGCGATAAAATCCCGCCACGCGAAGTCGTCGAAAAACGGCCGGTCCTTCTCGCCCTCGTTCTGTTGCTGGAAATCGACCTCGGTTGGGGGCAGAGGAGATAATTGCTCGGGCGGAGTTGGAGCCACCGGATCGGGTTGGCCGCCGGGCGTCGGCCGAGTCGAGGCGAGTAGGGCGGTCAGCCCGAGTAGGGCCACCGCGGACCTGAAGACACGGGTTCGGAACATGGGCGTCTCCGTTAAGGGTGCAGTTTGATTCAAGTTTGATAACCGCCGCCCATGCTGTCCCGGAACGTCTTCAACTGCGAGTTCTCCGAGGCACGCCTGTTGACCGGCAACCGGTCCCGCGCTCGCCGCCAGCAGTGAACGAATCTGGCGTCTTCGCGGGTCATCAAACCCCTTGGCGGCCGGGTCGGACGTGTAAGCGAAGTCGTCAAGGGGGAACGTGGCGGGACGCCGTCTGGAACGAAAGGGCCACGTAGCGGTCCGCGCGTGGTAGCCCGTGGCCAACTGGCCGCCGGCTCAACATCTGTGGCCAGCGGCCGGTTCCTTGTTTCTGCTGAAGTCTCAAACCGTTAGGTCACAAGTCCTCAAGCCACATAGCCACCCCAACGAGACGTTACGGCTCGCAACTTGAGGATGTCATGACCGCCTTCACTAACGCCCGAGCGGGCTGTGCGGCTAGAGCTTCAGAAATTTCGTGTCAGTTCCCCCAAGCTGGCCGCCGATACTCGGCGGCCAGCTTGGGGGAACTGACCGTTCGGGTCAAACGGCGGCGGGTGGGCCGGCGGCGCGATTAAACTGGCGGCGGCGGGGGCGGGGACGACACGGGCTCGAACCACCCCTCGCGGGCAACTTGCCCCGGTGCCCAGTCGAAGGACGCCGGGGACGCAGCGACCGCGCAATCCGCATGAGTCGCGTTGACGAAACATTCCTTGCTGCCTCGAATAAAGTGGCACGCTCCGACCACCGAGGTAGCGCGTTGGGCGCTGGCGAGACGTTGAGCGAGATCGAGAGCCTTCTCGGCAGGGGTGCCGTCCGGTTTCGGAAGGAAGTTGTCGGGACTCACTTGTTGGAGGCGGGTACTGAGTCTGTCAATCAGATCCGTCATGTAAGGATCTGGCGGGTCCGGTGGATCGTTTGCCGGGTCTTGGGTGGTGAGCGCCTTCTGGTTCGCGCTCGCCTGCACGGTGCTGGGCATCGGTCTCCTCCTGGGTAGGAATTAAGAAGTAAGTCACCAACGAACGCACTCGACTCGGCCCCGGGGGCGGCCCGGGAAACCGAGGTCACCGTCGCGTCACCGCACCGGTGGCCCCCCGAGCGCCTCCAACCGCAGGCGGCGCTCTTGCCACGCCGGGCCGCTGAGCTCTCGGACCCCGCCGTTGCCGTCGGGTTCCAATCCCGTCAGCGTCTCGATCCAGAGGCGGGTCCGCGGGCCGTCCTCTTCCAGGGATCTCACCCGCCAGAGCCGGAGCGTCTTATCGGAACTCCCGGTCAGAGCCATTGTTCCACCGGGGCCGAACGCAACGCAGTTCACCAAGTTGGAATGCGACAAGGGGGGGCCGATCGGTGTGCCCGTCCTCGTGTCCCACAAGTAGGCGGCCCGATCCGGCAGGGTGGCCCCTGTCAGAATCATCCGCCCGTCGGGGCTGAAAGCAATGGCGTTCACCGGCCCGCGGTGCGACAGTACCCGACCAACGGGGTTTTCCGCCGAAATGTCCCACACACGGGCCGTCGCGTCGTTGCTACCAGTGAGCACGAACCCGCCGCACGGGCTAAAAGCGACCCGCTTCACCTGATCCTGGTGGCCGCGCAGTTCCCGAGTTACCGTTCCCGCCGCCACGTCGTAAACACAGCTCGAGCCGTCCTCGCACCCGAGCGCCAGGGATCGTCCGTCCGGGCTGAAGGCCACGCCCTGAACGGTCTTCCCGCGGTGCAACCAGTGCGTCGGCTGGCCGTTGCTGGTCCAGAGCCGGGCGCCGTTCTGGCCTCCGGTCGCGACGTGCAGTCCGTCGGGGCTGAACGCCCCCGCAACGATGGTGCCCTGGTGCTCCAACCTGATTTCCCGACCGGTGGCAACCTCGCCGAGGTACACGAGCCCTTTCGAGGTCGTAACTAGCACGAGTTGTCCGTCGGGGCTGAATTCGGCGGCCGTCACGATTCCACGCTCCCGACCCGGTTGAGGGGGAAGCTACGGATCGGACGACCACTTGACCGTCTCGAAGACGATCACGGTGCCGTCAAAACTCCCGCTGCCCGCGAGAGCCGTGTTCCCGCTGGGATTCACGGCGACCACCCGGACGGGCCACGGGAGCGGGAGCGACTGCCCCTCTTCAGCGCTTGGAACCCGGTTCCACCACCGGAGAGTGCTGGCCCCCTTGAGTAATATCTGTTCGCCGCTGAACAGATTCCCATCGGGACTAAAGGCGGCCGCCAACACCTCGCCGGGGTGCCGAAGGGTTCGAGTCGGGAAGCGGTCGGGAGCCGCCTCCCACAGGCGCCCCTCGCGCCCGCATCCGGTTAACACCACCTTCCCACCCGGGCGGTAAGCCACCGCCCCAACCGGGCCGCGGTGCGGGAGCGATTGAGCGATGGGTTCTCCCGTCTCTCGGTCCCAGAAACGGACCATCTTGTCCGCCCCGGCCGTCACGAGAACCCGGCCGTCGGGACTGAATGCGGCGCACAGAACCCGTTCGTCGACCGGGAGGGAGTGAAGTCTGTTCCGACTGCGCGTATCCCACAATTGGATTGACCGGGAAAGCCCGGCGGCAACGAACGTTTGTCCGTCGGGGCTGAACGCGACCGTCCGGATGGGTCGGGCGAACGCGAGCGAATCGATTACCTCCCCTGTGGCTGGATCCCAGAGGTGGGCCTGCTCGTCCGTCCCGCCGGTCAGGACAAGGCGGGGGGCCGTGGGGCTCCAGGCCACGGCGTGAACTTTACACGAGTGCGGTAGGCGGCGGAGGGGTTGCCCGGCGTTCACGTCCCACACCGTGGCCTCGGCGCCGCCCCCCAACAGCACGTTTCGGCCGTCGGGGCTGAATGCGGCCGAATACGTCTCCGCGGTCCCCAGGCCGTGCCGCAGGGTGAGCGTCGCCAGGTCCCACAGGCGCGCCCCGTCCTCTCCGGCCGTGACCGCGTACCGGCCGTCGGCCCCGATCGCCACCGCGTGAACCTTGCCCCGGTGATCGTCGAGCCGGGCCGTTTCCCGCCCGGCGACGGCGTCCCACACTCGGACGCCCCCGTCGGCGCAGCCGGTCAAAGCGAGCCGCCCGTCCGGGGTGAACGCGACAGCCTCGACCTCATCGGGGTGCTCCAGTGGAGGGCCCGCGAGTCCCGGAACGCCGTCGGCCCAGGCGGCCAGATTCGCCCGGATCGTTCGTCGCAGGTCGACGGCATCTTCGGGCGCCGTTTCGAGGGCTCGCACCAGCTCCAACATGCCGCGGCGGAGGTCTCCTTTCTCGAACCGGCCGAGGGCCTGGTCTCGCAGCGCCTCGGCAAACAACAGACGGTACTCGCGCGCCGAGTGGTTCGCGCGCTCGGCGCTTCGGGCCTGGTAGATTCCGAACCATATGGCGAGGACGAATAGAGTAACGGTCGCCACCGCACCGAAGCTCAGGGCCGCGGCGAGGGGGCGGTTCCGGTGCACCCACAAGCGGAGCCGCTCTAAGTAGCCGACCGCCCGCGTGTGCTGGAGCGGTTCGTGTGCGCGGAACCGTTTCAGTTCGTCGGCCAGTTGCTCGGCGGTTGCGTACCGCTCCGCGGGTTTCTTCTCCAGGCACTTCATGCAGATCAGTTCGAGGTCTGTTGGCAGGCCCGGGCGGAGGCGGCTCGGTGGGCGCGGGGTGTCCGATTCCGAACAGATTCGCTTGATGACGGCCAGATCCGTCTCCCCCTCGTAGGGCAGGCGCCCGGTCAACAGTCGGTACAGGATCGCCCCCAGCGCGTGGACGTCGGTGTGCGTCCCGATCTCATTCGACTGGCCCGCGGCCTGTTCCGGTGCCATGTACGGAACAGTGCCGTAGATGCCCGGACGGGATCCCGTCAGGCCGGCGCCCGAGTCGAGCAGTTTAGCCAACCCGAAATCGGCGACCTTCGGTACGTAAGACCCGAGCCCGGTTGGCGAGGCGCTGTCGGTTCCAGGGTCGGGAACCGACAGCAAGATGTTGCTCGGCTTGAGGTCGCGGTGGATCACGCCGCGTTGGTGGGCGTGGTGGACCGCGCGGGCGAGCGTTTCGACCAATCTTGCGGCACAAGCGGGCACCTGCGGGGCGTCGCCGATCCGGTTCTCCAGGTCCCCTCCGGCGGCGTACTGCATCGTGAAGAACGGCCCGCCGCGGTAACTGCCGACCTCGTGTACCGGAATGATGTTCGGGTGCTCGAGCCGCCCCAGCGCCTCGGCGTCGGTCAGGAACCGCTCGCGGTCCCGACGGCTTCCGTCCCGCCCGCCCTGCATCAGTTTCAGTGCCACCTGGCGGCGCGGGGCGCGCGTCTCGATCGCCTCGTAGACGACGGCCATTCCCCCGCGACCGAGCCGCTGTCGGATCGCGTACCCCGGAATGACGGGCCACTCGTCCGGTTCCGGCTCCGCGCCGGACGGTACGCCGTCGAGAACGAGGGTGCCGTTCGGAAGGGGGGTCTTCATCTCGCTGCCACCGCCCCTCCGGGACGCTGGCCGATTACCCGTCAGCCGGTCCAGCTTCTCCTGGCACCGCGCGCACCCGTCAATGTGCTTGGTGATTTCCTGCTGCGCCTGTTCGGGCAACCGGTTCTTGAGGAACTGCCGGAGGCGCGCGCGATCGTAGCAGGTGATCATGCGTCGCGCCTCTGCGAACACGGGCCAGCGCCCCCCCGCAGGTCGGCCCCCGCCCGGCGGAGCAACCGCTCGACCCGGAACTTGGCCTGGTAGACGGCCGCGACCGTCAGACCGAGTTCGCGGGCCACGGATTGGGCCGGCCGGTCCTCCATCGCCGTTTGCCAGTAGGCGACCCAGCTGTGGGGCTGCACCTGTGCCCGGACCCGGGCGACGGCGCGCCGGGCCAACTTCAAGCTCCGCTCCAGGGTCCGGTCAATTTCCTCGATCAGCTCGGCTTCGCGCTCGGGAGACTCAAGGGACTTGAGCAACTCGTCCATGTCCGGGTCACCGGTCCCCCGGTCGGCGGGGTGCCGCCTCAGGCGCCGCCAGAACAGCCGCGCCTGATTGTGGACCACGGTCTTGAGCCAGGGGCGGAAGCGGCGGCGGGGGTCGTAAGCACCGAGGCTCTTGAGGAGCGCGGCCAGCACCGCGGAACAAACCTCGTCCCGGTCGTCCCCATTCAACCCGAACTGGTCGCACCACTCCTGGATGAGGGGCTGGTACCTGCGGATGAACGTCCGCCAGGCTTCCTCCTTGTTGTCCGGGCTCCACAGTTCTCGTAAGAGCGTGTGACTGGTCGAGACTCCCCGTGCGCCGGCCATAGTGGGCCCCTCATGCTGTGGCTGCGACCAACAGGTAATTAACCGGGCTATGAACAATCTGACTCGGATTATTTCTGTTCGCTACTCACTCCGCAACCTAAATCCTGTCGGCGCTAAATGTAACGCTCGGACGAGAATTTTTCGACCGGCCAGGCCGCGTGAGCGCCGGCAAATCTCTTATCGGAAGGGGGCGGTTCCCCACACGCCGGCCGAGTGAGGGCCGGGCCGCCGTGGCCGGTCCACGACCCAACAGCCCCATGACTCGCAGCGTTTTTCCGTACTCGATTGAGCCCCAGACAAGAGGTGGTTCCGTGAACCCGACGTTTGAAGAGGTTGATAAGCACATCCAGGGCGCGGACCTCACCGCGATCCAGCCGGGCGGCAAGCACCACCCGGCCGCGGGCGCCACCGGCGCCGTCGCGCTGGCGAGCATCTGCCCGGCATACAAGGTCGTGCGCCCGTTTCTGCTGCTCGCTTCCAACACCCCCGTTCTTCCCCAGCGGTGGCGCGACGCCATCAAGGCGTTCATCGGCGTGGTGGATGTGATTTGCCCGTGAGCGGGCCATTCGGCACCCCGCGTAACAATCCCGAGGACCGATCCCGTGCCCATGTCCCCCGTCCGCGCCGTTTTTTTCGACCTCGGGAACACCCTGGTTGTTTCCGCCGACCGCTCGTGGGTGCCCGGGGCGAAGGCCGCTCTGGCCGACCTCCGGTCGCGGAACCTCCGGCTCGGGGTGATCTCCAACACCGGCGGGCGGACGCGGGAGCAGTTGAACCCGTTGTTGCCCGCCGATTTCGACTGGGCCGTGTTCGCGCCCTCGCTGGTGATTCTCTCGGGAGAGGTCGGGTACGAGAAACCGTCCCCCGAGATCTTCCGGCGGGCCACCGACTCGTCCGGTGTTCCGGCCGGCGAGTGCCTCTTCTGTACCGAGGACCTGATCGACACGCTCGTCGCCCAGCGTGTCGGCATGGCGGCCGCCCGCGTCCAACCGCCGCCGCATGCGGACATCGGCGAGTTGGTCGCGGCGCTGGCCGCGGCCGGAGTCCTGCCACAGGCCCGGCCCCCGGAGGGGACGTGCCCCTCCGGGCGCGCCTGAGCGCTTCGCTTCCCCGGCCCCGGTTCCCTTCCCCCGATTCCACACAGGATCTGTCATGGCCATCACGAAAGAGCCGAAATCACCGCGGTCGAAGCCGACCAACGGCGCGCCCGCTGCCACGAGCGCCCAGCCGGAGGTGAATGGTGACGCGCTCCTGGCGCTTAACAGGACACTAAAGGAACTGACCGGCCGACTGAGCCAGGTCGTTCCGCAGAAGGCCGGTGTCAAGGGCGGCAAGGCGCCCCACCTGCCCGCGTCTGAAGAGGGCGTCGCAATCCGGATCTGGGAGGACGACCCGTTCCTCGAAGCCGTGGGCGGTCGCGACCCGGTTGTGGCCGAGCCGATCTCGGTCGAGGAGCCCACCAACGAGCACGAGTTGCTCCAGACGCGCATCCTCGGAGCCAGCCCCGACCCCGACCTGTACGACCCGGGTACCCGCGACTTCCTGTTCTGGAACGCGGCCTCGGCCCTGGCCCGGGGAATCAACTTCTGGGCCCCCCTGCTCCCCGAGGGGACGCAGTGGTCGACGTTTCAGCGCCCGATGCAGGTGGAACTGGACGACGGGGTGGACCTCAACGCGTTCTACTCCCGCGACAGGGGACTGGTTTTCTTTCACGACATCATCGACGGTAACACGGTCTTTTCGGGGGAGAGCCCCGACGTGGTCTGCCACGAACTGGGGCACGCCGTCCTGGACGCCGTGAAGCCCGATCTGTTCGATGTAGCCAGCCTTGAAGTGGGCGCCCTCCACGAAGCGTTCGGGGACATGACCGCAATGCTCTGCGCGCTGCAGATTCCGTCCCTGCGGGAGTTCGTGCTCGCACAGACCGACGGGGACCTGAGACTCAATTCCCGGCTCTCGCAGATGGCCCGCGAACTCGGGTGGGCGATCCGCCAGTTCGCCCCGGACGCCGTGGACGTCGACTGCCTTCGTAACACCGCCAACTCGTTCTTCTACCAGGACCCGGCCGCCCTGCCGCCCAGCGCGCCGGCGGCCCAGCTCTCCTCCGAGGTGCACTCGTTCTCGCGGGTCTTCTCGGGGGCCTTTCTCGACGTGCTGGCGGCCATGTTCGAGACCGGGCCGGCGGGGGCGTGCGGTGACGACTCCGAGAAGCTGGTGGCGATCTCACGAGACGCGGGGCGGTTGCTCATCGAGGGGGTCCGGATCGCCCCTGTGGGGGCAGGGTTCTACAGCCAGGTCGCGGCCGGAATGGTCCAGGCCGACCAGAGCCTCTTCCGGGGCCGCTACCGAACGGCCCTGATCAGCAGCTTCGTCGGCCGCGGGATCCTGGCCCCGGAGTCGGGCGTGGCTCTGGCCCGCGACCTCCGGGTCCACGCCGGAGCGGCTTTTGGGGTCACCAGCGCCGCGCCCGCCCAGCACCTCCAGTTCGAGGGGGACAACGAGGGATACAAGAGGACCGCCCAGGACGCCCCGGCCATGCCCCTCCACCCGCTGACGACCCGGTTCGGCACGACCATCCACGTCCACCTGCCGTCCGCGCCCAAGCGGTTCGGGGTGGCGGCCGCGGCGGTCGCCGGCGGGGCCGACGAGACCCTCAGCGCCGAGGACGACGCCCGGTCCTTTGTCGAGGACCTGATCCAGCTCGACCGGATCGCTGAGGACGAGGGCACGGGCGTGATCCCGGCCGAGCTGATTAGTCCGCGCAAGTCGTACCCCGGCGACAAGACCCACCGGCTGGTCAGGGAGGACGGAAAGACGGTGCTGAAGCGGCGCCACTTCTGCTGCGGGTTCTGCGGCCGCCGGCCCGGCCGCCCGGTGTCGTGAGGACCCATTTTCCGGCGAGGGCGCCGGCCCGCGCCGCCGCTCTCGCCCGCCCGCGGGCGCCCGCCTTCAACGTAATGGGGAACGAAAAATCGGGGGAGTAGAATGGCGTCGGCCGGACCCGAACCACCCGTCAACCCGTCCGAGGTGTGAGCACCATGCCGACCCCGAACCCCGATCCCGAACGGACCCCGGATGAGGAGGCGCGATTGTTCTACGAGCGCCTCGAACAGACCGGGCAGCTCGCCGATGTCAAAGAGGGCGAGGACACGTCCGCGCTCCCGGCCCGGGTTACGCACGTCCGTTACCCGGACGGGACCGTCAAGCGCATTCGTTTCACTGGTCCGGGGTTCCGCTGAGCCCGCGCCGGCTGCCGACGGCGCCCGTTTCGTACACCTGTGACGCCCGCACCGGGTGCGGCGCTGTCTCAACCACGAGGTTCGTTTTATGCCGCTCAACCGGCTCGTATCAAGCGACGACGTGCTCCCCGCCCCCGACGTCCAGCCGACCACGTTCTCGGTCGACGTGCTCGGCCGGTACGTCTGCAACACCCTCGGCGAGGCGCTTACGAACCCGGACTTCGACGCCATCGTCATCGGCTCGGGAATGTACGGCGGGTACTTCGCATCGAAGCTCTTTCGTCAGAGCATCGACGCCGGGCACCCGCTCCGCGTACTCGTCCTCGAAGCGGGGCCGTTTCTGCTGCCGGAGCACGGGCAGAACTTGCCGGAGGTCGGGATCTTCGACCCCTCGAACGCTCCGTTCGACACGCGCGACGACCAGAACCAGAACCTCAAGAACGCGCTGGTCTGGGGGATCGGGTGGCGGAGCCAGACGAGGTTTCCCGGGACCGCGTACTGCGTCGGCGGCAAGTCCCTGTTCTGGGGCGGGTGGTGCCCGCGACTGACCGACAAGGATCTCGAGCAGTGGCCGGCCGAGGTGCGCGAGTACCTGAACGGCAAGCCGAAGGTCGGGGCCGACGCCAAAACCCGGGCGTCGATTTACGAGGCCGTTGAATACGAGGTCGGCGCCCGGCCCACCGACGACTTCATTTTCGACCCGGTGGCCGGCCCGGGCGCCCCGGCGGGCGAGATCGGGCTGAATCGGGCGCTGCACAAGCTCGTCAGCGACGCGATCAAGGCCGGGGCGACGAACGACCCGCTCAAGGACGTCCTGCCCCCGCCGATTGCCGTCCAGACGCAATCGTTCATATCCGGCCTCTTCGCGCCGGACAAGTACAGCAGCGTCCCGGCAATGATCAGTGCGATCCGCTCCGGAGACAACGGCGGCGGGGACGGACAGAAGAAGTTCTTTCTGGTGCCCAACACACACGTCCGCCGGCTCGTTTGCCCGCCGGTTCCCAAGGACGGGGCGACCCCGGACAGCTACCGCGTCCACGGGATCGAAGTGATCTCCCAGGGGGTGCGGCAGACGATCCCGGTCAAGCCGACGTGCATGGTCGTGCTCGCGCTCGGGGCGATCGAATCGACGCGGCTCGCCCTGGAGTCGTTCCCGACCGCCCCGGGGCGCCGCGATCAGGAGCTAATGGGCCGCAACCTCATGGCTCACCTGCGGTTCGATTTCGGGTTCCGGCTCGACCGGAAAAAGCTGAGCGACCGGATGAAGGCCGAGCTGGGGCACCCGCTCGCAGACCGCCTCCAGTCCGCGAGCCTCCACGTCCAGGGGTTCGGGGACCACGGCCGGTTCCACTACCAGGTCTACAGTGCGTCGCGGCCGAACAGCAGCGGGGACGAGATCTACCGGATGATTCCCGACCCGGACGTCGCCACCAAACTGGAAGACATGGAGTCAAAAGACAGGATCGCCGTGATCTTCCGGGCGTGCGGCGAGATGAAGGGGGTCGACGCGCCGGTCGGCGCGCCCGGCACGAACTGGATCGACCTCGCCGGGGAGGGCGACCGGGACCAGTTGTTCGACCACGCCCGCGCGTGGGTCCATTACGAGAACCCGCAGGACGCTCCGATCTGGAAGGAGATGCACACCGCGGCCGTGAAGCTCGCGAAGGCGATGGGCGCGGTCGAGTTCCCCGGCGGCGGGGACAAGTTCGAGAACCTCGGCCGCGCCGGCGTCGGGACGACGTGGCACGACGCCGGCACCCTGCGCATGGGGGACGACCCGAAGCGCTCGGTGACCGACGTGAACGGCCGGTTCCACCACATCGCGAACGCGGCCTGCGTCGATCAGGCGCTCTTCCCGACGGTCGGGTCGGCGAACCCGGTTCTGACCGGGACGTGTCTCGCGCGCAAAGTGTGCGAGGAACTCGTCGCGCGCTACACCAGCCAACCGGACCTGGCCCCGGCCGATGTGACGCGCGAGGAGTCGGACGGCTTCGTCTTCCTTCTCAAGGGGGGGAACGCGGCCAAGTGGAAGGCGAACGACACGGGGCGGGTGAACCGGCCGAACCCGAGGTTAGCCGGCGACACGATTCTGGAGGTCGCGGCCGGGGCCGGGACGGCGCTCGCGGCCGACGCCAGCCCGTTCGATCTGGCGGTCCTGTTCTTCGACGACCCGGCACCGTTTCGGGACTTCGTCTTGCGGCTCCAGTGGAAGGCGTTCTTCCAGGACGGCGGGGACATCACCGCCAACTCGGGGGTCTTCTTGCGCGCCCCGGCCCCGCCCCAGAAGCTGACCGACGACAACTTCTACAAGCGCGCGATCGAGATCCAGATCGACGAAACCGGGTACGACTTCGCCGCCCGGAGGTTCCGCAGCCCCCTGCACCGGACCGGGGCCATCTACGAGATCGCTCCGGCGCACCAGTGGGCCGCCAAAGTGCCCAGCACGGACGGGACCGACGGGTTGTGGAACGACTACGAGATTACCGCCTCGGGGGACCGGGTGACGGTCCGCTTGAACGGCAAACTGGTGAGCGACGGAACCGTCACCGGTAAAGGGCCGTCGGGGGCGATCGGCTTCCAGTACCACACCGGAAAGGTGCAGTTCCGCAACGTCCGCGTGAAACGGCTGCCCGCGCCGGCGTGAGGCCGAGGGGCCAAATCACAGGTTCGAGAGGGGCGCGGGGACCCACCGCCCCGCGCCCGGTCCGCCCCGCAGACCTCGCACCCGATCACCG
>HG799467.1:208535-362362 GCA_000531095.1 Gemmata massiliana | reverse complement strand
AGCGCCATCAATTCGTGAACCGCGGGCCACGCGCCCGCCGAAAGGACTGACGACCATGCCCAAGAACGACCGCTCGACTGACTACAAGGACGTCGCCCCTCCCCCCGCGCCGGATGCGTCGTCGGGGGCGGCGGGGGGCACCTCGCTCATCGACATCGGGGATCTCGCCGCGGCCCCAGCGTTCCTGGGAAACGTGCAGGGGAACATCCTCAAGGGGCACGGGCGAGACCACATCCGTCTCGTCTTCCTCAGGTTCACCGTGCCCGCCGACGAGGCCAAGGCGGCGCTGCGGGAGTACATCGCGTGTGGCCACGTGCAGTCGGCCCGTACCCAGCGCGAGCACGAGGTCCGGTTCAAGCGATTCGGCGTGCCCGGCCCCCTCTTCTCGAACGTGCTGCTCAGCGCGACCGGGTACCGAAAACTGGGGTTTACGGACCTCTCTTCGTTCGACGAGAAGCCGCAACTGCCGACGTTCGGGAGCGAGGTCGTCACCTTCACGAAGGGGGCCAAGGCGCCGGACGTGGTGGCCGCGCTGGGGGACCCGCCGGTCGCCACGTGGGAGCAGCCGTTCCGCGACGACATCGACGCCCTCATCCTGCTCGCCGACGACGACCCCTCGACGCTGGTCACCGTGTTGAACGAAACCATCGAGTTGTTCAAGGCGGCGGCGGAGATCGTTCACGTTCAGTCGGGCGACGCGCTGCGGAACCGCGCGGGCGACACGATCGAGCACTTCGGGTACATTGACGGCCGGAGCCAGCCGGTGTTCTACCAGCAGGACTTGCAAAAGGAGATCGCCGAACTCGACGGCGAGGATCCCGCGCTGCCGGGGGCGCGGCACTATCTGAAGTTCGACCCCCGGGCGGAGAAGGAGCTCGTGCTGGTGCCGGACCCGCTCGCGACGGGCAGCGACAACTTCGGGAGCTACTTCGTGTTCCGCAAACTCGAGCAGAACGTCCGCGGGTTCAAACAGCAGGAGCAGTCGCTGGCCGACCGGCTCGGGCTTTCCGGGGACAACCGCGAACTGGCCGGGGCTTACGTCGTGGGTCGGTTCGAGGACGGCACACCGGTCGTCATGCGCGACCGCGACGGTCTGCGGGAGCCGATCCCCAACAACTTCGACTACGCGCCCGATCCGGAAGGGCAGAAATGTCCGTTCCACTCGCACATTCGAAAGATGAACCCCCGCGGCGACACCGTCCGGGCGTTTGCCGCCGCACCGGCCGACGAGCCCCAGTTGCTGGCCGAAGAGCGCGGGCGGCGCATCGCCCGCCGCGGGATTACCTACGGGGACCGCGTGGCAGACCCGTCGGACCCGTCCAAGATTCCCGAGCTCCCGACCCGGGACGTCGGACTACTCTTCATGTGCTTCCAGGCCAACATCCCGAGTCAGTTCGCGTTCCTTCAACAGAGTTGGGCGAACAACGAGGCCTTTGTAAAGGCCGGGACCGGCCTGGACCCGGTCATTGGCCAGCAGAGGGACCTCGACAAGCCCGTTTCGCAGAAGTGCCCACTGTCTTGGGGGCAGCCCGGTTCGATCCGGGCCGATTTCTCGGGATTTGTGACGCTGAAGGGCGGGGAATTCTTCTTCGCCCCGAGCATACCGTTTCTCGATGGGCTCTAATCCCAGCGCCCGCGCACGGGACCAACGCGCGCCCGGCCCAAGTTCCGGTGCCCAAGCCGGAAGAGACCGGGCGCGGAAACGTGCTGACGGCATCCCGCAAGGGGCGCTTACCGAAAAGCTCGAAACACGGAACTGGAAACAACCAGTCCCGCAGTGACGCCGCCGGGCGCGGGATCCAGGCCGTTCGACCGCGCATAGGAGCTTCGATGCCCACCCAACCACTTCCCGCGCCCCGCGAGTACACCGGGATGTGCGACGCCTCGGCGGCGGCCGTGGTCGATGGCGACCACTTCGTCGTTGCGGACGATGAAGACAACGTTCTCCGCGTGTATCGGCTCGACGCGCCCGGCGGCGCGGTCGCGGAGTTCGATTGGTCCGCGCATCTCGGTATCGGGGCGACCGACGCGCACCCCGAGGCCGATATCGAGGCCGCGGCGCGAGTGGGGGACCGGGTCTACTGGATCACTTCCCACGGAACCAACAAAGATGGGAAGCCGCGGCCGAACCGCCGGCGCTTCTTCGCCACCGATGTCGCCGTCGCGAGCGGCCGGATCAAGCTGGCGCCCGTCGGAACCCCCTTCCGCGGTCTGATCGAGGCGCTGGCATCGGACCCCCAGTTGGCCGAGTTCGAGTTCGCCGAGCGGGCGCGGAAGGCGCCCGAGAGCCCGGGCGGGTTGAATATCGAAGGACTGACCGCCACCCCGGACGGGCGGCTCCTCATCGGGTTCCGGAACCCGGTGCCCAATGGCACCGCCCTGCTGGTACCGTTAGAGAACCCAGACGCCGTGCTGGCGGACGGGCGGGCGGCCCGGTTCGGTTCTCCGGTCCGTCTGGACCTCGGCGCGCGGGGCGTTCGGAGCATCGACTTCGCGCCCGCGCACGAAGCGTACTTCATCGTCGCCGGCCCGGTCGGGGACGGGGGCACGTCCGCACTGTACCGCTGGAGCGGGCCGACGGGAGCGGCGCCCGTTCTCCTCACACAAGTCAACTTCGCCGGCCTGAACCCCGAAGCGGTAGTCGCCCCCCCGGGGCCACGGACCGACCTGCTCCTCCTGAGCGACGACGGCGGCCGGATCGTTGATGGCGTCGCGTGCAAACAGGCGGCGCGCACGACGCGGAGGTTCCGGAGCCTCTGGGTCACGCCGTGAGCCCGAACGCATTCCACTAACCTCGTACAGGACGGCGCTAAAGCGCCGTCGCCTTGGCTGCGGCCCTCCCTCGCAAAGGGGAGCGCAAAGTGAGCCCCGGCAACGGTTACTCTTCGCGACCCGGTAGCCCACCGAGATCACCTTATGGCTATTTCCGACAAGAAGGTTCCCGGCAACTTTCACGCGCTTTACGAACCAGCCGTTCGTGCCGCCCGCGGCGCCGCCCCGGCCGCGACGGCCGCCCCGCAGCGGGGAATGGCGCGGTTGGCGGCGGAGGCCGGGGAAACCGCCGTCCACCTGGACGAGGCGACCGGGATGCCGGTCAGCATCACCCTCCCGGAACCTCACCAGCGGCTCACCGCCCGGGCCGGCACCCCTGAAGACGCGGCGGCCGGGTTCCTCAAGGAGCGCGGCGACCTATGGGGGCTGACCGCGGCTGACGCCGCTACGGTGCGGGTCCGCGCCGTCAGCACACAGGGGTTACCGACGGTACACATGGTCCAGCAGATCGGCGGGATCGATGTGTTCCAGGGCGAACTCCGGCTCGGGTTGGGAACCGACAACTCGGTCCGCTCTGTCGCCGGGCAGGTGTTCCCTGGGGCCGGGGCGCCGCCGCGCGGGGCGACCGGGCCGAAGAAGCGCCTGCCCCCCGCGGCCGCGATCGCGCGGGCAGCGTCCGACCTGACCGGCCAGGCGTACCTCGCCAAAGAGTTCAAGGCGGTCAAGAAGCCGACCGGCTCGGGCAAGAAGCGGACCGACATCGATCCGTACACGCAGTTCGAGTTTCTGCCGCCCGGAGAGGACCGGCGGCCCGAGTTCGAGCGGCCGGTGCGACTCAAAGAGGTTCTATTCCCCCTGGGCGACGGCACGTTCGTTCCCGGGTACTACCTGGAACTGTGGCTCGACGACTACCCGGCGTTCAGCTATGTCGTCGATTCGGTGGACGATCCCGACGTTCTGTTCCGCAAAAACCTGAGCTCCCCCGCGACGTTCAAGTACCGTGTCCACAACGCGGGCGCCCCCTCGTTCCGCCCGGAAGACGGCCCGGCCCCGGGCACCCCGCACCCGACCGGCAAGCCGGACGGGTTTCAAGCGCCGACGATCCCCGAGAAATTGGTCGCCATCGACAGCCTGCTGCCCGGTCGGCCGTGGCTACCGGCCGGGGCGAAGGCGACGACCGGCAACAACTGCATCGCCTACGCGATCTGAAGTCCCCGAACGGGTTCGGAACCGGTGACGTGCGCGGGCAGATTACCGCCCCGGGCGAGTTCGACTACAAGTTCGACCACACCAAGCCGGCAACGGACCCGAACAACCTGCAAGCCAGCTTGGTCGGGATGTTCTTCCACGTCAACTGGCTCCACGACCGCTGGTACGAGGCCGGCTTCGACGAGGCGTCGGGGAACGCCCAGGCGGACAACTTCGGGCTGGGCGGCGTGGGCGGCGACCCGGTCCTTGCAGAGGGCGCCGATTTCAGCGGCACCGACAACGCGAACATGTCCACCCCGGCCGACGGGGCCAGCCCGCGCATGCAGATGTTCACGTTCCTCGGCCCGACCCCGGCGAAACCGTCACGGACGAGCAACCACGAAGCCCTCATTACCTTCCACGAGATGGGGCACTACATCACCAACCGGTTGGTCGGGAACGCCTCCGGGCTGAGCAACACGCAGGGCGAGGGCATGGGCGAGGGGTGGGGCGATTTCTTCGCCATCTGCATGACCTCGCAGGCCGGCGACAATTTCGCCAAGGGCGCGTTCGCGGTCGGCGGCTGGACCGACCTGACCGCGACGTTCAAGGACAATTACTACTTCTCCATCCGCCGCTACCCGTACTCGGCCGACCTCAAGAAGAACCCGCTGACGTTCAAGCACATCAGCGCCGGCGCGCTGCTCCCGAGCGGACCGGGCAGCCCGCCGCGCCGGCCGACCGGCGGCGGCAACAACGAGGTCCACAACGTCGGCGAGGTCTGGTGCGCTGCGCTCTGGGAAGTGTTCGTCGCCCTGGTGGCACAGCACGGCCAGGCCGACGCCGAGAAGCGGGTGCTGAAGTACGTTATCGGCGGGTTGAAGCAGACCCCCAGCCAGCCGACCTTCACCCAGGCACGGGACGGCATCCTGGCAGCCGTGGCGGCACTGGACCCGGCCGACCTGCCCGCCGCCCGAAAGGGGTTCGCGAAGCGCGGGATGGGAAAAAACGCCAAGTCACCGCCGTCCAGTTCCATCACCCTGACCGGGGTTGTGGAAGACTTTAACCCGTAAGCGGCCGGTCGCGCCCCACCCTTTGAGAACCCCGTCATGCGCCTCGCGACTTCGCCCGCGCCCGGTACACCGCCCGCCCGATCCCACTCGGGGCCGGGCGGGCTGGGGGTGCGGTTCGGGGACACGCTGTTCCACGCGGTTGAAGAGGACAAATGGGACGATGCCGTCGCAGCGGCCCGTGCGCGGGGTAGCGCCCCGGTGCCGCTGGGCTCCGTGCCGGCGGCGCGGCTCCACGTCGTCGTGCAAAAAGGTCGCCTGTTCCAACAGGAGCACCCCGGTGTGCCGGTGTTGCTCGACAAGGGGCGGTACCTGGTGGTCGACCTCGGCCCGGAAGAGGCCCGGAAGTGCGACCACGGCGACCTCCCGTGCTACGCCGTCCGCCCACTCGCCGATTTCACGACCGCATTCGACACCCGCGCACCGGTGGCCGCGGGTTCCGCCCGGCCCGAAGTTCAGGCCGTGGTGGACCGGATCGTCCGCGCCCCATACGAAGCCGACCTGACCCGGCTCGTCGAGTTCGGCACCCGGCACTCCACCAGCCCGCAGTACGCCGCGGCGGCCAAATGGACCCGCGAGCAGTTCAAGGGGCTCGGCTTCGCGACCCGCCTCCAGACGATCACGGTCGGCGGAAAACCGAGCCAGAACGTCATCGCCGAGAAAATCGGGAGCGGAGCGGCCCCGCGCGGGGTGGTGATCGTCAGCGCCCACCTCGACTCGATCAACATCGCCGGCGGACCGGCCGCGCCGGCCCCGGGGGCCGACGACGACGGCAGCGGCAGCGCCGGCGGGCTGGCGATCGCCCGAGCTTTGAAGGACGTCCCCAACACGCACGACCTCCGCGTCGTGCTTTTCGGCGGCGAGGAGGAGGGCCTGTTCGGGAGCCGGAAGTACGTCGGGTCGCTGTCCGCGCCCCAACGGCGACGGATCCGGGCCGTGGTTCATATGGACATGATTGCGTCGCTGAATTCCCCGGCGCCGACGGTCCTCCTGGAAGGAGCCGCCCTTTCGCAGGTAGTAATCGACGGGCTGGCCGGTGCCGCAGCGACCTACACTCGATTGGCCGTGCAGACCTCGCTGCACCCGTTCAACAGCGATCACGTCTCGTTCCTGGACGCGGGCGTGCCGGCGGTGCTGACGATCGAAGGTACGGACGACGCGAACCACAACATCCATAGCGACAAAGACACACTCGCGCACATCAACTGGGACTTGGCCCTCGACATCCTGCGGATGAACGTGGCATTTATCACACAGTCGCTAGAGCACCAATAAATCAAATTCTCGACATAATATCCCCGGCCCAGTGGACGCCGATTCTTGTTGTCAGTGGATCTGAGTAACTCAGAGGTTACGAGCAGGCTCGCGTTCCGGTATCAACAGACCGGTTGCAGATAATCTTAGCGAATCAGCCCTTCGGGTAGACGCTGATCTCCGACCCGGCGGCAAGCACAACCGACGCCGGTTTCGCCGCGTTCATGACGGCCCATTCCGGGCCATACAGCAGCCCCCAATCGACATCGGCCGCGAACTCGCGCACGGGGTACACGTCCCACTCCGGGTGGTTCACCTCATAGCGAATCGCTTTTCCGCGGTGCGACGTCCCGAAGCCCCAGGAATGCTCTTTGAACCAGTGTTCGGTGCTGTCGGGGGTGGGTCGGATCGCGGGCTTCGCCCCGACCGCGCGGAGCGAGTGAACGCGCCCGGCCCATTTCACCGTGTACGTCGCGGTGAGCGCATCGGGCTGGTCCTTCACGTCCATCGACATGCGCGCGGAGCGGTACGGCTCGTTGTAGAGCACGCGGGCGATGGTCGCGACCGTCCACTGCGGTACGAACTCGCGCACGAAACACACGCCGCGATCTTGGCCGCAGCGCACGTAGAACCGCAGGTTCCATTCGGGGAAGTTGCGGAACCCCGGCCACCCGATCCCGAGCACCCGTGTACCCAGGAACTGGAACCCCACCAGACTGGCCCAACACGCACCGTCGCGGCGATCGAGTTCGCACCCGGGCGGCACGAGCGGGCGCAGCAATTCCTCCGGCACCGCGTAGTTCGCGAGGATGAGGTTACACCACCGCGCCGTGAGGAACTTTCGCCGCGACACGCCTCTGCCCTCCGAATCACGCACCGCTCGCCAGGTGCTTCGCCAGGTCGCCGAGCTTCTTCAAGTCGAGTTTCCCCGTACCAAGAACCGGCATCACGTCCACCGGGTAACAGTCGCGTCGGTCGGGCACCCACAAATTCGGGATGCCACGTTTCGGCAACGCGGTGAGCAGGTCACTCAGCTTCGTTTCGATTTCGGGAAGGTACAGCACGACGAGCCGCTCACCGCGCTTCTCGTCCGGCACCGCGGCCACGGCCAGCACGCGATCCCCTCCGGTCGCGAGCGCGTCGTGCATCTCGTCGTCGAGGCGCTCCAGGGGAATCATTTCCCCCGCAATCTTCGCGAAGCGCGACAGCCGACCGGTAATGCGAATGAACCCCTCCGGCTCGATCAGCCCCGCGTCGCCGGTGTTGTACCACCCGTCGCGCACCACGAGCGCCGTCTTCTCCGGTTGGTTCAGGTACCCGGCCATCACGTTCGGCCCCTTACTGCACAACACGCCCTCAGCGCCGATCGGGAGCGGTTCCATCGTGTTGGCGTCAAAGGCTTTCGTACACACGCCGAAGATGGGCTGACCGACCGTTCCGCGGGAGTTCCGCTGCTGGAGCAAACCGCCGACGTTCACGTCCGGCATGTTACACGACACCACCGGCGACAGTTCGGTGCAGCCGTACCCTTCGAGCGGGAGCACCCCGAACTTGGCCCGGAACTCGTCCTGGAGTTTCACGGGCAGCTTTTCCGCGCCGCAGATGATGAGCCGCAGCGTGCGGAAATCGTCCGGCCCGCACCGGCGGATGTAGAACCGCAGGAACGTCGCGGTCGCGGCCATGACGGTGGCTCGATACGTGCGCGCGATGTCGCCGACCTCTTTGGCCTGGCGCGGGTCCGGGAAGTAGACCGCGGTACACGGCACGGTCATGGGCAGCCACATACACACCGTGTACCCGAAACTGTGGAAGAACGGGAGGATGCCGAACAGCGTTTCGCCCGGCGCGACCTCCAACGTGCGCCGGGAGGCGTCGGTGTTCGCGGTGATGTTCCGGTGGGTCAGCACCACGCCCTTCGGCTCGCCCGTGCTCCCGCTGGAAAACACGATGGTGAGCACGTCGTCGGGCCGGTGCTTGGACAGCCCGAGCAGGAAGTAATCGATCGCCCAACCGGGGAGGAGTAGCACGAGGAGGAACGTGCGGATGCGCTGCCACTTCGTGACGGACTCGAGTGCGTCTTCGAGGTAGATCAGTTGCACGTCGCCGGGAAGATCCAGCGGCATGCGCGCAGTGAACTTCTTCGCAGTGATAACGACCCGCACGCCGGCCTGCTTCACCGCGGATCGCACCGCGGCAGTTCCGGCGGTGTAGTTCAGGTTCACCGACGTTTTGCCCAGGAACGCCACGCTGATATTCGCCAGGGCGCTCCCCAAGCCCGTTGGGAGCCAAATCCCGACGTTCTGCGCCGCGCCCACACGCGACCGCAAGAACCGCGTGACGCACAGCACCCCGACGAGCACCTTCGCCCACGTGAGCGTGCGCGCCGAGCCGCCCGAGTAGTCCACAATGGCCGGCCGGAACAGTCGGCGCAACTTCGACGCGACCCGCACGAACCGCCGGTGTACCAGCAGCAAGTGGTCGCTTTCGAGGATCGAAAGCTCCGCGGTCGCTTCCTGAACCGCGAGCCGAATGTCCGCGGCGCGGAGAAAAAGCAACCCCTCCCAACCTATCCCCTAAGCGGAGAGGGGCTTAAACCCGAGGACGATGCACCGGCTTCTTATTTGGTTCTGTTCCTCCTTCGTTCGTAGGGAAGGGGGTTAGAGGGTTAGGTTCCTTCTCCCCCTTCCCTTCGGGGAGGGGGGCGGGGGGGTAGGCATTTTGATCGCCTCCCCGAACAGCACGCTCACGCGCGGGCGGAACGCCTTCGGCCACTTCCACAGGATCCGACCGGCCCCGTGACTGAAGAAGCCGTTCCACAAGCCCGCAGTGCAGGTCGGGACCACAGCTACGTCGGTCGTTACGAGCTTCAGAATGCGCTCGATCCCGCGCCCGAACGGGAGCATGTTCCCGGTCCGCGTGAGTGCGCCTTCGGGGAACATCACCACCACGCAGCCCGCGTCGAGCGCCGCGGCGATTTGCTTCAGACTGCTATTGACCGCGTGCGGGTGAGTTGTGTGATCGGCCACTCGGACCGTGTTGCGCCGTGCCCAAGAGAGGAATAACCGCAGGATCGGGTTGCGGTAGTACCGCCCCCAGAGCACGAACGTAACCGGGCGCGGGCACGCGACCCACAGCACTAGCCAGTCGACGTAGCTGACGTGGTTGGGAATCACGAGTACGCCCCCCTGAGCAGGCACGCGGGAGCGGTGGTACACCGTGAACCGGTACAGTCCGTTCGCGACGAGCCACAATACGGGGCGCAAAAGAGACGGGAGCGCCCATGTGAGAGCGCCCCCGAGGACGAGAATGGCAACAAGTGCGAGGGCGACGTCGGCCGGGTCGGTCATGGCTGTCCAAATGATGGCCCGGTGCGCCGGGCAGAGAGGATCTTTTGCGGTCCGCGTTCGCCCAGATTACGTGACTTGCTCGCCCGTGCCAACTCCGCGTTCAAAAGTCGGTGCGAAGTGCCTCCGAAGCGCGCGAGGTCCGCTTGCGAGCCCCACGAATCGGCGATATACGCTCCCCCACTTCACACGAAGCACACGGGACGGGGACGGACGAGGCCGGCGGGTTGGGGGACTCGCCGGCCGAGAATTGTCGTGGACGGCTTGGGGGACGGTTCATGCCGACGCAGTGCGACTCGATCATTCGCTACGTGCTCCGGGACGAAGCGCTGACTCGGGGGTTGGGTGATATTGAGGCCCGGATGCTGGTCGAGTGGCTCGCGGACTGGACGGAACTCCTTTCCGACGCCGCGCGCACAGAAGACGATGCTTGGTCGTGCGTTGAACGGTTGTGCCGTCGTGGGCGCGCGATCGGGCGATTCGTACAATTGTGGAACGACCCGTTCGACCGCGGGGCCGCGATCCAGTTGGCCGCGTCCGAACGGTTCGACTGGCCGCTCCCGGCTTCCGACATGGACCCGGGCGACCTGATGCACCATATTCTGACTTGGGAGAACCAGCACCCCGGGGCGTGAACCGTGCGTAAGATGACGGCACACCTTGGCGCGCTCCCGATTTTTAATTTGGCCGATTTTTGGCCGTTCGAGCGGATAACGGCGATCTACTTGGGAGGGGAACTTGCCCACCCCTCCGTTCGCGAGGTATGATCGTTAGGACTCGGCCGACCGCGCCTTTCGGTTTGCTCGGTGTAAACGCAGTACGAGGTTCTCGCCGTGAGCACGACCCCGACCGCAGCGCCCGCCCCCCAATCTTCCGGGGGCGGTGACGACGCCAAGAGCAAGTACGCGCGCCAGATCGAAGACGCGTTCGAGTCGGCCGGGAAGCTGGCCGGCTCCGCGCTGCCGCCCACCGACTTCTACCAACAGTTCCTGAACCGCACGCTCTCGGCCATCGACGCGCCCGCCGGCGCCGTCTGGCTGCGCACGCCGCAAGGGTTCCTGCAACTGGCGTGTCAGGAGAACTTCGAGAAGATGGGGCTGGACGCGCGCCGCGGCGGGCGCCAGTGCCACAACGAGGTGCTCCGGCAGGTGTTCCAGTCCGCGCCGCCGCGCCCGGTCCTGCTCGAACCGAACGGGCGCATGGCCCCTGGCCCCGGCGAACCCGGCCCGGTACCGCCCGCCAACCTCACCGACCACTTCGCGCTGTTCGCACCGATCGTCACGCCCGACAAGCAGCCGCTCGGCATCCTGGAAGTGTTCCAGGACGCGACGCACGACCCGCGCATGTACCCCACCTTCTTGAACTACACGTTCCAGATGGCCGGGTACGCGAGCCAATACCACAACTTCAGCAACGCCCGCGTCGCCGCGGGGGTCGAGAAGACCTACGCGCAGGTCGAGACGTTCGCGCGCGACATCCACGGCAGCCTGAACCCGACGGAGGTGGCGTACCACGTCGCCAACGAGGGGCGCAAGCTGATCGAGTGCGACCGGCTGTGCGTCGGCATCCGCCACGACCGCTCCCGCGTCACCGTTGAAGCGGTCAGCGGGGCCGACGTGGTCGAAAAGGCCAGCACGCACGTGCGCCGGCTGCGGCTCCTGATGGAAGCCGTGCTCCAATGGGGCGAGGCGCTCATCTTCAAGGGCGAAAAAGACCCGGGGCTGCCGCCCGCCGTCGCCCGCGCCCTCGACGACTACCTGCACGAGAGCCAACCGAAGATGCTCGTCGTGCAACCGTGCCGCGACGAGCGCGAGAAGGACACGGCCAAGCCCGCCCGCGCGGTGCTGGTCCTGGAGGCCTTCAACCCACCGGAACAGACCGAGACGCTCATGCAGCGGCTCGAGATCGTGAACAAGCACGCGGCCCCCGCGCTGTACAACGCGGCCGAAATGAGGCGCGTGCCGCTCAAGTTCCTGTGGTGGCCGATCGCCAAGGTCCAAGAGGGCATCGGCGGCAAGCGGCGGTTCATCGCCGGGGGAATCGCGCTCCTGGTCGCGATCCTCATCGGCGTAATGGCCGCCCCCCCGTCGGTCCCGCCGTTCGGCGCCCAGTTGCGGATGGAAGCCAAGGGCCAGATGCAGCCGGTGGAGCTTTCCAAGATCTACCCGCCCCGCGAGGGCACGGTGCGTGACATCCGCGTGAAGCCGGGCCAGCAAATCGACCCCGGTTTCGAGGTCGTTTCGCTCGAAAGCAAGGATCTGCGCGAGGAACAGGAGCGCGCGATCGGTGAGCTGCGCGAAGCGAACGCGAGTATCGAAACCTCGACACAAGCAATCCAGGCGCCCAACCTGCGCGATGAAGACAAAAACAAGTACATTAATGATAAGAAGGTCGCCGAGGCCCGACGCGACAAGTCGCTCGAAGACCTCAAGAACCTGGACGAGTTGTTCAACGGCAGCAAGGCCAACACCCGCGGCCTGTTCCGCGCGCTGGCGCCCAAGTTCGATACCAAACTCGCTCGCGAAGCCGGGCGCACCCGCTGGACCGTGCTCAACGACGACCGCCGCGAGGGACTGCTCGGGCGCACCATGCGGCCCAACGAAGAACTGCTCCGGGTCGGGCATCTCGAAGGCCCGTGGCACGTGGAACTGAAGATCCCGCAGCGGAACGTCGGGCAGGTGCTGAAGGCGTTCGCCGATCCGAGCATGCACGGGGTCGAAAACGACCCGATCAAGGGGCCGCGCAAGTACCTCGACGTGGACGTCCTCTTGCGGACCGAATCGGACACGAGCTACCGGGGCCGGCTGTACCGCGACGACATCGCAGCCGAAGCGGTGCCCAACAAGAACGAGCACGACGAAAACGAGCCGGTCGTCACCGCTTACGTCAAACTCAACGTGAAGGGCATTCCAGAGAGCCAGTGGGTTCCGCGCGACCTGTTCATCACGGGGCTGGAAGTCAGCACCCGCATCCGCTGCGGCAAGCACGCCATCGGCTACACGCTCTTCCACGGCGTCTGGGAATGGTTCTACGAGAAGGTCGTGTTCTTCTTCTAAGAATCACCCAAGTTTCGAGTTCCGGTTCCAAATTGAAAGTAACGATTTGGAACCGGCTTCCGCTGTACCGCCTCCCGGTCGGCTGGCGAGCGCCAGACCCCGGTGGCACCCGCGCCACACAACCTTACCGTCCCTAACAGACTAGAGGACAATTTCATGCGCTCGCGCGTACTCGCGTCTTGGTGCCTCCCGGCCGCCCTCACCGGCGCGCTCATTGGTTGCGGCACCAATCCCCCGAACACCAACTTGTCGTCGAATTCCACCGACAAACCCGTATACACCGACGCCGGTTCCCCGCTATTCCCAGCGGTTGCGCCACCGGAGTACAAGGCCACGACCGAGCGCGGTGAGCCGCTCGTGATCCCGAACGCGCTCGTGTCCTACGAGGACCGACAAACCGTTTCGGCCGAGGTAGACGGGACGATCGAGCTGTTCGCGACGCCGTTCGCGGCGGGCGAGTACGAGAAACTGACCGCGGACCAAAAGGCCGAGTGGGTCGTTTACCACCCGCGCGACCCGAACCCGAAGAACCCGACGCCACTCAAGCGGGTCCGGGAAAGCATGCCCGTCGACGCGCGGCAAATCGTCGCGATCATGGACGACCAACTCATTCGGGCGCGTCTAGAAGGAGCCGAGAAGATCAAATCATCGGCCACCGCCGCGAAGAAGAGTGCAACCGAAGGGTCAGAATCGGCGAAGAACGAGTATCGAAATCTCGTTCACAAGCAATCCAGGCGCCAACTGAGCCGCGATTTGCTGGACGATCACATCACGCTTCAACGGTTCCTCGAAAACCTCGACCAGGCGAACCAACAGATCGCGAAATCCGAAGCGGATTACAAAGAACAAGAGGTGCTCCTCGGGCGGCACCAACTCAGGAGCGGGGTGAACGGGGTCATTCGCACGATCTCCCGGCGCCCGGGCGAGTACGTGAAGGCCGGCGAGAAGGTCATGGAGATCGAGGGCACCGACAAGGTGCGGATCGAGGGCCAACTCGACGTCCAGCACATGCGCGCGATCCGGTACGGGATGGAAGTGGTCGTTGAACCGGCCCTGCCCAGCGCGCCGCTGGTGTCGCACACCGGGCACCGCCAGCCGGTCACCGGGGTCGCCGTGACCGCGCACCCGGACGGCCCGCTCGTCGTTTCCGTCGGGGCCGACGGCACCGCGCTCGTGTGGGACCCGAACCTGGGTAAGAGCGCGAACCGCCCGACCGTTCCGCACAACCTGTCGCACCCGGTCGGGGTGCGGAGCGTCGCCGCGACGCCCGTGGCCGCTAAGACCGCGATCGTCATCACCGGGGGCGACGACGGGAAGATCCGCATCTGGGACGTGTCGAACCGGAACGGGTTGCCCAAAACCCCGAAAGCCGAGCCGGAAGAAACGCACTCGTCCTCGGTCCAGGCCGTCGCGATCAACAACGACGGGAAGTTCTTCGCGACCGCGGCGGGCCGCGACGTGTTCGTGTGGGAACTCGCGGGCGCGAAGAAGCTCTACGCGCTCCCGATGGAGCACCGCGACTCGGTCACGTCCGTGAGTTTCACTCCGCAGAACACGCTCATCACCGCGTCGAAGGACGGCACGATCAAGGTGTGGAAGCTCGGCACCGAGCGGGCCGTCGTCGCGCGCACGCTCGACCACCGCGCCGGGGTGCTCGACGCGCTCGGCGTCAGCCGCGACGGGGCGCGGATGCTGTTCGACCAGGACAAGACCCGCGTGGACCTGGTGGACCCGGCCAACGGGCAGACCGTGGGGCAGGTCCAGAACGTCGGCTCGGCCGGCTCGTTCTCCTCGCTCGCCGTGTTCGGTCCCGACGAGATACCCGCCGGTGCCCAGGCGGTCGACGTGCCGTACACGATCGCCACGGCCGGTGGCGACGGCGACCTGAAGGGCGCGGTCCAGGTGTGGAAAGCGGCCCGCACGGGCGGGCGCGGGTCCGAAGTGGGCCGGCTCATCACCCCGGGGCGCGTCCCGGTCACGGCCGCGGCGTTCAGCCCGGTCCGGAACGAGCCGTTCCTCGTGGTCGGCACCAGCGCCGGCACCGTTCACCTGTGGAAGCCGCCGACCGAAATGCCCAAAAAGCACAGCGGCCGCATCGTGAACATCGACGCGACCGACACCAAGTACGTGACGGTCCGAGTCGAGATGAGCAACAAGGAGCTCCGGCTCCTCGACCACAGTGTCGCCAACATCATCATCAACCCGGAAAAGTAACGAGCGACGGGTTACGGCGAGCGGGCATTCTCTCGCTCGCCGTAACTCATCACCGGTTCTTCGGGCCGTGTCCCTTACCGCCCGTTCGACAACACACGTGGTTCTGGAACCGCCGAGCGCTCGCCCCTTCGTGGGTGGGTGCGAAGGCGAACATTTGTCGGCCGCGTACCCCGTCAGCGAAACATGGCCAACGACCTCATTGCGAACCTGAACAGCCCCGCGGAGCGCCGCAAGCAGGTGCGCCTGCGGGTGCGCCCCGACCTTCAGGCGTTCGAGCAGAAGTACGAGGGGAAGACGTTCACCGTCGTCAAAGACCCGGTGTGCCTGCGGTACTACCGGTTCAATAAGCAAGAGCACTTCGTGTTCCAGCTGTTCGACGGCAAGCACACGATGGAGGAGGTGCAGGAGGCGTTCGAGGACGAGTTCAAGCCGATGCGGTTGGAGCAGTCGGACCTGGAAGGGTTCGCGCGCCAGCTCGTCACCGCCGGGCTGGTCCAGAACGAGCAACCGGGCGCCGCGCGGCACCTGTTCCAGCGCCGCGCGAAGCAGCGCCGGCTCCGGCGCCTCGCGACCCTGAGCAACATCCTGTACCTCAAGATCCCGGTCTTCGACCCGGACCGGCTGCTCACGTGGATGTACCGGTACCTGTGGTGGGTCTTCACGACGTGGTTCTTCGCGGCGAGCGTGGGGCTGATGCTCGCGGCCGTGGTCCACGTGACCCTGCACTTCAACACGTTCCAGGCGAAACTGCCCGCGTACCAGGAGTTCTTCACCTGGAACTCGGTGCTCTACATGTGGCTCTCGCTGGGCGTGGTGAAGGTGATCCACGAGTTCGGGCACGGGCTCAGTTGTAAGGCGTTCGGCGGCGAGTGCCACGAGATGGGCGTCTTGCTCATGTGCCTCTCGCCGGCGCTCTACGCGAACGTGACCGACGCCTGGACGCTCGCCGACAAGTGGAAGCGCATCATCATCAGCTTCGCGGGCATCTACGTCGAGCTGGTGATCGCGTCGATCGCCACGTTCGTGTGGTGGTACACACCCGTGTACCCCGTCATCAACAACATCGCGCTGTGCATCATGGTGCTGTGCTCGGTGTCCACCGTGATGTTCAACGCGAACCCGCTGATGCGGTTCGACGGGTACTACATCCTCGCGGACTGGCTCGAGGTGCCGAACCTGCGCGAGAAGGCCAACAAGTACCTGAACAACCTGTTCCAGGCGAAGTGCCTGGGGATCGAGGTGCCGCCCGAGGCGTACATGGCCCCGTGGCGCAAGTGGCTGTTCGTGATCTACGCGGTCGCGAGCTGGATCTACCGCTGGGTGGTCACGTTCAGCATCCTGTGGTTCTTCGCCGACTTCATGGGGCCGAAACTCAAGATCCTGAGCCAGATGTTGGCGATCATGTCGCTGGCGTCGCTGTTCGTCTGGCCGGGGTACAAGCTCATCAAAAACATTCGTCAGCGCGGGCGGTTACCAGACATGAAAGCGGCGCGGGTGTACGTCACCCTGGCGGTGTTCTCGGCCCTGCTCCTGGCGTTCTTCTTCCTGCCGCTGCCGGTGAGCCGGGTCCACGAGACCGGGCTGGTCGCGGTCGACCCCGACGCGCTCGACGCGGTGATGCTGACCGAACCGGCCCGGCTCGAGTCCCTCGCGGACGTCAGCTCGGGGCAGCAGGTGCGGCGCGGGCAGCTCCTCGGCACCTTCAAGAGCGACGCCCTCGAGATCGAACTGAAGAAGGCGAAGGCCGTCAGCAACGAGCAGTGGCGCACGGTCGACCTGATGACGTCCTCGGCCGCCAGCGCCCGCAAGACGGGCAACGACGCGGCCGACAAGCAGTACGCGGCGGAAGCGAAGAAGGCCCGCGCGAAGGCCGAAACTGCCGACGACGACGTGAGCCGGCTGCTCATGCGCAAGAGCCGGCTGGACGAACTCAAGGCCCCGCGCGACGGGATGCTCGTTTCCGCGCCGAAGCGCGACGACATCGGCAAGCTCTACGACAAGGGCTACACCAACGCGCCTCCGGTGTTCGCGGTGGGTGATCCGGGGCGCTTGGTGCTGAAGGTGCCCGTGAGCCCGTTGCACTTCCGCGTCCTCAAAGACGACCTCGCGGCGCGTAAAGAACTGAACGTGTCGATCTACGTGAAGGGGCGCAGCGACCGCACGTTCCAGGGCAAGCTCCGGAAGCTGCCCGAGCAGAACGCGGCCACGGTCCCGCTGGCCCTCACTCAGCGCGGCGGCGGGTCGCTCGCGGTGAAGCCGAGCGAAGACCCGAACGTGCTGATCCCGCTCGCGCAGGTGTACCTGGTGGAAGTCGAGATGACCGACCCGGACGCCGCGGTCGACCCGGGGCAACTCGCGACCGTGAAGATCCACGCCCGCTGGCGCAGTGGCGCGTGGTGGGTCGCACGTGCCCTCTCCAACTCGCTGGACATCGGGCTGTATTGAGAATTAGAGTTCCAGAGTTCCAGGTTGGAGGAAGCTCACTTAGAGCGTGCCTTCATCTGAAATTTCTGGGCCTCTGGAACTTGGAATTTCGGAACTCTGGAACTTGGAACTAAATGTTCGCGGTCGCGTTTTCCGGTGAACCCGGGGAGCGCGTTCCACGAAATGCGGCGAGTGCCCCGGCCGCCAATCCCTTCAGTGTAATGACGCGACGCGCGGGCCACTTCAGCGCGCGGGCGGACCACCGCAGCGATTCGACCGGGTCGCTCGGGCGCATCACGTAGCTGAGTGTCTGACACGTCGAAGCGTACCCGTCGGCGATCACGGGCGCGGAGACGTGGCCCGCGACGCCGTACCGCGACTCGGCGCGGTGCATGATGGACATCGCGGTGTCCACGCGGTCGCGCAGTCGCTTCGACAGGTTCCCGTGCCCGGTGCGGTACCGGACCAGTTCCTCGTCCACGAAATCGAACTGGTGGAACGTGCCGACGCGCAACCACAGGTCGTAATCGATGGACAGATCCCACTGGGGATCGAACCGGCCGACGTGCGCGAACACCTCGCGCTTCACCACCACGGATGAAAAGCACACGAAGTTCTGCGTGAACATGTGGGGCAGGACGAACCCGCGCGGGAACACATTCGGTGCGCTCGCGGGAAGTGCCCTGCCCTCTTCGTCCATCAGCGAGCGCCTGCTGAACACCACCCCGACTTCGGGCTTGGCAGCAAACACCGCGAGCTGCTTTTCGAGCTTGGTCGGTTCCCACGCATCGTCGGCGTCGAGGAACGCCACGAACCGCCCGCGGCTCAGCGCGATGCCGAGGTTCTTCGCGCGCGGCTGCCCGAGCTTGTCCGACCGGAAGTAGCGCACGCGCCGGTCCGCGAGGTACGGCCGGACCACGTCCGGCGTGCAATCGGACGAGCCGTCGTCAATAACCAGCAGTTCCCAGTCGGTGAAGGTCTGCGCGAGCGCCGAATCGACCGCTTCCGGAAGGAACCGGGCGTAGTTCTTCGCCGCCATCACGATGGAGACGGTGGGCGGTGGTTGTAACCCCTCCCTCGCGAAAGGGATGTGACAGTCGGGAGAACCTACCCCCCTATCCCCCCTCCCTGAAGGGAAGGGGGAGAAAGAATGGTCAGCAGACATAGGCTCAGTCCCAGCGGGCTCACGCGCCTGCTCCCCCTTCCCTTCAGGGAGGGGGATGGGGGGGTAGGTTGTGGCTGTAACCCCTCCCCAACCCCTCCCCTAAACGGAGAGGGCTTAATACCGAAGCCGGTTCAAGCTCTTCTGATTTTGGTTCTGTTCCCCCTTCCTTCTTAGGGAAGGGGTTAGGGGTTAGGTTGCCTTTGCTCACCCCGCGATTGAGGTTCCTCGCTCATGCGCTCATCGCTTCCATGTGGTCGCGGGCGACTTTCGAGATGCAGAACCGGTACTTCCCGCTCGGTTCCTGCGGGATCGCGTCCACGAGTTCCACGTCGTGCGCCACGGTGTCGCCGAACGTGTCGCGCACCAGGTCCGCGATCTTCTGGCGGCTGGTCGTGTTGAACGCATCGTCCGCGACGAGCCGGATGCGCAACTGCGTGATCGACTCCTGCACGATCTGGACCTGGGCCGTGCCCGGGATCAGCACCGCGAAATTCTCGGTGAGCGAGATCCCGGAGATGAGGTGCCCGGCCGGGGTGAGCACGTAATCCGCGTCGCGCCCCTCGACGCGCTCGATCATCGGCAGCCCGCGCCCGCACTTGCACACGCGGGTCGAGGGCACCACGACGTCGCCGACCTGGTAGCGAATGAGCGGCATCCCTCGATTGCACAGGTCGGTCACGAGCAACTTGCCGTTACTCGGAACCTCGGCGTAAATCGAATCGGCGTTGACGTGCAGCCCGCTGTGCTCCTCGCACTCGCTCGCGATGAGGCTCACCTCCTCGCACCCGTAGCGGTTCGTGACCTTGCAGCCGAGCACTTGTTCGATGACGGCCCGCTGCCAGTCGTGCAAGATCATCGCGGTGGAAATGATGCCGTTGGGTCGCACGTCGAACACGCGGGCCTTCTTCAGGGCGCACGCGAGCAGGTACAGCGAGTGCGCGTGCCCGAAGATCAGCCCCGGACGGTGCCGGCGAATGGCCCTCGTGAACTCGGTGATGCGCTGGTCGTTCAGGTCGAGCGTGTCGAGGTACACGGCGCGGTCGAGGAAGTAGTTGCGGAGCCGCCCCTTGAGCCCGAAGTGCCGGTACTCCGGGTTCCCCCACACCTTCGCGACCCGCTGCCCCAGGCGGTACCCGCTCCACTCGTCCGAGCGGATCGTACACGCGGCCTTCCACTGCATCGCGGGCTCGTCGCAGTAGATCGTGAGCGGTACGCCGGTGGACCCGCTCGTGCGCTTCTCCCGGAGCTTCGTGACGTCGAACGCCGACGAAACCATTGCCCGGTTGTGCCGGCGGATGTCGGCCTTGGTGACGATCGGGAACGCTTCGAGGTCCGCCAGTTCGCGCACGTCCGACGGGTGAACGCCCGCCTGGGTCCACGAAGCGCGGTAGTACGGCACCGTGTCCCAGGCGTGTTTGAGTTGGGCCTTCAGTGCTTCCAACTGCCGCGCGCGAATGACCTCCGGCGCATCAAACTGTGTTTTCTGAAGCGTCTTCAGGTACCGCAGGTGCGGGCGCCCCTCCCGCCATGCCATGAACGGGTGCATCAGGTGTCGGTTCAAGGCGTCGAGCATCCGTGCCCTCCGAAAAAGACGAAGAGTAGCCGCGGATCAACGCAGATAATCGCAGATCAGAGAAGAAAATCCGACAGGGTGGGCGGGATCGACCTGGCAAAAATTCTTCTGTCTTGATCCGTGTTATCTGCGTTTATCTGCGGCTAATTCAAAGTTCTCTGCCACTCCACCTGCTTGGCCAAGCCGTCATCGATACCCGTTGTCGGTTTCCACCCGAGGTGGCGGAAGAGTTTGGTCACGTCCGCGCCGGTTGCCAGTTGGTCGCCCTGGCGCGGCGGGTGGCGCTCGATGATCGCGGGCTTCCCGATGATGCGTTCGAGCTTCTTGAACACTTCGAGGACCGTCACCAGCTCGCCGCCGCCGAGGTTGAAGACCTCGCCCGGCATCGCCTGCGTCGCGCGGATCGTCGCTTCCACGCAGTCCGAAATGTACGTGTTCCCGCGGACCTGCAGCCCGTCGCCCGTGAGCTTGATCGGCGTGCCCCGCAGGATCGCGTTGATGAACAGGTGGTAGCCCATTTCCGGGCGCTGGCGCGGGCCGTACACGCTGAAGTACCGCAGCACCACGGCCGGTACGCCGAACTCGTCGCCGTACACGCGGCAGAGCTGCTCCGCGGCGAGCTTCGTGATGCCGTAGGGCGAACTCGGGCGCGTGGGGAGCGCCTCGTCGCCGCTCGCGTACTTGCCGTACACCGACGACGTGCTCGCGTAGACGATGCGCTTCAGCGTCGGCGAGCCTTTGAGCGCTTCCAGCAAGCGGTGGGTCGCGGTCAGGTTGTGTTTGTTGTAGCTGTCGAAGTCGAGCCAACTGCGGGTCAGGCCCGCCATCGCCGCGAGGTGGAACACCCACTCGGCCCCGGCCGCGACGCCCGCGGGGACGCCCTGCGAGAGGTCGAGTTCGTGGAACGTGAAGTGCCGGTGGTCGCGGAACCCCGCGAGGTTCCGCTCCTTGACGGCGCGCGCGTAGTAGTCGGTGAAGCAGTCGATCCCGGTGACCGCGTGCCCGTCCGCGAGCAGGCGCTCGCACAAATGCGACCCGATGAACCCGGCCGCGCCAGTAACAATGCAACGCATGTGAATCCCCCGCGTGCGACTCTAACAGATCGCGAAACCCCGTCGCAAGGCCGACCGCTGGGGGGGGCGGGAAGAAGTCGGGCGAACGGCCGGTGTGAGCCGGTCGGTAAACCGCCTCACAGCAACGAGATAACCCAGTCGCTCACGTGTGGCCTCATAGTAGTGCGGGTTCTGAGGCGGCAAATAGGACGGCGCACTTCCTGCTCGGCACGAGTTCAAATCGTTCCCATGATCCACATACGCTATGATGGGGCACCCGGAACGGACAACCCCAACACCCTTCGATTCAGCAGACAATTCCATCGTAGATATTTTTATATTATCTCAAATCAATAACAGTATTCCTTTGCAGTGCAGACCGTCCACTTGTATTTCTCGGCACCCTTGATCTGCTTTACCGTCCCACCCCGACCGGTTACCATCGTTTCCAAACTCGATTTCAGTAATCCTCCGGACGACACCATGATCCGCTCGCTGTTGCCGGTCACTATCGCACTTCTTGTGCTCGCGGGGCCGTCGCCCGCAGGCGCGCAAGATAAGAAGCCGGTGCGCCTGATCGCAGAGGCAGAGGATTTCACCGTCACCTCGGGCTGGAAGGTGATGCCGTACCGCGAAAATTATTTCGCGGGGACGTTCGCCGTCACGTTCTTGTCACGGATGGCCTGTTTAAGCGCCCCGGACGAGATCTCCTCCGGCAAGAAAGCGGTTGCAGAGCAGCCGATCACAATCCCCTACGCCGACACGTTCGAGGTCATGGTCCGGTACGAGCAACCGTACCAGTTCGCGGCTGAGTTCACGGTCGAAGTCGAGCAGGACGGCAAAGTCGTCGGGAGCTTCTCGTGCGGGCGCCTGACCGATCCGAAAATCTGGGCGTTCAACGACCACAAACGCGTGCCGATGGAGCGCTATTCGTGGAGCGGGACCGACAACATCGTTTGGCAGCAACCCGGGAACGTGAAACTCGCCGCCGGTGCCGCGAAGCTGCGGCTCATCGCGACCGAGCAGAAGGACGGCGACAAGCCGCGCGTGAACATCGCGAAGCGGAACGTCGATCTCGTGTGTCTGACGAACGACAAGGCCGGGATGGAAGCCCAAAAGAAAACGGGCTACCTCGAATTCGACGGCTGGCTCGTGCAGGACGGTGACGTGTTCGTCCGATTCACGAACCCGAAGGACGGGTTCGGGCCGGTCGTTCCGATCGTCGCGCCGTTCGATCAGGGGCAGCACTCGCCGTACTACGTTCACGTCCGCGACTGGCCCACGCAACAGGTGATGAAGAGCGGGCGCACCGTATCGGAACTGAAGTACCAGAACGCCGGCCCGCGTTCCACCAAAGTGAAGCCGGAAGCACTCGCCCCGGTCGTCCCCACTCCGGCAACGATCCCGGACAGTGAGTACCTGCAACCGGGAGATACATCGGGGTGGGTACCGCTCGGCCCCGTGCTCGATTCGCTCAACTACTCGCAGTGGTTCCCGAAGGCGATCTACAAGGGCAAAGCCGAGGGCATCCACCTCCGCTTGGAGTTCGGCATCCCGGACGGTCGCGGCGGGATCAAGTTGGTGAAGAACGTGATCGTAAAGGGACCGGCGCAAAATCTCTCGCCCGCGTGCTTCGACATTCCGGGCTGCGTGAACCCGAACCAGGACCACTTACTCGCGCTCATCAAGCGGTACTGGAAGCCCGAAATCCGCACGCAGAAGGAAGTGCTGGATTACCTGAACGCGGAAGTCGCGAAGTTCCCGCAAGTCGGTAGCGTGCCCAAACGAATGCCGATCTACGGCATCATGGGTTTCGGCTCCGCACACACCGCGTTCCCCGAAGCGAAACAACTCGCCCTCGCGTTGGGCGATAACACCACGGTCGACGCGACCGGCAAGAAGCGCGAACTGGTGGCTCACTGGGCCGATCCGTCCGTGGAGTGGATCAAGAAGCAAGAAATGACACGCAAGGGCGGGTTCGACGACCTCGCCATTGTGAGTTACGGCGACGAGATTCACCTGCCGGCGATCCCGCTTAAGGACGATGAGTTCGCAAAGTGGCTTAAGGATCGGGGAGTAACCGTTGAAGGCGCGGTGAAGTACACGACCGACAAGAAAGACCCGCTCTACTACTACTCCCAGATCGCGGCCAAAGAGAAAGGCGCGGTGAAGTTCGCCGAGGGAACCGCGTACTACAAGTCGAAGGGCGTGCTCACCGGCGCCAACTACTCGCCGCACGCGAACTACCTCGTCACCGAACTCGACTACATCCGCCCGTTCAAGCTCAAGGCGATGTCGATGCCCTGGACGGAGGATTACGCCTGGCAGATCGCGGAGTTCAGTCCGCAAATTGTGGGCTACCTCGCGAGCGGGTTGCGGGCGGGGGCGAAGTACGACGACCTACCCATTCACATGTACGTGATGCCACACTCACCGGGTCAGTTGCCGAGCGAGTTCCGACAGAGCTTCTACACGTCGGTCGCCCACGGCGCGAAGATGATTAACTACTTCTGCGCGACACCGTCCGCCGTGGGTGCCACCGAAAACTACGTCGACAGCTACGACCTGAAGATGTGGAAGGAGATCTACACCTGCACGCACGAAGCCGGCATCTTTGAGGACTATATTGTGGACGGCAAGGTGCGCCCTGCGAAAGTCGGGCTTCTCCTTTCGAGCACGGACGAGTTAATCACCGGCGTCAACAACTTCTCCTTCGCGCTCCACAACAACGAGCGCAAGGCGCTCTATTACGCGCTGCGGCACTCGCAGGTACCGGTCGATTTTCTGTCGGAAGACGACGTGATTGACGACCGGGCCAAAGACTACAAGCTCATCTACGTCACGCAGCAGTACCTCCAGTCCAAGTGTCTGGATTCGCTCCAGAAATGGTGCGCGGCCGGGGGAACGGTCGTTGCAATGGCCGGCGGCGGGTATTTCAACGAATTCCAGAAGGAGAACCCGGCGACCGCGAAGCTCTACGGCGCCACCGGCAGCAAGATCACGACGGACCCCAACCTCGTCTCCAAGTATCTGCTCAAAGAGAACACGCCGTTCTTCAGCAAGCACGATCTCCCACAATACGAGCCGATGGACACGGCCCACTGGCACATCGGCGGGTTGTCGAAAATCGACCCGGACCCGGCCCCGTCGCCGAACCACGTGTTCAACGTGCCCGTGATCGCGTGGAAGCAAGCGCTCACCGCGACCGATGGCACGGTCATCGGCAAGTTCAAGGACGGTTCTCCCGCAGTGATTACGAAGCGCCACGGCACCGGGCGCGCGATCCTGTTCGGGTTCCTACCGGGGCAAGCGTACCTGCAAAGCGGTTTGCCCGTCCGCCCGGTCGATCGCGGGGCGAACGCGGACAGTTACGCTCACTTCCTGCCCACGGGAATGCGGCTCCACCTGCTCACGCGGCTGGCGGACGATTTCCTGGGGTTCGGCGGGCGCGACGCGAAGCCCGTCGTCACCACGGACGGACTCGTGGAAACGATGTGCATCGATACCCCCGCGAAGGGCGACGCACCGGCCAAACTCGCGATCCCGCTCATCAACTGGACCGGCGCGGAACAGACCTCGCTGACCGTCACGATCCGCGTGGACAAGGTGAGCAAGGTGCGCAGCGTCGAACGCGGCGAGTTGAAGTTCACGCAGCTCAAAGGCGCCATTCAGATCAACATGCCGCTGAACGTCGCGGACATGCTCCTCATCGACAAGTAAAGCTTTCCGCTCGCGGTGGCACTCAGCCACCGCGAGCGAATCACCCGCATACACCGGCACTATTCCCCCTCGCACTCTCATCCTCCATACATTACTCCCCGACACTAACACCTCGGGGAGTAGACATGTCGGACGGCACAGGCGCCCACAAGGTGGTCATCATCGGCGGCGGGTTCGGTGGGCTGGTCGCGGCCCAATCTCTGAACAAGACGCCGACCGACGTCACGGTCATCGACCGGCGCAACTTCCACCTGTTCCAACCGCTGCTCTACCAGGTCGCGACCGGCGCGCTGTCTCCGGCAAACATCGCCGCCCCGCTCCGGTCCGCGCTGAAGAACCAAAAGAACACCCGCGTGATACTCGGCGAGGTAACCGGGTTCGATATCCCCGGCAAGGCGGTCCTCCTCAAAGACGGCGCGCGCGTTTCGTTCGATTCGCTCATCGTCGCGACCGGGTCCACGCACCACTACTTCGGCCACAACGAGTGGGAAGAGTTCGCACCGGGGCTGAAGACCATCGAGGACGCGACCGAGATCCGGCGCCGGGTGCTGTCCGCGTTCGAGCGAGCGGAGCGCACGACCGACCCGGCGGAACGGGCGCGGCTCCTCACGTTCGTGGTGGTCGGTGGCGGCCCGACCGGGGTAGAAATGGCCGGCGCGATCCGCGAGCTCGCGAAGCACACGCTCCGCGCCGACTTCCGCAACATCAATCCGGCTACAGCCCGCGTGATTATCGTGGAGGGGCAAACGCGCGTGCTCGGCGCGTTCCACGAATCGCTCAGCGCGAAGGCAAAAGTCTCCCTGGAAGAAATGGGCATTGAGGTGCAACTCGATTGTCACGTGACCGCGATCGGAGCCGGTCACGTGCTCGTGAAGCCCGACGGCGGAAAAGCCGAGGCAACGCGCATCGATACCGAAACGGTCGTGTGGGCCGCGGGCGTGAAGGCGTCGCCGCTCGGGAAGATCTTGGCGGACGCGCTCGGTGACGTTACGGTCGGGCGCGGCGGTCACGTTCCGGTGAACCCCGACTGCAGCGTCGGCGCGCACCCCAACGTTTTCGTCGTCGGCGACCTCGCCAGTTGCGCTGGTACGAACGGCAAGCCGCTTCCGGGCGTCGCCCAGGTCGCGATGCAGCAGGGCGAATACGTGGCCGGCACGATCGTGCGCCGGATCAAAGGGGAAAGCCCCAAAGGGCCGTTCCGCTACTTCGATAAGGGGAACATGGCGACGATCGGCCGCGCACGGGCGGTGGCCGAGGCGTTCGGCATCCGGTTCAGCGGGCACCCCGCGTGGTTCGCGTGGTTGTTCATCCACATCCTGTACTTAGCCCGGTTCGAGAACCGCGTGCTGGTGCTGTTCCAGTGGTTCTTCAATTACGTCACGCGGAACCGCGCGGCGCGGCTCATCACCGGCGAGCGCCCGCCCGATACGCGCGGCACGAAATAACCCGTTCCGAAGTGGCGGAGGTATCAGAAATGGTGCGGGGATGGTTGTTGCCCCCCGCGCCACGAACCGCGATACTACCGGGGTCCAGGCTGCCTCCTTCCCGCCCACATTCCCACCCCGCCCCGACCGTACCGGAGAATCTCCATGCTCGTTCGCCGAATCGTGAGCACCGGCCTCATGCTGGCGCTGTGCGTCACCGCGCCCCTCAGCGCGAAAGACGCAAAGGACAACCCGGCCGTGAAGCCGCTCAATCGCGACATCCAGCGCCACAAGCAGTTCCTGAAGATCGTGGAAAAGGGCGAAGGGGACGTGATCTTCCTCGGCGACTCCATCACCCAGGGTTGGGAAGGCGCAGGCAAGAAAGTGTGGCCCGAGGCGTTCGGCTCGTTTAAGCCCGTGAACCTCGGTATCGGCGGCGACCAGACCGGCCACGTGATCTGGCGCCTCACCGAGGGCAAGGAAATCGAACCGCTGAAGCCGAAGCTCGCGGTCATCATGATCGGCACGAACAACATGGGCGGGCACTCCCCCGAGCAGATCGCGGGCGGCGTGAAGGCCATCATCGCCGAACTTCAGAAGCAGAAGCCCGACACGAAGGTACTCCTGCTCGCGATCTTCCCGCGCTCCCCGAAGGCCGACGATAAGATCCGCGTGAAGGTGAACGACACGAACAAGATCCTCGCCAAGTTCGCGGACGACAAGAAGGTCTTCTACAAGGACATCGGCGAGAAATTCCTGGAAAAGGACGGCACACTCGACAAGAAGATCATGCCCGACTACCTGCACCTCAGCGAAGAGGGGTACAAGATTTGGGCCGACGCGATCAAAGAGGACATCGCGAAACTGGTGAAGTGAGTGACGTAGAAAAGAAGAGCCGCGGATGATTTCCGCGGCTCTTTGCTTCCTATCTTCAGCTCATCACGACTGCAATGGGCTTCCGTGTGCGCCGGCGTTCGAGACTCGCGCCGATGAAGTCGCGGAACAGTGGGTGCGGTTTCGTCGGCTTCGACTGGAACTCCGGGTGCGACTGCACCGCCACGAACCACGGGTGGTCCTTCAACTCAATCGCCTCGACAAGCGATCCGTCGGGGCTCGTGCCCGAGAAAATCATGCCGTGTGCTTCGAGGCGGTCCCGGAAGTTGTTGTTCACCTCGTAGCGGTGCCGGTGCCGTTCGCTAATCACGTCCACCCCGAACGCGGCACGGGCCTTGGTGTTCGGCTTCAGGTGGCACGGGTACGCCCCCAGGCGCTGCGTGCCGCCGAGGTTCGTGACGCCCTCCTGTTCTTCGAGCAGGCACACAACCGGGTGCGGGGACGCCTTGTCGAACTCGGTGCTGTTCGCGTTCTCCAGGCCGGCCACGTGCCGCGCGAACTCGATCGTCGCGCACTGGAGACCGAGGCAGATCCCGAAAAACGGCAGCCCCGTTTCGCGTGCGAACCGGATCGCTTCAATCTTCCCCTCGATTCCGCGCTTGTCGAACCCGCCGGGGATAAGCAACCCGTCCACGTTCGCCAGAGCTTGAGCCGCACCCTCGTCCGCGAGCTTGTCCGACTCGATGCGCAGCACCCGCACCTTTGTGCGGTGGGCGATCCCGGCGTGGTCGAGCGACTCGTACACGCTCTTGTAGGCGTCGCGGTGCTTCACGTACTTGCCGACGAACCCGATGGTGATCTCGTGCTCGGGCGCCCGCATGTTTTCGAGCATCGTGCTCCACTCGCTCATGTCGAGCGGCTTCGCGTGCGTGAGGTGCAGCTTCTCCACAACGAGTTCGTCGAGCTTGTTGTTCGCGAGGCTCAGCGGCACCTCGTAGATGCTGAACTCCTTGTCCTTCTCCTCGATCACCGCGTTCCGCTCGACGTTACAGAACAGCGCGATCTTCTCGCACTCGTCCTTCGGGATGTCCTTCTCGGTGCGGCAGATGAGGATGTCCGGCTGGATGCCGATCTCGCGCAGGTCGCGCACGCTGCGCTGCGTCGGCTTGGTCTTCAGTTCGCCGGCGGCCTTGAGGTACGGGACGAGCGTGAGGTGAACGAACAGGCAATTGTGTTTGCCGACGTCGAGCGCGTACTGGCGGATCGCCTCGAAGTACGGCATGCCCTCGATGTCGCCGACGGTCCCGCCGATCTCGGTGATGACCACGTCCACGTCCGGCGCGACCATCTTCTTGATGCAGCCCTTGATCTCGTCCGTGACGTGCGGGATCACCTGCACGGTCTTCCCGCGGTAGTCGCCCCGGCGCTCCTTCTCGATGACCGAGAGGTAGATCTTGCCCGTGGTGTAGTTGCAGTCCTTGTTCAGCACCGCGTGCGTGAACCGCTCGTAGTGCCCGAGGTCGAGGTCGGTCTCGGTGCCGTCGTCGAGGACGTACACCTCGCCGTGCTGGTACGGCGACATCGTGCCCGGGTCGACGTTGAGGTACGGATCGAGTTTCTGCAACCGCACCCGCAGCCCACGTTTTTCCAAAAGCAACCCGATGGAGGCGGACGTCAGGCCCTTTCCGAGCGAACTGACGACGCCACCAGTAACGAAAATGTGTTTAGTCATCGTGCGGCGATCCTTAACGTGAGGCGGGCTATCACTTCACTATATCGCCCGCCCCGAGCCAAACCAATCAGCACAGATTGCCGGCTCGCGCAAAGGTTTTTTAAGCCGCGCGGCGCGTTCCCCCCGCCCCGTTGTCCCCGTTCTGCCGGTACCACCGCACGAAATCGGCGTAATCGGCCGGCGTGTCCACACCGCGGTGCGCGCGGTGCACCTGCCCGAGCATGATTGTGCCACCCGTGCCGAGCACGCGGAGCTGTTCGAGTTTTTCCGATTGCTCTAACGGATGCGGCGGTTCGCCCGCGATCCGGAGAAGGAAATCGCGCCGGTAGGCGTACACGCCCAGGTGCTGAAGGAACCGCGCGGGCCGAGCGGTGAAGTCCGGTTCGCCGTCGCGCACCATCGGGATCGGTGACCGCGAGAAGTACAGCGCGCGCCCACGGTCGTCGCACACCACCTTGACCACGTTCGGGTTGCGGTACGTCTCCGCGTCCGTGATCGGCACCGCGAGCGTGGCCATGTCCGAACCGGGTGCGCGCATCAGTTCCGCGAGCAGATCGATCGCGTCCGGGTCCAGTTGCGGTTCGTCGCCCTGCAAGTTGATGACCACGTCCGCAGTAAGACGCGCAGCAACTTCGGCCACGCGATCGGTCCCGGACACGTGGTCCTCGCGCGTCATCACGGGGGTACCACCGAACTCACGCACGGCCGCGAAGATACGGTCGTCGTCGGTGGCCACGATCACGTCGGACGCGCACTTCGCCTTCTGCGCCTGCTCGAAGACGTGTTGGATCAGGTACTTCCCGGTTTCGCGCAGGAGCGGCTTACCGGGCAACCGCGACGACGCGAACCTCGCGGGGATAACGATAGCGGTGCGCATGCTCGACCTCCGTGTCCGCGCGCCCGGTGGGGAAACGCGAGCGGATTAGACCCGCGTTACCGGAATTCGGCAAGCCGAACCCTCCGGCTTCAGCCCCGGTCGAGCACCTTGCGCACTTCGGTCGCGAGTCCGGCCGGTGTAAACGGTTTCGGCAGGAACGGCGCCGCAGCGTCCGGTATTTCGCACCCCTCGCCGACGCACCCCGACGTGAGCAGGAGCGCCAGATCCGGCCGGGCCACCCGGAGCCGACGGGCCAGCGCGTTCCCCGACTCGCCCGAGAGCACCAGGTCGCAAACCACCAGATCGATCGTGCCGGGGTGGTCGGACACGAGCGCGGTGGCTTCCTGCGGGTCGCTCGCTGCAAGTACGGTGTAGCCCCGCGAGCGGAGCGCATGGGTCATTAGTGCCCGAACGGACGTGTCACTGTCTACGATCAGAACCGTTTCCGACCCGCGCAAGCGATGCTCGCCCGAGGAGTCCGGGAGCGGCTCGAACGGCAGCGCGTCCACGCGCGGCAGGTACACCCGGAATTCGGTCCCGCGCCCGAGTTCCGAGTCCACGCACACGTGCCCCTGGCTCTTTTGCACGATGTCCCAAACCGTCGATAGCCCCAACCCGGTCCCGCGCCCCGCGGGCTTCGTCGTGAAGTACGGCTCGAAGATGCGTTTCAAAGTCGCCGGGTCCATCCCGTGCCCGGTGTCCGCGACCCGGAGTACCGCGTACATGCCAGCCGGAATCCTGGGGTGCTGGGGATCGTCACTCTTCACGTGCGCGTCGGCCGTCGAAACGGTCAGTGCGCCGCCGTTGGGCATCGCGTCGCGCGCGTTCACCACAAGGTTGATGAGCACTTGTTCGACGTGCCCGGGGTCGGCGGTGGTGGGGTGCAGATCCGGCGCGAGTTCGGCGCGGAGTTCGACGCCCGAACCGAGGAGCCGGCGCAGAATCCCGCTGCACGAGTTCACCACGGCGTTCAGGTCCGCGTGCGCGCGGCGGGCGCCACCCTTCCGGCTGAGCGTGAGCAACTGGCGCGTCAGCCCGGCCGCACGCGAACCCGCCGCGGCGATCTCGGCGACCATGTCCCGGGTCGGGTTGTCCGGCGGCAGCAGATCGAGTACGGCCTCGGCGAACCCGTTGATGACGGTGAGCAGGTTGTTGAAGTCGTGGGCCACACCGCCCGTGAGCCGACCGACCACTCCCATCTTCTGAGCCTGGAGGAACTGCGCTTCGAGTTCCTTCACGTGGGTGATGTCGGTCTGCACGCCGACGAAGTGCGTGACCGTTCCGGTCTCGTCTTCGAGCGGTGTCACGGAGAGCGCGTTCCAGAACGGGGTCCGGTCTTTACGGTAGTTCCGCAGCACGACCGAACACCCGGCGTGTTCTCGCAGTGAACGACGGAGCCGTTCGAGTTCCTGGGTGTCGGTACCCGGCCCCTGGAGGAACCGGCAGTTGCGGCCCACGACTTCGTCGGACGTGTAGCCCGTGAGACGCTCGAACCCGGGGTTGCAGTACACGATGGGGTAATCGGGACGGGTGGCGTCGCTGATGACCATCCCGAGCGCCATCGTCTCGGCCGCTTGGGGCAGCAGCGGGAACTTCATCGCGGTCAACCGCAGCAATCGTGAAGCTCGTGGGGGCGGGGCAAGTGTCTCGAGTGCTTTCACGAACGTGAACATCGCGATCCTCTGGGCGCGAGGCAAATCAAACCGGCGTCAGTCAACCCAATCGTAGCGCGCCGGAGCGGGTGCGCGAGAAAAAGCGCCGGGTAACCGAGCACGCTCCCGTTTCACTTAAGGCACTGGCAAAAAGTGTCTCTGAAAGTGCTATCTGACCCAAAGATAGTGACAGCCCGGCGCGAAAAGAATACCCGCCTTAACTCGCGCATCCGGAAGTGGACACTCGGGCGGTTCCGGAATCGTTGACCACGCGCCCGTCCCGCATGCGGATCACGCGGTCGGCACGCTCGGCGACCTCGTCACTGTGCGTGACCACCACGAGCGCGAGGTTGCGCGACTTCTGGAGCGACGCGAAAAGGTCGAGCACCTTGACCGCGTTGTCCGAGTCGAGGTTCCCGGTCGGTTCGTCCGCCAGGAGCATCGCCGGATCGTTCGCGAGCGCGCGGGCCAGAGCCACGCGCTGGCGCTCGCCGATCGAGAGCTTCAGCGGCAAGTGGTTGGCGCGTTTCGCCATGCCCACGAGTTCGAGCAACTCGTCCGCCTTCCGCACGCGCTCGCGGGTGCTCCGGGGAGGCCCCTCGAACATCGGCACCTGCACGTTCTCGCGTGCACTCAACGTCGGGATCAGGAAGAACGACTGGAACACGAACCCGATCTGACGGGCACGGAAGTTGTTCAGGTCCGGGTGGCGCGAGAGCGGTTCGCCGCGGAAGTACACCTCACCGGCGTCGGGCTTGTCGAGCACACCGAGCAGGTTCAGGAGCGTGGACTTACCGCACCCGGACGGCCCGGTGATGGCGACGTGCTGCCCGGCCTTCACCCCGAGCGTGACCCCGTTGAGCGCGTGGACGTCCCCGTCCGGGTAGGTCTTCACCACCTGGTCGGCATAGAGCAGGTGAGCGGCGGGGCCGTCAGTCATGGCGGAGCGCCTCCGTTGGCAGCATGCGGGACGCCCGGAACGCGGGGTACGCGCCACCGATCACGCCGATGAACACGGTGATGAGAGCGCCCTGAACGACCACCATTGGGGCCACGTTCGGCTCGATGAACCCGTTCACCTTCGGCGAGAGAGTGAGAACCTGCATTCCCAAAAGTGCGATCAGCGTCCCCCCAGCGGCAGCAGCGGTAGCAATCAGCACGGCCTCGCCCAGAACCATGCCGATCACCCGGCGCGGGGGCCAGCCGACCGCTCGCAGAATACCGATCTCCTGCGTGCGCTCCAGCACCGACATCGCCATCGTGTTCAACATGCTGATGACGCCGATCGCCAGCGCGATCGCGGAGATCAACCACGACACGGCCCGCATGAGTTTGAGTTGCTGGAGCGACTTCACGAAGTCTTCGGGCGTCTGGGCCGTGAGCCGAGCAGTCGTGTCATTGGGGTCTTCCAGCGCCTCGATCTTCTTCCGCGCCGCTTCCACCTCGGCGGGCGTGGCCTGGGCACCCGCCTTCCGCACGCGGACCGAGAAGCCGGTCACGCGGTCCCGTTTACCGGTAATGACTTGAGCATCCTTGTAAGGGACGATCGCCCCGCCCCGCTCGAAGATGTGCGGGCTCTCGTAGACCCCGATCACCTCGTAGGGGTTCTTGGTGTCGCCCCCGAGAACCAGTTTGTCGCCGACCTTCTTACCGAGGTTGTCGGCCAACATGTTCCCGAGCATGACCTTGTGGTGCTCGCCGGCCTCGAACTTGCGCCCGGAGGTGAACTTCAACTCGTCGAACGCGAAGTTGTCCGCCCGCCACCCGAAGATCAGGACCGCGTCGACCGCCCCGCCGTCGCGCGTCATGTCCGCCATGTCCGCAACGCCCTCGGCCACCTGCGACACCTCGGGGAGCTTCCGCGCCGCTTCGACGAAGTATTCGCTGAAATCGCTGTTCAGCCCGCTCGATTTACCGGCCTGCATGACCTGGAGATCGAAGCCCCGAACGGCCCGCTCCGCGGACTCCTTCACGTTGTGGCTGACCGCCAGGAACGCGATCATGCTCCCGACCGTAACCGCTAGCCCCAAAACGGTTAGGGCCGTGCGGATCGGGCGCCGCGTGAGGTTCTTCAGGATGAACGTGACAAAGTGCATAGTTACTGCGAGAGCCGCGTCAGGTGCCGTTTTACGGCGTCCGTGAAGCCCGCCGTGTTGTCGAGCATTGCCAAGTGCTTCGCGGCCGGGATGATCTCGGCCACACACTTAGCAAGATGTTGTTCTAGCCACCGGCATGTGGCAAGGAAGGGGGAGAATTCGTCGTACAGCGCGACCACCGGCTTCGTGATCCCCGCGAGCACCCGCTCCGTGAGCCCGGCCTCGGCCAGAACTTCATCGCCACACGTCGTTTCGGCGAGGCGCGGGAGCTGCCGCAACCACCCGCGGCCGAACGCGCCATAAATGTCTTCGAGTTCCTTCATCTTTTCGGGAGACAGTGCGGCCGTCTCACGGAAGAGGCGGGTGAAGTCCACCGTGTCGCCAAGTTCGACTCCGACACGAGCAAATGTCTCTCGCACATCGCCCCAAATTCCCATCTTGCCGAAATTCGGTTCAATGTGCTTCAAACCGGGAAAGAACGAGTCCGAGAGCAGCACACCCGCCACGCACTCCGGCGCAACGACCGCGGCGTGCATACTCACGACGCCACCGAAACTGTGCCCCACAAGGAACGCCGGTTTCAGTCCGAGAGCCGCATGAAACTGACGGAAGTCTTCGGCCATCACCGCCGACGTGTATCCGGTTGCCGGGCGTGCGCTAGCGCCGTGGCCGCGCATGTCGTATGCGGTTACGCGGAAGTCGGCCGCGAGCGCTTCCACCAACCCGCTGAACACCCACACGGCCTGGTTACTCGTGACCGCGTGGACCAGTACGACGTCCGGACCTTCGCCGGACTGCTGGTAAAAGAGCCGTGTGCCGTTGACCTCAACTTCGGGCATGATTTCTCGTCTTGGAGCTGCTGTCTTGTGGACCGAGTGTTGTCGGATTGCCCCGGCACGGCGGTGCGTTCTCTTCCCCTGCCGTGCTAACAATTGCTAACGTTTTGGGCCTGTGGCGGGCAGTTACCGAATCAGACACGCGCTAACAACTGGCGCCTCAACATCTTGGAGCCATTGCAACGTTCGGCAGCGCACATCAACGGCTAACATTGCTCCATTTTTCGCCGTTTTCGGCTAACTTACCCCGCGTGTTGTTGCAAAAAAGCGACCAAATCGCCGAGTGACAGGTCTTCCGCGCCACGATCCCGCAAACCTTTCAGGAAGACACCGAACGGCAACCGGCGCCCGAAATGTGCATCCAGCCGCTCGGCCAGCACGACGAGGTCGATGGACGCGAGCCCGAGGTCGCCGAACGCCCGCGTATCGAGATCAACGGAATCGGGGAAATCACGATCGGGGAACGTCTGCCGAACGACGTTCCCGAGTGCTTCGAGCAGTTCATCGGTGGTTCGCATCACGCTACCTCGCACAGAGTGGTAGCGACGACCGATTCCTTCTGTCGCGCCGTCTGAACGCGGAACCGTTGACCGCTTGCGCGCACCAGCGCGGCCCCGGTGTTCGCGTCGAGAGAATGGAGCACACAGCCTTCAGCAGGAATACGCAGCGCGTCCGCGACCGCGTCGCACGCCACTCGCGCCCGCGCGTCCCGTTCGACTTCGGCCGAAGCTTTCTTCGGGATCGTTTGAAGCGCGACACCGACCTGTTTTGCGAACGCGGAGAAGGCAGCCACGGTACCTTCTGAGATGGCCACACTCACGGGCGGGAACGATTCACTCTTAGCAGCCCCGCGCGGGCGGCACACAATGCGGCCGTCGGCTTCTTCCGTTTCCATGTCGGCGGGGAAAATCGTCTCGCCGTACTTCTGCACCCACGCGGCGCGGGCGGCGTCTTTCGCGAGCAGCCGGCCGAAGAACCAGTCGTTCAGGCCCGCGTCGGTCCCGGTCCACTTCCCGAAAGTATCGAGTTCGGTCGGAGTCATCGTCACATACGCGCCCGCCGCGCGCAGCACCGGCTGCTTCAGGTCCGCGGGCGGATCGATGAAGTGGCACCGCGCGAACGGGGCCGCGGATTCGGAATTCGGCTTGGTCCCCACAGCTTCGGGCCAGTAACGACTGAGGTAATATTCGTCCTTCGGGCCGAAGAAGTTCACGTGCCCGAACGGGAGATAGAAGCGCCAGTATCCCGCGCCCGTGAGCCGCAGCCACAAGTGTCCCTGTGTGTCGAACACTTCCAGACCGTGGCGAAAGTGCCGCGCCGACTCCTGCTCGTTGTGCCCGCGCACGACCAGATGCGAACCGATTTCCGGCGTGGGGCCGAAGTATTCGACCTTCTGCACCTCAAATGGCAGAAGGATGCGCCCGGTCCAGTCCGGCTGTTCGAGGTGCCACGCGCCGAGGATGTGCATCGCGGCGTCCATCAGCACCGGGTCGATCGCGTAGTGCGGGTCTTTGTTCGAGCGGAACCACGTGTCGCGCGACTGTACTTCGAGCGTGCCCTCGATCCCCTCGCGCCCGGTGCGATCGAGCGTGCGAATCATCTGGAAGACGGGGCCGTGGAACATGTTCCGGCGCAAGTCCTCGATCGAGGACTTGCACGGTACTTCGTCGGTGAGATCGAACGGCAGCGGGGGCGCGGGGTCCGGGTACCGGTCCGCGAGTACGATCACCGCTTCGGACGACGCTTTGTTCGCGCCGTCGCGGAGGAACGAGTTGCCGAGGTCGCGGACGTTCGCTTTGACCTCGACGGTCCCGGTCGCCTCGTCCACGGACGACACCGTAGCGCGCACCTCGAGCGTGGTCGTTTCGGCATCAAATGGCAGCCACCGGAACAGCCGGATGTTGCGGAGCCCGATCACGACCTTGCCCGGCGCGAGCATCGCCGCCGCTTCGGACATCGCTTCGAGGCTAAATGTCATCGGGAGTACGGGGAGCCCGTTCTGCGCCGGGTTCTCCCGACTGACCCCGCGCCCGCCGAGCGTGTGATCGTCCGCGTACAGGTCTTCGCGCTCGTCCATCACCCGGCGGAACGTGATCTCGCGCCCCGGCTCGTGTTGAATGACGCTCTCGATGAGTGCGAACGGTCGGGGTGCGGCCGGAGCAAGAGGCGCCGGATCGATCGGGATCGAGAGATCCGCGAGCGCGAACAGTTCCGGCGGCAGCGGGGCCGACTGCCCGCGCCCGCGGAAGAACGCCGTCATCACCTCGCGCTGGGCGTCGAGGAAACTGCTCCATCACGTCGAGGTAACCGTTCATGATGGAGGAACCTGCTTGTAACCCCTCCCCAACCCCTCCCCTAAACGGAGAGGGGCTTAAAACCGGCGCTTGCGGCGTGTATTCGCTGATGTTTGGGATTTCTCCCCCTTCCTTCTTAGGGAAGGGGTTAGGGGGTTAGGTTCTTCGCCCACCCGCCCCGCGTACAGGTAGCCCAAGTTCAGGTCCACGCCGTGCGCGACCAGTTGCGCAACCATGTGGTTGATCTGCGTCGGGCCGCTCTTGCGGAGCACGTTCGCGGGGATCGCGGCGAACGACTTACCCCGGAGGATGTCTTCCACGAACGCCGACAGGTTCCCGCGCGGGCCGCACTCGACGAAAAGGCGCACGCCGTCGCGGTGCATGCTCTCGATCATCCGCGTGAACTCGACCGGGGTGACCCAGTGGTTCACGGCGAGCGCTCGCATCGCGTCGGGGTCGGTCGGGAACAGTTCGCCGGTCGAGCAGCAGTAAACCGCCGTTTGCGTTTGATTGAATGGCACACCCACGAACAGTTCGCGGAGCGCCCCCATGTACGGCTCGAACAGCGGGGTGTGGTACGGGCGCTTGAACGGCAGCCGCTCGCAAATGATCCCGCGTTCCGTGAGCGCAGCCTCGACCGCGGCGACCGGGTGCGCCGGCCCCACCGCGACGCACTGGTGCGGGCAGTTGTCCATCGCGACGATCACCGAGCCGCCCGCGACCTCGTTCGCGACCTCCATGATCGTCGCCTTGCTCGCGCCGACCGCGAGCAGCACGACCTCCGGCCCGCCCGCGTCGCTCTCCTGGCGCTGCATGATCTCCATGATTTCCGGCAACCGCGAGCCGTGCTGGTCGCGGGCGTTCATCGCACCACTCGCGAGCAGCGCGCCGAGTTCGCCGGCGCTGTGACCGGCCATCGCGGACACCGGAATTTGCAGATTTTCGAGCACACGGAGGATCGCCTGGTCCGCGAGCAGAACCCCGAAGATGGACGGCCCCAACCCCCGGAGTTCGAGTTCGGCCGCGGCCTTGTCCTCGGCGGTGGCATCGGTCGGGAGGTGCAGCACGCGCCGCAGCGATGATTCCGGGCGCCCGGCCTCGGCCGCGAGCTGGTCGCACCACGCGAAGGTTTCTTCCACCTCCGGGAACACGCAGCACAGGTCAGCGAGCATGTTCAGGTACTGCGCGCCTTCGCCCGGGAACAGGAACGCGACCGTGCCCTGCTCTGCCAGCGGCTGCTCGAAAAAGTAGAGGCCGTTCGCGTCCCGGATCTGCTTGGTCTTCGGATCGCCCAGCCGGTCCGCGGCGCGTTTGAGGCGCGTGAGCAGATCGGCCCGGGAACCCGCAACCACCGTGAGGCGTGAGCCGCCGGGCTGAACCTCGCGCGCGAGCGCCGCAGCGAAATCGACGAGCGGGGCGTCGGGCTGGTGCTCGACCTGTTCCACAAGCGCAAGAACGCGCTGGCGCAGCGCAGCGCGATCGTCACCGCGCAGCACGAAAACTTCCGTGTCCCATCCGGTCACGGGAGGAATGACGCGGGGTTGCGGTTGCGCGAGGGTCTGAGTCATGAGAGAAATTGTTCGCGTTAATAGAACCAGGGGTGAAATTCCTGGCTATTCCCGGTGGCCCATTGAGGCCACGAAACAACGAAAAGAACCAGGGGTTGAAACTCCTGACTACTTCCGGTGGCCCCATTGGGGCCGCGAAAACGGAAAAAGAACCAGGGGTTGAAACCCCTGGCTATTCCCGGTGGCCCCGTTGGGGCCGCGAAAACAACAAACGCCCCGGCATTTTGCCTTTGGACCCCGAAGGGGTCACCGGGAATAGCGCAAGGAAGCCGAGCATCATCGTATAACTTCGTACAATGTATGCTATACGAAGTTATTACGCCACGGGTTGTGCGCTGGCGCGCTGCTTCGGCGCCGATTCGGTGCCACCCGCCACAACGACTTCCGGTTCGCCCTTCGTGCCGAAGATCACTTCGTCCACCGCGAACCCGGCGCCGACGGCCGGTTCGATGAGCTTCAGCCCACGGGCCACGAGGTGCTTCTCCAGGTCCGCGACCATGCCGACCTCGGCCCACGGCCCCCACGCGACCGACACCACGCGCCCCGGCCACTTGCGGTCGAGATCGCACGCAAGCTTGCTGAGCACTTCGTTCGCGGCGGCGTAGTCCGACTGTCCGCGGTTCCCGTAGCGGCTCGTGATCGAGGCGAACAGCGCGAAGAACTTCAGCTTGGCCGGATCGAGTTTCCTTGTCAGCGTCAGGGCGCTATCGACCTTCGTGCCGAACACGCGGTCGAAGGACTCCGGCGTCTTGTCGCGCAGGAGCTTGTCTTCGATCACCCCGGCACCGTGGATCACACCCGCGATCCCACCTTTGGCGTTCAGTTCGTCGATGAGGCCGCCGAACGCGGCGGAGTCACGAACATCGACCGCGCGGTACTCAGCGGAACCGCCCGCGGTCCGGATCGCGTCGAGGTTGGCGCGGATCTCGCGGTCCTTGAGCAGGCGCTTGTACGCGGCCTCGACCGCGGCCGGTTTCGCGCCGGGTTGTTGCTTCAATAGCGCGGCCTTGATCTCCGCCGGCGTCTGAAGCGAGGCTGTGTCCGCGCTCTCGACGGCCGGCGCGGGCGAGCTACCGACCAGCACGAGCTTCGACTTGTACCGCGACGCGATTTCCAGCGCGACCTTCGCGGTGATGCCGCGTGCGCCACCGGTGACGAGCACCGTGCTGTTCGCGTCGAGCTCGATCGCCTGGGTGTCTTTCTCCAACGGTCCCGGATCGACCTGCCACGTCTTGCGGAACTCACCGTCGCGACCAACCTCGAACGGGCCGTCCGGGTCACCGAGTTCGCCGAGGAGCTGCTCGACGAGCCGCGGCGCGGCGGCTTCCGCGTTCACGTCCACGACGCGAACGGTGACTTCGGGCCACTCGTACCCGAGGCACTTGGTGAACCCGGCGATGCCACCGTGACCGGCGAAGAACTCGCTCGGCAGTTCGTCGCTGTACCCCATCGCGCCGCCCATCGCGGTCACCGTGAGCAGCACGGCAGAGCCGTTCGTCCCGGCCGCGCGGATGTCGTTTTCCAACCCGCGAGCGAGCAGGTACAGCGACTTCACTTCGCGCCGCATCCGCTGTTCATCGGTTTCGCCCGCGGGCGGTTCCGCGAGCGGCAGCAGGTGAACCAGGCCGGACACCGCGCCGCACTTCTCGCGCACGCGGCCGAGCAGTTCGCTCACCGCAACGGGGTTGGTCAGATCGGCGTTGAAGCCCTCGTTCTTGCCCATGCGAACGAGCGCGGTCTTGATGTCGAGTTCCGCGAGCCGGTCGGCCAGTTCTTGCGCGACACCGAGTTCGTCATCGGTGATGACGATGGTGCCGGTCGGCGGGCTGAACGTCGGCCGGATCGGGAGCGGCGCGTCGATCAGGCGCACCACGAGCCGCTGAACATCACCCTGTCGCGCGCCGGGGTGAAAGTCGCCGTTCGCGTTGGCCCGGGTCGCGGGCGCTTCGCTGGCAGCAGGCAGCGCGGGGGCCTCGTGCTTGCCATTCGTCGAAGGAGCCGACGCGGGCGTGGCTTCGTTCAGCGCACCCATCACGTAGTCGGCGATCCCGCGGAGCGTCTTGATGACAGAGAGCTTCTCCATCTCCAGGTTCGGCTGCTTGCCGTCCGCACCGGCCTCGATGCTCTCGGCGAGCGCGCCCAGCACCTCGACGCGCTTGATCGAATCGACCCCCAGGTCGGCTTCGAGGTCGAGGTCGATGCTCAGCGCTTCCTTCGGGTAACCGGTGCGCTCGCTCACGAGGTCGAGCAACCGGGCGAGCAGCGTATCGCGGTCCAACGCACCGCCCGCGGGCTTCTTCGCCGGCGCGGGAACGGCCACGGGCGCGGCTTCGGCAACCGGCGCGTGTTTGCCGTTCGTTTCGGCCTTGTTGCTGACGACGGGCGCCGGCGCTTGCGGCCGGGCAACCACTGGCGTCGCGATGCGGTTGGTCGCCAGCGCGGGAACCGGCATCGGGGTCGCGTGCCCGTTCGTGTGGGCGTGACCGTTGGTGTGGGCGTGGCCGTTGCCATTCCCGTTCGTGTAGCTGTGCCCGTTCGTGTGCGGCACCACGGGGTACGCGGCGTGGCCGTTCGTGTGCGGCGCGGGAGCGGTGGCGGCCGCGTTGGGCGCGCCGAGGAAGCCGAGCATCACGGACTTCTGCGTATCGAGGAAGCGCCCCATCACCTCCTGGAACCGCATCATCACGGCTGCGGCACCATCGGGCGCGGCATGATGATGCGCGTGCCCGTTAGTGGAGGGGACCGACAGAGCGGGTTGAGTTTCGGTGTTGTGCATCATCGCTCGTGAGGGCGTGGTGACAGCGGGCGGTAGAGCGGCAGCGTTGGGCGCGGGTGACTTCGGAGCGGGGGTCGGCGCGGGCGGGGGCACGGGCTTGGTCGAACTTTCGGGCTGCACCGGTTTCGGCTTCGCCTTGCCGTTCGTATCGGGCCGCGGGGCTTCGTTCCGGGCCGCAGCGTTGGCCGGAAGTGCTTGCCCCAGCAACCGCGGTTCGGGCGCGTTCAGCGGTTTGCTCCGAATGCCGTTGACGAGCCACGTCGTCGGCGCGAGTTTCGGCTTGCCGGTGTCCGCGTTGAGCTTCGCGAGGTCGAACGCTTGCACGTTCCGGCCCACGAAGAGGCGGTCGAGGTTGGCCGATACACCGACCGCGAGCAGTTGCCCGAGCAGGTGGGCGAGTTGCACCAGCCCCGGGCGGGACTTCGCGTCGCTCGCGAGCGCGAGGTGCGGTCGGCCCGCGAGGATCTGGCCCGTGAGTCCGGTCAGAACCGCTTGCGGCCCGACCTCCACGAAGACCCGCGCGCCGGCCTCGTGCATCGCACGAATTTCGTCCGCGAATCGCACCGGCGACACGAGGTGCTCCGCGAGTTGCTTCGCGATCACGCTCCCGTCGGCCGGGTGCGGCACGGCACTCGTGTTCGAGAACACTGGCTTACTCGGGGCCGTGAACGTGGCCCGCGAAAGAGCGGCGGCCAGCGCCGGCTTCGCCCCCGCGATGAGCGGCGAGTGGAACCCGCACGCGACCGCGATCCGCTGCGAGCGGATCCCCGCCGCCTGGAGCTTCTCCGCGGCGACCTTGACCCCGGCTTCGGTACCCGCGATCACGGTTTGGGTCGGCGAGTTGTGGTTCGCGATCCACACATCGGCGATGCCCTTCAGCACCGGCGCGATCGCCTCGGCGGTGTTGTCCGCCGCGATCATCCCGCCCGGGGCGTTGATCGCGGCTTCACGAATCGCCAAGCCGCGCTTGAACGACAGGTGCATCAGGTCGTCTTCGGAGAGCGCCCCGGCCGCCGTAAGCGCCGCGTACTCGCCGTAACTGTGGCCCGCGAAGAAATCGGCTTCGATCCCGAGCGACGTGAGCAACCGAAACATGCCGATGCTCGTCGCACCGATGCTCGACTGCGCGATTTCCGTCCGGCGCAGCTCGTTGCGATTCGTGGCCTCGTGTTCCGGTGTGAACGACGACGGCGGGTAGATGAACCGGCTCAGCGGCTTGTCGAGATCGGCGTCGAGTGCGGCTTCCGCCCGGTCGAGAACGTCGCGCACCTCGGAGAACGTCATCGCGACCTGCGCGAGCATGTCCGGGTACTGCGATCCCTGCCCCGGGAACAGGAACGCGACCTTGCCCGCGGGCGCGGACTTCGCGGCGAAGTAGATCCCGCGCGGGTCCGTGCACGTCTCGGTCGCTTTGGGCAGCGCTTCGAGGGCCGCGTCGAGCTTTTCCTTGAGGTCGTCGAGCGAGGACGCAATCACCGCGAGTGTCGCGTTACCGGCCGGTGCCGTTTTGCTGCTCTGCCACACGCTCGCCGCGAGATCGGCCAGCGCCGGTCGTGCGCCAGCAACGATCGCGTCGCGCACGCTCTTCAGGCTCGTGGTGATCGCGGCCTTGTCCGCTCGGCGCCACACGAAGAGTTCCGTCGGCCACTGACGAATCCCGGTGTTCGGGCGGTTCAGGTAGTCGCCAGTGTACTCTTCGAGCACCGTGTGGAAGTTCGTGCCACCGAAACCGAACGCGCTCACGCCGGCGGTTCGCGGGTGCTCTGCCCCGTGGACCCACGGCTTCGCTTCGGTGTTCAGGTACAGCGGTCCGCCTTCGAGATTCGCCTTCGGGTTCGGCGTCTCGACCAGCGTGGGCGGGAGCACCTTGTGGTGCAGCGCGAACGCGGTCTTGATGAGCCCCGCGAGGCCGGCGGCACACTTACTGTGCCCGATCATCGACTTCACCGAACCGATCGCGCACGACTGCGGGTCGCCCCCGGCATCGCGCATCAACTGGCCAATCGCGCGAGCCTCGGTCTGGTCGCCGACCACGGTCCCGGTGCCGTGCGCTTCCACGAGCGCGACGTTCGCCGGGTTCACGCGAGCCTGAGCGTAGGCCCGGTGCAGCGCGCGGAGCTGACCTTCCGCACGCGGCGCGGTGAGTCCCTTGTCGCGGCCGTCGCTGGAAGCCCCGACCCCCTTGATGACGGCGTAAATCCGGTCGCCGTCGCGTTCCGCGTCCGCGAGTCGCTTCAGCACCGCAATACCGACGCCCTCGGCGAGTGCGATACCGTCGGCGTCCGCGTCGAACGGCCGGCACCGCCCCTTCGGGCTGAGCGCGTGCGTCTTCGAGAACGCGACATAGGCGTAGGGCGTCTGCACTGCGTCGCCACCCATCACGATCGCGACGTCGCTCGTGCCGTCGTTCAGTTCACGAACACCGGCGTACAGCGCGGCCAACGACGACCCGCACGCGGCGTCGATCGCCATGTTCGGGCCGCCGAGGTTGAACCGGTTCGCGACCCGCCCGGCCGCGACGTTCAGCAAGATGCCGGGGAAGGAGTCTTCCGTCCATTCCGGCAGCATGCCCTCGCCCAGCGCGACGATCTCGTTCGACTTCACCGGCACGCCGGGAATCGAATCGAGCAGCGGCATACACGCGCGGAACCCGTATGCGACGGACAGCGGCATCCCGCCGCCACCGACGCCCAGGATGGCGCAGGTGCGTTCGCGGGCGAACGGCCGATCCAGGTAGCCCGCGTCAGCAAGCGCCTGGTTCACGCCTTCGAGCAGCAGCAGTTGCAGCGGCTCGATGTTCGGGATGCTCTTGGGCGTGATCCCGTACTTGAGCGGGTCGAACGTGATGTCCGACATGAACCCGCCCCACTTCGACACCATCTTGTCTTTGGCGCGGGGGTCGGGATCGTAGTACGGCCGCCAGTCCCAGTGCGTCGGCGGGATCTCGATGACGGCGTTCGTCTTCGCGAGGATGTTTTCCCAGTACTGCCACAGCGAAGTGGATTGCGGGTAGAAGCACGACAACCCGACGATCGCGACGTCGCACGGCGGCGGCGCGGGCAGTTCGACATCCTGGGTGCGAACGGCCGATTCGGGCAGGATGATGCTGTCGGTCACGTTCGCGTGCAGTTCGGCGATAGTCGTGACTTTATCGTGGAGCGCGGCGATCTGCCCGATCATGTACATGCCGCGTGCGAACTGCTCGTCCGCACTCACGTCGGCGAGACCGCTCCCGTTACCGTTCACGGACGGCGCGCGGTCCACGCCCTTGCTCGCGACCCGGAGCCGCCCGAGGTTCATGCGCTCAAGGGCAATGCCGACTTCCAACGGCGTCTTGCCTTCGGCCTTCAGCTTCCGCTTCTCGGACTCGAACACGTCCGCGTAGGGCGTCGGGATACAGCGGATCGCGTGCCCCGGGCCGGTTTCGAGCAGCACAGTGTCCGCGCACGCGAGGGCTTCCTTCTGGAAGCGCTCCGTGATCGCGCCGCCGCGCACCGCTTCCTTCGTGAACAGGTACGCGGTCCCGAGCAGCACACCGACCTTCACACCCTTTTCGGCGAGCGACGCGCTCAGCACCGCGACCATGTTCGCAGAGAGCGCGTCGTGAATGCCGCCGGCAAAAACAACGTGCAGGTCGTCCGCGGGCTTGTTGCCGATGTTTTCGAGCAGGACTTCGACCATCGCTTCCCACAGCGCAAAACTCGCGCGCGGGCCGATGTGACCGCCGCACTCCTGCCCCTCGAAGATGAACCTCCGGGAACCGTCCTTGAGGAACATCTTCAGCAGGCCGGGCGACGGAACGTGCAAGTACGTCGGGATGCCCTGCGTTTCGAGTTCGCGGGCCTGGTCCGGGCGCCCACCTGCAATGATCGCGAACGGCGGCTTGTACTTGCGAATCGCTTCGAGTTGTTCGCTGCGGATCTCGTTGGGCACGAAGCCGAGGATGCCGACGCCCCACGGCTTCGCACCGAGCTTCGTCTTCGTTTCCGCGAGGAGCTTTTCCGTTTCCGCTTTGCGCAGTAGCGCCAGCGCCAGGAACGGCAGCGCACCGCCCGCGGCCACACTGTCCGCGAACGCGGCCGTGTCGCTGACGCGGGTCATCGGCCCTTGCAGAATCGGGTACTTTGTCCCGTGTGATTTCGCGAGCGATGAGTCCGGCGCGAGGTGCTTCAGTCGCTTCGCCGCTTCCAGTTGGTGCGTTACGCGGGCGCAGATTGCCTGCACCACACCCGCAACGGTCAACCCCTTCGCCGCGAGCGGCGCCGCGGTCACGATGTCCTGACCGCAGAGCCACACGCCCGCGGACGGATCAGCGGCGACGCGCATGCGAACCGCTTCGCGCCACGCGGTCAGCTTTTCTTCCGCGGAAAGTGTCGCGTTGCTGGAGGCGCTCGTCTTTCCTTCGCGAAGTTCCTGCGCACCGGCGCAATCCGGACGCGCGTAGATGCGGTAGCCTTCACCGAGTCGCGCGCCGAGAACGAGCGTCTCGCTCCCGTCCAACCCCGCGACGCGCTTCCGCGCGGCTTCGCGCAGAGGAGTTTCGTGCGTGAGGAGCACCTGCGAATCGAGAACGCCACCGCGCGCGCCGCCCGCGACACACGCAGCCGCCGTATTCGCCCCGAGTCCCCCACGCACCCAAAATGGGACCGTCACGCTGTTCTTATCCGCGAACCGGCGCCACCGCTGGAGCAGCACGAACGACGTATCGGCGCCGACGCGCCCGCCGGCCTCGTGGCCCTTCAGGACGATGCCCTTCGCCCCGAGTTCGACCGCGCGCGATGCTTCCGCGACGCTCGTGGCTTCGCGCAAAACTTCGATGCCCGCGGCATTCAGATCCCGCATACGCGCTGCAAGAGTGGGGTGATCGGCCCCGGCGAGAATCACGAACGCGGGTTTGAATTGACCGAGGAGGTCAAACAGATCTGTGGCGTCCGTGCGGAGCTGAACACCGTACCCGGTTGCGAACCGGGCGAGTTTCGTAAGTGCTTGGGACGCAAGTAAGCGGGAGCCGAACTCCAGGTCCAACACGCCACGCGCACCTGCACGGCAGGCGGCAATAGCGAGTGACGGGTCGGCGGCTCCCGAAGGGGTCAAAACGATGAGGTCGCGCGGTTCCATCACTCGCCTCGAAGGGCTGGACCTCCCTGTCCGGGGATGTCGGTTCGCCGGTTCACGCTCCGGCACCAATGGCGCATCAGGGCCGACATTCGGCTGCGCCTTAACCGTCAGTATCGGAAGTCAACGTCAGTTTGGCAAACTGGGCAGTGTGGAGACCTATGGCACATTAGGACTTAGTTCAAATGGAAGTCCCTGGAACGGTCCCGCGGCACACTCCCAAAGGGCAGGTTGTAACAAGTTCAACTGTTGTGTCGGAATTAGGGTAATTCGGCAAGGGCGGTTGTACCGATAACACGGGCGCAAGAGGCAATTCACGGATCGAAAGACGGGGACGGAGCATGCGCAATATTTTTCTTGCAATTCTGACAATTCCGCTCCTCGTGGGGTGTGGGAGTGACCGTTTTGTGGTCAAGACCCGGGTCGCGGGGCAGGTCGAAACCCGCCTCGATACGCCCCCGGTCAGCCCCAGTGCCGGTCCCGTTAAACCAGTTGTCGTCCAACCCGGCGCGAGCCGGATCGCGATAGTTGATGTCGATGGTCTGATTCTTAACACTCCGTTCGTCGGCCCGTTATCGTGTGGCGAAAACCCGGTCGCTCTGTTTCGCGAGAAACTCGAAGCGGTCGCCTGCGACACGTGCGTAAAGGCCGTCGTGCTCCGCATTAACAGCCCCGGCGGCGGCGTCGCGGCGTGTATTTCGATGCGGCACGATCTCGAACGGTTCAAAGAGCGCACGCACCTGCCCGTGGTCGCGTGCTTGATGGATACCGCTGCGGGCGGCGCTTATTACTTGGCAGCCGGCGCCGACCAAATCGTCGCCGGTCCCGCCACCGTCACCGGCGGACTCGGGGTGATCCTCAATTTGTTCAACCTGCGCGACCTGATGGCGCAGTTCAACGTAATTCCGCAAGCGATCAAGTCGGGCGAGTTCTCCGACATCGGCACCTCCGCCCGGGCGCTGACCGAAGGGGAAAAAGCCATCCTCCAGGCGATGGCCGACGAGTTCCACAACCAGATCATTGCCGATGTGAAGCGGTCGCGCCCGGCCGCAACGGACGCGACCGCGTTCGACGGCCGCATCTTCACCGGCTCGCAGGCGAAGGCACGCGGGTTGGTCGACCACATCGGCGACCTGGACGAAGCGCTGCAACTCGCGGCGGGGATCGGCTGCCCCGGCACGAACGTGCGGCCCGGTGCGGTGATGTACCGCCGCACTAACGACCCGGCCCGCTCCATCTACGCGGTCACCGCCAACGTGCCGCTCCAGGGGTCGGGGCTGTTCCCGAGTCTGCCGGGCCTCGACCGCGCGAAGATGCCCACGTTCCTGAGCCTGTGGCAGCCGGAACTCTCGATTGAGAAGTTGGGCGGCAAATAAGCGGAAATATCTGGCGCGGCGCGTGGAATTCGGAACACTGAATAGAAAGATACAAAGGTTGCGGGTTCTGGGAGGTATCCCAGTTACACCGGTTCCGCGTATCGTGTTCCGAATCCCACGCGCCGCGTTGCAACGATGTTCACCAATCAGCACCACCTCAAGCACCTCCTGCGGCCGCACCACTATACGTCCGAAGAACAGTACCGCGCGGAACTCCGTCACCTCTTTCATCCGGCCTGGCACCCTCTCGCTGTGAAAAGCGACCTCGCGAAACCGGGCGACTTCCTCACGTTCGACCTGCTCGACACGCCGATCCTGATCCGCAACTTCGACGGCGAACTGCGCGCGTTCCTGAACGTGTGCCCGCACCGCCACAGCCGCCTGACGGACAAAGCACGCGGGAACGCGGAGAAGCTCCGCTGCCAGTACCACGGGTGGGAATTCAACAAGGACGGTGGTACGGGGAAGATCCCGGACGCGAAGGCGTTCCGCCCCTGGGACCGCGACAACTCGTGCCTGCGCCGGTTCCGCGTAGACACGTGCGGCGACCTCGTGTTCGTCAACTTCAACGAGAGCGGCCCGTCGCTCCGCGAGTGGATCGGTCCGCTGTGGGACGTGTGGCAGGACTACGGTGGGGCGTACCGGCACGCCGGGACGTGGGAGAAGGACTTCGCGTGCAACTGGAAGGTGGTGCTCGAGAACTCGCTGGAGTCGTACCACATCCCGGAAGTCCACCCCTACACGTTCAAAGAGTTCCCGCAGGAAGAAAATGCGTGGCACGAACTGACCGACCGGTTCACGTCGTTCAAAACGGTCCCGCCGCGCGAGTTCGCGACCTACGCGCAAGACTGGATCGTGCGCCGAATGGGTGAGCCGGTGACCAACGAATACTGGCACCGCGTGCTGCACCCGCACGCGACCGGCAGTTCGCTCGACTCGTTCCGCATGATGCAGTGCGTGTTCCCGACCGGCCCGACGTCGTGCCGCTACCGGTCCATCTTCTTCACGCTGCGCGGGCACCGGCAGAACCCGCTGGCGTGGGCGCTGTACCGCGCGCTCCGGTCCATCTCGACGATGATCGCCAAGAAGGTGTTCGCCGAGGACGGGTCGATCTACGCGGGCGTGCAGCGCGGGATGGAGGTCAGCCCGCACCCCGGGGTGATCGGCACGCGCGAGGAGCGCGTGTACCACTTCCAGAAGTTCGTGCTCGACAACGCGCGCGGCCCGCGCGAACTGCCCCAGGTGCCCGCGCCCGAAGGCGCGCGCGCGAACGGGGTCTGCGCCGGGTAGCGCGGCGCGTTCAGAATTTGTCCGCGCTGCACAAAAGGCGGCCACTCTCATTAGTTCTTAATTGCACAAAGCTCCGCAACTGACACAATTGTAAGTTGCGGAGCATTTCTCATCATTTCCGCACGATACTCCGTGCTAACAGAACAGTTAAATCGCTGCCGGTGCGGTCCGCGTCCGGTCCGCGCCTCCGTTTAGCTTCCGGGTAACGGTTCCGCCCCGAGCCGTCCGGGACCGATTTTTCACTAGGGCGAATCAACATGAATTTGGGCGAACGTGGTGAGCGGCCGAAGACTGGACGGTTCGTACCCCGTGTGGAGTGGTTAGAAGACCGCACGGTCCCGGCCGGTAACGTGCAAGTCATGTTGTTCGACGGTACGCTCTACGTCGCGGGCGACGACCTGGGCAACCAGATCTGGATCGCGGGCACCGGCCGCAGCAGCGTGACCATCCGCGCGCTCGACGACACGACCACGATCAACGGGCAGGCCGGTCCGATCTCGGTGAGCGGGATCAAGCACGACCTCTACATCCGGATGTTCGGGGGCGACGACCAACTGCTCGTGACGAGCACGCGCAACAAGGGCACGCTCAACGTCGACACGGGCGACGGGAACGACACCTTGGGCATTTCGGACGCCGGGCACCGCTCCGAGAGCACCCTGGCGACCGGGGCCGGTAACGACACCGTGATCCTCAACGGGTCCGTGTTCCGCCGGTACGTGTACCTCGACACCGGCGCCGGCGACGACACCGTGATCGCGTCGAGCATCGGTGTCACGGACTTCGGTATCTTCAACCCCGCGGGCAGCGACTACTTCGAGAACCGCGGGTCCACCATCGCGCGCCCGGCAACGATCGGCGTCACCAGCGGCACGCGCCCGACCGTGGACACGAGCGACTCGGGTCCGACGGTCCTCGTGACGACCACGGTCCCGGCCCAGACCAACACCAGCCCCATTGCGCTGACGGTCACCTTCGACGCGGACGTGACCGGGTTCGACGCATCGGACGTCACGGTGAACAACGGCACCATCACGTCGTTCACCGCACAGGACGCCCGGGTGTACCTGATCGAGGTCACCCCGACGGGCCAAGGGGCCGTGTCCGTGACGGTCGGCGCGAACGCCGCGGTCGACGCGAACGGCAACGGGAACCTGCTGTCGAACACCGTGGAACTGACCTACGACAGCGTGGCCCCGGTCGTCGCAATCAACGCGCTGACGACCAACAGCGCGAGCCCGACCATCACCGGCACCGTGGACGACTCGTCGGCGACCGTGCAGGTGACCGTCAACGGGAGCCTTTACACAGCGTCCGTGTCCGGCACCACTTGGGGCGTGAACCTCACCGACGCACTCGCCGACGGCACGTACTCGGTTTCCGTGACCGCCACCGACGCGGCCGGCAACATCGGCTCAGCGTCGAACGCGACCGGGTTGATAGTCGACGCGGCCGCGCCGACCATCGTCTTCACCACGAGCCCGAGCGTCCCGACGAACCAGGGCCTCGTGACGGTGACGATCACCTTCAGCGAGGACGTGACCGACTTCACCACGGACGACGTCACCGTCACGAACGGGACGAAGTCGAACTTCCAGACCGTGACCACGGGCCGGGTCTTCACGATCGACGTGACCCCGACTGCGGACGGCACCGTCACGGTCTCGGTCCCGGCGGGCGCCGCGGTCGACGTGGCGGGCAACCAGAACGCGACGAACCAGTTCAGCTTCGTGTACGACACGACCCCGCCCGCGGTAACGGTAGACGCAACCGGCACCGCCGAGGTCACCGGAACGAGCAGCGACACGGCCGGCGCGTCGGGCGTCCAGAAGGTGGAGGTCAGCATTCTGGACGTGAACGGCACCGGGATGTACTACTCCGGCAGCGCGTTCGACAGCGCGACGGAAGTGTTCCTCCTGGCCACGACAACGGACAACTTCGCGACCTGGAGCTACGCCCTCACGGTCCCCGGCACCTACACTGTGAACGCGAAGGCAACCGACAACGCCGGAAACGTGGCAACCCTCGGCTCACCACAATCCGTCGTAGTGAGCTGATTACGAAATTGACGATGTAAAGCAGCGAGGGGGTGACCGCAAACCTGATGCGGTCACCCCCTCGCGTTTTTGTGCCACCTTACGGGAGCTTGATTTCTCCCAGCGCCTTGCGGAACGGGTCGCGGCGGAACGAGTTGAACGTTTCCATGCGCACCTTGAGCCGGTTATCGACCGATTCGACGGTCGGCCCGGGAATACCGCCGGTCACGCCCTGCTCGTAATAGAAGGCCGCGTTCGGCCGGAGCCGCGTCACGATCGTACCGTCGAGTTTGGTCCGCATCTCGATTAGCGCCTTCGGTTCCTCCCGCTTGTCCGTTTTTTCCTTCGACTGCAAGTCGATGAACAGCGTTTCGATGGCCCATGTGTAGAGCTGTGCCACTTCCGGGTCACCGACGGGCCTCTTCTCGTCGGTCGCGGCGGCCTTGACCATTTCAAACAACCGCTTGGTCTCCTCGGGCGTGTACCGCACGGCTTCGAGCTTCTTCCGCACGTCCTCGCTCCACTTGGCGATGTTCGCGGTCGCCGTTTTGACCTTGTCCGGGTCGCCGTAGGTCTTGGCGGTGAACGCATCGGCCAGCGCGAGTTCGGCCGCGTCGAGTTCGGCCACTGCGGTCTTGAGGTCCGGCCCCTTCATCCCGGCCGCGTGGCTGAGAACGAGCCGGGCGAGCGCGAACGCGGCCGGGCGGTAGAGCGGGCGCCCGGGGCGCCCGACGTACCCGCGGTCCTGGCGCTCGCTGGGGTACTTCAAATTGTGGTGGCACGAGTAGCAGTCGAACGCGGCGAAATCGAGGCCATCGGCCTTGGCCTTCGCGTCGGCAGCGAGTTGCGAGCCGAGGCTCGCTGTTGCGCCGAGAGTGGCGAGCGACGACTCGGCGAACCGTCGGGCGACGAACGACTCGTCCTGTCGGTAGTGGTACAGGGCGAAGGCCTTGTCCTTTGTCGCGGCCTTGCTCGCGAGGCTGGTGATGTACGGCATCTCGTGCGCGAAGCCCCAGTGCCGGGGTTGCTCACGGGCGTAGGCCATCAGGTCGAGTGGCGGGAGCGGCGGGTGCCCGGCCGCGTACCAATCGTGGGTGACGAACCGGCCCTCGTCCTTGTTCCCGATGTGGCACGAGGCGCACGTGTGCGTCGCCGTGGCCGGGTCGCGCAAGTTGGTCAGCCCCCATTCGCTCTTGAGCGCGGTCGGGAAGCTCCGCCAGTCCACCACCTTTTCCGTCGGCGGGTTGGGGGTATCGTCGTCGCGGCTGGCCCGGTGCGTTCGCTCGTACATGGTGCCGTGCCCGTGGCACATCTCGCACCCGACGCCCTCGGTGGTCGAGAACGAGGTCGGTTTCCATTCGGTGTGCGGGGTTCGCGCCAACGGCGCTTTGGTACTCGCGTGGCACGCCAAGCACCCGATGTCGTTCGCGACCGTGTACGTGTCGCCCTTGTACTTCCGCAGGTTGTCTTCCATCCGCTGCGCGGTCGCGTTCGGCTTGTCCTTCTTGTTCTTGACGGTTCGGTCGGTCAAGAGACTTCGGTACGCAGTGGAGTGCAGGTCGTGGGTGCTCCAGATGATGTTCTCAGACAACCGAATGAACTCGTACCCTTTCGTCTGTTGGTACAGTTCCTTATCCTGCGGTTTGGTTTCCGAGTGACAGTTCTTGCACTCGGCCGCGCCGAGCAGACCGTGCTGTGCCTTGTCCGAGGCGCCCGGGCGTGGGTAATCGGCTTTCTTTTCGTCCTTCTGCGTGGCGCCCACCGGCCGCACCGACGCGGAGGAAACGACGAGCCCGATCACGAGGCCGGCGAACGCCCCCGCTAGCCCGACCGCGCGCGCGGCCCGACCCGCGTATCCCGTCGTCATCACTTCCCCTCCGGTGTGCCCGTCTTGTTGCGCAGTGACTCGAAGCTGTCGCGGATCGGGTCCAGTCTGAGCCGGTCGAACTTCACCGGCCCGTTCGCGATCGGCGGGAACCGCAGTTTCTTGTCGATCGCGGTCAGCGGGTCGTGCCACCCGGCACCTGTTCCCGCTTTACCGCCGGCCGCGTGGTACATGGCCGCCGTGCCCAGGTAGTTCGCCGCCAGTGAATCCCAGTCGTGATCCGCGAGCACCTTCCCGTCCGAAGATAGAGCATTTGTCGCGAGCCGGTGTGCGATTTTCGCGGGCGCGTCGCGCCCGACGAAGCTCGGCCCGCGGTCCTCGGCGGCTTGCAGGTGCGCGAGCCACGTATCGAGTTCGACCACGGCCGCTTTCGCACGCTTCGCGACCTCGCCCGGCGCGGGCGCCCGCTTCGCCCCCATGAACTTGCGTAGTTCCTCGACCGCCGGCAGCTTCACGTCGCGTAACTCGGGCGAGCTTAGCCCGGGGAACGCGAGTTCGCAAGACTTCGCCGCCACATCAACCGTCGTGTTCGACCAGACCTCCCACCCCGGCACGCCGGGCGTGCGCGGAGTCGCACTCAGGCTCCCGCGTGTTTCCGTGTCACCGATCGTTTGGTGGCAGGCGTAGCAACTGTAACCGCTGAACTCCGGCCACGGCGCCTTCTCGTTCGGCGCGTCGGCCTTCTTCGCCCGCTCGTGGAGCAAGTTCACCGACGCCCGCAGCGTCGCGGCTTGCCCGATGACCCACATGCGCACTTCAAAGCTGAGAGGATCGCCCTTTTCGGTCCAGTGCTTGCGGTAATCCGGTTGGAAGTGGAACCGGGCCGGCTCGAACGCGAGCCGCGGGTGCCCGGCCGCGATGAAGTCGTGGTTCATGTCGCGCTCGCTGTCCCCGACGTGGCAGCTCGCGCAGTTCAGCGCACGGGCCACGAGGTTCTTCGTCGGCACGAACCCGAACTCGGTCCACTTCTCCTGGTTGCTACGGATCTTCCACGACGGGAGCGTGTGCTCCGCGATCCACTTGTCCGCGGGACCGTGACACGCACCGCAGCCGACGCCCTCGGCCAGAATCTGGTCGTGGGTCGCGGAGTCTTTCACACTATCGACCGCGTGACACGCGAGGCACCGGGCGTCCTTGTGCGGCTCCTTGATTCCAAGCGCCTTGCCCATCTTCACGGAGACGGGGTTGAACAGCACGCTGTACGCTTTGGAGTGCGGGTCGCTCGTTCCGGCCGAAACCGCTTCACGCGCCCAGGTCGAGTGCTCGCTCCCGACCTTCCCGATCGCCCCTCCACCGTGACACGCCGATGCCGAACACGAGGTGCTCGCGCGGTACGTGAACGGCTCTTTGAAATCGACCTTATCGACGCCGTAAGGTTTAGCTGTTGGTGCGACGATCGCGACCGCGGCGGTCGGTGGTTGGTGCGACTGCGCCGTGTTGAACACGCCCGCGACGATTGCGACGAGTGTTACCGCGATGAGGGGAACGGCACGCACGTTAAACCCGCGGTTCGTGTCCGGCGCATCCATGCGGGGAATCCGTTTGGGTGTCACTTCTCGTGAATCGCTTTGAAAGCGCTCTCTAGCCGATCCCAGTCCTGATCGCGGAACGCGGTCACGCCGCTGCGGTACTTCTTCACCACGGTGTCGCTCGGTTTCCCGCGAGCGTATTCCAGCGCCGCGAGGCCGAAAAACACCTGTGTCGCGCTGTCCCACTCGGGTAGGTTCAGCGCCCCTCGGGGGAAGAAGGCTCGTGCCCGCGCTTCGACCTGTTCACCGGGCTGCGACACGAGTTCGCGCCGCAAGTTTCCGGCCTGCTCTCCTGTGGTTTTCGCAACGCCTTGCGCCTTGTCCGCCTTTGCGGGGCGCGGCGACTCCATTGCGAGAACCACAGTCTTTAAGAGCGCCTGATCCCGCTTCGGCGACTCGATGCCCGCCGCGGACGTCAGCGGCCAAATCATCTGCCACGGGGGAACACCGATCGGGCGCTCGCCGAGGTACTCGGAACTCTTCCGCCAGTCGCCGTACTTCTCGCTCTTCCCCGGTATGCGGAGGTTGTGGTGGCACGACGCACAGTTGAACTCGGCGAACTCCGGCCACGGCGTTCGGTGCTCGTTCGCGTCGAGTGACCGTTTCGCGCGGTCTTCGAGCAACTTGCACGCGGCCTCGGCGTGGGCCACGCGCCCGACGAACCAGACCTTCGCCTCGTTCGGCACGATCGGCGAGTAACTGCTCTTCGTGCGGTCCTTCTCCTGCCAGTGTTGCGGCAACCGGCGCTGGTACTCGGCGAAGTCGAAGTTCAGGCGCGGGTGCCCGGCTGCAATCATGTCGTGATTCATGTCACGAACCGGCAGCCCGTTCTCGGCCGGGGCACCGACGTGACACCCGGCACACGCAAGCGCCCGCTCGCCCAGGTCGTACAGCGGCTTCATTCCCGTGTCTGCGTAGACCTTCGCCCGATCTCCCTTCCACGCGGTGTGCGGTTGGAGCCACACGCTGGCGTTGCCGTGGCACGCCTCGCAACTCACCCCTTGCTCGCGCAATACAAGAGCGTTCGCATCGGGAATCAGTTCCTCCCGCGCGAGCGCCGGATTGGTGTGGCACGCGAGGCAGCGAGCGTCCTCGGTCGCCTTCTTCCCCGGCGCGTACTTCGCCATGATCTTCGCGGCCGTGATCTTCAGCGGGCGCCGCGGGTTGTCGGTCAACAGGCTGTACGCCGCGGTGTGCGGATCGGCCGCGGCCCAACAACTCCCCGAGCTTTGCCAGCAATCGATCCCGCGCTCACCGTTCAGCACCTTGCCCGCGGGCGCTCCGTGACACGCCGCCGCGAGGCACCCGGACATACCGATGGCTTGCCTGTTAGCGTTCCCGGCCCCTTCGCTGCTCGCCGCACGCGCCTCGGGTACGGGGAGGCTGATTGTGGCGGTCGGGGCGACCCGGGCAGCAGCCAACGCGAGTGCAACGCCGGGGATCACTCCGGCTAGCGTGAGAGCAACTGTACGCGCGCTGAGATTCATTGTCAGCCGAGAATGTGGGTCAGTGTTTGAGAAACCCGCGAGCTACGATGCGCCGGCCGGCGCGTTCACCATGTTCGGCGTTTTCGGGTGCAACGGCAAGCACCATTCAACACGAACACTTCACCCGTGATCGCACGTTAAGTGCAAAATCAAACTGAAGCCGCCCTCCGTTCCGACCGGTCCGCCCCCGGCTAACAATTGCTAACCTTTCCGGGCCACGGGAGCCGCATCGGTCCGTCGAGAGGGCTCCAATTCCTAATATTTCCTGTACTTTGGCACCATCTCGGCGTTCTGGCAACCGTGTACGGTAGCTAACATTCGCCAACAACGAGTGCGGGTCACCTGCAACGGGCGTCTGCCACCCACCGCCCTTGCGGGCGGGGTTCACCGCACTTTGGCAAAACCGGTAGTCCCATCACCCGTGGCACCCCGCCACGCCCCTGGTGAACCCCGCCCGCAAGGGCGGTGGGTAGGTGCAAGCCACCACGCCCGTCATCAACACCTGATGTCAAAATCCCGGACCGGGCCACCTCTCCTCGGCATTTACTGGTCATTCGGCCAGAGTGTTCACCCGGCTTCAGAGTATGCACCGTCCGCGGCGGCACACCAAGCACCGGTTCTTCACACAACAAAAGAGCCATTTTCGGCTCCAATGCCCTTCAAGTTCCGACCATAGGGCCTCTTTGCCCCGCGTGCGGGCAAATAAATTCAAACAAGACGAGAAAATCGTCAAAGTGAGTTCTAAGGTACGGACCGTAACGGGATGGACGGCGCAATCCGACTGGAGTGACGGCCCGGTGTCACTGACCCGGAAACCCGGATTCTGGAATGTTGACCGCTCCGTTTGAGTGGGTTACTATCCTGAACCTAACCCCAAGGCGCAACGAACTAACCGGAGCGGCGAGTGCTTCTCGGCAAGACGAAGACCGTGCAGCGGCGCATCACCACGATCGTGATCGCCACCGTCGGGGTCACCCTCATCGGGGTGATCCTCGCCCGGCTCGGCGCGCTGGTCACGCTGTGGGACTGGCCGCCCCTGCCGAGCAGCGGGTTCGGCGTCCTGTGCGGCGTGGTGGGCGGGGCCATCGTGTTCTTCGAGATGGCGATTGTCCTCCGCAAGCGGTGGCGCCGGTGGCGCCTGGGCCGCACGCGGCTGTGGATGCGGCTCCACATCTGGATGGGGCTGATCTGCCTGCCGGTTATTCTGATCCACGCGGGCTTCGGGTTCGGGGGGCCGCTCGCCACGGTCACGCTGGTGCTGTTCCTGCTCGTCACGTTCAGTGGCGTGTGGGGGCTCATCATGCAGCAGTGGCTCCCGCAGAAGATGCTCGCGGACATCCCGGGTGAAACGATCGCTTCGCAGATCGATCGCCTCGGCGAGTACCACGCGGACGAGGCCCGCCGCATCGTGACCGGGCTGACGACCGTTCCCCCGGAAGCGGAAGCGGTCGACCCGATCATCGGCGGGCCGCTCGCGGTCGAACTCGAAGCGTTCCGCGACGACGTACTCCTGCCGTACCTGCAACGGGGCAGTCACTCGCGCTCGCCGCTAACGGCCCCGGCCGAGGCTGAGCGCCGGTTCGCCCGGCTCCGCGAAGCGGTCCCGCCCGAGGCCCGCAACGACCTCGACCGGCTCCAGGAACTGGCCAACTTGCGGCGCCGGTGGGACGCGCAGGCCCAGTTGTACTTCTGGCTGCACAACTGGCTCCTCGTCCACCTGCCGCTCTCGGTGGCGATGACCGCGCTGATGGTTCTCCACGCGGTCCGGGCGCTGAAATATTGGTGATTCGTGTTCCGTATACGGTTTTCGGTGCTCGGGCCGGGTTAAACTCGTTACACCGTGCTCTCGCAGGCACCAGCGCGCCGAACACTGTTTACTGTTTCTGGGTGCAAGATGCCTCGTTCACCAAGTCGCGACCTGTCGGACCGGTTCACCGGGAAGCGCGGCTACTTCCGCCGGCCGGACGCGCTGCGCCGCGGGAAGATCGCCCTCGGTTGGATGGCTCTACTCGCCGCCGGCGCGTGGGCCGCGGTGGACGTCGTTCAGCCGGTCCAGCGCGTTCAGTACGCGCACTCGCACGGGCCGCTCTCGAACCCGCACGCTTCCTTCGACGACAATTGTGCCGCGTGCCACGTCGCCCACGGGCTGAAAGACCTGGGGCCGGTGTCCGTCTTCAACGCGCGCGACCGCCGGCACGACCTGACGTGCGAAAAGTGTCACTCCGGCCCCGGCCACCACGACTCCGCGAACGCGGGCGCCCGTGCGTTCCACGACCGCTGCTCCAACTGCCACCACGACCACAACGGGCGGTTGAGTTCGCTCGTGCGATTGGCCGACAAGGACTGTAACCAGTGCCACGAGAACCTCGGCAAGTGGCACGAGTCGAACAAGTCCAAGGCCGGCGAACCGTACCAGAACGAGATCACGAACTTCGTGAAGGACCACCCCGAGTTCCGCTCGCTGGACACTTCCGCGAACCCGCGCACGCTCAAGTTCAGCCACGCCATCCACATGAACCCCGGTCAGGCGTACACGGCCGACGGAAAAGAAGCGATGACGGTGAAGCGGCTCCGCGAACTGGGCGGGGACGCGGCCGTTACCCGGTTCGCCCCCGGCGCGGCCGACGACGTAAAGGTGCAACTCCAGTGCGCCTCCTGCCACGCGCTCGATTCGGGCGTGGGTTCCCCCGGCTTTAACTCGCTCAAGGACACGCTCGCGAAGGACGATCCGACCCGTGCCCTGCTCCCCCCGCGTGCCGAGGGCGCGTACTTCCTCCCTGTCAACTTCGAGGCCCACTGCCGCTCGTGCCACCCGCAGAAGGCGAACGAGGGCGTGAGCGAAGCCAACGGAAAGAAGTTTGAAGTGCCGCGGTTCGATGTGCCGCACCGCAAGCAACCGACCGACCTCATCGCTGATCTGAAAGCCGGCTACCTGAAGGGGCTGAGCGACAGCGGGCACCCGGCCCTGAACGCGCCGCCCGAACTCGGTGGCAAGCTCGACGCGCCCCCGAAGAACCTCGCTCCGCGCACTTTGGGGCAAGAAGCCGAGCGGCTCGCCGGACTCGCGGAGGGGCTGCTCTTTGAACCTGCCGGAAGCTGCGCGAAGTGTCACACCATGACGCCGGGCGACGGAAAGGCCAAGCCCCGCGTCACGGCCGTCCCGGACCGTACGGTCTGGTTCAAGCACGCGAAGTTCAACCACGCTTCGCACCGCGGAACGACGTGCGCGACGTGCCACCCGGGGACGGGCGCCGACTACATCTCCAAGGTGGAAGCGGACAAACCGGAGCCGGTGCAGATCGTGGGCATCAACACCTGCCGAGCGTGCCACTCGCCGCTCGGCACGAAGATCAAGGTGTCCGACAGCCCGGACGTCCTGGGCGGCGGCGCGCGGCACAACTGCACCGACTGCCACCGCTACCACAACGGCGACCACCCGCTCCAGGGGCGCGGCGCCCCGGCCCGGGACGCGAGCAAACCGCTCGACCTGCTCAACTGGCTCAAGGGCAGCAGTAAGTAGCAGAGGGCAGAGTCTTCGGACGTCTGCTCTCTGGAACTCCAGGCGCCAACCATCAGGTTCTTCGATGATCGTCCAGCGGCTCCGCGACATCCAAAACCGGTTCGGCTTCCTTCCCGATAAGGAGCTGAAGGAGCTTTCGCGCGAAATCGACGTGCCAATGTACCGGCTGGAAGAGGTGAGCAGCTTCTTCCCCGCGTTCAAGCTCGAACGGACCAACCCGCCCGACATCGAGATGCGCGTCTGCCGCGACATGACGTGTCACCTGCGCGGGTCCGCAGCGCTCCTGAACGAGCGGACCGGATTGCCCGTACTCGCGGCCGAACTGTCGGAGCGCACCGGGAAGAAGATCTGCGTCGAGGGCGTGTCGTGCTTGGGCCGGTGCGACCGCGCGCCGGCCGTCTGGGTCGAGAAGCGCCCGATGCCCGAGGACGTTCACGCCTGGGTGTACGCGAACCGCCCGGGTCAGGATCTGGAAGAGGTGCTCCGCGCGCTGGCCGACGACCGCGACCCACCCGCTCCCGACCCGGACGCCGAATACCCCCCGCACACGAACTCGAACCGCGGATACACGACTCCTCCATCCGACGGCGACAACGCCCACCCTCCCCTTCCCGCGGCCGGCTGGTCGCTGGACGTGTACGGGCGCCAGCGCTGGCCCCGCGACTACCGTGCCATCAAGCGCTTCACCGATTACCTGTCGAAACTGATCCGGCCGCTCGTGCCCCCGCCCCGCGACATGGGCGGTAAGGATCTGGAGAACTACGTCCAGCGGTTCCACCCGCTGCTGTGGGAACTGAAGACGTCCAACCTGCTCGGGATGGGCGGGGCCGGCGCGCCCGCGTACCAGAAGTGGCTCGACGTGTGGCGTGAGTCGGGGACGGAAAAGTATGTCGTGTGCAACGGCGACGAGAGCGAGCCGGGCACGTTCAAGGACCGCGAGATTTTGCTGCGGATGCCGCACCTCGTTGTGGAGGGTGTGATCCTCGCGGGCCTCATGACCGGCGGATCGGCCGGATACATCTTCATCCGCCACGAGTACCACGAACAGATCCACGCGGTTCGCGAGGAGATCGAGCGGGCGCGCGAGATGGGCGCGTGCGGCGAGAACATCTTCGGCTCCGGGCGCAACTTCTCGGTCGAGGTGTTTGAAAGCCCCGGTGGGTACATTTGCGGTGAACAGTCCGCGCTCATCGAAGCAATGGAGGACCGGCGCGGGCAGCCCCGCAACCGTCCGCCCGAACTGACAACCAACGGCCTGCGCGACCGACCCACGGTCGTGAACAACGTGGAGACGCTCGCCTGGGCGCCGGGCATCGTGCTGTTCGGCGGCGACAAGTACGAGATGGGCGGGTGGCGCCTGGCCGCGGACCCGAAGATCAAGTTCGGCGGGCGCCGGTTGTTCTCCGTGAGCGGCGACGTGGCCCGGCCCGGGGTTTACGAGGTCGCGGTTGGCCTGACGCTGGGTGAGCTGTTCACCGGCGACAAGTATTGCGGCGGGATCACGGGGCCGCTCCGGGCGGTCGCGGCATCCGGTCCGTCCGGTGGGCTGTTACCCGCAAAGATCCCCATCGACCCGAAGTTCGATGAGAAGAAGCGCGCGGACGCGGTCGCCAAGATCCGCGAGCGCTCCGCACAGGACGCCGACTACATGGCGTGGTTCCTCCGCACCCACATCCCGATGGGCGCAACGGAACTCGACCTGCTGAAGGTGCCGCTCGACCTGAACTTCTTCCGCCACATGAACGGCGCCCTACGGTTCCCGGTCGAGCCGATGCTCGGCGCCGCGATCGCCGTCTACGCGGGCAACGTGGACCTGCTCGACCAAGCAGTGAACTACACCGAGTTCTACCGCAACGAGTCGTGCGGCAAGTGCATCCCGTGCCGGCTCGGGTCGCAGAAGCTGGTGCAGATCGGTCAGGAGCTCCTCACGCGCCGCGACTCCGGCAAGCCGGTCGCCGGGGAGGAGGCCGAGCGCATCAAGTCCGACGTAAAGGAAATCACCAAGACGTTGCAGCTAACGTCGATCTGCGGGTTGGGGTACGTCGCACCCATCCCGCTCGCCACCGCGCTCTCGTACTTCATGGAAGACACCCAGAAGAAGCCGCGGGGCTGAGGCGACGAGAGCGCACCAGCCTTGTTTCCGTGGCACAGGCCTCTGGCCTGTGGAACCGCAACACAGGCCAGAGGCCTGTGCCACAATCAGAAAAGCCCGACCGTCCGGAATCGCCGAACTCGTTCAGCGCCCGCGTGAGTTTCCACCATGCCCGACTTCGCCGATCCCGATATCTCTCTCGGCCGCGAAGAGGAATCCCTCTTCGCCCGCGACGACAACGACGTCCTCGTGCGCCGCGAGAAGGAAACGCGCGACCGCTTCAACGACCTGGTGACCATCGTCATCGACGGGTACGCGGTCGAGGTGCCGCGCGCGGTTCCGAAGACCGACTCCCAGGGCAACGTGCTCCGCGACGCGGACGGTAAGGAGATCCCGCGCACCACGACCATCTACGACGCCGCGGCCGCGCTCGTCGAACAGGGTCTGTGGTCCGACGAGGAACTCAAGAGCCGCATCCCCGTGCTGTGCCACCAGCGCCACGTCGCGCCGGTGGCCGTGTGCCGCATGTGCTCGGTCCACATCAGCAGCATGAAGCGCGGCAAGTTAACGGCCGGGCGCAAGCTGGTGCCCGCGTGCCAGCACCGCATCGAAACGAACATGGTGGTCACCACGCGCGCCGGGATGTGGGGCTACAACCCGGAGAAGCGCACCACGGCCGACGAAAAGGTGATCGAGCGCGCCGCGGGCGACGTGAACTCGTCCATCCGCATGCTCGCCGAGTTCCTGGTCGCGGACCACTGCCATGAGCCGCTCACCCCGACCCGCCGTTATGAAGACGAACTGAGCACGGTGGCACGGTCCCTCGGCGTGATCGAGGTCCGCGACGACGAGGTAGAATTCAAAGTTCGCGACAGCCTCCAGCGCGCCCCGGAACTGCCCAGCCGCAACACCGCGCAGGAAGCGATCCCCAAATCCCGGCGCATCGAACTGCCGCTACTCCCCACCCTCGAAGCGAAAGAACTGAACGAGGAGCGGTCCGACCTGCGCCCCGCGTGGGAAGAGTGGAACGCACTGATTGACGACAACTACCCGTACTCGTCGCGCACCGTGGTGGTGGACCACGACCGATGCATCCTGTGCGACCGGTGCGTGCGTGCGTGCTCGGAAGTGAAGCCGTTCAAGGTGATCGGGCACACGGGCAAGGGGTACGGCACGCGCATCAGCTTCGACCTCGACTCGATCATGCGCGACTCAACCTGCGTGCAGTGCGGCGAGTGCATGAACAGTTGCCCGACCGGTGCGCTCTCGCTGCGGCGCCGCGTGCGCCCGCGGGCCTGGGAGGACTCGCCGGAGCAGATCCCGGTGAACCCGAACACGTCGTTCCCGAAGTCGTCCGGGTTCCTCACCGCCGACGAGATGCAGCAGGTCTGGCTGCTCTACGAGAGCCCCACGCGCGGCCCGCGGGTCGTGTTCCCGTTCCGCTCGATCCCGTACTCGTACCTGAAGTGGAACGAGGGCGCGGTCCGCAAGTGGGAGATCGCCCCGGGCGAAAAGAAGGTGCTGTGCGAGGAGGGCGAGTACGGGAGCACCGCGTTCCTGCTGCAAGGCTCGGGCACGTTCGAGATCTACGTCCGCGGCGCGGTACAAACCCAGAAGCCCGGGTTCTTCGCGAGCTTGTTCGGCAAGAAGGCCAGCAACACGAAGGCGGCCGGGTACGGCGATCTCGTGAAGGTCGCGATGGGCGACGAACTGGTACTCGGGGAAATGACGTGCGTCACCCAGCGCCCGCGCGTCGCGAGCGTGATCGGCGTCGCGGAGACGGATAACCGTGAACTCGTGCTCGGGACCGACGAGAACGGCTGGCCCACCGTCACCCCGCACCCCACGCGGTCCGGGCCGGTCATCGTGTACGAAATCACCCGCAACATGCTCGACATGATGCAGCGGGCCGCGTCCGCGCGGGAAGACATTCAGGAAATGTACACCCTGCGCGCGATCCAGACGGGCGTGCAGAGCGGGCGCCTCTTCCAGTTGCTCGACACGATGGAGCGCCAGCAGGCGGTCACGTTCCTGCTCACCGAGGGCGTGCAGTTCGGGCGCGTCGCCGCGGGCGAAACGATCATTGCCGAGGGCGACACGGCCGCCGCGTTCTACATCATCCGGCTCGGCACCGTGCGCGTCTTCACCACGGCCGGGGGCGGCGAACAGGTGCTCCGCATCCTGTCCGTCGGCGACGGGTTCGGCGAAACGGGCCTCCTGTCCGATCGCCCCGGCACCCGCACCGCGACCATCGCCGCGCTCGATCCGGTCGAGGTCGTGCGCGTGCCCGGTCCCGTGTTCCGCAAACTCTGCGACCGGTTCCCGGCGCTCAAGGACGGCATGAAGTCCGCCCCGCGCCCCGCGGTGCCCGGGGTCGAGAAAGCCCCACCGCCCGCGGTGCTCCGCGACTACGTCCGCCAGGGCTTGTACCAGGGCCAGAAGCTCCTGGTGCTCGACCTGAAGAGTTGCACCCGGTGCGACGAGTGTACCCGCGCCTGTGCCGACTCCCATGATGGCAACGCCCGCCTGCTGCGCGAGGGGCTGCGGTTCGGCGACTTCCTGGTGGCGACCTCGTGCCGGTCGTGCCACAAGCCGTACTGCATGGAGGGGTGCCCGGTGGACGCGATCCACCGGCGCGGGAACCACCTGGAAGTGGTCATCGAGAACCACTGCATCGGGTGCGGGCTGTGCGAACGGAACTGCCCCTACGGGGCGATTCACATGGTGCCGCGTGGCACCCCGAATCCGGCCGCGGCCGACGTTCCCGGCGGCAACCCGTACATGACCGCGGCCCGGCGCGCGGTGAACTGCGACCTGTGCAACGGCGACGAACCGTACTGCGTGCAGGCGTGCCCGCACGAGGCCGCGTACCGCAAAACCGGCCCCGCCCTGCTCGACGAGATCCTCCACCGGCTCGAAACGCACGATTGAACGGTGCGGAACATAACATTCAAATCCCGGCGGGTATTTCCCGTCGGGATTTGTTATTTGCACCCGCCACTGCGACCTTAATAATTCACTATCAAACTGAGTTTATGTCCGAGTAAACTATCACTTCGGCACCCATAAACCGCGCGCGGTGCCCGTTAGCGCAGAACCTTTTGAGGGGGCGAACCGTGCTCCGTATTTCGTGCGTGTTTCTGTTCGCCACAACTATCGTCGCCGCCCCGGTACCCAAAGATTCTCCGCGGCCGAGTGCGCAGACGGTGAGGCAAGCGATTGGGAAAAGCCATCTGAGTAAAGAAATGCGGGCCGTCGGCCGCAACATGGGTGAAGACCCGGTAATCCACTACGAGTTTTGGAACCAGGACGTTCGCGAGAACGTGGAGGAAAAGTTCTTCTCTCTCCGGTGGAAGTCGAAGGGGCTGGAACTGGCATTTTGCCACAGCGTCCTACACACCGCTTGGATGTTCAACGACAAGGCGTCGGACTACAAGCGTTACGTCGGCGAACTCCCGGAGGAGTTATCGTTCGACAACGATATAACCGCGGTGGAGAAGAAACTCGGCAAACCGGAAGTCACCTTCCGCCTTCCCGTCGACGAGCCGGAAGAGAAGGTCGAAGTCAAAATCGACTACATCTACAAGAAAAAAGGCGCGTGCGTCAGTTTCCGGAAATCACCAAAGGGCGATTCCGTTATCACCGCGGTCGCCATGTTTCCCCCCGGCGACGCTCCGTCGTGGGTAATGGGCGTTACCCCTCGTCAGCAAGCCCCACACCCCCGCGAAGCACTGACCGGTCGGTAGGTGTTCGCTGCGGACAATAGCAATGACACGCAGGCCCGATTCACGCACCGCATAAGCGATTACCGCACGGAAGCGTCCGGGCGAACAGCCGGCTCACACCGGCTGAAACGACATCCACCTATCTCGTCCCGCGACCGGACTACTTACCACCCGTAATGCCCATAGCGTCTGCCGCGGCCTCCCAGTCGTCGAAGTCAGCGGTTTCCGACTTCGTGGGCGTCGTGGTCGCAACCGAGGTCGTGAACGTCTCTTCTTCCGGTTGGAAGTCTTCCCACTCCTTGGAGGAGATGAGCGGGATCGTCGAGAGCGGCGGACTCAGGCACGGTGTCACCGCCACGGCCCTCCCCTCCGCGGCGGCGGTCATCGCTTCCAGGAACGCGGTCAACATATCGACCGCCTTGTCCACCCGGTTCTTGTCCATGTGGGGGAAACTCGTGCGCCCCCAACCCGCCTCCTCGGTCGTGTTCCCGGTCCACTGTTTGTCGTACCGGTACCAAATCATAATGTTGTCGCGCTTCGGCCCGGTTGTACCGTGCGACTTCATTGAGATATGAACGGAGCGGTTCTCCTTCGCGTTCTTCACGGAGAAGTGCCGCTTGTTGCCAATGGCGAGAGTCGGCCCGTCCACGACCGCTTTATTGAAGTAATAGAACCAGCCGTCCTTGTTGCTTTTGCAGACCTTGCGCCGGACCGATTCCTTCGGGGTCACGAGCTTGTACGACTTGCCGTTAATGAGTAATTCGGCGGGCAGCGTTTTTGGCAACGTGTAAGGCATACACCCCCCTGTTTGGTGAGAATCTCGCGTAGTATCGGTGCCGCGAACTCACACGAGCGGGCACCTCACCGGCCCCCTTTCTACGGCGTACTCGCGACCGATCTTTCAGGTCGCTCGAACGAGATTCCGAATTAGTTTTGGTGGCCTTATCCATGAACCCACGAAGGCGTTCCTCGGAGATGTGACAGCGCCGCCATCGCATTTGCGGCCGGAGTTTGGTGAGCCGCCGGTCGGCGCTCCGAATGGGTGTTCGACGTGGCGTTTTAAGGGCCACGTTCCGCTGTCGCGTGAGAAGTAATGCGGGCGGTTCTCCTATCGCGGCCCCACAAAACAAGCTAAAGTGACTCGTACCGCCTTTTGCTCCTGCGCACCGGCTTTATGAGCGACGAAACCCAACAGGCTCCGCGAGCCGTCGTGCCCTCCGGCGACCCGACCGTCACTGCCGTCGCTTCCGCGATGAGCAGCATCGAGTCCGCGCCGCACGCCGAAACGCTCGCGCAGACGCCCGACCAGATCCAGCGCGTGACGGCCACGATCGCGCCACCGGGTCCAGGGAGCGCCATCGCGGGCTACGAGATCATCGGCGAACTCGGGCGCGGGGGGATGGGGGTCGTGTACAAGGCCCGGCACCTCAAGCTGAACCGCGTCGTCGCGCTCAAGATGGTTCTGAACAGCGGGCACGCCGACGCGCGCGACATCGCCCGGTTCGTCACGGAAGCCCAGGCGGTCGCCGATATTCGCCACGCGAACGTGATTCAGATCTTCGACAGTGGCGAGGCACACGGGTGCCCGTACATGGCGATGGAGTGTCTGGAGGGCGGGAGCCTCGCCCAGCGCCTCCGCGCGTCCGGGAAGATGGCCCCGCGCGCGGCGGCGGAACTCGTGGTCAAGATCGCGCGCGGCGTACAAGCCGCCCACGACCGCGGGATCGTTCACCGTGACCTCAAACCGCACAACGTGTTGCTCGATTCACGCGACGCCACTTCGGAACCGTGGGGCGAGCCGAAGGTCATGGACTTCGGACTGGCGAAGCGCGACGGCGCCGAACTCACGCAGACCGGCGCCGTGATGGGTACGCCGGCCTACATGTCGCCCGAACAAGCGAAGGGCGAGACGAAGAACATCGGCCCGGCGTCCGACGTGTACGCACTGGGCGTCATCCTGTACGAGTGTCTGTGCGGGTCCGTGCCCTTCAAGGGCCGCGATGTTTGGTCCGTGATTCGGCAGGTGATTAGCGACGAACCAGAGTTGGCCACGCGCCGCGCCCCCGGTGTGCCCCGCGACCTCGACTTGATCTGCCAGAAGTGTTTGGCAAAGGAACCACACGAACGGTACGCGAGCGCCGCGGCGCTGGCCGACGACCTCCAGCGGTACCTCAACGGCGAAGTGCTCCTCGGCCCGCGCACCGGGTTGTGGTACACGAGCACGAAGCTGGCCCACCGGTGGTGGCGCCCGGTCGCCGCCGTCAGCGTACTCGTCGTACTGATCCTCGCCGCGTGGCTCCTCCCGTCCCCACTGAACCGCCAACAGCCCCAACCACCGGATACGCCCGTCGCGAACGCCGACTCGGGAAAAACCAAGGAACCGGACGCCGCGTTGGTGCTCTTGCGCCAAGAGGTAGCCAATCAGGTCCGCGCGCTCCGACTCGCGGAACCCAAACCGGACCGCACGTCGCCGCACAAGTTGGCGGCGCACGCCGAACTGCCGCCAACGGACTACTCGCGGTTCAACGTGTTCAAGGACGAACGGGTCATCGACATGCGCGGGTGGAAGCAACTGGACCCGAACGACCCGAACGACGAGTGCTCGGTGGTGTACTTCACCCGGCGCGAGATGATGAAAATCACCCCGGCCGACGAACTGCGCATCGAAACGCGGACGACGGGGCGCGACGTGGTCAACCGTGCGGTGCTGCCGACGCCCAAGAAGGCCCGCGCGTTCAGCACGGAGCGCCCCGGTTTCGTGGGCGACCAGGCGATGAAAGTGCGACAGCTCGTACTCGACGTGCGCGACATCCCGGTGAAGCAGGAGTTCACGCTGAGGTACACCAGCACGTACTGGAACTCGCTCCAGTCGCTCAACGAACAGTGGTTCGGGGTGATCGGCTACGAGGGTTCGGTGAAGGCGTCCATGCTGGTGCTGTTCCCCGAGAACCGCCCGTTCCGCGAGCACAAGTTCTTCTACGCACCGACGAAGCGCGAAGACCCGACGAAGCGCGAAGACCCGCGCCCGTACACCGGCCCGCTCATCACCGTCGCGGCCGAGGACAAGAGTTGGCTGTACTGGGAGATCCCCGGTCCCAAAGCGAACCACGTCTACCGCGTCGATTGGACGTGGTAGGCGGCAACATCTGAATACTGCCAAGAAAGTGAAAGTTTTTCAGAAGAGATCATCCCTCAGCAGCCGTCCGCAGCCATCCTCATACACGTGAAGGCGATGTACTCGGCAGAGAAGCTGGGGCCATCCGCAGCAGGCCCAGCCAACCAGTCGTCCAAGGGGACCGCGAATTCCTGAACCATACGCCGGAGTTCAGCCAACTCTGCGGGAAGGGCTTTCGCTATGAAATCCGCTCGGATTAAATCGTCCGAGATACCGAACCGCTCAGCGATCGGAATGAGGTGCCGCAACCGCTCCGGCACCTCGACCGGATCTAATCGGATTGTCTGCCGGTTGTTGACTGTTAGCCCATACTTCTTCCGCATCTCGCCAGCGGGTAGGATCTCGAAGTCGGGAGCGTCGGCCATCTGAGGAGCCTCTTGTCGCCGTAGTCGACCTACCACTTTCGCATTTGGCGGGAAGTATTTTGCTCTAGAACTGCCGCCACGTTTCCGCGCCGCAGCCTTCTGCTGCACCGGTGCTGTCGGTTCGGATTCCGCTTTTTGTGGCTCCAACACCAAATCCCGTAACGCGGTGGCACGTTCGTCGTCTTTTGCGCGTTCTGCCTCTTGGCTTTGATTGATGGTACACGTCTACCGCGTCGATTGGACGTGGTAGACGTGCGTATTGCGATCTGACAAACGGTGATCTGAAACGCCCGGTTCAGCCCAGGGCCATTGCCATTACCGCGAGCAGCGCGAGCACCATGAGCACGATCCACACCGGCGACTTTCGGTCGCTCGGTGCGTCTTCCCGGGAGACGAACATCCCGCACTTCAGGCACTGCTCCGCTTCCTCGTCGATCTCGGCGCGACAGTACGGGCACGGTACGAACGCGCGCGAGTCGTCGACGTACAACCCGGCCGGATAGGTCTCCGGGTCTTCCGGGTCGTAGTCGGTCTCGGCGTCGTAATCGTCGCCGTCGAACTCGTCTTCGTCGTCCTCGTCCGGCGCGCCGGGTCGCGTGCGGGCCACGGTTTTAGTCCTTCTTGAGCGAATTGAACACCAGCCCGGTAAGCAACTTCGGGTAGAAGTACGTCGACTTCGGCGGCATCTTCTCGCCGTGCTCCGAGATCTGCTCGACGTGGCTCATTCCCACCGGCGGCACGAGGCACGCGAGCTGGCACTCCTTCTTCGCGGTCGCGTCGGTCACCTCGCTCAGAAGGTGAACGTATTTGCAAACTGGCGTCCCGCCGATCTTGTCCCGGAGCAAGCGATCGAGCACGAGCTTGTGCAGGATGCTCACGCCCAGTTCGCGCCAGTCCTCGCTCTGGTCCGGGGCCAGCGACGCCATTACGTCCTTGTCGCGGAGCTTCGCGACCGTCCACAGGCCGTCGGCCACGGTCCCGAACGCGAACGTGGACTGCGACCCGTCCATCAGCACGTGTTCCCACGCGGCTTGCGCGTTCGTATCGGTGCGTTCCAGGACGTCGAAGTGCTCCGCGAGTACGCCCTCCAGTTGCGGCGCGGTGAGGTCCGCGGCCAACCCGCTCACGAGCCGGTGTGTCGGCAGAATGAGCAGGCCCGGGTCGCTCATCCCGACGAGCATCATCAAGCAGAAGTTCGGCGCGGCCTCGTCGTCGGCCACTTCGCCGGCCGCGCGCCGTTCTTCGAGGTACTTCAGGCCGGTTTCGTAGCGGTGGTGCCCGTCCGCGATGTACACCGGTTTCGGCCCCATCGCGCCGATCACTTTGCTGATGGTCGCGGAGTCGGTGACCACCCAGAGGCGGTTAATGACACCGAGGTGGTCGCGCGCGACGATCGGCGGCGCGGACCGGATGAGTTTGCTCCAGCGGCGCGAACACGGTGCCGTCGTCCGGTACAGGCCGAAGATCGGCGACAGGTTGAACCGGTCGCGCGGTAGAGCTTCAGCCGGTCTTCCTTCGGACCGGACATCGTTTGTTCGTGCGGGTAGATCTTCCCGCTGCCGAACGGTTCGAGCCGCACGCGGGCCAGGAACCCGCGGCGCACGAACGTCTGCCCCTCGACGGTGTACTCCTGTTCGTACACGTACAGCCCGCGCGCCGTGTCCTGGCGCACGGCGTTCTCGACGACCCATTCGCGGAGGGTGTTGCCGGCGCGGGTGTACTTGTTCGTTTGCTCGTCGTCGCCCGGTTCGTCGCGGGTGAGTTCGAGGCGGATCGCGTTGTACGGGCTGCTGTCGTAGAGTTTCTGCTGGAGCGCGGGATCGATCACGTCATACGGCGGCGCGACCACATCGGAGAGCGTCCCAACGGAGCCCAAATCGTACCGGAACCCACGAAATCCTCGAATATCAGCCATTGCAAAAACGCTCCTACCCCGCGAAAGAGAATAGAAATCATTGTACTGATATTGCGCGGGAGCGGAGGAAACGCGATCAGTCCCGTCGAAGTGCCGCAATAACATCGTTCCATAAGCCGGCCGAAACGTCGTGCGGTCCTGTGCCCGTAACGAGTTCCAAGCACTCGCCCGGCATTCGATTACTCGCGACCGAAAGTGCGGCGGCGGCGATCGTTGGCGACCGGCTCATCCCGGCACCGCAAAACACAAGCGTGGGAACCCCGGCCCGCACGAACCCGGCGACCGCTTCTACCGCAGCACGCAGCACCCAGTGCGGGTTCCCCGCGCCGTCGACCAGCGGGAACCGGCAGTACACCAACTCCCGCGTGACAGTGGCGACGGGTTCGTTCAGCGCGAGATCAACGACCGCTTCGATCCCCGCAGACAGCACACCGCGAAGGTCACGGATATCCGCGACGCTCCCGACCCACAGCGGGTACCCCGAGATTTGACGCATCGCTCGCGACCCAGAATAGCTCTACCCGCTGTAGCACTCGTGGTTCGCCAATGTATGGGCGAACCGCAAGTGTTTACAAGCGGGTAGCGCGTGACGTCTCTCATTAAAGCGGAGTTGTTCCTACATTCCGGACATTCCCGGCGGCTGCCAGGGTACATCCATGCGCGAGTGCGAAGAGTTCCCGCCCACCTTCATGAGCTGGTACGCTTCACGCGCGTAATCGCCCAACTGCGGGAGGTCCGTCAACGTGAGTTGCGGGAACTCACGGTAGAAGCAGATGTCGTCCGGTAACGGCGCGCCGACGAACTCCGTGTTGGGGAGCACGACCTTGGCGAGTTCCTGCAGCCGTTCCCCGTCGGCCCCGGTCGGGGCGGCCAGCACCACCATCTCGTAGGGCCGCGGGTACACGTTCGGCACGAGGTCCGGAGCCGCCTCTTCAAATGCCTCACCCAACAGCGGCTGTGCGGTACCGTTCTCCGAGCGCGAGCGGAAAAACACCGTGGCCGGGTCGGAGTGGTCGAGGCGCGCGTCGAGGAAGTCGCGGGCCTTGTTCAGCAGCATGTCGCGGAACACCGGTCCCTTTTCGAGCGGCTTGAGGCATACGTTGCCCAGCCCGCGGAACTTGCGCGTGATGTCCTTCTGGAGCGACTGGTCGAACGCGAGCAGGTCTTCGGGCGCGAGCGCGGCGAGGAACTGGTCGGCGGCCTCGTCCAGGTTCTTGCACCCGTCCGGGAGGATCAGCTTGCCCGGCGAAGCGTCCGCGTTGGCCGACGCCCCGAGCCGCGTGAGGGCCGCGTGCATTTCGCTCAGCGTGGACCGGCAGAAGTTGATCTCGCGCAGGTACTCGGGGGCGTTGCCCGCGAGCTTGCGGAACACGGACAGCGCCAGGTCGAGCACGTGCAGTTGCAGGCGCTTCTTGGTGTACTGGCGCATCAGGTCGGTGACGTCGGCCGCGTTCACCTTGCGCGTCATCGCACTGAGTCCCGTGCTCCCCAACCCGCCGATCGCCTGCAACAGGCGCCCGTAGATCGCACCGACCTCTTTGTTGAGGTCGGCGCGCACCGGCTCCAGCGCTTCCACCTGCGTTTTCAGCTTCTCGCTCATCTGCCGCACGGCTTCTTCCGCGCCCGGCAAGCGGTACTGCGGCACTTCCAGGAACGTCGCGGCCATCACCGAGATGTGCCCCTCGGTTTCCTTCACCAGCCCCTCGAACCGGGCGCTCATCGCGGCCTGGAGCGAGCTCGGCTGCGGGTCGTTCTCGCAGTCCGGTTTGCCGACCAGTTTGATGAGCTGGTCGAGGACCGCGCACGCGGACGTCGCGTCCAACCGCCCGCCGGACGGCGTGCGCGTGCGCAGCGGGTCGATGAACGCATCGAAGACGCGCTCGGGGTCCTCGCGCAAACTGTCGCGCGCGGCCTCGTGGAGCGATTCGACGATGGACTCGAACGACAGCTTCCGATCGGCCCACTGCTGGCCGAGCCAGCCGGCGATGTGTTCGCGCAGGTGGCCCGCGTCCCGACCGGTCCAGCGCTGGAGCTGCCGCTGCGCGAAGCGCCGGGTCGCCGCGCCGAGTACCTCCGGGCGCGGCCAACTCAGCCGGAACAGGCCGAACGTCTGGCACGAGGGCGTATCGGTCGGGTAGGCGTGGCGGTACACGTCGCGCCCTTCATCAGCCACGCGCCCGGCCGGTGTGAGCAGCTCGTGGTACAGGACGCGCGCCGCAGCCGCGAGCACCGGGCGCGCGCCGTCCGCGCTCACCGCCTTCGGGAGCTGCGCCACCATCGTCCGCGCGAACGGCGGCTCGCTGTCGGTGACCGGGGCTTCGGACTTGTCGAACGTCGTCTGGTACCGGGACTTCCGCGCCTGGAAGTGGTGCAACTCGGACAGCGCCGCGTAGGTGTTCGCCAGCGCCGTCGAGCGCGGCGCCGTCACGTCCGCCGGCGGCACGAAGAACATGCCGACCACTTCCGGCCGCAGGTACCCGACCTGGCGCAGTTCGTGGCGCACCAGGTACGCCATGTCGAGGAACATCCCGCTGCCGGTGCCGCCCGCCAGCCCCGTCACGATGTACGCGCGCGGGCGGTTGGTCCGCAGCCCGAGCTTCGTGACCTTATCGGCCTGCATCAGCGCGTCGTCGGTCAGGAACGTTTCGATCTCCTGGCGCACGCGCTGGGCGATGGTGCGGTAGTGGTCGAAGAGCGCGAGCCGGCCGAAGGTGCGCACCCCCGCGGCCGGGCCGGGGTTCCGCGGGAGCTTGTAGAGCGAGCCGGTCGGCATCCACTGTTCGACGGGCAAGAGCGAGTCCCGTTGCATGTAGTGGGTCGAGCGGTTCAGCCGGGCCGGGATGATTTCGCGCGCGGTCAGCGCCGCGGGCACGTCGGGCGCTTGTGGGACACCGGCTTCCGGGTCGGTGTCGATGTACAGGATGCGCACGTTGGGCACCCGTTCGACCGAACCGTACCGGTCGGCGATCACCCGCTTGAGTTGTTCCGCGACGCGGTACCCGGTCTGCCCGATGGCGACGAGGAGCGCGGGGAACAGGGCGCCGTCGCCGGACCGCTCGGGAGGCGCGATGCCCAGGCTCCCCATGCGCCCGGTCTGAAGCACCACGGGCCGGTTGAGCGTCTGAGACGGGTGCTGGGTGGACGGCGGAGCGGGGGTCACGAGCCGCGCGCCGGAGCCGGGCGGAACGAGCGCCGGCAGCGGGGTATGGTTCGCGCTCTGACCGGGCTTGATGAGCGGGGGCAGGTGCGTCGGCGGCGGGGTCTGTTCGCGGCTGGGGGTCTGTTCCGCGTTGAGGCGCCCCTGCCCCTGGCCGGCCATCCGCGTGGCCTGGATCGAGTCGGCGAGCGCGTGCCCGGACGGGTTCGGCATCGTGGGCGCGCCCGAACCGGGTATGGACCGGCCGGGGCGCGAGGGGCTGATCGGCGTCGAGGGCGCGGGCGGCAGCCCGCTCGTCCGCAGGGCGCGGATCATCTCCGTGCAGCTCGGCCACCGGTCGTCCGGCTTCTTGGCGAGCGCGCGCCCGATCACGGCGCGGTCCCCGACGGGGAGGGCGTTCAGGTCCGGCGTGCCGTTGATGTGCTGCATCAGCAGCGCGCGCGTGTTCGCTCCGTTAAACGGCCGGTGCCCGGTGAGCAGTTCCTGGAACACGATCGCGAGGCTGTACTGGTCGGAGAACCGCGACACCCACCCCTCGAACGTTTCGGGGGCCGCGTACACCGGGGTCACGCCGCCGGTCACGGTCGCGCGGACGCCTTCGAGCACCTTCGCCAGCCCGAAGTCGGCGACCTTGATGTGGTTGAAGATGAGGAACAGGTTCTGCGGCTTCACGTCCAGGTGCTGGATCTGATAGTAGTTGTTCATCAGATCGAGCCCCTCGGCGGCTTCGTCCATGTAGCGGAGAAGCTCGTCGCGCGGGATGCCCGGCAGACCCTGTCCGCGGCACTCGCGGAACCGGTCCCAGAGGTTGCGGTCGGCCAGCTCCATCACGATGATGAGCTGGCCGTCGATAATGCGGAACTGTTCGAGGGTGAGAATGTACGGGTGGCGGATCAGTTTCACCCGTTCGAGCGCCTTCAGCTCCTGCTCGGCCGGGCGGCTGTCCTCGTCCATCGCGTCGAGGTCGCCGAAAACGAACTTGGCCGCCTTGAGCATCCCGCCCGGCGCTTCGATCTTCCAAACTTCGCCGAACCCGCCCCGGCCGAGGCGCTCGATCAGCCGGTACCCGTTGAGCGGGTGTGGGAGTTCTTCCTGGCTGACCAAGCGAACCGGCATGAGTAGGGGCCGCCTTGAATAGCCAAACCACAACCACCGACCGACTCTCGGCACGAACGGGTGCGTAGTCGGGGGCTACTAGTTTGTAGTTCAGGGTGTGAGGTTTGGCAAAAATGTGCTTCGGACGAGCCGAAACTCGTTCACGCCACATCTGAATCACCCACCACTTTTGCGAGGTATCTTGCGATTTTAGTGCAAGAACCTGAGCGTATCCTCTTCATGTACGGCATGAAATGAATCGAAATGTAGACTCGGTCGCTCCCCATTTCCGGACCGATTTTGCCCCCGTCTCCCGTCCCTCAAGTCTCGATCCGAAGAACGGGCGCGAATTGCCGTTCCCGGGCGGAAGAAAACTTTGGCCCCGCACGACAAGCCCCGTGGATTCCAGTTCGGCGGGCTTTTCGGGTTCGGGTTCCAACTTGCAGGCACAATCGCTTATCATGTCCGACCCGGACGGACTTTGTGCCCCGCGGTGGAAGGAATCACCCGGTACCGGCAGACGCCGGACGCACGAAACTGGAAGTATCGAACCCGAAATGAGGCGGGAAAATATTTCCAATTTCGTACTTCAAAGTCCGAATTTGGTTTCACGGAAGGAATCACCCTGTCATGAGTGCGACACCCGGACTACTGGTGAGCGTGCGGTCGGCGGACGAAGTTGCGGCAGCACTGGCCGGCGGAGCCGACCTGATTGACGTGAAAGAGCCCGCAAAGGGCGCGCTCGCCCCGGCCGAAGCCGAGGTGGTGTCCGCCGTCATCGACGCAGTCGACGGGCAGGTTTCCGTGAGCGCCGCGCTCGGCGAGTGGTCGTCCAATGCCATCACCGAGGCCCACTGGCACCTCGAACTGCCGCTCCAGTACGTGAAGTGGGGGCTCGCCGGGTACGCACCGACGCCGGGGTGGGGCGAAGACCTCCTCGATACGCGGCGCGAACTCCCCATTGGCACGGAAATGGTCGCAGTCGCCTACGCGGACTGGGAGCGCGCGAAATCGGTCCCGCCCGCGGAAGTCGCCAAATTCGCCAAGCGCTTCCGCTTCAAGGCATTCCTGCTCGATACGTGGGGCAAGGACGGCAAGACGCTGCTCGACTTCATGACCGCGAAAGAGATCGCCGGTTTGGTGGACGGACTGAAGCGCGTCTACACGACCGTGTCCATCGGCGGTTCGCTGCGCCCGGAGCAGATCAAGCAACTCAAGGGCGTTGTGCCGGATTACTTCGCGGTGCGGTCTTCGGCGTGCGCCGCGGGCAAGCGCGATGGTGTCATCGACGCGACCCGCGTCAAGAAGTGGAAAGAAGTCCTCGCCGGGGTGAAAGTGTCGTGACCGACCCGCCTCACGGGGCCCGGCGCGACGGATTCCCGCTTTCCGCAAACGGGCGCGGGGCGAATCGATGTCCGACGAAGTGTACACCTACGACCTCCGCCAGGAGCAGCCGATCATTGCGGCCCTGGTGCGCCAAGCCTCAACCCGCTACGCCCAGCGGTTCGCTCAACGACCGGTGAACGCAATCGAGGTCGGGTTCTGGGTGGAAGGCGCCCGTTTGGTCGTTCGGCTCATCTCGAATCTGGCCTACGAATTTAACAGGGCCATCTACCCAACCGACTACTCCGAGACGGTCGACCGAGCCAGCTACGGAGAGCACGTGACCATCCCGAGTTGGGAACTACTCAACAGCCTGTCCGGATCGGTGGATATGCGGGTGCGCGATGACGGCGGTCACGACGTGACCCTTCACGCGATCCGGGACGGGTACCAAGAAGGCTGGCGGGACACGGTGGAGGCGATCGGGCGGAACGTAATGCGGGTGGTATTCGACGCGCACGCAGATCTGTTCACCGGCGTCCCTCTGACCGACCCGTGCGAGATAACAGTTTACGAGGACGAGGATTCCAGCTTAGCGTGGTACCTGCGCGTTTCCGGCGATGCCATCGGGTTCAAGCCCACAGGCGCGTGAGCCGGTTTGCCTCCCTCTGCCCGCGAGAAGCTCCACTGCCGAGCCGGAGAGCAAGCGGGGATTTTGGAGAGAACCTTGATAACCGACCCGTTTCTCGCTCTCGTCGCTGAAGCACTGAACCTGATGCACCCGCGGTTCGCCGCGGCGCAGGGGCTGGCGTATTCGCCGAGCGAAGCCGAGGAGCCGCCCGCGGCGCGGAAGGTCCGTGAGCGGTCGTTCGTGATGGAGTTCTACCACGAGTTCCGCAGGCTCTGGGATCAGGCGGTCCCGGTGCAACGCGGTCTCGGCCACGTACTCATTCAGGGCGATCCGGACGCGGGTCCGCGGACGCCCGATCTCCTGTTCTGGAAACTCGGCGAACGCGGCGCTGCGGACGAACGACTCGCGGCCGTGTCGTTCGCGTTCCTCTCGAATCCGAATGCGGTAAGCGCGGATCAGGCACTTCTGACGAAGTTCCGCGACACCCCGAAGGGCGGCTACTCGCGCGCGATCAGCGTCGTGATCGGCCGACACGCGGATATCCCCGCAAGTGGTTTGGCCGCAACAGATGGCGTCGCGACGATCTTCTTCGACACCGAGAAGTGGCGGGTTGCGCAGTAGAGGCAGCCAGTCCTGCGATCGCGGGCACACCGCCCGCACTCCATCGTTAGAAGAGCGGGCAAGGTGCCCGTGGCCCCAGGTACCAGAAGTTCAGCCCAATTCGAGTGACGTGTTTCCGAACACTTTGTGGTCCGCCATTGCGGGGCGACCGCGTGTGTACATTCGGGCGCAGCGAAACACTTCCGTCATCCCAAGCCCTTGGACCAGCGGCTCCGCGTAAGCCTGCACTGAAGTGTCGGGGACGTCGATCACTACCGGTCCACCGACTTCCTTCGCCAATCCCAGCAGAAGAACCTCGGCCACCTGCACATCGTCCGCAAACAATGGCCCGATCTTGTGCCCGCTGACGGCGGCCCGCGCGATCCCGAAACCGGCCAGTGCCCCACCACGCAAAACTCCGAGAGCCACGGACTCCGGTTGCGCGACCCAACCTCGGAGAAACACGGCCCGATCCACGGGGAAGCACTCGCGATCGTAAGCGAGCACGTCCGCGAACGGCACAGCATCGAGTGGAACCTGTTTGAGAGCGGGAGGAATCACCACCGGCGCCCCGCCAACACTCCCACCGTAACGAACGTGGTGGTGCGAAGTACGAAAGCCCGACCGTTCGTAATTTGCGACCTGATCGAGCACGCCGTCCAGTCCGACGTTGCACCCGGCGAGCCGAGCTAGTCCCGCGGTCCACAAGCGCAGTCCCAGTCCGCGCCCCCGAAACTCTGGTCGCACAATGTAGTGACCGACGAACCCGAAGTTGTCGGGGTAGCGCACGCACGAAATCGACGCGACCGGTTCGCCCTGCAGTTCAGCGACGAGCATCCCGCCCGGGTCGGCGTCGTGGAAGCACGGTCCGTCGAACCGCCCGGGGTTCCACCCCTCACCGTTGGCCCACTCGAAAAAGAGCCGCATCTCGTCGCGTGCAATCGATCGCACGCGGAACGGTTCGTTGGCCTGACAGGGCGAGGAATCGTTCACGACTGCTCCGAAAACGAAAAATGCCCGCCCCGTCACGTGAACGGGGCGGGCCTTCAGAGTATCACAAGCGCAGAACTTACTCCAGGAGCAGGGTCGGCTCCCAGCCCACGCGCTCGGCGTTGGCCTTGAGCTTTTCCAGCGCCCGGTTCTGGATCTGGCGCACGCGCTCCTTCGAGATCCGGAGCAGATGACCGATCTGGCGCAGGCTGTGGGTGCCGTTGCCGGTCAGCCCGAAGCGGAGGTCCAGCACCTTGCGCTCACGGGGCCGGAGGTTTTCCATCAGGAACCCGAGGGCCTCTTGGCGCTCGTTGTTCTCCTGCATCACCAGGGTGCCCGTGTCCGGCATGGCCTCGGTCAGCTTGAAATCGCTGTCGTCGTCGAGGACGGCGTTGAGGCTGACGGGGGTGCGGGTCGCGGTCTGGAGGTGCGTGAGGTGCTCGAGCGAGCTACCGGTGCGGCTGGCGAGTTCTTGCGGGCTGGGCAGGTGCTTGCCGCCGTGAGCAAGGGCTTCGCTCTCCTGTTGGAGGAGACCGAGTTCCTGAAGGTGGTGCGGGCTGAGGCTCACGAGGTGCGACTGACGAGCGACCGCGATCTGGAGCGTCTGGCGAATCCACCACGTCGCATAGGTCGCGAGCCGGGTGCCGTGGCTCACGTCGAAGCGGTCGATGGCCTGCATCAGGCCGCAAACCGCTTCTTGGAGGAGGTCGGAGTAGGCCAAGCTGTGGTGGCGGAAGCGCTTAGCAACGTGGGCGGCGAGGCGGATGTTGGCGCTCGCGAGCCGGTGCTTGTAGTGAACGTAACGGTCGCGGAGGCGCCGAACGGCGATCACGTCGCAGCGTGCATCCGTGCAGTGTTCGCGGATGAACTGGGCCATCGGCCACGGTTCGAGCGGCGGGCGCACGGCACGGAGTTCGTTCGGGTAGTGGCGGAGCAGCACACGCACCAGTTCGCTCTTGCAATCCCAGAAGCTCGTGAGCAATTCACGTTCTTCTTCGGGCGTCAGCAGGTCCGAGGAGAAAGTCGTGAGAGAGGTGTCATCGACCTTCGCAGATTGACCGGATCGCTTACGCCTAGCAGTCTTCATGGTGGCCGTTTCCTGTTACGTCAGATGAGGTTCGTGGATGGTTACCGGGTTTTCGCACCGGACTTACAAACGGGACACAGCGGTGGCGTTGCCTCGCATATTAAATTTTTCGCGAGGGGAAAAAAAATCCCCGACTCGAGTTGAGTACCTCTGCGAACCAACAGTTTCGTCCCCCGATCCGGCGAGTCATAAGTCAGCCGGGCGAAAGCGATTCCGTCGAACGAGTAGCTTCGCGAGAGTGCTCACTCGAGCCGGCGGCAATACGGCTCGTGTCGCGTGGTTTTCCGGGGTCCACCCCCATTTGTCAGCCCGATTGTAGGCGGTATTTCTTCGCCGATCAAGCGTCAAGACACACAAAATCGACTTTTTCTTGAGGCCACCTTCACTCGATTTTCAAGCTCGGTTATCATTCATCTTCCGAGACGTGACACGCCAACCACCTGCGCCATTTTGCAAACTTCCCCGACCACCTGACCGGTTACTTCTTCCTCCTCGCTCAAAGTTGTGATCGTGGCGCGACGACACGGCCGGTTGTGTTCTAGATTTCCCTCATGGAAACCATGCTACCGCGAGCTTCCGCTTCGGTGGGAGTGGGAGCGGGACCGTTCATGAACGTGACCCGGTACAAGTGTTCGGTCCTCGCTGTCGATGACGACCCCGCGATCCTGGCCATTCTCACGGGCCAACTCGGGGGGGATTTTGACGTTATCACCGCGTGCAGCGCCGAGCAGGCGCGGGTCACGCTCTCGAAGCGGTCCGTTGATATCGTCCTGTCGGATCTACAGTTACCCGACGAAACGGGGCTTTCGCTCCTCGATTGGGTGCGCCGAACCGCCCCGCGAACCGCCCGAGTGCTGATTACTGGCACGGCCCGGATGCAGGACGCCGTCGACGCCATTAACCACAGCCAGGTCCACCGCCTCGTACTTAAGCCCTGGCGATCAGAAGACTTACTCCAAACACTTCGGGCAATCTCCCGGAGCCTGCTGCTCGAACGCAGCCACGAACACCTGCTCGACGAACTGCGGAAACTGAATCTTGAACTGGAACAGCGCGTTCAGACGCGCACCCAGGAACTCGAACACGCTTTGGGGCAACTCCAGCAGGCGAACCTGATTCTGGAGCGGATGGCCGCGACCGATCCCCTGACCGGGCTGGCCAACCGCCGCGCCATCGACGCCATCGCACGCAAGGAACTCCAGCGCCGCACCCGGCTTCCGGGACCAATCGCAGTCCTCTGGATCGATGCGGACCACTTCGGCCGCGTGAACAAGGACTATTCGCAGATCGCCGGCGACCAGGTGCTCGTGTGGCTCGCGGGGATTCTACAATCGTCGATCCGAACGATCGACACATTAGGCCGCGTGGGTGGCGAAGAGTTCATGGTTCTCGCCCCGGGAACGGACGTCGTTGGGGCCGAAGCACTCGCGGAGCGACTGCGGACGAGCGTCGAAGCCGCGCAGACTGTTTATTTGGGCCACACGATCCGCATGACGGTCAGCATCGGTGTGGCGGTCGCAGAAGACGGTACGCCCGCGGGCTACGAGCAGCTCCGCGAGATCGCCGCTCAGACACTGAAGGAAGCCAAAGAAGCCAGCCGGAACCGCGCCATCATCCGCCTCATCCCGCCTCCAGCGGCGTAGCGCGAAGTCGTTACTCTTCTTCGTCCGACGCCGAAGGTGGTTCGCGGAACAGTGCCGCGAACACCACCAGCGCGACCGCGTACCCCACCAGCGGCACGATCCACACCGCCGACCAGTTCGTGACGTTTTCGACTCGGTTCGCCTGCACCACATTGCCGGCCATGATGTTCCCCACCAATACGGCCGGCCCGCTCCCCAGGAATGTGACTAGCGATTGCGCGCCGGCCCGCAGGTGCGGTGGGGCTTCGCGGTCCACGAAGTACGACCCGAGCAGCCCGTAAAACGCATACCCCCACCCGTGCATCGGCAACGCGACCGCCACCACCGACGGCACGTTCGCGACGTACAAAAGGGTGTTCCGCAGGAGCAAACCGGCCAGCCCGAGCAGCATCAGGTGCTTCATTGCAAACCGGCGCAGTAACCACGGCGTCGCAGCCATGCACCCGACCTCGCACACCTGCGCGAGCGCCATGATGACTTCCGGCGCGAGCCGCCCGTAAGCGCCGAGGTCCACTTCGACCCCGAGATCCTTCAAGTACGGGGACACGAACAGGCCGTAGAACTGGTTCATCATGTTGCACAGCAGCAAGATGCCCGCGAACACCACGAACGACCGGTCGCGGAACATCTTGAGCGCGGGCAACCCGATCACCTCGCGGATCGGGCGCCCGTGACCTTTGGGCGGCGTGTGCGGAAGTGCCAGCGCGAACGCCGCAAGAATAGCCGACGTGACCGCAGACAGGTACAGCGGTTGCGGCGAAACCGGGTTCATGACCCAGCCCGTCACGATCCCCGCGAAGATCCACCCGACCGTACCGACGAGGCGCACGTACCAAAACGACCCGCTCCCGTCGGGCAGGTTGCGGAAGCTAATCACGACGGCGAGTGTGAGTGTGATTTGCGTACCGATCGCGTAGCCGAGCACGAGCACGAACAGGGGCCAAACCACGTCCTCGGGGTTCGCCGCGGCGCCGTCGTAGGTGTCGCACCAGACCGCCGCGCCGCCCATGAGCGCCGCCATCAGCGCGTGCGCCGCCGCGATCACCCGGTCCACCGCGAACCAACGATCGGCGAGCAGCCCCACGACCATCGGCGCCACGATCGCACCGATGCAGAACGTCATGTAGATGTAACCGACGTGTGTGGGTTTGAACCCCAGCCCGCCCGCGTCCGCGGCGGTCTGGAGGTACCGGGTGAGTGGCACCGTGAGCGCCGCGACGCCGAAATATTGCAGGAACATCATCGCGGCGAGCCGTCCTGGCACCGAACCGAGCATCGCATCCCCCGTTGAGTACCTCGTCTCACGGGTGTTGTATCAACCACGCCCAGAATAAAGTGCGCGGCGCAAATGCGTGCCATGAGTCGATAGTGGTCGTGGTCGCCTGGTTCGTCGCGGGGCCGATGAACAACCGGATCATCTACCTACCCGCCGGTCCTGTCGCGTTCATCAAAGGTTTGATTGGCGAAGAATAGGCGCTCCCGAATCCGATAGCCCGCGCACAACGCACGGGGTACGATGCGGCATCCATCCTGTCACGCGGTGGCCGCAAATGTTCTTATTCGGGTGCGGGGGCGTACTGCTCGGGTTGTTCCTCGGTCTGCTGATCGGTTCGGCGATTCTGCGCGCGGCCACGGCGCTCGCGAACCGCATCCTCAAACCAACAAAGCGAACCGACGAGGACACCTTCGGTCAGTGGGACGACTGGGACTCCGGCGAACCCGGACCGGGAGCGCGCAAGAACGCCGACCGCACCATTCCCGAGCCGGGTATCGCGACCGGGATGCTCATTACCTTCCTTTGGGGAGTCGTTCACGCCTGTTGCTACGGGATACTGGGCGGGCTTATGGCACTCGCGTTCGACGACATGGGCGCGCGGAGCGAATGGCTCGGTCCTCTCATCCTACTTTGCTTCAGCCTGCCCGCTTCGTACCTGGCGCTGGCGCTGCTCCTCGTGGTTACACTGCCGACCAGCTTCGGGCGCGCCGCACTGGTCGCGTTCCTGAACTACGCGATCGCGTTTGTTATCGCGCTCGTGGTTGGCGCCGCGGTGTCCCTCGCCTGGAGCGCGGTCGGGCCGTGACAAACGTCAGCACAAAACCGGGTCGGTGCTTGCGGAAAACCGGCGCAACCTTATAATCGCGTACACATCAAACAATAAGTCATCGACTCACTGTGTCGACTTTGATCCGATATTCCGTTCGGAGATCGCCGTGGCCGGAGCCGCCCTTGGTTTTATTTGCATCGCCTTGCTCATCGTTATCCCCGTCGCCCTATTAATCGCGGCCGCCGTTCTTATGGGCGGAGTTGCGATCGCGAACAAGTGCCTGCCGCCGCGCAGCCGGTACGACGATTACGACGACTACGACGATTACGGTGACGATTGGGATGAAGAGCGCCCCCGGCGGTCACGGAAGCGAATCGCGAAGACCGCAATCCCGGCGCCTCCCCTGGGCCGGGCACTCGTGATTGCAATCGTGAACGGCATCATAAACTTTGTCGTGAACAAGGTATTCGAGGTCGCGATGTTAGGAGCCGGAGCCAATAATCTACCAATATTCATAGCAATATTAGCAATCAATCTTGCGATCGGCTTTCTAATTAACGCGGGCATTCGGACCGCGATGCTGCCGACTACGTTCCCTCGCGCCTGTCTCGTGGTGCTGTTTGAAATCCTTATCTACATTGCGATTACCATCGTTATCGTCGTTCCAATTGCGTTGATCGCCGGCATCGCGGGAGCCGGCTTGCGCTGAGTCTCACTCGTTGCTGAACACGAACACCGGCTCCGCGCCCGGGCCGGTGAGGACGCAGGCGGTGAGCGGTTCGCGCACACCGCCGCTCGTGTCGATGCGAATGCGGACGCGATTCGCGTCGGGCACATCGAGCTTGATATGCCCACTCACTTGCACTTTCCCCGATAGCGGGAGCGGGCGCTCCGAGAGCCGCTTGTCCGCGCCGAGCCACACCGGGTACTCCGGGTTGAACATCCGATCGGTGTCGGTCCCGAACCGCGGGTTCACCACCGCTCGGTCCCAGATTTTGTTGTGCGCACACGCCAACTGGACCGGCGCGGGGCAGTCCAGTTCCGGCGACAACCCGTTGTGCAGGAAGATGTGCCCCTCGGCCTCGGCGACCCACGGCAAGTTCGCGAGAAACGCCCGGTGTTCCTCCGGCATCGCGGCTTTCAGTTCGGCAAGTTCCTGTTCCCACTTCCCCGGCGGCATGTAGTCCGCTGTGCGCCCCAAGTAACTGCGGAACGTCCAGTTGTGGTCGTAGTTGGTCGCGTAGCGGCGCACCCACGACTCAGAGGGCGGGCCGTCCAACCCGGTCGCTTTCACGAGTGCCAGATCGTGATTGCCCATCACACACGTGCTCCCGGGTTTCTCGGTGATTAACTCGATTACGCGCGAGACGAGATCCTTCACCGTGGGGTGCCGGTCCACGAGGTCGCCGAGGAAGACGAGTTTCGCGGTCGGCCATTCGGGGCGCGTGCGCAACTTCGCGACGAGCTTGTCGAGCCACTCGACGCGCCCGTGCAAGTCACCGATCGCGATCACGGGGTAGTCGACTCGGGCGGGCAATTGCATCACCTCTCACCTTCTCCGGGTGTTCGTTCCGAGCTAAATTGCACTACTGGTATGTTATTTGATTGACACGCGGAGAGCCGCCATGCGGGTGGACCTGTTCGGGTTAGTGATGGAAGCGCCGAGCGTGACCTTTTATCTGTGGTCGCCGTGGCGCTGCTCCGCGATCGAGCACAAGCTCTTCGACGCCCTCAAAACGGTGGCCAACGTCTCCATTGAGGCGGCCCCGGACGAGGTGCGCATGCACATTACCGAGAACAAGAGCTGGCGGTCCGCGCTCCAGAACTTGTCGCGCGTGCTGAAAGGCTGGCAGGAAGAAGCCACCGACGGCGGAAAAGACGAGCGCAGAAGCTGGCGCTGGTTATTGGAAGCCGACACGGACGCGAGCGGGTACGACATGCAGGGCGAAAAAACGAGCATCTGGGCGTACTTGCGCCTATCGATCGACCGCGGCGGTCCTGGGGAAGCCGAAAAGGGCGAAGACATCGACCTAAACGGTTTCGGTGTCCAGGTTTTGGGCAGTAAGGAATAAGGCCGATGTATTTGTAGCCCCGGATGGGGCGAGTAGCCAGGGGTGGAGCGCTAGCGCAACCCCTGGCGAACTTGTCGCAATGAAAAATGCTCAAACACCGGAATTCCTGGGAGTCTGCCAGGGGTTGCGCTAGCGCTCCACCCCTGGCTACTCACCCTCGCCCCATCCGGGGCTGAAACCCAAATCTCTGCCCGCTCTTGTTCTCTGTCCTACCTTCTTTGCCCCCTCGCTCTTGGCCTTTTCCTCGACCGCCGGTCTTGTTACAAGCACCCGCGACCGTGTTCCCACCACACTCGCGCGCACACTGGTCGGAAGGACTGCCGTGTACAAGCTGCTCCTCTGCGTCCGCTACTTGCAAACCCGCTACTTGGCGTTCATCTGCATCGTGAGCGTGATGCTCGGCGTGGCGACACTGATCGTGGTGAACGCGGTCATGAGCGGGTTCAGCACTAAGCTCAAGGACCGGCTCCACGGGGTTCTGTCCGATGTCGTAGTAGACACAGACCGCCCCGACGGGTTCGAGATCGTCCGCGAAGAGACGCGCGACCTCACGGCAGACGAGGCCAAGAAGTTCGGCGCCGACTCACGGATGATTCGCGGCGGATCGATCGAGGTGAGCCGGCAACAGACCCCGCACGCGCTGGTCATCGAAACAACGGACGGCAAAACACTCACGACCCGACGGTACCTGACCCCGGCCGGGATCGCGCACGAGATCCAGACCGGTCCCGTGGGCGACAAGATCGAAGCCGTCACGCCCACCATCGAAACGTTCGCCGTTCTCCAGTTCCGCGACGACTACGGCCGGACCGTTGCCAAACCGGTGCGACTGATCGGTATCGACCCGGAGGGCCGCGCCGCGGTGGGCGGGTTCTCCGAATACCTCGATCGTCAAAAGGGCTCGCCGCACCCGAATTTCGACCTCACCCCGGAAGCGCTCCAGCGCGTCGAGTGGAACCGGCGGCGCCACGACCGTGAGGCCCCTCAAGTCGTTCAGTCGAAAGCCGTGAAGACGGCGATCCCGCCGCTACCCGACGCGATTCCCGAACCGAAGATGGACGTCGACGTCGGCATCCCGAAGCCGAAGATGCACGGCGTCATCGTGGGGCACAGCCTCGCGCACTTCCGGTACCACAACAAAGAAGGCCAAATGGTGGAAGAGGTCGCGCTGTCGCCGGGCGACAACGTGATCCTCACGACTGCGGGCGGTGAAGACCTCAAGCCCGTGTGGGGCAGCTTCTATGTGGCCGACTACCTGAAGACGGAGATGAGCGAGTACGACCAGAGCTACGTCTACGTGCCGCTCGAACAGTTGCAGAGCATCCGCGGCATGGCGGACCGGGCAACGGCGTTCCAGCTCCGGCTGAAGAACTACGACCGGGATAAGGCGGCCGTGTGCGAGGAGTTGCGGAAATACTTCCCGCACCGCGAGGCCAAGGTCGCTACCTGGGAAGAACTCCAGGGGCCGCTGCTGTCCGCGATCGAGGTGGAGCGCAAAATCCTGAACATACTCCTGTTCATGATCGTCGGCGTGGCCGGGTTCAGCATCCTCGCGATCTTCACCATGATCGTGAGCGAGAAGTACCGCGACATCGGTATCATGAAGTCGCTGGGCGCGAGCAGTTGGGGCGTGATGAGCATCTTCCTCGGCTACGGATTGCTACTCGGCACCGTCGGGTGCGGTCTGGGCACCGCACTGGGACTGACCATCACCCGGTACATCAACGAGATCGAAGCGTTCATGACACGCCAAACGGGCGCCGCCCTGTTCCCGAAGGACGTGTACTACTTCAAGGAAATCCCAACCAACGTTGAGTTACTGACCGTAGTGAGCGTGAACGTCGGGGCCGTACTCATCGCGTCCACGTTCAGCCTGCTCCCGGCCTGGCGCGCGGCGACGCTGCAACCGGTCCGGGCGCTCCGCTTCGAGTAGGCGAGCGGCCGGCGTGAGAACGCGAGTTACGGTGTTGAGGTGATGCGTCTTGTGGTGGTGGCACAGGCCTCTGGCCTGTGGTAGCGCCTCCACAGGCCAGAGGCCTGTGCCACGAGCAAAACTACCAGCCGGCTCACGCCGGCCGTTCGCCCGGAGACGAAAATGCTGACCGCCGTAAAGCTCGAAAAGACGTACCGCCGGCACGCCGTTCAGGTGCGGGTGCTGAACGGGCTGGACCTCGAAGTGCAGACGGGCGAGTTCCTGAGCATCGTCGGCGCGTCCGGCTCCGGGAAGAGCACGCTGCTGCACCTGATCGGCACGCTCGACGCCCCGGACGCGGGGCGCGTGCTGCTCGACGGGAAGCGCATCGACAACCTCCCGTCCCGCGACCGCGACCGCCTGCGGAACCGCACGTTCGGCTACATCTTCCAGTTCTACCACCTGCTCCCGGAACTCAACGCGGTCGACAACGTGCTGATGCCGGCGTACATCGGGCACTCGGTGCTCACCTGGTGGCAGACGCGCCGCCAGTGGCGCCGGCGGGCCGAGGAGTTGCTCGAACTGGTCGGGCTGAAGCACCGGCTGAAGCACCGCCCGCGCGAGTTGTCCGGCGGGGAGATGCAGCGCACCGCGATCGCCCGCGCACTGCTGATGGACCCCCGCGTCCTGCTCGCCGACGAGCCGACCGGGAACCTCGACACCGCAGCCGGGAGCGAGATCGTGCGCCTCCTGCGCGACATCAACCACAACAAGGGCGTGACGATCGTGATGGTCACGCACAACATGGAAATCGTGTCCGCAACGGACCGCGTGGTGCGAATGGTGGGTGGGGTCGTTACCGACGACACGCCGGCCCCGCGCCCGTCCTTTCAACCGCGATTAGCCGCCGTGTAATTTTCGATTTGAGAATTGCGATTGGAGATTGGGGGGCATTAGCTTACTGAGCGGCGCCCCTGTCAATCTTCAATCGCGAATCGAAATCGAACATGTCTCTTCTCTGGCTCAACGGCACGCTCACCGACAAGCTCGACGCCCGCGTCAGCCCGTTCGATCACGGCCTCCTCTATGGCGACGGCGTGTGGGAGCACCTGCGTGTCTTCAACGGCGCGCTATTTCGCGCCTCACACCACCTCCGCATCCTCTTCGCCGCGGCCCAGGCCGTGGGTATCGATATTCCGTTATCAGAAGCGGAACTGCTCGCGGCGATCGAAGCCACAGCGAAAGCGAACAACCGAACCGAGGGGTACGTTCGCGTCATCGTTACGCGCGGCCCGGGAACGATCGGCCCGGACCCCCGAAAGATCGAACCGCAAGTGATCGTGATCGCGGAGGAGTACCAGCCGTTCCCGCACGAACTCGCCGGACACGGGCTGCACGCGGTCGTTTCTCCGCTTGTGCTCGACACCGAGAACCCGGCCCACCGTTCCCGCACGCTGAATCAGCTCCACGTCGTTCGCGCGAAGCAGCACGCGCTGCAAAATGGCTGCCTCGAAGCACTGTTCCGGGATCAGGCGGGACACCTCGTCGGCGCCACGGAAGGCTTCCTGTTCGTGGTGAAAGACGGCGCGCTCGTCGTTGCGGGCGGGCAATCGGAAGACGCGACCGGGTACGCGATCGCAGGAATGGCCGGCGACGCGGGGCTGGTCGTTGCGGAATACACGGTCACGCTCGAAGACCTGCTCACCGCGGAAGAGGCGTTCATTGCAGGCACGGCGTGCGGCGTCGTCGGCATCGTGCGCGTGGACGGAAAACACATTCGTACTGGAAGTGAAGGACCGATCACGCGGGCAATTCGAGAAGGGTATCAGCAACTCACGCGCGGTGAATCGCGGTAGAATGTGGGTGTAGCCCGAAAGGAGCCACGCCATGATTACCATTCGCCGCATTCTCGTTCCGACCGACTTCAGCGAGTGCGCGACCCCGGCCGTGCGGTACGCGGCCGAGCTTGCCGACAGGTTCGAGGCCGAACTTGTCCTGCTCCACGTCGTTCCGGATACGGTCCTCGCGCTCCCGGACGCGGTGATGCCAACGCCCACGCCGATGGCCGATCTCGACGCACTCACCGAATCCGGCAAAATCGGTCTGGCGAACCTCATTACTGCAATGAAGCTGGAAAAGTACAAGCCGCGTGCGGAAGTGCGGCTCGGTTCACCGGAACAAGAGATCGTCGAAGCCGTAAAAGACCTGAACGTCGATCTCGTGTGCATCGCCACACACGGGCGCGAGGGAATCGCCCGCGTGCTGCTCGGCAGTGTAGCAGAAATGGTCGTGCGCCACGCTACGTGCCCGGTCCTCACAGTGCGGCCCGGGACGTGCTGAATTTCGCTGTCGTCACTTCACCGGCGGAAGCCCCAACACTTCCACCGGTTGCCGCCCCGCTGGAGTTTCGGCTTCCATCCGCGTGCCGGGTTCCTGGTGCTTCCACTTGAGGTACGCGAGCGCAACCGGGACACCGAGCCGCGGGGACTGACAACTCGACGTGACCAACCCGACCTCCTGGCCGTCGCGAAACACCTTCGCCCCGGCCGGGAGCGGGCCGCCTTCTAGCACCTTCAGGCCCAAGAACGCGCGGTTCACGTGCCCGGCGCGGTCGCGGGCCATCACGATCGGCTCTTGTCCCAAGTAGCAACCCTTCGCGTAACTGACCGCACGCAGCGCGTACCCCACCTCCATCACGAACCGATTCTCGTCGATGTCTTTCCCGAAGATCGGCGCGCCGGCCTCGATACGAAGCGTCTCGAACGTATCCGCACCGGCTGGAGTCGCACCCGCGGCGAGGAGCATGCGTTTCACGCCATCGGCAACGTCCGTTCGGCACACGATGTCAAACCCCGGCACGCCGAGTTGATCGCGCCGGCGCAGGGAGCACGTCGCGTCGCGCCCGAACGTGCGTTCCATGTGGGCGAACTCGGGCAGTTCCGGCACCGCTTCTCCGAGCGCGGCACCGAGTACGGCCGCGGCCTTCGGCCCGGCGAGGTGGAACTGCGCGAAGTCCGCGGTGCGATCAGCGATTTCAACCTGCTCCGAGATGAGGTATCGGTCGAGGTATTGCACCAGTTCTGTGTTGCGCCCGGGGGTCGTTTCGATCCACATCGCGTGGCGGGCATCGCTCAGTCGAACGTGATAGATCCACGCCTGGAACTTCACCTTCGCTCGTGCATCGCAGAAGTACGCCTCGACTCCACCACCCAATGGAAGCGCCTTAATGTCGTTGGTACTGAGGTTGCCGAGGAACATCGGCGCATCGGGGCCGGTTAGTAGGAGTTTGGCGGCCCCGGAAGTATCGAAAAGCGCCGCGCCCGTGAGTGCGGACTGGTACTCTGCCGGCGCGGGAACCGAAGTTGCGGTTGTCATCGAACGGTCCGTGAGTCTGTGGTCCGTGAACGCGGGAACCTGATACGGGCATTTTACGCATGGGAGGAAAGGTGTAGCCGGCCGCGTGCCCGAAGGTGTGCTACGTTTCCGAAACACCCGTTACTCGCGACCACCCGATGACAGACCCGAACCCGAATCCGTCGCGCGTGCGCCGCGGCTTCGCCGTACTGGTGGGGCTGTTCGCCACATGGCAACTCGTTTACATCGTTGCTGCGAATTTCGTGGTGTTCGTACCGCTCCGCCCGTCCGAGCCGCCACTCGAACCGATCACCTACGGTTACCAAGCCAAAGGAACGTTCACCACGTCCGAACCGCTCCAGCGGACCGCGGAGCGTGCCAGTGAGCTACTCACGTTCTGGTCCGAAGTATCCGGGCAGGAGCAAGGATGGGCGATGTTCGCGCCGGGTACGCCACCGTACTCGGTGTTTGCGAGCACAGAATTTCAATGGGACGACGGCACCCGCGATACGCTGCTGTCGCACTACGAACCACGAACTTACATAAGCACCGCGTACCGCGCCCCACTTGTTCAGTGCCGGCACTTTCACTTTGAGTCGCAATTCGTGATTCCGGTGTGGTACGCATCCCCAGAGATAATTGCGGAACGGCCGGACCTCTGGTCCGATCTGCCGGACATCGTGCGTGCCTCGCGCCGCGAGATCCGCGCCTGGCTCGATTCGCGTTTAAAAGAGTACCTCGCCGACAACCCGCACCGCGACCGCCCGCATGTGGTGATTCTGAAACACCGGTACATCACCACGCCGAATCCGGATGAACCGCACGATTCCCCGCGCACGGTGACCGAGCGCCCGTTCGCCCGGTGGTGGCCCGACACCAACGCGGTCGATGCGTTCGACGTGACGAAAATGGAGTTCGTTCCGGTGGGGGTGGCGCCGTGAGTAGCGCGCGACTCATCGGCACACAGCCCTGGTTCCCGTGGCCGCTGTCACGGTGGAACTGGTGGACCGAACGGGTGCCCGCCGAGCGCGTCGCCGCGCTCCGGATCGCGACGGCACTTGTGCTGCTCGTGGACATCTTTGTCGAATACCTGCCACACTTCACTGCGTTCTTCGGACCGGACGCAATTAGCCAGCGCCTCTACGACGGTCGGTTCCGTGCCGACCACATGTACTGGTCGGTTTTGCGCTGGCTCCCGGCCGAATGGGGCGGGCAAGCGCTGTTCGGCGTGTGGATCGCTTCGGCAGTTGCACTATTAATCGGCTGGCGCCCACTCGTTTCGGGGCTGATCGTATGGATCTGTGCCCTCTCCGTGTGGAACCTCAACCCGGGTCTTCACAACGGCGGCGACCGCCTGCGTCACACACTCTTTTTGATGATCGCGGTGAGTTGCTCGGGCGCGGTGTGGGGCGTTTCGTCGGTGCGCGGCAAAAACGACCCGCGCCCGGTGCTCGTTCCGGGCTGGCCGGTCAAAGTGCTCTTCGTGCAACTCGCGGTGATGTACTTCTTCTGCGGCTACTACAAGGGCATCAGCCCGTTGTGGCGGAGCGGGTTCGCGATGTACTGGACCTCGCACGACCTCGCGTGGTCCCTGTGCCCCAGCGCCGCGGACCAGTTCCCCGTGTGGCTCCACCGGCTCTCGGCCCTCGTAACGCTCGTGTGGGAACTCGGGTTCCCCGTTCTTGCTGTGCTCAAGCGCACGCGAACCGCGACGCTCGCGCTCGGCGTGCTCTTCCACGTCGGAACGTTGTTCACAATGGAAGTGGGCCATTTCGCGCTGTACTCACTCGCGTGCTACGCGGTGTTCGTCCCCTGGGAACGGCTTCGCGCCCCGACTACTTCCGAGCCGCCAAAGTAATCGCTTCCAGTAGTTCGGCCTCCTGGCGATCAAAAACGCAGCGCAAATCGAGCAGCACGCGACCGTCTTGCACGCGCGTTACCACCGCGGGCGTTCCCGTGCGCAACCGCGACGCGAATTCGGTTTCGCTCACTCCGTCCGCACTCAGTCCGAGCACGGTCGTCGGCACGCTGACGTCGGGAAGCGAACCGCCACCGACGAACGACTCGTCCTCCCACACCCCGACCGTTACCCCGGGAATCTCCCGCACCCACGCCGCGAACGCTTCACTGCGGCGCTTCAGGTCTGTGGGTGAGGTCGTCAGCATGCGCAGAACAGGCACATCGCGAATCGCCTTCGTCGGGTTGCGATAGAGCAGCAATGTCGCTTCGAGAGCAGCGAGTGTCATTTTGTCGAGCCGGAACGCGCGCATGAGCGGGTCGCGTTCGATCTGTTGAATCAGTGCCGCCTTGCCCGCGATGATGCCGCACTGCGGGCCGCCGAGGAGCTTGTCGCCGCTAAAGAGCACGAGGTCCGCACCGCACGCGGCGCTGGCCGAAACGAGTGGCTCGCCCGGTAACCCGAACGGCGTCAGGTCGATCGCTTGCCCGCTCCCCACATCGTCGATCACCAGAAGGTTGTGCTTGCGCCCGAGTTCGACGAGTTCCGCGAGTTCCACGGACTTCGTGTACCCGCGCACGCGATAATTGCTGCAATGCACCCGCATCAGGGCCGCGGTGTTCGGGTTAATCGCGCGCTCGTAGTCGCTGAGCCGGGTAATGTTCGTGGTGCCCACTTCGCGCAACGTGGCGCCGCTCGCGGCCATCACGTCTGGGATGCGGAAACTGCCGCCGATCTCGACGAGTTGCCCGCGCGAGACGACGACCTCTTTCCCCTGCGCAATCGCACGCAGCGCGATCACGGTCGCGGCCGCGCAGTTGTTCACAGCGGTCGCACTTTCCGCGCCCGTAATGGCCCTCAGCCCCGCGCGAACGTTCCCCTGTCGAGATGCGCGTTTCCCTGTGGTGAGATCGAGTTCGAGATTCAGGTACCCGCGTGCCGCTTCGTAGGCCGCGCGTGCGGCGTCTTCGTGAAGCGGAGCACGACCGAGGTTAGTGTGAAGCACGACACCGGTCGCGTTGATGACCGAACGGATTACGGGCGCAACTTGCGTATCGAGAGAAGTGAGCACATCGGCCGCGATTGCATCGACGTTGAGCGTAAGCGGTTCACCGGCCACGAGCCGGGCGCGGATCCCGTCGAGCGCAACACGAATTTGTGCGGTAATCGCTTCGGATGAATGGCGCTCGCGTGCCCCCAGCAGTGCGGGCGTGTTGAGAACTTTCGTTACAGAGGGCAGGTCGCGAAACGGGTTATCGCTCATGCGAACAGTGTACGGGCGGCGCTGGTCACGGCCCGTCACCACTGGCCGCGTTCAGTACACGAACAATTTCGTCCGGCCGGTACCCGCGCTCGATCATCGATTGTTTGAGGGCCGCGTTGCGATCGGCCACACGGAGCTTGCGCCACTGCTCGGCAATAGTTGCCACGATGAGCCACAGCGCCCCACCGCCGAAAAGGAACGTCACGAACAGCACCGCGACCAGATCCTTCGCGATCGCATCTTCGATCGACATGGGGCACCCCGGAAGTGAGTTCACCCTGCGCTTCGCTGCCCGGGAGCACAGATTTTCGCTCCCGACACAATTCTCGCCGGTTCGCGCCCGATTCGCAACACCCCACGCCTACCGACTTCTCAGCCGCGGCCCCGTGTGGTAGAACTGGTGTTAGCGATTCAAAAAACACCACTCATCGGAAGCGGCTATGGAGATTCACCAGCTCAAATACTTCGTGGCCGTCGCCGAGACGGGTAGTTTCACGCGCGCCGCCGAGCGCGAGGACGTGACACAGCCCACGCTTAGCGAACAAATCATGCGCCTGGAGAGCAAAAAGCACGGTCTGAACCGCCGACTCTTCGACCGATTGGGGCGCAAGGTCGTGCTCACCGACGCGGGGCACGAGCTACTCGGGCACGCACAACGCATCCTCGCGGCGGTGAAGGAGGCCGAGCGCGCGGTCCGCGATTCGGCCGAGGGCGGGTCGCTCCGCGTCGGGGCGATCCCGACGATCGCGCCGTTCCTGCTCCCCTCCACGGTCACGCGGTTCCGCAAGGACCACCCGGCCGTGCAACTTCAACTGAAAGAAGACCTCACGGAGCGCCTGCTCGCGGACCTGCTCGCGGGCGAACTCGACGTCGCGCTCATGGCGATGCCGATCCGCGACGACCGGCTGCACGTCGAAAAACTGTTCGCCGAACCGCTCGTGATGGCGCTCCCGGCCAAGCACCGGCTCGCGTCGAAGACGGAAGTTCGGCTCGCCGACGTGCTCGAGGAACCGTTCATCCTGCTCGACGACATGCACTGCTTCGGCGACCAGGTATTGAGCCTGTGTCACCGCGGAGGGCTGGAACCCCGCGTGGTCTGCCGCGGGGAGCAAATCGTTACCCTGCTGGCGATGGTCGCGGCCGGTCAGGGAGTGTCGATCGTTCCCGAAATGGCCGCGACCGCGGATACGGGGAAGCAGTGCGTGTACCGACCGCTCGGCAAGCCGATCCCCACGAGAACCCTGTGCGCCGTCTGGCACAAGCAGCGGTTCCGCCCACCGTCGCTCCGCGCGCTCGTGGATGTGACGAAGCGCTGAGGTGCTAAGCGAACCCCGCCCGCAAGGGCGGCGGGTGAAAGTGTGACCGACCCTGTCCACAAGGACAGCGGGCGGGTGAGTGTGACCGACCCGCCGCCCTTGCGGGCGGGGTTCACCTGGACGGCGTCACACCGGCAGTGCGAAGCGCTTGAGGAACTTCACGCCGTTGGTCACGTCCGCGAGTTTGTGCTCACCCTGTTCGCGTTCGACTGTCAGGAAGCCGTCGAACTCCAGCACCTGGAGCGTGGCGGTCAGGGCCATCCAGTCGATGTCGCCGGCACCGAGCGGGACTTCCTGCAACCCGCGACTCACACCGGCCGAGCGCGCGTCGCGTGCGTGAACATGCGCGACTAGCCCTTCGAGGGGCATCAGGTTCGCGAGCGGGTCGTGCCCGTGGAGCAGGAAGTTCGCGGGGTCGTAGGTCACCTTCAGGCTGCCCACATCGAACCCGGCGAGGTACTCCTTCACCTTCTCGGCCGGGTCGTACCCGATTTCCAGCGCGACGAAACTCCCGACGCGGTCCCCGTACCCGCCGAGCGCCAGGAGCGATTCGCGCATGAGTTGCGCGCGGGGCGCGGCCGCATCTTCGGGCAATTTGGGGCACGCGACAACGACCCGGCGCGCGCCGAGATCGAACCCGAGCTGCATCGTTTTGCGCACGCGCTCCAGGCGCGGCTGCAGATCGGCGGCCACGTCCAGTCCGCGTCGCACCGGAACGTTTAGCGCAGCGAGTTCGAGGTCGAATGATCGGAGCAGGTTGCGGAACTCGCGCCGACCGGTTGCACCCAGCGCGTCCGGCGCGAGGTCGCCGGTGGCGTCCACCTGAATGCCGCGTGCGCCCATTCGCGCAGCGGATTCGATCGCCTGACGCAGCGATAACTGCGTGGACTCGACAACGATCCCGATTTTCAGAGGCTTCATGGTCACAATCTTTGGCGCCCGGCCGCGCTCGCACCAATCAGCGTGAAGCGCGAAGATAGAAAGCGGTCAGCCCAGAGCGGCTTCCGCGGTCAATTCTATCACGTCCGGTGGCGGTGCGAGAAAGTGCGAGATCGGCTTCACGAGTGTGCGAAAATCGTCGGTCGCGAGGTGTACCGTTCCCCAGCGCGGGCTGCGGGTGCGCATGTGGGCGCGGTAATCCGTCACAAATACGCCGCGCAACAAGTACGCGCGCCCGCGGAAGACGAAAACGTCCGGCGTGCCCGCCGGCAACTCGATGTGAAGAGCCAGATCGTACACGAACGCGAGCACACCGTGAAACCCGTCACCGAACTTGTCCTGCCAGCGGAGCAGGCTATCCACGTCTTCGCGTTCGCACCAGTTCTGCCAGATGTTGCGCGACTTACCGCCCTTCCCCACGCCGGGAAACTTGCGGCCCTTCACGTCCACAACGAGCTTCGCGTCACGCGGACCGACCACAATGAAGTCCGGCGATTTCACCTCACTCACATCGATGTAACTCCGGCGCGCCTCCACCACGGGAACGACTGCGGCCCCGCACTGGCGCAGGTACGCATCGAACGCCACCTCGTAGTGGTTGTCGGACTTCATGGGCGCGTCCGAAGGTCACACCTGTTGCTTGATGCGCTCGACCAGTTCCGCTTCCAACACCGCGGCCTCTTCGCGCTTCGCCAAATCCTTGACCTTCCACACGCCCTGCTCGAATTCGGCGGGACCAGCGACCACCGCGAGCTTGAATCCGCGCTTCTCAGCGTAGGCGAACTGCGTCCCGATCTTCTTCGTTGTGTCGGGGTACACTTCGACGTTTACGCACGCGGCCCGGAGCGCACGAGCGATGCGCTGGTAGTCGCCCAAACGGGTCGCGTCGAAGTTCACGATCAGCACTTGAGCCGGTGTAGTTTGCCCCGTGAGGAGCGGGTGTTTCAGTTCTTCCATCGCGGCGATGAGCCGGTCCACGCCGAGCGACGCCCCCACCCCGGGGAGCACTTGCTTCGTGTACTTGCTCGCGAGGTTGTCGTACCGCCCGCCGCTGCACACGCTGCCGATGCCCGGCAGGTCGGTCAGGAACGTTTCGTAAATGGTGCCGGTGTAATAATCCAGCCCGCGCGCGATACTCAGGTCGATCTTGATGCGCTCTTCGGGAATACCCGCAGTTTTCGCCACCACCAGAAGCTGAGATAAGTCTTGAACACCTTGTGCGACTAATTGGTTTCTTCCGTACCTCTCAAACACAGTGCCAATCAACTCCGTATTCGAGCCCGCCAGAGACACGAAATCTAAAACTGTGTCTGCCTGCCCTGGAGTTAATCCCACACCAGACAGGCGGTCAATAAGTTCGCGAGCGGCAGAATCGTCAAGGGCAGGTAACGCATGCCGTCCAGCAATAGCAACAACACGATCAAAGAACTCAAGGCCATCTGTCCCGTGTTTTTGAAGGATTTGCTTGCGGATGGCGACTGCTTCAGGGTCACTATCCAGGTGACCCTGGCGGATCTTATCTGTAAACCCTTGAATAACAATTTCAAGGAAAAGAGCCGGTAAGTCCTGAATCACATGTCCCACACCAGCATCAATTAGTCCTTTGGAAAGGAAATCGAGCATCGAATTGCACAGAGCGCTCAATTTCTCCACGTTAGGAGGCAATTCAGTTTTCGAGATAATGTCTCTAAGTTTGCTTACGAAGTTGACGGCGACTTCCCGACGCATACCAACGAGTTCTTGCTTGACAATCTCGCGTCCAACTTTGGGCAATTTGTCTACCGCCCGAAGTATTGGAATCACCTCTTGGCCAAGCCCATTTTCATTCAGCACGCCATTTAGCAATTTCCGATTGTTGATGCGGATCTCGAACTTGTCGAAGCCGATTGCGGTGAAGAGGTCGTTGATGACGAGGGCCGTTTCGATGTCGGCGGCGTTGGACGTGGTGCCGATGGTGTCGAAGTCGCACTGCCAGAACTCGCGGTACCGCCCCTGCCCCGGGCGCTCGCCGCGCCACACCGGTCCCATCGCATAGCGCTTGAAGGGTGTGCCGAGTTCGTTGATGTACTGCGCACTGAACCGGGCGAACGGCACAGTGAGGTCGAACCGCAGCCCCATCTCCGCTTTGTCGCCACGGGCGCTCAGCACGCGGTACACGAGCTTGTCGGACTCATCGCCCCCCTTACCCAGCAGCACATCGAGTGATTCGCACGCGGGCGTGTCGATGGGAGTGAAGCCGTAGGAGCGGTACACCTCGCGGGCACGGCGCAGCACCTCTTCGCGAGCGAGCATGACCGCCGGCAGGTAATCACGAAACCCGGACAGTGTTCGGGGGGTAATCAGATTAGACATTGGCCCTTATCTTCCTCTGTACCCCGTCGGGGTGAGATTCCTCAGCCCAGGGCAACGCCCTGGGTGGATACCAACAGCGAACCGTGTTGCTCGTCGCCCCTACACAGATCCCAGGGCGTTGCCCTGGGCTGAGGAATCTCACCCCGACGGGGTAAAATCCAAACTCTTGTTTTACGACGTATTCCGCTTACGAGCGCTGACGCGCTTGAGGAACTGGCGCTCCTCATCGGTGAGTGATCCCTGGCCGCTGCGGGCGATCTTTTCGAGGAGCAGGTCCATGCGCTCCTCGTCGCGCTGTTTCGCCTCGGTTTCGCGCGCGACCCGGCGCGCCTTGCGCGCCTGCAACCACCGGGCCACCGGTCCCGGGCGCTTCGGTTGCGGGGGCGGTTCGTCGTCCCTCTCCAGGCTCGTGTAGCCCGCCGAGAAATCGTACCCGAACGGCCCGTCCTCCGTATCCAACTGCATCAGCTTTATCGAAGCGGAATACAGCATGAAGAGTGCGAGCCCCATGAACAACGACTCGTTCCACGCAATGGACACGATCAGGAACACGATCGAAACCGTGATCCCGGTGTACGCAGCAACGACAACGCCGCGCCGGTAATCGGTTCGCGCCCAAACGAGCGATTGGAGCAGTTGCCCGCCGTCGAGCGGGTAGGCCGGGAGCATGTTAAACAGGAACAAGAGCCAACTGAGCCAGAAGATACGGTAAGCCCACACCACCCACACCGGAAGCACGGCCCGTTCGTAGCCCATCTCCTGCACGGCTTCCGTGAACTTGGCCGTATCGCTGGGTTTGGGGAACGAACCCTTCCCGTGTGCGGTCTCGTACTCTTCCTGCTTCTTCGTGAACTCCTTCAGCGTCGGCTCCTCGGCGGTGCCGGTTTTGTAGAGCTTCACCTTGTACGAACTGGTGTAAATCCGACTGTCGCGGAGCTTCGCCGCCTCAACGCGGTGCGGGTCGATTGTCGGGTCGAGCGTTGGAACGAACCCGGCAGCGAGTATCCCGCCCGCGCACACGAGGCAGATGAGCACGTTCACCCCAGGGCCGGCCGCAACCGTGGTAAACAGCGGTTTCCACCGGTGCGGGATCTCCGTGAACGCTAACCCACCGAGTGGCCAGATCAGGATCTCCCTTGCATCGCCCCCGACGTAACGTGCCCCAAAGCAGTGACCGAATTCGTGTAACAAAATGATTCCGAACAGCGCCACAACAGTGAGCAGGAACTTGTCGCCCCACCACACGTTGTCGTACTGCGTTAGTTGCATCTGCCGGAAGAACAGACCGAGTGTGACAATGAAAAAGAAGACGTGAACTCGGACCTGGATACCGAACAGTCGGAACAGCGGGATCGACCAACTCATCGGATCGCGCATCGGACGGACTCACTCACGCGCCGCGAACGGGTTGTCGGCGGACAACTGTTAATCTACCATCTTACACGTTACCAGTTCCAGAGTTCCGCGCTGCAAGTTCCGGACTCGGGGCCGCAAAAGGACGGGTTCTCCGCGGTATTTCGGCCCCTGCTCTGTAACTTGACCCGGTCCCAATAGAGGACTCCCATGTCCGTTGAAACCGTTCACGTCGGCCGGCGCATCCGCGTTGAAGTGAACACACTTACCACGGCCGACGGTAAGACGATCCGTCGCGACGCGATCCGGCACCCCGGCGCGGTCGTCATCCTGCCGATTCTGGACGCGGAGCACGTGGTGCTGCTGCGCAATTTCCGGTTCGTGATCGGTGAGACGCTCTGGGAAGCGCCCGCGGGCACGGTGGAGCCAAACGAGGCACTCGAAGTGTGCGCGAAGCGGGAACTGCTCGAAGAAACGGGCTACCAAGCGGCGAAGTGGCGGAGCCTCGGCTACGTGTACGCTTCGCCCGGGGTGATGGACGAGAAACTGCACCTTTTCGTGGCCGAAGAACTGACCCCCGGTACCGCTCGCCCGGAACCGGACGAGCAACTCGAACCGGTCACCGTGCGCCTCGATGAAGCCATCCGCATGTGCTTGGACGGCACCATCCGCGACGCGAAGACTATTACTTCGCTCTTGCTGTGGGAACGGCTTCTTTCAAGTCACAAGTCGTAAGTTCTCACACACCAAGGCCGTCGAATTCTCGGCAGCCCCACCCGCTCGTTGACACTCGCGGTTCGCCCGAGCCTCTTGGCACACCACGAGTGTCAACGAGCGGGTGAAGTCCCTCGGACCCGCGACTCACTTCGCATCTACTGTGTTGACGGTCTTACCGTTCTCGATGAACGTGACCTTCTTCGCGCCCTCTTTCGGGACACTCACGATGAGCGGGCTGGCGAAGGTCGCGGTACCCGCCGGCCCACTTTCCGCCTTGTACTGCACGTACAGGGTGCCGTCCTTGTCGAGCGTCACGGCCTCGATCTTGTACGTCGTAATGGCGGGTCCGCGTTTGATAACGGCCGCGACGAACTGCTTGTCGAACGCATCGGGCGCGAGCAGCACCGGTTTCTTCCCGCCCATCAGCGGCGGACGGGCCGCGAACACCTTCTCGAACCCGTCCTTGCTCGTGAGTGCGGTGTACGTCGCGTCGCCCTTCAGCCCGGAGTTGTTCTTCTCGAAGTACGCATCGTACACCGTGTGCGCGGCCTTCTCGCCCTTGGCCTCGTCCGCGGCGCGAGCTACGACCGGAAACGCCATCAGTCCAACAGCGATCAGCGCGAAACGGGTCATGAGAACCTCTCGTGCGGTCAGTTGGGCAACGGATTGGGCGCCTGGAACGTTTCGGGCGGCTCGGCCTTCGACACAACGACAACGCCCGCGTCGGTTACAGTGAACCCGCGGCGCCGGTCGAACTCGGTGTCGTAACCGAGGACCGTGTACGGCGGGAGTTTCACGTCCTTATCGATGATCGCCTTGCGCACGCGACAGTAGCGCCCCACGTCCACGCCGTCGAGCAGGATCGAGTCTTCTACTACCGCGTAACTGTTCACTCGCACGCGGGGCGAAAGGATGCTGCGCCGGACATGCCCGCCGGAAACGATGCTCCCCGCGCACACGATGCTGTCCAGAGCTTCCCCGCGGCGCGCGTGACCGGCCGACCCCTCGCCGGTGAACACGAACTTCGGCGGCGGCAACTGCGGTTGGACCGTGCGAATCGGCCACGTCGCGTCGTACATGTTCAGCACCGGCTCGACCGCGACCAGGTCCATGTTCGCCTGGTAGTACGCATCGAGAGTGCCCACGTCGCGCCAGTACGGAACGGCCTTACGGTTCTGGTCGAGGAACCGGTGCGCGATCACCTTGTGACCGGCCTCGATCATGTACGGAATAATGTTCTTGCCAAAATCGTGAGACGTACCGGTCTTCGCCGCATCTTGGCAGAGCAGTTCAAACAGTAGCCGCGTTTTGAAGACGTAAATACCCATTGATCCCAGTGCGTGGTGCGAGTCGCCGGGCATCGAGTCCGCGGTCTTGGGCTTCTCCAGGAAGTTCACCACGCGGTCGTCGGCCGCGGCCTGCATGATGCCGAAGTGCCGGACCTCGTCGAGCGGCACCGGGATGCACCCGATGGTTACGTCCGCCTTGCGGTCGATGTGGGCACGGATCATGTGCCCGTAGTCCATCTTGTAAATGTGGTCGCCCGCGAGGATCAGGACGTGTTCCGCGTTCTCGCGTTCGAGCGAATAAATATTCTGGTAGATCGCGTCCGCGGTGCCCTTGTACCACGTCTCGTCGATGCGCTGCTGCGGCGGCAGAACCTCGACCGACTCGCCCAGTTCGGAACTGAGGAAACTCCACCCGTGGCGGATGTGGCGGTCCAGGCTGCGCGACTTGAACTGCGTGAGCACGAGCACGCGGCGCAGCCCGCTGTTGATGCAGTTCGACAGGGTGAAGTCGATAATGCGGTACAGCCCGCCGAACGGCACGGCCGGCTTCGCGCGGTCGCGTGTAAGTGGTTCAAGCCTCGTTCCCCTGCCCCCGGCCAAGATCACAGTGACAACGCCGCGCATGACCACCCCCGGAACAACGACCGTGCTCATTCTGCTCCACGCGACCCGCGGGGAAAAGAGGGATTAGGTGAGAAGGGGCGAAAGGAAGAGCGATTTAGACGAGAATGTGTTAAAGTGTGCGGGGTTCGGGGCGCGGAGACCAGTCTCCGCGCCCCGAACCCCGCACACTCCGCCGGGAATTACCTGTCGGTCAAACTCTTCTCGAACATGATAAGATTGTCACCGCGGTCGGCGTCCCAGTGGAGACCGACGATGTCGTACCCGAGTTCGATGGCGAGGTGGAGCATGGGCCGGTGGGTGTTGTGGCACTCCAGCCGGATCGTTTCGTAGTGGTGCTGCGCGGCCCAGCTCTGTGCGGCTTCCATCAATTGGGAGCCGATGCCCATGCGCCGCACGTCGGGCATCACGCCGTAGAACCACGCGAAGAACGTGTCGGGCTTCAGCTCGAACCCGAGGAAGAACCCGGCCGGTTTGTCCTTCACGCGAGCCACTAGCTGCAAAATGTTGTGGCGCCCCATGTACCGTCGACGGAACGACTCGATCGTCTTCGTGGGGCGGAAAATCTGGTTGTACATGTCGATGATGAGTGGCAGCTCGTCCACGCCCACAACATCGATGATCGCGTCCGCCATATCAGCTCCCAGTTTCCGGTTCCCGGCTCCCGCTCCGGATCTTGACTTTGCTCCGGAGCGCGAAACAGAGACTTATCCGGGGCGGTACAAGCCGCTCACGATGCTGTCCCAGGACGGCACGTTCCAGGTCGCGATCAGTTCGCGGAGCACCTCGTTGGCCGTGTCTTCTTCGGCCGCCAGCGGCGCCGGCTCGGTTTCAAAGTCTTCCACTTCTTCCCCCGCGGGTGCGTCATAATCATCGTTCGATGAAACCACTTCGGCGGTTTCGTCACTCTCGTCGCCCGACTCGCCGTTTTCTTCGCTCGCGGCGCCGGCAACGGGGGCCGCGGCATCGCCCGCCCCACCCTTACGACGACGGCGACGGCGGCGGCGACGTTTGCGCCCGGTGCCGGGCGCCGCATCACCGTCGGCGCCGTCACCGCCCGGTGCGTCATCGGCGTCGTCGAATTCCTCCGCGCCTTCGGACTCAGCACCTTCGGGCGCGGCATCATCCGCGAGCGGTTCGGTTGCTTCGGCACGGTCTTCGCGGTCCGCGGGTGCCGGTGCGGACGGCTTGTCCAGCGCGAACTCGCGTGCGAGATCGGCCCAGTCGTCGTTGTTATCGAGAGGGTCAGTCATTTGTGTGTGTTTCTGGTGCCGGTGGCCGCGGCGTCGCATCGGGCGCGGCTCACGGATCGAGAGAGGCGAACCGTGGTTTATTTATCTTATCGCGCGTGCGCAACACCGGAAACGTCAGCGGGCGTTACGACCCATGTTCGGGCCGGGCGCGCGAGGCTCACGTCCACCACTTGGTCGCCCGGATCGGCCCCGAACCCCTCAACGAGCGCCGGGGCCGGGTCGCCGTCCGGCAGCTCGTCTCGCGGAACCAGAAACACGTCCTCGGCCCATCCCGTGGCGCTGGCGAGTTGCCCGGCAATCGCATCCCACGCATCCGCGGGTAGCGGCAGACCCGGGAGTAACTTTGTGAACAGATCGCCAACGGCTCGTTCGAGGCACTCGCGCGGCGGGAGCAAATAGAACGTGGCCATAACGGTAACCCTCGCAGGTGTGGCGATTGGGGTTATCGGGCCGCGCGACCAGGGGACACGAAAGCTAATGAATATAGTGAATGTAGCGACTAAATCGTCGCACGGAACAATCGTCAAAATCCTCTTATTCCACCCATCATACCAGACGGGTTCGTGTAGATGTTGATCGAGATTGGAAGCTTGAGAGTGTCACTTAACTCGCGGCGGGTTCGTTCGCAGCTTCGACCATGTGGAACGTGAGGCGGCGGTTGCAGAGCGTAATCTGGTCGCCGGATTGAAGCTTTTGAGGCTGGGGGATCTTTTTGCCGTTCAGAAGTGTGCCGTTCTTGGAGGCGACGTCGTGCAGTTCACACCGAAGGTCCGAGTGAATCAGCACCGCACAGTGGCGCCGGGACACGCACTCGTCCCGCACCACAACGTCGTTATCGGGTAGCCTACCGATGCTATTCATCCCGAGGTGCAGCGGGTAAACGTTGGTGCCGTCTTTGAGATAGAAGGTAAAGCGCCCCGCAATCCCGCTCCCGCCCGCACCTCCAACCGGTGCTGCGAGAGTCGAAACGACTAGAGCCGCGTCGTCGAGCACGCGGGCGTTGCCGGCCATCGTTTGGCTGCCACAAGCCGCTTGGAGCTTCTCGCGCGCAGAACGGAACGTGTCCCGCCTGGGCTGTCCTTCCAAGTGCAAGCTGTGAAGCCGGGGATCTGACATGCCCGCCTCCTGGCGGCCCGACCAGAAACGGTGTAGGTGCCGTTTCTAACAGTAGTATCGGCAACAACCCGTGCCCGCCAACACTGTGTTGGCAAGAAATTGTAAGCCTCTCTAGCACCTGTACGTGTCGAGTGTGCCCGTTTTTTCTCGTGCAAGTGAAAAACGGACACACTCCAATCATTACCCCGCAATAATTTCACGTTCCGCGCGATTTATATATTCGCTGTCGTAATTTCCAGGATCTTAAACTTGATGGTGCCACTGGGCACTTGAATTTTGACCGTGTCGCCCTTTTTCCGGCCGATCAGCCCCTGCCCAATGGGGCTCGTGGTCAGGATGCGCCCCTTATCGGGATTCTCTTGGCCCGGCCCGACGAGTTCAAACGTCTCTTCTTCGTCGACGTCGAGGTCCATGACCTTCACCTTGCTCCCGAAGGCGATCGTGTCTTTGGGGAGCAGCGCGGTGTCGACGATGGTCGCGCGAGAGAGGCGGTCGGACAGGTCGTTGATTCGGGCTTGGAGGATCCCCTGGTCCTCGCGCGCGGCGTGGTACTCGGCGTTCTCGCTCAAATCGCCCATCTCGCGCGCCGTGGCGACGCGCTTGGTGATCTCGATCATCTCCGCACCGCGAAGGCGATCCAACTCGACCTTGAGTTTGTCGTAGCCTTCCCGCGTCATGGGGATGCGGTCGTCGGTCATGGCCGAGCGCTCCTGGTCTGTCGGTCCGGCACGGCTGAGGGGTGCGGACGGGAACACAAAAAATCATCCCGCCCCGGCCGGCGGTTGTAAAGGGCGGTCTCGATTCGGAAGAGCAAAGTGTCCGGTGCTGAAAGATAAGTTCGGTAGTTGTGTCGCTTATCGGTTCGCGGCACTCAGCACTCGGCACTCGAAACTTCCGGGTGGCCGGAAACGGTCCGGCGGTCGCCAGCCCTGAATGCTATGGCGACCGCCGTGTGAACGCAACGTGATGATATTATACGTCGTCGGGCACGGCGCGCAGAAGAATCCGGCGAAAAGGGCGATCCGGGACGGGCCACCCCCATGCCGTCCAGTCCCCGACGCGCGCCCGGTGCGGGAGATCGAGCTCCGTGACTCGGTCCACGCACTCTTGTTCGGCCGCTTCGAGCTTGCGCGCGGCCGGCGCCCGGTTCCCGCGTCGGCTCGCCACGACCCCGTCGTCCACCACCGCGATGACGCACGGGGCGTCCAGATCGAGTAGCCGCGCCGCGACCATTTCCATGCTCGCAGTGGAAAAAACCTGTTTGAGAGCCGGGACGTCGTACTTGCAATCCCGGAGCGCGGCCCGGAACAGGCGCGAGGGGATCAGCACGCGGGGAACGACCAGCCCGCGCACGTGCGCCTGGAACTGTTTGCTCTCGCTCCCGAGGGGCACGCTGAGTTTGCGGAAGATCTCCGGCATTAGAAGCTGAGCGATCCCACCGGCCGCCGCGCGCTGTTGCTGTTCGGCGCTCATGTCGGTGGTGAGCATGATCCCGTTCCCGGCCGGGCGCGAGCGCGGCCGGCGCCGACCGGATTCGTCTTCCTCCGCCGGCTCAACGAACTGAACCGGGATGCCCAAGTGGTGCTCGGCGAGCGCGAGCGCGCTGACCGGCCCCACGGTCACGCCAGCGCGTTCGATCAACCCCGCGATGAGGCGATCGATGGTTTCGACCAGTTCTTCTTGCGAGAAATCCATACGAGAAATGTAAACACAAACCACTCGAATGGGAAAGTCAGAATTACCGCCCGCGGCACTCGTTTAAGGGTCTTCAAGTGACCACGCTTGGCCGAACGGTGCGCTCGGATCGGGTTCGGCACGCAGCACGCGCCCGTCGGTCACCCCGCCACTCAAGCCGAGGACCATCGGGATCGTGAGCACCCCGTTGTCGTGCGTCAATTGAGCAACGACGCGCAGGTCCATCGTGCGGTGCGAGTAATCGGTCAGTTGGACCGCAAGTTCACCGAGTTCATACGGAAATGTACCCCCACCCAGCGACACCGAGCGTTGAACGTGCGACATCGCTGAATCGAACGGCAGAGGCGTCACCGCGCCCGGATAGAAGTGGCGCCAAATGTATTCGGGAATCACCGTTAGGTGGGAGCCGGTGTCTACGATGCACTCCGGAAGCCCGGCTCTGGCAGAAGCCGGACCACCCGGGCGCACGTGCGCGATCAAACTCACCAAAGCACGAAGTCGGAGAGCGGGAATCGAATCGCGTTGCCCACCGGGTCGAACGAATCGAAAGACCGTGTTGTTGGCGGCGGGCATCAGATAGAGGCGGACGCGGGCCACATCCGTTCTCCGACGTTAGTAGCGAAACCGAACCGTTTCCTCATCGGTCGGCACGTACCGGAGTAGGAGCCGATTGAATGGTATGGCATCACTTTTTGTATTCAATCGGCGCGCGAGTTCGTCAAAGTCGCTGTCGGCATCAACGATCTGTTCGCCGAAAATAGCAACGTGCTTCCCACGGTACTGCAAGATGAGCTCCCGCGGGGCCACCGTGTGGTACCAGAAATCCGACGCGACCAAGGCATGGAGATCCGCCTCGCTCCAACCGGTCGGGGCCGGCGGCGCGATCGTGGGTGTTGGTGAGTTCGGAGTAGGCACGGCGTCTCCTCGTCTGGGCGTGTACCCATTATCGCAGGAGAACGCCGGTCGCGAAATGCCGCAATGGTTGATCGAGAACGTTACCGCCCGAAGAGCCCGCGGACGAAGCCCAAGATGCCGCCCTTCGCGGGCTTGGCCGACGTCACGGCCGCGTGCGTGCGGGAGTCTTCTTGCGCCCCGAAGCTCGGGTGCTCCGCGGAGATACCGAGCGCCCGACACTGTGCGAGCGGGAGCCACGCCTGGAGCGCCTGAACCACCTCGCGCGCGTTTTGGTAGCGCGTGTGCGGGTCTTTCGCCCCCATCTTCATGACGATCCGGGCCAACTCGGGGGAGATCTTGGGCCGAAGATCGGCCGGCGACGGCACCCCGCGGATCTGCCGTTCGGCCATCATTTCCGGGGCCAGCCCCGGGAACGGCACCTGGCCCGTCAGCAGGTAGTAGAACGTCGAGCCGAGGCTGTACACGTCGCTGCGGCAATCCATCTCGCAGCCCCACGCCTGCTCCGGCGCGATGTGCGCGATCTCCTCCGCGTACTCCTTCGTGCTGATCCGCTTCGTGACACGCGCCCACGGGCTTTCGAGCATGTGCGTCAGCCCCAGATCGATGAGTTTCACGCTCCGGTCCGGCATCAGTGCGAGGTTACCGGGCTTCAGGTCGCGGTGGATCAGCCCGCACGAGTGCGCGTGCATCAGGCCCACAGCAACCTGTGCGATGAGCTGCGCGGCGGCGTCCGGCGTCAGCGGCCCCCTCTCCGCGACGATCTTATCCAGTGTCGGTCCCGGTACGAATTCGGAGACGACGAAGTGCGTCCCCTGCCAGTATCCCACATCGAGGATGCGGGCCACGGCCGGGTGGTCCACCTTCGCGGCGCCCCGCACCTCGTCCATGAACGCTTTCAGAATGGTCGGGTCACTGGCCCGGTCGCACGGCAGCACCTTCAGGGCCACCGTGCGCTTGGTCGTCGTGTGTTCCGCTTTGAACACCATCCCGACGCGGTCCTGCCGGATGCCGTCGAGGATCTTGTATTTGTCGAGGACGAAGCCCTGCGTCCGGTTGTTGAGTAACTGCATCGCCTGGAACTTCGTCAACAGCTTCTTTCGCACGAGCAGCGCCGCGACCTGGAGCGGTTCGGCGGTTGTGGGGTCGAGAGAAGCGTTCGCGAACACCGCTACCAAGTCGTCCGGCGTGAGCAGCCCACTTTTACGAACGGCACTCAGGAACGGCGAGTTGAGTCGCGGAAGTTGCGTGTGTGTTGCCACGGACGAAAGCTCCGGCCGGACTGGGTGATTGTCGCCGGAACAAGAGTAGAGCGCGATCCACGAGACGCAGGGATTTCGGGCGCGTGGGGCCGTCGGAAATTCCAATCACGTCCGGATTCCCGACGACCGGCATCCGAAGGACAGAATCTGACTGAATTTTCATGCTTCAGCGCAATTCGGAACGCGGAAATTGGCTGCGGATAAAAGAACCGGGACCGCGGACGCCCGCTCTCACCACCCAGAAGTGGAAGAAAAGGCCATCCGCGGTCCCGGCTACTTGTGGCTGATCGGTTACGGAATCCAGTTTGTCTCCGGACCGACTACCGCGCAGAACTCCGCGAGGAGCTTCGCCGCGTTCGTTAGGTCGTCGAGGTGGATCACTTCGACCGGGCTGTGCATGTAGCGGTTCGGGATGCCGATAAGCCCCGTGGCGACGCCCTCGCGCGCGATCTGAATCGCGTTCGCGTCGGTGCCGGTGGCACGCGGAGTTCCGCGTACCTGCACCGGGATGTCGTGCGCCTTCGCGGTTTCTTCAAGCAGGTCGAACACACGCGGGCTGATGTTCGGCCCACGGTACACGACCGGCCCGGCGCCGCACTTGATGTCGCCTTGCGACTTCTTGTCGCTCCCTGGGGTGTCGGTCGCGTGCGTCACGTCTACCGCGATACCCACGGTGGGGTTGATCGAGTAGGCGGCCGTCGTTGCCCCACGCAGCCCGATCTCCTCGGCCACCGTCGATGCGCCGAAGACCGCGGCCTTGAGCGGGCGCCCCTGGAGCAACCGCACGGCCTCCATACATACCCACAGCCCGACCTTGTCGTCCATCGCGGGGCTGGCCGCGAGGCCGTTGCGGAGCGGCCGGTAGCCGAGCGCGAACGTGAGCGGGTCGCCGCACCGCACGAGCGATTCGGCCTCTTCGCGGTTCTTCGCGCCGATGTCTACCCACACGTCGGTGAAGTCCGGCACCTTTCCGCGCTCTTCCGGTTTCAGGAGGTGAATCGCGCGCCGCGCCACGACCCCGTGAATGCCGCCGCTCTTCGTCCAAACGGTCAGGTGCTGGCCGAGCAGGATCTGCATGTCCCAGCCGCCGATGGGCTGGATGTAGAGGAACCCGTCGGAATCGATGTACTGCACCATGAGGCCGATCTGGTCGCAGTGCCCGGCGAGCATGATGCGCGGGGCGTCAGCGGGGCGCCCCTCGGGGAACCGGGCCGCGAACACGTTCCCGTGCGAATCGGTGCGGATCTCGTCCGCGAACGGCTTCATGCGATCGCGGACCACTTGCTGAATCTGCTGCTCGAACCCAGACGGGCTGGGCGTTTCGAGCAGATTCTTCAAGAACTCGTGCGACGTGTGCTCCATCTCTGCTCTCTCCAATCCAATAAAAGAGAGCGGCCGCAGATCAACGCGGATGAAACGCGGATCTAAACAAAATTCTTGATTTGATCCGCGTTTCATCCGCGTTGATCTGCGGCCGCTCTGTTCCTTGATGTTTAGTGTCGGAAGTGCCGGACGCCGGTGAACAGCATGGCGATCCCGTGCTCGTCGCACGCGGCAATACTGTCCGGGTCTTTCACGGACCCGCCCGGTTGGATGATCGCGGTCACGCCGGCCGCGGCCGCGGCATGAACGTTGTCCGGGAACGGGAAGAAAGCGTCCGACGCCAGCACTGAACCCTTCGACTTCTCGCCGGCCTTCTTCACCGCGATCTCGACCGAGACAACTCGCGACATCTGCCCCGCTCCGACGCCGACGACCTGTGTATCGCGAGCGAGCACGATCGCGTTCGACTTCACGTGCTTGCACACGAACCACGAGAAGTGCAGCGCGTGGAACTCGGCCTCCGTGGGTTTGCGCTTGGTGACGACCTTCCACGCATCGGGCTTGTCCGCACCGTAGTCGCGAGCCTGCACGAGCAACCCGCCGTCCACGCGGCGGTAGTCGAGCCCCTTCGGGAAGCCGGTCAGGTCGCCCGTCTTCAGGAGCCGAACGTTCTCCTTCCACTTCCTGAGCCCTTCGAGCGCGTATGGCTCGTAGTCCGGAGCGATGACGCACTCGATGAACCGCTTGGCTTTCGGGTCCATGAGGGCACTGGCAGTGTCGACATCGACGGGCCGGTTAAACGCGATGATCCCGCCGAACGCGGAGAGCGGGTCACCGTCCCAGGCCAGCCCGAAAGCGTCCGCAAGTTTACCGGCAGTCGCCGCACCGCACGGGTTGTTGTGCTTCACCACCACGCACGCCGGGGCCGCGAACTCGCGCGCCAGGTTCAGCGCCGAATCGAGGTCGAGGATGTTGTTGTAACTGAGTTCCTTGCCGTGCAACTGCTCCGCGGTCGCGACGCAGGGATGGTCGGCGGTGCCGTCCGAGTAGAACGCGGCGCGCTGGTGCGGGTTCTCGCCGTACCGGAGCTTCTGGTTGGGAATAAACAGCAGCGGCAGAACATCGGGGTCGTCGAAATTGACTTCGCCCGGCGCCCCGCCCGTCAGGAAGTAGTTCGCAATGGCGTGGTCGTAAGCAGCGATCCGGGCAAACGCCCCGCTCGCCAGTTCCCGGCGCGTTTCGCGACTCAGTTGGCCCGCGTTCTGGCCGAGTTCCTTCAGGACAGGGCCGTATGAAACCGGGTCCACAATGATCGTCACGCTCGCGAAATTCTTCGCTGCCGCGCGGACCATACACGGCCCACCGATGTCAATGTTCTCGATCGCTTCGGCCTCGGTCACGCCGGGCTTCGCGACGGTCTGCTCGAACGGGTACAGGTTGCAGACCACGAGGTCGATTTCGGGCAGCGCGTGCTCAACGAGCGTCTGCATGTGCTCCGACTTGTCGCGCTTGGCCAGCAGCCCGGCGTAGATCGCCGGGTGGAGCGTCTTCACGCGCCCGTCGAGGATTTCGGGGAACTTCGTCAGTTCGCTGATGTCCTTCACCGGCAGACCGGCATCGGCCAGCGCCTTCCGGGTTCCGCCGGTGGCGATCAGTTCGACGCCGTACTTGGAAGCAAGTTCGCGCGCGAAGTCCACAAGCCCAGTCTTGTCGGACACACTCAGCAACGCGCGGCGAATCGGACGCAACATCAGGAACCTCCGGTTCCAACAAGTAAAAAGGCAAAATTCAAAAGGTAAAACGAAGCACAGATGCGGCGCAGGCGCCATTTTCCCTTTTGCTTTTTACCTTTTACTTTCGCGACGCGATCTGAACCACCCGCCCCGCGGATCGCATGCTGATGCCACCGGGAAAATCACAGGCGCCGGCGTTACGACACGCAACCTCGACCGCGCGCTCCCACGCATCAAACGTCATGTCGTTCATTGGCCAACCCTCGCGTTCCCAAAGCAATCGCAACGCGGCCCGCGTCACGGCACGCGGTGCTCCGGCGAGCGTACTCGCGTCGAGGATTCGCACATTTGCGGCGCTGGGGCGCCCGGCTCGGGCGAGCAACTCGGCCGCGGCGAACGAAATCACCTCGTGTGCTTCGGTGGCGTGCTCCGCGAGGTGCGTGAGTGCGGACACGACATCGGGGTTAAATGTTTTGAGCAACGGCAACAGTTCGTGCCGGATGCGATTGCGCGTGAACTTCGTGTCCGCATTCGTGCTGTCGGTACGGTGCGGCTGATCGATCTCCGCGAGGTACGCCAGCACATCGACGCGCGAAACTGTAAGGAGCGGGCGGAGGATGGAAAGCCCGGAAATCGCCCCTCCCTGAAGGGAAGGGAGTTGCCGGCAGAACCTCCCCCCCATCCCCCTCCCTGAAGGGAAGGGGGAGAAAGAACCGTCGGCCGACGTAGCCTCAAGCACAGCGAGATCGCGCGCCTGCTCCCCATTCCCTTCAGGGAGGGGGGCCGGGGGGGGAGGTTGTGGCTGTAACCCCTCCCCAACCCCTCCCCTAAACGGAGAGGGGCTTAAAACCAGTGTCTCCGATGTGCCGGCTTCTGCTTTTGGTTCTGTTCCCCCTTCCTTCTTAGGGAAGGGGGTTAGGGGTTAGGTTGTCTTTGCTCCCCCTTCCCTTCAGGGAGGGGGGCGGGGGGGTAGGTTCTGCCGCCCTCCGCTCAGCCGCGATCCCCCGCAATCCCTGCAATCCCGTGCCGCGAATCAGTCGGTGGAGCACCGTTTCGGCCTGGTCATCGGCGGTGTGGGCGGTCGCGGCCCAGGCCGCGCCGATCGCGTGCGCCACCTCCGCGAAGAACTCGTACCGCACCCGGCGCGCGGTGGATTCGAGGTTGCTCCCACTCGCGAGGGCTGCTACATCCGCGCTCCGAACGTAGCACTCTGCGCCGAGCGCCGCGCACAGTTCGCGCACGAAAGTTTCGTCGCCATCGGACTCTTCTCCGCGGAGCCGGTGGTTCACGTGCGCCACGACAACAGCCGCGCCGCACGCGCGCAGCGCACACAGGAGCGCCACGCTGTCCGCGCCACCGGAAACTGCCACAACGCCCGGTCCCGGCCGACTCGCCGTAAACCGCCGTACCGCCCGCAACACGCGCGTCACGCTACGTTCCCGCTCCGAGTAGAATTCCAAATATCATCCCGGCACGCGCCCGGGTGATGAGAAAGTCCGCTTGCGTCGCGACCCGTCGGAGGCTATGCGTGCACCCCGAACAACCCGATACGAACACCCGCGACGAGAGGCCGCCCCGGGCAAAGGTGCTTCGCCCCGCGGAAGACGCGGCCCGGCTGAAGCGCGTGGTCCGGGCGGCGCTACTGTCACTCGCGGCGGCGCTCACGGCCGTGTTCGCGGCAGCGGCCTACATCCATCCTTACGACGAGGACGGCGCGCCGCGGACGATGTCCACGCACACGCAGCTCGGGATGCCGCCGTGCAACTTCGCGGTGCTGACCGGCAAACCGTGTCCCTCGTGCGGGATGACAACGAGCTTCGCCCTCCTGGTTCACGGGGACGTGTCCGCGTCCCTCCGGGCGAACTGGGTGGGCACCACGATCTGCGTGATCTGGGCGCTGACTTTAGTGTGGGCACTGGCGAGCGGGCTGCGGGGGCAGCCGCTCTTCGTCCCGAAGCGCCGAGGGGCCGGCGAACTGATTTTTACGTGCGTCACCGGCGCCGTTGTTTTTCTTATGCTCGCACGCTGGGGCGTGCTGCTGATTTGGGGGTAAGAACCGGCGGGCAGAAATCGACGGGCTACGGGCGCGGAGCGCCCAAAGCGCCGACTCTGCCCGCGGTTCTCCGAATACTGTCTTCCGAATTCTGTTGCCGAATTCTGTTGTAAGGGGGGTTCACGGATGAACCGTAGCAAAGCCGGAAAGTGGGCCCGCCGGGCGGTGTGGGGGTCGGTCTTCGCGGTCGCGGCCATCGGGTGCAGCCCGCTGAACGTCGCGGCGTTCATCTTCGCACGCGACGACAAGGTGCCCGCCCCGTCGCCACTGACATTCGCCAAGGACGGCCCGAAAAAGGACAAGGACGAGGTTGTGGTGGCCCTGCTCCCGCAGGTAGCCCCCGGGAGCGCGCCGCAGTTCGCGACCATCGCCAACGAACTGGCCGACAAGATCGCACGCCAGATGCCCGAACTGGCCAAAGAAACCAAGGACAAGCGCAAGCTGAAGATCCTGACCCAGACCCAGGTCGACAAGTTCAAGATGCAGAACCCGACGTGGAAGAAGATGAGCGCCGACGACATCGGTCAGAAACTCGGTGCCGACTTCGTGCTGGAAATCTGGATGGAGAAGATGCGCCTGTACCAGCCCGGGAGCCAGAACCAGATCTACGAGGGCCGGGCCGAGATCCAGGTGACCGTGTACGAGGTCGGGGCCGGGGACGGGATGCCCAAGGACAAGTACCCGCTCTCGTTCTCGTACCCGCGCACCGGGGTGCGCTCGGCCGACGCCGTGTCCGAGAGCTCCTTCAAGGGCCAGTTCATCGAGAACCTCGCCATCGAAATTGCCCGAATGCACGTCGACCACAAGGCGAGCAACGGCATCGCCGACGGGCGCTGATTCCGACCACGAAATCGAGCAAATAGCACGGGGCGCGGACCGGACAACCGGTTCGTGCCCCGTCCGCGTTTATACTATCCCCACGCCCGCGCCGCGATTCCCCGAGGTTCTCACATGTTGCCGAGCTTCGTGCGCCCAACGCCCATGACCGACCGGCTCTACGAATACGTGTTGTCGATCGGGCTGCGAGAACCTGATACGTTCCGCGCGCTCCGAGAAGAAACCGCCCAGCTCCCGGAGTGCGAGTGGCAGATCGCCCCCGAACAGGGGCCGCTCCTCGCGATGCTCGTGCAACTGATGGGCGCGAAGAAGTGTCTCGAAGTCGGCACGTTCACGGGGTATTCAGCCGCGTGGGTCGCGAGCGTGCTCCCGACCGACGGCAAGCTCGTGTGCTGCGAACTCAGCGCCGTTTATGCGGGTATCGCGCAGAAGCACCTGACCGCCGCGGAGTTGGCGAACAAGGTCGAGTTCCGCATCGCTCCGGCCGCTCAGTCACTCGCGGACCTGCTCGCCAACGGGCACGCGGGCACCTTCGACTACGCCTTCATCGACGCCGACAAGTCGAGTTACAACGTCTACTACGAGCGGTGCCTGGAACTGGTCCGACCCGGCGGACTAATTGCGATCGACAACACGCTTTGGGACGGCAAACCCGCCGATCTGAGCGTGACCGACATGGACACGCTCGCGATCCGAGCACTCAACGAGAAGGTCCACAGCGACGACCGCGTATCGCTCAGTTTCCTGCCGTTCGCCGACGGGCTGACGTTGGCCCGGAAGAACACGTAACGGAACCCGGGTTTCAACCCCGGGTGCTCTTCGGTCAAACTTGATCGCCCCCGCAACGTTCCGTAACTTGACTCCTTAACGAAATAGCTCCTTCTAACGTGCCGAGGTTCGTCATGGCTGCCACTCGCGGCGAGTTGTTCGCCGGTGTCACCGTCGCCATTATCACCCCGTTCAAGAACGGCGAAGTCGATTGGGACGAACTCGGCAAACTCGTGGACTGGCACTGCGAGCAGGGCACCGACGCGCTCGCGCCGTGCGGCACCACCGGTGAGTCGCCGACCCTCACGCACGACGAGAACGAGCGCGTGGTCTCGTTCGTGTGCGAGCGTGCCCGCGGGCGCACGAAGATCATGGCCGGCACTGGATCGAACTCGACCTCCGAAGCGATCCGGATGACGAAGGCCGCGAAGAAGGCCGGCGCGAACGGTACGCTGCAAGTCGGCCCGTACTACAACAAGCCGACGCAAGAGGGCTACTTCCGCCACTTCGCCGCGCTCGCGGAAGCCACCGACCTCCCGATCGTCGTTTACAACATCCCGGGCCGCACCGCGAGCAACATCCTGCCCGAAACGCTCGCGCGAATGGCCGAGAAGTGCCCCACGATCGTCGCCGTGAAGGAAGCAACCGGCTCCCTGGACCAAGCCTCGCAGGTCGCGGCCCTCACCGACCTCACGATCTTGAGCGGCGATGACAGCCTCACGCTTCCGCTCATGAGCATCGGCGGCAAGGGCGTGGTGAGCGTGGTTGGTAACATCGTCCCGCGCGACATGATGGCGCTGGTGAAAGGCGTTCGCCGCGGGTAAGTTTGACGAAGCACTTCAGTGGCACCGGAAGCTGTTCCCGCTCTGCCGCGACATGCTCGGCGTGGCGACGAACCCGATCCCGCTGAAGACCGCGATAAAGCTCCTCGGGCGCGGCAACGGCGAGATGCGCCTGCCGATGTGCCCGATCGACGCGGCCGGCGAAGCGAAGGTGCGCCAGACGCTCGTGAACTACGGCTTGCTGAAGTGAGCCCGACAGCCAGAGTCGACGAGCGGTGACAGTCGAAAGGCACCGCTCGTCGCCCCAGCCGACGCACTGCTCCGCGATTCAACCCCGCCCCTTTACCCAGGCAGGAGTCTCCGTGAGCGCCAAAAGCACCACACGTTTCGCCCGAGCAGCCCGATCGATCCAATATGAGGCAAGCAAGACGCCCTGCGGCAAATACACACGGTAGGCACACAAACCAAAGCACGTCCACCACGTCTGTGCGAGAAAATCAAGGTTCTGCGTGCGGAATTCGAGTACCCACCACGAGTACGTAGAGCGACCGCGCTACCAAAGCGATCGCAAGAAATATCAACCTGGACGGTGGTGGACGTGAAGAAAGATTGGAAAAGAGTATTCGGGTTCGAGAAGTGATCGGCGGGTACAGCGGGCGCCGAGTTTCGATGCAGTAAAGTGTGACGGCCGGGCGATCAATGGGGCATCCGCTGACCGAAGACAGCAGTTACCGACCAACGGGGAGCGTCAGCGCTGGCACGTTGCCGATCCGCTGCCGCTGAAAGTCCAACCGGCGAAGTTGGAGCATCAAGAGCAGCGTCGACTTGCTCTCCAGATCGCGGTCGTCGATGTAGAACCAGTGGTCACGATACCACACCGAGACGTAGGCGCATTGTGGCGGCTTGTGCGGGTGCCCCGGACACGAGTGGACGCGGAAAACGCCCTCCGCCGCCTCGGTCGAGCGGTCCCGTCGGGCGGCAACCGGACCAGCCCGCGCGCCACGTGTTCTTGCGGAACGTCTGCACCGTTCGCCAGGAAGAACAGAGCCTGGGCCGTGGACCGTGGGGTGAGGCGGAACGCCGCGTCCGGCCACCGGGTTCTTCGCCGGGTCCGGAACTCCGGACGCTACAACCAACTCGTACCGATCCCCGCTCGCATTCAGGTTGAGTAACCCTTCCAGTTCCGCAAGTTCGGGCGCCCCGCGCCCGTTCGGGTTCACCTGAAACACGAGCCTGCGCTCCCGTTAGCACCCACTCGTCTCCCTTGCGGCGGTACTCGAACCCGTCTTTGGCCGCCTGGGTGACGGACGAACTATTCACGGCGTTGGCCGGTAACGGGTCGCTCAGTTCCGTCGTTCGATCTTCGGCTTTGATGGACCCCCACTCCCGGTCCTGGACGACTTGGAGCAACCCGGCCGCCCGCCGGAACCGCTGGAAGTCCGGTGGTACATCCCGTGGCGGGCCACTGGCCGGAACCCAGTTCGGTACCCCATTAATTCGGTCGGCCCAGATGCGGACGATACTCGACACGGGCCACCCGGACTGGGTCAGAAAGACGAGCGTTTCGTCCGAAATAGGGGTCAGAAACTGGCGGATGGTGGACGCATCGTCCTGGGGATCGAGGCTGACCGTCGGACGATTCGACCCCTCAATGGAGGCGAACGGGAGGACCGAGGCGAAACTGCGGAACGGGTTCCCGGGCGCTTCGGTGGAAAAGAAAGGGCGCGCCTCGGTCCCGGCGGTGAACTCGTACTGGGCCGCAATAGCAGCCACATCGAGGTTCCGCGGGGCCTCAGCGTACCGGAGCCGGACGACGTTTTTGAGGAACTGTTCCTCTTCCACGCGCTGAACGGCAGTCGCGTACTTGCCGTGGGTTCGCTCGAGCGCCTTGGGGCCGAAAGAGCACCCCGGTAAGGCCGCGAGCACGGCGACCAGTGCCGGAATAGTTCGTGCGATGGCGGCTCGCATACGCTCGCCCAGAGCCGCGCCCACAGCGGAGCAATTGCACCAACTATTACAATCGGCGAATGCGGTCTCCCGGTTGAGAGGAATACCGGTCTCAAATCGAACCGGACTAGAACAGCAGTTGAAAGCGGAGCCCCGGGATGATCGCCGTGTCGACCCCGATCGTGCTCGGGCGCGCGATCTGGAGGTCGGTCGTCAACCGGGCCCACGGGGTAATGGCGATGTTGTAGAAGAGCTCCACCCCGTACTCGTCCCGTTGGGGCTGAAGTGGCCGCGCAAGCGACTTAAAGTTGTCACTCAGCCCGAGATAGAAGTACCCGATCCCGAACGTGTCGAGTTTGCGCCCCGGGATCATGCTGTGCCCGCCGATACCACCGTTGGCCACGAACCGGACCGGGTTCGGGTTCCCGTCCGAGAGCCCGAACTGACCAAACAGGCCCCAATTTCTCTTGTTGTCGCACTGATCAGCCCAAAGCGATTGGTAAAAGTTCGCGTACAGTGACCACGAACCGGTTTCCTGTGGGGCCGTGTTGGTACGAGCAACCGCCGAGCGAATGAACGGAATGTTCAGGTACGCGGCCGGGTCGAACGAGCGGTATTTGGCACTGCTGTACGTACCGCCGAAGTTGTACACGCCGGGGCGCCCCAGGAACTGGGTCCGTAAGACCAAATCGGGTACGAGGACGACGCCCCGGTTGTACAACCCGGAGAGGTCACTGGTCGCCCGCTCCTCGGGGTCGAACACGGAGAGCGTGAACAGCGGTTCGCCCTCGCGCAAAACCGCGAACCCGGCACCGGCCGCGGCGTAGGGGATCGTGCGCGCCGCAATCGGATTGAACACGAGCGACGTGTTCAAGAACCCACCCAGCCCCGGTTTATTGCTGCCCAAACCGGGGCTGTACCGCAGCGGGTACTCGTCGAGGGTGTTGATTTTCCCGGCGTACAGTGCGAACGATTCGGACAGCGCCTGGGTCAACTTCAACCCGGTAATCGAGGTAATGTTCGCGTCCTCTCGGGGGAAATTGAGAGGGAGGTTACTCGGCGCGATCAAGCCGTCGATTTCGTTCGTGGACCGGCCGTAGCGCGTCTCGGCGTGCAGGTTCACAAAGAGCCCTTGCCACAGGCCGAGTTTCTGGCCGTCAATGTTGAGCAGGTAGTCGATCTTCCCACCAAAGGGGAACGTTCGCTCCTGTCCCCCGCTGGCAATGCCCTGGTAGAACTGAGTCGCGAACAAGTCGAACGTGATCCCGCGGTCGGCCGCTCGCGAGCGCAGCCCGAGGGGATCCCCGAGCGCACGAAGGCGCGTTCTCAGGTCACCGGCGTATGGGTTTTCGGGTGCCGCTGCCGCTTCCCCGGTAGGTTCGGGAACAACGGGCGCTGTTGCTTCCGGGGCCGACGGCTCAGTCACAGTCGGCCCCGGGTTCGGAACGGGCGCCGTCGTTGTGGGAAGTTGTCCGATCGCGAGTGCCCCGGAGAGCAATAGCCCCACAGATGCAATCACGACCTGTCGGAATTCCGCGCGCATGACAATCCTCCGTGCCCCACTATCGGGGCGCGGCAAGGAATGAGGAGTCGGGCCGCGGATACTATCGGCATTCCGCGTAACGTGCGTAATGTGCGCGCGCATCTTGTGTCAGAACGTCACGGTGTTTTGGGGGAACTGATCCGTCTCGGCAGTGCCCCCCGTGCGATACGGACCACGACACTGTCAAACAATATCCACATCATCGATTCAATTTGACCAATTCCTGAGCTGAAACGACTCGCTACTAATCCCATCCGGAGCTTCATTTCATCACTGATATTTGATACTGTACTTTGCGCGAGGTTATAGGTTTCACGCAGCGAGATCGAGGCACCGCTTCGCCAGGTTCTGAATTTTCGCCGCGTCGTGCGGGTCTCCCACAACGGCCTGAATCTCTTCGGCCCGTAGCTCGCGTTGCCAGGCGCGGCGCTTGTCGGCGTGGCTCGGGCGCCGGTTCGGATCGTCCCACGGGGACGCGGACCGATGGGCGACCAGTGCCTCGGTGTTCCGATCCCAGGCCCACACCTCGGTCACCGTGAACGCCCAGGCGCACAGGTGGAAGCACCCCACGTTCGAGGTCAACCCGCGCACCTGCGGTTGGCCCGCTCCGACCACCTGCTTGAGATCGCGGAACGCGATTTCGAGGCTGAATCGGTCGGCGACGAGGCCCCGGATCTGGGCCGCGGTCGCGGTGGTGTCGGTGCAGGAGAACGCGACCCAACCCTTGGGCTCGTCCACCAGCACCACTCGAATTGCCCCACCGGCCGGGCGCCACGCCGCCACGAACGTCTTGTACCGGTTCTCGACCGCCTTCCCGTACAGGGTGAACGTGCCCGTGGTCCACCCGCGCGCCTGTCCGGCCCGCTTGGCCAACGACACCCGGTGTTCTCCGTACACGCGCGGGCGCCCGCGCCTCTTCGGGTCACGCGCCCCGGGTACCGAGCACAGGGCCGCGTCCCTGCGGAGTCGGCTCACCACCGTCACCCCAGTGCCCGCAGGGGCTTGAGCACCGGAGCCTGGGCATACGCCCCGTCGGCCACCACCCACACGGCCTTGGCCCACCATTTCAGCCACCCGTGGGCCCACCGCACCAGTTCCACGGCCATCACCAACGTGGTTGCGAACACCGGCCGAGCGTTCTCGGGGGCGTCCCCGAGATCCTTCTGGCGGATGTACAACCGGGCCAACAGGGGCAACGCGACGACCCCGCCGAGCGGGTGCGTTACCAGCAACCCGAGAACGACCCACACATGCCCGTAGACGAACCGGCTGCCGGGTTGTGATGCACTCCGGCCCCTTGGACCCTGGATCCGTACCGCTCCGTCGGGGTGTCGTCGAGCGCCGGCACCACGCGCGCCGCTCCGTCTACCCGCGGCTTGATGAGTTCCAACAGCACACGGGTGGCGATGCGCTCGGTGCGTCGCCCGACGGCGGTGACGGTGGCGTAGCACCGGCGGTACGGGCTCGACAGCCCGGCAACGCGAATCCAGCAACTAAGGGCTCGGCCCCCGCGGGCTAGGATCCGACCCAAGAACAGCAGTGCGAGTCGGCGCCCGGAACGCGGATCGAGGGTCTTCGCCCGTGCAGAAAACTACTCGGGTCGGGACGGTTGTGTGGTAACACCATCCTCCCGAGCGGACCGGCACTCCGCTACTCCTCAGACACCAACTCACTCCGGCGGCTTATAACTTCGCGGAAAGTACAGGTATTCTGCAATCGCGTCGGAAAGTGTCAGGCCGGTCGTCGGAGGCGGGGGATTTTGCGCAACAGGAGAATTAGCAATGGGTTTCGCCGTCAACGTGGCGAGAGCAACAACGGCCGCGTCGAAACCCTCTGCCTCTGTGCAGAGTTTCCGCCACGTTCCACCCACTGTGGTGTAGTAGTGACCTTAATGCAGGAAGGGTTTGGGCTTGCGGGGCATGCAGATACCATCAAGAAATCAGGTTTCAATCCTGATTACTTATATTGATGGCATCAATAGAGAAATGACACGACTGCGGCGCAAGTGCCGCCTCAGCCGTTACTTAAAATAGTGCGCCCGCTGGGACTCGAACCCAGGACCAACGGATTAAAAGTCCGTTGCTCTACCAACTGAGCTACAGGCGCCTTTCGCTTCAAATCCCTGACAATTCACTCTGCCCCTTGCCAAAACCGCTGCGACGTTGACACCAGATTCGATACCCAGTGTATTTGGATACATCTAAAGTATTGCACAAATTCTGGTGAGAGCCGCAACCACCATTTACAGGAGCGAGAGCCACGTCTAATAACGATTCTATTGCGCGTGGCACGCCAATCAAGCCGGACAACTCCTACCCCAACTTCCCTCTTTTTCTGCACGCTATGAAGCGTCGAACGAGGAAAATCCGCGGGAAAAAGATCTACTTCGGCCAGTGGAACTATCCCAACGAGTGGAGCTCCCCACGGAGGATCGTGGACAGTGTATTAGACCTAATTCACGATAGCGGGTGGTGTGTTCCGCCCCTTACCCGTGACCCGTTCAGGGAACCGATCGGTGGTCGAGCATGCGGTTGACCAACCCGGCGATGGCCCGAACCCGCATCGCGTGCCCGTGGCGCCGGTGCCGGTTCACGTGCGCCACCGCCCGGAACCGGCGCCACCGACCGATCGCGTGTTCGACCACGATCCGGCACCGGCGGAACGCACGGTTATACTTCCGGTCCTCGGACGGGCGGTCCTTCCGGCGAGGCTTGACGCGGCGACGCACCCAATCCCAACGGGTGCAACGCACCGATCCCCACGTAACCCAAGTCCCCGATCCCACCGACGCTCTTGGGGAGGCGCGTGAACAACCGTGACGTCTTGAGCAACTGGATGTCCGCCCACGGCCCCGGAACCGAATCGGACACGTCCCGACCGGAGTGCTCGTCCACGGCCACTTGGCTCTTGAGCGTGGGCCTTCTTCTTGCCCGAGTAATATGCCCGCTGGCGGCGCTTGGGATGTTGGGTCCGTTGCTCGAACGAGTCGATCACCACCGCCAACCCGGGCGTGTCCTGTAGGGCCGGAGGCGCGTGCGCCTTGCGGTCCCGGGATCGGGTATCCGCATCGCGTTCCGACCGGCCCGCTCCAACACCGGCACGCACCGGGCGCGGGCACGGCTCGCGGTCGAGCCCGGCACGCCGAAGAGGAATCCCAGAACCTCGTTGGTCGGGTACTGGCGCAGCCAGATCACGGTCAGCAGCAGTTGGTCCGCGGTGCACAGGTCGAAGTCGTCGCCCCAACCCACGGCCCGGTACCGGTCGTGGCGCTCGAGGCCCTTGCACCGCTTCGATCACCGGAACCACGTCCGCCGCCCGCGCGTCGAACACGGCCACGGTCAAGCCGGTCCGTTGACCGAACACTGCGTGCGTTCACAGGTTGTCCAGACGAGCGATCATAAAACGCATCCCACGAGGTCCGAGGCGGCCCGACATCTTACAAAACCGGCTTTCAAGGTGACGTACTCTGTGTCGCGCCCATTCATTCGGAGGCTGTCCGGCCAATCACTAAATGGTGAACTTGAGGCGACGCTCGCCAAACAATACGCAATCGGTACCGACGGTGACCACGGCTAAATTCAGATTCGGCCTCATCTCGTTTTCTCGTATCGGAGTCGGGCATCAGCCCACCCCGCAACGAGGTGCTGGATGAGGTTGACGGCGACCACCGGCAACAGCGCCAACGGGCACCCCGCGAGCGCGCCTGCCGCCAGACCCAACCCGGCACCGTTGTTCGCCATGCCGACGCCGAACACGAGTGCCGCGCGCTGTGCGGGGTCGGCGCGCACGGACCGCGCGGCCACGAACCCGCTCGTGAACGCCGCCACACACATCGTTCCGGCCGCGACCGCGATCAGCGCCAAAAAGTCCCAATCGGGATCGGCAACAACACCGGGCAGACACATTGAGGCATTCGTGTAGCACAAAACCAGCAGGATCACTGACGCGACCAGCTTCACCCACGGCCCGGTCGCGTCCGCCCTGCTCCCGCCGACCACCCAACGACTGAGGAGGCCCAAGCCGGTCGGGACAACCACCCACACAACGACGAACACGCCCGCACCACCCGATCCGGCGAGGTGATTCAATATCTCGCTCGCACCACTCGGGGCAAACGCACCCGCCGCACCGAGTGCGAGTGGAGTCGTGAGCGGGCTGAACACAGTCGAGAGCAGCACGAGGCCGAGACTCAGCGCGCAATCGCCGTCGGCGGCGCGGGCCCAACCCGCCGACGAACCCGCCACCGGCATCGCGGCTACCACCGCCAGGCCCACGAGCAGGTCGCGCGCCTCTGCGGGATCGTGCCAGAGCAACAGTACGGGAGCGACCACCGTCAGCACGATGAGGGGCACGGCGGCGCTCGCAACCAGCCCGACCACAAGAGAAAGGGGCCGCCGGAACATGCCCCACAGGTGCTCGCCCCGAACCGCGAACCCGGCGGCAAACAGAAGCACGCCGAGCATCACCGCTGGCGCGGATACTCGAACCGGGTGCCCCAATACGCAACCCGCCCCCGCCAGTCCCGAAATCCAACGGCCGGCCCCCGGCACCGCCCCGGCCGCAGCGTATGCCGCGATCAGGAGCCAGAGAAAATGTTGGTGCAGAAACCCCGAAACTGATCCGTGTTCGCGACGCATTTGGGTCGGTCCTTTTTCAGTTGAACGGCTCCGATCTGGACAGTCGACACCGTACCCGATGGACCTAAGCGGGCCGTGACGCGGGGATAAAGTATTTCTTATCTTCGCTTCATCCTCGATTTACCGCGGTCGGGTACAGTACGCCCGCGTCGGTTCCGGTCCGCCCACGTTGAGAGCGGCCGACCGCGTATTGAGGAGCAAGCCATGCGTTACCTCGCAGCCGCCACGGTCGTCGCGTTCGTGTTGGGCACGGCCCCGGTTCGGGCGGACGAAGAAAAGGTTCCGTTGGAAAAGGTGCCGAAGGCCGTTCTGGAAGCCGCCAAGAAGCGGTTCCCGAAGGCCGAGGTGATCGGTGCGAGCAAGGAAACCGAGAAGGACAAGACGGTGTACGAGGTGGAGCTGAAGAACGCCGGCAAGACGATCGACGTGACCCTCACCCCGGAGGGCGTCATCACCACCATCGAAAAACAGATCGACGCCAAAGAGCTCCCGAAGGCCGTGACCGATGCGCTCGAGAAGAAGTACGCGAAGGCCACCTTCAAGATCATCGAGAGCGTCTACTCCGTGAAGGACGGGAAAGAGGCACTCGACTATTACGAGGTGCTCCTCGTCACGGCCGCGAAAAAGGAGATCGAGGTGGAGATTCTCGCCGACGGTAAGATCAAGCACGAAGAAGAGAAAAAATCGGAGAAGTAATAAGCCAAGCCCGGCTCGCGTGACGGCGCGGCCGGGGCTGGCAAAAAGGCCGACGGGACCACGTCCGCGGGCGCCCGAATTCGGGCGCCCGCGCTTTCGGGGCGGTGATATGGGAATCCGCATTCTGCTCGTTGAGGACGAACCGGCGATCGGCGACTTCGTCGCCCGCGGGTTGCGCGAAGAGGGGTACCAGGTCGAATGGGCCGTGGACGGTGACACCGGGTGGCACCACCTGCGCACCGCCGTGTGGGACGTGATCCTGCTCGACTGGTGGCTACCGGGTCCGAACGGGCTGACCCTCCTCAAGAAGTTCCGGCAAGCGGGTTGCGATACGCCGGTGCTCATGCTCACCGCACGCGACGCCGTTTCTGACCGCGTTCAGGGATTAGATTGCGGTGCCGACGATTATCTGTGCAAGCCGTTCGCGTTCGAGGAGTTGCTCGCGCGCGTCCGCGCTTTGGCCCGCCGGCCCGGCGCGACGTCGGGTACCACGCTCTCCTACGCCGACGTGCAACTCGACCTCGCGACCCACCGGGCCGAGCGTGCTGGTGCAAAACTGGACCTGACCGCGAAGGAAGAGTCCCTCCTGGTACTGTTCCTCCGGCACCCGGGCGAAGTGCTGAGCCGCACCCGGATCTACGAGGCCGTCTGGGACGAGCGGTACGACGGGATCTCGAACACACTTGAAGTTCACGTCATGGAACTGCGTAAGAAACTCGAAGCGCACGGCCCGCGCCTCATTCAGACGGTCCGCGGGCGCGGGTACGTGTTCGGGGAGCTCGAGTGACCCTCACGACCCGTCTATCACTGTTCTTCCTGGCCGCACTCGCAACGGTACTCGTCGCGTTCTCCGCGGCGCTGTACGTCCTCGCGCACCGCCACCTGACGCGGCAACTGGACGACCGATTGGACGCATCCGCGCGCACGCTGGCTTCGGCCGCGGAGATCAAGCCCGACGGCGTCGAGTGGGAACCGGAGGCGCGGCCGTTCCCGTTTACATCGAGCCCCTTCGGGGACGAACTCCGGTGGAACGTCACCACCGACGACGGAACCGTCGTCGATCAATCCACCCAGGAAGGCGCGCGGGAACTGTTGACGGAAGCCGAAGAAGGCTTCCGCACCGGGCACCGGAACCCGCGCCGGGTGGACCGTGCGGGCCGCGCGTGGCAGGCGACGCGTATCCGACTCGCACCAGAACTGGCCCCACACCCGGTCCCACTCCGGCGCGGAAAGTTCTCAGCGCTCGTGCTGACGGTTGCGGTACCGCTCGATCCCGTTCACGGCACGCTCCGCACCCTCGCGGCAACACTAACGGGTCTCACGCTCGCGGTTCTCGCCGTCGCGCTCGTTGCCAGTCGCGCGGTCTGTCGGCGGGCGCTCGCCCCAGTCACGCGAATGGCCGAGACCGCGCGAGCGATGGGCACCGACTTGACCGAGCGCTTACCGGATACGCGATCCACGGACGAAATCGCGAACCTGACGAGTGCGTTCAACGGTTTACTCGATCGACTAATGGAAGCGTTCGAGCGCGAGCGGCGGTTCGCGGGCGAGGCGTCGCACCAGCTCCGCACGCCGCTCACGGCCCTCATCGGGCAGATCGAGGTTGCGCTGCGCCGCGACCGCCCGCCCCAGGAATATCAACGGGTACTCGGCGCGGTTTTGGAACAGGCCGGCCGGCTCCGGCGGGTGATCGAAGCGCTCCTGTTTCTGGCCCGCTCGGAATCCGACGCCCGGCTCCCCGGTTTGGAGCGCATCGACCTGGCGAAGTGGGTTCCCGCGCGGCTGGGGGAGTGGACCGATAACCCGCGCTCCCGAGATCTCACCTTTGAAACTCCCGATGGAGCAGTGCCCGCGGCGATTCACCCGGATTTGTTTGGCGAGTTGCTCGACGCGGTTCTCGACAACGCCCTCAAGTACAGCGAACCGGGAACACCCGTCGCGACGCGCGCCGGTCGCACCGCGAGCGACGTGTGGGTGGAAATCGAAGACCGGGGGTGCGGAATTTCGGCAGACGAGTTGCCGCACCTGTTTCGCCCGTTCTTTCGGTCCGAAGCCGCGCGAAAACGGGGCGTACCCGGCGTGGGGTTGGGGTTGGCCGTCGCCGCCCGAATCGCTTCCGCTCTGGGCGGCACGATTGCTCTGACGAGTGAAGGCGGCCAGGGGTGTCGGGTCACGATTTGCCTGCCCCTATCTTTGGCGCGTGAAGAACGCACGGCCGAATTCGGCCCGCACAGTTCGACTCAAGGAGGAGAGCTTTGATGACGCGACGGCGGTTCCTTGCGCTCGCCGCGGGCCTTCCCGTGGTGGGCGGTTCGCTCGCGGCGTGGGGCGTGGAGTACCACACCCGAAACTTTCACACGGTCGAGCGGGGCGTTCTCTACCGGAGCGGGCAGCAGACCCCGACGGGACTGAGGCTGTCTCTGCGCGCGTACCAGATCAAGACCGTCGTCACGCTGCGAACGGTGCGCGACCCCGATCGGCCCTACCCCGACGAATGGGAGGCGGAACTGTGCGCGGCCCACAGCGTGCGTCACATCCGAATCGTCCCTCAGCCGTGGTCGTTGGACGAGAGGGGCGAACTCCCGGCCGAACGAGTCGTGCGGGCGTTCCTGGACATCGTGTGCGACCCGGCCAACCACCCGGTACTCGTCCACTGTTTCGCGGGCATCCACCGCACCGGGGCCATGTGTGCCCTTTTTCGGATGGAGTGCCAGAGGTGGTCGGCCGAACGAGCGATCGCCGAGATGCAGGACCACGGCTTCGAGCCCGGACAGAGCCGGGACGGAATCGAACAATACCTGCGCGACTACCGCGCCCAAACCCCACGTTCGGCGCCATCATCATAATCGGATTTCATCTCCGGTTTATCCTGCATTGCCGATAACAAAGTGACACAACAAGAGCCATAACTTTGGCAGACGGTGAGCGCTCGGTAACCGGGGCGATTCGTGACGGCATTACGCACAGTTTTGTTCGCGGCCCTTGTCGAGCACTTTGGTTCCACTACCGGAACGACCGGAGCGCCCCGGCAGACCCCTTTTGGCGCCCGGCGGTTAGCCCTTACCAATCCGGCGAAGCGGACTCGCCGCCGGCTCGCGTTGCCAGTGCCAGCAGGATCGTGGCGGCGGAGTAAGTCAGAAAGTGAACGCTCCCGTCGGCAGAAAGGAACTGCGCGCCGCGTGGGTGCAAGCTCCAGTAGTGGAATACCGAGCACTGGTCGTCGAGGCGGCCCGCGGCGAACTCGTAGGGGGTGGCCGGGCAGAACCAGTTGACGTAGCCGCCGGTGTTAATCTCCCGCACACCCAGCAGCATGTCCGGCGAGCCGGTCTGGAGCTGTCCGACCCCGGCGTACCACCAGCCGTACCACATGTCGCTGCTCGGTGGCCGCTCCCCAACCATGACCGTGTTGCTTGTCCCGTCGGAGATATCGACTAGCCGCGTCTTCGACCCGGCGTACAGCACTCCGTTGGGGTGGAACAGGTCCGTCCCGAGCACCCCGACGTAACTGGTCAGCGCGACCCACCGCTTCTCTCGGGCGTACTGGGGGGCTTGGGTCCGGCTGTCGAGCGGGCAGCCGAACACCGCCAGGGGCGTGGCTAGACCGGTGTGGGGCGGAGCGGCGAACGGGTCCCGAGATTGAGTGTACGCGGCTGCCGTCACGTCCCAAAGCGGCTTCTGCTCCAGGTGCGGGAGCAGGCGGGTGTGCCACGACATCCGGGGGTACAGCTCGTTCGCCCGGTCCGGGGTCACCCCGGGTGGGAGGGCCCCGGTGGTGTCGTGGTGGCCGTGGAGGGCCAGCCCGAGCTGGGCGAGGTTGTTCGCGCACTTGAGCCGGGCGGCGGCGGCGCGGGCCTGTTGGACGGCCCCGAGCAGGAGGGCCATCAGCACGGCCACGATCCCGATGACGACGAGCAGCTCGATGAGAGTAAAACCGCACCGGCCCGCCCTCGCGCCCATAGTTGATCTCTCCTGGTTAGATCGCTCACGGCGAAGCTGGCTCGAAACCGGTCACGACCCCGTCCCTGACCCACACCGCCAGCGGGGTTTGGACGATCCACGTCCGGTCGGCGCGGAGGCGGCCCGGCACGCCGATGCCCCGCTCCATGTCTCCGGCCTCGCCCCCGACAGTGGGAACTTCGACAAGTGCAACCGACGCCCCTCCCAGGCGGGCCTGCTCGGTGAGCCGGGGCACCTGCCGCCGGCACTCTTCGCAACCCGAGCGGTGCAGCACCACGAGCCAGGCGCCGGCGCGGAGCCGGTCGGCAATGTCAGTCTCTTCGAGCAGCGGGAACCGCCGACCGACCCAATCGGAGCTGTCGATGACCTCGAACCGCTCCGCCGGTGCGGGCCGGAGCAGCGCGGGCAGCGCGGCGCACCCGACGAACAGGCCGACGGCCGCTGCCACCGCCCACCGGCGGGCGGGCGGTTCGGCGAGGCGCGGCTTGAGAGCCACGAGGCCCGCGAGCATCGTCAGGTCGAACGCGAGCGTCGCGGTCGGAGGAACCTTTACCGGCCCGAAGCACCCGCAATCCCGGAGGCCGGTGACGACTTGGTGAAGCGTCAACCCGCTGAACGCGAGGAGGAGGACGATCCCCACCGCCCGCGCCGCCGACGGTCGGGCGCCGCTCGCCAGCCACAGCCCGAGGGCGAACTCGACCACCGGCCAGCCGCTAAGCAGTGCGGCCGGGAGGCGACCCGAGCCGAGCGGCGGGGGCGGGGCGCCGAGCAAGGTTTCCGCGGTTTTGAGGCCGCCGGCGGCCGCGAGCGTCAGCCCGAGTATCACGCTCAGGGCGGCGTACCCGGGCGTCGGGCGCGGGTTCATTCCACCACCTCACCGGTGATGGTCAGCTTGAGAACCGCTTGCGACGGCACGTCGGTGTACACCGCGACCCGCTCACTCAACGGCCCCGGCGTCTTGGTGTAGCAGTCGAACTCCAGGCACGCCGTCTGCCCGGCCGGCACAGCCAGTGGCAACTCGGTCCGCAGGACCACGCACAGCCCGGCCCGACAGCCGTCCGCCGCACCGGTGATGCGGACCGTGCGGCCGGACTCGTTGCGGAACTCGAACCGGGTCTGCGCGGTGGATGACGCCTTCACCACCCCGAGATCGTTCGCGAGCCCCCCTGTCAGTCCGTCCGAGTTAGCCCCTCCGCCCTGCGGGGCGGTGTGCGACGCGGACCCCGCCGGCGTGGAGTAGAGAGACAGCCCCCACCCGACCAGACCGACCGCGACAGCCAAAAGGCCGGCGCCAGTAGCACGGTACATAGCAGCCCTCGTTCCGGGAGGTAGGGTTACTCGGTAGCAGCCGCACGACGCCCACGCCGCAGGAGCAGGATGCCGACTGCTCCCACGACAACTGCCCCGCCGACCAGCCACGCCCAGAGCCACGACCGCGGCGGCGGCGGCGGGGTCACGCTCTGGGGCTCGGGCAACCCGAACTGACTGATCAGGAACTCCTCCGGGGCGACCGGACGGCGGTCCCAGGATTCGAACTCGATGGAACCCGTCGCCGGAGGGCTTTTCTTCTCCGGGAGGTAATCGAACCGCTCGGTCACCCGGAGCGGTCGGGGGGTCTCACCCGCCGGCTCGGCATAGTCGACCGTGACGGTCACGGTGCCGTAGGACACTTTGGACTCGTACTTCCGGACGGCCCCGCCGGCCCCCTCGTCGAACCACGCCGTCACCGTGAACGGGTGGTTCTGGGCGCTCTCCTGGGCCGGGGTGTAGCTGGCGTCCAGTTGGATCAGGCTCCGCCCGTCCTTCTGAACCCGCGTCAGCGAGCGGACGGCACAGAGCGGGTTCGTGAACCAGTCGGCGGCGGGGCGGCCTTGCACGTAGGTCGTCACCAGCCGGGGTTGCCGGCTGCTCGCGAGCTTCTTCGCGAAGTCCTCCGGCTCCTGCCCCAGGTAGCCGAGCCGGTACGCCTCGCTCCCGACCTTCCGCTCGAGCAGGTAGGTGTAGTCCGGGGTGCGGCCCACCACCCGCTCGATCTCGCCCAAACCCAAGTTGTCGAACTTCAAGGGCGCGCGGTTCCAGACCAGCACCGAGTTCCCGCTCGCCAGCAACTTGTACTTGGTCGGGATCGGCACCTTCCCGACAAGGGCCGGCTCGTTCCGGGTGTACGTGGTGGCCAAGTTCTCGGCGGACTTCTCGAGCGCCGCCCATTTTTGGAGGCACGTCTCGCGAAGTTCGTCGCCCTCCGCGGCCACGCACGCGTGGCGGGGGCCCGCGAGCAGACCGAGTAGCGCTAGCAGCCGCCAGACGCGATGCATGATCGGCACCTGTTAAAACAACCCAACGGAAGGACAGAAAGACCGAAGAGGAGCCGCTGGTGTCGCGGTTCGGGGGGCGTCAACCCGCACAGCGCCCGATCAACGACTGCGGCACCCGTTGAAAGCGCGACCGCTCGATCGAAGCGGCTCACGTGATCACCTTCGCGACCGGCCAAGCGAGTGCACTCGGCCGGTCGCGACCTGTCGAGAGCGGGCGTTCGCTGCCGCCCCGCCCGTCCCGAGCGGGTTCGGACGAGGCGTCGTTCGGCCGCCCCTACACGTCGGCGCAGTCGCAGTACTGCACCCCGTCCGCGCCGACGATCGTCTTGCAGGTGCAGAAGCAGATCCAGCCGGTGCACGTCGCGGTCTTCGTGGCGTCGGCACAGTTGCCGGGCGTCCGATCCTTCTGGCAAACATCAACGCGATCGCACAAGCTCTGGTTGCAGCCCGCGGCGACTGGCGCCGTGACCGATCCGTCGTCGGCGAACCCCGCGGTGGGGGCCACCAAGACGCCCCCCACCGCCAGCATGACCAGCGCCAGGCTGGTGAGGGCAGCGCCCAGCACCTCCGCTTTCAACCACTTCGTCATGAGCTTCCTCCTCGGCACCAACGGCGTCGCAGCCCTTCCCGCACGTCGGGAGGTTTACCGCTCCACCGCTTGTTCCAGCACCGCGCCCGAAATCGTCACCCGCACGTGCGGGCGCGCCGGGCTGTCGGTGAAGACGACGTATTCCTGCACGAACGGCCCCGGCTGGCCGGCGAACCGCACCTCGAGTTCCAACTCGAAAGAGCCTCGGGCCGGAATCGTTCGAGGGAGGTCAGAGACGGCGAGGCATCGGCTGCAAGACGCCTGCCCGCCCAGCAATGTCACCTCACCGCCCGTGTAGTTGTGAACTGTCACCCGAGTTCGCTCCTGCGCCCCCTGCGGGCGAGCACCGGTATCGATTCGCGTCGGCGCGACGATCAACCGCTCGCCGCGGAGGTAGCGAGCGCCCACCCCGAGCGAGCCGAACAGCGCCCACGAAGCGACAAGCAGAAGTGCCAGTAGGACGGCGGCACCCCCGAGCGCTGCGAGGAGGGGCGTCCGCTTCTTGCGCTGGAGTTCCATCTGAGAGCACTCACCCATTGGTGCAGAAACGGGCATCGGATCGCGCGGCCGGCTTGCGGCCGGCGGGCACTTTAGCCGAGAGCGATTCGCACGCGCCACAACACGTGCGAATTCGCAAAACAATTAGACAAATACTTACCACTTCTGGGATGATGCCGATTATTTCTCACGACTTGAAGCCTGTCAAGAGGTAAGGTGTCGCCTTTTTTGAATGTTTTTCACCGCGTGCCGGGGCGCCCCCTTTACGACAAGCGGCCGGTCGCACTCCTCCGGTACCAGCGGCTTGACTGTGCGGGCACAGTGGCCTGCGTCGTGGCAATCGCCGCGTCACGGTTCGTCGCGCTCACTGTCACGCCCGCGATGTCGTACATGCTGCTCACGGGTCGCACTCACACCGCGGAACGCGACCCTCCGCTCACGCGCGTCCTGAATCGCGCGTACCGCCTCGTATTCCTGGCGTTCGTGGCCCGGCCGTGGCAGTGCCTCGCGGCACGGGTTCTCGCGTTCGCCGTCACGAGGGCCGCGGTCACGCGACTCGGTCAAGAATTCCTGCCGAACTTCCAGGAAACCGATTTCCTGATGCACTTCGTGGAAAAGTCCGGTACCTCGGTGAAAGCGATGAACCGCGTGACGACGGCCGCGAGCAAGGAGCTGCGCGCGCTCGAAGACGAGAAGGGACAGAAGCTCGTTCGTAACTTCGGCTCGCACATCGGGCGCGCGGAGGTGGCGGACGAACCGGTCGGGCCGAACTTCACCGAAATGTGGATCAGTACCCCGGAGGACGCGGACTACGAACAGACGGTGAAGAAGATCGCGGACGTCGTGTACGCCTACCCCGGGCTGTACCACGACCTCCTGACCTACCTGCGCGAGCGCATCAAAGAAGTCCTCACCGGCGCGAGCGGGAGCGTCGTCGTGCGGCTCTACGGCCCCCGACACGGCGGTGCTGCGCGAAGGCGAAGGACGTGGAGGCCGCGATGAAGGACGTGCCCGGGGTTACGAACCTGAAGGTCGAACCGCGGGTGCTGGTCGCCCAAATCAACGTCCAGTTGCGCCCCGAAGACCTCCGCAAGTTCGGCCTTACGCCGGGCCACGTGCGCCGCGCCTCGACCGTGCTCCTGAAGGGACAGAAGGTGGACGAGGTGTTCGACGGGCAGAAGAAATTCGACGTGGTGGTGTGGGGCGCGAGCAACCTCCGTTCCGGTCTGGGAGCCGTTCAGGAGTTGCCGATCGACGTGCAGAACGGCACCCAGGTGCGGTTGAAGGACGTGGCCGACGTGCGCATCGTGTCCGCACCGAACGAGGTGCGGCGCGAGAACACGAGTCGGCGCCTGGACGTGACGTGCAACGTGTCCGGGCGGGATCTCGGGTCGGTCGCGCGCGAGGTCGAGGAGAAGGTGAAGCAGATCCCGTTCGAGCGCGAGTACCACCCGGAGTTCCTGGGCGAGTACCAGGCGCGCCAGGAATCGACACGGAAATTGTACGCACGCTCCGCACTGGCACTGGCCGGGATCGTACTGCTGTTGTTCGTGGACTTCGGCGCGTGGCGACCGACGCTGCTCGTCGCGCTCACCATTCCGTTCGCGCTGGTCGGCGGAGTGTTCGCCGTGACGATCACGACGGGCGTCGTGTCGCTCGGTTCGATGGTGGGCTTCGTCACGGTACTGGGAATCGCGGCGCGAAACGGGATCATGCTCGTGAGCCACTTCCGGCACCTCGAAACCAAGGAGGTGGTGCCGTTCGGCATGGGCCTCGTTCTTCGTGGCGCGGAAGAGCGCCTCGCGCCCATCCTGATGACCGCGCTCGCAACGGGCTTGGCTCTTCTCCCGCTCGCGATTACGGGTAACAAGCCGGGGCAGGAGATCGAGTACCCGCTCGCGGTGGTCATCCTCGGCGGGCTCGTCACCTCGACACTCTTAAACCTGTCACTTCTTCCGCCACTGTATTTTCTGGTTGGTCGGCCTGTCTCTACAATTGACTGCCAATAGCAACAATGATGCAAGGAATCGCAGGAAAAAATGAGTCCCGGGCACGTCGCGTGCGTTGATATCTCCCATCGCTTTTGGGAGGAAATGTTATGGCGAAGCCGCTCGTGAGTGATGCTCTGTGGGAACGGATCGAACCGTTGTTGCCGGCTCCGAAATCCCGCCGCTTTCGCTTCCCGGGGCGCAAGCCCTTGGACTACCGAAAGGTTCTTACCGGGATCATCTTCGTCCTCAAGACCGGGATCGACTGGGAAGACCTGCCGGCCGAACTGGGCTGGGGTTGTGGCAAGACCTGTCGGAACTACCTCCGAGCCTGGCAGAAAGCCGGACTTGGGACAAGCTCTATCATCTCCTCCTGCAAGAGCTCCCAGATACGAACAAGATCGACTGGTCCCGCGGAGCGGCCGACGGCACCAAGTCTCGGGCGCGGGGCGGTGGCGACGACACGGACCCGAACCCGACGGACCGCGGTAAATCCGGGACCGAGCACCATGTGCGGACCGATGCCCAGGGTATCCCCTTGGCGGTCACCGTGACCGGGGCCAACGCCGCCGATGTGACCCAGTTGCTACCCCTGGTGGATCGCATCCCGGACCTCTCCGGGGAAGCCGACAAGACCACCCGACCCGAAGAACTGTATGCCGACCGAGCCTACGATTCGGCCCTCCATCGCGAGGAACTGAGGGACCGAGGCATCGCCCCAAGATCCCGAAGCGTCGGACCGAGCACGGTAGTGGGTTGGGCGTCTATCGACGGGTCGTGGAGCGAACCAACGCCTGGTTACACACCTTCGGCAAGCTCCGGTTGCGAACCGATCCCGACGGGGACATACACAAGGCGTTCGTGGTACTGGGAGCTGCTCTCATCTGTATGTGGTTCCTATGAGCCGATCATTTTTTCCTGCGGTTCTTATATCAATTGTCACGAGTGCCGTTGAGCTGTAAACAGCAGGTGATTCCGATACGCGGTCGTCGGTGTCCGGGGCGATACCGCCCCTCCATTTGGCAGGAACTATCGGGCTACTCTGAACCCAACGCTCCTACTTCTGTCTGTAATCTTGTCTTCAGACCCCTGTCGTCTGCCTTTGGGTTTCTGTGCCCCAATCTTTGGTTCTCTGCTCCAGAGGTGGTATGTCCGAGGGCCGCGCCGACAACCTTCCGCCGAATTTCCTGATCCCGGTTGGGTCACAAGTGGTGCTGCGCTACGACCGGCGCGTGCCCGGTACGGACGTCGTGAAGCCGGCCGGCACCGTGGGGGAAGTGGTGGAGGCGCCGGAGTCGAACGATCGACCGTACCTCGTGCGGTTCCTGGACGGCGCGTCGTTTCGGCTGAAGTTTGGTGAACTGCTCGTTCGGCGCGGGGACCACACCGTCGAAGCGACCGCGACCGCCGGGCCGGACGTGTCCGCGTTCGTGGTGTACCGGGTGATGGTCGGGTCGCGCGCGTTCGGACTCGCGACCGAGTCCTCCGACGAGGACCGCCGCGGCGTGTTTCTGCCGCCCGCCGACTGGCACTGGGCGCTCACCAAGCCGCCGGAACAGGTCGAGTTCTTTACGGAGGGCGTCGAGGAAGTCGATTGGGAGATCGAGAAGTTCGTGCGGCTCGCACTTCAAGCGAACCCGAACATTCTCGAAGTGCTCTGGTCACCCGCCGTGCTGCACACCGACGAAACGGGAACGGAACTGCGCGAAATGCGCACCGCGTTCCTGTCGCGGCACCTGTACCGCACGTATTCGGGGTACGTTCTGTCGCAGTTTCGATTGATGAAGCGGGGATTCGACACGAACCGGCACTACAAGCCGAAGCACGCGATGCACCTGATCCGCCTCCTGCACAGCGGCATTTATGCGCTCCGCGAGGGCGACATTCGGGTGGACGTGGGCGAGCACCGCGACGAGTTGCTCGCCATTCGACGCGGCGAAGTGCCGTTCGAGGCAGTGGAGGCCCGTGCGCTGGAGTTGGATCGCGTGTTTCAGGAAGCGTTCGCGAGTTCCCGGCTCCCGGAGAAGCCCGACACGGAACGCGCGAACCGGTTTCTGATCGCCGCCCGCCGCCGACGGGTTTAAAGAAAGAAGGAAGAACGGATAACACCGATAACGCGGATCAGACAAAAGAGAGATTGATAGCCACAGCGGTGCTTTACTACGAAATTGGTTCGATCAATGATTGTGTTTTGACGACAGCGAATTCTTCAGGGAACGTGTGAAACGCATTCACGCTCAGACATTGGGGCAGGGCTTCCACGATCACCACACCGATTGGCGATAGACCGATCCGGTTGTTCTCAGGACCGTGGAAGACGAGGCCCTTGCGTGCGCCGTCGGCCAGTAGTTCCGCGTGGACGTGAACGAACTGTTCCGGCTTCAGCACCTCGATCTGGCCCGATACCTGGTACCGCACGGTGGGGAACGCACAGTTCCCGCGGCGCCCGCCGTCGAACCGGTGTGCGAGGCGCAATCCCGTTTCGGGCAGGTCCGCTCCGGTGGTCGTAATCACTTCCTCTATATGGGCGCCGGGGCCGGCCCAACTCAGAGAGTGGCCCGTGCGCGTGAGCCGGACCGTGAGCCGCGCGCCGGCGTGCGCCACGGACTTTACGGCAACGACGTCCAGTAATTCGGGGTGCAGCGGGCGGTCGTAGAGTCGGAACTCGAGTTCCGCGACCGTCGGCCGAACCAGGGGCGCGCCCATTCAGGTTCCTCCGAATGTGGGAATTATAACTGCGCCCACAAAACAAAACGGGAGCCTTTCGGCCCCCGTTCGCGTACCCGGCTCAAGCAGTCACTTAGCTGCCGTGGCAGCTACCGTGGCAGCCACCCTTCTTGTTGAACAGGCCGCCGCTGCTGCGGAGCCCGAAGATCCCGCCCCCGTGGCAGCTCGAGCCGTGGCAGCCGGTGGAGGTGTAACCGGTGCAGCCGGTGCAGCCGGCCGGGGCCGCAACAACGGCCGGGGCCGCCGGGGTGTAACCGGTGCAGCCGGTCGGGGTGCCGTGGCAGCTCCCGTGGCAGCCGCCCTTCTTGCTGAACAGCCCGCCGCCGTTGCGGAGCCCGAAGATCCCGCTGCCGTGGCAGCTCGAGCCGTGGCAGCTCGTGCTCGCGACGGTGCCGGTGCAGCCGGCGCTGACGACGGTGCCGTGGCACCCGGCCTTGTCCTTGCCACCGAAGCTCGCCATGTCCCCGCCGGAAGTAGCCGCGACCATGAGAACGATGCTGTACATCCCGATGCCCTCTCGACACCCACCTCGCGTGCGAACGGCCCCCGGTCGCGGCTCCGTGTCCGCAACTGAACGAGCGCCGGGTTTTCGCGTCTAGTTATCGCTTTGTGGGGAAGCTTTAACCGTATGAGGCAGGCGAATTCGTGTAGTGAGGATGGTAGGTTGAGGCGAAATGGGAGTCAACGGTAAATTGGGGTATCTGGCTAGTTCTAGAGGTCCGAAAACAACGGTTGTACGGCCCTATGTCGGACGCCCGGCGGAGGGGCTAAAATGCGGGTGGCGCGACCCCGGCTGCGCGATACCAACGGGCACCTCGGAATCAGGGTTATGACTACCGGGAACACGCGCCGATTAAAGGAGCGTATTTTCACGCGCCGCACCGTTGAACGAGGACGTCATGGACCGGGACGCAGTACCCGCACAATCTATTGCAGAAGTCGTGCCGCCGTTTGAATGGGCTTCCGTTCGTAAGGTCGGGTCCGTCGGTTTGGGGCTGGTCGCAGGGGCGGCGGTTCTGGGCCTGGTGGCGACCGCACTGGGAGCCCCCCCCTGGGGGCTGCACACCGCCCGGTTGTTCCTCGTGTTCATCGGGGCGATCACCACCGGGGCCGCCGTATCGATGCGCCCGGACCTGTGGCAGGCGTGGGCGCTCGGGGCCGCGGCCGGGGCACTGGCCGTTGTCGGCACCCCCGCGCACTGGGACTCGTTCCGCTTGCTGTTCGGTGTGGCCGGCGCGGTCGCGGCTTCGTGGGCCGTGCTCCTGCTCGCCCCGGCCGAGTACCGGGTGCCGGTGCTCAGCGCGGTACTGGTGTTCCACTTCACCGGGATCTTCCTCGCCACGACCAGCCCGCCCTCGACGCCGTGGGTCACGGAGCAGGCGTTCATCCGCGTGTACAACCCGTACCTGCAGTTCCTGTACCTCCGGAACGCCTACCACTTCTACTCGCCCGAGCCGGGACCGGCCAGCGTCATCGTGTGCCTGCTGAAGACCGAAACGGGCACCGACGCCCAGGGGCGCCCGCAGTACGAAACGCGGTGGGTGGTGCTGCCGAAGCGCCCGGCGGACATAAAAGACCCGCTCGGCCTCACGTACTACCGCCGGCTCTCGATCACCGAGCAGATCGCGCGGGCCACGCCGGGGCTGGGCCAGACGACCGCCGAGAACAGCGAGATGCTCCCGCGCCGGAAGATGGTGCTGCGGTCCATCCCGCTCCACCCGGCCGACCGTGAGGAGACCCAGTACCGGCTCCCGCAACCGGAGGTCGCCCGGTTCGTGCTCCCGTCCTACGCCTCACACATCATTCTGGAGAACACGGACGCGGCCCGCGCGGGCAAGACGACGGTGAAGATCTACCGGCTCGAGCACAAGACGCTGAGCGTGGAGGAGTTCGTCAACGCCTTCGATCGCCCCAACATGATTACCAACCCGTACCACCCCTCCACGTACCGCCCGTTCTTCCTGGGCGAGTTCGGGTTCGTCCCGGACCCGGACAAGCCGGGATCGACGCGCATCGAACTGCTGAACCCCCAGGAGCCGATGCTCTACTGGCTCGTGCCCGTCGCCCCGCGCCCGGGCGGGCGCCCCCCGGGGGACACTAACACGCGCGAGTACATCGATTACATGTCGATCCACGCGCTCGACACGCTCAACCTGAGCGAGCGGGACGTGGACGACCCGGCGTACCGCGACAAAGTGTTCGACTGGAACCAGTTGCGGTAAGGGCGCTCCGGCCGCGGCTCTTGTGACGAAACGAAATCGAATCGAACGGATGGGTCCGAGGCGCCCCGCGGGGCGCCAGTCAACGCGCGCCGGCCCCTTCCCTTTCGTAGGGAGGGGGACCGGGGGTAGGTTCTTGGTTGCAAGTAGTGAGATCCCGTCATGGCCTCTGAGTTGACGCCCGACACCGCGCCCGAGCCCGTGTACCGGTCCCCGTGGCAGAAGTGGGTCGCGTTCTGGTTCCCGGCCGCGGACCCGACCACGCTCGGGTTCATCCGCCTCACGACCGGGCTATTGGTGCTGTACACGCACCTCGCGTACAGCGTGGACCTGCAACAGTTCTTCGGCAAGCACGGGTGGTACTCGGCCGCGTTCATCGAGCGCGAGCGCAAGGAGTACCCCTGGCAGGTGTCGCCGTTTTGGGACTGGAACCCGAAGGACGTGGTGCCCGCGAAGGTGCCGGACTTCCCGCACCGGCGCAAGGCCGTCGTCGATTTCATCCGCGGGCTGCCCGCGGACGAGGCCCAGCGCAAGCGCGCGCTCGAGTTCCTCCGCCGCATCAGCGCGAGCGAGAACCCGGACCACCCGCTCGAGGCGCTCAACTGGTTCCAGAGCATGCGGACGTTCCCGGAGCGCCGCGACCGGTACCTGAACGTGCTCACGAGCGGCTCGGCGCCGGCCAAGGACGAACCGGCCCCGCCCGCGTTCCTCGCGGCGCTCCCGCCGGAGGCGCGCCAGCAGGTGGCGGCGGACGCGCGCGCGTTCTGGGAGGTCCTACCGCTCAACCGCGCCGACAACAGCGCGCGGGCCTACGTGCTCAACCACTTCGTCGAACTCGGACCCGAGTTCCGCCGGGCGCTCGTGAATTTCCTCTACACGCTCCCGTCCGATCCCGTGGAGCGCGCAAAGCGGATCGACTACCTCGATTACTGGAACAACGAGCCGGACAAGGTGGTGCGGACCGGGCACAGCATCTTTTCCATCTGGTTCCACGTCACGGACCCGACGCAGATGGCGCTGGTCCACGCGGCGGTGCTGGTCGCGATCCTGCTGTTCACCCTCGGGCTGTTCACGCGGGTCACGTCGGTGCTCGTGTGGGTCGCGGTCGTCGGGTACATCCACCGGACGCAGCAGGTGCTGTTCGGGATGGACACGATGATGAACATCCTGCTGTTCTACCTGATGATCGGGAACAGCGGGGCCGCGCTCTCGCTGGACCGCGTGATCGCCCGGTACCGGGCGGCCCGCGCGAGCCTCGCCCGCACGGGCGCGATCGACGCCCCGACGCGGGCGTTCCTGGCGGTCCCGCCGCCCTCGAAGGGGGCCGGGTTCGCGCTGCGGCTGATCCAGGTCCACTTCTGCTTCATCTACGTGGCGGCGGGGCTGTCCAAGCTCAAGGGGCCGGCGTGGTGGGACGGGCACGCGGTCTGGGATGTGATGGTGAACCCGGAGTTCACCCTGATGCAATACGAGTGGTACGAGCGGGTTCTGCGCGCGGTGGCGAACATCAAGCCGCTGTACTACGCGGCAGTGGCGCTCAGTTCGTGGTCCACGCTGTTCATCGAGATCGCGGGGCCGTTCCTGCTCTGGACCCGGCTGCGGTGGTTCATCATTTTCCTCGCGACCGCGATGCACGCGGGCATCGCCGTGCTGATGGGGCTGAATCTGTTTGAACTGCTGATGATCGTGATGCTGCTCGCGTTCCTGCCGGACCTCGTGATCCGCGACCGGCTCCGGGGCGGGACGGGCTTGGCGAAGGTGACGTTCGCGTTCGACCCCGGTTCGGCGGTATCGCGCCGCGCCGCGGCACTCGCGCTCGCCGCGGACACCGAGGGGCAGGTGGCGCTGACCCCCGATTCCGGGCTCGTCACGCCGGCCCTGACGGACGCGGGCGGCACCCGGTACAGTGACGCACGCGGCGTCACGGCGCTGTTCCGAGCCTTGCGGGTGCTTTCGCCGTTGGCCTTCGTGCTGTGGGTGCCGGGCGTGCGCGGGATACTGGCGAAGCGCTTGTTCCCGGCTCCGGCGGGGAGCGTTCCTCCGGCCCCGACCGCATCTACACCGGTGGGCGCGCGATAGCGGTCGCTCTCTTTGCCATCTCTTCAACGTGAAATGCCACGGGCCAGGGAGTGTTCCCTGGCCCGTGGTGTTCTTGTGGTGTCTACTTCTCGACCGGGGACGCGGAACGCTCACGGCACCGCCGAGCAGTTGCTGCGCAGCTGCGCGGCGGCACGACGACCCGCGGCGTTGCTCCAGTTCGCCGCGCAGCTGCGCAGCAACTGCTCGAAAGCGGTGCTGGAACAGCGGTCCCCGCGACGAGTGCGGTGGAGTGTGCTCGGACGACGCAACATCGTCCTGTCGCAGAGCGACGAGCTAAACCGACCACGAGAACACCCGCAGTGTACCCGAACCCGGCCCCAGAGCAAGCGGTCTGTCGAGGACCGAGCGAACGATCTGGGCCGCGGAACTCGCACCGGTGCCGAAGCGGTCATGCTAAGTTGAGAGGCGGCCAATGACAGAAGCAGAATGGCTGAGGTGTGACGATTCGGTACCGATGCTGGAGGAACTTCGGAACCGGGCGGGGAACTGGAAATTACGACTGTTTGCGATTGCTTCGTGCAACCGCGTTAGCTCGCTGCTTCTTGATGAGCGAAGTCGTAGCGCCATTTTTACTGCGGAGTTATTCGCAGACGGAAAAGCCGCCGAAGTGGACCTGATTGCCGCTCACACGGAGGCGCTAGGTGCCCGAGAGGACGTCCAACGGTCTAGCCCAGAATCCATATTCTATTACTGGGGCGACGCAGCTGCAGGAGCCGCTGCTGCGTGTGCAGCTACCGCAGCTTTTCCGCCTGCTCATCCCGTGCCACGACACGAGTATTTCATCACTGCCGGGGGCGGAGCGGCGAATGCCGTAGCCGCATATCGTATCCGAGAACTGGAAGAATCATTCCGACTCGACGAGCTTCCGGACGACGGAACGCTTGACGCAGCGAGATCCGAACTCTTTGATCAGGTAGCGATTCTTGGGGACCAGACTCGGCGCGTCGAAGAGGCTGCGCAGGCCGATTTGCTCCGCGACATCTTCGGCAACCCGTTCCGCCCCGTCGCCTTCTCCTCTGCGTGGCGCACCCCCACCGTTCTCGCACTCGCGGCGCAGGTGTACGAGTCACGTGACTTCTCTGCGGTGCCGATCCTGGCTGATGCGCTTCAGGACGCCGGGTGCGACAACGCCGACATCCTGGACCACTGTCGCGGTGCCGGGGCGCACGTGCGCGGGTGCTGGGTCGTGGATCTTGTGCTCGGTAAGGAGTAGCGCGCGGACCCTACTCACCTGTCACATTCCGCGCTCATCGGGTATCAATCAACCCACGCGCCGAACTATCACACCACTCGATTTTCGCGGCGTTTCTCGTCGGTATACACGAGTGGTCGGTTTGTCCTATACTGTGCCAATCCGCGACTGTACGTGACGACGGCGCGGAGCGCACACCAATCTCTCGAGGAGTCGCCAAAATGTCCGAGGAAGTCAAGCCGGCGCCCGCACAGAACCCGCAGCAGCAGGTGCAGATCCCGGTGGACGTGACGAACCGGGAAACGGTGTACGCGAACTTCGTTCAGGCCCACTTGAACGCGGACGAAGTGTACCTGGAACTGGGCACGTTCTCCCAAGTGGTGACGCCGGCCGGTCCCGACCCGATCACGCTGACCCACCGGGTCATCATGAACTTCGTGACCGCGAAACGCCTCGCCGACCTGCTGAAGCGGGCGGTCGCGCAGCACGAGCAGATGTTCGGCGTGGTCGAACTCGACCCGAACCGCCGGCTCCGCGTGCCGCAGCAACAGCGCCCGAACGGGATGTGATTCGATCGATCGTGAATGCGAAAAAGCCCGCGGCCCGGACTAAACAAGTCCGGGCCGCGGGCTTTTCGTGGGTTGTGTTCGGCTATTTCTTCACTGGAAACACTTCCGGAGGGAACAGCGCTGCTTGCTTCGGTGCGGGGACGCCCAGCGCCCACGCGAGCGTCGGTGCGACCGACAGCGACGACACCTTTTCTGCGCGCTTGCCGAGCGCAGGAACGCCCGCCCCGTACACCAGGAACGGGATGTGTGCGTCGTAGGGGTGCGGGCTGCCGTGACCCGTTCCGGTCGTGTACTTCGAGATCTGCACGCCGGCTTTGGGAATGATGATGACGTCGCCGCACCGGTCCGGGTGGTACGCGAGTGCGACGGGCTTCTTGAACGGTTGCTCCGGCGGGAACTTCCCGTCTTCGAGTTCCTTCCGCGTGAACGCCGTCTCGACGAACCCGCGCCCGGCCGCGAAGTCGCGTGCGCGCTCGGCGACGTCCTCGCCCTTCAGCTTCCGGGCCTCAATGGTCTTGTGATTCAGGTACAGCCAGGGCCACACATCGTCGTCGAAGACCTCGATCCACTTCGTCTTCACGTCAGACTTGCCGTACATCTCGGTGAGCGCCGATTCGAGTCCTGTGGCCAGTTCCTCGGTCGTCGCGCGCTGCGCGGCCGGGTACTTGGCCTTCGTGGACGGGAGTTCCGGCAACGGGCACACGCCGTGGTCGGCCGCGATGACCATCGTGTACTTCCCCTTGCCAACTTCCGTGTCGAGGAAGGTCAGGAACTCGCCGACGAGTTTGTCGGAGCGCAGGGTCACGTCCATCACTTCCTGCGAGTCCGGGCCGTACTGGTGCCCGATGATGTCGTTCGACGAGAAGCTGACGCACAGCAGGTCGGGTACCGCGCCGCGCCCGAGTTTCTCCGCGGTGACGGCCTTTTTCACCAGACTGAACAGCATCTCGTTGCCGGAGGGCGAGCACTCCAGGGCGGAGTAGTAGCCCTTCGCGGGGGCGGGGAGCTTGCCCTTAAACGGGTGCGGGAACACGCGCCCCTGGCCGTTGTAGCCGACCGCTTCGCCCGGGGCGTCGTCCGGACCGCTGAACTTCGCGTAGTCGATGTCGGTCCGCAGCTTCTCCCACTTCTGCTCGAACCACGCATCGGCGGGCTTCGCGGCGTTGAACTCGGTGACCCACGGGTGCGGGGCGTCGCGGTAGAACGCACCGGTGTGGAACAGCCCGTCGCGCGTGTCGAAGCAGTACGCGCCGGTCGGCTTCTGACCGCCCATCAGCACCGCAGTGCGGTCCTTGATGGAGAGCGAGAACACGCGCCCCTGACCCTTCGTGGACTCGTTGAGCGAGTCGGCCACCGTTTGCGCGAGCAGGCGTTCGGGCGAGTAGCCAGTCGCCGCCCCGCGCCCGGGCTTGCCCAGGCTCTCGGGCACCGGCGGAACGAGTTCATACGGGCGCTTCGGCTGGCAGCAGTACATTTGCGTGCCGGTCTTGCGATCGAACCACTCGTTCTCGATGATCCCGTGAACGCTCGGCGGCGCGCCCGTCGAGAGCGAGGCGTGCCCGGGGCCGGTGGACGTGCAGGAGTAGGGGATGTAGCACTCGCTGAACCAGACGCCGTCCTTCTTGATGCGCTCGAACCCGTTGGGGCCGTAGAGTTCGGCCCAGCGCGAGATGTAGTCGCCGCGCATCTGGTCGAACACCACCAGCACCACGAGCTTCGGTTGCTCGGTCGCGGCCTTGCGATCATCAACGGGCGGTGTGCCGGGATCGACCGGTGCGAGTTCGGGGCGCGCTTGGCGCTTCGGTTCGGGCGGGCGCAGCAGGAAATACCCACCGACCCCTGCGACGGTCGCGAATATCAGCAACGCGCCGAGAATGACCGGGATACGCGGCATACGAACTCCGGGCGAAAGCGAAAAACCTGTGTTGAGTCCTCCTCTATTTGTTAGGGGAGGGGGAGCCGAACCGACCAGGTGAACCCCGCCCGCAAGGGTGGTGGCTGCTGGTCGTAGTGAACCCCGCCCGCAAGGGCGGTGGGTGGTGACGGGCCAACACCCTTGTGACTGACGGATACCCACCGCCCTTGCGGGCGGGGTTCACCGTGCCCTTGCGGGCGGGGTTCACCACGCCACGCACCCGTTGGCTACTTTCCGTCGTTTTCGAGCAGTTCCCACTTCTCGCCGAAGAACCCGGCCCGCGCAACCTTGCCCGGGTAGCGCGAGTTCGGCGGGGTGGTGACGTCGATCACCGCGTAGTCCGGGAGCTTCGACACCTGTCGAGCGTTGTTGAGGTAGTCGTACTCGCGGAACGTGAATCCACTGTTAAGGACGACGTACTTTTTCGGGTTCAGCGGGTTCGGGTAGATCAGCACCGGGACGTGGGTGCCGGCGCCGTAAGTGTCCTTACCAACCACCACACCCTTATCGGTCCACTTGACCGGCAGTTTGTCCGCGATCTTCGCGAGTACCGCGTTGCTCGACGGGTCGCCCCAGAGGACGAGGTTGCTGTTCTTGATGTCGGCGTCGGTAACTTCGGTGTCGTTCTTGACCGGGGCGTCGCCGCGGAACTGCTTCTGCCAGTGTTCGGTCGCGTGCTTCATTTCTTTTGCGGCCCACGCGCCAACCTTTTCGTTTGCGGCCTTCCCGGTGGGTTTGACCATCACGAACGAGTCCATGAAGGCGTCGTCGATCGGCCCCTGGAGGCCGGGGGCCTTCTTCAGTTCGTCGGGTAGGTTGCCCGGTACGGCCCAGCGCCCGATGACTTTGACGAACCGTTTGACGCGCGGTTTGTCGGTCGGAATGCCCATCTCGGTGAGGACCGTCTTGCCGTCGATCTTCACCACGATGTCGCGTTCGTGGGTCGTGATGTTGAACGCGGAGATACCGCTCGTGGTCAGTTCGTAGGTACCGTCGGCGGTCTTGCCCGTCACCTTGGCCTCGGACCAGTGCTTCTCCAGTCCGGTGATTTCGACCCAGCCGCACTGGTTGTAGCGGAGCGTGTACGTGGTGAACTTGATCTCGCTCGGTTTGGCCGGCTTGCCCTTCTCGACGAACGCATCGATCTGCTTGTTGACCTCGGCCTTCGCGCCCTTTTCGTAACTGTGACCGGTCTTCGGGCCGATGATGTGCGTCAGTTCCAGCCCGACCTTCTTCATCTCTCGCGCCATCACGTCGGCCGCTTGCTTCTGCGAATCGACTTCACCGCTGTACGCGACCGTCGGCAGGTTGAAGATGTTCACCGCGGTATCGGTCGCGTTGTACATGTGCCACAGCTTCTGCTCGTACCACGTCGGTTCGAGCTTCTCCTGCTGGAACACCTTCAGGAACTCCGGCGTCTCGCTGAAGCCCGCGCCGGGCGCGTTCGCGGCCCACAGCGTCGGGTAGTGAACCGCGTACTGCCAGCACGCGGCCCCGCCCATGCTGAACCCGCGAGCCACGAGGCGCGAATCGTCAATGCGGTAGTGCTTTTTGGCGTGTTCCAGGCACTCGAACGTGTCGATCTCACCGGCAAACTTGTTCGCGTTGCTGAAGCGCCCGAACGGGTGAAGGATGAGGGCGCCGGGGGCCGGGATGATCCCGCCCGTGCCGGGCGAGTTGGCCATGAACCCCGCTTCGACGACGTTCTCGAACCGGCCGTGCCACCAGAAATCGAGCCGGTGCTTGGTCTTCGCGGTGAAGTCGTAGTCCTTCGGGACGATGAGCCAGTACGGTTGCACGCTGCCGTCGATCTTCGACGTGTACGCGCGGACCACGCTCCCGGTCTGCGTCGTCCACGGTGCCTGACCGCCCTTGAGCTGTTTCGCCCGTTCGAGGCCCGCCGCGAGTGCCTTCTTCACGTTGGTGGCCGGCTTCGCGCCCTTGCCGTCGTAGATCTCCTTGTAGTCGAGCGCCCATCGCACCGCTTTCTCGTACACCTGCACGTCCGGCAGCAGGTCGTGCTTCCCGATGTCCTTGATGAGCTGCTGGAGTTCGACCAGCCCCTTCTTGATCTCGTCCGCGTCGGCGTCCGGGATCGTGTTCCCGACCGGCGGGACCGGGCGCACGTTGTCGGCGATGTTGTCCTTGGGACCGTCGGCACGGGACGCGCCCGCGGGGAATACGGCGAGGCTGGCGGTAGCCGTGGCGAACAGGGCCGCGGCGAGAATGCGTGGCAGCGCGAACATCGGGGCACCTCCGGGGTGTCGTGGGTTACGGCAGTGTAAGGGGGCGGGTGCGCGGAGTCAGCCCCGAAAGGCTCGTGTTCGGTGTTTCGGGGGCGGGCGCGAACCGGGCTCGCGTTCGCGGGTATGAAACACCGAACCGGCGGGCCGCGTTCCCTTCTCCGCCCGGCGTGAGTCTGCTAGAACAACGGTTGAGCGTTTCACACACCGGGACCGCCCACACGGACGTGGGCTCCCTTAAACGGAGGCTTCCAGTGGCGGCGACGAAGATGATCGACATCCGGCGGGGCATGGTGCTGAACATGGAAGGCACCCTCTTCTACTGCCTCGATCGCGACCTCAACACGCCGGGGAACTGGCGCGCGATCCTGTACCTGAAGCTCAAGAACATGACCACCGGGGCCATCACCGACGAGCGGGTCCACCCCGACCACAAGGTGGACGTGGTGTACCTCGACACCAAGGACTACACGTACTCGTACAAGGACGGCGAAGACTTCGTGTTCGTGGACAAGGAGTCGTTCGAGCCGGTGACGCTGTCGGGCGACATGGTCGGCGACATGATGAAGTACCTGCGCGAGAACGACGACGTGAAGATCACGTTCTACGACGGCCGGGCACTGTCGATGGAACTGCCCCAGACCGTCACGCTGAAGGTGACCGAGACGGAACCGGGTATCAAGGGCGCGACCGCCGCCGCGCAGACGAAAGCGGCCACGCTGGAAACGGGTCTGGTGATTCAGGTGCCGTCGTTCATCACACAGGGCGAACTGATCGAGGTGCAGACCGAAGACGGCAAGTACCTCCGGCGCTCGAAGGAAGGCAAGTAGGCTGAGACACCACCGAACGAGGCGAAAGGCGCGCCCTTCGCCTCAACTGCTTTGGTAGCCCGCCCCGGTGCTCGGCGACACGAACACGTTGGATTCCGGCAGCCATGACCGGAGCCATTCGACCGTGACTCTGCCGCCGGAAGCGAGTTCGACGAACCGCAGCCCGCGGAGCGCGTCGAGATGCTCGTACCACGTGTCGCGGGCGGCCCGGTAGCAGTCCGTGAGCGCGACCTCGTACACCGGCTGGCGGGCGCGGATTGCGACGCCGTGCCGGAGCCACTCCACCGCCGGGCATCGCACCTTCGAGACGAACCCCCGCTCCCACGTCAGCCGGTAAGCGCCTTCGACCTGTGGCATCGCGAGTGACGGCCCCGCGCTTGCCGGTGGGGGCATGCGCACCAACTCGGGGCACGTTTCCGCCGCCCAGAGCGGCCGGAAAAGGGATAGCGGCCCCAGGAACGCGCGTTCCTTCTTTCGTAGTTCATCTGCTTCGGGCGTTTCGCCGCGTTCATCCGCCTCCAGTCGCGCCAGTGCGCACTGGAGGCGGATGAACGCGGCGCGGTCGCCGTCGCCGTTCTCATCAAGAAAATCGGCCGCAGCCAGGCGCACCGTGTCGTCGTCGGGGTCGGCCAGGATCGCGGCCATGAGCGCCGACCAGTCGGGGTGTTCCATATCGGCTCCGGGTCACGTTCTCGGTGGAAAGGCGCGCCGGTTCCCGCCACCCGGAGCTTCAAACGCGCTCGACGCGGTACCCGATCGGGTAGGTCGCGTAGTCGAAGCTGATGATGTCGTTGCGGGCGCTGCCGGTGTAGCCGAGGTCCGCGCCGTCGAGGATCGTGACGCGGACCAGCCCGCGCTCGCCGGCCCGCACGACCCCGGCGTGGACCACGGCGGACGCGAGGCGCGAATCGGCCGTGTAGACGTCGGTACCCCACACGTTGCCGTCGGTGCGCCCGGTCACTTCGATCAGGACCGTGCGCCCGATGTCGCTCGGGGTGAACTCAGTGAGGGTGCCCGGGTCGGGCCGCACGCCGAGCAAGTCACCTCGCAATTGCCGCACGCGGGCGCGGATCGCGAGCGCTTCATCGAGCAACCCCTCGCGCGCGTACCGCTGCTGAAACTCTCGGAGCTGGTCGAGCAGCCCGCGCACGAGCGGCGCGAGTTCGCGCGTGGTGGCGTGCTGCACCGCGGCGAGTTCCGCTTCGGCCCGGGCGCGGATCGCGTCGCACTCCCGCTCGGCCGCGGCGCGGATCTGGGCGGACTCGTAGTCCGCGCGCTCGCGCACCTCCGCGACCGCGCGCTCGGCCGCGTCCACCGCGCTCCGGGCCTCGTCGGGCAGATCGTCCAGACCGAGTAGGTCGCTGTCGTCACTCATCGTTTGAAGCCTAAAAGACCTACCCCGTCCCCTCCTAAAGGGAAGGGGAGCAGACTGTTTCAGTGGTAGGCGTGACTCTTATCATCGAAGACACCACGCGCCTTCACCCCTTCCCTTATAGAGAGGGGGATGGGGGGAGGTTCTCCGCTCCCCCGCCATCGTAGGAGCGCGGCGCGGATACCCACAAGACGCGATGCGCGCGACCGAGTAAAATTCCCGCATCTCTCCCCACCGAGCTGTGCGATGAACACACCGAACACCTTCCAGACGATCCCGGGCCAGGACGATTTGCAACAGATCGAGCGCGATTTGTCGTTCCATACCTGCACCAACACGAACCCGAAGGTGCTCACGCGCGAGCAGGTCGAGCACTTCAACCGCACCGGGTACATTCTCCCGCTGCGCATTTTCAGTGAGAATGAGGTCGCGGGGCTACGAACATACTTCGATAACCTGCTCGCGAAGTACATGTCGGAAGGCAAGGACAGTTACTCGATCAGCTCGGCGCACCTGCGCCACGGGCGCGTGTGGGACGTGCTCACGAACCCGCGGATCGTCGCGATCGTGTCGGACCTGCTCGGGGAGAGTGTGGTCGCGTGGGGCTCGCACTTCTTCTGCAAAATGCCCCGGGACGGCAAAACGGTGAGCTGGCACCAGGACGCGAGCTACTGGCCGCTCACGCCGAGCAAGGCCGTTACCGTGTGGCTCGCGATCGACGACGCGGACCGCGGGAACGCCTGCATGAAGTACATTTCGGGAACCCAGGGATTGGGCCACCTCACGTACCAGTTGAGCGAAACGGACGAGAGCAACATCCTGAACCAGACCGTACCCGAAGTGGAGAAGTACGGCGCCCCGGTGTTCGTGGAGCTGAAGGCCGGCGAAGCTTCGCTCCACTCCGATCTGTTGCTCCACGGGTCCGACGCGAACACCAGCGGCCGCCGCCGGTGCGGGCTGACGCTCCGGTACACCCCCGGCGACGTGCGCGCGTACATGGGCTGGCACGACAAAGGCGTGGTCGTTCGCGGCGAAACTCCGGCGCACTGGAACAACCGCGCCCGGCCGAACGAGGAGTAACGTGGACGGTCCCGCACTCCCGGACGAATCGAACGTGTTCGGTTCGCTACACACGTCCCGGTCGCCGGAATTCGTGGCGCGAGCGTTCGCGCGTTCCGGTTGGGACGTGCGGAAGTGCTCGTGGACCAATTACGAGATTACGTGTGAGTTCGCGGAGCTGGTGATCGAGCGGTCTGCGGTGGAACCGGAGTACGTGTTGATTCACGGCTCTGTCGCAGACGTTTGCGCTAATTTACCGCGCGTCACCGAACCACTCACCGCGGCGGGTATCCCTTACTCTTTGGAGTGCTACAACACGGAACGCGATCTGATTCACCACACTCGCGGGTGAAACTAACGGAGCGCCATCGATGGAGATTACGGCACCGGTTTTGACGGGGCGATGGGTCCGCCTGGAACCACTCACAGAGGAGCACCGTGAGGGGCTGCGCGGCGCGGCTGCCGACGACAATATCTGGGAACACATGACCGTGCTCGGGAGCGGCGCGGGCTTCGACGGCGTGTTCAACGACGCCCTCGCGCTGCGCGACGCCGGTAAGCGCGTCCCGTTTGCTGTTCGGCTGCTATCCAGTGGGGAACTGATCGGCGGCACGAGTTACCTGGACCCGGTTCCGCAGCACAAGCGCGTCGAGATCGGGTGGACGTGGTACCGCCCCGATCAGTGGGCCAGCGCGGTGAACCCGGAGTGTAAACTTCTCCTCCTCGCCCACGCATTTGACACGCTCGGGCTGAATCGCGTGCAGCTCCTTACCGACTTCCGGAACACGCGCTCGCAGGCCGCGATCGCCAAACTCGGTGCCACGCGCGAGGGCGTTTTGCGCTCGCACATGATTACGCGCGGCGGGCGCATCCGTGACAGCGTGCTGTTCGCGATTACTACCACCGACTGGCCGCGCGTGAAAGACGGCCTGCTCGCCCGACTCGCGGCGTTCGAGAAGGGGTAATCGAGCTTACTCGGGCTTCCCGAGTTGCGCCCGCATCTCGCGCACTTCCTGCTGTAATTGTCGCAGGAGCACGCTTTGGGCTTCCAGGTGCTCCAGGACGACGCGGATCTCTTCCTCGGCCTTCAGGTTGATCTCATAATCGTTCTGGGCGCGCACGCGGTCCATCGCGGCGACGCGGTTCTGGCTCATCATAATCATCGGCGCGGTGTACGCGGCCTGGAGCGAGAGGAACAGGTTCATCAGGATGAACGGGTACGGATCCCAGTGCTCCATCCACGCGACCGCGTTCAGTGCCGCCCACGACAGGAGCAGTGCCGACTGGGTGCCGATGAACCACCACGACCCGACCACGCCGGCCACGCGGTCGGCGGCCCATGCGCCCCACGAAAGATCCGCAGTGACGACCTCGTTCACGTTGCGCACGGGCGGGTGATCGTGTGCGTATCGATCCGGAAACTGAGGTTGCATATGGGGCCGGGGTTGGTGGTGTGGGTGCGGACACTGTAGTGAACGGGGGCGGATCGTTGAAGCCCGATGCCCTGACTGTGGGCAGACTCCGGCCTACAATGGGCGCACCCCACAATGAGGTCCGCCCGTGTCGCGTCGTCTGTTCGCCGAACTGTTCGGTACGTTCGTTCTCGTCTTCGCGGGCACGGGCGCGATTGTGTTCGATTCCGTGAACCCGGGCAAGATCGGGCACATCGGGGTCGCACTCACGTTCGGCCTCGTGGTGCTGGTGATGGCCTACGCGGTCGGGAGCGTGTCGGGGGCACACCTGAACCCGGCCGTCACGGTGGGGCTGTGGCTCGCGCGCCGCGTCCCCGGGCGCCGGGTGGCGCCGTTCGTTCTCGCGCAGTTCGCGGGGGCGCTCGCGGCCAGTGCCCTTCTGTTTGCCATGTACCCGCACCACGCCACGCTCGGGGCGACGCTCCCGCACGGCCCGCCGTGGCACGCATTCGTACTCGAAGTGTGGCTCACGGCGGTGCTCGTGTTCGTCGTTCTCGCGGTCACGGTCGCGGAGCCCTCGGTGCGCGCGCTCGGGGGCGTAATTGTGGGCGCGGTGATCGCTCTGGAAGCACTGTTCGCCGGGCCGATCTCCGGCGCGAGTATGAACCCGGCCCGGTCGCTCGCCCCGGCGCTCGTATCCGGGAGCACGGAACACCTGTGGGTTTACATCGCCGCCCCGCTCCTCGGGGCGGTGATCGCGATTCCGACGTGCGCACTCATCCAACAACCCGGCTGCTGCCGAAACGGAGCCTGCTCGTGAGCGACCGCAAGATCCGCGTGCTGTTCGTGTGCGTGGAGAACAGTAACCGCAGCCAGATGGCCCAGGCGTTCGCCAGCATGTACGGCGGGGACGCGGTGGAGGCGCTGTCCGCCGGCAGCCGCCCGAGCGGGAAGGTGAACCCGAAGGCGGTCGCGGCGATGGCCGAACTCGGGTACGACCTGACCACGCACGCCTCGAAGGGGCTGGACGACTTCAACGGTACCGAGATCGACGCGGCCGTGACGATGGGGTGCGGGGATGCGTGCCCGCTCGTGCGGGCGAAGCACCGGTTCGACTGGCAGATTCCGGACCCGCGCGAGATGCCGCCCGAAGAGTTCCGCAAGGTCCGCGACCTGATCGGCGGAAAAGTGCGTGCGCTGTTGGGGGAACTGGGTGTAGACTCGCGCGTAGTGTAACCACTCCCGGCCCCAACCGCGGGCGCACCCGCGCGGATTTTCGTCATGTCCCCTCCCAAGATTTGCGTTGTCGGTTCCGCGAACCTGGACCTGAACACTTACACGACCCGGCTCCCCGTGCCGGGAGAAACGCTCCACGCCCACCGGTTCACGATGGGGTACGGGGGCAAGGGCGCGAACCAGGCGGTGATGGCTGCGCGTCTCGGGGCGGACGTCGTACTCGTTGCGCGCGTCGGGAACGATCTGTTCGGTCGCGACATGCTCGCGCACCTCCGCACCGAAGGCATTGATACCCGTCGCGTCACTTCAACAGACGGCGTTCCCACCGGTACGGCCGTCATCACGGTCGACGACGCGGGGCGCAACACGATCGCCGTGACGCCCGGGGCCAACGGGCTACTCGCTCCGACCGATGTGGACGCGACACGCGGTGCGATCGAATCGGCGCGGGTGCTCGTGTGCCAGCAAGAAGTGCCGGTCGAAACGAACTTGGCCGCGATGCGGTTCGCGGCCGGGGCCGGTGTGCCTGTGGTGTTCAACCCAGCCCCGGCCAGCACGACGATACCCGCCGAGGCGTACCGGCTCTCGACGGTGTTCTGCCCCAACGAACACGAGGCGGCCGTTCTCACGGGTAAGCCCGTTGAATCACCGGAAGAAGCGGAAGCCGCTGCCCGGGAGCTGATGGCGCGCGGCGCGCACAACGTCGTCGTGACGCTCGGCGCACGCGGGTGTCTGGTCGCAACACCTCGAATAATGCATCCCGGCGCCCGCGGTCGAGGCGGTGGACACCACCGGTTCCGGAAACTGACGGCAGTCTCGCGATATCCGGGCGCGGGGAACGATCTGGTGGTATGGGTGCTCAGCGCGCGAACCGGATCGCGGCAATCAGTGTGCAATCCCC
>HG799467.1:132543-208421 GCA_000531095.1 Gemmata massiliana | reverse complement strand
CGCTGACGAACTGGCCTCCTTCCTTTCACACCCGCGGGCCGCACGTGCTCACCCAGGGGCGGACCCGGGACGAACGTCGTATCGCTCGGGTGCTCGCTCGCGATGCTGAAGCGCCGACTGGAGCGCGGGCGGAACCTGCTTCGCGACCGGCTCGCGCGGCGCGGGATCACACTTCCTGCTGCTGGTTTCGGGGTGCTCGCGACCGACCTCACGGGTACCGCGGCCGTCGACTCCACGACCCGGGCCGCGGTCGCGTTCGTTTCGCACGGAACGGCTTCACCCGCGGTCGCCGCGCTCGTCAGCGCGGCGCGTGGGTTCCAACTGAAGGTCCGGGTACTCGTTGCAGTGGTAGTTGGGTTGGTCGCGTGCGGGTGGGCGCTCGCTGCACTCATCGCCCCGGCAAACGCGGAGGTCGAAATGCCCAACGACCCGCCCACGGTCGCCCTCGCGTCGGACGAGAAGCCGCGCGCGGACGCTCCTGGCGACCCCCTCCCGCCCGCAGCGCTCGCGCGCCTCGGGAGCACGCGGTTGCGTGCGGGGGGCGGCGTCGAGCGAATGGCGTTCTCGCCGGACGGGACACAACTCGCTTCGTGGAGCGGGGAACTTCATACCAACGACTCACTGACCATTTGGGACACCAAAACGGGGCGGGCGCTGCGCCGGGTCGATTTACCCGGGGCGCGGGTCGATCAGCTCGTGTGGCTCGCCGACGGGCGCGGAATTGCTCTGATCCGCGGGAGTTACGGCGAATCGGTCCCGTTCGTCTGGGAATTCACCGACGAAAAGGCCGCGAAGCCCCAACTCGCGTCGCGAGAAATGAAAATGGGCATTGTGCCCGTGAACCCGAACCCACAGGACAACGAGCGCGATTCCTGTTACGCCATCAACCCGGACGGGAAGACCCTAGCGATCGGGCGCGCGGGACAACTCGATCGCGCCCGCGAAGTGCGCCTCTGCGAACTGAAAACCGGCGTGAAAGTGGACGCGCTCAAACCGCTCCGAGCCGTCGCCGTCCACCCGGCGGCGTGTGGTGAAGTGCATTTCACCCCGGACACAAAGACGCTCGTCGTGCTCACGCGCGCCAAGCAGCTCGGTCGTGATAAGTTCGAGGCCGAGATATTGGTATCGGTTTGGGACACGGCCACAGGGGATTCCAAATCGCAGTTCAAGGTCCCGCGCCCGGTAACGAATTTTCACTCGGCCGTCGCTCTCTCGAATGACACGCTCGCTACTGGTTTAGAGAACGGTGATACCAGTTTGTGGGAACTGGCCACGGGCAAGGAACGGAAGCTCGCCACCGGGCACACCAGCAAACACAGTCGCGGCGCGTACTCCGTGGCATTCGCCCCAGACGGCAGGACGCTCGCTACCGGCGGGGAGGACCACGTTACGAAGGTCTGGGACGTCGGGTCGAGCAAGCTCTTGCACGCACTCGCGGGGAATTACATTTGTGTGGAAACGCTCGCGGTCGCGCCCGGGGGAAAGGTGCTCGCCTCGGCCGGGCAGAACGGGCTGATCCGGTTGTGGGACGTTGCGACCGGGGCCGACGCGTGCCCGCAGCCGGGCCACAAGAGCGACGTCATTAACGTCGCCCCGGCCCCGGACGGTAAAACCGCGATCACCGGCAGTCGGGACGGCACGCTGCGCTGGTGGGACACCACTGCGGGCACGGACCGGCACCCGGTCGCGGTTCGCGACGGGGTTTGGGCTGTGACCTTCAGCCCGGACCGGAAGACCGTACTGGTCGTAACGAACGACGAGAAGCTCCGCACGTGGAGCGCGACAACGAGACAGGAGACGACACCCGCGCACATGCCGGGCGACGCGACGTTCCGGTTCCTTTCTTTCACACCCGACGGGAAGCACGTGCTCAACGCGATCGGGCCGAAACTCACGATCTGGGAGTGGCCGGAAATGAAGCTCGTCCGGACGATCGAGGTGCCGAAACCAAAGAAGGGCGTTCCTAAAGACTCGAAGATTCGTTGCGAGAGCCAGTGCCAAGTTGCGTCGGTTTCGCCCGACGGGAAGTGGCTCGTTACGGTGTCCGATTGCTGCCGCTCGCGCGAACAGGACGGGCGCGTCTTCGGGTCCGTCTCGGACGGGGTGGTTGATTTGTGGGATTTTGCCACCGGGCAGCGCGTGCGCCGGCTGGTGGCGTCTCAAGGTGTGTACCGTTCGGGCGGGTTCACGGCCGACGGTCTGTTTCTGTTGACCGGTGCCGGGGGAACGATTCAGCTCGCGGACGGGCGCGACGGGGAATCGTTCACGGGTGAAATCAATCTGATCGACCCGATCGCCGGGCGCTGGGTGCGGGGGTTCGACGGCCCGCTGGTACCGAAAACGGTGTCGCACCGGTACGTTGGATCCTCGGCACTCGCCCCGGACGGGCGGACGCTCTACGTCTCCTACAACACGGGCGAGGTTGTCGCGTTCGAGGTCGCAACGGGGCTCCTCCGGCGCACGCTGGCCGGGCACCCGGGATACGTCCACGCTCTGACCTTCAGTGCGGACGGGCGCCGAATGCTTTCGGGCGGCCGTGACGGTACCGCGATCGTGTGGGACACCACCCTGGCCGGCGCAGCGCCCAAACGGGGCCAACCGCTTACCGAGGCCGACGCGGAGAAACGCTGGGAGGTGATCAGTCGATCCAGCCCCGAGGCGTTTACCGCGCTGTGTGAACTGGCGGGTGCTCCCGATCGCGCGATGACCCTGTTCCGGAAGCACCTGAAGCCCGCGCCGGAGGCACCAAGCGACGCGGTACTGGATCGCATTTTCACCGATCTCGGCAGCGACGAACCGGCGACACGGGAACGCGCGACGAAGGAACTGGCTGAATACGGTGAATCGGCCGTGCCGGGCATGCGGAAGCGACTGGAGGGTGAGCCGACGGCAGAAGCCCGGGCGCGGGCGCTCGCGTTCCTGAAGTCGTTCGAGAAGGGAACACTCTCGGCGGTGCGTCTTCGCCAGCTTCGGGCAGTGGAACTACTGGAAGGTTTGGGGACGCCCGCGGCGCGGAAATTTTTAGCCGAGCTTGCTGCGGGTGCTTCTGGCGTGCCGCTCACCATTGACGCCGCTGCTGCACTGAAGCGCCTCGGGCAACCGTAGCGGTAATTGTGACTGGTCGCATAATGATTCGAGGCTTCGTGCTGGCGCTTTTGCGCGGCACGAAGCCTCGGTTTGTTGAATACTCGTGCGACGGATTCGTTACCGCGACTTCCGTTCTTTGGGCGCGGGGGCCGGTTCCGCGACCCGCGGCTTGACCTGGTACTCGTACTCGCCGTACTCGGCGGCGAACTTCCCCTTCTCGGTCAGCGTGTAGGTCGCCTCGAACGGATCGGCCTCGGTGCCGGTCGCGCGCTCGAGCAGCCCCTCCTCGACCAGATCGGTCAGGAACGAGCCGTCCTTGGTTTTGCGGTTCGGGACCAGGCGCAGGGTGCGCCCGACGGGCGGCTTCTTGCTCCGTTTTACGGTCCGGAGTACTTGCCAGTCGAAGTGCGAGGTGGGTCGGATGGGCACGGGACGTTCTCCAAGCGAGGCGAATAAGAAAGAAAAGATGGCGCGGCAACGCGGGGGCGGGTAATTACTAGTGAATCTAGCCGAACGACGTGCGAATTGCAATTATCTGTTTGTTCATAGGGCTCGCTGTCGCTCTGGAGTACGTTTCCTGGCTCTCTCATGAGTTCAGGTACACGATTGATGCGAGTCACACCGGTATAACAGACGGGCACGCGGAACGCCCGGACGTTCTTTTCTTTACTACTCTAGTTCGTTTTGTTCCTTTCGTTGCGGAATTTTTGTACCAAAGAAATTCCCGGCGGGGCGTTGTGCGGTTCACAACGCCCCCGCCGGGAATTTGGGTCCGCGAGTTCGGGGCGAATGGGCAAACGTTACGGTCAGCCCCGGGTCAGGAAGTCCCAGCCCTTGCGGTACTCCTTGCTGACGAACTTCGTCGCGGCGTCCGAGTTCGTGAACCGCAGTTTGGTCGCGTCCCACTCCAGTTTCGTGCCCGCGAACCGGACCGCGATGTTCCCGAGCAGCATCGTCTCGGTGAGCTGCCCGGCGAAGTCGAAGTTCGAGGACGCCAGCGCCGGCTTGCCGGCCTTGATCGCGTCCGTCCACTCCTTCTTCATGTGCGGGTCTTCGCCCTTATCGACGCCCGCCGGGAGCTTCTCCGGGGTCGCCGTTTGCAGCCCCTCGAAGTCCTTCTCGGGGGTGAGCCGGAACCGGGCGCCGTAGTCGTTCGGGCTGAACAGCACGCCCTTGTCGCCCACCAGGATCGACCCGCTGTCGGAGAGCTTCTCGCCCTTCTTCAGCAGATTCGCGAGCAGCTCCTCGGGCGGGAGCACGCGCTTCCCGTCGCGCGAGCCCTCGTACCAGTGGAGAGTGCAGGCCGGGGCGTCCCCGCGGGCCGCGAAGAGGTACTGGATGTGCGCCCACGCCGGATACGTTTCGGGGTTGATCTCGCCCGCCTCGGCGACCACGGCGGTCGGGGCGCCGAGCTTCAGGGCGCGGAACGCCATGTTCGTGGTGTGGCACGCCATGTCGCCCAGCGCGCCGGTGCCGAAGTCCCAGTACCCGCGCCAGTCGTGCGGGTGGTACGCGGGGCGCGGGGAGAACGCCAGCGCGTAGGGGCGCATCGGCGCCGGCCCGATCCACTCGTCCCAGTGGACGGTCTTCGGGACCGGGGCCTCCTTCGGCCGGGCGGTGATGTCCGGGGACTGCTTCCAGTAGTGTGCCGGGCGGTTCGTCCAGACGTGGGCCTCGCGGACCGGGCCGAGGGTACCGGCGTGGATCAGTTCCACCGCCCGGCGTAGCCCGTTGAGTGCGGACCCCTGGTTCCCCATCTGCGTACACACCTTGTGCTTCGCGGCGACCTCGCGCATCAGGCGCGCCTCGAAGACCGTGTGCGTGAGGGGCTTCTGGCAGTACACGTGCTTTCCGGCCCGCATCGCGAGCACCGCGGCCGGCGCGTGCGCGTGGTCCGCGGTCGAAACGGTGACGGCGTCAATGTCCTTGGCCATCTCGTCGAGGAGTTTGCGGTAATCGAAGTACTTTTTCGCGTTCGGCCACATCGCGGCGCGGCTGTTCAGACGCTCGTCGTCGATGTCGCAGAGCGCGATTACTTCCATGAACTTCCCGGCTTGTTCAATGTCGCCCGATCCTTTCCCGCCGACGCCGATCCCGGCGACGCGGATCTTCTCGTTGGCGCCGAACGCGCGCGTGACGGAGTAGGTGGGGCCGGTGAACAGGTAGCCGAGGGTTCCGGCGGTTCCGATTTGGATCGCGCGGCGGCGAGTAACCTTTTGGGGCACTGTGCGGACTCCTTAACAGGCGTGGGAAAGGGCAGGCGCCACTGAAGGTAGCCGCCCGGCGCGGAGGTGTCCACAGTGCGGTTCCGTGTTCGCGGGAGAAATGTGAGGCGCTCAACGACCCGACCCGCGGCGTTGGGCCGCGGGTCGGGTGGCATCAGTGGCCCGGTTCGAGTTACTTGGGCGGGTTAGCCGGGACCGGGGCGGGTAGGGCCGGAACCGCGGGCAGGGCGGGGGCGGGAAGCGCGACGCCCACGACCCGTGGGGCGACCATGACGCCGCCCGCGTTGGCGCGCACGACCCCGGTGCTCGCACCCATCCACGGGCGGTTGATCGTGTACTTGATCGGCTCGCCCGTCAGCTTCTTCCACGACTCCTTTTGCTCGTCGGTCAGGATCGCCAGCGCCCGCTTCATCCCCTCGGCCCGCGCTTCCTTGGTGATCGAATCGACATCGAACGAGGAAACCGCGGCAAAGTTCCCGAGTCCGACCTGGACCGGCTTCTGGAACGCTTGCTGGACCTCGTCCGCGGTCTGTTGGACGTTCGCGGCGAACTGTTCCTTTTGCTTCGGGCTCAGGTCGAGCGCCTTCGCGACAGAGGCCGTGGTGAACACGTCGTGCCCGCGGGACTGGAGGTCGATCTCGCGGAGCCGGGCGCGTTGGGGGAGCGTGAGCATCTTCGTGACGACTTCCGCCGTGGCCTTGCGCATCTCCTTCTCCCCGGCCTCTTGTGCGTCCTTGAACATCTGGTTGATGGCCTCGGGGTTCACGTTCCCGCCGTTCGCGTTCACCTTGATCTGCACCATCGCTTCCTGGGTTTTCTTGCGCGACGCCAGGGTTCCGGCTTCAACGGCGTCCATGATGCGGTCGAGCTGGTCGATGTCGCACTTGATGTCCTTGAGCACCTTGCGGTTCAGGAGCAACTGGCCGTCCACGTCGGCGAGCGCCTCGTTGAGCGCCTTCTCGTCGAGCACGGGGCCCGCCGGGGTCTTGGGAACCGGGGCCGCCGCGTGGGTCGGGTCCGCGACCAGTCCGGTCAGCGCGAACGTGGCGCCGAGGGTGACGACGGCGGCGACGGTGACCGTTTGCAGTTTTTTCAGGAACATGCTCTTCAATACTCCTGTCGCGAGTTGGGCAACATTGGGGGACACGGCGGCTGACATCGGGGCCAGTGCGACCGGGACGGTCGCGCGGACCAGGGACTCGGCCAGTGCGACCTGGCGCTCGGTCAGGATGACGACGATGGCGGCGCTGGAGAGCGAAACGCCGCGGCGCTTCAGGCGCTCGGCGAGCATGCGCCGGCCGCGCGTGAGGCGCGAGGACAGAGTGCCCTCGGAGCACCCGAGGGTGACCGCGACCGCGGAGCGCAACTGCCCCTCCAGGTCGCACAGGACGATCGGGAGCCGGTAGAGCTCGGGGAGCGCCGCGAGTTCCTGGTCCAGGAGCGGCTCGGCGTCGGCGCGGGTGAGTTCGGGCGTCATGTCTTCGGCGCTCCGTGCGGGAACCCGCTTTTCCACCTCGGTGCGCCGCGCGGCGCGGTGCCGGGCCTTGAGTGCGGTCTTCTGGGCCACCCCGTGTAACCACGCCGCGAGGCGGTTCCGCGGCGACACCGACGCGGCCTTGTACGCGAGCACCAGGAACGTGGCCTGGAACGCATCTTCCGCGTCGTGGGTGTTCCGCAGGATCCGGCGGCACACGGCGAGCACCATCGGCCCGTGCCGGCGCACGAGCGCTTCAAACGCGGCCGCGTCGCGCGCGGTGACGAACCGGTCGAGCAGCTCGGCGTCGCTCGTGGCGCCGGGGAGCGCGAGTGCGGTCGCCCGCAACCGGGGGATCACGCCGGCCAGCGATCCGATTGCCATACGCGCTCCTTGGGGTCGAAGTACCGGACCGCCCGGTTCCGCCGCGTTTACTACATGTGTATTTCCCCGACGTGGCAAAAACCGTGCAAGAAAACTGTAACAGTCGCGCGCCGGAACCGGAACAGCGATCGGTACCGGTTCGCCCATGTGCGAATACGCGGATAGAACGGTGGGAACCTTTTGAGCGGCAAGAGTGAGAGCGAGCCACACCGGGGAAGCGGTGCGGGCGCTCCTACGCTCGTGTGCTGGCATCACTTGCTTGGTTTTCGCGCTACCGGAAGGGAAATGTGCCTATGGCCGCGGCGGCAGTGCTGTTGTTTCTCGTCATGGACCCGCTCGGGAACATCCCGTTCTTCCTCGCCGCGCTTAAACACGTGGACCCGGCGCGCCAGAGTCGCGTGATTCTCCGGGAACTGGTGATCGCGTACTTGGTGATGGTCGGGTTTTTGTTTACCGGTCAGTACGTGCTCGCTGCAATGCGAATCTCCGAACCGGCGCTGTCCATTTCCGGCGGCGTGATCCTGTTTTTGATCGCGATCAAGATGGTGTTCCCGACCCCGTCCCACAGTCTGCACGAAGATGTAGACGGCGAGCCGTTCATTGTGCCGCTCGCGATTCCGTATGTCGCGGGGCCGTCGGTGCTTGCGGTCGAGTTGCTCCTGATGAGCCGCGAGCCGAACCGGTGGCTGGAGTGGCTCGGTGCGGTCACGGTCGCGTGGTTCGGTGTAGCTGTAATCGTGTTCCTCGGTGCGCGCCTGCGTTCGTACCTGGGGCAGAAGGGACTCACCGCCCTGGAGCGCCTGATGGGGATGGTGCTCGTCGCGATCGCGGTTCAGATGTTCCTGACCGGTATCGAACGGTTCGTGGCCCAAATGCAACCCGCCCCGGCCGCGCTGCGTTCGGTTCCCGTCGATGCGAACCCGCCCACGGGTATCGCGTGTCGGTGTATCATGGTCGCGGCGCGAAGCGGTTCGTCCGCGAGCTGAGGGCGGGATTCGCCGTCCCCTCTCGGCTCAGTCGCGCGTGCTCTGTGGGACATTGCTCTCACCGGCTTACGCCAGCCGTTCGCCTAAACGCGGGCCGAGCGCCGACCATATCCGCCAATTTCTTCAAATGGAGTGAGCCGAACGCGAATTCGAGAAAGTCCTGTCTTTGTTTGGTCGAGCCACGCAATTTCCTCCCATTCGCTTCTCACACGAGCGAGGCTGAAATGCTGAATTCACAGACTTTTTATAATTCGCACCCGGACGGTTTCGGTGTTCTCGAAGTCGCGGACAATCCATCGGAGCCGGACGCGCCGCGGAAGTTCGTTCCGCTGATGCGCACCGCGTTGACCGGCACCGTCACGGGGCCGCTCGCGACACTCACACTCGCGCAAACCTTTGCGCTACCAGACCAATCGACCGACGTTCTCGAAGCACTGTACCGCTTCCCGCTACCGGGCGACGCGGCCGTGACTGGTGTCCGCGTGCGGTTCGGCGATGTCGAGATCTATACCACCCTGAAAGAGCGCGAAACCGCCGAAACGGTCTATCGCGAAGCCAAACGCGAGGGGCGACAAGCGGCCCTCGTAACGCGGGAGTCGCCGGACGTGTTCACGCTCGCGGTGGCCGGCATTCGGGCGGGGCAGGACATCATCGTTCAGACCGATTACTTGCAGGTCGCGAAGGTTGAAGGGGCAGGGTGGGCGCTGCGCGTGCCGTTGACCACCGCGCCGCGATACGTTCGCGCGGACGAGGCCAGCTCGCGCCACGCGGACGGGCAACCGCTCGCGGTGCTGCGCGATCCGGGCCACCGGTTCGCGCTCGATCTCGTCGTTCGCGAAGCCGAGCGCATCGCCTGCTCCACGCACGCACTCGCGGTGGAGGGGGACCGCGTTCGATTGCGGGAAGGGGAAGTGATTCCGGACCGCGACTGCGTTATTTCGTGGGGCGCGAAGGCGGACGATTCGCAACCCGCACTGCGGACGTGGGTTCACACCGATTCCGCGACCGAGAAGGCGTACTTCCTGGCACTATGCGCGCCGCCGAAGTTCGCAAACGCGAAGAAGATCCCGCGCGAGGTCGTGCTACTCGTGGATCACTCCGGTTCGATGAGGGGAGCGAAGTGGGAGGCCGCGGATTGGGCTGTTGAGCGCTTCCTGGCGGGGCTGAGTGAGCACGATTCGTTCGCGCTGGGGTTGTTTCATAGCACGACGAAATGGTTCGCCGAGCGCCCGCGCAAAGCGACACCGGACGCGGTGCGCGAAGCCGTGGAGTTCTTGAAGGCCAATCGGGACAGCGGCGGAACTGAACTCGGCGTCGCGCTGGAACAGGCGCTCGACCGGGCGCGGGTTGCGGACACGCCGTCGCGCCACGTCCTCATCCTTACCGATGCGGAAGTGAGTGACGCGGGGCGCGTTCTGCGTCTGGCGGACCTGGAATCGGAGAGACCGAACCGGCGCCGGGTGAGCGTCCTGTGTATCGACGCGGCGCCGAACGCCGCGCTCGCGAGCGAGTTGGCTGAACGAGGGGGCGGGGTGTCGCGCTTCCTGACGAGCAACCCGGACGAAGACGATGTGACGACCGCACTCGACGAAGTGCTCGCGGACTGGTCCGCCCCGGTCCTCACGGGCCTCACGCTCGAAGTGAACCGCGTGCGCGCGGAGGCGACCGGGCGCACCGTCGCGCTCGTCGTTCCTGGACCTGCCAGTGCAGTCGATATCGGCGATCTCCCCGCCGGGCGCCCGGTGTGGGTCGTCGGTCGGGTGCCGCTGGGCGGTGAGTCGCTGTCGTTCCGCTTGCGCACGGGAGCGGACGTCATTGCGGAATCGCGCTCTGATGCGGGTAGTGCGACATCGGGCCTCAAGGCGCTCTTCGGTGCGGATCGCGTGCGCCGGCTCGAATACGTGATGACCGGCGGGACGAGCGGTGACAAGCTCCGCACGGAACTCGGGCGCCTCGGTTACGACGCGGTGGATGTGGGTGAAGAGAAGGTCTTCGCGGAGAACGCGCACGAGGCTTCGGCGAAGGCGGTGCGCGAGCTGCTCGTGCGCGAATCACTGGCGGCCGGCGTGCCGAGTTCGGAGACAGCGTTCATCGCGGTTCGCACGGAAGCGGGACAGCCCGTTATTACGGCGGCGTGAAAGATGCTCAATAATGGGTGCTGACACGGCCCGACGTGTCGGGCGTGGGTCTGCGAGATCGGAGGTCGTTATGGCTGTGACCTTACCCGACACCCGCCACCTCTCCGATGACGTGCTTGAAGCCCTGCGACTGCGCGCGTTGCGTGCGTGCGAACGAGGGTTCACGCAATTCGATGTCGCCAGCATCTTGGGCGTCGCTCCCGAAACCGTGTGCCGGTGGTGGGTGGCCTACTCCGGCGGCGGATTGGAAGCCATTCCCCACGAACGGACCTGTTGATTAATGAGTATCTTTCACGCCGCCGTAATACGGGAACGGTCGCGGTGGCGAACGGACTGCCGGAGGAGCGGTTGGAGGCCCAGTTCGGCAGTGGGGCGGCGGTAGTGTGCGGCGCTGCGAGTATGAGCGCGCTGCAAACTTCTCCGTCTGTATTGTCGCGCCCACCCGCACCTGCTCCCGTTGGCGCCCGGAGAGCGCGAAAAATCGCTTCACCGCCACCTTCGGGACCAGGGGGCGGGGCGGGCGTCAGTGTGAAGCTGACACCTGAAATGATTGACCGGCTCCGCCAAGCCAGTGTGCGCGGGCAATGGGCCTCTCTTAACGAGATTGCTCCGCCATCGCGCGACGTTCGTATCAGCGTAAGGGCGGGGCAGTACACACCGGCGGATGGTGCGGCGCTGTACGATTCCGCGACCGGCACTGAGGGGCAACTGACGTTCCTCGCGGTCATGTTTGGCGACAGCGCGCTGACAGCCGATCAACTCGACCCGGAGTTGACGTTGTTGCTCTTCGTAGGCGATCTCGCGAGTCCTCGGGCGCGGGTGAAACTGGCCGACGTGCTGCGCCAGGGCGGGCGTCGACCGCTCAACGTGCGCCGCGCTGCGAACCAACCGGTCCGCCTCACGCTGGAAGACCCATCCGGTGCGTGGGCGTCCGGTGTGCCCGCACTGGAGATCGTGTTGGGCTGGAAGGATTAGTCTCTGTTCAAGATCAGTGTAGCGCTGAGGTTTGAAATCCTGTACCGGGTAGGCCGCCGGTTCGCGGACGGGCGCATCGAACAAGAGACGTCTTGCGGGCTCACGAGTTCGTGCCCGCTCAAGGCCGGGACCGGGCCTGTTGTGCTGGAATCGCACCCACTGGTCCACCGAGAACAACCTACATCGGGGTCGCGACGTCACCTTCGGTGAGGATGCGAGCCGCTATCCGCAGCACCCGGACCCAACTGCACACCGGCGCCAAAAGCCCCAACTTCGCCGCCGCGCTCCGACGGTTCGCTATCCAACCCCTTGAGGCCCTCCGGCTCATAAGGGCGAGCGCACGCTTGATCGAGAACTAAACGACCCTTGGCCTGTAACCAAGTCGGGCTTGCGGGCGCTGGGGTAAACGGGGTAAAGTCACCGGCTCTGTGCGACCGACACCTATTCCGTCAAGGACGGCGGATCTTTCATGCGCGCGGTCATTCTTGCCGGGGGGCTCGGTACCCGGCTCGCCGAAGAAACCGAAACCCGGCCGAAGCCAATGGTCGAGATCGGCGGGCGCCCGATCCTCTGGCACATCATGAGCCACTACGCGGCCCACTGGGTGACCGAGTTCGTGGTCGCGCTCGGGTACAAGAGCGACGTCATCAAGCGGTACTTCATCGAGTACGCGCGGTACATGGGCAGCCTGTCGGTGAACCTGGCGCGCGGCGAGGTCTCGCACCACGAAACGGTCGACGTGGACTGGACCGTTCACCTCCTCGATACCGGGCTGCACACGAACACCGGCGGGCGCGTGAAGCGCGCGGCCCCGTGGGTGAACGATGGCACCTTCATGCTCACCTACGGCGACGGGGTGAGCGACGTGGACGTGCAGGCGCTGCTCCGGTTCCACCGCGCGACCGGCAAACTCGCGACCGTGACCGCCGTGCGCCCGCCGGCCCGGTTCGGCGAGCTGCGGTTCGACGGCGACCTCGTGAGTGCGTTCTCCGAGAAGCCGCAAACCGGCGACGGGTGGATCAACGGCGGGTTCTTCGTGCTCGAGCCGAAGGTGCTCGACTACATCGGCGGCGACGACGAGAGCTTCGAGAACGACGTGCTCCCGCGCCTCGTGGCCGACGGCGAACTGGCCGCGTACAAGCACGCCAAGTTCTGGCAGTGCATGGACACGCTCCGTGACAAGCGGCAGTTGGAAGCATTGTGGCAGGAAGGCCGCGCACCGTGGAGGGCCGCATGAGCGGGTTCTGGCAGGACCGTCCGACGCTCGTAACCGGTGGGACCGGCCTCGTGGGGGGCTGGGTCGTGCGCCGGCTGCTGCGCGCGCAGGCGGACGTCGTGTGCCTGGTGCGCGACTGGGTTCCCGAGAGCGAGCTGGTGCGCGGCGGGCTGCTCCCGCAAGTGAAGACCGTGCGCGGGGACGTGTGCGATCAGGAGCTGATCGAGCGCGTGTGCGGCGAGTACGAGATCGACACCGTGATCCACCTCGCGGCACAGACGCTGGTCCCGGTCGCGAACCGGAACCCGGTCGCGACGTTCGAGAGCAACATCGCGGGCACGTGGGCGCTGCTCGAAGCGTGCCGGCGCAGCCCGCGCGTGAAGCAGATCGTTCTGGCGTCGTCCGACAAAGCTTACGGCGATGCCGACAAGCTGCCCTACGACGAGACGACCCCGCTCCAGGGGCGGCACCCCTACGACGTCAGCAAGTCGTGCGCGGACCTCATCGCGCAGTCCTACGCGACCACCTACGGCCTGCCGGTCGCGATCACGCGGTGCGGCAACTTCTACGGCCCCGGCGACCTGAACTGGAACCGGATCGTGCCCGGGACGATCCGCTCGGTCCAGCGCGGCGAGCGCCCGGTGATCCGCTCCGACGGCAGCCACATCCGCGACTACTTCTACGTCGAGGACGGCGCCGCGGCGTACCTCATGCTCGCGGAGAAAATGGCGGCCGACCCGTCGCTGCACGGCGAGGCGTTCAACTTCTCGAACGAGACGCAGGTCACCGTCCTCGAACTCGTGCAGAAGCTCCTCGACCTCACGGGATCGCGCCTGACGCCCGACGTGCGCAACGAGGCGAGCCACGAGATCAAGCACCAGAGCCTGAGCGCCCGCAAGGCGCGCGAGCGCCTGGGCTGGCACCCGCTGTTCACCCTGGACGAAGGGCTGCGCAGGACGGTGCCCTGGTACGGAAACTTCCTGGCGACGAGGAAAGCCGCGTGACCGCCATTCCCGCTTGCCGGTCGTGCGGGAGCGCCCCGCTCGCGCCGGTGCTCTCGCTCGGCAACACGCCCCTCGCGAACGCCCTCCGCGGCGCGAACGATCTGGGCGCGCCCGAGGCGACGTTCCCGCTGGACCTCGCGGTGTGCCCCCGGTGCGCGCTGGTGCAGATCACCGCCGAGGTGCCGCCCGAAGACCTGTTCCGCGACTACGTGTACTTCTCGTCCTTCTCGGACACGATGCTCCGGCACGCGGCCGATCTCGCGCGCGATCTGATTCGCGCCGAGAAGCTCGGCTCTGACAGCCTCGTCATTGAGGCCGCGAGCAACGACGGGTACCTGCTCAAGAACTACGCCGGCGCCGGGGTTGGCGTGCTGGGAATCGAGCCGGCCCGCAACATCGCCCGCATCGCGGTCGAGCGCCACAACATCCCGACGCGCGCCGAGTTCTTCGGGCGCTCCTACGCGAAACAGCTCGCGGCCGAGGGCTACCGGGCCGACGTGTTCCACGCGCACAACGTGCTCGCCCACGTCCCCGACCTGAACGGGTTCGTGGCCGGTATCCGCGCGGTACTGAAGCCGACCGGCGTCGCGGTGATCGAAGCCCCTTACGTCAAGGACATGCTCGACCACTGCGAGTTCGACACGATCTACCACGAGCACCTCTGCTACTTCTCGCTCACCGCCCTCGACGCCTGCTTCCGCCGACACGATCTCGTGATCCGCGACGTGCAGCGCGTGCCGATCCACGGCGGCTCGCTCCGACTGTTCGCGGCGCCCGTCGAGAGCGTCGACGAAGTGTCCCCGCGCGTCACGAACTTGCTGGCCGAAGAAGCGGATTGGGGCGTGGGCACGTTCGAGCCGTACCGTGCGTTCGCGGAGCGCGTCGCGGCGATCAAGCACGGCCTGCGCGACTTGCTAAAGCGCCTCAAAAGCGAAGGCAAGCGCATCGCGGCCTACGGCGCGTCGGCGAAGGGGAGCACGCTCCTGAACTTCTGCGGCATCGGCCCCGAAACGCTCGACTTCATCGTGGACCGGAGCACGGTCAAGCAAGGTAAGTTTACTCCCGGCACGCGGCTCCAGATCCACGCGCCGGAAAAGCTGCTCGAAGACATGCCGGATTACACGCTGCTGCTGACGTGGAACTTCGCGGACGAGATCCTGAAGCAGCAGACCGAGTACCAGAACCGCGGCGGCCGGTTCATCCTGCCCGTACCGCTCCCGCGTGTCGCATAAGGGAGGTGGAGAAAAGCGCCGCGGATCACGCAGATAACGCGGATCAAGACTGAAGAACAGAGGCACGAAAGCGGATGACTCAGCGCGCCATTATCGCACGTTTTAATTCTCTTGTCTTGATCCGTGTTATCTGCGTGATCCGCGGCGCTTTTCTCTCACCCACGTAACCATGCGATTTCTCTCCACCGAGTTGCCGGGCGTGTTCGTGATCGAGCCGGAGCCGAGGGCCGACGATCGCGGACTGTTCGCGCGGACGTACTGCCGCGACGAGTTCGCCGCACACGGTCTCTGTACCGACTGGGTCCAGTGCAACGTGTCGTTCAACACGAGGGCCGGCACGCTCCGCGGGATGCACTGGCAGTCCGCGCCGCACGAAGAGGTGAAGCTTGTGCGCTGTACGAGCGGCGCGGCTCTCGACGTGATCGCGGACCCACGGCCCGATTCGCCGACGTACCGGAAGTGGGTCGCGGTGGAGATCACCGCGGAGAACCGGCGAGCCGTGTACATTCCGGGCGGGTTGGCGCACGGGTTCCAAACGCTCGCCGACGGGACCGAACTGTTCTACCAGATGTCCGCGTTCTACGTCGCGGACGCGGCCCGCGGCGCCCGCTGGGACGACCCGGCGCTGGGCATCGCGTGGCCGGCGTGTGCGCAGCGCGTCATCGCCCCCCGCGACCTGTCATTCCCGGATCTGCCGATATGAAGCGGCTGCTCGTTACCGGTGCGACGGGGTTCATCGGCGAACCCGTCGTGCGGCTCGCTCGGTACCACTTCGAGGTCCACGCGACGGCCCGCGCGACTCGCGGGGCACACGCGGGGGTGTCGTTCCACCCGTGCGACCTTCTGAACACGGATAAGACCGCGCGCCTGATCGAAACCGTCCGCCCGACGCACCTGCTCCACCTGGCGTGGGTCGCGACCCCCGGTGTGTACTGGACCTCCCCGGAAAATCACCGCTGGGCGGAGGCGTCGAAGCACCTGCTCCTCGCGTTCGCACGGTACGGCGGGGAACGTGCGGTCGTCGCCGGGTCGTGTGCCGAGTACGATTGGGGCGCGAGCGGGGTGTGCCACGAGCACAACACTCCGACGCGCCCGCGCACCACTTACGGTCGCAGCAAGCTCGAATTCGGGAAGTGGGCCGAGGCGCTCGGTTCGGCACGCGGCATAAGCGTCGCGCGCGGGCGCCTGTTCTTCCTGTACGGTCCGGGCGAACACCCCGCGCGTCTGGTCCCGTCGGTCGCGCGTGCGTTACTCGCCGGAACCCCGGCCGCGTGCTCCACAGGCACACAGGAGCGCGACTTCCTCCATGTCGAGGACGCGGCCGACGCACTCGTGGCTCTCGTGCGGAGCGAACTGACCGGTCCCGTGAACATCGGCTCCGGCTCAGCGGTCGCAGTCCGGGACGTGATCGGGCACGTGGCCCGCGCGTGCGGGCGCCCGGACCTGGTGCAACTCGGAGCGCGCGAAACGCCCGCGGGCGAGCCGCCGTTACTGGTGGCCGACGCCGGGCGCCTTCGGAACGAACTCGGGTGGCACCCGCACATCGAACTGGCACGCGGACTACGCGAAACCGTGGGCTGGTGGCGCACAACGGGAAGTGAAGGAGTACGCAAATGCGGCTAATCATCGACACGGACGCGCGGACCGTCACCGAACAGACCGCGAACGGGCCGCACGACCACCCGCTCGACTCGCCCGAGGCGTTCCGGCTCATCACCGAGCACTGGCTCACCGTCGGGTGGACCCAGAAGTACACCTACGGGTTCACCTGGCTCGGGCGCCCCATCATCCAGTTGCCCGAAGACATGATTCGCATTCAGGAGATCATTCACCGGGTGCAACCGGACGTGATCCTCGAAACCGGGGTCGCGCACGGCGGGTCGCTGGTCTACTACGCGAGCCTGTGCAAGGCGACCGACCGCGGGCGCGTGATCGGCGTGGACATCGAGATCCGGCCGCACAACCGGACCGCGATCGAGGCCCACCCGCTCACGGGCTACATCACGCTCGTCGAGGGCAGTTCTACCGCCCCGGAGACAGTGGACCGCGTGCGCTCGCTGATCCGCCCCGGGGAGCGGGTACTTGTTCTGCTCGACTCGAACCACACGAAGGCGCACGTGCGGGCGGAACTGGACCTGTACGCCGGGTTCGTGAGCCCCGGGTCGTACATCGTGGCGACCGACGGCATCATGAGCCTGGTGGCCGGCGCCCGGGGTCGAAGCCGGGCTGGGAATGGGACAACCCCTCGGAAGCGGCCCGCGAGTTCGCAACCGCGAACCCGCACTTCTCACTCGAAGAACCGGGGTTCCTGTTCAACGAAGGGAAGATCACACAGCACGTCACGCACTGGCCGTCGGCCTACCTGCGCCGGGTCGCGTAAGGAAGATTACGCAAAGCGTTTTGACAGGATTAACAGGGCCGACAGGATTCAAAACGCACCTCATTTTGGTGCTTGATCCTGTTCATCTTGTTAATCCTGTCGGAGTTTCTTTTCGACTGATCGGAAGTGATCGTTTGATTCGCGCAATGCGCCTCACACTTTTGGGACAGGAACTCGACCGATAGCACTGGTGAGCAAGCGCTTCGCCGCCCGGAGCGGGCGCTTGAGCGACCAGCGCCGCTCCTCGCGGAGCTGTCGGTTCAGTTCGCGTGCCTGAGCGTCCGCGCGCAGAATAATCTTTTCGCGCTCGTCGCACACGCCCTGGAGCCGGTGTACGGTTTGGATCAGGTCGGTCGAGGACAGGTGAACCCGCAAAATGGCCCGCTCGCGCTCGTTGCACACGTGCGCGAGGTCGGCGATCTTCATCGCCGCGATGTGCCGGTCGTCCTCGGAGTGCGAGTACTGCACCGGCTGGTCGCGGTAGTTCAGCAGGTGCGCACACAACTGAGCGGCCCCGGCCACATCAGAAACCCCGAACGCGGCGGCGTCCAGGTGCAGGAGCCGGCCATCAAAACCCAAGCGCTCCGGGCGCAATTGGACCCGCGCCGGAGGCGTATACAGCGTTGCGGCGAGTTCCGCGTCGAACCACTTTTGCGACTCGGGATCGTCCGCGAACGAGTCGCGAATGGCCGCCAGCGCCGCTGGCCAATCGTCCCGCGAGACGCGGGCGTTGGTCACGCACACGCGGGCCAGCACCCGCCGGTCCAGGTCCGCGTCGAGGTCCGGGAACAGGGTCCGCTTCGCGAACGCGAACGCATCGGCGACCGGGACGTGCGGATACACGGGCAGGTCCGGCACCGTCGGCTCGGACCGCAGCCCGTCCCGCGCGTTGAGCGCGTGGAACTCGCGGTCGATCGCGTTGCGCCCGCGGTTGAACAGGGTCGCGATCCCGTTACTCGCTGCGGACTGGCCCGAAACCGACATCGGGACCGCGGTCGAAAGGAACCGCTCGGCCGCGTGCGCGATGGAGAACCCGGAGTACACGTCCGGAACCGGGTGCGGAAACACGCGGCCCACCCGCGCACGCAGGGTCGCGAGCACGTCCCGGTGAACGGCCGCGTTGTACAGCATCGGCAGCGCCGTGTAGAACTCGCGGAACGCCGCCACCTCGCGGATCACCGTGCGCCCGTCGCGGTTCCGCAGCGTACACCCGAACGACATCTCGATGTAATCGCCCTGGCCCGGAAGTGCCACGTTCGGCCAAGTGTAATAAATCGGGCTCCACCGAATGACCCGCGCCCCCGGTTCGCGCGAGAGCCGGTCCAGTTCGGTTAGCGCGTGGGGAAGCAGCCCGTCGTCGTCGCCGATCAGGAGAACGTATTCGCCCCGGGTGTGTGAGAGCCCGAACTCCCAGTTCGTGCTCATCGCCACCGGCTCGGACGTGCGCACGTACCGCACTTTGGGCGATCCGCACTCGTCGACTACGGCCTTCGTTGCGGGCGAGCTGAAGTTGTCCGAAACGATGATCTCGTAGTCGTCGAACGTCTGGTCCAGGCACGTGCGCAGTGCGAACCGGAGCGTCTCGGCGCGCTCCCGCGTCGGGATCACTACGCTAAACTTCACCGCGGACATCATGAACCCCCGTGCGGCTGACAATCCTGCCGCCCGTTCGCTCAAATCAGGTACAGGGGTGTAACAGTTGCTCGAAAAACGAGCAACCCCAACCGCGCACCGTGCCCGGATTGAAGCACCAAGCGTTATTTCGCGGGTCGGAGCACGATCTGACGGAGGTCCATGACCGCGACGCCCGGCTTGGTTTTCGCGCGCACGGTCATCGTGTACCGCCCCGCCTTCTCGATCTTGAGTGTGCCGACCGCGCGGGCCTCAAAGTTCTGGAACCCGCCCGTATCCTTCACGGTGAAAACGACCTTCTCGTCCCCGACCGCGAGTTCCACGTCCGCGCCGCCGCTCCCCTTCCCGCACCCCTGGAATACTTCCACCGTGAATGCCCCGCCCTTCTCGACCGTGAAATCGAACGCGGCCGAATCGTCCTTGTTCACCCAGAACCCGAGCGTGTTCTTGTGCGGGAGCGGCTCGAACCTCAGCATCACACCCTTCACGAGCGCGGTCCGCGCGGGCATCGTAATCACGCCGTCTTTGTCGGGCGGGTTCGGACGGTAATCGGGGTTCGGCGTCGGCATCTTCGCCCCGACCTCTTTTCGCCACGAATCGAGCGCCTCGGCCAGCGCCTTCACGGTCTCGGGCGCGTCGTTGACGAGGTTACGCGACTCGGACAGGTCTTTGCGCACGTCGAAGAGTTCCCGGCGCCCGTCCTCGTAGTATTCGACGAGCTTGTAATCCCCGGACCGCACCGCGCCGCCGGGTCGACCGCCCTGGTTCGCGTAGTGCGGGTAATGCCAATAGATCGCACGCGGAGCAAGCGCGTCGCAACTCGTGACTGTGCGCAGGAGCGACACTCCGTCTGTCTTGAGATTCGCGGGTTTCTTCGTACCGGTCGCGTCCAGGATCGTGTCGAAGAAGTCGATGCTACACGCCACTTGGTCCGTTGTGCCCGATTTCACTTTACCGGGCCACTTCACGACGAGCGGCACGCGGACGCCCCCTTCGTAGAGGTAGCCCTTTCCCTCGCGCAGCGGGGAGTTGATGGTCGGTGCGAACGGCATCCCTTCGAGCGTCGCCAGTCCGCCGTTGTCACTCGTGAAGATGACGAGTGTGTTGTCGGAGAGTTTGAGGTCATCGAGCTTCTTCAGCACGCGCCCGACGGCCGCGTCCATGCTCTCGACCATCGCCGCGTACACGGGATTACTCTGCCTACCGTGCGTCGGCGTCGCCTTGTACTTGTCGACAAGCGCTTGCGGCGCTTTAAGTGGCGTGTGAACCCCGTAGTGCGGCAAATAGAGGAAGAACGGTTTGTCCTTGTGTTTCTCGATGAACCCTTCGGCCTCGGCCGCGAGCCGGTCCGTGAGGTACTCGCCCTCCTTCGCGCTTTCCAACCCCGGCATCTTGCCGAGCTTGTTCTCGAAGGGGGCGAAGTAGCTGCGCGGGGTACCGGTCTCGTCGCCGGCAATGTTCACGTCGAAGCCGTGTTTCTCCGGCTCGAACCCCTTCCGGCCGAGGTGCCACTTCCCAATAAGCGCGGTGGCGTACCCGTTCTGCTGAAGCACTTTCGCGATCGTGGTTTCTTCGAGCGGCAGTTCGTTCCGGATTTCAGGGCGATTGAGCCGCTGGTCCGGCGCGTCTTTGCGCCCGGGAATCCAGTCGGTAATGCCTGTTCGTTGTGGGTACCGCCCGGTCAGGATGCTGGCCCGCGTCGGGGAGCACACCGGGCACGCGGCGTAAGCGTCCGTGAAGCGCACGCCCTCCTTCGCCGCGCGGTCGATGTTCGGCGTCTTGTAAAACGTGCTCCCGTAACACCCGAGATCGCGCTGGCCCAAATCGTCGATCACGATCAGCACGACATTGGGTTTGTCGGCCGCCCGAAGAGGTAAAAGCGAACTGCCCAGACAAAGAAAGCACAACGCGAAGGAGAGGCGGAACATCAGGAACGCTCCAATTCGGGCCGATCACCCTGCGAAAGCACCACCATAACAAACCCGCGCCCCGAGCGCCCGGGCGCCTCAGCTGGGGCCGTTGAGTTCTCGTAGTTGCGTAAACCCGCCTGTTCGTTGGCACTCGCGGTTCGCCAAGAATACAGAAGCATTTTTGACAGGATTAACAGGATCGACAGGATTCAAAAGACAACGTCGCATTCGGTCTTGATCCGGTTGATCCTGTTAATCCTGTCAAAAATGTTTCTTGCGTTCACACAGCACCGGCCGTTCGCCAAGAAAGCTCCGGGCCAACGACGAGTGTTAACGAACGGGAGCCCCAGTACCCGCCCACACGAAATCGCCCCGCATCTCTGCGAAAAGACCACGAGGTTGAGCACGGTCCGGCGAGTGGTGCCGACTCTACGACAAAATCTCCTTAATCACGTTCCCGTGATCGATGTCGAGGCGCTTGCGCCCGGGGATTTCGAGTTTGCGCGAGTCCAGGCCCAACTGGTGCAGGATCGTCGCGTGGACGTCGGTGACGTAGTGCCGGTTTTCGACCGCGTGGAAGCCGATTTCGTCCGTTGCCCCGTGAACGATCCCGCCCTTCAGCCCGCCACCGGCCATCCACGTACTGAAGCCGTAGATGTGGTGGTCGCGCCCGTCGCTGCCCTGGGTGCCCGGCGTGCGCCCGAATTCCGTGCAGAACACAACAATCGTGTCCTTCAAAAGCCCCGTGCGTTTCAGGTCTTTGAGCAACCCGCTGATCGGCTGGTCGATCGAGAGGCAGTTCTTCGCGTGGTTGGCCTTCAGCCCGCCGTGCGCGTCCCACACACCGGCGCCGCCGGCACCGTGCTGGATCTGAATGAACCGCACGCCGCGTTCCACTAACCGGCGCGACGCGAGCAGTTGCATCCCGAACGCCTTCGTCTCGGGCCGATCGAGGCCGTACAGTTTTTGCGTCTCCACGGTCTCTTTCGCGAAGTCGAGTACCTCCGGCAGCGATTTCTGCATTCGGAACGCGAGTTCGTAGCTCTTGATGCGGGCGTCGAGGGCCGCGTCGCCGGGGTACTGCTTCTCGCGGAGCTTGTTCAGCTTGCCCGACAACGCGAAACCGGCCTTCTGCTCGGCCGCCGTGACCGGCACTTCCGGTTTGCCATAGTCCAGCGGGTTCGCGGGATCGACGCGCATTGGCACCGCGTCGTGGGCCGGGCCGAGGTAGTGGCCGTCCTTGATGTTCCAGTATTCGCGGAATCCCATCGAGACGAATTGCGGCAGGTTCTCGTTGAGCGTGCCAAGGCCGTAATGCACCCACGCGCCGAGCGTCGGGTACTCGCCGTCGAGCATGTGCCGGCCGGTGTGGAACTGCGTTTGCGCGCCGTGGTTGTCATCGGTCGTCCACATCGATCGGATCAGCGCGATGTCATCAATGCACGATCCCGTGTGCGGCAGCCAGTCGCTCAACTCGATGCCCGACTTGCCGTACTTCTTGAAGCCCACTTGCAGCGGGTAGAGTTTGTTCCGCTGCTGGCCGTTCGCGTCGTTGACGACCGTCACGCGCGCGAGTTTGAGTTTCTCCGGGTCTTGCGCGTCCGGGACCGGCGATTCTTTGATGGTCTTCCCGGCGAACTTCGTGAGCGCGGGCTTGGGGTCGAACGTCTCCATGTGCGAGACGCCGCCGTTCATGAACAGCCAGATGACGGACTTGGCCTTCGGCGCGTGGTGCGGCTTACCGTCGGGCGGTGCCCACTTATCCTCGGCGGAGTACCCGTCGCGGTGGAGCATGGCCGCCAGAGCAAGCCCCGAAAAACTCCGGAACGAATCACTGAGAAAAGAGCGGCGGTTCATAATGGCACCGTGCGAATTCACTTTTCAGCCCCGGTTAGGGGCGCGAGCGAGTAGCCAGGGGTGAAGCAGCGCGCAACCCCTGGCGGGTGTCGCGGACCAACGGCAAACGTCGCACGTCGGTCACCGGATTTGCGTTTCGGGGCGTCCGCCAGCCAGTCCGCCAGGGGTTGCGCTTCGCTCCACCCCTGGCTACCATCTGTCGCCCCTACCGGGGCTACAAAACGCGGTGTCACCTGACGGTGACAAAATCGTTGTGATTAATCAGCGCCTGAATCACTTGCAGGCGCGCGCGCTTCGTTTGCTCGGCGAGTGGCACAGCTTTCAGTTCGGTGCGTAGTTCTGCGAGTGCGGTCAGACACGTCGCGAGTTCGTCTTTCGTGGGTGATGTGCCCAGCACCGTCTCGAACGCGGCCGTCACGAAGCGCGTGTCGTCGGCGTCCTTGAGGCGAGCGTGGAGTTGGTCGTTGATTTTCGCGGCCATCGTTTGCGCGAGTTTGCTGTTCCACAGCGCGAGCGCCTGCTGCGGCACGATGCTCTCGCTGCGCCGGTAGCACTCCAGCACGTTCGCGTTGTCGAAGATGTCGAGCAGCTTGTTGTGCTCGTTGTGCGAGTGGAAGAAGTACAGTGACCGGCGCCGCGACACCTCCTGCTGGGGCATCGGCACCGGCGGGCCACTTTGAGTGAGGTCGAGGTCGCCGGCCAAATGGAGCAGGCTGTCGCGAACGGTATTGGCGTCCATGCGGACCGGGTTCATGCGCCAGAGGTATTTGTTCTCGGGGTCTAGCCGCACGTTCGCGTCAGCGCCCGCAGCGGACGAGGAGAGCCGGTACGTGTTACTCGTTACAATGAGTTTGTGCAGGTGTTTGAAACTCCACGGTTTCGCGCTGCTGCCAACTCTGTATTGAGGGTTGACCAGTTCGCACGCGAGCCAGTCGAGCAGTTCCGGGTTCGACGGCAGTACCCCCTTACGGCCGAACTCGAACACGCTGGGCACGAGTGGCACGCCGAAGTGCCGCACCCACAGGTGGTTCACCGCGACACGAGCCGTGAGCGGGTTCTTCGCGTCCGCGATCCAGTTCGCCAGCGCAGTTCGGCGCCCGGTGCTCGTATTGGGGAACGGCCGCCCCTGCGACTTGGCGTCCTCCACGTTCGACTCAGCACTCTTCACCGCGCCGCGGTAACTTGTGGGCGCGCTCTTCGGGTCGCGCATGGCTGCGTCGAGCGCATCGCGTTCCCTGACCGCAGCGGTGTGAGCCGCACGAGCCGGGAGCACGCGCCAACTCTGAAACGCTCCGCGACTCGCCACGGTTTCTGCGTGCGTGAGAGCGGCTTTGGCCTCCTTCAATCTCGTTTCGACCACAACGCGATAAGTCTCTGCAATTTCTGCGCGCCGGAGCGGTTCGTGCGACTCCGCGGGGAGTTGGACCGGCGCGATCTTCAGCCCACCGGCCGCGAGGAACTGCGGGAGGCCCGGAAGCACCACGCGGTCCTTGTCCGGGTTGCGCTCGTCGCCGCGAATGTGGAACGGTGTCTTCGCATCGAGGTTGCAGTCGAACACGCGCGGGATACCGGCCTTCGTCACGTCCGGTTCGCCCGGTACCACGTCGGTGCGGACCTGATACGGCTCGAAGATCGCGCGGAACTGGTAGTAGTCGGCCTGCTTGATCGGGTCGTACTTGTGGTCGTGGCACTTGCAGCAATTGAGCGTCAGCCCGAGGAACCCCTTACCCGAGTGCTCCACGACCTCATCGAGCCACGACGTGCGGTTGAACAGGAAGTACGATCGCGCGAGGTACCCCGTCGCCCGGAGTTTCTTCGGCTCGGTGGGGTACAGTTCGTCGGCGGCGAGCATTTGCCGAATCATCTCGTCGTAACCGAGGTCGGCGTTGAAGCTCTCAATGGTCCAGTCGCGCCAGTGCCAGATGTGCCGCTGGCTGTTGCGGAGTTCCGATCCCAGCCCCCACCAGTCGGAATAGCGCCAGATGTCGAGGAAGTGCCGCCCCCAGCGCTCGCCGTATTGGGGCGACGCGAGCAACTGATCGACCACCTTCTCGTAAGCGTCGGGGGACGTGTCCCTCACGAACGCATCCGTTTGTGCCGCAGTGGGTGGCAAACCGATGAGGTCCAAGTACACTCGGCGCAGGAGCACGCCCCTATCCGCGGGCTGGACGGGGGTGAGTCCGTGCTTCTGCCGCTGGGCCGTCACGAACGCATCGATCGGGTTCGCGTTCTGTGTACTGCGATCCGCGCTCGCGGGCATTTTCGAGCGCACAGGGGCCCGAAACGCCCAGTGATCGCGCGGGTCCGGTTCGGGCGCGTCGTCGGCCGGCACCTTCGCGCCCTGCGCGATCCACGCCTTTAACTTCGCGATCTGTTCGGGTTTGAGCGGGTGGCCTTCTGGCGGCATCCGCTGCGCTTCATCATCGGAAACGACACGCAGAACGAGTTCGCTGGTATCGGGCATCCCGGGAACGACCGCCCCGCCCTTCAACAGATTCGCACCGCTATCGACGCGCAGTTTCCCCTTCTGTGCTAGCGCGCCGTGGCAGGCGTAGCAGCGCTCTTGCAACAGGGGCTTGATGTCCTTGCGGTAATCGACCGGCTCCGCGGCGCGGACCGAACACGGGGCCAAGGCCATGAGAGAGAGGAAGAACCGCATGGGAAGGCGTTCCGAGGAAGGCAGAGTGCGAGCGCGGGGGGCGCAGACACACTAAACGATTCGCGTGCCGCGTTCAAGGAAATGACAGACTCGCGAACAATTGACGGGACGACGGCCCGGACTTGGCGCAGAGCCGGCCCTGTGTTTCACGGATCTCCCCGCTGCGAATTTCTCATCGTCATTTTTAAGATTCACGACGAGCTGAAGCTCTCGAACGACCGGCAGCGGTACCGCCTCTAACGGCCGTTCGCCCGGCCCCTGTATCCCGTAAAGCCCGCGTGCTCTCATACTTTGGCCCTACCAGAACCACTCGACCTTACCGTCTGGGTAATTTCGGTGGGGGGCCAAAGGAATGAATTGACTACCGCTCTCCGACCGCCTATGTTCTACCTGCGCGAATGACGCTGCCACGGCGTTCGCGCGCTGCCACGTTTTGACGTCCTGCCAATAACCGCGCTGCCTGCCCTCCCCAGGCCCGAGCCTGCGTTCTACGTCCGACACCCTGAAACTGACCCGCCCCAATAACATCACGCACTCTTTCCGACAGGAGTCCTGCCGATGAACTTGCTGTCTCGTTGCATGGGTTCGCCGCTCAGCCGGAGAAGCTTCCTGCACGTCGGGGCAATTGGTGCTCTCGGCCTGACTCTCGACCAGTACATGCGGCTCCAGGCCGCGGAACCGGCCGGGAAGAAGAAGCCGAAGGCCGAAGCGTGCATCCACATCTTCCTGCCCGGCGGCCAGGCCCACCAAGAGAGTTGGGATCCGAAGCCGTTCGCGCCGGTCGAGTATCGCGGGCAGATGGGCACCGTGAAGACCAAGATCGAGGGCGAGGTCTTCAACGAGTGCCTCACGAAGACGGCGGCGATCGCGGACCAGATCGCCGTGTGCCGGGCGATGACCCACGGCGAAGCCGCCCACGAGCGCGGCACGCACAACATGTTCACCGGCTACCGCCCCAGCCCTGCGCTCAAGTTCCCGAGCATGGGGAGCGTGGTGAGCCACGAACTCGGAGTTCGGAACAACCTCCCGCCCTACGTCGCGGTGCCGAACATGCCGGCGAACGACGCGGGCAGCGGGTACCTGTCGTCGTCCTTCGCGCCGTTCAGCCTGGGTAGCGACCCGGCCAACGGCGGGTTCCGCGTACAGGACCTCAGCCTTCCGGGGAGCGTCACCCCCGACCGGTTCGCCACCCGGCGCAACATGCTCGACGCGGTGAACGCCCACTTCGCCGGTAAGGAAAAGTCGGACAACATCGACGCGATGGACACCTTCTACCAGCGCGCCTACGGCCTGATCTCCAGCGAGAAGGCCCGCGACGCCTTCGACATCAACAAGGAAGAGGGCAAACTCCGCGACGCCTACGGCCGCAACGCGGCCGGCCAGCGGATGCTGATGGCCCGCCGGCTCGTCGAGGGCGGCGTCCGGTTCGTCACGCTGACCTACGGCGGGTGGGACCTTCACAACGACATCATCAACGGCACGAAAAGCCAGCTCCCGCAATTCGATCAGGCGTTCGCGACCCTCGTCACCGACCTGAAGCAGCGCGGGATGCTCGACAGCACGCTCATCATGGTGTCGAGCGAGTTCGGGCGCACCCCGAAGATCAACGGGACCGCCGGCCGCGACCACTGGCCGAAGGTGTTCAGCGTGGTGCTCGCCGGGGGCGGCATCAAGAAGGGCTTCATCTACGGCAAGTCCGACGCGACCGCCAGCGAGCCGGACGAGGACGGGCTGACGGTCGAGGACCTCGCGCACACCGTTTACGACTGCCTGGGTATCCGACGCGACCAAGAAACTGATGTCGCCCGGCGACCGCCCGATCGACATCGTCCGCGAGGGGAAGACCCGCAAGGAACTGTTGGCGTGACGAAATTGAAGGGGTGAAAGGGTGAAGAGGTGAAGGGGTGAAGAGGTGAAGGGGTGAGAAGACACCCCGATTCGATCCACGCACCAGGATGCTTCGACTATGACCGCACTACGCCGCAATCTCCGACTCGCCCTTTCGCCCCTTCACCTTTTCACCCTTTCATTGTTGGGGCTCGTGGCCCCGGCAGCCGAGGCGGCGTCCCCGTCGGTGGGCGCCATTCAGCCACGCGGTGCTCAGCGCGGCACCGAATCTGTACTCACGTTCTCCGGCGGGCGCCTCGCGGACGCGCAGGAAGTGCTCGTCTACTACCCCGGCATCGCGGTCAAGAAGCTCGAAGTTGTCAACGACGCGACGCTGAAGGCCACGGTCACGATCGCCCCGGACTGTCCCCTCGGCGAGCACGCTTTCCGTGTTCGGACGGCCTCGGGTATCTCGGAAGTGCGGACGTTCTGGGTTGGGGCTCTTCCCGTTGTGGAAGAGGTCGAGCCGAACAACGATTTCGACAAACCGCAACCGATCCCACTGAACGTGACCGTTCACGGCGTCGTGCAAGCGGAAGACCAGGATTACTTCGTTGTCGACTGCAAGAAGGGCCAGCGCCTCTCGGTCGAAGTCGAAGGCATGCGCCTGGGCGTCACGTTCTTCGACCCCTACGTCGCGATCCTCGACGCGAAACGATTTGAACTCGCGACCGGCGACGACTCCGCGCTCAGCGCACAGGACGGCGGGTGCTCGGTCGTGATCCCGGCCGACGGCAAGTACATTGTCCAGATCCGCGAGAGTGCTTACGGCGGCAACGGCGCGTGCCAGTACCGTCTGCACATCGGTAACTTCCCGCGGCCTACAGCGGTTGTGCCAGCAGGTGGCAAACCGGGCGAAGAACTGGAAGTCACCTTCCTCGGCGATCCGTCCGGCCCGATCAAGCAAAAGGTCAAGCTCCCTGCAAACCCAGACGACCAGTGGCGGCTGCACTGCCAGACGCCTGAAGGCATTCACCCCACCGGCTTCAAGTTCCGTATCGCGAACCTGCCCAACGCACTCGAAACGCCGAACAATGGCACGCCCGCGACCGCCAGCCCTGGCACAGCACCGGGCGCGTTCAACGGCGTCGTGAGCGCCCCGAACGAAGTCGACTACTTCAAGTTCAGCGCGAAGAAGGGTCAGGTATTCGACGCCCGGTGCTTCGCCCGGCAACTCGGCTCGCCGCTCGACTCGGTGCTCTACTTCGGCAACGCGACCGGTGGCGTGATCGCCGCCAACGACGACAACGGCACCCCAGACAGCTACTTCCGCATCACGATCCCGGCCGACGGCGACTACACGCTCTGGGTTCACGACCACTTGAAGAAGGGCGGCGCGGACTACTTCTACCGCATCGAACTGACGCCGGTCGCGGCTGCGATCAGCACCACCATTCCGAAAGTGGACGGCAACAACCCCGCGAACCAGGATCGCCAAACGATTACCGTTCCGAAGGGCGGGCGGAACGCGGTACTCGTGATCGCGAACCGCGCCGACTTCGGCGGCCCGCTCAACATCGGGTTGGACAAGCTCCCCGCGGGCGTCACGCTGACTGCGGAGCAAATGGAAGCAGGGCTAAACGTCGTTCCCGTGGTGTTCGACGCCAAGCCGGACGCACCGACCGCGGGTCACCTCGCAGCGATCACCGCAGTTCACCCCGACCCCAACGTGAAAGCGCCGTACAAACTGTCGCTCGACGCGGCACTCGTTCTCGGCCCGCCGAACCAGACCGTGTACGCGCGGCACGAAATCAATCGCACCGCGGTCGCGGTCGGTGAAGTCGCACCGTACTCGATCGAGGTGATCGAGCCGAAAGTGCCGCTCGTGCAGAACGGCTCGTTCAACCTCCGCGTCGTCGCCAAGCGCGCGGACGGTTTTAAGGGCGCGATCACGGTGTTCCCACTGTGGACCCCGCCGGGCATGGGCATCCAGGGCTCCGCGGTGATCCCCGAGGGCCAAACAGAAACCGTCCTGCCGATGAACGCGGCCCCGGACGCGGGCGCCCGCAAGTGGAAGACCGCGGTTCACGCGGTTGCGGACGCGGGCAAAGGCCCGGTCTGGGTTTCGAGCCAACTGTTCGCGCTCGAAGTCGCGGCCCCCGTTGTCACGCTCGCGATGGAGCGCCCGGCCGTTGAACAGGGTGGGCAAACGCAACTGTTCTGCAAAGTCGCAGTGACGCGGCCGTTCGAGGGCAAGGCGAAGGTGACGGTCTACGGACTTCCGGCCAAGGTCACGACTCAGGTGTTGGAAGTAACGAAGGACACGAAGGAAATCGTGTTCCCGATCGTCGCGGACAAGACCAGCCCCATCGGTCAGCACAACGTCTTCGCGCAGGTGGTGATCGATAAGGGTGGCGAACTCATTACGGGGAACACCGGCGGTACACAGCTCCGCATCGACGCCCCGCTCCCGCCGAAGGCCGCGGCCACTCCGACACCGCAACCAACCCCGATGACGCCGAAGCCGCCCACCCCGACCCCGGCGACACCCGAAAAGCGCCTCACGCGCCTCGAACAGCTCCGCAAAGAAGCCGAGGAACGCGAGAAGGCCGCGGCCGGCGGAACGCAACCGCCGCCCAAGAAAGAAGAACCGAAAAAGCCGTGATAAGATGAGGCGCGACGCCCACTCGACACGGAGAAGCCATGAGCGAAGCCACCGAAAAGCTGAAACCGCTGCTGGCCGCGCTAACCGCCGAGGAGCGAGCAGAGGTGGCCGAGTACATCGACGCACTCGACGGTGACCGCGCGAACGACGACGGCGAAGAGAACCTCGCTTCGGAAGAGTGGGAAGCGGTTTGGATAGAAGAGGGCGAACGCCGAATCGCGGACCTGGACTCCGGTAAGTCGAAAGCCGTACCCGCGGACGAGTTCATGAAGCGCATGAAGGAGAAGTACGGGTGACTCCGGTCATCGCTCCCGAGGCGCAAAACGAAATTGCCAACGCGCTCGCGATTTCGCGAAATGCGGGCCGGCTCCGAATAGCAGTTGATCGTGCCCTCGCCGCAATCGGGGCCAATCCCATGATTGCGACTCGGATCGGTCGCTCGCGGTTTCGGCGGTACATCCTTACCGGCCGCATACCGTACTCGATTGTTTACGCCGAAACCGCAGACGAGATCCGCGTTGTGGCTTTCGCGCACAACGCCCGAAGACCGGGTTACTGGAAGAACCGCCTGCCCAAGAACTGAAGACACGCCCCACCGCATGAGGCTTTTCGACATGCGCCTTGCTTACCTGCTTTCGCTCTGTGCCCTCTGCGCGTTCGGCGGTGAATCGTTCGCCCAAACGATCGCCGTTTACCCGCCCGACATTAACCTCGAAACGAGCCGCGACCGGCAATCGTTCGTGGTGCAGCTCACGCAGCCCGACGGCATCACGCGGGACGTCACCGCCCAGGCGCAAATCACGTTCGCGAACCCCGCGCTCGTGAAGCTCGACAAGTTCAACGTCCTGCCCGTCGCGGACGGGGCCACGGAAATGGCGGTCGCGTTCAGCGGGCAAACGGTCAAGGTGCCCGTGAAGGTCACGAAGGCGAAGGACGATCGCGCGATCTCCTTCAAGCAGGACGTGATGCCCGTGTTCATGCACGCCGGGTGCAATACCGGCGGGTGCCACGGGGCCGCACGCGGGAAGGACGGGTTCCGGCTGTCGCTGTTCGGCTTCGACCCCGAGGGCGACCACTTCCGGCTCACGCGCGAACTCAACGGCCGGCGCATCAACCTCGCGCTCCCGGCCGAGAGCACGCTCCTCGAAAAAGCGACGGGCAAGGTCGCCCACACCGGCGGCGGGAAGATCAAAGAGGGCGACGAGTACTACCAGGCGATCACGCGCTGGCTCGAAGCCGACGCCCCGATGGACGCCCCCACGATCGCGCTTCCGGTGAGCATGGAAGTGTTCCCCCCGAGTGCGGTGCTCGATGGCAAGGGCGAGAAGCAGCGCATCGTGGTCCGGGCGAAGTACTCGGACGGCACCGACCGCGACGTGACGAACCTCGCGCTCTTCCTCACCAACAACGACACGGCCGCGAAGATCGACGACTCCGGCGCCGTGACCGCGGGCGAGCGCGGTGAAGCGTTCGTGATGGCCCGGTTCTACACGTTCACCATCGGCGTGCCGTTCATCACGCTGCCGAAAGATCTGAAGTTCGCGTGGCCCAACGCGCCCGAAACGAACTACATCGACACGCTCGTTCACAACAAGCTGAAGAAGCTCCGTATCGAGCCGTCCGGCGTGTGCGATGACGCGACGTTCGTGCGCCGCGTGTACCTGGACATCATCGGCGGGCTGCCGACGCCCGAAGAGTACGCCCGGTTCATGGTGTCCGCACTACCGAACAAGCGCGACCTGCTCGTCGACGAGTTGCTCGACCGCAAGGAGTTTGCGGAACTGTGGGTGCTCAAGTGGGCGGAACTGCTCCAGATCCGCTCGTCGAACGAGGTCAGCTACAAGGCGATGCTCCTCTATTACGGCTGGCTCCAAGAGAAGATCGCGAAGAACGTGCCCACGGACGTTTGGGTGAAGGAACTGCTCGGCGCCAACGGCGGGACGTTCAAGAACCCCGTGACCAACTACTACCAGCTCGAGCGCGACGTGCTGAAGGTGACGGAGAACGTCGCCCAGGTGTTCATGGGCATGCGCATCCAGTGCGCCCAGTGCCACAACCACCCGTTCGACCGCTGGACGATGGACGACTACTACGGGCTCGCGAGCTTCTTCACGCAGATCGGGCGCAAGGGCACGGACGACGCCCGCGAACTGGTCGTGTTCAACAGCGGCGGCGGCGAGGTGAACCACCCGGTGCGCGGGCGCCCGATGCCGGCCAAGTTCCTCGGCGGCGCGGCCCCCGACGTGAACGGGAAGGACCGCCGCACGGTGCTGGCCAACTGGCTCGCGAGCGCGGACAACCCGTACTTCGCCAAGAACCTCTCGAACGTCGTGTGGAACCACTTCTTCGGTCAGGGCATTGTGAACGAAGTGGACGACGTGCGCATCTCGAACCCGGCGAGCAACCAGGAGTTACTCGATACCCTGGGCAAGAAGTTCACCGAGTACAAGTACGACTTCAAGAAACTCGTGCGCGACATCTGCACGTCGCAGACGTACCAGCGCAGCACGCAGCCCACGAAGACCAACGAGGGCGACACGCGGAACTTCGCGCGCGGGCCGGTTCGCCGGATTCGGGCCGAAACAATGCTCGACGTCATCACGCAGGTGACGGACACGAAGAACAAGTTCCAGGGGCTACCTCTGGGCGCGCGGGCCGTACAGATCGCGGACGGCGGCGTGAGCACGTACTTCCTCACGACCTTCGGCCGGCCCACGCGCGAAACGGTGTGCTCGTGCGAGGTGCGGCTCGAACCGACCCTCTCCCAGAGCCTCCACCTGCTGAACGGCGAAACCGTGGAACCGAAGATCGCGCAGGGCAACTTGGTGGGCAAGATGCTCCAGGAGAAGAAGTCCCCGGCGCAGATCATCGAGCAGATTTACGTTCGCTGTCTCACGCGCGCTCCCAAGCCGGAAGAATTGAAGAACCTCACCGCCATCGTGGACGCCGCGAAGGACAAGAAGCAGGCGCTCGAAGACGTGTTCTGGGCCGTGATGAACTCGCGCGAGTTCATGTTCAACCACTAACCGGAATAGGTAATGGATATCCGGTACAACGTGAAATCCTCGGATTTCATCGCACCTTGTGAAAGCGCCATCCGCCAACACCGGTCCCGACTCGATGCAGGCGATACAGTCGAGATTCACTTGGCGGCGGAAGAATCTGGGTACGCGGGGTGTATCGAGATTGAGATCCGAGAAACTGACACGGCAATGTTCGGAACAGATTGGACGGGTTCAGACTCGTCTCGATTTCCTGCTCGCATCAAGGCTGCCGCAACTGCTTTGTTCAACTGCCGCTGTTTCGGACGATACGCAATCGAGCACCGCGACAGTTTGCTGACAATCCGCATCGCTTAGTTTCTGGGTCGCACCGCGTTAGCGCGTTTCACTCCTGGTTACTGTCAGTCGCCCCCCCGGGCTGAAAGCACAACGACAAACGATTCCGATGAGGCTTCTTGATATGCGGCAACTGGCATTCCTCTGTTCCGTGGTCACGGTCCTTGCGGGCGGTGCCCGCGTCCTCGCGGACGCGAAGAACCCGACCTTCGACGACGACGTGTTGCCCATCATCAAGCAGCACTGCGTGAACTGCCACGGCAACGACAAGCAAAAGGGTGACCTCAACCTCGCCACTTTCGCCGCGCTGCAAAAGGGCGGCTCGTCCGGGGCCGCAGTGAAGGCGGGCGACCCGGCAAAGTCGCGCGTCTACACGCTCTCCGCGCACATCGAAGAACCGAAGATGCCGCCCAACGGGAACAAAATGCCCGATGCGCAGCTCGCGGTCATCAAGTTGTGGGTGGAGCAAGGTGCGCGAGAGAACGCCGGGAGCAAAGCGGCCGCGATGCCCAAGCCCACCGCCGACATCGGGCTGAAGTCCGTCGTGAAGGGACGGCCGGAAGGCCCGCCGCCGATGCCGGCCGTTGGCAAACTGAAGCTCGACCCGGTGGTGACCGCACGCCGACCGGGGGCCGTCCTCGCGATGGCGACCAGCCCGTGGGCGCCCCTCGTCGCCATCGGCGGGCAGAAGCAGGTCATCCTGTACAACACCGACACCGGCGCGCTGATCGGGTTCATCCCGTTCGAGCACGGGCAGATCAACAGCATCAAGTTCTCGCGCAACGCCCGGTTCCTCCTGGTCGCGGGCGGTAAGGGCGGGTCGTCCGGGAAGGCCGTGCTTTACAAGGTGGAGAACGGCGAGAAGGTGATCGAGGTCGGCATCGAGAACGACGCGATCCTCGCGGCGGACATCTCCGCGGACCAAACGCAGATCGCCGTCGGCAGCCCGTCGAAGCTCGTCCGCATCTACTCCACCGTTGACGGGAAGGTGATCCGCGAGATCAAGAAGCACACCGACTGGGTCACGGCAGTCGAGTACAGCGCCGACGGCGTGCTGCTGGCGACCGGCGACCGCAACGGCGGCGTGTTCGTGTGGGAAGCGTTCACCGGGCGCGAGTACTTCAGCCTCCGCGGGCACACCGCGATGATTACAGACGTGTCGTGGCGCGACGATTCCAACGTGCTCGCGACGTGCAGTGAAGACACCACGATCAAGCTCTGGGAAATGGAGAACGGCGGGAACATCAAGAATTGGGGGGCGCACGGCGGTGGCGCCGCGAGCGTGCAGTTCACGCACGACGGCAAGCTCGCCAGCACCGGGCGCGACCGGGTCACGAAGTTCTGGGACCAGAACGGCACCGCACTGAAGACCTTCGAGGCGTTCCCGGACCTGGGGCTGAAGGTCGCGGTGACGCACGACAACGCCCGCGTGATCGCGGGAGACTGGTCCGGCGTGGTGAAGACGTGGACCGCGGCCGATGCAAAAGCGGTCGCCACGCTCGACGCGAACCCGCTCCCGGCCGCCGAACGGCTGAAGAAGGCCGAAACCGCCATCGCCGCCGCGACCGCGAAGATTCAGCCGACTCAAGCCGCGTTCGATGCGGCCGCACTCAAGGCGAAGCAAGCGGCCGACGCCCACAACGCGGCCGTCGCAAACGTGAACAAGATCAACGCAGACTTGGCTGCAGCAAACAAGGCCGTGACCGACTTCACCGCCGCCGCGAACGCCGCGAAGCCGCAAATGGACGCGGCGAAGGCCGAAGTGGACAAGGCGACGCCAATCGCGACCGCAGCAGCAAACAAGGCCGCTGCCCTCGAAGCGGTGGTGAGCGCGGAAACCGTCGCGGCAAAGGCCATCGCCGACGCTTCGACGAAAACGCCCGCGAACGCGGACCTCGTCGCGCAAGCAAAGAAAAAGGCCGATGCACTCGCTGCTCTCAACGCGGAACTGACCGTCGCGAAGAAGGCCCAAGCTGATACCGCCGCCACCCTCAAAGCAGCGACCGACAAGCACGCGGCTCAATCGAAAGCGTACACCGACGCAACGGCGACGGTCGCTGCCAACCAAAAGACAGTGGCGACGCTCACGCCCACGCAAAAGCCCGCCGCGGACGCTGTGGCTCCCGCAAAAGCCGCGGCTGATGCCGCCAATGCAGCGGTCGCTCCCGCAAAAGCTGCGCTCGACGCGCTCAACGCCGAAATCGCTACGGCAAAAGCGACGCTCGAACAACTGAAGGCCGCGCCGAAGAAGTACTAGGCCGCGTCTGGTGAATCCAATTGTGCCGCGGGTCCATCCTATGGGTAGATGCCCGTCTACCCCCCGAAGGATTCCGATGGCCGACTCCCGACGTACCGACTGACCGACGACCAGTGGGCCGCCCTGCGCGACGTGCTCCCGACCAACCGGGGCAAGCGCGGCGGCCAGTGGCACGACCATCGGACGATGATCGACGGCATCCAGTGGGCGCGGTCCGACGGGGGCCGGTGGCGGAACGTGCCGGACGAATTCGGCCCGCGGCAGTCGGTGTACGACCGCTTCCGCCGCTGGAGCGGCTTCGGATAGCGGATCTACGCCGCCGTCCGTCACCAACCGGCTCGACCGGTACGACGAGTTACGGCCCGAGCTGGGGCAACACCCCGATGGGGTCGCTCTTCGGACGACTCAAGTACGAGATGGCATCGGGTCCGATGTTCGTGCCCCGCGACCAGGCGCGGGCCGGGATCTTCAAGTGCCCGGAGGCGTTCTACAACCGCGTTCGCCGTCAGTCCGCTCTGAGGTTCTTGTCGCCCGAAGAGTTTGACGTGCAGGGGCGCGTCTCAGATCGCACGGCGCGACGATAAAGCCGCTGCCCTTCGGGATTTGCTCGGCACGCTCGTCGAAACGACCGAGTTCAAAAAACACACCGAAGAACTCCGCCGAATGGTGAAATAGCCACGGTCCGCTGCGCCGCGCGAACCGACATCGGTGCCCGGTCCTCCGGTGAGGTAGTGTTCACACTTCCCAACACTGGAGACCGTCATGGGCGAGCCGGTTCCGACCGTGATCGAGTTCTACTCCACCACCGGTGAATACGGGTGCTTCTCGAACTTCTCGCGGCACTCGATCCACCTGAAGGGGAAGCGGTGGGCCACCACTGAACACTACTTCCAGGCCCAGAAGTTTGCGGGTACGGCCCACGAAGAGGCCGTTCGGATGTGCAAGAGGCCGAGCGACGCGGCCAACATGGGGCGGTCGCGCAAGCTCCCGCTCCGGCGCGACTGGGAGAGCGTGAAAGACCAGATCATGCTCGACGCGCTGCGGGCGAAGTTCACCCAGCACGACGACCTGAAGGCGATTCGGCTCGGTACCGGTGACGCGAAACTGGTCGAACACACCGCGAACGATTCGTACTGGGCCGACGGCGGTGATGGGGGCGGTAAGAACCGCTTGGGCCAACTCCTGATGCGGTTGCGTGAGGAACTCCGCTGACGCGGAGTGTCCGTCGAGGGGTAATTTGCCCGCACTCGCAAGCTGTTTCTTTCTTCCGCTATTTCGAGTCAGAGTTGGCTTCTACGAACGCTTGCACCTGTTCAACGGGGATTTGCTCTAAGGCCGAAAGCCGTCCCCGCCACGAAATTTCGTCCAGCACCTCCGGCTTCACTGAGCAAGTCTGAATCAGTACGTAGAACTGAACTGACTGTGCTCCGCAGTTCTCTCCGGACACCTGCACCTTCACCCGGTACATGCCTGGTACTTCAAACCCTTCCATGTAACGATGGACGGGTGGGTTGCTCGCGATTTTCAGCAATGTTGGTTCATTCACATGATTCTGCGGCTCATCCCACATCGTCCGCTTCTGCCGTTCCTCCGGCGTTAGTTGTGGAGCAAGCGCAATCTTCGGAGGCAGGACATAGACGACATCCAGCCACACCGGGATTCCCGGCAGCAGGTCCATGCCGTGCGATTCTTTGTTAAAGCTCCACTCCAAACGCAAAAAATCTTGGTACTTGGTAGGCGAGAACTCGCATTTGGCGACGTCCCATTGTTCCAACCCGGCCAAATAACCGACGCAGCCGGTGGCCTTCCCCGGTGTGCGATACTTGCCTTCCTTGTTCGTCACCTTCGCCCGGACGAAGATCGCATCCCGTCTAATCTGCGTTGGAGAACCGCCAACGCCGTTGGGGTAACTTTTGATGAGCACGTTCTCGTAGATGTGCCCTTCGGCGTTGCTCACTTCGATGACGACACGAGGCTGGTTCCACCAATCGTTTGCTCGCTTCCACGACCACGCGAGGGCTGCGGTCAGCACTGCACCACCTCCCGTCAACACCGCGCCGAGAATTTGATCCGCATACTTCTCAAGCATCGCATCCCCTTCGCCGGAAATCCGGCTGCCCTTATCCCTCAGTCGTATTCGCTGTCGGGAGCAGGTAATTGCGGTTAAGGGAGGAACTGCGGGCCGAATAAGTACGAAATGCCGCGGGCCACCAAGTTTGGTGGCCCGCGTCGTTTCGCTGCGTGTCTTTTAATTCCTGGTCGTGCCGGTCAGTCGCGCACGTTGCCCAGCGACGAGCGGAACCGGTCCACCGACGACCGCACTTCGGACGTTCCCTCTTCGCTCGACGCCCACCCCAGCGCCTCGACCGACACCCCTTCGAGCTGCTTGTAGGTCGTGAAGAAGAACTCGACCTCGCGCACGAAGTGAACGGGCACGTCTTCGAGCTTCTTGATGTGCGCGAACAGCGGGTCTTTGTGCGGGACCGCGAGCACTTTGAAGTCGTTGAATCCCTTGTCCTTCATCCGGAAAATGCCGACCACGCGGGCTTCAATAAGGCACCCCGAGAACGTCGCCTCGTTCACCATGACGAGCGCGTCGAGCGGGTCGCCGTCCTCGGCGAGCGTTTGCGGGATGAACCCGTAGTCCCCGGGGTACACGGCGGAACTGTACAGGTACCGGTCGAGTTTGATGAGGCCGGTGACCTTGTCCACCTCGTACTTGTTGCGCCGGCCCTTCGGGATCTCGACGATCACGTTCACCACTGCGGCCTCGCCGGTGCCGGGCGGGATCATCATGTAATCGCGGATGTAGTCGCGCCGAGCGAACATACGTCGTTCCTTCGTGGGTCCGAGTTCTCGTCAGACTGTATAGAGTAAGCGCCGGCGGGCCGAAAGGCAGGTGTACAGTAGCGACGGGCGCGGTACACTCGCGGTCCCACTTCGGAGGATTCCCAATGCGCCGGACATTTGCCGCGCTCGTATCGCTCTCGCTGTTCGTATCGAGCGTTGCGGCGACCGATCCCCCGCACATCGTCCTGAAAAATGACGATTTGAAGTTCACACTGTATGAGGCAGATGCAACACGCGGGTTCTACCGCGGGACGCGGTTCGACCACGCCGGGGTGTTCGGTCACGTCGAATTCGCGGGTCACAAGATTTTCGGCCCCTGGAAGGGCTCGCACGACCCGACCAATCACGACGACATTGTCGGTCCGTGCGACGAGTTCGGTATCGAGAAGGCTCTCGGTTACGACGACGCGAAGGTCGGCGAGACGTTTCTCAAGATCGGGGTGGGGGTGTTGGAGAAGCCTATTGAGGCACAGTACAGCTTCGCGAACAAGTACAAGATCGTGAAGCCGCTCGAATGGAAGCGGAGCGAACCCGTTGTGGACGGGTTGTTGATGCACAAATGGGTGGGGGAGCAGAAAGCGAACGGTTACGGATACCGCTTCACCAAAACGCTGTTCGTCTCCGACAAAAAAGGCACCGTGATTACCCTGGAGTACGCACTGGAGAACATCGGCGAGAAGCGGATCACAACGGACTTCTACAACCACAATTTCTTCAACGTGGACGGGGACGCGGTCGGGCCGAATTACTCGTTCGCGTTCCCGTGGGAGCCGAAGGCGAAAGAGTTAAAGGGCAAGTTCGCCGATCTGGTGGAACTGAAGAACAAAGAGTTCCACTTCAAAGCCAAGATTCCGAACTCGGACTTTGTGATGGCGGGCCTCACCGGGTTCGATCCGCAAGCAAAAGCGGACCGCCAATTCGATATGCGCCACGAACCGAGCGGTGTTTCGATCGCGGTCGGGCACAGTTACCCGTTCGCCAAGTTTAACGTCTGGGGCATCGTTACGACCATCTGCCCGGAACCCTACATGGCGATCGACCTGAAGCCGGGCGAAGATACGAAGTGGAGCATCACCTACACGTTCACCCAGGAAAAGAAGTGAGGAACGGAGCCGTGTGCTCCGTTCCTCTCATTGTACTTAAGTGTCCGACAAGCCAGCGGTTCGCCGGGCAATTCGCTTATAACATCGCTTACTCGGCCTTAATCGGTACCGTCCGGGGCTTGACCGCGGCGACCTTCGGCAGCGTGACTTTCAGCACGCCGTTGACGTAGCTCGCTTCGACTTTCTCGGCGTCTACGAGCGTTGAGAGGTTGAGAATGCGGGAGAACTTGCCGATCGCGCGTTCGCGTCGCAACCACGCCGTACCTTCGGCCGGGGTCGCGGCGGGGCGCTCGGCGCGGATCGTCAGGGTGTCGCCGCCGGTTACAGTCACGTCCAAACTTGCGCGGTCGACACCGGGCAGGTCGCCTTCCACGAAGACGGCATTTTCGTCCTGCCAAACGTTGATCGGGAAGGTCGCAGCGGGCGCGTCTTGGCCGGCGAGCCGGGTGCAGAGCGCGGCGAACTCGTCCCCCGCGGCGGTCACTTCGTGCAGGAACACCCCGAGCGGGTTTCGGCGGTTACGGGTCATAGTTGGGCCTCGAGTTAAAGTGGTTAAGGATCTCGCGGAGCGTGTTTCCCGGAGCACTAGATTCGAGTGTGGCGCACGGGAAAGGATTCGATCCTTTTCTCCGCGGGACAGCGAAATTTGAATATTCAACCCGCGTGCCAATTCGCTCCGTCACCACGAACTGGACGGCTACGCGCGGCGGAATCGCAGAAAAATTGCCGAGTTGTGACGAGACTGTGAGCGAACAGAACGCAAGTAACCGGCGCGCACGAACTGTCAGACTGTCAGCTTTGCGGCCCCGGTGCGGTCGGAAGTGCGATGGTGAACTTCGTTCCGCGGCCGGGGGCGCTCTGTACTTCGATCGTTCCGCCGTGGGCGACGACAATTTTGCGCGTGGTCGCGAGGCCCAGCCCGTTCCCGTCCGGTTTTGTGGTGTGGAACGGGCGGAACACCTTCGCCATTGATCCCGGATCGATCCCGACGCCCGTATCGATCACGTCGAGTAGCACCCGCCCCCCGTCCGTGCGCCCGATGAGCGTGAGCGTACCGCCCTCGGGCATCGCCTGCTCTGCGTTCAGCATGAGGTTCAGTAACCCCTGCTCGAAGAGGTCACAGTCGAGGCACACGAGTGGCAGGTCGGGGTCCGAGAACCACTTGATCTCGACCCCGCGTGGGGTCGCGGTCGGCCCGAGGAAGTCGATCATGCGCGACACGACCTCCTCAAGTTCGACCGGGCGCACGTGCAACTCCCGCAGGTGCGCGAACCGGAGGAAGTCGTTCGACAGGTCGAGCAGCTTGCGGCACTCGCCCGAGAGCCGCGACACGCGGTCGAGCGCGCGGCGCTCGCGCGGGGTCTCGGCGCGCTCGAAGTCCTCGGCGAGCAGTTGCAGGTTCAGCGAGAGCGTTCCGATGTGGTTCTTGATCTCGTGGATGAACCCGGCCGCGAGTTCCGCGATGCCGGTCGCCTCGGCCGCGCCCGGCGCGGGATCGGCGCAGGTGTTTTCGCACGGGACGGCGGGGGTGTCGAGGACCGCGGGATCGTTCATGGCGGGGCCTCCTCTGATCACTTAATCTACGCACCGGCGCGGGCGGGGGCGCCCTTGAAAACGCCCCGCGGATTCCAATCCTATTCCGTGTCGGCCCGGCCTCTCCTTGTCCCCTGTACTCCGGGTCATTCCGGTCTCCATAACTTGGACCCCCATCATGGCGGATTCCACTCGCGGTAAGCTCGGTATCGTGGTCGGCGGCGGCCCGGCGCCCGGTATTAACGGCGTAATCAGTTCGGTCACGATCGAGGCCATCAACCGCGGGCTCGAGGTCGTCGGCATTCGAGACGGGTTCAAGAACCTCGCGGCCGGCGACATCACTCAGGTGCGCCCGCTCACGATCCCGGACGTCGCGCCCTACTACCAGCGCGGCGGCGCGCTGCTCGGCACGAGCCGCACCAACCCGGCGAAGAACCCGGACCACATGGCGGCCGTGCTCGACGGGCTGAACAAGCTCGGCATCAAGTACCTGGTCACGATCGGCGGCGACGACACCGCGTACAGCGGGTCGCAGGTGTACGCGCACGCGAAGGGCGCGATCAAGGTCGCGCACGTGCCCAAGACGATCGACAACGACCTGCCGCTGCCCCCGGGCATCCCCACGTTCGGGTTCGAGACCGCCCGGCACTACGGCGTGCAGGTCGCGCGGAACCTGCACGAGGACGCGAAGACCACCACGCGGTGGTACATCCTGGTGAGCATGGGCCGCGCCGCCGGGCACCTGGCGCTCGGCATCGGTAAGGCGTCGGCCGCCACCGTGACGCTGATCGCGGAGGAGCTGAAGGGCAAGGACGTTTCGCTCGAACTCATCTGCGACGTGGTCATCGGCTCGATGATCAAGCGCAAGGCGCAGGGCAAGAGCTACGGCGTCGCGGTGCTGGCCGAGGGGCTCCTCGAGGAGATCGGCGAGGAGCGCCTGCGCCAACTAATGGAGAAGAACCCGGGCAAGTTCGGGAACATCGAACTCGACGCCTTCGGGCACCTGCGGTTGGGCGAGATCGAGTTCGGGCGCATGATCCGCACCACGATCGCGAGCCGGCTCAAGGATCTGGGTCTGAAGTTCGACATGGTGGACAAGGACCTGGGCTACGAACTGCGGTGCGCCGACCCGATCCCGTTCGACGCGGAGTACACCCGCAACCTCGGGTACGGGGCGGTGAAGTTCCTGCTGTCGCCGGCGGCGGAGAAGAACGGCGTGGTCATCACGTTCGTGGGCGGGAACATGGTTCCGTGCCCGTTCCAGGAGATGATCGACCCGGCCACGAAGAAGATGCGGGCGCGGCTGGTGGACATCACCGGCGAGAACTACGAGGTCGCCCGCCGCTACATGATCCGGCTGGAACAGAGTGATTTCGACGACGCGAGCCGCATCGAGCGCCTCGCCGCGGTAGTGAAGATGACCCCGGCTCAGTTCCGCGACCGCTTCGGGTACCTGGTGAAGTGACATCGCTTCGGTGAACCCCGCCCGCAAGGGCCGGTCGCACGGGCTTTTGGGCCAGGGCGGGGGCCGTCAGGGTGCGGGTCGAGACCCGACCGTGTCCCTTGTGGACGTTTGCGTCAAGCAGCCGTGGCCCGTCTCCAGAAGTCGGTCCACTGGCCCAGTTCGCTGCGGTGCAGCGCGCGGACGTGGCAGAGTGCGTGTGCCCGCCTTCGCTCCACCGCATCCTCCAACCCTTGAGCCGTTGGCCAACGACCGTCTTGTACGCGCCACGGTACCCGAGCCGGTGCACCCGCTGTTGACCTCTAGACGGGGTAATCCATTCGACGCGCCTGATTGCCGAAGTAGCCCCGACACTTCCGCACGAACCGCGGGCACCCCTTTGCGATTGGGCCACGCCCATTCTTACTAGCACCGCGATCAAGACCTCACTGCCTTCATCCCGGAGTCACGCGCCCGCGCCACAGTCCGGCTCTGCGCGCCCTCTTCGTCGGTCGGGTGTAACGCGCGGGCCAGCTTCGCAGATATTCGACCGCGTGATCGAAGCCCAAGGTCACCGCACCCAACCGAGAGCGGCGAGGCGCGCAGATACGACGCCCAACAAGAAGGTCAATGCGCGCAAGCGGCACGCGGTCGTCGTGGACGCGATAGGCCGGCTCGTGGCCGCGGTGACGACGGGATCACAGTCACGGTCGTGTGGGTGAGGTCACGAGCACTCAATTGCGACTGCGGCTGTTGTAGGTGGACAACAAGTACCACAACCACAGTTTGTACGCGGGTGGCCCAGAGCACCGGGTACGAGATCGCGGCGGTAAGCCGGCCGGAAGGAACGAAGGAGTGGTGAAGTTGCCCCGGCAGCGGGTTGTGGAATGCACGTTCGCGTGGCCCAAGCGGTGGTGCGTCTGACCGTGGACCGGGAGAAAAGCACCCGCTCGAGCCGCGCCATGATCCAACTGGCCATGATTCGGATCATGTCCTGGCGACTTCACCCGATCAATGATGAGCCCCCGTTTTGTTACCGGAATGCCTCACGCCTCTGCAGGACAGTCATCAGACCGTATTCACGATAGCTGTCGTTTCGTAGGATGCCGGGACGAATCTCCGTTTGGTGATCCCTCATTACGATCGCGCGTCTCGACAACCTGCGAAAGCAACCGTCCGTGTTCGGTCACCTGACCGGTCTGGCGGTTGCCGCATTCGATGAGTTGGCCACGCAGGTCGTTCCGGCCGTCGAAGCCGCGCACTACAAGTGCACTCGATCGGCCGAACCGGAAACGGGCCGTCGGCGGTGGCGACGACTTCGACCTGTCGCTCACCGATCAGGTGCTCCGAACCGTCATCTGGTTGCGCCAGTACCCGACCAACGAGGCCCTCGGGTTCTTATTCGGAGTGTCCGACTCGACCGCCAGCCGGGTTCGGAACCGATGCGCGCCGGTGCTGGCCAAGGCCGGGCGGGGCACCATGCGAATGCCGGCCCCCGGGTACCCCGCGCCGCCGGGCGTCATCGATTCGTTCGAGCCGCGGGCCCAGCCAGCAGGCGCGCGACTCGGGCACGAAGAGCGCCCACGCCCTGAAAACTCACCGCGGACGAAGAGTCCGGGCGGATTGTGTACGTGTCCGATTCGGTATCCGGGTGGTGAGCGGACATCAAGCGGTCGGACCGGTCCCGGCTGATGAATCGTCCCGGACGGCGTCGGTGCGCGGGGATCTGGGATACACGGGGGGGCGAGCCCGGCCCCCGGTCGGTCGGTGCCGCGTGGCGATCTCGCTGACCGGTCCGTCCCCGCCGCTCCCGGAACACTTGGCTAAAGCCGAGGCCGCGGCGGAAACGCTCCGGATGCCGGGCAAACCACTGATCCCGAAGAAATACTTCTCGCCGGAAACGTCCCGCCTCACGGCCGACGTCGTGGCCAAGACCGACAACGTCTTCGATTTCCCTCTGGACGGCGACCTGACGCCGTGACGTGAGGTCACAAAGATTCACAGGGCATCCGCCCTGTGCTACGTCAGTCGGCCCCTCCGGGGCGAAAATAAAAATCACCAACTACAGCGTTGGTGCACCACGGTCCCTCGCGGTGCGAAGATTAGCACTTCCAATGCGTTCGTAGCACAGGGCGGGAGCCCTGTGGCCTAATACGGCACGCGACTTGCTAAAGCAGTATGTCGGCGGTGACCGGTGCGGGACGGTTACGGGCGACGCCCCGCACCGGCTCACTTGCCATAATTGGTCCCGGCGCGTTACTCGGACTAGGCGGAGCCGGGCGCCCAGGTTATTCACTATTCTTCGTGAACGAGTTCGTTGTCGCCGCCGAGGTCATCGTGGATACGCTTCGCCCGGCCGCACTCCGGGTTCTGGTCGTAGACGACAACCGGGACGCGGCCGACACCCTGGCCATGCTCCTCGAACTGCGCCGGTACGAGGTTCGGGCCGCCTACGACGGTTCCCACGGGCTGCGCGTCGCGCGCGAGTGGGTTCCAGACTGCGTGATCTCGGACATCCAGATGCCGGAACTCGACGGCTACGCGCTCGCGCGGGCCGTTCGCGCGGACCCTGCCCTGGCCGAGACGAAACTGGTCGCACTGTCCGCGTTCTCCGACGCGGGGCACGTACACCGGGCCGCGGGCGCGGGGTTCGATCACCAAATCACCAAGGCGAGCGACACACAAGAACTGTTGGAGGTGTTAACCATGATCGAGGAAATCAAGAAACTCGCGACCCAGACGCAAGAACTGGCTCAACAGAACGTCGAACTAGCCGGACAAACCAAAGAGCTTTTGAGAGAAGTCAAGGAAGAGGTGAGGGAGGTCAAACAGGACGTCAAGGAACTGAAGCGCGAAGTGAAGGAACTCAAAGACGAGCGCGACTCCAAGAAATCCTGAGCGCGCGCCGCATTTCCACACACCGCTCGTGTCTCAATTCTGCACCAGCGCCGAATTAATGGTTCGCACCAAACCGTGCTGATTGTTTGTCTTCTGTAGCCGGCCTCTGCGAGGCCGGTGAGCCACAAACACAGGACATCCCGGCCTCGCAGAGGCCGGCTACAGAAGACAAACAAACGAGGCCAACTCGGGTTCGACGGCCCCAACACTTCGGCCGTCACCGCTTTGCCGCGTGAAAGCGCGTGTTTTGTGTTCGTGGCACAGGCCAGAGGCCTGTGGAGGCGCTCACACAGGCCAGAGGCCTGTGCCACCAAACCAAAGATCAACTCCACCAATTCAATGCTGCGCTACCCGTTCGGTGCGGGCACTCCGTTACAACCCGCTGGTGCGTAAGCCCCGCTGCGCCCGGTGTCGAGGAGCTTCTCGGCGTCGAGCGTGCGGAACAGTTCGATCGTTTTGGCCACCAACCCCGTCCACCCGGTTTGGTGGCTCGCGCCGATCCCGGCCCCGTTGTCGCCGTGGAAGTACTCGTAAAAGAGCAGGTGGTCGCGGAAGTGCGGGTCCGCCTGGAACTTCTCCGCGGCGCCGAAGACCGGTCGGCGCCCGGAAGCGTCCTTCAGGAAGATCGCGTTGAGTCGGGTCGAAATCTCCCGCGCGACCTCGAACAGGTTCATCTCCACGCCCGAACCCGTCGGGCACTCCACCCGGAACGTGTCGCCGTAGTAGAGATAGAAGTGGAGGAGCGAGCGCACGATCAGGATGTTGATGGGGAACCAGACCGGCCCGCGCCAGTTCGAGTTGCCGCCGAACATCCCCGAATCGGACTCGGCCGGGAGGTACGCGACACGGTACTCCTGCCCCTCGACGGTCACCGAGTACGGGTGATCGAGGTGGTAGCGCGAGATGCTCCGCAACCCGTAAGGCCCGAGGAACTCGTTTTCGTCCAGCACGCGACTCAGGATGCGGCGCAGGCGCTCGGGGCCGACCAGTGCCGCGAGCCCGCGGTCCCCGCACCCGCGGTTCTCCGCGCCGAGCGGGTGCGCCCCGCGCACCAGGTGCGGCATCACGCGCACGCGCTCGGCCATGTACGCGAGCATGCGCGGCACGTGCTCGCGCTGCTGCGGTTCGATCACGCACGTCGCGGCCAGCGGGAGCAGCCCCACCAGGGAGCGCACCTTTAACCGCTCCGAGCGCCCGTCCGGGAACCGGAGCACGTCGTAGTAGAACCCGTCCTCTTCGTCCCACATCCCGTCGTCGCCCACGCGGTTGAGGGCGTTGGCGATCCAGAGGAAGTGCTCGACGAACTTCGTCGTCAGCTCGTCGTACTCGGGGTCGTGCGCGGCCAACTCGACCCCGATCTCGAACATGTTCTGGCAGAACATCGCCATCCACGCGGTGCCGTCGGCCTGTTCGAGGTACCCGCCCCCGGGGAGCGGCGCGCTGCGGTCGAAGACCCCGATGTTGTCCAGCCCGAGGAACCCGCCCTCGAACACGTTGTGCCCGAACCGGTCCTTGCGGTTCACCCACCAGGTGAAGTTGAGCATCAGCTTGGAGAACATCCGCGCCAGGAACGCCCGGTCCCCCTCGCCGCGCTGGGCCTGTTCGATGCGGTACACGTACAGCGCGGCCCAGGCGTGGACCGGCGGGTTCACGTCGCTGAAGTTCCACTCGTAGGCCGGCAACTGGCCGTTCGGGTGCAGGTACGCCGCGCTCAGCATCAGGTCGAGTTGCTGCTTGGCGAAGTCGCTGTCGACCATAGCCAGCGGCACGCAGTGGAACGCAAGGTCCCACGCCGCGTACCACGGGTACTCCCACTTATCGGGCATGGAGATGACGTGGGCGTTGGCCATGTGGAACCAGTCCCGGTTCCGCTGCGCGATGGGGCGCTGGCGCATGGGATCGACCCCGCGCTCGACCAGCCAGTTGTGAACGTTAAAGGAGTAGAACTGCTTGGACCAGAGCATACCGGCCAGCGCCTGGCGCGCGACCGCGGCCTCGTCCGCGGTCGCGGCGCGCGGGAGGACTTTGGCGTAGAACTCGTCCGCTTCTCGCGCGCGCGCGCCGAAAGCGGCGTCGGCCGCGGAGCCGAAGGGCAGCTTGCGCGCTCCCGGGGGGCGTATCGGACAGGCGCAGCCGGATCACGGTTTGCCCGCCGGGGGGCACCGTGATCGTGTAGTGGGCCGCGACCTTGGTCCCGGTGCGCGCCGGATTCACCGCGGCGCGCTCGCCGTGAACGAGGTACCGGTCGATCGCGTCCTTGACGAACGGGGACGCGCTGGGGGAGCCGAACACGCGCTCGTTGTTGGTCTCGTTCTCGGTGAAGAGCAGCTCCGGTTCGCCGTCGCAGTAGAACCAGCGCGGCCCCAGTTCCTCGTGGGCCGCGACCACCGTCCGCAGCCCGCGCGGGCCGTCGACCTCGTGCAGCGCGGGCTTGGGCGCCGGGGCCGCGCCCCACGACCAGATGTTGCGGAACCAGAGCGTCGGGAGTACGTGGAGCGTGGCGGCCTCGGTCCCCCGGTTGGCGACCGTGACGCGGACGAGTACGTCTTCCGGCGCGGCCTTCGCGTACTCAACGAACACGTCGAAGTACCGGTTGTTCGCGAACGCCCCGGTGTCGATCAGCTCGTACTCCGGCTCGGTGCGCCCGCGCCTTCGGTTGGTGTCGACGATGTCGGAATAGGGGTACGCGCCCTGCGGGTACTTGTAGAGGTACCGCATATACGAGTGCGTCGGCGTGCTGTCGAGGTAGTAGTAGTACTCCTTGACGTCCTCGCCGTGGTTCCCCTCGCTGTTGGTCAGCCCGAACAGGCGCTCCTTGATAATAGGATCGGCGCCGTTCCACAGTGCCAGCGCGAAACACAAGTGCTGCTTGTCGTCCGAGATCCCGGCCAGTCCGTCCTCGCCGCGGCGGTAGGCCCGGGACCGGGCCTGGTCGTGGCTGAAATAGTCCCAGGCGTTGCCGGACGCGCTGTAATCCTCGCGTACAGTTCCCCACTGCCGCTCGCTCAAATACGGCCCCCACTTGCGCCAGGGCGCCCCCGCTCGCGCTTCTTCAAGTCTCGCCGCTTCCGCGTTCATGGTCCCTCCGCTCGGTCCGAGATGGGCGGCGCGCGACGCGCCGCGTGTTATCGGTGGACGGGTACACGGGTTCCTCCCACGAAAGCCCGCACGGACCGCACCGCACGAGCGCTATCGAGGTGAGCGCCATTCCAGCGCGAGTTACGTCAGTCACACGCCATCAAAGGGAGCTGTCGACCGCCGCGCGAGATCGCGTGGTGTGTGAGGGGCGCCGGAACGGATCACGTGATGCCATCAATCTCGCCGACCTAACAGAATTTGTCAAAGGCTTTTTTCGAGCCGAAAAGCGAGTTTCCGACAGGTCTTGCGCGCACCGGATTGCCCCGTGGCCTCAATTTCGAGGCGCCGCGAATCAGACGCGAAACAAAAACCGCTCTCGATTGATTCCCCACGCGAAGTTGCCAACCTATGCTTGGTACGGCGATGAGTTCGATCGAGGGGCCGCCCTTGATGATCTAGCGACGATAATAATCTCCACGGTCGCGGGCCGGAGGTCCGAGACGTTTTCGCCCGGGTACGGTTACCGGTCCGACACACGGAACGCGGCATGAATGTGATTCAAACGTTCCCGTTTACAGGAGCGGCGCTCCTGTTCAGTGGGGCCGCGGGGCTGTTCATGCTCGCGACGGGCACCGACGTCGTACACCTGGAATTTTTCGCGGAAGAAACGCGCCCGGTTCACAAGTTCGATGACCTCGGTTTGGCTCTGGTTTTGCTGGTTGGCGCCTTCGGGTTGGACCGCACAGTGGCCGCGGGCCGGTTGCGCCGGGAGCGCGAACTTGAAACCGAGCGACTCCGGGTGCTGAAAGCGACCATGCGGACCGTTCACGACATCGTCAACAACTTCCTGAACGGGCTCCAACTGGTCCGGATCGAGGGCGAAGGCGTCCTCCCAGCGGAGACGCTCGACCTGCTGGACGTTTTGAGCCGGGACACGGCCACAAAACTCAAGGCGCTCGGCGACCTCGAATCCGTCCCCGAGCGCGAAATGGCGAGCGGGATCGGTATCGACTTCGCCCAGAATGCCGGGAACCGAACCGAGTGACGGTCGGCACCAACAAATACCGTGTCGCGCGAATTGGTGCCCTTCTAACAATCAACTGAGTTACTCAATCGCTCCGCGGGCCTCGTGCCGTTCCGTTGGAACGGCGCAAACGATGGCGCTGGCTGCGATTAACCTCAACACGTCCCCTTCCGACCGGACCCGCCGAGCGCGGCTCTCTCCTCACATAATAATCAGTGCGTCGGATCAATTTTGGTTCTACCATAAATTAATGATGGTACCGGTCCGGCGCGCCCGGGCGCGCCCTCTCCCGACCCGCACGGCAACCGGAACGCACGATGGAATCACGACACTCGCGCTGGCGCCGGTGGGCCGTCGTGCCCGGGCTGGCACTGGTGTACGCCGCGACCGCCCGGATGGGTCTGGCCCTGGGGCTCCCGCCGGACCACAAGGTGACGGCGATCTGGCCCCCGTCGGGGATCGCGTTCGCGGCCGTACTCATTTTCGGCCCCCGCGTGTGGCCCGGGATCTGGCTCGGCGCGGTCCTGGCCAACGTGTGGGACGCCTTTACTCCCGTGGGAGCCGGGGCGTTCGGCGCGCATCTCGGCGCCGCGATCGCGATCGCATCGGGATCAACCCTTCAAGCCCTCGCGGGGGCGCAACTCGTGCGCCGGGCCGCCGGCGCGGTACCGCCCCTGGACCGCGCCCGCCACGTGTTCCGCTTCGTGGCACTCGTGCCCGGCGCGTGCCTGATCGCGGCCACGATCGGGGTGACCGCGCTGTGTACGAGCGGGTTGGCCCCCTGGGGGGCGTTCGGCACACTGTGGTGGACGTGGTGGCTGGGCGACGCGGTCGGCGTACTGGTGGTCGCACCTGTGCTCCTGACCTGGGGACGGCCCCGGGCGCCCGGGGCGAACCGCCCGGGCGCGGGCGAAGCGGTCGGCATGTTCGCGCTGCTCCTGGGCGCCAGCGTACTGGCGTTCGGCGGTTGGGAGCACACGGGCGCGCGCGCCAGCCCGCTCGCGTACCTGAGCCTGCCGTTTCTGGTGTGGGCGTCGGTCCGGTTCGGGCCGCGCGGCGCGGCCCTGACGGTCGTGGTGATCGCGGCGTTCGCGGTCTGGGGCACGGTCCGCGGGACCGGGCCGTTCGTGCGCGCGGACGTGTACGAGTCCCTGCTGCTGCTCGACGTGTTCCTCGCCGTGGCGGTCGTCACCTCCCTGGTGCTGTGCGCCGTGCTCCGCGAGCGCGCCGACATCGAGGCCGCGCTGCGCGCGAGCGAGGCGCAGTTCCGGAACCTCGCCGAGGCCATCCCCCAAATCGTTTGGGGGACCACCCCGGACGGGGCCGTCTCGTACCTGAACCAGCAGTGGACCGAGTACACCGGGCTGACCGGGGCGGCCCCCGACGACCTGGCCCGGGTGGTCCACCCCGACGATCTGAAGCGCTTACTAGGCGCGCACGCGGACGCGCGCCGGGCCGGGGCCGTGTTCCAGAGCGAGTTCCGGATGCGCCCGGTTCGCGGCGGGGAGTACCGCTGGTTCCTCGTGCGGTCCGTGGCGGTAGTCGGGCCCGACGGGGCGCCGGCCGGCCGGATCGGGACGTCGACGGACATCGACGAGCTGAAGCGCGCGCAGGCCGAACTGGTCCGGCAGCGCGCCGACCTGCAACTGATCCTCGACACCGTCCCGGCCCTCATTTTCCACAAGGACCGGGACCACCGCCTGGTGCGGGTGAACAACGAACTGGTCCGGCTCGTCGGGCTCCCGCGCGAGGCCCTGGAGGGGCGCACGGACGCCGAGATCGGCTCCCCGCACGCGGAGCAGTACCGCCGGGACGACGAGGCGATCATGACCGAGGCCCGCGAGGTGCGCGGGGTCATCGAGCCGCTCTACACGCTCGCCGGCACCCGGTGGCTCCAGACGTCCAAGCTCCCCTACCGCGACGCGACCGGGCGCGTCACCGGGCTCATCGGGTTCTCGGTGGACGTCACCGAGCAGAAGCTCGCCCAGGACGAGGTGCGCCGGCTGAACGCCGAACTCGAACAGCGGGTCGCCGAGCGCACCGCGATCGCCGAGGCGCGCGCGACCGAGTTGCAGCGCGCGGTCGGGGCGCTCCGCGAGCAGAAACAGCTCCTCCAGACCGTCCTCGACAGTTTGGGCGAGGCCGTGCTCGTGGTCGATAAGAACGGCAAGTTCCTGATGCAGAACCGGGCGTTCCGGCAACTGCACCCGGAGCCGACCGAGCACCTCTCGCCCATCGAGCGCGCCCGCGTCAACGGGGTGTACCTGCCCGACGGGAGCGCGCCGTGCCCCCGGACCGGCTCCCGATCTTCCTGGCCATGCGCGGCGAGTCGTGCGACGACGTGGAGCTGATGACCGTCAGTAACGCGCACCCGGACGGGATCCCCATCAGCGTCACCGGGCGCCCGATCCTCGGTCCCAACGGGGTCGAGGGCGGGGTGATCGCGATCCGCAACGTGTCGGACGCGCGGACCGCCGCGCGCGCGCTGCGCGAGAGCGAGAAGCGGTTCCGGGCGATCTTCGACCAGACGTTCCAGTTCATCGGGCTGATGACGGCCGACGGCACCGTCATCGAGGCGAACCGGACCGCCCTGGCCGCGGCCGGGTTGTCCGAAGACGAGGTTCTGGGGAAGCCGTTCTGGGAAACGCCCTGGTGGACCCACGACCCGGTCCAACAGGACCGTCTGCGGGACGCGATCGCCCGGGCCAACCGCGGGGAAACGGTGCGGTTCGTAACCACGCACCGCGCCGCGAACGGCGAACTGCTGTGGGTCGATTTCTCGCTCAAACCGTTCCACGACGAGAACGGGACTGTGACCCTGCTCATCCCCGAGGGGCGCGACATCACCGCGATCAAGCGCTCGGCCGACGCCCTGGAAGCGGCCGACATGCTGCTGCGCCAGTTCATCAAGCACGCCCCGGCCGCCATCGCCATGCTCGACACCGAGATGCGGTACGTGCAGGCCAGCGACCGGTGGCTGACCGACTACCACCTCACCGGGCAGAACGTCATCGGGCGCTCACACTACGAGGTGTTCCCGGACATCCCGGAGCGCTGGAAGAGGATCCACCGGCGCGTCCTCGAGGGGGCCGTCGAGATGTGCTCCGAGGACCCGTTCCCGCGGGACGACGGAAACATCGAGTGGCTCCAGTGGGAGGCCCGGCCCTGGCGCAAGGCCGGGGGCGAGATCGGCGGGCTCGTGTTCTACACACAGGTCATCACGGACCGCATCCGGGCCGCCGAAGCGCTGCGCGAGAGCGAGGAGCGGTTCCGCAGCGCGTTCGATGCCGCGCCCATCGGGGTGGCCCTGGTCTCCCCGGAAGGGCGCTGGCTCAAGGTGAACCAGTCCGTGTGCGCGCTGGTCGGGTACTCGGAAGCCGAGCTCCTCACCATCGATTTCCAGACGATCACGCACCCGGACGACCTCGGGGCGGACCTCGCCCTGGTCGAACAAGTACTCCGCGGCGAGTTAGCGTCGTACCAGATGTATAATGTATACTTCCACAAGTCCGGGCACGTCATCGACGTGCTGCTCGCGGTCTCGCTGGTGCGCGACGCGCGCGGGGAGCCGCTGTACTTCATCTCCCAGATCCAGGACATCACGGAACGGAAACGGGCCGAGGCCCGGTTGCTCGCGTCGGTCCACGAAAAAGAGGTGATGCTCAAGGAGATCCACCACCGGGTGAAGAACAACTTGCAGATCATCTCGACGCTCCTCGACCTCCAGGCGGACGGGATCACCGACCCCGAGGCCCTGGCCGCGTTCCGCGAGAGCCGCGGGCGCGTCCGGTCGATGGCCCTGATCCACGAGCGCCTGTACCGGTCCGAGAACCTCGCCAGCGTCGAGTTCGGGACGTATGTCTTGAACTTGGCAGAAGATTTGTTCCGGGCGTACCGGGCCGACGACGAGGCGATCCGGCTGACCGTGTCGGTCACGGTCCCGCCCGTACCACTGGACATCGCGATCCCGTGCGGGCTGCTGATCAACGAACTGGTCTCGAATTGTTTAAAGTACGCTTTCGCGGGCCGGGAAGGTGGTATGATCGAGGTATCCTTAGTGCGCGCGGAACCCGGTACGAACGTCCTCACCGTCGCCGACGACGGCGTGGGGTTGCCGCCCGGGTTCGATTTCCGGCAGTCGACCTCGTTCGGCCTTCAACTCGCAAACACGTTGGTCGACCAGCTCGGTGGGGAAATCACCCTGAACGGGACCGGGGGAACGCGGTTCACGATCCGGTTCCCGGCCCGCGGGTAAGCGGTCAGGCACGTCAGCAGAGGGGCACATGCCAACCAGCGTACTGATCGTCGAGGACGAGCGCATCATCGCTCTGGGCATCCAGAAGCGCCTGACGAGCATGGGGTACTCGATCGCCGGGCTCGCCGCGACCGGGGCCGACGCCGTGCGCAAGGCGACGGACCTGCGCCCGAGCATCGTGCTCATGGACATCCGCCTCGAAGGGGACATGGACGGGATCGAGGCCGCGGCGCGCGTCCGCGGCCAGCTCGACCTGCCGGTCGTGTACCTGACGGCCAACTCGGACCCCGAAACGCTGCGCCGGGCCAAGATCACCGAGCCCTACGGGTACGTCCTCAAGCCCTACGAGGACCGCGACCTGCAGACCGCGATCGAAATGGCCCTGTACAAGCACGAGATGGAGCGCCGGCTGCGCGATAACGAGCGCTGGCTCGCGGCCACGCTCGGGAGCATCGGGGACGGGCTGATCGCGATCGACGAGGGCGGGCGCGTCCGGTTCATGAACGGGCTGGCCGAACAACTGACCGGGTGGGCCGCGGTCGACGCCCAGGGGCGCCCGGTCGAGGAAGTGTTCCCGATCGTCTCCGACCGCACCCGCGCGCTGGTCACGAACCCCGCGCTCGAGGCCCTGCGGACCCGGCAGCCGGCCGCGATCGCCGAGGGCACCCTGCTCCTCCAGCGCGCGGGCGGGGAGGTGCCGATCGACGACAGCGCGGCCCCGATCAGCGACGCCAACGGGCGCCTCGCCGGGGCCGTTCTGGTGTTCCGCGACGTGACCGAGCGCAAGCGCCTCGAAGAGCACCTCCGGCAGGCCCAGAAGATGGAGGCCGTGGGCCGGCTCGCGGGCGGGATCGCCCACGACTTCAACAACATCATGACCGTGATCGGCGGGTTCAGCGAGCTGATCCTCTCCGGCATCCTGCCCCCGAGCGAGGTCCGCGAGCACCTCCAGGAGGTGAAGGCGGCCAGCGACCGGGCCGCGGCCCTCACCCGGCAGATCCTCGCGTTCAGCCGCAAGCAGATCCTGCTCCCGTGCGCGCTCAACCTGAACGCCGTGGTGCGCGACACCGCCGGCATGGTGCGCCGGCTCATCGGCAGCCACATCGAGTTCGCGACCGAGGCCGACCCGTTCCTCGGGTCGGTGATGGCCGACCCGACACAGATCACCCAGGTGCTGATGAACCTGGCGCTGAACGCCCGCGACGCGATGCCGCGCGGGGGCCGGCTCACGGTTCGCACCTCGGACCTGCGCCTCGACGACGGGGCCGTGCCGCCGATCCCGGGGCTGAAACCAGGGCGCTACGCGGTGCTCGAAATGACCGACACCGGTTCGGGCATGACCGACGAGGTGAAGGGCAAGATCTTCGAGCCGTTCTTCACCACTAAAGGCAATCAAGGAACGGGCTTAGGGCTCTCAACTGTGTACGGTATCGTGAGCCAGACCGGGGGCGACGTCGGGGTCGTCAGCGCCCCCGGGCGCGGGACCACGTTCAGCGTGTACCTCCCGGTGTCCGAGCCGCTCCCCGACCCGCGGGCCGCGGAGGGCGGGCCGCAGACGGACCGCGGGTCCGAAACGATCCTGGTCACGGACGACGACGCCGGGGTGCGGCGCGTCATCACGATGCTCCTGGCACAAAAAGGGTACGCGGTACTCGACGCCTCTTCGGGACCGGAGGCCCTGGGGCTGGCCCGCGCGCACGCCGGGCCGATCCACATGCTCCTCACGGATGTCGTGATGCCGGGGATGAGCGGCGGCGAACTGGCCCAGGCCGTTGTCCCGTTGCGCCCGGGGATCAAGGTGATGTTCGTGTCCGGGTACACCGAGGACGCGCTCGTCGAGCGCGGGCTCGCGGAATCGACCGCGGTGTTCCTCCACAAGCCCTTCACGGCCGAAGTGCTCACGCGGCTCGTTCGCGAGGTGCTCGACCGGCCCGCGGTGTAACGCGCCGCGCGAATTTGGCTCCGAGCGCAACAACGGCGTTTTTTTCATTTCTGGCGAAAGAGAATTTTACGGAAATTGCCCAGCTTCCCCCAGCAGCCAGGCATTTCCGTTCTACAGGGCAAGTACGGCAGTGTATTCGTTACAACCCGTGCCCCCGGCGCGGGTCGTTCCGGTCGGTGAAAATCCGGCCGCCGCCCATACTGTTTCGCCCGAGTTGCCCGTGCATCCCACGACGGTCTTTCCGAGCAACGACCCGAGGTTCGTGCCCGCCCCGGAACCCGCGCGCCCCGCGCCCGGGGCGGAGGACCAGCCGACGATGCGGGTTCCCGCGGCCCTGCCGGCGTCGGCCGAGGCGTTCCCGGTGGTGACCCCCCCGCAGCGCGGGCGCCTCGCCCCACTATCAAACGCGCCGCTCGGGATCGCGAACCTTTCGGGCTCCGACTGGAGCTCGGAATGGGACGACGACGGTGAGTCCATGTTCCCGGGGGCACGCCGGCCCCCGCGTGTCGGGGACACGGTGCTCGGGTTCAAACTTGTTGGGGAACTCGGGCGCGGGGCGTTCGCGCGAGTGTACCTCGCGCACCAGGAGAGCCTCGCGAACCGGCCCGTCGCGCTCAAAGTCACGCTGCGCCCGACGCACGAGGCCGAGCGCCTCGCCCGGCTCCAGCACACGAACATCGTGCCCGTGTACTCGGTCCACACCGACGGCCCCGTGCAGGTGCTCTGCATGCCGTTCCTGGGCAAGGTCACGATCGCGGACCTGCTCCGGGTGTACCGCTCCGATCCCTCGCGGGTGGCCGGGCGCCGGAGCACGGTGGCGCGCGGCGCGCGCACGACGCTGACCACGGACAGCAAATCGGTCCCGGCCTCCGACGGGCGCTCGGGCGCCCCGCGGGTGCCCGTTTGGACCTGGGACTCCGCGGACCCGCCGCCCATCGTGGGCGACCCGCGGACCGTTGTGCAGGCGCTCGTGCAACTCGCCGAGGGCCTCGCGCACGCCCACGAGCGCGGCATCCTGCACCTCGACCTGAAGCCCGCCAACGTGCTCCTCGCCGACACCGGCGAGCCGATGCTCCTCGACTTCAACCTGTCGTTCGACGCCGCCCGCCCGGACCGCGAACTCGTCGGCGGGACGATGCCGTACATGGCGATCGAGCAACTGCTCGACATGCGGAACCGCGGCGCCGGCGCCCTCGACCAGCGCACCGACCTGTACGCGCTCGGCGCGATGGCGTTCGAGATGCTCACGGGATCCGTGCCGTTCCCCCGACCCGAAGGGGCTGCGCGACATCGACGGCCAGGTCGCGCTCCGGCGCCAGGGACCGCCCGCGCTGCGCCCGCTGAACCCGGCGGTGACGCCCGCGGTCGAGGCCATCGTGCGGAAGCTGCTCGCCGCCGAACCCGAAGACCGGTACCAGAGCGCCGAGCAGCTCCGGACCGACCTCGAGCGCCATCTGAACGACCAACCGCTCCGGTACGCCCGCGAGACCTCGGTCACCGAGCGCCTCGGGAAGTGGCGCCGGCGCAACCCGGGGCTGACCGTGCGCCTGATGGCCGCGGGCCTCATCGGGCTGGCACTCGGGCTGGGCGGCATCCTCCACCAGCGCGCGGAGGCCACCGCCCGGGTCGGCGCCGTGGAGCAGGCCCGCGTCACGCGCGCCGCGCTCGACACGGTGCGCATCGACCTGATCCTGTACGGCGACAAAACCACCCACGAGCGCGGCGAGAAGCGGGCCGGGGAACTGCTCGCGGCCTACGGGCTGCCCGGCGACCCGGACTGGCAGAAGCGCCCCGAAGTGAGCCGGCTCACCGAGACCGAGCGCGGCGCCCTGACCGCGGACCTGGGCGAACTGCTGCTCCTGTTGGCCCAGGCCCGGTGGCAGGGCTTCGAGACGCGCCCGGAATCGGAGCGCCGCGAGCGCGCGGCCCAAGCGTGGAAGCTGAACCGCGCGGCCCAAGCGTGCTTCGGCGCGAGCGCGGCCCCGGCCGCCCTCGACCGGCAAGCGGCGCTCATCGCACCGGCAGTCGGTGAAGTGTTCGAGGCCCCCAACCCCGCAAAAGTGCCCGGCGCGCGCACGGAATTCATCGAGGCCGCGTTCGCGCTGATGAGCGGGCGCTACGCCACCGCGGTCCCGCTCCTCGACCGCGCGATCGCCGACCAACCGGCCCACGGCGCGGCGCAGTTCTGCCTCGCGTACTGCCGCCAGCAGCTCGGCCAGTACACGCGGGCGCTGGAGCGCTACGACGTGGCCCGCGTGCTGCTCCCCAAGGATCCGCGCCCGGCGCTCCAGCGCGGGGCGATCTACGGCCTGTGCAAGAAGCCGGCGCTCGCGGAGGCCGAGTTCACGAAGGCGATCGACCTCGACCCGGGCTACGCCGAGGCGTACCGCGCACGCGGGTTGACGCGCTACCGGCTCGCCAGAACCGACGAGGCGCGCCCCGGCCGGGCCGCCGCCGCCCGCGCGCAACTGGAGGCCGCGGACAAGGACTACACGTGCGCCCTCGAGCGCGGCGCGTCCCCGCTCCACATTCACTTGCTCCGGGCCGCGGCGCGGGACGGGCGCGACCCGTTGGGCGCGAAGGCGGACCGCGAGGCCGCCGGCAAACTCACCGCGACGACCGAAATGGACTTCCTGGTCCGCGGAACGGTGCGCGTCTCGGACGACCCGACGGGCGCACTCGCGGACTTCCGCAGCGCCGAGGAATTCAACCCGCGGTCCCTGGTCGCGCTCCAGAACCAGGCCCACGTTTTGGCCGACCGTTTGAAAGAGAAGGATCCGCGCGGGGCGCTCAAGGTCGCGACGCGGGTGGTCGAGTTCTACCCGGAGTTCGCGCTCGGGCGCTCGGGCCGGGCGGTCCTCCTCGCCCGCCTCAAGGATCGCGACGGCGCGCACAAAGAGGTCGAGCAAGCCCTGCTCCTGTCCGACGACGCCGAGGTGAGCTACCAGGCCGCGTGCGTGTACTCGCTGACCTCCGCGACGAACCCGGAAGACAAGGCGAAGGCACTGGAGTTCTTGCGCCAGGCCGTTCGCGACGGGTACAGCAACCTCCCGGGGTTGGCGCGAGACCCCGACCTCGAACCCGTGCGCAAATCCAAGGAGTTCGAGGGAATCAGCTACGCGGCCAACCGCCTCGTCAAGTAACCCCGCTCGAACTCAACTAAAACTCAACTAAAAGAAACGGCCCCGACCAGATCCTCTGGTCGGGGCCGTTCGCGTTTCAGGCCCGTCGTACCGCCCGGATGGGAGGAGCGGTTCCGCGCGCCCGCGCGGGTTCACATCACGGGACGAGCGGGATCTGGTAAATCGGGTTGGTGCCGAGCAGCGGATCGGTCGGGGGCGTCGGGGCGACAACGACCGGGGTCGTCGGCGCGGGCGGCGGCACCGGCTCGGTCAGGGGCGGCGTTTCGATACCGATCGGATCGAGAACGGACACGCTCGGGTTTTCGCGCTGTTCGAGGGCGAACACAGACAGACGGGCGCGGAAGCTCATGGAAACCTTTCTGCATTGAGGGGGTGCCAGAGTTCATCTGGCGAGTGAGCCGACGGGTAGCGAGTCAACTCACACGTGATTCTGTCGCAGTCGAAATTCCTTGACTAGTGGAATTTCTGTTTAAATACGAGTTTTCTCAAAGCATTGTTCACGGGTGGAAAGAGATTTCTTCCCCCGCCACCAACGGCTTTTTATCTCACCAGAAATATCGCGGTGGATGTGATCCGACGTGAATGAAAATTGGTTTCGCAATAGTCAGGTACCGGGCACTCAGAACCCAGCGCAGATCGATCCTGAACTCACAATTTTCTCGGTCCCGGGTCGATTCTCGTGCTACTTCGGGCCGGCCGTCGTGACGCTCAAAATACGCAGCTTGCCGCGTCGCGGCCAATTTCGACCGCGCGATTTTCGATTGCCGAGCGCGCACGAATAGCGAGCCGGTTTGAAACTAGGAAAGATGCGAATTACGGGTCAACTTTACCGACGAATAGAAAGGCGCTTCTCGATTCGCGGCGTGTGAGTATCTTCAATCTCGCACTTGGTGCGAGGGGAACATGCGAGTCCGGAAGGCGCTACTAGCTCTCACCATCGTCGCGCTCGCCGCGCTGATCGCGGTCGGCGCGGCCATACGTCTGTTGCGCCCGAACCCCGTGACGCCCGCGTGGGTGGACGAGTACGATGTGACCGCGTCCGCCCCCGAAACCATCGCGCCGGGAACGGTGATCGAGAGCGCGGCGCCGAAGGGGTGGTCGCACCTCGTCATCAAGAGTTTGCCGCGCGTGCGCCCAAGCGAAGTGGAGCACGTACCGAGTCTCCCGATCGTCGGCCGTGACTTGACCGTGCGCATGGTCGCGTGGATGTTCACCGCGTTCACCGCGGACGTGGTTCAGGAGCACCAGGGGGACCAAACCCGGTACCGGCTCCGCGCGATCGGACTGGGGCTGGGCACGAACGTGAACGGGCGCGATGTCGTCATCACGACGGCCACGGCGGGGCAACACGGCGCCGATATGAACGCGATCAAACGACAGGTTCTGGACACCGGGTACCGCATTCAAAAACAGGCGATCATCCCCGTCCACGGTCCGTCGTTTGCACTTCTCGACACGCCAGTCATCAGCCGTTGCGGGAACAAACACCGGACGATCCGGTACCGGTACGCGCTGCTCGTGGACACGAAAACGGGTTCGCTGGATGTGTTACTGTGGCTCCTCGGAGGCGACGGCGGCGAGTGCAACGATCTGACACGAGCGGTTTGGATCGAGCCGAACTGCATTGACCCGGCGGAGTTGGTGCCCGACCCCGAAGAATTTAAGGGGAACATCCCGTCGGACCTGTCGTTCGCGGTGGACAAACTGCCCCCGTATCGGTTAGAGATGGCGGTCCCGCCCGAACTGCGCGAACTGGTCGGGAGGACCAAATTCACCCCCGACGAAGCCCGCGCGCTCGAAGCCGGTTTGCGGAAGCTAACGGCCGAGGCCCGCCCCTAACGTTTCAGGAAGAATCACGATGAGCACAATACTTCTCGCGGCCCTGGCGCTCGCGCCCGCACAACCCGCGGGCGACAAGCACGACGATCTGAACCCGTTGTTCAAGCGCCTGATGGACCCGGGACTCGAGGTCGGCCCGAACGCGAAGGCCAAGTTCCCGGCGCCGACGATGGCCGACGGGCTGACCGCGGACAAACAGAAGGCGATCATCAAATCGGCGATCGGGACCGACTACAACTACGACGAATTTGTCCGCGACTCCGTGGTGGCGCCGCAGGTGATGAAGATCCGCGACCTCGAACCGGCGGACAAGACCGCACCGGCGCGGGCCGTGGACGTGTGGTTCGTCGTGTACGGCGATTTCAAACTGTTGGAGGACGAAAAGTTCCTCGACAAGTTGATCGGCGCGGGCAAGTCAAGCGGCGGGGGTAAGGGCGGCCCGCTGCCCGCGGCCGAACTCACCAAGCGAAACATCGAGATCAAGAAGGGTGACGAGAAGCGCGAGGGTTACGGGACCATCGAGTTCGACTTCTTGGAGAAGGTGCGCCTGCGGGCGACCGGGCACGCGATGTGGAGCCGCAACGGGGAGTCGGTCCTGGCCGCGGCGGAAGTCGATCCCCGGTTCCGCGACGACAAGGAGTTCCCGAACGAGTGGCGCTCGATCACGAAGACCGGCGGGCAGACGAAGGTCGGTAACCCGAACCCGTGGGGCGGGGCCGCGATGTACCTGAAGATCACCAAGCTCGCGGAACCGGCCGGCGCGCTGTTCGTCGAACAGCACATCGTGTTCGCCGAGCCGACCGGGTGGTTCGACGGCGCGAACCTGCTCCGCTCGAAACTGCCGCTCGTGGTGCAGGACAACGTCCGCACCATGCGCAAGGAGTTCAAGAAGAAGTAACCGCGATTGATGTGACAAAGCACAGCGGCCCCGGGTCTGTTCCGGGGCCGCTGTGCTTTGTCACATCAATCGCTCAGCGCGGCTTGTTCGGCCCGCCGCGCGGACCGTTCAGGAACGAATTGACCCGCTGCTTCAACTTGCGGTGCGCGGAGGAGTTACCGATCGAGAGCTGGAGCGCGTCGCGCACGTTCAGCCCGGGGTCGGGGAACGGCAGCTTCGCGAGCGCGTCGTCCACCTCGCCCACCAGCGTGTACTTGGTGTCGTCGCCGACGTTCACCTCGATGCCCAGCGCGCGGAGCGATTCGAGGTCACGGTAGAACCCGCGGACGTCGAGCTTGAGCCGCCGGAGGAGCGCCGCGCGCGTTTGGGGACCGCTGCGGAGCAGCGTGAGCAGGCGGTACAGGCGTGCCGCCCGGAGCGAGGTGAGCGAAACCGCGGAGGCGTCCACCTTTTTTCTCCCCATACGTCGCCTCCGTCCTGGTGCGGGGAGGGGCCGCCGTCCGTGCGTGGTGCCGGGTGATCCCGACCGCGGACCCGCGGGCACCGTCGTCCTCGGGGCGCCCGCTACGTGTGACCTCCCACGCCGAACTGCCGTGGTGATATGGGCATGATGGTAGGGACGGCGCACGGGGAAAGCAAGCGTTCGCCGCACGGACTCACGAGAAATCGAGCCAATTGAGGCGAGGCGCGAGCGCCGCGCCTTTAGGAGTGACACCGCATTGTCACTAAAACCGGGAACCAGGGTTCGCGTGATCCGTGGCTCTTGCTTCTTCCTCTCAACACCGGACACTTACTCGCACCCAGCACAGCGCCGCGTACCCACCGCTCCACAGATCCGGGTGAGGTAACAAACGCTAACGCTTTCGGCCCGCGCCGAGAATTTCTCGCGGCTTCAATCCCCAAGTATTGCCTGTGCAATATGTTATCGCAGATTCGACCCGCGTAGTGCTCACACAAATTGCTAACATCGGCTAAATACGGCTTCAAGGCCTCCATTTCGCCCCCGAACCGAGCTAACAACAGGCTGACGCTCTCGTCCCCCGAAGCGTCATTGTCTTGTCGCCGCCGGAGTATCTGCACGGCTTCGGCTTAGCAATTATACGCCAGTGAACAGGTGATTGTACTCAGAGGTGCGGTCGAGATATGTCGCTGATCCGGCGCTGTTTTATTTAACTGTCACCCGTAGCCGACCTCGATCATCAGATTGCAAAAGTGCGATACGCGAGTACGGGTTCGCCCTCCCCCGCTCGTGAAACGCCGCGCCGTTAAAAAACGAAACACAACCCAGGCGCGATCAGGTGCTTACTAAGATGCGTTGGCCCTGGATAAAGGCCAAAACCCTGCGGAAGAACGAGGTTCCGGCCTTCTTGGGTGCGCCGATGGTGCCCGGGGTCGAGTGGTCCCCGTAGAACGGCACGTAGTGCACGTCGAGGGCACACGTCCACCAGCGGTTCCGATCCCGGCGGGTGAACGCGGCCACGTCATGAAGGGCATCGACCAACCGCCGTGAGTTGGCCACCAGATCAAAATATCGCACTAACGACAGATCGTTCAGTCTCGTGCGAGGAGTGGAAGTACCGGGTCGCCACCGCGAACAGGGTCTGGGTAGCGGCCGCCACTAACAGCACCACGTCGATCAGTTGGCCCCAGGTGGCGGATCCCTTGTAGTCGGTCCAATTGAGGACCCGTTCCAAGGTCCGGCGCGTCAGTGCGTGGACCACCGTCGGGGTGACCGCAGAGTAACCACGTCGCGTGGGAGCGTCCCGTTCAAGTGTCTGAGAACATTGAGCTTAGGAACTCCCGTGCGGCACTACCAAATCTCTCGGAACTACTGGCTGGGGAAACTCGTTACAAAGGCACTATTAGCCCTTCGCCTTGATCGCGGCCTTCACCAGTTCCTCGATCGCCGCGTCGACCTTGTCGTTACCCGGGTTGCCGACCCACTTGTGCCGGATCACGCCGGTGTGATCGATCACGTACAGCGTGGGGAACGCGCGCACGCGGTACTTCTTCAGCACCGGGCTTTCCGGGCCGTTGTCCCACCAGTGGGTCCACGGCATCTTCTCGCCTTCCAGAAACTTTTCGAGCGTTTCCTTCTTGTTGTCCGCGCTCACGCTGATGAGCTCAAACGGCTTGCCCTCCATCTTCTTCACCAGGTCGCGCTCGTGCGGGATCATCGCCTTGCACGGCCCGCACCACGTGGCCCAGATGTCGAACAGGACGACCTTGCCCTTGTAGTCGGAGATCTTGACCTTCTTGCCGTCGAGGGTCATCGATTCGACTTCCGGTGCGGCCTTGCCCACGACCACCGAGGTCACGGCCTTCAGGTTCTCGATCTCCTTGGTTGCGAGGTCGCCCACCGTGGGGCTCTTGGGGGCCGACGGGTTGATCTTCGCGTTCGGGGCCTCCTTCGCGGCCAGTTCCAGCATGGCGGTCGCGTCCTTCACCATGAGCGCGATCTGCTTCTCGTCCTCTTCTTCTTCAATCGCCTGCGCGATCTTGTACCCGCGGATGAACGTCGCGACGCCCTTCGTGTCCTTGTCGGTGGCCTTCTCGGAGACGGCCTTGAGGAGCTTGTCGCCCGGTTCGCCCAGGCGCATCGCGGGAACGAGCAGGTCCCGGACCTTGGCGCTGGCCGCGTGGTGCAGGGCGATCATCTGGGTCGCCTTGTCCACGTCCTCGTTGTTCGCACCGATGCGCCCCGCGATTTGCACGACGAACGCGGCGGCATCGAACCCGACGTCGTCCTTCGGGTCGTCCTTCGCGATCTCGAACGCCTTGCCCGCGGTGAGGAGCACGAGCTCCTTCATCTCGCCCTGAATCGCCCGCGCGTCGCCGGGGTTCTCGACCTTCGAGAGCTGGGTCGCGAGTTCCTTGTTCTCGTCCTCGAACTTCTTCTTGAGGGCGGCGAACTTCTCGGCCCGGTCGGTCTTCGGCCCATCGGCCGGCTTCTTGTCTTGTGCGTAGGCGACCCACAGGCCCACGGACAAGGACAGCGCGGCGGCACAAAGCAGGCGCATTGCGGCGTCCTTACGGTGAAGGGGGATACGAGCGAAACGGCCCGCGTGAGCCGTTCGGGAACCAACTCAGTTTACGCCAACGTATTAGACGAGCAAAGGGAAACAGGTATTCGTCACTCAGAAGCACCTCGCGTCATAAAGTCTAAAATCAGAATCCTCATTTGAGAAGTTCGCACCCGAGGTTGCCCAGCGGGAGTAGCCCGGTGATACCGTTGGCGTCCGAAACACCATGCCTTTTGGACCCCGAAGGGGGTCACCGGGAATAGCCCGGGGTTTCAACCCCGGGTTGTGGAGACGGGCCACGCCCGGTGGCGCCGTTGGGGTCCGAAACACAATGCCTTTTGGACCCCGAATGGGGTCACCGGTAATAGCCCGGGGTTTCAACCCCGGGTTGCGGAGACGAGCCACGCCCGGTGGCGCCCGAAACACCATGCGGGGCCGGCAATGGGCTCTCGTACCCGGGATTTCAACCCGGGTTGCGGAGACGAGCCACCCCGGAGTGACGCCTTCGGGATCCAAAAATAACGCACGACCCGGAGCCCACACCCGGGGTTGAAACCCCGGGCTATTACCGGTGCCCCCTTCGGGGTCCGAAAACAACGCACGGTGTTTGCGCCCCAAAGCGAAATCCGGGAATTCACCCCCGGGTGTGGTCGCCCGAATTGCGGTGACTCGTCTCGGGTACGGTGAGGAAGCCCCAACGCAGGGCCTGGTCCTGCGTGTAGGCCTTTCCGAGAGTGAGGGCGGTTACGGCTTTGGCGAATTCGTAGCCGAGGTAAAATGCGTGCGCGGGGTCGAGCTTGGGGTCGTTCGCCGCGAGTTGCGCGAACAGCGCGAACGGGTCCGTGCCGCGCAAGTACGTGCTCCCGTTGATAACGTGCAGTTCCCCGCGCTCCGCGAAGATGCGGTAGTTCCGATCGGTCACGCGGCGCGCCAGTTCTTGCAGCAGATCCTCGCCCTGTTCGGGCACCTTCGGGTCGCGGAGCATCACCAAGCCCGGTTCGAGGCGCTTCGGGAGCACCTTCTCGCGGACCGCGTGGAACACGAGCCGGCGCGCGAGGTCGAACTCCTTCACCGACGAGCGCGCCCAATTGATGACTTCCGTCGTCAGCACGCTGCGAATGCCGAGTTCCTGACAAAACCCCGCGAGCAGTACGTTCAGCCCGGCGGAATCGACGTCCGTGAGTTCCGTGAGGTTCCCCACGCCCATCATCAGTTCCGCGTCGGGGAACCGGCGCCGCGAATCGACGTAGCGCCCGAGCGAGGCCGCGAACCCGAACCCGATCGGTTCGAGGATCGGGTCGAGGCGGTGCTTGATCCCGATACCGCGAAGAACGTCGACCGTGCGTTCGAGGCTGTCCGAATCGCTCGGGGTGTCCGGGATCGCAACGACTTCGACGTGCGGGTACGCGGCGTGCCACCGGCGCGCGTGCTCGACGTTCGTGCCGTTCACGCTCAACACGAGTTCCGCACCGGCCGCGAGCGCGGCGTCCACTTCGTCCGAATTGAAGCTGTCGATCGATACGCGGAACCCGTCGGCTCGGAGGGCACGGACCACGTCGCCCACACCGCCCCACGCGGGACCGGGATCACAGCCCAGATCAATCACGTCCGCGCCACTATCGCGATAGCGCCGGGCTTCGCGCACGATCGTATCGAGCGACTTCTTCGCGGCGTGGTTCACCTCCGCGAGAATCTCGATGTCGTACTTCCCGTAGTCGCGCGGAGCGGACTGTTTGCCGAAGAACTCGGGCAGGTCGCGGAGGTCGGTCGGTCCGCGCTCGGCGGGAGCGCCCACCGCGCGCGACACGTCCTCGATTTCCCCGCGGCAGAACCCGGGGAGAATCACGCGATTGAGATCGGGCGGCAGTGGTGGAAGGTGGCGCGAGACCCAGTTGGTCGTCATCAGCGCCGCGACGGTGATCGGGAGCACCGCGACGTGCGGCTCGAACGCGGCCTTCGGTGCGAGTTCTTCCACGACGCGCCGAAGGGCCGGCTCTGCCAATTTCCCGGTGATGAACAGAATGCGCGGGAGAGGCGCGGGCGCACTCATGACGCGGGCACTGGAGAACCGGGGGAACCGAGTCCCCCGGCGTTCGCCTCCGTCGCGGGCACGTCGGGCGCGGTGGGCGCGTTCCCCGTTTCCGGCGGCTTCACTTCAGCGGGTGTGTTGAAAGCGAACTTCGGATCGCTGAACACTTTGCTCCGGTCCGCGGACACCGAACCGAGTGGCGGGAACGGCTCGGTCTTCGGGGTGAGCGGGATCTCGTCCATGATGCTGGTAAGGAACGTCGCCTTCGCGACGAGTTCGACGTGAACGAAGTCCCCGTCCGACTGGATCGGCACGCGCTTCAGGAACGCGGTGCGATAGAGTTTGAACTCGCTATTCACGTCCGCCAGCGGCACGCCGAAGACCCAGCTCGCGCGGTTCTTGTACCACCACTGCCCCCACCCGTACCACGGCGGCGAATCGACGATCGGTAGCCCCGCGAACACGCGCCAGAACAGTTTCCACAGGAAGCTGATCCCCTTCACAAGAGTCGGGCGCGGTTGGCCGGCGCGGAACCCGCTGATGAGGTCCGGTTGCTTGCCGAAGATCTCGTCGCGCAGCTCGATCCGCTCCAGCATCGACCGGATGTCGTTCGGCGTGTACTGGTTATCGATCCCCGCGTACATGAAGAGTGGCTGTGTGGCTTCCGCGAGCGCGGTTCGGAGGCACGCGCCGAACCCGCGGCGGGCGTCGTGCGTGAGCACTTGCAGGTGCGAGACCCGCGGTGCGAGCTTCTCTAAGGTGGCTGCGGTGCCGTCGGTGCTGCCGTCGTTCACGACGATGATCTGGTACGGCCGGTTCTGTTTACCGAGCACCAGTCCCCACGCGGGCAGCATCTTTTCGAGCTGCGCGGCCGCGTTGTGAACCGGAACGACGACGGTCACGCCGTCGTGTGGGGTAGTAGGTTTGGCCATAGATGGAGGAGCACAGAACCTACCCCCCGCCTTCCCCACTGGGAGGAAGGGGGCAAAACGAAACGCTGTCCGCAGCTCCCGGCAGAGGAACAGCGAGCGGAGCAAACGGGGAGGGGTTCACCCGGTCACTCCGCGGTGCGGAGGCACACCAGCGGGCGGGGCGGTCGAACGGAGGTGAAGTCCGCGAGCGTCGCGACCGGCACGAGTTTTCGGCCGGTGATGCGCTCGGCCTCGTCCACGTACTCGGGCGGCATCACGACCGCGTGCGGACCGGGCACCGCGAGCACTTCCCTCAGTTCGCCCCACTCCACCAAAGTATGCAGCGGCGCACCGAGATGGTAGGCGAGCAAATGCGACTCGGCCCGAAACAGCAGAATTGTTTGCGGTTTCGGAGCGTATTCGCGGATCGCAGCGGCGAACGGGCGCTTCTCCTGTCGGGCGTTTTCCGCCGGTTCGACCACGATCCACATGACCGGGCACACCGCGAGCGCGCCCGCCACGAGTGCCCCGAATCCCCACTTCGCACGCACCGCGGACCGCGCATCGGCACGCGACGTGAGCCAGCGCGCGGCCGCGCAGCCCAGAGCAATGGCCGCTCCCGGGAACGCGGGCAGCAGGTAATCCGCACGTTTAAAGCGCGACGCCGACAGCACCGCGACCATTACCACGAGCCACAACACGCCCAAACGGAAGGCCCGGTCTTCTTTCCAAACGCCGGACCGCAGTCCCCACCACACGAGCGGCACCAGCGGCAGCGTCCACGGCAGGAACGCCATCGCGAACCGCGGACCGTAGTACCACCAGGGGTGCGACGCGAGCGCCTCGGACGTGCCCGCGAACCGTTCGACGTTGTGGTGCCAGAAGAACACGCGCACGAACTCGCCCCGCGTCGCGTGCTGTGCCCACACGAACCACGGCACCGCGACGAGCGCGACCACGATCACGCCCACAATCGCCGAGAGCGGCGGCAGACGGGCGCGGTCCGCGGGCGCCGTTGCGGACCGCTCGGCGATCAGGAACGCGACCGCGGTGCTTCCGATCAGAGCCAATCCCACCGGGCCTTTGAGCAACACCGCACAGCCAGCCGCGAGCGCGGAGAGGACGAACCACCCTTCCCTCCTTGCTGCGCGTGTGCCCACCCCGGCCGTGGTTCCGCGGTAGAACGCGAATAGAGCCACCGTCACGGCACACGTCAGCGGAACGTCGATACGGGCGGTGCGCCCGATGGTGATGAAGTGGTTCGCAGTGGCAAGCGCGACCGCCGCCACGAGCGCGGTGGTTTTCCCGCTTTCGCGCCGGAGAAAGCCGTACACGAGGAGCACCGCCAGAATGCTACTCGCCGCGGCCGGAAAGCGCGCGGCCCAGGGAGACACGCGCCCGCCGTCCAAATACCCCGCGACCGCGCCGAGCCAGTAGTAACCGGGGGGCTTCTGAAGGTCGCGCTGCTCGTCGAAGAGCGTGGGCAGCCCCCACTCGCCCGTGTCGAGCATGCGCTGCGAGTTCTGCGCGGCGCGGGCCTCGTGGCTGCTCACCAGGTCGCGCGCACCGAGCTGGAAGAAGAACAACAGGATCAGCGCGAGAACGGGAACCGCAGACGTGACGAACGGGAACCATCGCAGCACGAACCGATTCGACGTGCTGCGACCGAGAGTTAACGGAACGCTACTCATGCCGCGCCGCGCTGGGTCGGGTGTGAGGGCTTGGGCGTTTCGGTGAGAGGGGCGGACTCCTTCGTACCGCCCGGCGCGGCCGCGTCCGTCTTCCACATCTGCACCGACTCGAACAGCCGGCGGTACGATTCGCACCGCGTGAGCAGTTCCGCGTGAGTGCCGAAGTCGAGCAACTGGCCGGCGTCCATTATCGCCACGCGGTCCGCGATCTCCGGCACCGTGTGGAGCTTGTGCGTGATGAGGAACGTGGTGCGGCCCTTCACGAACTCCTTGAGCGCGTCGTGAATGTCGATCTCGCTCTGCATGTCGATGGCGCTGGTGAACTCGTCGAGGATCAGGATCTGCGGGTTCCGGAGGATGGCCCGCGCGAGCGCGACCTTCTGGCGCTCGCCGCCGGAGAAGTTGCTCCCGGCGGTGCCCATCAGCGCGTCGTACCCGCCCTCTTTCTTCTCGATGAACTCGTGCGCGCGGGCCTGTTTCGCGGCCGCGATCACCTCGTCGCGGGTGGCGCCGCGCTTGCCGTAGGCGATGTTGGCCAGCACCGTGTCGTCGAACAGTTGCGTGTCCTGGGTGACCACGCCGATCAGCTTGCGGAGCGAGCGCAGGTGCGCGGTGCGCAGGTTCACGCCGTCGATGAGCACCGCGCCCGAATCGGGGTCGAAGAACCGCGGGAGCAGCGCGAGCAGCGTCGTCTTCCCGCACCCGTTCCCGCCCACCACCGCGATCGTCTCGCCCGCCTTGACGGTCAGGCTCACGTTGTCGAGCGTCGGGGTATCCGCGGCCGGGTTGTACGCGAAGCAGACGTGCCGGAACTCGATCCGCTTCTTCACTTCGGTCAGGCGCGGGCCGTCCGCGTTCCCGCGGATCGTCGGTTCGCGGTCGTACAGCTCGAAGATCCGGGCCGACGCCGCTTCCGCGCCCTGGAGCTTGGTGTACACGCTCGACAGTTTGCGCACCGGGTCCGCGATGGCCGCAAGGAACACGTAGAACTGCAACAGCGTTTCAAAGCTGATCGGCTGCGAGCACATGCGGAAAATGCCGATGTGCGTGTTCTGGCTGACCACCAGATACACGCCGGCCCCGAGCGCCAGCCCGACCGAAAGTACGACCAAGATTTCGATCGCGGGGTTGGTGAACGCATCGATGTTCACGAGCCGCAGCGCCTTGCGGTAGAACTCGTAGTTCGCCTGCCGGAACCGGCGCCGCTCGTGGGCCTCGCGCGTGAACCCCTTGACCGCCCGGATCCCGCCGAACGTCTCGTTCAGGATCTTGTACATCGCCGACATTCGCTGGAGCGCCTTCTTCGAGGCCTTCCGCATGGCCTTGCTCACGCGCATGAGCACGTACAGCGCGAGCGGGACGACCACGACGAACGTGATCGCGAGCTGCCAGCAAATGAAGCACGCGGCCGCAAAGCACGCGACCGCCTTGAGCGGCTCGGCGACCACGCGCCCGTACAGCACCTTGACCCCGGACCCGATCTGCTCCGTGTCGTTGGTGAACCGGGCCATGAGATCGGTGGTCCCGGCCGAGGACAGTTGCCGCACGTCCTGCCTAACGACCCGGCGGAAGAACGAGTTGCGCAAATCGAACAGGGTGCGGTTCGTGACCCAGCCGACCAGGGACTCGTGAAGGAACTCGAACACGCCCTTCACGACCACGCAGACCAGCACCCCCACCATGATCCACAGGAACGCCTCGAACCGGTCCGTCGGCATGTACCGGATCAGCTTCGCGCGCAGCCACTGGTAGCGGTAGTCCCAACTCGCGTGGTAGTCCTGCAGGTCCGTGGCGCGGGCGAGGTCGGCCGAGTAGTTCCGCTTCTGTTTCTCGCGCTCGGGGGTGTCCGGCTTGGTTTCCAGTGTGGCCAGCGCGAAGTTGAGGTTCGCGACCTCCCGCGCGCGAATTTCGCGCTGCTTCTGCTGCTCCGCGATCTCCTCGTCGACCCACTGCTGGAGGTTCTTGCCGGAACTGAGGAGCTTGAGCACCGGGTAAATGGCGCCGAGGTTCACGCTCCACAGAACGGCCACGACCAGCGCACAAAAGACCGACGCCACCAACCGCTGCCGGTACGGCCACGAGAACCACACGCTGCGCCGGAAGTTCCGCATCGGTCTCAACTCTCCCCACTCACCTCGGAACCCACAGTTCGCGGGCGCCGAGCGCGGCGTTATAACCTTCCCGCCCGAGCAGAACAAGCCGGCTTACCCCGAGCGCCCGGCCCCGATTTCCCCCTCGACCTACCACCATTTCAAACCCAAGAGCGCACCCGCCTCTTCCAGCTCCATCAGTGAAGAATCTCTTCACAAAAGGACACGGGCGTGTAACTCCTTCCGAAATCGGACCGGTCGGCCTCGCGCGGTAGCCCCGGAGCAGCGGTTAATGTGTTGCCAAAAAGAAGCGCGCAACAGCAAGTTCTGTACTCTCCGGCTGCTCTCGTGCACGGGCCAACTACCCGATGTATTTAGTGACAAACGACTTGTAGAAACGAACATAGGATACGGTGCCGCAACTCGTACCCGCCTAAGATGGTTGCTGCATGCTAGAAATTTTCGCACATCCCCCTTAACTCGTGTAACTTGCAATTGCTATACTCACTCACACAACGGTGCCCCAAACACCAGTTACGAACTTAGCCCGTCGCCTGCTTGGCGCGGTAGCCCGCCGGAGTTGATGCGCCCCAACCCGGATTCGCCCATGCCGATGCTAACGCTTCTTTCGGCAGTGTTTACTGCTTTGGGAAGGTTATTCCTCGTCGTGGTAAACTGCTCGTTTCCCGCGCCCTGCGTGGGACTTGACCTTCGGCGCAAGTCACTGTGACCGCTCGCGGTTCACGGTGGGTGTTGGTGGCCAACACCGAACGGCGATGCCCCCAAACGCGGCACGTTCGGCGCGTCAAGAAAGGTAACGCGGGACGTGCCCCTCACGCCCCGCGTTCGGTGTCGCGGTTCCCGTTCCCCGCCGATTCCCCGAGGAGGCTCCTGTGATGAGTCGTTTCCGAAATGTTCTGCGCGTGCTGGCCGCCGTTTTGGTCGGCACAGCTATTTTTGGAGCGCCGACTCAGGCGCAGGCCGCGTTCGCCATTCAGTACAGCATCGACGGCGGCACGTTCATCACGATCAACGACGGCGACTCCGTTGCCGGCCTGAAGATCACCGCGTCGAGCTACACGGACCCGACGGTTTCGCTCCTCGACCTGCACGTGACCGGTACCTTCATCCCGAGCAGCGAAACGCACACCATCGTGATTCAGGCAACGGTGACCGACCTGACCACGGCCCCCGCGCCCCAAACGCTGACCACGAAGTTCACCGGCGGCACCAGCACGGGGACGGCGACCTTCACCGGGCAGTCGTGGGTAGACGACGCCAACAACTTGTTTGGAATCCCAGGCACTTTCACCACCGGGAGCATTGTCCCGGGCAACGGGATCACCCCCGACTTCGTTGGAAGTTTCACGGGGAACGTACCGTACTCCCTGACGACACAGATCACCATCGCCACGGAAGGTAGAAAAGAAGTGAATCTCGGGGCGGACATCGACAACGTGGTCACCCCGACCCCGGCCCCCGCCGGGATCGTCTTGGTGCTAAGCGGGTTGCCGCTCCTCGGCATCGCGCGACTGCGCCGCCGGAACCTCGCCGCGCCGGTGGCGTAACGATCCGCTCACCGAGACCGGCTCCCCTTGGTGCTCAACCCGAGCACCAAGGGGATTCTGGCCCTCTGAATTTTTAACGTCGGGCGCGCCGCCGCGTCGAATCAAACCCGCTTCAGATAGTGCGATGAATCAGGCTCCGGGAAGCGTGCTTCCACGGAATCGGACGTTTGTTTGCCCGCGAGCTGCGGCCCGCTTCGGCCGCAGCTCGTTTTTTTGATTTTTGGACGCTTCCGCCAATCGCGTGTCCGTTCAGGCGGTTGACGAAAGCACTCAACACTGTGGCTCCCCCTTAGAGCCCTCACCCAGATTCAGGAACCTCCGTCATGACGCCTACGTGGAAGACGTTCCTTTCGCGGCTCCACTCGACGATTTCCGGTACCGGGCGGCGCCCGGTGCGCACGCGGCGCCTCAAGCCCCTCGCCATCGAACAACTCGAAGACCGCTTGGTGCCCTCGTTCGCGCTGCGGTTCAGTACCAACGGCGGCGCGACCTTCGGGGCCGCTGTCACCGACGGAAGCATCAACGACACCGACCCACTAGCCGGCACCATCGGCGTGAACATCGGGGCCATCTCGATCAAGGCCTCGTCCCTGGGGTCCACCAGTGCCGCGAGCACGACCCTGAACTTAGCCGTTACGGGTACCGCGGCGGCTTCGGCCACGGTCGGGCACGACATCGTCGTCCAGGCAAGTCTCGACGACCTCACCACGGCCCCCGCGCCCCAAACGCTCGTTTACAGTTTCACCGGTTCGACCCCCTCGGGCGGGACCGTGACCGCACAAACGTGGGTCGACGACGGCAACACACTATTCGGGACAACCGGCGACACGACTGGCGCCAAGATCATCCCGGCGAGCGGGTCTCTCGTGGTGAGCGACACGGTCCCCTACTCGTCCACGACGCAACTCCGGCTCGTATTCAAGAACAGCACCCCGATCAACCTGAGCCTGAACAACCTCAACACGATCACCGCGAGCCCGGAACAAAAGGCCGAGATCCACGGAACGAAGTTCGAGGACGTGAACGGCAACGGCACGCGCGAGGGTGGCGAGAGCGGTCTGTTGGGTTGGACGATCCAGTTACTGGATACCAACGACAATGTACTGGCCACTACGCTCACCGCGGTCGACGGCTCGTACTCGTTCACCAACCTCACCCCGGGCATTTACCGGGTTCGCGAAGTGAACCAAGCCGGGTGGACCCAAATCACGGCGAACCCGGGCGACATCGGAACGGTCAGCGGCTCGAACATCACCGGTATCGACTTCGGTAACTTCAAGAACATAACGATCGCGGGCACGAAGTACACGGACATCACGGGCGACAGCTTCAGCTCCGACGACACCCCGCTCGCCGGGATCACCGTCAACCTGTTCAAGAACGGCGCCCTCGTCGCCACCACCACCACCGCCAGCGACGGCACCTACTCGTTCGCGAACCAGGGCCCGGGCAACTACTTCGTCCAGGAACTCGTGCCCACCGGGTATCAGCAGACCGGGGGCAACGCGGGCTACACCATCGTCGCCACCAGCGGCCTCGTCAGCAGCAGCAACAACTTCGACAACTTCCAACTCGCCAAGATCACCGGTAAGAAGGTCAACGACATCACCGGCGACGGGATCACCAGCGACGACACCGGGCTCGGTGGCGTCACCATCAACCTGTACCAGAACAACGCGAGCGGGGCACTCGTCGCGTAATAACTTCGTATAGCATACATTATACGAAGTTATACGAGTCCACCGTTCCCGCGGGCACCAGCGTAATAACTTCGTATAGCATACATTATACGAAGTTAGAGCGGGGGAACCGCCACCGGCAACAACTTCGCCAACTTCAAACAGGTCACCATCACCGGGACCAAGTTCACCGACATCACGGGCGACAGCTTCAGCTCCGACGACACCGTCACCGTCGGGGGCACCGGGGTCCAGAGCGGGGGAACCGCCACCGGCAACAACTTCGCCAACTTCAAACAGGTCACCATCACCGGGACCAAGTTCACCGACATCACGGGCGACAGCTTCAGCTCCGACGACACCCCCCGCGCCGGCGTCACCATCAACCTGTACCAGAACGGGAGCTTCGTCACCAGCACCGTGACCGGGGCCGACGGCACGTACAAGTTCGAGAACCTCGGGCCGGGTAACTACTTCGTCCAGGAACTCGTGCCCGCGGGCGCCACGCAGACCGGGGGCAACGCCGGGTACACCATCGCCGCCACTAGCGGCCTGAACAGCGCCGACAACAACTTCGACAACTTCTACCACGGCCAGATCACCGGCAAGAAGGTCACCGACCTCACCGGCAACGGACTCAGCGCCGATGACACCGGGCTCGGTGGCGTCACCGTCAACCTGTACAAGGCAACGTCCACACTCACTCTGATCGCGAGCACCGTAACCGCGGCCGACGGTACGTACTCCTTCGGGGATCTGGACCTCGGCACCTACTTCGTCCAGGAACTCGTCCCCAGCGGATACGTCCAGACCGGTGGAAACGCGGGCTACACCATCACTGTCGGACCCGGCGGCGTGGTCAGCGGGGGCACCTCCTCGGGCAACGACTTTGCCAACTTCCAGAAGGGATCGATCACCGGGACCAAGTACACGGACCTCACCGGCAACGGGCTTTCGGGCGACGACACCGGGCTCGGTGGTGTCACCATCAACCTCTATTCCGGCAACTCGACCGCGGGCACACTCGTTGCCAGCACCGTAACTGCGGCCAACGGTGCGTACTCGTTTGGCGACCTCGCGCCCGGTACCTACTTCGTCCAAGAACTCGTGCCCGCAGGTGCGACACAAACGGCCGGAAGTGCCGGCTATGTGGTGGTCATCGGACAAGGCGGCGTGGGCAGCGGGGGCACGTCTTCCGGTAATAACTTTGCGAACTTCTATCGCGGTCAGATCACCGGGACCAAGTTCACCGACAAGACGGGCGACGGGATCACGAGCGACGACGCGGGCCTGGGCGGGATCACGATTAACCTGTACCAGAACAACGCCAGTGGCGCACTGATCGCCACAACCACCACCGCCAGCGACGGCACCTACTCGTTCGGGAACCTGGATCTGGGTACCTACTTCGTCCAGGAACTCGTGCCCGCAGGCTCGACGCAGACCGCCGGCATTGCTGGGTACACCATCACCGTCGGTCCCGGCGGTGTGACCAGCGGCGGCACGTCCGCTGGTAATAATTTCGGTAACTTCAAGAACATAACGATCGCGGGCACGAAGTACACGGACATCACGGGCGACAGCTTCAGCTCCGACGACACCCCGCTCCGGGATCACCGTCAACCTGTTCAAGAACG
>HG799467.1:0-132528 GCA_000531095.1 Gemmata massiliana | reverse complement strand
GCAAACGGTTCGGGAACCTGCACGTGTCTTGCGGCGGGCGGGAACGACGTCGCATGTGGGTGTACAACAGCATAAAGAAGCTTCGCAGTCCTGCACCGACGACGGCATCACCAGCGACGACACCGGGCTCGGTGGCGTCACCATCAACCTGTACCAGAACAACGCGAGCGGGGCACTCGTCGCCTCTACCACCACCGCCGCCGACGGCACCTACTCGTTCGACAACCTCGCCCCCGGCACCTACTTCGTCCAAGAACTCGTTCCCGCCGGGTACCAGCAGACCGCCGGGAACGCCGGGTACGTGGTGGTCATCGGACAGGGCGGCGTGACCAGCGGGGGCACCTCCTCGGGCAACGACTTCGCCAACTTCAAGAAAATCACGATCAGCGGGACCAAGTATAACGACATCACGGGTAACAGTTTCAGCTCCGACGATACCCCGCTCGCTGGCGTCACCATCAACCTGTTCAAAGACGGTGGCACCACGCCCGTCGCCACGACCGTGACCGCTTCCAACGGCACCTACTCGTTCGATAACCTCGCCCCCGGCACCTACTTCGTCCAAGAACTCGTTCCCGCCGGGTCCGTCCAAACCGGGGGCAACGCGGGTTACACCATCGCCGCCACTAGCGGCCTGAACAGCACCGGGAACAACTTCGACAACTTCAAGAAGGTGTCCGTCACCGGTACGAAAGTTACCGACAAGACGGGCAACGGGTTCACCAGTGACGACGCCGGGCTCGGCGGGATCACGATTAACCTGTACTCCGGCACCTCGACCGCGGGTACCCTCGTTGCCAGCACGACGACCGCATCGAACGGTACGTTCTCGTTCAGCAATCTCGCACCGGGTACCTACTTCGTCCAGGAAGTCGTGCCCAACGGCTACGTCCAGACCACCGGGACCAGCGGCTACGCCGTCACCGTCGGCGGCACCGGCATCCAGAGCGGCGGGACGTCGGCCAACAACAACTTCGCGAACTTCCAGAAGGTGAAGATCACCGGGACCAAGTTCCAAGACATGGACGGCTGCGGGTTCGGTTCGGACGATGTGGTGCTGGGCGGGGTTACGGTCAATTTGTACTCCGGCACCTCGACCGCGGGTACCCTCGTTGCCACCACCGTAACTGCGGCCAACGGTACGTTCTCGTTCGAGGGCCTCGCGCCGGGCACCTACTTCGTCCAGGAAGTGGTCCCCGCCGGGTGGACGCAAACGGGTGGGAACGCCGGGTACGTGGTCACCGTCGGCGGGACCGGGGTCCAGAGCGGCGGCACCGCGAGCGGCAAGAACTTCGATAACTACAAGAAGCCGAACCCCGGCATCGATATCGAGAAGACCACGAACGGGCCGACCAACTCCAACACGACGGCCCCCGACTACGACAACGAAGACGCCGTGGACGGCCCGGGCGTGCCGATTCTCACCCCGGGTTCCACCGTCACCTGGACCTACAAGGTCACGAACACGGGTGACGTGGCGTTCACGACCAGCCAGATCGCCATCGTGGACGACAACGGGACGCCGGGCCTCACGTCCGACGACCTCTCGATCGCCAACGGGAAGATCACGTTCCTGAGCGTGCAGACCGGCGACTCCGACAACATCCTGGAACCGGGCGAGGTGTGGTTGTACAAGGCGACCGGTACCGTTCAGGACTTCTCGGTCCCCGTAGCCGGTTCGTCCGTCTCGTTCGACTTCTCGGGCAACAGTCCCGTCAGCGGGACGGCCGGCAACGTCCGCACGTTCACCTCGTCCGGGGTGTCGGTCAACGCCAGCGCCTTCAGCCGGGACAAAACCACCGGCGCCTGGTCCACGGCGTACCTGGGCAGCTACGGTGGCGGGCTGGGCGTCACCGACACCAGCGAGAGCGGGAGCAGCAACTCCCACACGGTCGATAACTACGGGCGCGACAACTACGTGCTGTTCGAGTTCTCCGAAAGCGTCGTCATCGACTCCGCCTTCCTCGGCTACGTCGTGGGCGACAGCGACCTGACGGTCTGGATCGGCACGAAGACCGGCGCGTTCAATAACCACCTCACGCTCAGCGACAGCGTGCTGGCGAGCCTCGGGTTCACCGAGGTCAACCTGGGCGGGTCGAGCACCCGGACCGCGAACCTGAACGCGGCCCTGCTCGCGGGCAACGTGCTCGTCATCGCCGCCAAGACCGGCGACTCGGACGACAATTTCAAGATCGAGACGCTGTGCCTCCAGAAGGTCAAGCCCGGCGTTTACGAGAACAAGGCCACCGTCACGGTCCCCGGGGACAGCGACAGCGACCTCAGCCACTACAAGAACCCGCCCGCGGCGGTGGGCGGGTCGATCAGCGGCACCAAGTACCTCGACGTGAGCGGGAACGGCCTGAACAAGACGGCCGGCACCTACTCCCCGGCCGACACGCCGCTCGCGGGCGTGACGATCTACCTCGACCTGGACAACGACGGCCGGCTCGACGCGGGCGAGCCGCAGACGGTGACCGACGCGAACGGGAACTACCTGTTCACGGGCCTGTCCTCGAAGACGTACTACGTCCGCGAAGTGGTCCCCGCGGGCTTCGTCCGCACCGGCCCGGCGCTCTCGGACTACTACGCCGTGGCGGTCGCCACGGGCAAGAGCTACACCGGGTACGACTTCGCCAACGCCGAGGCGTGCGACACGTGCGTGGAGAACACGATCACGTGCGTGTCGTACACGATCTACCACACGGACGGCACGCGCGAGACCGTCAGCGACCTGCGCGGGCGCACCCGCGAGGGCGACCTGATCACCGTCACGTTCAAGGTCAACGTCCCGACCGGGCAGACACAACAGGTCACGTTCGTCAGCTACACGGCTCCGGGCGCGGACTTCGACGCGAACACGGCGAGCCAGCAGAAGATCTACGACCTGGACACGGACGAGTTCGGTCCCGGTACCCACACGCTGACGGTCCGCGTCCCGAACTGCTACTACCAGGTCGACTTCGTCTGCGGGTTCGCGATCGACAAGCTCGGGCCGGCGAACAGCAACATCTTCTACACGCCGCAGAAGCGCCTGCTGAGCGCGGACAACGGCGGGGACGATTGCTGCGACAACGCCGGCACGATCAGCGGGTACAAGTTCAACGACGCGGACGCCGACGGGGTGTGGGACAGCGGCGAGAAGGGGTTGTCGGGCTGGGTCGTCTACCTCGACGGCAACAACAACGGGTACAAGGACTCGTGGGAAACCGCCACCGTCACCGACGCGAACGGGTACTACAAGTTCAACAACCTCGCCGCCGGGAACTACCGGGTCCGTGAGGTCCAGCAGTCCGGGTGGGTCCAGAGCGCGACCCCGGCCCTCGTCGCCCTCACCACCGGTCAAAACAAGACCGGCGTGAACTTCGGGAACGTGGCCGGGAGCCTGGTGTCGGGTTGCGACACGGCCTCGATCGACTTCTGGAACTGCTCGAGCGGCCAGAACCTGATCAAGTCGCTCAACGGCGGGTCCACGAAGACCGCCCTGGGCACCTGGCTCGCGAACAACTTCTCGAAACTGTACGGGTCGTCGAGCAGCTACAACCTCAGCGGCAAGACGAACGCACAGGTCGCGTCGTACTTCCAGACCCTGGCCGGGAAGACGGACAAGCTCGAGGCCCAGATCCTGGCGACCGCGCTGGCCGTGTACGCGACCGACTCCGACCTGGCCGGTGGGACCTACGCGCGGAACTACGGGTTCAAGGTCACCACCACGGGCATCGCCGACGAGTTCTACAACATCGGCACCAACGGCGCGCTCTTCGGGGTCGCGAACGGGGGCGTGCGGACCGTCTGGCAGATCCTCGTGGCGGCCAACAACTCCGCGACCAGTGGCCTCGCGTGGAACGGGAACTCGACGACCCGCAACGCGGCCCGCACACTGTTCGCCGGGCTCAACGACGTGGGCGGCATCGGGTAACCCGGACGTAGTATCGCGGCTCGGGTCAGCGGGCCGCGGCGCCAGGCAGCGGGGTACGGGTGTGTTAAAGCACCCGTACCCCGCTGCCGTTTGTCCCTCGAAGTTCACAAAGTTGTGTGCCCGCTCATTAGCGCTCTTCGCCCGGATCTTTCTTGGCAAACTGTGCGAGTTTCTTTAAACAGGCTCCCCAAGTCCCCGATTCGCGCCACACAATAGTGAGACACAATCCGTGTTGACGATTGGAACGGTGCCGTTTTAAATTCCCTCTTCGCCGCGCGGTTCGGGGCCTCTTTCCGGTTCGGAGAGATCGCCGCTCCGAATACACCTGGAGCGACCTTATTGTGAAAGTTGCGATCATCGGAACCGGGTACGTCGGCCTCGTGACCGGCACGTGTCTCGCGGAGAGCGGGAACGACGTCGTGTGCGTGGACAACAACCCCAAGAAGATTGCGGTCCTGCAGCAGGGCGGCATCCCGATCTACGAACCGGGCCTCCAAGAGCTGGTCGCGCGAAACGCGCGCGACGGGCGCCTCGCGTTCACGCCCGACCTGGCCGCGGCGGTGCGCGCCGCCCGGCTCGTGTTCATCGCGGTGGGCACGCCCCAATCCGACGAGGGCGACGCCGACCTCACGGCCGTGTTCGCGGTCGCGGACGCGATCGGCGAGGCGCTCAAGGACGCCCCCCCGGGTCCACCGGGAACCCGCGTCGTGGTCACCAAGAGCACGGTCCCGGTCGGGACCAACGCCAAGGTCGCCGAGCGCCTGGCCGCGAAGGGTTGCGCGCACGTCGACGTGGCGAGCAACCCGGAGTTCCTCAAGGAAGGGGCCGCGATCGAGGACTTCATGAAGCCCGACCGCGTGGTCGTGGGGGCGCGCCGGCCCGAGGCGGCCGAGGTGCTCCGGGAGCTGTACGCCCCGTTCCTGCGCACCGAGCGCCCGTTCCTGGTGATGACCCCGGAATCGGCCGAAATGACCAAGTACGCGGCCAACGCGATGCTCGCGACCAAGATCAGCTTCATCAACGAGATGGCGAACCTGTGCGACCGGCTCGGGGCCGACATCAACGACGTGCGCAAGGGCATCGGGCACGACCAGCGGATCGGGTTCCAGTTCCTGTTCCCGGGTCCCGGGTACGGCGGGTCGTGTTTCCCCAAGGACGTGGAGGCGATCATCGCAATGGGCCGGCGCACCAACTTGCCGCTCGAACTGATGCGCGCGGTGGACGCGGTGAACGACGCACAGAAGCTCGTGCTCTTCGAGAAGGTCCGCGCGCACTACGGCGACGGGCTCGCGGGGAAGACGCTGGCCGTGTGGGGGCTGGCGTTCAAGCCCCGGACCGACGACATCCGCGAGGCCCCGGCCCTGACGCTCATCGACGCCCTGCTCGAAGCGGGCGCACAGGTCCGGGTCCACGACCCGGAAGCGACCGCCAACGTGCGCGCGATTTACGGCGACAAGTTGCACTACGCGGACCGCCCTTATGGGGCGCTGGAGGGCGCGGACGGACTGGTGGTCGTGACCGAGTGGGCCGAGTTCCGCAACCCGGACTTCGAGGTGATGAAGCGGCTCTTGGCCCAGCGCGTGATCTTCGACGGCCGAAACGTGTACGACCCCCGAATGCTCCGACAGTTCGGGTTCACCTACTACGGCATCGGGCGCGGGGCACGTGTGTAGTTCGCGCCAAGGTGTTACGAGCGCCTCGCGTGAAAATGTGCCGCTACTGCCCCGAGCGCGGGGCGGGGGCATCAGCGGGCGTGGAAAGCTCGGACTCGGTCGCAGTGGGACCGTCGAGTGTGGGGAGTGTAGGGAGCGTGGGGCACGTCGAAATGTGAACCGTCGTTTCGGCCGCGGCCGTCACGAGAGGGGTCGCGAACGGGGCGAGTGCTTCGGCCGCGGCCCGCGCGGACGGGAACCGCCCCTTCGGTTCGCGCGCCAACAGGCGCCCCACGACCTCCGACAAACCCGCGGGCAAATCGGGGCGCAGTTCGTGGATCGGGCGCACGTTCTCGGTCACGCGCCGCAAGGCCCGCGCGACCGGCGTACTGCCGGGGAACGGCACTTCTCCGGCGAGCAAGTGATAGAGGGTGCACCCCAGTGAATACTGGTCCGACCGGCGCCCCACGTTGCGGGCGTTCAGAACCTGCTCGGGGGCGGCGTAATCCGCGGTACCGACCAGCCACCCGGCTTGCGTCAGCACCTCGCTATCGGCGTCCGGGTTCATCCGCTCCTTGACCAGCCCCACGTCCAACAACTTCACGGTCCGCCCGCCTTCGGCAAGGCTCACGTTGCCCGGCTTGATGTCGCGGTGAATCAGGCCGCGCTCGTGCATGTGGTGCAGCCCGAGCGCGGCCTGGCGCGCGTACTCGCACGAGTGCCCGACCGGGAGCCGCTCGCCGGCGGCCAGCACCCGAGCGAGGTCCGGACCGGGGACGTACTCCATCACCAAGTAGCACGCGCGCCCGATGAGACCGGCGTCGTAGGCGTGAACCACGTTCGAGTGGTCCAGGTGGCCCAGTGCCCGCACTTCGCGCAGGAACCGTGCGCGACCGCGTTTGTTATCGAGGCGGTCGGGGCGCAGCACTTTGATCGCCGCCGGGCGCCCGAACGAGCGGTGCCGGGCCAGGAACACCTGCCCCATGCCGCCCTCACCGATCCGATCGACGAGAACGTAAGAGCCGACGAACAGCCGCGCCCCGTGCCCCCGGAGCAACCAGCGCCCCTGGAGCGGCGTCAGCCATTTACGGCGGACGAGTTCCGTGGTGAGCTGCTCTTCGGACGCGAATCGCGCGCGCAGACCATCGATATCCGCGAGGCGTTCGGGGGCGAGCAGGGCCAAATGATCGATCAGCGCGGACAGGGCGAATCCTCACGCGGGTTGAACGTGCAAAACCACACCAAACCGGCTCGGGTTGGAATCGGCTGTGCAATTAAGAAGCCGGGGAACACGAACCGGGCTGGGCGCTTGGCGGATTTAACACGGACCGTAACTTCCTTGAATTTAACGGGTCCACGCGCACTGTCAATGTGAACCTTTCCAAGTACGAATATCCGATCGATTCGAGTGTAGGGAAATTGGCTTCTGGGTAACGGACGGCGGGTGCGTGACTTTGCTCCCGCATGAAAAGCGGCACCGGTTCGTGCGACGCACAAACGCGCTCCGCGGACCGAACGCGATCGGCTTCAAGGCGCTTTGAGTCCGCCGACCGGCCAAGCGACGTCGGCGATCACCGGGCGGTGCGGCGACCCGATGTTCGGGCCGACCCAACACGCGCTCGCGCGCCCGCCCCCGCCGACGAGGACGTGGTCGATCCGGACCGCCGCGACGCGCACGATAAACGTGTGCCCCCACCCCCACCCGGCCGACGCGAAGGCGTTCTCGTACTCGCCCCAAACCTGGCGGAAAATGTCGCTGTGCGGGGGCGTGTTGAAGTCCCCCGCGAGGACGACCGGGCCGTCCACCCGCCCGGCCCAATCCGCCAAGTTCCGCGACTGGATCCAGCGCAACTCACTGTTCGCGAGAATATTATCGAACCCGAACGTCCCCCCCTTTGCCACTTCACTCAAACCGTCGCGCGGGCTGGCCAGGTGAACGCTGAACAGGGTGACGGCCCCGGCCGGCGCGTCCAGCGCGTAGCGCGTGACGGACCCCTGCGTCCCGGCGGACTGGTTGCCGAGCGGTTCGACCCGACGAATGGGGTAGCGGCTCGCCAAAAAGTGCCCGCTGTCGCGGTGCGTGTGCCACTCGGGAGCGGTGAGCACTTCGGACCGGTTCTTCGAGTTCCATTCTTGAAGCACTACGACATCGGGCCGGGCGTCCGCAACAAGGGCCTCCAGCGGCGCAGCCGACATGCGCGCGTAGTGCGCGTTGCAGGTGAGCACGCGGAGCCGCGCACCCGTCGGCACACCGTCCGCACTCGCGCCGGCCCACGGCACACAGAATTCCGCTACCGGGCCAACAGTTATGACGAACGCGGGCACGAGAGTTCGCAGCGCCCGGCGGTGAAAGGCCGCCGCAACAACGAGAAGTGCGCCGGGGAGCAGGGCCACGAGGTGGAGCGGGGCGAACATCACGACCGTGGCCACGGGCCACGAGTCCGCGAACCGCAAAACGCCCCACAAACCGAGCGCCAACACGAGACAGCACCACCCACTAATCGCAACGAGTCGGCGGCGCAACGAGGAGCGCGGGGGCGGCGTGTGGTGGGGACTAAAAAAAAGCTGCGGCGGGTCACCAGAAGGTATATTCATCATTCCGCTCGGCGTGGTACCGGGGCAAGGACACGCAAATTGAGAGCGACGGCGCCCGACCGACCTTACACGAACATTTTACTCGCCACCGGAACCGCTGACGAGTGCCCCGTCGGGCGGCTCCAGTCCCAACCCGCGGAGCAGTCGCTCGATCTGCGGCCACGCGACCGTTCCGCGAATGGCGCTCGCGTCGGCACCGGTCACGTCTTTCACGAAGCGCACCAGGGCGTCCCGCAATTGGCGCTCTCCCGGCGTCAGCAGTGAATCGAACCGCTCCCCGACCAACAGGTGGGCCGCGTCTCGCGTCCGGGACACCAAATAGTCGAGAAACACTTCCAGGCGCCGGGCCGCTTCGGGCGCCGCAAAGTTCGCCATCGTCTCGGGCACATCGGCCATGCGCACGCGCCGAATATCTTGGTCCCACAGCATTTCGGCCAATCCGCCCGCACCGAGTGATAGGGCCGTTCCAAAGTGCCCCGGAGGGCGGTGTTCCCCGCGTAAGCGCCGCACCGCGTCCACGATGCGGTGGAAGTTGTCATCGGTCATCGAGAAACCGACGAACAGAACGTGTCGCGTGACAAGAAACGCCTGAACCATTCCGCTAAGGGCCGGGAGCTGCTCGTCGTAGCGCGTGTAACTGGAGCGCGTTAGAACCACTCGGTCTGGGTCCGAGAGGCACCCGTGCATCTTCAGGAGCCAGCGCCGGGCGTCCGGTTTGATCGCGCCCGGTAGCACCGACAACCCGTCGGGATCGGACAGCGCCCAGGCGTCCTCGAACAGTTGGTCGTAATTGGTGGTGATCGCTTCGCGGACCGGAAGCGCGGCAAGTAGTGCGTGGGCAAGAGCGTAGTGCCGGCGCGGGCCGAGAGCCGAAGCAACCGTTCGGCCGATCGAACCCCCGCGTGCTTTGAGGCGCCGTTCGATCACGGTCGCCTGATCGAGTGCGTTGCGTAGCTCCGCGAGTGCGGCACGCTCCTCGCGAGACATTTCTGCCCGAACCGCCAGTTCGTCGAGCAACCCGCCCCAACTGGGAAGTCCGGCCGCGATGCTTACCCCCGCACCGAGAAAGAGCGCGAGTTCGCCCCGCAGAGCGTGTGCGGCCAGGCGCTGGGCTTCGGCCCTCAATTGTTCGGTGAGGTCCGTGGGCCAGTCCGCCCGGCGCACGCGCTCGGCCTGGGCCGCGGCGTGACTGGCAGAATCCCAGCACACGAGCGCGACATCGAACTCCCGCTCTCCGGGGAACGTCCGCGCGGTAAATGCTTCCAGTTCTGGCAGAAGTGCCTGAACGATCTCGCCGGCCCGCTCCGCCCCACCGCCCTGCCCCGTACCCACGACCGGTAGCGCGAGCAGCGAACGGGCACGGCCAAAGAGTGGTGGAAGGTCGTTCGTGGCGATCTCGGTCGCGGCGGTGTTGAGGAACTCGGCCGCGCCGGAGGTGTACCAGGACACCGGCTGCCCGCCGCGCCCGATCCAGCACAACCACGGTTGCGGGCGGTTCGGTGCGGGGGCGATGAGCGGTTGCACGCGGCTCTGCCCGTCGACAAACCGGCGCCCCTCGCGCGGGCCGGCGTAGTCCGGCGGGAACCACTCGTACCCGGGGCGCGCGCTGCGGCTGCACGGGATGAGCCACGCATCGCAAGCGAGGCGCCGAACGTCGCCGCGAACGATGAACACGTGCCCCGGCATCGTGGTACCCCGCGAGCGCCCCGCCCGGGCCGAAATCAAAGCCGGATGCCGCCGGACACGTCGAGCCACGAGCCCGTCACCCAGCGGGCGTCGTCGGACGCGAGGAACGCGGCGGCGTCCGCAATGTCCTTCGGGTCACCGATCCGACGCAGCGCGGTCGCCTGTTCCTCCTGGCGCTCCTCTTCCTTGGTTTTGCCGCTCTTTTCACTGTTCATGTCGGTCCGCGTCGAGCCGGGTGCGAGCACGTTCACGCGAATGCCCTTCGGCCCCAACTCGGCCGCGAGTACGCGGGTCATCACGTCGATCGCGCCCTTCGTGGCCGTGTACACCACCGCACCGGGGTACGCCATCCGGCTGATCGCGCTGCCGATGTTGATGATGCTCCCGCCGGCCGTCATCAGCTCGGCCGCGTGCTTGACGCAGAGCAGGTACCCGCGCACGTTCACGTTGAAGTGCGCGTCGATGGATTCCGCGGTCACGTCCGTCAGGAACGTGCGCTGCATGATCGCGGCGTTGTTCACCAGCACGTCGAGCCGGCCGAACGCTTTTGTCGTGGCGGCGAACAGCCCGGGGATCTCGGTCGGGGTTCCCACGTCCGCTTTCACGGCCACGGCCGATCCGCCGGCCGCGGTGATCGCCGCGACCACGGCGTTGGCCTCGGCCTCGCTCCGGGCATAGTTGACGACCACTTTCGCCCCGTCCGCGGCGAGCCGGGTGGCGATGGCCGCCCCGATCCCGCGCGACCCTCCGGTAACGAGCGCGACCTTCCCGGCGAGCGGTTTATCGGACATGGATGCTCCTGTAACGTGCGTGTGAAGAGAACCGCGTAGACAAGCCTATGGGAGCACGGAGAAAGAACCTAACCCCCACCCCAGGGCCAACGCAGCTAATTCGCTTTGAATCCTTGTTCTGGGCCGCGTGAACGCCCGACGCCGTGCCACCGAGTGCCACAGCGTCGGGGATCACCGCCACGCGAGCCGACAACTCCCGGCGGCGACGTGAGACCACCTTCCGGTCGCGCCGCTCAACGAGTTCCGCTCCGACCTCAATGTGCGAGCCGCCCGACCAGGCTCTCGCTGACGACAGTGTTTGCCATGCGAACCGCGTTGGTGGCACCGCTGAACGAGGAGAACCGTGCGGTCGCGGTGCCGATTCGCTCGCGGACAGAGGAGCTACAACCGTGTTCATCCAACCCCAGTACCGTTCGCGGGGGAAAAATCCCGGCGACTGTCGGGGCAGCGAGCCACTCGCTCGACACTGCACAGTCCCACAAGGCAGTTCGCTAGTGAGCCGTTGGGCTTGTTGCTGGGACGGGAGGTGGAAGGTTCCTTCGGTCGGCCCTTGCGTGGCGGTGGTAGCGATCTGCTGCAAGGGTCGGAAGTCGACATTAAGACCTGGTCCACCGTTCCCGAATGTCCGTTTGGAAACAATTTGGGGCCACTGAGCTGCAAGGTCGTGGAGCTCTTGGCGTTCTTCGGGCACGAATCGCGGGAGCGCCATACCTCATCCTGCCCTGAAGTTACGTCAATGACAGTTTCAGCACTTCCTACCCCGTAGCGGAATTAACGCAAGCGCCCGCGCCGACCGCGACGTGACCTCCGCAATGCCCCGGGTTTTGTTCGGCTTGTTCGCGGACGTGTGCGCGATAGAATCGTCGATGAACCTGTCGGCTGTTCATCGAGAGCAGCCGTTGTAACTCGGCCACGGGTGTTACTCGCACTCTTGGTCATTTGCGAAGATACTGGGGGTCACAACTGGTGTCAAACGAAGTGAAGCGAGTGAAACGAAAAGCTCATAAGTGACTGAAAAGAAAGTATTTGCACCCGTAGCTCAACTGGATAGAGCATCGGTCTTCGGAACCGAGGGTTAGAGGTTCAAATCCTCTCGGGTGTACTCATAATCTCAAGCCCGCAGCGAGTTACAATGTTCGCTGTGTTTTTTTTACCGCCCAGAATCGTCCCAGAACCAGTTGCCCTAGTTGTTCGTACCCTCTTCTCCCTTCTGATTTCCCTAACACTTTGCACGCCCCCAAAGGCACGTTACCAGCACGGCTGGCGCGACCCACCAGTATCCGTGCAATCCGCCGGGAACCGCGTATGTAGTGACGGTAATCGCGGCCTGCCACCACGCGATCGCAACTGCGGGAAGCCACGTTGCCGTTCCGAACAAACCGAGCCGTCACCCAGAGTACGGGCAAGAGTAGTATCGGAAGGTCGAAGAGCCAGCCACCGTAAGGCGTTGCGAGAACCGATACGGCGCAGATTAGCGGCAGCGCGTGCGTCCAAGCCCACGTGTTTCCCTTGTACACTCGGTATCCCAGAAACCCGGCACACGCAACCACGCAGGGCACAAATTGAACCCAGAAGTGGCCCGGGGCGAGCCACATCCGCAGCCAGTAGGCCGGAACTGGTAGCGCCCATTCCGATAGCGGAACAGCCCCCTCTTCCGGAGTTCGCACGGCCGCGATAAACTGCGAAACGACGCGCGGGTTCGCCACCAGCGCGATCCCTAGGGCGAGCACGAGCACTGCACACCCGGCGCCGAGCGTCGCGCGCCCGCGTCGGGTAAGCACGTCAGTCACGAGCAGCACGCCGAACACCGCGAGCAGGTGCGGTTTGAGCGCGGTGAGTGCGGCACACGCACCGGCCGCGAGCGGCCGCTCGTTTTTCGTGAAGTGCACGAAACCGGCCAATCCCAGCAGAAGAAGCCCCGTATTTTGACCGTAACTGACCAGCCACCACGTCCCCACGAAGGAGAGCGCCACGAGCGCCGCGAACCAGCGGTGAACCGGGCAGTACGCGCGCCACAACAGATCACAAGCGACGAACACAGCAGCCAGTTGCAACCCGATCCACAGGAGCATGGCCCACCGCGGCGCGCAAGCGCCGAGGGGCATGTACAAGGCGAGTGCAGAGGGCGGGTTCCACATCATTACCGCGTCAGCGCGGGTCGGATCGGCGCGCTTCTGCTCAGCGAATAGTTCGGAAGGGTGGTACGGGTTCCCACCGCGCAGGTTTACGCGCCCGGCGGACCAGTACTCAAGAAAGTCGCGCGGTACGAGGAGCCCGGGCGTGCGCACGAGTCCGTCCGCAACGAACACGAGCACAACTCCACCCACGAGCAACACAAATGCCGAACGAAAGCGTGGTGACATAGTTCGGTCGAGCGGATCCTGATGGTTGTTCCTTGCCCCCCACCGGGGCTACCGCGATCGCGTCACTTCGCCGAGATCGCGCGCACACGTCGGACGGCCGCGGCGTCGCCGGTGAGATCAAAAACGTACAAGCTGCCACCGAGAATAGCCGTCGGCGCGCGCGCGCGCAACCAGGCAAACGTGTCCGGATCGTTCAAGTAAATGCCGAGCAAGTTATTCGCGCTCACGACAACGACCTGGCGCGGCGCGTCCGCGGGAACGAGTTCACCACCCGGGACACCTACGCGCCCGTATGCCGGTAACGGTTGATAGCGCATGCCGTAGGCTTCGGGTCGGTCGGTGCCGAAGTACGAGAGGTAGATCACGTCCGGTGCGTGTGCGTCGAGGTACGCCTTCAACGCGGGGAGCCCCTGCCCCCAATCCGCGTTGGAATCCGCGGCGAAACGAAGCCCGCCGCGCGGCCCACCGGCCAATTCGTTGAAATACGCGATCGGGTACGGGTCACTTCGCGCGGCCGAAACACCCGCACACACCAAGCAAAGTGCAAACAGAACTCGGCCCGCGACACGGCCACAAGCCCCGCCCGCCAGTCCCGCCGCAATGAGGTACAAGAACGGCAGAACGGGCAACACGACACGAATACCGAGATCGACCCGTGAGTACGATGCGAGGGCGAAGAATACGACCGCGGGTACGAGCAGGAGCGCGCTTCGTGGTGCGCGAGTCAACCGGCCCGTAATGCCCACGAGCAGCACACCCGTGAGTAACCCGAGCGGCAGCTTCAGGGGCAGAAGAACCAAGAAATAGTGGTACCAACCGGCGCGCGAGAGTTCGCCGTTGAGGTACATCACCCCGCCACCGTGCGCGGCGCGCGTAAGCTGAAACTTCAGTCCGCGCCCCCACTGGTCGAAGTGGACGAAGCCGTAAGTCGCGGCGAGCGTCACGAGCGCGATCAGCCCCAACCGGAACGCGAACTCAATAAGCGCGCGCCCACGGGGGGCGTCGGGCGGAGCGTTCGGTAAGGCGAGCCTTCCGCCCCTGAGCACGAACACCGCCCCGGCCGCACCGAGCCCCAGAACGACCGCCAGTGCCGAGAACTTCGCCCCGAGTGCGAGCCCCAGAGCCACGCCCGCACCAACTAGCAACCCGCGCGACGGTGCGGCCGCGTACTCCCACACGAAGTAGCACGCGAGCAGCGTAAACAACGTCAGCCCAACGTCGGTGGAGAGGACACACGAGAGCGCGAGTAAATTTGGGTCACACACCGCGAATCCCACCGCTCCGGCGCCCGCGAGACACGACCCCCACAGTCGAAACGCCCACCACCCCGCCAACAGAACCACACACACACCCAGTGCCAGATTGACGCGGCGCGCCGGTGTCAGCAGTTCGTTCGGTGCCCGCCCCGATTGGAAGAGGAAGGCGTTCCCGACGTGCCAGTGATCGTTGTTGGTTTCACCCGCAACGTCATACGGGTACGGCGGGTTCGCACCGAACACGAGTGGCGCGGCCCAGAGCATTTTCAAGAACGGCGGGTGCTCGCGGTTGAGCCGAACGCTGCCCGTCACCCAATACGAATAACCGGCCGCGAGGTGGGCCGGTTCATCAAACGTTGGTCCGTTCGCAGCCATGAAACGCTCGCCGCGGCTCCAAAACCACGCCACAAGCGCGACACAAACAGTAATTGCAAACAGGCCGCGAGTGTTCATGCGGTAGCTTAGAACGCAGCCCGGTAGATGCCGAGAATATCGTCCTCGCTCTGCGGCATCCGCGGGTTCACGCGCATCAGCCGCTTGATGGCGAACGCCTTCGACGCGAACCCGGGCAGCATGGCTTCGGTCACGCCAATGTCACGCAGGCGCAGCGGAATACCAATGTCTGCACGAAGTTGCTCGATCGCAGAGATCGTTTTTTCGGCGAGTACCTCGTCCGAAGTCGTGCCAGTTTCACCCAGCAAAGCGCGACCGATTTCAGCCGTTTCGCGCACACGCTTTTCCAGGTTGAAGCGCATTACGAACGGCAGCAGCAGCCCGTTCCCGGCTCCGTGCGAAACGTGAACCGCTCCGCCGACCGGGTACTCCATCGCGTGAACGAGAGCGACGCCCGCGTTCGAGAACGCGAGCCCACCGAGAGTTGCGGCCAGCGCCATGCCGTCGCGTGCTTCAAGATCGTTCCCGTCCTTCACCGCGCGCCTCAAATGCGTCCCGACGAGTCGAAACGTCTCACGCGCCATTGAGTCCGCCATCGGGTTCTTGCCCTGATAAACGGTCTTCTCACCGCTCGGCAGCGGGAACTCATCGTTGTGAACGGCGCAGAACCCCTCGATCGCGTGCGTGAGGGCGTCGATACCGGAGTCCGCGGTCACCTTCGGCGGGCAACTCACGGTGAACAGCGGATCGACGATCGCGAACGCGGGCCGCAGGAACGGGCTGAGGCAGCTCACCTTGATGTGGTTCGCGGTATCAGTAAACACGGCCGCCGCGGAGACTTCCGACCCGGTCCCTGCGGTGGTCGGAATACAGATGAGCGGCTTGACCGGCCCCGGTACGCGACAATCCCCCGTGTAATCGAGCGGGTCGCCGCCGTGGGCCAGGATCATCGACACGAGTTTCGCCGTATCGATGTTGCTCCCCCCGCCCAAACCAATGACAACATCGGGATCGAAGGCCCGCGCTGCTGCGACGCACTCGCGCACGAGTTCCACGCCCGGTTCCGGCGTGATCTTGTCGAAGTGCGCGAACGCCACGTTCCCCGCGGTGAGCGGCTCGGTCGTTTGTGCGAGCAAGCCCACCTTCACCAAAACAGGGTCCGTCACGATGAACGCGCGCTTCGCGCCGAGCCGCTCGCACGCTTCGCGGAGGTGGATGCGGACCGCGTTCCGGCCGAAGAACAGTGCGCCGGCGGAGGAGAAGGACCAGGTGCGCATGATGAAGATTCGGGTTCGGGATGGAAATTCGGGGCGCGAGAGTGCGAGTCTCGGGACACCGGGCGGTTATACTACACGGCGTGCGATCGCTCACGCGGTTCTTTCCCCGAATCCCGACCCGACCTCTCCTATGCGCATCGGCATCCTCACCGTTTCCGATCGGGCCAGTCACGGCGTGTACGAAGACCGCGGCGGACCGGCGATCCGCGAGTGCCTGACCGAGTTCCTCACGTGCGAGTGGCAGCCGCATGCGCTGGTGATCCCGGACGAGCAGGAGCACATCGAAGCGACCCTCAAAGCCATGAGCGACGACGAGGGGTGCGGCCTCATCGTTACCACCGGCGGCACCGGACCCGCCAAGCGCGACGTGACACCCGAAGCGACCGAGGCCGTGTGCGAAAAGATCCTGCCGGGGTTCGGCGAACTCATGCGCCAGGTCTCGCTGAAGTCCGTACCCACCGCGATCCTGTCGCGTCAAACGGCTGGAATTCGTGGTAAAACGCTCATCGTGAACCTTCCCGGCAAGCCGTCCGCGATCCGCGAGTGCCTGCTCGCAGTGATGCCCGCGATCCCCTACTGCATCGACCTGATCGGCGGACCGTTCCTGACTACGAACGAGGCCGTGGTGAAAGCGTTCCGGCCCAAAGCCTGATCCGATCATCGGGCGCTCCAGCGATCAGAACTCCATTTCACGCAACGACCGTGCCCCGTAACGCAGCGGTAACACGGTCGCGAGCACACCAATAATCAACCCGATCGGGATGCCCACGAACACCCACGGGTTGATTTTCGCCGCGCCCCCGGTCGCACCCTTCGCGAGTTGAGTGACGTGGAACGGGACCACCATCACACCGATTACTGTGACGAGGAACGCCAACCCCACCACCATGTTCACGGTGCCGCCGAACCCGACCACGATCTTCGACGGGTCCGTTTCGCGGAACGTCGGCAGGTAGGCGCCCAACCCCACGTTCAGCGCACTCAGGCCGATTGCCACCACCGCGACCGCAACCGCGTGCAGCAATAGCGCCTCTGCGGGGAGTGTGAGTAGTAAGTCGCTCACCAGAATGAGCGTCTCGGCCACGATCAGTGCCCCGGTCGCGGCGAACGCGAACTTCCCCCACAGGATCTGATCGCGACTGACCGGCGTGAGCCCCAGAATCCAGAACTTCCGCCCCTCCAATGAGATCAATGGGAAGATGAACCGGCTCAAGCCGGCACACATCAGAATCGCGGTCCCGCAGAGGTTCATGAGGCTGATCGCGTACTTGTCCATGATCCCGATATCGGCGGAGTAATACTGGCGGAAGTTGCTCGCCCCGATCAGCATGAGCACCGCGAAAATGGCGAGCACGGCCCACTGCGTCGGGTCGCGCCGGAACGTGCGGAAGTCCTTCACCACGAGCACGCGGGTCCGTTTGTCGAAGTACCACACGAGCAGTTCCATCACCCGGTCGAGCGGGCTGGTACCGTAAATCTTCTTCCCGCGCCCGAACGCCGAAATGCGATCGTACCCGGTGCGGTAAACGCGCCGCGCGACCCACGCCGCGAACACGAAGAGCAGAAGCCCGTTGCTCCAGACCTGCGCGAGCGGGACGAGCGCCCCACTCACGTTCCCGCGGGCCGCGGCCATCAGCCCGCTCGTCATCCAGTGGCTCGGCGAAAAGCTGCTCCGCAACAGGCTGAACTGCCCGATCAGGTCATCCAGTTCCCGGCCGCTCGTGACGAGCGACTTCCTCAAACTCAGCACCACCCGGTACCCCCACACCACGAGCGCGAGCGCGAAAACGAGGGCGACGAGCGCGAAGAACTGTTTGCGGTTCCGGGGCATGTACCGCACAAGCAACAAGCACACCGCGGCTGATATGGAGCCGGGCAGGAGCACGTAACCGAACAAGTACGCGGGCAAGAGCGGGTAGAAGTACCACGGTACGCTCGACATGATGCCGTAGGCCACGAAGACCGGCATCCCGAGCACCACGAACCCCCACGAACTGAACGTCACCGCGGCCTGAAATTTCGTCGCGAAGATCTGGTCCGCGCGGGCCGGCGAACAGAGCAGGAACCGCGCTTCCGGGCTGGTGTACAGGCTCGCGTAGAGGATGATCCCGGTCGAGAAAATGAGCATCGTACCGAGCGTGAAGAACAGCAGGTCGAAGAGTGCTTCGACGATGGCCCCCTTGAACGGGATGTTGTTGACCGCGAGCTGGTTGAACAGGTACAGGCTCACCGCGAACGTGAACGCGGCCACCACCCCGCTCGTGGCGATCATGGTGAACAGCCGCACGCGACCGTTCTCGAGGGCAACGCGCAAACCGTTGCGAAACAGTTGTGCGCGAAGGCGCCGAAACAGCGCGCCCTGATCGGCGACCGCGGGAACTTCCGCACCCATGTTCGACTCCCCACAGCGTTCCGGCCAGCGAGACTAACAAATGCTAACATTTCCGGACGTTCGACCCGGCACCGTCGCCGCAACCACTAATTTGACAACCACTTGGCACTAAACCATCGCCTCGAACCACTCGAAACAGGCTAACATCTGCTAACAACCCGATTCAAAACATCCATTTTTGGCGAACGACTGCTAACAACCACAATCAATATCGCCCTCAAACAAGGGGTTATTGCTCTCCGTTTACCAGCCGGCTCACACCGGTCGTTCGCCCAAACGCCGCTCCAACAGACCAGAAATTAATCAATTGTATACTAGTGAACAAGAAAAGCAACAGATCATTCCCATCAAGAGCTATCGGGGCCAGGAATCGGGTACGGCATCGAAGTGCCGGTCGGCGCATCAGGGAACAGCCGCCCCGATTTCGCAATCGCGTAGGCGAGTATCTGGTCCGTGGTCAGTTCAACGTGGAGCAGTGATTCGTTGTTGAACCAGTGATTAGGCCAGTAGAGCAAATCGGACACGTTCGCGTTCGGCAGATTGGTTTCCAGCCAGTTCAGGTAGTACATCGCGACCGCTTCGGACAACTCCTGATCCGTCACCGATTGCAGCACTTGGTGCAACTCCGCGTATGTCAAATCAGGCACAAACGCCGGGGCACCGAGCAGCATTCCACCAACGAACGTCTCAACGTCCATCGACTTGTAATACGACCGAAAATCGGACTGCGTGTACGGCCCCCCCGCTCGTGCGTTCCACCGACCGAGGAGCGGGGCCAGCTCGTCGGAAGTCGCGTCCTCGATCCGGTGGCACAGCGCGACGTACTCGCGGAACTCCTCGACCGATGGCGTCGGCGGACGCAAGCGCGGCGGTACGGGCATGAGACACCTTCGCGGCGGCACATTTCGCAGTGCGAACAGAACTCAGACCGTCGCGGCTTCAGCCGGAGTTTCTTCGGTGATCTTCATGAACAAGTCTTCCAGGCTGCCGTCCTGGTTCGCCTGCTTGCGCAAGTCGGTCATGGTACCGCACCCGAGGAGCTGACCGCGGTCCAAGATCCCGATGCGGTCGGCGAGTTCCTGGGCGATGTCCAGCGTGTGCGTACTGAGGAACACCGTCATTCCCCCGGCCGCGAGCTTGCGGAGCAGCACTTTGAGTTCGCGAATACTTTTCGGGTCGAGCCCCACCGTCGGCTCGTCGGCGATCAACAGTTTCGGCTCGTGAACGAGCGCGGCGGCGAACACGGTGCGCTGGCGCATGCCGTGCGAGTAGCGCTCGGTGAGGTCGTCTACGAACTCGTCGAGGTGGAAGAGGTCGATCACCTCTTCGATCTTGTCGGCTGTGCGAGAGGCCGGCATCGCGTAGAGATCGGCCGTGAACTGGAGGAACTCGCGCCCGGTCAGTTTCTCATAAAGGAACGGCTGATCGGGCACGTAACTGACAAGCGCCCGGGCGTGATCGCCCTGCGCACGCACATCGAACCCGCCGATGCTGACGCTCCCCGTTGTGGGGTGGAGCAGTCCGCAGAGCATCTTGATGGTGGTCGTCTTCCCGGCCCCATTCGGCCCGAGGAAGGCGAACAGTTCGCCCGCGGGGACGTGCAAGTTGAGGTCTCGCACCGCGACCTTCGGGCCGTAGAGCTTCGTGACGTTGTCGATTCGGATCATGGCGAGCAGCTCCAACTCCCCGGAGGGACGAAAACAACGGTCCGGTAGTTACTTCACGAAGGCAACCTAACCCCCTACCCCTTCCCTTCAGGGAGGGGCCGGGGGGGTAGGTTCTTCGAGGGCGCCCCAGGAGGTAGGTTCCTTCACGCTAGTCCTCCCGGTCGAACATGAGCGACTCGCCGCCCTCGGACGCTTCCTGGCGCAGCACCTTGCCGTCGGTGACTTGCACCCAGGTGCGCGCGATCACGTCCGCGTCCCGCCGGTACTCGATCACCCAGCACGCGATGTCCTGTTTCTGCCAGCGCAGGTTTTGCGGCGCGCTGTCCACTTCTGCGATCAGCGCGGCTTTGGGCTTGGGCGCACCGAAGGTGATTCCGCTCTTGGCGATCTGCTTGCGAATCAGGTCACCGAGTGCGTCCTGGAGCGGGTTGTACTCGTGGACGACCCACGAACGCATCCCGCCGTGTACGTATGCGATCCGGTTCACCGGTTGGAGCGGGTTCAGCGGTTGCCCCTGTTTCACTTCCACCGGGTCGAGGTCGCTCGCGATCGTGAGGAGGGGGCTTTTCAGTTCGGCGCGCCCGGTCAGCTTGTTGTTTTTGACCTGCCCCCGCACATCGATCTCGCCCTCAATTGTGATGCCGCGATAAATCGCTTTGACCTTCGCCGTCATGCCCTGCTCTTTGAGGTCGCCGGCCCGGGTCATGCGCACATCAGAAATGGCTTCCGGAACTTCGAGCGTGAGTCCGGCCTGTTCGAGTTTGAGGTTGGTGTAACGGTAGGTGAACTGAAAGGCGTCGTCCGAGTCGTGGTACTTCATGAGAGTCGTGAGCTTACCGACCGATTGCCCGTTGCGGTACAGCGTCCACCGCGCGGGGATGTTCTGTTTGGCCTCGTCCGCGAGTTCGATCGAGACCGGCGGCGGGCCGGACGCGAACAGGCGCGGCCACAGGTCGCGGTACGCGATGTAGACAGTTGTGGCGAGCCAGAACACGACGATGCCCGCAACGGCGGAACGCGGCGGCATGATAAAGCACCCGTGACCCGAACCAACAAGACGTGAACACCGGAGCGGCTCAGAGAGCCTTCTCAATCCTAGACATTTGACGCCGTGCGGGACAAGGCATTTCATCGTGAGAGCCGTTCCCCTTGTTTCACTTCTCCGCGGGTTCCTAAATCAATAGTTCCGGGTCCACGAATTCCGAGTTCCGTGTGGAGCGGCCGGTCACAACGATCGGTCGGCCGCCCCAACCTCAGAACGTGAACCTTCGATTTCCGAGGTCTGTCATGATTGTCGGCGTCCCCAAAGAAGTGAAGCAAGACGAGTACCGCGTCGCGATGGTGCCGGCGGGCGTGGAAGAACTCACCCGGGCCGGCCACACCGTGCTCATCCAGTCCGGCGCCGGTTCAGGCTCCGGTATCAGCGACGAGCAGTACGTCGCCACCGGCGCGGAGATCGTCGCGAGCGACGCCGACGTGTGGAAGCGGGCGGAACTCATTGTGAAGGTGAAGGAGCCGATGCGGGCCGAGTGGGAGCACATGCGCAGCGGCCAGACCGTGTTCACGTACTTCCACTTCGCCGCGGACAAGCACCTGACCGAAGCGGTCATCAAGTCCGGCATCACCGCGATCGCCTACGAAACCATCAAGGACGCGAAGGGCACGCTCCCGCTCCTCACGCCGATGAGCGAGGTGGCCGGGCGCATGAGCATTCAGGAAGGCGCGAAGTACCTGGAACGGCCGTTCGACGGGCGCGGGATTTTGCTCGCGGGCGTCCCCGGGGTGCCCCCGGCCACGGTGTCCGTCATCGGCGCCGGGATCGTCGGCGCGAACGCAGCTCGGGTCGCGGCCGGGTTGGGCGCGAACGTGTTCATCCTCGACGTGAACCTCGACCGCCTGCGGTACATCGACGACGTGATGCCGCAGAACGTGACGACCGTGTTCAGCAACCGGCTGAACATCATGGACTGCCTCCAGCAATCGGACCTCGTGATCGGCGCCGTGCTCATTCCGGGCGCCAAGGCCCCGCACCTCGTCCGGCGCGAAGACCTCAAGAAGATGCCCCCGCGGGCGGTCATCATCGACGTGGCCATCGACCAAGGCGGGTGCTTCGAGACGAGCCTGCCGACGACCCACGCGAAGCCGACGTACATCGTGGACGACATCGTTCACTACTGCGTGACGAACATGCCCGGCGCGGTGGGCCGCACGAGCACCTACGCGCTCACCAACGTGACGCTCCCCTACGCGCTCCAACTCGCGAACAAGGGACCGGAGCGGGCGGTCAAGGAAAACGCGGCGCTGCTCGCGGGCGTCAACATTAAGGCCGGCCAGGTGACCAACGCCGCCGTCGCCGAAACCTTCGGCCTGGAATGCGTTTCGGCGGTGTAATGGCGAACCCCGCGCGCCAGTGCGGTGGGTGTACACAGCCCCGACGGCAGCAAGCACCCACCGCACTGGCGCGCGGGGTTCACCTCGACAACCTCAATCCCATGAGTGATCTCGCCCGGCAGTTCTTCGGCGATGACGTGCCAGCCAAGCGACTGGCGCTCATCGTCGACCTCGACGAAACGGTGTGCACCGGGTTCGCGTGCCCGCTCCGGGCCGCACTCGACGTACTCTCACGCCTGCACCGGCAGAAGGTCGAAGTCCACTACGTCACCGCGCGCACCGAAGTGAGCCGCAAGGGAACGGACGACTTCCTCGCGGAGCACAGGTTGCCGGGACACCGCAACGTTTACTACTGCCCGAACTGGCAAGGATCGAAGCGCCACAAAGCCGAGATTCATGCGCGCCTCGCCCGCGAGTACCGGATCATCGCCAGCATCGGCGACACGGACGAAGAAGAAGGCGAAGCGTCGCGACTGGCGGGCGTACCGTTCGTGCTAGTCGACCGCGACAAACCCGACGGCGCCTGGGCCGTTCTCGCGGAACTCATCGTCGATGTAGAAGGCTTTCGGGTGGAAATTGAGGAATGAGGAACAAGGAAGAGCCACGGATAAACACAGATAACGCGGATCAGGCAAGAGAGAATGAAGAGGAGATGGTCACAAAAGCAGAAGGCAGAACGCAGGGGCCGAACGTGTGTCGGTTTTTTAGCCCCGGAAGGGGCGACCGAGTGTAGCCAGGGGTGGAGTGTAGCGCAACCCCTGGCGGAGTGCCGGAGACTACGAAATACGTACTCGGCCTCGGTTCTCTGATCTGTGTTCATCCGTGGCGGATTTTCTGATGTCTTCGTCTCTTCGCCGCGTGCGCCGATGGGCGCTCTTCCTCCTCGTCACTTACCTGGGAATCGTCATTGTGTTCTGGTTCCTCGAGCGCCAACTCGTGTTCCGCCCGTCCTCGGCAGAAGAAGCGTGGCTGAAGCCGGAAGACCCACGCACGCAGGACGTGTGGTTCTACTCCGCCGACGGCACCAAAATCTTCGGGCGCTGGATTCCGCCGGAGTCGCCGCAACACGGCGCGGTACTGGTCGCCAATGGCAACGGCGGCAACCTCACGCACCGCGGGCGGCTCGCGGCCGACCTGCGCCGCGCCCTGGGTGCGGGCGTGCTGCTGTTCGATTACCCCGGCTACGGCAAGAGTGCCGGGAAGCCCACCGAAGAGGGCTGTTACGCGGCCGGCGACGCGGCGTATCAGTGGCTGACGGACGAATCGCGGATCGCGCCGAACCGGATCGTCCTGTGTGGCGAGTCGCTCGGCGGCGGAACGGCGGTCGAACTCGCTACGAAACACGAGCACCGCGCACTTGTGCTCATCTACACGTTCACCAGCCTCCCGGCCGCCGCGAAACACCACTTCCCGTTCCTGCCCGTTCACACGCTCATGCGCACGCGGTTCGACAACCTCGCGAAGATCGGCCGGTGCCCGCGCCCGGTGTTCTTCGTTCACGGGACCGCCGACCGCGTGGTGCCGTTCGACCACTCGGAGCAACTCTTCGCCGCCGCGAACGAGCCCAAACTCTTCGTTCGGCTCGACGGGGCCGGGCACAGCACGCTGCCCGGCGATGCGTATTTGGGGGAATTGGCCACGTTCCTGAACACTTACGCCCCCTGACGCACTCGTTCGCCTGCAAACGGACCGATCCGCGCCCCGCGTGAGTCGCATTGCAGCAACTCGCCAAATTCGCTATTACCCCCAACCGGCACGATTACGCCACGTCCCGCACCCGCGAGGACCGGCGCCCCGATCCGCGCGGTAACACCCACTCGACCGCTTCAGTCGGCGCGACAGTGCGGTCGATACTGGTAGTAACTGCGCCGGTTCGGACGGAGGGTGATAAGTGGCGGTCCTATTAACCTGGGCACTGTTCGTGGGCTGGGCTCTCGTCGGCACCGCGGTGCTGAAGTTGGCCCGGTTCCGCTGGACCACGGTGACGCTGCTCCTCGCGCCGACCGTCGGGTTCGCCGCGCTGCTCGTACCCACGTACATCCTGATACGGTTCGGCGTGCCCGTCCGCCTTTCGGCGGCCCCGGTCGGCGGCGCGCTGCTCGCGGGTGCGCTGGGGGTGCTATGGCGCACGCGCCCGACCGCGGCGCGCGCGGGGAACTTGTGGCGCCGCTCCCGGGCCTTCGGCTTGATACTCATCGCATCGTTCGCCTTAAACACGTGGCCGTTGTTCAAGTACGGGTTCGACTGGGTGGCCAACGGCAACGACGACATGGCCAACTACTGCCTGCTGGCGACCGGGTACCGCGATCACGCCTTCGCGACCGTGCCGACGGCCGACGACCTGCTCGACGGGCGCGATTCGACCCAGCCGATGTGGTTCATGGCGGTGCTCTTACAGGCCCGGTCCGGGGCCGACGTGCTCCTGGCACTGACCTCGGTCTGGACCGGCCTCTCGGCCCAGCAAGTGTTCATGCCGGTAATAGCCGCGCTGAACGCGGCCCTCGTGGCCGCGGCCAGCGGACTGGCCGTCGCGGGTACCCGGCGCCGCGGCGCCGGGCTACTGACCGGCGCGCTCCTGACGGTTTCGGCCGCGAACACATACGGGGTGATCCAACAGCTCATCGCCCAGGTCGGCGGCCTCGCGCTGTTGTGCGCGTCCCTCGCCCTCGTTTCGGGGAACTTCCGGCGGCTCCGAACGGGGCTCCTCGTCCGGCGGGCCGGGGCGTGCGGGCTCGTGTTTGCGGGGTTACTCGTGTTTTATCCGGAGGTGATTCCGATCCTCGTGGGCGGGTGCGTGCTGCTGGGGGTGCAGGATCTGGTGCGCCGGCGCCTGGCCCCCCGGCACCTGGGCCACGCGGCCGCGGCGATCGGGGTCATGGCCGCGCTGCTGCCCGTCTACCTGTACGGAGCGGCCCACTTCCTTGCCACGCAGTCGGGCGGCAACGGCGGGTCATCGGAGGCGGTGGCGGAGGTGTTCCCGTACTACCTGACCCCCCGCGCCCCGGCCCTGGTGTGCGGGCTCCTGCCGCTCGCGGGGCCCGAGTCCGCGGCCCTGCAAGACGCCTGCATCCTCTTCGGGTTCGTGTTCCTGGGCGCCGTACTGGCCCCGACCGTTTCAAACATCCGCGGGCGGCGCGCGTTCGCGGCCGCACTGGGAACGATCGCGGTTATGACCGCGGTGCTCTACGCCCAGCGGACCTCGTTCGGGCTGTTTAAAATCGCCATGTTCGCCCAACCGTTCCTGTGGGCGGTCGCGGCCGCGTGGGCGGTCACCCGGCGGTCCCGCGGGGCGGCGGCGGGGGCCGCGGCCCTCCTACTCGTCGCGGCCGGGTTGAACGCCCGGGTCCAGTTCTGGTACGTGGACCAGAGCCAGGGGCGGGAGCACCGGGTCGAGGTCACGGCCGCCACCTCCCGGCGCGTCCTCTCCGATTTCCGCGCGCAGTACGCGGCCCGCGCGGCGGCGGGCGACGTGGACCGCGTGGTCCTGGCGACCGAAAACAACGTGCTGATGAAGCTGCTCGCGTCGGAGGTCCGGGGGACACCGGTGAGCGCGATCGGGGTCTCCCCGTTCACCGAGCTGGCCGAAACCGGGTACAGCTTCATCAACGACAACAACCACTCGCCCTGGCTCCGGTTCCACGAGGAGTGGCGGGAACCGCTCCGGTCGATGGGCGCGTCCTTCCTCGCGGCCCAAAAGCGGACCCGAACCTCTTTCGTCGACCCGAGCACCCACCGGCCCGCGCACACGCTGATTTATGCGCCCTACGACCGCACGACCGGGGCGCCGGGGCGCACGCTCGTAGTGGCCGGGGGCGGGGGCCTGTCGCTCCTGAACCGGTACCGGTTCCCGGAACTCACCGGACCGGGGCTCGTGTGCGCGCCGCTATCGGAGTTTCAGAATTTTGCCGTCTTCTGCGACGCGAGCGGCGCCCGGCAGCACTTCGTCGGGATGGGCGCGCCCGAGGAGATCGCCCTCTACCAATTGGAACAGGACCCCGTGCTCCGCGACCGCACGGTCGGCGGCGTCGGCCGGGCGATGCTCCTCGACGTGCTCAACCCGGCCCCGCGCGTCCGGGTACTCGTCAACTGCACCGGTTCGTTCCGGCGCGACGCGGCGCAGCGCCGGGTGCCCCCGGTACACGTGACCGGGGACCAGCGCGTGGCACTCGGCGCGATCGGTTCCGGCTCGGCGCGACTGGTTTCACCGCCGGTCGCCACACAACCGGACGGCCCCGGGCGGTACCTCGCGCTCGATTTCGGGCCGACGGGCCGCAACTCCAACCAGTTGACCGCGATCGAGCGGCTCTGGGGGGCGCACCTGCCGCGCGACCGGCGCCGGCTGGCCGGCCACGCCCGCGACATTTCGGTGCTCTCCGAAGAAGAGTACGCGGCGTTCCGCCCGCCGGAGCGGGTGGAGCGCTTCCCCGACGACCTGACCCACCCGCACCTCGAGTACTCCGGCCTTTACGAGGAGGGCTGGGTCGGGACGGAGTTCAAGGTCCGGCTCACGCAGCCGGCCCCGGACCAGGAAGCGGTGATCCGCGGGATGATCCCCCAGATCGGGGCGGCCGAGTTCCGCACCGAGGCCACGGTGCTCGTCGACGGGCGCCCGGTCGAGACCCGGGCACTGAGCCCGGGCGAGTTCGAGATCCGCGCGCCCGGGGCGCGGGGCCGGCCCGCGGTGGATCGAGTTGCGGTTCTCGCACGCACAGGTACTGCCCGAGCCCGACGGTCGGAGCGCGGTCGCGCTACTCCGATCCGTGGGCTTCGAGCCGAAGAACGATGCCCTTTCGCGCCCCCCCGAGGCCCTCACCTCGTTCCCGGGCGACCTGCGCCACCCGCGCGCGGGGGTGGTCGGGGTCCACGGCGACGGCTGGTGCTCGCGGGCGTTCGCGGCGCAGGTGTGGCAACCCGAACCGGGGCGCGACCTGGTCGTGCGCGGGCAGATCCCCGTGGTCGACGGGAACACGGGGTTCCGGACCGAACTGGTGGTGGTGCTCGACGGGACCGAGGTCGCGAAACGGTCCCTGCCCCCGGGCGACTTCGAGGTGCGGGCGCCCTCGCCGAAGGGCTCTCAAGCGCACCGACTCGAATGCCGATTCTTGAACACACAAGTGCTCCCCGCCCGGACGGGCGCGCCGTGGGCGCGCTGCTCCGGTTCGTCGGCACCGAGCCCGCGCGCCCGGCACCGTAACCGCCCCAGCCCCACGCGAACACCCAGGAGCTTGCGCAAATGCGCGCCCCACAACTGAGCCTCGTGGTCCCCGCGTTCAACGAGGTCGCGACCATCCAGCGCACGCTCCGCGCGATCGGGGAGTACCTCGCGCCACGGGGGATCACCTACGAGCTGATCGTGGCCGCCGACGGCACCGACGGCACGCGCGAGGCCGCAACCGCGCTCGCGGGCGCGCTACCGGTCACGGTAATGGGGGCTCCGGAGCGCCGGGGCAAGGGGCGCGGGGTGCGGGAGGGCGTGCTGGCCGCGACCGGCGCCATCGTCGGGTTCCTCGACGCCGACTACAAGGTCACCATCGACGAGATCGAGAAGGTGCTCCCCTGGTTCGACCAGGGGTTCGACGTCGTGATCGGGTCGCGCAAGGCGGCCGGCGCGGCCCTCCACGCCCGGCGCCCGTGGTACCGCACCGCCGGGTCCGCGGGGTTCGCGCTGCTGATGCGCCCGCTCGTCGGGCTGTACGGGATCGGCGACACCCAGTGCGGGTTCAAGTTCTTCCGGCGCGCCGTGGCGCGCGACCTGTTCGCGCGCCAGCGCATCGACGGCTACATGTTCGACGTGGAGGTGCTCTCGCTCGCGGTCCGCGCCGGGTACACGGTGAAGGAGATCGGCGTGAGCTGGCAGGACGACGGGGACACGCGGTTGAAACTCGTGTCGGGCAACTGGAAGAACCTGAAGGACCTGTTCCGCATCCGTTTCGGCCGGGCGAAGGCCGCCTGATTTTTGGGAACTCACGACATGCGCTACTTCGTTACCGGCGGGGCCGGGTTCATCGGCAGCAACCTGGTGGACCGGCTCCTCGCGGCCGGGCACCACGTGACCGCGTTCGACAACTTCAGCACGGGCCAGCGCCGGTTCCTCGCGGACGCGCGGACGAGCGCCCGGTTCGCGCTCGTCGAGGGCGACCTGCTCGACAAAGCCGCCCTCACGCGCGCGGTCGCGGGGCACGACCTCGTGTTCCACCTCGCGGCCAACGCGGACGTCCGGTTCGGCACCGACCACCCGGACCGCGACCTCCAGCAGAACACGATCGCCACGTTCAACGTGCTCGAAGCGATGCGCCTGAACGGGGTGAAGCGCATCGGGTTCTCGTCCACGGGCTCCGTGTACGGCGAGGCCGAGGTGTTCCCGACGCCCGAGAACGCGCCGTTCCCGGTCCAGACGAGCCTGTACGCGGCCAGCAAGGTCGCGGGCGAAGGGCTGATCTCGGCCTACGCGACCGGGTTCGGGTTCCAGGCGTTCATCTTCCGGTTCGTCTCGATCCTGGGCGAGCGCTACACCCACGGGCACGTGTTCGACTTCTACGCGAAGCTGCTCGCCAACCCGCACGCCATCGAGGTGCTCGGCAACGGCAAGCAGCGGAAGAGCTACCTCTACGTACAGGACTGCATCAACGCGATTTTCACTGTGGTCGAGAAGGCCACGGACCCGGTCACCGTCGTGAACTTGGGCGCTGATGAGTACTGCCAGGTCGATGACTCCCTGGGGTGGATCTGCGAGCGGCTCGGGCTGACCCCCAAGGTGAACCACACCGGTGGCGCGCGCGGGTGGATCGGCGACAGCCCGTTCATCTTCCTCGACACTGCGAAGCTCAAGTCGCTCGGCTGGCGCCAGACGCTGACCATCCGCGAGGCGGTCGTGCGCACGCTCGACTACCTCCGCGCGAACCCGTGGGTTCTGGAAGCGCGCCACGCGGCCTGACGCTTGCAAGGCACGCGCCACACGAGGCCCGGGGCACCCGCCCCGGGCCTCACTTGTTACAAAGGCCCCGAACACCACAGTTGGCCTTGCAGCGTGTTTCTCACCTCGGCTATAGACGCTTCGTTCTTATTCCCAACCCGTGCAAATTACCGTGACCGGTGATTGGCCGTTGTCTCCGGAAGGACGCCGGATGGATTCGCGGACCGTGAAGCCACTGGCCGACCGCGTCGCTGTTGTTACGGGCGCGTCCCGGGGACTGGGGTTGGCCCTCGCCCGAGCGCTCGCCGCGAACGGGGCGCGTTTGGGGCTACTGGCCCGTGATGCCGGCGCGCTTCAACAAGCCGCCGATGCGGTTCGGGCCGAGGGCTCCGAGGCGCGCGTCTACCCGGTCGACTTGACGGACCGCGCCGGCACCGAAGCCGCGATCGCGTCGTGCCTGTCCGACTTTGGGCGCGTCGATGTCCTCGTAAACAACGCAGCCGTTCAGGGCGCAATCGGGCCGTTCGTGGCCGAAGGCGGAGACGGCTGGGAGGACGTGTTCCGTGTTAACCTGCTCGCTCCGGTGTGGCTTACCCGAGCGGTACTCCCGAATATGATCGAGCGCGGGTTCGGGCGCGTGATTAACGTTTCCGGGGGCGGCGCGACCGGTCCGCGCCCGGACTTCGCCGCCTACGCCGCGTCCAAGTGCGCGCTGGTCCGGCTCACCGAGACCCTCGCCCAGGAATTGGCCGGCACTGGCGTCACAGTCAACGCAGTCGCGCCCGGTGCCATGAACACCCGCATGCTGAACGAAGTGTTGGCCGCCGGGCCGGGCCGGGCACGGGCCGAGTACGAAGCCGCGGTCGCCCGAGGTGCGAACGGCGGCACGCCCCCGGACAAGGCCGCGGCACTCGTAACGTGGTTGGCGTCTGCCGCGTCCGACGGGATCTCCGGGCGCCTGATTAGTGCGGTGTGGGACGACTGGGCGGCCCTGCCCGAGAAGAAAGACGAACTGGCGGCCGGCGACATTTACACGCTGCGCCGGATCACACCGGACGACCGCGGGGGGTGGAAGAAGTGCGCGTAGCCATCGTGGGGTGCGGGTTGATCGGCGGGAAGCGCGCGAAGTCCATCGCGGCACTGGGGCACACCGTCGCGGGCACCGCGGACGCGGTCCCGGAGCGCGCGGCCCAGCTCGCCAAATCGTACCCGGGTTGTGTGCCGGCCACGGACTGGCGCGAACTGGTCGCCCGGACCGACATCGACGCGGTCGTCGTCGCGACGATCAACGACGCGCTCGCAGCGATCACGCTCGGGGCCGTTCGCGCGGGTAAGCACGTTCTCGTGGAGAAGCCGGCAGCGCGTTCGGCGGACGAACTCCGCCCCGTTGCGGCCGCGGCGAAGGGCGCGGGGGTAACGGTCCGCGTCGGGTTCAACCACCGGTTCCACCCGGCCCTCCGCAAGGCGCGGGAACTCGTCGACGCGGGCGCGTGCGGGCCGATGATGTTCGTCCGCGGGCGCTACGGGCACGGCGGGCGCGTGGGCTACGATCGCGAGTGGCGCGCGGACCCGGCGCTCGCGGGTGGTGGCGAGTTGCTCGACCAGGGCGTTCACCTGATCGACCTCACGCGCTGGTTCCTCGGCGACGTGGCGAGCGTGAACGGGTTCGCGGGGACGTTCTTCTGGGACATGCCGGTCGAGGACAACGGGTTCGTCTGCCTGCACCACGCGGGCGGGCAAGTGGGGTGGCTGCACGCGAGCTGCTCCGAGTGGAAGAACCTGTTCTGCCTGGAAATCTACGGCCGCACCGGGAAGCTCCAGATCGATGGGCTTGGTGGGAGCTACGGCGTCGAACGGCTCGCGTACTACCGCATGCTGCCGCAAATGGGCCCGCCGGAAACGACCATCTGGGAGTACCCGGGCGAAGACACGTCGTGGAACGCCGAGTTCCGGGACTTCGAGAACGCGATCGCGGGCACGACGGGGATGGGCGCGACGCTAACGGACGCGATCGCGGCCCTCGACGTGGTCGCGGCTGTGTACCAGCAATCCGGCGAGGCGAAGCGCGCGGCATAACGGCCAGAGCCGAGCACCGAGCGGGAAACGGTTCGAGAAGGCGAGCGACGAACCAAGCGGTTTTTTCGGCAAACTCTGAAGCAGAGTAGGCCCCGTAACCGACCCTTACAATACCGCGCGATGCGCGGTTATCCCGAAGTACCACACCGCACGGAAGCGGAGTGACCGATGATTATCACGCGAAGTCCGCTCCGCATCTCGCTCGGTGGTGGTGGGACCGACCTGCCGTCGTACTACCGCGACCACACCGGGTTCCTCGTCGCCGCGGCCATCGACCGGCACGTCCACATCGTCATCAACCGGACCATCCTGCCGGAGATGATCCTCAAGTACTCGCAGACCGAGCGCGTCACGGACGTCGGCGCCATCCAGCACCCGCTGGTGCGCGAGGCGATGCGGCTCGTGGGCCTGCCCGCGGACGGGCTGGAGATCGCGGCGATGGCCGACATCCCGGCCGGCACGGGGTTGGGGTCGTCCGGGAGCTTCTGCACGGCGCTCCTGCGCGGGCTGCACGCGCTCCGCAACGGGAACCCGAGTGCCGCCGAGATCGCCGAGCAAGCGTGCCACATCGAGATCGACCGGCTCCGCGAACCGGTCGGCAAGCAGGACCAGTTCATCGCCGCGGTCGGCGGGGTCACGTGCTTCCGGTTCCACCCGGACGGGCACGTCGAATACTGGCCGCTCCGGGCGTCGTCGGACACGCTCCGTAAGCTCGAACAGAACCTGGTGCTGTACTTCACCGGCTACACGCGGTCCGCGTCCGAGGTGCTGCGCGAGCAGGACACGAAGACGAAAGCCGCCGACCAGTCGATGATCGACAACCTGCACTTCATCAAGGATCTCGGGCTGAAGAGTAAGGACGCCCTCGAGGGCGGCGACCTGCGGGGCTTCGCGGAACTGATGAACGTCCACTGGCGCTCGAAGAAGAAGCGCAGCGGGAACATGTCGAACTCCCGCATCGACGAGTGGTACGACCTCGGGCTCAAGCACGGCGGTTTGGGCGGCAAGCTGATCGGCGCCGGTGGCGGCGGGTTCCTCATGTTCTACACCGAGGACGCCGAACAACTCACCGACGCGATGACCGAAGCCGGGTTGCAACAGGTTCCGTTCCGGTTCGACTTCGAGGGCACGCGGATCGTGAGCGGCGCGACGCCCTCGCCGGCGCTGCGCCCCGCGGTGCGGCGGGCGGCGTAACTCGGTACAGCGGCCCCGGCTCCCCGCACGCACGAAAATCACAAAGTAAGGTAGCGCCCGTGACGGACCTCGCTTCGACACCCGTTCTGATCCTCGCCGGCGGCAAGGCCACGCGCCTGGGCGACGTCGCGAAGGCGATCCCCAAGGCGCTGGTACCGGTCGCCGGGCGCCCGTTCGTGGATCACCAGTTCGAGGATCTGTACGAGCAAGGCGTCCGCGAGGTCGTGATGTGCGTCGGCCACTTCGCGGACCAGATCCGGGACTACGTGGGCGACGGCGCGCGGTTCGGCCTCCGCGTCCGGTACTCGGAAGACGGCCCGACCCTGCGCGGCACCGGCGGCGCGGTGCGCCGGGCACTGCCGCTCATCGGCGACGGCTGTTTCGTGCTGTACGGCGACTCGCTCCTCGACGTGGATTACGCGCGCGTCTTCGATTCCCTGTCGCACACCGCGCTCGGGCTGATGACCGTGTTCCACAACGAGAACAGCTTCGACAAGAGCAACGTGCTCTTCCAGCGCGGGCGCCTCTTGCGGTACAGCAAGCAGGACGCGACCCCGGACATGACGCACATCGACTACGGGCTGTCGCTGTTGCGCCGGGCCGCGATCGAGCGCATCCCGGCGGGCCAGCCGTCGGACCTCGCGGAACTGTACAGCGCGCTGGTCGCGACCGGCGAGATGGTCGGCTTCGAGGTGACGAAGCGGTTCTACGAGATCGGGTCGCCGTCGGGCCTGCGCGAGGCGGAGCAGTTCGTTCTGAGCCGCGCGGCGTAAGGTGCGAGTGCGCCCCTGACCCAATTAAGGGACGGGCCGAATCCTGCTCCCCCTTCCTTCTTAGGGAAGGGGGGCGGGGGTTAGGTTCTCTGATCCTACAGCGAACGGAGTCGCTCCAATGTCCTTCACGAAGCAGTTCCTCGCCGAAGCGAGCGAAATCATCGCCCGGCTCGACACCGGCGCCATCGATCAGGTCGTGGACGCGCTCGCGAGCGTGCGCGGGCGCGGCGGGCGCCTGTTCATCCTCGGCGTCGGGGGCAGCGCCGCGAACGCGGCACACGCCGTCAACGACTTCCGCAAGATCGCGGGCATCGAGACGTACTCGCCGACCGACAACGTGTCCGAACTCACGGCCCGCACCAACGACGAGGGCTGGGAGACGGTGTTCGTCGAGTGGCTCCGCGGCAGCCGGCTGAACGCGAAGGACGGCATCCTTGTATTTTCCGTCGGCGGCGGCGACCTGGAGCGCAACGTCAGCCCGAACCTCGTGCGCGCCGTCCAGCACGCGAAGGCCGTGGGCGCGACCGTGTGCGGGATCGTCGGGCGCGACGGCGGGTACACCGCGAAGGTCGCGGACGCCTGCGTGATCGTGCCCACGGTGAACGCGGCCCACGTCACCCCGCACGCGGAAGCGTTCCAGGCGGTGGTATGGCACCTGTTCGTCACGCACCCGGCACTCAAGGCCGCCGCGACCAAGTGGGAATCAACGGCCGCGGCCGACGCGAAGAAGGTCGCGTAGTCACCGGCGGGGTAAAAGTAACAGATTCGCGGTACGGTGGGGTTTCGCAATGGGGCAGCGGGTCGTGTTCCTGGACCGCGACGGGGTGCTGAACAAAGCGTTCCCCGAGGGCGGCACCACGCGCCCGCCGGCGAGCGTGGACGAACTCGAACTGCTCCCCGGTGTCGAGCGCGCGCTCGCGCGACTGCGCGGGGCCGGGTTCGTACTCGTCGTCGTGACGAACCAGCCGGACGTCGCCCGCGGGACGCAGACGCGCGCCGCAGTCGAGCGGATCAACGCGGAACTGTACCGCGCGCTCCCGCTGCTCGACGTGTTCGCGTGCTTCCACGACACCGCAGACAAGTGCACGTGCCGCAAGCCGAAGCCCGGGATGCTTACCGCGGCGGCGGCGAAATGGGATTTGGACCTGTCCGGCGCGTTCCTGATCGGGGACCGCTGGAGCGACATCGCGGCGGCGCACGCCGCGGGCTGTCGCGGCGTGTTGATCGATACACCGTTCGGCCAACCGGAGCGGTGCGCTCCGGATCACATGGCGCCCGACATCTCGGGCGCCGCGGACTGGGTTCTGGCAACGAGTGCGGGCGAGGTCGCGGGGCGCTCGGCCGCTTGAAACATATTCACAAACGGGGGCTGGCATGAAACTGTTCGTCGATACCGCGGACGTGAAGGAACTGGAAACGTGCCTCGAGCGCGGGTTCGCGTCGGGCGTCACCACCAACCCGATGCTCATCGCGCGGTCCAACTGCGTCGACTTCGGCGAGCACATCCGCTCGATGATCGACGCGCTCATCAAGCACGACGCGAAGATCCCGCTGAGCGTCGAGGTGAACACCACCGACCCGGCGAAGATGGCCGACCAGGCGGAGCAGTTCGTCAACGAGTTCGGCGACTACCCGTACCTGAACATCAAGATCCCGATCGGGTGGAACGAGCTGAAGGTGATCGCGCAACTGGCCAAGCGCGGCGTGCCGGTGAACTGCACGTGCTGCATGTCGTACAACCAAGCGGTGATGGCCGCCAGCGCCGGCGCGAAGTACGTCAGCCTGTTCTGGGGGCGCATCCGGGACATCGGCTACGACGCCGGCTCGGTGGTCCGCTCGACCCGCGAGTCGCTCGACCGGCGCGGGCTGGACAGCGAGATCATCGTCGGCAGCATCCGGCACCTCGTGGACGTGAACGAGGCGATCCAGGCCGGGGCGCACATCATCACGGTACCGCCGAAGTTCTTCCCGCAAATGTGCGGCCACCCGAAGACGGACGAGGCCGTGGGCCAGTTCATGACCGAGTTCCGCGCCTGGGAACAGGCGGTTCAGGCGAACCAACTGAAGCGCGCCGCCTGAGTGCGGGCGCTGACAACGAGGTAGCTGGGTGAACCCGGTGAGCGCACGCGACGCTCGCCGGGTTCACTCTTTTGCGCAGTTTCACGCGGCGATTTGGTGCGAAAGTCTCTCGACAGCACTTCTCTTCTTCGGTATGCGGGGCGCCATTCTTTAAGACAAAGGGGCACCCGTTATGAACCGTCTCGCCGCGCTGGTCGCGGGCCTCGCCCTGCTCTCTTCGACCGGGTGCATGCACGACGGCGAGTGGTCCGTGTCACGGGCGCTCGGGTGGGACGACAATCCCGGCTTCGACCCCAAGAACCCGCCGAAGGCGTCGCTGCCCGTCGCGGAGCGCGTCGAGGTGCTCGGCCGGAAGATCCTCGCGCAGAACACGTTCACGGGGATCGAGCCGCTCATTTTCACGGCCGGCGTGAAGGAATCGGTCCTGTTCCACCACGGCACGGAACAGCTCTGGATCAGCGAGGGGTTGGTGAACAAGTGCAAGACGGACGCGGAACTCGCGGCCGTGTTGTGCGCCGAACTGGGCCAGATGGTGGCCGAAAAGCGGTCCGCGAAGAGCGTGGGGCGCGACGTCGACCCGATCCGGGACGCGAGTTTCGGCGGCAGCCCGGTCCTCGGGGGCGGCACGCCCGTCGACGCCGGGCAACAGGCGAACCTCGCGTTCCACGAGAAGCGTTTCCCGCGCGGCAACCGGGGCGTCGACGCGGCCGACGCAGCACAGGCCGCGCGCGACCTGCTGAAAGGCGCGGGCTTCGACCCGGCCGACCTCGACCGCGTCGCACCGCTGCTGAAACAGTCCGAGCGCGGCGAGAGCATCCGCAAGCAGATGGGCAGTTCCGCCCCGGCACCGGACTGGAAGAAGTAACGGGCACGAAATCAGACCCGAGCGGTGGCGTCATCACTACACCCGGTAACGCGGATGTGGTGATGACGCCACCGCACGTTTCGCCCACTCACTTTACGTGATGGAAGATCGTTCCCGGGCCGGCGCCGAGGGAACCATGTCACTGGCGAACACGTTGCCCGATCCCGCTGTACCCACGACATCGGCCCCGAGCGGTGCGGTCACCGCGATTCGCTGGGGACTGGCTGGTGCGATTTGTGCCGGTGGCGGGTGGGCCGGTGTACTCACCGTCCTCATTTTTGGGTTCCCGTTCGGGGTCATTTCGACCGAATTGACCGACCACACGATCCTGATTTCTCTGCTCCTCGGCGGCTTCTCCAGTATCGCGGGGCTCACTGCGGGCGCTGTCGCTGGTCTGCTCCGCGGCGGGAGCGAACGCGACACGGTCGCAGCAACTTTCGGCGCGATCGGTGTTCTTGTGGGAGTCATCGGCGGCGGGTTGAGCGTTCCGGCGGTCGTTGCACTGAGCGAATGGTGGCACCCAATCGTCAGTTCCTCAATCCCGTGGGCACTCGCGGGACTGATCGCCGGACTAATCGGTTACGACTGGTCCCAGTGGGAACAAACGTCCGTTCCCTTCGCAGGTGAAAACGAGGGCGAAGAAGCAGTCCCTTCGCGGCGCCTCGAATGGCTCCTCCGACAACCCGAGCGCAAGTTGCGCGACTGGCCCCTGTTCCGCGTGCTGCCGGTGCTGGTCGTGACTGCGTTTGCGCTTGTGGGCGGGGCCGTACTCGCACCCTCGAACGCGGCCCTCGCGCTCGCCGGTGTAGGCACGCTGGGGTTGGCCACCGCACTCGTGATGCAAATGCAAGAACGCCGTTTGCGCGCCCTCGAAGCCCGGCTCCGCGAACTCGAGCACCGGTTCCGCGGCACGCCCGATTGAATGCGATCGAATTATCCCGTCGAGCCACCAGCGAACGGACCTGTGTGGCCCAAAAAGAAGCGTGCGGCGGAAGTACCAATCTGGTACTCCCCCGCACGCTACGAATCACCGTTTCACACCGAACCGACCGCTACCGGCGCTTGCCGTGTTTCTTCCCCTTATCGCGGTGCGACTGACCGTTGCCGTTGGCGTGACCGTTCACCGAATTCACGGGCACCGTACCGTTCGTGCCCGCGGCGCTTTCGTTGTGTGTTGCGGCGCCGGCCCCCGGAGCCGGGGCGGCGGCTCCTACCACTTCAGCGACCGGGAGCTTCTGCGCCGCGGCCCGACGAGTCGCACTCGCCCAGAAATGGCGCGGGATCACGGCCCCGCACCCGAGGACGACGAACTGGAGCAGCCAGAAGTTGAAGCATCCGTCCGCGAGCCGACTGTCGAACCCGTAAGCGTGAAGCCCGATACCAAGTTGGTTAGTGCCGAACCAGCTCCAGGCGGTAACGGTGTTACCGAACACCGCGAGGGCAGCGACGCCCCGGTCCTTCACGAGACCGCACCACCGAGCGTGCAGGATCAGGGAGTTCCACAGCACGATGAGAACCGCCCCGTTCTCCTTCGGATCCCAGCCCCAGAACCGGCCCCACGATTGGTCCGCCCAGATCCCGCCTAGCACTGTGCCAACGAAGCTCAACAGTGTCGCGAACGCGATCACGCCGTAAATCATTTGGCCCAGAATCTTCCCGGACTCGGGCGTGAGGGCGAGCGCGGTGACCGGTTGCGCGAGTGCCGGCACCTGACCCTGGAGCGGCTTCCCGTGCGCGTCCACGCCCGCTACCGACACCCGCAGGAGCAGCGTCGTCAGCCCGTACATGACACCGGCCGCACACACCAGCCAGAAGGCCGCGTCTAGCAAGATCGGGTGCACGAGCTCGAATTTTTCCAGCGCGGACCTCATGAACCACAGGAAGAAGACCGGAATGGTCACGAGTCCCAGTACCGCGACCCCGAACGCGAGCAGCGCGCCCACGGTCGGCTCGCCCTTGCTCTCGTAGGAATCGCGGACCACGGTCCCCAGCATCATCAGGATGTAGATCGCGCCGAGGAACCCGGCCACGAACGTGGCCGTGTACCCGAGCGTCACAGTGGTGACGTGCGTGGCGAGCCAGAAGTTCGTGTCGAGCACCGCCTCCATCATCTCGAGCGTGTCCTGCGTGCCGAGGTTGTGGGCCACGATGGTGGTCGCCAACCCGAGCACCGCCGCGACCGTGTTGCCGACCCCGATCGGGAAGATCCGTTCCAAGACGAGGCACAGCGCCACGCAACCCCATCCGATAAAAATGGCCGACGAGTAGAGGTTGGTGACGAACACTCCGGGCCGCTCCATGATGTACATGCGGGTGAGCAGAGCGCCCGTGTGAACGACGAGCGTCAGGAACAGCGTCACGGACGCTGCCTGCCGCAGTGCGACCGCCCATTGGGGCCGTTCCGCGACGTACAGCACGAACCCGGTGACAGCTAAAAGGAACCCGAACACGTACAGCCCGGCGCACAAGTAGAACGGAGCGAACCGGTTGTACGCCACCTCGACGCGGGTGCGGATCACGTCCCCCGCCGCGACCTCGCCCAGGCGCTCCGCCCGGTACTCGGCCACCGCCGCGTTGAACTCCTCCGGCTTCCCGTTGCGGTACGCGGTGATGATCCGGTCCCAACCCGTGGCCGCGGGCGACGCGCTCACACGCGCGCGGTAGTCGGACTCGGTCTCGGAGCGGATCCGGGCCGCGTCCGCGACGGGGAGCGCGGCGAGCGTCGCGTCCAGCCACCTCGGGCGCCCCTCCGGGGGGAGGTCCGCGGCCGGGGCGTTAAGCGCCCGAACGACACCGACCAGCACTTCGAGTTGCTGCTTCTCGTCCAACTGATTGAGGTCGCGCTGGGAAAAAGCGAACACCACCCGCCGCGCCTCTTCGGGGGTCAACCGGAAGAGGCGCTGGGGGTCGGCCTGGAGCGCGCGCTGCGCCGCGACCAGCCCGTCGAAATCGGCGTCGTCGCGCAGTTTCGCGAAGGACTCCCAGGTGCGCCCGCTCTCCGGCGGCAACAATTGCAGCGTGTCTTTCCCGTGGGTGTTTAGCGCCCGTTTCTGACTGAGCCCGCGAACCAGGGCGATGCGCTCCTCCAGTTCGATCATTTTCGCTTCGGCGACGCCCACTTCTTTCTTCGCCTTGATGTTCCTCTGGGCGATGGCCGCCTTGGACTGCAAGTTCGGGAGCTGGGGCCGGATCTCCACGAGCGAGTACCGGAGCCCCTCGCGGAGCGGCAACTTCAGTTCCGCCCGCACCTGATCGTTCTCGATGCGGAACACCTTGTGGTGCCACGCGGGGGAGTCGTCCTCGAACGACCCGGCCGAGATGAGGTCCAGGTACCACCGGATCGCCGGTTGCGTGTCGCCGTTGTCGTCCACGAACGTCTCGCGGTGCGACACCGTCCGCAGGTACACGCGCGCAACCGTCTCCAGCGGCTTCACCCGCCCGCCCTCGACCACCGGGAGCCGCGCGAGCGCGTCGAGGTTGTACGGTTCCCGGTGCGCGCGGGGCGTCATTCGCGCGTAGGCTCCGAGCAAAAGGAGCCCGGCCAGCCCGAGCGCCACCCAAGGGAGGTAGCCCGCGGACCCCGTGAGCCCCCTCCGCTCGGTCGGCGCCAGTCGCATTAGAAACTGGATCAGGTAAATACCGAAGTGCAGGACCAGACCGAACCCGACGACCGCGCACGCGATGTAGTCAATGGACGCCTGGAACAACCCAAAATTCAGCCAACCGGGATTCTTCACGACTTGGAGAACGGTGGTGGTCTCCGTCTTGTCGAAGCTGCTCTGGTAGAACGTCTCGCCCGCGTACCGGAGCGGCTCGTTCATCGCGATCCGCTGCTCGCGGACCAGGTTTCCCGCTTCGTCGTACACCCGCACGTCGCTGGAGTAGTTCTTGGGCTTATCGGTACCCGTGTACCGATCGAATCGGAACTTATCGAGGTGAACGCGGTACGGCTTATAGTGCCGGGCGCGGCGGAGCGTCATCTGGTACGTCGCGTCGCCGGCCTTGACCGTGTCGGCGTGGTCCTGGAGCGCGAGCAGAAGGGACACGAGGTAAACGCCGAGAACCTCGTCGGTCCCCTTCTTGTAGAGCCGGACGTATGCGGACGCGATGTCGCCGCGCTGCTTCGTTTCGACCCCGGCCTCCTCGGGCATGGGAACGGCCACGATCTCCAACCCCGCTCCCGCGGTCGCGGGGTTCTCGACCCCGCCCGGTTTCTTGAAGTCGGAGTTCTTCATGAACTTCACGACCTCAACGTCCACCGGCAGGTCCGGGTGGGTGATGCGCGTGCCCGGGCGCGCCGCCGCCAGCCGCTTCTGCGAAATAACCGCGACCCGGTCCTCGGTCGAGGGCGAGCGGTCGATGAGGGCCAGTTCCACGTTCCGGGTGTCCTCCGTGAAGTTAACGCCCCCCCCTTCAGGAATGGTCATCTGCTGTTCGATCGCGAACTCGCGGGTGATGAACTCGCCCGTAAACAACAGGAGCATCCCGCCGTGGATCAAGAAGATGCCGCTGCGCTTCCACGTGAGGCGGAACCGGAGGGCGTGCGCGGCCAGCAGGTTGACCACCATTGCCCCACCGACCAGTTGACCGGCCGGGAACGGGAACGCCCCCTGCCACACCGACCGGCCGGCCGGGAACTGTTCCTTCCAAAACACGGCGAGGAACTTGTGGAACAACTCGAACGGAACCCACACGACCGGCGAGTAGAAGTACTTATCGACGACGGTCCAGATCCCGTTATCGAGCTGCGCGAGGGTACCGAAGAAAACCAACAAGATCCCTAACACGAACAGCACGACCGTGAGCTGGAGCGACGCGAGCGCTTTTAGCACTTTGAGCGCGTAGAAGCTCGGTCCGCGAACCGGCGCGGTGCGGGCCGGCGGCTCACCGTGTTCGCCCGGGGCGTGCGGCAGGGTCGGGGTCATCGTTGGTTCCTCGGAAATTTGGACCGCGTAGCCACTGGAACGGGTCGTTACTTCCCACCACCCATGAACGGCCCGCCCTTCGGGGAGGGGTTGTTCGGGCCGCGCACGTCGGCCCGCAGCCCCTTCACGCCCTTCGCATCGACCGGTTTCGTGACCTTGGCAACGTCCTCGGGGCCGAAGCCCTTCGCCCCGAGTTGCTGGACCGCCCACCGCCGCAAGTTCGCCTCCACACCGCCGGTAGAAGATGTCACGGTGACTTCAAACTTGTTGTCCGGGGTCCGAATGGTCGCTACCACGATCCCGGCGCGCCCGGGGCCGACCTTCCACCCCTCGGGCGCGTCGAACTTCGGCGGGCCGTTCGGCGGCAGCGACACGCTCGCGAGCAGCTTGTCGAAATCGGCCTCGTACTTCGTGAGCTGGTCCGCCGGTCCCGACAACTTGAAAAACCACTCCGGCTCCTTGTCCGGGTACATCGCGCCGAGAATGCGGTACTCTCCCGCTTCGGGTTCCGACTCTCCCTTGCTACCGCGTTCGGTCGATTTCGGCGCGTTGTACGACCGCACACCGTCGTCGCCCCCGCACCCGATCACACCAACCGCGAGGCCCGCGACCAGCGCAAATGGCAGAACAGAAATCGCGCGAAGTTGTGGCAATGGCATTTATGGAAGTCTCGGAGACGGCCCTCGCGGGCCGGTGTAGAGGCGGGCACATCAGCGGGAGCCGTACACGCATTCTCGACAGGTTGACACCCGACGTCAAGGCGGACGTGCATAGGTAACGGCTGTTCGACCCATCGGCGGCCCCCGCTCGTAAAGGCCGCGTGCAGCCGAAATCGCGCCGGGTAAAGGGTATTCGCCGGTGGTAACGTCAAAGATCGTCTCTTATTGAGACCTTTGACGTTACCACCGGCGAACGAGAGTTTACGCCCCCTCTATCGCGATCGGGGCCACGTAACCCGTGCGGGCCGCGTCAGTTAACGTACACGCCGCCCTTGAAGGCCGCGCCGAACGCGAGGAAGCTGTTGATTTCCGACCCGGTGCCGCCGTCGAAGCCCTTCACGTGCGACGCGCCCGACGCGGTCCCGACGAGGATGTCGGCCAGTCCGTCGCCGTTCACGTCCCGGGCCGCCACGTTCAACCCGCCCGAGTAGCCCGTCGCGAACGGGCGGAAGGTGCGCATCTCCGTACCCGTCTCGCCGTTGAACACCTTCACCGACGACGTCGACGACACGGCGCCCACGATCACCTCCGCGTGCCCGTCGCCGTTCGTGTCGCCGGCCGCCACGGTCACCCCGCCCGGTTGCCCCAAGAACGAGTGGTCCACGAACGCGAACATGCTCTGGATCGTCGCGAAGGTTCCACCGGCGAACACCTTCACGTGCGAGGTGCCGGTCGCGGTCCCGGTGATGATGTCGTCGCGCCCGTCCCCGTTCACGTCCCCGGCCGCAACGTTCACCCCGCCGGCGAACCCGTTGTAGGCGTAGAAGCTCGCGAGTTCGTCGCCGTTCGCCCCGCTGAACGCTTTCACGTGCGAGAAGCCGGCCGCGGTCCCCACGATGATGTCGTCGAACCCGTCGTCGTTGATGTCCCCGGCCGCGAGCGTCAGCCCGCCCATGAAGCCCTGGCCGAACGCGAAGAAGCTGCGGATCTCCGCGCCCGTTACACCGTCGAACACCTTCACGTGCGGCGCCCCCACGCGCGGGGCCGTGATGATATCGGCCACGCCGTCGCCGTTCACGTCCCCGGTCGCCACCCGCACGCCCGCGGTCATGACGCCCTCATACGGCAGGAAGCTGCGACCCGGGGTGCCGTCCGCGTTCAGCAGTTGCACCCCACCGGCCCCGACCCCGGTTCCGAGAACCGTCCCTGACCAGCCCGTGGGCGGCGGCGGGGGCGGCGGAACCGTCGGATCGGTATCGGTGACCGTCACGGTCGTGGTCGATTGCGCGCCGAGGGCCGCGCCACCGGTCGGAGCCGACAGCGTCAGCGTGATGGTCTCGGCGGGCTCCTCGACCCCGTCGTTCGCGATCGGGATGTTCAGCGTGGCCGTGGTCTGACCGGCCGCGAAGGACACCACGAACGAGCTACCGGTGAAGTCGGTCCCCGGCGTCGCGGTGCCGCCCGTCACCAGGACCGAAACCGCGACCGCGGCGCTCGTGTCGCCGGAGCGGGTGAGTGTGATCGTCGCGTTCGTGCCGGTTTCCGACGCGGCGAACGTCGCGCTCGTGAACGCGACCGACGCGGGGGCGAGGGTCAGGCCGCTCACGCCCTGCGGCGCGACACCGCGGTCGACCGCGGCGCCCGTCGTCAGGTCGATCTCGTAAATGTGGGTGACGTTGTTCACCGTGAGGGCCGCGACGCCCGTGTTCCCGGAGATGTCGAGCCCGTTCGCGCGGGTGAAGTCGAGCGGGGCGCCGTTCAGCGTGATGCCCACTTGCGCGGTCTGCGACCCGCTGTTCGCGTTCTGTACGAATAGGCCGTTGCTCGCGGCGTCGAGCGTGTACTGCGTCGCGCTCCCGGAGCCCCCCACGAACGCGGTCGCGTCGACGCCCGTCGAACCGGTGGGCAGCCCGTTGATCGCGCCGTCGGTGTTGACGCCGTTCACGTTCCCGGCCAGACCGGTGTTGCCGTCGATGGCCGCGCCGGTGGCGGGATCGATGCGGAAGTTCAGCCCGTTCGCGGTCACGACGCGGAGCTGGCCCGTCGCCGGGTCGAACGCGACCCCGTAGCTCACCGCGGACGGGTCCGGCAGATCGACCTGGCTACCAACTGTATCAACGAACTTGACCGAACCCGGCGTGCCGATGGCCGTGGCCTGACCGGTCTGCGTCGAGATCTTGTAGAGCGTCGCCGTGTTCGCGGCCGCGTCCACGCCCAGGCTGTAAAGGGCGCCGTCCTGGGAGCGGAAGTCCAGGCCGACGAGCGCCTCGTTCGAGCCGACACCGGTGATCGCGGTCACCGGCGCCGCGGACGGGCTGGTCGTATCGAACGAGAGTAAGTTGCTGCCGCTGAGGGCGTACACGGCCGCGGGTGTGGCCCGATCTTCCAGCGATTCAACTGCGAGCCGAGCACCCGGCTTGGCGGTCCGATGAAACGCACTCATGACGGCTCCTATAAGACAAGAGTTTGTCATGGTTAATCGGAATAATCCGGCCAAACCTCCGCAGAAGTTTTCGCTCTTTTCGAGATTCACTGAAGATTCCGTAACCCAATCCAGCCGAGTGGGGAACCTGGGGAAGCGACCTCCTCGCGCCGCTTTCCCCCGCGCGAGCAAGTACCCAATCCCCCTACTTTTTCGCGCGCCGGAACTCCTGGTCGAAGAACCGCATGCTCTGCACCTCGCCGTTGGTCCCGAGACGGAACTGCACGTCGAACGTGCTGCGGTCGAACGAAATCACGTCGTCCTTCGGCTCCACGGGGATCGCGGTGAACGTGTCGAAGTGGTAGTGCTCCACGCGGAAGGTGTATTTCCCCCACCGGATCATCAGCTTGTCGTTCTCGTAGATGACCTCTGCGCGCCCGTAAGCGCGTTCGAGGAACGCCCCCGCGTAGTCCTTGAGAGGCAAGCTCGGCTTGGTGTCGGGTTTGCGCGACGCGGTGCGTTTCTCCTTCGCGGACGCGACCACGAAATCGAGCCGCTTCAACTGGCTCTTGTAGAACGTCACCCAGTCCTCGGCCGGCAACTCCAGCAGCGCGTCGAGGGCAGTCTTGCACACCGATTCGCACACGTAGGACGGGCGCAGGTTACACAACACGAACACGCCGATCTTCTTTTCCGGCACCAGCATACACTGCGCGCGGAACCCCGTGAGCGTGCCACCGTGCGAAACGCAGTTCGCCCCGCGGTAGTCGTGGACGAACCAGCCCAGGCCGTAACTCGTGAACCGCGTGACCTTCGGCGGGAAATAAACGATGAACGGGTCTTCGGGAATGAAGAGCATCTGCGACGTGTGCGTTTCCTTCAACGCGCGCTCGGTGATGAGGCGCCGACCGTCGAACTTGCCGCCCGCGAGCTGGAACTGCAACCACGAACCCATGTCGCGTGCCGTGCTGTTGATGCACCCGGCACCGCCCGCGTGGTCGATCTCGTCCCACCCGATCGCGGTGACGGACTTGTCGAACCCGTAATAGTGTGCGGTCGCGTGGTCGGGCGGCGCGCTCCCTTCTTTCCAGGTGCAACTACTCCGCTCCATGCCGAGTGGCTTGAAGATGCGGTTCTTGATGACGCTCGCCCAGTCGCTCCCGTCGAGCTTCCCGGCAATCACGCCCGCCGTTGTAAAGGGCACGTTCGCGTATTCCCACTTCGAGCGGAACGAGGTTGAGGGCGTGGCCCGGCCCCAGCGCCGGATCACGTCGCCACCGTCCGTGCTCAACCCGGACCAGAGCGCGTCGTGTCGGGGCATCCCGGTGCGGTGGCAGAGCAGGTCGCGGAGCGTCACCTCGCGGTCCGCGAGTTCGTCCGACAGGCGGAAGTAGTCGAGGTGGTCGTGGACCTTGTCGTCCCACTTCAGTTTGCCGTCCTCCGCGAGCATCGCGAGTGCAGTCGCAGTGAACGCCTTCGAGCACGACGCGATCGGGAACACCGTATCGGGCGTAACTTTGTCTTCCTTCCCCTTCGCGCGGACACCGAAGCCCTTGAGGTAGATCACCTGCCCACCCTTCACGATCACCACGGACGCGCCTGGCGCATCAAACTCCTTGAGCGCTTTGGTAACAGCCTCGTCGATCGGTTTGGGATCGAACTCCGCCGCGCGGAGTGACGGCGCGACGAAGACCAGCGCGCACAACAGAAGATATCGGCCCATTTGGGGTTCTCCGAACTGGTGGGGACCGGCACAGGGTACTTGGTAAACGAATGCGAGAATACCACTCGCTCGTTGGCACTCGCAGTTCGCCCGCAGCTTTCTTGGCGAACGGCCGGCGTGCGCCGACTGGTGAGAGGTTCCTCCCGCCGGTCACAAAGGCTCGGGTGAACTGGCCGTGAGGTGCGAACACCAGAAGCGTTTTTGACAGGATCAACCGGATCAAAGCCGAATGCAACGTTGCCTTCCGAACCCGGTCGATCCCGTTAATCCTCAAAAATGTTTGCCGCTCTATCACGCTGGACGTTACACGCGGAATCGTAGTGTCACTTCGCCAAAACAAACCCAATTTGCGGTTTTTGATAGGCCTGAAACGTGTGCGTCGCAAAACGGGAGGTTGCGGTTGCGTGGGTTAAGTGAATTGTGTAAACCGCTTCCCGGAATTCTGCCGAATGTATTGAGTAGGCACGGGCGCCGCGACGGGGGCGGCGCTAGTTCCGGGCAACTCAGGGAAGGGAACCGATGGACCTTCGGAACAAGCGAATCCTGGTGACCGGCGGCGGCGGGTTCCTCGGTCGGCACGTCGTGGCGGAACTGCGGCAAGTGGGCTGCACGAGCCTGTTCACCCCGCGCCGGGCCGAGTACGACCTGACCGACGCCGACGCGGTGCGCCGGGCGCTCGATTGGAGCCGGCCGGACGTGGTGATCCACCTCGCCGCCGTTGTCGGGGGGATCGGTGCGAACCGTAAGTACCCCGGCACGTTCCTCTACGACAACCTGATGATGGGTGTGCAGCTCATCGAGGCGTGCCGGCGCCGCGGGCTGGAGAAGTTCGTTTGCGCCGGGACCATTTGCGCGTATCCGAAGTTTACTCCGGTGCCGTTCAAAGAAGAAGATTTGTGGAACGGCTACCCGGAGGAAACCAACGCTCCTTACGGGCTGGCGAAGAAGATGTTGCTCGCGCAGCTCCAGGCGTACCAGCAGGAATTCAACTTTCCTGGTACCTACGTGCTGCCGGTGAACCTGTACGGTCCTTGGGACAACTTCGATCTCCAGTCGTCGCACGTGATTCCGGCGCTGATCCGCAAATGCGTGGACGCGCAAATTGCGGGGGTGCCAGAAGTTCCCGTATGGGGCACCGGTAAAGCGACGCGCGAGTTCCTCTACGTTGCGGACGCGGCTCGGGGCATTCGGCTCGCGGCCGAGCGCCTCGAAACCCCGGACCCGATCAACCTCGGTTCCGGGCACGAAATTGCGATCCGCGACCTGGCCCAAATGATCGCCGACCACGTCGGGTACCGCGGGACACTGAAGTTCGACCCGACCCAACCGGACGGGCAACCGCGGCGGTGCTTGGACACGAGCCGCGCGAAGGCGCTGATCGGGTTCGAGGCCACAACGACACTGACCCGCGGGCTCGCGGACACCATCGCGTGGTACCGCGCACAACTTTCGGCGCCGACCCGGATCGCCGCCTGATACCACAGCCGCCACAGAGGGGCACAGCTATGAGTTCGCCGGAAACCGACACGAACGCCGCGGAGTACCCCATTATTGTGGGGATGGAGCGCCGCGTCCAAGAGCTGGCGAACCAAGTTCAGGTGCTCCAGCAAGAGTTGGGCCGGCTGAAAGCGTACACCCGCCCGCGGCTCCCGTGGAAGTTCTGGATCCGGCACCAGATCAAAGTGCTGTTGGACCTGCGCGTGGTGCTCGGCAAGCTCTCATTCAGTGAGCCGCCGAAGGTCGTGGGCGTCCCGAAGTGGTACCACACCAAACCCGCACTCAAGAACCCGCCGGTCATCTCGATCGCCACCCCGTCGTACAACCAGGGGGAGTTCCTGGAGGGCACGATGCGGAGCGTACTCGATCAAGAGTACCCGAAGCTCCAGTACGTCGTGCAGGACGGCGGATCAACGGACAGCACCGTCGACGTTCTCGCCCGGTACAAGTCCCGCTTGCACCACTGCGAAATGCAGAAGGACCGGGGCCAGTCGCACGCGATTAACCTCGGACTGGCGCGCACCGACGGCGAGATCATGGCGTACCTCAACTCGGACGACATCCTGTTGCCCGGGTCGCTCCACGCGGTCGCGAAATATTTCGAGGACCATCCGGATGTGGATGTCGTGTACGGCCATCGCGTCCTGATTAACCAGCAGGGGGACGAGATCGGGCGGTGGGTACTGCCGCCGCACGACTCCGGCGTGCTGAAGTGGGCCGACTACGTGCCGCAGGAAACGATGTTCTGGCGGCGCCGGATCTGGGACAAGGTTGGCGGGATCGATGAGAGCTTCCGGTTCGCGATGGACTGGGATCTGATCTCGCGGTTCGTTGAGGCCGGGGCCAAGTTCTACCGGATGCCGCGGTTCCTCGGAGCGTTCCGCATTCACGACTCGTCCAAGACGATGACGGTGGTGAACACGCACGGCCAAGAAGAGATGACGAAACTGCGCCGGCGCATGCACGGGCGCGACGTGACCCCGCAGGAGATCCAAAAGGGCATTCGTCGCTATCTGGGGTGGCACGTGATTTACAACCGCCTGTACCGGCTCGGTTTGGTTCGGTACTGATCGCGCGGGCCACCCAGCAACGCGAGAACCCCGGTGCTTCAACCACCGGGGTTCTCGCGTTGCTGGGTGGCCCTATTGTTTGGGGCAGTGTTTTTAAGCGACGTTCCAGAGCGATTGCCCGACCGCCGTCTGACTGACGGCCCGGAGCTCCAGCGGACCCACCTGTTCGACCCGCCAACGCGCCCCGGTCCGTTTCATCCGCAGATTCAAGCAGTAGTTGCCAAGGCGATTGTGTGGCAGTCCCATATTAGGGGTGATTGGGTTGGGTAAAATGGTTCATGAGAACCTCATCCTACCCCAGTGATGTTACAGACGCGCAGTGGCAGCTGATCGAACCGCACCTCCCGGTGTACCGGTTACTCCTGGTCGGGGTGGGCCTGGTGGATCGCGGCACGCGGTGCCACCTTGGACGAGATCCCCTGGGATCTGTGATCCTCACACCCGTACCCACCGACACACGAACCCAACCACCGACGACTGCAATGGCAACTACTGCAATAAAGTGCGCACGCCCAGCCGTGACAGATAACTATCGATTCCCGTGGGGAACGCACCCTTTGGCCGGCCCCGTGTCTCTAACCACGTATGAGCCGACCAATTGGAACCGTTGAGGAACTGGAACGGCGCCGTAAGCGGGCCGTGCCCGCCGTGGCCGACGGCCAGTCCCGAAAGACCGTCGCTCAGGTTCTGGGCGTTCACATCAAGATCATTCCCTCGATGGTGCGCCGCGACACCCGTGCGGCGGGGCGCCAAGCACCTGCCCGGGCCGACACCCTAAAGGGCCGGCACCGGCGCGTGGACCCGCGGACAGTGATCCGGGACCGGAACCCGATCCACTCGACGTCGAAGGCGGTCCAGGCGTGGGTGGCGAAACATCCGGGCGTGGTGGTGGAGGACTTCCCCGGTTACGTCCCCGAGTTGAACCCGGACGAGGGCGTCTGGGGGCGGACGAAGTGCGGTCGATTGGCGAACCTGACGGCCAACAGCAAGCAGGAACTCTGGGGTCATGTGGTCGATGAATTGATCGCGCCGAGGCACCGACCGGACCCATTGAGAGCGCTTATCCAAGAAACCCGACTGCTGGGGCTCGCGCTCGCCGTCTGAGTGGGAATAACTCCCTTGCCGGAACCGGTAAGGGGTGGAGCGAGGCGCCACAACCTTCGGCTCGGGATTTTCGTTTGGTAAGCCGGGCGTGAGGGGAGTTTGGTGAGAATTTGCCGTTGGTGGCGACTGTTCGGGTTCCTACAATTACGGGGCGTTCAGGACTGTTTCAGCGATCGCGTAAGTCGTTATTCTTCAGACAGGCGGTCCCGCTATTCGGGCTTTCCGCATTGAACTTACGCGATCCCTGAAACGGCCCTGATGGAGTGAGGCCGAGGGGTTGACCTGCAGCGCCTGCTGTAGTAATCTGATCCGAACAATCGGATTGTTTTTCTGTGTAACTATTCACGGTGGCTGTAGCTCACTTGGCTACAGTGCTACATTGTGGATCTGGAAGTCGCGGGTTCAAATCCCGTCAGTCACCCTAGGAAAGAGCGACCAAAAGCCCCAGAATTCTGGGGCTTTTGGCGTTATTGTCTCCAAATGTCCTAGTGAACAGAATTGAACAACCTGCGACAGCGCGAGACCCTGCGAGAGAGGGCTTTACGCAAGGGTTACGCAAGCGGTTTGAGCCGACTGACTGCTTTTGCGAGGTGCGATAGCTTGCTTTCGGCGTAGTGGTTGAGGGTCGTCTGCACCGATTTGTGCCGCGCCAACCTGCGTACCTCGTCGATATCGGCCCCCGATTTAAACAAATCCGTGACGAATTTCCGGCGCAGCGAGTGGAAAATCACTCCCGGTCCCAATTCAGCGCGGGCCGCGTCCCTTTCGACCCATTTGACGTGCCGGCGCTGCTTCGCCCATGTGCCGGGCCAGAGTGGGTGCGAGCGTACTTTGCCGGCGAGCCAGCCGCGCAGAAAAGCCAACAGACTTGCCTCCAACGGGATCGGCTCGAACCGTTTCCCCTTGGTGTCTTTTGCGAGCGGCGCGACCACCGGGATCTCATCGTCCAGCCGGAAGTGGTCCGGCGTCAATGATGCCAGCTCGCTCAGTCGCAGCCCGGTGTACGCGGCCACGCGATAAAGTGCCGCGCGCTGTGGGCCGGTGAATAAGGCGTTGTGACGCGGTGGACACGCCTCGGTTGCCGCGATGAACCGTGCGAACTCGTCGTCGTCGAGCACCCGGCGCGAACGGCGCCGGTCGACTTCCTCATTGAAAAGTCGCACCCCACGAAGTGGGTTACGCACTTCGAGTTTGTCCGCGTACCACTCCGCGAACCCCTTCGAGCTGCGGACGTACCCGTTCACGGTCGCGGGGCTGCGGCTCTTCTGATTCTTGTTCCCGGCTCGAAGCCTGTTCAGGAATTTGATTACCGGGCCGTCGGTAACGTCCGCCCACGTCTGCCAGTGGCACGCGGTGGAAATCCCCCGGAGGTGGCGCCGCACGTTGTTGCGGTACTCATCCGCGGTGTCGCGCCCCTCCAGCTCGTCGAGGTACTCCGCGAACAACTCCTCGATCGGCCGGTTGTGGGCCACCGCTTCGCCCGCCAGGTCCGGCAGCCCGTGTCGCTTTCGGGCTGCCTCTTCCTCGAACTTCGCAAGTGCGGCCGTCGCCGCGCTCTTGGTGCCGATTTTTCGATTGCGTTGCTCTCCCGCGGCATCGGTCCACTCACAGTACCAGTCCTTAACCTTGACCGTAATCCGCCCGCCCGCCCCGTCGGACTTGGTGTAGGTGGGCTGAAACACGCGGCCCATTGGAGCACTCCTGCCCGGTTAGTTGCTGGCCGACTCCAACTCCTCTGCGCGGGTCAGGCCCCGCGTGTGCCAGTCACCAAGCACTTTGATTTTGATCTGGGTGCCGTCGGAGAGCTTCACTCGCGCGTGCTGGTCGTCGGCGCGAACCAGCTCCAGGCGGATCGCTTTCCTCCGTACCGTTCGGCCCGTGCGTGTTTCATAAACCATCTCGCCGATCTTGCCGTCCGCGAGATGCTGGCGCTCGGTCGCAACGTCCTCGACCACGAGCCCCGACATTCCGAAATCGGGTTTGTCCCCGGGAACCCAGATCCACCGCTTGCCGAACATGTCGCGCCCCTCATGTGCCTCGCGGTCGTCGCGAGTGACACGGGAAGCATGCGTGATTTCCGTGGCCGGACCAACCGGCGATGTGTTCCGTTTTTCGCGGGGAGCGCGCAATAGCACTTCGTCGATTCGGCCCTGCCTGCGCTGGAACAACCACCCGCCGTCCGGGTGCTGTTGAACGAGATCGGCTTGCTGGAGATCGGTGAGCGCGTGCTGAACCGTGCTGCGAGCCACGTCCTTGCGCTTGCGCGGGTCGATCTCCTGCTGTGCGTACCAGCCGGCGAGCCATTCGATGATGTCGGCCGGCATGACCGGAGTGGGATCGGCTCCCCGCGATTCCCAAATGGTGCGGATGGCGCGGTACACGTCCCGTGTTTTGGGGCGGGCTTTCCACAGATCGGCCGGGAGATCGGGGTCATCGTCGATCGTTTTGGATTCTTGCGGCTTGAATCCCATCGTGATGTGTAGATCCTCAAGATCGCTGTTCCACCGCAGGTAGTTCAGATTGTGGAGCCGAGCGGATCGGGCCAAAATCGGGCCGAACCAGTCGCACAGAACTTCGGGGCGAGCGTTGAAGTTGATCACTGGGCGGTGCTCCTCTCGTGTTCCCCGTGAAAAAAAGAACACGTGGTTAATGACGGCGGGGCGAGCAATGGTTATAGTTCACATTCGTGTACGTGCCGTTCAAGGAGTGAGATTGTGGAAGAGACAAGCCAAGCCGAGTACGAACGCGCGACGCGCGACTATTGGAACAATGTGGCACCCGATCACGACGAAATATCGATCAGCGTGCGCCGCAACGGGAAGCTGTTGCGGTTCGTGCTGATCGAGCGAGAAGGCGTTACGACTTTGGTCCCGACGGGCGATTCTTCTGAGCCTGTTGCTTAGCCATTTCAGCGTACAAGTCGTCTTCGATTCGCTGCGTGTAGCGATCCAGAATCTCCTCCTGGTTTACCTCCAGGAGGGCCGCGTATTTTCGGATCAACTTCGCGACTTTCACGCGAGCCTTAACGCTCGTCACGTCATCGTCGTTGACCAATTTCTTCTTCTCGCCTTTTGCCATCGCAGTGTTCGTCACGGTCGCCTCTCGCCTTGAGGGGCATGTCGCTCAGGTTAGCGGCGCGCCCGCCCCGTCTCAACGCACCGGTTTAGAAATAGTTCGTTCCCGTGACTTGACAAATTTTGAACGTGGTGTTATTTATTTCTCAGCGTTCAAACGAACGGAGCGTTCAAACGAGCGGAGCCAAGATGAGCACCACCGCCGCAGAGGAGAAGGCGGAAGCCGTCAAAGCGGCACTTCTCTACGAGAGCTTTCTTTCCAAGGTCCGGGTCATTCGCGAGCGCCGTGGCGGGAACATCGCCGATGTTGTCGACCGATTCGGCGGACCCGGAATTGACAAGGAGTACCGCAAGGTGCTGGCCGAGATGCAGGCGGAAACCGAGGGCCGCCGCTAATGCCGTCGCGCACCCCAATACTGACGACGCGCCTCGTGAAGATGCAGGAGGCGTGCAGGGCGCTCGGGTGCTGTCGTCGAACGTTCTGGCGCCGGTGGCACTTGGTGTTCACGGACCCGCGACCAGTCGCGCTGCGAAAAGGTGCCGAGCGCCGCGTCTACGAAGACGAGCTGGCCATCGCAATCGAGCAGTCGAGTCGAGGTGTGGCACCGGTGCTGAACTACCGGCGCATCATGGGCCGCACCTGACTCGCAGGAGAAAACCGGCCGGGGTGAGGATGTGCGCTGAATGGGCGACAGCCGCTGACTCCCCCGGTCGGTGATACACGCGGTTCGCCCGGAGGATGTCCCGATGGCCGCATTCCTCACCGCAGTGGTTGTCTTCACGCCCTTGATCCTTTTGGCCTGTGTCGGATTCGGCCTCTTGTTCTGCTGGCTTGAACCCGATCGGCCGCGACCCGTCACGGAGGGCAAGCGATGAAACGGTCTCTCTCGAACTGGATCGGCGCCGCGTGCGAGATGGCCCCGGCGTGCGTCGGGTACCTCGCGGTAGTCACGGCGTGTGCCGGCATCGTGTACGGCGGGGACCGACTGATCCGCCCCGAACCGGCCCATGTCCACGAGATGGACACCCCGGCCGCGAAGCAACTGCTCGTCGAGAACCACCGGCTCCGCACGGCCGAGTTCAATCTGCGGCGCCAGGTGCTGGATCTCGAACTGGAGCGCAACGGGCTGCTCCGCGAGCTGTCCCGCCAACCGCAGGGGCCGCAAGTGGCCCAGCCCGACGTGCTCCCGGGTGACCTGATCCCCGCAACCGCACTGCCGACGAAGTGACAACGTGAGTCCTCCCCAGGGAAGGGGGTGTGAGGGTGCAGCGCACGCCAATATGCGCAGGCTCCGGTCGGCCCATGACCGGCCTTTCGGTGGAGGTTCCCTGGTCGCGTTGCGGTCGGGGGAGAACCGAGTTGCTGCGACGACTAGCTACCGCGTTGACACAAGACGACTCCCGTGACGCGGTGGTGTGGAGAACGGGTCGGTTGCCGGGTTCGACTCCCGGCCGCGGCGCTCAAGAGGGTCAAAGGAATGATTACCCCGGCGGAATCACTGGCGCGCGTGCGCGCACAGCTTAGCGGGTCGCGCCTGTACACGGCCGCACAGATCGCGAAGGTTATCGGTCTGGACGTGGGCAACGTCCACCGAGCGATCAGCGACGGTCGGCTCAAGGCGCGGATGCGTGGCCCGTTCATGTGCTACGGGCACCAGGTCGTTAAGTGGGCCGCGAAGCGTGCCGCAAAGGTCAAGAAGGGATCGGGCGTCACGGTGGTCGCGAACTCAAAGAACGCGAAGCTCGGTCAGGCTGCCGTCACGATCGTCGCTCGCCAGTCGTGCCCGACGTCGTGCGCGTTCCACCAGAAGGGCTGCTACGCGGAGCACGACAACAACCGCGTCATCTGGGACCGGATCACGGCGGGCGCGATGGAAGCGACGCCGCTCGACCTGGCCCGTGCCGAGGCCGCGGCGATCGACGGTCTGCCGGGTGACCGTGACTTGCGGCTCCACGTCGCCGGCGATTCGACCACCGACGAGGGCACCCGACTCATCGCGGCGGCATGTGCTCGGTACGTGGAGCGGGGCCGGCAGCTCGGCCTGGCGGTCCGGGTCTGGGCCTACACGCACGCCTGGCGGACGGTTCCGCGCGATGCGTGGGGTACGGTGTCCATCCTCGCGAGCTGTGAGACCGGGGCCGATGTGCTCCTGGCCCGCGCCCGTGGGTACGCCGCGGCGATCGTGGTGCCGGAGTTCGCGTCGGACGTCGCCCACGAGGTTGACGGGGTGAAGGTCGTCCCGTGCCCGCAGCAAACCCGCGACCGCGTCTGTACCGACTGCCGGTTGTGCTTCAACGACGCTCGTCTCGCCGGCGCGACGCTCGCCATCGGCTTCGCGGTACACGGGTGGGGCAGTCGAAAAGCGGTGTCGGCGCTGCGCCGCGTCGCGCTCCCGATGGTGGCCTGACAACCAACGAGGTTCCCGTGCCCGTTCTCATCATCGAATACACGGCCATTGATTCGGTCGAACTGGAGAACCTCGCTCGCGAGGAAGCCGTGAAGCGGCACGGTCACGGCGAGACGCTCGAAGACGCCATCACCGATTACGCGGCGCAGGGATCTGTGCTGACGGAGTTCCTGATCCTCGACGATCGGGTGGCCCCGATCGAGTGGACGCCGGCACTGGAAGCCGAGGCGAAGTTACAGGGAGAGTCGCCCGAAGCTGGCGACGCCGCAATCGTCGTGGACGACGGCGACTCTCCCGACGAACCAACCGAACTGGAGTGACCGTGGCGAAGCTGAGCCGCATCGAGATCGGCCGGGCGATCCTGCGCCTGGCGGCTGACGGTAACCTTCGGCCGCTCGCGGAACTGACCCGAGCGGCCGGCGCCCCACCGGTGGTGATGCTGCGGTGGATCATCGAGGGGCGGAGCCGGGTCCACCTGGACGGGGTCAAGCGGCGGGGCGAGTGGTGGACGACCAGTGCCGCGATCAAACGGTTCCACCGGGCATCAGAGGAAAGGGGAATTAACGGTGAACGAGTTCCTGGCCAGGATCACGAAGCTGCTCGACCAAGCGGAGGATGAGCTGGACGAGGGCGAGTACGACGAACTGCTTACCGAAGTGCAGGAGAACATAGACGGGCGGTTCGACGACCAGGGCGACGACTTAGAGGACGACGAAGACGACGAATAAGGCCGATCGCGGCCCGACGACGTGTGGTGAATTTCGACCATTCTTTTACGTGGAGATCAGATGAGTCAGACGATCAAGCCGACCATTGGCCGCGTTGTGCTGTTCGTGCCAAAGGAGAGTAAGCACGGATTCGGCTTCGCGCTGAATGCTGGCAAGCCCCACAACGCGCACGTCGCCTACGTTCATAGCGACACGTGCGTGAACCTGACCGTGTCCGACGCGAACGGCAAGACTTTCGGCATGACGTCCGTCACGCTCCGGCAGCCGGGCGAGCCTGAGCCGGGCGGCGACTATTGCGAGTGGATGCCGTACCAGATCCAGGCGGCACAGGCCCACGCGAACAAGTGATACCCCGCCCGGCACCGGGGCGCAGGGCCGCGTGGCCCGCAGGTGTGGGATTAGCCGTGCAGTGCCCGTGAGCGCCGGCACAAAAACCACGGCAGCCGGGGCGCGAGCGAACAGCCTCCCTCGCGGCCCCGGCAACTATCTGCTGCGACGACCACCTACGGCCGCTTGCAAGCTCTCGGCTGTGGTGCGGAGAACGGGTCGGTTGATGGGTTCGACTCCCATCCGCGGCGCTGAAATCACTAACTGAGGATGCCCCAATGTCTCTGGCGAACATGCTCCGCCCGCGCGTGTGCGAGCTGGGCAAGATCAAGATCGGTGGACTGGGTGAAGAACGCACCAGCAAGGCCGGCAACAAGTATCGCGCGCCGATGAAGTACGACGAGTTTCACATCACCACGCTGAACAGGGACGAGCAAGGGCTTTTGATCGACGACACCGAGCTGATGGCGTCGCTCCCCAAAGACAGCAACGGCAAGCTCACCTCGATCCCCGTGTCCCTGTTGTCCAACAACATGGAAGAGGTGATGCAGGCCGCTTACCTCTGGTACAACGGCAAAAGGCTGGCCGGCAAATCGGACGGCGAGACGCTCACGACATTCTTCGACCACAAGACGGGAAAGTGGCTGGATAAGCCGAAGATTCAGCCGTGGGTGAGCGCGTGGGCGGACCTCAAATTCAACAACGCCCCCATGTTCAAACTGCACTGCACGCTGAACGTGCTGATTGCGTCCGCGTCGTCGCGCTTCGGGGGCCTCTATAAGTTCCGCACCACGTCGCGGATCACCTCCGACCAGATGTACGGCTCACTCGTACAGCTCCGCCAGCTCACCGGCGGTGTGCTCCGCGGCCTCCCGCTCCGGCTCGTCGTGCGGCCGATGCAGGTGTCACCCGACGGCAAGCCCACGACGATCTACGTCGTCCACGTCGAGTTGCAGGGTAACGACATCGCGGCACTCCAGGCCCGCGCGCTGGAACTGGCGCAGTTCGAGGTGAAGCACGTCAAGGAACTGGCCGCAGCCCAGACCGAATACAAGCGGCTACTCGCGGCCCCCGACGACTTCAGTGACGACGCGGAAGAGGCCGAGGTCGCGCAGGAGTTCGCGCCCCACCAGCAGGACGACCAGCCCGGCCGCATGCCGGAATCCGCGCCGGTGGGGGACGTGGCGACGGAGGATGAGGAAGGCTCGGACCCTACGAGTGCCGCTGGTGCCACTGCGTCCGATGCGTCTGCGACGACCTCGCAAACCTCCACCTCTACGACTGAGGACGAAGGGGAGCCGTGGCATCCGGCCGTGGGTGACGACTTCGCGGAGTGGATCAGTCACCAGGACGCGGACTTCGTTGACCAGGGCCTGTGCTCGGCCGGTGCTGTCACGGCGCGAATCATGGAGGGCGGAGCACGGAAGGGCCTGTCCCCCGACTTCACGAAGTGGAACAAGACCGCAATCGAGCTGGCAGTTGCCACGGTCGATCAGCTCAAGGAGTCCCTTTCGCGTCCCGAGTTCAGCGCGTGCCGGGCCGAGATTTTGCGCACCGGAACCCGTTGGGTCAAGTGCGTCTCGTGGCTCAACACCCGGTTCGGCACGAAGTACGAGGGCAAAACCCAACTGTACGAGCTGAGCACCGAGCAACTCGTCGCCCTGACCGCGGACCTCAAGACGCACCCCGACAAGAAGTGACCCATGCCCGCCACCGTGTACGGAAAGCCCGCCGTCGAGGTGCAACAGCCCGACGGCGAACTGGTCGCCTACCTCGTGCTGCCGGTCGTCGCTGATGAGAGCGAGTGGCGCGCGTGGCTGGTGACCTCCCCGAAGGGCGAGACGCACCGCGTGAGCGAGCTCCCCGACGGCGGGTGCAAGTGCTCGTGTCCGGCGTGGAAGTACAACCGGCACGCGGCCGGGCGATGGTGTGAGGCCAATGGCGTGCCGGTCTGTAAGCACGCCGGGGCGATCTGGAACGAAATCATCAGGCCCGCAATGGAGATCAGTGCGTGAAAACCGATCGCCTGACAGTGCTCGCCAACCACCTCGATACCGTCGAAGAGAAGGCCTTCGATTTGGGCATTTGGCATCGTGAATATCCGGACTGCGGGACTGTCGCTTGTGCGATGGGGCACGCTTGCCTGATCCAAGAATTCCGCGAACAGAAACTCTGTCTCGCCGGCGATCCTGCGGTACCAAGTTTCGGCAACATGGTCGGTTTTGGCGCTGCTGCGATGTTCTTCGACATCAGCTACGAACAGGCCCGGCACCTGTTCGCGCCCGAGTGCTACCCGTCGATCCCGCGCACCACGCCCGCAAAGGTCGCGGGCCGTATCCGCGAGCTGATCGCCTCCGCAGCCTGACCCGCAGTTAGCCCGATTCGTTCGAGCGGCACAGCGAACCGTGCCGCGTAGCCCCCGGTGCGCGCATATGCGTCTCGAACTCGACCTCAACACGATCGACGGGTACCGGACCTTCCTGCAGGTGAAGGCCCTGCCGGTGCACCGCTTCGTGGGGCGCGAGGCGTGGTTCCCGGACGAGTACGCGGCGCGTCTGGGGGTGGCGCCGTCGGACCCGGTTGACGAGCTGTACGACCCGATGAGGGGCCTGTTCGATTATCAGGCCGACATCGCGGCAACGGCGATCACCCGGCGCAAGTTCGCGGTGTTCGCCGATTGTGGACTGGGCAAGACGCTCATCATGCTGGAGTTCGCGCGACAGGCTCTCGGCGTGCTCCCGCGCGACCGAGCGGTTCTGATCGTGTCGCCCCTCATGGTCGTGAACCAGACCGTGAGCGAGGCCGCGAAATTCTACCGCGGCGACATGCCCATAGAACCCGTCCGCGCGGCGGATCTGCCCAAATGGATCGAGGCGGGGGCCGGGCGCCTCGGGATCACGAACTACGAAGCTATCACCAAGAAGGTAACGAGCGCCGGGCGGTTGGGTGCGCTGATTCTCGACGAGTCGAGCTTACTGAAATCGCATTACGGTCAGTGGGGCCAGCGGCTCATCAATTTGGGCCGCGGCATCGAGTGGAAGCTGTGCCTCACCGGGACGCCCGCGCCGAACGACCGGATCGAGTACGCGAACCACGCGGTGTTCCTCGACCAGTTCCCGACGGTCAACAGCTTCCTCGCGCGGTTCTTCGTTAACCGCGGCGAAACGGCGAACCGCTGGGAGCTGAAGCCGCACGCCCTCCGGCCGTTCTACCGCGCCCTCTCGCACTGGTGCATCTTCCTGTCCCGGCCCGGAGTTTACGGGTGGAAGGACAACTCGGGTCCGCTCCCACCGATCAACACGCAGATCCTCGACGTCCCGCTAACTGACGACCAGTGGAACCGGGCGCAGGCCGTCACCGGGAACCTGTTCGGCGTTCCGGGCGGGATCGGCGGGCGCCAGAAGGTCGCGTCCATCGCAAAGGAAGCGAGCGGCCACAAGCCCCGATTCATCGCCGATCTGGTCGCGTCGTCGGACGAACCGTGCATCGTGTGGTGCAAGTACAACCCGGAGCAAGACGAGCTGGTCCGGCTGATGCCGGGCGCTGGTGATGTGTCGGGTGAGACTCCGGAGAAGGAGCGCGGCGAGCTGATCCGCCAGTTCCAGACCGGTGAACGCGCCACGCTCATCACCAAGCCGAAGATCATGGGTTTCGGGCTGAACCTCCAGCGGTGCCGGCGGATGGTCTTCTCGACGCTGCAAGACAGCTACGAGGACTACTACCAGGCGGTGAAGCGCGCCAACCGCTACGGCTCGACGCGGCCGCTCGACGTGTTAATCCCGACCACCGAAATCGAGCGCCCCATGATCGATACCGTGCTCGCGAAAGCGGGCCGGGTACAGGCGGACACTGAGGAGCAAGAGCAACTCTTTAAGGAGGCGTTCCGTGCTGACTACTGAGAACCCGTGGCACGTTCACCTCGGTGACTGCATCGAGCACATGGCCGCGCTCCCCCCGGCGGTGTTCGACATGGCCGCGTTCAGCCCGCCGTTCCCCAAGCTCTACGCCTACACGTCGAGCGACCGGGACATCGGTAACAGTGAGGATCTGAAGGGCGACGCGAAACTGCACCTGTCGTTCTTCTACCGCCAGCTCGTCCGGGTCATGAAACCGGGGCGGGTGGTGATGGTCCACGTGGCCCAGATCCCGCGCATGAAGCGGTCCGGGGGCACCGGTCTGTTCGATTACCGCGGGATGAACATCCGGCTCGGCGAGCGGGCCGGGCTGGTGTTCGAGTACGACTGGTCGGTACGCAAAAATCCCCAAGCTCAGGCCATCCGCACGCGGAGCCGGAGCCTTCAGTTCGCCGGACTGGAGAACGACCGCGCGGCGTCTCGAGGGTCGCTCCCGGACTACCTGCTTAAGTTCATTGTTCCCGGGGAGAACGCGGTCCCGATTGACTCGGATGGAGAGGTTTCCCGCAACGACTGGATCGAGTGGGCCGAAGGGTGTTGGGGCGACATTCGCGAGAACGACACGCTCAAAGGCGACAAGGGAAAGGAAGAGGCCCGCGGTGAAGGGGACACACAGCACATCTGCCCCTTGCAACTGTCGGTCATTGATCGCCTGATTCGGCTCTACTCCAACCCCGGTGAATTGGTCTTCTCGCCGTTCGCCGGGATCGGGTCGGAGGGCTACGTCGCCATCAAACGGCGCCGTCGGTTCTACGGGTGCGAACTGAAGCCCGAGTACCACGCCGCCGCGTGCCGCAACCTCAACACCGCAGAAAGGGTGGCGAAGGTCGGCGTCCAGGGCACGCTCCCGTTCGATGATTTCGACGACAGCCCGGTACCACTCGCGACCGTGCCCGTCGAACCGACCCCACTGCCTGAGTCGGAGGAACCGAAGAAGCCCACCGGCCGGAAGCGAAAGGCGGTGAAGCCATGAGGCGCAAGCAAGTCTTCACCGGCGCGACCGAGGCTGCCCCGAAGTTTCGCGATCCCGGCCCGGCCCTCAATCTCGCCGACGTGCCCGGCATGCCGGCCGAGGCCGCGACCTACTTCAAAGAGAAGGGCATTCTCACGCTCGCGGATCTGCGCCCACTGACTGAGGCCGAGGCCGCGGCGGACCCAACGTGTGAACCGGCATTCGTGATCGCATACAAGCACGAGTTGTCCGACGTCAGTCGGTACAGGTTTGGTGACGCCCTCATCAAGCTGTTCGGCGGCCGGGTCCACATGCTCAAAGTGATGGCCGGCTGGCCCGCACCGTCCGCTCCCGAGCTGCCCCCTCCACCTGCTCCGGTGGACGACTTCGATGAGTCCACGCCTCCGCCGAAGCGACGGCCTCCGGGCGAGCCTATCCCGCGCCGTGTGATCCTGCCACCGGGCGAAGACATCGTCGGCATCTTCGCGCAGTGGGATCGCGAGGGCCGGATTCCTGCCGGTGCGGTGCTGTGTCAGTTCATCCCGATCACTGGGACCGCGAGCAAATGCCGTCTGCTGGCCACATCGGGCGCGAACCCGTTCAGCGTGCAGTCGAGTGCGGAGATCCCGAGCGCCGAAACCGCACCGTGGGTCATCGCCGCGGAACTGCTCCGGCAAGGGCTGTGGTCTCAGACATGGCTCGTGTTGTCTCCTCGGAAAGGTCGTGTGTGATGGCTCTCTTTGCCAACTTCGTTGACTCGTTCCTGCCCACGTTGTCGTGGAAAAGCGTGTGCTTCGTCGGCCTTATTGTCCTTGGTGCTGTGGCGATTGAGTGGGTTCATTCCGGGCGATCGAAAGGCGGTGAGTGATGGCCGGACTGTGGCGAAACGATGAGGGCACGCGCGAGGGTAAGTACCTCGTCAAGCGGCGCGACGGCACAATACCGCCGTGGGCCTGGTTCGTCCTCGGTGAAGGCGACCCGGCCGCACCAGCCGCGCTGAGGGCCTACGCGGATGCCGCGGCTCAGTGCGGCATGGACCCGAAGTACGTCGCCGACGTCCGCCAGTTGGCAACCGAGTGGCAGACGGGCCAAATCATCGGTGCCATCCCGATCGGTGACCCGGACGCGGGCCGGCACCGCACCGACGATCCCGCGACCGTGGGGGAGATGCGACGCGGGCCTGTGCGCCCTGTCGCGATCGCGGACCTCCACCGCATGGCCGATGATGGCTGCCCTCATGTGGCGGAGGTTTGCTGACGTGACCAAGCTGGAGCATCTGCTAACGATTCTGGCTGAAGAGTGCGCAGAGGTCGCGCAGCGCATCAGTAAGGCGTTGCGATTCGGCCTCGGTGAGATCCAGCCAGGGCAACCCGAAACCAACGCTCAGCGCATTGAAGCAGAGATGTGCGATCTGATCGCCACTTGGAATGTGCTCCGTGACATGGGGCTGCTGCGCCCGATCGAATACTTCGAGTTTGTTGGGAAGAGAGCCAAGATCGAGAAGTTTCTCGCGTACTCGGCTCGATGCGGCACCTTGACCGATGATGTTCGCCACGAAGAGGGGCCGCGGCCGTGACCACCGAGCAACTGCAGGCAGCGTTCCCGTCCGGTAGGTCGCGTCGTGCGCCGTGGCAGCCGCAGCAGTACCGGGAATGGATGGAACTCCGCGACAAAGCTTACGCAGCCGAACGCCGGGCGGTCAACCTATGGTCGTTCTACTGGTGGCGAGACGAGCACAACGACGCGGGCGGCGAGGCGGTTTTGTTCCAGGCTACAGATCTACTGCTGCGCGTGTCTGGGCTGCTCATGCTCGACGCGGCTGTGATAGCGGGAGGAGCCGGATTGTGATCGTTGCAATCAACTTCGACGGCGCGTGCGAACCGGTGAATCCCGGTGGAGTTGGCACTTGGGGCTTCATCATCCGTGATCTGCCTGGCCGGTCCGTCCCTGTGTACGGCGTTGGCATCGTCGAACCACTATCGGTGCCGATGACCAACAACGTCGCTGAGTGGGTTGCGCTCGGAAAGGCACTCGCGTTCGTTGATTCTAACTACCGCTCGGTTCTGAAGCCGGCGTCTGAACACTCGCTCCTTATTAGTGGTGACTCGAAACTCGTCGTCGAGCAACTCAGCGGACGATGGGCCTGTAACGCTGCGAATCTCCGCCCGCTGCTCGCGCGGTGCCGAGAGCTGCTCACGTCCATCGGGTGCCCGTGGTCGGCGACGTGGGTGAAGCGTGATTTCAACACCGCGGCCGACAGTCTCACGCAAGCGGCCTACGTGGGTGCCACCGGCAAACCGTTCCCGGTCCGGGAGAAGAAGAAGTAACCGTGCCATTGGCCGATTCGTCGCAGGCTTACTGACTACGGAGGGCCACGTGCTCCGCATCCCGTTCGGTAGATACCGCGGCGAACCTCTCGACCGGGTGCCACCTGATTATTGGGCGTGGCTCGCGGATCACGAGGACACGTCCGACACTTGGCGGGCGATCGCAAAGAAACAGTTGGGCATCGACCTGGTTGTCTCCGACGAGATCGACCAGCGCCCCGCTGACCAGCGCCCGGCCGCGATCATGTTTCCGCGGGTCGCGTTTACGTGGGGTGAGGTGATGCGCGCCGAATTCGCAGACGATCGCGCCGCGCTCAGCATTGTCGAGCGCGGCGCCGCGGTGCTGAAGGAGTTGTGTGAGGCGATCACCGGTCGGCGGTTCCCTACTCCCGAAGAACTCGCCGCGGCGCGGGCCGAACTACGAGCCGAGGCCGAACAGAACGTTCGCAAAGTGGCCACCGGAAGGAACCAGAAAAGCAGAGAGGCTGTCTGATGCGAATTCAGTACCCCCGGCCCGAAGAGGCCCCGCCAGCCAAGCCGTGTTTCAATTGCGGCGACCTGGCCTCAGCTATGTGGTCGGGCCGTCAGGATGTTTACGTCTGCGGAGAGTGTGCTGTCGCGATCCTGCCGAAGCTGATTGCCGACGCGGTACCAACTAAAGGCGACGGCGGAACTCAGACGTTTCGCGATCACCTGACCGAGATTCACGCAGGGTACTGGTACGCAGTCGCGTGCCGGCTCTCTGGCACCATCTGCGAGCTTCAGAAGTGGATCGATAACCAGTCATCCGAGTAGGCCCGCCAGGGCTGCGGCGGAACTAATAACGGCCCGTGTGGAACACGTCCACACGGGCCGTTCGACGCAATGGAGGCGTGCGGGTGGAACAGAGCGCCATTAACGAATGTGGCGAGCAGTTGAAACGCTTTGTCCCGGTGTTCACTGCCGGTGCCGTCGGCTCGCTCGTGGTCGAACTGCGGGTGCCGAACGCCCCGCAGCGGTACGGGCGCCCGCGCACCGAGGCCGGGTTCTTCGATCTGCTCACCGAACCGGGCAAGCGCGGCTTCTGGGAAGCCGTCAAGGGGTACGTCTCGCGCCCCCTTGAGCTGCAGCCGGCCGGGATCTACGTCACGATGAACGGCGTGGACCCGGTCTACCTGTCCCGCGCTAACAACCGGATGGGTGACGGGCTGGCGAAGATCTCCGCGGACGATGGCGACGTGGTCTCGCGCCGGTGGGTCGTCGTGGACGTCGACCCGAAGCGCCGCATCGCCGGTGTCAGCTCCACCGACGAGGAAAAGGCCGCGGCCCGCTCGGTGATCGACGGCGTGCGGTCCGATCTGAGTGCCCGCGGGTTCCGGGCTCCCATGTTCATCGACAGCGGGAACGGGTTCCACCTGTGGTACCGCGTCGATCTGCCCCGCGACGACGGGGGCCAGATCGAACGCACGCTGAAGCAGATGGCACGACGCCACAACACGCCGCTCGCGGGCGTGGACACGACCGTTTTCAATCCGAGTCGCATCATCAAGATCCCCGGTACGTGGGCGCGGAAGGGTGACAGCACCCCGGAGCGCCCGCACCGCATGTGCCGCGTCCTCGAAGTGCCGTCTACGATCGGAGCATGACGTGTGTCAGGTCACCCCGCGCGAATTGATCGAGCAAGTAGCGGCCGAATATCTCGCGGAGATCGCGGCGGAGGAAGCGGCGCGTCGGGCTGCAGCCCCACCACGAGCCGAGCGGCCCCGGGGCACCGGACCGCACGCGGACAACCGCGTCGCGAGGTGCCGTGCCTACCTGAAGACACTGCCCCCGTCGGTCGAGGGCCAGAACGGGAGCGATCGCGTTTTTCACGCGGCCAGAGTCATCTGGAATGACTTCGGCGTGGATGAAGCCGACGGCTACGCGCTGCTCGACGAGTACAACGCGACCTGTTCACCGCCGTGGGAAGAGGACGGGAAGCAGGGGCTGCGCCGCAAATGGAATGAGGCGGTCGATCGCGGACCCTGTCCAAAGGGGCGCGGGTGGAAGCTGCAGGAGGACCGGCCGGGCTGGAACGCACCGAGCGAATCGCGGTCCCGCACGCGGTCCGAGCAGCCGGCCGGTTCCGGTCGAGGTGTGCCACCGCCCGCCGGTGACGGCGACGGCCACGGTTCCACGCTCAACGACCTGCCGGACATCGTCCACAACGGGCGCCAGTACCGCGACGTCGAGTCGGACGCGCTGCAGGCCCTCGTCCGTGCCAACGACCCGCCGTCCGTGTTCGTGGGTAATGGGTGCGGCCTGGTCGACCTCCAGAAGAGCGATCCTGATTCGTCTCTGATGGCCCGCGAGCTGGATACGTACTCGCTGCGTGGCGTGCTCGCGCGCGTGGCCAACTGGATCTCGCGCAAAGAAACGAGTCAGGGTGTCACTTATAAGGACGACTTCCCGCCCCTACCGCTTTTGACGAGCTTTCCGGCCCGCGGTGCGTGGCCCGGTATCCCACATTTGCGTTCGGTCGCTACCTATCCGGTATTCGGTCCCAAATGGGAACTGGCCGCGACCTCCGGCTATCACCCGTCGTCCCTGATCTACTGCGACCTCGGTTCGCTCGCGCTCCCATCGGTCCCGGTCCGGCCGTCGGTCGAAGAGGTCGAGGCCGCGCGGGAGCTGATCGTCACGGAGCTGCTCGGCGACTTCCCGTTCGTGGATCAGTCGAGCCGTGCCAACGCGGTTGCGATGCTGATCTTGCCACTGATCCGCCACGCGATCGACGGCCCGACCCCGCTCGCGCTGATCGACGCACCGGCGGAAGGAACGGGAAAATCGTTGCTGGCGGAAGTGGTCACACTCACCACGATCGGCGAAATCCCTCAGGCGATGAGTCCCGACCTCTCAGACGAGGAGTGGAACAAGCTGCTCCTGGCCGAACTGATTGCCGGCTCGCCCGTTGTGTACTTCGACAACGCGAATAAGACCGTTGATAGTGGCAACCTCGCGGCGGCTCTCACGTCCAAATACAAGCGCGGCCGCATCCTCGGCTCGTCCACCGTTGCCCGCGCTCGCGTCAACGTATGCTGGCTCCTCACTGGGAACAACGTCCTTGTGTCCCGCGAGATCGCCCGCCGCGTCTACTGGATTCGCCTGGACCGTGGGGAGGAGAACCCGAGCGAGCACGTCGGTTACCGCCACCCCGACATTCACCAGTGGATCCGAGACAACCGGGAACGGCTGCTCGCCGCACTCATCACCCTTGTGAACAACTGGCTCACGCAGGGCCGTCCGCCCGGCTCCGAGACGCTCGGCAAGTTCGAGCACTGGTCCCGCACTGTGGGTGGCATCCTCGCGGCCGCGGGGATTGATGGGCTGCTGGGTAACGCGGAGGAGTTCCGTCAACTCTCCGCGAACGAGGCGAACGAGATGCCGGAGTTCGTCCGCGCTTGGTGGGAACGCCACCATTCACTTCCCGTTATGGCGTCGGAGCTGTTCACCGATGCGAAAGAGATTCTCGAATCCGTTTTGACCGCGGAGAACGACGACGGCCGGAAGAAGCAGCTAGGGCGCTTCCTCCGGAAGCAGCGGGACCGCGTGTGCGCCGGGTACCGCATCGTGGCTGTCACTCGGCAGGACGGCAAAGAGGACCGCGATCACAGCGGTAGGCCGCGTTACAAGCTGCAAGAGGTGAAGGCGAGCAAGAAGCCGGAAGCCAAGCCCAGAAATGAATATGCGGAGTCTGACGAGGAATTCGACATCACAGCGTGATGCAGGTTTGCCGCAGGTTTCCGAGCCGAAATCCCGAGCGACATTCTGACCCAGCTTACACCGCAGGTTTCGTGCAGGTTTATCGCAGGTTTCAACGCAGGTTTCTCAAAAACAGGCAGTCCACAACATGGCATTAGTGAACGAGTTATGGAAACACCGCAGGTTTCGCAGGTTTCTTTGCCCACCTTAGCGTATACGCGGGCGCCCGTGCATGCGTGTGTGCGTGTGCATACGCGCATGTGTGAGGTGATTAACCCGGTTTCAAACCTGCGAAACCTGCGGTGTCTTTGTAAGTGCTTTATCTTTCAACAGGTTGCGACAACCGATTTCGGAGGAAACCTGCGTTGGAACCTGCGTCAAACCTGCGGCAAACCTGCGATTCGGTCCCGGAACTGGTCTTTCAAGCCGTTCGAGCGGGTATCGCGCTCATCGTGGATGGCGATTCGCTGCGGATCAAAGGCCCGAAGGAAGCCCGGTCCGTCGGTGAGCAGCTAGTCGCCCGGAAACCCGAAGTGCTGGAGTGGCTCCGCGCGTGGCAGCCAGGGCCTCTGGCTGCGCTTGAGAGCGAAACGGACGGGATGATCGGCCAATTACGTGTCAGCGGCTTCGATGAGGTCATCAGCGCAGCGGCATCGCGCTGTGTGGCCGCTCGCCAGTGGCGTGACACGGTCGGGGTTGTTGCGGCCTGTCGCGAGATCCAGGCCCGCGCTCGTGAGTTGGCAGCGGGTCGGCAGATCTGATTCGGAGGGCATTAGGTGAGCGATCAGAATAATCCGCAGGTCGTGTTGTGGTACCGGGAGACGAAGCGGCACAAGTGGCGCGAGGTCGGTCGGGCGGAAACGGGACCGCAGGCCCTGGCGCTGATGGACAAGAGTGGGCTGAGGAACGGGAGCTGGATGCGGCTCGAAGCGGGGAAAGATCCGAACACCAAGGCGAGGGCCAAAGCGTGAGTGAGACAGTGAAGGTGATTCGCCTGGGCGGGCTGTTATACCGGCTCCCGTTTGCTGATCTGATCCGGCCGCTGAACAAGCGGGAGGCCGCGGGCCTTACGGAGTCGATTACCCGACGTCGCAGGGTCCTGACTCGCGTCGTGACTTACGACAGCCCGACATGGGGTGATCGGTGCGTGATCGACGGGGCCAATCGGTTGCGGATCGTGAGCGAGATGGAACACCCGATCGATATTCCGGTCCAACACCGGGGGCCGATGAGCGACGACGACGCGCGGATCGAGTGCCTGGACCTGAACATTGATCGCAGGCACCTGAGTCCGGCCGAGCAGAGTGCCCGGCGCGAAGAGCGACTGGCCCGCATTGTCGCGTTGCGTGACCGTGGCCTGACGACACGTGATATCGCTCATGCCGAGGGTATCAGTCAGACGCAAATTGTCAGGGATATCGCAAGTGCGGCCGGTCTTGAGCTTGAACCCCCCGGTTCAAACTTGGCGTTTCGGCCCCTGGAACGGTTCCGGCGGGCGTTATCGACTTTGTACCGCGCCGACCGGGATCGCGTGTTTGGTGCGATTCCCGAGCTGTTGGCCGGTCCACTGGCCGATCGGTTTCGGCAGGTTGCCGAGCGTCACGGGGTGCCGTTCGAGGGTGATCGCTGGCCGGCGTATGAGACGCTCACAGTGGTGATTCGCGATCTGACGGAAGAATCGGCAGGTGCGGAATAGTGCCATTTGCCGGGCATGGCTCTTACACCCAAGCAACAGCGTTTCGTCGCTGAATACCTGATCGATCTGAACGCAACGCAAGCCGCTATTCGGGCAGGGTATTCGGCAAAGACGGCGAAGCAGATCGGTCAGCGGTTGTTGACTTTTGTTGACGTAAAAGCGGCGATCGATGCGGCGATTGCGAAACGCAGTAAAAGCACGGAGATCAGTGCGGACGCGGTCCTACAGCGGTTCTGGTCGATCGCGACGGCCGATGCGAACGAGATCGTGGAGTACCGGCGGACGTGCTGCCGGTACTGCCACGGTCGCGGGAACCGGTACCAGCGCACGCAGGGGGAGTTGGAGCGGGATCGGGCCGCGCACGATGTGCTGGTCCGTGCGCACCAGGCCAACTCGAAGGAACCGCACCCCGGCACGTTCGCCACAATGGGGGGCGACGGTTACGACGCGAGGAAGCCGCCTCACCCGGACTGCTCCGAGTGCTTCGGTGAGGGCGAAGGCCGAACCCACATCAAAGACACTCGGTTGCTGTCTGCCGCGGCGAAGTGCCTCTACGCCGGCGTGAAGCAAACCAAAGAGGGAATCGAAGCCAAACTCAACGACCAACACGCCGCACTGGTCAACGTCGCGCGGCACCTCGGCATGTTCGAGGACGTGGTGAAGATCAAAGACGGCGACCTGCCGGACCTGACCAAGATGGCCCCCGATGAACTCGCAGCTCTCCTCACTGCCCTTCGCCCCCTCTTCGCTCCGCCGCATTTGGGCGGCCGGGGAACGGCTGATGGCGCGTGAGTTATCGCCGACGGATTGGAACCGCACGTACCTGCCGCACTACTTCCGCGGCAGCCAGGCGGACTTTCACCGCCAGTTCGACACCGAGCTGCACCAACTCCACAAGCGGAGATCGGTGAAGATCTCCGACATCGCGCCGCGGGGTGGAGCGAAAAGCACCTGGAAGACGCTCGCCTACCCGCTCCGTGCCGCCCTGGAGGGTTGGGAGAAGTACACGCTCATTCTGTCGGACAGCAGCGACCAGGCCGACCAGCACTTAGGGCACATCAGGAAGGAGCTCGAAGACAACGACCTGATTCGCACGGTGTACTCGGACGCAGCGGGCGTCGGGCCGGAATGGAAGACGTCGCGAATCCAACTCCGCAACGGGTCGATTATCGAGGCCCTCGGCCGCGGCAAAAAGGTGCGCGGGCGCCGCAACCGATCAGCCCGACCGTCACTCATCATTTTCGACGACATTCAATCGAACAAAGACGTTATCTCGCCGATCGAACGCGACCACGCTTGGCGATGGGCCACGCGCGAGGTGATGAACGCCGGCGATGAGCACACGAACTTCCTCGCCGTCGGCTCCGCCATCCACCGTGAGGCCGTTGCGGTCCGTCTCGGCAAACTCGCCGGCTGGTCCGGGCACACGTACAAGGCCGTCCACTCCTGGCCGAAGCGAATGGACCTGTGGGACGAGTTCGAGAGGCTTGCGACGAACCTCGCCGACGACAACCGCGACACAACGGCGCGTGCGTTCTACGAGCGGAACAAAGCTGCGATGGACGAGGGCGCGGTGCTCTACTGGCCCCAGCGATTCAGCTTGCTCGACATCATGCTGAAGCGGGCCGAAGTGGGCGCGTCCGCGTTCGAGTCCGAATTCCAGGGCGTGCCCGGGTCGATCGAAGGCGTGGAATGGCCGTCGGAGTGCTTCGACCGCGCTGACTTCTTCTTCAATCAGTGGCCCGACGACATCGTGTTCAAGATCCAGTCCCTGGACCCCTCGAAGGGCACGAGCGAGAAGTCCGACTACCAGGCCCACATCATGCTCGGCCTGTCCCGGTACGGCACGCTGTTCGTTGACTGCGAGTTGAGGCGCGAGCCTGAGTGGGTCGAACGGGCCATCGACATCGCGGCGAGCTGGCAGCCGAAGGAGTTGGTCGCGGAAGTCAACAACACGATGGGCCTCTTCGGGCCGGCTGCCGAGCGTGTGAAGCAAGACCGGCTCAAGCAGGGCCGGCCTGTGTCGTTGATCTACTACGAGAAGAGCGTCTCGGACCCGAAGATCGTGCGCATTCGCGCGCTCAACGACTACATCCGCCTCGGCCAGATCCGTGTCCGCAACACTGCGGGCGGGCAGCTACTCGCGAATCAACTCCGCGACTTCCCCCACGGCGATCACGACGACGGCCCTGATGCGCTGGCGACGGCCGTCATTCGGTTGGAGGAACTGTTGACATGAAGACCTGCGAACGTTGCAAGGCATTCCCTGCGGAGGCTCACGAGCGATTCTGCAAGCATTGCCGCAAAGTGGTCCTGAACGAACTGCGGTCGTCCGGGTACTTGGCTTACGTGCCGACTCAGCGGCATCGGTCGGCTGATGAAAAGGAAGACACGCGCGAAACGAAGCACGGCGTTGATCGATAGAGGCCGGCGATGACATTCTGTTCCGACTGCGCATCCTGGCACGATCCCTTTGGAGATTGCGTTTTATGTCTTTGCTCTGCTGGTCCGGCGGTCTCGATTCGACGTTGGTTCTGCATCGCATCGCGACCGAGCATCGCGACGGGACCACTCACCACCCGCACGGCATTCGCGCGCTCACTATCGTTCACCCGCAAGTCTCCATGCACGAGAAGGCCGCGGCGAACGCCCGTACCGCGCTTAAGGAGAAGTTCCGCGCGCTCGGCTTCACGATCAATTACCTCGAAGTGTCGGCCAAACAGAACTTCCGCACTTGGCGACCGGAGAACGGCATCGGCTCATCCGACAACCCGCAAGCCTTGCTGTGGCTCACGACAGCCATCAATTACCTGGAACGCGACGAGGATCTCTACTCCGGCTACATCCGCACCGATGACTTCTGGCACAACGCAGGTCGATACCAAGCCGCATTTGACGCACTCCAGGTCGCGGCCGGGCACACGGGCAGGATGCTGCACCCGCTCGAATGGGACAGTAAGGCCGACGTGATCCGGCAGACCAAAGAACAGGCCCTTCACGATCTCTGTTGGTGGTGTGAGGAATGGTCCCTGAAGTCAGTACGCGGACGATTCCAGGCGTGCAGAAAGTGTAAGTCGTGCCAGACCTACGCGGCCGGCGAATGGGTTTGCAGTCAGACCGTAGACACTACTCCGGTTGTCAAAGCCCGACGAGCTAAAGCCTCGCGCTAAGTCAGTGCCATTGGCCGTTCGTCTCTTTCGATTTCCTAACGGAGTGCCCAATGCGCGAGTTGAACGGCCACAAGGTAAACGGTTGCAACGACCATCTCACTATCACTGTGCTCGACGAGCCGGGCAAGGGCGGCGCGCCGCACCTCTACCAGGTCGAAGGATTCAATAGCGGAACTAATCCGTCCGATCCGTGGACGGCGCGTCATGGTCAGCCCGCTCAACATTCGACGATCCTGTTCCAAAACGGCCCGATCCCCGAAGTCGGAACTAACGGGCTGACGCACGAAGTGTTGCTCACGATCCTGATCGACCGACTGGAGGGTTTCCAGAACGGCCCGTTCGCGCATCCGTACAACGCAGACGCGCTCAGCTCACTGCGGTCCGCGCGTGCGTCTTTGCAGCAACGCACGAAGGATCGACTCGCACGTGGCGTCGAAGGCACGCACCAGGTGTAGCCGGTGCCATTGGCCGGTCATGTATCCGGCCATCACGCTGACCACATCCGAAGCACTCCCCGCAACCTCTGGTTCATCGGAACCAGAGGGTCTGACCACACTTCGTCGGCAACTCGCGCTCGCGGAAGGCCGGGTCCGCGAGCAGATTGCTGCACTCGACGCCGTCTCCTGGCGATTCGACCGATTCTATGACGGCACGTTCGGTTACCTCGGTGGGTTCGGTGGGGGCTATCCCGCGGACCGGGCCGACGACCGCACGCACGCGGCGCTGCCGTACCTGACCGAAGAGGAATGGCGCCTGCACCTGTCGCTCGTGCGCGAGATGGCGCAGCGAAATCACCTGCTGATCGGGTTCAGGGATCACGTCAAGGCGTTCATCGGTCCCGTGTCCGTACAGTTCGTGTTGCGCGGCCAGGCGCCCGGCTCCACCGCGTCCGGCCCGGTCGATGCCGACGGCGACGGTCAGACGGACGTTGACCCGCTCGTCCGCACTGTACAAGAGGCATGGGACGAGTGGTGCGAGGTCAACGACTGGGGCCAGGGCGAGACGGACCGGGAAGAGGAGTGCATCGGGCGCAGCATCCTTGAAGGGGAAGCGACTCTCGAGTTTTTCCGCGGCGGTCGGGGCGAAGTGCCCGTGTGCCGTCACGTTGAGCCTGAGCTAATCCGCACACCGGATGAGGTGCCGCGCGACTTTGATTGGGCCAGCCTCGAAGACTGGAAGTGGGGCGCGCTCACCAAGCCCCACGACGCCGAGACAGTGCCGGCGATCTACGTGGCCCACCCGGACCGCGACGGCGGGCGCGTGATCCCGGCGAACCGGTTCGTGCGCACGAAGCATAACGTTGACCGCGTCGTGAAACGCGGCATGAGCGACTTCCGGCCGGTCGCTGAGCTGGTGCGCAAGGTAGCGGGCCTGCTCGAAAACATGGGCCACGTGGCTCGACTGCAAGCGGCAATTGCGTGGTGGGAAGAGTACGCCAACACGACCGAAGACAATCTCCGCCGGCATATCGAAACGAACCGCGACTATCAGGGCCTGCGGCTCGGTGGACCGGGGCAAGGCTCAAATGCTGCGCGCGTGGATGTGAAGAATTACGACGCCGGCTCGATCATCCGCACCGAAGCCGGGCGCAACGTCCAGGTGGGGCCGACGTCGCAACCCAACGGGTTCGTCCAGGTCGAGCAGGCCATCATGCGGAGCATCAGCTTCCGCTTCGGCCTGCCGTCTTCCTTCTCCGGAGAGGCCGACTCGTTCGCGTCGAGCCTCGTGTCCGGCTCCCCCTTCGTCCGCATCATCGAAGGTCGCCAGAAGAAGCAGCAAGGGTTCACGCGGTCCGTTATCGAGCGCGTGATTCTGCTGTGCGAGGAATCGGGCCGGCTGCCACAGGGCACGTGGCGGCGGGTGAAGCCCGTGCTGACCTCGAAGCCGGTTGTGATCGCCGACGAAGAAAAGAAGGCTCGTACCTTCCTCGCGCTACTCGATAAGGGTGTGGCCGATCCCTACAAGTGGATGAGCGCTGCCGGCGACGATCCAAAAGTGCTGCTCGCGAACCTTGCCAGCCACAAGAAGAAGCTGACAGAGATGGGCGGACTTCCCGCACCGGTACCAGCGCCGACGGCCGGTCCGAAAGATCCCACGCCCACACCCCCGGGCAGTGCGGGCGGTGACGGCACGTCTCCGGATGACGGGGGAATCTTCGGTGAAGCCATTCTGAAAGAAGGTTTCACGGGCACCATCAAGGACGCGAAGGGGCGCGAGCGGCATTACGTTGACGGCAAACAGGTCGCTAAGGCGCCCGACCAGTCGACCGAATCGGACCCCTTCAGCGCGACCAAAGCGGCCATTTCTCAGGCCACGGACCCGGTGGCGAAAGACTACCTCGAATCCGCGCTCTTCAACGCGACCGACGGCGACGCTCGGGACTTGGCGCAAGAACTCGCGTCGGTATGGATGCACGCTCACGACCTCGGCCACGTCGAGGCTCAAGCGGCCATCGAGCGTGTGTTGCCGATCACCGGCGCCGCGACGACCGGGCCGAAGAAGGGCGAGCCGGTCAAACATTCCGGCGCACTGTACTACGCACCCGCGGGGATGTTCCCCGGCGATACGGGCGTTGTCGTTCGCCCGCCGGTCGTGTTGCCCGACGGCAAGGTGCTCGTGAAGGGTCAGGTCGCGCCGGCGAAAAAGGAATCGGCACCGATCAAGGCGATTGTCTGGGAAGATCGGATAATCGACGTCCATTTGTCGAACGGGACCACGTACCAGCGCCGCGTTAAAGGTAACGGTCCGTCCGACGCCGCCGCACCCGACCGCGCCCACGAGTTGCACGACGACGACCGCGCGTCCATCACCGCAGGCATCGACAAGGACATTGCGGCACTGCCAGCCGACAAGCGCCCGCCCGCTGGCACCGTCGCGCGCGTCAAGGATCTGGCCCTGACCGCGGCCGTGAAAGCCTACGAGTGGTCGATTCGCCTGAGTCCCGCGGCCGAACGCATCGGTGGGATACTCGGTGCGATTCTGGATACCCCGGGCGACATGAAGCTGCTCGGCTACAACCCGAACCTCAGCTCCGGAACGGCCAACCCGAAGACTGCCGACGCGGTGTCCTCGAATCTCAACGATGCGCTCGGGTTCGGCATCTCTGGGCACCTCGTCGCGTCGATTGCCTCAAAGGTGATCGTCAAGGCCGCGTATTGGGCCGCTCACAAGGTCCGCGGTGAAGCGGTGGACACCGACGACGGGTTCGGTGTGTGGGCCGCGATGATCGCCGAACTGTTCACCCACCTTAACGAGCAGCTTAGCGTCGAGCGTGCCGCACCCGACGCGGCGACGGTTGAACAGCGGCTCCGGGAACTGGTCAAGGGGATGTCGTGATGCAGGTGTACTACTTCGGTGTGTGGAACGCGGGTCAAGCGGGGCACCATCTGCACACGCGCAGTGGTCGTTTCGCTGGTCGCGACGCAGAGCGTTCTCTGCCGTTCGCTCTGCACATCCTGGACAGCCATCTACTGCCTCAAGACGGCGACCAGGTGCAGGGCGCCGTTCACCGATCGGTCATCAACGGATGGACCGTGCTCGCGTTCTGGGATCGCAGCGGAGACAGCCGGGGGAATAGTAACAGCGCGTTCGTACTCGAAGGCGAGCACACAACGGATGCCGGGCTGGTGATCGCTCGTGAGATGTTCCCACACATCTTCGGACGGTTCGCCTTTGCTGTGGAGCCTGCTCGGAAATAGCCCCGTGCCATTGGCCGGTCATGACGATCGCAGTACGCATCACCGAGCGCGTTGCGGCACCTTTCACCGGCGCCAAAGTCGACCGGGAAGCGGGCACTATCAGCGGCGTGCTCATCTGCGGGACGGTCAGCGCCAACGGGCGCGATTACCCGGTGAGCGTGTTCAAGCGCGACTTTGGCAAGTACGAGGGGAAACCCGTCAACTGCGATCACGGCCGTGACGCCACGGTCGACCGCGTGTTCGGCTGGTTCAAAGGGGTAAAGATCGACGCCGACGGCAAGCCCCGCGGCACGCTCCACTGCCTCACCAAACACCCCATGTACGAGCGGGTGATGGAGGCCGCGGAGAAGAATCCCGCCCTGTTCGGATTCTCGCACGTCGCAATGTGCGATACGCGCCGCGGACCGGGCGGGCGTGAGGTAGTTGAGGCGATCCGCGAAGTGGAATCAATCGATCTGGTGGCACAACCGGCCACTACCAAGGGACTCTTTGAGGGCCGAAAAGTGCCGCTGACAATCAAGCAACTGGCCGAGTCGATCGCGAAACACCCCAAGAGCACCACGAAGCAGGTGCTCAAGATCAAGGCCCTGTCCGAGATGGACGGCATGGCCGACGTCGCCACGGACATGGACGCAGGGCCGGGCGAGAGCGACGACGTCAACGCGGCGATCAGCGCCGGGTTCAAGACTGCGCTCATGGCCGTTATTGACAACGCCCTCAGCGGCGACATGGAACCCAAAGACGCGCTCGCCAAGATCAAGAACCTGCTCAACAGCCACGGCGACGCGGTTGCCGACGCAACCAAACCCGACAAGGTGGACGACGACGGAGATCCAGCCACACCCGAAGGCAAGCAGAAGGCCCGGGACGGCGCCGCGATCCTCGAAGCAATTGCCGTTTGCAAGGCGGTCGGGTTCACCGGCTACTCCACCGACGATCTCGAAGCGATCGCCGCGGCTAAACCCGATCGCCGCAAGGTCATCGCCGAATCGTACAAGCGACTGTCTGCGGGCGGTGGGGCCGAAACGCCGATCAGCACACCGCGAGACAAAGGGCAGCAGACCAAAGAGTCCAAAACGACAACCGGGGCCGCGCCCGGGCGCATCACCTGGGACTCGTAACCCCGCGCGGGATCGGCCACCGACAACCACCGTACCGAGGACAATGCGATGCCAGCATGCGGCATTTACAACGAAACGGGCCAGGGTCGCGCACCCGAGCAGTGGGACGCGATCTGGAAGGCCTCGATTGCCGTCAGCCCCGGCGATTTCGTGTTCCGTGACACCGACGGGTATGACAAGCCCGTGTCGAGCTACACGTGGAACACGGACATCGCAACCACCGCTGGGGCGCTCAACATCCTGCTCCGCGGCGTGTCGATGGCCCGCCGGCTCGCAGCGCAAGCGACCGACGGCGGGAAAGCCGACGGCAACATTCTCAAGACCGGTGAGTTCTGCTTCCCGTGTGCCGCACTCGGTTCGGCCGCGGCTCCGGGCGCGCTCGTCACCTTCGCAAAACAAGCCTCTGCCAACCTGGTGGACAACCAGGCCGTCGCCGTCACCGCGACCATCGGCCAAGCCTTCGGGCGCGTAACTCGCGACGCGCCCGTGGGCCAAACTTTCCTGTTCTTCGAGCTGCTGTTGCCGCTCCTGTACGGCGGGCCGACGGCTCCGGCGTAACCCGCATTCCGCCCGGGGCCAGAGTTGGCCCCGGGTTCCTTCGAGAGATCACCGCACACACGAGGTCCGTAATGTCCCAGGCCGTGTACGAGAAGATCCGCGACAAGTACAAGCAGGTTTGCGAGTCCTCGAACCCGCGGCCGGACAAGTACATCGCGCGCGTGATTACCGAGGCGATCGGGCTGATCGATCCCAAGACCGGCGACCACTACCGGCGCCCGGACGGGGCGCCGATGCTCGCCAAAGAGCGGAAGCGTACCGTCGCCGATTTCCCGCTCGAAGCAATTACCGAGGGGCTGATCGGCCACAACTGGCGCCGACTCATCGCAGAGGGCCGGTGGTTTTCCGAAGAGAACGCGGCTCCCATCGGGCCGTCGCACTTGATGAACGTGTCCGCGTGGACCGCCAGCGTTGGCGGACTCGTGAAGGGGTCGATCCTCGAAGGGTACGAGTCGGCGGACTTCGACCTGGTCGACCTGTTCCCGATTCGGCCGATGGTCTACTGGCAGGGCGGCGAGCGGTACACGGCCATCATCGGGCCGAGCCGCCCCGCCCCAAGGGTCGGCCCCGGTCAGTCGCACCCCGATGTGCGGCTCGACGCCATGTGGGTCGAGCCGGGAGCAATGTCGAAGTACGGCCACAAGATCACTGTGGCGAAGGAGACCGCGGTCACGGACATCACCGGGGGGCAGGTACTGGCTTCGGCCCGGGATTTGGGCATGGGGCTGAAGTACCGAGAGAACGAACTCGCTCTCGATGCCATCGTGGGCCAGACCAACAACTTCAAGTTGGGGCTGACCGCGGACGCTTCGGCGACGGGGTACAACACCTACGGCGCTACGGTTCCCGCGGGTCCGGGGCAAACCGCCACACTCGGCAACGACATAGTTAACCCGATCTCCAGCGACCCGATGACGGTGTTCAACACCAGTCAGGTTGCACTGTTGGGTTACAGGCACCCCGTCACCGGCCTGCCGATGCCGATGGCGGACCGGCTCACCACGATGCTCCTGCCCAGCTCCATCCAGTGGTTCGCGACTTACCTCAACACGATCCAGAACATCGCACTCGGGAGCCAGCCCGCGGCCCCGGCCTCGCAGATCGCGGGCAGCACGTTCCCGACCGGATGGGCTAATGCACCGAACCCGTTCGCCGGGATCTTTAAGAACGTCCGCGTCTCGCAGTGGCTCTACAACCGCCACATCGCGAGCACGACTCAGACCGATCCGGAACTGAGTCCCGGCCTGGGCCTGACGGCGGGCGTCGGGGGGACCGGTAACCGCGCGTATCGTCTGGACCCGGAACGGTTCGCGTGCCGGCGCATGGGCTGGGACGTGAACGTTACCGAGATCAACCCGAACGGTTTCGTGATGGCCGATCAGAACCTGATCTTCGGATCGGTCGCGAACATCGCGGTGCAGGTCCAGGTACTCAGCCCGTGGGCGATTCAGCGGTGGAAAGTGTCGTAGAATTGTTTGAATATTTGATATATAAATCGCCCCGTGACCGGTCACAAGTCACGGGGCTATCCCGAACATCGAATTGAGGGCCTTCGCGGTGGCGAAAATCAAACTGACCAAGCCGGGCGAAGAAGGGCAGCCGAACTCCGGCGGTGAGGGTGCCAACGGATCGGCGGGTGCTGTCACGACGCCGACCGAAGGTGCCAACGACAACACGGATAGCGATGAGGGCGCTGCGAATGCCGCAGTGCGAACGGCTACTGTGACGATGCGCGGGCGGGCGCCCGTCGAGGTCGAGTACCCGGCCGACGCCAAAGACCCGTTCACAGCCGCGGTGAATGCGTTCAAGGAATCCCAGGGCATCTGGTCGCTACCGGAGCAGCCCGAAGTCCAACAGCACGAATAGACTCGCGAAGTGGTGTTCCGATCAGGCTCCAGGCCGCGAAAGGTGAGTATGGCCAGCGATCTCGACAACCTGAAGGCGTCCTACTCGAACATCTGCGCGCAGATTGCCGAGATCACTAGGAACCCGAAGCCCACGTACTCCGAGAAGGGGCGCACAGTTAGCTGGGGCGAGCTGTTCCGCAACCTGATGGACGCGCGAGCGGAGCTGGAAAAGGTTCCCGGCGTTGCCCCGGTAACGAAACCGATCTTCGACGTCGTGAGTGTGGGGCGCTGATCCGTGAACAGCCTCGACTTCAGCAGCGACCAAGCCATCTTCGACAACCTCGAAGCCGTCACGTTCACGTCGGTCCGCAACGCCGGCAACCGGTCCGTGGACGCGGCCGACGTCACGTTCGAGTATGTGACGCTGAAAGAAGCTGCTGCGAGTCGTGGCGTGTACCAGGCTGGCGACGTGAATTTCTCGATCCGCACGGAGTTGCTCGCGGATCTCGGCGGCGCGAAGCCACGGGACACGGTCACGCGCGAGACCGACGGCCAGACGTACACCGTACTCACCGCGGTTGCTGGCACAATTACGCGGTGCTGGAATCTGACGTGCCGCAACCTGATCCTCGCGGCCGATCTGCGATCCACTGGCACATTGTCCCGCCCGTCCAACGCTCAGGACGCGGCGGGGCGCCCAACGCTTGGAAGCTACTCAGACGTCGCGAGCGGGATCGCGTGCCGGGTGCAGCCAGAGAGTAGCAGTGCGACCGACGCTCAGGGCCGTCGGCAGATGCCGAAACGCTACACGACCTACCTCGGCACACAGGTTGACGTGCGGGCAAAGGATCGGTTCGTCTCCGACGGCCAGACGTACACCGTGCTCGAAGTGCGCTCGCCGGAGCGGATCGACGAGTTAATGAGCCTCGTTCTCGAACGGATCACGCCCTGATGGTGACCTTCGACGATATCGCCGTCGCGATCGTGGCTCGCTGTGTCGCGTCGAGTGCATTCACCACGGCGGTACCGGGAAAGGCGTGGCTCGATCGGCCCGGCGAAGTGGACGCGGTTCCCTACGCGGTGTTCGGCATCGAGCGAGACGGCTCGCCGGATTTTAGCTCGGACGGATCGTACACGCAGGCGTTCACCATCCGCATGGTGGTGTACTCGGACCAGGGAGCCACGGACCCGAACGCGGCGCAACTGGCAATGGCCGATGCGCTGAACAAGAACCCGACCACCTGGACGGCGCTGCGAGACGGGCGCGTGATGCACTGTTTGCCCCGCGGGTACGACGGCCGGTTTGACCCGCGGTTGCGAAATGCTCGCGACGTGTTCGTTTCCGGGGCACAGTGGTCGTTGCTGATCGAAGGGAACTTGGTGCCCTGATGGGACTCGCGACGCGCATCCAGTGGACCGACGGCGTGCTCTTCGAGTCCGGGGGACTGCGCTACCGGTCCCGGTTCGGCTCGGCGCCGACACCGGCCGGGCTGTTCCAGCTCGGCGACGGCACCGGGAGTGGCCAGGCGAACGACGTGTACGAAAAGACGTTCACCGTCGCGGCCGGGGCCACGCTCGCGATCGACCTGAAGGGCGGCAGCGGCGAAACCAACGTGCTGAATCAGCTCCTCGCGTTTACCGCCGTGAAGGGCGTCGAGATCATCATCACGACGGCACCGGCCGCGGGCGTGTCACTCCAGATCGGCCCGCAGGGGCTGACCAACGCGGCCCAACTGTGGTTCCAGGCAGCCACGGCGAACTTCTGGGTTCAGGTGCGCGACCGGTTCGCGATGTTCGACCGCGCGACCGGTTGGGCGTTGGACGCCACGCACAAGGTACTCGGAATCAAGAACCCCGGCGCTGCCGACGTGTCGGGCTGGGTTCGCGTGATCGGCGTGAGGTAACCAAATGGGCAAAATCTCCGGTCACGGTGGGTTCCTCGTCAAGATCAACGAGAGCGGCCCCAACCAAATCGTCCACAACGCCCGGTTCGACATCGACGTGGACGGGATCAGTGACGATGTGACCGATTCGAGTTCCGCGGGATGGGCCGAAGGGCTGCCCATTCTCAACAAGGTCAACGGCGTCACAATCGAGGTCGTGGACAGCGACGCGGCGAGCTTCGCGTTGGCGGTGGGCATCACAGAGAACGCCGTTGTCACCCTGTGGTGCAAGCGCGGGGCCGCGGCCACGGGCGACGTGGTCACAAACACGATCGTGCGAAACGTCCGCACGTCCAACCCCCAGACCGGAGCGCGTCGGATCACCATCACGACCGAGTACGGTGTCCTGAGCCGAAACACGGTTGCGCCCGACATCCCCTAACAGAGAGCGCGAATGAGTGCGGATAACGCGGTAGGTGCAGTGGGTGCAGTGCGGGTCGGTGACCTGCTCGTCACCGTAACGCCCCTCAAAATGGTCGAGGAACGCGCCCTCCGGCGTGTGCTCATCAAGGCCGCAGCGGACGCAGCCGGGGACTACTTCACCCGCTGCGCGAAGCTACTGAACGCGATGAAGGCCACGCCCGCCGCTTACTTCAAAGCGGTCGAGCGCATCACCGAATTGGCCGCGATCGGCCCGACCGTGAGTGAGGACCAGTTGTTCGAGTTCCGGGAATCGCCAACCGGGGTCGCGATCGAGCTATTCCACCGCGGGCGGAAGGCGACCCCGGGCCTCACGTTCGATGGGTTGCGCGCGATCATCACCGACGTGAACGTGGATGACGTGTGGGTCCAGATGCAACAGGTGCAGGAGGGCGCCAACCCAAACCCGTTGACCCCCTGAGTCTCGCGCACCAGCTCGAAGCTCAGGGGTATGACGACCTGCTCCGGGTGCTGTGGGAGAAGCGCAAACTCCCACCGTCGTGGCTCGACGATCGCACCCCACACGAGATCCTGTTCCTGTTCTCACCGCGTGAAGAAGAGGAACAGAACCAGGTAATTAATCCGGTCGCGGAGCTGCACCGGCTGAATCACGAGAAACTGGCACCCGTGGGTGCTGCGCCAGTTGCACCTGGTTGGCTAATGAAGGAAGTGCCACGTGGCCGATCCCGCTCCCATTAGCCTTGACCTCGACGCCCAGGCGGACGGGACCGCACAGTTCGCCGCGGCGATCGAACAGTTCGCCGAAGCCAAGATAAAGGCTGCAGAAGCCGACGAAGCCGCGGCCAAAGCCGCCCAACGGCGCGCCGATGAAGTTGCACGCCTGAAGCAACTCTACGGCGATTTCGCCGGCGCGGTCGAGAAGGCCGCACAGCGCAACAAGCAACTCACCGACGCCGTCACCAACGGCACCTACGCGCGTCAGGCCCGCGAGATGGCCACGCTCGCGCGCCAGTACGAAAAAGTGCGGCGCGAAACGGAGCTAATCGCTCGGTACGGGAACCGAGTAGGTGGGTTCCTGGCCCGGAACGAGGGCGGCATTGCGGCCGCGAGTCGGGCCGCGACCTATGGGGCCACGGCCGCGGTCGCTACCGGCACCGGACTCGTGCGCCAGGGCTTCAGTGGGACCGTTGAGAGCGCCCGGCTGTCGGCCGAATGGAACATGCTCGCGCGCGAAATGGCCGGCGCGTTCAAACCGCTCATCGACGTGACCACCAAGGCGGTTCGTGGGTTGCGCCAGTTCATGGAGACGCTCGGCCCGACGGGGCAAGACGTGGTCATGCTCGGTGGCACCGCACTCGCCGCGGGACTCGCACTGAAGGCTGTCGCGGGCGGTGGAATCGTCGGGGCCGTGGGGCGGGCTGCTCTTACTGGCGGCATGTCGCTTGCCGGTAGTGCGGCCGCCAGCGCGGGCGGTAGCGCATTGGGCACTGCGGCCGGAACTGCGGTTGGTGGAGCTGCAGCCGGGTCAGCAGCTCGGAGCGGGGCGAGCGCGACTGCTGGGCGTGCAGCTCGGGCAGCTCCTGGTGTCGGCCTGGCGCTCAGCGCTGGTGACGCTGCCACCAGCGGGGACTACGGCAGGGCGCGTGCTGCCGGGAAAAGCAAGCTCGGCTCCGCAATGGTCGCGTTTGGTGCGGGCTTGGCCGACACGTACTACCAGCTAGCCCCGTGGGAGGATGGTAACCCGATCCAAGAGGGGCGCAAAAACTGGGACCGGAAGCACCCCCCTGGATCGTCACCAAACGGGCACCGCATGGTCACGTTATCCGGTGGCGGTTACGACGAAGGCGGTAGCGGTTACGATCGGATCGCGAGCGCAATTGCCAAGGTGGACGCAGAGCGGCTGACTGGCGCGCCGGAGAACATCGTACCCCTGTTAGAGCGGATCGCTGCAGCGTCCGAAGCAGCGGCGGCCGAAAACACGAAGCGTAGCGCACCACAGTTGAAACGGCCCGGTGAACAGTGAAAATTTCCGGCCACGGCGCGTATTGGGCCACGTTGATCGGTGACGAAGAAGTGCCCACAAAGGTGCACAACGCCACTTACGAGGTGGACATCGAAGAAGACGTGCGTGAACACCGATCGGCCGGGTGCGCGGGTTGGACCGAAGGGTTGCCGCGGTTCAAGCGGGTTCGCTCGGCGTCAATTCGCGTTGCCGAGGACGACATCAACTATCCCCAGGCGCTCGGGTTCACCGAGGGCGCCGAGGTCTCGTTCTGGCTCAAACGCGGAGCCTTGGACCAGTTCGACCAGATCGAGTCCGCGATCGTGAGCACAGTTCGGGTCGTCAACGACCAGCAAAAAGCGCGATGGGTCGAGATCGTGTGCGAACACGGGCGATACGTCCGCGACGTGGAATCCCCCTTCCCCCCGGAAGAACCTGAAGAGCCCGAGGAGCCGTAACACGTGGCCCGTCCCGATCGAGCAACCATCACCGCGCAGACCTCGTCCGGCGTCCCGTTCCAGTGGCTCATGGACGGTTACAGTGGCCGCGGCGCACGTGACGCGAACCAAGAGGTGATGCAGGCCCTTGTGTCGTGGAGCGACTCCAACGACTTCCTCCGCGATATCGTCGGGTACACGGAATGGGATGGAACATCGCCGATCCTTAACCGGGTGGTTCCTCATCAATGCCCGTTTAACGAGACCTTGTACTGCGAGAGCTACCGGATCGTGGATTTCGGTTGTTACGATAAACGAGAGGTTACGCATGATCCGTTTAATGAAAACGTGTTTGAGTGCGATTGGTGTATCTATGAATTGGTATTCACGCGCCCTCCGTACTGGGTGCGCGGCGATGACACTTTGACCAATAGTTACGATGGGATCGAGAAGAACCGGTACACCTCTCTCCAAAGAAGGTACCGTCCGCGCGAGAAGAGGATTAGCAGTTATGGGTTCACTTACGACACCTCGGCCCTGGGCGAAGGGCAGCCCGCGGCCGATCGCGCGATAGTGCCTGACGAAACCGCATTCTCCCCAGACTACACCGTCGAGTTCCTGTTGAAACTCCACCAGTGGCCCGTAGATGCAATACCCGAGCAGCGATGGGCTTCACAACTCCTCACCGTGAACCACGGAATGTTCCAGTTGCAGAAGGGCGGCTTTAGTTTTGAGAAAGAGTCCCTGTTGTTCAAGGGACCGGCGGAGCCGATTGCCTGGTATCAGGGGGCCGACGGGAATTTTTATTTTGATACGACGCTCGTATTCGACTATCGCCCTGGAAAGTTCGGATGGAACGGTTACGAAAAGCGCGACCGCGACCCAGCCGTGGGCGCTCCTAATGCCGGCCGCAAGTACGGGCGCGTCTACCGTCGCAACGTGACAACAGACACCACGCCCTACGCCCTCACGCCTTTCGATGATCTGTTCAAGCCCGGGAACTCGTAGCTAGTCCTCTCGCGTGTGGACAAGTCCGGCGCACACGCCCTGGTGGAATTCGAGTGTGAATCGGAACCTGAGTGTTCGCCAGGTTTCGCGGGTGACGCTCCCATCGGTCGATCTCTCCACCTCACCAGGGGCACCGAGTACGCCAGCGATCTCCTCTTTGGAGCGACCGGTCACAGGCTGAAGCGACTCAAGCGATTCTCTGAGTCTCGTGGCGGGAACCACAAAGTAGTAAAGACCACATCCGACAGCGACAAGAATCACACCCCAGGTAACCTTGCGAAGCAGCCCGGCCTCCTCGTTTCTGTACGCCCTCCAATCGGCATCGATCGCATTTACAGACGGCTGCTGCAATCGATCTAGCTCCTGACCGCCCTTCAGGAACATGAGGACGCCGATAGTGACAATTACCAGTGCAGCAAAGGCCACGTTACGCGATTGTTGGCGTGCGATTCGGCCCGTCTGTGCTGGTGGAGCCTCCCATGTGACCACCTGGTGACACTTTGGGCAGGACTGTGTGACGCCCGCCAAAGTCACAGGAGCGAGGAGCGTTTCACGACACGTCGGGCACCTGAAGGGCAACCGTTCGACGTCCATAACTCGATTACTCACGCGCCGTTACACTTTTAAGCCAGGGTACTAAAGGTACCCGCGTGTACGGGCGCTGGAAAAGTGGGCGCGAGTTCACAGCGGCTAAAGCCGGTGCCATTTGCCGGTCATGTACCCGGTGCGAAGCTCACCCGCCGAATCTGTGACTGGTTCCGGAAATCTTGCGGTCTCCGGGCGGCCGCCCGATAACGGCCTGACCGCGCTGACCATCGAAGATTGGAGCCCGCGCGGTTTTTGGGCCGTCATCACCTCGCACGCAACCGGAAACGCTTACGGGTTCGCCCGCCTGGACGACGGCGATCCGACCACGTTCCCCGAGCTGGACGGCGCACCTGAAGTGGGCGACGGGACGCTGCTCGCGGCCTACGAGGTAACCGGCCGCACCGACGTACCGACCGATGGCACCGCAAAAGTGTGGCTCAGGCCGCTCCGTTCAGCTCCGGGGCTGGCGTTCGAGTACCGTGACGGTTCTGGTGGTAGCGGCCTCGATTGCAACGGCGACGGCTGGCTTGTGGCCGCTCTGCCGGACGATTACTGGACGATTCAAGAAGTCGGGGGCACCGCACCGGCGGTCGAGATCCATCAGGGAATCACGATCAACGGTGTCGCGTATACGATCACGTTCGATCCGGCCGTCCCGTCGCTCAAACTCAATTCGGGGCTGCCGTCAGCGGTCGATATCGTTGGCCGCAAGGACTGCTCGGTGTGCCCGTGCGTCACGTTCGCGTTCCGCCGCAAGGTCTTTTACCCGGACTTCGTGGACGACCCGGACGACGTGTGCTCGCGGGTGCTGTACGTGAAGGTGTGCGCGAGCTGCCCGGCCGGATGGTACTGCACGCGCCCGAAGAACTCGGACCCGGGGACGCCGTACACCCCCCTGGAACTGGAAGTGGGTGAAGCGTGCTCGGGCGAGCTAGACGTGCAATCGGGCGGGCCGTGGGAGAGCGAGGAGGAGGCCGAGGAGCACTGTAGCGCGTGCCCCCCGAACATGGGGCTCCCGTGCTGCACGAGCTGGGCACTCCCCTCGGACATGAAGGCCGGGGACGTGGCCTGGCACGTGTACGATCGGATCGCCAGCAGTTCCCCGCCGAGCGTGACGAACTGCCTGACGATCAACGGGACCGGGATCGTGAACGTCTGGTACGGCCCGTCGAAGGGCTGCACGGGAATGACACAGTTCGTGTTCAACAGCCCCCGCACGTGTATCTCGATACCGCCTTTTGACTTCCTGGTGAACCGGATCATTTACATCGAGTTCACGGCGACGGTGGACGGGCCGCTCACGGGTGAGCCGTCGTGGTTCACGGGGATCTGCAACTGCTTCAACGAGGAGCAATTGTGCCCGGAGGACATCCCGTGACCAAGTTCGACGAGGTCCAGGCGCGGACCGCGGACCGCAAGGCCCGGGGCGTGAGCAAGCGGTACCCGGAGCACGCGGGGCGGGTCCGGGCCGGCGCGGTGGGGGTGTCGTTGCCCGTGCTCCGCTCGCCGTGCCCCTTGCAAGGCGAGTTGGTGGCCGAGTGCAGCACGTGCGCGGGTCCGAACGAGGCACGGCGCACGTACTACTGCGATCACCCGGACAACACCGACGGGCGCTGCACGCGCGGGAACCCGCTGTCCGGGCTGTGGACGTGCGCCACGTGCGAGCATCACCCGGACGCGCCCCGGGCAAAAGCGGCCGCAATTATTCCATCGAATATTCCCCGCGCCGGAGACCCCGCGTGTGGGGTCGTCGTGGGCGTGTACAAGTGGGCCGCGCTCGCCGAGGTGCAGATCCGGGCCGTGCGCGAGTCGTGCGGCCCGGTCCCGGTGCTGATCTCCAACGACGACCTGCGGATACACGCGGATCTGGAACGCATCTGCGCCCGGTATCCAAACGTGGAACTGAGCACGAACCCGGAGCGCATTGGGCACGGCGGAGGCGACATCGCGGCATTCTGGAAGGGCGCCAAGTGGGGGCAGGAACGCGGGCTGGAATTCGTCTGCAAGCTGTCCCAGCGGTTCATCCCAACCGGCGGGTATTGGCTCCAAGATGGGGCCAAGGCGCTAGCCCTGGCGGACCTGGCGACCGCGGCTCGGACGTGTGACAACCCGCGCTGGCCGATCCGCACCGAGATCGTGCTCATGCGGGTCACGGACTGGACCGAACCGAGCGCTCTGGAGTTCTACCGGCCGCGCCCATTTTACTTCGAGCGCGAGAAGGGGTACGACGCCGAGATGCTGATTGCGGAACTGATCCGCGACCACCTCGGCGGGGCTTATTGGCCGTGGGAGCTGATACCGGTGGCGCGCGAGCAGTCCGGCGCGTTTCTGTGGCACCACTCCAGCACGGTGGACGACTACCGCACGTTCGCGAATCGCTTCGGGGTGACGCTACCAGACGACTTCACGTGCGCGGGCTGGGAAGACGACTTCGCGAAGGGGCTGTACAAGCATGGCTGAGGTTCGGCTTTCGCTCGTGATCGCAACGATCTCCCGCCCCACGCTGGCCCGCACCCTGCGCTCGCTCCGCGTTCAAGCGTGGGAGCCGGGCGACGAAGTGCTCCTGGTGGGCGACGGACCGCAGCCGATCGCGGCCGAACTGTTCGGACAGATGGGCCTTCCCGGGCGATACATCGAGCACACGGGCACAACGGGCACGTGGGGGCACCACGCGCGCAACTGGGTGCTCGACAGCCGACAGGCCACCGGCACGCACGTTATGGCCCTGGACGACGACGACGAGTACACCCCGGACGCGATCGCCACGGCTCGCGCGGCCCTGCGACTCGCACCCGACCGGCCTCACATCTTCCGCATGAGCGGGCACCCGACGGCCCCGCTCATCTGGCGACCGGGTGAACCCGTGTTGCGAGTCGGAAACCTCGGCACCCCGTGCCTGGTCTTTCCCAACGACCCGGAGAAGCTCGGGCGCTACGGGATGCGGTACGTCGGGGATTGCGACTTCGCGGCGACCACGTGCGCGCAGTACCCCGATGGGCCGGTGTGGTGCGAGGACGTGATCTGTCGGGTTCGCCCGTGGGCGGCCTGAGTCGCGTGCCATTGGCCGGTCATGAGGAAGCTCCTCCCCAAGAAGCGGAAAGGGGGCGCGATCCCCCAGCTCGTGAGCCACGAGGGGACGTTCCCCGGAAGCGAGTATGACGCGGACGAGGAAGAGTTCCTCGCGGCGATCGAGAGATACAAGCGCGAAGCCGGGGTGCGGTTCCCGAGCTACGTCGAGTGCCTCCGCGTCGCAAAAAAGATCGGGTGGCAGAAGGTCGCGAAGGTGGAGGGCACGGGCAATGATCGACAACCCGGTACTTCTGAAGCTCACCAATGAGACGGTGCGGGCGACCGCGGACCTGCTCGCCGGGGTACTCACGGTGCCGACGGCGGCACTTGACGCGGTCGTTGGCCAGGGCCTTGCCGCGGCCCTCGGGACCACGGACGCGGAACTCCTCCGCGACGAGCCGTGGGACGCGAGCGATTACACCGCGCTCGGGGCCGCGCAGGGCATCACCGGGAGCGACGCCGGCGCCCGAAGTCTCCTCACGAACCACGACGTGATCGCGTTCCTGCGCGTGCTCGTGGTGGTCCGGCAGATGATCGCGGCGAACGACCAGTTGGGGCCACTGGTCCGGAAGATCGCGGTCAACCCCCGTCCCAACCCGGTGGGCTGAACCGTGGCGAACGCGAACAAATACGTGGACAACGTGCTCGGGCTGAACACGAACACTGGGGACAACCCGGGATCGGGTTCGACCGGGGCTTACGCGGACCTCGACACCGCGCTCGCCGCGATCACCGGGGGCGGGAACCGGATCTGGGTGCGCGCCACCGGGACCGACTACGCCAAGGCGTCCGCGGTCACGTTCCCGGCCGCGCTCAAGGGGGACACGACCAACGGCGTGAACGTGATCGAGGGGTACACGACGACGCCCGGAGCAAGAGACGGGCGCCCCACGTTCTCGTGCTCGCAATCGGGCGGGAACGTGTTCGCCCTCAACGACAACGACTTCTTCGAGTTCACGCACTTGCGGTTCACGCAGACGCACCCCACGACGAAGGGCGGCGCGTTCAGCCTGGCGACCTCGGCCAGTTCCCCGTTGGTGTGCCGGGATGTCGTGGTAGACGGGTGCCTCGCCCCCATTAACGCGAACATCGCGTCCGTGTTCTGGGTCTGGGAGAACTGCGAGGTGCTCAACTGCACCACGACGGCGAGCCTGTTCCCGGGATCGAACGGGGGCTTCATTAAGCTGTTCGGGTGCGACATCCACGATTGCCCGTCTTCGGAATTGTCCCGCGGCGGGTCGTTCGGGATCGGGTACACGTTCGAGGTGGTGAAGTCGATCATTGACGGACTCGCGGCGGGGATCAACGCGAACACCAGCGCCGCCACCCCGGTCACGATCATCTCGCGGGACTCGATATGGGTGGACATCACCGGGAGCGCGATCAAGACCGGGACGACCACGAGCACGATCGCGCTCGAAATCGAGAACAGCATTTTCTACGCGATCGGGTACGGGATCGAGAACACGGCGCTGACCCAAACTTACGTGATGTCGCAAGTGCGCGTGCTGCGGAACAACGCTTACGGCTCGTACACGTCGGGGGCATACACGGGCATGGGCGCCGGGTTCGGGGATTTCACCCTGACCGCGGACCCGTTCGTGAACCGGGCCGCGCGTGACTTCAGTTTGAACAACGTGGCCGGAGGCGGGGCGCTGCTCCGGGGCAAGGGCTTCCCGGCCGTGTTCCCGTCCGGGATCACGAACAATCGCGACGTGGGCGCGCTCCAACACGCGGACAGCGGCGGCGGGACGGTGGGCGGTCCGCCGCGGGTACTCACGCCCAACACCTGGCAACTTGTGGGGTAACGATGGCCGGCATCGTAGCGCACGTGAACAGCGGTGAGGTCGCGCTCGTGGCGAACACCGCGAAGACGATCCTTCAAATCAAGGCGCCGGCGAATCAGCGGGTTCTCGTGAAGAGTATCCGATTGTTCGGCAAGGCGGCGGCCGGCGGGACGGGCGTGCCGGTCAAGGTCCGGCTGACGCGATCGACCGCGAACTTCGGGACGTTCTCCGCGGCGACGCCGGGCAAGAATGACACGTCCGATTCTGAGACGTTGCAGGCGACCGCGGGCAGCAACGCGACCGTGGAGCCGACCACGCCGACCGACACGGGCCTCTTGTATGAGGTTCCCGACCAATCGGGGATTATCGAGTTCCTCCCCCCCGGTATGGAGATCCGTATCCCGGGCGGCGCGGCACTGAACATTGAAGCGACCTCGACGGGGACGCCGACCGTGGCCGCGCAGGTCACCTACGAAGAGTAATCGTGCCGACGATCATCACCGGAGTCCGGCGCCGCAAGCCGTTCGTTGGTTCGCCCCAGCGAGCGGCTAACGTCGTTTCGGCGCGGCCCCCGGTGCGCCCGATCGTCGTGGCACAGGTTCGCCGGCAGCTCGTCGGCCGCGGGACAGTCGGCCGGCCCTCGAAGCCCGCGGCGCAGGTCGTTGCAAAGCGTCCACCCGCAGTGCTCGTGGCCGCGCCCCGGCGCATCGCGCCTGTTCTCGGCCGAGCGATCGTGGGTCGTCCCACGCGAGCGATCGTGGCTCCGCCGACGAAACGGCCCCCGGCCGTCCTAGTCGCTCGCGCGCTCCGCACGGCACCGGTTCATGTCCGCGGCCAGGTGCTGCGTGTGCCAGCTCGCAGTGCAGCTCCGGCAACTCGTCGGCAGTTCCCCGTGCTCGTGGCCCGGGGCGCGTTCGTGCGCCCGTTCGTCTCCCGGGCAAGCGTTCTACTGCGGCCGACCCGGTATGTGGTTCCCGTTGTGCCGACGGACGGCGTCGCCGTCTGTATGACGGGCGCCGATCGATCCGTGGTCACCCTGACCGGCGCCGACCGCAGCGTCACGACATTCACGGCGGACCTGGAGTGCTGAGCCATGCCATCGCAGATCCGCGAAGCACCGGTGCTCTCCTGGCCGGCCCTCCAGACACAGACCGTGCGAGTGGAATGTACGCTCCGTTCGGGCCTGTCGCTCACGGACTACGGCACCATCACTCTGACGGTGCGCGCTGATCCACTGTGGGACTCCGATCGCAACGGCCGGTCGGGATCTGACCAGTACAAGGCGACCGATCCGCGCGCCGACGGCTGGCCCGTGAGCGCCACGGCCGTCGGCGCGGTAGCAGACGCGACCACACTGGCCTTCAGTGTCACCGTCCCGGCCGGCGCCGGGTTCCGTCGCTACGCGGTCGATGTTGTCGCCGCGGGCGGGATCGCGGGGCGAGTTCAGCTCGTGCCCGCAACCTGGTTGACTGTCACACCTACGCTGCCGGACTGACACGCCGTGCCATTAGCCGGTCATCACCCCAGAGGGATGACCGTGCGAATTTTGATTGCTGCCGCGCTTTTGCTTGCTTTCTCGTCTTCAGCTCTCGCGCAAGATCCGCCTGCGCCTGCGACGCCGTCTCTGAAACTCCCGTCCGAGGTAAAAGCACCGCCGGCGACCATCACCGATCTCAAAGCAGAGACGCCGGGAAAGGTCGTCGAGTGGGTCACTCTCACCCCGGGCCTGTCGCTTCGGCCGGTCGATGGCGGGCGGTTGTTGCTGTTCTCCGGCCCCACCGGTCGCTACGAACTGCTCGCGTACACAGCCGTTGGTGACATCCCCTCGAAACCCGCGCGCGTCGTCGTCGTGATCGGTGACCCGCCCGCGCCACCTGGCCCCGGTCCGGGGCCGACTCCCCCGAAGCCCGATGCGCTCACCGAGCGCATCAAGAAAGCCTTCGGCGCAGATCCTGAGACCGACCCGGCGAAGAAAGCCGCGCTCGCGAAAAGTCTCGCCACGCTCTACCGGGAGCTGAGCAAAGAAGCGGCCGAGTCCCCGTCCGCGGACGAGTTCCGGCGCGTGGCGCGCGAGACCGCAAAGAGCATGATCGGCGATGCCCTTATTGGCGTGCGCCAAACCGTGAGCGCGGAACTGGCTCTGCTGCTCCCCACCGATGCCGCGTTCGCAGGCGCGCAGCGTGACGCTGTGGCCGCGCTGTTCACCCGATTGGCCACCATCCTCGAAGGGCTGTGACGTGAAGACCACTGACAGAATCGCGCTCGCGGCGCTCTCGTTCTTTCTGTGGGTCGTGATCCCGGCCTTTGCGCTGTTCCTGGTTCTTGACCGTTGGTTCGACCGGGGCGGGTTCTGGTACTTCCGCTGAGGTTCCGCCCTCAGATCACATATTCGCCCGTGACATCGAAAGGACACCATGACCGACGAGACCAAGAGCAGCCTGAAGAAATGGGGCCTGCGAGCCCTGATGACGCTGATCCCGATCATCCTCGGCGCGATCGGCGGCACGCAGTTCACCACACCAAAGACGGTCGAGGTCGAACGCAAAATCGAAGTGCCCGTGCCCGTGCCGCAGCTCGACGAGTTCGAGCCGTCGCGCATGGGCTGGCTGCGGGACGATGAGACGATCCGCACCAATTTGGACCAGGCAAAAACGCTCCACTTCGTCACTACCCCGGCCGGTAAAGCGGCACTCGGTGACGAGGACGTGTTCCTGTATCGCACGGTGCGCGGCGTCAACGGCCGCGGGTCGGACTGGTACCCGAACGTCAACCAGCAGAGCGTAGGTTGTTGCGTCGGGTGCGGGTTTAAACACGGCGCGGACGTCGTGCAGGCCACCGCGATCGCGGCCGGAGCGAGCTTCGAGTGGAAGGCCGCGGCGGTCGAGGCGATCTACGCCGGCTCTCGGGTCGAGGTTGGCCGAGGCCAGATCCGTGGCGACGGCTCGATGGGCGCGTGGGCCTCGGAATGGCTGAAATCGCGCGGCGGGCTGATCCCGATGGAGAAGCTCGGCAAGTACGACCTAACCACGTTCTCTCCCGCGCGTGCTCGTCAGTGGGGCGTGTCCGGTGTCCCCGACGAGCTGGAAGCCGATGCGAAGAAACACGCGGTGCGTGGGGCCGCTCTGGTTACCACCGCTGACGACGTGAAGCGGGCGCTGATGCAAGGCTATCCGGTTCCGGTCTGCTCGAATGTCGGCTTCAACAACCGCGACGGCAGCGTGGGTACCCGTGACTCGCAGGGGTTCATCTCGCCTCGCGGTACGTGGCCGCACTGCATGTGTTTCATCGGCTGGCGCAACGGGAGCAGGCCCGGGGCGCTGTGTCTGAATTCGTGGGGCGATCAGGCCCACGGTGGCCCCGTGTGGCCGGAGGACGCGCCTCGCGCCGCGTTCTGGGTCGATGCCTCCGTGGTCGAACGCATGGTGTCTCAGGGGGATTCCTTCGCCCTGGCTGACGTCGCCGGGTTCCCGGCCCGCACCCCGGACTGGTTCATCCGCACTGAGCAGGAAAAGGAGCTGTCTGGTTGGGGCAAGATCGTGAAAGCGGAACCCCGACTTCGATTGCCGCTGTTCGAGAAGGTCCACAGCCAAGATTCGTTCGGGAACCGGTCGTCCACCGTGTGGTACCTGGAATTCCCGCTCGCGCCGTAAGCCCTTCATCCGTGAGCCGGGGTGTTCCCGGCTCCTTCGTTCGCCCGCTCTTTTCACTGAAAGAGATCGCGATGACCTGTCTTCTGAAAATCCGCGTGGCACTGGTCGCGTGTCTGGCACTGGGACCGATCACCACGAGCTTCGCCGGCGAACTGGCTGAGGCGGATAAGGCCAAAGCCCTGATTGCTCTGTCGAAAGCCAAGGGTGGGCGAACAGCGACGGCGCCGGCCCCGAAGGATTACCCGGCTGGCTACAAGGCCGCGACCGCCGACCAGGTGCCGCTTGTCGTGTTCGTGGGATGCGACGTCGTTCCGGTCGTTGGTTCGGTCGCGTGCAAGTGCGACGCACCATCGTTCGGTGAGGCGAAGGCGCCGTCTGTCGTGGTGGGTTACCCGGTCGGTGAAAAGCTGATGATCGACACCACGATTCCGGGACAGGGAACCGAGACCGAGGTGAAGAAGGCCGTTGAGAAAGCGGCCCGTAAGATCGGCGACGTTCCCGCTCGTCCCATGCCGGCCCCAGCCCCGGCCGACTGGCAGATCCGCGCGGAGGAGGGGAGCGACGAACAGCCCATCTCCTTTCGCCGCGGCCGAGCTGCGTGCGCGTGTGGTGACAAGTGCCCGTGCGCTGAAGCCCCGACCGCGAAAGTCGAAACACAGCCCGTGGCGCCGAAGCCCGTGGAGGCCCCGGCGCCGGTAATCAGCTACCAACTGGTGACCTACCGCGACAACCGCGGCCGCACCTGGTCCCAGCTCGAACCGATCGGTTCGCCCGCGGTGAGTTGCTCCGGCGGCACGTGCTCGCCGGCGACGTCGTACTCGTTCCCCGGAGTGACGTACAGCTCCGGTTCATCCTGCGCGAACGGGCGATGCCCGACCTCGCGCTAACCCGTACACCCGGCCGGGACACGTGGGCGGTCCAGTGGTCGTTTGGGGGATGCGACTGGGTTAGCTGTGCGTCCGTCCCGGCCGGGTTACTTCCACCCCTGTTAAGGATCGAGACGATGAATAGTGCATTGCTGGATCTGGTCGAGAAAGTGGCCGCGCGAGTGCAGGCCGGTCAGGTGGCGAGCGCGGACGGCCAGGCGTTCATCCGCAGACTGATTCACGGGCCGGCGCTGGCGTTCGTGGTGAAGGCCACGCCCACACCGTTAGATGACCTCGCGCTCGAACTGTTTAAGACGCTGCTTCCGGCGTGAGTGAAAGACGAGCAGTAATGAGGCCGGCCCGCGGGAGTGCTCCCGCGGGCCGTCTGTATTTTGATCGTAACAATGCGGCTGGGTTTCCCCTTGTGCCCGGCCGCCGGGCAGAGGCCGGAGCCGCTCCAGGGTGGGGCGCTCCGGCAGACGTGGTCGCGACCGCCCGGCCGCAGGGTACTCACGCCTTACCCCATGACAGCGGCTACTGATACGTTCGAGCTTGCGACTCGTGAATGTGTCGCCTAACGCCCCCGTCACCGGGCGAGCCTTTCAGCCGCAGACATTAGAGCCGATCCGTTGGCCCGCTGCTACGCTTCGGCCGCGTATTTCTTCCACACCTCGGCCGCGACCTTCGTTGCGTTGTGCTTCTTCACGACCTTGAACGGCCCGCGTACCTCGAACTCGCCGAACTCGACCACTTCCTCGGTACCCGCCTCCGGCTCGATCTCGAACACGCGGGCGCCGGTCTTGGTGGTCGTCTTCACGGCCGCGGCGGTCCACCCGTCCGGGAATCGACCGACGACAGCTCCTCCGTCCTTGCCCTCGGCGACCAGTTCCCCGCCCGCGAGCCGCACGGACAGGCTTACCCCGTCCGCGCCGCCGCACCTCACCCGCACCGCCGCGGGGACCGCCTTCTTCCGCCCGCGGTTGCTGACCTTGTAGGAATCGACCGATTCGGGCCGCACGTACCATTCCCCGTTCCGCTTCATCGCGTCCAGTTTCCCGCCCTGGATCGCGGTCCTGGTCGCGGTTTCGCTCAGCCCGATCCGCTCGGCCGCGGCCTTCACCGTGAGCGTGTACGCGGCAACAACCTGCTCGGGAGACTGGTTGAGTGCTGCGAGTTGCTTACGCCCCACCAGGTCGCCGAGCACCTTGTAGACGGGGTGAGCGAAGGCGGTCGCGTTCACGATCGCTCGGCCCGGAGCGGTGGTGGTGTCGAGCAGCGGGTTTTCGACGCCGTACACCAGGGCCAGGAGTGCGGCCGGTGATACGGCGAGGTCACTCGCGGCCGACTGAACACGGGTCAAGAACGCGGCGAGCGGGGCTGGTAGAGTGTCGTACTCCACCACTTCTCCGGAGAGCAGTTCGTAGCGATTCATGGTACTCACCCCAGGGTTGAAGCTCCCCCGGTCTTCACCGGGGGAGCGAGTCGGATCAGAGGATTTCGGACACGTTCAGGTAGCGGGCGTAGAGGGCCAGTTGTGCGTAGTGGGATTTCGCGAAGTCGATCACCTCGCGGAGAGCGGGGCCGTTGGCGATGAGGCCGGACACGCGGAGCGTGTACACTCGCAGTTCGTCGCGGTACACGGTTCCCGCGTCGGTCCAGGCACCGGACACCGTACCGGGCTGAAGCGAGAAGCCGGGGAACAGGGCGAGCACGAATTGCTCGAAGATCGCGTGGTGAGCGGGCAGGAACATCAGGCCCGCGTTGTCGGCCGTCGGGATGAGCACATCTACTTCGACCATCGTCTTCCCTTGTTGGGAGTCCCGGAAGGCCCGGGCACCTGTCGGGCGTTTGCTCCGACACAGGTATAATACCGCCGTATCAACTAAAATCAACCAAGAAAAACCAAATAAATCACCCCGCCCATCGCGTCCGTGCGTGAGGCGGGGTTACTCCCCTCCCCGTGAGAGAAGGGGCAATCGGGGACGCATCTTGCGTCAGCCGGCAGTCTGCTGCGGCTCTCGTACCCGCTCATATTCGCCGTACTCTGCGGCATGTTTCCCCTTCTCGGTCAGCGTGTAACTCGCGCGGAACTGTTCCGGCTCGCGACCTGTGGCGAGCTTCCCTTCAGCCCGGACGATCAACCCCGCCTCGACCAGTTCGTCGAGAAACTCGCCCGTTTTGGTGAGGCGCGTTGGCACGATCCGGATATCGCGCCCGAGGACGGGCTTGCCCTTTGCGCGGACCAGAACGCGGAGTTGTTGCCAGGTGGCGTGCGTGATTGAGAAAATCATGTGAGTGACTCGTTTAGTGTGAGGTAAAGGGGCGTTGATCCGCCCCGCAATTAGTTCGACAGCGATCTACCACTTCCGGTTCCGAACGGCCTCCCAGAGAAAGGCCCCGCCGACCATCGGCCAGAGCACGTGCCAGACAGAGGCGATCGCGAACCATACGAACCATCCGACGGACCCAACGAAACCCACCAGGGCGTGTAGGTACTGGATCACAGTTTCTTCGCTCCCACGAGTTCGGTGAGGCCCGCGAGGTGTTTGCAGTGTCGGGTTGCGGTGAACCCCCGGCACTCGCACAGGTGAGCGTTGTTCTTCGCGACGAAGCACCCGTACCGTTCTTCGGTGCGGTCGGTGCCAGCGTCGAGCTTCCACAGCACGAACGCCCGGCCTGGTTCGTCGGCGGGATGCTCTTCGACGCGATACCGGCAGTGGTCGCGTCGGCCGGTCAGCGTGAGCACGCCGGCAAAGGGGCTGGTCGCGTTGTCGGTGGCCGGCTCCCACTTCAGGGCGCCGTGCTTCTCCGACTTGGTGGGGGGCAGTAGTTCCGTGTACACTGTCATGGCTCGATCCCTCCTGAACAGGGTTTGAGAAGTGGGGCGGGAGGTGTTAGCAGCACTCCCCGCCCCGCGTCGTTTGAATCAGGCCGCTCCGATCTCCTGCATCACCAACTTGCACCACCCTTCTGGCTCGATGGTCCATCCGCGATCCCGGAGCCAGTCGGCGGCAGTGAGCATCGGCATCAGGTCCGGATCGCCTCGCCCGTCCTTCATCAGCTTCACCGCGACCATCTCCAGTTGGCCCGCGAACCGGTGCCCCTCCGCGTACTGCACGGTGTTTTTCGACTCAGTGAATTCGGCGAATCCTTCGGGCAACGGCTCGGACTTCGGGCGGAATGCGACGACGATGTAGGCTGCGTCGCGGGTCATTGCGATAGTGGCCATCGGCATGGGCTAATCCGGTTCGGGTGAGGGAGGGCGGGTCACTGCGACCCGCCCCGGTGTGTCGCTCAGTTGTCCTGGTGAATCTCGAAGGTGACCCGGGCCGCGTAGTTTTCAGGCACGGTCTTCTTCCACTTCTCGATCGCGGCCATTAACTCTTCGCGGCTATTCCAGGTGTCGCACCGCTCGAACTCGAAGAAGTGCCGTTGCCCGTTTTGGATGCGGTAGGCGAAGAAGGTCGTTGTCGCAGTCATCTCGTCTCTCCAGGTCAGGTGTCTCGTTCGCGTCACACTTGTAATCTATACCCGATCTAGATCCATGTCAACCGGAATCTAGAAAAAATCTAGACCCGTGGAAAAAGTCGGGTATGATGGCCTTAGCCCGCGTCGGTCGCGGGAGTACACAGGGAGTGTGGAAGTGCCAGTAAAAGACCGATCCGGCCAGATCAACGTGATTCTCGACCCGAAGTTGTTGAGCGAGGTGCGTGCGTTCACAGAGTCGCGGGGTCAGACGCTTACCTACGTGATTGAGCGGGCGTTGCGGCGGCACATGGACAACCCCCCGCCAATGCCGCCGGCTGATCCGCCGTTACCCGATGCGCCGCCCGATCCGGAGAAGCCTGCGCGCCGGAAGAAGTCCTAGCCCCTCAGTTGCGCGAGCAGGGCCGCAAACCGCGCGCGAGTGTCCCCGGGCTGCGCCACGGCGTTCGGCCCGGTCCCGGTGCGCGCCTTGGCGAACACTGCCGGCTCAGCGATCAATGACCCGTCGTGGTCGTCCTCTTCGAGCGAGACGGGATCGGTCACTTCCTCTTCGCCGTCGGCATTCACCGGCAGACCGCCGACGACCAGATACCCGCCCTGCTTCGTGCGGTACGTCCCGCCGTTGCGGAGCTGCTCACCCGCGCGCCGGCACTCCGAGCGGATCGCAGTGCTGGACGCGCCCCGGAACGCCTTGGCCAGATCACCACCGGGCGGCAAACGGGACTCGTCGAACCGGTCAATCAGTCGCACCAGCGCGGCCAGGGCGACGGACTCCAGCTCCTCTTCCTCCGCGGACCCCTCCAGGAAACCGAAGTCGGCACGCACCCCACGAGCGCGGGATTTGGCCCACGCGACGTGATCGGCCGCGTCGAGTCTCAATTCACGGGGCGTTGGTGCGTCGGGATCGGGTGTGTGCGCGGATTTGGGCTGCCGCTTCCTGGTTGCGGGCATGCGTGGGGTTCCGGTGGCAGGGGTGTACCGATGGATACATTCTACCACGTCCGGAACAGGTCTTTACGCAAGTAGTACGCAAGCGTATACAGGACGTGTCGAAAGGCTTGATGCTGAAACGACTTGCGCCAACAACGTGCTACATTGTGGATCTGGAAGTCGCGGGTTCAAATCCCGTCAGTCACCCTAGGAAAGAGCACTTTCGCAACGCTTCGGATTCTGGGGCAGCCAATTGTCCCAGAATGCTGTCTCCAAACTCTCTCTTTGGGGAATCGCCTTGGACCGTGCACAACTCGCTTCGCTGCTTGCTGACGCTGGCACATCTGAAAAACTTAACCAAGCACTGGATGCGATACTCGCTGCTTTTGAGCAAGAGAAGGCTGTACAGCTTCGATTCCACACGGCAATTGCTCAAAAAGTACAGGCTTTGGAAGAAAAAGTCGCGGCACTGGAGCGATTCAAGAATTCGATAGGCACGGTTTAAATTAGAAACAGCCCCGGAATTCTCCGGGGCTGTTTCGTTTCTGTTCAGAGCTTTTCCCGTCCCTTTTCACTTCTCGGGTTCTGGGACAATCGGGGCAGGGTTTTGGGGCAATAGGATGTCCGCCATCTTCCGCATCAGTTCCTGACCTTTGAATGCCTTCTCCGCGTCGATGTAATGCCGCATCGCAGTTTCGGGTCTGACGCCGAGTGCCGATGCTGCTGCGTCCACTGAACCGGTTGCCTTCACGGTAAGCGTGATTGCCCGTCGTCGGAAATCGTGTGGCTTAATGCGGGGACGCTCAGGGCACTCGATGTAGTAGCGCCGGAACAGCCTGCGAACCGCCATCGCGAGGAGTTTGGGGTAAAACTTGTCCGTTGCTCGCGCGTCCCTCTGCTGCGTTTCTGGGGTGTACCGATCCCAGAGGTAGACTCTGCCTTTGATTAAATTTATTCTTTTGGCGAGGTCGGGCGGTAGCGGGATTAGCCGTTCGCGGTGCGTCTTGTCTAACTCGGGAGGAATGATTACTGCACCGGCTTTCGGATCGAAGTGCTTCGTTCCGAGCGAACAGACATCGAGGGTACGGCAGCCAGAAAGTGACTTCAAGCGAAGCAGTACGCTCATCAGTTCCCATTCTTTGGCATCGAGCCACGCGAAGAACTCCGCGAACTCTTGCTCTGTCGGAGCAGTCGGTTGCTTTTTCGGAATATCCGGGCGGGGCACACTCTGCCAGGGGTTAGAGTTGACATACCCCATCTTTTTTAATCGTGTCCACAGACAAGACAGGAAGTGAATCGCGTTGTCTACCGTCTTCGCACTGCGCGTGTACTGCTTCGCACCTTCTGCCTTCGTGCGAGTGTACGGGGTGCTTGCATAGAGTTCCGCGAACCGGTTCGCTTTGGCTTCGGAAATGTCGATCGGTCGCGCTGTCTCAACGAATACTCTTAGAATTTTTACTGTATTCGAGTAAAGTTCGATTGTTCGTGCTCGAATGCCTTTGGCAAATGACAGTTCCTCCAGCACTTGTTCCCAGGTCACATTCCTTGCGGTGGGTTTGACGGTCGGTTGGTACATCTCCAGGACGATCTTTGCCGCTGCCGCCCACGCTTCGTGTTGACTGCGCCGTCCCGTGGTCACTTCGCAGTATTTGCCCTTAATCGTTGGGTGCGGGAACTTGCAGGAATAGATGTCACCGCGTTGCTTGAGCGAAACGCTCACTTCAATTCCCGTGTCCCCGATGGGGAGCGCATTCTTAGCCGGACGAGCCATGTCATTTCCTTTCGTTTAGAGTTCAAGATTTTGCCCCGGAACCAGTGAATGGAACCGTTCTGCGGTTCCAAGAGGTGTCAGACTTTCTTCTTTTTCTTCTTTTTGCGAAGGGGCAAATTCGCACGCCACTTCACCAGTGCAGCCCGGTTGAAGGTCGGGTGCTTACCCGGGAGTCGCGGACAGGTAGGGTCTTCGCACATCCGGTTATGCAGCGTGCGAACCGACAGACGGCAAATCGCTGCTGCTTCCTGCAAGTCGATAATTTCGCTGACGGGATTGCGGCTACCGAGTGATTGGCGGATCTCGCGCGTGGCTTGCTGAATGGCTTCCGTGGCCCGGTCGGATTGGTCACGGTTGATCGCAGTTCGAGCAATGTCTGCGAGGTCAAGCAGTGCCGACCAAAGCCGCTTATCCGCTCCCGTGTCGGGCAGGGGAATCACGAGAGGGCGAGTCTTAACCACAAGCGTGGCGGTACGTGCTTCGGGGAACATCAACGCTCCTGAAAAGAATAAATTCAGATCCTGAAATAAATGGGGGCACTCCAGGAGTACAGAGTGTAGGATTTTCTGACTCGCACCCTGCTCCAGCCCCGATTCGCCCCATGCCCACGCCCAAAGTCCTGCCGGACTATTTGCGCTACTATGACACGGTTGAGTTGCGTGAGTCGGACGAGTGTCCGACTTGCGATGAGCCTTCGCGACTAACCCAAATCCGCTTAGATTTGAGAGGGCTGATACGCTTTTACTCGTGCCCCAGGTGCGGGCGCTGGCTGCACATCAGTTCGAGCGACTTGCCGAATTAAGAGTGAAGGCCGCCCTTTGGGGCGGCCTTTGTTCACTCCACTACACTTTCAATTCTTCGATAAGTTCCATTCGCTCGCTTCGCGACAGCACGGGCAGGCTGATTCGCTCAGGCATCGCGTCGTAGGTCTGCCCGTCGAGAGTCCGACCGGTCTTTTTCTTTTGCCGCCCGCCCCACTGCTTAAAAAAGAAATCCACTCCTTTGGCTGCGCACTGCTCACGGATCGATCGCACCCAATCCGCTTCCATCGGTCGCGCACCGTGTCCGCTCTCGCCACCTGCGATTACCCAGTGAATCCCTTTTAGATTTAGTTTTCCGAGGTCTTCGAGAAGTGGTTCGACTGAAAGGAATCTGGTGACTGCGGGTGCTTCGCGGAGATGATCGATTCTTGGCAGTCCGTGCTTTTTATTCTCGACCGAGACACCCCACCAGACATGCTTCAGTTTGCCGAATTCGGGGTGGGCTAGAAGGAAGTCCCGCATTCGCTCCGATCGCTTAGTTAGCACTTGGTAAGTGTGCCAGTTGGCTTTCTGCATTACCCAGCAAACTTCCTCGATATATTTTTCAGGCACGCCTTTGTGGAACAAGTCACTCATCGAGTTCACAAAAATTATCGTTGGGGTTGCCCATGTCAAAGGCGCTTTGAGCATTTTGGGCACAAGTTTCAAATCAAATCCTTGCTCAAAAGCGTGCCCGGGAACACCCCGGAATCTTTCGCTAAAAGTCTCCGCGTAGCAATGGGCACATCCGGGGGAAATCTTGGTACACCCCCTTACCGGATTCCATGTTGCGTCGCACCATTCGATCGTACTTTTTGCGGACATTTCAAAATCCTGCCTTTCTGCAATTTATTATTATTTACTAAAGCAATTATATCACAGATTACTCGCACTGTCAACTGAAAAACGTATGATAATTCATAATTACTGGAAAAACCGCTTGTTTGGAGCTATTTTTTGGGTGAAAATTGGTGGCAAAAACTTGCTTTTTTGCAGAAAATTGAAGTTTTTTGGGCAAAAATGAGAGAAAACAGTAGTTTTGGTTAGAGCAAAATGCTTTTCAGAAAGGGGTGGGGGCTAACTTTGCGGTGGAAAGTGCAGAATTGCACGCGCTGAGTAAGAAAATGTGCTGTTCCGAGACGCGCTTATGAAAATTAAGAAGAGTGAAAGGGGCGGGTGTTTGAGGGGTAAGGATCCGACAGTCCCCAATCACTCTGAGAGAGCAGACCGATGGCTGACGAGCCTCGTGGCGACGATGTGGACACCGCGCAGTACGCAGCGATGATGATTAGCGATCTGACGCACCGAGTGTTCGGATCAGAGCAGGAGTTAACCGCCCGCGAAGAGCGCGATCTTCAGGATTTATCGTACTGGGCATGGAAACTCTACGATGACATGGGCAATTCGCTCGGCGGGGATCTCTTGGCGTCGGGCGGTGTCATTGAGGCAAGTCCGCTAACCAAAAAATCGACTTGGTCACAGAATGTCGATTTTAAAATCACAGCGCACGGCAACGGGCAACCGCCACCGAACACGGACGGGCATTCTTTTGCGCTGGTCGTGGTTGCTTTGACACTGACCCAATTGGCGAATAGAGAGTGGTGTGAATTCTGTTCACTGCTCAAACGGGGTGGGGTACTGCACCTGAGTTCTGGTCAGGTAGCCATCAACCCCACTCCCAAACCCACGAAGGTAGACAAACTGAAAGTGTGGGCGAAGGACGAGCACCCGGAATTTCAAATCGACTGTCAGGCAGATTTTGCAATATTCGCCGATTACATTCAGGACAAAGGTAAAGACGAGATGGCGGGCACATTTCGGCGCTACGCGAAGTGGAAACCCCGCAAACGAAACTGAAACACCACCGCATTGGGCAACAGCCCAGAGCACACGGAACGAATTCCCGTGTGCTCCTTCTTTGGCAACTCGAAGGTCAGTCCCAGTACGCTGCCAAATCAGTGGTCGGGGCGGGTTTCCACCAGTCCGCCAAATTTTCGGGGCGATTCATAGTGAATTTCTTCTCGCCCAGGCAGCCCTTTTCCTTAAGTTCATCAAGCGCCACGCTCAGACTCGGGCGCGGAACATGAGCGATCGTCGCCAACCCGGAAACGCCATACTTTGCCAGTTGCTTTCCTAAAGATACCATCGTCCAGTAGATCATATTTTGGTAAGGAGTCAGCGGGCAGGCATCCGACCGCACCCCGATAAAACGGAACGCTAGGGGGATGCGATCCTGAGTTTTCTCCCAAAACTTGAACCAGCCCAGTTCGGCATTGGGTAGGTTTGCACGCAAGGTGTCGGAGTCAACGAGTTGGTGCTTTGCCAAAATCGAGATCGATGTGGGCAAGTCACGGCTGCGGTGGAATCCGGTAAGTTCCGATAGTTCCAACATTGTTTTAGGTGAGTGCCAGAGACACACGCCGTAAACCAAACTTGCACGCCAATCCAGAGGGCAAATGTAGTTCAGTGATGGGCATTTAATTTGGTGAAAATTGTCATTTCGCATCTATAAATTTCCTCGAAAAATGATCCAAAAGCGATCCCCGTTTGGTACACGAGTTGGTACGCAGAACGATCCATACACCCCTCGAAAAATGATCCAAATCGAACACTAGTATTTTAGTTCATTTGAGTTCATTAAGTTGAGAGCAACCACCTTGTGCCGCTTTGGGCACAAGGTGGTTATCACAGTCGTCGTGCCGACGACTGTGATAAAAAAGTTCTTGCATGATCCTAAATTAACAAGAGTTAACTTAAGTTAATTGTTTTTGCGATTCTAACAGAAGTGCAATTCTACCTCTAGACCAAATTGACCAGTATAATATTTGTTAACTTGCGGTGGTGATGCCTCACTGCGTTCGGCAAAATCCTCACCGCCTGCGGCGGATCGGATTCCAAACTAACGCTACGCTTCCTGCCAAACCAAAGGCAGAGGGGCAGTCTGTACTTTCCGCACTAAAGTTTGCTGCCAGTTATTTTCGTGCTTGTGGAACGGGTCGAACTGCCAGTTACTTGCTCCGTACCGCCTGTTATTTATTTAATTAATCGCTACGCCACGAACGGCAGGTTAAACGGTAGTTTGTGCCGTTCCACCCTGTTCGTGCTGCGCACGCAATTCTGTGCGATTTCCGCCAGCTCGACCAATTTTTATAGTTTGCAGAAATTCCACCAGTGCTTACGGCTTTAGTGCACGAAGTGCGAAAAATTCGAGTTAACTTGTGCGTGGTCGTGTGCTCGCCCCCCTCACCCTTCGCTCTCCCCCTCTCGCTCGCCCGCTGTCCCGAATTTTCCTGCCAAAAACTTGTGCCGCGCCACTTCCATCTCAAGCATCGCTTCGCGGAGCGACTGACACCACGCGAGGTAGAGCGGGGCCGCGTCTCGATTGCCGATCCCGTCCACTTTGACCCACGCGCCGAATTTGCTCTTTTCTGGTCTTTTTGAACTGAAGATGCACGCGACCAGTCCACTTCCTTTTGTCACGTAACTGGTGGCACTCTGGCTCAAATGCCACCGAGTGGCGTCACTGAAATCGATGTTTTCCAAGGGAATTCCTTTTTATTTGTAATTCGAGGCAGCGCTATATACCCGGCTTCGGGCAGCAAACTGGACAGCTTTGTCCTTATGAAAGAATTAGCTTTCATAAAATGAGAAATGCAATTGTAAACTTGACAATAGTAGGAATTGCATGGTATTATATTAATGTGTCGAATAGTTGTATTTTGGCTCTACCAGGGGAGTGATTCGATGGACGATCCGAAAGTGGCAGGGACTAAGGTTCGCTATTTAACCCGAGCGCAACTGGAAACTTGCGTGAAAGAGGCGGAAAAATGGAAACTCGAATACCAGTTGAAAATGGACACGGGCAAACTCGATGACAAAGAGTGGTATATGGTTGCGATGTCTCAACTGTTTGATGGCGAAAGCCTGCCATATGTAAGATGCACTGTTTGCATAAGCGAGATGTATTGGATAGTTGTTGATCTTCCGCCTGATTTCTATTTTAGCCTTGGCTTGCGTGATCTGAAAAGGCGGTAGTCATTATAATAATCCCTGAATTGCAAGCAGCCGACTCTTTGCCGGCTGCTGTGCTTTCGAGAGAATAACCGCTGATGAAGCGGCACGATATTTAGGCATATCTCATGTTTTTCTTCTCTAGAAAGTGGTTAATTGCCTTATGAATTTGATCACCAGTAATCCTTGCCACTTCGCCATTAAACGAGAGCACTGATATCCACAGATTTTCAGGAGGTAAGCTGGTAAAATAACCCCAGGAAGGAGTTTTGCCATTCAGGAAAAAGCGAACATTGTGCTTTGGATCTATTTTTGCACCTTTATCAAACTGGCTCTCATAAACAAAGTCGTCAGTTTTCACTTCTCGTTCGTTTGTGACGAGACTGAATTCGTTCACAACGCCTGTGCTGCTCCTAGCGGTAAGCGTTACACTTCGTATATTTACAAATGCCCCCTGGTTGTATATTTCTGTGCCAATGTTTATCTCATCACTGTCATTGGGATGGTCTCTGCAAATGGCAGTTGCTTGCACCTTTTCTTTGCTGTCTTCTGCTTTTTTCCCTCGTTCACGCTCCTTATCCCAGATGTCATACGCCGTCTTCGCAAATCCAATTAAGTAGCCGACAACGATAAGCGACCGCGTAACCGAATCTCCAGGCACAAGAACGGCAACTGTGACAACCGCGATAAGAAGCAACGAACCGACTGCAATAACGCCGTACAAAAGGCGATTCGACACTGAGAAGTCCTCCAGTTGGAGTTCACTCTGTTATTCGAGCGAATTCTCTGAATCTTGAAAAGGTCGGATGGGGCGGTGCTGCAACTACTGCAAAAAATAGCCCGGGAACAACGAGTCCCCGGGCAGAGAGAATAACAGAAATGAAAATGACCAAACTATCTAGTGCTCTCGCCGATAATTTTGCGTAGGCGCTCCACATCTTTTTTCACGGTTTCTTGGTAGGGATAACCACGGGTCAGCCTTGGCATCCTCGCTTGCACTCGATCTCTGCCCCTGGTCCGGTTGTGTGGGCACTTGTGAGAAATCGAGTACTGCAATGGCACTTTGCGCCCTAAAGTCGTGAACACCATGTCTAGCTGGACATCCCCGCCCCACGAACCGAATGCCGGGTTGATCGCGTGCCCCAACGCCAAAATTGCTTGACGCGAAAGCACGGGAAAACACGAATACGCACAGCCGGTATCGTCGTGGGGACAACCCAACAGGATGCCGTCCGGATGCTCTTCCTGAAAACTATTCAGTACCTCGAGGGCTGCGACGTTCCAGCCCTTCGTAACCATCTGCGCGTCGTCGTTAAAAAGCTGAACCCAGCCCCCCGTGGAATGGATCGCTAGAGGAGAGTAGTAGCCCTCGCTTAAATTGTTCTTCCGTTCCCCAACGAAGAACTTTACGAACGGAAACTGCTGCTCCAGCGAAGGGGCTGCCTGCACCGTCTTTTTGTCGTCGCTGTCGATCGCTACCAGCACTTCGATTCGCGTGAGGTCGGTGGTGTTCTCTGCGATGCTCGAAAGGCAATCAAACAAGAGGGGCAGGCGCTCCCTCGAAGGGAATACCACGCTGAGGTCTTTATTACTCACCGCACCTTCTTTGCGAGTGCCCTACGGGGCATCCACCACCGATCGGATACGGTGCTCATTCCAGTAATGTCGCTGGTCGAAGATCGCTGCCCCACAAGCCAACTCGTCGGAGCGTAAACGCGGTAATCCTTTTGGGCGTGGGCGAAAGCCCAGTCAATGTGTCCGGTGCTCGCAGCGTAGATCGAATGCAACTGGTGAATGAACTCACCTCGCACCATGATTGCGTGTGTTCGGTGGCAGCAAAGGCAGCGAGAAACGCTTTCTGAAACATATTCGGGAGCACCGCAGTGCTGTCCACCAAGGAAGGCGGCTTGCCAGTAGTCGGGAACTGAATCGATGAAGGCAGCCAGTTTCTTCTGAAAGTCAGGAACGAAAGTCACGTCGTCTTCGAGAATTGTAACGCAATTGTAACCCTTCTCGATTGCGTCAGCCAAAACGGACATGTGACTGAGACGACATCCCCAAGCGCCAGCCCCTTCCTTCCATTCGGGCGGTATCACTTGGGTGCTACCATCTACCGCCTCGAACACGGTCGGAGTAATACCGACCTTGCGGCACTCTTCGAGTGATTCTGCCAGTCGATCAGGTCTCTTCTTTAAATTAATTAGGTAGTGCAAATTTCCTTCTTTTAAGAAAGTCCCGTAACGATCCCACCTACGAAAGTAAGAGTCTTGTCCACCCCGCCTACTTTTACGGTGCAACTCCCGTCTATTCCGTCTGACCGTGTTGAAATTCCTGTGTTGTAACGAATTATCGAGTATTTTTGAGTGGAAGTATGGTTGCCGGTCGCGTTCAGCACGAACCCACCGTTGTAGATCGTGCTGGCGTGAATTTCGGAGAGGTAGTTTTTGATGCTGAGGGTTGTGCCGCCGACATGCGAGAAGGACAAGCCCGGTCCGCTTCCGCCCGTTCCGCCCGCACCAATCGAGCAAGTATCTGTGAGCAGCGTTCCCGTCAGAACATCGTTCAAACGGACCGCAAGGAAGCCCTGACCGGCTGAGAACGAAGGATTGCCGTCCTGAGCGTTGAATATCGAATTTATATTCGCCCCGACCGTGTAATTGGTGTTCTTCAGCAGCCGTCCGCTTGTTCCATCCCAGACAGCAATTGCCGTGTCTGTCGTTGCGGTTGACGGACCGTAGATGTCGCCCGAAATCCTTCTGAAACTTATGCTCGTGCTCCCGACGGTTGGCGGGGTGTAGTTAGTGCAAAACCAAACCGTGTTCGTGCCGAGCGTGCCCAGGCGAACGGGGACGAGCGCACCCACGAATTCCCCCGTCTCGTCCATATCTGATCGGCGAGTGAGTACCCAAGGTGTGCTCACACTTCCGGCGTCGGTGATTTTGTAAATCCCGTTTCGGGAAGCAGTACTCTCGGCAGTCACCAAAATCTCGTCATTGAGGAAGGTGCTGTAACCGTCAACGACGGGGAACGCACCATTCGCGGTTGCGGATAGTGTCGCACCGACACCGCTTGAACCGTTGCTGTAGGTGTTTGCTGGGAGTGCTGCGATTGCGACGAGCCGAACTGAGTCTTTTAGCGTGGTTGCAGTTGTGCCGCCTGCCGTTGCCTCCTGAACCACGAACACCTGATTCACCACACCGCTACCGCCACCACTGCCCGAACCGCTTCCGCTTCCGCCTTCCGACACATAGTTGATCCCGACATGTAGCGCACGGTAACGCTTCCCCACTTCGAGGGCTAATCCGTTGCAATCAAAGGCAACGCAACTGCCGCTGTACTCTTCCCAAGTGTCGGTGTTCGATTTGTATTGCACGCAGATGCACGGGTAGAAGCCTGAGTGAATCTCGTCGCCGGTCACTTCGAGGAAGCAGTCCCAGTTGCGTGTGCTGTTCGTGGTCGGGTTGACCGGTAGCGGTTCGCTCCTTCCCAGCAGCGCTTTCACTTTGTTCGCGGTTCGTTTTGAAAGTTCAAAGCCCAATGGTCCTCTTTGTTTTTAGAAAATACTCGCAAACGATACTTGGGGGTGCGGGTAGAAGGTCAGCGGAACTGGTGCAGAGAGCGGGGGATTCGGAGCACCAGCACCGTTCAAGTACATGGGGTGATCGACTGGCGCGCCGGTGCTCTGATCCAGGAAACGCTTTAAAATCGGTCTGCCCAAAATGTCTACCGTACCGTCCAAGTAGGTGTAACCCACATCGAGTAATCGGCGTGTCCAGGTGTGCCGGTTGTACTCCAGTTCGATTTCGCACGCTGTGTACCAAATCCCCTCCTCGAACTGGATTGTTCCCGTCCACGCATTGCAGCGAAGGGTGTACGCGGGGAACGAAGTGGGGAACGCATTGCAAATCGAGAACGAGGCATCGTTACAGCAGCCACAGTAGGTTTGCTGACGGTCCGATACGTCAAGTACACCTTTGTTAAAACTAATCGTGATTATGCTGGTGATTTCATCGACGGTTTCCCCCTCGAAGGGAACGCCCGCTGAATTACGAACTGGCTTGGCGCCAGCGGGGTTGTAATCTTTGACAAACGGAACTTGAACGGTGTTTTGACTGAATTTAATTGTGGGTGGACGGTTCAGCGGGTTGTTGTTCGCGGTCGGATCAGTCGCACCAGGGCTTAACTCGCCCCCTCCTGGTCCGCCAGTCTCGACATCTTCGCCGATTCCGGCATCGAACGGGCGCGAGGTGTACGAGTAGGTGACATCCTGAACGCCCAATTCGCCGTTCACGAAAGCAGAAGACACGCCGACTGCCAAAGCGCCGCTGTCGTCTGGATGTGGATCAAACCGATTGATCGGAACTGTTAAAATGCCAAAGGACGGGCGCAGATTCGGGTCAAGCCCGTAAACGCGAAAGGTTCGCTGATAGGTGCGAATGCCGTCTTTGTCGGTCGATGCGTCTCCACCGGGAATCTCTACATAAGTCGCCAACGCTCCCCTTAGATCTCAGGCGCATCGCGATCGAGCGCCGAAAGACCGATGTTTAGTTTGATTAATTGTTGCAGCATGTCCTTCAGTAATCGTTCCTGATTCATTCCGGAACGCTTGTCTTCGTCGAATTTGATGCGGTTGCGAAGCTCGAAGTCCGCTCCATTGCCCGCCTGAATCGACTTCAAAGGGTTGTACGGCGCTTCGACCGCCTTTTTGAAATCAATTAATTTGCGAAGCCGATCGATGTGCTTTTGCTCCACGCCTTTTTCCACCAGTTCCTGAAGCTTGATCTCTTCTGCCGTTTGTTTGTACTGTCCAGCAAGTAATCCAAGTTCTTGGCTCAGGTCGTGTATCCAGCGCTGAGCCTCGCGACTGTTCTTAGCGTTGATAGCGTCAGTCGCAGTTTGGATCTGCTCCGCTGTGAACTTGTACTGCTCAGCCAAGTCTTCCAACGCCGTCACATCTGAGTTGCGGTCTGAGTTGTACTGCGATTTGACGAATTTCTCTAACTCGTCATTCGCTATCGCAATTTCTTTGTTGATGGCAGCAAGTCGTGCCTCGCCGATGTCCGCGTTTGAAAACCCAAAAGCCTGCTGGATTTTCTCCAATTTCATAATGTCGGGATTTTCAGTCAGGGATTTAACCCCGTCTTCCATCTCTTGAATGAAGAGTCTGATCGCCTTAGTTGCTTCGATCGATTCGGAAGGGTTACCGATTTCAAGCAGACCTTTGCGAAGTTCCTGCGCCGCCTCGAACCGCTGCTTGTAAACCTTCTCCAGTTCAGCCAAGTTCGCTTCGGCTTTCTTCAACCCCGATTCCTTTTCACCGATAAGGAACGCCTGCATCACGCTGGAGTCTTTGTTCCAAACACTCTGCCACTTCAGCGCTTCTTCCCGTGCTTTCTGCAATTGAGGAGCGAGACTGACTAACTGCTCTTCCAGCGTTTTCAACTGCTTGTTTTGCAGGTCGATACCGGTCTGAGTGCCCTTTATGTCGGAAATCGCTTCGAGTTCCTTCCGCATCTTCTCGATGCCGCGACCGACCGTTTCCGACCATGCGTCACCGAGCACTTTGCCCCGTTCTAACTCATTGTGGAACATCTGCGTTCGGGTCACGATGCCGGAGAGGTTCTTCCCCAACTCGATTGCCGCTGCAATAGCGAGTCCGATCGCACCGAATTTACCAGCGCCTTCGAGTAACGCACCGAACGAACCGCCACCGATTGCGGCAGTCGCTTCTTTTGCGGTCTTCGAGAATTCAGTGAGTTTGGCATTAGCCTGTTTCAGACCGGTAATGAGTCCGGTGCTGTTCGCGGTGAGAACAAGTGAACCTTCTCCGATGCTACTGCCTGCCATGCTCCTTCCTTTGGTTCGCTGTCGCCCATGCCTTGAGTGCGGCGCTGGCGTCCTTTCCGTTCAACGTTTTTGCTTCGCCGAACTTGGGAATCAGGTCTTTGGGCTGCACCTTTGCGCCGTGAACCTGACAATTCGCACTTCCCGCGATCGCAATCGCTGCTTCAATTCGTGTTTCGGGCAGTCCTTCCCGGCGAATGTACTCCGACCACAACGGCATTTCGTGGTAGGGGAACTCACAACGGAAGTGGCTCAGCGACTTGTAACCCAGCGCTAGACACAACCGCATTTCGAGCATCACCCACGGGCTTTCGGTGAAGGCTTTTTTGCTTCGGAGTCCCCCCAGATTCCCGCGTGAACGCCTGCCGCATTCGCGATGAAACTGAGCGTTGCACCGTTCTTCGCTGCGAGGATGGGGTAGTCTTCGTCGCTGAAGATCCGTGCGCCGTCCGGTTCAGACAGGCACAACAGGCACAACCAAATCGACACATCCGGTCCGCGTGACTGCTTCTGACATTCGCTAATTTTAGAAAGAACTGTGGTCCATTCCGGACCGCTGAGCGTGCGGAGGTGCAAGCCCTTCCCAACGTCACCCCATTCGGGAACAGGGAACGGAATCACACGAACATCGTTCAGCGCGGCAAGTTTCTGTTTCGTGTTCATTAGGCGATGCTCACATTGCCACTGATTTTCAGATTGGCTGTAATCAATGCCTCTGCATCTGGCTCGAACGGTGCTTGCAGGGATGTGAAAAACGCATCGAAGGTGCAAACCACCTCTTCATCATCGGGGGTTGTCACACGCCATGAACCGGTATCGCGTAGCATGCCGTGGAAAACAGTCCAAGTATTTTCACTGAATTCGCAGGTGAAATTGATCGAACCGTGGTCGATCATGCCCGCAACATAAGTCTTGCAGAAATTTGAAAGTCCCAAATGTGTCGTATCGATGCTGGTAACCGCGATGTCTGGTAAGTTCACGGTTTTCAACCCCGGAACGGCTACCCACGAACTACCCACCTGATATTCTAGTTTCGATGTGACTCCGAGTACTGGCAATGATCCCCCTATGTTTACCTGTATGTAGGGGGCTACCGTTCACTTTCTCCTCTTCGGAAGCAACAAATCCACCTGCCGGTACAGTTCCCGAATGAAAGTGCGGCGGAAGGCGCGACCGAATGAGCGCTGAATGAAGTGCCTTCCTCTGATGTGCTTCGTGCCCTGATCGACTAGCCGCATGTACTGACTTGGCTTGTTTAAGCGTGGTTCGCCTTTGCGCTTACCGCGTTTGAACTTCCCTTTTCTTCTTGTGAAACTTCGTGCAGCGCCGATCACACTAACCCAGACTTGTTTGTTCTGATAGTTCTGCAGCCTGATTCTTATGCTTTTCTTTAAGAACCCGTAGCGCTTGGGTGCGGCAGCGACGATCTTCTCTTTCACAGGCGCGGAAGCCTTATTCAAAGAGATCCGCATTGCCTTGGTTTTCAAGCCTTTGCTGAGCTTTTCGAGAATCGTTTTCGGGTCGGTAGTCCACGTAAACACCGCACCAAGTCTCAGTTTCAACGCCCCTCCTCACGAAGTTAAAAGAAGTAGTCCCCGGAATCCGCCACGCATCCCAGCCGGCGGAACGATCGTGTAATCGGTGCTGAGCACATCGTTCCGGTACGCAGCAAGCACCCATTCGCGATCCCCTGCGTACATGCTCTCGATGTGGTAGACTGTCCCGCTCTCGTCCTGCAGAAGATCGTCCGTACTGAGTGCGGGAAAGTTCTTAACACGGATGTCGCAGTCTGCACCGGTTTGCTTCGCTCCGTAGTCCTGAGTATCGCGACCGTTCGATTCCGTCACGGAGCACCAGAGTTTGCCGTACTCGGTGTGAGTTCGCACGTCTTGCCCTTGCTCGTCTTTGGTGCGAGTGCCTTTCAGCCAAGTAAGCCTCGTGTTGTAAGTGCCGCCTTTCTGCATTTTAAATTCCTCCCAGACCTGTCTTGTATTTGTCGCAGATGCGTTTGAATCCCATCGGGAGTTCTTTCAGATCTTCGTCGGTGTGGCTTTCACGGTTTGCGTAGAGGTGTGCTGCTAACTGCAGAATCGCTACGCGGACATCAGCCGGAAGGTACGCAACGCTCTGCCAGCCGGCTGCGAAAGTAACGGTGATCGGTCGCGGTCGTGTGGTACTCAGCGCTGGGCAATCCCCATCGGGCAAGTAGAGCAGTGCGGGAATGGTCGTCAGGTCGGTAACGAATCCGTCCAACTCCTGTTCCGCGTCGTTCTCATCGAAGTAACTCACACTCAGCACTTCTGACACCTTCCCCCGTGCGAGTTCCAAGCACTTTTCCCAGCACGGAAAGTATTGCTTGAAAGTGGTGCTCAGCACTACGCGCCCATCTGTTTCGTGCGTGAAAATGCTGCTGGCTGTGTCGAGAAATTGGCTCAGTTGTGCGTCTTCGGAGTTGCCGTTATTTGAATTTATGTGGGCTTTCAGTTCTTCCACTAAACCCAGTGAATTCGGCGTTGATATGGATTCAATCGAATAATTGTGCATACCCGTATTTAGGGTCGCACGAAACGAAAACGCGAGTGGGGGATTACCAGTACCCCACTCGCTAACTCCCGCTGGCACTGAACAGCGGTCGTGTTCCTGAAAACTATTTACGAAGTGATCGTGAGAGACTGGATCGCACCGTTAGCGCCGGTCGGTCCGAGCCACGCGCCGCCGAATGACATGATTCCAGCGTAACAAGTATGAGGGAAAAAGCGTTCCGTTAGGGTGGCAAAGGTCTGCCCTTCCACCATTCGCAGCATGTAGAACTCGGGCGCGAAGAAAATAATCGTATCGTCGCTCATGTATTGGCTAATATAAGATCGTTTTCCTAAAAGTGTATCCCACTCAACCCCGTCCACAATGTTTTTGTCGAAGAGCGAACGTTTAACATCGTCCTTGAGGTTCTGGCGCAACCGCTTGGCGGTCACGTCGTTGTAAAGCCAAATGGCGTTCTGACGGTACTGAATGGGTATTGAGAAGTAAAGATTCTCAAGATAATTCTGTGCGTTGCTGTTGAAAGTCGAAGACGACACGGGTGTTAGGGCGTTGTCCACTTGCATCAAGCCTTGAACGCCGGTGCTCCCGTTGCCGCTAGCGTTAATGATTTCCGATTCGAGTTTACGGGCGTGGCTGTTGCTGTTCGCCTTGGCAATCTTCTCGGTGATGCCGACAGCAGCCGCTGAGTCCCTCAACTCTTGGAACGAGATTTTCTGGAAGCCAGAACTGATGTCAAAGCAATTAATCGTAACTGCAGAAGATGCAATGTTCGATTCGTTAATTGTCGGCGAACTTTCCGAACCACCTGAACTGGTCAGGTAGTTCGAGACCATCGCTGTGTCGTCTACACGAAAGTAATCGCGGGCGTTGCCGTCTGATGTGGTTTCGCTGCCCAAAACGCCCAAGACGGGGGAAAAGTATGAAAGGTACTCAACCACATGGTCTGAATAAGTTTTATAAATCCACTCAGCACCGCTACCGCTGCCGCCTTTGGTCAGGATGGTCCGGTTCTTGAAGTTTAAATTGCGGTAGTCGCACTTCACCCGTCCCGAATTGCTGCCGATCTGCAGACCGGCATTTTGTGTGCGGAAGTGCGCTTCGCTGCTCAGGTCCGGATTCGCCGTTTTGCTGAGCATCCACAACCGCAGACCTTCACCGAAGTCGTCGCGCTTTTCACGCTTCGGTGTTGCGGCTACCTTGGGTGCGGGACGGGTTGGCTGCTGCATCCGTTCTTTGGCAGCAAGCAAACGCTGCGAAGATTGGGCTGCTGCGAGGTCGTTCTGTAATTGCTCGATTTGGGAAAGCAACTCATCGAGGTGCTGCTGTTCTTCTGCGGAAAGGCTGTCTTTGGCTTGAAGGGCGTCGGCTTCCTGCATCAGTGAATCGATTTGTCCTTGGATCTCTTCTGCACTGGCTCTGTTCTTTTGGCTCAATGTTCCTCCGTGGTTATTACTTATTTAGTGCCCGTTGCTTGATTTTTATAAATCTCATTCGCGAGAATAATTTCTTGAGTTCTGGATTGGTGCGGAGATGCACTTCGGTTTCCTTGTAAGCGGCGACTTTGGATGAGCAAATGCAGACATCCGCGAGGGTTACGGCAAGCCGCTCCACAACATCCCCATTCACCCGGTCCTTCACTGCTCCAAAGCGGAAACTGCAGCCGTCCAACTCGCCACTTTCAACACGCCGAATAATGCTGTCACCGAATTCACCGGGCGGTAAGTAGCAACTGGCGAAGAGTCCGTGAGGGTCTTCCTGCAGGAGCAGTTCACCCGTGCTTCTCTTTGCGAAGGTCTGGGCTGGGTCGTGGTCGATGTTCGCGATCACTTCCGCTGTCGAACACAACGCATCGGTGAATGCCCCGGGCACAATTCGCTCTCGGTAACTCACGAGATTTCCCGTTGTGTCCCGTTCGGTGATCGGAGCAACTTCGCCAAAAACACTTGCGTAAAAGGATAATCTCCGGTTCTCACTGATCTTCGGTGCGATGCGGCTTACCCGTGTGAACTCACTCATTCGGTGCTGCTCCTGGTGCTGGTGGTAGTTGGTTGGGTGTAGTGGGCGGAAGTGTCGCAACCCCTTGGTTGAGTGGGGCAAGCGGTTGGTTCAGTTCTTCGAGTGGGTTCAGTTTCAGCCCTTCGCGAACTTCGTTCCGTGTGACAACACCGCTCGTGAGGTAAGCATTGTCGATTTGGGACTGTGTGACAGGATCGCCACGCAACAATTCCCGCGTGTCGAACTCGGCGAAGAAGTCTGAACCGACGCCGAAAATCTTGTTGTTCACTTCGGTTTCGATCGCTTCGAGCATCCAACGCAAACTCTTCTGATAAACTGCCTGATTTTCTGCTGCTAAACTTGCGTACTTTGCGGCTGCGTAATCACCGAGAATGATGCTCGAAATTCCACTCCATCTCGACACATCGGCGACGGAAGCCCCAAGCGCTTCGATGATTTGGGCATCGTCAGCAGTCGTGTTGGAAACTGGTGTGAACTCACCGCCTTCGCTCAGCAGCGGGATTTCGCCCGCATTACCCGTTCCCGCGAACTGCTTCTTAAAGTTCTCTCTGATAACGTTGATCGTTTCTTGGTTCAGTTTGCCCGCGTACCGTAAGTAGCCGCTGGCTTTTACAGCGTTTTTATAAAAAGCAGTTGCGCTCTCCTGCACCTGTTTGTGCAGTCCGAGTGCTTCCCCCGCGTAACGGAGGAATGATTCCCCACGAATCCCGTCACAGTTGGGCAGCGCAACGATGTGGAGCATGTCCGCATCGCTGTACACTTCGGGTTCGCCGTTCGAGTCACGCACCACGAACGCCTTTTCCCACTCATCGTCAACTATCACTTCGGTGACACACGAATGCTTGACCGGATACACCCCAAAAAGCGCACCCGTGCCCGTCCATCTCAGCGAACAGAACGCTTCACCGTGGACGAACAAATCACGGGCGAGAACCTGAAGGAACGTGTTTCGGGTCTGTGCTGGATTCGGGCGGTACTGCAGCAGTTTGTACGCAGGGTGCGTTAATGCTTTTTCGCGTCCGCCCTGCCAATCGTCCCGGTAAACAACGAGTGGAAGGCTGCTCAGAGTGGTCTGATACCACCTGAGCGCCGCGTAAACCGGACTGAGGGTTAGGGCTTCTTCTGGTGTGGCGACTGCCGATCGCGATTGCCGACCGAAGAAAAACGCTTCGGGCAGGCTTGAGAGCGGATACCACTTCGTGGAGCGGTTGAAAAAGGAACGGACGAATTGGAACATACTCTATTTAGAGTTGTTCAGATTAAAATTAATCCTTGAGTAACGGTTTCGTCAGCGGGTTTTGCAAGCAGCCCGTAAAGGGAGAGCAGAGCCGAAATCGCACCGTCGATCTTGTCCACCGACTTCTTTCGCACCGGAAAGACTTCGCCGTATCGATTCAATTCAAACCGCACATTCTGCAGGCAGAACTTGAGCCAACTGCTTCCGTCGTGCGAGTACCGTTTCTCTTCGATCGCTTTGCGAAGTTCGACCATTGGCGGGTTCATGTAGCGGGCTGACGCAGTAACTCGCTCGCACTTCACCCCGTGTTCCGCCAGTCGATTCCCCATCACATAGGCGCTTCGCGGGTCGAAGTTCGCGACCACCACGCAATACTTTTCGGTAAGCGCAACCAAGTGGTTCAGCACCAGCCTTTCGTCGATCATGTCGCCCTTCGTGACGGTCATTTCGGTGAATTCGCGGTAGTGCCGCAAGTTCGATTTCTCGCGCTCGGTAACGCCCTTTTCTGCGGTCCAGCACCACGAACGGGAGTAGTACCGACCGGGTGACAGTTCCCAGGTGGCAGTTACCGAAGTCGGGTCAGTCGTTTCACTGAGGTCGATGCCCAGAGCACACGGTGCGTCCTTCAGTTCGGCTTCGCTCGGTTCTGCTTTCAGTTCGTCAAATTTATTCACCTCGAAGTAGCACATCTCATCTGCTTTCAGCCATAGCCCCAACCGTAAGCGCAAGAAATTAAGCCGTTCCCCAATTCCTGCCGCCTTCGCCCCTTCGATCTCGCGGCGAAACTGGTCGATCGGACACCAAGGTGAGCCAAGCAGCGGGTTTGCTTTTTTCCACTGCGCTGGGTCTTCTGGATCACCGTCCGCGTCCATCTCGTGAACAACGGCGAGATGCGTGATATCGAGGTCTTCGCCGCTCAGAATTCGCTTGGATTTGCTGTAAACTCGCTTGTGATACCAGTGCTCTTGCTGATCGCTCGCGGTGCTGATTACGACAATCAGCCCGTTCGGACGTGCTGCCGGAGCGTACCGCAACGCATCGAAAGCAGAACTGTTCTTCGTCCAACCGGCTTCGTCACAAATCACGGTCGAGCAGTTGAAGCCGTGAAGCCTGTTTCCGTCACTGGAAACGGAATGAAACCGCGCATTCAGTGACGGCACTTCAATCGTTTTCGTGTGGTTCTTTACCGCTGCGAACGGAGCGAACTTCCCCCGTTCCGTCGCAAACTTCAACTCATCGAACACCTGACTTGCGTTCTCACGGGATGCCGCGCAACTCACCACGAAAGCGGACGGTTCGCCACTGCCGAACGTCTCGAAAAACGCGATGATGCTTACAAGTAAGGTCTTTCCAAAGGATTTCTTTGGAACGTGAAGGTTAGCGAACCGAAACCGCCTGTTCCCGTTCGGTAGTCGCCAGCCGTACAACTGCTGCAGGAACTGTGCTTGCTCGGGTGCGAGGGCAACTTTTCCCGAAATGAACTGCGACCGGAAGAATGCTCGCGTGAAATTTATAATTTGGTTGGCATGCGTCTGCGACCACGTGCACCCTTCTTCGAGTGCCAGCCGATCGGCTGCCGTGACTACAGCCCAATCCGGAACACTCACCGATCTCCTTTTGCGTGCAACCGTCCGTGACAGGATTCGCACAACGCGAAGTAATCAGACAGGCTGAGCGCTGGGTAACGTAGGTGGTGGGCGTGAGCAGAGAATGCGGTGTTGTTGCAGCAGCCGTTACCGCAACCCTGACATTCACACACGGGACGATCAGCCAAAAGTTCGCGGCGAAGTGCGGTGTGCCGCCGATCGTACCCACGATTCCAAGCGGTAGGGCGTTCTCGTTTCCGTTCCGTGAGGGGCTTAGCCCTTGGCATCTTGTCCGGCATTCAGTCCCTCCCTGATGATCGCTGCCAAATCCTTTGGCTTCTCGCTCTTCTTCTTCGCAGTGATTCCGAACGCAATCCCCTGTCTTTCAAAGCTTTTGGTGAGTGCCACGAACTTGATGATTCCCGCTCTCGGATCTTCCGACGGGTCGAACTGGAGCAGTGCGTAGGTGCGGCAAAGCAAAACGAACGAATCGAAAGTCGCGTCCGTCAGGTAACCTTCCTCGATGCACCGCTTCGCGTGCCGATCGTAGAATCTCGCTGCTTCTGCTGTTAATTTTGGTCTTTTCATCCTGTCTGCCTTACTTAAACATCCTTGAGAAAAAATGTAGCGTGCCGGTGGGGTCTTTCCACCTTTCATTCTCAACACTTGAGGGGTATCCCCTCCCCGTCATAACTGTCAAAGATAAATTAAAATAACCACCACCACCGCTGACTATAAGGTTGCTCAGAATATGTCGGCACGCCGAACGTCTCACCGCTCTCAATCCCACTGGTCACTCGAATGCGTTGGTTGCGGTCGTACCACACAACAAATTCTGACGTTCCCATGTAGTGCTCGCTGTCCTCGCTCGCTTCGATTCCTTGCGTATTCCAAACGCACCACTTCACCTGTTTCCCATCGCGCCAACCACTCAGCGTGCTCCGCAATGTGGCAAGGATCTGCGTAACTTGTGCGTGCTTTGTGCCCCACACATCGAACTGAACCGTTGTCTTTTCCAGCGAACTGGCAGCCCCGTCGAGAGTGAAACTGCTCTCGATGTTCGTGACGGTGAAGGTTAGGAATGGCACTTGAGTGCCAGTAGTCCCAATGGCAGGGTTGATTCGCTGGTTAACCAGTGAACCAACTGGACTACTCGACAATTTTGCGACTAATGTTTCAGGCAATGCCATGCATCTATCTAGTGATGCTGCTGTAATTTATCTGCGAATGCTTGTTCGGCGTTGAAATTGTGCCGTTGGAGTCGGGCAGCAGCGGTGTTGGGTGCGAGTCCGAACCGTTCGCAGAGTTGAGTGATGGTGACTTGTTGTCCCTGGAATTGGAACTGTCGCGGTTTCGTTCCGGGCTTTGATTTGGTGGAAGAAGTGGCTTGCTCGGGTGCGATTCCGCTGTTCAGACGGTAGGACAGTGTGCGCCGTTCGATTCCCAGGTGCTTAGCGAGTGCTGCCATACTTCGGTATTCGACACCTTCGTGAATGACGGGTTTAGGTGCGTTCCGTACTTTGGGTTGCGGTGGTTTCGCTGTTCGTTCGGCTTTGGGCTTTGGTGCGAGAGCCTTTCCCACATCCCAGCCACACTTTCTAAGTTTCTTTGAGAGCGATTGACGGTGCATTCCGAGGTGCTGAGCGAGTTCGGTGATCGTGTAGGGGTGGCCTTCGTAAGTGACGGTACGGACAGTCCGTTCCTTCTTCGGTTTGGGTTCTCGCAACTTCTTTGGTTTCGGTTCTGGCTTGGGCTTGGGCGCTCGTTCCTTCTTCGGCTTTGGTTCTGGTGTTGGAAGCGAAAACCGAACTTGTGCGTTGAATGCGGTGCTGTCGATCTGTGGAAGTGGATTAGGGCTTGGGTTGCGCCCTTGTGCAACGAGTTCGTTTAGTCGCTCCTGGTCGTGCTCGGACCACACGAGCCAACCGTCAACGCGATTGGTTGGCATCTCGAACCAGCCCGCACGAACGAATTTGTTGAGGGTTTCGGGCAGAATACCTGCGGATCGGCAGGCGGCGGAAGTGTCGCACATATTCTAATTAGAGCGGCTTTTAAGCAAATCGTGCGGTGTCTGACTGATTTGCGTAATAATTCCGTTTTTGGCTGAGTATGAGCCTGCCCGTGAACGAATTTTGCGTAAATGACCTTGAAGCTTTGCACGAACTGCTCCAGCATAACAACAGTTAATTTGCCGATTTTAAGCCGTTTTTTTTGCTTTTTGCTCCCCTCGTGAATTTGCCATGAGCAATTCGCCTCCCCCTCCTAATAAATCCAGCCCGCGAACTGGAAAACGCCTCGAAGTCCGGGCGTATGAGATCCTCGTGACGACGTATCGATCTGCAACCCAATATTACAAAAGCATTTACTGTCAAGTTAAGTCCGATTACTCATCGTCAAAAGATTACAACGACGCGGTTGATTTTTTCAAAAATTTTGAAAAGAAGGACAAGGTTGAATACGGATGGATAATGAAATACGCGAAGGATTTGCAAGAGAGGTTCGAGAAGACAGATGGCAAATTGGATGAAAAGGCTGATTCAATAATTAAGTACCTAGGAGGTGGTTCTGCCTTGCTGACCTTCGGGGCGCTTGTCTCCATCAAGCCCGAAAAGCCTGAGACATGTTTGCTTGGGCTGATTGCTCTAGTTTCACTTATTCCTTCCTTGTGCTTTGCTCTTTTAGCAGTGCAGGCAGCATTGCGTGTGCGAAGCCCTCAATCGGCAGCTACGCCCCCTCCGCTGACAAAGGCGGTTCACCTCGCAGAAAATTACGCAAGTGCAGAGGAGGCAGAGCTAAATTTAGTTCTTATTTGTCATCCGATTTGTGAGGCATACGCTTACCGCAACAAACAAAAATCGGATGATCTTAGACGCGCCCACGAGTTCTACGCTCAATCATTATTGTTTGTGTTAATTCCTGTTATCACAATCAGCGCGGCGCTAGTATACCTCGCTTTAAAGCCCCCATCCGCTACATCGGACGGACCTGCCACGCCGAAAACTACTTTGTCTTCCGATCGCCAGCATTGTCTTGGCGCTCTTCACGCCCAGGTCTGATATCCTCCTTCGGGTTTGGACGAGGTGGCGGACTTGTCGGGATCGATGGCGGCTTGTTTGACATGGCAGAGACTCACTTGTTGTTAGGGTATTTGCTTTCTTGCACTTTCGTTGGCTGTATACCCTCTTTGGGATTAGGGGATTTTGGCTGAGCCACAGCCTTTTCTTTTGGTGCTTGGTTTGGTTCTGGTTTCTTATCATCTGCCATTGGTACGATTACCCCTTGTTGTCCGTAGGTTTCTTGCGGACCATGCGCGTTGGTTGACTGTCTTCAGAGAAGTGAAGACATCTTGGAGCAATGTCCGCTTTGGGATTCGGCTTTGGCGGTTGTGATTGCGCCGCTGGCGGGGTGTTCGCGACAGCAGGCTTCTCTGGTTCGTTTTTGGGCTGGTCAGACACAATCACTCCTTCGGTTTAATGTTGCGCCACCTATACAGTGGGTCTTCGCTCGCCTGGATTTTGCGAGGCTCGATAAGGTTTTTGATGTCGAGAGGTGACTTCTTCTCTGGCTCTTTTTTCTCTTCCTTTTCTTTACTCTCGTCCTTCTCGCTCACGGTAGTCTCCGTTGGGCTGGAGTGGACATGTGCCCACTAACTCTAAGTTTATCCTGATTCTGCATCCGTGCAACCTATTTCACCAGTGGGTTAGAAGGAAGTGGCAGGAACTTTGCTCACGCAAGAGCTTTGGCGCAATATTGCTCACTGCGCCTTCTTCGCAATCAATGTTCGCCTTAGAAACGAAAAACCCCGCTCGGAAGCGGGGTGAAGTGTTTACAGAAAAAACTCGGCTGCCGGTCGCTAGGAGAGGCGCCCATTCCCCCTTAGTTCGGCAGCCGAGTTCAGAACGTAAATCTACCCACCCGAAATCAGTCGCTCAAGTTTATTCCCAGGTGATTTCAACTGTTGTTACGATTTTGGCGTTTCTTGAAACTATTTGAACCCGGCTGCTTTTCGATTCCGTTCGATTTCCGCACCCACCATTCGCGAGTGTTGCTCACCAAGTTGCTGCGATCGTTCCGTCTCGTTCCGAATCTGCTGACTCGTTGCCCCGTGGATCGCGTTCAACGCAATGAACCCGATCGCCAGCACAACACCGACCGCGTACACCTTCACCGCGAACCAGTTTTTGCCCTTCACCTTCCGCTTCTTCGGGACGCGAACGAATTCGTAGTCGCCGTCATCGTCGAGACGCATCTGCTACTCCTTTGATTTGACCGTTGGTTCCAATGGGATTGGTTCCAACTGAGATTTGATCGTAGCAGATGTAGGGGTGGTGCCAAGCGGCGCAGTGATAGAAGGAGGGATCTCCACATCACTGCTCGGGGGCTTTGGCTTCCGCTTTCGCTTTTGCTTTGGAGGTGACGAATCGCAGACAGCGTTTTGAGCTTTATGCGATTCCTCCGGAGCTTTGTGCTCTTCCTTTGGAGGAGTGTCGCTAAAGATGATCAGCAAACCAAACCACTTTATAACTACGTAAGCCTTTGGCAGAACCTTTTCAACCAACCGAACGGCTGCAATAGCTACCGCGACGATCGCAAGTAATCCGTAGATGTTGTCGCACATGAGGGCTTCCCTGAAGGCGCAATTCGCCGAAAAGGACAAGCCCCAGAAAAATGATCACGCGAAATGGTTGGAAGTCAAGCGGCGTCAGAAGGAATTGTTTGGTATTGTTCTGATTGACACTTGATATATTTCACCTACGGAATGGTAATAAGCTTTGTATCGCAAACCAAGTGAAAGTGGTTAATATGCCAATTGGAATCTTCGAAGTATTTATTCTGTTGGAATAATTTCGAGTGAAAATATTGTTTTGCAGGAATTGAAGAGAGATCGCATTTGTGCTCCTTTTCATCGCTTCTTAAGGCTTGCAATTAGACACTTAGGCTGGCTTCGTGTGTTTATTTGTTCACAATACTGTCTCTAAACTTGTCTCCAAACACAGGGTAAAGAGCGGGAAATTGGGGTGTAGGAGCGGGAAATTGGAATTAAAATTAGAATTCCGAAGTGCTTTGCATTACGACACTTGCTGTGAAAACGCTTGGTTTTGTGGGGTTTGTGAAAAGTGTCACTTGTCAATTGTGGATCTGGAAGTCGCGGGTTCAAATCCCGTCAGTCACCCTTGCCTTAAGTCCTTTTAGCCGAAGCGCTTCAGCTTACCACCGGGTGTTCCGGTGCGACGTCTCGACAGCCTTGATACTGCGGGAACTCCCGCAATACGAAAGGTGTCAGAATGTCGCGTCGGAAAAATCCGTTCCCGAACCCCCGTCAACACAAAGGCGCCGCGGTCGTCGATATTTACGACGGTCCGACCCGCCGCACGGTCACACTCGGTCCCTGGGGTTCCGAGCAAGCTCAACTGGAATACGAACGGTTACTCGTGCGGCTTCGTGCGGGCCGATCGGTTGCGCCGGTCCACGGGGCGCCGGCGCCCGTTAACGCGCCCGCCGATCTGACCGTGGCCGAAGCGCTCGTGAAGTACGTTTCGCACGTCGAAGGTTACTACCGCAATCCGGACGGTACGCCGACCGGAACGGCCGAAGACATCAAAATTACACTCCGCTACCTCCAACGGTTTTTCGGCGCGCTGCCGCTGGCAGAGTTCGACATTCGGTGCTTCAAAACGGTCCGTCAAGCCATGATCGGCGACGGCCGAGTCCGGAACCAAGTCAACCGGCGCGCGAAAATGGTGCGGGGGTTCATTCGTTGGTGCGTCGAGGACGGGTTACCCGTCGCGGTGGGGGTGCTGGAAAAATTGAGCGCGGTGCGCCCCCTTGCGCCGGGGCGTGACGGGGCCGCGGAGGGAGAGGCTCGTATGCCCGCCGATCCGACCGCGGTCGCGAAGGTGTTACCTCTGCTCCGGCCACCGGTGGCCGCGATCATCCGCACCCTTTGGCTGACGGGGGCGCGCCCGTCGGAGATTCTGAAAATGAAACCGTGCGAGATCGATCGCACCGGTCCCATCTGGGAACTGAAGCCGACCCGTCACAAGAGCAGTTGGCGCGGGAAGTCGCGGGCCGTCTACATCGGGCCGGACGCCCAAACGGTTCTAGCTCCCTGGTTGGACAAAACGCCCGATCCCGATGATTACGTCTTCTCGCCAGCCCGCGCGCACGCCGAACACAACACTGAGCGGTCCGCGGCCCGAAAGACGAAACGCTGGCCTTCGCACATGCGGCGAAACGCCACGAAGCGAAAAGGAGCGGCCCGGAAACGCGCGCCGGGCGCGGTCTACTCGCACCTCACTCTTTCATGTGCCGTGCGCCGCGCGTGCCTGAAAGCGGGTGTCGCCCCGTTCACACCCTACACGCTCCGCCACCTGCGCGCCGTTGAGTTGCGCGAGCAATTCGGCCCCGACCACGTTCGCGCGGTACTCGGGCACTCCGCCTTGAACATGTCCGATCACTACAGCCGGACTGCGGACCGCGCGCTCGCGATGCACGCCGCGGAGCGCGCCGGTTAGTGCCCGCGACCCCGAAAACCCTCACTCGCAACGGCCGCTGCAACACCAATTGCAGCGGCCGTTGCAATTTCCATCGCGATTCGCACATACAGCGCGAAATACTGCAATTTTCAGCGTTTCTGCCCCTAGTGCGCCGTCTCGTCGCGTGCCTACTAATTAGTGACAGCCTTTGCGAACTCACACGACACGAACGGGAGCCGAACGTGAGCGACAACGGGACGCGCTTGATCGGGCTAGCTGAAGCCGCGCGACGACTCGGCGACACGGGGCGCGGCGGGCGCGGTGTTTACTCGGCCACGCTGACACGTTGGATTCAAACGGACGTGCGCGCGGGCGATGGAACGCGCGTGAAGCTACGTGCGGTTCGCATCGGCTCGAAGTGGGCGACGTGCCAGGACTGGCTCGATGCCTTCATTGAGCGGATCACGGCTACGCACGTGGCACCGGACAATGCCCCCGCTTTGCGCACGCCCGCAGAACGGGAACGAGGTGTCGCCGCGGCAAACGCGACGCTCGCGCTCCTGGGTGTCTGACGCTCAACAGATCGTGGCGGCGGTACCCGCCGGCACCGTGGAAATGTTCCCGAGTGAACCCAACTCGCAGTGACGGCGGAAGCCAAACCGCTCAATGGTCGCTTGAGCATTGAGCGGTTTTCTGAGAACCGAAGGATCAGATCGCACGGAGCCAAAACGAAAACACACCGCGCCGACGTGCGGTGTGCTTCGGCCCCGGCGCCACCCGGAGCAGTAACAGGAGTGACAATGGATTCTACGCACACAAGAGATGAAAATAAAGCGATAGAATTAGCAATCGATTCAAATGGGGCCGATTCCGGTTCGAGTACCCCGTTGCGGAAGGGCAATGTTCAAGCCGACATTGAGGCGTTACCTCTTGGAGCGAGCGGGGCATTCACGCTTTACAAGCGGTCCATGCACACCACCGCAAGTGAGGCGATACCGATCACCGGGGAGACGCCCCAAGAAGCAATTTTGACCGCCTTGAGTACGAGCGACACGCCGGATGAAGTTATCGGGTGGGAAGGCACTGATCGGGCATGCGAACTGGACGTGGACTACCACCAAGCCTACCCACCCAAACCCGAGTTAACGGAGACTCGCGCCGCGGGGATTCAGCCCCGGCCTTTCGCGTACCACCTGAGTCACGGTGGTGGGTGTAAACTCATCTACGCCGCGGCGGACGGCTATACCGCGAAAGAACTCGCGGCAGTGGCGGCCGTGGCGTGGCTCGAAGCCGACCGGTCCGCCGGAGCGGAGCTTCTCTCCCGCTCTCGCAACCCCATGTCACCCTCGACGAAGCACGGTGGCGCGCTCGGTGGCGCGGTCTACACCCAAACTCCGAACACCGACGTATCCGGGTTTTCAGCGGGGTTCCATCCGCGCCGTGAGGTAGATCCCGAGAGGCGGGACGAATGGCTCGAAACGCGCGGCTGGCACATCAACCAACGCCTCTCGCATGAGGAGTGCCCGATTGCCCCCGGTCCGTCGTCGTCCGTGAACCCGATACAGATTCAGGAAGGCGGGATCAAGTGTTTCCGGTGCGAGGGTAAGGGGCTTGGATACGGCCGTATGCGTAATCCGGGCTTCGTTCCGTTCTCCGCGATTATCCCGGAGCACGTTGTTGGCGAGCCGGCGCTGACCCACGACAGCCCGCTTTTCCAGATGGTTAAGCAGGGTTCGCGGTGGGAGGTTACCGCGCCACACCTTCGTAAACGGTTCCCGGCCATACCCGATTCGATACTGAAGCCCGCGTACTCGGCGGCCGTCTTCTCGTGTGCCCGCGAAGCCGGCGCGGACGTCGAGGCCGCGCGTAAGAAGGCGGATCGGGCGATGCTGCCCGTGAACACCATCGCCAACTTCCTCGAACGGCCGAAAGCCACCGCGAAGTGCGATCCCGCGGACCGCAAGACCGATGTCGTAAGGTTCAGCAACCCCGCCAAGAACAACACAGTTACGATCGAGGGGTGCAAAAACGGTGCGGTGGTTTTCTGCGATCGGGCGAATCCGACCAACGAGAAGCGGCGCCGCGCGATCGCGGACGCACTCGGGGTTACACCGCACCAATTGCTCCAAATGTGGAACGAACTCGGGGCGGCAGACGAACGCGCGTTTCAGGTGGCGGATCTCCCGGCCGACCCGACCGGAACGGCCCCTCATGAGTTCGAGATCGTCGGCCGGAACGTCAACGACATCGCCGCCGACATCGTGGCCGCGGTCGGGAGCACGCTCAACAGCTTCCCCGGCGGCTTGTTCGCGGTCGAAGACGGGCACGTGGTTGCGATTTCCACCGCGAAGGCTCTACACGCCTACGTCGCGCGGGTGGTGCGGAACGCACAGTACCCGATTGTGTGGCGGGACGGGACGGGGTTGCCCGTCTGGGACGATATGCCCGGCGCGGTGCGCGCCCTTGTGCCCAAGTATCACGGGTACTTCCCGCGCCCGCGATACCCCATGCCTTCGGATATGTTCTGCGTCGAGTCGGTTCCGTTGCCTGCGGCGCAGCGCCAGTGCCCGCACTACGACGTTCTCGATCGCTTCATTGGGGAATTTAACCCGGCAGCGGCCGTCGACCGGGTGCTGCTGAAAGCCGCGTTCGTCACGTTGAGTTGGGGCGGGCCACCGGGCAAGCGCCCCGTGTTTCTATTCACGGCGCCGGAGGACGATGCCGAGGGCGGGCGGGGTGTGGGTAAATCTACCGCGGCGGAATGCAATGCCGCACACGCGGGCGGGGCGCTGTCGTTCACGCAGGACAGCACGGTGAGCGACCTTCGGACCCGCATCTTGTCCCCGGAAGGAACGGGCAAGTGGGTCATCATCCTGGACAACATCAAATCCGATCAACTGAGCAACGGGGACTTTGAAGGGTTGATCACCGCGGAAGAACACTCGGGCCGTCAACTGTACGCGGGAGAGGGGCGGGTTCGGAACTACCACACGATTTTTCTCACTATGAACGGCGGGTCATTGAGCAAGGACTTCGCTCAGCGCGTGGTTCCAATCCGCCTCGCGCGTCCGAGCACGCGCGACCCGCGTTGGGGCGACAATGTGAACGAATACCGCACCAACCCGGATTATTACGCCGAGTTGTGGGCCAGCGCGATCGACGTGATCCGCCGAGCCGAGACACTCGATTGGGCGTCCGCGCCGGGGCTGAGCCGGTGGTCGCTGTGGGAGACGAAGGTTCTGGCCGGGTGCTGTGCCGATCGCGCGGAGTTTGAGGCCGTGTTACGGGAGCTAGGGGAGCGGCGCGACGCAGCCGATAGCGACGACGTGAACGCCGAAGCGCTGGCCGAAGCGTTCCGAACCTACCTCGCGACGCAACGGGCGGTTCCGCGCGACGAACTCGAATCGGCGGTTATCGAACTGACGGTCGAGGAGGTGGCGATGATCGCGGACGGTGCTCTGTACCGGACCGGGCGCCGCAAACCTGCGGCGGCCCTCGCCGAAGTCGGGCGCTACGCAGGCAAGATCCCGCAAATCGTGCGCGGTCGAACGAACACCGCGCGAGTGTACTTTTGGGTCGGAGGTGACCTGCCCGACGCGAGTGGGCTACGCGCGCGAAAGAAAGCGACCGAGCTACGTGATCTTGTCGGGCAGTCGAGAGCCGCGAAGTCGGGCAAGCACGGACGGCAGTCGGGTGACAGGCGTGACGGATCGGTGACAGGGGCGACAACTTACCCTGTCACCGGCTCAAAGGCTTGAAATTACAGGGTTTGTAACTGGTTAGTGACAGGGTGACAGGGTAAGTGACTTAGAAACTAAGTACAGCTAAGGATCTCTCTCTTAATGAGAGACACAGATGCCTTTGCCAGAGAGAAGTCGGTAATACGCTTCCCCCCTGTCACCTGTCACGCCCTCGCTCCAACCGCTTGTAGCTCTTGGGGTTCAATGCGTGACAGGGTTGAAAACTGCCCCTGTCACCTCGTCACCTGTACTCGATCGCAGTGCGGGCAACTGTAACCAAGATCGCGATTAAAGATCCAATTAATAAGCGTTTCAATTTGCAAGCGAAGTGTGGGTTTTTGTTGGCTCTTGGTTGAACTGGTTTCCGCGGTCACGGTGACCGCAGTTTGGTCCCTTAACAGGAGTCTGGTAATGAGCACGACAACTTCCGCCCAGGTCGGGGCACCGAAGCTGATCCCAACGGGCAACGCGAGCCGGAGCGCGCTCACGATCCCCGTCTACGTTCCGCTCTCGACGAGGGACGCGATCGCGCGTCTTGAGGAACTTCAATTCGTTAAGATCGCGAGCCACAACGCGATCGACGAAGCGGTGCGGAACGCCGGAACCCTATCCGACCGGCAGAGCGCGATTGCAGCGCTGGCCGCCGACGCGCAGGCGAAACTGGACGCGCTCGGGACTGAGATCGCGGCGTTCGTAAACGCTCGGCTCGACGAGGTCGCCCGACAGGAAGCGGCGATCGAGGCTCTCAACGCGCTACCGCTCTACTAACACTCGCGGCTCGCAGTTCGGGGCACGACGGGAATTCGATTCGAGGGTGTAATTCGTGAGTCTCAATGAATCGTTATCGGTGCGCGACGAAGCCCTCGTCGCGCTGTTGACGGAGGGCAAAACGCCGGTCCAGGCTGCGGCCGAACTCGGGGTCGGGCACGCGACCGTGTACCGCGCGTTGGCCCGGCCCGACGTCCGAGTCGCGCTCGCGACCGCGCGGGGGGCGCACTGGTCCGAGTCCGTGACGACGCTTAAGCGCGAGTTCCGGTCGTCCGTGGACGTGTTGCGGGAGATCCGCGACGACACGAACCAGCCCGCGATGGTGCGAATGCGGGCCGCGCTCGCACTGGCGGACCTGGCACTGCGAACGTGCAAGGTTACGGACGAGGACGTGCGGCTGACCGTACTGGAACAGATCGCCGCGGACCACCGCGGTCAACGTGAAAGGAGCTGAGATGGGAACTGGAGCATGGCTTCGTAGGCTCGAACGCCGTTTAGCGCGCTACGAGGTGGCTCAGGCCGCCAAGAGAAAGACCGCGGAGGAAGCGGCAAAGCGGGCAGCGATTATCGCGGAGCAGGCGGCGGAACAGGCCGCGCGTGCGGCCGCCACACGTGCGGCCGCCACACGTGCGGCCGCGGAGAAAGTGATCGCGGAGCAGGCCGCGCGAGCAGCCGCAGTGAAGGCCGCACGGGACGAGGTTCTGCGCAAGCGCGAGGCTCGGGTGGATCGTATGCGACTCGATAAGTCTCCGTGTGACGTGTGCCGCTCGGAGGGGCGCGGGTACACCGAGGACTGCATCTCGGACCTGCACGGGTGCGACGAGCGGCGCATCCGCGTGGTACAGGAGGCGTGGGCCGAACAGGACCGTTACGAGGCGATGATCGCCGCACGGCACTGCCGCACGCCCCGGCGTTAGGAGCGGTCAATCGAGGAGCGCGTCCCGATACACTGTGCGTCGGGTCAGCGCACTTTCTCTTTGGCCTGCGTGTATTCCTTGAGCCACGCGAGGGCCGCGCCGGACAAATTTTGTGTTGCGTAACCGCCACCAACGGCTAGTGTGTTCACGGAAATCATATCGTCCGCGTGCATGTAACGGAGGAAGTGATCCCGGACCGCGACCGGTTTCGCCGACGACGCTACGAACCAGACCGACTTCGTTGCCCGCACCGCCCCGAACTTGTGTAGTTCGTCGATGAGGGGCCGATAGTCGAATTCGCTTGCGCTGCTCAGATCATACTGTATTACAAGTGGCCGCATGCCTCTCACCTCGGAGTGCGAGTTGGTGGGTATGAGAGAGGAAATTACCCACATCAAGGATAACTGCGCCGCCACTGTTCAGCCGATCACACCTGCGAGATTTCCCCTCTACACCCCCGGTCCGGATGGCGCAATCGGCGCAGTACGCGCAATCGCGCCAGTGGCAACTGTTTCAAACTCGCGGTCAAGAACATATAATCTTTCGCCAAATTGTTCTTCAGAACCAACAGAGGTGAATGATGCCCGCGATCGAGCCGCCGGACGTCGCGACGATTAAGAGTTGGAAGATCCGCGAGCGGGGGGTACGCGACGGTGGAAGTCCGACCGAAGCATTTGAAGTCGATTCGAGCCACGCGGAACGGACATTCCTGTGTGCGTGGGAGCACCGTTCCGCCGTATTCGCGTTCTTCCTCGGCCACGCGCAGATATATGACGATTCGGGCACGACGAAGCTGTCCCGGTTGCCCGCGCAGGCGCACCCCAAGTACCGGAAATTGATAGCGACCAAGATTCTTGCCGCACGTGGCCACAAGTGGATCGGGAACGAAGTGCCGATTGATTCCGAAGAGGGGTACGAGTTCAACGCGGAACAGCTCAACGTATTCCAGGACTGCGAATTTAGCGTCCTTTACGAGCACATGCAGTTCGCACAGGCGACGGATGAGGACGTTGCAGATGCGGGTGACGACGAGACGATCCGCTACGTGAGTCGTGACGCTTTTGAGGTTGCGGGCGAATACCTCCAACTGCCCGGGGCGGCGTTCGTGTGGCAGCGCGGCACTCCTGCGGCCCCGAACGGTCAGTCGATCCCGATGAACGTCGGTAAGATCATGCCGTCCGCGGTGGTGAGTGTGACGTGGCACCGACTCCCAGAGGAAGCGCTGCAACCCGGAAGTGCGCTGTGGCAGCGGGTATTCGGCAGCGACGAAGGAGACGATCAGTTCCTGGGGAAGATCAACAGTGCGGAAATGTTCGGCATGCCGCAAGGATGTGTGCTGTTCTCCGGCTTCAAACCCATCCGCCGGCACTCACCTCTCGGCAACGGGTACGAGTGGGACATCACGTTTGAACTGAGTTTCAAGCCTTCGGGCTGGAATTGGGTGTACTTCATGGA
>HG799466.1:891650-930806 GCA_000531095.1 Gemmata massiliana | reverse complement strand
GGGGCGCCGATCCGCACCTGCTTCTGTGGAAGAGCCAAAGAGAATCGCGGGACCGCGTCCCGGCAGTTCGTGACCACCATCGGCGTTCTCAACCTGACACGGCGTTACTGGCAATGCCGGTGCGGGACCGAAGGAGCCTACGCTGCCGATGCCGTTATCGGTCTCGATCAGCGGGTCAGCAAGGTCGTTCAGAAACACGCTTGCCGGTTGGCGGCCGACGTGTCATTTGCCAAGTCCCGCGAGCACCTCCGCGAGATGTTGGGCGTGAGCCTGGCACCCGAGACCGTGCGGGCGCTGGTGGAGACGCACGGGAGGGCGATGTCCACATTTCAACCGAACGATGAAGCGACTGCCAAAACGTTCCGCCGAGCCGAGGGCGAGGTGGAGTTGGCGGTTGACGCGGGCAAAGTGAACACACGCGAGCAGGGCTGGAAAGACTTGAAGATCGCCGTGATTCCCAAGCGGGAAGCCGGCTTGCCTGTGGCACCGGATCGGTGGCAGGAGGATCGCCTGCCGAAGGCGACGGCGGTGGTGTCGTTCGCGATGATTGCGGCATCGAAGGTGTTTCGCAAGACGTGGGGCCCGTCGTTGCGGCGGTTGGGTGTTGCGGAGTTGTCACGAGTTCAGGCGCTGGGTGACGGGGCCAGTTGGATTTGGAAATCCACGGCTCATGTTCTGCCGAATTGCACGGAGACGTTGGACATTTATCACGCCGGGGCGCGCGTGAGCGCCTGTACGCAGAAGGTATTCGGTGAGGGCACACCGGAAGCGACCGCATCATTCGAACGTGGTCGGACGTTGCTATTGCGTGAGGGGTGGGCGGGTGTGTGTAAATGGGTCGGCGAGTTGTTGGCAGTGGAATCGGTGGAGGAACGAGCCCGTCGTCAGAACGCGACGGAAAAGTTATTGGGGTATTTCGCGAAGCACACGAAGCGGTTGAATTATCGGGACCAGTTGGCGAGTGGTCGTGCGATTGGCAGCGGTGCAGTAGAGGGGCAGGCGAAAACCTTGGGGTTACGACTGAAGACGCGGGGGGCCCGTTGGCTGAAGAAGAATGTCCGCCCGATGGCCAGTCTGGTCTGCGTCCGGAACTCCGTTCAATGGCAGGCCTATTGGTCGCTGGCGGCTTGACCCCAGAGAATTTGGTTACACCCCGTTTGCCGGCCTAGAAAAAAGGCGGCCGAGGGGCACGCCCACATCGTCCTGATCGACGAGTCGGGCCTGCTCATCAACCCGTTGGTGCGCCGCCGCTGGTCGGCGCGCGGGAAGACGCCGGTGATCGGCGGCGACGGCGGGCACCGGCGCAAGGTGTCGGTGATCGGGGCCATAACGGTCTCGCCCCGGACCCGCCTGTTGGGGCTGCGCTGGTCCACCCGCGCTGACGGGTATTTCGGGGCGCCTGAGGTCGTCGGATTCCGACGGTGCGTGCTCGGCGCGGTGCCGGGGAAGGTGATCGTGGTGTGGGACGGCGGGGCCAACCACAAGGGGCCGGTGATGCGCGCGTTCCTGGCGCGGAACCGGCGGGTGTGGCTCGAGCGGCTACCCGCTTACGCCCCGGAGCTGAACCCGGTCGAGCACGTGTGAGGTTGGCTCAAGTACGGTCAGTTGGCGAACTTCGTTCCGGATGACTTGGTTCAGTTGAATCGCGAAATCAATAACCGACTGAAGCAATTGAGCACCGACCGCCCGGTGCTGAGATTGCTCTGGGAAGGGTCGGAGCTACCCTCCCAGAGAAGCTACACCGGGAGCTTTGCTTACCTGCGGATCAGTAGGTTTTTTCGGAGCCGTCAGCCGTCGGTCGACCACTGCACCTCGGGCCCGGGGCGGTAGACGATCGTGCGGCCGGTGGACAGTGTCGGCTTCGCGAGATGTGCCGCTCCGCTTGGTCGCCGATTTTCCGGGCGCGCCCGGTGCGGTCCCGGTTGCGCCGGAGGAACTCGCTGATCCGGCGCTCCTCGACCTCCAACTCGTCGTCGTCGATGTGGTCCGGGGTCGGGTCGCCGATCCGCACCTGCCGGAGTTCCCGCACCTCAGCCAGACGCGCTTCCAGGGCATCGATCGCGTCGGCCCCGAGGGCGTCGTCCCCGCGGGTCGGCCCAGTGACGCCCACGCCGCCGTCGAGGGCCTCCCCGCGGACGCGGCCCGTGGCGCGTTCGAGTGGTGTCCGAGGACGCGGGCGGCCAGTTCCGAAGCCGTGAACGTGACGTTGGGGCGCTCGCAGGGCCGTTCCTTGTTTCATGTTGTGGATTTGAGTGCAGTTGGGTAATCGGGGCGCGTTGCCTCTTGGTCCCGGAGTTGCGCATGCCCCCTCGCACGCTGTACGACGCGCTCGCCGTGCTCCCCGATCCGCGCAGCCGACACGGTCGTGTCCACCCCTTGCCTGCCGTTCTGGGGCTCGTCGCGTTGGCCCTGCTCATGGGCCGCAAAAGCCTGGCCGGGATCGCACGATTCGGGCGACAGCACGGAACCCCGTTGGCCCACGCGCTCGGGTTCCGGCGGGGCAAACGCCTACCAAGTCCACGCTCTCGCGCACGCTCCGGCGCGTCGACGCGCAACAAGTCGAAGGCGCCCTGTCGCGTTGGATCGAGGGGCGCATCGACACCGCCGCGTTCCACCACCTCGCGCTCGACGGCAAGACCCTGCGCGGGAGCCGCGACGGGGACGTGCCCGGACAGTACCTGGTCGCCGCGTTCGCGCCCGCGGTGAAGGCGGTGCTGGCCCAGGTGCGCGTCGATGCCAAGACCAACGAACACAAGGCCGCGCTGGAACTGTTGGGGATCCTGCCCCTGGCGGGCAAGGTGGTGACGGGCGACGCCATGTTCTGTCAACGGGATCTGGTGGAACAGGTGATCGAAGCCGGGGGCGAGTACGTCCTGGTGGCCAAGAACAACCAACCGGCCCTGGTCATCGACATCGAGGGCGGGTTCGCGTTCGCAACCGCCGCGCGCTCGATCGCGGCGGCTACTTCCCCCTGAACCGGTCCCGACGCCCGCGCCGTCGGGCCGGTCGGCCACCTCAACGGACAAGGGCCACGGGCGTCGGGAGACGCGCACCCTTGAGGTCACGCGGATCCTGACGGTGAGCCCGATGTGGAAGGGACTCAAACAGGGGTTCAATGTAACGCGCGAGCGCATGGTGAAGGGGGTGCGGACCGTGGAGGTGGTGCATGGGATCACCAGCCTCTCGGCGGCGCGCGGACGCGGCAACACTTCGGGGCCTGGTTCGGGACCACTGGGGCATCGAGAACCCGTTGCATTACGTTCGGGACGTGACTCTGGGCGAGGACACGCGCCGGGTGCGCAAGGGCGCCGCCCCGCAGGTTCTCGCGGCCTTGCGCAATGCCGTGGTTCATCTGTTGTCCGGAGTCCGGGCCAAGAATCACTCCGAGGCCATCGAACAACTTCAAATACACCCGGACCAAGCACAGGCGCTTATCGGCATCCCGCAAGGTGAATAAAGGAACGGCCCTGCCTGGGGAAAAGTTTCCTTCGCATCTTGTCATGTATGCGGGCGAGATTTATACCTAGATTTAGGTCTTCAATCCCCGATAGCTCAACGGTAGAGCGAGCGGCTGTTAACCGCTAGGTTCTTGGTTCGAATCCAAGTCGGGGAGCTTAGAAAAGCCCTAGGAAAACGCACCTTTTGAGCCCCACGGACACTTGGGGCCTGCCGTAGTGGCAGAGAATGTGGCAGAGAACTTCCGGCTCTCACCCGGGGTCTGCCATAATGGCCCATCAACCGAAGCCCTTTTTCCGGACCGGTCGCGGCTGGTACGTCCAGCTCGGTGCCAAGCAAATTAAGCTCGGCGACGGTCCCAAAAACTCCGAAACCGAAAAAAACGCCTGGGCCGAGTTTCACCGGCTCATGGCGGCTGCCCCGCTCGCGTCGGTTCCCGAGCCGACGCCCCGTCGTGTTTCCCGACCGGATTCCGGGCTCACCGTCGCCGAACTCTTCGAGAAGTTCCTTGACTGGTGCCAGAAGCACCGCGAGCCGCGAACCTACGAACTGTCGCAGAGCCTGATCCAGTCGTTCTGCGACCACCTGAAGACGGCAATCGTCCTTCCGGCCGCGGACCTGCGTCCGTTTCACATCGTCGAGTGGGCCGACTCGAAGCCGAAGTGGGGGCCGAACCAGAAGCGTAACGGGTGCGGCGTCGTCACCCGCGCGTACAACTGGGCCGAGCGGCTCGGGTACATCGCCGCGAACCCGGTTCGGGGCGTTGAGAAGCCGGCCCGCACCAAGCGGGACAGCAACGTCACGCCCGCGGACTTCGACCGGCTTCTGTCGTTCGTCAAAGACGAGCCGTTCCGGGACCTGCTGCAATTCGCCTTCGAGGCAGGATGCCGCCCGCAAGAAGCCCGCCGGATCGAAGCCCGACATGTGAAGCTCGATCAATTCCGAATCGAAATTCCGCCGCCGGAGGCGAAAGGAAAGAAACGCTGGCGCGTGGTGTACCTATCGGACAATGCACTCGAGATCGTGAAGCGACTCGTGGAGCTCCGCTCCACCGGTCCGCTGTTCCTGAACACCGACGGGGAGCCGTGGAAAGCACAGGCCATCGTGTGCCGCTTCCAGCGGCTGCTGGTGAAGATGACCGGGGTCGAGGACAAGTTACCCAAACTGCCCCGGTTCGATCACCGCAAGTTTTCGGATCCGGCAGAGCGAGCCGCCGCGAAAGCGGAGCACGTGCGGAAACTGGCTGAGCTCCGAAAAAAGCGTGCGTCACTGGCACGCAAGAGTAAGCAGAGGTTCGCGATGTACGACTTGCGGCACCTGTTCGCGACGCGGAAGCTGAAAGAGGGCCACGACCCAATCACGGTCGCGACCTTACTCGGGCACAAGGACACGAGCATGCTGGCCCGGCATTATCAGGAATTGACGAAGGAGTTTGATCACTTACGAAAAGCCGCTAACGGGAGCTGAGCGGACGCCCCAGCTCCCCAGCGACGATCCCGTTATCTCAGGGTGGCGTTTAAGACGACTGCGGCAAGCTGGACGCCACCGTTCGACAGAGTTGTAGCCTGCTGATCGAACTGCTGCTGTGCGGCGCTGATGGTCGCTGGCAGGAGCCGGGTTGTCGCCGCGCGCCGCGGGTCTTTTGTGTCCCATTGCGGGCAGAGAAACCAGCCGACGAGGTAAAGGCCGTGCTGGCACTCGTTGTCGAGCAGGTACCTGTCTCGAAGCTGCTCCTCCATCGCCGTGAGCACCTCCGGATTCCAGCACCCCTTCACCTCGATTATCACCCGGGCGCGGGATACCTCACCACTCGCCGGCCAATGGTTAATTGACGTTACGTGAATATCGGTGCGCTCTCCGGCTGCCCCGCCCGATCCTTGTCGGCTACGAATTTCGACCTCTCGCTGGGAAATGATTCCGCGTCCTTTCAGCTCTCGTTCGAAATGCGCCTTCAGTGTGTCCGACAATCTCTCTTCGTTCTTCGGCCTGAAGACGCCGGTGATGTCCTTGTCCCAAAGTGTGAAATTTTGAGGCGTCTCTCCTTGAAGCTCAGCCTCGTAACGCCTGGCCGACTCGAGGATAACGAGCAGTAACTCCTCCCCGCTCCGAACGAGGCGAACGCTCGAGTTCCGAAATAGGTCCATGAGCTCCGTCGGTGCCGGAGCAACCCAGGTATCGACAAGAGCCGCCTGCTCGGCTTGGCGTCGGTAAAATTGTATTGCGATTGGGTCGGGTGCTTCTGAAGCCAAGGCGCTGAGCGCGTTAGCAGCTTCAAACGTTCCGCGTCTAACAAGCTCTCGTAGAAGAACGGTCCGAAAATCTCGCGGCGAGAATCCCACTCGCGCACCGCCGGTGCGATCCTCGGGTTCTTCCTTCTCGGGGAAAACTCTAAGGTACAACCTGTAGAGATCCGCCACCTGCGACTCCGACAAGTCCCTACTCAGCTCGTCACGTAATTGAAGCGGGGACGCGTCAGGGAGCGCCTGAAGCACGCTCTTTACCAGCTCGAGATTCACCAATTCGAGAGACTGAAGAAGCGGGATGCCGTGGACCGGAGCGTGAACGGAGAGCGCAAAGAGCGTGCTCCGGATCCGGCCGATCGGCGTGGCACTTGGTGATTGCTCTCGAACGAGTTGGACGGCTTGCTCGATCGTCTGTGAATCATTCCGCAGCAAAAGCGATACGAGAAGGTTCAGGTAAACCGTGTCGTTCACACACGGGTCGGGCAGCAGGCTTCTGAAAACGTCTGCAATGCGAGAGTCCCAGATCTCGTGTACTTTTCGCGGCGCGTCTGTCGGTTGCTCTTGAACCCGCTCTTCGCTCAATTTGCCACCGGCCGCAACGGTTTGAACCCTGCTTCGTTGGTTGCTCTCCCGGAGCACGTAGAGGCGCAGCCAGCCGAGAAAGCACTGTGGCGCCTTCTCGTACGCCCTTCTCACGACCACGGCGTTTTCATCTGCCGCCCTTTCTGTTCCGTAAGGAGCAACGAGAACCGCCGGGAGCCAGCGCTCCCACACCGCCAGGGACAGCTTTGCGAACTCCTCTGGCGCGGCGGCGCTCAGGAGGCGGAGGGCGAGTTGACCAGCGCTTGCGGCCGGAGTCATGCGATGCCCACACTCAAACCACTCGTCCTGTTCACACCCTTTGGCGGCGAGAAACTGTGCGGCGACGGCCAGAACTCGGTGGCGGAGCGCATCGTCGAGTTCGGTCCACCCTTGGGCGAGAATGAGGGAGTCGTGGAAAAGCGAGAGGCCGCCTCGTGGCGACGCGAGCAGTTCCGCGAGCAGCTCCGGCCACATCTCAAGCTCACCCCCTTCGCACTTTTCAAGTGGGGTCGCGACTCTCTCGTCGACCGGAGGAAGAATCTCCTCATGTCTCTCACTCGCCCGACGGTCGAGTTCAACGTCCCGGACATGCTGCTCTCGCATTTTTTTGGCTTCCGGCGAGTTGATCGCCACCGGCCGGATGTGGGGAGCGAGAGCCGCATCAAGCTCGGGATGGCAGCGTGCTGACGGAAGAACTCGGTCCCACGCGCGAGGTCCCGATCGAAAGACGAAGCGGGTGACTAGAAATGAAAGCGCGTGCTTAACGGCACTGCGCGGTTCAGTGTCGAGTTGATCGAGTAACCAACCGAGGTCTTCCGCTTTGACGAGCTCGGGACGAAACGTCTGCAGTCGTCGCCACGAATCCGAATCGTCGGTGGCCCGCTCCAACACTTCGCGGAAGAGAAGCCTCCGGTTCACGTCATTGCCTTCAAAAGGTCCGCCCGCGTGCTCTGCATGTCGGCTACCGATGGAACGGTCGTGTCGTTGAATTCGGCTCCAGATGAGTTTCAGTCAACGCTGCTCGCACGGCGGGCTGATCGAGGCACGTCCACGCGCGTGAACAAAGCTTGTCACAGGCAGCTCCCAAGAAAGTATCGTTGATCTCTTCTTTGGTCAGCTGCCTCGCCCAGGCGACGGCGGCGGGCAGGTCCGCGTCGGTCAGCGCGGGGACCAACTTCTGGGTGAGGAACGTCGAGTAACTGCCTCCGTAGTTCGGCTCTTTCGGCACGAAGATCTGTGAGAAGATTTCCGCAGCTGATCGGAACGCCGGCCAAGCGGCTGATAAGGCGTATCCTCTCAAGTCATCCCGAGTGTCTTCTTCCAATTCAGTGTCGAGCAGCGTGCTTAGGACACGACGCGTCGTGGTGCTTTTCGATTCGCCGACCCAGTATGCAGCGTTTGAACGGATGTGAAGGTCGTCCTCGCGTTCCATAACGACAGAGACGAACGCGTCCTCGATCTGCTCCAAACAGTTGTGTGCTGCGATCTCGATGGCGAGCCGACGCACGAGAAGGTTTTCGGCACGGCTGACTATCAGCGGCCGAAGCTGCGCTTCAATCTGCGAGTGCCCCAACCGCTTGTACTGCGCCTCTTCCAAAGAGAAGTCGTCGATCTGAATCGATCTCGCCGCCGACATAATCGTTTCGACAGATTCACGCCGCGCAGCGTCCGAGCCCGGGTCGAAATCTACGCTAAAAAGCGCTTGCGGGTCTCCGTCGAGCAGCATGCGAAGGACATCAGCCCGTCTTCCGAGCCAAGCAGCGACCCCACGGAGTTGGGGGACGACTCGGCTGACCTGCCTTGGGTGACGAAGCAGGCTTTCGAGCTGCTCGGGCGGCAGGTTACGAGACTGGATGAAGTGTGCCGCTAGGTACTCCTGAAACGTACGGTGCGCCCACTGACGCCCGTCGGTCCTGATCGGCGCAAATAGGCCTGTGTCAGATAGTACCTCCTCAACCACCGCCGCAGTCACTTCGAGCGTCGAACCATTTGCAGATTCTGTCCCCCCGACCAGCTCGTCGACGGTGAGCCACCCATCGCCCGGCGAGTCCGACCGCGCACCGACCCAAAGATCGGGCCGGTCAGAAAAAATGCTCACGGCCGCAACGCGCGCCGCCACCGCGAGTCTCTGTGACGGCGACAAGACGCCGGTCTTGCGGGCCGCGCGGCGCGATTCACTCTGCTCGGTACACAGCTCAATGCACCCCTGCTGGTAGAGATCCGCCTTACTTCGCGGTAAGGCCTTCCCACGGGCGTACAGTTTCGCCAGTAGCCGTAACGTGATCGGTGAGGCCGCCAGCGGACGGGCTTCGGAGGTACGGACAGACTGAAACAGTGCTTCTGCGTCTGTCACCCCGAACGCATGGACGAGACTCACCGCGTCGCTGTGCCGCAACGGTGCAAGCTCTAGGACGTGGCACCCGTCGGACCAGAGCTCTTTCAGCTTAGTGTCCATGAACGCGGGCCACACACCCGCCCGAGAGACGACGCGGAGCCGGATTCGCTCACGGTCTGGCGCCTTTCGAAGCTCACGTAAAAGCACCTGGGCCGCGTTATTGATTGATAGCCTGCACTCGTCGAAGGAGTCGAGAAGGAGGTGTACCGGCCTCCGGCTGTTGGATGCCCACTCGGGCGTTTGGAACACCGTGCGGACCAAGCTCTCATCGCTCCCGACTTCGCCGAGATCGACGAAAAGAACCGTTGCCCCGAGCGCCCTGAGGGACGATTCCTCCTCACGCAGCGCGGTCGATTTGCCCTGGCCCGGCTCACCCAGCAGAGCCACACAGGGAATTTCACGGACGTCCTCAAGCGTTATTGCCGCAGTGTTCATGTGGCGCGTGAATTCCCCTCGGGGATCGAGCAAGAAGCCGAATAAATCGGTGTAAATCTCGCTCCCGAGGGGAAACCAGTATCTCGGTTGGCCGGGCGGATGCGCGGGCTGCGAACGTTCCATCTGCGGGCTCGAAGAGAGGCGGGGAGGCACCCGATGTAAGTTCTACCCTCCAAAATCTCTGGGGCCAAGCACCAGTGCCCTTCGAAACGAACCGGTGAAGGATTAATTTGTCTGTCTTTAAGAAAGCACAAGGGGAAGAAATGGACGACCCGTCTTACACTTCGGAGTACAGGCTCGGCACCGTCGCGCTGCACCACGGCGACCTGTGCGAAGCCGTTAGCGCTTTTCAAAAGGTACCGGAGACTTCGCCCTGCTGGACGATGGCACAAGGCAACCTTGGTCTTGCGCTGCTCACGATGGGTCGCTCAGTGGACGCCGAGCACCAGCTTCGGTTCGCTATTGAGCAACTGGGAGGCAGAGGCTGCTTATACCCTCCCGCGCGAGTTCAATTCGCCCGAAATCTGGGGGAAGCCATCGGACAGCAGGGGAGATGGGCAGAGGCAGTCGGCGAGTTCTCGGCGGCGTGCCGCCTTGCCGACGCGCTCGCTGAAGCGCACAAGGACCTTCGAGTGAAGTTCGTTGGTGAGAAAGCGCACGCCCTCAACTCGTGCGGATCGGCGCTCCTTCAGCTGGGACGATTCGCCGACGCGGTCGAGATCCTCGTAGAAGCCCGTGAACTGCTCGCCGAAGTCCCCCCCAACAACTTACTGGTCGTGCGGAAATACTGACCAATCTGGCCACGGCACTCGGGGCAATCGGGGATCTGACGCGTGCCCGCTTTGCCCTCCTGGAGTCGCTCGATGTGCTCGAACAAACGGGCGACCAAGACCAACTATTCCGAGCGCTTGTCAGGGCCGGCGAGTTGGGCCTCGACATTGTTCAGGACGACCAACTCGTCGAGCTCGCCGCTGCTGGTGCCTCCGCTGCGCGGGAACAGGACCGGCCCAGGGTTGCCTACCTCAGGTACACGCTCGCAGCAAGCGCGGCTGCGCGCGGCTCGGCTGCGGCCGACGTTGGCCTAGCAATGGTGCATGCAGGGCGTAGTCTTGAGCGGACAATCGATCGCCTGGATCCGTGCGGTCCGCGGCTCCGGCTGTTTGAAGCACAACTGCTACGAAGGGCCGGCCGGCCGGCGGAAGAGTATACTCGCGTACTTCTCGAAGGGGCCAGCCAGTGGTACCAGCGCCTCGCGGTACCGCTCATCCCGGCCGATTTCCGTACCATTGCTTCGGACCTACACCTTCACTTCCGCACACTTGCCGGTTGCTTTCTAGAAAGCGAGCGCGTTGATGACGCCCTGGTCGCATTCGAAGCCGGTAGAGCACTCGGATACGCGGTCGAAGTCGATCCTGCGTTCTTCTCCAAAATGATTGGACAAAACCCTTTCGCGGAGGATGGGAGCGGAATTCAGGTTAATCAGCTTCGAGCCGCTCAGCAGGGGCTCGGGAGCGATGAAGTTGGGGTCGTCATTGGAGTGATTCCACCGCACCTCGTCGCCTTCGTCATTAGCCCCACCGAGGTATCGACGGTTGGTGCTCGGATCCGTGACCTCGAGCAGTTAGACCAACAAATTCGGCCCATCCCGCACCGGTTGGCGGAGGGGGTCGGAGCGCGAGCTATTCCCGATGTACTCCTTGATCTCAGCCGCGACATAGCAGAAAGGGTCGGTCGCAGAAAGGTTTCGACGCTCGTTCCTTACGACTCGCTCCACCTCGCACCTTGGAGAGCGATATTACGCGAGAGTGGTCTTGCCTGGAATCAGCTCGCGTTTCCAACGGGTTTCAATTCTCTCCTTCGGGCGGCAGGGAACTCGCGGCCGGGCGGCACAATTCACGCGGTCGCATTTGGGCACGGAACCGCAGGTACCATCGATCTTCGATCCGAGGCAGAAGAGTTCGCGGGGGCGTTTGCGGAGCGCGGAAGGTTTCTAGATGGATGCTCTGCGCAGCAAATTCGCGACGCCCTTAAGTCAAACTCGATTGTTCTTCTGTCGTGCCACGGTCGAGCTATCAAGAGAGGGCCTGTGCGGACTGAACTCATGCTCGAACTCGCTGATGGGGCGTCTCTTGCATCGGACGTCATCCCAGAGCGAGTGTCTTCACCCCTCGTGATTCTCTCGGCATGCGACTCGGGCGTCTACACAATGGCGTGGGGCGACTACCCGCTTGGTGCTGGCCCAACCTTACTGGCCCGAGGTGCGAAGACGGTTATAGGCGCTCGCTTTCCGGTCAGCGCAGCGTTTGCGCAAGGCTTCTTTCCTTCGCTCGCCCGGCAAATCGCTGCTGGGACTGAGGTCGCGGCCGCGTTCGCGCATGCTCTTGAAATAGCGGCCCGTGGCGGCGCAGACCTATGGCGTGATATCGCATGTCTTGAACTGCTTCAGGCAATTTGAGCGTTTGCGATCTGTTCAATCGGCCGTGATGGCGATGAAATCGCTGTGAATCATTGATAAATCGAAAGTAGATGATCTGTGACGTCAACCGTCCATCTGGCATTCGTAGTAGCGACGACAGTGGTCATTCAAACTTAACGTTCTCCACGGATCAGACAACTACCTATCCGGTGATCCCGGACTCGAGTTCGGCGCTCTCGTAGAACTCATGTAGTCGCACGTGCGTTACGGGAGGCCACGTGGGTTCAACTAGAGGGACGTGCGGCCCCTTTTTTGGCGGGGACTTTCGCCCCCCCCCACCAGCGTTCACTCACTGTATGCGGCACGACGACGCTTCAGAGAGACATCGACTGTGCGATGGTTGCGACCCTCCGCTCTTCCGACAGGCAAGGCGCCACCTCGGTGGGAAAATAGGGTAGTCACGTACTGACGATAGCACGGCACCGTTTCCAAAGGAAGTTTCTGGCCCTTTCGTGCCTCCCGGCCATCCCTTGTCGCAAGGGGAGATGTCTGTTGATCGAACTGCCGGGAGTACCCGAAAAGCGAAGCGGCCTGTCAGATTACGTGAACTTGTCACCAGTTGATGAAGTGAGTGGAAATACTTGGCGTCTGAAGCGGCATGGGCAACCGATTTCTAAATCAGTGAGGTCAAGCCCTGTGAAGTAGGATTGTTTGGGATAGGGATGTGCTCCGGGTGGTGGTAGTACGCAGCAGCAAGGGAGCAAAACAGTATTACAGCGCGGGAGATTACTACAGCGCAGGCCAAGAACTGCCCGGCGAGTGGGGCGGAATCGGGGCCGCGCACCTGGGACTCACGGGCACCGTCGAACGTGGTGAATTTGCTCACCTGTGCGACAACTTCCATCCACGCACCGGCCAGCGGTTTACTCTGCGAACCAACGTTTCGCGCCGCGTCGCCTTCGATCTGAACTGGCACGTCCCCAAAAGCTTCTCGGTGCTGTTCGGCCTCACCCAATCGGCCGAATTACTCACAGCATTCCGCCAGGCGGTCGAAGAAACGATGTGTGAGCTTGAGGCTCGCGCCCAGACCCGGGTTCGGATCAAAGGCGCGAACCAAGTGCGCACCACCGGGAACCTGACCTGGGCGAGCTACGTGCACACGACCGCGCGACCGGTCGGCGGAGTTCCCGACCCGCACCTGCACTGCCATGCCGTCGTCTTCAACGCCACTTTCGATCCGATCGAGGGCCGCTGGAAGGCACTCGACCTGTGCCAGGTCAAACGGGCCGCGCCGTACTTCGAGGCGGCCTTCCACGCCCGTCTCGCAGCAAAATTGCGACACCTCGGTTACGACACGGTCCGCACCAGTAAGGGTTGGGAGCTCGCGGGCGTTCCGCGTCGCGTGCTCGAAGAATTTTCACGCCGAACGAAGCTGATCGAGCGGGTAGCCGAAGAACAGGAGATCACCAACGCTCACGCCAAGGACGCGATCGGAGCTCTGACCCGCGAGCGCAAAAGCACCGCGCTTTCGCTTTCGAAGTTGTGTGCGCGCTGGCGCGCTCGCATCACCGGCGACGAACTGCGGGCCCTCGAACTGGTTGCTGCCAAAGCACTCGACCATGCCCCTCGAAATCCCAACGCGGCCCGAGACGCTCTGCACTACGCCGTCGAGCACTGCTTCGAACGCGAGTCGGCCGTGTCGGTCGACCGGTTACTCGCGGTCGCACTCCGCCGAGGCGTGGGCGAGGTCGCGGTTGATGAGATCCGCGCGGCGTTTAAGGGTCTGGGGCTTCTCGTGCAGGAGCGAAACGGCGTGGAATACGCGACCGCGCGTGAGGTGCTCGCTGAAGAAATCCGCATGCTGGCATTCGCCCGAGACGGGCGCGGCACATGTGCCCGGTTGGTTCCGAACCATTCGCCAATCGCGCGCGAGTGGTTATCGAATGAGCAAAAAGCGGCCGTGGCCCACGTGCTCGGATCACGTGACCGGGTGACGCTGTTACGCGGTGCGGCCGGCGTCGGGAAAACGGCCCTCATGATTGAGGCCGTCGAAGCGATTGAAAAATCCGGGACACGAGTTATTCCCTTGGCACCATCAGCCGCAGCGAGTCGCGGCGTCCTTCGCGCCGAAGGCTTTTCCTCGGCCGACACGGTGGCGCGGTTTCTCGTCGACGCCGAACTCCAGGAACGTGCCCGTGGGCACGTTATCTGGATTGATGAGGCGGGACTACTGGGCACTGTGGCGCTTGCCGCTCTGTTTGATACTGCTGGGCGACTCGACGCGCGGGTGGTACTGGTCGGTGATACCCGCCAGCACTCTGGGGTCGCTCGTGGGACCGCACTTAAGCTTCTCGAGCGTGAGGCCGGACTCGACCCGTTCGCGGTTACCGGTATTCGCCGCCAGCACGGTCGATACCGGGAAGCGGTCGGGTTGCTGAGCGAGGGGCGGGCCGTCAACGCGCTCGACGTCCTCGACAGACTCGGTTGGGTGCGCGAGTGTGATCACGAGACTGGCGCGCAATTGATCGCGGCTGAATATCTGCTCGCACACCGTGAGGGAAAATCCGTTCTGGTGGTGTCACCGACGCATGCCGAGGGTGAGCGCGTCACCCGAACGATCCGCACCGAGCTCCTATCCGCACAGGTGCTGAGCGGGGGGCCGCGATTCTTTCCGCAGTTGGTTGCCGCAAATTTCACGATCGCAGAGCGGAGCGACGCAGCGAACTACGAGCCCGGAATGGTGCTCCAGTTTTTCCGTCATGCCCCGGGATTTCGAAGCGCGTCTCGGTGGGTGGTCGTATCGGCCGCACCCAATGTCTTGCGGGTTCAGGATGCCACCGGCGATGACGCTCTGCTTCCGCTTCCCTTCGCTAACCGGTTTCAGGTTTTCGAGTCGTGCGAACTCGAACTCCGGATCGGGGATCGTGTGCGGTTTACCAACAACGAGAGAACCCGCGACGGACATCGGCTCGACAACGGGGCTCACGGTGTGGTGAAGCGGTTCACCTCCAACGGGGATATTCAGCTCGAGTCGGGGGCCGTGGTGCCGTGCGACGTTGGGCACGTGGCGCACGGCTACTGCGTCACTTCGCACGCGTCACAGGGTAGAACCGTCGATCGGGTTCTCGTCTCCCAAAGCGCCGAGTCGTTTGCCGCATCCTCCGTCGAGCAGTTGTACGTGTCCGTGTCACGCGGCCGCGAGCGCGTGCTGTTAATCACCGACGACAAAGCCGGACTGCGACTCGCCGCCGAACGCTCAGATCCTCGACCGGCGGCGACTGAAATATTTGCCCCCTCGGCGCTCTGGCGCTCGTGGGCACAGAAGCGCATCGTACGGGAGCCACAACCGAATAAACGAGCGCGAGGAGTGGCGGAGGTTTTAGTCGGGCGATGAGCGGCACGGGGGTCGAAAAGTGGGCGAGCATTCCGCGTGTCGAGTCGCTGCTCGACGAGAAGACGATCGAGCAGCCGGCGAGCACCGACTACCGGGCCTTCGGAATCGCTGGCGACGAATTCATGCGCCATGTGGCGATGCTCGAGTTGCGTCTCCGCACCGGCAACGGACACCTCTTCGCTTACCACCTGCTTGGACGAGTGGACAGGAACCTGTCGCACGGAATAGAGCTCATTTTCGGAGACGCGGTGGTGACGCTCACCGGGCGGAACCTGTCCACGTTATACATCGCGCTCCGCGACCAGAAGGTGTCGTGGGTGCAGGAGGCCGACGAGAGAATTGCCCGGCTGGTGCCGAGCGGGGCGCCGCTCGTCGAGTCGGTGGTGGTCGAGTTAAACGTGCGCGGGCGATAAGGCCGGACAGGTGGGTGAGGGGATATGTTTGGACCGGATCATTTTCACAAGCGTGTCGCCGGAGACGGCGCGAGCGTCACCGATCGACCGACGGTCAAATACGTCGGCGTGCGAACCGACACCGGCGTGACCGTGGCGCGCGAGGATGACCGAGGAGGGATTCACCCGTTGGCCGCTCGAACCGATCTGAAAAATCACTCGCCAGCGGGGTTCGAGTGGGGATACGGTGGCTCGGGACCGGCACAACTCGCACTGGCCGTTCTTGCCGACGCTCTGGGCGCGGAGCGGGCGCTCGCAAGTTATCAGAAATTTAAGTCCCGTGTGGTCGCAAAACTTGCCCGGACGACCTGGGAACTTTCGCGCGACGAAGTGGTTGCTTGGTACAGGCAACTCACTGCCGAGCCAGATTCGCAACCGGAGTGATCCCGCACCGGCCACGGGTGCTCCGCCGCGATGGTCAAATTGCGTTCATAGTGCGTGGTGTGTAGCTCCCGAGTTGTGCGACGCACCGCTCGGGAGCTCGCGCTCGCAACAACCGTTTCTGCTCCGATCAGCAACGGCTTCTACGGCTACTCAGCTCTTCCACGCGCTTGACGGTGCGTGAAGAATCGGTCGATATTTGGGCGGGCCCCCGTCCCACAACACAGTGGTCATCGGGCGCAACTTGCAAGCGCCGCCGGGGGCCCAAATAAGTGCCGGGGGCTCACCACCCCCGGCGAGAAATCGCTCGCGTTACGACAACGCTAATTCAAAAGCCCGTTGCTTGATCCGCGCTCCGCTGCCGAACCACGCCGAATCGAGTCGACTATCAGCATCTTTAACGCCGCGCGTGTGGTCGACCCAGTCGGTGATCGCGTTGTAGGCCCCCCAGTACGTTCCGAAGACGCCATTTATCCGCGCACCGGGAGCCGCGTGGTAGGCCCATTGCAAGGTGTCCCACGCCTTTGGCATTTTCCCTATGCGTTGAACCGATTCGGGCACCTCCAGCACATCGATGACGTATTTGCGAAACCCGTCGACGGGCAACCGCCGCGATACCATGCGTTGATAGTCGGCGAGCGAGGCCGAAAAAGTCTTCGCCGCCATGTCGATAGTGTGTTGCACCAGAACGAGACTCGTTTCAAGGCCGGTGGTGTGCCGCACGCGTACGCAGTCCTCGAATCCGCGTTCGGCCCGCCGGTCGGCAGCGTTCAGCGTGTTCGCACACACCACGCGGATGCTGGTAAACTGAGCCCGTACTGCTTGGCTCGCGTCGTGGGCGTTGGAGAGCAGGAAATACCCGCGCACCGGATCACCGTCGACGACTTCGGCCTCGGCTCCATTAATTCGAGCGAGGACCCAAATTCGCTTCCCTTCTTTGAGTGAGCCGGCCGCTTCGAGCGAGCACGCGCCGGCTGATAGAAACGGCTCGAAGAACGAGAACGCCCGATCGTTCTGCATGAGGCTGTAACCGCTTCCGACGACCCCTAATACTTTCCCATCTGATTCGCGAACGGTCGCGCGGTGCGTCGGCACCGGGACCCCGGACTCGGTAAACAGCGGCACCATCCGTACCCGCCAGTCGAGCCCCGCGAGACGGATCGCGTCTTCGATATTGGGTGCTTCGGAGAGCGTAACGCCGAGACGGTGCCAAGCCGGTTGACGAACGAAAAAACCTGATTCAAACTCGTGTGACATATTCCTCAGTTGTTAAAGGCCGCCAGGGCTTTCCCCCCCCGGCGGCTTTGTTTTCCGTTGAACGCCCGCCGATTCTGGCTGCTCCGGGCGACCTTAAAACTCCCAGCCCCAAATCGCGTTTTTTCGGCAGGTGGGGGAATCGGGTTTCTCACCCCTTCTGGAAACCCGATTCCCCCACCTGTCGAAAAAGGCAATTCCACGCACGGCCCGCCCTGGGGCCGTGACAAGAAAGGTCGTCACGCGCTCTCGAGAAATCAGCGCAGCGGTTGCACGGGTAGTGGCGCAGCGAAGCGGAGCGGAACGACCGTTAGGTTGGCACGCCCGTGCTGCCGCGTAGCGGTGGGAGAACTTCAGAGCCTGCGAATCGCGACACCCGAAATAATTCGCAACATGCGCTCGGGATCGAACGGGCACCGACGAAGTGGAAACTCAAGCCCCGTTGCTTGGCCTGCCGATACCCGGGGTCGAATGTCCCAATGAGAACGGAGCCGGCTGGATGACACCGTTTGAGCGCCCCGACCGCTGCTGTCCGAAATGTGAGCACAAAGGGTATTTGTTCCGAGCCCGGAGAGCAGTCGACGGCAAACCGGGCGAGGGGAACTTCGTCGAGACCAAGTACCGGTGCCGGTCCTGTGCGCACGAGTGGTGGGAGCGGATTCCGGCACCGCCGGAACAGAAGCGAACGGGCGACGCTGCGTAACGCAACTCTGACCGCATGCGGCACCCGAGCCACACGCGGCCAAGTGAGCTGTGATTCAAATCCTCGAGCCCTGGGTTCCTAACGCACCGCGCGGCCGGTGCGTGTGCAGGTCGGCGAACGGACCGCCCGCCGCGTTGAGTTCTGCGACCACCCGTTGCAACACCTCATCGATCGACTCTCGAAGGCCTTTCGGTCCGTCGCACCCGCAGTGGCGGACGCAATACGCACAGCGGCGACAGAGGCCAACGACACAGTCGCAGTGCCGGAGGTTACCTCGGCGGTAACAGCACCCACAGGTCATGAGTTGAACCCTCCTGGAAAACCACGGAAGGGTTCATTGAAGCGCGAATGTAAAATTGCGCAATGCCGGTTGCAACAATTTTGCGACCGGCTGGCGCTTCTCGCGAGCAATGAGCGGGGATGCCACCGACCCTTTTTCAGCGCCAAATACTGGATCACGGCGCTGGGAACGGTGTGGGCGAGCGAAACCGTTTCGAACAATGTTCCTGTTGACTCGTGCGCACCGGGAAAAACACCGATCAGCCGCAAAATATCGTGAAAAAGCACTAGGTTACACTTCTTAAATCACTGTACGAGAGACGCGAAATATGCTATTTTCCAAACGAAATTAAGATATTCTCTCGAATTACCATTATTGCTTACGGACGACACGAATCATGATGAAAATCTAAACGCAAGCGGTGGTGTCGGGAGAGCACCGCTCGTTTGGACTCGTGAGCCGTGGTAGCCGTAAACAACGAAATGACGACACAAGGAGGACAATGGACAAGGTCAGAGTGAGTCTTGCCGGACAAAATGGGAACGCTTTCCACCTGCTCGGTGTGTTTCGGCGAGCAGCAGTAAAACAGGGCTGGTCGGACGAGGAGATCCGCACCGTGTTCGATGAAGCGAAGAGCAAAGATTACGACCACCTGCTTCGCACCCTTATAGCTCACACCGAAGAGCCCGACGAGGCGTCTGAGCAAATAGCCGGGTAACGCTTGCTCGAGTACTGCTGCCGATGGCGCATTCGCAGGGCCTGACCTTACGCCGGTGGCAACAATTTCGCGGCCAGTCACCATTTCTCCCTGGCGATAGGAAATCTGCTGCCCGGCCTTTTCGCAGAACCCAATTGCAGTGATTCGCACGATGCAACGAACAAAAGTATTTTAGATTCTTTTTGCTGCCTCCCCAACCGCAGCACAAGGAAGGAGCGAGGGCAGTCATTCTCGGTGAAGCATTGCACCCGACGAGCGCAGCCTCGGGAGACTTGAGTTCCCCAGGGTCCACCAGCCTCAGGACGGGCGCCCTACAGCCGGAACCTTGTGTGAGGTCGAAAGAGCAGCGCTCTCGGGTACGTGGTGTGGGCGGAGAACGCCTTGAGTTTACTCACGCACACACGTATCGTTCGGCTCGTTGTCCCCACCTCCAACCTCAACACACCAAATGACGCTGACAGAAGCAAACGCGGGAATCGGCCAGCGGGTGACGAACACGGAGTCGGGTGCAATCGGCACCCTCCAGAGCGTCGGTAAGGGGAGCCACTACAACGTCGGTGTTGTGGCGTTCGATCGCGAGGTTCGAGAGGTATATCTGAAAATATTGACCTTCACGGATGGGCTACGGACGCCGTGTACTTTGGCGTTGCCCTTCGCGGACCTCCTCCAACTCCTCAGCTCACCCGAGGTGCCGAAGGAGTCGCGGCGTCGGCTTTTCACGCGGTTGCTCGGACGCGCGCCGACGAAGGATGAAATGGACCACATGCAAGGCAAAAAAGGGCGCGTCTGCGTGACGTGCGGGGACCACGGGGCCTTCGCCATCAACCCACAGCACGGAACAATTGAGCTGGACTGCCTGTGTACCGTGCCCGTGGACGAGTCAAGTTCTCAGACTGGTGGCGGTTATTAGTGGGACGAGTCGGCCTGCAGTCGTGAAGGCGGACAGTAGAGTTCGGCACGACCCGACTGCGAGACCCGCAACTGCACGCGGATCGCCAACCCGGCAGAGATATTGTTTACTCGGCATCGGAGCGCTGGATCTCTTGGCGCAGGTCGACACGGGCCTCGGCGTTCATGGCCAGCACGCGCACGGTCGCCCGTCCGCAGGGGGTTCTGCCGGCGATGACCGGCCCTTGAAACTCGAAGTGGTCGTCCCACGTCTGCCGGCGCGGATGAAAAAGGGGCTCGATCGCGTCTGTGACCGGGTCGATGCCCGACAGATTTGGGCCCTTGTGCAGGTTGCAGTGGGAGCACGCGAGGGCCAAATTACTCTCGTCGTCGCTGCCGCCGTGCTGGATCGCGATCACGTGCTCGGTCTGGTACGTGATAAACGGCTCGTCACTCTGCCGGGTTCGGCAGTACTCACAGCGGTGACCGGCTCGATCGCGGACGAGTCTGCGGACGGCGGTGAGGACCATTACGGACGGGACCTGTTTAGAACCGAACGGGCCTTGGCCTGGAGCACGGCGATGAGGTTCGCCCCGCTGACGAGGGCCTCGTACTCGGCCAGTTCCTCGGGGGCGAGTTGACCTTCGTGGTGACGGTGTGCGAGGTCTTCAATTCGGTCTTGGGTCATCTGATCGGCGCGCAGGTCGGCGATGGCGCGAGCGACCTCGGGGGTCAGGATGTCGCGGACCGGGTTCAGTAGGCGGTCGAGTACATGATGGCGGTTCTGGGCGGCGGCAGTTTGTGCCATAACTTCAGCCTCTCTTCACACGTTACCACCCCAATAGTACCCGAAAAACACGGACCAGTCGAGGGAAACGGACGTGCTGGGACTCGCCCGCGAGTTGTCCAGGCGGAAGGTCGCGTGACCCGCTCCAGCATCGCAGCACGAGCCTCCGGCTGCCGTAGCGATCTTGTGTCCGCTCAGCCTCGGTGACGTGATGAATGGCCGGCCTGCCGGGCCGAGAGGTGAAACTCGAATAACTTGACCCCATCCGACACGAGCTGATATGGTTCGTCCGTGGCTCGCGAACTGACGATTTCCAACTTTGGGCTCTTCATCGGCTATGTGCTGCCGGGCTTTACGGCCCTCGGCGGGTTGCCGTTTCTGGCCGGTGCTACTGGCTGGGGAACGGCCGCAGACGGTTCAGATCCCACGATCACCGAATTCCTCTCGGGCACGGTCGAGGCGGTGGCAACGGGCCTGACCGTCAGTACCGTCCGCTGGCTTGTGGTCGACACGATCCACCACCGCACCGGACTCCGGCCGCCGCGCTGGGACTTTCGGGTGCTGGACGAAGCGGCGGACGCGTTCGAGCTCCTGATCCAGATCCACTACCATTATTATAAGTTCTACGCGAACATGGTCGTCGCGCTCGTCTGGGCGTACCTGGCCGGGGGCTACGCGTACGGGTGGCGAGGGCTCTGGTACGGAGTGCTTGCGGCACTCTTCTTCGTCGCTTCACGCGATACGCTCATGAAGTACTACGAGCGATCGGGCCGTCTTCTGAGCCCGTCGTCCTAGACCCCGTTCTTGGGCGCCCGGGTCGGCATCAGGGCCGCCATCTCCACTTCCAGGGCAACCGCCAGCCGCTCGATGTTTTCCAGCGAGATGTTTCGTTTGCCCCGCTCCACGCTGCTCACGTACGTGCGGTGGAGCCCCGCGAGCTCGGCGAGCCTCTCCTGCGAGATGCCGGCACCTTCCCGGACCTCGCGCAGCCGCTCACCGAATCGCTCGCAGACATTGGCCAAGACCGCGCACCCGCCGAGAGCCACAAACGAAAATACCGTTTGACGTGACTCTCGGGGACCGCATACGATAGGTCTACATCCTTTACGTCACGGTGACGTAAAGGATTCAATCGCAACTCGGTGCAGAAGGGCCCACATGACCAACGGCGGCAGCCCCCACGGCCACGGGAAGAAGGCGGACGAGACCAAGACGAAGGAAAAGCAGGACACAACGACGCTGGCCAAAAAGAAGATGGTTCCAAAGGACCAGAAGAAAGAGCCGAAAAAGAAGGCGTAGCCAAGAGTGCCGGACCGCCCCTGTGGTCCGGCACTCTTCGTTTAAACAAGTTCACAACACCGCCAAGCCGCAGATGTTTTGAGCAGCCGCGACAGCTCTGCCTCGGATCGTCGACTACGGCACCTCCCGAGCGGATGGTGCGGGCGGCTTTGCCTTTTCACCTACGAGTGATCGGATTTCGGCTGCGCGTGTGTTGGCGATTCTTCCGTGCGCGTTTTCACCCCCGTGGCGCTTTTCCCCCTTCCAACTCGGTCACCCCGTCGCCGTCGGTCGCCTCTCGCGGTGCTCGCGGGCGAGTGGCACCGCAGAGGCGGCCGACGGTGGCGGGAAAGGGGATAGCTCGACTGTCTGATGAGCCCGTCTTTGGGGGCACCTTCGAGCCCGAGGGAGCCGGGAGCGGTGCTCACGTCTGTCCGCCACGTTCGCTTTCGAGGCCTCCTTTAAAAGAGGCGATGCATGGGTGGGTTTGAAAGGGAGGGTGCGGGACACTGCTGCGCACATCTGATGTGTGCTGTCATGTTCGACCGCTTGGTGGTTTCGGCTGGAGCAGCTTGTGAACCGAGGTGTGTCCCCCGGATTTCCGCGGCGGCGGCTTCTCCGGTCGCGGCTTCTGGTTCTGTACCTTGGCCCATTTCGGCGACCATTGCTTGGAAAGCAGTTCTCGCACGCGACCGCGCACCCGGTCATCGCCGCCTGGCCTCGGGACGGCGGCGGTCACCTCGTCGAGCATCAGCACCTCGTGCAGCCCGATCAACTCCCGAGTCATGTCCGCGAACACCTGCTCGGCGGACACATCCTCGACGGGCGTGGGCTCGGGGCGACCGGCCGTGATGTACGCCCGTACCAGTTGCAGTACGTTGAACAGGACCAGGCACAGGGCCGCCTGGAACACGGTCGCCGGCGGGCGGCACCCGATCAGTCGTTGCAGGTGGAACACTTCGGTGATCTGTTGGAACACGTTCTCGATTTGCCACCGCGTCAAGTACACCGCCAGCAGATCGACGCCCGGGTGCCGTCGGTCGTCGAGCAGGTCCGTAATCACCCCCACGTCCTCGTGGCCCGGGCGCATTAGGGTGACCCGTCGCACGTACAAGCGGCGCGCGCCTTGCCCCTCGGCCCCGAGCCACCCCCACTCCTGACGAACGGCTCGGCCGTCATCATCCGTGCCCGTGACCGGGGCCCGCGCCGGGTCCGGGTGGAACCCGGTGTTGTGCCCGTACCGGACCGCGAAGTGGTCTCCGTCGGCGCCGAACCGACGGGGTTGGATCAGGTCGCAGAACTGTCGGTCGGCCACCCACAGGCGTGGCCCCGTCACCACCTCGCGGACGGTCGGCAACAGAGCCGGAATCGACCGGATGTCATTGGCCTCCCCGTCGACATCGGCGGCCAGACCAACCGCCACGCCCTCGGCGGGTAGGTACGCGACCAGCAGCTTGCCACCGTACAACTGGCCCGGCTGGTTCCGGGTCGGGAGCAATCGCTTGGCCACCCGCTTGATCTTCTTCCCATCGACCACCACGACCGTCACCCCGCTCAGACTGGCCGGCAGAGCGGTCGGCCGGGCGTCCGCTGGGAGCAGCGGGCGGAGGCGCTGGGTGAGGGTGGTGAGGAGGGCCTCGGCAAGCGGCAGCGGGAGCCGCGCGAGTTTGCCGTACACGGCCCTCGCCTGGCACGAGATCTGGTTCCGCTGGACCGCGTCGAGGATGGCCCCGCGACCGCGGCCCCGGTACCGGGTCAGGGCGTCGGCGAGCACCCGGACCAACTCGGCGAAGGTGAGCTGGTCCTCGTAGCACCGACCGCGATACCGGTCGAACAGGTCCGCGAGGACGGCGTCCGAGGCGAGGTGCCCCCATACGGTGTAGAACGCCTCGGCCAGCGGTAGGCGGTGTAGCACTTCGGCGGCGAACCCGGTCGCCGCGGGCTCCGTCCCGGTTGCGGATGGCACGACAGATCCTCAACGTCTTGATGGGTCAAGATGTTATAGCCCAAGCCAGATGTGCGCAGCAGTGGGGTGCGGGAACCGCAGGTTCCTGCAAAGGGTGAGGCTTCCCTCCGCGTTTATCTTGGGCGTTTCGCTGCCACCATTTGAGCGATGCGCCGAATGCGACAAGTGAACCTGCTGCGCCTCAAAAGGCTCTATCCATTTCCGCCACTCGATTCGCCCAATGCCAGCAACCCACCAACTCGACAGGTAAGCTATTTGCCCCCGACCGGCCCGAACTGGTGAAGTCACCGAAGCTAAAGCCCTCTTGGAGGACGGTACGGATGGAAGCTCCTCGCATCCCGGCTCTCGTGACCCACGACCTTGGCGACGATCTGGCGTTTTTCGCAGGCAGGCTCCCCGACGAATTGACCTGGGACCAGTCACATTTTGAGAACGCTTGGGCGCTCCACCCGGCTGAGCGACCGGTGATCCAGATGATCGGGAAGCTGGTGGCCATCCCCCGGTGGCAGATGGCCTTCGGCCACGATTACCGCTTCTCGAATCAGACCAGCGTTGCGGCCCCCGTGCCCGAACTGTTTGAGCCGCTTCGGGGGTGGTGCCAGAAGCACATCCACCCACGGCTCAACGGTCTGCTTTTGAACTGGTACGAAGGCCCCGGCCACTACATTGGCGCGCATCACGATGAGGACGAGCAACTCGTTCCGCACACGCCGATCGTCACCATTTCGTTTGGAGAGACGCGGAACTTTCGGCTCATCCGGGACCGGGAGAAGCGGGATTTTGCCGCCCCGAGCGGAACGGTGTTCGTTTTGCCCGCCGACACAAATAGGGCGTGGAAGCACCTCGTACCGAAATCGACCAAGTACAGCGGCCGGCGGATCTCAGTAACGCTGCGCGCGTTCGAGACCGCGTAAGCCATCCGGCGCGGGTGTCAGAGCCGGGTGTAACGGCCGTCCTGTCTCGAATCACGTCCTCGGTGCCGCTTCGGCTGCCGCGCTCAGCAGATTAACCCGCAAGCGCATTCGTTGACCAAAACCTCTCGAGCAACGTGAACGCCTCGAGGTAATCGGTGGTCGAGATTCCGGCTTGAGCCGCCATCCCAACGAAATCCTCTTTCCACGAAGGCGGAGGAGGAGCGAGTGCGGCTGGCAGCGGGTGGCGCCGTCCACGCTCCGCGATGCTATTGCCGCCTGCGACGCCCGGTGCCGGCCGGGCAAGCCATGTAGTTGAGTTCGATGGTGAGGTCTCGCATCGCGTCTTGGGCTCTACTGACCGCCTTAAGGAACGCGTCATCCAAAGGGAACCCGAGTTGGTCGAGCCGCTGCCGCACCCGGCTCAAGTGCCCGAGCACGGGGTGGTAAGCGTCGTAGAGCTTCCGCGCCTGCTCGGTGGTAATGTCGTCGATGTCCACGGTGGTTTCAATCCTCCTCGGGCAGCATTACGGTGACGCAGGGCGAGCCGTCGTCGTTCGGCCCGCACACCGCCTTGAGGGTGACGAGCGGTGGTTCTCCCTCGGAATTGTCGTTCCGCACGTGGAGCTGAAAAAGGAGTTCGGGACCTGTGCCACTTGCGCGCGCGATCCCGAACCGCAGCATGTGCAGCACGTCCCACAGGCGCCCGGTCTCGTCTTGGGCCATGACTCCGTCGGGAACACGCACGCACTCGGCCCAGACTGCCGCAGTCACAGCGACGGGGATCTTGAAGCCGGCCGTCTTGGCGAACCCGGTCACATCGACAAGGACGCCGTCGGTGATCGCCTGAGCACGCGTGTAACTGAAGATGAGCGGCGGCGTGAGAGGCTCTTCCTGGCTGTCGCGTGGATGGGGTGAGGGGACTGGACTGGTGCCTGACATGTGCCTCCAAAAATGGTTGCCGTACAATCCGGCTTTCTGGTTAATTTCGATACAGATCGAGATCTGTAACCCGGCGCCATTTGGTCGTCAATTGAACAGGAGCCAGTATGCGTACGAAACCCGCGAGCACGTGCTATTGGCGCGTGCGGCGTTGTAGCCAAGAAGACGCCGAAAGGACGCAGAAATTCAACGGCGCGTGGCGGTTTGCTTTGCTCAAAATGAGGTAGCGTATTTCGCTTGAACCGGTGCTCGAAAGGGGGCTAATCGGGGAGGCCCGGACGGGTGCCCACGGTATCAGAGTCCCACTTTCGCCGCCGCGTTTTCACGGAAGAGCGACCCGTCACGGATGTAGCGCCGCATTACCAAAAGCGACTTGTGCCCTGATTGATCCTGGATCGCGCGCTCACTCACCCCGGCCATTGCCGCCTGGGTGATGAGCCCGGCGCGCAGCGAATGAGCAGCGTAGCCCCACGCGGTCTTGCCCGCTGCGATCAGGCTGCGTTTCACGACTTCGGCCACCGCGCGGTCCGAAAGCCGCGTCCCCATCACGTGCCCGTGCTTGTTCACCGAGCGAAATAGCGGCCCTTCAAGGATCGACCCTTGGTCGATCCACGCGAGCACCGCGCGCACCGGGCAAGTTGCTTCATTCTCACCGCGGGGGATTCCGATCTTGCGCCCCTCCTGCATCTGATCCGTTTTGCTCTTTCGGATAATGACGACCAACCCGTCGTCAGCAAGTGCCACATCGGTCACGTCAATCCCTACCAGTTCGCTGCGCCGCATCGCGCCGGCGAAGCCGAGCAAGAGCAGCGCGCGGTCACGGACCCCCAAAAGCCCCTCGGGCAGGTGCTCGACCATCTCGCGAATGTGCTTGATGAGCGTGGGCTTCTTGTGGCTCTGCGCGGTACCTTTCTCGCGCCGGATCCCGGCCCATACGAACTTTACTTGGGCGGATTTCGTGGGGGACTCGAACCCCGCGGCCCGGTGCGCCTCTGAAATGGTGGCCAGACGCCGCTGGAGCGTGCTCGTTTTCAACTCCCGAGAGCGGTCTGCTAGGTAATAGGCGACCGTGTCCGGTGCGGCCGGGAGTGGGGGACGTGCATACTTGGTGCACCAAGAGGTAAAATCGTCCCAGTCCGCTCGGTAGGCGCGGCGGGTGTTCGGGGCTTTCGATTGCTCGACGTATTTTTTGGCCTCGCTTCCAATGTCTTCAAGTCGGGTTGCCTTCTGCTGCGCGCCGAGCGGCGTGACGGTGGTTCGTAGCGGTTGGTCGTTTCGATCGGGTGGCATGGTTGGGCACGAAAAGGTCACTCCCGCCGAGTATCGCTCATCGAGACCGCGCCCGCGACCCACTATCTAACCGGGCCCGGTATCGGGTGCGGTTGGAGAACCGGCCACTAGCGCGCGTGTTGCAAACTTAGAAGGGCCAGCCCTCGGGGAGCTCGTCGTTGAGTTCGCTCGCCCAGCGCCGGAATCTGTCGCTTACGGATGCCGCGAGCAAATCCTACACCCTCGCGCAGGCGCGGTACAAAGAAGGGATTGATAGCTGCCTCGCGGTACTCGATTCTCAGCGCGCACTTTACGTCACCCTGCAGAACGAAATTGCCGTGCGGCTCCAGCCGTGGAATAACAGGGTGAATCTTTCCAAGGTGCTGGGTGGCGGCGCCCGCATTTTCTCCCCGTTGGGGTTTAATGCGGCTCAAGCGATCGTGGGAGTTGAGCTGCGTACTGAGTTCACTTCGGCTCGTTCCTCCAGACGTGGACAGATTTAGTTAATACTCCTCCGGCTCGTCTTCCTCCACGTCAACGGGAAACAGGTCTTCGTCCTCAACCGAAATGAGGACGACGAGCGTATTCATGATCCGGATCGGAAGGTAATGCTCGGCTACATACACCTCAGCGAGCTCGTCCTCTTTGCTGAAGAGCTGAAACCAGTCAGGGAGCATTCCCTCCCTTTCGACGCGCTCGTTGCTTCCGTCCTCAAAGGCTTCCCACTGCTCAACTGCCGTGGGCGATCTGAGCGTGCTCCTCCTCGGGTAGCACCCGCCTTCAACGAGCCGCTCTGATGGGAACACCCATGCGATTGCGCCGTCGCGAATTCCTACCACCGCGCAGGGCTCGTCGGAGAGGCGAACGGCTCTGATGGTGGTGCAAAGCAAAGACGCCTGGAAGTCCCGCGCTACGTCTTCGAGCCGCTGGCGAGTGATGCCCTTATCGATGATCGGTTTAACGAGGTGGGTGGGGAGCAAAAGGCTGGTTGCGAACGTGTCGGCTTCCCGCTCCATTTGCACGTGCGTGTGGTACTCGCTGCTCGACGGGTGAGCCTTCCCCCCGTGGCGTAAATACTTGTAGTGCGCCGGGATGAAGTAGTGACCGAGTTCGTGCGCGATTGAGAACCGGGTCCGGGCGTGATGCTCCCCTTCGGGAAGGCCGGCGTCGTACTTGTTGTTGAAGAAGAGCAGAAACACGTTCTGCGGCTTGTTGTATTTGAGCTTTCCGTCGCAGCGGTTCTTCAAATCGCCACCGCGAGCCCGGATGAACGGTTTTTCGGACGCGATGATCTGAAATGGATCGATGGGCGCTTTGAGCTCGAGCCGGACGATAAGTTCGTCAGCGAGTTTACCGATTCGGTCCAGGTGCTCTTGCTCCGCCTGCCAATCCGCCTTCGTCTTCTTCGGGTTCATGGTCATTGAGCATCTCGTCTTCGAGTTTTTTCTCCACGGCCTCGGCGTCAGCGTCGGACTCTCCTTCGTGCCGAAAGACTTCGAGCACGGACCGGTTGACGTCCTCGAATGTGGGGTCCGTGCCGTAGTCCTCCTGGGGGATCGGCTCCCAGGACGCGAACTCCCCGAGGTAACGGCCTCAACGATGGCTGCGATCTCATCCGCCGACATCGGCGCCTCGGGCGCGGCGTCGAACGCGGCGTCGGCTTCGTCAGGGGTCAACGGGCAAAGCCCTTTGGCCTTTCTGATTTTGCCAACGGCACCGTCCCAGAATCTGTCCGCGTCCGAGTTCATTTCTTGCCCTTCTGGCGTGCATCCTGAGATTCACGCTCCAGAACCATCTTTCTCAGCTTGATTTTCAGCTGGCTTCTGGTGGACCAGATCACGTTCTTGCTCGTGTTGTGAATGGTCGCCAGGCGCTCGGCGTTTGCAGACTGCCCTTCGGCGCGGTCTGCCTTGGCAATGGCCTGCTCCAGCCCCTCCAGGTGATTGTCGATGATGTCGTTCAGCAGGTCCACCCGCTTCTTGTCTTTCGACCCGCATTCCGGCGCATCGCCCTCGCAGTGGTCAGTGGGGTCGTAACTGGGATCGTATTCCAGTTCCTTAGCTTGGTGACGGTCCTCGTTGCGGATGATGCTGAGCGCCGCGTTCTGCGCGATGCGAACCAGCCAACCGCGAAAGGTCCCCTTTTCCGGCTTATAACGATCGGCGAACCGCCAGAGGTTGAAAAAAGTTCGGTTCAGCACCTCTGCGATTTCCGGCTCCCGGAGCGTGTCGCCGTAGCGCTTCGTCAAGAAGCCTTTCAGCCGCGGGCCGTACCGGCCTATCAGCGCCGACAGCGCGTCTTTGTCCTGCTCCAGCGCGATGCGGATCAGGAGCGTTTCGTCGTCTTCCTCGTTTAACGACGCATCAGCCATCGTCGCCTCCACGACCTCACTGACCGATACGCGACCGCCTTAACCGGGTTCTTCGCAGGAAGAAATTTTCGGCATCCCGGTTAAGGCGCCAGCGTACTCGATGGAAAGACGGCAATCGCGTTGATTTCCGTCGCAAAAGTACAGCACTTTCGAGGGCTCTATGAGCAGACTGCAAACCGTCCGCATGAAACCCAACCCGGCCGGCAAGGACCGCAGCCGCTACGGCGCGAGCGCCGCCCAACTCGCGGCGGAGTGGGTGGACATCAAGAACGTTAGCGGTGGCGCCGTCGACCTCACGGGCGTGCGCCTGTGCCATATCGCCTACAGCAACGCACACCCGAACGGTCGTTGGGAGCAGATCATTGCTTTCACCGGCACGCTACAACCGGGTCAGGTGATTCGCGTTCACGCAGGCTCGCGCGCCAACGAGAGCCAGATCCGTTACGAGGACTTGGTGGGGGCCGATTTCCACCTGTTCTCCGGCCGTGACGAGTACGTCTGGAACAACGACCGCGGGGACTGCTCGTCGCTCTGGACGGCCTCCGGAGACCAGCCGTTCGACAAAGCCTGTTACGCGTCGCCGCCGGCAGAGGGCGCGATCCTCACCCGTGTTGGGGACGCGCTCGTCGAGGCAACGCACGCGAGCGCTTCGGCTCGCCGGTAGTGTCAGCCGAAGCGGGCGTTCTTGCCCGCTTTCCCGTTAACCGATGATCTTCAGTTGCCCGCGAGCTTCAGCCCGGCGTCTGCCCACGCCGTGCATTGTGGAGCGTCGGGCGTTTCAGCTTTTTCTGCCTTTGCCGTTTCGATCAACAAATTGCACATCTACTAAACCGTCCCGTTGCTTTCACTTTCCCATGCACCTGCTTCCCGCGTAGCCGCTTCACGCCTCTGTTACCGGGACGGACTGGCGCTCAATCTCCAATAAATTTCAAAGTGATTTAGCCACGCATTTTAGCCCCCCCGGTCGGGGTTATGAGCTCGGTTCATGCGTTTTGAACGCGGCGGCGGCAGTGCCGGGTCCAACCGTAGGCCCGGCACTGCCGCCGCTCTCTCACCCTCCAACGAACCACCGCCACAGGCGCACCCACCAGTTGCCCGTTTTCGCCTCGTGCGGCGCGGGAGCAACCGGAGGCGGAACGGGTGGCGCGGGCGGTGCCGCCGGCGTTTCGTAGTGGCGCTCCAACGCGGCCCGGTCCCGCTGGCGCCCGGCTTCCACCTCGGCCTCGCTCCACTGCGGGGCAATGCGAACGTTGCCGCGTTCGACGACGTAGTGCGAGCGGCACCTCAGGGTCCAACTGCCGACCGAGGGCCACAGGGAGACGGACTCCCCGTCGAACGTCATGCGCCACTGCGCGGGGCTGAGCGGCGTCACTACCTCCTCGCCGCAGCCGCAGCAGCAGCTGTGCGAAGCAGTGCAGAACTCAAGTGAGATGTAGAGCACCCCGGGTTCGAGTCGTTCGGGCACGAAGTGCACGAACCGGTGCTCCAGTTTCCGGCAGCGCATCACAAGCTGTCTCCGTTGATGAGCACGTTGCTCTCGGTCGGGTAGGTGAAGTGGTGCTCGCGTTCGGCGTCGCGGTAGAACCCGCGAACCTTCTTCCACTTCACGACCGCCAGCGCGGCCGTAAGCGAGTTCAGCTCCGCCACCTGGATGTTCGAGGCGTACAGGTCGTCCGCGCCACCGCCCGCGAATGAGATGCGGCCGCGGTGCACGTGGTCGCGCTTGTCGGGCGTGCTCGCCGTCACCCGGAGCAGGCCGCCGAGGGCCCCGGTCTCGTCCAGGTCGAGGCCCATGCCCACGTCCACGAAACTGGCGCCCATCTCTTCGAGCCGCTGGACCACGGCGCGCTTGTCCTTGCCCGCGTCCATGCACAAGAAGGCGAAGGTGGTGCCGTCGAGCAGGTGCACGTTGTCGGCCCGCAGGAACGTGCGGTGCGCGACGATGTGGCGGTGCATATGCGAGTACCTCTCGGCGAAGTAGTCGACCTTGGCGCGCCGCGCGCGCAGCTCCTCGAGCGCCGGCGCCCCGGGGGCGCGGAACGCGTTGTGCTGGAGGAAGACATCGGCGTCGAACAGGCGAACCTCGCGCACGGGCGTTTTGGCGACCAGGTCGAGCACGTACGACCCAGACCCGCCGAGGCCGACGATGGAAACCGTTTCGCCGGCGAGCTTCTCGCTCAGCGCCCCGATGCCCACCCGGGCCGACGCCGTGTCCAGGTAGTTGAACGCCCCGCCGGGCTCGTCCACACTCGGGCTGCGGTAGAGCCGCGGGGTCGCGCCCGGCTCGAGTCGGGTCGCTTGACCCGACATGAGCGTCGCGTAGGTGGTCATCTTCTCGAAGTAGTCGGCGTACCCGTCGCTCGGCTTACTCGAGAAGCGGTAGGTCGCCGTGAGCCCCTCGCCGAGCGCCTGGGGCCCGCCGCTTTCGGCGATACCCTTCAGGCGGCCGCCGTCCGCGTTGCAGGGGAAGTCGCCGTCGAACCACACCTGGTGACAGTCGGGCTTTTGGGTCACGTCCCCGGCCAGGCTGAGGGTCGAGACGATGGTGCCGCGGCGCACGCGCCGCTCACCGTCCACGTACGGCACCTCGCTCATCACCAGCAGCGCGCCGCGGACCTCGACGACGTAGCCCTCGTCCCGCAGGCGCGTCAGGTCGGCGCTACGATTGAACAGTTCGCGTGACATTGAAGCGGCTCCCATTTTTGATTTGGACAGAACCACCCACGCCGAGCTCCCCGACGGGCGGCGTCGAGGCGGCGTGGGTGTAGGTCATCGAGAACACGGCGTTCGGGTCGCGCTCGTCGGGGAACGCGAGCAGAACGATTTGCTCGTACGTCACCGTGTTCCCGGTGACGGTCTTGGGCCGACCGTTGACGACGATGTCGAACGTCGGCGCCGGCCGCGGCGCCGTCACGAAGCGCTCGACGCCGGCCTCGGCCAGGTCGACGACGGTGTCGGGCTCGATCAGCCGGTCGCGCCCCCCGCGGACGTCGAGGAACACGGCCGTGTCGGCCCCCACGTTCGCGAGGGAGTAGAGCACCGAGCCGGGCATGTGCTGCACGCCCCAGCTAACGGCGTGGCCGTCGAGGGTGAGCCGGAAGGTGCGGTCGCCCTTGAACGCGACGAACTTTTCGACCCCTTTGGCGCGCAGGTCGAAGGTCTCATCGGGCCGGACGTCCTCGAAATCGCCGCCCGGCAGGATGGCGAAGAGGCTGAACTCCTCCGGCGGGGTGCGCCCGGTCGCGGCGAGCAGCTGGCGCCCGGTGGGAACGGGGTCGTTAGTGGCGTACGAGCGGAAGTTGAGCGTCTCGTCGCTGACCGCGAACCGGAACGGGCTCGCGGCCGCAGAATTGTTGGTATCGGGTGGAGTTGCGGTGTTCATTGTGATTAGCCCTTTCGTTTGCCGGGTTCCATCACCCGGGTCTGAGGGGCTAATCGCACGGCTCGGACGCAACCGGTAAAATTAAGCGGAGAATTTTTTCGTCAGCGGCCCAGCGGGTACCGGGCCGCAGATGAAGAACGCCGGGCACCGGGGGCAGGTGTCGGTCACTTTGAGCGCAAATTGCCCGCCGCGCACGGCTTCGACCATCTCCTCGATCGAGGAGCCTCGGTTCTTGAGCACGGCCGGGGACATTTTGACGGGGGTGACCTTGGCGTCCCCGAGGTGAACGAACTCGACCGAACAGTTCTGCGCGTGTGCCGTGGCGGCGAGCCGCAGTGCCGCGGCGGCGAGCTTGTCCTCCTCCTTCCCGAAGTTGTGCCCCGTTTTGATCCGCCGCATCGTGACGCTTCCGTCCGCGTTCGCGAGCACCTGGTCGGGCGTGACGGTGATCTCGCCACCGGGGACGGCCAAGCGGAGCTTGGGTGTAACTGCCGTGACCAAACCGAGGGTCGCCTCCGCCAGGTACCGCAAGAGCTCGCACGCGATGCCCTTGTACTCGTCAGCGTACCCGTGATCCGCGGGGCCGTGCGCGGCCCACATGGCGTTGAGCTCGGCTTCGAGTTCCGGGAACGTGAGCCCCGGCCCCGGGCGCGCCCCCGCCGCCTCCACGACTTTCCGGACCGCGACGTGAAGGCGCTCGAACGCGGTCTCCGTTTGGCGCCCGCCCACCTCTAGCACGTGGGTGTACAGGAACCGGCGCGGGCAGCGCTGAAAGAGCCCCAACTGGTGGTCGGTAACCGCCACCGTTCCGTCTACGGTCAGGGGCACGGGCGCGTCGACCGGATCGGGCGGCAGCGCCAGCGTCGGGAGTTGGTGACGTTTGGCGAGATGAGCCCCGAGTCGGTCAATGAACGGTGAATGTGTCCGCTTGCTCCCGTTCGAGGTCCGCAGGGGCGAGTAGAGCCGGATCCGGTCCCGGGCCCGCGACAGTGCCACGAAGAACAGGCACTCCTGCTCCTCGCTGTGCGCGGCCCGCATCGCGTCCAGACTCTTGCCGCCGGCCCCTTCGATGAGCCCGTCGGGGGGCAGGATCGTCGCCCGCGTGATCGCGGCGGTGGACGGCCGCGGAAGGCTGGCCGCCGTCAGCCCCGGGATGTGCACGACGGGGAACTCGAGCCCCTTGCTGCCGTGAATCGTCATGAGACGAACCGCGTCGATCGCCTGTGCGCTAGCCGGGAGCTGTCGCAGTTCACGCTCGTCGGCGTGGCGCACCAATCGGCGCACCCGGTCCAACAGCCGGGTGACGGGGAGCCCGGCGCCGGGCGGCTGGGCGCGCAGGAAGTTCATGAACTGCCAGACCGCGATGCCCTGCGCCCGGCCGCGGGCGCCCGGGGCTTGTGCGAGTGCGGCGGCCAGACGCGAGCGGTCGAGGAGCACCGACGTCAGTACGTCCCAGGGGCGCGCCCGCTGTCCGTACCCGTTTAAGAGCGCCACGATCCGGAGCAGAGCGGTTCGGCCCTCCGGGGACACTCCGTCGAGGGTAGCGACGGCTGACATCCAGTGTAACGGCGCAGCGTCCAGCGCCTTGAGGTGCGCGATGAGCAGCGCCACGTCGGCGAGGGGGACGGCGAACGCGTCCATTGCGGCCACGCGAACGAGCCCCATCGCGCGCCCGTCGACCAGCAGAGACAGCAGGCTCAACAGGTTCTTGATCTCGTCGCGCTCGAACAAGCTCCCCAGGTACAGCACCGGAATCCCGAGCCTCTCGAGCCCCTCGGCGAGGCGCTCCAAGCGCTCGTTCCCGGCACTCAAGACGGCCTGGTCGCGGTAGGAATAATTCAGGGCGCGCAGCTGCTCGATCGATTCCGCGACCGCGGCCACTTCCTGGTCGTCGGTGTCGACCGACTGGTAGGTGGGCAGGTGCCCCGACGTACCGCGGTGCGCTACGAGTGAAATGTCGGTGCCGCGCACGCTGGGAATCTCTGCGGCGAACGTCAGATAGGCGTCAACGATCTCCTGGTGGCTGCGGAAGTTCGTTGTGAGCCGCCCGCGTGTACCACCGGGGAAGTCTTCGCGATCGAAGCGCGTCATGTTGTAGGCGGACGCCCCGCGGAACCGGTAAATGGACTGCTTGGCGTCCCCGACGACCCACAGGTTCCGCCCGTCCCCGGCGAGCGCACGCAACAGCCGCACGCTGCTGCGGTTCACGTCCTGGTACTCGTCGACCAGTATGTGCTGGTAGAGACCGGCGAGGAGCTTTTGCACGTGTGGGTGCCTCTCGCACAACCGCACGGGCATCGACACCATGTCGCCGAGATCGATGCGCCGTGTTTCGCGCTTGTGCCGCTCGTAGGCCTCGTACACGGTGGCCACCTCGAGGCACCGCTCTGCGGCCACGCGCTCGTCGTCCCCGGATGCCGCAGCGAGCATCGCTTGCGCGTGGGACCGATACGCGGCCGCGTCCGCCACCTCATCTTGTGCGCGCGAGATCGCCGCCAGGATTTCGCCGAACACGTCGGCCGGGTCCCAGAGGTTCTTGAAGTGCTCGAGCTCGAGGCTCGTGTACTCATTCTCGAGAAAGGCGATCGCGTCGCAGCGGTCGATGAGCGGCGGGTCCGGCGGCAGGTCGAGCAGCTCGTGGAAGCGGCGGATGATGTCGAGGCCGAAACTGTGGAACGTTCCGGACCAGATTTTCGCGGCCGCGTCCGGGTGCCGGGAGGCGATGCGGTCGGCGAGTTCGGCGGCCGCCTTGTTCGAGAAGGTGAGGATGAGGATCTTTTCCGCCTCGACGCCGCGGCCGAGCAGGTGCGCTACGCGCCCGACAAGCGTCTGCGTTTTTCCGGTCCCCGGTCCCGCTTCGAGCAAATATGGAGCGCCGTCGTGGGCCGCGGCACGCGCCTGGTCGGGGAGCAGCGGCCTGGTCTGAGCATCCGCGTCCGGTTGGGCTGGGATCTCGGGCAGCAGTAGCGCGTCGAGTAGTTGCTGAGCAACTACTGCCAGGGGCGCCCCGAACCGGGCGGCGATGTCGCTCGCCGATGCGCCGTCGGCCAGGTGCAGCGCGCGCAGGCACGACCGGGGCAGCAGAAACTCTCGGGCGAACAGATCCATCTGGATTTCGCGGCGCTGCCGGCGGCTGTAATCGACGACGCGATCGATTCCGACGGGACAGTTTTCAGCTCCCCGGTAAGGGTCGATCGCGAGCGTGAGCGACGGCTCGTTTCGGCCCTCCAGTTCAACGTGTCCGAGCTCGTGAGCGACCAGGAACGCGTCCAGGAACGTGTCGCCGCTGTCCTCGTGCAGGATCAGGAGCGCGTCGGGGTCGTAGACCGCTCGCCCGCCGTGGAGCCGGGTGTCTCCCGGCGGGAGCCGCTCGACCTCGATCTCGCGCCGGGCGGCCTCGGCGCACGCGAACGCGTACGGGGCGCTCGGATCGTGGCCGCAAGCGACGGCGTCGGCGTGGAGTTGTGCAGCACGTCGGCGGGCGATTTCATGGGCGTTCATCTTCGTCGCACTCGGAGAGAAGGAGGGCGCGCTGGTCGTCCGGCATTGGGGTCTTGAGGACGAACGCGCGGAACGTGATCGGCGTCTGTTGCGTCGGTTTCGTATCGGACTTGAAAGCGAGCGCGGCGTGCACGCGGCTTTCCCCCAACAGACTCGCGCGTACGGACTCGACCGGGACCGCCGTGGCTTGCGCGAACCGACGCAGGAACCCGGCGGGCACCGATGCAGGAGTTACCAAACCGTCGCGGATCGCTGTCAGTATCGAACGGGGCACCTTGAGCGCTTGGGCCAAGGCCACAAACGCCGGGCCCTTGTAAGGGGCGAACAGGTCGACCACTTGAACGTCCGGCGGTTTCGCGGGGCGACTGCCGAGAAACTGCTTCCAGGCGGCCTGTAAGCCGGGGTCGGGGAGCGCTTCGGCCGGTTTGAGTTCGAGGGTCTCGTTGAGCCGCAACTCGGCCGACAGGTCGATCAGGTCCTCGGTGAGCTCGGGGTACCGCGTGAGGTAGCGCTCGAGCGTGTCGCGGTCGTGTGCGGGCTCGGCGGCAAATTCGTACAGAACGTGCTCTTTGTCGGTTCGGTTGCTCATGTGTTTTCCTCCGCATCGCCCAGCACGGCACGCAGTTTCAGATACGCGCTGTCACGCCGGTTGCGCGCCGTCTTTTCGGTGCAGCCGAGTTTCTTGGCTATCGTCTGCTCCTTGTCGTTCTTCGAATCGAACTGATAGCCCCAAAGCATCAACTCGATGACCCCTTTTTCTTTGGGCGGCAGGGTACTAATCGCACAGAGCAGCTCCGACCGGTAAATAAAATCGTCGCCTTTGGGAGCGGCCGCCGCGCTTAACCGCAGCAGCGCTTTCTCGAGCGCCGGTGACGGCTCCCCTGGTTCGGTCTCGGATTCGAGCGGCTCGAGCCGCTTTGCGGCCGCGTACACGTCGCGACGGGCCGTCAACCGGAGGAGTGCCACGGCGGAATTAAACCGGCACTCGTAAAAGTCCAGTCGCTCCTCGTAGCCGTTCCAGTCCGTGCAGAGCAGAATCTGAAACTTCTCCAGTACCGCATCTCGGATATCGATGTCGGTGGCACGCTCGGCGAGCTTTGAAGAGCCGGACATCTTGCGAGGGATTACCGGGACGGCCGCGCGGACGCGCTGGCGCAGCAGCGCAAACAGCTCGAACTGGAGTGCTTGATCGTTTCCGGGCGGTCGACGGACGAAATACAGAATGCATTCGGAGGGAACGTAGTCGGGGTGCGCCGGGTCGGTCAGGCGTGCTCGCTCGATCAGCTCGTTGCCCGTTTAGCGCGGAGAGCTGGACGAGGGCCGCTTCAATCTGCGGCGGTCGGCTGTATTCGGTGCCGTCGTCCGACCGCCGGTGCCGAAGGGGAGCGATCGGCGAACCGCCTGGGCTGGCAGTGTGCGGATTCATCGTGACGAATTTATCCTCCAAACAGGGAGACTGTAACACGTGCAAATAAAGCGGAACGGCCGTGGCGACGCAATTAAGAATAATCGGCAGTTGTGCAAATCTGGTGGCCTGCGCGTGCTCGTGCCGGCGCAATTGCTTCAAACCAACAGCCCGCCTGTACCGCGCCGTCGGAGTCACGAAGCAGAAGCAAAAAACGGGTGAGGGCGAGGCTTTGGATTCGCAGCGCAAAGCCGCTTGTTACCGAAGCGCCACCGAAGGGGAGAAAACAGGGCAACAGTCGGTCATTGAGCCAGGCTCAAATTTCGGTTGAGTTTGTAAGAAAAAAGGGGTAAAATTCCTTACATGACTACGGGGAAAATCACGACGCAAAGTATTGATTCGCGGATACTTGCCCGCATCCATGGACGGGGACGCGGTTGCGTACTTGTCCCAGGGGATTTTTTGGACCTTGGGAGCCGCGAGGCGGTGGACCTCGCGCTGCACCGATTAGCCCGGAAAAAGACCCTCCGACGGCTCGCTCGGGGGGTGTACGACTTCCCGAAGGAGCACCCGGTGCTCGGCCTGCTCACGCCGTCCGCAGAGGACGTGGCGAAGGCCCTGGCCGGCCGCGACCGTACCCGACTTCAGCCTGCGGGGGCGTACGCGGCAAACGCACTTGGGCTGTCCGAGCAGGTACCAGCGAAGGTGGTGTTCTTGACCGACGGACCGAGTCGGACGGTGAAAATCGGCCCCACGACGATCCAGCTCCGTCAGACAACGCCGAAGAACATGGCGGCGGCCGGGCGGTTGAGCGGGCTGCTGATCCAGGCGTTGCGCGAGTTGGGCCAAGAACACGTGACCCGAGAACGGCGTGACCACCTGAAGCGCACGCTCCCGGCCGAGAAACGGCGCGAGCTCCTGAAGGACCTGCCGCTCGCACCGGCGTGGATGCACCCGATCTTTCGCGAACTCGCACAGGAGGAGGCATGAGGCTCGGCTTTCTCGCCCTCGCGCCAGAGGAGCGCCGCCTGTACATCGAGCAGGCGGCGCTGCGGCGCAACGTGTCCCCGGTCGTGCTGGAGAAGGACTTCTGGGTCTGCTGGCTGCTGGGCGTACTATTCAGTTCGGAGTTTGCGAGCAGCTTGGTGTTCAAGGGCGGCACGTCGCTGTCGAAGGTGTTCGGCGTGATCGAGCGGTTCTCGGAAGACATCGACCTCTCGCTCGCGCCCGAGTTCCTCAAGCTGCCCGAAGCAGGCGCGGGCCGCACTCAGGCGAACAAGTGGATGACGAAGGCCGAGGCCGCGTGCGGCGAGGCGGTGAGGGGACAGATCGCCCCGGTGCTGGAGGCCGTTGCGGAATCCGTGCTCGGGAAACGTGCCGGCGGGTGGTTCGAGTTCCTTGCAGACGAGCACACCAAGTCACCGGTGCTGCTGTTTCACTACCCGTCGTCGCAAGCGGCGGGGTTCGAATACTTGAAACGAGCGGTGAAGCTCGAGTTCGGGTCGCTTACGGATCAGCAACCCGTGGGCCGCCATCTCGTGCGGCCGTGGGTTGCCGACACACTTCCGGCCGCGTTCCCCGATTGGCGGTGCGAGGTCGTGTCACTGGAGGTGGAGCGGACCTTTTGGGAGAAGGCAACAATCCTACACACCGAGTTCCACCGGCCGGCGGACAAAGCTACGCCCGATCGCTACTCCCGGCACTACGCCGACACGGCGGCACTTGCGAGGCACCCGGCGGCGGCCGG
>HG799466.1:865736-891632 GCA_000531095.1 Gemmata massiliana | reverse complement strand
AGTTCTTGGGCGAACTACGACCTCGCAAAGCCGGGCACGTTTCGCAGGTACGTTGAGGGTCCGTAGTAACTTCGTATAGCATACATTACTACGAGGCGATGCGGGACATGTACCTGGCGGAGCCGGCCCCGTTCGATGAGGTGCTGGCGGTGCTGGCCGAAGCCGAAGGCCGGATCAACGGGTGAGTGGGTCGTGATCATCCCTTACTCATCCCTGAGGGTGGCCACCTTGATCCCCAGTGAACGGGCACAATTACTTGTGCCTTGTGGAACAAATCGAGAACGCACTATGGGACCAGTTTGGCCACAGCCAACTGACGCGGAAATACTTCGGGAGTCCGCCTTTTAACTTCCGATAATAGATGCTTATCGGAGGTTAGGGGGATTCAGCCGCGCCGCCGCTCCGGTGGAGAACGCATGCTTAAGATTCGTGAGAGGAAGTCGCAGCGAAGCAAACATCGTTCTAATGAACGATTATTTGTCACCCTCATGATCTCAATAGCAATCGTCACCAGTTCACCACATTCACGGCCACCCATTTACCGGCCTCGTCGACGCACTGTGTGCAAATCTCTGGCGTTTGATTCGCCAGTGCCGAAGGAACCGTTGTGCCGCACGCGGCCAACCGCTTTTTGTACGCGCTGATAGCCGCCACCCGAATTACAGGGGGCTCGTTCGCAAGGTGTGCGATTAGATTTGCCGGTGGGTTCTCCTCCAACAAAATCGCGTCCCACGCTGGCCCCGCAGCGGTCCAGTGCTCGCCAAGGTCGCGCCAAATACTCGCGGATTCCTCGAAATCTTTCCTTGCCGACCCGGTCAGGCCCCCATCCGCGCGGTTACGCCCGCGCCTGTAAATGGCCCGGGCGCGAATTTCAGAGCGCTCACTGTCGCCATGCGGGGCAGGTTTTGTGGCCAGTTCGTAGAAGTCCTCGGCCCGGGCTCGGTCCCCTTTTGCCACAGTAAGATCACCTTGTAGGATCTGCAGGTCGAGGTAGTCCTTGTCGTTCGGGTCAGTGAGTCGATTTTCAGCTTCGGTGACACACTGGTCGGCGTCGTCGAGTCGCCCCGCGACCAAGTGCGTTCGCGCGAGCAGGCTGTAACATTCTCCGACCTCAGCGTGTGACGAACCGAAACCGCTGAGAACACCGAATCGTCGAATACCCTCCTCTAACGAGGCGACACTTTCGGCGAGCAACTGGTCCCGCTCCGTGCCTATCTCGAGTTGCTCCGCTTCCATCCGCTTCAGCCGCCCGATGCACTTCTTGCAATAGGCGGTGTTTCGATCCCAACCCACGTGCTCTCCGAGTTCGAGGCTTCGCTCAGCGAAGGCTCGGGCCTCTGTGAGGCGGCCGATTCGCTGATATACCCAGGACTGACCGCAAATTAACGCTTGAGCCTCGGCTTTAACCTCTTCGTCGGTGCGTACTGCAAGCCGTGCAGCCTCGACCGCCAACCCGGACATCAGGAGGACCAGATGCTTATCGCCTTTGCGCTTTAGCATTTTCTCAAGAGGGCGGTACACCTTTTCGACGACTGCGGGATGCGTCGACATGCAGCGTCTGCCAAGGGCGATCACGTTATCAACCTGCGACTGCCACGTCCCATCGAGTTTGTGGGCGCTGCAGTACGCGAGAAGCGCCTCAAGCGCTCGCGCCAACAGATCAGCGAGCTCGGCACAGGTTACCGGCGGGATCGGGCGAACGAACCACACGTCATATTTTTCTGTCAGAGCTCCCGTCTGCACCAACCCGGTGAAGGCGCGTAATAACTCGTTACGCGGGCGTCGAACCGCCGCTGCCAATACGTCGGTCGGCACTCCCTGCGGACAAGCCTGAAGGGCTGCGATCGCCTCCACCACGACGGGGGGCACATTTGCTGGGTCTATTTTCGAAGGTACGTTGAGGGTCATCCCCTCGCCCTGGATCCTTGCGATCAGGTCACGCACTGGGGTGGCTACGCGCAGTGTCATCGCCTGCGAGAACGTGCGAAACAAAAGGTCCACCAGCCGTTTCGCGTCACGCTCGCCGACGAGCATCTGGGCGCGCATGTCGACGCCCTCGGCCAACCCGGCTTCGGGGTGGCACTCGATTCTGGCGCGCTGCAACGTGAAGTGGGAGTCGGCCCCCATCATGCCGAGCAGCATGGCAGACTCGGCAATCGGTTCCATCGCGAGTAGATCATCGAACCACTTCTTGTCGCCAGCCGCCTCGATCGCGTTTCGGATAAGCTTTTCGAGCGAGGGCAGCAAAGTACCGCCGCCCTTAGCGTGGACGAGCACGAAGTGCCCATCAGGGTCGATCGCTGCAGTAGCAAGCCGTTTCACCCAGTCGAGAATATCCTCGCGAGTTGGGTTGTACTTGGCCTCGAACAACGATTTCGGTGGTTCAGTACCCAAATCCCACTGTGTTGCTCCACCTCCACCGGTAGTGCGTGGCTCCATGCGTACAACCCAGTTCGTGAGTGGCGCGCACAGTGATCGCGAGATAAGGCTCAGCGCCTTCTCGATTGCGAAATCGACTTGGTAATTAATGCCCTTTGCGGTACTCGGACCGCCGACTGCTCCGGGTATCGCTTGGTTGGGCGTCTTTGCTTTCGCCTTCGCCCCAGCGGGTTTCTTGCTCTTCGACATCCTGACGCACCTCGATCCGTGCCGTCCTGCTGCCGTCTCTCGATGGGAAACTGTACAGATTATGACGAGTTTGCCGGCCAGTAGGAAGGGCAGTGCGTAGGTGAACAGGCGATTATGGCCACGTTCTCGATTCTCCGAGTATCGACACGCTGGCACCGCAGTTTTCGAACGCAAGCAATTGTGGGAGCATGCTTTAATCGCTGCTGCAGCGAGCCGAGCCGGGCATCGATTGTCTTCGCAGATCGGCCACACTTCGTGACAATGCGTGAGCGTTTCGCGAGCTTGGGGCTCTCGGCTAGAAAGCACCGGACGCCGTCGGCTCCATGGGAATGAGCACGGATCCGCATGCGAAAGATCAGGTCGCAGTGGCAAACCGCTGCTGCTGATTGTCGATAGCGGTGTCATCCAGACGCATTTCGAGCCCATCTGAGCGGATCCCTACTAGAACCTCAAGAAACGCAGGATTACAATCTCCTTCAATTTCTCCACGCCACCTGAGTCCGTGAGCCATGAAGCAGCTCGGTGTCAAACTCGGTACCGACCAAATCGAAAAATGGGCAAAGGCCTCTGCGATCCAAGCGATCGAAGAGCTCGTTTGGAACGCGTACGACGCTGACGCCAGTGCGGTTACGATTACGGTGGAGCTTGACTCGGCTGGCCTCGGAGTCTCGGGGCTGAGGATCGTCGACAACGGAAGCGGCATCTCCTTTGTGCAGCTCGACAAAACGTTTGAGATGATTGGCGACTCAGTCAAGCGGTCCATCCGGAAGACGCCCGGGGGGCGCATCCCTCGGGGGCGACTCGGGCGCGGCCGGTTTAAGGCGTTCACCCTCTCCCGCTGCGTTCGCTGGGTCAGCCGCTACGCGACTGGCGGCGCCGTGAACGAGTTCACGTTGTTCGGCGACAAATCGAACCCGCAGCCGTTTCAGGCCACAGAGCCGCAGGCCGCGCCCGCTGGCGCAAAAACAGGTGTCGAGGTCGTTATTGGTCCGATCGACCGGGCGTTTCCGGACCTGCTGGATACGCCCCGAATGGTGACCGAGTTGTCGAAGCGACTGGCGTTGGGGCTCGTGCAGCACGCGGTCGACATACGCTACGACGGCCAGCGTGTGAACCCACAGGAGGGTAGTGGCTTCACTGTAGGGATTTGTTGTAAAGCCTGATGAAGTACCATAAAGCGCCGAGGTGATTCCTGAGGCACTTGGAGAACGTTATGGTCTTACGAACGAATCGTGCGCACCGTTGCCGTAGGGTGAGCCAGAAGCGCTCGATGTGTGCGGTGCGTCCGGTGTCCTTGCCGACCGGGCGGTGCCGGGCCTTAGGAATGGCCACCGCGTACGAGGCCAGGAAGTCGGACCGGTCTTCGGGGCCGCGACGAACCGCCGGTCGCATCCGCGGCACCGGAACCCCGGGGTACCCGAGTGGGTCCGGCCGTTACGCACCACGTGCGTCGCACCGCATCGAGGGCACGGCGGAATCGGAGCCGCAGAAGGAGTTGAACCTGACATCACAATAACTTACGACTATCCCGACGCATGGGCCACTACCCACAGGAGTTCATCGCGAATCGCGAAACGATAACACTGAAAGTCGACGATGGGGATGGTACGACGCACGACGTTTCGCTCACCGTGATTGAATGGAACGGGCTTACGGCCCGCTCGGTGTATTTGTGCGACGTCGAAGGGATCGCCCAACACGAATGGGATAAATTCGAGGTGCCTGCCGCACGCGTGTTCTCCTTTACCGCCTACGCGCAGTCGACCTTCGTCGACCGGCTCGTCTCGTCGGGCACCGTTGAAGCGGACGAATTGAGTGACGCGGTGCGGAACCTCAAGAGCGTGGTGCGAAAGGGGCTCGACGGTTATTTCCGAACCAGAGCGGCGAACCGGGCCGGCGGTTTGGTGCAGGCCTGGCGTGACGAGGGCATTTATCCCTACCCGACGGCTGACGCGAGTCCGGTCGAGAGGGTCGGTCGCGAAGTGTTCGACGTGTGTGCGCAGGCGGTCTACGAGCTCCTCCCGGGGTTCCAACACGGCCCCAAAACAAATCGCAAGCTTCTGTTTCGGCTCCTGAGGCAGGCGATCGAAACCGACAGTGGCTCACTGTGTGAGATCCTTGAACAGGTGTTGAATCTGACCGATGAGCAGCAGGCTGACTTGGCAGGCCTCCTCAAAGCGACGCGCCTCGGGGCGGTTATCAGCGCAGCGAAGACTGTTGTCGACCGGCTTCGGTTCCTCGAGTCGACGCATCACCTCTTCTTCGGCCCGAACGCAGTTGATGTGAACGAGCCACATCAGCTCCAGCAGATCCTGATCCAAGAGCTGTGGCTCTTCGGCGATGAGTTCGCATTCGGGCGACAAGAAGCCTACCTGCGAGACGCTCTCGAGGTCCACGCCCTGCACGCTGGCCGAACCTTCGATCCCAAAACGGGCACTATCCGCAACATCAACGACAGCAAAAAGAGCCGGCTCGATATTCTGCTCAACAGCACTTACGCCCGAACGCCACCGTACGACTATGAACACCTGGTGATCGAACTGAAGCGCTCATCAGTAAAGCTCGGCGCGGCCGAGATGACCCAGATTGAGAGCTACGCCCAGACTGTCGAGGACGATCCGCGTTTCGACAAGCAGAAGACGAAGTGGACCTGGCTCTTGATCGGTGTTGAGTGCGACAAGTTCACCGACACCCGTCGGGTGGCTCTCGACCGCCCGCACGGGCTCATTGTCAACCGGGCCGGGATGCAAGTGTGGGTGAAGACTTGGGCCGAGGTCGTTTCGGCCGCGAAGCGGCGGTACGAATTCTTTCTGAACCAGCTCGAAACAGAATTCACGAGCGACGACGGGCTCCGGTACTTGCAAGAGAGGTATGGGAAGTACCTTCCCCCCTCACTCGGAAACAGCCCTCTCCCCACAGGTTCCGGTATAAGCGGTGCGAGCAACGGCCAACAAAAGGCTTCAACTAAACCGCTGAAAGCCAACAAGAAGCCCGCTTAAAGCGGGGCTCGTGCTCGGTGCCTGTGCTGACCGCAATTCGCGCGGGAACGAGGGGCTGCTCACGCCACCTCGCCCGCATTCTTCGATGGCCAAGTACTTGCTTGGCAGGTCGTCTGAGGGCGTGAGTACAGCAAAAGGCGTTTGACTCAGCCTCGAGCACTCTATTGCAGTTGAGCTTGTGACCCGTCTGATGGCAATACGTCCGGTTGCTTTCGCCGGAGGAAGCCGCAGTACGCTAGGTTCGCCGCCGCGAGCAAAAGGGTAGCGGCGGCCGGGACGAGCAGTGCTTCAAACCCCAGCCGAAAATAGCTGAACGCGCCGACGGCCCCGCCTGCGATGAAGCCGGTGGTCAGTAGGGCGTTCAAAAGTGCCCGCCGCTTGTCGAAGGAATGCCCTCGGAGCCAGGCCCCCAACATCGTGCCAAGATCGGTGAACGTCCCCGTGACGTGGGTGGTACGCAGGACCGCGCCGCTGTACGTGCTGACCATTCCGTTTTGCAGCCCGCACGCGGCCGATGCCAGGAAGTGACCGGCGTCCGAGCCGCCGGATAGGGCGAGCATTGCGAGCAACAGCAGGACAGACTCGATGACCAAGGCGGCACTGTAGCGGCGCCCCAGACGGAGCGCCTCATTGCCAACGATCACCCCGCTGACCGCGGCGCCGATGACGAACGAAGCCAGAATAAGGAACAGGTGGCCGGACTCGGCCGCGTCGAACCGGACCAGCGATACGCCGAGTAGCGTCGACGGCCCCGTGAGGTGAGACACTGATCCGTGCCGAAAACCGAGGAGGCCGATGGCGTTGATCGGCACATTCGATGCGCGAGTCGAAGGTTTACTGGCACCGGCGCCGCTGGTGGGAAGCCGCGAACGACTCACGTGCTCCCGCGCGGCGACCGCGGCGCCGATGACGAACGAAGCCAGAATAAGGAACAGGTGGCCGGACTCGGCCGCGTCGAACCGGACCAGCGATACGCCGAGTAGCGTCGACGGCCCCGTGAGGTGAGACACTGCTCCGTGCCGAAAACCGAGGAGGCCGATGGCGTTGACGGCACCTGCGATGGCTGCGAGCCCGAAGGCGCCGAATTCGATCCACCGCGGTAATTTGGAAATTGCCATTCGTGCCCTTCTGGCGGCCAACAACGCATCCGGCGGACGGGCCAGTTGGACGCGGTCAATGTATTTTTGCCTCGCGCATCGCGTAACAGCGACCGCAAGGATTACAAGTAGTCGGAATGCGCTTCGTGAGGCGGCCCCACGACGGTGGGGCAAGATGGCGTTAGAACGGCTCCTCGGACGACTTTCGATCCCTTCGCTCCACCTGGATCGTGGTGTGTCCGATGCCGAACTTCTCCTTCACTGCCACGGCCACTCGTTCGCTTACCGCCTCTGCGACAGACGTACCAACGGATTCGGTCAGCACGACGTGGGCGCTCAGTGCGTCGATCCCCGAAGTGAGGGTCCAGACGTGCAGGTCGTGGACCGACGCGACCCCCGCGATCTTGAGCATCACCTGCTCCACCTCGGCCAAGTTGATGTGGCTCGGGGTCGCCTCCAAGAGGACGTTCACCGCCTGCGCCATGAGTCCCCATGTTCGCGGCAGGATGAACAGACCGATCCCGACCCCGAACAGGGGATCGGCGTAGTACCAACCGGTCGTTAGCATAACGACGCCTGCGATCAAAACGCCGACCGACCCGAGTAGATCGCCGACCACCTCCAGGTACGCCCCCTTTATGTTCAGGCTATCCCCAGACGCTTTCCGGAGCATGGCAATTCCGATGAGGTTAACCACCAACCCGACCGCGGCCACCGCCAGCATCGGAAGGCTGGCCACCTCGGGCGGCTCTTGGAACCGGCGGTACGCCTCGTACAGGATGAAAAAAGACATGAGGAACAAGACGGCGGCGTTGGCCAGGGCGGTGAGGATCTCGACGCGGTAGTACCCGTAGGTCCTTTGCGGCGTGGCCGGTTTGGCGGACATCCACGCCGCGAATAGAGCCAGCCCGAGGCCGCCCACGTCAGTCAGCATGTGGGCCGCATCAGCAAGAAGGGCGAGGCTGTTGGTCAGAAGACCGCCGATCACCTCGACGACGAAGTAGGTAAAGGTGAGTCCGAAAACGATCCACAGGGATCGACGCTTTTGGGCCGTAACGGATATCTTCTCCACCTCACCGCCTCCCCTCGAAGTCAACGTAAGCAAAAGCTCGGTTCATCTCGCTCGCCGCGCTAAACAGGTGCATCCGCCAACAAGCGCTCTCGCTCCCCTGCTCGCCATGAACGAAACGTCAGCATCGGATCCCGTGGCAGAAACCATTTCTCCGCACGGAGCAATACGGACCACGGACGAAGTGCCGCCCCTGTTGACGTGGAGCTCGTAGACCCACGGGTCGTCCTTCATGACCCCTTTGACCCACGCGCTATCCGCCCCCGCCGACAGCGCGTCTACGGTCAGCTGAACGGCCCTAGGCATGCGGGCAGCACGTCGTAGGTCCCCTTCGGCCCCGTACCCGGCCGGCGGCTGCCAACGGGCGCGGCACCAGTTTGCGGCCAGAGGAGCGATTATCCCAAAGACGAGCAGCGCGCCGCAGAGTCCAGCGCACCGTCCGGCAAGACGTATCATGGCTACCCTCCTGCCGCCAGAAGCGGTCGCTGGTGACGACCGCACCTGGCGTTCGAGGTACAGGGTAACGCGAGGAGCTAATGTGTCTGTGAAGTGAAGATAAGGTTTTCTTCATCTGGCGGGGCGGGCAGCATCACCGTGAACCGTGCGCCGCCATCCGCCCGGTTCTCGGCCAAAACCTGTCCCCCGAGTGCTGCTGCCACTCGGGCCACAATGGCCAGCCCGAGCCCCGAGCCGGGCAGCGAAACCACGTCGCTGGAACGAAAAAACGGCTCGAACACGTGCGGTAGGTCGGCCGGTGCGATCCCGGGCCCGCGGTCCTCGACAGTGATCGTGGCGAAATGGCCCGCGGTAGACGAGCGGACGACGACCGGCGTGCCGGGTGGGCTGTATTTTAGCGCGTTGTCGATCAGGTTACCGACGAGCTCGCGCAGGAGCGGCCCGTGTGCGACAGCGCGGAGCGGCCCGTCCGTGCCGGGTTCGAAGGACAGGTCCCCGTACCGGGGCCGAGCAGCCTGGGCCGCGAGGAGCGCCGGGAGCCACTCACGTAGGTCCATCGGCTCGGTCGGGGGAGGCGGCGCGTCGGAGTCGGACCGCGCGAGGAACAGAAGCGCGTCGACGCTACGGGCCAGATCGGCCGCCTGGCGTTTGATTACCCCGAGCACGCGCTCGTACTCCTCGGGCGGCCGCGGCCGCCGGAGGGCGACCTCGACCTGCCCCAGGATGGTGCCGAGCGGGGTGCGGAGCTGGTGGGACGCTTCGGCGGTGAATCGCCGCTCCCGGCCCAGTGCCGCGCGCAGGCGATCCAGCAGGTCGTTGATGGCCGCGTGCAGTTCCTCGAGCTCACCCGTCGCTCCCGGTTGCGGGAGCCGGGTGCCGGTGTCTTGGGCCCGCATCGCCCGCGCGGCTGCGGCCATCGCGGTTACGGGCCGTAGGGCCCGGCGGCACACCCACCGGCCGACGGCGAACGCGCCGAGCCAGGCTCCGAGAGACGCCACAACGAAGCCGAGGGACAGCGCGTGCAGCGCCGCGCGAAGCGGCGCCGTTCGAACACCGGCCGTGAGGACAAGAGCCGGATACTCGCCCTTCTCGACCTCTTCCGCCGTCCGGTCCCTCGTGAGCGCCGCCCCGGCGGCCCCCGGCGGGTGGACCAACCGTCGAGAAACCACCCATCCGCCGGCGGCAGGGTCCGCGCTGCTACCGACGGCAATCAGCTCGGCGGTATCGGGGATGTGGTCTTGATCGATGAGGACCCCGCGGGCGTCGGTCACGTACCAGTGGACCGGGCTGCCGAGTGGCCCCGGCCCGAGTGACAGGTTCCGGTCGACCGGCTCCCATTCGACCGAGCCCGGCTCGATGTCCACGGACGCGACCAGCGTCGCCGTTGATCGGTCCGCGGCGTCGTCGGCCGCGTGATGCACGTACCAGCGGGCGGCAACGTAAAGCGTCGAGCAGAAGGCCAGGAGGATAATTGCGAGCGCGACCTGGAAGAAGACGAGCAGTCGGGTGGTGAGGCTCACGTCTCGTCTCCGACAGAAAAGCGGTAACCCCGGTTGCGCAGGGTGTGTATCAGGCGCGGGCCGCGCTCCTCGAGCTTCCGACGCAGGTCTTTGATGTGAACTTCCAGCGTGTTCGAGGTGCCGTCGTACCGCTCGTCCCAGACGTGCTCGTAGATGCGCGTACGGGTGAGAATTTGACCGGGGTGGCGCATGAACAGCACGAGCAGCGCGTACTCCTTGCCGGTCAGGTCGAGCTTGTGACCGGCCCGCTCGGCTCGCTGCGTGGTCAGGTCGACACGAACATCCGCCTGGCACAGGGTCGCGCTGGAGATCGTGGCCGGCCGCCGCGCGAGTGCGCGGACGCGGGCCAGGAGCTCATCGAACGCGAACGGCTTGGTGAGGTAGTCGTCGGCCCCGGCGTCCAGGCCGGCGACCCGGTCGGGGACGGCGTCACGCGCGGTGAGCATCAGGACCGAAGCGTCACGCGCGGTGAGCATCAGGACCGGGGTTGCGCGGCCCGACTCGCGGACCCGCTTCAGGAGCGAGAGCCCGTCCTCGCCGGGCAACCCGCGGTCCAGCAGAACCACGTCCCAGTCGGCGGTCGTGAGCATGTGCCAGGCGGCTCGGGCGTCACCGGCTGCGGCGACCGTAAACCCCTCCTCCCGAAGTCCCCGGACGACGAAGTCGGCAAAGTCGGGCTGATCTTCGACAACCAGTAACTTCAAGCTCATGAGGGTGCCTCATGCGGGGGTGGTCAGATGGGATCATCCCAGCGCGATGTTTTAGTGTGCTCCTCGCTTTGTGGCGCCGCCTTCGTTTGTCACTAAATATCGTGCCGCCTGCGCTGCGTAGCTCCAGCCCGCGCCGCGGTTGGGAAGGTGTCGTGGCCAGGTCCCCGTGGTCGCCTGTCGAGGATTTTTCAGGGCGTGTGAACACGAAGCCGGGGTCACGAAATTGCCTGACCGTTCAACGGCACAGTCCTACTCAACGGACCGACCGCTCTTTCCGGAACAGACTGCCGTTCATTGATTAGCGATCCTATTAATCTTCGCCGGGTAAACATTCCAAGCGGTGGCGAGCAGGAGCAAGGAATGATTTTCCGACTCGTGCGTGGGTATAACACCCCAGGCATCGCCCGGGCCGGATTCCAAACAGGGGAACGGAGTGGACGCGACGACACGGGGCATTCGGGCCGCAATTCTCGGACTGGTGATCAACTCTGGACTCGCACTGACGAAACTGACCGCCGGCGTCGTCGGCAACTCCTACGCGCTCATTGCCGACGCGGTGGAATCGTGCTTGGACATCTTCTCCTCGCTCATCGTCTGGCGCGGCCTGAGGGTCGCCTCGCGCCCGGCCACCGAGCAGTACCCCTACGGGCAGGGCAAGGCTGAGCCGCTCGCGGCTACCGTCGTGTCGCTGATGCTCCTCGGGGCCGCCATCGGAATTGCCCTGGCGGCCGTGGAGGAGATCCGCACGCCCCACCACGCACCGGCCCCGTTTACGCTCATCGTGCTGGTTGGTGTGGTGGCAGTGAAAGAAGGTCTTTTCCGGCGGGTGTCAGCGGTCGGCGAGGAGATCGGGAGCACCGCGGTGCGGGCCGACGCCTGGCACCACCGCAGCGACGCAATCACGTCGGCCGCGGCGTTCGTGGGGATCACGGTTGCTTTGATCGGCGGCCCGGGCTGGGAGTCGGCCGACGATTGGGCGGCGCTGTTGGCGGCGGGGATCATTGCCTTTAATGGGGTTCTGTTGCTTCGGCCTGCGGTCGGGATCCTGATGGATCGGATGCCGGAGCCGGCCGTGGTGGACCGCATCCGAGAGGCCGCACAGGCGGTACCTGGTGTGATTGCGACAGAAAAGTTGCGGGTGAGGACTTTTGGAACGGGGTATTTTGTGGACCTCCATGTGCAAGCCGACCCGGAGATGGCGTTACGGGACGCACACGCTTTGAGTGGAAAAGTCAAAGCCGCGATCAAAGAGGCGGTCCCCGCCGTCTTCGACACGTCAATACATATGGAGCCCTATGAGGGACCACTGACCGAGGTAGCAAAGGCAACGAATGTGTGAACGGGTGCTCGGATTCGGGGTTTACCCGGAACTGGGCTACGATAGAGTACGCGGCAGGATCGTCCGTAAATCTCCCCAGCACTATGACGTATCCAAGCCGAGCGCTGTTTACCTTCTGGGTTGCGGTGGTACTTACCGGAACCGTCGTGGATCACCAACACGACGCGCCGCCGGGCCACACGCACGGGATGGGTTGGGCGGGCGTCGGCATTTCATCTCGGCCTATTACGCCGAACCACGAGCACCGACATTTCGTTTTGCTCGGCATCGAACTCGGGGCCGTAGCTGCCGATTTCGATGAGACCTTCTGTGAGGGCGCAGGAGCGCCGGGAACGGCCATCGTCGAAGGTGGAGCCGCAACCTCTGCATCGTTTCAAGCGAGCCTTTCGGACCTACTCGCTTCGTCGCCCGCCTGCGACGGGTACGCCGGTGTCGAGCTCATCTGGGTCGCATTTTCAGCGCGCACGTCCGACTCCCCTCACCTTACACCGATCCGCTCGGTTGTTCTTCGCTTGTAGCCGTTCACCCTCGTCCGCCTCTTTCAGTTGCACCAAGCCACGCACCTTCGTGGCCGGCGCTGCCGTGCCTGGGGGCAATCGCGCTCGCGCGTGAATACGCCCAGCGCGTCCGCTGGCATTACGGATGGCGCACGCATGCGATGTGCGGGCTCGCGGTTCGTATCGTTCGCGCCCGTTTGATGGCCCGGCTGCTGGAAGATGCTTTCTCCGTTCAAATTGCGTTCCATCTCGCGGCACGAGATTGCGTGTCGATCGGTCATCCCCTCAACTGAACGGTGTCATGCCGAACGCTGCCATTCGCCGACTGGACTACTTTTTGATCGCGCTCCTCGGTGCGGTCATCGTCGCCAACGGGGTCATTGTTGAGTTACGGTCCGCGTACATGCACACCCGGCACACCGACCTCGGCCCGCCCCTCCGGGCCGCGTGGGCGGTGCGCGAGGGGTTCGACCCGTACGCCGTCACCGACGACGGCGGGCTGCACTACCCGTATCCGATCCTGCACGCGATCCTGATGGCGCCCCTAGCGGACGCCCCGGCCGGGCACCCGCAGCCGGCGTGGGCCGTCCCGTACCCCGTGTCCGTGGCGCTCTGGTACGCGATCAGCATTCTGCTGCTGGCGTGGTCGGTTCACCACCTGGGCCGCGTGCTCGAGGAGACCGGCCCAGACGGCGCGCGGCCGCCGTCGCCCGGCACCCGGCAGTTCTGGTGGACCCGCTGCTGGCCGATCTGGATCTGCATGCCGGCCATCGGCAGCACCCTCTGGCGCGGCCAGGTCAACATCCTGCTGCTCGCGCTGCTGTCCGGGTTCATCGCGGCCGTGGTGCGGCGGCAGCGGGCGACCGCGGGGTGGTGGTTGGCCTGGGCAACCTGCCTCAAGGTGATCCCCGGGCTCCTGGTGCTGTACCCGATCGTGCGGCGGGACTACCGGATGTTGGCGCACTACGTGCTGGGGCTCGCTGCGGGCCTACTTTTGATTCCCAGTGTGGTCATGGGCCCGGAGCGGGCTTGGGCGGTGAACGTGACCTATTTGCGGGCGGTGCTGATACCCGGCCTGACCAGCGAGCCGGGGCCGCTCGATGACGAGTTGACCAACGACAACGCCTCGGACAACCAATCGATTCACGCGATCCTGCACAACTTGGCTCACCCTGACCGGGTGACCCGACCCGAGGTCGCGTCAGGTGCGACTAAGGCTGCTCACATCTTCATCAGCATCGCACTGATCGGGTGGACGTTTCGCGCCGCAGCGCGCATCCCGGACGAGCGCCTTCGCACGTTCTTCCTGCTCGGCGGGCTAGTGATACTCACGGTCGCCGTGTCGCCCGCCAACCACACCCACTACATGATGCTGGCGGTCCCGGTGGTGCTGGGCTTGGTGCACTACGAGCTGGAGCGGCGGAACGACTTCGGATGGGGGCGCGCGTTAGTCGCAGTCGTCGTCCTGCACATCGCGTCGGGGGTCTACCCGCGGATCCCACAACTGCCCGGCTTCCAGGTGACCCGCGACCTGGGAATCACGATGCTCGGCACACTGGTCGTGTGGTACGCCGGGGTGACGTTGCCCGCGGCAGGGAGGTCGGCGCGGCTCACGAGTCGGTGTGCAACGGGTACGAGCTCTGACGGGGTGCCGCGTCGGCACCCCACGTGAGCCCCGTACGTTGATCGGCACCGCCCCGTCACGTGACGGGGGCGGGCGGGTCCTCCGACACGGCGCCGCCCGTCCCGCCCGGACGCGCACGGGGGCCGGTGAGCAGGTAGACGACCGGCAACACGAACAGGGTGAGTGCGGTGCTCGTCACGACCCCGCCGATTACGACCGTGGCCAGCGGGCGCTGCACTTCGGCCCCCTGTCCCGTGCTCGTGGCCATCGGCAAGAAGCCGAGGCTCGCCACGAGGGCGGTCATGAGCACCGGCCGCAGCCGGTGCCGGGCGGCGCCCTCGACCGCGGCCTCCAGCGGCCTCCCGGTCTCCAGCTCGTGCTTGATCGCCGACACCAGCACCAAGGCGTTCAGCACCGCGACCCCGGACAGGGCGATGAACCCGACCCCGGCCGAGATCGAAAACGGCATGTCCCGCAGTGCCAACGCGAGCACCCCGCCGACCACCGCGAACGGCACGCTCGCGAAGATGCGGACGGCGTCCCAGACGCCGTTGAAGGTGAAGTACAGGAGCAGGAAGATCAGCCCGAGGGCGACCGGGACCACGACTTTGAGCCGCTGCTGGGCCCGCTGGAGGTTCTCGAACTGCCCGCCGTACTCGACCCGGTAGCGGGCCGGCAGCCCCGGCACTACCGTCTGCCCGATCTTCTGCTGCGCCTCGCCGATGAACCCGCCCAGGTCCCGGCCGCGGACGTTGCAGGTGACGGTGATGCGCCGCTGCATCCACTCGCGAGTAATGGTGCTCGGCCCTTCGACCACCGTGATGTCGGCCAACCGCGACAGCGGGATCCGCTCCCCCGCCGGGGTCGGAAGGAGCACCCCGCCGAGGTCGTCGGGGCCGCGCATCCGCTCAGGTAACCGGATCACCAGCGGGAACCGGAGCTGGCCCTCGTAGATCTGGCCCGCCGCCCGCCCGCCGACCGACTCGACCAGATCGAACACCGACTGGGCCGGCACCCCGTACCGGGCCAGTTCCTCCTGCTTCACCCGAACCTGGAGGACCGGCTGGCCGCTCACCTGTTCGACCTGGAGGTCGGCAACCCCGTCCATCCCCGCCAGGATGTCCCGGACCTCGCCGGACTTTTTCAGGAGCGTCGGGTAGTCGTCCCCGAAAATCTTCACCGCGACGTCCGAGCGGACGCCGGACACCATCTCGTTGATCCGCAGCTCGATCGGCTGGGAAAAGTTGAGCTGTTGGCCCGGCAGGTCGCTCAACGTCGCCTGCATCTTCTCGACCAGCTCCTCTTGCGTCTTCGCCCTCGTCCACTGGCCCCGGGGCTTGAGCGACACGAACATGTCGGTCAGTTCGACGCCCATCGGGTCGGTCGCCACCTCGGCGGTGCCGACCCGGCTCCAGACGTTTTCCACCTCGTCGGGGAACTGCACGCGCAGCTGCCGCTCCATGAGCGTGTTGTACCGCACCCCTTCCGTGAGCGAGGTGCCCGGCAACCGGGTGATGCCGATGACAACCGAGCCCTCCGACAGCCGGGGGATGAACTCCGAGCCGAGGGTGCGGGCGACCAGCCCGCCGGCCGCGAGGGCGAGGAGGCCGACGGCGAGAACGGCGTACCGGTTGGTCATCGCCAGCCGCAGGACCGGCGCGTAGGCCCGCAGGGCCAGTCGTACGATCCACGGCTCGCGCTCGGACATCTGTTTCGGGAGCAGCAAGCTGGCCAGAACCGGCATCAGCGTCAGCGACAGCACGAGCGACCCGACCAGCGCGAAGATGACGGTCATGGCCATCGGCCGAAACAGCTTCCCCTCGACCCCTTCGAGGGCCAGAATCGGCAGGTAGACGATGAGGATGATGAGTTCCCCGAACATCGTCGGACGTCGGACCTCTATGGCCGCGTCCCGGACCACGTCGATGTGCGGCCGGTCCTCGGCTTCGCGATGGGACAGCCGGCGGACGACGTTCTCGATCATCACCACGGAACTGTCCACCACCATGCCGAAGTCGAGCGCCCCGAGGCTCAGGAGGCTGGCCGCGATCCCGAACCGCCACATCCCGGTGAACGCGAACAGCATGGCCAGGGGGATGGCGGCCGCAACGATCAGCCCGGCCCGCAGGTTGCCCAGGAACACGAACAGCACCGCGACCACCAGGAGCCCGCCCTCGAACAGGTTCTTGCGGACCGTGTCGATGACGTGGGTGACCAGTTCGGTCCGGTCGTACATCACCCGCACCTCGCACCCGGGCGGGAGCGTCGGCTCGACCGACTGGAGCTTCTCCTTCATCTGGCGGGTGACGGTGTACGGGTTCTCGCCGGACAGGATGAACCCGAGCCCGAGGACCGCCTCTCCCCTCCCGTTGGCGGTGGCGGCGCCGCGGCGGATGTCGTACCCCACCTCCACTCGCGCCACGTCCCGAACCCGAACCGGCATTCCGCCCTCCGCCTTAATGACCACGTCGAGGATCTGGTCGATCGTGACCGTTCGTCCGATCCCCTGGACCAACAGCACCTCTCCGGCCCGCTCGACGTACCCGCCGCCGGCGTTCAGGTTGTTCGCGCGCAGTGCGTTGGCGACCTCGGTGAAGGTCAGGTCGAACTGGATCAGCTTCGGCGGGTCGATGCGCACCTGGTACTGCTTCTCGAACCCGCCCCAGGAGTTCACCTCGGCCGTCCCGGCGACGGTCCGCAGCTGCGGCTTGATCGTCCAGTCCTGAACGACCCGGGCGTCGCTCGGGTCCCGGCCGTACCGGCTGGTGACGGTGTAGTGAAAGACCTCCCCCAGCCCGGTGCTGACCGGCCCCATCTTCGGCCGGTACTGGGCCTCCGGGAACTCGACCGTCCCGAGCCGCTCGTTGACCACCTGGCGCGCGAAATAGATGTCGGTCTCGTCATCGAAAATGAGAGTGACCTGGGAGAGGCCGAACTTCGACACCGACCGCATCTGCTGGAGGCCCTTGAGCCCGCTGATCGCCTGCTCGACCGGGAAGGTGATCTGCCGCTCCACCTCTTCGGGGCTCAGCGCCGGAGCAACGGTGTTGACCTGGACCTGGACCGGGGTGACGTCGGGGAACGCGTCGACGTTCACCCGGCCGACGGCGTACGCGCCCCGCCGACCAGCCCGAGCGCCCCGAGGACGACCAGGAGCCGGTTGTGCAGGGACCAGTTGATGATCGCGTTGAGCATGCGTGTTCTCGGCCCTTGGGGCAGAAAGGCTCAGTCGGCGTCGCCGAGTTGGTCCTTGAGGAGTTCGGCCTTCAGAATGAAGCTGCCGGTCGTCACCACCGACTCGCCCGGTCGGACCCCGTCGAGCACCTCGACCCGCGCCTCCCTTTGAGCGCGGCCGTCTTGCGGGCGGGCCGCCGCTTCCCCGCGAACCCCGAGCCGGACGGCCCGCACCTCGAACGTCGTCTCGTCGAGCCGGACGAACACGTACCGGCATTCGCCCTCTCGCTGTACGGCGTCGGGGTGGATCACCGTAGCCGGTTGCCCTTCGGCCCGGAGCGTGATGCGCGCGGTGCCGAAGGTCCGGGCGCGCCAGTGGGCGGCGGGGTTCTCGATCTCCGCCCGGACCCGCAGCGTGCGTGTCCGGGGGTCGATGGCGGTGCTGGTCCAGGCGACCGAACCGGTGAGCGACTCGCCCGGGTGGCCGTCAGCAGTAAAGGCGAGCCGCTGTCCGACGGCCACCCGGTCGGCGTCCTCGCTCCGAACGTCAGCGGCCACCCAGATCCGGTTCAGATCGGCGACCGCGAACAAAACTTTCGTCGGGTCGACCACCTCGCCGGGCACCGCGTTTCGCTCGACAACCAGCCCTTCGAGAGGAGAGCTGACCGGGATCAGGTTGTCGGACCCGCCCCGCATCTCGAGGCCTTTGGCGTATTCGGTCGGCAGGCCGAGCAGGCGCAACCGCTCGGCCTGTTGGGTCGGGGTGAGCTTGCGCAGGTCCGAAGAGTCGACCGGCATGCCGAGGTTGACCAGTGCCTGCTGGGCGGCCAGGACCCGGGCCTGGGTCTGACGAGCCGCCGCCGCGTCCCGCTCGGCTTGGAGACCGGATACGGCCCCTTTCTTGGCCGAGTCCGCTGAACTGCTCGCCTGCTTTTCTGCGAGGTCCAGGGCCGTGATCGCTTCGAGAAGATCGGTTTTGGCCTTACCGACCGCTGCGGCGTCGATAACCGCCAGTACCTCGCCCTTACGGACCCGGTCGCCGATTTGCTTCTCGACCCGAATTGCCGTCCCGGGGACCCGGGACGAGAGCCGCGCCAGGCGGGTCTCGTCGTAGTTCAGTTCGGCCGGGGCGGTGACAACCGCGGCCAGGGGGCGGCTCTCAACCACGGCGACCTGGAGCCCCATGCGACCCGCGACGTCCGGGGCCGCCAGTCGGATCCGGGTGCCGTGTAGGGGGCACCCGCCCGCGGGCGCCGGGGGCCCGGGCGTGACGACCGTCTCCCGCCGGTCCTCACGCTCTTTGTCTTTTCCGGCCGACTCCCCGGGTGAGAACGGGTTGCCGAACTTCCATTCGGTGCGGCCCCCCCACACGGCAACCGCCGCGAGCAAAAGGAACACGGCCGCGCTCGGGAGCAGGCCGAGAAGCCAGCGGCCCCACCCGACCGGGAGGGCTTCGTGATCGGGGCGGTCGGTGGCCATAAACACTCCTTGGATCGGTGGCACCCTGGGACCGAGATGGGCGGGCACCGCTCGGTGAGCGACCTCCGTCGGAAGACAGTGTATGCACCGTCAAAGGGCCGAGCGTTTGACCAGCGTGCCCACGAGCTGATTGGCCGAGCGGGACGAGCTGGTGCACAACTCATGCGAAATGTGATTTTATTTTGCTCTTTTCTGGTACGCGAAGCGCGGGCATGGTGCCTGCAGCGCATTGCACCGTGAGGAAACAGTGGCCCCGTCAACTGGGCGGTACGGTGGTGCGGCTTTTGCCATCAGACCCACCTTTTCTGGATTTTCGGATTCACGCTTGCCGATGAGATGTGACGCCGGCGTGAACGCGGACTGCGTGGTTTGGGGGGTAAGAGTATGCGGCGGGCTATGCTGATCATCGCCGCACTGTTATCGGCCCTACCGGGCGGCCCCAGTTGCTGCGCGTGCCGACTCGCTGCGCTGTTTCCGCCACCACACGTTGCCCGGTCTGTTGCCGACGGCCTGACGGAAGTTCGGACGATACAGAGGGCCTGCACGCACTCGACTTGTTCGTGTACACACGGCGAACGAACCGCGAGTTCGGGGGCGATACCGGCCAAGGACCGTCCCACACACGGTACACCGTGTGAGCACTGCCCGTACCTTGATGCCGTTCCCCAGATCGGGGAGCGGGCCGCAGGACCCACCGACGCGTGGGACCATCACGATCAATTCTGTTGCTTGGTTTTGCCTTGTTTTGAACCCGATTCGTGTTCGATTCTCCCGACCGAAGAACAGGTCCGCCGCGCGCTTCCAAACGAGCGGCTCCGATTCTGTTACGCGTTTCGCTGCTAGGTCCGGTCCTTCGCAATTGGTGTTCGCAACCCAATCGGCCCTTTGCACACGGCCCGGTACCGCTACGGTTCGGGCGAGGGAGGACTTCGTATGCGGAACTTATGCTCGGCTCGGGGGAGCTATCTAAAACGGCTTGCGGGAGGCTTACTGACGGCGTCCGTAATTGGTTGTGCGACTCCGCCGCAACCGCGCTTCGATACGCAAACGCCTCCGCCGCCGCGGGAAAAGCGCTCACTCAGTTCGCCGATCACACAGGCGTCTCACACGGAACCGGCCGGAAAAACGGCGCCGGCCGAACCCGCCGCCACCCCGGTGGACGAGTGGGCGCAGCTCGCGCTCAGCAAGAACCCCAGGCTCGGTAAGGCGACGTTCGCTGTCGACGCCGCGCAGGGTAAGTACGTGCAAGCCGGCCTGTACCCGAACCCGAACCTGGCGGCCAACTGGGACGAGATCGGCGACCGCACCGGGCCCGGCGGCATCCTGAACGTGCCGCGGTTCACTCAAGAGATCGTGACCGCGAAGAAGCTCTCACTGTCCCAGGCGGTGGCGGCCACCGAGGTGAACCAGGCGACGCTCGCCCTGTTACGCGAGCGGTACGCGGTGCTCGGTACGGTGCGGGAGGCGTTCTACGACCTCTACGCGCTGGAGCGGCGCATCGCCGTGCTCGACGAACTGGTCAAGCTCGCCGACGAGGCGACCAAGACGAGCAAGATCCTGCTCGAGAACAAGCAGATCGCCCGCCTCGACCAGGTGCAGCTCGAGGTCGAGCTCTCCCGGTTCCGGTCCCAGGCGGAGGCCGCGCGTCGCGAACTGCCCGGCGCGCGGCGGCGCCTGGCGGCCGTGGTCGGCGACTCGCGCCTCCCGATCGGGCCCGCGGCCGGGCCGTACGAGGAGGTGCCGACGTACGAGCAGGAGCGCACGCTCGAGGTGGTCCTCGCAACGCACCCCGACGTACGCACGGCCATGGTGGGCGTCGAGCGCGCGCAGGCCGCGGTCCGACGGGCCGAGGTGGAGCCGATCCCGAACGTGACGTTCACGACGGGCTACATCCGCCAGTTCGAGAACCGCTCGCACGACTTCCAGCTCGGCCTCTCCGCCCCCATCCCGGTGTGGAACCGGAACCAGGGCAACATCCGGGCCGCCAAGGCCGAACTGGGCATGGCGCTTCAAGAGGTCGGCCGCACCGAGAACGACCTGACCGAGCGGGTGGCTACGGCCTCGCGGGCGTACGCCGCGGCGACCAAGCTCGCCGCCCAGTACCGCGACGACATCTTGCCCAAGGCGGAGGAGACCTACAAACTGTCGCTCGAGGCGTTTAAAGGCGGCCAGTTCGAATACCTGCGGGTGATCCAAGCGCAGCGCGCCGTGGCCGAAGCCCGGCTCGAGTACAACCGGGCGCTCGGCGACGCCTGGAAAGCATCGGCGGAACTGTCGTCCCTGTTGCTCGAGGAGTGGTGGCCGGGTCCAGCGCCGAAGAAGCCCGGCCCCGGCGCCGGACCGGTGGTCGTGCCCGCACCAAAACCGGCGCCAAAGTGAGAGAAGCGCGCTACGTTAGTATTGACCTGGGATCGATTCGGCGGATAATTCCCATGCCCCAGGGGAGTTCCAATGCTGGTGCGGTTGCTGCTCGTGGTGCTGATGCTGGTGGGACCTGTTCCCACGGGCGACTGCACCTGCGCGGCTGCTGTTCCAACCTCGGGGCCAGAGGCTACTCTGGCATCCGCCCCCGTGATCGCAGTAAGATCCTGTGGCTGTGCTCACCGAACGGGCCGGGGCGGCAAGCAAGAATCGACTGACCGGACACATGTTTGCGGCACGTCGCACGAGCCGACCGAACGGTCGGCACCTGTTAAGCACGACCAAGAATGTCCGGCCGTTCAGCCTCGGGCCGTGATCGCCGATGCGGTTGTCACTCCGGGTTTGGACTTTTCGATCGATGCTGATTTGAGTTCCTTCGAGACGTTCAACGCGGTCCTCGCGGCCGAACCTCATCTCTTCACCGCTAAGATCAAGGTTTCTGCTCCGCCAGTTCCGCTCTTCATCGCGCTCCTGAACCTCCGGAATTAGCCGCTCACGCAACTCTTAAACGACCCGCGGGGATGCTCCGCGCCGGTCCCTCATTGTCCGTTCCCAACCACGACTTATTCAAACACGCCCGCGCGTTTTGAAGCGCGGCCGCGCGTCCCCGTACGTACTTGAGGGCGGTATGAACCTCCGTCGTTTCCTTGCTCCAATCGTCACCGTCATGGTGCTCGGTGCCGTGGGGTTCGGGGCCTACCAAACACAAGAGCGGTGGATGCCGTTCCTGTTCTTCGTAAATGTATCCAAGTCGAGCGATTACGGGCACGGGCACGACGAAAAGGCGGCCGGGCACGACGAGCACGATCACGGCGCCCGCGGCGACCGGGTCAAGCTCTCCGTGCAAGCCCAGAAGAACCTGAGGCTCGACGTCGACACCCTGACCCCGCAGGAGTACTGGAAAACGCTGCTCATTCCCGGGGTCGTAGTGGACCACCCCGGGGAGAGCGACCGGGGCGTCACCTCCAAGGTGGCGGGCGTGGTCACCGGCATCAAGGCCCGGCCCGGTGACACGGTGAAGGCCGGCGAGCCCTTGTTCACCATTCAGCTCGCCAGCGAATTCATTCAGAGCGCGCAGACCGACCTGGTGAAAACGATCAAGGAGCTCGAATTCGCCACCTTCGAGCGCGACCGGATCGCGGAGCTCGTGCAAAAGGGCACGACTGCTGGTGCCGAGCTCCTCAAGCAGAGGAGCGCGGTAGACCGCCTGACCGCCCAGCTCAACGGCTTTCGGCGCCAGCTCCAGGTGTTCGGGCTCACCCCCGAGCAGGTGAACAAGGTCGAGAAGGGGGAACTCATCACCGAGGTGGTGATTGTGGCTCCCGTGCTCGCGGCCCCGGCAACGGCGACGGCAGCCGCAACCGCCTCACCGGGCAACGTGGTCACAGCAACAGTGACCAAAGAAAGTCACACAACGTCCCCGCTCCTCTTTGAGGTCCAGGAACTCAAGGTCACACTCGGTGAGCAGGTCCAGGCCGGCCAGAGCCTGTGCCTGCTCGCTAACCACCAGCGGCTGTACGTTGAGGGCCGCGCGTTCAAGTCGGAGTCCGACGCCCTGGCCGACGCCGTGGAGAAGCGGGTGCCGGTCCGTGCCGAGTTCGCCGACGAAACGCCCGGGGCGTGGAAGCCACAGGATCCCCTGTTTATTCGCCACTTGTCGAACCAGGTGGACCACTCGACTCGTACGTTCGGCTTCTACCTGCCACTCGACAACCAGCCCCGCGTGTTCGAACAGGACGGCCAGACGCACTTCGTCTGGCGCTACCGGCCCGGGCAGCGGGTGCGACTGCGGGTCCCGATCGAGAAGCTCGTGACCTACGGCCCCGACGGCAAGACCGAGCTGCAGCCGTTCGTGCTCCCGGCCGGGGCGGTGGTGCGCGAGGGGCCCGAGGCGTTCGTGTTTGTGCAGTCCGGAGACATGTTCATCCGCAAACCGGTGCAGGTGCTGTTCGCCGACCGCACCGAGGTCGTGATCGCGAACGACGGGACCGTCACCGAGGCGGAGTACGTGGTCCGCAACCAGGCATCGGCCATCAACCGGGCGCTCAAAGCTCAGGCAGCGGGGGGCGGGGGCGACCCGCACGCCGGTCACTCCCACGACTAAGGGATGTCGCCGTCGCGTGTCCGCTCACACTCAACTGCAAAGGTGCCCCCCGTGCTCAACGCGATCATCAAGTTCTCGCTTAGACACCGCCCGATCGTTGTTGTCCTGTGCCTCGTCGCGCTCTGCTACGGGGGCTTCCAGGCGACCCAGATGCCGATCGACGTGTTCCCGGACCTCGACCGCCCGCGGGTCGTGGTCATGACCGAGTGCCCCGGCCTCGCGCCCGAGGAGGTCGAGACGCTCGTCAGCTACCCGCTCGAGTCGTCGCTCCTCGGGGCCACCGGCGTGCAGGACGTGCGCAGCCAGTCCGGGTTCGGCCTGTCGGTCATCTACGTCGAGTTCGGCTGGAACGTCGACATCCGGACCGCGCGCCAGACGGTCCAGGAGCGGCTCACGACCGTCGCCGGTGACCTCCCGGAAGGCGTGCGCCCGCAGATGGCCCCGATCAGCTCCATCATGGGGCAGATCATGATCGCCGGGATGCGGCGACAGCCCGGCCCCAAGGGCGGCGATCTCGCAGCCGTGACCGGGACGCCCTTCTTCGTCGAGCGGGTGGAGACCCAAGACGCGAGCGCGGCGCCGGAGCTCTACGCGTGGCGCCCGACCGAGCGCCGCAACCCGGCGGCCTGGGCGTCTGTGCCAGTCGCGGCCCCGCGGTGGGCGGCCGTCGAACCCGACGGCTCGCAAAAGGTGCGCGCCTCGGTCGCCGGCGTGTCGCGGGAGGTGACCTTCCCCTCGGAGGCCCAGCGCCAGCTCTCGCTGCGCACGCTGGCCGACTGGGTGGTGCGGCCGCGGCTCCTGAAGACCACCGGCATCGCCCAGGTCATCACCATGGGGGGCGGCCGCAAGCAGTACCAGGTGCTCGTCGACCCGCTGAAGATGCAGGAGAACGGCGTCACGCTTCAGGACGTCGAGGCCGCGCTCCGTGCGAACAACGTGAACCACACCGGCGGGTACTCGGTCGAGGGCGGCACCGAGACCCCGATCCGCGTGATCGGCCGGCTCGGCCCGGCTCCGGAACAGGTCGTTTCGGACCTGCGGCTGATCACCGTGAAGGCCCCGGACAAGTACGAAGCCGGTAAGACGCTCGGCCGGTCCGTGCTCCTGAAGGACGTGGCTCGGGTGACCGAGGGCGCCCAGATCAAGCGCGGCGACTCGACCATCAACGGGTACACGGCGGTGGCGCTCACCATCTCGAAGCAGCCGCACGTCGACACCCGGGCGCTCACCGACGCGGTCAAAGAAGGGTTGCGCGACGTCGAGGCCTCGCTGCCGCCCGACGTGATCGTCGAAACCGACCTGTACCAGATCCGCGACTTCATCGACCGCGGGGTGTACAACGTCGGCGAGGCGCTCGTCGTCGGCGCGCTGCTCGTGCTCGTCATCCTGTTCCTGTTCCTGCTGAACGTCCGCACCACGTTCATCTCGCTGAGCGCGATCCCGCTCTCGCTCGCCCTGACGGTGGTCGTCTTCAAGCTCGTCGGGCTCGTCAGCGGGGTCGAACTGTCGATCAACGTGATGACGCTCGGCGGGATCGCGGTGGCGATGGGCGAGCTGGTCGACGACGCGATCGTGGACGTGGAGAACATCCACCGCCGGCTCAACGAGAACGCCCTCTCGGACCGCCCCAAGCCGGCCCTGCGGGTGATCTACGACGCGAGCGTTGAGATCCGCTCGGCCATCGTGTTCGGCACCGCGCTCGTGATCCTGGTGTTCCTCCCGCTGTTCGCGCTCTCGGGCATCGAGGGGCGGCTGTTCGCCCCGCTGGGCGTCGCCTACATCGTGTCGATCCTGGCCTCGCTCGGGGTCTCGCTGTGCGTGACCCCGGTCCTGTCATATTACCTGCTGGTCCGCCCGGGCGGCGGGCACCACGAGACGGACGGGCTGCTGCTCCGGGCGCTGAAATGGGCTGGGGCGCACCTGATCCGGTTCAGCGTCCGCCGCCAGGTTCTCATCCAACTCGGGACGTGGCTCGTGGTCGCTTACTGCGCGTGGCGCGTCACCACCATCGGGGCGGACTTCCTGCCCCCGTTCGACGAGGGCACGGTGCAGGTGAACGTTACCCTCCCGTCGGGGGCGGCGCTCGACGCCTCGAACCAGGCCTCGGCGCTCGTCGACGCCAAGCTGCGCTCGCTCCAGAAGTCGCCGGCCAACCCGAACGGCGAGGTGCTCGCGTTCCTGCGCCGCACCGGCCGGGCGGAGATGGACGAGCACGCCGAGCCGCCCAACGCCAACGAGTACTTCGTCGTCATCAACCCGGACAGCGGCAAGACGCGCAAGGAGGTCATCGCCCAGCTCCAGCACGACGTGAAGGCGGAGGTGGCGGGGGCCGACGTCGAGGTGGAGCAGCCCCTCGCCCACCTCATCAGCCACATGATCTCCGGCAGCACCGCGCAGATCGCGATCAAGCTGTACGGCGACGACCTGGACCAGTTGGAGAAGACCGCCAACGAGATCAAGGGGGCCATTGCGGGCGTTCAAGGGGTGAGTTCGCTCGCGGTCGAGCCGATCCGCAAGGTGGACGAGGTGCACATCAAGCTGCGGCCCGACGCGCTCGCCCTGTACGGCGTGGACCGGGCGTACGTGGGGGCGTTCGTCCAGGCCGCGCTCAACGGCGAGGTGTGTCCCAGGTCGTCGAGGGGCAGCGGCGGTTCGACCTGCTCGTGCGGCTCGAGGAGCCGTACCGGGCCGACGTGGCCCAGCTTGGGCGAAACTTGCGGTTTTTCGAACCTGCCCAAAACGGGCGCGAGCAGGTTGCGCCTCAAGGACCTTCGCCGAA
>HG799466.1:855925-865543 GCA_000531095.1 Gemmata massiliana | reverse complement strand
GGCCCAGCTGGGCGAACTGCGGTTCGACCTGCCCAACGGGCGCGAGCAGGTGCGCCTCAAGGACCTCGCCGACGTCACCCCGCAAACCGGCGGCGACGCCGGGGCCAACCAGGTGAAGCGTGACAACGTGCGCCGCCGCATCGTGATCCGGTGCAACGCGCTGGGCCGGGACCTGAAGAGCGTGGTGACCGACATCAAGGCCGCGGTCGGCGAGAAGGTCACCATGCCCGAGGGCTATTTCGTGGAGTACGGCGGGCAGTTCGAGAGCCAGGAACGGGCGACCCGGCTCATCGCCGTGCTCGCGGCCCTTTCGGTGGTGGGGATGTTCTTCGTCCTCTACATGCTGTTCCCGTCCGGGCGGATCGTCGCCCAGATCCTCATCGCCGTGCCCACGGCGTTCGTCGGGGGGGTGTTCGCGCTCGTGCTCAGCGGTCAGACGCTGACGGTCGCGAGTCTCGTCGGGTTCATCTCGCTCGGCGGGATCGCGGCGCGCAACGGCATCCTGCTCGTCACCCACTACCTGCACCTCATGCGGCACGAGGGCGAGAAGTTCGACGAGCACATGGTGCTGCGGGGCAGCCTGGAGCGGCTCTCGCCGGTGCTCATGACGGCCCTCACGGCCGGCATCGCGCTGATCCCGCTCGTGGTGGTCGGCCAGGAGCCGGGGCGCGAGATCCTGTACCCGGTGGCGACCGTCATCCTCGGCGGGCTCGTCACCTCGACGTTCTGCGAGTTCCTGATCCGGCCCGGCCTGTTCCTGCGGTTCAGCGGCGGGACGGTCGAGCGGCTCGTCGGGGCCGACGAGCACGCGGACGGCCTGGACGACGAGGCCGGCGCGCACGACGAGTCCTTGCCGTTTGCGGCCCACGAGCACCCTCATGAGGGGCCGGATCGTCACGAAACAACGCCGTCGCCCGGTGCGACGGACGACAGAGCACGCCCCGACGCGGGCGCGTGAGGACGGTGGTTTCCTGTTCCTGTTACGGAGGATGTTGCGATGCGAACGTTATTCGGACTCGCCCTGGTCGGGCTCATCGGTGGTTTCTCGGCCCAGGCCGCGCGGGCGGATCACGAGGCCCCGCACAAGGGCATCTTGGCCGAGTGGGGCGACGAGGAGTACCACCCGGAGATCGTCGTGGACAAGGCGGCCGGGACGGTGACGGTTTACGTCTACGGGAACCACGACGACCTGCACGCGAAGAAGCTCAAGGCGATCGACTCGAAGAGCCTGATCCTCGTGCTGAAGACGACCCCGGCGACGACGGTCAAACTGGAGCCGGCACCGGAGCCGACCGACCCGAAGGGCTCCTCCACCAAATTCGTCGCGAAGAACGACGTGTTCAAGAAGGACGCGAAGTGGGAGGGCACGATCAGCGGTAAGGTCGGCGCCAAGCCGTACTCGGGCGAGTTCAAGCAGAAGTGATCCGGGTCCCGCGCCGCCGCCCGAACGTTTCGGGCGGCGGCGTGTCCTGCCGGGAGGACGCGCCACATGGTTCGAACGACGCTCCGAGCGCTGTGGGCCCTGCACCTGCTCCTCACGTCCACCGTGGGGCCGCGGTTCTGCCCGTGCACAGCCGGTACCGCTCACGAGGGCCCCAGACGCACAAGCGAAACCGCCGGAAAGCGGCCTGTACCCCAGTGCCAGTTTGCAGAGCCGTGCTGCGCCGTGCGGTTCGAATCGGAGCCGCCGGCCGGAGATCTTTCCGACCTGCCGCACGAACCGTGCGAGTGCCGGTGCGAGCCGTCCGACATCGCGCCCCTGCGGCCCCCGGCCCGGGCTCTGGCGCCAGAGTTCCCGTCCGACCTTGAGTTTTCGAAACTGGCGGCCCGCCCCCTGCTGGTATTTGCAGGCGGCGGGGCCGGAGAGCGCTCACGCTCGCGCGGAGCGTCACCCTTTCTGACTGCCGACATCATCCTGTACGTCTTTCACATCCTGCGCTGCTAACTCGTCCCCGATCCCATCCCCTGCCGAGCGTGAGCGACGGCGTTCCGTTCATCGGGCGTACCGCGCCCGCTCTCACGCTCGTGCCCCCCGCGAACGTCCACGCCCCTTGTGAGCCGCGGACCGAGGCGCCCACGGCCGTTTTGCGTACCCGCCGACCGAGGCCGAGAGAATGACACCCGTTGAACACTGGTTGATGGCCCTGGTCATCGCTCTGGCCATGGGAGTGTGGCACTCCGTCCCCCGTCGCGGCCACCGAGAGGCGACAACGGTTTCCCCCCGACACCAGCAGTGGGCGCGGCGAACGTCCCGCCGCGCGCCGCGCCCGCTCCACCGGACCCGGCAACTGCGTTCCCCCAAAAACTGACGTGCCCCTCGGCGGGTGTGAGACGATCGCACCCGTCTTCGACCGGCACGCGACACTGAGGAATTCGGGTTATGAATTCGTCAACACCACCGGCCGACACGGCCGTCAACTCGCTCGAACGGGTGCCCCTCACCGTCCTGGTCGTCGACGACGACGACCGCGTGCGCACGGTCCTGGCCCGCGTACTCCAGAAACGCGGGTTCACGGTCTTGGCGGCGGCAAACGGCGGGGAGGCGATCGCCCTGCACGCGCGGCTCGCCGAGCACATCGAACTGGTCCTCATGGACGTACAGATGCCCCAGATGAGCGGGATCGAAGTTCTCAACGCCATTCGCGCCCAGGCCCCGGGGGTGCGCTGCTGTTTCATGACGGGTGACCTGAGGGCCGAGACGCGCCGGGCGCTACTCGCGAGCGGCGCCCTCGCGGTCTTCCCAAAACCCTTCGACTCGGTCGCCCGGCTCTGCCAAGAGCTGCGCCGCCACGCCGCCGGGGTCGTCGTCGGGGGGGCACGGTAATGGAAAAGCTGATCGAAGGCATGAGGCACTTCCGCGAGCATTTGTTCTGGGAGCGCCAGGAGGTGTTCGAGCGGAGCGCCCAGGGCCAGCGGCCCCTCGCCCTCCTCATCACCTGCTCGGACTCACGGGTGCTCCCCGACAGCCTCACCCAGGCGGACCCGGGCGACCTGTTCGTGCACCGGAACGCGGGCAACCTCGTGCCCGCGCACGGGGCCCCGACCGGCGAGTCGGCCACGGTCGAGTACGCCGTCACGGCCCTCAAGGTGACCGACCTGATCGTGTGCGGGCACTACCGGTGCGGCGCCGTTCAGGCCCTCCTGAACCCGGAGGCCGCCGCCGGGATGCCGCAGGTGAGCGGCTGGCTCGCCCACGCGGCGGACGCGAAGGCAGTGATGGACCGCGAGCACGCGGACCTGCGGGGCGCGGAGCAGTGGGACCGGGCGGTCGAAGTGAACGTGCTCGTCCAGCTGGACAGTTTGTCCAAGCACCCGGTCGTGGCGGCCGGGCTCGCGGCCGGGCGTCTGCGCCTGCACGCCTGGGTGCTCCGGTTCGAGTCGGGGGAGGTCCTCGCGTTCGACCCGCACGCGGGGGCCTTTAAACCGCTCCTCGAGATGCCGGCCGTCCACCCGGCCCTGCCGGCGTCCGACGACTGCTGCGCGGGGCCCGCGGCCCCGCCGGCACCCGAGCCGAAGGCCCCGGAACCGGCACGTTTTTGGGAGGCACTCCGGCACGACCTGGCGGCCTCGCTCGTCGTGTTTCTGGTCGCGCTCCCGCTCTGCCTGGCCATCGCCAAGGCGTGCGGCGCGCCGCCCGAGGCCGGCCTCATCACCGGTCTCATCGGCGGCACCCTGGTCGGCCTCCTCTCGGGTTCGCCGCTCCAGGTGAGCGGCCCGTCGGTGGGGCTCGTGGTGATCCTCATCGATGTGATCCAGCGGTACGGGCTCGAGCGGTTCGGGGCCGTCATCGTGCTGGCGGGGCTGTTGCAGCTGCTGGCCGCCGCGCTCGGGCTGGGGCGGTGGTTCCGAGCGGTGTCCCCGGCGGTCGTGCTGGGCATGCTCGCCGGGATCGGCGTCGTGCTGTTCGCGCAACAGTTCCACGTGATGGTCGACGACCCGCCGACGCGGGACGCGCTCTCCAACCTCGCCACGATCCCGCGGGCCGTCTGGTGGGGCCTCACCGACACGCACCCCGAGCACCCGGAGCACCGGGAGGCGGCCGTCATCGGGCTCACCGCGCTCGTGGTGCTCCTGGGGTGGCCGCTGGTCACCCGGCGCTCGCTCCGGACCGTGCCGGCGGCCCTCGTCGCCGTCGTTTCCACCGCCGCGCTCACGGCCGCGCTGGGGCTGCCGGTCCAGCGCATCACGTTCGAGGGGCTGGGCACGGCCGTGCGGTTCCTGGACCCCGGCGCCGTCCTGCCGCTTTTGGCAGACCGCGCGACGTGGGTGGCGGCGCTGACGGTCGCACTGGTGGCGAGTGCCGAGACGCTGCTGTGCGCGGCGGCGGTGGACGGGATGCACTCAGGCGCCCGGTCCCGTTACGACCGCGAGCTCGGGGCGCAAGGGGTCGGAAACGCCGTCTGCGGTGCCATCGGGGTGCTTCCGGTGACCGGGGCCGTGGTCCGCAGCGCGGCGAACATCCGGGCTGGAGGGCGGACCCGCTGGGCTACCGTTTTACACGGCGTCTGGCTCCTGCTGCTCGCCCTGCTCGCTCCCGGATTGCTGCGCCTCATCCCGACCGCGGCCCTCGCCGGCGTGCTCGTGCTGAACGGGGTCCGGCTCGTCAACGCGCGGGCCGTTCGCGCGCTGTGGGCCGAGAGCCGCGGCGAGGCCGTCATCTGCGTGCTCACGGCCGTGGCGGTCGCGGCGGTGGACCTGCTCTCGGGCGTCCTCGTCGGGGTCGCCCTGTCGACGGTCAAGCTGGTCCACACGTTCTCCCGGCTCCGGATCCGGCGCCGCGGCGACCCGGCAGCGGGCCGGCTGACGCTGGTGCTCGAGGGCGCGGCAACGTTCCTGCGGCTGCCGAAGCTCGCGGCGGCCCTCGACGCGGTGCCGCCCGGCGCAACCGTCCACATCGACACGAAGGGCCTCAGCTACATCGACCACGCGTGCCTGTCGCTGCTCGCGGGCTGGGAGAAGCAGTACGGCGCCGGGGGCGGGCGGCTGGTGATCGACTGGGAGACGCTGCGGGCGCGGTTCCACACCGCCCGCCCCCGGCCGCGAGCGAGCTCCTGACCCCACCGAGGTTTACGCCTGGAGGACGGACATGAGTGATACCGAATACGGGGCGTGCCTGGCGGCCTGCCTCGCGTGCACCGCGGCCTGCGAGCGCTGTTCGACCGAGGCTCTCAAGGGGCCGGGAGGGGCGTTCGTAGACCTCACCCGGCTCACACGAGACTGCAGCGCGACCTGCTGGTTCGCGGCCCGGCTCCTGGCCCGGCGGTCGGAGTTCGACGTGGACGTCTGCCACTTGTGCGTCACGGTGGCCGAGGCGTGCGCGCGTGAGTGCGAGAAGTACGACCTGGACCACTGCCGCGCGTGCGCCGCCGCGTGTCGCCGGTGCGCGGAGCGGTGCCGTGCCCTGTGTCAGCTGGTGTGACGGCTCCGCGCGGTCGGGGCGAACCGTCACCGTTCGGGCGGGCGCCCGAGGCGATCGGACGGGAGGGGAAAAACGGATGACAGAACTCGAACGATCCGGTCCGGCGGGCTCGCGCGTCTCGGGCGCGGTCGCCTACCTGCTGTTCTTCCTCTCCGGCGCCCCCGCGCTGGTCTACGAGGTGTCCTGGTCGCGCCAGGTCGGGCTGGTGATCGGGAACACGGCGGCTGCCGCGGCGGTTGTGCTGGCGAGCTGCTTCACCGGGCTCGCGGCGGGTCAGTACGTCGCGGCCCGACTCGCCTCGCGCGTTCGTCCGCTGTTGGGTTACGGGGTCGCGGAACTGCTCGCCGGCCTCTGGGCCGCACTCGTTCCGGGCGTGTTGGCCCTTGCGGAGCGTGGCACCGGTTCTGATGCGGGGGCGGGTGCGGCGACCGAGTTCTCAGCCGTGTGGTGCTTTTTCGCCCTCCTGCCCGCGTCGGTCGCGATCGGGGCGACGCTCCCGTTCATCGCGGAGCACGTCACGCGACGGTCGACGGACCGGGGCCGCCGGGTCGCCGCCGTGTACGGCCTGAACGCCCTCGGGGGACTCGTCGGCGTGGTTGCGGCGACCGCTTTTCTGGTTCCGGTCGTCGGCGTCCGGGCGAGTGGGTACGCCGCCGGCGCGGCGTCGGCCGGGATCGGTTTGGTCGCGTGCGTGTTCGGTGTGGTGGGGCGACCGAACGGGACCGGCGACCGCCCGGAACGCGTCCCCAGGTCGACCGGCACGGTTCCCTCGATCTGGTGGGGGCTCGTCGCCGTGTCCGGGTTCGGCACCCTCGGGCTGGAGGTGCTCTACACGCGGCTGTTCGCGTTGGTCCTGCACAACAGCACCTACACGTTCGGGATCGTGGTCGCGGTCTTCCTCGCCGGCCTCGGTCTCGCCTCGGTCCTTGTCGCCGTACTGCTCCGCTGGACCTCGGCCCGACGGGTCGCGGCCGCGTCGCTCGCCCTGGGGGCCGTGGCGGTCGCCGGTTCGGTCGTCGCCTTCGTGCGCGTCACCGGGCTCGAGTACCTCTCGTCGGGCGACTCGTTTACCGCATACGCACTGTACGCGTCCGGGTTGGCTGCACTCGTCGTGCTCCCGCCCGTTGTGTTGCTCGGGATGGTGCTACCCGCCGCGCTAGCCGCGGCGGGTGGCTGCGGCCGGTCGGTCGGCCGGCTGGTGGCCGTGAACACGGTCGCCGCGGTTGCCGGCGCACTCGCGTGCGGCTTTCTGCTCGCACCGGGACTCGGGTTGTGGGAGGCGTTCGGCGTCGTGGCGTTCCTGTTCGGCTTCACCGCGGTCGCGGTCGCCTTCCGCGCCGGACGGCCCATGTTTGCGATTTGCACCGGGGCGGCGGTCGTCGTTGCGGCTACGGTCACGGCAAGCAGCCAGGCCCTGGTGCCGGTGCCGCCGGGCGAAGAGGTGGTGCGCCGCTGGGACACGGCGTACGGCCGGCTCGACGTGGTTCGGTCGCACAAGGACGGCGCCCTCACCGTGCGCCAGAACCTGCACTACCGGCACGGGTCGACCGGCCGGACCGCGCTCCGCGAGTACCGGCAGGGGCGGCTCCCGCTGCTCCTCCACCCTGGCCCGACCGACGCGGCCTTTCTGGGTCTCGGCACCGGCCTCACCGCGGCACCCGTGGTGGCGGACCGGGCCGTCGAGCGGGCCACTGTGGTGGAGCTGATCCCTCAGGTGGTCGAGGCCGCCCGGGTGCTGTCGTTCGCCAACGCCGGGGTCGTCGACAGCCCCAAGGTCGATGTACACGTTGGCGACGCCCGGACCGCGCTCCGGCGCGCCGCGGGGCGGTTCGACGTGGTGGTGTCGGACCTGTTCGTCCCGTGGGAGAGTCGCGCCGGTTACCTCTACACCGTCGAGTTCTACCGGGCGGCCCGGCGCGCCCTCAAACCGGGGGGGCTGTTCTGCCAGTGGCTCGCGCTCTATCAGGTGGGGCCGGCCGAGTTTGAACTCGTCGCCGACAGCTTCGCGGCGGCCTTCCCCTGCGTCACCCTCTGGTGGGGCCAGTTCGACGCCCGGTTCGCCATCGTCGCCCTCGTCGGGAGCGAGGGGCCGCTCGAGTTCGATCTGTCCCGGCTCGAGAACCGGTGGGCGGCGCTGGGCGACAGTCCCGGCGGCGCGGACCCCGAACTGGCCTCGCCCGCGGACCTTCCGGAGCTGTTCCTGGGCCGCTGGCCGCGGCGCGAATCGGTCGTTCTGAACACCGACGAGCGCCCCCGGCTCGAGTTCCTCGCGCCCCTCAGCCACCGCGCCGGGCGAACGCTCACGGCGGAGAAGCTGCGCACCTACTTCGACGGCACTTTGGCCGAACTCCCCGCCGACGGTGTGCATTTCGGCGGGTGGCCGGTGGGTGACGTCGAGCCGACGCGCCGGCGGGCCCGACAGCGGATGAACCTCCTCGGCCCGTGACGGGTGAAGAAACCGGTCCGAGCGTACGTCACACCTGACCATCAGACACCTAACGGAGATGACCCGATGCCGAACGACCAACCGCCCCCGCTCCAGTTCCGTGTCCGCGGCCTCGACTGCGCCGAGGAGGTGGCGGTCCTCAAGCGCGAGGTCGGCCCGCTCGTCGGCGGGGAGGCGAACCTCTCCTTCGACGTGCTGAACGCCAAGATGACGGTCGCGGCCGGCGCCCCCGGCCCGGCCGACGAGGTCGTCCGCGCCGTCGGCCGCACGGGCATGACGGCCGAGCCGTGGCGCGACGACAAGGCGGCCGCGGCGGACGAAGGGTTCTGGGAGCGCAACCGCCGCACCGTGCTCACCGCAGTGAGCGCGGCGTGCCTCCTGGGCGGGGCGGCGACCCACGCCGCCCTCGCGGGCGGGCGCGCGGTGTTCCTTGAGGACGGGGCCGCCCGGCCGCCCGTGGCGAGCGTCGCGCTCTACCTGCTGAGCATCGCCGCGGGCGTGTGGACAGTCCTGCCGAAGGCGTGGATCGCGCTGAAGCGGGTCCGGCCGGACATGAACCTGCTGATGGTGGTGGCCGTCGCCGGCGCCGTGTCGATCGGCCAGTGGCTCGAGGCCGCCACGGTGGCCTTCCTGTTCGCGCTCTCGCTCGCCCTGGAGGCCTGGAGCGTCGGCCGCGCGCGTCGCGCGGTAGCGGCCCTGATGGCCCTCTCCCCGCCCGAGGCGCGTCTCGTCCGGCCCGACGGGAGCGAGGAGCTGGTGCCGCCCGACCGGGTCCCGGTCGGCGGCACGTTCCGCGTGCGCCCCGGCGACCGGATCCCGCTCGACGGCAAGGTCGTCGAGGGGGCGGGCGGCGTGGACCAGGCGCCCATCACCGGCGAGAGCGTCCCGGTCCCGAAGGGGCCGGGCGACGAGGTGTTCGCCGGCACCATCAACGGCGACGGCGCGCTCACCGTGGCGTCCACCAAGGCGTCCACGGAGACGACACTCGCCCGCATCACCCGCATGGTCGGGGAGGCGCAGTCCCGGCGCGCGCCCTCGGAACAGTGGGTGGAGACGTTCGCCAAGTACTACACCCCCGCAGTGATGGCGCTCGCCGTCCTGGTCCTGCTCGTTCCTCCCCTCGCCTTCGGCGGCGCGTGGGGCCTGTGGTTCTACCGGGCCCTGGTGCTGCTCGTCATCGCGTGCCCCTGTGCGCTCGTGATCTCGACCCCGGTCAGCATCGTCGCCGCGCTCGCGGCCGCGGCCCGCAACGGCGTGCTCATCAAGGGCGGCGTGTTCGTCGAGGCCCCCGGGCGCCTCAAAGCGGTCGCGTTGGACAAGACCGGGACCCTCACGGCGGGGAAGCCGGCGGTCGTGGACGTCGTCCCGCTGAGCGGGCACTCCGAAGACGAGCTCCTGGAGCGGGCGGCCGCTCTCGAGGCCCACAGCACCCACCCGCTCGCCCACGCGATCACCGAGTACGCCAAGGCACGCGGGGTGAGCGTCCCGGCCGCCGAGGGCTTCAAGAACCTGCCCGGGAAGGGCGCCGAGGCGACCGTTAAGGGCACCCGGTACTGGGTCGGCTCCCACCGCTATCTGGAAGAGCGGAGGCAAGAAACGCCCGAGGTGCACGAGCGGCTCGAGGCGCTCGCGGGGGCCGGCAAGGCGGTGGTCGTCGTGGGCACCGACCGGCACGTCTGCGGGTTCATCGCCCTGGCGGACACGGTGCGCCCGGAGGCCAAACAGGCCGTGGCGGATCTGCGCGCCGCGGGGA
>HG799466.1:841781-855501 GCA_000531095.1 Gemmata massiliana | reverse complement strand
CGAGGTGCACGCGAANTGCTCCCGCCGACAAGGTGTCGAAGGTCGAGGAGCTGGTCGGCAAATACGGCTCGGTCGCGATGGTCGGGGACGGGGTCAACGACGCCCCGGCGATGGGCCGGGCGACCGTGGCACTGGCGATGGGCGCGATCGGCACCGACGCCGCCATCGAGACCGCCGACATCGCCCTCATGTCGGACGACCTCTCGAAGCTCCCGTGGCTCGTGCGCCACTCCCAGCGCGCGCTCGCCATCATCCGGCAGAACATCGCCTTCGCTCTGGGAGTCAAGGCGGTGTTCGTGGTGCTGACGCTCGCGGCGCACTCGTCCATGTGGGCGGCCGTTGCCGCGGACTCCGGGGCCACGCTCCTCGTGGTGGCCAACGCCCTGCGGCTCCTGGGCGCGGGTCCCGGCCGCAAGGCTTAAGTGTGTCAAACGAGCCGCCACGCGCGTGACGAGCCCCTCGACGGATTGCGAATCGCCCGATCGCCCTGTTCTTTCCCGTACCCGGCGTGCCCGAATGGGCGAGCCGGAAGGAGGTCCGTGATGTACCGTGCCGTCTGTTTCTCGCTGTTCGTCCTCAGCACGGGCTCGCTCGGAAGGTTGCACGCCGAGGAGCCCACCATGAAAAAGACCTACGCCGGAGCGGTGACCGGGACGGTGTCGAAGGTCGATTCCGGGTCCATCACCGTCAAGGTGCCGACCACCGTCCAGTCCGGGGTCACCCGACGGCACGTCGGCGGGCGGACCATCTCCGTCCCGCGCTACACGACCAAACAAGTCGAAAACACCCTGTCCCTATCCCCTGATGTGACGGTGAAGACGGTGTCGGGAAAGACCGCGGCGATGGAGGACGTCCGGCCGGGGGTGTCCGTCCGCTTGCACGCCTACACCATGACGGAACGGAGCCCGGGCGAGAAATCGAAAAGTCACGTCGAGGTTCTGAAGATCGAGGTCCCCAGCTCGGCGCCAGCGAAATAACGTTCACCGGCGAATGACTCGAATTCTGTACGCGCGAAAAGGCGACCACGCCCGCAGCGAAACAACATTGCTTCGGTACGGTGTCCGGTCGAGAAAATGCGATCGCCCCCCACAGCAGAGCGTGGGGGGCAGTTGTTGTAACCACCGAGGCACTCATTTCGGGAACGGTTCAGACTCCCGGAACCTGTAGAGCCCGTCCTCGGCTTCGGGCCACTTGCCGGATTTGGCCTGTGCGAAAAGATCCGACAGCTTCTTGTAGTTGGCCTCGGACAACAGCCCGTCCGCCCGCCGCTTGTCGATGAGCGCTTTGCACTTGTCCAGTTCCTTAAAGCTCTTCGTGGTTACGGCCGTCAGCATCGCATCGGTTAGGCGGCGGTTCTGCCGGGTTTCCTCCGTCGGTTGACCGCACCCGGTCATGCCAGCCAGCGCCGCGAGCACAAAGGACAACGCGATCAGTTGCCGCAATCGGATCGAGACTTTCATGTCAAAAATCTCCGATCACGTCGCTGCCCTGTCGGCTGCACAGGGCCTGGAACACCGAAAAGCGAACACCATCTTGGATGAAACGCACCGAGCCGTCGCCGAGCAGCACGTTAGACCCGCCGGTGTGTTGCGAGTGCATCTGGTCGGTGTGCCCTCCCGGCCAGTTCGGCGGGTGGATGATCTGCGGGTCCTCGTAGATCGACGGCCCGCTGTTCGCCCCGACGTAGCTGCCGGCGTTGTCGTAGTTGATCCCCGGTCCGCCGGTGCCGGAGCTGGCGAACTGGTTGTACGAGTAGTGCTTGGCCCCCGGGACCACCCCGGCCCACACGGCGTCGGCCAAGTACGGGGTCCGCTCGCCGGCGAACACCGTGTTGCTCAACCCGTCCGTGACGTCGGCCTGCCGCACCTTGCTGTTGCGGAACATAACCCCGTTGCAGCCTAAGAGCGGATCGTCGTAGTTGGTCGTCGCCGGGGACGACCCGAACCGTACCGGTGCGGGCCGAGGCAGACAACGCTGCCGGACGGCTCCGGGCAGCTACCCTCGGCCGCGGTCGGGTGGTGTTTCGGGAGGCGCCGAGCGCTGTGGTCGTTCCGCATCGTATAACTTCGTATAATGTATGCTATACGAAGTTATTACGGTACCGTCACCTTCACCTGAGCCGCGTTCGCGGCGTCCCAGCAGGGCAAGTCCCAGTTGAGCGATTGGTGGAGGTTCCCTTGCTCGAGGTAAGGCAGAAGGATGGCCAGCCAGCCCCAACCTGGGCCCCAGTCACCCGTTTGTGCGTCACGGTACCCGACGCCGGGTGTGCTGATGTACCCGGCGGGGTACCGACCGTTTGCCCCCTCGTAGTTGTGTAAGGCCAGGCCGATCTGCTTGAGGTTGTTCTGGCACTTCATCCGGGCCGCGGCCTCACGCACCTTCTGCACCGCGGGTAGCAGCAGACCGATGAGGACGGCGATGATCGCAATCACCACCAACAACTCGATCAGCGTGAACGCGCGGCAACGTCGTCTGTTTGCTTTCATTCGTCGCTCCGAATCGCAGAATGAGCCATTGCGAAATTGCAAATTAGCTTCAACTAATAATTATAGAAGCCGAGACTAATTACCAGCTCGATCTTCTTTTAGCGGCGATTGCTCAGAAGTCGTTCACGGGAAAACACTTCTGAGAGAAGTGTGCCTTGATTCCAGAATTGGAGTCGTGAGGCAAAATTTACAAATTGATGATTATTGCTTTGATTTCCAGGGCGGGATCTTAGCGTTGTTTCTCCAGACGGTGGTCGCTATCCTTGAAAAGGAGTGCATAAAAATGGGTCGGGCATGATCCGCTTGTTCGTGTTGCTCCTGCTCTTGCCGTCACTGCTCATGCCGCCTGGCATGTGCGTTTGCCAGATCGCGCGCCTCCCGAACGCATCAACATCCGAGCAGAACCTGCCGAGCGCCTCTCACGCCGCGGCTCCCCGACCCGGCTGCTCGTGCGATTCGTGTCGGGCCCGGGCTGATGAAACGAACCGTGGCGACGACCAGCCGGGCCGCAAGCCTTTTGAGCGTGGCGAGCACTGGCCGGGGTGTCCGGCCGCGGTCGGCGCCGTTGTGTTCGAGTTCGCTGGCCCTGTTGTCGCGGTGTCGTGTGATCTGCTCACCGCCGACGCACTTAGCGCCCCAATCGAGCTGACCGTTATTGCTCCCGGACGCGTGCCCGTTAAGGTCCTCCCGGCCGCCGCGCCGCCACTCTTCATTTCGCACTGCGCTCTTTTGATCTAGTTTCAGACCCTTTCGTTAATTCACATGCGTTGGGTGGGCCCAGCCGGCCGCACCGCGCACCAGTTCGCATCCCACAATCCGTCACCCCGATTACTGACCCGAAGAGGGCCTTCAATGGGCGCACTCTCGGAGAGTCTTCACGTCTCTCCGTCGACTCACAGCCCGGCCCGAACAGGCCCGGTGCTTCGGTTGCTGAGGTGGATTCCAACCGCCGTGGTCCTCGTCGTGCTCGGAGGTACGGCGTATTGGGGCCACACGACCGGGTGGAGTTTCACCGAAGGGGCCGCCTCAGAGGGAGCCGCGGCCACCAACGAAAACGCCGCGCGACTGACAGTGCGGCTGACGCCCAGCTCGGACGCCGCATCGGTGCTGCCGGGCCAAAATGCGCGGATCGAGGTCGAGCCGGAAGCAGCCCGCGTGCTCGGAATCGACACGACCGTTGCGTGGAACTCGGGGCTGACCGAAGAGGCAACGGCCGCAGGAGAGATCGCGTTCGATCCGAGCCGCGTCGCCCGTCTGTCCGCACGGGCGAGCGGGGTGACGCGGCGGGTTTGCAAAGCGCCGGGTGATCTCGTGCGGGCGGGTGAAGTGGTCGCGCTCGTCGATTCGGCCGCGGTAGGCAGGGCGAAGGCCGAGTTCCAGCAGGCGCTCGTTCAGGTCCGGCTCCGCGAGCGGACCCGAGACGACTTGGCCGGGGCCAAAACGGTTGCTTCTGCGGCCGCGGTCCGGGAGGCCGAGGCCGCACTGAAGGAGGGTGAGGTCCGGGTGCTCGCGACCGCCCAAGAGCTCAACAACCTCGGTCTGCCGGTCATCCCTGCCGAGTACCGGTCCCTGCCACCGGCCGACCTCGCCGAAAGCCTCCGCTATTTAGGTATCCCTCCGTCGGTTCGCCCGGATGCTCCGGACACGACCGCAACCCTGCTTCCGGTCCGTGCTCCGTTCGCAGGGGTGGTTGTGTCCACCGACGCGGTCGCGGGCGAGACGACCGAGGCCGGTAAGACCCTGTTCACGGTCGTCGACCCAAGCCGGGTGTGGGTCACCCTGCACGTAGCCGCGGCGGAGTCCCAGCGGGCGGCGATCGGCCAGAAGGTTTTCTTCCGCTCGGACGGCGAGTCGCGCGAGTTCCCGGCCCGGGTGGTCTGGGTAGCAAGCGCAGCCGACGAGACGACCCGAACCGTACCGGTGCGGGCCGAGGCAGACAACGCTGCCGGACGGCTCCGGGCAGCTACCCTCGGCCGCGGTCGGGTGGTGTTTCGGGAGGCGCCGAGCGCTGTGGTCGTTCCGCACGAGGCGGTGCACACCTTCCGCGGCCGGTCGATTGTGTTTGTCCGGGACCCGGGCTTCCTTCAGCCGGACGGCCCCAAGGCGTTTCACGCGCGCCTCGTCACTCTCGGCGGTCGGGACAATGTGAACGCGGAGATCCTAGCCGGGGTCGCGCCCGGTGACGTACTGGCCACCAAGGGGAGCAAGTCGCTCCTCGTCGAGCTGACGCGCACGACCGCAGACCGCTAACCCTTACGACGACCCAATTCAACCTGAGGAGAAACTAATGTCACCCTCTGAGCCCCCGGCACCGACCGGCGAACCGCAGACACGAAGCGATCGCCCCATTCACCCACCGCCCCGCTCGCGCCGTGTTTGGGGACGGATCGCGTCGGCCGCCGTCGCTGTCGCCTGCGTGATCGGCGTCGCGGTCGGGGTGGTGTCCCTCGGCGGGGCCACCGGCTGGCACGTTCCGAAGGCATCCGCACTCCGAACCGGGGCCACGGCGGAACTCGACGATTGGTGCTCGGAGCACGGCGTTCCCGAGTCCGCGTGCGTTGAGTGCCACCCCGAATTGCTGCCCCGGGGAGCGGCATACAAACAGTGTCGAGATCACGGCGTCGCCGACTGCCCGCTCTGCCACCCGGACGTGGTCCAGCTCGCGACCCGGCCGACCGGATCCGACGCCGACCGCGCCTTGGCGGCCCGGGCGCTCGGCTTTGCCCAACGAGAGGAGAACGACCCCAAGTGCAAGAAGCACACGCGCCGCATCCAGCTCCCGACCGACGAGATGGCCCGGCGGCTCGGTTTGGAGGTCGCTCCCGTGACCCGTGGGGCGGTCAGCGAGGCGATCCAGACGACCGGGGAGATCACCTACGACCCGACCCGTATGGCCCGGGTGACGCCGCGGGCCGGTGGCACCGTTTGGCGGGTCCTCCGCGATGCCGGTGATAAGGTTCGCGCGGGAGAGCTCCTGGCGCTCGTCGACGCGGCCGAAGTGGGTAAGGCGAAAACTGAGTTCCAACAGGCGCTCGTTCAACTCGACCTTCGGCGGGAGACCCTGGCCAAGCTCCGGATGGTGGCCGGTACGACGGTTCCGGGCAAGGATCTCCAAGCGGCTGAGGCGGCGGTCGAAGAGGCCGAGGTGCGGGTGCTCGCCGCCGAGCAGACCCTCGCCAACCTGGGGTTGCCGCTCAAAGCCGCGACCGTCCGCGGGCTCGCGCCGGCAGAACTGGCCGGGCGGATGCAGTTCCTCGGCCTGCCCGAGCCGCTGGCCCGCTCGCTCGTCGGACGGACCGCCTCGAGTAACCTGCTTCCGGTCACCGCCCCGCTCGACGGAGAAGTGGTCGCCCGCACGGCCGTGGCGGACGAGGCTACGGACCCGACCAGGCCCCTCTTCACAGTGGCCGATACCGCCCACATGTGGCTCACCCTCCGGGTCCGTCCGGAGGACGCCAACCGGGTGAAGCCCGGTCACCCGGTGCGGTTCCGCCACGCGGGCCACGCCGGGCCGTCGGGGTGGGACCTCGGGACCGTCGTTTGGGTCAGCCCGGCGGCGGACGAGAAGGCCCGCACCGTTCCCGTTCGGGTGGACCTGCCGAACCCGTCCGACCGCCACCACGCGAACACGTTCGGCACGGCCGAAGTGGTGCTCCGGAGCGAACCGGAAGCGGTGGTGATCCCGTCCGGGGCGCTCCACTGGGAAGGGTGCTGTCACATCGTGTTCGTCCGCGACCGCGACTACGAGAAGCCGGACGCGCCGAAGGTGTTCCACGTCCGCAAGGTGCGCCCCGGGGCGAAGGACGTGCCGGCCGCGACCGGGCCCGTGACCGAGATCGCCGCCGGCCTGGTTCCGGGCGAGTGGGTGGCGACCGCCAACAGCGGCGTCCTGCGGTCCGAGCTGCTGAAGAACGACCTCGGCGCGGGGTGATGTGCGGTGAAAAACTGACGGCCCGGTCGGGTCGTTCCGCAAATGCCTGTGCCTGATTAACGTTCACCCGAAAAGGGGATGGCGCGTGCTCAACTGGATCATCGACGCTTCGCTGAAGGGCCGGTTCCTCGTCCTGCTCGGGGCGGTCGCGTTCGCCGCCGGCGGGGCGTTTGCCTTGGGCCGGCTGGACGTGGACGCGTTCCCGGACACCACCCCAGTGCAAGTGCAGATCAACACCACGGCTCCGTCCCTCGGCCCGGAGGAGGTGGAGACGCAGATCACGTTCCCCGTCGAGCAGGCCCTCGGCGGGCTGCCCCGGATCACCATCCTCCGGTCGGTGTCCAAGTTCGGGCTGTCCCAGGTAGTCGTCACGTTCGAGGACGGTGCCGACATCTACTTGGCCCGGCAGCTCATCGCCGAGCGGCTGAACGCGGTCGAGCTCCCCGCCGGGGTGCCGCGCCCCCGGCTCGGCCCGGTGTCGACCGGCCTGGGCGAGGTGTTCCACTACACCGTCGCCCTCAAGGGCTGGGACTACTGGGCCGCGAGCGAGGCCGAGCGGGTCGAGAAACTGACCTACCTGCGGACCGTCCACGACTGGTCGGTCCGCCCGGCCCTGCGGACCGTCCCCGGGGTCGCCGAGGTGAACGCCTGGGGCGGATGCGAAAAGCAGTACCAGGTGCGCCCGGACCCGGACCGGCTGTTTAAGCACGGGCTCACGTTCGACGCGGTGGTCGAGGCGCTCGAGCGGAACAATCAGAACGTCGGGGGCGGCGGGGTCACCCGGGGCAACCAGTTCCTGCTCGTGCACGGCCTGGCCCGCACCGCCGACCTGGAGCAGATCCGACGGATCGTGGTCACCGCCCGGGACGGGGTCCCCGTCACCGTCGGGCAGGTGGCCGATGTGGAGCTGGGGTACGAGGTGCGCCGCGGGTCCGTTACCGCCGACGGGCGGGGCGAGGCCGTGCTCGGGCTGGCGTTCTTGACCATGGGTGAGAACTCCAAGACGGTCGCCTCCGCGCTGCGGGCGAAGCTCGACGACCTGCGGCCGAGCCTGCCGCCGGACGTGGAGGTGACGGTGGTCTACGACCGCACCGAACTGGTGACGGTGGTGATCGCGACGGTGCGCAAGAACCTCTTCGAGGCCGGCCTGCTGGTGGTCTCGGTGCTGTTCCTGTTCCTGGGCAACCTGCGGGCCGCGTTCATCGTGGCGCTGGCCATTCCACTGTCGATGCTGTTCGCGTTCACCGGCATGTGGCGGTTCGGGATCGCGGCCAGCCTCCTGAGCCTCGGGGCGCTCGACTTCGGGATGGTAGTGGACAGTTCCGTGGTGATGATCGAGAACTGCGTCCGGCACATCGCCCAGGGCGAGTTGGAGGGGCGCACCAAGCGGGAGGTGGTGCGGGACGCGGCCGTGGAGGTGCGCAAGCCGACCCTGTTCGGCGAGCTCATCATCATGATCGTGTACCTGCCGATCCTCACCCTGGAAGGAGTCGAGGGCAAGCTGTTTCGCCCGATGGCCCTGACCGTCATCTTCGCCCTCCTCGGATCGATGATCCTGTCGATGACGTTCATGCCGGTGCTCGCGAGCTATCTGCTCCCGCGGCGGATCGAGGAGCGGGAGCCGCTGCTCATGCGGCTGGCCCTGGCCCTGTACCGGCCAGTGCTGCGGCTGAGCATGGCCCACCCGGTGCCGGTGTTCGCCGGCGCCGCCGGCGCTCTGGTGGTGGTGTTCGGGATGATCGCCCCGCACCTGGGCTCGGAGTTCGTGCCCAAGCTATCCGAGGGCTCGATCACCATGAACGTGGTCCGACTGGCCGGGACCGACCTGGCCGAGTCGAACCGGGTGAACGCGGCCATGGAGCGGATCGCGCGGGAGAAGTTCCCGGACGAGGTGAAGCACGCCTGGAGCCGGGTCGGCACCGCCGAGGTGGCCACCGATCCGATGGGCACCGAGATCAGTGACCTGTTCATCACGCTGCACCCGCGGGAGAAGTGGACCCGGGCCAAGACACAGGCCGAGCTGGTCGGGCTCTTGGAGAAGGAGTTCCGCGCCGTTCCCGGCCAGAAGGGGGAGTTCTCGCAACCGATCGAGATGCGGATGAACGAGATGACCTCCGGGGTGCGGGCCGACCTGGGGGTGAAGCTGTACGGCGACGATTTCGACGTGCTAGCCGCGAAGGCGGCCGAGATCGAGACGGTCCTCAAGCGAATCGACGGGGCCGCCGACGTGCGGGTCGAGCAGATGACCGGCCAGCCGGTGCTCCAGATCAAGGTGCGCCAAGACGAACTCGCCCGGTACGGGGTGTCGGCCAAGGCCGTGACCGACGTGGTCCGGGCGATCGGGACCCTGCCGGTGGCCGAGGTGGTCGAGGGGCAGCTCCGGTTCCCGCTGGTGGTGCGACTGCCGGACCGCTGGCGGGGACGCCAGAGGCGATCGGGTCGGTGCTGATCGCCACGCCGGACGGGCAGCGCGTTCCCCTCGCCCGGTTGGCCGACGTGCGGGTGGTGAGCGGACCGGTGACGGTCACCCGCGAGTGGGGGCAGCGGCGTATCACCGTCACGGCAAACATCCGCGGCCGCGACATGGGCACGTTCGTAGCAGAGGCGCGGCAGCAGGTCGCCGAGCGGGTGGAGCTGCCGAAAGGGCGCTACCGGCTGGAGTGGGGCGGGCAGTTCGAGAACTACGAGCGGGCCCGGAACCGGCTGATGATCGTGGTGCCGGTGGCGGTGGTGCTGATATTTACCCTGCTCTACTTCACCTACCACAACGTGGTCGACGCGCTTCGGGTGTTCACCGGGGTGCCGTTCGGGTGGGTCGGCGGGATCCTCGCCCTGTGGCTGCGCGACATGCCGCTGTCGATCTCGGCGATCATCGGGTTCATCGCTCTGTCCGGGGTCGCGGTGCTCGACGACATGATCCTGGTCAGCTACGTGCGCCAGCTCCGCCAGCAGGGGGTGCCGGTGCCCGACGCGATCCGGCAGGCGTCCCTCACCCGGCTGCGGCCGGTGCTGATGACCACCCTGGTCGCCAGCCTGGGGTTCCTGCCGATGGCGTTCTCGACCGGGCAGGGCGCGGAAGTGCAGCGCCCGCTGGCCACGGTTGTAATCGGCGGGGTGATCGGGGCGATGGTCATGTCGCTGCTGGTCCTGCGGGTGCTGTACCTGGTGTTCGACGCGACCGCCCACGGCCTGCTGTGGGTACTCGTCCGGGCGTTCCGGGCGAACGAACGTACAGCCCGGGGCTTGCTCGGTCTGGATGTGGGGTCGGACGACGAGGGGGTCGAGGCGGCGCGGAGCGGTTCCGCGGGCGTCCCGGTCCCGCTTTCTTAAGTGTGAAAGGGCTCAATATGACAGGGTCTTTGACAAGAAATGGGGCCACACTTGCCCTGATCGCCGCGCTCGCGGTGTTCGCCAGCGGGTGCGGGTCCACGGCCAGCACGACCGGGGCGTCGAAGGACGCGCCCAAGGACAAGCCGGTTGCCAAGGCCGACACCAAGAAGGACGAGACCAAGAAGGAGGAAGGGGCCCACAGCGGGTGGTGGTGCGACGAGCACGGTCTCCCCGAGGCCGTGTGCGACCTGTGCAGCAAGAAGTACCGGGAGGCGGAAAAGGCGAAGGGGAACTGGTGCGAGCACAACCGGGTGAAAACCAGCTGCTTCAAGTGCAACCCCGGCCTTCAGGCCAAATACGCGGCCGAATACAAGGCGAAGTTTGGTAAGGAGCCGCCGGCCCCCGAAGAAGATGACAAAAAGGACGACGGTAAGGGCAAGGACAAGAAGTGAACAGGCCCCGGGTGCCCGGTTCGGGCAGCGTTCTGAACACCGAGCTCGGGCCCGCGTCCGCCTTGAAGACTTATGTCACAGGGGCGGAGGCTATCCCGTGGCGCCTAAAACCAGTCGCCGGCGATCCGAGACGAACCGCCGGCGTTGGTTACCGCCCGAAGGTCGGGCGGTAAAGAACTGATTCTGAAAAGGAGTTCACATAATGACGATGAGTCGTTCGCTGGCTGCTCTAGCGGTGGTCGCTCTGCTCACTCTTACAGGGCGCGCGCAACAGCCGGCTCCCGCTCCTGCACCTGCGAGTATCATTACCATCCCCGAGATGGATTGCGCCGGGTGTGCGAAGCAACTTGGGACGGCTCTGCTGAAGGTGCCCGGCGTGGCCAAAGCGGAGTACGACGTGAAGGCCCGCACGATCAAGCTGACTCACAAGACCGGGGAGTCGCCTTCAGCAAAAGCTCTGTGGGAATCGATCGAAAAGCAAGATAAAGAGCCAACCAAGCTCGAAACGCCTCGCGGGACTTACACCCAAAAACCAATGAGCTAAGCGCTCACTGATTGCGAGCGGTAGCGTAGGAGCTGCCGCTCGTAATCAGAGCCCTCGCTATACAGCGTTCGCGTGTTTAAGTCGAAGCGCTCGGAGCAAAGCGCTCTTGATCTCAAACGGGTAAGCCCGGGCCGTCGGCGTACCCCACCGCCCCCGCTTCGGTAGCGTGTGCGGGTCGATATCGTCTTTTACCTCGTAAGCGAGCAACAGCAGCGCGTGGATTAGCTCGTTGGGTTTTGTATCGCGTTGCCCGCTCCCGTTGCGGATCAGTTCGAGAAGTTCGTCGGACATGCGAAGTGCTTCGGGCGACATGTTGATCTCGCGCCGGGGCCCGGTGTGCCGCGGGGGCCGAGACTCGACAAAAGGGGACTGCTCTACCGCCGCCTGAGAAACGACCGGTGGAGGTGGAAGCCGTTCCCCCACTTTGTGCGCGTCGGCATTCGCCGAAATCGTTGAAGGGGTGAATGCAGGTGCCGAACTGATTGGCGGGGACTCGCTGGAAACCTTTGGCTTCCGGACCACAGGTGCGGCACGACTCGGGGCGGCCGCCTCCCCTACCCGCTTCGGCGCCACCGGACTCGGCCCCACCTCCGCCAAGTAGTCGCCGAGGTCGGTTATCGGGGCCACATCCAGGGTGAACGTGTCAGAGAGGCCGGGCCGGTACTTGTTAGCCATTGACCGCCTCCACATCCTCCAAGCCAGAGTCGATCACCTGCTCGACGAGTTCGGTACCCGGGAACGGGTTCAGCGTTGCGCCGAACGCACCCTTGGCCCCCCGGTTGATCATCTCCTTAACGAGCGACGCACAGTTGGCCGCCTGCTCCTTTCCGTCCGGGTGTTCGAAAATCGTGATGCCCCGCTCCGTCGATTCCCGGAAGCGCACCGAACGACCGATGGTTGTTGCGAACACCAGTGCCGGTGTGAACCGCTTACATAAGGCCACATGAATTTCTTTATCAAGGATTGCCTTACGGTCGTAGTTTCCGAGTAGCACCCCGGCGAGACTGAGGCCCGGGTTGTACGATTTTCGAATCTTCTCGACGGTCCTCGTGATCACCTGTAGCGCCTTCAGATCGTACCCGCTCGGGAACGTCGGGATCACGCACCAGTCGGCGGCGATGAGGGCCGAGGTCATCAGGAACCCCAGGTTTGGGGGCGTGTCGATGAGGACCACGTCGAACTGGCCACGCAACGAGTCGAGCGACGCTCGCAGTCGGAACCGGTGCTCCTGGCGCAGCTCCTCCATGCTATCTTCGCTGATGCCGTTGTAGACCATGAGCCCGAACACCTCTCGCTCCAAACGGATTTCGACGGACGAGAGCGCGCGGTGGCCCGGCACGACGGAGATGAGGCCGCCGAACCGGTCCTCCGGTGTGACCGCGATTTGGGCCGCCGGAACCTTCGACAGGTACGCGTCGGCAAGCGTGTACCGGCGCTGCCGGATCATCGCATCGGGATCGACACCCAAATTGCCCGTGGAATCACATTGCGGGTCGGTGTCGACCACGCACACAGAGTAACCAGACGCCGCAAACGCTGCGGCGGTAGAAACGAGAGAGCTCGTTTTCCCGCATCCCCCTTTCTGGTTCGCAAACACAATGACCTGAGTCTCTCGAAATTTCATATCCTCGATACGCCCGCCCCGGAAAACCTAAACACAGGCCAAGTATTCCGGTACTCCGGGGAACCGGACAAGAGGGAAAATGGTTCCGGCAACGAGTCCCCCACTACACCGGGGATCCGAGTGCCGGCGCTCCAATCCCGTTTAGCTTTCCCCCGGTGCACCGGGCCTCATTCAAGCGAACTGTTTTCGCATCACTCACGGTCCCCCGGAGTACCGGCAGACACAGCATCCGTCCCCTCTCCTACCCCCGGTGCACCGGGAGACGCTCAGCCGGCGAAGATCGCACTGTCTCGTACCGGGATTTCGGGCACACCTAATTTGGCCCAGAACGATTTTGAGATCGCCCCCTACCCTCGACGTCGGATCGGCCCTCGTAATCCTCACTTCGCCCCTACCAGGCGGTTTAACGACGCGCCGAGCCGCGGATCTCGATCAGTTTTTCTTGCGCACGGCAGCGATCCGCCTCGCTCCCCCGGTGCACCGGCACACCGAGTTGCCCCGACCGGCCCGTTGAGACGCACTTCCCCGGTAGCCCGGGGAACCGGAAGAGTCCTATGGCGTGACGCCGCGTGGGCAACCGATCAGTCCCCCGGAGCACCGGGGCTCAACTGAGCGAGGTCTCCGGCCGAAACGTGACTCCCCCGGCACACCGGGGCACCGGCTCACTGCCGCACGGCCAGGAGAAAAATAACTCCCACGACACTGCCGCCCCCCCCCGGTACTCTGGTCCACCGGGGGACAGGCCTGAAGCCCAGAGCCGAAACCCAACAAACGTCCCTGAGAGCCCCGGGGTGCCGGGGGACTCGAGAGCGCCCACCTCAAACCGTGCAACTCCGGTCCACCGGGGACCGGGACACTATTTCGAATGACAGGCGCCGCTGCTGGTGGTAAATGGTTCAACACGGTTAAAGTACCGTCACGAGACTGGCGGGTAGTGGCTTCACTGTAGGGATTTGTTGTAAAGCCTGATGAAGTACCATAAAGCGCCGAGGTGATTCCTGAGGCACTTGGAGAACGTTATGGTCTTACGAACGAATCGTGCGCACCGTTGCCGTAGGGTGAGCCAGAAGCGCTCGATGTGTGCGGTGCGTCCGGTGTCCTTGCCGACCGGGCGGTGCCGGGCCTTAGGAATGGCCACCGCGTACGAGGCCAGGAAGTCGGTGTACACGGTGACCCCGGTCCGGTACCCCCGAGGTAACGCCCTCCAGAGCCGCTGGGCGGTGGCTGCGGATCGGTCCCCGAGGACCATCGCCAGCACCCGTCGGGTGTCCGCGTCCAGAGCCACCCACACCCACTGCACCTGATCCTTTTGGAAACCACGAAGCTCCATAAACTCGTCGGCTTCGATCACCA
>HG799466.1:807693-841750 GCA_000531095.1 Gemmata massiliana | reverse complement strand
AGGTACCCGAGTGGGTCCGGCCGTTACGCACCACGTGCGTCGCACCGCATCGAGGGCACGGCGGAATCGGAGCCGCAGAAGGAGTTGAACCTGACATCACAATAACTTACGACTATCCCGACGCATGGGCCACTACCGACTGGCGCCGTTCGCTTGTGGGCCATGCGGCCTATTGCGTTGGCCCAGAGACCGAAGGGGGAGTGGGGCTGGGGTACCGGGATTTCGGGCACACAAGTACTGGGAAACGAGGCACGCTTCACGGTCGCGAACGGTCGGAAGAGGGGAGTACTGGGATTTCGGGCAGGCGTACCGGGACTTCGGACACAATCCTACCGGGATTTGGGGCACAGAGTACCGGGATTTGGGACGCACGATTTAGCTCGAGTACCGGGAATCAAGGCACAAAGCGACCCCTTAACTGCTTGGATTTGCTGAGGAAACGGACCGACAACTTTGTTCTTTTAAACATGTATAAAACTACAATAACTCGTGGTGGTCTTTTTAAGATGGAGTTCAGGAGGAACATGCCTAAGCGTCTGTTAGGTGCAAATATTCCCACGAGTGCCCACCCGAACTCCGGGTTCCGGGACGAGATGAACTTCGCCGAATTCCCATTGGCCTCACTCTCGGATCGGGTTGCGGACAATCAGAAGACACTCGAGTTCACCGACACCATTGAGGACTCCTCGACCGGCAAAGACGTGGTCCGCACGCTGGTCATCACCGCAGCCGACAAGTTCGGTCTTCCCACGGCTCTCGACGACGAACTGCTGCTCGGGCTCATCAAGCTGTCGGTCGAGCAAGGGTTCACCGATCCCAAGGTGTACTTCTCGCGGTACGAGCTCATCAAGAAGCTCGGATGGCGGGACGAGTCGAAGTCGTACCGGCGCGTCGAGGACGGGCTCAACCGCTGGACCGGCGTTACGCTCCAGTACCGAAAATCGTGGTGGGTGAACGACGAGAAGAGCTGGGTGACCGAGACGTTCCACGTGCTCAACTCGGTGACCGTGTACGACCGGGAGCGGATCGCCCGGCGGCGCATGATGGCCAAGGACGCACCCGAGAAGGCGCTCTCGTCGTTCGTGTGGAGCGACCAGGTGTTTCAGAGCTTCAAGGCCGGGTACATCAAGCAGCTGGACTTCGATTTCTACAAGAGCCTGACGAGTGCCATCTCGAAGCGCATGTTCCGGTTCCTGGACAAGCGGTTCTACAACACCGGGCGCTGGGAGTTCGACCTCCAGGTGTTCGCGTGCGAGCACATCGGGCTGTCGAAAAACTACTCGAACTCGGAGCTCAAGCGGAAGCTCGCACCGGCGATATCGGAGCTCGAAACGAATGGATTTCTGGCCCCGCTTTCGGACGAAGAACGGTTCGTACGTGAGCGGTGCGGGAAGTGGCGAGCGGTGTTTGTAAAGGCCACGAAAAAGCTCGCGGTGCTCCCGCGCACCGACTCCGAGCACGACCCACTGCTTCGGGATTTGGTAGGCCGTGGCCTTAACCCCCGTAGCGCCCAAAAGCTGCTGCGCGAACACCCGCCCGAGAAGATTCGGGAGAAGGTTCAGCTGTTCGACCAGCTGAAAGAGAGGGGAGGCGAGGGGGCCATCCGCAACCGGCCCGGGTGGTTGTATGCCGCCATCGTCAAAGACTACACCGTAGCGGCTGTTGCGCCGCCCCTTCCGGCGCCGGCGCCCGGCGCGGCAACGTCCGTCCCGGTCGAGGTGAGTGAGACGGAGCGGGCCGATCAGTTGAGGGCCGAGTCGTTCGACCGGTACTGGTCGTCGCTCACCAACGAGCAGCGGCACGAGTTCGAAGAGAAGGCGGTCGCGGACGCGGCAGCGTTTCTTCAGAAGCAGTATCGTCGGGGCGAGGAGGCGCGCGGACCGCTGTGGCGTGCGGCGCGGCAGAGCATCCTTACCGAGCACTTTAAACGAATCGGTGATGGTACCTTTGCATAACAGGCACGGCGGACGAGTAGGGCAAGAAGGTGCCGGCTCGTCCGCCGCAAAAATTGTTAAATAGCCGCAGTCGCGAAAGGCTCGCCCCCGTGCTTGTCGGCACCCGAACCGAAAACAGCCTGTGGGTTCAAGAGCTCGCGAAGAGTTCGCGAGAGGCGAGCCCTCCGCTGTCGAACTGCCTCTCGCGTGGATCCCAAGGACGTCGCGATCTCTGCTGTTGACAGGTCCTGCAGCATAAGGCGGACCAGCAATTGGTCACTGGCGCTCAGTTGTTGGATCGCGCCCTCGAGCAGCACCAGTCGTTCATCCGCGCGATCGCTGGTTGAAGGGCGCGATGCGAGGGCCCCCAACATGGCGCTCGAGCGTTTAATGAGCTGCTTCTCGCGCGCAACCCAAGTCAGCATCTTAAGCTTAGCCAGGTTGCGAAAATATCCCTTGTGACCCACGGCTCCGGGTTCGTACTTGTCACTCGCTAGGATGGCTTGGATGAGCACCTCGTGGAAGGCATCTTCAGCCAGTTGAGCAAAGCCGGAGCGAGTGGCGAAAAAGAGCACCGTCGCCAAGATCTCGCCACGCAGCCACCGGTAAGCGGCCTCGGCATCGGGACCGATGCGCATGGTTCCGATGCCGATTTTCGTAGCAAGTGATGCGAGCAGTGCGGTCAGGTCGTTCGTCTCGAGAGACTGAGTCTTGGGGGACATCACGATTTTCTCCGTTCGAGTTTGGGCGAATCGGGCCACGAAGGGAGTAAACTGAAAACCGAAAATTCTCTCGCTGCACACGTGCAGCGACGCTAGGAGCGATCCTCTCTACGGGGATTCCTCAAGTCGAGGTGACCGAAAGGCGAAGACATTTGATGGTTCCTGCCTCGCACTGGAGTAGCGCACGACGTCGTGCGCCTTGACCGCCGCGCCGCTTCGGACGCGGCTTCACTTGCGCTACCGGCTCACGCCGCCCAAAAACCTTTCAGCTTTATGCCAACGACGCGCACCGTAAGGCCTTCAATTCGACAAGCCGTTTTGGCAGTAACGTTCCCACTGGCGGCCCTGATCCTCATCCCCCATTCGGGACAGGCTGCCGATCCGGTCGAGGAGCGGTTGAAGCTCGCCAGTGAAATCGCCGGATTCATTCGCAAGTACGAATACCGAAAGGCCGCGCCGCTGTTCCGCCGCAAAGCGGAGCTCGAGAGCACGCTGTTTGGTCCCTTGAGCGAACAGCGGATCGCTACCTGTACCGAAGCCGCACAGACGGCCTCTCTGTTCGGCGAGTTCGAGACGGCGGTGGAGTTCCGTCAAAAAATCCTGGACGCACGGAACGCCTTATTTGACGAATCAAGAAACTGTCATATTGTCACCGCGAGGCTGGAGTTGCTAGAGGCCCAGGCGTGCGCGAAACTTGAACGTCCCCAGCGCGTGGAACTGGTCACGGCCGGTGCCAAGTTCCAGGAGGCGTCAGACCTGGCCGCAGCGGGAAAACACCCCGCAGCGGCGAAAGTCCAGAGGATCCATCTGCAGATTGTGGAGAGGGTCACCGGTCCCGATAACACGGAGTTCGTCACCGGCCTCGTTAAACTGGGCAGGTACTTGAGTGCGGCCCACGAGTTTCACGAAGCCGCCGAGTCGCTCGACCGGGCGGCCAAGATCGCGCGCGCACTGGTCGGGGAGGAGCACCCGCTGTTCGCCATGGTGCTCCACGATCAGGGCACACAAGACGTCACCCTTGGGCGCTACGACTCCGCGATCGCGAAGCTCCAGCGTGCCAAACACATCGTGGCCAAAACGCTCACGGAATCGAACGATCAGTATGCCCTTGTGGCGGTCAACCTTGGTACGGCGTACAAGACCGTCGGAAACTTGGAGGCGGCGGCTCGTGAGTTACGGGAGGGGGAGGCAGCGTTTTCCAAGGGGGGTGAAGAAATGCGTGCGGCACACGCTGTAACCCTCTGCAACCTTGCCGGAGCGGTCGCGCAGCAGGGCCGCCACGCCGAAGCGGTGCGGCTGTACAACCAGGCGCTGAGCGTCCACGCGCAGTGTATCCCGGCTGACCCAGCCCAACGGGCTGTCATTCTCAGGAACTTTGCTTCGCTCTACGTAGACCTCGACGATTTCGACACGGCGGTCAACTATTACAACGAGGCAGAAAGGAGTCTCCGCGGTGGCAACCTGCTGGCTCATGCCGATGTGTTTAACAATCTCGGAATGTTACACAGTAAGCGGGCCCGGATGCTGAACTCTGAGGCGGACAGCGACGCCGCAATTCAGTGCCACAGTCGCGCTCTTGCGCTTCGACGCAAGCAGTTCGAAAACGGACCGGTGAAAAACGACACCCTGATCGGCCGGAGCCATTTCAACCTGGGTGACGCGTACGCCGCGGCCGGAAAGCTCGAAACGGCGCTAACCGAATACGAGACCGCCCTCCGCTACTACAAGGCGGGGCTCGACTCGAGCCATCCTTACTACAGCGAGTTGAACAGCAGCCTTGGTACGGTCCACCTTCATTTGGGCCACCCGGAGGAAGCCCTGCGATTGTTTGAAGGCGCCGTTGTAAATTTGCTCAAGAGGCTGCCAGATACCCATCCGTCGGTTTTAAACTTGGAAGGGAACGCGGCGATCGCGCAAATGAAACTGGGCCGTCGCGATGAGGCACTTGCACGCATGCGGGGCGCGGCCCAAAAGTCGCAGGCAGCGCGGGACAACAGCTTCGACGCTCTGAGCAAGCGGCAACGGCTCGTGTTCCTTCTGGGCGAAGCCTCGTTCGTCGATACCTACCTCACGTGGGCGGTCAGTCACAACAAGCCCGCAGCAGAACTGTACCCGGTGGTCGCCTCCCTTAAGGGCCATTTTAACTCACGCACCGAAGCGGAGCGCCTCGCCCGCGAGCACCCGTCGGCCCAGCGGTTGGTCGACGAGTACCTTGCGAAATGCGCGGTGATTAAGGCGCTCACGGAGAAGGCCGTAGACGGGAACGGACCGGAGCACGTTGCCCTGAGAGGGTACCTCCGGGACAAAGAGCAGTTAGAGGTGCGGCTTTCCGAATTTGGTGGGCCCCGCGGCAAGTATCAGCGGATGTTGTCCGGACGATCCGTGATCGACTTCCGACGGATGCCGCAGTTATCGACTACGTGGCGTACCGGCACCAACTCGAAGAGCAGGTCCCGGGAAGGTTGAACTTCGAAACTCGGATGCTCGCCTTTGTGCTCCGGCGCGGCCACGATCCGGTGGTCGTTGCGCTGGGCCCACAGAAGCCAATCTCGGAAGCGATCACGCTCTGGCGAAAAACTGTCGCGGCGGGACAGGTCCCGGCCTCGGGTCGTGCACTTTCCGACCTCCTATGGCAGCCGTTGAGACCGCACCTCAAGGGTGTCGTAACGGTGATTGTGTCCCCCGAAGGACCCGTCAGCGGCCTTCCCTTTTCCGCACTCCCCGGTGATTCAGGTAAGCCAGAATCCGTGCTTCTCGACGAGTACGTGTTCGGGTACGCGACCTCAGTCCAGCAATGGCTCCGCCGCACCTCACGGCCGAAACAAAACAGTGGGGGCGGGGCCCTAGTGGTCGGGCTCGTGAACTACGGCCCTGTGCGCCCGGGTTTGGAGCGCATGGCATTTACCCCGCTACAGGCCCACGGCGCGAAAGAGCACCTTGAGGCCCTGGTGGAGGGGTTTCGCCGGTCCTCGCCCGCGGCGCCGCGGCCCAAGTTTTTGAAAGGGGAGGAGGCGTCCGTCGACAACATCCGCGGGGCGTTTGACCCGGGCCGCGGAGGGCCGCGGTACAAGTACGTGCACCTTGAAACCCACGGCTTTTGGACGCCCTTTAACGAATCGAACTGGCCGAGGAGCGACAAAAAGGAAGCGAAGGACGCGGCGCTAAAGCTCGACGGCCTCCTGCAAAGTTCTGAATTTCGTGCCGGGCTCGCGCTCGACCGCGCGAACGAATCCTCCAGGGGGGTGCTAACTGGCGAGGAACTCGCGGCCTTGGACCTGCATGGGGTTGACTTGTTTACGCTCGCGGTGTGCGAGAGCGGGGTCGGAGATGTCGTCCCCAACGCGGGTTCCCTGGCTCTTCAGCAAGCCCTCCAGGGCGCAGGCGCGCGCACTACGGTGTCAGGCCTGTGGAAGGTTCCGGTCGTGGAGACGCGGGCGCTGATGGCCGAGTTCTACAAGAACCTCTGGGCCCACGGTGAGGGGCAAAAACTGGTGGCGCTGCGAAACGCACAGCTGGCACTGAGGCGATGTGCGGGCCCTCAACCGATGCCGCCAATTTATTGGGCAGGATGGGTGATGAGCGGAGACCCAGGGGATCTATCGGGCCGCAATGATCCGGTCGCTCAACAATTGAATGAAGCGGAAGAAAACCGCCAGCCGGGAGCGGGCGGCCGGATCGCGATAGCAGCAACGTTAGTGCTAGTCGCGATAGCGTTGATGTGTGCGGCAGGCATCTGGCGTGTCCGACGCAAGCGCACTCAACGGCCAGGCGTGTAGTCGGCGCGACCGATGGCGATGTTTTTGTAATTCTGCGATCGTAATACTTCGGCGATTCGTGCCGAGAGTTCCGGCCGCTGTTCGGCACTTATCGCTGTCCCGCGGAACTGTTGCATCAGAGTTGCCGTTGCGGGCTGCTCGGTCACGGCGACAACGACATATTCGATGTCGCCCGCGAGAGGCCCGATCCGTGCCGGATCACTTTTTCGGATCGCGACCGGCACACCGGGCCGGTCGCCTTCGGCCGGCCACACTTGCACGTCCCCCGTCCGAGATACCGTCACAGCGGCAACGAACCCGGACAGTGGACTCCTCTCGAAAGTTGGCTGTGGCTGCTCAGTGCCGAAGAGCTGAATTTTGCTCGGTTTCACATCGAGCCCGACCGTCTCCGGTCCCTCGTCACGGGGGCGCAGAATTGCCCACGCCACAATCGCAAAAGCAATGCTTGCGGCAAGCGCTGCTGGGAGGAGATACTTGGATCGGTTCCGTGCGCGAGTCGGCCGAGCGGTTGCGGTGGATGGTTTGGTGGGTGGGGTCGGTTCCCCGAGCGAACCGACCTCCAGTTTTGCACCGGCCCACGCCCAGTCGATGCCAAGCGGGTCGGGTCCGTCGTCCCTCCGGTGTGTCAGGTCCGGCGGCTCTCCGTTATCGATACTGCGCTGAACTGCGGCGTCGATCCGAGCGTACGCCTCATCATCGAGAAAACCAGAATCACCCACATTGGGATCTGAGTCATCGTCCGTTGGCATCGACATTATTCCAGTTCCACGTTTGAGGGTGTGGCCAACCGCAGACGAGCCCGATCCGGAAAATTACGTAAGAGGTACACCATTTTTTTGCAATCGAGTGAACATCTCGTGAGCTTTTTATTTTAATTTCCGGATATTTTTTGACTATTATATTAGAAACCCTCTCGAGCAAAATCTCAATTCTAGACATGGCGTCTGCGGAAGGCGTTTCTTCCGATAGATCTTCAGAATATTTATCTCGCAACGCCTCACGCACGATGGCAATTTCGTGCAACGAGGGCATACCCTGGGGCGGGGCGCCTGCTAAACTCGCAGCGTTTCGTTGCTTCTGTTCGTACACCCAGGTGCCGATGTGGGAGAGGGTACGAGCGGCAGCGGCAGACAATATGTCCTTGCGGTCCGGAAATTCGATACTTGTGATCTCTGCTTGGAGAGCGATTAAAACTGCGCCGAGCACTTTATCGCCACCGGGTACGGTCTCACCTCTCTCCCATCGTCCGATATTGGTTTCGTCGGTCCCAAGGCGCAGTCCAATCTGTCGCTGGATCCATAAAAGGCGCACCTGGGCGTCGGATTTGTCTGCGAGCCCATCGCGTGACTCTCGCCAGATGCGATAATCCTCGGTGTCCGGGGGTTTCAGATCGGTTGGTTTCTTTTTTGAGGCGTGACGGAGTATCGCCACCCAGCATTCAACCGAGATCGATTCGAGCAGGTACCGACGAATCTTCTTCGAAGCGAACAAGTATGACGACCGCCTTCTCACTTCCGCCTCTGAGTAGGGACCCCACTGAATGGACTCATCCCCCCGTTCATTGCGCCTGCGCAAATTTTTCTGTTGCCGTTGCGTCTCACCGCCGACGGCCCCGCTGATATCATCTGTGTAAATGTGTTCCAGCCCGCGCCGGCACCAGCCCACCGGGAGACTGATCAGCTCCGCGATCCGAGAGGATTCAGTCAAAAGATCGTCGGGCACTAAAGGCCATCCAGTTGGAAGTTTGGACTCCCCCGCCAGCTTCAATAGGAAATTTGGCGCCCAGTGGCCTGCACTCAAACCTTTTCGTGGTGCATTAAGTTTCACGTATTGCCATTTGCGCGTGCGATGGGCGGCGCCACAAGCGGCGCACTTTAGCGGAAATGCCGTGACCGATGGGACCCATCAATCTCGCCCCTTCCAGTGGCTCGTTGTTCCGAAACCTCATTACCCATGAGCCTACACATCTCTAGACGCGGTGCTCTCTAAACCCGGCCGCTTTACCGTGGCGGATTGACGACTCTGTGCCGTGCCCATCACCTGCAGCATCGGGAGCGCCCGGATGCACTGTCGTTTCGCGCCCTTGGCTATGCCTGAACACGCTCCGGAGCCCAAGCGCTCGGCATTTCTCCGCCCACGCCCAACTGATGCCGATCGGGTCAAGTCCGTCGGCCGTCCGTTGGGAGCGGGCCACCGGCCTTTCACCGCTTGTACTCCGCCAGTCACTTCTCGTCGATCTTGAAAACGTAGGGCGGGCGGAGACTAGGTACGGTAGCACCTGTACCCGGCTCGGCAGTTACCGCTTGTATGTCAACCGGCGTCGGTCCTCCGGCCCACGCCCAGTCGATGCCAAGCGGGTCGGGTCCGTCGTCCCTCCGGTGTGACAGGTCCGGCGGCTCTCCGTTATCGATACTGCGCTGAACTGCGGCGTCGATCCGAGCGTACGCCTCATCATCGAGAAAACCAGAATTGTCGACCAGCTTGCAACCGAGATCCGGAGATTTGCCGGATACAGTAGCAACGTCGCTGTCAGACTCTTGGCTCAACGTTTTCGGTAGCGGCTGGCCAGACTCCCGCAGGCTCTCGAACTGGGCCATCACCAAGTCGACCGCCTCGTTCATCATCCGCACGTTATGGGGCAACGACGGGTCGTGGTGGGCCCACTTCGGCAATCTCGCGACGCCGGTTGCAAATTCCTTGTCGGCCCAGACCGAGGGGTCGATCGGCTCGCGGCTCTCGATCGCAGCGGAGAGGGCGGTTGCGAGCGCCGCCCGTATTGAATCCTCCATCATCGCGAGGCTCGGTCCGCGGGCATCGGCGAGGACCGAATCCGTCAGCGAGGTCGCAGGCTCGGCCGGCGATGGTTGAGAGGGCTGGTGTGTCTGTTTTGCTACAGTTTGCTTATAGATTTTATTATCTTGATCGATTGGGCTCATACCACAGCATGCACCGTAAGGTACACGCTAATCAACTTGTGCGATATGCAAGATGTTTTGTCAGTAAAATATCACAGTTTTTCTTAGAGACCGTCCCATAGGTTGACAGGCGCCCAGTATACCGAAGGACTAAGTAGCGAAAAAGCCCGAGAAAAATCGCTCCGATCTCGGCCATTGTTCTGAACGCCCATCAACTTATGGGACAGTCTCTTATTTGCTTTATCTCCACATACCCGCTGCCAACTAGACGAGAGCCCCTCTGAAGCTGCCGGTTCTGCCAGCGATCTTCTTACGTGGTTAGTTCGAAAAATGCTTCCGCTCACCAAGAAGCACAGCCCATCACAGGCGATTATTTCTTTCGGCAGACGTCACATTTCGATCAGGCACTTCGGAATTATTACTGCGTCGGCCGGACGCAAATAAACGTGGCCGACAGACAGGTAACCTTTGCCCCTCGGGAGCCAACTCCGTGGCAGACCCAGCAGACACGATTTCGGACGACATCATGAGCACCGACGAGCCGGCCGCGAAGGCCGAAGTCCCCAAGCGCGGCCGAGGCCGGCCGGCCGGCAGCAAGAACAAAACGAAGGAGCTTCTGACCGCGCCCCTGAGATCTCCCGCACCGCAGACCATCGAGAACACTCCGGAGGACGTAGACGTCTCGCGGGCGATTCGCGACGCCTTGGACAAACTTGATTTTGAGTCCATGGGCAGCGCGGACCGGTGGCTGATCTTGCTCGTGCGGGACACGAGCCCGAGTGAGCAGCCGTACGAGATGCAGTTCCATGAAGGGGCCAACGCGATCGGCCCGGTGCTCGCCGGAGACCGGCTCGCCGCGAACCTCGTTGATGTGGGGCTGTGCTACGGTGCTGAAGATTTTAAGGTCATCGACTGCCAGCACGCCAAGAACTTCGTGATGCCGCAGCACGTGGAGTACGGCAAGGGCACAGCGGGGGCGCCGTGGTTCCGGGCATCGCCCGCGTGTGCAAGGACTACCGCGAGCACCTGGACGACCGGGGCGTTGCCGTCGGTGGCATCGTCGTTGTCTTGGCCTCGGACTTCAAACTCGGAGACCGTTTCGGTAGGGCCCTACTGGAGTTCCGAGAACTCCAGCATGCGGACCCGAAGCTGGTGGTGATCCCGGCCGGGTTCGGCAACTGGGAGCCACGGGTCGCCGAGCAGATTTCCGTTCGCATTAAGCCGGTGGACATGAACTCGTTCCGGATCTTCGACTTCCTGAAGATCGTCGCCACATCGGTGCGCGAGCTCAGTTATTCGCGGCCCGAAGACCGACAGTCCGTCATCGACCAGCTCAACGACCTCAACGGGTGATTCCACCATGGCCGACCTCGTGGTCTGGTCCCCCATTAAGCAGTGCACCGTCCGCCTCACCCCGGCCGGGGTGAGCGGCGGGCAGACCGAACTGTTCTGGTTCAAAGACGACCCCGCTCGCTGCGCCGGGATGCCCGTGGGCGGGAGCTGGCCCCCGTCGTATTGGGCCAAGATCGAGGCGCTCATTGCCCTGGCCGACCCGAGCGTAGGGGCCGCGTTCCCCGACGAGCCGCTGCTCGACCCACGGGACCGAAAGACTCCGCTGGGCTTCGGAATGAAGAAGGGCTCGGGGCCACCGCACACGCAGGTCGTGATTCCGGCCGAGCGCGCCGCGCAAGGGCTCAACTGGGGGCCGCGCGAGGTGCGCGAGGTGGCCCTACAGTTCGCTCGGCTGTTCGCCCGCTTCGAGCGACTGGGAATTACGCAGAACGACTCACACGGGGGCAACTACCTCGTCGACTGGCCCCGGTTCGCCAAGCGACCAACGGTCTTCCGGGTCGACGCGCTCGCGTTCGGGTTTCACTGGGGCGGCACCTATTTCGGGTGCGATGCAGCAGTGTTTGAGTTCCTGCCCCCGGAGCTTCACTCAATCAATCTATCAACTGTTGAGTTTACGCGCGATGTCGACCGCTACAGTTTAGCGTGCCTGCTGTTCCCGTTACTCACGGGCGGGTCGTACCCGTGGAACTTCGGGCGCGGCACGGGCACGGCGGCCGAGCGGGTCGCGCGTAAAGAATTCGCAATGTTTACCAACCCGCACGGCACCAAAGTGCCTCCCGGCGTTGAGACCGCGTTCAAGACTCTGCCGGCCGAGGTGATCGTGTTGTTCGAGCGGGCGTTCCTCGGCGACCCCGCCGCCAGGCCCTCGCCGCGCGAGTGGTCGCACGCGCTGAAGCTCATCGACACGCGCTGGCGCCCCGCGCTGCCGCGCCTGAAGACCGGCCGGTTGATGGGTGCCGGAAGGGCCATCGCTGAGGCGGTTTGGCCGGCCTTGGCGGCGGTTCGAGCGCACCGCTGGATGCTGCTCGCGGTGATGTTTACGGTCCTTGCCGCCGCCGGCCCGCCCAAAGCTTTGTTTGCGCCAAGGCCGCAGGGAGAGCCAGCGCTTGCTGCGCCTCAAGCCGCTCCGCAGGCGGCGGACAAGGGCCAAGCAGCAGAAGAACCGACAGCGCCGACGCGCAGGCCCAAGAACACCGGCTCGTGGCAGAACCTCAGGTAACAGCGGAGGCAGTCATGGGTTTCGCGATGCACGGGCGCAACGGGCACCGATCCGCTGGCGCTATGGATCGGTACGAGATCCCCGAGCAAACCGCGCTCGGGCTCGGCGACAAAGCGATGCTGTACCGCAACGGTCGCTTCGTGGGCTACGTCGACCACGCGGGTGTACTGCGACTCGGTCGGGGGCAGAACCTGGCGGGCGTGCAGCTTCGCCGTCCGCACCCGCGCTTGAAAGAGGGTGAGGGGATGTCTTTCACGGTCCCCTGGACCGTGACCGCCGCGATGAAGGAACGCGGCCTTCTTAACGACCCGCACACAGCGTTCTCGTACTTGGAACGTAACGCGATCCGGGCGATGCGCGAACAGAACTGGTACGCCTACGGCCGCACCACCGAGTTCCGCAAGGTCAACGTTAACGGCCACTCCAAGGTGCAACGGGTCACCCGGAAGGTGAAAGTTGACCTGTACCACTTGGTCTATCGCGGCTTTCGCACCCGTGCCGGCGAGGTGTCACCCCAGATCAGCGCGTACGCGCTCAACATGGGACAGGCGACTAACGGCAAGCACTACGCGATCGACTGGAAGGGGCTCTACAACGCGCAGCAACAGGTCAAGGCCGTATGGCACCTGGGGCTCGCCTACGACCTTGGGCAAAAGGCCGGCATCAAGTGCGTGCCGAAGGGGCACTCGATGCGCGCCCTGGGCATCGACCAGAAGGTGAGGCCCAAGCGCACGCGCCAGGTGCGCAAGCGCCTCAAACAGATGAAGGCCCGGGGCCCTCGGGCCCGTGACCGCGCGGCCCGCGAAACCCGGGCGCCCAAGCCGGACGTTTCGTGGGGTCAGGCCGTCAAGAACACGGTCTATCAACTCCGGAGCGCGGTCGAACGCAAAATTACTCGGCTCTCCAAGTCGCGCCAGCGGCGGTTCGCACGGCAGTGCGTGCGCGCGGCGGTCCGATTCTGCAGCGACAGCAACCTGCGGTTCAGCACCCGCGACGTGAAGGCGGCAGCAGCCCACATGGCACTGCCCCACGTGCGGCCGGGAGTGTTCGTGCGTGCGTTCCGTCAGGAGATGGCCCGCATCGAACACTTGGGCGTGACCAAGGTGCGCGACCTCGGCGGCGGGCAGGCGGAGTTCACCGGGGCCGTGCAGGCACAGACGGAGCGCCGGGCCGTCAAAGCGCTCACGGCCGGAACCTACCGCACGCACGGCAAGCTCTCCTCCAAACAGGTGGCTCGGGCGCTGGCGGGCCGTGGGCACGACGCCCGTGAGTTGCGGCGGGTGCAGTCACTCGTGGGCTCGGGCGGGGTCACGATCGACGACGCCGGCCGGACCAAGAGTCACGAAACGCGGGCGGCGGTGATCGCGGCCTACGAAGGCAATGGACGCAAGGTCTACCGCATCGACCGCACCGGCGGCGACGGGTCTTTCACTCCCAAGGAGTTCGTGGCGGCGGCCACGCGCACCCCGCACATGGTGGCGCTCTGGCGTGGGCTACGCACGCGCGGGTCGCTCATGGACAAACTCGGCGTGGCCGAGCACATCCGCCGCGCGAGTCCGGGCGGACCGAAGAAAGGATCACTCGTCATTGCCGATGTTCGCATGACCGACTCCGCAGAGGTCGCCCGGATCACAAAGTTAGTGCGAAAAGCGAAGGGACATTTGTTGCTGGTCGGCGAGGGGGCCAAGGAGCTGGCTCCTCTGGTGGAACAACAGCGCCAGCAGCTCAACCAACCAAGAAAGGGGCCACGGCTATGAACGCCTTCTTCAGCGGGTACCTGCGCATTCTGGGCGCGTTCCACGCCGGGGTCGCAATGTACGTGGTGCCGCACGGAAACGCCCACGCCTTCCTGATTGCGCTGATCACCGGCGCGGTGTTCTTCTGGCGCAACTGCGACCTGGACGAGAGCGAGAGCCTGCGCGTGCAGTTCGTGCTCGCGTACCTCGTGCCCCAGAGCCTCGTTGCCATCGCGTATCTGTTCTTCGCCTCGCCGCGTTCGTGGGAGGCGGCCCTTTCTCTCGTGCTCGGCATGCACGACGAAGCGTGGTCCCGCACGCCAGCCATGGTGTACCTCATCGCCTCCGCGTACGGGTCGTACCGCGCTCACGTCGCCCAACAGGGGCAGTCGTTTTAAGCTCCCGAACACGTTTGCCGGAGACCGCAATGGACACCGAGACCTTGGTGCTGGTCGCCTTGTTTTTATGGCTGAGCTTCTCGCGGGCTGAGCGATTCCTGCACTGGCGCGGCCCTACTGCGGCCTCGCGCAACGAGGTCCAGAACGAGCACCGTTGGCAGTTCCGCAGGCCCAAAAACCGGGGGAACGATGACGACTAACGACCAGGTCTGGTGCGGCATTTGGCTCGACATGGAGGCGCTTCGGCACGGGATCCGGTTCATCGGATCGCCCGGCAGCGGCAAGAGCGTCATGCTGAAAGCTCTCCGTGCGACACTTGCCGCGCTCATTAAGACGCGACCCGAGTACGACATTCTGGCAGTCGACTTTGATGGGGGGAAGCGTGACCTCTACGAGATCTTTCGCCTCTTTCCCCAGTGGTCCCCGGTGTACGACTTGAACCCATTCCTCTGGGGCGACCGGTACGACTTCATGGGCGATCTCGAGGACCCGCGCGACATCGCCCAGGCGGCGGCGAACATCGTCGAGGTGCCAAAAACCCTTCAGCAGCCGTACTTCGCCCAGGCCGCACAACACGTGTTCCGCGCGATCATGCTGCGCCACTGGCTGGTAGCTCCCGCCCGTGTCCGGACTCGGGACGTGTTCCTGTCGGGGATGTCGGCTGACAACATCCGCGGGGTCCTTAAGAGCCACCCTCAGAGCCGCCACGCCCTAACGCTAGTGAACGGGTCCGAGTCGGGTTTCTCGGTGATGTCGTCACTGATGAACGAGGTCGGCAAGTACGAGTACGTGGCGTCTCTGTGGGACTCGAACGACCGGGGGCGCGCCGTGTCGGTCCGCTCGTTCCTCAAGCAGCGGTTCGCGCTCCTGTCGCTGCCATACGACGACAAGTCGATCGCCACGCTCGCAGCGATCGTCCGCTACTTGCTCGTGGTGCTCCAGCAGCGGGCCCTCAGCACCGTTGTGCGCAACCGGTATCTCCTGCTCCTGCTCGACGAACTGGCTCTCCTGCCTGGGGGGATCAACCTAGATCTTACTCTAGTTAAAGGTAGAGAGACGGGTATTTGTCCATTGTTCGCGTACCAGAGTCACGCGCACTGCCGGACCGTTCACGGCAAAGAAAAATTCGACGCCATGACGGGGCTAATGAAGACCACGATCGTGCTCAACCAGCCGTCGCGCGAGGACGCTGAATATTGCGCGAAGGTGTTTTCGGACCAGCAAGGGTACATGCGGCTCACTTCCGCACAGGGCGGCAAGAACCCGAGTATGGGGTGGTCCGAGCAACTCACCACTGTGGAGAACGTGACGGCGTCCATGATCCAATCGCTGCCCCTTCCGACCCCAAGTAACCCGTTCATCGAAGGGTTCATGGTGACGCTCCCGTTTCGACCGTTCCGGTTCCGCGTTCGCATTCCGGATCTGCTCAAAGCGTTGGTTCCGGCAGCGGCGCCCCAGGCCCCGCCGGCCCCGCGCGATCCGAAGGACTTCTTGCTTAGGCCCTGGTCCGAAGACGATTACAAGCGTCTGAGCTTGCCGCGTCCTCGGAGCCTATAGGCGGTGTTCCATTTTCTCGTACCCGTGAGGTGCCCTGTGACACTGTGGAAGACCATGTTGGTGCTCGCCGCGATCGGCGCGGGAGCGGTCGGTCTTTTGGTCGCTCGGGCCACCGTAAGCGTGCGCTCGGCGTCGGCCGCTGAGCCCGCACCGGCTGCCTCGAAGGCGCCCCCTCCGACCAAGGGTGAGGTGCTCAAAGGCGACATCGAGACGCTCGACGCGAAGGTCCAGAGCGGACTCGAGGAGTTGGCCCGCTCGACGGCCGAGTTCGCGGCCGAACGCCAGAAGTGGGACGCCATGGACCGCTCGGTCGCCAGCGCCAAAACGGTTAACGCGGCGCTGCTCGCCCGCAACAAGGAGGTCGTGAGCCTCTACGAGACCAAGTTGAGCGGTCACCTCGACACGTTCCGGCAGCGGTTGGGCGACGCCCCGGCCGTCTTCCGGGAAATGATCGAAGAGCGGCGCCGGCTGCTGGCCGCAGCAACTCTCGACGTGGAGAAGAGCAACTACACAACCATGATCGAAACGTGCGAGGCAGCCACTGCCCTCTGCGAGCGCCGGAGCCAGGAGCTGTTCGGTGAGGCCAAGGCCGGCGAAAAGGGCAACGACCGTTCACAGCGGGCGAACGCGACCAACCTGCGGCGCACCATCGAGAACATGAAGAAGCTGCAGGAGATGCATCAGAAGTGGGACGAAACGTTCAACTCGTACCCGTCCGCCCTCGACAGCCCGAGCCTTGCGAACTGGTTTAACACGCTGTCGCTCTACAGCGAGGATCTGTCTGCGTTCAGCAAGAGCGTCGACAAGCTGAAGGAGGTGATGAAACAGAAGACGCTCCCGGCGGCCAAGGGTGAGCAAGGAGCAATGCGGGCTAGTGTCCCGGTCGTTCTGGCCTCCGTGCAGAACGGTCCCTTCGGGACTTCAAGGGCAGGCAAGTAACGCGGCTCTCGCAGAAGTGAACCGAATGTGCGGGCGGGGCTCTAAATACCCCCGCCCGCTTTTCGTTGAAAGGGGACTTCAGTGGGCGAAAAACGACTGATCAACGATACGGCACGAGAGACGGCAAAAAAGATCGTTCAGGTGTTCGCGTCGCTCTTGCGCGACGAGGAGCTCCGCGACGCGTTCGAGGAGGTTCTGATCCACACGACCGCTGGTCTCGAGAGGTTCGCAATTCTGAGTGACTGCGAGCGCAAACGGATCCACGGCGGCTGACCACTTCCACCGATTCGCAATCCGTAGCCGGTCTTGTCTCCGGTTCTCGCGTTACGGGTGTGCGGGGACTCACGATGCCTTCAAAACATGGACGTCTGGCATCGTTCGAACATGGCGGGACGATTTCCTACCTCACGAATGTGGCGCTTATGAAAGCCCGAAGAAGCTATGCAGTTTGGTTCCTCAAGAACGGGCGCATGTTTTCCACCCGGTCCGTCAATGCTCACTCACTCGATGGCGCCCGCGCCGAGGCGCAACGGCGAGTCGACGAGCAGGGTGTGATCGGCATCGAAGAAGGTGGTCGCGAGGGGTACATTTTCGGACACCCTGGCATCACCGTCGGCAGCATTGTGGAGGAAGGGGACGCTACGGAGCTGGGGGACCGAGACCTGCGGACCGAGCTCGAAAACAAAGGGTTGATTCTGCCCGTCCGGGATCCGGACATCCCGTTCTAGCCGGTCATCACACGCGCCGCACTTCCGATCACACAGCCGAAATTGACAACCACTCTCATCACGCCGCCGGGCCATCTCGGCGGCGCCTTACCCGTGCTCGGCTTTCGAGCTGCTGATCGATCCCACCGACACACCGAGGAGCTTCAGCAATGTCTACCCGCTCGCCTGACACCCCAGAGCCAACGGGGTTCATCGTGGATCTACTCGACACGCTCGTTAACCGCGGCGAAAAATTTGGATGCATATACGCGGATCCGCCTTGGAAATACGACCGTTCCCCACGGGGTGCCACCCGCTACCAGACCATGAGCCTCGAAGAACTCGCCGCGCTGCCGGTGCGGGAGCTGGCCGCGCCCGACTCACATCTACACTTGTGGGTGACACACTCCTTCCTGTTCTCGGCCCGGAACATCATGGAATCCTGGGGGTTCGAGTACCGGAGCATCTTCGTGTGGGTGAAGCCACAACTCGGGACCGGGTGGTACTGGAGGAGTTCGGCCGAGTTCCTCCTGCTAGGTGTGCGCGGGAGCTGTACCTTTCGCGATCGCTCGATCAGAAACTGGATCGTCCACGACCGGGCCGACCACAGTCGTAAACCGGAGGCCGTTCGCACCCTGATCGAGAGGACCAGCCCGGGACCATATTTGGACATGTTCGCGAGGCGTGCCACGCCCGGGTGGACAGCGTTTGGTAACGAGTTGGACGGCGGAGGATTGTTCGACGGAGATATCGTGAGGCTTTCGGAGTAGGGGTGTGCTACCTAACTGCGCGTTTGCGCCTGTTAATTCTTATTCCCACACGGTCCACTCATATGCACACGGTAAAAGCTGCTGCAAAGGAGCTGGGCGTGTCCCCATCATTGGTTTATCGATTGTGCAGTTCGGGCCGGTTAAGGTGCGAGCGGTTCGGGCTCGGGCGAGGTACGATCCGCATCCCACCCGAAGCAATTTTAGAGTACCGGCAGCAGTCGACCGTTGTTCAAGTTGATCGCAAGTGGTTGCCCGTGCGCTCGAAGCTGAAGCACCTTAAGCTCTGAGCGGATGCGTTCGAGCCCCTCACTGTCCCGCACCGTTTCTAACGTAGCCCGCCCCGTCAACATGCACGTTGGTCCGTTGTTGAGGTTTTGTCGCGTGTGCTGCGGTAATAGGGGCCACTCGTGACGTATCCAGCTCGGTGCATCCGTTAAGACATAAGGAGCCAGACATGGAGGCGATTGCCAGGGAATTTACGGATCGGTTCAAGCTGTTGGTCGATATCGCGTTCGAGCTCAGCCGCAATCCCGTCTTGGCCGTTCTCGGGATCGCGTTGTACGAAGTCGTCCGAGATCGCATGAGGGCGTGGAGCGCCGACGCCAAGGGGCCCTCGACCGCCGGCGGCTCACGTTGAATCGTGTGCCGCGATACGCTCTCGTTTTTTCTCGGAGCGACCCGGAGCATGTCAGACGATTTCGCGTAATGGCCTTTAGCTCCTTAACACGTCGGCGAGCTCGAGTCGGTCCAACTCGCTGGACGTTAAATCGTTACTACCGGCACGCTCCGAGTCGTCGTTTCGACTGGCTGCGTATCAAGGAGTGTCCTTACTGCGCTTGCGGAGCGAGCGCAGTTTCGAAGTCACCTGATCAGCACCGATTATTGCGTTTGAACGAGGGAAAGGATCGTACGTCACCCGCCACCCCGGCATTCAGCGACTAACCGCAAGCCGCGCTTCGCGACTCCGGGTAAACTGGATTCAGCATCGCGATAGTGAAAAAACGGGCGGCGAGCCTGCCCCTCCTTCCCACTCGACGCCCGCCAACGGCGACTCCCGTCTGAGGCCCAAACTATGAACTCGCCCAGCCCCGTTCGCTGGCTGCTCCTGGCGGCCCTCTTAGCGATCGGAACAACCGTCGGTGGCGCGGGCGTCTACTGGCTGAGCCGGCAGAGACACGAAACGTCTGTGGCGCAGCCGCCCCAAGAGGCAGGAAAAGAAGCTCCCGTTCCCGATGGCCGTTCAGAGGCAAGGCCAGAGCCGATCCGCGGTGCGAACCAATTGCTCCCGTACCGTCGCGTGGTGGCCCTTGTCATTGGGATCAACGACTACGAGCACCTCACGGGTGCGACCAATTTAACGCGTTCCGAATCGGATGCGCGGGCGGTGGGGGAATTACTCGAGAGGCACTACGGCTACCACGTCGTCTCTCTCATCGGTTCGCAGGCCACCAAAGCAGCCATCGAGATGGCCATACACAAATACGGCGAGGAGTTGGGCGATCGGGACGCACTGGTCGTCTACTTTTCCGGCCACGGTCAGGTGATCGAATCAAAGGGATTCGTGGAGACCGGCTATCTGATCCCGGCAGACGCTCGGCTCGACGTAAACGACGGTAGCGACGCCTCTCAATGGGCGGAGCAGGCCGTGGACATGCAGCGTTTGACCACCCAGATGGAGAAGGCGGCCGTCCAGCACACGGTCTTCGTCGCTGACGCCTGTTGCGGCGGGTACATGACCACACCAGGCAACCTGGACCGCTGGGATCCGAAGAGCGTCACATCCGGCAAATCACGCACCATCGTAGTCGCCAGCGACCGCCGTCAACCTACCCGGGAAAATCTAAAAGCTACTCACGGGAGTTTTACCGCAGCCCTGATCAACGAGTTGCGGAAAAAAGACGCGGCTAGTGTGTTCGACATCTACGACCCACTTTCGCGAGCAACATCTGAGAACGTCAACGGGACCGTGCGGCCGCAGTTTGCGCAGTTCGGCGACGGAAGCGGCATGTTCATTTTCGTCCCGCAGTCGGTCCCGAAAGCGGAAATCGAAGTCGATCTGAACAGCGAAAGCGTCGCCGAGTTTGCCTCCCGTAACGATGGGGTCGCGGGGGTGATGAACCGGGCTGCAGCTCGGTTCAAGCAAAGAACCACCTACCCAGAGTTCCTCGCCGCACTCGCCGCAACCGATTACCGACATGCGGTGAACGCGGAGGAACAGCGAGAGGAACGGGTACGAAAGTTCGCGTGCTTCCGGCGCAACGCGATGATGGGCGACGTGTGGGCGATCGCGTCGTTGTGCTGGTGCTACGAAAAAGGGCTCGGGGTTGAGAAGGATCCGAGCCAGGCTTGCTACTGGGCGCGGCAAGCAAACCGGGCGCGACGGCCCGCCGGGTTGGGAAGTTATTTGCTAGCCCGTTGTCTCGACAATGGGTCCCTCACAACAGGTTCGAAAGCCGCCGCCAAAGAGCAAGCTGAGCGCCTTTTCTCGGAGAGCGCGGCGCACGGCTTCGGGCCCGCACAACTAACACGCGCTTGGCGCTTGTACAACAAAGACGCTCCGCTCAGTCGAGACGAGCGACGGGCGATCAAGGCGCTCCTTGAGGGGGCGGTCACTAACGGGGTGCTCCAAGCGCACATCGAGTTAGGTCTCTTCTTGCTCGAAGACAATGCCGAAGCCGCAGACCCTGAGGTGATCGCGCGCGCCATCCAACTTCTCGAGTCGGCCGCAGCTCGAGGGCTTGCCCAGGCCCATTTTCACCTTTACAGCGTTTTTGCCGGCAGCAAGGTTATGGGCAAATATCGTCACGCCGCAAAAGACTACAAGAAGGCCCGCGCGCACCTCACGTTGGCGTCCGAAGGCGGTTTCCCGGCCGCGATTCTAGTACTCGGGTTCCGCTATTACCTCGGCGACGGTAACTTGAACGTGGCTCAAGACCGCACCCGCGCGTTCGGTCTTTTTGAAAAATCCGTTGAACTCGGCGACACTATGGCTCTGCGGATGACTGCGCTTATGTTTGCCGACGGTCTCGGCGTCAGGAAAGATGTCGAGAAGGCAAAAGCGAGACTCGAGGAGGCAGTCAAGCGCGGGAGCCCGGAAGCGGACCTCCTGCAAGGGGAATGGTACCAGAGCGGGAAAGTCTACCTGCGTAGCGATGACCAGGCACTGAATGCTTATCGCCGCGGGGCCGACAAAGGGCAACCCGACTGCTGCTTGCACGCGGGGCTCATGTACCTCAAAGGCGAAGGGTTCAAAACGAAGGGCGGGCTGACCGACGGCCGCTTCCACGACGATTGGCACCTCGGCCTCCATTACCTCGTTCAAGCGCTCAAAAGCGAAGAGCTGAGCGTTCAGAAAATAGGGTTCGTCGATAAGTCCGTATCTAGCTTTGTCGAACTCCTAGAGGGCGGCAAATTTAGCAAAGTGATCGACGATGCACTGAATAAGAACCCAAGCAGCGTGGATCCGTTCGGTAAACCTGATCCCCCCGGCGGACAAAAGGCCGGCTCGCGCGGCCGGCGCCAGGACATAGTTGTTCATAGCGGCGCCACATTCAAAACCTACAATGGCAGCCTAATCATTCGCGCAACGGTCATAGCAAAAAAGTGGCGAGAGGTGAACCCCGAGAGCTTCAGGTATTTTTGTGAGGAATGGGGCGTCGATCCGGACGTGCTTGATGTTAAGGGCGAGAAGGACGGCAAGCCATCCACACCACAGAAGCGTTAAAGACGAAATGACAGAATTGACAGGTTTTGCTCTGGCGGGTCCACGAGGAGCAACTGCGACCATTCGAGCGCACGCCCGATCGGGCCGATCTCTCATTGATGTGGAAGCATCACGATGCATCTGCCTCGTGTCGGCAGAGATGTGGCAGAGTTCCTGGCAGAGAATCTGTAGAAAACCAAGCGAAACGCGGTAATCTATAGGGAAGTGCCGTCCGCCGGATTGGTACCTGCCAAACTCGAAAAGCCTTGTTTTCCTAGTGATTGAGCCCTGACCAACGAACACCGACTTTGCGGCTGTTAACCGCTAGGTTCTTGGTTCGAATCCAAGTCGGGGAGCTGAGTCAGCAGGTGCGGAATAATCGCACACACAGGTTAACGCGCACAGCCGGGAGTGAGTGCTCCTGGCTGTCGTCGTTTTCTGCACGTTTTCAGGCACTTTGGCCCACATTCCAAGCGTGACAAAAGTCTCGGGTTCGAGCGAGACATCTCGGGGTGCGAGCCGAACCCTAGCGTTTCGTCTCGGACCCCGAATTTCTCTCCGGAAAAGTCTCAGAGTCTCGCCCAGAGACAATCACGCGAGTTAACACCGGGTTCGACTCGCACCCCGAACGAGATACGAACTCGTGAGCCGCTGTTTGGAGGCGACGACTGCGAGTTTTGAGAGTCATTTGCCCGGAGCGAGAAGCGGAAATCCCTTCGTTTTCGTACCGGCGTACACGTCCGAGCGGACATCGGTCACTTTCCCCGCCGACCGTTCTACTCGGTCGGCAGCGGAGCGGAGCCAGTCCGTCACGTCGACTGCATCACTGCCTGCCGCGTTCGATAGGACTACCGCGAGTACCGGAGTCGTCGAGCCGACCGCGACGAGCGAGTGAATGCCGTGCGACCTCCCCCACCGTTCGACCGCTCCGCGCAGACCGTAATCTGACCGCCCCTTCTGATCCCCGCCGAACGCGGTGGCATCAACCACCAGCACCCGGTTCAGCGCGCGAGCGGCGCCCAGTGCCGCCGCGACGTCGTCGATGGGCACACCGTTTTTCGAGAGCCCCTCTTCGGCGCGGAGGTCGTGCGGGGCGAGGTACGCCTTTTCGCCGACGCCCCCGGATCCGCACAGCAGCACCACGAGCGTGTCTTGCGGCCGGGACAGTTCAGCCACATCCTTGACGGTGTCCTCGATGGTTGTCCGGGTGGCCTCCTTGTCCAGCACCGGCACCACGTCCACGCGGTCGAACAGCTTTCCGCCGCGGTCCCGCAGAAGTTCGGCGATCGCTTTGGCGCCCTTCGCGCCGTCACCGACACCGACCGCGACGACATACATCCGGCCCCGCTGCCCCGGAACGCTCGGTCGCGTCACCTCGACCTCTGCCGCGGGTGACTCCCGCGAATTGTCGCGGTCGGCTGCTCGCACGCTGATCCGGTTCACCCCGGGTGCGAGCGGCACGGTGAAGGTGACGCGGGTGACGTTCGCTTTCGATCCGGGTTCCGCCTTCGTCGGGACGCTGAGGGGGACGCCATTGTTCTCAATTGTGACGGCACCGATGCCGTCTCCCCGGTCAGTGATGTCGGCCGTGAGGGGCGCCGTCGGGTCGGTCGAAGCCCGCCCTTTCTGGGTGACAAGTTTCACGAGCGGGGGCTTGCTCCGGCCGAGTGGTTTGGCCGGGAACGGCCGCTCGCCGCGCCACACTTCGGCCAACAAACCGGGGCGGAAGCCGTCGGCGAAGAACCGATCGACCTCGCCGAATCCGCCCTTTGGGAAGCGGTAACCGAGCGCCTTGCGTCCGCCCTCGGACCCGTCGAACAGGCCGTCGGGACCGACCACCGCCCACCCCTTCCCGGTGCCGTCGGTGGTGAGCGCGAGCAGTTCGCGGCCGGTGGTCAGATCCCAGATCCGTGCCGTGCCGTCGCGGGAGCCGGTCAGCATGGTCTTCCCGTCGCGGGCGGGCACGATCGACAGAATTTCCGCGCCGTGGCCGACGAACGTGCGGACGAGTGCCCCCGTGGCCGCGTCCGACATCATGACGAGTTCTTCCCGCTCGCCGGTCACGACCCGCCTGCCGTCCGGGGTGAACGCGACCGAGTGAACGTTGACGGTGTGTCGCCCGGCGCGGGTGACCCGGGTGCCGGTGTCCGCGTTCCACACCGCGCCGGTGTCATCGGACGACCCGGTGGCCACCCGCTTGCCGTCCGGGCTGAAGGTGACGCAGTTCACGTCTTCCCGGTGGCCCCGCAACACAACGTTTTGTTTGCCGGTCTTGGCGTCCCACAGCGTCGCGGTGAAATCCACCGACGCCGTGGCCAGCGTGTTCCCGTTCGGGCTGTACGCCACGCTCAGGATGTCCCGCCACTTGAGCTTGTGGACCTGTTCGCCGGTGTCCGTCTCCCAGTGGATCGCTAACCCCTCGGGCGATCCACTAATGAACCGCTTGCCGTCCGGGGAGAACGCGACCGACACAACGGCCCCGGCGTGGCCCTTGTAGGTCCGCAACGGTTTGCCGGTCTCGACGTCCCACAGCACGACGGTCGTGTCGGCCGAACCGGAGAGCAGTTTGGTGCCGTCGGGGGAGAACGCGACCGACAGGACCGGCTTCTGGTGGCCGGCGAGTGTCCGCACGGGGCGCCCGGCGGCGGTGTCCCATAGCACGACGGTGCGGGCGTCCAGACCGAGGGCAATGTACTTGCCGTCCGACGATACCGCGGCCGAGTTGATCGGCACGAGCGGGTGTGACCCGATGACGGCGGCCTTTTCCGGCCCCGGCTGAGGAACAGCGATTCGGAGCCGTTGGCCGGCGGAGACGTCAATCTGTCGTTCGTCGGATGTACCGTCGGCGAACTTCACGGCCACTTTGACGCGACGGATTTCGCCCGGTTTGAGGTCGGCAATGGGGAAATCGCGGGGGCTCGCGACCGCATTGCCGTCCGCGGTGGCCGTCGCCCCGGCGGGAAGGAGCAGTTCCAGCGTGGCGGTCGGCGGTGGTTGATCCTGGGCCGGCAGGAGCCCAGCCCAGGCGAAGAAGGGGCCAACAATTAGCAGAAAACGGCACGCGGGTGAGGCAAGAAAGAACCGCGGGGGAACGCGGCGGTGGTCGGAATTCACGGTTCTGTTCCTGCGTTGATCTGCGTGCTTTGGTCCGCGCCACCCGCGTGCCGTCGTGTCTCCGTTCGTTACGCCAACCCGTCCAACACGCCGGTACTGTCGCCGAGCTGTTTGGCCGGCGCACCGAAGCGGTCGAGCATCGCCAGCCACAGGTTGTTCAGCGGGGTGTCGCTCTTGTAGCGGACGTGACGACCGGTCTTGATCGTGCCGCCGCCGCGGCCGACCAGCAGCAGCGGCAGGTCGTGGTGGGCGTGTTGGTTCGGGTCGGCGATGGCGCTGCCGTAGGCGATCATGCAGTTGTCGAGCAGTGTGCCGTCGCCCTCCTTGACTTCTTTCAACTTGCTCGTGAAGTAGGCGAGCTGCGTGACCAAGTAGCTGTTGATGAGCTTGAGTTTGTCCAGGTTGTCCTTCTTGTTCATGTGGTGCGAGATGGTGTGGTGCCCCTCGTTCACCCCGATCATCCGGTACTTCTGCTCGCTCCCCTCGCGGCCGAGCATGAACGTGCAGATGCGGGTGGTGTCGGTCTGGAAGGCGAGCACCATCAGGTCGTACAGCAGGCGGATGTGGTCGGTCAGGTCGGCGGGTACACCGGCGGGCCGGGACACGTCGTCCGGCAAAACGGTCGGAGAGAGCGGTTCGGCGCGGGCCACCCGCTTTTCCAGTTCCCGCACGCTCGAAAGATATTGGTCGAGCTTCTTCTTGTCGCTCCCACCGAGTCGGCGATCGAGATCCTTCGCGTCGTCGAGAACCGCGTCGAGCACACTCGCCCGCAACTCGTTTCGGGCGACCGTCTCCGGGTCGTTCGGCTTGTCGGCGAACAGGCGGTCGAACACCGCCCGCGGGTTCACCTCCGGCGGCACCGGTGTGGTGGCGTCCCGCCACGACATCGTGTGCTCGTACACGCACGAGTACCCGCTGTCGCAGTTGCCCGCCCCGCGGTACTTCTCGACGGCCAGTTCCAGCGACGGCAACCGGGTGCGGTCGCCGAGCTTTTGGGCCGCGTGCTGGTCGGCCGACAGGCCGGCCTTGAAGTTGGCCCCGGCGGTCTTCTTCGCCTGTGCGCCGGTGAGGAACGCCCCGCTCGCCCGGGCGTGGTCGCCGGCCCCGTCGCCGTTGGCCCGCGCCTTGTCGCACGTCAGCCCGCTGAACACGAGCATGTCCTTGCGGTGCTCGGCCATCGGTTCCAGGCAGGTCGGCAACTCGAAATCGCTCCCCTCCTTCTTCGGCGTCCAGTGGGGCATGACGGCCCCGTTCGGCGAGTAAATGAACGCCATCCGCCGCGGGGGTGTGGCGGCCTTTTCCGCCCCCATACCGCGGGGCAGTAGTGACTCCAACAGCGGTAGGGCCACCACCGTGCCCGTGCCGCGTAACACCGTCCGACGGGAGAGGAGCCGGGTTGTCATCTCACTGCTCCGGAGAAGTTCGCTTCTGGAACGGGTCGCTATTGATGATCTCGGTGAGCAGGGCGGAGAACTTGTCGTCGGCCCTGCCGGTCGCCGCCACGATCGCGCTCACCGCCCGGCGGTCGTAGTCTTCCAGCCCGCGGCCGAGGGCGTAGGTGAACACCTTTTCGGTCACGCACTTCACGAACGCGGCCTTGTCCGCCCGCATCAGTTTCCGCAACCCGTTGGGGCCGTCGAACGTTCGCCCGTCGGGTAGCACGCCGGAAGCGTCGATCGCGGCCTTACCGTCTTTCTCCCGCCACGCCCCCACAGCGTCGAAGTTCTCGAACGCGAACCCGATCGGGTCCATCCGCTGGTGGCACGAGGCGCACACGGCGTTCGCCCGGTGCTGCTCCATCTGCTGCCGCAGCGTCCCCTTCAGTTGCTTCTGCTCTTCCAGCTCGGGGATGTTCAGTTCGGGCGGCGGGGGCGGCGGGGGAGTGTTCAGCAGTTGATCGAGTACGAACTTGCCCCGCTTCACCGGCGACGTGCGGGTGGCGTTCGACGCCAGGGTAAGGATGCCGGCGTGGGTGAGCATCCCGCCGCGGTTGGCCGGGGCCTTCACCCGCACGAACTCCGCCCCCTTCACCCCCTCGATGCCGTAGTGCCGAGCCAGCTCCTCGTTCACGAAGGTGAAGTCGGCGTCGAGCAGGTCCGGGATGCTCCGGTCGTCCCGCACGACGGCCTCGAAGAACAGCAGGCTCTCGCGGAGCATCGCCTCGCGGAGCGCCGGGGTGAAACTGGGGAACAGTTTCGGGTCGGGCGACGCCAGGTCGAGCTTCCGCAGGGTCAGCCACTGTTCGGCGAAGCCGTGCAGGAACGACTGCGACTTCGGGTCCTTCACCATCCGCCGCACCTGGGCTTCCAGGTGCTGTCGCAACTTCCCCTGGCCGGCCAGCGCGAACAGCTCGTCGTCCGGCATGCTGTTCCAGAGGAAGTACGAGAGCCGGCTGGCCAGTTCGTACTCGCTGATCTGGTAGGTGGTGCCGGGGGCGACGTTCGGTGGGTCGAGTTCGACGCGGAAGAGGAAGTGCGGGGAGACCAGCACGCGGTACAGCGCCGCCCGCACCCGCACCTCGAACCGCTGCCCCTTCTTCTCGGCCGCGTCGTACAGGGCGAGGCACTTCTCCACCTCTTCGGCCCGCACCGGCCGGCGGAACGCGCGGGTGGCGAATCGAGTGACGATCTCACGAGCCGCTTCCCTGGGCTGGGCGCCGGTCTTGTGGGCCATCAGCCGCTTGTGGACCTCCGGGTACGTCACCGGCGGCGGGTCGAACGGCCCTTCCACTTCAACTGCTTTCAGGTGCAGCACCCGTTTCTTGTCGGGGTCGGGGTTGAGGAATGCCACCCCGACGCGGCCGGTGCCCGGCTTCACTTTCAGCTTCGCCTCGATCACCTCGGGCTCGTCGGCGGGCGCCTTCACCTCGAACGCCTTCACGTCCTCGCCCATCACCCGCAGCATCACCTTCACCGGGTCGGGGCCGACGTGATCGCCACCGACGGTACACCGCACGCGGTATTCACCGGCCTCGAACGAGACCACCTTACCCAGTTCGCCCGCGTTGGTGGTGGAGTTGGTGCGGATGGTGTCGAAGGTCTGCTTGGCGAATTTGGGCGGGTCGGCGATGACGATGGCTTCGTCGAGAATAGCTTCCGCCGCCACCAGGTACTTCTCCAGCAAAAGGGGCGACACCGACAGCACGTCGCCGATGTTGTCGAACCCGTAACCCACGTCGTCGGCCGGGAAGTCTTCGGCCGGCTTGAAGGTCACACCGATCAGGTCGCGGACGGTGTTGTTGTACTCGGTGCGATTGAGCCGCCGCATCGTCACCCGTCCGGCGTTCGGTTTGGCGTTCGCGTCGGCCCGGTCGAACACCCCCTGGATCGCAGCGGACACCGCGTCGATTTCCTCCGCCTTTGGCTGGGTCCGCTCTTTCGGCGGCATCTCGCGCGATTTGATCATGTGTCGGACGTTGTCCCACACCTTGCGGTCGGCGACCAGCGAGGCGTCGTCCGTGTACTTGGCGAAGGACAGATCGGCCTTCGGCTTACCCTTTCCCGCCCCGTGGCAATCGAGGCAGTGGGCTTTCAGGAAGGGGAGAATGCCCTTCTGGTAGGCGACGGGCTTGGCGTCGTTGCCTTTGGCTGGGGCGGACGGAGGCGTCGGCGGGTCGCCCCGGGATATGAGGCCCGCGCACGGGATGAGAACGAGCGCCAGCGCCTGGACGGGTTTCACGCGCGGTCCTGCACAACGGAGGGGGAGTCACCATTGCCCGCGGCCGCGGGAGGATTGAGCGTACGCACACCATCTTGCTCTCCCTCGGTTCCGCACTCAACCGAAATCTCGAACCGGCCTGGGCGCTTTCATCTCGCTCTCACACTCACGGGCAACCGTCTACTCACTTCCGCGCCTCGCCGAACACGGTGACCTCGGCCACCCCGGCGTCAGCACCGGCGAGCAGTGACGAGTGCGCGAGACTGTAGCGCGCCCGGGCCCGCGTCCTTGAGTACCTCGAACAACCGACACGCCCGAGTGATCAGGCGCGACAGGATCACGTCCTCAACCGGTGACCGGCCCGCCCCCCGTGCCCATAGTACCCTCCGTTCGAAGCCGCATCTTGCTTCCGTGCGATCGCACACGCGCAACTTTCGAGCCGAACAGCATTGCACGGTCACCGGGCGATCAATACCTCGATCGCACTTCTCTGAACACTTCATCTCGGTTCGGTGTAATTAACGGGTAGAGACTTTTTCTGTTCTCCCGCCAGCCCGCCGGTCGCGACGCGAAGGGCGCTGGGGCCACCCACGAGGTGCCCCGATGCCGTCCACACGCGACCCGTCCACACTCACACCCGCCGCGCGCACCGCCGAACTCGCGCGCCTGCTCGCCACCGGGCTCGTGCGCCTCGGCTCGGAACTCCTTCCGCCACCCACTGACACACCACCGACCTCAGAAAAACCAGCCGAATCGTCCCCGAATGGACTTGCTGTGGTGCCCGAAAAGAGCGTCACTGGGACCGCCGGTTAACACCGCCGAGGGCACGATTCCACAGGTTTTTCGAGGAGGATGCGGGTGCAGATCAACGTCACCAGGGAACTCGCCGCACTCGCGCGGCTCACGATCGCCGAGCTGCGCGCCCGGTACGCCGAGGTGTTCGGGGAGCCGACCACGACCGGGAACCGCACGTGGCTCGTGCGCCGCATCGCGTGGCGCATCCAGGTGCTCGCCGAGGGCGACCTCTCGCAACGCGCACGGACCCGGGCTGCGGAACTGGCCCGGGACGCGGACATCCGACTGATCCCGCCCAAAGGAAGTACCGCCATCGCCGGCCCCGTTCACACGGGCACCGTGCCCAAGGAAGCGAGCGACGCGCGCCTGCCCTCGCCCGGAAGTGTCATCACCCGCATTTACAAGGGCACCGCGATCCACGTGAAGGTGCTCGCGGCCGGGTTCGAGTACGACGGACGCACGTTCCTCTCGCTCAGCGCCGTGGCCAAGGCAATTACCGGCTCGCACTGCAACGGGTTCCACTTCTTCAAGCTCAATAAGGCAGGTGCCGCATGACCACGCACACGAACCGGCTCAACCGACCACAGCCCAAGCCGAAACCCGCGGACCGGGAACCGACCCAGGTGGTGAAATGTGCGGTTTACACGCGCAAGTCGACCGAGGAGGGGCTCGAGCAGGAGTTCAACTCGCTCGACGCCCAGCGCGAGGCCGGAGAAGCGTTCGTCCGCTCGCAGGCGGGTGAGGGGTGGGTCGTGCTCGGCACCCGGTACGACGACGGCGGGTTCACGGGCGCGAACACGGACCGGCCCGGGCTCCACGCGCTCCTCGCCGACATCGCCGACGGGAAGGTGGACTGCGTCGTTGTTTATAAGGTCGATCGGCTCAGCCGCTCGCTGCTCGACTTCGCCCAGCTCATGCGCACGTTCGAGGACCAAAAGGTCGCGTTCGTGAGCGTCACCCAGCAGTTCAGCACCGCGACCAGTATGGGCCGGCTCGTACTCAACGTGCTCCTCAGTTTCGCGCAGTTCGAGCGCGAGATCATCTCCGAGCGCACGCGCGACAAGATCGCGGCCACCCGGCGCAAGGGCAAGTGGGCCGGCGGGCACCCGGTGCTCGGGTACGACATCGACCCGGCTGGGTACAAGCTCACCCTCAATCCCGACGAGGCCGAGCGCGTGCGACAGATCTTCGCCCTGTACCTCGAGCACGGGGCCCTCTTGCCCGTGGTCGAGGAACTCGAGCGGCGCCGGTGGACCACGAAGCGCTGGGCCACGCGCAAGGGCCCGGAACGCGGGGGCAAACCGTTCGACCGGACCGGTTTGTACAACCTGCTCACGAACCCGCTGTACGTCGGTCAGGTGCGGTACAAGGACGAGGTCCACGAGGGCGAGCACCCCGCGATCGTTGATCCGAGCGTGTTCGCCGCGGTCCAGCACGCCCTCGCGCGCAACGGGCGCACCGGCGGGGCCCTGGTCCGGAACCGGTTCGGGGCGTTATTGAAGGGGCTGCTGCGGTGCGGGCCGTGCGGGGCCGCGATGACTCCAAGCCACAGCACCAAGGGAACCACCCGGTACCGGTACTACGTGTGCACACACGCCCAGAAGCGCGGGTACCGCACGTGCCCGTCCAAGAGCATCCCGGCCGAGCCCATCGAATCCTTCGTGGTCGAGCGCGTCCGGGCCGTCGGGCGCGACCACGAGTTGCTCCGCCAGGTGCTCGAACAGGCCCGGGAAAAGAGCACAACACGGATCAGCGAACTCGAGGCCGAGCATCGGGATCTGGAGAAGGACTCGCGCGCGTGGCACCGGGAGGTGACCCAGCTCGCGGGGCAACTGAACCCGGGCGATGTGAACGGCCCGCTCGTGACGCGCCTCGCGGACCTGCACGCGCGCATCGGAGCCGCCGAGCACCGCGCCGCCAAGGTGCGCGAGCACATCCGGACCGTCACCGATCAGCTGATTTCGGAAGAGGATGCGGCGAACGCTCTGGCCGCGTTCGACCCGGTCTGGGCCACCCTCACCCCGCTCGAGCGGGCCCGGGTCATCGCGCTGTTGGTGGCCCGGGTCGAGTACGACGGACGTACCGGGGCCGTCACCGTTTCGTTCCACCCGACCGGGCTCACGGCCCTCGCCGACGAACTCACCCGGCATCACGAGCACCGGAGCATCGCATGAATGCGAGCACCATGAACCCGGCACCGGCGCTGACGGTCGCGGGCACGATCCACTTCGCCCGACGCGGACGTACCAAGGAATTGCGTGCGGGTCCGGCACCGGTCCTCCACGAGCCCGGGCGCGTACCGCGGGTTTCGCGTCTCCTGGCGCTGGCCCTGCGGTTCGAGGACCTGATCCGGGCCGGTGAGGTGACCGACCACGCGGAACTCGCGCGACTAGGGCACGTGACCCGGGCCCGGGTGAGTCAGATCATGTCCCTACTCCACCTGGCGCCCGAAATCCAGGAACACATCTTGTTCCTCCCCAAGGTGATACGCGGGCGCGACCCGCTGATCTTGAGCGACTTGCGCCCGATCGCGGCCGTGCCCGACTGGCGCCGCCAGCGCAGGATGTGGCGCGCCCGGCTCGAACGGGCCGCGGCGGCAAAAGTCCAATAATCTCCCGAACCGCCACTACCGACATTGCCCCGCCAATCCGCGCGGCAATTATACACGGGTATATAAATGATCGCGTGACCCCAAGAGCCAACGGCGATGGGTAGCATCCGACTCGGGCGCCTTCCCGATTCCAAACCCTGGCGGCGTGTCGTCGCTCACATCGCCGAGGGCGAGAGCGCGGCCGTCGTCGCCGGGGCCACGTCCCGGGCCGCGGTCCAGGGGCTCCGGCGCGGCGAATGGGATCCCGGGATCGCGCGGACCGTGTTCCTACTCGCGCGGATCGCTCTCGCGGCCCGGGACACCGACTTCGCCGGCGCGCTCCGGGACCTCGACATCCGGGTCCCACACGAGCCCGGCCTGTTCGACCTGACCGCGGCCCTCGCGGGCGCGCTCCAGGCGTGGCACGCCGCGCATCCGGGCCGGCGCACGGACCTGGGTGAGATGGGCGCGCTCGCGGCCGCCGAGTCCCTCGCCGCGCTCGTCGGGGACCACACCGCGGGACTGTTCCCGACCGGGACCGAGGTCCGCCGCTCGGTGCGCGACTTCTCCACCCTCAACGGGTTCGCGGCCCTCGGGCACGACTACTTTGCCCGGTTCGTGCGCCGGTTCCTCCTGTACCACCTCGGGCGCGAGCTGTCCCAGCACGTCGGGGGAGCCGGGCGCTTCGCGGACCACGGAGCCCATGCCGCGTTCGTCGCGGACCTCGACGCCCACTGCCGCGAGGCCGCGGTCATCGTCCGCGTGTTCGCCGGGCAGTGGTACTCCAAGGCCCGGTTCGAGCACGGGATCACCGAGCGCCAGGCCCAGGGGTTCGCGGCCAAGTGCCTCGAGAAGCTCCGAGGCGAGCTGGCCCGCCGGGGGGCCGCCGGTGGCTGACCCGCACCTGGTTCTGTGCGGCGGGTTGCGCCGGGCCGCGGCCCCGCGCGCCTGGTGGCGCGCCGCCCAGGTGCCGCTCGAGATCGGCGGGGCCGCGGACGTGCACCTGGTGCTCGACCAGCTCACCGACTGCATGTGCGCCAAGGCCGACGCGCTCGCCCTCGACCTGCTCGAGGTGGCCGCGTACGTGCACGCCGCGGACCAAGCCGTGTCCCGGGGCGGGACCGCCGGGTTCGACTACGGGGACGACTGGCGCCGGTGGTTCCGGTTCGAGGTCCCGGTCCGGTGCCCCGACGTCTGGGACCGCCCCGACGTGCGCGCCGCGCTCACCGGGGCCCTCGAGTTCCTCACCGACGACGTGTACGAGTTCGGGTTCCACCGGGCCGCGGACCCGCGCCGGTCCAGCGACTACCTGTTCCCGGGCGCGCGCGGCGAGGTGGACGAGGTGGTCCTGTTCTCGGGCGGGCTCGACTCGCTGTGCGGGGCCGTCGAGGAGGCGCTCGTGCGGGGCCGGCGCGTGGCCCTGGTGAGCCACCGGTCCGCGACCCGCATCGCGGCGCGCCAGCGGCACCTGTTCGACGAGCTCCGGGTCCGGGCCCGGGCCGAGCCCGTGCACGTGGCGGTCACCCTGAACCGGGGCGCCGAGCGCGGGCGCGAACTACCCAGCGGGGCCGCTCGTTCGTGTTCGCCGCCCTCGGCGCGGTCACGGCCCGGCTCGCGGGCCGGGACCGGGTCCGGTTCTACGAGAACGGGGTCACGAGCCTGAACCTCCCGGTGAGCCACGAGCTCGTCGGGGCCCGGGCCTCGCGCACCACCCACCCGCAGGTCCTGGCCCGGCTCGGGCACCTGTTCGGGCTCCTGTTCGGGGCCCCGTTCGCCGTCGAGAACCCGGGCCAGCGCCACACCAAGGCCGAGCTCCTCGCGCGCCTCCGGGAGCACGGGCACGCGGACCTGTGCGCGCGGACGTGCAGCTGCAGCCACGTGTGGGGCCAGGAGGAGGCGCGCCCGCACTGCGGCCGGTGCTCCCAGTGCGTGGACCGCCGGATCAGCGTCCTGGCGGCCGGCCTGTCGGACCCCGAGGACCCGCCCGAGCGGTACGCGAGCGACCCGCTCACCGGGGCGTGTTCGGGCCCGGACCTGACGTTCGCGGAGCGGTACGTGGGGCTCGCGCGGGAGCTCCACGGGCTCGCCGGCCCGCGCCCGACACACGGCCGACGTTACCCCGAGCGACCACGTCGTATAACTTCGTATAATGTATGCTATACGAAGTTATGC
>HG799466.1:805469-807218 GCA_000531095.1 Gemmata massiliana | reverse complement strand
ATCGCCCCGCCGTTCGCGCGGGCCGGCGCCGGTCGCGGTGCCCCGCGCTCCGCTCCCCGCCGGGAGGAGCTTTCGTGCCCGACGACCCGATCGACCCGATCGTCGCCGCTATTATCCGGCGCAAGGCCGCGCGCCTCGCCGGGACCGCGTCCCCGCACGTTCCGGACCGCGAGGACCTGGAACAGGCGCTGGTTCTTCACGTACTCGAGCGGGTAACCCGGTTCGACCCGGCTCGGGGCACCTGGCCCGCGTTCGTCCAGTGCCTGGTCGAGCGGTTCGGGCACAACTGGGCCCGCGCGCGCCGGGCCGCCAAGCGCGACGCCGGGACCCTCGAACCGCTCCCGGGGGACGTGCCCGAGCGGGGCTCCCACGCGGAACCCGGCGCGGGACTCGACCTGGCCGAGGCGCTCGCCCGGCTGCCCGAGGAGCTGCGCGCCATCGCCGAGCTACTGATGACCGAAACGATCGCCGGGGCGGCCCGGGCCCGGGGCGTGTCCCGGGCCGCGCTGTACGCCCTGATCCGCGAGCTCCGGGACCGACCCGAGATCCAAAAACTGGCCCCCGAACCGTGAACTTCGCCCGACACTTTGCGCGCGTTTGGTGTAGTTCCCTATAGGAGCGGCCCGTACCCGAGGACCCGATGACCGACCCCATGTACCGATACGTGTTCGACCCGGCGGTCCCGGCCGAGGAGCTCGGGGCCACCCTGGTCCTGTCGCGCCTCGCGGTCGAGGCGCTCCACGGCGAGAGCCAGACCCGACTCGACGCGGCCCACACGTTCGAGGCCCGGACCCGCACCGTGGTGATCGACGCCTCGACCGCCGTGGGGCGCGACTTCAACCGCCTGTTCGTGGGGTTCACGGCCCGCGAGTTCGGGCCCGACAGCTTCCGCGTCGAACGTGACCCACTCGAACTCGTTCCGCACCCGCGGGCCGAACCGGTACCCGCTTAACCACTGACACATCCCGTGCACCCGAAGCGACCCGCCATTGGCGGGACCGGGGACGGTGCGCGCCCGGAGGAATACACCCGTGCCCGAGGATTACGTGAGCGAACGTGACCTGAAGGAGCTGGGCGTCGACCCGGTATTCGTGCGGATCTTGTGCCCGTGGGCGATCGCGCTGGTCGGCCACGACGGCGCCCGGTGCTGGGCCCGCGCCGATTTGGAGCCCCTTTTCGGTGCGGAAGGAGGGGAGCAATGAGTACCACATTTTCCGCCGATTCCGCGCCCGAGACCGCGCGCGACGCGGCCCTGTGGCTCCTGGCCCGCGGGTACGCACCGCTCCCGATCCCGTACCGGTCCAAGAGCCCGACCCGGGACAACTGGCCCGCGTTCCGCGTCACCCCCGACGAGGTCCCGCGCGCGTTCCCCGAGCCCTCGAACGTGGGCGTCATTCTCGGGACCGCGTCCGGCGGCCTCGTCGACGTCGACCTGGACTGCCCGGAGGCCCGGGCCGCGGCCCCGCTGCTGCTGCCCACCACGGGAATGGTGAGCGGGCGCGCCAGTGCCCCGGGCTCGCACTGGTGGTACGTGGTCGAGCACCCGCCCGCGAAGGCCAGTGACGCGTTCCCCGACCCGACCTCCGGGGCCCGGACCAAGCTCCTGGAGCTGCGCGCGACCGGGGGGCAGACCGTAGTGCCGCCGAGCACGTACCCGGCGGATCCCGCGAAGGGGCACCCGGAACCCGAGCCGTGCGTATGGCACCGGCGCGACGAGCCCGCGCGCGTCGACCTCGAAGAATTACGCAC
>HG799466.1:798493-805421 GCA_000531095.1 Gemmata massiliana | reverse complement strand
TGCGGCGGGATCCAGCCCGGGACCCTCACGCGCCTCGCGTCCCGGAACCTGTTCGACTCCGGGCTCGTGGCCCGGCTCGTGTTCGCCATGCCGCCGCGCGCGCCCAAGACCTGGAGCGACGACCAGATCTCCCCGGAAACCAAGGCCGCCGCGGACCGGTCCCTGGACGCCCTGTACGCGCTGGCCGGCGGGGTCGACGAGGACGGGGACCCGCGCCCGCTCGTGGTCGCGCTCGCGGGCCCGGCCCGGGAGCGCCTCAAGGGGTTCGTCAACGCGTGGGGGCTCAAGCAGTTCGAGGCCGAGGGCGAGCGCGCCGCGGCCCTGGCCAAGCTCGAGGCCCTGCCCGGGCGGTTCGCGCTGATCCACCACACGGTCGCGACCGCCGCGGACCCCGGGGCCCCGGACCCGATCGGGCTCGAGAGCCTCGAGGCCGGGATCCGGATCGCCGAGTGGTGCGCCCGCGAGACCGAGCGCGTGTACGCGCTGATCCACGAGTCGGCCGGGGACAAGGAGGTGCGCAAACTGCTCGAGGTGGTCGCGCGCCTGGCCGGGCGCCACGGCGGGCGCCTGACCGTGGCCCTGCTCCAGCGCGCGAACCAGCGCAAGTACCGGACCAGTGACGCGGCCAAGGCGGACCTGGAGCGCCTGGTCGGGCTCGATTTGGGGCGCTGGGAGGACGGTCCCGAACCGCCCGCGGGCGGGCGCCGGGTCACGTACTTCGTTCCCCTCGAGCACCCGGGTGTGACGTGTGATGATTCATACGCGCGCCCCGGGGACGGTGGCCGTGACGACGCGGCGCCGCCCCCACCACCGTGTGACGCGGGCCCGGCCCCGGGACACGATGAAGGCCCGCGCGCGCGGGGTGGCCGGGACGTATCCCCAGATCCCACCAGCAGTTCGAGCGCCCGTCCCGATAGTGTACCCGAGCGCGCGTATGAAACATCACACGTCACACCCGGGCGGGTCGGGCCAGAGGCGGAACACGCTTCGGGACCGCAGACCGCTCCCGATGAAACGCCGTCGGGCACCGTGCATCACACGATCCCGGGGACCGCGTCGGTAACGACCGAACGGGTGCCCGTGACTCGGCTCGTGACCGACCTCGACGGACTGACTCGGGCCACCGAAGCGTTGCGCCACGGCCGGGTGGGCCTGGACCTCGAGACCACGGGCCTGTCGCACGCCCGGGACCGGGTCCGATTAATTTCCCTCGCGACACCCGCCGGCACGTTCCTCGTCGACCTGTTCGCGCTCGGCGATCCCGTGACCGCACTGGCCCCCCTGTTCGCGGCCCTCGGGACGACCGAAATCATCGGTCAGAACCTGGGGTTCGATCTCCCGTTCCTCGTGCGCCTCGGGTTCGTGCCGGGAGTCGTGCGCGACACGATGCTCGCGAGCCAGGTGCTCCACGCGGGGAATCGCGCGATCGGGCACGCACTCAAGGAACTCGCGCACCGGCACCTGGGCCTCACCCTCGACAAGGAGCTCCAATCCGCCGACTGGTCCGGTGCGCTCACCGGGGCGCACGTGGAATACGCGGCCCGGGACGCCGAACTCCCGCTCGCACTTTGGGACAAGCTCGCTCCCGAACTCGCACGGGCCGGCCTCACCGACACGGCCGAGATCGAAATGCGCGCGCTGCCCGCGGTCGCGTGGGCGGCAACTCACGGGATCGGGTTCGACCGCACCGCGTGGGAAGCCGTGGCCGACGACGCCGAAGCACGGGTTCGGGACCTGCGGGTCCGGCTCGACGAGCTCGCACCCAACGCCGGGAACCTGTTCGGGGTCACCAACTGGAACTCGGTCGATGAAGTTACGGGTGCGTTCGCCCGGCTCGGGATCACCCTGAGTTCGACCGGCGACGACGCGCTCGCGGCCCTGGACCACCCGATCGCACCGGTCCTGCGCGCGTACCGGGCCGCGGCCAAACTGTCCGGGTCCTACGGGCGCGAGTGGCTCCGGCACGTGGCACCCGGCGGGCGCGTGTACGCCTCCTGGAAGCAGATCGGGGCCGGGGCGTCCGGGCGGATGTCGTGCAAGGAGCCCAACCTGCAACAGCTCCCGCGCGACCCGCGGTACCGCCGCTGCTTCGCGGCACCGCCCGAGCGCGTGCTCGTGAAGGCCGACTACTCTCAGATCGAGCTCCGCATCGCGGCCCGGATCACGGGCGACCGACGCATGCTCGACGCGTACCGAGCGGGCGAGGACCTGCACACCACCACGGCCCGGGCCGTGCTCGGCACAACCGACGTCACCAAGGACGACCGGCAGCTAGCGAAATCGCTGCGTCGGACACCGACGCACAGGACGACCGGCAGCTCGCGAAATCCTGAACTTCGGGCTCCTCTACGGCATGGGCGCGCGGGCGCTGGCGGCCTACGCGGCCTCGAACTTCGGGGTGGCCTTAACTGAATCCGAGGCGGGGCGGCACCGGGACACGTTCTTCCGCACGTACCCGGGGCTGCGCGCGTGGCACCGGGGCGTGCCCAACGGGACCGTGGAAACGCGGCACCGGGGCGGGCGCCGGCGGATCGAGGTGAGCGCGTTCACGGAGAAGCTGAACACGCCCGTGCAGGGCACCGGGGCCGACGGGCTCAAGCGCGCCCTGGCCCTATTATGGGAGCGCCGCGCATCGTGCCCGGGCGCGTTCCCGGTGCTGCTCGTGCACGACGAGATCGTGGTTGAGTGCGGCGAGGCCCAGCAGAACGAAGTCGCGGCGTGGGTGCGGAGCGCGATGGTCGGCGGGATGGCCCCGCTCATCGACCCGGTGCCCGTCGAGGTCGAGGTGAAGGTCGGCGCGACCTGGGCCGGGTGATGGGTCCGCGGGTCCTTCCTGACGCCGATTTCGAGGGGCGGGCACCGGGAACCGTCGGGCTTCGGGACACAGTTTGTTTCGCGCCGATAGGGCGCCGGCATTCGTGCCCCCGTACCGTCCCGGCGCGAAATTGTGCCCGGAAATCTCCGCACTTCGCCCGACAGTTCGGGCGCGTTCGGTGTAGTTCCTTATAGGCGCCCGTCGCGCGATGTTCCGAGGAGGTGAATGATGGACGTCGAAATGCGGCCCGTCGGGTCGATCAAGCCCTACGAGAACAACCCGCGCTCCAACGACGCGGCGGTCACCGCTGTTGTGGCGTCGATCCGCGCGTTCGGGTGGAGGCAGCCGATCGTCGTGGATGAGGCCGACGTGATCATCGCGGGCCACACCCGGTACAGGGCCGCACTCGAACTCGGACTCACCGAGGTGCCCGTGCATGTGGCCCGCGGGCTCACACCCGAACAGGCCCGCGCGTACCGCCTCGCGGACAACCAAACGGCCACGCTCGCGACCTGGGACGACGACCGACTCGCACACGAACTCGTCGCACTCCAGGGCGCGGACTTTGATCTGTCGCTCACCGGGTTCCCCGAGGACGAACTGCTCCGGCACCTGACCGCGCCGCCCGCCGAACCCACCGGCGATCCCGACGACGTGCCCGAACCGCCCGCCGAGCCCGTCACCCGGCCCGGCGACCTGTGGCTCCTCGGGCGCCACCGGCTCCTGTGCGGCGACGCCACCAAGCCCGAGGACCTGGCCCGGCTCCTGCCCGACGGACCCGCGCACGTGCTCCTCACGGACCCGCCGTACAACGTCGCGTACTCGGGCAAGACCGCCGACGCGCTCACGATCTCCAACGACGACATGAGCCCCGAGCGGTACCGCGCGTTCCTCGCATCCGCGCTCGGCACCGCGCTGCGTCACCTGAGCCCGGGCGGTGCGTTCTACGTGTGGCACGCGGACCTCGCCGGGCTCGACGTGCGACTCGCGTGCGCGTCCGCCGGGCTGGCCGTGCGCCAGTGCCTCGTGTGGGTCAAGTCCGCACTCGTGCTCGGGAGGCAGGACTACCAGTGGCGGCACGAGCCGTGTTTATATGGTTGGGCCGACGGGGCGCCGCACACGTGGCTCTCCGATCGCGCCCAAACGACCGTGCTCGAGTTCGACAAGCCGGCGCGGAACGCGGACCACCCGACGCCCAAGCCCGTGGCCCTGTTCGAGTACCTGATCCAGAACTCGTGCAAGCCCGGCGGTGTGGTTCTGGACCCGTTCGCCGGGAGCGGGACCACGCTCGTCGCGGCCGAGCAAACGGGGCGCACGGCGGCGCTCGTGGAGTTGGACCCGCGGTACTGTGACGTAATCGTTTCCCGGTTCGAGTCGGTGACCGGAAAGTCGGCCGAGCGCGTGGCCGCGTAAACCCTGACGGAATGCGGAATAAAGGTGACGGCGGGGCAGGGCAGGGGGGATGTAATGACGCTCTCGAACCGACTCGGCAAGGTGGCGAAGGTGCTCGCCGACCGGCTTCCCCCGGACCAGTTCCACATCATTGAGGCCGTGCCCGTGTCCCGGGCCGAGGGACGGAAACCGGGGTTGTACCGGAGCGGCGCCGAGGGCTCGCTCGTCGGGCGCCTCGTGTACGACCCCGCGAAGGGTGAACCCGTGGTACCCGAGGGCAAACTGGCCCCGTTCGGGCTCGTAATTGTGTGCGGACCCGAACACATCGAGCCGCCCGATGACGTGGCGTGAGGGAGGTGCGTATGGCTGCGGGCCGGGTGAAGAAGAACGAGGACCAGTTGCTGTTGGCGCTGGCGTGCGGGGCCACCGTGGACGCGGCCGCCAAGCAGTGCGGGCTCACGGACCGGACCATCTACCGCAGACTCGCCGAGCCCACGTTCCGAGGCCGGCTCCAGGCGCTCCGGGCCGACATGGTGCGCCGGGCCGCGGGTTTGCTCACCGCGGCCGCGGGTGAGGCCGTGCGGACGCTCCTGTCGCTCCAGAAGGATTCGGCGCCACCGGTCGTGCGACTCGGTGCGGCGCGGGCCATACTGGAGTTGGGGATCAAGGTGCGCGAGTTGTCGGACCTGGAAACGCGGATCGCGGAGCTCGAGCACCGGGCCGGGCTCCCTGAGGGCGGTAACCACATATGACGCTCGGGAACCGCGTGGGCAAACTGGAGCTCCAGATCCTGGTCCGGCGGGTGACCGCGGCCGTGCCGAACGATCCGGTGGCGTTCGCGCGCGGGCTTCTAGCCGGCGAGTTCAAGGTGGGCGACCTCGATCGCACGAACCCGAATCACACGGGTTGGTTATCCCAGATGTGCGCGTTCCTGCAGACGCTCCAGCCCGAGCACCAATCGTGGCTCCGACTCGTACACGAGCGGCACCCGGGCGCGTACCCGGGCCAGATACTGCTCCCGGCCACCGACGAGCAGATCCTGGACGCGCTCGACGCGGTGATGCGCCGGGGCTGAGCGAGAGGGAACGCCATGCGACTGTCGGCGCGGGTGCAGAAGTTGGAGAACGCCGAGCCCCGGTGCGACCCGAACCGGTTCCGGCTCGCGCCCGAGGCCACGTGCCGAGTGACGCGGACCGGTGCCCGCGGTGCGGCGGGTGCCACGTGCTCGTCATCGAAAGAGGAAATCGTTTGATAAAGTTGCGGATAACCGCCGGAGATAACGGACCGGAGTTGCGGTCGTGAAACCGGCGTGCGAGGGCCACCGTGGATGCGGCCGCGAAGCGGTTCCGGCTCGCGCCCGAGGGCCACGTGCCGAGTGACGCGGACCGGTGCCCGCGGTGCGGCGGGTGCCACGTGCTCGTCATCGAAGAGGAAATCGTTGAAAGTGCGGAACCGCCGGAGAACGGGCCGGAGGTGCGGTCGTGAACCGGAGCCGAGTGGCCAAACTCGAGCACCACGTCCGCAAATGCCCGTGCCCGGGGTGCGGGCGCGTCGAGCGCTCGGGCACGACCGGCGCGGACCCGTTTGTGCGCCTGAGCCCCGAGGAGCGCACGGAACTTAGCGGGATTCTGCGCTACGCAGTGACACCCCCGTGTATCCGCTGCGGCCGAGTCGGGCATGATCCGGCGCTACTGACCGACGACCAGAAACGCCGCGTGGCGTGGCTGTTCCGTAAGAGCCTCATTGATAATGGTCCGAAACCGGGTTGATACGTGCCTCCCGGCTCCGGCGCGACCCGAAACATGAAGCCACCGATGACGACCGAGGATCGAGCCGTGCGAATCGCGGGGCGGTTGAAGAAACTGGAAGCAACGGCGCCCGCCTGCGAACCGGGCCTCATCCGGTTCGTCCGCGGCGAGCAACCCGTACCGGACGCGGACTGGTGCCCGAAGTGTGGTACCCATCACATCCTGGTGGTCCACGAGATCGTCGTCGAAACCCGGGCCGACGTCGAGCGCGTGCAGGCCCTTAACGTTCGGATCGGGTCTGCTTGAAATTCGCCCCTCGAGTGCGCATTCGCACCAGCTTCGTAAGGAGGTGCTGTCGTGAACCGAAATCGCGTGGCCAAACTCGAGCGCGTCGCACACGAGCGCCCGTACCCGGGGTGCGGGCGGATCGAACCGCTACCGGACCCACGTACTGCGGAGATCGACTTCCACCAGCTGAGTCGCGCCGAGTTGGAAGAGTTGGGTACGCTGGTCCGGGGAATGGTCACGCCACCGTTTTCGTCGGTCGTGCGGACGAAGTCGTGAGCACTTCGCCTGCACGACCGACGAACAATTGCACCGAGCACGCGCGCTACTGCGGGGGCTGTTCGGGCGCGAGTCCCTATTCCCAAACACGCTCGGCGGGTCATTGAAGTAGCTGGGCGCAATTCCGGCCTTTCTAGAACACGGGGTGCGCGTCCTCACGACCATATTAACCGCGCTCGAGCCCGACGCGCAATCTGGTGCGATTGTCACTGTTTCGGCCAGAGAACCGGTGGCTCGCTCTTGTGAACGGACCGCCAGGCGTGTACCCAGTCTGGCAACTCGCCCCACACCACCGGGTAGCTCCGACCGATGTCCCGCGCGAGTGAATCCAGTTCGGTTCGAGCGGCACCACCCTCGCCTATTTGTTGGAGCACCAGCGCCAGATGCGCGCGGCGCTGGACGTCGAGCG
>HG799466.1:792644-798449 GCA_000531095.1 Gemmata massiliana | reverse complement strand
CATAACTTCGTATAGCATACATTATACGTCGCTTATACGTTGGAGCACCAGCGCCAGATGCGCGCGGCGCTGGACGTCGAGCGGCGCATCCGAGTTCGTCACCGCACGAGGGATCTTCAGCGCGTCGCGTGCCTTCGTGAAGTCGTTGTGTGCGTACAGCACGATCCCGCGCACTTCGGAGCGGGCGTTCGCGGGCAGTACTTGGAGCGCACGGGCGGAATCACGGACCTTCGGGTCCGGACAGGTTGCCAGCAACAGCCCCAACCGCTCCCCCGCGTCAAATTGGGGGGCAGCCTCCTCATACCCCCTCACCGCGCGAGCGAAGTACTTGTGGGCCACATCGGGACGGGTCGCCCACTGGCGCCGGCCACACTGCTCCAGCCGCGACGCCAATTTGACTCTCACGAACAAATCGTCTGGGACGCGGCACGCGAATTCTTCGAGCGCCGCGAGGCTCAACGCAGCGAGTTCATCGGCCTCGCGGGTGCGCCCGTGATAGTCGAGCGCCGCCGTTGCTTGGAACGTGCTCGTGATCGCAACAAAAATATGTACCCAGTCGGGCTTGCGAGCGTTTTTACGGCCCTGCTCCGTACAGCCCAACCCGAACCGCGCTTGTTCCACGAGCCCGTCTACGGACCGGTCCTGAAGGAATTGTAGGTCGGCTTGTTCTCCCAGGATGTGATAAGCGTAGGTCCAGCGGAACGGGTTCTCGGGAGCGACATCGCACAGGCGCAGACCCTCTGCGGCCGCGCTCGCGAGCAGCTCTTTGGCTTCCGAGAATTCCCCGCGACCGACCAGAATCCGAGCGAGTTTCGCGCGGTAGTTCGCCAGTGCCTCGGCGCATGCGTCACTGCCCGGTCTTACGGCCTTCACCGCTTGAACGGCGCGGATCGCCTCCCGAACATACGCCTCTGCTTCCTGGACCCGACCCGCTTTTTGGAGGGTCCCGGAGTACTGCGAGCACCCTTGGGAGTAATTGTACCCGAACCGGGGGCGATCCGAGTGCACAGCTGCGAGCGGTCCGAGCACGTCCAAACTCTTCCGGCATGCCCGGAGCGCGGCGTCGATCTCATCGAGCATGAACAAGCTGTCGGCCAGCCTCAGCAGAGTGAACCCGGCCTCGTGTTCTTCTTCGGGATCCCCGGTCGGGTATGTAAGTATTTCCTCGGCGTGGGCCACCGCTGCGACGAAATCGCCTCGCTCTTTCGGTGTGACGGGTTCGGGGCCACGGAACAGGCGCTTGGCCGTTTCGGAGTACAGAACCAGGCACTTGCGCGCCTCGGCCCGGGACCGCAGGGCCGATTCGGCGCTCGCCCGGGCGCTCCGGCTCTGGTCCTCGGCACGTTGGGCACTCGCCCGGGCGCTCCGGCTCTGGTCCTCGGCGTGGAGCCAGAGCCCCGACAAGGCGGCGATGCTACTCACCAGAACCAGGGCGAGTGCGGCCGACGCTTTTGCCGCCGCCGGATTGGTCCCGGCCCAGCGCGCGACCCGGCGCGCGGCCCCCGGCGCCCGTGCGACCACCCGAGCCCCGCTCAAGAACCGCTCCAGATCGTCCGCGAGGGCCGCGGCGCTCGGGTACCGGTGGTGCGCGTTCCACTCCAGGCACTTCAGGCACACGGCCTCGAGTGCCCGGGGCACGTCGGGGCGGAGCCGGCGGGGCCACACCAGGTCGAACGACCGGACCTGGAGCAGGGTCTCGTATGGGGTCTCGCCCCGGAACGGGGGGCGCCCGGTGAGCAGCTCGTACAGGATCGCGCCGAGCGAGTACACGTCGGCCCCCGGACCGGCCCGCTTCGAGGCCCCGAGGGCGTGCTCCGGCGCCATGTACGACGGGGTGCCGAGGACCGCTTGTGTCGGGGTGGGGAACTCCGACGGAGTGGTGTTTTTGGCCATGCCGAAGTCCGCAACCTTCGGTACCCCGAACGGCGCCCCGCCGTCGGCCAGCAAGATGTTACCCGGCTTGAGGTCGCGGTGAACGATCCCGGCGCGGTGCGCGGTGTGGAGCGCCCGGGCCACGCACCGGACCAGTTGGGCCGCGGCCCGCGGGTCGACGGGCGCGCCGCTCAGCTTGGCGGCGAGCGACCCGTCCGGGGCGTACTCCATGATGTAGTAGGGCACCGCGTGAGACCCGCCGACGCCCAGGATCTCCACGATGTTCGGGTGCCGCAGCTTCGAGGCCGCTTCGGCCTCGGCCAGGAACCACGCGCGCTCGGACCGGCTCGCGAGCGCCCCGCTCCGGAGCACTTTGATCGCGACCAACCGGTCCGCCGCCAGGTCGTAGGCGCGGTACACGACCCCGGCCCCGCCGCGCCCGATCTCCCGGAGGTCGGAGTACCCGCTGATCCGGGGCGCCGCGGGCGCGTCCTCACCGGAGGGTTTTGAACCGGTCGCGACCAGTAGCGTGGCGGTCAGTTCGGTGGGGACCGCGGTCAACCGCTCGGCGACCGCCCGGCACTGCGGGCACGAATCGAGGTGCCGCGCCAAGGCGTCACGGCGCGGGGCACCGATTTCGCCCCTGAAAAGGGCCGTAAGTTCAAGCTCGGTCGGGTGCGCCATCGTGTATCAATCCGGTGTAGAAGCTCCGACCGCGTCCCGGAGCCGGACGAGCACCCGGCTCTTACTCACGTAAATAGCTGATGCCTTCTTGCCCAAACGTTCGGCCGCTTCCTCTCCCGACAAGCCTTCAACGGTTGTTAGCCAGAACGCGGACCACGCCTCCGTACCCACCTCGAAGCGGATCCGCTCGACCACCCGCCACACGTGCTGGAGCCGCTCCCGAATCAGGTCATCGAGCTCACCGGGCAGGCCGGCCAGCGGTTCGGGTATATCGCCGTCGAACCCGACCCACTCGGGGCGGCGCCCGAGTACGCGCCAGCGCGAGCGGAGGGCGTTGTCGACCGCTTGGCTCAGGTACCCGCGGAACCGTCGTGCCGGGTCGTAGTGAAAGCCGTCAAGGGCCTTCAACAGTTGCATGAACACCTGTTGCCGCACGTCGTCCGTGTCCGAGGACTGGAGGCCCGCTTTACGGCACCGCTCGTTAATGAGGGGCGTGTACAGCTCCACGAACACGTGCCAGGCCGCCGTCGAAGCGGGACCGACAAGAGACCGTATGAGCGCCGGGTTGGTGGACGCGTCTGAGATGTTCATGGGCGAATACGCGAGTAGGCGGCAGGATCTAACTGAACCGTCAATATCCCAAGACTCTGAAAAAAAAGCGACTGAAAAATGCCCGGCGCCAGAAAATTCCTTCGGGGGCCATTTTTTCAGTTAGACGCCCGCGTAATTCCAGGTGGCGAAGCTGCGTTTGAAAGAAAGTACGAGGCACTTCGTGGCAACCCTTGGCAGTCTGTTCTGCCAGAGGGGATTTGTTTCACGAGGCAACTCAACATCGGGCCGCGAGTAAATCGAACTATCTGTAGAATTTATATGTTTAATATTTCGCGAAGTCGCTTGCGGTCGTTAATTTCTCGCGCCAACTCCGTGCGCGCGCGGTCGCGCAAGTTCCTCCAAGTCGAGCCCCTCGAGCAACGGGATGTGCCGGCGACTTTTCTGGTGACGACGACACTCGATGCGGGAACCGGCTCCCTCCGTCAGGCAATTTTGGATGCGAATAATACACCCGGTGCGGACCTTATCACGTTCGATGTCGGGGAGGGGGGGGCAGGTGATCGCCCCGCTGAGCGCGCTCCCGGCGATTTCGGACGCCGTTCTCCTGGACGGCTGGTCACAACCCGGCTTCGCCGGCGCGCCTTTGATCGAAATACGTGGGGGCAACGCGGGCCTCAATGTCTCGGGGTTGACTATTACGGGAGCCAATAGCACGGTCCGCGGGATTGTCATCAACCAGTTCTCCGGGGCCGGGGTCGTCATTAGTGGGGCCGGCGCGACCAATAACGTGCTCTCCGGAAACTACATCGGTACCAATGCTCTCGGAACGACTGCTGCTCCCAACGGGGGCGACGGGGTGCTCGTCAGCGGTGGAGCGACCGCTACTCGAATTGGTACAAACGGGGACGGTGTTAATGATCTGGCCGAGCGCAATGTCATCTCCGGGAACGCCGGCCGTGGGATACAAGTAGTTGATGATGGGACGGACCGGACCGTCGTGGCCGGGAACTACATCGGCACCAACGCGCTGGGTCAATCGGCCGTTCCAAACGCGCTTGAAGGTGTCGTCGTTCACTTCGGGCCGGACGATACCCGGATCGGGACCAACGGGGATGGCTCTGGGGACCAATCTGAGCGTAATATCATTAGTGGCAACGCGATTCAGGGACTTACTATAGCGCGAGTCGGAACGGACCGAACCGTCGTAGCCGGGAACTACATCGGCACCAACGCGCTGGGCCAATCGGCCGTTCCGAATGGTGCAAACGGTGTATGGTTATTTGGCGGTGCGGCCGGGACACGAATCGGGACCGATGGTAACGGAACCGGAGATACTGACGAGCGCAATGTCATTTCTGGCAACTCACATACGGGTATTTGGTTACCGGATTTCGTTGGCCTCTCGTCGACCAGTGGGACGGTAATCGCCGGGAACTACATTGGGACCAATGCCTCCGGAACCGCGGCCCTGGGGAACAGTGGGGTCGCTGGGATTCTGGTGGATGCCGGGCCGGACGGTACTCGGATCGGTACGAACGGGGACGGGGTCGGGGACGCCGCGGAGCGCAACCTCATCTCCGGGAACCTGGGCCACGGGGTCTGGGTCAACGGAACCGGTACAACTGGCACGATAGTGGCCGGGAACTACATCGGGACCAATGCTTCGGGAACTGCAGCCCTCGGGAACGGATTGGTCGGAGTACTGGTCAGCGGCGGAGCTGCTGACACACGGATCGGTACGAACGGGGACGGCGTTGGGGACGTCGCGGAACGCAATCTCATCTCCGGAAACGCACGCGAGGGGGTGACGGTAGTCGATCCGACGACCACTGGAACGGCAATAGCCGGGAATTACATCGGGGTAGACGTGGCTGGAACTGCGCCTATTCCAAACGCTTGGGCCGGTATTGCTGTGTACGCTGGCGCCAAGAACACGCGGATCGGTACGAACGGGGACGGGGTCGAGGACGGCGCAGAACGCAACCTCATCTCGGGAAACGCGCGTCAAGGGGTCTATGTTGGTGACGTGGGCACCGACGGCACGGTAGTGGCGGGGAACTACATCGGGACCGACGCCACCGGCACCGCGGCCCTCGGAAACCAGGATTGGGGAGTGTGGGTCGCGAGTGCTTCAAGGACACGGATCGGGCTGCCAAGCACAAGTGGTGGGAATCTCATCTCTGGGAATCGCGGTGGGGTCGCGATTGGCACGGGCACGAACACCTCGGTTCAAGCGAATCTCATCGGGTTGAACGCGAGCGGCACCGGGGCCGTGGCGAACCTGTTCCAAGGGGTGTTCGTCTACGATGGGTCCACGGGTACCCTAATCGGTGGTGCGACTGCAGCGGCCCGGAACGTGGTGTCCGGCAACGCGGACGTCGGGATATGGATCATCGGAGCCAACGTCACAGGCACCAAAGTGCAGGGGAACTACATTGGGACCAACGCCACCGGCACCGCGGCCCTCGGGAACGGGCACCGGGGCATCGACGTCGCAGCCCCGCAGACCGTCGTTGGAGCGGACGGGGACGGGAGCGGGGATGCGACCGAGGGCAACGTCATTTCCGGGAACGCACAGTACGGTGTGTGGGTGGCCGGAGCGAACGCCGCCGGCACGGTAGTGGCGGGGAACTACATCGGGACCAACGCGGTAGTCGATCCGACGACCACTGGAACGGCAATAGCCGGGAATTACAT
>HG799466.1:770035-792385 GCA_000531095.1 Gemmata massiliana | reverse complement strand
CCCTTGGGGTCCAGGTTTCTAACGGGGCACTCGTCTGTGTTTGTATGGTGTATGCTAACGCCGCCGGCACGGTAGTGGCGGGGAACTACATCGGGACCAACGCGGCCGGCACCGCGGCCGTTAGAAATGGACTGGGTGGTGTGCTTGTTAGTGACGGGGCGACGAGCGCGCGGATCGGTACGAACGGGGACGGGGTCGGGGACGCGGCGGAGCGCAACGTCATCTCCGGGAACGGGGCGGCCGGGGTACAGGTCACCGGAACGAGTGGGACCGTGATCGCGGGGAACTACATCGGGACCAACGCCGCCGGAGATGCCGCGGTCGCGAACGTCGGAGATGCCGGGGTTCTAATTAACGGGGCATCGAGCGACACGCGGATCGGGACCAATGGGGACGGGGTCGGGGATACGGCGGAGCGCAACCTCATCTCCGGGAACTCGCAAGAGGGTATCCAGATCGAAGCGACTGGGACGGACCGCACGATCGTGGCCGGGAACTACATCGGAACGAACGCGGCCGGAACTGCGGCCGTCGCGAACAGGCTCGGCGGGGTTTGGGTCCGGGGTGGGGCCAAGAACACGCGGATCGGTACGAACGGGGACGGGGTCGGGGACGGCGCGGAGCGCAACCTCATCTCCGGGAACATTTCTGTGGGCATCCAGATCGACAGCGCCGGAACGACCAACACTGTGGTCGCGGGGAACTACATCGGAACCAATGCCTCCGGAACTGCTGCCGTCGCGAACACGACTTACGGCGTGTACGTTCTGAGCGGGGCGACGAATACGCGGATCGGGACCAATGGGGACGGGGTCGGGGACGGCGCGGAGCGCAACCTCATCTCCGGGAACTCTATTTATGGCATTTACGTCCCCAATACGACGGGGGTCGTCGTCGCAGGGAATTACATCGGAACCAACGTCTCCGGGGACACCGCAGTCGCCAACACCTTCGGCGGAGTCTCGATCGGGGGCACCGGGAACACCGTGGGGGGAGTGGGGAGCGGGGCCGGCAACCTGATTTCCGGGAACGGCTCGGGGGGGATTTATCTCAGCGGTACGGGCCACTCGGTTCAGGGCAATTTTGTCGGAACGAATGCTACGGGTTCCGGCGCTCTCCCCAACACCGGGAACGGCATCAACGTGACGGGGACCGGGCAACTGATCGGGGGCTCGTCCGCCGCGGCCCGAAACCTGATCTCGGGCAACTCGGGTGCCGGGGTCGCGGTGAGCGGGGCCGGATCGAGTAACAACGTGATCGCGGGAAACTACATCGGGACCAACGCGGCCGGCACCGCCGCGCTGCCCAACACCGGAAACGCCGGTGTACTCGTTAACGGACGGAGCGGTGGATACGCGGATCGGTACGAACGGGGACGGGATCGGGGACGTGGCGGAGCGGAATCTCATCTCCGGGAACACTCAAGAAGGTATTCAAGTTCAGGGGAGCGGTACCCTTCGCACGGTGATCGCAGGGAACTACATCGGCACCAGTTCCACCGGGGCCAGCGCTATTGCAAACGGTGTAGTGACGAGTGGGCTCGGGTACTCTGGCATCCTGATTACGAACGGGGCATCGAACACTCGGGTCGGAACCGACGGGAACGGGTCCGGTGACGCGGCGGAGCGGAACCTGATCTCCGGGAACTATTTCGCCGGCGTCGAGATCACCGGGGCCGCAACCGCGGATACCGTTATTGCCGGAAACTTCATCGGAACCACTTCCGACGGGGGATCTGCTCTCGGGAACCGGTTCGAGGGTATTCGGGTGACGGCCGGGCCGGACCGGACCCGAATCGGGACGGACGGGAACGGGTCCGGTGACGCGGCGGAGCGGAACGTGATCGCGGGCTCGACCAGTGCCGGCGGTATCCTCATCGACAACCTGGGCACCGACTCGACCCGGGTCGCCGGAAACTACATCGGGGTGAACGCCGCCGGGACCGCCATCCTCCGTAACAACGGCAACGGCGTCCTCGTTCGCGATCGAGCCGCTGGTACCCTGATCGGCACCGATCTTAACGGCGTGAGTGACGATTTGGAACGGAACGTCATCTCCGGGAACGCCCTTGGGGTCCAGGTTTCTAACGGGGCCAGTGGTACCACGATCCGTGGTAATTACATGGGCACGAACGCCGCCGGCACCGCGGCCCTGCCGAACGACGACGACGCCGTGTTCATGAACGGGGCGGCGGGTGTTACGATCGGCGGATCGTCCCCGGCGGCCCGTAATCTTGCCTCCGGAAACAACGGCGACGGGTTCGAGTATTTCAACTCGACCGGAGTCGTGATCGAGGGGAACTACATTGGAACTGATGTGACCGGTACCGCTAAGATCGGGAACCGGTTCTATGGGATCCGTGTACCAGAGTCGTCGGACGGGGTGATCCGGGGGAACGTGATCTCGGGCAACGGTACCCTCGGGATCGAACTCTTCGGGTCGAACACCCAGAACACCCTCGTGGTCGGAAACTACATCGGGACGAACGCGGCCGGAACCGCGGCACTTGCAAACGGCGGGCACGGAGTCTGGATCCGAAACGGGGCCGCCAATAACACCATCGGTGGCGCCGGCACGGGAAATCTGATCACCGGGAACACCGGTGACAGTATCCACATTCAGGACACGGGTTCGAGCGGAAACGTTATTCTCGGTAACTCGATCGGTACCAATGCTGCAGGTGCCGCGGTCCTGGCCAACGGTGGGACCGGGGTATACATCGGTGGGGGCGCGGCCAACAATACGGTAGGCGGGGCCGGGGCCGGGAACCTGATCGGCGGTCACAGTTACGCGGGCGTGTTCATCCAGGATCCGGGGGCCAATGGTAACCGAGTCCTGGGCAACGCGATCGGGACTGATTGGACCGGAACTGCTTTGTTCAGCAACTCGTTCGGGGTGATATTAAGCACAACGGGGAACCAGATCGGTGGCACCGAACCGGGTGAGGGAAACATCATTTCCCGAAACGGGGTCGGGGTGCTCGTCTACGGTGGGTCGAAGAACTCGATCCGCGGCAATTCGATTTTCGCCAACTATAGCCTGGGCATCGATTTGTACCCCGGGGCGTTCGGGGTCACTCCGAACGACTTCCAGGACACCGACACCGGCCCGAACGGGCTCCAGAATTTCCCCCTCTTGAGCGCTCAAGTGGGTGCCACAACTCGGGTGTTCGGAACCCTCAACAGTGCACCGAACACCACGTTCGTACTCGACTTCTACGCCAGCAGCGCCGCCGACCCTTCCGGGTACGGTGAGGGACAGCGGTTCCTCGGGAGCGCAACAGTAACCACCGATTCCGAGGGGAATGGGAGCTTCGATCTCACCCTCTCGGTTCCGACCGGGGCCGACGAACTCGTTACCGCTACCGCTACGGACCCGAACGGGAACACGTCCGAGTTTTCGGCGGTTGCGAACCGCCCGCCGTCGGTCAGTATCGGGGGGCCGTATTCCATCACCGAAGGGCAATCACTGGCACTAAACGCAACGGCGAGCGACCCCGACGGGAACGCCCTGAGTTTTCAATGGGACGTGGACGGGGACGGGGACTTTGACGAGGACGTGACCGGGGCGAGCCCGACGCTCACTTACGCGCAACTCATCGGACTCGGGTTGGGCGACGGCCCCCTATCCCGCAACGTTACCGTCCGCGTGAGCGACGGAACGACGACGACCTCGGCAACAACGGCCCTGACGGTGACCAACGTCGCACCGCGGGTCGCAACGATCAGTGGCGCGCAGTCCATCAGCGAGGGGCAGTCGGTGACCGTGTCCGGCACGTTTATTGATCCGGCTCTCGGCGTCCAAACTGAAACGTTCACCGGAGCGGCCCTGTGGAGCGACGGGGTTCCCACCGTAGTGACCATCACGGGCGGCGCGTTCACCACCAGTCGATCGTTTGCCGATGATGCACCCGGAGGGCTCACGGTCACGGTTACGATCACCGACGACGAGGGCGATAGCGGGTTCGCTGTCTCGGGCACCATCTCCGTCGCGAACCGGAACCCGGACGCGGCGAGTGACGCGGCTCAAGTGGACGAGGACCAAGCGGCCGGAGTGGTAATCGATGTGCTCTCAAACGATACCGACCCGGCCGGAGCCCTCGATCCGCTCGCCGTGGTCGCCGTGAGCCCCCCGGCTCACGGTACCGCGGCTCTGAACCCGAACGGCACGATCACCTACACACCGAACCCCAACTACAGCGGGACCGACTCGTTCACTTACACCATTAGTGACGGCGACGGCGGATTCGACACGGCGACCGTCACCGTCACCGTGAACCCGGTCAATGATACCCCCACCGTCACCGGCGGCACGTTTTCTGTTGCCGAGAACCAACCGATCGGCACTGTGATCGGCTCCGTCTATGGGAGCGACGTCGATAGCGGTGACACTCTGACCTACGCGATCTCGGGCGGGAACGAAACGGGCGCCTTTGCGATCGACGCTAACGGGCGGATCACCGTTGCGAACCCGGTGGCACTGGACTTCGAGGTCAATCCGACCTTCCACCTGACCGTGACTGTAACCGATGCCGCGGGCGCGACGGGTTCCGCGCTCGTGGTCATCAACCTCTCGAATGTGAACACGGTAACCAAGTTCGATGTGCAGAACGGGGCGTCCCAGCGTTCCTATGTCCGCTATGTGAGCGCCACGATCGAGAGCGCCGTCGAGGCGTCTGTTCTATTGGCCCCCGGCCGGGTGAGATTGGTCAAGCGCGATCTTAGTGGGTCTGGTACCGGCACCCTCGTATCTCCCAGCGCCTACACGCTCTCCGTCAACGGAGCGGTCCTGACGCTCGATTTCGGGCTCCAGGGTTTGGGCGGGAACCGTAACTCGAACGCCGGCGACGGCTACTACACGTTGGAACTGGACCTGAGCGGCGACGGAACGTTCGGGACCGCTCGCTCCTTCTACCGCCTGTTCGGGGACGCCAACGGGGACCGGAAAGTGGACGCGGCCGATAGCGCGTTCGTCCTGGCTGCTTACGGACAACTCGGACCGAACCTGGAGGGCGACGTGAATGGGGACGGGGTCGTTAATGCCCTGGACCGCACCTATGTTCTTCGAGCTAACGGAGCGGCGCTCGGAGCGGGCCTCAGGCTCGACGACTGATGTCGGCCCGCGTGGGGCGGGACCATCGCCCCTTCCCGCCCCACGCCCGGAACCGGAATTATCACGACGCAGATTTATTTCCCCATTGAGGAACCTCCGTGCGCAGCGCACATATCGCAGCTTTGCTCGTTTGCTTGTTCTCGGCATCTCAGACCCACGCCGCGTTTACAGTTTCGATCTCCAGTGGTACGGCCGCAACCGGTTCCGCCACGCAACTCGAAGTGACCGTCACCAGCGACACCCCCGGGGGCGAACTGTTGGACCTGTTCGGACTCGAACTCCGAATCAATCGGGTGAGCGGGACGGGCGCGCTCCGGTTCACCGATCCCCAATCATCCGCAGAATTGTCTCGCTCTGACTACGTATTCGGTTCGGACCACGCCAACCCCTCGCCCCCTCCCCCGCTCGGTAACGTGCTAATTACCACGAACACGAGCACCAACGACACGTACATCGGGGGTGACGGGACGCTGAGCGGAACCGGTGCGACCGTCGGCCCGGCCCCTCGGCTCCTCGCGGTCCTCGACCTCGATACGAGTTACGCGGTCGTAGGCGACAAGTACCAGATCTCCGTCATCGGGAGCGCATCCACCTTCTTCTTCGACCCCGCTCCCGCTCCCGTCGACTGGTCCTCCGGTGCCGGAACATTGGACATCAACAGCACCGGGGTCACACCGACACCCGTCCCCCCGGGTCTGGTACTCGTTCTGACGGGCGCAGTCTGTTTGAGTGCGCCCGGGCTGTTCCGTCGGCGCTGTCGATTCTTGAAAAGCAATTCGCGCTGACTCTGAGGTGTACGTTACTACACGTGCACCAGTTCTTCGTGTGAAAAATGCTGACCGCGGACGACGGTGGTTTCGGCAGAGGTCACCGCGCCCCGAACAGTGCGGCAATGTCACAACAGCCGGGCGCGAACTGTCCCGCCGCGCGCTCGATGACCGTAAATCAACTCAACGGCGCGTGCGGACGCAACTCCCCACCGAGCGCGATGACCGGATGTCGCGTGAATAAGGAGAGCGGTCACGCGGTGCGTCAGTTCTCGGCGCAATAGCGACCCTCAAGCGCCGCTCCCGACATTTCACCTCACCGGTCGGGAACGTCAAAATCCGCGGCTCCGGTTCATCGGCCTCGGGGGGCGGCACGTTGCCCGTGGAGCGGTGCTGGCGCTCCTCGTTGTAATGGGCTATGAACCGCGCACCAGGTGCCCCGGGTGACACTCGCCCAGAATCAGGACGTGGTTCAGACGTTCCTGCCTCAACGTTTGAGCCCAGCGCTCGGCGCACACGTTCACGTTTGAGGCGCGCGTACCCGCGCGCTTCACTTCCGCGGCCTGGGACTCGAACACCGCTTCGACGCTCCCCGCGCACTTGGTGTCGTGGTCGATGAGCACGTGGGTCGCGCCCAAACCGAGATTCCCCATTTCCATCGACGCGTTCCGCGCTTGCCGTGCGACCCACGCGGAACCCGGGTTGGCGATCGGAGTCGACACATCACCCGGCTCGTGTCCACGTGAAGGAAGAACAACATGCGCAGCTCCACCACACCGCCGAGCGCGTGGTCCGCTCGGGCACGAAGTCCTTGACCCACGGCGTCGCATACCGCTTCACGAACTCGGCTCAAGTACCCTCCCCATGCTTCGACCCCAGGCCCAACCCGGCGTCGCCCGTGATGTTGGCTACGGTCGTGTGGCTTCTGACCGTGTCCCGAACTTCTTCGGCTCCCCGAACATCTGTGCCCACTTTAGGATCAGCGCCCGCACGTCCGGAGCCGGCTTCGGACGCCCCGGCTTGCGACACGATCGCTCCGATCACGAATCGGCGCCGCTTGTCCACAACTCCACTTCGTCCGGACGGTAAGAGAGTAGAGCGGTTCTGGCACCTCGCCCGCCACCGCTCGACCAGCGAGGACAACCGTGTTAAACTATCTCACACGAAACGGTTACGTGGTTCTGACCGCCGCGGTGCTGGCGGCTGTCGTCCACCGAGCCTCGATCCGTTCCGAGCGCCCGCGCGGCGCGAGCGGTTTCGATTCGTCGGCCGAAGTGGTGCTCGGGAGCCTTAACGTGTCGGTAGACGAGCACGTTCTTGGGGTTGCATTTGCCCCCGACGGGCGCGCCGTTGCGACCGGCACCCGCGCCGGACAAGTGACTGTGTGGACCGCGACCGGTGACCGACGCCTCGCTTGGCACGCGCACCCGAAGCCGGTCTGCGCGCTCTGCTTCCTGATCGATTCTCAGTCCCTGGTATCAGTCGACCGGGAAGGCGCGCTACGAATGTGGTCCCTTTCGACCGGCGAAGCGGTGCTAAGGGCCGAAGCGCAGGGGAGAGGGCCGGCGATATCCGCAGCGGCGGCTCCAGACGGGAAAACCGTTGCGGTCGGTTGCGTGGGGCGCGTCGCGCTGTGGGACGTGAGTTCGTCCGCGCTCACACCGGTGGACGAACTTAGTGCGCCCGGTTTTCCCATCAACGCCGTAACGTTCTCGGCGGACGGGAGCACAATTGCTGCCAGTAACGGCGGCAACGGGGATGCTGTTGTGTGGCGCCGCGGATCAGCCGGAGACGAGCGTATCCCCGTTAGTCCCGAGTTCCACGCCCGCGGGCTCCGGTTCGCGGCCGATGGTACCACGCTGGAGGCAGTGGACACGGACGGGTACGTGACGCGCGGACAGGCGGGCGGGCCACCACAAGTGTTGGGGCGATTGTCCGGTCGGGCCATTCGGCAGGCCGCGCACGCGCCGGGTGGGGAGAAGCTTGTTGTCGCGTACATGGACGGTACAGCGCGGCTGGTAACGGATCCGGTTGGGGGAGCGGAACGTTAGTGGATGTTCACATGACTGATGCGCCCGGCAATTTGCTCGAACCCGGTTTGCGGGAGGCCGCGGCCGGCGACGCACGCGCGTGGAGCGCGCTGGTCGAGCGCCACCACGCTCGTCTGAGGCGCATGGCAGGGCTGCGCCTCGACCCGCGGCTGCGCGGGCGGGTGGACCCGTCTGATGTGCTTCAAGAGGCGTACTTGGACGCCGCCCGGCGGCTCCCCGAGTACCTCGAGGCACAGCCACTGCCCTTCTTTTTGTGGCTCCGCCAGCTCGTCGGCACGCGATTGGCGAAGGCGCACCGCGCACACTTGGGCACCGCCGCTCGCGACGTCCGGCGGGAAGCGAGACCGGAACCGGCCCCGACCGTTTCATCAGTCGCGCTGGCGGAACACCTGACGGCTGCGGGTCCGCGACCGAGCGAGGCCGCCGCCCGACGGGAGTTGCGCGACCGCCTCCGCGCCGCTCTCGACGAGATGGACCCGATCGACCGCGAGGTGCTCGCGCTCCGGCACTTCGAGCAACTCACCAACGCCGAAGTCGCGCGCACGCTCGGGCTGGCGGACGGGACCGCCAGCAAGCGATACGTCCGCGCGCTGGAACGGCTCCAAGACGTCCTTGCTGCCGACCCGGGCCTGATCGACGGGTGGCTGACGTGACTCCGCACGAACCCGATCGCGATCCGCTCGACGAACTGGCTGAGGAATTCGTCGCCCGCTTTCGCCGGGGCGAGCGGCCGTCCGTGTCCGAGTTCGCCGCCCGGCGCCCGGAACTGTCGGATCGGATTCGGCGCCTGTTCCCCACACTCGTACTCATGGAGCGCGCGGCGCCGGAACCCGATGGCCCCGCACTTGAGCGGCTCGGCGAGTACCGGTTGGTGCGCGAGTTGGGCCGCGGCGGGATGGGCGTAGTGCTGGAAGCGGTGCAAGAATCACTCGGGCGGCGGGTCGCGCTGAAGGTGCTCCCGGCCGACCGGTGCCGCGGTGTGTGGGTGGAGCGGTTCCGACGCGAGGCCCAGGCTGCCGCCCAGCTCCACCACACCAACATCGTACCAGTGTTCGGGATCGGTCAGCACGGCGACACCCACTTCTATGTGATGCAGTACATCGACGGGCACGGTCTGGACCGCGTCCTGTTCGAGGTGCAGCGGCTCCGCGAAGCGACCATCGCGCCGGCGCCGGCCGGTCCCTCGGCCCTGGCGCACGGGCTGCTCACCGGCCAATTCGATGCCGGCGCGCCCACTGAGGGCTGCTCACCGGTCGGTCCGGCGACAACGGCCGCGCTGCTGCTCCGGGCGGGTGAGGGGTATTGCCGGGCCGTCGCTCGGCTCGGCCGACAGGCCGCCGACGCGCTCCAATACGCGCACGCACAGGGTCGTGCATCGCGATGTGAAGCCGAGTAACCTGCTGCTGGACGCCCGCGGATCGGTCTGGGTGGCCGACTTCGGACTGGCCAAATCCTCGGCCGCGCCCGCGGCGGGGTTGACCGAAACCGGTGACCTCGTGGGCACCCTGCGGTACATGGCCCCGGAGAGGTTCCGGGGCGAGTGCGACGCCCGGGGCGACGTGTACGCGCTCGGGGCCACCCTGTACGAACTGCTCGCCCTGCGCCCGGCGTTCGACGACCCCGACCGGCTCCGCCTGGTCGGGCGGATCGCTCGGGGCGAACCGGAACCGTTGCGGCGGCTCAACGCGGCGGTCCCGCGCGACCTCGACACCATCGTTCGCAAGGCGATGGCCCGCCGCCCGGTGGACCGGTATTCGACCGCAACGGACCTGGCCGACGACCTCGGTCGCTTCCTCGAAGGGCGCCCGGTCCGTGCCCGCCGGGCATCCGCGGCCGAACTCGCGTGGCGGTGGGCGCGCCGGCGCCCGGCGGTGGCGGCACTGTCGGCGATGGTGGTTCTTCTGATCGTATCGGCCGCGATCGGTGGGTGGTGGGCCGCCGGGGCCCTGAAGACCCAGGTAACAGAAGTAACCCAAGCCAAGCAGGAGATGACGGAGCGATTGTGGGACGCGCGGGTGGCCGAGGCGCGAGCGGTGCGAGTAAGTCGACTGCCCGGTCAACGACTTCGTGGACTGGACGCGATCGCCGAGGCCGCGTCGATCCGGCCCGGAGCGGTGCTGCGCGACGAGGCGTGCGCGTGCCTGGCCCTGCACGACCTTCGCACCGAGCGGGAGTGGGACGAGGCCCTCGAAAGCGCCGGGCTCACGTACAGCACGGGAGCGACGTTCGACCCGGATCTCGCCCACTCCGCCCACACGGATGCCACCGGAGCGATCACCGTTCGCGCCGCCGACGGTCGCGTCGCGGCCCGGTTCGACGGCCCCGGGTTCCCGGCCGACTATCTCCGGTTCAGCCCGAACGGTCAGTACCTCGCGGCCCGGTTCACGAGCCCATCGGAGCGGCGCCCGTTGCGGGTCTGGGACTGGCGGGCCGGGTGCATGGTACTTGAACTCCCGAATGCCCCGCAGCCGATGCTGTCGTTCGATTTTCACCCAGACGGGCGGTCGGCGGCGGTCGGCGGGCGCGGGCGCGTGGAATGTTACGACCTGCCGAGCGGGGCGAAGGTGCGAGAGATCTCGATCGGGTTCGCCCCCTGCTGGCTCGCGTTCGCGCCGGGCGGCGACCGATTAGCGGTGGCCGGTGAGCGCCGCGTGCGGATCGTCCCGTGGGCGGCGCGCGGGGGCTCGTCCGACTGGCCCGATCTGCCGACCGGCGTGTACGCGGTGGCGTGGCGCCCCGACGGCGGGCTGCTGGCCGCGTCCGGACAGGACGGGAACGTGTACACTTTCGACCCGCGTGCCGAAGTGCCCCGCGCGGTGCTCCGGGGGCACCAGTTCGAGGCCCGTGAAATCGCGTTCACTCCGGACGGGACCGTGCTCCTGAGCCGCGGGTGGGACGGGACCACCCGGCTGTGGGACCCGGTCGACGGGCGCGAACTGTTGCGGGTGCGCGGCGCGAGTTTTCTGCAAGTGTCGCGGGACGGGCGCCGGGTCGGGTACCGCGGGTATTCGACCGCCCGATTGGGTGTATGGGAACTGGTCGGCGGAGACATCTGTCGGGTGCTGTACGCACCGCACGGGCTGACCCAGCAGGTTCACGCCGCACTGTCGTTCAGCCCGGACGGGGCGACACTGAGCGCGGCCGGTGCCGGGGGGCTGACGTTGTGGGACGCGAGAACCGGGCGGGTGACCGCACACGAGCCACTCGGGGCACTGACGGACGTGCGGTTCGACCCACAGGGGCGCTGGTTACTCACTGGCGGGCCGTCGGCCCGAACTCGCCGTTTCGCTCTGCGGCGCGACGAATCCGGGTGGCACCTGGGTGAAAGCGAAACGTGGCCGGCGGACGTCGCCACCCCGTTCCAGTTCGGAGCCGACCGGTCGGGCGATGTGGTCGCGGTAGTAGACCGGTTCCGGCGCGTTGTCCTACCACGAGCGACCGGCCCGGCACTCTATTTGGAAGGGCACCCACGAGTGTCCTTCGTCGCCGTGAGCCCCGACGGGCGCTGGGTGGCCTGCGGGCCGTGGCGCGGCGCCCACGTGCGCGTGTGGCGCGCGGCCGATGGGGTACTGGAACGGGAACTCCCGACGGGTGAAACGGCCGGGGTGGCGTTCGCCCCCGGTGGCAACCTGTTGGTGCTGAGCGCGGACGGTACTTACAAGATACACGCGGCGAACACGTTCGATTCCCTACGGGAGCAGTCGAATCCGCTAGCGGGCTTCACACGCGGGCTGCGCATAGCTTTCCACCCGGATCGCAGAACGGTGGCGCACACCCACGATCGGGTCGCGTTATGTTTGGCCGACCTACAGACCGGTGAAACGCGAGCTGTACTTCCGGTGCCGGACTCGCACAACTTGGCCGCATGCGAATTCAGTCCGGACGGGCGGTACGTGGCCGCAGTCACCGTTCGCGGCGCGGTCCAGGTCTGGGATCTCGTCCGATTAAAACACGCGCTCCGAAACTGCGGGCTCGATTGGCCTTAGTAGACCGACGCCTGATTTCACACGTAGAACACGGTTTAAGTAGCAGTATCGGCCGCGACTGTTCCCACAATGCCGCGCAGCCAGCGGCTACTCGCGCGTGTTAACCGGAGCGGGTATCAGTTTTTCTGATACGACAATCGAACCGGCCGGTTAACGGCGGTGAGAGTGCGAGAGGTTCGAGGAGTGTTCGACTCGGACACCGAGCGCGATCCGAACTGCGCCCCGCTTAACCCTTCAGCGCCGCAGCCAAAACTCACGAAAGCCTACGTTTTCCAGCGGTCGAGCGAATTGCCCGCGCAAAAAGTCGGTAGTGTCTCAGTTTGGGATTCAGCCCGGCTTTTGGGACGTAAACCCCGCAATCCTAAACACGCCAGGGCCATCGGGTCGGATGTGGACTTGAGGAGGCTTGCCTTTGGGCCAATCGAGTTGGCCGATGTCCTCCAGCCACCGTTTAAGTTCCATGCTGATGAGTTCGTGGCAGTTGTCATTCCAGAAACTTGCCTTATCGCAGTTTACTTCGATGTCAGCCCTTGAAGGTTCGCAGTCAAACTTCAGTATCACGGTTCGGTCACGCGCACGGTCAAAGTACCGCGCCCGGTCTTCGAGTCGCACCTTCAGGCCGACAGATGCGCCCATTGCGCACGCCGACCATTTCAACACTTCGTCCTTCATAGTTCTCCTCCTGCATCTACCAACTTCACCAACTGCTCGTAGGTCCACACGTCCTTCGCAACCCCGGCCTTGAGCGCCGGTGGCATCCGAATTGCGCCGTGTCGCGTGATGAAGTTGTACGCGAAGAAGTGAAGCGCGATGGAGTGCTCCAGATTCTCTAGCACTACAGCGCGGGTTTAGATGATGCATCTATGTCGCCATTTTTTGTGCGCTCTCGTGGCCTGCTCGTTCCGCCGTTGGTGGTAGCGGATGACCTCTCCGACGTGCAGTAGTTCCGGCGTCCCGCGCCTCCGACGGAACGTCACCGCACATCGGGCGTTCAGCGCCCGGCACACCTGCTCCATCGTCACCTGCGGTTTTTTCCCCCCGCAGCCGGTCCGTGTGGGTCGACACGAACCCGAGCACCACCAGGCCCAAGATCAGATGCCGCACCAACCCGACGTACTGCCGGCCCTCGTAGTGCGTCATCCCCGCTTCGCTCTTGGCCACCCGGAACTGGTGCTCGATCGTCGCGCGCCGGAACGCCACCCGCAGCACACGCGCCAGCGGTTCGTCGGTCGCGTTGGTGACGAAGTACTTGACCTCGGCCGTCGATTCGTTCTGCGCCACCACCAGCATCCAGCGGCACCCACGCACCTCGATCAACCGGCTCGTCGCACGCCACCGGGTGTCGCCAACGGTCTTGCGCGACACCCGGAATCGTCGGCCCCGCCGGGCGTCGTCGGCACGCAGCACCGAATCCGCGCGCCGCGGCTCGTCGCGCGCGGCCGTTGTCACCGAGAAGCTCACGGGCACTTCGCCCACGAACGGCTGGCCCACGGCGTCGAGGGCGCGCAAGAACGGCACCTTCGACCCGTACCCTTCATCGAACACGAGCCAGTCGAACCGCACCCCGTGGGCATCCAGGCGCACCAACTGCTCGTAGGCGATCCGCCACTTGGGGCGATAGCGGACCTCGTCGGGGATGCCCGCCGCCTGGCACCGCGGGCGATCCGCGTTCCACGACTCGGGCAGGTACAGGTCCGCGTCCAACAGGGCCTGGAACGTGCCCTTGGCGACGCCCACGTGCACGGTCACGATGCCGTTGTCGATCTTCCCGACGCACCCCAGGTACTGTCGTTGCACGCCCGGCGTCCGGTCCCCCTTCTTCACGGCACTGGTCTCGTCGATCACCCCGACCGTGCCCAGGTCATCGCCGGGCAACCCGTCGAGCACCTCGGCGCATCGCCGTTGGAGTTGCTCACGCGCCGACTCGTGTTGCCAGTCGGCGGTCGTGAGGAACTCCTGGAGGGTGCGGACCGCCGTTCCACAGGCCAGGGCGATCGGCTCGACGCTCTTGCGCGGCAGCTCCGAGAGCAAACCACGACCGTAGTTGTCGAAGTGGTCGGCCGTCCGCTTCTGTAAGAAGCAGCCGCGATACCGACCCAGATAGTGGGCGAACGCCGGCCCTAACCTTGCGTTCCTGAGGCGCGTGAGCCGGCGGTTCCGCATCCGCAGCGTGAGGTTTTGCCGTTCAATGTAACTGGTGGATGCCGCACTGAGGATTGGTTCGCCGGTGCTGGCGTGCTTCTGGCACCCAACGCATTCAGGTGGGCTGTATCGGGCTTCGTCGCGCGCCTCGTCGCCGTACACCTTAATCAGAACCGCGTGGTCCACTTCGCCGCCGAATCCGTCTTCCATCGCCTGAACGTATGCCTTTAAGCCGTCTGTCGTGATCTGCACACGGCTCGCCAAGCGCCCCGCAAGGTCGCACACAAACGCACTGGCGTGAGTGAGGTCGCGAAGCCCGACCAACCACGACGGCACCAACTTCGTCTGCGCGCAAATCGCGATCCAGGTCCAGATGGAGCCGGCGCCCACGACCGGCTTCGCCATCGCCGCGACGTTCTTTTCTTTCGCCGCGACGAATGCCCAAATCTCGTCCAACTGAAGGCTCTTGCACGGCAAGTTCCGCATCACGTCGTGCTGGTACTTTGCGCACGCCTTCCCCGCGTCCACGAGCAACTTCGTGACGGTATTGATCGACACGCCCACCATGCGGGATGTGGAGCGAAGTGAACACCCTTCGCAGAGGCAGCGGAGGATGCGAACACGGTCTTCGGTGGATAGGCGATTCATACTGATACTATGCGTGAGCGGTCACGGTTTACCGATGTCAGATTTCGATTTTTCGATAAATCGATATTGAACGTCGGTTTCCATGATGATAGGCTGTTTTCAGTGAGTCAACCCGAGTCGGAGAAGACTGTGAGTCTACAACCTGCCGGCGGGCGAGTGCCACCGCCGGGTGACTATATACGCGAAGAATTGAAGAAGCGGGCGTGGACTCAAGAAGACCTTGCGCACGTGTTAGGAGATGCGGTCGCCCGTGTGAACAAAATCATCACCGGGAAACAGGAGTTATCTCCGGAAACCGCGCTCGCCTTGGAAACCGCGCTCGGTATTTCGGCGGCCGAGTGGTTGCAGCGAGAAGCAGCGTATCGCCTCTCGCTCGCGAGGTCCGGCGGTGAAGACGATATCAAGCGTCGGGCGCGGTTGCACGAACTTGCCCCGATGAAGGAGATGGCTAAACGGGGGTGGATTAGGCAAACAGATTCATTGGCAGGACAAGAGCGAGAGGTTCAGCGGTTTTATCAAATCGGCAGCATCGAAGAAGAACCGTCTATTCACGGAGCGCTTCGGAAAACGGCGCCCTCGATCGCCGTTAGTTCGCAGCAGCGAGCATGGGCGTTTCGAGTTCGGCAGGTTGCTACCGCAATTCCAGCCGCTTCGGTCGGGTTCTACGACGACGCGAAAATCGATGCCTGCCGCCGCGACCTTCGCAAACTCGCCTCGTACTCTGCGGGGGCGCAGAAAGCACCCGCCTTGTTGATGCGGTACGGGATTAGGTATGTTGTGGTCGAAGGGTTGTCGGGGGCAAAGGTGGATGGATTCGCGACATGGCTTGATGAACAATCACCTGTTATTGGGATGTCGCTACGCTTCGACCGCCTCGACTCATTTTGGTTTACACTGGCTCACGAATTAACGCACATCAAGTACCGCGACATCGCGGCCGTGGATGGGGATGTCGCTAGCCATGAAGACCCGCTGTTCGAGGTGAAGTCAATGGAAGAGCGCCGAGCAGATGAAGAAGCCGCTTCAATGCTCGTCCCGCCCGACGAACTAAAGTCTTTTATTCTGCGCGTCGGGCCTTTGTATTCCACAGAGAAAATAAACCAGTTTGCCAACCGCATCAAAATGCACCCCAATATCATCATCGGGCAACTAAAGAATCTTGGTGAGATCGGGTGGTCGAAACACACAAAGGATGTGGTTGCTGTTCGGGAAGCAGTGGTGAAAGCCGCGGTTACAGACGGGTGGGGCAAATCGATTAACATTGGAGACATACTGTGAGTGCTAAGAAACGGCGATCGCGGAATAAGGATAAATACGCGCGTGATCTTGAAGCGTTCATCCCTCGATACATCCAAGAGACCGGCGACCAGTCATGGACAACCATGAAAGTTGCGGCTTGGGCAGTGAAAAATAATCTTTGGGAGCAACAACCAATCAATGCAATGCGACAACTCGCGCGTGAGCTGTCGCGGGCTGCAAAACAGGTTTATATCCACGATGAGAACGGGAAGAAGGTTCGGAAATACCACGCCTTTCGGCTGGGAGATCAGCAGCCGATGTTGTGGGCTGACATCGAGACTATTAAGCCCAGGGTCAACGCATCTTGAACTACTGACGATGTAAGATTTTAGGTATAGATCGGCGGGGACGAGGAGGCCTGCCATGCCGGACCAGGAGCCCAGTTTCGTTCGTTACTTCGCCGCGCTGCCGGACCCGCGCGTGAACCGGACCAAGAAGCACGCGCTGTCCGACATCCTCGGCGTCACCTTATGCGCCGTCATCTGCGGGGCCGACAGTTTCGAGGAGATCGAGCGGTTCGGGGATGCGCGCGTGGACTGGCTCAAGCGGTACTTCGCGTTGCCCAACGGGATCCCCAGCCACGACACGTTCAACCGGGTGCTCGCGGCCCTGGACCGCAAGGTGTTCGCCGCGTGCTTCGGGCGCTGGATGGCGGACCTGAACACGGTCGCCGGGCTGAAGGCCATCGCCATCGACGGCAAGGCGTGCCGGGCGGCCGAGGGCGACACGTTCAGCGGGTGCCTGCACTTGGTTAGCGCCTGGGCCACGGAGAACGGACTGATCCTGGGCCAAGAAGCGGTTACCGACGGCGGTCACGAGATCACCACGATCCCGGTGCTGCTGAAGGCGCTAGATCTCAAGGGCGCGGTGGTCACGATCGACGCGGCCGGGTGTCAGAAGGCCATTGTCGAGCAGATCCGGGCGCAGGGCGGGGACTACTTGGTGGCCGTCAAAGGCAACCAGCAGAGCTTGCACCGAGCCTGTATCGCGGCGCTGGCGAAGGCGGGCGAGTCCGAGTTCGCCGGGTGCGACATGAGTGCGTCGGTGGAGGACGGACACGGTCGGCACGAGGAGCGGTACGTGACCGTGATCCGCGACCCCTCGGGGTTGCCGGGCGGTTGGACAGGCGTGGTTGCGGTGCGATGACCCTGCTATTAAGCCTGAGCAAATGAACGAAGCAAGAACGATGAGACGTGACAACTTGGCGGCCGGCGCGATCCAGTTAACCATCGATCTTGATTATTACAACGGCAACCATAATCCTGGCGACCCCATCCTCTTTGACGCCGACTTCACGAAGGATATTGCCGACGCAAAGGAATCAGAAGCCTACGAAGACAAGCCGCCCGAAGATGAGGATGGACTCGCAGTATAATTACTTCCCCCACCGCGCCGCGGCTGCTTTCTTTGCGCTCGCGGCTCTTTGTTTCTTAGTCAACGACTTCGCTCGCGCCTTCCCTCCCTTCAACCCACCTTTGCGTCCGAGCGCGACGGCGTTCGGGTCTTTCCCCGCCTCCGGGTCAGATGTCTTCGGAGCCGTGCCCGTGGCTTCAGCGACGATCCGCGCGGCGATCTGGTTGAGGTCGGGCTTCGTCTTCGGCTTCGTGGCCGACTTCTTCGGTGATTTCGCCATACCCCAACACTAACCGCGTGCCGAACTCTGGGCAAGTCCGCGAGATCGCGAAGAAATTTCAAACTGAGACACTACCAAAAAGTCTCGCGCGTGGAGAGTGTTGGGAGTTCGAGGAGTGTTGTGCTCGGGGAGCTGAGTCAGCAGGTACGAAACTTCCGTACCGAGCAGTTTACGCACACCGCCGGGAGAGTTTCTCCCGGATAAATGTGTTTATTGCCCTGTTTTCCTGGCATTTTCGCGCATCCAATCACGCTCGTCAAAGTCTCGAATTCGACAGAGATAACTCGGGGTCCGAGCCGAATCCAAGGGGTTAAGCTCGGACCCCGAATTTCTCGCATCGAAAGTCTCGGAGTCTCGCCCCGAGACTTTCCCTCCAGTTAACAGCGAGCGTCGCGCGGACACTTCGTTTCCGGGCGAGGTAGTTCCTTGGTTAGAGGGCCGCGCCGGAACGCGGGCTCTCGCCGAGGAGCGCGCATGATCTCGTCCGTTCTTCCCCATTCGATCGATCCCGCCGGCGCCACGCCCGAAGAACGCGCCTGGGCCGTGGCCGTGCTCCTCGCCGCGGGCCTGTTGCGCCTCCGCGGGCCGAGCACGGGTGCCGGAATCGCTCCCATCCCGGCACCACAAGAACTCTCGGAATCGGTCCCGAATGAGCTTGCTCTCGCGGAACAGAAGAGCGTCACTGTGTCCGCCGGTTAACGGGACCGGCACCCGAGATTCCGAGCCCTTTTCACGGGAGCACCGCATGGCAACGAACGTCGCGCGCGAGGTCGCGGCGCTGACCCGGATGACCGCCTCGGACCTGCGCGCCCGGTACGCCGAGGTGTTCGGGGAGCCGACCCGCACCGGGAACCGCACGTGGCTCGTGCGCCGCATCGCGTGGCGCATCCAGGCACTCGCCGAGGGCGACCTCTCGGAGCGAGCACGGGCACGCGCCGCGGAACTGGCCCGGGACGCGGACCTGCGCGTGATCCCGCCCCGGGACCGGGCCGAGCCCGCGAACCTGCGCGTGGTTGCACCCGAGGTCGGGTTCGTGAGCGACGACCGGCTCCCGCCACCGGGCAGCGTCATCACCCGCGCGTACAAGGGCACCACGATCCACGTCAAGGTGCTCGCGAGTGGGTTCGAGTACGACGGGCGCACGTTCCCCTCGCTCAGCGCCGTGGCCAAGGCTGTCACCGGCTCGCACTGCAACGGGTTCCACTTCTTCAAGCTCAACAAGGCAGGTGGCGCGTGACCCGTGCGGCCCCGAATCCCAAGGGATCTCCCCGGCCCGCGGTGCGCCTGACCCGGTGCGCGGTGTACACGCGCAAGTCCACCGAGGAGGGGCTCGAGCAGGAGTTCAACTCCCTCGACGCCCAGCGCGAGGCCGGCGAAGCGTTCGTCCGGTCCCAGGCGGGCGAGGGGTGGGTCGTGCTCGGCGAGCGGTACGACGACGGCGGGTTCACGGGCGGCAACACGGACCGGCCCGGGCTCCGGCGCCTCCTCGCCGACAGGAAGGTGGACTGCGTCGTCGTGTACAAGGTCGACCGGCTGTCCCGCTCGCTCCTCGATTTCGCCCAGATGATGAACACGTTCGAGCACCACCACGTCGCGTTCGTGAGCGTCACCCAGCAGTTCAACACCGCATCCAGCATGGGCCGGCTGGTCTTGAACGTGCTCCTCTCGTTCGCGCAGTTCGAGCGCGAGATCATCGGGGAACGCACCCGGGACAAGATCGCGGCGACCCGGCGCAAGGGCAAGTGGGCCGGGGGGCACCCGGTCCTCGGGTACGACATCGACCCGAACGGGTACAAGCTCGCCGTCAACCCCGACGAGGCCGAGCGCGTCCGACACATCTTCGCGCTGTACCTCGAGCACGGGTCCCTGCTCCCGGTGGTCGCCGAACTCGGGCGCCGGGGCTGGCGCACCAAGCGCTGGTGCCCGCGCAACGGTCCCGAGCGCGGGGGCAAACCGTTCGACCGCACGAACCTGTACAACCTGCTCACCAACGTGGTGTACGTCGGGAGGGTGCGGTACAAGGACGAGATCCATCCGGGCGAGCACCCGGCGATCGTCGACCCGGGCGTGTTCGAGCGGGTCCGGGACGTGCTCCGGCGCAACGGGCGCACGGGCGGGGCACCGGTCCGCAACCAGTTCGGGGCCCTCCTCAAGGGGCTCCTCCGGTGCGCCCCGTGCGGGGCCGCCATGACCCCGACCCACACCACGCGCGGGGAGAACCGACGGTACCGGTACTACGTGTGCTCCGCGGCCCAGAAGCGCGGGCGCGCCACGTGCCCGTCGAAAACGGTACCCGCCGGACCCGTCGAGGAGTTCGTGGTCGCGCGCATCCGGGGCGTCGGGCGCGACCCGGTTTTACTCCACCAGGTACTCGCTCAAGCGCGGACCCAGGACGAGGCCCGGGTCGCGGCGCTCGGGGCCGAGGCCGCCGGGCTCGAACGGGACCTGCGCGCCTGGCACGGTGAGGTGCGGCGCCTCTCGACACAGTTGCGCCCCGGGGACGACAACGGGGAACTGGTCGCGCGCCTGGCCGAGCTCCACGAGCGCATCGGGGCCGTCGAGGGGCGCGTGAAACGGGCCCGCGACGACATCCGAACCGCGACCGGGCAGCTGGTCAGCGACGACGACGCGGCCCGCGCGCTGTCCGCGTTCGACCCGGTCTGGGGCTCGCTCACCCCGCGCGAGCAGGGGCGCGTCATCGACCTGCTGGTCGAACGGGTGGACTACGACGGGGCCACGGGCACGGTCGCGGTCACGTTCCGCCCCACCGGGATCAAGGCCCTCAGCGCCGAACTGAGCGAGATCGAATCACAACCACGAGGGAAGCGGGCATGAGCACCGACGAACCGACCGGGCTGACGGTATCGGGGGCGATCCACTTCGCGCGCCGGGGCCGGGGCGGGCGCCAGGAGCTGCGCGTCGGCCCCGCACCGCGAGCGCCCGAGCCCGGGCGCGTGCCCCGCGTGTCCCGGCTCATGGCCCTGGCCATGAAGTTCGAGGGCCTGCTCCGGGACGCCGTGGTCACCGACTACGCCCAACTGGCCCGGCTCGGGCACGTGACCCGGGCCCGGGTCACACAGATCATGAACCTCACGCTCCTGGCCCCGGACATTCAAGAAGCGCTCCTGTTCCTGCCACCGGTCGCGCGCGGTCGGGACCCGCTCGTGATCCGGGACCTGCAACCGCTCGCCGCGGTCCCGGACTGGGCCCGGCAGCGCAAACTGTGGGCGAAGCTGCGCCGCTCGTCCGGATCGGGGTGATTTTTCCTTGTGCGCCCGTCGGGACGGATTTAGTGTATATTAGTTCCAGTTGACTGATGTACAAGATCAGCCCAAACGACCCGACCGCCACGATTCGCACCCCGAGGCCCCCATGTCGCGCGTGTTCTCGATCCGCACGGTCCTGCGCCAGACCCCCAACCGGCTCGTGCGCCAGTTCCTCGAGCGCCTCGGGCACGCCGACCTCGAGGTCCCCTGGGACCAACTCGGCGCGCGCGACATCGAGCCCGTCGTCGAGGCCCTCAACGACCTCTCCGCGACCGAATTCGACCTGGTCGAGGGGCACCTGCACACCGTCTTCGATCTGGCCTGCGCCTCCGGGGCCGCCGCGATCCGCGACATGCGCGCGTGCGAGACCGGGGACGAGCCGGGCCCCGAACTGCCCGCGGACGCGAACCTGTACGAGCAGGCCATGTGGGCCTGGCTCCACTGGCCCACCGCCGTCGAGCAGGCCCTTCTGGTGCACCAGATCGACCACCTCAACTGGTGGCGCCGGCGCGACGACCTGCCCCGGCGCGAGCCCGACGCGTCGCCCGCGGCGTGCGAGGAACTCGCACAGCGGATCTCCGCCATCCTGCGGGCCGTCGACGGGCGCGGGCGCAACTGCACGGTCGAGCCGTTCGCCCGGCGCGGCACCACCTGTTACTTCGCGTTCCCCGACGACCACGTCGTGACCGCCACGGCCCACGACGACGACGGGCGCCTGGCCCCGCGCACGTTCCGCCGCACGTTCACCCTGGTGTTCGCGTTCGACCCGGCCGAGGGCGCCCTGGAGCTGTACGCCAAGGTGCCCGCCGCGGTGAAACGGGACCTGGAGCGGGCCTTCGCGCGCGCGGTCCTGAACCACGAGTTGGGGGCGTGGAACCCGGACCCGTCCTACGAGCCCAACGCGCTCTGGGACCGCGACTTCCGGACGGTCACGGACCCGGACGATCACGTGTCGGTGGACGTGCGCCAGGTCCGCCTGTCGTTCGTGACCGGCGGGCGCCAGATCACCCTCCGGGGCGACCCGGAGCACCCCGGCGACGCGGCGCGCATGATCGGCGAGGTGCTGGACGCGGAGCGCGTGCCCCCGTCCGCGGTCCACGTGACGCTCCTCACGTTCCACTTCCAGTTCCACCCGGTCGGGCGCCGCCGGGGCGGCGCGGTCACGTTCGACGTCGCGTACCCGAACAGTTGCAGCCTGCGGAACCAGCGCCCCGAGCGGGTCGCGGTGATCATGAAGTACCTGAGCCGATGGGGGATCTATGCCGCGCGACCCGCTGGCCCCGATCTGGGCGCGGCTTGAGCACCCGCACCCGGTGTTCTTCCGCGCCGACCTCGAGCGCGCGTTAACCGGGTGCCGGGAGTGGCTCGTCCGGTCCCGCGTCCTGGTGGAGACGACGGCGTCCCTGCACGCGCAGTGCGCGGAATGCGGGAACGGGAACCTGGTCC
>HG799466.1:767694-769764 GCA_000531095.1 Gemmata massiliana | reverse complement strand
TAACTTCGTATAATGTATGCTATACGAAGTTATTACGCGGACGCCGTTCCCAAACGGGCCGTTCGGGCCGCGAACATTGAGCGCCTGACCGGGGAAATGATCGAGCACCTGCGCCGCGCCCGGGACCACGCGTTCGCCACACGCACCCTGTCGCGCGGGCCGAAACTGCTCGACCGCCCGACTCTCAAGGAGCTCGGAGCCCTCGCCGGATTGAAACCCTACGAGGTCACCCGGTGCTTCAACGACGAGACGGCGCGGGAGCTGCGGTTGTATTGGGAAGCGGCGCTGGACCTCGACGTGGTCATGACGTTCCAGGGGCCGATCTCGACCGGCCCGAACGAATAGGTGTTGCAGTTGCAGTGATTTGGTGCAATTGCAACACGTCTTTACCCCGTTCCATCTCTCGGCGGTGCAACCACTTAGGCGCACCGCCGATTTTCGTTTGTGGTTTCGTGCAACTCCGCCGGGGACCATACGCCGCGTACAGGATGCGGCGGGTCCGATCCCCGGACACACTGTGCATCCCGATCCCCAGACCCCGCACCAGCGCGCCCTCGACGACGCCACGCGCGCCCTGATTCGAGCCAAGGCCCGGCAGCTCGCGCACCGGTTCCGGCTTCCGCCCACCGACGTACCGGACCTCGAACAGGACCTCGCGCTACACGTATGGACCCGACTGGACCACTTCGACCCGAACCGCCAAGCGGACCACGGGGCGTTCGTGCGCATGCTCGTTGGGCACGTCGCAGCCGTGCTGGCGACCCTGCCGGGTCCGCTCCGGCGCGTGGCTGAGGCCCTCAAGACCCGGCCCGTGGCCGCCGCGGCGCGCCACCTGGGGCTGTCCCGAACGGCCCTGTACCGGCGCCTCGGGGACCTGCGCGCGGCGTTCGCGGCAGCCGGACTGGAAATATTTTGTGCGCCCCGCGCGGACACTCGGCGCGCGTCCGGGGTAGTTCTTCAGGGGAAGGCCACCACCGCGAGGACGAGCGATGTCGAGTGACGCGTACCGGTACCACTTCCAATCCGAGATCCCGGCCGCCGAGGTCGAGGCCACGCTGATCCTCTCGATCCTCGGGGCCGAAGCGCTCCACGGCGAGGCCCAGACCCGGCTCGACGCGGGACACGCGTTCGACCCCAAGAGGCGTGTCGTGGTGATCGACGCGGGCACCGCGGTGGGACGCGACCTGAACCGGCTGTTCCTCGGGTTCATGACCCGCGAGTTCGGACCCGGCAGCTTCCGCGTCGAGCGCGTCACACACGAACCGGACCCGCACCCGCGGGCCGAAGCGGTAACCACGTAACCACTTACACAACGCGGCGCACCCGAAGCGACCCGCCACCGGCGGGGCCGGGGACGGTGCGCGCATGGAGGAACGTTCCCGTGCCCGAGGACTACGTGAGCGAATGCGAGTTGAACGCGCTGGGTATCGATCCGGCGCTCGTGCGGATCTTGTGCCCGTGGGCCACCGAAACGACCGGCCACGGCGGCGTCCGATGCTGGCCGCACGCCGATCTCGCGACCCTGTTCGGTGCGGAAGGAGGTGAGCGATGAGTTCCATCTCCGAAGCCGTCGAGCGGTACCGGGCGCGCGGGTGGTGCACGGTTCCCGTGCACCGGCCCGACCCCGACGCGGGCACGTGCTCGTGCGGGAAGGCCGATTGTGCCAAGCCCGGTAAGCACCCGGACGCACGGTTCTGGCCCGACGGCAGCGCCGTACCCGAGCACTTCGCCGGGCGCAACGCCGGGGTCAAGCTCGGCCCGGTCTCGGGCCACCTGGCCGACATCGACCTCGACTGCGCCGAAGCGGTCGCCGCGGGACCGTACCTGCTCCCCGGCACCCGCGCCGCGTTCGGGCGCAGCGGGCGGACGACCCACGCGCTCTACACCGTGACCGATGGTGGCGCCGGGTTCGCCAAGCTCCAGGATCCGGTGCTTACCGGGGACCGGGCCACGATCGTCGAGCTCCGCTGGCCCGAGTGGGACGAGGCCGAACAGCGGTTTAAGAACATCCAGACCGTGTTCCCGCCCAGCCTGCACTTCAGCGGCGAAACATTGGAGTGGGTACACGAC
>HG799466.1:765346-767674 GCA_000531095.1 Gemmata massiliana | reverse complement strand
GCGACGTCGAGGACCTGGCCGAGGACATCCAAACGACCGCCTCGAGACCGAGTACCAGACCGCACTGGCACTTTACGAGACCGAACTCGACCACTGGGAACAGGCGCGCCGGGACGCGCGGGACGGCGGCCCCGACCCGGGCCCGGCCCGTCAAGCCCGTCAAGCGCGCGTTTATCAAGGGCGACGTCACCATCGAGGCCCTGGTCGGCGCGCTCCAGGAGAACCCGCGCGGGCTCGTCATCGGACAGGACGAGCTGAGCGCGTGGATCGGGAGCTTCGTCAAGTACGCGGGCAAGACCGGGGCCACGGACCTGCCCCGGTGGCTCCAGTTGCACCACGCGGGCACCATCAACTACACGCGCAAGACCGGGGACCCGGACAAGCGCGAGGTCCGGGTCCGGGGCGTCGGGGTCTCGGTCACCGGCACGATCCAGCCCAAGGTCCTCGCCCGGGTCCTCACCGAGGAGTTCCGCGCGTCCGGGTTCCTCGCGCGCCTGCTGTTGGCCCTGCCCCCGTGGCGCAAGCGCCAGTGGACCGAGGCCGAGATCGACGAGCCCACCCGGTCCGCGTTCGCGGGGCTGCTCGGGGACCTGCACGGGCTCCCGGCCGGGACTTGGCCCAACGGGAAGCCCGCGCCCCACCTGGTACCCCTCTCGGGCCCGGCCAAGGCCCGGTTCGTCGCGTTCTACAACGCCAACGGCGAGGCCCTGGAGACCGCCGACGAGGACATGAGCGCGGTCATGAGCAAGCTCGAGGGGTACGCGCTCCGGTTCGCACTCATTTTCCACTGCTGCCGCCTCAAGGACCGGGCCCGGGGCGCCGCGATCGCGCCCGACGACATGGAAGCGGCGATCGAGTTGACCACGTGGTTCCGCAACGAGGCCGAGCGCGCGTACCTGGCCCTGGCCGAACCGCCCGAGGTCCAGAGCGCCCGGCACCTGCTCGAGGCGGTGCGCAAGCTGGCCGCCAAGCTCGGGGGCCGGGTCCGGGCCCGGGACCTGCACCGGTCCAACCAGAAGAAGTTCACCGCCGACACGGCCGAGGCCGCGCTGGACCGCCTGGTGCAGCTCGGGTTCGGGCACTGGGAACCGGTCCCGGGCGGACCCAAGGGGGGAACCCCGACCCGGGCGTTCGTGCCCGGTGTGACAGGTGACAGAACCTCCGAGGGCGATGACGACCGGGACGCGGACCGAGAGGCCGGGGACGAACCGCGGTGTGACACAACCTCCGGGTGTGACACCTCCGCGCCGGAGGGCGGATCCGAGTCGGCCGACGCAACGGCCATGTTTTCAGGCGCTTCCGCCGATGCACCGGAACTCGGGTCGGTTCCCGTGGAGGTGGTGTCACCTGTCACACCCGGACCCGAGCAGCCCGACGGGGCGCGATCAGGGGGTACCGGTACGGGAACCGGGTGGTGTCACACCGAGGGGGTCGTGTCACACCGGGGGTACCAATTGGTGTGCGAGCCGGACCGACTCGCGGACGTGGCCCGGGCCGTCACCGGGAGCGCGGCGCCGATCGGTCTGGACCTCGAGACCACGGGCCTGTCACACGCCCGGGACCGGGTCCGATTAATTTCCCTGGCCACGCCCACCGGCACGTTCCTCGTCGACCTGTTCGCGCTCCCCGATCCCATAGCGGCGCTCGCCCCGGTGTTCGGCGCCCTCGCGGGAGCCGAAATCGTCGGCCAGAACCTGGGATTCGATCTCCCGTTCCTCGTGCGCCTCGGGTTCGTGCCGGGAGTCGTGCGCGACACGATGCTCGCGAGCCAGGTGCTCCACGCCGGGAACCGCGCGATCGGGCACGCGCTCAAGGAGCTCGCGCACCGGCACCTGGGCCTCGCGCTCGATAAGGAGCTCCAATCCGCCGACTGGTCCGGTGCGCTCACCGGCGCGCACGTGGAGTACGCGGCCCGGGACGCCGAGCTCCCACTCGCACTCTGGGACAAGCTCGCTCCCGAACTCGCACGGGCCGGCCTCACCGACACGGCCGAGATCGAAATGCGCGCGCTGCCCGCGGTCGCGTGGGCCGCCGCACACGGGATCGGGTTCGACTGCGCCGCGTGGGGAGCCGTGGCCGACGACGCCGAGGCCCGGGTCCGAGATCTGAGGGTCCGGCTCGACGACCTCGCGCCCAACGCCGGGAACCTGTTCGGGGTCACCAACTGGAACTCGGTCGATGAAGTTACGGGTGCGTTCGCCCGGCTCGGGATCACCCTGAGTTCGACCGGCGACGACGCGCTCGCGGCCCTGGACCACCCGATCGCACCGGTCCTGCGCGCGTACCGGGCCGCGGCCAAACTGTCCGGGTCCTACGGGCGCGAGTGGC
>HG799466.1:748599-765321 GCA_000531095.1 Gemmata massiliana | reverse complement strand
GGCGCGGTCCGTGAATGAGTGCGGACCGTGAGCAGAAGACGTTGCGCTTGCGAAGACGGGCCGGCGATCGACCGATCACGGCCCGGTGTCAAACCGCTTGGTATAAAAAGGCAGTAGGTACGTGTCCGCAACGGCTCAACGCCCACTACGACCCAAACGCCTTACTTCGCGGAGCAACCCGAATGGCTCGATGGATCTTAGCCCCGGTGGCGCTGCTGGTTGGCCTCATCGGGTGCGAGCGGCGAGCGGAGGGGCCGCGAATCCTGCCGCCGACGGCCCCGTCGGGGGCCGCACAGAACAGCGCCGCCAGGAACGACCCGCCGAAGCCCTCCGCCATCTCCCCGGAAACGATCGCAGCCCTCGAAAAGTGCGGAGCCGAATATGGCGGGTTCGCCGTCAATCGCTTCGGCGTCACCGTGTTCACCAAGGGGAGAGAAGCCGCGGCGAGCGGCGTGCCCGCATTTCAGTGCTCGTCGACAATAAGCGAAGCCCTCAGCACGCTGCCCCTGATCCCCGTGCCGTTCGGGCTCGACCTGAGCTTCGGGAAGGCGACGGATGCCGACCTCGCGCACCTGAAGCGGCAGCCCAACCTCACGATCCTGAGTCTCTTCGGCGGCCCGGTTACGGACCAGGGATTGCAGGAGATCGCCGGTCTCAAGCGCCTCACCTCTCTCAGCTTGGTCGACACCCGGGTGACGGACCTCGGACTGGAGGTACTAAAGGACTTGACGGACCTGACCGACGTCGAGCTGCCCGAGCGGGTAACGGACTCCGGGCTCGAACGGTTAAAGCACCTCCGTAACCTGCGGGCGCTGCGCGCCGGTGCCGGGATCACCGACGCGGGACTCAAGGTACTAAGCACGTTTCCCAAGCTGGAGCGCCTCGACCTGACCCTCACGAAGGTGACCGACGCCGGGCTGGTGGAAGTGAAGGCCTTCCCCGCGCTGGTTTCGTTGGACCTGACGTGGACGGCCGTTACGGACGCCGGGCTCGGGCACTTGGCGGGCGCGAAACACTTGGCGCGCCTCAACCTCGCTTCTACCGCGGTCACGAACGCGGGAGCCGGCGAACTCAAGCGGATCGAGAACCTTTCCGCGGTGGACCTGAGTTCGGCCAAGGTGACCGACGACGCCCTCAAAGAACTGGCCGGGTGCCCGAAACTGACGGCGCTCGCCGTGCGTGTCGAGCGCGTGTCGGACGCCGGGTTGAAGCACCTCAAGGGAATGACGGGGCTCACCGAACTGGCACTGGACGGAACCCGAATCACGGATGACGGGCTGGCGCACCTGAACGGGCTCGTCAAGCTCGGCGATCTCTCGCTCTACGGAACGCGGGTGCGGGGGCCCGGCATCCGTCACCTGACGGGGCTCGAGAACCTGACCGAGCTGAAACTCGGTGGGGAAGACTTTGGCGACGAGGGGGTGGAGTTCGTGGGGCGCCTGAAGGCACTCAAATCGCTCGATTTACAGGTTTCTCAGGTCTCGGACCAGGGCCTCAAATGTCTCAAGGATCTGAAGAACCTGACGACCCTTGACCTCCTGCTGACCCGTGTGAGTGAGAAGGGCGTCCGCGAGCTCAAAGGGGCACTACCGAACTGTCAGATCACTCATTAACCTAACCCGAACCTCGTTTGATTGGCGGCGCCCTGAACCAACCCCCGAATCGCGGTGGCGCCGTAATCAAACGGCACCCTGGGCCGGCGGTGCCGTGGAACACCCCGCGCCAGGTCGAGGAGCCGACGCCACGGGAACACTGCGGGCCGGGATTGCCCCCGGCCCGCGGCGTTCGTTCACTACGGTTTCGGCCCGTCGAGCGGACCTTTCGGTTCGGGCACCCTCGTCACCTTCCATCCGTTGTCTTTGATCTCGACGTACTCGAAGTGCTTCGGCTCCACGCCCGGAAGGTTCACTTGCGGGTTGGTGAACCACCACTGCTCCTTGTCGCCGTTCGCTTTGACCAGGTGAGCCGCGGCGGGCAGATACGACACGTCCTTGGTCCGCGGCCCCGGGTTGTACAGGGCCAACCGCAGGTGCTGGAACTCGTGCCGGTCCTTCGTGAGCCGGGGCTTGAGGTCCAGGTAGAGGTAGTGCTCGTCGGCCTTGAACAGCGTGATGTCGAACCGCTCTTGCAGTTCACGGGCCCTCACGCCGGTGAAGAAATTGCACCCGAAAACCGCGCCCTCGGGCCCCGGCACCGGGGGCCGTTTGAACTCGGTAACGGTTTTCGCCAGGCCGTTGTAAGCGTACGCCGCCGCCTCGTTGCAGATGTACGCCTCGTAGTCGGTTTTGGTGCCGTCGTCCGGATTGTCCACGCGCAGAACCGCGAAGTGGGGCTTCATATACAGCACGGTGCCGCTGAGCGTCTTGGCGCGGCCCGTGGCCGCGTCCGTCCGCTTCAGTTTGACTTCGACGCGAAAGTTAGTGACCCCGGCCGTCCACTTCTCCCACGCTCGCAGGTGGCCCGCGATTGCCGCCGGGTCGGCCAGGTTCTTCGGGTCCAGTGGCCCGTCCATCTTGTCGGGTAGCGGCTTGGTGCCCGACGGCGCCGTTCGCGCCACGGGTTGGGCGACGACGCCGGCCGGGGACGGCTTCCCCGGCGCCACATCAAACACGAGCGTGTCGCTGTCCGCTTTGAAGTCGAGCGGCCGGACCCCTTTTCGGGTCCCGAGGGCCATTTTCAACCGCCCGCCAGCGACTTCATAGCTGCCGTACATTTTCGTGGCCTTCGCCTCGCCCTTGCCGAACGGCGCCACCAGTTCCAGGTCGAGCCACTTCGGGTTCTTGGACGCGTTCACGGTGTATTTACCCCCGAACCAGAGCGGCGCGTGCACCTGTGGGTGCGGCGACGGGACCAGCGCGAACAGGTGCTCGCCAACGACCACCACCCGCGGCGTGTGGACCCAGTTGTAGTCGGCGCTGCTGTTGATCGTGACGGGGGTGCCGGCCCACGCCCCGACGAGCTCTTTGTCCGCGGCCACCGGCGCCCGGTTCACCCGCCGGAACGTGTGAACCGCGAGCTCGACATCGGTGTCGACCGAGAACTCGGACGGGCGCTGCTGACCGTAGCTCCCACCAACGGTTGTGCACAACCGAAGGGTGTCGCCGTTGATCTCGTAGATGTGCCGATCCGGCGGGTTCCCCCTCGCCTCATCGGCCACCAGGTCGAGCCACTTCGGGTTCTTCTGCGGGTCAAGGGTTGCCGTCTTGAGGAGAACGTTCCCGTCCGCGCCGGCGAACATGCACCACCACGAGTCGCCGGCGACGAGCAGGTGCGTGCGACCGAGCTCGTCCCTCGTTTGGTGCCGCTCTTTGTCGCCGATTTTCGTGGCCGGGGCGTCGACCTTCTCCAACCGCCACAGCCCCTGAAGGGCCTCGCGATCCGCGAGCTTCGGGGCAGGCGGCTCCTTGTCCGCCGGGCGCGGCGGCCCCACGTGATCGCCCTCCGTCAGCTGCGCCGGTTCGCGCTCCTCCGGCCCCGCGGGCGGCCCGCCCGGTTCCGCCGACCACCCGGCAGCGAACCCGGCCGTCGCACCGACGAGCAGCGCGAGCGCGCCCGCGAGTCGCAGTTTCGTGAGCAACATGGATCGGAGCACCTCGTCGGTGAGTCGGGCCGCACCGACCGGGACCGGCCCGGCCGCCACGCCACCCTTTGCCAGATCGGATACCGTCGCCAGCAGCGCCGCCGGCACCGTCGCGCGGCCCGCCCCGCCCGTGGCGAACAGCGCGGCGAGCCCGCCCGCCGGGAGCAGCGTGCCGTGCCTCAACAAGCGCTTCCGCAAGAGCTCGCGCCCGCGCGCCAGCCGACTGGAGAGGGTCCCCTCACGCACCCCCAGATCCCGGGCCGCCTCGGCGCGCGATTGCCCCTGGAGCTCGCACCGCACGAGCGCGTCGCGGTACTTCGCGGGGAGCGCGTTCAGTTCCGCGTCGAGGACCGGGAGCCAGTCCGGGACCGGCGCGTTCTCGTTAGCGGCGGGGAGCATGTCGACGCCCTCGGTGCGGCGCGCGGCGATCCGGGCGGCCCGGGTCCGGGCCTTCTGCGCGACCCGCCACGCCACCCCGTACAGCCACGGGCCGAGGCGCTCGCCGCGCACGGTCTTCGCCTTCCGCAGGAACACCAGGAACGTGGCCTGGAACGCGTCGTCCGCGTCCGCCGCACCGAGCGTGCGGCGGCACACGCCGAATACCATCGGCCCGTGGCGCCGGAGCAGGACCTCGAAGGCGGCATGATCCGCGTACCGCGCGAACCGGTCGAGGAGTTCGGCGTCCGGAAGGGCGTCGAGGCTCGACGCGAGCGCGGTGCGTAACTGCACGATCGGGAGCGGAGTCGAGCGCAAACGATTCACTGGGGGCTCCGTGCGTCGGGGTACAGTTACTGCCGCGAGGGGGCTCGGCGCGTCCGCGATTTTCGCGACCCGGATACGTGACACGCGGGCCCGTGCGCGTGCGACGTGTGCGCCGGGCCGACCCCAAAGAACCCGTTCGACTGAACCGAAGTCGGCTCCGCGAGAGACATTGGCCCGATCTCGACCACCTCGCAAACCGTGCCTCCCCCGAATTTGCGCCGTCGACGGCAACACCGGTCGACGGCGCAAATTTAGAGCCCAATCTTCAACTATTCGTTCGGCCCAAGAGCTCCACGCCCACATACCGAGAAAAATCGGCCCTCGGACCGGACACTTCGTGCGGGGCCGGGGTAGTTCCCTTCATAGAGGGACACCGTTTACGCGCGGAGAAACAGAATGGACGTGGAGATGCGCCCGATCGGGTCGATCAAGCCCTACGAGAACAACCCGCGCTCCAACGACACGGCGGTCACCGCTGTTGTAGCGTCGATCCGAGCGTTCGGGTTTCGCCAGCCCGTTGTCGTGGACGAGTCCGACGTGATCATCGTGGGCCATACCCGGTACAAGGCCGCGCTCGAGCTGGGCATGACCGAAGTACCGGTGCACGTGGCGCGCGGGCTCACACCCGAGCAGGCTCGCGCGTACCGCATCGCCGACAACCAAACCGCTACCCTCGCGACCTGGGACGACGACCGCCTCGCACACGAGCTCGCCGCTCTCCAGGGCGCGGACTTCGATCTGTCGCTCACCGGGTTCCCCGAGGACGAACTGCTCCGGCACCTGACCGCGCCGCCCGCCGAACCCGCCGGCGATCCCGACGACGTGCCCGAACCGCCCGCCGAGCCCGTCACCCGACCCGGCGACCTGTGGCTCCTCGGGCGCCACCGCCTGTTGTGCGGGGACGCCACCAAACCCGAGGACCTGGCCCGGCTTCTGCCCGACGGTCCCGCCGGCACGTTGCTCACGGACCCGCCGTACAACGTCGCGTACTCGGGCAAGACCGCCGATGCGCTCACGATCGCCAACGACGACATGAGCCCCGAGCAGTACCGCGCGTTCCTCGCGTCCGCGTTGGGCACCGCGCTGCGTCACCTGAGCCCGGGCGGTGCGTTCTACGTGTGGCACGCGGACCTCGCCGGGCTCGACGTGCGACTCGCGTGCGCGTCCGCCGGGCTCACCGTGCGCCAGTGCCTGGTGTGGGTCAAGTCCGCGCTCGTGCTCGGGCGCCAGGACTACCAGTGGCGCCACGAACCGTGTTTATACGGGTGGGCCGACGGGGCGCCGCACACGTGGTTCTCCGACCGCGCCCAGACCACCGTGCTCGAGTTCGACAAGCCCGCGAGGAACGCGGACCACCCCACGCCCAAGCCCGTCGCCCTGTTCGAGTACCTGCTCCAGAACTCGTGCCCGAAAGGGGGCGTGGTGCTCGACCCGTTCGCCGGGAGCGGGACCACGCTCGTTGCGGCCGAGCAAACCGGGCGCACCGCGGCACTGGTCGAACTGGACCCGCGGTACTGTGACGTGATCGTCTCCCGGTTCGAGTCACGGACCGGAAAGTCGGCCGAGCGCATCGCGGCGTAAACCCTGACGGAACGCGGAATAAGAGCCTGTTATGAACCTGGGTCAGATCGCCGCTCGGTTTCCCGGCGCTTTTGCAGTTTCGCAGGGCGGGGACATGGAAAGAGGGTCGCGGCCGTCTGGCACGCATGTGCCGTCACGCTGAAATCAAAGCGTTTCCACACGCGCCAGGTTCATAACAGGCTCAAAGGTGACGGGAGGGCGCGGTAATGAAGCTCTCGAACCGACTCGGCAAGGTCGCGAAGGTGTTGTCCGACCGGCTCCCCCCGGACCAGTTCCACGTGATCGAGGCCGTGCCCGTGTCGCGCGCCGAGGGGCGGAAACCGGGCCTGTACCGGAGCGGCGCCGAGGGCTCACTCGTCGGCCTTGGTACGACCCGTCGGGCGCCTTGTGTACGACCCCGCGAAGGGCGAACCCGTGGTGCCCGAGGGCAAACTGGCCCCGTTCGGGCTCCTGATCGTGTGCCACCTGGAGCACGTCGAGGCGCCGGATGACGTGGCGTGAGGAGGTGAAGGCATGGCTGCGGGCCGGGTGAAGAAGAACGAGGACCAGTTGCTCCTGGCGCTGGCGTGCGGGGCCACGGTGGACGCGGCCGCCAAGCAGTGCGGGCTCACGGACCGCACCATCTACCGCAGACTCGCCGAGCCCGCATTCCGGGGCCGGTTGCAGGCGCTCCGGGCCGACATGGTGCGCCGGGCCGCGGGCTTGCTCACGGCGGCCGCAGGCGAGGCCGTGCGGACCCTGCTGTCGCTCCAGAAGGACTCGGCGCCGCCGGCCGTGCGGCTCGGGGCGGCGCGGGCCATTCTGGAGCTGGGCATCAAGGTACGCGAGTTGACGGACCTGGAGACCCGGATCGCGGAGTTGGAGCACCGGGCCGGGCTCCCCGAGGGGGGCAACCGCATATGAACCTCGGGAACCGCGTGGGGAAGTTGGAATTCCAAATACCGGTGCGGCGGGTGACCGCGGCCGTGCCGGACGACCCGGTAGCCTTCGCGCGCGGGATCCTGGCCGGGGCGTTCGGGGTGGATGACCTGGACCGCACGAACCCGAATCACACGGGTTGGCTCGCGCAGATGAGCGCATTCCTGCAAACGCTCCAGCCCGAGCACCAGGCATGGCTCCGACTCGTACACGAGCGGCATCCGGGCGCGTACCCGGGCCAGATCCTGCTCCCGGCGTCCGACGAGCAGGTCCTGGACGCGCTCGACGTCGTGATGCGCCGGGGCTGAACGAATAGGGGCATTATGCGATTGTCGGCGCGGGTGCAGACGTTGGAGGCCGCCGAGCCCCGGTGCGACCCGAGCCGGTTTCGGCTCGCGCCCGAGGACCACGTGCCGAGTGACGCGGACCGGTGTCAACGGTGCGGCGGGTGCCACGTGCTCGTCATCGAAGAGGAAATCGTTGAGGTCGTGGAACCACTGGAGAACGGGCCAGAGGTGCGGTCGTGAACCGGAGCCGTCTGGCCAAACTCGAACGCCATGCCCGCGAACATCCGTGCCGGGGGTGCGGGCGGATCGAACCGCCACCGAATCCACGTGCCGCGGAGATCGATTTTCACCGGCTGAGCCGGGCCGAATTGGAGGAGTTGGGTACGCTGGTCCGGGGAATGACCACGCCCCCGTGCCCTCGGTGTGGGCGAACGGCTCATGACTTCACCCGCATAACCGACGACCAATTACACCGCACCCTTGCGCTGCTGCGGAGGCTGTTCGGGCGCAGCGCACCGATTTCAAGCGAATGAGTCGATCCCGGTTCGCTAGAGACGCGTTGTTGAACTTGTCAAGCAACCACACGGCCTGAAACTCCGTTACCGCTGATCACGTTGCCTGCTTCCCCTCCGACGGAACCTCGCGCACAGTTCCGGGTGCTCCGCATTCGCCACGCTTGGCCGAGTGATTACGGAGCTGCGCCGATTGTGGGTATAACAAGCCTCATAAAGCATCGGTACAACCGGCGTACCATGCCCTCGTTAACGGCAACCGCGATCGTCAGGATAGCGACGAAGTTGTGGCGGTGTTTGATGCCCGAACGGGGATCCGGCAAGTCTGCAAACGCCGTCGTAATTGCGAGTGACATCGCGTGTCTTCCAGTGCCACCCTCGAACTATCCCGAACTCCCCGGCACATCATCCGTTGTGTTCGCGTGGACCCTGCATTGGCCGGTTCGGCAGCCAGTTGAGTCAACGCGTCGGTGAGGTACTCCCACGGGTTCAGGGCAGGCCTCTCCGTTGAAGCGCACGGGCTCATCAGCACGGCGCGGGTCGGCGGTAATCGCCGATCACGAGCCGCTGGTGCAACGCGCGGGACCCTCCTGACACGGCCCGCCTCGGGTTCGGCATCAATCGATCGTGAGATCGGACGGCCGAGGTGGCGGAGCCAGCGGTAGTGCGCGGCGATTCCCGCAACGAACGAGCGGTGGGCCGAGTACCGCACCCCGAACTCGCGGCACGTGTTCTCTACGATCCGCGCCAGCCCGGGGTAGTGGACGTGGCACGCGCGCGGGAACAGGTGGTGCACCACCTGGAAGTTCAGACCGCCCAGCAGCCACGTCAGCACCCGGCTGTTGCGGGCGAAGTCCACCGTCGTATGGAGCTGGTGGACGGCCCAGGCGTCGGCCATCCGGCGCCCGCCGTCGATCGGCTGAGGGAAGTCGGCCTCTCCGACGCAGTGGGCCAGTTGGAACACGACCGTCAGCGTCACCCCGAGTGCCACTGCCACCAGCGCGTAGAAGATCAGTACGACCCACCACGGGTGAACCAGCATCGGCACCCCCAGGAGGAGGCCGATCGACACCACTTTGCCCGCGACGAACGCGATCAGATCCCACCCCTTCGGGCGCGGGACGCGGTGCGGCCCGACGGTTCCGGTCGCCACGTCGTGGAAGTCGCCGTACAGGTGCCACACGGATGCGGTCAGGCCGTACAGGGGCCACAGGTACAGGTGCTGCCACCGATGGAACCACCGCCGGCGCTGCTGCGGGGCAAGCCGCGCGAGGCGGCCCACGTCCGATGTCGGTGCCCTGGTCACTCACGTTCGTACACGTGTGGTGGAACACGCCGTTTATCCACTTCCACAGGTAAGAGGACGCGCCGATCAGGTCGAGGCTCATCGCGGCCAGTTTGTTCACCCAGGCGTGTTTCGAGTAGGCCCCGTGCCCGCCGTCGTGCTGGATGTTGAACCCGACCGCCGCCAGCCCGAACGCCAGAAGGACGGCCACCGGGACGGCCTGCCACCACGTCTCGACGACGAAGACGAGAGCCATGTACGAGGCGGCGAGCCCGCCGAGCACGATCACCGTTTTTAGGTAGATCTGCCAATCGCCGTGTTCGGCGCGCCCGGACTTGCGGAAGTAGGCGTCGGCGCCGCAATTCGGTGTGAAGCCCGGTCTCGTCTTTTGGGAACTTGGGCCGCACGTCGGGCGGTCGCGGTGTGGCGGGCACCAGTTCGGCTCGGGAACCGAGATCCCGGTTCGGGGCGGGGACGAGTTTGACGTTGGTCGATTCCATGAGTTTGCTCCGTTCACCGGCACGGGGGGCTGCGCGGGCGGCATGATGCCGTCCCAGAATGTTGGTCTGAATGACTCACTACGTGAAGGCGGCCAGGAGTGCATAACCCAACGATCGTATCAGTCGACTGCTCCGGGACTTCGATCAGGTTCGCCACGGCCACCAACCCGGACCGGTCAATTACCTCGCGTAACGCCATCTGCTTACCGTCCATAAAAGGTGATCGCGCGCCCGCGCAAGATGCCCCCACAATCGGCGCCATCGATCCGGGGTTCGCGAAGGTAACGGCTCCGGTGACGAGTCGGCACGTCGGTAACCAACTGGAGCACCGCTCCACCGAGGTCGCGAGGACTGGTTATCGCAGTCGGCATTGTCTCCCTCTCGATGATTCGTTTCGGGGGAACTGTGCGGGAACGTTGGCAAAGAGCGTGCCGGAACAAGTATCCGTTTCGATCCCGCCTCGAACCTGCATCGGGAGCCAATCGAGAGGGACATTCGCCCGGACCGGGTGTGTCAGATCGGGATCACGTTTCAGTTGCATGTGCCTCAACCGCCCACGGGCTTGAGTACCGACTGATCGAGAAGTACCGACTCGCCGGGACGGAAACCGAAGCCGAGAGGGCACTGCAACCGGAGTGAAAGCGCCCGGTTCGCGCCAGCAGGTCACTTCGCCAGCAGGATCAAGAGATCGACGGCAAAGAACACGACGACGATAATCTCGAGCCAGAGCATCCGGCGCTCGTACACGTCGCCACGGGTCAGCGTGTAGAGGCGATCGACTTCTTCCAGTCGCTGCTCGACGCTCGCCCGCCACTGGTCAAGGTGGAACCGCTCGCGGGCCAAGAGGTACACGCGGGCCAGGTGCCAGTCGCCGACGAACTTCGTCACGTGCGTCACCTCATCAGCCAGTTTCGCCAGATCGACCCGCAGTTGGCGGAGCTGACGGAGAATGCGGCCCATCGCCCCGAACGACCACCACGGGCGCTTCGCGAGGTCGTAGTACGCTCGGTCCAAATATCGGTCGAGCTGCCGATCCATCCACTGGAACTCTTCCAACTGAAGGTTCGCCAACTCGATCACGAACAGCATGTCCTCGGCCTCTCGATCCAGATCGACAACCAGCGCCGCATCCCAGTCGATCACCACGAGGTCGCTATTCTCGAACGAGCGGCGCAGACGGAGTACCTCGGCCACCTGGGCCGCGCTGAGCCGGTCACCCGGTGTTTCGGTGAGCAGTCCGGCGACCTCGCGCTCGCGGTTCGTCAGCCAGTGGTTCGCGTCCTTCTCATCACCGAGATGCGACAGAGTGAAGACCGTGTACGCTTCCGGCGCCGACATTTCGCCGGACCGGACGAGCGCCTCGTTGAGAGCGCGGCAGACCTCGTCTCGCTGCTCCCGCGCGAGAGCGTCGAGCGGGCGACCATCGTGAAGAGATGGGTTGTGGAAAGGGATCAGAGCGGCGAGCGCGTCACTTGCGAACGGAACTCGAGCCGTGACACTGATAACACCCACGTCGTAGACGCGGACGAGTAACCGCGCCGGGCACCCGTTCACCCTGACGGTAGAGACCGTCGGTTCGACAACGAGAGGGCGGGAGACGGGCACCGATCGCGGCGCGGGGCGCCCCCACCGCGCGGTAAACGAAGTCGAGCGCCCGGCGAGGAGTTCGGCGGCCCGGTCGAGGCGGATTTCGTTCGCCACGTCGAACGCGTAGAAGTAGACGACTTCGCCCCGGAGTTCCGCGTTGCTGGGGAGTGTCGCCATGACGCGTCTCCGTAGCACTCCGTCATCCTACGCGGCGGAGCGGTTGACCGAGATGCGCGGCCCGGTTGTCTCTGTGCGGGGCTCGTGGACTGCGCGCCGTTCTGTGGTGCCAGGAAGAAGAGGAACCCGAGGAACCCGAGGAACCCGAGGCCGCCCAACCAGACCCAATCACCGGTGATCAGGGCGAATAACCCGAACAAGCCGAACACGGACCAAAGCGCGAACCATCGCTGGTGGGCCAGAATCCACAACCGGAACCGCCGAGCCAGATTCCTCACAGCATCCCTCCACAGGTTACAATGCCGCACAACACCGTTCATGCGCCCGGATCGGGGCTCACATACGGCTCGCGCCGGTGCGGCGGGGGCGCGGGTTTCGGGTCGTCGATCGGGTGCGGGAAGTGCTGCCGCGGGCGGTCCCGGGTCGGCTCGTTCGCCGACCGCGACTCGCGTGCGATTACCCCCTCGGCCGCCGTCTTGTTGCTGCGGTGGACCCACAACTCGACCGACGCCGGGAGCGCGGAGCCGAAGCTGCCGCTCAATTCTGTGCCGACCACTCGGCACGTGATCCCGACCTCGGCCAGTGCCGCCCGGTGGCCCCGCACCATGAGCGCGGGGCCGGCGTACACTCGCACCACGTCGTTCGGGTCGTGAGTCATGACAAGCTCCAATAGGAAGTAGGGGCACAAACCGTTTGAGCCGCGAGTAGCACTGGGGCGGGTGCCGGGTTCGGCCGCGGTTCGTCTCGCTGGCGGTCCGGCGTTGTCCGAAAAGCAACGACCGTGCCGGACTGCCGAATCATCACATCTCGCCCACAAGCAGCAGACCCGAACGGCGTGAGTGCGCCCGTCCTCTCACGGCGCCACAGCCCGATGTGCCGCGTTCGCACACCCGGCAATTTCTCGCCCCGCCCGCGAGGCCATTTCGGCGCCCCGCTCCGCGGACCGTTTGCTTTCCGCACGGCATCCGGGTTGCGATACCTCCGCACCTGTGCCCCCACGGAGCGCGGAGATCGTCCTGCAAACCGCGTCGATGGTCGTGCTCGTCATGATCGCGGAGCGCGGTGTGTCGATCCGGTTCATTGACCTGCGCGTCGTGAGCGAGATCCGCACACTCAAATTGCTCCCGCGCCCTGAATCATCGGCCGATTCGCTCCGGCACTCGCTACTCACGGCGCTCGCCCCGGCCGCTTGAGCGCACTCAGAATCGGCACCAGTCGAGCTCAGGAACTTCGCTGAAGCCCCGGTTCAAAGTGCATGTCCAATCGGGTGGGCTCCACGGAACGCGGGGACAGTGGGATAAGTGAATCCGCGCGAGCGGCTGGTACGTAGATTTTTGGTCGCGGTGACGATCCAACCCATTACCTCGGGCACCAGATGTACCCCGTACGCGCGATCACGGCCGTGCTCCTTTTCAGTTCACTTGCGCCCGCCGCGGACCCGGCCGTGTGGCCCCAGTGGCGCGGCCCGGCCCGAGACGGCACCGTTACCGGACCGGCGTGGCCGGACAAACTCGAGGGCGCCGCGCTCGAACGGGTCTGGCGCGTCGAGAAACTCGGGCCCAGCTACTCCGGGCCGATCGTCGCAACGGACCGCGTGTTCACGACGCAGACCGTGGACAAGAAGACCGAAGTGGTGACCGCGCACGACCGCAAGACCGGCAAAGAGTTGTGGAAGACGAGCTGGGAGGGCTCTATTACGGTCCCGTTCTTCGCCGCGAAGAACGGGAGCTGGATCCGCTCGACGCCCGCGTTCGACGGGCAGACACTGTTCGTCGCGGGCATCACCGACGTGCTCGTCGCGCTGGACGGTGGCACCGGAAAGGAAGTGTGGCGCCTCGACTTCGTCAAAGAGTTCGGCACGCCGGTGCCGGACTTCGGGTTCGTCTGCTCGCCGCTGGTCGACGACGCGGGCGTGTACGTGCAGGCCGGGGGCGGCTTCGTGAAGGTGGACAAGAAAACCGGGAAGGTTCTGTGGCGCGCGCTCAAGGACGGCGGCGGGACGATGGGATCCGCGTTCTCTTCCCCCGTGTTCGCTAAACTCGCGGGCGCGGACCAGGTGGTGGTGCAGACGCGGACGAAACTCGCCGGCGTGGGGCGGGACACGGGCAAGGAGCTGTGGTCCAAGGAGGTTCCGTCGTTCCGCGGGATGAACATCCTCACGCCGGTGCCCGTCGGCGCGGACGGTGTACTCACCAGCACTTACGGCGGCAACACGCGCCTGGTGCGCGTGAAAAACACGGACGGGACGTTCGACACGAGCGACGCATGGGCACTGCGGTACGAGGGCTACATGTGCACGCCGGTCGTTGTGGGCGGGCACGCTTACGTTCTGGGCAAGGACAAGCGATTGGTATGCGTCGACGTGAGGACCGGCAAGGAGGCGTGGGGCACCGACGAGCGGTTCGGGGATTACTGGAGCTTGGTCGCGAACAAGGACCGAATTCTCGCGCTCGATAGCCGCGGGATCCTGTACTTGTTCAAGGCCGACCCGAAAGAATTCGATCTGATCGAAAAGCGCAAGGTCGCGGAATCGGAGACCTGGGCGCACCTCGCGGTCTGCGGCGACGAGATCTTCATACGCGACCTGAACGGGCTGAGCGCGTGGCGGTGGTCGGGAAAGTAGCGCGGCGTTCCGTTTACCGGGTTCGGCAACACGGACCCCGGAAACCTGCGCTCGCGGACGGGGAATACAATATCACGACCACAGTAATCATCCCGAACCGTTCTCTTATCAGGAGCGCCGCGTGACCGACGCGCCACGGTCGCCCCATTCCGGCACCGCACCTGCGACCGAACCGGGACCGGGGGGCGAAGAGCACCACGCCCACCACGCGCCACCGTTCCGCCGGTTACTCGGGCTGCTCCGCCCGGAGCTGGGCGAGCTCTGGCTCGTGCTCCTGTTCGCGGTCGGGGTCGGGGCGCTCACCCTCGCCACCCCGGTGGTCGCGATGGCGGTGGTGAACACGGTCGCGTTCGGCACCCTGGTCCAGCAACTCGTTGTCCTGTGCGCCGCCCTGTTCGTGGCGCTGGCACTGGCCGCCGGCTTGACGCTCCTGCAAGGGGTGGTCGTCGAGTTCATCCAGCGCCGGGTGTTCGTCCGGGTGTCCGCGGACCTGGCGTACCGGCTCCCGCGGGTCGATCTGAGGGCGTTCGACCGGCAGAACGGCCCGGAACTGGTGAACCGGTTCTTCGACGTGCTCACGGTCCAGAAGGCGGCCGCCACGCTCCTGCTCGACGGGGTCACGATCGCCCTGCAGGTGCTCATCGGGCTCGTCCTGCTCGGTTTCTACCACCAGTACCTGCTCGGGTTCGATCTGGTTCTCATCGGGGCCCTGGTGCTCCTGTTCACCGTGCTCGGTCGGGGCGCGGTTCGGTCCGCGGTGCGCGAGTCGATCGCCAAGTACGCGGTCGCCGGGTGGATGGAGGAGGTGGCCCGGCACCCGGTCGCGTTCAAGACCGCCGGCGGACCCGAACTGGCCCTCCGGCGGGCCGACGCGCTCACCCGCGAGTACCTGTCGGCCCGGTCGGCCCACTTCCGGGTGCTCATGCGGCAGCTCGGGTTCGCGCTGGCACTGCAGGTCGTGGCGAACGTGGCGCTACTGGCGCTCGGCGGCGTGCTCGTCGGGCGGGGGCAACTCACGCTCGGCGAACTGGTCGCGGCCGAGATCGTCGTCACGCTGGTAGTGGCCACGTTCGCGAAGCTGGGCAAGCAGCTCGAGGCCTACTACGACCTGCTGGCCGCGGTGGACAAGCTCGGGCACCTACTGGACCTGCCGCTCGAGCGCGACGGCGAGGAGCGGTACCCGGCCGGTGCCGGCGGCGCCGCGGTCGCGGTCCGGAACGTCACGTTCGCGTACGACGGGCAGCCCGGGCCGGCGCTGGCCGGGTGTCGCTCGAGCTCGCGCCCGGTGAGCGGGTGGCGATCACCGGGCCGAACGGGTCCGGTAAGAGCACCCTCGCGGACCTCCTGTTCGGGCTGCGGGTTCCGGACCGGGGGTGGATCGAGATCGACGGGGCGGACCTGCGCACCCTGCGCCTCGACACGTTGCGCGAGCGCGTCGCGCTGGTCAAGGGTATCGAGGTGATCGAGGGGACGGTTCTGGCGAACGTACAAGTGGGTCGGGACCGGGTAACGCACGCGGCCGCGCGCGAGGCGCTCCGGCGGGTCGGGCTCCTGGACACCGTCATGGCCCTGCCGTCGGGCCTCGACACACCGCTCTGGACCGGCGGGGCCCCGCTGTCGCTGGGCCAGGCGAACCGGCTCATGCTCGCCCGGGCGATCGTCGGGCGCCCCGGGTTGCTGGTCCTCGACGAGTCCCTGGACCACATGGACGCGGACATCCGCGAAACGGTCCTCCCGGCCGTGTTCGACCCGGGGGCCCCGTGGACGCTGGTCATCGTCACGCACTCGGAAGAGGCGGCCAAGTTGTGCGACCGCGTGGTCCGACTGGGCCGCGCGAGCGGGGGGCACTATTGATGGGACCGCAACTGCTCGCGCCGGGCCCGGACGGGCCGTCGGCGCTCCACCTGGCGCGGACCCCGCGCGGCGCCCGGCGCGCCGCTTGGGCGCTACTGGCGCTCTTCGCGCTGCTGGTCCCCGCACTGGGGTTCGCCCCGTGGACCCAAACGGTCCACGGGACCGGCCGGGCGATCGCGTTCAACCCGGTGCAGCGCCCGCAGTTCGTCGTCTCGCCGATCGAGGGGCGCGTGAAGAAGTGGTACGCCGTCGAGGGGGACCGGGTCGCGGCCGGGCAGATGCTGGTCGAGCTCGTGGACAACGACCCGATGATCCTGGAGCGCCTGCGCGAGCAGGAGACGCTCGCGCTCCAGCGCCTGGCCCTGGCCGAGGGCCGGGTGAGCGACCACGAGCGCCGCCTGGAGTTCATCAAGGGCGAGCGGGAGGTGCTCGTCGCCGAGGCCGGGTTGCGCGTCGAGCAGAACGAGGCCCAGGTGCTCGTCGTGCTCCAAGAGCTGGAGCGCGCGAGGTTCGACCTCAAGCGCGAGGAGCTCGCTTACGAGAGACTGAACCGACTGTTCGGTAGTAAGGTGGGGGAGGTGGTCTCGAAGGACCAGGTCGAGGAGGCGGAGCGGCGGCGCGACCTGGCCAAGGCCCAGGTGCCCCTGGTCGAGGCCCGGCTCAAGCTCGCGGGGAAGACCGTCGAAGGGGCCCGGGCCCAGCGTGCGGCGACCGACAAGCGCACGGAGGCGATCATCCAAACCGAGGAGGCGGCGGTCAAGTCGGCCCGGAGCGAGCGCGCGTCGGTGCGTCAGCAGTTCAACACGATCAAGACGCAACTGGAGCGCCAGGAGAACCTGCGGGTGTACGCGCCGGTCGACGGTACCGTGTTCCGGATACTGGCGAACGCCGAGGCCGGTGGGCAACTGGTCCGGGCCGGGGAGCGCCTCGCGGTCCTGGTACCGGACATCAGGCCCGGGCCCGCCGCCCGCGCCCCTGATGGCGCGCTCGCGGGCGCGGGAACTCTTGATCGACGGGAACAATTTGCCCCTGGTCCGCGCCGGGGACCGCGTGCTG
>HG799466.1:710413-748136 GCA_000531095.1 Gemmata massiliana | reverse complement strand
GGTGTACGCGCCGGTCGACGGTACCGTGTTCCGGATACTGGCGAACGCCGAGGCCGGTGGGCAACTGGTCCGGGCCCGGCCCGCGAGCGCCACGGCCGCCTTGACGGGGACCGGCACCCCGGTATCGTCGCCGAACTCTTGATCGACGGGAACGATTTGCCCCTGGTCCGCGCCGGGGACCGCGTGCTGCTCCAGTTCGAGGGGTGGGCGGCGGTTCAGTTCGCGGCGTACCCGGAAGCAGCGGCCGGCACGTTCGAGGGGCGCGTGTACCTCGTGGACCCGACCTCCGACGGCCAGGGACGTTTCCGCGTGCTCGTGGAGCCCGCGCCCGGCGCGGCGTGGCCGGACGAGGCGCTCTTGCGCCAGGGCGTCCGCGCCCAGGGGTGGGTGGTCCTCAAGGACGTGCGCCTCGGGTACGAGGTGTGGCGCCTCCTGAACGGGTTCCCGCCGGCCCGTGAGGTGAAGGCGAAGGAGCCGGGGGCGCCACTGGGGCCGGCGCAGCGCAAGTAAACATGAGGGGGAACGCATGGGGTGGCCACGGACGGCCTTGGCGCTCGTGTGCGGCGGGGCGCTCGTGTCCGGGTGCGCGACCCGGACGCCGTTGCCCGACGGTGCCGGGATCCGGGCGCCGGTCGCGCCCCCGCAACTCGCCCCGCCCCCCGAACCGCCCCCCTTCCCGCGCCGCCAGCGGCAACTCCCGAGGCGAACCGCACCACCGCCCGGCCCGGCGACGCGACCGGGCCACTTGCTCTGGACGAAGTGCTGAGTAGTGTGGACGCGGCGTTCCCGCTGCTGTACGCGGTCGAGCAGGAGCGCGTGGTCGCCGCCGGCCAGCGCGTCGCCGCCGAGGGCGGGTTCGATCCGGTGCTGCGGGCCCGCGGTGCGGACCAGGCGGGCACGTTCGCCAGCACCCGGTTCGACGCGGGGATCGAGCAGGCGACCCCGTTCGGGGGCGTGTCAGCTTTCGCCGGGTGGCGGTTCGGCAGTGGCAACTTCCCGATCTACTACGGGGACCGAAAAACCGGGGACGGGGGCGAGTACCGGGCCGGACTGAACGTGCCTTTGCTCCAGAACCGCGACATCGACCCGCGCCGGGCCCGGCTCCGGGCCGCCCAGATCGGCGAGCGGCTCGCGGACCTGGTGGTGCGCCGCGCGCGCCTCGATTACCATCGGGCCGCGGCACAGGCGTATTGGGGGTGGCAGTCGGCCGGGGCGCAATACCGGGTCGCGGGAGACCTGTTGCGCCTCGCGCGCGAGCGGCAGGCGCTGCTCGACGAGCGTTTCAAAGAGAAGCTGGTGAGCGAATCGGTCCCGGTACTGAACCGGCGCCTCGCGGCCGGGCGCGAGGAGGCCCTCTTCGCGGCCGAGCGCGTTCTACAGCAGGCCGCCCTTCGGCTGTCACTGTACCTGCGGGACGCGCGTGGGGACCCCGTGGTGCCGAGGGCCGAGTGGCTGCTCCCGGGGTTCGCGGGCCTGGCCGTACCGCGCCCCGACGCGGAACTCGTCGGGCGCGACGTCGCCGCCGCACTGGCCCGGCGCCCGGAACTGGTGCGGTTCCAATTGGAAAAGGAGCGCCGGGCGGTCGAGCTCCAACTCGCGACCAACCAGCTCGCGCCCGCGCTGAACGCTTACGCACAGGTGGCCCAGGACGCGGGCGCGGCGAAGAAGACGTTCACCGGAACGGGGCCGTTCGACACGGACCGCACGTCCGCCGAGTTCGGGGCCACGTTCGAGATGCCGCTCCCGTTCCGCAACGCGCGCGGGCTGTCCGCGGTGGCACGCGCTCAATTGGCCCAACTCCTGGCCCAGGAACGGTACGCCCGGGACGAGATCACCTCGCAGGTGCAGGACGCGGTTTCGGAACTGGTGCAGGCCCACCGCCGGGTCGAGAAGGCGCGCGAGGAACTGGGACACGCGGTTCGGGTACTGGAACTCGAAACCGAGTCGTTCAAGGGGCGGCAGACGAGCCTGGTGGACCTGAATTTGCAAGAGATCGCGGCGGCCGAGGCGCGGGCGAAGGTGGTCGTGGTGCTGGGGACGTACTTTGCAGCTGTCGCGAACTACCGGGCCGCGCTCGGTGCCGAGGGACCGGTCACGGGCGGTGCGGTTCTACCGGTCACGGTTCCCGTTACCGCCTCGAGCCCGTGATGACAGAGGTCGCACACGGGCATAGTAGTAGGCTGGTGAGCGCACCGGCTTGGCTGTGCTCCGTTCGCCGCTTTGAAGCCTGAGGTCGAGGTGACCGACGCGCGCAATGCCAAGAGGGGAATTGCCCGCGGCGTGCCGGACCGGAGCGCGGAAGATTTGACGGAGAGGATGGCAACCGATTCGGGACTACATACGAGTCACGACCTCGTCAGGCGGGCGCATAGAGTACCGGTCTGCGGGTCCGAGCTGAAGGGCATGACGCTGAACGGTCCACTTCTTTCCACCCCATGATCGTCACCATGTAGGAGGCCCACCACGCCGTCGGCGAGAGCGCCACGGCGTGCCCCAAGTGTCGTTTCTAACCCACGCTCAGCTCGACTGGTGCCGATTCTGAGTGCGCTCAAGCGGCCGGGGCGAGCGCCGTGAGTAGCAATTCCCGCACGCGGTCGGGGAGTTTATTGAGAGTGGTGCCGTCTCCGGCCTGTGGCAAAAGGGCCTGGTCCCAAAGCCACCGGCGCACGGCGGCGAGCGCGTCCGAGAACGTGGTGACGGTTTTGCCCGGCCATTCCACGCTCCCGGTTCGTTTCGCCTCGGGCCGTGCGTGGAACAGGATCGCTGTCACGGTGTACAACCCGAACAGGCACGGGGCCGCACGCACAACCGTCTTCTCGCGCCACCCGCGGGTCGTCTCCAGGCCCAATTCCGCGCGCCTCTCCTGGAACGTGGTCTCGATGTTCCAGCGACCGCAGTAGTGACCGATCGCGGCCGCCGGCCCCAGGTCCAGGTCGGTGGTGAAGAAGTACTCGTCCCGGTGCGTGCCGGTGGTGTCCCGCACGAACACCCCGCGCACCGGCACCAGCCCGCGCCCGGCCTTGTACCAGTGACCGGTGCCGCCGAGGGCTTGGACCGTCCGCGTCCCGCCCCCGTACCACCCGACCTCCAGCCGGGTGAAGGTCGTGGCTGCAGCGACCGCTTGGCGCGGCTTGGGGCACCGGTCGCCCTTGACTCGGGGCCGTCCCTTGCCGGTGTACGGCGAGGGCGGGTCGAACAGGTTCGCGTCCGGGTGTAGCTTGCTGACCAACGTGAGTCGGCCCCGGTGCCGATGACAGAACCGGGCCACGTCGTGGGTTCCGTACCCCGAATCCCCGGCGAACACGAAGGTCCGGTCGAGCGACTGTCCACAACCCTCGCGGGGTGGCATTGGGTCGCGTTCCTGGTCCTCCTGCTTCACCGCTGGACCCCAATTACGCACTTAGGTTCATAACAGGCTCTAGAAAATTGCACACTCACAGCCTTCCCAAGGCTGTGAGACGAGTTCGACTCTCGTATCCCGATCTAAATTAACTGATTCAAGTGAGACGGCCCGCAGGAATAAGTTTCTGCGGGCCGTCTCACTTTTTAGTTTTCTGGTTTGATGCGGTATTTCAGGAGCGAGTAGCGCCGCTTGGTGTCGGCCGTATTGACCGCGATCCACATCGCTTTCCGGCTCCCGACGAGTGCGACCAACTTGCGCCCGCGCGTGATGCCCGTGTAGAGCAGGTTCCGCTGGAGCATCACGAAGTGCTGCGTGTGGACCGGGATCACGACGGCCGGGTACTCGCTCCCCTGGCTCTTGTGAATGGTGCACGCGAACGACAACTGGAGCTCATCTAGTTCATTGAACTCGTACTCGACCGGGCGCCCGTCGAAGTCCACCACCAGCATCTGATCGTCATTGTCGATCTTCTCAATGCGACCGATATCGCCGTTGAACACCTCGCGGTCGTAGTTGTTCTGAACCTGCATCACCTTGTCGCCTTCGCGGTACACCGAATCGTACCGCTTGACTTCCGCAACACCCGGGCGCGCGGGATTTAGTGCCGCTTGCAGTTCTCGGTTCAGATTCGCGACCCCGAGGGGCGTCTTCACTTGTGGCGAGAGCACCTGGATGTCGCGGAACGGGTCGAGCTTGAACTTCGCCGGGATGCGGTCTCGCACCATCTGGACGACGCGCTCGGTGATCGCGTCCGGGTCGTTCGCTTCGATGAAGTAGAAGTCCCCGTTGCCGCCCGGCGGGGCGGATTCGGGTTCCACACCGTGGTTGATCGCGTGCGCGGCGCGCACGATCCAACTGCTCTCGGCCTGGCGATGGACCTCGGTGAGTCGGGCGACGGGAACCGCTTTCGATTCGATGAGATCCGTCAGCACGGCCCCGGCCCCGACCGACGGGAGTTGGTCCACGTCCCCCACGAGCACCACGCACGCATACGGCGGCACGGCCTGGAGCAGCTTGTTCATTAGCACGACGTCGACCATCGACGTCTCGTCGACCACGAGCAGATCGACGTCGAGCGGGTCTTCGGCGTTGCGCGTGAACTGGCGCTGCTGCGGGTTGAACTCCAGCAACCGGTGGATGGTTTTGGCCTCGCGCCCGGTGGACTCGTAGAGGCGCTTGGCCGCGCGCCCGGTGGGAGCCGTCAGCAGCACGCGGAGCGACTTCGCGAGGAACATCTCGATGATGGCCCGCACGATGGTCGTCTTCCCGGTCCCGGGGCCGCCCGTCACCACCATGAGTTTGTGCGTGACCGCGGCCTTGATCGCCGCGCGCTGACTCGCCGCGAACGCGATCCCCATTTTCTTCTCGACCCACGCGACCGCAGCGTCCACGTTCACCGAGGGCAGCGGGTGCGGTCCCTGCGCGAGCGCCTTGATAGCTCGCGCGACACCGAGTTCCGCCAGGAAAAATGGCTTCAGGAAGATGAGGTTGTCTTCGAGGGTAAAACCCGCGCTGCCAGTCGCGCTCCCCGTCTGTAACCCCTCCCCAACCCCTCCCCCAAGGGGAGAGGGGCTTAAAACCGTCGCTTCGGGTGTGGTTGCCTGTGTATTTGGTACTGTTCCCCCTTCCTTCTTAGGGAAGGGGGTTAGGGGGTTAGGTTGCCTTTGCTCCCCCGGCCCGCGAGAAACTCCGCTGACAGCGCCGGGGGACGGGGGGGGAGGTAACCGCCCCCCCGTTGCCTTTCCGATACTGTCGCGGACGATTTCGTCCGTGATGCGCAACTGCTCGATCGCGTCGATGATGCCGTTCGGCTCGATCCCCGTCATTTCGGCCGCGCGTTCGCGGAGCAGTTCTTCGGGGTAGCCGACGTGCCCGTTCCCAGTTTCCTCCTGAAGTACGTGGCGCACAACAGCTTGCGCGCGGAACGGGGAGTCCCGTGGGATGCCCAGGCTGACGGCCAACTTGTCCGCGGTGTCGAACCCGACGCCCCAAATGTCCGCGCTCAGGCGGTACGGGTTCGCTTTGATGAGTTCAATCGCCTGGTCACCGTAGGTCTTATAAATGCGCACGGCGCGCGCGGTGCCGATGCCGTGCGACTGGAGGAAGACCATGATTTTCCGCGACTCGCGCTGTTCTTCCCAGCTCCGCCGGATCTTCTCGATCAGCTTCGCACCGATGCCCTTGACTTGAGACAGGTACTCGGGCGACTTGTCGATGACGTCGAGGGTTTTTTCGCCGAACACCTCCACGATGCGCTTCGCGTAACCCGGGCCGATGCCTTTCACGAGGCCGGAACCGAGGTACTTCGCGATCCCCTCCACGGTGTGCGGCGGGTTCGTTTTGATCTCGCTTGCTTTGAACTGGAGCCCGTAGTTGCGGTCCGTGACCCACGCGCCGGTCGCGGTGATGTACTCCCCCGCGACGATCTGCTGGGCGCTCCCGACGACCGTGAGGACGTCGCGGTGGCCGCGCGCTACGACCCGCAGCACACAGTACCCGGTGTCCGGGTTGTGGTGCGTGATGCGCTCGATCACTCCGGTGACTTGTTCGGCCATTTCTCCCGTCGATTGGGTCGGGCCGATTATTCGGTCCGCGCCCGTGTTCGTGTGCGTGATTTTGTCGAGTGCGGGCCACGCGCCGCTCGAAAACTACTCCCCGAACATACCCGGTCCCCGCGGAATGTCCAACTGAGTGGCCGCGCCGTACCTCTGTTTCCATGCGCACCATTGCGATCCTGCTGGCCTACGCCTGCGCCCTGGCGTTCGGCACCTACCACACGTTTCGCCCGACGTTTGATTCTGGGTTCGTGCGAATTCAGACCGAGCGCGGGGACGGGATGCTGAACCACCTGCTCCTCGAGAACTCGTGGCTCGCCCTTACTGAACCGAACTACTGCGGTACGCTCGCCACGCCGCCGTTCTTTTTCCCCGAACCGGGGACGCTCGCGTACTCCGAAAACCTGTTCGGATCGGCGCCGATCTACTGGGCGCTGCGGACCGTTACGAACTGCGAACTCGCGTACATCTGGTGGCAGATCGTCTGTTGCGCGCTGAACTTCGTTTCGTTCGCACTCGTGGCCCGGTGGCTCCGGATGCGGCACGTTGTGGCCGTCACCGGGGCGTTCCTTTGGGCCTTTGCGACCGCCCACGTGGATCAACTCAAGCACTCGCAAATGGTCCCGCGGTTCTACATGCCGTTCGCGGCGTACTACGCGATTGTGCTCGTCCTCGAACCGTCCGTGAAGGCGTTCAACCGGATGCTCGGGGCGCTGTTTCTGCAGTGCCTGGCGTGCATCTACACGGGGTGGTTCCTCGCGGTCGGGGTGGCCGTGTTCCTTCCCGTGCTCGTGTGCCTCCAACCCGGGGCCGTGCGGAACATGTGGCGGTGTGTCGCCGAGAACAAGTGGCGGGTGCTGGGCGTGCTCGCGTTCTGGGCGCTCGCGATGGCGGCGCTGTTCGTGCCGTACATCAAGGTGAACCAGGGCGCGTCCCGGTTGTACGAAGACTGCCACGGCTTCTTCCCGACGCCCGAAGCATGGCTCACCGGTCCCCAAGGCTCCCGTTGGTACGAAACACTGGATCGTGTTCGCGCGCCGGCGCCTTTTGAGTGCTTATTGTTCTCCGGGTTCGCGCTCTACGGGTTGGTGCTGGCCGCGACCGCTCACCTCCCGTTTTTCCGGCGCGGAGCGCGACCAGCTTTGTGGCCCGCGGCGCTGGCCGGAGTGATTACAGCTCTGGTTTGGGTGGGGCTGACGTTCACCACGTCCCAAACGGGCGAATCCTTGTGGCGCGTGGTCCGTCACGTTCCGGGGGCGGGGGCGATTCGGGTGGTGTCGCGCATTTCCGTGACGGTGTACCTGTTCGGCACCATCGGCGCGCTCCTGTGGCTCTCGATGCTGCTGGACCGCATGAGGGGGGCGTGGGCGCGCGCGGCGCTCCTGGTTCCGCTGCTCGCGCTCCTGTTGTGGGAGCAGACCGGGTTCGTACCCGACAGCTTCGACCGGCGCGACTTCTACCCGATCGTCGAGCGGAACGCTGAAAGACTGAGAGGTGCGGAGGTGGGGTACGTGGAGCCGCGGTTCGTGGACACGCAGGGGAAGATGAGCGTCGGCCCCTACGGAGAAGTGTTCGGGATGTGGGTCGGGATGCGCGCGAACGTGCCGGTGCTGAACGGCTACAGTGGGCGCGCGCCGAACAACTTTCCGATGGTAACCGCACTGAACGATGACGACATGAGCTACTGGCTCAAAGGCAAGTTTCGAGGGACCGTTCGCGTCATCAATTCGGAAACCCCCGGCACACTCCGAGAGGTTACGATCAAATAACAATTGGTGCCGAGCGCGTGGCCCGGACCCGGAGCGCGTGTTACACCGCACCACCGCCGCGTAGCCGCCTGGACCGAATCCGGAACGATCGCGCGGCGCTCATTCCGGGCTACTGGCCCGTTTGGTGAGCGTGATTTCGTTCCCGGTGGGGTTGTGGGACACGGCGTCCATGAACGCCTGGATCAACAGCAAGCCGCGCCCGCTGGCGCGCTCGAGGTTGGCCGGGTCGGTGGGGTCGGGGAGGGTGCTCGGGTCGAACCCCGGTCCCTCGTCCCGGATCACGAACACGGCCTCGCCCGGGCGCATCCGGGCCGTCACGTGCAGGCGCCGGTCCCGGTACGGGTCCAGGTACCGGCGCTCCTTGGCCCGGCGCTCGAACTCCCCGCTCCCGTCCTGGCGCAGGTCCGAACTGAGTTCCAGGTTCCCGTGGTACAGGCCGTTGAGCAGGGCCTCCTCGAGCGCGACGCCGACCCGGGTCCGGTCCGACGCCCCGCACGCACCCATCTGGGTCGCCTGGCCCTGAAGGTACGCCACCAGCGCGGGCACCAGCGACGGGTCGTTCTCCAACTCCAGCCGGCTCTCCACCGACGCGAACGATCCCAGGAGCCGCTGCTGGCGCCGGTCCCCGCGGGCCGCGTTGAGCACCTGCTCGACGGTCGCGGCGAGGTCTTTGGCCAGGGTGCGCTTGGGTACGTAGCTCGCCGCGCCGCTGCGCAGGGCCTCGATCGCGATCTCCTCGCTCCCGTTGCCCGTCATCAGGATCACCGGGACCGTGGGGAACCGGTCCCGGACCGTGCGCACCAGTTCCAACCCGTCCATCCCGGGCATTTGCAGGTCCGTGAGCACCACCGCGGGGGCCGACTGAGCGATCGATTCCAGGGCCGCGAGCCCGTCGGGCGCGTACACCGCGCGCAGGCCCGAGTCCTTCTCCACCAGGCGCCCCGCGACGCGGCGGTCGATGGCCGAGTCGTCTACTACGAGTACGGTCGGCGCCTCCGCGCCCTCGACGGGGGCCGCGTCGGGTGCCGTGGACGAATGTGTCGACACCATATTCCGTCTCCTATCTCGGATCTCAGTGTGAAATAAGCTCGCTCACGCGCTCCAGCTCGCAAGTTCGGCGGCCACGAACCCGAGCTGGCGCTCCAGATCCGGTACGAGGCCGGTTGCTTTGTCCAGTTCGCCGTTCTTGGCGAGTGACTCGATCCGCTGGGCCAGTTCGCACGTAGCGCGCGCGCCAAAGTTCCCGGCCGCGCCCTTGATCGTGTGGGCCGCGCGCCGGGCGCCCGGTGCGTCACCGGTCCCGAGCGCGGTGCGGAGTTCCCCGATCTGGCGCGGGCACTCCTGTACGAACAGCTCCGCGATCTCGTGCAGGAGTTCCTCGTCCCCGCCCGTACACTGCAGGGCCACGGCCCGGTCCGCGATCGCAAGGGCCGGCGCGCCCGGGGCCGGGGTCGAAGTCGAGACCGAGGGGAGGGCGGGGACCGGGGGAGCTTCAACAGTGGCGCCGGGGAGTACCCGGGCGAGCACGCGGTCCAGGTGCTCGAACTGGACCGGCTTGGACACGTACCCGTCCATCCCGGCCGCGAGGCACCGGTCCGCGTCGCCCTTCATGGCGTGCGCGGTCATGGCCACGATGGGCTGGTGCGTTTCGGTCCCGGCCTCGCGTTCGCGGATCGCCGCGGTCGCTTCCAGCCCGCCCATCTCGGGCATTTGCAGGTCCATCAGGATCACGTCGAACGGGCGCGCGCCCGACAGGTCCACGGCCGCCCGCCCGTTCGGGGCCACGGTGACCGTGTGGCCGCTCTTTTCGAGCACCGCGACCGCGAGCTTCTGGTTCACCGGGTTGTCTTCGGCCAGCAGGATGTTCAGCGGGCGCAGGCGCACCCCGGGTGCCCGGTCCGGCGCCACCGCTACCGCGACGCGCCCGGCGCCCGGGTCCGGGGGGCCGCTGAGGGTCAGCGCGATCGCGTCCAGGATCTCGGACTGTTTGGCCGGTTTCATCAGGTACAGGTCGATCCCGTGCTCGCGGTACCGGGTGCCCTCACCGGGGCCGGCCGACGAGAGCATGACCACGCGCGTGCCCCCCAGGGCCGGGTCGGTGCGGATCCGGTCGGCCACCGCGAACCCGTTCATCCCGGGCATCATCGCGTCCAGGAGGACCAGGGGGAACGGCTCCCCGCGCCCGGCCGCCTCGCGCAGCGCGCCGAGTGCCTCCGGTCCGCCGTCCACCGGGACCGGGTTCATGCGCCAGTTCCGGAGCATTTCGACCAGGATGCGCCGGTTGGTTCCGTTGTCGTCCACGACCAGCACCGGGAGCCCGTCCAGGGCCGCGGGGCTGAGGGTCCGGGGCGCGACCGGGTGCCCGGGGCGCGCCCGAACCGGGCGGTGAAGTGGAACGTGCTCCCGACTCCCAGTGTGCTCTCGGCCCAGATCCGCCCGCCCATGAGTTCGACCAGGCGCACCGAGATCGTGAGCCCGAGTCCGGTCCCGCCGTACTTGCGGGTCGTGGACCCGTCGGCCTGCACGAACGGCTCGAAGATGGCGCCGAGCTTGTCGCCCGGGATCCCGATCCCGGTGTCGGTGACCGTGAAGTGGAGTAGAGCGTCGCGGTCCGTGTGCTCCTCGAGGGCCACGCGCACCACGACCTCGCCGGCCTCGGTGAACTTGATCGCGTTGCCCACCAGGTTGATGACGACCTGGCGCACGCGCCCCGCGTCCCCGATGAGCCCGTCGGGGACGTCGTCGTTGATCTGGCACGCGAGTTCGAGGCCCTTGCCCTGGGCGCGCACGGCCACGGTCTTGAGCGTGTCCCCGAGCGCGTCGCGCAGGGCGAACGGGGTCGGGTCGAGGTCCAGTTTCCCGGCCTCGATCTTCGAGAAGTCCAAGATGTCGTTGATGACCGTCAGGAGCGCGTCGGCCGACGACTTCACCAGCCCCAGGTACTCGCGCTGGGCGGGCGACAGGGGCGTTTCCAGTGCCAGTTCCGTCATCCCGATGATCCCGTTCATCGGCGTGCGGATCTCGTGGCTCATGTTCGCCAAAAACTCGCTCTTCGCGCGGCTCGCGTCCTCGGCCGCGTCCTTGGCCTTGCGCAGTTCGGCGTTCAGGCGCTTGCGCTCGCTGATCTCGACGAACGTGACCACCGACCCGATAATCTGTCCGTCGTCCCGGCACATGGGGTTGGACCAGTACTCCACCGGGAAACTGGTCCCGTCCGCGCGCCAGAACGCCTCGTCGTCGGCGTGGGCCCCCAGGCCCAACTTGAGGGCGCGGTAGATCGTGGACTTGAGCGCCGCGTGGGGGCGCCCGTCGGCCCGACTGTGGTGGACCAGCTCGGTCATGTTGCGCCCGAGCAGGTCCGCGGCGCTCGCGTACCCCAGGAGCCGGGCGCACGCCGGGTTGCAGAAAATGCAGGTGCCGGCGAGGTCCATCCCGTAAATCGCTTCCACGGTCGAGTCGAGGAGCAGTTTGAACTGTTCCTTGAGCCCCACCTCGCGCGCGGTCACCTCGATCGCCATCGAGCGGAACGCCCGGGTGAGCTCGGCCACCTCGTCGCCGCCGCGGGCGCGGGGGAACCAGTCCGGGAGCGTCCCGGGGGCGCTCGCGGCGAGCCCGTCGCTCGCGAGGCGCTGGGCGCCGGTCGTCAACCGGCGCAGCGGGTGCGTAACGTGTTGCATCAGTGCGACCGTGGCCAGCGCGCTGGTGACGAACAGCAGCGACAGCACCGCGGCCATCTGCCGGACGTTGCGCCAGACCGCGGCCCGGATCGGGGCCCGGTCCATCCCGACGTGAACGTACCCGCCCTGGCCCGCGAGGATCGGGCTGCAGACGTTGATGCAGTCGCCGGCGCCCGCGACGCTCGTGCGCCGGACGGTCGTGCGGTGGGGGTCGCCGGGCAGTTGCGCGATCTGGTCCGGGACGCTCGGGACGAACGTGTGGGAGACGACCTCGCGCCGGTTGTCCAGGACCAGGACGTAGGCGAGCCCCGGGGTCCGGTCCCGGCGCTCGTCGATCATCGCCTGGACGCTGGCCGGGTCGTGGTTGATGAGCGTGTCGACGCCGGCGCTGGCGATGTTCTCGGCGATCCCCTTGCCCTTGGCCTCGAACTCGGCGGTCAGGCTCCGGTCGATGCTCCAGGCGAGGAAGACCGCCAGGGCCAGGATGGTGGTGCCGAACAGTCCGACCAGGACGAGCAGCGTGCGGGATAACAGTCCGGAGAGCCTCATTTGCGCCAGCCCTCCCAGTCGGTCATCGGCTCGAACTTCCCGTTCCGCACCACCGTGTAGTAGACGCGCTCGGTCGCCTGGTGGCGGTCGGGGCCGAACGAGACCGGGACGCGGATGCCGAGGTCGAGGTCGCGGACCGATTCGGCCGCCTTCCGGACGCGCCAGCGCTCGAACGGCGCGCCCATTTTCTCCAGCACGGCCACGAGGAGTTTGGCGTTCAGGAACCCTTCGAGGCTCACGAAGCTGTGCGGGACCGGCTGGTAATCGTCCGTCAGCAGGTGGGCCGGGACGCGCGGGTCGTAGCGCTCCATCAGATCGCGGTACTCGCGGACCGCGGGCAAGGAGGTGTCGTCGTAGCTCGGCACCACCTGGGAGTTAATTAGCCCGCGGGTGTAGTCCGTTCCGTTCGCGCGCCCCGCTTCCCGGAGCAGCGCGAGCAGGCTCTCGCTCCCGACGAACGAGAGGTTGGCGACGGGCACGTCCCAGCCGGTGTCGCGGGCGTCGCGAGCGAACGCCGCACACGCCGCGTAGGAGCCGACGCAGATGACCGCGTCCGGGGCGCCCGCGCGCAGGATCTCGACTTGCTGCTTGAGGCTCGCGTCGAAGGTCGTGCCGCGCCGGTAGGTCGCTTCCCCGGTCATTTTCAGCCCGTGCCGACCCAGCGCGGTCCGAACGCCCTCCCACCCGTTGCGCCCGTAGGCGTCGATCTGGTAGAAGACCGCGATCCGCGTGCGCCCGACCCGGACGAAGTGGTCCACCAGCCCCGCGGTTTCCTGGTAGTACGACGCCCGCAGGTTGAACACGAACTCGCCGTAAGGGGCCTGGCGCTGGGGTTGCGCGCCCGTGAACGGGCAGAACAGGAAAACGGACCGGTCGCGGTCGCGCTTCAGGAGCGGTAAGCAGCGCGTCGTGGTGGGGGTGCCGACGTAGTTAAACAGGAGGAACACGTCGTCCTCCTCGATCAGGCGGACCGTGTTGTCGATGGCCGGTCCCGGGTTGTACCCGTCGTCGTAAGCCCGAATGACCACCTTGCGGCCGTGGACCCCGCCGCGCGCGTTAATGTGATCGAAGTACGCTTTCGATCCCCGGTACAGGTCGATGCCCAGTCCGCGGCTCGGACCCGAAAACGGGGCGGACATGCCCAATTCGATTTCGTCGTCGCCCGCGGGAACCCGCGGACCGGCGCGCGCGGGACTTCCTGGCGCGTTTTGGCCCGCATCGGCGGACGCGGCGCCCGGCCATTCGGCCCCAACGAACACGAGCCACGCGAGCGCCCCGGCGCTCAGCGCGAGAGCGCCCGCGATCAGGAGCGCGCGGAGCCGAGTGCCCCCGGTCCGTTCTCGGGACTCCCGATTCATGGTTTCCTTCGGGGTTCGTTTTGGAGAATCTGATCAGAGGGAGAGCGTTGGCGCGTTCTCACCTGGACTCTAGTCCGGGTGGCGGGTTCGTGACGGGCTTTTTTTCGCCTCCCCGCAAAACTCTTCTGCTTTGCGACCCCAGCATTGCGTTTGGGCACGAACCCAAACTGTCCCTTGCCGGCGGGACGAGAAAATTGCGATTCCGCACAAAGAAAAGTGTGTGAGGGACGGGTGCGGGGAGACGGGTGTGCCCGGAGCAGGGCTGTTTAATGTGTGGAAGTGGGCCGGTATTACCACCCACCCGCTCGTTAACACGCGCGGTTCGCCTGAGCCTCTTGGCGAACCGCGCGTGTTAACGAGCGGGTGGAGTGACGCAACCGCGAGTACTCAACGGACCGGCCCCCAAAGGATTCCCGTTGTCTGGTTCCGCGGTTGCGGTTACCAAGACCACAACCTCATTCAGTCAGTCGCAGCGCGGGGCGGTAATGGTCGATTCGGTTCGTCAGGAAGTCGTTTCCGCGGCCACGACGGTCGTCATCAAGGTCGGCACGAACGTGTTGGCCGACCCGACCGGGCACCTGGACCGGCACCGCATTCAGTCGCTCGCGGACCAACTCCACCGCATCCGGTCGAGTGGCCGCCGGGTCGTGCTCGTGACTTCCGGGGCCATTGGTGCCGGGGTCGGGAAACTGGCGCTGGGGAAGCGGCCCACGGACCTTTCGCACCTGCAGGCGTGCGCCGCGGTCGGGCAGTCCGCGCTGATGCAGCTTTATCAGGAGAGTCTCACCAAATACGGGATTCACACCGCCCAGATCCTGCTGACGGCGAGCGACTTCGAGAACCGCGCCCGGTACCTGAACGCCCGGAATACGATCGGCACGCTGTTCGAGTACGGGGCGCTGCCGATCATCAACGAGAACGACACGGTTTCGGTCGCGGAGATCAAGTTCGGCGACAACGACCACCTCGCCGCAATGGTCACGAACCTTCTGCGTGCTCCGCTTCTCGTGCTCTTAACAAACGTGGACGGGCTGTATTCGGACGATCCCCGATCGAACCCGGACGCCAAACTCGTGGCCACCGTGCCGAACATCGATCAATCCGTGACGGGATTAGCGGCCGAGACGAAAAGTGCCCTTGGTACGGGGGGAATGGAGAGCAAACTGAAGGCGGCGCGACTGGTCACGGTTGCAGGTGAAGCCGTCATCATGGCGAACGGTTCGCTCGACGGCATTTTGGATCGCGTGTTCGCGGCGGAGCCGGTCGGAACGCTGTTTCTCCCGCACGGGGAAGGGGTTTCGTCCCGGAAACGGTGGTTCGGATTGACCGTGCGGCCGAAGGGGGTCTTCCGTCTGGACGCGGGGGCGCGGCAAGCTGTGCTCGATGGGCGGAGTCTGTTGCCGATCGGCGTCACGGCGGTCGAAGGAGAGTTCGGAAAAGGTGATGTCGTATCGATTTGCGATCCGAACGGGGTCGAAGTGGCGCGCGGGCTGAGCAATTATTCCTCCACCGCCGCTCAGCGCATTCGCGGACTTCACACGGAACGCATTACGGCGGTGCTGGGGAGCGTTCCCTACCCGGAATTGGTCCATCGCGACAATCTCGTGTTAACGAGTTAGAATGCCGGCAGGGTGTCGTCTTAATGGTGACGGACGACCGCTGAATGCGAATTCCTGCGGCTGATATGTGACGATGCCGAAAGGCGAAGCGAATCCCCCGGCCGTGCCCGGTGACTCCACCAGGCGGGCGGAGTTTGAGGCGCTTTACCAGCAACACAGCCGTGAAGTCTGGGCGCTCGCTTACGCCCGGTGGATGGATTCCGACCTCGCGATGGACATCACGCAAGAGGCGTTCCTGCGGCTCTGGAAGCAGTGGGAAGCCGGTGGCGAGGACATACAAAACCCGCGCGCCTGGCTCTTGCGGGTCGCGCGTAATTTGGCAGAAGATTACGCGAAAAGCGCGTTTCGGCGGAACGGAACGCAGCCCCCGGAACTACTAAACGGTGTGCGGTCCTCGCAACCGCTGCCGGTTGATGAGCTGGAGCGCCAGGAACAGTTCGCCCAATTGCGCGCGGTACTGGACGAGATGGCGCCCGCGGACCGAGAAATACTCACGCTCCGATACGCCCTGGATTACGACGCGAACACGATTGCCGAGCAGCTCGATGTGGCTGTCACGGCGGTCCACATGAGGCTGAGCCGCGCTCGCCAGCGGCTCGCCGAACGACTCTCGATTCACGGAGACTTCACTCCCGGTGAAACCGCGAGTGAAACGAACACATGAACACGAACACTACCTCTCCAAAACGCGATAAGAGCAGTGCGGGTGAACTCGACCAACTGCTCTCGGACTTCTTCAAGTCCCAGCTCAAGCAGCCCTGGCCGAAGGCCCCGGTGCCCGTGGCCCACGCGACGGTCGAGCTGTCCGAACTGGTCGCGACGCGAACCACCGAATCGCCGCGGAACGCTCCGGCGAAATTCCGGGACAACACCGCTCGCGCCCGATTCACCCTGGCTGCGTCCGTTGCGCTGCTGCTCGGTACCGGGTGGTTGCTGACTAACGGTTACGAGCCGGGAACTCGACCCGCTGGCTGCCCCACGCCGGCCATCAGCGGTCCCGGGATGCTCTCCGGCGGCAGTGCCGACGGCGATAAACACTTGCCGCTCAAGAAGATGGGTGAAGACAAAGCTAAAGGCAACGACGGCGGCATCAAGATCGATCTCAAAGACGGCAACTGAATCGCCGCTCGAGCACAAAACGAACGTCTGGCCACAAATGCGGTCGGACGTTCTGCTTTTTCCGGTCATTCCGTAAGTTGAGTAGACACTTTCGCACGCGCCAGCTTAACATGACCAGTGAGACTCGTTTCTCACCGCACCTGTGGTGCTGCACGAACACGCTTACTGACGGAGCATGTGTTGATTCCCCCAACTGACGGGGACGATTGGACCGTTCCCGAATCCGAACAAACTCACGTCCCCGACGAAGAGCCGACTTCTGACGAGCCGGTTGACGCCCCTCCACTCGATGAAACCGCGACCGCGGACGATGATTTCGACGACGAAACGGACGAAGCCGAATCCGATCCCGCAAGCGACCCCGATCACGAATCCGCCCCGCCGCCGGAAACCGACCCCGCGATGGTTTTCGCGGACCTGAAACTGATGCGCCCGCTCATGGACGCCATCAACGCGGCCGGGTACAAGCACCCGACGCCGATTCAGGAAGCGGTGATTCCGCCCGCCCTGCGCGGCAAAGACGTCATCGGGCAGGCGCAAACGGGGACTGGTAAGACGGCCGCGTTCTTGATCCCGTTCCTCAACCGCTGGCGCCCGCACAAACTCAAGGGGCCGATCGGTGTCGTGATGACGCCGACGCGCGAACTGGCGCTCCAGATCGCGAACGAGGCCGAGAAGCTCGCCCCGAGCAGCCAGTTCCGGTGCGTGCCGGTCTACGGCGGCACCGGGATGCAGCGGCAGTTGACGGGACTGGCCCGCGGGTGCGACCTGGTGGTCGGAACGCCGGGGCGGATGCTCGACCACCTGCAACGCGGCTCGATGTCGCTCACGCAGGTGCGCTACGCGGTGCTCGACGAAGCGGACCGGATGCTCGACATCGGGTTCCGCGACGACATCGAGCGCATCCTGAAGCGGTGCCCGACCGAGCGCCAGACGCTGCTCATGTCGGCGACCGTGCCCGATTCGATCAAGCGCCTCGTGAACCGGTACATGAAAGACCCGGTCCACCTGCACATGACGCCGAACACGCCGACGGTGGACAAGATCCGCCAGAGCTACTTCACGGTGGACGCGGACCGGAAGTTCGAGCTGCTGAAGCGCGTCATCGAGCGCGAGAAGCCGCGCCAGTGCCTCATCTTCGTGGAACGCAAGCGCTGGGCCGACAACCTGTACCGCGACCTCAAGCGCGCGGTGCCGAAGGCCGCGGTGATCCACGGCGACCTCCCGCAATCGCAGCGCGAAAAGATCATGGCCGCGTTCCGCACGGGCGAGATCAAGTACCTGATCGCGACCGACGTGATGAGCCGCGGGATCGACGTCTCGAACCTGTCACACGTCATCAACTACGACCTGCCGATGGACATCGAGAACTACGTCCACCGGATCGGGCGCACGGGGCGCATCGGTAAGGACGGTATCGCGATCTCGTTCGCGCTGCCGGAGCAGGGCGAGCAGCTTACCAACATCGAGATGATGATTAACCGGCTCATCGAGGCGGACCAGATCGAGGGCTTCGAGTCCGCCGCGCCGCGGGCGAAGGGGCCGGCCCGAGACGTGAAGGTGATCTTCACCGGGTTGGACTCCGTGAAGCCCGTAAAGCCCGAGGGCGAAGACGACGGTTGGGGTGAAGACGACGCCCCGCCGCCGCCAGCGCCGGAAGAGGGGGCAGGTGCTTCGGACGAAGCCGCGAAGAAGACGGTCTTCGGTCGGCGCGGTAAGCGGTACAGTCAGCGCCTCTGATCGGGGCACAAATGGAGTGGATACGAGAAATCCCGTACTGGCTCATTTTTTTGGCGCTGGTCGGCCGGTTAGCCGCCCGCCACTGGCAGTCACTAACCGCTTCGGACCTCTCGAAGCGGGCTGTTCTTGGTTGCACGGTCGGTGCGGTTTTGTTGGTCCTCGTGGGAGGCGCCGTCATTCCCGCCGTAGTGCTTTTGACGGCCGTGGGCGTTTACATCGTTTTGCACCGAATCGTCACTCCGGTCTTGGAGCCGGAGCCACTCGGAACGCAAAACGATGTGCTCAAACGCTCGTGACACCGGCTCACCCTTTGGTTGAGTGTCATTCCGCAGCCGGCTCCGCTCCCGCGGTGTCTGCCCGGCCCGGGTTGTGGATGACCCACGGCAATGCCCGGCCTCCTGTACGTTCCCGCTGTCGCGCCTCGAATTCGGCCCGCGTAGAGGCACGGCTCCGACCCACCGCTATACGAGGTTGTGGGTCACCTGTGTTAGGATCGTACCTTTGCGCTCGGGAGCGCTCCAGCACGCGCAGTCTGGCGCCAAGGAAGCCGAAGACCGCGAGTACAACCCACGCCGCGAGCATCCGCCACAAGAGTTGGCTGTTGAACCGTAGCAGATAGGTGAAGGTGCAATACATAGCGATGACCGCGCACACGACACAGGCGGCGAGAACCGCGAGTTGAGCACCCTGTAGCCACGCGGCCGGCACGTACAGTTTCGGGTGCATGTGTCGCTGGTAGTGCCCGCAGACGGGACACGGGATCGGGTCGAAGTCGTTCTCCAGGTACTGGTTGAGCGCGTCTTTGGCAGACGAAACCGCGTCCGCTTGTGCACCATCTTCATTCATCAGGTAGAAGCTGGTACCAGAGCCTTCACCCTCGCGCTCGAGAAGGTAAACGTATTCGGTCGAACAGTTCTCGCACGGGACGAGCTTCAGAACCCGACCGCTTGTGATAAACGTGTAGTTCGTCCAGACGATCGGGATCGGGAGCATGGGTGAACTCGCCCGGGATTGTTACTTGCCCGTTGTTGCGTGCCAACTCATACGATTCGATATCACACGTGCAGTTCGGCCGTCTTTCCTAACACATTCGCGTAGCGCTTGCGGATCGGCTCGATGTGGTCCGCGAGGAACTCTTCGACCTGCTCCGGCGAGCGCCCGACGAACTCGCACGGCGCCTGACCCGCAATCACCGCGAAGTCCACTTTGTCGAACGCGGTTTCCCGCTGGAGTTTTTCCAGCAGTTCCGCGGTGGTGCCCTCGCCGGCCTTCACGCGGGCGGTGACCGCGTGGCTGTGCTGGCGCACCACTTCGTGAACCTCCTGACGGTCCTCGCCGGCCTGTACCGCGGCCATCATCAGGTTCTCGGTGACCATGTAGGGCAGGTGCTCGCGCACGTTCTTCGCGATCACCGGGCGGTTGACCATCAGTCCGCGGTTGTCCGGGCCGGTCCGCTGGGTGACCAGGTTCAGCGCGATGCGGAGTACCGCGTCGGTCGCGAGGAACGCTTGCGGAACGTACAGCCGGCGGCACGCGCTGTCGTCGAGCGTGCGCTCGAACCACTGCGTCGAAACCGTGTTGGCGGCCATTGCGGGCAGGCCCGAGATGAAGCGCGCGAGGCTGCACATGCGCTCGGCCCGCATCGGGTTGCGCTTGTACGCCATCGCGCTCGATCCGATCTGCTCCGCCTCGAACGGTTCGTCCACTTCCTGACGGTGCGCGAGCAACCGCAGGTCCGTGCCCCACTTGTGCGCGGATTGTGCGAGGCCGTTGAGCGCGTCGAGGATCTGCGTGTCGATCTTCCGCGAGTACGTTTGCCCGGTGACGGGGAAGACGCCCGCGTTCTCGAAGCCCATCTTCTTCGCGACTAGGGCGTCGAGCGCCTTCACCTTCTCGTGGTCGCCGCGGAACAGTGCGAGGAAACTCGCTTGCGTGCCGGTCGTGCCCTTCGCGCCGCGGAACGGCAATTCGTCGCGCCGGCGCTCGAGTTCCTTCAGGTCGAGGACGAAGTCGAACAGCCACAGCGTCGCGCGCTTGCCCACGGTAGTGAGCTGCGCGGGCTGGAAGTGCGTGAACCCGAGCGTCGGCTCGTCCTTCCAGGTTTTCGAGAACGTCGCGAGCGCGTCGATGACGCTCGCCAGCGTCGCGCAGAGCTGGTTGAGGCTCTCGCGCATCAGAATGAGGTCGGCGTTGTCGGTGACGTAGCACGAGGTCGCGCCGAGGTGGACAATCTCCTTACACCCGGGGGCCACGTCGCCGAGCACATGGATGTGCGCCATCACGTCGTGGCGCAGGCGCTTCTCGTGAACCGCGGCGCGCTTCAAATCAATGTCGTCGAGGTGGGTCGCGAGTTCCTGGAGTTGCGCCGGGGTGATGCGCGGGGACTTCCCGTCGTCGGCGAGGAGCCCCAGTTCGGCTTCCGCTTCGGCGAGCGCGAGCCAGAGCCGGCGCCAGGTGCGGAACTTCCGCAGCGGTCCCCAGCGCTCGGCCATCTCGGTGGAGGCGTACCGGCCGATGAGCGGGTTATCGTACACGTCGGTGGGTTGCGTCATAACTTGAATGATTCTTCGCGCGGAATGGGTATTCGGCCCGGGGTCCGCACCTCAACTCGGTGCTTGTTGAACGCCCGCCAGAAGTGGCACAGGGCGCTGTTTGTTGTACGATTTCCGCACGCTGTGGGGCGAGTCCGGAGCCACGGGGGAAAAGGGTGGGGTATGCTTCCCTCGACAGGACGTTCGGCCTCAAATTGGGCCGACTGTCGCATTTCGCGCTCACGGAGGACGATCAATGCGCACATGGCTCCCGCGACTCGGTTTCGCGGCGCTCGGCGTGGCCCTGTGGATGGGTGCCGAGCAATCGGCGTCAGCTCAGCAGCCCGGGGTTCAGCCCCCGCCGCCCGCGTTCTACACGATGCCCACCCCGCAGCAGCGGACCGACTTCCCGCAGGGACCGGAACCGACGCTGCCGCGGATGTACTACTACCCGTACTACTACTACCCGCACAGCTACTGGCCGCAGAACAGCCCGCAGTGGCCGGAAGCGAAGGGCCAGCCCTACGTTCGCCCGCCTGCATACATGGCCTACCCCGCGTTCAAGGAACCGGGCTGGCGCTATGAACTGTGGACCCCGATGCGGTACTACCGCGGGAACCACTTCTGGCTGGACCAGTTCTAAGCGTCGCATGCGACGCCGTCAAAAGTCGTAAGGTCACAAGTCGTAAAGTCAAAGACCTCAACCATGTGGGTCTTCGATTTTACGACTTGTGACCTTACAACTTTCCGACAATTCCGGTCAGTGGGAGTGTACTTTCTTAAAGTGCTCGGCGACCTTCTCCATCATGACGTGCCAGCCACAATCGTCGCAGGGCGGGATCGACGGGTAACACTTCGTGCAGTAGAGCGGGCCGCCCTTGAGGAACTGTTCGAGGCGGCCCTTGTCCGCGGGAACGACCCCTTCGGCCGAGAGCGGGAACGTCACCGGCGTTTTGCACTTGTCGCACGGGCGCGACGAGTGGTGCTCGATCACGTGCTCGAAGTGCGTGTGCAGCCCCGCGGGGACCACCCCGGAACCGGTACAGAGCGGGCACGTCATGTTGAACTGCGCCAGGATCGCCCGGCGGATGAACTCGCTCTTGTTCGGGAGCTTGTCGAGGAAGTTGGCCAAATCGTCATCGACTTTGAAGGCGACGATCTGTGACTTCTCCGTCTTCTCCTTCTTGTCCTTCGCCATGACGGGCCTCGCTTGGATGATCGTATTACGTCATCTTACGCCATCACCCAAAAGTCACAAGTCGTAAGGTCGCGAGTCACGAGGTCTTTGACCTTATGACTCGCGACCTTACGACTTGTACCGCGTGTCGCGGAGGGGATCAGTTCTTCTTGCGCGCTTTCATCTTCGCTTCGACGATCGCCCCTTCTTTCACCGTGACATCGAACTTCAGCTTGCCCTCGGCTTTGGCGTTCCCCAAACCCTTCAGGGCGTCTTCGTAGCTCATTTCCTTCGCGTCGCCACTTTTGTCGACGCCGGTGAACTTGGTTTTATCGGTGATTTTGTAGGTCTTCTCGGCGTCGCCTTCTTTCACCCGAACTTCTTTCTTGTCTTTATCGAATTTTACGAGCGTCACTTCGACGGCCGTAACCAGGCCGGTCATGCTGAATAGGAAGACGAGTGAGAGTAATAGTTTCCGCATCGACGGACTCCTGGAGAGCGATGGGCACCCGCTGTCTCTCATCTTAGAACGCGAGCGGGTGCCCAACGGCGCTTGGTATTGAACGTTAAGAGATTCTGTGGGTCAAGCGGCCGGGGCCGGAATCGCGTTCTCCGCGAGGTTCGCGCCGCTTCTCCGCGCCGGCGTGTTATCATCAACACATCGGCACAAATAGAGTTCCGTGCCATATTCGAGGCACTCGATGTCAGATCCCGCGCGCCCCTGCCGTTCCTGGCACCGCGTTTCCGCGGCCCTCGTTGGCTTGCTCACGGCCTTCGCACTAGGTGTCCTGGCACAACCGCCGGTCGAAGAGGAAGACCCCAAGGCCGGGGTGAAAAAGCGCATCAAGGTCGAAGACGATCCCGTCGCGAAGCCGGCGGGCGGAGCCGGCGCGACTCCCGACGCGCGCCTGGACGAACTCGCGCGCGGGGCCGAGGAGTCCACCAACCCCGCGGTAAAGGAACTCCTGCTCAAGCACGTCGTCCCGTTCGACCGGCTCACCACGAAGGCGGTTACGCGGATCAAGCCGATCCCGATCGCACGCGGGGAGCGCTTTCCGGCTCAATTCGGCATCCAGGAACTCGATCGTGAGGGGAATTTCACCGCGCCCCAAGCGGTCAACACGGTCGAGATGAAGCGGATCGATTACTTCGAGGAAATCGTTCTGGCGGAAGCGAACCAGGCGCTCGCGGCCAAGCCGCTCGGGGCCACGAACGGGCCGCAGGGGTGGACCGCCTTCGAGCAAGTCGGCGCGGCGGAGCGATTGCTGAGCGCGGCGCTCCGGTTCCACGACTTCGCGCGCGAGCACAATATCCGCCGGGGCCGGGGGTGGGACGAGGTGCGCAAGCCCCTCGTGGAGCGCGCGCGCGAGGTGCGCCTGCTCCAACTCAAGAGCGCCGTCGCCGCGGGCGAGTGGCTCCGGGTGCGCGAGTACGGCAGCCGGCTCATCCTCACGTACCCGAAGGACGCGGAGGTGGCGACCGAGGTGGCCACGGCCCGGGTGCTGGAATCCAAGCGCCTGTTGACGTCCGAGAAGCACTTCGACCACGTGAAGGCCCGGGAACTGCTCGACGAGTTCGAGGTCAGTTTTCCCGGTGCGGGCGGCGACGCGGTGCGCGCGATCCGTACCGAGTTGACGCGCCGGGCGGAACAGGCCTTCGCCCGCGCGAAGGAGCGGAAGGCGGCCAACGACACCACCGGCGCGCGCGACGCGCTGACGCGGGCCGTCGCCCTCGACCCCACGCTCCCCGGCGCGCGCGACCTCCAGCGCGAGCTGAAGACCGGCTACCAGACGCTCTACGTCGGCGTGCGCCAGTACCCGGAACTGATGTCGCCGAGCACCGCCCGATTGGACAGCGAGAAACAGGCGGTCGAGCTGATGTTCGAGGGGCTGCTCGCGGAAGTGCCCGACGACGGCGGGGGCGCGCGGTACCGGCCCGCCGGCGCGATCGGGATGCCGGCCGTGGTGCCGGGCGCCCGCGAGTTCTCCCTGCGGACGTTCGACGCCGGCGCCACCGGGCGCTACGGGCTCGAGTCGCACGACGTCGTCGGGACGATGAAGTTACTCGCCTCGCGCCCCGATTCGTGGAGCGCGTACGCGCTGCCGTGGTTGGACGACCTGCCCACGCCGCGCGACAACGCGACGGTGCGCGTGGCCTTCAAACAGGGGCACCCGGACCCGCGCGCGGCGCTCACGTTCAAGCTGCTCCCCGCGCGCTGGATGGAGTCCAAGAAGATGGCCCTCGACGACCACGGGTTCGCCGAACAGCCGCTCGGTACCGGGCCGTTCAAGTTGTACGCGAACCCGCGGCCCGACGGGAACACCCCGCGCGAGATGGTGTTCGTCGATAACCCGCTCTACGGGCGCTGGCGGGACCGGGCCAACCAGCCGTTCATCAAAGAGGTGCGGCTGCTCGAAATCGCGAAGGTCCACAACGTGGTCGAGACGTTTAACCAGGGCGGGTTGCACGTTCTCACGGACGTGCCCACGGCCGACGTCGAGAAGTACCGGGCCGCTCTCGGTAAGACGGTGAGGGACTACACCGCGATCAACAACCGCCGCGTTCACATGCTGGCGCTGAACCACCGGCGCCCGGCGCTCCAGAGCAAACTGCTGCGCCAGGGGCTGATGCTCGCGATCGACCGCGAAGCGATCCTCAACGACGTGTACCGGTCCGGGAAGGCCGAGTTCCACCGGGCGATGAACGGGCCGTTCCCGCCGCGGTGCTGGGCCAACCCGAAGGGATCGAACGGTCAGGTGGCGCAGCTCCTGAACCGCGACCTCGCGCTCACGCGCTTCCGGAACTACCTCTTCGACGCGGGGGCGAAGTCCGAACTCGAGTTGATTTACTCCAGTGACGACCCGCAAGCGGTGGTCGCGTGTACGAAGATCAAGGAGCAGGTCGAGTCGCTGTTCAAGGACTCCACCGGTCGGAAACTCACGATCAAACTCGTACCGCAGGCGTTCCGCGAACTGATGCTCCGCGTCGAGGACGAGCACCGTTTCGACATGGCTTACGTGCCGTTCGATTACCCCGACGACTGGTACCCGTTCGCGCTGGGTGCGATGCTCGACCCGGCCGCCGGAGACCGCGGCGGGCGCAACTGGACCGGGTTCCAAACGAAGAACACCGGCGCCGATGCCGAAGACACGCGCCTGGGGCAACTCCTGAACGAACTGCGAGCCTACCGGGAGTTCAACTCCCTCGCCTCGAAGACGATCGAGGTTCACAAGCAGTTCAACGAGTGCGTGCCATTCGTCCCGCTCTGGCAAATCGACCGGCACATGCTGTTCCACGAGAGCGTGAAGGTCTACACCGACGACTCCGAAACGCCCGTTAGCCCGGGCGTCCTGAACCCGACGACGCTGTTCCAGGGCATCGCGCGCTGGCGCCTGGAGTGAGAGCGAGAACAACCGAACCTTCGCCTCTCTTCAATGGTCGTAAGTGAGTGACGATCGTGGAAAATAAGTGGGGGCGGAAGATCGGTCCCGTCAGTGCCCTTCGGGATTCATCGCGCGCCGAAGAATACGTTCACAACGGCGTTGAACCCGGCTCAACAGCGGTTGCTCAAGTGTGTCCGAGACGTGCTGGGTAGTCCAGTCTAGTGCATCGAACACGTCCTCGCTGGAGGCTACTTCAAACACGTAAGAGACTAACCCGAGTTGTTTGATACGTAGGAAATCATCGTTCGCGTCGGGGTTCAACCACTTCTTCCGTAAGTAGTGCGAGCGGGCTTCGACGCGATCCGACAGGGCTCCGGAATACCGGCTGGCGAAGTGGTGGACACGGACCCGGAGCGCGTCGTCGGCCGTATCCGCGGAGTATCGCCGGCACGCGCCCAGGAGCTTGCGCAGTGGGGTGGGCAGGGGCCGCGGGAGGGTACCCGCGGCAACGCGCGCGTACGCAAGGGCCAAGCGCCGCAACGCCCCATCACGGGCGTGCTCGAGTGGGGCCGTCATCCGGGGGCCGAGCCGCGACGCCAGCCCCGCGTAACACGGCCACGGGCGCACAGTGCCGGTATTATCGATTACGCGGTCGCGCAACCGCAGCAGGCGCCGAAAGTCGAATTCCTCTTCAATCTTCATGTAGAGGTTCTGCAGGGCTACTAGCGTCGAGGCCAGCGCGGCGGCGCCCGGAGCCACCTGGGTGGCACTGACTAGTTCGGCCAAGTAGCGCCTGAGACGCGCATCCATGTACTCGTCGTCGGACGGCACCCCAACCCGTGGTGTCGCGTCGGTGGCGCGTGCCTCGGCCTCTCGGCACAGTCGGTCGGCTTCACCGGCCAAATCGAAGAACGGGGCACTCACCGGATCGACGGCTTCAAGCCGGGCGAACAGTGGTTGGAGCTGTGCGTCCGAAGCCACGAAGGACGAGTGGTCAGCGGCCACCTGGAGGGCAATTGCCCGGGCAACTTGGTAGTGCCGGACACCCGCTGCCGCCAAAAGCGGTGCGGCAATGTCTGCGGGGTAGCGGCCCAATTCCTCGGGTAGTGCTCCTGCCCAAACCTTGAAATACCGAGCACCCGGCACGATTCCCCCCCGCCGTGGTAAAAAGTGGACTTACTATTGCACAATTTGTGGGACTAAGAGACCTCTTGCGATTTTTATTAATTATGTCTCATTCACAACGAATCGCACGTTAAGTGATGCAGCGCTCCCGCGCCCCGAATCGGCAGTAATTGCATCTTCGATTCCCTGCGGTTAATCTGTCTGGTACTCCACGTCCGGCAGCGAGGCCGACCATGAACCCCGAAGTGTCCGCGTTCCTGGCCGCGAACGGTACAGCGGTGGTGCTCGTTGGCGGTGCGCTCGCCGCGATCGGGCTGGTGCAGTGGCGGAAGGTTCGGATCGCCGAGCAGGAGTTGGAGTACAAACAGCGATTGATCGAGCAGGGGTTCGCCGTACCCGAAGTCGAGCGCGCGGTCAGTTCGCGTGTGCCCGTCCGCCGGGGACTGATCGACCAGTTCGGCGCGCTGAGCGGGGGAACGAAAGCCGGGATCATCATCGGCTTTGTGATCGTGATGACGGTAACCGTGTCGTGCATTGGCGGGGCGATTCACGGGATCGCGTACTGGTCGCACGCCCGGAATCAGCCGCCACACGTGCAGCAGTCCTATCCGGAAGAAATGCAATCGGCAGGGGCACATGTTGATCCGATTCGGGGGGACGCGACCTTCCTCGACCTTCAGCCGGTTGCGAATCAACGATTGAACGCGGGTGTCGCGGGCGATCAGGGGCACTCGTTCGCGACCATGCCGCAGAAGCGCCAGGAGTTCCGCGGTGTGCCGTTCCAGATCGGTCCGAGTTACGTCCGGCTCCGCGGCAACAACCACGCGGAACTGCCCGCCGAAGCGAAGGGCATTCGCGTCGGGTTCAAGCTCGACAAGTTGCACATCTTCCACGGAACCGAGTTCGGCGCGTTCGGTGACTCTTCTCACCGCTTCCACGTTCCCGAGGGGACCGAGATCGGGCAGTACCGCGTGCAGTTCGCGGACAAGAGCGAGCGCGTGATACCCGTCGTGTACGGGGAGGACGTGCGCGACGTGTGGAACTGGGACCGTTCGCGTGCGACGAACCGCGGGGCGGTCGTCTGGACGGGGCGCAACCCGTCCGCGACGCGCGAAGGCGTCGGTTTGCGCGTGTACCTCACGTCGTGGCAGAACCCGCGCCCCGATGTGGAAATTGCGTCCGTCGACTACGTTTCGGAAGGAACCACCGCCGCGACGCCGTTCTGCATCGCGATCACCGCGGAACGCACGCGGAAGTGAGCCTCAAGGTTACCTTTTCGCTTTTCGGCGCGAGCGACAAGTTCGTAATAATTCACGCAACAGCGGTCAGGCTGTTTAATGTGTGGAAGTGGGCCGGTATTGCTACCCACCCGCTCGTTAACACGCGCGGTTCGCCTGCGTCTCTTGGCGAACCGCGCGTGTTAACGAGCGAGTGGAGTGACGCAACCGCGAGAACTCAACGGCCCTGTGGCAGTGGTCGGAATTGATTGTGTTCTTTTGTGTACTGGTGTATAATTGGGGCGAGCCATTTTAACAAGCTGATCGCAAGCGCGCGTCGCGGTGACGGCCTCTCGTTTTCTTGTGATCGCGGCTCGTTAAATATGCTTCCCTGTAGCAGATTGTTAGCCGCTGTTAGCGTTTGGTGGGGCGATTCCAATGCGTTTTGTCGCTTCACTCGCTTGAAATTGGAGAATTTGTCGCGTTTTTCATCCCGTTTTGGTGAGGCGCAGTCGCTCACGGGCCGGAAATGTTATCATTTGTCAGCTTGGGGCGGCTCGAAGGCAAGGACGGCTCCAGTTACGGTTAAGCACTCGGACATCTGGTGAGGGACCGGCGATCAACAATCTCGACCAACTCGCGGCACTCGTCATCCGAGAACGGGAAACGCTCCTCGCGCGCTGGCGCGAACAGGTTCGGAAGCTCCCGTCGGCCCGGCACCTCGATACGCCGACGCTCAACGATCACATCCCCGCGTTTTTCGAGGAACTAGCCGCCGCGCTCCGGGCGCGGTCCGAGGAGACAATTCAGGACGCGGTGTGCGAGGGCACCCCACCGGCCCACGGGCTCCAGCGCGCCCAGGACGGCTTCGACATCGTGGAAGTCGTTGCCGAGTACAACATTCTCCGCGAGTGTATTCACGACCTCGCCGACGCGAACAAGCTGCCGCTCCAGGGGCGGTCGTTCCACATCGTCAACCGCGTACTCGACGGGGCCATCGGCTCGGCGGTCAAGACCTACGCCACGCAGAAAGCACTCGAAGTGCAACGCAGGCGCGAAGAATACCTCTCGTTCGTCGCCCACGACCTGCGGACGCCGCTGAGTGCGATCTCACTTGCCGCGAGTGTTTTGGAGGTGAAGCACGCCGGTGAAGATCCCAATTCATCTTCGGCCCGAATGGTCAAAACGCTCCGCCGAAACGTCCAACACCTCGGCGCACTCGTGAACAAGGTGCTCGAAGAGAACACCAACCTTCAGACCGAGGTCGGGGTCAAACTGGAGCGGCGCGAGTTCGATCTTTGGCCGCTCGTAGAAGCGCTCGTCCACGACATCCACCCGGTCGCCGGGACGGACAGCACGAAACTCATCAACGCGGTGCCCGAAGACCTCGTGATCTACGCGGACGCCGAGCTTCTGCGGCGCGTGTTCCAAAACCTCATCGCCAACGCGATCAAGTACACGCCCTGCGGCGAAGTGGTGATTTCGGCCCGCCGGCTCGACGCGGACACCGGGTTCGAGTGCTCGGTCCGCGACAATGGCGAGGGGATCGCGCCGGATCGGATCGACAAGGTGTTCGACCACTTCGAGACCGATCCCAACAAACAGGGTGGCTTGGGGCTTGGGTTGGCCATCGTGAAGACGTTCGTCGAAGCCCACGGCGGTCGGGTGACGGTCGAGAGTACCGTGGGGACGGGTTCGACCTTCGTGTTCACGCTCCCGGCGAAGATGAATTCGTCGTCGTAACTATTTTGGATATCTGGAGATAGGGCGGTCCGCGGCGGGCACTCAATTGAGTGCCCGCCGCGGACCGTGGTGAATCGAGTGCGTCTGTCTTACTCCGCGCGCCGCGTGAGAGTGACGGTGTCGGTTTGGGTGGCTTTATCAACCATTGTGACGCGCGTGTGTTTGACCGCGTTGACCCATCCGGTGCCCACGTCCACCGTGTATTCCGCTGCCGCGCTCAGTTTCACGTCCGGCAACTCGTTCGGAGCGGGCGTGCCCGTTTTCTTGGCGACGTCGTCCACCTGCTTCTGGACGATGCGAGTGACGTCCTTTGGGTCCGTGGTTTCTTTGAACGAGATGTTCGCGATCCTCTTGTCTTTGTCCAGCTTGATGACGCACAGCCCCTTAGCCGGAAACGGCTCACCGCCGAACGGGTTGAGAATGGCGCCCTCGTACTCGATGGGCGTCCCGAATTCGTAGGTCTTGCCGAGCGGCTTGACGAGTAACAGTGGGTTCCGCGTGAATGCCGCCTCGATGGTTTCCTTCGTTGAGAGCATTTGATCGGTTGATTGCCGGACGTGGTCGATCGCGGCTTTGGTCGCCCCGGCCTTGTTCATCTGGGCCAACACATCGTCTCGGACTTTGGTGCCCGCGGTACGAACGGCCTTCCAGTTGCGGAGACCGGTGAAGTCGCCGTCGTCATCGAGTTCGAGGTCGAGTTCCGTGTTCTTCAGGATCGTGTTGACCGATTTCACGACCGGGTCGTTGTCCTGGTCCGGGTCTTCAAACGTGGTGGTTCCCTGGGTCCACCGCAGCACGGTTCCATCGGCGCCGGCGGAAATGACCTCGACAACCACGGGCGTGCGGGTCACGACCTTGCTGACTTCCTTGCCGTCCTGTTCGCGCACCTGGGTACCGAGCATCTCGTATCGAACTGTGTCGCCCTTTTTCCATTTGGGGGCGAGATCGATCGATTTCAGCTCGTCGGCACGCATCGGCGCCGCCGCGAGTGCAACAAGGGCCAGAAGTATCGGCAAGCAACGGGCGCGCATAACCGGGTCCGAAAGTAGAGGAACGACGGAGTGGGGCAAGAACTTAGTCGCTGGTCCCATCGAACAGCGGGCGGATCACGTGACCGCGGTTGAGTTGCACCGGGCGGCCCAGGCGGTCGCGGACCTCGGCGTGCGGATCGACCCCGAGGACCGTGTACACCGTCGCGCCGATGTCGTCGGGCGAGTACGGCGTCGTGGTCGGGTAGGCCGCGTTCTTATCGCTCTTGCCGATGACCTGGCCGCCCCGAACGCCCGCGCCCGCGAACAACCCGCTGAAGCACGGCGCCCAGTGCTCGCGCCCACCGTCCTTGTTGATCTTCGGCTCGCGCCCGAACTCACCGAACATCATCACGAGGGTGTCTTCGAGCAGCCCGCGGTCGCTCATGTCGTCGAGGAGCGCGGACACGGCACTATCGAGCGGCGGGAGCAGATCGTTCTTCAGCCGCTTGAACAGCCCACCGTGGCTGTCCCAGTTTTGGACGCGCCCCATGTTCGCCTGCACAACGGGGACGCCCGCCTCAATGAGCCGCCGGGCGAGCAGGCACGACTGCCCGAAGGAGTGCCGGCCGTACTTGTCGCGCACGGCCGCGGGTTCCTTGTCGATGTCGAATGCCTTCGCGACCCGACCCGATGTCAGCACCGCGAACGCCTGTTGCTGCTGGTCGGTGATTTTCTTGGTTTCGGACTGCTCCGCGAGCCACTTGCGCTGGTCGTTCACGGCGCCGAGGAGCGCCATGCGGTCCTTCATCTGCGTCACGTCCATGCCCGAAGCCGGTCGCAGGTTTTCCACCTTGAAGTCGGCGCGGTTCGGGTCGTGGTTGATTTGCATGATGTCGTGCTTCGGCCCCAGGAACCCGGCGTACTGACCGGGCCAGAGCAGGGGGCCTTCCATCAGGTACGTCGGCAGGTTCACGCCGCACGGTGTCCCCTCGGGTGGGCTGCGGTGGTAGCTCAGGCCGCCGGCGTAGTTGGGGAAGTCGTCGCGGGACGCGATTTTGTCGAAGAACGCTCCCGGCTGCATGTGGCCGGTGAGGACGTGGTGCGTAGCGACGAGGTGGTTGTTGTCGTGGTGCGAGAGCGATCGCACGATCGAGTACATCTTCGACCGCGCCGCGAGCTTCGGAATGTGCTCGCTCGCGAGCAGGCCGGGCGTTTGGGTCTGGATCGCCTTGTATTCGCCGCGAATCTCCGGCGGCGCATCGGGTTTCGGGTCGAACGTTTCGTGGTGGCTGGCGGCCCCGGTGAGGAACACGATCAGAACCGACTTCGGTTTCTTACTCCGGGCCAGCGGGGGCGCGCCTTTGGTCCCGGCACGCGCGAACGAAGACATCCCCAGTCCGAGTAACCCGGAGTAGCCGACTTGGAGGAGTTCGCGGCGGTTGATGCCGATGGTGTGACGGTGTGAGACGGGCAAGGGTAGCCCTCAGAAACGCGGAGGTTCGGTGGGATGAGTCTATTAGAGCATGTGCCCGCGCCGGGGCAAGCCCGTTCCCGGTTATCGGCACGGGACTCATCCGCGTTTCACGGAATTCGCGGCAACCACCCGCGCTCCGCGCAACAGATAAGAACCGCGATCTCGGGGGCGGTGACACGAGGGCCGAGTTGGGCCCACCGCGCACCTCGACGGCCGGGTTCGGGGGCACCTTTAACAGCTGCCCCCGCCGCTCGTTTTTTGCCACGCTCGGTGAGCCGGTGGATCGTTCGCGCCGAGGGCACTATGGTGCGGCACCCGAAGCGCGAAACCGAGTTTCCGGAGCCAGCGCCACCCGGTTTCCGGGCGCACCACCACGTTCCACCGGTCGCGCACGTACCGGACCACTTTCGGAGCGGTCCACGTGCCGCCGTCGGGCGGGAGCCCCTGGAGCGCCGCGCTCAGCTCGTCCCTGTGGCGGGAGGTCAACTTGGGCAGCGCTCCGTTGCCCTTGCGCCGGTCGCTCACTCCGGCGGGGCCTTGGGCGTTCCACCGGTTGAGCACGTCCCGGACGGTGACCGCCGACAGCCCGACCACTTCGGCTACTTGGGCCGGGGTACGGGGCTCGTCGGTACGGGCCAACAGCCACAGGGCGTGCCACCGCATCTTCTCCACCGGGTGGCGGCACGCCTGGTACAGGAAGTGGAGTTCATTCGCGGTACAGTGACGGACGAACGGTAACGGGGGACGGGGCATCGGACTCACTCTCGCAGGGGGCTGCGAAACTAACACAGGGATTCAACGACGGTTGGTACGAGGACGGTTTCGAGCGGACTCGTGCAGACGGTTTGGTTGCACCCTTCGTCCGAACGGCCTTCCGACTCGTTGTTCGGAAGCGCGTGCAGTAGCTCGCAGGCCAATCGGTGCAGTACGGACTCGCTGGGGCCGGTTCCGGGGAGGTTCCAGCTCGTGAGCTGGTACTGCACCCACGACACCAGCCCGGGCGGACCTTGCCCGAGGTCGAGAACCCGTGCGAGGACCGGGAGGAGTGCTCGCTCGCTGGTGAATGGCGCGTTTCTTTGGTACACGAGATCCGTTCCGGGGTGAGGGGATCGTGCGGGCCGCGCTACCGTGCGCGGGCGGTGTCACGCGGTCGGGGCGACGAACATTTGCACGGTTTGGGATGTCAGGTTGTGGTCGTCGACCGCGATGGCGGTGAGTATCCCCTCGTCGCTCCCGTCGACGCGGAACTGGATCGTGCGGCTGAAGGTGCCGTCCGCGGCCGTCGTGACGGTCAGCCCGTTTGCCGAGGTGGCCCCCCCGAACGTGATGACCAGACCGCTCGGGTGCTCGTCCGCGACCGAACCCGAGATCTGGAACAGTCCGTTTGCGATCTCCGCGGCCGCGAACGTTACGATGATCGGGGCCGCGTTGGGAACGGTCGGGGGGCTGGTCGGGTCCCCCGGGGCGCCGTCCGGCACGTCGCGCCATTCGAGGGCTTCCAGCCGTAGGACGGTGCGCTTTTGGGGAGCCGTTTGCGCGCGGGTCCGTTGAAAAAGACCGAACATGGGTCCGCCCCGATTGAGTGAGTAGGTTGAGTCGCGAACGGGTCACGATCCCCGGACTTCGAGGGGGATCTGGGCGACCGGTGTGCGGCAACAATCGCGGGCGCGAACCAAAAGATGTCAGCAATTTCGGAAAAAGTGACGAACCCCCGGACACTCGTGTGTTCGGGGGTCGGAGTGGTGTCGAACTCTTTGTCGGGAGGGACCGGGGAGGCGCGCACCCGCGCGAGCCGGCCGGCGGTGGGCCCCAGCAGAGTGGTGTCAACGGGCCGGTGGAGCCCCGGTGAGAGGCTCCGGCTGAACCGCGCGGGCTAGCGGGCGGGTGGAATCGATTCGAGCGGGTCGACGATGTGCAGGTTCAGAAGGCGCTTGGGGCGCTCGCCGGGCGACATCTTGGTGACTTCGGCAAAATCGGCCCGGCCGGCGAGGTGAACCCGGAACACCGGATCCTGGTCGAGGAGCTTGGAATCGCGTCCGAGTTTCACCGATTCCCGCAACCAGCCCACCGCTCGGGCGCAGCGCTCCTCGTGGCCGTACTCGGCGGCGGCCATCACGTATGCGGCTTTGAAAAAGAGGTCCATAGTGTACGGCCCCTGGGCCATGACCGCTTCCAGGTCGGCCAGGCACTCGTCCGGGTTCTTCAATACCTCTGTTTTCGGATCGAGGTCCAACAGGAACCGGGCCTGCATGCGGTTGAGGCGGGCGGCACGAAGGGTCGGGTCGAGCTCCAGGGCGGCCGTGGCCTCGGTGATCGCCTCGCGGTAGTCGTTGGGGGTGCTCAGCCGGATCAGGCTGTTGGCCCGGTTGCAGTGGACCCAGGCCTTGTCATAGGCGAAGTCCTTCACTGCTTCCTGGTATAGCGTTGCGGCGACCTTGTGGTTACTGGACCGGGCGTAGCAGTGCGCCAGAAAGGCCGTGCTCGGGCCGTCCGGTTTCGCGACCCTGGCGTCGCCGAAGTCCTTCGTGGCCGAGGCGATGTCGTCTTTCCGGAGGAACTCGCACCCGCGCCGGAAGAGCCCCTCGGGTGTGGTCGGTTTCTCGGGGAGGGGGGCCGGACTGGTAGGGGCCGCGACTTCGGGCTGGGGTTGCGGGTCCGCTGTGGACGAACCGGCCGATGCGATCTGCCACGCCAGCGCGATACTGCCGAGTAACCCGCACCCGACGAGAACCACCCGCTTGTGCCGCGCGCGTCGGTCCAGGTAGCGCCGGAGTTGTTGAACCAGAACTCGCGCCGTGGGGCGCTTCCGCGGGTCGCGCTGCAAGCAGCGCGCGATAATTTTCGCGAGCGGTTTCGGCACTTCCGGGTTGCGCGCGGCCGCACCGGGGGGCACGAGCGCTTGGCGGCGCAACAGGTCGCGGGCCAGATCCTTCGGATCGAGGAACGATCCCGGTTTGAACGGCAACTGGCCCGTGAGCGCCTCGAACAGCACCGCGCCCAGGGAGTAAACGTCCGTCGGTGCCGCGGTCCCCGTGCCCTCGCGCTCGCCGAGGAGCACGCGGAGCCGTTCGGGGGCCATGTACGGGATCGTTCCCCCGCACCGAATCAGGGCGTTGTCCAGCCCGGTCGCGAGGTTAAAGTCGATCAGGTACGGGTGCCCGCTCGGGCCGAGAATGATGTTGGACGGCTTCAGGTCGCCGTGGCTCACGTTCAATTGGTGCAGGTGCGCCAGGGCGTCCGCCAACTGTAACGCAAATTTCGCTACAGTATCGGGATAGGACTCGCGCCCGGTCAGGAACGGGGCGCTTTGCGCCGCGAGTGCTGCGGTCGAGTCGGTGACCCCGAGGACCGTTCGGGCCGAGCGCGGACCGTTCGCTGTCGGGCCGCGAAAAGCGGACTCGACCACATCGGCGAGCGTCGCGGCACCCACGAACGACATGCAGATCGCGTGCAGCCCCTGGACCCGCCGAGCCCAATGGACGGCGACGATGTGGGGGTGAGCGATCGGCCCGAGCGTGCCGGCCTCACCGGAGGCGTGTTGAGAGAGTTTCAGGGCGACGGGCCGGTTTCCGGTGGCGGGGTCGCGGGCCAGGTACACGCGAGCGAACCCGCCGCGCCCCAACTCGCGCTCGATCGCCAGGCCCTCGAAACTTGCGCCCGGTTGGGGCCAGTTAACTTCCGGTGTGGCAAAGAGTTCGGGGTGGTCGGCGAAGACCCGGTGCCCGCGGATCACTTCCCGAACCTGGGACACGAACACCGGGAGCTGCCGGCAGAACTGCTCCGTTCAGGCGCCGAGCCTGCTTGTTCCCGGAGGCAGTACTCTTCGTAAGCCAGGTCCACGACCAGGGACCGGTGCCGGAGCAGTTCCGGGTGGTCCCGGAGCGCGCCGGCGGCGTCGGGCGGCTCCCCTTGGCGCCACGCGCGCTTCAGGGATTCGGCGAGCCCCTCTGTTGTGACAGACGGGGTGAGGAGCGGCGGGCTGTTAGTTGGCATGGGCGATCACGAAGCGGTGAGTTCTTTTAACCGGCGAACGATTCGGTTCACGGTGCTCAGGCTGACGCCCGAAAGTTGGGCGATGTCCTCGTAGCTGTGGCCGTCGCGCAGCAGTTCGAGGATTGTGCGGTGCCCCTCGGGGAACCGGCCGCACAGCCGCTCCCACTGCTCGTCGGCGATCACCAACTGGCTCGCGGTGGGGGCCGGCGCGCGGATCTGGTCGCTGCCGTCCTCGGAACTCACGGCCCGTTCGCGGGTGATGTCGTCCTTTTGCGTCTCGAACCGCTGGCGGAACACCTCGACGACGCGGTTGTGCGCCATGCGGTTCAAAAAGGCCAGTAGCGCTTCGGGGGTGTCGAACGTGTACCGCTCAGCGGGTATGGCGAGGAACGACGCCCAGACGTCCTGAACGAAATCGAGCGAATCGAACCGCGTGCGCAGTCCGGGGTGCAACTGCCGGCGCACCGCGGCGCGCAGGAACGGCGCGTATTGTTCGCACAGGGCCTTAACGGACGCCGAATCCCCGGCTCGGAACCCCGCCAAGAGCTCCGGGAACGCGGGCGACTTTTCCACGACAGATCCTCGAGCTGGGCAACTGGAGCGACCTTGGATGATACACTATAGACCCCGAAATTAGCCTTAGCAATAGGTTAATTGAATCTGTCGTCGGATCGTTTGGTATTGCGACGCCAATTGTACGGGCCGCTCATTTTTACGGAAGTGCTTTTTAAATCGGAGTTTGTGACAATAATTTCGGCTCGGGCTACAGGAGCCATCCTCGCGCCCTGGTTCGCCGAATTTTAACAAGTCGAGGGCACTTTCACGGGCGCCCATCAAGTGTCCAGGAGCGTTTTGGAAACAGTTTAACACAATGCTCAAAATTTCTGGTGCGTGATTGTTCGGCGATGATATTCATTAATGACGCGGCGCCGCAATCGGGCGCGCCGAACCTCGCCCGGGCGCGCGTGTCCTGTTCTGTCAGACTCAATTTTAAAACGACAGGAGAACGCCCGTGCCGAAACTGAACCAGATCAACGCCGTCGTTACCGCCCGCAAGGGTGACGCGGAGAAGCAGATCACCGAACTGTACAAGCTCATCCAGAAGGAGCAGCTCTTCACCGGGCGCGAGCGCACGTACCGCCCGCTCGACGAGATCAACGGCCAGAAGCTGCCGCCCGAGAGCCAGCGCGTGCAGCAGCGCGCCGACGACCTGATCCGCCAGGCGCGCGAGAAGTGGACGGAGCTGTGGAACCTCGTGCTCACGCAGGACACCGGCAACCAGTCCGCGAAGGCCGACATCGTGGTGGACGGCAAGGCCGTGCTCGCGAACGTGCCGGTCACCACGCTCCTGTTCCTCGACAAGCAGGTGAACGACCTCGAAACGTTCGTGTCCAAGCTCCCGACCCCGGACCCGGCCGAAGAGTGGGCGCACGACCCGAACAGCGGCTTGTTGCGCAGCAAGGCCAACGAGTCGCTGCGGACCAGCAAGGAGCCGACGGTCATCGTGAAGTACGACGCGACGAAGGAGCACCCGGCTCAGACCGAACTGTTCACGAAGGACGTGCCGGTCGGTACGTGGACGCAAATTCTTTACAGCGGGTGCATCGCGGCGGACCGCAAGAACGCGATCCTCGCGCGCGTCCGCAAGTTGCAGGACGCGATCAAGGTCGCGAAGGAGCAGGCGAATCTACTGGAGCTCGAGCGCCAGAAGGCGGCCGAGGCCTGTTCGGCTACGTCTTCAGAAGAGTGGAGTCGCTGCACAATAGCGGTTGATCGGTTGAAGCCGATGCGCCGCCCTGGGTGTTCGACCTCACGCGTACATGAGATTGTGGAGTCCGGCAACGTTCTTGATGATGAGGGTGTGCCGGCGGCGCGGGTTCCGGTACCGCTCGGCCGCGATGCGCCACACCTTCATCTTCCCGATCCCGTGCTCGACCGCGATCCGGCGCCGCGACACGCGCCGGTTCCCCGCCTTCTGGCGGGCCGTCAACTGACCCTTCGGCGGTCGCCGTCGTGGGGTACACAGCCCGGTCCCCAGGTACGCCGTGTCCCCGGTCCGGCGCACCCCGGCCGGGCACACCACCCCAGTGCGGTCGTGGATCTTCTTGTCATGCGTCTTGCCCGGGAACGCCTTCGACACGGCGGCGATCCGCACCCGGCGCCGTTGACCGGCGCGGCCGGGCTCTTTTCGCTTCCGCACGACGACCACCTGGTGCTTGAGGGTGTGGCGCTTCTTCTTCCCCGAGTCGAACCGCTTCTGCCCCCGAGCGGGCCATTGAATGGCCCGCTCGGTGGCGTCGAAGAAAAGCTCGCGGATCTC
>HG799466.1:668092-710328 GCA_000531095.1 Gemmata massiliana | reverse complement strand
ACACCAACAGCATCAGCAACCGGTCGGTCAGCGGGAGCGCGAACTGACGCCCCGCACCCGGCTTCCGTTGGCGTGGCCGCCGGGTCTTGCGCTTCGTATCGGCCTGCGGGTAGCGAGGTTCGAGTTCGGCCAACAGTTGGTCGAACGCCTCGGGCGTGATCCCGGTCAGTTGCCGGAACGTGTCCGGCATCCGCCTCAAGCGGCTCGTGTGGCTCATACACCAAACCTATGCGCCCCGCCCCTATTGTGCAGCGACTCTAGTAACTCTTGGGGCGCACGGGTGCGGACCCGCGCCGCCCGCGGACCGGGCGCCGGCGCTGTTTGGCCCCGCTCGCGATCCAGTCGTGAACGAGTTTGATGTCGGTCTCGGTCGGTCGCGGTTTTCCGTCCGGCGGCATCGGCTTCGAGGCGTCCGCCATGAGTGAGAGGTAGAGCACGCTCTTTTCGGGGTCGCCCGGCTTTACAATGGCCCCGTCCTCGCCGCCCTTCATAATGGCCGCGACCGTGCGCAGGTCGATTCCGGCTTTTGGCTTCCCGGCCGATCCGTGGCAGTTGTTGCAGTGGGCCACGAACACTTTTGACACTTCTTTGAACGACACCGGCTTCACGTTCACCTTTTTCGGTTCCGGCGGCTTCGACTCGGGCGGTTTCGGGGCCGGTTCCTTGGGCTTCGGTTCCACTGGTTTGGCCTCCGGCTCTTTTTTCGGCTCGGGCGGCTTCGCCTCCGGTTCCCGCTCGACCGGCTTCTGCTCGACGGGCGGCATCGGGTTCGTCTTCGGTTCGGCCGGGGGCGGCGTGACCGGTTGCTTCGCGGGCGGCGCGCTACGATCCGGTTTCTCGGCAGGCTCCTTCTTGGCTTCCGCCACCTCGATTGTTTTCGGCTTACTCGCGCCCGCCCACACGCCGAAGCTGAACCCGATGAGAACGAGGGCCGCGTAGAGCGAGCCGAAGAGCCACTGCCCGTTCGACGAAAGCCCCCTAGCGGGTGCCGGCGCCAGGTCGTCGGAGTCGTATCCGCGTTGGTAGCGTCGAGCCATAATTGTTCAGGGGTGGAGTTTGGGCGCGGGACGAGGAGCGACCGAACGTGCGATCGACACAGGCTTTGGGCCGCGGTCGCCGCGGGTTCAATCTTAGCTCAGGGGCCGCGACCGAGCCAACTCGAAATCCGTCACGAACCGATCGCGGGTTTTGGCCTGGCGCGGGTTCTGCGGCTGAAATCGAAGGAATTTGTGTTCTGAGAGGGAATTTATCTCAAGCTTATCTGGCTTTGCCGATAACACCCTCAACACGACGGTGACCGAAATTTTGGTTACTGTCCAGCTTTGGGTCAAGTTCGGCGGGATCGATGACCGTTCCACGCAAACTCCTGTTCGCGGTCGGGGTCGCGCTCGGTTCGGGTGCGATCGCTGGTTGTGCCGGGACTCCGCCGGCTGATCGGGGGAGTGTTTCGCAAGCGGTCGAAACACGGTTCGGCCAACCGGTCGGCCCCGGTCCGAAACAGAACCTTGTGATTGTCCCCGAGTGGTTGGAACGCGGCGCGCCGCTCACCGAAGAACAAGCGGTGGTGCTCGCACTGTGGAACAACGCGCTGTTCCACGAAACGCTGGTCGAACTCGATCTCACGAAGGCCGATTTGGTTCAGGCCGGGCTGCTCCCGAACCCGGAGTTCGTGTACTACTGGCCCGCCGATGGGAAACCCCTCAAGTACCTTGTGGATTTCCCGCTCGAATCACTCTGGCTGCGCCCGTTACGCCTCAAAGTAACGGCAGCAGAAAACGAGCGTGCCGCGGCGCGGCTCACGCAACTCGCACTCGATCTCATCCGAGACACGCGCCAGTCCTACGCCGACCTGCAACTCGCTCACGAGCGTGTGAAAGTCGCCGAGCGCGCGGTGAAGCTGCGCGAGCGGATTCTGGAACTCGCCGAAGCGCGACTCAAGGCCGGGGACGCCAGCGCACTCGAAGTGTCCACCGCGCGAATTGACGCCCTCCAAGCGCGACAGGATCTCACGCGGATCAATTTCGACGTTCCCGCGGCGGAGGAGCGCTTGCGGAACTTCACCGGGCTTTCGTTGAAGACCGTCGCGCTGGAGCCCGAGAGCGTGCCGTTCGATGCGCAGGTGACGAGTCCCGTCGACTCGTTGGTCGACGAAGCGGTGCAGTCGCGCCCCGACGCACTCGCCGCGGCCCACGCGACCGCTGCCGCAGCAGAACGCTTGCGGGTCGCGCGCCTCGGTTGGGTGCGCTTCCTGGGGTTACTCGACGCGACGAGCGGGCGCGTGACCGGGCACGAGTTCGGCCCGGCGCTGCGGATGACGGTCCCGATCTTCAACCGCAACCAGGGCGGCATCGCCCGCGCCCAGGCGGAACTCGATCAGTTCGCCCGGCGGCAGCAAACCGTTCAGAACCAGATCGTGCTCGACGTGCGCACCGCGTTCATCCGGTTCCAGCAGGCGCGGGCCGAACTGGACGCGCTCCGCACCAAGACGCGGCCGGAAGTGGAAGCCGCGATCAAGCGCGCGGAGGCCGCGTTCGAGAAGGGCGGCGTGACGTACCTGTTGGTGTTGGAATCGAACCGGCAATTGATCGACACCTACTCCCGCGAAGCCCAACTCCACGCCGATCTCCGCCGCGCCTGGGCCGAACTGGAGCGCAGTGTGGGCCGGCGCCTGAAGTGAGTCCCGCAGATCGAGGCCCTATGAGCGCGCACCATGAGCTACCGTAACGGGTTAATTACGGGAATCTTCGGCACCGCGGTCGCTGCGAGCGCGCTCGGCGCGGCGGGGTGGTTCTTTCTGGTGAAGCCGCAGGAACCGGCGAAGTCGTCCGCGCCCGGCGTACAGGCGACGGTGCCCAAGCCGTTCAAGGAGGACCAGGGCGCGACGGTCGTGCTCACGGCCGATTCGGAAGCGAAACTGGCAATTCGCACCGCGCCGGTCGAGCGCAAACCGATGCCGCGGAAGCGCGTGTACGGCGGCGAGGTCATTGTTCCCCCGGGGCGGTCGCTGGTCGTATCGGCCCCGATCGCGGGCACGCTGAAACAGGGGCCGGTTCCGGTCGCGGGGCGCGCGGTCCGCGCGGGCACGCCGGTGTTCCACCTGGTCCCGCTCCTTGATCCGGTCGGGCGCGCGAACCTCGCCGCGTCACGGGTCGATGCCGAGGGGCAGGTGCGCGGGGCCGAGGAGCAGTACAAGCTCACGCGGATCACATTCGAGCGCGCCAAGGACGTGTTGGCCGGCGGTGCGGGTCGGCAGCGCGACGTGGACGACGCGCAGGCCGCAATGGAAGTCGCGAAACAGGCACTCGCGGCGGCGACCGCGCGGCGAGAATTACTCGGGAAGGTGCTCGGTGAACTCGATTCCGGGTCCGCGACTCCCATTCCGCTCGAACCGCCCGCGGACGGCGTGCTCCGGAACGTGACCGCGCTCCCGGGGCAAACGGTCCCCGCCGGGGCGCCGGTCTTCGAGGTCGTGAACCTCGATGCCGTATGGGTTCGCGTTCCGGTGTACGTCGGGGACCGCGACGAGATTGATGCGAGCGCTCCGGCCGGTGTGGGACCGCTCTCCGCACGCGGCGGGGACGTGATGCGCCCGGCCGAACTGGTTTCCGCCCCGCCGACCGCCAATCCCGTCGCGGGCACGGTCGATCTGTTTTATTCCACGCTCAACCCGAACCCGAACGCGGACCGCTGGCGCGCGGTCGTAGGTGCTGCTGGAGGTGCGCCGATCGCCGCGTTCGCGGGCACGCCGGTCGGTCCCGGTCAGCGGGTCGCGGTGGCGCTCGCGCTCAAAGAACCGGCCGAGGCGCTCACCGTTCCCTGGGCCGCGATCATTTACGACTATCACGGCGGCGCCTGGGTGTACGTCAAAGGCGCGAACTACACGTACACGCGCGAGCGCGTACTCGTGCGGCACGTCAGCGGGGAAACCGCGGTGCTCGCCGAGGGGCCGGCGCCGGGCAAGCCGGTCGTGGTCACGGGCGCGGCCGAACTGTTCGGCACCGAAACCGGCTTCTCGAAGTAGGACCGAACCCACGCAGGCCCCAACGCCGAACATGCTCACCGCACTCATTTCCAACTCGATCCGGCTGCGCGTCGTCGTCCTGGCCACGTGCGCGGTGCTCCTCGTGGTGGGCGCGCGGGCGGTTCAGCGCGCGCCGCTCGACGTGTTCCCGGAGTTCGCCCCGCCGCTCGTCGAGATCCAGACCGAGGCGCCCGGGCTTTCGACCACCGAAGTCGAATCGCTCGTCACCATGCCCATCGAGAACGCGCTCACCGGCGTCCCGCACGTGAAGGTAGTGCGCTCGAAGTCCGTGTTCGGGCTGTCGCAGGTGGTGCTCGTGCTCGAAGACGGGACCGACCCGCTGAAGGTGCGGCAGATGGTCCAGGAGCGCGTCGCCGCGGTCACGCGGCAGCTCCCGACGGTCGCGCTCCCACCTGTCATCCTGCAACCGCTCTCGACCACGAGCCGGGTCATGAAGATCGGGATCTGGTCGGAGACGCTCTCGCAGCGCGACCTGACCGAAGTCGTGATGTGGACCGTGCGCCCCAAGTTGATGTCGGTGCCTGGGGTGGCGAACGTCGCGGTGTGGGGTCAGCGTGACAAGCAGTATCAGGTGGTCGTGGACCCGGACGACCTGCGCGCGAACTCTGTGACGATGGAGATGGTGACCCGGGCGAGCGCGGACGCGGTGGCCCTGGACGCGGGCGGGTTCGTGGACACGCCGAACCAGCGGCTCCCGGTGCGCCACGCGCCGTTCGTGCGCGGCGCCGGCGATTTGGGCCGGGTCGTGGTGGACCACCGCGGTGGAACGTCGCTGCGCCTCGAAGACGTCGCGAAGGTGCGGATCGGGTCGCCGCCCCCGATCGGCGACGCGGTCATCAACGACGGTCCCGGGATTCTGCTCATCGTCGAGAAACAGCCCGAAGCGAACACGCTCGAACTCACGCGCAAAGTCGAGGCCGCGATCGAGGCGCTGCGGCCCGGGTTGAAGGGCGTCGAGATCGACCCGACGATCTTTCGCCCGGCGACGTTCATCGAGCGCGCGCTGGAGAACCTGCGCCACGCGCTTCTGATCGGCTGCGCCCTGGTCGCGGTGATCCTCGTCGTGTTCCTGTTCGACTGGCGCACGGCCGTTATCAGCCTCACCGCGATCCCGCTCTCGCTGGTCGCCGCGCTCCTCGTGTTCGCGTACTCCGGTGCGACTATCAACACGATGGTGTTAGCCGGGCTGGTGATCGCCCTCGGCGAAGTAGTGGACGACGCGATCATCGACGTGGAGAACATCGACCGCCGGTTGCGCTTGCGGGGCGCGGGTGGGGGCGGTCCGTCGGTGTTCGAGGTAGTGCTCGCCGCCTCGCTCGAGGTCCGGTCGGCGGTGGTGTACGCGAGCATGATCGTGGTGCTCGTGTTCCTCCCGGTGTTCTTCCTCGACGGACTGGCCGGTTCGTTCTTCCGGCCGCTGGCAATGGCTTACGTCGTCGCGATCAGTGCGTCACTGTTCGTCGCGCTCACGGTCACGCCGGCCATGTCGTACATGCTGCTCACGCGCCGCAAGCACACCGAAGCACACGACCCGCCCCTCGCGCGCGTGCTGAAGCGCGGGTACCGCGCCGTGTTGCCGGCGTTTGTCGCGCGGCCGTGGGTGTGTCTCAGTGCGCTGGTCGTGGCGTTCGCGGCCACCGCCGCACTCGCGACGCGACTCGGACAGGAGTTCCTCCCGAACTTCCAGGAAACCGACTTCCTGATGCACTTCGTGGAGAAGCCCGGGACGTCGATCGAGGCGATGCACCGCGTCACCGCGGAGGCGAGCAAGCAGTTACGCGCGCTCGAAGACGAGAAGGGGACCAAGCTCGTGCGCAACTTCGGGTCGCACATCGGCCGGGCGGAAGTGGCGGACGAACCCGTGGGTCCGAACTTCACCGAGCTGTGGATCAGCATTCCGGACAACGTGGAGTACGGGCCGAGCGTGAAGAAGATCGCGGACGTGGTGTACGCCTACCCGGGCCTGTACCGCGACCTGCTGACGTACCTGCGCGAGCGCATCAAGGAAGTGCTGACCGGCGCGAGCGGGGCCATTGTTGTGCGACTCTACGGCCCGGACCAGGAGGTACTGCGGGCGAAGGCGAAAGAGGTCGAGGCCGCGATGAAGGACGTGCCCGGTGTCACGAACCTGAAGGTGGAACCGCAGGTGCTGGTCGCGCAGATCGAGGTGCGCCCGCGCCCGGACGACCTGGCGAAGTTCGGCCTGACCCCGGGGCACGCGCGCCGGGCCTCCACCGCACTCCTGAAGGGGCTGAAGGTCGGCGAGGTGTACGACGGGCAGAAGAAGTTCGACGTGGTGGTGTGGGGCACGCGCGACGTGCGCACCGACCTGACGGCGATTCAGTCCCTACCGATCGACGTTCAAGCCGGCACGCAGGTGCGATTGAAGGACGTTGCCGATGTCCGCATCGTGTCCGCGCCGAACGAGGTGCGGCGCGAGAACGCGAGCCGCCGGCTCGACGTGACGTGCAACGTGTCCGGGCGCGACCTCGGCTCGGTGGCGCGCGAGATCGAGGAGAACGTGCGCCGGGTACCGTTCGAGCGGGAGTATCACCCGGAGTTCCTGGGCGAGTACCAGGCGCGCCAGGACTCGACCCGGCGTCTGTACGCGCTTTCGGGCCTCGCCCTTATCGGTATCGTGCTGCTCCTGTTCGTCGATTTCGGGGCGTGGCGCCCGACGCTCCTGGTCGCGCTCACGATCCCGTTCGCGCTCGTCGGCGGGGTGGCCGCGGTCGCGCTCACGACCGGCGTGGTGTCACTCGGGTCGATGGTCGGGTTCGTCACGGTGCTGGGCATCGCGGCGCGGAACGGCATCATGCTCGTGAGTCACTTCCGCCACCTCGAAACGGAAGAGGGCGTTCCGTTCGGCGTCGGGCTGATCCTGCGCGGCGCAGAAGAGCGCCTCGTGCCCATTCTCATGACCGCGCTCGCGACGGGACTGGCGCTGCTCCCGCTCGCGATTACCGGGAACAAACCGGGGCAGGAAATCGAGTACCCGCTCGCCGTCGTCATCCTCGGCGGGCTCATCACTTCGACGGGGCTGAATCTGTTTCTGTTGCCGTCACTTTATGTGCTTTTTGGGCGGTCCGCGGCGAACGCGGAAGGCGCGTGATTTCGCGCGGGCGGGCCGCCCGTGGGCATCGGGATCACAATTGTATCATTACGCGAGGAAACAGGTTGCTCCGCGCCTTTGCGCCCTGGTACACTACTCACTCCTGCCCGCCTCAACCTCCGGCCCGTTTCGGCCCTCCCCGCCGAGGTTCGCATTCATGCGGATTCGTTACGCTCTTTTTGCTCTCGCTGTAACTTCGTTTCCGGTCAGTGCTCGCGCCGATGAACCCGCGAAGGTGAGTTACTTCAAGGACGTGCGCCCGATCTTCCAGCAGCACTGCAACGGCTGCCACCAGCCCGCGAAGCCGCTCGGCGGGTACGTCATGACCACGCACGCCGACCTGCTCAAACCCGGTGATCGCGGAAAGGTCGGCGTCGTCGCGGGGAAGCCCGCGGCTAGCCACCTCGTCGAGCAAATCAAGGTGCTCGACAACGGCAAGGCCGAGATGCCGAAGGGCCGCGACCCGCTCAACCCGATCCAGATCAAACTCATCACGGACTGGATCGCACAGGGGGCGGTCGATGACACCCCCGCGAGCGCGCGGGCCGTTGTGGTCGACGCCTTGAATCCGCCGAAGTATTCCGCCCCGCCGGTCGTGACCGGGCTGGCGTTCTCACCGGACGGCAAGGCGCTCGCCACAACCGGCTACCACGAGATCCTGGTCTACGACACGGCTGGGTACGCGCTCAAGGCGCGGCTCATCGGCATTTCGGAGCGCGTGCAGTCGATCGCGTACTCGCCGGACGGCAAGAAGCTCGCGGCGGTCGGTGGCGCCCCCGGGCGCTTCGGTGAAGTACAGGTGTGGAACCCCGAGTCCGAGAAGCTCCTGATTTCCGCGCCGGTCACGTTCGACACGCTCTACGGCGTGAGTTGGTCGCCCGACAGCAAAGCACTCGCGTTCGGCTGCTCGGACAACACCGTTCGCGCCGTGGACGCGACGAGCGGAAAACAGATCCTCCAGATGGGAACGCACTCGGACTGGGTGCTCGGAACCGTCTTCTCGCAGGACGGCCTGCACCTCGTTTCCGTTGGGCGCGACATGAGTATGAAGCTCACCGAAGTCCCCACACAGCGCTTCGTGGACAACGTGACGAGCATCACTCCCGGCGCGCTGAAGGGCGGGTTGATGGCCGTCGACCGCCGGCCGATGAACTCTTCCGCGAAGGTCCGTTTGTGGTCGACGGCCCACACGCTCACGCTGCCGAAGCGCATGCAGAAGGTGCCCGTGGACACGCCCGGCGCGAAGCCGAACGTGTACGACGAGATCATCGCGGCCGGGTCCGACGGGCGCCCGCGCCTCTACAAGATGCACCGCGAGGTGAAGCGCGAGATCGGCGACGACTCGAACAAGGTGCGCGAATATGAAGCCATGCCGGGCCGCATCTCGACGCTCGCGTTCAACTCCGAGGGCACGAAATTCGCCGCCGTCAGCAGCCTCGACGGAAAAGGCGAAGTGCGGGTGTACGACGCGAACACCGGCTCGAAGATCGTGTGCGAACAGGTGACCGGCCCCGTGTACGCGGTCGCATGGCACCCCGGAGGGGCGATCATCGCGTCCGCGGGCTTCGACGGCACCGTGTGGCTCCACAACGCGGCGACCGGCAAGCTCCTCCAGAGCTTCGTCGTGCTGCCGACGAAATCGAAATGAACCAGGGCCTCGCCCGTATCCCGGATGAACCCCAGGGCGTTGCCCTGGGCTGGGGAATCTCAGACCTTCGGCCTGAAATACCCGGCACCCGAACGGGTGCGATTCCCCAGCCCCGTAATAACTTCGTATAGCATACATTATACGAAGTTAAGACCTACGGCCTGAAATACCCGGCACCCGAACGGGTGCGATTCCCCAGCCCAGGGCAACGCCCTGGGATACGGGCGGGGACAACACCCGCGGATGCAACGGGCGCCGATACCAACACCCGTGATGCACCCCATCGGGTGCGATGGGATTCATCCGGAATACGACCCGGGATTCTTTCGACCCGACCAAACCAACCCCGCCCGGTCCCCGGGCGTTTAACCGACAACCGACCCCCGAGACCTCTTCCATGAAGCCCTACCGATATATTGCGGCCCTGCTTCTGATCGGCGGTGCGCTGCCGGCCCTCGCGCAAGAGAAATTGCCTGATGGGGCGAAGGTTACGAAACTCGACGTGCGCCCCGCGACGATCGAACTGAGCGGGCCGTTCGCGTACTCGCAACTGCTCGTGACCGCGACGCTCGATACCGGCGAAGCCGTCGATGTGACGCGCATCGCGAAAGTGGCTGTGCCAAAAATCGCGGCTGTGAACGCCGGGCTGGTCCGGCCCACCGCCGACGGCGCTGGCGATGTTGAAGTGTCGCTCGCCGGGCTTGCGGCCAAAGTGCCTGTAACCGTGAAGGGATTCGGCGCGGACAAGCCGGTCAGTTTCGTCACCGACGTGCAACCGGTTCTCAGCAAACTCGGGTGCAACGCGGGTACCTGTCACGGCGCGCAAGCCGGTAAGAACGGGTTCAAGCTCTCGCTCCGCGGGTACGACCCGCTGTACGACTTCCGCGCGCTCACGGATGATCTCGAAGGGCGCCGGTTCAACCGCGCCGCACCGGAAAAGAGCCTCATGCTGATGAAACCGGCCGGGGCCGTGCCGCACCAGGGCGGGGTAACGATGACGGCCGGTGACCCGAACTACGAACTCGTGCGCAAGTGGATCTCCCAGGGACTGAAACTCGACCTCGACGCGGTCCGCGTGACGTCGCTCGAGATCTTCCCGAAGAACCCGATCGTCGGGCGTATCGGGCAGAAGCAGCAGTTCGCCGCGGTCGCCACCTACGCCGACGGTCGGCGCCGCGACGTGACCGCCGAAACGTTCATCGAGAGCAGCAACACGGAAGTGGCCACTGTGGACAAGACCGGCGTGGTCGCCACGCTGCGCCGCGGTGAGACCACGATGCTCGCCCGCTACGAGGGGGCCTACGCCGCGAGCACGATCGTCATCATGGGCGACCGCTCGGGCTTCGAGTGGAAACAGCAACCCGTTTACAACTACGTCGACGATCTGGTCGATGTGAAACTGAAGAAGGTCAAGGTTCAGGCCAGCGACCTCGCGGACGACGCCGCGTTCCTGCGCCGCGTGTACCTCGACCTCACGGGTCTACCACCCACGGGCGAGCAGGTACGGCAGTTCATCGCGGACTCCCGCGACGGTCGTGCGAAACGCGAAGCGGTGGTTGATTCGCTCGTCGGCAGCGATGCGTTCGTCGAGCACTGGTCGAACAAATGGGCTGACATGCTGATGGTGAACCGGAAGTTCCTCGGCGACGTCGGCGCGACCGCGTTCCGCAAGTGGATTCGCGACGCGGTGGCCGAGAACCGGCCCTACGACAAGTTCGCGTACCAGATCCTCACCGCGACCGGCTCGAACGTGGAAAACCCGCCCGGCGCGTACTACAAGACGCTCCGCACGCCCGACGCGGTGATGGAGAACACCACGCAACTGTTCCTCGCGGTGCGGTTCAACTGTAACAAGTGCCACGACCACCCGTTCGAGAAGTGGACCCAGGACCAATACTTCAGCCTCGCCGCGTACTTCGCACAGGTCGGCCGCGCGCCGGACCCGAAGTACCGTGGTCAGACACTCGGGGGCACCGCCGTTGAGGGCGCGAAGCCGCTCGTCGAGGTCATCACCGACCTGAAGTCCGGGGAGATCAAACACGACCGCACGAGCGAGAACGCGAAGGCGGGCTTCCCGTACCCGGTGTCGGTGCAGCAACCCGCGGAAGCGTCGCGCCGCGAGCAAGTCGCGAAGTGGATCACCGCGTCGCAGAACCAGTATTTCGCGAAGAGTTACGTGAACCGGGTGTGGAGCTACCTGCTCGGCGTCGGCATCATCGAGCCGGTGGACGACATCCGCGCCGGGAACCCGCCGACCAACCCGGAACTGCTCGACAAGCTGACCGCGGACTTCGTGGCGAGCAGCTTCGACACGCAGAAGCTCATTAAAACGATCTGCAAGAGCCGCACGTACCAGCTCTCGCTCGCGACGAACCGGTGGAACAAAGACGACGAAATCAACTACTCCCACGCACTGGCGCGGCGGCTCCCGGCCGAGGTGCTGTTCGACACGATCCACCGCGCCACTGGGTCGCAGTCGCGGTTGCCGGGCCTACCCGCGGGCGCCCGGGCCGCGCAACTGCTCGACAGTAACGTGGAACTGCCAGGTGGGTTCCTCGACATCTTCAACAAGCCGGTGCGCGAGACTTCGTGTGAGTGCGAGCGCGGCACCGGGCTGAATATCGGCCCGATCATGGCGATGGTGAACGGCCCCGTTGTGGGGGACGCCATCAAAGACCCGAACAACCGGCTGAACAAACTCGTTCTCGCCGAGAAGGACGACGCGAAAGTGGCCGACGAGATCTATCTCGCGGTGCTGAACCGGCTCCCGTCTACGGCAGAACGCAAGGCCGCGATCGCCGCGATCCGGGCCGCTGCCACCGACCACGCGGCGCAGCTCGCGGAGTACAAGCCGAAGCTGGACGCCTTCAACACGTACAAGGAAACGCTCGACGCGAAACAGGCCGCCTGGGAAGAATCGCTGAAGGCCCAGAAACCGACCGCGTGGACGCCGCTCGAAATTCGCCGGGCACAGGCCCAGATGCCCGACACGAAATTGGTGGTCAACAAGGACGGTTCGATTCTCGTGGGCGGGAAGGTTCCCGACACCGACCTCTACACGATTCACGGCCTCACCGGGATCGATAAGCCGATCACCGCGTTGCGGCTCGATGTGTTCTCCGACCCGACGCTGCCCGCGAAGGGACCGGGACGGGCGGAGAACGGGAACTTCGTGCTCAACGAGTTCCGCCTGACGTACAAGACGTTCGACAAGACGGACGCACCCGCCACGGCGATCAAGCTGAAGGCGCTCGCGGCGATCTTCTCGCAGGAGACGTTCCCGGTCGCGAACGCGGTGGACGGGAACCCCGGCACCGGTTGGGCTACCGCGCCGCGGCTCGGCGTGGATAACGCGGCGCTCTTCAAGTTCGACAAGCCGGTGAGTGACCCGGCCGGCGGGTACTTCACCGCGGTCCTCGACCAGCGGTACGGCGGGCAGCACACCATCGGCAAGTTCCGACTGTCGGTGACGTCGGACCCGAACCCGAAGCTGCAAAGTTCGGTGAGCCCGGCCCAACTCGCGCTGCTCGAAACGCCGCTCGACAAGCGGACCCCGGCTCAGAAGGACGCGCTTCGGCAAATGTACCTGGCCCAGGACAAGGAGTACGCCCGGCTCGCGGCCGAAACCGCGAACGCTCCGCCCGCCGACGCCCGCGTGCTGGGCGCCCAAGACCTTGTTTGGGCGCTCATTAACAACCCGGCGTTCCTGTTCAACCACTAATCGGATCGCGTTTGATTTTCTCACAGGGGACGGTTCCGTTGATCGAGTTCGACTCGGTCGGCGGAACCGTCCTGCATTTCAGGCCTGGCGTTCGGAACCGGGTATCATTGTGGTACTCCGGTTCCGAGGGGTGTGTGATGAAGGCGAGCGAGCTGAAAGTTGGTGATCGGATCAGAATTACGGGAGTTCCGAGCGTCGGGATACCGGGTTATCAGATCCACGCGGAGACGGTGCGCGTTTACAAAAAGCTGGTCGCTCGAGGGCGGGCGGTTCGCATTTATGAGATCGATGAATACGGTGCGCCCTGGTTCGCCTGTCGATTTCGCACAAGGGGCAAGAAGTGGGAGCAACATTTTCTTGCGGTGGACGACGCGGACAAGAACTGGGTTCCCGTGACCCGAAGGAGCAGAGCTTCGGATCAGAAGTCAGCGATGTAGCGAACCACAGTGATGGAGAGCGCCTCTGACTGAAACTACTTCTTGTTGGTGGTGGAGACGGTGCGGAGGGATCAATGGCTTTCGGTAAAAAGGGTTGGAGGCGAATCGTCGTCGGGAATCAGGTCTACTACTGGCAGCCGGTCGAAGCCGACTGGTGGCTGGGAACCCCTCAACCCAACATTCTCTGCGCTCGGCCCGAACACGAATCCCACCGTCTGCTCACCGTTACGTGTGGGATGTGCAACAACCAAACTTTGGGGTTTAACTGGCGCGTGACCCCAAATATCGCTCGCGTTTGCGTCGAGTCGGCTACTGCGTCCGGGTGGCTCGGCGCGCGCCCCAAACTGCGATCGGTTCTGTTCGGCTCACTTCGTTCTGTTATCGTGCAACCGTTCTGGCTCACGACCACGGTTCGCACTCTGGTCGAAGGATTTTATGCCGGCACTACTTTCGACCAATTGCCGATTCTGGCTGACGCCCTTCAAGACGCGGGTTGCAACAGCGATGACATTCTGAATCACCTTCGCAGCCCCGGCCCGCACGTGGGTGATTGTTGGGCGCAGGATCTGTTACTGAATTCGCTCATTGGTCATTAACAATTTTCCACCACGTAAGTTTACCACAGCAGAGCAGAACAACGCCCCCGCCGCCCGGCCGCCGCTCCTCAACGCCGACCCGAGCCGTGTCGATCGCCACCGCTGATCCCCGAGTGCTCTCTCCGATCACCCGGGTCACCGGCGGCGGGGGCGCTTCGCGGTCAGGCGAAGATTTCCTTCGCCACGGTCCCCTTCACGTCGGTCAGCCTGAAGTCGCGCCCGGCGTACTTGTAGGTCAACTTCTCGTGGTCAAGGCCCATGAGTGCCAGCAGCGTCGCGTGGAAGTCGTTCGTGTGCATGCGCCCCTCAACGGCCTTGATCCCGTACTCGTCGGTCGCGCCGTAGGTGACACCCTTCTTCACGCCCGCACCGGTCAGGAACATCGGGTAGCCGGTAATGTTGTGGTCGCGCCCGTCCGCCCCCTGTGACGTCGGCAGGCGCCCGAACTCGCTGCCGAACAGCACGAGCGTGTCTTCCAGTAACCCACGTGATTCCAGATCAGAGAGCAACGCCGCGGTCGGCTGGTCCACGGACCCGCACCGGTCGATCATGCCCTTGTGCAAGTTGTTGTGGTGGTCCCACCCCGGCTGGCAGATCTCCACGAACCGCACCCCGGCCTCACTCAAGCGCCGGGCCATCACGCACTGCCGCGCGAACGCGCCCCCGGGGCCGTCCTTCACGCCGTAGGCTTCCAGCACCTTTTTCGGCTCTTTGGAGATGTCGAGCAGCTCTGGCACCTTGCCCTGCATCTTGAACGCCAGCTCGAACGACTCGATCACGCCGTCCACCGCGTCGGGGGCGCCCGAGGTGGCCGCGAGGTCGCGGTTCATGTTCTGGATCAGGTCGATCTGCTTGCGCTGGAGGTCGTTCGCGGTGGTCGCTTTCAGGTTCGGGAGGTAGCCCACGTCGTTGATGCGCGTGCCCTGGAAGTGCGCCGGGAGGAACGCGCTGCCATAGTTCACCGCCCCGCCGAAGTTCGGCGGCGGGTTGATCGTGACGTACCCGGGCAGGTCCGCGTTCTCGCTGCCGAGGCCGTACAGCAGCCACGCGCCCATGCTCGGCCGCGTCAGGGCCGCGTTCGCGCTACCGGTGTGCAGTTGCACCACGGCTTGCGGGTGGGCCGGGGTGTCGGTGTGCAGCCCGCGGAGCCACGTCAGCTTGTCCGCGTGCTTGGCGAGATTCGGGAGCAGCTCCGAGAACCACGATCCCGTTTGGCCGTGTTGCGCGAACTTGAACTTCGATGCCGTGAGGGTGCCGCCCCCGGGACCGGGTTTGCCGTTGTCCTTCACAAGTTGGGGCTTGTAGTCGAACGTGTCGTGGTGCGACATCGCCCCGTTCATGTGAACGAAGATCAGGCGCTTGGCCTTGGCCTTGAAGTGCGGCTCTTTCGGTGCGAGCGGCTTCGGAGCGGCCTTGTCCGCGGCGCGGGCCGACTCACCGAGCAGCCCCGCGAGAGCGAGGTAGCCGAAGCCGGCCCCCGCCGACTTCAGGGCCTGGCGGCGCGAAAAGGGAGCGTATGGTGCGTGGGTCACAGGTAAGTTCCTTGCTGAATGTTCTGTTTCGGATTCACTTCGGTATTTGGTGGCACAGGCCTCTGGCCTGTGGAATCGCAACACAGGCCAGAGGCCTGTGCCACGAGCAAGAGACAAATTCGAGCCGTTAGCGCACGTACCGGAACTCGGCACTGGCGAAGAGGGCTTGTGTGAGGGCCATCCACGCGGCGGTTTTCGCGTCCTTCGGCTGGACCGATTCTTCGGTGACCACTTCGCCGGTCTGGTCGATCTGGTCCGGGTCGAGCGGCGGTTCTTCTTGCTTGGAACCTTCCGTGGGCTTGGGCTTCTTCGGCGAGACGACGGCCTTCGGCGGGTTGGCACGGTACACCGACTCGTATTCGCCCACGAACGCCTTCACCCGGTCGATTTCCTTGTCGGTCGGGTTGCGGCCCAGTGCGAGCTGGTACGCCGCCTTCACGCGGTCGTCGTCGGTCGCGTCCTTGGACTTCAGCACGCGCTCGGCGAAGCTGATCGCCTGCTTACGCACGAACGTCGAGTTCAGCAGGAATAGCGACTGCCCCGGAACCGTGGTCGTGTCGCGAGTACCGCTCACGAGCGTCTGGTCCACCGGGTCGAAGGCTTCGAGTGCGTGCGGCGTGACCCCACGGAGCAGTGGCAGGTACACGCTGCGGTACCGCGCGGCGTCGGCCTGGTCGTTGATCGTCTTCGCTTCCGGGCCGTTGTCGCGCATCTCCACCATGCGGAGTGCCTTGGCCGACGAACCTTCGGGCCGCTTGGTGTCGAGCGTGCCGGCCGCAGCGAGCGTCGCGTCGCGGACCTCTTCGGCGCTGAGCCGGCGCGGGGCGTGGCGCCACACGAGGCGGTTCGCGGGGTCAGTGGTGCGGTGCGCTTCGGTCGCTTCCGAACCCAACTGGTACGCGCGAGTGAGCACGAGCTGGCGCACCAGCTTCTTCACGCTCCAGTCGTCGGCGATGAAGCGGTTCGCCAGGTGGTCGAGCAGTTCCGGGTGCGTGGGCGTATCGCCGGTCACGCCGAAGTTGTCGACCGTGTTCACGATCCCGGAGCCGAACAGGTGCTGCCACACGCGATTCACAGCGACGCGCGGGGTGAGCGGGTTCTTCGGGCTGGTGAGCCACTGCGCCAGTTCGAGCCGGCCGCTCTGCTTCGGGTTCACCTTCGGGGCGCCGGGCACCTCGAACGTGCTAAGGAACCCACGCGGTACAGTCGGGCCGAGCTTCTCGGCTTCCCCACGCAGGCGCACTTCCGTATCCGCGATCACTTGAGCGTCGCGTGCGCCGTGGACCGCGTGCCCGCGTGCGGCCGGGTCCGTGAGCGAGTTCAGTTCCGCTTGAAGCCCCTCGTACTTGAGCCGGAACGGGCGCTGGGTTGGCTGGCCGTTGGCCGCGATCTTCAGGCCCTCGGGCGTTCCGCGGATTCCGTCCCAAGCCTTCTTCGCTTCGGCGACCTGAGCAGTGAGTTTCTTGACCTTCTCCGGATCGGCCGGCGGGAGTTCGCCGCTCAACTTCACGAGGTTTGCAGGGACGTAGTACGCTAGCCCCGCGCCGCCCATCTGGTTCCGCACCCCGGCCGCGTTGTCGGTGCTAGTGAAGATCCCCGCGAGGGCGTAGTAATCGACTTGCGAGATCGGGTCGAACTTGTGGTCGTGGCACCGGGCGCACGAAACCGTCAGCCCGATCACGGACCGCGTCACGGCGTCGATCTGCTCGTCCACGTTGTCCATGACGAACCGGACCTTGAACCGCTGATTCACGTCCTTCACGCCGAGCGCGAGCAGCCCGGTCGCGGTGAGCTGCCGGTCGCGCTCGTCATTGTTCGCTGCCGGCAGCAGATCCCCGGCGATTTGCTCCTTGATGAAGCGATCGAAGGGCACGTCTGCATTGACAGCATCAATGACGTAGTCGCGGTACTTCCAGGCGTGCGGGTACGGGATGTTGCGGCTCGGCCCGGTGCTCTCGCCGTAGCGGGCCACGTCGAGCCAGTGCCGACCCCAGCGCTCGCCGAACGCACGCGACGCGAGCAGACGGTCCACGACCTTCTCGAACGCCTTTGGGCTACTGTCCTTCAGGAACGCTTCGATCTCGGACTGCGTCGGCGGGAGGCCCGTGAGGTCGAACGTAACTCGACGCAGCAGCGTGAGCTTGTCCGCATCGCCGACCGGCTTCAGCCCCTTCGCTTCGAGCTTCGCGAGGAGGAACCGGTCCACGTCGTCCCGCGCCCACGCCGCGTCGTTGACTGCGGGTGTTGTGGGCTTCGTCAGCGGCTGCCAGGCCCAGTGCTCCTTTTTGAGCTTCTCGTACTCGGGCTTGGCCTTACCGAGTGACGTGGGGACGCGGAGCGCGGGCCACGCGGCGCCGTCCTTGATCCACTTCGTCAGCGTCGCGACTTGCTCCTCCGTGAGATGCTTCCCCTCGATCGGCATCCGGCGCTTCTCGTTCTTCTGCGTGACGCGCGTGATGAGCAGGCTCTTAGCGGGGTCACCGGGCACGACGGCCGCGCCGGTATTTCCGCCGGTAAGAAGGCCGTTACGATCGTCCACGCGCAGTCCGCCGGCCGGCTTCGTATCGGCCGAGTGGCACTGGTTGCAGTGGCCCGTGAGGATCGGCCGGACCTTCTTCTCGAAGAACTCGACCTTGGCCGGGTCCGGGGCCGCGGGGGGCGCCGGCTCCCGGCTCGTCGCGAACCCCGCGAACGTCAGGATGACGAGCGGGGCCAGATGTTTGGGACCGAATCTCATGTGCGAATCCGATGGCGGTTATTGTTGATAGTCGGCTTGTTTCGTTGGCATCATCCGAAGGCTACAGCGAACCCGAATCTGGGCGCCGCGGGCACACTCGAACCGGCCGGCGTGATTTCCGCCGTAGCACGACGCAAGGCGCTGACGGCTTGCGGCACGTCGACGAGTCCGGCCCACCCGATGAGGTTCGCGTCGGCCGTTCCCCAACCAGCACGCGGGTGACACCCGATCCAGAAATCGCCCGGCCACGGACTCGTGCGGTCGTCGGCCACGTCCAGAGCGAACCGGGCCGCGATGCGGTCGAGGGTCGCGCGGAACGGGCAATCGTCCTCGAAAACGAGACGGGTCACGTCCAGCACTTCGTCCTGCCAGGTCACCTGAATCACGGGTCACTCCCGAATACGTGCGTGTTCGTTGATCGTCGGTGCGTTAGCGCGGGGACAGTTCCAGGTTCACGTCGCCGGTCGCCGGCACCTTGAGTGAGAGGCCCGATGACTCGAACTTGAAGTGCCGGGCCGCGATCGGCGGTTTCTTCAGCTTCGTGCCGTTGTCGTCCTCGTCGGCCGGGAGGATGCGCACCTGATACTGCCCCTCCTTTGCGCCCTTGAGAACCACCCCGGCGTGCAGCGTTTCCAGTGAAAACGTGCCATCCGGTCCGATGACACCCGCGGCCCGCACGGTCGGGTCGGTGGCGAGGGCGACCTCGATGTGGTGCCCGGCCAGTTTCTGGGTATCCCCGCCAACGAGAGCCACTTTCCCACTCACCGAGTACGTCTTCGGTGAGTTGCCGTTGCACCCGGCGAGCACGAACAGCCCGAGCGCCGCGGCGATGATCCGGTGCGTCTTCATGGGAATCTCCTGATCGGGCCGCGGTTAGTAATTCGGGACCACTTCGCCGCTCGCTCGCGTCACGAGTGCGGTGAGCACGTCCACGGGGGTGCTGGTCCGCAGCGAACGGACGCTCCCGTCCACGAACACGAAGTTGGTGACGCCCGGGTGCGGCCCACCGAAGCTGCTATTGGCGAAGGGGAGGTTCTGGTTATCGGGCGGCAGGAGCGGGCGCGAGTCCCCGTTCACGCTGCTGACGCCCATCATCCGGCGCGTGTTGTTGCGGTTCCCGCCAAACACGCTCCGGTCCTCGTTTTTCCCACGAAGCGAGTTCGGGCGGATCGACTTCTCCCCGAACATCGTGGTGTTGCTCGTGCCGTCGGTGACGCTCCCGAAGTTGGTCTGGCTCGACCACTTGGTGACGTACACGCGCCCGGCCGAATCGGTCGCGACGTAGGGTACGTTCGGGATGATGGCCCCGGTGGACGAGGTGTACGCGGCGTGCGTGCCGAAGCTCGCGGCGTAGTCCGTCAGCGCGGCCCCTTCCGTTCGGAAGTCGCTCACGCTCAGCACCGCCGCCGGGCGCGACGGGCACAGGTAGATCTTGACCTGGGTCTGAACGGCCGGGAGCGGCTGCTCGGACGCGACGTAGCGGATGTCCCACAGGTTGTACTGGGCGGTTTGCTCGATGTACGGCAGCAGGAGCGCGCCCCACGTCGCCCACCCGTCCAGCTTCTCGGAGTTGTCGCCGATGAACGCCGGGGGAAGGAACTGGTACGAGTCGTGGAAGTTGTGAGCGGCCAGCCCGATCTGCTTCAGGTTGTTCTGGCACTGGAGCCGCGCCGCGGCCTCGCGCACTTTCTGCACGGCCGGGAGGAGCAATCCGATGAGGATCGCGATGATGGCAATTACGACCAGCAATTCGATCAGCGTGAACCCACGCGGAGTAGCATTACGTTTCACTGACAGGCTCCGTTTCGCAACAACTCGTCGTCTGCGAATTGAATTCGCACGCACGGTTGTTTGGTACTCCCGAACGAAGCGCCACGCTTCGGTCAGAAGGAACGAAATAACGAACGGAGAGAGACGTGATCGACAGCCCCAGGAACCACATTCCGGGTCGGGAAACTACTCCCGAATTCCGAACCGCGTTTCCTGCCAGGGTGCTCGATTGAGGAGATCGATGCCCCTGTGAGGACTTAATATTTCAATATCCATCGCTATTGTCAAGTTTATTTTCGGCTCGTTTTTCAGCGTTCTTGAGGAATTGTTACTAATCCGGTGTGTGGAATGTTCTTTTACTGGGGAGAATTGAGATCGCGCGTGCAGAGGAAAAACGCGCAGGGCTTCCGCCCTGTGCTACGAACGCCGGCCGCTCCGCGGCGTGAAAGGCACCAAGGGTATTTGCCTTCGCCCCTACCGGGGCCGACTGGCGTAGCACAGGGCGGAAGCCCTGCACCTCTGTGCTGAGATCGGGAGGGGAACGAGATGACCGAAGCGGAATGGCTGGTGTGCGAAGATCCTCCAGCAATGTTGCGGGCATTGTCTGATCGGGCAAGCGATCGCAAGTTGAGGCTGTTCACCACGATTTGTTGCCGCCGGGTGCAACAAAAATGTGGGGCGTCTCTGGAGTCAGAGAATGCAGTTTCTTACGTGGCAGTGCTCGAACGAAGAGCAGATGGGGTCAGCGACGCAGCGGAATGGGCTGATGCACTTCTGTGCGTATCGAGTAGTTGGCACGACATTATTGACCGAACGCTCGAAGCACCCACGGCTGATTGTCTCACATTTTTTTGTGCAATTCGCGACTACGCACTCGAAACTGCATTCTGGTCTTCTGTGAACGCGAACATTGCCCTATCCAATTTTTCGCGCCGACCCGAGGTGGACGAACTAGCTGGTTCACCGGAATCGAGGTTCCAAGCGCCACTCTTACGCGACATTTTCGGGAATCCTTTCCGCACCGTGTCATTCTCCCCCGAATGGCGCACCTCTACCGCCGTCGCGCTGGCGGCGCAGATGTACGAGTCGCGAGACTTCGGCGCGATGCCGATCCTGGCCGACGCGCTCCAGGACGCGGGCTGTGACAACGCCGATGTGCTGGACCACTGCCGCGACGCCAACGTGCCGCATGTGCGCGGGTGCTGGGTCGTGGATCTGGTGTTGGGGAGGGAATAGGCGGTAAAAGAGAAGGGTGGGCACGCAGTTGAAAAATATATTGGGTTCGGACGTCTACGAGTGGTTGATGACCGCGTACCGCGGTCGCGCGCCGTTTCTGGAGGCACAGAAGGCGATTGTGTATTCGACGGATTTCTGATCGGACCCATCGGGCCGAGTTTCGAGAAATCTTGTGGGCGTTTGTTGGGTCATCGGCTTACAAGAGATCGAGGTGCGAACTTGCCTCGCCTTGATCGGTCGCACCTTACGGTCGTTGAGATTCTCGGTGGCATGAACGGGCTTCCCAGTGAACAGGGCCAGGCCCGCACAGCGCGAAGGGAGTGATCTCGGACGGCGCGACACTTCGCGTGAAGTTGTTCAGCGCCGCCCGGTCAGTAGGTCCACAACGCACCACTCACGGAGCACATCGAACGCTTACGAAAGGGAAACGTTGTGGTAGACGTCCTGTACGTCATCACAATCGTTTAGCATGCCCAGGAATTTCTCGAACAGGGCCAGTTCATCCCCGCTGAGCTGTTTCGTTTCCTTCGGAAGGAACGTGATTTCTTGGACTTCAAACTCGAGGCCCGGAAACGCTTCGTGCAATGCGGTTTTGGCTTTGTAGAACTCGGCGGGGGGAGCGAAGACTGTAACGGTGCCGTCCTTACTTTCGATCTCTTCGACGGCGACGTCCGCCGCGAACATGGCCTCCAGCACTTTCTCTTCGCTGCTACCGGCGAAGGAAATTACGGCCAAATGATCGAACAGCATCACCACAGATCCACTGGCCGACAGTTTGGAGCCGGTCTTGGTGAAGCAACTGCGGACGTCGGAGATCGTGCGCGTATTGTTGTCGGTCAAGCAGTCGATGATGACGAGTGAGCCGCCGGGACCGAAGCCCTCGTAGCGCGCCGACTGGTAGCTCTCCCCCCCCGCGCCCGCGGCTTTCTGAATCGCCTTTTCGATCACGTGGCTCGGCACGTTGTCGCGCTTGGCCCTGTCAATGATGCTGCGCAGAACCGGGTTGGCGTGCGGGTCGGGCACGCCGTTCTTGGCCGCCACGTACAGTTGCTTGCTGTACTTGGAATAGACCTTCGAGTTCTGAGCGGCGGTCTTGAAGATCGAGTATTTGCGCTTCTCGAAAATTCGTCCCATTTGAAGTCTCCCTCTCCACGTTTTCAAAGGAGCCGGTTCGCGGGGCGACCGGATGGTGGTACTCGTTGCTGTCGGCCGCGTTTGCTCGCGTGCGACTGCTTCTTTCGCCGAATGGTGCGGTATCAGCCCCTCTCAACCGCCGATCGAATACGTTTACTTCACCTGAATCAATGCTCGCCGCACTGCAAAGTCATTCTTGGGTTTAAAATACCGAATCACGAGCCTTTTTCCTCCGCCGTTACTGCGACTCGCGTCCGGGTCGGTAGCCCTTTTTGTTGACCAGCGGTAGAGTGGGGCGCTTGGCCGGCGAGTTCACCCCTAGCGGTGTTGGCGGGATCAGTCCGTTGCACCCGCCCGCGGCCCGCTCTGGTGGGTGCCTCGCGTACCTCGAAATTGCCCCGATTGCTTTGATGGTTGAGGCTTGGCTTTGAGGGCGGCCACGTCTCGACGGGGTGATGCACCGAACAGCCGGCGGTACTCGCGGCTGAACTGGGACGGGCTCTCGTACCCGACCCGAAGTGCCGCTCCCGCTGCATCCAGTCCCTCACCGAGCATCAGTCGCCGCGCTTCCTGAAGGCGTAATTGCTTCTGGTACTGAAGCGGACTCAAGCCCGTCACCGCTTTGAAGTGCTGGTGGAACCCCGACAGGCTCATCTGTGCTTGCCGGGCCAGCGCTTCGCCGGGGAGCGGGTCCGCGAAGTGGTCGCGCAGCCACCGGATCGCGCGGGCGATCTGTTGGGCCGGTGCCCCGACCGTGGCGATCTGCCTCAGTCGCGTCCCCTGTGGGCCGATGAGCACCCGAAAAGTGATCTCCCGGAGCACGAGCGGAGCCAGTGGCCCAAGGGTGTGCGGTGAATCGAGGAGGGACACGAGCCGGCCGACCGCGTCCAGAAGTTGCGGCTCGACCGGGCTCACTTCGACCCCTCGTGCGGGCGGACCGGGGGACCGGGCGTCCGGACATTCGGCTAGCAGTTCGCCGACCACCGACGGGTCGAGCGAGAGTCGGACGGCCAAACACGGCCGGGCGGGGGTTGCCTCGACCACCCGCGCGGAGATCGGCAGGTCGACCGACACGAGCAGCGCGTGAGCGGGGTCGTAGCGGTACACCTCGCCTGCGAGGAACACTTCTTTTGCGCCCTGCGCGACGATGCATAGTGAGGGATCGACCACGAGGGCGTTGGGGGCGCTCGGCTCCGGGAGTCGGGCAATAATCAACCCGGGTACGGCCGTGCGGCACACGCCGTCTGATGGTGCGTGCCGCTCGATAGCAGCCACCAGTCTGGCTAACTCGTCCGTTGCCATGTCCGCCCTCCCGACCGATCGGCCCGTTCACTCACAGTCTACCCGCAACGAACGTTCACAGCTCACGGGCACCTCCAAAGTTTTTGGAAGATTAGGCAAGAACTTTAGACGAACCGGTTACCGGTCTCTTGAGGGGCCGGATTACCATTCTTTGTCTTTGGATGGGTTAGGTTTCCGGAAACCGCTCGACTTCCCGTTCGGGAGAGTGGTCGATCTCGGTGTTCCGATGCGCCCGCAGGTACGGGGTGAGCTTTTCAGACGGTCACTCGGGGGAATTCATTTATGACACTTCGTCTTGCACTTTTCGCCTCGGCACTGTTCAGCGGCACGGCAGCGACGGCCGCCGACTGGCCCGGGTTCCGAGGTCCGAACCGTGACGGCGTGTGTGCCGAAACCGGGTTGCTCAAAGCCTGGCCCGAGGGCGGCCCCAAGCAGCTCTGGGCCGCGAAGAATCTGGGCCTCGGTTGGGGCACGCCGTCGTTCGCCGACGGGGTCATTTACGGCGTCGGGTCGAAGGACGGCAAGGACGGCGTCTGGGCGCTGAAGGAGGTGGACGGCTCCGAACTGTGGTTCCGCCCGTTCGCAACCTCGGCCAGTGGACTGTTCCCGCAATCGAACGGTCCTGCCAGCACGCCTACTGTTCACAACGGCAAACTGTACACCGTAAGCGCCGACGGTACGGTGTCGTGCCTGAGTGCGAAGGACGGCAAAGAACTGTGGTCGAAGAGCTACGTGAAGGACTTCGGCGGGTCAGTCGGCAGCAAGGACGGCGTCGCCTGGGGGTACAGCGACTCGGTGCTGGCCGACGGGGATAAGGTCATTTGCACCCCGGCGGCGAAGGGGGCGGCGCTGGTCGCGCTCAAGGCCGACACCGGCGAGACCGTGTGGAAGGCCGACGCGGGTCCGATCGGGGCTCCCAACAGCCGGGGGTTCATGCCCGGCCAGGGGTACTCGTCGCCGGTCAAGGCGACGATTGGCGGGGTGGCCCAGTACCTCGTTCTCCTCGGTAACGGCTCCGGGCTCGTCGGGGTCCGCGCCGATAGCGGGAAGGTGCTGTGGCAGTATAAGGGGACCGCGGCCACCGGCGGGATCGCACAGATCCCGATGCCGGTCGTCCTTGACGACCGCGTGTGGGTGTCGTGCAGTTACGCCGGCGGCGCGGCCCTGCTTCAAATCGCGTCGAAGGGGAAGGACGAGTTCCAGGTCAAGGAGATCAAGACGTACAAGAAACCGCAGCTCAACAACCACCACGGCGGTATGGTGCTGGTCGACGGGCACGTCTACTTCGGGCACGACCAGAACGGCGGGAGCCCGGTGTGCGTCGACTTCAACACGGGCGAGATCAAGTGGGGGCCGGAGAAATCGCCGGCCGGCGGGCAGAAGTCCGCGGCCGTGCTCTTCGCCGACGGGCGCCTGTACTTCCGGTACGAGAACGGGGTGCTCGTGCTGATCGAGCCGGACCCGAAGGAGCTGAAGGTGGTGTCGTCGTTCAAGCTCCCCGCGGCCGACCAGCGGTCCCATTCACAGAGCTGGCCGCACCCGGTGATCGTGAACGGCAAGCTCTACATCCGTGACCAGACCGTGATGTACTGCTACGACGTGAAGGCGAAATAGCGCCCAATAGAGTCGTTCACTGCGCCGACCAGGTCCGCTATGTGACCACCCCGGACTTGGTCGGCGTTTTCCCTTTCTCCTATCGCCTCTTCTGTGACTTTCGTCCGGGTCGGTAGCCCTTGTTTTTGACCAGCGGCGGGATGGGGCGCTCGCCGGCGAGTTCGCCCTTGGCGGTGTTGGCGACGGAGTGGTAGTGGTCGTTGCGTGCAGCGGCGTTGGCCTGCTTGCGGCGCGCTTCGATGGCTTCCTTCGGAGGTTGGGCGGGGATCAGCCCGTTGCACCCGCCGATGAGTTCGGCGCGCCCGGCCTTGATGAGCGCCTCACGCACCTCGAAATAGTTCTCCGGTTTGAAGAACTGCATGAGTGCGCGCTGCATCTTGCGGTCGTTGAGGTTCTTGGCGGTGTTGACGGGCTTCTTCGTGAACGGGTCCAGGCCCGCGTAGTACATGCACGTTGCAATATCGAACGGGGCCGGGATGAAGTCCTGGATCTGGTCCGGGCGGTAGCCGTTCTGCTTCAGGTAGAGCGCGAGGTCGATCATCTCCGCGAGGTCGCTCCCCGGGTGGCTCGCGATGAAGTACGGGATGATCTGCTGCTTCGGCTTGCCCGCGTCCGCGCTCGCCTGGCGGAACTGATCCGCGAAGACGCCGAAGTTGTCGATGTTTGGCTTCTTCATCAGCTCCAGAACCTTGGGGCTGGTGTGTTCCGGCGCCACCTTCAGGCGCCCGCCCGTGTGGTGCTCCGCGAGTTCCCGCACGTACTCGGGCGAGAGCTGCGCGAGGTCCATGCGGATGCCGGATGACACCAGCACCTTGCGCACGCCGTCGACGTTGCGCACCTCGCGCATCAGATCGATGAGCGGCCCGTGGTCGGTGCCGAGGAGCTTGCACACCCCGGGGTGGACGCACGAGAGGCGCTTGCACTTCGCTTCGACTTCCGGGCGCGAGCACCGCATCGTGTACATGTTCGCGGTCGCACCGCCGATGTCCGAAATGATCCCCTTGAAGTCCGGATCGGCCGCGAGCTTCTGAACTTCCTTCATCACGCTCTCGGATGACCGGCTCTGGATGATGCGGCCCTGGTGCGCCGTGATCGAGCAGAACGTGCAACCGCCGAAGCATCCCCGAAGAATCGTCACCGAGTCCTTAATCATCTCGTGCGCGGGGACCGATTCCTTGTAACTCGGGTGCGGGCGGCGGTTGTACGGCAGGTCGTACACCGCGTCGATTTCCTGCTGCGAGAGCGGCAGCGCGGGCGGGTTCTGCACCACCGCCTGCCGATCGTGGAACTGCACCAGCGTCGCCGCGTTGAACGGGTTCGTGTTCGTGTGGATGAGCCGCGTCGCCTCGGCGAAGGCCCATTTGTCGTCGCGGACTTGCTCGAAAGACGGGATGATGCTGAGGGCCGAACGGTCCGCGCCGTCGGTGGCCTGCTGTTGGGCCATCCACGCCTCGGACTCCTTCGCGCCCATCGCGTAGGCGACGCCGCGCATTGCCCGGAGGTCGCGCAGCGTCCCGCCCGCTTTCAGCTTCTGTGCGATCGTGAGGATGCTCTGCTCGCCCATGCCGTACACGACGAGGTCGGCCTTCGAGTCGAGCAGGATCGAGCGCTTCACCGAATCGGACCAGTAGTCGTAGTGCGCGAGGCGCCGGAGCGACGCCTCCACGCCGCCCGCGATCACCGGCACCCCCGGGAACGCTTCGCGGGCGCGCTGGCAATAGGGCAGCGTCGCGCGGTCCGGGCGCAGCCCGATCTTGCCGCCCGGCGAATACGCATCGTCGTTGCGGACTTTTTTGTTCGCGGTGTAGTGGTTGATGAGCGAGTCCATGTTCCCCGCGCTGATCGCGAAGAACAGGCGCGGGCGCCCGAACTGGCGCCACGGCTCGCACGTCTTCCACTCGGGCTGGCTCAGGATCGCCACGCGGAACCCGGCCCGCTCCAGCACGCGGTGCAGGATCGCCATCGCGAAACTGGGGTGATCGACGTAGGCGTCCCCCGTGACGAACACGACGTCCACGAAGTCCCACCCGCGTGCGGCCATTTCCGCGGCCGTGGTCGGCGCGAACGGCGCGGCGAACCGCTCTTGCCAGACGGGAAGGGAGATGCGACTCTGGGTGCCGGACATCAATTGCAACTCGGAATAATAAGGACGATCCCGCGATTATAGCAGGTGCGCGGCACCCGTGGGGCCGTGCGCACCGACGCGAATTTCAGGTTTCACCACAGATCGAGTAATGCGAACCCTGAACAGCGCAGAGGCTTTGAGCCGAAACAACCCTTCTCGTTCGCGCCACCGTTCAATTCACTACAGTCCGTGTTCTTTCCCCTAAGATCGATCTTTTAACCCGTGACCGGTCCGGGTATCGTCTCATATGGGGCGCCCCGACTGTTCCGTCGTTTCTGGTCCGGGCGCCCGTGCTGGAGATCGTCCGTCATGCCCCGCACCCTGGTTCGCCCCGGGCTGGTCACCCTGCTCGCGGCCCTTCCGCTGACGCTGGTTCTGCAAACGCCGGTACGCGCTCAGGAGCCCGCGCTCGAGGTGTTCTACACCAAACTCGAACCGAGCGAGTCGTTCAAATACAAGTGGAAGGGCAAAGAAGGCGCCTGCTCCGCCGGCGTGTTCCGCTGGGAAGTTCCGCAGACTGAGTTCGGCACCAACGGGCTCGACCGGAACTTCACCGGGTACTGCGCCGAGGTGCTCGTACCGATCACCAAGGACAAGCTCTACCGCTACCGCGTGAACAACCTTTACGCCCCCGAAAACTACAACGTCGACGGGGTCGATAAAGACAAGGTGAACGAGGTCGCGAACCGGCGCGCCAAGCTCATCACCGAACTATTCGGGCGCTACTTCCGCGACCCGACTACGAAGGCCGTCAACCCCGACGACGCGGTCGCGTTCCAGATCGCGCTTTGGGAAATCATCCAGGAAACCGAACCGGCTATGGGTGATCTCAAGCTGGACCTGTTCGCGGGCGACTTCCAGGCGGACTACCCGAAGGTCGACGCCCCGATCTACGTTCAGCGGGCGCAGACGTTCCTCGACTCGCTGACAGGCCGCGACGACGGGCTATTTTACGAGAACCCCGACCTCCGCGGGCGCGAACTGATCCGGCTTCAGGGCATCGAGAACGCAGACAAGGTCGTCGCCCAATCGCAGTTTGCACTGCGGTTTAAGAGCGGCGGTACTCCCGGTACCGGCGGAGCATTTGCCCGGGCGCTGACGGCCGGGGGGACCGGTGCGGGCGGTGGCTCCGGTGGTGGCGCGGGAATGGGTGGCGGTGGGAGCGGACTGGGCTACCCGGGCGGTGGCGGCGGGATCATTACAGGAACGGGCGGTGGTGGGTCAACGGTCCCGGTCGGTGGAGGTAGCACCACGACCCCGCCGAGCACAACACCACCGACGACCACCACGCCGACGGTTCCTGTGGGCGGACCAGACGATCCGTCCGATCCCGGTGATCCGGGGAACCCCAACAATCCGAGCCCGGTCCCCGCCCCCGCGGGGCTGCTACTTGGCGCGATCGCGCTCGGAACCGTCGGGACGTGGCGCGTCGGCGCCCGGCTGTTGAGCACGAAGTAACACGAGACGATACCCTCTGAACGGTCGGCATGGTACCATGCCGACCGTTCTTTGTTTTTTTCTCCCCTTCGAGCGAGGTTTGTGGCGTGGAAGTGATCGAATACCGCGGTTGGAAGAACAACCTGCTCCTCAGCAACGGGTACGTCGAACTCGTGGTGACGCTCGACGTCGGGCCGCGCGTCATCGCGTACCGGCTCCCGGGCGGGTTCAACGTGATGAAGAACTACGACTCCATGATGGGCGGCACCGGCGAGGCCGAGTGGCAGATCCGCGGCGGGCACCGGTTCTGGCTCTCCCCGGAAGACCTCACGCGGACGTACTTCCCGGACAACCGCCCTGTAAAGTGGGAGCAGATCGGTCCGCACGCGGCCCGCATCACCGCGCCGCCGGAAACCGAGTACGGCGTGCAGAAAGTGATGGAGCTCCGCTTGGGCGCGAGCGGCACCAAAGTAGACGTGACGCTGCGGGTCACGAACATCGGGAGCGCCCCGACCGACCTCGCTCCCTGGGGGCCGACCGTGATGGCCCCCGGCGGCGTGGAGATCATTCCGCTGCCGGCCAAGAAGAACCACCCGCTCCACCCGAAGAACGCGAAATCGCCGGCCGACTTCGCGCCGAACCAGGAGCTGATCCTGTGGCCGTACTTCGACTTTGCCGACACGCGCTGGGCGTTCGGGAAGAAGTACGCGCTGCTCCGCCAGGACGTGAACAAGGGGCCGACCAAGATCGGCCTCGCCCACCGCGAGGGGTGGGTCGCGTACCTGAACTCCGGGGTGCTGTTCGTGAAGCGGTTCGACTACCGCGAGGGGGCCGTGTACCCGGACCGCGGCACGCGGTACCAGACGTTCTCGAACGAGGACATGCTGGAAATGGAAACGGTCGGCGAACTGGTCACGCTCGCGCCGGGCGCGTCCGCGGAACTGACCGAGTCGTGGGAGCTGCACGGCGGCGTGCCGCCCGTTAAGACCGAGGCGGACGTCGACCGCGTGGTCCTGCCGCTGGTGAAGTGAGGTCTGTGTGTTTGTTGCGCCGGCTCCTGTAGGGCCGGCCCCCAAAGGCCAATCGCGTTACACGCCGATGGTGGCGAGCGCGGCCTGGAGGTCACCTCGCGCGTAGGGCTTTTGCAGGAACCCGGTGGCCGAGTCGTTCGTGAGGGTTTCGGGCACCGCTTCGGCGGTGTACCCGCTACACAAAATCACCGGGACCGTTGAACGGTCCCGGATCGCGACGAGGGCCTCGGTCCCGTCCATCACCGGCATCATCAGGTCGAGCAGCACCACGCGCACGAGATCGGCGTGCGCCACGAAGAGCGCGACCGCTTCCGCACCGTTGCTCGCGGTGAGCACGTCGTACCCCATCTGCTTCAACATCAGCTCGCCGACCTGACGCACGATCGGCTCGTCGTCCGCGACGAGTGCCAGCCCGCGCTTCTCGGTTTTTGCGACTGGGGTGGGGCGTGGCGCCGGTACGGGAGCGGGTGCTGGCACCGGGGGCGGCGACTGCCCGGACCGTTGCGGGGGCCGCGGAATCATTTCGGTCCGCTGGGCGCGGCGCTGGCGCGGCGGCGATTCGAGCGGCGTCCGGAGCAGTGAGTCCAGCGGCGCGGGCGTTTCCGCGGCTTCGGGGAGCGCTTCGGTTGTTACCGGGAGCAGAACCGTGAACCGGGTGCCGAACCCCACGCGGCTGTCCACGCGGATGCCGCCACCGTGCCCGCGGATGATCCCGAGGACCGCAGACATGCCGAGCCCGCGCCCGGTAAATTTCGTGGTGAAGAACGGGTCGAACAGGCGCGATTTCGTCGCGTCGTCCATCCCGCACCCGGTGTCCGACACGATCAGCTCGATGAACTGGCCCGGTGCGGCCGGGCTGTACACGCCCCCGCTGACCGCCTCGAGCGCGAGGTCGTGTGTGGTCGTGGTGACGGTCACGCTCCCGGCCCGGTCGCCGATGGCTTCGCCGGCGTTGATGAGCAGGTTCATCAGAACCTGGCGGAGCTGCCCATCGTCGCCGGTGATGAGCGGGAGCGTGGGCGACAGGTGCAGGTTCAGTTGCACCTTCTTGGGCAGGGTCACCCGGAGCAGGTCGGTCGTCTGGCTGATGAGTTCGTTCAGGTCGATCGTGCGGAGCAGGAACCGGCCTTTACCGGAGTACGCGAGCAACTGCCGCGTCAGCCCGCCCGCCTGGGCGACGCCGTTCTGCACCGTCATGAGGTGCTCGCGCGCCGGGTGCCCCTCCGGGAGCGAACTGGCGGCCAGTTCCGCGTGCCCGAGTACCCCCGCGAGCAAGTTGTTGAAGTCGTGCGCGACGCCCCCGGCCAGCACCCCGAGCGCTTCGAGGCGCTGGGCGTCCTGCATCTTGCGCTCGAACGTGGTGCGCTCGGCCTCGGCCTGCCGGCGCTCGGTGAGGTCGATGCCCACGGCCTGGAACTCGCTCCGCCCGTCGCCGGTGGTAATGTGCCGGGCCGTCCACCGGTACCAGAGGCACGAACCGTCCGGCTTGCGGATCATCCCGGACGCGCCCGAGGCGGGGCCGGAGATCTGGTGCGGCACGGGCAGGTCGGCGACTGCTTCCGTGCGGGGCATTTCGGGAATGAAGTCCATCACCGATTGCCCGATCAGTAATTCGCGCGGGTAGCCGAGCAGCCGGCACAGTGTTTCGTTGACGAAGGTGAGTTTGCCCTCGGGCGTGTACCGCACGATGGCCGCGGGCGTGCTGTCTACGAGGTTCTGGTACTCGCGCGCCGCGGTGGTGAGGGCCGCTTCCGCGCGCTCGCGCTCGGCGAGCGTGGTCGTCATCGCGAGGGTGACGAGCGCCGCGGTGACTACGAGCGCCCAGACGAACAACATTTTGGTCATCGGGGACAGGTGCCCGAACGCGCCGACCCCTTCGGACGTACCCGCGACCGCAAAAGCCGTCAGGACGAGTACGTGCAGCGCCCCGACGCGGAGGCGCTCGTTCATCCCCACCCAGATGAGCAGCATGAACGGCGGGAACACCATCAGGCTGCGTGTCGGGGGCGAGGCCACGTTCGTGAACGCGATCGCGCACAGGACCGCCGTGAGGAGGAGAACGAGAGCCGGCCGGACCGCGCCGCGGTGGACCCGGGGCCGAACGGCCGCGAGGAGCGGGGGCGCGACGATGAGCAACCCGGCCGTGTCGCCGAGCCACCAGACGAGCCACGCGGGTACGAGTTCGATTGGTGGAAGGCCGCCGAGTGCGTGCCAAAGGGCACCGTTAGAAGCCGTCGCGGTCATCCCCACGAGGCCCGCGAAGAGGAAGGCGTACAAGTCCCGGCGCCCGGCGGATATTGGGTTGAACCGGAACCGGCGGAGGATTTCGACGGTTATGAGCGGTCCGAGTGCGTTACCAACCGAGACGCCCAGCGCGACCCACCAGGGGAACACCTGGAACTCGCACGCGAGGGCGCCGAAGAAGACCCCGGGTAAGAACTTCCGGCCCGCGCGGAACAGCGCCGCGACGGCGATCCCGGTCGGCGGCCAGATGAACGCGACGTGCGCGTCCCCGACCGTGAACAGTAGCCCGACCTTGGCCGTCGCGTAGTACGCGATCGCGACCCCGAATACCCCCGCTAGGTACCGCCCAACGGTACTGCGCGACTCGGCAACCAATGGTGTTGAAGTTCGCGTCACAGAACGGGGGGGTGAGGGCTGGGCAAGGATTTCTGCCCAAGCGTAGTTCGCTTCTGGCTACTTCGCCATGAACTCGCGCCACTTCTTAAATTTCTGCCACAACGCGACGGATTATGACACGCAGTTTCTTTTCCGCCTCATTTGCGGTGGCAATTATCTCTGGAAGACTTACGGGTTCCAGGGAGTCTGGAAGGCATACATCGGTTATGACGGATATTCCGAATGTGCGCATTTTGGAATGAACCGCGACGATCACCTCGGGAACCGTGGACATCCCCACCACGTCCGCGCCGATGGCCCGCAGGAAGCGGTACTCGGCCCGCGTTTCGAGGTTCGGCCCGCTCACCGCGACGAACACCCCCTGGTGGCACACGATCTGTTCTTCGAGCGCGACGCGCCGGCCGATCTTCAGCAAGTCGCGGTCGTAGGGGTAGCACATGTCCGGGAACCGGTCGCCGAGCCGCTCGTCGTTCGGCCCGATCAGCGGGTTGTCGCCGAGCAGGTTGATGTGGTCCTCGATGAGCATGATGTCTCCGCGGCCCCACTGCGGGTTCATCCCACCGCAGGCGTTGCTCACGATCAGCGCGCCGGCCCCGAGCGCCTTCATCACGCGCACCGGGAACGTGACCTGTTGGAGCGACCACCCCTCGTAAAAGTGGAACCGCCCCTCCATCACCACGACTTTCTTGCCGGCGAGGGTGCCGCACACGAGTTGCCCCTTGTGGGTGGGCGCGGTCGAGCGCGGGAAGTGCGGGATCTCCTCGTAGGGGATCACGACGTCCGTCTCCACGTCCTCGGCGAACTTGCCCAACCCCGTACCGAGGATGATGCCCGCGGTCGGCGCGTGCTTCCACTTCGTCCGAACGAACGCGGCGGCTTCCTGGATCTGGTCGTACAGTGCGGTGGACATGGGTGCTCCGGATGAGGGGTCGGGTGTTGTTGTACGATCCCCCGTGCGCTTCGCGCAACCCGCTCGAGTGCGCCCACAGTGCCGATCAATTCCGGGCGCGGATTTGACAGAAATGTTTTGTTCGTGTGTTCAGTATGTGGTATCATGCCGAGATGTTGCTTGCTACCGTGAACGAGTGGGAGATGGGGCGCGTCTGTTGTTCGACAAAACCCGCGATTGTTGCGGGACCATCTTTGAACATGCGGAGCCACCCATGAGTTCTTTGACCCGCGTCCGTGTCGTTACCCGGTGGAGGGAGGGGCGCGCTTCTCACGAAGAAGTAATAGCCTTGCGTCGGTTCCTGCCGGACGTCCGGGATCGATCGATCGCCGAAGTACTGCGCGAAACGCGAGCGGCCCCGGATTGGGTACTGGCGATGTGTGACCCGATTGAAGCGCGACGTGTGTGCGAACTCGCCCAGCGCGCGGGCCTGATCGCAATTGTGGAAGACATTCCTGTGGACGGGCTCGGGCCGGTGTTCAATGAACAACTGGCAAGGCACTTGAACCTTACGACGCTTAGCGTCGGTTCGGGTCGTCAGGGAGCAGTTGGGGAACCCGGTGCATCGTGCGTTTTGGCGTGGTGGACCGTAAGCGTATTACCGAGTTTCCATCCGGCTTGGGTCGTTGGAGCCGTTCACGAAGAGTGGAAGAGCGGCCCCAGCCCAGATCGGGTTGTGATCCGCGGTTTTGTCGCTGACGAGAACGGCGCCGACATTGCAGCACTCGACACCGATGAGGTGTTACACTTTCTCGGGTCATTGAACCCGTTTCAAGTTGCGCCAAACGGTTGCGTGGGAACACACGACGGGCTTGGTTACCGATTCCAGTGGAGCAGTTGGGCCACCGAGGGCACATTCAGATTCTCGAACCCAAGAGGCGACTGGCTCGTTGAGCTCGAGCGCGTCTTGTTTCGGTTCGCCCGTCAGATTGCTTCAACTGCTAAATCGGACCGTTTCGCTGACCAACTTCGGTGTTGGGGCGAGTACCGAGAGGCGATTACCGACGAGTAATAAGGGCTTTCAGATCGGCGGACATATCGTTTTGGGGATTGATGATGAAGCACCGTCGGCCGGGGGAGGACTTCCGGGTTTCGAGCGTGGACTGGCAATTGGACAGCGTAGCCCGGCACGTTCAGGGCGGGTTCGACCCGGTTCCGCGCTCGGAGGTCTTGCGACGGTTCTTTGTGTTCATCGAGTTCCTCCAGCACCACAACATGACGACGCGAACTATCGCGAGCAGCATTGAAGACGTGACCGACACCATCGAGTTCCGGAACTCGGACCTCACGGACGCCGGATTCGAGTTCGTGGCCAAGTATCACGGCAAGTGGTTGAACCGGCTCTGGAAGAGTCGCGGAACGGAAGACGATCGGGCGGTGCTCAACAAGTGGCTGAAGGCGCACCACGAACCGCGAGAGCCGAAACCCAAGAAATGAATGGGAATAGAGGGCTATTGAGTGGGTCGAACGGGGTGGCGGATGCGACGACCACGCAACCTCAGTTCGAGCTGTTAGCCGAATTGTGTGGCGCAAGGTGTTTATTGTGAGATATTTGTGTCGAATCTCCGGTTTTGAGAGGTTTCCGAAATGTTAGCAAATGTTAGCCGCGCCTGGACCGGTTGATGGGACCGGGCACCCGCGTTTCGGCCGGCTCGTACACTGATCTCACATCGCTACCGCGGGAATGGGATCGGAGTAATCATGGCAGTCAACTTACCGCCGCACTATCACGACGCCGAAGCCCGGTACAAGAAGGCGCAGACGCCCGAAGACAAGCTCGTCGCGCTCAAAGAGATGTGGGTACTCCTGCCCAAACACAAGGCGAGCGAGAAGGTTCAGGCCGAACTCAAGACCAAGATTTCCGAGCTGACGGACCAGATCGAGCAGGCCAAACTCGGGCCGAAGAAGGCCGCGCCGGGCACGTTCAAGTTCCCGCGCCAGGGGGCCGGGCAGGTGGTGTTGCTTGGCCCGCCGAACGCGGGTAAGTCGCAACTGATTACGAAGCTCACGAAGGCGACGCCGGCGGTGGCCCCGTACCCGTTCACGACGCGCGAACCGGCGCCGGGGATGATGGACTACGAGGACGTCCGCGTGCAGTTGATCGACCTGCCGCCGATCACCGCGGACCATTACGAGAACTTCGTCACCGACATCACGCGCGCCGCGGACGTTGCGCTGCTGTTCCTCGATCTCGCGGACGACGACGGCCCGGCCGCGACACGAGCGGCCATCGACCGACTAAAACTTGCGCGCCGGGAACTCGTGCCCCCGGGCAGCCCGCCAATCGACGACCCCGCGGTCTACGCGATCCCGACGCTCCTGGTCGCGAACAAGGGCGACGACGAGGCCGCCGACATCCGACTGGAGATCGCGCGCGAGGAGTTCGGCACACAGTTCCCGCTTTTGGTCGTCTCGAGCGAGCACGGCGACGGTTTGGAAGAACTCCGCAAGGCGATTTACGACGCGCTCGGCGTGATGCGGATCTACACGAAGCAACCGGGCAAGCCGGCGGACATGACCAGCCCGTTCACACCGCCGATTGGCGCAACGGTTGCGGAACTGGCGGGTAAGGTCCACCGCGACCTCGAAGACACGGTGAAGTCGGCCCGCGTGTGGGGCACCGCGGTCCACGACGGCCAGACTGTCGGCCGCGACCACGTACTGCACGACAAGGATGTGGTCGAACTGCACACGTGAGGTGAGGGTGCATGGGAACCACCGATCGCGAGCGCATTTTGGAGGCCGCCCGGTCTCACGGGGCCGGGGCGTTCAATCGACTCGTTCGGTCGGCTTCGGAGCTTAATCGGCCACAGCGGTTACGATACTGGGAAGAGCAGTTTCTTCTCCGGTTGGCTGAACAAGCGCGTGTGGAGGGGATGAATTTTCTCGAGTTCGTCGCGATCTTTGCTCGGGCTGAGTTAATGCCAGAAGTGGCGCCACAGAAACAGGTTCCAGAAGTTGAAGAGCTGTTTCAGTATCTCGAACGGAGACGCACGCAGCTTTCTAATGGGCTCATCACGTCGGTTGAATGGTCGAATCTGTTGTTCATGCACTGTTGCGTTTATCCTCCGCGCATTGAGCTTGCAATGCAAATTGTGGAGCCGCTAACAGTAGCAGCCCGACGCGCACTTCGCGACGCCATTGAAGAGCGACTGCTATCCGAGTACCGAGCTTTTCCCGTGAACAGTGTTTGTCGAACCCCGGTGGAATGGAGTGCGGCAACCGAGCGCGAGACCGCAATGAACTGTGCATGGGCCGAACTGTTTCGGCGCGCGTTGGCAGAATGTAGGTGGGACACCTGAGTTGCATCTTCGAGCGATTCCTACGAAGATATCTTCATGACTCCAAACACTGCGCCGCCGACACCTTACCTCGTGCGGCACGGGTCGATGCGGTTCGTCGGCGCGTTCACCGCGCCCGAGAGCGCGACCGTGCGCCGCGGGGACGTGGCCATTCTGCGCACCGAGCGCGGGCTGGAGAGCGGCGAGGTATTGTGCCCGGCAACGCCCCAGGCGCTCGCCGCGATCCCGGAACCGACTCGTGGCGACCTCGTCCGCGTGGCCACGGTCGAGGACCGCGCGAAGATCGCGCACATCGCGCAGTTGCAAAAGCAGCAGTACGAGATCGGCACGAAACTCGTGAATCAGCACCGGCTCGTGATGCAGATCGTGGACGTGGAGTACATTTTCGGCGGCGAGCGGCTCGTGTTCTATTTTCTCGCCGAGGGACGCGTGGATTTCCGCGAACTCGTGAAGAGCATGGCGCGCGAGTTCCACACCCGTATCGAACTGCGCCAGATCGGGGTGCGCGACGAGGCGAAGCTGCTCGCGGACTACGGCGATTGCGGCAAGCCGGTGTGCTGCAATACGCACATGGTGGTGATGCCGCCGGTCAGCATGCGGATGGCGAAACTGCAAAAGTCCACGCTCGACCCGACGAAGATTTCCGGGCGGTGCGGGCGGCTGAAGTGCTGTCTGCGGTTCGAGCAGGACGTGTACGAAGAGTTCCAGAAGGAGCTGCCGCCGATCGGGGCGCGCGTGGTCACCGAGAAAGGGCAGGGGAAGGTGCTGGCGCAGGAGATTCTCGCGCGCCGGCTGCTCGTCGAGTTCGAGGACGGGCGCCGACTGCCCATTGCCGCCGACGAGGTGCTGACAAGGTTGTAAGATGGTGTCGCCGGTGAGAACTGCGCCCAACGGGTTCGCCCCGGTTCCATCGGCCGTTCGCCAGCAGGAGAAGCTGTGGACCCTCGGATTCTTGAGTTGTGTCGCGAAGACCCGCGGTTCGCATACGAAGCCTACGAGTTCGTCTGCGACGCTGTCACGTTCACACAGGACCGGCTCGGCCGCGCCCCAGTGGAGCACGAGGAGGAGAGCGACGACCGGCACGTGAGCGGCGGGGAACTCCTCAACGGCACCTGCGCGCTCGCGATCCGCGAGTTCGGGATGATGGCCCCGGTCGTGTTCAAACAGTGGGGCATCCGGACCACCGATCACGTCGGCGAGATCGTGTTCAAGCTCATCAAGGTGCAGCGCCTCAGCAAGTCCGACCGCGACGACCCGGACGACTTCCGCGACCTGTTCGACCTCGCCCAAGCGCTCCGCGACGGGTTCGAGATCACGCTCGGCGACACGGCCAAGCGCGGGGACCGGTAGCGAACGCGGCGGGGTTTCGTTTTTCTCTGGCGAGTTTGTGGCGGGCATCATGGGCAAACGGATTCGACTGATCGTCGCTGCGTTTCTTTTCGTTGGCTGGCTCGGCTGGTTGGGAGCTACGGCGCTCACGAAGAGCCACGCCCCGGTGGTCTCGCGCGTTCAGGCGGCCAACGCGACCGTGGCGGTCGTGGCCGAGTTGACGAACGGGGAAGACGGGCGCGCGGTTCACCTGATCCGGCAGGTGCCGCAACTGGGGCCACAACCGGTGGCGCTGAACGAAAAGGCCGACCGACCGGCAATCATGGTCAAAGTGGTCGAGGCGCTTAAGGGTGGCCCGGCGCCGGGCACACAAATCGGTGTCGCCAACTTGCCGGACTGCGTGGGGTATACGGGACCGGGGCGGTACCTGCTCCTGTTGAACAAAGACCCGGCGTCGCACTTCGAGGCGAACCGCGAGGCGTACACACTCGTCGGGCGCCAGCACCCGTCCGGCGCGGAACTGTCTGACATCGGCCCGCCGACGATCTATCCGTACTCGGACAAAACGGCCGAGGACATCCAGAAACAGGTCAACAAGCTGCTTCCGTAAAAGAGAGCGGGCGGATGTTCCCCTGTTGGTATTGGGGAACATCTTGATCCATATCCGCGCACAGAACTGCATCCAATTCTCCGCGCCACCTCACCGAAGCACTTTCACCAAAAATCGAGCAATCACGACTGCCTATTTCGTGGGCAGATTCGTTCACGTTCCCTCAAGCCCCGCATCAAACGAGCCGATACCGTTGTAACTCATACATACGGCACGGTTCGCCCATTTTCTGAGGTGAAGTGTCGAGCGAGTGATTTTCGCTCAAGTCGAGGAGGGGCAGTGCCGGCCGTTGTGCGCTTCGTGATCGTCACCGTTGTTACATTGTTCGTGGCACTTGCACCCGCACCCGCGCTCGCGCAACCGCAAGTGCCCGCCCCCGGCGCGTCTGGGGTCGTGCCAGACGGCGCCCCTCCTGCAAGTCCCGCCGGGGCCGCTCCTGTCACTCCCACCACGTCCTCGACGGCACCCACTGTTACGCTAACGCCCGAAGAGATCAAGAAGCTCGTCGAGCAGACCATCGCCGAGCGGGAGGAGAAGGCCAAGCAAGCGGAGGCCGAGAAGAAGGCCGAGAGTCAGCAAAAAAGCCGTAAGGTGACGGGCACCTGGAACAACGGGCTGACGTTCGAGACTGAGGATAAGGCGTTCCGGTTCAACGTCGGCGGGGTCACGCAGTTCGATATGGGCTGGTTCAACGTGGACAAGAACCAGAAGCGGTCGATCGGCACCCTGAACAACTTGGTCGATCCCGGGCGCACGCTCGACGACGGGATGGACTTCCGCCGCGCCCGGCTGCGCATGAGCGGCCTCGCGTGGGAGCAACTCGAATTCTTCGCGCAGTACGAGTTCGCCAACGGCACCGACCTGCGCCAGCGCACGCTCGGCATCCCGAACTCGGCGGGGATCGCCAACCCCCTGACGACGAACACCGACCCAGCCGAAACGGTCGGGTTCAACGAGGTGTACATCGGGCTGACCAAGCTCCCGGTGGTCGGGACCGTCCGCGTCGGGCGGCACCGGAGAGCCTGAACTTCGTGACCGCCACGGCGGACAACAATCAGGTGTGGATGGAGCGCGGGCTGATGTTCGACGCCTTCAACGGGAACTACAACTTTTCCAACGGCATCACGGTCTCGCGCACGTTCCTCGACGACCGGGCCTACGCGCTGATCGGTCTGTTCGAGCAGAACTCTCAGAGCAACCGCCAGTTCTCGACCGTCGGCGACGGGAACTACGTGTACGACGCGCGGCTCACGTGCCTGCCCGTGTGGAACGAGAGCGAGCACCGCTGGGTCCACCTCGGGGTCGATTACAGTTACCGGAACCTGAACCAGGACAACGTCCGCGTGCGCGCCCGGCCCGACATCCGGATCGGGAGCGGGTTTCAGGTTCCAAACCTGTTCGACACCGGGAACATCTTCTCGCGGGACGCCCAGCAGATCGCCAACCTGGAGTTCGTGACCGCGCTCGGGCCGTGGACGATGGCCGCGGAAGGGACCGTGAGCACGATCACCAACGCCTACCTCGGTGGCCTGCCCGTCGGGAACCGGCTCCCGACCGGGGTCACGAGCCACGGCACGTATGTCGCGACCGGCGGGTACGTCGAGGTCATGCGGTTCCTGACCCCGGACCACCGCGGGTACGTCAAGGACCGGCCCGGCTACGCGCGCGTGACCCCGTCGCGCCGGTTCGTGTTCCTCGAAGGGGACGGCGGGCGCTGGCGGCTCGATACGGGGGCGTGGGAGGTCGGCGTCCGGTACGATTATGTGGACCTGACCAACAGCGGGATCAACGGGGGTATCGGCCAGGGCGTGACGGGCGCGGTCAACTGGTACCTGACGTCGAACGCGCGCATCCAGTTCAACTACAGTTGGATCCACCGCGGGTTCAACCCCGCGGACGCCGCGGGCCGTCAGAACGGCGACCTGCGCGCGTTTGGCGTTCGCTTCAACTGCGACTTCTAAAAACGCGCGCTCGCTGAATGAAAGAAGGATATTCCATCTTGGCAAAACTCGCGCCAATAGGTTACGTCCGAGCTTGGTGTGCCCCCAGTTCGCCAGTAACCGCGGTCAACCCCACTGTCATGCACAATCCGCCGGTTGCCACAAGCAAGTGGAGTAGCGCGACGACTGTGACGACCCGGCTCCGGCCCGCGGGTTCCTCGGGTTGGTGAAAGCGGCGGGGTGGGGAATCGGTATCCGTTGGTGCCGGGGCGTCACAGTTCGGACAGCGCGGGCCGTCCGGCGGTGAGACTTGCGGCAAGAAATACGGGGCGGCGCAGGCCGGGCAGCGAACGCGCATAATAAAGCGGTCCTCACTGGTGTTCGGGAGATTCTAACCCAACACCCGCGAACCAAGCGCTTGATTTGACACCTACTTGTGACTAACGTGTGGGTGACCGGCGAACCCGGTTCCCTGTCACCCGAAGGTTCCCGACATGGCGTCCGACGCGGACCTGACTAATGAGTTCTTCCAGGTCAAGCGGCACGGCGACGTCGCCGTAGTCGTGCCGTCGCCCCAAGTGGAAGATCTACCCGAAACGCTCCTCCAACCGGCCGCCGAATTGGTCCTGGCGCCGCTGAAGGAAGACCCGCCGAACAACATCATCGTGGACTTGTCCGCGGTTACGTATTTCGGCTCGGCGTTCATCACGTTCTTGTTGCGCTGTCACCACTTGTTGGCCGCGCGCGGGAGCGAACTGGTCCTCGCCGGGGTGAATCCCAACATCCGCGAACTGCTGCGGATCACCAACCTGGAAATGTACTGGGCGCTCTACGACACCGCTGCGGAAGCGATTTCCGCCCTTGGCGGCAGCGATTGATTTGCTGGGACTGGGTGGAAGCACTGTCGCGGTGCCAAGCGCCGCGACAAATCACGTCGAATTCCTACTTCACGCGCTCGAACATCACTGCGCGCTTTCCGCGACTCACTTCGCGCCACTTCCCTGATGCGCTGAGCAGATACTGCTCGATCGGCGGCTTGTCTTTTGGTGGCGGGTTCGTCATGACGATTGCACGCTCGAATCGGTACTTCGCGGCCCACCCTTCAAACACCAAACCGAGTTCTTCGGGCGGCTTCCCGAGCGCGTCCGAGTAGTTCTTGATCCACTCGTCGCCGTACAGTTCGCACCGGTCGTCCATGAAGATTTTCAGATTCGGCGTGTGGTAAATGAGGTACCCGCCGAGGTTCGCGTCGTTGAAGATCGGCGTCCCGCGCGGCACGCGGGCCGCGTACTCGGTGACGTCCGTCGTCATGTCCGACGGGATAAAGTCCGGGTCGAGCCGCGCCCACCCGTGCCCGATTACCGGCACCTCGATCTGCTTCACTTGCAGCGCGAACGTGACCGCGACCAGCACCGCGGGAACCGCGAGGCCGGCCCACAGGGAACCGCCGCGCCTTGCGACTTCGGCGGGGTTCTCGGCGTCCCATGCGGTCGACCCGTCGCCGTGCTTAACCAAGAGCCGGTGCCAGATCGTGTGTTTCCACAGATCCGTGATCGCGACCCCCGCACACACCGCAAACAGCGGACCCTGACGGATGCCCTTGAAGCTCAGCACGAACCACACGAGTGGAACGATCCACGACACGCGGGGCATTTTCGGGAGCGTCCCGGCGAGCATCGCGATGTAGAACGCGCCCAGCCCGATCACCGCGAGCCCGAGGGCCGAGGACGGGTCCATCGGCATGTGTTCGTTGATGACTTCCGGCAGCACCTTCGACCCGACGATGCGCTGCCAGATGCGGATCATCTCCAGGCCGTGCGGGTTCACCAGCGGCGTGAGCCCGCACGCGATCACGACGCCCACGAGCAGGAACGCGGTGCGCCAGGAGCGAATGGGGGAGGGGCAACCTACCCCCCCGCCCTCCTTATACGAAGTTAGAGAAAGAATTGTCCGCAGATGTAGTTTCAAACCCAGCGGGTTCGCGCGTCTGCT
>HG799466.1:600660-667950 GCA_000531095.1 Gemmata massiliana | reverse complement strand
GCAGATGTAGTTTCAAACCCAGCGGGTTCGCGCGTCTGCTCCCCCTTCCCTTCAGGGAGGGGGCGGGGGGGTAGGTTGGCTTTGTTCTTCCCCAGATCCGCGCACCAAGAATAACAGCCCCCATCCCGCAACGGCTAACCCCAGCGTCATCGTGCCACCGAGCACACCGCCGTGGAGGTTCACCCACAGGACGTACAGCGGGACCAGCCCCGCCAGGCGCCAGATCGTGCAGCGCCCACGCTCGAAGTCGATGACGCACATCATCGTCCAACCGAGAAACGCGATGGTGAACATGTGCGGGCGGACGAAGTAGTGGAACGCACCGACGAACAGCACGCCGCCCACAACCACGCCCGCGAGGATCGGCCCCATCCCGCCTTGCACCGCGCGTCGAAATATGAGCGTGAACAGCAGTGCGACGCCGGTGGCGAAGCCGAGGAGCATCGCATCAAGCCCGCCGACGCGGTGCGAGAGCGCCATCAGCACTTCCGCGCCCCACTGTTGCGGCACCCAGCGCTCGCCCTCAAACGTGTAGCTGAACGGGTCCGTTTGTGGCATCCCGCGATCAAGGATGATCTCGCCGACTTTGATGTGCCACAGCGCACCGGGGTCGTAGAACCCGCGGTCGCGGAACGCCACCATCAGGCCCAGCCAGGTGAGCAGGAAGAACACCGTTTCGGGCCGAAACAATCGACGCAGCATGTGCGAGTAATTCCAGCGTGCGGAATGGTCCGCCACTAGCGTAGAACAGAATTCAGGCGGGAGTTGAGGAGAAAGGTCAGGCGCGAGGGGCGATTTCGGGGACGGGAAGTCGGCGAATGGCTTTCCAATCGATTTTTGCGACCCAGACGTGTTCTTCTGCGGAGAATAGCACCTCGCCGTTCGCTTCGAGTTCGTCGTCGTGAACGATCACATTCAGACCGTTGGCGAGACGAGCACCCAGACGCGCGAGGTCTTCAATCGTACCGGCGCAATTCAGCCGAACCCGGCCTTCCGGATCGGCGTTGTTGAAATCGGCGAAGATCGAAGGGATAGACATTATTCGTCCTAGCCCGTCCCCTGTGCGGGGTTCGGTTCCGTTGGTGTCAGTAAATCACTGATTTGCTCCGGTGTCAACCCGGTCAAAGTCGCGTGATTGGGGCTGCGTCCTCGCGTCCGGATCACATCACCACCAGCAGCACGAACGCGACCAACTGTCGTGACACCGATTTGGCCGTGAGGAATGCCCGCGGCTAACTCCTCCAACGTCAATCCCGTCGCAGACTCGACCGAAACACCGGTAACTCCGCTCGGGTGCATTCCAATGCTCTTGCGAACCTGTTCCGGCGTGTTCCGCCCACCGCGAACCACAAGTGCGTGATCGGGAATGGGGTCCGATGCGATTGGCTGCATCACGCACCACCCTTCCGCGTTTTTACGGCCAGAAGGAGGGAGCTCAGCGCGGTCATCGCTTGTTCCGCTTTATCGGTCTTTTCGTTCACACGAGCGGCGAGTTCGACGAGTAGCTCCGGCAATTTTCCCAAGCTCTCAATCTTCTCGTCTCGTGAGCACTCGGACCACGGCTTTACGACGTCCTCGTCAGGCGATTGCGCCTCTCGATGCGTTGTGACGATAGCAATTCTGAATTTTCCCGATGAGACTCGGCAGTATGAAAGGTAAACTATACAGCCATCATCTTGGTCGTATTTGTCCGATATCTGCTTTATTTGGACCCATGCTGGTGCCCCGACGTGCGACTGCTCCAAAAACATCTCAACTTCTTTAACGACGTGGGCACCGAGGTCGCTGATCGTGTTTAGCCGTTGGGTTGAAGTGCGCAAGCGTTCAAGCGCGACCGAAAGGTCGTCTGGCATTGGGTTCTCCCCTAAAAACCTACTCGGTTGTCTGCACCACTGACTTGCCCCCGCCTTGGGGTTTGGGTCATTTGTGGTGTTGGAGGTGCTACCTCCACTGTGATTCTTTCAGGCCAGCCTCATTCGGTCAAGGCAACCTCGCACGCTACACCATTGCACTCCTCGTCTCGCTGCGTCACACTGGCAAGCCAACCCGCCCGGTCTGCACTCCCCGGTGATCTCAATGACCCGCCTCGCTCCACTCACGTTGTTCGCATTGCTCGTAACTCTTCCGGCCCTTCCCGGCGCAGATGAGATTCCGGCCAACAAGCAGTATCAGGCGTTCATTCAGAAGCAGGCCGCGGAGTTGCGAAAGAACGATAAGGCGCCGGCCACGATCGGTGACTGGACGAAACAAGAAGTCGAGCTACGGAAGCACCTACTCGCAGCGTGGGGAGGAGAGGCATGCTTCCCGCCCAAACCATGCGATCTCAGTCCGCAGCAACACGGCGAACCGCTCAAACGTGACGGCTACACAGTTGAGAAGCTCACGTTTCAAACGCGGCCCGGTGTCCGCATGACTGCGAACCTTTATGTGCCTGATAGCGCGAAGAAGAAACCCGCTCCTGCAATCCTTCAAGTTCACGGGCACTGGAAGGGCGCGAAGCAAGACCCGGTGGTGCAGTCGCGTTGCATCGGCGCGGCGAAGCTCGGGTTCGTTGTGCTGTGCGTGGATGCGTTCGGCGCGGGCGAGCGCGGCATCGGGACGGCTCTCGGCGAGTACCACGGAGAGATGACTGCCGCGACGCTGTTCCCGCTCGGCACGCCGCTGTCTGGGCTGCAAGTGTACGAGAACATGCGGGCCGTCGATTATCTCGAAACGCGCCCCGAAGTGGACAAGGACAAGATCGGCATCACGGGCGCGAGCGGCGGCGGTAACCAGACGATGTACGCGGGGGCATGGGACAAGCGGTTCAAGTGCGTCGTGCCGGTGTGCTCGGTCGGCAATTATCAGGCGTACTTGCAGGCCGCGTGCTGTATGTGCGAGGTAGTGCCCGGCGCGCTAAAGTTCACCGAAGAGTGGGCCGTTCTCGGGCTGGTCGCGCCGCGGGCGCTCATGGTGATGAACGCGACGAAGGACGCCGTTCAGTTCTCGGTGGGCGAAGCGAAAAAGTCACTCGCGCTGACCGCCCCTGTGTTCAAGCTGTTTGGCAAGCCAGACAACCTGCAACACGCGATCTTCGAGGGGCCGCACGACTACAGCAAGCCGATGCGCGAGGCGATGTACGGCTTCATGGCGCTCCACCTGAAGGGCGAGGGGAAGGGTGATCCGATCCCAGAGCCGAAGTTCGAGGCGGAGAAGCCGGAAGATTTGCGGTGCTTCCCCGGCGACACGCGACCGAAGGATTTCATGACGCTTCCGAAGTTCGCGGCGCAGGAGGGGAAGAAGTTACGCGACGGCAAACTGATGCCGTCCACAAAGGAAGAATGGGATCGGGAGGCCGAAGCCCGCCGAGCCGCGCTGTTGAAGCTCGTTCGCTCACCCGGCGATCTCAGCGCATACTGGCACTTGGCGCCACCAACTATCGCGCTCGATCCCGAAGAGGGAGTAAAGTTGTCGGGGCGTGTGGAAACTGGAGGGCTGACCGCGCCGGTGGTGGTTCTCCTGAACTTGGACGGTGCAGCCTCGGCGCAGAAGGGCGAACTGTACCGCGAGCTGAAAAAATCGAGAGCCATTGTCGTTACGTTCGACCTCCGCGGAACTGGAACGCTGGCCGCTAATGGTGATCGTATCGGGCGTGCGCCCGACCACAACTCTGCTGAGTGGGGGCTATGGCTCGGTCGCCCGCTACTGGAACAATGGTGTACCGACCTTCAGCGAGCGCTGACCGTACTCCGCGAAGGCGACGAGAGAGAAATTGTCGTCATTGGTGAAGGCCCGGCCGGACTGGTCGCGCTGTGTGCCGCGGCTACTGACAAGCGTATTACCAAAGCAGCGGCCGTGAACACGCTCGCCAGTTTCGTGACGGCTGAGCCGTACACCAATCAGCGCCTCGGTACGCTCGCACCGGGTATCCTGCGCGACGTCGGGGATGTCGCGCACATCGCGGCACTATGCGCGGGTAAGCGCGTGATGATCGCGGGTGGCGTTTCTGTCGGTGGGCAATCCCTCAAGGTCGACGAACTCGCTCCCGCTTACGAACCCGCTTCGCGTGCGTTCAAGTTACTCGGTCAGGAGAAGGATTTCGTTCTCACGACGCCCGAGAACGTGGTGAAGGGGCTGGGATTCACTGCGACCGATGCGAAAGATGGGCCGATTTTCGAGCCCGGCGCCAAGCTCACGAAACTCGCCGGTGACGGTGCGGCGGGCGAAGGGCCGGCGTGGGACGCGAAGTTCGGCGTGTTCACGAGCGGCGAGAAGGGGATTCACCAACTCACCCCGGACGGCGAGAAAAAAGTCTGGCGCGAGAAGTCCGGTACCAACGGGCTACTCTTCGACCGCGAAGGCAAGTTAGTGTGCTGCGAACCGGTGTCGCGCTCGGTTTCGCGCATTGACCGCGACGGCAAGCGCACGGTGCTCACCGATGCGTTCGGTGGCAAGAAGTACAACCAGCCCAACGACCTCACTATCGACTCGAAGGACCGTATCTACTTCTCCGATCCGCGGTACGGCCCGCGCGACGACATGCAGCAGAAGGACGAAAAGGGTAACACGATCGAGGGCGTGTACCGCATCGATACCGACGGCAAGGTGAGCCGCGTTATCGGGCGCGAAGTGGAACGTGCGAACGGCGTGCTGGTTTCTGCCGACGACAAGTACCTATTCGTCGCGGACAACAACAACGATAAGGGCGGCGCGCGGAAGCTCTGGCGCTTCGACCTGAAGGCCGATGGCACCGTTGACCCCAAAAGTCAAAAACTCCTTCACGATTGGGGCAAAGGCCGCGGTCCGGACGGCTTGAAGCAGGACGCGAAGGGGCGGTTGTACGTCGCGGGTGGGTTGAACAAGCCCAACCCGCCGGCCGAACCCGCAACCGACGTTAAGGGTGGCATTTACGTGATCGACCCCGAGACGGGGAACCTGCTCGCGTTCGTCGGCGTGCCGACCGACGAAGTCACGAACTGTGCCTTCGGTGGTGACGACCTAAAGACGCTCTACATCACCGGTGGTGGCACGCTTTACAGCATCAAGACGACTACCGCCGGTCGCGTGCTATGGCCGAAGAAGTGAAGGGGCGAACGTGTGAGCGGGTGAAGGGGTGAGAAGACAGGAGTGTTGTGCTTTTCTTTTCACCCCTTCACCCGCTCACACGTTCGCCCCTTCACTTACTCAAAGTGGTTCTTGCTGCGTCATGCAGTGCAGGGTGCCCAAACCCCACACCAGATCGACGCAGCTAATTCCGACCACTTCGCGCCCGGGAAACAGGTCCGCGAGCGTGCCCAGTGCGACGCGGTCGGCCGGGTCGTTGAACGTCGGTACGATCACCACGCCGTTCGCGATGTAGAAGTTCGCGTAGCTCGCGGGCAGGCGCGTGCCATCGAAGATCAGCGGGCGCGGCATCGGGAGCGGCACCACTTCGAGCTTTGTGCCGTTCAAGTCGGTCATAGCCTCAAGTCGCTCGCGGTTCTCTTGGAGGATCGCGTAGTTCTCGTCCGCGCTGTTCGTCTCCACCACGGTCACAACGGTTCGCGCCCCCACGAACCGTGCGAGGTCGTCGATGTGCCCGTGCGTGTCGTCGCCCACGATCCCACGGTTCAGCCACAGCACTTTCTTCACGCCGAGGTAGTCCGCGAACACTTGCTCGTAGTCGGTACGCGAGAACGGTGGATTGCGCTCCTGCGTTTTGCTCAGCAGGCACTCTTCCGTTGTGAGCAGCAATCCGGCCCCGTTCACGTCGATGCTCCCGCCTTCGAGTACCACGCGGTGCCCGTTGTGGGTCGGTTGCAGACTCGGCACGTTCAGCTTCTGCGCGGCGAACGCGGGCACCAGATCGTCCCGCTGCCAGTCGGGGTACTTGGCCCAGGCGTTGAACCGCCAGTCGAGGGCGATGCGCTCGCCGGCAGCGTTGGTCACGAAGATCGGGCCAGAGTCGCGCAGCCAGGATCGGTCGGTGGGCAGTTCCCACAACTTCACGCGGCCCATATCCGCGTTCGCGCGCGAAAGTACATCGGCTGCGGAGTCTGCGTGTTTTGCGTCGGGGACGAGCAGGTTCACTGTCTCGTGCCGAGTGAGCGCGCGGACGATTTCCGCGTACACCCAGGGGATCGGTTCGAGGCGCCCCGGCCAGTCGGATTCGCGGTGCGGCCACCCGAGCCAGGTGGCCGCGTGCGGCTCCCATTCTGCGGGCATTCGGTATCCGTGTGCAGCGGGTTTATCGAGGGGTGTCGGTACCGTCATCGTGCGACCGTAAGGGGGATTTTCAGGCGATGTCGAAACGCTACGGGTATGTTTTAATTCCGCGCGAAACTTAGGAATTTCTTGCCCAACAGAACGATTCTGCTGGGGGCCGTTCTTGCGAGCCGGCCATAACACGGCTATAGTTCCTTAGCATCACGGACGAGTTACCCGGTGCTACGGGTGCGGTTGCAGGAGGCAGCATGTCGTCACGCTACGGCACGATTCTACTCGTTGAAGACGATCCCGACCTGCGCAGCACTCTCGAAACTCTTCTTCACAGTGCGGGTTACGAAGTTATCGCCACCGGTAACGGCCTCCGCGCAGTCGAATTGGCCTACGAGCACAAACCCACTGCAGCAATCGTTGACATGCTCCTGCCCGGTCAGAGCGGGTTCCAGGTTACACTCGCTCTGAAAGAGCGGTTCGGAGACCAGATCCGCGTCGTCATCATGTCGGGGTACACGTCCGAAGCTCACCAACACTACGCCTCTGCTGCTGGTGCTGAACAGTTCCTGCCGAAGCCGTTTGGTCCGAGCACATTGTTAAACATCGTCGCCGCAATGTGCCCGCCGTGTCAAACGCCGGTCGTGAGCACGCGCCGCAAAGTGAAAATTGGGGTGTGAGGTACGTCGCTCGTTGATAGCTCACGAGTAGAAGCGAACATCGCATTCTCAAATCCTGTCGATCCCGTTAATTCCGTCCGAAGTCGCCCCATTTTTTGCGAACGATAAGTCCTTGTGGGAACGGAGCTTTCTGGCGACAATCGCCGAGCCGCCCTACCGTCCCGCCGCGACCTTATCGAGAACACGTAATGCTTTCCCTCTCCCGACTGGGTGCGATCGCGCTCGTTGTTACCGTGATTTCGTTGCCCGCACGGGCCGCCGATCCAATCAAACACGGGTTCCTCGCTACGGGGGCGGAAACGTTTATCGTCGACGAATCCGGCAAAGTAACGTGGAAGTACCCGCATTCATCGCGCGACGGCTGGGTGCTCGAAAACGGCAACGTGTTGCTCGCGCTCTCGAAGAGCAAAGCTTACCCCGGGGGCGGAGTCGCGGAAATCGACAAGGACGGCAAAGAGGTCTTCGCGTTTAGGGGAACGCAGTCCGAGGTGAACACGGTTCAGCCGCTCGGTGACGGGAACGTGCTGCTCACCGAGGCCGGGGACAAGCCGCGGATCCTCGAAGTGAACCGCGACGGGAAGGTGCTCGCCGAAGTACCGCTGCAAGCGCAAACGAAGGATCACCACCTGCAAACGCGGATGACGCGCAAGCTCGCCAACGGCCACTACCTCGTGCCGCAACTCTTGGATCGCGTGGTGCGCGAATACGACCCGAAAGGAAAGATCGTGTGGGAGGTGAAGACCCCGCACATGCCGTTCACCGCGATCCGCCTGCCCGACGGCAACACGCTGATCGGCTGCACGCTCGGCAACTTGGTGATCGAAGTGAACAAGGACGGCAAAGAGGTGTGGCGCGTGACGAACGACGACCTGCCGAACAAGCCGATCAACGACGCCTGTGGCGTGCAGCGCCTGGAGAACGGCAACACGGTGATTACGAGCCACCACGCGACCGCCAAACAAACGAAACTCACCGAAGTGACGCGCGAGAAGAAGGTAGTGTGGACCTACACCGACGATCGCAAGAGCGGCATCCACCACTTCCAGATTCTGGACGCGCAGGGTAAGCCCGAAAAGCACCCGCTGCGGTAGTGAGGCGCCGACGAACTTCAGGGTAGTGGGTTGATCTCCACTTCGCCGCCCGGTACGACTTCGATTCGCAACTCGTGTCCGACCAAAAGCCCCATTCCCATTAGGGTTTCGGTGCCCACGGCCGACACGAGTATGGTTCGCCAGTTCCCGTCCCACTCGACCTCTGCCGCGAAGATATCGAACGAGTGGGACGACCCATCGGCGAATATCGCGCTGCCACCCGATTGGCGGGTCACTCACGTTGTGACCGTTGCCGGCCGCAACGTGAGTGACCCGCTGAACCCCGAATCGACCACGGCATCGACACTTATCTCCGCCCCGCCTGGCCCGCGCAGGCAGAGCGTAACGACGGCTTCGCGGCGCGCGTTCACCACACCCCAGATCATTGGCCGCGTCCCATCCGGTAGGCTGCCATTTGACCGGCGCGCATCAACCAAATTTCGGCCGTCGGTTTGCGGGTGCGCAATCGTGAGACGGCGGTGTAGTCGTCTTCATCGATCTCGAAATCCCCAGTCCCGACATCAACGGCAACGAACTTGCCATCGTCCTCGGGTCGAAGGGAGGATCGCACGCGGCGGTCGAATACTTCGGCGGCGAGGCGTGCAAGCTCTTCCGGATTACGGTGCGGCTCGGTAGTAGGCATGGGTAATTCCACTGTTTGCCGAGAGGCTCCGCTGCCGATGAACACAAGATGATTGTTATTCTACCCGATCCGAACGTGGTAGTATGGGAAGAAGCACTCACACACGGGAGCCAAGGGGGGCAGTTTCATTCCCCCAGTCGATTTGCTTCCGCTGGATACCCGACCCCGTGTGCGCTCTCATTTCGCCAATAATCGCCAACGCGCGATCTTCGTCGTGACCGTACCAGCGCAACAGCGCATACGCGACCATCCCAGTTCGGTGAATACCGGCCGAACAGTGGACGAGAATCGAGCGCCCCGCGTTGAGGCGCTCGGCGAGAGCCGGCAACGCCAACAAGATGGATTCGGCAGCGCTCCCGCGCGGGGGCTGTCCGTTTTCAAGTGGGAGCCACACCCATTCGAGGCCCGCGAGTTCGGCCAGTTTGCCGACCGCGGGGGCTCCCTCCCGGTGCGACAGCAGGGTCAGAATGCAGTCGCAACCAAAGGCCTTCAACTGCGATACGGCCCTCGCTCCGGGCCGGTGCCAGAGCGTGAGGCGCCCATTTCCGAGCGAGATCCAGTTACAGCCAAAACTGGCACCATCCGTTTGGTCCGTCATCTCCGTACTCCAACCCGACGTGAGTTCGTGGAGTTCAGTGGGCGGTGAATTTGAGCCCCACGACTCCGCTCACGATGAGCAGTAAAAAGAGAGCACGCCAAGCGGTGATCGGTTCACTGAACAGGATGATGCCGAGGATGGCCGTTCCGACGGCACCGATGCCCGTCCAGACGACGTACCCCGTGCCGATCGGAATGGTCCGAACGGCCAGTGACAGGAACGCGAAGCTCACCGCCATCGCGGTGACGGTCAGTACACTCGGCCAGAGCTTCGTGAAGCCCTGCGTGTATTTCAGGCCGACGGCCCAGCAGATCTCAAAAATGGCTGCGATGAGAAGGTATACCCAAGCCATAACGCACCTTTGGCGTTAGTGGTGGGTCGTCCCTACCGAAGAGTTGGAAAACGTCGGGTCGTCCCGGCGTGTGGCGATTTGCCCAGTCATTCTACTCCCGCCGACCGGCAATTTCAACGATCCGGCCCCGTTTGAAGTGATTCTCAGGGGTAGCGGCCCTTCCCCTCGCGGCGTTAGAACTTTGGTTGGCCGCACCGCAGCGCACCCGGACCGCCGCTCGCCGAACCGTTCTTTTCCGGCTGGGGTAGACGCGAGCCCCGCCTCTGGGGTAGGGTACGGATGTTTATTTGCGCTCGCGCCCCCGCGCCTTCCGAGGTTCATCGTGCCTGCCCCCGCTCCACTGCCGCCCGCATTGTTCGTCGCAGTCGCTAAGCACTGGGGGTTCTCGTCGCTCCGCCCGATTCAGGAACAGGCCATCCGCGCGTCACTCGCCGGGCGCGATTCGCTCGTCGTCATGCCCACGGGCGGCGGAAAATCGCTCTGCTTTCAGGCGCCGGCGGTCGTTCGCGGGGGGCTCACGGTCGTGATTTCACCGCTCATCGCGCTCATGAAGGACCAGGTCGATAACCTGACCCGCATCGGCGTACCGCGCAGCGCGGCTCGATAGTACGCTCAACGCGGCCGAACGCGCTTCCACCGCTGAAGGTACCCTCAACGGCACCACGCGAACTTCACCGGGTGCATCGACGAGTTCCTCCTCCTCCGTCGCGCGCTCACCGTCGAGGAGGTCGAGCGGCTCCACACGCAGGGCAGGCTTCCGCTTTAGGATGTCGCGCTCCGCTTCGAGGCCCCGGGCCGAGGCCAAGGGCGGCGGTTCTCCTTTTCGGGGGGGGCAGGCGGCCCGAACCGGGAGAGGGTTCAGCACTGCCTGCGAGGAACGCCCTTCTTCCGGGGGCAACGGGTTCGCGCCGGCCCGCGCCCCCGGCGACGGACCACTTTTGGTCGGTAATCGTCCTTTGATTCAGAGGGTACACCACTTTCCCGCTGCCCATCAACTGTTGGGAACTTCACTCGAGCTGAACCGCAACTTCAGGCTTTGACCCCAACCCCTTGGGATCGACCACGACGAGATCGTCTGCTGTCAGACCGGATGCGATCTCGACTTCTTTCTCGTTGTGTTGGCTGACCTTTACGAAGGTGAGCCGAGCTTTGCCATCACGGTACACGTACACACCGTGTGAAACTTCGGGCCGTTCCTTCGGCCCATCGGTAATCGCGCTGAGTGGCACGCGCAGCGCGTCCGCCGGCCCTTTCCCGAGGGTCAGCGTGACCTCACCGAACATGCCCGGTCGGATGTCGTTGGTCGCAGCCGGGACATCGACCTCGACGCGCATCGTCGCCGTCTTCGGATCAACCGCGAACCCGATCCGCGAGATCTTTTCGCTGATGCGTACCCCGGGCCGCGAGGGAAACGTGACAACCGCAACGACACCCACTGTAGCGCGAGCCACTTCCGATTCGGGGATCGCTGTCACGAGCCGCACGCGGTCCACGCGCGTGATGGTAAACAATGCTCGGTCGGCATCTCGTTCACTGAGGCGCACGTGGTCGCCAGTGGAGGCATTCTGTCGGGTCACGACCCCGTCGAACGGGGCCACGATTTTGGTTTGAGCCAATGCGAACCTGGCTTTTTCCAGTGCGAGGTGGGCGGCTTCGATGGTGGTTTTAGCGGCACCCACATTGGCTTCGGCTTGAAGCAGCTTGCTCTGCTTCACGGTGATGTCACTTTTCGCGCTTTCAACGGCTACCGTCGCACCTTCAAATTGGGCTTCGGCTGTACGCAAGCGCAGTTCGGCATCAGAAGCGTCCGATGTAATGGGCCCTGAAATTTTGACGGTCATCTCATACTTTTTCTTCCAGATAACGAGGGCAGCTTTGGCTCCGGCTTCTTCGGTTTCGCGCTGTTTCACGACGAGCTTGGCGGTGTTGATTACTGCTCTGGCAGCGGGGAGGCCGGCTTCGGCTTCGTGGAGTAAACTTTTCGCCTGTTCAATATCGATCTGCGCCCGGCGCTCTTCCAAAACGAGCGCCGGCGCGTCGATCTCGGCCAGGAGCTGACCACGTTTGACGTGATCGCCGAGGTTCACGTTGACCCTCTTCAACGTTCCCGCGGTCGCGGCGAACAAATCGGCTTGTTGGAGCGGTTCGACGCTGCCGGTGCGCCTGGAGATTCGGTCTAGTCCACCGCGTTGCGGTTGAACGACCCGAACAACGGGAGCGGCCGGGGTTTTCTGCGCGCCCTCAACTTTCGCCTTCGGTGGTTGATTCGGTTCTTCTTTGGGGTCCGCGTTCGGTGCGGCGAACACGCCGCCGACCGCGAGAAGACCCAGGGCAAACAAGAGAGCGAGGGATTTGAGCTTGGTCGCGTTCATGGTTCGGATCACTCCTTCCGCGATCGTGGCGGGTCGAGCGGTGAGCGGGGCTGTTGGGCGCCGGGTTGCGAAACCGGGCGCAGCGTGAACGGTGGAATCAATGAGTGCGGTCAGTGCGGACACGGTCGCCGCGCTTTCGGCGCACGCACTCAGCACGGTGACGACGAGTGCCGGAGCGAACCCCCGGTGGGTCAGGCGCTCCCGGAGGCGCTCGCGTGCGCGTGTCAATCGCGAGGAGACGGTTCCGGGCGGGCACCCGATCAGGCGCCCCGCTTCTTCGCCGGTTTTACCTTCCAAACAGCAGAGGACGAACGCGACCCGGTGCCGCTCCGGTAACTTCGCGACTTCTTCGTCCAGCACGCGCTCCAGTTCTTGCGCGTTCGGGTCAGTTGATGGGGCGGGGAGAAGGTCGGGGTTCGCGTCCGTGTGCGTCGCGCGGCGGAGTCGGTCCGAACGGACCCGAACCGCGGCCCGGTACGCGATCCGGTAGAGCCACCCTGCGAGCACTTCCGCCCGCGCAACCGAGGCCGCCTTGCGCGCGAGCACCAGGAACGTGGCCTGGAACGCATCGTCGGCGTCGTTCGGGTCCGTGAGCACGCGGCGGCAGACCGCGAGGACCATCGGTGCGTGCCGGCGGACGAGTAGCTCGAACGCGACCTCGTCGCCCGTGCTGATGAACCGCGCGAGCAGGTCCGCGTCGACCGGTGGACCGGTCGGGCTGAGAGCCGGGATTCGGGGTAATCGGCGCGGTCCGTGGTTCACAGGGTGTCCTCGGGGTCTTCACCGTAGTAGAGCCACGGACGGGCACGAGTTCTCCATCTTTTTCTGCGCGGCCGTAAAGTTTGGAGAATTCCGGAGCCGACGGTTTCCCAAATGTTGTGGCGAACGTGCCACGCGAACCGCGTTGTGGCGGGGCGGTCGGTCCTCGCTAAAAAAGCTCGAAGTGTTCCGTTTTTCTCACCTCCAGAGAACCAGATGCCCATTCCAATTTCGTGCCCGGGTTGCGAGGCCCGGATCAAAGCGCCCGATGCCGCGGCCGGAAAGGTCGTTCGCTGTCCGAAGTGCCAGGGGCGGATTCCGGTCCCGGCAACCGAGCCGGCATTTGAAGTCGTCGACGAACCCGATGACGAACAAGACGACGAACCCGTCCGCCCGAAGCGGAACCCGAAATCGGCCCGCTCCTTGAAGAAGCAGAAACCGACCAAGTCCGGTGCGCCCGTGCTCCTTCTGGTTGGTGTCGGTGTGCTTGTTTTGGGACTGGGCGCTGGGGCGGTGTACTGGTTCGGTATCAGGGACAATAAACCGGTCGCCGAGATCCGTTCCGCTTCGCCGTCGCCAGCGCGCCCGGACTCTGCCGGGGGCGTCAGCGCTCCGGTTGCGGCACCGGACCCGAAATTGGAGAGCCAACTCGCAGCCTATTCAGATGTGTCCAGCTATCAAATCCGGCCGCCAGTCGGTTACACCGCATTGGCGGCCCAACCCCCAGAGGGAATGCTGGCATGGGCATGGGCCGGTGCGCGGCGAGCCGACGGCACGGCCGCGAGTTTGACGGTGATGGTGGCCACTCCACCCCCGGGAGCGGGAGACAAGTCCGTTGAGGAATTCCTCAGTACCATGCTGCGCGGCATCGAACAGCGGCGGACGAACTGGGAACAGTCGCCGGCCGAGAAGTTCACGGTAAACGGGCTGACGATGCACCGGGTACGGTGGTCCGGGACCGACTCCAGAACCGGCAAAGCCATGCGCGGATTCATTTACGTTGCCAAGCACGAGGGCCGGTACATCCAGGTCGCCAGTCAAGACGTTGATCCGGGGCACGAGGCGGATTTAGCGCTAACCGAGGCCGCGGCGCTCAGTTTCCGCAAGAAGTGATTCGTGATAGCCGATCGCAGTGCTGTCAGTTGAAGTACCTCTCCGAATCACAACTCTCACCTCTCCCAACTCCTTCACCAACGTGGGTGACGCCTCACGGCCCGCCGGCGCGTGCCAGAAAACGGTCACATCTCGTTTCGCATGGGCAATTGCGCACCGCGTGGAGGGAAAATTCGCCATCCTGCGCCGAGAAACTGATCTCCGCTCCCCGCGCATCCGATGAATCTCTTGCCACCTCTCGAATCGACTAATCTTACCACCCGCGCGAGTTCGATCAGATCCCTAGTTCGGACTCACATTCGGCCAGAGCCGGGTGCGGGACGGCGTTCCAATTGTCGGAGGGGACCATGCGCACGACGCGCCGGGTATGGGTACGGCTCGCGAGCGGCGTTCTCGGAACCGCGCTCGCGACGACCGTAGTGGCTCAGCCCCCCAAGAGCGATCAACCGCCCAAAAAGGACGGGCCGGCGGATAAAGGTGCTCAACCCAAGCCCGCGATCGATCCGCCCCCGGGAACGATCCTCGCGCCCGGCGAAGTGCCGATCGACCTCGCGAGCGCGCTGCGGCTCGCGGGTGCCGAGAATCCAGAATTGCTGCTCGCGCGCCAGCGGATCGCCGAAGTCACGGCCGCCCGCCAACTTGCGGCGGCCCAAATCCTTCCGAACCTCAACGTCGGGACCAACTACGACTCCCACCGTGGAACACTCCAGCAGTCCACCGGGAGCATGTTGCGTGTGGACCGCGATTCGCTTTACCTCGGGCTCGGTGCGAACGCGATCGGCTCCGGCACGGTCAACATTCCCGGCCTCAACTACAACCTGAACATCGGTACGAGCTGGTACGGGTTCCTCGCCTCGCGCCAGCGCGTCACGACGGCGAACGCGGTCGCCGACGCCGTGCGCAACGACGTGCTCCTGCGGGTTTACTCCGCGTATCTCGATCTGCTCCGGGCCGAGGGGCGCCGGGCGATCGCGGTGAAGAACCGGACCGAGGGCGCGGAACTCGCCCGGATCACGGACGCCTACGCCAAGTCGGGGCAGGGGCGGAAGGCCGACGCCGACCGCGCCGCGGTGGAATTGCGGCGCCGCGACGCGGATCTCACGCAGGCCGAAGCCGACACCCTTACCAGTTCCGCGCGCCTGTGCCAGTTGCTCAACCTTAACCCGTCCACGCGACTCAAACCGGTCGACGGCTGGGTCGTGCCCGCGCCGCTCGTCCCGGACCCGACACCGCTCGCGGACCTGCTCGCGGTCGCGCTCATGCAGCGCCCGGAACTCGCCGCGCGCCGGTCCGAGGTGCGCGAGATGCTCTACGAGCTGTCGCTCGCGAAAGTACTACCATTCTCACCGAACGTGATCCTCGGCTTCAGTGCCGGTGGATTCGGCGGCGGGAGCGACCTGGTGAGCACGCCCCCCGGCGTGACGGGCAGTAATGGGCAGCTCGCGCCGCGCTTCAGCAACCTGGACGGTCGCGCGGATTTCGACGTGGTGGTGTTCTGGACGTTCCGCAACTTGGGGGTCGGGAACGTCGCTCTCGTGCGTGCCGCGGACAGCCGCGTGAAGCAGATGCGGTTGCGCGAACTCGAAACGGTGAACCTCGTGCGGGCGCAGGTGGCCGAATCGCACGCGCGAGTGGGCGCCCGGTTCCTCCAGATCGACGCGACCGAGAAAGCCGTGCGCGCGAGCACCGAGGCGTATTCCGAAGACTTCACGCGCATCAAGGCGGGCGCCGGGTTGCCGCTCGAAGCGATCGACAGCTTGCGGTTACTCGGCCGGTCGCGGTACGAGTATCTGGACACCATCGTCGATTACAACCGCGCCCAGATCCAGCTCTGGGTGTCACTGGGTCAACCGCCCGCGAACGCGCTTGCTCGGCCCGTTCCGGCCGAACTCGTACCGCCCCCGGTGATCGAAGTTCCGCCCGGTCCGCGGCCTTTCCCTGTTCCTCCCACGCTGCCGAAGTCGCTCCCGGTCAAACCGTGACGGCGCGGCACAGAACAGCCCTTATGGGAGGATGGTAATGGATCGTGTTCGCTTGAAAATGAGGCTGGCGGTACTGGGCGCTGGGACCGCGCTGACAGTCGGTTGTCAGTCGCTTGATGCGCCGGTTCCAGAACAGCCGGCCCAACGTGGGCCGATCTACCCGGGTGTACCCGCGCCGGGCGCTTCGGCCGCACGACCGGCGCCCGCGCCTCGGTCCGAAGGCACTGCCGTTTCGGTGACCGCGTCCCCGGTTCGACCGAGCCCGGTGGTTCCGGCTGCCGCAACAACTTCCCGGGTGTCGAAGCCGCCCGTTCAGAACGCGCGATTTGAACAGCCCGACGCGCTCCCAGCCGTACCCGCTCCGGCTGCTGCTGCCCCTTCCGCCCCTCAAGCGCAGCACGAGAACACGTTGGATCTTGGGGTCGCGTTGCGCCTGGCCGGAGTCGAGAACCCGACGATCAACCTGGCCCAAGAGGTCGTCCGCGAAGCGCTCGCGAACCAGCTCGCGGCGCGGTCGCTGTTACTGCCGGATATCAGTGCCGGAACTAACCTCCGGTTGCACCGCGGCGCATTCCTTTCGGCTTCGGGTTTGGTGCGCACGGTCGACCTTCAGAGTCTCTACCTCGGGTTCGGGTCGGGGGCGATCGGGTCGGGGCCGCCCGTCGTGCCCGGGGTGCGGATGTTCGCGCACCTCGGCGACGCCGTCTACGAGCCACTCGCCGCGCGCCAGCGGGTCGCGGTGCGCCGGTCCGAATCCCAGGCGATTCAGAACGCGATCCTGCTTGATGTCGCGGCCGGGTATTTGGAACTCGTAGGGGCCGAGAGCCGGGTCGATATTCTCCGCCGCGGGGAAACGGACCTGGGCGAACTCACTCGGCTGACCGCGGTTCACGCGAAGGCGGGGCAGTACCGCGCATCCGATGCGAAGCGGGCCGAAACGAACCTCGAACTGCTCCGGCGCGACCTCCGGCGCGCGGAAGAAGACGTCGCGGTCGCGTCCGCGCGGCTGTGCCGGCTGCTCAACCTCGACCCGTCCGTGCGGCTTCGTACTCCGGGCGGGAGCGTGCAACCGATCCGACTGATTCCCGAAGACGCGGACCAAGAACCGCTCATTGCGAACGCGCTGCAATCGCGCCCCGAAGTGTTCGCACGCGGCGCGGCGGTCACAGAAGCCCAGACCCGCGTGCGCCAGGAGCATGTTCGCCCGTGGTTGCCGACGCTCTCGGTCGGTTACAGCTACGGTGGCTCGGGGGGCGGGAGCAATCTGGCGACGTCCGACTTCAGCCCCATTCGCGGGCGCTCGGATTTCGACGTGCTCGCGGTCTGGAGCGTGCAGAATCTCGGGTTCGGGAACCGGGCGCGGGTGCGCGGGGCGGACGCGGCCCTCGGTGCGCGGATCGCCGGTTACGATTTGATGACGAACCAGATCCGCCGGGAAGTGTCCGAGGCGCTCGCGAACGCGCGGGCCGCATCCACGCAGATCAAGACCGCGGAAGAGGCCCTCGTGATCGCGGAAGAGGGCTTCAAACTCGAAATGGAGCGCATCAAACAGGCGCAGGGGAGGCCGATCGAGATCATCGACAGCTTCCGCCAACTCCTCGAATCGCGCCAGGAACTGCTCCGTGCGGTGGTCGCGTTCAACGTCGCTCAGTTCCGACTCTTCGTGGCCATCGGCAACACACCGCAGTCGTGAGATGGATTGGGTGACGCTGCTCATCACCCAATCTACCAGCACACTTTCGATGAGTGTCTTGATGAGGTCGCCACGGCCTCGGGCACTCGCCACCATTCAAGACGCCAAAGTTTCACAAGCATAAGCGGTCGGTCCCGGGCCGACCCGAGTGGCGACTCGGGATGGGGGGATTTCCCGAAATCGAGTTATGCGGCTTTATTCTTTTGTTCACTATGTTAGAATATGGGAAGTGCAGCCGGCTGGGTGAGCCTCACAGAAATCGAAGATGAAGTGGAATCTTCAAAAATCGTGTCGCCGAGTAACAAAATGCGTCTGCGGCGCTGAGTGATGTTAGCCGAATGTTAGCCGTTTGGGGGCAGATTTGGACCCACAGCCGGGTGTATTTGGAGTTTAAGTCACGGACTCATCGGCATTTGGCACGCGCCGGGAGACGGAGCCGACTGTTCTGGCTCCCAAAAGGTTAGCAAATGTTAGCAGGGGCCGTTTGATCGCCTGGCTGGTCACTTGGGGAGGAGCGTGAGGTTTGCCAGCGAGGTGCGACCGGGTGTGACTTCGACCGGGCGTGAGTTTTCCAATGGCGGTCCGTACACAATGCGGTTCACGAGCCCGGTTTCGGGGTTGCGCTCTTTGGCCGTCACCGCCCAATTCGGGTGCCACACAACGAGGTCGTAGGTTCCTTCGGGGACTTGTGTGAACTGGAACCGACCGTCCGCTTCGGACACGGTGTAGTACGGGTGATCGCAGACGAACAGGTCCGCGGCGTGCCAGGGGAACCCGGCGGCACTCGTGAGTTCGATGCGGCCGAAGGCATCGAATTGGCGCTCAAGTGGTTTGTCGGCATCGGGAAACGGCAGCGCGAAGAACGCGGCTCCGCGCCCGCGTAGGACGTGGAACACCGGTTCGCTCGATTGCAGTTTCACTGCTTCCCCGCGGCGCACAAACCCCACGCGCGTGGTGGGCCGATCCCCTTGTTTGACCACGATTTGGGAATCGCGGATCTCGACGGTGACGGGCGGTAAGTCCCAGGGCTTCGCACGCGCCGGGTTTACTTCGCGCAGGTACACGACGGCCCCGCCGAGGGCGTGCGTGAACCGGTCGATGCGCGGGGCGTAGGGGGGCGTGAGCGTCCGCGTTTCGAGACCGTTGCCGTCCGCACGCGGGCGCACGTCCGTGACCGGGGGCACATCGGGCGCTGCACCGGTCCAGGTCACGAATCCCGTGACCTTTCCACACGCACCGGGCTGGAAGTCCGAAGGCTTGTTACTCGTTGGTGTTGAGTTTTGCGGCGCGCCCGCAACGGCCGGCGGTTCGGAGCCGCACCCGGTGGCGAACAGTGCGAACGGTGCGAACAACCCGAACAGACAACGCGGCACGCGGAGATCCTCTCGAAGCCAAGTGTGCGGAACGGTTTATCCGGTACGTTGGCGGGCGAAGGTAACTGTTGCGACAGATGTTTGCAAGTCCGTGTGCGGGTGCGCTTTTCTGACGCAGCGGGTTCTGCCGGTAACTGGGCGAGAACCCGCTCAATTGCCAACGGTTTCAGGCTTCCAAGTCGCGGGAAACGCGATTTGCACCCGAGCGGTTTACGACTTAAAGAAGATTGATGGCCCGCGCGCAAATTCGGAGGTGAATTCACTTGGCGCGGTTCTGGCGAATGGAGTAGGTTAGCTTGGTATAGATCGTTACTCGTTCTAGATTGGCTAACGATTGAATGTTTTTAATTTTGTATAAATAGCTGCCCGGATGCCGCAGGAACTGACGGGCGCTCCGCACGGACCGGTTGCCCCGGACCGAGACCCACATGCGATCGACCCTCCCCGATCCCCCTCACGGCCCGCAAGACACACTCAACCGGGCGCTGGGGGGCAACTTTCGCGAACTTCTTGAGGCGGCGCCGGACGCCTTTCTGTTCGTCGACGAAGCGGGTCGCATCGCGCTCGTTAACACTCAAACCGAGCGCCTCTTCGGGTACACGCGCGACGAACTGCTCGGTCAACCGGTCGAGTCACTCGTTCCGGAGCGGTTCCGCACCAACCACCCGGCCCTGCGCACCGAGTACGTCCGCGAACCGCGGGTCCGGTCGATGGGCGAGGGGCGCGAACTGTACGGGTTGCGGAAGAACGGGACCGAATTTCCCGTCGAAATCAGCCTCAGCCCGTTGTTCGCGGGCACCGCGCGATACGTCATTAGCGCGGTTCGGGACGTCACCCAGCGCAAAAAGGCCGAAGCCAAGTTCCGCGGGCTGCTCGAATCGGCCCCGGACGCAATGGTGATCGTGAACCGGACCGGCGAAATCGTTCTGGTCAACACCCAGACCGAGCGCCTGTTCGGGTACGCGCGCGAGGAACTGTTGGGGCAATTGATCGAGGTTCTGGTACCGGTCCGGTACCGGGCTAACCACCCGGCGTTTCGCGAGAGCTTTTTCGACGCGCCGCGGGTCCGACCGATGGGGGCCGGGATCGACCTGCACGGGTTGCGGAAGGACGGGAGCGAGTTCCCCGTCGAGATCAGCCTCAGCCCGCTGGAAACCGAAGAGGGCGTTCTCGTTAGCAGCTCGATTCGGGACATCACCGATCGGAAGCGGGTCGAGCGGGCGCTCCAGGAGAAGAACGTTGAGTTGGAGAAGGCGAGTCGGGCGAAGGACCACTTCCTGGCGACGATGAGCCACGAGTTGCGGACCCCGCTGAACGCGATCATCGGGTTCACGGGAACGCTGCTGATGCGCTTGCCCGGCCCCCTGACTGCGGACCAGGAGAAACAACTGCGCACGGTCCAGTCGAGCGCACGGCATTTGCTCTCACTCATTAACGACCTTCTCGACCTCGCCAAGATCGAGTCCGGGAAAGTGGAGTTGCACCCGGAGGCACTGGTCTGCCAAAAGGTGGTCCAGGAGGTCGCCACGGCCCTGCGCCCGCAGGCCGAGGGTAAGGGGCTCCGATTCGAGGTCCGCGTGCCGCCCGATGACGTGGCGGTTCGGGCCGACCGGCGGGCGCTCAGCCAAATCCTTCTGAACCTCGTTAACAACGCGATCAAATTCACGGAGACCGGAACGGTGACGCTCGAACTCGCCCAACGCGACGGCCCCGGTTCACGGACCGAGTTCGTCGTAACCGATACCGGGATCGGCATCCGGCCCGAGGACCTGGAGAAACTGTTCGCGGCGTTCACGCAGGTCGATTCGTCCGGGAAGCGGCGGCACGAGGGGACCGGGTTGGGGCTGCACCTGAGCGGGAAACTGGCCGACCTGCTCGGTGGGCGGATCACGGTCCGGAGCGAGTTCGGGCGCGGCAGCACGTTTACTCTTCAAGTGAGCGGGGATTGATCGTGCTCGCGAGCATCCTCGTTATCGAAGACAACCCCGCCAATCTGGAGCTGATGAGCTACCTGTTGAGCGCTTACGGCTATTCCCCGCACACCGCGACCGACGGCGCGGAGGGGCTCCGGATCGCGGACCGTGGGGCGTTCGACCTCATTATCTGCGACATCCACCTGCCCCAAACCGACGGCTACGAGGTGGCCCGGCAGCTCAAGTCGGACCCGGGGCGGCGCGCCGTTCCGCTCATCGCGGTCACGGCACTGGCTATGGTCGGGGACCGGGACAAGGTTCTGGCAGCGGGGTTCGACGGGTACATCTCCAAACCGATCGACCCCGAGACGTTTGTGCGGCAGGTCGAAGCGTTCCTCTGGCTGGACAAGCGGACGAGCCTCCCGCCCCGGCCCGCGCCCGCGGGGGGGCGCCGGTTCCCGTACCGGTTCGCCACACGGTGCTGGTGGTGGACAACCTGCCGGTGAACCGCGAACTGGCGCGGAGCATTTTGGAGCCGCACGGGTTCCGGGTGCTGGGGGCCGAGGGGGTCGAGGACGGGCTGGCCGTGGCCCGCGCGCACCCGTGCGACTTGGTCCTCTCGGACGTGTGCATGATCGGCGGAACCGGGTACGACCTTATCAGGCTGATGAAGGCCGACCCGCGCCTCGCGCCGATCCCGTTCGTGTTCATCACCTCGACCATGATGAACGAGTCGGACCGCTTGACCGGGCTGGGGCTCGGCGCGGCCCGGTACCTGTTTCGGCCCCTTGATCCGGAAGCTCTCTTGACCGAGATCGAGTCCTGTCTCCGCGAGGCGGGGAGGATCGCCCGTGGCGACGATTCTGATCGTTGACGACCGCCCGGCCAACCGGGAGTTCCTCGTCGCGCTGCTCGGCTACGGCGGCCACCGGCTCCTGGAGGCCGGGGACGGGGCCGAGGGCCTGGCGCTGGTCCGGGCCGCGCGCCCGGACCTGGTGATCGCCGACGTGCTCATGCCGACGATGGACGGGTACGAGTTCGTCCACCTGTTGCGCTCGGACCCCCGCGTCGCGAGCACGCGCGTCATCTTCTACACCGCGCACTACCACGAGCCGGAGGCGCGCCGGCTCGCGGCCGAGTGCGGCGTTTCCGAGGTGCTGACCAAGCCGAGTGAGCCGGAGGCGGTGCTGCGGGCCGTCGAAACCGTGCTCGGGAACACCCCGCCCCCGGCCCGCGTCCCGCCCGTGGACGAGTTCGATCGCGAGCACCTGCGCGTGGTCACGGACAAACTCGCGCAGCGCGCGGAGGAGCTCCGGCGGACGAACGAGCGGCTCACGGCCCTGGTGGAACTCGGGGTGCAACTCGGTTCGGAGCGCGACCCGGCGCACCTGCTCCAGCTCTTCTGCGACGCGGCCCGACAGATCATCGGTGCGCGGTACGCCGTCGTCGGGATCTCGACCACCGAGCACTGGTACCGGTACTTCTTGACGAGCGGTATGGACCCCTCCGCCCGCGCGCGTGTTGGGCGCCCGGGCGGGCTCACGGGCGCGATTGCCGATGCGATCGCGGCCGGGCAGTGCTTCCGGGCACTCACGCCCGACGGCCCCGGCGCGGTCGGCGCGCCCGGCTCGTTCCCGGACGCCCGCGCGGTGCTCGCGGCCCCGATCCTGTCGCCGGCGCGCGTCTACGGGTGGGTGTGCTTGCTGGACAAGCTCGGGGCCGACGCCTTTTCCGACGAGGACGAGCTGTTCGCTACGATGCTCGCGGCCCAGACCGGGCGGATCTACGAGAACGGGAGCCTCTACGCGGACCTGCTCAACCGGACGTCGGAACTCGCCCAGGAGGTCGGCGAGCGGAAGCGGGCCGAGGCCGAGGTGCGCGAGAGCGAGGAGCGGTTCCGGAGTGCGTTCGAGCACACGCAGGTGCCCACGGTGCTCACCGACCTCGAAGCGCGGTTCGTGCGGGTGAACGCCGCGTTCGCCCGGGTGTTCGGGTACGCCCCGGACGAGATGCTCGGGCTCTCGATGCCCGACGTTACGCACCCGGACGACCGCGCCGGGTGCCGCGCCGGGTGCGCCCGGTTGATCGCCGGGGAGGTTCCGGTCTTTCAGGTCGTGAAGCGCTACATTCACCGGGCCGGGCACCACTTCTGGGGCGCGACGAACGTGTCCCTCGTCCGCGACCCGACCGGGCGCCCGCTCCAACTCGTGGCACAGGTGCAGGACCTGACCGAGCAGAAGCGCGCGGAAGCCGAGGTGCGCCGGTCCGCGGACCTGCTCCGCGCGGTGGCCGACGGGACGACCGACGCGGTGTTCGTGAAGGACCGGGACGGCAAATACTTGCTGTTCAACGAGGCCGCGGCCCGGTTCGTCGGGAAGCCGGTCGCGGAAGTGCTCGGCAAGGACGACACTACACTGTTCGACCCGGCGAGTGCCCGCGTCTCGATGGACAACGACCGCCGGGTGCTGGAGTCCGGTCAGGTTGATACGGGGGAGGAGACGCTGACCGCGGCCGGGGTCACCCGCACTTACCTCGCGACCAAGGGGCCGTACCGGGACGCGGACGGGAACGTGATCGGGGTGATCGGGATCTCGCGCGACATTACGGACCGGAAGCGCACCGAACAGCGCCTGACGGCCCAGCACGCCGTGGTGAGCGCGCTCGCCCGGGCCGCGGACCTGCGCGACGCCGCCCCGAAACTGTTGGAGGCCGTGTGCGAAACGACCGGCTGGGACGTGGGCGGCCTCTGGATCGTCGACCCGCAGAGGGGCGCGCTCGTGTGCGTCGACCTCTGGTCCGGTGAGAATCCGGATCTGGCCGAGTTCCGGGCGGTTTCGCGGGCCACCACGTTCGCCCCCGGTGTGGGGCTGCCCGGGCGCGTGTGGGCGTCCGGGGAACCGCTCTGGGTCGTCGACGTCACGCGCGACCCGAACTTCCCGCGGGGCGACGCGGCTGCGAAAGCGGACCTGCACGGCGGGTTCGGGTTCCCGGTCCGGTTCGGGAACGAGATCCTCGGCGTCGCGGAGTTCTTCAGCCGCGCGAGCCGCCGACCGGACGCCGAACTGCTCCGCACGTTCGAGAGCCTCGGGAGCCAGATCGGGCAGTTCATCGAGCGCAAACGCGCCGAGGGCGGGCTGCGCCTGTTCCGCGCCCTGATCGACCGGACGATCGACGGGGTCGAGGTCATCGACCCCGAAACGGGCCGGTTCCTCGACGCGAACGAGCAGGCCGCGGTGCTGCACGGGTACACGCGGGCCGAGTTCTTGCGCCTGGGCGTGTACGACGTTGATCCCGTCGTGGCGCGCCGGCCGTGGAAGGAAGGGATCTCGGCCCGCCGCGCGTCCGGGGAGAACTCGTTCGAGAGCCTGCACCGGCGGAAGGACGGGTCCACGTTTCCCGTCGAAGTGAACCTCAGTTTCATTCAGCTCGACCGCGAGTACCTGGTCGCGGTCGTGCGGGACATTTCGGAACGGAAGCACACGGAAGAGGCCCTGCGGTCCACCCAGCACCGGTTGGAACACGTGGTGGCGTCCAGCCCGTCCGTGCTCTTCGCACAGGGGGTCCGGGGGGACCAGGTCCGGGGCATCAGTTGGATCAGTGGAACCGTTCGGGAAATGCTCGGGTACGAGCCTTCGGAAGCGTTCGAGCGCGACTGGTGGGTCGGTAACATTCACCCCGAGGACCGGGACCGGGTACTCGCCCGGACCCAGGCGGACCTGTTCTCGCGGGGCCGCGTCTCGAACGAGTACCGGTTCCGGCACGGGGACGGCACGTACCGGTGGACCCGCGGGGAGATCCGGTTGACGCGCGACGCGGCCGGCGAACCCGTTGAAGCGGTCGGCTCGTGGTCGGACATCACGGAGCGCAAGTTGCTCGAAGAACAGGTGCAGCAGTCGCAGAAGATGGAAGCGGTGGGGCGGCTCGCGGGGGGCGTCGCGCACGACTTCAACAACCTGCTCACCGTTATCAACGGGTACGGCGAGATCGCGCTGACGAACCTGCCCGCCGCCGATCTCAACCGCGACCTGATCCGGGAGATGGTCCGGGCCGGGGAGCGGGCCACGGGCCTCACGCGGCAGCTCCTCGCGTTCAGCCGGAAAGCGATCATCGAGCCGAAGATACTGGACCTCACAGTTGTAGTGACCGACGTGGAGCGGATGCTCCGGCGGATCGTCGGCGAGGACATTCAGTTGACGGTCGCGGCGGACCCGGAGACCGGGTTCGTGCTGGCCGACCCCGGCCAGATCGAACAGGTGCTCCTGAACCTGGTCGTGAACGCGCGCGACGCCATGCCCGCGGGCGGGCGGCTCACGATCGAGTTGCGGAACGTCGAACTGGACGAGTCCTACACGCGCACCCACTCGGACGCGCGCCCGGGGCGGTACGTCCTGCTGGCCGTGACCGATTCCGGGTCCGGGATGGACGCGGCGACAATGGCCCGGATCTTCGAGCCGTTCTTCAGCACCAAGGGGGAACACGGCACCGGGCTGGGGTTGGCGACGCTCCACGGGATCGTCAAACAGAGCGGCGGGCACGTGGGGGTTTACAGTGAGGTGGGGCAGGGGACCACGTTCAAGGTCTACCTCCCGCGCACCGAACAGGGACCGGTCGCACCCAAATCGCGCGTGCTTCAACAATCGATGCCCAAGGGGGGCGAGACGCTGTTGCTGGTCGAGGACGAGGACGGCGTGCGGGCGCTGGCCCGGCACGTGCTCCGGGGGTGCGGGTACACCGTGCTGGAGGCCCGCGACGGGATCGAAGCCCTCCGCGTGGCCGGCGAGCACCGGGGGCGAATTCACCTGCTGTTGACCGACGTGGTGATGCCGCGCATGAACGGGCGCCAGCTCGCCGAGCGGCTGGCGGAACTCGTTCCGAGTATTCAAGTGTTGTTCTTGTCCGGGTACACCGACGACGCCGTCGTCCGGCACGGCATCCTGGAGGCCGAGGTCGCGTTCCTCCAAAAGCCGTTTACCCCGGGAGCGTTGGCCGCGAAGGTCCGAGGGATTCTTGACGCAGTGAGCTAAATTCGGCCCGTAACAGAAGGCCGGCGAGTTCCGATCAACTTTGAAGCACTAAGCTCTTTCGCCGCGACGAACGGTGCGGTATTCTGGGGCACTTGCACTCCACCGTGCCGGCGCGATTTGGCGCCGGCCCCTTCAATTGCTGGAACCTCTCAACAATGTGTTACCCGTCGCGCTGGGTTGTCGCGTTCGTTGGTCTGCTCGGGGGCGCCGCGACCACGCGCGGGGCGGACCCGACGGACCACTTCGAGGCGAAAGTGCGGCCGGTTCTGGTTCAGCACTGCATCAAGTGCCACGGCCCGGAGAAGCAGAAGGGCGGGTTGCGCCTCGATTCCAAAACCGGCTGGCAGACCGGTGGCGAGAGCGGTCCGGCGCTCGTGCCTGGAAAGTCCGCTGAGAGCCTGTTAATTAAGGCTCTCAGCGGCGCGGACGGCATTTCGCAGATGCCGCCGAACGGGAAACTCACCGCGGCCGAAATCGCCGCGCTCGAACAGTGGGTGAAGGACGGGGCCGTCGATCCCCGTGTTGGTGGTCCCGCGCGCCTCGGGGGCGTGACCGCTGCGGAAGCGAAGGACTGGTGGTCGTTTCGACCCGTTACGCGGCCGGCCGTGCCGAAGAACGCGGGAACGAACGCTATTGATGCGTTTATTCGGGCCAAACTTGCGGGAGCGAACCTGCCCCTCTCTCCGACTGCTGACAAACGAACTCTCATTCGCCGCGCGACTTACGATTTGACCGGGCTTCCCCCAACTCCGCAAGAAATCGAAGCGTTTCTGAAAGACGACTCGCCCGATGCGTTCGCCAAAGTGGTGGACCGGCTGCTCGCGTCATCGGCTTACGGCGAGCGCTGGGGCCGGCACTGGCTCGATCTCGTGCGCTACGCCGACACCGCGGGCGAAAACAGTGACCACCCGCTGCCCCACGCCTGGCGCTACCGGAACTGGGTGATCGATGCGGTCAACCGCGACGTGCCCTACGACGAGTTCTTGCGGGATCAGCTCGCGGGGGACATCGTCGCAGCGCAGAACCCCAACGAGAAATACGCCCCGCGCGTCGTCGCGACCGGATTCCTCGCGCTCGCCCGGCGCTTCGGGCACGACATCGATAAGGACATCCACCTCACTTATGAAGACACGATCGACACGGTGGGCAAGGCGTTTCTCGGCCTCACGATCGGCTGTGCCCGGTGTCACGATCACAAGTACGACGCGATCACCGCGAAAGACTATTACGCCCTCTACGGCATCCTCGACAGCACGAAGTTCGCGTTCCCCGGGTGTGAACCGCAGCAGCGCCCGCGTGACCTCGTTCCACTGATGCCGCCAGCGGAGTGGGACCGCGTGGTGAAGCCGTACAAGGACAAACTCGCGAACCTGGACGCGCAACTGGCGCACCTCCGCGCCGAACAAACCAAGCTGGCTCAGGAACTGAAAGCCCGCGCTGGGACCACGGGACGCGCAATCGCCCGAGGCGAGATCCCCGACGGCGGTGAACAGATGTTCAAAAAGCTCCCCGCCGAGATCGAAGTGCGCTCGGGTCAGTTCCTCCAACTCTCGGTCACCCCGCTGAAGAACCACGGCGCGGACTCCACGCTCATCGAGTGGGACATTGCCGAGATTGGCGGGAAGGAGCGCCGGTGGAACCTCACGGCCGATGTGCTCGACGACCTGCTCGCCGGGAACCCGCACGGGGACACACACGGCAACAAGCGCGTGTGGTGGTTCCTCGACACGCGCGACGGCCCGATTCCGCTTTCCGAATCCGCACGCGACCTCTCGGGTAAGCTCGGCCTGAATGCGTGGCGCAACGGCGACACGCCATCGGTGTTCGCGAACTGCGCGAAAGAACCGGCACCCGTCTGGACGAAGCTCCCGGCGCGATCCGTGTTCGTTCACCCCGGACCGAACGGAAACGTCGCGGTGGGCTGGCTCAGTCCTGTGGACGGGAAGATTCGCATTACCGGTCGCATCAAAGACGCGCACCCGGGCGGACCGGACGGTGTTGGCTGGCTGCTCGAGCGATTCACGGGCGAAATGGGGACGGATCTGCTCACAGTTGCGGGTAAGTCCGAAAAGCAGCAGGCACTCGAACGTGAACGAGCCGCGTTGGTCGCCGCTGCGCCGGTCCAGGACGTTGCATTTGCGGTGACGGAATCGACCCCGCACGACGCGAAGGTTCACCTTCGCGGTGACCCGGAAAAACTCGGGCCGGTCGTTCCTCGGCGTTGGCTTGAAGTGCTCGGCGGCGAACCGCTTCCCGCCAAGGCCGGGAGCGGACGCTTGGAACTCGCCGGGTGGATCACGGCGAAGAACAATCCGCTCACCGCGCGCGTGATGGTGAACCGCATCTGGTTACATCACTTCGGGAAAGGGTTAGTCAAGACGCCGAACGATTTCGGCACGCGCGGCAGTGCCCCGTCGCACCCGGAATTGCTCGACTGGCTCGCGAGCGAATTCGTCGAAAAACAGTGGAGCGTCAAGGCACTTCACCGCCAGATCATGCTCTCCGCGACGTACCAGCAAGCCAGCGTGTTGCGGCCCGACGCGGCCAAAGTCGACGCGAACAACGAATTGTACTGGCGCTTCGATCGGCGCCGGCTCAGTGGCGAGGAACTGCGCGATTCGCTCCTCACCGCGAGCGGGCAACTCGACCGCAAACCGGGTGGCGCGCACCCGTTCCCGCCCGAAGCGAGTTGGAGCTACTCGCAACACGTTCCGTTCAGCACCTTCTTTGAATCCGACAAGCGGAGCGTGTACCTCATTAGCGTGCGCAACCGCCGGCACCCGTTCCTCGGGCTGTTCGACGGCGCGGACCCGAACGCGACCACCCCGCAACGACAGGACACCACCGTCCCGACGCAGGCTCTCTACTTCCTCAACGACCCGTTCTTCCACGGCCAATCGGAAAAGGTCGCATCGCGTGCGCTGACGAAGCCCGAGGCTGCGCGACTCGATGAACTGTTCCGTGCCGCGTTCCAACGAACCCCGACAAACAAGGAACAGGACGCAGCGAATGCGTTCCTGAAGCGGTACGCGGCCACGCTCACCGATACCCCACCCGCTGAACGCACAAAGGCGGCATGGGCCGCACTCGCCCGCGTGCTGTTGGCGAGCAACGAATTCCTGTACCTGGATTAAGTTAAGAAGAGTTTTTGACAGGATTAACAGGATCAACCGGATTGAAGACCTGGTTTTCACTTGATCCGGTTAATCCTGTCAAAAACTCTTCTGGTTTTGGTCGTTCGACTTCCGCTATTGGCGCTGGCGCTCTGGAGCACGCGATGGAACTCCCTGGATTTCGTCCCACTCGGCGCGCCGCGGTCCGCTCGATGGTCGGTGGGTCGTTACTGTTCCCCGGGATCGTGTCCGAGTTGCTCGCGGCCGAGGAGCGCCGGGCCTCGGACGCCGACCCCCTCGCGCCCAAGAAACCGCACTTCGCGCCGAAAGCCAAGGCGGTCATCTTCCTGTTCATGAGCGGCGGCGTGTCGCACGTCGATTCGTTCGACCCGAAGCCGAAACTCACGGCGAACCACGGCAAGACGGTCACACTCGATCACCCGGAAACGCGCAACCGCCCCGGCTACGAAAAGCTGTTCCTCAAACAGCCTAACTGGAAATTCGCCCCGCGCGGCAAGAGCGGCATCGAGACGAGCGACCTGTTCCCGCACTTGGCGAAGCAGATCGACGACATCTCGCTCGTCCGTTCGATGCACACGAGCCACTCGAACCACTACAACGCGACGCTCGGGATGCACACCGGCTCGTTCACGGTCGCGCGGCCGAGCATCGGCTCGTGGATGAGCTACGGGCTCGGCACCTCGAACCGCAACCTGCCGTCGTTCCTCGTGCTCGCGCCGCAAATGCCCTACGCGGGTACGCAGGTGTGGGCCTCGGACTTCCTCCCCGGCGCGCACCAGGGAACGCGGGTGATCCCGGGCACCGAGCCGATCGCGAACCTCAAGCGGCGCGTCCCCACCGCCCAGCGCCAGGAACTCGAACTCGAGGCGCTCAAGGCGTTCAACGAGGAGCACCAGAACACCCGCGCGGACGATCCGAACCTCGCCGCGCGGATCAAGTCCTTCGAGACGGCCGCCGGGATGCAGTCCGAGATGCCCGCGGCCCTCGATCTGTCGAAGGAAACCGACGAGACGCTCGCACTGTACGGGCTGAAGCGCGGGCAGCAGGAGGGATTCGGCTGGCAGTGTCTCGTGGCGCGGCGCCTGGTCGAGCGCGGCGTGCGCTTCGTGGAACTGATTCACACCGGGTCGAGCGCGAACTGGGACTCGCACGGGAATATGGCCGACCACGGTCGGCTCGCGCAACAGGTCGATCAACCGATGGCGGGCCTCATCACGGACCTGAAGCGCGTGGGGCTGTTCGACGACGTGCTTGTCGTGTGGACCACGGAGTTCGGGCGCACGCCGTTTAACAACACCGCGGACAACCCCGGGCGCGAGCACCACAACTGGGCGTTCAGTTCGTGGTTGGCCGGCGCAGGGGTCAAGCGCGGTGTCGCTTACGGCACGACCGACGAGCACGGAATCAAGCCGGTGGAGAAACCGGTCCACGTTCACGACTTCCACGCGACGATTCTCCATTTAATGGGAATCAACCACGAGAAGTTGACGTACCGGCACGCGGGCCGCGACTACCGCCTCACCGACGTCGAGGGCGAAGTGGTGAAGGGCGTACTGTCCTGATGAGCCCGAGTTGGTACGATCGCTAACACTATGCCGTTCACTCATACCGTTCGCGGCGAGCGATTCGTGTTCGCCGACTTGCGCGAATTGCTCGCGAAGGCCAACGAATTGAAGTCTGGCGACGTGCTCGCTGGCCTCTCGGCCGGGTCCGAGCGCGAGCGCGTCGCAGCCAAACTCGCACTTGCGGATGTACCACTCTCTTCCATCGTCGACGCACCCGTCATCGATCCGGACATAGACGACGTTTCCAAACTGATTCTCGACACACACGACCGGAAGGCGTTCGCGCGGATCGGGTCGCTCACGGTGGGCGAGTTCCGAGAGTTCCTTCTGGACGAGGCTACGACGGGAGAAGTGCTTCGCGGGTTAGCGTGGGGAATTTCGCCGGAAGTGGCCGCGGCCGGCGCGAAGTTGATGAGCAACAAGGAGCTTGTCTTCGTCGCGTCCAAGATCCGCAACGTGACCCGGTGTCGGAACACATTAGGCGGGTCGGGCGTTTTCGGCGTCCGCGTGCAGCCGAATCACCCGACCGATGACCTCGCGGGCATTCTGGTGAGCGCGGTCGATGGCCTTGCTTACGGGTGCGGCGACGCGGTTATCGGTGTAAACCCCGCGATCGATTCCGTCGAAACCGTATCCGCGATTCTGCACCTGTTGGATCGCCTCATCACGAAGCTCGGCGCGCCGACGCAGGCGTGCTGCCTCGCACACATTACCACACAACTCGCGGCTCTGGATCGAGGCGCTCCGGTCGACCTCCTGTTTCAATCGGTTGCGGGGACGCAAGCGGCGAACCGAAGTTTCGGCGTTACACTTTCGATGCTCAAGGAGGGCCGAGAGCGCGTACTCGAATCGCACCGCCGGCGCGACGTGAATTGGGCTGGCGAGCAGGTGATGTACTTCGAGACGGGGCAGGGGAGCGCGCTGTCTGCGGAAGCGCACCACGGCGTGGATCAACTCACCCTGGAAGCTCGCGCTCATGCGGTCGCCCGAGCCTTCGACCCGTTCCTGGTGAACACGGTAGTCGGGTTCATCGGTCCCGAATACCTTGCGGACGAACGGCAGATTATTCGGGCCGGGTTGGAGGATCACTTCATCGGGAAGTTGCTCGGTCTGCCGATGGGTGTGGACGTGTGCTACACCAACCACGCCGACGCGGACCAGAATTCTGCGGACAACTTGCTGCTCTTACTCGCTGCGGCCGGGTGCAACTACATCATGGGTGTGCCGTGTACCGACGACGTGATGTTGAATTACCAGTCCACGAGCTACCACGACGCCGCGACCGTGCGGAGCCTGTTCGGACTTCACCCCGCACCCGAGTTCCGTGAGTGGCTCGAAGCCTACGGCCTCACACGCGACGGGAAGTTGACGAGTAGCGCGCGACCGGCGCTGCTGGGAAGCATCAACAAAGTGCTGACGGGGTGAATTTTGCTCGTGCGTAAACACGGGCGCTTCCACGCCCGTCTCGCCAGGGGTTGCGCGGTGCTCCATCCCTGGCTACTCGCTGACGCCCCTGCCGGGGCTAAAACACATCTCTTTTTGTCTTGTGATCTTTGCTCTCTGCTCTCTGCTCTCTGTCTGATCCGCGTGATCTGCGTTATCCGCGGTTCTTACTTCGGTGTTCGGGAGGGAAATGACGGCCGAAACCGAGTGCCCGGACCGGAGTTGGGCATTTTGTGCATTGATGGCGGGCACGTTTTGAGTATGTTTACATTGTTCATTATGTGAGTTTTGCTTGGATAATGAACGCTTTACAGCTAAGCGTATCCTTCGGGTACGACGTTTGCACCTGCCTTTAAATCCATGCAGCCAGTCTCTCCTCCGTTTACCCCTTCCCCTCTGGTTCCCGAGGGGCTTTATCACCCATCTTTTGAGCGCGACGCCTGTGGCGTCGGGTTTCTTGCCGATTTAAAAGGTCGGCGGACGCACGACACCGTTCGCGACGCCCTCCAACTCCTTCGCAACCTCCAGCATCGTGGTGCGTGCGGGTGCGATCAGGACACCGGTGACGGCGCGGGGATTCTGCTTCAACTTCCCGACCCGTTTTTCCGCGACGCGAGCACGAAACTCGGGCTGAGCTTGCCCGCGCGCGGCGACTACGGCGTCGCGTTCTGCTTCCTGCCGACCGATGCCGCGCACCGCGCTGCTGCGCGCCGGGCGGTCGAAGAGGTCGTCGGCACGGAAGGGCAGGTCATTCTGGGCTGGCGACCCGTTCCCGTGGTCTCGAGCGCGATTGGCTGGTTGGCTCAATCGTCCGAACCGGTGATGGAGCAACTGCTCATCGGGCGCGGGAAGAGCGCGCCCGACGCGGCCGCGTTCGAGCGGAAACTGTACGTGATCCGCCGGCGCGCCGAACTGTGGGCCGCAGCGCAGCCCGTGGGTACGGCGACAGGGTTCGCGATCGCCAGTTGCAGCTCGCGCACGATCGTTTACAAGGGGATGCTCAAGCCGGATCAACTTGAAGCGTACTTCCCGGACCTCTCGCATCCCGGCACGGAATCGGCCCTCGCGCTCGTTCACAGCCGGTACAGCACGAACACGTTCCCGCAGTGGGCGCTCGCGCAGCCGTTCCACACGCTCGCGCACAACGGCGAAATCAACACGCTCAACGGCAACGTCCACTGGCTCAAGGCCCGCCAGTCGATGATGGCCGGCGGCGCGCTCGGCGACGACCTCGCCAAAGTGCTGCCACTGAACTTCGAGGGGCTGAGCGACTCGGCCGTTCTCGACCGGGCCGTTGAACTGCTCGTACAGTCCGGGCGCAGCCTGCCGCACGCGATGATGATGCTCGTGCCGGAAGCCTACGAGGAGCAGAAGCACCTCGACCCGGACATCCGCGGGTTCTTCCGCTACCACCGGTGCCTCACCGAGCCGTGGGACGGCCCCGCGAACCTGTCGTTCACCGACGGCACCATCATCGGAGCGATGCTCGACCGGAACGGGCTGCGCCCGGGGCGGTTCGTTGTCACGGACGAGCGGGTGATCGTTGCCAGCGAAGTGGGCGCGCTCCCCACTCCTGCGAGCGAGATCCGCTCGACCGGTCGGCTCCAACCCGGCAAACTGTTCATCGTTGATACGGCCCGCGGGAAGGTGATTACGGACGAAGAGATCAAGCTCGAAGTGGCTCGCGCGAAGCCGTATCGTGCGTGGGCCGAGCAGAACCTGATTCAACTGGATGACCTCCCCGCCGCGCCCGTCGTGGCCGCTGAGGAGACCGCGCCCACTCGCCAGCGCCAGCACGCTTTCGGGTACACGCAGGAAGACGTTTCCCGCGTGCTCCTGCCGATGGCGCAGGACGGGCAGGAGCCGGTGTCCAGTATGGGCACCGATACCCCGCTCGCGGTGCTCAGCGACCGCGCGCAGCTCCTGTTCAACTACTTCAAGCAGTTGTTCGCCCAGGTCACCAACCCGCCGATCGACCCGATCCGCGAGAAGGTGGTCATGAGCACCGAGTCACTGATCGGGTGCGAAACGAACCTGCTCTCGGAAACGCCCGAACACGCACGCCTGTTGCGCCTCAAGGGGCCGGCGCTCACCGACGAAGAATTCACGAAGATCCGGGCGCTTGATAAGCCTGGACTGAAGGCCCACACGCTTAGTACGCTGTTCGCGAAAGACGCCGGGGAACCGGGGCTCGCCGCGGCGGTGGAGGCGCTCTGTGCGGCCGCCGCCGAAGCGGTGAAGGGCGGATGCAGCATCCTGATTCTGTCCGACCGTGGGGTGAACGCCGAGCGCGTTCCGATCCCGTCGCTGCTCGCGACTGCGGCGGTGAATCACCACTTGATCCGTACCGGTCTGCGTGTGAAGTGCGGTCTGGTCGTCGATACCGGCGAGGCACGTGAGGTTCACCACTTCGCGCTGCTCGTGGGGTACGGCGCCGCAGCGGTCAACTCGTACCTCGCGTTCGAGACATACCGCGACCTCGCGGCCGAGGGAATGCTGGTTGACGCACACGGCGCCCAACTGGACCTGACAAAGGCGTTCAAGAACTATGCGAAGGCGATCAACGCGGGCTTGCTGAAGGTGTTCAGCAAGATGGGCATCAGCACCCTGATGAGCTACCGCGGGGCGCAGATTTTCGAGGCCATCGGGCTGAACGCCGATGTCATCGACCGGTACTTCACGGACACCCCGAGCCGGATCGCTGGTATCGGTCTGGCCGAGATCGCGCGGGAATCGCTCACGCGCCACGCGGTCGGGTTCCCCGGCGATCCGGACGCGGAATCGCCCGAACTCGACGTCGGCGGCGAAATCATGTGGCGCCGCCGCGGCGAGCACCGCATGTGGAACCCGGAGACGGTCCAGACGCTCCAGCACGCGGTTCGCCAGGAGAGCCGTTCGGCGTACCGCGAGTTCGCACGCGCTGCGAACGACGAGAGCCGGCACCTCTGCACGCTCCGCGGGCTGCTCGGGGTTAAGAAGGCGAACAAGGCGATCCCGCTGGAGTTGGTTGAACCGGCGAAGGAGATCGTGAAGCGGTTCTTCACCGGGGCGATGAGCTTCGGGAGCATCAGCAAAGAGGCGCACGAGACGCTCGCGATCGCGCTGAACCGGGTCGGCGGGCGCTCGAACACCGGTGAGGGCGGCGAAGACCCGGTCCGGTTCAAGCCGGACGGCAACGGCGACCGGCGCGGGAGCGCCATCAAGCAGGTGGCCAGCGGCCGGTTCGGGGTCACCGCGAACTACCTCGCGAACGCGGTCGAGATTCAGATCAAGATGGCCCAGGGGGCGAAGCCCGGTGAGGGCGGGCAACTCCCGGGTCACAAGGTCGATAGCGCGATCGCCAAGACGCGGTACAGCACGCCGGGCGTCGGGCTGATCTCGCCTCCGCCGCACCACGACATCTACAGCATCGAAGACCTGGCGCAGCTTATCTTCGACCTGAAGAACTCGAACCCGCACGCGGAGATTTCCGTCAAGCTCGTGGCCGCTGCGGGCGTGGGGACGATCGCGACCGGTGTGGCGAAGGGGTACGCCGACCGCATCCTCATTAGTGGGGACAGCGGGGGTACGGGAGCCAGCCCGCTGTCGAGCATTCGGCACGCGGGGGTACCGTGGGAACTCGGGCTCGCGGAAGCACAGCAGGTGCTCGTCCGGAACGGGCTGCGTGGGCGCGTTCGGCTCCAGGCCGACGGGCAGATGAAGACCGGGCGCGACGTGGTCATCGCAGCGTGCCTCGGCGCCGAAGAGTACGGCTTCGCGACCGCACCGCTGATCGCGCTCGGCTGCGTGATGATGCGGAAGTGCCACCTCAACACGTGCCCGGTCGGGATCGCGACGCAAGACCCGGTTCTGCGTGCGCAGTTCTCTGGCGAACCGGAACACGTCGTTAACTATCTGTTCTTCGTGGCCGAGGAAGTGCGCGAGTTGCTGAGCGAAATGGGGTTCCGCACGCTCGACGAGATCGTCGGGCGCCCGGACCTGCTCTCGCAGCTCGACCTCTCGTGGCACTGGAAGGCGAAGCACCTGGACCTGTCCGCGCTACTCACGCGCCCGCAGGCACAGTTCGGCCCGATCGTCCGGTGCGTCGAGCGCCAGCCGGACATCCTCGCGGAACAACTCGACTGGGAAGTGGTGCGTGCGGCGAAGGACGCTGTCGAGCACCCGCGCCGGCTGCAACTGGCGCTGCCGATTACCAACCGCAACCGCACGACCGGCACCCTGTTGAGCTACTTCGTCACCGCGAAATACGGCGAGGCCGGGCTGCGTGAAGACACGATCGACCTGCGGTTCACGGGTACCGCCGGCCAGAGCTTCGGGGCGTTTGCGACGCGCGGGATCACGTTACGGCTTCGCGGTCAGGCGAACGACTATGTCGGGAAGGGGCTTTCGGGCGGGAAACTGATCGTCGCCCCGCCTCCCGAAGCCGGCTACGTCGCGGAAGAGAACGTCGTGATCGGGAACGTGGCCCTCTACGGCGCGACCGGTGGCGAAGCGTATTTCTGCGGTCGAGCCGGGGAACGGTTCGCGGTCCGCAACAGTGGGGCAAAGGCGGTCGTCGAAGGCATCGGCGACCACGGGTGCGAGTACATGACCGGCGGGGTCGTGGTGGTACTCGGCTCGACGGGCCGGAACTTCGCGGCCGGTATGTCTGGCGGGTTCGCGTATGTGTACGACCCGGACGGGACGTTCCGCGAGAACTGCAACACGGAAATGGTCGATCTCGTTCCCGTCGATCACTACAAGGACGTCGGCACGCTCAGCAACCTGATTAACCGGCACGTGCTCTACACCGGTTCGGCGGTCGGTAATGCGATCGTCGATGACTTCGCCGCGGCCCTCGGCAAGTTCGTGAAGGTGTTCCCGAAGGACTACCGCCGCGTGCTCGAACAGAGCCGCGCCGTGCAGCGGCAGTGGGAACTCGTGAACGGGTAATTGATTGCCTGCCCGGACGCGGTTTCGCACCCAAGGTGTTGTCCCGGCCCGAACCCAGGGCGTTGCCCTGGGTTCTGAGGGACCAATCCAGGTAACGTCTCGTTCAATCCGGGACAACAGGCCTGCGATTCCCCAGCCCAGGGCAACGCCCTGGGTTCTTTCGGGAACAATCCAGGGTAACGTCCCGGGATCAATCCGGGACAACAATCCCAGGGTTGATGCGAATCGCGACGTAATTTCCTCCCCCCAACCCTAACCCCTACGACAATGGCCGACCCGCGCGGGTTTTTGAACGTTGAGCCGCAGAAACCGACCCCGAGGCCGGTCCACCTGCGCATCCGCGATTACGACGAGCTGTACCAAGAGATGCCGGTCGAGAGCACGCGGGCGCAAGCGACCCGGTGCATGGACTGCGGCATCCCCTTCTGCCACACCGGGTGCCCGCTCGGTAACCGCATCCCGGACTGGAACGACCTCGTTCACCGGAACCGGTGGAAGGAGGCGCTCGCCGCGCTCCACGACACGAACAACTTCCCGGAGTTCACGGGCAAAACGTGCCCCGCGCCGTGTGAGGCGTCGTGTGTTCTCGCGCTCAACGGCACCGCGGTCACGATCAAAACAATCGAACAGGCGATCGTGGACCGCGGGTGGGAGCAGGGGTGGATCGTCGCCGAACCGCCGCGCCACGAAACCGGTAAGTCGGTCGGCGTCGTGGGGAGCGGACCGGCCGGCCTCGCGGCCGCGCAACAACTGCGCCGGGCCGGGCACGCGGTCACCGTTTACGAGCGCGCTGACCGTGCCGGTGGGCTGCTCACCTACGGCATCCCCGACTTCAAGATGTCGAAGGAGTACGTCACCCGGCGCGTGGACCAGCTCCGCGCGGAGGGGATCGAGTTCGTGCTCAACGCCGACGTCGGGGGCGCGATCGACCCGCAGGAGTTGCGCCGGAAACACGACGCGCTGTTGCTGACAGTCGGGGCGACCAAACCGCGGGAGCTGCCGATCCCAGGTCGCAACCTGAAGGGCGTTGTCCAGGCAATGACGTTCCTGACCGCCCAGAACCGGCGCGGGTTCGGCGACGCACTCGATGCCGAAACGATTACCGCCACCGGCAAGAACGTGATTATCATCGGGGGCGGTGACACCGCGTCCGACTGCCTCGGGACGTGCCACCGGCAGGGAGCGAAGTCGGTCCTTCAGCTCGACTACAACCCGTGCCCGCCGGAAGACATGAACCCGGAGACGCCGTGGCCGCTGTGGCCGAAGATCCTCCGCATCACGCCGGCGCACGAGGAGGGCGGCAAGCGCGACTGGCAGATCAAGACGCAGCACTTTGCCGGTGACGACCAGGGCCGCGTTACGGAACTGCACGCGGTCCGGATTCACCACTACTACGACAAAGAGGGGGAACGGCAGTTCGAGGAATTGCACGGCTCCGAACTCGTGTTCCCGTGCGACTTGGTGCTGCTCGCGATCGGGTTCGCCGGACCTGAACAGAGTCTCCCGGAGCGTTTGGGGCTGGCCCTGACGACTAACGGCGCGATCCGGAGTGATAGCAAGTACGCGACCTCGGTTCCCGGCGTATTTGCGGCCGGGGACTGCCGACGGGGGCAGTCGCTCGTGGTCTGGGCGATCGCGGAAGGGCGGGAAGCCGCCCGGCACATCGACGAAACGCTGACCGGGCGCCCGAGCCGGCTCCGGGGCCGCGACCTTCCTCTCGGCTTGATTCGGTAACACGACAGCACGAATCGCTTTGTAAGGTCCGTGGGATCTTGCGAAGCGATTCGTGCTGTGTATTTCGGCACCACACTTGCAATTACACTGGAGATCAACCCAAATATGGCTTGATTCGACCGCAGAAACAACATCTGTGCCTGATCCGCGCGCGGCCGAAGCCTGGTAATGTGGCAGGAGCTTCCCATGCCCACTCTAGGAATCCCGTCCCGTCTGGCCCCGAGCCTCAACGGGTCACTGGCTAACAAGCCGCGTCTCTTCGACAATTACGCTCCCCATGCGACAGCCTGGGACGAACTCTTCGACCGTACACCCACCCCACACCAACACTGTTCCGCGGTCGTCGAGCGCCTCGGGCGGTTCCACATCCACGAGTTCCAGGCGAAGCGCAGCAACGCGGACCTGGCCTTCGTTAACCAGGGCGTCACGTTCAGCGTTTATTCCGATCGGCGCGGCGTCGAGAAGATCTTCCCGTTTGATCTGATCCCGCGCCCGATCCCGGCGGCCGAGTGGTACGTGCTGGAAGCCGGACTCGTTCAGCGCGTTCGGGCGCTTAACCTGTTCCTCCACGACGTGTACCACGACCAGCGGATTCTCCGCAAGGGCGTGATCCCGACCGAACTCGTGCTCGGCTCGAAGGGCTTCCGTAAGGAGATGATCGGCTTCACGCCTCCGGGCGGGGTTTACATTCACATTTGCGGAACCGACCTCATTCGGGACACCGCGGGCCAGTTCCTCGTGCTCGAAGACAACGGCCGGACGCCGAGCGGCGTGAGCTACGTGCTCGAGAACCGGGCCGTGATGAAGAAGGTGTTCCCGCAACTGTTCGCGGACATCCGGGTGAAGCGCGTCGAGGACTATCCGCGGCGCCTGCGCGACGCACTGGCGTCGGTCGCGCCTACTTCCGCGAGCACGTCGCCGTGCGTGGTGGTGCTCTCACCGGGGCAGTATAACTCCGCGTACTTCGAGCACAGTTTCCTCGCGCGGCACATGGGCGTGGAACTCGTGTTCGGCCAGGACTTGTTCGTTCACGACGACGTGGTCTATCTGAAGACCACACGCGGACCGCAGCGCGTGGACGTGATCTACCGCCGATTGGACGACGATTTCCTCGATCCTGAAGCGTTCCGCCCCGACAGCCTGCTCGGGGTACCCGGGCTGTTCCGAGCGTACCGCGCCGGCAACGTGACTCTCGCGAACGCAGTCGGCACCGGGGTCGCCGACGACAAGGCGGTGTACCCGTACACCGAGGACATGATCCGCTTCTACCTGTCCGAAGAGCCGCTCCTGAAGAACGTCCCGACGCACATCTGCGCCCGCCCGGAAGACGAGCGGTACACCCTCGATCACCTCGACGAATTGGTCGTCAAGGCGGTGAACGAGTCCGGCGGATACGGCATGCTAATGGGGCCGTTCAGCACCGCGGCGCAGCGCGCGGAGTTCGCGGAGAAGATCAAAGACAACCCGCGCAACTACGTCGCACAACCGGTCGTAACGCTGAGCACCTGCCCGACCTGGACCGACGAGGGCGTCGCCCCGCGTCACGTCGATCTGCGGCCGTACATTATTACCGGTAGCTCAACGTGGGTGCTGCCCGGCGGTCTTACTCGCACCGCGCTGACGAAGGGTTCACTGGTTGTGAACTCCAGTCAGGGCGGTGGGAGCAAAGACACGTGGGTGCTTGAGAACGGCCGCCACCCGCAATAGCGAGGTGGTGTGTGTGAGCGCGTTGGTGCTCACACACCTGGATCGATGAGTTGTTCCGGCGCGAATCGAACCGATCTCTGACCCCCGGCGATTGAGCATGATTTCCCGTGTTGCGGAGCACTGTTTCTGGCTCGCCCGGTACCTGGAACGAGCGGAAAATACGGCCCGGGTTCTCGAAGTCAACCACACCCTCCTGTTGGACTTCCACGTCCCGGTCGAGCAGCAGTGGCGCCCGCTGCTCATCATCTCGGGCGTCCACGATTACAAAGACGAGCCGACCGCCGAGAACGTCCAGGAGTTCATGACCTGGGACCGGGACAACCCGTTCAGCATCGCGTCGTCGCTGGCGTGGGCGCGGGAGAACGCCCGGATCATCCGCGAAGTGATCTCGGCCGAGATGTGGGAGCGCCTGAACTACTACCACCTGTGGATGCAGGGGGACGAGGGGCGCGCGCTCTTCGACGCGCACCGGAGCGAGTTCTACGCCCAGGTGCGGCGCATCAACCAGCTCATCCACGGCATCGCCGACACCACCATGAGCCACGGCGAGGCGTGGGAGTTCTTCAAGCTCGGGACTTATTTGGAGCGGACCAGCCAGACCGCCCGGATCATGGACGTGAAGTACCACACGTTGCTGCCCCGGGTCGAAGACGTCGGCAGCCCGATCGACAACGCGCACTGGGTCGCGATTCTGATGAGTTGCTCAGGGTACGAGCCGTTCCACAAGAAACCCCGGTTGATGCCGAGCGACCCCGCCGCCGCGGTCGCCGAGTTCCTGATCTTCGACGAGCAGTTCCCCCGATCGGTTCGCCGGTGCTTGCGCGAATGCGAAGCCGCGACCGCGGCCGTGGCGGGTAACCCGCCCGGTCACGCCCCGACCGCACCGGAGCGGCGGCTCGCGACTCTGCTGGCCTACCTGGACGCGCGGATGATTCCCGACGTGATCCGCGACGGGCTACACGAGACGCTCACGCACGTCGTCGATTCGGTCCACGAAATCGGGGAAGCCATCCACGCGACGTTCTTTGCCGCGGACGTGCGCCCGCCCGACTCGAAGGCGCCGATACCGCCCCCGGCACCCGCCGCGATGACCCAGACACAGAGCCAGTCCTAACCGAATTCGGAACAGGAACCCCGCATGGGCATCCGCGTAGCTCTCCACCACGTCACCAAGTACACCTACGACCGGCCAGTGACGCTTATGCCGCACGTTGTGCGGCTGCGCCCGGCCCCGCACGCGCGGACCCCGGTCCCGAGCTATTCGCTCACGATCGAACCCACCCCGCACTTTCTGAACTGGCAGCAAGACCCCTACAGCAACTACCTCGCGCGACTCGTGTTCCCGAAGCCGGTGTCCGAACTGGTCGTCACCGTCGATCTGATTGCCGATCTCACACCGATCAATCCGTTCGATTTCTTCATCGAAGAGTACGCGCAGGAGTACCCGTTTCAGTACGACGCGGCGCTCAGTCGGGAACTCGCGCCGTACCTCGAGACGCTTCCCGCCGGACCGCTGTTGCAGAAGCTGATCGACGGCGCGCGGCAGACCGGCGTGAAGATGAACGACTACTTGGTCGGGCTAAACCGGCTCGTCCGGCAGCGGGTCTCTTACGTCATCCGGAGGGAGCCGGGCGTACAGACGCCCGAAGAAACACTCGAACTCGGGCGCGGGTCGTGCCGCGATTCGGCGTGGTTGCTGGCGCAACTCGCGCGTCACCTCGGACTCGCTGCACGCTTTGTCTCGGGCTACTTGATTCAGCTCGTGGCCGATGAGAAGCCCCTGGAAGGCCCCGAAGGGCCGAAGGCCGACTTCACCGACCTCCACGCCTGGGCCGAGGTGTATGTGCCCGGAGCGGGGTGGGTCGGGTTGGACTCGACCTCCGGGTTGATGACCGCGGAGGGGCACATCCCGCTCGCGTGTACCGCCGATCCGCAATCCGCCGCGCCCGTCACCGGCTCGTTTTTCTGGGCCAAGCGCGACGAAGACGATGCGGTCGTGGAGGGCTTCGACTTCCAGATGTCGATCAGGCGGATCGACGAAGCTCCGCGCGTTACGAAGCCGTACACCGAACCGCAATGGGACGCGATTAACGCCCTCGGAACGCACATCGATGCCGATCTCCGCGAGTGGGACGTGCGGTTGACGATGGGCGGTGAGCCGACGTTCGTCAGCATCGATGATCGGGACGCGCCGGAATGGAACGTCGCCGCTCTCGGGCCGCAGAAGCGGCGCCAGGCCGTCACACTGCTGAAGCGGCTCCGCGACAAGTTCGCCCCCGGCGCGTTGCTGCACTTCGGGCAGGGGAAGTGGTACCCGGGCGAGCAGCTTCCACGCTGGGCGCTCGGGTGTTATTGGCGCACCGACGGCCAGCCGATCTGGACCGACCCGCAACTCGTCGCCAATGAGGACCACCCCTACGGGTTCGGTGCCGGCGACGCGGCACAATTTGCCGCGGTGTTGGCCGAGAAGTTGGGTGTTGATCCGAAGTACGCGATCCCGGGGTACGAGGACGCCTGGTACTACATGTGGCGCGAGCGGCGCCTGCCCACGAACGTCGATCCGCTGAACAATAAACTGGACGGCCCCGAAGATCGCGCGCGACTGGCGAAAGTGTTCGAGCAGAAGCTCGGTAGCGCGGTCGGGACGTTACTACCGCTGCGCAAGGCGTTCGGGCCGGGTTCGCCGTGGGAAAGTGGCCCGTGGTTCATTCGCACGGAGAACCTATTCCTGATACCCGGTGACAGCCCGATGGGGTACCGGTTGCCACTCGATTCGCTTCCCTGGGAACCGCCGTCGGACCGGCAGTTCCTCGAAGAGCGCGATCCGTTTGCCCCACGCGGGCCGTTGCCGAGGCACCCCATCGGCCCCGCGATCCCGGCCGGCCTCGCGCGCACCGCACCTGATTCGCCGCTCGATGTCTGGGGGCGCCCGACGGGTGCTCACGACGGCCGGCACCGCCGACCTTTTGGGTCGCACCTGCCATCGAGTAATGGGAGCGCTCACAGCCCGGCTCCGAGCAACGTGGTCCGCACCGCGCTGTGTGTCGAACCGCGGAACGGCAAACTGCACGTATTCATGCCGCCGGCCCGCTTCGTGGAGGATTACCTCGAACTCGTCGCCGCGATCGAATCAACGGCTGCCGAACTCGACCGGCCCGTGCTCATTGAGGGGTACAAGCCGCCACACGATCACCGGGTGAATCACTTCTCGATCACACCCGATCCCGGCGTGATCGAAGCGAATATGCACCCGGCGCACTCCTGGGACGAACTCGTTCACATCACCACCACGCTTTACGAAGAAGCACGGCAATCCCGGCTGTGTACCGAGAAGTTCATGCTCGACGGCCGGCACACCGGGACCGGCGGCGGGAACCACGTCGTGATCGGCGGGCCCACACCCGCCGATAGCCCGATTCTGCGTCGACCGGACCTGCTCAAGAGCCTCGTCGGGTTCTGGCACAATCACCCGTCGCTGTCGTACCTGTTCAGCGGGCTGTTTATCGGCCCCACGAGCCAGCACCCGCGAGTGGACGAAGCCCGACACGATGCGCTCCGCGAACTGGAGATCGCGTTCGGCCAAGTGCGCGCGGGAGGAAGTCCCCCCGCGTGGCTCGTCGATCGCTTGTTCCGGCACCTGCTCACCGATCTCACCGGCAACACACACCGCGCCGAGTTCTGCATCGACAAGCTGTTCAGCCCGGACTCTGCAGAGGGCCGGCGTGGGCTGTTGGAATTGCGGTCGTTCGAGATGCCGCCGCACGCGCGGATGAGCTGTGCCCAGATGCTCCTGATGCGGTCGCTCGTCGCGTGGTTCTGGCGCAAACCGTATGAACACAAACTCGTGCGCTGGGGAACCGCACTCCACGACAAGTTCATGCTGCCGCACTTCGTCCACGAGGATTTTACGGACGCGCTGGACGAACTCCGCGCCCACGGCGGTTACGCGCTCGATCCGGCCTGGTTCACGCCGCACGTGGAGTTCCGGTTCCCGGTCCTCGGCACGGCTACTAGCCGCGGCGTGAATCTGGAACTCCGAACCGCGATCGAACCCTGGCACGTGCTAGGTGAGGAGCCGAGTGGTGGGGGAGCGAGCCGGTATGTCGATTCCTCGGTCGAACGGGTTCAGGTGAAGGTGCGCGGGCTGACCGATCCGCGTCACCTTCTGACGTGTAACGGCCGTCGCGTTCCGCTGCACCCGACCGGGACGAACGGGGAATTTGTGGCGGGCGTCCGGTACCGTGCGTGGCAGCCCCCGAGTTGTTTGCACCCGACGATCCCCGTTCACGCGCCGCTTGTCTTCGACGTGTTGGACACCTGGAACGATCGGAGCATCGGTGGCTGCACCTACCACGTCGCGCACCCGGGCGGGCGGGCACTCGAAGACTTCCCGGTGAATGCGCTCGCGGCCGAAAGTCGGCGGATCGCCCGGTTCTTCGCGTTCGGTCATACGCCCGGTCCGGTGAGCGCGCCGCCGGAAGAGCCGGACGCTGAGTTCCCATTCACACTTGATTTGCGCCGGCCTAAACCGGCACAATATCGGGCGCCGGCTCGGGATAAAGAATCGGCGGTCCTCGGCCGCGTGTCAATTGATGCGGTAGAATGATGTAAACGGGACAGACATCGCAGCTCAGGGGTCGGGGAGCCGGACCGCTGGTTGTGGTCCGGCATTGTCCTTTGTACCTGCCCCCCGTACCCCGGATGCCAGAACACCGTTCATACGAGCCGACCGACCCCCATGCTCCACCGGGCACTGACCCCCGGTCGGGGTATGAGGTGCCGGCCGGTTTCGATGAAGCGATCGACCGCAACGGGAAATCCCGCCCCCACTGGGCGAAATTCTTTGGTTCGCTGCAAGAACTCGGGCCGATCGAGATGGCCCGGCGGTGGCGCGAAGCGAAAGATCTGATCCGCGAAAACGGTGTCACTTACAACGTTTACGGCGACCCCGACGGCATTGCCCGCCCCTGGCAACTCGATCCGATCCCGCTCCTCATCCCGAACATCGAAGCCGCGGCCCTCGAACACGGACTCGTTCAGCGGGCACAACTCTTAGAACTCGTCCTCGCTGATCTTTACGGCCCACAGTGGCTCCTGAAAGACGGCGTACTTCCGCCGGAACTGGTTGTTCCGAACCCCGGGTTCCTTCGGCCCGTTCACGGGGTACGAGTTCCAGGTGGGCGATACCTCCACCTCTACGCGGCGAACCTCGGGCGCGGGGCCGACGGGAACTGGCGGGTGATCGGGGACCGCACCCAGGCTCCTTCAGGCGCTGGGTACGCGCTCGAAAACCGCATCGTGATGACGCGGACGCTCCCGGAAGCGTTCCGCGATTGCCGTGTGAATCGGTTGGCTCTGTTCTTCCAGACCGTGCGAGACACGCTCCGGTCGCTCGCACCGCGGAACAAGGACAACCCGCGCGTCGTTCTGCTCACCCCCGGGCCGTACAACGAGACGTATTTCGAGCACGCCTACCTCGCGCGATATCTCGGTTACACGCTCGTCGAGGGCGGCGACCTTACGGTGCGGGACAATCGCGTCTTCCTCAAAGTGCTCGGCGGGTTGCAACCGGTGGAAGTGATCTTCCGCCGACTGGACGATGACTTCTGCGATCCGCTCGAACTGCGCCCGGATTCCTTCTTGGGGGTGCCGGGGCTTGTGCACGCGGTCCGGAGCGGTAACGTCGCGGTGGCGAACGCGCTCGGCACCGGGTTACTGGAAACCCCGGCGCTCCCCGCGTTCCTTCCGCGATTATGCCGAACGCTTTTAGGTGAGGAACTGCTCCTCGACTCCGTACCCACGTGGTGGTGCGGTGACCCGGAGTCACTTCGCTACGTACTCGATCACTTGGCCGATCTCGTCATCAAACCGGCGTTCCCGGCGAGCCGGATGGAGCCGGAGTTTCCGTCGGACCTGTCCACGACTCAGCGCGCGGCTCTTGCGGCCCGAATTCGGAACCGACCGCGCGATTTCGTTGCGCAAGAGCGCATCGACTTGTCCGCGACGCCCGTTCTGGACGGGAACCGGCTCGTTCCGCGGAAGTTGGTCGTCCGCTCGTACCTCGCGGCCGATTCTCGGGGCGGGTTCGCGTTCATGCCGGGCGGATTGACGCGAGTGAGTGCTTCGTCAGACACGACCGTCGTGTCGATGCAGCGCGGGGGCGGGAGCAAGGACACCTGGGTGCTCGCGGATACCGAGGTGAGCGACTTCAGTCTGCTCCCGGCCGCGGGGTATCGGGTCGCACTGACGCGGTCCGGTGGCGATTTGCCGAGTCGCGCCGCGGACAACCTGTTCTGGCTCGGCCGGTACGCGGAACGCGCCGAAGGGCTGACGCGGCTCCTCCGCGGGATCGTGGTTCGGTTGACCGAACGGTCCGGCTTGGTCGACAGCCCGGAGCTGCCCTCGCTTTTCGCTGCTCTTGCGGCACAGGGCGATCACAAGCCACTGCGTGCGAACACGTCAGACGATCCGTTCGCTCGCGTGCTCCCGGCGGTATTCGCCGCATCGGACTCGAACAGCCTCGTGTCCGTCGTTCGGTGCGTTCGGCTCGTGGCCTCGGTCGTTCGGGATCTGATCTCACTCGATATGTGGCGCGTGGTCAACACTTTGAGTGCGCTTCCGGGAGAACTCACCCCCGATACTGATGACGACGAACCGACTCCGGCTGATGTACTCGACCTGTTGAACCGAACCGTCACCACCCTGGCCGCGTTCGGCGGGCTCGTTTCCGAGAGCATGACCCGCGGGGAAGGGTGGCGGTTCCTGAACATGGGCCGCAAGTTGGAACGGGCGATGTACCTGATCGGGCTGCTACGGGCGACGCTCGTGACGACCGCTGAGCACGAAGGACCGGTGCTCGACGCGGTGCTGGAAGTGGTGGATAGCGGGATGACCTACCGGCGCCGGTACCTGAGTAGCCTTCGCGCAGAAGCGGTGCTCGACCTGGTTGTCGAGGACGAAACCAACCCGCGCTCGCTGGCCACGCAACTCGCGGCTCTGGTTGATGATGTGGATCACTTGCCGCGCCCGACCGTAAGCATACGCTCTCCGGAACAGCGGTTCGCGCTGGCCGCGCTCGGCTCCGTGCGGTTGGCCGAGCCGGAGCGCCTCGCAATGGTTGAAGATGGTGTGCGCCCGGGGCTGCGGGATCTGCTCAACCACGTGGGCGGGTGGCTCCCGATTCTGTCCGACGCGATCACCCAGCAGTACCTCAGCCACCTCCAGACCTCGCGCCACATGGCGACCCCCGACCCGATTCGCCGGACCGGGGCCGACTCGGGAGAGCCGTTGTGACGCGCTATGCGATTACGCACGTCACCGCTTACGAGTACACCGAATCGGTTTCACTCTGTCAGAACGTCGCGCACCTGTTCATCCGGGAATGCTCCCGGCAGCAATCCGAGCCTTCGATTCTGTCGATTTCGCCCGGCCCGGCCGTGATCGAGGAGCGCGTCGATTATTTCGGTAACCCGGTCCACTACTTCACCATCCAGGAACCGCACCGCGAATTGACGGTGCGAGTAGAGCACCGGATCGCGGTTGAACCGCCTCTGGACATTGTTCCGGGCGCGACGCCCGCGTGGGAGCGCGTCCGGGACCGGTTGGGGCACGACCGCGCCCCGGACTGGTTCGATGCGTACCAGTTCGTGTTCGATTCCCGGTTCGCCGCGGCCGATCCGCGGTACGCCGAGTTCGCCGCCGTTTCGTTCACACCCGGGCGCTCGATTTTGGACGCGGCCCTCCACCTCGTGAACCGGATTCACACCGGGTTCGTGTACGACCCGCGGGCCACCACCGTGGCGACGCCGGTCGCGGAAGTGTTCGAGAAGCGCCGCGGGGTGTGTCAGGACTTCGCGCACCTGTTGCTCGCGTGCCTCCGGTCCCTCGGGTTAGCGGCGCGGTACGTCAGCGGGTACTTGTCTACACTACCGCCTCCGGGACGCCCGCGTCTGATTGGTGCGGACGCGACTCACGCCTGGGTGAGTCTGTTCTGTGGTGACTACGGGTGGGTGGATCTGGACCCGACGAACGACCAGATTCCGCAGGAGCGGCACATTCTGCTCGCCTGGGGGCGGGACTACGACGACGTAAGCCCGCTCAAAGGGGTGATTCTCGGTGGCGGGCAACACGCCATTAAAGTGTCCGTCGATGTCGCCGTTGAAGACGACTAGATCGGGGCCATAACCGGCGCCGTTTTAACAGTTGGGGTCGACACCACTTCGTGCACGAACCGCAACTTCTCGATCACTGGTGCCGAAATCACGAACGGGTAGCCGTCGGCTAATCCCAGTCCGCGGTTGAGGTTGTTCAGGACGTAAGTGAGCGCGTGCCAGTCACTGAGCATCGCCTCGAACGCGGACGGCGTGGGAGCGACCGCCTTCGTTTCCGGCTTCATCACCGGTTCGCCCACTCGCTTTGGCTTCACCGATAACCCGCAGCCGATGGCCGTTTCGAGCGTGTCGGTCATGTGTAGGTAGTGCGCCCAGGTTTCGGCCCAATCTTCCCAGGGGTGCGCGGTCGCGTAGGCGGAAATGAAGCGTTCCTGCCAATCCGGGTGCGCGCCGGTTTTGTAGTAGCGGTCGAGCGCCTGGCCGTAGTCCTCGCGCTCGTCGCCGAACAGTTCGCGGAAGCGGTCGAGTGCCGGGCCGTCTTTGACGAGCACATCCCAATAGTAGTGGCCGATCTCGTGGCGGAAGTGACCGAGCACGGTCCGGTACGGCTCCCGCATCTGGTGCCGTCGGCGCTCGCGTTCGGCGTCGTCTGCTTCGGCGATGTTAACGGTAATCAGACCGTTACTGTGGCCTGTCAGCACCGCGGGCGCGTCCGGATCGGTCGGGTCGGCGAGGAACTCGAACGCCAGCCCGGTCGCTTCCTGATCCTGTTTGCTCGCGATCGGCAGTTTGAGTGCGAGCAACGTGTACAGTAAGCGTCGCTTGGCGACTTCGAGTTTGTACCAAGCCTCTTTGTTTCCGGTCGGTGCCAGATCGGGAATGACGCGAGTTAACCGACAGGATTGGCAATAAGGGTTGTCATCGTCCGCGGGCAGTGCCCAATTGCAGACGTTGTGCTCGGTGTAGTTTTGGCAGAGCCTGTACGTCTTTCCCTCGGCTCGGGCGAGCGGGGACTTCCACAGGCCGTCACCGATAATATCGAGCGATCCTGTTACCCCCAAATCCGGAAGGTAGGCGAGCGGGTGCTCACAGCGGACACAGCGGACGCTCTCGAAGAACACGAGGTGATCGCAGTGATCGCAATGGAAGACCTTCATCAACGATCTCGGCTATTTTGAGGTCTCGCCGCGGGAGGGGCGATATACGTTTCCTCGCAATGCGAACTTCGTGCCGCGCGGAAAACCAAGCCCGGAAGTGTCCAGCAGATCCACTAGAGAAGGCATCTTCTCGCAATTTCGAGTAACCTGGCTAATGTCGTCGGTCAGTGAGCTGATCGTTTGGCAGGAATGACTAATGCCGCGCGTCCAATACTTCGCGACCAAGGCGGATTACGAACTCCTTGTCGCGTCGAACGAATTGTTCTCGAACCTCTATTTCGTCCCCGACACTTCGTACCCGGAAAAAGCCTACACGTTTTTTAAGGGGCTGTTGTCACTCCCCGACTTGGGGACGGTCGTCTCCAAGAAATACTTCGATGGGCCGAGGTACTGGGTATTCCCGGAGCAACCAAAGATCCGGCTTCGAGCGACCCCACCGATTGAGGGACAACGGTGGTATGATTTGGACGGGCGCAGTTTCAAAGTAGCCATTCAACTTACACCGAACGGCGTGTTTCGGAAGAAGACCGTCATTTGTGGCTGGATCGAAGCGAACAACTCGACTGGGGATACCACGCGCCTGTACCGGCAAATCTCCAAAGCGTTCGGGCACGTCTACGAGAAATCCAAATACTTCGGTAGCGTGATTTACGTCGGTGCCGACGCACTGGCCTTGCAGGAGCGGGGTGGGCGGTTGACCGGCAATCCGAATCTCCCGCCCACAGACGACTTCAAGCGGATGAAAAAGGCATAGTTGGAGGTTCGTAACCGTCTACGGGCACCCTGGACTTCAAAGGGCAGGAATACCTCACCGCTGATGATCCCGGGGCGCGTTAGGATTCACTCCCGGGCGCTTGATGATCCACACTTCACACACCTGGCACCCGCGCCCCGGTCCGCCGGCGCCGCGTTCGGGTGTCCAAGTCAGTGTTAACTTGCCACCGGCAGTGGCCACAGCGGGGACGTCGAACTCGACCGGCTCGAACGGCTTCGCCAGCGGCGCGTGAACCTCGTGGCCATCGCCCGCGGTCAGACGCACCTTCCGCCCCTCCTGTCCACCGTACACGATCCGCACCCGGTACGTAGCGAACGTATCGAGCCCTTCGTACTGCGCACGCAGAGGCGTTTCGTAATGCGTCTCGGCGTAGTGCCACCACGCTCGCGGAACTCCGATTCGCATACTGAAAGCACATTGCGGCGATTCGTCGAACCCCGGGTCTTTCTCCCACCCCGGTCCGCGGACGAGGTGCGGTTGGCGCTTCGGGTCACCGAAGTCGTCGTAGAACCCACCGGGACCGGGGGCGGTCCGGTTCACCGCGGCGTTCAGTCGGTCCAGCCGCGCGGACTCGTCCTTGAGTTCCTTCGCGGCCGTCATTTCGGTACGCAGCCACGCCGCGTCAGTGAGTGGAACGTCGGCCGTGTCGAGGTTGTTCCCTCGACCGGGCATCCCGTGATGCTTCAAAATGCTGAGCTGTGCCCGAATGCTCTGAAAGAGTGCCTCGGCCAGTTCGTTGAGGCGCCAGCGTAGCCCGGGAGCAGCCGATTCTTTTGCGGCTCGATCGAGAATGGCTTCGGCTTCGGCAATGGCTTTCACGGCGCCGAAGGTTTTAGCGCCACGAAGTTTAGCGACGGCTGCGTCCAGTGCAGCCGTCTCGTGTTTGAGCCGGGCACGAACGTAAGCGTCGTAGTAGGCCCGGTAAAGCGCCTGTTGGTAGCGCCAACTCAGCTTCTCCCGCGGACCAGCGTCTCGTTCCATTTCCTGGAACAGCTTCAGCGTTTCATCGATCCCGGTGTTCGAGAGAACCGGCCCGTCCCAGTTCTTCTCCAGCGCCAGAAGCCCGTCAGCGAAGCGGTCCCCGAGCGTAGGGCTAACGAAGTACCGCCCGTACTGGCGCAGCGCTTCCGTCAAATCCGCCTTGTCGTCCCACCCCAGAGCGCTCCAGACCATTTTGTTGACGTCGTCGTGGCACCCCTCGGAATAGGTGATGAACCCGATCGTGTTCGCGCGCCCGTACCGGAACGTGCGAGCCGTCTGAACGGGACGCGGGTTACACCCCTCGCGCCCCTGAGTGAGCGCGAACGCGACGTCCCAGTCCGGAACCGGGTACTGGCACTGGCGGCTGTGGGTGATGTCCGGGTAGTCACGGATGGGGAATTTCTGCGGCACCGCGGCCCGGAGCTTCGGGAGCGAAACCCGAGTTTGCGGACCGTGTACCACGCCCGTCAGCCAGGAGGGTTCGCGGCGAATCAGTTCGTAGAACTCGTCCATCCACGAGCCAATGAAGCTCTGCGGCGACATCCACATCGTCGCTTTCGGATGGTACTTCTTCAGGTTCGCGGTTTGCCGCTCCAGCAGATCGAACAGCACTTTCGGCTGCGTGTGGCCGGGGTCGCCCCCGGGAACAAATACGACATCCACTCGCGGGAGCGCCTGGAACACCGCGGCCCATTCTTTGAGTGCCGATTCGACCGTTTTCGGGTCGGCGTAGTCCCGGTCCATCGCCGGGTACCAGATCCACACGTCCAGCCCGTATTCGCCGGCGATGCGTGAAACTTCCGTCATCATGCGCTGTTGCGGAAGCGGGAACAGCGGACTGTCGGGGGTGTCATCGGATCGAGGCGGGATCAGTTCAACGGCGTTGCACCCGAAGACGGCAAGGTCGCGAATGTACTGCTCCCACATCGCGACAGTCCAGCCGTCATAGGAATTGGTCTTCGGGCGATAGCCGATCTGGTGCCCGCGGAGTGTGGTGGTCGGGGCCGATTCCGCTTTAAAGTTGTCAGCGAGGGTCACTTTCAAGCGCCCGAGACGCAGTTCGCGGAGCAAGCGCCCGGTACCGAACAGCACCCCACGCGGATCGTTCCCCGCGACCCATACGACCGGGTTCGCTCCACCGATCGCGGTACCGATCTGGTAGCCTTCGGGCTTGGGCTGTGTAGCCGATTTTGGGACGGCAATGCCCTGTTTTTCGAGCAGCGCGCGGACCTCATCAGCCTGCCCCACCACTACAACCGGCGTGCCTGCGGCCGGCCACTTCGCGGCCCGATCCCAGTGAACCATCGCCCGCGTGTCTACCTCCTCGAGGAGCATCTGGACCGCTTTCGCCGACGGTCCGGAGATGTTCGGAGGGGTGACGACGACGGCTCGTGTCAGATCGAGTTCGGCCGCAGGTGCGTGGGCGGCCAGTACGAACAAGAAGCAAATGGAGAGCGACCACCTGACGTTCATCGAACAGGCTCCTTTGCCGTGTCGCGGACGGTGGGTGCGAGTCGGTGAGGCCCAATCGTTGTAGGTCCGCCCGCAGCGAGCGAACACGGGTGCTTGCCGAGCGCAAGCACTACGGTGGCCGATTCTAACGACGAGGGTGCAGGTAGAGGAAGTGTTGAATCTCCGATGACGGGCCGGCACTAGAACCGCGTGATGAGCGTATAGGCGAGTGCCGCAAGAAGCGCCCCACACGGCACCGTGCTGATCCACGCGAGCAGGATCTCGACCACCTTGCGCCAGTGAACTTGTCGCGAGGCCACGCCCATTCCGAACAGAGAGCCGACGCTGACGTGGGTTGTGCTTACCGGCAGGCTGTGAAGGCTCGCTGTGGTCACCAACCCGGCGGTAACCAAGCTGGCCGCGAACCCCTGACCGGGGTTCATTCCCGTGACCTTTTTGCCGAGTGTTTCCGCAACACGCTTGATGTCTAGCAATCCGCCTAGAGCGATGGTGACTGCGACGATCAGGAACCCCCAGTGAACGCCCAGTCCCGGCACCGCGAGTATCAGGGCGACCATCTTCGGTGTGTCGTTGAGTCCGCGTGCGAAACTCGCTGCTCCGGTACTCAGGAAATGCAACACATCCAATAACGGTGTGCGGTGGTCCGGCATCAAACGAACGGCTCTCAGAAGCAAGTAAACCACCGCACCCGCGACTGCCGCAACGATAGGGCTGAAAAACAGCGGATAAAAGAACAGCTTTCCGAGCGCCTCGAACCGTACCTCGCCGCTACCAGCCAACCCCGCTCCGGCCAGTGCGCCAACCAAGGCATGCGTGGTGGAGACGGGAAACCCGAGCCGCGTGGCCAGAAAACTCGTGAGTGCCCCACCAATAGCCACAGCGCAGACAAAATCCCGGGACGCGACCAGTTCGTCCGGTACAACTCCGCGCCCACGGAACGCAGAGAGCATCCCTTCTGCCAGGAACAGCGCCACAATCGACCCCACGAACGTGGTCGCTGTCCCCCAGAGGGCGGCTGTGCGGAGAGTGGTGGTGTTGCTGCCGTACAGCGAGGCCACGCCCTTGAAGTTGGCGTTGGCCCCGTTCGTGAAAGCTACGAAGCAGGCCGCGAGGAACAGGAGCGTGACGATCATAGAACGGTTCCGGCTCCCGATATTTCTCGTTGTGACTTCTGCCCGGCTGTTAAGGTACGGCCCCGCACTTCCTCGGCCACAACGCGCGTGCTGCGCAGATTGCCACAGCTCGCACTGTCCCTGATCCCGTTAGCCTCACACGTCATGCGAATTGACGTCAGAAAATGTGCGAATTGTTACGAGAATGCCGTCCGTACCGGGTGAAACAGCTCTAATGCGGGCAGACGGTTGGAACAGGATGTGCAGCCACTTGCAGCATTGGTTAGCGTGAATGAACGCGACACGAGCGGGGACCGCACCATGATTCAAGCACGTTCGGCAATCCGGTGGGCACTTTACGGTGTCGGGGTGTGTCTCGCGTTCGTGATCCTCGTTCGTGTCGGTATCGGAGCGTATTTGGGCACCGCTGCGGGTAAGGAGCTTGTGAGTCGGAAGATCACCGCGCAAATCGGGATGCCGGTTGAGGTGACGAGCGTTCGGCTCGGACTGGCCACATCAACGATCGGGATGCGAGTATTCGACCCGGCCGCGCCGGACCCGAGCAAAGCAGAAGTCTTCGCGGTTGAGGACGCCTCGGCCGATATCTCACTGTTCGGACTAGCCACGAGTCGCATCGCGCCGAAAACGGTGACGCTTCGGGGAGTTAACCTGACGCTCCACGTCGGCGCTGATGGCAATGTCATCACCACGCTACCCAAGTTTCCGGAGGGTGGAGGAGAGGGAGGTGGCGAACTCCCCACAATCACCCTCGCCGACGGACGGCTCACCATTCGACAGGACGGGCGCCCGGAGTTCGCCCTACAGAACCTCAACGCTTCCGTCACGCCGGCCGGCGATCACGTGAAGTTGTCCGGTACGATCGACGACCCCGCGTGGTCGAAGTGGACGATTTCTGGCGACGTGGCCCGGAACGGTTCGACGGGCGAAGTTCGACTCGCGACCGACGACGGCCCGCTCACGATGCACCAACTCGGATCGATCCCGTTCGTACCCGCGTCGGTGTGGCAGCGGGTGAAGCCCGACGGACGCGGAGCCATTGCGCTGCGTTTGTGGCTCGATTCGGCGAGCGACGTTCACTACGCGGTAGATCTCAAACCTGCGGCAATTGCTCTTACCCTTCCCGATGCAAATATGACTCTCGCGAATGTGACCGGCCAAATCAGCATAACGGGCGCGAAGGTGACGCTCGTCGGCGCGAAGGCCGAGCTCGCGGGCGGGTCGATCACAGTCGATGGCGACGCAGACTTCGGTCCGGAACCGACCGTTATCACCTTGAAGGCTTCGGCCGCGAACCTCGATCTCAAGAAGCTGCCGCCCGAGTGGAAGTTGCCAAAGGATATCGAAGGCAAGCTGAAAGGCAGCGCGGACCTCGTGTTGCGGGTTTATTCTGACGGGCGGATCGAACCGAGCGGCGGTGGCGACGGCGTGATTACGGATGTGAAAGTCGTCGGCTTCCCCGGCGACGACATCCCGATCCACTTGCGGAAAGCCGGAAGTCAGTACGAGTTCCAACAGCACAAGGAAAACGCGAGCAACACGCGCCCCTCGAAGGCCCCCGTGCGCAACTCGGCGCGGCAGGAAAAGAAACCTGCCGATCCACCGAAAAAGGACGACAAGAAGGAGCCCGCTAAGGGCGGCGAACCGACGCTCGACGCGACCATCCGCTTCCGTGACATCAACATCGCCGAATTGCTCGAAAAGCTGAAGGTGAAGATCAACTACAAGATTAGCGGAAAAGTGAGCGCGGAAGCGACGATCGCGGTCCCCGTATCACAGGCCGTGAGCCAAGCGGCTTACAAGTTCACGGGGAAGATCTCGTCACCATCGCTCACACTCGAAGGACTGACGCTTCGCGATATCTCCGCGAACATGATCTACCAGGACGGGAAGTTCACCCTCACCGATCTCAGCGGGAAGATCGATCAATCGAGCCAAAGTGGGCCACAATCCGGCACGTTTCGCGGAACGCTCACGGCCATGACATCGCCGCCGGGCGACGTGAGCGCCGCGCTAACCATTGACAAGATTCCGCTCGGCGAAGTTCTCAAGGCATTACCCGACTTCAAACTCGCTCTGAAGGGCGCTGTTTCTGGCAAAGTGGCGATGAAGGCACCTTACGAAAAGCTCTCGGACCCCAACGAGTGGAACGGCTCGGCTGAACTAACTTCGTCCGAACTCGTTGTGGAGAGCCGCAGCGCAAAAGACATCCGGCTCACGGCCACGGTCGCAAAGGGCGTCGCAACACTCAAAGAAGCGAACGTCACTCTGGAAGGTATTCCCGTTGGCGCGGAAGCAACGCTCGGGTTAACCGGCAAATACCCGTTCTCAGCCACGGTGAAAACGACCGGCACGAGCATCACCGACTTGCGGAAACTGGTTCCCGAAGCACAACTCCCCGCTCCCGTTGAGGGCTTTCTGGAAACGGAGTCGCGCCTGACGGGCACGATCTCACCACTCGCGTACACCGCGACGGGTCGCATCAAGGCCACGAAACTTACGCTCGCCCAATCGACGGCTAATCATGTCGAACTGAAGTGGGAACTGACCCCCGAAAAGCTGGTAGTTTCCGACCTCAAGGCAAACGCCTTCGGTGGCACGCTCAACGGTTCCGCCAATGTACCGTTCGCTGCGGACAAGGCGGGTGCCTTCGGGGTGGAGTTCAAAGACCTGGATGCGGGCGGCGCAGCAGAATTGGTGCCGGATTTCCCTGTCAAGATCGCTGGGAAGGTGTCCGGGAAGATCGGTGGCGAAATCCCCCCTGCAAAGGAGGGACAGGGGCGCGTGGGCAACCTCGATGTGGACATCACCGCGCCGAAGTTGACCGTTCAGGGCATCCCCGCAGAGCGCCTGACCGGTAAGGCCGCTCTCAAGGGCGGCGCGGTGGAGTACGAACTTGAAGGCAAGACACTCGGCGGGTCGTTTGACATCAAGGGGCGTTACCCGGGCCAGAAGAAGGACAAGGAGCCAGGTGGACAGGGGAAGCGCGACCGCGGATCGTTCAAGTTAACCGGCGTGGACCTCGCGCGACTCGCGAGTGGCATCGGGTTCAGCGCGCTCGAACCGCTCCGCGGGCGGCTCGACGCGAACTTCGACTTCGAGAACGACCTCTCGACCGGTTCCGGGCGCATCACCCTCACGCGCCTCGAATGGGGCGGAACGCTCGTCTCGCAAGAGCTGGTGGGGTTGCTGGTGATGCGCGACGGCGTCCTGCAACTCTCCGATGTTACCGGGCGCGTAGCCGGCGGTGAACTCCGCGCACGCGGACAGGTGCGGCTCGAACAAACCCAGCGCAACTTCTTCACGCTGGCACTCAGTGGCGCGGATGCGAAGAAGCTCCTCGCGCCGTTCAGTGGCTCCAACGATCTACTCGACGGACCGGTTTCGTTGGTCGTTCACGCCCGGCTCGGGGGCGAAATGCGAGGGTCGGGCACGGTGACGCTCCCACGTGGGAGCGTGTCCGGCGTTCAGGTGACCGACCTTCGGGTACCGTTCACCTTTTCGAGCGCAGCGGGCGGGTACGGGCGGTTCACCGTGCGTGAGGCGTCGGTCCAGGCCGGGTCCGGACGCGCCCGAGCCGATTTGTCACTCGATTGGGGCACGGAAACGCGCCTGGACGGAGAGGTGAAGTTCGCCGACGTACCGCTGCGAACGATCGCGCCGGAACTCGGCGAGAATGCTCTTTTGGGTAGCGGACGGCTTACAGGGCGGTTCGACCTGAAGGGCACCCGCGTGCGCTCGTTCGACGACGTGAGCGGTACCTTAATCGCCAGTCTGAACAACACGTCGGTGAAGGAAATCCCGATTCTGCGTCAGGTCACGCCGTTCCTGAACACCACCGGACTCGTCAAGCCGTTCCAGTCGGGCGACGTGCGCGCGAATCTGAGTAAGGGCGTGTTCCGCGTTGAGCGGCTCGCACTGGCGAACCCGGCCGCACAGTTGTTCGCGGAGGGAACAATTGCGACCAGTGGCCGCGTGGACCTGAACGTGGTCGCGCACACGGGAACGATCGGTCCCGATGTTCGTGCGCTGCGGGTGTTCGGGCTGCGTGTACCTGCAATCGGCCCGGTCCCGATCGGGTTGATCCGCGACGTGAGTGATTTTCTCTCGAATCGAACGGTGCGTCTCACGATTACTGGGTCGACGAGTAACCCGATTGTGCGTGTGAACGTCGGGGCGATTCTGACCGATCAGGCTGTGCGGTTCTTCCTGTCGCGGTACGTACTTCCGGCCGAAGCGGCTGGCATTCTCGGACTTGGTTCGAGCAGTTCCATGAGCAACAGGTAGCCGGGTCGTGCCGAGAAGTGGCGCAGTTTGGGAGGTAGCAGTAAGAACGGTTTAAGAGGAGGTTCCGTGCGACCCGATAACACCGATGCTCCGGATAAGTTGGAAAGGAGTCGGTGTTATGGCAATTCGCACGCGGGTCTTCGGCGCCCTCGGCCTAATGATACTCGTTACAACCGGGTGCTCGACCGTGGGCGAATCGCTCGGGTTCAGCACACCGACCAATCCTCTTAGTAAGAACGCGAAGGCCGTGCGCGACACGGCCCCCGTTCCCGCGCCGGTGCCGCGCGAACTCGCGATGTCCCTACTCCCCGCTCACATCGTGGAAGCCGGTGACACGCTGCTTGTGCAGCCGGTCGAACTCGATGCCCCGGTCCGGCTCCCGCCGGATCAGCCGGTGCAGCCCGACGGTACCATCGACCTCGGCCAATACGGGCGCCCTGTAGTCGCGGGGAAGACGCTACCAGAAGTTGAAGCGGTAGTCCGCGACACGGTCGCGGCGAAGGAAAAGAAGGCCGTGCCCATGACGGTTCGTCTACTCGCGCGCCCGGGGAAAGTGTTCTACGTGCTCGGCGAAGTGAACGCTCCCGGCGCGTTCCCGGTCACGGGGCACGATACCGTGCTCTCGGCGATCACGCAGGCGGGCGGGCCGACGCGCCGGGCGTCGCTGCAAAACATCATCGTCGCCCGCCCCTCGCTCCCCGACGGGTGCCGGACCGTGTTGCCGGTGTGCTACACGAACATCGTGCAACTCGGCGATACTTCGACGAACTACCAACTGCTCCCGGGCGACCGGATCTTCGTGCCGAGCAAGGGCACATTTGAAGACCTCTTCGGGGGCTACTTCAAGCGCGGCGGACCGTGTGACGGCCCGCAAGTGTCCTGCTTCAGTGGCAACTGCAACCCGGCTTGCGGCGGACTGCCCACGGTCCCTGCTCCGAAGCCGTAATGGGCAGCTGGTTGTGTTGAAATGAGTGGGTGCCCCGTTGCCAAAGATGGGCGCCGTTCGCAGTCGAACCGAATCGGAACTCTATTCGTTTGGTGGGAATAGGGCGAATGAGGTTGCGGCGCGTCTACATCAAGAGGTCCGGCGGTGAAATCGCCAGCGAAGCGTGCTACGCCGCTTGGCGTGGATTTTCGCACCTCGGGTACCCGCTCGATTTCTTCGAGTGGGATGATCTGACTCAAAAGTGCCTTCCGCTTGATCCGCGCACTCTGGTTGTTGGGGGAACTGTCGCGGTTCACATGGCACTGCGACAAATCGGCGCGACCGTACCGTTACCCCTCGATCTTCCCGCTCCGCTGCTGGAGTTCGCCGGTCGAGAGATTTGCGAATCGACACTCGGGGCCGTGCGCGAGCGATTCCGTTCTCCCGATGCAGTTTCGCTGTTCATTAAACCGCTTGTGGAGACCAAATCGTTCGCGGGTGCGGTTGTTACCGGTGCGTCCGAATTGGCACGGTTACAGCACCTTAATGACGACACCCGCATTCAGACGGCCGAGCCGGTTGCGTTCGTGTCGGAATGGCGCTACTTCGTTCACCGTGGCGCGGTCGTGGGCCTGGCTCACTACAGGGGCGAGTGGTCTGTGGTATCGAATAGCGACACCGTGCGTCGGGCCGTCGAGGGGTACTCGTCCGGCCCGGTTGCTTACGCTCTGGATTTTGGAGTTACTGCTGACGGGCGCACCTTGCTGGTCGAGGCGAACGATGCCTTCGCGCTCGGCGCTCACGGAATAGACGCGGTGGCTTACGCCCGCATGTTGGAGGATCGCTGGCTGCAAATTGTCGGAGTAGAGACCTGACTTTTCGCGCTACCTTCTCTGGATGCAAATATTTTCCATGAGAAGATTTAGCTGCAACACGCACGGCACTGTTCTGACCATTCAGATCGCCTTCACATCCGAACCAGTGCTTTGTCAGGTCCGATTATTCCGGTTAGCGAACAACCGAATTCTGGGACGCGGATAATTATTGCGACAGCACGATCGGAAAAGGTAAGCTATGTTTCGGGGCTATGCCGCGAACACGTCGCCCTTTCTTTTCGCGGTTCCCGTTCCTTTCTCGCGTGACACGAAACGATGCCAGCATTACCTGTGCCGGCCAGCACCGCGGAGCTTCTGGCTCTGATCCGCGGGAGCGGGATTCACTCCCCGGGCGCGTTCGACGAGCGCTTGGCCGAAATTCGCGATCTCCCCGACGAACCGATCCGGGCCGCTGAAGTTCTCGTTCGCGAGGGCTTACTCACTCGCTTTCAAGCGAAGCAGTTCCTCTCCGGGCGGCACAAGGGCTTCAAGCTCGGACAGTACGTCATTCAGGACGTACTCGGCCAGGGCGGAATGGGGTCCGTGTACCTCGCGGAACACGGCGCGCTGCGCCGGCGCGTCGCGCTCAAGGTGTTGCGCTCCCAGCGCGGGCTCGATCAAAAGGTGAGTATCGAGCGGTTCATGCGCGAGGCCCGCGCTGCGGCGGCTCTCGACCACCCGAACATCGTTCGCATTCACGACGTGGCTCAGCAGGGTGACGTCTACTACCTGGCACTCGAATTCGTGGAGGGTCGCACGCTCGACCAGCTCCTCGAACGCGGTACGCCGGTCGCACCGTCGCAGGCCGTGGGGTACATCGCGCAGGCCGCAGCCGGCCTTCAACACGCGCACGAGAAGGGGTTCGTTCACCGCGACATCAAGCCCGCGAACCTGATCCTGGCGTCGAACGGGACGGTCAAGATTCTGGACATGGGGCTGGCCCGGTCGCTCCGGAGCGAGGGCGACAACCTGACGGAGATGCTGGACAAGGGCGCGATCGTCGGCACCGTCGATTTTCTCGCGCCCGAACAGGCACTCGGCGAGGGTGAGATCGACGTCCGGGCCGATATTTACAGCCTCGGAGCGACGTTCTACGCACTCGTCACCGGTCGCCCGCCGTTTACAGGCACGACCTCGCAGAAACTCGCGCAGCACCAGATGAAGCCGCCGCCGGATCTCTCCGCGGAGGACCGGACGTTCCCGCCGGAACTGGCTCAAATCGTTTCCAAGATGCTGGCGAAGAAGCCCGAGGACCGGTTCCAGAACCCGGGTGAGGTGATCGCGGCGCTCGCGCCGTGGTTGTCCGATGCCAGCGAGCAGAAGGTCGTCGTCGGGATCTCCGCGAGCGATCAGGACAGTGCCGCTCGGTTGCGGGCGACGCTCGCCGAGGCCGCGACCAAGCGCACCAAACGCACGCCCAAACCGGCTGCGGCTGTGGAAGAGCCGGTTCTCGTCAAGCGCCGGTCCGGGGGCAAATGGATCGGCGTCGCTGCGCTGGCGCTGATCGGGATCGCCGGGGCCGTCGGTTACGCACTATGGCCACCGTCTAAACAACAAGTCGCGCAGGGGCCGCGAACCGATCCCACGCCCGGTCCCGTCGCGCCAACACCGGGGCCGGATAACGGAACACCGGGTACCGGCACGCAAGGGAATCCCAGCGTACCGAACCCGCCGCGTGCCAACCCGAAGGTGACCATCACTTCCGGGGCTGACGGGCTGCGCATTCAGGCAGCCAAATACGACGCGCTGATTAGCAAATCGGACGGCAATCTCAGTAGTTTCCGGGTCGCAGGGGTCGAGTTCCTCCGAACGGGGGCGTCCCTATCGGGCGGCCGGACGGTGGCACAGGGCGGGTACTTCTACTACGAGAAGGCCGGGCACCAGGGGCTGGTCAAGTTGACCGAAATTCAGCAGCCCTCGGCCAACGTTGTCGAAGCGAAGAACGGATCGTTTACCGTTCGCTACGAGTTCACTCCGAACGGGCTTACTGTCACGGCGAACAACGCGACCGACGACACCGTGCCGTACTACTTGCTCTTCGATTCGAGTTCCGTTTACGACGTCGCGAACGAGAAGGGCGAACAGCTTTCGGTACCCGCGTCGCGGTCTCCCGCTGATCCGCTCGACCCGAAGTGGCGCACGACCACTTGGTTATCCGGGCGCGCGGCAGTGAAGGTGACTGATCAGACCGAAGACGCCGCGCGAAGCTTTGGGGGCCGTTCTCGGAGTTCCGGTCGCAGGTCTGGGAGAGCACCGCGAAGACCTACAACCGCGTGCAGTTCACGCTGGAACCGATCATCAGCGCCGAGGTGCCGAAGCCCGTACTGACTCCGGGAGCGGTGATCGTGTCGCGGTCCGGCCCGGCGCGCGTCGTTCAGACCGAACTGTACGAGGCGACGGTCGACTCGGACGGGTGCATGCCCAGCATCAAAATCGACGGGGTCGAGGTGCTGAAGGCCAACATCAACGTCTCGCGCGGTGTGTACTTCCTGCCGGGGTACCCGCTACCGTTCGACATCAAACAACCTTCTCCCACGACAATCACGGCTCAGTGCGATAAGGCCGCGGTTCAGTACGACTTCTTCCCGAACAAGATGACCTGGACGGTTGAGAACCGGTCCGACCAGGGCATGCCGTTCTTCGTGGTGATGGACACGTCGGTTACAGGTGTGCGGAACGAGAAGGACGAGTGGGTTAAAACGCCTCTATCCAAGGACGCCGGGACTCCCGAAGGGGCGGGGTGGGGGACCACGACTTGGTTCGCGGGGCGAGCCAAAATGAAGTTCACCGGCGGGAGCAAGGTATGGGGACCGTGGGAGGGGAAGTATCAGGTTTGGGAAGCGTCTCTCGCTCCCAAGGAGAAGCGCGTCATCACCGTCGAACTCGGGCTGACGGACGCAGCCGAAGCGGGCAAACTCGGTGACCTCACGGGGGCCAAACCTGCACTCGCGACCGATTTGACGCTCGATTCGCCGGCGGATTATCAGGTGTATCAGCGGAAGACCAAGCTCCAAGGCGCGATGGTCGTGCGCGGGCGAATGCGCTCGGCCTACGATCGCCTGGAACTGCGCACGACGGGCAAACCGCTCCAGGGCACACTGCCCGATCAATGGCGCGAGATCCCGGTCGCGGACAAGGCACGGTCCTTTGAGGCCACGATCCCCGCACCAGCCGGAGGGTGGTACAAGGTCGAGGCTCGTGCCCTGAAGGACGGTAAGGTTGTCGGCGAGATGGCCGTCGACCACGTGGGTATCGGTGAAGTGTTCGTCGGTGCGGGGCAGTCGAACTCCACCAACTGCGGTCAGGAACGGATTCAGCAGAAGTCCGGGATGGTGTCCTCGTTCAGTGGAACCGGTTGGCAGATCGGGGACGACCCGCAACCGGGCGTTCACGACAACACTTCTGGCGGGAGCTACTGGCCGGCGTTCGGCGACGCGATGTTCGAGGAGTATCAGGTTCCCATCGGGATCGCGTCGACCGGACACTCGGGCACGAGCGTCAACCAGTGGGGGCCGGGCGGGGAACTGTGTCGTTGGACGGCGGGGCGCATGACCCAACTCGGGCCGAACGGGTTCCGTGCGGTGCTATGGCACCAGGGCGAATCGGACGTGGGCATGCCCCCCGAGGAATACACTCGCAAAATGACGGACCTGATCCGGGAAACTCGCAAAGTAGCCGGTTGGGAGGTACCGTGGTTCGTGGCGCAAGTCTCGTACCACAACCCCAACCAGGTCCGGTTCGAGAACTCGCGTGCGGGGCAGAAGAAGTTGTGGGACAGCGGGATCGCACTGGAGGGGCCGGACACCGACACGCTTACCGGCGACAACCGCGACGAGGGCGGGAAGGGGATTCACTTCAGCCCCAAGGGGTTAAAGGCGCACGGTAAACTGTGGGCCGAGAAGGTTACTGTGTACTTGGATAAGGAACTGGCGAAGTAGACGCTGGTCGCACCTTGGATATGACGCGGGCCGGAGCTACTGCTCCGGCCCGTGTCGCTTTGGTATATCTTGCTGGAGCTGGTGAACGATACGTCGTCTACCGCATTGGCATGCCTCCCGCTCCACCGGCGTTCGGCTGTGGGTTAAGCGGCGGGGTGAATGGAGGCGTTTGTAGTATGGGTTGGCGGGAAAGGGGCGGTTGGAACGTCTTCGCGTTCTCGACGGTCGTGATGTAGTAGATGTTCCCAGCGTACACCATCTTCAGTTCCGCCATGTCCGTGATCACCCGCAATGCGTCATACAGTCTCGCATCGTTCAAACTGATCGTTAGTGAGGGCAGCTTCGGCCGTTGGCCCTCGCAGCGCGGGTCCAGCACGATGTTTGCCCCCGTCTGTTTCCGCAAATCGGCGAGAATGTCGCTGAGCGGTTTACGATCCGCAGAGACGCTCACTACCCCACCATAGATGTGTTCACTAATCATTTTCTCGGTTAAAACGGCACTATCATCTTCGGCGTGATCGAGCGGATTGACACCGGGCCGAAATGCGGGAACGTAGGCCGGCACAATGACCAATTGGTCGCCGCGGACCCGGTACGTACACTTGGAGCCGAATCGAGTTTGCGCCAAGGAATCGGCCAACACGTCGCGCATCGGCATTTTCTCGACCCGCCGGGGTAAATGAAGTTTTGTTTCGTAGATCGTCTTCAGGGAAGCATCGATCTCTTCGCCGGTATCATCACCGAACAACCCAATGCGCCGGAATGCGTCCACGTCCACTCGGACTATGAGGTCGGTTTCGTCCTCGATCTTTTTCAGGACTTCTGCGACCGTCACGCCGTCGGGGGCAAGCCCCGCTCCCACCAGTTTGAGTAGAGCTGCCTCTCCGCGCGAGTTCGGGTCCACTTTGCTTTCCAGCGCCGCGGATTTCGCCACCGGTGGTTGTGCGGCGGGCGCTTCGGGTGCGAGCGGTTGATTCGCGCTCTTTGTTTTGGGCGCGACCGGATCGGCCGCGGTGAGGTAGAACCCCGCACCCACACTTCCCAACAACCCTAATACGAGTCCCAACGCTGCGAAACCTCGAAGATTCGTCGTCATTACAGTTACTCCTCGGGCTAGTTCGATTACTGCGGGCGAGACGGCCCCGCCCCCCGGTCCGGCGGCCTCGGTGAGCACCGCCGAAATTGTGCTGGCAAACAGTTCCGTGAGCCGCGGACCGGCCGCTTCCACCGGTCCGCCGAGCAGTTGTTCGAGCGCGACCCCGGCCCCGACCGCGACCCCGCGCCGCGTCAACCGGGCCTGAAGCGTCTTGCGGGCCGCGTTGAGCCGGGAATCGACCGTACCGGTGGGTACGGCCAGCGCCGCGGCCGCTTCGACGTTGGTCCGGCCCTCGATCAGACACAGCACGATGACCGCCCGGAGCTTGTCCGGTAGGCCCGCGACTTCTGCGTCGATGACGGCCTTCAGTTCGTCGGTTTCCCACGACGGGGGTTGTGAATCGGGCATCGGCACCTCGCTCGTCGGGAGCGCTGCGACGGAGTGCCGGGCGCGCCGACCGGCGGCTTTCAGTGCGATCTGATGAGCTACCCTGTACAGCCAACCGGACAGAGATTCGCGCCGGCGGATCGTCGCGGCCGAGGTCGCCAGAGCCAGAAACACGGCCTGGAACGCATCTTCCGCGTCGGTTTCGGACACCAACCGCCGGCGGCACACCGAGAGAACCATCGCCCCGTGACGCTGAACCAAGCCCGCAAACGCGGTCTGGTCCGCGGTCCGGACGAACCGCTCCAGGAGGTCCGCGTCGGAATCGGCCGACAGCGCCGGGCGCAGTCGAGCGACGAAGCCGAACAACCCTCGGGATGACGCAGCCATTGCCCCCTCCGACCGAGTGCCGACGCCGGTACAGTTCCCGCTCGGTGGCGCACACTTCGGAAAAACTCGAAAGAAATTTCCCGAAGGTCGCGAGAACGGTTTCTGGGCGTATTTGAGGTCGATTTGTGCCGTCCGAACACCAACGCCGGGACCATGAGTTCCGTTTGCGGCACCCGCTCAACGTTTTGTGCGGCGAGTGCCCGTAACGACCAAGCGAATGAAATGCAGGTGCCCCGAACAGACGAACGCGGTTCCAAAGGATGAGCGCTCGGGAACGCTCTTTCGGTTGACTAGGTCACGACGTTATTTAGCGTTAGGTTTAACAGTGAAGCCGCCCTGGGGAGGTATTCTTTGCCCCTGGAAATCAGTAAAAGACTTGCCCAATATCGCTTTGACCCTCGTCTCTAGCTGAGCATATGTTTTATTGTTGATATCCCATGAAGGACCGATTACCTCATCCACTCGGCGCTTGTAATACGGGTCCACTCCGGATCGGTAAAGAACAGGAGCATTGGTGCCGTCGACCTCTTGTGGTGCCCCTCCGCCCAAAATGACCGCCGCCACTTCTCCCCCCTCTTCGACTTCGATCAGCCATCGGCAAGATTCATAAGACGTCAGGACAAGTATGACGGGGTTTCCGGCTTTGACTCGAACTGTCGTGAGGTAATAGTGGGCGGGAATTGGTGCCACCTGATTCGGAAACGCCGCAGCCAGCAGCGATCGATTTAGGCACAATGTCTGTATGTGCGTCCTCTTTTCACCAAGTGCGATGGCATCCTTGAGATCATTAGTAAGCAAAACATCCTTTAAATCGTTTTCCGAGTACAAATCGGGGCGCTTCATCATTTTGTAGATATCGTGCGAAATATCGGATGCGAGCCCTCGGAACTCGGGAGATGGGTTCATCGCCGCAATCTGAGCTCGACTGGTGCCGATTCTCAGGGCCGTCCGTGGTGAGGTATCATGGGGTTGCTGAAGCTCCCGTGGCCCTCGCCCACGGACGGCTGCCATGATTCTACCACCCGAGGCTCACGACCTGGTACAGGTGCTCGCGCTGCACTTCACGAGCCCCACGTACCAACGGTTCTCGGCGCTGTTGGTCGGTGCCCTGGTGAGCACCGGTCGGCGCACCGTGGCGAACCTGCTGCGCACGCTCCGGCACCTGGCCCCGGGGCACCCCACCGACTACCGCCGGGTGCTCTCCCGCGCGCCCTGGTCCGGGCTCGCGCTCGGGTGCGCGTTGATGCGGTTCGTGCTGGATCACATCGTTCCGGACGGTCCGGTGCGGTTGGTCGGGGACGACACGGTTGACGGGCACAAGGGGCCGCACGTGTACGGCAAGGCCCGGCACCGGAACCCGGTGCGCTCGACCCACTCGTACACCGCGTTCCGGTACGGGCACAAGTGGGTCGTGTTGGCGGTCCTGGTGAAATTCCCGTTCGCCACCCGCGTAATAACTTCGTATAGCATACATTATACGAAGTTA
>HG799466.1:559930-600627 GCA_000531095.1 Gemmata massiliana | reverse complement strand
CTGCTCTCCGCGATGAGCGCTTCTCACGTCGCGGACCAACGCCCGTAATAACTTCGTATAGCATACATTATACGAAGTTATACGATTGTGTTCTCAACAAGCTCGCGGCGATCCTTTGCCAGGAATTGCATCACGCGAGTCGCAGGGCCTTTGTTGTTTTGAAGCAACTGTACGAACTGGGGCCAATCCGTTACGTCTACCTCTTTAAAGCCGATCCTATCTGGTCGATAAATGCCGACGCCATGAATCTCGGCCGTTTTAGCGACCTTGTCGATTCGCTTTAGTATCTCCGCCTCTGATGCTGCGCCTGGTTGGGGCTTGTCAGAGCAGGTTGCAAAAGAATTGGCAAGGAGTAGCAGCAGAAGCGAAAAGACAAAGGTGCGAGGAATCACAATCTTATCCTTTTACATAATGACTTTAACAAACTACTAATAAATTGGGTGGATTGCTTAGAAATCGTCCGGTGTGACCTGGCCGTCGATACGCTGGATGAGGAGCTTAAGAGTCTGTTTGGACGGGAGCTTCTTCAGCGTTTTGACGGTGCCGTCGAACATCACAACCTGAGGCTGACCGGTGGGTAACGTGCCGAGCAGCTTGGTCGCATCCTTCTCGGGATCGAACTCCAACTCGTCCGGCTTGCTCCAGGGCACGGAGGTGCTTGCGATCGCACACATGAGTGTGTTGGCCGTACCATCCGGGAAAGAGGCCGGCAATCCCATGCCGAAGATCCAGTCGAAGCCCGCACCGTTGCCGACGAACACGCGGTAGTACGTCTCGGTGCTTCTCGATTTGGTGAGGCCCGGGGTCGCGTACACGGAGGGCATCTTGGCGAGCAACTTCTTGTTGTGCTCGCTGTCCCACGGCTCGTCCAATTTGAACTGCTTGTAGAGCGCTTCGTGCCCGAGTTGCGGCAGGATCAGCACGCGCCAACTCAGGCACGCTTGCCCGGCTTTGTTCCAGTACGCTGCCGGCGGAAGGATGCCGTGCTTGTCACTGTATTCGTGCATCGCGATGGCAATGCGCCGCAGATTGTTCGCCGAAGGCGCGATGGCCGCGACCTCTCTGGGATTCGCGACCGCCATTGGGTCCGGTTTCAGGTGCTGAGGGGTTCGAGTGAATGCTTGGCTTTTGGTTGCGCTGAGCGCGGAGAACGCGATCAATGCGAGTGCGCCGCACAGGAACCGACGCATGGCTGCTCTCCAGAGATGAGTGCCGTCGCCCATCGCGGACCAACGCCCTCACTCGCTGAGCCGTCGACCGAGGCGCTCGATGAGTGCGGTTCGGACGGCCGAATGAGCGTTGTACATTCCGCTGATGTCCAACTCGGTTTGAGGAGAAAGGTACTCGGATTCCGCGAGCGGCGAAAGATCGTCGACGTCGATTTCGTCGTTTCGGCTCAAATCGAGTACCTGAAGGCGCGCGAGCCGCGGTGAGGACGCGAGGACGTCCAGTACGCTGCGCCGCAGTTGGCACTGCGAGAGCCGGAGCCCGCTGAGCCTCCAGTGCGGCGAGTTGAGCACTGCGTCCACGCCCGCGTCGGAGATGCGCGTGCCGCTCACCGAGAGCACGCGAAGGTTCGCTAGATCGGGACACTCCGCGAGCACGCGGAGTCCGGCGTCGGTGATCGATTCGTGCGGCTCAGCTTCGTCTTGGTGGTACACGCTGTTGAAGTTCAGGTGCAGCGTGTGGAGGTTCTTGAACCGCCCGCTGCGCGCGAGGGCGCGAAGTGCCTCGTCCGTGAGGTAGTTGGACGAGAGATCGAGGTACGTGAGCGAGTCGGCCCAGGGAGCCTCGCAGAGTTGGGCTACACCCCCGTCGCGGAGCCAGTTTTGCCCCACATCGAGAACCCGGAGTGCAGGCGAGCCGGTCGCGGTGAAGAGCGGGTCGAGCGAAATTTCCGGCACCGACCTCTGTTGCATTCGGAGCGCTTCGGCGCGCGTCCAGAAGCGGGATCGCGCGAGGGCACGCAAGTTCGCGATTGCACTGCCGCACCCGTTCATCTGAAGACGTTGAAGTTCCGCAACCGAAGCACAACCGAGGAGATTGTCGAGCGAGATCGCACCGAGGGGCGTCCCCGAGATGTCAAGTTCGTGCAGACGACACTTCGGGTTTCGGAATGCTTCCCAGCCGTTCGGCGCGATCTGGTTGTAGCGAAGGTCTAGCGCGGTCAGGTTTTGGCAGCACGGGGCTGCGAGTAACCCTTCGAGGTCGTCCGCGGTGAGCTGCGCGCCGGTCGCGGTCAGTTCTTCGAGCCGCGAATCCGTTCCGAGCGCGCGAACTAGCTCCCACGCATCAAGGCGGCCCTCGTCGTAATACTGGGCCGGCGCTCCGCACCGCAGTACCTTCAACTGATCGCGAAAGGGTGCGTACCCCAAAAGTTCGGGCAGATCGCCGAGACCCGGGCGGGCGGTGAGGTCGAGTTCGCGGAGGCGGGCGAAGTTGGACCGGCACAGGAAGTGGCCGAGTTCGCCGATCGTCGTGTACCAGCCCGCAAGGTCGATCGCTTCGAGCCGCCCGAACCAGGTCTTCTGACCCGTTTCGCGCAGGTCTTCGATCATGTCCATCTGCCCGCCCTGCACGCGCCACCGGCGGACCGGGTGCGCGGCACACAGGTCGGACCCGGGACCGAGCATGAAGTACGGGTTGGCCGCGACCTCGTTCACGAACCCGCGCTCGAACTCCCACTCGGTCAGCCCGTCCGTGTCATCGGGCGCGACGCCGAGCCACGCGGACTCGTGCTCTGCAAGGAGGTCGTGTTCGCGGTCCTCGAGTGCCGCACGCTGTGGGGCGCGTTCGGGGAGGCGCGCCCGTTCGATCTGAACGCGGATGAACTCGGCGCGTGCCGAACGGCCCTCTTCGTCGAGGTAATCGGCGTAGACGAGACGCGGAGTGTCTTCGTCGGGCGATTCGCGGATGGCGCGGAGCAGGGCGGCTTCGGTGGACATGCGGGTTTCGGTTCCCACCCGAGTTCGTGTTCGAGCTGGCGCGTCTTCTGGAGACGCGGCGCCCGTGCCAGGAACGGGACTGCGACCCGGTGAAAAACCGCGTGCGGCTCGCCCGCATGATAACAGAATCGGAACGGGTGCCAATGCGGTAGCGGTTACAGCACGCCGGGTTCTTTCGGGTCCACCGCGAGCAACCCAGTGAAACTCTTGAGCACTTCCACTACGGACAGGTAATCGTTGAAATGTTCCATGAACGGGTCCGGCACGTCGGTCCCGACTTCGACGCGGCGCCCGGACGCGATCAGTGCCTCGGCCTCGTCCGGTTCGACGCCCGCGAGGTGCCCGACGAGGCCGTTCGTTTCTTCGCGGATCTCGTCCCCGCTCACGAGGGCCAGCGCGATCCACCAATCGCCCTTCGCAATCATCACCGTGTCTCCCTCGCGTGTCGCAGTGAAGTCGGGAAACTTCGCCTTGAGTCGCGCAAGTGCTTCGGTAGACGTGAAATCGGAATCGGGTCGGAGCAGACCGAGCGCGCGATACATGGGAACCTCGGTATCTCGGGATCGGGTCTTGGGTGCGTTTCAGAACGGCGCCCGCTGCACCGTTCCGATATACCCGAAATCTTCGCGCACCAACATCCCGCGTTGGTCGAATGGAGGGGCACAGGTACCGGCCCACTAAGTCAATGGGAGTGGCGTGAGCCGAACCGTTTTGCCCCACTAAACACTCCTGGCGGGTTTGTCAGATAATGTGCAGATCATTACAGGCGTTTAATGAGTTGCGGTTACGAGAATGCCGTTGACTGTACAGCCCGGGGTTCGCACACTACCCGAAAGCTGATCGTTCGGTTGCCTCACACCCGCCGCGCCCACCCCGATCCGGGAGAATCGCCTTGGCCGTCTCCATTTTTTGCCCCCACTGTCAGCACCAATTCAAGGTGCCCGAAACCGCGATCGGTAAGAAGGGGCGGTGCCCGGCCTGCAAACAGGTTCTCACCGCGGAACTTCCCGTCGGCGCGCTATACGAAGTTGTCGAGAAACCCGAAGTTGCTGAGAAGCCGGTGGTTGAACCTGAAGTCCAACCGGTCGCGGACGAGGTGCCCGAGCCGGCACCGGTACGGACCCGGCCGCGGGGCGGTGACGAGGAGCCGGAGGCGCCCCCCAAGAAACCGCGAAAGGTGCGGCCCGCGTCGCAGGCGTTTTTGCGGATAACGGTGCTTTTCGGCGGGCTGGCCGCGGCCGCCACGTGCGGGGTGATCTTTTTCTTGTGGCAGCGCGAGCAAGCCGAAGTGAGCGGCATCGTGGCGCTCGCGGAAATGTTCCAGGGGGGCAATGCTTCGACCGAGGGTACCAAGGCAACGGACGTCCTGACGGCGCACCGGAAAGTGTACCCGTTGATGCTCGTGGCGGCGTGCGCGGGGCTGGTCGGCGGGTTGCTCGGGGTGGCCCGGATCGGCGTTGCGGGCGGACTGCTGATGCTCGCCGCGGTGGTCGCCCCCGCGGTCATCTTCCCGAAAACGCTGGTGTTCACGTGCGCCCTCATCGTCGCGGGCGTACTCGGGCTGATGATGCAGTCCGCCGCGAAAGCCCAGCGCCTCGCGGAACGGGCCGCGGAGGAGCGCCGGCGCCCGCGGTCGAACCCGCTCGTGCTGGTGTGCGCGATCCTCGGGTTCCTGTTCTTCCTCGGCTACGCGCCGCTGATGGGCGTCGTCCTGGTCGTGGCGGCGGCCGAACAGGAAAAGGACATTGCGCGCATCAAGGGCGATCGCCCGGGGGAACGTAAACTCGATATTTTGGGGGGCGGCGGAGGTGGGGGCGACAAGCGCCCCGAGCCGCCAAAAGAGGTGCCCGCGGGCGACGTGCGCGAACAGATCACCGGGTCCGGGAGCGGCACCAAATTGGTGAAGCTCGACCTCAGCCCCGCCGGGTTGGATGCGACGCTCGAGGCCCCGGAGGGGAGCCAGATTAAAGAGTCCTACGGCACCATCCGCGTGACGAAGGACGAGCACTTCGGGCTGACGATCGAACTCGGGCGCCAGCACCTCCATTCCGCGCGCGAGAACCTGACGGGTTACGGCAACAAAGCCGTTGTCAACTCCGGGGATCTGGTTTTCACGGATAGTAGCTGGGGGAACAAACAGAGCTTCAACTTCACCATGATGAAAGTGGTGGGGCACCAGGACGTGTCCGTTCAGAACTACACACAGTTCAACGACAAGTCGGTCGAACACTCCCGCGCAGACTGCCTGCTCATGATCCGTTGCGCGGAATCGCTGGCACGCAAGACGCCGCTCCCCGCCGACCCGACCTCGGCACTGGCACCGTTCAAGGCGGCGCCCGGGTACGGTGAAAAAGAGAAGCCCGACGAGGTGCGCCTGAACTCGAAGGCGACCGACGCGACCCTCGCGCTGCTCGCGAAGTTCCCCGAGATTCGGGTTCTCAATCTCAGCGAGGCGTATGTGACCGACGAGGGGCTGGCTCACCTCAAAGCGCTCACGAAGTTGGAGAAACTCAATGTGTACAGGAGGCCGATCACGGACACGGGGGCCGCGACTCTGGCGGGTTTCTCACAGCTAAAGGATCTGACCGTGAGTTACGCGAACATTACCGACGCCGGGGTCAAGTCACTCGCGGAGCTGCCCGAACTCGAAACCCTCGATATCGGGGGCGGGTACTCGTATTCGACCAAATTCAAGGGCCCCGGGTTGGCACACCTCGCGGGCGCGAAGAAACTCAAAACGCTCCGGTTGCGCGGATCGGAGTTCGACGATTCCACGCTCGCCAACCTGAAGACCGTGACCGGCCTCATCGAACTGGACCTCAGCTCGATCAAACTGCTCGGCCCGGGACTGGCCCAGTTGAAAGACCTCCCGAACCTGACCCGGCTGAACGTGAGCGGGACGCAGATTAATGATTCCGGTCTGGAGAGCATCGCGGGCTTGGTGCGCCTGGAGGAACTCGACCTGCACAGCACGCAGCTCAGCGGCGACGGCGTCAAAGCACTTAAGGGAATGACCAAGCTCCGGGTGCTGAAACTGGAGTCCACGAAGATCCCCGACGCGGGTGTCGCGCACCTCGCCAAACTCACGAGTTTGGAGGTGCTCAACCTGGGTAGTACCCCGATCACGGACGCGGGGTGGCCCACTTGAAGGGGCTGAAGAACCTGAAGAAGCTCGACCTCAGCAGCACCGCGCTGACCGACGCGGGGCTCGCGCAGCTCAGTGGGCTGGAGGACATCGATGAGTTGGTGATCTGGGGCACGAAGGTCTCGAACACCAGCCCGCCCAAGAAGGTCAAGCCGCCCGTTGAGGGGAAGCTGAACCCCGCGGACCCGGCCGCAATGGTCAAGCGGTTCTCGGGCCAAATCGAGTACGGGAAGGGGGACGAGAAACCGATCGTCTCGATCACGTTCAACGAGGCCAAAATCAAGGACGCGGACCTCGCCGACCTGCGCGACCTGAAGACGCTCCGCGTGCTCAATCTCGGGTACGGCACCGAGATCACGGACGCGGGCCTCTTCTACCTGAAAGGGCTCACGGGCCTTGAAGAACTGTACCTTTCGGGAACCCGGGTCGAGGGCGACGGGCTGGTTCACCTCGCCAAACTCACGAAGTTGCGAAAACTCTACCTCCCGGGCGAGAACCTCAACGCGCAACAACTCGCCCCGCTCGCGGCGCTCGTGAATCTGGAAGAGTTCCCGTGCAACCTGTTCGACGACACAGAAGCGAAACTCAAGGTCTTCGCGAACTTCGTCAAGCTCCGGCAACTGTACCTGCCTCAACGCGGGCTGTCCGACGCCGCCCTGGGGCACGTCGGGAAGATGGTCGGGTTGCAGCACCTGTCGATTCCCGGGTCGGGTTCGTGGCGCCTCACCGATGAGGGGCTCGCGCACCTCAAGAATCTGAAAAGCCTCAAGAGTCTCACGCTCCCGGGGGCGGCCGCGACCGGCGCCGGGTTCAATCACCTTGCGGGGCTGACACAACTCGAAGTTCTGTTCCTCGAAGGCTCCGCGTTCGGGGACGAGGGGCTGAAACACGTCCGCGCGCTCACCGCCCTCCGGACGCTCGCGCTGGGGCGGACCAACGTTACTGACGCGGGGCTGGAACCCCTCGGCGACCTGACCAATTTGGACGTTCTGAACCTCAGCGGCACGCGCGTGACCGGAATCGGGTTCGAGAAGCTCAAGAAGATGCCGAAGCTGCGGTCTCTTGATGTGGAGAATACCCCGTTCTCCGACGCCGGTATGAAGGGGCTGGCCGCGTTCCCCGAGTTGCAGTCGCTCCAGTTGGATCACACCGACGTCACGGACGCGGGACTGGAGCACCTCAAGAGCTTGAAGAAACTGACGCGGCTAGCACTGAGCAAGACGCGGGTGCGGGGGACCGGTTTCGCGGCGCTCACGGAACTGCCCGAATTGGGAGAACTGGTTCTGGCCGACAGCACCTTCTCCGACGCGGGCATTGGGCACTTGGCTGGCTCGAAGAAGCTCTTCTTGCTGGACGTCTCGGGCACGCGCGTGACCGGCGCGGGGTTCGCGAAACTTAAGGAGTTGAAGGAGTTTAACGAACTCCTGTTGCACGGGTCGCAGCTGAATGATGCCGGGCTAAAAGAGATAGGAGAGTTGACCGGGCTCGAAGTTGTCACACTCTCCCGGACTCAGATCACCGACGCCGGGCTGCCCGCGCTGAACGGGTTGGTGAAGCTCACGCGCCTAGCGCTCGACGAAACGGCCGTGACCGGGGCCGGGTTGAAGGACGTCAAGGATCTGAAGAACGTGACGATGGTCGACCTGAAAGGTTCGCGAGCCACCGGCGACGGGTTGGAGTGCCTCAAGAACTTCCCGAATCTTCAATACCTGCAACTGGATAACACGTTCATGACCGACGAGGGGCTGGCCCGGCTCAAAGATCTTCCGAAGCTCCAGTCGCTCGGTCTCCAGGGAACGCGGATCACGGACGCTGGCTTGACCGCTCTCTCGGGGCTGAAGGGCCTTCGGAACATTAACGCGGGGCAAACGCAAGCGACTCAGAACGGAGCGACGAAACTGAAGGAGGCACTCCAGGAATTGAACGTCTACGTCGGGGAGTGAACCGACGAGACCGAGTGTCGGTCTCGGTGAAAAGAACCCGTGCGTCGAGTCGGCATGCGAGTCGTGCCGGTGCTCGGACGCACGGGTTCGTGACCCAAACAGGATTTCGATCGTTACTGCCCTGGGGCGGGAGGACCGGTCGGCGCTCCGGGCGGCGGCCCGGTCGGTCGGCCCTTGGTCCCCGCACCGGCCGGGGCCCCGGTCGGCGGTCCCCCTGCCGGAGGCGTTTTGTTGCTCTTCCCGGCAAGCAGTTGCTTGTAGGTCGCGTCATCGACCTCTTCGACGAGCCCGCCGGTGTACCCGACGTTCTTCTTCCCGTCCTTCCCCTCTTGCTCGAACACCACGGGGTCTTGCGACCCGCGCCCGCCGCCGACGTTGTACCGCACTTTGAACGGCTTCCCGTCGGACTCGGACTTGAACAGACTGTCGAGGTCGTCGGGGTTGATGTTCATCATCTTGAGCTTGTTCGGGTCGTAGCTCTTGATGAACTCTCGGAACTCGGCCTCGGTGGACGGTCCGCGCCCGCCCTTGAAGTTCTGGTACGCCGCGTACATGTTGCTGAGGCGCTGGGCGTTGGACGTGTTCATCGCGCCCACGGCCTCGGCCGTTCGGTCGCGGCTGCACCCGACTAGCCCGATGGCCGATCCGAGCGCGATCGCGCAAATGAGTCTCGTGAACATAGTGGCTCCGGTATTTTGGGTGGGGTGAAAAAACGGGCGCGGCGGGTAGCGGCCCGCCGCGCTCCAGGGTGTCAGAAGTTGGAGCTGACCACCCACCCGTCGGACCGGCCACCAAGGTGGTACAGCACGCAGCTCGCGTCGCTCCACCCGGAGTTCCCGCCCGTGTTGACCGACATCTGGATGCCGCGCACCGAGCCGTCACCGAACACCGCGAGCACCACGCCCGTGTGGGCCGAACCGAACCCGGGTTCCCACATCTTTCCGTTGGCCGTCGCCCAGCTCACGCGGGTCGTGTCGTTGTCCGGCAGTAGGGGAACCCAGTTCCCGACGAGGCGCATGTTCGGCCAGTCGGAGTTGTGCGCCCAGCCCGGGATCTCCCACCAGTCCCAGTCCGGCGTCGCGGTCGGCTGGTATTGTTTGGCGGAGACGGCCTTTTCCATGATGGCGATCGTGTTCGACGTCCCGTCCGTCACCCCGGTCACGTTCACCGTTGAGTACTTCTGGGTCAGGGACGGGTTGTCGGTCCGGACGTGCCCGCCCTTGGTGATGATGCCCTTGAACGTGTTTTGCTCGTTCGGGTCCGGGGGGAGCGTGGCCTGCCACTGGTTGCCCCATTCCACCATCACGCCGGCGTAGTCGCCCATCGCGTACACCGAGCCCCACGAGGCGGGGGCGGACGCGCGGTTCCCGCGGGCCGGGCAGAGGTACGTCTTCACTTGGATCTCGACCATCGCTTTACCGATGCTCGCGTTCCAGTTGTTCGGCCCGCTCTGCTGGCCGATCTTGTACACGTTGTCCTGTTCGATGTACGGCAGGATCTGGTACGCCCAGCCCATCGTCTCGAACCCGACCCCGGTGTTCCCGAAGGCGGCCGACTGCGCGCCCGACGTCGGGAAGTACCCGTAGGTGCCTTCGTGGGCGTGGAGCGCGATGCCGATCTGTTTCAGGTTGTTGCTGCACTGGATGCGCGCCGCAGCCGAGCGCACCTTCTGAACGGCCGGTAAGAGAAGGCCGATCAGGATCGCGATGATCGCGATCACGACGAGTAACTCAATGAGCGTAAAGCCACCGCGACGGTGCCGCATGGGAGAGTCCTCCGGCAACGAGGGAGAGAAAAAAATAATACGGGCGATGTGCCCTGACTACGTGTTCGCTTCGGGCGGAGAAACCCGAAACTCGGCGACCTGGAGCTTCAGATCCGATTCGTAAGTGTTGAAAATGATTAGAAACCCGATCCACGGCGGTCCGAACTTCGGCGCGTGCTTATTGTTGAGCAGCGCGTCGGCTCGGACTTCGATCGTCTGCCACCCTCCTGGGTTTGTGAGGTTGGGCGCGTAAGTACCGTTCCACTCCAGCATCCCCGTAGTCGGGGATCGAACGTCCGGGGTCCGTACACAGAAACACACCTGTCCCGGTCCCGGGCGCTCGACCCGGTACCGCACCCGAACGAGCGAGTCGGCGTGGAGGCGAAAGTAGCCATGCGTCCACTGGTTGTCGGAGCGGATCTGGTGCATTTTCCGCTGGTAATACGGGTCGTGCCAGAAGTCCGGAGCGACGACCGTTTGGGCGTTCATCGGCTGCCGGTGCCCCACGGCCCAATCTCCTCTCAATCCGACCACGAGGGGGCGGGCGAGGTCCGGCGCGTATTTGTCGGGCGTCTCGCGGATCTGTTGCTTCTGAATCTGGTCCCCGTCGCCTTGAACTGTCAGCAACTCGCCGCCGCGCACTTCGCCGAACGCTTTGCCCGTCGGAGCGAACACCTTCACCGCGCCGCGTTGAACACCCACTTCCGTCACGGTCGCGGTCTGCGAGAGGGTTACGATGGCCCCGCTCGCGCCCGTGAGGACCGTTTCCGTGGTGAGCAGCGTGAGCGGTACCCGACCCACGAGCGGCGGGCGCACGTCTGCCGCGATCACCCCGCGGTCCAGTTGCAGTTGCGTACCGTCCGCACTCAACGTAACCGCTGAGTCCTGAGTGACAGCAATGTTCGTGCCGTCGGGATAGAACAGAACCGCCGACGCGCTGGGGCCACTTGCTGTAACCGTGCTACCCGGCGGGACCGGTCCGTCGACCGGGTATGCAGTTCCATCGGCGGACCGGACTGTAATGTCCCCTCGAACCGATCCGAGCCGGGCAAAACGTTCGGGGGCTGTTGGTGGCGTTCGGTCGGGCCAGACCCAGCGCCCGAGCGCGATCCCCGTTACTCCCGCTGCGAGCGCTCCGCCCGTGTACTGCAACACCCGGCGCCGGCTCCACCGTCGCGCGCCAAGAGCCCGCGAATCAGCGCCCGTTTCCGTTATGGTCTCCAACTCCCGACTGTTTTGCCCAGGAGTTCGGTCCGCGACCGCAACAGCCTGGAGAACGAGGAGCCGGAACCATTCGCGCGATTCGGGATCGGCCGCCAGTTTGCGATCCAGTTCTTCGGCTTCTGCGGGCGTCAGCACATTGTCCCAGTAGTGGCCGAACAGTTCCGCGAGGCGCAGGTCGGATGGTGCGGTCACGAGGGCACCTCCCGCACTGTTGAAGGCTGACCACCTAGCTCCCCCTCGACGCACTCGCGCAACGACCGATGAATGCGCGACAGGTTCTGATAGACCGCGTCCGGCGTCCGGTGGAGGCGCTTCGCGACCGTGACGGCAGTGAGTCCCTCAGCGTACCTCATGCGGAGCAACTCCTGTGCAGAAGCGGTCAACTTGCCGAGGCACCGGTGCAGCGCCTCGCTCCGGTCCGAAATCGCCACGTCTTTGGAATCCGACCAGCGCGCCTCCAAGTGATCCAGAACATCATCCGGGAGTGAATGCAACCGCCGGCTCCTGGCCAAATCGACCGCCCGGTGCCGGGCCGCACGCAAAGCCCACGCGAGCACGTGATCGGTGTCGTGGAACTGCGCGCGGGATTCGAGAGCTGCCAAGACGACTTGTTGGAAGATGTCGTCGGCAGCATGCACGTCCCGCGTCACGGTCGCGGCTAGGGCCGTAACTCGCAATCGCTCGCGGAGCAGAATTTGGACGATCCCGTCCGGTTCGAGAGTCATGAGCGAGTCTCTCTTACTCTTCACACGAACATAACAGCCCGATCCTGACATCGGGTGGCAAAATTTCTCCGAATTGGCATATGTTGCTGTCGTGACAGTAGTTGTGGCGAATCGAATTTGCGATGGGTCGGAACGACGACGAGAAATGTTTGTGAGAAGTGAGATCGGGTGGCGAGGGATGCTGCTCATTCAACGGACACACGAGCGAATAAGCTGTGTGCCCGTTAATCGCATTTTGATCTTGGTTTTCTTTTGTGCCCTTTGTGCCTTTTTGTGGCCATTTCGTTTTCGTTTACAACTGAACGTGAGGCAGAGCACTCGCGGTCGGTTTGCTGGCGACGTCCGCGACGGTCTTCGCGAGTGCCATGTACGACTTCGCGACCGCCGCATCCGGGTATTTTCCGCACGATCGGCTCGCCGTTGTCGCCGCACTGTGCGACGCGCGGATCGATCGGGAGTTCGCCCAGGAACGCAACCCCGCTCTCTTCCGCGAGCTTGGACCCGCCGCCGACACCGAAGATCGGGGTCTTGTTCCCGGCCGCGTCCTCGAAGTAGCTCATGTTCTCGACGATCCCGAGAATCGGCACGCGGACCTCGCCGAACATCTTCACGCCCTTGCGGGCGTCGATGAGGCTCACTTCGCCCGGGGTCGTGACCACTACTGCACCGGTTAGTGGCGCGCTCTGGCTGAGGGTCAATTGGGCGTCACCGGTGCCCGGCGGAAGATCGATGATGAGGTAATCGAGTTGGCCCCAATCGATCTGCGCGAGAAACGACTGCACCGCCTGTGCGACCTTCGGCCCGCGCCAGATGACGGCCTGACTCGGATCCACGAGGAATCCCATACTCATGAGCCGGATGCCGTACTTCTCGATCGGGAACGCGGTCGTTTTCGGGTCGAGCGTGCCGAGGCCGAACATGAGCGGCACGGACGGGCCGTAAATGTCTGCGTCCATCAGTCCGACCGTCTTCCCGGACATGTGCAGTGCCATCGCGAGGTTCGCCGCGACCGTGGACTTACCCACGCCGCCCTTACCGCTCGCGACCGCGATCACTTGTTTCACACCGGGTAGCGAGATCTTCGGGGGCATCTGCGGGTTCATGGACTATCTCCTGGCGAACGGTTCGGCGCGAGTGGGATGAGATGTATACCGCGGGCTGCGTGCAACCTCACGGCTTCAATTACGCAGAACGTTCGCTTAGTTCGCGAAGTAACGTGAGCGGGTAAATGCCCGTGTCGTGGCCGTCGTTCCACTTGATCTGGTAGGCGTAGTAACCGACCGGCGTCATCGCGACGGGTGCCGGGGCACCGGCCGCGACCTCTTGCGGCGACAGGATGCGGAACGGATCGACCGGCTTTCCGCGCTCCTCGTTACACGTCGCGCACGGGCACTTCGCGCGGAGCGTCTTCCACGACGCGACCGTCGTTACGCCGTCGCTCCACTCGATCTTCAGCCCGTCGCCCTCGCGCTTGAGGGACAGTGGGCGGAGTTCGTCGGCCATCTGCGTGCTCCACAGCGAAGTATCGCACTTGATTATAGTGGGCCGAACGGCGCGGCCCACCCGCGCCGCGCTTCGGCGCGGGGCCACAGTCGGGTACGATCCGGAGAATCGCGCTTCTGCGCGCAGAAGCGGGAGTCGGCCGGCGACTATACGGGGAAGTCGTGACGGAGGCGCTGTGGAACACCGCTTACATACGCTCGTTTGCCGTGCGGCCGGGGACGTGCGCTCCGATCCGGAGTTGCTGACTCTAATCCGGGACGACCCGGATGCGTTCGCCGAACTGGTCGCCCGGCACGGGCCGCTCGTGTGGGGCGTGTGTCGTCACCTGCTCGGCGAGTCCGACGCGGAAGACGCATTTCAGGCCACGTTCCTGGCTCTGCTAAGGTCCACCGTCCGGGACGGAACGGTTCTGGCTTCGTGGCTCCACGGCGTGGCCGTCCGGGTTTCGCTCACAGCGCGTCGGGCCGCGGGCCGCCGACGGGCACACGAGCGGAACGCCGCGATCTCGGAATCGACTTCCCGCACACCTCCGGACGACTGGGGCGACACGATGGCTGCCGTTCACCGGGAAGTCGCGAATCTACCCGGGACCGACCGTGTGGCCTTCGTCCTGTGTGTACTGGAAGGCTTGACCCAGGCCGAAGCCGCCCGCCGACTCGGAGCGACTCCGGGTGCGGTCGCCGGGCACGTGGCCCGGGCGAAAAAGCGGTTGGTCGCCCGACTCACCGAGCGCGGCGTCGTTCCCGGACTGGCTGCGCTGGGGATCGCCTCGGTTGCCGGTGCCGTTCCGTCCGGTGTGGTGGTGAGAGTGTTGAATCTCACGCGGGCCAATGCGTCGCCCGCCGTTCTGTGGCTCGCGAAAGGAGCAACGGACATGACCGCATCGAGTACCAAGTTGATTTGCACTGTCGTCGCGGTGACGGTCGGGCTGATTGCGAGCGTTGTGGCAGCAGGATTCGGTCCTCCACCCACGGCCCCTGCAACACCGCCCGCCGGCGTAAAGGCACCCGGAGCGGCCGAAGGAGAACCGAAGCCGACACAGGTGCTGGCGGGGCACGCGGACCGGGTGACGTCGGTCGCGTTCTCTCCGGACGGTCGGTGGATCGCCACCGCCGCGTGGGACGGCACGGCGCGTCTCTGGGACGCTGCTACGGGGAAGGAAACGCGCAAATTGGAGTTTCCCGCCACGAAGGGGAACAACGAGTTCGGCCACATCGCCTTTTCGCCGGACGGTACGCTTGTTGTGACTTCAGTTCGGGAATCACAGGACAAGTGGAGTGTAGTGGTTTGGAACCAGCGCACCGGCGAGAAAGTGCGTTCGCTCCCGGCCGAAACGGGTAGCGTTGCAATTTCACCGGACGGCAAACTGATCGCGTGCGGCGGGTACCAACACATCGGGTTCTACGAGGCTGCAACCGGCAAGTTGGTCCGCGAAATTCACGGGGGCGAGAAACAGTTGCGCATCGAATCGCTCACGTTCGCCCCTGATGGTAAGACGCTGCACTCCACGGGGCATCCGCCCACTCCCCAGCGCGGGGACGGAGTCACGCGGCTCACCATCATGCCGGACGTCGTCCGCGTCTGGGACGTGGCGACCGGGAAAGAGAAGGCGTCTCCGTTAAATGGGCAGGTGGTGGGGCGACTCGGTCAGCACGTGGCTCTATCAACCGACGGGCGTACTCTCGTCCATTCGAGTGACAAGGATATTATCTTGCGTGACACCGTGACGGGTCGGGAGCGCGCCAAACTGATCGGGCACAAGGACGCGGTCTGCGATTTCGCGTTCTCCCCTGATGGCCGGACACTCGCAACGGGAAGCATGGACGGTACCGTGCGCCTCTGGGATTTGCTGACGTGTAAGGAGCTGAGTTCGTTTGGTAAGGAGGTCGATCCGAACAAAGGTGGTTGGGTGCTGTCCGTTGTGTTCTCTCCCGACGGGCGGTCGTTCGCATCGGGCGGGTTAAACAAAACGGTCGAGGTCTGGGACGTGAGCCGGATCACCAGCCGGGTGCGGACATCTGTCGAGCGCTCGGCGGTCGAACTCGAAGCCGACTGGAAGGATCTCGGTGGCGACGCAGCCAAAGGGCACGCCGCGCTGAGCCGGTTGGTGCTTTCGGCCAAAGCCGGAGTACCGTTTCTGAGTGAACGGCTCCTCGCCGCATCGAAGGCGGACACTAAACCGATTGAGCGCCTGATTGGGGATCTGGATAACGAAACGTTCGAGGTTCGCGAGCGAGCTACGAAGGAACTGACGGCTCTGGGTGATCGCGCCGCATCGGCGCTCCGGAAGGCACTGGCGGGTACTCCGTCTCCCGAAACACGGCAGCGGTTGAACGCACTATTGGCCCGAATCGATAGCGCGGAACCTTCGGCCGAAATGCTTCGCGAGATTCGTGCAGTAGAAGCGCTCGAAGCGATCGGGAACGCGGACGCCCGGAAGTTGCTTGATGCACTCACCGCGGGGCCCGCTGAAATGCGCCTGACACAAGAGGCGAAGGCGTCCGTCGATCGGCTCGCCAAACGGGAAAAAGCGCGAACACCCGCCCCACAGAAGTAAGAGCGGGCGTTCGCGGTTGCTGGTTACTTCGTCGTCACCCAGGTGACGACCACTGTTTCGCCTTCGAGCTTCGCGTTGTAGTTCACGGACCAGCCGTTCCCGCGCTGAGTTTCCGTCCACGGGAAGCTCAGCGGTCCCTTACCGGCTAGGGGCGCTTGCAGCAGCGTGCTGGATTTACCGTCTCGGACGCTGCGGATTTCGAGCTGATACTCGCGCTTGCTCCCGGTGAGCCCGAGCGGGGCGGGAGGGAGGGGCAGGTCGGCACGGATCGTTTGGCCGACCGTTGCGAACGTTCCCGTCACCATCGTGACACTCGCCGGGTGCGGCGTGGTGCGCTCCTGAGTGACCTTCACGCGGACGAGCGCGTCGGACCCGCCCGCGGCCTTGTTCGTGGCCTTGGTGTCGCCGGCCCACTCGCCGGTTACCTTCACCGACCGTTTATCCTGTGCCACTTCCACTTTGACGTTCTTCGCGCTCGCGGGAGCAGTGCCGAGTGCGGCTTCCGTGACGCTGTGGCCGGGGCGGGCCGCGATGTACTTGGTGAACGTGGTCGCGTTCTTGTCCGTGGGGACCGGGATCGCGACCGATTCAACCGTAGTGACGCGGTCTACTTTGGTCCCGGAATCCGTCACTTTCAGGACGGCCATCGTCGTGCCCTCGCGCGGCTTTTCGACCGTCGCGGACCCGGACTGTTTCGCGGCCTGTTTCCCGTTATGCGCAACGAGCGAGATGGGGAATGTGCCCGACTTCTCGAACGTGACGAGTCGGTCGATTTTGCCCCCCGCGGTCACTTCAATGCCGTTTTCGCCAAAGTCCCACACACATGTACTCGCGTTGGCAACGTCGGCGGTGAGGCGGAACGTTGCCGGTGCGGTCGTGCCGGACACGGGCTGCACCGCGAAGGCGTTAATGCTCGGTGGGGGGCCATTTTGTGTCGCCGCGGCCATGTCGACCGGAACCGTGCGCTCGTTCTCGTCGCCGAGGTAGTTACGGACCGTCAGTTTGACCGTGTAACTGCCCGGTTTGGTGTAGGTGTGCGAAACGTGTTGCTCGGCGGCATAGGGTTCCAACGGAGTACCGTCGCCGAAATCCCACCAGCCGCTTTCGCCACTGGCGCGGTTGTCACAAGCGAGGGTCAATCCGTCGGCGTTCACGGCAAAGTTCGCAACCGGTTTGGTGGGCTTCACCACGCGGTCGACCACTGCCGTCGCGTAGGTGCCGGCCGCGCCACCACCGAGACCGAGCAGACCGAGAAGCGCGGCCTTGAGCCAGCCGCTCGAACCCGATTTCGCGGGCGTTGAGTGGGATGTTGGGGCAGAAGCAGTATCGGACATCGCGCGGCCCTCCGTGACCGGGGAGAATTTCTGATTCCGGAGGATACGCTGGAGGGGAAAGCGGGGGCAATACGAACCGGTGCCCCGTTCGGGGAACGCTTCAGACGTCGGTAAAGTTCGCGATCTACCGGCGGAAGCCGAAAACCAGAATGCCGAAGATGATCGCCACGAGCATGAGAACCGTAATCACGCGGGCCGTGTGCCCGACATTGGGCTCTGGCTCTGGCACGGCTGTTCGATGATCGTCAGTTTGTGTGACCGTTTCTGGCTGCACTACGGGCAACTTCGCGGCACGTGGGGTGCTCGAGCCCCGATCGTCTGTCCCTTCCAATTTGTTCAGACACACGATGAAGACCGTTCCGGCCCCAAAGATCCCCGCGATGATTCCGCCGATTAGGATCGGGCTTTGAACCGCATTCGCCGTTGTCTGGGGGATTCCGCCCGTATCGATTGCCCAAGCTGCAAACACGAACGCGACCGCGATCGCACCGGCCACTATGCCGTACACAACACTAAATACCACCTGGAATAACACGACCGAACAGGCATGAGGGAGGGTGGTCGGTATGCCCACCTTGAGCACATTCGCGAGGACCATCAAGTTCAGCGGCAACGCGACTAGCATGGCGACGAAGGCCAGATCTGTTTTATCGGCACCCTTGAGTGACGGGATCTCGGTGACGAATTCGCTCACGCCCCAGGAAACAGGAAGATTGAGGACGTTCGCGATCACCATCAGGGTGACCGACCAGTCGAACGACGGGAAGGGGAGGGCGGGTGCCCGCTTGTGACCGCCTCGAGCCATCACGTTTGTGGCGTGAAGGGCCGCTCGGAGAGTGATTGCGCCAACGAACGAGGAGACCAGCGTTCCGATAGCGAGATAGAGAATCCACACGTGGGGCACTTGGATCTCCGAAACGACAAGGAGTTGTTCGCACCACGCCGTACTCTCACGAAGCGGTTCGTGCAAGTTTTGAGGTGGGGGCGGTGAGTTCGGCAGCAGTTTTTATGGCTTCATCGCCAGCAGAATCGCGATCATGGCACCCAGCGCTATCGTTACGTGCAGGATTTTGGAGAAAAGGCTCCCTTTCTGACTCAATTCGGGTAACGCCCGGCTAACGTCTTGCTCGTATGCAGGCACCAAATTCGTGGATCGGGGTACGGGAGCGCTCTCTAGTTCTGGGGTCGTTAGTGGGATCAAGACTGGCACCCGACAACCAGATACGCACGCGGTGAATACGACCCCGGCTCCAATGGCACCCACGGTGATTCCGCCGATCACGACTGGGCTTTGTAACAAATCCGCAGGTGTTTTGGGGATGCCATCCGTGTCCATTGCCCAAGCCACAAACACGAACGTGACTGCGATCACGGCGCCTATTACACCGTAAACGACGCTGAACACCACTTGAAACAGCGTGAGCAGGCCGGCTCGCAGGAACGTCGTCTTCAACCCTGCTTGTAAGACCAGCGCGAAGATCAGCAAGTTGAACGGCAGTGAGATTAACCCGCCGGCGAATGCAACGTCCGCTTCGTCGGTTGGGTTGATGAAGGCTTGGTCTCTGACAAATTGTGTCGCACCCCAATTCACCACATGGTTCAGGATGTTCGCTACCACCATCAGCGAAACCGACCAGTCGAAAGTCGGGAACCTGATTACGGCGGCTCGCCGGTGCCCGCCCCGTATCACTGCGTTTGCGGCGTGAAGTGAAGCCTGAAGGATGATCGCGCCAACGAACGAGAAAACCAGCGTTCCGAACGTCAGAATGAGAATCCATACGTAGGGCACTCGGGTCTCCGAAACGCCGAATAGCAGGTGCGAGTTACGCTTCGCCGCAAGGTTATGTTTTAACTCGCGGCAATCCTGTGAATTCTGTCAAAATTCTTCGTTCCAACGCTCAATCGTAATTGAGGAGCCGTTTGGTCTTGAAGTTTTTGTCTCCGGTGAGTGGGCACACCTTCATTTCAGTGATAGATGGAATCACCGGGAGCGGCGCTTCAACGCCGGGGTACTTGTAGAGTTTGATCGTTTCGCTTGTGCGGTGGTCCCAGATGGTTGCTGCCGGCTTCGGTGCCACCTCATCGCGGTTCCAGTCGAGGTAGACGAACTTTTTCGTCGCCGGGTCGAACGCCGTCCAGCGCTCGAACTTACGCGCACCGCCGAAATTGACTTCGTAGGTCACCTCCTTGTCCCCGTCCTTGGCGGTGATCTGGTACCGCGCACCCGCGTTGGCGGTAGCGGCGGTGAGAAACAGGAGCCCTACCGCGAGAACGCGCATGATGTGATCCTCCCCACGAGCTACGAGTCGTGGGAGTCTACCCGAGCGGATCGGGCCGAGCAACGACGTCGTTCCAAGCGCGGCAGTCCAACAGGAGCGACTTTGTTGCTCGCTGATGTTCTTTCGCAAACAATTTCTACTCTTTCGTCTTTTTGGGGAATTTTACTGTTTTTTTGTACACATATCGGTTAATATGCGTGAAGTTCATAAGGTGGCCTGAATTTGCGTGAGTGGAAGGTACCTTTGAGGATGTTGCGGATGCTAACACTGTCAACACTTTTGTGTGATTGCAACAGTTTGAGATGATTGAGCTTGCGTTGATTTCGTGGCAAGGTGTCGTCCCGGAAATGTTAGCATTTGTTAGCCATCGAACCGGTCCATCACGGATCGGCCACCGTGCGACCACGGTTTTAAATGGGAGCGATTGATGTAACGCGAAGGAGGTGATGCGAACCGGGACTTCGACGGGATATCGTCTACTGTTCGTCAGGTTCTCGTGATCGACACGATCGCGAATCGCTCACTACGTTCGGGTGCCCGCGTCGTGAGCTTTTCGTGTCCGCGTTCCTATCAGTGACGGTACCCTTCCATCGAGATGTCGCCATGCCAACAAACACTTACGACGCCATCATCATCGGGGCCGGGCACAACGGACTCGTCACCGCCGCGTACCTCGCGAAAGCCGGGTACAAGGTACTGGTGCTGGAGCGCCGCGAGATCGTTGGCGGGTGCTGCATCACCGAGGAACTGTGGCCATCGGTGTGAGCGTGCCGGGTCGCAAGGAATTGCTGTGGCTTTGGCTCTCGGAAAGCGAAGGCGCGAAGTTCTGGCCGTCGCGCCTGACGGACCTGAAGGAGCGCGGGGCCAAGGACATCTTCATCGTGTGCGTCGACGGCCTCAGCGGGTTCCCCGAAGCGATCCGCGCGGCGTTCCCGCGGACCAAGGTGCCGTTGTGCATCGTACACTTGGTGCGGGCGGCGCTGAGGTACGTGACGGACACGGACAGCCGCGAGGTCGCAAGCGACCTCAAGTCGATCTATCAGTCGGCCACGGTACTGGAGGCGGAAGAGTCGCTAACAAAGTTCGCGACGAAGTGGGAATTGAAGTGCACGACAATCGTAAATCAGTGGCGTGCGAAGTGGGGCGATATCATTCCGATCTTTGAGTTCCTGCAAGCGATCCGCAAGGCGATCTACACGACGAACGCGATCGAGAGTGTGAACCGCGTGATTCGGAAGTTCACGCGGAACCGCAAGCAGTACCCGAACGAGGAGAGCGCGCTGAAGTTGGTGTACTTGGCGATTCACGAGGCCTCGAAGCAGTGGCCGATGCCCATTACAAGGGTGGAAGGCGGCCCTCAACCACTTCGCCATCGTGTTCGGAGGACGCCTTCCGACGGCTCATGAGGCGGTAGAGGTGGAGGTTTAGCAGAGGATGCTGTCGGGCAACGAGTTGCGACCAGCCTCCACCTCTACCACCTCATGAGCCAAAATCTTTACAGGCCCTCGACGATGCCTTTCAAGCCACGTTCCTCGTTCTGGTCGAGAACGCCAAGAAAATTCGTGACGCGAGCAAGCTTTTCGCCTGGTTACACGGCGTCGCTTACAAGCTCTGCGCGAAGGCCCGGCGCGCTGCGCAACGCCGCAGCGCAAGCGAGCGAGTTACGGCCCCGCGCGAGGGGATCGGCTCGATCGTGCCGGACTCGGCGTGGGACCGCGCTCTGGCCGCGGTTCACGAAGAAGTCGCCCAATTTCCCGAGGCGCTCCGCGTTCCGTTCGTGTTGTGTTGCTTGGAAGGCGCGGGCGCGACTGAGGCCGCGGAGCGGCTCGGTTGGAAGCTCGGCACACTCTCGGGGCGGTTGATTCGTGCCAAGGAGACCGTACTCACCCGGCTCGAAAAACGGGGCCTGGCGTTCGGTGTCGTGGCCGCGTTCGGGGGCGGAGCGGTGCCCGCGGCGGTCGCAGCGAAGGCGGAATCACTGGTTCGGATCGGATTCCCGGTTTCCGGTTCGGTTCGTCAATTGTCCCAGGGGTGATCGGTATGAGTGCGACATCCATCAAAGTGCTGGTGACCGCGGGTGGTATTGGCGTGCGGATTGGGTCTGAGCGCCGGTGCGGGTTGGGTGGGACGGGCAGAAACTCAGCCGCCGGAAGTTATCCAGGAGCAGCGGTAACTGTTCGACTCGCTGGTTGAAAACAACTGACCCAAAATCCAAATGTAATCACCTTCAAGACCACCAAGAATAAGTACGATCTCGTGACCGTGTCCGCGCTGAGCCAGTCGAAGTTTCGTGATCTACTGGAGGATTACGAGAATCGCGGTTGGGAATATACGGTACCACTCCGCTGGCCGACCCGAAGCGGCAACTCATGTGTGGGTCTTCCGGCGCGCGGTGAAATTGGCTCGTGAAGGGGTGAGCGTCATTAGTGTCGGTAGGTTTCAGGCGGCGAGTGATACCCAGTATTCATCCCACTGGGTTTTCTCGCTGCGGAACAGGGCGCGGAGGTGGCACACGGCGGGCATCGGTGTCGGACCGGCTCAAGCTCCGGCAAACGGCCCACACCAACCGCCCGTAGCGCTTCACCAGTTCGGCGAAGGCCCGTTCGTCGCGCGCCTGAAACCGCCGCAACAGTTCCGCGTCCGATACCGGTAGGTCAGCATCGGTCAGCGTTCGCAAAACGGCACACAGGGATCGTGGCGTCACGGGCACCTCGCGATCGGATTCGGAGGAGTAGTGCCCACCGAGGGCCAAGCTCTACAAGATATTTTGACCGCGAATTGAAATGCCGCGTATGAAAACGGCGATCACCACGTACACTCCGGGCGATGTCCCCGGTGTCACCGTTCGTACAGTTCGAGTGGAAGCCCGTCCGGGTCCGCGAAGAACGTGAACCGCTTGCCGGTGTATTCGTCCACGCGCACAGGTTCGGCGACTACCCCGTGCCGCGCCAGTTCCGCAACCGCCGCGGCCACATCTGCCACTTCAAAAGCCAAATGCCGTAACCCGCACGCTTCCGGGTAGCTCGGGCGGGCGGGCGGGTTCGGAAAGCTAAACAGTTCGATCTGTGTACCGTCGGGCAGGCGCAGGTCGAGTTTGTATGAATCCCGACCGGCCCGGTACACCTCGGCGACCGTTTCCAGGCCGAGTACGGTCGTGTAGAAGTGTTTCGAGCGCGCGTAGTCGGAACAGATGATCGCGACGTGGTGAGTGCGGAGCAGGTGCATTCGTGGGGACCGGGAGGAACGATTCCGGGGCCACCGCGGTCCGAAAAGTCGGTCGCGGCGGGCACGTCCGTTTCGTTCTACACTTCCGGTCCCTCGAACCCACACCCGTACCCGGAACTGGTCCCGGAACGCACCTCACAGGCGAACGGGTAACCCGCGCTGCTTGCGCCGGTCGTTCATCTCCTTGCGGAACTGGTCCGCGTGGGCGCGTTCCTCCGGCGTGGTTCGCGCAAGACTCTCTTTCCGTCGCTTCTCGAGTTCTTCGGATGAGCGCGGTGCTTTCCCGGGCGCGCCACCCGGAGCACCCTTTTGAGCCCCGCTCGGACCGCCACCGAATCCGCCCCCGCCCGGGCGCCCCGCCCCCTGTGCGGCCTTCTGTTCGCGCTCTTTCCGCGCTTTCTCGGAACGGTCGATCCGCTCGTCGAGGTACTTGATCTTCTCCTTCGGCGACAGTGCGAAATAGCGCTCCATCTCGGCCTTTTGCCGCTCCCGGGCCGGCGCGGACAGTTCCCACTTCTGATCGGCGCTCAGGTGCTTGACCTGCTCGCGGTACTCCGTGAACCGGGCTTTGCGCTCTTCGGCGGAGAGGTTCTTAGCCCCCGAACCGAACAGTTCGCTCTGTAGTTCCTTGGCCCGCGCCAGGTGCGGATCGGGGCGCGCGGCCCAAACGATCCCGCCGATCACGAGCAGCATAATCACGGCCCACCGGCGCCACCGCCGGCGCGGGGCTGTTTCGGACGTGGAATTCTTCCGCGAGTGAACGGGGAACGTGTGCATGGAGCCTCCGGTAAAGACGTGCGGGTGTATCGCGGTGAGGAACCGCGCGGGGCGTTACTCGACGTGCCCGTCGGCGTACAGGTAGTTGCGCGCGCGCTCCGGGTCGGGGCTGTGTACCGAGTCGAAGTCGTAGGTGAGCCAGACCTCGGTGAGCGGGAGCCCGAGCTTGTTGGCCCGCAGTTGGTCCAACGTCTTGCCGACCACCCGGGGCTGGTACTCGTAGCTCAGCCCCTCGGTCGGGTACCGAGTCGAGTCGAGCGGGCAGCGGAACACCCCGCGGCTGTTCTCGCTGTACGGTCCGAGCACCGCGGCCAGACTCGGCTGGCCCGGGGTCAGCGGGACGCTGGGAACCCGGGCCGCGTCCGGGAACTGCCCCTTGTTCACGTCGATGTAGTGGTGAAACGCGAGCCCGACGTTGTGCAGGTTGCTCCGGCACTGGACCCGGGCCGCGGCCCCGCGCGCCTTCTGCACGGCCGGGACCAGGAGCCCGATGAGGGTCGCGATGATGCCCAGCACGACCAGAAGTTCGATCAGCGTGAACCCCCGGCGCGTCTTCGTTCCGATCATGATTCCCTCCGCTCGGCGGTGGTGGGTTTGTTCGGAAGAAACTTTACCCAAGCGTGGCTGAGACGATGGTGAGCCGGGCGTGAGATCGTGCGCACGTCAAACGGCCCGCTCTCCGTTTGATCTCATTATCTACCTCGTAGCTGCGCAATATGACAGCGTGCGGGCCGTTCGGAAATTGTGAACCCGACCTAATAACAGACGTGTGTTCCCCACGAACAACGCGACACCGGGCGCGTTCACCGGGCCTGCACTCGCGCCGCGGCACGCCGGAAAGTGAACGGTCGCGAACCCGATCAGGTACTGTCTAAAAACCCGTACTCGTCTGAGGGATGTCCCAGGATAGTGGGCGCTAAGTCGTCGCGTGCCTATACAACTGGGAGAGTACTGAACAACCCGCACCCGTGAACGGAACGTCCGAGGTGTTCGAGTTTCTGGTACGACCGCGCCCGGTAGCGGCCCGCGCCGTTATTGGCCCCCACACAAGGCGCGTGATGCACACGAACCACTGTCAATCACAAATCCTCTTCCCGGCTTTGATCGAACCACCGGCCGGAGTGAGAGGGGCGAAAACTGGAAGGACCGCACCCCGCCGCACGATACCCGCCCCGTAGAGCGCCCCGAACGGACGAATCCCTCCCAACGGCCCGACATTCGACATTGTGCGTCCCGGTCGACGTTTAAGCCCTAGCGGGCGGCTCTTAATCTCATTAAGGCCGCGCCGTTCGCCCTGTGAGACCCGCGACATGAGTGTTCCCACGGTCTTCGTTGTGGACGACGATCCCAATGTCCGAAAGTCCCTTTCGTGGCTGCTCGGCTCCGTGAACCTGCCCGTGCAAACGTTCGAGAGCGGGGAACAGTTCCTCCGGGACGTCGGGCCGGAGCGCCCCGGGTGCGCGATACTGGACCTGCGCATGCCCGGGCTGAGCGGGCTCGCGGTCCTGGAGCGGCTGGCCGCGCGCGAACCGGGGCTCCCGGCCGTTCTCGTCACGGCCTACGGGAACGTACCCACCGCGGCCCGCGCCATGCGCGCGGGCGCCGTACACGTGCTCGAGAAGCCGTACAACGACCAGGAACTATTGGACACCGTTCAGGAGGCCCTGGCGCGCGACACGAGCCGCCGGTCCGAATACGCCCAGCGCGCCGCGGCCCGGGCGCGGTTGGCCGTGCTCACCCCGCGCGAGCGCGAGGTGCTCGACCTGGTCGCAGTCGGGAAGGCGAACAAGGTTATCGCCCGCGAGCTACAGGTGAGCGAAAAGAACATCGAGTTCCACCGGGCCAACGTGATGCGGAAGCTCCAGGCCGCGAGCCTGGCCGAACTCATCCGACTAGTCTTAACACTGGAATCCCCCTCGCGCCAGTGAGTACCCACCCACTCGTTCCCGCGTTCCTGCGATCGGGCGCGCGGCCCTACGGTGACCCACCCGTTACGCTCAAACGATAAAAACCACACCTTTTCGCGCCCGTTATTAATCTTCCCCACCGACCGCCAAGCATTTCCCCGACCGCACTCCAATTTTCTGAGCGATACCACAACCCCTCTGAGGGAATCACCCAGGGCATAATTTTCAACGCCATTCGATCTTGGGGACGTCCGCCGATTTGTGGGGTCTCGCACCCACTCCGAACCCGCGCGGTTCATCCCTCCTGCCGAACCGAGGAACAACCTTGTGGACCCCACACGGGCCGGTGTGCCCAGGCGCTGATTTCGCGCTCACGGGCTTCGTGACCCTCTCGAAGTGGACCAGTATCGCGCCCGCCGTCGAGTACCGGCTCCGGGCGCACCCGGAAGTGCTCGTGTTCCTGGATTGCGCCCGCACCACCGGGTTCGCTCCGGGCGCGCTCTTTGCCCTGGCGCGGCTCATCGAATCGGCCCCGAACCGCGTCCACCTGCGGAACTGGCCGGCATCGGCTTCTGAAGCCGCCGGGCCGCTGGTCCACGTGATCCGGCTCCTCGACGACCTCGTTGCCGATTTGACCGAACGGGCACGGCGCGTGGGGCAATCGGCCCGCGGCGACCTCGACGAATCGATCACCCGGCTCACAGCGCGCGTCGCGGAATTGAAGCGGAATTGGCTGGGCGAGGCGCGCGCGCCCGGGGCCGCGGGCGCCCCCGCCATCTTGGGGGCGCCCGCGGCCCCGTCCCCCGCGCGCCGGCGGGTTCGTCTCGGCCAACTGACTGAACCGACCTATTTCTTCCCCACCCGGGGCCACTTGTAGAGGGCTCAATTCCATGTCGACGCAGATGGCAACGAAATTCGGCAACCTCGGGATCGGCACCCGCCTCATCGGGGGGTTCCTCCTGCTGGCCGTCGCGTGTGCGGCGGTCGGGTTCTGGGGCATCCGGTCCATGACCCAGATCAACCAGTCCCTGGAGAACGCCAACGGGAACCTGATCCCGTCGCTCCGGGCCGTCACCGACCTGCGGGGCAGCATCGGTGGAGTGCAGCGGACCGAGCGCTCCCTTCTCGTGGCCCTCCGCGCCAAGGACGAAACCACTCGCGCCCAGGCGACCGGGGCGATGGAAACCGCGTGGACCAAAGCCCGGGACGCACAAAAGCGCTACGACGCGCTCCCCATGATGGACAAAGAGAAGAAGCTCTGGAACGAGTTCCTCCCGCGCCTGGAGGAGTTCCGCCGGGACCACGAAGCGACGATGGCCGCCCTGAAAACCGGGCACATCGAACAGGCCGAGAAACTCTGCTTGGCCTCGAACGCGAACGCAACCAAGTTGAACGGGCTGCTCAACGACCTCTGCGACCTCCAGGGCGAGATCTCCGAGCGCGATGCCAAAGACGCCCAGGAACTGTTCGCGTCGGCCAAAACGACCATGTACGCGGTCATCGGGGGCGCGGTGCTCGTGGCAGTGGGGCTCGGGATCTTCTTCCGCGGTCTGATCGTGAACCCGTTGAACACCACGGTGAAAGTGCTCCAGGCCGTGTCCTCGGGCGACCTGACTCAGAAGGCCACGGTGACCTCGACCGACGAATTCGGACAAATGGGCGCGGCCCTCAACGCCACGGTCCAGGGCATCCACACGGCCCTCCAACAGGACAAGGTGAACTGGGAAGCCGTGGGCAAGCAGCGCGCGGAGAACGCGGACTTCATGGGCCAGATCGCGGCCATCGGGCGCGCCCAGGCGGTGATCGAGTTCAAGATGGACGGCACCATCACGAGCGCCAACGAGAACTTCCTGCGCACGATGGGGTACAGCCTGTCCGAGATCCAGGGCCGGCACCACAGCATGTTCGTCGAGCCTTCCAACGCATCGAGTTCCGAGTACCGAGACTTCTGGACCCGGCTCAACCGCGGGGAGTACACCGCGGCTGAGTTCCAGCGCGTCGGCAAGGGCGGCAAGGAGGTCTGGATCCAAGGCTCGTACAACCCGATCTTCGACCTGAACGGCAAGCCCTACAAGGTCGTCAAGTACGCCACCGACATTACCGCCGCCAAGAAGCTCGAACAGAAGGTCAAGGAGGACGCGGCCGACTTGCAACACAAAGTCGCCACGATCGTGACCTCGGTGACGGCCCTGGCCGCGGGGGATTTCACCCAGCAGGCCCCGGACCTCGGGAACGACGCGGTCGGGCAGATGGCGGTCGCACTCAATAAGGCGATCGTTTCTGTTCGGACCGCACTGGAGGGCGTGCGCGAGGTGTCCATGCAACTCGCCGACGCTTCCGGTCAACTGTCCGCGGCCAGCGAGGAAATCTCGACGGGCGCTCAGGAACAAGCGAGTAGCCTCGAAGAAACGGCCAGTACCCTCGAAGAAATCACCGCGACCGTGAAGCAGAACTCGGACAGCGCGCAGCAAGCGCGCCAGCTCGCCAGCGGGTCCAAGGAAGTGGCCGAGCGCGGGGGCCAGGTCGTCAGCAACGCGGTCGACGCAATGAGCGAGATCAACCAGTCCTCGAAGAAGATCGCGGACATCATCACGACCATCGACGAGATCGCGTTCCAGACCAACCTGCTNNNAGCGCGGGGGCCAGGTCGTCAGCAACGCGGTCGACGCAATGAGCGAGATCAACCAGTCCTCGAAGAAGATCGCGGACATCATCACGACCATCGACGAGATCGCGTTCCAGACCAACCTGCTCGCGCTCAACGCCGCCGTCGAAGCCGCACGAGCCGGGGAACAGGGCCGCGGGTTCGCGGTCGTCGCGTCCGAGGTTCGCAACCTGGCCCAGCGTTCGGCCACGTCCGCGAAAGAGATCAAGTCGCTGATCGAGGACTCGGTCAAGAAGGTCGACGCGGGCACCGAACTCGTGAACCAGTCCGGCTCAACGCTGGGCGAAATCGTCACTTCGGTGAAGCGGGTGACGGACATCATCACGGAGATCGCGGCAGCCAGTAAGGAACAGTCCACGGGCATCGATCAGGTCAACAAGGCCGTTTCGCAAATGGACTCCGTGACCCAGCGCAACGCCTCGCAGACCGAGGAAATGTCGGCCACGGCCCAAACGCTTACGGACCAGGCGGCCCAGCTCCGCGACCTCGTCGCCCGGTTCAAGCTCGGTGACGACGGCCACTCCGTTCCGCGCCCGGCACACAAAGCCGTTCGCGCGAAGGCACCGGCGACCAAACCCCGGCCCGCGGTGGCCCGCGCGATGAGCAACGGGCACTCCAACGGCAACGGGCGCACCCACGAACTCGACCGTCTCGGCAACGACGGCAACGACGGGTTCACCGAGTTCTAGCCCGTCCGAAGCGCACTCGGGCGCCGATGATCTGCTCACGAGATGAGCGGGCAGCCGGTCCCCGAGTGCGCCGCGTCAATTCAGCCAAAACGCCCTCCGTACCGGCTAACAATTGCTAACATTCTGGCCCGCAGCCCCTCAAGAACGCGGAAATCTCCGCGAAAAATGCAATTCACTACTCGAATCGGCTAACATTCGCTCACCCCCAACTGTACCGCGCCTGACAACGGGCGTACATGATCCCTTCTCGCCACTCCCAACGAAGCATTATACATCAACATGGTGAATGACATCAATGCCACTAGTGAAAATAATGCCATAATTTATTCAATACAACTCTGCCCCCGCCCCGGTGCTTGCATCGGTCAGCGCTCCGGGTATCGTGTGATTCGTTCTCGCGGCCGATTTAGCTCGCTGCGTGGCAGCAGGACGATGTTGCGTCGTCCGAGGGACTTGGTGCCTTCACCACACGGGGATCGCTGTTTCCGGCCCGCGCGGGGTTTCGTTCAAACTAGCGTCGGAACAGCCCGGCCCAACCCCGCCGTTCGGGGTTGTGTTCAAACGCCAGTTCAAACGGACCCCGGCGGGCCGGTGAGCGCTCCGCGTTCCAGGTCGGAAGTAAACGGTACGAGAACGCCCCGCACGACCGGAACATGGACGTTCCGCGCGCGGTCCGCAAATCGAACACCCAACACTGCGCCGGTTGGGTCAATACGGCCGCTACTACCGCGGCAACAGTTCTGGAACCGCGTTGTTGCTTCGGACCTAAGCGCCCGATTAAAGTGGGAAGGTCGAATTCCTACTCGAGCCCTCTCCCATTCCTTAAAAATCCGGCCCGAAACGCCGGGGAAGCTGCCAATGGATCTCTTCAACCGACGCGAGTTCATTCATCGCTCCGCCCTTATCGCCGCCGCGACCGCCGCCGGGTCCGTGGGCCGCGCCGAAGACAAAACTGCCGCGACCAAGACAAAGGTGCAGGCCGACAAGCTCCGCGTCGCGGTGGTCGGCGTGAACGGGCGCGGGATGAGCCACGTGGACGGGTTCCTGGGCAAGAATAACTGCGAAATCACCACCGTGTGCGACTGCGACGAGGCGGCCATCGGGCGCGCGATGAAGGCCATCGAGGGCAAACAGGGCAAGGCCCCGCAGTACGAAAAGGACATCCGCAAGGTCGTCGAGAACAAGAACATCGACGTGATTTCGATCGCGACCCCGAACCACTGGCACGCGCTCATGGCGGTGTGGGCCATGCAGAACGGCAAGGACGTGTACGTCGAGAAGCCCGCGACGCACAACGTCCACGAGGGCGCGATCATGACGGCCGCGGCCCGCAAGTACAAACGCATCTGTCAGGTCGGTACCCAGAGCCGCAGTAACCCGGGCATGCGCGAGGCGATCGCCTATATTCGGGGCGGCAAACTCGGGAAGGTCGATCTCGCGATCGGGCTGTGCTACAAGCCGCGCAAGAGCATCGGAGACGTGGGGCTAAAGTCCGGCGACCAGAAGCCCCCGGCGACGATGGACTACGACCTCTGGTGCGGCCCGGCCCCGCTGAAGATGCCCCGGCGCAACAACCCGAACGACAAGTTCGGCACGGTCCATTACAACTGGCACTGGGTCTGGGACACCGGCAACGGCGACCTCGGCAACCAGGGCGTCCACGAAATGGACAAGGCCCGTTGGGGCCTCGGCAAGACGACCATGCCGAACACGGTGCTCAGCGCCGGCGGGCGGTTCGGGTACGTCGACGACGGCGAAACCGCCAACACGCAATTCTGTCTGTTCGACTACACCGACGCGAAAATGATCTTCGAGGTGCGCGGGCTGGAAACGAAGGAGTACAAGGGCGCGAAGGTCGGGAACATCTGGGTCGGCACCGAGGGCTACGTGGTGTGCCCGAACTACGCGGGCGGCATCGCCTACGACAGGGACGGCAAGGAGGTCACCCGCTTCGGTTGGGGGAAGGACTCGAAGGGCGACATGAAGTTCCTCGGCAGCGACCAGCACCACTTCGACAACTTCGTGAAGGCCGTGCGCAGCCGAAAGGTGGAAGACCTGAACTGCGATATCGCCGAGGGGCACCTCTCCGCGTCGCTGTGCCACCTCGCGAACATCAGTTACCGGCTCGGTACCGAACAAGCCATCGGCGCGAACACGAAGGTGGGCGACGACAAGAACGCGAACGAGTTCTTCTCCGCGATGCTGGCCCACCTGAAGGCGAACAAAGTCGATGTGGGCAGCGCCGTGGGGCGGTTCGGGCCGGCGCTCTCCGTCGACACGAAAACGGAGCGCTTGCTCAGCAGCGACAAGGCGCTCGCGGACCGGGCCAACGCGATGTTGTTCCGCGAGTACCGCAAGGGGTTCGAGCTGAAGGAGATCGTGTAACACCGGGGTAACGTTCGCGGGCGCGGCAGTTGGTGGCGCCCGCGAGTCGCGTCTCACAGCGGGGGCCACAGCCCCCGTTCGCTTTTCACCCGAGGGACTCTCCCATGCGATACGTGTACTTCGCGCTTCTCCTGTGCGCGACACCAAGCCCCGCCGCCGACTTCCCGCAACCCGCGCCCACCCGAGCCAACGAGCCGCTCGCGAAGAAGCTCTCTTATACAAAGGCCGCCGAGTACCTCGACGGTGTCGGCGTGAACTGGACACGCGAGCGCGACTGCATCACGTGCCACACCAACATGCCGTACCTCACCGCCCGCCCCTTACTGAAGGGCGACGCGGGGTGGAAAGAAGTACGCAAGTACCTCGAAACCGACGTCACGAACTGGTCCGCGGGCGGAAAGCCGCGGGGCGAAGCCTACATCGTGGCGACCGCATTTGCGCTCGCGTACAACGACGCACAGCAAACCAACACCCTCCACCGCACAACCAAAGCCGCTCTCGATCGCATGTGGACCGTCCAGCGCGCGACCGGCGACTGGAAGTGGCTGAAGTGCGACTGGCCGCCGCTCGAACACGACGACTATTACGGCGCGGTCCTCGCCGCGCTCGCGGTCGGCTACGCGCCGGGTGACTACGCCAAGTCCGAAGCGGCCAAGGCTGGCGTCGCCAAGCTGAAAACGTATCTGAAAAAGACCCCCGCGCCCGACCTGCACCACACCGCGATGCTGCTCTGGGCGTCAACCAAGCTCGACGGGCTGCTCACGGCCGACGAACAATCAAAGGCGGTAAAAGCCCTCAAAGCGAAACAGCGCAAGGACGGCGGGTGGTCGCTGCCGTCGCTGGGTGAGTACAAGCGGCGCGACGCGGACAAGACGCCGAACGACCCGAACGCGGACAGCGACGGCTACGGGACCGGGTTCGTCACCTTCGTGCTGCTTCAAGCGGGCGAAAAGCCGAACGATCCCGCGATCACGAGCGCGATAAAATGGCTCAAAACGAACCAGCGCGAGAGCGGGCGGTGGTACACGCGCTCGCTGAACAACGACAAGGCCCACTACATCACCAACGCCGGTACCGCGTTCTGCGTACTGGCACTGAGCGCGGCCGGCGAGAAGGTGAACGAGTAGCGGCGGTGCGGGGGGGGACGGGTTCGCCCGGCACACTTGTTACGTTCGTCCCCCTCGTCCGTCTGTGTATACTGGTCCCCATTGGTCCGCAATCACTTGCGCCGCTTGCTCCGAGTGTGAGGCCGCCATGCGTTCCGTCCTTCGACCCCTCGTGTTGATGCTCCTCGCCGGCGCGCTCGCGGTGCCGCTCGTGGCCGCGGAGCCGGCCGGCCCCACGGCCGACGAGGTCAAGGCGCTCCGCGAGAAGTTCCAGACCGAGCGCGAGCAGGCCGTCAAAGCCAAGTTCCCGGTGGACACACTCGCGAAGGCCGACGACCTCGTGAAGCGCTCCGAGGAGGCCGCGAAGGGGGACAACTTCAAGGCCGCGTTTCGGCACCTGCGTGACGCGCGCTGGCAGTTGCCGTACCTGCCCCCGGGGTTACCGCAACACGTCACGCGCGTTTTGGGCGAGTCCCGGATGCGCCACGCGGACCGCGTGAACGCGCTCGCGTACAGCCCGGACGGGCGGTTCGTGGCGTCCGCGAGCCGCGACTTTGTCGTAAAAGTTTGGGATCTCGGTAACGGGCGCGAGGTCGCGACCTACCGGGGGCACGTCGACCAGCCCGACGACCCGACCCGCGCGAGCACCAACGTCCTCGGGGCCACGGACGTCGTGTTCCACCCGAAGGAAAATGTGATCGTGTCGTCGAGCGGCAACCAGGTCCACACCTGGGAACCGACCACGGGCAAACCCATCAAGACGCTCGTGAATCTCGGCAAGACGGACAAGCCCATCAAGGCGCTCGCGTTCAGCCCGGACGGGAAGCAACTCGCGATCGGTTCCGAGGACGGTGTCCTGCGCGTGATCGAGTTCGGCACCGCGAAGGCGGTCTACACCAGCCCGTCGCGCAACGTCCGCATCGAGCGCGTCGCGTTCAGCCCGAACGGGAAACTGGTCGCGATCGGCGACAGCAACTCGCAGATCGGGGTGTACGTGCCGGGGGGCAAGGGGAACCAGCTCGCGATGGGCGTGCAGGGCGTGGACACGGGCGGGGTGCTGGGCGTCGCGTTCAGCAGCGACGGCGCGAGCGTGTTCTCCTGCGGACACGACGGCAAGGTGCGCCTCACCGCCGGCCCGGGACCGGACGGGGAGAGCGTCGGGAACACCGCGACCAAGCTCCGCGAGTTCGTCGGGCACTCGGGCACGGTGACCGGTCTGGCCGTGACCACCGACGGCAAGTTCCTTGTAACGAGCGGCGACGACAAGACCGTGCGCGTGTGGGACGTGACCGCGGGCAAGCAGCTACGGTCGTTCCAGGGGCACATGACGAAGGCCACTGCCGTGGCCGTGCGCGGCGACGGCAAGCAGGTCGCGTCCGGGTCCGAGGACGGGGCCGTGCGCGTGTGGGATCTGAACGCCGTGGACGACCACCGGGCCATGAAGGAGTCCGCGGAGTCGCTGTGGGCGGTCGCGATCGCCCCGAACGGGAAGCGCGTGGCCGCGGCCGGCGCGGACAAGAAGATCCGCGTGTACGATCCGGAAACAGGCAAGCTGGAAGCGACCCTCGACGCGAGCGCCCCGATGACCGCGCTCGCGTTCCTCCCGGACAGCAACTTGCTCGTTGCGGCCGGGGGCGAAAAAGTGGTCAAGGTGTGGGACGTGAGCGCCAAGAAGGTCGCAAAGGAACTGCCCGGTCACAACCTGGCGGTGCTCGCGGTGGCGGCGAACGAGGACGGTACCCTGATCGTGTCCGGCTCGGCCGACGCGACCGTTCGCGGGTTCGACCCGGCGGGCAAAGAAGTGTGGAAATGGGCGTCGCGAAAGGCCGCGTGTGCCGTTTCGATCCGTAAGGGGAGCAAGCATGTCGCGGTCGGGATCGCGGACGGCGGGCTGGCCGTTATCGATATCTCGGGGGGCACGCCCAAGGAACTGTCCGCGCAAAGCGCGCACATCGCCGGGACCACCTGCGTCTGCTACAGCCCTGACGGGAGCCGGCTCGCCAGCGTCGGCGGTGACGGGGCGCTCCGCATCTGGTCCGTTGGTGACAACGGTGCCCTGGCCCAACTCGTGAAGTTCGAGGGCCAGGTCGTACCGAACAGCGCGACCGGCTTCTCCCCGCTGTCCACGGTCTGCTTTAGCCCGGACGGGCGCTTCGTCGCCGCGGCCGGTGCGGATGGCGTCGTGCGAGTATGGGACGTGCAGACCAAGACCGAGGTCCGCGGGCTGCGCGGGCACACGGACTGGGTCACGTCGGTCGCGTTCAGCCCGGACGGGCGCTTCCTCGCGTCGGGCGCTTCGGAAAAGGACAACACGCTCCGCGTGTTCGAGCTTCCCCCACTTGACAGCGCGAGTGCGGCCGGCGGGCACATGCTCGCCGTGAACGCAGTAGCGGTCAGCCCGAACGGGAAGTTCGCGGCCACGGCGGGCACGGACCAGACGATCAAGGTGTGGGACATCGCGACCGGCAAGGAAGTGGCCACGCTCGTGGGCAACGCGGACACCCCGTTCGCGCTCGCGTTCCTGGGCAACGACGGCGTGGTGATGGGCGGGCGCGTCCCCACCGGCACCGTCGGCCGGCTGCACTTCTGGGGCACCACCCCGCCGCGTGCGGGTGAAGCGGTGCCGACCGGCGAAGTGTACACGGTGGTGGCCACGCTCGACGGCTCGAAGGTCGGCGCGTGGGCGTCCCGACAGTCCGTCGGCGACAAGAAGAACAACACCTACGAGTTGTACGACGCGAAGGGCAAGCCGCTCGTGTCCGTTCCCGACCGGGGCCGCGATGTTCGCTCGGCCACGTTCACGCCCGACCTCACGTGGGTGGTGGCCGGTGACGACGCCGGCGCGGTCCGCATCTTCGACATGGCCACCAAGGAGCGCATCAAGGGCGATTGGGCGCTGTTCCAACAGAGCTTCGCGGACCTGGGCGTCACGCCGGACAAAAAGTATCTCGTGGGGGCAGACGCGGAAGGCTCGGTGAAGGTCGGCGATATCGAGAAACGGGAGACGATCGCGGACGGCAAGGCCCACAAGACCGGTGTGCGGGCGCTGATCGTGTCGCCGACCGGCAAAACCTTCGCTACCATCAGCAACGACCGTGAAATCAAGGTGTGGTCGCTGACCGAGTTCAAGAACAAGGCGATCACCGAACTGCGCTCGTGGACCGTGCCGGTCGCCATCAACGGTGCGACCTACACGCCCGACGGCAAGTCCGTCGTTACCGCTAACGCCGACGGCACCGCCTACGTCCTCGAACTGCCGTAACCGGCCCGTACCAAACATGAAACCCCGCGGCCGCGCCAACACATTTGGCGCGGCCGTGGTATTATGGAATAGCCGCTTGCGGCCCCACACGTCATTCGCACGAAGGAGTTCGCGCCATGTCGCAGGCCATAGTGGACCCTGCCGAAGTGCGGCGGTTCGCCAGCAACTTGAAGCGGTTCAACGCCGATATGCAGTCCGCACTCGCCGGGTTACACGGCCAACTCACGACCCTCGGCGACAGTTGGCGCGACCAGGAGCACGACCGCTTCCGGCAGGAATTTGAAGCCACCATGCTCGTCCTGGAGCGCTTCTTGGAAGTGTCCGGTGAGCACATCCCGTTCCTGCTCCGCAAGGCCGAGCGGATCGAAGAGTACCTGTCTCAACGGTGACCTTGTCTCGGGTCGTAAGGTCGAAAGTCGCCAAGCTGAAGACCTCTCAATCGTGGCTTTCGGACCTACGACTTTCGACCCGCCCGATTTTCGACGGAAGCCGACCCATGTCCGCAGACGTCCGCTCGATCACCGCGGTTATCGACTGGCACGCGGCCCTCACCAATTACGGCGACGGGCTGAGTGAGGCGATGGCCGGCGTGGACCTCGAGATCCGCCGCGCGTTCGACTGGCTCGGCGAGCAGCTCGCGCGCTGGCAGCGGGCTGTGCGCGACTGCGAAGAAGAGGTCGTGCGCGCGAAGGCGGAACTGGCCCAGCGCAAGTTCCCGACGTGGGACGGGCGCGACCCGGACTGCACGGTGCAAGAGAAGGCCCTGCGCCTCGCGAAAGCGCGACAGGAGCACGCGGAAGAGATGGTCGAAACCGTGCGCCGGTGGATCGGTCGGCTAACGAAGCTGATCGACGAGATGTTCACGGGACCGTCGCGCCGGCTCAAATCGATACTCGAAGCCGATCTCCCCAACGCCCTGGTCGAGTTGACGCGCCGCGTCGGGGCACTGGAAAGTTACGCCGGCCTGCGCCCGGACTACGCCCCGGGACCGAGTACGTCGGGAGTACCTACCCCCCCGGCCCCCCTCCCTAAAGGGAAGGGGGAAGAACAAGCAAACACAGAAGACGCGGTCCAGTCGGCGGTTTTAAGCTACTGTCCGCTTAGGGGAGTTAACCCCTCTCCGCTTAGGGGAGGGGTTGGGGAGGGGTTGGAAAAACAACCGCCCCTTCCCCCAGCGGCAGAGGGCACAGGGGAGGGGGCTTAAATGCGATTCGGTGCCACGCGCAGCCAGATTTACGACGCGCAAAAGACCGCCCGCGCGAAGTGGAATGAGACATTCACTTCGTGGGACGACGCGGTCCACCAGGAGCACGAGGAGCGCGTCGTCGAACCGCTCGACCGAGCCGTGAGCGACGCGCTGCGGGCCATCGACCAGCTCGCCGTCCTGTTCACCCAGATTCGCCAGGAGTGCGAGTTCGGGTCGTAAGTCTCCCGGGTTCTCATTTCCGCGTTTATCGTGCGCACGATCTCTTCGCCCGATTACGGTGCCGCCATGTCCGACAACCTGTTCGATCGCCAACGGACCGCCCTCGCGCGCCTTTCCGACGCCGCCCGCGCGCGGGCCGGGGCCGAGGCCGAACTCGCCGCCGCGTTCCAGACCACGAGTGAAAAAGCCGAGCGCGAGGTGACGCGCGCGCGAAAGGCCCACGCCGCGGCACTCGAAAAAGAACTCGGCGAACTGAGCGCCGAACACGCCGCCACACAAGAGCGCTTGGCGAGAACGTTCACCGCCGAACAGGTCACCAACGAGCGCAACCGCGACGACCGCCGGAAGCTGACCACGGACCGGTTCAACACCGCACAAAAGAACGGCCAGACCAAGTACGACGAACAGATCTGGAGCCACAACACGCTGTACGAGGCGGGCGAGAAGACCGCGAAGGAGCAACTCGACACGCTCCAGCGCAAGGCGGCCGCCGGGCGCGAACAGGTGGACGCGCTCTGGGCCGAGGCCGAACCGCTGCTCAAACGCGGTCGCGTCCCGCGCGCGGAAGTCGAGCTCGCGGGCGACCTCCCCGGGCCGACGGACGACGACCCGATCAAGCGAATGAACAAGTGGCTCGCTGCCGCTGAAGAGAGCATCGCGAAACTGCGTGCGAGCCGCTTGCCCGGACTGGGTCGCTTCAGTGGTCTGCTCTTTTCCCTCGCGCTCGCGACCGGCATTGGCGCGAGCACGTTCTCGTTCCTTCCCGCGGACACCGCCCTTCCCGCCACCGCGGGCATCGGGGTTGTGCTCGGACTGGTACTGTGGCTCCTGATCCGCTCGCTCGGTCGACAGTCTACTGTTCGGCAGGGTAAGATGATTGCGGAGCGCCTCGCGGAGTCTACACGCTCGTGCCAGTTGCTTTCCGAGTACGCTTCCTCCGAGTTCGTGGCCGAAATCAAGCGATTGCGTGACAAACACGCCCGCGAGCGGCAAAAAACGGACGAATACTACCTCCCCCTATTAGCCGGCCAAAAGAAGCAGTTCGAGGAGGAGTTGGTCCGGATCGATTCAGATTTCGCGATCGGGGCCGAGCGCATCCGGCGCAATAGGGCCAACGAAACGCGCGCGGCCGACGAAACTCACGCCTCGAAGAAGGCCGAAATCGAGAACCGCCTCGGTGCGGAACTGAATGCCGCGGAGCAATCGTTTAACGAGAAGATGGCCACCGCGACCGCCGTCCGCGACGATGCGTGGAACGCGATGGCGGGCCGTTGGACCACCACCACCGGTGAAGTCGCAGGTACATTTGGCGAGCTCCGGATCGCGGGCACCTCGGCGTTCCCCACGTGGGATGAGTTCACGCCCTCGCGCGCGCTCGCGACGCAGGTTCCGGCCGGGGTGCGGTTCGGCGAAATCAACGTCGACCTGAACGCCATCACCGACGCGGTTCCCACCGACGAGCGCCTCGCGCCACCCGCGACCCTTTATGGCGCGGTCCCGGCGTACCTCCCATTCCCCGACAAGTGCTCCGTGTTATTGCGCTGTCGCGACGAGGGACGGGCCGCGGGCGTCTCGGCGCTTCAGTCGATGATGCTCCGGTTCCTCACGGGGCTGCCGCCGGGCAAGGTGCGGTTCACCATCGTTGATCCCGTCAGCCTCGGCGACAACTTCGCCGCGTTCATGCACCTCGCGGACCACGACGAGAAGCTGGTCACGTCGCAAATCTGGACCGAACCGCGCGACATCGAACAGCGCCTAATGGACCTCACCGACCACACCGCGAGCGTGATCCAGAAGTACCTGCGCAACCAGTACAAGTCGATCGAAGAGTACAACAAGGCCGCGGGTGAAGTGGCTGAGCCGTACCGTGTGCTGGTGGTCGCGAACTTCCCGAACAACTTCACACCCGAAGCGGCGAAGCGCCTCGTGAGCCTCGCGAACAGCGGCCCGTCGTGCGGCGTTTGCGTACTCGTGACCGCGGACACGAAGGCGACGATGCCGCGCGACTTCAACATCGCGGACCTCGAAGCCGTGAGTTACACGCTCGCGTGGAAGGAGGGGCGTTTCGTCCCGAAAGACCCGGTGCTCGCGCCGTTCCCGCCCGCGCTCGACAAGCCACCGGAACCCGCGACCGTGGCCGCACTCGTTCAGCGCATCGGCAAGGCGAGCAAGGAAGCCGTCCGCGTGGAGGTGCCGTTCGAGTACATCGCACCGAAGCCCGGCGACGTGTGGACCGGCAATGCCGCGAAGGGCTTTGAAGTAGCCGTCGGACGCGCTGGGGCGACGCGGAAGCAACTCTTCTCGCTCGGGCGCGGTACCGCACAGCACGCGGTCATCGCGGGGAAAACCGGGTCCGGTAAGTCCACCCTGCTCCACGCGCTCATCACGAACCTCGCGCTCACGTACAGCCCGGACGAAGCGGAACTGTACCTCATCGACTTCAAGGAAGGTGTCGAGTTCCAGTGGTACGCGACCTACCGTCTGCCGCACGCGCGCGTCGTCGCGATCCAGAGTGAGCGCGAGTTCGGCTTGAGCGTGCTCCAGCGACTCGATGGCATCCTACGAGAGCGCGGTGAAAAGTTCCGCGACACGGGCGTGAACGATCTCGCCGGTTACCGCGCCGCGAAGCCGGACGAGAAAACACCCCGCATCCTACTCGTAATCGACGAATTCCAAGCGTTCTTCACGGAAGACGACAAGCTCGCCCAGGAAGCGTCCCTCCTGCTCGACCGGCTCGTGCGCCAGGGCCGGGCGTTCGGGCTGCACGTGCTGCTCGGGTCGCAAACACTCGGCGGTGCGTACTCGCTCGCCCGCAGCACCATCGACCAAATGGCCGTCCGCGTCGCACTCCAGTGTTCGGACGCGGACGCGCAACTCATTCTCAGCAAGGACAACACCGCAGCCCGGTTGCTCTCGCGCCCGGGTGAGGCGATCTACAACGACCAGAACGGGCTTGTGGAGGGGAACGACCCGTTCCAGGTGGTGTGGCTCGCGGAAGAGAAGCGCGAACAGGTGCTCGAAGACCTGCACAAGCGCGCCGGCGACCGCTGGCCGGCCCCGCTCGTGTTCAGCGGGAACACGTCCGCCGTGCTCTCGAACAACCGCACCCTAACAAAGCAACTCGCGGAACCCGCAGCAATCAAAGTCCCGACGGCGTGGCTCGGCGACCCGGTCGCGATCAAAGAACCGACCGCCGCGCTGTTCCGCGCCCACGGCGGTGCGAACCTGCTGATGATCGGGCAAAGCGAAGATGCCGCCCGCGCGCTGTTCGTGTCCTCGGTGTTGAGTCTCGCCGCACAGTTGGTGAAACCGATTCCGGCCCCCATCTTCACCATTCTCGACGGTACGCCCGACGACGCGGACGAAGCCGAGTACCTCCGCAAGTTCGCGGAACGGGTACCGAACGCGACCTGCCCGAACCGGATGGGCCTCCCCGCAGCGCTCGCGGAACTCACAAGCGAAATCGAGCGCCGACAGAAGGGCGAGGCGGAACGAACCCCGCGGTTCGTGCTGATCTTCGGCATCCACCGCCTCCGCGAGCTGCGTAAAGCGGATGACGATTTCAGCTTCGGGCGCCGCGGAGAGCGCGAACCGACGCCCGCCGAGCGGCTCGCGACGATCCTGCGCGACGGCCCGCTCGCCGGGGTCCACGCGATCGTGTGGTGCGATTCGCTCGTGAACCTGAACCGCGCGTTCGACCGACCACTGCTGCGCGAGTTCGCGATGCGCGTGCTGTTCCAGATGAGCGCGACCGATTCCAGCACGCTCATGGACGCCCCCACCGCGTCGAAGCTCGGCCGGCACCGGGCGCTGTACCTGCAGGACGAACAGGAGC
>HG799466.1:410048-559905 GCA_000531095.1 Gemmata massiliana | reverse complement strand
GTGCTGTTCCAGATGAGCGCGACCGATTCCAGCACGCTCATGGACGCCCCCACCGCGTCGAAGCTCGGCCGGCACCGGGCGCTGTACCTGCAGGACGAACAGGAGCGCCCGGAAAAGTTCCGCCCCTACGGTCTGCCCACGGACGAATGGCTAACCGCGGCGTGCGACGCGCTCCGCGCGCGACTCACGTTGCAGCCGGAACCGGTTGGGGTGTAACCTTTCTTGGCGAACGGCCGGCGTGAGCCGGCTGGTGATGTGGCCGGCAATGCCATTTCCACCAGCCGGCTCACGCCGGCCGTTCGCCAAGAATGAGGCACCATGCTTAAAACTCACCCCCTCCGCATCGCGGTCATCGGTGCGGGGCCGATCGGAATCGAAGCGGCGCTGTACGCGAAGGCGTGCGGGTTCGCGGTCACGGTGTTCGATCGCGGACCGATCGGCGAGCACGTGCGGCGCTGGGGCCACGCGCGAATGTTCACGCCCTTCGGCATGAACGCGACGCCGCTCGGCCTTACCGAAGTGCGGCGCGAAAAAGGGTCGCGGTCGATCCCCGCGGAAGCAGATCTTCTCACCGGGCGCGAGTTCATCGAAGCCTACCTGCGCCCGCTCGCGGAATCCGAAGCGCTCCTCGAATCCCTCAACCTCGAAGCGGGCGTGCTCCAGGTCGGGCGCGCGGCCAGCGTGAAGAAATCAGAGGTCGCGGACCGGCTACCGTTCCGGTTGCTCGTGCGCGACGGTGCGGGCACGGAGCGCATCGAAACAGCCGACGTGGTGCTCGACTGTACCGGCACGTACATCACGCCGTACCGCCTCGGCGATGGCAACATTCCCGCCGTGGGCGAACTGGCCGCGCGCCAGCACATCGCCTGGGGGCTGGAAGACATCCTGGGCGAGAAAAAGGCACACTACGCGAACAAGAGCATCGTTCTCGTGGGCGACGGGTACTCCGCGGCCGCAGCCATTTGTGCCCTTGCGACGCTCGCGGAAGAAGCCAACGACACCTGGGTGTTCTGGCTCACGCGCGGCCCGCGCGGGCAACCGCTCCCGCGCATGCCCAACGACCCGCTGAAAGAGCGCGACCGCCTCGCGACGAAAGCGAACTCGCTCGCGACCCGGTGCGACGGTCATCTGGAGTTCCACCCGCAAACCGTCCTCGACGAGGTCGTCTGCCACGGACCGGACCAGGGGTTCCGCGTGGCCGGGCGGAGTAACGGCAAACCGGTGTCGTGGGAAGTGGAGCGCGTGATCGCCAACGTCGGCTATCGGGCCGATTTGCGCATCAGTGACGGGCTGCGCGTGAATGATCCGATCGGCCTTCCCGAAACCGGCGAGCCGAACTACTTCATCCTCGGCGCGAAGAGTTACGGGCGCAACTCCGGGTTCCTCTTGCGCGACGGTTTCGACCAGATCCGCCGGGTGTTTGCCGCCCTCACGGGCAACGCGCGCCTCGACCACTACGCGAAGAAGGCCGCGTGATTGCAGCCCCCCGGTTGCCCTTGCGACCGGGGGCTCCGATCCGCTACATTTCAGTGCCCTTCCGCACCGACACGGCAGGAAAGGATTCCGCACCGTGAAGCATCCGCATTTTCTCACTGATACCTCCCTCTCCGAGCGCGACGCGGCCTGGTTCGAGGAACTGGCCGGAACCGTTGCGCGCGGGCGCGAAGCATTGTTCGCGTGTCAGGAGCCGGACGGCCACTGGCTCGGCGAACGCGACGACGATCAGAATCTCGGTGCCGAACTGATTCTCCTGCTCGCGTTCCTCGGGCTCGCGGACGACCCGCGCGTCCCATTCGCCGCCAATTACCTCCTCAAGCACCAGCACGCGACCGGTTCGTGGGGCGACGTCGGCACGTCGGTGCGGGCGTATTTCGCACTGAAGATCGCCGGCCACGCAGAAGACGAACCGCACATGCGGCGCGCGATCGATGCGGTCCGCGCACTTGGGGGAGCAGAGGCGAGCGATTCGCTCACGCGGTTCTACCTCGCGATGCTCGGCCAACTGCCCTACTCCGCGTGCCCGTCAGTGCCGGTGGAAGCAGTCCTCTTACCGAAGTGGCTGCGCGGTATCGGCGCGACGCCCGCGTGGGAGCGCCCGATGCGAGTCGCACTCGGTGTGATCCGCGCACACGAGCCAATCACCACTCTGCCCGAATCAACGCAGGTCCACGAATTGTTCGTCCGGTCCCCCGAAATGCGTTCCGAACGACGCGGGTTCGGGCCGATCCGCCGGCGCGCGGTTCGTGCTGCGGCGAACTGGATTCGCGCGCGGTATTCGATCGACGGCCCCAGCACGAGTTTTCGTGCGCTCGCCCTAAACGCCGCCGTGCTCAAGTGTCTGGGAGTGCCTGCTGAAGATAGCGAAATGCGCTGGGTGCTGAAGCAACTCGAAGCGCTCTGTGTGACTACAGGCGATCAACTCCGGGTGCGCCCATACGAATCCCCCGTGCGCGACACGGCACTGTCGCTCAGTGCTACGTCGAGCGTAGGCGCGGCGAGCAGTTCGGCGCGCGGAGAATCGGCCGCGCAATGGTTGCTGGATTTCGAGACTCGGAACGCCGGATTCACAGACACCGAAAGTACGGCTCTGGCGCTCGTCGCGCTCGCGCGGAGCGGGCACGCCCTGCGCGAAACGTGTAGCGGCGCGGTGTGTCGCGCGATCGATTTCCTGCTCGCGATGCAGAACCGCGACGGCGGTTGGTCCGCGTTCGACCGCGGTCTGAAGGCCGACCCGAGTTGCCCCGCACTGACCGCGTGCGTACTCGAAGCGTTCAGTCACTTCGGGTTCCGCACCGGGCAGCCGCCGGTCGACACAGCGGTGGCGTTCCTTATCGGTTACCAAGAAGTAAGTGGCAACTGGCGCACGCGCTGGGGCACGAACCCGCTCGCGACAACGGGTCAGGTGCTCGTCGGGCTGCACGCGACCGGGTTCGACACGTTCGCGATCCCGATGCGCCGGGCCGTTCGTTGGCTGAAGGAGTCCCAGAACGCGGACGGCAGTTGGGGCGACGCGACCGCGTCCGAAACCGCCTGGGCTCTGCTCGCCCTCCTCGCGGCTAATGAGGGCGAAAGTGCCGAGGTGCGTGCGGGAGCGGAGTTCCTCGTCGGCACGCAGCACGCGGACGGCGCGTGGACCGAAGACGCCTTCACCGGTGCGGACTTCGCCCCCGGGAGCAAACTCAAGAGCGAACTGTATCCGATGTGTTTCCCGGTGATGGCACTCGACCGCTACCTCACCGACCGCACCCGGCCGGCAGAAGCTCCGAAAATGCTCACGCGAACCGACCTCGGGCACCAAACGAACGGCCCAAAGGTCTACCGACACACACTCGCGGAAATGTAGCTCGCACAAAAAGAACGCACAGGGCTCCCGCCCTGTGACTACGAACACCGGCCGCTCCGCGGCGCGAAAGGCATTGGCAGTTCTGGTCTTCGCCCCGGAGGGGCCGTCTGACGTAGCACAGGGCGGGAGCCCTGTGACTCGGTGACCACTCTGTTGCTCCGCGATACCCAGTGCCACCGGTGACAACTCACACGACGACGATGTTCACCAGTTTGCGCGGCACGACCTTCACCATCTTTACGGTTTTACCTGCAATCTGAGCTTTCACCGCCTCATCCGCCAGCGCAGTCGCTTCCAGTGCGGCGTCATCGATCTCCGCCGGCACCTTCAGCACGGTCTTCTTCTTCCCGTTGATCTGCACCGGCACGTCGATCTCGTCGGCCTTCACCAACTCCGGATCGAACTTCGGCCACGGCTCGTAGGCCAGCGTGTTCGTGTGCCCCAGCGCGCGCCACAGTTCTTCCGCGACGTGCGGCGCGTAGGGCGCGAGCAGCAGCACGAACGGGTCGAGGATGCTACGCGGGCGCGCCTCCAGTTTGGTCACGTGGTTCACGAACTCCATCATCGCGGAGATCGCGGTGTTGAAGCTCAGCCCCTCGGTATCCTTACCGACCTTCTGAATGGTCCGGTGCAGCACGCGGAGCGTGTCACGGTCCGGCTCCACGTCCTTCACGGCCGCGTGCAACTTGAAGTCCTCGCCCTCATCGACAATCAGTCTCCACGCCCGCATCAGGAATTTCTTCACACCCGCGATTGATGCGGTATTCCACGGCTTCACCGCTTCGAGCGGTCCCATGAACATTTCGTAGAGGCGCAGACTGTCGGCCCCGTACTCGCGCACAACATCATCGGGGTTCACGACATTTCCACGGGCCTTAGACATCTTGTGAGCGCGCGCATCGACACGAATTTTCGCGTCATTCTTTAAGACCCATGCATCCCCACTTTTTTCTACCTGCGTTTCCTCGACCTTGACCGCTTCAACCGCGATAGTCGGAAGGTCGCCAAGAATGTGCGCATACTTCTTTTTGTCGTCGACGTAAGAAAGCCCATTCTCATCATCTTTGACATCCGATGCCGAAACCCAGTGCTCATGCCGTTTGTAACCCGTGAACTCAACTTCTCCAAGAATCATGCCCTGGTTCACCAGCCGCTGGAACGGCTCGGGGCACGGCAGGTAGCCACGGTCGAACAGCACCTTGTGCCAGAACCGCGCGTACAACAGGTGCAGCACCGCGTGCTCCGCGCCCCCGACGTACAGGTCCACGGGCAGCCAGTACTTCAGCTTCGCGGGATCAGCGAACTCGGCCCCGTTCTTGGGGTCGATGTAGCGCAGGAAGTACCAGCACGACCCGGCCCACTGCGGCATCGTGTTCGTTTCGCGCTTGTAGTTCTTCCCGCCGACCACCACGTTCACCCAATCCGTCGCCTTCGACAGTGGGCCTTCGGGCGTGCCGGTCGGCTTGAAGTCCTCCAGGTCGGGCGGCACCAGCGGCAGCCCGCTCGCGGACAGCGCGACCAGACCGCCGTCCTCGCCGTGCAGCACCGGGAACGGTTCGCCCCAATAGCGCTGCCGGCTGAATAGCCAGTCGCGCAGTTTGTAGTTCACTCTTCGCGTGCCGATGCCGCGCTCTTCCAGCCACCCAATGGTTTTGGACTTCGCTTCGAGCGTGGCCAGACCGTCCAGGATACCAGAGTTGATGGCAACGCCTTCCTCGCAGTACGGCTCTTGCAACTCGTTCAGCGAACTCCCGGTCTTCTTCAGCCACTCGTCGGTCGGCTTCACAACGGTAACGATGGGCAGGCCAAACTGCTTCGCAAACTCGAAGTCGCGTTCGTCGTGCCCCGGTACGGCCATGATCGCGCCGGTACCGTAGGTCGCCAGCACATAGTCCGCGATCCAGATCGGAATCCGCTGATCGTTCACCGGATTGATCGCATACGCACCGGTGAACACGCCCGTCTTCTTCTTCGCGGTTTCCGTGCGCTCGAAGTCGCTCTTGCGGCTCGCGGCCTGTTGGTAGTCCTGAACCGCCTTCTGCTGCTTTGCGGTTGTGATCTTCGGCACCAGCGCATGTTCGGGCGACAGCACCATGTACGTCGCGCCGAACAGCGTGTCCGGGCGCGTGGTGAACACGCGGATTCGTCTCTGTTTATAAAACTCGACCGAACTACTCGTGTCTTCTGAAGTATCCTCATCAGCCAGCGGGAATTCGACCTCAGCGCCCTCGCTCTTGCCGATCCAGTTGCGCTGCATTTCCTTGATCGAGTGCGACCAGTCCAGCGGTTCCAGGTCGTCCAGCAGCCGCTCGGCGTAAGCGGTGATCCGCATCAGCCACTGGCGCAGCGGTCGGCGCTCGACGGGGTGCCCGCCGCGCTCCGATTTGCCATCAATGACTTCTTCGTTCGCCAGCACGGTGCCCAGTGCCGGGCACCAATTCACCGGGACTTCCGCTTGATAAGCGAGTCGGTGGCTGTCCTCATATTTGCGAATTTCCGCATCACCCTGTTTGCGCACGCTATCGGGGACCGGCAGTTCGGAGATGGGCCGCCCCTTCTTCGCGATGGGGTCGTACCAGGTGTCGTAGATCGTCAGGAAGATCCACTGCGTCCAGTGGAAGTAATTGGGATCGGTGGTGTCGACCTCGCGGTCCCAGTCGTAGGAGAAGCCCAGCGATTTGATCTGCCGGCGGAACGTATCGATATTGTTCCGCGTGGTGATGCGCGGGTGAACGTTCTTCTCGACCGCGTACTGCTCGGCGGGCAGCCCGTAGGCGTCCCAGCCCATCGGGTGCAGCACGTGGAAACCATTCATGCGCTTGAAGCGCGCCAGGATATCGGTCGCGGTGTACCCTTCGGGGTGGCCGACGTGCAGCCCCGCGCCACTTGGGTACGGGAACATGTCCAGGATGTAGCACTTCTGCTTGCCCTCGGTCCCGGGTTCGCCGGGATCGGGCGTGCGGAACGTCTTGTTCGTTTCCCAGAACTGCTGCCACCGGCGCTCGACGTCGGCGGGATGATAACTCGGCATCGCTTGGCCTTCACTAAAGAGAACCCCACCCCAACCCCTCCCCTCAACGGAGAGGGGCTTTGAACGGAAGCACCGACCGCGTAGTCTCTTCTGTCTTTGCTTCTCCCCCTTTCTTCTTAGGGAAGGGGGTAAGGGGGGTTAGGTTCCGAAGCCACTTCTTATGTGCGGGGGAAATCCGCGTCCATAAGGGACGCCGGACGGGAGCGGCGGGTTCGTTCACGTGCCGCGAAGTAGAGCGCGGATCGGCCACACCTTCACGCACCCGTCGCCGCCGGCACTGAAGAGGCGGGAGCCGTCGGCGGAGATCGCGAGTGCGTTGATCGGTCCGAGGTGCCAGTCGAACGTCGCATGTAGCTTCAGGGTGTCGGCGCGCGCAACGAACAGCCGCCCGTTGTAGTTACTGCCCGCGAACACGAACTCGCCGGCCGGGTCGACCGCGAGCGTCCGCGTGTAATCGGGCACGCGATCGCGGTCCGTTTTGACGGAAATGATTTGGGTACCGGTCACGGAGTCGTAAGCCGCCAGCCGCCCATTGTTCTGCGCGAATACCCGCTTCCCGTCGTGCGAAAAGGCCACCACATTCGTTCCGATCGGCAGGCGCGCGACCGGGCGCAAGGAATCGACCTCGATCACAACGGGAACGGTTCCACACGTGACGAACCGCTTGCCGTCCGGTGAAAGAGCGAACCGGCCGTAAGAATCGGGGTCCAGGTCGAGTGAGCGAACGACTTCACCGGACGGAATCCGAACGATTTCGGCGACGCTGCGTCCGGCCCAGCGGTGAAAAAGGGCCAGTTCCGGGTCGGGTAGCGCGACGATACGCAATCCCGGCGCCACGATCGTACCTTCGGCATCGATCCGCTGCGGGGGATCGGTTGTAACGTCAAACACGGCCAGTAGTCCGATCCGTGTATCGGGGTAACCCATTCCCGTGACGAGTAATCGTTGGTTGTCCGAGGTGAGGGCCACATCTGTTACCCGACCGCCACTAAATTCGATCACGGTTCGCGGGGTCCGGGCGCGCATGTCCCAGTAACAGACGAGTTCGTCCCCCTCGCGAGCCGCGACGCGGTCCCCGTCCGGTGAGCAGGCCAGCGCGCCCAACCCGCCGAGCGGTTCGCGGTCCCCGTACAGCACGCCCGGCAAATTCGAGCGCAAACCGGCCGCGCCCAATTCTTCCTTGCGGTCGAAGCACGGGCCGCACGTTTCGCCCATCCAGCCCAGAGAATCGTGCGTACCCACTGCACCGCACCCGCACGCACACACCAACTGCTCGACGCCGGCCACCGTTCGGCGACAGACGTATTCGGGGTACGAGTGCCACAGTGGAGGGCGGGCGGCGAGTTCCTCTTTCAGAAGCAGGCGCTTCGCCTCGTCGTGTTCGACGCGGCGCCCGCGCACGACCACGTGTTTGCGCCCGATGGCGTCGGTCCACCACGAAGCGAGAACTTGAGTCGCGGGCACACCGCCGCGCCCGCCCCGAAACATCTCCCACCCCTCGGGTTTCGCCGCGACCGCCCGCGCGAATTTCCGCCACTTCGCGGGGTCGTCACCGAGCAACCGGGCGCGGCACCGCTTGTTCGCGTCGACGGCCGCGGTTGTAAGCGCGGCCACGATTTGCGGGGAGTCCGGATCGATCAATTTCGTTTCGTGTTTGAGCATGACTTCCCTGCAAGCGCACCCGCTCGTTGCCGTCCGCGGTTCACGAATTGAGAGGTTGAACGGTGGGGGCAACGAGCGGGCAACCCGGATCATACAATAAACCGCTGCGTTGCGTCTGGACCGGTTCCCATCTCCAACCCCTCTTTGTCATGCCCGCAGACCCATTGTTGCAAAGTCAGGTACCGGGATTCACCCCGCGCCACGGGAAGGTGCGCGACGTGTACGATCTCGGCGACAAGCTCGTTATCGTCGCGACCGATCGCATCAGCGCGTTCGATTACATTTTGCCCACACCGATCCCGGGCAAGGGCGCGATCCTCACCGCACTGACGCTCTTCTGGCTGAAGCAACTCAACATACCGAACCACCTCATCAGCGCGGACCTCGCCCACATGCCGCCCGCGTTCCAGCGCGACGAACTCGCCGGGCGGGCGATGCTCGTCAAGAAGACGACCGTCGTGCCCGTGGAGTGCGTCGCGCGCGGGTACCTCGCGGGTTCGGGCTGGAAGGAGTACCAGACCCACGGCACCGTGTGTGGTATCCCGCTCCCGCCCGGGTTGCAGCTCGCGAGCAAGCTCCCGGAGCCGATCTTCACGCCCGCGACGAAGGCCGAAGACGGCGAGCACGACGAGAACATTTCGTTCGAGCAAATGGTGAAGGCCGTCGGCGCCGAAACCGCGAACGAGCTGAAAACCCGGACCCTGGACGTGTACCGCCGGGCCGCCGAGTTCGCGGAAAAGCGCGGAATCATCCTCGCGGACACGAAGTTCGAGTGGGGCCGGTTGCCGAGCGGCGAGATCATCCTCATCGACGAGGTGCTGACGCCGGACAGCTCGCGCTACTGGCCGAAAGACTCGTACCAGCCGGGTTCCTCGCCGGTCTCGTTCGACAAGCAGTTCGTCCGCGACTGGCTCGAAACGACGGACTGGGACAAATCCAGCCCTCCACCGATTCTGCCGGAAGCTGTGGTGACGCGCAGCGTGGCCAAATACCAAGAAGCGCTCAGCCGACTCACGGGAAAGAGTTGAACACCCGATTGAAAAGATCGGCCGTGATCGGGTGAACAATCATTCGATCACGGCTCGCGCGCACCGCGCAATCACGAAATTCGCCACATCCCAACCACATCACAAGTCCGGCTCCTCTTGCAGTAAATCTGATCGCGAGTTCACGTCAAAGAGCCATAGACTCACGATCACGTCTGAACTAAGATCCATAATTACCTGTCCACCGCCCAGCGGACCCGCCACTCTTCGCGCGAGATAATCGCAATGAGTTACGTTTACAAAACGATGCCGTCTCCCATTGGCGAACTCAAACTCATCGGCAGCGAAAAGGGACTGGCAGCAATTCTTTGGGAAAATGACGATCCGCTTCGCGTGCGCATTAATGCCGGCCCCGAAGACCTAAACCACCCGGTACTCGTCGAAGCGGAACAACAGCTCACCGAATACTTTGCGGGTTCGCGGAAAGTGTTCTCGGTCGCGCTCGATTTTGTTGGCACCCCGTTCCAGCAGAAAGTGTGGGCGGCCCTTCTCAGCATTCCGTTTGGTGAGACCCGCAGTTACGGGGAACTCGCACGACAAATCGGGCACCCCACCTCCGCCCGCGCGGTCGGCGCCGCCAACGGGAAGAACCCGATTTCGATCATCGGCCCGTGCCACCGCGTAATCGGTTCGTCCGGCAAATTGACCGGGTACGCGGGCGGACTCGCGGCCAAGGCGCTGTTACTTCGTCTGGAAGGCGTACCGGACGTCGACGCGGCGAATTAGCACGCACACTTCCCGGAGTACAGTTCTTCTCACGAGAATACCGGATGTCCCTGCCCGACGTTACACTGCACCTGGACTACGCACCGCCGTTCGATTGGGCGTTCTTCCTGACCTATCTCAGCGGTCGATTAACGACCGGCGCCGAAACCGTCGAAGACGGGCGCTACACACGTGCTGTGGAAATTGACGGCGATACGGGCATCATCACCGTCGCGCCGCACGCGAGCCAGCATCAGTTGAGCGTTTCGGTTCGCGGACCTGTCGCCCGACATGCCGATGTGATCCGTGTTCGCCTGCGCCAGATGTTCGATTTAGACGCTGATCCCGCAGCCATTCGAGTCGCGCTCGCTACCGAACCGCGGATGAATGCGCTGGTCGCAGCACGGCCCGGCCTTCGGGTTCCCGGCGCCTGGTCGCACTTCGAGTTACTCGTGCGCACGATCGTCGGTCAGCAGGTCAGTGTGCGCGCCGCGACCACGATTATGGGACGAATCACCGCGCGCTTCGGGCACCGCATGCCGAGTTCCGATCCGGCGGCGCCGAACCTCATTTTCCCCGCACCAGAGGTACTTGCCGACGGCGATTTGGGTTCGATCGGGATGCCGACCCAACGAGTGCGGGCACTGCGCGGGATCGCACGAGCGGTCGCGGACCGGGCATTGGTCTTCACCAACCCCGATCGGAATGTGGTGCGCGCGACACTCCTCGCACTACCAGGAATCGGGCCGTGGACGGTCGAATATTTCGCCCTGCGCGGGCTGCGAGACCCGGATGCCTGGCCCGGGTCTGATCTGGTGTTGAAACGCGCGGTCGATTCTACGCTCTCGGACACATGGCGCCCGTACCGGGGCTACGCGGCCCAGCACCTCTGGTTCGATGCGACCCAGCAACAAAAGCCGGCCGTGACCGAACGCTAAATTGCGCTCGGCCACAGCCGGAATTGCAACCGCACGCACTTGAGTGACTTCAATCCTTTTTCGTGTTGAGCGCGTCCAGAGAGGCCCGGGCGTGAGTTCTCACCCAATTCGTCCCTCCACTCTCCAGGCACCGCTTCCATAGCGATCCCGCCCGGTCCTTGAGGTTTCGGTTGTTGAGATACCAGCCGCAGAAAAATTCCCCGTCTCCGCGGACTTCGGCCGGCAACTTACTGATGACGGCCTCGACCGCCGCCGCGTCCGGAGTTGTGTCTTTCGCTGCCCACTCCCGTACCGCGGTTTCGATCGGTCGGAGAAGTACCTTGTCGGTGGGTAGGCTCGCGAACCCGTTGAGTGCGGCTGTCCGCGCCTTGGCGTCCCCGACCGCGTCGGCCATACAAGCTGCGAACAGAAGGCTCAGGTCCGACGGACCGGTCTGGTTAACGCGATCGAACAGCGGCCGCGCCGTTTTCAAGTCACCAACCAACAGGTAGAAGCGCCCGGCCAGGAACAGTTCGCCCGGGGCACCTCCCTCACCGAACTGGGCCAGGTGCCCGCGCACGGCAGCTTCGGCCGCGACGCGGTCCATTTTCCCTCGCGCTCGACAGGCCAGATACCATGTGAACGCGCCCCCCGGGTACCGGACCGCGTTCGCCTCGTACAGTTGGTTCGCTTCGTCCCACTTCCCCAGCCCCTCTTCGCACTCGGCGGCGCACACCAGCGCCCATCCCGCCCAACTCTGGGCCGCGGCCAGGGCATACGGTTCGGCCTTCTTGAAATCCTTCTTCTGCATGTAGAACCGGGCGAGGTCGACCCGGACCTGGGCGTGGAACAGCCCCGTGTCTTCCACCTTCAGGCTCGCTTCGAGCGTCTCGCGCCACCCGGTCTCGTCGCCCGCGGCGCGGTACAGCCCCGCGAGTTCGCGGAACGAGTTCCCGTCCGGGGACATTTCGATCAGCCGCTTCCAGCACCGGATCGCGTCCGCCCTGCGCCCGTCCGTCAGGTGCCGCTTACCGAGCCCCCACTGCACGACGGCGTGGGCCGCGTACTTGGCCTCAGTTTCAGCCAGCTTCTCGACCGGTTGAGGGTCGCCGTAGGCAGCGGCGAGCGCCACCCCGATCGGGGCGTGGGGGCTCGTGTCCACCAGTTGCCGGATGTATGCTTTCACCACCCCGGTCTTGTCGTGCCGGAACATGTGTACCAGGCGCGATTCCTCCAAGAACAGATCCCCGTGCCTGTTGAACTGCAAGTTTTGAGCGGCCGATGGGTTCACTTTCGCGAGCCGAAGCACATACGGTTGTGCCCTCAGATCCAGTTCCCCGGGCGGTGCCATCAAGCGCTGGCGAACCGCGTCGGGCGAGCGCCGATGGTCGAACGTGTAGCTCTCGATGAACGGGCGCAGCCGGTGCCCGTCGAGGAGCGAGAGGAACCCCGCCGCTTCTTCTGCCGGGTCGACGCCCCACACATCGGTCATGAAACTTAACCGGTGTGCCGCTTGCGTGAACCGGATCTCCTGGAGCACCCCGCCGAGCGCGGCCCAGGACGGCTCCCCGCGGTCGGACGCGCCGGCCGCACGTAACGCTTTGTACACGCGCGGTTCGATCACCTCGCCGTCGAGCGCGGCCCGCACCGGTCCGGGCAGGTCGGGCACGCCCCCGACCCGGGCCGCGAGTTGGTGCGTGAGAACCTCGGGACCGATCAGGGTCGCCCGGTGGAGGTGCGACACGCCACCCACGCGACACATCGCGTCGTGTACGAGATAGCACTCGGGTTCGGCTTCCAGCAGCGCGCGCCCGGCGCGAATGGTCGCGGCCTCGGCCTCGGGCGCTTCGAGCGCCAGGAACTCGAGGAGCCGAAGGAGCGGGGTATCGGCCTTTTTCCGTGCCGCGGCGAACTTGGTCAGGTCGAAGTGAACGTAATAATCGGCCGCCTCCACCCACGCAGGCGCGGGTGCTTCGGCACCCGCGAGCTTTTCGGCCGCGGCCAGATCCTGGAGCGCGAACACGTGCCAGCCCATCAGGGCCGCAGCATACGCGCGGGCGCGAAGTGCCAGTGCCGACTTCGGCGAACGGGCCACCAGGCGCTGGGCGTACAACAGTGCCCGGGCCTTGAACACGTATGTGGTCCGCCCCCAGTGGAAATCAGTCAGAAGTGCGAGGTTGGCGTACCCGCGCACCAGCGCGGCGAGAAGCGCGTCCGACTCTCCCTTCTCGTGGACCTCCTCGTGCAGCGCGCGGAGCGCCGCGAACTGATCCGTCTCGCGCATCAGTTCGAGTGCGCGTTCCACCACCGCGGGTACCGGTGCGTCCGACGTTCGGTTCGGTTTGGCCGGAATCCCCGCACCCACAAGACACTTGGGAAAGAACCCGCGCATCAATTGTTCGCTGTGCGCGATGTACTCCTTAGGGTGCACACTGAGTTGGTACTTGAGCAACGATCCGTTCCAAAAAACGTGTTCGGCCCCCGGCCGCCCCGCGACGACGCTCCACGGCCCTGGTTGTCCCCCGCGCCGAACACGGAACTGCCGGCTCGCGGGCACCCCCTCGGGCACGGCGTCGCCGAGCGAGGTGTCCCGGACGCGCAGCCCGAAATCCTCGCGTGCGACCAAGTTCAGCGCCTGCCGACCGAGTTCCAGGTCGAACGTGTTCCACATAAGTTCCGGCGCGGTCCCGTCGTCGGGGAGCAGGCAGATGGTGTCGGCGAACTCGGCCGGGATCGGTGCGACGGGATCGGGCATTTTCCGCGGCTCCGAATCGACGGCGAACGGCGACGGCGGAGGCACCCAATCAGCCGGTCGGTGTCCGCCACTGTCCTGCGGTGCGGGCACGGCAATTCCCGCTGTGGAATCGGCCGCTCTGCTCTTGTCGCCCTTCGGAATCGCCTGGTAGCCGGCCCATAGAAGTGCCGCGCCACCGACCACGACAGCCACGAGTGCGGCCCACGCCCACCACGGGTTCTTCGACCGCTTGGCCCCGCGCGACCGCGTCCCGGCACTCGCAGGGGCCGGGACGTTGTGGTCCTCTTCCTCAACCTCTTCACTCGCTTCTCTGATTTCGTCTTCTGGTTCCGGCTCCGGTTCGGGGGTGCGTGCGCGCACGGTCACACGGACCCGCGCCCCGCACGACGGGCACGTAATCACTTCGCTCGAATCGTTGAGTTTGGACATCCGGCCGCGGCACTTGGGACAGGCGAACGTCGGAGCGGGCATGAGGGGCACCTTGCGGTCAACTTCGACACGAGGGCACGCCGACAATCATCAGCCGCAGCAACAACCAAGTCAATACCTCTGCCCGCACCTTTCGCTCTAGCAATCGCCAGAGTTACGTTTCCCACGCGCGTAACGCCGAACCTCTACCCCTCGGGGTGACTCCTGACTAGTGATGAAAAGCGGACGAGCCATCCGCGGCCCCAGGGGAGAGCATGACCACCACCCATGACCTCGACTTACCCGCGCTCGCGCGCTGGGGTAACGAGCGCGTGCCGACCGCTCTGTTCTGGGTGGTCAGCGGGTCGCACGTCTACGGGTTCCCCTCGGCGGACAGCGACATCGACCTGCGCGGGTGCTTCCTCGCGCCGCTGCGTGCGATCGTCGGTTTGCGACCGCCCACGGACACCGTTGAGCCGAGGGGCGGGCTGGTGGGGCGCGAGGTGGAAGCCGTGAGCCACGAGGTCGGCAAGTACCTTCGCCTGATGTGCAAGCACAACGGCTATGTACTCGAACAGGTCTTCTCGCCGCTCGTCGCCCACGGCGCGGACTTCCTCGTACAACTGCGCCCGCTCGCGCAAAAATGCGTCACCAAGCACTGTTACAACCACTACCGCGGGTTCCTGCACACGCAGCGGAAACTCTTCGAGAAGGAGACGGAGAAGCGCGCGAAAACGCTCCTGTACGCCTATCGTGTCGCGCTCACCGGCGTCCACCTGCTCGAAACGGGCGAAGTGCAAACGCACCTCCCTACCCTTAACGAGCGGTTCCGGCTGACTTTCATCCCGGAGCTAATCGCGCGCAAAGCGAACGCCGAGTTCGGCACGCTCAGCGCGGTAGACGTCGCGTTCCACACGCGGCAACTTGACGAATGGGAAACGCGCCTGAACGCGGCCTACGAAGCGAGCGCGCTCCCCACAGAACCGCCGGCCGAAGAATTGGACCGGTTCCTGATCGAACTGCGTTTGCCAATCGCGTGATCCGCATAAACAAAAGAGCCGCGGATAGCGCAGATTACGCGGATCAAACAGCGGAGCGTTTTTAGCCCCATAGGGGCAGCAGCGCGTAGCCAGGGGGTGAAACACTAGTGCAACCCCTGGCGGACTGAAGCCCAGGCTCAGCGCCGCGAGCCGGGACCAGCACCGTGCACGGCGCTCGTCCCGGCCCTTCCGCGTGATGCGATCGAGTTGTGTCACCGATTGGGCCAAAGATCATCCGATCCACGCAGTTGCGGCGTGGGCCGGGCACACGGTTCCCGTCGCGGGGAAACATTACCTGACGATTACCGAAACTGACTTCCGGCGGGCGACCGGGTTAGATGTGGCGCAAAAAGCGGCGCAGTAGGTTACCGCAAGTAGTCGCACAGTATCACAGTTGGGCGACATTGAGAATCCCGAAGTGGCTGTTACTACGGTAACTTGCGGCGCAGTGCGAAATGATGCGAAGATAGAGAGTTACCCGGCTAGGATTCGAACCTAGACAAAGAGAACCAAAATTGATTGGGCGCAAGAGTCTCCGTGCGAAGAGATTTATATAAGATGTTGTCCGTAAAGTGTTTGTATCGCTACTTTGTCAGCGGCGCCTTCAGCTTGCTAGCAGCCATTGGCCCAGTTTGGTCCCTTTTAACCTGGGGAAGCCGTACCCGAAACCGTACCTCCGATATCTTTGAACAAATCACTTCAAGCGCGGCAACTTCGCCTTAAAATGCAACGGTGGCATACGCTTCAACCGAGCTGATTTGCATGTCCGACACCCTCTAAACAGCGGGCACTCCAGGCAGTGGAAGTCCTGCTGGAAGCGGGAGTACGCCGTAGTGACGGCGACCGGTGCTGTCTTCTACGAACACCTGCGCAGAACCTCTGCTTTGACCCGAAGAAATAGCAACAAGCACTTCTATTTGTCGGAAGTAAATAGTCAGTCTGTCTCCGACAGCAATTGGGCCGATTGCCTGAGGGAAATAATCCGGAAACGGCGACTCAGAGCATCGACGCGACTGCGCAAGCAATGGGTGTAGACCCCCAAACGGCTCGGCATTATTTGGACGCGGCAAAGGCCTTCGACCGTTCGGAGATTCTGAAAAAAGCTGCGGACCTCCTACTCCCGCAAAACAACGAGCCAGAGCCACTGGAAAAATAGTGTGGCGATAGTGTGGCGGTCGAAAGGTGTGGACAACAGAGCAGACCTTCCCAACGTGCTCGCCGACGTCCTCGAACCCGTGATTGAGCACCTGCCGCCCTCTCCGCGAGATTCAGGGCGTAACGTTCGCAGGAGAGAAGAGGCCGCCGTTTTCGTTACTGTCATTCGTTTGGGTAAATAGCGGAGTAACAGGTACGCACACAACAGGCACAGAAAATAGCGTACTGTGGCACCTGAATTGACCTTCTACACGGAATTTGGAAGAGGACCGAACATAGATTGATATTACTGATTGGATAAAATAAGACCGTTTTGCTAGAATGGCCGCTCATCACTTAAGGCCGGTGTGCCATTTATTTTTGACAACTAATGGTTTAAATATGTCGCCGCCGGGCCGTTCGACAACGACATGAATATGAACGTCACCTTCTTTCCAGTATGCATGCGTACTGTTAGCGTCGCCATCCTCAGTGTTCGGAGGCCCTAGTATTAGCTTTACGTCTGAATAAAAAGTGCCGATATTTACCTTGGCGTAATTTTCACTAGTTAGCTTTTTTCCCGGATTTCTGTCGCTGGAATTAGGTGTGTTCTCTGTAGATGCAGGGCGTGGGGAAGTGGAAGTGACGCTCGGTGAAGAAGTGCCAAAGACAACAAATACGATTATGCCGCCGCCCGCAAGCAGGAGCAGTGTCAAGATAAGCCCCCGCGCGGTTGGGGTACCCGAAGAAGGTTGCGGGGGTTCAGAGTTAGGATGCTCGCGATTCGGACGAGGTGTAGAAATACCTTCGCCATTTTCGCGGTGATTATTCCGTGCGGTAGCAAAAAGCTCCGGTCGGGAACCGGCCGGTTCCCATTCTTCCCACCCTTGTTTCCAAACCAAGTCAGTAGGGGCGAGCGAGCCAGAATCCACCATCTGTTTAAGAACGCGCAGAGAAATTGGGCCTTTTCGCTCATCGCCTTGGAAGTAATACCAATCAGCTTTGGGTAGAGACGGGAGAGAGCAATGGTCGGAAGAGTCAGTCTCGGCCTCACCCGATTCTTGTGGTACCCGTTCAGTAAGCGTCCGTCGCACTCGTGGAACCTGCTCCGTCGCCTCCCGTGTTCCCGAATTACCAGTGCCTTCCGCATGATTGTGTGACGGTGGAATTTCCAAATCCGCTGCAGTAAAATCATTCGATAGATTGGAATGGCGATTATTTGTACGCTTGCCACTCGGAGGAAGCGTTGCTCCCATTTCGAGGTCGCGTTCCCTGGTTTGGCCTTTCAACTTACGGGATTCGCCATCGTTTTCAGTGAGTAAGGTGGCTGCGCGGGCCTCAATATCTAAGCCGTCTTCGAGAGTGGCGTTGAGGGTAGGAACGACGACATTCGTCCGGCATTTGGGGCACGGGGCTTTCCGCCCAGCTGCAGCATCAGGCGCGGTCATCTTAGCGCCGCAAGAGTGGCACGACAGGGCGATGGTCATGGATACAACCCGAAGAATAGGGTTAGTCAGAAAAAAGCAAACAGGTGCCCTGGTATTATGTTAGTACGTCAACAGGGAGGCGGCTACCCCGGTTAACAACTTCCGAAACACAAAAGCAAAAGGCGCAAGGTGTTACTTTGCAACAACATGCGTTGTGAAAAAAGATAAACAGCTGGTGTGTCATCGTGGTGCCGGACAACGTGCTGTTCGAGGGCGGCGCGGGAGAGAAGGTCCGCGCGAACCTGCTGCGGCAATTCGATGTCCACACGCTACTTCGTCTGCCGACTGGAATTTTCTACGCCCAAGGGGTGAAGGCCAGTGTGCTGTTTTTCGACGCCAAACCCGCGCGCGAGCAACCCTGGACGACTAAACTTTGGGTCTACGACCTCCGGACGAACAAACACTTCACGTTGAAGACTAACGCATTGAAGCGAAGCGACTTGGACGAGTTTGTGGAGTGCTATAAGCCGGGCAAACGGCACTTGCGTAAGCCGACTTGGAGTGAAGCGAACACAGACGGTTGCTGGCGCTCGTTCGACTACGACGACTTGGTGAAGCGTGACAAAGTGAGCCTGGACATCTTCTGGCTGAAAGACAAGAGCCTGGAGGACAGCGAAGACCTGCCCAAGCCCGACGTACTGGCCGACGAAATCTCCGATGACCTGGAGACCGCCCTTGAGCAGTTCCAAGCAATCTCCGCGAAACTCAAGCGGTAGTATCAGCAGGAAGAAGTGTTTGAGGGGTACCCCGTTTTTTCGTTCAGGGGCTATTACAACCGGGGGTGGTGGAACTAGCGGCTGCTGCACGCACAGCACGGCCTGCAATTCTGTAAACTGTTTCACCAAATCTTTCCCGGTCAAATACTGGTGTTTGAAACTGCAAATGAAATAACCCCTCTTTTGCGAAGAGGGGCAGGAGATAACAGATTTTTCCAATGCGCAGGGGAAAACACGTGGCCATTCCCCCCGTTGTGAGGTGTCAAACGGTTAGGCTCACGGGCATGAACCCTTGATTCGTAAGCGAATTGTGCGCATTTTGTAGGGCAGTATTGACAATTTTGAGGTCGCGCTTTTCAAGCAATTCTTCAACCTCACTGGTGACATCTGCTGCACCATGCAGCGGGTACCATCGACGGTAGCGGAATGGGACGTCGGTCAACGGTCCCCAAAAGTATGAGGGCGAAAAGTCCCATTTGACATCGTACTTGCGCTTGAAATATTCTTTGTATTGCCAACTAGAAAAATCAATTATCTCATCATCGTCGCTTATTGCGAAGCAGTGCTCAATTTGCCATCTATCGGTAAATTCTGGAGTTGCATGCGTTTGTGCTCGAAGTTCGCCTATTTGCGACGGGTAGTCCCACCAAGTGGCGCCAAGCGCATGATTGATTAGGAGCGTCAGGCTTACGGCCTTAAATTCGTAATTGGTGCTAGTGAATGCGGAAGCGATTTTTGCCCCAACGTGCGCCTCTATATGGCATCGTCGAAATCCTGTGGAGGACGTGGCGTCGCAGACTGCTTGGCGTACTGCGTGCGCAATTGCGTTTGTGGATTCTATTGGCGTTCGTTCTTTTTTGTAATTTATCATAATTTTCCTTTTTTAATAATAGCATTGGGTTTATAAACACGTGTCGCGGGCGATTCGGGTGTCACTCGCGGTGCTGCGAATGATTTTTTTAATAATTGTTTAGGCTTAAGGCGCATCGAGCCGTTTAGAGGGGGCGCAGCCCAGTAAATTGACTTGCAGAACTCGAGATTTCAGCAGGGCTTCTCGGGAAGAGAAGTGGTTTTGTGAAGAAGTCAACGGAGTTCAGCAAGCGTTCTGTTTTCTTGTCATTTTAATTTTTGATAATCATAATTTAATAGGCAGGAGATGTGTGCACATGACTTTTCCCTGCTTATTCTTTAAGAGCCTCATCTGGGAGAGGGCGATTTGCTCCTCTCGAAAGGCAAACAGAAATACCCAGCCAACAGGCCTTTCGTTCGGCGGATTTCATTTTTTAATGGAACAATGGGCAAATTCGATTTAATTGCAACATCTGCGAGGAGTAGGGCCAATAATCGCGCTCGAAATTCACGCGGAAAGCCATGAGAGCCCTGTTGTGCCTCTCCCATGCAGTAGTCTTCCCAATTCCCAAATGGGCCGAAACTTGGGTCAATGAGCGGTTTTCCCAATAGATTAATCTGATTATTTCTTGGTCTTGGGGGGATAGACCTGTTAAAGCTAGCTGAACACAAGCTGATAAGGCGGCTTTTCGGCCGTCCGCGCGCTCCTCGCAAATGTCAGATGTGACCTCTCGGAGCATTAATTCTATCTTTCGTCGACGCCTTGAATTATTAATTTTAGACCATAATTTCCTTTCAAACAATTGGATGAAATTATGTTCAAGACTTTTCTCCTGTTTACATCGTGTTGGGTCGAAAGTACGGAAACAGTATTCCGCGACCTCGCAGACCAAGCGTGGCAACTCTCCATCGCAAACGCGCGGCTCTGAAGTGTGATTGTCGCGAACTGCTCTTGCTATGGCCCAGATGCGATTCCAGTCGGGCGCGGCAGGGTGCTTTTGCACCTCATACCAGCATTGCAGCCCTTCAATTTCAATTGCGTTTGCAATGCGACGCGATTTGCGTTTGATTTCCTTTGATTTGAATTTCACAACCAATAACCACTCTCCTTTACTACAGGGCTAACCACATTTAGGGGAATTTCGGCGCGCAAAAGCGGCTCCAGAGACAGCAAGGTGCAGCTCTGTCGCAATTTAATTTATTAATTTAATATTGGAGGACTGTGTTTGCCGGACGGCAATCGCAGGGCGCCGCTTCTTTGAAAGAGGGTGACTTCTCTTTCTCCTTACAATTTGATTATCCCACAGGTAGCCAAGAAACTCAACACTATTCTTGGAAATGCACTCATCACAAGTCATTTGCCCTTAACGCTTAGCGCTCAATTTTGTTTTTTGTTCAGTATGTGATTTTGCTTGCGTCTTGCGCGTTAATCTGATAAGATTGAGTATTGTTTGGTAGCGGGCTCTAGCGGCAACTACCACTTACATCATCAGCTTGCTCTGAAATGTGGGCGATTGTAGCTCCTCTTTGTTCAAGTAGGCCCCATTACCCGCTTTGCTGCGGAGGGGAGTTTGCTTGTCTATGGAAGAACAGTCGTCACGCGAATCAATCCGACTTATTGCTGAAAGTGTGCTTTCAGATGTGAAGCCTCTCTTTATTCTCTTGCATAAAGCCCTTCTGTGCTCTAAGCGTGCGATACAGCAAGAGTATCTGTCGATTGCCCAGGCCGCGGATTATACTGGCCTCTCAGCGAAGCATATTCGCCGCGCTATCCGTCGAGGTGATTTGCTTTGCGCGAATACGGGAACAGGAAAGAGGCCAAAGTACAGTATTTCTCGCACGCACATTGCCAGTTGGATGGAAGGGAATTTGCTTAAGCAAGGACCATCAAAGACGAGTCGGCAAGACCTAGTTAATAAATTTTTCCCCAAGCGTTCTACCACAATGTGAATGGGAGATGACAAAATGCCCCGACGTAAAGCGGAGCGCTTTGAGCTTTTATTCCTCCCTAGGTTTTGACGCCTGCGATTCGGCCAGAGCCTGTCGATTCTTTTGTCCTTCCTCTGCCGCTCTTTTGAGGTCTTCTACGTCCGCATGGATGTAACGTGAGGTAATGCGCGAACCGCGGGCGTGTCCAGCCATTCGCTGTAAAAGTGGATAAGCCCATTTTTCACGTAGCGCAGCTTCTGACAGTCGCGTGTGCCGAAGTGAGTAGGCCACGAGCTTTTCATTGTTCTGGTCGGGAGCGCCGAGGCCTGCGCGGTCACGCAACTGTGAGAAATAGCGACTGAATTGGGAGTCGGAACACTTTAAACCAAGCAAGTTCGGGAAGACCAGTGGCTGGTGGCCGTACTGTTTCTTTCGTGAGAGAAAAATCGCTTGTCCTTCTTCCATTACAGGTATTAGGCGGTCTTCTGGGATTTTAGCCGTCGTGCCTGTTTTCTGTTCGCGTGCGGGGATGCGAATCAGGTCAGCTGTCGGAGATAGGTGGTCCCAGCGCAACTTCCGAAGCTCGCCCGGTCGCATTGCTGTAAATCGAAGAATGTAAAGTACATCCTTCCTTGATTGGGCGTTCTCCTCACGGCTAACCAGTCCGCGGTACGCAATGCACTTGTCGCAAGCAGCGATTAGCTTCGTGAATTCGTCGTCTGTCATGGTTCGTTCACGTCGTCGTTCAGCCAGTTTTGGTAAGTCTTCCGTGGGCCAAGGGTTCTTCGCAATGCGTCCACGTTTGGCGGCGAAACGAAGTGCCGAGCGCGCCGAGCTAATGTGGTGGTTAATCGTAACTGCGCTAAGTGGTGGGTAAAGCTTCTTGAGTTGGGCGAGGTACTGGTCACCATGCGTTAACGTGATTTTCGTTGCAGGGAGATGACCATACCACTCAACCCACCTGTACAAATTCTTTTGGTGGAATTTGGCGGTAGATTCTGACTTTATGGCTTTCTTATGAGCGACAAATTCGGCAGCAATCTCTGCAACAGTGAAGGGCGAGTCGGTTTGAATCAATCCGCCCTCTTCACGCAGCTTCTTCTCCTGCTCAAGTTCCTTCAAGTAAGCAGCAAGTACAGATTTCGCTTTCGCGATTCCCTCGTCTTTTCGAGCGAGGATTTTAATACCTCTTCCGCCTGCTTCAGTAACGAAATACTTGTCTTTCCAAAGACGTGGCGCGGGAACTCTTGGCATTGGCTCTCCTGTACGGTTGTGGACTGATAGGACGGTTTGAAACCGTACCTAAACCGTACCAGAAGCAATAGATATGCGCAATCCAAAAATCGCCACTTTGCATAAGTAGCGATTGGATAAGGACTTGTTTCGAGTTACCCGGCTAGGATTCGAACCTAGACAAAGAGAACCAAAATCTCTTGTGCTACCGTTACACTACCGGGTAAAATTTCAGACTTTCGAGCGTAAACTTCGGTCAATCAACGACTTCCATCACTTTTACTTTAGGCACCTCTGGCAGAATACAACCCGCTTAGATTATCTTAAGCAGCCATTTGTTCAGCACGTTTGGGTTTTGAACCAGCGTCTCGCAGAAATTCGGCACGCAAATTGCGCGGCCCAACAGAGGAGATTATAACGAAGCACGGGTGGGTGTCGAGAGATGAAAATGTGCGCACTTGGAGCAGGGGCGAGCAGAGTCATTGAAAATTTCACACTGGTGAAGTTAGGAGATCGATCGCTTCGCGGAATCGGGCGGCCCGCCTCCGTATGGCTCGCGCGTGGTTGCCAGCATCGACCTGTGCGAGCAGATGAACGCCCGCGTTGCGTAACGCTGCGGGCACCTCCGGTGCGGAACCGCGACGAACCGGGCACGCATCCTCACCCAACGTCACATCCCGCACGTAGTGCAGACGGTTCTCGATCCGCCGGTGCTCGCGGACCAACCCCAGCAATCGTTTCGCGTCGGTCTTCTCCGGCGGCAGGCTCGTGATCCCGTGGACTACCTTCTCATACGCCTTACCCTTGCGAATCCCCCGCTGACGTACCCGGAACTCCGGCTTCAGACCCGGCCACTTCTGATGTACCGTCAGGATCGCCGTGCCCTCCAGCGCCCGGTACTCAACTCGACCGTGCCCTTTCTCGGTCGTCCGCGCGAACCGTGGACCGGCCGTTGGCTCCCGCGAGTGACCCGCACCCGCTGCACGGAAAAGTCTGTTGGGAAAGGAAAATGTCACTCGCATGGGCCGGAGAATGGCACGGCCCGGAGTTTTGCGCAAGGGAATTCATGCGTTCAGATAGAATGAATGTCGAAGTACCCGCCGATGAGGTGACCGCCGGATATGAACCGCGACGACTTGCGCCGCCTGGCACGGATTCGTCTGAAAGAAGCGCGGGTGCTAATCAAGGCAGAGTGCTTCGACGGGGCGTACTATCTTTGTGGGTACGCGGTGGAGTGCGCATTGAAAGCGTGCATCGCAAAGGCGACGAAAAAGCCTGAATTCCCAGACCTGGAGCGTGTGAAGGGGAGTTACACGCACAACCTCGGCACCCTCGTCAGATTGGCAGGCCTCGAAGCACTCCGCGTTTCGCAGGAAAAAGCGGATGCTGCTTTCGGTGTCAATTGGGGGATCGTCAAAGACTGGGCGGAAACCGCGCGTTACGCACAGCACGATGAAAAGAAAGCGCGCGACTTGTACGCGGCGGTCACTGACAGTTTGCACGGGGTGATGCAATGGTTAAAACACCACTGGTAGATTTGGATATCGAGTCAGGGCGATCTCTAATCCAGGCCCTGGATCGGGCGGGGTTTCCGCTGACCGCCGCGCTATGGAATTCTCTCCCAGAGGAGAGCGAGTGGCGTCTCATCCTCGCCACGCATAGGGTCAAGGAGCGCGGGCCTCGGGAAGTCTACGGGGCGGTTCAGCAGGTGGCCCATTTGGCCGAAATCGATCTTCCGCTTCACCGCATTTCAGTCGTCGAACCGGAAGACCGCCTCGTCACCGAACTACGAATATTGGCTCATAAGGCGGTAGAGGTGGAGGCTGGTCGCAACTCGTTGCCCGACAGCATCCTCTGCTAAACCTCCACCTCTACCGCCTCATGAGCCAAAGGCGTTACGGTCGAGGGCGATCTATCCGATGCTGCCGCCTGATCCGACGCGAGCGGGCAGCTTCGAGGATATCGCCCCCAGACGAGTGATAGACGTTTTTGAAATGACTTCCACAAGGCCTGTCTTCAGGCTCTAATTTGGCCGCTGGCCTCGGACGCGGCGCACGGGAGCGGCGGGTATTTCATTTTTCACGAAACTTACCTAAGTAGGATCTACCAAAATCACTTCACCATCCGCCAGTTCGACGATCGCAATCGAGATTCCGAACGCCGACCCATCATCGTTCTTGTACGCACGGGTGCCGAATTTATGGAATGTGGCAGAAAGTTCCCGACCGCACCATTCCACTTTACACGGGCGTTTCACGATTAGCTCCTTAAAGAGGGTTGGCCATGTGCCATGCTAATCGATTTGGGGCCGAGACAAAATGCAACAACCGCCAGAATCCCGGCGGTTGTGTTAGGTGATCTAATTCCGACTTGAGTCCCAAAACCCTTGTTTTTCTAGTATGCCCGACAGGAGTTGAACCTGTAACCTTCGGCTCCGGAGGCCGACGCTCTATCCAGTTGAGCTACGGGCACGTAACACCCAAACGACCCCACTTTAGTTTTGCGTACAGTGCGAAATCAAGATTAGTGAGATCTTAGTCGCTTTCCACGCCGTTTCAACCCTCAGCAAATTGCACCACAACAGCCGACCTTAATTGAGTCACTAACTCACGTTGAAATGGGAAATCTGAGGCATATGGGAGGCTAGGCAACTCGAAAACACCGAACAATTAAGAGCGAATGTGAAGAAATGTCAACAAAAAGCCCCCGCTGACAACTCCTGTCGTCAGCGGGGACCAGATCAGGTCGGGCTGGCGGGATTTGAACCCACGACCTCTTGCACCCCAAGCAAGCGCGCTAGCCAAGCTGCGCTACAGCCCGATCCGTCCGACACTTGCTTTTTAACTCCCCACACCCGAAACGGCAACCACATTGCGAAGCGCACTTCGGTCCGGTCGCACCGCACGGGCTGCTCGTTTGATGCGAGAAGGTGCTCGCGATCCCTTGCAACGCGCGAACCCGCTCGTTAGCCTAAAGAAGTTGCAACCAACGAGAACTCGCTCAGTACCGTTCTAACCGTAGCCCATCACTATCACGGTTCGGGGAAACCGATGACCCTCGTTCGCCACACCATTTGGACACTGCTCGTTGGCGCCGGGTTCGCGCTCGGGGCTGGCTCAGCAACGGCCCAACAGCCCGCGGTACCCGCAAAACCGACCGGCGTGCTCACCGCGATCGCCGCGTACCGAGACATTGAACGCGGCGGGATCACGAACGACCAGCTCAAGGAAGCACGGGAGAACTTTGCCACCCTCGCGAAGTACTGTGCCGAGGTCGTGGCCCACCCGACGGTTTACGCGGCCCAACAGGACTTCAAGCCGGCCCCCGCTACCACCCAGCACCTCGCCATCGATGGTCAGTTCGGCATCTTGCAGGAGCTGAGCCGGTTCATCCGGGAACCGGTCCCCGGGACCGGAAGGTCGGGCCGGATCAGGCCGTTTACATCCGCGAACTCGGGGCGGCCCTCGACGCCGAGTTGAAGAAACTGATCGAGCGCGGCGACCAACAGATCGTGCAAATCAACGCGGCCCGCGTGCTGGCGCAAGTCTGCAAGGGCGGTGCGCCGGCGCACTACGCGACCGTTACGTCGCTCCTCGCGAACGCCAACACCCCGACCGCGATCAAGTACCACCTCTACCACGCCGCCGCGAACCTGCTCGGCGCTTACGACCCGTACTGGCTGAGTACCGAGCTCACGTCGGACAGATGGACGACCCGAAAGTGGTCTACGACCTGGTGAAGGTGCTCGACGACAGTGTCAATAACCCGGTTCTCCTGTTCCCCGGGTTGCCCGAAAATAAGATCGAGAAGGCCGCGCCGGACCAGCTCGCGGTGATCGGGCTCGTGCGCCGACAGGCGATCAAGGCACTCGGCCAAGTGCGGTTCGCCCTGCTCCCCCTGTCCGGCAGCAAGACCCTGTACCCGTCCCACACCCTCGCCCGGGTCGCCCTCAGCGCTCCGGCCGTGGTGCCGGCCCCGGGGCCGGCGGACGCGGGGGAAGCGGTTATCGGGCTGTGCAACATGGCGCCCATCGAGGTCCAAAAGAACGGCACCATGATCTCCGTGAAATACAACGCGGACGCGGCCGCCGAAGCGGTGACCGCGGGACTCATCACGTTCGCCGAGCCCCGCGCGAGCGATGCGTTCGATCGTCGGCTCCCGTGGCGCTCTTACGCTCTGCGAATCGCAGAGGCCATGCGCAACTGGCGCCCCCTGTTCGATATGGACTTCGATCCCTCGCAACCGAATAAATTCAATGCCGCTCTGGTTCCGCCCGTCGTAGAGGAGTTGTTCAAAAGCGTTGCCCCGAGCGTACTCGCGCCGATGGACAAGGTGGACAGTTCCGGCAAGCCGGACATCGGGTCCAAGGTGGACATTGAGGGACTGCGCAAGCGCCTCTCCGCGATTCGCGAGAACCCGAAACGCAGCACGACACTGTTCCCGGACATCAAGGAAACGGCGATCGACTTCGCGCCCGCGAAACAGTGACGTAACGGGCCGCGACTTTCGCGTTGCTCGCGGGCGCGGCTCGGGCGACAATACACATCGTTTGTTGCGGGCCGCACCCGCCGGAGGGAAACTCGATGAGGCGTTTTCTGTTAGCCGTTGCGGTGTTCCTCACCGCAACGACGACTCCCACCTTCGCCGGGTACATTATCATCCGCGTGCTCTTGGAGGGCAGCGGGGTCGGTCCCGGTGGGGACGGTATTCCCGGCGGTCCGGGCGGGCTCGGTTCGCCGTACATGCCCGGAGGGCCGTCTGCGGGATCTCCGGGTGGGTACATGGGGGGTTCTAAAGGTGGCCCACCGGGTGGCATGCCCGGCAGCGGCGGGTCCAAGGGAGGACCACCGGGCGGATATATGGGGGGCTCTAAAGGAGGCCCACCGGGTGGCATGCCGGGGATGCCGAGTATGCCGGGTCCGCTCGGTTCGTCGGGCCTCGGGAAACCGGGTGCTTCGTTCGGTGGAACGTCGCACGCGGGAGTGGTCGAACAAGACCCGACGCGCTCGATCGTGGTCGTGATCCCGCTCGAAAGCGACCTCCTGAAGAGCCGGCTGCACCGCGACAAGAACCCGGGGCTCAACAACCCCGAATTCCGAAAGTTCAGTCTCCAATATTACGGCCAAGAGCTGACCGCCCGCCTCTTTATTGACAGCACCAGCATCCAGTTTTACGACGAGTTGCTCCGGACCCCCGGGCCGAAGAAGACGCGCGGCACCGAGATGCGAGAAAAGTACGAGGCGTGGCAGCGCGGGAAGACCGACGCGCGCCTGCTCTACGAGGCGATGGAGCTCGCGCTCCACTCCGGTTTCGTCAAGGAGGCCCTGACCTACGCGAACGAGTTGGTTACGGCCGCAGAAGATCCGAAGCTCGCCTTACCGGAGCGCGACGTGAAGCCCTTCGTGGCGACCTGGGGGAAAGTGGGTAAGGCGATCGCGGAGCGCCCGACACAACTGAGCGACGCGGAAGACTGGAAGTCGCGCCTCAACTACCAGAACGTCCGCATAGCGGACCGCTACGCGATCGTTTACGCGGACACCCCCGCCCCCGAAGTGCAGCGGCGGGCCACGCAACTCAACGACAACCTCGCGGCGTTCTACCTCTGGCACGCCACACAAGGGGTCGCGCTGCCCGTTCCCCAAAAGCCGCTCGTCGTGGTGCTCGCGCCGCAAACGCCCGCGCTCCGCAAATTGCACTTCGCACTCGACGGGTTGCCGATGGCCGACGCCTTCTACGCGCCCGACCACGACGTGCTCGTGCTCTCCCCCGAGCGGACCGACGAAGTCGGTCAGACCTTCCTGCGCCAAACGCAGCAGATGTTTTCGCACGGCCTGAACCGCGACCAGATCCTCGCCAACCAGTTGCCGCCCAAGCTCGATCACACCGGTGAGAAGGGGCCGCGCCCCGATGACATCGCCCGCGCGTCCACCATTGCCGCGGTCGAGAAGTTGGCGATCGACGAGGCCGACATTGCCGCCGTCAGCCGCGAGGGGACGCGCCAGTTGATGCACGCCGCCGGCGTGTTGCCGAAGCACGTCACGCTCCCGTCGTGGCTCACCGGCGGGGCCGTTAACTTCTTCACACGGCCGCGCGGACCGGCCTACGTAACGGTCGGTGACAGCGAGAAAATGAACATGCACGTCGCGCTGACTACGGGCTACGGCGTGCCCAATTACGTGCTCCAGCGATACCTCCGCGACCTCGCGACCAAGAAGGAGCTGCCCGCGGACTCGGCCCGGTTGCTCGAGAACGTTCTCGGCGACGTGTACTTCACCGGCATCAAGGACGGCCTCGATCCCGATCCGGCTCCGCCGAAGAAACCCAAAAAGCCCGCGCAGACTGCGGCACAACCGCCGCGCCCGGGTGGAAGTGGAGACGGGGGCGAAGGCTTTGGCTCCGGCGGTCCGCTCCGCCCAGGTTCCGGGGGGCCGGGACCGATGCGCCCGGGGTCAGGAGGTCCGGGACTGCCGGGTATGCCCGGTATGTCGGGTGGACCGGGTATGGTCGGCGGCTCCGGTGGTGTGCCCGGCGGCGTGCTGTCGGCGGACTACGAAGACCCCGCAACCCTTCTGCGCAAAAAGCAGCAGCGCCTCGCGATCAAGGCGAACGCGACCTCTTGGGCGCTCTACTACTACCTCATTCAGCACAAGCCCGAGCAACTGCGGCAGTACGTTACGGAGCTAAACAAGCTCCCGCGCGACCTGCCGATCGACGGTAAGACCGCGTTCGCGGTGTTCGTCCGCGTGTTCAAACTCTCGACGACCGCGGATGGGGCTGCCGACGCGAAAGAACTGAAGAAGTTCGCCGACGAGTGGCTGACGTACATCAATACCGTTCCCTTGGTCGGTGTCGATATCCCGCTCGTCGCTCCGGAACCGCCCAAGAACGTGACGCCGGGTACCGGCCCGGGCGGGTTTCCCGGTGGTTTCCCGGGCGGATCCCCCGGTGGCGGGCGGCCGGGCGGTGGCGGTAACCCAGACCAGAATTAACGCGCCCGTACCGAGCGCAAACGCTTGACCTTCCGCCCGCTATCTTTAAGATACCCTCACGCCCGCACGTGTGGGGTGTCGCCGAGGTGGCGGAATTGGCAGACGCACTAGATTCAGGTTCTAGCGCTCGCAAGGGCGTGGAGGTTCAAGTCCTCTCCTCGGCACTCACAAAACCCCAGCAATTGCTGGGGTTTTGTTGTTTTTGTGGGTGTACTAGCAGGTGCACATATTTGAACCAAATAAAGGCTCCTGAAGGCTTCCAAAGGGTCAACTCCGCCAGCAGCCCGCCCGCGCTCAGAGTTTACGAAGACGGTTCGCCAGCGCTCCGAGGTCGCTCAGGTTCTCGTCGGTGTAGTGCTTGAGTGTCGTGGAAATGTCGGTGTGGCGCGCCATCCGACGCACTTCGTGGATCTTCGCGCCCGCTTGAATCAGTCGCACCACGAACCGTCGCTTGAGCGAGTGAAAAGTGGCCGGCCGCCCTTTCTCGTCCCGCGCGTCTACTCCGGCGCGCCGCAGATCCGCCGCGAGCCAGTGCGATTGCTTACGACACGCTGCCCAGTTGCCCGGAAACAGTTTTTGGTTCGGTTTACGCGCGACGAGCCACGGGCGCAGCAGTTCGACCACGTGGTCGGGAAGTGGAATTGGTTCGGTGCGTTTCCCCTTTGCGTCGGCCGCCTCGACCGTGACGACCGGCGGCGCGGCATCCAACGAAAAGTGCCCCGGTGTCAGGTCGGACAATTCACCCGCGCGCAGGCCCGAGAACGCAGCAATCGTGTAGAGTATGGCCCGGTCCCGGCCCCAAACGGTTGCGGTCCCTTTTCGTTTCGCCGCGGCTGCGGCGGTGATGAGTTTACTTAGCTCGTCGTCTGTGAGGATGCGTTTTGACCTGCGCTCATCCACGGCTTCCGGGTACGGCCGCAGTTTTCTAAGTGGCGACACCGCCCCGAACCGCTCAGCGAGCCATTTGGTAAACGCTTTTGCGATTCGCATGTGACCGTTGAGGGTCGCCGGGCTGCACCCCGAGCCGAGTTGTTTCCCTTTGATGGGTGGCGCTCCCCTGCCTTTCTTTCCCTTCGCGGCGCCGGTGATGAGTTTCACCCGCGGGGTGTTCCGGAGCCGCCCCAAAAATCGCACGAACTCGTCTTGGTCGATGTCGCTCCACACGTGCCACCGGCACTCTTTTAATACCCGCGTGAGGCTCGCGAGAGTATTCTTGCGGTACTCTTCCGCGGTCCCCCGCGCGGCGAGTATGTCGATGTATTCGGTCACTAAATCCTCGAGGTGGTCGCTTTGTCGGGCGCCCTCCGCAGCGCGATTTACGAGACCGTGTTTCCGCCGGCTCTCAGCGTCCTCGAATTTGACCAAGGCAGCAAGGGCTGCCGTTTTAGTCCCGATGCACCGCCGCCTGGTTGCCCCCGCAACTTGCCATTCCGCGTGCCACAACTTGCTTTTCTTCCCCACACGGGAACCATCAGGCATTTTCTTCCAATACACCGGCTGAAAAACCCTGCCCATAATTTGATTCCCTCCAGTTGGTTACCGTTCCGTTACGTGAGGAACAACCCAAGCGAAGGCGTTGTCGCTAATACGCACGAGTGCCTGCCCGCGTTCCTCGGAAATCACCCGGAGGCTTACGCACGCTCGCCGGTCTACCAAAACTAGCTTTTTGACCCCCGACAGGCGAACGGGCTTTTTCGTTCGAGCGTCGCGGATCGTTGCGGTCTGCGTTCCGGCGCCGATGTCCAAGCACGGCACGAGCACTTCGGTAGGCGACATGTTAAAAACTCCCGAACTGGCATTGCGAACAGGATATGACGGATGTTCAGAATATGTGAAGACTTGCCCGCCATGAATCTCCGTGGCGCTGCCGCGCAGAATTTGGCAGCGCTTCGCCCGGTGACGCAATGCCCGACGAAACACAACAATCTCTCGAACGCGAGGTCGAATCACTGCTCGCCCGAGTTCACGAACTGCTTCGAGGCGCCGGGCGCAAGTCTTTGCGCGCGAACGCGACCGCGAACGGGGTTTACATTTCGCTCACCGCCCGGCGCGTCAAACCGCCCAAGCCGGCGGACGCGGACTTGGTGAACGTGCCGCACGGCCTCGCTCGTGAGCGCCGTGCGGTCAAGCGGTTGTTTTGTTTCATTCGCGACCAGCGAGCAGTTATGGGCGGGGATGACTTGGTTCTTAACTCGGGTGCGTTGGAGACGATGTTGCGCGTAAAATACCCCGAGGACGATATGGCAATCGACACCGTCCGCCACGCGCTGGCAGATCTGAGGAAAAAAGGGTTCGTATGGGTGCACCCGCAAAACGGGTACTACACGGGCTCGCAGCCGTCGCTGCCATTTTTCGCGCGGCAGCCGGATGAACTTTCCGAGCGAGCGGACGCGGGTTAGATTCGTGGAGTGTGAACAGACGCCCACGGAACAAGTGAACATGACAAATCGCGACCCCCTCCGCGCCCTGCAAGCCGCTGCCCGAGCCATCGCGGACCACGTTTCGCCGGGTCGCGCTGCCAAACGGGTCATCGTATTAGACGATGTGGGCAAACTCATTGATGTCCCGGTCCCGTGCGGCGCCTGCGCCAAGGCGGACGAGGTGGATGAGGCGAAACCGCCCGTCGTTGCTGGGTGGGTGGTGACCGAGCGCGGGGCGACATTCGACGGCACCGCCGTACTCGTGGCCCCTTCTCGTCTCAGGTTGCTCCGGGTGTTCATCGAGGCGGAAAACCCGCTGACCGCCAAGGAGCTGACTGCGGCGGCATTCGACCGGCACACGGACGAGGCGAACACGCGGTACCACATTCGCGAACTGCGCCGCGAACTCAAGACCGCGTTCACTTTCGACGGCGACGTAATTCAGGGCGAAGCGGACGGCTACAGGTTGGTTTTGCGGTAATGCGCTTCACCTTGGGCGGTTCGCATCGAACTATGCGGGCGGGCTAATTCGAGACCCTTGATGGTCTCGGGGATTTGCTATTGCACCAACAAAAGATAGCCGATATTTCGCATCTGAATCCAGAAGATGCGGGTCGGCACGCCAACTTCCTACGGCGGACGTGCCGACCCTTCCCAACCGACCTCCGCCTTGCGGCTCGGGCCGTTGTGCGGATTATGTAGCCTTTTCACTTCAGCGAATCAACACAGATTCGCGGTAGCGGGCAGCGTCGGCGCATCTTCACCTTGACCTGGTGAACCGATGGCAAACGAACTCGTAAAAATCCAATTCCACGGTGATGAATTGGAAGCAGTCGCCCTGGACGGCGGTAACTTCCGAACGAGTCTCCGGCGGATCTGCGAAAACATCGGCCTCGCGTTCAGCGCGCAGCTTCAAAAGCTGAAAAAGAAGTCGTGGGCGTGCGTGTCGGAGATCGACACGCACGATACTAGTGGCCGCGTTCAGTCAATGGTGATGATCGACCGCCGCACGCTCGTCATGTGGCTGGCGAACATTGACGAGCGCAAAGTGAAGGACAGCGTCCGGGAGAAGATCCGCCGGTACCAGGCAGAGTGCGCCGAGGTTCTCGATCGCCATTTCGGGGCGCGAGTGAGCGCGGCGAGCCAAGAGCAGTACCACTCTGACCCGCTCCTCAACGAGATGCTCCGCGTTCAGGCGCAAATGACGTCGTCGATGCCGCTCCTGATCGAGACGCGGCGACGCCAGATTGAGGCGGAACGCCTCCAGTCCCAAATGGTACAGCACCTTTGGGAAGCCCACCAACTGGCCCGCTCCGCGACGGCTACCGCGCAAGCCGCACTGCATCAGAGCACATCGAATCACGGGTACTTCACCGTTTTGGGTTACAGCCGGGTTCGTAACCGAGAGATGCCCGTTACACAGGCCGCGGCGCACGGGAAGAAACTGACGGCCCTGTGCAACTCCAGGGGCATCAGGACGAGTACGATGACCGATCCGCGTTTCGGGGTCGTAAATACGTACCCCGAAACCCTTCTGCGAGAATACTTCGGCGACTCCGTATAATCGCCGCTAACAAATACAAACCGCAGGGGATTAAAGGCAAACAGCGCCTTTAATCCCCTGCGGTTTTACACCCACTCACATCCGACTCACACCGCCCCGGCTCGCACTTACGCACTTTCGACGCGCGCCTGACATCACAACTCACGCAGTCGGAGGCAGAATGCCCCTATCAGAACTCGGGGGCAAAATGCTTACGATTTGTCTTCAGAACTCTCGTCCCGCTCAAGTCGCTGAACAAGCGCTTGGCGTATATACGCACTCATTCCCAAGCCGTACCGCTCAGATTGCTTCTCGACCCTTTCGCGAATGTCAGGCGGTAGACGCAAGTCAATCCGCTCTCGCGTTCTTTTGCGGGGCTTTTCAGGTTGCTTTGCCACGGGTGCCACACAAAATCCGGATTTCATCTGTAGTAGTTCCGCAAATTGTACGGCTCGCCGCATCTCCTTACTATCTGGCGGCTTACTGTCATTCGTCCTGATTAATCGCGGATTTTGTACGTACATTGAGATTGACATCCGGCCTCTGTACGTACATATTACTCCAGACAAGTTAACCACGGGTTCCGACATGACTCGAACACGACGGGTGACGACCAAATTGGTCAAGCTGAAGAGCGCGTGCGAGACGCTCGCGATTTGCCGGGACACGTTCTGGGTGAAGTGGCACGCGGTGTTCACCGACCCACGACCCAAGGAGGACCGGCGCCACGGGTGCGAGCGGAAGGTGTTCGAGGACGAACTGTCGGTGGCTCTTGAGGAAGGCATTAACGCTGTCAAAACTTTCCGTCGCACGATGGGCCGACTCTGAACCACGGTGGGGCGGGGCGATAACCGCTTTGTTACCGACAAGAACCTTGCCCCGTCCACCGCCTAACCCCCCCCCCGGTGCCCCATGACCACCCTCAGCGCAATCTGCCGCCTCTTGTTCGTGTGGTGTCGGGTCAGTGGAGATGTGTCATGAACACCGTGACTACGAGCAACGCGACCGAAGCAGCAAAGGAGGCCAAGAGTCGTATCGCGAGCGAGTTCGGGCCATCGTCCGTGCGTCGCTCGATGTCGATTGGTAAGCTCGCCGCGGCACTGTGCAAGGCTCAAGGCGAGATGAAGAACCCCCCGAAGGATTCGGTCAACCCGCACTTCAAGAGCAAGTACGCGGACCTGGCGACGGTGCGCGACACGGTGATGCCTGCATTGGTGAAGCACGGGCTCAGCGTGGTGCAGTTGCCGTGCGAACTGGACGCGGGCGCGGCGCTCACCACCATTCTCATGCACGACAGCGGCGAGTACGTCGAAACGACGATGTTGCTCCGCCCCTCCAAGGGGGATCCGCAGGGAGTGGGATCAGCGCTCACCTACGCGCGCCGGTACGCGCTTCAATCCATTGCGGGCGTCGCGGCCGATGAGGACGACGACGGGACCGCGGCGAGTCGACCCGCTGCTCAGCAACAGCGCCAGCCGCCCCGTGAGGACGCAACCAGTGCGGTCAAAGACAATCTGCAACTCCGAGCGAAGCACGCCCAAGCATACGGGCAGTGCAAGTCGCACGCGGAATATCTCGCAGCGCGCAAAGGTGTGGTTGCGGATGTAGAGAAAAAGATCCTCTCTCCCGCCGACGTTGAGGCGCTGAGGAAGGTTGACACCGAAACGGTCACCAAATTCCCAGCGCCAGCCAAGGTGTAGTTCCCCCTTCGCGCGACAGGATGCAGGTTCCCAATTCACATGAGGTGGCGGCCGTGGCGGACAAAACTAAGACCCTGAAACTGTCCAGCATTCAGATCGATTCGGGAGTCCAGCCACGTGCCAAGGGCATCGATGAATCTACCGTCGAGAAGTACCGCGAGGACATCGAGAACGGCGACGAGTTCCCGCCGCTCGTCGTCTATCAGGAAGGTAAAACCTTTTGGCTCTCCGAGGGGTTCCACCGCGCCGAAGCGTTCAGTCGCGCCAGCGTGAAAGAGATCTCTTGTGTCGTCCGACCGGGCGGGCGCCGTGAAGCCAGATTGAACGCTTGTGGGTCGAACTCTACCCACGGGCTGCCTCGCTCCAATGCCGACAAGCGTCGAGCCGTCGAGATGGTCCTTGAGGATTATCCGTCGTGGAGCAACCCGCGTATCGCGAAGCACGCGGCCGTTAGCGTGGAGTTCGTGCGCAAGATTCGTCCGGTAAACGATGGAGAAGTCAGGGAGACTTCGGACGGGAAAAAACGCCCACCGATAATCAGGCATGTATCAGACTGCCCTGCAACCGTTGCAGGGCAGTCTGATACTGATGATAACGTCCTGTCTGCAACCGTTGCAGACAGGAATATGGAAATCACCGAGGAAATCGCAAAAAACGAGCCAGAACCGCCTCTGCCCGATCCCGAATGCAAGACCAAAAACGAATCGCTGTCCGAGACGATTTCGCTCGTTAGCGATTCGCCCCCGCCCGCCGCCAAAGTGATTTTGCCGCCGGTAGTCGATGCGTGGGGTATCCCGATCCAGACCCATGCGGTCGATGCATTCGCCACGGTGCCGAAGTTCAAACAACTCGTCGCAGCGATTCAGGCGGCACAGAAGTTATTTAACGAAGTGACCACTTCCCCCGGCGGCGAGTTCCTCCGGCTCCCGTCCGCATCCAGTTTCCGGCGCGGTAAGCGGAACGGCGACGACTACGCCGATCGCTACGTACACACCGGACTGGAGCAGGCTCTCCAGCATGTTAAAGCGGCCGTCCCGAAGCACACCGTGTGCCCGTACCAGTACGCCGAAGCACCGCATCCGGACGACTGCCGCACTTGCCTCAACTTGAAATGGACGCCGGAACTGTCGTCGAGCGTCCCGCCCGTTTGCATTGACCGGGCGAAAATCGCGTTTGGTGCTAACGACAAGGAGGCCGCATGAAGGCGGTGCGCCCGTCGCCGAGTACGCTTGCCGAGGCAGTAGACCGACGCAACGAACTCTTGTTGGAAAAGTCGCAAGTTGAAATCGCTGTGCAGCGGTGGACCGGACACGCGCGTTCCGAAGCCGTGTTGCGCTGCAATGCGATCAACGCGGAGTTGTCGTCACTCAAAACGGCCATCCAACGGCTCAGCGTGGCTGAGAAGCACGCAATGGACAAGTTTGATGTCGTGACCGATGGAACAGAAAGGATGCGTCGGCTCAAGGAGGCTTACGGAGGGGTGTGGGAGTACGTCAAATTTCTCGAACGGGAAGTGGCCGACCTGCGAGCCGAAAATGAACGCCTGAAAGAAAGCGGCGGTGAGGACACTTCAGTCGATTTCTAGGAGGGGCTGTGTTCGATCTTCGTTACTACCAAGAGCAGTTGATAGCGAGTGCCCACAAGTCGTGGGAGTCGCACCAATCAACTGCCATCATCTCCGCCACCGGCACTGGCAAAACGGAGATGTACATGAGTATGGCGGTAAGCGAGCCGGGGCGCGTGCTGGTTCTAGTTCATCGTGACTACCTCGTCACGCAACCCATTGAGCGACTCGAACGGGCCGGGTTCGATGACGTGGCCGTCGAGAAGGCGGAGTTACGCGCCGAAGACGGGTACAAGCGGAACAAGATCGTTTTCGCGTCGGTGTCGAGCATTGGCCCAGAGTCGCAGGCGAAACGGTTGAGCACGTTCGACCCGCACGGATTTTCCCTCGTCATCGTTGACGAGGGGCACCGCGCCACCTCGCCCACCTACCGCCGCGTACTGGATCACTTCAAACGGAACCCGCGCCTGAAGATCCTCATCGTGACCGCGACACCGAACCGCAAGGATGGTGTCGCGCTGCGGAATGTGTGCGAGAGCGTGTCCGGCACCTACGGCCCCTCGCAGGCAATGAGTGAGGGTTGGATTGTTCCCGTGAAATTTTTTCGGCGTGACGTGGAGAGTCTGGATTTTTCCAACGTGCGGCTCAAGGGCACCGACCTGGACCCGGAACAGGTGCAGGCGCTGTTGATGCAGGAGAAGCCGCTCCACGAAGTGTGCTCCTCGCTCGCGGAGGACCGCGGCCCGACCATTGTATTTTGTCCCGAGGTGGCTGTAGCTCGCGCTTACTCCGAACTGATGAACAACCGGTACCGCCCCGGCCGATCGGTGATGTTGTACGCGGACAGCCCCGACGACGAGCGTGAGGACGCCGGCAAGAAACTGGCGCAAGGCGACCTCGACTACATCTTCAACGTCAACCTGTACACGGAGGGCTACGACCTCCCGAACCTGTTGCGAGTCGTGTGGGCCGCGCCGACCGCGTCCCTTGTTCGCTATACGCAGGGTGTCGGGCGAGTCTTCCGGACGCATCCGAGCCTACGTGGGTTGCTGTGCGGCGGCCCTGATATGTCCCCACAACGTCGTCTTCTCATTGACCAATCCCCGAAACCATTCGGCATCGTCGTCACCTACTACCCGGTGAACTGCAAACACGAATTGTGCGACCCCGTTGACATTCTCGGCGGCGACGACCTGCCGCCTGACGTCAAGGCCGCAGCCAAGCAGGTGCAAGACGAAACCAGCAAACTCGGGGGCGGCAGCGAGACGGAGGAGGACATTGAAACGGCGAAGGTGTTTTGCGACCTACGAGCCATCGCGAACCAGAAGTACCGCGACCTCAAGGCGAAGGCATCGTTCGCTGATAAAGCCTTCGACCCGATGAGCGGGCGCAAGACTGTGGGTGGTCAAAAGGATGTGAGCGAGGCACGCGAAGCAGCTCGAAAAGCAGTTGGTACATGGGGCGCCGGCGAGCCGGCTTCAGACAAGCAAATCGGTTGGTTTCGGTTTAAGCGGATTGCGATTCCCGAAGGCGTCACCAAGTTCCAAGCAAGTGTCGTGCGTGACCTAATTGAACTCGGTGTGCAGGCACTCACGGCGCTCGGGTACTCGCGTCAGCAGGCGCTCAAGGTTCGCGACGAAATGCGCAGTCGCAAACAACAAGGAGGTAGCGATGACGCTGGATGAATTTGTATCCCTCATCAACCACCGTATCCCCACACCCGCCGAATTCGTGTCGTTTGCGCGGGCGCAAAAATGGGGGTTCCAGATCAACGGCACCGCGGCTGCGCTAACCGTGCCCGATGCGAAAGACCCGTTTGTCCGATCCTTCGCAAAGATGTTGAGCCGCGAGCCGTATCGCACTCGTGTTCTCGAGCACCTGAAACAAGTGGGGGGGAACGTCGGGGCGGACCCCGCGGCACTTCCGGAAGCCTCGCACCAGAGCGCCACCCCGCAGTTAGTGATTTGTCGCTTGTGTTCGGCGGACGTCACAGATCCAGAAACTCGCGAGCGAATGGCCGACCCCGCGTTTTGCGACCGCGGCGGGGCAAAGGTGGTGTTGGATCTGCAAGGCAAGGTGCTCCACCCGGCAATGGAACGGTGCCCACACAAGCCCGGCAAGCCGAGGGCGGCGTGAGGAACAAACTCGCCCCTGTATGCGTTGCGGCCACGCACCCGGATTGCATGTGCCCGTCGTGTGAGCCGGACTTGCGAGAGCTCGCCACCGCTGCCCTGTCCGTCGCCCGGTGGCACGAGGCGAACGACCCAACGCCGCTGGGCGAGGCAATTGACAGTGTGCTGTCACTGCTGCCCGCGCGGGTTGAGCGGAGACGGTGGGCGGTGCGGGCGCTCGCCGCGATTCGTCGGCTGGGAATCCGCCCGGTCGTTGCAGAGGGCGCGCTTCGAGTGCCGATGGAACTGCTCCCCGCTCCTTTGCGCCAGTGGCTTGATGACCCGGTGAACCGGGAAGCCGTTGAAGACCTGTTGGACGAGGAGGGCGGGTTGCGGCTTTACGGGGTCGCGTGACACAGCCTCCGATTGGCAACGACCGCGTTTCCCCGGCGGGCTGCGGCAACGGGGAGGTTCGCTGCTCCGCGAACGCGAAGGTGATGAGCCAGGAGCAAAGGTGACCCGGGTGCGGGTGACCGAACCGAACAGCGCTGGTGTGCGTCCGACACCCTGCCAGCGATTCGCCTACTGTTCGGCGCGCAGGGTGAAAGCCCCGGACGTGCGAACCAAGAACCGGGGACGGGAAGCGACCTCCGACACGGGACGGCAGCAACCCCACCGACTCCGCAAGGGGTCGGTGCGCTCCCACCTCTCCGGTCGGGCAGTATGGTCTTTGACTCGCATCCAATCACGGGTCGCGGGCACACACACGGAGGCGGCATGAGCCAACTGTATTGCATTAGCGCGCCGAACGGGATGCGGTTCGCGTGCCACGATATGCCGCTCAAGGGTTGGGGGTGGAACGGTGGATGGGATGACGCCGAATCGCACGTGGTGACGTTCCCGAGCGTTCTGGCTGCGGTTCGGTTCATGGGGGTGAAATCCATGTTCGATTCATGCATTGCCGAGCCGTTTGTTCCGACTGAATTAGACCCACTCGCCAGGGGCGTTTTGAAAGACTTGGCTGGCGCTGGTGCGCTCGCCGATTGGCTCCAGGAGCACGACCGCGAGAAAGAGGCTGTATTGCTTCGGCGGCGGTGGCGGTCATGGGAGAAAGAGCGAACGTACTCGGTTGCTGAAGTGCTTATCAAAGCCGGGCGATACGGTCAGAACAAAGAGTGGGCTGAGTGCCGAACCGAGCAGTTGCACCAACGGGCGGATCGGTCATTTACCCACTACATCAAGTCGCGGTTCTTGCCCCGCAAGCGACCAGTGCCACCCGCGCCGCATACGTGCCAGCGCCCACGCACCTGCTGCTGCTCGGTCAGCGGACTGGAGCCCAGCGAGGATTGCCCGGTTCACAGTGGCGGTGAGTGGCCGCCTCGGTGCGAGGTGTGCGGACGATTGATGAAGTATCTACAGGTCTCGCAGGAGGCAGCATGAGCAAGGACGTAGTGCGGGTGCAATGTGAATGTTGCCGGGGCACCGGTCGGCGCGAGCTCACCGGCGAGTATTATGCGACCCTGGTTCGGCTACGGCAGTTGGGCGGCGAACAGTCGGGTGCGGCACTGGCTCGCGATATGGGCGTCAAGCCGACCGCGATGAACAACCGCCTCGCGGCACTGGAGCGTATGGGGTTGGCGACCAGTCGCGTGTACGGTCGGCAACGTCTGTTCGTCGCCAAGAAAGTGAAAGCGGGTGCAGCATGAGCGCGAATCGCGACTGGCTTATTCTCAGCCTGAAGTGGTCGAAAGGCGACTGGTTCAAGTGGTACCGCACCGCGTCCGCCGGCTACACATCGAGCCTACTCCACGCCGGGCGGTACACGGAGGAAGAGGCGCGCGGCGAGCAGACGCGGTGTCCTGAGCACTGTATGGCGGTCCACATCGACCACGTCGCCAAGATGTCCCAGCCGCAATTGGTGCTGCTGAACGACGGGCGCACGCTGAAGAAACTCAGGCGGCTATCGAACCGAAAAGTGGGTGCGCAATGAGCGAGCGTGAGGATTTCATCGCGCGAATCTGTGCCGAGCCGGATGAAGACTCGCACAGACTCGTGTTTGCCGACTGGCTCGACGAGCACGGGGAGCCGGAGCGGGCGGAGTTCATTCGCCTTCAGTGCGATCTCGCGAAACGTGGTCTCACGCGGCAAATGGTTGCGGGCTTAGCAACCCACAAGTGCACCGTCTGCGGAGCGCTGTGGCGCGCGTTAGGAGAGCACGAGGGCAGCGGCTGGTCGCTCTCGTCTAGCCGCTGCGACCCGTGCTGCGACAACGCCCCGATGGGTGACCAAATCCAACCCGTGAGCGCGGATGAGATATCGCTACTCACCCGTGAGATTGAGTTGCTCGGGAAACACAGTCGCGAGTGGTTCAAGGACGCCATTCCGGGCGGCAAGGTGTCTCACTGGTCGGCCAACAACGCCATTCCGTATTTCGTGCTCCCAGGTGGTGCCGGTCGCAACTTCGCGAACATCGAAATCACCCGTGGTTTCGTGAGCGGTGTTTCACTCCCGCACGAGGCGTTTGTTGGTGACGGCATCGCGTGCCTCGATTGCGAAGAAGGCTCGCCGGACTGGGAAACGGGTGTTGTGGAGTGCAGACGGTGCGACTCGACCGGCATTATTTTTGGCGCGATCACGGAAGAGCTGTTTGCCATGCACCCGATAACGCATGTCGAGTTCGATGACCGCACCCCGGGACGATACGAGAACGCACCGTACCAGTGGTACTGGTCGCCTATGCCAGATCGACCCGGTGTGATTCCCGTGCGGTACACCATTCCAACCGAGGTCTTTTACCTCATGCGAGACATCATTAAAGACCCGCACGGGAACCTGAATGACTCTGTGGCTTTCGACACGAGTCACGAAGCGGTCTCAGAGCTTTCACGGGCGGCAGTGAGTTTGGGCAGAAACCAAGCCGGTCTGCCCGCGTGGGCATCGGCGACACAGGAGGTGGCGTGATGAACATTCGGAAGATGAAGGACGTCGTGGCTCAAGCCAAAGAAGCCGTGCGCGACGACAGGGAGAGTGGCTATCTGGGCGCCGATATCCGCGAGGATTTGGCAGACCACGTGATAACGCTAATCCTCGCGAACGAAAAGCTTCAAGCGTTCAAGGACTACGTCCACAGCCGTCTCGATGCCGCCGGCGTGCCTACAGACCCGGAGTCGCCGCACAAGGCGGAGGGGTGCCGGATAGGTGGGCGACTGGATGTGCTCATCGGTGAGCGGGATCAGTTGCGTACCGAGAACGAGCGGTTGAAGCGGGGTGAATTCACCCCCGACGAGTTCCAAGCTTTGTGCCACCACCGCGACGAAAAGCCCGGCTGCACCAAGGGCGAGTTCTTCGACGGGTGCGCGCAGTACCAGCAGCTGTTGTTCCGCACATCAGAACGTGAGCAACTGCGCGCCGAGGTCGCATCCCTCCGCGGTCAGCTCGAGCAGCAGCGGGCGGAGCGGGACCGGTTGCGGGAGGGGCTGAAGCCGTTCGCTGCGATTGCCCCGAAGTTCACGGTAGGGTGGCAAGACTCAACGCGGGTCGACTATTCCGCACAGGAGCCGCGAATCACACTAGGCGACTGCCGGCGCGTCGACGAACTGCTCGCCGATACCGAACAAGTCGCCGCACTCACCCCAGAGCAGTCAGTTGAGTTTCGCAAACTGCTCGCGGCGACCGAGCCGAAGACGGAGGGCGAGTGAGATGAGCGACGAACTACGGCGACTCAAATGGGGCGAAACCCCGTGGGACAATCTCACTCGCGAGCAACTGCTGCAAGAGGTGCAGCGGATGCACATGGCGCTGCTCGGCGCACACTCGGAACTGAAGATTCAGGCGATGTCCAACCCATCGCACCCGTACTGGGCTGACATTCGCGGCAGTGGCGCGCGAACGCTGGCAAAGGTTGGTATCGCACTGGAGAGGTCCGAGGCTACGAAGTGCGACCGCGAGGACGTGTACCGCAAGTTCTTCCGCTACGCGATTGACTTGTTGTTCACCCCGGAGATTGGGTTCGGCTGGTGGATTTGCGATAAGTGCCAAACGATGGTTGGGGCTAACCCCGATGGAAATCGCAACAGCACCACGTGCTACGAACCGAAGTGCGATGCTGCGCCGCTCCGCCCGATAACGTGGGACGACCTGAAGCCTCTTGCGACTGAGGAGTGAGATGACCGTAGACGTCACCGTGCCCGGGCTGTGCGTGCGGTCCACACTGAATCTCCGCGAGCACTGGGCGAAGCGCGCCAAGCGGCAGCGCGACGAGAAACTCGCGGTCTGGTTCGCCCTCGCATCGCTCCCGCAAGAGACCGCCGAATCCGTTTGCGTGACGGACGAAAAGCTCACCGTGCATTTCACGCGGATGGGCGGGCGCACGATGGACGATGATAATCTCGCGGGCGCGTTCAAGGCGTGTCGGGACCAAGTGGCTAAGTGGCTTCTGCGGGACGATTCGCCGCGTGGTGGGGTTGTGTGGACCTACGACCAAAAGCCCGGTGGACCTGTGGGCGTCCGCATCCAGATACAGGCAGCATAACCGGCGCATCCGCGCGTTGCCCGCTAACGCCCTCCGCTGCGTGCTGGTGGCGCGCGGACAGATTGAGACTACGTCGGGGCGTTTGGGGCGGCGTTCACGTAATGGTGGCGAAACTGTGCGATAGGGAGGCAAGTAGGATGGACATTCAGGCTAGGCTGGACCCGATGACCAATCTCGTGACGATTCGGGTGCTTACGCCGGGACGCAGTTTCGGTCACGAGTTTACCGGCACATTGGATGAGGTTCATCGACCTTTCGCTGAAGTGCTAGTTCCGTTTGTTCAAAAACGTGGCGATCTTGGTCAGGCTCAAGACTTTCGCGCCGAGGTTAGGCGCATGCTACTCGCGCTGCAACCCGTGGAGGGTTCCCGGTGACCGACCCCACACTCGCGGCGCTGTCCGCCGCAATCGCCGCGCACCCGGACGAGGACACGCCGCGCGAGCAGTACAAGGACCGGCTCCAGGAACTCGCCGACGAGGGCGACGAGGGGGCACGGGCGAGGTTGGAATTTTGTCGCGTGCAGGAAGAGTTGCAGCAAGAGGAATGCACGCTCCAGTTCTTCCACACGCAGGTGATGACCGAGCGGCTCGCCAAGATGAGCCACCTCGAGCGCAATGGTAATCGTGACGTGCTTTCATCTGCCGCTTATCCCGAAGCGTGGCTACGTCACAAAGCCCATTTGGACCGGCGGCAGGCTCTCCGCAAGCGTGAACGCGAACTGCTCGCCGCCCATGAGCACGAGTGGCGGCGAACCGGGGTGTGCGAGGCGTGTGGTGGTGAAGGGCGCTGCGAGGATTGGAAGTCGCACACCTCCAGTCTCTGCCTCACATGCGGCGGCACGGGCGATGTCGGTGGTCTATTGCTACCACCACTTCCGTCGCAGGTGCTCAACACCGGCGAACACTGGCGCCACCGCGTCGACTTTGTCCGCGGGCACGTCACGACGGTGTACGCGGCGCTGGCGGAGGTGTTCGAGCGGAGATCAGAGGTTTGCTTTGGGTGTGGTGGAACCGGCCGAACCTCATCTATTGGAGGCTCGTGTGCAGTGTGTCGACGGCACGGCACATTGGGGGAGGGGACCGGACTCACTCAGGGCGACTGGCACCCGACCGCGCGGGCGCTGGCGTGGGTGCGGGCGTGGGTGCGGGCGTTCCCGGTGGCTGGGGTGATACTGACGGACTGCCAGCCGGACGAATCCGGTGGCTGGTGGGGATGGTGTCCTGATCTTGATGCCCCCGAAATGCCCGCCTCGTTGTACGACGCACTCGAAGGCGCATGCATCAGGAATCATGTGGTGACGATGTCTTACGACTATCGCACCCGTGACCTCGCCATCGCCGCCCTGTCCCGCGCCGTCGCCCAAGTGCTCAGAGCGCACGTCGCACGGGAGGTGATAGCGTGACACGAACTCTGCCCGACGGCACCATAATCGAATACACGGTCGCCGATTCCTACGGCGGTCCGGACAACTGCTTCTCGCGCCAAAACGTGAACACCAACGCGACGTTCTGGCGCCTTCCGCAAACGACGTGGGTGATATCCAACCACCGCACGATGCACCGGTTCCTTGAGTGGCTAGAGTGCTGTGCGGACTTGAATGACTTCCTGCAATCGGAAGCGGAGGCAGGGATACGATGACCATTCCCGCCCACGTTCACGCTGCCGCGGTCCGAGCCTACACCCTCGCGTCTACCGACCTCTACGCCGACGACGAGATCGTGCGCCTGTGGGCACGCGAGCGCTGGCCGCAAGTTGGCGTGGACAACGGCTGGCCGTGTCAAGTCGCGTTCTGGGTGATGAGTATTACCGCACAGGACGGGCACGGGTGAGGGTGCCAAGTTACCCCGGCGGGTGAGATGGTGGTAGCATGGCTCGTCCCCGCGAACTCACTGACAAGATCATCACCGAAGCTGCAGACTTGGTGAAACGGTGCCTGTACGTCGAGACCGTCGCAGCCTCACTCGGCATCCACAAGGACACGTTTTACGACTGGCTCAAGACGGGTTCGCGAGAAGCAAGGCGACGCGATCAGGGTAAAGAGCCGAATTCCGATTATGACAAAGAAGTCAGGTTTTCCGACGCAGTTAAAAAGGCGATGGCGGAAGCCGAGTCCGATTACCTCAGTGTGATTCAAGCCGCTGGCACCGAGGCGTGGCAGGCGCTGGCGTGGATTTTGGAGCGGCGGTTCCCACAGCGGTGGGCTACTAATCGGGGTGAACTCCGGGCGCTGGCGAAGCAGATCGCAGCCGTGGCACAACAGGGGACTAAAGGTGCCCAGTCCGTTCGAGGTGCTGAAGCGCAAGACACAGCGTCTGCAACCGGTAGCACAGCCAGTCTCGATTCTGTCGAGTGAGTTTCCGTCATTTACGAAATGGCTCGTAGAGGCTAGCCCCGAACTTGTCTGGGATCACCACCATCTCAAATTTATTCGCCGTCAACTTGCGGATGTCACACTGGGCACGTGCCGCAAGTTAGCGATTGCGTGGCCTCCCCAGCACTACAAAACGTGGTCCACCACCGTTCGATACCCGTTGTGGCGCATGCTCCGCGAACCGGGATTGCGCGTCGGTGTGGGCACGTACAACCAGCGTTACGCGAACAAAATTAGCCGTTGGACCAGGCGATTATTGGACCGCCTCGGTATTGAGGCTACCGGTGCTGTGGACTCATGGAACCTTCCAAACGGTTCGAGTTACATCGCTCGCGGCGCTGGTGTCGGGCTTGCGGGCGAACCCGTGGATCTGTGGATTTGTGACGACCCGTTTAAGAATCGCGAGCAGGCGGATAGTGCGACAGTTCAAGAGAAAGTGTGGGAGTGGCACATGGACGACGTCACTCCTCGTATCCAAAAGGGCGGCGCGTACATCCTCATTCACACGCGATGGAACGCGGGCGACCTCATCGGGCGGGTGCTCAAGTCGGAAGACAAAGACGCATGGCGATTCGTTCGCTTGCCCGCGATCGCCGAGACGCAGGAGCAGCGAGACCGTGTTCACGAAAGGCTCGGTTTGCCCCTCGGTGAAGCTGACCCTTTAAATCGCGAACCAGGTGCGCCACTGTGCCCCGCTGCCTTTGATGCCGAAGCGTTAGCGGATAAGGAGCGAGTGCAAGGGGTCGGTTTCCAGAGCCTTTATCAACAAGATGAAGTGCCCCGTGGCGGTTCATTCTTCCAGCGAGATTGGTTTCTTGATGTTGATGCGGTGCCCGCGGGAACGGAGTGGGTGCGGTATTGGGATTTAGCTGCAAGCCGCGACGATTCCGCGTGTTTTACATCGGGCGTTCTCATGGGGAGGCACGGTACCGGCGAGAACGTCAGGTACTTCATTGGCGATGTGATTCGTGGCCGTTGGGCGCCCGCCGAGCGAAACGAAACCATTCTGCAAACTGCCCGGGGCGACAGTACCCGGGCTGGGTTCAAGCGGACGTGGTTCGAGAAGCCGGTGTTTGATAAGAATGGGCAGGCTTCGCGAGCCATCGTCGCGAAGCTCTCCGGATACCCAGCCAGCCCCGATAATGTCGGGGGCGCTGGGTCGAAAGAACTTCGTGCGGAACCAATGGCGGGCGCAGCGAAGGCCGGGCTGATAAAGCTGCTTGCTGGCGGATCATGGCGCGCAGCGTATTTGACCGAGCTCGAGGGATTTCCTCGCGGTCAGTGGAAGGACCAAGTCGATAGTAGTACAGGTGCGTTCAACAGGCTGACCAAGCCGCAAGGCGGATGGGCGTAAGCGAAGGGGTGCGGGGATGAGTGCGAACGCGGTTCGATTGCACGGCTACATTTCCGTAGTTCTCACTTCGCACCCCACAGCGACTTGCATTCGCTGCGAGCATTCCAAGCGATGGTACGTTGTATTGCCGGGCGGCGTACCCCTGAGTGATTACACGGACACGCCGTATCTCGCGTGGAAAAACGCGGCTAAGAGGGGAAGCCAATGACCGACCTCGACGCGATACTCGCTGCGGTACTCGCACACCCCGACGAGGACACGCCGCGCCTGATGTACGCCGACGAACTCGATGCGCAGGGGCAGCACGAGCGGGCGGAGTTCATTCGGGTGCAGGTGAAATTACATTCGGGTGGCCCGCACACCATCAAGTGTTCCAAGCCAGCCAGCAGGCGGCACCAATACTGTCGCTCGTCCGCGTGCGACTGGTGCGCACTTCACCGCCGAGCCTGGGCGCTATGGAAGCGCAACTACCGTCAATGGGAAGGAGTGCCCAGGCTAACCAATTACATGAACCGCGACAGCCTGCGGCGTGGGTTCGTAGGCGAGATCACCTGTGCTGCCGCCTACTGGCTCCAGCACGCTGACTCAATCCTCTCGCAGCACCCCGTGCGAGAGGTGAGGCTGACGGACATTCCGTTGCTGCAAGGAGCCGAATGTGATGTGGGACTGCACAACGACTCGGCACAGCGACGGTTTGCGTGGCAGGATATACGTCAACATGCCGACCAGCACGAGCGGGAAATTGAAGTAACTGGTACGATACCTCAATGCGTGCTTGAACTGAGGTGGCCGCACATTACCTTTGCCCTACCGATACCGTTTTAACTCGCCCGCAAGTTCCCCCACAGCCCTGCAAAATCGGGGCTATGGCAGGCACCAGCCTATTCCCAGAGCCGTACCGCGAGCCCGAGCGCGACCCCGTGCAGTTGCAGCAGGGCGCGACGCTCATCGAGTACTTCAAGCGTCAAATCCCCGGACAGTGGACCGACAACCGCCTCGAGCAGAGCACGCACTACACCAACATGGCGTATATCGCCATCGACCGTAGGCGCTCGGAAATGTCGTCGGTAGCCGCGTGCGTGGAGCGCCGCAAGCGTCGGGACCGGACAACCTTCGGGGCAGGTGCTACCTCGTTCGTTAAGGCGCTGGCGCCCAACGGCGGGCAGGGTAACGACCAGGACTACGTGCCCATTCATGACCACCCGCTGAGCCAACTTGTTCAGTACCCCAACGGCCCCGACGGACCGGACACGTTCGGGTCACTGCTCTCGTACATGGACCTGCAGCGCAACCTCACGGGTAGCGCGCTGGTGTGGTTCGTACCGTCGCGCGCGGACGAGGCGAAGCCGTGCCAGATGTACCCGCTGCACACTGCGCTGACCACACCGCAGGGGCAAGGTAGCCCGCAGTACCCGGAGGGGTATTGGCAGGTTACACCGTACTACGCTTCGGGCACGATGTGGGCCTATGGCGGGCTGTCGAACCGCCTCGCACTCAACACACGGCTGCCCGGCCGCGAGGTCGGCGCGCTCCGGAACCCGCACCCACTGACCCGCACGGACGGTTACGCCGCGTTCAGCGCGTGCGGCGTGTGGATGGACATCCTGGAGCAAATCGACCTCGCACGCCACTCGCACATGCTGCAAGGGCAGGTGACGGGTACGCTGGTATACATCCCGGGCGCTGGTCAGGACACGCTCGACCGCGCCAAAGAGGAATACAAGCAGCGGTTCGCCGGTGCCCGGAACGCGCGGTCGATTAACTTCCTGAGCGCTCCGGACGGCACCCCCGGTGGCCAATTCAAGGTCGAACAGGCCAGCCCGAGCGCGCTGGAGTTGGATTTCAACGAGTCGTGGATTCAGGTCGCGAAGATGCTGTGTGCCATTTTCCGCGTGCCTCCCGGTGTCGCGGGTCTGGACGACTCGGACAACTACGCAAAGAGCTACGCCCAGCGCCAGCAGTTCCACGACGACTTGCTCCACGACGTTAGCACCTACGCCCAGTTCTTCACGCAGCGGTTGTGCCGCCCGTGGGAGAAGCGACCGGGCGAGTTCCGCATTAAGCTCCAGTTACCGCGCATCATCAACAAGGAGCGCGCAGAGCCGAGCGTCCAAGACCTCATCAGCGCCGACGCGATTCTCGTGAACGAGCTCCGGGCGCGCGACGACATGCCGCCCATCAACGGCGGAGACATGCCGCCCAAAGCGTACAGCGCATGGGTCATGAACATGGTCGCGCCGCCCCCGGCGCCTGCCCCGATGCCGGACGAGATGGGCGGAGCCCCCCTACCAGATGGGGAGGGGGCTGAAGACCAGCCGACCGACGACCAGAGCGACGAGACGCAGAACGCTGTGACCGCGGCGGCGCTGGAAACGCTCGTTGTACCACAGGACGACCAGCAGCAAGACGACAGCGTGCAAAAGGCGGTGCGACAGAAGCGGCAAGAGGGGCAGGTGTGGACTGGCAATGACGGTCTGAAGTACACGAAGCGCAACGGCAAGATCGTCCTCGCGCCGCACCCGGCGGGCGCTGACGGGCGGTACCCGTCTCGACACGATGGTATCACCTACGCGAACGAGGGCGACCGCGACAGTGACGACCGGCACGTTGCTCGTGAACGGCGTGGCGCGCAGAAACAACTCGACAAGGTTCGCGCCGCTCTTACCGACGCGATGAAGCGGCACGACGCCAAGCAATCGCACATCGAGCAGTTGCGCCAACAACTCGACGCGGCAACGAAGCGGTCGAACCGGGCACAGGCGAAGCTAGGACGCCCCGAAGCGAACGCAGCCGCGCAACCCGTATCGCCACCTGCCATCGCCAACCACGACCGCCTTGCGTCGGCGCTGCTCAACGGGCAGCCCGCCGTGCGGCTATTCACCGCGGGCAACGGACCCGTTCAGGGGCACACCATCCGCGATGGCGCGAGCCTCCAGCGATTCATCGCGGCGGGCGGTGTGCTACCCGATGTGGTCTACCAGCGCGCCGCACAGAAGGTGCAGGCGCGCACGCCGCAGGCACAGCAGACGCTCTCTACCGCAGACCAGTGGGCGGCGACACAAGCGAACCGCCACGCCGACCGCGTTGCCCAGCACTTCGGCATCACACGCGAGCGCGCCCACGCACTGCTCGTCAGCGCGATACGAGCGACGGCGGCACACGCGGCGAAGAACGGCGGCTCGATGCCCAACGTGACGATTCGCGACAAGCGGACGGGCAAGACCGCGAAGTTGTCCGCGAAGCCGAAGGGTCCAACTTCGGGCGCACCGCCGAAACCGAGCAACCCCGCGGGCAAGGGTAGCCTGCCGGAGCGACCGCAAAGTGCGAGGGTCAAGAAAGGCGTGCGCCCGGAGTTCGCGGCGCTAGTGGCGAAACTAACTCAGAAGGGGTGATGTGTGGGTTACCGAATCGTCCGAATGAACACAGCATTATTCAACGAAATCATGACCGACGGCAAGACCTTACCGCCGCGCCCCGGTCAGCGGATTCGCGTTGTGAAGGGGTTGCCCGAGGGCGCCAAGCTCGATGCAATTTCGATGGACTTGTACTTCGCACTCGATCAGATCGCGTTGAAGTACTCGCACCCATCGTGGGACGAGACGCCCGCGAATCAAGCTATCCCGGTCATCGATGTGCAGTACGTCATTGAGGACGAATTGAAGCCTTGCCCCGACTGCGGCTATCGCCCGGGCGATCGCGGTGCCGTAGCAACGGGCGGCGAACCCGATGCCCCCGACTCGTATGACCCAGGAGACGGGCAGGATCATGAGGCCGCAGACGAGCCGGACGAATACACACATTTCGCGGGCACGGTCGTCTCTGGGGGCGGTGCATACGAGGTGTGGGGTAAACACGAAGTAGACCAAGACCAGTTGGCTGCGTGCTTCCCCTGACTTCGAGTTGGTAAAGGTGGGCGACTGATGAGCAGCCTGAAGCAACTCCGCAAAGCCCTCAACCTGTCGCGTGACGAGGTGGCGCTGTTCCGCAGTGCCCTCGATACCGCGCGCGAACAAGGCGCACTGGAGACGCTGCGCATCGTCAAAGGCTGGGACGAGCGCAAACACCCGCGCGGACAGCCGGGCAATGCGGGGCAGTTCGTGGGCGCGGAGCGTGCGCCACTGTTCGAGTTGGCTGATGACGACGAGACGGACCACAGTGAGATTCACGACAAGTGGAGCGACGAAGACAGCGCCATTGAGTCGGAGCGGGAGCAGGAACGTGAGGCTCGCGACCAGAAGCACGACAAAGCCCGTGAGCGCGACCGCGAAGATGCCCAAGACCGCTCAGTTGAAGGCTGGCGCAGCGACGATAAGCGGATCGTAAAAGAGCGCCAAATCGAGGACGAGAACCGCGAATGGGCACGGGTCCGCGAGGACGAGAAGGCGTTCGCGCGCATCCGCAGGGAAGTCACACGGGACCGCGAAAGTGAACTGACTGCCGCGAGGCGAGTGAGGGACAAAGCGCTTGCGACGATCGACCGCGAGTACAAGCAGCGCGAAGAGGAAGTCTTCAAACTGGACAACAGCGAGGAAACGGGAGAAGACCCGCCCGCGGAGTATTACAAGCAGTTAGACGCCCTCGAAAAATGGCACGAGCAGCGTCTCAGTAAAGCCGAAAAAGAGTACGAAAAGGCAACCGAGGCGATTGACGAAAAGTACGACGGCGAGTTCGCCAGCCGGCGCGAGCAGTACCGTGACCAGCAAGACGCGGCACGTCGAGCAGAAGACGAGCGGATTAGTGACGCGCGTCAAAAAGAGGATGACGAACTTGAGGCGCAGCGCGACGCGGACCTTGAATCGTTCGGTGAGAAATACGACGAAGAGACCGAGCGCCTTCGCGCCGAGATGCACGCGAAGCACGACGCCGATCACGCGAGCCGGGACCGCGAACGGTACCACGCACGCCGCGAATCGCACCCGGACGCGCACGCCGCCTACTACGCCGATGACGACCACAAGCGGTACCGTGGCGAGCTGAAAGCCTTCAACCCCTCACAACCGCGCGACGACGCGGGGCGCTGGTCCGGCAGCGCGCACAAGCCCACGCACAACCTGACAGACGCTCAGCGCAGCACGCTGAAACAACTGGCGCTGCTGTTCCCCGACGGCGTCCACCACCTGCTCGACGACAGCGGCCGTGTCAGTGATGCCGCGCTGGGTGTAGCGCCCGAGCAGTCCGAAACGGCACTACGTGAGCAGATCGACCAGCACCGCGCCGCGTGGCACGCGGTCAACGACCAGATTAACGATCTGCTCCGCGAGGTGCAGCGCACCGAGGGCATCGATACCGCCGACGAACTGCTCAACCGCGAAATCGAGTACACACTGTTCCGCGGCGAGTTCGACGCGCTACGCGACAACGAGGCAACGGCGGGTATCGCGGATGCGTTGGACGCGGCACAGAACAGCGAGTTCCCGAGTCACCCGATTCTGCCGTGGGACTTGCACTTCGCGCGCGACGCGGAGCAGGAGATTTCCGAGACGGGTCACGAGTCGCTTGCGACCCAGGCAGACGACTACGCCCGCGCTGTGGGAGAGCACAAGGCACGGCTCGAAGAACTGGCGGCTCGCACCGAGGGCACGCGGGAGCAAGCCGAGCGCGAGAGCGCGAAGTTCCGCAGCGAGCAGCGCCAGCACCTTGAGCACATCGCAGGAGAGTGCGCGAAGGCGCTGGAGGGAACAGGGTTGGGCGAGAGTCGTGCGGCCGTGGAAGACCTGGCGGCGCGGGTTACGGGTTTGCTGACGCACTTCCCGGCGAGCGAGCGGAAAGCCCTGGTAACCGAGAACGACATCCGCGCCGGTGGTGACAATGGCTTTCGCGACCCGGCACCTTACGGCTACTGCCCGGAGTGCCGTGAACCGGGGATTATGTGCGAGCGCCGCCTCGACGGTAATGCTTACTGCGCGAACAAACATTGCTATCCCCGCAAGAAGGCAAAGTACGCGAGCACACAGGTCGAACTCACGGGACGAGCGAAACGCAAATTGCTCGCGATGGCGGCGCAAATCGCGGACAAGGATTTGGGCGAAGATGGACGAGAGGAAGAGCCGCACATTACGGCACGGTACGGGTTGCACGCCGATGGCCCCGAGCAAGTGGAGCGACTCGTAGACGGGTTCGGTGTCGTCCACGTTAAGCTCGGCTCACTGAATGCGTTCAGAGGGGATGAGACGGGAAAAGACTACGACGTCATCTACGCCGAAGTGGAAAGCCCGGACCTCGTTCGCCTTAATGAACTACTTGCAGGATTACCGCACACCCAGACGTGGGCAACGTACAAGCCGCACGCGACGGTGGGCTACGTGAAGGCGGGGCTTGCGGCTTTGGGAACAGCCAACGAAGAAGCCACAATCAAGCGGCTCACCTTTAGTACGGCGAAGCGTGACAAGACGGTATTGCGACTCACAGCGGGCGAGCGGAAAGCGTTTGACCCGAACGAGCCGCGAGATAAAGTGGGGCGCTGGACCAAAAACGGTGGAGGCAGTGATATCGACCCTTCTCGCGTGAACAGCGAAAGCACGCCGTGGGCGGATACGAATTACGTGCAGTGGCACGATAAGAACGATAACGAGCACCAAATCTACGTCGAAACCGGCGAGTACTCACCCGAAGATGAAGACGAAGACAAAGTGACTGTTTACCGATTCGTCTCGTTCGACCACAAAGACAATCGTGACCACGAGGGCGAGTGGGTATTGGATCGCGATGAGGCCAAGGATGCCGGGCGTGAGTTCGCGGAGCAGTCGCACCACGACGCGGAGGATAACGCGGACGAAGAGAATAGTGGCAAAACAAATGACGACGACGAAGCCGATGAAATTGACGACGAGCCTGCACCGGAAGATAACGAGCGCCCGAGCGAGCCCAATTGGTCCGAGGTCTCATACTATCACGGCTCCCTAACGCCGATATCCGAGTTCGCCAACGTGACCGGTCGCGGAATATCCTTTTCGACGGATGAGGGACATGCGAGAGAATTCGGGCATCACATGCACGAGGTGCAACTCGATGTGCGCAAGCCTTTAGACCTTACCTCGCTTGGTACTGGCGCAGGCGAAGAGGGCGAGGACAGCGACGACCGCGTGAGTTCATCGCAAATACAAGAAGCTCTCGCCGAGTACGGAATCAAGGTAAAGTTCGACCGGTCGTCAAAGGGCTGGACCACAGATATTATGCGGTCCAAAATGCCCGAAATCATTGCTCAAGCAAAAGCTAAAGGCTATGACGCACTTCTCGTCATGGACTACAAGGAGTGGGAGGCGGAAGAGACTGTAGTTTTCGACCCCGACCAAATACGGCTGGTGCGGAATTAGAATTTACCCTTCACCAGCCGCTTCAGCCTCTCCGCTTGCTCCTCACGCCCCAATTCCTTGAGTCTATCCACCGCGGGGACGAGTGCCGATTCGTCCCCGCCCGCCACCCGCTCAATCAAGTCGCCGAGTGTGGGGTCTATCTCGTCGCGGATACGTCCTGAGAGAATCAGCAAAGTCATTCCTTCTTCGAGTGTGAACCGTCGCATGAGGAGTCTCCTGTGGGGTACACAGAGAGTTCCGGACCGCGGGCGAAGTGCGACAAATCAGACGGGATTTTTTGGCTGCGGCCCCGGACGACGGGCACTGTCGCGGTACTCCTCCACGCTCTTCTTTTCGACAAACCAGTCCCTTCCAACCCGCTGCCCCCGTAGCCGTTCGTCGAGCAGCAATTGGCGCACGCGGCTCGCGTTGCATCCGATTATCTTTGCGGCTTCAGCGGTGGTGATGTAGTCTCCCATGACTATATCCTAACGCACACGTCACAAATTTCCAGATTTAATGTTGACTCGCGGTAACGCTAGCGTTAGGATTGTGTACACAGACGCGAGGCCACACCGGCCCGCGACAAAGGGGGATGAGACGATGGCCACTGAAACGATCATGAATGACGAAGCGATTTTGGCAGCCGTCCGTGTGCTCGCACCGGAAGCCACGTGGGTGGGCGCCAAGTGGATTGACACCTACCGTGGTGAACCGGACATGGTGCTCATGAAGGCCACGGCCCTCGTAGACCGCGGTGCGAATATGCTGGGGTCGATGGTTTGCACTGGTTGGGGTTGGCACTGCCCCGCGGGTCGAGCCGATGCTTTTCGGGCTCTTGCCGAGGCCATCGGTGTCACGGATCTCCGCGAAGAAAAGCCATCCTATTTCACTTGGGGGCCGGGCGCCAAACTCGGCATGGTGACCACGACGGTGGGCTAACCCCGCACCCCGGCCCGTGGCACTCGCCGCCACGGGCACTCTCGCCCAACACAGGAGATCGATCATGGCGACGACGATATTCGACGCTCACCAGTACGCCCTCGATTGCGGGTGGGATTTCTCCTGCATCGAGGCGACCGCTCAGCACGGCCTAAGCGACACCGACGTCGTGGCCATTAACCTGTGGGCTGGCGTCCACAGCGACGACTACGACCCGCCAACGGCTGAGGCGGCGGCTGCTGAGGCGGAGGCGGTCAGCGCGGCACAGTCCGCTCGCCTCGCAATGAAGGCGTGGTGTGAGGCGAGAGTCGCCGCCACGGCCCACTGAGTCTGTCACTGACACCGCGGCACCTGCGTAGGGGGGTGCCGCTTAACTGAGGGCGCTCACCGTGCTGTACATACCGAGCCTCGATCTGTGTCTCACCAGCTACTCCACCTACTGTGAGCGGTATCTGGTCGCTGTGGCAGGTGCGGTGGTCGATCCGCCGTACCGAGAGAGCGGGTACACTGAATGCCCCGAATGGCTCTCGGACGCGATGCACCTCGCCTCCACCGCGGAGCAGATTGATCGGCTCGCGATGAGCAAGAGGTATTGACCCGCCACGGGCACAAACGCAGCGTCCCGCGGGGATCGATTCCCGCGGGACGTGGTTGTTAAGCCTCACATCTCGCCCAAGCAAGTTCCCCCGGCGCGCCCCATTATCGGGGCATGGCACGCAGGACGACCCTCGCACACATCCACCGCACCCGGTTCGAGACCGTAGTTAAAGCGGTCGCGTCCGACGACTCGTTCTCGGTGGTGTCGGTGCTCACGTACCCCGGCGCAGATCGTGCCGGGGACGAGGTGGTCGCGGACGGGCTCGACTTCACCCCGCACCAGCGCAACCCCCGCGTCGACCTCGAGCACGGGCTGCACCCCGACGTCGGTCGTCAGACGGTCGGCTGGGCGCACACTAAACTCGGGCGCCCGGGCGGTACGTACACGGTCACCAAATCACTGCTGGACGTGCCCGGACACGGCAAGCAACTCCTGCCCGTAGCCACGACGCATTTCGACCGCGACGACCCGTTACAGCGCCAAGTGTACCTGATGGTACGCAAGGGCGCGCTGCCCGCGGTGTCGCTGGAGTTCGAGCCCGATTGGTCCAAAGCAATTGCGATTGGCGACTCGCCGATTGAGCGCCGCAAGGCGTTCCGGTTCGGCGCCGCGAAGGTGCGGCTCTACACGATTTGCGCCGAGCCCGTGTGCCAGGGCGCTCAAACCATCCTCAAGAGCTTACCGCCGCAACTGGAGCCGCTTTTCAAGGTACTGCGCGACGGCACCGTTGATGGCGAGCGCCTGCACCCGCATATCCTCAAGAGCCTCGACCGGTACACGCCGACGCGCGTCCTGGTACCCGTGGAGACGAAAGCCATGCCGCAACCCCAGGACCAAACCGCGACCAAATACGACCCCACGCCCACGGACGACCCGAACGCGATGGGCGACGACGGGACGGGTCAGGACGCGAGTGGTCCCGCGCTGGGCGGCATCAGCGCGCTATACAGCGCCGCACAGGGCGCCGTGGGCATCGCGGACCAACTCGAATCGGACATGCAAACGTCGGACTCGCCGCAGTTGCGCAAGTTCGGCCGCGAGGCGAAGCAGAAGATCCTCGTTCTCGCGCAAGAGATGAAGGGCATGGCGGACAAGCACCACGCCACCCTCGACAGCGACGGCGGGGAGATGGGCGACGACTACGAGGACGATGACGGCGAGGACGGTGACGATTCGGAACTCGAAGAGACGGACGCCGACGACACCGACACAGAAGGCGAACAGAAACCGCCCGCCAAGAAAAAGAAGCCGAAAAAGCCCACGGACATGAGCCGCGACGACGAGGGCACGCTCAAGGCCGTCCCGCCGCAGTACCGCGAGGTGCTCAAGGCGGTCACGCCCCGGCGGTACAGCCTGCGCGAAGTCACCGACGGCATCGAGGCGGCACAACAACAGGCGATTGCCGCGGCACAGGCGACCAAGAAGGCGACGCTCGTGGTCACGCCAGAACCGGAAGAGCAAGACGCCGAACTGCAAGAGTTGCTCGCGGACGTGTCGAAAGCTCGCCGTCATTTGAAGCAAACTCGCCGCAACTACACGTGAGCCAAATTACAGTCCCTTAACCCCGGAGCAATCCGATGTCGGCACTCGAAGAAGTTAAGCAGGAACTCCGGAACGCTAAGGAGGAACTGCGCAAGGCCCAAGAGGTCATCAAGAAGGGCGCGATGGAACCCGCGGAGCACACCCGGCTCATCGCGGACGCCATCACCAAGTCGCTGCCCGCGCAAGTGCGCGACCCGAACGCGGACCCATACGGGTTCAAGAACCACGCCGAGTTCTTAAGCGCCGTCATGAAGGCGACCAACAACCCGGGCGTGAACATGGATCGGCGGCTGCTGCCGCTGTGGTCCGGGAATGTGGGCAAAGCCGAAAGCGAGTTTATCCTCAAGGCGGTCGGCTCGGACGAGGCGCGCACGAACTCGGACCCCTACGGTGGGTTCCTGTTGCCGACCACGTACAGCCCCGACTTCCTGAAGATCGACCCGGAAAACGACCCCATTGGGTCGCGCACTCGCAAGGTGCCGATGGGCAGCGCGATTGTGAAAATCAACGCGCGCACCGACAAGAACCACACCACGAGCGTGTCGGGCGGGCTCACGGTCACGCGGCGCCCGGACACCGTGGCGGCGACCGCGAGCCAGATGCAGTTCGAGCAGGTGGTGCTCGAAGCGCACGACCTGTTCGGGCTGAGCTACGCGAGTGAAAACCTGCTCCGCGATTCGCCGGTGACGTTCACCGCGCTGCTCAGCGCCGGGTTCAACGACCAGTTCACCTACCACCTCATCAAAGAGCGGCTCTACGGAACCGGGGTGGGCGAGTACCTCGGCATCCTGACCGCGCTCGATTCGGGGAGCCTGGGGCCGACCGTGGTCGTGTCGAAGGAGAGCGGCCAGCCGGCCGACACCATCCGCTACGAGAACGTGCTCAACATGCGTGCCCGGTGCTGGGGGTACAGCAAAGCGGTCTGGCTCGCGAACCACGACACCATGCCGCAGCTCATGCTGCTCAACCAGGCGGTGGGCACCGGCGGGCAACCGATGTGGCAGCCGTCCGCACGGGAAGATCACCCCGACATGTTGCTCGGGCGCCCGCTGTTCTTCACCGAGTACGCGAAGACCCTGGGCGACTCGGGCGACCTCATCCTCTCGAACTGGGAAGAGTACCTTGAGGGCACGTACCAGCCCATGCAGTCCGAAGAGAGCATCCACGTGCGGTTCGTCAACCACGAGCGCGCGTTCAAGTTCTACATGCGGAACGCGGGCATGCCCTGGTGGAAGGTGGCCCTCACCCCGACGTACTCCGCGAACAAGCTCTCGCCGTTCGTCGTGCTCGAAGCCCGCTGATAACCCCGCGGGGCGCAACCGCCCCGCGTTTCTCCCCGCTCACACCCAGACACGAGGTTCCCGATGGCATCAGCGGTTACCACGCAGCACATCGCCAGCAACATGGCGCTGCTCAGTTACGACCACGACCCGGGGAGCACGTCGGCGGTCATCACCAGCCCGGACGGGGGCACCACGAAGCGGGTCGTGCCGCTCGCGCTCTACGAGTGGTTCGGCGTCGCCGCGATGACGAGCGTGTCCGCCTCATCGTCCGGTATCACGAAAGTCGAAATCGTCGGCTGCACCGACTCCACCGGGGCGAACCCGACGGTAGTCGTGGACAGCGGCACGGTCGCGGCGGACGCGGTCGGCGACTTCGTGTTCGTGGAGTGCCAGGCGTCACAGGTGAAGGAGGTCGGGGACGCGGCGGGGATCACGCTCACGCACGTGGCGGCCCGCCTCACCTGCTCGAACTCGGGCGACGAGGCCGTGGTCACGTACCTGCGGTTCCGCCCGAAGTTCCCGCAGAAAGACCTCACGACCAACGTCATCAGCTAACGGTGATTCGTGGCGAACGACAACAAGAAGCCGCAACCCGCGCCCGACCGCATCGAACAACTCGCGGGCGCACTGTTCGTGCAACGGTGGTCCAAGGACACCGGCCGCACACCGGATTACGTGGCGGGCGAGTGCATCATCGCCGCCCGCGCGTTCTACCGCACCTGGGACGAGCAGAACCAACTCACACAAGCACCGCCCGGCTGACGGGCTCACGAGGTGAACCATGCCGACGCGAGGCTTGAATACCGCTGACCGGGCCGCACACTACGACCCGCTCATTAACCCCACGTTCCAGACGGGCGCCTGGAAGTCGTGCCCGCTCCTCGAGTGGCTTCACGATCAGAGCGTGGGGGTGATGCTGAACGACCAGTTCACAACTTACAACGCCGCCGCGACGACCGGCGACTGGGTACTCACGCAAGCGACCGCGGGTACGGGGGCGATTTCCACCGCCGCGCCGGGCGTACTCGAACTCGACTGCAACAGCACCACCCAGGGGCAGGGTGCGCAAATCCAGCGCGCCAAGTCCGCGTTCGTGCCGGCCGCGGGCAAGGACATCTGGTTCGAGACCAAAATCAAGATCGTGGACACCTTTGACAAGGTGCAGTTCTTTGCCGGGCTCGCCGAAATCGACACCACCATTATCGGTTCGGGTGCGATTTCCACCGCGAACCACATCGGCTGGCTCGGCGCCGCTTCCAACGCGGGCGTACTGTCCTTCGCCGCGGCGAAGGCGTCGGCCGCGACCACGAAGACCGGCACCACGCTCGCCGAAGACACCTACGTCAAACTCGGGTTCCGGGTCAACGGCGTGACCAGTGTGGACCAGTACGTTAACGACGCACTCATCAACTCCACCGTGCTCACCGCGAACATCCCAATCGTCGCGCTTTATCCATCGTTCGTGTGCCAGACCGATGGGACTAACGACCCCATCATGCACATTGCCGGGTACCGCGTATTCCAACTTCGGTAAGGGGTCGTGATGCAGTACGTTACCCCGTTCACGTCCGCCGCTCGTACCGTCACCGGGAACAGCGGCGATCTGTCGAACAAGCAGCACCGCGGATTGCACTTGGTCATCGACGCGACTGCGGCGACATCGACGCCGTCGGTCGTGTTCACGATTCAGGGCAAAGACCCGGTCAGCGGACAGTATTACACCATCCTCGCCAGCGCCGCCGTCACCGGCGTCAGCACGACCGTTCTCCGCGTATACCCCGCACTCACGGCATCGGCTAACGCAACGGCGAACGACGTGCTCCCGCAGACGTGGCGTGTACTGGCAACGCACGGCAACGCTAACAGCCTGACGTACAGCGTCAGCGCCTGCCTCATCAACTAACCCCCGCACACCCCGCCCGGCGTCGTTCCCGCCCGTGATTCACCCCCACGGAGGCGCCGCGGCGGGGCTTGTTACCCCACTGTACCCCAATCTGGGACTATGGCTCTCATCGACGCGAATACGTGGAGCGCGTTCACCGGTCAAAGCCCGTCCGGCGACGACCTCACCGCGCTCAGTGCGTGGTGCGCCGGGGTCAGCGCCGCCATTGCCAAGAAGATACTCCCCTTCGTCGCCGAGCCGCTCACGGTCACCGACTTCATCTGCGACGCGCCACTGAGTCTCGACCTCGTGCTCCCGCGGCGCCCCATCCGGTCGATTACGAGTCTGTACCTGAACTGTGGTGCCGGCGGCGACCCGAGCCGGTTCACGAGTGCCGACCTGCTCACCCCAGGCACCGATTACGTGCTGCACATTGACGACCCGGAGAACCAGTGGGCGGGCGCGGGGATCATCCGCCGCATCGGGAGCGTGTGGGGCGCGGAGTGGTGGCGGTACCCGCACACACTCGCGAGCGTGCTGGGCGGCTCACGCGGTGCCGTAAAGGTCGCGTGCGAGGTTGGCGCGCTGTCGGTACCGGAGGATATTCAGGCGGCGGCCGTCGCCGCCGTGACGCTGCTGATGAACCGGCGCAAAACCGGGGCGCCGACGAACTCGGAGAGCTGGAACGGGTACTCGATGAGTGTGGCGAGTCAGTTCACCGCGACGGCTGCCGTCAACTCGCCCGACGTGCTCGGGATGCTCGCGAACTACCTGCAGCCGAGGTTCGCGTAATGGCGCACCTCCACGAAGGGGACTGCCGCGCCGTGCTACCGACCCTCGCGGCCGGATCGGTCGATTCCGTCGTTACCGACCCGCCGTACCCGTGTATTAAGCGACCCTACGGGTACTGGACCGAATCTCCATGGTTCGAGTTGATGGACGTGGTAGTTCCAGAGTGCCGCCGCGTGCTCAAGCCGACGCGCAGTGCCGTGTTCATTTTGCAGCCGAATAGCGAGCGTCTCGGGAAGATGCGGCTGTGGCTGTGGGAATTTGTTTTAAAGTGGGGCAAGGAATGGGGCTTGGTGCAAGACGCCTACTGGTGGTCAGTCAACGCAATTCCCGAAGCCCACAGCATTCAAGGCAAGTTGATGCGCCCGTCCGTGAAATGGTGTGTTTGGCTCGGCACGCCTCACTGTTATCGCAACCAATTGGCCGTGAAATGGACGGAGTCCGACGAGAACCGAAAAAGGCGTATGACGGCCCGAGCTGGGCGCGAGTCGCATCCGTCCGGCCACGGGATGGATCGTGTGCGTTCGACCGCAAGCGGAGAATCTGGAGTCACGCCATACAACGTGCTGCCGTTTGCGTGCGTGGGAGAAGAGCAGTCGAAATCAGGTGGCAAGCACACGGCTATGACCCCACTCGCACTAACTCGATGGTGGGTGCGGTATCTCACCCCGCCGGGCGGGATTGTTCTCGATCCGTTCGCCGGCAGTGGCACGACACTCCTCGCGGCGCAGCAAGAGGGGATGCGGGCCGTAGGTATTGAACAGGACGCCAAGCACTGCGACATCATCCGCGCGCGATTAGCGACCGCGGGTGCCTCGAACGATCTCTTTGCGGAGGCCGTGTAATGTTGTGGGACAACCCGCCGCACTCGATTGCGCTTTACAGCGTCACGAGCGGAGCTGACACCGGCGCTGGTGTTTTGCCCACGTACACGGTCGCCCAGAGCGGTATCCCGTGCAGCATCAACACCACTAGCGCATCGACGCAAACGCTGTACGCGCAGTCGAACATCGTGGTGTCGCACACCATCGCCATCCTCGCGTCGGTGCTTACTGCGGTACCCGTGCCGGGCTGGAAGGCACAGACGACCGACCGCAGCGAGAGCTACCACATCCTCGGCATCCGCCACGGGCGCGCATATGGGAACGTGCCCGCGTTCGTGTACCTGGATTGCGATCAGATTTTGTAAGCGCGTAAAGGAGTCGCCTAATGAAGTTTCGCAAGAAACCGGTTGTTATTGAAGCTGTTCAGTGGGGTACCAACTATAGGTTCTCAGAGGTGCCGAATTGGTTAAAGGCAGCAATAGATAACTCGATTAACGGCGGGGTGCTTCGCTGCGTGGACGATATCCACGTTTTCACGCTTGAGGGCGTGATGGTAGCTTCGCCGGGCGATTGGATTATTCGGGGAATCAAAGGCGAACTGTACCCATGCAAGCCCGACATCTTTGCTGCGACCTACGAAACGGTTTCAGATGTTCACTGACCACGTTCCACCGTGGAACACACAGGGCGGCCGTTGCAACCGTCCTTGAATACCGCCCGCTACAGTCGTCATAATCACACCTGTCCACCAGCAACAGGAGTGACCTACTATGGCGCCAGTGCCGCCCAACACGTTCGTTTTGCCCGTCGTTGACCCGAACGGCCGCCCGCTCGGAACCGTCACGCTTCCCGAATCACTGCCGATTATCGGTATCTTGGCGGAACCGCCGGACGACTTCGAGCCGCCGAGAGCGGCAACATCATCTGAACGATAGCTGGCTGAAACAGAACGACCCGAGGCCGTTAAACCCCGGGTCGCCTGTGCTGCGTCGACGCTTGTGCTTCGCACCCGGCGCCAACGTGGGATGATACTACCATGTCGCTCGCATGCGAGTCAAGCAAACTACGACCGCAACGCGGTCGTAGGTCACGTGGGATTACTCCCACTTCGGCGGCTGGGTGAACATCGGAATGTTCGCGTACTGGCTCAGCGTCGGCAGCGCCGGCAACTTCTTGATGCGAATCGTCTGCGCCAGCGTGCGCAACTCGTCCGGACTCGCGTGCTTAATCAGGTCGTACATCGCGGGGGAAGCGTACACGGGACCGTCGCCGAACTGAAGGGCGCACTTGGACCCGACGAGGTGCTTATCGACCCGAATTTCGACCCCCTGCAACGGCACCGGTATCACGTGTTCCGCGCTCACTGTGCTTCCCCCTTATCGCGGCGCACTTTCTCCATTGCCTCCTTCACTACCGCATTCTTTTCGGCATCCGTGGAGCCGTTAAACGCCGATGCGAGGAGCCGTTTCATTGCGGACTTCGTGTCCGAGGGCATCCGTTTGAACGAACAGGATGAGCACAGCCCCTCTTCACCTTCGCGAATCGTGTGCAGCACCCGCCCGCATTCGAGTGTGGTGCAGCGGTCGTGAACCGTAATTGTCCGCGTAGCCATCTGAGTTCCTTTCGTCGGTGTTCCTATCATGGCTCCTCGCGACCCGGCGGGAGCGCTATAACACAACAGTGATTATCGGCACGAGGTCGATGATTCCTCCATCGCATCCGCACTCTGGTGGGATACCATGCCGATCATGGCCAAGAAGAAGCCGACGAACCCGGGCGGTCAGACGAAGCGGATCAACGTGGGGTTCCCGGCGAAGTGGCACGCGGTGGCGCGGCGGTTGGCCGCGAAGAAGCAGCAGCCCGTGCTCTACATGCTCATCGCGCTGATGGAGCGCGAGGCGAAAGAACTGGGCGTGCCGGACCTGCCGCCGCCGCCGTGGGAAGAGTTGGAATCTGAGTAGCCGCGCGCGGGCCGCGGTTGCTTGCGTGCCGTGCCCGCGGGGATGCGGTCATGCGCGCGGTGTGCTTGTGTGCTGGTGCTTGCGGCATGTGTGCTGGCCTCAACGCGAGTTGCGGAGTGCGTATTCGGCAAACTCTGAAGCGAGCTTTTGTTTTCGCGCCAAAGCAGTTCCTGAAGCGTAAAGCAGGGCCGTAAACGCCGCCGCTCGTATCCCCGTAAAACGGGATTGCCAAATGGTAGCGTGAGGGCGCACAGTAATTGGGTTGCCGGGCACAAGCTTTTCCGCCATAGAGCTAAAGGAAGAGCAGATACTGTGTGTGCCACATATGCCGATATGTGGGATACGATTTCTTGGGCCGCTTTTGTGCCACGATAAGCACCCGTCTCCGTCTACCAGTCCGCGCATCGCATGGATGTTGCCGATTAGTCGGGGAGGCAGTTCCGCGGTAAAAGTTTTCCTCGGTGTCACGCCCAGCATCGCCAAATCGGAAACGATCTTTGGGCAGGAAATCGCAATCGCAGACACGCCTTTTTGCCCGACCCAAACTGGTGGGCCACCTCCGAGGAATTGCCGAAACAGTTCCAAATGTTCGTGGTCAACACTGGCGATCTTTAGAGATACAACACCTTCGTCGCTGACGCACCCATCAGCAATGAGGAACCCTACCCAATACGCTGATTCATCCGTAACTGCGGCGAACGCATCGTGGTTGATCGGGTACCGCCGATTTGAATCAGTGAACGGCCGCACCTGTTTGCCCAGACGCCTCACGTGTCTCAAAACGGAGGCGAGATGAATGTTATGTTTTTGGGCTACTTTCGCAGCCGGGAGCCCACTCAAATAGTCGCTCGTGACTTGCTCGGCAACCTCGCGAGTGTGCCCACGCGAGCGGCACGTTTCCGCAGCGCGACGGCGCTGGTGGCACCCACAACTGACTTGTCGTCCTTCTCGTAAGGCAACCGCTTGCGCCTGAAAAATCTGGCCGCACTCACACTCGCATTCCCATTTGCACATTATCTTTTTGCCGTTGTGTCGGTACCCAGCGACATAACGAAGCGGCGTGTACCGCGATTGCTTCACACCAGCCACAATCTCCAACATTTGGGAACCCTCGCCCGAAAAGGGCGCAGTTTCCGGCTGCGCCCGTGAGATGGAAATGTCAGTTACACCCCCACGTTCGCGTGCCGACCTCGCGGTGGGAGTTTCGGTCGGTGGTTCGTGAAACACTCCCACGCATCCTGTTCTAGCCCCCAAAGGGCTTCGCCCCGCTCGTCGTCGGTGAACGTCCCTTTCGGCGCCTTGCGGATCGCGGTCGCCAAGTGCTCGCACTCGTCCTTGAGGCGGTCCCACCACTGCACTAGCCGCAACCGGAGTTGGCGCAGTTCGGCCTTGGAACGCTTGCGGGTCTTCGTCGTGGGCACGGGATTGCCTCCGCGCTTGACCGGAATGCACCAATCGGGCACAATTCCTGTCGAACACCTTGATAGGGTTCATCGCCGGTGGGGACGGGACGCCAATCACGAACCCCACCGGCGACTACTTGGCGACCGACCACCAGCCGCCGACGCCTAAACTATCTCAACAGAAACGTTGAGTCAATCTAGTAGTTTTGGAATTTGGCGGAGATTCCGGAAATGACCTCAGTGGCGAAGTGGGATTCCTTCGGCGCGAAGCTACGTCAGTTTCGTGAGACCGCCGGACTGACTCAAAAAGATTTGGGTGAAGCTGTGGGGATGGCTCCGCAGGCCGTTGCGCGCATCGAATCTGGGTCGAATCCTTCTTGGGAAACTGCGGTCAAACTCGCGGAAGCACTGGAGCGGTCTTTGGACGAGTTCCTTGACCGTGAGGGATGAGATGCGTTTCTTTGAGCACAAAGGACTGATAATCAATCCGGCACAAATTGCTTACGCGAGCCGTGATCAAGCGGGCATCGTGACCATTCACTTCGTCGCGCCACTAATGAAAACCACATCCGGTTCGGCGATGGGCAACTCTAGTGTCGTCGCGGCTTCGGATCACCTGCAACTTCTTGTTGGACCGGGTCCAGACGCAGAAATGCTGTGGCAGCACCTGAAGGTGTACACCAACCCTCAGTAAGGCGAGTGTTGCAACCTGTACCAAGTTGCGGTACTCGCCATGGGCGTTCGCGTTCAAATTTCAGCCTACATCATCAGTTGGCCGCGGATGTGTGCGTGCTGCTTGGGGTGTGCGGATGACGCGCATTCCGCGGGGCACACACGCATTACGGGTACGCGCGTGATACGGTCGAACTCCCGTTCGTGGGAGATACCCTACTGCTCTGATTGTCTGGACCACATTGAGGCACGGGCACAGGCTAAAGGGATTTACAACGGGACCGCGTATTTGGTGCTAGTAGGCGGCTTCGTGGCTGGGGCTCTTCTCGCGGTCACGGGTTCATGTTGTTGCGCCCCTTTTTTCGGCGCAGGGCGGAAGCTACCGGGGATCGTGGGATTTTTAGTAGCTTCGTCTGCATCAGTTGCGACAGGAATCGCAACCGCCTATGGCGGTGTTCGCTGGTATCGCCAACTCGACGCCGAAACCAAGCAACGGCGACGGCGAGCCATGCAACGCGCAGAGGATCTAGCGACGCCAACGTGCTGCCGTCTGGCACCAGCAGTCAATTACGAGAGTTGGTACGGAACCGTGCATACCTTTTGGTTTGCGAATGAGGGGTACGCGCGGGCATTCATTCGGGCGAACCCGGGCAAAATCCTGGGCTGAAGCGGAACGAGGATTACATGAGAAGTGCTACCATTTCAGTAATTGTGGCGTTTGCCATTGCCATAGTTTCATGTGGGGGCGCTGGAACAAAAACGCCACCGAAGGATGATGTTGCTGCGAAAGGGCAAGAGAGGAAGACATATACCCGCGACGAGTTCCGCAAACTCGTGATGGGCAAGTCGCAGGATGAGGTGCTGAAGGCAGTTGGGAAGCCGGACCGCACGTTCGACACTGGCGGTATCTACTGGCACTACAAAGAAATCACCAAGGATAGCGTAACTGAGAAACTGGACGACACCGCACAAATAGTGTTCGAAAACGGTGTCGCGGTCCGCGTCAGTTACTGACTAAAGCTGAAGTTTTTCCCCAGCCAGTTTTCCACATTATTCCGCTGGCGCTGCAGGTAGTCTTGCGCATCTACCAACGGTCCCGCAATCGCTTCCGCGGCGCTGTTGGTAGCCTTGTCCTTTAGGCCTTCGATAGCGGCTGCCAGGTTCTTCGGGAGATTCACGACCGCTGTCTTGATCTCAAGAATCTGTCCGTATATTTTCGTTGCCTGTTCGTTTAGCGCCTTGGTCGCGTTCGCGGTGTCGACCGCCGGATTCGCCCCGGTGCCCAGAGAGTACGCGGACGTGAGCGCCCGTTTGAGCACGTCGTCGATGCTGCTGACGCTCGCATTCCGCACCGCGGCGCCAGTGCTGGAGCCGGGCTTGGTCCCCGACTCGTTCGGCAGGTCGATACCCACGAGCGCGAGGATCTGGCGCACCGCGTCGGCGAGCCACCGTGTCAAATCACCCAGCGCGCGCGTGAACCCGACCACATAGGCGGTCGCCGTCTCCAGTGGTCCGTGCGTTCCGACGATGTCGCGAATCACTGCCCCGAACACGTCAATCAGCAAGTCGCCGAGGGGCTGCAACGCCTTCAGAAAGGCGTCTACCGCTTCGCCCACGATGGCGAGCGACGTGCCGGCGGCACCGCTCAGTTTCGCGAGCTGGTTCCCGATGCGCCCGAACCACTCGTTAACCGTCTCCAGCGCGCGTTGGAACGGCTCCAACCCGCGCGCCGCTGCCGCGCCGATGCGCCCGAGGAACCCGAACGAGTCCGCGGCGTTGCGCACGGCCTTCGTCACGAGGTCGAGCACGGGCGCCAGCGCCTGACCGATGATGGCATACAGGTCGTCTACCGCTGCGTTAAACTTCTGCACGCTCGCGGGGTTGGCGAGTTTGACGAACTGCGAAATTTCTTTGCCGAAGTCAATCAGCGCCTTGGTCGCGTTGGGCACGAACAGTGCCATTTCCTTCGCGACTTCCGCGACCTTCGAGAGCGGACCCATGAGCGTCTTGAACGACTGCCCGAGCGTGTTAACGACGGTGTTCGCATCGTTCAGAATCGGGGCAATCTTCTGCATCTGGCTCGTAAAATTCGCGATACTCGCGAACGCTTGCGGCGCCTGGCTCGCGGCACCCGATGCGGCACCCAACCGACCCGCAGCGGCGCCCGCCGCCCCGAGTCGCCCCGCTGCTGCCGCACCTGCAGCCAGACCCGCCATGTTACTTACTCCCTTGCTGTGCGTACCACTGGGCTAACTGCTGGTCGTACTTGGCGTTCGCCCGTTCCTTGTTCATCCCCATCACGTCCATGAACGCTTGCACGACCTGCGCGCGGTGTTCTTTGCTGCCGGGCTCGCCCGTTGGTCCCGTACTCGCTTCCCGGTCGGGTCGGCTGCCCACCGGTTGCCCGCTCGGTGTCGCGGGCGAGTCCTTGCGCAATTCCTTGGCACGCTCGACGGCCGGTTCGATGTAGAGCTTGACGATTTGCAGGTCGGTCAGCCGCCCGATCTGCTCGGGCAGGTAGCCCCACGGATCCTGAGCGAGCAGCGACTGCATTTGCAGCACTACGTCGAGGTACTCGCGGGGGTAGGCGTCAGCGACGCCCGGAGGGTCGCCAGCGCCTCGCCGAACTTCGCTTCCGCTTCCGGTCGCTTCTCCTCCGGCAAGAGCGGCAAGAGCGCCGAGAGGAGCGTCTGAAAAAAAGCCGGGAGCACCTGCGCGAGCGCCGCGTGGACCTCTTCGGGCACCGCTTCCGCGAGCTCGAGCACCTGTTGTTCGCTGATGGCGGGCTGGTGCTCGAGCAGCAGTGACCACAGGAACAGGTGCTTGCACCCGGGGTCGAACACGATGGCTTGCCACCCCTCGCGCCACGTGTCGTATCGCTTCAGGTTGTCCGCCACGTTCGCGAACGCCTCCTTGTACGCCGCCGCGTCGAGCACGCCCTTCAGCGCCCGCACCCCGTCGAGTGCGACCTTCTTCACGAGCTTTTCGAGCCGCGCGCGGGCGTTCCCGTCCGGGCGCCCGACCTTGTACAGCGTGCCCTTGTACGGAATCTCCGGCAGGGCGGAATCGGGCGCGAGCAGGTGCTGCGCGCCGGGTGCGTTAGGCACTGGTAGCATCCTCCGTAATTTCTTCGGCAAGGGGCACAACGGCGATATCGCCGTCGGCGCTCACTTGCACATCCTTGACCGCCTGAACGACCCCAGAAACCGAAGACGAATTCAGGAAGCCACGCACGTAGATTTGGGGGACGTTATTGATATCAGCCACGATGACGATACGGTCCCATCCGCCTTTTGGTAGCCCGAGAGCCGCAACAAGAGCTTTCCCAAATTCAATGGTACTGACTGGCTCAAAACTCATGATTACCTTTCAATTAAGCCGCGGCGCCAACAGCAGCGGTTACTTGCACGGTCATGGAAAACGTGCCGAGTTGATTCTCGATGTTGGTTCCCGCCTCGAACTGAGTGATGATCCCGGGAACGTCGAGGTATCCGAATGGTGTTCGGCTGAACAATAAGTCAAGCGAGACCGTGGTGCCCAGCCGGAGCGCCGGCGTGCCCCCTTCGGTCTTGTCCGTTACGTCCACGTTGTAAATGCCGCGGATGCTCACCGTGGCGTTCGCGAGTCCCTTCTCGAACGCGGACCACACGTTCCCGTCACCGTCCGCACCCAATTCAAAATGGTTGACGGGAACGGGTGTTAGTTGCTTGTTGATGCGCCATTCGGAGATGCCCGCGCACGGGGTGCTCCCGGCGCCGGTGCGAACCCTACCCTCGGTGCCGCTGGTCGCGTCGAACCCCATGTGATGCCCTCGCAAGAATTGGGGGCATTATTCAACCCACCGGGGGAACATGCCTTAGACCGAAGTGCCGGCAATCGTGATGCGAACCGTGACCGCGACCGCCCCCAGATTCTCCACGAGCAGGTTCTTCGTGGACGAGCCGACCGCGGCACCCGCGGGGCTGCCCTGGAGGAACGGCGGCCCGCTCGGGAAAATGAGCGATTTGTCCGTGGCGTCCGCGAAGAACGCCGCCCACGTGTTCGCCGCGGCGCCGCCGATTCGCACGCCCGAAGCGTCGCCACCGGAGATGATGTTGACCTGAATCAACTTCACCTTACGAAACGCACACGTGAGCCCGGACAGGTCTTTGAGGTCGGTCCCGGTGTACAGGTCATAGGTCGCCGTGCTGGTCGCGTTAATGGTGCGGTCCGAGCACGTGATGAGGTCGACTTGTCCAGAACTAGTGCCGTAGGCGAGTGCCGCCACGTCCACGTTCGCCGCTTGCGAGATGCGATTGCTACGAAGCGCGGTCGTGACGCCTTGGGGCGGGTACGTGCCGGACGCGCTCAGGTTTGTGGAGGCGGTCACCCGCCCGTCGCTCATCGCCATTACGCGGACTCCAGCACGGTGATTCGGTAGGTAAGCGCGACGCCGTGAATCCGGTTGCCGTCCTTGTCCAACTGCTCGGCGAGCGATCGAGGCTCGCCCACGGGCACAATCTGGTGCGACGACCGGGGCGCCTGCAAATCGGTGAGCGCACCGTAATCGAACCCCGACCCCTGACCCACAGTGCCGCCGTTCCAGCGGACTGCGTTCGCCGCCTGCTCGACGTGCCCTTGGTCCGCGTAGTACACCTCGAACGTGACCCCCGCGACGACGAGGTTGTTGCGCTCGAAGTCAATTGGTATGACCGTGCGAGACTCTTCAATGAGCACGACGTAGGGCGGGCGTATCTGGAGCCCGTTAACCACCTGCCCCGCGGACCCGAAGTAGAGGGGCGGCACGGTAGACGACGGGAAGTTCGACGCGGTTAGGGCCGCGAACTTTTGCTTGATTGCCAACTCGATGTTGACGGTTGTCATAGCCCGATGATGCGCGCCAACGGGGGAACTAGGCATGTTCCCCCAAGCACCGGCACGATAGGCACATGGGCGCCTATCCCGAACAACCCGAAGACGAATTCGACATCGACGCCGACTGGTACGAGGTCGCCGCGGACAGCGGCGGGAGCAGCGCCAATTTCAGCCATGACGCCCAGGAATCTACGCGGGTCGGGTACGTTCGCGCGAACAAGTGTCGCGCCGCGGTCCGGTTCTTCCTCGGGTTCGCCACCGCGGACACCTCATCACCGTGGAAATTGCGCCGCGAGCAACCGGACTGGGATCCCGAGTTCCCGTGGCTGTTCGCGCACAGCGTTTCACCCAGCCCTATTGTGCTGCTGTCGAACCCAGACAACGCGAACGGGCAGCCCTACAAACTGTCCGACTTTTCAGCCGACGGAAAGAAGTACACGCTCTACAAGTGGCGCCTGATGACGGTTCAATACCGCGCGTACCCGGGCGCGCTGTTCCTGCCCGATTCGGTAATCGACACCCCCGGCCAAGAGTACAAGCGAAACACGCAAACCACGATGGTGCCGCGGCTCGAGGTGCTCAGCGCGGACGGCGGCGGGAACGTACTCAAGTACGCGGAAACTGGTACGGACGGACCCGCTATCGGCGCCGCGTACCCCGCACCGGTGCCCGTGCTGTTGCCCAAGGCGTCCTACGTGATGGAGTGGATGAACGTCGCGCGCGAGTACCTGACGACGAACCCGGACCTGATGGTCCCGACCAAGATTCTGAACTGTGTCGGCAAACTCAACAACGCAACGTTTCTCGGGATGCCCGCCGGTACGCTCTTGTGCCAGCCCCCCGAAATCATCGAGAACCCGTGGCCCGTTGCGGCCGACGACGCGGACGAGGCGGACTACTCGATTTTGCGCAGCGTGACGGTGCGGTTCCACTTCGATTTCTTTGACCCGCCGACCGGGGCGACGAGCCCGGTGGTACGGGGTCACAACCTGTTCCCGTGGCGGGGCACAAACAAGTTCTACCTCGCCACCCGGGACGGAACGACGTCGCTTTCAAAAGCGTTCTTGGAATACGTGGATTTTGCGCAGGCTTTCACACACGTTTCCGCCCCGTGAGGTTTGAATGCGCCCCGGCTCGTTCGCACCCGGACCGATGTCCCAACTCGCCGACCTGCAGCAGCGAGTTGCCGACTTGGAACGCCGTTTCCTCGGTGGGAGCGGTGTGTCCACTGCGTTCGGTGCTGATTCGGTGCGAACGATGCAGCCGGGGTTCCCTGCGGAACTCACGTCACTTTGGAGCCCTTCAACTGGGTACTCGTGGAAACGCCTCGACCTCGATGACGTGGCGTTGGTGAACCCGAGCGTGCAACTCACGGGCGACCACGCGGTTCCACCTGACGAGGATGCGACTCTAACTGCCGGTACGCGCGGGTGGATCGAACCCGATCGGTCCGGCGCGGGGTGGATTTTCATTGTGGGTGGTGACGGTGTGCCGCCCACGTCCTTCGGCGACGTGATCGGTCCCGACTGCGCGCTCACGGGTCAGCTCCCGTTCTTCAGCGACCCGAACGGTCGGTTCATCGGTGCGGCGCCGGGCTTGGTGTACGACGACGTAGCGGCGGGGCGCACGCGGCTGACGCGACTGACGCTATCGGAGGGGCTGACGCCGCGGCTGGACGCGGGACAGGTGCCGAAGAAACCGACGGTGTACGTGTCGGTGGCGAAGCATTCGCTGATGTCGCTGGGCACGACGAGTTACGTGGGCGGGGCGGAGCAGTACGCGACGGTCACGCTGTACGGCACGGACTCGGACCGCATCGAGTACACGGGGTACACGGACGCGAGCGGGCACTTAGTGTGTCACGTTGCGAATTACGTGTTCCAGGCGGCGGGCGGGGCGAACGGGCGCCACGAGGTGTACGCTTACGCGGGCGTGGTGCGCGACGTGGTCATCGGGATCGAGACGTGGATGTACCACTTCGCCCACGACGGGACGCCGGGCGTGTCCGGGAGCGTGGGCGGGACCGTGTTCAAGGACGGTATCGCCACGTCGCTGGGTAGTGGGGGCGGGTCCGCGGGCGGTGACGTGTGGGGACCGGATTCGGCGCGCACGGGGCAACTGGCGGTGTTCACGGACCCGAACGGTCGGTTCATCGGGGGCGCGCAGAACATAGTCACCACGCTTCAATATTTCGGTGGGCATCCGTCCTACGATTTGACGCTCACGTTGCCCGAATCGCGGTCGGGGAAGTACGTGGACCGTCCGGCGACGATCATCAACGCCTTTTCGTTCGCCCCGGGTACGGTGGACACCACGTTCGGAACGCTGACCGCAGACCAGGGCCACTCGTTCGCTCGGGTCGGGGCAATCAGCAGCACGGACAACGCGCATCTGGATCTGACTTATTTCAGCGAGGGGCAATTGGTCGCGCACCAAGAGCACTTCCGGTTCAACAACAACGCGCACAACGCTTTCGTGTACACCCAGGTCAACCCCGGCATCGGCAAGGTGGTGCGGTACCACACGTCGACCACGACCGACGGGTTCCAGTATTGGATGAAGCACTACACGAGCGCCGGGACCGCGGGCGCGTCCGGAACCGCCGCGGGGGGCACGGTGTTCTCGGAGGGGCTCGCGACCGCGCTCGCCGCGTCAATCGGCACGTACACGACAACGAACGTGACCACCGACCGCGCGTTTGATGCCAACGCGACCACGTTGGACGAAATCGCGGACGTGCTGGGAACCCTGATAGCGGACCTGAAGACCCGTGGCATTTTGGGGTAAGTAAATGGCATCGACACCGAACTACGAGGGCGCGCGGCACACCGGGTCCATCATCATGAACAACAGCAGTAGCACCACGCTGACGGCTGCTGTGCTGACCGGGGTCGCGGCGGGAACGCGCGTCAAAGAAATCCGCATGCACTCCGGTCCCACGACGGCGCCGGGCGCTGTTGTGGTTGCCGTCGTGCTCGACGACAGCGTGAACGCGGTCGTAATCGACGTCGTCACGCTCCTTAACGCGGCGAACACGCAGCAAGCGATACTCCGATACGAAAACGTCTACCTGTACAGCACGTCCGCTTCGATTAAGTTCCAATGCCGGACCGCACTAGCGAGCGGCTCCGAGTTGCACATCGAGGTACTTGGAGCCGACTACTAAGGCGCCCCCACGCTAGTTCCCCCGGTGACTGGCACGCTGGGGGCATGGCAACCGTCGACCCCGTACCATCCCCCGCCGCGATCCCGTACCGCGACTCAATCGCGAGCCTGTACGCGATTGGGCACCCGTGGGCGAAGCAGGCGCTCGCCTACGCGGACGCGGCGAAGGGGCCAGACGGCGACTACGGCCAGTGGCACGCGCTCGCTTACGCCATGACGGGGCAGCCGAAGTACGCGACCACCGCGGCCGAGCGGCTGTTGAAAGCGCTCGACGTGGCGACCCCGGTCCGGAACACCATTCGCCAAAACTGGCTCGATCAGGTGATATTGTTTGGGCTGATCCGCCCCGCACTCAACGACGACACCGTTGCCCGTTTTGCGGCCGCGTTCGATCGGACGTGCGCGTTCTGCTGGGGCATCGGGTTCCCGGAGAACGTTGGCCGATGGCGGTTCACCGATTCGGACCAGACCATCGGGCAAGTGCTCGGGGTGCTCGCGTCGGATCTGGCGACCGGGAGCAAGTGGTCCGATCGGGTGGAGTTCGGTCAAGCCGTGGCCGCGGTCCGCGATTACATTCGGATGTCCAAGGGCGGCGCGTTCATCGAATCCAGTTTGTACGACCCGAACACCGTCGCGCTGCTGCTCGCGGGGGCGCACGCGATCGGGCCGGCGCTCACGGACCAGATCCCGGAGCTGGCCGCGTGGGCCGACGAGGTGGCCACATTCACTCTCGCGAGCATCACCCCGGACGGCACCGACTGCTACCCGTGGGGCGACGTGGACGGCGGCGTGCGCGGGATCGGGTCCGGTACCGTGCTGTGGCGCTGGCTCACGCTCCTGTACGTGCTCTATGGGCTGACCGGGCGGCGCGACGTGTGGGCCGCGATCGAGCTGATCGAAGGTGTTGACGAGGGCAAGCGCCCCCTCAAAACGTGGCTCCCATACGGGTGGCGCGTGATGCGGCTCTACCGCGATCCGCCCGCCCCGCTCCCACCCGATGGCCCGCCCCCCGTTCCCCCGACCGTCGAGGAGCGGCTCACGGTGCTCGAATCGCAGGTGGCCGCGCTGATCGCAGGCAAGCCGGTGCCCGCTGTGCCCGTGGCCGCCACGAAGGCGCCGCCCGCTAAGCCCGTGTACCTGTACACGGCCACGGGGCAGGGGCAGGTGCGGTACACGCGCGGCGGCTCCTTCTTCGGGTGCCACGCACCGGGCAGCGAGTGGCGCGGGGACCACGCGGTGGGGTACACGTTCGACCTGCACGCCCAACTCGACGGGGTTTGGTGGCTCACGCACCCGATCGGGTACGGGCTCACCGCGGTCTCGGGCGCCGCGCAGAACGGCCCGCTGCTCGCCGGGCTCGGCAGCATGTGGGCGCGCGGGATCGTCTCCGTTACCGAGACCGATACCGGGGTGATCGTCGAGGCGGCTACGAGCGGCAGCGCATACCGTCCCACTTACTACCAGCCCCCCGTCCCGTTCGTGGACTCGTTCCGGCGCCGGGCCGAGTTCGATTACGCGGGCCGTGCCCGGGTGCGAGACGAATTCGCCGGGCGCGACCCGCTCGGCGCTGGAATGAAGTCGGACCGGTACGCGGCCACGGACCTCGCGCGAATCAAAGAGGCGGTCGGGGCGGGGCGACTATGGGAACAGCGATGGCACACCCTGGGTGTGCCCCTCCGAACGGCGGACGGGTACCGCTGGTCGCTCCCGAACGGCCGCACGGTCACGCTCACCGCGCCGGCCGACATCGAGACCGATGTGGTACCCGCGGCGCAACTGTTTGCCGCGAACGAGTTCGGAAAAACGGAGTTGAACGGGTACGTGATTCGGTTCAGTTCCGCGGCACTTGCGTGCACGATGGAAACCGCGGTGGAGGTGTCCTGAGTGGGCTCACCTTTAACTATTCGTGGCCGGGCGCTGACCGTCGGCGACGTGCGCCGGCTCATCGCCGATTTACCGGACTGCGCTCCGGTGGAAGTGCTTGTTGCCGAATCCGGAGGACGAGCCGACTCGCGCGAGCCAACGGGCGGCGGGGTCGCGCCCAACGTGTGCTGCGTAGACGGGCTGCAATTGTATCTCCCCCCCGGAGGTGCACTAAGTGGCCCTGCGCACCGCGTCACAAACCGGGAACCTGAAAAGCGTCCCGTATGCGTGCGGGACGGCGTTCGCCGACGGGGACACGCTCGTTTGGGGATCGTCCGCGCACACGGTGACGGTGGACGCGGACACGGTATTCGGGGTCAGCCCGCCGCAGTGCATCACCACCGTGCCAACGGTCGTCGCCACGGGCGGTGGCGCATCGGGCGGCTTCCTCGCAGCGGGCACCTATCGCGTCTCCGTCATCAACGTCGACTCTAACGGGCTCGAATCGTCCGACGTCGCAGTATCAGCCACCTTCACCGTGATCGCAGGCAACATCCCCCGCGTCACGCTCCCGGCCCTCGCGAGCGGCGTCTCGTCCCGGAAACTGGCGCTGTCCGACACCAACTCCCCAACCGGCGCACGAAAAATTTACCTCACGGGCAACACGACCACGACGGCCGATCTGTCGTCGGCGAGTTGGACCGACGGCACGACGACGTTTGCGGCGGCCGCCGCACCAACGAACCCCCTCACGCTGGTCATCACCGGTCCGCTCGTCATCAAGGCGAAGGCCGACATCCGCGGGGACTGGCAGCGCGGCAACGTCGCCGTCACGCTCGATGGTTCCGGCGGGGACATGGTCGCGGGCATCGAGTTCAATGCGGCGAACGCGGCCAGCCCGTCCAACGCTCGCTACGCCGGGTTCCTCGGCACCGCCAGCACGCAAACGTCGGGCCTCATCACGACCGCGAACACGTCCGCGTCGGCGCGGGTGTACATCCGGAGCAACGCGGGCGGCGCGAACGGGTACTTCCGCACCGGGTTCGGGGTCGGCGCGGTCGGCCCGTTCAGCGACTCCGACTGGTTCAGCCCGACCTGGTGCGTGTTCACCCGCATCGGTGATTCCGTCAACCGCGCGTTCTCGTTCCTGCCCTCCACATCGGCGCTGGTGCAGCAGTTCACGCGGTGCATTTTTGACTCGTGCGCCCGGATGCACTGGGCGTCGAACGCCCCTGCCGGCGGCGGGTGGAATATCCAATATTGCACGTGGCGGAATAGTGTTTCGGGCACCGACAACCTGCTCGTAGCGGCTACCGCGACCCTGACCACGGGCACGCGATCGGCCACGAACAACGTGTTCGACAAGACTCCCAGCCTGACGGCAAAGGACAGCAGCCACAGCGGGAACATTTTCGATGCGTTTTTCGCCGTCACGGGCGGGGTCGCGCTGTGGACCGCGTTTGACGCGAACCTCGTTTTCACCGACTTCAGTGCGGGCTCGTTCTCGTGCTCCGGCGACTTCACGAACAACATCGTGATCGGCGACACGAGCCCCTCGGCGAGCGTTTCGGGAACCGCTACGGGCGCGACATCGACTACGCTCGTCGACTCCACCAAGTCGTGGACGACGAACCAGTTCGCCGCGGCGGGGGTCGGTGCGGGCGCGGGCTGGTGCGTGACGAAACAATCCGGGGGCGTGTGGGAATCCCGCATCATCGCGAGCAACACAGCGACGACGCTGACGGTGAACCGGGCATGGGACACGACCCCGACCGCGGGGGACACGTACAAGATTTACGGGGGCGTCGCGAACGCGCACTTTGTCGGGTTCCCGAGCGTACCGGCATCCTCGACCGTGAACATCACGGACAACATCGGGCAGCTCGTCGGGAGCGACAACAACGGCGACTTCTTCTTGCACTTGGACTCGGCGAACTGCACTTACAATCTGCTGCGAAACATCATCCTGCCGAGCGTCTCGCGGGACTGCTCCGGAACACTGCTCACGTCCGGAACGCAGAACATCAATCAGACGTTCGTAATCGAGCACAACACCTACTTCACGGGCGGCCAGTGCCTCGCGCTCAACGAGGGTGCCGCGGAGAAAACCGCGACGGGCGGGAGCACGACGACGGTCGTGCTGGGCACGAACCCGGGCTGGCTCGCGGGCGAGATCATCAAGTTCAGCCCGACGACGGCGACCGTCGCGCTGCGCAACGTGGTCGCGACGATCAGCAGCATCACGGGCGGCACCACGGCCAACGTCCCCTCGCTCCCGGCGGCGTGTGCGGCGGGCGACGTGTTCGTGTTCTCGCAACCCGCGGGCCGCGTCACGTCGCTGAAATCAAACATCCCGTGGGCCGAGCCGGGCAAGACCTACGTCCTGGGCGGCGCGGGCGGCGCGAGCACGATCGGGCCGTTCGTCATCACCTCGACGGCCACCTACTTCAACACGAGCCCGACGCACGACACGCAGGACTTGGTGACCGCCGGCGCGAACGATTACAACTCGACTTACGGGTTGCGGACCGACGGCGCGGGCGGCGCGTACAACGTGAACCAGTCGGCCCCGGGCGGCACGCACGACATCAGCGCCGACCCGCAGTTCGTCGACCGGTGGCGCTCGTTCTGGTCCTGGGGCTGGTCGCTGGGCCTGTCCGGAGATCCCTTCGACGTCACGACCCAGACGCGCGCGAAGATGCGCGCCATCAACGACCCCAACGACGCGAACTACGACTCGCGGTTCACTTTCGCCGCGCTCCAAACGTACCTCCGGGACGGCCAGCGCCCGCAGAACTCCGTGTGCAAGAACGCGGGCCACGATGGGGTCACGATTGGGGCGCTGGAGGGCGATTTTACCCGCATCGGCGACACGTCCGTCGCGCTCGGCGCGGTCACCAGTTCGGCGACCGGTGCGGTCGCGATTCAGGGCAACCTGTCCACAAATCTGGGCGCGACGACCGTCAGTGCGGCTGCGGCGCTCGCGATTTCTGCGGACCTGTCCGCGGCTCTCGGCGGCGTAACCCTCGGGTCGACCGGCGGCCTGACCACGCACGCGGGCGCCTCCATCACCCTCGGTGCCGTGACGCTGTCCGCGAGTGGGGGCGCGCCGGTCACAATCGCCGATGCGTCAATCACCCTCGGTGCGGTCACCTTGGCTTCGGCGGGGGCGCTCGCAATTCAGGGCGACGGTGCCATCGCTCTCGGTGCGGTATCGCTCACCTCGTCTGCCGGTAGCACCAAGACCGGCGGCGCCTCCATTACCCTCGGTGCCGCGACACTGGCGAGCACCATCGTAGCCGGGGTGCGGGTGCGCACGGTCGGGTTCTCCTGGAACCAACCCGCGCGTACGTTCTCCTGGAGCGCCTGACGCTAGTTCCCCCAGCGCAGGCGAAAGTGCCGAAACCATTGAGGGCAGCCCGTGAGTCTCCAACTTAGTACGTCCGTCCGAAACGGTTCACTCGATGCCATCGAGACCACAATCGGCACGTCCGCCATCCTCAAGATCCGCACCGGGTCGCCGCCATCCGACTGCTCACAGGCCGACAGCGGGACCGTGGTGGCGACGGTGAGCTGCCGTCCGACTGGATGGCGGACGCGTCCGGTGGGAGCAAGGCAAAATCTGGCACCTGGACCGATTCCAGTGCCGACGCGACCGGGACCGCTGGGCACTTCCGGATTTACGATTCGGGGGGCACCACGTGCCATATCCAGGGCACCGTGACCGCGACCGGCGGGGGCGGCGACATGACCGTCGATAGCACCAGTTTTACCGCGGGGCAGTCGTTCACGGTCAATACGTTCACGCTCACTGCCGCGAACGCTTAATCGGAGCGGCACTTGGCAACCAATAACGCTCAAATCCTGAGCCTGTACCGCGGCGAGGACGCGAACCTCGTCGGGTCCGCGGGCACCGCCACGGACATTACCGGGTGGGCGATCGCGTTCACCATCGCGAACTACGCGGGCGCCGCTCCTGTGCACGTGCTAACCGTCGGGGCCGGTATCGCGCTCACGGCGCCGGCAACGGGTGTATTCACGGTATCGCTGACCCGCGCGCAAACTTCCGCACTGACTTCGGAATGGTACTTCTGGGACGCTTGGCACGTCAATGATGGTGCATACGAACGTCTCGCGGGCGGGCGACTGATGGTGATGAAGCCCGTGTTCCCGCCCGTAACGTGAGTCAAAGGAAGTGGCTGAATGATTATCGCGATAGATTTTGACGGGACGATAGCGGAGCACGAGTTTCCGGAGATTGGCGCGCCCGTGCCCGGTGCGTTCGAGTGGATGAAACGCTGGCAAGAAGCGGGTGCCAAGCTCATCCTCTGGACGATGCGCAGTGACGGTCGGTCCGCGGACAGTTCGCGCGAAAACGGCCCGGTGCTCACGGAAGCCGTCGAGTTCTGCCGGAGAAACGGGGTGGAGTTTTACGGGGTGAACGGCAACCCCGGGCAAGCGTCCTGGACACAATCGCCCAAGGCATACGCGAACATTTACGTTGACGATGCCGCGTTCAACTGCCCGCTGCGGGAGAGCCGGAAGGCGGGTAACCGCCCGATGGTGGATTGGTCCGTAGTCGGTCCGGCAATCCACGCGCTGCTGAGGTCGCCGACAAGTTCCCCTGCCGAAGTGAATAACTGAGCCTACCACGTTACCGGCGCAGCCCCCACGCGCTGGTAACGAACGCGGGCGGCGAGACCCTCATCTCGCCGCCCGCCACTTCCGAAGCCGCGCCGCTCAGCGCCGCTCCCACTTCCACCGTACACCGCGGTGGGAAAGGGGGCAATAAGTGGTCGCGCCTATCTCCGTAACAGATTTCATCGTCACTAACGATTGTATCGACCTGCTCCGGAGCCGGCGCGCGGCGTCGGGCTACCGCAACGTTTACGAGACGCACCCGGAGGCGCGCCACGACGGGCGGCGCGCGGTGAAGTACGTCGCGAAGGTGCGCGTCGGCGGGCACTTGATGCGAATCCCGGGGAGCATCTGCCCGAACCCGCGGGAGTGCGCGGCGCGGGTGATCCGCTGGTACATGGACCGGTTCGGGGACCAGTGGCGGCGCGCCATCGTGCGCCGGATGGCGGCGCCGGGACCGCTCGCTGAAGCCGCGTGGAACAAGGAGGACCGCGGGTGGAACCTGTGGGTCTACGAGGCCGGGAAGAAGGTCAACGTGCGGGAGCGCCGGTGCAAACACGGCTGGCGCCCGCTCACGCCCGTCGAGAGCCGGTCGCGCGTCAACGGTAAGCCCGTGGGGCGCCCGAAGCTGTTCGCGACCAAGGGCGACGCCGAGCGGTTCGTCGCGGTGTGGTTGGCGCGGCGGTGGGGGATGTTCTGGGAAGAAGTTCACTGGCGCATCGCGGACGCGCGCAAGACCGCGTGAGGCGAATGACGATGGTACATGCACGGAGGAGTAAATATGTCGCAGGCCGTTCATCACTTGGGTCCACAAAATATGCGTCGCGAGCATTGGATGGTGCAGTTCCGCAAGAGCGCGAACGACAAGATGCAGTTCAAGTTCTGCGAGTCCCGAAGTGAGGCCGAGTCGGTGGTCAACAAGTTCAAGAATGCAGGATACCACGCGAGCGCCTGGGAGTTGTAAGCCGGGCATGTTCCCCGTGAGCGTGATGGAATTGCGATGTTCACACACACGCATACGGACGGACCTTCAATGCCCGATACGAACCCAACCGATACCGCCGCGCCGACGTGGTTCACGCGGAACCGCGCCTACGTCGTGCTCGCCATGATGCTGCTCGGGTGGCTCACCAGCGCGATACAAGCCGTGCGCAACGGGCAACCGGTCCCGCCCCCGCCCGTGACCCAAGTTCCCGCCCCGTTCGTCGGGGAACAGCCGGACGTGCCCATTAACTACGAGGGCGCGCGGTACCACGGCACCGAGGCGCACGGGCTGGCGCACATCGAGGCGAGCGGGCGCCCGTGGCCCACGAAGAACATCACCTATTGGGTCGACTACTCCACCGTGCCGCAACTCCGCCCGGCACTCAGTAACGACATGGTGAGCGCCGCGTTCAAGCAAGCGTGGAACTGGTGGGCGGAGGGACTCGACATCGAGCCCCAGGAGGTGACCGACCCGAGCGCCGCGCTCGTCACCATCCGCTTCGAGAAGATGGACGGCCCGAACGGGGTGCTCGCGGAAAGCTACCTCGCGGACGGCACGCTCAACCCGAAGACCCAGCGCTACGACTCGTCCGAGCGGTGGACCGTGGGTCCGCCCGCGTCCGGGTTGCTCTCGCTGCCGACGGTCGCGTGCCACGAAATCGGGCACGTGCTCGGGCTCGGGCACGACGACCCGACCGCGCCCGCGGTGATGCGCCCCGTGTACTCGGCGTCGCTCCCGCGCGAGCAGGCCCGTGATTACTCCCGGATGATTGCACTGGGCTACAAGAAGCGGATTGCCGCTCCGACCGGTCCCGTGGACGTGCTCAGTTTCCCGGTGCAGGCGAAGACCACGGACGTCATCGACTCCCTCAAGAAAGCCGGCTTCACGGTGACCAAGCCATGAGCGACCTGAAAGCGTTACTGATTGCGGTTGTCGCCGGGGCTGCGCTCGCGGCGGTTGTCGCCGGGGCATTCACCCTCGCCCAACGGGGTGCCACCGGGTTCGGCGGCGCCCCGACACGTACCGGATTGGAGCAGCCATGAGCAAAGTCAACGGTAAGCCGTCTCCGTTTCCCGTTCCGGATGCCTCACTCGCGACGGGGTTCGACTACCCGTTCTCGCGCCGCGAGGTGACGGCAACAACCGTTCGCGAGACTGACAAGGTCGCGGACGCCCCGGCACCGTGCGTGGCGAAGAAACTTGAAGACAAGGGTGAGTGAGTTGCGATACGCAACCGTACCGCTGATTCTCGCCTGTGCATTGGTGGGCACGGCTGCCGAGAGCGCCCCCGCGCCGAAGGACGTCGCCCCGATCGGGTTCACCGAGATCGTCGGCGCCGCCCACGCCGACGCGAAGGCACTGCCCGTCGAGGTGGCCGCTCGCACCCGGTACCTGTCCGCGGCGCACCTGTCCCGTGCGGAACAGCGCGAGCTTTATGCGGTCCTGAACTACCACATCAACGGTTTGTCCCGGGAATCCAAGCTAACTGCTGCGCGAAAAGTAACCGAGTGGCTGTGGGCGGTGGACCTAGTGGATTACCGCTGGGACGCGAAGGTCTGGGACGAATTGAAGCGGGCGAACCACTACTTCACGATCAAGGCCCAGACGGCAGCCGTTGCCGCAGTTCCCGTGACGAAGACGCGGCAGGTCACACGCTACGACCAGTACCAGCGCCCGTATCAGGTGAACGAGGAGTACACCGAACCGGGCACCGCGACCCCGGCGAAAGAAGACTTCATTCCCGCGCCGTGGCTCCCGGTGAAGGAGATGACGGAACTGGTCTCGCTCACCGGTTCCGCAACCCCCATCGTGCGCGCCGACGAGTTCCTGTTCAGGACCGGCGCCCAGGCGGACCGCAAGGGCCACGGGTACTACGACTGGCTCGGGCTCAAGTCTCGCGCCGACGCGGAAAAGCTCGCCGCGCTCGACCGGAAGAAGGCGGAAGAACTGTACCGCGAACTCGCCGCCATCGTGCCCGTGTCCAACGTCTCGCCGAACAACCGGCAAGTGTTTCGGTACGCGACGCTCACCGGTTCGTGGTGGGAGAGCCGCGACGTCAACAACAGCGCCGACAAGCGTAACGCGGTCGCGAACTTGCTCGAAGACTACCAGCACGACGCCGAGGAGATCGTGTTCACGCTCCCTAACGGGCTGCCGGGGTTCTACCTCTCCGACGCGAAGGGAAATCAGGTCGATACGGCGCCGGACACGATCGCCTCTGACGGCCGCTCAACGAACAACGACCGCCGCGTTCACGTCGGGTACTCGTGTGTCGCGTGCCACCAGGACGCTGGCCTCAAGCCGGTGAGGGACTATGCGCGGAAGCTGTTCAACCCGGAGACGGGCGTGCAACTGGCAGCGGTGGCTGTTGACCCGCTCAAGGCGAAGCGACTGGAAAGCGTGTATCTCGGCCCGCTCGAGAAGGCGTACAAGCGCGACAGCGGCGACTACGCGGACGCGGTTGAGCAGGTATCAGGGTTCAAGTCCGCGGCGCTGGCGAAGGGATACGAACGCCAGTGGGCGCGCTACCTCGACGACCCCGTCACCATCGATCGAGCCGCGGCCGAATGTGGCGTTACCGTCGCCGATCTGCAACGCAAACTGCGCGACTACGCGCGCGTCAAACGAGTTGTTGACCCGGTACTCGTGGGTTACCTGATTGACGACGCCCCCCCGATCCGCCGGGAGTACTTCGAGGAGCGGTTTTCCGTGTTGATGCTGATTCTGGGAGGAGCCACGCCGTGAAAATCGCGACCGCGCTCGCCCTGTTTTTGACCGCGTCCATCGCCGTTGCGTCCACGCCGCCGGCACAGACTTACTCGGTGCCGGCTTACGGTGGCGTACCGCTCCAACTGCTCGGGCAGCAACCGGGTCTCAGCGCAGCGGACGCTAAGCGCATCATCGAGTTGCTGGAGAGCATCGACCGGCGCCTCGAAGCAATCGAAGCGAAGACGGGCGGGCCAGTTCCCCTGTTGCAGAAGAAAGTGGAGTTGTTGCCGGTCGCGAAGGCGAAGTGTGCCGCGTGCCACACGCCCAGCAAGGCGGACGCGAAGGGCGGCGGGTTCGTGTTGTTCGCGAACGACGACGCGACCGTGTTGCAGTTCCTGAAGGCGGACGCCAAGCGCGCCGTGAAACAAGCCGTCCAAGACGGCTCGATGCCGAAGAACGGCAAGCTGACCGCCGAAGAGAAGTCCGCGTTCAACTGGTGATTCCAACCTCGTTTCTGGAGACGTGATGAAGACTCTGATTGCCCTGGCTGCCGTACTCGTGACCGGTTCCGTTTCGCTCGCGCAGTGCAATAAGGCGTGCGCGCCGGCTCAATCGGTCGCCCCGCAGTACGTGGCGCCGCAGGCTCAGGTGGTGCAGGCTCAAACCGTCGCGGTGCCGTCCGCGCTGTTCGTCGTGCCAAGCGCGCCGCAGGTGCAAATCGTGCAACAGCCCGTTGTGGTGCAGCAGGTCGCACCGATCGTGGTGGCTCAACCCGTGGTGGTCGCCCAGCCGCTCGTCGTGCAAAAGCAGGTGGTGCAGAAGGTCGTGCAACAGCGCGCCGCCATCATCCAGCCGGCTCAGCGGCAGCGGTCGTTCTCGCTGCAACGCAGTGTGATTCGCTAGCCACATTCGCCCGTCGGCGTCCATGCGCCGCGGGCACTTGCCTGGGTTCGCTAAATGGTAAAGCGGAGCGTCTTAGAAACGCTTGTCTCCCCGCGGGGAAACTGTCGGTTCGAGTCCGACCCCAGGTACTGACTCCCCAAACGAAAGGCTCACATGAGTTGGTCCGCACTGATTACGCTGCTGCTCCAGTTCTTCGGACCGCTGTTGCAGAAGTTGCTCGACGACTTGCTGAACCGACTCATCACGCCCCAGAGCAACATCGAAGCCATCGACCCGCCCGCGGGCATGGCGGCGCTATTCCAGGCGGCGCGGGACCAGACGTGGTGGTTCCAGTTCCGCAAGCGCGCCCAACTCGCGGTCGCGAAGCGCATCGCGGTGCGGCGCGCACCGGAGTTCTGGCGGGCGATGAAGTTCAACCAGCCCGCACCGTCGCTCACGCTGGTTGAGAAAGAGCAGATCCGCGAAACCCTGTGAGCCACGCCATGACCCGCACCGTTGCCGCTCTGCTGCTCCTCGTCGGGTGGGCGCCCACCAGCGCCGCACCCGTTCCCCCGCGCCCCAAGCACCTCACCGAAGAGATGCTCGTCGGGCGCTGGGACTTCACGTGGGGCGACCGTCGCCGACGCGCTGAGTGGGGGTGAGATTCGCAAGCAAGTCGCCGGCAACGGGCGCTTGACCGCAGAGGACATTAAGCCGCGGCCGGGGTGGTTCAGTGCCGCCATGAAAGATCGGTACGGGCTCCAAATGCCGGACGCCAACGCCGTCGCCGCGCCGCGCCGCGATGTGACACCGTTCTCCGCGGACATGACGACCGCGGGGGAGCAATACTTCCAGTTCCAGCGGAGCATCATCCGGGCGACCGCGGGAGAAGGCTACGAGGACGGTGGGCCACTCAAACCGATTGTTGACATGCTGCTGAAAATCTTTGACGTGCTGGTTTCGATTTCGCAGGGGAAGCAATACACGCCACCGCCACAATCTTCGGCTAACGCGAGGCCTAGTGGTGGCAACTCCTAGTTGCGCGCGAGTATCAAAAATAACAGCGTGATAATCGCCAACAGCGCGAAACCGAAACAGAACTCGTTCCAAGTCACGAGGCGGAACCGCGACTTTCGTTTATGCCGAACTAGTCTGTGGCTTTCATCTTCCGCGCGCATGACCGCATCCCCCAGCGGTGCCCGGTCTAGTTCCCCCGACCGGGCACACAATCTCGTTTGTAATTCGCCCGCGGTATCGGGTTCCCCAATACGAGAGCGCCATGAACTCTTCGTTGACCGCAGAGCAAAACGTCCGTTATGCACTGGTGCAACAATTCATTGAGAAAGACGTGCCTCCGGAACTCATCGGCCCGAAGGTGGATCTGTTGACGGCGGTGGTGATGGCGGGGTCTTCACCGCACGAAGGCACTCCGTGTAAAGCTCAAGCCAATACTCGCGGGTGTTCTTAGCTTTTGGTGTGCCGCTCTCTTCGCGAGAAATGCGTTCGAGTAGAAGAAATGCAATTCCCTCCTGCGTGTGCAGGAGTGGGTCCGAGGGATTCGCCACGTCTTACACCCCACGCGGGCACGGCACGCAAGCAACCGCGGCCCGCGCGCGGCTACTCGCCCGAGGTGTCGGGCAACACGAACTCGACTTCGAGCACGTCCTTGCGGTCCCGCAGCGCTCGGATGGACTCCGAGAGGCGGACCAGTTCGTTGTCCCAGCCGGTCTTGAGCCCCTGGAACGTGCCGCCGCACACCGGGCACTCGGGCGGGTGGTTGACCTTGAACTTGGTCCCCACCTGCTCGAGCGACATTTCCACCGTGGCGCCGCACGTGGGGCGCCGACAGATGATGCGCACGAGACCCAATTCGCTGAGCAGGAACGCCAACAGTTTCCGAGACATGACGCACTCCGTGTGGGGTGTAGGTAATCTACCACATCATCGACGGAACGCGGCTACTCGGCTTCCTCTTCCCACGGGAGTGGGGGCAGGTCTGTAAGCCCCTGTTTTTCAGCGTCTTCACGGGCGAGGTCGATCAGGTACCACAAGACTGGCATTTTGCGTTTGCCCGCGAGTTTTCGCAGAACCGCGTGCCAATCCTGAGTGAAGTTCACTCCGAGCCGCTTCTTTCCGGGAACCTCTGGCGCCGCTTCAGCGCCTTCTACTTTCGGCTTCCGCCCGCGTGATTTCGCCATGTCTGCAATCGTAGGCATCTCGCCGCACTCCTCAACGCCCATTGTGCTCCCCCACGCTCAGTTATCTTAACTGTTCTTCGTTGTGCTTACCGGTACTTATCGAAAAACTTCACTACTCCGGTTGACTCGGTTCGCCAAAGAGAATAAAAGTTCTCTAGTGTTTACTCAAGACTAGTCGATAAGGATGGTGGTGGTTCACAAACGGAGGTGTTCGATGGCTGGCGAATTGGTTCGGAAGTTCGGTTCTGTCGAAATCCACGCGAGACCGGAAGACAACTACGTGGACGCAACGGCGCTGTGCAAGCTGGCGAATCGCGAGTGGTACAGCTACACCAAGCGAAAAGAAACGAAACGATTTCTGCATGCTCTCGAAAGTCGCATATCCACTGGAACGCCAAACGGCGGTCTAAAGCTCGTTGAAGTGACGAGTGGGCGTGGCGGGCACACTTGGATTCACCCACAAATCGTCATCCACTTCATCCAGTGGGCGTCTCCAGAGTTTGCAGTTCAGGTGACCGAATGGGTTCAGGAACTGCTGTCCACTGGCAAGGTGGAGTTGCGTCCTAACACGGTCACACTGACGGTCGAGCAGTTCGAGAAGATGACGGGTCGCATGGAGCACATGCAGCAGCAGATCGACCGCATCACCATGAGTCCGATGCTCCAGCCGCCCGTTCTGGGCGTACCGCGGTTCACGGTTCGGGAGCGGCTAAAGTGGAAGGGGTGGCACACCACGTCCAAGGAGATTCGCCGCAAGATCCACAAGCGGGCGCTGGCAAAGATCGACAGTTGGTGCCCGGACCAAGGGCCGGATACCGCGGGCGGCCCGGGCGGTGGCGGCCCCGATCGGTTCTACGGTCCGATGCTCGGGCTACTCGACGAAGCGATTGACGAGACCCACGAAGAAGTCTTGCACGCCGCTCGGTTGGCCCCACCGCACCTGTTCTCTCCAGAAACCGAACGCAAAGCCAGCTAATCACAGCAATTACGCCAAAACGGGAATTCCCGTTTTGGCTCCCACTCACACCCCATCAAGAGGTTCGCTCATGCCGAGTTTATCTTCTGCTGCTCCCACGAACAAGGGAGCAGGCGCCGAAACCACGCTCTCGGACTGGGATGCGTATCTGAATGCCCTTCCGCACGACGGGCCGCCGTGCCCGCATTGTGAATCCACGTTCACGTACATCTGCCACGACTTGAAGACGACGCCGCGGGTCGCCGGGTGCGACGACTGCATGCGCCAGTTCACGCTTCCTCGCGCGAAACGAAGCCGCAAGCGGTCCTGACTGATTCTGTGGATACCTGTAGATCTTTGCGTATTTCTGCGGCCACCTATCGGAATGTGACATACCGGTGTCACAAGCGACAATTTAATCTTGCACCGCGCGCAAGTTCTGCGGTATCGGTGCCGATGAACTCTGTTGAGCCAAGTTCCCCCGGATGGGACGAACTTGGGGTGGGCGTTCGCGCTGCCGGCCAGCGGTGCGAACATTGCGTGACTGCCGGGCGAACAGGTTCTCTTGGTCGCCTCGACGCCCGGCGGTCAGCCCTTTACGACCAAGAAGCACGTCTGACGCACTTCCGCGGCTACGCCAGCTTCGCAGTCACATCTGGCCGCAAAACAACATTGAGGTTGTGATGGTTGCTGAACACGTTGTCGAAGTTAGCCACATTGGGCAGTTCAACATCCTTGACCGCGTCATCACGTGCGCGGTATCGAAAGATGGCGTCCGCATTCTAAGTGGCCGCGGGTACCGGGCGGCTCTCGGCTACTCGGCTAACGCCAAAGGCAACAAAAGCGCCTTAGAAAACGATGTCTCCCAGATGCCGTCGTTTTTGGCATCTGGGAACCTAAAACCCTTTATTTCTAAGGGTTTCAACATGTCTCCCATCCACTACCGGCACCCCATTAATCACCGAGTGTTTGTTGGGTACGAGGCGACTACGCTCCCAGCGGTTTGCGACGTGTACCTTGATGCTCGTCGCGCTGGCGTTCTCTTGCCGCACCAATCGCCGATTGCGGACATGTGCGAGATGCTTGTTCGGTCTTTGGCGAAGACCGGCATTGTGGCTCTGATCGACGAGGCGACAGGATTCCAGGAAAACCGCGATAAGGCGGCGCTGCGGTCTATCTTTGACCGCTATCTGAGAAAAGAATTCGCTGAGTGGTCGATGACGTTCTTTCCGGAGTTCTACCAGCGAATTTTCATGCTGCGGAACTGGAAATGGGATCCAACCAACCCGGCGTGCGGACCGCGGCACCTCGCTCAGCTCACCAAGGACATCGTGTACGAGCGCCTTGCCCCAGGCATTCTGGAAGAACTCGAGAAACGCAATCCCATGAAGGAAGCCGATGACGGTGCTCGTCGCCGCGAGGGGAAGCACCATCAGCTTCTAACCGAAGACGTTGGGCGGCGGGAACTGGATCGACACTTGGCGGTTGTCACTGGACTCATGCGGGCGTCCGCGGACTGGCGGCAGTTCGTGCGGTCACTCGACCGAGCTTGCCCCAAACCGGGCCACAGTGTTCAGCTCGATTTTGGCGACCTTCCGGGCATTGACCTACAAGCAGAAGCAGCGTAGGAGCGATTATGGCCACGCGACTTGAAGAGTTCTCGTCGGCAATTGAGGTTGCGGGTCTTTTACTCCCGCAACCGTTGCTCGTATGCGCTGATTGGTGCGATGAGAACCACGAAGCTGAATTGGCTTATGCGCTCAAGTGGTGCGCGGGCAAAGGGTATCGACCCTTCAAGCGGCACGATGGCGAACCGGAGGCAACCCGGTGAGTGACACGGAAACGGAGTTGGCGACGATGTTCGAGCAGACACAAACGAATCCCGTGTGTCCGTATTGTCGCGGGCTTCACCCGCAAACAACTTGCCCGCGCGTTGCGGCAATCGAGTTCCACGAGAACGGTATCGTGAAGCGGGTCGAGTTTCGGGAACCGGCGCCGGATGTGTTGCCGTTCGAGCGGCAACCAAGTTCGAGTACCTTCACGGCGGAACACATCGGCATCTACCGCCCGCCCAGTGAGTGACCACCCCGCCTCCGCCGACAAGCCTCGCGTGAGGCGCCCGCACGGCGGGAGAGGACGTGCGGGGTCGGGGGATGCGCGGGGCAAAATCCCGCCAGCATTCCGCCAGCGCAATCGAAAGCCGGTCGCAAGTTGTTGCTAGTAAAATACATAAATCTTCTATGTTACCATATTCAGGTTCTAGCGCTCGCAAGGGCGTGGAGGTTCAAGTCCTCTCCTCGGCACCTTTAGCCCATCGGGTAAATCCGGTGGGCTTTTTTCATTTCTGCTAGAATTTTTCAGCATTTTCTCGTCGCTGGACCATCTAGGCTTTGGTCGTCTGCGTGTCATGTAGCCCGATTCGCTGCCCTTTTTGGTGGACAAAATGCCAATTCAATGCCCTTATTGTGATTAGAACCTGTTCCCTTTCGAGCGCAGAAGCTGAATCTAGTGTGTCTGCCAATTCCGCCACCTCGGTCTCAGAGTAATTCGTCTGGCTCATTGGGCCGGCGCTCGTATAATTTCTCGTTGTCACATTATCCGGGAGGCAGAATGGGATTGCGCATGCGGGTTCACGACCGGGAGCCGATTGGGGCGGCCCTTCGGCGGTTCAAGAAGTTGGTCGAGCGGAGCGGGCTGAAGCGCGAACTACGCGCTCACGAGTACTACGAGAAGCCGTGCGAAGCTCGGAGCCGTAAAGAGGCCAAGCGGCGCAGCGCGATTAAGAAGGCGGCTCTCGGAAAGCCGCCGACCAAGGAACGGTCATACTAAACGCGACCGAGATCAGTGAACGAACGCGGCCCGCCCCGAATTCGGAGCGGGCCGCGTTTGTTTTGGAGCATGTGTTGCACAGTTTCTAGTTTGGTGGTCGGGAAAAAGTTGAAGCCGGCGACCAAGTCGCCGGCTCTCGTGGATAGGGTTGGGGACGGGGAGTGGGGTAGGGGGAGCGGGCCGGGGGAACTGGCCCAACTTGTTGTTCGACGAATCAAAGTAAAGCAGACCGCGTGCCAATACCCGAATTGTGGTGACCGGGAGTGACGATACGCGATTTCCTCGCTTTTGTGGTCGGAACGGTTACGGGAAGTGCTCGGGCCGGTTGTAACACTTACCGCGATGTGTAGGAGAGGCGATCGAACCGGAACCTTTTGCCGCAAATACGGGCCGAATGTGCCGCCGCGCCAACCCGTCTTCCCCTTCTTCGCGCGCTTCGCTATGAACCCCCGAACGGATCGGACCGATGAGATCCGTAAGACCGCCTACTCCTGTGCGAAAGCCCCAAAATGCCGCAGATGAGCGAGAGCGCCGCTGAGAAGCTCACTTCGCAACAAGCAACGGCCCTGGTCCGGGTTCTCGACCTCCAGGCCCGGTGGGAGAACCACCGCGACGACCCCGCGAAGAGCGCCGCGTCCGCAGCCGAACTCCAGGTGCGCCAGAAGTCGTTCGAGGCGTTCCGGGCCGCGTTGCGCGAGTTTACCGCCGAATACCGCAACGCCCAGTTGCCCGAACCGACGCAGAACGTCCCCGACCGACTGGCGATCTGGTGCCGCACCCTCCGGGCCGTGTTGCGGCGCGCGGAGAGCGGGAACCCGTCCGCGCTGCTGCTCAAGGTTTACCGGCTCGCGGACCGGATCGCGATTCGTGTGGGGAAGGAGCTGGTAACGCGGGTGCCGGTGGCGGATTTATCGGAAGGAATCCGGGAACTGGACGCGGTTATCGCGTGGTGCGAGGCGCCCATCATACTTCCCGTGCGGAAAGACGAAGCGGCGTAGTGCCGAGCGAGATCGCGCCTCGTGACCGTCAATCGCGCTTGGTCGCGAGGCGCGCGCGGGCGGCCGCGACCATTTTCGTGAACTCGGGGTCTTTCCGGATCGGGTCGAGGTCCGCGTCCGTATCGACCATGTCGAGGCCGAACCCGGTCTTGAGCGCGGACCAGAGCAGGTGAAGGGCCTCTTTTTTGTCCTCGTGGTGCGACTTCGCGGTGAGCGCGTAGATGCACCCGACCTGATACAGGTTCGCCGGGCGCGTGTCGCGGAGTAGGGATTCGCGAGCGTCTCTCAGGGCCTCGTCGCGTTTCCCGCGCCGGGCGAGTTCGACCCCGCGCCCGGCCCGCGTCGGCACGTGGTCCGGGTGCAGTTCGACCGCCCGATTGAGCACCTGCAGTGCCTCGTCCGGTTTGTTCAGGCGCTCGCCGAGAATGTGCGCCTTCAACTGAAGCGCGGTCATCGAGAACGGGTTGATCTTCAGTGCTTCCTCGGTGTCCGCGAGAGCGCCCTTCACATCGTCGGCGAGCCGTTCCGTTCCGCGTGCGACCCAACTGAGTTCGTCGGCGGGCGTGAGCCGTAGCCCCTCTTCGCGGTCCGCTTGGGCGCCCGAGAGATTATTCCGGCGCTGGCGAATGGATGACCGCAGGAGGTGGATTTGTACCGGCGCCCCGCCCGCATCGAGTGCGCGGGTGAGATCGGTTTCGGCCGCTTCGAGGTTGCCTTCCAGGTCGTAAATCGTTGACCGCTGGACGTACACCTCGGCCGGGACCGGGTCGAGTGTGATGGCGCGCGTGAAATCGTCGCGTGCGTTCTTGAACGCCCGGCCCCGGGCCAGCGCCAGCCCGCGATTGCGCCAAGCGGGGGCGAAATCGTCGCGCAGCGCGAGGCACGCGGTGAAGCACGCGACCGCATCGGCGTCGTGGTCGAGCGCCAGGTGAACCGTTCCGCGCACGAACCACGCGGAGAAATTTTTCGGGTCGAGGAAGGTCGATTTCCGCAAGTGCGGAAGTGCTTCGCGGTGCCGGCCCTGTTGCGTGAGCACCGCACCCAACAGGTAGAGGTCGCGCGCCGATTCCAGCGACGCTTTAAGTGCTTCAGCACGGAGCGCTTCGGCTTCTGCGCGACTACCGCGTAAGTCCGTAATTGCAGCGCGCTGTTCGCGGACCGCGTGGGGCAACCGGTCGCCGGCAAACCGGGCCGCGGCCTCGTTCCACTTCGCGGCCCGGTCCAGGTTTTCCGTTCGCGCGGGTGGATCGTCCGATCCCATAGCCCGGAGGTACGCGACCTGCGCCATGAGGTAGAACGTTTCCCCGACGTCGCCCATCAATCGCGTGCGGTCCGTTTCGGGCAGGCGTTGCACCTTCGCGGTTGTGGCCCAAGCTTCCGCGTCTTCGGGCACGTCGTACCGTGCGAGCACCGCTTGGAGCTTGGCGTCCGCTTCGTCCAACCGCGGGCGCGACTGGTTCCGGTCGTCGAGGAACAGTTGAGCGCCCTCGAAGTCGGTGCGGTGGTCCGCGAAGAGCGCCCGTGCGCGGTCGTTCTGGCTCTGGTCCCACGAGTACGCGAAGCTTGCTCCGAGGCACGCGAGCAGAACCGCGGCGCCGGCGCCGACCGTGCCGGAAGACGCCAACCGCGGGTTCCGGCGCGCCCATTTTTGCACTCGCTCGCGCACGGACGGGTTCGGGGCGAAGCGCAGTGCGCGGTTGCTCAGGTGCCGTTCGATGTCTTCCCGCAAATCTTCCGCACGCAGGTAGCGCTCGTCGGCGTTCGGCGCGAGGCACTTCCGCACGATCGCGTCGACGGCCGGGGACACGGAGCGGTTGAGCGCGCGGGGTGAGGGCGGGGCCTTCTCGCGGTCGGCGAGCATCGGAGCCACCACGGACCGCCCGAGGCTGCGCCGAACCGGGAACGGGTGCTGCCCGGTGAGCAACTCGAACAGAATGACGCCGAGGGCGTAGATGTCGCACCGGCCGTCGAGCGCGCCGGTTTTGTCGCGGAACGCCCGCATCTGCTCGGGCGCCATGTAGGGGAGTGTACCGCCGATGGCGGCGCGCTCGGCCCCGTCGCGGGTCTTGGTGTCCTCGGCGAGGTTGAAGTCGAGGAGCATCGGGCGCCCCTCGTCTGTGAGCAACACGTTCGCCGGTTTCAGGTCGCGGTGCAAAATGCCTCGATTGTGGGCGTGGGCGAGTCCGTCGGCCAGTTGCTCGGCGAGACAGAGGACCGCTTCAACGAACGACAGCCCTTCGAGCCGCGCCCAGCCGTCGGAACTGTGTTCGAGCGGCACCGCCGGGGCAGGTGGTAAAGAAGGAAGCAAACCCGGGGTGAGGGCGGAATCAACTCGGGAGGGTGCGGACCCGGCCGACGGTGTGGTGAGTTCGCCGCGCTGGGCGATCGTACTCCGAAGTTCGCGCCCGGAACTCGGGAGGCTTTCGCGCCCGCGGAGGCTACCGATGACATCGGCGAGTGTCGTGCAGCCGTAGTAAGGCATGCACGCGGCCTGGAGCGATCCGTCCCGGTGGAACGAGTACACCGGGACGATGTTCGTGTGCTGCATCTGAGCCAGCGTCCGTGACTCGCCCCCGACGTCGCACGCCACCTTGAGCGCGACCGGGCGCCCGGCCAGATCCCCCTGGCGCGCCAGGTACACCCGACCGAACGCACCGCGCCCCAACTCCTTTTCGATGCGGAACCCGAGGTACTCGTCGCCCGCTCTGGGGAACCTGGCTTCGGCCTGGACCCACGCGGACAAACTCTCCGCGCTATCACGGTCGTTCAAATCAACGGTCGGGATGACGGAAGGTGAAGTGGGCATGGTGGTTCGGGGAGGGGATGCGGGATACTCTTGTCAGCTCGGCCCGAGCACGCTCCGGAACGCACGTGAGCGCCCGGAGCACTTTCATTGCGGTTTAGAAGAAGTACCAGAGACCCATTGGGGCTGGCAGTGACGGCGCGATGTAGATCGTCGGACTGTACGTCGGCGCGGGCGGGGGCGGTGGTGCGATCAGCGGCGGTGCGTATGTGCCGATCCCCTCCGTTAATTCCAACAGTGCCAGGTGGTACCGGATTGGGGCAACCGTTTTCCCAGTTACTGAGTGGTACACGTACTTGAACGTATAGGCTCCGGCCGCGAGGTACTGAACCGCCGTGACCGCGGGCTGACCGGATTCGGCATCGAGAACGAAGATCACTTTCCCGGTGGCGTCGGTCGCGGTCAGTTTCGCTCCGCCCGCGCCCGCGGCAAGCGCTTCGGAAAACAGTGCGAACTGGAAGATACCGCCATCAGTCACGACGAGTGTGGCGGTGCTCGTGGTCGCGGACGAACTGAGCGCGCCGCCGCCGATTTCTTGTGCGGCTGCGGTCATTGATTGGTTGAAATCGGCGCCGAAATAGTAACCGCCGGTGTTGTTCGCGCCGCCCGGGGAGCGCGCCGATATCTGGACGATGTATTTCGCGTCCGCGGGGGCGTTCGGGATCGCGATGCTCATGATGCCCGCGCTGTTTCGCGAGCACCTGGAACGCGATCGCATTACCCCGTGCATCGAACACCCGCACGCGCGGGTTCAGTGCCCCGTCCGTGGACCAGACAACTACGTTTAAGGTCGCGGTCCCGCTCGCCGTTGCGGGGGAGTAAATCTTGTAGAAATCGGAGTCGGTCGCGTCCTCGATCGACCCGCGGTACTGAACGTCGAACTGCCCCGTGCCCACGATCGCGAGGTCGTATAACTTCGTATAATGTATGCTATACGAAGTTATGCAAGAGTGTCGTTCGTGTGCGCGTCCAGAACCGGCGGGGTTCGGAGCGGTTTGGCGGCTTTGTTGTTTGGATCCGCGGTCAACCGGTAGCTGCCGATCCCGAACACGTCGGAGGTCGCGCTTTCGACCTTGATGAAGTACGTGGCGCCGTTGGCGAGCGCGAGGTTGAGGGTGATGTCGTTGTTGAACGAGTCCTGGGCCGCCGCGCTCGCGACGAGCTTCCCGGTGGAGTCGTACACGCTCACCCGGGCCTGGAGGAGACTAAGCCCCTTGGCTTGGAGCGTGATCGTCGTCAGCGCCCCGGCCTTGAACTTGTAGCCGTCCACGTCGCCGAGCGTGGTCAGGTCACCGTCGGCGACGTAGGCCCCGACGGTCGCGTCCTTCACCATTGCACTCGCGGTGGCGCGCGTGTCGTTCGGCCCCAGTAGGTCGAACTCGTCGGGCAACCGGGCGCCGTACAGCGCCCGGAGCGCGGCAATGTCGCTCGCGGTCAATTGGGCATGGTAGGCGTATGTCGCGTTCGTGGCCGATCCCGGTGCGGTCGAGTGGTCCAGTCCGAGTGTGTGCCCGGCTTCGTGCAGCGCGACAGAGAATATGTCGTAGGCGCTGGCAACGTTACCGATTCGGTACGGGACCGCGTTGCTGAATGTCACATCACCCGCGAACGTGGTGCCGGTCCAACTGAACGGGGACGCGGCCGCGGCTTCGTCGGCCGAGATCGGGGCCGCGGCGATGCGGATGTCACCGAACCGGGCGTCGCCCTGGACCGCGCCGACCGTGCCGAGCGCTTGTCCCCCGTCTGCGACGAGTCCGATGTTGATGTTGGCGTTCACGGCCCATGTTTGGAACGCGCGGAGGATCTCGCGCTCCCATGCGGTGGTCGTACCGGCCGCGGTGAGGGACGCGAACAGGCTACTCGGTCCGGTGGGGGTGGCCGTGCCGTCGGGCACGAAACTCAGTGTCATGTGGCCGGGATCGGCCCAGGCGACACCGAACGAGCTGGGGAGTGAACGGTCTTCGAGTTGCTCAAACGCGCCGAAGCGGCGGGGCGAACGCATCTTTGGTCTCGCTGACAGGGCGAACGATTCGCTGGAGAAACGAACCAAACAGCGGAGTCACACGAATTGAGGATAGACCGCTCCAGTGGAAGAAGTGTGCAAGATCGTAAGAATTCCCCAAAGTGCTGTCCGCGTACAAAATATTGTCTCCGTGTGAGACGAACCGTCGCGCACGGGGATAGAAATCGCGCCCCCGGCGAACGGCTCTTCTATCGGTGTGCCGTGCGGCACGTTTAGGGCGAGCGCGGAATTTACAACGTTCACTTTTCGTTTCCACGCGGGCGGCGCGGAGTCGCCGCGTGAGCTAAGAATAAGGTGATGCTCTCCGCGTGCTCGCCCGCACCTCTATAGTTCGGGAACGCGCTACGCCCGCCGCGCCCACGAGTTCCCGCGATGCCCAGCGCCCTAACCTCACTTACCACAATTGCTCCCGTCACAGATGGTCTGCTCGCCCTAGCCGCCCTCACCGGCACCTTGTTTGTTCTCCTGCAACACCGGCGCCCTGTTCCGGCTCGTGCACTGGCCGCGCTGTTCGGTGCGGTCGGGCTGGGGGCCGCGGGGCACGCACTCGCGCCGCTGATCGGCGCCCGGTTCGTAACCGGTACGGTCGGGTTCGGGGCCGCGCTCGCGTGGGTTGTAGTCGCGCGTTTGTGGTTCCACGTGCCGCCGGTCCCGCCCGCGCCGGTTACCGAAGTGGGCACGGACCCACAGCTACTAGATGTTGCTCTCGGCGCGTGCGGGGACGGGGTGGTGATCGCGACCACGGACGAGCACGACGGGGTGCAGGTCGTGTACTCGAACGCGGCCTTCGCGCGATTGACTGGGTACTCGTGCGATGAGGCCGTCGGGCTCAGCCCCAGCGTTCTTGCGGACGAAGCGGACGGGCTGGCAGCGATCCGCGAAGCGGTCCGGAGCACCAAACCGGTGCGCGTCGAGCTACCGGGGCGCCGAAAGGACGGCACGCGGGTGTGGGCCGAGTGGCAGATCGTTCCGGTGTCCGATGCCGAGGGCCGGCACACGCACTCGGTGGCCGTGATCCGCGAAACGACCGAGCGCCGGCGCGCGGAGCAGGCCCTGCGCGAGAGCGAGGGGCGGTTCCGCGGGCTGTTCGAGCAGGCGGCCGACGCGATCCTGGTGCTCGACCGGGGCGGGCGCGTCGTCGACGCCAATCATCAGGCGTGCCACACCCTCGGGCACGCGCGCGAGGAGCTAATGGCCCTGGCCCTGGCCGACCTGGGGATGAAACCGGCCGCGGATCTGGGGCCGGGGGAAACGAGCACGTCGGAGAGCATTTACCGGCGCCGGGACGGGGCGGCGATCGCCGTCGAGGTCCGGTACACGGTCATCGAGACCGGCGGGCGCCGGTTGCACCTGGCGCTGATCCGGGACGTGACCCGCCGGCGCCGCGCGGAGCAGGCCCTGCGCGAGCGCGAGGACATCCTCCGCACGGTCATTACCCACATTCCCTGTGGGGTGTTCTGGAAGAACCGCGATCTGGTGTACATCGGGTGCAACGACCAGGTCGCGCGCGACCACGGGGCCGAAGCTCCCGAGCAACTCGTGGGGCGGAACGACTTCGACCTCACGAACGTCCCGTCGGAGGCCACGTTCTTCCGGGACTGCGACCAGCAGGTTATGGAGAGCGGGCAGCCGATCCTCAATCTCGAAGAGTTCCAAACGCGCCCGGATGGCACCCGCGCCACACTTCTGACCAGCAAGGTACCGTTGCGGGACTCGCGCGGTCAGGTGGTCGGGGTGCTCGGCGTGTACCAGGACATCACCGACCGAAAGCGCCTGGAAGAGCAGCTCCGGCAATCACAGAAGATGGAGGCCGTGGGGCGGCTCGCGGGCGGGGTCGCGCACGACTTCAATAACCTCCTCACCATCATTCGCGGGAACGCGGAACTGCTCCGCTCCCCGTCCGAGGACGCCGCCGCGTCCGCGCTGTTCGACGACCTCCTGCTCGCGGCCGATCGTGCGACGGCTCTGGTGCGCCAGCTCCTGATGTTCAGTCGGCGCCAGCCGGTGCGCGTCGAGATACTCGATCTGAACGAGGTCGTAACGACCGTTTCCGGGCTGCTGCGCCGGTTGCTCGGGGAGCGCATCACGGTCGAAACCGCACTCGCCCCGGTACCCGTTACGGTCCGGGCCGACCGCAGTCACTTGGAACAAGTGATTCTGAACCTCGCCGTGAACGCGCGGGACGCGATGCCCGGGGGCGGGACGCTCACCGTGGGCACCGTGGCGCTCGAACGTAAACTCGGCGAACCGCGGTTCGCGCGGCTCACAGTCGCCGACACCGGAACGGGCATGACGGACGAGGTGAAGGGCCAGATCTTCGAGCCGTTCTTCACCACCAAAGGACCGGACAAAGGAACCGGGTTGGGGCTGGCGACGGTGTTCGGGATCGTGGAGCAGGCCGGGGGTCGGATCGGGGTCGAGTCGGCCCCCGGAGCCGGGACCACGTTCCGGGTGGAGCTCCCCTGGTGGGAGGGGAACGCCTCGACGCTGGGGCGGACCCCGGCCCCGCGATCGCTCTCGGGGCGCACGGGCCGCGGGGTCTCGGTGCTCCTCGTGGAAGACCAGGACGCCGTTCGGCAGTTCGCGCGGCTCGCGCTCCGGACCCAGGGGCACGAGGTCCATGAGGCCGAGAACGGCGAGGCTGCACTGGAACTCGCGAACAAGGGCACTCATTTCGACGCGATCGTGACCGACGTGACGATGCCGGGCATCGACGGGCGCGAACTGGCGGCCCGGATGCGCGTGCTGCGCCCGAACATCGCGGTGGTCATCATGTCGGGGTACGCCGCGGAGTCCGAGCGCGTCGAACCGGTCGCGAACTCCGTGTTTCTGGCGAAGCCGTTCCCACCGGGGGATCTGTTCGAGGCACTGAACAAGGCCCTTCGGCTCGTTCACTGCGAACCGAAGTCCACAGTAAATTCGTCTCACTGCCCCCCGCCGGCGGCGATCATCCGGGCCTGATTCGGTACACGAGGAGCGTTCGAGAGCGGATCGACACGGGCATCAGTTGGGTGCTTGTTGGCGCGGGCCGATTGAGGTGAGCGGGGTGCCCCGCTCTGGGCGAACGCTTTCGGGCGCAAGAAGCTGTTTTACCGACCACACGTTGCGGGTGGTGCTCACCCGCCCAGTCCCTCGAACAGCGGCGTGGACAAGTACCGCTCGCCCAGGCTGTTCATGATCGTGACGATCCGCTTCCCGCGGAACTCTGGGCGCGCCGCAACCCTGGCTGCGGCACACATATTCGCCCCACTGCTGATGCCGACCATCAGTCCCTCTTCTTTCGCAAGCCGGCGCGCCCACTCGAACGCCTCGTCGTTGGTCACCGTCACGACCTCGTTCACCAGTTTCCGGTCGAGGTTCGGGGGCACGAAGCCGGGGCCGATGCCCTGGATCTTGTGCGGTCCGGGGGCGCCGCCACTCAGGACCGGTGAGTGAACCGGTTCCACCGCGATCGCTTTGAAGTTCGGGTTGAACCGGCGCACGAATCGCGTCACGCCGGTGATGGTGCCGCCGGTGCCGACGCCCGCGACGATGGCGTCGATGTCGTGCCCGCTATCGGTCCAGATTTCCGGTCCGGTGGTCGCCTCGTGAACGGCCGGGTTCGCCGGGTTCTCGAACTGCTGCGGCATCCACGCGCCGGGCGTCCGGGCGACCAGTTCGTTGGCTCGCGCGATCGCTCCGCGCATACCATCGGCTGCCGGTGTGAGTACCAGATGGGCCCCCAGTGCCCGCAGGAGCGCGCGGCGCTCCACGGACATCGATTCGGGCATCGCGAGTGTCAGCCGGTAGCCCTTTGCAGCGCACACGAACGCCAGCGCGATTCCGGTGTTGCCGCTGGTCGGCTCGATGATGTGTGTGTCGGCGGTCACGACTCCGGCGCGCTCGCCTGCCTCGATCATCGCCACCCCGATGCGGTCCTTCACACTACTTAGTGGGTGGACGAACTCGCACTTCGCGAACACCGTGGCGTGGCCCGACGGAACGAGACGGTTGATACGCACCATCGGGGTGTCCCCGACGGCGGCGGTAATCGCGTCGAACGTCTTCCCGCGTGGCATCGCCCGTCTCCGCCGTCAGATCCCGTCCCCACCGACCAGTTCCAGACTAAACAGTTCGCGGTCGTCGACGGGCGCGTTCCGGGCCACCTGCGCGAGCGTCGCGTTGTCCATGTACGACGCGGTTACGTTGCGGATGTCCAGCAGCACGCGGCGGAACCGGCACGTGGGCGCCTGGGTACACGGTTCGTTGTTCGAGATCGACACGCACCCGACCGGTGCGAGGATACCGTCGAAGTGGCGCACGACCTGGCCGAGAGTGATCCGTTCCGGTGGCAGCGCGAGCACGTACCCGCCCATGCGCCCGGGCGAACTCTCCACCCATCCCTGCGACTTCAGATCGAGCATGATGTGTTCGAGGAACTTCTTCGGCACGTCGTTCTGTTTGGCCAACTCGTTCATTGAGACCGGTCCCTGGCCCCACCGGTCCACGAGCGCGAGGAGCACCCGGAGGGCGTAGTCCGTCTTGCGCGAGAGCTTCATCGGAAGTCCTGCCGCGAATGGAGGGGAGCGCGAAGGCTAATGTCGACTACGGGAGTCGATATTAGACCTCTGCTCCGCACCCCGTCAACGAGTGCGGGCCGACTCTGTTAAGTCGAAGCGGGTGGGGCAGGGAGTGGCGACGAGTGTAATGAACGAGCCCACCGAAAAGCTGATTCGGTGGGCTCGGAGCGCGGATCACCGGGGGAGAGTGCGGCGACCGGATCGGTGTTCAGCACATGCAGCAGCACACCGGGGTGCCGCCCATCATCAGGCAGCACGCGCACCCGGACTTCATGCACATCATCATGCAATCGCAGCACGCCTGGATCATGTCGCAGCACATTTTGTCGCCGCTGGTGCAGGTGACGCAGCACCCGTTCGCGGTCATCTCGATCTTGCACGCGCCCATCGTCATGTTGCAGCAGCACACGGTCATGCCGTTCATGGTGCAGCACATGCTGCACATCCCGCCGGCCATCATGGTACACAGGTTCTGCATCATCACGCACGCGGCCGGGTCGTCGCACATGCACGTGATCTTCATCCCCCCGGCGCACTTCTCCATCTTCATCGTGCAGCGCGGGACCATCACCATGTTCGGGGCCATGACCGGCATGCCCATACCCATCCCGGTCGCGGGCGACGAGGACGGCATTGCGGCGGTCATCGGGTTCATCATCGCATTCACCATGATCGTCTCCGGTTCGGTGGATTGGTACGGCCCGTGTCTTTGGGCTTCTGCGACGATTCTAAACTCCTGCGGTGCCGACGCAATTGCGACAACTTTGGTCGGGATTACGTTTTTGAGGGACCATTCGAGTAGGGCTCACTGCGATCCGGGACAGTGCGATTCGTCGCAACTGACGCTGGGAAAATGACCTTCGCGCAGAACCGAAAACGCGATTGGCGCACTCAAAAGTGTTGATGGTGCTAACGCACTTTTTAACCCATTTTCTTGGATCGTGTGGCCTTGCGGTCCTAAACCTGACGTAGTGGAAGTGAAGATCGTGCGTATTCGTACAATCACCGCCCAAAATAGTTGACTACGGGAATCCGATTGGTAATAATAACGTCGTGGTTCGGCCCCCGGCCGCTTCGATATCGCTCCGAGGGGAGAGGCGGAGCTTGAGTCGTGAGCGGTTCGGGCGGCTGAATCACAACACTTCACAAATCAAAGCTGTTCAAATCCCAAACTAATCCGGCTAATTCGTTCAGAACGTTTTGTTTAAATGAATTCTTGCTCGTAGCAACTTCCGCGTCGCGCGAACGGTCGGCGCAACTCTTGACTGGAAGAACTCCAGAAAACTGCTGGTTACTTTGCAACCCTCACACCAAGGTTGCCCTGCGGGTGAATCGGTGAACGCGGTTGCTTGTATCAGTCACTTGGTCTGAATGTGGTCTAAATCCAATCGAATTGTCACTTGGCTAGTTGCAATTCTATCGGCCGCATCGTGGAAGAATTGTTGCTGGGCGTATCCAGATTTGTTGCGTGAAAAAGCCTGGAAATGAGCGGGTGCCGCGGGGAAATTTCCTTTCGAGGCGCCAAGTTGAGTTGCTTTCTCCAGTGGCGCGGTTACAATTGCCTTAGATAGACGACTATGGATACATGATTAGTAGTAATTGTCGTGAGTCGCTGTCTGAGGGGCTTGTCATGGCTGAGCATCGATTTCGGGAACAACTTACCCAACTTCACCCGGCATCGGTTTCGGTGCCCGCAGTTTGTGGAATGAGTGCGTTCGTCCCGTATCCGATGTTCGCGTGGTTTGCCTCGGGTCAGCAGGCGCAGATTCAGGAGATCTACCGTATCGCAGCGGAACGCACGCGCGAGCATCTCCGCCCGAAGCGGAGCCGTATTCCGCAGTTCTCGCTGAACTGATGACTGTTACGTGTTGAATCCCGCTGCCAGTTGGCAGCGGGATTTTTGTTAATTTTGGCTGGCGTTTGCTGGTTTGTGTTATTCACGCACCAGAACCGACAAATCAAAGTTGCACTTCTCGCTTCGATCTGGGTTAACTTTCTCGCACTTACACTGATTGCATTCGCTGGTGCGCCACCAATTTCCGCGCCGCTTCTTTGCAGTACGCGCGGGCGGTGATCGGTCCGATCGGCACCGCGCGTTCGCGCCGTAAGTGGATCGCGCCACAAAAGTGCGCGGCCGTTCGAGCACGGAACCGAGCGCTCCTCAACTCACTGCGTGAGATGTGCAGGATGCTCGGAAGGGGGGCAAGTCGGTTCCGTCCTCTCCGCAGAGGAAGCCATACGCGGCGAACACCAGACTCACGTGGTGGTGCCAGCCGTGCCAGGCGCGGCCCTCGAAGTGGTCCAGTCCCAGTTCACTTTTGAGCCACTCGAACCGGCGCTGCGCTTCTACGAGCGGGGCGGTGAGATCCTCTCGTGCGACCAATCCGCGCGCGGCCAGCCCGTCCCGGAAGTCCGTTCCGCCGATGTATTCGGCCTCACCGGTCACGGTGCCGGGCGCGTCGCCCTCGCTACGCAGTTCGTCGATCAACCGTAGCGCGATCGCGGCTTTTGTCGCGGGCTCGCGCTCGTCGGAGGGGAGGGCGCGTTCGTCCGAGTCGGTGTGCTCGCGCAACCACGACGCCGGAAGGTACAGGCGCGCGGCGAGCGGGAAATAACCCGCCGGTCCGACGCGCGCAACGAACACCCCGACCTGGCAGTTGATCTTCTTACCCAGCGATCGCGCGTATTGGCGCTGGACCCCGACGGAGTGCCGGCCTTTCTTGGTGAACACGCCGTCGTGTACGACCCAGACCGCGCCCGGATCGGGGCGCGGCGCGACGGCGAAGCGCCGAACCGCGCCGAGCAACCGGCGCGCGTCCCACGGGCTGTGGCTGACGAAGTGCTGAAGCGCCTGCGCGAGGTTTGATTCGACCATCATTACGCGCCCGGCCGCGGTCGCGATGGCCTCGACGTTCTTGCGCTCGGTCCGCTCGAGAAGTCCCCGGACGTAGGCGCGAAATCTCAAAAGTTGGTCGGACCGGTGAAACACGGGCCGGAACGCGGACACGTACCCTTCAAACCGCGCCAACCGGTCGCCGGTGATCGGGGGTGTTCCTGGCGCGCCCTGCGGAGCGCTGGTGCCTTCCACTGCACACCTCTCGGCGATGTCGAACCGACAACGAGGCGAATCGCTCGCTGCATTGGCTCCTTAATTATCTCTATGGATATGATAATAGTAGTAAATTGCGACGGGAGATCACTCAGGGACACCAGTGTTCGCCTCACTTTGTCAGGTGTGGCTCCGGAGACGGTCGAATTCGATGTGCGTAAGTCGTTTATAAATTTAGATTTGCGGATTTAGTACGCGAGTTCACTGCCGATTTGCGGAGAGTTCTTTTGAGGTCTGAGGTTGGACTGTGAAGGATCAGGCCAACCAGATGAGTAAGTGGTTGATGCCTTCGATCAACAAACCGACGTATAGCAATCCGACGCCGATCCACGCACACCAAGGTGAACTGCACGTCCACTCGCCCCAACGCCACCGGCCGATGCACACGGTACCTAGCGCCACTGGACCGGCTGCAACAATGCGGCTGCCCGCGCCCGTTACCGTCCAAATGAGGGCACTCCCGTGCGACCACCTCCTGGGAAGACGAGGATCGCTTTCCCGGTGGCAATGCCTGTCACGCCCAGCACCACAAGAAGGAGCCCGAAGAGTAGAAGCCCCGTGTCCTCCCAGATCGGTGGACCCGGATCCACTGGCGCTCGTGCTGTCGCTACTTCGTGGCGGCTCCATTCTGTGCTCGCAGGGGGTGACCTCAGTTTCGTTCACACACGCACTTCCCAACGACAATCTCGGCGTGACGGATCGGGCTCACTGTTTGTAGCCCGTAGCACCGGTTTCGGGGCCGCTCTTGGCTGCACCGCCTTAACTTGACGGAGTAATCTCCACGGCGCCCAAATCGACGTGGGACCGGTTGACCGCATTGAGGTCGTCGGGTAAATTACAAATGCGATGAATTTAGTGATCTATTTTGTAATCGAGTTGCAACAAGTTGACTGGAAAAGGATTGTGGCGTGACTCGACCGGAGAATCGGTGGGTCGCGTTCGTGCAAAAGTATAGTGGGAAGAAGTGCCCACTACTCGTCATCTGCTCGCACCGTTGGCGCGCTGAGTGAAGGAGAGAGCATTCGGCGCGCGGCCGTGAGACACATCATTGCTCGGTGGCGTTAGAGGAGCGCCGCGGGCGGTGCGAGCAGTGTTTTTTCACGCGATGTGATTGGAACGGTGCGGCGGATTCTGGTGGACGTAACCGGCGAGTGAATCGAGGAGCTTGCGATGGTCGCGCGCGTCGTGCTTTCTGATGTGGGACGGGACGCGGTTACCGGTGGGGACACCGAGGCGCTCGTCGCCCGGCTCACCCGGGCCGCTTACGAAGTCGCATTGCGCTACCGCCCGGATCGGCCGTTCACCGAGTTAGAACTTGCTTTGTGGCGCGAGATCCGCACCGTACTGAACGCACCGGAAGCGACATAGCCTTTTGGCGAAGGGTGCGAAACGAATTGCGGTTTGTCGACGTCTTGTGGTCCGCTCCCGTTGTGAGCGGACCACATCCATTCTGAAGTGTGCCAATCGTGGGCCTTGTCCTACCACGCACTCGACTTGATAGTACCTCCGTCCCTTCTACCACCCCTATCAATCGACCACCAACGGGTATTAGAGTCGCTGCACAATAGCGCTGGATCGGTTCGCGCCGGTTCACGGATCCTACCGAAAACACTTCGCGCACGCGCAGTCGTTCGTAAGTCACGACGTTGTAATTTTGAAGATTTTGGCGGCGCATGTCGGGGCCAAAAGTGGTTTGGAATTGGAGAGGGTTCGCACGCAGCGTTCCCCGCGTGCCGGAGTCCCCGCGCGCGAACACGTTCACCCGTTGAGAAGGTCGTGTCACTTAATTCTGTCTCGGGGTGAATTTATTGTTATTGAAACAATAGGATTCATACGTTCGAGATTCTCACTTGGCGCGCTATCCGATTGCGGTTGTAATCCTATGAGTACGCTGTGTCGGGAGATGCGCTCCGCCGGCGCCTCCGCTTGTCGCCGGTTTCGGCCCACTCGTTTGTGACTCTCTATTGTCACAGGAACCGGTTCGCCGGCGCCCCGCTCCGAAACTGCCTGCTCTCCGCATTCGACGGTGGTCCCGTGAATCTGACCGTGTTTCAGAAGGGGCTGGTTCTCATCGCCCTGCCCCTACTGTTACAACTCGTCTTCTTCGTTGCCGCCGTTCGGTTTCAGCGCGACCACGAGGACGCCGAGCGGTGGGCCGCTCACACCAAAGACGTGATCGCCCGCACACACGAGATTCACGGCACCGTTGCGGACGCCCACGCCTCGGTTCGCGGGTACGTCATTTCGGGCGATCCGAGTTTCGCGCAACCCTTTCGGGACGCTCTCCGGGACTTGCCGGAGCAGTTCAACGACCTCGACGAACTCGTGAAGGACAACCCGGAACAGGCCGAGCGCGCCCGGGTGCTCCGGGGGCGAGGGACTAACTTGTTCGCGTGGCAGCGGGACGTTGAGAAGTTGCTTCAGGGAGGGGCTGTTGAGGAAGCCGTCAAGCGAGTACAAACCGGGCGCGGGAACGTGCTCATGGCCGAGTTCCGTCAGGCGGTAAAAGCATTTCTGGAAAAGGAAGAGCGCCTCGACCGAGACCGGTTGGCCGCACTGGAGCGGTCGCGGGTCCGGCTCAATCACTTGTTTGTGTTCGGAGGGCTTCTCGTCGCCGCGAGCACGTTCACCCTCGGGTACGTGTTCCACCGGAGCATCGCGCGCCGGTTCGCCGCGCTGGAAACCAACGCGCACCGGTTGGCCCTCGGTGGGGCACTGCCCCCGCCGTTAGAGGGGAACGACGAGATCGCCAGCGTCGATCGGGCGATTCGGGCGATGGCCGCCGAATTAACTCGGGCATCGGAGCAGGTCCGGGATCTGTACGACAACGCCCCGTGCGGGTACCACTCGGTCGATCAGGACGGGGTGCTCGTCGCGGTCAATCGCACCGAGTTGCGGTGGCTCGGGTACGGGGCCGACGAAGTGCTCGGGCGGAGGCGGTTCGCCGATCTGGTAAGCCCGAACAGTCGTGCCACGTACCAGCGCGGGTTCGACCGGGTGAGGGAAGAGGGCGCGGTCGTCGGCGTCGAACTCGATCTGGTGCGCGCGGACGGGACCACGCTTCCCGTTCTGGTCAGCTCCTCGTCGGTCCGTGACTCCGACGGGCGCTACCTGCGGAGCCGCACGATGCTGACCGATTTGACCGAGCGCAAGCGCGCCGAGAACGAGGTCCGGCGGTTGAACGCGGAACTGGAGGAGCGGGTGCAGATCCGGACGGCGGAACTGGACCGGTCGAACGCCGCTCTGCGCGAAGAGGAGGCGCTGTTTCGTGGAGCGTTCGACACCACGAACATGGCGATGGTGCTGACGGACCTCGACAACCGGTTCATCCGCGCGAACGCTGCCTTCGCCCGGATGTTCGGGTACGCGAAACCGGACGATGTGCTGGGGTTGGGATTGGCCGACGTCACCCATCCGAATCACTTGGACGAAAGTTACGAGCGCCGGGCGGCGCTTCTCGCGGGAGCGGGCGACCACTTCCAAATGGAAAAACAGTACCGGCACAAGGACGGGCACGTTCTCTGGGGGCTGACGAACGTGGCCCTGGTTCGCGGCTCGGACGGGCGCCCCCTGATGTACGTCGGCCAGGTGCAAGACATTACCGAGCGAAAGGCGGCCGAGGTCGCCGTTCGGGAGCGGAGCGCGGCGCTGGCCGAGGCGAACCGGGATCTGGCCCAAAAGAACACCGAGAACGAGATGTTCGTGTACAGCGTGTCGCACGATCTCCGGTCCCCGCTCGTGAACCTCCAGGGGTTCAGCAAGGAGCTGGAAAAGGGGTGTCAGCAATTGACGGCCCTGGTCAACGAAGAAAGCGTTCCCCCGGACGTTCGGACCCGGGGCCGGGCGCTGCTCGAAGGAAAAATGGCCAAATCGATCGGATTCATCCAAACGGCCGTTCTCCGGCTGAGCGGGATCATTGATGCCCTGTTGCGCCTGTCCCGCGTCGGCCGGGTCGAATATCGTTGGGAGGTCGTCGATCTGGCGCGCGTCGTCGAGCAGGTGGTGGTTGCGGCCCAAGGGACCGTCACCGAGCGCGGGGCGACTGTCCGGGTCGGCGACCTGCCCACCGCGCGCGGTGATCGAACCGCGCTCGAACAGTTGTTCGGGAACCTGATCGGGAACGCTCTAACGTACCTGGACCCGGCCCGGCCCGGGGTGATCGAGGTCGGGTGCCTGCCGCCCGAAACGGGCGACGTGCCGCTCGGGTTCCGAACCTATTTCGTGCGGGACAACGGGCTGGGGATCGCCCCGGCGCACCGCCAGAAGATCTTCCAGGCGTTCCAGCGGGCGCACCCCGGGGTCGGCTCCGGTGAGGGGCTGGGGTTGGCGATCGTGGCCCGCGTCGCGGAGCGCCATCAGGGGCGCGCGTGGGTGGAATCGCACCCGGGCGCGGGTAGTACGTTTTTCGTAACCCTGCCGGTGCCCGGGAGCGCCGGCTAACGGGACCGGTTTTTCGCCCCAAGGAGGGCTCATGGCCGAACGCGCACTGGTAATCCTGCTCGCCGAGGACGACGAAGGACACGCCTACTTGGTACAGCAGAACCTTCTGGACGCGGGGCTGGCCAACAAGGTCGTTCACGTGAAAGACGGGCAAGAAGCGCTCGACTACGTCCGGTGCGAGGGTGCGTACCGGGAGCGCGTTCCGAACGGGCCGTTGTTGCTGCTCCTGGACATCAACATGCCGCGCGTGGACGGGGTCGAGGTGCTCCGCCAGCTTAAAGCGGACCCGAAAACGAACGAGTTCCCGATCATTATGCTGACCACCACCGACGACCCGCGCGAAGTGAAACGGTGTTACGAACTGGGGTGCTCCAGTTACGTCACCAAGCCGGTCGAGTACGACCGGTTCGTCGAGGCGGTTCGACGCCTCGGGTTGTTCTTGGCGATTGTGAAGGTGCCCCGGGAAGACGACCGGGCGTAGCAGGAGCCGATTGAGATGACTGTTTCCCTCGCTGCCAACGCACCGAACGGCGCCGCGACCGCTACCGTTCTGGTCGTCGAGGACGATTTGGGGATCGCGGAACTCGAGCGCGGCCGGCTCGAAGAAGCCGGGTACACTGTGGTACTCACCGCGACCGCGGAAGAGGCGCTGGTCGAAGTCGCGAAGGGGGCGATCGACCTCGTTCTACTCGACTACCGGCTCCCCGGTGGAACGGACGGGCTGGACTTCTACGCGCGCGCGAAGGAGGCCGGGTACGACCTGCCGGTGATTCTGGTGACCGGGTTCAGTAACGAGGCCACCGTGATTCAGGCGCTGCGCGTCGGGGTCCGGGACTTCGTGACCAAGTCCCTGGAGTACCTCGACTACCTCCCGGAAGCGGTCGCTCGGATCTTGCGCCAGGTCGGGACCGAGCGCCGACTGGCCGAGTCGGAGGCGCGGCTGACCGGGATCATCGAGTCCGCAAAGGACGCGGTGATCGTGGTCGAGGAGAACCGGCGCGTCAGTCTGTTCAACCCGGCCGCGGAGCGCATGTTCGGGTGCCCGGCGGGGCGCGCGATGGGGCGCCCGCTCACCGACTTCATCCCGAACGAGTTCGTCTCATCGAGTGGTGGCGCGGACGCCCCTGAAGTCGGGTCGCTGTCGGCCCGAATCCGGTCGGGCACGCGCGGGCGCCGGGCCGGGGCGGGGAGTTCCCGCTGGAGGCGACCGTTTCGCGGGGCGAGGCGGGCGGGCGCTCGTTCCACACCGTGGTGGTGCGGGACGTGACCGAGCGGAACCGGGCCGAGGAAGCCCTGCGCCGGAGCGAGGCGCTACTGCGCCAGGCCGAGAGCATGGCGCACGTCGCCGGGTGGACCTACGACGTGCGCACCGGCGAGTACGTGAGTTCGGAAGAGGGGAGCCGAATTTGTGAGTGCATCCCCGGCCCGCACGTCGGGGCGGAGTTGGCCCGCAAGGTCCACCCCGAGGACCGGGCGGAGGTCGAGGACGCACTGCGCCAGGCCCTGGCTGGGACGCCGTTCGAGATCGAGCACCGGCTCGTCGTCGGCGAGCGGATCAAGTGGGTCAACGTGCGCGGCGAGCCGGCACTGGACGCGGACGGGCACATCGTCGGGATCATCGGCGTCACCCAGGACGTGACCGAGCGCAAGCGCCTGGAGGAACAGTTCCGCCAGGCCCAGAAGATGGAGGCGTTCGGCCAACTCGCGGGCGGGGTCGCGCACGACTTCAACAACCTACTCACCGTCATCAACGGGTACTCGGACCTGCTCCTCCCCACGGTGCCCCCGGCGGACCGCCCGGCGCTCGACGCGATCCGCGACGCGGGCGAGCGCGCCGCCGGGCTGACCGCACAGTTATTGGCGTTCAGCCGCCGGGCGGTGCTGGAACCGCGGGTACTGGACCCGAACACGGTGATCGCCGAAACCGGGCGCCTGCTCCGGCGCCTGATCGGGGAGGACATCGTCCTGGATACCTCGCTCGACCCGGTCGTCAGCCGCGTGCGCGCGGACCCCGGACAACTGGGGCAGGTGCTCATCAACCTCGCGGTGAACGCGCGCGACGCGATGCCGCGCGGCGGGCGCCTGACCATCGAGACCCGGGACGTCGAACTGGGCGAGGAGTACGCCCGGCTCCACGCCGGGGTGCGCCCGGGGCGGTACGTGATGACCGCGGTCGCGGACACCGGGTCCGGGATGACGCCCGAGGTGAAGGCGCGCATTTTCGAGCCGTTCTTCACCACGAAGGGGATCGGGAAGGGGACCGGGCTGGGGCTGGCCACTACCTACGGGATCATCAAACAGAGCGGCGGGCACATCGAGGTGTACAGCGAACTCGGCGTCGGCACGACCTTTAAAGTGTACCTCCCGGTGGTCGACGGGTCGTCCGCGAGCGCGCCGACCGAACCGGTGGTGGTGCGGGGCGGGACCGAGTCCGTCCTCTTGGTCGAGGACCAGGTCAACGTGCGCACCTTCGCCCTGCTCGCGCTACAGACCTACGGGTACGCGGTGACGCCCGCGGTCGACGGCCGGGACGCGCTGAACTTGGTCTCGGGTGGTATCGCGGTGGACCTTCTCGTAACCGACGTCGTGATGCCCGGGATGAGTGGCCGCGAGTTGGCCGAAGCTCTCCGGCGACAGAACCCGGGGCTGAAAGTGCTGTTCACGAGCGGGTACACGGACGATGCCGTGGTGCGGCACGGCGTTTTGGACGCGGACGCCGCGTTCCTCCAGAAACCGTACACACCAATGGCGCTGGCGCGCAAAGTGCGCGAGGTACTCGACCGGCACCCGGAAGGGTGAACCCGAAACGTTCGCGCTCCGAGACCTACAGCTTTCGGATCGGGTTGTGCGCGGTTTCGCCCGCGACGGTCGTCCACTCGCGCACGCGCCAACGCGCCACCAGGCCGTTCGTCACGTAAGGGTCACTGGTCGCGAATGTTTCTACGGGGCCGGGTGAGTCACATTTGAAGAGTAGCACGGCCCCGTCGGGCGGGTCGGCGAGCGCGCCGCCCAGCACCAACTCCCCGCGATCCGCGGCGGCCCAAGCGTGTGCCAGGTGCGCGGCCCGCAGCGGGACACGCCGGTCCACGTAATCCGGAACCACGTCGTAAAAGAGCAAGTAGTGCATCGCATCACCCGCACAAACGGAACCACCGAAATGACCGCTTCCTGAACCGCGTGCGCGCGAAAAGCGGTGCGGTTCGATCTCCATCGTCGCGTACCGCGGGCCGATATTCCACACTGTTCCCGAACGCGACCCGAGGTCGCAGTTGGGAGCGAACCGGTCACGACGACCGGTACTCCTATCGCCCTCCACGGAAGGACCGTTTCATGTACAAAATCCTCCTCGCGATCCTTTTGGCCGCCGTCACCTTCACCTCCGTCTCGGGGTGCCGGACCGCGTCTTCGGGCGGTTGCAGCTGCGGCCACTAAACGTTGACCACTAACAATTTCGGGCCGCGCGAATCATGGTCGCGCGGCCCCATTTCGCGCCCAACCTCACGCACACTTGTCACTTTGTTATTCCGTCTTCGCCGCGTGAATTCCGCTCTGTGGCGGCTCACGACCTTATTGACCCGGACCGAAAGCTGGTACCCCCGGCGGAATTCTTGCCCGCACTTCAAGCGCCGGGTTCGTGCGCCCGCTCGGGCCGGTTGACAGCCCCTTTATTGTGCCCCACCGTTGCGTGTCCCCGTATTCTTGCGCCGCCAAACGGGTGCGAAGGATGGCCTCGGTGTCAGTCACGTTATCCGCCCAAAATCCTGCCCCGAGTAACTCCCGGTCCCGCCGGCGCGACGCGGTCCTCGCGACCGTTCTCGATCCGCGCCGGCTCCCGACGCCGCCCGCCGTCGCGCTCCAGGTGGTGAGCGCCGCGAGCCGCCCGGACTGCAAGCCCGATGAGATCGTTCGTCTGCTCTCGCAAGACCCGGCCCTCTGCGCGAAGCTGCTGAAGGCGGTCAACTCGTGCCTGTACGGGCTGAGCAAACCGATCGCCTCGCTGGAGCGCGCGATCACGGTGCTGGGCCTCGGCCCGGTCCGGTCGCTGGCGCTCGGGCTGTCGCTGCCCGCGATCAAGACCGGTCCCGCGGACCCGGAAACGCGGGCCTACCAAATTACGTCCGTCGCGGGGGCGATCATCGCGCGTGATCTCTCCGCGCGCACCCCTCGTTCCTCGCCCGCCGACGACATGGTCGCGGGCCTGCTCCGGGACATGGGAGCGGTGCTGCTCCAACAGACCTACCCTGATGCCTGGCGCGACATGACGGAGCGCTGGGGCGACCACCTGCTCGCGCAGGCGTGCGAGGCCGAGGAGGAAACGTTCGGTATCAACCACGCGGACGTGACCGCCGAACTGCTCTCGATCTGGAAGTTGCCCCCGGAAATCGTCCAGCCGATCCGCTTCCACCACAACCCGGAACAGCTCGCCGGGGCCGCAAAAGCGGTCAGCCGTCGCGCCGAGCTGCTCTACTTCTCGGGCCTGCTCGCGAGCCTCGACACCGTGGTGCGGCACCCGACCGTCCTCGAGTACGTACTCGACGTGGCCCGCACCCAGTACGGGCTGCCGAAGCCCGAACTCATCCGGTTCATGCGCGGGATCGTTCCCAAGATCATCGATTTCGGCGAGCTGCTGAACCGCGACGTGCGCGACTGCCCGAACTTCGCGGAGGCGCTCACGGCGGGCGGGCAGGAACTGGTGAACCTCGCGGTGGAGACGAACCGCACGCGGCTCAGCGGCGCAGTGCCCACGTCCGGTGTGCGCTCGATTCCGGTCCCTCGCAGTGCGGTGCCCCCGTCCCAGGCGCGCGCGGTGCCCGCGCCCGGCGGTCAAGTTCCTCCGTCCCACGCGCGTCCGGTACCGACACCGGCCCCGTCCGGGCACGTGTCCCCGCCCCAACCCGCGCCTCAGTCACAAACACAGTACGACGTCTGGTCCTCTGCCGGGGCCACGCTCGACGCGGGCACCGGTCGGCGCGCGGCGGGGTCCAAAGCCGGTCCCACGCTGCCCGAGTTCCGGCCCGGGTTCCTCGAACAGTTCCCGGTCAGCGGGTGCCAACTGGGGGACTACGAACTGCGCGAGATCCTCGGGCGCGGGGCGATGGGGATCGTGTTCAAGGGGTACGAGCCGAGCCTGGCCCGGTTCGTGGCGATCAAAATGCTGGCCCCGGAGACGTCCGCGGACCCGCGGGTCCGGGAGCGGTTCGCGCGTGAGGCCCGGGCGGGCGCGGCGATCCGGCACGAGAACGTGATCACGATTTACGCGGTGCGCGAACTCGGGGGCATCGCGTACCTCGCGATGGAGTACGTCCAGGGCGTCGCCCTCGATCGGTACATCGAGAAGAAGAACCCGTTGCCCGTTACCACCGTCGTCCAGCTCTCGCGTCAAATCGCGCTCGGTTTAGCCGCGGCTCACAAGCGGGGGATCATTCACCGCGACATCAAACCCGCGAACATCATCCTGGAATACGAGACGAACACCGCGAAGATCGCCGACTTCGGGCTCGCGCGGAACGGAGCCGACGGGAGCAACCTGTCGCAAACCGGGGGGCTGATCGGTACGCCCTACTTCATGGTCCCGGAGCAAATTCAGGGGCAGCCTGCGACCGTGGCTTCGGACCTGTTCAGTCTGGGCGGCGTGTTGTACTCACTGTGCACCGGCATACCACCGTTCCCGGAGAAATCCTTGGCCGCGGTTCTCTACGCGGTGTGTTCGGCGGAACCGAAACCGATCTACAAACTTCGTTCGGACATCCCGCAGTGGCTCGAAGACGTCGTGATGAAGTTGTTGAGCAAAGATCCCACGCAGCGGTTCAAAAACGCTTCCGAGGTCGCGGACGCGCTTATCAAGAGTACGTACTGATCGGATTTGCCAAAATAAGCTGTGCGCTAACTTTGCACCCAAGAAGATTTTAGGGTGCTCTTTGTTGAAAAAGGCGTGTCTGCACCAGATTTTTGTTGCGTCTCCGGGAAGGTGCGGTAATTTACTAAGTGGCAGACCGATTGATAGTCGGCTCTATCGGTGCCTCACTTCTATCTGTCCTTAGCCGACGGTGAGGAGTACATCTGATGACAGGTGCTACTAATCTCCTCTCTGATACCGAGTCGCCACCGGGCATTTAAGGGCTGCACGCCACTGGTCCTTTTTGAGGTTCAGCCGAGCAAGTGAGACGCTATTCCGGCTCTCGTCTCCTGCCGATGTTCTTAAACCTCTGTGACCTGACGCGACAGCCGTTAGAGCTTTTTGATTTAATCCGAATACACAATTTGCGCCGGAATACGCAACTCGAATATCGAGTAAGGGTCAATTGACCTTCCCGCGTTGAGGGGCCGAGTGAGATCGCCCAATCGGGCCTTCAAATGGGATCAATGAAATTGGGCGCTGAACAGTTCAGCGCCCAATTTCATTGTCGGTCACACTCCGAACAGGATCAACGCATCTAATTTGCCTTGAATCCTTGTAGCACTCGCCGAGGTATTGCTGGTCCCATCCGGCACTCAATCTCTTGGCCTTGATGCTCCCGCGCGTGGGATTTTGCTTGAGGAGCGAGGCGGCAACCCGCCGAACCACGTCCACGTTGGCACCGGCGTTCGTATCGCAGGTCCGGTTCTAGTCTTCTCGGAACGCGATATCGCGGCACCAGTGCGGACCGTTCTCTGCGCCCCAGCGACGACGTAACTGCCCAACTCCTCGGCCGCCCCGCGTCGGCTCGTGAGGTAGAAGTGGCACGCGCGAGCGCTCGTCCCGTTCGCCGCGCGCTCGCACCCGACCACCACGACCGCGCCCACGTCCGTCCAAACCGCCGGTAACCCTTCGGGGTCGTGGATCACGGTCACGTATCGCTCCTCGTGCCGACCGTGACCGTCCTCGACCGACGCGCATGTCGCACCCCTCGCAGGACCGTTCCTTGTTTCATGTTGTGGATTTGAGTGCGGTTGGGTAATCGGGGCGCGTTGCCTCTTGGTCCCGGAGTTGCGCATGCCCCCTCGCACCCTGTACGACGCGCTCGCCACGCTCCCCGACCCACGCAGTCGCCACGGTCGTGTCCACCCCTTGCCTGCCGTTCTGGGACTCGTCGCGTTGGCCCTGCTCATGGGACGCAAGAGCCTCTCCGGGATCGCGCGATTCGGGCGACAACACGGAACCCCACTGGCCCACGCACTCGGGTTCCGACGGGGCCAAACGCCTACCACGTCCACGCTCTCGCGCACGCTCCGACGATTCGACGCGCAACAACTCGAAGGCGCCCTGTCGCGCTGGATCGAGGGGCGCATCGACCCCGCCGCGTTTGAACACCTCGCGCTCGACGGCAAGACCCTGCGTGGGAGTCGCGACGGGGACGTGCCCGGACAGCACCTGGTCGCCGCGTTCGCGCCCGCGGTGAAGGCGGTGCTGGCCCAGGTGCGCGTCGATGCCAAGACCAACGAACACAAGGCCGCGCTGGAACTGTTGGGGATCCTGCCCCTCAAAGGCAAGGTGGTGACGGGCGACGCCATGTTCTGTCAACGGGATCTGGTGGAGCAGGTGATCGAAGCCGGGGGCGAGTACGTCCTGGTGGCCAAGAACAACTAACCGGCCTTGGTCATCGACATCGAGAGCGGGTTCGCGTTCGCAACCGCCGCCCGCTCGATCGCGGCGCCCACTTCCCCCTGAATCGGTCCCGGCGCCGGTCGGCCGCGTCAACGGACAAGGGTCACGGGCGTCGGGAGAAGCGGACCCTTGAGGTCACGCGGATCCTGACGGTGAGCCCGATGTGGAAGGGACTCAAACAGGGCTTCAAGGTAACGCGCGAGCGCATGGTGAAGGGCGCGCGGACGGTGGAGGTGGTGCACGGGATCACCAGCCTCTCGGCGGAGCGAGCGGACGCGGCGACACTTCTGGGCCTGGTTCGGGATCACTGGCGCATCGAGAATCAGTTGCATTACGTCCGGGATGTAACTCTGGGCGAGGACGCGTGCCGGGTGCGCAAGGGCACCGCCCCTCAGGTTCTCGCGGCCTTGCGCAATGCCGTGGTTCATTTGTTGTCCGGAGTCCGGGCCAAGAATCACCCCGAGGCCATCGAACAACTTCAAATACACCCGGACCAAGCACAGGCGCTTATCGGCATCCCGCAGTGTGAATAAAGGAACGGCCCTGAGAAGCGCCGCGGGCGATCTCGGTATGCGCGCCAGCCACGCGGGTGAGGAGCAGGGTGCGGTGGTTCGGGCCGTCGAGCTTGAGCTTCTTGAGCACATCGTCGGCGTCCGCGGGCGAGCCGCGTTTGATGAGGGTAACGCGGCCGATCTGGTGCTCACGCAGGTAGTCTCGCAGGTGCTTCGGATGAAACGGCGCCGAGTGCTCCACGCGGAACGCGGTCGCGAACGGCGTAACCGTATGTTGCTCCGAGGTGAGAAGTTGCACCTCGAAGTCGATCGGTTCGGCGTTGATGCGTGTAGCCAGTTCGTGGACCAGCCCGGCTCGCGTGACCGCTGGGTCGGGGTCGTAAATCACGGCACCGACCCGTTCCGCGAGCGGAAGCGAATCGGCCGGCGCGTCGGCCGCAAGTGTATCCCCGGAAGGAAGTAACGTTGCGCGCCGAGTGGCTCCGCGTAACGAGCCGAACCACAGCACGCACTCTTTGAGTTCGCCGTGAAGGGAGACAAATTCCGCTTCCGCGTCCGGAGGAAGGTCCGACTTCGCCACCCCGGGCGCGATTTTGACCGCGAGCGGGAAGTTTGACGGGAATCGTGCCCGAATCGCACTTAATGAGGGCGTGTAATCTTCCGGACTGAGGAACCGGCGGTTTTCGCTGCGTCGGTTCGGGTCGGCGAACGCGGCTTTCGCTTCGAGCGGTACAGTCAGTGCATCTCCTACGATCACTCGGACCCGATCGCTGACTCCCACTGCCGCGGCGTTCGCTTCTGTCATGGCGATCCGCAGCGGATCGAGGTCCACGGCCTCCACTATCAGCCCCGCTGAGGCAAACGCGAGGGCGTCGCCGCCGATCCCGCAGCACAGGTCCGCGACACGACCAAAGCCCGTGAATCGAGCGGTCCGGTGACGGGCCACGACGTCGCTCGTGGATTGTTCGAGCGCCTCTCGCGTGAAATACATCTGGTCTGCGTCGGTGAACTTGTCGCGTGCTTTGAGCCGCAGGAGAGCCGTTTCGAGGGCGGTCTTCGCAAGTTCCGGCGAATGATGCTTGCGGAGCGCCGCGGAATTCGCAAGAAAAGTCGCTTCGGTGGGCTGAAGGGTGACCGCCTGGCGCAGCGCGCCCTGTCCCACAGGGGTCAACAACTGACGAAACACTTCCAGGTCCATGATCGCTCGCCCGCCCTCGACGTTCGTGTACCGCACTGATACCTTAAACCGAATCAGTTTAGGCACACAGACCATTAACGGAGTCGATCATGGGTAATCCCGCGACCGTAAAGCGGAAGGCGACCGAAAAGCGCCGCAAGAAGTACGAACAGCGCCTCGGGCCGGGCGTGTACCTCCCGAAGGACGAGCGCCTGAAGGTGAACGCAGAGATGGAAAAATTCGCCGCCGCCGAAAAGGAACGGCAAGTGAAGGTGAAGGCGGAGCGCGAAGCCAAGCGGAAGGCCAAGAAGTCCGCTCCGAAGGCGGCTCCTGCCGCTGCACCCGCGGAACAGCCGAAAGCGTAGTGCGGATTCGATCGATCGAACACTCGGCCGGCTCATGCCGGCCGTTGTCATTTCTGGCACAGGTTTTAGTAGGGTATCCGGCTGGGCACTCACATTGTGCCGCAAATCATACCGCCGGATACCACAATGCGCGTCCAGATAACGCGAGCGCCTTCGTTTATAATAACTGACGAACCACTTAACATTCGAGAACCCGTCGGTTGTGCCACCGGACCGGGAATTTGGTAGAATTTTCGCACACTGCACACGTCGCCCGTGCCGCGAGGTAGCCGCCGATGGCCGGCCCGCCCCCTGTTCCTGCGCCCAACGCGGTACCGGACCTGCCGGTTATTCTCGTCGCGGACGATTCGCTCCTCGAACAGCGCTACGTGGGGCGGCTCCTCGAACAGCAGGGCGGCTGGCGCGTCGCGTTCGCCCGGAGCGGCGAGGAAGCGCTCGCGGCCATCACCAAATCGCAACCGGCCCTGCTCCTGACCGACATGAACATGAGCGGGATGGACGGGCTGACGCTCGTGGAGAAAGTGCGCGAGCAGTTCGCGCGCGTGCCGGTCGTGCTCATGACCGGCAGCGGGAGCGAGCGTGTGGCCGTCGCCGCGCTCAAGGCCGGGGCCGCGGACTACGTCGCGAAGCAGTCCCTCGCGCACGATCTGATCCCGGTCCTCGATCGCGTTTTGTCCGTTGGTCAGGCGGCCCACCGGCGGTACCAGATTCTCCAGGGGATGACGCGCCGCAGTTCGCAGTACATCATCGAGAGCGATCCGCAGTTGGTCCCGCCGCTCGTCGCTCAGTTTCGTGAAGATTTGATCGAAATGGGATTGTGCGACCTCACCGGAGCGACCCGGGCCGGTATCGCGATCGAAGAAGCCCTTCTTAACGCCATCTACCACGGCAACTTGGAAGTGAGTTCCGACCTGCGCGAGAACGGTGACGAGGAGTTCCACAAACTAGCCCGCGAGCGCCGAGGGAGCGAACCGTACAGCGCGCGCCGGGTGCGGGTCACCGCGCGACTCACTCCCGCCCGGGCCACGTTCGTCATCCTCGATCAGGGGCCGGGGTTCGACGTCACGAAGCTGCCCGACCCGCTCGATCCCGAGTTCATCGAGCGCGCGAGCGGGCGCGGCGTGCTCCTGATGCGCGCGTTCATGGACGAAGTGCGGTACAATGCGACCGGCAACCGCGTCACGCTCGTGAAGCGCCGGGACCGTTCTTCGCGCGACGACTCGTGACGCGGTACAATGCGCTCGGATCGCCCACCTCTCCCGGAGCGATAGCATGTCCACGTCTCCCGACCGCAGATCGTTCCTCCAAACGTCCGCCGCGCTGGGCGCGGGGAGCCTCGGGTTCCTCTCCGGGCTCCCCATTGTGAGCGCCGACGACGCGAAACTCGACAAAGACTTGGTGCGGCTCGCACCCGACATCGAACCACTCGTGCGCCTCATCGAGGACACCAACCGCGACAAACTGCTCGAAGAGATCGGGGCACGCATCAAGAAGGGATTGGCGTACCGCGACGTGCTCGCGGGGCTGTTGCTCGCGGGCGTGCGCAACGTGCAACCGCGCCCGAGCGTCGGGTTCAAGTTCCACGCGGTGCTGGTGGTGAACTCGGCGCACCAGGCCGCGCTCGCGGGGCCGGACAACGAGCGCTGGCTCCCGCTGTTCTGGGCGCTCGATAACTTCAAAAGCGCACAGGCCACCAATCTAAAAGAGAGCGGCTGGCGGATGAAGCCGGCCGACGAATCGAAGGTTCCGACCGCGCCACAAGCGCGCGAAACATTCGTAACCGCGATGGACAACTGGGACGTCGAAGCCGCGGACGCGGCGGTGGCTGGTTTGGTGCGCACAGCGACCGCGGGCGAACTGTTCGACCTGTTCGCGAAGTACGGCAGCCGCGACTTCCGCGACATTGGGCACAAGATCATCTACGTGTGCAATGCGTTCCGCGTGCTGGACGTGATCGGCTGGCACCACGCGGAGCCAGTGTTGCGCTCGCTCGCATTTGCGCTGCTCAAGCACGATGGCAAGAACCCCGCGAAAGAGGATCTCGAACCGGACCGCCCCGGGCGCAAGAACGCACAGCGCGCGAAAGAATTCCGCGCCGCGAACGCGACCAAACCCGCACGTTCTGCGACCACGGATGTGTTGAGTGAGTTGCGGACGGGATCAGCAGACGACTTGGCCCAAACTGTGACCACACTCACCCAAAGTGGAGCGGCTCCGCGTTCGGTTTGGGACGGGATGTTCCTCGGTGCCGGCGAACTCCTGATGCGGCAACCGGGCATCGTGAGCTTGCACACGCTCACGACATTGAACGCGCTGCACTACGCCTACCGCACCACCAACGACGCCGCGCTGCGGCAATTCACGCTCTTGCAAGCCGCGTCGTTCCTGCCGCTGTTCCGCGACGCGATGAAGTCGCGCGGGAAAATAGGTGACGTGAAGATCGATGAACTTTCCCCACGCGACGAGAACGCCAAGTTCACGGTACCGCAAGTGTATGGCGAACTGTCGCGTAACAAGGAGAAGGCCGCGCAAACCGCGCTCAGCGTTTTGAGCGGAAATCCCGCCGCTGCGAAAGAGCTGATCGACGAGGGGCGCCGACTGATCTTCCTGAAGGGCACCGACTCACACGACTACAAGTTCAGCGCGTCGGTGATGGAAGACGCGGCGTTCATCACACCGGAGTGGCGCGACCGGTTCCTGGCCGCGACCGTCTTCTGGCTGAAAGGCTCGGACGCACCCGATTCACCGGTCGTGAAGCGTACCCGCGCGGCGCTGGCGTGATGCGTAGTTGCTCTGCGCTCGCCACATGGATTGTGCCGAGCGCAGTCGCCGTCAAATCTCTTTGAACCTCAACCCAACTCCACCACCGCCATTGTGTGAACGCGGAGCTTTGGCACGGTGAACGTCACTACGTCACCGGTTTTCGTGAACTTCAAACCGTGAGCGCCCGGTTCCTGGCGAACTTCCTTCACGTTGTAGCCCCGCAGCTTGATCTCGATGTCGTGGATCGGGATCACTTCCTCGCGCAGCGGAACTTCTTCCGCGGGGTGCCCGTGACCCGCGGTCGTGTTCACGTCGTTGAACAGGTGAATGACGAGCCGTTCGCCGTTCTTGGTCTGGCGCACCGTGTTGACCTGCACGCACATCGGGGCGTTGACTTCGACCGGAGGCGGGGTACTTGCGACTGCGCGCACCGCCCCGGCGAGCACGAGCCGGTAGTACGGGTACGACGACGAGTAATGGGCCGCATCAACACCGGCCGCGAGGTACACGACCTTGCCCGCACCGAACTTGTGCGACACCACCGCGGGCAGTTCCGGTTCCTGCGTGTCCTTCGTGCGCACGGTCGCGTCGACTGAGCTTTTGGGGAGCGGTTCGACGCGGGCGACCGGCCCCTTAAAGGTCACGAGCGCCTTGCCGAGTAGATCTGTGAGCTTCTCGGTGTCGAGGAAGGATTGCGGGTTCGCTCCGCGCTTGAAATCCCACACGCCCTTGCGCTTCGTCCAGTATTCCGGTGGTAGCGTGCGTGCGAAATTCTCGTCGATCTTGTCGTTGATTTTCCCCGCAACCGCGACTCCCCTATGAGTCGCACCGAGCACGTCGGTCAGCGCCGGAGCTTTGCGCGGCGTGCCGAACTCGTCGCACAGACCCGTATCGAGGCTCGCGACCAGTCCGCCGCCGCGTTCGACGAACTTTCGGATCGCATCGCACTGGGTGTCACTCAGGCACGCTGCGTTTGGGAGTACCAGCACCTTGTACTTCGCGAGGTCGGCGGGAGTGAGGTTCCAGTCGTTGACGAGTGCGACGGGCAGGTGTTCTTCCAGTGCGGCCCGGAAGAAACCGAACACGTTCGCGAGGTAGCGGTCTTCGACCTGCCCCGGCGAGCGGCCGTAGAAGGTGCGGGTGTTGTCGCTCACCAGGATCGCGGCCCACGGTTCGGGCGCTTTGTGCGTCAGCCACGGTTTGCGCTTCTTCACTTCGGCCAAACAGTGGTGTACCGCTGGCTTCAGGTTCTCGGGCTGGAGTATCGCAAGGCTCGGTCCGGCGCCGTGTGTGAGTGCGAGCATCATCCGGCGCTCGATTTCGTGGGCCGGGAAGCTGTCCTTGCCGTAGGGGTTCCCGCGGCTCATCAGATACGGTTCGGCGAACGCGACGCGGTGGTTCGACACGGCCCAGACGTAGGCCACGCCGAACGCCGGGACGATGCTCGACCCGCGGTTCGTTTCATCCAACCAGAACTCCTGGTCCGGTGCGTCGAACAGGAGGTTCATGCGGGCGGGCATGTTCCGCGGGATGTCGAGCAGGTGCCCGAACCGCCCGGCGTTTGTGGTCCAGGTCACGAGCGCGATGTCGGGGGTGATCTTCTTGAGTCGCGTCTGCATCCGCTGAACAAGGTCTTCGAGCTTGCGGTCGGCCCAGTGCAGGTACTTGCGGAAGCCCTCGCTCTGCATGTCGTGCTTGGGGATCGCGTTGCCGGTGTCCTTCTTGTAGTTCGCACGGCAGTGCTTGCAGTAACACCCACCGCCGTGGTGCAGACCGTCGAAGCTGAACGCGCTCACGGCCGGGAACTCGGTGACGATTTCGGCGAGCACATCGATGAAGAAATCACCATACGGCCCGAGCGGGCAGAGCATCCCGCCGTGCGGGAATTTCTTCAGATCGATTTCGGGGATCTGATCGGTATCGGTCGCGACCCGGCGCCAGTCGGGGTGCAGCTCCCACACTTCCGCCTGGAGCGTGGGCGGGTACACGCCGAGGACGCGCACGCCGAGTTTCTGGTATTCGGCGATGTCTTTTTTGAGGCTACCGGGGGCGACGTGCGGATTGCGCCGCTTGAGGAGTTTGCTGTCGTAGTATGCGAAGAACGGATCGACGAAGCCCATTTCGCTAATGGTGACGCCCGCGTTCGCGGCTTCCTTGCGCTGCTCGGTACTCATGACCGAGAGCGTGTACCCAGCGCCGGTGCTGTCTTGCACCCAGGCCGGAACCTTCACTTCGTGGAACGGCGCTTTCTCGAACGGTTGCGGGAGGATCGCGCGGCCCCAAATATTGGCCTTTGCGTCTTCACCGGCGGTGGTGCGGGAGAGCGAGCCCTCCGAAACACTCACAGCGGCCGCCGCCGCGGTGCAAACGAACTCGCGCCGAGAGGGGAGAGACATGAGCGGCTCCGGGGTGGGGAGAACTTCGTGCGGAGCCGCATTCTAACCAGAGGGCGTGTGAGTTGCTCGCGTTAAGTTCGATATCTGGAGAGGCTGTGTAGCACGCGAAAAAGCGTGGAGGGGTCGTTGAACACAAAGTCAACGACCCCTCCAGTATGTAACGACCTGATCTTACGGCTTGGCGAAAGTGCTTGCGTCGAGCTTTTCCGAGAGCAGAACCTCAGACGATTCGCCCTCCATGAACAGCTTGCCGTTCCGCTTCACGGTGAATTTCATGGGCTGCTTGGTGCCCTGAACGTCCTTGTAATCGCTGTGGAACGACTCTTCGGTAACCTCTTGGCCGCTGCCCTCGTCCTTCACGCGGCCCTCGGTTTTGACCAACATGCCGCTCTCCTTGTCGAAGTAGAGATCGACGTCGCGGTGCCCCTTGCACGACACCTTGACGCCCAGCGCCGGCCGCTTCTCGATCTCCATTTCGCCAATAGTGGAAAGGGTGAACTTTTTGTCCTTGAGCGGGGCGAGGGTCGCCACCCACGCGCCGTGGGCCTGTTCCAGCGCCTCCTTGAGTTCGTCTTTATCCATCTCCTTGGTGTCCTTGGCGATCTTGGTCCAGCCCTTGTCGCTCGTCACGACGATGGTGATCGGGATCTTCTGCCCGCCGGCCTCCACTTCAATTTCGACCCGCTGGCGGTCCGCTCCCTGGACGGAGATTTCGCCGCTCATCGGGATGCCTTCTCCCATGCCGTGGAACGTGCCCTTGAACTTCGTGACGATCGCCGGCAGTTTTTCGAGTTTTTCCTGCCCGCCGTGGGCTTTGACGGCCTTTTCGACCAGTGCCCGTGCGTCCGCGGCATCGTCGGCCCGGGCAGGCGCAGTTACCGCGAGGGCGAATCCGAACGCCAGGAACGCATGTTGGACGTGTCTCATCGTCGCTCTCGTTGGGGAAGTGGTGTGGGGTCGCCCTGGTGACGACCCCGCCAGTGATTCGCCGCATCCGTCGCAGAATTGAGTCGAGGCGCACTTTTGCACCCCGAATTTGATTTTATGCGCCGCGGATCACTCTTCCTTGTGTGTGACGATTTCCAGGATGGCTTTCTCGCGGAGTGCCAGCCAGCGCCCCTCGCTCGACAGCACGGCTCGGTAAGCGAGTGCCGCGATTCCCAGCCCGAGTATCGACAGGACCAGAGACACCGGCCACCCTCGGATTTCGCTCAGCTCGGCCAGAAGTAACTCGACGCCCAACGGGATCGCGACCGGAAGTAGCACGACGGGAAGAACCGCCAGGAACGCCATCTGGAGTAACACGGGGAGCATTTTCACGCGACTCGGCTGCATGGACCCCGCGGCCATCCGGATCGGGGACAGGATCGAAAGTGCGTTCGCCAGCACGCAGAACACGAGGTACGCGGTCACTAATTGTGCGGCCACCGCGGGGTAGTGGTCGATCCGCATCGGGTACGCGATCCCCGCGATCAGGACCACGGCCAACCCCATACCCACGCCGAACGGGACCAGTGCCAGGTTCTTACCCAGAAGGATCTCGCGCCGCGGAACTGGGGAGAGGACGTAGGCCCGGAACCCGGACCGGTCGAACCCGAACTGGTTCCCGATCAGTTGCACCCCACAAACGAGCAGCACCGCGACCCCGGACCCGAGCGCGATCAGTGGCCGGACCGCTTCTGGTATCTCGGCCTTTGCGGACATTGCGCTCCCGCCGAACACGATCAGCATGATGAAGGGAGCGATGAGCGTCATTTTCACTTCGGGCGCCCGGATCAGCGACCGAAACGTGGTGAACGCGACCACCGAGGCTTGTTCCGAGACCCACGGGACGGATCGCTCCAGCAGGCGCACGCGGCTCGGATCTATCGGGGCGGCTTGCACAGAAGGCGCTTGGCGGCCCTGACCGGTGAACTCGCCCGAATAGAGCCTGAGCGTGGTGCGGTACGCGCGCCGGAGGCTCGCGAAACCGATCGCCCCCAGCCCGAGTGTGCCGAGGAGCGCGGGAAGCACCGACCCGGCCGCGAGTTCCGATGCCCCAAGTGCGAGCCACCCCGGAGGAATCGCCGTGCTTGCAACTCGTGCGATGTTTCCGGTCTTCTCCAGCGCCTGTTGGGACTCGCGTGCTTGCCGGTCCTTGAACTCCTGTTGAAGTTCTTTTTCCCGCTGCTGGTACTGTTCAAGTGTGATTTTCTGGGCCGCGAGGTCCGCACTCGCTGCCGCGCGCTGGTCGTTCAACTGGACTGCGGCATCACTTTTAGCATCGCCCTTGGACGCGCCACCCCACGGGCGCGTGATGTTCAACAGGTTCGGTATTTGGGCCAGGAGGATGAAACCGGTCGTCACGCCCACGATGATGGCCCGGCGCCGGCGCGGGTTGGCCATGAGGGACGCGAGCCACCCCTGGAACTGGTACGTAACGCCGGTGACCGCCAGCACGAACGCCGCCAGGAGCGGGAGCGCCAGAAGCACCGATACCGATCCCGCGCACACGTCCCCAATAATCAGTCCAAACATTGCGGGCACGAATGTAATCAGCGTCAGACTAAACAGCGAACTGACGTAGTTGATGACGAACGCCCCGGATGGGGACACCGGTAAGTGCATGACCTTATCGAGAGCTAACCCCTCTGTGCGCTGGAGTTCGGTCAACAGGCCAATGGTCCAAAAGAACAGGAACGCGACGACGATACCGTCCCAAACCAGCAATCGCACCGCGGGGGATGCGTGGGGGAGGGCAAAGAAGCCGACCAGGAACCCGGTGATGAGTAACCCGACCGCGGCGATCAGCGCGCAGACCACGAAAACGACGTAAAGTGCGGCGTTGAGCGGCCCGGCCTTCCGGAACTGGTTGTATCGCAACCGCCAGCGGAGCCACAGGAACGCTGAAAGGTGTTCGCGGTTCACTGGGCGACCTCCAGCCAGGCCAGCTTCGACGTGGCCGTCGCGTCCGCGCCGGCCAACTGGATGAACCGGTTCTCCAGGGAATCGCCCTGCCGGATGCTTTCCAGCGACGCCTGTTCGGTGAGCCGCCCGCCCGTGATGATCCCGACGTGGGTGCAGAGGCGCTCCACGATTTCCAACACGTGCGACGTGAGAAATACGGTGGACCCGCGGGCCACGAATCCGGCCAGTAGATCGCGGATGACACGCGATGTGATCGCGTCCACTCCCTCGAACGGTTCGTCGAGGAACAGCAGGTCCGGGTTCGGTAACAGCGCCGCGGCCAGCGCGAGCTTTTTCTTCATCCCGTGCGAGTATTCGAGCGTGAGCTTCTTTTCCTCGTTGGCCAGCCCTAGCACGTCGAGCAGCTCCGCGGATCGTTGACGGATCGTGTCGCGGGGCATCAGGTACATGCGGCCGACGAACGTCAGGTACTCGCGTGCTGTCAAGTTGTCGAACAGCGACAGGTTCTCGGCGATCACGCCGATGTGCCGCTTGGCGTCGAGGGACTGCTTGGGATCGAGAATATCTCGATCGAGCACGCGGACCGTACCCTCGCTCGGCGCGAGCAGGCCGGTGAGCATCTTGATGGTGGTGGACTTGCCGGCCCCGTTCGGTCCCAGGAACCCGTAAAAGGTGCCGCGCTCGACCCGCAGGTCGATCCCGTCCACGGCGCGGAAGTCGCCGAAGTCCCGGGTCAGTCCGCGTGTTTCAATGGCCGGACTCATGTGACTCCTCGAACAAATGGTCGGACCGATGGGACGGGTACAGCTTACGGTGTCTTCGTTCGCGAAGCCCGTTTATTCAGGGCACCGTTCGCGAGTGGGTAGTGGCCCTACGGTCGGGATCGCCGTGAGTTGTTAAGATGTCCGCCTCAACTCCTTCTCCGCCTCCGGTTCCGCCGTGCCCTCGATGCGGTGCGACGCACGTTGCCCGTAACGGCCTCACCCATTCGGGCACCCCGGGGTTCCGATGCCGTGGGTGCGACCGGCGGTTCGTCGCGGCCCCGAAGACCGGTCCGGTCCCGGAGGTCACCAGGGCGCTGGTCCGCCGGCTCCGGGCCATCGCGCGTCGGGCTCCGGGCCATCGCGCGTGCCGTCGGGGTGTCCCGGTCGTGGCTCCGAGGGTTTGTCAACCAACGGTACCGGGACCGCACCCCGCATGATCCCGGAGCGCCCCCAAAAAGACCGGCCCGGTCGTGATCGAGGCCGACGAGCTGTGGAGTTTCGTGGGCACCAAGGCCGACGTGCGGTGGGTCTGGGTGGCTCTCGACGCGAGCACCCGGCGGATCCTGGCAATGGTCCTCGGGGACCGGTCCGCGGCAACGGCCCGGGGCCTCTGGGACGCGCTCCCGCGCGGGTACCGGACCGGGGGCACCGTGTACACCGATTTCCTCGCCTCATACCGGGTCGTCATTCCCAAAGCCCGGCACCGGGCCGTGGGTAAGGACACGGGCCGCACCGCACACGTCGAGCGCTTCTGGCTCACACTACGGCAACGGTGCGCCCGGTTCGTCCGGAAGGCCCTCACGTTCTCCAAGTGCCCAAGGAATCACCTCGGCACCGTATCGTACTTCATACGACTGTACAACATGTCCCGACCGTAGGGCCATTACCGGTGAGCCGGGGGCACGAGTGCTGCGTGAACCTCGTGGCCCGGGTCACGCGCGAGGCCGGGATCGCCGCGAAGACCAAGCGGAAGTTCCGCCAGACGACCGATTCCAACCACGCGCGGCCGGTGGCCGAGAACGTGTTGGATCGGGCATTCGACCCGGAGGAGCCGAACGAGCGCTGGTGTGCCGACATCACCTACGTCCCGACGCGCGAGGGGTGGTTGTACCTGGCGGTCGTCGAGGATCTGTTCGGCCGCATGGTCGCGGGCGGGTCGATGGACGACGCGATGACCAGCCGACTGGTGGACGCGCTGGGGATGGCGCTGGCCCGCCGCCTCTCTCTCAAGGGGGCTTCGCCTTCGGGCCTGGTCGCGCACTCGGATCGCGGGAGCCAGTACGCGAGCGAGCACTACCAACGTCGGTTACGTGAGGAGCGGATCGCGTGCCGCATGAGCCGGCGCGGGGACTGCGGGGACGACGCGCCGATGGAGTCGTTCTTCGCCAGCCTGAAGAAGGAGTTGGTTCACGACGAGGACTACGCCACCCGCGACCAAGCGAGGTCGAGCATCTTCGAGTACATCGAGGTGTTCTACAACCGCGTCCGCCGACACTCGGCTCTGGGGTACGTGGCCCCGGACGAGTACGAGCGGACGCATAACCAACCCCACCGCTAAACGCTGTCCACTATTCGTGGGCAACTCCATACATTTCGGACGTTCTTCGCACCGGTGCGGATTTGAAACAAGCAATGACGCTCGCACGCCATAGCGATCCACGGTTGACGACATCACGATACGCCCGCACGCGGCTCGGTGATCTGGGTTCCGTGGTCAACAAACTTCCGACGCCGGTCGTGCGGCTTCTTGACGGCAGCACGACCGGCGGGCCCGGACTCAACTTCGTCGAGCCAACTCAGGAGCAGCAGAAGGCGGTAACCGGGGAGAAAATTTGAGGATTGTTGAGGACGGGAACACCGCTGGCATGAATGAACCGGAAAAGCACAACCCCCTGGTTTCCCAAGGGGTTGAGGGTAATCGGGGATTGCCGATTACATCCAGAGCGGAGAGGGCGGGATTCGAACCCGCGGTAGAGTTTTACCTCTACGCCGCTTTAGCAAAGCGGTGCTTTCGACCACTCAGCCACCTCTCCAGGTGCTTACTTTCTCGGTCAACTCATCGCCAGGTACGCCACCGAACCCTTCTGCTGAGTGACGCATGGAAAAGGATACCGGTTCGCGCCCCCCTCGTAAAGCCCTCGATTGACCGAAGATGTTCGGCGTCGAAATCCTCTCCGCACATCGGTGGTAAGTAGATGAAGGAGGGGCGGATACTATTCACGACTTCAATGCCTGGGGACGCTGGGGCACGCGGGCCGTGAAGCCGCTGATCTCGATCGCGAACCGTGGTCGGTCCCCGAATTACCCCTCGCTTACCGCGGCAGGTACCGCACGACTACCGGGGCGGCGCCGAAGTGCTCCTTCCGGCGCTTGATTTTGCGCCGAATGACGCACACCAACTGCCGCCGGTTGCACTCGCCCGCGTAGGTCTCGAATGCGTCCCGGAGTTCGTCGCGCCGGCGCCGCGCGCTCGACTTGAGGTAGAACGTGAGCTGGTTCTTGTGCCACTTGGGGCGCTTCACGTTGGTCCCCGGCGGGCCGTAGCGCCGCACGAGTCCCTGGAACCGCACGAGCGCCACTTCCAGGGGTTCGCCCTCGCGAACGGTCACTTTTACACCCACTACTTGTGCGTCTTAACGGCCGACGCGGGGCCGGTTGAAAGGGCCGCTTGGGGCCGAAACAGAAATCATCTCGCGCTGTTAAGAATACCGTCGGGGCGCGAAAGAACAACGAACTCGGGCGCGCCGGCTCAACTTTACTGCCACCGCGCCTGTGCACTTCGGTCGCGGTGCGGGTCGAGCGCTCATTTGGGAAACACCTTCGTGGCCGTTTTGAGGAACAGATCGCGGGCCGCCCACTGGTCGCCGCTCGTGCATTGCACCATGAAAATCGCCACCATAGCCCGTCTTGGGGTCGACGGACAGGTCGGTGCCGTAGGCCCCGTCGTGGCCGAACATGCCGTTGCGCAGGTGGTAGCCCAGGCTGTAATTGACCTTGGTCTTCCCGGTTTGCTCCTTGCGCAGTTCGTCCATTGCTGCGTGCGACAGGTAGCGCTTGCCGTCCAGTTCGCCGTCGTTGGCCAGCATCAACCCGTAACGGAAAATGTCGTGCGTGGTGGAGAACAGGCCGCCCCCGGCCTCGGGGAACCGGCGCGTCCGGTCGCTCAGAGGCTTGGTCAGGAAGCCGACGTCGCCCCGGGCGCACCCGTTCTTCTGCTTGTTCGGGCCATACGCGCTGGTCAGCCGAGCGACCTGCGAGTCGCTCGGCCAGAAAGTAGTCTCCCTCATCCCCAGCGGGTCGAAGAAGCGCTTCTGGAGGAATGTCTCGTAGGGCGTGCCGCTGACCACTTCGACGACGCGCGCGGCGACGTTCATGCCCTGGTTGCCGTAGGCGTACTTGTCGCCGGGGTGCGACTGGAGCGGCCCGGTCACTGAACTCAGGGCGCGGGCCTTCAGCGGGGTGCTGTCCGAACCCGTGATCTGTTGAAGCTCGGACGAACCGGCGAGGCCGCTGGTGTGGCTGAGCAGGTGCCGGATCGTGACCGGGCGCGCCGGGGGCTTCAGCAGAACGTGGGCCTGATCCCGCTCCTCAACGACCATCCACTTGCTGAGCTGCGGGATGAACTTGGTCACTGGGTCGTCCAGGCTGACCTTGCCCTCGTCCACCAGCATCATGATGGAGGCGCTGGTAAACATTTTCGTCATCGACGCGATCCAGAAGACGTTGTCTTCGCTGATCGCCTTCTTCGCCTCGACGTCCGCGAACCCCATTAGGTTCTTGTAATGAACCTTCCCGGTCTTGTCGGCGACGACGCCGATGATCCCCGCGATCTTGTAGTTGTCGAGGTACGGCTGCAGCGCCGCAGTGACCTCGGGACTGACCGGCGGCGCACCATCGGCAGCGCGGGCCGGGGTAGGTGAAACGAGCGCTGCAAGAACGAACGCGGCAGGCGCGAGTGCGACCTTCATGCGCGGGTTCCCTTCACGTGAGAGAGGTGCCGTTCCGAACCTTTGTTGCGGTGTGCGGTCACACGTGCCGGAGCGCTTCGACCGGGTCGAGGCGGGCCGCCCGGCGCGCCGGGAGCACCCCGGATATCAGCCCGACCACCAGCGCCACCCCGACCGCCAGCAGCGGCGACCACAAGCGGATGATCGTCGGCAGCCCGATCACCCCGCTCACCACGAACGCGAGCCCGATCCCCAGCGCGACCCCGACGATCCCCCCGCACCCCGACAGAAGGACGGCCTCGGCCAGGAACTGCGAGGCGATGTCGCGCTGTCGCGCCCCGAGCGCGCGGCGGATGCCGATCTCGCGGGTGCGCTCGGTCACCGTTGCGAGCATGATGTTGACGATCCCGATCCCGCCGACCAGGAGCGAGATGCCGGCGATCGACCCGAGGATCAGCGTGAACAGCCGCTGGGTCTCCTCGGCCTTGCGCAGCAGATCAAGCGGGACGCTGAGCGTCACGTCCTTGCGCGGGTGGAACTGGTCCAGGAGCGACTGGAGCGCCTTGGCCGTGCGCGGGACATCGGCCACGTCCCCGACGCGCACCGTCACCTGGCTGATCTCCAGTTTCTCGACCGAGAACGACCCGGCCTTCATGGTCATCAGCTCGACCCCGAGCCGGACCCGGTCCGTCTGGAAGGGGATGAACATCACTTTGTTGAAATCGGCGTCTCCGCTATCGGCCCCGGCCGCGGCCAGCGTCTTCGGTGCGGCGATGCCGATCACGGTGAACGCGCGCGACCGGTCCTGGCTCTCCAGGGTGACGGCCCGGCCGATCGGGTCTTGGGTCGGGAACAGGGTCTCCGCCGCGGCCGAGCCGAGGACCGCGACCGGCGCGAAGGACTCGTCGTCGCCCCCCTCGATCCCGCGCCCCGCGGTGAGCCGGATGTTGTGCTGGCGCAGGAAGTCCGGGGTGACCCCGATCACCCGGACCTCCATCTTCTTGTCCAGGTTGCGGACCGTTTTGCGGTACTCGCGCATCGGGGTGGCCGCGGTCACGGTCGGCACGGTCGCGCGGATGCGCTCCAGATCCCGGAACGTGAGTCCGTAGGCGAGCAGGTCCACGCCTTGGCGCTGGGTCGGTTCATCGGTGGGCTTGACGCTCCGTAGCAGGATCGTCGTGGCCCCGAGGTCTTCGAGCTGCTTGAGCGCCTGGTACCGGGCCGCCTCGCCGACGGCCAGCATGACGATCACCGACGCGACCCCGAGCACGATGCCGAGCATCGTCAGCAGCGTCCGCAGTCTGTGGGCGGCGAGGCTCCGCAGCCCGAGTTTGAGCGGGTGGGTGAACCGGGACGGAATCGTCGGCAGGAACTTCATCGCGTGGCACGCGAAGGGCCGTGGGGAGGAACGGTACGGGAGGGCCAGCTTTACAGTCGGCTCTACTCCGGTCGGTCACTTCGGCTTCGCGCTCTTGTTCTTGTTGTCCTTTGCGGCGTCTGGCTGCGCGGATGAGCCGGTGTCTGCTTCGCCGGACGCCCGGCTGCGGGCGTCGAGGGCGACGCGCTCGCCGACACTCAGCCCTTCGAGCACCTGGACGAGCTGGTCGCTCCCGTCGCCGATGGTGACCTCGCGCCGCTCAATGTCGGCGCCGGTGACCACGTAGCAGACGTGCCGGCCGCCGGACTCGGTCACCGACTGGACCGGGACGGTCAGCGCGCCCAGTATCGTCTTGGCCAGGATCTTGACCTCCGCCGACATGCCCGGGCGCAGCCCGGAGTCCGTCGGCAGGTCCGCGATGGAGACGACCGTCTCGTACTCCTTGACCCCGGACCCGCGCCAGTCGTCGCCCTGCGCGAGCGTGGCGACCGATACGACCTTGCCGTGCAGCACGTGGCCCGGCAGCGCGTCGATTTTCATGGTCGTTTGCAGCCCGGGGCGGACCTTCTTCACCACCGACTCGTGGACCTTCACCTTCACGTTCATCCGCCCCAGGTCCGGCAGGCTGAAGATCGGCTGCTGGAAGAACACCTGCGCGCCGGGGCGGATGCGGGACGACTCGTCCCATATGCGCTTGAAGTAGATGACGATGCCGCTCCCGGGGGCTTTCACCTCGCACTTGCCGAGCTGCTCCTTGAGCCGCCCGAGTTGGCGCTTCTCCAGCTCGGCGGTCTTGCGGGCGGCGCTCACCTCGTTGGTGGCCTTTTCGGTGGCCGCGGCCTGACTCTTGACCGTCCGCTCCAGGTCGCGGACCGAGTCCTTGGCCTTGGCCTCCAGTTCGGTCATTTTCCGCTTCTTGGTGTATTTGGTGAACACCGCGAGGTCGGCCTCCTGTTGCAATACGGTGTACCTCTTGCCCTCGAGAGTCAGCTCCATCACCCGGACCTGTCCCAGTTGCGCGAACCCCTTTTTGGCCATCGAGCGAGTGAATGTTAGAGCGTCCTCGGCCTCCTTCAAGTCTTTTTTGCCCATCTCCAACGTGCCCTTCCGCTTGTCCAGTTCGGCCTGGTACTCGCCCTGGGTCGCCTGGTACGCTTCGAGGTCGATGTCGGCAAGCGTGCGGGCCAGTTCCGCCTTCGCGATCTCGCCCTCGGCCTTGTTCTTCTGGACCTCGAGCTCGCTGACCGCGGCCTTCACCTTTCCCTCGGCCTGCTCCCACTTCACCTCTTGTTCGTTGATGCCCTTTTGGAGCACGTCGGTATCGAACCGGGCGACCACGTCGCCCTTCTTGACGGGCGTGCCCTCGGGCAGAATGGTGGTGATCTTGCCGCCGCCCTCGACCTCGCACATCACCTGGACCGACTCGGCGCTCTCGAGTTCGCCCTTGTCCGATACCACGATGTCGAGGTCGCCGACGGAGGCTGTGGCGGTCAGCACGTCTTCGACGCGGTGCTTGGGCCAGAGCTTAGGTGCGCCAAAACCAATTGCGGTGACCACGAGGGCCGCGCCCACGAGGCGCACGGTGCGCGCGGACCGACCGGGCTTACGGACCGGGGCGGGGAGCGGGGGCCGGCGCGGCGGGGCCGGGTCGGTTGGGGCTTCGAGGGGCAGCATTGGTTGGGAACCCCCGGTCATCAAGTTGCAGTTCCTCTAAATCTAACAAGAGCTGCAGCCGGCGCTGCTCGAAAAGTACGAAATTCGCGGCCAGTGCGTTGCGCGCCGCTTGCAAACTGCTCAGGGCCTGGATCAGGGCGAGCGTAGTCGAGTCGTTGGCCGCGCGCTGGTCCTTTGGGCCGACCAGACTGAGGCGCGAGTTCTCGTACTGGCGGGCCGCGGCGAGTACCTGCTGCCGCGCGATCGCGAACGACGCGCGCGTCCGTTCGAGTTCCCGCATGTCTTGGCGGATCTGGAACTCGATCCGGTCGGACAGCTCGACGACCGAGCGCTTGGCCCGCTGGTAAGTAATCAGGCTCAAGCGGTAGGCGTTCCGCTCGGCCACCCGGTTGAGCGGGCCGTCTAACTGGAGCCCGACCGTGTACGTGCTCAGTTCGGAGGAGAACCGGAGCGGCTGGTTTCGTTCTGGGTCCGTGGCCAGGTTCGCGGACGCGACCACGTCCACGCCCCCGCGCAGCGCGTTCGCCGCCACCGTCACTTTGCGCCAGGCGTCCGTGGCCTGCCCGAGCCGGTTCTGGAGGTCGAGCCGGTTCTCCTTGGCGAACGCCAGGGCCGGCCCCTGGGACACGTCCACTTCCGGTAGCTCGATCCGGTAGATCCGCGATTGCGTCTGGACCGCGATCACTCCGTCGAGCGCGGCGAGGAGCAGCTTCGCCCCCTCGACGGACGCCTCCCACGCGGCTTTGCGGGTTTCCTCGGTGACCCCGGCCGCGTCGCGCTCGATCCGGGCCGTGACCTTCTCCAGGTCCGCGGCCTCCTCGGTCAGCGCGGTCTTGAGGTTGGTGTAAGTGGTTCGGTCGCGTGCCCGTTGCTCCGGGTCGTCTCCGGGCCGGGCCGGGCCGTCGAACTGGCGCCCGAAGGCGTCGAGGTCGGCACCGGCGGAGGCGACGGCGCTCGGCCCCTTCTTCGCGATGTCCCGGAGCGCGGCGAACACCCGGCGCAGCACCTCGACCGACGGCGGCGCGTCGATCTCCTGCAACCGGGCGCGCTGGAACGCCTCCAGATCGTCCCGGGTCTGTTCAAGCTTGGGATCGGTGAGGACGAACGGGTCGAGCGGGGCCACGTCGAGTTCGATCGGCAACCGCGGGGGCAGCCCGAGGACCAGTTTGAACTGGTCCTTGGCGCTCTCCAGCGCGACCCGGGTGTTAAGGACGTCCTGCCGGGCCGTTTGGAAGCTCTGGTAGAACTGGTCCACTTCGACGACCGACGCGCGCCCGCCGCGGAACAGTTCCGCGTACAGCCGGTACGTCTCTTCTTGCCGCTTCAGGTTCGCTTCGGAGTTGCGCAGCGTTTGCACGGCCAGCAGCAGGTCCAGGTACCCGCCGCTCTGCACCGCCACCGACACGTAGAACGACTTGCGGAACCGGGCGAAGTCGCGGACCGCGTACAGCACGTCCCGCTCGGACTGCGTCAGCCCCTCCAGCCGGACCTTGCGGCCGAAGTTGCGCAACAGCGGCTGCGTCAGGTTGAACAGCAGGTTCGAGCGCACCTGCGGGTTGTCCCCGGTGGACGTGTAAACGATGCTGTTGGCGAAATCGACGAGTAACTGCCCCCCGGCGGCGAAGTTGCGGTTGAACCCGAGGTCCGAGTTCGAGACCAGGGTGCTCGATCCGTTCGGTTCCGGTAACCCGGCGTGGTTGAAGGTGGTGGCGTTGCGGCCGAACCAGCGGAGATCGAACTCGAACCGGTTGAGCGTGAGTGATAGCGCCGACAGGTAAACGTCTTCGAGCGCGGTCTGGTACTCGCGGCTGTTGAGCAGCGCGACCTCGGCGGACTTGTTCTGGTTCAGGTGGACCGCGCCGTGCTCGTCCGGCGCGAGCGCGGCCTCCCACCCGACCGGTTCGATCAGGTCCGTGTGCCCGTCCTTGCCCCACCAGCGCGAGCCGTGGAACTTGTACGGGTGGTCCATGAGGGTACCGGCCGCGCGGTCGTCGGGCGGCTTGGGCGGGTGGTCGGGGTTGAACGGGTCCGCGAGCCGCGACCCGGGGGGCGGTTCCACCTGGAGCCGGCCGATCCCGTAGCCCGGTCCGAGTGCCTCCCGGTCGGCCACGATCGGGTACGCGGCGCGGTCGGCCGATTTGCGGTAATGCGCGCGCGTGCAACCGACCGCGAAGGTAATCGCTAAAAGGACCGGTAGCGCGGCGCGACGCATAGGCGATCTTCGGCTGCTGGCGGTACTGAGAACCGGCGGAATAGCACGCGGGGCACCCAATTGCAACCCGGTTCTGACCGGAACAGGGCTGTTTCATTCTGGTGATTGTGCGACACCACTTGTTCGCAAACGCATGCGGGCGCCTCGCTTCTGCCACCCGGTGCTAAGCGACCGGTTGCGTCTCCACGGCGCGCGTGGTCTAATACCCAGCCCACCCAGAAGCCCACCGCGCTCGTTTCTCCCGCAGGACGTCACATGCTCGCTGCCCTGGTGTTGTTCGCGCTCGCTGCGCCTCCCGTTCCGATCGATGTCGGTGATCGCAAACAGCTCTTCATCGACGACCGGTTCATCGCCGCACGCGACCGCATCGAACTTCGAGTCAATCCGCCCCAAAAACTCGGGGCGCTCCGGGACGAGAAGGACCAACTCCTGAAGGGGCACATCAGTCGCGTCATCGACGATAGCGGGAAGGTGCGACTGTACCTCGGGGCCAAAGACGTTCAAATACTCGAAAGCGACGACGGGTTGAAGTTCCGCCGCACCGGGACCAAGCTCCCCGGCGGCTGGTTCCCGACGGTCTTCCTCGACCCGCACGAGACCAACCCGGCGAAGAAATACAAGCTGTTCCACCTCGAATTCAGCGAACCGTTCGACCCCGCAAAACACGGCGTGTACGCGAGCTACTCGGCCGACGGCGTGACGTTCACCAAGGTCGGTCGCGTGCTCCCGTTCTTCACCGATAACCCGGCCATCGTTCACTGGGACGAGCGCATCAAGAAGTACGTGATCTACACCCGCGCGTTCGACTACGATTCGGAGAACCAGCGCCGGATCGGGCGCATCGAAACAGACGATCCGCTCAAACCGTGGCCGTACACGAAGACCGCCAAGCACCGCACGTTCCCGTCGATCGAGAACATCCCGGTCGTATACTCCGCGGACAAAGAGGACGACCCGCACTCGGACGTCTACTACAATGCGGCCGGCGCGTACCCGTGGGCCGACGGCGCGTACCTCATGTTCCCCTCGCACTTCCGGCACTTCTCCCCGCAGCGCCACCCGTTCATCCGCCCCCGGGTGAAGGGGCAGTGGGAGGATTTCGGGATGCTGGAAGCACAACTGGCTGTCAGCCGGGACGGGGTGACGTGGACCCGCCCGGACCGCACTGCCTACATCCCGACCGGCCTTGCCGACGAGTGGGACCGGTGGTACACGGTAGCGGCCCCGGGCTTCGTGCGCCGCGGGAATTACGTGTATCAGTATTACTACTCGTCCGGCCGGCTCCACGACTCCGCGGTCCTGCGCCCCGAGTACGACACCGCCGCCAAACAAGAGGGGGGCGTGGGTGTGGTGCGCCAGCGCCTGGACGGGTTCGTGTCGGCCGATGCGGACCACAAGGGTGGTTGGCTCCGGACCCCGCCGGTCGTGTTCCGCGGTTCCCGGTTGCGCCTCAACATCGACACCGGGTCGATGGGGACCGCGTTCGTTGAGCTACAAACGCCGGACGGTAAGCCGGTCCCGGGGTTCACGTTCGCGGACTGCGAGGAGGTCGGCGGCAACTTCATCGACCAGTGCGTGTACTGGAAGGGGAAGGCCGACGTGTCTTCGCTCGCCGGCCGCCCGGTACAAATCCACATCCGCTTGAAACGCGCAAAGCTGTATGCGTTCCAATTCACGCCGAATTAATTGTAACTTCCGCCCGAATTCCCGCGGCCCGGTTACGGGGGCGGCTAACAATTGCTAACATCTCCGGGGGCGAACTGTTCGTTCTTCGATTTCGCCGGGGAAAACGAATATTGCGTTCCCCGGCGGCTAACATTCTCGCTTGCCCTTCGCTCTTGTATTTGCGAATGATCGCCTCACACTGGTAACGCTTCGGAACGCGCTTTAGAATTATTGTAGCCGTTCGACTGTCGCGGCATCAAGTGGAAATGTGGAAATTTGTCCAGGTTGTGGGCCGGTCCACGGGGCGCGTTACGCTGCCTCACAACAGCCCTTGGGACCGACCCGCTACGAAATCGCGCTTGAAGTCATTTTCTTTCGCGATTATGGCCACCGCTCATTGGCACCCGGATTGCACGAAAGAAAGAGGCGCTCGCATTTTGAGGACCGTTGAATGAACTGCCGAGTTTGCGGAAAGGACATGGAGCCCGCGCCCGTGGGACCGGAACCGGAGGAGCTGACGCGGTGGGTGTGCGCGAACGCGAGTTGCATCGCGCACCACCGCGCACGCAAGTGTACAATGTGCGGGCACCCGGTGGTGACCGTGGCGACCAGCAGCAACGGCGCACGAATGCTGGTCTGTCAGCAGGGCCACGACTGGATGGACGCGCCGCCGCGCGAAGAGCAACTGGAACTATCGGCCCACGAATCGGGGAGCGGAGTGTAGATCGCTGCAAGCTGCCGTCGCGACGTTCACATCTCGGTTCGGTTGCGGCGCGGACTTCTCAAGAACGACACGAGCCAGGGACTGTTCCCTGGCTCGTTCTGTTCCCGCGGCGTCTACTTCTGTACTTGGGCAAGAAGGGCTTGCGTGGCGCGAGGCGGGCAGTAATACGCAGGGTGAGGAAGGACAATGCAACTCCGAAGGAGTTGAGGCGTCCCCGCCCTGGCGACTGTCCCCCGCAGCAGCACGCAACGCTCTTGTTGCTCGTTAGGGAGAACGTCCTCTCGGCTGACGCAACATCAGCCTGTCGCAGAGCGACGAGCTAAACCAACCACAGGAACGTCTTCAGCGTACCCGCGTGCGCGCTCGGTGCAAGAGGGCAGGGCGGCGGGCACGTCTTTATCCTGGGACCGCGGGCGTCTCGCCCGCCCCGGTGCGCGTGCCGAACGACCCGGGCAGAACTTATCGACTTGTGTTCCCGCGGGGATCGGTGGGCGTGTTTCGCGCAGGGAGCTTGCCCCGGGCGTGACGCCCCGTCATGGCTGGGAGCAATCTCGGAGAGCGACCGATGACCGAAGCGTACTGGCTGACGTGTGTTGATCCCGGGGAATTGCTCCGCAGCGCTCGCCGGAAGAAGAACCTGCTGACGGACCGCAAGTTCCGCTTGTTCGCGGTCGCGTGCGCGCGGTCCGTGCGGCCCCTGCTCGCGAGTGACAACGGGCGCCGGGCCGTAGAAGTGGCCGAACGATATGCCGATGGCTCGGCTACGACGCACGAGATGTCCGTGGCCCAACTGGACGCCATACGCGACTCCGCCGAGGCCGAAGATCTGGGAGGGGCATCCGAATACAAGGCGAACCAGGCGCTTTTCGCGGCCATCAACGCATGCGATGATCGCGACCGATTCGCTTTCGCTGCCGAGTGCGCCGTGGACGCGGCCGCGGACCCACAACTCGAACGCGCTCAGCAATGCGCCTTGTTGCGCGACATCTTGGGGAACCCGTTTCGCCCCTTCGCCTTTTCTTCCGCGTGGCGATCCTCCACCGTTCTGACTCTGGCGGCGCAGATGTACGAATCGCGCGACTTCAGCGCGATGCCGATTCTGGGGGACGCCCTCCAAGAAGCAGGATGCGACCGTGCCTATGTGCTGGACCACTGCCGCGGTCCGGGTCCACACGTGGGCGGGTGCTGGGTCGTGGATCTGGTGCTTGATAAGGAGTAGCATCGAAATGAACCAAGAACTACGCTGGATCACTCGGGCACACGAGGTTCGCAGATGGCGGACGCGGTAGCACTTCGACAGGCGCTCGCCGCGTTCCTCGGCGACGTTCAGTATCGGAAGTTCATTGCGCGCGGGATGTTGCGCGGGCGGATGGCGTACTGGCAGGAGCAGGTGTGGACCCGTTTTACCGCCGCCCATCCGGAGTTCGCTGTCGACTTCAACGAATTGGCGGCTGCGCTGCTGGTCTGCCACCTGCACGGCGACGAGCTGAAGCCGGACACGGCCGAGGTGTTCCACGGGTGCATGGATCTGGCCCGGTGGTACGTTGAGGCCCGCAGCCAATTGTTCCCATACGCCTCTCAAGACGTGGTATCCACCGAAGGGCGGCCGTTCGAGGGCGACCGGATCGGGGTATTGTTCTGCCCGGCCTGCCGGGTCGCTCGGACCGAGTGGAGGCGGCTATGATCGGCGGCGAGCACGGGGCATTTCTGGGAGCGATTTTCAAGCGGCCCGAAGACGTGACCACCCGACTGGTCTACGCCGATTGGCTCGATGAACACGACCACCCCGGCGGTGAGTTGATCCGGCTGCGCCAGCAACTGGCGCTCCCTGACCTCCCCAAGACGAAACGCACCACACTCGCCGCGCGCGAGCGGAAGGCACTCGCGAAGTGCGACCGGGACTGGCTCGTCCTGCTCGAACGCGCCGACTGGAAGCAGCGCTACCTCCAGGTGCGACCGGCGAACGAGTACGCGGCCGATTGGCAGAGCCGACGGAAGCGCCTCTGGTCGGCCCCTGCTCAGAAAGCGATGAGTCGTGCGTTGGCCGCGTTCGAGAAGGAAATCGGTTTACAGTTACCCTGTTCTTGGAAGGCGTTCGCGCACGCCTGCGGTGGCGGTCGGTTGTGTGGCGACTGGATTTGGGTTCCCACCAAAGGCGGCGATATGGGTCAACGGCAGTGGTCGGTGTGGAAAACAGCTACCAATGAGCAATTTGACAGATTAAATCTTACTGCTGAGGTCCGTTCCTGGATTCGTAGTTCTGTGCGATTCGGAAACGGCTCCCACGGTGACATTCTTGTTTGGAATACGTCCCGGGTCACGGACCCTGTGCGGGTGGAGTACGAGGTCGTTTGGCTGACTTCTCCGTATCAGGACCGCATTGAGACATTCGAGTCGTTTGAAGCGATGTGGAGTACTCGGGTGGCAGAAACGCGGAATGCGGATGGTGACGAGGGAAGACCCTTTGAGCCGGAGTAGGCCGAAGCCAAGTACCCTTGCACCTCGTCCGGGGGCACGTCGTGTGTGAACGTGGCCGGTGCCACGCCCTTGCGAGCGGGGCACCGGCCGCCCGATTAAGCGGCCTGCTTCAGCGAGGCCATGTCGATGACGAAGCGGTACTTCACGTCGCCCTTGAGGAGCCGGTCGTAGGCCTCGTTGATCTTCTGGATCGGGATGAGTTCCACGTCGCTCGTGATCCCGCGCTCGGCGCAGAAGTCGAGCATCTCCTGCGTTTCCGCGATCCCCCCGATGCCGGACCCGGCGAACTGGCGCCGCGGGAGCAGCAGGTTGAACGCCGCTACCGGCAGCGGCTTCTCCGGCGCCCCGACGAGGCACAGCGTGCCGTCGAGCTTCAGCAGCGACAGGTAGGCGTTGATGTCGTGCTCGGCCGAGACCGCGTCGAGCACGAAGTCGAAGCTGCTCGCGTGCTTCGCCATGTCCGCCGCGTTCTTCGACACCACGACCTCGTGGGCGCCGAGGCGCTTCCCGTCCTCGATCTTGTTCGGCGAGGTGGTGAACAGCACCACGTGCGCGCCGAACGCGCGGGCGAACTTCACCCCCATGTGCCCCAACCCGCCGAGCCCCACGATCCCGACCTTCTTGCCCGGGCCGGCCCCCCAGTGGCGCAGCGGCGAGTACGTGGTGATCCCGGCGCACAGCAGCGGGGCCACGGCCGCGAGGTTCGCCTTGTCCGAGACCTTCAGGGTGAACGCTTCGTCCACCACGATGCTCTCGGAGTACCCGCCGAACGTGACGCCGCCGGAGTGCTTGTCCGGGGCGTTGTAGGTGAACGTGGGGAAGTGGGTGCAGTACTGCTCGAGCCCGCGGGTGCAACTTGGGCAGGTGCGGCACGAATCGACCATGCACCCGACCGCGGCGAAATCGCCCGCCTTGAACTTCTTCACGTCCTTGCCGACCTTCGTCACGCGGCCGACGATCTCGTGCCCGGGGACGCACGGGTACGCGGTGCCCGCGAACTCGCTCCACTCGTTGCGCGCCTGGTGCAGGTCCGAGTGGCACACGCCGCAGTACAGGATCTCGATCTGTACGTCGGTGGCGAGCGGTTCCCGGCGCGCGAACGAGAACGGCGCGAGCGGGGTCGTTGCGCTATGGGCCGCGAAAGCTCTTGTGCTCATTGCGAAATTTCCGTTCGAGTTAAAAAGGGACGGAGCCAACCGAGAATGGTGCGGACGCCGACACAAGCTGTGATCCGCGCGAGCGTTATCCGATACCGCGCGGATCGTTTCGTGTTACACCACCGGACTACGACGCCCGATCGGGCCGGTTATTCACGGCGGTGCCAGTTTGTATGGAGAAATCGTAAGGTCGGGGGGCGGAAGCCGGTAACCTGATCGTGCGGGATCATTGCCTAATCCTGCACGACCTGCCGAACCGGGGTTCGGGACCGGTGCCGAGTGAAGCTTCTGTGAGGGGCGACCGTGGGTGACCAAAGGTTGAAGGACTTGGGCGCGGTGATCGACCGGCAAACGCGCACGGACGGCGTCCACCCGACGGACGTGCCCGAACTAACGCTGTACCGGTTCTCCGCCCCGACGCAACCGACCGCGGTACTTTACGAACCGTCTCTGTGTCTGATCGCGCAGGGCAGCAAGGTCGTCCACCTCGCAGATGAAGTGTACCGCTACGATCCGGCGCAGTTCCTGCTCGTTTCGGTGGATCTGCCGGTTACCGGGAAAATCATTGAGGGGTCTCCGGAGTTACCCTACCTCGCGCTGCGGATCGGCTTGGACGCGGGGGTGGTCGGGGAACTGGTGGCCGACGGCGCTGCGCCCGAGTCGCGTGCGCCCGATCGGGGCCTCGCGGTCAGCCCGGTGGAGGCGCCGTTACTGGACGCTGTGGCGCGGCTCGTCGATTTGCTGGAACAGCCGCGCGACGTGACGGCGCTCGCGCCGCTCGTGCTCCGCGAGATCACTTACCGAATACTGACAGGGGAGCAGGGCACGCGACTGCGCCAGATCACGGCCGTCGGCGGTCCGGCGCAGCGGATCGTGCGGGCGATTCGGTGGCTGAAGGACCACTTCGCCGAGCCGCTCAGCATCGACGCGCTGGCGCGCGAGGTCCGCATGAGCGCGTCCGCGCTTCACCACCACTTCAAACGGGTGACCGCGCTCAGCCCGCTCCAGTACCAGAAGCGGCTCCGGCTCCAGGAAGCCCGGCGCCTGATGCTCGGCGAGGGACTGGACGCGGCTTCGGCGGCGTTCCGCGTGGGGTACGAAAGCCCGTCCCAGTTCAGCCGCGAGTACCGCCGACTCTTCGGCGCGCCACCGAAAGCGGACGTCGCGTCGCTCCAGCAGGAACCCGTGCCCCTTCGGGTGTGATGTTCGGCGTCCCGAATGTGCGGAGGGACGTAACCCGCCTGCTCGCTTTGTTCCAAGCACGTTACATTGCGGGCACTTGGCGAGCCATCACCACCCCAGCTTTTGCACCTGATCTTTATCGCGCTGGGGTGTGACCAGTGCCGTCAGGTCCGACCGTCGCGCTCCGAGTAACCCGACCCGGATACCATTTCGTCGCAGTTCGGCCGTCGCTCGCACGTTCACGACGCACAGTAAGATCGTACCCCCGCCCACGAGGAACTGACACAGGCCGAGCGCGACCGCCGTGGTCCGGCTGTACAGCATTGAGGCGAGCGCGATCATGACGCCCAGCGCGACCAAACTGAGGATTACCGCGGCGACGATACCGAAAACCACGATGGGCGGCGCGGAAGGGCCGTCCATTTGATCGGTGAGGATGGCCGCAGTGACCCACCCGGCGGCGATCAGGATCTGGAGCAGGATGACCCGGATCAGCCATTTCTGGTACCGCGCGATCGCTACCAGCTCCACGTCCGGTCGGTCCCGCACGGTTTCTGGCCCCGCAGTTGGGGCGGAACGGGCCGGGCGCGGGGCGGCGCGGTGTGTCGCCGGTAACAATTCATCGAGCGGGCGCTCGAACAGCGGTCCATCGCTCACGGGCGATCTCCCGGTAGGGCGTTAATACGGCATATCCGACCGCATACTTTACATCCGCGTTCGAGTCGGAGCGATGGAGATTTCGGCGCTCCACAGATCGGCCGTAGTGCGAATGACGGATCGCGCAAGGTCTTCGGGATAGACTGGGCAGAGGGGGCTGTCGTGACCGGTAACGTCGATGAGTGGCGCGTTCCCGTTACCCTGCTGGGCCGGAGGTGCTGATGGACCCGTTCAACTCAAGGGGAGAACTGTCGCCCGAGGAACAGGTGTGGCAGGACATCCTGGAACGCGCTTACGCGGCTGTCGACGCGCGCAACCCGGCCGGCGTGATTGCAGCGGTGACCGGTCACCCGCGGTTCGCGAGCACCTTCTGGTCGCTTCCACTGCTTCAGTACGCGATCGAATCCGGTGCCGTCGGTGTGGTAGGTGCTTTGTTGGGCGCAGGGGTGCCCGCCGATGCGGTGGACGAACTCGGAGCGACCCCGCTGATGATTGCGGCGGCCGTGGGGAACATCGAGATCGTCCGGATGTTGCTCGATGACGGGGCCGACCCGAACGTCCTCCCGGAGCAGCACGACCGGGACGTCGATCCGGGTCGGTGCGGCCGCAGCGCGCTATACGAAGCCCTCATCCGGGGGCACCGAGCGGTAATCGACCTGCTCACTCCGGTCACCCGCTCGGATATCCGCTCCCTGGCCGACGAAGCCGCCGCACGTGACCGTTCCCAACGCAGTTGATGGTCGCCTCACGACGGGCCGGGATTCACGCGCACCATGTCCCCCTCGGGATCGGTGCGGCGCTCGATTTGCAACCCGTCGATGGCCCGGATCACCTCCTTCTGGGCGGCCAGAACCGTGTTCAGCCGACCGTTGTCGGTGAGGGACGTGGCCCGGAGCTCGTCGTACCGGTCGAGCCGGTTGGTGGCGGTGCGCTCGGGCACAACGACGTTGCGCCCGAGGAGGTGGGCGCGGATCTCGGGGATGGACCGGTGCTCGGCGTACCGGAGCCGCCCGATGAGGGCGATCACGTCGAGCCCGAACTCGTGCCGGGGTAGCGCGACGGCCCCTTCGACCTCGGGTCGGTACGGCTTCTTGTAGGCGCCGCACGCGGTGGTGCGGCACCGACGGATGGTCAGGTGGAGGCGGGTGACGCCGGCCAGGGTGTGAACCGTTCGGCGGTTGGCGTGGTCGGCCCACATGGGCCGCGCGCGGTGCGGGCACGCGGTTCGCCCCGGCGTCAGGTCCCGGGTGATCGTCGGCTCGGCCGACTTCCGAGTCTTCATCGGCACGCCCTCCGGGGGCGACTGGAAGCCTGTCCCGACCGCAACTTATGGTCCGGTCGCGTTTGCCGGACTAGGTTTTTTGGCTTATTGGTGCGACGGTTCGGTTCAGCCCGAGTGGGAGCATTCAGATGAGTGGATGCGCGGAAGGCTAAACTCGTAATAACACATTTCTTCGATCGCGCCGCCCGCACGCGGTTTCGCTTCGCTCCGCACGTGTCGATACCCGCGCGAGAGGTAAAATCGCCGGGCGTTCGGATTGAAGCCGGAACAACTCAACCACGCGCGGTCGTACCCGGCCGAAGCAATTTCCCGTTCGCCGTGGTAGAGCAGGGCGGTGCCGACACCTTGTGATTGTGCGGCCGGATCGACCCACAGTCCGTTGATCTCGTCCTTCGTGGGTTGCACGAGGCCGACCACGCCTCCATCGATTTCGGCGACGGTCATTTCGGGCCAGTATTTCGGGTACCACTCGTTCTCGAAATCGCGCGCGAGCCATTCTCGAACAAATGCGTCCGGCGCGGACTCCTTAAACGCGCTCGACCAGGAGCGCTGAGCGAGGGCAATGAGATGGGGAAGGTCGCTTTCGCGAGCGGGGCGGAGATTCACCATAGGGGAACGACTCGTGCGGCTGAAATGCGAGGCGCTCATGACATACTCGGCGCGTTGACCCAGAGGCAGTAACACGCCCACGCACCGATTGCCAGTGACATGACTCCCGCAGCCACAAAGCCCCGCGGAGAGCGACGCCCTCGCTCCATCGATTGCAGCGCTTTATCGGGCGCGAGAAGGGCGCCCGTTCCTTTGAGCACCAGGAGCCACCCGAACCCGGTGATTACCGCTCCGGGCCACATCCAGGAGCTGTGCCCGGCGACGATCGCCGCGCCGGTGAACAGACTCAATCCGCCGTTGGCGAAGGCCCCGGGGCGCCCGCAAGCGTGCAACTGGCGGAACGCCTCGCCCCAATCCCGGGGCCGCAGTAAGTGGGATGCGCCGATGGGGAGTGATGTGATCGCCACGAACCACTCGACGGCGCGTTCCACGCTTCCCTCCGGGGCGGCATTCAACAAAGGGTCGCAATGATTCCGGTCAGCCCGGCGCCGATGAAAGCGATCGCGGCCAGGCACCCTTTGGGCTTCATGTCTGGTTTCGCTGCGCGCAGTCGGTCCGTGTAAGTTTGGAGATCTTCTCCGGTTTCCGTCCATTCACAGTCGCGGAACGGGACGTGTTTGCGGCACCCGCAGCAGAACGTCGCGTCGGCCATGTACATGTACGGATTCTTGAGGTAGCTCCGGATGATCTCCTCGGGCATTCCAGTGGCCACGCCGCACTTTCGGTGGACGTACACTTGGGGCACGCCCTCAAGGTCGCCGTCCTCGCGCTCCTCTTCGGGTAAGGTGGCGTAGTCGGTTTGCTGCCCGTCGGGGCGGGCCTTGCGGTGCGCGGCTTCGTGCGCCGCGAATTCGGCTCGGTCTATGTACTCGTGGCAATAGGGGCAACGAACTTGGGCCATTCTGCGATCTCCGCGTTGGGCGTGAGCGATTACGTGATTTGGCGGGGGCAACTACTGACAGTAAGCTAGTGGCATCGGGAAACAATCTTGGCCAAACAGCGTCCAACTAGGCACGTTTTTCAGGCGCAGACTCATCTTCTAACTCTTCCAGAAACTTGCGCCGGCGCCTTTGTTCTGCGGTCAGTTGGGGACGAAAGTCGCGACCGATTAGCCAACCGGCAAACAGACCGAGTGGGACGGCGAATCCGAGCATGGGGAGCCCGTTGTTCTCGAATTTGCTTCCCAACATCTCCGGCTGAAAAAGAAGCATGCACGATACGAAGAATGCCTCCATGACGACGAGACCGATGACTGCGTCCCCAACCGGACCGAAACGCTGCGACAACCCCCGTCCGGCCCAAATTATTACTCCACACACAAACCCCATCCCGAAGATCGCAGCCGCGAATCCTCCTGTTTCACCCCATTCGACTGTACCAACGGTTCCCCGTATCACCGCCGAAGCGAGCTTTGTGGCAGTGGCGATTGTGAGGACGCTGCCCCCGATCAGACCGAACTGCCACCATTGATTCGGACGCATCTAAATGCACCTCAGTTATTTAACGACTGAACTCACCTGATCGGTTGCTCGGCGAACTGCGGCGTTTAGAAAGTCTACACGTCGTTCCCGATTTGGTTCGCGCCGGAATTCCGGCCGGCTCTCAATTCGGTTTGCGCCCGCCTCAATTTCGTACACGCGATTGGACTTCTTGCACAGTGTGACTTACGGTTCAAACGGCAACTTCTCGGAACTCGCACCCCGCGCGGACCGTCCTCCCGCCCGGGACAGGTTATCAAACGCATGAACTGGCTCCGCGAGCCCGACGGCGAACCGCTGCCCGGCTACCGACTCATCGAACCCATCGGGACCGGTGGGTTCGGCGAAGTGTGGAAGTGCGTCGCGCCCGGCGGCATTCATAAGGCAATCAAGTTCGTCTACGGTAATCTCAACGCCCTCGACGGCGACGACGCGCGCGCCGTGCAGGAACTGAAGGCGCTCGAGCGCGTCAAACAGGTGCGGCACCCGTTCGTCGTGTCCATCGAGCAGATCCAGGACGTCGGCGGCGAACTCGTCATCGTGATGGAACTGGCCGACCGGAACCTGCACGAGTGCCTAGTCGAGTACCAGGGTGCCGGGCGGCCCGGCATCCCGCGAGACATCCTCCTGGGGTTCCTCGACGACGCGGCCGTCGGTCTGGACCACCTGATCGAGAAGCACAACCTCCAGCACCTCGACGTGAAGCCGCGCAACCTGTTCATGGTCGCGGACCGTGTGAAGGTCGCGGACTTCGGGCTGGTGAAGCAACTCGAGCGCTCCAGTTCGTCCGGACTGATGGGCGGCGTCACGCCCATTTACGCGGCCCCGGAAACGTTCCAGAACAAGATCAGCAAGCACTCGGACCAGTACAGCCTCGCGGTCGTGTACGTCGAGTTGCTCACCGGGAAGCGCCCCTTTGCCGGCAAGAACATCCGGCAACTCGCGCTCCAGCACATGTCCGAACCGCCGGACCTGTCGATGCTCCCGGAGGTCGACCAGCCGGTAGTAGCCCGGGCGCTGGCGAAGAACCCGGACGAGCGCTGGCCGAGCTGCACTGCGTTCATTCGCGCGCTCGGCGGTCCGCGGGACGCGACCGGTAGTAGCGGCGGGACCGAGGCCGGGAGCGGCGTGCGCGAGCCGGGAGCGTGGGCCAAGGTCGGGCGCACCGTTCACGACGTGGAACTGACGCCCCCAGCGCCGGTTCGCGGGGGCGCGGCCGTGATGTCGGGCGCGCCGCGGCCCCAACCGACACCGCACGAACACCCGGAGATCGACGAAGACCACCTGCTCGGTGTGACCGCGACGCAAAAAGACCTGGGCGTGCTGCGGCCGACGATCCTCATCGGTGTGGGGAGCTTCGGGCGCCGGGCGCTGCAAGAGATCCGGTGCCGGCTCACGGACCGCGTCGGCGACGTGGTCCAGGTGCCGTGCTTCCGTTTCCTCTACGTCGATTGCGACCCCGACGCGGTCACCAAGGCCGTGAGCGCGCCGCCCGACGTCGCGCTCGGGACCGACGAAGTGTTCCCGGTGCCGCTGCAACCGGTCACGCAGTACCGGCGCCGGCAACTCGATCAGATCCTCGACTGGTTACCGCGCGAGAAACTGTACGCGATCCCGCGGAGCCTGCGGGCCGGAGGCGCCCGGTCGCTCGGGCGCCTCGCGTTCTGCGACAACTATCTGCGGTTCGTCACGCGGTTGCGGCGCGAGTTCCAGATCGCGACGCATCCGGAATCGCTCGCGCAATCGTCCGATCAGACCGGGCTGACGGTTCGCGGGAGCACCCCGCAGGTGTACGTGTTCGCCAGCGCGAGCGGCGGGTCCGGCGGGATGCTCGTGGACCTCGGGTACGCGGTGCGCCGGGTGCTCGCGCGGGTGACGCCGGTCGACGCTCCCGTAACCGCGTTCGTGTA
>HG799466.1:393136-410025 GCA_000531095.1 Gemmata massiliana | reverse complement strand
CGGCCGCTCCCGACGACCCGAACTCGACGGACGCGGAACTCGCGAACTTGTACGCCACGATCACCGAACTGAACCACTTCTCCGATCCGGAGGTGTCGTTCACCGCGCAGTACGGCGGTCACGAGGGACCGAAGGTCGAGAGCCGCGGGCTGCCGTTCACGTCCACGTACCTGATGCCGATGTCGGAGCGCAGCGCCGGTTCGTTCCGGGACTGCCTCTCGCACCTCGCGGGGTACGTGTCGCACGATATGACGACGCCGCTCGGCCCGGTGCTGGAACAGCTCCGCACCCGGCCCGTCGGGTTCGATCGCAGCCCGTTCCGCTCGTTCGGCACGTATGGCGTGTGGTTCCCGCGCGGGCTGCTCCTCCGGGCCGCGGCGCAGAAGATCTGCATCCGGCTCCTGAAAGAATGGAAGGTGGACGCGGACCCCGCCGACCCGACCCCCGTACAGCACGTCGTCGGGCACGCGGTCAACGATCCGCGCCTGAAGCCGGACGCGGTGCGGGCGCAAATCGAACAGGAAGCGGTCCGCGGGCCGGACGGCGGACCCGGCGACCAGATCGAGCGCTGGCTGAGTGGACTGGAAGCGCAACTCAACGGCTCGGTCCGCCGGCCCGACGCGGCGGCGTGGTCGCGAGCCGTGTGGGAACAGGCGCGCGATCTGATCGGCACGCGCCCGATGGGGGAGCAGGACAGCAGCGTGCGCCGGAGCCGCACCTCGAAGATGCTGGAGGAATCGGTCAAGCGCGTCGCGGAGATGTGGGGGAACGAGTTCGCAGAGGTCGTGCGCCCCTTAGAGGAATACCCCGGGCGCAGACTGGGAGCGATCAGTGTCGCTCTGAAAAAGCTCGCTGCGGCGTCCTCGGAGTGGGCCAACGCCGCCGACGCTCGTGCCCAACAACTCGCGGTGAAAGCGCGCCAGGCGAAGAGCGACGTGCAGTCTGCTCACGACGTGTGCCAGGCCGGGAGCGGTACGTTCAGCTTCTTCGGCGGGCGCAGCGGGCGCAGCATGCGGCACTTCCTCGATCAGGTTCGCGTGTTCGCGCACATCCGGTTGCAGGAAGACTTGGCGGACGCGATCGCGAAGTTCTATCGGGCGCTCCGCGCCCGGATCGAGGACCGGGCGCGGGAACTCGCGTACTGCCGCACGCGGATGGAACTGCTCGTCGACGTGATGGAGTCCCCGCTCGCGAACCTACCCCCGTCGTCGGACACGCCGGTCGCGCTCTCAGAAGAGGCGCTCCAGCAGACGCTCCGCCCGACGAACACTCTGAATGTGGTGCTCCCCGCGGGCGAAACGCACATCGAGCGCTCGGCCAAGAAGATCGTGGCTTCGGTCAAGTCGGAGGACGTGCTCCGGTTGGAGGTCGCGCTCCAGAAACTGGTACTCGAACCGCGCGGCGGTCTGACGGCGCTGTGCCAAATGAACGCGGACATGGGCCGCACGCTGGTCGCTCCGATGGTCGAGCAGACCACGGCGTTCCTGAGCGACTTGCTCCCGGTGACGGACGTGACGGAAGTGGAAGTCTCGACGTCCCGCGCGCGGAAAGTGGACATGAGCGCTCGGATCAAGGACTACCACGAGCGCTCGGCCCCGGCATGCGGTTCCGAAGCCGGCGCACAGACGTTCGTACTGGTCCCCGAAACGGAGTCGGGCAGCGCGTTCGCCGCGATGGTCAAGAAGTCTGTACCGGCCGCGACGACGATCTCGGTGAACGGCGCCGCGACGGATCTGATGTTCTGCCGCGAGCACGGGAACCTGATGCCGGCGGAAGTGGCTGCGATCCTGTCGGCGTGTCAGCCGGCGTACTACGAAGCACTCGCGACCACGCAGACGTCGCCGCACTCCCGGTTCGACGTGACCGAGTGGTTACCGCTTTCGGAGTAGGCGCTGACCGACGGATACGGCCAGCGCCTCAGCAGCGCTCACTTCTTGCCGATCGCGTAGAGGTGCGTCTTCGTTCGTAGGAACAGTTCGTTGTCTGCGAAGGCGGGGGACGCCATGAACCCGTCGTCGAGCCGGTTCTCCGTCACGAGCGTGTACGAGTCTTCGTCGGCCTTCACTACGAACGTTTTGCCGATCTGGTTGCAGAAGTACACGTTTCCGCCGGCGAGTACGGGGGAGGATGAGAACTCGCCGTCGAGCCGTTCGGTCCACACTACCTTGCCGGTCGCGGTTTCCAGGCACGACGCGATACCGGTATCGGACACCATGAACAGCCGATCGCCGGCCACCAGTAGCGACGGCCGCGTGGACACGTTCTTCGCGACCTGCCACGAAATTGCTTCCTTCGGTACGGCGCCCGCCAGCCCTTCGGGTTTCACCGCGAACAGTTTGCCCGTGTGCCCGCTGGTCAGGTACATCAGCCCGTTGGCCATGACGGGCCGGGCCGCGCCGTTCATCCCGCCGTGTGTGAGGCGCCACAACTCGGCACCGGTCTTCGGGTCGTAGGCCATCGTGCATTCGGCCGACGGGCACACCAACCACTGCGCCCCGCCAACCGTGAACAGCACCGGGGTGCCGTAAGCCTTCTTATAGTCGCCGTTGTCGGTCGAATACTTGATCTTCCGGTCGGTGGTCCACACCGTTTTGCCGGTCCGCTTGTCGAGCGCGGTAACGAACTGGTAATCGGCCCCGTCGAGTACGAGGTACAGGAGATCGCCGTACACGACCGGCGACGACGCGGCGCCGCGGTAGTGGTCGCACTTCAGATCGACGCGCTCCCACAAAACTTTACCGGTCGCGGTGTCAACGCAGAACGTTCCGGGGCTGCCGAAGTGCGCGTACACCCGGTCACCTTCGATGAACGGCGTCGGGGACGCGAAGCTGTTGAACGGGTGGCAGTATTGGGGCTTCTGATCGACGTACAGCTTGACGTCGTGCAGCACCTTCCCGCTTTTACGATCCACGCACACCGCGAAGTATGTCACTTCTTTGACCGGGTTGGCCGGGGGACCGCCCTTGACCGGCTTTGGGTTGGGGTCGAGTACCTCGTCGGCCGTCGTCACCCATACTTGGTCCCCAAGCACGATGGGTGACGACCACCCTTTCCCGTGGATCGCGGTCTTCCAGATGACGTTCTGTTTCTCGCTCCATTTTGTCGGCGCGTTCGCCCCGGCGAAGTGCCCGTCGGCGGTCGGCCCGCGGTACCCGGGCCACGAGTCCGCAGCGTAAAGTTGTGGACCGGCGAGAAGACTCAAGGCAGCGAGCAGCAAACGAATGCGCATGGGGAGGGTTCCGATTAGGCGGGTGAGTCGGTTCAGACTACCGTGAAGATAAACGGGTTACAACGGACAAGCGGCCGGCGGAGGGGTAAACTGCTGGCGAACCCGATTGAAGAACCCTCACCTTCTCTCTGAAGGGGAGGGGGAAAACAACAGATTCCTTTCTCCCCCGCTCTCGCAGGCGGGGTTCGCCTGGAAGTCTCCATGTCGACATCGAATCCCGAACTCGATCGGTTGAACGATACCAACGAACTTCCCGTCTGGCGGCGGTGGGGGCCGTACCTCGCGGACCGGCAGTGGAGCACCGTGCGCGAGGACTACTCGCCCACCGGCGACCCCTGGGGGTACTTCCCGTTCTGGCACGCGCACCGGCGCGCGTACCGGTGGGGCGAGGACGGGCTGGCCGGCGTTAGCGACGACAGCCAGTACCTGTGCCTCGCGCTCGCACTGTGGAACGGCGCGGACCCGATCCTGAAGGAGCGCCTGTTCGGGCTGCCGAACGAGGACGGGAACCACGGCGAGGACGTGAAGGAGCTGTACTACTACGCCGACGCGACGCCGACGCACTCGTACTTGAAGATGCTCTACAAGTACCCGCAGGCGCGCTTCCCCTACGAGAAACTGCACGACGAGAGCAAGCGCCGGGGGCGCCACGACCCCGAGTACGAGATCCTCGATTCCGGCGTGTTCGACGACAACCGGTACTTCGACGTGTTCGTGGAGTACGCGAAGGCCGGGCCGCGCGACATCCTGATGCGCGTTACTGCACACAACCGCGGACCGGACCCGGCTCCTCTGCACATTCTGCCGACGCTCTGGTTCCGCAACACTTGGGCCTGGAAGCCCGACCAACCGCGCCCGGCGTTCGTGCCCTCGTCGCACGCAGGGCTGAAAGCGTTCCACCCGGAATGGGATGCGTACCGGTTCTGGGCCGGCGCCCCCCAGCAGTCCGGCGAGGCGTTCGACGAGAATGTTCCGCCGATCGATCGCGTCGGGTACCTGTTCACCGACAACGAAACGAACGCGCCCGCGCTGTTCAACGCGCCGGGCGAGGGGTACTTCAAGGACGGGTTCCACGAGTACGTTATTAACGGTAATCGGGCCGCGGTGAACCCGGAGGGGACAGGTACTAAAGCGGCCGCGCACTACACGTTTATGATCCCGCCGGGGCAGTCGGTCACGGTGCGGTGCCGGCTCCGGCACGCTTCCGACGGGCCGAACGACCCGTTCGTGGGATTCGATCAGATCTTCAAAGACCGGATCGCCGAAGCGGACCAGTATTTCGAGAGCTTCCAGCAAGACATCCCGGACGCGGACGCGCGCCGCGTGCAGCGCCAGGCGGTGGCGGGGCTGATCTGGACGAAGCAGTTCTACCAGTACGACACGTACCGCTGGCTGAAGGGCGATTCGGCGACCATCACGCCTCCCGAACAGCGCTGGTACGCGCGCAACAGCGACTGGCAGCACTTCAAGGCGGCCGACATTCTCTCGATGCCGGACAAGTGGGAGTACCCGTACTTCTGCGCGTGGGACACCGCGTTCCACGCGGTCGCGTTCGCGCCGTTCGACCCGGAGTTCGCCAAGGACCAATTGCTGCTCCTGTGCCGCGAGTGGTACACACACCCGAACGGCCAGTTACCGGCCTACGAGTGGAACTTCTCTGACGCGAATCCGCCGGTCCACGCCTGGGCCGCGTGGCGCGTGTTCCAGATCGACCGCAAGCACCGGCACACGTTCCGCACCGGCGGGCACGAGTCGCACGGCAACCCGGAGGAGTGCGAGGCGGACGCGGACTGGGAGTTCCTGGAGCGCGTGTTCCACAAGCTCATGATTAACTTCACCTGGTGGGTGAACCGGAAGGACGCGCAGGGGCGGAACGTGTTCCAGGGCGGGTTCCTGGGGCTGGACAACATCGGCGTGTTCGACCGGAGCCACCCGCTCCCGACCGGGGGATTCATCAACCAGGCGGACGGCACCGCGTGGATGGCGATGTACGCGCTGAACCTCATGCGCATCGCGCTCGAACTCGCGACCCGGAACCCGGTGTACGAGGACATCGCGATCAAGTTCTTCGAGCACTTCCTCGGTATCGCGAAGGCGATGACCGACATGGCGGGGAAGGGCGTCGGGCTGTGGAGCGAAGAGGACGGGTTCTACTACGACGAACTCACGCTGCCGGACGGACACGTCGAGCGCCTCAAGGTGCGCTCGATGGTGGGGCTGATCCCGCTGTTCGCGGTGGAGGTGCTGGAGCCGGAACTGCTCGCGAAGATGCCCGCGTTCGCGGCGCGCCTGCGGTGGGTGCTGGAGAACCGCGCGGACATGGCTGGGCTGGTGTCGCGCTGGTTCGAGCCGGGGCGCGGCGAGCGCCGGTTGCTCTCGCTGCTCCGCGGGCACCGCATTAAGAAATTGCTCTCGCGCGTGATGGACGAGAACGAATTCCTCAGCCCGTTCGGGGTGCGCGGGCTCTCGCGTTACCACCGCGAGCACCCGTACACGTTCCGCATGGGCGATCACACGGTCTCGGTGGGGTACGTGCCGGGCGATTCGGACACCGGGATGTTCGGCGGCAACTCGAACTGGCGCGGCCCGGTCTGGTTCCCGGTCAACTTCCTCATCATCGAGAGTTTGCAGAAGTTCCACCACTATTACGGCCCCGACTTCAAGATCGAGTTCCCGGTCGGGAGCGGGAAAGAGGTGACGGTGCTGGAAGCGGGCGTCGAGATCACCCGGCGCCTCACGCGCTTGTTCCTGCGCGACGCGAACGGGCTGCGCCCGTGCTTCGGCAAGTACGAGAAGATGCAGAGCGACCCGCACTTCCGCGACTACCTGCTGTTCCACGAGTTCTTCCACGGCGACCACGGCGCGGGCCTGGGCGCGAGCCACCAGACGGGCTGGACGGCGCTCGTGGCGAAGCTCCTCGTGCCGCGCCGCGGGGAACGGCTCTACGACGAACTCGCTGCGGCCGAACCCGCGCCGGTTCAGGGCCAGCCGTCCGGTATCTCGGTGGGCAAGTCGGCGCGCACGGGGCAGCAGTAGCGATTTTCCCTGGGACCGCGGGCGTAGCGCCCGCCACTTCCAGCCTGAATGGGTTTCCGGCGATACCGTGTGGTCACCGACATGTGAAGCGGCGGGCGAGACGCCCGCAGTCCCAGGAAAGAGGGTAAACCGGGCTATTACGCGCTACTCGGCTTGGGCTAAACTTCAGGGATATGGAGGGATTCACGATGGCGACCGCCGATCTGCTCATACCACTATCCGCCACGCCACAGCGCGACCCGTCGCCGCGTTTGTGGACCGCTGCCGAATTCGAGCGGATGCGGCAACTCGGCCTTTTCGTTGGGCACACGGTCGATCTGGTTGGCGGAACCGTGATGGAACGCACCGATCCGCCGCGCCCGTTCGTATTTACGCGAACGGAGTATTACGCGCTCGGCGACGGCCAGTTTTTTCGCGACCAGCGCGTGCAGTTGGTCGGCGGGGTCATCTTGGAGGAAACGGCCGTGATGAACCCGCCCCATGCGGTTACGATCCGGCTCGTGTCAAAAGCTCTTGAAGCGATCTTCTCGCATGGATTCGATGTGCGCTGCCAGTTACCACTCAACCTGGGACAGATTTCCGAACCTGAACCGGATGTCGCCGTGGTCCCCGGCTCACCGCGCGATTATTTCGTCGATCACCCGAAGACCGCGCTTCTGGTTGTCGAAGTGAGCGAAACGACGATCCACGAAGACACGCACGACAAGGCGAGTTTGTATGCGACCGGCGGGATCGCGGATTACTGGGTCGTGGATCTCACGACCGATCGCGTGCTGGTGTTCCGATCGCCCGCGCCGGATGCCGCGTCGCGCTTCGGGACGAACTATGCGTCCGTGAGTGCCCACAGGCGCGACGACAAGGTGACACCACTCGCGGTCCCTCAATCGCGCATCGTCGTTAGCGATCTCCTGCCGTGATCTGGTTGATCGCATTCGGCTGTTCCTTCCCTGTACGGGGTAACTGGAGGGCTCAGCACCTCGCGCCGCTTCACATTCGTGGCCGTGAGGCGCCACGTGGCGTTCGCGGTAGTCATTTTTTGTCGCGTACCGGCGCTCATCCCACTTTCACGAACTGCGGCACGGTAAAGAAGCCCTCCTTTTGTCGGGGTCGGGGTTGACTGAATCGTGTGGGCCGTCTATAGGTCTCCTACTTTACGGTTCACATATCCCGGCCAGCGGAGCGGCCGGGCGGACGCGCCCCGGTCGACGGAAGACCCTTATGTTGAGCGAACGGATTCCCAGCGGCGAGCGCCCACCGGTGCCCCGCCGTAAGGTGATCGACTTGCAGGAGCTGACCGCGCTCCTGCCGCCGCTCAGGGCCGGGGGGCGCAAGGTGGTGCTGTGCCACGGGGCGTTCGACCCGCTCCACGCCGGTCACATCCGCCACTTCCAACAGGCCCGCGAACTGGGCCACATTCTGATCGTCACCGTGACCCCGGACCGGTTCGTGAGCGCCGGTCCGCCGGCGTTCCGGGAGGACGTGCGGGCCGAGTCCATCGCGGCCCTGGAGTGCGTCGATTTCGTGGCCGTCAACAAGTGGCCGATGGCGGTCGAGTGCATTCAGGCGCTGCGCCCGGACGTGTTCGTCAAGGGGCCGGACCTGGTGCCCGAGTGCGCGGCCCCCGAAGAACAGGCGATCGCGGCCGTCGGGGGCACGGTCGCGTCTACGGCGACCGCTTTGGGGACCGCGGACCTGACTCCCCAGTTCCCGACCCTCTCGCGGGCCGCGAACGAGTACCTGGCCGGGTTCGCCGGCCGGTACGGTCCCGAAACGGTACTGCGGTACCTGGACGGGATCCGGCCGCTGAAAGTGCTGATCGTCGGTGAGACGATCATCGACGAGTACCACTACTGCGAGGCCATCGGGAAAGCGTCCAAGGAACCGACTCTCGCGGTCAAATCGCTCTCGGTCGAACAGTTCGCGGGGGGGGTGCTGGCGACCGCCAACCACCTGGCGAACTTCTGCGGCGACGTGTCGCTGGTGAGCATGTTGGGCGAGCAGAACTCGCACGAGCGGTTCGTCGGGGGGGCCCTCAACCCGGGGATCAAGACCCGGTTCGTGCGCCGGCCCGGGGCCCCCACCATCGTCAAGCGCCGGTTCGTCGAACAGTACTTCTTCACCAAACTGTTCGAGGTGTACGAGATCAACGACAGCCACCTGAGCGAAGCGGACAGCGCCGCCGTGTGCCGCGAACTGCGCCAGCGGGTGGGCGAGTTCGACGCGGTCCTGGTGTTCGACTTCGGGCACGAGATGCTCGGACCGGAGGCCGTGCGGGTGCTGTGCGACGAGGCCCGGTTCCTGGCCGTGAACACGCAATCCAACGCGGGCAATTTCGGGTACCACACGGCGTCCAAGTACCCGCGGGCCGATTACGTGTGCATTACCGAGGGCGAGTTGCGCCTCGATTCGCGGGACCGCCGGGGCGACCTGCGGCACATGATCGACGCGCTGGTGCGCCGGACCGGGTGCGGGGCCGTATCGGTTACCCGCGGCGCGCGCGGGTGCCTGTGCTACAGCCCGACCGACGGGTTCACCGAGGTGCCGGCGTTCGCGGGCAAGATCGTGGACCGGGTCGGGGCCGGGGACGCCTTCCTCACTCTGGCCGCCCCGTGCGTGGTTCAGGGCGCGCCGGTCGAGGTGGCCGGGTTTCTCGGGAACGTGGCCGGCGCCCAGGCCGTGGCCACGGTGTGCAACCGGAGCCCGATCGAGCGCGACTCGCTCGTCCGGTACGTCCGTCACCTGCTGAAGTAGGCCCCGAGCCCGTGACCCGCTGAAGGAGAGAGGTACCAGGTGCAAAACGACACGGCCCGGCGGCTCTACCGCGAGATGCTCCGCATCCGGCTCATCGAAGAGGGGATCGCCGACCTGTACCCCGAGCAGCAGATGCGGTGCCCGGTTCACCTGTGCATCGGCCAGGAGGCCGTGTGCGCCGGGGTGTGCGACGCGCTCGACCGCGACGACCTCGTGATGAGCACCCACCGCGCGCACGGGCACTACCTCGCCAAGGGGGGAGCCTGCGGGCGATGATGGCCGAAATGTACGGCAAGGCCACCGGGTGCTGCGGGGGCATGGGCGGGTCCATGCACCTGATCGACCTGTCGGTCGGGTTCCTCGGGGCCACCCCGATCGTGGCCAGCACGATCCCGATCGCGGTCGGGGCCGCGTTCGGGGCGGTGAGCAGCGGGCACCCCCGCGTCGTGGTCACGTTCTTCGGTGAGGGAGCGACCGAGGAGGGCGTGTTCCACGAGGCTTTGAACTTCGCCGCGCTCAAGAAGTTGCCGGTGCTGTTCGTGTGCGAAAACAACCTGTACTCCGTGTACTCGCCGCTGTCGGTACGGCAGCCCGAGGGGCGCGAGGTGGCGGCGCTGGCGCGCGGGCACGGTGTGCCCAGTGTGCAGGGTGACGGGAACGACGTTCTCGCGGTGCGCCGAATGACGGCCGAGGCGCTCGAACACGTGCGCTCGACCGGCCCGGCGTTCCTGGAGTTCAAGACGTACCGCTGGCGCGAGCACTGCGGCCCGAACTTCGACAACGACATCGGGTACCGCACCCCGGCCGAGTACGAGCGGTGGCGCGAACTGTGCCCGCTCGACCGGCTCCGCGAAACCGGGCTCGCCGCGGGCGCGTTTACCGGTGCCGATATTGAAGCCTGGACCGCCGAAATCAAGGACGAGTTCGCGGGCGCGGCGCGGTTCGCGAAGGACAGCCCGTTCCCCGGGCCGGACGCCCTGATGCGGAACGTCTACGCGGGCGCCGTTTCCGCGCACCCGCTCGCTCGGGCCGCCTGACCACTACGCGAACCGCGTCACGGAGGATGCACCGGTCATGTCCCGCGAACTGAAATACTTCCAGGCCGTCCACGAGGCCACCGACCTGTGCATGGCCAAGGACTCGGCCGTGTACGTGATCGGGTTGGGGGCGACCGACCCCAAGGGCATCTTCGGCACCACCGCGGGGCTGGAGCAGAAGTACGGCGGCGCCCGCGTCATGGACATGCCGTGTGCCGAGAACGGCATGACCGGTGTCGCCATCGGTTCGGCTCTCACCGGAATGCGCCCGATCCTCTTGCACCAGCGCATCGATTTCGCCGTTCTGACGATGGAGCAGATCGTCAATCAGGCGGCCAAGTGGCACTACATGTTCGGCGGGCAGAAGAGCGTGCCGCTCGTCGTCCGGTTGCTGGTCGGGCGCGGGTGGGGGCAGGGGCCGCAGCACTCGCAGAGCCTCCAGTCGTGGTTCGCACACATCCCGGGGCTGAGGGTGGTGATGCCCAGCACGCCGCAGGACGCGAAGGGGCTGCTGATCTCGGCCGTCGAGGACGACAACCCGGTCGTGTTCATCGAGCACCGGTGGCTGCACAACATCACGGGGCCGGTGCCCGAGGGACTGTACCGGGTGCCGTTCGGTAAGGCCCGCGTGCTGCGGCCCGGGCGCGACGTGACCATCGTGGCCCTGTCGCACATGGCGCTGGAGGCGCACCGGGCGGCCGAGGTGCTGGCCCGCGAGGGGGTCGACGCCGAGGTGATCGACCCGCGGAGCCTGCGCCCGTTCGACGCCGAGACGGTCGTCGAATCGGTCCGAAAAACCGGTCGACTAATCGTGGCGGACACGAGCTGGACGCACGCCGGGTTCTCCGCCGAGGTGGTGGCGCGAGTCGCAGAAGAAGTCGACTCGCTCAAGTGCCGGCCGCGCCGCATCGGGCTCCCGGACTGCCCGACCCCGACACCCCGGCGCTGGCCGGGGCGTTCTACCCGGGGGCGTTCGACATCGTCGCGGCGGCGTGCGAAATGGTGCAGGGGCGCACGCCCCCGCGCCCGGCCGCCGACCCGCGGGCACACCTGGACGTGCCCGACCCGAGCTTCACCGGACCGTTCTGACGCGGGTGGCGGGGCGGGGACCAGAAACTGGGGGAACTCATGGGAACGTCGAACGGGGCGCCGGTCCGGGTGGAGAAGGTGTACGAGCAGACGGCGGACATTTTGTTCGCCGCGGACGAGATCGCGCTCGGCCCGTGGACGTCGTACAGCCTCGTCAACGACCCGAAGCACATGTGCTTTGTGCTCTCGCGGTACAAGTTCGTTGCCAAACTGTTGCAGGGCAAGAAGAGCGTACTCGAGGTCGGGGCGGGCGACGGCTTCGGGCTCCCGATCGTCGCCCAGGCCGTACCGCGCGTCTACGCGCTCGACTGGGACCCGCGGCTCGTGGACGGGAACGCCCGGCGCCTCGCGCACCTGAAGAACGTGACCTACCTGCACGGCGACATCAACACCGCGGCCCCGGACCTGAAGGTGGACGCGGCATACACGGTCGACGTCATCGAGCACGTCGACCCCGCGGGTGAGGCCCGGTTCGTGGAGAACATCGTCCGGTGTCTGCCCGCCAACGGCGTCCTGTTGACCGGAACCCCGAACGTGACCAGCGCGGCCTACGCCTCGCCCCAGAGTCAGGTGGGGCACATCAACCTCAAGAGCATGGCCACGCTCCGCGAGCTGATGGAGCGGTACTTCGAGAACGTGTTCATGTTCGGGATGAACGACGAGGTCGTGCACACCCGGTACGCACCGATGTGCCACTACATTTGGGCGCTGGCCGTCGGGGTCCGCCCGGGCCGCTAGGCCGCCGGCGCCCGCTCGGTACCGCTACGCACCACACAACCCGGAGGCACCGATGACGGCTCGGCCGTTCGACGGACTGCACAAGCAGGGGATCGACGCCGCGGTCGAACAGCGATTGGCGGAGCACTGCGCGGAGTACAAGATCGATCCGCTGACGGCCGTGCAAATGTTTCCGGTTCTGGTCCGCCGCCAGTGGCTGAAGCGGTTCCTGGCGCACACCGAACTGTTCCGGCTGACCCTCGACGTGCCCGGCGACATCGCCGAGGTGGGGGTGTTCCGCGGTTCGGGCCTGATGACCTGGGCCAACCTGTTGGAGTGCTACTGCATCGGCGACCGCACGAAAGTCGTTTACGGGTTCGACAACTGGAAGGGGTTCACCGAACTGGCCCCCGAGGACGGGCGCGTGGAGGCGACCGTTCAGAAGGACGTCGGCGGGTTCTCCCCGGAGCCGTACTTCGAGGAGCTGAAGAGCGCCATCGACATCTTCGACCGCGACCGGTTCGTCTCGTGGAAGGACCGTATCAAACTGGTGGTCGGGGACATCGTCGAAACGCCGCGGGCGTTCGTCGCGGAGAACCCCGGCGTGCGGTTCAGCCTCGTCCACATGGACTGCGACCTGTACCGGCCGACGCGGGCCGCCGTCGAAGCGTTCTGGCCGCGGCTGAGCCGCGGCGGGGTCATTATCTTCGACGAGTACGCCATCAAACAGTGGCCGGGCGAGACCCAAGCGGTGGACGAGCTCCTGGCCGGGCTGCCCGGCGTCCGGGTGCGCACCTTCCCGTGGACCAACGCCCCGGCCGGGTACATCGTCAAGGAGTGACCCAGCGGCGCCCCGGAGACCCTACGCATGGACCTGTCTTGTTTCCGCGAACACGGCTACCAGGTGTTTCGCGGCGTGTTCACCCCGGGCGAAGTGGCCGGGGTCCGGGCGCACCTGACCGGTGCGATGCGGGTGATGCTGGACGAGCTGCACCGGACGTTCGGCACCGCGGACGAGGCGGGCCTGTGTGCCGCCATCGACGCGGCGACCGGGGCCCGGTTCGAGCACCTGGACCAGAACCTGCGGAACATGATGTCCGGGCACTTCCCCCTGAGCGCCCGGCTGGACCCGGAGATGTGGGCGGTGCCGCGCGCGGCCGGCCTGCGGCGGGTGCTGGAAACCGTGCTCGGGGACGAGCGGCTGTTCATGCACATGCCGCCCACGTCGCGGTTCGTGCTGGCCGGCAACAGGCACGCCGGCGTGCCCGCCCACCAGGACGTCAGCTACAACCCGCACATGACCGACTTCGTCACGGTGTGGGTGCCGTTCACCGTGATCGACGAGCGGTGCGGCGGGGTGATGGTGTACGAGCAGACCAACCGGCCGCTGGAACTGCTCGCCGACAAGGGGCGCAAGTTCTGGTTCGAGGGGGTGGACACGGGCGCCCGCCCCGGGGTCCACTGCACGATGGACCCCGGCGATTGTTTGGTGCTCAACCGCTGGGTGGTCCATGCGTCGGTGCCGAACACCTCGGACCGCACCCGCATCAGCACCGACTTTCGCTTCTTCCCGAGCCGGGAGAAGTCCACCAAGCACTACCTGGACATGCAGGAGTGGCGGGTGGTGAACCCGTCGGCCGCGGCGGCCTGACGACCGCCCCCGAAGGGACGGGGGAACCGAACCGCGCCGGTGGTGCCGGCCGGCGCGATCACACAAGGGTACCGCGAATGTCTGGCCCCACGCACTTCCACTTCATCACCGTCGTGTGGGGCGCGCAGTACGTTGAAACCTTTTTAAAGACCGTCGTTCCCAACAACTTGTCGCCCGGTAACCTGCCGGCACTGCGGACCCGGGACCGCTCGGTCTACGTCATCGCCACCGCCCCGCCGGACGCGGACCGGATCCGGGCCTCCGCCGAGTACAAGCGCCTCTCCGCGTGTATGCGGACCGAGGTCGTGGCGTTCGACGACATCGACTTTACTCAAAACAAGTACGCGGCCATGACCGAGTGCCACCGCCGGACCGTGCGGGCGGCCGAGGGCGACGGGGCCGCGGTCGTCTTCCTCGCCCCCGACGCCATCTGGTCCGACGGGAGCTTCGCCCGGCTCGAGGCGATCGCCGCGACGGGCAAGCGGTTGATCGCGATGTGCGGGCTCCGCGTCGTGCGCGAGACGTTCGCGCCGGACCTGCTCGCGGCGCACTTCCGGCCCGCGGACGGCACGCTGACCGTCGGCGCGCGCGACCTGGTGCGGCTCTCGTTGCGGCACCTGCACCCGATCTGCGGCCAGCTCTTCTGGGACTCCCCCGTGTTCGCCGGCTGGCCGTCGCTCCTTTTCTGGCGGGCCGGCCGGGACGGGATCTTGGCCCGCTGCTTTCACCTCCACCCGCTCATGGTCCACTCCGCCCACAGGGGGGTCGTCCCGGAAGGCACCGTGGACGCGGACTACATCTGGCTGGCGTGCCCGGACCCCGGTGACGTTTACGTCGTCGGGGACTCGGACGAGATCTTCGCCTGTGACATGAGCCCCGCGGCCCAGAACATTTGTGAGTTCGCGCCCAATACCGCGAGCGTCGAGAGCGTCGCGGCCTTCGCGCGCCAGCAGGCCAACGAGCAGCACCGCCGGTTCTTGGCACACCGGATCCGCCTCCACGCCGGGATCGAGCCCGACGCGCTCGACTGGGGAGCGGCGGAAGCGGCTTCCGACGCGACCGTGGACGCGATCCTCGACTTGCTGGCCCCGCCCGCCCTTGTCGCGCCCGCGCGCCCCGCGCCGGAACCGGAACTACCCGCCCCGCCGGAACCGCCGGTCGCGGTCGTGGTGCCGGTTCACGGCCCCGGTCGGTGGCGCTTCTTATCGCCCCGGTACTTGACCCGAAAGCTGTTCGAGAAGGGGCCGCGCGAGTTTCTCTGGGCAGGGGTCCGAAAGATCCGGCGCCGGCTGGGGAGCGGGCGCCGCGGCTGAAGTCGACGTCAACGGGCAGGAAATAAGGAGGTTCTCGTGCGATCCGAGCCGGACGGTTCCGCCGTTCAACACTGTTGCAGGGGCTGCGGGGGGTATCTGAAACCGCTGTTCGCCTCGCGCCTGCCCCACTCCGTTACTTCTGCCAGCGGCATCGTGGCGCAACCGGCCCTGGTCTACCGCTGTTCGGCGTGCGCTCTGGTTCAAAAGGTCGGGGCGGAACTCGTCGCCGATTACTCGGCCGCGTATGTGCTCTTTGACAACGATACCAGCGCGGACAAGATCGTCCGCCGGCCGGGGCAACCGGACCGGACGCGGTCGGAAGTGGTGGCCCAGCTCGTTGCGGAGCGACTGAACGAGCCGCGCGCGCGCGTCCTGGAAGTGGGGTGTCACCGCGGGGCGTTCTCGTATAACTTCGTACAAGGCCCGCGACCCGGGCTGGGAGCTGCACGGCTTCGACCTGAGCCCGAGCCTCGCGCCCTGGGTGGAGCGGATCTGCGGCGCGGGCCGGTACCACCACGGGGAGCTCGCCCGGGTGCCGGGCGCGTTCGACGCCTGCGTTCTCATTCACACACTCGAGCACGTCCCGGCCCCGCACGAAACGTTAGCGACGATCCGACAGTTGCTCCGCCCCGCGGGGCTCCTGTGTGTGGTCGTGCCCGACGCCATCGGGAACCCGTCGGACTTCTACACCATCGACCACACCGCGCACTACGACGCCGCGCTCCTCGCCCGGACGATCGACCGCACCGGCTTCGGGACCGAGCTCGTCCCCGACCTCATCGCGAACGAGCTCACCGCCTGTGCCGTCTCCGGTGCCCCCGTTCGGGCGCCGGAAGGGGCCCCGGACTACGGCCCGGCGGTCGCCGAGTTGGAGCGGTTCGAGCGCGGGCTGGCCGCGCTCCCCGATGAGCCCTGCTACGTGTTCGGGACCGCCCTCATCGGGGTACTGGTCGCCCGGGGGCTCGGCGAACGGTGCGTCGGCTTCGTGGACGAGGCGCCGTTCCAGATCGGGAAGGCGGTCCTCGGGCGGCCGGTGTGCCACCCCCGCGACGCGGCCCACCGGACCGTCGTGCTCGGGGTCGCGGAATCGGTCGCGCGCCGGGTCGCCCCGCGGCTGGCGGGTTTCGGGTGCCGGGTCGTCAACCCCTGGAACTGCGAAGGAGAGCACGATGAGCGCCGGTCCGCTTGAGACCCCCGTCGCGTTTGTGGCCGACCACGAATCGCTCCTGACCAAAGGGTACACCGTCCGCCCCTTTACCGACCCGGGCTCCCTGGGTGAGATCGCCGGCGTCTGTAACGACGTCCTGGGGCGGTACGGGTTCGCCGGCGACCTGACCTCCTATCACGAGCGCGTTCCCGATCGGGAGACGCACCTGCGTGTGGTGCGCTCGATCACCGACGCCCTGCACGCGGGCGCCGTCCTGGAGCGCCTGTTTCGGCCCGAACGGGACTTCATCGTGTCGCTGCTCGGGCCGGACGTGATGGTGCAGGCGGCCCCGCACTTGCGGGTCGGGCGCGCCGGCGAAGAGACCGACGGTATCGGGCTGCACCGCGACTCGTTCTACGGCTCCTCGGCGTACCACCTGAACTTCTGGTTCCCGCTCGCGCCGCTCCCCGCCGGCAGCGGCATTTACCTGGCCGAAGGGACGCACCGGGAGCCCTCGCTCCGGGTCCGCGATCAGCCGTTCGACGACTCGTTCCGCTCGACCGTTAAGAGGGGCTCGCTGGCCCACGGGTTGGGCTTCGTTTACCAGCCGCGGACCGACGACACGATCGCCGCCCTGACGCCGGACCGGTTGACGCTCGTGGCGCCCCCGCTGAACTCCTTCGTGGTGTTTTTCGGGTGCATGGTCCACGGGGGGAGCAACGCGGGGGCCTGGACCCGCTGGACTATGGACGTCCGGTTCTCGAACATGAACGACGGCTCGGCGGTGCGCCCCGGCTACTTCCGCGAGTTCTCCCGCGGCGTGGTGAGTCGCGTCGCCCAGGCGTTCGCGCCCGCGGCCTGAAAGAGAGGGCTCGATGGTCGACACGCTGACCGGTGCCGCGCCGCGGTGTGTCCTCCT
>HG799466.1:317138-393056 GCA_000531095.1 Gemmata massiliana | reverse complement strand
TCGTCCCGGCGCGAGCCCCGCGCGACCGAATTCCGGTTCCGCACTTTCACCGACGACGTCGCGATCGCGACGGCTGTTGGCCCGGTTGCGTTGGTCGCGCGGCGCCCCCGGCGCTGCGTGTATTTTAGCTCCAGTGCGGTCTACGGGGACGCGACGTGTCATGCGGCCATCACCGAGCAAACGGCCGTCGCCCCGAGCGCGCTCTATGGAGTCTCGAAGCTCGCGGCCGAGGGCGTCATTCGCCATGCGGCGGAGCGGGCGGCCGTGCCCCTGGTGACCCTGCGCCCGTGTATGGTTTACGGCCCCGGTGATACGACCCGCCCCTACGGGCCGGGCGCCTTTCTGCACTCCGCACTACACAGCGGAAAAGTACAAGTGTTCGGCGACGGGAGCGAGGTCCGGGATTACCTGTTCGTGCGCGATCTGGCGGAGATCACAACGGCCCTTGCCTTCAACGGGTCATCGGGGGTCTACAATTTGGCCACCGGGCAGAGCCACTCGTTTCAGCAGTTGTGGGCGCACCTCCGCGCCATCGTGGGCCGCCCGTTCGAGGTGGTTTCCGTGCCGCGCGACCGGGCGCGGACCGACCAGACCTTCGACATCGCCCGGTTACGTGCCGCGCTCCCAGATCTGCGTTTCACTCCCCTGGAAAAGGGACTCGCCGATACGGTCGCTTCGGTTCCGGGGGCGGGCGACAGGTCTTGATTCGCTCGCGGGCATCGTCTATTCCGTTTGAACCGATGTACCATCCCGCTCCGCGTGGCGCGCTGTTCGGAGCGCTCGTGTCGGCGCCCTCCGAACACGCGCCGGACTCGGCTCCCGCGACGGCCCTTGGCTGGTCGATTCCGGAGTGACCCATGCGAACCGAAGCCGCCGTCCTGGTCGAGCTGAACCAACCGCTGCTCTCCCTCACTCTCGACCTGCCCGAACTGCGGCCCGGGCAGGTGCTGGTCGATGTGGCTTACAGCGGCGTGTGTCACAGCCAGCTCCACGAGGTCCGCGGGCGCCGCGGGCCGGACCGGTTCCTGCCGCACACGCTCGGGCACGAGGGCTCGGGCACCGTCACCGCCGTCGGCCCGGGGGTCGCGAAGGTCCGGCCCGGGGACCGCGTCGTTCTCACCTGGATCAAAGGGGACGGTGCGGACGTGCCCTCGGTTTCCTACGGGAGCGAACTGGGGCGGGTGAACTCCGGGGCGATCAGCACGTTCATGCGGCGCACGGTCACCTGCGAGAACCGGGTGGTCCCGGTGCCGGCCGAGGTGCCGCTGCGCGAGGCCGCGCTGCTCGGGTGCGCGCTGCCGACCGGGGCCGGGGTGGTGACCAACACCGCGAACCCGCCCGCGGGCAGCGCGCTGGTCGTGTTCGGGGCCGGCGGGATCGGCCTCAGCGCGGTCATGGCCGCCCGGCTGCACGGGGTCGGAACCCTGATCGCTGTGGACGTGGTGGAGCAGAAGCTAGCCGACGCGCGCCGGTTCGGGGCCACGCACACGGTCAACGCCTGCCACTGCGACCCCGTGGCCGCGATCCTGGAACTGACCGGGGGGCGCGGGGCCGACTTCGCGGTCGAGGCCGCGGGGCGCCGGGAGACGATGGAGGCCGCGTTCCGGTGCGTGCGCGACAAGGGCGGGTTGTGCGTTCTGGCCGGGAACCTGCCGCACGGCGAGCAGATCTCGCTGAACCCGTTCGACCTGATTCGCGGCAAGCGGATCGTGGGCACGTGGGGCGGGGACACGGTGCCCGATCGCGACCTGCCGCGGTACGCGCGCCTGTTCCTCGACGGCAAATTGCCGCTCGCGGACCTGATCTCGCGCGAGTACCCGCTCAGCGGGGCGAACGCGGCGCTCGACGACCTGGAGGGCGGGCGGGTCGCGCGCGCCCTCATCAACATGCTGGCCTGACCGATAGGGGGAGATTCGATGCGCGGGGCCGTTGGTACCATCGTTTTCCGGCTCGCGGTCCTGGCGTGCCGCGCGCTGCGGGTGCGGTTCCTGATGAACCCCGTGTTCCCCCCGCGTTCTCCCGGATCGGGCACCTGGCCGCGGAACCGGACTGTTTCGTCAAAGAGGGGCGGCTCGGGTTGCGCCCCCGGTGCGTGGGCGTGCTCCTGGTGCCGCGCGCCGAGGCCGCGAACCCGTGCCTGCTCGACTACTGGCGGCAGCGGCTGTGGGTGGTGAGTTCGCCGTTTTGGGTGCGCTTGCTCGGCCCGCTCGCCGAGATCCCCGCGTTCCAATATCCGACCGATCCCTACGTGACGGCCATTAACGATACGGCCACGTTCGGCGCGATCCAGGCCGCCTACGCGGGGCGCCCGCCCGTGCTGAAGCTCACCGCTGCCCACCGCGCGCGCGGCGAGTCCGAGTTGCGCAAACTCGGGATACCCGAAGGGGCCTGGATCGTTGCCGTTCACTGCCGCGAGGGTGGCTACGACGCCAACGAACCAGGTGCCCGGGCGCGGAACGTTGCGATCGAAACCTACCTCCCGGCACTGCGGGCCATTGTCGCGCGGGGGGGGTGGTGCGTGCGCATGGGCGACCCGACCATGACCCCGCTGCCGCCCACCCCCGGGGTCACCGATTACGCACACAGCGCGCTGCGGAGCGACTGGATGGACGTGTTCCTGTGCGCGCGGGCGAAGTTCCTGCTCGGGAGCGCGTCGGGTCTGGCCGCGCTCGCGAGCGTGTTCGGCACTCCGTGCGCGCTCGCGAACCAGGCCCTGCCCGCGATCGCGTTCCCCTACGGGCCGGCCGACCTGTTCATCCCCAAGGCGCTCCGCGACCTGCGGACCGGGCGGCTCCTGACACTCGCCGAGATCCTCGGTGGGCGGCTCGGGAACGCTCGTTTCTCGCACTGTTTGGAACTGGCCCGAACCGGGACCGAGGACAACACGCCAGAGGACATTCGCGAGCTGGTGCTTGAAATGCTCGATGAGCTGGACGGCGCGTTCCGTGAAACCGATGAGGACCGCGCGTACCAGACCACGTACCGCAAGTTGCTCGGCCCCGGGCACTACACGTGCGGGGCCGCGTCGCGGTTCGGGCGGTTGTTCCTTCGTAGGCACCGCTGGCTGCTCGCCGAACCGGGCGCGTGCGCCCCGGACCAAAATCGGGCCGGGTGCGGTACCCCGGAGTGCCTGTGCCTGCGGAACTCGAGATGGGCCGCCCGGCAGCTCTGCACGGCCCCGGCGCCGGCCGCGGTCCGGAACTTCCCCCAAGACGTCGTCGATCCGGCACTGGACTCCGACGGCATTTACGACGACGGCTGGGTCGCCGGGGCCGCCTACTGTGTGCTGACCCACCCGCCCGGTGGTGAATTCGTGCTCCGGGGGATGCTCCCGCAGATCGGGCCGCGGCCGGCCGAGTCCGAGGTGCGCGTCTCGGTCGACGGACAGGAAGTGCTCCGGCGGGTATTGCGTTCCGGTGCCGTCGAACTGACCTGCCCGGTTCCGGCCGGTGCGGGCCGGCGCAAGGTCGAATTACAGTTCTCGTTCACACAGCCACTACTCGCCCCCGACACGCGGTCCGTCGGGATGCACCTGGCGTTCCTCGGTTTCGTATCGGCTGCGGCGGGCGCCGCTTAACAAGGGACGGTCGCGATGACGCTGGGCCGGGCCGTGTTCCTCGACCGCGACGGGGTCATCGTACCGGATAACGAGGGTGCGTTGCTGGCCCCCGCGGACGTGCAACTCCTTGATGGGGTTGGTCCGGCACTTCAGGCCCTGAAAGCGGCCGGGTTCGCGCTGATTCTCGTGACCAACCAAGCGGTAGTCGCACGCGGACTGCTCACAGAAGCCCGGCTCGACGAGATCCACGCCGAACTGAGCCGTCAGCTTCGGGCCTCGGGTGCGCCCGCGCTCGACGCGGTGTTCGCGTGCCCGCACCACCCGCACGCGAACGTGCCCGCGTACCGGGTCGCGTGCGAGTGCCGCAAGCCGCGCCCGGGGATGCTCCTGCGGGCCGCACGCGAGTGGTCGTTGGACCTGTCGGCGTCCGTGATGGTCGGCGACCGGATCACGGACGTACTGGCCGGCGCACGCGCCGGGTGCCACACGGTGCTGATCGAGGGGCCGCAAACCAGCGCGCCACCGATCGTGACGGCCGAGCCAATCGACCCGTCGGTGCGCGCGGACCACACGTGTACGTCACTGGCAGACGCGGCCCGCTGGATTCTGGAGAGCCGATGAAGGCGATGGTATTGTGCGCCGGGTTCGGCACCCGGCTCGGGGCACTCACCCGCGAAACCCCGAAGCCCATGCTCCCGCTGGCCGGGCGGCCGGTCCTCGATTACGTCTTGCGCCACCTGGCGCGGCACGGGTTCGATGACGTTGTGGTGAACCTGCACTTCCGCCCGGAGATGATCCGCGATTACTGCGGGGACGGGAGCCGGTTCGGGGTGAAACTGACCTACTCTTATGAGGCCGAACCACTAGGGACCGCGGGTGCGGTGCGTGCGGCGGCCGATCACTTCCGCGGGGGCTCGTTCCTGGTGCAGTACGGGGACGTGCTGACCGCCCACGACTTCGGCGCGCTACGGACCGCGCACGCGGAACGTGGGGCACTGGCCACGATCCTCACGCACCGTCGGGCCGGGTCCAATAGCGTGGTTGTCGTTGGGGCCGATGAGCGCGTGGAACGCTTTCTCGAACGGCCGACAGAAGAGGAGCGACGAGGCGTCGATTCGGACCGCGTGTTTTCGGGCGTGCTTCTGGCCGAGCCGGATGTACTCGATTTGATCCCACCCACTGGGCCGCGTGATTTCCCACGGGACGTGTTCCCCGCGGTCGTTGGAGCCGGTCGACTGTACGCGCACCCGCTGAACGGGTACCGGTGTGCGATCGACTCCCCCGAACGGCTCGTGGCGGCCGAAGCCGCGGTGCGAGACGGGCTGGTCGGCTGATCCGGCACTATTCCTTGTGGATGTACTCGGCCGGGGCGCTGCGGAGCGCGTCCAGGTTCTTCTTCGTCCAGGTAATCGTGTCTGCGATCGCGTCCGCGACTCCGCGGCGCGGTTCCCACCCGAGTTCGGTACGAGCTGCCGTTGAGTCGAGCAGGTACGCGGCGTCCTGTCCGAGCCTGGCCCCGACCACCTCGACCGAGTCCTCGAACGGCGCCCCGAGTTGGCGGCACACCTCTTCGACCACGGACCGGATCGTTTGGTTCAGCGGCGTTGATAGATGGAACACCGATCCCGGTGCCCCGTCGCGGGCCGCTCGCAGAGTGGCATCGGACACGTCGTCGATGTGAATGAACGAGCGGACGCTGGTGCCGCCCCCTTCGAGCCGGAGCCGCTTCCCGGTGAGCACGCACAGGACCGTCTTGGGGATGATCCGGTACAGCGCTTGAGCCGGGCCGCACACGTTGGCCGAGCGCGTGAACACTACCGGGAACCCGTAGGCCCGGTGGTACGCGAGCAGGTTCATGTCGCACGCGGCCTTCGAGATCGCGTAGGGCGTGCTCGGGTTAAACGGGGCGTTCTCGGACACGAGCCCGGACGTGTTGCCGTACACCTCGGGGGTCGACGCCTGGACGAACTTCTTGAGGAAGTCCATCGTGCGCAGGCGCTCGTGCAGCCCGGCCATCGCGACCGTGTTAGTGCGGTACCAGTGCTCGGGGTTGGCCCAGCTCTGTGCGACCATGCCCTGCGCCGCGAAATTCACAACGAAATCGGGCCGGAACTCCCGGAGCGCCGCGTCGACCGCGGTCAGATCGCGATTCAGGTCGAGCTGGCGGAACGTGAAGTGACTCGCATCGGTCCAGCGGTACGGCAGGAACACCGGGTCCGCTTCCGGGGACCGGCTGATGCCAAGTACCTCGGCCCCCGCTTTTAGAGCCGATGCGACGAAACTCGCACCGGAGAACGAGTTGCTACCAATTACGCAGAACCGCTCCACACCCGCCCCCATTCTTGGTGCCGTTACGCGACCTTCTTGTCTTTCATCAGCTTGATGTTGAAGTATCGCGGGTCGGTCATGGAGTTCGGCAACCGCCCGGCGCGGAACGCCCGGATCAGATCGACCGCCGCGTCCTCGATGGTGTGCTTGGGGACGAACCCGAGCACCCGGCGCACCTTGTCCGCGTTCACGCGGTACGAGCGGATGTCGTCGGACGGCGTGGTGACGATCTCGATCGCGCCGCGCTCGGGCGCCTCGCGCTGGACCACGCCGCGGACGATCTCGGCCGTTTCCGCGACGGTGTAGTTCTGGTACCCGGCGTTGAAGATCTCGCCCCCGACCTTGTCGTCCGGCGCGGTGAGCAGCAGGAGGTACAGGTCGATCATGTCGCGGATGTGCAGGTTCGGGCGCATTTGTACGCCACCGAACACGGTGATCTTCCCGTTGTTGATCGCGTGGTTGGTGAGAATGTTGACCGTCAGGTCCAGGCGCTGGCGCGGCGAGTGCCCGCAGATGGTGGCCGGGCGGACGATCACCGGGACGAAGTCGCGGGTGCCCTCGGCCAGCAGCACCGGCTCGCACATGGCCTTGAACTTGTTATACAGCGACACCGGAACGAGCGGGTGCTCCTCGGTCACGTCCGGGGAGTCACTGACGCCGTACACGCTGCCGGACGAGGCGAACACGAACCGGCGCACCCCGGCCTCTTTGCACGCCCGGACGAGCGGCCCGAACGAGTCGTAGTTCACCGACTGGCTCAGGCCCGGGTCCAGTTCGACGCTCGGGTCGTTGGAGATGCAGGCCAGGTGGATCACCGCCTCGCACCCGGCTACCGCGGCCCGAACCGCGGCCAGGTCGCGCACGTCCCCGGTCACTTCTTCCAGGTTCGGGTGCCCGCGCACGGGGGCCAGTGGCTCGTGCCCGTACAGGTACAGATCGAGCACGCGGACCCGGTACCCGGCGTCGAGCAGGGCCGGCACCAGAACCGCCCCGACGTACCCCGCGCCACCGGGCACGAACACCCTCGGGGCGCCGGCGGGTGAGACACCTGAACTCATATCGCGATTCCCTTCGACCGGGGGCCGGCGGTCACACACATCCGTGATTCAATCGGCCCCGCGGGGGGCGCCACTGTAAGAAACTTCCGCTCTCGGTGACAACGCCAATCGTCGGGCACGGGCTTGCTCCCTGGGGCAGGTGCGGATATAGGTTCGTCGCGCACCTGGAGGGCGAGCGATGGGCCAAGAGATCAACCTGCTGGACCGGTACCCGAAGTCGAACCGACCGATCGACGACCGCGGGCGCCTCATTACCGAAGCGCACCGGTCCGCGGCGCGCCAGTTCGGGGTCGAATACTTCGACGGGGACCGGCTGAGCGGGTACGGCGGGTACAACTACCACCCGCGGTTCTGGACCGATACCGTGCGCCGGTTCCGGGACCATTACCAGTTGGCGCCCGACGCTCAGTTGCTCGATGTGGGCTGTGCGAAGGGGTTCATGCTGCACGACTTCAAACTGTTCATGCCCGAACTGCGAGTCGCCGGTGTGGACGTGTCCGGGTACGCGCTGGAACGCGCCCGCGAGGAGGTGCGCCCGTACTTGCAGCAGGCCGGCGCCGATGCGCTCCCGTTCCCGGACAACAGCTTCGATCTCGTGATTTCGATCAACACGATCCACAACCTGCCCCAGGACCGGTGTAAACAGGCACTGCGCGAAATTCAGCGCGTGAGTCGCGGGCGCGCGTTCGTGACGATGGACGCTTGGCGCAACGACCCCGAGCGCGAGCGCCTGCTCAAGTGGAACCTGACCGCCCTCACGTACATGCACGTGGACGACTGGCGGCGCGTGTTCGACGAGGTCGGGTACACGGGCGATTACTACTGGTTCATCGCCGAGTGATGCGGGGCGGTTGGCCGCAACGGTGCGATTCGTGCGGCTTCGTCCCCTCGCGGTGTCGGAGTGTGTTGGTCGGGTGAGCGGTTCCGAGGGGCGTGTGTAAGGTCTCTGGCCAGTGCCACAGAATCGCGCCCAAAACGCAACGGGGCACTGGGTTCTGCCCAGTGCCCCGTTGCGTGTGTTTTGAGTGAATCAGCCGGCCACGACCGCGCCGGCCTTGAGCGCCTTGAGACGCTCGCCCAGCTCGAACGTCGCCTTGCTTAGCAGGCGCGACACGCGCGACACGGAGAGTTTCATCACTTCGGCGATTTCTTTCAGTCGCAGGTCTTCGCGGTAGTAGAGCGTGACCGCGATCCGCTCCTTCGAGTCGAGCCCCTCGATCGCGTCGGTGAGCTGCTGGATCGTTTCCCAGCGCTCCATCTCGACCGACGGCTCCTCGGCCGCGACCGCCGGCTCCATGCCGTTCGCGTCGGCGGTCTGTTCCCAGGACGTCGTTTTAGCGACCCGTTCCGCCGCAAGTGTATCCGTGACTTCGTCTTCGGTCATTCCGGTCGCGGCAGCAATGGCCTCGACCGTGATCGGGTGGGGCAGGGTGCGGCACGCCCGGCGCACCGCGGCGAGCCGCGTGTGAACGTGTTGGGGGAGCGGGCTGTTGCGCCGCATCTCGTCCACGATCGCGCCGCGGATGCGCAGGTACGCGAACGTTTTGAACTGGGCGTTGCGCGTGGGGTCGAACTTCGAGGCCGCTTCCACGAGTCCCAGGACACCGGCCGATTCGAGGTTCTCGACGTCCACGCCCGGGGGCGTGTCGCCGATGAGTCGCCCGATCACGTGCTTGACCAGGGGGAGGTGCGACACGATGAGTTCGTCGCGGCGCTGCTGGTCGGCTTGTCGTTGGTACGCTTGAATGTTGCCACTCATGGTGTGTTATGACTCGGGCGAACAACGGGACGATTAAGTTCGGTTCTGCTCGAACAAATTGCTTAAGCCGGGGGAGGCGTCGCCGGTTAGTTCCTCGGGGCGAATCACGGCCACCGGTTCCATTAACAGGTCGGTCGGAATTTCTTGGTACGAGACGACACTGAGGTCGTGGAGCGCCCGTGCGAGTGAGTGCCGGATGGCACGGCGGAGGCTCCCATCACACAATAGAGCAACTTCGTACCCGCGGGCGCTCGCTTTTCGTATTTCGCCCGCAACTCGTAGCGTGAGTTGCTCCAACCGGGTCGGATCGAGCACCAACTGGTGCCCCTGAACCGATCGGCGCAGTTCGAGTTCGAGGCGCGGGTCCAGCACGATCGCCCGGATGCGCCCGGAGGGATCGCGGAACCGGTCCACGACCGAGCGCCCGATGTCGGCCCGTACCCGTTCGGTCAGTTCCGCGGGGTCTTTGACGGTCGGCGCGTGCGACGCGAGACTTTCGAGGATGCGCGGCAGGTTCGAGATCGGTACCCGGTCTTCGAGCAGTAGCGTGAGGACGCGGTGTAGCGTGCCCATGCTGACGACGTTCGGGATCAGATCGTCCACCACGGCCGGGGTCGTTTCGCGGACCCGGTCCACCATCGATTTCAGGTCGTCGCGGCCGAGCAGTTCGCCCGCGTGCCGGCGCACCACTTCGCCCAGGTGCGTGATAATCACGTTCGGCGGGTCCACTACGGTGAACCCGGCGGCCTCGGCGCGGTTGCGGTCCGCGTCGGTGATCCACTTGGCCGGGAGGCCGAAGGCCGGTTCACGGGCTTCTTCGCCCGTGAGCGAGATCCGGCTCGCGCCGCCCGGGTCGATCGCCAGCCAGAAGTCCGGGCGCACTTCGCCGCGTGCCACTTCCCGCCCCCCGAGGAGCACTCGGTACGAGGGCGGATCGAGCTGAATGTTGTCGCGCACGCGGACCGCCGGCACCCACAAGCCGCTTTGTTTCGCGAGGTCGCGCCGCAAGCCCCCGATCCGGTCGAGGAGCCCCGGTCCGCGTCGGGCGGACACCAGGGGAATGAGCGCGGCACCAATTTCGAGGCTGATACGGTCCGTTTGCAGGAAGTCGTCGAGGTACCCTTCGACCGGGGACTTCGGGGCCGCGCCCGGCGCGCCCGCTGCTGCGGCACCACCTTCGCCTGCAGCCCCCGCCGTTGCGGGGACCGGCACGGCCGGTTGTGCGCTGCGGCGCGACATGTAGAACAGTGCGCTACCCAGTGCGAGGAACGGAATTACGGGCATCCCGGGCACGATCGCGAGTGCGAACAGGATGTACGAACCCAATCGGAACGGGGCCGACGCGGACCGGAACTGGCCCTCCAGTTCTTCGCCCAAACTGTTCCCGGACGTCGCCTTGGTTACCAGCATCGCGGACGCGGTGGCGGTGATGAGTGCCGGGATCTGAGTCACCAGCCCGTCACCAACCGTCAGAATCGAGTACGTCCGGATCGCCTGGGACAACGGCATCCCTTTCGTCAGGCCGATGATGAATCCGCCGACCAGGTTCACGGCCGTGATGATGATCGCGGCTACCGCGTCACCTCGAACGAACCGACTGGCACCGTCCATCGTGCCGTAGAACTCGCTCTCTCTCATGAGAGCCGTTCGGCGCTTCTTGGCCTCGACCTCGTCGATCATCCCCGCGTTCATTTCGGCGTCGATCGCCATCTGCTTGCCGGGCATCGAGTCCAACGTGAACCGCGCCGCGACTTCCGAGACCCGCCCGGCCCCTTTCGTAATCACCACGAACTGGATCACGATCAGGATCAAGAAGATCACGAGGCCGACGATCAGGCTGCCGCCGACGACGAACTTACCGAACGCCTCAACGATTTCGCCTGCGTGCGCGTTCAGCAGAATGAGTCGCGTGGTCGCGACGTTCAGTGCGAGTCGGAACAAGGTAAAGAGCAAAAGCAGCGACGGGAACGTCGAGAATTCCAGTGGCTGCTTCACCGTCAGCGTGACCAGCAACAACAGGATGGTCGCGCTGATGTTGAACGCGAGCAGAAGGTCCAGCACCAGCGTGGGCAGCGGGACCAAGAAGATTACGAGTAACCCGAGCAGGGCGACCGAGAGGAGCAGTTCGCTCCGCAGTAACGGGTTGCCGGTAACGGGTTTAATGTCGCTTGCCATCGGGAGTCCATTCAGGTCGCCGTTTCCGGCGACACCATGATTTAGAACGCCGCCGATTTTCGGCGCGCGGAAGTCACGGAAGACGCAACGTTTCTAAGGTTTTCTTCCTGTCACACTCTCAGGATTCGGCCCCAGCGCAAGTTCCGTTCGGGTTTCCCCAAAGTCGGTTTTGCGCCATTCCTGAAAACTTCGATCCTGCGCCATTGCGCTTGGCGCATAACACTCATCAAACCGCAGTTCCGCGTGCCGCTCAATAGCTCGGTTTGTTCAGCTTCGTCGCCTGCTATTTCGAGCCTTTTCCCTGCGCGATACAGACCCACCGCACGTGTGTTTTTCACAACGAGGTGAGTGAATCAACACATTTCTGCTTGGCTCAGAACGCCCAATACCAGACGCGGGCGAAAATGTCCGCGCCACATATTGAGCAAACGCGCTCGTCCGGGCGCGAAATTATTGCCGCTTTGACTTACACCGCTTCGCTGCGCAACTTCATGACGAACGCGAGCACCTCGGCCACGGCCCGGAACAGCACGCCCGGGATCGGTTGGCCTTCTCGGATGGACTGGAGTGCCCGTGCGAGCGGCGGGCGCTCCAGTACGGGCACGCCGGAATCGCGGGCGAGCTTCGCGATCCGCTTGGCGAACGCGCCCTTGCCCTTAGCAATGACCACGGGAGCGCTGTCGCGGTTGGCGTCGTATCGGAGTGCGACGGCGTAGTGGGTCGGGTTCGTGACAACGACCGTGGCCTTCGGCACTTCCCTCAGCATCTTCTGCTTGGTGCGCTCGCGTGCGATTTGCCGGATGCGGGCCTTCACCATCGGGTCGCCGTCTTCCTGCTTCAGTTCCTGCTTCAGCTCTTCCTTCGTCATTCGGATGGAGACCTCGAACCGGTAGCGCTGGTAGGCGTAGTCGAAGACCGCGACGAGCGCGACCGCACCGGCGAGGTAGAGCGCCAACTTCATTACAACGGCCCACGCCGCGGGCGCCGCGCCCGCAACCCGCCCCTGACCGAGGCTCCCGATCAGTCCGCCGCGCCCGTTGAGCACGACATACGCGACCACGCCCAGCGCGATCACCTTCAGGATCGTGAGCAACCCGCGGACCAGCGCCGCGGTGGAGAACAGTCGGGTCAACCCGGTGGCCGGGTTCAGCTTGTCGAAATTCAGTTCGAGCTTTTCCGTGTTGATCTGGAACCCCACCTGCGCGACGCTCGCGGCCACGCCTACGGCGAGCAACAGCCCGAAGAAGGGCAGGAGCGCGGCGAGCGCCCGGAGCCCCGTGCGGGCCATGAGTTCCACAGCAATTTCGATGTTGAAGTCGGGCCGAAATGCCCGGGGGAGGTCGTGACGAAAGATGTTGATGAGAGCGTTCCAGACGTCCGGCCCGAGGTTCGACAGGCCGACCACGCCGACGACGAGTACGAGGCTTCCGACCAGTTCCGCACTAAACGGCACCTGACCCTGTCGGCGCGCCTCCTCGCGCCGACGCGGTGTCGGATCTTCTGTTTTTGATTCGTCGTCGACTTCGTCAGCCACTCGTCACCCTTTCGGGAATGACCGTGCCCGATGAGCCACCAGTCACCAGGGAATTACCAAACGCCGCCAGATTTTTCGCGAGCCGGTCCCGAGTTCGTTTGTGGCCTGTTGTTCGTGGCACAGACCTTTGGCCGGTGAGCGCCTCCACAGGTCAGAGGCCTGTGCCACGAACAACAAACACACTCCACACGCGGCCTCACAGCGGCCGGTTACAGAAAACAACTAACAACGGGTCGCCATCTACTGTTGCTGCTGGGGTCTCTGCGACCGCTCCCTTGTGGTCGCGGCTCGTTTAAACTCCCTGCATTGTTACCCGTGACCTGCCAGCAACTTGGGCAGCATCTCGCCCGTGCGCCCGGTGATCGCGAGCAGGGTGTTCACGAACTCCGGAACCAGCACCAGTCCCGCAACGAGCGCAACAAACACCTGGAGCGTGAAACCGACCGAGTAGATGTTCAGTTGCGGTGCGGCCCGGGCCATCACCGCGAGCGTGATCGCCAACAGGAACAGGCACAGCGCGAGTGGCGCGGCGAGGAGCAGCCCCATTTCGTAGGCGCTCGCCAAACCGGTCACCATCGGACCGGCCTCCGGTATCGCGGACCCGCCGAGCGGGAGCGCCGCGAACGAGGAGTGGAACACCGCGAGAACCACGTGGTGCCCGTCCGCGATCAGGAAGATCAGGGCGCCGGCGGTTTCGAGGATGTTCGTGAGCGGGCCGGCCGAATCGGTTCCCGTGGGGCCGACTTGCGGCGAGATGTTCAACCCGATCTGCTGCGTCACGAACTCGCCGGCGATCCGGCCCGGCAGGAGGAACAGCCCGAACGCGAACCCCATCGCGGCCCCGATCAGCGCTTCGCGCGTGATTACGAGCCCGTAGCGGATGGGATCGACCTCGCGCAGGCTCCCGGCCGGGAGGGTGCCGAGGTCGGAACTGGCCTGTCCGATGTAGAACGCCGCGAACACGATCACCATGCCCGCCTGGACCGAGCGCGGGGCGCGGCCCGAGAACAGCGGCATAACGGCAACGAACGCGCCGATCCGCGCGATCAGGAGCCCCAGAGCTACACCGGAGATGGTCACGTGCCTTTCCCCGCGGCGTAGGAGATCATGCGTTGTGTGAACGCGACCGCCTGTTGGAACGAGAACCCGAGCGTGACCACGAGCACCAGCCCCACCAGGATGATGCGCGGGACGTAACTGAGCGTCTGGTCCTGGATGCTCGTCACCGTCTGGAAGATGCTCACGAGCATCCCGACGGCGAGGCTCACCACCAGCGCGGGCATGGCCACCACCAGCGCCACCAGGAACAGCTCCTGGGTCATCCGTATCACGTGGTCGGTTGTCATCTGGCGCTCCGCACCCGGGACGTTCTGCTTGCCGTATGGTTCGTCAGGCTCTTGCTACCCAGTTCGTGGCCCGGGCCTCTGGCCCGTGCCGTGCTTCCGCGGGCCGGAGGCCCGTGCCACGGATCTTGAGGCTTCACCCGTAGCTCAGCGCGATCGCGTAGGACACGAGGTGCCACCCGTCCGCGAGGACGAACAGCAGGATCTTGAACGGCGCCGAGATCGTGATCGGCGGCATCATCACCATACCCATCGAGGTCAGGATGCTGGACACCACGAGGTCCACCATCAGGAAGGGCAGGTAGATGCAGAACCCCATGATGAACGCGGTCTTCAGTTCGCTGATGAGGAACGCGGGGATCACGGTGAGGAACGGGGTGTCTTCCGCGTGCTCGACGGTCGTGTTCTTCGACAGGTGCAGGAAGAGCGCGAGGTCTTGCTTTCGCGTCTGCTGGAGCATGAACCGCTTGTAGATGTCGCTACCGATCTTCAGCGCCTGCGGGCCGGTCATTTGCTTCTGCACATACGGCTGGTACGCCTTCTGATCGATCTCCGCGAACGTCGGCTGCATGATGAACAGCGTGATGAACAGCGCGAGCCCGGTCAGCACGAGGTTGGGCGGTACGTTCTGAGTACCCAGTCCCTGGCGCACGAACGAGAGCACGATGACGACGCGCGTGAAGCACGTCATGGTCATCAGCGCCGCGGGCAGCAGCGTGGACAGCCCGAGCATCAGGGCCATCTGCACGGGCGGCGACAGGTTCTGGAAGTTCAGCCCGTTCGGGCTGTTGATGAAGTCGGCGATGTCGCCCATGAACTGCGCCTCCGTGCGTTCGGGGGCGGTGTTTATCGCGAGTGGTGAGACGAGTCAAGGCGGACAAGATGTGCGCGAGTTCGTGAACTTATGAGCGGAGATGGGGAGCCTGGGACCGCGGGCATCTTGCCCGCTCTCCGGTAGTGGTAAGAGGGCGGGCAACATGCCCCGTGATCCCGTAACTTCACCCGCTCGTTAACACTCGCGGTTCGCCCAGAAAGCTCCAGGCGAACCGCGAGTGTTAACGAGCGGGTGGGTGCTCTGTGGTGGGCTTGCTACTTTACTGGGACGACTTTCTTGATTCGGTACGTCTTCGCGTTGTCTTTCAGCCAGACTTTGGCCTTATCGGGGGTGAAGTTGGGTCCGAAGCCCTCTTCGCGCGTCAGGTTCAGTGAGTGGGCCGTCATGTAAAAAGCATCCGAATTCTTTTCGGCCAGAACGAGCAGCCCTTCGATGATCGCCTGGCTCTCGTCGGCTCCGATCGGTTCCTCGGACGTTTTGCCGACGACCACATCGGCCGGGTGCCGGCGGTGGCGCGTCGTAACCAGCCACGCGGCCGTCATCCGTTCGGTTTGGTCTTTCGACTTCAGCACCTTGTCCGCGTCGGCCAGGATCTTGGCGGCGGCTTTGGCTTCTTTGATGGAGTCGTCGAACTTGTTGGCCTTCTTGACCGCGCCGAAATAGCCGCCGAGCCGGTAGAACCCTTCGTCCGAGCGCTTGCGCAGGAACAGGAGCACCTCTTCGTCCTTCGCGAGTACCGGGGTTCCGATTTTCAGCCCGTCGTTGGGTTGATCCTCTTTGGGTACGAACGCGACGCGCAGGTGGGTTACCTCTTCGCCCCCGAGAATCCGGTCGGACACCTTTACGACCGCGATCCGGAACCGGATCTTGTTACCGCCATTGAACTGTTCGGCCTCGATCGCCTTTTCTTCGATGTTCGTCACCGTTCCTACAGCCACGATATCGGCACCGGCGACCCGTTCCGGGACCGGGATGAAGCGGATCGACGTGGCGAATGCCAGGTTTGCAGACAATGCGACCATCACAGCGGCGGTGAGCAATCGGGCGGTCATGGGGGCTCCGGTGTGGTGTGATGTGGGCAAAACGAGACGACCCGCGACACCGAACCGATTACTCGCGTGACAGAACCGTTACACGGGCGGAATCCCCGAATAACGAGAAATGGCTCGTTCGAGATGAAAAACAACGACTGAAGCCGTGAAAATGTGATTTTTTGTTCACTGGATGCGTAAAATGGTAGTGACGGGTGTCCAGTGACGGTTGGAGTCTGAAATGTGATCGCCAAAATGGGGAGAATGTTAGCGGTTGTTAGCCTTTAGGCCACTCGATGAAGCGGCGAGATTTGGTTGTAAAGCGTTTCTTGTAAGTGAGTTGCGGAGAAAATGGGGGCGGCCCGGTCCCCCCGTAGGGCCAAAATGTTAGCCGATGTTAGTGACGCTCCGGCCCTCACACCGCGCGATTAACGGAAGTCGCCTGGGCGGGGGCGGGGAGTTCGGGTTCTGGGCCAGGGAGTTCGACGAGTGCTTTCACGCCGGTAATGTCGGTCCCGATCAGCATGCGTCGGTCGCCCGCGCGCACGAGGTGGACCACGCACCGTCCGACGCGGAGTGAGGTGATCGCGCGCATCGACTGCTCGGCAACAGGTGCGGGCTTCCGACCGAGCCACCGCGTGGTGACGACGCACAGCCCGCACACCACCACCAGCGCGACGACGAGTTGCAGGAGACCGAGTGCGACGCTGCCCGGTGTTTTGGTGTTCGGCGCTTGCGCCAGCCGCGGCGCGAACGCGCCGGCCCCTTCGGTGGCTTGCGGTGGGGCGTCGGGGAGCGGGATCGGCGTCGAAACGAACGCCGGGAGGACGAAGCCGAGTGCGACGACGAGAACCCCCGCACCAATGAGCACGGGGGGAATGCGAACGGAACCGGATTGTTTTGCGGCGGGCATCGTGCCCTCTCGAGTCGGGTGGTTCGTCACTGTAAGGGGCGACCGGGTGTCGCCCCGCTCGGTGTCGGTGCCGGGGCAACCCCCGGGGCCGCGCTCGCGGCGTTGAGCGCCTTCAACTGGCGCACCTTGTCCATGAGTTGAGCGGCGAGGGCCGGGTCGCCGAGCGCTTCCATTAACCGCGCCGTGTTGCGCTCCTTCATCCGGACCAGGATCTGGGCCGCTTGCTCCATCTTCCCGGTCCCGGACTCGGCCATCTGCTTCAGGATCGGTGCGGCGCCCTCGGGCGTCATCGCGTCGTACACGGCGGCCAGTTTCTCGTAGTTCTTGATCTCGTTCGCGCGGTCCTCGGCCTGCCGCTTCTTCAGATCCTCCACGGCCTTCGGTTCCGGCTCGGGGTTCTTCGTGGCGGTCTTCAGTTCCGTCGTGACCTGGCGGAGCAGGGCGTCGGTGGCCTCGCGCTGGGCCTGCACGTCCTGGAGCACCAGCGAGATCTGCAGCGCTTTGCGCTCCAGTTGGGCCTGGTGGTCGAGCGCGCCCACGTTCGGCCCCATGTTCGATTGCGGGATCTTGGGGATCGTCTTGGGTTCCACGGGATCCTTCGAGGAGTCTCCCGAGGGGCCGGGCTTCAGGGTCGGCTTATCGCCCTTCTCCTTCTCTTTATCCTTCTCGGCGGTTTCCTGCTGCTGGCGCGACTGGTTGAGCCACAGCGACAGCGCGGCCGAGAGCGAGAACAGGAGGAGGGCGATCGCGCCCAAAAAGATCAAGTTTTTCATGTCGGGCTCCGCTCGCGGGTCGGGTCGTTACGCGGCGGGTTCGGCCTGATACAGCGCCACGCTCGGCGCGTTCTGGGCTGCTTGCCACCGCTGCTGAATGAGTTCGTCGAGCTGGTTCTGATCGGATTTTTGAGCTTCTTGTTGCCACTTCTCGACCTGCTGCCGGCGGAGCGTGGAGAGCGCTTCGACCTCGGTCGCAAGTTGGGCGCGCTCCTGGGCCGCGGTGTGGAGCCGCTGCTCGGCCGCCGCGACCTCTTGCTCGGACGCGCGGATCGAGACGTCGACGCGCTCGGCCATGTCGGACGCGGACGCCCACTGCTGCGGGGCCATCACGCTCCCGACCGACGAGGTGATCTTCTCGGCGATGCGGTCGAGCTGGTGCCGGAGCGCGAGGAGCGTGGCGCGGGCGCGCTCGGTCGCTTCCTGCGCGCGCCGCTGTTCGAGTTCGGCGACGTGCTCGAGTTGCTTCTTGACGCGAAGCAGTCGGTCCAATGAGAACTCGAATCGTTTCACGGCGAGGCACCTCCGTTGGTGCCGGGGTTATGGCGAACCGGCGGGAGCTTGTCAAGTGCGAGCGGCTCGGGGCGAACCCGAGTGCCGGGCTTCCGGTATCGTAGCACGCGCCCGGGCGGAACGCCCGCGGGCACACTCAGTTCTCATGTGTGGAGAACCGGGTGTGCCCGCGGGGGAGTGAAAATTCTCGTGCGATCAGAAGGGCCAGGCGGCCGCAATCTGGAACAGACCGGTCCGGGTCTCCTCGAACGTGGCCCGCTCGCCCACGTCCTGCTTCAAGAATTTTTCGAGCTTCGGCATCAGTTCGATGGCCTTGTCGACCTGCGGGCTGGACCCGCGGACGTAGGCCCCGATGCGGATCAGGTCCAGCACTTCCGCGTGCGTGGCCATGATCGCGCGGACCTTGCGGGCCGCCTTCGAGAACTCGCGGTCCACCACGTCGGTCGCGACCCGGCTGACGCTCCGCGAGACGTCGATGGCCGGGTAGAACCCGCGCTCGGCGATCTTGCGGTCCAGTACGATGTGGCCGTCCACCAGCCCGCGGACGTAGTCCGCGATCGGCTCGTCCATGTCGCCGCCGTCGACGAGAACGGTGAGCAGGGCGGTGATTCCGCCGACGGCCGCGTTGCCGAGGCGCTCCACGGTGTTCGCGAGGGTCTGGAACACGCTGGGGGTGTACCCCCGGCTGCTGGGGGGTTCGCCCAGGAGGAGCCCGAGTTCGCGCTGGGCCATCGCGAGCCGCGTCAGGCTGTCGATGACGAAGAGGACGTTTTGACCCTCGCCGCGGAAGTAGTCGGCGATGGCGATGGCGGCTTGCGAGGCCCGCACCCGCATGAGCGGGGTCTGCTCGCACGTGGCCACGATCACGACGGACCGGGCCATGCCCTCCGGCCCGAGGACGTCTTCGAGGAACGGGGCCACTTCGCGCCCGCGCTCGCCGATGAGGGCGATCACGTTCACGTCGGCCTGCGACCCGTTGGCGATTTCGCCCAGGAGCGTGCTCTTACCGACGCCCGACCCGGCGAAGATCCCGACGCGCTGGCCGCCGCCGCAGGTGAGCATGCTGTCGATCGCGCGGACCCCGGTTACGAACGGCTCGCGGATCCGCTGGCGCTCCATCGCGGGCGGCGCCGGGCGGTTGACCGGGCGCAGCGGGCAGTCGGTGATCGGCCCCTTGCCGTCGAGCGGGCGCCCCAGACCGTCGATCACGCGGCCGAGCAGGTTGCGCCCGGTCGGGACCATCAGGCCCTTGCCCTTTCGGAGCACCGCCATCCCGGGCCGCAAGTTCTCGGCCGCGTCGAACGGCACGAGGTACGCCTGGTCGTTCTCGAACCCGATCACCTCGGCCAGGACGGGTTCGCCGTCGTTGGGGAGGATCGCACAGTGGTCGCCGACGGCCGCGGGAATGTTGCAGGTCATCAGTCCCGTGACGCTCTTCAGCCGACCGCCCATGCGGTAGAGGGGCGTCTGTACGATGCTCCGGTTCATCGCGGGCATATCAAGACCGAGCATTCTTCAGGCTCCGTAATAGTTCGTCGCGAATTTCTTCGAGCTCGCGGGTCACGTCCGAGAGGAGCATGGACTCGCGGCCTTCAACCTGACAGTCCCCGCGGCCCAGATTCGCATCCGGTACGAGTCGCGGGCCGGTTTGATCGGGTAACAGCGGCTCCCCGCCGAGTCGTTGGGTGAGCAGCGCGAGGTCCGTGGGGTTCAGTCGGACCGTAACAGCGGTGTCGTCGCCGAGCTGCGCGATCATGTCGCGCACCTTGCCCTCGATCGGGAACGTGCCGGCTTCGACCTGTTCGTGTAAGAGTCGGGTTGTGAGCGTGAGTGCGAGTTCGATCGCGGCCCGTTGCCACTCGCGGAGCATGTCCGCGCGCTCGGTGCGGATGCCCTCGACGGTGGTTTTCACGTTCGCGAGCACGGCTTCGATGCGCTCGCGGTCGGCCCGGATTTCGCGGCCGGCGTTCGTGGTCCAAAAATCCGTCGGCGGTGCCGCGGCGGGTACCGGTTGCGGTTGCGGGGCAGGGGGCGGAACTGTTACTGCTGCGGGCGCCGGTGGCGGAGGAACGACTGCGACTTCCTTGGCCTCGACGATGCGAGCGTCTCGGAGGCGCCGGGAGAACCGGACGCGGAACTCGTGCGATCCGGGAGCATTTCCCCGGTGGGCAACCGGTGTGGACCGCATGTGACCCCCTTCACTCACTTTCAACCCCCGCGCGAGTGCGGTTCGGGCGACCCGAGACCCCGGTGAGCGGATACCCGCGAGGGGGGATTTCCGCAAGGGATTCCGTGGCAGAAAGTGAACAATTCCACAATGGCTCAGGTTCGGCGCGAGAGCGTGAGGGGAACGGGATTTTCGGCAAAATTGGAAGGTCAGGAAGGGTCCAATTCGAGCCGAACCAAGAAAGTTATGGTGGGAGTGAAAAGGCTATGCGGGCGCGCGAGGTGGCCGGCACAAACGGTTCGGCGGCCCGTTCACCCATTGTCGAAGGTAAACGGACCGCCGAGGCACAAAAAATGTGACTGCAACTGATTTTGCGATCAATCCATCGTGATCTGGCCGTCTTCTTCGCCCTTTCGGATCGCGGCGAGAACGGTGGTTTGGGCTTCGCGGACCACCGAATCGGCGATGGACCCGAGAAGCTCGCTTTCTTCTTCCAGAACCGATTTCGACCGGCTGGACATGTTCGAGGTGACTTTTTGGCGGATCGCCGGGGCCGCACCCTTGAGTGCGACCGCGACGGTCTTTACGTCCAGCTTCCCGAGCAGCATTTGAACCTGCCGGTCGGGGATACGCATGATGTCTTCGATCCGGTACAGCTTCTCAATAACTCGAGTCGCCAGTTCGGGATCGGTCTCTTCGAGTTTGAGAACAACGGGCGTCCGGTCGGTCCGCGGGAACGTGCGGAGCATGTCGGCGAGGTTCTGGATCAGTTCCTCTTGTGACGGCTCCGGCGGGACGTCCTTGAGCTTGTAGACCTTCTCCAGAACCGCCTTGGCGAGCGGTTGCAGGAGGGCCAGGTTCCGTGGCCCGGGTTTCGTGAGTCGCAGAGCAATATCGGGCCGAATATCCGGAGGGAGCCGTCGGATCACGTTACCGGTCGTCTTCGCGTCGAGGGACGAGAGGAGCATCGCGATCGCCCCGGACGACTCACCATCCAAGGCGCGGGCGAGTTGTTCGGCCGAAACCGTCTTGAGCTCTTCGATCGGGCTCACGGGCGGTTCGGGTTCCGCCGGTTCCGTGGGCGCGGGAGGAGCCGAGGCCGCCGTAATGCGCTGGGCGATCCGTTGGATATCGAAAAATTGAGCGACCGCCGCGTCGAGGTCGTTCGCGGGCGGCGGTTCGACCGGCGCCGTGCGCAGTTTGGTCCGGAGCCGTTCGCCGTCGTCCGCGCCCATCTGACCGAGAACATTCTCGGCGACGTCCGCGGGCAAGGCTCGCAGCAAAAGGACCGCGACATCTTCACCAGGAGCGTTGGCCATCCATAGCACCAGTAGGAGCCACGTCTACGATCAAGAGGGTCATCAAGTAGCAGGTTCGCCAACCAACAGGCGGAACACATCGGCCACTTGGCGGGGGTCGTTCCGGGCCAGGTCTTGGAACCGATTACGTTCCGTATTTCGTCGCTCTTCCTCGGCAGCGGCTTGAGCGGCTGCTTGGGCTGCGGCGTTCATTTCAGCCAAGTCCGGAACCCGGCGGCGGCGGAGCACGAGCAGCGCGGCTACAAGGATTGCCAGGACGGTCGCCACGGCAACACTGAGGTTTCGCGCCAAGCTCACATAGGTTTGGAAGCGTTGGAGCTTGACCAGCGTGTCGTCCGGCTCTGTTATACCCAACCCGGTGAGCGGCGCCCGCGCCAGTGTAACATTATCGCGACCGACGCGAAACCCGACAGCCTGCTTAATGATTTCTTCAGCATCTGTCGCGCTGATGACCGTTTGGCCCTCGCCTTGCGGTGTCAGGTCGACGATGGCCGCGACGCTCAGTCGGTTCACGGCCCCGGGGGTATCCTCGATGTCGCGAATCGTCTCGGACACGAGGTAATCGGTCTGAATCACCTCTTCTTTCGCGGTGCCGCTACTGCCGCTCGCGCTGGCTGGCGTGCCGCCGGCGCGAGTCACGTTACTAACGGCCCCTGCGGGTCCACGGGCCGCTCCGCCAGAGCTCGTCGAGTTCGCGGTCCGCTCGGCCCACGCTACTTTCCCATCTGGCGAATAAGTTTTCAATCGCTCTTTGATTTTCTGGAAGTTGATGTCCGCATTGACCCGGATAACGGCCCGCCCCGGCCCGAGGGTTTTTGCCAGCATTTCCTCGGCTTTTGTCGAGAGGTACGTCTCCAGTTTCTCCAGATATTCGAGCTGGGGGGTGGGTAAGTTCCCGCGGTCGGCCGCGTGCGGGTCCGAGAGCAACCGGCCCCCGGTCTCCATAACCGTAACGTTTTCCGGGCGCAACCCTTCGATGCTGTGTGCGACGAGGGAGACGATACCGGCCGCGGTCGCCGTGGCCATCCGCGCCCGCGGTTTTAATTTGATGACCACGCTGGCGGTCGGCTGCTTTTGGTCGCGGACGAACGGGGACGGCTCCGGTTTGGCGATGATGACCCGGGCCGATTGCACCGCTTCCATTTGCATGATCGAGCGGGCGAGTTCGGCCTGGAGCGCCCGCTGGTAGTTCACGCTTTGAACGAACGGCGTCGTCATGAGCGACGTCTCGTCGAACAACTCGTAGCCCTTCCCGCCGCGGGCCGGGATGCCGCCCGAGGCGAGCGAGACCACCGCTTCGGCGTACCGCTCTTCCGGTACTTCGAGGTTCGTGCCGCCGCTCACGAGGCGGTTCGTGATGTTGTCCGAGGTGAGCTTGGCCCGCATCGCCGCGACCTCTTCCGGGGACAGCGGCCCCTGCGAGATCGGTACGTAGTGCGCGCCCGGCGACAGGTACGCAACCGCCGCGAGCGCGACGACGATACCGAGCGCGCCGATCACCGCACCACGCGGCGCCCGGCACTCAGGCCCGCCCAGTACGCGCGCGTTTGGGCAAGTAGGCGGTTCAAAGCTTCCATGCGTCACCCGATCGAGTCTGGTCCAGGGGCCGTTCCGGTCACCGAATCCGCGTCGGGCGGGCGGAGCCCGCCCGACGAACTGCTCGTTACACTTGCATGCGGGTCACTTCCTGGAACGCATCGGCGAGCCGGTTGCGCAGTTCCAGGATCAGCCGGAACGAGATGTCGGCCTGAGCGACCGCGAGGCTGACCGTGTGCAGATCCTGCGCGGTCCCATCCGCGAGGTCGCGGACGGCGTTGTCGGCAGTAACCTGGGCCTGGGCGTTGCCCGCGAGGACGCCGTTCAACACGCCCGCGAACGGAACCGAGGACGGGGCCTCGGCCAGCGCTTGCGGGGCGACGAGCGGTTGGAGCCGCGTGAGCGGGGCGACGGTCGCGATGGAATCGACTGGCATGGCTTACCCCCGGAGCAGCGCGAGCGCCTGCTCGTTCATTTGGCGGAACGTTTGGGACGTGCGCAGGTTCGCTTCGTAAGCCCGCGCCGCGGTTAACAGGTTGACCATTTCGATCGGGAGCTGGACGTTCGGCATCCGCACGTTGCCCGCGGCGTCCGCGTCCGGGTGCCCGGGCTGGTACACGCTGGGCAGGTCGCTGGGGTCTTCGATCATCTCGACCGCTTCTACCCCGCGCAGGTTCCCGCCGGGACAGCCCCGGGCCGCGCCGAGCACCTCGGCGAACACCACGTCCTGCCGACGGTACGGGCCGCCGTTCGCGGACCGGGTGGTATTGGCGTTCGCGATATTGTTCGCGACGACTTCCATCCGCAGCCGCTCGGCCGACATGCCGGAACTGCTGATGGCCGTGGCCGCAAAGAGGTCGTTAAAGGGCATTTGTGCTCCTTAAGGTTCGCGCTAGCGCCCGGCGATCGCGGCCCGCAGCGAGGCGATGCGGCTCGCCATGATCTGGGTCGCGGCCTGGTACAGAAGCGCGTTCTTGTTCATGTCGTTCATCTCGCGGTCGATGTCGACCGTGTTGCCGTCGGCACGTTCCGGGCCGTCGGAGGTCACGACGCGCGACCGCACCGGCGCGTCGCTCGTGGGCGAGGCCAGCGCTCGCGCGAGATCGGACTCGAACGCGACCGTTTGCCGGCGGTAGCCGGGCGTGTTCACGTTCGCAACGTTTTGGGCAATGACGCGGTGCCGCAGGGCGCTCGTATCGAGCAACTGCGTCAACCCGCTCAGGCCGGGTAAATTGGTTTCCATGTGGGTGATAAGTCGGAAGATTCACGCGCGAACTTGAACCAATCGCGCTGGCGATGAGGGATGTACGGGCATTTGGCGCGAATTCGGCAGAATCGCAAAAGATAGGCTAAAGTAGAAATTATGCAAATCAACGCGACCGAAATCGTACTCCCTCCCCCGCCGCCCGCGCAAACGGCGTCCGCGGCGAGCGTGCGCATTTTGGCCGGGAACCTCACCGCGGTTCCCCTCGGTTCGCTTTTGCAAGCGACCGTGACGCAGGTGAACCCGCGCGACGCGGTCCTGAACGTGAACGGGCAGTCCCTCACGGTCAGCCCGTCCGTGGGGCTTCAGGCCGGGTCGGTACTTTTCGTGCGGGTGCCGAAATCCGGGAACGGGACGCTGGAAATCGCGACCCCGGCGGCGCGTGAGACAAAACCGCAGGCCCCGCCCAACGTTCCGATGGGGTCGACGCAGCTCAAGGTCGTGGACGTCACCGCAGCGCTACCCGACGGGCGCGTGCTCGTGCAAATCGAGGGACAGGAACAGACCGCGACCACGCGCGACCCGCTTCTGCCGGGGCGATTCATTCTGGAGGTCAAGAACACCCCAACGGGGCTCACGCTCAAGGTTCCGGCGGAGACCCCGGCTCTGCCCACGGAAATCGCGACGGCGATTATTCGCGCGACGCCCGCGCCCGAACTCGCAACGAACCTCAAACCCCTTCAGGCCGAACTTAAAGCGCTGATCGAGCCGCAACCGCAGACCGACGGGGCCGAACCCGCTCCGGTCGTTCCTGCTCCCGTCCGCGAGGCTGCCGTTGCGGTGCGCGACACGATCCGAGCCCTTGTGCCGAGCGAACCCCGCGTGTTGAACGCGACCGAACTTCAGAACCTCGTTCAGAACGGCGGGATTCAGTTTGAAGCCAAACTTGCGCGGCTTGCTGATCCGGACCCGGCGCGGGCTTCGGTCTCGGATCCTTCAAACGCGAGCGCGTCTAAGGCCTCCGCTCTTAAAGAAGACCAAGCTCCGACCAAGAATAACTCTGCACCGGTTAAGGACTCCGCGCCGACAAACGCCGCGGCGCCGAAGACCGATGTCGCACACGAACTGAAGGCGGATCTCAAGGGCGATCTGCTGCGGTTGCTGCAGACGGCGCGCGAGTTGGGCGTCGCGTCCCAGATTCCGGCCGCGAAAGCCACACTTGACGGGATCGAGTCGCAACAGGCGACGCAAACGCTCGCGCAAGCAACGGGCACGCCGTACATCCTTCAGGTTCCGTTCCCGGACCGCGACCAGTGGCGCACGCTTCACCTGTCCGTCGAGGCGGAAGACCAACAAGCGGACGACGCCGACACGGAGCGCCGGGGGGGGCGCTTCCGGATGCTCATGCACGTGCCGCTGAGCGAACTCGGGGAGACGTGGATCGACGCGGGGTTGGCCGGCGACAGTTTCCGGGCCGCGATTTACCTCGACCGGGCCGCGGTGCGCGAGCGCGTGAGTGCGGCGCTGCCCGAACTGCATTCGGAGTTGCAAACCGAGGGATTCGGTGAAGTGTTCCTCGACGTGCGCGCGGTCGCCGATCTCCCTCCTCGAACGCGGGTACAGTCCTCCGCTATGATGTCCGGGCGCCCGGCCGCCCTTGCTTCTCTATTGGATGTGAGAGTGTGATATGGCCGAGAAACCGCAACAGAAGCGCGCCGTCGCACTCCGTTACGACCCCGCGCGCGACAAAGCCCCCACCGTGATTGCGAAGGGGAAGGGGCGCACCGCGGAACAAATTCTCAAACTGGCACAAAAGAACGCTGTGCCCGTGCGCTCGGACCCGACGCTCGTGCAGGTTCTGAGCCGGCTGAATCTCGATCAAGAGATCCCGCCCGAGGTGTACCGCGCGGTGGCCGCGATTCTTGCGTTCCTGAACCGCGTTAACCGCCCGACGTAAACAACATCGGGCGCTTTTTCGGTGCTCGATTTCCGTTTTTTAAGCCGTTCGCGCAGAGAAGTGTTGAGCACGCGACCGCGCGCCGGAATTCCCGTCTCAAGCCTCGCGCTCGTCGCGCGTCGTGCGCTCCTGCCACAATTTCCGCCACGTTGCGTATCGGTCGCGTAGCCCGAGGCGCTCCAGGTAGGCCCAATCGGGGTTCACCTTGATGCCTTCCGCGAGGATCGTGTCCGCTGCGTGAACGGCGGTGAGCGGGGTGAATGCGCTGCCGGGGCAGCCGGACGGGTTGTGGTGCCACGCGACCGCTTCGACCAATCCGTCGGGCATCCCCCAAAGTCCGAGCAGGTACGCCCCGACTTCGGCGTGAGAGGTTCCCAGCACCCGGCGCTCGGCCTCGGCCGCGTCCAGGTTCTCCTTGCGCATCAGGGCCAGAATTTCCTTGTACGGCCCGGTGAGTTGGCTCGCGAGCGTGAGGCGCCCGATGTCGAGGAACAATCCCCCCAGGGCCGACTCGCGCACCACCTGTTCCTCGGCGCGCTCGGCCGCAGCGATGGTCGCCGCAAGCTCCCCGACGGCCTGGCTGCGGTCCCACAGCGCTTCGATCGAGAACGGCTTGAGTGCGTGCGGGTTGTAGCGCGAAAACAAATCGACAGCCAGGACCAGCGTGCGCGTCAGGTCCGCGCCCAGAATGCGCACCGCCTGGGACGGCGTCGAGGCCGGTTTGCGCAGCCCGACGAGTGCGGAGTTGGCCATCTGGAGCAACTTGGCCGCGATCCCGACGTCTTGTGACACCAACCCGCCGACGGCCGCGAGCGAGAAATCGGGGAACGCGAGTTCTTCCGCGATCCGCGTGTAGACCGCGGACAGTGCCGGAACGCTCGCGAGCCGACCGACGAGGGCCGCGAGGGACGGGCTGCCGAGCAACTCGCGCAAGGAGTGCGCCCGCTGAATCGCGCCGATCAACTCGGCCGCCGGGCACATCTTCGGGAGCATTCGGTGGGCGAGCGTGACCAGTCCGATCACTTCCATTCGGCCCGGGGACGCGAGCACGATCCGCGCCATCGGCGGGTGCCGGCGCCGGGCTTCCGTGAGCAGTTCCGCGCACCCGTTGGCGGGCAAGTGCGCGTCCGCGATCAGGGCATCGTAGCCCGGTCGCTTCAGGTAATTCATCGCCTCGGGGCCGCCGCGGGAGAAGTCCGCGCCCCACTCCGCCGAGAGCGGGGAGAACGTGTCCTGCAGCGCGACGTGCGCGATCGGGTCTTCGGTTACGAGTAGCACGCGGCGCGTCATAGTTCCTGTGCCCCCACGGGAGAGCCGGGAACCGGCACGGGGACCGCAGTGTGGGCGTGCGCTTCGCTCGCTTTCCGCTGGCGCAGCGCCCGCTCCGCACACCGGAGCAGATCGAACGGGGTGAACGGTTTGGGCAGGAACACCCCGTCGGAGAACCCGTCGAGGCGCTTCAGGTCCGGGACGTACCCGGAGATGAAGACGATGGCGGTGCCGGGGCGCTCCGCGCGCACGCGGGCCGCCAGTTCGCGCCCGTCCATTCCGGGCATCACGAGATCCGTAACGAGCAGATCGAACTCGCGACTGACCGCGAGCAGCCCCAGAGCTTCTTCCGCGCGATCGGCTTCGGTGACCGCGTACCCCCAGCCTTCCAGCGTACCTCGAACCAGTTTGCGCACCCGTTCTTCGTCCTCAACGAGCAGCACCGAGCGCCCGGGGCGCGCGGAGAGCGGTGCGAGGGGGGTAAGCGTACCAGACGGTGGGGGCGGCGGCGTCGAGCACCACGGGAGCCGGATCGCGAACGTCGTTCCCGTGCCCAGGGTGGACGTGACCTCGATCCCGCCCCCGGCTTGCTGCACGATGCCGTGGACCGTTGCCAGACCCAAGCCCGTACCCTTGCCGATCTCCTTCGTGGTGAAGAACGGACCGCGACCACGTGGGAATTACCCCGGTCGTATGACCTGATTGTGGCGTGGGACAGCGTGTGCGAGGGGGGTAAGCGTACCAGACGGTGGGGGCGGCGGCGTCGAGCACCACGGGAGCCGGATCGCGAACGTCGTTCCCGTGCCCAGGGTGGACGTGACCTCGATCCCGCCCCCGGCTTGCTGCACGATGCCGTGGACCGTTGCCAGACCCAAGCCCGTACCCTTGCCGATCTCCTTCGTGGTGAAGAACGGCTCGAAGATTTTGGCTTTTACCTCGTCCGACATGCCCGTTCCGGTATCGCTGACGGTGAGCCGGGCGAACTGGTTCGCAATGTCGGGGGCGGTCGCGATGGTCAACGCGCCCCCACTGGGCATCGCGTCGCGCGCGTTCACCGCGAGGTTCATCAGGATCTGTTCCAGGTGCCCGCGGTCGGCCCGGACGCGAACCGGCTCGGTGGCCAAATCGGTGCGGATCGTGACACGGTTTCCGAGGAGCCGACGCAGGAGGCTCACCAACCCCGTAACGATATCGTTCAGATCGAGCACCTCGGGGCGCGACGGCTGCTTTCGGCTGAACGCCAGGAGCTGGCGCGTCAGGGCCGTGGCCCGATCGACCGCGCCCTGGATCTCGTCGACGTAGCTGCCGAGCGACGTGTCGCCGGGTGGAAGGGAGCGGATGAGGTGGACGCTGCCGGTGACGATCGTGAGCAGGTTGTTGAAGTCGTGCGCGACGCCCCCGGCGAGGCGGCCGACCGCTTCCATCTTCTGCGAGTGCCGCAGTTCGTCTTCTAGGCGCTTGCGCTCGGTCACGTTCTGCGCCACACCCACGACCCCGACGACGCGCCCGGCCGAGTCGCGGAGCGGAACGCGGTTCGTCAGGAACGTTACTTTTGTTCCGTCCGTGAGCGTGCGGGTTTCTTCCACGTCGAGCAGTGGTTCCTCGGACTCGATGACGCGCAGGTCGCTGGCCCGGACGCTCTCGGCCTCTTCGGAGACGCGCGCGAGGTCGTAGTCCGTCTGGCCGATCACCTCGCCCGGGACGGTCAGCCCGTGGTCGCGCGCGGCCTGGTCGTTGCACCCGATGTAAATGGACGCGCGGTCCTTCCACGACACGGCGCACGGCACGTTCGTGAGGACGTCGTGGAGCAGGTCGTCTCGTTCTTTGAGTGCGCCTTCCGCCTTTCGGCGATCGATCGCGTCGCTGGCCACGACCAACCGGAGCAGCCGCCCGTCGCTCGTGATGCGGTGCGAGGTCACTTCGATCGCGATGAGGGCGCCCGACGAGATCCGGTGCCGCCACTGGAGCGGCCCGCACGGGGCGCCGATGAGTCGGTCCGCGTCCTCGTCCGGGCACACGTCGCGGATCTTGAGTGCGAGGAACCGGTCGCGCGTGTACCCGTACCGACGGAGCACGGCGTCGTTGACCGCGACGAACCGGAGCGAGTCCTCGTCGAACACCCACGCGGGCGCCGGGTGGTGCTCGAACAGGAGTCGGAAGATCGCGTCGGATTCGGGCGGTGGCGTGTAGACCGGGCGCGCGGGTGGGACGGGGACGGTGTCACTGAGCGGTGCCACAGGTCGGCGGCGCTTGCGCCGGACCCGAAGTACGATTGCTACGAGCACGATCGGGATGAGAACGCTAATCCCCAGAGTCAGCCCGACGGAATACGGCCCCGTGAACGCAGCCGCGAACGCACTGGGACCGTTCGGGTCCAGGGGCGCTGAGGATAGTTCGATCCGGCGGGGCATACGGCGACTCAATACTCGGCGGTTGGTGGGTCCGTGCGTGCCGAAACCTCGCACCGCCCCTTCCGACTCTAGCTCACGCGACGGCGCAATACGGTCCGTAACCGCGCATCACCTCAACTTCCGAGCTTTTGGACCCGTTTCTCATCGCTTTGTTTCAACGCGGGATGAGAATTCGCGGTGGGCGCGAGTCGTTTTCACGAAATCCACTCGCGCAGACGTGGGAACGCGCTGCCATAACGTGCCCGAAATGCCTGAAATGGACCAACTTCGGAACCGGGCGTGGAGCGGGGCGTGGAACGATCCGAGTTGAGGTGCGGTGGTTCTGAGTTGGAATCGCGCCGGCTATGAGTTGCCGGGGCGGTTGTTGTTTGACTGTTGCGGTGTTGCGTTCGGTTTGTGGTAAAGGCGCTGCGGATCTTACTCACTGTCCGCAGCGCCTGAAGTGATTTACGGCTTTGCTTCCACCTTCTTGGGCTTCGGTTCGCCTTCCGCCACCATCCAGTAAGCATCCGGCTCCAAGCCCGCGATCTCTTCGACTTTACCCGACGGCCAGTAAACAGTGACCTTGTTGATCGTGGCATCCGCGCTCAGACCGAAGTGCAGGCGCGGGTCGTTCGTGGTGCCGTAACTGCCGCCGCCCTGGGCGAACTTCGTTTGTTTCCCGCCGGCCGTTTCGATCACGATTCGCGCGCCCACGATATCGGCATTCTTCGCGCCGATCAGTTTGATTCCCACCCAATGCCGCCCCTCGGTCGGGATCACGTTCCGCAACACAGCAACCGGCTCGTTCAGGTGGCTCACGATCGCGTCGATCTTGCCGTCGTTGTCGAGATCCCCAAGGGCCAACCCGCGGGCGTTGTGCGGGTCGCGGAGGTACGGCCACTCGCTGCTGGCGAGTGGCTTGAACTTCCCGCGCTGGTTGCTCAGGAGGACCGGCTTCTGGCGCCGGTCGATCTTCGTCGGGAACCGGATCGCGTGCCCGCTAACGATCATGACGTCTTCCCAGCCGTCGAGATCGGAGTCGAAGAACCCCGTGCCCCAGCTCACGTAGTTCCCGCCGATGGCCCCGATCCCGCTCGGGACCGTGTTGTGCAGGAACCGCACCTGGCGGTCGGTGCTCTGGTTCTTGTAGAGGGCCGGGAGCTCGTTCTCGTAGTTGGTGACGAAGATCGAGGCGCGCCCGGTGCGGTCGTAGTCGCTCGCGGAGAGCCCCATGCTCCCGTTCGCGATCCCCCGGTCGTCGCGCGCGACCCCGGCGAACAGCCCCACTTCTTCGAGTGCCAGTTCACCGCGCTTCCCGCTGTTCATGTAGAGGAAGTTGTCGTCGGTGTCGTTGGCCGCGTAGATGTCCGGGCGCGCGTCGTTGTTCACGTCCACGAGCAGCGCGCCGATCCCCTTGCCGTCCTTTCGCAGCTTCATTTTCTGCGTGACGTCGGTAAAGGTGCCGTCGCGGTTGTTCTGGTAGAGCGTGTGCGGGAGCGGTTTGAACTTCGCCGGCTGGCACACGTCGCGGGTTTTGCCGTCGTAGGTGCAGTCGGTGGGGTGGTTGGTGTCGAAGCCCCAGTTCCCGTAGTGGCACACGTAAATTTCCGGGTACCCGTCCCCGTCGAGATCGCCCCACGCGGCCGACGTGGACCACAGGGTGTCGTTCAGCCCGGACCTCGGCGTCACGTCCACGAACTTGCGCCCCCCGGCGGGGTTCGGTTCGTTGTGAAGGAGCACGAGCCGATTGTACCCGGTAACGAGCAGATCGGGCCACCCGTCGCGGTCGTAGTCGAACGCGGCCGCGCCGTGGCTGTACTGGAACGTGACCTTATCCAGACCCACGCTGGCGGTAACGTCCGCGAACTTGAACCCGCCGAGGTTGCGGTACAGTTTGCACGGGTGCCCGAGTACCTTTTTCCCCTCGTAATGCCCGCCGGCCGGCAGGAACACGTCCAGTAGCCCGTCCCCGTCGAAATCGATGAGCGCCGCCCCGCCCCCGAGCGATTCGATGATGGCGAAGTTCCCGGCGTCCTCCCCATTGCGGTAGGTGAGGCTGATGCCGCTGTGGGCGGTCGCGTCCGCGAAGGGCGCAGGGCCGGGGGCCTCCTCTTCAATCCGTGAGGGCGCGGTGGTTGAAGCGGGTGGGGCCGAGCACGCGGACACCGCGACCAACACTCCCGTGATGAAAACATTAACGGTAATGGTTCTAACAATAATTACTCGAAATCTCCGGACGTGCGAATCACTCGGGACGGACATGCGATGACCTCGGAGAGTTATGAAATGAAACATCTATCTATCGTAATTTGAGGATAGCAGAACGCGGATGGGAAGAGAGCGAGCGGTCGCGGGATTGCGGTGGAGGTACAGGATTTGGTGTTGACATGATATTTGGTGTTGACATGATGGATGTGTGAGGATAGCTTTTTGTGAGGTAGATGCCCCGTACTCGCTTTCATTATGGGGTCCGTCCGTTTTCATAGTAATCTGGGTGGTCCAACCCATCTCTGATCCTTTCTGGAGGTTCTCAGTGCCGACTCCGCTCTCCCGACGACGCGCTTTTACACTGATCGAGCTACTAGTCGTTATCGCAATTATCGCGATCCTCATCGGTCTGCTCTTGCCGGCTGTTCAAAAAGTTCGTGAAGCGGCTGCTCGCATGTCCTGCTCGAACAACCTCAAGCAGTTGAGTTTGGGCTTCATCAACATGGCGGACACGAACAACGGCAACATGCCGATGTCTCTCGGTCTCTACCCCAGCTTCCGAGCAACTTCAGGTAACGGGCACGGCGGCCACTTCGTGCACCTGCTCCCGTTCATCGAACAAAAGAACTGGTACGACCAGAGCTACAAGAAGTCCGACGGTTCGGCCGGTTTCATCGACGACCGGAACGGGAACCTGCCCACGTACTCTGCGTGGGGCGGCCCGAGCGGAGCGGAGCTCCAGACGGCGGTCATCAAGACATACGGCTGCCCGTCGGACGCCACGCTCACGTCGAACAACGGCGGTCGCGGGCGAACGAGCTACGCGATCAACTCCCAACTCGTCGGCGGCAACACCTACTGGGGGCCGCAGGGCTACCGGAAGTACCCGGCCAACATTACCGACGGTACCTCGAACACGATCATCTACGTCGAGAAGGTGTCGCTCACGAGCTCCGGTAACTACACGGACAACTTCTGGCCGGACTGGGGTTCGGTCACCGCGGACGCCGACCTCGGGTACCCGACCGGCGCGGCGGCTGTCCCCCAATTCAACGTGCGAGGTTCTCCGGCCCAAGCTGACGCCGGGCGCGCGAGCTCGATGCACACCGGTACGGTTCTGGTTGCACTGGCTGATGGTAGCGTCCGCGGTGTTTCGTCCGGCGTAAGTGGCGCCACATTCTGGTCCGCGCTCACGCCGAACGGTGGCGAAGTTCTCGGGAGCAACTGGTAAGTTCTCCGCTATCAAAGTAAAGTCTAACTTCGGGTCCGGTTGTCCGGACCCGTTTCTCGTTCAATTCCTCTCTTCGGAGCTACGCTGATGCGAGCTTCTTTCCAACGGATTTTCTGTGCAACTATCCTCTGCTCTCTGATTCTTTTCTTCAGCGGGTGCGGTGGGGGAAAGCAGGACATGTCCGGTAAGGTCAGTTACAACGGCAAGGCCCTCAAAGGCGGGTTCGTGACCTTTGTGGCCGCCGGGGAGGGACCGACGTTTTCCGCGACCATTCAAGAGGACGGCACGTATACAATGCCCGGTGTGCTCGCAGGCGAATACAAGGTTTGCGTAGAAACCGAGTCGCTCAAGGGAAGCAAACCAACCGGGAGCGCCGGGATGACTTCAAAGGGCGGAGCGAAGGGCGGAGGCCCCGAGAATCCGTTGGCGAAAGTCAAAGAAAATAAGCCACCGGAAGGCGCCGGCAAAGATTCGGGGTACACTCCCGGCGGTCCGCCCGCGGCGATGGCTGCTGCGAATGCGGCCAAGTACGTTCAAATCCCGAACGAGTACTCGAAGGCCGAGACGACGACGCTGAGCGTCACCGTGAAAAGCGGGCAGCCGACGTTTGACATCACGTTGAAATGACCGCAGTGCAGTCGCCCGCCGAGTTCCTTCATGTCAGCACCAAACCTCGACGCGACCTCTCCCCCGTTGGAACTGAACCCGGCGCTTGGGGGGATGCGCCGCCCCGGGCGGGTGGCTCGGTTCTTTCTCGCTCCCGTCCGGTTCATTCGGCGCCGCCCTTTTTGGGCCGTTGCGCTGCTCGCGTTGGTCGCGCTGTTTGTTGTTGGGAGCGCCTGGTTCTGGTTTACAAACAATCTGAGAGCGGCGGAGCGGGCCGCCGACCGCTGGCACAATGCGGAGGCCGCTGGGCGCCTCCGGCACTGCCAGTGGTTGTGGCCGGACCAACGTGAGGTTCTCGTGCTTTCTGCCCGCATCGCCCGTCGCACCGGGGACGCGGCCTCGGCAGACACGTCTCTCGAACGTTACGACCAGCTTTACGGCCAAGACGAGACTCTGGCCTTTGAGTTGCTCTACCACCGAGCCTACCTGGGGGACGTAGACACGACGGCTCCAGCGATTCGGTCCCATATTAGCGCGGGCGGTCCACATGCGCGCCTCGCGCGCGAGGCGGTCGTCGCGGGGCTGATGACACGGTACCGATACTTGGAAGCCCACAACGCACTCGGTGAGTGGCTCGACCAAGACCCCGATGACACGCTCGCGCTGTTGCTCCGGGGCAAGTTCCTCGAGAGCCAAATGGGGTTCGAGCACGCGATCGCGGCCTACCGTCGGGTTCTCGAACTCGACCCGGATCTGCTCGAAGCGCGACTCCGTCTAGCGACCCTGTTCGTCAACCGGCGGAACGGGGAGGACGCGATCGAACAGTTAGTGGTGTTACGCGAGCGGCTCCCGGACAACGCCCAGGTCCACATCCTGTGGGCGAAAGCTCTCTCCCTCCAAGGGCGCACGGCCGAAGCGCGAGTCGCGCTCGACGACTGCCTGCTCCGGCACCCGGATAACTCGGACGCGCTCCTCGAGCGCGGGGCGCGGGCGCTGGCCGAGGGCGACGAACAAGCGGCCGTCGACTACCTCGGTCGCGCGATCAAGAATGACCCCGGGAACGTTGCGGCGCGGCACCAGTACGCACTCGCGCTCGCTCGCAACAGGCAGCAGGCCGAGGCCAAGCGCGAATACGAGACGATCAAACAACTTGAGGCTGACAACGAGCGCGTCCTGGCGCTGGTCCAGGGGCCGCTCCAACGGAACCCGCGCGACCCGGCGCTCCTCCACGAACTCGCGCACATCGCGCTCCGCGCGGGGCAGGTGCGGGAAGCGCTGCGGTGGTTCGACGCCGCGCTGCAAGCCGACCCGGAGCACTTGCCGACGCACCAGTCACTCGTCGTCCTTTACCGCGACTTGGACAAACCGGCCCTTGCCGCCCGGCACCGCGCGGTAGCCAAACAATTGTCTGCCCGGCCGCAGACCCCTTGAACCGTTCGTTCTAAGGCCAACCATGATTCGTCGGCTCTTGAAGGTCTTCGCCACGCGCCGGGGCGCGATCGGGCTCGCGGCGGTCGTAATCGTGGTGGTCGTGGTTGCCCCGAACGTGTGGGCGTGGTCCCGACTCCGAGCCGGCCGCGCCGCACTAGCGCGGCACAACCCGGCGGCGGCGCGCCGCGAATTGGCGGCGTGCGCGCGTCTGTGGGGCGGTCGCGCACCGGTCCGGCTCGCGGCGTGCCGCGCGGCGTGGCAGGACGGCGACGTCGAGGGCGCGCGCCGCGAGCTTCGCGCGGCCCAAAGCAATTTGGGGCAGGCGACCGACGAAACCGCGTTCGAGTGGGCGCTAGTGCAGGCCGCGAGCGGGAACATGCGGGAGGTCGAGGTGTACCTCCAGAACCGGGCCGCGGAAGCGCCCGGGGCCGCCGGGCCGCTGGTGTGGGAGGCGCTCGCTATGGGGTACCTGCGGGTGTACCGCATCCTCGACGCGATGGCCTGTCTCGAAGCGTGGCTGCAGCGGAGCCCGGACAACGTCCGGGCGCTCGAACTTCGCGGGGAAACCTATGTGATCGGGCGCGGTGCGGTGCGCGGGGCCGAGGATTTTCGCCGGGTTCTCGACCTCGATCCGGGCCGGGATTACGCGCGGCGCCGCCTCGCGGACGCGGTCATCTCCCTGGGCGGGTACGAGGAGGCCGCCCGGAACCTGGAGGTACTCCGCGCCCGGCACCCCGACGACCCCGGGCTCGTGGCTCGGCTGGCGCGGTGTTACAACTTTCTCGGTCGGCGCGACGAGGCGCGCCGGCTGCTCGATGAGACCCTCGAGCGCCATCCGGACGACGGCCCGTGCCTCCGTACCCGCGGGCAACTCGCGATGACCGAGGACCGGAAGGCCGACGCGGAACAATGGCTCCGGCGCGCCGCGGTCGCGATGCCAGAGGACTACCAGGCTCAGTGGCTCCTGTTCGAGGCGCTCCGCCAACAGGGGAAGTCCGAAGAGGCCCGCGTGCAGGGGCTCAAGGCCGACGAGATCAAGGACCGGGTCGCGCGGCTCACCGAACTACAGAGCCGCCAGCTCGCCGAGTTCCCGCTCGACCCGGCGCTCCACTTTGAAATGGGGCAGTTGCTGATCCAAACCGGCCGCGGGGACGTGGGCGAGCGCTGGCTCCTCGGGGCCCTCAAGCTCGACCCGGAACACCGGGCGTCCCATTTGGCACTCGCCGCGTACTACGAGTCGCGCGGGGAGCGTGCGAGGGCCGAGGAGCACCGCGCCCGGGCGGCCGCTGGCAAAGAATGACCGCCCGGCGCGTCTACTTCTTCCCGTGATTCTTCCAGATCGTTACCGGGTGATCGGTCGTTGGGCTGCTGAAGTTCCCGATCACCAGATCGTTCCGTCCGGACCGGTAGAGGTCGGCGGCCGCGCAGACGACCGCGTCGCACTGCACGCTCGCGAGCACGTGCCGCTCGAACTTCCCGGGCGCGACCTGCTCGAACAGTACCACCGCGTCCGCTCGCTTGGTCGCGCGATCGGGGAACTTGTCGGCCGGCAGGAAGCTGACCGCAAGGATGTCGGGGAGCGGCCCGCCGGTCACCCGCGCGGCGACCGCATTGTGCACCCCGTACATGGGTGCGATTCGCCGGTGCTCGAACGTCAGATCGCCTTTATTCTCCAGCCACTGAACCCCGTGGTACGGCTTCCACAAGTACGGCTCATCAAGGATGTCGCCGTTCGTGTACAGGACGTCGAGCTTTCCGTCGCCGTTTAGGTCTACCAGTTGGATGCCGCTGCTGCCCCACCCGGGGTGCGGGGCTCGGTACAGCACTTTCTTCCCAAATTTGCCGCCGCCTTCGTTGAGGAACGCGACAACCATCTCGTGTTCCTGTGCAATGAGGGCGACGAAGTCCGGGCGGCCGTCGCCGTTGAGGTCCGCGACCGGAACGTGAATCGCACCCGGGCGCGCATCAACAGTAGTTGGCACGAAGTCGGGTTGGTTCCAGTCCGTGGTTCGGTTCTCCAGAAACAGCACTTCGCCGACGGTGTGGAGCCCGAATACCCCGACCACCAGGTCGAGCTTCCCGGTGCCGCGGAAGTCAGCCGCCCGCACGTCGGCAACGCGCCCCACGTTCTTCAGTAGAGTGATCGGCTGGAACGAGCCGTCGGCCCGCCCGCGAGCCCAAACCACGCTCCCGCACTTGCGGTCGGTCGGCGGGTAGCTACCGAGGTCCGCGACGAGCAAGTCGAGTACCCCGTCGCCGTCGAGGTCGAGCACCTCGGCGTGGGCCGGGTTCGGAACCCGCACCAACTCTCGCCACGCCGGGGCTGCGGCAGTCGGGTCCAGCGCGAGCACCCGCCCGCCGCGCATGTCGCACGCGACGAGCGTGAACGGCGCGCGGGCAAGGGCCGCGGCGTCGACCCGGCCGGAGGGCAACTTGACCGGGTTAACGTGTGAAATCATCGGGCGGTCCCCGGCCGGGGGCGGGTAGCTCACGGGCTCAAGGTTGACCCCGAGCGGACGGGACGAGGCGGCCACTTGTGGCGGGGTGTACTCGTCCGCGGCCCGTTCTTCGTAGTAACGGACGACGTGCGCGAGCTTCGGCGGGACGGTACTCATCCCGGATTGGTCGAAGAACCGGAACCCGCGCTCGACCTCCGCGCGCCAGTGGCGTTTCGGGAACGAATCGGGTGGCGGGTAGGCGTGGCACGAACCGCCACAGAAGTTGTGGACCTGGGCCTCCATGTCGGAGGGCAGGGCGGTCGGTGTTGGTTCGGGTGCGTCCGGCTGCGTGGGCGGTGTGGTCGAAGTGCCTCCGCAACCCACGAGGGCCGCGAGCGCCCCCGCAACCACGACCGGGCACAGAACGAGCCAGCGGCGATAAGAAACCATGAACGACCTCAATCAGAGAGCGATGAGTGCGGACCGGCGCGTTCTAACGATATTTGTTGAGTACTTCATAATACCGTGAAGCCAGCGGCGCGCCTGGGGCCGCGAGCCCCATACTCTTTGTGGGCGTGTACAGCGTTTGCGCACTTTTGAACCGGCTCAATGCGGCACTGGGTGCTCCGCGCTCGAGTTCGAGTACCCCAGCGAGTGTCGTGAGATCGGCCTGGGCAGTGGACAGGGATTTGACCTGCACCAGTACCTCAGTGAATCGCGCCCGATCTCGCGCTCGGCTCAGGCGAGCGTGTACCGGGATCGGTGGCGCTCCTATTCCGATTTCCAGAACGAACAGGGCCGCACCGCTCGTCGCAACTGATTGTGCTTGGCTTTGTTCTTCCGCGTTCAAACGCGCGCAAATCCGGTCAACGGCTTCGGTCGCACTGGGGTACCGGCCGACGGCCGCACACTGGCACAGGTCGAGCCAGTCGTAGGTCGGCAGTTGGTACGCCCAATTATACCCGTTCGGGTCCGCGGCGCGGGGCAAAGTGGCGATCCCGAGTACGTCCGGGTTGCGGCGGAGCTCCGCGCGGTCGAGTAGCACCCGGCACTCGGCCGCCTGTCCGGACTGGAGGAGCAGGTCGGCGAGTAACCCCAAACCCGCACCGCCGTAGAGGTCCGGGTGCGACGTGCGCAGCACATCAATGGCTTTTTGTGACAGCCCCAGTTCGAGCGCGATTCGCGCCCGCGCCAGTGGATCACCGGCCAGCCCCATCGTGCGAATCAGGTACCGATTTTCCCCGTCTTGAATCCCGGCTTCGAGTTGATCGACCAGCGCGTTGAGGCGCCCGACCCGTTCGCCGAACGCTTCGAGCGTTGCACCCGCACCCGGTCCCGAGCGGCGCACCAGGCGCAGCGCTTGGACCGCGTGCGGGTGCGCGCTGTCGAGCATGTTCCGGCGCAGGAAGACCGCGGCGAGGCTCTCACGGGCCGGCACGGAGTCCGGGTTCAGGAGCACACTTTGAACGAGAGCCGTGGCGATTTGCACCTGTCGGACGTGTTCGAGTGGCGTCAGCCCGGTGCTCGCTTCGCGCTCCCAAGTGCGCTCGCCGAGGGTGCTGTACGCGCGCGCCAGGGCCAGCCACGCGATCGGGTCGTTGGGGTCGACCTCGGCGCCCGCTCGGGCCGTGCGGACCGCGAGTAGCGGCAGCGCCGGCTCGCGCGAGGAGCCGCTTTCAAACATTCGGAGATAAATCGTGGCCGCGTCCGCTTCCCACGACCCGGACCGCCCCACGGTTCGGGTCGCAATCCACCACGCCAGCTCCGGTTCGGCTAGGGTCGCGGGGCCGGTTCCCGCGATCGGCAGCGGAGCTGGGGAACCGTTGAACGCCTCGCGCTCGGGGTCGAATCGGCGCGAACTCGTAGCGTTTCGCGCGAGGAGGACGGCCCCGCCGTCGACGCGCGCGAGCGCCCACGTGCTGTCGGTGCCGGTTGTCGCGCGGAGCGCACGGGTCATTCGTCCGCCGTCCGGGTCGTAGAGCAGAACCGCGCCGAAGTCGTCCAGTTGGCGCGCGTCGCCAGGGCCGGGTTCGCCGAGCAATCGGACCGCACGCGAGGCTGCTGCGAAATCACCTGCCACGTGTGTGAACAAGTGCAATCGCGAATCGAGGAAGTATCGTTCACCGGGCGCGAACCATGCGAGATAGTGCCCGGCGTCGGGGTGCGTCGCGAGCACTCTGTCGGGTGTGAACCCACTCTGCTGGCGAGCGGCGGAAGTTCCCTCGGCTGCACGCGCGAGTGTCGGATCGGTGTGAACGGCCCAAGCCGGAGCGCGGTCGCGGTTTGAGAAGCCGGTCGTCCACCCGAACCACGCCAGAACGAGAAGCGCTGAACTGCCGATCAGCGCGAACCCGCGCCCGAAGCGCGGGAGCGACGTTTCGGAAATCACTTCTCGCAGATTCAGCGCGGTAATTGGCCCGGCTACGACCGCGAAGAACGGGATCAATCGCGCCTGCCACGCCGCCAGTAACGCAAACGGTACCCACACCATCACGCGCCAGCTCAGCACAGCCGTGCGGTTCGCTGCAAAGGAAACGATCCCCAGCGCGAGAAGCACGAAGAACGCCCACGCAGCGAGGTTGTACCCGCCGGCCGCGCCGAGTGTCGAGGCGTGCCACGGTGACACGAACACCCCTGCGAACCGTGGGTCGGACACGAACTCGCTCGACCACACCGCCGGAGACAATTCCAGCGGCAACCGCAACGCGAAAACGTGGTGAGGGCTGAGCAGACACGCGCCGAACGTCGCTGGTACCAACCAGTTCGGCCACGCCGGAAGAGTCGCTCGCTGCGGGTCAATTCGCCGGCCGAGCCAGAACAGCACGACCAGCGCGGGAGCGAGGAAGAACCACGCATCGAGGTTCACCCAAACGGCGGTCAGCACCGGTATCGCGACCAGTGCTCGGCCGCCCGCACGCAGACAGCACAAACCGACCGCGAGCAACAAGAGCGACGCAATTGTGGGTTGAAGGAGTAACCGCGGGCCGCAAGCGAGAACGGCGAGGAGCAGGCAACTGGCTATGGGCCAAACCGCCCCGCGCCCGCGCGCCGTCACCCACATCGCACCCGCGGTCCCAGCGACCGCGAGTGCCTTGAGTACCACCAAACCGGCACCCCCGAACCACTTGAACGCGAGGTACAGGCCCAGATCAAAGAGCCAGGCGTGGTTCGCCCAATATTTGTCGGCCGTGGTGTACGCGAACGGGTCCGTGCCGAAGTGGTACGCGCCCTGCGATACGAGGCGCCCGGTCGCGAGGTGCAGCCAGACGTCCGAATTCCGCGCGACGAACGACCCCGCGAGGAACGCGAACGCGAGAACCGCGAACGCGAGAACCGCGTCGGCCCAGTAGCCCCACGGCGTTCGGCGAGTTGGTTTCGGGGGCGGGAGGGGTGCGGGGAGGGGCACCGGGTCCGACATCTCGCAAGCTCCGAGTTCGTTTCTGCCAGTCGTGTGATTGTAGAGATGATTACGTCAAAAGCCCCGTCGCGGTTGCCACGGTCGCCGCTCCAGCCGGACGCGAACGGGCGCACCGTTCGTTGCTTTTGGAGTTAGCCTGAGTGTTGAGCCCGAAATGTGGGCACCCGCGTTCGATGTGATGGATGGGTCACTGGTTACGAAAATGCCCCGCCGAGTCGAAGCTAACCTCGACTCGGTTGGCGTGCGCGTCTTGACAGTGGCCGCGTCGGTGCCAGATCAGTCGCCGACGTAGACCTCGGTCGTGGTTTCCTCAGACGGGTAGACGTCGGGGTGCTTCATAATCATCCGGGCGCAACTGTTCCACCGCAGGAGCGCGTCGTCGTTGGCCGGCGGGCTGAGCGCTTCGGCCGTTTCAAAATGGTTCATTGCGTCGTGGAAGCACACGAACGCGGCCTCGCCGGACCGCGGCTGACTGGATCGCAGCCACGCGATCCCTTCGCGTTCGGCGATGATCCCGGCGAAGTACGCGCGCTCGTAGTCGCCGGTCAGCCGCGGCAGCAATTCGCGGACGTATCGCGGGGGGACCGGGCGCGGGCTCCCGAAGCGGTCGGTGAGCGCGAGGATCAGTGACGCGAGTGCGGCCTGATTGTCCGGGTCGATGCGGAGCACGTCTTCGCAGATGCTCTCGGCCTGCTCCGGTTCGTTGAGGAGCCGGTAGCGGTGCGCCTTTTCGAGTGCGGCCGGGATCGCTTCCCGGCGCAGGGTCTTGAGTTCCAGGTTCATTGCGCCCTCCCGACGCGATTGCGTCGATACGAAACACGGTTCGTGCCTCAATCCGCCGTTCCCCCCAGTTCCTCCTTCTTCCGGGGCCGGAACACCAACTGGATCAGTTTCATCACCGGGTCGTAGAACTCGTCCACGACACGCTCCTTCAACGGGATGATCGCGTTATCTGTGATGGCGATGTGCTCGGGGCACACCTTCGTGCAACATTTCGTGATGTTGCAGTAGCCGATACCCTGGGTCTCTTTCAGGTCGCGCACGCGGTCCGCGGTGTCGAGCGGGTTCATCTCCAGTGCGGCCGAGTACACGAGGAACCGCGGGCCGATGAACTCGGCGTGCTTGTGGTGGTCGCGCAGCACGTGGCACACGTCCTGGCAGAGATAGCACTCAATGCACTTGCGAAACTCCTGCACGCGGTCGGCGTCTTCTTGCGCCGTGCGCCAGGTGCCGTCGGGGGCGTCGGGCTTCCGGGGGCGGAAGGGTTTGATGCGCTTCTTCACCTCGTAGTTCCACGACACGTCCGTGACCAAGTCTTTCACCAACGGGAACGCCTGCATCGGCTCGACGATGACGATCTCGTCCGGCGGCAGGTCGTCGAGGCGCGTCATGCACATGAGCTTGGGCGCGCCGTTGATCTCGGCGGAGCACGACCCGCACTTCCCCGCTTTGCAGTTCCACCGACACGCGAGGTCCGGTGCTTGCGTGGCCTGGATCTGGTGAACGGCGTCGAGAACGACCATCCCCTCGCCCGCTTCGGCGGTGTAGTCGCGGAACTCGCCTTTCGTGGCGTCCCCCCGCCAGATGCGGAACGTCGTGGACATTCGGAGCGCTCCCACATTAGGGGTCACAAGGCGGGAGCCCTGCGAACCCTACAGTTTGTTCATTTCAGCTCGTCCGGAAGCACACCGTTCGCTTCCGCACGGATGGCGTCTTTCAGCTCGTCGGGCATGGGCGGAATCTGTTCCAGGCGGATCTGCATCGTGCCGTCGGCGCCCTTTGCGATGATGCTGTTCACCTTTCCGAATTTCGCGTTGTCCTTCTTCGGGTAATCGTCGCGGAACTGTGCCCCGCGGCTCTCCTTGCGCAGGATCGCGGCGCGCGTCACGGCTTCGGAAACGGTCAGGAGGTTGTGAAGGTCCATCGCGGTGTGCCAGCCGGGGTTGTACTCGCGGTTCCCGGTGACTTGCACCTTTGCGGCGCGGGCGCGGAGCTTTTCCAGCCCGTCGAGAGCACGCAGCATCTCGTCTTCTTTCCGCACGATCCCGACTAGGTCTTGCATCATGTCCTGCAAGTCCTGTTGCACCTTGAACGGGTTTTCCGATGCGTCACGATCGAACGGGGCCAGTGCCCACTTCGCAGCCGAATCGACTTGCTCCGCGGGAACGGTTCCCGCAGAGTTTTGCTCACGAGCGTACTTTGCGGCGAATTCTCCCGCGCGCTTGCCGAGCACGAGCAGATCGGAGAGCGAGTTCCCGCCCAGGCGGTTCGCGCCGTTGATCCCGGCCGCGCACTCGCCGCACGCGAACAGCCCGGGGACGCGCGACATCTGCGTGTCCGCATCGACGCGGACGCCGCCCATCATGTAGTGTGTCGTCGGGCCGACCTCCATCGGCTCCTTCGTGATGTCCAGCCCGCCGAGTTCCTTGAACTGGTGGTACATGCTCGGCAATTTCTTCTTCCAGTGTTCGGCCGCGTCGAACTTCTTCGCGCGCTTGCCGTACCACTCGGCGAACGTTTGCAGTTCGAGGAACACGCCCCCGTGCGGGCTCCCGCGCCTTTCGCGCACCTCGCGCACGATGCATCGCGCCACGTGATCGCGCGTGAGCAGTTCCGGCGGGCGGTTGGCCTCCTTGTCGCCGAGCACGTAGCGGAAGCCTTCTTCTTCGTCCTTCGCGGTTTGGGGCGGTAATTGTCCGGGATGTCGCCGAACATGAACCGATTGCCCGTATTGTTCCGTAGTACCCCGCCCTCGCCGCGCACGCCCTCGGTGACCAGGATGCCGCGCACGCTCGGCGGCCACACCATGCCCGTCGGGTGGAATTGCACGAACTCCATGTCGATGAGTTCCGCCCCCGCGTCGTAGGCTAGCGTGTGCCCGTCGCCGGTGTACTCCCACGAGTTCGACGTGATCTTGTACGCCTTCCCGATCCCGCCGGTCGCGAGCACGACGGCCTTTGCGCGAAACACGGTCCACCGGCCGCGCTCGCGGTCGTAGGCTAGCGCGCCACTCACGCGCTCCCCGGTCTTCAGCAACCGGATCACGGTGCGCTCCATGTACACCGAGATGCCCCGGTGAATGCCGTGGTCCTGGAGCGTGCGAATCAGTTCGAGGCCTGTGCGGTCGCCGACGTGCGCGAGGCGCGGGTACTTGTGCCCGCCGAAGTTTCGCTGCAGAATTTTGCCGTCGGGCGTGCGGTCGAACACCGCGCCCCACTTTTCGAGTTCGCGCACGCGGTCCGGCGCTTCTCGTGCGTGAAGTTCGGCCATCCGCCAGTTGTTGACGTACTGCCCGCCGCGCATCGTGTCGGCGAAGTGGACCTTCCAGTTGTCGCGGTTATCGACGTTCGCGAGCGCCGCCGCGATTCCGCCCTCGGCCATCACGGTGTGAGCTTTACCGAGCAGTGATTTGCACACCAACCCGACCGACACACCGGCCGCGCTCGCCTCGATCGCGGCCCGGAGCCCCGCGCCCCCGGCCCCGATTACGACCACGTCGTGTTCGTGAGTCTGGAACTCGACAGACATGAATCCGGACTCCGGCCGGGTGATTGAAACACAAGTCCGTACCGAGCGGGCAGACTCAGATCAAAGAATGCGAACGTCGGTCCACACGCCTATCGAGCAGAGCCGCACGTAGACGTCGGCGAACATTACTCCCACGAGGCTCACCCACGCCCAGAGCATGTGCCGCTTGTTCAGCGCGCTACACCCCTTGTAAGCCTTGTGGCACAGCGGTGACGTCGAGAGGCAGTCGCGCCGGCCGCCGACGAGGTGACGCAGTGAGTGGCACCCGAGCGTGTAACAGGTGAGCAGAACCACGTTTGTGGTGAGTACGAGCGAGCCGACCCCGATGCCGAAGCCACCCTTGCCGTTCTCGTCCTTGAACCAGAACGCGGAGAGGGCGTCGTATGCGAGCATGAACAAGAACAGAATCGCGAGGTACAAGAAGTAGCGATGAACGTTTTGGATTCGCAGCGGCCAGTTGCTCTCGCCGATGTAGTGCTTCCGCGGTTCGCCGACGGCGCAATTGGGCGGGTCGGCCCAGAACGCCTTGTAGTACGCGCCGCGGTAGTAGTAGCAGGTGAGGCGGAATCCCGCAGGCGCCCACAGGATGATGAGTGCGGGCGAGAACAGCAACCAGTCCGGCCACCATGCTGGCTGCGGACCGAACCACGCATGAGGTGAGTTGCCGAACAGTTCCGGTGAATAGAACGGCGACAGGTACGGGCCGTAAGTGTAGTGCGTGCCTTGGAACGCGGCCCAGTTCGCGTACACGAGGAACGTGCCGAGCCCAAGGAACACGAGCAACGGCTGGAGCCACCAGCGGTCGCGCCGCGCTGTTTCGCCGAACGACCTTTGCCGGAGAACCGGGAGAGGGGTACTCGCCATGCCACGCTCAGGGTGAGGGAGAATCCTGAACTGTGAAATTCGATGATATGCGTACAGTCGAACGGGTGCAAGTTTTTACGGAAGGAAACAGACGAGCGGTGTTGGCCTGAGATTGAATGTCTTTTGTACCCGGAACCTGTTTTGCTGGACGCGGTTGATAGGATGTGGGCGGACCCGGGAACGACCGCGATGTTGACGAACGAACAACGACAGCGCTTCGGAGCGTGGGTTGCCGCGGTCGGCCCGCGTGCGATCGCTTACGCCCGGTCCCTCGTACACGATGAGTCGCGGGCCGATGACGTGGTTCAAGAGTGCTTCTACCGGTTACTCCGCCGGGCGGATGCTTATGACCTCGAACGGGACGGCGTGAAGATCCTCTTCAGGGCCATCTCGAATTTGTGCATCAACCAGGCGACGCGCGAAAAAGCTCTCCTCAGCCTCGATTCCTCCCACCTCGACGACGCTCCGATTACTGTGGCCGATCCGGTGGCACTGCGGCCCGAACAAATCCTTCAGCACCGCGAACTCGAACAGGCGATACGCGACGCACTGCAAGTGCTCCCGCCGCTCCAGCGGGCCGCGATCGAGTTGCGGGCGCTGGGGATGTCGAAAGAGGAGATCGGTGAAGCGCTGGGCGTGTCCGCGACCAACGCGGGCGTCCTCGTTCACCGCGGGCGCCAGGCGCTTGCCCGCGAACTGGAGTCGTTGCGCAACATTGTGGATTCCGACGAAAAGGTGTAACCGCCTTGCGCGGCGTGGGTTGTTCTCTATTGCCGACCGCGTTTGCTGTTAACGTTTGGCTTCGGTTTTAAGCCTTGCACCTGTCTTACCAGCATCGTGTGTGCTGAGTGAGGTGGGCTCAAGGCAGAGTTAATAATGCTCCGACCGCTTCTGGCCCGCGAACCTTTCGCGGGCTTCGTGCGCGAGAACCTGTGATGCTTCCACCCAATTCGTTTCCTGAACCCGAACCGGGAATCGACGAACTCGTTCGCGCGCAACTCGATGCGGAAGCGACGCGGATTGACGGTCGGGAAATGGCCGATCGACTTCTGGCCCGGTTTGCGGCAGATGCGGAACCGGCGCGAGGCGGGCGCTCGTGGCGCCGGGTGGCGTCGGTGGTTGGATTCGTGGGGCTGGCCGCGGCGGTACTGATTGCTGTCGTCACGCTCTCAGGCCCGCGCGAGGTAGTCGCGTCGCCCGCGCAGGTCGTTCAGGGCGCACGCGACGCTTACACTCGAACCGATACGCGGTGCTATCGCGTAACGATCGAGCTTCCCCCGCGCTTGCGCGAAGCGTTCCCGCTCCTCGCGCTCGACACCAGCCCGCGCATCCTCTGTACACGCGGCGACCGGTTCTATGTCCAGCCCGGCTTTGGCGGGCGCGGGTCGTGGGGCAGCGACGGATCTGGGCGCGTGTGGGTCGCGCCGACTACCGAGGGGGCCGTGGCGTTCGACGAAAGTGAGTTGCCCGTCGCGCTCCGCAACGCGGTCAAGATCCACGAACTCGAACTCGGCTCGCTGCTCGACGAGGTGCTCGCGGACTTCGATCTCACCTGGGCCGAACCCCCGGCGCGCGACGCGGACACCTACTCCGTGACCGCCGTGCGCCGTGGGGACGTGCGCCCGCTACACATCGCGTCGGCCGAGTTGGTGATCGAGAAACAGACTAAAGTCGTGCGCTCGCTCGTGGTGCGCCGAAAGTCGCTCGGCGAGGGCACTACGGCGCTCACGTTCGCGCTGCTCGAAACTGTTTCCAAGGACGACGCGGTGTTCACCCCGGAGGGGCACATCAAGCCCGGGGCGCTAGTCCACGATCGCACCAAGCCGAACCTGCGTCGGCGCCTCCTGATTCAGCAAATTGGCGAAATCGTGTTTCGCGGGATGTAACTGGGGTGAGTGCCGCGGGTTGTTCTCCTGATAAGCGGCTCGTCCGCAACTTTGGAGAACAAACGTGAAACGCCTGCTCGTTGTGCCGATCATTCTCGCCTGCGCGGTACCACTCATCGGAGCGCCCGCCGAACCCAAATCCGACCCGAAGTCCGTCGCGAACTTCACACTCACCGACCCCGCTGGCAAGAAGTGGGCGCTCGCGGACCAGAAGGCGAAGGCAGTGGTCTTCGCGTTTCTGTCGTGCGAGTGCCCGATGTCCAATGGGTACGTTCCCGCACTCGCGGATGTCGCCACCAAGTTCGCGGATAAGGGCGTCGTGGTCGTCGGAATCCACGCGGACCCGGACGAATCCGCGGAGCGCGTCGCCAAGCACACGAAGGAGTACAAGATCCCCTTCACGGTGCTGCGCGACCCGACCCACGCGGCCACTGCCCCGCTGGGCGCCAAGACCACACCGGAAGTCGTGATTCTGGACGAGAAGTTCGTGGTGCGGTACCGCGGGCGGATCGACGACGGGTACTCCGCGCGGATGAAACCGAAGGCCACCGTTTCGCGACACGACCTCACCACGGCACTCGACGAGATCCTCGCGGGGAAAGCGGTGAGCGTGCCAGAAACGAAGGCGCTGGGATGCCCGATCCCCGATCCGGTGAAGAAGGACGCTGCGGCCGACGCCCCGGTGACCTTCTACAAGGATGTGCTGCCCGTCATGCAGAATTACTGCCAGTCGTGCCACCGTCCTGACCAAGTGGGGCCGTTCAGCCTCGTGAACTACAAGCAGGTGGCGAAGTGGGCGGACACATCACTCGAGGAGATGCACGCGAAGCGGATGCCGCCCTGGAAGCCGGCCCCGAACCCGCTCCTGACCGGCGCGCGGGCGATCCCGGACGAGGCGGTGAAGACGGTCGAGAAGTGGATCGCCGGGGGCAAGCTCGAAGGTGATCCGAAGGACGCGCCCGCGGCGCCGAAATTTCCCGAAGGGTGGACGCTCGGTGAACCGGACCTCGTCCTCGAGGCTCCGGCCGAGACGACGATCGCGGCCAGCGGCAAGGACCACTTCCGCGTGGTGGTGTTTCCGACGAACCTGCCCGAAGACAAGTTCGTGGTTGCGATGGAGGTGAAGCCGGGGAACCCGCGTGTCGTTCACCACACGCTCCAGTTGGTCGATACGTCGGGCAAGGCCCGCGCGCTTCAGGCCAAAGCGAAGCCGAAAGCGGATGATGCGGACCACGGCCCCGGGTACCCGGTGAGTATGGGGTGGGGCTTCTTTCCCGATCGCAGCGGGATGCTCGGTGGGTGGGCACCGGGAGCGATCCCGAAGAAACTTCCCGACGGCATCGGCCAGAAGCTCCCAAAGGGCGCGGATGTGTGCGTGCAGTTCCACTACCACCGCACCGGGAAAGAAGAGAAGGACCGCACCAAGATCGGACTGTATTTTGCCAAAACACCCGTGAAACAACCGTTCCGCTCGATCCCCGCAACCGGCGTGTTCCTCTCAATCCCGGCCGGGGAGAAGGAGTTCAAAGTCGATTCGTCCTGGAAACTGACCGAGGACGTGACGCTGTACCGACTGTCGCCGCACATGCACTTGCTCGGCAAGGACATCGAAATGACCGCGACCGTTCCCGACGGGAAAGAGCAGACACTCGTGCGAATCCCGGCGTGGGACTACAACTGGCAGGAGCAGTACGAACTCAAGGAGCCGATGAAGTTACCAAAGGGGACTGTATTGCGAGTGCGTGCGACCTACGACAACTCCGCCAGCAATCCCCACAACCCGAGTTCACCGCCGCAAACGGTTCGGTTCGGGGAGCAGACGACGAACGAGATGTGCTTCGTGTTCCTGGGCGTCTCGACGGAGAGCAAGGCCACTCGGCTTGTCACTCCGCACGGCTCGCTGTTCGGGAAGTGATTTTTGCTATGTGTCGCAGAAGTTACGGCAGTGATTCTGCACATTAGGATCTGATCGGTGCAGGGACCGGGCTTGTTCCCCGTCCCCGCACCGATCGCTCATTTCTCCAATTCTCACACCAGAGTTCTGCCGAACCTCGAACACGTTTTCTTACCCCACGATCCGCGCGAGCGCGGTGGGGAAGGGGGATTCCACTTCTACTCGCGTGCCGCTGAACGGGTGGTCGAACGCGAGGCGCCAAGCGTGCAGACACAATCGGCGTGCGGGATCGGTGGTCGCGCCGTACATCTTGTCACCCGCGACCGGGCACACCAACCCTGCCATGTGAACCCGGATCTGGTGCTTGCGCCCGGTTTCCAGTTCCACCTCCACGAGCGCGTACCGCCCGCGCGCCTCGCGCGTCTGGTACCGCGTTACCGCGCGCTTCGCGTCCTTGCCCGGGGTGCGTCCCGCCCGCACGCGCAAGTCTCGCCCCTCGGTCAGAAAGTTCTCGACCGTTCCTCGGGCCGGGGACGGTGTCCCCTCCACCACCGCGAGATAGGTCTTGGTTACGTCCTCCCAGTCTGCCTGGAGTTGGTCGCGAACCTCGGCGCTACGGGCGAAGAGGAGCAACCCGGACGTGTCGCGGTCGAGCCGGTGAACGACGAACGGGCGCCCGGCGTTACGCGCGGCGAGATGCGTACTCAGCCGCACAAACGCGGTGTCCGTCTTCTCCGATTCAGTGGCCACGGTGAGCAGTCCGGAGGGCTTGTCGATCACGATGAGGTGCGCGTCCTCGTGAACGATGGCGATCCCGGCCAGATCTGCGGCCGGTGCGGGTGCGTCGCGTGCGATGGTTATCTGGTCACCCGGGCGCACCGGGTGGTCGTGCCGGGTGATTGGAGCGCCGTTAACTGCGACGCGCCCGGAGCGCAGCACCTGTTTCACGCGCGTGCGGTTCATCGGCGCGAGTGCGTGGAGCAGCCATTCCAGGAGTGGAACTTCGGACGCGGGCGACGGAAGTTGCTGCATCTCAGTGTCTCGATGTCGAACCGCGCGCTCGCGAGGGCACTGCGGGTTCACTCTAATGACGAGCCGTTGCGTTACAATGCCGGGCAACTGCGACCACCTTTTGGGAGCCGAAGTACCCACCGCCCTTGCGGGGCGCGCTCGTGGTCGTAGCCCGCTTCGCAAAAACCTGGTACCCCACCCACAAGGGCGGCGGTTGTGCTCGCGCGAGGCTGTCGACGAACCAAAAGCGACCGGATGGTGCTTGCGACCGGCCGGACCGTAGATTCAGATTGAGCACCCACCCCGTGTTACATCCGTGCGAGTACCCTCCCAATGATTAAGCTCGGCATCCTCGACTTCGACACGTCGCACTGCGTCGAGTTCACCAAGCGGCTGAACCACATCGGCAAGGACGCAGAGCAGTTCGTGGAAGGTGCGAAGGTTGTGGTCGGGTGCTCGGGCGAATCGAAGCTCTCGCCCGAGCGCATCGAGGGCTATGCCAAGGAGATGAAAGAATACGGGGTCGCGCTCGTCGACAAGCCTGCCGACATGATCGGCAAGGTGGACGGGGTGCTGATCGAGGCCGTGGACGGCACCGTTCACTACGAGCGCGCCAAGCCGTTCCTCGAAGCCGGTGTCCCGTGCTTCGTCGACAAACCCTACGCCTGTTCGCTCGCTGACGCGAAGAAGATCGCGGACCTGGCCGCGAAGAAGAAACTCCCGCTATTTTCGTCGTCGTCACTCCGGTATGCGCCGGAGGTGGTCGAGTACGCCGCGGACGCGAAACACGGCAAAATCGCGGGCTGCGTGGTGTACGGCCCCGCGTCCCACTCGCCCATTCCGGAGCGCAACGCGGGGCTGTTCCATTACGGCATCCACGCGGTCGAGATGCTGTACACGCTCATGGGACCGGGGTGCAAGCGCGTCACCTGCACGAGCGAAAAGGGCGCGGACGTCGTAACGGGTCAGTGGGCCGACGGGCGCGTGGCGACCGTCCGCGGGACGCGCGCCCCGGCGACCGGCTTCGGCTTCACGGGGTTCGCCGAAAAGGGCGTCCAGGCGGTCACGGTGCCGAGCAAGTTCATCTACCGTGAACTACTCAAGAAGGTCGTGGAGATGTTCAAAACGGGGAAGGCTCCGCTAGACATCGCGGAAACGATCGAAATCGTCGCGTTCATCGAGGCTGCGAACCGGAGCAGCGCGAACCACGGGACCGGCGAAACCATTAAAGTGTGAGCGATCAGAACACAGGTGAAACGGCTGGGGTTGCGGCTCCCGGAGGCGCGGTCTATACGAGGGCGCGTTGGTGCCTCTGCGTCGTATTGCCGGGAGAGATGTCATGCGGGTGGTCGTCTTCTTGGTTCTGGCCGCGTCACCGGTGTTCGCAGAACCTCCGAAGGCACCGCCGAAGCCGACGGACCAGGAGCAACTCGTTGGCGTATGGGTACTAACGTCCGCCGATTCGGAAATGGTACAGGTGTCGGGCGAGCAGTTGAACCGAGTGAAACTGGCACTAACCGGGCGCACGTACCTGATCTCGACCGATCAGCCGGTTTCGGGCGCGTACATAGTGGACGCCACACGCCGTGTTAAGGCCATCGACATGGACACCGTGGACGGTCCAAACAAGGGTAAAGTCACTCGCTGCATCTACGAACTCGACGGCAACACGCTCCGCATCTGCCAGGGGCAAGCCGGCACGGAGCGGCCGACCGAGTTCTCGACTAAGCCGGGTTCGGGTTTGGTCGTTTTGGTGTTCAAGCGGTTGACCCCGTAGGGCTCGTTCACGGGGGCCGCATCTTTGCAGGGCGGTGCCATCGACTGCGAGTGCTTTCCTGTTCTGTGATAGCGGATCACGTCTCGGGTTCGGCGCGCTGTTACTAACGAAACCCGGCTTACCGAACGAACCACACAAGTCGTCTGGAACTTACGTCGCGCGGCTGTGAGGTGTGCAACCCGGCGCCCGGCGCGAACGCGGCGCCTTTTCTCTGGCAGCCGTGTCGGGCGGTTGATACACTCGCCCGGCACGGCTTCGTTTTTTCACTCGCACGTACCGACCCTCTCAACACGGAGACGCTAGTGAGTAGCGCGTCCTCTCCCGGTAATTCTCCCGGCCTGAACGAGAAGATTCTGTTCTGGGCCAGCTTTTTCACCCTGATTGCGGCCGGTATGGGGTTCTCCATTCGGTCCGACATTATTGCGAATTGGGGGAAGGACTACGGGTTCACCCAAACCGAGTTGGGCCAGGTCACTGGGATGGGACTGGCCGGGTTCGGTGTTGCGATCATCTTCTTCAGCTTCTTCACCGACCTGTTCGGGTACGGGAAGCTTATGGTGGTGGCGTTCTTCCTCCACCTGATCGCGGTTCTCACAACCCTGGCCGCGCCGTTCGCGTTCCAGAGTAGCGGGAAAGAGGGCGCGTATTGGTGTTTGTTCATCGGGCAGTTCACGTTCTCGTTGGCAAACGGGACGTGTGAGGCCGTCATCAATCCGCTGACCGCGACCTTGTTCCCCAAGAACAAGACGCACTGGCTGAACATTCTCCACGCCGGGTGGCCCGGTGGGTTGGTCCTTGGCGCCCTGGTGGGGCTGGGGCTGAACCAGGTGGGCGGCATCGGCTGGCAGATCCGCTGGGGCATCGTGCTGTTGCCGGTACTCGTGTACGGCGCGATGATGTTCGGTCGGAAGTTCCCGCACTCGGAGGCCAAGTCTTCGGGCGTTCCGGTTGGCACGATGGTTATCACCTTGTTGTCCCCGATCCTGCTGTTCCTGTTCGTGCTGCACGCGCTGGTCGGGTACGTCGAACTCGGCACCGATAGCTGGATCGTGGACATTACCAAGGCCGTACTCGCCAGCCCGGATAAGGCACTGCTGGCTTTCATCTGGACGAACGTGCTCATGTTCACGCTGCGGTTCTTCGCCGGGCCGATCGTCGAGAAGATCAACCCGGTCGGGCTGCTTTTCATTAGCGCCGTGCTGGGCGTGGCCGGGTTGTGGATGCTCGGGCAGTCGTTCACCGACTCGATCTGGCCGTGGATGGCCGCGGTCACGGTCTACGGGATCGGGAAGACGTTCTACTGGCCCACGCTGCTCGGGGTGATCTCCGAACGGTTCCCGAAGGGCGGCGCGCTCGCGCTGGGTGTGAGCGGCGGGATCGGGATGATCTCGGCCGGGTTGCTCGGTGGCCCCGGGATCGGGTTCGAGCAGGATCTGTACGCGAGCAAAAAGCTCCAGGACAACAGCCCCGGTACTTACGAGCGGTACAAGTCGGGTGCGGAGAACGGGTTCCCGATTCCGGGCATCTTCCCGAAGGTGGTCGGGCTGGACGGCGCGAAGAAGGGTGTTCTGATGGACAACGGCGAGCAACTCGCCGCGGACCTCGCCAAACTCCAGAGCGCCGGCAAAAAGGACGAGAACTTGGAGAAACTCAACGCTTGGTGGCAGACCGCTAAGTCCCACGCCGAAGAGGACAAGCCGCGCGTCCAGGAGTCGAACATCGTGGGCGGCAAGTCTGCTCTTGAGGTCACTGCTCTTATCCCCGCGGCCCTCGCGGTCGGGTTCCTGCTGCTGATCCTCTACTTCATGGCGACCGGCGGGTACAAGCAGGTCCACCTGGAAGCCGCCCGTCCCAGCGGGCGCCCGGCCGGGGGGGCCGATGCGGGGGATTGGGGCCGGTAGTGTCGAAGTTAAGTACCCGCTCGTTAATACGAGTGGGTACAATTGAGAACGCAGAGCTTCGGCGGCGCGAGGGCGACCCCTTGTCACTTCCGCCCTCCGCCGGTGAAATAGCAGCGTGATGCAAACCGACACGCAAACCGGCACGCGCACGTTCACATTCCTCGGCACCGGCACCTCAATGGGGGTGCCGATGCTCGGTTGCGACTGTCACGTCTGCACCTCCACGAACCCCAAGAACCACCGCTACCGCTGCTCGGTGCTCATTAGTACCGCCGCGGGGCACATCCTGATCGACACCGCCCCCGAGATGCGGCTGCAACTGCTCCGCGAGAACATCAAGCTCGTCAGCGCGGTCGTGTACACGCACTACCACGTCGACCACCTGTTCGGGCTCGACGACCTCCGCATCTTCCCGGTCAAACTCAACGGCCCGCTCCCGATCTACTGCACCGACGAGACGGAAGAGATCATCCGCCAGGCGTTCGCCTATGTTTTTGCTCCCGGGAGCGAGGATCTGCCTGTTGGCATGGTCCCGCGCCTCACGCTCCAGCGGATCGATGAGCGCTCGTTCGAGGTACTGGGGCAGCGGTTCACCCCGATCCCGCTCGTCCACGGGCGGTTCAACGTGTTCGGGTTCCGCATCGGCGACGTCGCGTACTGCACCGACGTGAGCGCTATCCCGGACCGGAGTTGGCCGCTCCTGGAGAGCCTCGACGTGCTCGTGATCGACGCGCTTAAACCGGGCAAGCCGCACCCGTCGCACTTTAACGTGGAGCAGGCGCTCGAAGCCATCGAGCGCATCAAGCCGCGCCGGGCGTACTTCACGCACATGGCCCACACGATGGAGTACGACGAACTGATGCGCACGCTCCCGAAGGGCGTCGAGCCGGCCTACGATGGGCTGAAGTTCACGTTCTAGTCCGCCCGTTCCTGCACTGACAAAGAGGCACGATGACTTCTCCCCCCGCCGAACTCGCCGCCCGGCTGCGAACCCACGGGCAGGAACACGCACTGCTCGGCTGGGATTCACTCGCTCCAGAGGTACGCGCGACCCTGATTCAGCAGCTCGAGGCCCTCGATCTCGCGGAATTAGCTACCCTGCGCGAACGGGCCAACGCGACCGAATCACTCCCCGCGCAGTTCGAGCCGGTTTCGATCACCCCTGCTGCGTTCACTGCGGAAGAGCAATCGCGCGGGGCGGATGCGCTCCGACGCGGCCAGGTTGCGGCGCTACTCGTTGCCGGCGGACAGGGGAGCCGACTCGGGGCGCTCCAGCCGAAGGGCATGTTCCCGGCCGGGGCAATTTCGGGCGCGCCGCTCTTTCAGATCCACGCGGAGAAGGTGCTGGCCACGGGCCGCCGGTACGGGCACGCGGTCCCGCTCCTCATTATGACCAGCCCCGCGACTGACGCCCCCACGCGGGCGTTTTTCGCCGAGCACAATAACTTCGGACTCGCGCCCGAACAGGTTACGTTCTTCCAGCAGGGCACGATGCCCGCGGTGTGCCCGCGCACGGGGAAACTTCTTTTCGAGGCCCCGGGCAAGCTTTTCCTCAGCCCGAACGGGCACGGCGGCACGCTCACCGCGCTGGCCGATAGCGGTACGCTCCGGGCGCTCGTCGCGCGCGCGGTGAAGCACGTTTCGTACTTCCAGGTCGATAACCCGCTGGTGAAGGTGCTCGATCCCGGGTTCATCGGGCGCCACATCGCGGCGAACTCCGAGGCGTCGTCGAAGGTCGTGGTGAAGACCGCGCCGGAGGAGAAAGTCGGCGTGCTGGTGTCCGCGAACGGGCGCTGCTCGATCATCGAGTACATGCTGCTGCCCAAGCCCCTCGCGGAAGAGCGTGAGCCGACCGGCGAACTCCGGTTCCGCGCGGGTAGCCCGGCGATCCACCTGTTCAGCGTAGCGTTCCTTGGGCGCGTCACGCGCACGGCGGCCGGATCGTTGCCGTACCGAGCCGCGCTCAAGGCGGTTGCGCACTTCGACCCGCAAACCGGCCAGACCGTCCCCGCGCCGAAGGAGCCGAACGCGGTGAAGTTCGAGCGCTTTATCTTCGACGCACTGCCGCACGCGGACCGGTGGCTCGCGGTCGAAACGCTGCGGGCCGAGGAATTCGCGCCGATCAAGAACGCGAGCGGGGCGGACTCACCCGAAACCGCACGGACCGCACAAATCGCACTGCACGCGGACTGGCTCCGGCGCGCCGGGATCGACACACACGGCCACGCGGTCGAAGTGTCCCCTCTGTTCGCACTCGACGCGGAACAACTCGCCGAAAAACTCCGCGGCAGTGAACCCGTCAAGATTGTCGAACCGACAGTATTTAAGTAATGAGACCGGGCGCGGAACTCCTTTGCGCCCCACGGAACGGATCTCCTCATGCTTCACGCGATGATAATGGCCGGCGGCGGCGGAACGCGGTTCTGGCCCCGCAGCCGAACAAAACGGCCCAAACAGTTCCTCACGTTCAGCGGGGACCGCACGCTCCTCCAGAGCACGGTTGATCGCGTCTCGGCGCAGATCCCGCCGGAGCGGACCTGGGTCATCACGGGCGAACAATACGCCGCGGAGACTGCGGTCCAGTTGCCCGAACTGGCTCACGACCACATCATCGGGGAGCCGGAGGGGCGCGACACGGCCCCGTGCGTGGGGCTCGGCGCGGCCATCATTCACAAGGCCGACCCGGACGCGACCATCGCGGTGATGCCCGCGGACCACGTCATCGAGCCGGAACGCGAGTTCCAGCGCGCGCTCCACGCGGCCGAGCAGTTCATCGCGGACGCGCCGGACAAGCTCGTGACGTTCGGCATCCGCCCGACGTTCCCCTCGACCGGGTACGGGTACATCAAGCGCGGCGAACCGGCCGGCACGCGCCAGGGCGTCTCGGCGTTCCGCGTCGCCGAGTTCAAGGAGAAGCCACAGTTCCCGCAAGCCGAGGAGTTCGTCGCTAGCGGTGTCTACGACTGGAACAGCGGCATCTTCGTGTGGAAGCCGGCCACCATTCTGAACGAGTTGCGCGTTCGGAAGCCCTCGATTCACGAGGTCGTGACTCGAATCGCGGCCTCGTGGGGCACATCCTCTTGGCCCGAAGCACTCCACACGTCGTACCACGAGGCCGAAAAGAAGAGCATCGATTACGCCGTGATGCAGGGGGCTGCGGCCGACGGCAACGTGCTCGTGCTGGGCGCTCCGTACACCTGGGACGACGTGGGGAGCTGGCTCGCGCTCGAGCGCCGGAACCCGCAGGACGCCGACCACAACACCGTTCAGGCGCTCCACTGTGGCATCGAAACGAGCAAGTGCGTGATCGTCGGCGACCCGGGCCAGCTCATCGCTACTTACGGCGTAAGTAACCTGCTGATTATCCAAAACGGCAACGCGATCCTCGTCGCCGACCGCAAGCACGAGGACAAGGTGAAGGAAATCGTGGACGCACTGAAGAAGACCGGGCGCGGGGAGTACACGTGAGTGCGGCAGAACCTAACCCCCTAACCCCCTTCCCTAAGAAGGAACGGGGAACAGAACCAAAAACAGAAGCCGGCGCACCGCAGGCACCGGTTTTAAGCCCCTCTCCCCTTGGGTTAGAGTCACAACCTACCCCCGGCCCCCCCCCTGAAGGGAAGGGGAGAAAGAACTGTCGACAGACGTCGCCTCAAGCACGGCAGCTTCGCGCGCCAGCTCTCCCTTCCTCGAGGGAGGGGCCGGGGGGGTAGGTTCCCGCGGCGCCCTCCTCGGCATCGACTACGGCACCAAGCGCATCGGGATCGCCGTCTGCGACCCGGACCGCGTGATCGCGTCGCCGGTGGGCACGCAGGCGAACGACGCCGGGAAGCAGGCGTTCTTCGCGGATCTCGTCGCGCGCTCGAAATTCGTGGGCATCGTGGTCGGGCTGCCGCTCCACGCGAGCGGCGAGGAGAGCCCGATGTCGCGCGAGGCGCGGGCGTTCGCCCAGTGGCTCGCGGACCTCGCGAAACTGCCGTTCGTGATGTGGGACGAGCGGTTCACGTCGTCGGCCGCGGAAGACGTTTTGCGCGAAGCGAAGTTGACCCAAAAGAAGCGCAAGGCGAAGGTCGATCGGGTTGCGGCGCAGATGATCTTGCAGGGGTACCTCGACGCCGGGTGCCCCCCCTACGGCAGCGACTCCGGCGAAAGCGGTTCCGACCCAACATCGTTCCCCGCACCGAATTGAAACTCGCCGCAATTTGTCTAAATTACTTCCCGCGGGTGGTTCCCCCTCTCTTTCTTGCGCCACCCTTCGCGCCACCTAACTCACGGCACGAGGACGTCTGCATGGCCGGCCGCTCTATCCGCTCGTTCACGGTTCTGCCCCGCCTTCCCGACCGCCTCCGTCCGCTCCAGGCACTCGCGTACAACCTCTGGTGGTGTTGGAACGCGGACGCGGTCGCGCTATTCCGGCGCGTGAACCCGGACTTGTTCGAGGCGCTCGACCACAGCCCGATCCGCCTGCTCGGTTCAACCGACCAGAGCCGCTTCGAGGAACTCGAGCACGACGACGGGTTCTTGGCGCACATGGACCGCGTGGCCCGGGCACTGGACCACTACCTGAATGCCCCGACGTGGTACCAGGAGCACCACGCCGGGGACAAGGCCCAAATCGCGTACTTCTCGGCCGAGTTCGGTATTCACGAGAGCGTGCCGGTGTATTCGGGTGGCCTGGGGGTGCTGGCCGGCGACCACCTCAAGAGCGCCAGCGACCTCGGGCTGCCTCTTACCGGCATCACGCTGATGTACCGCGAGGGGTACTTCCGCCAGTACCTCAACGTGGACGGCTGGCAGCAGGAGCGGTACCCGGAGAACGACTTCTTCACCCTGCCGCTCACACCGGAACTCGACTCCACCGGCGCGCCGCTCACGGTCACGGTACCGCTCCCGGGGCGCGAGGTGGCGCTGCGCGTGTGGCACATCCAGGTTGGGCGCGTGCCGCTCTACTTGCTCGATGCGAACATTCCGCAGAACAAGCCCGAGGATCGGGCGATCACGGCGCAGCTCTACGGCGGCGACCAGCACACGCGCATCCAGCAGGAAATCATCCTCGGGATCGGCGGCATCCGCGCGCTGCGGGCGATGAACAAGATGCCCACCGTGTGCCACATGAACGAGGGGCACGCCGCGTTCACCGGGCTGGAGCGCATCCGGCTCCTGATCGAAGAAGAGGGGCTGGACTTCGCGACCGCTTACGAGGCCGTCAAAGCCGGGACGTGCTTCACCACGCACACCCCGGTGCCCGCGGGCAACGACTCGTTCCCCATCCACATGGCGGAACAGTACCTCGGTGAGTACGCGGCGAAGATGGGGCTCGACCGGAACGCGCTCGTCGCGCTGGGGCGCCAGCACCCCGGCAACGAGCAGGAACCGTTCGGGATGACGGTCCTGGCGCTCAAAGTGGCCAACGTGTCCAACGGTGTGAGCAAACTGCACGGCAGCGTGTCGCGCCGGATGTGGAAGGAACTGTGGCCCGAACTGCCCGCCGGCGAGGTGCCGATCACCAGCATCACCAACGGCGTCCACACGCAGAGCTGGCTCGCGCCGGAGTTCGCACAGCTCTACGATCGCTACCTCGGCATCCAGTGGGAGGAGCGCCCGACCGACTTCGCCATTTGGAAGCGAGTGGAGCACATCCCGGACGGCGAATTGTGGCGCACGCACGAGCGCGGGCGCGAGCGGCTCGTCGCGCTGGCCCGGGCGCGATTGCGTGCGCAGCTCAAGCGCCGTGGATCGCCGCCCTCGGAAGTGGAGGGGGCCGACGAGGTACTCGATCCGGACGCGCTGACGATCGGGTTCGCGCGCCGGTTCGCCACCTACAAGCGCGGCGACCTCATTTTCCGCAACGCGGAGCGCATCGCGGCCCTGGTAAACAGCAAGGACCGCCCGGTGCAGTTCATCTTCGCGGGCAAGGCTCACCCGCAGGACCGCGGCGGGAAGGAACTCATCCAGCGCGTCGTGCAGCAGTCGCGCAAGCCCGAGTTCCGCAAGCGCGTCGTGTTCATCGAGGACTACGACATGAGCGTCGCGCGGTACCTCGTGCAGGGCGTGGACGTGTGGCTCAACAACCCGCGCCGCCCGCTCGAAGCGTCGGGCACGAGCGGCATGAAGATTTGCGGCAACGGCGGGCTGAACCTGAGCATCCTCGACGGCTGGTGGGTCGAGGGGTACGACGGCGACAACGGCTGGGCGATCGGCGCGGGCGAGGAGTACACCGACCTCGCGTACCAGGACGAGGTCGAGAGCCGCGCGCTGCTCGATCTCATCGAGCAGGACATCGCGCCGACGTTCTACAAGCGCGACGCGGGCGGGCTCCCGCGCGAGTGGATCCGGCGCATGAAGCGCTCGATCATGAGCCTCGTGCCGGTGTTCAACACGAACCGGATGGTGGAGCAGTACACCGAGCGGTGCTACGTGCCGAGCCACCGGCGCGCGGCGAAACTGAGCGCGAACCACCTCCAGGGCGCGAAGGAACTGGCCGCGTGGCGCCGGCGCGTGGGGAGCGAATGGGGTCAGGTGCGAATCGAGGCCGTGGACGCCCCGACGGGCGAGGCGCTCCGCGTGGGCGCGACATTCCCGGTAAAGGTGCGAGTCAACCTCGGTACCCTGCGTCCCGACGACGTCGAGGTTCAACTGTGCTATGGCGTGCTCGACGCGCTAGGCGACATCGCTGACCCGAAGTCGCTCCCGCTGGAGTCGAACGGCTCTGGGGGCGGAGCGAGCGTGCTGTTCGCGGGCGAAGTTCCGTGTCGCGCGAGTGGCCAGTTCGGGTTCGGGGTCCGCGTGCTGCCGAAGAACGCGAACCTGCCGCACCTGTTCGAGCCGGGCATGGTGACGTGGGGTTAATCGAGTTCTGAGCGGGCCGCCGGCGGCCCGCTCAGGTAGTTGTGTGGACGGGGCCGCGATCCCAGGCGCAACTGTACCGACGCGAAGGCGCCGATACCTTGACATTGACCGTTCAACCGCCTAGAAAAACATTAGAATGCGGCCCTATCGTCTAGTGGCCTAGGACGTGGCCCTCTCAAGGCCAAAACTCGGGTTCAAATCCCGATAGGGTCATCTGAACGTTCGGAGCGGACGGAATCGGGCAAGATGCCCGATTCCGTCCGCTCCGGTCTTTTACATCCACTTCCGACTGAATCGGTTCGTGTTGCGGAGCAGTTACTTCGCCAGGCTCACGCAGATAAGTTCCTTGTCGTTGCGCGCGAACACGCACTTGTTGGCGAACGCGGGGTGCATCCACACCACGAGGCGCCCGTTGCCGGCCATCGAGTTCGTCGGCTCGATGATGTGCGCGCGGTCGATCTCCTCGTACCCCTTCGGCGTTAGCTTCGCGATGATGAGGTCGCCCTGCTCGTTGAAGAGGAAGTAGCGGTCGCCCTGTGGGATCAGGAACGCGAGGCTCCAGCGCTCCTTGCCGTCCGGCTCGGGGGCCGCGGCGATCTTCTCGGGGGTGCGCTTCCCGCGGGTCGCGAGCATGGACTCCCACACGCGCTTGCCGGTGTTCGTCTCGATACACCGCAACTGCCCGTAGCTGCACACGCCGTAAATGTTATCGCCGACGATAACGGGCGTCGCCATGATCGAACTCAGGTCGGTGGTGAGATCCGGTGTCTCGCCCTTCGCCTTGCTCTTCCACACGATGTCGGCCTTATCTGCGCCCACTTTCAACAGCATCGAGCCGTTGTAAAACGAAGTGATGAACAGCTTGTCGTCCCCGACCTTCCGGGGCGTCGGCGCGGTGAGGGCGTAGCGCACGTCGAAGTCGACGCGCCACAGGCGCTTGCCGGTTTCGGGCTCCAGTCCGAGGACGGCTCGCGTGTGCCAGATGATGAGCTGGCGCTTCCCGCCGAACTCGTAGATCATCGGCGGGCTGTAGCCGAAGTCGCCCTGGCAGCTCTGCGACGCCCACAATTCCTTACCGGTCTTTTTGTCGAACGCGATCACGAGCCGGTCGTCCGACCCGCCTGCCAGACAAATGAGTTTGTCGCCATCGACGAGCGGGTGCGACGAGAAACCCCACACGGGCAGTGAGGCGTTGTAGTCCTTCATGAAGTTCTTCGACCAGACGACTTTGCCGTCTGCGGCGCTGAGCGCCTTCAGATCGCCCATCGCGCCGAGCGTGTAAACCAGATCGCCGTCTACTGTGGGCGTGCAGCGCGGGCCGGCGGCGTAACTGATCGTGTACTCGGCCGGGTAGTCGACCGCCCACACCCTCTTGCCGGTGGCCGCGTCGAGGCACTGCACGCGCTCCTTGCCGGACACCTTTCCCTTGGCGAACCCGCTCTCCGGTAATTTGGCGTCGGCGGCCGGCACGAGATCGAGGAGGAACACCCTGCCGTTCGCGACCGCGGGGCCGGCGTAACCCACGCCGACTTCCGTCTTCCAGACCTGCTTCGGCCCGCTTTGTGGGAACTTCTCGACCAGGTCGGTTTCGCGCCACACGCCGTCCCGCTTCGTACCCAACCACTGCGGCCAGTCTTCGGCCTTGGTAGCGCCCGCGCTCGCGACAGTTACGACCAGGCTCCAGAACAATCGCATGACGCCTCCTGTGGATGTCGCAGTAAAGAACGGTTGTGGACAGCGCGGACTCGAAGGCCGAAGAATTTTGACAGGATCGACAGGACGAACAGGATCAAGAGAAAACCGCATCTTCAATCCCGTAAATTCTGTTGATCCTGTCAAAATTCTTCGGCCCTCTGTCCTGATCTGTATTTATCCGCGTTAATCCGTGACCGCTCTTGAGACCATACCCGGCGAGAACGGCTCGGCTTTCGGTCCCGTTGAACCCGACTCGGCATTATCTTAAAGTAATCTGTCGGTTTCGCGTCGGCACGCTTCGTTTCCCGGTTCAGGCGGTAGCGCATGTTTGAAGGCATCACGAAGTCGCTCGGCGAGGCGCTCAAGAAGCTCAAGGGGCGCGGGCGCTTGACCGCTGAGAACGTCAAAGACGGGTTGCGCGAGGTGCGCCGGGCGTTCCTCGAAGCCGACGTTAACTTCAACGTGGCCAGCGACTTCATCGCCCGCGTCGAGGCCAAGTCGCTCGGCCAGGACGTGCTCGCGAAGGTGGACCCGTCCGAGCAGATCGTCAAGAACGTTTACGAAGAGCTTGTGGCCCTCATGGGGCCGGTGGATCACAAGATCCCGCAGCGCTCGGACCGGCCCGTTGTGCTGATGCTCTGTGGTCTCCAGGGTTCCGGTAAGACGACCACCGCGGCGAAGCTCGCACTAACGCTAAAAAGCCAGAACCGCAAGCCGATGCTCGCGGCGGCCGACTTGCAGCGCCCCGGTGCGGTCGAGCAGTTGAAAACGCTCGGCGAGCAGATCGGCGTGCCGGTTTACAGCGAAGCCACGAACCCCGTCGACGTGTGCCGCAACGCGGTCGCGCAAGCCAAACGCACGCTCTGTGACATCGTGATCCTGGACACCGCGGGCCGGCTCCAGATCGACGCCGATCTGATGGCCGAACTTCAGCGCATCGACAAGTTGGTGAAGCCGGACGAATGCTACCTCGTCGTGGACGCGATGATCGGTCAGGAGGCCGCGAACGTCGCGAAGGCGTTTAACGACGCCCTCGAACTGAATGCCTGCATCCTGACCAAGCTCGACGGCGACGCACGCGGTGGGGCGGCCCTCTCGATCAAGGGGGTCACCGGCGTACCGATCAAGTTCGTCGGTATGGGCGAGAAGGTCGATAAGCTCGAAGATTTCGTCCCCGAACGCATGGCCGGGCGCATCCTCGGCCAGGGCGACATGATGGGGATCGTCGAGAAAATCGCGAGCATCCAGCAGGAAATGTCGCAGGAGGAACTCCAGCGGCAACAGGAAGCGATTCAGAAGGGTAACTTCACGCTCGACGACTTCCGCAAGCAGTTCGAGCAGATCGCCAAGATGGGCATGAAGGACATGATTAGCCGGATGCCCGGCATGTCCGACATGATCCCCGCGGGCGAAGACCCGGAAGTCGCGCTGAAGCGCGTCCAGGGCATGATCGACTCGATGACCAAGAAGGAGAAGGCTGACCCCGACATCATTGACACCCCGCGCCGGCGCCGCATCGCGAAGGGGGCCGGTGTCGAACCGCACGAGGTGAACCAGTTCCTCAAACAGTTCGGCCAGGTTCGCGTGCTGATGAAGCAGATGGCGTCGATGTCGCTGTGGCAGCGGCTGAAGATGGTCACGGGCATGGGTAAGATGGGGGCGTTCATGCCCGGCGGCATGGACAACATGAAGCTCAAGGGTGATACCGGTCACCGCAAGAGCGCCAAAGAGCGTGCCGACGAGCGCAAGAAGAAAGAGAAGCGCCGGTAACCGTCTTTCCGGGCGAACCCCGCCCGCAAGGGCGGCGGGTGCCTCCTGTAGATGCAAGCGTAGTTGTTGACATAGGTTGTGGTAGCCAACTGAGCCATGAACTTTACCCGCCGCCCTTGCGGGCGGGGTTCGCCCGGAAAGACGGGTGCGGTCGCGGCTCACTACGCACGTGGGCCGGTTCGCCAAATTCGTCTCTGGGCGTGGTCAATTCTTGCCCCCATTGCTATCATTCCAGTTCTTCTGCGAATTGTTGGGTCGAGGGGATTTTCCGTGGCTGTTCGCATCCGAATGAAGCAAATGGGCCGGACGCACCGGCACTACTACCGCATCGTGGCCATCGACCACCGTCAACCGCGCGACGGCAAGGTGATCGAAGAACTGGGCACCTACGACCCGCACGTGAAGGAAAAGGGCGACCGCGTTACGCTCCTTCCGGAGCGGATCAAGTACTGGAAGAGCGTCGGCGCGAAGGCGTCCGAACACTGCGAAGCGATCTTCAAGAACTTCATGAAGAAGTGGGAAGACATCGAAGCGGCCAACTCTGCGAAGGCCGCCGAAGAAGCCGCGAAGAAGGCTGCTGAGGCCACCGCGCCCACCGGCTGAATTGCGCCATGAACCGGACGATCCGCTTCGACGTGCTCACACTGTTCCCCGGCATTTTCGACGGGTACGTGCGGCAGAGCCTTCTCGAAGACGCAATCCAGGCCGGGTTGGTTCAGGTCCACGCCTGGAACATGCGTGACTGGACCCAGGACAAGCACCAGCGGGTGGACGACCGGCCCTTCGGCGGCGGCCCCGGTATGGTTCTGATGGCCCAACCGGTGATAGACTGCGTTCAGGCGGTGCAGCAAAAGGCTGATCTGCCCGGTCGAGTGGTGATGCTCACGCCCGCGGGCGAGCGGCTCACGCAGCGAACCGTCGAGAAACTCGCCCAGGAGCCGCGACTGGTGCTCCTGTGCGGTCGGTACGAGGGGTTCGATGACCGCATCCGGCTCCTGCTGAACCCGTTGGAGATCTCCGTCGGGGACTTCGTGTGCAACGGCGGTGAAGTCCCCGCGATGGTGCTGATCGACACGGTCATTCGGCTGATCCCCGGCGTGCTGGGGCACGAACAGAGCGCCGCGGACGAGTCCCACAGCGAGGACGGGCGGATCGAGTACCCGCAGTACACGCGGCCCCGTGTGTTCAACGGGCTAGAAGTACCGGAGATTCTCCTGAGCGGGAATCATCAAGCGGTTGCGAAGTGGCGGCGGGAGCAGAGTGAACTGCGGAGCCGCAAAGACAGTACCCCTCGTATTGCCGACCCCCGGGCCGGTGGAAGCGAGAGCACTGGACGGGACGCCGGTGCCGCACAAAATAAACCGAGTTGATTCAAACGCGCGCGACACGCGCCGCGGAAAGGTAAAGGTGGGCTATGCTCTCGCCCCTCATGCAGATAGTCGAAAGCGGCAACGTTAAGAGCGACATCCCCGAGTTCCAGGTCGGCGACCGAATCGAAGTTCACCAGAAGATCCTGGACGGCGCCAAAGAGCGAGTCCAGGTGTTCGAGGGCGACGTGATCGCCCTCAACCACGGTGGCGCCCGCGAAACCATGACCGTGCGCCGGTTGGTGCAGGGCGAGGGCGTCGAGCGCATCTTCGCGATCCATTCGCCGCGCATCGCGAAGATCGTGGTGAAGAAGGCCGGTATGGTGCGCCGGGCCAAGCTGTACTACCTGCGTGACCGCGTGGGTAAGGCGACCAAGATCCGCGACGACGTCAAGCGCCAGTCGCAGATCGACATCTCCTTGAAGCAGGCCGCCGAAGTCGCAGCGAAGGCCGCGCAAGAGGCCGCAGCCGCCGCGACCGCCGCGGGCGGCGAGAGCAAGTCCGCCAAGAAGAAGCGCGAGCGCAAAGAAGCCGAGGCCGCCAAGAAGAAGTAAGTCCCGCACGGTGCGGACGTTCTCGACGGTCGTCCCCAGCGCAAAGAAGCCGAGGCCGCCAAGAAGAAGTAAGCCGTGCCCGGCACCAATCCCGCAAACGCGAACGAGGAACCGCCGGTTGGCGGTTTCTCTCGTTGGCGGTGGTGGAAACGGTGGTTCGGGCGGCGCAGTGAGCGGGCCGCGGCCAAGTACGTTCGCAAACTGGGGTACAGGCTCCTCGCGGCGAACGTTTCGGACCGCGAGGGCGAACTCGACCTGCTCGCGCTCGACGGCCAAACGCTCGTGATCGTCGAGGTTCGTTCGACGTCCAGTGATCGCGACGACGCGATCAACCAAACCGCCGCCTCGGTGGACCTCCGCAAGCAGCGGAAGATCACCGAGGCGACGTCGCGTTTCCTGGCCCGCCGGCGGTTGTTAGGGAAGATCGCGGTGCGGTACGATGTGCTCGTGATCGCCTGGCCGGAGCACGCACGCGAACCTACCGTCCGGCACATCCCTCATGCTTTTGAGTCCACCGGCCGCTTCCAGTTTTTCACATGAAGACGTTTTCACCGCAGAGGGCGCGGAGGGCGCAGAGAAAAGACATTGAGATAAACTGAAACTCGAATGTCTTTACTCTGCGCCCTCTGTGCCCTCTGCGGTGAAACCTCTTGTCGGAGTCCGTCATGTCCGCGTTCCCCCCGGTTGACGAACAACTCGCGGTGATTTTGCGCGGCGCCGCGCAAACCGAAACCGCTGCCGAACTCAAAAAGAAGCTCGAAAAGAGCCGCGAAACGGGGAAGCCGCTCCGCGTCAAGTACGGCATCGACCCGACCGGGTTCGACGTTCACCTGGGGCACACCGTTCCGCTGCGGAAACTGCGCCAGTTCCAGGAACTCGGCCATACTGCGGTGCTCATCATCGGTACCGCGACGGCCGCCGTGGGTGACCCCAGCGGGCGCGACGCGAGCCGCCAGGGGCTGACGCCCGATCAGATCGAGAAGAACGCACAGACCTACCTGACGCAGATCGCGAAAGTCGTCGATGTGACGAAGGCCGAAGTGCGTCCCAACGCGGAGTGGTTCTCGAAGTTCGGCTTCGCGGACGTGCTGCGCCTGCTCGGGCACACGACGATCCAGCGGATGATCGAGCGCGACGACTTCACGAACCGCATCAAGGCCGGCACCGCGATCTACCTGCACGAGTGCCTGTATCCGCTCATGCAGGGCTGGGACTCGGTCGAGATCCGGGCCGACGTGGAACTCGGCGGCACAGAACAGCTCTACAACCTGATGGTCGGCCGCGACCTCCAGCGCGCGTCCGGTCAGGAGCCGCAGATTTGCCTCACGATGCCGATCCTGCGCGGGCTGGACGGCGAGAAGAAGATGGGCAAGAGCCTGAACAACTACATTGGCCTGAACGAACCCGCGAAGGAAATGTTCGGTAAGACGATGCGCATCTCCGACGCGCTGATGAAAGAGTGGTTCGAGTTATTGACGGATCTCGCGCCGGCGCGGATTAACGAACTGCTCATGGGTAAGCCGAACGAAGCCAAGAAGGCTCTCGGGGCGGAGATCGTTCGGTTCTACCACGGCGACGCCGGGGCGACCGCTGTATTAGATGACTGGCGGAAACAGTTCGAGGAGAAGGGTGATCCGGAGAACATTCCCGAAGTCACGATCCCCGCGACCAGCTTGGTCGCTGGGGCGATGCCCGCTGTTGATCTGATCGCTGAAACGAAGCTCGCGGCGAGCAAAGGAGAAGCTCGCCGCAAGATCGACGAAGGAGCGTTCAACTACGGACCCGATCGCACGAAACCGGCCGACGTGAAAGCGACCGTGCCCGTTAGTGACGGGCTAGTTGTGCGATTGGGGCGGAAGATTCTCCGAGTGCGTCTGTCTTGAAACACCGCTTGCAAACCGCGTGTCGCTGACATCAATGCTTCAGCGACACGCGGTAACACTTCGCGATCATTTCCCCTTCGGCATCAGGTTCATTGCAGCGAGGCTCATCGTTCGCACCCCGGTGCGGATGCTCGGTTCGGGTACGGGCGCGTAGGCGTCGGTATGCATTCCCGGCAGTGCGGGGGCGCCGGGCTTCTGGGCTGCGGCGAACTTCTCTTTCGAGATCGTGCCCAGGAAGTACATGAAGGTCGGCGTTTTGCCCTCCGAGAAGCGGCCGAAGTCTTCCGCGCCCATCACCGGCTTGCGGTTCCCGCGCACGTTCTCGGCTCCCAGAATCTCGCGGAACAGGGCGCCGCACTTCTGGGCGAGTGGCACGTCGTTGTAAGTCGCAGGGGTAAACTCGTCCAAGCTCACTTTGACTTCCGGTGGCGGGGCGTTCGCGCCGAGAGCAGCGGCCTTCGCAATGCGATCGATGGCCTTCAGCACGCGGTCGCGTGTCGCGTTGGTCGTGGTGCGGACCGTGAGTTGGAGCTTCACCTCGTTCGGGATGATGTTGTGTTTCGTACCACCGTGGATCGATCCGACCGTGACTACGACCGGGTCGAGCGGGTCCGTTTCGCGGCTCACAATGGTCTGTAGATCGAGAATGATTCGCGCCGAAAGGACGATCGGATCAATGGTTACGTGCGGGGACGCGCCGTGCCCACCCTTTCCCCTCACGAGAATGTCGACCGTGTCGGAGTTGGCCAGTGCGAGCCCCTCGCTGTACCCGAGTGAACCGGCCGGTTGTAGCGGGTCGGAATGCAGCGCGAGTGCATAGTCGGGCTTCGGGAACTTGGAGTACAACCCCGCGTCGAGCATTTGTTTCGCTCCCGCGACGATTTCCTCCGCGGGCTGAGCCACGAACACCACCGTTCCGCTCCAGTGGGCCTTCATCGACGCGAGCACGCGGGCCGTGCCGGTCCACGTTGCCATGTGGATATCGTGACCGCAAGCGTGCATCACGCCGACCTCGTTGCCGTCGCGGTTCTTCGTCTTCACTTTGCTCGCGTAGCTCAGTCCGGTTTGCTCGATGATCGGCAAACCATCCATATCAGTGCGAATAAGCACGACTGGGCCGGGACCGTTTTTCAGCACCGCAACCACACCGTTCCCGCCGAATTTCTCGGTGACCTCGTAACCTGCTTTCTTCATTTCTTCCGCTAATCGCTTGGACGTGTTTACCTCCATCAGCGACAGTTCCGGGTTCGCGTGGATGTGCTGGTAGAGCGCGACGAGGTCTTTGATCTCGCCGTCGAGCTTCTTGTCCACTTCGGCGAGGTGCTTTTTCACCCAGCCCACGGGCGGGTTGAGTTGCGCGCTCGCGCCGGGTTGTGAGGGTTTGTCGGGAGCCTCTCGACGCGGTTCGATACCGGAAACAGCGAGGCTAACAGTTAGAACCACGAGCGCGGAAAGTCGGCGGGCCAGCATGATCGGACCTTTCGCGATGAGAGCGTAATTGTGAGCAACAAGCGCGGAAAAGGAGAGGATTTGGGCTTAGAGCGTCACTTGGCGGGTGTACACTAAATATAGGCACCTTCGTACTTGCTTAGCTACCACCTGGAGTGACACCAAATGTCTGCCAAGACACTGACAGTACAGCAGCGAAAGTCCATTTTCCACGCCCTGGTTGATGTTCAGGACGCACGCACCGTGACGATCGCGGACTCCAAGAAGGAGATCGCGTCTCGGTATCACATCACGAAGGAACAAGTGGAACTGATTGAACGGGAAGGACTTGCGAAGGATTGGCCGCCCCTGGCGTAAGTGGGATGGCGGGTTCGCACTCGACACGAACCCGCGGCCACAAATGCCCTCGGCGAAAAATCAGCTTCCGAACCGGTGCGGGAACATGTGGATTTCCGCACCAAAGACCAGAGACATGTTGATTGGTGTGAGAATCTCGTTCGGTGCTCCCTGACACTGGATCGCGCCGTTACGTAGGCACAACACCTCGTGGGAATAAGTCTGCACCATGTTCAAATCGTGCGACACGAGCAGAACCGTTACTCCCGTTTCGCGATTGATCGTCGCGATCAACTCGTAAAACTTCTTTTGGTCCTTGAAGTCGATCCCCGCCGCCGGCTCATCGAGTAACAGCAGTTCGGGCTGTGGTTCGAGCGCCAGTGCGAGCAACACGCGCTGTAACTGCCCGCCCGACAGCCCCTCAACGGGAACGTCCAGGCAGTTCGCTACTTCCACGCGCTCCAGCATCTCCCGGCTCTTGGCCGCGACCTTCTTGGAAATGCCAAAAAAGAGCGGGCGCCGCGAGAGCGTGAGTGCGAGGAAGTCCCGGACGGTAAGCGGTAAGCGGGCGTCGAGCGTGAGGCGCTGGGGCACGTACCCGATGGCTTCCGGGTACGGCTTCGAGTGGTCGTGCCCGCAGTGGAACTTGATCGTTCCCTTGTGCGGGTACTCGTTCACCAGCGCGCGGAGCAGGGTGGTCTTCCCGGACCCGTTCAGGCCGATCAGCGCGGTAATGGACCCGCGCGCGATGTTGGCCGTGACCCCGCGCAGGATCGGCTTGCCCCCCAGTTCCACGCGCAAATCGCTGAGGGAAACGAGGGGGCGGACGACGACCGGGAGAGCCAGACTCATTTCATCTTCTCGGCGAGTTTGTCGAGGTTTTCCCGCATCTTGCGCTCGTACCAGTCCGGCTTCAGGTCTTCGGGCCGCACCGTTTCGAGCGTGTCGAACTCGACCAGTTCGGCGTCTTTCACGCCCTTGGCGACCAACTCTTTGCGCAGTGCTTCGCCCGCGGTGCTCGTCGAGTATTGCGGCTCGGTCGCGATCAGTCGAACGGGTGCGTCCTTCTTGGTGCAAATGTCGATCAGCTTCTTCATTTCCTTTGCGTCCGGTTCTTGACCGGGGGTTTTCGTCAGCACTTCCTTCACTCGGATCTTGTACCCCTTCGCGAAGTATGCGAGCGAGTCGTGGAACGTGACGAGTCGGCGCTCTTCCTTGTCCTTGAGCTTGTCCAACCCGTAGGTCTTGAGGGCGTTGAGCTTCGTGACGTAGGCGGCGGCGCGGGAATCGTAGGCGGCGGCGTGGACCGGGTCCGCGGCCTTCAGTTCGTCGCGGATGATGTTCACCAGCATGATCGCGTGATCGGGTCCGAGCCAGACGTGCGGGTCGATGCCGTGGTCGTGTTCGCCCTCGTGGTGCTCGTCGTGGTTGCACCGCCCTTCTTCCAGGCAGTCCTTGCTGAGCTTTTCGCCGAGTTCGATGACTTTGAGTTTGCTGTTCCCGGAACCCTTTTTCATCTTGTCGGCTTTCTGTTCGTCCAGACCCAAGCCGACAACGAAGAACAGGTCCGCTTTGGTAACGAGTTTCACGTCCGCTTCGGTCGGGTCGAAGTCGTGCGGCCCCTTGGAGGTCATCACATTCTTTACAACCGCGTCCTCGCCCGCAACATTGGTCGCGAAGCAGTACAGCGGCGCAAAGGACACGACGACCTTCGGTCCGGGGTGCTCGGGCCACGTCGCGTCGCTGACCGTGTTCGAGTTACCGCAGCCGACGAGGAGCAGCGGGAGCGCCGCTACGACCGCGCCCATGATCGCCGATTTGAGCCAGAACTGTCCGCTGTTCATGAGTCGCACTCCCTCGGAGCGGGCAGGGATAACATCGTAATACCGAGGTCATTGTACCACGGACCTCGTTTGAAGACAAGGTACCGAGAACCGGGAAACTCGTGTTGTACTTGTGAGTTTTTGAGCCACCCGAGTGTGCCGATTGTGCCGGTATTTTGGAGAGCCTGCGCGAAGCAGGAGTTCTTGTCGAGTTTTGGTTGAAGTGCGTGTTCTCGCCGTGCCGATTCACCGTAAGTGGCATCGACCGCGCCGGGAGTGTCGCGTGACGCAAGAGCTTAACGTTCTCGCTCTGATTAAGGGCACCGAGCGGTTCATCTTCGTCTACGACGACGACAGCAAGGCCGCGCTCATTGATGACATTCGCGACAAGGCGGCCGATCCCGCGGTGGCGCTGAACTGGTTCGACGCCTCGGTGCTGACCGAGCGCGTTCGCAACCCGCAGGCCGAACCGGACCCGGCCGACCTGCTCGAAGAGTGACCCGAGCCGTTTCGTTGTTGGAGCAGGGCGGCCCCGACCGGACAATCCCACTAGGCGCCGCAACGGAACGCGCGGCGCCGGTGTTCGCCCGGACGGGACACAGCTTTGACGCTCGAAACAGGGCTCGCCGAATTCCTCACCCACCTCGGCCTGGAAAAGAACGCATCCGATAAGACGGTAAAGTCGTACCGCGAGGATCTCTCGCAGGCGCTCCAGTACGCACGCGACCACCTCAAGAAATCCCAGATCGATCCCGCGGACTGGACCACGCGCTTGGTGCGCTCGTTCGTCGCGTGGCTCCACGAACAGGGCTACGCGAAGAGCACCATCGCTCGGCGCCTCGCCGCCGTGCGCTCGTTCGGGAAGTACCTGTGCCGGCAGGGAGTACTCGAATCGAACCCGGCGCAGGCGCTGCGCGGCCCCCGGCAGGACAAGAAGCTCCCACACTTCCTGACTCTCGCGGATATTCAAAAGTTGTTGGTTGCGCCCCCGGACAGCGATTGGGCGGGGCGGCGCGATCGCGCCATGTTAGAGGCGCTCTACGCTTCGGGGATTCGCGTTTCCGAGCTGGTTGGTCTCGACCTTTTGAGCGTCGACCTCAACGATGGAGTCATCACGGTTCGGGGCAAGGGCAAGAAAGAGCGGCTCGCACTGTTGGGCCGGACGCCATCAAATCGATCTCGCGGTGGCTCGAGGACCGCTCGGCCTTGCTCCATCGGACCGGCAAAGACACACAAGCGGTGTTCCTGAACAACAAGGGCGGCCGGCTGACCACTCGCAGCGTCGGCCGGTTGCTGGAAAAACACCTGAAGACCGCGGGGCTCGACCCGCGAACCAGTCCGCACACGTTGAGACACAGTTTCGCGACTCACATGTTGGACGCGGGCGCCGACATTCGCGGGGTCCAAGAACTGCTCGGGCACAAGAGCCTGGCGACGACACAAGTTTACACACACGTTACTACGCAACGACTCCAGAAGAGCTACCAGAAGGCCCACCCCCGGTCGTGAGTGGGGGAGTGGGAACGAGCTTCGGTTCCGTTTTAGCGCTGGTCCTTTATCGATGCTGCGCCCGCGGTGTGGGGGCGCAACGGGGCAGTACCGAACGGGGTTCGGCGCTAAGTTGTTCGTGTCGATTGGCACCAGGGGTTCGCTTCATGATTAGTCCCTTTTCGCGTCTGTGCGCCCTCTTTCCGCTCGTGACTGCCGCTGCACTCTGGCACGCGCTCCCCGCCGCCGCGCAGCCCGCTCGCCCGGCTCAGGTCACCTGGAGAACCGATTACAACACGGCCCGCAAGGAAGCGCAAGACAAGGGACTGCCGCTGCTCGTTGTCGTCGGTACCGAGGACTGCTTCTACTGCCGCAAGCTCGAAGCCGGGCCGCTCAAAGACCCGGCGCTCGCGCCGCTCCTCGCCACCGGGTTCGTCCCGCTGAAGCTCGACGCCAGGAGCACCCCGGAACTGGCGAAGGCGCTAAAGGTGCAGTTGTACCCCACGACCGTGCTCGCCGGTCCGGACGGGAAGATCCACTGCTTTTTTATTTGAGGGGCTACGTCGAGACCGAGCGCCTCGCCGAGCAGATGAAGCGCAACCGTGACCGCGGTCGCCACGGCGGACTGGGCCGCGCGCGACTTCAACGAGGCGTCGAAGGCTCTGGCCGCGAGCGACTACCCGCGGGCCGTTACGCTCCTGAAGGGCATCACGAAGGACGCCGGGGACAAGCCCGTGGGCGTGAAGGCGAAACAGATCCTGGGCGACGTCGAGAAAGTCGCGGCCGGCAAACTGGCCCAAGCGAAGCAACTCGAACAGCGCGGCCAGACCCAGGAAGCAATGGACGCGCTCGCAGAAGCGGTTCGCACCTACGCCGGCACGCGGGCCGCTTCGGACGCGGCTCTGGCTCTCGCGGGGCTGAACGATCGGCCCGAGGTGCTCCAACAGCGCCGGCTCCGGGTCGCGCGGGACATGCTCGCGGTGGCCCGCGACGATTTCCGTACCGGGCGCCTGTACGACTGCATGCAGAAGTGCGAGCAGATCGCGGCGGCCTATTCCGAGTTGCCCGAGGCGAAGGACGCGTAATAACTTCGTATAGCATACATTATACGAAGTTATACAACAACGGGAACGTCCAGGCAGTTCGCTACTTCCACGACCGCACCGCGGCGATGTACATGGCGCTGGCCGACTCGTGGTCGAAGAAGGGCCAGGACACCGAAGCCGCGGTCTGTCTGAAGAAAGTGGTGGCGCTGTGCCCGAACACGCGGCACGCGGACCTCGCCCAGGCCGAACTGACGAAGATCCAGAGCAAGACGAACCCCGCGGTTCCGGCCGGCCTGGTTCGGCCGTAAGGTGCGCGGGGTGTTTGTGCTCGGAATCCGGTTGGTTCGTTAATTCTGCCCAAAACAAAGAAGAATTTGGATTCTGCTAACACCGACCGGTCGCCAAAAGCACAACGCCAGGGATTGTCCCTGGCGTTGTGCTTTTACCGTACTCGCTCGTTACTAATCGCGTCCGCCGGACTTGGCGTTGTCGTCCAGTCTCTTTTTCTGTTCTTCTGTTTCCGCGTACTTGAACTCTTTCTTCAGCAATTCGACTACCGACTGGCGCGACTTGAAGTAGGCCTCGAACATGTAGTTCCCCACCACCCCGCGAGCCGGGGCACCGGGTACGAAGGCGGCCTGCTTGAAGTCGTCGGGCGACTTCAGGTCGCGCCGGATGAGCGTGGCGACGTAGTACGTGTCTTTCGGGGCGTCGTGGAGCACGATGACCGTCTTGGCGGGCTTGTCGCGGTTGTCGATCAGGCCGTTCAGCATCTCCTGTGTCGGGTACGGGATGTTTGCCGATTCGGTCAGAGTGAACGACCGGACGCGGCCCGTCGGATTGATGCCGCTCTGGAGCATTTGAGTGACCTCGGCCTGGCTCATACTGGCCAGGTCGACCGGGGCGAGCGGGCACACGCCGTTGATCGCGAACATTTTTACCCGGTTGCGAGCCTTTTCGCCGCTGGCCGCGGCGTCTCGCAGAAGGGCATCGAATTGTTCGTTCAAAATCTGCGTAACAAGAACCGCGTCGGTTTTGGTGCTGTTGCGGATCGCGTCGGCGATCGCGTTGGCACGCTGGCCGGCCAGTTCGCGCGCCTTGGTCTGTTTCCACGCGGCCTTCACGGTCTCCAGGGCGGTGGTTAAGGTCGTCGGTTTCGCCGGTACTTCTTCGGTCACCCAGTAGATGTAGTTCGGTCGGCCGTCCTCGTGCGATTGGGGGACGTCCTCGGGGTACGAGCGGGCGACGTAAACACCGGTCGTCGGGACGTACCGCTGGCTCTGGCTGTTGCGGTCGATGGCCCAGAAGAACGTGCGCCCGAACGGGACGTACTTGTTACCGCCGTGCGCGCCACGGGCGCCCAGGAGGCCTTCTTTTTGGGCCTGCACGAGCGGGAACAGCCCGGGGTCTTCTTCCAGCGACCACTCGTCGCGCGCGGCGGTCGAGGAGCCGAACTGGACACCCGCCTTGGTCAACCCGCGGGCCTCGCGGAACTCCTTCACGTACTTCTCGATCGCGGCCTTGTCTTTCGGCTTACCCTTCTCGGACAGCTTGTCCATCTCTTCGATGAACCGGGCCAGGTCGCCCTTTTCGGTCGACGCGGTCGGGTCGATGAAGTTGGACCGGCCGCCGTAAACGAGCGCCTTCGTCCGGTCTTTGACCGCGACCTTCATCAGTTCCGGGCGCATGGTTTCGATCGACAGCGGTTTCGGAACGGCCAGTTCCGCACTCGCGGCGGCGCCGATACTGGTCTGGAGGAACCCCGGGCCGGGGAGCGCGCCGAACAGCGGCAACCCGAC
>HG799466.1:295917-317124 GCA_000531095.1 Gemmata massiliana | reverse complement strand
GCCGATTGACCCGCCATCCCGCCGAGCAGGGCCGCCATCGTCCCCGGGCGCACGGTGCTCGTCGGCAGCAGGTCGCGTGCGAAGAGGACGCCGCTCGTGTACTCGTTGCGGACTTGGCGCTTGAAATCGGACTCGTACTGGCTGTACGCGGCGTCGACGGCCGGTTCCTTGAGTACGAGGGGCGCGGTCGCGGCCATCGCCCACCCGCCGCCGGCACCGGGCAGCGGCACACTCGTCAGCCCGGACGCCTTCGCCATCACCTCACCGACCTTCAACTGCTCGGTCGCGAGCTTCTCGTAGTACGGCTCCGTGCCGGTGACCGCGAACCAGCCGATTGCGAGTTTGCGCGGCTCCTTGAACCCGAACGTCTCCTTGGCCGGGTTCGGTTCGTTGTTCTGGAAGCTCTTGTACAGGTCGTTGAGATCGGTTTTGCTCGGCTCGCCCTGAACTTTGTCGATGAACGCCAGCGAGGGCACCGCGATCAACTCGTAGGTCGCCGGGCTGCACTGCTCCCGGTAGTACTCGAACATTTCGTAGGGCGTGCTGAAGACCGGGGCGGCGATGGAAGTGGTCTTGGCTTGCGGCCCCAGTACGGCGATCTGGGCCGTGCGCACCTTGAACTCGGTCGCGAGCGCGTCAAGGCAAGCGTCCGCGGTGAACCCTTCGTGCTCGCGCAACCGCTTACTGACCTCGACATCGGAGCGCGGGGTCCAGAAATTATAAAGCTCGCGGTTCAACAACACCTTGACGTCTTCACGGGTGAAATTGATGCCGAGCTGATCGGCCTTCTTTTCCCACAGGAGGAACTCGATCGTGTCCCGATCGGTCCGGCTCGGCGCGTTCGTGAAGTAGTGGGTACCGTCCATCGCTTGACGGTGCCCTTGCAGGTTCATGATCGCCTGAAGTGCGCGGGCCGCGTCCTTGTCCTCGGGCTTGGCGGACTGTGATTCGAGCGTGAACGCGACGAGATTTTCGGCGTCGTTTCGCACTTGTCGCGGACTCTTGCCCTGGAACAACGGGCTGTCTAAGAGTTGCGGGTTCCCCCGGACCAAATTCATGTACATTTCGGCTTCGCGAACCTTTTCCATCATCGCGCGGCCGGCTTCGCTCAGCTTGCTTTGCTGCTGGTTCGTGTATTCCTGCACGGCCCGCGAGGTTTCCTCCGCGGCCAGCGCCATGAAGGTGTTCGCCATCACGCGGGTGCGGCGGACACGTGTGAGGTCGGCGCCTTTGACCGCGGAGCCGTCGATCTTGCAAACGGCGTCACCCCGGCCGCGTGCCCCGAGCCACCGCGCGGCGCGCTCGAAGAAGTCGTTGGCGCCGAACGACAGCGTGAACATGATCATGATGAAGACGGTCAGCACCGCGAACAGCGCCTTTTGGTTCCGTCGGAAAATATTGAACGGATTGTAGGCCATTACTATTCCTCACTTTGCGGCGCCCGTCGGGCGCCGACCGAAGGCCGGGGGGTTGACAGCCTTCGTAGCACTGTACTAAGGGTGATGGGCGCTTTCGGCCCCATCCGACATTCGACCGGTTCATCGATTGTAGTGATTGTGCTTTACGGAACAATTGGAAACGGACCCGCAGTTCGCCCCTCTAATAAGGGGTGATTGTCGCCCACGACAACAGTTGACGGAGTAACCGAGAGTGCCGACTCCCAAGAAAAACGCGGCAACCGATAAGCCCGCGGCTGCCAAAAAGCCTCGTACCAAGAAGGCCGCCGCCCAGCCCCCGGCCGCCGACGCTCCCGATACGCCCACGAAAGCCGCGCCGAGCGGCCCGCGTGGGAACTACGACCTCGTTGTCGTCGAGTCGCCCGCGAAGGCCAAGACGATCAACAAGTACCTCGGGCCGAACTTCCGGGTGCTAGCGAGCTACGGCCACGTCCGCGACCTCGACACGAAAAAGAAGAAGGGCGAGGACATCGCGGGTATCGACATCACCAACGGGTGGAAACTCCGCTACACCGTGGACGACGGTAGCAAGGACTCCGGACGCGGCGGGCGCAAGTTCCGAACCGCAAAGGAGATCCTCGCTGAGATCGGGCGCGAAGCGGCGAAGGCCAATCACGTCTATCTGGCGAGCGACCCCGACCGCGAGGGCGAGTCGATCGCGTGGCACATTGCCGACGAACTGAAGCTGCCCGACGAGCGCACGTTCCGCATCCGGTTCAACGAAATCACGAAGAACGCGGTGAACGCCGCGCTCTCGAATGCGGAAAAAATTAACGACCTCCGCGTTGCAGCCCAAGAAGCACGCCGGGCGATGGACCGCGTCGTGGGCTTCCCGCTATCCAACTTGCTCGGCAAGAAGGTCGCTAACAAGCTAAGCGCGGGCCGCGTGCAGTCGGTCGCGGTCAAACTGATCGTGGACCGCGAGCGCGAAATCGAGGCGTTCAAGACCGAAGAATACTGGAAGATCACCGCGCTACTTTCGGCGCCGGGAGTGAACATCCCGTGGACCGCTGATCCCGCGAAATCCAAGATTTTCGCGAAAAAGAAGACCGAAGTCGCGAAGCCGGTCGCGTGGCACAAACCGACCGAAGAGGACACGCAGGGCGACGACGAACCGGTCGTAGACACCGAAACCAGTGACGTACCGCCCGAACCCGGTGAGACCGCAGCGCCCGCCGCGACGGACGGCGCCGGTATCCCCGCGCCGCCGAAGGATTCGTTCCTCGCGAACCTGGTGAAGTGGGACAACGCGGAGCCGAAACTCACGAACGAAACCGAAGCGGACGCGGTCGTAGCCGCGCTCGCCGGGGCGCCGTTCGTTGTGACGAAAGTGGAGCAGAAGGACCGCGTCGATCGGCCGCTCGCACCATTCACCACGAGCACGCTTCAGCAGCAGGCCAACGCCCGCATGAAGTTCAGCGCCAGCCGCACGATGCAGACGGCACAGAAGCTATACGAGGGTATCGAGCTGACGGGGATGGGCCAGACGGCGCTCATCACCTACATGCGTACCGACAGCACGCGGGTCTCGAACGACGCGCTCGCCGCGGTGCGCGATTTCATCAAGGCCGACTCGCGGCTCGGTACGAACTATCTGCCTTCTGCGCCAAACACTTACGCCTCTAACAAGGGCGCGCAGGAGGGCCACGAAGCGATCCGCCCGACGGACGTGACCATCACCCCGGCCCGGGCACAAGCCGCGGGGTTGGGCGGTGACCAACTCCGGCTCTACGAACTGATCTGGAAGCGGTTCGTCGCGAGCCAGTGCGTGCCGGCGAAGCTCAAGGTGACGACTTACGACATCACCGCGGGACGCGGGCTGTTCCGGGCCAGCGGGCGCGTGATCGCGTTCGACGGGTACCGCCGGGTGCTCCCGCCGGTCGGCAAACAAGAAGACGCGGAACTCCCGCCGGTGAAAGAAAAGGACGTGCTGAACCGGCTCGACCTGTTCGAGAGCCAGCACTTCACGCAGCCGCCGCCGCGCTTCAACGAAGGTTCGCTCGTGAAGGCTCTCGAAAAGGAGGGCATCGGCCGGCCGAGTACCTACGCGAGCATCATCAGCACGATCCAGAAACGCGGGTACGTGACGCAGGACCGCGGGCGGTTCTTCGCCACCGAGATCGGGAAAGTGGTGACGGACCTGCTGGTGAAGCACTTCCCGGACATCATGGACCTGAAGTTCACCAGCCACTTCGAGGACGAACTCGACGAGATCGAGACCGGGAAGTTCAAGTACCGGGAAGTCCTCGACGAGTTCTGGGGGAAGTTCTCGCCGACACTGAAGAAGGCCGATAGCGAGATGCCGGTGGCCCGCGAGCTGACCGGCGAAATGTGCCCGAAGTGCGGCAAACCGCTGCAAAAGCGCTACAGCGCCACGACCGGCGGGTTCTTCATCGGGTGTACGGGCTACACCGACGATCCGGCCTGCAAGTACATCCAGCCGCGGCCGGGCGAGGCCGAACGCGAGGGGCCGACGACGACGGACATCGTGTGCCCGGCGTGCGGCAAGTTCATGATCCGCAAGGTCGGGCGGTTCGGCGTGTTCTACACGTGCGAGGGGGCACCGGACTGCCCCACGACGATGAACGAGAACGCGGAGGGCGTCCGCACCGTCACCGCGCTCCCGACGAAGCACAAGTGCCCGAAGTGCGAGAAGCACAACCTGCTCCTCAAGGAGAGTAAGGCGGGCAAGAAGTACGTCCAGTGCCCGGACACGAAGTGCAAGTTCATCTCCGACGCGGACGCGGACGGCGCGCCGGTGAAGCCCGCGGACACGGGGATCGCGTGCGAGAAGTGCGGCAGCCCGATGGTCATCAAAGTGGCGTGGCGCGGGCCGTTCCTCTCGTGCAGCGGGTACCCGAAGTGCCGCAACGCGAAGTCGATCAACGCGGAACTGAAGGAGAAACTGAAGGACATCCTTCCGCCGATGCCCGAGAAGTCCGAGAAGAAGAAAGAAGAGATGCCGGCGGTAGAGATCAGCGACACGTGCCCGGAGTGCGGCGCGGCGATGAAGCTGATGAAGTCGCGTTTCGGTCCGGGATACTATCTCGGGTGCTCGAAGTATCCGAAGTGTAAGGGTAAGGGCAAGATGACGCCGGAACTCCAGGCAAAGATCGACGCCGCGACCGCGGCACAAGCTCCGGCCGCGACGTAGGCCGGTTGGCTTCCTAAAACGTAACGCGACGAGGGCCGGGGCCGCGAAGCTGATACTTCGCGGCCCCGGCCCTCGTCGCGTTAACTGTTACTTCACGTCGTGTAGAACGACGGCAACCGCGGCCACAAGTACAGGCTGACCATCATGCAGCCGGCAACGACAGATGCGAGGCCGCCGATGAGCATCGAGAACACGGCCAGCGTGTTACCGCCGAACTTCCCGCCGGTTCGCTCGATGGCCCGCATCGCGGCCCCGCCCGCGACCGCTGCGCCGATGCCGAGCACGAACGGCAGCACGTAAGCGAGGATCTGCACCGTGTAGTTCACGATCTTCGACCGCTCGGTGGCGGCCAGCACCTTCCGGTCGATCCGCTCGCCGAATACGCTCGTCTCGCCACTCACCCACTGGCGCTCGACCCACGATCCCGGTTGCGCGGGCAACCCGGCCGCTCCGCGGGCCTCGCGGAGCGGGGCGCCCGCGATGTGCTTTTCGGCGTGCATCGACCCATAGAACGCCAAGGTGCAGGCGATGACCGCCGTCACGATGCTGAATTTGGCCATGCCGTGAACCGGCGCGCCGCGTGTCGATCCCGTCACCATCTGGGTGTGTCCTCGCTGGCTTGGTGCGTCGCGGTCGGGTAAGGTGTGCGGGGCTTATTACTCTCCCCCAACCCGGCCGCACATGAGCACCCTACCCACCGCTCCAATCACTTCACCGTGGCGCTGGTGGGTGTGCGTTCTGTTGATGCTTGCAACCGTCATCAACTATATGGACCGCATGGCTTTGAACCAGATGGCGAAGGAGATCAAGGGGGCGTTCGCGCTGACTAACGAACAATACGGCTGGCTCGAAAGTGTGTTCTCGCTGGCCTTTGCGATCGGGGCCGTTGGCACCGGCTTTGTCGTGGACCGGGTGAGCGTGCGGTGGGTGTACCCGTTGATGGTGGTGGGCTGGTCCGTCGCGGGCGTCTTGACGGGTTTTGCCACCTCTTTCGGGGTACTTCTCACCTGCCGGTTCGCGCTCGGGTTGTTTGAAGCCGGGAACTGGCCGTGTGGCATTCGCACCACGCGCGCGGTCCTGCAACCGGCCGAGCGATCGTTCGGCAACTCGCTGTTTCAGAGCGGAACGGCACTCGGCGCGGTCATTACTCCGCTCATGGTGCTGGCGCTTCTGCGCCAGGCCGAAGTGACCGGCGCGACGGATTCGTGGCGCTTGCCGTTCCGCGTGATCGGCTGTTTGGGGCTGGTGTGGGTCGCGCTGTGGTTCGTGACTGTCCCTCAGCGGATGCTCCAACCTTCTGATACCGTTGGCGCGCAGGCGCATCAGGGGGCAACGCGATTCGTGGAAGTGTTTCGCGACCGGCGGTTCTGGGCACTTGTCGCGATGGTAATGGCTGTGAATTTTACGTGGCACGGGTACCGGACGTGGTTACCACTGTACCTTCAGGAGCAACGCGGGTACTCGCGCGAAGCGATGAGCGGGTTCACCACGGTGTACTATCTCGTCGCGGACGTCGGTTCATGGACTGTTGGCCTCCTCACACTCGTGCTGTGCAAACGGGGGCTGGCTCTTCACGTGAGCCGGCTGCTCGCGTTCGCCGGGTGCGCGCTACTCACGATCTGTACCGTGAGCGTCCCATTTCTACCGGGCGGCTGGGCGCTTCAAACGGGCCTGCTCGCGGTCGCCTTCGGAGCACTCGGCCTATTCCCGACGTACTTCGCGCTGACGCAGGAGTTGTCGTCGCGGCACCAGGGAAAGGTCACCGGCACGCTCGGGGCGTGTGCGCACCTCTCGTTGTTCGTGGTGTACCCGATCGAGGGGTGGATTTGCGACGTCACGAAGTCTTACGAGTGGGTGCTCGGTGGAGTGGGGGTGTTCCCACTTCTTGCGCTCGTGGTGACCATTGCGTTGTGGCCACCGAAGTACGAACCGCTTCCTTCACCCTCGGCAGAAGCGAGCATGTGAACTGAGCTGGTGTCCCACGCGATGAGCGGTACTTTTGGGGATTCACCAGCAACGAACTATCAGCAGCGGGGCGACAGATGTCCGATGCGAAGTTTGAAGAGTGGCGGGAACTGTTTGGCAAGGCCATCGACGCACCAGAGGTGGTCACGTTTCTGGCGAAATACCCGGAGCACAAGATCGATAAGCCGAGCGACGGGCGCCAGCACGTCGTGGCCAAAAAGCACGGGCTGGAACTGGTGTTCGGCCTGCCCGATGGTTCCCACGCAGGGGGACGATCGGCGCGCCAGCGGGTACTCATCACCGCTTTTCTGAACTCCGAAGCCGTCCCTAAATTCAAATCGTTTGCCGACCTGCCGCTCGGTCTGACCTTTAGCGACGGGCACGACGAACTCACCGCGAAACTCGGTGCCCCGGAGCGCGTGTGGACGGCCGACGGTGGGGCAGTGCGCTCCGCCCGTTGGCGGGTTGGTGACCTGCTCCTCGACGCCGATTATCGGGCGGATCAGTCGGGGACCAGGGTGTTCACCCTGATGATCCCGACCGTAGTCAAGTCTTGAACCTGATATTCATTGACCATCGACGTCATGCTCGGCTGAACGCGGGTCGGCGCTCGTCCTTTTCGGTCGTGATTTCGGTGGTCGGTTCGTCGACCGCGTCTTCGTTCGCAGGTGGGGTTGGTGTGGCCGGGTTCCGCAACCGGTCCACGAACGCGGCCAAGCGGTTCAGCCCCTCGCGGAGTCGGCCCTCATCGGCTGCGAAGCTCACGCGGATGTGGCCCGCGCCGCTCGGCCCGAACGCAGCTCCCGGACCGACCAGCACGCGCTCTTCCTTCAGCAACTTCTCCGCGAACGCGCGGCCGTCGACGTTCAGGTTCGACACCGGCACCCACACGAAGTACCCGCCGCCGGGCTGTTCCGGTTCGAGCTTCATCGCACGCAGGCGATCGAGTGTGTATTGCCGCTTCGCGTTGAACCGCTCACTCAGGTCCGCTGCCACGGTCGGTTCGGCGAGCAACCGAGCGGCGGCCTGTTGACACACCGGGGGAACGTAGGGCGCGGTCAGGTTGGCGGTGAGCTGGCACGCGCGAACGAGGTGGCGCGGACCCGCGAGCCACCCGACGCGCATCCCGGGTTGTCCGAACTCTTGTGACACCGAACCGGCCGTGAGCGTGAGCCGGTCCGCCCCCGGCATCGCGGCCAAGGTACGGGCTTTATCGGGCCGGAACGCGGCGAACGATTCGTCGAAGTACACGAGCACCCCGTACCCGCCCGCGATCCAGGCGATGTGCTCGAGGTCTTCGTTCGCGAGGCACCCGCCCGTGGGGTTCCCGGGGTCGGAGAGCACGAGCATCTTCGCACCGCGCATCGCGCGCTCGAAGGTGGCGGCGATGTACCGGCACCGGCCGTCCTCGATCCACGTCGGCACCCACCGCACGTTCGCGTGCCGGGACTTCGTGCCCAGCGCGAAGAGCGGCGAACACGGGTCGAACATCACGACGCGGTCGCCGGGGTTCACGAACGCATCGAGCGCGGCCGTGAACGCGGCCGTGGCGCCGTGCGTCGCGAGGATGTCTGTGGACGGGTTGATGGTGCGCCCGGCGGTCTGGTAACGGTCCGCGATGATGCGGGCCAGAACGGGGAGCGTGGTGGGCACGCGGCCGGGCGCGGAGAACGCATCGGTGCGCCCCACGCTGACGGCCCCGCGCGCGGGCGGCGCGTCCGGCGTGGGCTGGTTCAAGTCGAGAATATCGAGGTTCGGGACGTGCGGGATCACCGCGGGATCGAGCAGTTCGTCGACCGGCGCGGCCAGCACGCGATCCGAGTAGTATTTGAGGTACGCGGTGCCACCGTCAGTGAGGCGCCGGGCGCGCGGGGTGAACCGGGCGAGCCGCGTGCGGACCAGCAGCTTCGTGAGCCAAAAGGGGATTGCCACGCTGGGGCCTCCGTGCACGGGTGGGTATGGGGATTGTGCCAGAACGGGTGCCCCCCTGTAAAGGCCGGCTGAAGTTGGGAGCTGGTTGGCGTCAGACGGGGGAAACCGGTTCGAGAATTTTACGCGGTGCCCCGTCACTAAGCAGCTCAAGGGCGCGCGCCTCAATTTGTCGCACTCGTTCTCGGGTCAGTCCCAATTGTTTTCCGATCTCATTAAGGGTTTCTTCTGGTGTTCCGTTTAGTCCAAACCGTCGTTTCAGGACGTGTGCCTCGCGCTCTGGGAGTAGCCGGAGCGCAGCTTCGATGGTGTGGTCCCGAGCACAAGTGATTTCTGAGTTGATAGCGGATTCAACCGGATCGACGGCGCTGAGATCGGGTAGCGATTCTGCGGGCACGTCGAGTTCCGAAAAGGAAAGTATGGATGTAAGTCGGTGATACTCACCGGCACTCAGTCCGCGTTCGCGCTGGCATCGTATAACTTCGTATAGCGAATGATACGATCTGTGTTACGCGCTGGTTCAGGTCGAGAATATGGCGGATCCACTGAAAGGCGTAAGTCGACAGGGCCGTGTGGCGCTCCGGTTTGAACAGCTCGATGGCTCGCGCGAGCCCCAGAAGCGCCTCTTGAAAAAGATCCTGTTCCGTCATTGAGTTGCAGCGCTGAGGCCATCTACCACTTCGGACGATGTGCAAGCACAATCGAAGGTGGCCCAGCAACAAGCGCGAACGGAGGCGGATGTAATCGCTTCGGCGATCGGGGAGGATCATTCGCTCGTGGCGCACGCGGCGACCGCCAACGTTTGTTTCACGAAGTGGACCCAACGAAGCTAATTCGTCGAGTAATCGATTAGTTTCTTCAACGGAAAGCTGTGGGTGCCGATCGAGTTCGCGGAAGAATAGTTCATCTGTTGAGAGGGGAAATGATTCCGCGGTTCCGCCCTCTCGAAGCTCCTGGTGATCGATTTTGAGCGCGGGTGGACGGAGTCGCGCTGCCGCTTCGTGTAAGACCTTGAACCGATCCCCGAACCGACTGAGTGGAACCACTTGTACCGTCGCGGTGGGCCGGAACGTGACAAGAAACGGTGGCGGGAACCGGGGCGCTTCGTGTCGCACCGCGCGGACGTGTGGAAGCAAATTCGTCGTGACGTGTGCCGATTGAACGAGGTTCCGGCCCGGTAGTGCGGTCGCAAATGTGAAGGGCTCACGCGATGAGGTGACAGTGATTGCAGAAAAGCGAGCAAAAAGACGGGCGAGGAATAGCACGTTTATACTGCCTTCGCTTGGGTTTCATCCTTGTGAACATCTTGGATCGCGGCCTGTATCCGTTGAAACGGTTCCATTGGAGGGATCATCGTTACTAGCGCGGAGATTGTCGACACCGCGAGATCGAGATCCTCTGGGTGGCGTTGGTGGGCGCAAAGGTGCAGTGGGGGCGGACCGGGCAGGAGACGGCTTACGGAATCTGGTTTGCTGGCGAGCAGAATCACCGGTACGCGGGCAACTGACCGCAGGCCGAGAAGAAACGGGTGGCGGGTGATAACCAAATCCGCCGCCGGGCTCAGGCTTTCGACGAGGGGCTTGCCGAAGACGTGGCAAAAGAGGTGTTCGCTCAAGCGGCTCCCCCAAAGAATTTGCTGCAATTTGGTCGGGCGAACGGCGCTGGTGCAGCGAAATTCCTCGGGATCGGAGTAGCGATCGGTGACGAGTACGCCGGCCCGGTAATAGTCCGCATCGAATTTGCAAATGTCGATGTAGGCGAGACGGTTGACTGTCGGCACGGTACACACGAGCGGGTTAGACGGAGGTGGGAATACTCTAATCGGTATTCGCTCAGCACACAAGCGCTGGGACAGAGTCACGTGTCCCAACTCACAAAAAATCGTGGAAGCCCCGCGCGGTTCCGGGCCTCTACTCTTCGGGGCAAACGTACTTCCGCAAGGTTTCGTTATGGCACACGAACCATCGACCGCGATCCTCGATCCGCTTCGGCGGCTCATTTCGCGGCAAACGGGCAACGCGCTCACCGACGCACAACTCCTGGAGAATTTCGTTTCGCGCCGCGAGGAGGCGTCGTTCGAGGTGCTCGTTTGGCGGCACGGGGCGATGGTTCTCGCGCTCGCTCAGCGCGTGCTCCGTGATTCGCACGCGGCGGAAGATGCGTTCCAGGCGACGTTTCTTGTGCTCGCGCGAAAGGCCAAGTCGATCGGCCGCGGCGAGGCGGTCGCGTGCTGGCTCTATAAGGTCGCGTACCGGATCGCGGTTCGCTTGCGCGCTCGCACAGTGAAGCAGCAGCTCGGAACCGAGCCGGCAGATGCGTTCCCGGCTCAAGAAGTACCTGCGGACGCCGAGTGGCGCGACCTGCGACCGGTTCTTGATGACGAGATCGCGCGCTTACCAGAAAAGTACCGCGCGCCGTTCGTTCTCTGCTATCTCGAAGGACGCACCAACGAAGAGGCCGCAGCACAACTCGGCTGCCCGAAGGGAACTGTGTTGTCACGTCTCTCTCGCGGGCGCGAGCGCTTGCGGGAACGGCTCGCGCGCCGCGGAATCGCGCTCACGGCCAGTGCGCTGGCTGTCACACTTTCTCGAAATGCGGCCACGGCGACCGTTCCACCCGCTTTGGTGCCAACCGCGGTCAACGTCGCTATCCCGTTTGCGGCAGGGGAAGCGGTAAGCGAACTGGTTCCCGCACACATCGCGGCACTCACAGACGGAGTGTTACGAGCGATGATCTTTACGCACGTTAAGACCGCGGCTCTCGCACTGGTGTCGCTTGTCGTGCTGGGGAGCGGGGTTGCTTGGGCGGCGTTGGGCGGTGGTGACGCGCACGGATCGGGTGAGCCGCTGGTGCTGGTCGAAGAGCCGAAGGCCCCACCGACCGTGGAACCCAAAGTCGCCCCGCCCGTTGAGGCCGAGCGCCCCGCCCCGCCCTTTTGGGGGCGAGTCACTGATATCGCGAAGGACGGGAAGTCCGTCACCATCATAGGCGTGGCGGGTGCGTACTCATGGCACAGCGGAAACCGCCCCCCAGATGTCTCGGAAACAACGATGGTGGTCAAATTGAGTGAAAAAACGGTCGTGACTTACCAGGGCGTTGGTATGAACGGGGCGAAATTCACGAGAGGCCACGATGCGTATGTGGTGTTTGCTGGCGCCACAAAGGACACCGCCGCTACCATCGAGTTCAACGGATCGACACAAGTACAACGTAATCAATCCGCTAACGGCACTGTCGATGCGATCGCGGACGATGGCAGATATTTCTCGTTGGCACAAACGAGTATTCAGGAGCCTGTTCCCTTCCGCCGGCAGTTCTTCCGTCAATTTAGCGTGACGAAGATTGACATCCCATTTGATGACAAAACGGTACTCTCGTTCTCAAACGTCGCGAGGGGAAAGGCCAAGCTCACTCCGAGTCATTACAGCACGGTGTGGTACGCAGACGACGGCCGAACCGCGGGTAAAGTGTTTTTCAGTGGCTCACTGGACGCGGGGGGACGCGAGGGAAAGCAGCCTGATGTCGCCGGCACCGTGATGCGCGTGGCTGATGGCAAAGCCATTGTGGTTGAAGTTCCTCCCAAACCACCGGGAGAAACTCCGACACGGGTCGTGGTCAACCTGACCGACAAGACCGCCGAAGTATTCTGCGACGTACCAATCGACGGCGCGAAAACCGCACCGGGCATGCAAGCGCAAGTGTGGCTCGCGGACGGATCGAAGGACACGGCTGCAAAGGTGACGTTCACCGGTAGCACCCCCGAGAGGTGGGCGATCGTTACCGGTAAGGTTGTTGGAGTGTCGAGGGATGGTAAATCTTTCACCGTAGAGTTGCCCGCGCGCAAACGCGGCGACCAGGCGAAACGCACGGAGGTGAAACTCGCCTCGGTGACGAAAGTTACGTTTAACGGGGTCGGGCCGGGGGAAGCCAATGTGAGGGAAGGGCTTAACGTTTACGCCCGCATGCTCGATGATTACCCGGACACGGCCGCCGGAATCACCTTCACGAAAGATGGTTACAAACCCCGATAACTTGGGGTCTTGGGAAACGTGATTAAACTGCGGGTAGGTGTTCGTTCCGTCACAGACGGCGCGAACACCTACCCGCACACTTTTTTGGCACATTCGGTGGCACTCGTGAGCGCAACTCGCTCCCGCGCTCGCGTTCCCCGCGTGTCAATGCCTATGATGACCCTATATGACCGACACTGTACTCATCGTGGACGACGAGGAATCCGTCCGCCGGACGTTCCAGGAGTGGCTCACGACCTCGATGCCGGACGCCCGCGTGTTCGCGGTCGCCGATTCCGAGTCGGCCCTCCGGATCGCGAACGAGCACGCCGTTGACCTCGCGGTCCTCGACTGGAACCTCGGGTCCGGGAGCGACGGGTTGCGCCTGCTTGAAGACCTCGTCGAGTTCCAGCCGGACGTGGTCGCCATCCTCGTGACAGGGTTCGCGCACCAGGCGACGCCGCTCGACGCGCTCCGCATGGGCGTGCGGGACTACATCGATAAGAACCAGGATCTGAACCGCGAGACGTTCGTCGCGGCCATTCGCCGGCAACTCGACCGCATCCGCCCCGTCAAACAGCAGCGCGAACTGAACCATCGGCTCGCGACGTTCCGCGAGGCCGTCGAGAAGGTGCTGCCGATCGTCCAAACGTCGGCCGCGTTCAACGACCCCGTCCCGCTGCCGGCCGCGGTGAAGTCGCTCCTCCGGTTCGTGATCCGTGGGACGCGCGCCGTGGACGGGGCGCTCATCGTGCGCCACACGGCGGCCGATGGTACCGAGTCGACGGTGGCTTACGGGGCCGATGGTGTCCCGCTCCCCGCGCCGCCGGTGTCGTTCGGAAAATCGCTCGCCGCGAGTGTCATCAGTTTCCAGAAGCCGGTCGCGCTGGATGCTTCCGACGCGGACGCGCTCGGGTCACTGGAACTGTTCCCGTTTGAAGCGAACCGTTCGTGTATCCTGGCCGCTCCGCTTCGCGTTGCGACGGATACGGTCGTGGTCGTGGAACTGTTCGATAAGGCGGCGCCCGGGTTCAGTGACGACGACCGGCGCCTCGTCATGTCGGCGGCCGAACTCGGAACGGACCTGCTGCGCCAGGCAATCGCGGAGCGGCAGACACACAAGCTACTGTTCGACGCAGTCGACGCGGCGCTCCGAGCGACTTCGGACTTCAGCACCGCGCCGGCTCCCGCTCCAGACACGAGCGCGCCGCTCTCTTCGGTCATGGCCAAGCTGAAGGAGGGGCTGGGCGCGGACTCGAACGCGACCGCCCCGCCGGACACCACGCTGCGCCTGGTCGAAGCTGTGCGCGCCATCGCCGTGAAACACGGGCCGAGCGCGGTGGAGCACTGCGTTAAGGCGGTTAACGACCTCCGCGCACTCCTCGATGAAATCACTGGCAGCGCATGATTGAGAAGGGCACATTTGACGGAACGGGTACGATCAACGAGACCGAAGAGCGGTTCGTGTGCGAGTTGCGTCCTACCGAGGCTGTTCACCCCGTCCGGCGCGCTTCCGGTTCGTTTTCTGCTGGAACTCTGATGATCGAAACGGCTCCCACAGTGTTCGACGAGATCTTCGCCCGGTTGACCCCGAACAGCATCTTCCAGGATGCCCGGGCGACCGGGGAAGGGATCGCCGTTGCCGTGATCGACTCCGGCGTGGAACGCGCCGTACTCGAAACGAAGTTCCGCGACGCGGGCACGTCGATCCAGCGCATCGAGGGCGCAGTGTTCCGCCCGAGCGGGCCGCCGCTCGAGTACACAGGCCACCAGTCCTCGCCACATGGCACCACCGTCGCGGACATCGTTCTGACGCTCGCGCCGCGGGTGAAGTTGTACTCGGCTGACGTGTTCGGCCCGACCGGGTCGTGTGAAGTGGAAACGGTGATCGCCGCGCTGCACCACGCGATCGACGTGTGGAAGGTGAAGGTAATCAATCTTTCGCTCGGGGTGCCCGAACACAAGCTGCAACAGCTCCCACGCCGCCAGCAGTTGCAGCGCGCGATCGAGGAAGCGTACTTCCGCGACGTGCTGGTGTTCGCCGCCGCGCACAACGAACACCCGCTGACCCGGAGTTACCCGGCCGCGTTCGCCCCGCCGCTCATCTCGGTGGACAAGGGGCTGTTCGACGACCCGCTGCGGTTCGCCTACAAGCTGAGCGAGCAGGTCGAGTTCCAGGCTCACAGCCGCGGATATTTGGGGCCGTTCGCCCGCGAACCGGCCACGAGTTGGGCGACGCCGCACTTGGCCGGCATCGCGGCGCGCATCCTCTCGCTGAAGCCGGACCTGAAGCCGTTCGAGATCAAAACGATCCTGTACTGGCTGTTCCGCAGCGGAGGAAATGGGAAACTGACTTGATCGCGTGCGGTCCGGTGTGGTGAGCGGCGTTCGCGCTCCTTGCGCGAACGCCATTCACAGCGCTTATTTCTTCTCGCCGCGCAGTTCGAGTACCGCGGTGCCGAACGCGCGGCCGATTTTGCACATGGTCTTCGCGCTGCCGAGATAGTGGTACGGATAATCGCTGCCCACTTTGTTCCATTCGTCGAGGTTCTCGCGCCAGCCCTTCTTGAACACGGCCTCCGCGTCGGTGTCCCAGAACGCATCCGTCTTCACCAGTGCGACGTTCCCGCGGAACTCGGGCACGTCCATTACAGCGGCCTGAGCGTCCTTGAATTTCTTGATATTCGTGCTCGGATTTGCCCCTTCCACACCCATTTGCCCGATCACGAACGGAAGCTTCGGCGACTTCAGGTCTTTGCGCACGTCACGAATGAAGTGCGCGAGGTTGGCCGCGTATTCGGCGGTCGCGTCCGCGCTAATCATATCGTTCCAACCCTGGAACCACACGAACCCGGCGATCTCATATCCCTGATCGGCGTAATCCGGGAAGTGCTTCTTCAGGTTCGCGAGCGTGTCACTCACTTCGCTGAGCATGGCCCGGTACGAGTTCCCGAACGGCTTCTTCACATCGTCGAGTGCCGCGTTTTCTTTGCCCTTCTGCTTTTTGAGATCAACAAGCATTTTGTTGAGGGCTGTGTCGGGTGGGAGCCCTGCCGAAGGAGAGCGGAAGTCGCGGTACAGGCTGCGCCCGCCCCATGCGGTCTTGATGAGCAGGACGGGTTCGGTGAACCGGTCGCCGACGACCGTGCCGAATTCGAGTTCCGGCCCGATACATTGGGGCGACCCGTACCCGGTGGTGAGCTTGCCTTTGCGGTCGAGGAACTTGATCCACACATCGTCGCGTTCGATCCACTTGCCGCCGCGCTGCCAGTGTTTGAAGAGGTCGCGTGTGGCCGGTTGTTGGGCCTGATACTCGGCCAGCGAGACCTTCGCCTTGCCCTCCATGTTCGATTGCCCGGCCAAGATGAACACTTTCACCGATTTTGGCGGGTCTGCGGCCTTGAGCGCGGGAAGGGGAACGGACAGGAGCAACAAAATGAGTAGCGTTCGCACGATTGTGCCTCGGGCATGTAATTGGGGTGAGAGCGGCAGGAGCGTTATTGTTCCCGATTGACGCGAGGAGTCGCAACCGAAAACCGCCCGACCGCATACCGCGCTTCTCCCCTTCAATCCGACGTGCCGTCCCAACGCGCCCGGCCCGGGCGGGGTTATCCAATAGACGCGGGACCGCGTGGTGCGGTACAAAACAAAACGAGCGTTCATGGTTTCAGGGGGGCGACAGGATGGCACGGTACACGGCTTGGGCGGCGTTCGTGGGGGCCGTGGTGCTCGTAGCCGGGTGCGGGCCGGAGAAGGAACTGCCCACCGCCGGGCTGTCGAGTGAGGGGGCCGGTACTCAGCGCCCGGTGGCGCCTGCGAAATCCGATCCGGAAGCGAAGGCGGTTATCGATCGGGCGGTGAAGGCCCTGACCGGCGGGAAGCTGGAACTGCTCGCGAAGGGGAAGTTCTGCCGCTGCGTGATGAAGGGGCAGATGTTTTCCATCGAACAGGCGAACCAGGCCAACGACACGAACCGCACGGTCGCTGTCGCCTGGCCGGACCGGTTCTTCTCGTCCGACGAACGATTCTCTCTCGGCACCCGGATGTTAGTCGAGGCGTGGTTGCGCCGTCCGGACCTGGCCATTGCCAATAACGGCGCCCCGGTTCCGACGCCAAACATCGACGTGCTCGAGCGCTGGCTCGCGGCCGATGTGGTGGGGCAGAATTGGATGCCACTACTCCTACCCGTCACCGACCCGAAGGCAGTGGTCTTCGACCTCGAACAAATCACAGCAGGGAACCGCGAACTGTCGCGTATCAAACTGGCCCTGGGCGAGTTCCCGTTCTACCTGCTCACGTTCGACGCGAAGACCGACTTGCTGCTGCGGGTCGAGTACACCAACAGCATGGACAACGTGCTACGGCCCACCACGATGGTGTTCTCGGAGCACAAGAATGTAGACGGGTTGATGCTCCCGCACCAGTTCGAGTGCCGGCACAACGGAGCGGTTGTTGAGAAGTTGACCGTTGAGAAGTGGGCGTTCCCCGACACGATCAGCGCCGACGAGTTCAGCCCCCCGAAGAAGAAGTAAAGGCACCCACATTACGGCGGGTAGCCCTGCACGGCCGGGGGCTTCCCGCTCGAAGAAGACGGTGGCTCTAACCAACTCGGTCCGCTGAACGGGCGGGCGGACGAGGCCGGGGGCCAGTCGGGACGGAAACTCGGGACACCGGGCAAGTCTTTCAACCCCGCGCTGGGGCGCAGCGCGCCGCCGATGCCGATCAGTTCCGGCCGACGTGCAACCTTATCCGCGAACACTTCTAAATCGCGGGTGACTTTCTCCGAACGGGCCAGAATGCGCGCCAGCGACCCAGACGCGGCATCGAGGTTCTGGTACACGCCGGGTTCGGTAATGAGCTTCTGAAGCGTCCCATTTTCTTTCGCGAACGCATTCACGACGACACGAATCTCCGCAATCATCTTGCTCAACTGGTCCGCGGCATCGGTCACGTTCTTCACCAAACTCTCGGACCGCGCCGCGAGCGGTCGAGTAACCGCGCGCACGTCGGCGACGATCTGCCCCACCTCGGTCACGCGGCCGTCGATGTTTTTGATGGTTTTCTCGGCTGTATCGAGGATCGTACCGAGCGACCCGGCGAATTTGATTACGGTTATAGCGACGCTATTGAGGTTCTTCAGCACCTCCGTGAACTGCTTGCGGTTCTCCGGTGAAAGAACGTCGTTCACGCCATCAAACGCTTGCCGCGCGCCCTTCACGGCCGCGAGCACCTCGGGTTCGAGGCGCTTCATCGTGGCTCGGAAATCGTCCACCGCGGGTTTGATCGTCCGGAGGGCTTCTTGGGCGTCGCGGATGAGGGCCTTGATGTTCGGTTCTTCTGGCCCGGCGGGTTGGGCCGCGACCACGAACCCGATGGGCGCGCCCGCGGCAGGCGCGCCGTCGCGCGGGGGCGCGGGGGGATCCAAACCCAGCAAATTCTGAAGCTTCGAGTTGGTCTTTCGGATTTCGGGGAGGAACGCGCGCACGTCCTTGAACAGCCCTGTGGCTTCGTCCACCGCGAGTTCGAGCTTCGGGGTCAGCTCGCCGAGCTTCTCCACTTTCTCGAAGGCCCTCGTGATCTTATCCAGGGATTGTTGCGCGGTAGCCAGTGCGTTCGAGGCCGGTCCGACGAAGCTCCGCGGCGTGATAGGCGGAACGCCGGGAATGTCGCTGTCGGGGGGCCACTCGTCGCCGCGCGGGACGGGCTGGTTGTCTTGTCCGAGTTTGGGCAGGAAGTCGATGGCCGTGTCGCCGCTGAGCAGCCCGCGCGTGATGTGGGCTTCTTCCGAGGTCCGCGGGAGGTACTTGCGGTCCACGGAGATCCGCACCCGGACCTGACCGCTCACCGGGTCGAGTTCGAGTGCCGTTACTTGGCCGATGCGCACGCCCGATTTGCGGATGGGGATACCGGGACCGATCCCCGGTGCTTCGGGGAACAGAACGGAATACCGGGTGTCACTGGAAAACAACCGTGGGGCGCCACCGAATAGTACGACGAGGCCCGCGAGCGCGATCAGCGACGCGCCCATGAACAGCCCCAATCGTAACCGTAGCGCTCGCTCCGCCATGATGCGCTATCGTTCCCTGTCGTGGGGCGGGCGCTCGCAGAACTTCGACCGCCCGCAAGGATCAGTCACTTGCAGTTCCGTATGCGCCGCAGAATTTCTTGCTCGAAGGCGAAGTCCCGACCGACCTTGAACCAGGTGCGCGTGGTCGCGGTTTCGGGGGTGACGACCTCCAACTGCCGGTCCACTGTGGGCGATTCCTGGAACACCGCGTTGCCCACCGTCGCGTGGGCCGGGCGCGGGACGTCCTCGAGCTCCTTATCGACGACGACGTATACAAGATACCCGCCGCGTTCGCCGGCGCGAATCTCCACGGTCGCGATCTGCCGGACGCTCTGGAACGTCGCGAGCAAGCGCTGCCGCGGGTCCGGGTTCCCGGCCTTCCAGAACTGCTCGTACCCGGGCGCGACGCGCGGCTTCGTGGTGATGCGCCCCTCGTAAGCGTTGGGCGTCTGGAGCTCGAAGTAGTCGTCGAGCACCTCAATGACCTTTTCAAAGACTTCGCGGTACGATTCGGCCGTGGGCTGACCGGGCGACACGAGCACCGGGTTCTCGATTTCCGTGCGGCGAACGGTCAGCGGATTGTCGAGGGGCGGGGCGGTGGCGCAGCCGGTCTGACCGAGCGCGACGGCGCAAACCGTAATCGCGACGACCCGGAGCGTAACTACTCGCCGCGTGCCCATGCGGGTGCCTTTCATCAAGCCATTAGCATGAAGGACGCCGGTATGCCAATACCGTGCGGTCCGGTCAAGGCGGCGTTGACCGGGTACGGGCCGCTTAGTTCTCGGTCTGACGTGTGGCTGTGTTTACGAGCCGGAACGCTTCGAGTGGTCGAATGGCAAATCGTCGGAGCGCGGCGGCGAAGTTGGGGAGTTCGGCCGCGGTGAGTAGGTGCGTCAGGGCGTTGCGGGTGGCGGCGAGGATTTGCGGGCCGTTGCCGCTGCGGATGCGGCTCGCATCCTCGCCGAAGGTGACGTCGCGAACCCAATGCAGGTTGTTCTCGATGGACCAGTGGGCGCGGTTCAGGGACAACAAGCGCGCGGCGCCGGCGTCGAGCGGGCGCAGGCTGGTGATCCCGTAGGAGGTCTCCTCCTCGACGCGCCCGTCGGGCCACCGGCGCACCCGGTGGATCTGGAACACCTGAGCGATGCCGGGCCACGCGGACAGGTACTTCGATAGCACCGGTGTGGCCCGCAGGGTGCGGGTCTCGACGCGACCGTGGCCCTTGTCGGTCGTCGTAACGGCGTCCTGTTCAGTCGCCCATCGGCTCTGCTGGTAGGGGGGAAAAGGCGGCCGATTCGCCGAACATGCACGCGATGTCGTAGTGCAGTGTGGGCTGATTGTCCTTGACGGTGAACAGGTACTCGCCCCCGCCCTTGGTGACGGCCTTGCACACGTCCTTCTGGCAGAACATGGCGTCCCCGGTGACCACGATCCCGGTCACCGGGAGTACGCCCAGCAGTTCCAGTGCGGCTTTGTGTTCGTTGGTCTTGCCATCGACCCGGACCTGAGCGACCACGGCGGCAACGCGGGGCGCGTACGCGGCGAGCAGATGAACCCCCGGAACGGTCCCGCCGCGGGTGCCGCGCACGGTCTTCCCGTCGAGGCACAGTTGGTCCCCGAGGTCCGGGCACCGGGCCGCGATCCACCGCCCCAGAGCGGCTTCGATGGCACCGACGTCGAGTTGGCGCAGGAGGTTGGAGAGCGTGGCCTTGCACGGGGTCTTTTTGGACCGGAACCCGAGGGCGTGTGCCAGCGGGGTGCCGTGGTCCCGTGCGAATTGGGCGATGGCTTCCAGGGAACGCATGCCGGCGAGTGTGGCGACGACCACCAGGTTGAGGATCACCGGGAGCGGGTACCGGCGCCCCGACGGATCGCGCGGATCGGGAATCGCGGCCAGAACCTCCGTCAGCGATGGCGCGGCGGCCATACCGGTCCCCCTAAAAAGGACCGGGCGAATACCCGAACTTCGCCCGACTGCCAAGACCAACGAACTAAACGGCCCTGGACCGGGTACGGGCCGCTTGGGTCTACGATTAACTCCCCGTAACGTGCCCATTTCCACACCGCAACCACTCGGAGCCGAGCTTGTCTGAACGTGACCGCCGAGCTATCCCCTCTCCCTTCACATGGAGGGCGCGCATGCGGTGCTTGGTACTGGTTGGCTGTGTGCTGTTCGGGAGCGCTTGTACGGGGTACGCGGCGGACGACGAAGCGGTGATTCGAGACCTCAGCACGAAGTTCGCCGAGTCTATTAGATGGCATTCACGATAGGTGTGAATTCGTAGTGTAGGTGTACGAACCTGGCCCTCGTGGATACTCCGATGATCGCGCGTCTGGATCACTTGCGGAAGCACCCGATCGTGTTTGAGCACCTGACGGGATTGCCCGTAGCGGTGTTCGACGCGCTGGCCGCGGACCTGGTTCCGGCGGTCGAAGCGGGGCACCGCAAGGGGCTCGAGCGACCCAACCGTCAACGCGCGGTCGGGGGCGGCGACAACTTCGATCTGAGCACCGCGGACCAACTGCTGCGGACGGTCATCTGGTTGCGCCAGTACCCGACCAACGAGGTGCTCGGGTTCCTGTTCGGGGTGTATGACTGCCAGTCGGGTGCGGACCCGGTGCGTG
>HG799466.1:276913-295610 GCA_000531095.1 Gemmata massiliana | reverse complement strand
ATCGCCGGGTTGGTCAACCGCATGCACGACCACCGAAACGCTTCCTGAGCACTCACGGGGAGGGGGACCAAACACCCCACCCTTATCGTGAATGCAGTCTATTCGCAAGAAGGACAGAGCCGGGCTGGAAGCCGTGCTCGGAGCGAACTACCAGATCGATCACGTCCCACTGCCCGTTTACTCGGGCGACCCTCTGGACCGAGGGACCATGCTCAAGGCGTGGACCGATCCGAAGGTGACCGTCGAACTGATGTTTAAGACGACCCGCCTACGAATCCTCGGCGACACGGCCATTGAGAGCGGCGAATACTCGGGCCAAATCAAGCTCGGTTTGGAAAAGAGGGCCTGGGGGCATTTCGGAGGGTGCCCGTATATTCGCGTGTGGATGAAGGACAAAACCGTGTGGAAACTCGTCCACGAGAAACACTAGTTTTTGACGCAAGCTCATCCCCGTAACCTGGATGATCTGCATCTGTCGAATGACGCACGTATTCCTTTTGCCGAAAATGCCATTTCACGTTGCGCGGCTTCTGTTGGCTAAAGTGTGGCTAGTTGTGGCTATTTCTTGACCGGTTGATTCGGCACGTTCATCGGGAATACTTGGTTTCTGCTCGTTTTCTGTTCGGCACGAGCCGTGCTTATAGTCCGACTTACCCAAGCCGGCTCGCTCCGCAGCGGATCACTCCCCCCGCGTCCGTAGGCACGCCGCACCACACGTAACTCTCAGAGGTCTCTCGATGCGCCGGCGTGCCGGTTTTACGCTCATTGAACTGTTGGTTGTGATTGCGATCATTGCAATCTTGATCGGCCTACTACTACCCGCGGTACAGAAGGTTCGCGAAGCAGCGGCCCGGATGAGTTGCTCCAATAACCTCAAACAGATCGGGCTCGCGTTCCACAATCACGAGAGCGCACTGGGTTACTTCCCGGCAATGCGCACGACCGGTGCGGCCCCGGGGCCGACCGGGGTACTCAACGGTTGGGGACTGAATCTGCTCCCGTACCTCGAACAGAACCAGGTCTACACTGGGTTCAACCTGAGCCTGCCGTGGTACGCCGGCCCACAGGATTCGCCCGCCTCGAACAACCTCGTCCTCAGCCAGACCAAGCTGAAGGTGTACCGGTGCCCGTCCGCACCCGAGCGCGACGGATTCGCTGCACCGACGCCTGCCGTGGTTGCACTCGACACCGCGACCACCTGGCCCGCGCTCCCGGGCACGACCAACGACTTGGCCACGGCCAACATCCGCCGGACGGCTTCATCGGACTACAGCGCTCTGTTCGGCGGCGGTGGGTACGGTCTGCCGCTCCTGGATGGTAGTAACACCATCGTGAGCGTAACGGGCATCGAGTACGCCCTCCAGAAGCAGCGGAAGATCCTTGAAATCAGCGACGGCACGTCGAACACGATTCTGATCGCGGAAATGGCCGGGCGCCCGCTCCACTATGTGAAGGGTAAGGCCCAGAACGGCTCGTCGGTCCTCGGGTCCGGGATCGCGTCCGTAACCGCGTCCTACGCGGACCGCAAGTATTGCCAGCCCCCGTGGTCCGATTGGGGGAGCGGCCCGTCCAATGCGTTCTCGTTCTTCGACGGGACCGGGACCGAGGGGCGCGTCACGGTCGGGTCGGTCGCGGCGTGTGCGGTGAACTGCAACAACGTCACCGGGATCTACGCCTTCCACTCGGGCGGGGCGAACGTCGTCCTGGCCGACGGGAGCGTGCAGTTCCTGACCGAATCGAAGGCCCCGTTCGTCGTCAGCCGGATGCTGTTCGCCAACGACGGGAACCCGCTCGGCGAGTAGCACACAAATCTAGGAGTTCGTGATGGCCGGTCGGTGGATCGTGGTCGGGTTCGTGCTCGCACTCCTCACGGGGTGCGGGGGCAACGAGAAAGAGTGGCCGAAGCGGTACCCGGTGTCCGGTCAGGTACACGTGGACGGTAAGCCCGCGGTCCGGGCGACGGTCGCGTTCCACCCGCTCGCGCCGCACTCGGACGGGAAGAGTTACGCTCCGTCCACGTTCACCGACGAAACGGGCGCGTTCAAGCTCACGACCGTCGAGGCCGGCGACGGCGCGCCGGCCGGCGAGTACACCGTGACCGTTGTGGCCAACTACGTCGTGCGCGACGGGCAGGACGTTCCGGTCCCGGACCTGCTCCGGGGCCAGTTCGCCGACCCGAAGAAATCGTCGCTCAAGGTCACCGTGCGGGAGGGGGACAATGCCCTCCCCGCGTTCGACCTCAAGTCCTCGCCGAAGCCCTGATTATTCTTCCGTAAGCGGAGCGATCGTGATGCGCTGGTGTGTCGTGCCTCTCGTGGCGGTTCTTTCTCTCGTGGCCCCGTCGGAACTGATCGCCGCGCCACCGGAGGCGCGCAAACTCGCTCTGCCCGAAACTCCCTACAAGTACGCCGACCCGAAGCTCCCCGCGAACTTCGAGGAGCGCTGGGTCAAGGCACTCGATACGACCCCGGCCGATAACCCGACCACCGACGCCGGGGCCGCGCTGGGGCGTGCCCTGTTCTATGACACGCGCCTCTCCGCGAGCGACACCGTATCCTGCGGCACGTGCCACATTCAACAAAATGCGTTTGCTGAGCCGCGTAAGGTCAGTGTCGGGCACGAAGGGCGTAGGGGCGACCGCAACGCGATGAGCCTCGTGAACCTGCGATTCGCGCGCGCCGGGTTGTTCTGGGACGAGCGCGCCGAGACGCTCGAAGAGGCCGTCGGGCTGCCCGTGCGGAGCCGGATCGAGATGGCCGGGCGCGACGGCCCCGCGTTGCTCAAGGCGCTCGCGGTCGATGCCCGCTACGGGGCACTCTTCAAGGCCGCGTTCGGTACCACGGAAGTGACCGACGAGCGCGTGCGTAAGGCGCTCGCGCAGTTCATTCGGTCTATGGTGTCGTGTGACTCGAAGTACGACCGCAGCGCGTCGAAGGTGGCGTCGGTGAAGGACGAGTTCCCGAACTTCACCGAGGAAGAGAATCGCGGTAAGGCGGTGTTCCTCCAGCACTGCAATTTGTGCCACCACATCGGGGAGGGGAAGCACGTCGCGTTCTTCGATATGTTCCGCTCACTCAACAACGGGCTGGACCCGGACGCGAACGTGCTCGACGGCGGGCGCGGGGACGTGACCCTCAATCCGACAGAGGTCGGGCAGTTCCGGGCCTCGTCGCTGCGGAACGTCGCGGTCACCGGGCCGTACATGCACGACGGCCGGTTCGACACACTGGAAGCGGTGATCGCGTTCTACAGCACTGGCGTGATGCGCCACCCGAACGCGGGCGCCGTCGGCCGGTTCGGGTTCAGCGCGAAGGACCAATCGGCGCTCGTCGCGTTCCTCAAAACACTCACGGACGAAACCTTCCTGACCGATCCGAAATTCTCCGACCCGTGGGCCGGCGACGCAAAACCGAGCGCGAAATTACCGCTGCCCGCGGTTGCCAAGAGCGCGGAGCCGAAGAAACGAGAATCGGTCGCAGACCGACTCGCTCGCGGCGTGGGCCTGGAGGCCGGCGAAGCGCTCCCGTGGCTCAAGGGACTGGACAAGAACGGTGACGGGACGCTCGATAAGGGCGAACTCGAACCGCTCCTCGCGGTGTTGGTGAAGACTCGCGTAGGGTCGCTTTCACTCGAACGCGGACCGCGTGGGGGCGGTGGGCCGGCACCAAAGGGGCCGCGCCCGGGAGCGAAGGGCGACACATTGCTCGGCGACTTCGACGGTGATGGTACGGTCGACGAGAACGAATCCCGCGCGTTTGGAGCGATGAAGCGACTCACCGAACTCGGTGACGGCGACGGGCTGCGCCGACTCGTGCGCACGGACCGATTTCTGGGCGGGTTCGAGTTAACGACCGATCGGGCCGAAGCCGCACGAAAAGTCCTCAACGCGGGCCGCACGGACCTCGCGCGCCGGGTTCTCGCTCTGGATCTCGATACGCTCGGCAAGATGGAGAAACTCACGGGCGCGGACGCGGTGGCACGGTATCAAGGGCTCGTGATCGATCAGCAGGTTGCTGCGGTTCGCACCCGGACCGCACGCGACCCCGATCCGCGCCCCGTAGTCGAGCGCCAAGTCGCGCAATTCGACAAGAACAACGACGGCCAGTTCTCCCCGGACGAGTTGACCGAACTGGCCACCGCGCTCGATCGGTTGGCGGGCGGGTTCGGGTGCGCGGCGCCGGAAGCGATCGACATGGCTCAATTCACGCGACGGTTCGTCGCCTACGATCCGGCCGGGAAGGGATCGGTCGCGGTCGCGAAACTGCCCGAACGACTGGTCGACTTCGCGGTTCGCGGGGACCGCAACCGCGACGGCATCCTCTCGCCCGCGGAGATCGACGGGTTCATCCGCACGAGTGCGTTCGGGCAGCTTCTGTCGGAAGGTATCTATGTAGGCGGTGGGTTCGCGGACGCGCTCGTGCGCCACGCGGACTTGGTTGATGAACTTGAACTCCCCGACGAGACACGCAAAGCCGTGGAGGAGCTGTTTGCGGAACACAATCGCAAACTCACGGTGATGAAGAACGAAACAGTCGCCGACCAGTTCGCGAAGTTCCGCGACGCGGTCGGGAAGAAGGCGCCGCTCGCTGCAAAGCGGTAAGTACGCAAGTCGCTTTCAAACAACTCACCGCGCGCCTGTTCGTGACAGCGGCTCAGGCGCGTTCCCCGTTCGCAACCGGAGTCAACACACCATGCGGTTGTCTGGTATCGCCCTGATCGTTCTCGCTTCGATGGCGGTTACAATATTCGCCGCGGACCCGACCCCCGTCGTCATTCCGCGCACCGAGCAGTTTGATGTGAAGTCGAAAAATGGCCTCGAATACCGTATCTTCGTCGCCGCCCCCACCGGTAAAGCCCCGGACGCGGGGTACCCGGTCATTTACTTGTCGGACGGCAACGGGAACTTCCCGACGGTTCATTCCGCGGCCCGGCGCCTGTCGATGAACGACCTGTCCGCGGTGGTGGTCGGGATCGGGTACCCGACCGACGAGACGAAGGTTCACAACGAGCGCCGGTCGTTCGACCTCACCCCACCCACATCGGCGGAGTGGCTGAAAACGCTCCCCAAAGGCGCGCCGATCGGCAAAACCGGTGGTAGCAATGAATTCCTCGCATTTATTGAAGGCGAACTTAAGCCGCTGATCGAGCACAAGTATACGATCGACCGCAAGCGCCAAACGCTGTTCGGACACTCGTTCGGTGGGTTGTTTGCGCTGCACGTGCTGTTCTCCAAACCGGACGCGTTTCAAACCTACGTCGCGTCCAGCCCCTCGATCTGGTGGAACGATCGATCGGTACTCACCGAAGAAAAGGCGTTCGCGGAGAAGTTCGCGGGGAAGGCCGTGAACGCGCGGGTGCTCGTTTCGGTCGGCGGGTGGGAGCAGCAAGCGGGGGTGAAGGTGTCGAAGGAGCGCGCCGAGATGCTCCGGGACCGGCGCATGGTGGACAATGCAAAGGAACTCGCCGCGCGGCTCGAAAAGTCGGCCGTTAAGGGGCTGACGGTCGCGTTCCGGGAGTTCGCGGAGGAGGACCACGGGTCGGTGGTGCTTCCCGCCGCGAGCCGCGGGGTACGGTTCGCGCTGGAATCACCGTGAGCACGGACCCGGGCTTACCGTTTGTTGATGCTAATGCGCATCGACTGGTCGCACCGTGCCCAGCCACCTCGTAGGGTTGGTCACGGCGTGACCGGCCGCGGTCGTTATTTGTGCAGAATCACCTCTCGACGAGTCGGGATCGGTTCCGACAATGACCTAACCCAAGTGTGCCTCGCCGGGAAATTGGCCTCTGTTTGCTGTGAGCGCTTTTCCCGCTGCTCCCTGAGTGTGCTCAGCTCCGGACGGTTCTCGTCCCGCAATGCAACTCCGGTTCGATGTGATTCTGCTGCTTCCGCAGTGCGGATCGCATTTCAAGTTGCCTAAATAAACGCGCTCACAAACCAGGATTGGGAACGATTGTTGCCCCATGCGGAGCACTTCGCGCGCTGCGCATTCAATCGGGTTGTGGTCAATCACCCGTTTAGGGGTTCGCTGATGTACCAGCGCCCGAACGGATTGCTTCAGGCATTTGCCCCACCGGAGTACCCAACTATGTCCGTCCGGTTCGCTCTTTTCGCGCTCGTTCCTGCGCTGTGTTTGGTTCCCGGTCGGGGAGCATCGGATCACGTTCTGCCCACGGTGCCGGTCCGTGTGCTCAACGCGCCGACAGCACTCGTTCGGACGGTCGCGTCGGGTGTGTGGTCGGATGGGAAGACGTGGGAGGGCGGGAAGGTTCCCGGAGCCGGATCGCGGGTGCAAATCCGCACCGGGCACACGGTCACGTTCGACGTGAAGGCCGGCGCGGTGATCCGCTCGATCCACGTGGGCGGCACGCTCACGTTCGCGCGCGACCGGGACACCGCGCTGAACGTCGGGCTCATCAAGATCCAACCCGGTGACGACGCGAGCGAGAACGGGTTCGATTGCGACGCGCACGCCAAACCCGTGGAACCGGGGGCCGCACGCCCGGCGCTGGAGGTCGGCACGCTGGCGGAGCCGATCCCGTCCAAGTTCACCGCGACGATCCGGTTGCACCACGTCGAAGGGTTGGACAAAGAAACGTGCCCCGCGATCGTCTGCTGTGGCGGGCGCATGGATCTGCACGGCGCACCAATGGAGCGCACGTGGGTGAAGCTCGCGCAGATGGCTCGGTCCGGCGAAGCGCGGATCGTCTTGCCGTACCCGCTTCCGGGGTGGAAGGTCGGGGACCGGGTCGTTGTCGTCGGTACGTCGCGCCAGGTCGGGTACCTGGGCACCCGCAAGATTCCCACCGACGACACGGTTCGCGGCAAGCACTCGAGCGAGGAACGGGTCATCACCCAGATGAAACAGTGGGCCGGCAGCGGGCTGGAGGCCGAAACGCAGTGGCAGATCGTCACACTCGACGCGCCGTTGAAGTACGAGCACCGGGCGAGCGGCGGCTTCCGCGCCGAGGTCGCGAACCTGTCCCGGAACGTGGTCGTCGAGAGCGCCAACCCGGACGGAGTTCGCGGGCACACGATGTACCACCGGAACAGTGCCGGGGGGATCAGCTACGCCGAGTTCCGGCACTTGGGCAAGGAGAACGTGCTGGGCAAGTACCCGATCCACTACCACCTGTGCGGCGACACGATGCGCGGCAGCTCGGTGGTCGGTGCGAGCGTGTGGGGGAGCAAGAACCGGTTCGTCACGGTCCACGGCACCCGGCACCTCGTGGTCCGCGACTGCGTCGGGTACGACTCGGTCGGGCACGGGTTCTTCTTGGAAGACGGCACCGAAGCGTTCAACGTGTTCGACCGCAACCTTGCGGTGCTGGCGTGTCGCGGGAAGCCGCTCCCCGATCAGGTGCTTCCGTTCGACAAGAACCTCGGGTCCGGGTTCTGGTGGTCCAACAGTCTCAACACGTTCACGCGGAACGTGGCCGCCGAGTGCGACGAGGACGGGTTCCGGTTCGAGGTCGTGAAGACGGCGAAGTTCGACCCGGTGCTGAACGTTCCGGGGGCAGACGGCGCGCGCCGGAGCGTGGACGTGCGGACGCTGCCCTTTGTCCGGTTCGACGGGAACGAATCGCACACGCACCGGCTGTTCGCGTTCAACTTGGGCGGGTTCGCGACGACGGAATTCGGCAAACCCGATTCGGACGTGGGCGGCGTGGGACCGGACGCGAAGCACCCGCTCGTGATCCGGAACCTGAAGGTGTGGGACGCTCACTGGGGGTTCCACACGGGCTGCCCGCGTGTTCTGATTGAGGGAGCCGAGTTCTACGACTGCCTGTACGGGATGTGGCGCTGCGTGTTGGACGGCCACGAGCACAAGCGGGTCACCTACACCGAAGTCGAGAACCCACTGTTCTTCCCGCGCCACGCGGCGAGCACCGCCGAGAGCGGAACGCGGCCGTACCCCGAAAGCCCGCCCGTCGACGATCTGGCCCCGACCACCGTCATCACGCACACGAACCGCCTCGAAAACGGCAACGTTCGCGTTCGCGGCACGACAAGCGACAACTTCACCGTCAAGCGGGTCGTGGTGAACGGCCGCGAGGCCCGGGCCGTGCGCTCGAACTTCGCCGAGTGGGAGATCGAACTACCGTCCGCCGTGGACGGGAAGGTGTCTGCGCGTGCCGAGGACGCGACCGGAAACATCGAGTCGCAACCGCACGCGGTGACGGTGCGGACCAAGTGACCGTTGAACGCTCCCAATAACGAGCCGCGCCGCAAGGGAGTGGTGCAACGCCTTCCCGCGCGTTGAACCACGGTCGCGGTTCGTTGGCCGGAAACCGGATCTGTAGCCCGGCCGCGCCTGATGCGCTGGCCACCCCGTTGTCAGCGTTTGTCACTCAGCGCCCACCGCGAACGGTTTCGTGGCCGGGGACGAGTGAATATGGCCTTTGAAACCGAGGTTTCTGTTTCTCGCCCGCTCCGGCACGGTTTTCGCTGTGAAGCCGTGCCCCAAGTCAGCTTAGCCACGACGATTCGTTCGTCCCGCAACGCGGCTTTATCGACATCGTGTTCGGCACCAGGACTTGGGAACCACTATGAACCGAAAGCGCCGCGGGTTTACGCTCATTGAGTTACTCGTTGTGATCGCGATTATTGCGATCTTGATCGGCTTGCTTCTGCCCGCCGTTCAGAAAGTGCGCGAGGCCGCAGCACGCATGAAGTGCGCGAACAACCTCAAACAGATCGGCCTCGCCTGCCACAACTATGCGTCGGCGAACAACGACAGCCTGCCGGCGCCCAACGCGGGCGGGGCCAACGATTCCTGGGGGCGCATCCTGCTCCCCTACGTCGAACAAGACAACGTTTACAAACAGTACAACATCGCGCTGAGCTTCGCTGACCCGGCCAACGCACAGGCCATTGCCACGCGCATCTCGACCTACGTGTGCCCCAGCGCCCCGAACTCGGGCCGGATGATTTCCGGCACGACCTCCGGGGGCCTGGCGTTCTCGGCCGCACCGACCGATTACACGTGGGTCAGCCAGATCACGGTCAACGCGGTCATCCTTCAGGAACTGAACGCCTACAACGCCACGACCTACCCGCTGGACTCCTCGGGGAACCCGGCCGGCAACTGGCACTACAACCTGCTGCGGACCGAGGGGCGCAAGATCAACATGTGCCCGGACGGGCTGTCGAACACGTTCCTGGGCATCTACGAGATCGCCGACAAGCCGAACGTGTGGCGCGCGGGCAAGCTGTTCTCCACCCCCGCGGCCAACACGAACGGGATCGGCTCGTGGGCCACGAACAGCAGCAACGCGCTCCGCAGCTACCTCGCGGACGGGTCGGCGTTCCCCGGGCCGTGCGTGATGAACTGCTCCAACAGCGCCGCGGTGTACAGCTTCCACACCAGCGGGTGCAACTTCCCGATGGGCGACGGCAGCGTCCGCTTCGTGAACCAGTCGATCGACAAGTTCGTGTTCTACGCCCTCACCACCGCGTCCGCGGGCGAGGTGTGGGGCGTTCTTCCGTAACGTGTGACGGCGCGGGCGCAAGAGCGCCCTCGCCTTTTTGCTCGAACCCGGAGCAGCCGATGAACCTTCGCCGCAGATCGGGCCTCTCGCGCCCCGAAGTTCTGGTCGTGCTCGCGCTCGGTGCCCTCGGCGCGGGGTTCGTGCTCCCCGCCATCGGTAAGGCTCGCGCGGCGTCGGCACGCGAACAGTGCGCGAACAACTTGAAGCAGATCGGGCTCGCGTCGCTCAAGTACGGCGACGATCACGGCCGCGCCCTTCCGCCGATTCGCGAGGGACAAGGGGCGTCCATCCTCGTTTCGCTGCTGCCCTACACGGACGAGAGCAAGGTCGGTGAGGCGCTCGCGGCCTCCGGCAAACCCTGGCACGATCCGGCCAACGCGAAGATCGTGGCGAAGCCCCTTTCGTTCGCGCAGTGCCCCGCTGCACCCAAACCGGACCGGGTGCTGGAGGGGAAGATCGGCGACAACGCATTTAGGGCCGCGCCGACCGACTACACCGCGGTCCCGCTCATCACCGAGGCGATCCGGGACATCTTCCCGCCGGAGCACGACCGCAGTACGCCGCTGGGCGGACTCGGCGCCGCGACCACGGGCGCACGCGCGAACTACAGCGACATCACCGACGGGCTCTCGATGACGTTCCTCGGTGTTCTGGAGATCGCGGACAAGCCGAACCGGTGGCAGGCCGGAAAGCTCACCGCGATCGGCGACGCGATGAACGGCTCGGGCACCTGGGCCGCCAACGGGTTGAACGCGCCGCGCGGGTACTCGTGGGACGGCAAGAGCTTCCCCGGGCCGTGTGCGATGAACTGCTCGAACAGCGCCGCGGCGTACAGCTTCCACGAAGACGGGTGCAACTTTGTTTTCGCCGACGGCTCGGTCCGGTTCCTGAAAAAAGACATCGACGTGTGGGTCTTCTACGCGGGCCTCACGCGCCGCGGGGGCGAACTCCTCACGACCAACGACTTCTGATACCACCGGAGATCACTTTGAACGTCCGAACGTTTCTTACCGCCGGCGTACTCGTTGCGGTTGTGCTGTCCACCGGCTGTTCCGACGGGAAGAAGGAGAAGCCTGTTTACAAGGTTCACGGCCGGGTGACTTTCGACGGGAAGCCGGTCGCGAAGGGCGCCGTGTCCTTCTACCCGGTCGATCCGAACGATCGCGCCACGCCCTCGCACGCCACCACGGACGACGACGGGAACTTCGTGATGCACACGTACCGCGACGGCGACGGGGTTCCGGCCGGCGAGCACATTGTGACGCTCTACTGGCCCGGTCCGCGGGTGAAGAAAGAGAAGGGCGCGGACCCCGACGAAGGGGAGTCCGTCGCGCCGGACCGGTTGAAGGGCGAATACGCCCAGGCCGGGAAGTCGAAGCTCCGCGCCACCGTGCGCGAACAGGACAACGAGATCAACTTCAAACTCCCGTAAGCGGTCGGCGAAGCGAAGCGGATTCCTGGAGGCCCCAAATGGCATTACGTTTCCCGCTCGGTGCTCTAATTCTCGTGGTCGCTCCGGGGATCACGAGTGCGGCGCCGCCCGACCCGGCGGCGCTGGCCGCGCGCGTCGACAAGCACTTGGCCACGGGATGGGCCGGTGCGAACACGAAGCCCGCGGATACGGCCGACGACGCGACGTTCGTGCGCCGCGTGTACCTCGATCTGGTCGGGCGCATCCCGACCGTGGCCGAAGCGCGGGCGTTCATTGAAGACAAAGCGACCGACAAGCGCGCGAAGTTGATCGACAAGTTGGTCGCGTCGGGCGGGTACACCCGGCACGCGGCGACGTTCTGGCGCCGGATCTGGATTCCGCAAGCCGACACGCCGCAGTTCGCCCGGCTCGCCGACGGGTTCGAGGAGTGGCTCGCCGCGCGCCTCGCAGAGGACGCCCGGTACGACGCCATCGTGCGCGAGTTGCTCGTCGCCCCGACCGCCCAGCGCCCCCGGCGCGGGTACCGGCCCGAGGGCGGACAGGCGGCGCAAACGTTCTTTACGGCCAGCGAGTCGAAGCCCGAAAATCTCGCGGCGAACACGGCCCGGGCGTTTCTGGGCGTGAACCTCGATTGTGCCCAGTGCCACGATCACCCGTTCGCCAAATGGACCCGCGAGCAGTTCTGGGAAACGGCGGCGTTCTTCACGCCCCCGGTCCCGGCCGCGGACGGCAAACCGGTCCGGCTCGAACTCGCGATTCCGGGCACGAAGCGGAGCGTGACCGCGGCCGTTCTGACCGGCACGCCCCGCACGATGCCGGCCGAACTCAGCCCGACCAGCGGGTCGAAGGTGCTGGCCGATTGGGTGACCGAGAAGGACAACCCTTTCTTTGCGAAGAACGCCGTGAACCGCTTGTGGGCCGACCTGTTCGGTACCGGGTTAGTGGAGCCGCTCGACGACCTCGGTGGCGAGAACGCGCCCAGTCACCCGGAACTGCTCGACGACCTCGGCCGGGCGTTCGCCGACAGCAATTATGATCTGAAGTATCTCACGAAGGCCCTTGTGCTTACGAAGGCGTATCAGCTTTCCTCGGTGGCTCCCGCGGGCCGCTCAAGTAGTTCTGACGCGAAATTGTTCGCGCGGATGCCGGTTCGCGGGCTGACGGGCGAGCAACTCTATGACAGCTTGCGGGTCGCGTCGGGGTTACCGGTCGAGCGCGACGACCTCGATCCCCTGAACGCGCTGCGCGAGCGCAAGAGCTTCGCCGCGCAGTTCCACACCGAGCGCGCTGCGACCGCCCAGCGGTCGATCATTCAGTCGCTCGCGCTGATGAACGGTTCGACCACTCGCGCCCTGACGGACCCTACGAAGACGCCCGCGTTGGCTGCGACCGCCGACGCACCGTTCCTCGATACCCGAGGCAAAGTCGAAGCACTGTTCCTCGCCGCTTTGGGGCGCAAACCGACCGAGCGAGAACTCGCGGGGTTCGTGAAGCACGTCGAGAGCGGCGGGTCGCACAAGAATGCGTCGAAAGCGCTCGCGGACGTGTTCTGGGCGCTCCTCAACAGCGGCGAGTTCAACACCAACCATTGACGGAAGCAGGCGGACGAACGATCCGATACCCATTCACTTTGGAGAAGTGCTATGCCTTCGCTTCACGGTCCGAGTTCCGCTCTCCCGCTCTCGCGCCGCGACTGGTTGCGGGGTGCAGCGGGCGTCGTTGGTGGCTCCATGTCGGGGTGGCTGGCGCCGTTCGCGGCCCGCGCCGCGGCGAACCCCGCGCGCAAGAAATCCGTCATCGTGCTGTGGATGAACGGCGGGCCGGCCACCATCGATATGTGGGATCTGAAGACCGGTCACAAGAACGGCGGGCCGTTCAAGGAGATCGAAGCGGCCCCCGGGGTGAAGATCAGCGAGCACCTGCCGAAGCTCGCGAAACTGGGCAAGGAACTCGCGGTCGTGCGGTCGGTCACGAGTAAGGAGGGGGACCACGGTCGGGCCACGTTCTTCGCGCGCACCGGGTACAACCCCGTCGGCGCGATCCAGTTTCCCGCCCTTGGATCTGTCGTAGCGCACGAACTCCCACGCGAAGGAAACGACCTCCCCGGGTTTGTGAGCATCGCACCGCGGCGGTTCGCGGGCGAGATCGGTGGTGGGTTCCTCGGGCCGAAGTTCGCGCCGCTCGTTGTGGGTGAGGGCGCGGTCGGTCCGGACGGGCTGAAGGTGCCGAACCTCGAACGTCTCGCGGGCGTGACCGATGCTGCGGCAACTGACCGACTGAAACTCCTCGAAGGGCTGGAAGAGAAGTACGGCGAGGGGCGCGGAGGGGCGGTCATTGAGAACATCCAGGCGTCCACCGCGAGCGCGGTGCGCCTCATGCGCCCGGAAGCCGCGGCCGCATTCAAGCTCGATGAAGAAAAGGACAAGACGCGCGAAACTTACGGCCGCAACCTGTTCGGTCAGGGCTGTTTGCTCGCCCGGCGCCTGGTCGAGCGCGGGGTGGCATGCGTCGAGGTCACGCTCGACGGGTGGGACACGCACACCAACAACTTCGAGCAAGTGAAGGGGCTGTCGGGCACTCTGGACGCTGCGTTCGGAACGCTGATCGCCGACCTGAAGGACCGCGGGTTACTCGACAGCACGATCGTCGTGTGCATGGGCGAGTTCGGGCGCACGCCGAAGATCAACGGCGGGAACGGACGCGACCACTGGCCCGCGTCATGGGCCGCGGTGATGGCCGGGGGTGGGATTAAGGGTGGGCAGGTGATCGGTAAGACGAGCGCGGACGGTACGGCCGTCGAGGGGAACGAGGTCAAAGTTCCGGACCTGATCGCGACCGTGTGCAAGGCGACCGGGCTCGATCCGACCAAGCAGAACATGTCGAACGTCGGGCGCCCGATCCGGCTCGCCGACCCGTCCGCCAAGCCGATCGAGGGACTGCTGTGAGAACTACGCTGATTGCAGGGTGCGTTCTCGTGGTCGCGTGCGGGTTCGCGCCCTTTGTGATGGGTGCGGACCCCGCGCCGAAATCGCCCGCGCGCTCGGAGTCGCTGGAACTCGTCGTCGTGAGCGAGGCTCGGCTCACCCGGATCGAGTTGCGCATCGAGTTGGACGGACGATCCGCATCCGCCACCTGGAACGAAACGTTCGACAAGCTCTTCGCGTACTACGACCGCAACGGCGACGGCGCGCTCGACGAGAAAGAGGCCGCGCAGCTCCCGTCGCCGTTCGCGCTCCGGCAACTCCTCTGGGGTCAGTCCACACCGTACTCCGGACGCCCGGCTGTATTCAAGGAGCTCGACACCGACGGTGACAACCGGGTGTCAAAGGCCGAACTCGTCGGCTATTACCAGCGCGGTGGGATCGGGCACCCGCTCGTCGGCGTGGGGCGACCTCAATCGACGGCCGCTCTGACGTCCGCGCTGCTCAAGGGGCTCGACACGGACAACAACGGCACCGTCAGCGAGGCCGAGTGGAAGGCCGCGGCTGATGCGCTGCGCAAGCTCGATCGCAACGATGACGAGCTAATCGGTCCCGGCGAACTCGTGCCGAAGATCGGGTACCCGGGTACCCTCGGCGCGATTCTCCTGGCGCCGCCGACTGCGAGCGAGAAGCCGGTTCCGGAACTCGACGGGCTACCGGTCATCGTTCTGCCGGCGGACCTCGGAGACACGCACTGGGCGAGCGTCGTGGTGGGTCGACGCGACCGCGACAAGGACGGCAAACTCGACTCGAAAGAAGCGGGACTGCCGGTCGATGTGTTCGCCGCGTTGGACGCCAAGCGTAGCAGGAAGCTCACCCCTGCGGAACTGGCCGCATGGCGCAAGGAGGAACCGACCGCTCGCCACACGATCCGGCTCGGCAAACTGGAAACGGGGCGGCCCGCGGTGGAGCGGACCGGCGCGTCGTTCGAGACGGGCCAGTTGCGAATTGACGTGCGCCCCGATCCGGGGAAGATGCCGGAACTGGTCGCGGTCACCCGCAAGCGGTACCTCGATCGCTTCACCGACGCGGACGCCAACGCCGACGGGTTCGTTGAAGAGAGCGAGATCGCAAAGCGGAACCAGTCCGAGTTACGGCAACTCCTGCCCGCGGCCGACCGCGACGGGGACGGCAAATTGAGCCGGGCGGAACTCGTCGCGTGGCTCGATTTGCAGGACCAGATCACGGCGGGGCACGCGCTCCTCACGGTTCTCGACCACGGCGCGGGGCTGTTCGAGTTACTCGACGTCGACCACGACGGCTCACTATCGGTTCCCGAATTGCGAGGGGCATGGGACCGCGTGAAGGGGGCCGGGTGCATCGCTTCGGACGGCCGATTCGATGCGGGGAAGCTCCCGCGCCAGCTCATTTTGACCGTGAGCCGCGGGCACCCGGTCAACCCGCTGGGATCGACCCGGCGCGACGGCCCGGCGTGGTTCAAGGCGATGGACCGCAACGGCGACGGCTTCGTGTCGCGCCGCGAGTTCACGGGAACGGCCGAGCTGTTCGAGAAGCTCGATCTGGACAAGGACGGGTTGCTCAGCCCCGAAGAGGCCAAGCGAGCCGAGATAAAGAAGTGACTTTTCGGGCCTCTGACCTGTGCCACCAAACATAAGACCAATCGCACTAATACGGTCTCGTTTTGATTGCCTTCTGTAGCCGGCCTCTGCGAGGCCGGGACGTCCGCGGTTTGTGGCTCCCCGGCCTCGCAGAGGCCGGCTACAGAAGATAACTCATCAGCACGATTCGGTATAATTCAGCGCGGCCCCTTCGCCTCGATCAATTCAAGGCCCGCTACATTTGCCGCCCGACCGACGGGGCCGAGAACTGGGGTTCGGTCCGCGCGTGGGAACAGGCTCGCGTACCGCCCGAGCCGGTTCTCGACGTGACGCTGGTAGAACTCCGGTACCGGCACCCGTTCGCCTTCGTGAAACGCGCGGAACTCGCGGTCCGCTTCGAGCAACCGGAGGATGGCGCGCGTTTCGGCCGCCTGTTCGCGGAACGAGAGTGTCTGCACCGCGTGCGCGAAGCGGATCGCGAACGGGGCCGCGGGCGCGACCCGGCGAGCCAGCGCCGCCCACGACGTGATTGCGGTCTGGATGCGTACCAAGTGCCGGTAGAACGTGACCGGGTCGTAGTGTCGCAGGGTGCTCACGAGGTACGGCGCGCAGTAACAGGCCAGCGGCATTCCCGTCAAAACGCGCCCGTCCGCCCGGTACCGGGCGAACAGTGGGGTCGCGCCGTAGGGCGTCGGGACGTTCACGTTCGGCCACACGAACGGCAGGCGCCGGACGAAATCGATGGTCAGTTCGACCGGCTCGGCCCCGCGGTCGGCGTCGGTGCCGAACAGGAAATTCGCCTGGAGCCCCGGCACGAACCGTCGCAGCGCGCGGAACCGCTCGGCCACGAAATCGAGTTTGGCCGCGCCCTGCTTTTCCCCCGCGAGTGACTTGTTGCCGAAATCGAACCACGATTCCACCCCCGGCGCGACGTACAGACAGTTGGTCCGCGCCAGCCGCGGTAGCCGGTCGTCCCGGAGGACCGAGAGCGAGCACTCCATCACGTACCGGTTCGGCCGCTCCCCGTCCCGTTCCATCACGTCCATCGTTTCGTCGAACCGGACCGCGAAGTTCGGGTCGTGGAACGCGACGATGGCTCGCCGGTCCCGTCGGCGCACGAATGCCAGGTCCGCGGCCAGGTCGTCGGCCGGTAGAGGGGCGTACCGCGAGTTCCACTCGGTACAGAACTCGCACGTGTACGGGCAACCCAGGCTGCTGAACACGGCTACCACGTTGAATCCGAACCGGCGCCCCGGGCGGAACCCGGCGGTCACGATATCCGGGAACCGCTCGGCCACGCCGGGCAGCGCACGCGGGCGCCGGGTGGACACGAACGCCGGCGGATCGAACCGCTGGGCCAGGATGTCGCCGACGAGTTCTTCGTCGCACTCCCCGACCACGATGTCGAAGAACCGCAGCGCGTCGGCCGGGAAGCACTTCGCGTGCGGGCCGCCGAGCACCGTTCGCACGCCGCGCCCGCGGTAATATCGGGCCAGCGCGTAGGCCAGTCCGCTCGCCTGTGTTGTCGCCGAGATAAAGACGATATCGAGGTCGTCGGGGAGCAGCCGCACCGGGTCGGACTGTCCATAGTAGGTCGCGTAATGGGTACGGTGCCCGCGGCGCCGGCACCACGCGGCGACCACTTGGGGCATGACGCTGTAGAGCACCTTCCGCATGGCGACCGCGATCGTGTGCCCGCGCCACTCGGGGGGCACCGTGTACGCGATCAACTCGATGACGCCGACGTTCATTCCTCACCGCCTGCGGGGTTGTACTGCCGGCGCGCCCGAAACGGGTACGCGAGCAGTCCCAGGAAGCTGCCCGGCGCCCGCTCGTTCTTGAGGCCGTACACCCGCGGACGCCGGCCCTCGGGCATGTACTTCGTGCCGAACAGTCGGTCCCACAGTACGAAGATGCCGGCAAAGTTCGTGTCCAGCGCTTCCGGTTCCGAGCTGTGGTGCCAGTGGTGGTACACGGGACTGACGATGATGTGTTTCAGCGGCCCCCACGTCCACGGCACATCGGCGTGCGTCACCACCACGAACACCACAACAACCGGCACCGCGCACAACACCGCGGCCGGTGCGAACCCGAGCAGTACCAGCGGCACCGCCTGGCACACCCGCGACACGACATCATTGATCGGGTGGAACCGCATCGCCGACAACCAGTCCAGGTGTTCGGGGCTGTGGTGTACCGCGTGGAACGGCCACATCTGCGTCGTGTGGAACAGCCGGTGCGTCCAGTAGAAGATGAAATCGCACAGGACGAGCATTTCGAGCGCCTGGAGCCACAGCGGTTGTCGGCCGACCGGTCCCCACCCGGCGCCCGAGGTGAAGTCCAGTTCGCGCCCGCTCCGGGCCATCACCCACGACACCACTGCGGTCACGGCGGCGAACGTGATCGCCTTTCCAACGGCCGGGGTGAACACCCAGAACAGAAGGTCGGTTCGCAGCCCGGTGCGGGATCGGGTGTGGCCCCGATGGAACCACTCGGCCGGTCCGAGGATCACCGCGAACGCGCCGAACCCGAGGGCGGCGGACAGGGCCGTGGGCCAGATCGCCCACTGCGTGAACAGGGGCCACAAGGAACTCATTTCACCCGCCTCCGCTTCGAGAACGCGACGGCGGGCGCCGGAGTACGGCCCTCACGCCTGGTTCGCACGCAGCGCGTTCAACTGGAACCCGGTTAACAAACAGCACATTGCGATCAGCCCGGCGTACACGAGCGGCGCGGCGTGCGGGAACACCCCCATCGCGACCGCGGCGCCGGCCCAGGTCAACCCGAGCAGGTACTGGCGCCCGGCGAACAGGCTGCCCATCACCACGAACGCCAGCGCGTTGATCCCGGCGCACCCGATGTATCCGGCCTCGATCCCGCGCGCGAGGTCCGTGCCGGCCGCCAGTCGGCTGCCGATCATCACGGCCACGCACGCGGTCGTTTGCCCGACCCAGGTGGACCACAGGTGGAACCGGGCCGGGGTGTACTGCTCTCGGGCGCACCAGCGCTCGCGTGCCAGCAGTGCGAACAGTGAGACGTTGGGCGCGAATAAGGCCATCCACACGAACACTTCGGCGGCGCCCGCGCGCAGCAGAGCGAAGACGCCTACGTTCGTCGCCAGGACCAGCGCGGCCTGTCCGACGAGTCCGGGTGCCAGGGCGCGGAAATCGCCCGCGGCCCGGGCCTCGCGGAGCAACCGGGACGCGCGCCCGAGCGGTCCGAGCGGGCGCGCCAGT
>HG799466.1:232714-276889 GCA_000531095.1 Gemmata massiliana | reverse complement strand
CCCGCTCGAGGACCGCGGCGAGCGTCGGCCCGTGTGCCGGCGGGCGCCCGGTGAGCAGTTCGTACAGGACCGCGCCGACGCCGAACACGTCGGTGGCGACAGTGAACTCGCCGTTCAGTTGCTCCGGGGCCATGTACGCCGGGGTGCCCGCGACGCGCCGGTCCGTCTCGGCCGTTCGGTCGAGACGGACCGCCAGCCCGAAGTCTGCGACCACCGGTTCGCCCTTGTCGTCGACCAGCACGTTCGCGGGCTTCAGGTCGCGGTGCAATAGCCCGTGCCGGTGCGCGTGGTGGACCGCGCCGGCGATCTTCTCCACTGCCACCGCGGCGCGGCTCGGGTGGTGGGCGAACTCCGAGCGGTCGGCCAGTGTCCCGCCCGGGCACCAGTCCATTGTGAAGAACGGCGTTCCGCTCCCGCGTGACACTTCGAGGATGCGAACGATGTTCGGGTGCCGGAGTCGCGCCATCGCCTCGGCTTCGGTCCGGAACCGCGCCCGGTCACCGGTGCCGGCTCGCAGAAGCACCTTTACGGCCACTTCGCGCGGCAGGTTCAGTTGCCGCGCCCGGTAAACCGTGCCCATGTTTCCGCCGATTCGCTCCAACAGCTCGTACTCGCCGAGAACGCGCTCGTCGGTCGTGAGATCGGGTTCCCGTGTCTGGCCGCGAAACACGCGCAGCCCGGCCGCGGCCCCGTCGTCGAGGAACTCGCGCAGTTCCGCAGCGAGGTCCGGGTACCGGGCCAGCCAGTCGGCCACCGACAGCGGGTGCCCGCTGTCGCGTGCTTCCAGGTACTCGGCCACGGCCGCGCCCACCCGGTCCTCCGCCGGATCGAAGGTATCGGTGTTCACGCCAGATCCTCCGGGGCGGCCAGTAGCGCGCTGAGCCGGCGCTTCCCGCGGAACAGTAACCCACCCACCCCCCGAGTGGTGCGCCCGAGCCGCGTGGCGGTTTCGGCCAGAGGGAGTTCGAGGATGTAGTGAGCGATCACGGCGTCCCGCTCGGCCTCCGGCAACCGGTCCAGGGCCGCGGCCAGACAGAGCAGCTCTTCTTTGCGCACGGCTTGGGCGCTCGGCCCCGGTTCCGTGGCCGTCAGGTACGCACCCAGCGGAGTCTCGTCGTCGTCGACCGCATCGCATAAGGTGCGCTCGAGCCCCGGGTCGCGCTTCGCCGCGCTGTGCTCGCGCACCAGGTCGATAACTGTGTGCGCGACGACCTTCTGGAGCCAGCCGACGAATTCCGCTTCGCTCCGGCCGCGCACCTGATCGATCCCCTTAAACGCACGCAGTAGTGATTCCTGCACCACGTCCGACGAGTCGAACCGGGCGCGGTACAGGCGCCCCAACTGGAGCTGCCGGACGTGCAGGCGCAGCAGCGGGCGGTAGCGGTCGAGTTCGGTCCCGGTGTCGATCACGGGCGCACCTTTGGGGGTTCACATGGGATACCGCCAACAATGACACCCGGGTGCGGTGCGGAAGGCAACCGGCAACAAACCGAATTGCGCTCCTCTTTTACAAGCAGGCGGAATCGGGCGCGAAATGACTCGCGAAATAATCCGAGCGCGGGAGTCGGGCGGAGAATCTTGAAATTGGTTGCAAGATGAAACTGGATGGCCAGTATGTTCGGTTAGTTACGAACGCACCACTCGAAAAGGAGCCAGTCATGTCCGCAACCGAAAAAGTGCTCTATACCGCGAGAACTCACACCACCGGCGGCCGAGACGGGGCGGCCCGCAGCTCGGACGGTCGACTCGACATCAAACTCACGTCCCCCGGCACCGCGGGCACCGGGACCAACCCGGAGCAACTGCTCGCTGCCGGGTGGTCGGCCTGCTTCATCGGAGCTTTGGGGCTGGCGGCCTCCAAGTTGAAGGTCACCCTCCCGCCCGACCGGGCCGTCGATGCCGAAGTGGACCTGGCCACGGCAGATGGTGGGTACTTCCTGCGGGCGCGTCTCAATGTTAGCCTGCCGGGTGTGGACCGCGAGGTCGCGAAGGAACTGGTCGAAGCCGCCCACCAGACGTGCCCGTACTCCAAAGCTACTCGCGGTAACATCGCTGTCGAAATCAACGTTGTGTAAGCAGGATCGACGTGCCCGCTTCATGCGGGTACGTCTCGCTGTCCGAGATCCACTTCAAGGAGATTCGCCATGAGCACCGAACGCAAAGTCGCCGTCATCACCGGCGCGTCACAGGGGATCGGCGCCGGGCTGGTTCGCGGGTTCCTCGATCGCGGGTACCGGGTTGTCGCGAATTCTCGGTCGATCAAGCCCGACGCTTCGGCGGACGTGCTCGCTGTCGCGGGCGATATTGCCGACCCTGCCGTTGCCGACCGCGTGATCGCTGAGGCGGTCGCGAAGTTCGGCCGGGTGGATAGCTTGATTAACAACGCCGGGATGTTCATCGCCAAGCCGTTCACCGAATACACGCAGGAGGATTTCGCCACCAAGATTTCGCTGAACTTGGCCGGGTTCTTCTACGTGAGCCAGCGGGCCGTCCGACAGATGCTCGCGCAGGGGAAAGGTGGCCACGTCGTGAACGTCACGACGACCCTCGTGGGCCAACCCGTGAAGGGCATACCGTCAGCGCTGGCGTCGCTTACCAAGGGCGGGCTGGACGCGGTCACGCGGTCACTGGCGATCGAGTACGCGGATAAGGGGATTCGCGTGAACGCGGTGGCACCGGGCGTCATCGAAACGCCGATGCACAAGCCCGAGACGCACGCTTTTCTCGCCGGTCTGCACCCGGTGGGGCGCATGGGCACGGTGCAGGAAGTGGTTGATGCGGTGCTGTACCTGGAATCGGCCGGATTCGTGACCGGCGAGACTTTGCACGTCGATGGCGGCGCGCACGCCGGTCACTGGTAACCCGATGTGGTGGAAGCCTCGTCCCTATTTCTGCTCCACCAGTTCTTCGATTCCCGCCGACTCGATGCGAATGAAACCGCTCTTGATCTCGACGCGGAGTTCGGTCGTTCGCAAACCCTCGGCGGAAGTGCTGCCGAGTAACTGACGGTTGAACCACGCCGTCAGCGTGCCGCCCGCGCGCTCGTACCTCAGTTGCATGTACGGCGGGAGCCCCTCATCCATTCGATCCTTTGCGGTCGGTAGGGCAACTTTATTCCCGACCGACTCGAAGGCCCCGTTCGGTCCGGCGCGCTTGCCGAACGCAACTCCGGTGGCGTGGTCCAGGCGCACGAGCCACTGAACTGTAGAGCCCTCGGTGGTGGCGAGTACCAAATCAACGGCTGGCGCGTCGTGCGGACAGAGGTCGAGCATCGCGTTGAAGTTCGCGAGTTCCGGTAACGCGCGGGTCAACGTTCCGCGCCCGGTCAGAACGTTTTTCTTCTCGGCGTCCGGTTCAATGTTCAGGATTCTTCCGTTCCAGGGGAGCACCGTTTGGCCGTCGAACAGTGCGTGGTGAACTCCGGCAGTGTAAGTCGCGGCCGGCGCCGGTTGTGCCGGTGCGGTTCCCGGGGCGCGGGTGAACGCGCCGGCCAGGGTCGCGATCCCAACCGCGATTCCGAGAAGGAGCGCACCGGCTATTCCCACGACGACCCTGCGCTTGCGCTTCGGGGTTGAGGGAACGAGTGCAATGTCGGGGTTGGAAGCGGGGCGCGGGGCCACGGCCGAGAAACCGGTCGCGCTGAACGCGCCGTCGAGACAGGGCAGGGTATCAATGCGCGCGATCAGCTCTCGGTAACTGGCCGGCCGGTCCTTGGGGTCGGGCGCCATCAGCGCGGCCACGAGATCCGCCGTCGGCTCGGAAATCGGCGCGGTCAGGCGCGGGAGCGGCCCGACTTTCTGAGCCATCACGTCGAAAACGGTTTGGCCGTCGAACGGAACCCGGCCCGTGAGAACGTGAAATACCGTTACACCCAGTGAATACATGTCGGCCAGTGCGTCGACCGGTCCGCCGCGGAACTGTTCCGGTGCCATGTACACGGGTGTGCCGATGATGAGCCCCGCGCTCGTTTGCGAGGGCTCGGTTTCGTCCGGCCCGCGCTGCGTGAGTGCGAGCCCGAAATCGGTTACTTCCACCATTGGTACGCCGGCCGGGAGCGTGAACCCCGTTGGTGGCGGCACCAGGAACAGGTTCGCCGGTTTCACGTCGCGGTGAATCACGCCGTGGCGGGCCGCGTGGTCGAGCGCCGCGGCCGTCTGGCGCGCCACGAGCCACGCGGTGCGCTCGTCGAGCGGGCCGTCGTGTGCGAGGCGCTGGCTCAGGTCCTCGCCGTCGAGCAGCTCCATCGCGAAGAACGCGCGCCCCTCCGTATGCCCGCAGTCGTACACGGCGACGATGTTCGGGTGCTGCAACCGGGCCAGTGACACCGCTTCCTGCTCGAACCGGGCGATCACGTCGTCGGTGGTCCCGCGCGCCATCAGTACTGTTTTCAGCGCGACCACGCGGTTCAGCTTCTTCTGCACGGCGCGGTACACGATCCCGCACGCGCCGGTGCCGAGCGTACCCTGTAACTCGTACCCCGGAACGGAATCGAGTGGCGCGAACGCTTGGCCCTCGCCCGAGGAGTCCAGCAGATCGCTCGACGCGGACACGACCGTCTCGACGAGCGGGCGCACCGGCGCGGAGTCCGAGAGCAGGGGAGGGGAGGGGGCGACGATCGTGACGAGTTGTGGGAACGCCAGTCCGGGGACGGTTTCCGCAGTGACCCACGTCCGCCGGTCCCGGCTGACACGGTCGGCCGGCCGCAGCGCGCCCGCTACGGCCCGGCGGCGCAGCTCGTCCTCGGAGAAGGGACCGTCCGTTCGCCCGCTCGCGTCGATGTACCACTCGTTCGCCATGCGAGAATGTTACCCACCAGGTCCGTCGGTCGGGTTCGTGTGCGGCTATTTCATTTCTTGCCGTTCAACTTGTCCAGGCGGTCGAGGAGCGACTGGACCGAGGGCCGGTCCGTGGTGTCCTCGCCGACGAACGCGAATATCGCGTTCCCCTTCTTGTCCAGAATGTACGTCGAGGGCTTCGCGAGATCGCCCTTAATGCCGAGTGCGTTGACCGCTTTCAAGTCAGTATCGAGGAGTAGCGCGAACGGCACGCTCGGGTTCCCGCCCTCGCCGTCCACCTTTCCGTCGTGAAGGAATTGCGGCAACTTGTCCTTCGGGCCGGGGAACACCATCAGGATTTCTGCGTTGCGCTTCTTGAACTCGTCGTGGTTGGCGGTCAGCGCGTTCACTTGAGCGAGACACCCGGGGCAGAACAGCCCGCCGGGGTACCGGGGCATACCCTTCACCACGACCAGCACGACGTTCGACTTCCCGCGGAACGAGGTGAGATCGACCTCTTTCCCGTTGGTGTCAACGAACTGGAGCGGCATTTGCTCGCCGGACACGGTTCGGTTCGATTCCTTGCTGTGGAACCGTCCCGCGACTGCTTTTAGGTCCGGGGAACCGTACCCCGGTGCGGGCAGGTCCGACGACCCGCCGCACCCGGCCAGCGCAACGAGGAGTGCGAACAATCCGGTGGCGGTGAGGTAGCGCATTTCGACCCCGAAACAGTGAGCGACCTTGCCCCTGTTCTATACGCCCGGAACCCGGGTGTGGTTTCCCGGGGCGGTTTCCGGGCCGGCGCGCCTTACGAGGCGCGGGCCTCTGCCGCCCCGGGGGTGGCACCCCGGTCGAGCACGTCGCGCACCTTACCGACCAGTGCTTGGGGCGAAAACGGTTTCTGGAGGAACGCCTCGACGCGGTCGCCGCGGAGCACGACCTCGTCCGTGTAGCCGCTCATGTAGAGCACGCGCAGGTCGGGGGCGCGCTGGCGCAGCGCCTCGGCGAGCTGGCGCCCGCCCATTTCCGGCATCACCACGTCGGTCACGAGCAGATCGATCGGCCCCGTGCCCCTTTCGGCCGCCCGGAGCGCTTCCGCGCCGCTGCCCACCGCGACCACCTTGTACCCCTGGCCCGCGAGCGACAGGCGCGTGATCGAGCGGACCGCGTCCTCGTCCTCGACGAGGAGGATCGTTTCGGTCCCCCGGGCGGGCGCCGGGGGCGCGTCGGGCACCTGCTCCGGCGCCTCGGTGACGGCCGGGAACAGCAGGGTGAACGTGGTGCCGACCCCGACCTCGCTCGCCACACTGATGTGCCCGCCGCTCTGCTTCACGGCGCCGTGAACGACCGCGAGCCCCAGGCCCGTTCCCTTTCCGACGCCCTTCGTGGTGAAGAACGGCTCGAAGATCTTGGCCCGCACCTGTTCCGTCATCCCGGCCCCGGTGTCGGTCACGGTGAGCCGCACGTATGGTCCCGGTTTCAGGTCCGGTTCGTCGGTCCAGTCGTCGGTCCCGAGCGCGACGTTTTGCGTCTCGATGGTCACCCGCCCGCCGTCGGGCATCGCGTCGCGCGCGTTCACCACGAGGTTCAGGAGCACCTGTTCGATCTGCCCGCGGTCGGCCCGGATGCGGGCGCGGGCCGGGTCCAGGACGGTCGCGACGACGATGTGCTCGCCGACGAGCCGGAGCAGCTTCACGGACTCGGTCACGAGTTCGTTGAGGTCCAGCACCTTCGGCTCGACCATCGCCTTGCGGCTGTAGGCGAGGAGCTGCTGGGTGAGGCGCGCGGCCCGGTCCCCAGCGGCCCGGATCTCGGTGAGCGGGAGCCGCTGCGGGTCGCTCTCGCTCGTGTCGCGCAGGATCAGGTCGCTGAACCCGTTGATGACCGTGAGCAGGTTGTTAAAGTCGTGCGCGATCCCGCCCGCGAGCCGCCCCACGGCCTCCATCTTGGCCGCCTGCTGGACCTGGGCCTCCAGGCGCTTGCGGACCGTTATGTCTTCGGTGGACATGATCAGCCCGCCGACCCCGCCGCCGGGCAGGTACCACGGGCGGACCTCCCAGCGGACCCACTGCACGCTCCCGTCGGCGCGCTCGAACCGGTCCTCGTCGCACCGCTCCACGGCCCCGGCCAGGCACCGCTTGTGGGCCTCTTTCCACCGGTCCGGGATCTCCGGGAACACGTCGTAGTGGCACAACCCGGTCACGTCCGGGAGCGCCACGTGGTAGTCGGTGAGCCAGCGCCGGCTCACGTGGATGTAGCGCATCTCGCGGTCCACCATCGCGATCGGCGCCCACACGTGGTCGATGAACAGCCGGAGCTGCTCCTCGCGCTCGCGCAGGGCGCGCTCGGCGCGCTGGTGCTCGGTGACGTCGATCGCGACCCCGCCGACGAGGGCCGGGCGCCCGTCCGGTCCGGGGATCGGGAACTTGCTCGAGAGGAACGCGATCTCGGTCCCGTCCGGGGCCGCCATCGTTTCGATGACCTGGAGCCCGGTCCCGTCCGCGAGCACGCGCCGGTCGTTCCGCTGGAACTGGTCGGCCGCGGGCGCGGGCGCGATGTCGTGGTCCGTGCGCCCGCACAGGTCGGCCGGGGCGATCCCGAAGACCCGGCCGATCGTGTTGTTGGCGTACACGTACCGCCCCTCGGCGTCCTTGATCCACGCCAGCCCCGGCAGGTGCGCCATGAAGCGCGCGAACCGCTCCTCGCTCGCGCGCAGGTCGCTCACCGCGCGGTCGCTCTCGATCGCGATGCTGGCGAGGTGCGCGGCCCGTTCGATGAGTTCCCCGAACCGCGGGTCCGGGGCGCCGGGAACCCGCCCGTACACGGCGAACGTGCCCAGAACGGTCCGCGGGACCGGTCCGCGCGGGGCCGCGAAGACGGGAGCGGACCAGCACGCCCGCAGCCCGTGCCCGAGCGCGATGTGCTTGTAATCGGCCCACAACGGGTCGGTGGCGATGTCGTTCACAAACACGGGCTTGCGCGTGTACGCGGCCGTGCCGCACGACCCGACGCACGCCCCGATTGCGACCCCGTTGATGGCCGCGTTGTAGTCCGCCGGGAGGTGCGGGGCCGCCCCGAGCCGGAGGTGGATCCCGTCACGGTCCAGTACGAGGATCGAGCCCGCGGTCCCGGGGAGCTGGCCCTCGACGATCCGGACGATTTCTTCGAGCACCGCGGCGAGCGGGGCCCCGCTCGCGATCTGTTCCAGGACGCGGTTCTGGTGCGCCAGTAGCGCGGTGGCGCGCTTCCGCTCGGTGATGTCCCGGGACAGGATCTGCATGCCCGTCACGCCGTTCACCGCGCACGGCCCGGCGCACGTCTCCACGTCGATAACGGCCCCGTCGAGGCGCCGGACCCGGACCTCGCGCGGCCCCATCGTCGCCCCGTCCCGGAGGATCAGGGCCTGCCGCGCGACGCTCTCCGCCACCTCGTCCGAGTGGAGCTGGGCGTTGAGCTCCACCCCGATCAGCGCGTCCGTCGAGGGGGCGTTCATCATCCGGGCGGTCGCCGGGTTCGCGAACACGATGCGCCCGTCGCACACGATGATGATCGACTCCGGCGCCAGTTCGACGAGCGCGCGGTACCGCTGCTCGCTGGCCCGCAGTTCCGTTTCCGCGCGCTTTCGATCGGTGACGTCGCGCGCGGTCCCGATCACCCCGATGACGTACCCCGCCGAGTCCCGGTACGGAACTTTTGTGGAGTAGTACGTCCGCGGTCCCAGGGGCGTATCGAGGTCCGTTTCCCAGGTGCGGAGCTCGCCGGTTTCGATGACCGCGCGGTCCTGGTCCATTAGGCGCCGGGCCGTTTCCGGGTCGAACAGCTCGGCGTCGTTCTTCCCGAGCGCCTCTTCGACCGACTTCCCGGCGAACCGCGCCGAGGCCCCGTTCAACAGGAGGTACCGGCCCTTCAAGTCCTTGGCGAACACCGCGTCCGTGGTGCCCTCGGTGACGGACCGGAGCAGCCCGATCGCGCGCACCAGCGCGCGGACCTCGCGGCGCACCATTACGTACAGGAGGGCGGACGACAGGGCGATGAACGCGGTCCCCTTCAGCGCCGAGGCCCAGAACGTTTCGACCGGGTCCACGCCCATCAACAAAAGGGCGCGATCGGACAGCCAGATCCAGGCGAGCGCGAATAAAAAGTACGCCCCGGCGACGCGCGCGGGCGACGCGCGGTGGGGCGGGGCGGGCGGGGATGTGCGGCCCATTGTCAGAGCCCTTAAACGCAAACAGTGACACCCGGCCGGGACTGATCGGAGCCCGAACGACTGTTGGGAACTCCGAACGTTCCGCGAGCCATCGAACTGCGGACGGGGCGCCTTCAAATCGCGCAAGCCCAGCCCGGGTGAACAGTTGCTATGAACATACGATAGCCGATCCGGGGCGCGGTGCTCAAATTTTTGTAACCAGAATATTATCGAAGCATTGGACGCAGTATTGCCCGTTGGACCGGAATAAATCGTCATTTCATAGGGCTTCGAGAGATCGTCGCGCCTCTCCGGGACACCCTTTTACAACCGCACCCAATATTGTGTCGTTCCGCTGAACACCAGATCCGGCGCGTGCGGAATTTCGGTGCCCGAAACGCCCACGGCCGCCTTTCGCGGAGTCGCTAGCATACCCTCATGAATCACTACGTTTCGCACCTGGAAGCCGCGATCGACGGCACCGTGCTACCGTTCGGCCGACTTGCCAACATGCACAACGCGCGCCCGATCTGGGTGCGGTACCACCTCGATCAGATCAAAACCGCGGTTACCCCCGCTCAGATCGCCGCCCGCGCCCCGTCGCTGTGGCGCTACCGCGAACTGCTCCCGTTGCCACTCGACGAAGCGCCGGTCATGCTCGGCGAGGGCATGACGCCCCTCCTGCACTGCGCGCGGCTCGGCAAGCAACTCGGGCTGTCGCAACTGTTCGTGAAGGACGAATCGCAACTGCCGACCGGGAGCTTCAAGAGCCGCGGGATGGCCGCGGCCGTGAGTATGGCAAAGTGGCTCGGCGTGAAGCGCGTCGCGCTCCCGACTGCGGGGAATGCGGGCGGGGCTGCTGCTGCGTATGCGGCCCGGGCGGGGCTGGAGTGCTTCGTCTTCATGCCGCACGACACGCCCGTCGTGAACCAGTTCGAGGCCCAACTCTACGGCGCGAAGGCGTTCCGGGTGAACGGCCTCATCAACGATTGCGGCAAGATCGTGAAGGACGGCGCGGAACGCATGGGGTGGTTCGATCTCTCCACCCTCAAGGAACCGTACCGGCTCGAAGGCAAGAAAACGATGGGGTTGGAGCTGGCCGAGCAGATGCAGTGGGAACTGCCGGACGTGATCTTCTACCCCACGGGTGGCGGCACCGGGCTGATCGGCATGTGGAAGGCCTTCGCGGAACTGAAGGAGCTGGGGTGGTTGCGGGGCGGGAAGTTTCCTCGACTCATTTCGTGCCAGGCGGAGGGGTGCGCACCGATCGTGCGCGCGTTTGAGAAGGGCGAGCGGTTCGCGGACCTGTTCCCGAACGCCCACACGGTCGCGAGCGGGTTGCGCGTGCCGGTCGCGGTCGGCGACTTCATGATGCTCGACGCGATCCGCGCGAGTGGCGGGAAAGCCGCCGCCGGGAGCGAGTCCAAAATCGGCGCCTGGATGCAGCGCGCGAGTTCCGCGGAGGGGATCAGCGTCTGCCCAGAAACCGCGGTGTGTTTCGATGTTCTCGAACGCATGATCGCCGCGGGTGAAGTGAAACCCGACGAGCGCGTGGTGGTGTTCAACACCGGGGCGGCCCCGAAGTACCTCGAAGCGATGCCCTACGCCCTGCCCGCACTCAATAAGGACCGGGTGGACTGGGACGCGATCGTCCGGGCGTAGGAGTGGTGGAGTCACGCGCCGAACGTTTTATTCGTGCGGTGCGAGAATGCCGCGAACCTTCACCGACGCTTTCCCTCTCTTCCAACAGGGGCCGCAGGCGGTCAGGTATAAGCGGTCTATGTGAACGCCGGGACGTCAAACGGCACCCGGCTCCGACCTCACAGATCGATAGCCGCCGATTTACCAACTCGGTCGCCTTCGCGGCCCCCCGCACAAAAGACACGTGACGCAGCGGAGGGGGCATGACCACTCAAAACGAGATTCTTATTAAGGACACGCACCGTGGTCTGAAGTACGTCGACGGCGTGCTCACCGAAGTTCTCGGCGCCGGTCGGCACGAGCTGCCGCGCCCCCGGATTTTCGGGCGCACGCCGCGGGTCGAGATCCAGATCGTGGACATGCGCAACCGCGACCTCACCATCAAGGGCCAGGAGATCCTGACCGCCGACAAGGTCGCGATCCGCGTCAGTATCCTCGTTCAGTTCGCGGTCACCGATCCCCGGGCCGCGGTTCACGCGGTCGCGAACTACGAGGACCGGCTCTACAGCGACGTGCAACTCGCCGCGCGCCGGAGCCTCGCGGCGATGACGCTCGAAGACATTTTGACGAACCGGCACCGACTCAGCGAGGACATCCTGCGCGAGGTGAAAGAGGCCGCCACGGGCTACGGCGTCGCCATCGCGCGGGCGGACGTCAAAGATCTCGTGTTCCCGGGCAACCTCCAGGAGATCATGAACAAGGTGCTCGCGGCCGAGCGGACCAGTCAGGCGCAACTCGTCGAGGCCCGAACCCGGTCCGAGGTGCAGCGAATCGACGCGCAGACGAAGGCCGACGCGGCCCGCGTGCAAGCCGCGGCCGATGCCGAGGGCGTGCGCGTGCGAGCAGAAGCCGATGCCGAGGCCACCCGGCTGAAGGTGCAGGCCGAGCGTCTTGCGGTCGAGGAGCGGAGCAAGGCTTCGGCCGCGTTCGCGGCGCACCCGTCGCTGATGCGCCTGGAGGAACTCGGCGCGCTGCGCGACCTGGCCCGCAACGCGAACGCCCGCATCTACCTCGATTTTAAAGAGGCGGTCGCCAACGGGCACACCGACGAGTGAGCCCCGTTCCGACGGAGCCAGACCCGGTGCGCTCCGCTCACCGGGTCTGGCTCCGTCGGGGCCGGTCCGTATGAAGGCGAAGGGGCTTGTCGCGTTCACATCGGGAGGGATCGCGTCATGAGAACGGTGCGCGTCGGGGCTGTCGGGTTCGTCGTCGCCACCCTGATCGGGGTGGCATGTGCCCAGGAGAAGAAGCCGGCCACGATCACCATCACGGTTCCGGACCGGGGGTACAAGGAGACGGTCGTCAAGGTGGACGGGGACGAGGTCATCGGGACCGGGGTCACCCGGACGTTCACTACGCCGGCCCTCGAAGCCGGCAAGGAATACACGTTCAAGATCGAAGCGCTGATCGAGCCGAACAACTATACGAAGATCACCAGACCGCGCGAGATCAAGGTCAAGGCCGGCGACGCGGCGAAGATCGACCTCACGACCGAGGACAAGAAGCTGGACAAGATCGTCGTCCGCTGGGTGCCGACCCCGGTGGACATCGTGGACGAGATGGCCAAGCTTGCCAAGATCGGGAAGAACGACGTGATCTTCGATCCGGGGTGCGGCGACGCGGTCATGCTCATCCGCCCGGTGAAGGAACTCGGGGCCAAGAAGGGGATCGGGATCGACATCGATCCGAAGATGGTGGCCGAAGCGAAGACGAAGGCGAAGGCCGAGGGCGTCGCGGACCGGGTCGTTATCACCGAGGGCGACATTCTCAACGAGAAGGACATGGCCGGCGCCGCGGAAGCGACCGTGGTCCTCGTTTACATCGGCGACGACCTAGGGGCGCGGATGAGTCCCGTGCTTCAGAAACTACTCAAACCCGGCGCCCGGGTCGTGTCGCACCGGTTCAAATTGGGCGACTGGAAACCGGACCGAACGGTAACCGTGAAGGGCGCGGACGGCGAAGATTACGTCCTTCACCTGTGGACCGTGAAAGAAAAAGAGAAGAAGTAACGAACGCCAATGGTCCGTGGGCCAGCCGGGTGGCGCGATTGTTGGTGAACCCCGCCCGCAAGGGCGGCGGGTCGTCCTTCACCAACAATCGCCCTTGCGGGCGGGGTTCGCCAACAATCGGGCTACAAACAAAGTGAGGCACGGGTAGTGCTTCCACACTGACCCGCTTCACTTCACCGGTTCGGCTTCGAGCACCTCGACCGTTCGGACCGCGAGTTGGTTCCCCTCGCCCACCGCGTTGTTGACGACGCACACGTCGATCTTCCCGCCGTTCGGGCGCTGGAAGGTCATACAGATCGTCTTCCACTTGCCGTCGGTCCCCTCCAGTCGGGCTTCCGCAAGGGAGGTGTATTCGTCGCCGCGCGGGTTCCGGATCTGCACGACGCCCTGGGCGTCGTTCATCGTCCGGTACTCGACGTACACCCGGTACCGCTTCCCGGGCAGGACGGGCAGGTTCAACCCCTCGTCGAACTGGAACAGTACCTGGCTGGACACTTCGTCGTTGAGGTTCGTGACACCGATCCACGGGCGCGCCTCGGTCACCTCGCCCTGGAACTCGGCCACCGACTCGCGCTTCCAGCAGTGCAGGTAAATGCCCCGCCCGATCTGTTCCCGCACGCGCGGGTCGCTGTGGTCACCGTCGCGGAACGTGGACCGGAACACGGCGCTGGTGGGCAACTGGAAGCTGTAAATCAGCGGGTCCGTTGGGGCCGGGGGGAGGGGCCAGACGCGCACGTTGCGGTCGCGCCCGCCGGCCGCCGCGGACCGGCCGTCCCGGGCGGCCACGATGCTGATCAGATCGGTCCACCCCTCCCCGCGCCAGCACGTGAGTTCCCGGCCGGTCAGGGTGTCCCAGATTTTGACGGTCCCGCCCTCGTTGTTCGGTTTGACGTCCTGCATCGGGCCGCCGCACGTCAGCATGCGCCGGCCGTCGGGTAAGAAGCGGACGCGCTCGACGATGCCCTCGTGCGCGTCGATCGTGCGGATCTCGGTACCGGCCTTCAGGTTCCACAGGCGAATGGTGCCGTCGAACCCGCCCGAGGCGAGCACCTGACCGTCCGGGCGGAACTCGACCGCCCGGACCTCGCTCGTGTGGCCCGTCAACCGGTTCAGTTCGCTCCCGTCGGCCGTCGCCCACACTTTGATAATGTTCGATTCTTCGGGTCGTATATTCTCACCGAATCCGGCGGCGAACTTCGTCCCGTCCGGCGAGAACGCGACGGCCCACACCTGTTTGGCCGCGTGCTCGAAGCGCCGGACCTCGTCGCCGGTAATCAGGTTCCGCAGAACCACCGCTCCGTCGCCCCCGCAGGTCAGCAGGTACTCGCTGTCGGGCGACACCGCGAGCCCCCACGTCGCCTTCTCGTGGGACTGGTACACGCGGGCCTCGCGCCCCGTTTCCCAGTCGAAGGCCATGATCGGCATGCGCTCCCCGGCCACCAGGAGGTGGCGCCCGTTCGGGGTGGTCGCGCACACCAGGCCGCGGGCGCCGGGGCGCGTCGCGGGGGCGTGGAGCCGCGCGCCCGTCTTCGCGTCCCAGATGAACAGTTTCCCGTCCCAATCGATGGACGCGCACCGGGTGCCGTCCGGCGAGAGGACGATGTCGTTTACCGGTGAACTGTGCCCGGACAGCACCAGGGACTCGGGCGCGAGCGGGAGCCGGGGTTCGTCGCCGGTTTGTGGGTGGGCCGATTTCGCCCCGCCCAGGACCGCGTACAGCAGCCCGGCGACGAGGACCGGGGCGCACCAGGCGGCGCGCCGGAGCCCGCGCGAGCGCAGGAGGCGCTGGAACTTCGTGCGCCGCAGTTGAAGGGCGGCGAGGCTCACGGACGTCGTGTTGTTGGACCGGAGCGCGAGCATGATCCCGCTCGACACATCGGACGGGAGCCACGGCATGAGGGCGAGAATCACCTCGTGCGCCGACTGGTACCGGTCGCGCGGGAGCTTCGCCATCATGCGCGCGGCGACGGCCGCCAGCCCGGGCGCGACGTCGGGGCGGGCCTTCCGCACGTCCGGGGTCGCGGCCAGTTGGTGCTGGGCCACTTTTTGTGCGGTCGAGCCCTGGAACGGCGCGCGCCCGGTGAGCAGCGCGAAGAGCGTCGCCCCCAGGCTGTAAATGTCGCTCCGGGCGTCGAGGTGCGCGTTGAGGGCCTGTTCCGGGGAGAGGTAGTCCGCGGTCCCGACGATGACGTCTTCGTCCAGGGTGGCGGTGAGCGCGTCCCCGGGGCTACCGAGGGACCGCGCGAGTCCCATGTCGAGCACCTTCACGGCGCCGTCCCCGGCCAGGATCAAGTTCGCGGGTTTGATGTCGCGGTGGACGAACCCCTTGCTATGGGCGTGCCGCAGCCCGGCCGCGGCCTGAGCGATGTAGTTCGCGGCCCGCTCGGGGAGCAGAGGACCGGACTGGTCGAGGAGCGCCTGGAGGTCGACCCCGTCCACGAACTCCATGACCAAAAAGTACGTCCCGCCCGCCTGGGTGATGTCGTGGAGCCGGACGATGTTCGGGTGGTCGAGGGCCGCGACCGCACGGGCCTCGCGGAAGAAGCGCTCCAGCCCCAGTTTCTCGCGGGCCTGTTCCTCGTTCAGAACCTTGATCGCGACCTTGCGCCCGAGATCGACGTGTTCCGCGAGGTACACGATGCCCATCCCGCCCTTTCCGAGCGGGCCGAGCACCCGGTACTGGCCCAGCGCGAGCCCGCGCACGCGCCCCGCGAGGAGCTGCTTCGCCTGGAACGGGGTGAGGACCGCGGCGCTGACGAGTTTCTCCGCGCACGCGACCGGTTCCGCCGGGAACTCACCGGCGACGCGGTCGAGGGTGCCTTCGTCGAGGAGGCCACTCGCGCGAACCAGATCGAGGAAATCGGGAGTGGTCATGGGCGCGGCCATTGGGCAATAGCTCGGCAGCGGAGCAGGAGGGACCGTTAAACGGTTCGCTGGGAACTGTAGGACGGATTCTCACGGATTTCCTAGGGTATTCCCGCGTTCTCGTGTGGGGCGGGAATTGCGACCGAACAACAATTGTTTTGGTAATTTGATGTCGGTACTGACGCCCGAAATCGCGCCCGCAACGAGTTCTCGTGCCGAGGCATGAGAATAGCCTAGGTGAAACTCATAATAATCTCATCGTCATCGTCAGTGAATCGACGATATTCCCCCGAGCGGGTGTCGAATCTCTCATAAGTGGCCGCTCCGTAATCGCGGTCGCGGCTACCGACAACGAATTCGCGAACGCGAGGCGCCCGTGATGCGGCTTTTAATGCTCCCGTTCCGCTACTTGTGGGCGCTTCCTGTAACCCTGTTGGGGGTGCCGGTCGTTCCGCTCACGCTCGTTACGGGTGGCCGCGTGCGCGTGGAGCGCGGCGCGCTGGAAGTTTACGGCGGGTTCGCCCGGTTCTTCCTGCTCCGGTGTCTGGCGATCAAGGCTTCGGCCATGTGTCTGGGGCACATCATCTTGGGCCAGGACCGCGAGTGCCTCGACCACTCGCGCGACCACGAGCACGTTCACGTGCGCCAGTGCGAGCGCTGGGGGGCGTTCATCGTCCCGGCCTACCTGCTGTCCAGCTTCTTGGCGTGGCGGCGCGGGGGGCACTTCTACTTCGACAACCGGTTCGAGCGCGAGGCTTACGGGTTAGACCGCTGAGCGAAAGCAGGAATCGTGCCGCTGGGCTTGGTTTCGAGAGGGCGCCCGATGTAGTTCATGATCGTCGAACGTTTCAAGAATCGCGATCCCGTGCCCATCTACCAGCGGATCCGCGAATCGGGGCGCTCGCTCCCCGACGGGCTGCGGTTCGTGAACAGTTGGATCGAAGTCAATTTCGATCGCTGTTTTCAGTTGATGGACTGTGCCGACGCTCGACTGCTGATGCAGTGGATTTTGCAGTGGCGGGATCTGGTCGAGTTCGAAGTGGTCCCGGTTTGTCCGTCGCAAGAAACACGCGAGTTATTCGCGGGGCCGGGCGATCGGCCGGCGTGAACCGCTGGTGAGATGTCGCACATCGCGTGTGCGGAACCGCTCACTCGGTGGCACACGGGCCGGTCGAGTACCGTTCGGCTGCCGTCATACCCCGCCGACGGTGACGGGGATTTCGAGTTCGTTCGGGTAGCGCTGAATCTTTACAGTGGCCGTGGTGCCCGGTTGCAGGTCGCGCACGACGCGCTCGTAGTCCTCGACGTTGTCGATGGTCTGCCCGTTGATGGCGGTGATGAGGTCGCCGGGTTGAGTGACGACCCCGCGCGGGTTGAAGCTGCACCCGCGCAGCCCCGCGCTCTCGGCCGCCCCTTTCGGGACGAGTCGCTCGATCATGACGCCGCGGTCGTAACGGGCCTGGCGCAGCCGGCGCTCGTCGAACAACTTCACGCCCAGGTCCGGCCGGAGCGAGCGCCCCGACTGGATCAGTTCGGTCACCACGCGGTTCACGGTGTCGACCGGGATCGAGAACCCGATGCCCACGTTCCCCCCGTTGGGGGTCGCGATCGAGGTGTTCACGCCGATCAGTCGCCCCGTTTTGTCGAGCAACGGGCCGCCGCTGTTCCCGGGGTTGATGGCCGCGTCCGTCTGAATCACCTTCGGGATCTTGATCCCGCTCGGCGACTCGATGATGCGGTTCAGCGAGCTAATCAGCCCCTTCGTCATGGTCAGGCTCAGCCCGAACGGGTTACCGATCGCGTAGGCTTTTTGGCCCACTTTCAGGTCGTTCGACGTGCCGACCGTGATGGGCTTCAGTTTGTCCTTCGGGGCCGAGATCTGAATGACCGCGAGGTCACTGTCCTCGGCCGTTCCGAGCAGCACCGCGCTGTACGCGGTGCGGTCCGCGAGGACCACGCGCAGCTCCGTGTTGGGCTTTCTTCGCACCTCCGCGACCACGTGGTAGTTCGTCACGATGCGCCCGGACGTGTCCCAGATGAAGCCCGAACCGCCGCTGGTCTGGAGCTCGGTGGATTGTTCGTCCCACCGGCCCTTTTTCACCATCACCACGTCGACGTTTACAACGGAGTCCTTGACGTTCTCAAAGAGTGTGACGGCCTCGCTTTCTTCGGGGTCGAGCGGGCCGGCCGGTACCGCGGCGCGGAGTTGCGCGTTCGGATCGAGCCCCGGGCGCTCGCCGCGGAACTTGTTCACGAGGTGCGACCCGCCCCACAAGCCGACCGCGCCGAGCGCGAGCCCGATGAGGAGGAACATTCCGTACCACGCGGGGCCGCGTGCGGGTTCGGGGCGATCGTACCGGTCGCGGGGCCTGGGCCGGGGGCGCCGGTCGTCGCGGTCATCGTCGTAGCGGTCGTCGAGTTCGTAGTCTCGCATGGTTCGCGCCCCTCGTCTCGGGTCCGTTACTTATACGATATCGCGAACCCGGGCCGGGATTCGAGGGAATTGAATCCGCCCACAAAATACGGGCGAAAATGCGGCTCGGACCGATCGGACACGTTGGGCGCTCCGGGTCGTAACGGCCCGAAACGGATTAAAACGGCCGGGCGAATAAAAATCAGTCACTCGTTCACGGCTCCTGATCCGTCGGTTACACTGTGCGGGTAACCTCGCGACCGGGGTTCCGCTTCACGTCCTTTGTTTCTAAGGGGTTAGCCATGCGGGCGCGTATTCTGATGGCGGTGCTTGTGCTGGCGGGGACCGCCGGTCTGTCGCGGGCGGACGAAAAGGCGCCCGCGGCGCTCGAACGAGGCGAACTGGACAAGCGCATTGTCGCGGTCGTGTACGAAGCGGCGGTGCTCGGTACGGACCTGTTCAACCCCCCTCGGAGCAACCACGACGGGTGCGCGCGCCTGTACCAGGGCACGCTGCTCGCCGTGATCCCGCTGCTCGACCACCGGCCCAAGTTGCAGACCGCGGCGAAGGCCCGGCTGGAACGCGCACGCGGAATGAAGCCGGCTGAAGCGGCGATCGAACTGCGAACCGCGCTGGACGAGATCCAGAACGACATCGCCCCGCCGAAGAAGGATCCGACCACCAAGACGAGCTTGTGGGAGCGGCTCGGCGGCGAGAAGGACGTGCGGACCCTGGTCCGCGCCGCGTGGCTCAACGCCGCCGAGAGCGCGGCCCCGTTCCGCGACAAGAAGATCGACGCCGCCAAGGTCGAACAGGCGCTGGTGGCGTTCGTGAGCGCGAACTCGGGCGGGGCGCTCAAGTACAGCGGCGCGGACCTGAAGTCGGCGCTCGGCGGCGTGGCCTTCACCGACGCGGACTTCGACACGCTCAGCGACAAGATGGTCGAGCAGTTGAAGAAAACCAAGCTGACCGAAGTGGACCTTGCGGCCCTCGGTAAGGCGTGGGGCGCGGTCCGCAAGGACTTCGTCGAGAAGCCGAAGAACTAATCACTTGCTACTGGACGATCGCACGAACGGGGGGCCGCGCCTCCCGTTCGGCTTTTTGGTACGGCCCTTCTCCGACTTGCCCCCGCTGATAGGATTGGGACATGAGCGAATGGCACCTGGCCCGCGGCTACCGGTTCGCGGGGATTGTGAGCGGACTGCGCACGGAACCGGACCGGCGCGACCTGGCCGTCATTGTGAGCGACTCCCCGGCCGCGGCCGCGGGCGTCTTCACCCAAAATCGGGTGTGCGCGGCCCCGGTGCAGGTGAGCCGCGATCGGCTCCCGCGCCCGGACGCGCGTGCAATCGTGATCTGCTCGGGTAACGCGAACGCTTGCACCGGCGAACAGGGGCTCAGCGATGCGCGGCGCATGACCGAACTGGTTGCAGCCGAACTCGGGTGCCCGCCGGAACAGGTACTGGTCGCGTCGACGGGCGTGATCGGGCGCCCGCTCCCGATGCCCGTGCTCGAAGCCGGCGTACCCAAGGCGACCCGCGAGGTCGCGCTCGGGCGCGACGCCTTCTCGAACGCGGCCCACGCGATCCTCACCACCGACACCGGCATCAAGATCGCGACGCGCCGCCACGCCGCGTTCACGGTCACCGGGTTCGCTAAAGGTGCGGCGATGATCGGCCCGAACATGGCGACCATGCTCGGGTTCGTGCTCACGGACGCCGCGGTCGCCCCCGCGGACCTGCACCGCATTCTCAAGATCGCCGCCGAACAGAGCTTCAACAGCATCTCCGTCGAAGGGCATACCAGCACGAACGACACGGTGTTCCTGCTCGCCAACGGGAACGGTCCGCCGCTCGCGGGCGCGGAACTGGACGCCTTCGCCCACGAAGTGCGCCACGTCTGTATCGAACTCGCGCGCAAGATCATCATTGACGCGGAGGGAGCGGAGCACCTCGTCACCATCGACGTCGAGGGGTGCCGGACCGACGCCGAGGCGAAGCAGATCGCGAAAACGATCGCCGAGAGCGCGCTGGTGAAGACCGCGGTGTTCGGCGCCGACCCGAACTGGGGGCGAGTCGTCTCCGCGGCCGGGTACTCGGGCGTGGCGTTCGAGGAAAAAGACCTGTCGCTGTGGATGGGCGACATGCTGCTCTACCGGTCCGGGGCGCCGTTGCCGTTCGATGCCGCCGCCGCGTCCGCGTACCTGAAGCACAACCGCGAGGTCCACTTCAAACTGAAGTTCGCGCTCGGCTCCGGCCGCAGCACGTTCTACACCAGCGACCTCACGACCGAGTACGTGCGCCTGAACGCGGACTACACCACCTGATGGTGAACCCCGGCCGCAAGGTCGGGGGTGCTTGTCTGGAGTCCGGTAGGGCGAGGGCCGCACAATCAACCTACCCCCGGCCTTGCGGCCGGGGTTCACCAAAACATCCATGCCCCTCATTGAACTCAACGCCGTGACACGCCGGTTCGGTGCGTTCACCGCGCTGAGTGACGTCACGCTGTCGCTCCCGCAGGGGCGCATCGGGCTGCTCGGTCCGAACGGGGCCGGAAAATCCACGCTGCTGAAGATTCTGATGGGCCTCATCCCGCCGTCGAGCGGGACCGGTCGCGTGCTCGACGAGACTCTCGGCGGCGACCGTGACGCGGAAGGGAACTGGCGCTTGCGGCGGCTCATCGGGTTCATGCCGGAAGCCGATTCGCTCGTTCCCGGCTTAACTGGAGTCGAGTACGTCAGCCTCGCCGGAGAACTGTACGGGATGCCGCGCCGCGAAGCGACTCGGCGCGCACACGAGGTGCTCTCGTACCTGGAACTGGAAGAAGCGCGGTACCGGTGCGTCGAGGAGTATTCCGCCGGCATGAAGCAGCGGGCAAAACTGGCTCAGGCGCTCGTTCACGACCCGCCCGTACTGTTGCTCGACGAGCCGACGTCCGGTCTCGACCCCGCGGGCCGCGACGCGATGCTCCGACTCATCAAGGCGCTGGGCATCGACCACGGCAAATCAATTTTGCTCTCCACGCACCTGCTCGCGGACGTCGAGGCCGTGTGCGAGCGGGTTGTTATCGTGGCCGGCGGGCGCGTGCGCGGGCAGGGCACGGTCGCGGAACTGTGCGCGCGCCGACAGGACCGGTTCCGGGTGCGCGTGCAGGGCGATTTCTCCGCGTTCCGCGCGGACATTGAGGGCGCTGGCGTGAAGTTCGTCGGCGACAACGGTCAGGGCGAGTGGCGCGTAACGGTTCCGCCCGGGTGGTCGAACCTCACGTTCTTCCAGCACGCGGACGCGCGAGGTGTGGTCATTCGCGCGCTCGTTCGCGACGACGAAACGCTTGAGGAGTTGTTCCTGCGCGCGGTGAGCAACTGAACTATGGAACCGCCGATCCTTTTGTCTCTTATCAATCTGATCGCCAGCCCCGAACGGTACGACGGGAAACAAGTGGCCGTGGAGGGGTTTCTCAGTCTCGAACTGGACGGCACGTACCTCTTTCTCCACCGCGAGGACTGGGAGTACGGGCTGTTCCAGAACGCCTGCTGGGTGAGCATCCGGTACGGGGAACTCACGCTGGAGCGCGCGAAACAGTTGCATCACCAGTACGTTCGGCTCGAAGCGACGTTCCGCCGGGAAGCGGTCGGCCACATGGGGGTGCAGGTGAACGGCACCCTTTGCGATGTCAAAAAGTACGACGTTTGTCCGCGCGCTCGGGACGTGAGTTTCCCTCTGCTCACCACAACGGACGAGCCAAAAGATGGCGCAAACTGACACGCTCCTCCGCTACCGGCCGTGGCGCGGAACCCCGCGCGGTCCTCTGTTCGCTTCGACCGCGCTGGCCCGCGCCTCGCTGAAGCTGCTCCTGCGCCGGCGGCTCATGTGGGGGCTGTTCGCGCTCGCGCTGCTCGTGTTCTTTTTCTTCTTCTACGCGCAGTACCTCGTGGTGTGGATCGCGAACCAGCTCGCCACCGAGACGGTTCGATTCGCTGGGATTCCGGTCAACGCGCGCAACATCACGCGGTTCCTCGACCGGCTCGCGCTCAACGGGACCGATCACACGTTCGGGAACTTCATCTGGTACCAGGGGTACGTGCTCGTCATTGTGCTCGCGCTCGCGGGGTCGGTACTGGTGGGCAACGATTTCTCGCACGGGAGTCTGCCGTTTTACCTCTCGAAACCGATCGGGCGCTGGCACTACGTTCTGGGAAAGTGCCTCGCGATCGGCGCGCTCATCAACCTGTTGACCACGGTCCCGGCGATTGTCCTGTGGCTCGAAGCCGGGCTCCTCTACGACTGGAAATCGTACTACCTCGAAAATTTCACGCTGCTCCTGGGTATCATTGGGTACGGGTTCGCGCTCACGATCACGCTGAGCCCACTCACCGTGGCGACGGCGGTACTCGTCCGGCGCACGGTTCCGATGGCAATGATCTGGATGGGCCTGTTCGTGCTGCTTCCGATGCTCTCCGGGTGGCTCGTGGAGACGCTGAAAGACGAGCGCTGGCGGCTCATCGATTTGTGGAACGATCTCTATTTGTGCGGCTTGTCGTGCCTGAGCGCGGACCCCGCGAGCATTCGCCCACAACCGCAGCCCGAATACTGGCAGGCGTGGGTCGCGACGAGCGCCGTTGTGGTCGCGTGCGTGCTATACCTGCGTCGGCGGATTCAGGCGGTGGAGATCGTACAGTAAAAAATACCGAGAGTGAGCTGCGGAGCGGTGAGAGAATCAGCCATGATGCGCACCGAGTCGGAACTCGTCGCCCCGCCGCGCCCGCGCGCGGACGTAGCCCCGACTCCACCCGTGCCCGCAACTCGCCCCCCCCTGTTGCTGTTCGAGCAAGTCTCCAAGTGGTACGGGACCGTCCTCGCGCTGAACCAGGTGACGCTCGAACTCACGGGCGGAATCACGGGGCTGGTGGGCGCGAACGGGGCGGGGAAATCGACGCTGCTCCGGATGGCGAACGGGCAACTGAAGCCGACGCTCGGCCGCGTGAGCGTGCGCGGGACCGATTCGTGGGACTGGCGCGCGCGGCGCCTGGTCGGGTACTGCCCGGACATCGATGCGTTTTACGAAGACCTGTCCGGCCGGCGGTTCGTGTGGGTGATGGCCCGGTTGTGTGGCTATACGCGCTCCGAATCGACCCGGCGCACGGAAGCCGTACTCGACCGCGTCGGCATGACCGACCGCGCCGACCGCAAGCTCCGCGGGTATTCGAAGGGCATGCGCCAGCGCATCAAACTGGCACAAGCGCTGTTACACGACCCCGAATTGCTGATCCTCGACGAACCGCTCTCGGGCATCGACCCGATTGGTAGGCAGGAGCTACTCGAACTCTTCCAGGCGCTCGCGGCGCAGGGGAAGTGCCTGCTCATTTCGAGCCACGAACTCGAAGCGCTAGAAAAGCTGACGAACCACGTCGTCATCATGGCGCGCGGCCGGGTAGCGGCGGTCGGCACGCTCCAACAGATCCGCGACCTGCTCGACGACCACCCGCTCTCCGTGCGCATCGACGTGGACCGCCCGCGCGAGGTCGCCCGCCTGCTGCTCGCAACGCCAGAAGTGCTCGCGGTGGACGTGGAGCCGAAACTCGCGGATGGCGTCGCCGCGCTGGTGGTGAAGGCCCGCAACCCGAAGCGGTTCTTCGAGCTGTTCGGCCGGCTCGCGGTCGAGCACCGGCTCGAAGTTCAGCGCCTCGAACCGCTCGACGAATCCGCCCACGCGATCCTGGGCTACCTGCTCGGCGGTTCGGGTAAGACGTGATTGAATCTGATCCACGGCAGTGAGCGCCCGGAGCGCGTGCAAGGAAGGTACTTTTTTCGCGTCCAATTACCGAACTCGGCACCCTAACAACCAACTCGACGAGAGTCGTCGAAGGACGGTGACGAATGCAGGTGCGTGAGGCGACCATCGCGGACGCGGCCGAAGTGTTGGCGTTCGTGCGCGCGAAAGCCCAGTTCGACCGAGAGTTGGGCGCCTTCGCCGGCGAACTGGGTACGAGCGAGGAACTCATCCGTCTGCACCTCTTCGGCCCGCGGCCGTTCGCGTTCGCTTTGCTGGCGGGTGGACCGAGCCCGGCTGTTGGGTTCGCTCTTTACTACTTCCGTTACTCGTCCTTTCTGGGGCGCCCGAGTGTCTGGCTGGACGACCTTTACGTTCACCCGTCCGCCCGCAGACAAGGAGCCGGGCGGGTGTTGATGGGGCGGCTGGCGGAACTGGCGACTGCGGCCGATTGCACACACATCGCCTGGGTCGCCAGCGCGAGCAATGCCGGCGCCATGAGCTTCTACAGGCGGTTGGGAGCCGCCACGGTCCACCAGACTAGGGACGCGGTAACTTTCCAGATCGAGCCGGCCGGATTACTGGCCACGATAAGCTCCGCCGAACGAGGGGTGCCACCTGAGTAGCGATTGCGGATGCTAATCAAATACCGAGGAAGAAGCATTTTGACAGGATTAACAAGATCGACAGGATACAAAAAGGTTTCGTGTAATCGCACTGTGTTGGAATCGTGGTTGGTACGGAGTTGGGTTCTGCGGTGAATCGTGAGGCCGGATGAAGATGATCCAAAATCTGTTCTGAATCTTGTTGATCCTGTTAATCCTGTCAAAAACGCTGCTGCCAGTTTGCACCTCCGTTCGTCGCCGTTTTCGATTGCAGATGCCTGTTTGCGGCGCGAATGAAATCCATATTCGGATCTTTACAAATACTGAACATAGGTTTAAAATTCTGCTAGGCCCTTCAACTTAATGGTGTGGCCGTGAGGCGCTTTGCGGTTACGAAGCGGTCAAGAAATGGAAGAGGTGGCAGTGGATGTTAGCAGAATCGGGTTCGGGAACGTCTGCCGAGTAGCATAATCCCCTGGAAAATGGAGAAAATGATACAAAATGTTACAGCCGAAACGGGGAACTGGGCACGTATCGGCACAGGTTCGCAAGAAATCTCAGCCGGTGATGCGTTTCTCGGCGGGCGCACTGGTTCCCGGACCCGAAAACGTTAGCAATTGTTAGCAGGGCTTCCCGAAGCTCGGTCGACAGAGGTGGCGGGTGGAAGAGCTTCAACGCAGATCGACACGCGAATGAGTAACAAACCACTGATCGCAATTGAAAGCGGCACGAGCGACGCGCCCCCCGATCAGCTCCCGAGCGTGCTCCGCGCGTGGGGCGTGCTCGTGGTGCAGAGCTTTCAGCGGCACTGGCGCGTGCGGCAGATGGGCTGGGTGTCGGTGGCGCTGCTCGGACTGGTCGTGTTGTGGGTCTCGGTCGTCACGGTTCGTGGGGGATGGGATCTCGCGAACCAGCGTGCGCGTCGGAGCGCGAACACTAATGCGGAAGAGGCGCAACGCCTCACCCCCGGGTACCGTTACCGCGCCCTCGACGCGGACGAGATGCTGTTCTTCCGGATGCACGAGGTTCCGAACCCGCTGAACCCGACCGAAGACGCACTGACCTCGCTGATGCTGTCGATCCCGCAAGCCGCGATGCGGTCCGAAGCGTTCCTCCAGAGCTGGGCCTTCATGACCTACTCGCGGTGGGTCATCATGCTTGTGTTCATGGGGTTCATCCTGCCACTGTTCACACTCTCCTACGCGAGCGGGGCATTCGGTACGGATCGCGAGAGCCGCTCGCTCGTGTGGCTCATGACGCGACCCATCCCGCGGAGCGGTATCTACTTAGCGAAGTTCCTCGGCACACTCCCGTGGTGCGTTTTGTTCGGTGCGGGCGGGTTCGTGGCGGTGTGCCTCGCCGCGGGCGACATCGGGCGCGAGGCGCTGACGCGATACTGGCCCGCGGTCGCGATGGGAACGGTCGCGTTCTCGGCGCTGTTTCACCTGATCGGTGCGGTTTTCCGCCGACCGGTCGTGGTGGGGCTGGTGTACGTGTTCTTTTTCGAGACGGTGGTGGCGGCACTGCCGGGCAGCTTGAAGTTACTGAGCCTGACCTTCTACACGCGCTCGTTGATGTATAATGAAGCCGTGGCCGCGGGGCACCCCGGCGACATGCTCCCCGCGATCACCAGTCAGGCCGTCTCGTCCGAAACCGCGTGGGCGGTGCTGGCCGCAGCGCCGGTTGTTATTACGATCATCGGTATGTGGCTGTTTTCCCGGTTCGAGTACCGCGACGATATTTGACCCAGTGCTCGGCCAGTGCCAGCCGGGGTGAGTTACGAACGAAGGTTCCCATGCCCTCGCCTCCCGAATTCGTTCACGCACCAATGCACGGGTACCGCGGCGACGACACCCGCACGGCCCTCACGCACCCGCGCGGGTTGACCGTCGCCATCAGTCGGCAGGCCGGCTCGCGCGGGACCGCCATCGCACAAAAGGTCGCGGACATCCTCTCGTGGCAGGTGTTCGACCACGACACGCTCGATTACCTCGTTCAAAACGACACCGCCCGCGCGCAGCTCCTTGCCGATGTACCGGCGGACGCGATGCTCTGGGCCGACGCCCAACTCGAACACCTCCAGCGCACCCGCAATCTCTTCGGCTCCCCCGACACGCTCCGCCTCGTGCGGCTCGTGCTCACGGTGGCCGCGCGGGGGAACGTCGTGATACTGGGGCGGGCCGCGGGGTTCATGCTCCCGCCGGAAACGACCATTCACGTCCGCATCATCGCGCCGGACGAAGCGCGGATCGCGTATGTGGCACAGGAACTCCGCATGACCCGGCCGGAAGCGGCCGAAGAGGTTCGCGCGAGAGACGAGCGCCGGGCGCTGTTCCTCGACCGCACGCTCGCCCTCGACCCGGCGGACCTGACCGCCTACGACGCGGTGGTGAACTCCGAGCGCCTTGGGGTCGAGGGGACGGCGCAGTTCATCGGCTGGGCGGTTCGGACCAAGCAGATGTTCACGGAACTGGCCGACGAACCGCCCCCACCGTTCACCGATCTTGATGAACTGGCAGGGGCGTAATGCCGGTGCTCGCCGAATTTGCCGAATTCGCGCGCGCGGTCCGTGCCCGGTCCCCGCGAACGGCCGTCGTTCTCGGTTCCGGCTTGGGAACCGCAGCCGTCGCGTTCACCGCTCACGCTTCGATCGGCTTCGGTCACATTCCCGGGCTGGTTCCGCCGTCGGTTCAGGGCCACGGCGGGAACCTTGCTGTCGGTGAATGGGCGGGTACCCCCGCGCTCCTCTTCTCGGGCCGGTTACACGTCTACGAGGGGCACTCGTGGGACACCATCACAAGTGCAGTTCGTACCGTCGCGCAACTCGGGGCGACGCGCGTCGTGCTGACGAACGCAGCGGGCGGAATCAACCCGACGCTCCACCCCGGCGGGTTGATGGCGATTCGCGAGCACATCAAGTGGCTCGGCCCGACTTCGTGGCGTGCGCTCGCGAATCACGCAACCGCGCCGTCACCCTACTCCTCGCACCTGATCGAAGTGCTACACGCACACGAAGTAGCGGCGAGACGCGAGCTGCTCGCGGGCGTGTACGCGACGCTGACCGGACCGAGCTACGAGACGCCCGCGGAGATCCGCGCGCTGGCCGCGATCGGTGCGGACGCGGTCGGCATGTCCACCGCGCTGGAGGCAGAAGAAGCGGCTCGCTTGGGTCTGGAAGTCGCCGCAATTTCGTGCATTACGAACAAGGCCGCGGGCCTCAGTGACACAGCTCTCGATCACGCGGAGGTATTGACCAACGCCCAACTCGCGGTCGCCCGAATGGGTGAACTGCTGACGTGTCTTGTTCACGAATAGTCGGCTTGCGAGACAGAGAGCTGCAGAAGCAGCAGCGACTCTCAGTCCGTGATATTTTTTGGTAGCACATTTCCGCCCGTTTCGCTTTTTCTCTCGTGGCGCGCGTCTGTGGCACCTTCTTCAATGCGCCAGGACATCGAACATCGCGAAGAGCGGGAAATCGAGAGCAACGTGACTCAACCGACTGCGGACCTCGTCGATCAGATCGAGCGCCTCGGCGGGCGGCCCGCTTCGACGGGGCACCCTTTACTGGACGCGGTGTGGCCGGACGAGTGGCGCTATCGGCTCGCACCGGAATTCGGTCCGGATCGGCTCAAACTCGGGCGCGCGACGCCCGGACCCGCGGCCGAAGAAGCACTTCAACCCTACCCCGGGGCCGTTTGCTTCGGCCGAGATGAGTACGACGACCTACTCCTACTGCTCCTCCCGGACGGTTCCTCAATCGCACTAAACACGTTTCTGGAAAAGGCCACACCAGCAGAAGCGCCCGCCGAATTGCTCGCCAAACTCGAACTGGACGTCGCGTCCAGTTCCGTGGCTGCTCCCTGGCACGCGGAACGCTTCTACCGAACCTTTAGCGGGAGCGTGGTGTTCGCGATCGCGGTCCACGATGAGTGCCGGGCCGTGGTTTTGTCTGTGCCCAGCGGGACCAATCAATCCGGGCTACCGGTCAGCTCCGTATACGAGCTAGACCCGGATGGCGCCGTCGGGGTTTTCCAATCCCTGGGGCTGCCGACCGAACAGGAGAACTTCCTCTGCTCGAATGCAATGAGCTTGAAGGAAGAACTCGAATTCGCACTTCCCCCCGCGGCGTCTGCCCCACCGAACGCGCCCCCAGCGTACCCGGGGGAAACGCTCAGCCCGGTCATCCTCCAACACGTCTACCGCCTCGGTGGAACCCTCCCTCCACCTCCTGCTCAACCTGCTCCGACGGACTGGAACGGTTTCCCTCTGCCGGAACCGCTTCGGCGCTTCCTATTCGACACGAAGTGGACCGGCGGGCGTATGTATGAAGGTGATGGCTACCTTCGTGTTTGGTCCTATCAGCCGGCGGTAATGGACCTTGGGAGCAGTTCGTATCCGTTCAATAGAGCGCATCCGGACGCAGTCGTGTTTGGGATCGCAGATGGGGGGAATTATTTCCTTTTGACTTTCGCGAGTGCCCCGGACCCCACTGATCCACCGGTCTACCGCCTCGACCATGACGAGTACGACGCGCCGGCCAGTGGACCGGTGCCACTCTCGGAGTTTCTCGCGAGCTTGGGATCGGACTTGCGCTCCGAGCAACGCCAGCGCTCTCCGGAACTCGACCGGCCGCCACAATTCCGACAGGCGCCCGAACTCAACCGCCTCTTTCGCACCACGAACGGGAGCCTTGTGTCGGCGCGGTCAGTTGATGCCACAGGAGCCGACGTCATAGTCCTGACTGGCGGTCACACACTCGAACGCGACTGTATCCCGGGACAGCGTCCGGGCGAAGTGTATCGCGTGAACGGGTACGGACTGTACGAAGGGCCGTACATCTGGGATCTCCGGGCGCAACTGTCTTTGGTCGAGTTACTTCCCATTCCTTTGGCGTGATTGGGTGCTGGTGCTGTTCCATCCTGGCTCGAACGACGACGAGTTTGTAGATTGCGACCAGACGTTTACGACGCCCCTGTTTTGATCGCGTAGAGGGACAAATGGCGGATCGGCCCGTTGCTATTGTGACCGCCGCGAGCCGCGGAATGGGAGCGGCCTGCGCTCGCGAGTTGTCCCGCCGTGGATACGATCTCGCGCTGATGGCCCGGACAGATGAGATTCACGTTTTGGCCCGTGAATTAGGCGCCGTGGCTGTGACCGGCACGGTTACCAGCGAGAGCGACTTGCGCGGGCTTATCGACGCGGCCCTCGGGCGCTACGACCGGATCGATGCGGTCGTAAACAACACCGGGCACGCCGCGAAGGGCGATCTCCTCGCGCTCACCGACGACGATTGGCACGCCGGGTTCGACCTGCTGTTCATGAACGTCGTGCGAGTTGCTCGGCTGGTGACTCCAACTCTTGTGGCCCGAAAGACAGGTTCGATCGTGAACGTGTCGTCGTTCGCTGCGGTGGAACCCTCGCTCAAGTTCCCGGTGTCGTCTTCCGTGCGTGCCGCGTTGGGAGCGTACACCAAACTGTACAGCGAGCAGTTCGCCGGGGCCGGTTTGCGGATGAACAACGTGCTCCCGGGGTTCATCGACACGTACCCGGCTGACGACGCGACGCGGGCGGCGATCCCGACCGGGCGACAGGGGACGGCCGAAGAGGTCGCGCGGGTCGTCGGGTTCCTGGCCTCGAACGAATCGAGTTACGTCACGGGACAGAGCCTGCTCGTTGACGGCGGGCTGGTTCGCAGCATGTAGCCGGTTCCGGTGCCGCGGTCGAAGGCTCGAAATGTCCGAGTTCGCAGTTGACGTGCTCGTTTGCAGCACCTACGATCTTCTTTCAATCCAACTTCTACCCCACCGGGACATCAGCCCTCCCGGTGGTCGATGCTTCGGCTGATCGACGTGTAGCAACTTCTACACAACAACCCCTAGCAATCACCCCGCGCACACTTTGTGTGCGGGTTACGTGCCCCGTCCGTCTATGAGCGGTTCGGGTATCATCAGACCCGCCGGGCCGTGAGCCAAGTTCGGCGGTCGCGTCGCGTGTTCGCGCGGCGAATCGGCTCTTGTGATGTTCGTTTGTCAGCTCTGCGGCGCGACCGTTCCGCCGCGCACACCTGCCGCCCGCGTGATCGTCACCCGGCGGCCCAAACAGTACCCGTTCCGACCGAACGCGAATGTGTTCTATCGGCCGGAACTTAGCGGTAAGATCAAGGAGCACAAATCCAACGACCCCGGCGGAGTCGGTTGGGAAATCGCACGAGAGGCGTTCGCGTGCCCGACTTGTGCCGCGACCGGTCCACCCAGTAATTGAGCGGAATCGGTCGTTACGATTTCGGAGTTAGAAGCGCCCGAGCCGTCGGGTGCAGTTCGGGGGCGTATCCGCCCCGAATGGCACTCACGGTGAGTTCCGGGGTCAGCACTTGAGCTTCAACTTTACTCGGGCGCGTGATTCGATTCGTGTACTCACCCGCCGACCAGGATAAGAGCGAATCTCCCCAAACCAGGAGTGGTATTCCGCCCTGGGTGGGAAGATAAACAAACGTGCCGTCTGGTAAGTCGTCGAGGCGCGCGGAGTAGGTGCGTTTCGAGTGATTGGGAGCGAGCCGTTCGGAGTGGAGTTGCTCGTCGATCTCAACTGCAGACCACAGCACATTCTCGCCACTGCGGTCGGTTGCGAGTGCCCGGCGGAAGGCGTTGAAGCGCTCACGCTGGCACTCAGCACAGGGGCGGTGACCGGCGGCCAGCGCGGTCGGTTCGTCGAGGAAGAACAGTTCGGAGTAGTGCCCAGGCTTCATTACCTGGCGCTGGCGCCCTTTGAATTCCAGGACGCAAACGATCCAGCGCTTCAGTTGCCACGAGCGCAGAACGCGCCCGTCGGCCGAGTGTAAACACCCACGGTTCCCCATCAACGTTCCACGATCGGGGACCGCAACGAGTTCCCCGGTCGGCGTCACGCGGTTCTGCCTTGGCACGGTGTCTCTCCGCGGACGTTTCGGCGACCCTCACTCTTTCTTCGGCGGCTCTTTCTTCGGCAACTCGACCACCACGGCTGAACCGTCCGATAATTGCGTGAGTACGGTGTTTGCCGCGACGCTGCTCGCGGTGGCCGGAACCCCGCCGGGCAGCCCGGCGTTCAGTCGCGCCAGCGCCTCACCGTTCGCGCCGTCAATCAGCACGATTCGGCCCGCGAGGTCGGTGACGATCCACCGGTTCTCACCGGCCGGTTGCGGCGCCCCCATGATGGCACCGTTCGCGTCGTCGCTCGTGTGTGCGGTCCACTGCACGTCTTCATTGTCCGGGTTGAGGGCCACCGCCCACTTGCCGTCAATTACGTGCGTAACGACGACCCGGGCCGCGTCCGCGGGTTGGGCCGTGAGTGCGGAACTCGGGCGCCCGGGGTGTGGCGAGCGCCAGCGGCGCTGGTACGGTCCGGGTTTATCGGCCGCGAACAACTGTACGCTCCCGCTCGTGTCCGCGACCATGAATCGCGGCGGACCACCAGGCTCGGTGGGGGAAGGGCGATCCCCGACCCCGCGACGCGCTCCTGGAGTTCCCAGGTACCGGCCGGGCTCCAGCGCGCGTTGGCCGCGTTGCCCCACTCCCAGCGGCTCAACTTTTTCCCACCATCGGACGTGACGAAGCTCGACTCCGAAACCACCGTCACGGAGCACACCGCGTTAGCGGGCGGACGGTCACTCCGCCACGACGGACCTGGGGTGAGTGACGCGGGGTTCGCGACCCCGGCACCGGGCGTGAAGCGGTTGACGAACCCGTCGGCGGTCGGGATGTAGAGAATCCCCCCAACCACTGCCGGTTGACCCGCGAGCGCGGCCGGCGCGTTCACCTCGTCCTGCTGAACCAGTTTCCCGCCTGCGACTTGTCGCACGACGAACCTCGCCCCCTCGGTACCCGCGACCGGTGTCACCGCGAACACGAGTTTCCCGTCCGCAGTCGCAGCAACGACGGTCGGTCCGGTCGCGTTTGTGGGGGTGGGCGCGATTACCCATCCGTCGGGCGCGGTTAGCGTTTCGCCCAACTGCACGCCGCTTGCGGCCGGGACTACCACGATGCCGCCGTCCTCGTCCACGAGCACGAAGTTGTCGCCTTGTGGGATCGGGGCGGCGAACTGTTCGGCCGATGCTTTCGCGGGCACCAAACCGAGTTGGCGCTGCCAGCGAACGTCGCCGCTGCGCAGGTCGAACGCGACCGCCCGGCACCCCGACGAGTTCGGCGAGCGCACGACGAAACACGCCGTGTCTTTGCGTGCGTTGATTTGTGCCGCGTGGACCGGCTCGCCGACGTTGAGTCGCGGACCCGCGAGTACCACTTCCTGTCCCCGGCTCGGCACCAGTGCCAGTCGCGCTTTCTGAACGTAACCGCCCGAGAGCAGCCAGTATTCGGACTCCCCGACGGGAATCACCAGCCCGCGCAACGGTTTGTCGTCCGCGATCGGTGGCTGCGCGGGAGCGGGGAGCGGGAACAGCGGCTTGTCCAGGTTGCCGGCTTGGTTCACGCCGAAGAGCCGAAGTTGGCCCGTGTCAGATGCCACAGCGAGGCGCTCGCCGTCACTAACGGGCGGGAACCACACCCACCCCGGCACCGGCAGTGCGACGACGGGTACCGCGGGCGTTTCGGGCACCGTCGAGCCGTCCGCGGGCGGCGGACTGATGGCACCGACCGAGAACACTCGCAGCTTCGTAACGGTGGTCCCATCAGCTTGAGACAACACCATCCAGCGCTCGGCCGGTTCGGTGCCCTCCGGCCCGATGAACAGCGGCGGAACCTTTAGGGTACCAGCGAGGTGCCCGGTCGCGATCACCTGCACGCAGCGCGGGTTGATCCGGTTACCCGCGTCGTCTCGCCCACCGGCGTCGATCGCGTACACGCGCCGCGCGTCGGCCGCGACGTAGAGGAGGTTCGTTCCGGGTCGTGCCACCAGCCCGCGTTCCGCCACCGACTGGCCGAACCGGATGTAGCCGATACGCAGGCCCGTCTTGAGGTCGAACTCGTACACGCTCCCGGTCGTATCGCGGAGCGGCACGAATGCGTGATTCCCGACGACAACCGCCGGTCCCGCGGGGGCTGCGGGGAGCGGTTGGTACCACACTAGTTTGTTCGCCCGCAGTTCGTACCCGGCCACGGCGGGAGCGTTCCCCACGTTCGACGTGACCACGGCCAGATCGGTCGGGCCGCGCTCGAGGTCCACGCGTGCGACGGGCGGTGGATCGGTCACGTCGGGGCCGACCCGTGTGGCCCATATGAGCGCCCCGGTGTCCTCATTGAATGCGTACAGAATACCTCGCGCGACACACAGAAACACCGTGGTCGCATCGCCCACCCCCGATTCACGGGGCTTCATTTTCCCAACGGGCGTGGTGAACAGCAGCGATGCGGCCGCGGTGGGCGGTGGCGGTTGGGCGGCCGCGGGTTCTTCCACGAATTGAACGAGATCGAGGAGCTTGCCCTTAGCGGCGGCAATCAGTTTTTGGGCCTCGTCGTCTTCGAGGAACCCGGCGGTCCTCAGATCCGTTTCCGCGCTCTGGATGAGGGCGTCTGTGGGCTTTTCGAGTTGCGTGCGCGCCCGCGCGATTGCGGCCGACCGGTCGCGCTCGCGCTTCACGTCTTTTTCGGTCTGATCGAGCGCGGCGCGGATCTTATCGAGTGGCGGATCATCCGGGCCGCGGAACGGGTCGAGCACCGGTAACAGTTCGCGCCCGTTCGCGATTGCTTTGTCTGCGAGGGGCAGTTCGTCCGACTTCGTGCGGTTCGCTTGGAACGCCTTGACGCGGTCCCCCGCGAACCCTGCGATGTCTTCGCCGAGCTTCTTACCCGCTTCGAGCACGTCGTGCCCGTACCCGGTCGCTGGCTTGGCGAGCGGCGATTCCTTGTGTGCTTCGATGAAGGAGTTGAGGCGCGTGACGGCGGGGGCGTAATCGTTGCGGTTCGTGACCGACCGCACCACCGTTTGCATTTCGGAGAGGTCGGCGAAGAACTTGTACTCGGCGATTTTCTTGCTATCGGGGTAATCCTTCGAGAGCTTGTCGTAGAGTTTCGCGGAACTCCCGTAATCGCCCTTCTTGTACTCCTCGTTCGCTTTCTCCGCGAGCTGAGCCTCTTTCAATCCTTCAACACGGAGCATGTATATCACGCTGAACCCGATCAGCGCGACGATCATGATGCCCATGCCCGCGAGGATCATCGGGCGGCGGTTATTTTTTTCTTGCGCCGAACGATGAAATCGTCGTCCACGTCGTCAGTGGTATCGGCCTTGAGCGGCTTCTTGCTCTTTTTCGGGAGCGGTGGCGGTGGGATGTCGGTCCCCTCCGACCACACGACTTCCTTCATTTTCGGCGGCGCGACCACGGCCGCCTCCACGATGGTTGCTTCGACCACGCGGGCCTCGACCACGGCCGGTTTCGCGGATTTGGAAGACTTGGCCCGAGGCGGAGGCGGCAAGGGCGCCGGCGATCTGGGCGGCGCCTTGGGTTCCGGCGGGAGTTCGGGGATGGGCGCGGGTGGGGCCACGGCCTCCATCGCCTGAACCGTGAACACCTGCCGGCATTCGAGGTTCGGGCACCGCATCGACTTCCCGTTCATCTCCGGCTGTAAGTTGAAGCGCGTTTCGCAGTGTGGGCACTGTGCAACGATCGACACGGTGAACCTCGGGAAGCGAGACCTGATGATCGGGAGCCGCGAAACACCGAAAACCACCGCGTCCGATCACCGGGCCGGGACCGGACGAATCACGCCGCGGGAGGGGTGCGGATCTGGGGCCTTCGATTGCATTCTAATCTAAATGCGTGGCGCGCGGAGAGCGAATGAGGTTTGCGCGAGGGATAAAATCGAACGGACGGCCGAAGCCGTCCGTTCCATGTAACCGGTTTTGCCGGGCGCGTTACTTCGTGAACCATCCGGCCGATCGGACCTCTGGCCCCGAAGCGACGGGTTCCGGCGTGAGGATGACGAGCGTTTCGTACCGGTTACCCCAAAGCCAGCGGATCGTGCCGGTGAGCGAGTGGTCCGTCTGGTGAGAGCCGCAGACCGCAACGAACGTGTCTCCAAAGACCACGCTCGCGGTCGTTTCCAGCGTCCTGCGGTGGATCGAAGTGGGAGCATTGGCCGGCGTTGCGTTGTTCACTTCTGCGATTTGCAGGTTCGTGCGCAGAAGTACCGACTTGTCGTCGGGTGCGATTCGAGGCGTGACGCACAACGTGATCGCGTTTTGCGTGGTCCCGGTCTGAACTTCCGCCTTCGCGCCCGCGGGCACCACAGCACCCGCCGCAGCTGGGGTTTGCTGTCCGACTTGAGCGTAGCCCGTTTGGTTGTCACACACGCAGATTTGCGGGCGTGTCAGCACGTTGCACTCTCCGCGTTCTTTCGCGGCGCGGAAGAGTTCGGTCAGCATCCGTGCTTCGCGCGGCGAAAGGGTCCAGTTCGTTCCCTCGGGTGTGCCGACGGCCAATCCGGACTGCGCCACGAACCCACGGGGAACTTGCACCACCATCGCGCGAACAACCACCTGCTTCGGCGCTTTGTCAATTGCGGCGAGGGTGTCCATCACCCAGCGGAACGGTTCCGGGTGAGCGGAGACGAGCACGCTGTTGGAAACCGGCTCGGCAACAACCGTCGCACTCAATTTCTTGTCACTCAGGTACGCTTCGATCGCGCGGACCGCGTCCACGGCGCTGACGTTCCTCAGCTTGTACACGGCGTTCTTGTTGTTGACAGCGGGCGCAGCAACGGGTTGGGGCGGCGCACCTGATTTCAGTGCCGAATCGAGGGCCGATTTGACGTCCTTGATTACGCTCACGGTCGCCAGCGCGACCATCTCGAACTCCTTGCCCGGCTTCGCGTTCTTGTCCTTCGGTACTTCGACTTCCTTCCATCCACCGATCACGAGAGTCGCGCCGGTCGGCACTACGGCCGTCTTCTCGATCCGCTCCTTCCGAACATCCGGCACCTGGAGGAACTGCGTCAGCGGTACCGGGTTCCCCATCGACCCGCCCTCGAAGATCGGTGTGATTTGCGTGGTGATCGGGGCCAGTTCGACCGGGCTGGCCAGGTGCGTGTGCGCGAGATCGGCTTGCACGTGAACGTAATTGCCTTCGGCCGAGACCCGGCCCTGGAGGGCGAGCACGTCGCCGAGGAAGATCGCCACGTTCTTCGGGACGTAAACGTTCTGACCCTTGACCTTCATGATTTCGAGGCCGGTCACAAAGGACTGTTCCTCGCCGGTCTTCGAGTGGGCCGTTTGTCCGTCGATCGCGGTGACCTTCGGGAACTGCAGCACGTTCGCGTCGCGGTTCTCCTGGGCGGCCTTGAGCAGCGCCTGAAACTGGGCTGGAGTCAGCGTTGTGTCGCGGGCAACTTTCACACCCGCCTTCTCACAGAATCCGACAGGAACCTTCAGCACCCGGACCTCGAAGCACACCGAAACCGAGGTCGGAGCCAACCGGTGCAGGGCTTCCAACAGGTCGCTCACTTCTTGGAGTACGTCCGGGGTGTTCTGCACGACTAATGACGTACCGATGTCGAAGTATTCCGCAGTCCCGTGCCCGCCGGCCTCCTTCCACGAGTAAGGTCGAACCATGCCGGTCACGAGCTTAACGAGTTCCTCAGTGTTCTTCCGGTACGTGGCCGTGGCCTCACTACCGATGGCCGGCGTCACCAAGTCCATGACGCCGAACACCCGCGTGACCATTTCTGGCAAAGCACGCGGTGCGGGTGCGGGTGCGCCGCCTTCGAGTTTGTTCAGGAGGTCGCGAGCGGGGGTGAAGTTCGGGTCGGCCTTCACCGCGAGTCGTAGTTGCGCCTTGCTCGCGTCGGTGTGGCCCATGTGATTGAGCACGCCGGCAAGGTTGTGCCGAGCTTGGGCTTCCGGCATGATCTGGCACAGCACGGCGAACGCTTCGTCCCACTTCCCGGCGCAGGTGAGGCAGAACCCGTGCGTTTTCTTGACGTTGCGGTTCTCCGGGGCGATTTTCAGCGCGAACTCGCACCACGAGCACGCGCCGGCCCAGTCCTTCCAGCGGGCGTGCGCGACTGCAAGTTCGTGGGCCGCGTCTGCGTCGGTCGGGTAGAGCGTCAAGTAAGACTTGTACGCTTCGACGGTCTTTTGTTTCTCGTCGGCACGTGCGTGAACCCGCGCGAGCCCCAACAGCGCACTTTTGTGCTTCGGCTCCTGCTTCAGAGCCTTCAAGTATCCTTCGCGGGCCAGTTCGAGCAGTGCGCCTTTATTGGTCGATCCAATCTTCTCATCCGTCGCGGCGTCGAGACGCACGTCGGAAATCGCCACGAGTGCGTCCGCGGATGCTTGTTTGCCGGGCGTTTGGGGCATCGTCGCCGCGGGGGGCGACGGCACGGGCTGAGTTTTCGCACGCGAGAACGCCGGCAGTGCGAACAGAACTGCCACAATCGCGAGCAGAGTGCGCAACCGCATGTGACCTCCGGGAACGAGGCAAGATCGTCCGCGGACTAATAGCAAGACATGATCGCACGACAAGGCGAACTGCGCGACGGGCGTGGCGTTGAACTACTTTGGCAATGGTGTGCGGATTACAGGCGAACCCCGCCCGCCAGGGCGGTGGGTATGTTGCGCGTTTGGGAGTGCTGGCGCAACCGTGGCCCGAACCCACAGCCCTTGCGGACGGGGTTCGCCAACTACGGTGGAATGCTGCTCGGCACCCTGATCGCATCAATCCGGCGGGCCGACATAGACGAACGGTGCCCAGAAGAACGGCGCCTCCCAGCCCGGCTTTCCACGAACCGCGAGGCGGGCGTTCTTGAGTGCCTCCGGGTACGCAGCCCCTTTCCCCTTTTCGGGGCGGACGGCGCTAAAGAACGCGGCCATCATCTCGGCCGTGGCCCGGTCGTCTACCGACCAGCAACTCGCCATGACCCCGCGCGAACCGGCGCCGAGGAACGCTCCGGCGAGTGTAACCCCCGCTTCGAGCGGGCGCTGCGGGCCGACGTTCGTGACGCACGCGCTGAGTACCGTGAGTTCACACCCGGTCAACTTGAGGCGCGAGATCTCGTGCAGCGTCAGGAAGCCGTCGTTGCTCGATTCCTCGTGCCCCTGCGCGGGCGGGGTGAGGGCGACCGCGGCGAATGCGTTCCCGAATGCCTCGTCCGCGAAGCCGTGGGCCGCGAGGTGAATGAACCGCTTGCCGGGCAGCGCGGCCACAACGTTCACCTCGGTCGCGTCGGCTTGTTCGAGCGCGGTAACGCGGTCGGGCGCGAAATACTGACGCACCTTCTTGCTCTCGGTCGCGGTGTACGGCAGGCGCGGGAGCGCTCCACCCCGCGAGAGTGGACCGGCCGTGGCCGCGGACTCGGGGTAGGCCGGGTCGCCGACCGTGAGGAGCGCCGGTTCACCCTCGGTCACCCGTGGTCGGTTGAGCACCACCGCGAGGGCCGCGAGCGACGGCGCGTAGCACACGGCCGGGAGTTCATCGAGCGCGTACCGCGGCTCGGGTTCGGCCGAGAGCGTGAGCGCCTCGAAAGGTAACTTGTGAAGCGCGCCGTCGGGAACGAGCACGAGCCTTTTAGCCCGACTCGCGCGGATCTTCTCGCGCAATTCGTGTGGCAGCACCGCGTCGCCGAGCGTTTCGGACGCCGCGGCACGGGTACCGGTGTTCGGCGTGCGCGAAACGAGTGCGATGCCCCGCGTGGGGTTGAACGACGGGTCCGCGATCTGCTGGAGGTAGTGGTTAACGAGCCGCGTTGCGACCGTGTCCGTAAGCGGCACGGATTCGACTTTGGGCGGAGTAGCCGGGCGGTCCGGTTGCTTCGTGTTCGACTTGAGTGCGATACCTCGGAAGCCGGCGCGGGCGACCAGTTCGCCCGACGGGGCGTCGCCGATGTCGCTTGCCACCGCACGCGGCGCGAACAGGCGGAACACTTGCGGGGCGGCGGTCGGGTCGGTGCAGAGGACCGCGAAACTCGCGTCGCGCCCGACCATGTACGTGAGCAGCACACCGCCAGATTTGTGTGTTTCTTTCCGCACTTGCGCGAGGGACGTTTCGGCGAATGCCGGGTCGGTCAGCACGCGCGTGAGCGGGTCCGCGTTGGCGATCTCGCGCCACGCATCGGCGTAATCTTTTTGGGCCGTTTCGAGTTCGGCGAGGAGCTTCTTCGCGGCCGGTTCATCGGCTTGGTCACCGGTAATTTGCATCGCCTGGGTTCGCAAACGTGACACCGTTCGGCGGGCGTTCGCTTCGCGCGCCAGGAGTGACTCCCGGTTGTCTCCGGTGAGACGCTCGCGCGGGTCTACGCCGGCGGCGAGCATTTGGTCGAGTAGCGTTCGGCTCCGGCTCCGGGTCACCACGCGCAGCACGCCCTCGCCATCGTTGTCACGGGCGCACCATGCGGCCAGCATCTCGAACGCGGGTGCGAACTGCGCGAAGAACTGAGCGCGCTGGGCCGCTTCGCCGAAGGTGTTGAGTCGCGCGCGGTCGGCCACGTCGAAGACTTCGGTGAGCAGCTTCTTCGCCTCGTCGCGCTTGCCGGCCTTGTCCGTGAGGACCGCGAGGCGCCAGAGCGTGATTACGCGCGTGACCGGCGGGCACCGCGGGCGCTCGCTCTGGAACGCCCGAGCTTCCTCGAAGCGCTTGACTGCGTCCGCGGGAGAGCCGCGCAGTTCCGCACAAATTCCCAGGAAGTTCAGCGAGCGCGCGAACAGTGCGTTACCGTCTTTGCGCTGCGCGTCGGCGAGTTCCGTCCAGATCGCTTCGGCTTCCGTGATTTTTTCTGCGAGAGCAGGTCGAGCGCGCGAACGTGCCGCGCGGTGGAGCCGAGGTACCCCGCGCTCCGCCCGTGTTTGGCGCACGCGGCTTCGAGGTTCGGGACCAGTTTGAGCGCCGGGCCGATCTGCCCTTGCGACAGGAACAGGTCCGCGCGAACCGCGTCAATGAGTGCGGCGCTCAGGTCGTCGTGTTCCCCGCGTGCGAGTACGGCAGACGCGCTCTTGAGTGACTCGCCCGCTGCCCCCGCGTCGCCCTGTTCCTTGTGAATGAGCGCGATATTGAGCCACAGGTTGAACCGCACCGGTTCGGCACTGGAGCCGACCGCGTCACAGAGTGCGAGGCCGGAGCGGAAGTGGCTGATCGCGTCGGCGAACGCCCCGCGGCGCCCCGCGGCGACCCCGGAGAGGTAGTCGCACTCGACGCGCACGGCGTCCGGCGGCAGTTTGTACTTGCGGTACAGTTCCGCGCACCGCGAAAGCAGGGGTTCCGCGCGTTCGGGAGCGTCGCACCCGAGTTCCGCGGTCGCGAGGTTCACGAGCACCTTCGGCAGCGTGCGCAGGTTCGGTGGATCGGCAGTTTCGAGGTCGGCGAGGGCCGGGGTCAGTAACTTCCGTGCGGCCTGGTACGAGGAGAGCAGCAACTCCAGCCCGCCGCGATCGGCCTTCAGGCGCGCGTCGAGGAGCGGGTCGCCGGCCCAGCGCTCGTCCGCACTTCGGGCCACGTCGAGCGCCTGCGTGAACTGCTTCGCGCTGCGGGTGAGGGCCTGGAGTCGCACGAACGCGGCTAACCCGCCGTCGGCGTCCGCGGCATCCGGGGGCGCATCGAGCGCGGCCCGGTATTCGGTGACGGCCGCGTCGCGGAGTTTCGTCGCGTCCTCGGGCTTACCGGCCGCGAGTGCCGCGGTAGACCACTCCGCGAGCACGTCGCCCGCCAGCAGTCGGCGCTTGGGCTGGTTCTTCCGGTGCAGGTCGAGGGCTTCTTGGAAGAGCTTGGCCGCGTCCGCGAATTGACCCTTCGCGGCCAGGAGTTTCGCCCGCTGGCGCTGGGTGTCGCGCCGGCCGAACGGGTCTTCGAGCTTGTCGTTGAGTTCGGGAACCGGCGCGAGCGCGCTGAGCGCGCCGTCCGTGTCACCGAGCCGGAAGCGGGCCTCCGCCATCGCGCGCCGGGCGACCACGCGGAGCGCGGTGTCGTTGGTGTTTTCGGCCTCGGTCAGTGTGCTAGCCGCGGCCTTTTCGAGTTCGCCCCAGCGCGATTTCTCGCTGTTGTCCTTTTTCTGAATCGCGATCTCAGAGCGGAGCCGGAGCGCGTCCAGTCGGCGCTCGGGTGTCAGTTTCCCCAACGGTACGGCGGCGAGTCCCTTTTCGGCCGCGTCCACGTACCCGAGTTCGAGCTGAAACTGCGCGGTCAGGAGCGCGATTGTGACTGCTTCACTTGTATCACCAACCTGCTGTAGCCACGCGCGGAACGCCGTGCCGGTCGCCAACCCCTTATCCGGGCGCCCGGTGCGAACGTAGAGGTTCATCAACCGGTTGTAGGTTTCGCGCTTGAGGAACCGGTCGTCGGTTTCGAGCGCGGCGCGGTATAGCGGTTCCGCTTCGCCGAAGCGCTCGGTCGCGTAGAGGCGCTCGGCCTGGCGGAACGCGCCAGCGGGGGAGGTCGCGACGGGCGGCGCTGCGACCAGGAGAAGGACCGCGGTGGGGAACATGGGGCACCTCGGGCGGCCTTATTAGCGGACGCGAAACAGGAGTTCGGCTTCGGACACTAACTCAGTGGTCGATGCCGAGGCGTCGGTCTTCTTGATGACGATCCCGCGGACGGTGGAAGCCAGTTTCTCGCGGTCCGGCTGAGCCGAATACACGGTGAACCGGCCGCTCTTCATGCCTTCCGGGAACACGGGGCGCGACCCGGTGGTAGCAATCACCCGGAGCCGTTCCGCGCCAGCGCCCTTTGTCGGTGTCGCGTCGAGGGTGTACTTCGCGTTACCCGGCACCACGCGCATCTGATTCGCGGACAGTCGGTCGTCCGGTTCGTCGTCGTTGGGGAACAGCCGCATGTAGTCACCGGCAGGGTCGAGTACCCACACGGACGCGCGGCAGTCCTTGTCGGCCTTCAGGTGGATCTCCATTGAGGTACCCTCGGCGAGCTGAATGGTGCCGTCCGCACCCTTCTTCGCGGCCGGGGCAACGATTTCGACCTGCAGACCGAACTCGGCACGCGAGGGCGCGGGCCACGCGGCCGGGTCCGCCGCCTTCGCGCTCACGTCGGGGGCCGTTTCTTTTTCGGCCGCGGGGGGCTTCGTTTTGTCGCGTGTCGCGAGATACCCGACGACGCTTAGCAGAACCACCGCGAGAGCGCCGAGTGCGATGATCTGCGGCTTGCGGTTCGGAGCCGTTCGTTCGACGGTGGGTTCGACCGCAGGCGCGGGTGCGGGTGCGGGCACTCGCGCAGGGGTGGGAACGGTGACGTTGATCTTGGGGAGCGCGGCGCCGAGCGACGGTACCGAGTCCGCGGAGGCGGAGTTATTGAACGGGATGCTCCCGAGCGACGGCGTCGTTCGCGGCTTCGGGAACGCGATTTTCGCCGCTGAGGGTGTGAGGTTCGCCGAGGGCGTCAGGTACTGGTCCGCGATCGGGGCGAGGGCGTCCATCAGCCCGTCGGCGTCCGCGAACCGGTCGGCCGGCAGTTTCGCGAGGCACTGTAGACACAGGGCCTCGACGTCGGCCGGGATTCCCGGCTGGAGCTGGCTGGGCGGTACCGGCGGTTCCATCACCACCTTGATGAGCAGGTCCGTCACGCTCTCCGCGTGGAACGGGGGTTGGCCGGTGAGCATGAAGTAGAGGATCGCGCCGAGCGCGTAGACGTCCGATGCGGGGCCGACCTCCTTGCTGTCGCGGGCCTGTTCCGGCGACATGTACGCGGGCGTGCCGACCACCTGGCCGGTCGCCGTGAGTTGCGAATCGACCGACGAGCGCTTCGCGAGCCCGAAGTCAGTCACGCGCGGGCGCCCGTCCTTGTCGATGAGCACATTGGCGGGCTTCAGGTCGCGGTGAACGATGCCGTGCTTGTGCGCGTGTGCCACGCCCGCGACGATTTGTGTGAACAGGGAGACGACGACCGGGACCGGGGGCAGGTTGTTCGCGTCCACGAACCCGCGCAGGTTCGGCCCCTCGATGAGCGCCATCGTGAAGTAGGGGCGCCCGCCGATCTCACCGATGTCGTAAATGGGGACCACGTTCGGGTGGTCGAGGGCCGCGGCCGCCCGCGCTTCTTGCTGGAACCGGTGCGCGGCTTCCTTGTCGGTGTCGGTGCCCAGGATCATCTTCAGCGCCACGAGCCGGTCCAGCCCGTGCTGTCGGGCGCGGTACACGACCCCCATGCCCCCGCGCGCGAGTTCGCCGACCAGTTCGTACCGGCCGAAGTTCGTGGCGTCGGTCATTTCATTCACGGTGACGGCCGACGGCGCGACCCGCACAACCGTCACCTCGGCCGCCTGGGTCGGGGAACTGGTGTCGGCCCCCAGGTCCGGTTCGGTGCGGCTGAGGGCCGAGGTGGGGACTCGTTGGCTGCGTACCGTCTGATCGTTTTGATTCGGGGTCATGTGGTCCCCTTGGTGCGTGGGTGGGTCGGGGTGCGGAATAGTCGGCGGACGGACCGGGTCAGGGCCGTTACCCGCCCGCGAGCGAGCCATGCGGCCAGTGCGCCCGCCACGGTCCCGGCCGCCAGTGGGTACCAGTTCGCTGCACTGACGCCTTCGGATTCGAGCACCGGGCCGTCATTCGTTTCGGTGGGGCCGTTCGCGGCCACGAGCGCTGTGTTCGTTGAGGCCGGCGCGCTAGTTTTCGGTGCGGGCGCGGGGGCGGTCGGTCCGGTGCCGAGGAGCAGCACCGTCGGGTGCAATTCGGTGCCGTTCGCGTCGCGGTAGATCAGGTCGACCAGCGCGAGGCTGTCCCCGGCCGATTCGCTGAACCCGGCGACGGGGGACGTTTGGTCGAGCGGGAGCACCGGCGGGAGCGGGTGCCGGCCCGCTTCGCCGGCGAACAGCGGTTGCGTGTCGAGGCGCGCGAACGGCGGGTGGTGCGGTCCGGGGGGCGGTGCGCCGCGGCCCCCACCGGGACCGTGCGGTCCGCCGCCGGGACCGCCCGCGCCGAGGAACCCGCC
>HG799466.1:88969-232688 GCA_000531095.1 Gemmata massiliana | reverse complement strand
GGCCTGGGTCTCCACGGGCGGGAGCGCGAACCGCGCTTCCTCGAAGAACCGCAGGTCGATCGATACCGCGGCAAGGGGGTTGGGAACGCTCACCGTCCCTCGCGGACCGCTGAACGTGGCCGTGTCGCTCAGAACCCCGAAGGCGACAATTTTAATGCGCCCGTTGAAGTTACTCGGGGGCGTGAAGACCAGCGAGTTGAGCAGCGCCTGGACCGCACCGGGGCTGGTCCCGGAAAGCACCCACTGGCCCGGTTCGACCTGGGTGACCGGGCCACTCCCGGTGAGCGTGAACCGATCGAGGATCGAGGGATCATCGACGCTGAGTAGTAACCCGAGGTCGAGCGTCTCCGACCCGTCGGTGTCGGACCACGGGGCGACCGACAGGAAATTGGGCGGGAACGCGAACGGGGCCGTCCGCAAATTGACCTCGCTCGTCGCGGCCCAAGTGAGGGCCGAGGTCGATGGGTCCGGGAGCACGTTAACCAGGATCGAACCGGACCCGGACCCCGGCACTTGGAGGTCGACAACCGACAGGTTGATTTGCGCGTTGCCGCTGTAGAACGCGGTCGGGGTGAACGTGAAACCGGACGACTGGAGGAACGCGCTGACCGAGTTGATCTGGCCGGTGAGTGCGACGTTGGCGGTCCCGTTATTGGCGACGGTGACGCCGAAACTCGACGCCGCGGTCGGATCGACCGAGAGCTTCCCGCGCGGGCTGCCCAGCGTGGCGGTGACGTTGTGGTTACCGATGTCCGAGATCGAAAACGACTCCCCGCCCATTGTGGGGTCGCCGGTGAACGTGCGCGCGACCCCTTCGAGTGTGACCGGGGGGAGGGAAAACAGTGGACCGGTTACGAGGGGGGCGAGCACCTCGCGCCCCTCCAGTTCTTCGACCAAAAGTACCGCCCGAACCCGATCGCGCGGGTCCAGGTCGCGCCAGAACTGGTTCAGGACGTGCCACCGACTCATCGCACCCTCGCGGAAGATTGAGGATCGGCCGAATTCTTCCGCTACAACCTGATCGTTTCGGGCCGGTCGAGCCGGTCGGAACCGATGGGCGTGCACGGGCGAATGACCGATCTCAAGAGGTACGGCAGGAAGATAGCATTTTTTTCAGCGTGAGAACGCGGAACTCGATGATCCATCCTGTTGGCATTGTGACGGATGAAGCAATGTCTCGTCCCGTCGGGGATTCGGGTGCTCCTCCGCCCGCGCAATTTCCGCTGTCCCCGTGGCACGTCGATTGCGTTTTTAGCCAACTCGTCCGCAGCGGGCTCGTGCTGCGAATCCGGCAGGGAACTGCCGCCCTTAATTACGCGATGGGAGAACCAATCATGGCCGATAGCACCAAAGAGAAGCTCCAAGAAGTCGGCACCCGGATCGCCGAGAACGTCGGGAACGCGGCCGATTGGGTGAAGGAGAAGACGGGTGTGGGGCCGGGGCGGGCCGAAGGGTCGGACGCGGGTCTCGCGGGCATCCGCCAGCACATGGACGTGATCGCGTCGTGCGGCAAGAAGGTCGGTTCCGTGGATAAGGTGGAGGGGACCGCGATCAAGCTGACACGGGACAGTTGTTCCGATGGTCAGCACCATTTCCTGCCGACTTCAATGGTCGACCACGTGGACCGGCACGTTCACCTGAACAAGAATTCCGAAGAGGCGATGAAGTGGGCCACCACGGACGCTTCGACGTGTGGGACTTGTGGCTGAGTGCGTGACCCGCATTGATGATTACCGGCCCGGCGCAACGTTAGTTGTGTCGGGTCGTTTGCTTTGTGAGGCGCGAGAACTCTCGTCGCGCACGAAACTGCTCACCGGCAGAACTCGTGCTCGTCATTTCCGTTCGGTGCCGTCTGTTAAACTGATACGCGGGCGAGGAACACGCGATGTTCATCCGAGTCGTCACTGCTGTTGCATTCCTTATCGCCTGTGGCTGTACGAAGCCGACTTACCCGGCGCGAGTCATCATCATTCGCCACGCAGAGAAACCGGACGACGAAAACGAACGCGGTCTGAGTGCGGTTGGGAAGAAGCGCGCGGACGCGCTCCCCGAACTGTTTCAGAAGTCGGACTCGCGCCCGGATCCACTTCCCGCGCCGGACTTCATTTTTGCGTCGAGCGCTTCCAAACGCAGTGACCGGCCGATTGAAACGGTCACCCCGCTCGCCAAGAAGCTGAAACTCGACATCGATTCGCGGTTCGCAAACGACGATTACGCCAAACTCGCCGCCGAACTGCTGACGAACCCGAAGTACGAAGGCAAAACCGTGCTGATCTGCTGGCACCACGGGAACATTCCGGAACTCGCAGAGGCGCTCAAAGTGCGAGACGTTCCGGACAAGTGGAAGGGTTCGGTGTTCGATCGCGCGTGGGTGGTGACCTACGAAGCGGGGCGAGGGAAACTCACCAAACTCCCTCAAACGCTGTTACCAGGAGATGTGGAGAGGTAGCTGTTCGCAAGTCGTGGGGCGCCCGCCGCTCAACTGGCTCCCCGGATGAGCTTCGACAGGTGAATGTGGTGCGGACCGAGCTTCCCGCCGTAATTGCCAGCGGTGATCTGCTTCACTCCGGGACACCGGGTCGCGGCCAGCATCCCTTCCCACGTCGCGCGCTCGACTGTGGCGAGGTCCAAGCCGTCGAAGACGAGTTCGTACACCGCGTTTACGTCCTCCGGGAGTGCCGACGCGACTACCCCGCGGAGCGTCGGGCAGTAAGCGTCGTTGGTGCTCGCCTTTAGACCCTTGTACTTGCTCCCCACTTTACTCCCCGACCGCACCACGCCGCCGGGGAAGGGGAGTATCACACCGGGCAACCGGCGGATCGCGTCGACCGCGGCTTCCGCAGCGGCGAGTGTTTGGGCCTGTGTTTCGCCGAGGATGAGGAAGTTTCCGCCGCCCACGCCCTTCACAGTGCCGAACACGTCCTCACACAGAAACTCGCCGTCCATCGTCGGCATGCGCCAGTAACGCTTCCCGTTGAGTAGCTTGCTGATTTGCCGACCGTCGCCGAAGTAGCGCAACGTTCCGCCGACGCGGATGGTTTTGCCCAGATCGCCTTCCAGACCGTTGAAGCACGCGGTCGTTGCACACGTAAGTACGCACTGCGCGACGCGGTTTACCACCGCTTTTTGAAGCGCGTCGCGGCTGAAACCGAAGAACAACAGTGACACCCCCGGGCGTCCGTCGGGCGTTTCGCTGGGGGAAAGTTCGCGCTCGATCCCGGCCTCCGCGTCGCAACCGATGACGCTCGCGGCGTACCCGGTCGCGGTTTGCCCGGCGATGCGCGCCCACCCGATCGTTTCTGCCGTGACTAGCACGCGCGTGGCCGTCATGGGGAACGCTTCAGCGAACGTGTCTTCAACAGCGACGGAGTTCAGCATCAACAAGGGGCAAGTTCTCCGCAGTGGGGTAGTGAATCGTGTATTCGTTCGCGCCCGCCGGTGCAACCGGGAACGTGTGGGCACCCTGGGATTTTGAGCGCATCACTTCGTGAGCGCATCGGGCGCGTATGCGAAGTGGCAGAATCCGTTCAAAATGTTTGTATTCTTCTGTTCACTGCGATATGATTTGGGTAGTTGTAGTGGACTGAATTATAGTTCATGGGCCGTTGTGGAGTTAGTCATTGACCAACCAGGCGGTTACGGCTCGATGGCAGTGGTTTGGGCCACAAGAATGTTAGCAATTGTTATCCGTTTTGAAGGTGCATGAGAACGGATAGTGTTGCCGAAGTGATTGTGGTGAAAAGAGTTGTCGCGTTTTAATCGCCAGGGTGTCATCCCGATCCGGAAACGTTAGCGATTGTCAGTTCGGGTGGTAGATCGCACCGGGCGGGGAAGTGCGGTGTGCGTTCTGTTGAGAAATGGTCGCTGTTGGTGTCAACGAGTTCGAGTCGTCTGTGTTGGGCGAACCTGGTCTGAGTTCCCTTGACTCGGTTGGCAAAGCCCCTAACGTAACTCTAATAGATGAGATTTGATCTCAATATGCCCCGCCGAGATTGCACCGCCATTGTTCGGGATGCGGCCCTGTCGCTCACCTCTCGCGTGTCAAGCTTTCGGCCGCTAACACCCGGAGAGTTTCATGCACCGCACGCGCCGACGCGGTTTTACCCTCATTGAGTTGCTGGTTGTGATTGCGATTATCGCAATTTTGATCGGTTTGTTGCTCCCCGCGGTGCAGAAGGTTCGCGAAGCCGCGGCTCGGATGAAGTGCCAGAACAACCTCAAACAACTCGGGCTCGCGTTCCACAACTTCGAGTCGGCTCAGGGCGGCTTCCCGTGTGCCAAACAAAGCATTAACGGCGTGCTCAGTTACTGGGGTGTGCAGCTCCTGCCGTACATCGAGCAAGACAACGTCCGCAGTCAGTACCGATTCGATCAGAAGTACAACCACTCAACGAACAAGGGCGTATTGGCGACGCCGATCAAGATCATGGTGTGCCCGTCGGCCCCCGCGGACCGGTTCGGCCAGACGAACTCAGCAGACGAGAGCGGCGTGAAGTACCCGACGGCTGCCTCCGACTACGGCGGTCACTACGGTCCGAGCAGCCTCTTCTACGTGACGCGAGCCAACGGGTCCGCCGGGAAGGGCTTCATTCCCGGAACCGCGCCCGCAAACACGGACGGGGTCATTGGGTCGGACACCAATCAGTACGTGCGAGTCACGGCGATCACCGACGGCACCTCGAACTCGATTGCGCTGGTCGAATCGGCCGGCCGCCCACAGCTTTGGAAGGCCGGTAAGCTCGATTCTGCAACAACCCCGACGGCTGCGAACTGTGGCTGGGCTGTGCCGAACATATTCGTAATCAACGGTTTCGCCGCGAACGGAGTGGGGGACGGGAACTGCTTCGTGAATTGCAATAACAATAACGGGATCTACGCCTTCCACCCGGGTGCGGCGAACGTCCTGTTCGCGGACGGTTCCGTTCGGTCCGTCAACCAGTCGATCCGACCCGAGGTGATCGCCGCGCTTCTCACCCGTGAGGGCGGAGAAGTGATTTCAGGGGACTATTGATGCGCGTCGGTGTGGTTCTTGTCCTGCTTTCGGCCGGGGGCGTGGTGCTTTGCCAAGACCCGGCCCCCGCTCGACTTCCACCTCGGCCGGAACCGACCGCGGAGCAGGCGAAGGCGCGCGCGACCGAACTTCGAGTTGCGTACTCCAAACCACCCGCGGAGTGGCCGAAGCCGACGCTCGACCCCGGTGCCGAGCACCGAGAACTGGGGTTGCTCCCGGCTCCGGTTCACCCGAAGGGCAATCCGCACACGAAAGAAAAGGAAGAACTCGGACGGGCACTGTTCTTCGACGGGCGGTTATCGGGCACCCGTCAGGCCGCGTGCGCGAGTTGCCACGACCCGGACCTCGCTTGGGCGGACGGGCGAACCACATCATTCGGTCACGACCGCAAGCCGCTCAAACGGAACGCGCCGACGATCAGCAACGTGGCGTTTGGAATCGCGTATTTCTGGGACGGACGGGCCGATTCGCTGGAATCTCAGGTTAAGGCTGTATTGGCGAACCCCGACGAGATGCGCGCGGACGAGAAGGCACTCGTCGGGCGCCTGGAAAAAGTCGCGGGATACCCGGCTTTATTCGAGAAAGCATTTGGCGAGAAGGCGATTACCTTGGATCGCGTGGCGCAGGCGGTCGCGTGCTTCGAGCGAACCGTGGTCGGCGGGCGCAGCCGGTTCGATGCGTTCCTCAAGGGGAAGAACGAGGTGCTGTCCGATTCCGAAGTTCGGGGGCTGCACCTGTTTCGGACCGACGCCCGGTGCCTGCACTGTCACAACGGCCCGACCCTATCGGACGGAAAGTTCCACAACGTCGGGCTGAGCTACTACGGTCGGGAGTTCGAGGATCTGGGACGGTTCCGTGTGACGAAAGAGAAAGCGGACGTGGGCGCGTTCAAAACTCCGTCGCTGCGCGACATCGGCCGAACCGCGCCGTACATGCACAACGGTCTCTTCGAGTTGGACGGCGTGCTGCGGATGTACAACGCCGGGATGCCCACACTGCGCCGCACCGAGAAGCACAAGGACGATCCGAACTTCCCAACAAAGTCGCCGTTTCTGAAATCTCTGGGGCTAAATAAGCAAGACCTGGCCGATCTAGAAGCGTTTTTGCGATCTCTGGACGAACCGGTGCGCCGTGTGCGCCCGCCCGTGATCAGTTTGCCGGAGACCGAGTCGAAGTGAGTTTGGCTCTCTATGGTGACGGGCGCGGTAAAGGTCCGATCGACCCTTCCCGCAATGCGTCGTGCGCCGTATCTTGATAAATCTTGAAATAGTCGCAACCGCTGGTGGAGTCGAAACATGGCCGAACGTATGTCGACCCGCATCCGGTATGACCGGATTCGGGATAACAGCGCGATTTCTCGCACCGTTAACGGGCACCTCAAGCGGAAAGAACGCGCCAACCGCGACGCCCGCATGAAGAAGCTCATCACGGGCGGCAAGTTCCCGTACACGCCGGCCGTTCAGAGCTGGCTCAGTGAGCAACTCAACGTGCGGTTCTCGGAAGTGACCGAGGCCGCTGCGAAGGACGTCGCTTCCAAGTAACTGTCAGTCACCGAGCCGCTCGGACGCGGCTCGCGCGTCTTCTGCACTCGAATCAACCAGTGCGTACAGTTCCGCCGGGGCGAATCCCGGCGGGACCGGATCTCCGCGGTGGAAAGCTTCTGCTTTCTCGTGGCAGGATGCGCACAAACTGATGCCGTTTTCGGCCACATATCCGCCATTTGGCATTTCATTGCGGTCCGTAATGTGATGGGGATCGAGTTCGTTTTCGGCCGATTCCGGACCTGAAACAAACCCGCACGTTCGGCAGGTGAAAGCATCTCGCACAAATACGGCGCTTCGGAACTTCTGCCGGATCTGCTTCTTCTGTTGTGACATAGTTGAGAGCACCACTTTTGCGATTACTCTCCTATGACTCGATATCTGTAGCGGGGTTCGCTTTGGCCCCGGGTTGATGAAACCGGCAGAGGTAGAAGGTGCGCCGAAACACCGGGAGCCAACCGTAAGTTCTGTGCCACCCGCGACGTTGGTAAACGGCCGGGCGGTCGCACCGCTCGCACCGCTGCGCTGTCCCGTCGGGGAGCATGATCGCGGTCGCGCGTTGTCTGGCGTCGTGGTCGGCGATGTCCGCGCGAGTCACGTCGCGCCGGTCCAGTTCGCCTTCCATCAAGTCGAGCGCGGCGGGTTCCATTCCTTCGCGGTACACCGTTACGCGGTCGAGCAGTTCCTCTGTCGAGGCCGAGCGAATGTACTGGGCGATTTCTTTTAGTGGGAACCGCATTTCGTAACTCCGACAGAATCGAGGCGGCTTCGCGGGGCTGCGTCTAACCGCACGCGCCAGGGAAGTTTGGGAACTCTGTTGGCGTGCCCCGCGTCTTAATTTGGTGGGGCGATAAGCCCGGTCGAAAGTGGAAATCGTTAGACTGGCCCCACGGCACTGGTCTACACTACCAGAACGCACACCAAATACAGTTTACCAGCCCCGGATCGCGCCGGAGGCGGCTTTCACGACAGACGAACCCTCAAAGGGGAATCCGGATGATCCGCTCTCTGCTCCTTCTCGGCGTTCTCTGCGCCGCGGCCCAAACGTCGGCCGCGGTCGACGACCCGAAGCCCGCCGCTCCGACCGGCGTCACCCCGCAGACGCAGAAAATCAACGAACTGATCGCGAAGAAGTGGGAAGAAGCGGGCATCAAGAAGCCGGCCGAGCGAGCCACCGATAACGAGTTTATGCGCCGGGTGTTCATCGATCTGGTCGGGCGCATCCCGACCGTCGAAGAGATCCAAGACTTCGAGCAGGACCGGGGGCCGAACAAGCGCGTGCGCCTCGTGCAGCGGTTGTTGCAAGAGCGGAAATACACCCCGAAGGTCAACGGTAAGGCCGTGACCGCGGTCTCGGGGCTGTCGAAGTTCCCGATCGACTATTCCGCGGCCTACGCCCGCAACTTCGCGGAAATCTGGTCCGTGTGGCTGCTCACCCGGAGTGGCGTGGACCCGATCTACCGCGAACAGCTCATGATGTGGCTGGAAGACCAGCTCGATAACAACTCGCCGTACCGCGACTTCGTGACCGGACTCATCACCGCGACCGGCAAAAGCAACGAGAACGGCGCGGTCCACTTCGTGTTCCGGCACCTCGGCGACGCGATCCAGTCCGACATGAAGGGCCAGCGCGTCGACCTCGAAGAGTTCGGCAAGTACGACAACGTGCCGGTTACTTCGCGTGTGACCAAGCTGTTCCTCGGAATCCAAACGCAGTGCACCCAGTGCCACGACCACCCGCAGGCGAAGGAGTGGCTGCAAGCCGACTTCTGGGGCGTGAACGCTTTCTTCCGTCAGACGGAGAAGGTGGGTCTTCAGAACAACATGCAGAAGAAGGCGATGCAGACGCAGAACTTCGTCGAACTCCGCGAGATGCCCAACTGGAACAAGAAGGGTATGGTGCTGTTCGAGCGCCGCGACGGGCAGCGCCGGGCCAGTTACCCGGTGATGCTCAAGGATCTCGTGCAGGCCGAAAAGGGCGAGAAGTCCGCGAAGAACCTCGTGTCGGCCTCAGCGGGTACCAAGACCCGGCGCCAGATCTTGGCTGATTGGGTGATCCAGCACGACAACTTTGAGAAGGCTTACGTGAACCGGTTGTGGGGCCACCTGTTCGGGCGCGGGCTGCAGAAAGACCCGACCGTTGACGACTTCAAGAGCGACAACGAAGTGGTACACCCGGAACTGCTCGCGTACCTCGGTGAGCAGTTCAAGAACTACAACCACGACACCAAGAAACTGCTCGAATGGATCTGCACCAGCGACGTGTACCAACTGAGCCACGTCACCGGGAAAGAGAAAATCGGCGGTAAGTCACTCACGCATTCGGATTTCGACCCGTACTTCGCCCGGATGCCGCTGAAGGCAATGTCGCCAGAAGTGCTGTTCGATTCGCTCTCGCTGGCCACGCGAGCGGAAGGTCGCCTCAAAGAAGCCGAATACAAGGCTCTGAAACTTAGTTGGACTGGGAAACTGGTCCGCAACTTCGGTGACGACGAGGGCAACGAACTGAGCTTCAACGGGACCGTCGTTCAGGCGCTCCTCCTGATGAATGGCAAGGATCTGAACGACCAGGTCGGCACCGCGCGGGACAAGGGTGTGGTGGCCGACGTGGTGAAGAAGCACCGCGGCAACCCGAGCAGCATCTACGGCGAACTGTTCATGATGACCGTGAGCCGACACCCGTCGCGCGAAGAAGTCGTGAAACTGGAGCAGGTCCGCAACGGACGGGCGACGATTAACCTCAGTGCTCCGGCGCCGAAGGGCACGACCACACCGAAGCCGTCCAGTGGCGGAATTGCGGCGGTTCCGGGGGCGTTGCCGGACGACGTAACCTTTTACCAGGACGTGTTCTGGGCGCTGCTCAACACTAACGAATTTATGCTCAATCACTGATCGATGCTGTCTACTGATGGAACGCCAACGGCCCGCGGACTCGTGTCCGCGGGCCGTCGTGTTTGAGTTCACGTTGCTGGTAGCTATCGCGACAGTTCTACATTGGTTGCGACGATACACGTCCGTTTGAGGCCGTAAGCCGTTGTCACAGAACCAGTTATTTCGACAGATCGGCCGACATAATAAGACAGATCGACGCCGGTACCTTCTGCGACGAAAGCTTTTACTTCCCCGCCTTGAGGCGACTCGATCATATACAGGCGACCATTGAGGCCACGAGGTGTTAGTGTGGAGTATTTAAGTACACCACGCAGCGTCTCGCGTTCATCCTTCGCGCCGGTCGTATTCGCCGCTGGGGGAAGGGCTTCCGGTGTTCCCGGGCGGACACTGCGGTCTTCCCGCGTGGTCGGCGGTTTCATGAGGCTCGTCGGCGTCGCGGATGTGCTTGTGGGCGTTCCGCGTGCCTCTCGCTCCTTCCGGCGGAGCATGTGAACGCGACTGAAACACTGGTTCACGATCTCGTTATCGCCGCCGGTGCGATTCATTTCTTCCGCGAGTTGGAAGTACAGGTCTTCCGCGTCCTTGATGCGGTTGTCGCGTTCGGCGGCTTCGGCCTTGATCCAGAGCGGGTGGTTCACCGCGGGCTTGCTCGCCGTTGTGCCGGCCGTTGGAGTGACTGCGGGGCCGGGAATGCTCGCGACCGGTCCGCCCGCAGGCGTTGCTGCTGGGCTGGCGGTGCTCCCCGGTGCGATCGGCGTCGCGTGTTCGTTAACGTGGACAGTGTACTCGGTATTCACGGCCTTTTCGAGCCGCACGGCTGTTTTCGGTACCCACCGCACATCTCCGTGCGGCGGAAGGATCGGGTACCAAGTCTTCCCGGAGAAGGTCACGCTTTGCCCGATCACGAAAAGTTCCGTGCCAGGTGGGAGCTTCACGCGGCGAATCTGAAGTGGCTGAGCTAAACCCACTTTGCCCGTTGCAATAGTCACATCCACATCTGTGTCCGTTTCCACGAACACACTGCGAGGACTAGTCCGGCTTTCTGGAGGTTGGTCCTTCTGCGTATCTTGGATGAATTGGACTTGCACCCAACTGATTGACCCTTGTGGGGCGGTGATGGCGAGCCAGTTTCCCTCTTCTTTTTCGACTACTACCGGAGTGCCCTGACGCAGCGTGCCGGTATCCGGGTACTGATCGCTACCCCCCGCTCGCAATTTCACTTCGGGGTCGGTGATGGTGCCCTTGTACACACCCGGTTGTGCGGTCGCGTGCGCCGCGGACAGGACGACGAACAGCCCGGCGAACGGGGCACGAAGCATGGGGGATTCTCCGGGGCCGTTGGGGGATATTTTAGGAGTCACTTCACGCATACCATCCCCCCCAAGAGGGTCAAGGTCGGTCGCGTTTGAACGCACGCGCGGCGAATAGAGCGGCTCGTGCAAGTCGGTTCGACCCGAGAGGAAGCCGGGAACCTTCGCAGCCTTCCACACTCCCCGCGGCCGAGGAACTTTTCCCCAACGCGGTGTTCGTTGCCACCCGAACTGTCGGCCCGAGTAACATTTGCTAACGTTTTGGGCCGGTGCGGGCGGCGTCGAAGGGTGTTTGCACAAATCACCTTAAAAAACGCGGTTTTGGGCGCTGTTCATTCACTCGGATTAGCAACGGAGGCTAACATTTGCTGAAAAACCACCCGAATCGTGGTGTTGGGGGCTAACACTCACCACCAAATACTCCACGTTTGCGGCACTTCCGTTCGGAGTGTGTCTCCCGAATACTTTGATCCATGTGTATATTATAGTGTACAAAAATTCAAAATGCAACTGAAATCGCTGCTTTTGTGGTGTGAGGTGCCTTTGTATCGAGGTTCATCGATTGCTCGTTTCGGGTGCGAGGGAAGGGCACCTGGGTTCGGCGCGAATCGCCGGTATCCTGACTCCAACCGTTCGTTCTCCTCTCACCGGTGTACCGTGACCAACCCGACTATTGCCGACCTCGCCCGGATGTTCGACCACTCGCTGCTCCAACCGAATCTGACGGACGCGGACCTCGAACGCGGGTGCCTCCTGGCGCGCGAGTTGGGTGCCGCGTCGGTGTGCATCAAGCCTTACGCGGTGCGGCTCGCGGCGAAGCTCCTGGCGGGCAGCATGGTGCAGGCGAGTACGGTGATTGGCTTCCCGCACGGCGGGCACCTTACGGCGGTGAAGGTGTTCGAGGCAGAGCGCGCAATGGATGATGGTGCGACCGAACTCGACATGGTGGTCAATGTCGGCAAGGTGCTGAGCGGCGAGTGGAACTTCGTGGCCGACGACATCGCGGCCGTAGTGCGCGCGGCCCACGCGCGCGTTGCGAAGGTGAAGGTGATTTTCGAGAACGCCTACCTCAAGGACGAGCACAAGCGAGAACTGTGTCGCATTTGCGGCGACGTGCGCGCGGACTGGGTGAAGACCAGCACCGGTTACGCGGAAACGGGCGCGACGGTCGAAGACTTAAAGCTGATGCGCGAGCACAGCCCGGCGTGGGTGCAGGTGAAGGCCGCGGGCGGGGTCCGCACGTTCGAGAAGCTGATGGAAGTGCGCGCGATCGGGGTGACCCGCGTGGGCGCGACCGCGACGAAGGCGATTCTCGACGACGCGAAGGCGAAGTTGGGCGCGTGATGGGTGATCTGCCGTCGGGCATTCGTGGCGCGCCTGATCCGGCGCGCTTGTCGGTCAACGGTTCCAACCGTTCGGCCAGTGTCGTAAGCGTGGCGGCGATGGCCCGCGCTTCATCGGCCGTCAGTTCCACAGGGTCACCGAACCGGGTGGTGGCTTTGAGCATGATCGACGACTCTGCCTCCAACCAGCAATACACGTCCTCGGTCGGTCGAGCGACTTCCGGTTTGTTCATGTCGGCCACCTTACGTGCCGTCCTTTGCTCGAACTAGTTCCTTGCGAACCGCGGTGTTGAGCGGCGCGATTCGGAAAATCATTCGCTGAGCGCGAGCCGGTGCGGCACAGTGTTTGTTAAGTGACGGGCTCGTCCCAGCGGGGTAAACGAGCCTCGACCGCAATGGGTGCCTCGCCCTTACGGTTACGGCTCGTCATTGGGGAATCCAACCGGATTCGGCTCCACAAGCACTTACCTCTCAGCGCGATTGGTCTTTCGTAACCGTTTCCAGCCGAGCGTGGTGACCGCGCCCGTCGCAAGCAACATCAGGCCGCTCGGTTCTGGCGTGGCAGTGACCGACTGACCCTCGACGGTGCCTTCCACGCGCAAACCCAGAGGGGAGTCGGACCCGAGTTGGTTGTCCACTTCAAACCGGATCACATTGAGCCCGCTATGGAATTGACCGAGCCCCACACTTCCGAGATCGCGAAATGACTGGAACTCTTCAGCGAAGCTGCCGTCTTGTGTGAACACGGCCGTGCCATTGATCCGTACCGCAACGAGCTTGTTGTCCGCGGAGTACCGAAGCCCGGCAATCTGAGCAGTGGCCGGGTCGAAGCCCGTGAGGTCCACAACGATGTCGAAGAAAAATACCCCGGCTCCGACATCGACGCCCTCCAAGCCCTTACCCGAGAGTACGAGCCAGCGCGATCCCGTCGAGGCACTATCCGCTAGCCATGTACCCGGGAGCGGAGCGGTCCGAACGAGCGGAACCTCTCCGCTGTGCCCTCCGGTTCCACCCGACCCGATTACGTAATCATCGTCCGCGGTGCCATCTGACAACAAGGTGCTGGTCGTGTTGTTGAACCCGGTACTGATGTTCTTAATGAAGCCGGCCCGGACATCGGACGCGGTAACCAAGTGAAATGTAAGAGCGAGTGTAGCTGAAATGATGAACGTTTGGGCGCTGCGAATCACGTTTTGCTCCTGAGCGACTGACCGATCGAAATAGGTGAGACGTTACACATTACCAGAAGTGCCTAATAATTGGCGTCTCAGTAGGGTGAAATTTTGGGAATTATTTGGACCTAAAGTGACGTGAGTGTGTTTGCCTAAATCAGTTGTCGGCTAGTTCGCTACTGATAGGCATACAACCGAGGCGCAATTGCAACCGGTTGGGTCGTCAAGTTGCCCCGTAAATTTGTGCCGCAGCTCATTGCCGACAAACGCCGAGTGCTCCGATTGCGTTTCAGTCGCATCTTTACTTCGGCGGAATTCACCTGTGGGTGGGCTCACGGTCCACAGATGCGGTTCGTGGCTCCTTGGGCTTCCAGTGTCTCGAATTCCTTCTCCATCTCGTCGTAGTATTCGGACAACTGGACGTGTGCGTGGCGCCGGCGCCAGTCGTCGAACGAATCGAGTGCGCAGGGCGCGTCGAGGAGCGTGTCGCCGAGGCTAACAGCGAGTCGATTGGGCCGGTGACGTGTCGGGTCGAGAAGGTTGAGAGCTTCAGAAATTCCGCGTGTCCGGCAACAGATGATGTAGGCCAGAGCAACGCTTCGCCCGCGCTCGGCCCGGCAACTTACGAGCAGTTTGTCTTTCCCTTTGGCGAATTCGAGTGCCTGTGCGATTTGGGATCTCGTGGGCGTTAGTTTGTTCACACGGGGTTCTTCGATGTCATCAAAGCGGAGACAGAGGTGAGACACCGTGTGCTCCTGAATAAAGTCGCTCGCTTCTTTACCGGAATCGAGCAACACGAGCGCGTGCCACTGTTTTGGCTCGCGCTCAAGTAGCAAACTTGCCGCCAAGTAACCCGCGATCCGTATCTCGGTGTTCGTCGGTTCCATGCAAGCACCCTTGGTTCGGCCGGCAATTCAATCCGACACGTGAGTTCAGAACCGGTTGATGTGCTACTTGGTTTCATCAGTTCCAATCGTATCGCGTTGAGGGCCAGCTTCGCGGTGCGGCTCATGATCTCGTAGCGCGTGCCCAGCCACCCCCAGCGGACGACCTCGCACCCGCCCGCGTGCGCCAAACCCACGAACGCGGTACCCACGGGGTTCTCTTCGGTCCGCCGTCGGACCCGCGAAGCTCGTCGACGATACACTCGGGTTGTACCGAATTTCGCGCGAGCGCACTCGACTGGCGTCCCGGCGAAGGGTTCGCTCACCGCGCCGGTTGCTCCAACTTGAGTTCGCCCGGGTTCGCACCAGTCGCGTATTTCGTGGTCGACGTGGGCGTGCTGCCGCTCCTGAAAACGGGGGAGTACAAGGGTAAAACTGACCCGCGCCCAAAATCGCCGGGAGCGGAGAGGTACCCGGCACAGGTTCCGCTTGCATTGGGTTTCGTCCTGTGCGTATCATCGTGCGACCGCGGGTGGACCCGCGGCCGGCACAGGGAAGGAACCCGCATGGCCCTGGCACACTCGCCAGACGGCACCTCGCCGCACGCGCCCGTGGCCGCACCCGGTCACGGACACGAACTCGCGCTCACCGCCCCGCGTCGCGCCCCCGCGCCGCCGGCCACTGAGCTTGCGGTCGTCGTCGTCAATTTCTGCCAGTGGCAAAACACGGCCCGCCTCGTGCGCCAGCTCCGGCGCTCGGCCGTGGTTCGCACGGGCGCGGCTCAGATCCAAATCATCGATAACGGTTCGCCCGCCCACCCGCTCGCGGCCCGCGTCGCGCGGCTCCGGGGCGTTTCGGTGCGCCGGTACGACGCCAACCTCGGGTTCGCGGCCGCCGTGAACCGCGGGTGCCGACAGAGTACCGGGCCGTGGGTGCTCCTGCTGAACCCGGACATCACCGTACCCGACGGGTTCCTCGACGACGTGCTCGGGCGCGCGGCCCGCGGGGATCTGCCTGCTGACGTGGGCGTGATCGGCTTCCGGCTCCTCAACCGCGACGGTTCCCCGCAACCCTCGACCGGGCCGTTCCCCTCGCTCGGGCGCACGCTCGCGGGGCTCTGCCTCCCGCGCGCCCGGCGCAAGTGCCACGTGAACCGGCGCACGGTCCAAAGTCCGGTCGAATGGGCCACGGGCGGGTGCCTGCTCGTGCGCCGCGAGTGCTTCGAGCAACTCAACGGCTTGGACGAATCGTTCTTCCTCTACTACGAGGACGTGGACTTTTGCCGGCGCGCCGCCGCGAACGGGTGGCAGGTGTGGTTCGACCCGGCCCTACAGGTCACGCACCACTGGCCTCTACACGCGCGCCGGGTGCCGCCGCCGCTCCGTCTCGTTACCCGGCACGCGCTTCTGACGTACACGCGCCGGCACTGGTCCGGGTGGCAGGCGCGGCTCCTGTCCAGTGCGGTGTGGGCGGAAGCCGGTGCGCGACAACTGTGGGCAAAGGTGCGCGGCGATTCGGACGCGGCCCGTTGTTTCGATCAAATGCGCCGATTGGTCTCGGACGTGGCCGTCGGGCGCCAACAGGAGGCCGCCGAGCGCATCCGGTTCGCCGCGTCGTTCCTCCACCCGATCGCCGCCGAACAGGACGGCCGCACGGAGTAACGCGGAGCGCCCGATGCGGACCCATGATATGCCGGTGCCGGGACCGTTCCCCTCTCCATTCACGCTCCGCGCTCCGCTCCCCAGACTCTCGATCGTCATCCCTTCTCACTCGCGCCCCGATTTGCTCCGGCTGTGCCTCGCGAGCGTCGCTCGGTTCGCACCTGCGAACACCGAAGTGATCGTCGTGGACGACGGCTCACGCGGGGCGACGGTTTCGCAGGCGGCGGCCGAATTTGCGGGCGTCCGAGTTGTGCGGCGCCCGCGAGCGGGTGGGTTTTGTGTCGCCGCTAATGCGGGCATCGCGGCGGCTTCGGCGCCACTAGTGGAACTGCTCAACGACGACGCGGAAGTGACCGAGGGGTGGGCCGATTCCGCACTCGCGCGGTTCGCGGACCCGCGCGTCGCCGCCGTTGCACCGCTCGTGCTCCAAAACGACTCGGAACGCCGGGCGCGCGGCCTCCCACCACTCATCGACACCGCAGGAGACGAGTACGATTTCGGCGGGTTCGCCTCCAAGCGGGGGCACGGTTCGGAATACAGAAGGGGTGAAGGAGCGAAATGGAGAGCAGGTGAGGAAGAAATCTCACCCCTTCACCCCTTCACCCCTTCATCCCTTCATTTCAAGGCCGAATACGTATTCGGGGCCAGCGCGTGTGCCGCATTCTACCGGCGCGACGCGGTACTGGCCGCGGGCGGGTTTCCCGAACACTTCGGCGCGTACTTCGAGGACGTGGACCTGTCGTTCCGGCTCCGGCGCCTCGGTTTCGAGATCGTGTACGATCCGGGGGCGGTGGTGTGGCACCGCGTATCGAGCAGCTACGGCCGGAACCCGTCGCGTCGCACGCTGGAACGGCAATCGTGTAACGAGGAGCGCGTGTTCTGGCGGAACGTGCGCGGGCGCCGGTTGGTGAAGTATCTCCCGCGCCACGCCGCGGTGCTCGCCGGTAAAGCCCTGCGCCGGTGGCAGGAAGGGGCACTGCTGCCGTGGTTGATGGGGCGTTGCCGGGCCGTGCTGGGATAGCAGAAGATCGAATTGTTTTCTTAAGATCAACAAACGAGCGCGGCCGGGATGTTCCCGGCCGCGCTCGTTTGTTGATTCCCGTACTGCTTACGCCTTACCTTTCTTCGATTTGGGCGGGCCGAGGATCTCTTGCAGCACGACCGCCATCGCGACGCCCTGGCCGGAGCCGAGGAGTGCGGTCAGGTTCTTGCCGAAGTTCGTCTTCGAGGCTGGGCGGGCGCGGCCCACGAGTTTCGTCACCCTCGTTGCGGGCGCGCCGGTCGAGGACGTCGGGCGCAGCACCTGTGCGACCGGCAGTTCCTCGATTTGTGCGGCGACTGGCGCGGTTCGCGTCGGTGCTTGTGGCGAGATGCTGAACCCGGCGGCGGCGCTCGACGCGGCGGCCGAATCCGCCAGTTCCGCGACCACGCGGGAGCGCGGGCGTGATTCCGCGGGGGGCTTAATCGGCTGAACCACCGGCGCGACCGGGGCCGACGAGCCGGGTTGGGGCGGCGGATTCGGGTTCGTCGAAGCCTTCCGACGCAGACGGTCGATCTCGGCCAGGAACCGGTCCATGTCCGAGTTTGCGGCTCGCACCGAACCGCTACTGGTACTTTCCGTGTTCGTGGACCGAGAGGCCCGGGGCGACGGGCGCTCCGCCCGCTCGTTCTCGCGCTCGTTTCGGGCGCGCTCCGCTCGGTTGTTGCGCTCGTACCGCTCGCGCTCCAGTCGGCGATTGTTACTCGCCTCCTGCATGTTGTTCAGGATCTTCGCCAGCGCCCCCACCGCGGTGGAGATGAGGACGAGGATGACCACGACCAGAAGCGCGCCCATGACAAACCCCGCCCAGCGAAAACGAGGAACCGAACCTGTTGCTAATCGGCGAGCACTGGTGTGCCCGCGTATCGGCGGTGACTACCGTCCGGACCCGCTCTGACCCTCCGCGCCGCCGGTCATGGTCGCGATGTTGTTCCGCATGAGGGTGTCGGACTGCACGTTCTTCATGTTGTAGAAGTCCATCACGCCCAGGTTGCCCTTCTGGAAGGCGTCCGCGATGGCTTGCGGAACCTGGGCCTCGGCCTCGACGACCTTCGCCCGGTTCTCCTCGACGAGCGCGCGCATTTCCTGTTCGCGGGCGACGGCCGCGGCGCGGCGCTTTTCGGCTTCGGCCTGGGCCACGCGGAGGTCCGCCGCCGCCTGGTCCGCCTGGAGTTTCGCACCGATGTTCTCGCCGACTTCGATGTGCGCGATGTCGATGGACACGATCTCGAACGCGGTCTGCGCGTCGAGCGCGTTGTGCAGCACGGTCTGCGAGATCATACCGGGGTTCGCGAGCACCTCCTTGTGATCGTGGGCCGAGCCGATGGCCTTCACGATGCCCTCGCCGACGCGGGCGATGATCGTTTCTTCGGTCGCCCCGCCGACCAGTCGTTCGAGCTTGGTGCGCACGGTCACGCGGGCCTTCGCGAGCAACTGAATACCGTTACGGCACACCGCGTCGAGGAACTGCTTGCCCTTGGACGGGTCCGGGCAGTCGATGACTTTCGGGTTCACGCTCGTGCGGACGGCTTCGAGCACGTCGCGCCCGGCGAGATCGATCGCCGCGGCGGTACGCCACGGCAAATCGAGCCCGGCCTTGTGCGCCGCGATGACCGCGGTGGCCGTTTTCGGCACGTTACCGCGTGCGAGGAAGTGGCTTTCCAGCTCCCCGGTGGTGACGCGCACGCCGGCTTGCACGAGCGCGATCTTCTGGCGCACGATCATCGCGTAATCGACGTTCCGCAATTTCATCCCGATCAGGCTCCCGATCCCGATGTCGGCCTTTGTCAAAAGGGCCTGGATCCAGAGCCGGATGAAGCTGAAGAACAGAAAGAGGAACACCACGAAAATGAGGACCGCGACCAGCGCCACCACAATGATGATGATGCTGGCGGTACTCACCGGGTTCGGGCCGCCCCCGTCCTTCACCGCATCTTTGCCTTGGGCGAACAGAGCGAGCGCGGTCGAGAGCGTCGTCGAGAGCGTCACGGGTGTCGGTCCTTTCGAGTTCCGGGTCGGTCACCGACCCGGCGATTGCGATTACCGTTTGTTACTGATCGAAGTCGTTGCGCTTCACTTTTGGCGGCGACCAGACGAATCACCGTGGGCGCGATTCGGTGAGCCGGGTTCGGAACGGAACATCATTCCCGGTCAGATCTTATCGAGACCAATGTCGAAGTCGTCGAAATCGTCGCGCGGGCGCTTCGGCTCTTCTTTTTTGGGTTCGTCCTTCTGTGGTTCTTCGCTGACTGCAGCGCTGGCTTTTGATTGCGCGGGCAGAGCGGCATCGGCTCGCTCGACCTCGGAGACGTCCGGCTGCGACTCCATCGCGCGGACGATCACCTGCCCGCGCTTCACGTCTACGCACCGCACCCAGACGCCCGCGTCGAGCATCATGCCCTCGGTCATCGCGTCCACGCGCTTACCGTCGAACTCGACCGAACCCGAGGGGCGCAGGGGCGAGACCGTCTTGCCCGCGCGCCCTTTGAGTGTGTTCGCTTCGGGTGCGACCCCGATCGGTGAATCGGTGGAAACTTCATCGAGCACATTATCGAGCGACATTCTGCGCCACGCCGCAACCGCAACGAACCCGGCCGCGGGCAAGCCGACTGCCAGCCCCCCGATCGCGACCACGGCCTCGATGGTCGTACCTTGGTACAAGATGATACCAACGGCCAGCGCGAAGAATACCAGTGCGCCCACTATCAAGAACCCGCCGGTCGGCACCAGGATCTCGGCCCCGAGCAACCCCGCGCCGAGGGCCATCAGAACAATCGCAATGATCAGATAGTCATCCATGCGGGACGCGCGTGTGAGTGTGATGGAGCGACACATTCCGCCCGGTACTACGGGCAAGAGTACGAACACTCGGGCGCCGGAGCGATCTAATTGCGCCCTTTCGGTTTAGGATTTCGCGCGAACCGCTCCGCGCTACCGCGCCCACCCGGTCCGGGAACCAAACTTACACGATTTACGACCCGCGCGCCACACGCTTCCGCTTTTCGCGCGAAACGATCATTAAACCTCTTTGACAACGATCCGCGTGCCCTCGACCGCGATTACCTGAACGCGGCTCCCGGACGGGATGAACCCGCCGTCCGAAACCACGTCCACGAACTTCTCCCCGAACCGCACGACGCCGGCCGGACGTAACGCGGTCGTGCTCGCGCCGATGGCCCCCAGCAACTCCGCCGCCTCGCTCGCGCCGGGCAACTGCACTTCGGTCGCGCTCGACTGGTCACTGGGTGGAGTTAACATCATCCGGTTCGCGTAGGGCACTTGCGGTAGGAACCGCGCGATCACGAACGCGGCTACCATCGCGCCCATCATCGCGAACAGGTACGTCGAGATCCGCACCCCCAGTGGGACTGCTTCTTCCCAGGTCTGCGGGAAGCGCTCCAGTGTCACCAGCCCCAACCCGGCCAGCATGAACAGCACGCCACTGATCCCGCACACGCCGAACCCCGGGAGCACGAAGATTTCCAACCCGACCAGTATCAACCCCAGGATGAACAGCAGGAGCGCGAGTACGAACATTTCACCGCTGAACCGTGACTGCGACCAGAACACCAAGATGAAGCACACCGCCGCGACGATCCCGGGTACGGTCAGCCCCGGCACCTTCAGTTCGAGGATCAGCCCGATGAACCCGACCATTACGAGGATGATGGTCACCGCGGGGATGCGCAGGAACTCGGCGAACTTGTCGAGCCAGCCCGGGTCCGGGCTTTTCGCCTTCCCCAAGCCGTAAGCGCTGCACACTTCGTCCACGTTTGTTGTCGGTACGGTGAGGCGGGCTACACCGAGTTCGGCCGCGAGGGTCGCGGTCAGTTCGAGCCGCTTGCCGGGTTGCTTGACGACCCGGCCCTGCTTCCACAGCCCGGGGCTGGCCTTCTGTTCGGTCTCGAACTCGGAGCGCGTCATCAACTTCCGCTTGTTGCGGTTGTTGCCCTCGCCCTCGGCCCGAACGATCTCCACGTCGCGGTTGAGCATCCCCTCAAACAGTACGCCGGGGTAGCCGCGCTGTTCGGCGAAGTCGCGCAAGCTCTGGCGCTGGGCGGCCACCGCGGACGGTTTCGCGGTCTTCAGGTAGCGCTCGAAGTTCCCCAGATCGGCCTCTTTTGTCTCCCCCTCTGCGCCCTTCGGCTTGGTCATCACGATCTCGGAACACCCCAGCGCGACGACCGCGGCCGCGTCGGGCGCGGATTCGGGCACGAACCCGATGATGAGCAGGGCGTCGTCGCCGGTTTGTGCGCCCGCGAGGTCGTCGGCCAACGCGCGCGCCGCTTCGAGGTCGGTCCCGCCGCAGTTCAGGGTCAGGATGAGAACGTTCCCCTTCCTCTTACGCACGTCGCGGATGACGCGGTTCACAGACTCCTTCATCGCGCCGTCCACGTCGCCCCGGAGCGCCCACTGGTACGCATCGGGCGTGCGCCCGGCGAGTGGGTCGGAGCGGAGCGGTAGGAGGCCGAACAGTTCGGCGACCTCGCGCTGGTTCTCCGCGACCCCGCTGGCCAGTTCGACCGCTCGCGCGACCGGGGTCGGGTAGCTCGCGGGCTGCCGGTCCTGCACGCCGTTTACGGGAGCGGCTCCGGCGACTGTATGCTATACGAAGTTATTGCGGACACCGACTCCGGGTTGTTCGCGTCCGCGTAGCGCGGGGCGCCGTTGGATTTCGCCACGCCCTTCACGAGTGCCACGTTCGGGTCGAACATTTTCTGCACGATGGGCCAGCGGTCGTCACGGTTGAACCGGGTCTTGTACGCGACCTGCTCGGACACCTCAAGTGCCGGTACGCCCTCGACCACGACGGGGCCGATCGCCCCGGCCTTACTCATCACCACTTCTTTGCACGCGAGTACCGGGAGCACCGTGTGTCCGGTCACCGGGGCGTGAACAAAGGCAATGGTCTTCACGCCCGCCATCTTGGGGCTACTGAGGAACTTGGCGAGGTCGGAGCACGGGCCGAAGTTGGTGGTCGACGCGGGCTTGCCGTCGGGGTTGAAGTCGAGCACCACGACCCACGCCCGGCGCTCTTCGTTCTTTTCGTTCGCGCGGGCGCTGATCTGGTTCTCGATCCGCGTGGCGACGTCGCTGGTGATCGGGTTTTGAACGGTCACGAACAGCGCGCTGTTCGCTTCTTGCGCACCCGCCACGGACCCGAACAGCAGCACCCACACGACGGCGGGGACGAGGCCCCCCGTCCAGCAGCGCAGAGAGAAGAGCATTGGTTGTCGTTCCTTGCAGAGTGCGCTCGGGTGGTTCTCCACCCCCGCCCACTTGTTCAGATTATAACGCCGCGGGGGGCCGGGACCAAAGAACGTTCCGGGGACTCGGTTGCGCGGCTCGCAAGCCGGCACACGCTTCGCATTCTCACAACCTGATGCACGTATCGCACACCAACAATCGGGTCGGAACTGACTTTTCAGGGCCGGTTGTGCCGAGTGTAACGAGTTAATCTGCGCAGTTTGAGTGAGATAGTGTGATTCCTCGCCGTCGAGGGGATTGAAGGAAGCCGCAGCACGGATTAACTTTATGGAAGATGGTGCAGATGGGGGTTTTAAGGGGTCGGCGGGGACGGCGGAAGTGCTGATGAGTCGGCCCGGGGGTGACGTGACGTGCCGCACCGCTTAGGGATGAGAGGGACGGCCGCTCGGGGTAACGTCATGCGCAGGGTGGTAATTTCCGGCTTGGGCGTCGTTGCGCCCAACGGGGTCGGTAAAGACGCTTTCTGGCAAGCGTGCGTGGAGGGCCACAGTGGGGTCGGCCCGATCCGCTCGTTTGACGCATCCAACCACCCGATCCGGGTGGCGGGCGAGGTCATCGACTTCGACCCGGAGCCGTTCATTCCCGACAAGTTCCGCAAGTCGGTGAAGGTCATGGGGCGCGCCGCGAAGTTCGGCATCGGCGCCGCGGGCCTTGCCGTGACTGACAGCGGGCTCGACGTGGCGAGCACGGATCCGGAGCGGTTCGGCGTGGTCATGGGTACGGGCCTCGTGCCGATGGACCTGGGCGAACTCGCGCCGCTCCTGGCCCGCGCCTGCCAGGAAGACGGGGAGTTCGACGAAACGAAGCTCCCGGACCCGAACCGGACGGACTCGCCGTTGTTCCCTCTGTGGCTGCTGAAGTACCTGCCGAACATGGCGGCCGCACACATTTCGATGGCGTTTAACTGCCAGGGGCCGAACAACACGGTGGTGACCGCGTGCGTGGCCGGTACACAGGCCGTGGGCGAGGGGTACCGGCTCGTGGCCCGGGGCGACGCGGACGTGATGCTGTGCGGCGGGGCCGACAGCCGGATCGACCCCCTCATGCTGCTCGCGTACACCGCCCTGGGGACGCTCAGCAAGTCCAACGGGCGGGCGCCCGGGGAGCGCTCGCGCCCCTTCGACCGCCTCCGCGACGGGTTCGTGATTAGCGAGGGCGCCGCGGTTCTGGTGCTCGAAGAGTACGAGCGCGCGAAGGCCCGGAACGCGCCGATCTATGCGGAAGTGAAGGGTTGGGGCAGCACGTTCGACGCTTACTCGGTAACGAAGCCCGATCCGGAAGGGCGGGGCGGGGCGCGGGCGATTCAATCGGCCCTCACTGAAGCGGAAGTGGATTTCCGCGATGTCGGGTACATCAACGCGCACGGCACCAGCACGAAGCTGAACGACCTGATGGAAACGGCGGCCGTGAAGCGCGTGTTCGGCGAGCACTCCAAGAACGTGCAGCTCTCGTCGATCAAGTCGATGATCGGGCACTCGATCGGTGCGAGCGGTGCGATCGAAGCGGCGGCGCTCGCGATGAGCCTGAAGACGCAGGTGTATCCGCCGACGATCAACCTGACGAACCCGGACCCGGCGTGCGACTTGGACTACATCCCGAACACCGCGCGCGAAGCGAAGGTGAAGTACGGTCTGTCCACGAGCTTCGGCTTCGGCGGACAGAACGGCGCGCTGGTGATGGCCGCGGTGTAACGACTGCGCACAGAACAGATACGGGAGGGCGGCACCAACGTGGTGCCGCCCTCATCGCATTTCTTGGCACATTTGGTGCGATCTAATTAGTGACGTTTCCATTTCTTGTAGCGAGCCGCGACCGCAAGGGAGTGGGACGGGATTCTGTTTGGAATCCCAGTTCCACATACGGGAAGCCCTGCTCCCTTGCGGTCGCGGCTCGTTCGATCACTGCACGGGTCTCAAAACGAGACTAACCGACGGGTTGGGGCGTGATCGTGAGCGCGGCGCGCACGGCGGCGACCAGCTCCTGCGGTCGGTACGGTTTACTGAGTAACCCCTGCGACCCGTCGAGTTCGGCCAAATCGTCGGCAGAATATCCTGTCGAGAACAGCACGCGCACGCTCGGATCAATGCGGATCATGTGTCGCGAGGCGTCGCTGCCCGACATGCGCGGCATGGTCACGTCCAGAATCACCAATGCGATGTCCGCGAACTCGCGCTGGAAGGTTTCGACCGCTTCCTGGCCGTCTTCGGCGGTAATCACCCGGTACCCGGCCCGCGTGAGAACCGCGGTGCCCAGGTCGCGGATCATCTGTTCGTCGTCCACCAGGAGAATCGTTGCCGGGGTGGGGGCGCTCGGGGCGCGTACCGGACCGGACGCGCTCGGGGCGAGTGCCGGGAACGGGGTCGGGATTGGGATCGGCAGCGGGGTGCGCGAGTGGGCGCGCGACGGCGTGGTCATCAGTTCGGACATGGGCAGATTCAGTTCGATCCGGGTTCCGATGCCTGGGTTGGAGTAGATCTCGATCCAGCCGTGGTGTTGTTTCACGATCCCGTGGACCATCGGCAACCCCAACCCGGTCCCCTTACCAATCGCCTTGGTCGTGAAGAACGGTTCAAACAGGCGCGCCTGGACCTCGGGCGTCATCCCGGTGCCGGTATCGGACACGGCGAGCCGGACGTAGCGCCCCGGGCGCACGTCGTCCCAACCGGCCGGGCGCACGTCGTTGTCGTGGAGGTTGATCGGTTCGGCCGTGAACGTGAGCGTGCCGCCGTCGGGCATCGCGTCGCGGGCGTTCAGCCCCAGGTTCATGACGGCCTGAACGAGCAGCGTCGGGTCGGCGTGGACCGGGGGGCAATCGGGGTCGATCTCGATCCCCAGGTGGATGCGCGGGTCCACCGTGTGCCGCAGGAGCGCCATCACCTCGCCCAGCGCGTCGCGCGGTTCGACCGGCGCGAACACGAGTTGGTTGCGGCGGGCGTATCCCAGGAGCTTGCGGGTCAGGTCGGCCGCGCGTGCCGCGGCCTGTTCCACAGCCGTTAGCAGGGGGCGGTTCGGGTCGTGGTCCGGCAGGCGCACCAGGGACAGGTTCCCCAGCACGGCCGTGAGCAGGTTGTTGAAGTCGTGCGCCACGCCCCCGGCCATTTGGCCGATGGCCTCCATCTTCTGGGCCTGGCGCAACTGATCTTCCAGCAGCCGGCGCTCGGTCACGTTGACGGAGACGCCCAGGCCGTACTCGTACTCGCCCGCGGCGTTGCGGACCGCGGCGAACGACAGCTCGGCCCACATGATTTGCCCGTCGGGGCGGATGTACCGTTTCGAGTAGCTGAACCGGTCCCGGGTTCCGGTCCGCACCTCGTCCATCAGAACTTGTTGCTCGGCGAGGTCGTCCGGGTGCGTGATGCTCGCGGGCGTGAGCTGGAGTACCTCGGGAACGGTGCGCCCGAGCATGGCCGCGAACGCCGGGTTGCACGAAACAAACAGCCCCTCGGCGTTGGTGAGCGACACGCCCGCGGAGGTGCTCTCGAAGATCCCGCGGAACAGTTCCTCGCTGCGGCGCAGTTCTTCTTCCGCTTTGCGCCGCTCGGTCACGTCGTTCACGAGGGCCAGTTTGACCCCGCGCCCCTCCAGGCTCAGGGCGAACGACGACACCTCGACGTTGATGAGCGCCCCGGTCCGGGTCCGGTGGCGCCGGATCGCGGGCGGACCGTCGGGCAGGCTGCTGTCACCGACCGACGCGAGCGAGTAACTCACGTCGTCCGCCAGGCGGATGTCGGGCACCGTAAGGGTCAGGAACTCGTCGCGCGTGTACCCGTACTTGCGGATCGCGGCCTCGTTGACCGCGAGGATGCGGAGCGTCTGGGTGTCGTACACGAACACCGGGTGCGGCACCGCCCGGAACAACTGCCGGTAGCGCTCTTCGCTCCGGCGCAGTGCGTCTTCGGCTGCTTTGAGTGCGGAAATATCGAGCGCCACGGTGACCACCCCGCGGGCACCGGCCGGTTCGCTGTCGACCCCGTCGGGCATCCACAGCGGGGCCTTACTCGTCAGCCACGGGCGCCCGTCGCCGATCGGGGCCGGGTAGCGCGCCTCGAACTGGACCGGGCGACAGGTGGACATCACCTCGCGGTCCCGCTCGACCGTCACCGCGCCGTAGGTCGCGTCGACCAGTTCGGCCGCGGTTCGGCCGACCGCGTCCTCGGGCGTTACGCCCAGAAGTTCCGCTTGGAACTGGTTCATCACCAGGTACCGGCTGTCCCGGTCCTTGGCGCTGATCGGTCCGGGGAACGCATCGATAATGGCGCGGAGCAACTGGCCCGTTTGCCGCGCCCGGCGCTCGGCCGATTTCCGCCGGTCGATGTCGCGCTGGATCATCACCCAGTGGGACAGGTTGCCGTCCGGGTCCGGGACCGGGACCGCGCTCAGGTCCACCCAGAACGGGGTGCCGTCTTTGCGGTAGTTGCGCAGTTCCACGCGCAGGGGCGTGCCCGCGGCCATCGCCGCCCCCAGACGCGCGAGTGTGTCGGGGTCGGACCCGGCGCCACGGAGCATGTAGAGCGAGCGCCCGATCACGTCGGCGCGCGCGTACCCGGTGAGCCGGCAGAACGCATCGTTCACGTACATCACGGACCGCCCCGGTCCGTTGCCGGGCGTCGCCTCGACGATGGCCACCGCGTCGTGCGCGTGGACCACGGCCGATTCGAGCAACCGGAGGCGCGTGTCGGATTCCGAGAGCGTATCGTGCGGTCCGGTGTTCATTACCGGGCGCGCTACGGGTGCGGGGCGCTTGGCCCACCACCCCAGAACTGCTGCAACGAGTACGAGCACCCCGACGAGTGGGCCGGTGATCGGTTGGGGGACGGCGGTCGCACACACCGCGGCCCCGCCGGCCGTCGCGGCCACGAGGATCGCGGGGAGCCACGGGAATGGTTTATTGGGCGGTGAAAATGTCACTCGACGATCCAGGCGGAGTTCGGTTCGCGGGGCACGCGACCAAGTTGGGCGAAACCCGGGGTCGGGTTCATACGCTACCATAAGCCCGAACCGGGCCGGTTCCAAACGTTCGGGGTGGGAAACATACGGCCCCTGTTCGGGTCGGTTCAGGAATCTTCTGAAATGGGCCGGAATCGTTAGTAACCGGGACGAAATGTCCGCGCCGGGCGCGAATTCACGGTGTTGCCTGGGGTTATCCCGAAGCGGTTTGTTATCTGTTTCCGCCCGCGCCGGTCTCTGCGAGTCGAGTATCGATGGGCCACCGTAACCTCTCTGCTGCTGTTGCCGATTTGGAGCGCGCCGGGCACCTCGTCCGCATCGAACGAGAGATCGACCCGCACTTAGAAGCGGCCGAGATCCAGCGGCGCGTTTATGCGACCGGGGGACCGGCGATCTACTTCGCGCGCACGAAGGGTTCGCCGTTTCCGATGGTGTCGAATCTGTTTGGTACAGTCGAACGCGCCCGGTTCCTTTTCCGCGACGCGCTCGACGATGTGCGCAAGCTCGTGGAACTGAAAACGGATCCCGCGAACGCCCGCAAGCGTCCGTGGCGGTACTGGAACCTGCCTCTTTTGGCGTGGCGCTTGCGCCCCAAGTTCGTGCGCTCCGGGCCGATCCTCAAGCACACCACGACCGTTTCGCAACTCCCGCAATTGAAGTGTTGGCCGCTCGATGGCGGGGCATTCGTGACGCTCCCCCAAGTGTACACCGAGCACCCGGACACCCCCGGTTGGATGAAGTCGAACCTCGGAATGTACCGCGTGCAGTTGAGCGGCAACGAGTTCGAGCCGGACCGCGAAGTGGGGCTGCACTACCAGATCCACCGCGGCATCGGCGCGCACCACGCGGCGGCGGTTCGGCGCGGGGAGCGCTTGCGCGTGAACGTGATCGTGGGCGGACCGCCCGCGCTGGCGGTCGCGGCCGTGATGCCGCTACCCGAAGGGCTGCCGGAACTGGCGTTCGCGGGCGCGCTGGGAGGGCGCAGGCTCACGATGGTACGACCTAACCCCCCAACCCCTTCCCTAAGAAGGAAGGGGGCTTTGAATGCCCCTCTCCCCTTGGGGGAGGGGTTGGGGAGGGGTTCTCTCTCCCCCTTCCCGCAGAGGCCGATTTCGTCATTTCGGGGTGGATCGACCCGACGCGGACGAAGCCGGAGGGACCGTTCGGCGATCACCTCGGCTACTACAGTCTGACGCACGACTTCCCCGTCATGACGGTGGACGCGGTGTACCACCGACCCGGGGCAATCTGGCCTTTTACGGTGGTCGGTCGGCCCCCACAGGAAGACACGACCTTCGGCGAGCTGATTCACGAATTGACCGGCCCGGTCATCCCCACTGTCATTCCCGGCCTACACGCGGTCCACGCGGTGGATGCCGCGGGGGTTCATCCGCTGCTGCTCGCGATCGGCTCGGAGCGGTACGTTCCGTATGCCGGCACCCGGCGCCCGCAGGAACTACTCACGCTCGCGAACGCGGTTCTGGGGCAGGGGCAGTTGTCGCTCGCCAAGTATCTGTTCATCGTGGCGAAGGAAGACAATCCCGACCTCGACATCCACGATATCGGGGCGTTTTTGCGCCACCTGCTCGAACGCTTCGACCCGGAAACGGACCTGCACTTCCAGACGCGGACGACGATTGACACGCTCGATTACTCGGCGGGCTTGGGGCTGAACGCGGGGAGCAAGCTCGTAATTGCCGCTGCCGGTCCCGCTCGGCGCACGCTCGGGGCGACTGTGCCCGTGAACCTGAGCCTGCCCCACGGGTTCGCCGATCCGCGGCTCGTGATGCCAGGAGTATTGGCCATTTCAGGGCCGAAGTGTGGTGCGCGAAATGGGGCCGGTGGAATAGACGAAGACCCAGACATTGCTCAACTTTTAACTTCTCTGAACGCCGCGTTTCGTGCTTCACATTCCGCATTTGAAGGGCTTCCCGTTATCGTCGTGGTCGATGACAGCGAATTCGTCGCGCGCACGCTGAATAACTTCTTGTGGGCTGTGTTCACGCGCTCCGATCCCGCGACCGACGTCCACGGTGTGGAGGCGTCCACGCGACACAAGCACTGGGGGTGCCGCGGCCCGCTCGTCATCGACGCGCGACTGAAACCGCACATGCCGCCCCCACTTGACGCGGACCCGGCCGTTACCCGGCGCGTGGATGCACTGTTCGCACGCGGGGGACCACTCAGTGGACTGGAGAAATAACGGGCGGCATCCACCGTTAAGGCGAGTGTCCAATTGCGCCACGATCAGCGCTGGATTTTGCACTTCGGCAGTGCCTTTTGAACGGCGTCGATCGCAGCGGAGGTGAGCTTCGGGCAGTCGGTCAGTTCGAGCGTGCGGAGGTGCGTAAGACCGTACACGTTAACCAACCCGGCGTCGGTGATGTTGGGGCACGCGCGCAAGAACAGTTGCCGTAAGTGAGTGAAGTTTTTGAGTTGTGTTAAACCGGCGTCTGTGACACCGGCGCAGTACGACAGATTTAGGTAATAGAGCGAGCGCAGCCCGCCCAAAACGGCGAGCGCGGCCACATCCTTTTCGGTCGCGGTGGACTTGATCGAGAACCGGTACAATTCGCCGGTCGCGAGCCGCACCTCTGCGGGCGTGGTCGCGACGATGCGCCATTCGACTCCGGACTTGCCGGCCGGGCGCGAGTACCAGCGCCCGCGCGCGGGGACGTCGAGCATTTGCGTCACAATGGACCCGCTCGAGTCCGAGGCGTTGGGTACCTCGAGTTCTTCCGTCGGGTCGTCACGCGACTCGCCCGGGTTTGGGGCCGGCGAGCGCGAGACCGTTTTCTTTTGCAGCAGAGCCGTGAGCTTTGCTTCCCACTCGGTCGCGTCCTTGGGGCGCCGTTCCGGGTCGAACGCCACGCTCCGCACGATGAGCGCCGCCAGTTCCACGGGGATCTTCAGCGCGCGCAACTCGGCCGCGGCGTCCGGGCCGGGGATGGCGGTCAGGTCGCTGAGCATCATCTGGTACGCCAGGACGCCGATCGCGAACACGTCGTCGCGCGGGTTCGGAGGGCTGCCGAAAAGCTGCTCCTGGGGCGCGTAGCGCGAACTCCCCATCGCCCGGAGGAGCGTCGGCACGCGGGCCAGGATGCTGGTGTTGGCTTCCGGCCGATCGGACTGGGCCGCTTCCGCGGCCACACCGCCGATGCCGAAGTCGGTGATGCGCGGAACGCCCTGCGACATCAGCACGTTCTGCGGCTTCAGGTCGCGGTGAACGAGCGGCGGGGTGAGTTGGTGGAACTTGGCCATCGCGCTGGCGATGGTGTGGAGCACGCGCACGGTCCGACCGAGCCGGCGCGGGGCCGGAAGTTTACTCCATTCCTCGACCGCCTCGGCCAGCGTGCCGCCCTCGACGAACTCGTACATGAGCCAGGGAATGTCCCCACTGAGGTTGCACTCGAGCAGTGGAACGATGTTCGGGTGATCGCCGTGCTTCATTACACGCGCGACGACAGTTCGCTCGTGGGTAACGAGCTGGTGTCGGGCGGTCGGGTCGGTGCAGAACTTGACGGCGGCCACGCCCTTGCGCTCGTGCCGGGCGAGCCAGACCTCGCCGAACCCGCCGCCCCCGAGCCACCGTTCGAGAACCCACATTTCCAGGTTGGGTAGCGGATCACCGGGCGCGAACCGGGTACGGACCTCCGGTTGAGGGATGTCGAGGGGCGCGGGTTCAGGCACTGTGTCGGTCGGGGGCCGGTCACCGGTGTCGCTCATGGCGGCTCTCGGTCGGAAGGAAGCCCCAGGATAACACACCCGAAAGCGGTATGGAACCAGTCGACAGGGCCACACTGCGGAACGAATACCGTATTAAGTAACTGCTGCCCAATTCACAACATTCAATCGCGGGATCGCAGACAAATCCGAGTCCGAAGTAACAACTGTGCAGCCGCCGAGTGCTAGTGCGATTGCGGCGATCATCAGGTCCACAGTTTGAATCGTGCGGCCGGTCCGCCGAAGCGCGGCGTACAAACGGCCGTACTCACGAGCAGCTTCCGCGGTGAAAGGCCACAGACGGAAGAGGCCGATATTTCGGTTTAACACGTCCATGTTGACGTCACGGGTCGCGCTATATTCAATCCCCGCACAGAGTTCCGCAAGCACCGGTATTCCACTGCCAATTTTGTGCCCGGCAAGCCGTCCGAACCCGTTCGTGGACACCGCGCCGTCGGAACACACAATCCGCAACCGCATTGGTGTCCAACAAAAAGCGGCTCACGTGTTGTCCCCCGGCAGATTCGATGCGAGCCGATCAAACGCCGCAGAATCGGTGCGCTTTTGTTCTACACGCACGGTCTGCCACGCGGCCTCTTCCTCGGATGGCATCTGAAGAGGGGGGATCGCGTCGAATGCCGCGACCCAGCGCGCGATCGCTTCAGGATCGTCGGATTGCTCGTCACCGACTGTTCCTGGTGGATCGGCTTGAGAACACACGAGTTCTTCGACCTTCCGTTCCAATGATTCGATCCGAGCGGCGAGCACCGCGAGCGTCAGTTCCGGCATGGCGGCCTCCGTTATGCACCTCGACTGGTTGCGCCATTTTAACAGACCGGCCGCAAAGCGCTAGTGCCTCTCGCACAGAGAGTAACGCGATCTAATCAAATTTCAGTGGTCGATTTGGAACCATTCGCTCCCGCTCGCTTCGTACTTCGTGTAGATGTCGTCTGCATCTACGGGTGCGGTCGCAATTCCTTGCTGAACCAGTGCTTCGGTTACTGCGGTGGTGGCGTCTGCTTCTACCATGTACTGGCGCGACACGCGACCACCGGTCGAGTCGAAGTGCTTCGCTTCTGCGTACACGGCTTCATACGTATCGGGCAGCGTGCGGATGACGTGTGACCAGAACGCGGTGAGCCGCGCCTTGAACGCGCTCTCGGTTTCGCCCGCTTCGGCAATCAGTGTGAGACACAGATACTCGCTCATGGTGTCGGTCCGCGTTTGGGAGTGCCTCCTCGCTTTCTATTGCTCCCACTTGCACTGTGGCTTTACGTAAGCGACAATCACACCAACCTGCCACGAACACTCCGCCGAACGTCCGCACCCACCGATCGTTACCCCAATCGAGGGTCTCATCCCATGCCGAAGCACGTCCAACTTTGGGCCGCTCTCCTCGCCTGTGTTGCGACGCAAGGAGTTACAACCCGGGCCGGCGCCGCCGAAATCAACCCGTCTGATGTGAAGAGTCTCGCGATTCACCCGGCAAAAGTGACCCTGACCGGGGCCGACGACGCGACGCAGCTCGTCGTGACGGGCACTCTGGCCGACGGGCGTCTGGTGGATCTCACTCCCGACGCGACTTACGCCGTTGCCGACGGGAAATTGGCTACCGTGCTTGCCGGCGGGCGCGTCGTTCCGCGTGCGAACGGTTCGTCGGAAGTGGTGGTGACGTTCGGAGGGCAGACCGCGCGGGTGCCGCTCGGGGTCAAGAGCCTGGGCGAGAAGTTGCCGCTGAACTTCACGAACCAGGTGGTGCCGATTTTCACGAAGCTCGGGTGCAACTCGGGTGGCTGCCACGGCAAACTCGCGGGGCAGAACGGGTTTCGGCTGTCGCTGCTCGGGTTCGAGCCGGACCTCGACTTCATGACACTCGTGAAAGAGGCACGCGGTCGGCGGCTGTTCCCCGCGAACCCGGACGCGAGCCTCTTTCTGATGAAGGCGACCGGGCGGGCGCCGCACGGCGGCGGTAAGAAGATGGACCCCGATTCGGACGAGTACAAACTCGTGCGGCGCTGGATCGCGGCCGGGATGCCGTGGGGCGACGAGAAAGATCCCAAAGTTACCAAGATTAGTGTGTATCCCGAGCACCGCGTGCTGAGCCGGCAGAGCAAGCAGCAGTTCGCGGTGTACGCGCACTACACCGACGGCACGGTCGAGGACATCACGCGCCGGGCACAGTACGAGAGCAACGATCCGGAAATTGCTACGGTCGAGGAACGCGGGCTGGTTCGCACGCTTGCTATGAGCGGCGAAGCTGCGGTGATGGCTCGGTACCAGGGGATGGTCGCGGTGTTCCGCGCCACGGTGCCGCTCGGCGTGAAGACACCCGAGTGGTCTTTTGCTGAGAAAACCGTGGTCGATAAGTTCACGGCCAAAAAGTGGAAGGAACTCGGGCTGGTTCCTTCTGAACTGTGCAGCGACGAGCAGTTCATCCGGCGCGTGTCGATCGATATCACCGGGTCGCTGCCCGCGCCCAAGGACGTTCTCGCGTTCGCCGCGGACCCGGACCCGGCGAAGCGTGACAAACTGGTCGACAAGCTCCTCGACTCGTCGGAATACGCCTACTACTTCGCGAACAAATGGGCCGACATCCTCCGTGTGAAGCGCCGGCAGCAATCCGATCGGGCGCCGGGCACGTTCGCGTTCCACGAATGGATTCGCGAACAGGTCGCTGCGGATACGCCGTACAGCGACTTCGCGCGGGCGATCATCGCGTCCAGTGGCGACGAGCGCAAGAGTCCGCCGACCGTGTGGTACAAGGAGGTCGAGAAGGCCGAGCAGTTTGTGGACGACGTGAGCCAGGTGTTTTTGGGGCAGCGGTTGGCGTGCGCGAACTGCCACCACCACCCCTACGAGAAGTGGTCACAGGACGATTATTGGGGGCTGGCCGCGTTCTACGGCCGGGTGGGGCGCAAAGAGGTGCGCGTGCCCAGTGCCGACCCGAACCGCCAGGACAACCGGGTTCAGACGATCTACATCCGCACCATCGGGAACGTACAGAACAAGCGCACGCAGAAGCCCGCCGAGCCGAAGCCGCTCGACGCGGCCCCGATGACCGTTTCCACCGACGATGACCCGCGGCAAAAGCTCGTGGACTGGATGGTGGATACGAAAAACCCGTTCTTCGCGAAGACGGTGGCGAACCGGTACTGGGCGCACTTCTTCGGGCGCGGGATCGTCGACCCGCTCGACGACATGCGGATCACTAACCCGCCCTCGAACCCCGAACTGCTCGATGCGCTTGCGAAGAACCTGGTGGACAACAAGTACAGCCTGAAGACGCTCATCAAGACGATCTGCAAGAGCCGGACGTACCAATTGAGCAGCGCGCCGAACGACTTCAACAAGCACGACAAGCAGACATACGCCCGCTACTACCCGCGGCGCCTCCAGGCGGAAGTGCTGCTCGACGCGCTCTGTCAGGTGACCGACAGCCCGTCGCGGTTCAACGGGCTGCCGGCGGACAAGAACGCCCCGAACCGGGCGATCATGCTACCGGACGAGTCGTTCCAGTCGTACTTCCTGGACGTGAACGGGCGGCCCCAGCGCATCAGTGCGTGCGAGTGCGAGCGCGTGAGCGAAGCGAACCTCGCGGCCGTGCTGCACATGCTCAACAGCGACGAGGTGGAGGGCAAGATCAAGCGCGACGGCGGGCGCGTGGACGCGCTCACCCGAGCGGACGACAAGCGATCGGACGAAGAGAAGGTAGCGGACCTGTTCCTGTGGGCGTTCGCCCGCAAGCCAACAAAAGACGACCTCGACGGGGCCATCGAGCACATCAAGAAACTCGAAGCCAAGGGGGGCGCTGTGGGCAAGAAGACCGCCTACGAGAACATCCTCTGGGCGCTGGTGAACACCAAGGAGTTCTGGTTCAACCAGTAATGCGTTCCGGCGCTGATGTGGTAACTTGAAAGGCCCGGGGGACGTCCGTCCCCCGGGCCTTTCTTTATGCGGTGGGGTGAATCGCGATGTCTACCGAAACGGCGCTTCTCCACGCGATCACTGCGAACCGCAGCGACAACACCGCGCGCCTCGCATTCGCCGATTGGCTCGATGAGAACGGTGAACCGGACCGCGCCGCATACCTGCGACTCCAGGTCGAACTCGTCCGCGAGTGGTGGTACGACAAGCCCTGTACCGAGCTTTACGCGCGTATGGCGGAACTCGCAGGCCGCATCGATCCCGCTTGGCTCGCGGCGGTGCGCCGCTGTACTACACCCGCGCCGCCAGTGAACGTGGAGGAGGCGCTACCGGACCTGCGCGGCAAGGCGAAGACCGCCGTGAGGCTCCACCCGCGTCCGGGTGAAGCGCCGGTCGATGCGAGCAAGATCGGCGGAATGTTTCTGTGGCCGAAGAATGAACCGTGGCCGGTCTGCCCGATTCACGACAGCATCCCGTATGTGACCGCGTTGCAACTTCGCAAAGAGGATGTGCCCGAACTCGGCTTTCCAACCGGCACGGACTTATTCCAACTGTTGTGGTGCCCGCAGGGACATGACGAAGACGATATGTACTGCCCGAAGCCGGCCGTCTACTGGCGCAAGCGCGCGAGCGTGAAGCGGACGCTTGCCGCCGCGCCTGAGCCGGCCGATGTCGAGTACGGGTACTTCCCGCGTCTGTGCGTGCTTTACCCCGAGCGCGTGACCGAGTACCCGGACCCGTTTGAGTTCCACCCTGCCGGGATTGGGTACGACATCGAAGGGAACAAAAGCCCAAACCTTTGCGCCGCTCTCGCGGTCGCTCAGAGTCAACCCGCAGCTCGAGAGCTTCGGCCTCCTGCTGGTGCAGATGACTTGTATCAATTCTGGCTCAGTACGACCGAGGGTACCAAAGTCGGCGGCTATCCAGACTGGGTTCAGGACTCGCACTACCCAAATTGCGGCTGCGGAGCCAAAATGGAACACCTTCTATCATTTGGAAGCTGGGAATGGGGTGGCAGTAACCGGGGGCGGTGGGTAGCGGTCGAAGACCGCCCTATCTTGAGTGCGGGGTTTCGTGAGCAAGAGTCGGTTCACCGCGCTCACGGATGCACTTTCGGCGACGCGGGAAGAATGTACGTTTTCGTGTGCCGCAACCACCGCGAACCTCACATCCGTGCTTTCATGCAGTGCAGTTAGCACCGCGGCGCCGGATCGTTGCTCCTCACCGAATCGGCGGGTACACTCGGTTGCGTTCCCGCCTGTTCTCTCCCCACTTCGAGTAACCGACATGCTCGCCTTGCGGTCAAGGCTCCTGGTGCTTCTCGTTTGCGTCGCGAGTGCGGGGGTTGCTACTGCCGCTGATTGGTCGGGGTGGCGCGGGTCGACCGGAATGGGCCAGACGGACGACAAGAACCTACCGCTCACCTGGAACGGCAAGACCGGCGAGAACGTGCGTTGGAAATCGCCGCTACCGGGCACCGAAGAGAAGGCCGCGCAGGATCAGAACCAGTCCAGCCCCATCGTGTACCGCGGGCGCGTGTTCGTCACCGTGAGCTACTGGCCCGGGAAGATCGACCCCAAACAGCAACCCGAGCACCACGTCGCGTGCTACCGCGCGGATGACGGCAAACGGCTCTGGGACGTGAAGATCGAACCGGGGCCGTGGACCTTCGCCGACCTCCGCGGCGGTTACACCGCGCCCACGCCCGCCGCGGACGACGATCGCGTCTATGTGGTGTTCGGGTCGTCCGTCATCGCGGCGCTCGATCGCGACGGCAAGCAGCTCTGGCGGAAGGAAATCAAACCATTCAAGTTCGATGTCGCGCTCGCGGCCAGTCCGGTACTCGTCGGCGACACAGTGGTGATGCAGTGCGACCAGACCGACAAACAGTCGCGGTTGATCGGCTTCGACCGCAAGACCGGCGACGTGAAATGGGAGCAACTTCGGCCGGCGCACGGTTTCGCACACAGCACGCCGGTGCTCGCGGACATCGGCGGGAAGAAACAGTTGCTCGTGGCCGCATCGAATGCGCTACAGGGTGTCGATCCCGGTACCGGCAAGGTGGTGTGGTCCTGTACCGCGAGCGGCGATACCGTCTCGCCTGTACTCGGTGGCGGGCTGGTGTACCTTGATAGCGGGCGCGGGGGAACCGGCGTCGCGGTCGATCCCACCGGTTCGGGCGACGTCACCAAAACCAATCTGAAGTGGAAGACCGGGACGATGCCCGAAGGGTACGGGTCGCCGGTCATCGTCGGCGAGCACCTGTACCGGTTACACTCGCCGGGGGTTCTGAAGTGCCTCAAACTCTCCAACGGCGAAGTGCTGTATAGCGAGGGGCTCGCGGGTGTTTCGATTCACGCGAGCCCGGTCGCGGCCCCGGGCGGGCGCGTCTACTTCGCGAGCGCCGGGAAGACGTTTGTCATCCAGGCCAGTGAGAAGTTCGAGGTGCTTTCGATCAACGATCTCGGCGACGACGCGCCCGCCTCCCCCGCGATCGCGGACGGCAAACTGTTTCTCAAGGGCCGCAAGATGCTGTACTGTGTCGGCACGAAGGAATAGCGGAAGACCCTACCCCCATCTCCTCTCTGTCAAGAGGGGAACACATCGGACCTGTCATCATGCGTTCGGCTCTCCTTGCGCTCACCTTTCTGGTGACACCCGCGGCACGCGCGGGCGAATGGCAACCGGTCGCGACCGAACTCCTCGCGCGCGAGAAGACGGGCTTCGGCGGACTGTCCGGAGTCGCGGTTGATCGTGACACCGGCACGCTGTTCGTGTGCCTCAGTGATCGCGGCGTGTTCCGCTCGACCGATTCGGGCAAAACCTGGGAGCGGCACGGCAAAGACGTACCGAAGGGCCGAACCGAGACGCCCGGTTGCCTGCAACTCGACCCCACCGGGAAGACCAAAAAGCTCCTGATGGCCACGGTGTACGGCGGGCCGGTCATCGTCGCGTCCACCGATCCCGCGACCGCGTGGCGCACGATGGACAAAAAGTGCGAACACGTCGATTGGTGCGCGGTCGACTGGACCGATCCGGAAACGAAGTTCGTGCTCGCCTTCAAGCACGAATCCGGCGGGCTTTTACTCCTCTCACGCGATGGTGGAAAGTCATTTTCCGAAGCCGGTAAGGGGTACGGGTTGGGGGCGTGGGTCTTCGACGCGGACACGGCCGTTGTCGCTCGCGAGAAATCGCGGCAGAAGGCGACTGGTGGAATCCTTCGCACCACGGACGGCGGGAAAACGTTCAGCCCTGTTTCCGAGCACAACCCGGTTTCCCTTCCCAAGCTCCAGGGCGACGCGCTGTTCTGGCTCGTCGAAGGCGCGCTGCTGATGGGCACGGAGAAAGGTGCGAAGTGGGAAAAGGTGAGCGACGTGAAGGACGCGCGCTACGGTCCCGTGTTCGGTCGGGACGCGAAACACCTGTTCGTGCTCACCACGGCCGGCGTCATCGAGAGCACCGACGCTGGCGTGTCGTGGGCGAAGCCCGTTGCCGTGCCGAAAGAGTTGAAAGGCGTTTCGACACTGACGTGGTTGGAGTACGACCCGAAAGGCGACGCGCTCTACGTGATGAAGATGGGATCGGATCTCTACAGGTTGCCCCGCGCGAAGTAGATCGGCGGTCCCGAGGAACGCGCATCGCGTAAACTGCTCTGTGACGATCGACGGAGCGGTTGACGTGAACGAGCGCAGTGCCTTATTCGCAAACGTGCTAGAAAACCCATCGGATGACACCGCGCGCCTCGTTCTGGCCGACTGGCTCGACGAGCACGACGAAGACGTGTTTGGGCGGTTCTTGCGGGCCGGAGTCACCGCGTCCCGGTTCCGCGACGAAGCGCTGATCGACGACCCCGATTACTATTCCGCGCTGGGCGACCTCGCTGCCGTGACCACAAGCGGGTGGCCCGCTCATTGGTTGTCAGAACTCGGAGTTGGCCCGAAGCCGCTCAACTTCGGCGACTGGGTGTGGGACAACACGGCCGACCGGGTGACGGTCCGGATCGGGAGTGTGTCCGGGGTGTTCGCACGCGGACTGTTGTCCGAACTGATCGCGCCACTCGCGGACTGGTACGAACTCGTCCCGCGAGCGCTCGCCGTGTGGCCCCTGGAACGCGCCGAGGTCACCAACGCCGAGGGCTTGAGCTTTTCGATCGAAGCCCCCGCGCCCGATCGCCCGTCGTGGCGCTTGATGGCCGCATTCACCGTTTCTCCGCGTCGGCACCGGCTCCGGCGCCGAGGGGCTCTACAACCCAACCCCGAAGAACCCCTGCGCCGGCCGATCGCGCCGATGCGTTGGGACTGCCATCACACTTTCCCCAATCGCACGGACCTGGTTCAACACGTCGCGCCGGCGTCGATGGAACTGATGGGTCAGTTACGCGACGCGGTCGGCCCCGAGTGGCCGCTGTAAGCACCGCCATCGAATACACGCGGCGCAAACGGTCGTTACAACCGGACACATTTCATCGGTGTAGAATCGTCTCACTCAATTCTCATGAGAGGGCGTGAAATGATCGATCATCGAGTGCTTGCTATTGGCGTTGCGGTTGCGGTGCTGACCGGGCACGCTCACGCGCAACCGTCCGCGGTAGCGGCGGCCGACATCCCGGGGATGAAGTTGAACCATTACTTCACCCCGGACAAGAAGAATCACGAGCCGGACTTCACGTGGACGTTCACCAAATCTGAGTTCGTGATTAAAAAGGGTGCCGGGCCGATTCCCAAACATCTGATCGAAAAGTTGCTGCCCGAGGGCGTCACGGGTGACGAGATTACTGGCTCGTGGAAACTGAAGGACGGGAAGTTGGAACTGACCGATATTAAGGTCGGCGACAAGGCGGGGAAGAAGGACGTCGGCCTCCCGGTCTTCAAGACCGCACCGACCGTGGTGCGGGTTTGCGACCCCGATCAGTTCGTGTTCGGCGTGTCGCGGTGAAGTTCTGGCGACGAACAAATGAGAGAGTTCGGAAGGTGCTGGCGCAAGATTCTGTTCCATCCGAATAGGAACAGTTATTCTCGCGATTTACTTGGATTGCGAGTGTGGGACGGAGTTGCTAATTCCTGGTTTCGGGTATACACTTTCTTTGCCCGCCATCCTCTCTCGCCTTAACTGTCCGCCCATCACCCTGACAGCGAGCGTTCACAGTGCCCGTCCGTTCTACGACCCATTTTACCTGGCAAGTTTTACGAGCAGTCAAGCGTAGCAAGAAGGCGCCCGTTGGCCGCACCCTGCGGCTCGCCCCGACCGCGAAGACCAAGGACGGTTCGTTCCTGACGGCCCTGGTCGAAGAAGGGCTTCTTGCACGCGCCACCGGTAATGCGACCGATCCGTTCGAGGCCACTTACGCGCTGACCGAAAAGGGGCAGCACGCGGCCGAGTATGGCGAGTACGAGTTCCAACTGAAGCCGCGGGTGTCCGCGCCCCAGCGCTAATGCGGAGTCCGGGCCGCGCGTCCCTGTTAACTTGCGGAAGCGCGGCCCGTTCTTTGTGACGTCGTTGCCCCTATCTGTTGGCGGTGCAGGCTTCGTTCACGCTGCCGAACGAATTATGTTGGCTGGCGCATTTCTTCGCTGATACTGATCAGAACACCTTCCGTCTTTCAGCTTTCAATTCTTGATCCGGGCCGTGCCGGGTCTGAGTCGTTGCGATCAATCTTTTTCAGGCATTGGTGAGGTGACCGGGGATCGCCCGAACGGTGATCGTTATGGGCACGCTGGTTGCAACACTCTCTCCTACGTTCGCCCCAACCGTAGGAGGATAGCCATGACGGGGCACGATAGTCACACCAACCTGACGTGCGAATACCTCGAAGACCGCGATACGCCGGCCGGGAACGTGACCGCGATGCTTTCGGGTGGGGCGCTGATCGTTACGGGCGACGACGATTTCAACCGCGTCCGGATCGAGCAGGACGGCGCCGGGAACCTGTCTGTGATCGGGCTGGCGGGGACCACGGTGAACGGTCAATCGGCCGTTTACATCGGGCAGGGGATTCCGTCCGGCGTGTTCGTCGATCTGGGCAACGGTCAGGATTACCTGGAGATGGTCGGCGTGTATGCCGGGACGATTAACGTTCAGGGCGGGAACGACGGCGACGGCCTGTACCTGTGGAACGTCGGGGCGTCCGGGAACATCGAGGTTCACAGCGGCGAGGCCAACGACACGCTGTTCGCATCGGGCGTGGTCGCTGGTGGCGCGCTGGTGCTCGACGGCGGGAACGCCTACGACATCATCCACGTCGATAACAGTTGGGGGAACGGCGGGACGTTCTTCGTGAATAACGAGGCCCCGTTCTAACTCGTTCACCCCAGTAGCTGCGCAAAGGGTGTGGGAACCGTTCCCGCACCCTTTTTTGTTGCGCGCATCGCGCAGATTTTTTGACCGGGAAGCACGGTTCACAGTCCTTCTTGTTCTGAGTTTTCTGTTTCCGGATCGAACCAGCGGTAGACGGCCGGGATGACGAATAAAGTCAATAACGTGGACGTCACGAGACCGCCGATAACGACTGTAGCCAGCGGCTTTTGCACCTCGGCCCCGGACCCGCTGGAAAACGCCATTGGGATAAACCCGAGCATCGCGACGAGGGCCGTCATGAGCACCGGGCGCACGCGCATCATGGCGCCTCCGAATGCCGCCTCGTGCGAGTCCTGACCCGACTTTCGCAGTTCCACAACGTAAGTCACGAGCACGACCCCGTTCAGCACCGCGACCCCGAACAGTGCAATGAACCCGACGCCGGCGGAGATAGATAGGTCCATTCCCCGAAGCCACAGCGCGAACACCCCGCCGGACGCGGCTAGCGGCACGTTCAGGAAGATGAGTGCCGCCAGTTTGGTCGAATTGAACGTGGAGTGCAGAAGCACAAAGATGAGCAACAGCGCGACCGGCACGGCCACGGAGAGGCGCCGAGTGGCTTCCTGCAAGTTCTTGAACTGCCCGCCCCACGCGACCGAGTAGCCGGTGGGCAGCTTCACCTTCTCGTCCACGACCTTTTGCGCTTCTGCAACGAACCCGGCGAGGTCGCGCCCGCGCACGTTGCACGAGATCACCGCCCGGCGCCGGATCGCGTCGCGACTGATCTGTGCCGGGCCGTCGTCGAACTTCAGTTCCGCGAGGTGCTCAAGGGGAATGGGGCGCCCCTGCGTATCGGGCACGGTGACGCGCTTGAGTCGGTCCAGGTCTTCCCGCACGGATTCCGGGAACCGCACCTGGAGCGGGAACCGGCGCTGCCCCTCGAACACCTCACCCACTTCTCTCCCACCCACGACGGCCACGGCATCAAGAACCGCCCGCGCGTTAATTCCGTGGCGCGCGAGTGCGTCCCTGCGCAGAATTACGCGCAGGTACGGTAAGCCACCCGTCTGTTCGACCGCGACGTCTGCCGCGCCCGGCACTTTGCTGACCGCGGCCGCGACGTCTTCTGCGGTCGCGCGCAGCGTTTTCGAGGTCGTCGCCGTAAACGCTGATTCCCACGTCTGTTTTGACCCCGGCAACCAATTCAGCTACGCGCAACTCGATCGGCTGCGAGAAGGCGTAGACCTGCCCGGGCACTTCGCTCTCCAACTTCTCCTCCATCGCCTTGACCAGTTCCTCCTTGCTGGCGAAGCGCCACGAATCGCGCGACTTCAGCGCGACGATCACGTCCGTGAGGTTAATCGTCATCGGGTCGTTGGCGATTTCGGGCCGACCGCTCTTGGAAATGACGGATTCGACTTCGGGCATCTCGCGGAGACATTTCTCGATCCGCGTCGTCATTTCGACGGACGTTTCGAGCGAGGCACTGGGGAGCCGCGTAGCCTGGATCGCGACCGAGCCCTCGTCCAGTTTCGGGATGAACACGGCCCCCATGTGTAGTGCGGTCCAGGCACTCAGCGCGAACACCCCGGCAGAGGTGGCCAGAACCGTGCGCGGGAACCGCACCGCGAGATGTAGGAGCGGCTGGTAAACCGCTTTCGCCCACCGCACCAGGAGCGGTTCGTGTTCGGACACGCTGCGGAGGAAGATGGACGCCAGCACCGGCATCAGCACGAGCGCCAGAGCGAGGGACGTGAGGAGCGCGAAGATGACCGTGAGTGCCATCGGCCAGAACATCTTCCCCTCCACCCCTCGGAGCGAGAGGATCGGGAGGTACACGAGCAAAATGATGCCCACCCCGAACACGACCGGTCGGGCGACCTCGCCGCACGCGGCACGAATGACCTCGATCGGCGCGCGTTCGTCCCGGTTGTGGTGCCGGTGCTCGGCCACCCGGCGAACGACGTTCTCGATCAGCACGACGCTGCCGTCCACGATCAGCCCGAAGTCGATCGCGCCGAGGCTCATTAGGTTGCCAGACAGCCCCGCGGCCCACATCCCCACGAACGCGCCGGCCATCGCGAGCGGGACCGCCAGTGCGACGATCAGACCGGCCCGCAGGCTTCCCAAAAGCACGAGCAACACGATCGCAACGAGTACGCCGCCTTCTAGAAGGTTCGTTTTCAGGGTGTGAACCGTGCGCTCGACCAGTTCCGTTCGGTCGTAGACCACGTCGATTTCCACACCTTCCGGGAGCGTTTTCTTGATGTGCTCCATCTTCTCTTTGCTGGCGCGTACCACTTCGCGCGAGTTTTCTCCTGCGAGCAGCATCACGATTCCGACGACGGCTTCTCCGGTCCCGTCGCGGGTCGTAGCGCCTTGCCGCAATACGGGCGCGAACTGGACGTCAGCGACTTGGTGGACGTAGACCGGCGTGCCGTCTCCGCGTGCGTCCAGCACCACGTTGCGCACGTCGTCGAGCGAGTGAATCAGCCCCTCACCGCGCACGATGCGCTGTTCCTGGGATCGTAGCAGCAGGTACCCGCCGCCCTCGTTCGTGTTGTTCTGTTGGAGCGCGGTGAACAGTTTTTCGAGCGAGATGTTATACGCCCGGAGCTTTTCCGGATCGGGGCGGACCTGATAGGCGCGCGACTGCCCCCCGTTGGTGTTCACCTCGGTGACGCCGGGCACCCCGCGGAGCTGCGGGGCGATCTGCCAGTCCAGGATCTCTCGCAAGCGCATGAGCGAGTGCGCGTAACCCGGCTTGTTGCGAACCTCGAACTGGTAGATTTCACCAAGCCCGGTGGCGATAGGACCGGGTTTCGGCGCGGGTACACCGGGCGGAATCTTCTCGCGCGCTTCGGCGAGCCGTTCGTTGACCTGTTGTCGCGCCCAGTAAATGTCCGTTCCTTCCTCGAACACGACTGTCACCACCGAGAGGCCGAACTGGGATACCGAACGGATTTCCTCGACGCGAGGAAGCCCGCTCATGGACGTCTCGACGGGAATCGTGACCGCCTGCTCCACTTCCAGGGGGCCGAGGGCCGGCGCGGTTGTCATGACCTGAACCTGGACGTTGGTCACATCGGGTACGGCATCGACCGGTAACCGACCCGCGGCGTATACGCCCGCGGCCAGAAGGAGGAACGTTCCGAGGATCACCAGAAAACGATTAGCAATGGCGAAGTCAATAACGCGCACAAACATCGCGCTTATTCCCCCACCATTTGGTCTTTGAGCAGCTCGGACTTGAGCACGAATCCGCCGCGCACGACCACTGCTTCACCGACCCGGACACCGTCGGTTATTTCAACCGCCTCGCCCGCTTGTCGGCCCAGTGCCACTTCGCGCTTGGCGAACGTGTCCGTGCCGGTGACCACGAACACGAACGGCTTGTTCTCGTGACGGAGGACCGCCGACGCGGGTACCTGGATCACCGGATCGGACGTGCCGGTGTCGAACCCGACCTCGACCATTGTGCCGGGCTTGAGTGCTCGCTCGGGATTCGGTGTTTCGGCCGTCAGTGTCAGTGTTCGGGACGATTTGTCGATGACGTCGCCGGTGTACACAACCGTCGCCGTTCGCTCGGAGATGCCCGCCAAGTCCGAACGGAACACGACCGTTCGACCCGCGAGTCTGCGAATCAGGGGCAGGTCAGCCTCGAACACGTCCGCCTGAATCCAGACGGTCGACAGGTCGGACAACACGAACAGTTGCGATTGCGGCCCGACGCGCTCGGACAGCACCACGTGTTTTTCGACCACGGTGCCCGCGAACGGCGCCCGGATCGTGAGCAGCGACGCCTTCGCGCCTTCCGCGAGTGGGTCGAGGGTGTCGATAGTTTCAGGGGCCAATCCGAGGGCCACGAGTTTGGCCCGGGTGATGTCCACCGCCGTTTCCGCTTCACGGAGCTTGAGTTCCGCTTGTCGGACCTGGTACTTCACCTGATAACGGAGGTCTTCAACGAGGCTGGTGTAAGTCGCATTGGCCGCGTCCGCTTCGGACTGCACTTTGAGCGCGACGGATTCGGGCACGGCGCCGGCCGAGGACCGGAGCGACGCGAGTTGCGTGCGAAGTTGCTCTTTCCGCGTGTACGCGCCCAGGAGTTGGGCGCGCCAGTCACCGATCGGCTTGTCCGTCAGCTTTTTCTCGATTTCGGTCAGCGGCGTGTCGGTCGCAAGGAGCTTGAGCAGTTCGGCCGCGTTGGTGGTCGTCGTTCGGGTGCGCGTGGCCGCTTCGCGTTCGGTGGCGAGGGCCGCCCGCGCTCGGACCAGTTCCAACTTCAGGGAACTCAGCTCGCGGCAATCGATGACGGCCAGTACGTCGCTGGCCGCGACATTGTGCCCGAGGCGCACGGGAACTTCGCGAACGATCCCTTCGACCGGCGGGCAGATGTGAGCGACGCGCTCGTCGTTGAGAGCCACGCGGCCCGTGCGCCAGGTGTTCACCCGGAGCGGAGCGGCCAAAACGAGGGCCGTATCGACTCCCGCCGCAGACTGTTTGTCCTTGGCCATCGTGATGGTGTCTTTGGCGCTCTCGGTACGTTTTTCGGAGTCGTCAGGTTTAGCTGGGGAGGGAGCCCGCAGCGCGCCGGAGGCGATGACCCCCGCACCTCCGGCACCAAGCACCAGGAATAGTAGCGCCGCGATCCACCAGCGCCGGGTCTGCGCGGGTATCGCGCCCGACGACGGTTCTCGGCGAGTAACCACTTCGCTCATTGTGTTCCCTCGTTGCATCGCGTGCGTGCGCAGCGACCGGCACTCAGGCCGCGGTCGAACGCGCTCGGTGTGAAAGCCCGGAACACGCGCATGGCGCGGTCACGGAACGAACAACAGTTTGTGCGAACAGTTGAAACGGCCGAGCGACGGGTGCGTTCGGTGGACACCACCTGCGCTGCTACCGGGCGTGACGCCGGTACGCGCGGAACGAGTCGCGAGACCAATGCGAGTGGCTAAATCGTGAGCGTGAGGTAGCGGAGGTACAACGGGCAGTTCTGAGAGCGGAGCCGATCACTGTGCTGCGTGAGGTGCGCCGACACGCGGACGTTGCCGTCGAGAGACAACACTTGTGCGACGGGCGTCGCGTACAAGTGGCTGTCACTCACATCCTGTTTCGCGCGCTCGGGAGCCACTGTTGCAGCTTCGACGTAAAGCGCGTCGGCGTCGTGGTCCCAGGGCGTGTCCTCGTCGGCCTGGATTGCCGAAGAGTTAGAGCCACAATCGCAACGAGAACCCGTACTCGGGTGCGAAGCAGCCGAACGGAACAGGTGGAAGTGGAGGTGCGGTTGGGAGTGTTGTGTCGATTCTTGCTCTGAGCCGGTGTGGACGTGCGGCGCCGCAGCGAGCTGCGTGAGCAGCACACTCGGTATCAGCAACAGCGTGACAACGAGCCGCGTCATGAGGTCAACGATCTCGGTACCGCACGAATCCCACGTGGATTAAGGGTAACTCGATCTCACGTGCTGTCAAGTATTACGCGGGCGACGCGAACCCGTTCCGACCACCGAGCGAGGCAGCCGGTGCGGGTTCTACAATGATAGCCCTCCTTCCGTGTGACGCACATGAACATTCCAAACCTGCCCGCATTTGATTCGGACCGTGACACGGTTCACATCCGTCGTAAGGTTCGATTTGTTCGCGGTGGGTTGGTCGGAATGTCGGAAGAGATCACGGTGCCGGTTGCACACCGGGCGGTGATGGGGACGGGGCCGTACTGGTTCTTCGCGCGGATCGAACGGGACGCCGGGGCGATCGGGTGCCAGCGTGCGGACGGAGTGGCGTGGGTGCCGTTCGATCGGTTCTGTTGGTTCCTCCCGCCCTATTCACTGGTGGAACTTCAATTTCAGGAGTTCCACTGCGTTTCGACGGGTGTCTTTTGCAGCGGCCCGTTTCCCGAAGGCGTCGGGAACGAACCAATTCTGTTTGAAGCACCAACAGACCCATGTCCAGAAACGCCCGAAGTGATTGCGGCGCTGGTCGCGGGTGCGGGGAAGTCGATTCAGATCAGCCGATCGCAAACCCCAACCGCGCTTGGCTCCGCGTGCAAAAACGTGATCGATCGACACTTCGACTCGGCCGTGCCACTGTCCGAATTGGCCCAAACACTTCACGTTTGCCCCGCGCAGTTCAGTCGGGCGTTCAAGCGCGATTACGGTGTCCCGCCCCGCGTGTATCGGCACCGCTTACGGGTGCTGCACGCGATTATGAAGTTGCTCGCTGGGGACAAAATCGCACAGGTCGGGTTCGACGTCGGATTCGGGGATCTGAGCCGCTTTTACAAGCAGTTCCGAGCGGTTACGCGAACATCCCCGGGCACCTATGCGCCGGGGTAGTCGCACGTTGCCCTCAGTTTAGCCAAGTGTTCTCGGATCCAATTCGGTACGGTTCCGAAATACTGTGACCGCGAAAGCGTCTCTGGTAGGATGCTCCCACAACTCCGGAGGACCGCGATGCACTACGCTCTATTAGCTCTCTGGTTCGTTGCCCCAACTACACCGTTTACGACCGCCGCTCCCGTTCCGAACGATCCGGCGGCGGTGCGTAAACTGCTCGACGCTCAGTGGGCCGATTTGGAGAAAGGCGAGCCGGACGCATCGAAAGCACTTCTGGCGCTCGCGGGGCGCCCGAAGGACGCCGTTCCTTACCTGCGCGAGCACCTGAAGCCCTTGAAACTGACGAAGGAACGAGTTCAGCAACTCCTGACCGACTTGGGGAGCGACAAGGAGGCGGTGTGGAAGGGCGCCTTTTACGAGTTGGAATACCAAGACCCGCGCCTGGCGATCGAATTGGTAGACCTGATGGAACAAGTCACAGAAGCCCCGGCTCGGCAACGGCTGGTCACGGTACTGAGCGGGCGGAGCTTGGAGTACCTGGACAAGTACCTGATGAATAAAGCCGTTACCCTGCGGCCACTCGGAAAGGGAGAAGGGTACAACTTCCAGGCCGAAGGGTCGTGGTGGGCCGAGCACAAGGTGGACCGGCTCAACGTCGGGGAGTTTGTCGGGTGCCCCAAGCGGAAGTGGACGCGAGCCGTTCGCGCGATTTCGCTCCTGGAATTCTTCGGAACGCCGGACGCGGTGGCGACCCTGAAGGAACTTGCGGCCGGGCACCCCGACGCGCAACCCACCAAGATGGCTAAAGAGGCACTGGACCGGTTGAAAGATAAACCGTAATCGCTTCTCGGGCGCGTCACCTTCGATCCGGTACTTGTTTGGTCTCAATTGTGGGGTTGGAGTGGGCGCGAGACGTGTGCCAAATTGAGTGGGCGCGGTAGAGGGGTTGACGGGAGAATATTAAGCGGTACTATACGTCTGTTTTATCCCGCCACCTGTTCTAATTGAGCCGCCCATGCTTGTTACGGCCCCTCGTATCACCACACGCGCTCTTCTCGCACTCGGAACTCTCGGTTCCTTTTTACTCGCACCAGTCCGCGCAGAAGACGATCTGACTCCCGAAACTAAAGCGCTCATTGCGAAGCTCCGCGAGGACACGAAGAGTAAGACGATTGCCACTCGAACTTCGGCTTACAAGGCCCTGGGTGAGTTGGGGGAGAAGGCTAAGGGGCATCGCCGCATTCTCTGCGAAGGGATGTTGGACTCGAATACCTCGGTCCGCACGGCCGCGGCGGACGCCCTCAAGAAGGTTGATGAGCCGATTTACAAATTGGCACTCGGAATCGTGATCGACAAACGTGACGAACACTTCCGGGCGGCGGCTAAACTGGGGGCACACGCGGAGCCACTCGCGCCGTTAATTTTGGCTCACGCGACGGCCCTCGTTCCTGTGGCTAGCAAAGGCGGTTTCGAGAGTTTTAATGCTCAGGACTCCGTGTGTGCCGCCGTTGGCGCCCTTGCGGCAATAGCGCCCGACGATCAGCGCGTGAACCAGGCCGTTATCGCAATGTTAGGCAATCCGTCAGAGACGCTGAGGCGGTGTGCGCTCGGCCACGTTGCGCAGTTGAAAAACAAGAAACTCGCATTGAAAGGCGTGCTGACGATCGCAAAAACTATCAACGAAGGCCCGGTGGTGCGAGCTCAGGCCACCGCACTGGTCCCATTACTCGTCGACGAGAACACTGCGCCGACGACGAAGAAGACCCTCACCGGCCTTCGGTTCGATACAGAAGGACTGGTGCGCGAGGCCGTCGCTAAGGCTCTCGACGACATTAAATAGTCGCCTTCGGCCCGCGTTCGCGTGTGTGAAGAGATTACGTGAACGCTTCCTGTTGATCCGTAGCGTTTCGCGCCGTACACTGCCGGTAGATCAACCCGAACGAGACGGAACCCCGATGACCGTTTTGCCGCTGCTCCTCGACATTCGACTTCTTGGACCGCCGCGGGGCCGGTCTTCTTCGCGTTTCGATCCGAAGTGATTCGATCCACGAGGTTGCAGCGGCCCCGGAACCCAGTTCCGGGGCCGTTTCTGTTTCTGGAGCTACTCATGCCTGTGCCGACTGATCCGAACCGCGTCATCATCTTCGACACCACGCTGCGCGACGGGGAACAGAGCCCCGGGTGCAGCATGAACCTTCCCGAGAAGTTGGAGATGGCCCGCGCGCTTGCGGACCTCGGCGTGGACGTGATCGAGGCCGGGTTCCCGATCGCGTCGCCGGGCGACTTCGAGAGCGTGCAGGCCATTGCGCGGCAGATCCACGGCCCGGTCATCGCGGGGCTGGCCCGGTGCAACCCGACCGACATCGATCGCGCCGCCGACGCGGTGAAAGACGCCTCGAAGCCGCGCATCCACGTGTTCCTCGCGACCAGTGCGATTCACCGGGAGTTTAAGCTCCGGATGACTTCGGAAGAGGTCGCGAAACGGGCCGTCGAGGGCGTGAAGCGCGCCCGCGACCGGTGCGCGGACGTGGAATTCTCGCCCGAGGACGCGGCCCGCACCGAACTCGACTTCCTGGCGGAAGTTGTCGAGCGCGCGATCGAGGCCGGCGCGACCACGCTCAACATCCCGGACACAGTTGGGTACGCGGTGCCCACGCACTACGCGGCCATCATCCGGCACCTGAAGCAGCACGTGCGCGGGATCGACAAGTGCGTCCTCTCGGTCCACTGTCACAACGACCTGGGCCTCGCCGTCGCTAACAGCCTGGCGGCACTGGGCGAGGGCGCGCGTCAGGTAGAATGCACCATCAACGGCATCGGCGAGCGGGCCGGGAACACCTCGCTCGAAGAGGTGGTGATGGCGCTGCACACGCGCTCCGACTTCTACAAACTCGCGACCGGGATTAACACGCGGCACCTGTACCCCGTGAGCCGGAAACTGGCGCACATCACCGGCCAACAGGTGCAGCGGAACAAGGCCATCGTCGGCCAGAACGCCTTCGCCCACGAAGCCGGTATCCACCAGGACGGGATGCTGAAGGAGCGCAGCACCTACGAGATCATGAAGCCCGAAGACGTGGGCATCCCGCAAACGGAACTGGTGCTGGGTAAGCACAGCGGCCGGCACGCTCTCAAGCAGCGCGTCACCGATCTCGGGTACCGGCTCACCGATGAACAACTGAACCGCGTGTTCGAGGAGTTCAAGAAGCTCGCGGACAAGAAGAAGGAGATCTACGACGCGGACATTGAAGCCCTGGCGGAGAACCAGCTCCAGGCCGGCACCGGTAACTTGTGGACGCTCGTCGGCTTCACCAGCACCGCGGGCACCGGGTCGCAGACTTCGGCCGCGGTCACGCTGAAGCACCTTGACGGCACCGTGCGCCGCGACGCGGCCATCGGGAACGGTCCCATCGACGCGCTCATCAAGGCGATCAACCGCATCACCGGCGCGGAGGTGAAGGTGGTGGACTACCGCGTGCGGTCGGTGAGCCAGGACATGGACGCTCTGGGCGAGGTCAACATCGAGATCGAACACGCCGGTAAGCGGTCGCGCGCCCGTGCGGTCAGCCTCGATGTGGTGGAGGCGAGCGCCCTGGCGTACCTCGAAGTGGTGAACCGCGTCGCCTCGCGCCTGCTCCGCGATCGGCTCAAGCCCACCGACGACGTACCGACCGAAGTTGTCCCCGCGAGCTGAGTCGTGGTACGAGTGGCGCGCACTCATGGAGGGCGCGATGAGTACGAAACTCGCGGGCACCGATTTTGAATCGGTGGGCGATCTGCTTGCCAGTCTTGGGAGCATTTCGCCCGATCGTGTGCGCATGAAACCCACGCCCGGTAGAGCCACCGCGCGCGACGTAGTGCGTCTCCGCACCAAGACGCGCCGGCTCTACGAACTGGTGGACGGCACCCTTGTCGAAAAGATCCTGGGTGTGAAGGAGTCGTTCGTTGCCGTGTGCTTGAGTACCCTCGTGAGCAATTACTCAGAAGCGCGGGGAAACTTGGGTATGGTGCTCGGCGCAGACGGGCCGTTCAAACTGATGGACAAGTTGGTTCGTATCCCGGACGTGTCGTTCACCAACTGGGACCGTGTACCCGATCGGCGCGTGCCCGATGAACCGGTTCCCGAACTCGCGCCCGACCTTGCGGTCGAGATCCTCAGCGAGGGCAACACGCGCGAAGAGATGGACCGCAAGCTCAAAGAATACTTCCTTTCCGAAGTGGCGCTGGTGTGGTTCATCGACCCGCGAAAACGCACGGTGCGAGTTTTCACATCTCCTGATGACGTGACCGAACTGAGCGAAACGGACACTCTCGATGGCGGCGACGTGCTACCCGGGTTCGAGGTCGAGGTGGGGCAGTTGTTTGAGCAACTGCGACCCGCTCCGAAATCCGTCAAATCTCCGAAATCTGGTGGTGCGAAGAAGCCCAAGAAGCGGAAGTAACCATTCGGGCTACCCGCCCTGCGGTGTTTCCGATGCGCGGCGCGAGTTAGGTAAGCAGCTCGCTCAACTTCGTGATGCGGTGCGGAATGTGTGTGTGATCCCCGCGCGGATCGAGGAGAATCGCGTGCATTCTGGCCGTGGTCGCGCCGACGTAGTCGTTATTCAAGTCGTCGCCCACGAATAGCACTTCGTTCGGTTCGCAGTTCGCGATCCGTGCCACTGTTTGGAAGAAGCCCGTACCGGGTTTTCGTACACCTACCGCGGCGCTAATAACCACGCGATCCGCGAGAGCCGCGAGTTCGGGGAAGCCGGCTAGTACGAGCCATAGGCGAGCGTCGTAGTTGGACCCCATCCCGAGGACCAGGCCGCGCGATTGGAGTGCCGCGAACACTTCTGTGGCATCCGGTGCCACGCGCCACGCGGCGGGGCGCGCGAAGTGGTCGAAAAGGTCGCGGTAGCACGCCTCTGGATCGGAAACGCCGGTAAGTGTTTGCGTCACGATGCGGTGCCAGCGCTCGTGTTCGCGCTCCTCGCTCGTCACCCACTGAGTCGCAACGTCTGCAGCCTCTTCGACGCGGTACGCGGTGATGAACCGGCTCCGCACGTCGCTCGGCGCGAGCTGAAGTCCGTAGCGCTGCGCGACGTCGGCGTAGACCGTCGGTGCAGATGGTTCGGGGAAGAGCAGGGTGCCGACCGCGTCGAAAAAGACCGCGCGCGTATGTACGGGAACGCGGGGCACGTTAGTCCGCCGCTCCGTTTGCTACCGCGCGACTCTTCGGCCCCGGTATCACCGACTTAGCGGACGTGGGGGCGACCGAGCGCGTCGCCATACGGCTCGCCTTGCGCGTGTGCGGCACCGCCGAGTCCGCGAGCGACCGCGCCGCTTGCGCCGCCACCGCGACTTTCAGCAGGTGCAACCCGCCGCGGAAAACGACGAACGCGATGAACGCGGCCGGTCCCGCCTCGAAGATGCGCCGGTTCGTGAGCAGCACGTAGGTGTTCCAGAACTGCCACAGCCCGATGGCGATCAGCCCCCACCCGGCCAGTTCGCGGCTCCAGTATGCGAATCTCATGACGAACCCTTATTTGGTACTCAGTTCCGTCGCTTCGAGCGCCGGGTTTCGTGTTCCCGTTCTTCGCGTTCTGCCCGAATTTCAGCCCGTTTCGCCTCTTCCTCGGCCTTCTGGCGCCCCCAGATGCGCCACTTCTCCACGCGGACCCGCTCGCGGTGCGATTCCGCCCAACTCGTGTCGGTCAGGATCATCGCACCTTCGGCGGCGTTCATTGTCCGGAGCTGCCAGTACCCGAACGCGAGGCGCAGCAAGAGCGTTCCGAAGAACATACCACCGACGATTAGGAAGAACCGGTTCTGGCCGGGGCGAAACTCGCCCGGGACCGGCGCCCGTCGGTACGCGGATACCAGTGAGCTTTTATCGGTCCACCGGAACGGGAAGTCCTCCATCGGCACGAAATCCAGTGAGTTTACCAGCCACCACACGATCTGACCGACGATCACGACCCCGCCCGCGATCCCGATGAGCCACGCGATCTCGTCAGACCGGATGTGGCCCGGCGGGCGCCGCGTGGGGACGTCGCCCTTGCGCCGCACCACGTTCTCGAACGGCACGATCTGGTGAACGAAGCCGAACACGCGGTACTGCGCGCGGAGGTAAACGAGTATCGCCATCACGAGTACCACGTCGGCGACGCGGAAGTGCGTCTCGCGGATCTCGTAGGGGTTCTCGGACCCGAGGTCCGGGATGCCGAACGGGAACACCAGGAAGTACGCGATAATCAGTAGCAGGAACGGGGGCGCGGCCGTCCACCGGAGCACGAGCGCGGCGGCCCCGAAGACCACGACGAGTACGCCGCCCAGGTCGCTCCCGTTCATGAACATGACCATGAAAATCATGGCCAGCGCGCCGAGTGTGGTGAACGTGTACGCGCGCACGGCCCGGTCGCGGAACAGGACGTCGATCACCTGCCGCTGGGTCGGTTCGGCCGTTTGCTGAATTTCGGTCGGGTGACTCATCGGCGGCTCCTCATCCCGCGGAGTCGGTCGAGTCGGTCGAGTACGAGGCGCACCGGGTCGCCGTCGTTCACGCGCATTACCGTTGCCCCGACGCCGCTGAGCGCGCGCCGCATTTGGCGGAACGACTCGTGGTACTGGCGCGTGAGGCTGTCCTGCACGATCTTCGTGATGCGCTTGTGCCGGGCCGCTTGATCGATATCGTCCGGGTGGCGCTTCTTGAATTTCTTCTTTTTGTCCGGCACCGGAGCGGCCGCTTCGGGAACCACGTCCGGCGAGGCCACGTCCGCGGGCCAGGGGACGATCACCATGACGTGGTGCCGTCGCGCGCGGGCCACGCGGCACGCTTTCACGAGCGGTTCGAGGTCCGGGCCGAGTTCGGCGAGATCCGCGAGGATCACGTACAACTCGTTGTCGCGTGCGCGGCCCACGGCCCGAATTATCGCGCCGCCGAGCACCTCGGCCTTCTCCGCGCACCGGAACCGGTACCGCCCTTGTTCGTCGTAGAGCGGGATCGGGCACCGGAGGTGGTGGTACTGGAGGAACTGCGCCACGCGCTCGGCGTAGGCCTCGTCGTCGTGAACGTAGCGCTCGATAGCATCCGGCCCGGTACCGTCCTGAAGCGAGAACAGTGCCGACAAGCGCTTTCGCCGCGTGAGTTCGCCCGCACGCGGCCCGAACCACCCGCGGAACCCGTGAATGAACCAGAACAACCCCGCAATGACCGACGGGAGTAACAGCAGGTTGGCCCAGATGAATAGGGCTACCGCGATGCGTAAGGCCCACTGCATCCCGCGCGTGGAGCGGACCGCGAACTCGAACGTGCCGCTCATCCAGCTCGCGTAGATTTTCTGGAGCCACGTCGGGAGCGGTGCGCTGCCGGGGCTGAACATGCCACCGAGCCGATACGCGAGCAGGCACGGCGGGACGACCAGGAGGAACAGAACGATCCAGCCCCACCACTTTTCGAGGAGCGGAATCCACAACCGGCTCAGCGGCATCGAGTTTGTCGGCTTCGCCATCAGTTCCGGGTACAACTCGTGCGCGAGCGGGTACGCGCGGCGCGTGAGGTGCTCGGCCGGCACGCCCTTCGTTCCGGGTTGCAGCGCGGAGACTTCCGCCAGCCGGCGCATCACGTTGATCGTGTGCGTCTGCGTGCGGGCCGGGGCGATCGGGGTCACAGTCTGATCGTCGAAGGTGGTTAGACCCACGAGGTCGCGGTTCGCCGTCGAAGCTTGTGCGACCACGGCCGCGACCCCGGCCATGCGCGTGAGGAGCGTGTTACCCGGTGGACCCAGACGCACGCCCTCGCTGGTATCGAGGAACAGCACGCACCGCACGGGTACGTCGCTCTCGTATTCCTTCGTAATGAGCTTGTCTTTGCGGGCCGAAGCCTTCCACGCGATCATCTTCGGCGGGTCACCGGGGCGGTAGTCTCGCAGATCCAACAGTTCGTCGCCCGAACCGGGCCGGCGCAGGCGGTGAATCCCAGGGGGCGGGAGCGTGTTGAACCGCTTGTCGGCGCGCTGCCGGCCCTCTTCGTTCATGAGTGGCGGCAGAACGAGGAACTCGACCGCGTCGCGCAGGAACACGCGGCGGTAGAAGAACCCGTGGAGGTCGGCGACGCGGACCTTCACGCCCTCGAACCGGAGTACGCCCGGCGCGGGGCATTTGAGCGTGTAAATCACATCGGCCGGTTCGCCGGGAGCGATTGTGGCGTGGTCCGCGGTTTCGCCTTCAATGATGTCCGCACCCGAGGGGAGCCGGTCCTCGACCACCGCGTAGTCGATGGTGACGAAGCCGTCGTGCCTGACACGAACGCGCACCTCGAATGGCACGTTGGCCCACAGCATGGGGGCGTCGCGTCCGCCCTGCATGACCCACCGGCGCACGCGCAACCGGGACACGGCCGCGTTCGATTTGAAGTGAAACTGGACCCACTCCCACACGAACCACACGAACAGTGTGACGGAGAGAATGGCCGGCACCGCGGTGTGGTAGGGCACGACGAACGCCCCGAACACCAGGAGAAAGCCGACGATCAGGACGAACCACCAGCCGCGCGCGGTAAGCATTCGTCATCGGTCCTTGTCGTTGATCGAGGGGCCGTCGAGGGCACGGCTAACAAATGCTAACGTTTCCGGCCCGGAAACGGTCCTATGCCCGTTTTTTGGGGCGTCAATTGACACTAACAGCTTGATAGTATTGGTGTTCCGGCGCCACTTCTGACTTCCCGTCGCTCCGTTGGCTACTCGAGCGGGTAACAAACGTTAACATTACGACCAAATTTCCACGCCTGTCCGGTGCAATTGGCGCTCAAAACGGTGCCAAATTGTGGCTTTGTTTTTAACGGCCCCACGTATCCGAGACACGCGCCACAACCGTAAACCTCCAATTGCGACTCTTGCAATTGGGAATTGTATACTAGTGTACGGGATTTTACAGGTGGCTTTGGTTTCCTTGTAACGAGCCGCGACCGCAAGGGAGCGGAAACGCCTCCCGCTCCCTTGCGGTCGCGGCTCGTTACGTCTCGCATCAAACCGTTTCCAGAACGGGGACCGCGTCCAGGATCTCGCGGACGATTTCGGACACGTGCTTACCCTCGATTTCGGCCTCGGGGCGCAGGATGAGTCGGTGACCGAGGACGCCGAACGCGACCGCCTGCACGTCCTCGTGCGTGAAGAAGTGCCGCCCCTCCAATACCGCTCGCGCCCGCGCACAGCGGAGCAGGTTGAGTGCGGCACGCGGACTCGCGCCGAGGGCCACGTCCGGGTGCTTGCGGCTCTCTTCGGCGAGCTGCACGATGTACTCGTACAGCGACTCCGCCCCGTACACACCGGGAAGCTTCCGTTGAAGCCCGATAATCATGTCGGGCGTGAACATCGGCTGCACTTCCACGATCGGCTTGCTATAGAGTTTCAGCAGCCCCACTTCGTGCTTGAAGCCCGGGTAGCCCATTTCGACGCGGAGCAGGAACCGGTCGAGTTGCGCTTCCGGGAGCCGATACACGCCCTCTTGTTCGATCGGGTTCTGCGTCGCGAGCACGAGGAAGGGCAGGGCGAGCGGGAGCGAAACGCCGTCGACAGTGACCTGGTACTCTTGCATCGCTTCGAGGAGCGCCGATTGCGTTTTCGCGGGTGCGCGGTTGATTTCGTCCGCGAGGAGCACTTGCGTGAACAGCGGCCCCTTGCGGAGCACGAAGTCGTTCTTGTTGCGGTCAAAGATGGACGTCCCGGTCACGTCCGACGGGAGCAGGTCGGGGGTGAACTGCACGCGCTGGTACTGGCACCCCAGGAGCCGGGAGAAGACCTTCGAGAGCGTCGTTTTCGCGACGCCCGGCACCCCTTCGAGCAGTACGTGGCCGCCCGCGAGGAGCGCGATGAGCAACTGCCGCGTCACATCTTCCGCACCGACCACGACGCGGGCGACTTCGGCCGTTACCTTGTGGCTGAGTTGTTTCGCTTCCTGAGCCAGTTCGTGGGCCGCGGCCCTCGGGTCGGCAGGTGGGGCCAGGGTGCCGGGGTTCGATGTCGAGGCCAGACTCATGCCGTGCTCCCGTCGGTGTCGATCACGAATGGCAGTCTACAGTCTCTCACCCGCAAAGGGCGCCGGTCACTCACTCACATTTGCTGATATTTTTGGCCGAAGGGACCGGTTCGGCGAGCGGGAACTGCACCGGGCGCTGATGTTTCGGGCACATGGTGACGTCGCACTTGTTGGTCGATCGGGGCGGAAGGTTCGTCCGGCTGCTCCGTGACGAGACGCGACTGCGAGGAAGCATAGCGCCGTTTCTCGCGCGGCGTTCTGGCACAAGGAGCTAGTCCCGTTTCGAGATCCGTGTAGTGACCAAACGAGCCGCGACCGCAAGGGAGCGGGAGGCGCACCCCGTCTATCTTCGCGGTTCCACACACCGGAAGCTCCGCTCCCTTGCGGTCGCGGCTCGCTACGAGGAGACTGAAACGGGACTAACCGCTCGCGGAGCGAGCGGACCACACTGAAAACCAATCGGGCGCTGGTCGCTTCTTACACTTCGTTCCGGACGAAGCGCCATTTCTCGTCCGCGTGGGCTTGTTTTAGGCGCTCGAAGTAGGGTTCTAACTCGAACCAGCGCTGCGCGCTCATGGCAGTGGGCGGGCCGTAGGCGAGGCGCCACATGTCGCGGAGCGCCTGGCGGAGCGATCCGGGTTTGCGCACCGTGTCGGAGATTTCCAGGTCCGGCAGTTGCGGTCCCGGGTTCTCCGGTGCGCCCGCGCTGGCGAAGAACTCCCGTGTTAACTGACGCACCGGCTCGTACACGTTGTTCCGGCGCACCAGTTCTTTTTGGCGCCGGTCAAACACTCCGGGCGGCCCGGTGGCCGCGGCTCCGGCGCCCGTAATCGGGGCGGGCGGGGTGTCCTGCGGGTGTCGCGCGTTCCACAACCGCCGGATCAAGAACAGGATCGCAGCGATCGACGCGAGGACCGCGGCGCGCTCAATCCAGTTCGCCGCTGAGTTGCGTTCCCCCTCTGATCCAGGTTCGCCGACCAGTTTTGTGTGCAGTTCATCTCTGGTTTGCAGTTGGTCGGCGATGCGGTTGGCGACATCAATGATTTTGTCCTGGTTCTTTCCAAGCAGACCGCCCATGTTGGGCATCGCGTCGGGCGGGATCTTCGGCAGCGGCTTCGCCATCGCGTGGCGCAGGCCATCGAATTTTTCGATCACGCGGCCGTTCTCGTAGAAGAGGCACTTGTTGCGCGCCTTATCCGGCCCTTGAAGGTACTCGATGGTGCGCAGTGTCAGTTCCAGGTTGTCCGTGTCGGTTTCCATCAACATCTGGTTGATGAACACGCTGGAGTCGGCCATCGCGAGGAACGAGTAACCGGGCGTGCCGAACCAGTCGGGACCGTCCCCGCCGACCGCGAAGATCGGGTCTTTGAGGCGCCAGTTATCGGTGCGTGACGATTTGGGCAGTCGCGCGAGCGGGTGCTGGTACTCCTGCCTGAATTGCGTTTGTTGGAAGAACGTGGGCTGGTTGGTCGCGACGCGCTTCAGTCCCCGGAACACGTTCCAAACGCGACCGGGGCGCTCCGGAACATTGTCCACTTCGTCCGGCGAAACGGGCACCACGAGGGGGCAATCGGGCCTTGATCTGTAAGTGTGCTGGGGGTTCTGTCGGTCGGCCATGACGACCTGACCGGAGAACAGACCGATCGGGTTGTTGGTGTTGGGGTTGATGTTGTGTTCGTACAGTCGCACCCCGCTGTCGGTGGCAATCAGCGCGGCCCCACCGACACTGATCGCGCGTCGAACCTGCGCGAGTGATTCGCTCCAGTCCCCCGCCTCCGGGATCCCGAGGGCGATGACGATTGTGTTGCGGTCGATCGCACGGTGCGCGTCAAACGCCCGGACCGGGTCGATTCGTTCGCGGTCCAGGAGCGCGCGGAACAGTTCGGTTCCCCCAGCGGGTATCGAGATCTGGGGTGGGGGCGGTTCGGGGAACCGGTTCGGCTGGGCGCCGGCGCTCGGGACCGCGAGCAGAATTACGGCCAGCGCGCCCGTGAGAATCTGTGGGCCGCGAAAACGGGTTGGCGATCTCATGCCTCGTCCACTCCCGCCAGGTCACAAACCAAGCGCCGGGCTTCGAGCACCTCGGCCCGCGTCAGCGGCTCGTCGAGCGGCGCGTACCGGGCCAGTTCGTAGAGCCGGGCCAGTTTCACAGCGGTTTCACCGTGCGTTCGGGCCAACTGTGTCAACTCGTCGGCGATCGTGGAGTGCGTCCACGTCTTCGCGCCGGGTCCACAAATGAGGACGCTCAAGTACTCGAACGCTTTCACCACATCTTCTCGGGTGTTGATCGAGCGCGGGTCGAGCGGCCACGCCCCGAGGCCGTCGGGGGACCGAACTGCCCGATCAGAAGCGGGGAAGATCGCGGCCCACTTCCACCACAGCACCGCTGTCAGGACCAGTGCGAACAGGATCAGCATAATTAGCCAGGGCACCTGAACCCCGCCGAAGTCGAACGAGCCCATCCCGCCCATTGACGACCCGGACCCACCGCGTGACCGGTCCGGCATGGACATATCGGGCCACCGGCTGCGGTTGCTGCTCTCGGGGACGTTAAAGTTGCGATCGCTCCGGCTCCAGTTGAAGTCCAGGTCGAGTTTCGGCCACTCCCAGCCCTTGCCCTCTGCGCCGCCGAACAGATCCTTCATACCCTCGCCGTCGCCACCTTCTTTGAACATGTCAAAGAGGCTGTTGCCCTTGCTGTCGGTGAGGGCGTTCATCGCGTCGGGGTCGTTCACGAGGTCGAGGAGCGCGCGCTTGACCGCGGGCGACTCGTCGATGGGACCGACGTTCTTTTCCCAGAGGGCGGTCGCGGTCTCGACGGTTTTCGTTTTAGCCGTCTTTTCCGGTGAATCGGGGCGGTTACCGAACGGGTTCTCGGGGTCGAACGGCTGCCGCTCGTCCGGGTTTAGTGGCGGGACCGGTTGGCCGGTTTTCGGGTCGATCATCGGCGGGGGCGCGGGCGGCCCGCCCATATTGGGTGGGAATGCTGGATCGATTTTCGGCAGACCCTGCTTGGGGGCGATCGGGCGCCCGGTGTTGGGGTCGACGCGCTGCGGGTCGTTCGGGTTGACCGTGTTGGGGTCGATCTTGGGTAACTTGAACGGGTCGGCCCCGTTGTTACCGTTCGGCCGCAGGTTCTTGAGCTTCTCGAGGTCTTCGGGCGTGAGCCGGGGGATCTCGTTCGGGTTCTGGTTGGGATTCTCGTTCTTGTGTTTTTGCGCGAGGTCCGTCATCCGTTTCATGAACTCTTTGTCGGCCAGCATGCGCTTGATGGCCGCGTCCACCTGGTCGTCGTTCGCGCGGGGGTTCCGCTGCTTGACCGAATCGCGGATCAGGTCTTCGAGTTGCTTGTTCGCGTCGCCGTCGCCGTCGCCCTTGCCGAATTTGGCGAGCAAATCGCGGATCTGTTCGGCCCGGAGATCCCGTTGCCAGATGGTGTGGCGCCCGGCGTGCGGGTCGTTTTCTGGGATCAATTGCAGTTGATGCGGGTTCCCCCCCGGAATGGGCCTGAGGGGTTGTTGCGCGCGTACCCGGTTCGCGGGGCACAGCCACAACACACAACCGAAGAACGCGACCGAGAGTAACAAACCGCGGCGGCCGGCGGACATGAGGGGTCGCCTCCGAACAACGTTCAGCGCCGAACTCGCAATGAAGTGGGCGCGGCCGGAACGGGCCGCGGTCCGTCGGTTCGGTGCGCAACTTCCCTATTGTGACGGAACCGGATGTCTGAAGCAAGCAATTGGCGCGAATAGCTGAAGACGGGAGTAAAGTCAGACCTACCCCCATCCCCCTCCCTAAAGGGAAGGGGAGAAAGCAGTAGGCGAGGGCATTTTTGCATTTGGTTTTGCCCCTTCCCTCTAGGGGGGACGGGGGGTAGGTTTCCGTTCACCCGTGCGGGCCGTGGAGAATCCACCCTGGTGGGAGTTCGGGTTCCAGTTCCATCTCCATTTCTTCGTCGACCTCTGGTTCTGCTTCCGGATCCCACACAGCGAGGCGCTGTTCGACACAGTGCCGCGCGATGATGAGGAACCCGCCGTACCAGAGCCACGTGTACCGGAACAAGTTGTGCCCGAAGTTCCCCATAAACAGCAGCAGGAACACGGCCATTCCGATCGAACTGGAGAGCGTGAAGATGAGGTCGTTCTGCCACTCGGGGACGTCTTTTCGGATGCGCCGGACCATCCGCAGGTTGATCCAGAAGCACAGGAGCAGCCCGATGAACGCCCCGCCCCCCACCGACCCGGTTTCCCCGAAGAGTTGGCCGTAGAGGTTGTGCGACTCGATCTTGGTGTTGTTCGCGGGACGCCAGGCCCCGGGGCCGATGCCCGTGAGTGGGTTGTTCGCCCACTGCTGGAAGCCCATCACGAGTCCCTGATACCGCCCCTCACCGGACTCGCGTGCGTTCGCGGGACCGACCTCCGGGTTGATGATCGTCTCGAAGCGCGTTTGGAGCGATTCCGGCAGCGCCACGAACGCGACCGGGGCCATTAGCGCGAACCCGATCAGCGCCTTGAAGCGATACTTTGTGCCCCAAATGATAATCGTGAACCAGAGGAGCAGTCCGAGCAGCGACGACCGCGACCCGGTGAGCAGGATGCACAGCGACGACAGCCCGACGTAGCCAAGCAGCACCAACCGCCCCAAACGCCCGCCGATCCCGGCCTTCCACAGCGCCACCACGATCGGCAGTGCAAAGACAATACTCGCCCCGAAACTATTCGGATCACCGAGCGTGGTATCGACCCCGATCATACGGGAGATACCCATGCGGTACGTGTGCCGGCCGGCTATGTATTCGCGGAACGAGTGGAGCAGGTAAAAGCACATCACCGCGAGGAACCCCATCGCGATGTGCTTGAGCCCCTCTTCGTCGTGAATACACGTGACGAGCAACACGTAGAAAACGACGATCTTGAGCCAGTCCTCGACTACGGGCTGACCGTAGGACGACCACGGGCTAATCGCCCACGCGAACAGCACCCCGGTCACGAACGCGACGTAAGCGGCGTGCTGAATGTTCGGCAGGAACCGCTTGTTCGGGTAGATGACCCACACGCCGAGCATGAACAGCATGTAGATGCGCTCGATGTGCATGTCGCCGAGCCATGTCCACACTTCAAACGGGCGCTCGATGAACAGGAACATGTAGCCGATGAGCAGCCAGCGCATGACACCGTCCCTGGTGCAAGTGAGGAAGTGAGACATGATACCGAGCCGAAAATCGGGTTGGGAAGCCCAACCTCGGTTCCGGTTGTGCCGTCAGCGCAATTTGAGAGGGCGAGCCAAGGAATTCCGAGCCTGTGCTTTGTCCCGGCGCGGGCGCCCAGAGTCCCCTCATCGTTTAGACTGAGTGAAACGCGAGGGGCTGATAATGCAGCGCGAATTAGCAGGCAAACGGGCGATTTTGACGGGCGCGAGCGGCGGAATCGGCCGCGCAATCGCAACCGCTCTGGCCAAGGCCGGAACGCGGATCGCTCTCGCCGGGCGCAACACCGATAAACTGAACGAGTTGGCCGTTTCGATTCGCTCCGCTGGTGGCGAAGCGATTGCGGTACACGCGGACGTCACAAAGCCGGACGATCGGCAGCACCTGGTCGAAAGTGCGGTGAGTGCGTTCGGGGGCATCGATCTGCTCGTAAATAACGCGGGTGTCGGGAGTTGGGGGCACTTCGCCGATTCGACGGAAGCGATTTGCCGCACCGTGATGGAAGTGAACTTTTTCGCGCCCATCGAGCTTACGCGGCTGGCGGTTCCGCACCTCATGCGAGGTAACCAACCCGCGTTGGTGAACATCACCTCGATGTGCGGTCGGAAGGGGATGCCCGCGTGGCCCGAGTATTCCGCGTCCAAGTTCGCGCTGGTGGGGATGTCGGAGGCGTGGCGCGGCGAGTTCGAGCGCTTCGATATTGATGTACTCACGATCGTCCCCGGGATGACGAACAGCGGGTTCGACCGGAACTGGCTCCGCAACGACGGCAAAGCCGATTTGCGGTTCCAGGAGGGTATGACCCCCGAGTACCTCGCCGCGAAGATCATCGACGCGATCCAGAAGAACCGCACCGAGACGGTGTTGGGTTCAGAGGCGAAACGCCTGTTGCGCTTCAATCGCTACTTCCCGCGGCTCACGAACTGGCTCCTCGCGCGCAAGGTGAAGAAACTGTACTCGTAAAACTGGGTTTGTTTTCAGCGTGACACGAACGACGTGAGGGACTACGGATGGCCACGTTCGACCGGGCGGTGCAACTCGCGGCTTCCGCGCACGCGGGGCAGGTCGATAAAGAGGGCCAACCGTATTTGCTGCACGTGCTCCGGGTGGCACTCGCGGTAAACGACCCGAACGTGCGCATCGCGGCCGTGCTCCACGATCTCGTGGAAGACACCGACGTCACGCTCGCCCACTTGCAAACCGAAGGGTTTGCGGCCCCGATTCTGGAAGCGGTGGAGTGCCTGACTCGGCCACACGGCGCGCAATACGCCGATTACGTGATTCGGTTGAAGGGTAATGCGATCGCCCGGCAGGTGAAACTCTCGGACCTGGCCGATAACTCCCGGCTCGACCGCAACGTGATCGACCCGGCGCGCTTCGACTGGGACCAACGGCGCATCGTGAAGTACCTCGTGACGTACAAGTTCCTCGCCGACCAGATCGACGAGGAAACGTACCGCACACTGATGACGAGCCTCGAAGACCCGAAGTGACCGCTTATGAGCACGAGCACTATCGACGCGCCCGTTAAAACGCTTTCTGATCCGGAGCTGAAGGCCGCGCTCCAGGAGCTGCGCCGAACGGACAACGTCCGGAACTGGTGGTTCGTCGTTCGGACGTATCTGTACCTCGCTCTCGTAATCGGCGGGGCAGTGTGGTTCTTCGAGAACCGGGAAGACTTCGGGATCGGGTGGTGGGCGAATGTGCCCATTGCGCTGGTCGCGATTGTGCTTGTGGGAGCCGGGCAGCACCAACTTAGCGGACTCGCGCACGAAGGCTCGCACTACATCCTGTTCCGCAACCGGTTCGTGAACGATCTCGCGTCGGACTTGTTCACGATGTTCCCGCTGTTCGCGAGCATCTACCACTACCGGCTCCAGCACCTCGCGCACCACCAGTTCGTCAACGACCCCGACCGCGACCCGGACGTGTCGCAGCTCAAAACCAGCGGCCACTGGCTCGGGTTCCCGCTCGCCCGACGCGACGTGATTCGGGCATTCACGTGGCAACTATCGCCGTTTCGGTTGATCCGCTTCATGCGCATCCGCGCACAGTACAACGCGACCGGAACCGACAAGAACCCCTACATGATTAAGGGTCAGAAACCCTCGAAGGGAGCGGTTCGAGTCGGCATCCTGTACCTACTCGCAACTGTGGCAGCGCTCACGACACTCTTCTACCTCACGGACGACTGGTGGGTGATGCCGGTGACGGCCTTCGCGATGTGGATCGTTGTTGTTGCTGTGTTTATGAAGCTCCCGGACCATAAGTACCACCAGAGCAAACTTCGACCCGTCATCCATGCGCGGTACACCTCCGCGTTGCGGGTCGGGTTCATCACGCTGTTGCTCACGTCGCTCGTGGTCGCCACCAAACTGACCGGCGCGCCGGCCGTGCCGTACTTCCTGTTACTGTGGGTGGTGCCGCTGTTCACCGCGTTCGCGTTCTTTATGATCCTGCGCCAACTGGTGCAGCACGGGAACGGCGGGCGCGGGTGGATCAACAACACGCGGACGTTCCTCGTTGCACCGTTCATCCGCTTCGCGGTGTTCCCGTTCGGCCAGGATTACCACCTGCCGCACCACATGTACGCGACCGTCCCGCACTATCGCTTGAAGAAGCTCCACGCGCTGCTGATGCGGTACGACGAGTACCGGGCCGAAGCACTCGAGGTCCACGGCTACTTCGTGTCGCCGGAGCGCCCGCAGGTTCATCCCACCGTGGTGGACGTGCTCGGACTGGAGTACGCGCCGCGAACCGCGGACGTTCACATCGACGCGGAAGCGGTGTCAGTCGTCGAATTCAACGACAAGGAAGGTCTGGCGAAGGAAGTGGAGATGTCGCGCCAGAAGCAGTGAAGGTTTTTGGCAGGACTAACAGGATTAAGAGTGGTTAGACTGGCAATCGTAAATGTCACGCGCAAGCCGTTGTTCGTAATACGAATTTCGGCCAACGATTGTAGCCGATATTCGGATCGTTTGCTCGAAACTCCAGAATGAATTCCAGTTCTTTCGCGCTAACTTCTCGGTCTGTTGCCGTGTCCGATTCCCACAGTATCTCCTTCCGGATCGTGAAATCTCGCCGCTGTTCGCGGGTGAAATCTTGCGCGATCAGCGCATCCGAGGCGCTACCGAAGTAGTTAATGCTATCAGTGAGGTCTTTACCGACGTAAATCTTCCCGTTTGGATAAGTAATCTTGTAAACGACCTTCATGCGACGTACCACCATACCGCTCTCATTGCATGTGGGGACATCAGGATGTGTACGGTACCGCCTCGTCCGTCGCCCCACAAGCTCCGCTGTTCTGTGTCCCCGGCGGGGCAGATCTTGTTGATCCTGTTAATCCTGTCAAAAAGTCTTGTGCATTCTCACCCTGAGATGATCTGCTTGCGCCGCTTGATGTAGTCCCAGATCACGTAGCGATCCAGGTCGCGCCCCGCGGTGAACACGACGCGGCCCTTCGTCGCTTGCGCCATCTTGTACGCGAACTGCACGTCTTCTTGCGACTGGTTCCAGTTCGACAGCAGGAAAATGTTGATCGTGATCCCTTCGCGGGCACAGAGCAGCGCCTCACGCATGGTCGCTTCTTCGGTGCGCGGGTCCGGCGGGTAGAGCATGTACAACATGCTGCCTTCAAAGTGCGCGGTGGGCAGCCCGTCGGTAATGAGCACCACCTGTCGGTTCGGGGTGTCCTGGTTCGCGAGGAACCGGCGCGCGGTTTGGAGCGAGTGCTGGATGTTCGTGAAGTGGTGCGGGATGCGGAACTCGCTGGTTTCCGGGTTGCTCATGTCGGCCTTGAGCCGCACCACCGGGCTGAAGATCGTGACCGGTTTCGGCATCAGCCCCGCGACCTCCGAGAGGTGGCGCGGTTTCGCGAACGTGTACATCTCGATGAACTGGAGGAAATCGCCCGGGTACTCGGTCCGGATGAGGCCGTCGAGCGCGAGGCCCATGCGCTTCACGTTCACGTAGAGGCCGTCGTAGCGCATCGAGCCGCTCATGTCGAGCAGCACGCAGGTCGCGGCCTTCGGGTTCACGCGGGTGCGGTGAATGACGATGTCGTCGGGCTTCATCCGCACCGGGAGCCCCGGTCCCGCTCTCAGAAGGGCGTTCACCATACTGGCCGGGATGTCCATCTGCGCGACAGAGTCACCGAACTCGTAGGGCTTCGTTTTGGGCGACTCGACGGCCCCCTCTCCCGTCACCGCGTCGGGGTGGCGCCCGGTCCGCGACGCCTGGAGTTCGCTGAAGATCTGCGTGAGCACTTTCGACTGGAACAGTCGAAGTGCTTTGGGGGTCAGTTTGAACTTCCCGCTCCCGTCCCCTTCGAGCCCCTGCTTTTCGGCCTGTTCGCGAATGTAGTCCTCGACCTGCTGTTGGAGCGCCTGGAGTCCCTCGATGTCGCCCGGTTCGGCGAACTGTTCGAGTTCTTCCAGATCGATGATCGCGAGTTGGGCGGGCGATTTCTTCGCCTCTTCGAGTTGCTTCAACAACTCGTCGATCGTTTCCAGTTCTTCTTTCACTTCGAGCGCGGTGGGGACGCTCATTTTCTCCCGCCCAGTGAACTCGTACTTCCCGGCGAGTTCGTCCACCTGATACTTGTCGCCGAGGCGCTCGACGAGCGGCACCAGCGATTGCGCGAAGGGCGAGCGATCATCCCCCGCGCGGAAGTACAGCGATTCGAGGTCCGCGAGCTGCTCGTCCTTGATGGCACGGCGGAAATCGGCCGCGAGTTTCTTCGGCGGGTTCACGTCTTGTGCCGCGTCGCGGAACGCGGTCGCCGCAGCCTTCTGTGCGGCTTTGGTTTCGTAGGTCGCGAGGATCTTCCGCTTGCGTTCGAGGAGCATTTCCTTGAGCGCGTCGATGCTCGGCCCCAACCCCGCGATCTGCGACGCATCGATGTGGATCGCGTTGGCCAACTGTTCTGCGGTGAACTCGTCGACGTCGCCGAACCGGAGCATGTGCTCCATGAGCGGCGAAACCATGTCCGGCGGCGGGGCGGTGGGGCTGGGGAAGTTCACCGGGTCGTACCCCTGGTAGGTGTGTACGATCCCGCCCGGGGTCTGCACTTCTTGGGGGTCCATCACGATCCTCGAATCGGTGGCGACGTCCCATTGTAACCGGTCGGTCGAGGCCGTGTGCGCCGGGCTGTGTTTCGGGGCGTAATCGGGTAGTATCTCAGTTTGAATTTTCTTCGCGTCCCGCCGCGCTGGTTGCACGAGGATAACCATGCCACTCTTCGGCTTCGACGCAATGCAGGATTGGGAGCGTGCGGAGTCCGAACTCCAGTTCTGGTGTTACGCCGTCGTACTCACTCCCTTGCTGCTCTGGATTGTGGCCAACATTCTGTTGCAACACATCGCATGGCCGCGAACCCGCAAGCGGTGAAGTGTCGCTTCAGTCTGGTTGGCAGTCGGCTGAACCCTTTCGAGAAAAGCCAAGCTGAGACACGCCCCGAAACCGAGTGGGCTTGATTCATAACAATTCGGCCCATTACACTTCCCACCCAACACTCGGGTCGCGACACAACCGCCAACGGGGGCCGGCGGACGGACCGGTTCGCGGCGCGAGGCGTTCGTCTGGAACTCTTTTGTTCCGCGGAACTTCAGGAGACTGCATCGTGCCGCAGCGCGTTCTCGTAACCGGCGGACTCGGCTACCTCGGTAGTGTCGCGTGCGAACACTTCCTCGCGGCCGGGTACGAGGTGACTGCCCTCGATAACCTCATGTACGGGGCGGGGCAGGGGTTGTTTCACCTCTGTGCCAATCCCGCGTTCGATTTCATCAAGGGCGACGTCCGCGACGAAAACGTGATGCGCAACGCCATTAAAGGCGCGGACGCGATCGTTCACCTGGCGGGGATTGTGGGCGCTTCGGCGTGCGACCGCGACCCGGCGCTGGCCAAGTCCGTGAACCTGGAATCGGTGCGGCTCCTGAACCGGCTCCGCAGCCCGAACCAACTCGTCGTGTTCCCCAACACGAACAGCGGGTACGGCGCCACCACCGGGTCCGCGCTTTGCACTGAAGACACACCGCTCGAACCGATCTCACTGTACGGCCGGACGAAGTGTGAGGCCGAACGCACGCTGCTCGATAGCCCGAACGCCGTCACGTTCCGGCTCGCGACCGTTTTCGGGCTGTCGCCGCGCATGCGGCTCGACCTGCTCGTCAACCACTTCGTGTATTCGGCCACCAAAGACGGCTACATCGTCCTCTTCGAGAAGGACTTCAAGCGCAACTTCGTTCACGTCCGGGACGTGGCCGATTGCTTCTTGCACGCACTGGTGAACGGCCCGCAAATGTCCGGGCGCCCGTACAACCTCGGGCTGGACTCCGCGAACCTCTCGAAGGAGCAGCTCGCGCTCGCGGTGAAGAAGCAGGTGCCGAAGTTCTACATCCACTTCGCGGCGATCGGCGAAGACCCGGACAAGCGCAACTACATCGTGTCGAGCGCGCGGCTCAAGGAGGCCGGGTTCGAGGCCAAGCGCTCGCTCGAAGACGGCATTCGCGAACTGATTAAGGGCTACCGGATGATGGGCCGGGGGCCGTACCAGAACGCCGGGTGAAGGAGCACGACCGATGCACGACCGTGTATCCCGTCGGCGGCGCCGGCGGCGGAACCCGTATGCCGGGCTGATCCACCTGCTGAACAAGCGGTACCACGACGAGTGGCAGCGCGCGGAGCTCCTTCAGAACGACCTGAACGGGCTGCAGGGGTCCAAGTTCGCAAAGGCCGCGGAGTGGCTCCGCGTGCAACTGCGGCGGTTCATCCCGCACCCCGCGATCGTTCCGAAGTTCATCACCGAGAAGGCCGAACCGTACCGCGGGCCGGAAACGACGGTGCCGAACGCCCGGGTGAGCCTCATCATCCCGTTCCGCGACCGCGCCGAACTACTGCGGAATTGCTTGCGGGGCCTGCGCCGCAGCACGTTCCGCAACACCGAGATCGTGCTCGTCGATAACGGGAGCGAGAGCCCGCGGACCGGACGCTTGCTGGCCAGTATCGGGGCGCGTCAAAACGTGCGCCTTGTGAGTTGCCCCGGGCCGTTCAACTTCTCGCTCCTGTGTAATGCAGGTGTCGCCCGGGCGACCGGCGACCACTTCTTGTTCCTTAACAACGACACCGAGGTGCTCACACGCGACTGGATCGAACGCCTGCTGCTATTGGCGGCCGATCCCGCTGTGGGCGCTGTTGGCGCGACGCTACTGTACCCGGACCGCACCATTCAGCACGCGGGTTTGTTCCCGCGTAGCGACGGCACCTGGGTTCACCCCTACCGTGGCCACCCGGAAGATGAACCCGGTGCGGACGGTGAGCTGCGGATCGTGCGGACCGTGCCCGCGGTGACGGCCGCGTGCATGCTCGTGCGCCGAGACGTGTTCGAGGACGTGGGCGGGTTCGACGAGAACCTTCCGCTCTCGCTCAACGACGCGGACCTGTGCCGCCGGATTCGCGCGAAGGGGCGGTCGATTGTTGTGACCCCACACGTGCGGATGTTCCACTACGAGGGGCTGAGCCGCGGGTTCACCGTCGACCCGACGATGGCCTGACGAGAACCGCTGGAACGGGAACCGCATGCGACCGAGTTTCTCACTCATCGTCCCGACCCGCGGGCGCGTCGAAAAGCTCCGTCGGTTCCTCGACAGCGTGGCGCGGACCGCGTACCACCCGGAGCGGATCGAAGTCGTGCTCGTGGTTGACGCGGACGACCCGGCGAGCCTCGTTGAGCACCCCAAACTGAGTGTGCGCCCCGTCGTTGTGCCTCCGGGCTTAACGATGGGCGCGCTGAACAGTGCCGGGTTCGAGGCGACGACCGGCGACTACGTGATGCTGCTCAACGACGACGTGATCGTGCGAACCCCCGGGTGGGACGCGATCGCGTTTAACTGTTTTCGCCGGTTCCCCGATCCGTTCGTGTTGGTTCATGTCAACGACACGCTGATGCGGGACCACCTTTGCACGTTCCCACTCACCTCGCGAGCGTTCTGTGAATTGGTCGGGGGGATTTGCCCACCCGAGTACACGCGGTACCGGATCGATGACCACATCGAGGACGTGTTCAACCTGTTGGCCGTGCTCGGCACCCGGCGCGTCGTGTATTTGCCGGACGTGGTGTTCGAGCACGACAACGCGGTCCACCACCCCGAAGCCGGTTTGGTGTACATGTCCGATCCGGCGATTCTGGCAGTCGATGCGCCGCGGTTCGATGCACTGCTTCCGAAGCGTAAGGAACTCGCGCTTCGTGTGTGTGCGGCGATTGAAGCGCGAAGTGATCCCGAGAGCGAACGAGGGCGCTGGGCGAAACTCGATGCGGTGACGTCGTCGTTCGATATTCGCACCCCCGGCCGGCAACTCGTCGTGCGAACCCCTTGGTGGAAGGCATCCTGGGAAGCTGTGCGAAACGCTTTAGCTGCTCTCGGACGCGCCCGACATAAGAACGCGCGGGGAATTGTTCAGGCACTCCGGAAGCGGCTCCCCGGCCGGCCGATCTTGACACCACGCGAACAACCGGGCTAGGCTCTCCGTCCCGAGTGATTCACTCATCGTGATGGGCACCCCGCGCGGGAGAAGGAACTCCGTGAGCGCCACCTCGCACAAGTCCGTGCCCCCGCCACGGGAAGAAACGGCCGACCCCGTCCGTGCGACACGCGCCGCCACACCGGTCGAATTCCTCGGGTGGTTGCCGGTCTTCAAGCGGTTCGGGAATTGCGGAACGCACCCCCTCTTCAGACACACGGACGCTCCGCCCGCGGGTTATAGGTTCGTTCATTCCGGGCGCGCTGCTACCGACGACGAGACACTACCGCTCACTCGCGTTCAGCGAATCGCACGGGCGTTCTCGGCGCTCGGCACGTCCGCGACCATGTTCGCACAGACGGCGTTCCAGTTCGGAGCGGTTCGCTGCCTCATCACGCTGTTCGGGTTCGTGCGATTGGTACTCCCGCTGATTCGCCAAACGGGTCGCGTGGTGCCGGCGGTGCGGTTCGCGCACTCCCGGAACTTCCAGTCACAGGTCCTGGCTCCGCGCCGGGCGGAACTCGCCTTTCTGACGAGCGTACCGTTCACCTACGGTCAGAACCCGTGGGTGATCGAAATCGAGGACGCAACCACGCTGTTCTACCCGTTCATTCAGAACGGCCAGACGGCCGGGCTGGACGTCCAGCGGTCGCCGTACTTCGGCGCCGTCAAAGCGCTACTCGAAGCCGAGTATTGTCGCGGGATCGTGACGCACATGCGGTCCACAGCGGAAATGATTCCCGCGCTGTTCCGGAGCGAAACGATCGCCCGGAAGGTGACGTATGCCCCGCTCGGCGTCCAACTGCCGGGCGAGTGGCAAACGCACGACGACGAAGACGGCACGGTGAACCTGCTGTTCACCAACTCCTGGCACCAGAACCGCGACAGCTTCTTTCTTCGCGGCGGGCTGGATGTGCTGGAAGCGTTCGACGTGCTGCGCGAGCGGTATCCGCAACTCCGGCTCACGATCCGTTCTGGTCTTCCGCGCCTCGATGAGCGTTACTACCGCATCCTGGAGTCGGGTTGGGTTCGAGTGATCGACCGCTTCCTCCCCGCCGAGCGAATGGCAGAGCTTCAGCGCGAATCGCACATCTATTTGCTCCCGGCCGCGCGCATCCACATCGTGTCGGTTCTCCAAGCCATGTCCTACGGGCAGGCGGTGGTGGTTTCCGACGGGTGGGGAATGGACGAGTACGTTGAGCACGGGCGCACGGGGCTGATCGTCCCCGGTCGGTACGGGAAGGTGTCGTGGGCCGACCACGAGGCCGGCGTGCTCCGCGAGAACTACGGCCCGATGTATACCGCGGACAAGAAGGTGGTCGACGGATTGATCGAATCGGTGTCGCTGTTGATCGAGCAGCGCGCGGTGCGCCAGCGGCTCGGGCACGCGGCCCGCGCGGACGTGCAAACGCGGTTTACTCCCGATCAGTGGAACGCCGCTCTCAAGAACGCCTTCGATAAGGCCCGCGGGTGAACGAGGGACCGCCGTGCTCGATGATGTGGACCTTCTGGTGTGCGGGGCGGGGCCGGTCGGGTGCGTGATCGCGGAGCGCGCGGCCACGGTGCTCGGCTGGAAGGTGCTCGTCGTGGATCGGCGCGCGCACATTGCGGGAAACTGCCACGATTCACCGGCGTCCAACGGGGTTCTCGTTCACAACTACGGCCCGCACTACTTCCGCACAAACGACGAAGACCTGCTCCGCTACCTGTCCCGGTTCACAGAATTCATCCCCGCGAATTACGAGGTGCGGTCACACGTTCGCGGGGACCTCTTTCCGTTTCCGATCAACCTCACCACGCTGGAGCAGTTCTTCGGTCGGCCGCTTGATGCGGAAGCCGCGGAGCGACTCCTGGCTGAGCGCCGCGTGCCGATCGCGAACCCGGCGAACTCCGAAGAATTCGTACTGAGTCGCGTCGGGCGCGAGTTGTACGAAGCGTTCTACTTGAACTACACGCTGAAACAGTGGGGCGTTCACCCGCGCGACCTCGACCCGCAAGTGTGCGGGCGCGTTCCGGTGCGCCTGGACCGTGACGCCCGGTACGTCGGGCACCGGTTCCAGATGATGCCAAAGGGCGGGTTCACCGCACTGTTCGCGCGGATGCTCCGGCACCGAAAGATCCGCACGCTGTTGAACTGCGATTTCATCGAAGTGCGTGACTTGATCCGCCCGCGGTGCGCGACCGTGTATTGCGGTCCCGTCGACGAATACTTCGGGAACCGACTCGGCAAGTTGCCGTACCGCTCGCTCCGGTTCGAGTTCGTGCCGCACGCCACCGAGTGGCGCCAGCCCTGTGTGCAGATCAATTATCCGAACGAATTCCCGTACACGCGGTCGGTCGAAATCAAGCACGTCACCGGTCAGCGACACCCCGAAACAGTAGTGAGCTACGAAACGTCCGCATCGACGGGCGAGCCGTTCTACCCCGTTCCGCGCCGCGAGAGTGCGGCCCTGTACGCACGGTACCGCGAACTGGCGGAAGCGGAAACGGCGCAGAATAGCGTGTACTTCTGCGGGCGGCTCGCGCAGTACCGGTACTTCAACACCGATGAGGTGATTCAGGAGGCTCTCGCGTGTTTCCAAACGATTCGCCGCCGGTTCGCGGGCGCGCCTGCCTCGTCGTCGACGACCCGAGCGGCCTGAGTACCGACGCCCCGGCTTTGCGCGACTTGCTTCAAAACGGTTGGACCGTTCACGTCCTCGTGTGTGCGGGAACCGAAACTGGTGTTGCAGCGCGCCTGCGCGCGGCTGGCATCGGTTGCACTGATCTCACTGCGATCGAGCCGCCGGCTGATTTCCGCGTGCATGAACTTCACGGTGACGGACCCGCGGAACGCTCGGAGCTGGTACGCCACGCGGTCGAAGGATTGCACCGTGAACATCGCTTCGGCGTCATCGAGTTCAGCGCTCGCGGTGGATTGGGCGCGCGAGCGGTTCAGGCGAAGCGCGCGGGGCTGGCACTCACCGATGTGACGCTGGCCGTGCGGCTCGACGGGAACACGCAGCGCGATCGCGAAAGCCGCCAGCGCTGGCCTTCGGATTTTGCTGCGGTGGAAGGCGATTACCTCGAACGATTCGCCTTCGAGGGGGCGGATATTCAGTGCGTACCGGACGACGCACTGACAGCGTTTGTGCGACGGAACGGGTGGATGATTCGACCTGACGCCGTGACTTCCGCGGTCGAGTACAGCCGGTCGCTCGAGGTCGCAAATCCCAACGTGAGTAGCTCGCCGCTCGTGACGATCGCGATCGCACACCACAACCTCGGCCGCTACTTTCCGGACACGCTCGCCACGCTCGCGGCTCAAACGTACCCGAACATCGAAGTCATCGCTATCGACGACGGCTCGACGGACGCAGCATCGGTCGAAGTGTTCGAGTCGATGCGAGCGCGGTACCCGGCGTACCGGTTCCTGCGTCAAGAGAATGCGGGCATCGGAGCAACTCGGAACCGGTGCCTCGAACTCGCCACCGGCGAATTCTTTGTGCCCGTCGACGCAGACAATCTCGCACGACCAGACATGATTGCGCGGTTCGTCACTGGGATGCAGCGCAACCCCGGTCTGTCGGCCATGACGTGTTACTTCCTCGCGTTCGATGTCGACGCACCCAACCTGCACCCCGAACGTTACCTTTACGCGCACCGACCGGTGGGCGGGCCGCATGCTCTGGCCGGTATCCGCAACGTGTACGGCGACGCGAACGCGATCTTCCGCACGGCCGCGTTGAGGGCCGTGGGCGGGTATGAAACTGATCGTGGAACGTCGTGCGAGGACTGGGAAGCGTTCGTGAAGCTGGTCCACGCGGGGCACAAGATCGGCGTCGTGCCGGAGCACCTGTTCTACTACCGCTACCGCCCGGGCGGGTTCTCACGCAGTACGAACTGGTTCGCGAACCACCAGCGGGTGCTGCGTCAGTTCGCGAACCCGGGCACACTTCCTCCTGCCGATGCGCTCACGCTGTGGACGGCACTCCTCGGGTTCCACCAACAGCTTGAGTACATGCAGAACGCGCAGCCTCCGCGTCGCCATAAGTTCGCCGATCGTGCGTACTCGGTGCTGGGTACGCCGCTGAAGTGGGTGCGCCGAATCGGTCGGAGATGAGTTCAGACCGACGGTCGTGAGAGCCACGAAGAGCTTTTGACAGGATCAACCGGATCAAGATCCGAAAGCACCACCCGCTCGTTGTCACTCGCGGTTTGCCTGCGTCTCTTGGCGAACCGCGAGTGACAACGAGCGGGTGGTCGGTTCTTTACCGGTCGGCTACACCGGCCGTTCGCCCAATGCCGGTCCGAGCGAGCCTAGCGCCGGGTGAGCTGGAGCACTTCGGGTGCGGGGGCGCTGACCGCGTTGTCTGCGGGGAGGAGCGTTGGCGGAACGTCGAGCGCGCCGGTGAGCAGGTCGCGTTCGAGTCGGTGGGCCGTCATGCGGCGAATATCTTCCACCGACTTCGTACCGAACCGGCTCTCGATCAACTGCAAGTACCCCGGGTCCGTGTAGTGCTTCAAGAACGCCGCGTCGCGGAACTTGAGCACCTCGCGCGCGGGCAGGTACCGCGTCGGGAGTGGCAGGCAGTCGCGCGAGTGCTGCGAGTAGCCGGTCCACCGTTGCGGCAGCGGCACCCCGCGCCGCAGTGCGAGCGCGTACAGCGGGGAACCCGGGTACGCCATCGCCGAGTAGAAGTTGGCAAACTCGCACTTCAGATCGAGCGCGAGATCGAGCGTCGCCCGCATGGTCGCGTGGTCGTCTTCCGGCAAGCCGAAGATGTAGTTCCCGATCACGCTGATCCCGGCCGACTGGATCTGGCGCACGATGCCGTACACCTGCTCCTGCGAAAACGCCTTGTCCACGTCGGTGCGCACGCGGTCCGCACCGGCCTCGATGCCGACCGCCAGCCAGTTGAACCCGGCCGCCTTCAGCTTGTCGAGCATCCCGTCCTTGATCGTGTCCACGCGGGTGTACGCCCAGATGTTCAAGTCGTACCCGCGGGCGATGATCCCGTCGCAGATGCCGACGACGTGCCGCTTGTTCAGCACGAACATTTCGTCGGCGATCTTGATGTTCCGCACACCGTGCTTCTCGACCAGCGTGTCGATCTGCGCCAGAACGTGATCGACGCTCCAGAAGCGGTAGCTGTTGGGCGGCTGCTTTTCGCCCGGCTCGCCCACCTCACCGTTCTTGAACGGCGCCTGGATGCAGCAGAACGAGCACTGGTAGGGGCAGCCCAGAGTGGTGTAGATCGCCGCGTAGGGCTGGCGCTCGTGCCCGCCGAGGCAGTGCCAGTTGTGTGCGCGGTAGCGGCTCATCGGGAGCAGATCCCACGCGACGCCCGGCATTTCGGCGTCGAGCCGCGTGAGGAGTGGGGCTTGTGGGCCGCTCCGCGGGCGGCCGTTGTCGCGGTACCAAAGGCCCGGCACCGCGCTCAGATCGGGCGCGGGCGATTTCAGCGCGTCTACGAGGCTCACGAGCGTGTGAAGCCCCTCGCCGGCCGCGACGAAGTCGGCTTCCTCCTCGCGGAGCGTCCGCTCGGGCAGGGCCGCAACGTGCCCGCCCAGCAACAGCACCGGCTGGTCCGGCGCGGTCACCTTCACCGCGGAGCAGGCGCGCCCCACCGCGGTCATGATCTGTGTGGAAGCGGACGGCTGGTGCCCGTAGGCCACGACCGCCGCGAGTACCGGTTTGAGGTACGCGACGCGGTCCGCGACTTCCGACGCGGACAGGCACTCGGCTTCCGCGTCGATGATTTCGACCGACAGCCCGCGCTGGCGGCAGAACGTCGCCATCAACCCGGCCACACCGGGTTCTCCACGGCCGCGAGGTCGGTGCCGAGCGACTGGTACACCTGCGTCCGGCTGCTCGGGTTGATCAGAACGAGGTCGAGTCGGTTCGCCGTCATGGTGGTTCCGCGTTTGAGGGTGTTCAGCGCCCGAGGCCGTTCAGCAGGTCGCAGAGCTGGAGAATGCGGTCCGCTTCCAGGGTCGGGTAGTTGCCGATGTAGAAGCCGTAGAAGTGAACGTGGTCGGCCTTGGGGCACTGCTTCCATGCATCATCGCCCAGGAGCCGGCGCAGGTACGGCTGCCGGAGCTGGTTGCCGCCCCCGGCCGTTCCGCGCCGGAACTCCACGCCCGCCGCGCGGAGCGCGGTCGTCACGCGGTCGCTCAGAGCGGGATCGGGTTCCTTGAGAACGAGCGTGAAGGCGTAGTTGCTGCTCCCCTCGGTGCGGAAATCGGTGCGGTACAGCGTGGGATCGAGGTTCCGCAGGAACAGCATGAAGTTCGCGGTGCGGCGCTGGTTGTTGTCGTCGAGCCGGCGCAACTGCGAGCGGCCGATCACGGCGTTGATCTCGGTGCTGCGCACGTTGTACGCAGGAAATGCGAAGATGAAGTCCGGGTTCAGGTCCGGGAATTTCTCGGCGAAGTCGCGCTTCTTGTTGTCGCTGCTCATCTCGCGGACCATTCCGTGCGCCCGGAACATCCGAATCGCTTCGTACAGGTTCTCGTCGTTCGTGCAGACCATCCCGCCTTCGATGGTGCTGAGGTGGTGGGCATAGTAGAAGGAGAAGTTGGACGCCCACCCGAAACTGCCGAGCTTCTGGTCCTCGAACGTCGCCCCATGCGACTCGCACACGTCCTCGATGAGCGGAACACCGCGTGCCTCAAGTTCGTTCAGCAGGGGCCGCGTCAGCGCGTTGTACCCGAGCACGTGCGTGAGGAACACGGCCCGCGTGCGCGAGGTGATCTTCGCGAGGATCTGGTCCGGGTCCATGCTCAGGGTGCGCGGGTCAATGTCCGCGAACACCGGCGTGAACCCGCAGTGCAACACGGCCGCGATGTCCGACACCCAGGTGATCGCGGGGACGATCACCTCGCCCCCCTCGGGGTGCAGCTCCTTCAGGGCCGCGATCGTCACCAGGTTCGCCGACGAGCCGGAGTTCACGAAGACGCTGTGCTTCACTCCCAGCCACTGGGACCATTCTTCCTCGAAGGCCCGCACGTTCTTCGATTGCGTGAGGATCGGGTCGTCCTGCTGGAGCAGGTCGATGACCGCGTTCAGGTCTTCGCGGGCGATGTTGTTCTTCATCAACGGCCAGTTCAGTTTGGCCGGAGCGGTGGCGGACTTGGTCGTCGGCACGTTGATCCTCCGTGATGTTCGACTATATTCGGCTGCATGTGGCACGGACCTTCTTGCCCGTGCCGGAGATTGTTTTGTTTCTCGCAGTGAGCCGCGACCGCAAGGGAGTGGGGGAGGTCATCAGCGCTCTGACGAGCCGCGACCGCAAGGGAGCGGTGGCGCATCCCGCTCCCTTGCGGTCGCGGCTCGTCAGAGCGCTACGACGGGCCGGTTAGAACGGCCCCTTGAACTCGATGCTCCGCAGGTCCGCGCGCTCGGTCGGGAGCCAGTTGCACGCACGGCCCTCGACCAGATCGCGGGCGGCGGCGGCGACGGTCCGCGCGTTCGGGTAGAACAGGTCTTCGAGTCCCGGCGTCGTCGGGCACGTCGTCGGAGCGAACCCCATACGCTTGAAACGGAAAGCGCGCTCGCCTTGCAACCGTTCGGCCACGCGGCTGACAATTTCTGCGGCCGCTCCGCAGTTCGTCCACCCGGTGTCCACAACAATGAGCCGCCCCGTGCGGCGCACCGATTCCGCAATGGTGTCGGTGTCCAGCGGGTTCAGCCAGATCGGGTCGATGACTTCGGCCCGAATACCCACGTCTTCCAGGTACTTCGCCGCACGCAGAGCTTCGACCTGCATGTAGGAGATGCCAACGATCGTCACATCGTCGCCGGCCACCGCGATACGGGCTTTGCCCGGTTCAACGGTGTACGGCTCGGTCGGCACCGGCCCCTTTTGGAAGTGCAGCAGCCGGTGCTCGACGTACAGCACGGGGTCGTCGTCGCGGATCGCGGCCGTGAGGCAGCCCTTCGCGTCGTAGGGGGTGGACGGCGCCACGACCTTGATCCCCGGGACGTGCATGAAGAAGCTGTGCAGCCCCTGCGAGTGCTGCGCGCCCTGGCCCCAACTCTTGCCGATCATCGCTCGGACCACGAGCGGCACGTTCACGCGCCCGCCGTAGGTGTACCGGCTCTTCGCGGCCACGTTGAGGAGCTGGTTCACCGCGAGCAGCAGGAAGTCCATGCGGATGTGGACGTGGATCGGGCGCAGCCCGGCCAGGGCCATCCCGATCGCGGCGCCGGTCATCGCGTCTTCCGAGAGCGGCGTGCCGAAGACGCGCTCCGCGCCGTACTTCTCCACGAGCCCCTGGGTCGTCCCCTGAATGGCCTTCGGGTCGTCCACGTCCAGGCCGAACAGCACGACGTTCGGGTCTAGGCCCATTTCCTCGTCGGTCGCCTCGCGGACGGCTTCTACGAACGTCCGCGTGCGCTCGGTCGTCTTGATGCTCTCGCGGAGAGCCTGGGGCGATTTAGCTTTGGCAAGCGGCGAAATCATTGGCGTCCTCCGTGAAGATGTCGGTCATGAGTTCGGACGGGTGCGGGAACGGGCTGGTTTCCGCGAATTCAAACGCCGTGGTGATCTCGCGCTCCACCGCGGCCTCGATCACGGCGCGCTGTTCAGTCGGGATCTGTTCGGCCAGCACGCGGACCGCATCATTCTCTTCCCACGGCGCGCATTCGCTCTTGGCACGGTATCCGAGGTGGTAGTCCGCGCCCGGGCCGACGTGCTCGCGCCACCGGTACGTCGTGGCTTCGATGAATTGCGGCCCTTCGCCAGCTCGCAGTTTGGCGATGGCACTTTCGGCTTTGTCGCGAAGTGTCAGCACATCGTTACCGTCGAGCCGTTCGGCCGGCATGCCGTAAGCCCGTGCCCGAGCGCAGATGTCAGGCAGCCCCTGACGCTTGGCCTGGGACGTGTGAATCGCGTAGCCGTTGTTTTCGCACACGAACAGGAGCGGCAGGCGCTTTAGAACGGCGAAATTCAGCGTTTCCGCGAACACGCCCTCTTCCGTGGCGCCGTCGCCGAAGAAGCACACCACGACCGCGTCCGACCGGCGGAGCTTCAGCGAGTAGGCGTATCCGGCGGCGTTCGCGATCGTCGTGCCGACCACCGCGGACGTGCCCATCACCCCGCACTCGGTGTCGATCAGGTGCATCGACCCGCCCTTACCGCGGGTGCAGCCGGTCACTTTGCCGTATAGTTCCGCGACCATCGCGTTCATGTCCCCGCCTTTGGCGAGGTACAGCGCGTGTCCGCGGTAGGTGCCGAACACCACGTCGTCCGCGCGGAGGGCGTCGCACACGCCGACCGAAACCGCTTCCTGACCGATGGAGAGGTGGACCGGACTTTTGATCTTGTCCGTCGCGTAGACGCGCGCGACTTCCTCCTCGACCCGGCGAATGCGGTACAGCGATCGAAATAGCCTGGCGTGCATGTCCGGTGTCCTCTCGTGAGTTCCAAATCTCGTGTTCCACGTTTCAAGTCGACCCATTACGGCCCAAGTAGACGTTCTCAGCGCCCTCTCGACACGAAACGTGGAACTTGGAACTAATTTCCGTGGTGTGGTGGCGCAGGAACCAGGCGTAAGTTTCAGCGAGTGCGGCGCGGAAATCTGTCTCCGGTCGCCAGCCCATTTCCAGGAGCGGGGCCGAGTTCAGTGCCTTGAGCGGGGCGCCGTCCGGCTGCGTCGCGTCGAACCGGAGCTGCCCGCGGAACCCGACCACGTCCGCGACCGCTCGGGCCACGTCCGCGATGCTCGCGTCCGTGCCGCCGCCGAGGTTGATCGGCTCCTCGCTCTCGTAGTGCTCTGCGACGAAGAGGCACGCCCGGGCGAGATCGCGCGAGTACACGAACTCCCGGCGCGGGGTTCCACTCCCCCACACCACGAGTTCCGGCGCGCTTTGCTTTTTCGCGTCGTGTGCCCGGCGAATGAGGGCCGGGATGACGTGCCCGCCGTCCGCGCTGAAATCGTCGTTCGGCCCAAAGGCGTTCGCGGGGAACCCGGTGATGAACCGGCACCCGTACTCTCGACGGTACGCCTCGCACAACTTCCAGCCGGCGAACTTGGCGGTCGAGTAGGCTTCGCTCGTTGGCTCCATCGGTCCCGTGCCGAGCGATTCCACCGCGAGCGGTTGCGGTGCGTGTTTCGGGTACGCACACGAACTCGCGAGGTACAGGAGTTTCGTCACGCCGTACCGGTGCGCGGCGTCGAGGACGGTCGTGGTCGCGAGCAGGTTGTCGCGCATCAGTTCGACGGGGCGCGCGCGGTTCAGCCCGATCCCGCCGGACTTGCCGGCACAGAGGAGCACCACTTCCGGCTTCGTGGCGGCGAAGAACGATTCAACGGCCGCGGGCCGCGTCGGGTTCGGCTCGTCCGCCCCGGCGCCGACCAGATTCGTGAAACCCTCCGCACGCAGCAGATCGATCAGCGCGTGGCCGTAGAGCGTGTCGCCCCCGGCGACGAAAATACGAACGTCGTGGTTCATTGTGCCTCCGCGCTGAGTGCGGGGCGGGTCAATTCCTTGAACGTGCGCCGACGCTGGCCGCGTGCGCGGTCGGCGGCTTCGTAGTCGGTGCCGGGTTCGTAGAAGATGATTTGGCTGCCTGCCGACTCGAACTCGAACGGCACGTGAACGCAACCGTTCAGTGCTTCGAGTACATCGGCCTGGCGCTCCGGTGGCACAAACAGCAGCAGGAACCCGCCGCCGCCGGCACCCGTGAGCTTCCCGCCGATGGCACCCGCGTCGAGAGCCGCGGAGTACAGTCCGTCCACCTCGGCGTTCGAGACTTCCGTGCTCAGGCTGCGCTTGGCGAGCCACGCTTCGTGTAGCAGTTCACCGAACGCGATCAGGTTCACCCCGCCGGTCAGGATCTCGATGGCCTCGTCCACCATCTCCTTCATGATTCGCAACTGGCGCCGGCGGCTCTCCAGCCCCGGGACGTAACTTCGGGCGACGTCGGCCGCGGTACGGGCGATACCGGTATAGACGAGCATCAGGTTCGACTTCAGTTCCGCGATGCGCCCGGCCGGGAGCACCACCGGCGAAACCTCGATTTCGCCGTCGGTCTGGAACCGGATGTGCCGCAACCCGCCGTAGGCGGCGATCGTCTGGTCCTGCGACCCGACCGTTTCGCCCAGCACGTTTTGTTCGAGGTGGATCGCTTCCTTGGTGAGCTGGTGCTTGGTCGGCATCTCGCCGCGGAGCGCGTGGAGCGCGTGGAGCAGGCCCACGGTGAACGCGGAACTCGACCCCATTCCGCTGCGGGCGGGCAGGTCGCCGTCGTGGTGGATCTCGACGCCGCGATCGATTTCAAGGAACTTGAGCGCTTCGCGGACCACCGGGTGGCTGATCTCTTCCACCGCGGAGCACGTTTCGATTTGCCGGTAGACGATCCGGATGCGGTGCTCGAAGAACGGCGGCAGGTGGCGACAGGTGAGGTAACAGTATTTGTCGATCCCGGTAGCGAGGACGGTACCGCCGTGTTGACGGTACCAACTCGGGTAGTCGGTCCCGCCGCCAAAAAAGGAAATGCGGTATGGCGTCCGGCAGATGATCATTCCATGATCCTTGCGCGGTAAATGCGCGGCCCTCGGTCCCAAGAGCCGTTCTCGTCAGCGCGAATTTTGGAGCTAACGGGCACAGGTTCCCATACTCGGAGTGACAATGTCAACCCCAGGGCGCCGGCGCGATTTTTTGTGAGGTGTGGCGGGTGCTCCGGCGGGCAGACTATTGATCCGCCGGTGCTGAGATCGCGAGTAGTGGTCTGCCTATCGCTTACTGTCGGGTTTTTTGACTAAGAATCGCAGGCTTTTTGGCCCGAAAATACCCGACATCGAGCGATAGACGAACCAGTAGGTCGGGCTGTGCCCGACGGTGTTGAATCCAATAGGAGCGCGGCGCGGATCAAGCGTCGGGCACAGCCCGATCTACAAATGTAGCGACCGCGATGATAGTTGCGTTTCTGTGCGCGCGTATGACTGCGGCTGTTGTCAAAGCAACACCGACTGTCGCCACGGACCCGAGCAAAATGGGCAGCAGTTTTGTGTACCGACTTCCGACGGATTGACGATCGATCATGTGACAGTTCTTCCGCGCCCACAAAGCATCGCGGAAGTGTATTGCACAGATCCCGAAAGGCGGTTTCGGCGCGCGTCGCGATTTAGCCGCGGTTCTTGAATCCCACGGCAGTCGCGACATGCGGGTGTTTGTCGTGCCATTCTGAATCCAGTATGGCGTACATATAATCGTCCACCCACTCGCCATTTGAGTAACTGCCGTGGATGAGGTGCCCCTCCCGTCGCATCCCGATGCGATCTAGCAACTTCCACGAGCGCTCGTTCCGGACGTCGACGGCCGCGTCGATTCGGTGTAGTTCGAGCTGAACAAACCCGACACCGAGCGTAGCAACAACGGCACGGGTTGCGAGCCCGCGCCCCGTGAAACGTGGGTTGAACATGAACCCGACTGTGCCCTGCCGACCATCCGGGCTAATGGCCAGTTGACAGTCCCCAATTAGCATCCGATCGAGGACAACGGCGAGGTACAGGGATGTGCCCGGTCCGCCAACACCATCTTCCGCTTGTTCGCGAATCGTGCCCGAGATTTGGTCGTCGGTCAGCGGCCCCCAGCAGTACTTCATGACCTCGGGGTCGGACCAATACGATCGCAGGTCGTTGAAGTCCCTCGGCCCGATCTGTCGGAGTAGCAGTTCACCAACGGTGACGGGCAACCGGAGTGTCTGCGTGTCGTCCATTTTTGCGTTCCTCGCCAGACCGTGTTTAAATCGGAAAAGATCTACCAAAATATGATCGCGTTCTCGTCTTTTGGGATATGCAGAAATTCCCGGCATCCCGAATACGTCCGGCCCCTCAAATTGATTGGGTACGAATTCCGACAGAGCGGCTAATGCCCCCTCGACTCACCGGTGATAATTCTTCAAAATGCTCGCTAACACCAAAGAGGGTTGGCAGTTGTCGCGTGAAGTGGGGCGGGTAGATATTCTGGTCGTCGACGACGAACCAGCGAACTTGCTTGCGCTCGAAGCGGTGCTCGCGGACTTGGGTCAGAACGTGATCCGAGCCGGGTCCGGGGACGAAGCCCTGCGCCGGGTTCTGGAAACGGACTTCGCGGTCATCATTATGGACCTGCGGATGCCGGGGCTGAGCGGCTTCGAGGCCGCGCAACTCATTCGCACACGTGCGCGGTCCCGGACCACTCCCATTATTTTCCTCACAGCCGCGGACGGAGACGGGTTTTCGGCCACCGAAGCCTACGCACTCGGCGCCGTCGACTACCTGACTAAACCGCTCGTCCCGATGATTCTTCGAGCGAAGGTCGCTGTTTTCGTCGAACTGTACCAGAAGACCGAGGCACTGAAAGCGGCCGAGCGCGAGCGGGCGGCAGTAGCTGTCCAGGAGAGCGAGGAACGGCTCAAACTGGCCGTGGACATTGCCCGAATGGGCACGTTCGACATCGATCTCCTGACTGATGTCGTGGTGATGAACGAACCCGGGCGCGTGCTGCTCGGGTTCGCGAGCACGCAAACCACGTTCGCCCGAGTTCAGGAGCGCTTCCACCCGGACGACCGGGACGGGGTGATGAGCCGGGTGTTGGCCGCGTTCGAGCCGACTGGGTCGGGAAATTTCGAGCTTGAGCACCGGATTCTCCGACCCAACGGCGAGGAACGCTGGCTCCGGGTTCGGGGGCAAACGTTCTTCACGGGCGCCGGTTTCGCACGAAAGGCGGTCCGGTGTTTGGGAGCCTTTCTCGATGTGACGGAGGCGAAGCGGTCCGAGGAGGCGCTGCGTGCGAGCGAGGAGGAGTTTCGCACGAATTTCGAGCGGGCCGGGGTGGGGAAGGGGCACGCCGACCCGACCACCGGTCAACTGGTGCGTGTGAACCCGGCGTTTTGTGCGCTCATGGGGTACACAACCGACGAGCTTCTCAAGCTGACAATTCGGGACTTGACCCATCCGGACGAGCGAGATGCAAGTGACGAGCGTTTCGGGGCACTGATGCGCGGGATCGTACCGCAGTACGCGGTCGAAAAGCGGTACGTGCGCAAGGACGGGGCTACCATTTGGGTTCGAGTGACGGCGACCGTCGTGCGGACCCCGGCCGGTGCGCCGATCCGGGCGTGCGCCATTATCGAAGACATCACGGCCCGAAAGCGAGCGGAAGCCGCTCTCGCGGAAGAGAGCCGGCGCAAGGACGAGTTCCTGGCGATCCTGGCCCACGAGCTTCGGAACCCGCTCGCTCCGATAAGCAACGGGCTGGAGCTTCTGAAGATGTACCCGGCTGGTGGTCCCGCGGCCGAGAAAGCCCGCACGCGGATGGACCGGCAGCTCGCGCACCTGATTCGGCTCATCGACGACCTGATGGACATTTCGCGCGTGAGTCGCGGGAAACTCGAACTCCGCAAGGACCGCGTTACTGTTCGGATGGTGGTCGAGAACGCCCTGGATGCCAGTGCGCCGCTGCTGGAATCGGCCGGCCACCAAATCAGCGTAACTATCCCGAGCGAACCACTCGTTCTTCACGCCGATGCAGTGCGGATCACGCAGATCGTGTCGAATCTGCTAAACAACGCGGCCAAGTACACGCCCCCAGGTGGTTGCGTCGGGCTGGCAGTTGAGCGGGAAGGGGGCACGGCCGTCATCCGAATTTCGGATTCGGGCGTGGGCCTCGAGGCCGACATGCTGCCCAAAGTGTTCGAGATGTTCACGCAGGTCGGCAAAACACTCGACCGCGCTCAGGGCGGACTCGGCATTGGGCTTGCGCTGGTCAAACGCCTGGTCGAGATGCACGGCGGCGTTATTGCGGCTGAAAGCCCCGGACTCGGGCACGGGAGCACGTTCACTGTCAAACTACCTCTCGCAGAGAGCACACGAACGCTGCCATAGAACCTCGCGGTCCGGTTCGGGTGAGTTTGCCGCCTCCGCACGCCCAACACGGGCACCCAACCGCGCGCCTTTCTTGACGGCGCAACCCGTCTCCGTACTATCACAAGGAACGAAATGCACGCCTCGACCGACCCGTCGAGGTTGTTTTTTGGTCACCCTTGTGAAATCCTTCACAAAGAAGCCATAGTTGCCCGCACGACAGGGGAAGGCATGTCAGTCACCCCCGTTCAAACCCCCGGCGGCATCGAACCGGCGTTCGACCTCACCGCGTATTATCCGATCCTGATTTACGCGATCGTGTGCGTCCTGTTCGCGGTCGGCGCGATTGCCGGAACTCACCTGTTCCCGTTCAAGCCGCGCAAACCGACGAAGATCAAGCAGATGCCCTACGAATCGGGCATGGACCCGATCGGTTCGGCGCGGATGCAGTTCGACATCAAGTTCTACCTGATCGCGATCCTGTTCCTCGTGTTCGACGTGGAACTGCTGTTCCTCTACCCGTGGGCCGTGATCGCCTACGGCGAGGGCGGCGACCAGACGTGGCGGACCGTGTTCGGCACCGTGGTGTTCCTCGAAATCATGGTGTTCCTGGTCACGTTCGTGATCGCCTACGTCTATGCGTGGAAGAAGGGGGTGTTCCAGTGGCGCTAACGAACCTGCTGCCGGACTTCATGATCGCCCCGCTCGACTACCTCGCGAACATGGCCCGCAAGCACAGCCTGTGGCCCATGCCGTTCGCGACCGCGTGCTGCGGGATCGAGCTGATGGCCACCGCGAGCAGCCGCTACGACATCGCCCGGTTCGGCTCCGAAGCCATGCGGTTCAGCCCGCGCCAGTGCGACGTGATGATCGTCGCGGGTCGCGTGGCGATGAAGATGGTGCCGGTGATGCAGCGCATCTGGCTGCAAATGCCGGAGCCGAAGTGGTGCATCAGCATGGGCGCGTGCGCCTCCAGCGGCGGCGTGTTCGACACTTACGCGGTGGTGCAGGGAATCGACCGGTTCATTCCCGTGGACGTGTACGTTCCGGGGTGCCCGCCGCGGCCCGAGCAGTTGATCCGCTCGATCATCGACCTGCAAGAAAAGATCCAGCGCACGGGCACCATCGACGCACGCGAGTTTGCGTCGCGCACCGCCTACGAAGGTCCGACCGCGCTGGCCCGCGAACTCGGAGCGGACGAAGCCATCGTTGCGCCGGGCGATTACAACACTGCCACCCGGTTGCGCTCACTCCCGTTGGCAAAATGAGTTCCTCGCTCCGGGCGATTCCCGGAGCGGCGGTCCTCGTGGCCGCGGTCCAGGCAAGAGATTCCTTATGCCGGTCCTCGACACACTTAGCGCGAAGTTTCCGGGGGCGTTCACCACGTCCTCGTTCCGGGACAATCAGCGCGTACTGGTGAGTGCGGAAAAGGCGCCCACGGTGCTGTTCCCGCTGCTGAAGTGCTTGAAGGACGAGTTGGGTTTTGATTTTCTCGCGGAACTCGGTGGGATCGACTACCTGGGCTACCAGGGCGCGACCGACCGCTTCTGCGTGGTGTACGGCCTGACCAACACCCAGACCGGTGAGCGCCTGTTCGTGAAAGCGTTCGCCAACGATCCGGACCCGGAACTGCCGTCGGTCGTGGAGTTGTGGCGCGGCGCCGACTGGATGGAGCGCGAGGTCTACGACATGTACGGCGTGCGGTTCCCGGGGCACCCGGACCTGCGTCGGATTCTGATGCCGTCGGAGTACACCGCGTACCCGCTCCGCAAGGACTACCCGCTCCGCGGGCACGGCGAGCGGCACAACTTCCCGACCGTGACCCGGGCGGATAGCTGAGACAAAAGAGTGCCGCGGATGAACGCAGATAAACGCGGATAAGAGTTGATGCAAGAATTGATTTGATCCGCGCTAATCTGCGTTCATCCGCGGCTACTCTTCTCTTCGGAGATTGCGATGCCGATTGAGGCTGCTACTCCCGTCGAAGACCTCGCTGGTGCGGACCAGGAGTTCCTCTACACCCTGAACTTCGGGCCGCAGCACCCGGCCACGCACACCACGCTGCGCCTCATCCTCACGCTCGACGGCGAAACCATCGTTAAGGCCGTGCCCGACATCGGGTACCTGCACAGCGGGTTCGAGAAGCTCGGCGAAGACCTCGACTTCAACCAGTACGTGACCATCGTCGACCGGATGAACTACATCTCCCCGGTCGCGAACGAGGTCGCGTGGCACCACACGATCGAAAAGCTGATCGGGATCGAGATCACCCCGCGGTGCAAGTACATCCGCACCATTCTGGCGGAACTGGCGCGCATCAGCGATCACTTGTTGTGCGTGGGCGCGGCGGCTCTCGACCTCGGGGCGCTGACCGCGTTCCTGTACGCCTTCAATGCCCGCGAGAAGGTGTACAACATCATCGAATCGACTGCCGGGCAGCGGTTTCACCCGAGCTACACGCGCGTCGGCGGGCTGATGGCCGACATCTCCGACGACGTCGTGGCCCAGGTCCGGGACTTCGTGAAGACGTTCCCGAAGGTCCACGCAGACATCGTCCGGCTCCTGAACCGCAACCGCATCTTCATCGACCGCACGAAGGGCATCGGCGTATTGACGAAGGAAGAGGCGATCAACACGAGTTGCTCCGGTCCCGTGGCGCGTGCGAGCGGCGTGGTTCGCGACCTTCGTAAGGACGAGCCGTACCTCGCGTACAAGGATCTCGCGGGCGCGTTCAAGGTCGTGTGCGGGAAGGGCGGGGACTGCTACAACCGCTACCTGGTCCGCATGGGCGAGATGCTGGAGTCGTGGAAGATCATCAACGCGGCCGTCGAGAACCTCCCGACCGGTCCCGTGAACGTCGATCTCAACGACAAGCTCACGATTCCGGACAAGAACGCGACCTACCGCAGTATCGAGGGGCTGATTCAGCACTTCGAGCTGTTCATGTGGAACCGCCGGTGGGAGACGCCGACGGAAGAGGTGTACGGGGCGCACGAAACCGCGAACGGCGAACTCGGGTTCTACGTGGTTGCTGATGGAGGAGGGAAGGCGTTCCGCGCGCGGACGCGCCCGCCGTCGTTCATCCACTTCGCGGTGTTCCCGATGATGATGGAGGGGCACCAGATTTCTGACGTGCCCGCCGTGCTGGGGAGCTTGAATATTATTGCCGCGGAGTTGGACCGCTGACGCGCGGCCGGCTCGCCAGGGGTTGAAACCCCTGGCTACTACCGGTGACCCCTTCGGGGTCCAAAGGCAGTGACCCCGAAGGGGTCACCGAGAATAGCCAGGGGTTTCAACCCCTGGCCGTTTGGGGCTTGGGGGCGACGATGGCCGCGCTTTCCGAAGATCTGAAGAACCGCATTCGGGCGTACATCCCGAAGTACCCGCGTAAGCAGGCGGTGACGCTGCCGGCGCTGCACCTCGTTCACGACGAACTGCGCACGGTGTCGAACGAGGCCATCGTCGAGATCGCCGAGATCCTCGAACTGCACCCGTCGGAAGTTCACGACACGATGACCTTCTACGAGTTCTTCAAGGGCGAGGGCCAGAAGCTCGGTACGACGCGGTTGTGGGTGTGTCGCGGGCTGGCGTGCATGCTCCGCGGGGCCTACGAACTCATCGAGCACTGCGAACACAAGCTCGGCGTGTCGTGCGGTCACGCGACGGCCGACGGCAAGATCACGCTGGAGTTCGCGGAGTGCATCGGGGCGTGCGACGGTGCCCCGGCCTGCTTGGTGAACGACGTCCACGCCATGAACGTGACGCCCGAAAAGGCCGACCAGTTGATTACGGAGCTGAAACTCAAGTAGGTCGGGCACAGCCCGACGACGAGCCGCTGAACAACGGCGGGAAAGATGTCGGGCACAGCCCGACCTACGAGAAGACCCGATGCCTGCATACGAACCCGTACTCCTGGCCCGCATCAACAAGCCCAACAGCGGCAAACTGGAGGGGTACCGCGCCGACGGCGGGTACGCCACCATCGAACGCGCGCTGAAAGAAAAGCAGCCGATCGACGTCATCACGCAGGTGAAGGACGCCGGGCTGCGCGGGCGCGGCGGCGCGGGGTTCCCCTGCGGCCTTAAGTGGACGTTCCTGCCGAAGGACCACCCGGGACCGATCTACCTGTGCGTCAACGCGGATGAGTCCGAGCCGTGTACGTACAACAACCGCATCCTGATGGAGAAAGACCCCCACCAGGTGCTTGAAGGGATCATGCTGGCGTGTTACGCCATCCGGTCCCAGAAGGCGTTCTACTACGTCCGCTACGAGTACGGGGACTCGTTCCGCTCGCTCCAGGCGGCCGTCGACGAACTGTACGCGGCCAAACTGCTCGGCCAGAACATCCTGGGCAGCGGGTTCAACCTCGACATCGTGCTGCACCGCGGTGCCGGGGCGTACATCTGCGGGGAAGAGACCGGGCTGATCGAGAGCCTGGAGGGGAAGCGCGCGTGGCCGCGCATCAAGCCCCCGTTCCCGGCGATCGAGGGGGCGTTCCGCAAGCCGACGATCGTGAACAACGTCGAAACGCTCGCGTGCGTTACGCAGATCATGAAGCGCGGGATCGACTGGTTCAAGTCGCTCGGCGTGCCACCCGACCCGAAGAACCCGCGCGATGCCGGGAGCTACGGCCCCAAGCTGTACACGCTCGCGGGGCACGTCGAGAAGCCGGTGTGCGTCGAGCTGCCGATGGGTGTGACGCTCCGCGATCTCGTGGAGAAACACGGCGGCGGCGTGTGGAAGGGCCGCAAGGCGAAGGCCGTGAACCCCGGCGGGCTGAGCATGGGGTTCGTGGACGTGAACGCCCCGCTCAAGGGCGAGGACGGTAAGACCGAGTACGACATACCCTTGGACTTCAACGGTCCGGGGCGCGTCGGGTGCCTCGGGCTCGGAACCGCGGCCGTTACCGTGGTCGACGACCAGACCAGCATGATCGACGTGCTGCACAATGTCTGCCAGTTCTTCAGCCACGAGAGCTGCGGGCAGTGTACCCCGTGCCGCGAGGGAACGGGCTGGATGTTGAAGATCACCGACCGGCTCCGGCGCGGGCTCGGGCGCAAGGAAGATCTGGACATCCTGATTGACGTCGGCGACCGAATCGGCATCATGCCCGGTACAACGATCTGCGGGCTGTCGGACGGGGCCGGGTGGCCCGTGAAGACCGCGATCCGCAAGTTCCGCGCGGAGTTCGAGGCCGCGATCAAGAGCGGCGCGAAGAGCAAGTACGCAAAGTCACTCGCCCTGGCCGGTTCGCACTGAGGTCGACGTGACTTCACTCGCGAAAATTGCGGGAACCCGGTACTGGCGGACGGCGTGGTTCGCGGTGTGGTCGCCGTTTGTCGCGTGGGTGGGAGCGATCGCCTTGCTGTGGGTGAGCGGACCGGAAGTTTTGCCCTGGCCGTTCTTAACAGTGACCGGATGCGTGATTGCGGTCTGTGGGCTTCTGGGATTGTTCGTTGTTGTGCCCGAAACACTGGGTGCGTGCATCGATGCCCAAGACCAGACTGGGGTGGGTGGTGGTGAGCGATTCCGGCTGTTCTTGTTGGGACTCGTCGGGACCGTGGTCGGTTTAGTCGGGTTCGGTTGTCTTGTGCTGTTCGGTGCTCTTGTAATGTTTTTATCGCCAATGAAGGGGTTTCAGACGCCCGGGTAACCCGTGAGGTTTCGCCAATGGGTACGCGAATCCTGGTCGCCGGACTGTGTTTGTTACTCATGATCGGTTGTGCGAAGCGGGGCGCGAAGAATACTGCCCCTGCAAACAACAGCAACAATGAACAGGCCCGCGCGAGCACGCCGCCGGCCGTATCACCCGTTGACAAGAAGCCCGATGAGAAGAAGGCCGGTAGCGGCGAGGGCGCTCCGAGCTGGTTGAAGGACGATCGGTTCCAGACCAAGCAGAACCCGGTTGATAGCGGACCGGTCGGTTCAAAGCCCCCGTCCCCGATCAACATCGGGTCGGCACCGCAAGGCGGGTTCGCGGCTCCGGTACCTGGAGTGCAACCGGGCGGAGGGGGTAAGCCGCCCGTCGCGGGCGTACTCCAGCCGGTGCCAGTCAACCCACCGCCGATTGCAGCGGGAGGTGGGACACCGATCGGTGCCGCAAACAAGATCGTCGCGATGGCCGACATGCGGGAAGTGTGGGTCTTCATCGAGAACGCTTCGGGCGCGAGCGGAAAGATGCCCACCGCCGCATTGACTTACGCGGCTCTTCGGGAAGCGAGTTCGCCCGCCGCGGCACTGGTCAAGGACGGGGCCATCATCCTGACCGGTTCGACATCGCGCGAGAGTGTATGGGCGTTCGAGGCCCGGGCGTACCTGAACGGCGGGCTGGTGGTGAGTCAGAACGGTGTGGAAACGCTCACCGCCGCGGAGCTGAAAGCGCGATTGGGGAAGTAACGATCCCGGGACCGCGGGCGCTCCGCCCGCTCTTTTTCCGACTCGATACCGGTCGGGCTGGCACCCGCGGTTCTGGGAACATACGGACGACTTGCAATGCCGACGGTTTACGTAAACGACAAGCCGGTCGAGATCGGCACCAAGCGGCTCAACTGCGTGCAGGCGGCGGAACTCGCCGGCGTGTTCGTGCCGCACTACTGTTGGCACGAGGCGCTGTCGGTCGTGGCGTCGTGCCGCATGTGTCTGGTCGAGGTCGGCGACCTGAAGGACGGCAAGGTCACGATGCAGCCGAAGGTGCTGCCCGGGTGCCAGACCCCGGTCAAAGACGGCACCGTCATCGTCACCGGCGAGTACGACAAGCGCGACAAGGGATTGCCGGCTTTGCCCTACGACCCGGGCTACACGAAGGCCGCGGCGCTCGGCGACCGGGCGAAGAAGAGCCAGGCGGACACGCTCGAAGGTCTGCTCATCAACCACCCGCTCGACTGCCCGGTGTGCGACAAGGCCGGTGAGTGCAAGCTCCAGGACTTCTCGTACAAATACGGCCGGTCCGAGTCGCGCATGGTGGACGTGAAGAACACGCCCGCGAACAAGCCGCACTTGTCGAGCAAGATCACGCTGTTCACTGACCGGTGCATCATGTGTACGCGGTGCGTGCGGTTCACGCGCGAGATCTCGGGCACCGCGGAGTTGCAGGTCGTCGGCCGCGGGCACCACGAAGAGATCGACGTGTTCCCCGGTCGGCCGCTCGAAAACAAGCTCGCCGGGAACGTCGTAGACCTGTGCCCGGTCGGGGCGCTCGGGAGCAAGGACTTCCTCTACAAGCAGCGCGTCTGGTACCTGAAGACCACCGACGGCGTGTGCAACCGGTGCTCAACCGGGTGCAGCACTTATGTGGACGCGAACAAGGATATCGTGTACCGCGTTCGGGCGCGGACCAACCCTCAGGCGCAGGGGCACTTCATCTGCGACGAGGGGCGGTACGGCTACCACCACGCGAACTCGGGCGAGCGCTTCATCCGGCCCGTGGCGAAGGTGGACGGGAAGTTCAAGCCGGTCGCGTGGAGCTCGCTGGTCCCCGAACTGAAACAGGCGTTCGCGGCCGCCGCGCAAACGAACGCAGCGGGCGTGGTCGCGGTCCTGTCGCCGTTCCTCACGGTGGAAGAAGCGTTCCTGCTGGGGACGTACTTCAAGTCGCTCTCCCCGAACGTGCGGCTCGTTCTCGGCCCGGTTCCGGTTGTGGGCGCGGACGACACTTACCCCAAGAACGTGCGGGGCGAGCCAGTCGAACCGGTGAAGTTTACGATCCGCGCGGAGAAGGCCCCGAATCGACTCGGCGTCGAGGAAGTTCTGAAACAACTTCAGGGCGCGGTCATCCCGTTCGCGACCGTCGCGAAGGAATCGGTCGCCGCGATGTGGTTCAGCGGCGGGTACCCCGATAAGTCGCAGCTCGACGCGATCGTCCCGACCGACTGGAAGGCGCCCGCGCTGCTCGTCGCGCAGGACATCCTGCCGACGGTCGTCACCGCGTCGGCCAAGTACATCCTCCCCGGCACCACCGGGTTCGAGAAGGACGGCACGTTCGTGAACCACGCGAACTACGTTCAGACGTTCGGCCGCGCCGCCCGCCCGCCGCAAGAAACGCGGAGCGAGTTGCAACTGGCGTTCGATCTGCTCGGGCGCCGGGGACTGGTGCAGCCCGACGCGGTCCGGAAGGAACTCGCACGGGCGGTGCCGTTCTTCGGCGCGCTGGCCCCGGAAACGCGCGTCGCGCTGGAAACCGCGACCGCCTGAGTCGCGCTGCTCCGAGAGACATTGCCGACGAACCCACACGACGAGAGCCATGCCGACCTTTGACCCCATGATTACCGCGATCCTCATCGTCGGCCTCATCGCCGGCGTGCTGAGCGTGTGCGGTTACCTCACGCTCGGCGAGCGCAAGATCTCGGCCTGGATGCAGGACCGCGTGGGGCCGAACCGCGTCGGCCCCGGCGGGCTGCTCCAGCCGCTCGCGGACGGCGGGAAGTTCTTCCTGAAGGAAGAAGTGATCCCGAGTCACGTCGATCGGGTCTTTTACCTGCTCGCGCCCGCGGTCGCGGTGGGTACGGCTCTCATGGCACTGGCTATCGTGCCGTTCGGGGCGACGACGCCCGCTCCGGACGCGGTCGTGGCAACGGAACCGGGGGCCGTGGCGACGTTCGAGGCACAACAGAAGGCTTACGCGGACAGCTTCAACTTCGTGCTCGCGCCGGGGCTGGACATCGGTGTTCTGTACATCTTCGCGCTCGGCTCGCTGGCGGTGTACGGAGTGATCCTGGCCGGGTGGAGCGCGAATAACAAGTATTCGCTGCTCGGCTCGCTCCGGTCCTCGGCGCAGATCGTGAGCTACGAGATCCCGCTCGGGATGTCGGTACTCGGCGTGTTCATTGTGGTCGGCTCGTTGAACCCCGAGAAGATCATCGCGTGGCAACTGTCGCACGGGTGGTTCATCCTGTTCCAGCCGCTCGCGCTGCTGTTGTTCATGGTGAGTACCTACGCGGAGAGCAGCCGGTTGCCGTTCGACTTGCCGGAAGCGGAACAGGAGCTCGTCGGCGGGTATCACACCGAGTACAGTTCGCTGAAGCTCGGGCTGATGCTGCTGACCGAGTACATCCACCTCGTCACCGCGAGTTTCATGCTGTCGGTGCTGTTCCTCGGCGGGTGGAGCCTGTTCGGGTTGGAGTCGCTCATCACGAACCCGATCCTCGGGGCGGTTGTGAAGCTGCTCGTGCTGAGCGGGAAGATGGTCGCGCTGTGCGTCTTCGCCCAGTTCGTGCGCTGGACCATTCCCCGGTTCCGCTTCGACCAGCTCATGAACCTCGCGTGGAAGGTGATGATCCCGCTCGCGCTGCTGAACCTGCTCGCGGTGATGATCGTGAAGCAGTTCGGCGTCGCGCTGATCGTTCTCGCGGGTGTGAGTTTGGTATTGTTCGTCGGCGCGGGGGTAATGGGAGCGCGGACCCGCGGCACGATCACGAACCCCAAGCGTGCGGTCAAGAAGCTCCCGCCGGGCCTCCCCGCGGGCGTCACATACGCGGGTAAATAATCGGTGTTGCGGCTCGGGCGGGCGTCCGGGCCGCGACCAGTTGGAAACAGCTAGTACCGGTGGTCTCATGCCAATTACCGAATCCGACGTGTCGTGGGTGGAAGAGTCGAAACTGGGGCTGTGGGAGCAGCTCTACATTCCCGCGCTCATCGACGGGCTGAAGACCACGCTCGGGCACATGGTCGGTCGGAAGATCACCGAACAGTATCCGGAACAAGAACCGAAGATGCCGCTGAACTACCGCGGCGTTCACCGGCTCAACCGGGACGAGGCGGGGCGCGTGAAGTGCGTGGCGTGCTACATGTGCGCGACCGCGTGCCCGGCCCACTGCATCGACATCGTGGCCGCGCCCGCCCCGACCGAGTGGCAAAAGGACGGGCGCGAGAAGTACCCGGAAACGTTCGTCATCGACGAGCTGCGGTGCATCTACTGCGGCATGTGCGAAGAGGCGTGCCCCGTGGACGCGATCGAACTCACGACGCTCTACGACCTGACCGGTCTGAGCCGCGAACAGATGGTGTTCGACAAGGAAAAGCTCCTGAGCGTGTTTGATACCACGACCAGGGCCGGGACCGACCCGGTCCGCACGCAGTCCGGTAAACTCGGCCCCGCGAGCGAGCCGCCCCGGGCCACTAGTCGAGCGGCCGGTGTGGGCCGGCCGGGGAAGTGTGGTGCGGGGACCGCGGTCGGCTCACACCGACCGTTCGCCGGAAACGGCGCTGCCGCATCGCGCTCGCCTTATATACCATCGTCGTCTCGCTTGTGACAACCTTCACGAAGTCCGCATGAACCTGTTCGCGCTTTCACCGACGCAGGAAGCCGGCGGGCAAATCGCCCTGGCCGCCGTGCTCGGCGTCGTCGGGTTCTACTTCCTGCTCCCGCGCCCGCGCGGGCGGTTCGTACCGGGGGGGATCGCGGCCCTGGTCGCGTCCGCCGCGGTCTTCGGCGCGTGGGTGTTCGCCACGTTCGGTCGGCCGCTCCCGGACGTCATCGGGACCGCGCTGTTCGTGCTGTTCTCGGCCGGGGCGCTCGTTTTCGGGGCGGTCCTCGTGGCCCAGAAGAACCCGGCACGCGGGGCGATCGCGTTCGCGTTCGTCGTGCTCAGCACGTGCGGGCTGTTCCTGCTACTCGCGGCCCCGTTCCTGATGGCCGCGACGATCATCATCTACGCCGGTGCGATCATCGTGACGTTCCTCTTCGTGCTGATGCTGTCGCACGCGGACGGGGCGTCGAACGAGAACGACCGCAGCCGCGAGCCGCTCTACGGCGGGTTCGCCGGGTTCGCGTTCGTCGGGCTCGTGCTGTTCACTCTCTACCAGACCGCTCAGACGACGAAGCCGGACGGGGCCAGCGATTCGCAGTCGCACCTGCTCGCACCGGTCGTGACCGCGGAAGAACGCAAGACTCTTTCGGACGTCGTAACGCGGCTCGAAGAGGCAGAGAAAGCCCTCGAAGGTGACGCCGGCACCCGCGGGGCCGTGCTCGACCGCCTGGAAGCCTTTGAAAAGGTCTACCCGCCGATCAAAAACGACCTGTCGCGGGTGGTGGGCGGGACGTACTCGCTCGACAGTGCCCCGGGACGCAACTTCCAGGACATCGAACTCGCGGGCAACGAGCGGAACGGTTCGATTCATGATCGGCTCGTGCAGTTCCGCGGGCAGCTGAACGGCGAGAACTCGACCCTGTTTCGTGCGGACGAGCAGGCCCGGGGCGTCGTTAAGCGGGCCGCGGGCGTTCGCGAGACCAGCGCGAAGACGTTCCGGACCGTTCGGCGCCTGATGAGCGATGAGAAGCCGGACCCGGCCGGTGCGCGGGCCGCGGTTCGGGAACTGCGGGACGAGGTCGTGCTCCTCCGCGGGGCCGGCGAACTCCCCGCGAACAACGTCCGGGGGCTGGGCTTCGTGCTGTATTCCGAACACCTGTTGGCGATCGAACTGGCGGGTACGCTGTTGCTCGTCGCCGTCATCGGCGCGGTCGCCGTCACACACCGTAAGGGGGTCGCCAAGTGATCCTCACGCTCTGGCACTTCCTCGCGGTCGCCGCGGCGCTCTTCGGCATCGGGCTGGTCGGGTTCCTCACCCGGCGCAACCTCATCACGATGTTCCTGTGCGCCGAAATGATGCTCCAGGGTGTCGCGATCAACTTCGTCGCGTTCGCCCGGTACCACGGGAACCTACAGGGACAGGTGTTCGTGCTGTTCATCCTGGCGGTCGCCGCGTGCGAGGCCGGGATCGCGCTGGCGCTGTTCGTGAGCCTGTACCGGCGCCGGCGCTCGCTCGACGTGTCCGACTGGCAAGAACTGCGAGAACTCGGCATCCCGGCGGCCGTGGACGAGGAACCGCTCGAACAGGCCCCGGTGGAACCGGAACCGACGCTCACGCCGGCCGGTGCGCGGCCCCAACCGATCGCGGAGGAGGCCGTCCGTGTCTGACCCGATCACGCTCGCACTCGTCGTTCTCGCGCTGCCGCTCAGCGCGAGTTTGTTGGCGACGCTCTTCGCGTACATTTCGCCCCTGAAGAAACTGGCCCACGTTCCCCTAATCCTCGCGTGCGCGAGTGCGGCCGTCGTTGCGATGCTGTTGCTCGTGCAGGTGATGGACCTCGGCAACGGGCGCAAGATTTCCGAGCCGATTACGTGGTTCGCAGCGGGGCACTTGCAGATCCGGTTCACCCTGACGGTGGACGCGCTCTCGTCGATCATGTTGGCGATGATTACGTTCATCGCGACGTGGATCGCGCTCTTCGCCGGCGGCTACATGCACGGCGACAAGGGGTTCCCGCGGTTCTTCGCGGTGATGGCCCTGTTCGTCTTCAGCATGTGCGGGCTGGTCCTCGCGAACAACTTCCTGCTCCTGGTGGCGTTCTGGGAAGGGGTCGGTGTCTGCTCTTACCTGCTCGTCGGGTACTACTTCGAGAAGCCATCGGCTGCTGCCGCGGCGCGGAAAGCGTTCCTCTACACGCGCCTCGGCGACACCGGGTTCTTGCTCGGCATTTTCCTGTTGTGGAAACTCGGCGGGTGGAACACCGACCTGAACCTGCTGTTCGATCACATTCAGAAGTACCCGCCGGAACAGGGATCGCTGACGCTCGCGTGCCTGTTGTTGTTCTGCGGTGCGGTGGGCAAGAGCGCCCAGTTCCCGCTCTACGTCTGGTTGCCGGACGCGATGGAAGGCCCGACGCCGGTCTCCGCGCTCATCCACGCGGCCACGATGGTTACTGCGGGCGTGTACCTGCTCGCCCGATGCGCGCCGCTGTTTGCGATGGCGCCCGATGCCCAGATCGTCGTTTCGTGGATCGGTGGCATTACGGCACTCCTGGCGGCGTTCATCGCGCTCGCCCAGACCGACCTCAAACGGGTGCTCGCGTACTCCACGGTGAGCCAGCTCGGGTTCATGTTCCTCGCACTCGGAACCAGTGGCACGATCAGCCCGGCGTTCGCGGTCGGGGCGGCGATGTTCCACCTGTTCACGCACGCCTTCTTCAAAGCACTGTTGTTCCTCGCGGCCGGGAGCGTGATGCACGCGATGGGCGGGGTGATCGACGTGCGTCAGTTCGGCGGGTTGCGGAAGGTTCTGCCGACCACGCACCTTACTTTTTTGTGCGGCGCTGCCGCGCTCGCAGGGGTTCCGCTGCTCTCTGGCTTCTGGAGCAAGGATCTCATCCTGGAATCGCTCACGGCCGCGAGCGAATCGAGCAGCCCCTACACTGCGGGCTACTTCACGCTCCTTTTGGTGGCGTGTTTAACCGCGTTCCTGACTGCGTTCTACACGTTCCGCGCGTACTTCCTCACGTTCTGGGGGCCGGAACGCATCCCGCACGAGGCCGGGCACCACGCACACGAGTCCCCGCCCGCCATGACGATTCCGCTCATCGTGCTCGCGGTGGGGGCGCTGTTCGTGGGTGTGGTGGTGGAGCCGTTCACGCACTGGTTCAGTGACTTCCTGAGCGGCACGCCGTCGCTCGGCCAGACGCGCGGGTTGACCCCGGCGAAAGAAGTCGAGCACCACTTTAACTGGGTTATCGCGGGCGCCAGCGCGGTTCTAGCACTGGGCGGAATCGCTCTCGCCTTCGCACTTTACCGCAAGGGCGGTGCGGAGAAGGCGCCCCTGGGGATGGGGCCTGTGTTCGATCTGTCGCGGAACAAACTGTTCGTCGACGAGATCTACGGCGCGCTGTTCGTGAAGCCGGCGGAAGTGCTGGCGTTCCTGGCCCGCGTGTTCGACGGGTTCCTCGACGGACTCGCTCGCCTGATTTCGTCGGTCCCGCAGTTCGTCGGGAGCTGGGTCCGCCCGATCCAGAACGGACTGGTCCAGTTCTACGCCCTGTCGATGGCGCTGGGCGTCGCCGTGTTCCTGACGTTCGTTGTGTTCCGCGTCACCAGATAAGGAACTCCCGGGGTTCGGGGCGAAGTGAACCCGGCGAACGGGACGCGATCCCGGCGCCGATGACCCGCCCCAACTTGAAGCCCGGAAGCCGGAGCTTGGAACTAACGAGATGTCCACTTACTCCGTCATCACCGTACTGGTTCTGCTGCTGGTGCTACTGCCGCTCGCGTCGGCGGTGATCGTACCGGCGTTCGGGCGGATCGCGCGCCGGGTCGCACTCGTGCTCGCGCTAGTTCACCTCGGTTTGACCACGGCCGTGGTCGCGATCGCGATCCCGCACCTCGGCGAACGCGCCAAGCGCGAGAGCTCGCGGCGGGGCGACGAATACGCAGTACAGTTCCACCCCGAATTCGTGCCCGGTGATCCCGGGGCGAAAGACGACAGCCCGGACGCGCGCACGACGTGGACGCTGTTCAGCCTCTCGAACAAGCAGCTCGCGCCCGGCAAGCCCGGCCCGAACGTGCAGTTCTACATCGGCATCGACGGGTTGAACCTGTGGCTCGTGGCGCTGTCGAGCCTGATGCTGATCCCAGTCATTCTTGTGTCGTGGGAGTCGGTCAAGGAGAAACCCGGCGCGTTCTTCGGGTGGGTGTTTCTGCTCCAGGCCGGGATAATTGGCGCGTTCCTCTCGTTCGACGTGGTGCTCTTCTACATATTCTTCGAGCTGACGCTGATCCCGTCGTTCTTCCTCATCGGGAAGTGGGGCGTGGGGTCCGGGCGGCGCGACGCGGCCCGCAAGTTCTTCCTGTACACGCTGGCCGGGAGCCTGCTCACGCTCGTCGGGGTGATCGGTGTCGTCCTCACGAACCCGAGCGCGGACGGGACCGTCACGTTCTCGATCCCGCAACTGATGGTCAACGTTCAAAAGGGCCTCCACGATGCGCACCAGAAGGCGCTCGCCGGAGACAGTGCGGCCCTCGCAGTCAAGCAGAGCGTGCAGTTCTGGCTCTTCATTGCGCTGATGGCCGGGTTCATGGTGAAGGTTCCGATCTGGCCGTTTCACACGTGGTTGCCCTCGGCCTACGGCGAGTCGCCGATCGGCGTGACGGTGATGCTCTCGGCGCTCATGGCGAAGCTCGGGACGTTCGGTATCCTGCGGCTCGTGCTGCCGCTCGTTCCGGACGCGGCGATCACTTACGGCTTGCCCGCGATCGGCGGGTTCGCGGCGTTCGGGATCGTGTACGCGGCGCTGTGTGCTTACGCCTCGAAGGACATCAAGTTGGTGATCGCCTACAGCTCCGTTTCGCACCTGGGGTTCCTGGTGCTGGGGCTGTTCGCGTTCAACAAGGAAGGGCTGTCGGGCGCGGTGCTGCACATGGTGAACCACGGGCTGAGCACCGGGGCACTGTTCGCTACGCTCGCGTTCCTGATGGACCGCTACCGGACCACCGAGATCGGGAAGTTCGGCGGGCTGATGGCCCGGTACCCGAACTACGCGGTGCTCGTGTTCGTGTTGTGCCTCGCGAGCGTCGGGCTGCCCGGACTGAACAACTTCGTGAGCGAAATGCTGATGCTGGGCGGGCTGTTCGACGCCCGCAACCCGGGCGTTCACCGCCTCGGGCTTGCCGTGATCGCGGCGTTCGGCGTTTTCCTGAGTGCGTGGTACACGTTCACCGTGCTCCAGAAGGCGTTCTTCAACCCGACCAAGGAGCCGGAACCGGTTGGCGGCACCGCGCCGACAGACGTGAACCGGCGCGAGTTCGTCGCGTTTGGGGGACTTGCGGTGCTGTGTCTGGTTCTGGGGCTGTTCCCGCTCCCAATCCTCGACACGATGAAGCAGGACGTTCGCGTGCTGTCGATCATCGGTGATACGGCTCGCGCTCGCGTTCAAGGCGTGCCCTACGTGTACGTTGACGACGAACCGAAACCCGCGGCGCCCCCGATCGCGCCGATTGACATCGAAAAAGGCGGAGCAGGTGCGCCGCCATTCGGGGGGCCGAAAGGCCCCGTCCCGCAACCGGGGACCAAAGGCGCGAAGGGTGGCGAAAAGGGCGGGAAGGGCGCTTCCCCGAAGTAGTGGTTCGGCACACGCGATCAGAAGACCGATTACCCCGAGGACGAGAAGACAGAGGACGGCACGCGGACGCGCTCGGAGCGGACCGCTACTTCCTGTTCTCTGAACCGCGGTACCACTCATGACCGACCCGCTGCTGCAACAGACACTCAAGGGCGTGTTCCAACTCGCCGTGCCCGAGATCGCGCTCATCGGCACGGCGTGCGTGGTATTCCTGTTCGGGTGCGTGTACAACCGCCGGTGTTTGTGGTTCGGTGTTTCCCTGGCCGGTGTCGTGCTCGCCGCGGTTCTCGCCGCGACGGTCGAAACAGAATCGCCGCAGCTCCTCACGGTCGCGCCGCTCGTTCCGGACGGCGCCGCAGCGTTCGTGCGCTGGGTCGCGCTCATAACGGCCGCGGTGCTGCTCTTTGTGTCGTGGGCCGAGGTAGATGGCACGAACGCGGCCGAGTATTACGGCTGCCTGCTCGTTGCCGCCGCCGGGGTATCGTTGGTGGGCCGCGCGAACGACCTCATCACGCTGTTCCTGTCACTCGAACTGCTCTCCATTCCGACGTACATCCTGCTGTACCTCCCCGCGCGTAACAAACTGAACCAGGAAGCCGCCGCAAAATACTTCCTGCTGAGCGTGATGTCGTCGGCCGTCATGCTGTTCGGCTTCAGCTACCTCTACGGGCTGACCGGCAGCACGAACCTGGCCGTCATCACGGACGCACTGACCAAGACGCAAGGCGGCGACGTGCAGGGCCTGAACCCGATGGCACTCGTCGGTGCGGTGCTCGTGATCGCCGCGATCGGGTTCCGGATCACCGCGGTCCCGTTCCACTTCTACGCCCCGGACGTGTACGAGGGGGCGCCGGCCGGTGTGGTGGCGCAGCTCGCGTTCTTCCCGAAGCTGGCCGGGTTCGTTGCGCTGGCTCGAATCCTCGGGCTCCTCGGCGCGGACGTGCGGCACATTCCGTTCGACACAAAAACGCAACTGCCGCTCCTGCTTTGGATCCTGGCAGCGATGACGATGTGCATCGGGAACGTGCTGGCGCTCCTGCAAGACAACGTGCGCCGGATGCTCGCGTACTCGAGCGTCGCGCACGGCGGGTACATGCTGATGGGCATTGTGGTCGCGAGTTCGCTCCCGGACGCGATCGGGCAACCGGGGATCGGCGGGATCGACGCGCTCCTCGTGTACATCGTCGCCTACGGTATGATGACGGTCGGCTCGTTCGCGGTGATCCTGTACCTCGGTACCCCCGACCAACCGATAGAATCGATCGACGACCTCGCGGGCGCGAGCCAGTCGCACCCGGTCGCGGCCGGCGCGATGACGGTGTTCCTGTTCAGCCTGATCGGGCTGCCGCTCACGGCCGGGTTCGCCGGGAAGTTCCTGCTGTTCGTTGGTGCCTTCAGCGCCCCGACACACACCGCGGAGATGCGGAACCTTTACCAGATCATGGCCGTGATCGCAGCGATCAACGCGGCCGTTGGCGCGTACTATTACCTCCGCGTGGTGGGGGTGATGTACTTGCGGACGCCGCTCCGCCCCGCGACCCGGACCCGTGCGGTCCCCACGTTCGTGGCCGTTGTCACGCTCGCCGCGGCGACGCTCTTCTTCGGGATCTACCCCGAACCGATCGTGCGGGCCGCGCGCAAGGCGGCCCCCGTTCCCGGCGCGCCGGCACAACGGATCACGGCCGAACGCGACACGAAGTAACTCGCCGCTTAGTTCGACACACCTCATTTCGCCCGGCGCCGTTCTGGTGTCGGGCGTTGGTGTTTTCATACGCTCAATTTTTCTGCTGTTCCGCCCAACACTGGTGCGGGGCGGAACCTCTTTGTCGCGCGAGATTTCGGGCGATTCCTATTTGACGCGCGAGTGCAATTGGCCAACCATATTGGCGAGACGATCGGAACGGCCTCGAACTGCGACGCGATCAGAGGACCGACGCGATGAATGGTGACGCCCGATTCACTCGCCGGCGCGTTCTGGAATTGAGCGCGCTCGGCATCGGCTTGAACGGATTGCCGCGTGCGACGGCCGTAACTCCAACGGTTATCGCCGGTCCGAAGCGCGCGATTCGCTCCTGCGTCCTGGTGTTCTTCTACGGCGGGCCGAGCCACCTCGAAACGTTCGACCCGAAACCAAACGCACCGGCCGAAGTGCGCGGCGAGTATCGGGCTATCGCCACTGCCGTTCCCGGGGTTCGGGTGGGGGAACACCTGCCACAAATGGCGCGCGTGCTCGATCGCGTCGCGCTGGTTCGCGGGGTTCACCACCCGATGCGGAACCACAACTCCGCGGCGGCCGAAACGCTCACCGGGCGCACGCCCGCGGGCGGCGACCAGGAACTGCTCTCGGACGACCCGCGCGGCATTCCGACCCTCGGCTCGGCCGTGAGCTTCGCGCTCGGGACGCGCGCCAACAGCCTGCCGTATGTCGCGCTCCCCTACACGATCTACAACGTCGTGCAACTGCCGGGGCAGACGCCCGGGTTGCTCGGCGGGGCGTTCGACCGGTTCCAGGTAACCGGCGACCCGAACGCGCCCGACTTCCGCATCGCCGCCTTCGAGAACACGACCGAACTCGGCGCCCGGGCCGCGCTGTTGCGCGGGCTGGACCGCTCCGCGCTACCCGGTCCGGTCGCACAGGCCGCGATCAGCCGCGACCGCGCCGTGCGGCTCCTGGCGAACCCCGAGGTCCGGCGCCTGTTCGATATTCACAAAGAGCCGGAGCGGGTGCGCGAGCGCTACGGCCGGCACCTGTTGGGTCAAAGCCTTTTGCTCGCGCGCCGGCTCGTCGAGGGGGGCGTGAACTTCGTGACCGCGTTCGACGGGCAGTACAACGGCCAGGACGTGAACTGGGACAGCCACGAGAAACTGCTTTCGCGCCACCGTCAATTGATCCCGCCCGCCGATCAAGCGCTGTCGGCCCTGATCGAAGACCTGGACGCGCGCGGGCTGCTCGATTCGACTTTGGTGCTGGCGCTGGGCGAGTTCGGGCGCACGCCGAAGATCAACGGCAGCGCCGGGCGCGACCACTGGCCGGACTGTTACACCGCGCTCCTGGCTGGAGGTGGGGTGACGGGTGGTGCGGTGTTCGGTTCGAGTGACAAGATCGGTGCGTACCCTGCGACCGACCCGGTTACGCCCGCCGATCTCGCGGCGACGGTGTTCTGGCGGTTCGGGATCGACCCCGCGACCGAGGTGCGCGACCAGACCGCGCGCCCGTTCCGGTTGAGTGAGGGCGACCCGGTTCGCGCCGTGTTTGGGAGCTAACTCACATCAGTGAAGCGCGAGGTTCCTTTGATTCACATCGTCGCCGCGACGCAGGATTACGAAGCCTGGCTCGCCCGGTTCTTTCCGCTGCACGCCCCGGACCTCGCGTTCAAGCGCGAGCGGATGGCCGATCCCAACGACCCGTTCCCGTTCTTCCGGGGCACCTATTATCGCTGGCCCGCGGTGTGGGCCGCGACGTGTCCGGAACTGGTCTCGGCGCCCCGCGTCGCGGGCGTGGGCGACCTCCACGTCGAGAACTTCGGGACGTGGCGCGACGTGGACGGGCGCCTGTGTTGGGGGGTGAACGATTTCGACGAGGCCGACGAGATTCCGTACACGAGCGACCTCGTCCGGCTCGCGGCCAGCGCCCGCCTCGCGCGCAAGAGCGGCGCCCTCGACATCAAAACGAGCGACGCCTGTCGCGTGATTCTTGACGGCTACCGCGACGCGCTCGCGGCCGGCGGCACGCCGTTCGTGCTCGAAGAACACCACCCCGACCTCCGGACCGTGGGGATGGCGAGCGAGCGTGCCCCGATCCGGTTTTGGGCCAAACTCACGAAGCTGCTCGACGAACCGGTGATCGATCCGCCGCCCGCGGCCCGTGACGCACTCGTTCGAGAACTTCCGTCGGACGCGCGGGCGCCCGCGTTCCGGTTCCGCGCTCGCGCCGGTATGGGGAGCTTGGGGCGCCCGCGGTTCGTCGCGCTCGTGGAGTGGCGCGGCGGGTGGATGTGCCGCGAGGCGAAAGCGATCGCGCCGCCCGCGACCGAGTGGGCGGCGGGGACCGCGGAACCCGCGACGTCCAAACTGGCCGAGGTGGTCGAGCGGGCCGTTCGCGCCCCGGACCCGTTCTACCGGGTCGAGGGCGGTTGGGTGCTCCGCCGGCTCGCGCCCCGGTGCTCCCGGATCGAACTCGATCACCTGAAGAAGATCGACACCGGGCGCGTGCTGACCGCGATGGGCGCGGAGACGGCGAACGTTCACCTGGGCACCCCGGGGGCCGCGAGCGCGGTGCTGCGGCACGTGGTGCGGTTACCGGCCGGGTGGCTCGAACGGGCGGCGAAGGACGCGGCCGCTGCGGTGGAACGCGACTGGCAGGCGTGGCGGCAGGCTCGTAACTCCAAAGGCTGACAGAAACACAACCATTTCTAACACGGGCTTGCGTATCGGCGTGCCGCTTGTTCAAATACTCCTCGACTCGTCGCTCGCGCCCCCGGGCCGAACGATTCCTCTAATACGGTATCTCCTCATGCCCGTACTTCCCGTCAATCACTTCACCTGGCAGTGCCTCCGAACGGTCAAGCGGAGCAAGAAGCCACTAACCGGGCGCGCCCTGCGCTTGGTGCCCAGCCGCAGAACCAAGGACGGAAGCTTTTTGACCGAAATGGTTGAGGCGGGGTTAATGATTCGCGCGACCGGAACGGTCGATGATCCCTTTGAAGCGACCTACTCGCTCACGGAGCAGGGCGAGCAGGCGGCCGAATTCGGCGAGTGCGAGATGCCCGTGAAGCCAAAGGTTATTGCGCCGGTCGCGGCCGAGCGCCCGAAGAAACTCAAGAAGGCCAAGAGCATGGGGCGCGGGAGCAAGTAACGCGGCGGTTGAATCCGGGTGCCGGACCGCCTCGTAGCCACGGGGCGCGAACCGGTCCGGCGCCCCCTCGATTCGCGGCACTTCACGGGGGTAGATCGTCCACCGACGAAGACGAGTAACCACCTCCATGAGCACCTCCCTCGTTCCGCCCCGATCTGCCGACCAATCGTGTGGCCACGAAGATCCCGGCCACAACGACGGCGACGAGTACCGCGAAGCCCCAGTTCTCCACGTTAGTTCTCCTCGCGGGTAGTTCAGCCCTTCCACCGCAGCCCGATCGAACCGCTCCTCGTTCCCTTCACGCTACTTCTACTTCGTACCGGGTCGGTGAATCTTCAGTCCCGTGACGAGTGCGGCCGTAACCGTGAGTTTTAACGCCGCCCATTTTGAATGGCGGTGACCTATCTCGCTCCTCACGCGGTGACACGATCCGGGTTCGCGTAAATATTCATGCCCGAGGTCCGGAGGAAGCCGACGAGCGCGATACCGAAACGTTCGGCCAGTTCGACCGCATACGAGGACGGCGCACCCACTGCAGCGACGATCGGGATTCCCGCTGCGACCGCCTTTTGTACCAGTTCGTAACTCACGCGCCCCGATACGAGCAGAACGCGATCGGCGAGTGGAACGTCCCCGCGGTCCAGTGCCCAGCCGACGAGCTTGTCCAGTGCGTTATGCCGCCCCACGTCCTCGCGCACTGCGAGGAGCGTCCCATCTGCCGTGAACAGACCCGAGGCGTGGACCCCGCCGGTCCGTGCGAACGTCGGTTGTGCGGCTCGCAGGCGCTCCGGGAGGGCCGCGAGTGTGGCAGATGAAACGGTGAACTCTGAGCACGAAGGCGTACCACGAACTTCGATCGATGCGATCGATTTTTTCCCGCAAATGCCACAACTAGAATTGCTGTAAAACAGGCGATCGCCGTCGAACACGCGCCGCGAAACCATCAGCCGCACTTCCAGAACGTTTCCGTGCTCCGCGTCGCTTATGTCTGTGGGCCGAGTGATCGAGATGATGTCGTCCGCGTCCGCGATAACGCCCTCGCCGAACAGGAACCCAGTCACCAGTTCCTCGTCGTGGCCCGGTGTGCGCATCAGCACAGTTACTGGCTTGCCGCCGATGCGCACTTCGAGCGGGGCTTCGACCGCGACCGCGTCGGCGCGCTCGGTGCCGGCGCCCTCGTGCCGGAGTGTGAGGACGCGCACGGGCTGGTACGCTTCGTGGTCGTTGGTGTCCCGGACTTGCATCGAACCATCCTTCGCGCCCGCCTGGGAGCGGGCTACGGGCTGATCTGTAACCGGAATCAGTTGGCGTTACGGGCGAGTGTCACCGCGACAAACTTGGAGGTCGGGGTGTTGCTGATGTCCGCGGTGCTGTCGAGCGGGACCAGAACGTTCGTCTCGGGGAAGTAGGTGGCACAGCAGCCCGGCGGGATGTCGTATTCCACCACGATGAAGTGCGGAGCCACGCGCCGCTCGCGCCGGTAGTGACCGGTCAGGTCCACGACGTCGCCGGCGGTAAGACCCGCGGCGCGGATGTCGGCCGCGTTCATGAGCACCACGCGGCGCTCGTGCTTGATCCCGCGGTACCGGTCGTCGAGGCCGTAAACGGTCGTGTTGAACTGGTCGTGCGTGCGGATCGTCATCATCACCAACTGGCCCGGTTCGACCCCGACCGCGTGCAGCGGGTGCGAGGTGAATCGCGCCTTGCCCGTTGCGGTGGGGAACGTGCCCTCGCGTGGCAGGTTCGGCAGGTAGAATCCGCCCGGTTGCCGGCTGCGGGCGTTGTAATCCTGGAACCCGGGGATCACGCGCTCGATCCGCTCGCGGATTCGGTCGTAGTCGTTCGCGAGTTCGCCCCAGGGCACTGCCGAGCGCGCCCCGAGGGTCGCTTCCGCGAGCCGCGCCACGATCGCCACTTCGCTGAGCAAGTGGCGTGACGCCGGCACGAGTGACCCGCGCGACATCTGGATCACGCCCATCGAGTTCTCAGTGGTGACGAACTGCTCTTTTCCGTTTTGCGTGTCGCGCTCGGTGCGACCCAAACACGGCAGGATGAGGGCCGTGTGCCCGGTGACGAGGTGCGAGCGGTTCAGTTTGATCGAGACGTGGACGGTCAGTCGGCAGTTTTTGAGCGCCGAGCCGGTGACTTCGGTGTCCGGCGTGGCCGAGAGGAAGTTACCCCCCATCGCGAAGAACACCTTCGCGCGCCCGTCGCGCATCGCGCGGATCGCTTTGACCGCGTCGAACCCGTGCTCGCGCGGCGGCGCGAAGTTAAACTCGCGGCCGAGCGCGTCGAGGAACCACGCGGCGGGGCGCTCGAAGATGCCCATCGTGCGGTCGCCCTGCACGTTCGAGTGCCCGCGCACCGGGCACAGCCCCGCGCCGGGTTTGCCAATGCTCCCGCGCAACAGGAGCAGGTTTACCAGTTCCTGGATCGTCGCGACCGCGTGCTTGTGTTGAGTGAGGCCCATTGCCCAGCATGCGATGATTCGCTCGTTGGCCGCGATCAGGTCCGCGAGTTGCTCGATCACTTCGCGCGCGATCCCGCTCTGTGCGGTGATTTGCTCCCACGACGCTTCAGCCAGAGTCGCGGTGAACGCATCGAAGCCGTCCGTTTTTTCGGCGATGAACGCCCGGTCGAGGGCGGTTCCGCGCTCGACGAGCACTTTCATCACGCCCTTGAGGAGCGCCTGATCTCCGCCGATTCGGACCTGAAGGTAGAGGTCCGTGAGGGCGGTGCCGAAGCCGAGCATCCCACCGACTTCCTGCGGGTTGCGGAACGCCAGTAACCCGGCTTCTTTTAGCGGGTTGATCGCTACGATCTTCGCGCCGGCGCGCTTCGCGGCCTGGAGCGCTGTGAGCATCCGCGGGTGGTTCGTACCCGGGTTCTGACCCAGAATCAGTATGAGTTGCGACTTCTCGAAATCTTCGAGTTTCACCGTACCCTTACCGATGCCGACAGACGGCACCAGCGCGCTACCCGACGACTCGTGACACATGTTCGAGCAGTCGGGGAGGTTGTTCGTGCCGAACTGTCGAACGAAGAGTTGGTAGAGGAACGCGGCCTCGTTGGACGTGCGGCCGGACGTGTAGAAGAGCGCTTCGTCCGGCGACGCGAGCGCGTTGAGTTCGTCTGCGACGAGCCGGAACGCGGCGTCCCAGGTGATCGGTTCGTAGTGCCGGCTTCCGGGGCGCAGCACGAGCGGTTCGGTGAGCCGACCCTGCTGCCCGTGCCAGTAGTCGGTTTGCTTCGCCAGTTCATCAATGGAGTGCGTGCGGAAGAACTCCGAGGTCAGGCGCCGGGTGTCCGCTTCCCACGCGATCGCCTTCGCGCCGTTCTCGCAGAACTCGGTGAGTGAGCGGTGCCCGTCCGGGTCCGGCCACGCGCAGCTCGGGCAGTCCACGCCCTGTGCCTGGTTCAGCAAGGTGAGCGCGCGGAGCCCGCGCCGGAACCCGGCAGTGCCGAACACGTGCCCGAGCGACACGGCCACCGCAGTGGCCCCGGCCGCCGCGGACTTCGGCTCCATGAGCTTCAGCCCGGTGAACTCTTCGGGGCACAGCGCTTCCGGAGCGGGTTGCGCTGGCGGGCGGTCTGCGGATCCGCCACTTGTGGAGAGGTTCGGTTCGTGGTCCATGTCAGTCCCTAATCGGGCACGGAGGGTACCTTCTTTTTACCCGGTTCGCGCGCGGAAGGGAATGCGCGGACCGGGTAGTTCGGGTTGACCCGGGTACGAGGGGCGGCTATTCCCCGCGCGTTCGGAAACGCGCGCAAGGATGCCGCACATGTCGCGAATGCTGTTCTCGGGACCGGTCGTTTGGGCCTTCGTGTCGTTTGCGATGCTCTTGGGTTTGTCCGGCTCAGTATCAGCCCAAGACGTGAAATGGCGCACTGATTTCGCCGCGGCGCGGAAGGAAGCGACTGAAACCGGCCGCGCGCTGCTGCTCGATTTCGGGACCGAATCGTGCTTCTGGTGCAAGAAGCTCGACGCGACCACGTTCCGCGATCCGAAGGTCGTGAAACTGCTCAACGAGCAGTTCATTCCGGTAAAGATCGATGCCCAAAAGTACCAGCAATTGACCGACAAACTCGGGATCGAGAGCTTCCCCACGCTGGTTCTGGCCACCGCGGAGGGGAAAGTGATCGGCCGGCACGTTGGGTTCGCGGACGTCGCGAAACTCACTGCATTTCTGAATAAGGTTCCGGCCCCGGCGCCGGTCCCTGTAGCGGCCGTGGCCCCGATGACCGAGGCCGACAAACAGCGGCGCGCGAAAGAGGAAATCGACGCGGGCCTCGCAGCAGCCCTTCCGCGCATCACAGCCGCCCTCGACCGCTGAGCACATCACGAAACACAGCAATCTCGCAGTCTGACACCCGATCTGTACTCTGCTCGGATTTTGAGGAAATTTCTGGGCGGAGTGAACCGTCTCTGATTAGGCACGGTCGGCTTCGACCTGCGGGAGCTGTGGATTCACGCGAGGACGCGGGGTGCTGATTGCAATGGCCGGCTTGCCCGGTAGTGGGAAAAGTACGCTCGCCTCACGTCTTGCAGAGGCTCTCGGTGGTGTGGTGCTGAGCAAGGATGTGGTTCGGGCCGCACTCTTTGCACCAAGTGTGCTCGATTATTCGGCCGCGCAGGACGAAATCGCGATGTCCGCGGTGTACCGTGCGGCCGACTACATTCTCAGGGCCGATCCGGGGCGCGCCGTCTTTCTCGACGGGCGCACGTTCAGCAAACTGGGACAACTCGACGCACCAATCGCCCTGGCCGGATCGCTCAACCAGCCGCTTCAGGTTATTGAGTGCGCATGCTCAGATACGGTGGCCCGTGCTCGGCTCGAAGTGGACCACCGCGCGGGTACGCACCCCGCGGGGAACCGCACGCCGGAGATGTACGCGGGCGTGAGGGCCGCGGCCGTACCGCTCACCGTTCCGCGACTCACGCTCGATACCGGCGCGCTTTCATTTGAAGATTGCGTGAGCCGGGCGCTCGCGTACCTTTCTCGCCACTGAGCACTCGCGTACACTCCCACTAAGTCGCACCGGCTCCTAACCGGAGGTTCACGTGTACCGTTTCGCTGCAATCGCTCTGATTCTGTCGGTCCCGACCGTTCGCGCCGCGGACTTCGAGAAAGAGAAGGAACAGAACTGGCACCACTGGCGCGGGCCGAACGCCGACGGCTCCGCTCCGCGGGCGAATCCGCCCGTGAAGTGGGACGCGAAGACCAACATTTCGTGGAAGGCGGAACTGACCGGGCGCGGGTCGGCCACGCCGATCGTCTGGGGCGACCGCGTGTTCGTGCTGACCGCGGTGAAGACCGATCGCAAGGCGAAGCCCGAAGAGATGCCCAAGCCGGACACACGATTCGACGTGAAGACCGATCCGCCGACGAACTTCCACAAGTTTTTCGTAATGTGCTTTGATCGAACTAGCGGCAAGAAACTGTGGGAGAAGCTCGTTGCCGAAATGGTTCCGCACGAGGGGCACCACGCGACGCACTCCTACGCGGCTGGTTCGCCTACCACCGACGGCAAGTTCTTGTACGTGTCGTTCGGGTCGTTCGGAACGTACTGCCTGGACTTCGACGGCAACGTGAAGTGGGAACGCACGGATTTGGGGCGCATGCACACGCGGCTCGGGTGGGGCGAGGCCGTCACGCCGGTCGTACACGGGGACGCGCTGCTCCTGAACTTCGACCAGGAGGCAGACTCCAAATTGCATTGCCTCGATACGGCCACCGGCAAAACGAAGTGGGTGGTGAAGCGCGAAGAGAAGACCACCTGGTCGACGCCCTATGTCGTCGAACACGGCGGGAAGACACAAGTAATTACGAACGGCACGACGCGCGTTCGCAGCTACGATTTGGCGACGGGTGCGGTCATCTGGGAATGTGCCGGCATGACCGTGAACCCGATCCCGTCCCCGGTAAAATTCGGCGATTCGGTCATCTGCGTGAGCGGGTATCGAGGGTACATGGCTCTCTCCGTGCCGCTCGCGTCCACCGGCGACCTCGGCACGAAGGGCAAAGTGAACTGGCGCTACCCGGCCGGGACGCCCTACGTGCCGTCGCCGGTTCTCGTCGGCGACTCCCTCTACTTCACTCAAGCGAACGACGCACTACTCACCGTGCTCGACGCGAAAACGGGTAAGGCCATTGTCGAGAAGGAGCAACTCCCAACCGTGAGGAGCTTCTACGCTTCGCCGATCACGGCTGCGGGTCGCGTGTATTTCGTCGACCGTAACGGGGCAACAGTGGTGCTCAAGGCGGGCGACAGTGTGGACGTCCTGTCGGTGAACAAGCTCAACGATCTCATTGATGCTTCGCCCGTCGCGGTGGGCAAACAGTTGTTCTTGCGCGGCGAAAAGTACCTGTACTGCATCGAAGAGAAGTGAACCGGAACACTTGAGTTCCAGCAGTTCCAAGTTCCAGAGTTCCAAAAAACGAAGTACGGCGCTTCAGGTTTGGAACTGCTGGAACTTGGAACTCTGGAATGGGGAACTTTTAAGCCGGACGCACAGGGAGCACACACGCGGGACGGAAGCCAACCCACTGGTTGCGCCGAGCGACCGAGAGGTTCCGGCGGTGGTTGCTCTTCATCGATTCTGCCGATGTGCGCAGGTAGCACGCCCCACGAACGCCCGTCTCAACTGTTTCGCTGGGGCCGGGGACCGAAACGACCGGGTTCAGGGGAGGGAAATCGCCGATCGCGGCTTTCGGCGCCGCCGGCTGGCACCACTCCGAGACATTCCCGGTTAGCTCCTCGCAGCCGTAAGGCGAGCGGACGTGTGAGAACTTGCCCACCTCGCACGTAGAGGCGGCTTCTACGTGCGCGAGTTTCTTGTTCCCGGACGCTCCCGTACCCCACGGATACGGCCGCCCGTCGGTTCCGCGTGCGGCCTTCTCCCACATCCACTCCGTCGGGATTATCAGCCCGGCCCACTTGCAGTACGCGAACGTATCGAACAGCGACACGAACGTGACCGGGTGCTTCTCCTTACCTTTGGGCGGGCCGGTGCTGGTCCAGTTCGAGAGGTAGGCGTCGTAGTCCGGGTGCGCCTGATCCGGCTCGTAGCCGGTTTCGGCGATGAATTGAGCGTACTGTTCGTTGGTGACCGGCCACCGCGCGAGTGAGAACCCGGCGCAGTAGGCGGATTCGCCCCCCGTGCCGTAAGTGAATTTGCCCGCGGGTATCCAGATCATCTGGGAGCCGTCGATCGGGTTCACCCAGCTCAGGTTCGCGCGCGTCGTGGGGTCGGTGTGCTCACACGGCTGGACCAGTTCGTGGTCGCGTGCGAAATCCATGACCGCGTGCGCGTCGGAATTGGTGGACGCTGCGGTGACGATCTTCCAAGCCGCGAGCGCACGGGCCGCGCTCGCTTTCTTCTTGGTGAGAGCTTCCAGTTCGCCGATGGCCTTCGCGGACGGGAACTGCGCACCGTCGTCCGTGCTCGGGGTTTCGTCTTCGTCGTCGGGTTTCATTCGTCACCCGCTTTCGCGTCCGGTGTTTCGTCGCTGTCACCGATCGGTCCGCCGAGTAACTCGTTGACGCGGCGGAGCAGGGCACCACCTTGCTCGGGTTGCACCATGTTCAAGTAAGCCGCGATCCCGCGCAGGTATTGCGTGAACGCCGCGACGTTGCCGTTGAACTTCGGGTGCCGCTTCGCTTGCGATTCGATGTCGTGCGTCGCGCAGTTGTGGAGGATCGCACGCAACTCGCGCCGCAGTTCACGCGGCACCCGGAGGGCGTCGTTCACCACGATCCCGGTCACCACCTGGCGCTGGGAGTCGCGAATAACGCGGAACTTCTCCTGGTTCACCACGAACCCTTCGTGCTGACACAGTTGATCCACCCACCAGCGGAACCGCCCGAGTTTCAGTCCCTCGGCATTCGGGAACGAAAAGGTGAGGTCGTCCGCGTAGCGCGTGAACGTGCCCTTATTGGCTTTGGCCAAACCCGTAAGGCGCGCGTCGAGCCGCCGGCACACGAGGTTCGAGATCGCGGGGGAGGTGGGCGCGCCTTGCGGGAGCGTCGCGGTGCCCCATTGCGTGGGGTCGGGCGTGTAACAGCACAGGCGCGCGAGTACAGGGGCGACCTGTTTGGCTTCGTCCTTCGTACCAAACATGCAATTATCGACCGGGTACCCGAGGCTCGCGAACAGCCCCATCACGCGGAAGTAGTGGATCGTGGGGAAGAAGTCCTTGAGGTCAAATTTTACGATCAGTTCCGCGCCGACGTGGGGCGTCGCGTTGCTCACGGTGGAGCGCCCGTTGACGAACCCGTGCGCGGCCGGGTGCGGCGGAATCTTGCTCAAAATGTGCTTCAGAATCTGCTTCTGCACCCACTTCAACTGTTTCTTGGGGGCGCAAATCATCCGGTCGGTGCCGTCGCGTTTGGGAATCGTGTGCGTGCTGTACGGGCCGTTATTATGATCGCTCGCGAGCAGGAAGAACCCGAGCTGGTTCGGTGATTTGATGTTCAGTAGCTTCCGCACGTCCTTGAGTTTGCCGAGGATCGGCACTCCGCTACGTTCCTGGGTGCGCGTGCCGGGCTTGTGCCGGGTGATCTTCAACTCCTCGCTCGGGAGGAGCCACCCCGTCGGGTTCCAGTCGCCGTCCTTCTGGGTGGGGACGGCGACTTCTTCGATTTTCGCTTTGCGCACGGCCCGGATCACGGTCCGGCGCACTTCCATGTCCGCGTCTTTCGCCAGGCGCCGGAGCACGCGGGCGCAGGCGCGCTCCGGCAGGTGCTCGCGGGCGTAGCGAACGAATTCGAGTCGGGCCTTTTTGTCGGGGGCTTCGAGGAGCGCGTCGAATTGCGTCCAAATCAGCTCGTTCGCCCGGTTCACGGCCGGTTCGTAACTCGCGAGGGCACGAACCCGATCGAGTGCGGTGTGGAGCGCCTTGAACGTTCCGGGTAACTTAGCGCAGTGCTGTTCGATGGTCGCGATCAGGCCGGCGTCGGCGTCCGCGTTCGCGGGTAGTGGCAGGAGCAGCCACGCCGGGGCGGATCGTGGAGCGGACATTGCGAATCCTCTTCGTACCCTCGATAAGTGCATAGAAGGTAGCCCACTCCTCGCAATATCTCAAGCACCGATGCGCGTTCCAAACGATCACCCACTGGCCCGCACCTACACCCTGCTCGACCCGGACCTGAACACGGCCGCGGCCGAGTCGTTTCGGGGCACAACAGAAGTGACCGAACGGGAGGGGTTGGTCGAACTGCTGCTGAACCGCGAAACGAGCGCGACTGCAGCGAGCGCGGCGGTTCGGAGCCTCGAAAATGATGATTCATCGATCGTGCGCGATGCGATTGTGCGCGCACTAAGTAGCCCGCACCCGAGTATTCGGATTCTGGCCGCGGGCGAGTTGGTTCGGCGAAAGATGGTCCCCGGCACGAGTCGGGAACTGGTTCGGCTGCTTACCACGGACCCGTTTTGGCAGGTGCGCCGGGCGGCTGTGAACGCACTGGCTGAAGGTGAGCAACGCGAACTGTTGGTACCCGCATCGAACGATCCGCACTGGCGGGTGCGTTACGCACTCGGACAGTGGCTCGAAGAATGGGGGCGCGATCTGGGTAACCGGGAACGTGTGCTCGGTCTTCTACTCACCCCCGCACCACACGCGACCCGACTCTGCGACTACCTGCTCTATAGCTGGACGGGCGATGTACCCGCCGAGCGAACCACGAACGATCCGCAATCGTGGTGCCCGTTCTGGGACTGGGATCCCGCGGTACTCGCGCGGAACCTGGAACTGCTCGGCCAGATCGGTCGACGCGCCGTGCTCAACACGCTCGTTCGCCTCGTGAACCACCCCGATGAGCGCGTTCGAGCATGGGTGATTCTCGCGCTGCGTGAAGACGGTACCCCGGAGCAATGGGAGGGGGCAATCGGCTCGCTCGGCGACCCGCGTGAGGACACCGCACCCGTGCTCGATGCACTCACACGCGGCGTCGAACTCGATCGCATTGAAGAAGTTGCGAAGTTTATTCTGTGCCGTCCGGCAACACTTTTGCCCTTACTGGAAACGCTTCCGGGATACTCTCAGACAACTGCACACGTGTGGGCCGCGGCGCAGGCGGGTGAAGCGTTTCCCGCGGAAGACGTCCGCGCGGAATTGGAGCGACTGAAGTCCGACATTTCTCCATCGAACCTTTACGTCGCGCCGCCATTTACTCCGGATCACCCGCACGCACGCGCAGCGGCACTGACGCCTGATCGTGCTAAAGAACTGGTCGAAACTCCCACGCTTGAAACGTCCTGGTTTGTGCTATCGCGAGCCGCGAAGATGTGCCGCGTTCCGGTGTGGAAACTCGCACCCGAAACATCCTGGAAGCCGCCCGCAACTCCGCGTGTGGCCGCGGAACCGCTGGCTTTGCTGCCAATTACGCTCGTGCGCCCGCGACAAATTGGACCCGGTGGGCCGATCGTATCGCCCCTCGGCGTGTCCGGGCACTACGGCTTGCCCGTAGAGGGGTACGTGCGGGCGGCGGAGCAGGGGGTGAACCTGTTCTTCTGGGAGCCGAACTACGCCACGCTCACGCGGTTCATGACGCGGCTCTCGCCGAGCGACCGGCGCGGGGTTCACATGCTAGTGGGCACCTTCGAGGCGGACCCGGCGAAGATCCGCAAAGACGTGGAGCGTGCGCTACGCAATATGAAACTGGAGCGCCTCAGCATCTTCCTGATCTTCTGGACGCAGTCGTGGCGCCGGATCACACCCGACGTGCTCGAGGAACTCGAAGCACTCAAACGGGACGGTCTGGTGCAAGTGTTCGGGCTTTCGACTCACAACCGCGGGATCGCCCGCGACGCGATTCTTGAGGGTTGGAACCCGGTCATGGTGCGCCACAGCGCCGCACACCGGAAAGCAGAAACCGAAGTATTCCCATTCGCGCAAGAACGCGGCACGTCGATCTTCACGTTCAACAACACGTGCTACGGCCGGTTGCTCGATCCGTCGTTCCGTCCGAGTGATTGCTTCCGGTACACACTGAACACGCCCGGCGTGTCGGCGTGCTTCACAGCACCGTCAACGATGGAATACCTGGAAGAGAACCTCGACGCACTTCGCAATCCGGAACTGCCCGACGACGTGCGCGAACGACTGCTCAAACGCGGTGAGTGGATGTACCGCGAAGACACGATCTTCCGCAAGACGGTCCGCGCAGAAGTGTGAAGAAAGACGGATTGGCCACAAAAAGGCACAAAGAGCACAAAAGAAGACCGAGAGCAGAGGGCAGAAGACCGAGAGCAGAGGGCAGAAGACCGAGAGCAGAGGGCAGAAGACCGAGAGCAGAGTGGTTCGAGAACACGTGTGCCACAGACACTCCATCGGTTACTCTGGAACGCATGCTACTCGCACTTACATTCGTTCTCGGTACGGCGTCGGTAAATGATCCGTTGGCGTCGTGCGCGTGGGTGCGTGCGGAGAACGACGGTGCGGGGAGCGGGTTCGTCGTTGACGTCCAGAAGCGCCTGCTCGTCACCTGTCGGCACGTCGTCGCGGACCGCAAGAAAGTCGATGTGTTCCTCCCCTGGTACCGTGACGGGGAACTCGTTACGGACCGGCGCGAGTACCTTCGTAACCGACCGAAGCTTCGCGAAAGCGGGTTATTCGTTTCGGGCATGGTGCTGAAAACTTCGGACGAATTCGACCTCGCACTCGTGGAGCTTGAATCACTTCCCAAAGGTGCGAAAGCCGTTGTATTTTCGGCACGAGTACCGCAAACGGGCGATTGGCTTCGCGTGATCGGGCACCGGATCGACATCGATACGATCTGGAACACGACCGTCGGCCCACTGCGCACGAGCGGCAAACTCTCGGACGGATACTTCTGGCGCGGGAAGAAACTCGCGCTGGGGGCGAGCGCGCTTGTGGCTCAATTCTCCACGGACGAGGGCGATTCCGGCGGACCGGTGTTCAACGCGCGCGGTGAAGTCGTTGGCATGGATTGCGCATTGCGCCGAGCATGTCCGCTCGCGGCTATCGTGATCTCGGCGAGTGACATCCGGACCTTCCTGAATGCACCCCCGAAGCAGGTCCGGGACGCTGAACCAGTCGTGATTGCCGAGGCGCTCACGCGGGCGACCGTGTGGATTCGGCCCACGGCGACTGACGTTCACATGGCTGGCGCGCTGATCGAGAAAGACCTTGTCCTCACATGCGCGCGCGGACTGACCGTGATGGATCGTGTCGGCGTGGCCCTTCCGCTGCGCGATGGTGATCGTTGGGTGAGCGAGCGCGGTGCGTATCGCGACCCACTCGCGCTGCACCTTCGCGCCGCGTATCGCAGCGGTGTCGTTCTCGCACGCGACGCGACACGCGATCTGGCCCTCATTCGACTCGATTCCGGTTCGGACCACATGAAACCGCTCTCGCTTGCGGCCCGCGTGCCGAAGCCGGGCGATGCGCTCCACGCGATGAGTCACCCCGGCGGGTTGGAGTTCGCGTGGGTGTACGCTAACGGCTCCGTTCGGCAGCGCGGGCGCGTGACGCTGGATGTCGGCGAGAAGGCCCCTGCGGTGAACGTGCTCGTGGGGCAGTTGCCTGCTCAGGCGGGCTCTCCGGGCGGGCCGCTGGTGAATGTTCGCGGGGAACTGGTCGGGGCGCTGGCATCGCGCGAAGGGGCGCAGCAAGTCGGGTATGCTGCAACAACGGACGAGATTCGAGCGTTTCTGGATGTCGCGTTGCGTGATCGTCCCGCGCGCACGCTAACCGGCTTGCTCGCCTGCATTGAATCCATCCCCGCTCACCAAGCGCGATTACTTGCCCGCGGATTCGGTCTGCGGGCGGAACACCACCGGTCTGCGGGGCGGTTCGCAGAAGCGAAACGCGACTGCGATCACGCGGTGATGCTCGACGCCAGTTGTGTGGAAGCGCGTCTCTGTCGGGCGCGCATGTTCGAGCCAGAAGCGGCATTAGCGGAACTCGATACGGCCGTTGAGAAGGGACCGTTTCACCGCGACGTTCTGGTCCGCCGGGCTGTACTCGCGATTGGCACGAAGGATTTTCGTAAGGCACGCGGGGATCTGGAGCGAGTTCTGGATGTGTACCCCGCGGACACCGACGCACGCGAAGGATTGGCCCGCGCGTTTTTGGGGTTGGGTGATGACACCAAGGCCGCAACCGCGTTCAGCGACTCGGTGCGAACAGATTCCGGCCGGATCAAGTCGGTCGCGAAACTGGTGGCCAACCACGCGGACGTACTGGAGCAAAAGTTCCCCAACTCGCCGGGTACTGCGTCGGAATGGCTCACGAAGGCACTCAACACAATCGAGAAGGGGGCACGCGACCTGAAGACGCGGCGCATGATCGCTGATCTGCTCAAGTCCGCGACTTCTGCGCAGAACGATCGAGAACGGTTGAAACTCTTGCGAGCGGGAATCGCCGAACTTGAGGCGATTGGCGGAGTAGAACCGATTCCGAAGTGAATCGGGCACCTGGTCCGGCGGCCGCGGAACGGCCCACGGCTCGGACCTCTCGGTGATCGGCAAGGCGCGCACGCGGCCCGAACTGCTCGGCAGCCTGCTGAACCCGTTCGCGCGACGAACCACCGCGCGTGTCGCTGACGAAGGTCAGATGAGCGGCCTGTCGTCCCAAGAGGCCGCGGGCCTGCTCGAATTTCTGGAGAACTGGAAGTAGAACCTCATTCGGTACTCCGAAAAACACAACGTGAATTCATGAAGGCATTGGAGCGGGGACTACCTTTTCAGATAGGGCAACGTTTCGTGCCATGACGAAATAAGGTTCGTTGTGCTCATCGGGGTCAGAAATTGGATTGTTTGGATTCAACACGACGAATTGGCATTTATCTCGATAAAGTCGAATGGCGGGCTCGTTGGCTACGTACACATCGAGAAATAGGTAACTCGAAACGTAACCCTCAAAGTCGCGAACATTTAAGGCTGCTTCTGCGATGAGATGGTCCACAATCGATTTCCCATACCCCATGCTTTTTATCCCTGGTTTGACGGAAAGTAGGGGGATGTAACAATGCGGAAGCCCGCCCGTGTAATTTGAGTAATGCTCCTCTATTTGGAGGATACCAAAACCAACAAACTCTTTGCCCAACGGCGGATCAGAATACCCCCAGATGGAGCAATCGCGGTGTATTACCAACTGTGGAATATCGTTTTGAAGAGCACGCTTGACTTGGTCAACGTAGAATGGTTCGGCAGGATAATTCCAATTCTGAATGCTACGAAATTCGTCGCTGTTCAGAGCCAATGTCACGGCAAGAAGGGGGCGTGTTGGAAGGGCGGGATTCATGAAATGCTCGTTACCTCTGGGGAGGCAAGATCCCTCCCCAGAAAATTCACGTCGTAGGGGGATTGCGGAAAAGTCGCAACTGTCGTTTATCCGATGGTTCCCACTCTGTAGGCAGCGGCACAAGCTTCTGTAACTGCTCAACAATTTCCTTTTCAGCCGCATCGTTTATTGGGACACGGGCTGCTGGAGTAACAGACCGTTGCGGACTGATCCAGTACTTCAATAGGGAGTCGATTCGGCGCACACTCCTATCCAGGTCGTTTAAACGCGCCAAACTGTGACACTCGGACTCTACCTCTCGCCCGTGTTCGACGTGCGGCCGAGCATCACCAGCTGCGCTCTTTAAGTTAGCTTTGAAACAGTGTTCTACAGCGGGGTCGAATTCCACACGGCCTCGGAACACGGCGTACACCCAATTCTCCAACGCATCAAGCCACTGTTCGCAAACAGTGGCAAGGCAGTGAATGTATTGGTCGAAATCGCTGCAGAATGTCCCTTCGTCGCTGCACTCAAGTCGCTGACTTCGTACTTCGTCGGCGAAGCGGCGCACGGCATCGATATCGTAAGTCGTCAGCATCTTCGCCTCCTTTCTCACCTACCAAGTGAGTGTTTGTAGGGTTGCTGTGGTCTACACTGAAAGAATACCAAAATGGGACGTAATCTTACAGTCCAATTGGCCGGTGTGCAAGAATAGCCGGACACAAATAACGACGTTTTGGTTCGATCTGCACACCGGCAAAAGGGAAGTTACCCTTGATGCCTGAATCGAATGTTCAAAAACACCCAACCACATTACTTTTTGAGGAGAATTTCGAGGTTTTGCTGTTGGGGCGCCAGAAACAACTACTGCAAACGCAGGGCGAAATCGCCCGCGTTACTAACCGTTGCTCCGGGCGGTACTCAGGCCAGCAGGTCTTCGACGACCTCGGCGCGCGTGACCGCGGCATCGGTCAGCGTGTCGTCGCGGCCCTCGTGCGGGAAGGTCAGCTTCGTGTGGTCCAGGCCGAGCGCGTGGAGCAGGGTGGCGTGCAACGCGGACACGCGGACGACCTTGTCTACCGACTTGTACCCGAAGTCGTCGGTCGCGCCGTGGACGTAGCCCGACTTGAACCCGCCGCCCGCCAGCCACAGCGAGAAGGCGTGTCGGTTGTGGTCGCGGCCGTCCGAGCCTTGCGAGATCGGCAGGCGCCCGAACTCGCCCGTCCACATGACGGTGGTCGAAGCCGACGGAACTGGAACCGTTCGAGCTGACCGCCGAACCGAACCAGGCCAAGAAGTTCGTGAAGTAGCGTAGCGAACGACCGCCTTGGTTCCGTCATCGTGGCGCCCGGGCGCCACGGTTACTTCGCCCCGGGGCGCTTCCCGAGATCGCTCGGCGTAACGGGACCGGGTTCCTTCGGGTGCCTACAAGTTCGACGGCGACGCCTCACGATCACGATGCAAAGGCACCGCCGAGCGCCGCCGAGTTCCAGAAGCTACCTCCCGCGGCCCACCGCTGCCCCCTACGGCTCGTCGATCTCGACCGTCCGACCCTGGCCGAACCAGTTGCGGTACTTCTTCACGATGTGCCTCGTCCCATCGGGATTTGGGGTGCGGCTTTCCATCCACTGTCGCTCCCGGCTGGCTGCTTGCAGGAATAGTCCCAGGAGAATGACTCCGGTCACGGCCATCAGTCTCCCCTCAGTCCGCGTCATCTCCGGGCGGTAGAGGCAGAGGCCAATGCCGCCCATCATCCCCGCTATGAGTATGAAGGTTTCTGGTTCCTCGAACATTACTCCGAGGACCGTCGGCCACCACTCCGGGCTACCTTTTTCCAGACCGCCCGCCGAGAGCGTGGCGAAGGCGAAGCCAATGAACAGCAGACACGCGGTACCCAGCATGAGTAGCACGCCGATGAAGATTCGCATGGCTCTCATGGCCGCGCCTCACGGATGTGGAGATCGTGCCGTCGTTTGCACCGATGGGTAGCAGCCCGCCCGCGCCAACTTTCCCCACACGACTGTTTCGGCCGTGCCTACTGTCGCCGCATTTACAGCGACAACGGACGCGGTTGCTTCGCTCGCACGTTCGACTACCGACGGCTGAGTTGGGGTTACGCGACGGCAGGTGCGAGAGCCACTTTCGGGGCGCGCCCGAACCGGAACCATCGCGGCGGGTACATGACGAGCGCCTGAACGACCAATACCAGCATGGCGAGGTGGACCGTCGTGAAGAAGATGTCCGGCTTGCCATCGATGAACAGCAGGTCGTGCATCAGCCGGCCCATGAACGTTTCGCTGACGTTGTAGGTTTGGCCCGCGAGCCCGCGGAACTGCTCTTCCCACACGGTCAGTGGGCACCGGAGGCCGCGAATTTCCTCGTATCCGACGATGGCTATCGCGGTAAGGTGCGAGAACCGGAACCACGGGTTCCGAGCCCACTGCCACCGGAACGGCGCGGCCACGATGACGGCGGCTTGGCCGAGAACCACATACGCGACGTAAGCGACGTGAACGGCGACAACGGCGTCGGCGGCAAGGCCGTACCACATAGGGCACCTCTTGTATCGTTGGGTGTTGCGTGAGCAGACGTGCTGTCTGTTGGATATGATCCCGGGCCGAAAGGATTTATTCCCGTGAATGTGCTTGCGAAGCAACGAGCACGAATCGCGGATCACGCGGATAGAACCGAAGAGCGATGGTCACTCTCCCCAGTTCTGATCCGCGTGATCTGCGTAATCTACGGTTCTTTCTGTTGCTGTTTCTGCTCACTCGGGAGAGCGGCCCATCAGGTACGACCGGAGTTCTACGAACACCTGCGTGCAGCGCTGGCGCCAGTTGCGGTCGGTGAGCAGCGCCGGGTGCGACGGGCGGAACAGGACGTGGACCGTGAGGTGGTTCTCTTTCGCCGGGTCGAGGTGGTGCAGGTGCAGTTCCACGTCGATCGGGTTGGACGCGCGGCGCAGCCCGAGCCACGACAGTGCCCCGCCGGCCGGGGCCTTCTGCCCGCCGAGCCGAACCTTAATCAGCCCCGGGACGCTTTCTACCACTTCACCGCCGGCGTCGTGAACGAACCCGCGGAGCTTCACAATAGCGATCTGCTCCGGCATCCACGCTTCCATGTGGAACGGGAGCGCGGCCTGTTCGCGCGAACCGCTGATGTGCGTCGGCGTCGCGGACGTCGCGGGCGGCGGGGTGTTGACCGCGGAGATCGGCAACCCGGGGTACGAGGACTTCGGCCCCGGGGCCTTGATACCCGAACCAGGAGTTTTGACGCCCGAACCGGGGGCCGGGATCGATACGAGGCGCGACCCGCGTGCTTCCGCTTTCACCTGTGCCCGGTTCAGGGCCGTGTCGAACCGCTCCGCGAGGGCGCGGGCGGTTTGCGGTCGGTCGTCCGGATCTTTGGCGAGCGTGTCGAAGACCAGTTCCTCGATCTCGCTCGGAACCCACCCGCTCAGTCCCAGTTCCGCGAACGTGGGGGCGTACTCGGTCGCGTGCGCGAGCAGGATGTCCATGCTGGTCGGCCCGTTGAACGGGAGCCGGCCGGTGAGCAACTCGTACATCATCACGCCGACGCTGTACAGGTCGCCGCGGTGGTCCATTTCCTCGCCGCGCACTTGCTCCGGGCAGATGTACCCGGGCGTGCCGACGGCGAAGTCCACGTTCGTGTCGGTCACCTTGTGCGAGGTCGGCTCGCCCTCGACCAGCTTCGCGAGGCCGAAGTCCATCACCTTAATGCGCTCGCGCGGGGTGTCCGCGTCGAGGATCATGAGGTTCGCGGGCTTCAGGTCGCGGTGGATAATGCCCTCTTCGTGTGCGGCCTGGAGCACCTCGCACAGTTCGCCGATGATGCGGCCGACGCGCGGCGCGCTCATGCGCTTGTTCTTCGCGAGCAGCGATTCGAGGTTCACGCCCTTCACGTATTCCATCACGATGCACGGCCCGAGCGGGTCGTCGAGGGTCGCGTCGTAGAGCGTGACCGCACCGGGGTGCTGGAACCGGGCCATGAGAAGCGTTTCGCGCTGGAACCGGTCGCGGAATTTCGGGTCCGCCGCGATCTGCTCGTGCATCACCTTAACGACGACCTCGCGTCCCAGGTCGATCTGGCGCGCGAGGTACACCTTCCCCATGCCGCCCTCGCCGAGCTGCCTCCTGGTCTCGTAACGACCCATGAATACGCGGCCGATCATTGATTACGCTCGCTCGACGTCCCAACCGGGACGGGGTGTGGCGTCCAACTCTAGGTCGCAAACGCGCCCCAGGCCAACGCAGTTGTCACATCTGTGTCGGCAGCCGATTCAGGCCTGAACGGAAGTTGAGGAGCTGCGAGAAAAATTGAGGGCGCGATGTGAATTCTGGCGCGCACACCCCACGATTCGCGGAGGATCACCGAATGCGCTCGGTTCGTTCCAGGCTGTTTCGCTCGGCGCCGGTTCGCGGTACACTGGCCGCACCTGCCTCGACTCTCCCTCGCTCTCGGAGCCTTCCCAGCATGCCCCGACTCATTTCCCTGGCCGCACTGATCGCGTTCGCCGGGCCGGTGTTCGCCCAGCCGAAGGGCGGCGGGCCGCTCCCGCCCGAAAAGGCACTCGCCGCGCTCAAGGTCGCGGACGGGTTCCAGGTGGAACTGTTCGCCGCGGAACCGATGCTGATTAACCCCACGAGCATCGACGTCGACCACAAGGGGCGTGTGTGGGTCGCGGAGGCGGTCAACTACCGGCGGAAGAACTTCGGCCGGCCGATCATCCGCAAGGAAGGCGACCGGATCGTCGTGCTGGTTGATGCCAAGGGGGAGGGGAAGGCGACCGAGGCGAAGACGTTCTACCAGGGCGAGGAGCTGTACGGCCCGCTCGGTGTGTGCGTCGCGCCCTACGCGGACGGTAAGGGGCAGCGCGTGTTCGTGTGCCAGTCGCCCGATATCCTCGTGTTCGAGGACAAGGACGGCGACCTGAAGGCCGACGGCCCGCCGAAGAAGTTCCTCACCGGCTTCGGCGGGTTCGACCACGACCACGGAGTTCACGGGCTGAACATCGGGCCGGACGGCAAGTTGTACTTCACCGTCGGCGATAGCGGCGTAACCGGGTTGCAGTCCAGTGACGGGAAGGGCAAAAAGTGGGTGAGCAATACCACCGACTGCCAGAAGGCGACCGTGTGGCGCTGCGACGCGGACGGTACCAACCTGGAACTGATCGCGCACAACTTCCGCAACAACTACGAGTGCTGCGTCAACAGCTTCGGCGAAGTGTGGCTCTCGGACAATGATGATGACGGTAATCAGCAAACTCGCATCTGCTTCGTGATGCCGGGCGGCAACTACGGCTACGGTCCGCGCGGTCCCGGTCAGTCGCACTGGCACGAGGAGCAGCCCGGGATCGTTCACAAGACGCTGCGAACGGGGCAGGGCAGCCCGACCGGGATCACGTTCTACGAAGGTGCGCTGTTCCCCAAGAAGTACCAGGGCGCGCTACTGCACTGTGACTGCGCGCCGTCGGAAGTCCGCTGGTTCTTCCCGAAGCCGAAGGGCGCGGGGTACGAACTCGATAAGGAACTGCTCTTAACGAGCAGCGACCAGTGGTTCCGGCCATCGGACGTGTGCGTCGCCCCGGACGGCAGCATCTTCGTGGCCGACTGGTACGACCGCGGCGTCGGCGGGCACGGCATGGGCGACCCCACCGACGGCCGCATTTACCGCATCACGCCGAAGGGCCATAAGGGGTACAAGGTGCCGGAGGTGAAACTGGACACGAAGGAGGATGTGCTCATGGCGCTAGGTTCATCGTGCCAGGCAATCCGTTGGCTGGCGAATGGCGCGATCCGGCAAATGGACCGAGAGGAGGCAATTGCTGTCGTGAGAAAGATTATTGAGAAGGGAACGGACCCGCTTCTCGTCGCACGAGCGGCCTTCTTAACGCCACAGATTTATCCGCACGGAAAGCTGGTAATGGCACCAGCCGGGGTTTTGTCCAAGTCGAAGAATCCGCAACTTCAAGCGGCCGGGGGGCGCCTGCTCCAAGTGTTCTCGTACCTCGTTGTGAAACAGGCTGACGAAGTGAGCTATACCGACATAGACAAAGCGGACAACGAAGAGGAACTCGATGCACTTTCGGTTAGTGGCTGGCGTGAAGCATTGCTCTGGATTCGATACTTGAAGGCCCGCGATCGGACGACGAACATATTTTACCACCTCGCGAAGAAGTACGACGGCCAGGACCACTTTTACCGCGCCGCCCTCAATATCGCGTGCGGGACCGATTCGATGCGGCGCGACGCGATCCTCGCGGACTTCGACAAGCACTTCCCGGAGTGGAACGACAAGGTCGCGGACCTCGTGTGGGAGCTGCGGCCGAAGTCCGTACTCCCGCGGCTCGGCAAACTGCTCACCGACCCCAAACTGACCGCGGCGCAGAAGGCCCGCGTGGTCGACATCCTCGCCACGAGCGACGAACTCGCGGCCGGCGTCACGATGCTGGACGTGCTGAAGGGCGACGCGGCCCCGGAAATGAAGGCCCGTGCCATTGAGAGTCTGAAACTCTTCCTGCCGACAAAGTGGAAGACGCTGCAAAGCGGCAAGGAACTCGCTTCGGCACTCGACACGCTGTTCGCCAACGAGAAGACGGTCGCCACGGGGCTTCAGCTCGTTGCCGCTGCGAACGCAGTGAGTCGCGTCGACGCAGTAGCCGTGATCGCGAAGAACAAGGACGCCGCACTCGACCTGCGCAAAGAAGCGGTTCGCACGCTCGGCAAACTACCCGACGACAAGAGCGTGTCCGCGCTCGTCGAGGTCGGCAGCCCAGAGAACCCGCTCTCGGTCGCGTGCATTCAGGCGCTTGGTGACTTGCTCCCGAAGGGCCAGAAGTCGCCGAAGTACGCGACGGTTGCTCTCGATTCGCTCGTGCGCGGCATCAACGCCGGTGACCGCGGCACGCCCGAACTCAAGTCTGCGTGCCTGACGACGCTAGCCGGCAACCGCGCCGGCACGACGTGGCTGCTCGACGCACACGCGAAGGGCGATCTCCCGAAGGAACTGCTCGCAGAAGCCGGGCGCCTGTTGCGGAACTCGCCCTACGCGGACCTCGCGAACCGGGCGAAGCTCGCGTTCCCGGCGCCGGGCAAGTTGAACCCCAAGAATCTCCCCGCGGTCGCGGAACTGGCCCGGCGCGGCGGTGACGTGGCTCGCGGGAAGGCCGTGTGGACCGCGAGCCTCACCGGTGCGGCCCAGTGCGCGAAGTGCCACATGGTGCGCGGAACCGGCGGGCAGGTCGGCCCGGACCTGTCGATGATCGGCAAGAAGATCAGCCGCGAGAACCTGTATGAATCGCTCCTGACGCCGTCGAAGGCGATCGCGGACCAGTACGTCCAGCACTCCGTGACCACCACCGCGGACGTGACCGTGAGCGGGCTGCTCGTTTCGGACACGCCCGCCGCGATCACGCTGCGCGACGCGAACGGCAAGGATACGACCGTTCCCAAAAAGGATATTGAGGGGCCGGTCCGCAAGCTGAAGACGTCCATCATGCCCGAGGACATCGTCGCGGCACTGAACGAGGACGAGTTGGTGGACCTCGTCGCGTACCTCGAAACGCTGAAGACCGCGGCACTCACGCCGGACAGTTTCCGGATCGTCGGGCCGTTCCCGGCGAAGGGCATGGACGAGGCGCTTGACACGGAGTACGGTCCGGAGAAGGGCGCGTTCGACCCGAAGGCCACGTTCCGGTTGCAGCTCCCGAAGACGATCGGCGAGTCCGTCACCGGCGAATGGAAGACCATTCGCCCGGACGGGAAGGGATACTTCGACCTCGCTGCATACCACGGCAATGGCTCGACCAATTCGGCCTCGTATATGCAAGTGGAGATCGAATCGCCGAGCGACCAGTCGGCGGAGATCCTGCTCGGGCCGGACGACGGGGCGCGAGTTTGGGTGAACGGCAAGGACGTGTTCGTTTCGCGCGAATCAAAGGCCGCGGCGCCGGAAGCGCAAAAGGTGCCCGTGAAGCTCATCAAGGGCAAGAACACGGTGCTGCTCAAGATCGCGAACGGCAACAACCCGCACGGGTTCTATTTCAGCCTCATCTCGGCGGACGAAACGAAGGTCGCGCCGAAACCGTGACGCCAATTTTGGGTTTCGTACCACGGACCGGTGGGTCCGTGGTACGGTTCCATGTGCTCAATCACCTCAGAGGTTCATCATGCGCTGTGCTGTGTATAGTCTCGCTGCCATCGTTGTGCTCGCCGGCGGCGCCCGCGCCGAGGACAAGCCCGTCGTGGTGAAGCTCATCAAGCTCTCCGCACCGACCCCGGTCGACTGGAAGAGTGAAAAACCATCAAACCGGCTCCGCACGTACCAGTTCAAGTTGCCGGGCGCGAAGGACCACCCGGAGGCCGAACTGAGCATCATGAACGAGAGCCTGCCGGGTACGGACAAGAACTTCCCCAAGTGGAAGGCGACGTTCGTGCCGCCCGAGGGCAAGACGGTCGACGACATCAGCAAGACCGCGAAGTGGGAGGTGCCCGGCGCGACCGTGAACGTGCTCGACGTGACCGGGACGTGGAAGTACAAGGAGCGCCCGCTGGACAAGAAGGAGACGCTACTCGAAGACTGGCGCGTGATCTGGGTGATCGTGGAGGAGAAGGATACGGACGGTACTACGCTCGCGCACCACATCCGCCTCAGCGGGCCGTCGGTGACCGTGGCCGAGCACGCGAAGGCGCTGGAGAAGTGGGTGAAGTCGCTGCGCTAGGCGGAGCGATTTGTTGAATGTAGTCCGCGAGCGGTTGGCTTCCGGAGTTAGAGCGACATGTCTTGTCGCAGAACGGGAACCGCTCGCGGACTACACTAAAACCGCGTCACAGGATGAACTTGCTCAGGTCTTCGCGCTGGACCACCGGGCCGAGCTTGTCGCGGACGAACTTGCCATCAATCACCACGCGCTTGTCGGCCAGGTCCGGGCCGTTGAAACTCACCTCCTCCACCACCTTCTCGATGACCGTGTGGAGCCGGCGCGCACCGATGTTCTGGTTCGAGCGGTTCACATCAAACGCGATGTCCGCCAGTGCCTCCAACCCGTCGCGTGTGAACTCCAGGTCCACGCCCTCCGTCTTGAGCAGTTCCGCGTACTGTTTCGGGAGCGCATGCTTCGGTTCCGTGAGCACGCGGAGGAAGTCCGGTTTCGTGAGGTCGGTGAGTTCCACGCGGATCGGGAACCGGCCCTGGAGTTCGGGCATCAGGTCCGCGGGCTTCGACACGTGAAACGCCCCGGCCGCGATGAACAGGATGTGGTCCGTGCGCACCGGGCCGTGCTTCGTGTTCACGGTGGTGCCCTCGACCACGGGGAGCAGGTCGCGCTGCACGCCCTGGCGCGACACGTCCGGTCCGTGGCCCGCTCCCGGGGCGCACACCTTGTCGATTTCGTCGAGGAACACGATGCCGTGGTTCTCGACGCGATCCACCGCTTGCTCGACCACCGCGGCGCGGTCGATGAGCAACTCGGTCTCCTGTTCGAGCAGCACCTTGCGAGCGTCCTTCACCGGGAGCTGGCGCGGCTGCGTGTTCTTCGGCATCATCTTGTCGAACATGCCCTGCAGGTCGACGTCCATGTTCTCCATGCCGAGGTTGGAGAAGATCTGCACCGGCGTGGCCTTCTGCTCGACGGTCAGTTCCACCACGCGGTCTTCCAGTTCGCCCGCTTCGAGCTTCGCCTTCATCTTGTCGCGGGTGCGCTGCCGGCGCTCCAGTTCCTCTTTCTCCTGCTCCGGTTCCCACGGCGTGTTCTTCGGCATCGGCACGAGCAGGTCGAGCAGGCGCTCGGTGACCTTCTCCTGTGCCTTCTCGCGCACGATGCCGCGCATCTCCTGGCGCACGAGTCCGATCGCGGCCTCGGTCAGGTCACGGATGATGCTCTCCACGTCGCGCCCGACGTACCCGACCTCGGTGAACTTGGTCGCCTCGACTTTGATGAACGGCGCCCCCACCAGCGACGCGAGGCGCCGGGCGATTTCGGTTTTCCCGACGCCGGTCGGCCCGATGAGGATGATGTTTTTGGGCGTCACGTCGGCTCGCAGCTCGGCCGGGAGCTGTTGCCGGCGCCAGCGGTTGCGGATCGCCACCGCGACGGCCTTCTTCGCGGCCGCCTGCCCGACGATGTACTTGTCCAACTCGGCCACGATCTGCTTCGGGGTCATTGAATCAGCCATGCCGTTCCTTCCGAAAGCAAGAAGCAAAACGCGCCGCGGATGAACGCAGATAAACGCGGATTCAAGACGCAGATCACGTTGAATTCACTCTTCTTTTCTGATCTGCGCTGATCCGCGTTCATCCGCGGCTGTCGTCGCTGCTTAGCTCTTAATTGAGTTCCTGTACGTCGATGTTCCGGTTCGTGTAGATGCACAAGTCGCCGGCGATCTCCAGTCCGGCCCGCACCACCTCGGCGGGCTTGAGCTGCGTGTGAGCCATCAGCGCCCGGGCCGCGGCCAGCGCGTAGGGGCCGCCGGACCCGATCGCCAAAACGTTATCGGTCGGGGCGATCACGTCGCCGGTTCCGCTCACGAGCAACAGGTGCTCGCGGTCAAGAACCACGAGCATCGCTTCAAGCCGGCGCAGCACGCGGTCCGTGCGCCATTCCTTCGCCAGTTCGGTCGCGGCCTTGGGCACCGAACCCTGGAAATCGCGGAGTTTTTGCTCGAAACGGTCGAGCAGGCTGAAGGCGTCCGCAGCGGCACCCGCGAACCCGGCGAGAACCTGGCCGTCGTACAGTTTGCGGACCTTGCGGGCGTCGGCCTTCATGACGATGTTACCGAGCGTCACTTGCCCGTCGCCGCCGATCGCGGCCCCGTTGGAAGTTCTGACTGCTAAAATAGTTGTAGCGCGAATTCGGGACACGTTAAGATTGCTCCGGGTGCGGCGAATACAAGTCAGACCCACACAAACGAGGGGACGGCAACGGGCCTCATCCTCGCGGGGCGTTCAGGATATGATACGGGCCGCGAAACCCGGGGCGATTTGCCACCGCACGCGACCCGCGATGAGATAGAATGCGACAGGCTCTTGAGGTGTCGTTCGACCGTCGCGAACTTGAGGGGCTCCGATGATTCAGCTTTTCGGCGGTCTCGGACCCGTTTTTGCCGTGCTGGTGGGCGGGTTGCTGACGCTTCCCGTATCGGCACAGCCGAGAAAAGAGTCGGCAAAGAAGCCCGGCGCGCTGCACGTGTACGACGGCGGATCGCTGTTTACCAACGGCGCCATCGACAGGGCAAAGGCCGCGATGGGTAAAACGGTCTTCGAGCGCGAAACGGCCCTGACGGTTGAAACGTTCGCGTCGATCCCGAAAGACAAGACGCACCCGGAAAAGGGCGAAGAGGCCAAATTCTTCACGAACTGGGCGAAGTCCGAAGCGGCACTGGATAAAGCGAAGGGCGTCTACGTTCTCGTGTGCCGCAGTCCGGGGTACGTGACGGTTCTCGTGGACAAGGCCACGCGGGACCGCGGGTTCAACAACGAGAACGAGCAGAAGCTCCGCGACATCCTGCTGGCATCGTTCAAAGAAGCGGGCCAAGCAAAGAAGGACGGGAAGTCCGACGAGGAGCAGTTCAAGATCCGAGACAAGGCCCTTTCGGGCGCGGCCGATTACGTGTCGAGCGTCCTGAAGGGAACGGCCAAGTAGGTAGAATGTGATACGGAGCTTGTGGCTGGTCGCTTGCCATGCACCGCCCCGCTACCACAAGGAGACGCAATGAACAGGTTGACGACGAGTTTGGCGACAGCGGCCGCGCTGGTCGGCGGGCTGCTCGCGACCCCGACCACAGCGCTCGCTTCAAAGACGGCGCCGAAAGCGGGCACGTTGCACGTGTACGACGGCGGCTCGTTGTTCACGAGCGGTGGGATCGACAAAGCAAAATCCCGAATGGGTAACACCCAATTCGATCACGGGTTGATGGTCACCATTGACACGCACTCGACCCTTCCCGCGGGCAAAACTGCACCCAAGGAGAAGGGCGAAGAGGCTAAATTCTTTCGGAAATGGGCCGAAGAACTAGCAACGGGCGACAAGGCCAAGGGAATTTATATCCTCGTGTGCCGTAGTCCCGGTCACGTCGAGGTGATCGCGGACAAGACGACCCGGGACCGCGGGTTTTCTAACGACAATGAACAGAAGCTCCGCGACCTCTTCCTGAACTCGTTCCGCGGGGCCAAGGACAAGCCCGAGACGGAGCAGTTCAAACTCCGCGATGAGGCGCTGGCGTCGGCGATTGATTACGTCATCAGCGACCTGAAGGATACCGTCGTGGCCGGGGCGACCGGGACCACGACCACGAATCACCAAACAGCAAAGAAGGCCGGTATGGGCATCGGGGGCTGGATCTGCTTGGGTCTGTGCGTTCTGCTCTGTATCTGGCTGGTCGTGGGCCTGATTCGCGCGCTCACCGGTGGTGGCGGCGGATACGGCGGTGGGTACGGTGGCGGTTACGGCGGTGGCGGCGGGTTCGGAACCGCGCTGTTCGGTGGGTTGTTCGGCGCGATGGCCGGGATGTACCTCTATGACAGTATGTTCGGTACCCACTACAGCCACGGCAGCGACGCCTACGCGAACGACGGTTACTCGAACAACGACACGGGCGGTAACGACACCGCGCCCGGCGACGGCGACTTCAGCGGTGACGCGGGTGCCGGCGGTAGCTACGACGATGGCGGCGGGGACTACAGTGGTGGCGGTGGCGACTACGGCGGTGGTGGCGATTATGGTGGGGGCGGTGACTACGGCGGCGGTGGGGATTTCGGTGGCGGTGGCGGCGACTTTGGTGGTGGTGACTTCTAAACCCGCCTGCTGGTAACGGCTAACAGCGAAAGCCCCGGTCATCCGACCGGGGCTTTCTTCTTTGTGTGCCCCCATTACGATAACCGCATGGCACACGATCCGACCTGCCCCTTTTGCCAGAAGCTCGCCGACCCGAAGGGCTGGCCGGAAGGCGAAATCGTCTGGCAGTTTCCCCATTCTGTCGCGCTCCTCGGGCCGTGGCAGCGCTACACCGGATACTGCGTCCTTGTCGCACGCGAGCACGCGAGCGAACTCAGTCAGCTCGGCCCGAAACGAACCGCGTTTCTCGACGAAATGGCCCGGCTCGCGGAGGCTATCGAAGCCTGCTTCCGCCCGCACAAACTGAACTACGAACTGCTCGGGAACCAGGTGCCGCACCTGCACTGGCACATCTTCCCGCGCGACATCAACGACCTCGAGCGCCTGCGGCCGGTGTGGTTCGCGCTCGCCGGGGCCGACACCAGCGCGGACGAAAAGCAGCGCCTGGAAACGGGCACCGTGCCGCGCGCCGAGGCGGTCGCCCGGCTCCGCGCCTGGCTCACGACCAACGGAGCGCCGAGCGCATGAGTACCGCCCCCCTTCGACTCGGCACGCGCGGCAGTCCGCTCGCGCTCTGGCAGGCCAACCACATCGCCGACAAGCTGCGACCCGTTGCCGCGCCGCGTGCGGTCGAGTTGGTGCTGATCGAGACGCACGGCGACCGGGATCAGGCGTCCGCGCTCTCCGCGATGGGCGGGTTCGGGGTGTTCACGAAGGCCATTCAGAGCGCGCTGCTCGACGGGCGCGCGGACGTGGCCGTCCACAGCCTCAAAGATCTCCCCACGATCCCCGAACCGCAGCTCGAACTCGTCGCGGTACCGGCACGCGGACCGACCGGGGACGCCTTCGTCTCGCGGAAGCACAAGCGGTTCGACGACCTGCCGCGCGGCGCGACCGTGGGCACGAGCAGTTTGCGGCGCCGGGCTCAGGTGCTGAACCGGCGCCCGGACCTGAACCTGCTCGACCTGCGCGGGAATGTCGACACGCGGTTGCGGAAACTCGACGAGCAGAACCTCGACGCGATCATCCTCGCCGAAGCGGGGCTCGTGCGGCTCGGGCTGGCGGACCGGATCACCGAGATCCTCGACGCGGGCTGGATGCTGCCGGCGGTGGGGCAGGGGGCCATCGGGCTGGAGTGCCGCTCCGACGACGCCGAAACGAAGTCTCTTGTCACACAGTTGCGGTGCCCGGACACGTTCGCCCGGGTGCAGGCCGAGCGCGCGATGCTTTACGCGCTCGGGGGCGGGTGCCTCGTGCCCATCGGGACCACGTCGAAGGTACTCGACGGCGTACTCACGGTGCGCGGGGCCGTGCTCTCGACCGACGGGAAGCGCCGGATCGTCGCAACGCACTCCGGGCTGGCGAGCGCCCCGCTCGCGCTCGGTCAAGAACTCGCCGCGATGCTCCTGGCCGAAGGCGCGAACGAGGTTCTGTAGAGAGTTGCTTGAGCGAGCGGCCGGTGTCAGCCGGCCATTCGCCGTGACGGTTTCACTTCCGGTCGATGTGCCACCGCGACCAGTTCTTGCGGACCTCTTCCAGGCGCCCGAGTTCCTTGAGCTTCTCGCCGCCCTGGTACTGGTCGTCGTGGAACGTGTAGTCCCGGCGCCCGCGCCGGTCGGTACCGTCCAGCACTCGCGACAGCTCGCACATCACGGTTGCCGCCTGGTGCCCGACGAACCCCCACCCCGTGTCACCCTCGCGCGGGAGCGCGTTCGGGTCGGCGATGGCTTCGATCACGTCCGGAATCAGCTTGATGGCTTGCAGGTCGTGAATCGTGGTCAGCGCGCGTTGCTTCTCTTCGGGCGTGCCGCTTCGGAGTTTCTTCCGTAGCGGTTCCAGCTCATTTACTGCCGACGCGGGTGCCGGTGTCAGTGCCGGCCCAATACCTTTGCGCTTGAGCACCCACAGGGCGCCGTCATGCCCGCGGAGGGCGTTGAAGTCGGTCGGCCGGCTCTGACCTCCCCCGCCATCGAAACAAATCGTCAGCGCGCCGTCTTTTATCGCGTAGATGCCCCGCGCGGTTCGTGCGTCCTTAGTGCTGGGCTTGAAGACCAAGTCGATCTCTTTTGGCGTTTTACTCGGGTCGATCGTATAGCTCACGCCCCACTCGTTGTTCTTTGCGAATTTGCCATCGCGATCCAGGAGCTTGAGTGTGGTGTGAGTCGCACTAAGCACGAAGGGCAAATAGTCCTGCTTTTGACTGCCCATCTCAGCCTTCACGAACTCCCACTCGCCCGCGATGGTTCCCTGATCGATGAGGATCGGTTGCTCGAACAGTTCACCGGTGAGTTTGATGAGATTCGACTTCACCGGCCAATCGCCTTCGCCTTCGTTCCATTCCGTCCAGTTGCTGAACACCCTGATCGATTCGCCCTTATTGTTCGTGAATTGGAATGTGACCGCGGCCTTCCACTCCCAGTGGGTGGTCGATTTCTTCTTGCTCCCCAACTCCGGGAAACAGGCCACGAACTTGGCGAGGGTCGCCTTGTCCGTGATCACCTTCTTCATTGCATCACCCGGTTGACCTTTCAAACCGTCGCCCCCCAAATGCAGCACCACTTCCGCCGAGACGAATTCCGGTGGAGTCTTTTGGGGCCTGCGCGTGTAGGTGCATACCCAGAACGGCGAGTTGGTGGCGGTCTTGAACCCCGTGGGGCGCACCTCGCCCGATCCCGCTACCGCGACTGTCAGGGTGTCGCCAGTGAGGTCATAGATCCCCAATGTGGCATACTGTTCGTTCCTTTCCCTCTGTTCGTTCTTTTCTCTATTGGTACCTTCCAGTTCTTTTCTGTCGAGCAAATCGAATGACCGTGGGCTCGTGTTGCCATAGACCCTGAGCCTCGACAGATGTATGGTATCTCCGAACGATTGACGGAACGTGTCGTTTGTGATTTCCAATGGCCCCAAAGCAGTCTTTAATTTCTCTCCGGTTTTCCGTTCCCCTCCTAGCTCAAAGGAAACCGGATCCCAGGTACCCTGAAGCTCTTCGAGTGGCGTTTTGGGTGCCAGAGCGATGGGCTTTTTGATCGGCAGGAGCCACTTCCGAATCGGTTCCGCGCGCACGAATTCGATACGCCCCTTCGGGTAATCGGTGCGCGACTTGGCCGTCCGCGCGTCCCAGTCGAGGTTAGTCGCGGGTGCACTCGCCGGGACACGAACGTTTCCGTCGCTCTTCGTTTGGTAGGGTAGCCATTCATCGAGTGCCGTGCGCCCGTTGACACGCGCGGCGGACACTTCCCAGACTTCGATCTGATCCACTTCTTTCCAGCACTCGATCGGGTACCGGTCGAAGCGAACGGTCGCTTCGGGTGCGAGATAGAAGGCGTGGAACCCTCCGATGAGGCTCACGCGGACAGCCTCGCCCATCCCGCCATTTTTGGTGCCCCTGTAACTGTCCCCGAGGAACGCCTGCGGGATGCCTTCGGTCGCGTAGAACTTCCCCGATTCCGCGAGCGGCTCGTCCCCCCGGTACCGTGTGAGCAGCCAGACGGGTTCGTTCCGGGGGTTGGTCAACTCCAGGGACACATATACGGTGCGCATCGGCGGCTTGCCCTCGCGCTGGTCCAAGTAGGTCGCTTTAGCGGGCGGCTCGCGTCTGAGAACTAACGTGCGCCCCGGATCCTTCGAGAACGATTTCGGCCGCTCTTCGCCACGGAGTGGCAGACAAATTCTCAGTTCGTCTCCCTCGAGCGAGTAAATGCCTTTACTGACGAACAGGAGCGGACCGTCGGTCCCCATCTGATCCGTGAGGTCAATCGTTTTGGGATTCTGCTTGGGATCGAGCTTGTACCACGTGTTGACTTGATCCTCTGGCTTGGGCGCTTTCTTCTCCCAGGATCTCTCGAGCCGACCGTGCTGGAACGTCCACTTCGTGTCCGCCTCAAACGGGAGGTCGGTGCCGGTGCCGGTCCAGGCGCCTTGCAGTTTCTCGTCGTCGGTTTCGGCCTTGGCGGGTGCCTCGCGCTTGAGCACCAAGGTGCGCCCCAGAGCCTTCGAGAACGACTTCGGGCGGTCTTCGCTCTGTAGGGCGAAGCAAACTCTCAGTTCGTTCCCCTCGAACACGTAAATGCCTTTGACCATACTTCGGAGGAGCGGCCCGTCGCTCGCGACCATCTGAAAATCGATCGTTTTGGGATCCTGCTTGGGATCGAGCTTGTAGTGAGTCTTGATCTCCGTGCCCGGTTCGGCCGCGTTGTTCTCCCCGGCCCTCTCGAACTGGCCGTTCTTGAAGGTCCACTTCTCCCCGAGTAACGGGCTGTCGTCGTTAGTGACGATCCACGTGCCTTGTAACTTCTCCTCGTCGGTCAGGGACTTGGTTGATGGCTTCTCCTCGGGAACAGCCACGGGCGCTGGCGCGGACGGGAGTTCCGCCTTCTGCGGGTCGGCTCCCATCTGAGTACCCGCGACAACAAACCCCACCGTACACAAGGTGGCCACGAGTAACACGCTGAGCTTCAAGCGCATGGCGGTCATGGCGGACAGTGCTCCGTTAGCGAGTTCGACGGCGCGCGTGGGTTCCGCGAACCCGGCGGCGAACCGAACAGCGGACCGGGCCGTTTCGAGAACGGTCCGCGGCGGGACCGCGTTGGAAATCGATGTCGGGAAAGTGATCGCGGCCGCGGCCAGTCCGCGCCGCGCGAGCCGCTGACGCAGAACCGCACGCGCCCGGTCCAGGTGCCGCCGCAGGGTACTGCGTGAGAGTTCCAGGCGCGCGGCGGCTTCATCGAGCGTGAGTCCTTCGAGGTGACACAGGAGCACCGGTGCGCGAAGTGCGTCGGGGAGTCGCGCGAGTTCGTCGTGGATCAGCACGCGGACTTCGCCCCACGTCAGATCGTCTCCGGGTACCGACGCCGCCCCACGCGGGACTGCCTCGTGACGCGACCGGCGCACACGCGCACGCAGTGCCCTCAGTGCGAGTCGGCGCGCGACTCCGTGCAACCAGCATCCGACCGAGGTGCGCGTGCGGATCGTGCCGGCATTGCGCGCGAGCACCAAGAACGAAGCCTGGAACACGTCCTCCGCATCCTGGGCGTGGTGCAGTACGGCGCGCGCTACATCGAGCACGACCGCTCCGTGGCGCTCCACCAGGGCCGCGAACGCGCACTCGTCGCGGTCGGCCGCGAACCGGTCCAACAGCGCGTGATCGGGTAGCCCGGTGTGGGCCAGGGTCGCGAGTCGCGCGAGTACGTGCGCATCGGCCATGTGTGCGTATGCCTCCTCAACCCCATAGTTCCCGGTCGCGTTCGCGCGTGCTCGTTTATTTTCGGGATTCCGATTCACCGATGGGATGCTCCGACCGCTCGTTATGGGCGGATTCGGAGGCACAAAAAAGATGAAGCCGACGACCGAAGTCGCCGGCTCTCGTGGATAGGTTGATTGAAATGCAATCTGGTATGTGGGGTGGGCCGGGGGGAAGTTCGGCCCGACTCGTGTTCGTCGACAAAGAGAAAAGCACGCGGTGTGCCAAAGCTCACTTTCAGCGTTCGATGGGTGCGAACGTCTGTGATTCCCAGCGTTTTCGCGGTTTGAACTTTTGAGGCGCTAGGCGTGTAAGTTGTAACCTTTACCTCGCAAGTCTTGGTAACGTGCCGACCATTGTGGTTGGCACGCGGTTTCCATTCTGTTCTCCGCGTGCTCGGGTGCGTGGAGGAAGTCATGCCGGACATCGTTGCACTGGTCCGCGGTCACGGGTATTGGGTGCTCGGGCTTGTTGTGCTGCTGGAGAACGCCGGGATACCGGTGCCCGGCGAGACCGCGCTTCTGGCCGCAGGGTACCTCACCAGCCCGGAAGGGGGCGCGCACCTCCACCTTTGGGCGGTGGTGGCGGTTGCGTTCGTCGCGGCGGTCGCGGGTGACAACCTGGGTTTCTGGTTGGGGCGCCGGGTCGCGCGCCGGCGCCTCGACGCCGGGCGCCGGTTCCTGTTCCTCACCCCCGAGCGCATGAAGATCGCGGAGCGGTACTTCGCGAAGTACGGCACGCTCACGGTATTCATCGCGCGGTTCATTACGGGGCTGCGTGTGATCGCGGGACCGGCCGCGGGCGCGTCCGGGATGCGCTGGGGGCGGTTCCTCCCTGCAAACGCGGCCGGGGCGCTCGTATGGGCGGTGGCGATGGCACTCGTCGGTCACTTCGCGGGGCACGCCTGGGAAGCGATGCAGAACCGGCTCGGGCACGCGGCGTGGGTCGTGCTGGCCGTGGTCGCCGTGGGGTTCGTGGCGTGGCGCGTGAGCGTGTACTTTCGTAAGGGGAGCGTGCCCGAACCGACCCCGCCCGTGTAGCGCGAGTGCCGTAGCGAACCGACTCACGCGCGCGATATTGTGGAGAGATGGACGAACACCAATGGTTGACCGGTACCGATCCGCGGGAGATGTTGAAGTTCCTTCAAGGCACTGCGAGCAAGCGGAAACAACGACTGTTCGGGTGCGCGTGTTGCCGACGAGTCTGGAACGCTTTCGTACCCCCACACATCATCCGAATCGTCACCGCCGCGGAAGCCTTCGCGGACGGCGAGATCAGTGACGAGGAGCTGGCCCGCCTTCACTCCACAGCACGAGCGGCTTGGCACGAGGTGCGGACCGAATCTTCCGATACGTTGGGCTATCTCGCCCACGTTGCACTCGGCGCCGCCAACGTCACTTCCAAGTTCATTACCGTTGCAGGATACGCGCAGCAAGCCGCAGCCAATGCCGCGGCCGATCTGCCGATAACGGGTCCGGAACCCGGGGACGAGCACCTGCCCGAATACATAAGCGAACTGGCGGCGCAGGCCGATCTCGTGCGCGACGTGTTCGGCAACCCGTTCAACTCGCTCGAAATTCAACTCGAATGGCTCACAGAAACAGTGCTCTCGCTGGCACGCGGCATCTACTCGGACCGCGCGTTCGATCGAATGCCTATTCTGGCGGACGCGCTCCAGGACGCGGGTTGCGACGACGAGGTGATTCTGACCCACTGTCGCGAACGCGGCGAGCACGCGCGCGGGTGCTGGGTCATTGATCTGTTGTTGGGGAAACAGTAGGTGCGTGCATGAGACGGGACTTCACCGCAGAGGGCGCGGAGAGCGCAGAGAAAAAGTAAGGGTGGCCGCGATTGTTTCCGATCCGGTTTTCCTCCGCGCCCTCTCGTGTCCTCTGCGGTGAAGTCCCGTCTCATGCACGGGTGATTCAGAAATACCCGTACTTGTAATAGAGGGGCACGGGGTTCGCTATCTCCTGGTGAGGGATCACACGTAATGCAACAAATACCTGTTGGCGCCTGTGTTTGGAAGGGCGCTGATGGGTGCGCCCCGCGCCGGGCGAACGAGCGAACGAGACAACTTCATGTCCACTTTGGTCACTTCTGCACCAGGTTTCTTTGACCGCCAGCGCACAATCGCCCCGCCGGGCTTCAACCGGTGGCTCGTGCCGCCCGCGGCACTAGCGATCCACCTCGCCATCGGCGAAGCCTATGCGTTCAGCGTGTTCAAGATCCCGCTCACGCAGCTCATTGGCATCAAGGCCCCCGCGCAAGGCGACTGGAGCCAGCCGGACGTGGCGTGGGTGTTCAGCATCGCCATCGTGTTCCTCGGGCTTTCCGCCGCGCTGTTCGGCTCGTGGCTCGATCGGGTCGGGCCGCGCAAGGCGATGTTCGCGTCGTCGGTCTGTTTCGGGAGCGGGTTTCTGGTGTCCGCGGTCGGGGTGTGGTCGCACCAGCTCTGGCTGCTGTATTTGGGGTATGGTGTGCTCGGTGGGATCGGTTTGGGGTTGGGGTACATCTCTCCGGTATCCACGCTCATCAAGTGGTTCCCGGACCGGCCCGGGATGGCGACCGGGTTGGCGATCATGGGGTTCGGCGGCGGGTCCATGATCGGCGCGCCGCTCTCGCGCGTGCTGATGGCCCACTTCCGCACGCCGGAATCCGCGGGCGTGACGGAAACGTTCCTGGTGATGGGTGCCGCGTACTTCGCCTTCATGATGTTCGGCGTGCTGACGGTGCGCATCCCGGCGCCCGGCTGGAGGCCGCCCGGTGCGGTGAAGAAGGCCATATCGAACGTTGCGAGCGCCACCCCGAACGACGCGATCCGCACGCGGGCGTTTTGGCTCCTGTGGGCCGTGCTGCTGCTGAACGTCACGGCCGGGATCGGCGTGCTGGAACAGGCGTCGCCGATGATTCAGGAGATGTTCCCGCAACTGTTCTCCCCCGAGGCGTGGGAGAAGGCGGCGACCGGGTTCGTGGGGCTGCTGAGCCTCTTCAACATGGCCGGGCGTTTCGCGTGGTCGTCCACGTCCGACGCGATCGGCCGCAAGCCTACTTACGCGATCTTCTTCGCGCTTGGGGCAGTGCTGTACGCGCTCACCCCCACAACCGGGCACTTGGGGAACGTGGCGCTGTTCGTGCTGTGTTACGGGGTCGTCATCAGCATGTACGGCGGCGGGTTCGCGACGATCCCCGCGTACCTCCGGGACCAGTTCGGCACGGCGCAGGTGGGCGCGATCCACGGCCGGCTGCTGACCGCGTGGTCGCTGGCGGGCGTGGCCGGTCCGGTGCTGGTGAACTACATCCGCGAGCATCAGATCAACAGCGGTGTGCCGAAAGCGGATGCGTACACACTGACGATGTACCTGATGGCCGGGTTACTCATCGTCGGGTTCGCGTGCAACCTGTTCGTCCGCAGTGTGGCGCCCGTTCAGTCGGCCGCGGTGGGTACCACAGCAGAAACGGTGGCCGCACCGTTGGAAGCGAGCACGCCGGTCGCGTTCAACTGGCTCACGCTCGGGTTCCGGTGGGCGTGGGTCGGGGTGCCGCTCGCGTGGGGGGTATCCCAGACGGTTATCAGCTCGCTCGCGCTGTTCGTCCGGACGTCGTCGTAGGGGTGAGTAAAGAGCCGGGGACAGCCAGTCGATTTCTACTACCCAGCGCTTCGGAAGTGCTACCTATCGTCCGTGGAACAATGGTCGGCGGTTGTTACGTTTGGGGGATGGCGAAAAAGCCCGACACTCTGGTTCGCTTCGGCAAGCGCGTGCAGCAATTGCGAAGGGAGAAGGGTTTTTCGTCCCAAGAGGCATTCGCGGATGCGTGCGGTTTGGACCGCACATACATCGGCGGCATCGAGCGCGGTGAGCGAAACGTTTCGCTCATCAACGTTGCGAAAATCGCCGCGGCCCTTGGGATGTCGCTCTCGGAGTTGTTCAAAGAGCTGTGAAGGACTACCCGGATGTTCAACGAGCACCGAGCAGAACTGTTTAAGAATTACAACAATGCCAGGGAACACTTCATCACGCACCACAAGCAGCTCACCGCCCTTGAAAACTATTTTTCGGATGTACTACGAACGGTTGTTAGCAGTTCTTTGTCCGATATCGTAAACGATTACAACGAAGCATCGTGTCTATATCCCTTCTGGCAGAACTATCCGCCCGACGAACGGGGACGGCAACCCCGCGGGGATCAATATCCGTGGATTGAGGTTGGCGAACACACGATCGGAGGCAAACTCCCTCGGCTCTTGGAGAAGTTCGGTTTCGCGATCAGAGACACCGGGTTGCCGACGGGCCCTGATAATCGCTTCGTACTACGCCACCGCGATATCGGAAAGTGCCTGGAGAATTACACCGACTCGGCGTGGCTGTTTGTGGATATCAAGAGTGTTGGGCCGCGCGACGACTTCAACAATACGGTACTGAGCCACAACCAAGTTTCAGGTGACGGTCGGTGGGAGAATGCCCTTGATGGCATGAAGAACTCCGTGATGCAGGGTCAACGCATCTTGAACTACTGACGATGTAAGATTTTAGGTATAGATCGGCGGGGACGAGGAGGCCTGCCATGCCGGACCAGGAGCCCAGTTTCGTTCGTTACTTCGCCGCGCTGCCGGACCCGCGCGTGAACCGGACCAAGAAGCACGCGCTGTCCGACATCCTCGGAGTCACTCGTATAACTTCGTATAATGTATGCTATACGAAGTTATGCGTCTGAGACCAACCTCCT
>HG799466.1:62334-88911 GCA_000531095.1 Gemmata massiliana | reverse complement strand
TCGGTGGAGGACGGACACGGTCGGCACGAGGAGCGGTACGTGACCGTGATCCGCGACCCCTCGGGGTTGCCGGGCGGTTGGACAGGCGTGGGTGCGGTGGTAGTCATCGGCCGGGAGCGCCAGGTGAAGGGGAAGAACGCGAGCACGTGCCACTTCTACCTGACCAGCTTACGCGAGACGGCCCAGGTGTTGGGCGGCTACGTTCGGGGTCATTGGGGTGTCGAAAACGGGTTGCACTGGTGCCTCGACATCGCGTTCCGAGAGGACGACAACCGAACCCGGGACACCAACGCCGGCGCCAACCTGGGTGTCGTCCGACGGGTCGCCGCTTCGCTGCTCAAGCAAGACACGGGCAAGGGCAGCATCAAGGCCAAGAGGCTCAATGCCGCCTGGGATCAGAACTACCTCCAACAGGTTCTACAGGGATTCAAGGCTAATTAAGATGCGATGACCCTGCTCCGTGATGAAGGCCACCGGGCCGCTAGCGTCACACCTTTTTTACAGTGCGCTTCCGCCACTTTATGTCTTGTCGGACGGCACGATCGCACCCGTCGTACTTGTTGTTCTCAAACCGATTTACAAAATGCTGGCGCTCGAACCCGGAAATCGGATCGGACAACCGCTGAAGGAAATCAAAATCGTATCCATCCCGAACGGGCTCTTACTTGAAGTGCAGCCCGGTTACTTACTTCAACACCCCGGTCTTCTGTTTCCGGGCAAGGATGACAAGGGCAAGAAGGCGGAAAAGGTGAGGGCTCGCATCAGTTTTCCAATTCTTCAGAAGATAGATGATTGGCGGGTTCGCACGATCTCTGTCCCTTAGCCCCCGTTCGACCTTTAAAACAGTTGAGCCTTCACGTCCCCCAGCGCTTTGGCGATGCCTTTTCTTGCCAACTGCACGTACTCCGGTGTGATATCGATGCCGATGAAGTGGCGCCCTTCTAGGAGCGCGGCAATTGCCGTTGTTCCGCTCCCCATGAAGCAATCGAGGACTGTGTCTCCCTCGGCGGTCAACAGCCGGATGAACCGGCGGGGGAGTTCGAGCGGGAACTTCGCTTCGTGATCGTCGTTCGTCCGGACCGAGGGGAACTGCCAAACCTGGCGACTTCCCCAAGTCGACCACTCGCGGCTTTCAAGGCGGTTACGGTCCACGATCGTTTCGCCGGGCTTCCAAAAAACGTAGAGGTCTTCGTACTCGCTCACCGATCGGTACGAGTTACTGTGCCACTGGCTGTTGGCCCATGTCGGATCTTTAACCCAAATTCGACGATCGTACAGGTAGAGGCCCGCGTCATAGGCGAACCGGTCGATGAAGTGGCCCACGAGTTGGACACGGGTTTGCGTGGAGTATTTCCCACCCCGGATATTGTTCCCGTTCAGTCGGCGGTCGATGGTTTGCTCGCTGCACTTGAGTAGGGCGGCGAGTTGGTACCGGTTGTAATCGGGGTGCTCCTCTTTCGCCCGCAGTACGTCCTCCCGAGTAACGGGGGATTTCAAGAGGGCAACGTTCGGGGCCTGAATCTTGGGAATGCTTTCGTCTTTGAAGCACTGAATGTCCGCAATGTTCACGACGAGGAAGCCGCCCTTTTTCAGCACGCGGTGGTGCGCGGCGATTGTCTTCTGGAGCAATTGCTGCCAGTCCCCGAACGTGTTTTCTTCCTCGTACTTTTTGCCCACGTGATAGGGCGGTGACCAGACACTCAGGGCGATGCTTTCGGGCGCGATCTGTTCGATAAGCGCCGGGGCGTCACCACAGTGTACTTGATCGATTTCTAACCATGTGGTGGAAGTCCGCGCCATGCGTCGATCCTCGGTTGGGCCATCGTGCTAGTTGATGACGATAAGTAGCACGCATGCCCCCGTCAAGTCTCTTAAATGCGGCGAGAGAGTTCCGCAATACTGTACATCGGGAGAGCTAGAGGGGAACAATCACAGTAGTTGTTTTCCGCGCCCAGAATCGAGAGGATTTGGGTGGATCGTCCCACGTGAAGTGACTGGGTAAAATAGCACTCGCGCGATACTCTAGAGCCTCTGCTCAACAGCGACTGATTGGTTCAGACCGGAGCTATATTCAGGAACACACCCGGGCCGGTCGGTCGGCGCGTGACCTTCAGATCCAGCACGCCGATGTTCTGTTCGTCGTCGCGCTGGGTGCATCGGGAGCGGTCCTGGGGTCGTTGCAATGGCGTATTGCACGGCGCGTGAGTGACTGGCCTGCGCATGCGATTTGTTGACTTAGAAACGGTGACGTAATGAGTGATCGGCATCGGTTTCGCGACCGTCTTCCTCCGGAACGCCTCGGAGGATTGAACGATGTCCAAGCCGTTACTACCCGACGAACTCTGGGTGAAAATCGAGCCTACGACTCGGAGCCTCACCGCCAACGGATGCGTCGTCGGCACATCGAACCGGTGTTCGCTCGAAGACGGACGACGCACGGGAGCGGGCTGGGGAAGTATCGTTGGCCGGTCGAACGGTTCTTTGCGTGGTTGCATCGCTACCGAAGGCTGAGGTTGAGAACGGATCGGAGCACGCACATGCACAACGCCTTCCTGAGCTTGGCGTTGTCCTGCATTTGCTTCGGTTTCCTCTGACCTCATTACGCCACCGCTTCTAAGCCGTATGACTCGGTTCAGTAGTCGCGATCGTTTCGGTCTTTGGGGCCGTTCTTTCGGCGGTTCTGCCGGTCCTTGCGATCGGAAGCGAGGGCGTCGCCGAGCAGGAGTGCGATTCGGGCGGACGCCCACTGTACCGCCCGCCCCACCGCGCGGGCGACGAGAACGATCTCAGGAGGGGTACCCGTCGCTTTTGGTGTCGCCCGACTGGGCTGCACCTTTCCTGTTCTCGTTCGGGTCTATCACGACCGTTTGCTCGCCGTTGTCCCCGACCGCGTCCTCAATGGCTTTGAGGCGCGCCTTTTCCGTCGCGGCGTCGTCGAGTTTCAGTTCCACCGCGGGGCCGGACCCCATCAGGTGGCCCCACCCCTGCCACCCCTCGACCTGCATACAGATCGCTTTGAGTGCCGCCATGAGCGGCATCGCCAAGAATAGCCCCGCGATGCCCCAAACCTGGTGCCAGTACAAGCACGCGAGCAGGACCGTAGTGGCGTTCAGGTCCATGCTCCGGCCCATCACCCACGGCACGATGATGTAGCCCTCGAACGTGACCACGCACGTGTAGAAGATCGAGATGAAGAACGCGGTAAGCAGCGCGCTGCCGAGCGGCGCGGTAGACGGGTCCACGAACAGCAGCGCGTCCACGAGCGGCGGGATGCCGGCCGCGATCGTCCCGATGTACGGCACGTAGCTGAGCACCGCGACCAGGAGCGCCCACAGGTACCAGTGTTTCAACCCCAGGTACCAGTACGCGCTCCCGAGCACCAGCGCGAGGCCCAGGTTCACGATCGTGCGCCACACGAGGTACGTGCGGATCGCCTCGGTCATTTCCGCTAGCGCGAACGTCACGCGCCCGCGGATCTCGATCGACGGGCCGAAGATGGCCTTCACCTTGTCGGCCAGCATCTGCCCTTCGAGGAGCAGGAACAGCGTGATGAAGAGGACCAGGATCGCTTGCCACAAGTGGTCCAGACCGAGCACGGACAGTTTGACCAGCCCGCTCGACAGTTGCTCTTCGGTCAACTGCTTGCGGACCAGCGAGATGGCTTTCGGGGGCGGGCGGTCCGGGTACCGATTCGGGTCGTACCGGCCGAAAAACTCGTCGTCGTCCTTAACCGGGAAGAGCTGGCTCAGGTTCGACTGGATCGTGTTGTACTGGGCGATCCAGGCTTGCTCGGTTTGCGGCAGCCCGACGATGGTCTTCGGGATCGCCCATGTGAACGCGCCGATCACCACCAGGTGTAGCGCGACCAATCCCAGTAGGGCGGTGAGGCACGAGAAGAACCACGGCACGCGCAACAGCTCGTGAATGAACTTCGCGAGCGGGAACAGCACCGACGCGAGCAGCACCGAGAACACGATCGGGATGAAGATGCTGCTGCCCAGGTACAACGCGGCGGTGATGCCGAAGATGGCACACAGGTTCAGCCCGATGCGGGTCGCGAGCGTGAGGTTCAGATTCATCGTGAGTTCGTACCCGCTGGGGCTCCCGGCGCGAGCACCGGGCCGAGGTCACGTTACCCGTCGATCTGCTTGGCCGCGTCCAGCGTGTTGTAGAGCAGCATCGTGATCGTCATCGGTCCGACGCCGCCCGGCACCGGGGAGAGCCACCCGGCCACAGATTCCACGTCCTTGTGAACGTCGCCGAGCCAGCGCCCGTCCACATTATTCGTGCCCACGTCCACGACCGCGGCACCCGGCTTTACCATGTCCGGGGTGATGACCCCCGGCACGCCAGCCGCCGCAATCAGAACGTCCGCGCGCCGACACACGTCCGCGAGGTTCTTCGTGCGGGTGTGGGCCACGGTCACGGTCGCGTCACCGGCCGCGGGGTTCGTCGCGGTCGCTTTTTGCATCAGCATGACCGCGACCGGCTTGCCCACGATGTTACTTCGCCCGAGCACGACGATTTCTTTCCCCGAAAGCGCGATGCCGTTGCGCGTCAGCAACTGAAGCACGCCGTGTGGCGTGCACGGGTAGAACCGCGGGTACCCGGTCATCAGCAGGCCGACGTTTTCCGGGTGGAAACAGTCCACGTCCTTGTTCGGGGACACCGCGCGGATGATCGCGCCGTCGTCGATCTGTTTTGGCAGTGGGAGCTGCACCAGAATGCCGTGAACGGCCGGGTCCGCGTTCAGGCGCCCGACGAGTTCGAGCAGTTCCGCTTGCGTCGTGGAGGCGGGGAGCCGGTGAACTGTGGACGCAAGCCCGGCGTCCTGACACGCCTTGTGCTTGTTCTTCACGTACTGTTGACTGGCCGGGTCTTCGCCGACGAGCACGGCCGCCAGCCCGGGCACGCGCTTACCGGCCCGCGCGCGTTCGGCCACGCGCGCGGCAATTTCTGACCGCATCGTTGCGGCCAGAGCTTTTCCATCGAGTCGTTGAGCCGCCATATCGTCCTCACCCCAACCGCTGCAGTAACTTCGGGAGTATCGCGCCGGACGGTCCGTACAGTCCGACGTCCGCGTAGGCGCTGGCCTCGGTGGGCGTCAGGTTCACTTCGATCACCTTCGCGGGAATCACTTCACCACGTTTGGCGAGTGGAATCAGTGATGCGGCCGGGTGAACAACCGCCGACGTGCCGACCACGAGCAGCACGTGGCATTGATACGCCGCAAGCCGAGCCGCAGACCAGATGTCTTGAGGCAAACCCTCACCGAACCACACAATGTGCGGGCGGAGCCGGCCGTGGCACTGCGGGCACTCGGGCGCGTCGCCGAGCGGTTCCAGTCCGCGGTTCGCGACCGACTCGCACACGGTGCAACGAGTTTGCCGAAGGCTCCCGTGAATTTCCAGAACGTTGGTGCTGCCCGCGTCCAGGTGCAGCCCGTCCACGTTCTGAGTTACCAGCGTGAACCGGTCGCTCCACCGGTCTTCCATCGCGACGAGGGCGAAGTGACCGGCGTTCGGCTTCACGGTCGCGACGTTCGCGCGGCGGGCGTTGTAGAACTGCCACACCAGTAAGGGGTTGCGGTCCCAGCCGTCGGGACTCGCCACGTCTTCAATTCGGTGCCCCTCCCACAAGCCGTCGCTTGCGCGAAAGGTGGGCACCCCACTCTCTGCGGACACACCGGCACCAGTCAGCACGCACACGCGCTCGGCGGTACGGAGCCAGTGGGCCGCGCGATCGAGCGCGGCGTCGAGTTCGGCGTCAGTCATCGGGCAATTCTCCGGCGGCCGACCGGGACCACATGAGATTAACGGATTTGCGCGCCCTGGGCAACGTGGTATGAACCGGCCCGGCTGCGAAAATTCCCGATGCGCGAGGCTTTTTCGTCTCGTCGTGGTGGGGCGCCGACTCCGGGGAATCACACCGCGGCGAGCCGCGTGATAGCTTCGGCGTGGATGGGGCCGTTGGTCGCGATCAGCCCGCGCGTTTGTTTGAAGTTCTCGCCCTGGTAAACGATCGGGTTCCCGCTCAGGTCGGTGACCGTTCCGCCGGCCTCGGTCACGAGCACGTGCCCGGCGCAAATGTCCCAATCGGCGAACGCTTCGTAGGTGTTCGCGTACACGTCGGCTTCCCCGCGCGCGACGTGCGCGAGCTTCACCCCGCCGGAATACGTCTCGACCACGCGGGCCGGAGCGAGCGCCTGAACCGGCTTCGGCGACATGCCTGTCTTTGCCCAACTCTGTACCAGCACCAGTTCGCTGAACCCGCGCGCGGACACGCGGCACTGGGTCGGTTCCGCTGTGCCCGTGTGAGTCCAACACCCGCTACCAACGGACGCGAACGTCGTCCGGTTTTGGGCGGGTTCCGCGACTACGCCAACGACCGGTTTGCCGTCGACGAGGAATCCGATCATCACCGAGAACTGCCCGACCTTCTTCGCGAACCCACGGGTGCCGTCGATCGGGTCGACCACCCACGCCCGGCGCCCGGCTTTCGGGAGCGAATCGAACGCGGGGGTGGATTCTTCCGCGCACAGTGCATCCGCCGGGAAGCGGTCGTGGAGGAACCCCAGAATCAGTTCTTGTGACGCCTTGTCCGCGTGCGTGCTGATCGTCACGGGGGCGTCGGGGATCGCGGTGAAGTGCTCGTACTCGCGCCGGAGCAGGTCGCTCGCCCGTGCCGCCGCCTCGCGCGCCGCTGCCAGTTCGTCCTGAAACGTCATCGTCACTCCGAAGTTGTGCCACCCGCTCGTTAGCACTCGCGGTACGCCAAGACTCCGGGCGAACGGCCGGTGAACCCCGCCCACAAGGGCGGCGGGTGGAGCACAAGGGCAGCGGGTGAAGTACACGGCACGGTCATCAAACATGGTGGCACCGAACGACCCACCGCCCTTGCGGGCGGGGTTCGCCAACAACCGCGCAACCGGCCGTTCGCCAAGACAACTCCGGGCGAACGAGTGGGCGCTGCTGTTTTACGAATCGGTCTTCAGCACGGGGTGCTCGGTGGCGGTCGCGTCGGCGAGAATTTGCAGCCGGCGGTAACTGTCGTTGGACTTCCAGAGATCGTCGTGCGCGCCGTCGGCCTCGAGCAATCCGTCTTTCAGGAGGAACACGCGGTCCACGTTGCGGAGCGTCGAGAGCCGCTGCGCGAGGAAGAGTACGGTGCGGCCCGCGGACACGCGCACGAGGGTGTCGTCGAGCAGTGCGAGCGTGTCTTCGTCCACGGGGCCGGTCGGTTCCTCGATGATGAGGATCGACGGGTCGCGGAGCAGGGCGCGCGCCAGTGCGATCCGGAACCGCTCGCCCGGGGTGAGCGAGTGCCCGCCGTTGCCGATGAGTGTTTCGTAGCCGAACGGCAGTTTCTCAATGAACTGGTGGGCGTGCGCGAGTTTCGCGGCTTCGATGATTTGCGGCAGGTTGTGCGACGGGTCGCCGACGCCGATGTTGTTCGCCGCGGTGTCGGTGAACGTGAGGTCGTCCTGCATCACGAGCGCGACCTGCGTGCGGAGCGACTCGTGCGTGACCCAGCGGATGTTCTTGTCCTCGATCCGGATCTCGCCGGAGGTCGGGTCGAGGAACCGCGGGATCATGGACACGAGCGCGTGCTTCTCGGCCGCGTTCTGGCCCACGATGGCGACGCTCGCACCGGCGGGGACCGCGAACGTCACGTCCTTCAGGATCGTTTCCCCGGTCGCCGGGTCGTTGAGCGTGACGTGTCGGAACTCCATGCGGGTCGTCAGCCCCGGGAGGAACTCTGCGTCGGCTGCTTCGGCCGCTTCGCCACGTCGTTCGAGGAACTCGAAGACCGCGTCCGCGGCTTCACGCCCGCGCCGGACCTTCAGGGCACGATCGAACAGCCCCGCGATCGGGATCGCGAGCGAAACCAGTGCGACCGTCAGAACCGCGAGCCCCGCGACCGAGAACCCGCCGGCCAGAACCCCGCGTGCGGCGAGGTATAGTAATGCGACGCCCGTCAGAACCACCACTGAGTTCAGCAGCGGACCGGCCATTTCACCGCCGCGGAGCCGGCGCCAGTTCGCCCGCGCCGATTCCGCGAGTTGGCGCTCCACTCGGTTTTGGTTGAAGCGTTCCATCTGGAAACACTTCACCAATCGGAACAGCGACATGCTCTCTTTCAGGAGCGCGAGTGTGGTCGCGGCCTGACGTTCGCCGATGCGCCCCTCGCGCCGGAAGTGAGCGGCTACTTGCCCTCCGACCAGCCACACGAGCGCGGCCAGAGCGAGGAAACTGAGCGCCAGCCAGAAGTTCACCAGCACAATCAAGCCGATCAGGAGAACCACGAGCAGTCGGTACCGGACCGTGGACGCGAATTGGGCCTGGATCGCGGCGCCGATTTCCTCGACGCGGCGCGTCATCAGGTTCGCAACTTCTTCCGTACCCAGGGTTTGCATCGTAATCGGCCCGAGCCGATACGAGTGGAAGTAGACCGCCCGCCGGAGGCGGATGATTGCGTCGAGAGTGACCGCGGCCGAGACGTATGTCAGCGCGTTGACAAGAATCCCGCGCACCGCCGCAATGCCGAACGCCAGGATGAACAGCCCGGTCAGATAGGGCACGTTGGCGGAACCTTTCGGTCCCGGCGCCCAGGTCCACGGGTTCCACGACGCGACCCAGCCGAGAACCGGGCCGGTCCACCGGTTGCGCTCGCGCACAACGAGACTCAATACGCCGAATTGAGGGCGCGCTTCCGGGTCCGCGCTGTCGGCCTTGTCCGCGCGCTCCCAGCCCGGGGGCGGCAGGTAGTTATCGGCCGCGCTCTGGTTCACGCGGTCCCGCAGCGCGAGGTACACGCCCGCGTGCCACCGCGCGTCCCACTCGTCGGCGAACAGGTGCTCTTCAGCCGGTGCTTTCGCGATCGGCTTCAGGTCGTCGTCCGTGCGGGTTTCGAGCCGCTTCGCCCGGTGGACCGGCCACCCCAATCGCGCGACCGCTTCGGCGCGGTCCGCGTCCGATCGGGTGGCCCATTCGTCCGCGAACTCGCGTTTTCGGGCGGCCGAGAGCTGTGCGTAGGTGGGGATCTCGCCCCGCCAAACGAGCAGGTCGACGAAGAGGTAGAGGAGCAGGAGCAGGAGCACGTAAGTGATAGCGGCTCCGACGGAACAGAGCAGCGATCCCCAGCGGGCGCTGGGGGACTTCACAAAACTGCTGTGGATTTGCGCGAGTGCCGTGCTGCCCACGTGTGCCCTCGGTGCAGGGACGGGCGGATCGGAGCCGCGGCCCCCGCGCCGGTCGTGAGGGCCACGAAGTTCAGACTAGCAAAGAACCTGCGCGCGTGTGAGCGTGAGTCCGAACGAAGCCGGAGAAAACTGCACCCCGGCCCCGTTCCCACCCCACCCCCAGCGTCACGCGAGGTCGCGGTCTTCAAACAGGAGCAGTCCGCCGAGGAGCGCGATTACGGTGTAAATCAGCGAGTACCCGGTTACGGTCAGCACGTACACGCCGAACTGCCACAAATTAAGTTCGGTTTCGCGGATGATGGCGCGGCTCATGTTGAACGATTCGAGCGACGGGAGGAGCGCGTCGAACAGGCGCCCGAGGAACCCGACGAGGCCCACGCCCACTCCGGCCCCGCCTTGAGCCTGGGCCTGCTGGGTCACCTGCACAATAACCGGCGCGAGGTGCCCCAGGAAGAACACCAGGAGGCACAAGACGAGGTTCACGATGAACGTCAGCCGCGTGGCCAGGGCCGACGCGACCGCGACCAGGATCATGACCTGCCCGAACCCGAGCATCACGCCGAACGTGTGCGCGACGGCGTCGGAGAACCACAGCCCGGCGCCGGTGGCCACGGCCTTGCCCGGCACACTCGGCACGACTCGCTTGAACGGCGGGACCACGGTCTTTTGGGCCTGGTAGGTCATCGGGTCCACGACCTTGTCCGTGGGCGCGGCGAGCGGGTCGGTGGGGTCCGCGGCGTTGTTGATCGTGTCGTACTCGCGGTTCGCCCGCAGCGCGTAAGTCAGCGACCAGTTCAGGAGCATCGACATGATGAGGCACGCCATCACGATCCCGAGGAACTTGCCGATCAGGAACTGGCGCCGGTTCACCGGCTTGCTCATCAGCGTGACCGCCGTGCGCCCCTCGATTTCCTCGCTGATCGACATGCTCGCGGCCAGCACCCCGAACAGGGTCGCGGCCAGCATCACGAGGTCGAACCCGATCTGCTTCATGAACTTGTAGTCGTCGCCGAACGTGAAGTACGGGATCGTGACCGAGATCCAGATCGCGACCGTGGCCCCGAGGGTGACGAGCCAGAACATCGGCTGCCGGCAGCTCTCGCGGTACGCGGCGAACGCCACCACCCCGCCCTTCGGCCATAGGATCATTACGATTTGCGGCAGGAGCAGGAACAGGTCCACAATGAGTTGCAAGTGGAGCAGCCCGCCGTAAATGTAGCGCCCGTTGACCGCGAGGTTGGCGGGGTCGCCTTTGTAAACGAGGAACGCGCCCGCGCCCCCGCCGGCCACGAGCAGCCCCAGGATCGCGTACCCGAGCGACGCGGGGCTGGACGCGGCGGACTTGAAGCCCTTTGGGTCGATGGCCCAGAGCCACGGCAGGGCCGCGACGAACTGTACGGTGGCGAGTACCACGCCGGCCAACAGTACCGTCGGGTCGTTGAACAGCATCGAAAACATGCGCGGGATCCGGGGTCGGTGCGAATCGAGACGTTACCCGCCATACGCCGCGCCCGGCCCGGCGGTTCGCACTCTGTTTAGGAGTTCCCGGCGAGAAGTTCCAGGGTTTCACGCCGAACACGAACCAACCGACGCGCCCAACAACCGCTTCTTCGGAACCCGCAGGCGCCTCACACCCATAATTGCAGCACGCGCATCACGGATTCCTGCCACACGTCGAAGGGTTCCTCGCCGTCGAGGGCCGCGACCGCCCCGTCGCCGGCACCGATTTCCGGGCGCGGGCCGGCCACGACCAATTCCGTGACCACCACGTTCTCCATTTCCATGTCGAACGGCTCGGTCGCGATCGCGAGGCAGTGGACCTGGGAATTTCGTGACAGTCGGTTCAAGTAAGTCATCACGGCTTCCCGGCTCTCGGTGCCCCGCTCCGCGGCCTCCTGTTCCGGCGTGTTCTTGCCCGATGCGGTCCGGTCGCCGGTTGCGACGAGGCCGTCCCCGCGCTCGATCGGCTCGCGGAGCAGTAACCGCAACAGCGCGGCCTCTTCCGCGAGCGGGGCCTTTCCGCCGTCCTGCACGAACAGCACTTCAAAGCGGATCGCGTCCGTGCTCAGCCAGTCGGTGAGTTTGCGAACGAGCGCCAGGATCGTGGACTGCAGCATCACGATGCGCTGGTAGGGCAGTTCGCTGTCTTTGAACCGGGCCGCGATCAGGTCCGGGAAGACAACGAACACGAACGCCCGCCGGCGCCGCAGGAACTGGTTCTCGTCGCGCGAGTAGTAGAACAGCTCGTCGCGCACGAACTTCATGTCGAAGAGGTCCGGGCTCTCGTCCTCCATGTACGCGAGTTGCGAGTGCAACAGGCTCTCGATCGAGCCTTTTGTGGAGATCGAAGTGTACCCGCCGACCGGGTACTGGTCCTCGTCGAGCACGCGCGTGGGGACTTCCTTGCGCCCGACGAGCGGCTTGACCGGGCGCGCGGGGAGCCGGGCTTCGATCCGCGCGGTGGTTTGCAGGATCTGGCGGTGCGCGACGTACTGGCCCATATCAGCGAGCGCGGTGCCCTGTTCGAGCGCGATCACGTCTTCGGGCGCGAGCACCTCCGCGAGCCGGCGGCCGGCGGACACGAGCGCCTCGTACATTTGCACGAGCAGCGGTGAGGGGCCGTCGCGCACCAGCCCGTCGTAGGCGGTCTGAACAACTTCGTCGGGGTTGGTCGATTGGAGCGCGCGGATCACCGCGGGTGGCAGCAGGACGCCGGTAATCCCCGCGTGCTCGCAGATCTGGTTCACGATGTACGCGAGCCCGCGCACGCGGTCCTTTTCCTTGTACTTACGCAGCGCGTCTCCGGCGCGCTCGAAGGTCCAGTCGGCGTAGAGTTTACCGAGAACGTGGTCCTCGTAACTGCGGCCGAGCGCGGGGGGCCAGCCGGGAACCGGGTGCGCGTCCCTCACGCGCTGCTCGGCGTCTACCCCCAACGCAACGTTGCCCACGTCCGCGACGAACCCGATGGGCGGGAGCGGGTGCCCGCTGGACGCGATTTCCATTGCCCATTCGAGCGCCGGGCGGACGGTCTTCGCGGTGGGTTTGAGGGCGCGCTGGAGCAGCAGCCCGTCGAGGATGTACCGGCGGGCCGCGTCGAGGTCGCGCAGTTCGATCGGGTCCATTAGCTTTCCAGGGTTCGCAATTTCTCCCCCTCACTTATATCGCGTAGACCGCGTTGTACCAAACCCCGTTATCTTGGCGAACGCTCGTTGAGTGACTCGACGCCACCCGTGCAATTGGGTTCGGTGAACCCTGCCCGCAAGGGCGGCGGGTGGAGCGCGCGGGCGGTGGGTGAATCGCACGGCGCGGTCATCAAAGACGGTGTGGGGTCGAACGACCCACCGCCCTTCACCAACAACCACCTGCGCGGGTGGAACTAAACGACCCCGACCGGGCGCCGCGGGTTCGCGGGCGGGTAGCGGCAATAGTCGTGTATTTGTTTCAATCGGAGCAATCGCGCAGGTCGTTAAAGTTTTCCTCGGCCGTGACCGAGCAAGGCAGCGACGTGGATTCGCATCGAACTGTATACGGCTGTCGCGTGACGGTGTTCGCGGTGGCTGGGCGAGGGGCGCATGAGGATCACGCGATTCCTTCTTCCCGGGTTCGTGGTGGCGTTGAGCGTCGGGCCGGCATTGGCTCAACCTCAATCTCGCGGCGGAGCCTGGTCGGACTACCCCGGTCTCGTGCCGTCGGTGCGGCCGGTCGGGGCCGAAGAACCGGCGTTTACCGGTTCATCAATGCCCCCGGGCCGCCCGCCGGCCGCGGTCATGAGCCTGGAACAAATGGGCGGGGCAACGGGTTCCGGTGCGGCCGACCCGATGGGCACGCTCACCGGGCAACCGGCCCCGGGGGCGCTGCCACCGGGGAGCTACCCGAGCCCCTATTACACGGACGGCCCCGGGTGCTGTTCGCCGCTCGAACGGGCCGGGCGCATCGGGTACGAGGGGTACAGCTACGCCGGTCTGAACTTCACGATCGGTAACGGCCTACCGGACCTGTTGAAGACCACCGGGTGGACCGTCGGGGGCGGCGTCCGGACGCTGTTCTTCAACCCGACGCACACGGCCGCGTGGACCGTCGACCTCGGCGGGAGCTACACGTACAACCGCGGGCAGGGCGAGAACGAACCGACGTTCCTGTTCCTGCGGACCGCGGCGGTGCAGAACCAGACGAACGGCGGGTTCCAGGTGCAACCGGACCGGTTCGTGCTGACCGCGGTGCGCGGGATCAGCCGGTCGAGCTTCAACTACGCCTTCGGCCGCGACGTGTGGCTCTTGGGTGACGGGAGCACGGCCGGGCAGAGCGGCACGAACTGGCGCATCGGCGGGTGGGTCGGCGGGCGGTACGGTACCGCTCACGTGGACATGGTCCCGCTCGACGAGACGAACGGGTACTCCCGGCGCCAGAACGTGTACCAGGGCGTCTTCATCGGGGCGCACACGACCTTCGACATCCCGATGGGCTCGTGGATCTGGACGAACGGCATCCGGTTCGAGTACGGGTACGACTGGACGAACCTGGTACCGCCGGTGCAGGGGAACCTGCACAACCTGAACCTCCAGTTCACGACCGGGTTCCGGTTCTGATGAGACCAAAGTCGGAGTGTTTGGGGGACGCTCCGGCGCGACCCCGCGATGCCACGCATCGCGGGGTCGTTCTCATTGAAGGGCGCGCGGTGTCCGCGTACAAATAGGAAATCGCCAGGGGTGCTCGCGCCGGCTGCGCGGGCTGAGAACACACCCTCGGAACTTGGGCGGGTCATGCCGCCCAAGAAGGCGACACACTTAAGACGCGGGCAACGGAGCGCGGGCGCGACCGCAACCCGGCCTTCTGAAACCCGCACTCGGCACATCTGAGACCCCAATGACCCAGCTCGAATCCGCTCGCAAGGGCATCGTCACGCCGGAGATGGAGTTCGTCGCGAAGCGCGAAGACCTGCACCCGGAACTGGTCCGCGCCGAGGTCGCGCGCGGGCGCATGGTCATCCCCGCGAACACGGTCCACCTCGCGAAGGGCCTCCAGCCGATGTGCATCGGCGTCGCGGCGAGGTGCAAGATCAACGCGAACATCGGCAACTCGGCCGTGACCGGCAAGGCCGACGACGAACTGGAAAAACTCCGCACCGCGGTCGAACTCGGGTCCGACACGGTGATGGACCTGTCCACCGGCGGGAACATCGACGGTATCCGTCAGGCGATCATCGACGCCTCGCCCGTGCCGATCGGTACCGTCCCGGTGTACCAGATCATTCAAAACGTCAAAGACCCGCGCGACATCACCCCGCGCCAACTCCTCGATATGGTGGAGCACCAGGCGAAGCAGGGCGTGGATTACATGACGATCCACGCGGGCGTGCTCCTCGAATACGTCGCGCTCACGAGCGAGCGCGTGACCGGTATCGTGAGCCGCGGCGGGTCGCTGATGGCCGGGTGGATGGTCGCGCACCACCAGCAGAACCCCTGGTTCACGCACTTCGGCGAATTGTGCGAGATCATGCGCAAGTACGACGTGACGTTCTCGCTCGGCGACGGGATGCGCCCCGGGTGCCTCGCGGACGCGAACGACAAGGCGCAGTTCTCCGAACTGAAGACGCTCGGCGACCTGACGCTGAAGGCGTGGGAGATGGGGTGCCAGGTGATGATCGAGGGACCGGGGCACATCCCGATGCACCTCGTGAAGATGAACATCGAAAAAGAGCGCGAACTGTGCCACGACGCGCCGTTCTACGTGCTCGGGCCGCTCGTGACGGACATCGCGCCGGGCTACGACCACATCACGAGCGCGATCGGCGCGGCGCTCGCGGCCGAGGCCGGCGCGAGCATGCTGTGCTACGTGACCCCGAAGGGAGCACCTGGGCCTGCCGAACAAGGACGACGTGCGCCAGGGCGTGATCGCGTACAAGATCGCGGCCCACGCCGGCGACATCGCCCGCGGGCGCAAGAACGTGCGGGACCGCGACGACGCGCTCTCGAAGGCCCGGTTCGAGTTCGACTGGAACCGCCAGTTCGAGCTCTCGCTGGACCCGGAAACCGCGCGCCGGATGCACGACGAGACGCTCCCGCAGGACGTGTTCAAGAGCGCGAAGTTCTGCTCGATGTGCGGGCCGAAGTTCTGCTCGATGCGGATCACCCAGGACGTGCGCAAGCTCGCCGCCGACGCGAAGAAACTGAGCCTGGAACTGGCCGTGGTGTGATCCGAGGTCAAAAATCCGCTGCGGATGAGCGGATCACGCGGATCAGACAAAAGACAGAGAAGGTGTTTTAAGCCCCGTGAGGGGCGGCCGCGCGTAGCCCGGGGTGTAGCGAAGCGCAACCCCGGGCGGACTTCCCGAATCCCAACATTTTGGGGCGTACTCTCGGCTCGTGGCAACCAACGTGCTCGGGGTGTAGCGAAGCGCAATCCGGGCTACGTGCTACCCCTCACGGGGCTTAAAATAGCTTCACCTTCTGCTTCTTGTCTTGATCCGCGTTTATCCGCGGCGGATTTTTGATTGACCTCTTCTGCGGCGCGAAGCGCACTCGTCGGTTCCCTGAAATCGCACCCCGCGCGCCGCGTCTGTATCCTGTTGGGGAATCACACCCTCGGGAACCCTCATGAATCTTGACGCCGTCATTTTCGTTCCCGCGCTGACCGGGAGCGTGATCGTCGGGTTCGCGTTCCTCATGTTCGCCGCGCACTACTACCTCAGCGTTTTGGAGGGAACCGCGGCCGGTGCGAAGGAGATCCCCTGGGAGGGGGACGCGATCACCAACAACTTCATCAAGGTGTTCTACCTCGCGTGGCTGATGGGGTTGTGGGCCGGCCCCGCGTACTTCGTGGGGCGCACGATCGCGAGCGGGAGCGACGCCACATGGATTAAACTCGCGGCGCCGTTACTGGTGATCTGGGTGCTGTATCCCTTGAGCCAGTTGGCCTCACTCAGCGCGTCGAGCGTGTGGGTGCCCATGAACCTGGACGTGTTCGCTCGACTCGCGCAAAAGCCCCTCGTGACGGTCGGGTTCTTCGCCCTCACGCTACCGGTGTTCGCGCTGATCGGGATCGCGTTCAAGTGGGCGTACATGACGCGGGGCGAGTTCCCGCTCCTGTTCATGGGCGTGCCGCTTCTGTGCTTCGCCGTACTCCTTTACGCCCGGCTGCTCGGCCGGCTCGCGTTCGCGCTGATGTTCACCAAGAACCTGTTCAAGCGGAAGAAAAAGAAGAAGCCGAAACGGGAGGTCGAGGAGTTCGACGCGGAGCCCGACGCGGAGGACACGCCGCCGCTCCAGCCCAGTGAGATGGCGCCGATCAACACGCCGGATGGCGAGTTGGCCGGGTACAACGTGCTGATGGAAGACGACCCGCCCGCGCCGAAGAAGCGCGTGAAGGCGATAGTTGTGGAAGACGAACCGGAGGTGTCGGAACCGGAGCCGGTGCTGAAACTGGCGCCCGAGCCGCCCCCGCTCCCGGCGCACGTGAAGCCCGCCACCGATCGCCCGCTCGAACGCACCCGCGTGTGGGACGACGAGGACGACGATACCACGCCCTACACCATGAACCCCTCAGAGGTGAAGGACGAGGAGCGCATCCCGCAAGAGGTCGTGAAACCGCGTGCGGATGAAGTGGCGCTGCTGGACCGTCGGGACGCGCCGAAGCCGCCGAAGGTGGTCTGGTCGTGGGAGCTTCTCGCATTCCTGCTCCAACCCGGAACGATCTCGGCCCTTATTACGATGTCCGGTCTGGGAGTGCTCGCGGGCGTGTTCGTTCGCGTCGCCCGGGCCTTCGACCCGACTTTAGGGAGCGAATGACCGCGAATTGCGGACCCGCTCGGGTTGAAAAGTCACCGCGGATGGAATCCAGCACAAAGCCGCCGCGGATGAACGCAGATCACGCAGATCAGAACCGCGGAAGCTATAGACAGGATTGGAATTCGGAATCCTGTCGATCCCGTTAATACTGTCAGATGCTCTTTTGCTTCTTGTCTTGATCCGCGTGATCTGCGTTTATCCGCGGCGGCTTTGTGCTGGATTTCATCCGCGGTGGCTTCTCCGGCTTTTCGCGCGTCAGCTAAAGTCACACCTCTCGCGAAAAAAGATCGCACATTTTTGGCCAGTTTCGGGGCGAGATCTCGCATTGGGTGCGCAGCGCGACGTAACCGACGTCCCCCTCAAGAGTCCGCACGCTCTCCCGGTTGGCTGAGAGCCGGCTCGCGCTGCCGTCGCTCAGGAGATCGCTATCGTGTTCAAGTCCTGGATTTCGAGTTTGTTTCGCCCCCGCCCGTCCCCGGTCCGTCGGGCGCGCCCCGTGACGAACCGGGTGAGCCTCGCCGCAGAGGTTTTCGAGGACCGCACCGTTCCGTCCACGTTTACCGTAACCAGATCGACAGACGACAGCAGCACCGGCTCCCTGCGCTGGGCGGTCAACCGGGCGAACGCCACCCCCGGGGCCGACACGATTAATTTCGACGCCTCCGTGTCCTCCATCACGCTGACGCGGGGCGAACTCCTGCTCACCGATTCGGCCGAGACCACGATCGTGGGGGCGTCCACGGGCACGCAGATCAGTGGGGGCGGTTTGAGCCGGGCGTTCGAGGTCTTTTCCACCGCCCGTGCCACACTGGACAGTTTGAAACTCGTCAACGGGTACGCCGATAACGGGGGTGCGGTCGTCAACTTCGGAACGCTCGCGGTCGCGAATAGCATCATCTCGGGCAACGTCGCCAGCGTCTACGGCGGGGGGATCGCGAACCTCTCCGGCGGCACTCTGACGGTCACGAACAGCACCATCTCTGGGAACAAGGCGAACGGTAGCGGCAGTGTGGGTGGGGGGATCGCGAGCCTCTACCGCACCACCTTGACGGTCACGGGTAGCACCGTGTCCAACAACGAGTCCTGGATCGGTGGGGGCATCGACACCGAGTGGGGTACGGCAACGGTTACGAACAGCACGATCACCGGGAACACGGCCAGCGACCAGGGCGCGGGCTTCAGCAATTTTCGGGGTACGCTGACGATCACGAACAGCACCGTCTCCAACAATACGGCCGCGAACTGGGCGGGCGGCATCAATAACCACACCGGTACGCTAAGGGTCACGAACAGCATCGTTTCCGGTAACACGGCCAACGAGCAGGGCGGGGGCATCAGGAACTATCTGGGGCCGTTGACCGTTACGGGGAGCACCATCTCCGGGAACACGGGGCGTATCGGCGGGGGTATCGGGAGCTTTTCTGGCGTCCTGACGGTCGCGAACAGTACCGTTGCCGGGAACACCGGAAGCATCGGTGGCGGCGTCGACATTGAACAGAGTACAGCGACAATCACGAACAGCACCATCGCCGGGAACTCGGCCAGTGTCCTGGGCGGTGGTATCAGCGCCTATGAGAGCGCGTTAATCATCAACAACACAATCGTGGCTCACAGCACCGGCGTGGATATTTCGGTCCTGGCCTCGGTCGCTACTGGCAGTCACAACTTGGTCCAGGACGGCAGCGGTGGGCTGGTCGGTACGATCACCGGTGATCCCCTTCTGGCCACGCTGGGTAACTACGGCGGCCCCACGCAGACCATGCCCCTCCTGCCCGGCAGTCGCGCCCTCGACGCGGGCGACAGCTCCCTCGCCACCGGTGCTGGTCTGACCACCGACCAGCGCGGGTACCTCCGCATCGGCGGTCCGGCCGTCGATATCGGCGCGTTCGAGGTGAGCGACGCACCAACGGACGTGGTACTGTCGAACAACTCAGTGCCCGAGAATCAACCCGTGGGAACGCTGATCGGGTACCTGAGTAGCACCGCTCCGACCCCGGGGATCAGCTTCACGTACACGCTCGTGGTTGGAACCGGAAGCGCCGATAACGCGCTGTTCACGATCTCCGGCGACCAACTCCTTACGGGCGCGGTGTTCGACTTCGAGACCCGGTCGAGCTACTCGGTGCGGGTGCGCACGACCAACGCGGCCGGGTGGTGGACCGAGCACGCGTTCACAATCACGGTCGCGAACGTGGCCGAGGTGACCGGGTTCGACGTCCAGAAGGGGCTGACCGAGCGCTCGTTCGTGCGGTACCTGGACTTGGACTTCGCCAGCACCATCGATGTGGTCTCCACGGGTCGAATCCAACTCACACGTTACAACCTGGACGGCACCGGCGGGACCGCGGTCGGGCTGGGGCCGGTCAGTGTCACCGGGGCGCGCCTGTCGATCGATTTCGGCGCCCAGGGCATCGGCGGGAACCGCAACACCAGCGCCGGCGACGGGTACTACGTGCTGAGCATGGACCTGGACGGGAACGGGACGTTCGAGACCACGCTCGCGTTCTACCGGTTGTTCGGGGACGCGAACGGGGACCGGAAAGTAGATGCGGCCGACGGTGCGTTCATTCTGGGCGCCTACGGGCAACTCGGGCCGAGTCTCGAAGGGGACGTGAACGGGGACGGCGTGGTCAACGCCCTGGACCGCACCTACGCTCTGCGCGTTACCGGCGCGGCCCTCGGCGCGGGCCTCTGGATCGACGACTGATGTCACTTCTCGTGGCACGGCCCCTGGTTCGGCCCGCGCCACGAATCACGCAAATACACCTTCAGACACAATCCCAAGAGGAACTCCCGTGCGCATCGCACATATTTTTGCTCTGTTGGTTTGCTTGTTCCCGGCGACTCAAGCCCGAGCCGCGTTCACCGTTTCGATCTCCAGTGATACGGTCGCGGTCGGTACACCCGCACAACTCAATGTGACCATCACCAGCGACGCTCCTGGGGGCGAGTTGTTGGACATATTCGGGCTCGAACTCCGGATCACGCGGGTGAGCGGGACGGGCGAACTGCGGTTCGTCGATCCCCAATCGGCCGCGGAACTGTCGAGTTCCAAATACGTATTCGGGGCGGATAGCGTTAACGCCGCGAACCCCGGCGCCTCCAGCGTGTTGATTACCACGAACACAACCGCCAACGACACGTACCTCGGGGGCGACGGGACGATGAGCGGGTCCGGTGCGACCGTCGGCTCGGACCCGCGGCTCCTCGCGGTTCTCGATCTCGACACGAGTTCCACCGTCGCGGGCGACAAGTACCAGATCTCTGTCATCGGGAGCGCGTTCACGTCCTTCTACGACCCCGCACTGAACCCCGTCGATTCGTCCGCCGGAACGGGGACGCTGGACGTCCGCACGAGTGGAGTGACGCCCACACCGGCGCCCCCAAGTGCCGTTCTCGCACTTACTGGCGCCGTTTTCTGGGGCGCGGTCCGGCGGCTCCGCTCGCATGCAGTTCCGGGTGCTGTTTGATACTTAAGTCGTGCTGATTATTGGCCTTCTGTAGCCGGCCTCTGTCAACGAATTTCAATCCTTGGAGCTCGAATCCGGGCAACGACTTAGGGAATATAAGGGTGCCGCAGAGGTCGGGACGGCTCGAACGCCGCCTCTATCTCACGCACGCTCGAGTGATCTAAACCTCACGAATTCCATGAACATTCGCAACTTCGCTTCCCAAGGATTGAAATTCGTTGACAGAGGCCGGCTACAGAAGCAATTGATGACCAAAGCGAGTTACTTTACCAGCCCGAATTTCTCGATCTTCCGGTCCAGGGTAGAGCGCTCGATCCCGAGAATGGTCGCGGCCTTTGATTTGTTCCAGTCGGTGTGCTTGAGCGTTTCCAGGATGTGGCGCTTCTCCACGTCGTCGAGCGGCTCCGGCCGGTACGCGGCAGTGACCACGCCCACGACCGGCGCCCCGACGTCGAGTTCCGACAGCCAGATGTCCGCGGTGTCGAGTTGCGGACCGATCCCGAGTGCCACCGCGCGCTCGATCACGTTGCGCAGTTCGCGGACATTTCCGGGCCAGCGGTACGTCCGGAGCTTGTCCAGCGCCGCGGGGGTGAAGCTCTTGATCTTCCGCCCAGTTTCGCGGACGAACTTCTTGAGGAAGTGCTCGGCCAAGAGCGGTACGTCGTCCAGGCGCTCGCGCAGCGGCGGTACGTCGAGCTGCACCACCTGGAGCCGGTAGAATAGGTCGCGCCGGAACGTGCCCGCGCGCACGGCCTCTTCGAGCGGTCGGTTGGTGGCAGCGACCACGCGCACGTCCACTTTGATGGCCACGTTCCCGCCGACGCGCTCGAACGGGTGCCCCTCCAGTACGCGCAGGAACTTGGCCTGCGTGGTGAGCGCCATCTCGCCGATTTCGTCGAGGAAGATGGTGCCGTTGTCGGCGGCCTCGAACTTCCCGACCATGCGCTCGGTCGCGCCCGTGAACGCGCCCTTTTCGTGGCCGAACAGCTCGCTCTCGAGCAATGTTTCGGTGAGCGCGGCGCAGTTCAAGCAGATGAAAGCGCCCTCGTGCCGCGGACTGTTCTGGTGAATCGCGCGGGCGACGAGTTCCTTGCCAGACCCGCTCTCCCCGCGGATCAACACGGTGGCCCGGGTTTCGCCCACGCGAGCGATCTGCCCCTCGATCTTCCGCAGCGGCTCGCTCCCGCCGACGATTTCGCTCTCGATCCGGAGCTGGGTCCGCAGGCTGCGGTTCTCGGCCGAGAGGTTCACTTGCCGCGTGAGTTTGTGCCACGCGGTACCGAGTTGTCGGGCCACCGCGAGCGTGAATTCGAGGTCGTCCGTGTTGAGCGGCGAGTGCCCCAGCGTGCGGTACAAGTGCAATAGCCCGAGCACCTTGTCGTCGAAGACGATCGGCGCGCAAATCAGGCTCGCGACCTTCAGTTCCGCGATGCTGTCGCGGTCCGCGAGCATCCGGTTCGCGGCCACGTTCTCGGCGAGCACGGCCTGCTTGCCGGACAACACCTCGCTGCTGACGAACTGCGACACCTTGTGGTACGTGACCGGCCCGCCCCCGCGCACGCGGTGGGTCAGCAGCTCCAGTTCCTTCGGTTCTTTCAGCGCGAGCACGGCCACGACCTCGGCCGGGGTCGCGCGGAACACCGAGTCCACCGCGAGCGCGCACAGTTCGCCCGTGTCCGCGGCGGCGGCCATGTCGAGTGCGAGCCGGTACAGCACGCCGATCGCTTGCGGCGGGGCCACGCGCGCGTCCACCCGCACCGTCTCGGGTTCGGGCACGTTGGTCGCGCCGGTCTGCTGGTACCGCGTCTGGCTCAGGCGCTTGCGGATCTCGAGGCCGTCCACCTTCTCCACGGGCTTGATCGCGGACTTGGGCAGGTCGGGCAACTGGCTCATCTCTTCGATAAAGAGGAGCCGCGTGCGGCCGACCCGCACCTCGTCCAGGGGCCGCAGCGCGCGGTCCGTGCGGAGCGTTTCGCCGTTCAGGTGCGTCCCGTTGAGGCTCCCCAAGTCGCGCACGAACCACCCGCCCTCGGCCGCGAAGACCTCGGCGTGCTCGCGGCTACACAGGTCGTCGCGCAGAACGACGCGGTTCGTCGGCGCGCGGCCGAGCTTGTACCGCGTCCCCTCGTGCAAAGGGAACACGTCACCGAAACCGTCGTCGCGGCGCGCGACGAGGAACGCACTGGGAGGTTGAGCCATTGGCATGGGTTGGGGAGGCGACTTCCTTCACCATAGAAGACAAAGACAAGAAGGTGCAAGCCAGAACCGGTCCGTTACCGTCCGAGCACCCCCAATCGGGGCGATTTTAGCGCGAAAAGTGATACCCGAGGTACATCAGCGTGCTAAACGACACGATCGTGAATATCAGCGCGGCCGGACTGACCTCCGCGTATCCGTACCGCGTAGTCACATCGGCCGGCGGCGCAAACGCATCCGACCCACTCTCTTTGGTGTGCCAAACCGTTTCGGGGACCGCGCGACTCGTCCATAGCGCCACGCTCCCGAACACCAATAGCCCGAAAGCCGCGATGTGAACGATTGCAGGTACCACGATGTCCCCCTGCTCGTTCCCCGGTTTCATGGCGAGGGCAAGGAAGATCGCGAGACCGTTGTTCATCGCGTGAAGCAGGATCGGCGCCCAAATGGAGCGCGTAACGAGGTACACGAAGTGGAGGTACGCGCCCATTGCCGCGATCACGACCAGTTGGGACGGGTCGAGGTGCATGGCCGAGAACAGCGCGGACGTGAGTAGCACCCCCACAACCACACCATTACGGGCACACAACCCGCGCCCCAGGAACCCGCGGCACCAAAGTTCTTCGACCAGGCCCGGCCCAATCGCGACCGCCAGAACCGTGAGCGGCCACGGGAACTGACCGAACACGCCGTTGAGCGCCTTCATCGCCGCGGGCGGTTTCATCCCGGTAAGCGTGAGGAACACGGTCTGAATCAAGTCCGACATAACGATGAAGCCCGGCACGAGCAGCAGCACAAGTACGATGTGGAGCCAGTACGGTCGGCGCACACCGATTTGCTGCTTCCACCCCGGCCCGATCCGGCGCGGAACCACGAGCAGAATTAACCCCAGCGAAACGACCTGCGCGGCGAGCATTCCCCACGCGAGCGCTTGTCCGAACTCGAAGGGAATCGGCGGGCGCTCCCCTTCGACCTTCAGGTCGACCGACTTCCCGAACGCGGTGAACTGCTCGTCCACAAACGCCTTCGCGTCCGGCGCCGCAAGCGCGTAAGCTGTGAACGCGACCGTAACGGCCACGATCGCGCCGAGCAGTTGTGTCGCGATGAAGATCACGCACCACAGAACCGCTTCGATGAACCCCGGTTTCGGGAGCCGGCGCACGACGAGAGGGGCGACTTCCGGTTCGGGTCGCGTAACCAGCGGCGGATCGTTGCCTAGTTCACTCATGGGCGCGGTTCTTCACCCCGGCACGAGCGCGAACCGCGCCCGCGAATGGATCACAGTCTGCTACTAACATCCGCTAATAATTCCGGACCGGCCACTTCAACCGGTCGGAATTCGCTGAAGTGTTGGCCCGATTTTAGTTCCCCAACAACAAACTCTAGTACCGCACCCAACCGTTGTACTCCATCAGTTGCAGTATCCACGGGCTGCGCCACGGGTTCCACGCGGGGTAGAACACGCTCAGCACACCGAAACCCAGGAGCGCTGCGCACAACAGGCGCCCAGCCTCGCTGCGCCCGAGTCGATCAGCGGCGGAGGGAATCGCGAGTACCCACAGGGGAATCAGCCAGAACAGCCACCGCGGGCCGCTCGTGTTTCCGCCGTAGTTGTAGCTCTGAACCCGCGTCAAATAGAACGCGAACACCGCAACTGACACCACCAGCGTCATCGCCGCGAACAGTTCCGGCGTCCAGCCCGTGCCCTTTTTGTTGGTAAAGAGCTTCTGCACCGCGGGGGCGCTCTTGATGCCCATAACCAGTAGCCCGACGAACGCGATCAACCACACCGGCGTCAGGCTGAACCACCCGTGATGTCCGAGTGTGAGGTGGAACGCATAAACCGTTGTCGGCTCGTCGTTAAAATCGATGCCCTTTGCGGCCGGCGTTCCGCGTTTCGCCCAGTGGCTGCCCTCGAAATTATACCAGGGGCCGCCGAACTCGCTGTAGGCCGGTAGGAGCTTCCCCAGCGCCGCGTAGTTGGCCGCAAACAGCGCCGCGAACGGCAGCGCCGCACAGGGGATGAAGAACAGGATGGTGCTTCGCGGCCGGGCGATGAACAGCGTCAGGAAGAGCGCCGCGAAGAACGCGAGCGCCGGTAACTCGAACGTGGCCGCGGCTGCGGAGAAGAACCCGCACCCGCAGTACCCCGCGGGCGTCATGTCGCGGTTCTCGGCGACCGCTCGCAACAGCGGGTAGCTCGCGAACAATACGCAGTACGCCGCCGGCAGGTGGTTGTTCAGCGTGCCCGTGAACGTGAGTAGGAACGTCCCCACGGACGCGACCGCGAACGCGAGCAGTTTCCCGAAGTCGGTCTTACCCGTCGCGTCGAGCAGTTTCCCGATCAGCAACAGGTACACCAGTAAGGGGAGCACGTTCCACGTGAGCACGATCACGGGGATCACGAGCCAGCGGTCCTTCCCGATGTCCCACCCGAACCCCTGGTTGAGCAGCCAGTATTCGCACGCGACCAGCACCGACATGAGCGGCGGCTTGCTCGAATAGAACTCCTTCGTTTCGGGGTTCATCACGATGTCCAGGCTCTTGTAGGCCGGTTCCGCGACGATGCCCTCGTCCTTGTACTTCGTGGAGTCTTTCGGGTCGGGGTAGGTGCGTTTGCCGATCACGAACGTGCGGTTGTGAACCAGCGCGCGAACAGTGGCCCAGCGCGACTTGTCGTTGGAGCTGAACGTGGGTATCGGGTCCGGCCGCGTGTCCGGCCACTTGCGGTCCGGTTCGGCGCCGTACCCGCCCTTCTCCGCGGCCTTGTACCGGCTCGGCTCGATCACGTTCTCCGCGCCAACGGTTTTCGCCGCGGCGATCGCCACGGCCGCGGCCGCCAGGAGCAGGAACGCCGAACGGCGCATGTCGGACGGTTCAGCGGCCATCAGCGGGCTTCCTGCTTGGTTGGTGTGTGCTCCGCGACGCTGTACGGGTCGTTGTCGAGCCACTTCCGCGCGACGGTCATTTCCGTCACCAAACCCGCCAGCAAGCACTGGGCACCGAGCAGACCACAACCCACCGACAGAATCAACACGACCATTTGCGTGAACGGGCCGGCGCCGAGCGTGCCGTCGATCAGCCGCAGGAACAGGTTCGCCAGTAGCAGGAGCAGGCCGAACACCGCACCGCTCCCGAACGTCAGTCCCCACGCACCGAGGAAGTGGTTCGGCCGGCGCCCGAAGCCGGTGAGTAGCCGCACGGTGGTCACGTCGAGCGCGCCCTTGATGAAGCGTTTCCAACCGTACTTGGAACTGCCGAACTTCCGCGCGCGGTGCTGGATGACGAGTTCGCCCACCTTGAACCCGCGTGCGGTCGCGAGGACCGGCACGAACCGGTGAAGCTCTCCGTACAGATAAACCTCCCGGAGCGATTCCGCGCGGTACGCCTTCATCCCACAGTTGTGGTCGTGGAGATGAACGCCGGTCAGCACGCTCAGGAACTTGTTGAACACGCGACTCGGGAACACCTTGTGCCAGGGGTCGTGTCGAACCTTTTTCCAGCCGCTCACGACGTCCAACCCGCCCCGCAGCGCGTCCAGAAAGTGCGGGATCTCGTGCGGATCGTCTTGCAGGTCCGCGTCCATCGTGATGACGACGCCCCCGCGTGCTGCAGAAAACCCCGCGGCGAGCGCGGCCGCTTTCCCGAAGTTGCGCCGGAACTTGATCCCGCGCACGCGGTCGTCCTTGGCAGCCAATTCACACACGATGTCCCAGGAGCCGTCTTTACTGCCGTCGTCGACGAAGATCATCTCGACGCGCTCGGTAAGCTTCTGCGCGACTTCGGCGATCTCTGCGTGCAGCGCGACGAGGCTCTCCCGCTCGTTGAAAACGGGAATCACCAGCGAGAGGAGAGCGCCAGAATCTATCCCCTTACCTTCAGGGAGAGGCGACGGGGGGGTAGGTTGTGACTGTAACCCCTCCCC
>HG799466.1:59282-62220 GCA_000531095.1 Gemmata massiliana | reverse complement strand
AACCCCTCCCCCAAAGGGAGAGGGGCTTAAAACCGGCGCACCGACTTCTGTTTTTGGTTCTGTTCCCCCTTCCTTTTTAGGGAAGGGGGTTAGGGGGTTAGGTTGACTTTGGCTTTCCCCCTTCCCTTCAGAGAGGGGGACGGGGGGGAGGTTGGTCATCGTGTCCGTCACGGCTTGGCATGCGACTTCTCGTGGTGAATCGGAATCGTTTCGTCGTGACGAACCGGTGGGGGGAGAGCAGGCTTCTTCGCGTAGAGTAAAAGACCGACCACGACTTCCGCAATGGTCCACGTCAAACGGAGCGCGAGGGCCACCACAATGGCCACCTGCCCCGCGTGCTCCGTACCCAGTGCGGACACGAACTGCGGGGCCAGCGCCCACCGCAACACAAACTCACGGGCACCGAGTCCGCCGGGTGCGACCACAATCACGAACCCCGCGACGTAGCACAGCGCGACCGCGGCCAAGTCTATCGTAAACGCCCTGGCGCCCCATCCCGGCGCGTCCGGCAGCAGTCCGTGAACGGTTAGCCCCAGACTAAGTGCCAGTAAGCAATACCCACACGCACCGTGAACAAGTCCTTGAGCCAAAAGCAAAACGGACGGTGACGGCAACGGCGGTGCGCCCGGCCCGCGCCGCTTCTTCGCGATCCGGACCGCAAGTTTGTTTAGAGCTGCCAGCCCCAACGGGAGCGCGGCGACTGCGAACAAAAGAGTCGTGCGACCCGAAACTTCGGGCGGCAGCACCCCCAACGTGGGCAGGAACAGTACCCCCAGAAGCGCGCCCGCGGCCATACTCGTGAGCGTTTCGTAGGTCGCGGTCACAGCAACGGGAATCGGGTGCGCCCCCTGGTGCCGTAGCATCGCCACGCGCATCACCAGCACCGCCACTTTACCCGGAATGTACTTTCCGAACTGGCTGATGTAATACGCCCGCAACCCGATCCCCCACGACACCCGAACGCCCTGGCTGTGCAGCAGCCGCACCCAGAACGTGGACCAGCACAGGTGCGCGAGCAGGTACAGCACGCCGGCCGGGATTAGCAGCTCCACGCGCACGCGGATCGGGAGCGTCCCGGGTTCGATCCCCTTCAGGGTATTGTGGAAGCTCCACCCCACCGCGATCACGATCACGATCGCGACCACGGTCTCGATCGCGAGCCGAATCTTCCTGTGCTTGCCGTTGGACATGAACCGGATTCTACGAGGCGCAACCGGGTCCGGTCACTCACCTTCACATTGTCGCGCTGGAACCGGTCTGATAGGTTCAACCGTTAGAAGTGAGGAAATGCAGATGAGCACCGAAAATACCTCCCCGACGCCCGATCAACCGACCCCGCCGGCCGTGACACCCGCCGCGCCCGTAACGCCCGCCAGCGCCGCGACACCGCCGGCCTCGGGCGCGAACGCGCCGAAGCCGGGTGGCCCAGCGCCCTACGCAGGCAAAGGCCCGCCCCGACCGGGTGCCCCGCGCCCGAGTGGTCCCGGTGGCCCGAACCGCGGGGGACCGAATCGCGGGGGCGACCGCCCGAACCGCAGCGACAAGCCGTACAACCCGGGTGGCGCGCCGCAGCAGCTCTACGTCGGCAGCACGAAGCCCAACGCCCGCGAACTTGACAAGCTCATCGAAGACGAGCTCGCGCAAGCGATGGGAGACTTCGACGTGTCCAAAACCGTCGCGGCCGTCGAGACGGTGCAGAAACCCCGCGCCGCCGGGACCGTAGGCGGCGGGAAGAAGACCGGCGTGATCGTCGGCGTTCACGGCAACGACGTGTTCGTCGAAGTACCCGGCGGGCGCAGCCAGGGCGTGCTCCCGCTCCAACAGTTCGAGGGCCGCAAGCCCGTGGTCGGCGAAGCGGTCGAGTTCGACATCGACCACTACGACTCCGCCGACGGCTTGCTGATCCTCACGCGCGAGGGGTCCACGCAGATCGTTCACGACTGGTCGCAGGTCGCCTACGGCATGATCGTGGAAGCCCGCGTCACCGGCACGAACAAGAACAAGACCGGCCTCACGGTTGAAGTTGCTGGGATCAAGGGGTTCCTCCCCGCGAGCCAACTCGATCTGTACCGCGTCGAGAACATCGACCAGTTCGTGAACCAGCGCCTCAAAGTGATGGTTGCCGAGGTCAACCCGGAAGAACGGAACCTAATCGTGAGCCGCCGTGCGGTTCAGGAGAAGGAAAAGCAAGCGAAGGCCGAAGAGTTCTGGAAGAACGTCTCGGAAGGCCAGGTGCTCAAGGGCATCGTGCGCAGCATCAAGCCGTTCGGCGCGTTCGTCGACCTCGGCGGCGCGGACGGACTGATCCCCGCGTCGGAGTTCTCCTGGCAGCGGGTCAACGACCTGTCCGAGTTCGTGAAAATCGGTCAGCAGGTCGAAGTGAAGATCAACCGCATCGATTTCGACGCGCGGAAGATCGGGCTGAGCATGAAGCAGCTCACCGTCAGCCCGTTCGAGGAGTACGCGAAGCAGGTACAGGCCGGCGCCCGGGTCACGGGTAAGGTCACCCGCATCGCGGACTTCGGCGCGTTCGTGGAACTGACCCCGGGCGTCGAGGGGCTGATCCACGTCTCGGAACTGTCCACGCAGCGCGTGCGCCGCGTGCGCGACGTGATCGAAGAGGGCCAAACGGTCATCGTCGAGATCCTGAGCATGGACGCGACCACCCGGCGCATCGCTCTGAGCCTCAAGAAGATCGCGAGCGAGGAAGAGGCCGCAGCGGAAGCGGCGGAACAAGCCGAGCACGAAGCGGACCTCAAGGCCGCGGAAGAGGCGATGGCCAACCGCCCGGTGAACCCGAACCTGCGCGGCGGTATCGGCAGCGTGATCAAGTTCGACAAGCCGTAATTCACAGGTGAACCCCGCCCGCAAGGGCGGCGGGTGCCGGTGTAGTGACTCACCGTAACTGGTAACGCACTACACAATGCAACCCGCCGCC
>HG799466.1:0-59267 GCA_000531095.1 Gemmata massiliana | reverse complement strand
CGGGTGCCGGTGTAGTGACTCACCGTAACTGGTAACGCACTACACAATGCAACCCGCCGCCCTTGCGGGCGGGGTTCACTCGCTTGCCGCTCTTGCGTGTGCGGTTCACAGAACCATTTCATCCACGCAACCGTATATTACCGCGGTCGTTCCTCTTGTGAGAGACCGCGCGTATGCCAGTCGACGGACCATCAAACGCACGTTCCCCGCGTGAACTCGCCGCGCTCCTCGACGCGCTGCAAAAGAACGTCGGGCGCGTGTTCCTGGGTAAGCCCGATATCGTGCGGTTCGCCGCCGTCGCACTGCTCGCCGACGGGCACCTGCTGCTCGACGACGTGCCGGGGGTCGGCAAAACGCTCCTCGCGAAGGCACTCGCACGCAGCCTCGCGTGCAAATTCAACCGCATCCAATTCACGCCCGACCTGCTCCCCGGCGACTTGCTCGGGGTCACGATCTATCGGGCACAGACCAGCGAATTCATCTTCCAGCCCGGCCCCGTGTTCGCCGAAGTGGTTCTGGCCGATGAAATCAATCGCGCGACCCCGCGCACGCAGTCCGCGCTGCTCGAAGCGATGCAAGAGCGACAGGTAACCGTGGACGGCAACACGCGGCCGCTCGGTCCGCCGTTCCTCGTCGTCGCGACCCAGAACCCGCACGAGTTCGAGGGCACGTACCCGTTGCCCGAGAGCCAACTCGACCGATTCATGCTGCGCGTGAAGGTCGGGTACCCGGACCGCGAGGCCGAGCGCGCGATCCTCACGCAGCACCGGGCCGGCGAACCGGTCGAAACCCTTGAACCGGTCCTCCAGCCCGCTGACGTAATTGCGCTGCAGACCTACGTGCGCACGGTGCGAGTCGATCCGTCCATTGCCGAGTACATTCTCGACCTGATCGGCGGAACCCGCACGCACCCGGAGCTCGCGCTGGGCGCGAGCACCCGCGCCGCGCTCGCGATGTACCGGGCGGTCCAGGCGTTCGCGGTCACCGCCGGGCGCGACTTCGCGGTCCCCGACGACGTGAAGGCGCTCGCCGAACCGGTCCTGGCGCACCGCCTCGTGACACGGAGCTGGGCCGCGGGCGGGCACCCGGACGCCGGCCCCGTGGTGCGCGAGATCCTCGCGAAACTCAAGGTGCCAGCATGAAGCGCTCCGAGGGCGTGATCGACGGCCCCCAGATGCAGTTCACGCCAGCCGGTGTCGCGTGGCTCGGCGTGGCCCTGGTGGTCGGCGCGATCGCGTGGTACAAGAGCATCAACCTGGTGCTCCTCATCGTGTACGTGATGATCGCCCTGGTCGTGCTGAACGGCATCCTGGCGCGGATCAACGTGCGCCGCGCGAGCGCCAGGCGCCTCGCGGTGGGACCACTGTTCGCGGGCGAGCGGTCCGAGTACGGCGTGCGCGTCACGAACCTCGGGCGCCGGGCGGTAACTGTTGCGGTCGAAGACCGGTCGCGGGCGGGCACGACGAACTTTCTGGCGTACCGCGTCCGTGGGGCCAAGACACTGGACTGCACCGCGTCGCGCGCGTTCCCGACGCGCGGGCGATTCGGCGGGCCGGTCGCACTCGTGTCGAGCTTCCCGTTCGGGTTCGTGACGTGTCAGCTCCCCGGCGACGCGACGGACGAGGTCATCGTGCTCCCGACCCCGGGAGTCGCTGAACCGGACGGTCTGCGCCGCTGGGTGATTCGGCAGGCGGGGGGCGACGGGCGCTCGCGCAAGGTGCTCCGCCGTGTGACCACGGACCGGGCCGAAGTGCGCGGCGTGCGCGGGTACCGGACCGGCGACCCGATCCGCGACATCCACTGGCGCACGACCGCTCGCCGCGGCGAGCCGATGGTGCGCGAGTACGACACGGCCCCGTCGCCGGAACTGGTGCTGGTGGTCGAACCCTGGCTCCCTCCGACCCCGACACCCCCGGACCGCGACCTGCTTGAAGCCGCGCTGAGTCTCGCGGCGACGATCGCGGTAACGTGGCGGCGCGCGTTCGACAGCCCGATCACCGTTGTGGTGCCCGGACACGGCACCGGGACCGCCCATTCCGAGGAGCACATGCGCGCAGCTCTCGCCCCGCTCGCGGACGTGACCGGCGGACCGGAAGTCGAAGCACCGAGCACGGCCGTATTCGCCGGGCACCTCGCGCGCGGAGCACGAGTGGTTGTGAGCAGCCGACCGAACTCGCCGTTCGCCGGCACACTGGCGCGGTCCACGGGCAAGCCGTTCGCGACCGTTTGCCCCACCGACCGGCTCCCGTGGTACCAACCACCCAAGACCGCATAGCCCGCGACCGACACCCACGAGAGCCACCACGGGGCACCCGATGCCGACCGAAGCGACCTTCCGGTTCAGCACATATCTGACGCTCGCGCTGGCGTGCGTAACCCTGGGGTACGCGCAAGCCCCCATGCTCCCGGAGGTCGCGGGGTTCGCGGTGCTGGCCGTGCTCGCGCTCGGCGCACTGTACTTCATCGAAACTCGATTCACACTGCTCTCGATCCCGGCCGCGAACCGGCTCGGGGGCGCGGTCGGTGCGTGCTTCTGCCTGTGGGTCGCGTACCGCGTCAAACGGGAGATCGACACGGGCGAGTTCGCGCACATGGGCTGGCACGTGCTCATGGTCGCGATGTTCGGCCCGCTAGTGATGATGCTCCTGGCCGCGAAAGTCGCCCGCGGCGAGAAGCACGCGGGCGACTATTGGTCGCTCCACGGACTCGCGCTCGCGGGCGTCGGGCTGGCCGCGGCGTTCGCCGAAGAGCCGCTGTGTTTCGTGCTCGTCGGGCTGTACCTCGTCGCGGCCGTGTGGAGCCTCTCGCTGTTCTACCTCGGGTGTGCGAGCGGGGCCGTTCCGCCGGTCCCCGACCCGAACAAAGTGGTCCCGGACGCGGCTGCCGCGTCCGGCGAGCCGCGCGGCACGCGAACGGGGCTCCCGTCGGCGCTCGTATGGGCCGCTTGCGCGGGGGTCGTCGCGGTCCCCGTCTACCTCCTGACCCCGCGCTCGTCCGCCCCCAAAGCGGACTTCGGGACGCCCCGCGTCGAGATCGGGTACGCCGCGGACCAGATGGTGGACCTCAACCGCACCGGCGCCCTCAAAACGAACTCCGAGACCGCGTTCGAGGTGACCGCGACCTACCCCGACGGGTCGCCGAAGACGGACGTCAGCCCCGACCAACGGTGGCGCGGGCGCACGCACCAGCAGTACACCGGCGGCGCGTGGAACATGGAGCCGAAGCGCCTACCGAACCTCGTCCGGACCGCGCGCCAATCGAACCCGTGGGCCGCCCCGAACCTCGGGCCGGGGCAGTTCACGCTCGCGTTTGAACTGCCCCCAAAGTCGAAAGCCCACTTCGCCGCCGACCCGATCCTCTGGCTGCCGAACCAACCGGCCCCGTTCATCGGCGTGACCGAGGACGGCGACCAGGGGTGGATGCCCACCCCCGACGGTACCTTCTACTGGGATCCGGGTCCGCGCCAGCGCAACCGCCCGCTCAAGTACCGTCAGGAGTACGCGCCCCGAACCGACACGGACCTCGGACCGGGGTTCCAGATCGCCGACTCCCGGCTCGACGACTCACTCGACCAGCTCCGCATCAACCCCGTGGAGCGCGTGAAGGAGTACGCGGACAAGCTCCTCGTCGAGCTGATCGAGGGGGGCAAACTCCCGGCCGAGTGGCGCGACCCGGCCAAGCTCCGCGACCCCAAACGGCGCCTCCCGCGCGCCGAGCACCACGACCTGATCGCCCGCGCGTTCTCCGCGCACCTCGCGACCACCCCGACCCTGCGGTACACCACCGATCTGAAGCGCGGGAACGCCAAGATCGACCCCATCGAGGATTTCCTCTTCCACTCCAAAGCCGGGCACTGCGAGCGGTTCGCTACGGCGCTGGTCCTCATGCTCCGGTCCCAGGGCATCCCCGCGGTGTTCGTTCTCGGCTTCAAGGGGCACGAGCACGCGGGCGACGGGAAGTACCTCGTGAAACAGGAGCACGCGCACGCCTGGGCCGAGGCGTTCGTGTCGGTCCCCATCCCGGAACCCGACCGACACCCCGACGGGCCGACCCACCTCTTCCACTGGCGGAGCCTCGACCCCACGCCCGGCGGCGACGCGAACAACGACGCGGACAACAATTGGTGGAACAAGGCGAACACCTGGGTCGAGACGCAGTTCCAGCACTACGTGACCGATTACACCCCGGAGCAGCGCCGCAAGGAGCTCGCCGGGTTCGCGAGTTGGCTCACGCGAGTCAACACGCTCCTCGCGCTCGTCAACGTGATCGTGCTCGTGTTCAGCGTGCGGGCCGTGCTCCGGTGGCGCCGCGCGCGGGCATCGGCGCCGCCCGCTCCGCCGCCCCCGGCCCGCTGGTTCGGGGAACTGGTCGCGGTGCTCGCCGCGCACGGGATCGAACCAGTAGCCGGGGACACGCCGATGGAGTTCGCACTCGCCGCGGCCGACGCGCTCCGCGCCCGCCCCGGGTGCGCCGACGTCGCAGAGGTTCCAATCACCTGGGCGGGAGCGTATTATCAAGACCGGTTCGGCGGGGTTCCCCCGTCGGACGCCCGGCTCGCGGAGCTGGACCAGGATCTGGAACAGCTCCGGCGCGCCCTCGAACCGCGAGTGTAACGAATGAGTACCGTGAAGCGCCTGCGCGCGGAGACGTCGGTCGTCGTCGTGATCGACATCCAGGACAAGTTGTTGGCGAAGATCCCGGGCGCCCCGGGGCTCCTGCGGAACACGGGTTTCGTGCTTGACGTCGCGGCCCTGCTCGAAGTGCCCGCACGCGCCACCGAGCAGTATCCCAAGGGGCTCGGCCCCACCGCCCCGGAAATCGCGCTCCGGCTCCCGGCCAACCTGCCCGCGAAGACCGCGTTCAGTTGCTGCGGGGCCGGGACGTTCCTGGAAGAACTCGAAATGCTCCGGCGCCCGAACGTGGTGCTCGTCGGCATGGAAACGCACGTGTGCGTCGCCCAAACCGCACTGGACCTGCTCCGCGCCGGGCTGCACGTGTTCCTCCCGGTGGACGCGCTCGGGACGCGCCACGACCTCGACCACTCCACGGCACTCCGCCGGCTCGAACAGGCCGGTGCGGTCCCGACCACCGTCGAGGCGGTCGCGTTCGAGTGGCTGACCGACGCGACCCACCCGCAGTTCAAGGCCGTCAGCGAGTTGGTGAAGCGAAGGGCCGAAGGGTAAGGGTAAAAAAGGCAAAAGCCTTACACTTTTGTCATTTCCCCCCTTCACCCGCGCGCCCCTTCACCCTTTCATGAGAACAGAACGAGTTCAATCGGTCCCAACGCGAGCCATCCCATGACAACCCTCCCCGGTCAGCTCAACCCCACCCCGCGCCTGCTCCTCGGCCCCGGTCCGAGTGACGCCCACCCGCGCGTCCTCTCGGTCATGTCCACGCCGCTGCTCGGGCACCTGGACCCACAGTTCCTGGAGATCATGACCGAAACGCAGACCATGCTGCGCGAGGTGTACCAGACGAAGAACCAGCTCACGTTCCCGGTGTCCGCGACCGGCATGGCCGGCATGGAAACGTGCTTCGTGAACCTGATCGAACCGGGCGACCCGGTCGTGGTGTGCAGCATCGGGTACTTCGGCACGCGCATGATCGACGTGGCCGGGCGCACGGGCGCGAAACTCACGGTCAAAGAGAAGCCGTGGGGCCAGGTCTTCGACCTCAACGAGCTGCGCGACATCCTAAAGGAAACGCGCCCGAAGGTGCTCGGGCTGGTTCACGCCGAAACGTCTACCGGCGCGCTGCAGGACATCTCGCAGGTCGGCAAGCTGTGCCACGAGTTCGGCACGCTGCTCATCACCGACTGCGTGACCACTCTCGGCTGCACGCCGGTGAAGCTCGACGAGTGGGAAGTGGACGCGGCGTTCAGTTGCTCGCAGAAGGGGTTGAGCTGCCCGCCCGGGATGTCGCCCATCAGCTTCAGCCCGCGGGCGGTGGACGCGCTCAAGAACCGCAAGACGAAGGTCCAAAGCTGGTACCTCGATCTCACCTCGATCCAGAGCTACTGGAGCGGCGACCGGGCGTACCACCACACGGCCCCTATCACGATGGTGTACGCGCTGCGCGAAGGGCTACGGTTGGTACTCGAAGAAGGTCTGGAAGCCCGGTACGCGCGGCACTTGCGCAACCACGGGGCACTCAAGGCCGGTCTGGAAGCGCTCGGATTGGAGTACATCGCGGCGGAATCGTGCCGGCTCCCGCAGGTGAACGCGGTCAAGATCCCCGCGGGCGTCGACGACGTCGCGGGCCGCAAGCAACTGCTTAACGAGTTCGGCATCGAGATCGGCGGCGGGCTGGGCGACTTCAAGGGCAAGGCGTGGCGCATCGGGATCATGGGCTACAACAGCCGCTCGATCTGCGTGCTATCGGTCCTCGCCGCGTTGGAGCACGTGCTCCGCGGAGCAGGCGTGAAAGTAACACCGGGGAGCGGCGTCGCCGCCGCCGAACTCGCCTACTCTGCGTAACAGAGCAATGCAGTAGTTGCCATGCTTACGCAGTCGTCGGTGGTCGTGTCGGTGGTTGAGTTTGTGTCTCGGGTTGGTGTGTGTCGATGGGAACGGGTGTGAGGATCAGGATTAGGTTCCAGCGGATCTCCCCAGGGTGACACCGCGGGCCGCGATCCACCAGGCCCGGATCAACAGGCTCACCCCGACCAGGAGCAATCGGTACAGAAGCTCGGCCCAAGCGTGTTGGCTCAGAACCGTTTGCGGGTTACATTGACAGCGGCGCATGGGGGCTCCGAACCGTGGATTGGTGGTACAACCCATTGTCACGGAACCCCATGCGCCACTCAATCGCCTTGGCAACTACTGCAATGGACTGTGCACCCGAACTACGGCTCGCTTCACTGGAAGTAATGTTCCAAGCCGTGGAGCGGGTGCGCGAGCGACTGATGCGATCCACTTCGGCACTCGAAGGCGCGCATCTCAATCACGCCGTGATCGGGGCAAATGCGGTTGCATATTGGGTCGGCCTAAAAGACGAAGGATCGATACGGAACACGCCGAACGTTGATATCCTGCTCGATCGTGAAGATTGGAATGTAGCACGGCCCGCTCTGGAGCGGGTCGGATTCGTTTTCGCGACACCAATCTTCCGACCGGCCGTGTTCTTGGACGGAGCTGACGGCAAGGTACGTCAAGCGGTTCGGCTGTGGTTCGCGGGGGATACTCTGTCCCTAACTTCCGAGCCGCTACCACCCGTAACCGACGCACTATTGGTGCGGCCTTATCGGATCGTCACGTTATCCCGCTTGATCCGAATGAAATTGAGCGCCTGGCGAACGATCGATCGGGTTCACCTCCAAGACATGACACGTGTCGGCGTACTCGACAGCACGTGGCCGGAACGGTTCCCGGAACCGCTGGCCGAAAGATTGCGAGAAATTCTGGCCGATCCCGACGGCTGAGCAACGAATAGCTCCGAAAGGCGCACCTCCGCGGTGGCGGCCCCGTGCTCTTGTGGTAAACTCGGATCGCTGTTCACGTGTCAATAACGGAGTCGTCCATGTTCGATCGCATCTCGAACGGTTTTTCCCTCGCCGGGAGCACCTGGCGCGTCCTCGTGCGGGACAAGCACCTGCTGCTGTTCCCGCTCGTGAGCGGGTTCCTGTTCCTGCTCGTGATGCTCAGCTTCGCGGTGCCGCTGGCCACGCTGGTCGATTGGAATCAATTCCAGGCGCAGCTCCAGAAGAACAACAACCGGCCGCCGGTCTGGGTGTACGCGGTCTCGTTCGCGTTTTACTTCTGCACGTACTTCGTCATCATCTTCTGCAACTCGGCCCTCATCAGTTGCGCGATGCTCCGGTTCAACGGCGAAACCCCGAGCCTCAGCGACGGGTTCCGCATGGCGTTCGCCCGGCTCCCGCAAATTTTCGCATGGGCGGTGGTGTCGGCCACCGTTGGCGTGCTGCTGAAGGTGATCGAGAACGCGCACGAGAAGGCCGGCGAGATCGTCGCGTGGCTGCTGGGCAGCGCGTGGTCGATCATGACATTCTTCGTCGTGCCGGTACTGGTAGTGGAAAAGACCGGGCCGGTCGCCGCGGTGGGCCGCTCGATGTCGCTCCTGCGCAAAACGTGGGGCGAGGCGATCGTCGGCAACATGGGTCTGAACTTCATCCTGTTCCTGCTCTTCCTGCCGGTGATCCTGCTGTTCGTGGCCGGGATTTTCCTCTTGATTCAAGGCTCGACCGTACCGGGGGCCGCGATGCTGGTGGCCGCCGGGATCGCGTTCCTGCTGCACATGGCGGTCAGCTCGGCGCTGCACACAATCTTCCTCGCCGCGCTGTATCAGTACGCGGCCGATAACCGCATCCCCGAAGGGTTCGACCGCCACGCGATCGAATCTGCGTTCGCGCACAGGTAACATCAATCGCCCGCTGGTTGCCCTCTAATTCATTGTTGAGGGGCAACCAGTGGGTGGCTTTTCGGAACGCAGTTCAGTTAAGGTCCGGTTGCAGAGGTGGTATCCAACGTTACGGGTATCACTTCTGTCCTCTCGAAACCGGAATCGCGACTTCGCTTAAACCTCTATCTCTCAAAGACTTATCCCCAAAAGCTGTAATTCTCACGAGTAAATCGCGAGAATTTTGACCCAATTTCCCGCCGCCGACCATTCATTAGGTGGTCGACTGTTTTGGGCGACCACATTGCGGCTCCGCGTGTCGGGATCGGTGTTCATTCAGGTGTCTCTCCCGCCACAAACGAGACTGCTGATGTCGGTCAATCGACTCAACGAACCCGAGGTGCCGACGGCCGACAGCAAACTGTCCGACCGCGAACTGCTCCTGCGGTTCCAGGCCCGCAACGACGAGGCCGCGTTCGCCGCGGTGCTCCAGCGCCACGGCCCGATGGTTCTGCGCGCGTGCCGCCGCGTGCTCGATCGCACAGAAGACGCCGAGGACGTGTTCCAGGCGACGTTCCTCGTGCTCGCGCGCAAAGCCGGAACCGTGACCTGGCGCGAATCGGTCGGCACTTGGCTCCACGAAGCAGCCAACCGACTCGCCCGGGACGTGCGCCGGAGGCACGCGCGGCGCCAGGTGCGTGAGGCGCGCCGACCGGCACGCGAGAGCAGCGACGCCCTCACCGAAGTGAGCAGCCGCGAACTACTGACCATCCTCGACGACGAAATGGCCGGGCTGCCCGAGGAGTGCCGCGCACCGCTATTACTGTGCTGCCTGGAAGGAATGAGTGGCGACGAAGCCGCCGACCACCTCGGGTGCTCGCCCAGCACACTGAAACGGCGGCTCCGCCAGGGGCGCGAACTGCTCCAGGCTCGGCTCGCGCGGCGCGGAATCGCGCTCTCGGTTGCGGGGCTGACCACGCTCCTGACGGGCGGAATCGCCGCGGCGAGCGTCCCCGCGGAACTCGCCACCATGACGACACGGGCCGCCGTGTTATACAACGCGGGCGCGCCTCTTACTCCGGGGCTCGTTTCGCCCGCGGCCGTCTCGTTGATGCGCCGATTGGTCGCGACCGTTTCGGCCAAAGTGAAAATTGCGATCGGGCTGTTCGTCTTGGGTGGCTTGTGCGCGATCGCGGTTGTCTCGGAGAAGTGGAACGCGATCGGCGGAAAACCGGCCAACGAAGACGTTCGCGCACCGGGCGAAGCGGCCGCAACCGCCGCCTCTAAACCGGCCAAGCCCTCGATCCCGGTAACTGTCGAGACGAGCCTCCGAACGAACGCCGGGCAGATCCGCCAGTTCGTGTTCGACGGCGACCCCACAACGGCGTTCGCGTCGGCCACGAATCCCGGCCCGGCGGACCACTTCACGCTCGTGTTCGACCGCGCGGTCGCGGTACGGAGCGTTGACGTGCGCACCGGCGGCGGGAACGGCGGGTGGGCGCTGGCGGGTGGGCGATTGGAAGCGTCCGCGGACGGCGCGGTTTTCGAGCCGCTCGCCCAATTTGCCGGCGGAACGGCGCGCGGGGACGCGGGTGGGCGAAAGGTGATCGCGGTCCGGGTGCGCCCGGTCGCCCAGCAGCACCCGCTCATGATTAGCGAAATCGCGATCGATTCCGAACCGGCACTGGGCCGGTTCCGGTACCCGATCGAGTTCGCGGTGGACACGAGCGCGGCCCCGGAAATGGCGCAGTGGGCCGAGCGCACGACGCGGGTGTGCGAGCGGTTCTACCCGGCGATCGTCGACGAACTCGCGGCCGACGGGTTCCGCCCGCCGACGCTGATCCCGTTCATCGTGCGCCGCGACCCGGCGGCGCTGGTGGCCGCGTCGCGCGGTCGGTTGATCGTCTCCGCGGGGTACTTTGATGCGAACCCGCACGACGTCGGGGCCGTGGTCCACGCGGCCTCGTACATCGTCCAGGCGTACCACGGGCGCGCGACCCCGGACTGGCTCGTGCAGGGCGTCGCGGATTACATTCGGTTCTTCAAATTTGAACCGGGTGCGATCGGACCGCCCGATCCGGGTACCGCCCGATACGACGGCGACTCGAAAGAGACCGCCGCGTTCCTGGCCTACCTCGTTGATTCCTACGACCCCACTTTTGTCCGCCGACTGAACGCGGCCCTCCGCGAGGGGCGCTACACGGACGACCTGTGGGTGTCACTGACCGGGAAATCTCTCCGCGAGCTCGGTGAAGAGTGGCACCGCTCGCTCCGCCGCTGACGGCCCGGCCGTGGCCGCTTACTTATCCCCCGCTCGTGCCCGCGAACCGGAGCGCGACCCGGGTCCACTCGTACTGCCTTGTGGAGAACCGAGTTATGCCCATTGTCCCCCGTTCGATCGGCCGCCGAACCGCGTTCACGCTCATTGAATTATTGGTGGTGATCGCCATTATCGCGATCCTGATCGGGTTGCTCCTGCCCGCGGTGCAAAAGGTGCGCGAGGCCGCGGCGCGCCTCAAGTGCCAGAACAACCTCAAGCAAATCGGTCTGGCGCTTCACAACTACCACGACGCGAACCAGCGGTTCCCCACGGGCCGCCCGGTCTTCCCCGCGAGCCTGAGCGCGAGCCTGGGCGGGGCGCAGATGCCCGCGTTCCTGGCGTACCAACCCGGGAGCTCGGCCGCGATCTCGCCGGAAGAAATCGGCGGCTGGATGATGCGCGTGCTGCCCTACGTCGAGCAGGACGCCGTGCAGCGCCTGACTGCCGGCAAGTCGGCGGGGGACGTCGCGACCGGGTTCTCCGCGATGAGCGCCGTATCGGTCTCGGTCTACGTGTGCCCGTCGGCCGTTGCACCGACCGCCGGGGCCAACCCGACACCCCTCCCCGCGTGGGCCAGTTACGCGGGCGTCACCGGGAGCAACGAGAACACCGACCCGGCGACGGGGCCGCTCGGGATGAACGCGAGCAACGGCATGTTCCCGGTAAAGACCCCGTTCGGCCCGGACACGAGCGTGCGCCCGCGCGTGCAAATGACGAGCATCACGGACGGGCTGAGTAACACGGTCGCGGTCGGCGAGCGCCACGTGACGCTGCGCGGAACCACCTGGGCCGGGGCCGACTACCACACCCTGCTCGCGTTCCCCAACCAGAACTCGTTCGGCGGCGTCGGCCCGAACGGGGCGATCACCCTGACGGCGTGCCCGGGGGCGCTGCCCGGGCGCTACGCGCCGTTCGTGGCGTCCGATTCGTGCAGCCAGGACCGGTACAACAGCCCGCACACGGCCGGCGGGAACTGGCTCCTGGCCGACGGCAGCGTGCGTCTGTTCGCGTACACCGCGGGCACCGGCGTGCTCCCCGCGATGGTCACCATCGCCGGCAGCGAGGTGGTCCCCGAATGAACACACTTGCACACCAACCTGGAAGAGCGCGCCGGTTCGCCGCCGCGCGTGCGGGCTGGGTCGTACTCGTCGCGGTGTTCGCGGTCACGGGGTGCGGGAAGTCGCACGCGGACGTGAGCGGGTCGGTTTCGTACCACGGGCGCCCGGTCGTGTACGGCACCGTGAGCGTCATCGGGGCGGACCAGATGACGTATTACGGCCACATCCAACCGGACGGGACGTTCACCGTTCCGCGCGTTCCGGTGGGACCGGCGCGGGTCGGCGTCTACAGTCCGGACCCGTACTACGAGCTACCGGTCCCGCAATCGGTCAAGCTCCAGATGGAGCAGGCGCGGAAAGAATCGGGAGTCGAGGCCCCGCCGAAGCCCCCGAAGGGCCAGTGGTTCAAGATCCCCCAGAAGTACGCGGACCCGCTGACGTCCGGGGTCACGGCCGAGGTGGTCTCACCAACGACACCGCTCGAACTGAAATTGGACTGACCGCGAAATGTGAGCCATTTCAGTAAACGTCGACGCCCGCGACCCTTTCTGGGACCGCGGGCGTTTGCGTTGGTGGGTTCGGTTTCGGATCGTCGTAGCGTAGAAGCAGAAAAAAGAACCGCGGATAACGCCGATAGCGCGGATCAGACAATGAGGTACTTTGTAGCCGCGTACTACGACCGCACGAAGCGGCAGACGCAACTCACTTGTATGCCCTCATCTCTTTGAGGCGCTTGCGGATGTCAGTGAGCACGACAAGGAATCGTGCGTCGCTGGAGTCGCCATACAGCTCCCCAAATTTCTCCACCGAAAGACAATCGCGCAGCCCCTTCATGGGCGGCAGGTAGTCGGTTGCCGTGAATTTGCGGTGTGTGTCGTGAAGTAGTTCCACGTCCTGCTGCATGGTCCGACCAAACGTGATTCCGGCGAACTCGGCCGCAAGCACGGGCACACACAAATTCGCCGGCTTGTGAAGATCGAGCAGAGCCCGACCGATCGCGGCGTCTTCGGCTGCGTCTTGGAGCAGTTCACCAATCGCGCAACCGATAAAGAACCGGCGGCACAGGTCGCGGCGCCCACCGAGTGTGGGATTCCCCAGTACCGCGAGCCGCTCCACACGTTCTTCGGGCGTTTCGATGTCCTTGACGGCACCCGCGGTTGTCGCATCGTCAGCAAGAGCACCGGTTTCGTCCAGCGCGATACCGAGCGCGATCAGGAACGCGGACACCATCTCCGGCCCGCGCAAACGAACCGCAGTTTCCGCTGCCGCGCGGATGTAAGCGGCCGTGAGTTCGTCACCCGTGAGCGCACGCGCTCCGGCCTCGGAGTTGAGCTTCGCGCGGGCGGTCACGGCTTTGACCACCTTCCGCACGATCTCATCGCGTTTGGTCGATTTCGCCGGCGGATCGGGCTTTTTCAAAGGTGGGTCCGGGTTCTTCGCAACATCGCGGTCGAGTTCGTTGAGGTACGCGATTGCGAGTGGATCTCCCGGCGCGGCCTTCAGGAGCGCCTTGTAAATCCGCGTCATCCGCGCGCGATTCGAGACGGTCAGCGAGTCGAACGTGACCCCGGGTTCGCGCCGGCGCTCGTCGGCCCACAAGTTGAGCAAGAGCGCGTTGAGCGGATCGAGCCGGACCACGGCCCCGGGCCGGTGTGCGTACCGATCGCCGAGTTTCTCCCGGAGCGCCGAACCCGGATCGGGCGAGCTCACGCCACCAAGTGTTTGTGCGAGGAAGTGGACCAACACCTCTCCGCGCTCGAGTTCACTCCGCGGGCGCCATTCGCGAATGAGGACGTGCCGCCCGTTCAACCCGCGACCCGCACCGAACGCGGGATCGGCCTTTTCATCGATCTTGCGGCTCGAATACCCAATAACGAGCGCTCCTTCTTTCGCCTTCACCGCTTTCTCGAGTCCGTCGAGCAAGTCGCTCGTGTTCTTCGCGTCCGGGTCGGACTTCCAGGTGTCGAACCCCGCCAGCGTGAACCGAACTCCCGCGGCCTTCTCGATCACATCCGCGGCTTCGTCGAAGCGCTTCCGCAGCTCCTTCTGCCAGAGTTCGTCCGCACGCGGGTCCACGTCGTCCACGAGCATCGTCACGGGAACCTTCACGGGCGGGTCGCGCGGGACCGGGTTCACTTCCGCGCGCGAATCACGGTCCAGGGCGTCACCGGGCAGTTCCAGCCCCTCCAGGCGGAAGTCTGCTGTCGGATCGGGCAGAAAAAGATAAGCGTTGTACATGTCGAGGCGCAATTTCATCTCGCGCCCCTTCGCAGTAAACACGATGTCGGCCGGACCGGTGACGTACACGGGAACAACCGTGTTGGAAAGTACCTTGTGGGACCGGGCTTTTTCGTCCGGTTCGGCGATAGTGAACGCGATGTCCGCGTCCGTGTAGTTTCCGATCACGACCACCGCGGCACGGACCGGGTGCGACACCAACAGCAAAACGACGAGCGGGGCGAAGAGTCGAAAGCGCATCTCAACTCCAATGTGGCGCGGCCCTCAATGATAACAGCGCTCACCGACCGGACGGAACCCCGGCGCCCGTTTCATTCCAAACGTATCGAAGTCTCTTGTTCGTCACATCTTACTTGAAATCCTTCAGACGCCTTGTGGACACACCTCAATTTGAGGTAGCATCGTATCCGCTTCGCCCCGATCGGGGAGCGGAGCCGGTTATCTACCACTCCAGGAGGGGCACGTTATGACCGGCTGTCGGAAGTCGATTCAGTGTGTGGTCGGAATATTCGTAGTCGCGCTTTTAAGCGCGGCTCAACCACCGGGCTCCTCACCAGCGCCCCCAAGCGCCGAGCCGGGAACGCCGCTACCAGCACCTACGCCCCCTGTGCCCGCGAATCAACCACCCGCGCTCACCCCCAGTCCCACACCGACACCGCCGTCGATTCCCCCGCTCGGCGTACCCAGCATGCCGTCTGCCCAACGGTTCGTGTTCCAGATCGACCCGAAGACGCCGGTCAAGGATCTGCTCCCGGTGGCGCCGAAGGTCGCCCCGATTAGCGGCCCGGTCCTCACCGACGATCTGAAGAAAGTAGTCGAGGTCGAGTTCCAGGCGAAGCCGGAAAAGGTGGGTCCGGAGGTGAATCTCGTTGAACGGACCGCGCACCAGATGGCCAAGATCAACCACATGAACGCGAAGAAAACCGATGCGTTCATGTCCGTGCTGTTGGAGAGCCGGCCGGACCTGGCCGGGATGCCGTTCGCGATGGGTGATGATTGCCGTGTTGATGGTGAGCGCGCCAAATACTTCACGCAAGCTGTGAACACCGTGCGCCAGGCGCTCGGTTCCGGTCAGTTCCCAGTCACAACCGTGCGGTCCTTTGGTGGCCAGGCGGGGGCACAAGGCTTCATCGACACGAGCATCATGCCCGCGCAAGCACTTCAAGTGGCGAATTCATCCGGGCTATCGCAGCAAGCGTTTCGGGCACCACAATCGTTCTGGCAGCAGTACAACACGCTCTGCGACCAAGAGGACGCCGCACGTGGGCGCGCCGATAAAGAAGCGACCGAGCACATCACGCTCGCACGCATGGCCTGGATTGCCCGCGCAAGCGCGGGTTCAGTGGCGAATTCATCCGGGCTATCGCAGCAAGCGTTTCGGGCACCACAATCGTTCTGGCAGCAGTACAACACGCTCTGCGACCAAGAGGACGCCGCACGTGGGCGCGCCGATAAAGAAGCGACCGAGCACATCACGCTCGCACGCATGGCCGCGCTCACGCAGATGCTCGCGCCCGAAACGGCCGAGATCCGTTTGGGGTTAGTGAAGTACCTCGCGGGTGTGTCCCACATCGAGTCGTCCAAGGCGCTGGCCCGCATGGTTCTGTTCTCGGCCGAAGACGACGTGCGCGCGGCCGCAATTACGGCTCTCAAGGTGCGGCGCGAGAAGGACTACACCGACGTACTGGTGAAGGGTCTGCGGTACCCGTGGCCCGCGGTAGCCAAGCGCGCGGCGGAAGCGATCACGAAACTCGAACGCACGGATCTCATTCCCAACTTGCTCGCGGTCCTCGACGCGGCCGACCCGCGGATGCCGGTGACGAAAGAGATGGGCGGGAAGACGAGTACAGTGGCGCTCGAAATGGTGAAGGTGAACCACCACCGCAACTGTCTCATGTGCCACGCACCGACCGGTTCAGGCGCTCCGAACGCTAACGCGATCTCGGCCGAGGTCGCGATTCAGGGGCAACCACTTCCGACCCCGGCCGAGGGCTATCGGCAGTCCGTACCGGAACTGCTGATCCGTCTCGACGTGACCTACTTGCGCCAGGATTTCTCCGCGTTGCTACCGGTCAAGGATGCGCACCCGTGGCCGGAGATGCAGCGATTCGATTTCTTCGTCCGCGCGCGCAAGCTGACCGACGATGAAGCCGAAACCTATCGCGCCCAACTCACGCCGAAGGAAGCCGGTGTACTGTCGCCCTATCACAAGGCCGCACTGACCGCGCTCCGCGACCTCACCGGAAAGGACACGGCCCCGACCGCAGACGCATGGCGAAAGCTGCTCGGGCACACCGCCAAGTCCGAATAACGTGAACCCAGCGCCTCGCCGCTCGGAGGTTTCGAGCGGCGAGGCGCTGTTTCGTTTGCGCACTTCTGTTCACAAATATCCAACAGAAGAGAACCGGAACCGCGGATCACGCAGATAAACGCAGATCGGAAAAACTTCGGTACCCCATTCTTCGCACATTCTTGGCACTCGAATCTCGTTTTCCAAATCCACGTTGATCGGCGTTAATCCGCTGCAAATTCTTTACCTCTTCCGATCCGCTCTGGTTCATTCGACAGCACACAACACCCCACCACACCGCCTCTGACCCGGAGTAGGCGCGAAACTTGCATCTTCCTACTCGCCACAGTTTGAATGCAGACGTGTGCCGGCGAGGTCGGGTCCGGAACCGCGACCGCGGATTTAAAAAGAAACGGCTCAATGAGTTCCTCTTACACCCCGGCGAGCGCGGCGCGCGTTCCCGGGGCGACGTACCGGCTCCAGTTTCACGCCGGCTTCACACTTCGCGATGCCCGCGCGATCGTGCCCTATTTGCACGCGCTCGGTGTTACGCACCTCTATGCCTCACCCATCCTAAAAGCGCGTCCGGGGAGCACGCACGGTTACGACGTGATCGATCACTCCGTGCTGAACCTCGAAGTGGGAACGGAATACGATCTCGCTGCGCTGAGCGCAGACCTGCGCGAGCGCGGCATGGGGTTACTTCTGGACGCGGTGCCGAACCACATGTGTGTGGGAACCGGGAACTCGTGGTGGGCGGACCTGCTCGAACACGGTCAGGCGTCGCGGTTCGCCGGGCACTTCGACATCGCATGGAACGATTCGCCGCGCCCGCAGATGCACGGCCGGTTGCTGCTCCCCGTACTGGGTGACCAGTACGGGGCCGTTCTCGAATCCGGGCAATTCGTGCCCGCGTTCGAGAACGGCGGGTTCGCCGTCCGCGTCCACGACAACCAGCTCCCGCTCGATCCGCGCACCTACGACCGTATTCTTGCACCGGCCGCGATCCTCGTGCGAGAGAAGTTCGGCCCCGAGCACCCGTCAGTGATCGAATTGGCGAGCGTTCTCCACGCGGTCAAAAATCTTCCGCCACGAACAGAGACGGACGCAGCGCGCGTTGCGGAAATGCGCGTGGAGGTAATTGCAATTCGTCGCCGGCTCACGGAACTCGCCGAGCGGTTCCCCGAAGCGGCCGACGCGATAAGCGCGGCCCTGGTCACCATCGCGGGGAAAGCGGGCGATCCGGCGAGCTTCGCCGCGCTCGACGAACTCCTCGAAGCGCAAGCGTACCGCCCGTGTTTCTGGCGCGTCGCGTCGGACGAGATCAACTACCGCCGGTTCTTCGACGTGAACGACCTCGCCGCGCTCAGTACCGAGCACGCGGAGGTGTTCGATGCGGTCCACGCGACCTGGTTCCGCTGGGTGCGCGCGGGGATCACCGATGGATTGCGCATCGACCACCCGGACGGCCTGTTCGATCCCAAAGAGTACCTCGACCGGCTCCAGTCCGCGTGCGGAGGCGAGAAACCGCTCTACGTCGTGGTGGAGAAGATCCTCGGCGACGGCGAAACACTGCCCCCCGACTGGGCTTGTGCCGGGACAACGGGTTACGAGTTCATTCACGCGGTCAACGGTCTGTTCGTCGATCGTTCGGGTGAAGGCCCGCTCACCGCGTTCTACCAGCAGTTCACCGGACTGGACGATCCGTGGCCCGAAGTGGTGTACCGCGGGAAGCGCCAGGTGTCGCAGTCGTCGCTCGCGAGCGAACTGAACGCGCTCGCGCACCAACTCGACCGCATCGCGCGCCTCGACCGGCGCAGTCGCGACTTCACGCTCAACGGCATCCGGAAAGCACTGCGCGAGGTGGTCGCGTGCTTCCCGGTGTACCGGTCCTACGTTACCGACACCGTAACCGACACCGATAAGGCCGTTGTTGGGAAGGCGACGCGCTGGGCGTACCGGCGGAACCCGCTTCTGGGCAAAGCGGTGTTCGATTTCATCCGCGATACTGTGCTCCTGAAAGATTCGCCGAGCGGGCCGGCTTCAGCCGAGTACCGTGCCCTCCAGAGAGCGTTCGCCGGCAAGTTCCAGCAGGTCACGTCGCCGGTGGCGGCTAAGGGCGTGGAAGACACCGCGTTCTACGTGTACAACCGGCTCACCTCGCTCAACGAAGTAGGCGGGGAGCCGGGGAAGTTTGGGTGGAAACCGGACGCGGTTCATGCCTTCCTCGCCGCCCGTACCACAATACCCGGCGGGTTGTCACCGCTCTCGACACACGACACCAAGCGCGGTGAAGACGTGCGGGCGCGAATCAGCGTGCTGTCGGAGATCCCCGAAGAGTGGGCCGAGCGCGTAATGCACTGGTCCGAGCTGAACCACGCGCACAGAACCGAAGTAGACGGTACGCTAGCTCCGGGCGCGAACGAAGAGTACCTTCTGTACCAAACGCTCGCCGGCGCATGGCCTTTGGGAAGAGAAGGGGTGAGCGGGGGAACGGGTGAAGAGGTGAGAAAGACAAATGGTGCGGAGGCTTTTATCTCCCCTTCACCCGCTCACCCCTTCACCCCCTCAGATTTCGCCCCGCGCATCCGCGAGTACATGCGGAAGGCACTGGCTGAGGCGAAAGTTCATACGAGCTGGATCAACCCGAACTCGGAGTACGAAGCCGCAATCGCGACGTTTGTTGACCGCGTGCTGGACGCGGACGTCTCCGGCGCGTTCCTCCGCGATCTGAGGGCGTTCGCCGAGCGCGTCGCGGGGTTCGGGCGCATCAACTCGCTGTCACAAACACTGATCCGCTGCACGGCCCCCGGAGTGCCGGACACCTACCAGGGAACGGAATCGTGGGATTTCTCGCTCGTGGACCCGGACAACCGCAGGCCGGTCGATTACGATTCGCGTGCGGAGTGGTTGCGCGACATTGATGCCCGAAGTGCCACGAGCGACGGTCGGAATCGCCTCGCGCGTGAACTCGCTGCGAACCTCGCCGACCCGCGCACGAAGTTATTCGTGACCGCCCTCGCACTGCGCGTCCGGCGCGAGTGGCCAGAGGTGTTCGCCCGCGGTAAGTACGTACCGCTCGCGGCAATTGGCGATCAGACGGATCGCGTGTTTGCGTTTCTCCGCACGGATGGGTCACGGGCTGCCGCGGTCATTGTTCCGCGCCTGCCGGCCCGTCACAGCGCGTGGGGCGACACCGCGCTACCGCTCCCCGAAGAGCTTGCGGGCGCACGTTGGGAGAATGTGTTTACGGGAGCAGCGGTGGAACCGAGCGGCGGTTCCCTGCCGGTGGGCGCGGTCCTGGGAGCGTTCCCGGTAGCACTGCTCCGAACTGTGTGAGTGAGGGAAATAATGTCGTCATCCGACTACGCTCGGCGGTACCCGATTGGTGCAGAAGTTACGCGCGGGGGGACGCATTTTCGCGTCTGGGCGCCGATCCGCTCGCGCGTGGAAGTGGTTCTCGAGGGTGGGCCGAATCTGGAACTCGTGGCCGAGGGCGGAGGATACTTCTCCGGGTTCGCGTCCGGAGCGAGCGACGGCGCACGCTACCGGTACCGGCTCGACGGCGGGCAGTCACTCTACCCGGACCCGGCCTCGCGCTTCCAGCCGCACGGCCCCCACGGGCCGTCACAGGTGGTCGATCCCGCACGGTTCGGATGGGACGATGTTCACTGGTCCGGCCTTAAAGCCGAGGGCCAGGTGCTCTACGAGATGCACATCGGCACGTACACGCCCGAGGGTACGTTCGCGGCTGCCGCAGCGCACTTGCCCGAACTCGCGCAGCTCGGCATCACGGCCATCGAAGTAATGCCGGTCGCCGACTTCCCCGGTCGGTTCGGCTGGGGGTACGACGGCACCTGCCTTTTCTCCCCCACGCGACTCTACGGAACCCCGGACGACTTCCGCCGGTTCGTGAACGCGGCGCACGCGAACGGCATCGGGGTCATTCTCGACGTCGTCTACAACCACTTCGGTCCGGACGGGAACTACATCCGCGAGTTCGCCCCGTCGTTTCTCAGCACGGTCCACAAAACCGAGTGGGGTGAGCCGTTCAACTTCGACGGCCCGGACTCCGGCCCCGTGCGCGAGTTCTTCATCGCGAACGCCGCGTACTGGATCGAAGAGTTTCACATCGACGGGCTGCGCCTGGACGCGACGCAAGCGATTTTCGACGACTCGCCGACGCACATCCTCACGGAGATCGCGCGCCGCGTGCGGGAAGCGGCCCGCGGGCGAGCGACTTTCCTGATGGGCGAGAACGAGCCGCAGGACGCGAACCTCGTCCGCGGGTGCGAGAACGGCGGGTGCGGGCTGGACGCGATCTGGAACGACGACCTGCACCACTCCGCGCGCGTGGCGCTCAGCGGCAAGAACGAGGGCTACTTCATGGACTACCGCGGTACGCCGCAGGAGTTCGTGAGCGCGGCGAAGTGGGGGTTCCTGTACCAGGGGCAGCAGTACCGGTGGCACAACCGGCGCCGCGGGCGCCCGGCGTTCGACATCCCGCGCCACCGGTTCGTCGCGTTCCTGGAGAACCACGATCAGGTGGCGAACTCCGGCCGCGGCTTCCGCGTGAACCAGATGACCAGCCCGGCCCGGTTCCGTGCAATGACCGCGTATCTGCTGCTCATCCCCGCCACTCCGTTGTTGTTCCAGGGGCAGGAGTACGCGAGCACCAAACCGTTCCTGTTCTTCGCGGATCACCACCCGGAACTCGCAGCAGCCGTCTTCAACGGGCGCCGCGACAGCATGCGCCGGTTCCGCAGCCAGTCCGGTGTGGAAGGCATGAGCCTGGTCCCGGACCCGGCCGACATGAAAACGTTCGAGCGGTCCAAGTTGGACCGAGCCGAGCGCGACTCGCGCCCGGAATGGCTCGCGCTACACCACGATCTGCTCGCGCTGCGCAAGATCGACCCCGCGTTCCGCTCGAAGGTCATGGACGGTGCGATTCTCGGCCCGGAAGCGTTCGTGCTGCGGTTCTTCGTACCGGGCGACCAGGACCGGCTCTTGGTCGTGAACCTCGGGCGCGATTTGCACTTGGACCCGGCCCCGGAACCGCTACTTGCGCCGCCGGAAGCGCACTCGCACTGGTACCCGATCTGGTCGAGCGAAGACCCAAAGTACGGCGGCCACGGCACGGCTCCGCTCGACACCGACGACAACTGGTGGGTTCCGGGCGAGGCCGCGGTCGTGCTCGCGGCCCGACCGCGCGAAATGGATATCAAGTGACGACAGTTCAAGACGTCCCGAACTGTCGATCGCCCGCGTCACCGAGGCCGGGCACAATGTAGCCCACGTCATTCAGTTTGGCGTCGAGCGCGGCGAGGAAAATAGGCACTTCGGGGTGTGCGGTCTGTAGCGCCGCCACGCCCTCAGGCGCGGCAATCAGCCCCACGAACATCAGGCACGGGGTGCCGGTCTTCTTCAGAATGTCGAGGGCCGCGATCGCGCTCCCGCCGGTCGCGAGCATCGGATCGAGAACGATCCCCACGTCCATGTCCGGCTTCGGCGGCAGCTTGTTGTAGTACGTCACCGGCTTGAGAGTCGCGTGATCGCGGTACAATCCGAGGTGCCACACGGCCGCTTCCGGGAGCGCGTCGAGCAGCGCGTCCGCCATTCCCAGACCGGCGCGAAGCACCGGCACGAGGCCCACGCGGTCCGCGATCCGGTGGCACGTCGTTTCTGTGAGTGGCGTTTGTACGCGAACCGGTTCGAGGCGCAACTCCCGGGCCGCCTCAAAGAACAGAGCGCGAGAGATCCCCGCGACCAGTTCGCGGAACTCCGGCGGGCGCGTCTCCGTGGCCCGCAGGCGCGCGAGTTTGTGCTGAACCAACGGGTGCGTCGAAACAGTAACGGGTGCGGGCATCAGATCGCCTCAAGCTCCGGGTTCGCCGAGTTGGTTCGCATCAAACGCGCCGGGGATCAGGTCGCGCACGGTCCATTTCAACACATCGCCCTTGAGATTAGCGAGCAACACCTCGGCCTCGGGCGCGAACTCCCAGAGCAGTTGGCGGCACGCCCCGCACGGGGGCGTCGGTGTCGCGGTATCGGTGACGACGGCCACGCGAGTGAAGCGCTGAAAGCCGTCAGCCACCCCGCGGAAGATCGCGACGCGCTCCGCGCACATCGTGAGACCGTAGCTCGCGCTCTCGACATTACACCCGGGAACGATCGCGCCGTCGGGTGTTTCGAGTGCAGCCCCCACCCGGAACTTCGAGAACGGCGCGAACGCCCGCTCTCGTGCCGAAGTCGCGGCCGCGATCAGCGGATCTGTCACGCGAGTTCCTCCAGGATGAGGGGGGCTTCTGCCGGTGGCGCCTCGGTCACTTGGAACGCTCCGGCCAGAATCGGCAGTGCGGAAGTGAGTTTCGCGTCGTCGCGGTAATGCACCTCGAACACGGCATCTCCGGGGACGACATGCTCGCCCGGCTTCGCCCGCACAATGATCCCAACGGCCGGGTCGATGGCATCCTCGGCACGACTGCGTCCGCCGCCGAGTATGCGGGCTGCGATTCCGACCTTCTCTGCATCGATGGTCGCAACAAAACCGGTCCGGTCCGCGTTCACGCGCGTAGTTGTGGGAGTGGTCGGAAGTCGCGAATAATCATCGACTACCCGCGGATCACCGCCCTGCTGCTCGATGCACTTGCGGAACACTTCAAGTCCCGCGCCATTCGCGAGTGCTTCGCGCACCAGGGCTTCGGGCTTCGTATCGTCGGGCGCGCCGAACGCGATGCGCACCATGCGCGCGGCGAGTTTCACCGAGAGTTCAGTCACGTCTTTCGGGCCGTTGCCCTTCAGCGTTTCGATGGATTCGACCACTTCGAGTGCGTTGCCCACGAACCGGCCCAACGGAGCGTCCATTGCTGTGATGAAGGCGCTCACGTTCAGTCCGTTCGCGGTGCCGACCTTCACGATCGATTGCGCCAGCGCCCGTGAGCGGTCGCGCGTCTTCATAAACGCCCCGCGACCACTTTTCACATCCATCACCAGGCCCGAAATTCCCTCAGACAGCTTCTTACTCAAAATGGACGCGGTGATGAGCGGAATGCTCTCGACGGTCGCGGTCACGTCGCGCAGCGCGTACAGCGTTTTGTCGGCCGGGGCGATGTCCGCGGTCTGTCCGATCATGCCCAGCCCCACGTTCCTGAGAGCGGCGCGGAACTCGGTTTCACTCAGGTGAACGTTGAACCCGGGGATCGCTTCGAGTTTGTCGAGCGTGCCGCCGGAGTGCCCCAACCCGCGCCCGGACATCATCGGCACGACCACCCCGCACGCCGCCGCGAGCGGGCCGAGGATCAGAGACGTTTTGTCCCCGACTCCGCCCGTACTGTGCTTATCGACCTTCGGCCCTTCAATATCGGACAGGTCGAGCCGCGTACCCGAATCGGCCATCGCGCGCGTGAGGTGGGCCGCTTCGTCGGGTGCCATGCCGTTCAGGTAAATCGCCATCAGGAGCGCGGTGAGGTGGTACTTCTCCCACCCGCTCCCGTCAAGACGCGCGGCCGCCCCGACAAATGCGTCGATCTGCTCCGGTGACAGTGCCCCACCGTCGCGCTTCGTTTGAATCACATCACCGGGTCGCATTGGCGGCTCCTCTCAGCGGTTCCCACGGCGAGGTCAAGCATACCCCTTTCGTATGAGTGGGCCAACGCATCGCGTTCAGGTGCGCAGAAAAACAAAAACGAAACGAGCCGGGAATCGCTCCCGGCCCGCGTCGATGCGTTTCATCACCCGTTACTTTTGAACCGCAGTCGATTTTGCGTCGATGCGCTTCGCGGCGCTTTGTTCGGCTTCGATTCGGAACCGCCCGAGTTTGGACAGTTCGCGCTGGGCCGCGTTCAATTCGGCTTCGGCTGCCCGGGCGCGTTTTACTTGTTGCTCCGCGGTCGCTTCCTGCTCCGGAGTGAGGAAGTCGTGCCGACCGACGAGCACGCGGACCAGTTCCGTCGGCTTCGGGTCCATCGTGAGCGGGAGCAATTCGTCCGTCTTCGCACGGGGAACGAGGTACAGCAACCGCGAGCCCTCTTCGCCGAACCACGCGCTGTCCCACGTCTTCACCATCGCCTTCGCTTCCTTCTCGTACAGCCCCGTCCCGGTCAGCTCTTTAACGAGGAGCTCCGCAAGGCCGTCGCGATCGGAGTTCACTTCGGGCAGGTTCGCAACGGTTTCCGCGCCGGAATCGAGCGCCCCCACCGGGCGGAACCCGAGCTTGCCCCCGCGAACAGTGACCAGCACCAGCCCATCCGCGCGCCCGCCGGAGTGGTTCCTTACACGAACTTTGTCCCCACCGAGCGCTCGAACGGTAACCGGCGGCGGGAACGTGCCCACCCCGCGGTAGAACAGGAACTTCTCGTGCTGCATGACGGTGCCGCCACGCAACCGGTAGTCGTCTTGTTCGTCCTCGCGCGTCCCGCGCTTCGCAACGGCCGCTTGGAGCGGCACGGCATCGGTCGCCCGCGCGTGGAAATAGTGGTTCCCGTCCGTGGCGCGGCTCGGGTGATCGCGCGGGAGCGTGACCGCTTCGTTCGGCAGCAGCTTCACGTCCCACCGGATGCTCTGGCCCCCGCTCTTATCGTTCTGTGCAGTGCGGACCGGCGTGCCGCTCGCGAACGGGTACCACTCGGTGATCCACCCCTTCGGGAAGTCCACTTTCACAGACACCCGCGTTTCCTTGTCCGTGTAGAAGTAGACGACCGGCGTCTCCATGCTCACGAGGCCGTTGCGAAACAGGCGCCCGGCCTTCGAGTTTTCGTCCCCCTGGTAGTAGACGAAGTGCGGGAGGTCGGTGTTGTTCGGCCGGAAGCCCATCGGCTCGCCATCCGACCCGGAGAAGCTGGTGAACGTGCCCCACTCGTGCGCCACGAGTCGCGCCGGTGGAACGGGTGGCGGAACCGGCGCGCCGGCACGCGGCTCGACCGGGCTGGCAGCAGTATCGGGAACCGCAAGGTACCCGGCCGCGACCGCACCACACGCGACCGCCGCAACAAGGAGAGTTCGCATAGCAATCCCCACTCAAGGAGAGAAGCAGGTCGCCCACAAACGACCACGAATGCACCTTACACGCGCCGGCCGACAACAGAATGTTGGTACCCCGAAAAACTAAACAGCAAAGTGTTGGGAATAAGGCAAGTGAGCGATCAATTGGTGCCGAGATGTGGCCAAAAAAGGCGCAGGGGCAACATTTTTTGGAGGCATCGAATAATCGCCAACCCGGGAGCGTCTCCACGTTCGGTCCCGTGATTCGGCCCGTCGAACTCGCCCCAACGGAATCTGAAATAGGGCCTTGTCTTCTCGCGGGACGCGATTACGATCTCTTCGGCCTTTCCGCCGAACCCGGTACGGTTCCGGGCACGGCTTAACAGTAGGAGTGCATCATGCGCGCGATCCGTTTCCTCGGCCTGGCGCTCGTTCTGGTCCTCGGGTTCGGCGTCTCCGTCGCCGTCGGCGAAGACGTGAAGTCGGGCTCGACCAAGAAAGTCGGCGGTCCGTTCGACGTGAAGGCGATCACCGGCGAAAAGGCCGGCAAATCCCTGTGCTACTACTGCCAGTACAGCGCCCAAAAGCGCCCGGCCGTGGTGATGATCTTCACCCAGAAGGCCGACGACAACCTCGTCACGGTCGTCAAGGCGGTCGACGAGGTCCAAAAGGCCAACGAAAAGCTCGGCACCGTGGTCGTGGGCGTCAGCGGCGTCGAAGCCGCCGACTTCGAGAAGATCCAAACCACCCACAAGCTGACCACGCCGCTGACCATCGCCGAAGACAAGGACGGCCCGGCCAAGTACGAGCTGAACAAGGCCGCCGCCGTGACCGTGCTCGTCTACAAGCAGGGTGGCGAAGTCACCAAGAACTTCGCGTTCAAGACGACGAAGGAAGCCGCAGAAAAGGCCAAGGAAATCGCCGCCGCCGCGACCGAAGCCGTGAAGTAAGCTCCGCGCTTTTCCATCCAGGGGTTGAAACCCCTGGTGCTTTAGTGGCGTTGGCACCGTTAAGCGACCCGCTCTCGACCGCCCGCATTCGGCGCGGTACCATGCTCGGACCGCACACGAGCCCCTTCGCACAGGTTCCCTCATGTCATTTCGTGTTTCCCTTCTAGTCGCGTTATCGTTGGTCGTCGTGTCACTCGCCGGGGCGCAACCGCAACCGACGGACGTGAGTGGGCCGATCAACGTCGAACCCAAACCGGTCGCGTCCGACAAGACGGTGAAGCTCGATTACGACATCGTCTACGTTCGCGCGCGGCGGAACGGCGACAAGGTGGGCACCAACTGGCCCGAGATCTCCAACCCGGTGTTCATGGACCCCGGCGCGGACCTCATGCTGCTCCGCCCGGACGGGACCGAAGAAGTTTTGGTGAAAGGTGGCACGGGGTCCGTCACCGATCCCGTCGTGTCGTTCGATGGTGAGTGGGTCTTCTACTCGCACTTCCACGACATGAAGGGCGCAAGCATTTCGCAGGGGCCGTCCGGTGGTGCGGACATCTACAAGATCCATGTGAAATCAAAGAAGGTCGTGCAGCTCACGCGCCAGGGGTTCACCCCCAACATCGGCGCCGCGAATTGGAGCAAGGACTACCGCACGCCCGAAGCGGGCAAGAACTACTTCGAGTATGGTGTCTTCAACACGGGGCCGTGCCCCCTCCCAGGCGGGAAGATCGCGTTCACAAGCAACCGCAACGGGTTCAAACCGCCCAAGCGCGTGCCGCACGTCATGCAACTGTTCGTGATGGACGAGGACGGGAGCAACGTCGAGTGCATCGGGCACCTGAACCTCGGCATGGCACTGCACCCGACCGTGATGCGCGACGGGCGCATCATGTTCAGCTCGCTCGAATCGCAGGGGTTGCGAGCCTCCACGCTCTGGGGGCTGTGGAACATCAACCCGGACGGTACCGGCTGGGGACCGGTGGCCAGCGCGTTCATGCCCGGCGCCAGCCCGAGCGCGTGGCACTTCCAGACACAGATGAGCGACGGATCGATCGTCGCGGAAGAATACTACAACCAGACGTCGAGCGGGTTTGGAAGCCTGGTGAAGTTCCCCGTCACGCCCCCCAGCGGAGAAGCCGCGTTCGGTCCCGGGTACACCCTCGATCCGCGGAACCCCGTCCTGCGACACGGGCGCCTCGATTCGGGCGCTGCGCGCACCCGCAGGCTGCCCTTTAGCCCGTATGGGGTCGAGTCGATCACGCAGTTCGCGCGGGCCGACGAGGGGCCGGCCGATTTCGCCGTCCGCGGCCAGCGCGTTGGAACACGAGTCGGCAAAGTCACGCACCCGTCGGCCGCGCCAGACAACCACCTCCTGACGGTCTGGTCAAACGGTCCCGTCAACGGCGGGTACACGGTCCACGTCCCCGCGGTCGACGGCGGGCTGTACCTCATCAAAGAGGGCAAAGCCGTCAACGAACCGGGCGAGATGCTGCTCATCAAAAACGACCCGAAGTACAACGAGCAATGGCCCCGCGCATTAGTGCCTTACAAGCGCATTCATGGTGTCGATGAGCCGAAAAAGCTCGCCTCACTTGCGAATGACGGCACACTCTCGAAACATCTCCCGGCGGGTACGCCGTTCGGCCTCGTGGGGACGTCGAGCTTCTACAAGCGCGAGAGCTACCCCAACGGCGTCGTGAAGCCAGGCACGGTCACTGCGGCGTTCGCGGGCGGACCGGATGCGACCGGCACGCAAGACCTCGACCCGTTCAACACCACGGTCGACGCCACCTCGCTGAACTGGTTCAACCAGGGCGCGGACGCGGGCCGGTACACGAACGACGACATCCACGCGGTGCGCATCCTCGCGATGGAACCCGCCACGGACCGCAATAGGGGGCCGCACTCCGGACGCACGTTCCGCAGTCACGCGACCGAGCGCCTGCGGATTCTCGGCGAGATCCCGCTGCGCAAGTTCGCGAACGGCAAGCAACCAACCGATCCCGATGGGAACCCGGACACGAGTTTCCTCGCGAAAATCCCCGCGGACACGGGGTTCACGTTCCAGACGCTCGACAAGAATGGCTCGGTACTGAACATGGCCCAGACGTGGCACCAGGTGCGCCCGGGTGAAATCCGCAACGATTGCGGCGGGTGCCACGCCCACAGCCAGAAGCCGACCGAGTTCAAGCTGACCGCCGCGGCGAAAGCCGACTACGAGGTCTTCGACCTCACGCAGAAGACGCCGCTGCTGACTACGAAGGCGCAAGACGAATCGAAGAAGCAGTGGGACGCGCGCGGGGAAACTGGCGTGAAGTTCGCCGACGGCGTAAAGAACGTCGAATACTTCCGCGACGTGAAACCGATCCTCGATCGCAGTTGCGCGGCGTGCCACACGTCGAAGGGGGATGCGCCCGCGAAACTGGTGCTCGACGACCACAAGACGGTAAACGTGGCCGACTGCGACGACGTGCCCGGCACGTACTACCGGCTCGCGATGGACGGGGCCGGTCGGTTCGGGCACAAGCCACTCATCACGGGCTGGCGCGGGGCGAACGCTTCCCGTTACGTGCGCGTGTTCCAGTCGCGCCGCAGCCTGCTCGTCTGGAAGGTCTACGGTGCCCGGCTCGACGGCTGGAGCAACGACGACTTCCCCACGGAAACCACGCCCGGCGACGCGCGAACGCTGAAACTGAAGGGCGAACCGGTTACGAACACACTCGCGAACCGGAACCGCGCGGACCTCGATTTCACCGGTAGCGTGATGCCGCCCCCCGAAGCGGTGAAGGCCAGTAAAGTGGCACCGCTGACGGACGAGGACAAGCTGACGCTGGTGCGCTGGATCGACCTGGGCTGTCCCATCGACCTCGATTACGACCCGGCCGCGCCACAAAAGACCGGCTTCGGCTGGGCACTCGACGACCAGCGCCCCACGCTCGCTCTCACTTCGCCGAAGGCCGGCACGAACCCGCCGCTCGATCGTATTCTGGTCGGGATGCACGACTACGGTACCGGTCTCGACGCGACGAGCTTCACCGTAACCGCGACCTTCGCCGCGAACGGCACCGCGGCGGGAACGAACCTCGCGGGGAAATTCACCCCGCTCGGCGGCGGTGTGTACGAACTGAAACTCACCACACCGCTCACCGGCGTCAACGAGAAACTCATCGTGAGCGTGAAGGACAAACAGGGGAACGTCACGCACATCGATCGCACGTTCTCGGCAAAGTAAACGCAGTAGCACAGGGATCCCGCCCTGTGCTACGGAAGTCGGCCCCTCCGGGGTGAAGACGAAGAATCGAGGATTCCTCGTCTTCACCCCGGAGGGGCCGATTCGTTTTGGAGTCGGTGCATTTCACTCCGGAAGAACCGGTCTCGCCCTATCGCGGGCGAGGTTAACGTTTGACCCGCGTTCGCGTTGCGGGAACAATGTCCGGCGGTTTCCTTTCCCACGCAGGACGTCTCATGTTCCGCACACGTTTCCTGATCGCGCTCGCGCTGCCAGCGCTCCCACTCGTCGCTCATTCGGCCGACCCACTACCCGTTCCCAACACGGTCCGCGCGGAGAGCGAATCGCCCGTGGCCCCGGGCGCGAAGGTCGAGAAGCTCGCGAGCGGGTTCAAGTTCACCGAAGGCCCAGCGCCCGACGCGGACGGCAACGTGTACTTCACCGACCAGCCGAACGACAAGATCCTGAAGTGGAGCACGGACGGCAAACTCACCACGTTCATGGAACCGTGCGGGCGCTCCAACGGGCTGTCCTTCGACAAGAACGGCACCCTGTGGGCGTGCGCCGACGAGAAGAACGAGTTGTGGAAGATCGACGTGAAGACGAAGGAGAAGACCGTCGTCGTGAAGGACTACAACGGCAAACTGCTCAACGGCCCGAACGACATCTGGGTGCGCGACGACGGCAGCGCGTTCTTCTCCGACCCGTTCTACAAGCGCCCCTACTGGAAGCGCGGGCCGATCGAGCAGGACAAGCAGGCTGTGTACTTCGTCTCGGTTGATGGCAAGCTGAGCCGCGCGGACGCCGGCGACATCAAGCAGCCGAACGGCATCATCGGCACGCCTGACGGCAAAACGCTCTACGTCGCCGACATCGGCGCGGGCAAGACGTACCAGTACGACGTCGATAAAGACGGGGCGCTCAAGAACCGCAAACTGTTCTGCTCACAAGGCTCCGACGGGATGACCATCGACGACGCGGGGAACGTGTACTTCACACTGGGCAAGGCCGTGACGATCTACGACAAGAGCGGGAAGAAGGTGACCGCAATCGACGTCCCGGAGGGCACCACGAACGTGTGCTTCGGCGGCAAGGACATGAAGACGCTGTTTATCACTGCGGGCACGGGGTTCTATTCGATCCCGATGAAGGTGAAGGGGGTGGCACGGCAGTAGGAGAGAATAGATCAGATCCAAGAGAAGAACCGCAGATAACGCGGATCACGCAGATTAAGACAAAAAGACGAATTTAATTGCAATTCGTTTTTGTCTTAATCTGTGTGATCCGCGTTATCTGCGGTTCTTCTCTTTCATTTTCCTTACGGTTGCGGCAGTGCCCGCTTCGGGTACTCGGGCCGCGCGTCCTTCTTCGGCGGGTTCTTCTTCAGCGCCTCCAGCGCCAGTTCGATCGCCTTTTCCAACTGCGGGTCTTTGCCGGCGATCAGATCCTTCGGCCACATGGTCACGTCGAAGTCGGGCGCCACGCCCTCGTTCTCTACGATGAACCCGCCGTCCGGCGACCAGATCGCGAAGCTGGGTGAGGTCACCGTTCCGCCGTCCATCAGCACCGGGTAGCCCGAGATCCCGACCAGCCCGCCCCACGTGCGCTTGCCGACCAGCGGGCCGACGCCGAACTTGCGGAACATGTACGGCAGCATGTCGCCACCGGACCCCGCGCCTTCGTCGATAATCATGACCTTCGGCCCGAACACGGCCGCGCTCGGTGAGCGGTTGTCGGCCCCGTGGCGCGGCGCCCAGTAGCTCGCGAACGGCCGGCGCAGGATGTCGATGTAGTAGTCGGCGATCTGCCCGCCGCTGTTGAAGCGCTCGTCGATAATGAGTGCGTCCTTATCGACTTGCGGGAAGAAGTACCGCTTGAAGTCGGCCATGCCGCCGGCCGCGGTGTCGCGCACGTGAACGTACCCGACCTTCCCGCCGGTCGCCTTCTCGACTTTCTTCAAGTTGCCTTCTACCCAGTCCATGTTGCGCAGGTTGTACTCGCTCGCGATCGGCTCGACGGTCACCGTGCGCGAACCCGTGCCGTCCGCGTTCGGCCCGACCGTGAGTTCCGTGAGCTTGCCCGAGGTGTTCTCGAACAGCGCGAACACCTCCGTCGGGGCCTTCAGCTCCTTTCCGTTCACGGCGAGCAGGAACTCGCCCTCCTTCACGTTCACGCCGGGTGCGGTGAGCGGCGAGCGCATCGTCGCGCTCCAGTTCAGCCCGCCGTAGATCTTCTTGAACTTGTACCGGTCGTTCGCGATCTCGTAGTCCGCGCCGAGCAACCCGCCCGGGACGGTCTTGCGCTCGAAGGTGCGCTCGCCGAAGCTCGTGATGTAGCTGTGCCCGACCGCGAGTTCCGACAGCATCCACCGGACCACGCGGTACAGGTCCGCGCTGCTCGTCAGGTGCGGCAGGAACACTTCGTACTTCTTCTTCACCGCGGGCCAGTCGGCGCCGTGCATGTTGGGGTCGTAGAAGAAGTCCCGGTTGATGCGCCAGGCTTCTTCGAGGATCTGCTTCCACTCGGCACGCGGGTCGACGCGGACCTCGATGCCCTCGAAGTTCACCTTGCCGTCGCCGCCGTCGCCGCCCGCCGCACTCGGGGCCGGCGCGGTCGGCCGGCCACCCGGGCGTGCTGCGCCGCTGGTCGGGCCGGCCGGAGCCGCACCGCCGCCCGCCGACGACGTGATGAACCAGTTGCCATTGCCGGTGGAGTAGAGCATTTTCCGGCCGTCCGGCGTGAGTTCGTACCCCTGCACCCCGGCTTGCACAACGGACGCGCGCCGGCGCTCGAGGTCGTAACGGCTGAGCGTCGCACCTCCACCGCCGCCCGGTCCACCGCCCCCGCCGCCCTCGGAGCGCGTGAGGTAGTAGATTTGGCCCGCGCTACCGGTTTGCAGCCCGGCGTAGTTACCGGTCGGGAGCGGGAAGGCCAGAATGCGCTGGTCGATGTTGGTGAAATCGATCGCGAACGCCGCGTCCTTGTCTTTCTTGTCCGTCTTCGGAGCGGGCTTTTCACCCTCGCCCTTCTCCTCGTCGCTCTCGCGCAGGAACGGGCTCGGCAGATCCTTGTTCAGCACCACGAGGTTGATCGACCACCGCGGCTGGCGGCTGTCCGCCGCCGACTGGCTGAACCCGTGCTTGCTCATACCGGTGTCGTTGGAGCCGAGGAAGTACAGGTACTTCCCGCCCGCGTCGAAGGCCGGCTCGGTCGCTTCGGTTAACCCGTCGGTGACGGGTGTCGATTTGTTCTGTTCGAGCGAGTAAGCGTACACGCGGGAGATCTGCGCGGGCGTGTTGAGCGCGTAGGTCACCCACTTCGAGTCCGGCGACCAGCTCGACGCCGTCAGGCCGCGCCCGAGACCGTGCTTCGGCTCCACGACCTTCGTGATCTTGCCCGACTCGACTTCGAGCACGAACACGGTTTGCGCGTTGTCGGTGAAGAGGATCTTCTTCGAGTCCCGGGACCAGATCGGGTTGAAGTAGAAGCCGCTCCCGGTGAGCTTGACCTTCTTAGACTCGCCCTTGCCGCTTTGGGGCGCGAGGACGAGTTGGTACTCGCCGCCGGCGTCCGAGAAGTACGCGATCGTCTTCCCGTCGGGCGACCACGACGGGTTGCGCTCGTGAATGTCGGGCGTGTTCGTCAGAATGCGGGCGTCGCCCTTTTCGGCGGGTACCGTCACGATCTCACCGCGGAACTCCACCGCGACGCGAGAGCCGCTCGGCGAGACGCTCACGTCGCGCACGTACTTCGAGCCCTTCGCGAACCGCGGGCGCGATTCACTGTTATCGATCGTGATCCCGACTTTCAGCCGCGTCGAAACGGACTCGGGCGGCGCCATCAGGTGCAGGTACCCGGCTTGCTCGAAGATGAGTTTCTTGCCGTCGGTGTTGATGTCGAGCACCGGAAAGTCGGTGAACTTGGTGAGTTGTTTGACGTCCTTGTTGTCAGTCTCGTAAGCGAACACGTTGTACTCGCCCGCCCGGTCCGAGCGGAAGTACAGCGTGTGGCCCACCCAGTTCGGGTCGAGGTCGTTGCACCGGTCCTTGGGCTGCGGGATCTCGGTCACGTCGTGCGTTTTGACGTTGTAGATCCAGACGCGCGAGTGGGTGCCGCCGCGGTAGTGCTTCCACTGCGCCGTCGCGTCGCGCACGGGGGTGTACGCGATGTACTCCCCGTCCGGCGAGTAGGCGGCCTCGAAGCCCCACGGGATCGGGAGCTGCGTCGGCATCCCGCCTGTGAGGGGCACAGTGAAGAGCTGCTGGTAGCGGTTGCTGTAAACGTTGCGCGGCGACGAGAACAGCACGCTCTTGCCGTCCGGGGTGAACCCGCGAACGACGTCGGGCGTGGGGTGCGCGGTGAGCCGCGTGGGGGCGCCGCCGCCGAGGGGAATCGTGTAAACGTCGGTGTTGCCATCGAACTGGGCGCTGAACGCGATGGTCTGCCCGTCGGGGCTGAACACCGGGTAGGCTTCCAGCCCGAGGTCGGTGGTGAGCCGGCGCGGGTTTTTACCGTCAATATCGGCGACCCACAGATCTTCGGCGTAAACGAACGCGATGTTCTTCGCGCTCACCGCCGGCATCGTGAGTAACCGCGTATCGTTCGGATCGGGCTGGGCGCTCGCGCTGGCAGGGGCAAGTATCCCCGCCGCGAGCAAAATGAGTCGGAACGAGCGTTTCATATGAACGCCTCGATGGGGCTAGGAGAGGATACAAAGGATAGGCCAGCGACATCTTACGCGACGGGAGACCGACCACAAGGGGACACAAAGAGTCACAGGGCTTCTGCCCACGCACTCAATGACGACCTTCCGGTGCGAAGACAAGGTGGCCCCTATTCTTCGCCCCAGAAAGAAGCATCTTTGCAGCACCGAGCGAAAAAAACGACGACTCATTGCTCGTGTGCTACTTCAACCGCAACACCACGAAGTCCACGTCGCCGTTCGCGCGCAGAACGTGCAACAGGGCGCCCTTTTCGACGTTCGCCTGTTGCAGTGCGTCGTCAAAGGACGCGGCCGAGGTGACGGCGGTTTTGTCCACCTTCAGCACGATCAGTCCGCGCGTCAGTCCGGCCTTCTCCGCGAGACTGTTCCGCGCGACTGTGGCAATCACAGCGCCCTTGAGATCTTGAGGTAAGCTGTTCTTCTTTACGTACTCGGCCGTGAGATCGGTCAGCGCGAGGCCCACGTTGTCCGCGGTAACGCCGCCGGGCGCTGCATCGGGTTTAAGCCCCTGGTGCTCGCTCTCCACCTTCACCTTCCCGACGTAGAACTTGCCGTCGCGCCAGAGCAGGACGTCGACGACCTGGTTGGCGGGCAGCGCCGCGGTGATCTTCTGCACGTCGCGCGAACCTTTAACCACTTCGCCGTTGATCTTGGTAATCACGTCTCCGTTCGTAATGCCGGCCTTGGCCGCGGGCGAATCATCGACGACCTTCGTCACCACGGCGCCGTTCGTACTTCGCGCCCCGGCCCGCTTCGCGCTCTCTTCGTCCAGGTCGCGAACAGCGATCCCGAACATCGGTGCCGTCGGCCGGCGCACAGGACCGTTCTTGAGCAACTCGTCGCCCATCTTCTTCGCGAGGTTACTGGAGACGGCCAAACCGACGCCCTGAAAGCCCCCACTGCGAGTTTTGATCGCGGCCGTGAGGCCGATCACCTTGCCGTCCAGGTTCACGAGCGCCCCGCCGCTGTTCCCCGGGTTCATTGCGGCGTCGGTCTGAATGAAGTCCTCGAACTGGTTCAACTTCAGATTGTTGCGCCCCTTCGCGCTCACGATGCCGCTCGTGACCGAACCCGTCAGACCGAACGGCGCCCCGACCGCGAGCACGCGGTCCCCGATCTCCATCGCGTCGCTGTCGCCGAATTCGAGGAACGGGAGCGGCTCCTTCGATTCGATCTTCACGAGGGCGATGTCGGACCGCGGATCGCGTCGGATATCCGTGGTGACGAACTTGCGGCCGTCGTTGAGTGTGATTTCGACCGAATCGAGATCGGTCACGACGTGGTTGCTTGTAAGGATGACGCCGGTCGGATCGGTAAGCACCCCCGAACCGAAACCGGGGTCGGTGTCTTCGCCCGCGGGGCGCTTGGCCCGCCCCTTCCCCTCGATGCACACCACGCCGGGGAGGACGCGCTTCGCTACGGGCGCGAGCGATTGCCACTCGCGCCCCGGGAGCGGTTGGTTCTGCTGTGGCACCGCGGGTTGACTCGAAATCTGCTGGGTGACGAACGACCCGCCGGCCAGTCCCAGTGCGAGAAACCCGGCCGCGAGCGCCCAGCGTTCGGCTTTCATCGTGTGTTCTCCGCGGTGCGTTTGCCTTCGGAACTGATTGTACCAGACACTAACCCGCACGCGGCACCACTACTTCGGCACACGCAGGAACTGTAACTCCCCGTTCCCCGTGTCCAACAGCGCGACAGTGAACGCATCCGCGCGGTGAAGGGCGCCGGGGTTAATTCGACGCACCCCACCGTCCACGACATCGGACGCGATGTGCGAGTGACCGGACAGGAAGTAATCGGGTTGCGTGGCCAGTACCCGGCGGACGTCCCCGCGCATGTGGCCGTGAGCTACACCAATGTGCACGTCGACTACCTCGACCACGCCGCCCCAACCCAAGCAATCAACACCGAACTCGGTAGCGGCTCGTTCGAGGTGCGGGACCATGTCCGAATCGTGATTGCCGAACACGAACCAGCTCGGGAGTACACGCATAGCGGCCACGATCGCCGGCGACGCCAAATCGCCACAATGAATCAGCGCCTCGGCGCCCGCTTCGCGCAACAGCCCAACGGCGATCTGCGTGCGTTCCCGTTCGTCGTGTGTATCGGACAAAATGCCCAGACGCATGGCTGCGCCAAAATGGAATAAGGAAGGTGTCACTACTGCCGTACTATACACCGGGACTAACTGCCCTCGCACCACTTCCGCACATGAGAATCAGCGAAGTGGGCCGTTGTTGAAGCACGAACTCATGCCAAACGAATTCGAGTACATTGCGTGGTTGCGGGCACAAACACCGACCGATGCGCGCGTGAGGATCGGCCCCGGTGACGACTGTGCCGCACTCGCGCCGCCCGCGCGAGAACTGCTCGTCACGACCGACATGCTGATGGACGGCACGGACTTCATTCTCTCAGAAGTCGATCCGCGCCGGGTCGGGCGCAAGGCAATGGCAGTGAACCTGAGTGACATCGCGGCGATGGCCGGCGTACCCTTCGCGGCAGTCGTGAGCGTGGCGCTCCCTCGACCTACCCCCCCGCCCCCCGCCCTGAAGGGAAGGGGGAGAAAGAACCTGCAGATGCGGACGCAGCCTCCAGCACAGAGGTATCGCGTGTCAGCTCCCCCTTCCCTTCAGGGAGGGGGACGGGGGGTAGGTTTTGCCAACCGCTTCCCGGAACAGCTCTACCTCGGTCTGCGCGATGTAGCCGATGCCTTCGGTGTCCCGATCGTGGGCGGCGATACCAACACTTGGGCCAATAAGCTCGTGATCTCGGTCACGGCGCTCGGTGAAACCACCGCACGCGGCCCAGTGCGGCGCAGCGGCGCGAAGCCGGGCGACTGGCTGTTTGTGACCGGTCCGCTCGGAGGTAGCATTTTGGGCCATCACTTGGATTTCACCCCGCGCGTGCGCGAGGCACTCCTTCTGCACGAAGTGGTCGAACTACGGGCGATGCTTGACATCAGCGACGGCCTCGCCGCGGACCTGAACCACATCTGTGAAGAGAGCAACTGCGGCGCGGTTTTAGTGGCGGAAGCCATCCCCATTTCTGGCGCCGCGCGGGAACTGAGCCACACGTCGGGTAAGACGCCGCTTCAGCACGCACTGGGCGACGGCGAAGACTTCGAGTTGGTGTTCGCAGTGTCGCCGACAGACGGCGCGAAGTTACTGAGTCAGCCACCGGTACCGGGGCTAACCAAGATCGGTGAGTGCGTCGAAGCGGGTTTATGGATCGAAGAGAACGGAACGCGGAAGCCGCTCGCGCCAACGGGATGGGTACACGCGCTGTGAAGGTCGGGAAATCACAAGTCAGAAGAGCAAAGACCCAAATGATTGAGGTCTTTGCTCTTCTGACTTGTGATTTCCCGACCTTCTGACCTGCGACACCTTACTTAACTATTTTGGCAGAACCGCGATCGAACCGGTTTCGCTGACGAAGATCAGGTTCCCGGTGCGGTTGTCCTCGAACACTTCGATCCCGAACCGCCGGGCCTTGTCGAAGCCGCTCTCCCCGGCTTTACGGGCGCCGAGGGCCATCGCGCTCTTCCACGTCACACCCTTCGCGTCCGGCACCTTTGCGGCGTTCGGGGCGGTTGCAACGAACCCGGCTTCGGTGATGTAGAGCAACACGTTCGCGTTCGGGTCTTCAAACACTTCCACGCCCAACTGCTTAGTCTTGGACGTGAATTCCGGCTCGTTCGCCCCGCGCACGCGGAGCACGAGTCCGTGCGCCGCCTTGGGCGGCTGGATTTTCTTCGGGTCCGGGGCGGCACCGGGCGCCGCGGCCGGGGTAATGGCACCGATTTCGGTAACGTAAATCAGCCCGCCCGTATTTTCATCCTTGAACACTTCCAGGCCGAACTTCTTGGCTGTGTCGAATTTTTCTTGCTCTGGAGTGCGAACCTTGGGTTCCAGTGCGTGGTGCCACTTCGGTCCCTTATCGGTGACCAGGCCGCCGGGGACCGGGGCCAGCGCGACGCTGCCCGTTTCGCTCACGTAGAGCAGACTGTTCGACGCCCGGTCCTGGAACAGTTCGACACCAAACTTTTTGGTCTTCTGCGTGAATTCCGCTTCACCGGCCTTGCGGCACGAGAGGTCGTGGGCGGTCAACCACTTGCACGTCTTGTCCATCCCCAGCGCGCCAATCGGGGCCTTCGTGACGGCGAGCGAGCCGGAGTCGCTGATGGCGATGATGGCCCGCGTCGCCTCGTCGCGGAAGAACTCGACGCCGATGCGCGGCGTGTTCGGCCCGAAGTTCGGGTCACCGCCCGTTCGCACCCGCAAATCGTGCCCGTACAGGTGGACCGGCGGTACGATCTTGGCTTTGTCCTGGGCGCTGACGGGGCTCAACGAGCCACCCGCCAGAACAACCATCACCGCCGAAAGTACGGCGACGCCGGCAGCGATCCGCGTCCGCATGATTGAGCCTCGAAAAAGGTTAGAACGGGGCGGTGTCGGAGCCGCCGTCAGGGTTTTATGTGACGAACCCCGGCGACTCGGCTAACAGCATAGTGCAGATTTCGCTACTCGTTGGAAAGGCAGAGCGCCCCTGCAATTCAGACGAATCGAAAACGTCGGGAGTTTGAGAAATGTCCCCGCACCTGATTTCGATCTCGACAAGTTGGGGAAAACTGATAAATTGCCGGCCCGAAACTTTGACTCCAGGCGCGGGTGACGTAGTTTACTCTCACTCGTAACCTCTCCGTCCACTTACTTTTGCCCGCCGAGGCTCCCGCCTCCGTATCCGCACGCGGTGAGGATTGCCGTGACCGAACTGTGCCGCTGTTGGTCCTGCAAGGGTCAGCTCGAACCCGCTCAACAGCTCCGATTCCTCGTCGAGACCGATAACCTCGATAACCCCGCGTACCTGTCGCACATTCGCGCCCTTCCGTCCGTGAAGGGGCGCCCGATCCCGGTCTGCAAGGCGTGCCAAGCCCAGATCGAAGCCGCGCCGCGGCGCCCAGTCGTGAAACTGCAACCGAAGCCGGTCGCCGTTTCCGGGTTGCTCGGTGCGCTCGGCGCGCTGTCCGTCGGGCTGCTCATCAGCGGGCTTTTCGCCCCGCGCGGGTGAGCCACAATCTTGCTCCCTCCATCTACAGGGCATTGGCGAACGGCGCGGCGTAAGCCCGCCGGTGCTTTATAGGCTCAACCGGCCGGCTTACGCTGCGCTGCTCGCACGATTTCAACACGGCACCGACCGGCCACAGAAAATGCGCACTCCGCGTGCGACAGTCGAATCACTCGTAGCAAAATAACGCGACCCACCCCGCTTCCAGGGTGGGCCGCGCTGTTACTCGTGATCGGGCACCGGTTACGGTACTTCGACGTTTTCCTTCGCGGCCCATTCGCGGAGCATCTTCATCCCGCGAACGTTGATCTGGCGCACTCGCTCTTTCGTGATCCCAAAGTGCTGGCCGATCTGCTCCAGCGTCATCTCTTCTGACCCGTCCAGACCGGTCCGCATCCGGATCACTTCCCGCGTGCGTGCGTCCAGGTGTTCAAGGAGTCGGTTCACGCGGGATCGGGCCTGGTCCGCGAGCGCCAGAACCTCTTGCTCGTCGGTCCGCACGTCGGCTTTGGCTTCAAACAGGTCATCGTGGCCGGTCATGTACCGCTGCTTATGGGTCTTCGCGTCCGGGATCGACCGGGCGAAGTTCTTCATGATGGCCCACGTCGCGTAGGTGCTGAACTTGTTGCCGCGACCGTAGTCGAACTTCTCGACCGCCCGCATCAGCGACAGGTTACCGTCGCTCACGAGGTCGTCGATGTTCTCCCCGAGCGCGAGCTTCTGCTTCGCCTGGGCGTACACGAGCCGCTGGTTGCAGTTGATGAGCACGTCGCGGCAGTCGCGGATGCCGTCCTTCAGTTCGTCGATGCGAACGAGATCCTGAACCCGGGCTTTCGCGGGGTCCATCGCGTCCTGAAGCTTGTGGAGCTGGTGCTTCAGGAAGTTCATCTTCCGGAACACGTGCTGCTCCTGCTCCTTCGTGAGCAGCGGCCACTCGTACAGGTGCGCCATGTGCGGCGGCACGTCCTTCGGCGGGGTCTTCCCGGCGCGCTTGGCATCGAACTCGGCCAGTCCGGGCATGTCGGCGAGCATCTCGGACTCGCGGGTCGGGTCGTCGAAGTCGGCGTTGTATATGTAATCGACCGGCTGGCGAACCAGTTCCTTGGCCCGCACCTCGTTCACCACCCGGTACATGCTGGACCGGGCGCGGCCGAATCGTTTGGCAATGAGGTTCACGGTATCCCCCGTGGGTTTGGCGTTCTTCATATCGATTTCGTGCTGTCGCTTGGCCAAGTAGATCTCCTGCTTCGCGGCATCACTCAGCGGGCCGGCCACATTCGGGTACAGAGCCCCCTCGGGGTGCCCGCGATCGAAGTTCTTGATCGTGTAGCGCACGGCCTCCGGACTGCGGCTCAACTGGGTCGCGATCTTCTTGCTCACCTCCGTGAGCGTCCCCCCGGCGTCACGCAGTTCGCGTGCCAGCCGCAGGATGCCTTCCTTTTCGTCGTCGGTCAGGTGGCTGAACCGCGCACCCTTCTCGACGAGCACTTTGTGTTCCGCGACGAACCGTTCCACGGCGACTGTCGGGAACCCCAGTTGGCTGCGCCCATTAACTTTCACCCGGCGGGCGGCGAGACCTTTCACGCGCCACCGAGAAATAGTCTTCGTAGAAACGTTAAATCGCTTGCTCACCTCATCGAGAGTGAGCATCGGTTCAACCGTCTGCTCGATCGGCTGCGGCGGGACGGACCGCTCGACGCGCCGGATGAACTGCGCGAGGTCGTGCTTGAGGTCGTCGCCCGACAGCAGAAGGTCCGGGTAAGCCTCGGACCGGTAATCGGTAACGCGGTAACAAACGTATTGGTACGGGTACGCCCGGCCCGATTCGATTTCGCTCAGGAGCTTCTGGGCGTTGGCGATCTGGAGCTGCCGGCGCGCGGCAGTGGCGAACCGGGTCTGCTGCTCGGTCAGTTCCTTCAGGGCTGAGTTCTTAAAAGTAATCACCGGCTCCTCCCGGCCACGGGCAAACGGCCCGTTCGTGTGGCTCAACTATATCTGATCGCCGGATCACTAGTCCCCGGCGGTAAGATGGGGTCAGGACTCTAATCTGGTATTCGTTGCAACCCGTCTCGGGTTTCGAGACTTTGTTGTCTTCGCGGTCGCACCAAAGGATACTCTTCTAAGTCTGCCGTTCTTACCCAGTCTGACATACAAACGGTGACCGGAAGTCGGACTTGCACCAATCTGTTAAATTGGATACAGGAACCGTGTTAGGGGTTCACCGGTCTCACCAATTCGCTAGTTATCAAGGACTGGACGCGAAAACGGCGTGATCTCGGGGTGTCCATCTCGGCGGCTGTCCGCGAAGTCATTTCTCTAAGTAGCACGTCGCTTGCCAAAGACCTGAGTGCCAGCCGAATCGCGCTTAGCCCCGTTCACTAACCGTTAATCCATCGTAACTTGCGATCACGAGCCGCGCCACAATATTTTCCACTTCTAGTTTCAGTAACTCCTCACACGTGTCGGAAGGACACTTTCTTTTCTTCCACTGTGTACATTTTTGCAAAACGCTATCCCCGACTTGGGGTGGTTCGCGCCATCTCTCACATTTATCCCAATTGAATTAACCCGCACATCTTACGCATCTCACAAGAAGAACCCGATTTCGCCTCAAGTTTGCGCCGGCTCAGAAACAAAACCGCGCTAGAATGGCGCGCGAACCGGGCGATTTTGAGGTCACCATGCGCACCGTTTTCCGACCCCACAGTGTTGCTCTAACCGTGCTCCTTGTCGCGGCACTTACAAGCCGCGCGAGCGCGCAAGACGCCGTCACGCTCGCCGAGCCGTTCAAGCCCGGGCACACCACGAAGGTCGAAGTTCAGGTGAAGCTCACCGGTAAGCTCGCGCTACCTTCAACCGAGAAGGGGAAGACGCCGCAACTGGTGCCTGTGTCCGGAACCAGCAAGCTCGTTTACGAAGAGCGCCTGCTGAAGCCCGAGGACACCGAGTTGCTCAAAACCGTCCGCGCGTATCGCGATGTTTCGTTCGAGCGCACGGTCGGCGAAGCGAAGCAGGACGCCGGACTTCGGCCGTCCGTGCGGCGCATGGTCATCATCAAGGCCGGCGCGAAAAAGGCGCCGTTCTCGCCGGACGGCCCCCTTACATGGGGCGAAATCGACGTCGTCCGAACGGACGTCTTCAACCCGGCTCTGGTGCCCGGTCTGTTGCCCCCGGACCCGGTGAAACCCGGACAAAGCTGGAAAGCGACCGCAGCAGCCGTCTCCGAACTGACCGATATGGAGAAGATCGAAGAGGGCACGATCGCGGTCGAACTCGTGGGCTTCACGAAGCTCAACAACCGCCGGCTCGCGCGCCTCAAGATCAGTGGAACCGTTCGCGGGGTGAACGAGGACGGCCCCAACCGTCAGAAACTCGAAGGCACCGCGTACTTCGACCTCGACAGTAACCTGCTGACGTACCTCTCGGTGCGAGGCACGCACGAACTGCTCGACGGGAAATCGCAAACGGTCGGTGTGATCGAGGGGCAGTTCACGATGACTCGCACCCCAGTCGCGCAAATGCCGTCCGACCTCTCGGACCCCTCGCTCCGCGACCTCGAACTCAAGCCGAACGCGGAGAACACGCTCCTCCTGTACGACAACGCGGACCTCGGGGTTCGCTTCCTCTACCCGCGCGGCTGGCGCATCGGCGCCGTTCAGGGCAAGCAAGTCACGCTCGACCACGCCCACGGTGGCGGTATTCTCATCACACTGGAACCGCCGACGAAAGTCCCTGCACCGGACGATTATCTCAAGGAAGTAACCGGCTTTCTGACGAAGGAGAAAGCTCAGATTACCGCGACCGAAAAACCGGTGCAAATTCGCGCCGAGCCGGTGCAATTGGACCGGTTTTCGCTAGATGCAACCTTCGGCACGGAGAAGGTCCGGCTCGAATACGCGGTCCTTAAGCAAACTGATGGCGGAGTTACCGTTGCCGCACGTCTACCGGCCGCGGATACGGACATCCGGTCCGAAGTGACGCGCATCGTGCGGAGCCTCTCCGTTACCAAGAAGATCGAAGAGAAAAAGTAGTTCGGGTGCCCAAATAGCCGATTGTTGGGGAGGGTTCGATTCGATTCGATTCGGTTAGGTGGGGTCACCACTACAAACCCGGAGACCGAACCTCCGAAGACACCGAAATCGGCCTCGATTACCCGGAGCACCACGCGGCTAACATTTGCTAACCTTTTCGGGGACCGCAATCGCTAGCAAATCGCCGCAATCACAGACTCGACAAGCACTTGTAGAGAGACGCCGCGTTAGCCGAAGGTGCGATCCACTCGCGGACATGCGCCTTCGGGTCCGATCGTATGCGCGACGCGCCTCTTCAAGTGGGTGCGAATTACATCACTAGGATGGTAACGCACTACCACTATAAACACAAGGATAGTAGTCTCGCGGCTCCAATTTTTGATTACGAATTTGGTCTTTGGTTTGGTGGCACAGGCCTCCGGCCTGTGGGAATGACTCCACAGGCCGGAGGCCTGTGCCACGAACAAACTCGTTCGAGCGCAGGCAACGGAACCAGAATTGCGGACGCATCGACACTGCCTCAACCGCGCGCGGGGTGATAAGACACTCCGGGGTTGAGTGAGCGGAACGGTCGAACGCGAACAATCATACCGAACACGTGGGGATACACTGTGGCGGGTTTGCGGGTACTGGTGGCGGCGAGCGAGGTGGTCGGGTTCGCCAAAACGGGGGGGCTGGCGGACGTCGCCGGGGCACTACCCGCGGCCCTGGCCCGGCGCGGGAACTCCGTCTCCGTTGTGATGCCGTTGTACAACTCGGTGCGCCGGTCCGGGGTGCCGATCGAGCGCACCGGGATCGTGCTCCCGGTCCCGATGGGCGACCGTGTGCTCGCGTGCCGCGTGCATCGATCGTACCTGCCGGGCACGTCCGTGCCGGTGTTCCTGATCGAGCACGGCCCCTACTTCGAGCGCGACGACCCGGCCACCGGGCGCGGGCTGTACCAGGAACAGGGGTGGGGCGGGAAGCAGGACTACGGCGACAACGGCGCGCGGTTCGTCTTTTTCTGCCGCGCCGTAATGGAGCTAGTCCCGCACATCGGGTTCGCCCCGGACATTATCCACGCGAACGACTGGCAAACGGGCCTCATCCCAACCTACCTCGCCGAAACGCACCGCCACAGCCCCGGGTACCAGCGCATCCGGTCGGTGTTCACCATTCACAACATCGCGTACCAGGGTTCGTACCCGCGCGAATTGATGAACTACACCGGGCTCCCCGGGTGGCTGTACAACCCCGGCCAACTCGAACACTACGGGCTGAACTTCCTCAAAGCCGGCATCGTGTTCGCGGACGCGGTAAATACCGTTAGCCCGACCTACGCGCGAGAGATCCAAACCTCCGAGTTCGGCTACGGGCTGGAAGGGCTGCTCGGGCACCTGCACTGGAAGCTGTCCGGCATCGTGAACGGGTGCGACTACGAGCACTGGAACCCGGCCCGCGACCTGCGCATCGCCGCACAGTACACGCCGGAAACCGTGTTCGAGAAGAAGCCGCGCTGCAAGGCGGACCTCCAGCACCGGTTCCACCTGCCCGGCAAGCCCACCGCGCCCGTTCTGGGCGTGATCGCCCGCCTCGTGGCCCAGAAGGGCATCGACATCATCCTCAGCGCGGCACAGGGCTTCCTCGACCTCGGGTGCCAGCTCGTGGTGCTCGGCGACGGCGACCGGGAATACCACGACCAGCTCCAGGCGCTCCGCGACCGGTACCCGGACCAGGTCGGCATCTACCTCGGGTTCAACGAAACGCTCGCGCACGTGATCGAAGCGGGGAGCGACCTGTTCCTCATGCCGAGCCGCTACGAACCGTGCGGCCTCAACCAGATGTACAGCCTGAAGTACGGTACGCCGCCGGTGGTGCGCTCCACCGGCGGGCTGGCGGACACCGTGGTGAACGCGACCGAGGAGAACCTCGCGGACCGGCGCGCGACCGGGTTCAGTTTCAACGACTACACCGCGAGCGCGCTCTATGAAACGGTGCGCTGGGCGCTGACGCTGTACCGCGACCGGCCCAAGGACTTCAGGCAGATCGTAACCACCGCGATGGTCCAGGACTGGAGCTGGGACCGCAGCGCCGAGGCCTACGAGCGCCTGTACCGCCGGGTCGCCGGGATCAGTTGATTCTCGGCGCGGAGGAGATCGCCCGTGTTGGAAATCTTAGTTCTCTCCGTACTCAGCCCGAATATTGCGGCACGGGCGCGTCATAAGGGTCGAGCGGTACTACCATTCGTGTTCTTGCTGCTCGGGTACTGGGCCTGGGGCCAGTTACTCGGTGGTTTCGCAGGAGCAGCATTCGCGATCATGTTGGGCTACGAACCGGATCTGTTGCTGGCCTACGTCACCTCGTGGGTCGGAGCGATCGCCGGCACGGTGGTTGCGTTCAAGAAAGTGAACGCGGTGCCAGTACCAACCTCGCACATGAGTGCGGCGGCTGCGACCACAACGATTACGCCCGTAACCGACCGCGATAACTACGAACACGACGATCATCACGACCGGGACCGCGGCTGGGGCCCTATTGAGTGAAGCAACGAACAGGTGGGGCAACGCAACTACCGAAACTCAACGGCCCTGAACAAAATTCGGATCGGTATTCGCGCGACACCCGCCCTCGGGTATAATGCTTTCACGCGGACCGACCGGTCCGCCCGTCAGGAGATGATGGACATCCCACCGCCCACGCACTTGGCCCTTCTTGGTTTAGCCACTCTGAGCAATCGCCTCACAGTTTCCAAGACCGTCAAACCGCCGAGCGGCTCCTGACCCGGCCACGATCACTCCGACCGTGCGCCGTCCGTTTCCCGGGCCGAAAGCCCAGAAGAGAGTGCATTTTGAAGAAGCTCTATGTTGGCAACCTGCCGTTCAACGCCACCTCCGACGAACTGCGTGAGATGTTCTCCGCTTACGGCCGGGTGTTGAGCGCGACCATCTGCACGGACCGCGAAACCGGCAACAGCCGCGGGTTCGCGTTCGTCGAGCTGGCCGAGGGTGCCGAGGAAGCGATCCAGGGCTTGCACCAGGCCCAGTTCGGTGGTCGCAGCCTGACTGTAAACGAGGCCAAGCCCCGTGAGGGCGGCTCGTCCGGCGGGTCACGGGGCGGCTCCGGTGCGAGCCGCGGCGGGTACTCCCGTAGCTACTAACCAATCGTCTGACATAACAGCCCCGGCACGCTCACGAAGAGTGCCGGGGCTGTTATCGTTTGTGGACAAGAAGTGCGGAGGGTGGGCTTCGCACCCACGGCTTCGGGGGATTAGCCCGACGAGTTAACTAACTACTCCACCCCCGCCGATCTCGTACCAAGCGACCGTATCTATTCTACGCACACCCCCGATTACCCATCTGACCAGTTACCCGCAAACTCCGCACCAGCGGCCAATGGAACGTTGGAACCGGTAAGCGACCCGAGACCTCCTTCGGGTGCAATCCCTGGTTCACCACCCCGCGCCTCGTGACCAACGACGTGCTGCCTGAAGTAGTCGTAGTACCGGCGAACGTGCGGGCTCGATACGTTCACCCGGCCCTGCGCCCGCGCCCACCAGTCGCCCGCGCCGATTCTCCGTACTAACTTGGCGTACTCCCGGTACTCGCGCGGTGTGTTGCCCGCGATCAACATCTCGACGACGCGCTTGCGAATCCGCTCGTTCTGCTCGGGCGTAAGCTCAGCACGACGCAGCGCACGTGCGGTGTTGGACTTCAAGGCCCGTCCGAACGGGAACGTCCGGTCTTCGTGGATGAACTCGACCCCGAGTTCATCCACGCGGTGTTACCTCGCCTGATTCCTTCGATGACGCGATCCATGACCGGGTAGACCCAATGACCACCCCCGGATTCCACCTCCACCGGCCGGAGATCGCAGGGTTCCGCAACACGGAGTTGGCGCGCGAGCGCCGCGTAACGGGCCTGGATCTGCTCGCGAGTCCAGCGCCCGGACCCGTTGTAATCGTGTTGCACCATGACCGTCGCGCCGGCGAGTTTGTTGTTAGCCTGACCGGTACCGTTCGGAACGGCGTCGGCCATTGACCGGTACGGCTCGTCCGTGCGGGTATCGTAGCCGGAGGGCGAGAAATCACCACGTCACCGCCCGAAGGCGCTAAACAAATACAACGATCGTCGGGATCGGGCCGCCGCGGAGACCACTATTGAGCGCGAATTCCACTTCCCAATACGATCGTCCCCGTGATAGAGGTAACACCGGGTTCTGTTACCGGTCACAGGCGCACGGGGTGACGAATGACGCACTCGCTTGTGTTGGGCTGGTCCACGTGCCTCGGCCTCGCACTTTCACCGCTCATCGCGTTTGCGGACATCCCGCCCGGTCCGTCCCCGAGCAAGAACCGGAACTTCCCCGCCACGGACCAACCCCGGCGCGGGCTGTTCCGCTCGTGCGGGAGCGGAATGGGGACGGGCCTCGCGGGGATCGGCCTCGCGTGGGGCACGTTCTGGATCGGGAGCCGGCTCGCGAACCGCACGCGCAGCGACAATCGCCCCAACGATTAGAAATCTAAGCTAACGACTTCTCCACCGTTGCGAGTACAGAGTGCCTGCATTGCATCTTCTGCGATTGTGAATGGAATCATCCGAACCGAACCATCTGCGAACAGTGTGTTCATCCCAGACGGGTGCGCCGCTCCCCACTGGGCATACCCGTTAGTGGGGGGCGGCGTTCTATCCACTAACGGGTTAAACGGATGGAGTGAAAGGGAGACCATCGCGTCCTTTGAACCAGCGTAACCGTATGTGTTAATTTTGTTCTGCCCCTCATACCACGCAACCGGAATCCACCGCTCACCAATTGCAACGGTATTGGTCAACCCGTCAGTAAACGCCTCTGGTGTGAGCCTTGCGCCAAAAATACCATCGGCCTTCCCCGTTATCCCACCGTTGCCAGCATAGTCATTTCCGGCCCGTGGGTACGAAGGCGGGATGATCCCCTCTGCTTCTACTGCGAACGTCCGAGATCGGCTACGAGACGGGCAAAAGTACAGAGAAACGGGCGTACTGCACACCTGCCCAGAAGCATCCGCAGCCGACGGTGCGGACGACTGGAGCCAAAGCGGTTCTTGCTCGATGTACGGTAAGAGCGTCCAAAGCCATGTTCCCACGGGAATTCCTGTTGGAATCGGCCCGGGAACAATCGGCTGTCCAGGAGCGGTGTAACTCGGGTTTCCGCCGCCAAAGATTGGGAAGTAACCGTTTTGCGATTGGTAATTATGCCAGGAGAGGCCGATCTGCTTCATGTTATTTTGGCACTTCATGCGAGCCGCCGCTTCTCGGACCTTTTGGACCGCGGGCAGGAGAAGGCCAATGAGAATCGCAATGATAGCGATCACCACTAACAACTCAATCAGTGTAAAACCTGCTCGGCGCTTGGTCACAACCAACCTCCATTTGAGCCCCAACTCGGAAGCAAAACACGTCCATGCGCATCTGGCGTAATGATGCCAAGCAAAGATGCCCCTCGGTGTTTTCAACGAGAGGCATCGCGAGATTTGAAGAAAATAAGCGTAACAAATCAGCGCACCATGTCAATCTAGTTCGCCGACACAGTCAACGTAACAGGAAGAGTCGGAACAACCGCATTATTAATCATCACCGTATTAGCGGCGCCACCCGTAACTATGGTGCTCACCTTTACGTTTTTATTAGTCCCCATTTGATTAGCCCCAACCTGTACCGTCCACGTGCCATTATTCAAAGTCGGCGCGGTGCTTATATCGTTCGCCCCACCATCCGTCATGACCTTGCCAGCAAACATCGGAACAGGATTGTTTGGAGTATAAGTTCCAATTATTTTAAATCCATTTGTATTTGCAATTGCCGGAACCTGAACTGCACCGTCCTTGACTTGAGCCGTTTGGACTGCGCCCGCCCCATCCGTGTACTGAATCTGGGTAATAACAAACGTGCCGCCAGCAGCAGCCTGCACGGACGCATTGCTCAAGAATATGCTCGTCGCGAGAATTGCGACAAAGGAAGCCAAACGAACTAACAAAACGTTGGGCACAGACGACTCCTAAAAGTTGCAAGGACTATTCGCAAAATCCGCACAGTAAATACGCAGCGTCAGCTCCGTATCACTCCAAATTAGCGTAAGTAATCAACTCAAATTCGACTACAGCCAACAGCCATTATAATTTTTGATGTCATTAAATACTTATCTTTCAAATTGAAAAACAAAACATTGGCAACCACACGAAATCGCCATGATGTCCACAATATCTGTTGGCGCACGTCCGACGTACTGGCGCTGGCACGCGGAATATACGAAGGTCGAGCGTTCGAGCGTTTGCCGATCCTCGCCGATGCGCTCCAGGACGCGGGGTGCGACGACGAGAGCGTGTTGTGGCACTGCCGGCGCCCGGGTGCTGGGTCGTTGATCTGGCGATGGGCGTAACGTGAGGCGCTATACGACGCGCCCCTTCTGCAAACGCAGCGTTTGATTCACCGTGCGCGGCAGTTCGCTCAGTTCGTGGGTGACTACTTCTTTGCGGATTTCGTGAACAACCGCATTTTCCTCCGGGACGAAAGTTCGGGCGCGGTCACCGCGTTCGCCGACTCGACCGCCGGTTCCGGCGTGGTCGATTTAGACGTGCTGCCGGACGGCCGGTTGCTGTACCTGAGCCTGAGCACCGGACGCATCTACCAGATCGCCGCGACCGGGGCGCCGGCCCCGGCGCAACTGATCGCGGTCGGGACCGGGCCGGGCGCCGCCTCCCGGGTCGCCGCCCTGAACGCGGACGGCACTACGCGATTTAGCGCGACTGCCTACGCGGGGTACAGCGGCGGGGTGCGCGTCGCGAGCGGTGACGTGACCGGCGACGGGGTCGAAGACGTCGTCACCGGCACGGCCCCGGGGGTGGCAGCGCACGTAAAAGTGTTCGACGGCGCGACCGGCGGGCTGGTGCGGAGCTTTCTCGCATTCGATCCGGCGTTCCTGGGCGGGCTGTTCGTCGCGAGCGGCGACGTGACCGGCGACGGCCGCGCCGACATCATCGTGGGCACCGCAACGGGCGCTTCGCACGTGAAGGTGTTCGACGGCGCGACCGGGGCGGAGATCCGTAGTTTCCTCGCCTACGACGGGTTCACGGGCGGGGTGACGGTCGCCGCGGGCGACTCGACCGGCGACGGGCGCGCGGATATCGTCACCGGTACCGCCACGAACGGGGCACACGTAAAGGTGTTCGACGGCGCGTCCGGGGCTCTGCGGAACAGCTTCTTCGCGTTCAGCGGGTTCACGGGTGGGGTGTCGGTCGGGTTCGCGAGCGGGAGCATCGTGGCGGGCGCGGCGGTCGGTCCGCCGCACGTGAAAACGTTCGTGGGCGGGGCGGAACAGCGCAGCTTTCTCGCATTCGATCCGGCGTTCCAGGGGGGCGTGCGCGTCGCAGGGAACGGGGGCCTGATCCTCGCGGGCGCGGGCACCGGGGCGGGGCCGCACCTGAAAGGGTTTTCGTCCGCGCTCGTCGAAGCGCTCAGTTTGCTCGTGTTCGACCCGACCGGTAAGGGCGGCATCTTCGTGGGTTGAGGGGCCATGCCTGTACTCGTGCCCGTGACCTACGGGTGCACGCCCCACCCGTTGTGCCCTACCAGAGCGCGTGCGGGACGAGCGTAACGGATTGAGGTTTCCGTTCATACAAGATGAACAGATGAGAACGCGAGGAGGGGGCGCGCGTGGACCGGATCGTGATCGTGACCGGCGGGGGTCGGGGCATCGGGGCCAGCACCTGTCGCCTGGCGGCCGAGCGCGGGTTTGACGTGTGCGTGAACTACCGCGCGAACCAGGGCGCCGCCGACGCGGTTGCTGATGAATGCCAGCGCGCAGGGGCCAGGGCCATTACGGTTCAAGCGGACGTCGCCGTTGAAGTGGACGTGGTCCGCCTGTTCGAGACGGTGGACCGTGAGTTGGGGCGGGTGACGGCGCTCGTGAACAACGCCGGCATCCTCGAACAGCAGACGCGGGGCGAGCACATGGACGCGGCACGCATCGCGCGGGTGTTCGGGGCCAACGTTACCGGGTCGTTCCTGTGCTGCCGTGAGGCCGTGCGCCGCATGTCCACGGCACGCGGGGGAGCGGGCGGCGCGATCGTGAACGTGTCGTCGGTGGCAGCACGGGTGGGTTCTCCGGGTGAGTACGTGGACTACGCCGCCGCGAAGGGCGCGATCGACACGCTCACCCTCGGGCTGGCGAAGGAAGTGGCGGAAGAGGGCATCCGGGTCAACGCGGTGCGGCCCGGGTTCATCTACACCGACATCCACGCGAGCGGCGGGGAACCGGGTCGCGTGGACCGGGTGAAGCAGTTCGTCCCGATGAAGCGCGGCGGGCAACCAGAAGAGGTCGCCACCGCGATCTTGTGGCTCCTGTCCGACGAAGCGTCCTACGCCACTGGCACGTTCATCGATCTGGCGGGCGGACGCTGACTGCACCGTTCGCCCGCATAGTATCGCACAACACCTTACGCCGCGCGCTGGTCCGCCGGAACGAGCCAGCGCCGGATGCGCTCCAGTTCGCCGGCCCAGTCGGGCGACAGGCGCACGGTCAGAAAACGGGCGTAAAGCAGGTCCAGGGTTTCGACCAGTTCCCGCACCTGGGTCGCCCGTTCTTCCAGTTTCGCGCGGGCGCCGCTCACGTCCTCGGGCGGGTCCGGCATTTTGCACGAGCCCACGCCCAGCGTCTCGGCCTGGAGCGTGAGTTCGTACTGCTGGTCGTGCCGGACCATTGTGAGTCCCATCTTCCGGGGCAGCTTCCCGGCCTGCACCGCGCGCCGGGCTTCGGGTAGCCGGGTCGGGCCTTCGCTCGCAATCGTCTCGCTCCCGGTCACCCCGCGCGGGCACTCCAGGGACAGCGTTCGAGCCGGCATCAGGACAACATCGCTCCCGTCGCTCAAGGTGAGCGTGTCCGATTCGCGATCGGTCAGGAACCAGAGCCAGAGCAGGTACTCGTTACCCAAAAAGTCTGCCGGTCCGCCCCCCGGAACCCAGGCCACCTCGTCCCCCGCCCCGGGGACGAACCCGGACGGCGCGTCGGCCGCGCCGGTCAGCTCCAGCGCGCCCGCGGTCCGTTCCGCCTGGCGCCCGGCCGTGAGTAATTCCAGCGGGTGCCCGAAGGTGCGCTGGAACAGGTCCGCGAAGCGCTCGACCTGAGACGTGGAACTCGCCCCGAACAGCACCTCGTTGGAGGCCCGGTCCCAGAGCACCGGGGTACACTTGCGGCGCTTGAATCGCCCGTCCTTGGCTTCGGCTTCCAGCCGATCCCGGGCGCTCTCCTTGGCCTCGCGCTTCTGTTTGGCGGACGCGAACCCGCTCGGGTTGTCCTTGGCGAGCGCGGCCAGATCGGACTCGTAGTACGCCTTGAGCAGGTCGCCCGGGAGCCGGTCCGTGTCCACCCGCATATCGAAGTGCAGGGCGTCGTTGATGACGTTCTTGCCCAGGTCGAACGCGAGGTCGAGAACGGACTTGCCGGCCGACCACCCGACCTCGATCCCGTCCGCTGCAGCCACGGCCTGGCGCCCGGCCGCGTGTTCGCTCAGACACGCGAGCTGGTCGTCGTCGAACAGGTGCGGGGCCGGCCCCCCAACAGCGAATCGGAGGAACGTGACGCGCCCCGTGAAGAACCCCATACCCGCACTCCAGTCCAAATACGTCCAGGTCGACTTACCGCTTCAGCAATTCGACCACCGGCGGCGCGGACTTGAGCCGAAATGCGGCACTCACGTTCCCGCGCGGACGAAGCGCCAGAATGTTCGTTACACTCGGCCCAATCACGCCCAGCCTACACAGGGCGAAGCCCACAAGGGCAGCGGCGCGTACAAAATAGGTGTGCGTCAAAACCGAACGCCAGTACGGGTACACCCTCCAAATGGCATTCGGTAAGGGAGCCGGTGATGAAGAAGTGCCCGTACTGCATCGCGGACATCCGCATTGAGGCCAAGAAGTGCAAGTTCTGCGGCGAGTGGGTCGAACGGCCCGAACCCGCGGCCCCCGGCCCCACCGAGATGAAGCTGACAGTCCAACCCCCGACGCGGCCGGGGCCAACCAAGGCGTGCCCGTACTGCTCCGCAGAGATACCGGGAGACGCATGGACCTGCATGTACTGCAAGCAAGGCGTGATCGGCGGGAAGCCGGCGGCGGTGGGAGGAATGGTGATCTTCGCGTTCATCGCGGCGATCTTCTTCTTCGGGTTCTGGCTCCCCGGCTGTATCGAGATGCAGAAGAAGCACGAAAGTAATGAGGAACAGTGGCAACGGATACATCGGATGCGACAGGATCAGGATAAGTTTCTCGTGCGCTAAGCGCCGGGCGGGTATTCTGAGATCGGTTCGAGGGGCGACCGATGACCGAAGCAGAGTGGCTCGCGTGCGACGATCCGATACCGATGATTCGTTTCCTTCGCAATCGGGCGAGCGACCGAAAGTTCAGACTCTTTGGCTGCGCGTGCTATCTGAACCTGTGGATTCGGTTCCCGGTCGCGGAACTGTATCGGGACGTGCTCCGTGCCAGTGAGGATTACGCCGACCAGCGCATCTCGAAGAGTCAGTTCAAGCTCGCACGCAAGAAAGGTGATTGGCAGAAAGCACCACACGTGACCGGAGAAGCCTCAATGGTGGCCTGGGCCTCGGCTTCGGCTTGTTGCGGTGAGCCCTACGTTGCTGCGTGCAAGACGACTCGTACACGTCCGGAAGAAACCGTGGTTCAGGTCGGTCTCACCCGCTGTATCTTCGGCAATCCGTTCCGCCCGGTTGCCTTCTCACTCGCCTGGCGCACCTCTACTGTTCTCGCGCTCGCCTCACAGATGTACGAATCGCGTGAGTTCGGCGCGATGCCGATTCTGGGTGACGCGCTCCAGGACGCGGGCTGTGACTGCGCCGATGTGCTGAATCACTGCCGCGGTGAGGGGCCGCACGTGCGCGGGTGCTGGGTCGTGGATCTGGTGCTCGGCAAGGAGTAGCGAGGGCGGGGCCGCGGTGGTACGCTGGGAGCAGTTCGGAACAGCGCACCTCGCGGAGACAGTCATGGCTACACGATCTCAGTGGCTGGTAGCTCTAACGGGCATCGTAATCGGCGCCCTCGGAACGCTGCTCATGACGGACGATCGGACCAACCGGGTCCACGCCCAGCCCGAGGCCAATCCGGGCTTCGTGCTCCGGCCGGTCGCGAGCGCCGCCCCGCTCCCCGCCGGCCCGGTCGGGCGCTACCAAGTCTCGGCGTGGGGCGCACAGCGCCCCAACGCACCCGCCCACGGCGCGTACATCATCGACACCCAGACCGGCGAGCTCTTCTACGCCGATCAATCGACCAAGCCGTACTCGTTGGGAACGGTCGAGAAGAAATAAAACGCTCGGACCGCTGCCGGTAGGAGTGCTTCACCGCCGAGGGCACCGCGCACGCGGAGAGTGGCCGGATCGGAAACGATCGTTCGCGCCTTTGCCTTTTCTCCGCGCCCTCTCGCGCTCTCTGCGGTGAAATCTGCCTGCGAAAAACAGTTCCGACCCTCTGCGATGAAGCACTCCTCCAAACCGACGCCCGCCCTCTTCCCCTCGCCCGCGAAAGTGAGGCTCCCCGTGCCATGCTGCCCACGCCTGATGCCCGTGCTCGCGCTGCCGGCCGTCGCCCTGGTCGCGTTCGCTGCACCGGTCCCGAAAGTGGCCGTTGTTCCCATTTCCGCCATGAACGCGGCTCAGGTCCGTGTCCTCGACGAGGTCGACCGACGCGCGGACCGGATCACCCGCGGACCCGGTAAAGGTGAGTTGACCGTACTCGACCGGACTGCGGGCGTCGAGGTGCTCGACGAGAACACCCTGCGGCCACTGCGGAAGCCGGTCAAGGACGCGCACCCGATCACTCTGGCAACCAGCCCGGACGGAAAACTCGTGGCCTGGACCGAGCGCAACAAGACGACCTATACCGTCCTCCGGACCGACACCGACAAGTCGTTCGACATCGAACTCAAGGACGACCCGGACCACGCCGCGTTCAGCCCGGACAGCAAGTTGCTGGCCATCGGGTCCACGTTCTGGGATCCCCGGGCCGAGGGCGCCGGCCACACCGAGGTGCGCCTGTTCGACGCGACGGGCAAACTGCTCCGCACGCTCGCGCGGTCCGGGGCCGGCAGCGCGAAGCCCGTGTTCAGCCCGGACGGGAAGACGCTCGCGGTCAGTAACCGCAACTACGAGCCGCGCCTGTTCGACGTCGCCACCGGCAAGTTGCTTCACGTGCTGGACAAGAAGATGACCCAGGAGGTCGCGTTCAGCCCGGACGGGAAGGTGCTGGCTACCGCCCACGTGGACGGCACACTCGCACTGTGGGACACAGCCACGGGCAAGGAACTGCGGTCGGCGGCGAGCGGGTGCAAGGAGCTATACTCGGTGGACTGGAGTCCGAAGGGAGACGTCCTGGTTACTTCCGGGCGCCAGGGACCGATCGTCGTGTGGGAACCGGGCCGGCTGGCCAAACTGAAGGAACTCGACGCACCGGCGTGGGTGATCCAGGTGCGGTTCGTCTCGGACAGCACCCGGTTCATCACCTCCAGCGCCCTGGACCTGAGCGCCAAGTCCGGCCGCAAGTTCACCATTTGGGGCCTCCCGAATAACAAGTAGCGGCCCCGGCGGTTGTGAAGAGCGCTTCACCGCAGAGGGCGCAGAGAACGCAGAGGGAAGGCCGGATCGGATGCGCTCACTTGCGCCTTTGTCTTTCTCCGCGCCCTCTCGCGCTCTCCGCGGTGAAATACTCTTACCGGTGTGCCGGTGAAATGTGGTTCGTGCCGGCGGACACGCCATTTGGCGGCCCGACCTCATAGAATTAAGGGGTGAAGACTCCAGGAGGGCGGGCCATCAGCAGCAGTTACAACCTCTCCCACTTGAAAGTGCTGGAGGCGGAGAGCATCCACATCATCCGCGAGGTCGCCGCCGAGTTCGAGCGGCCCGTGATGCTCTACTCGATCGGTAAGGATTCCGCCGTCATGCTCCGGCTGGCGCAGAAGGCGTTCCACCCCGGGCGCCTACCGTTCCCGCTGCTGCACGTCGACACGACCTGGAAGTTCCGGGCGATGATCGAGTTCCGCGACCGGTTCTGCCGCGAGCAAAACCTCGACCTGAAGGTCTGGATCAACCCCGAGGGGCAGGCCCAGAACATCAACCCGTTCGACCACGGCTCGAAGAAGCACACCGACGTCATGAAGACGGCGGGGCTGAAGCAGGCGCTGAACCACTACCAGTTCGACGCCGCGTTCGGCGGCGCCCGGCGCGACGAGGAGAAGAGCCGGGCCAAGGAGCGCGTGTACAGCTTCCGCGACCGCTTGCACCAGTGGGATCCGAAGAACCAGCGGCCCGAGCTGTGGAACCTGTACAACTGCAAGGTGAACAAGGGTGAGAGCATCCGCGCGTTCCCGCTGAGCAACTGGACCGAGCTGGACGTCTGGCAGTACATCCACCTGGAAAACATCCCGATTGTGCCCCTCTACTTCGCCGACGTGCGCCCGGTCGTCGAGCGCGACGGCACGCTCATCATGGTGGACGACGACCGCATGCGGCTGCGCCCCGGCGAGGTGCCGATGATGAAGCGCGTGCGGTTCCGCACCCTCGGGTGCTACCCGCTCACCGGGGCCATCGAGAGCACGGCGACGACCCTCCCGGAGATCATCGAGGAGATGCTGCTGGCCCGGAACTCCGAGCGCCAGGGCCGCATGATCGACCACGACGAGTCGGGCTCGATGGAGCAGAAAAAGCGCGAGGGGTATTTCTAGGCAACGGAGTAACTGGGGACGCTCACGGGTTAAATGCCAGGGGTTTCAACCCCTGGCTATTGCCGGTGACCCCTTCGGGGTCCAAAAGGCATTGTGTTTCGGACGCCATCGGCGTCACCGGGAATAGCCAGGGGTTTCAACCCCTGGCTGTTGAGGCTTCAACCCGGGCATTTGACGAGAGCACACCGACCACTTTTCCGGATACTTCTGAGATGCAAGCTGTTGACCTGAGTCAGGAAGACATTCACGCCTACCTCGCCCGCCACCAGAAGAAAGAGCTGCTGCGGTTCCTCACCTGCGGCAGCGTCGACGACGGCAAGAGCACGCTCATCGGCCGGCTCCTGCACGACACCAAGATGATCTACGAGGACCAGCTCGCCGCCGTGAAGCGCGACAGCGAGAAGGTGGGCACCACCGGGGCCGGCGAGATCGACCTCGCGCTGCTCACCGACGGCCTGAAGGCCGAGCGCGAGCAGGGCATCACCATCGACGTCGCGTACCGGTACTTCTCGACCGACCGGCGCAAGTTCATCATCGCCGACACGCCCGGCCACGAGCAGTACACGCGCAACATGGCCACCGGCGCCTCGACGTGTCAGCTCGCCATCATCCTCATCGACGCGCGCCACGGCGTGCAGACCCAGACGCGCCGGCACTCATTCATCGTGTCGCTCCTGGGCATCCGGCACGTCGTCGTCGCGGTCAACAAGATGGACCTCGTCGAACACTCGCAGGAGGTCTTCGAGCGCATCAAGGACGACTACACCGGGTTCGTCGCCAAGCTCGGGCTGCCGGACATCACGTTCATCCCGATGTCCGCGCTGAAGGGCGACAACGTCGCGTCCAAGAGCGAGGCGATGCCGTGGTACCACGGCCCGGCGCTGCTCGACCACCTGGAAACGGTCCACATCGCCAGCGACCGCAACCTGACCGACCTGCGGTTCCCGGTGCAGTACGTCGTGCGCCCGAACCTCGACTTCCGCGGGTTCGCCGGAACGGTGGCGTCCGGGATCTTGCGCAAGGGCGACGAGGTGATGGCGCTGCCGTCGGGCAAGCGCAGCCGGGTGAAGTCGATCGTGACCTACGACGGCGAACTGGACGAGGCGTTCGCGCCGCAGGCCGTGACCGTCACGCTGACCGACGAGGTGGACGTCAGCCGCGGCGACATGCTGGTGCGGCCCGACGGCCCGCCGCACGTCAGCGCCCAGATCGAGGCGATGGTGGTGTGGATGTCCGAGCAACCGTTCGTGCCCGGCCGGACGTACACACTCAAGCACACCACGCGGCAGGTGTCGGCGGAGGTCGCGGCGTTCCGCTACGGCGTCGACGTGAACACCCTGGAGCACCGGGCCATCGCGCGGCTCGGGCTGAACGAGGTCGCGCACGTCCAACTCAGCCTGACGCAGCCGCTCGCGTGCGACCCGTACCGCACCAACGCCGCGACCGGGGCGTTCATCCTGATCGACCGGCTGACGAACAACACGGTCGGCGCCGGCATGATCCTGGAAACCGGCAGCGGCCGGGCGCCGGGCGACGTGTGGGGCGCGGAGCCGATGGCCCGCCTCAAACTGCGCGAGAGCCTCGTCGCGCCGGCCGAGCGCGAGCAGCGCTACAACCAAGTGCCGGTGACGGTGCTGCTGGTCGGGCTGACCGGGAGCGGGAAGAGCCGGATCGCCTACGGCCTGGAGCGCCGGCTGTGGGACGAGGGCCGGGCGGTGACCGTGCTGTACGGCCAGAACATGCGCCAGGGGCTGAACCGCGACCTCGGGTTCACGGCGGATGACCGCTCGGAGAACCTGCGGCGCTCGGCCGAGGTCGCGAAGCTGATGAACGACGCGGGGGTGATTACGATCGCGGCGTTCGTGGCCCCGCACGACGCGGTGCGCGAGAAGGCGAAGCAGTTGATCGGCCGGGACCGCGTGCTGGAGGTGTACTGCACGGCCCCGATGGAGGTGCTGCGTGCGCGCGACCAGAGCGGCGCGTACCGGCTCGCCGACGAGGGCAAGATCGCGCAGATGCCGGGCGTGACGGCGGCCTTCGAGGAACCGAAGGCGCCCGACCTCGTGCTGCAAACCGACCAGACCAATGTCGAGGAAAGCGTCGAACGCATCGCCGCGCTGATGAAGTCGAAGGGGTATCTGCGCTAACACGCTACGGGGGCACAGGGCTTCGGCCCTGTGCTACGAACGCCGGCCCTCCGGGGCGGAAAGGCATTGAAGACGCCCGTCTTCGTTCGCTTAGCTCGACTGGTGCCGATTCTGAGTGCGCTCAAGCGGCCGGGGCGAGCGCCGTGAGTAGT
>HG799465.1:913914-1110676 GCA_000531095.1 Gemmata massiliana | reverse complement strand
TCGCCAACTGAAGGAACTCTACATCACCAAGAACTCGATCCGCGACCGTAACTGGGCTGTGTTGGAGAGCCGGTTCGGGGACGCGCTGCATTGATTCGAGGGTGGTCGATGACCGAAGCGGAATGGCTGACGTGTACCGACGACGAAGCGATCGCCGCGGCGGTGTGTGAGTTCGCGAGCGACCGTAAGGCCCGTTTGATCGCGTGCGGGTGCTGTCGGCTCGTCTGGGACTGGCTCGTGAACGACAGGAGTCGAGGGGCAGTCGAGACAAGCGAACGGTTCGCCGACGGACTCGTGACGGACGACGAGTTGAGTCGCGCGGCGTACTTCGCCGAAGCAGCTGTGTTCGCGGTGGACGAAATGCAGGAGCGCTACTGGCGGGACCAGAAGGCCGTCCGGGACGGGTGGCTCGATGTTTGCGATGCGACTGAAAACGGCATACCGAGTCGTGATCGCACGCTCATCTCCTTTGATATCGCTCGTTCGGCAGCGAACTGGGCCGAGCGATTGAACGCGGACGATCCGCGCCTGTGTTTTCGCGAGTTACCCGATCCGATCTTCTCGCCAATGATTGCCCGCGATGTGATGGGCAATCCGTTTCGCTCCGTCGCTGTAGGTCCGTTTTGGCTTACGACGAACGTCCGGACGCTCGCAGCCCAGATGTACGCAGCGCGTGATTTCAGCGCGATGCCCATTCTGGCCGATGCGCTTCAAGATGCCGGTTGCGATAACCCCGATGTACTCAGCCACTGCCGCGTCCCGGGACCACACGTGCGCGGGTGCTGGGTGATTGATTTGCTCCTGGGAAAGACGTGAGGCGAGATCGATCACGAGGCTACTTCTTCGGCGGCGCGGTGGCCGTTAACCACAGGTCCGCCGTGGTATCGTCGGACTCGGTCTGTGCGAAGCGGGCCGTGCGCTGGTACTTCGGCTCGCCCTTGATCGTCCCGATTAGTCGGAACGAACCCGACCACGGTTTTTCCGCGGCGAGCGAAACTGTTACGACGCCCGCCTGGGCTTTCGCGGGCTTGGCGACTTCGAGCTTCACGCCTTCGGGCAACCCCTCCGCGCTGATCTCGACGTTCTTCGCGAACTCGTTCAGACGGTTCACTTTCACTGGGATCGTAGTCGGTTGACCCGGCGTGATGGTGAAACGGTCCGCGGCAACGGTGAGGTTGTAGTCCGGTTCCGCAACGAGAACACGGAGCGTGAACACGTCGCGTGCGCTTCCTCCTCCGCCGTACAGGTCACTCACCGCGATCGAATACGCTCCGTCGGCCGGCGGATTAAAGGTCAGCACGCTGTCACCGTTTAGCTTGGCCGGCTCCGCCCGCGCGACACGCTTCTCGTCCTTGTCGAACACCTCGATAACCGGGTTTACTGCTAATCCGAGTGCTCGGCTTTCAACCTGGATCGTGAGTGTCTGTCCCTTCTTGAGCGATACAGGTACTCGCCGAACTGTGCCCTTCGCGGGCAACCGTGTGGTGAGCGAGAAGGGCACCTCGTACTTGGGCGCGAGCCGATCGCGTTGATCCACGTCTACGAAGTGCGGGTGCGGCTCAATCCGCAGCGGAATGGTGTTAGCGATCTCCGGGTCCGACAGTGCGGCGAAGGCTTCTTCCGGCGCGACCTTCGGTACGAGGAGTCGCTTCCCGGATTTGGGCAAATTCCAGCCCAGAACATCGGCTCGTAGCGGGGCATCTGGTTCGCGCACGGGGAGCGCGAAGTCTGCGAACGCACCCGTTGTCAGCGTGAGGCGGTACACGCAGGCGTCGGAGCCGAAGTAGCGGATGCTCGCGTCGGGCGTCGCGGGGAAGGCATAAACGCGGGCGATGTAAGTGCCGTCCTTCTTGGCCGTGAACGCGAGTTGCGGATCGAGACCGTGGAAGTCGTTGTTCTCTTCGAGCACGAAGCCGTCGGCGGAAAGGATCTGGAGCATCCCATCGATCGGGGAGTTGAGCACGCGGTTCGCCTGGAGCGAAGCGACGAGCGTTTGTCCTTTCTTGAGCGGCACTGCGAAGCAATCGACGTCGCCGGTCTTTTCGAGCCGACCGTTTACGGTAACCGTTGAGCTGTCCAGAGTGTGCGGTTTCTTGAAATCGTCGTTCGGCTCCTTTTCGGCCACCTCGGGCAGCACCCCGACCACGAACGGGCGCAGCGCGCTCGCGCCTTCCGCGTTGTGCGCACGCAGCCAGTACGTTCCCGGTACGGCTTCCTTCGCGACCGTGACCGCGAATTTTCCCTTTACGACTTCTGCTGACACCCCCGCGCCGCTGACCCACACCTTGGTGGTCGCGTCGAGCGTACCCGCAGCGGTCACTTCGGTCGTGGTGCCGCGCTGGGCGCCGGCCGGTGAGAGGTGCGTGACGGCGGGTGGCGCCGCGAACGCGGAAGAAGAAAAGTCGCCACAGATGAACGCGGATAAACACAGATAAAGACAAAATCTGAGCATGGGGTTTCTTCTGATCCGCGTTCTATCTGTGTTAATCCGTGGCGTACTTCTGGTCTGGATCACATCAGCTCTTTGATCGGTGTCGGGTCGCTGACGAGGTGCGCGGGGCGCCCCTGCTGGTTGAACAGGATCTTGTTCGGGTCGATGCCGAGCTTCGTGTACACGGTGGAAACGAAGTTCTCGGGCGCCAGAACGCGCTCGATCGCGGCGAATCCCTTTTTGTCGGTGGCGCCGATAACGGTTCCGCCCGGAGTTCCACCGCCCGCGAACAACACGCTCATCGCATTGGCCCAGTGGTCGCGGCCCGCGTCCTTGTTGATTTGCGGCGTGCGCCCGAATTCGCCCAGCGCGATGACGAGCGTGCTGTCGAGCAGCCCGCGCTGGTCCAGGTCTTCAATGAGCGCGGACACGCTGTTGTCCCACTCGGGCAGTCGCTTCTTCAGGGAGTCGAACAGTTTGGTGTGATGGTCCCATCCGCCATCGTAGACCGTCACGAACGGCACTCCAGCTTCCACCAGGCGCCGGGCGAGCAGGCACCGCTGGCCGAAGGCGTTGCGCCCGTAGCGCTCGCGGGTGCGCTCGGGTTCGCGGCCGATGTCGAACGCGGCCTGCGCCTCGCGCGAGTTCATCAGGTCGTAGGCCTGCTTGTAGTGCTCGTCGAGCGCGAGTGCCGGGTCGCCCGCGGCGCGGTCCATGAACCGTTTGAGGGTGTCGACTTCGCTCCGCGTGCCGGCGCGGTCGTCGAAGCGCTCGCCGGTCAGTCCCTCCGGCAGCGCCACGTCGCGCACCTTGAAATTCCGGCCGTTGGGGTCTTCCGCGACCACGAACGGCGCGAACTTCGCGCCGAGGAAGTTCGGCCCGCCGGACCGCGACATGCTCGGCATGCTGAAGTACGCGGGCAACCCCGCGGGCGCGCCCTTCTCGCACGCGACGACCGAACCCATACTCGGGTGGAAGCTCACGAACGCGCCGCACCCGACGGGGATTCGCGGCGGCGCGCCGGTCATCATGTAGTGGTTACCGGCACCGTGGTTGCCCTGCTCGTGCCGGATGGAGCGGATCATTGCGAACTTGCCGAAGCCCTTCGCGAGCTTCGTCATGTGTTCGGAGAACTGCACCCCGGGCGTTGCGGTCGGGATCGCTTTGAAGTCGCCGCGGTACTCTGCGGGCGCGTCCGGCTTGGGGTCGAACATCTCGTAGTGCGTCGGTCCCCCGTCCTGCCAGATGAGGACGCACGACTTTGCTTTGGCCGCGGGTGCATTTGCGACTTCCGCAGCGAACCCGCGCGCACGCAGCGCGGTGACCAACCCGCCCCCGAGCAGCGTACCCAGGCCGAGTTGGAGGGCGTCGCGGCGCGAGACGCCGTTGCAGTTCGTGTATGTGGGCATCTCGAATATCCTCGTTCAGAGCTTCTTTTCCGAATCAGCAAACCGAGCGCTAACGTACTTCCAGGCGAAGTCCAAACGCCGAAAGTAGACGAACTCACCCCGATCGACATATTCGTCAGTCGCCAACAAGGAATACAGATGCGGCATCCCTGGCTCGCAGTTCGGACCGAGTACCACCGCAATAGGAACGGAAGGTGGTTTGATGTCGACGTTAGGGAAGACTTCGTTGATATTGTTGCCCCACGCGTAACTCAACTCGGACAGGTCGTAAATCACACACCACGGGTTAAATGCGTCAAGGCCAGCTTTTGCCATAGCACGCATGTAGACTGCGTCGGGATATCCCTCGGAACCCCAGCGATACACGCCGACGTACTTGATGACTAGAATCGTCAAGCATGTCAGATCCGATGCATCATCGGTATAAAATCGCACATCGATTTTACTCCAATCTCGTAGCTGCAGCTCGGTGAGATGCATGGTAACTCAATCGTTGAACACAAATTCCGGGGTGTTGATGAGCGCCCACATCAGGTCTTCGGTTGCGCTGCGCTTCGTGGCGCCCTTCTTCTCGAATCGCTTCACGGCCGCTGTGCGTTCGGCATCGGTCGGGGGGCGGCAATACGCGAGCAAGTAAAGTTCGTCAACGATTTCCCCCGGTGCCTTCGGGCCTTTCGCGAGAGTGGCGCAGTGCCCCCCATCCGAGGTCACTTTGCGGTAGAGGTTCGGGCTGTTCATCAGATGCAGCGCCTGAACAACGGTCGTGTCCGAGGTGCGCTCGCACGGCGGGTCTTGGTTCGGGTCAGGGCGCCCGAAACTGTCGAGGAACACCGATTGCGAGCGCGCGGTCCAGACTTCGATGGCCCGCGACCCCGCCGGCATCGCTTCAAACTTCTCCGGCACGCCCGAAACGTCGCTAACCATATCGAGCAGCACTTCCGCGCGGATACGCTGCCGATAATGGTGCGAGTAGTTCCGCAGGTCGGCCGTGTTGCGGTCGTTCGGTACGGTGCTCAGCCCGTAAGCGTGGCTCAAACAGATGGTGCGAATGAGCGCCTTCAGGTCGCACTTGTTCTTGCGGAAGTCTTTCGCGAGCGCGTCCAGTAGTTCCGGGTTGCTGGGCGGGTTCGTGGCGCGGAGGTCGTCCACCGGATCGACGATCCCGCGGCCCATCAGATCGGCCCACACGCGGTTCGCAATGACCTTCGCGAAGTACGGGTTCTCGGGGGCCGTGACCCACGCGGCCAGCACCGCACGCGGATCTTTGTCCGGGTCGATGTCGAGCGGCTTGCCCAGAAGCGGCGTCGGCGTCATTTCCTTCCCGGTAACCGGGTGCCGCACCGAGCTTCCGTTGCGCTTACCGCCCGTACCGCTACCAAGGTGGATCACTTCCTCGCCGCCGCTAATGGGGGCGGAGATCCCCACGCCCTTGCGCCCGATGCGACCGAAGAACGCCGCAAAGCTGTAGAAGTCGTCCTGGCCCCACACTTCAAACGGGTGGTGGTGGCACTTCGCGCAATCGAGCCGAACGCCGAGAAAGAGCTGGCTCACCATCGTGGTCAATTCGTCCGGTTCGCGCCGGTTGCGGTAGAACACCGCGGCGCCGTTGGTGAACGTGCTCCCGTTCGCGGTGATGATCTCGCGCACGAACTCGTCGTAGGGCTGGTTCGCGCGGAAACTCTTGCGAATCCACTGATCGAGGTTGTATGTTGCCTTCATGCCGACGTGGTACGGGTTCGGGCGCAGCAGGTCGGTCCACTTGTTCGCCCAGAAGTCCGCGTACTCGGGGCGGTCGAGGAGCGCATCGATCAGCTTCTCGCGCTTCCGCGGGTCTTTGTCTGCGAGGAAGGCTCGTGTTTCGTCCGGTGTGGGGAGCCGACCGATCACGTCGAGGTACGCGCGCCGGTGGAACTTGTCATCTGGCGCGCGTTCGGACGGCGTGACGTTGAGTTGCTTCAACTTCGCCCACACGAGGCCGTCGATGAAGTTGTTCCGCGGGAGTTTTTCGTACACGCTTGCGCCCACGTCCGTGGGCAGCGGAATCAGCACGCTGGACACCGCGAACTTCTCTGCGAAGCGCGCCATGATCGTTGCTTCGCCGGGAATCGGCCCGGACTTCACCACACCCGCGGCATCGACTGCGGCGTAAACGCTTTCGCTCGACGAGAACTGCGACAAACTGGTAACGTCGCGCGTGGTGCCATCGGAATAATGGGCCGTCACCGCGAGTTGTTGACTCGCTTTGAAGGTCATCAGCCGGCTGTCGGGGAACAGGGTAATCTTTTCGAGCTTCGGCGCGGTTTCGGGAGTGCGCGGCGTCCCGGAGGCGACCCATTTTTCGAGCGTGCGGTATTCGGGGCTGCTTTCGGGGAGTTTCTTCCCACCGCCGTGCGGCGTTTGGCCGCTCGCCTTGCGGAGCAGCAAGCTGAATGATGGGTTTGCAGGGAAGATGCGCCGACCGCGTGCTTCGGTGGTGATCGCGTTGAAGTCGAAATCGTTGTCGTAAGCGAGCAGCGAGAGCTGGAAGCCGTTCTGCCCGCGCGCTTTCCCGTGGCACGCCCCCGCGTTGCACCCGGATCGGGTGAGGATCGGCTGAATGTCGCGCTCGAAGGTGACCGGATTTGTGCTCGTGGTGTTCTGCACGCTCACAGCGACCTTCGCGGTTCGGCCGTTCGCGGTGATCGTGACGACCGCAGCGCCGTCGCCCACTGGGACGACCACGCCTCCCTTCACCGTCGCGACGCCGGGGGCGCTACTCGCGTAGGTGGCGTCCGCGGTGCGGTCCGCGTGCTTGCCGTTCTTCGTTTCGGTCACCACCAGTTGCTGCTTGGCGTCGGCGCCATCGAGCACAACTGTAGGGGGAAACGCACTCAATTCGTCCGCGGCTCGAAGGGGAGTCGCATAGGCGAACAGAGTCACAGCGAGAAGGAAGGCGGGTCGCCGCATGATGTCGGAGGAGAGTGCGGGAGGGCGGGTCGATTCTGGCGGGTGAAATCAGAATACCCCGGCGCCGGTTTTGACGCCAGTGAAACTGCGGTAATCTGTGGAGACATGGAACCCACCCGCTCCGTGACCGTCGCGGTTCGTATGAGTCTCTTGGCGAACCGCGACGGTCACGGAGTGGGTGGTTTGTTTAGTGGCAGCAGGTGCCCTTTGCGGCCACTTTGGTGGGCGGCGGGAGATCGTTTGCCGGGTTTATCGTGAAGAAGCCGTTCGGTTTCAGCAGGAAGCCGATGGTGGCCGTCGGCATCACCGGGTAGTCTTCCGGGCGCGGAATGTGTGTGTGCCCGAACGTGTACCAGAGCACCACGTCCGTGTTCGCGATGGGGCGGTCCCGCTCGGTCCACTTCACCAGCCCGTCGCCGCCCGTGCTCTGGTTCGGGTAGTCGCCGGCCGCGAACCGCTCGCTCGCGTCGAACGGCGTCACCCACACGTGGTAGTTCACGAACCCGGCCCGGCGCCGCCACCACGCATCCGTACTCGCCATCGGGAGCGAGTTGTCCATCGGGAGCAGCTTGTACCCCACCGGCTCACCAACCGCGTTGAGGACGTTGGGATTCACCACGCGCCAGGTCCGCGCGGTTTCCAGTTTGAGGTGGTCGCGGGCCTGCTTCTCGGTTTCCAGTGTCGTCGAGCGGGCGCGGAAGGCGTTCCCGTGCGGGTTCGCGGGTCCGGGTTCGTCGGGCACCACGTCCACGCGCTGCACCGAGTTGTTGATCCCGTCGAGCGCGAAATCGAGCCGCACGTTGAAGAAGTGCTGGTGAACCGGGGCGTAGAGTTGCGGCGCGATCATCGTGCCATACGGTGGTTTTTCACCTGATTGCGTGGCACCGAGCGAGAGAATTCCGGTGAGGCGCACTTCCAGTTGAATGTTGCCATCCTGGTAAAGTGACCAGAAGAACCCGTACTCGTAGTTCTCGACGGTGGAGACGCTCGACACGATGAGGCGCCGCGAGCGCCGAACCTCGGGCCGGTCCGGGAGCCTGCGGTCGGTGTGCTTCCAGAGCGTGCCCGCGTCCTCTTCGTGCATGCAGATCGCGTTCGTGATCGTGAGCGGTTCTCCGCGGCTCGTCACCAGGTGTGCATCGAAGTACCGGATGTGGCCCACGCAGTCGCACCCCAACGTCAGGCTGTTCGCGCACATCCCCATGCCGTACTCGCCGACATCGAAGGCGTTCTTGCGGAACTGCGTGGGGGTCGGGTCGCCGTAGGGCACGACCATTTCCGTGAGTGAAGCGCGGTGCAAGATGGAGCGCTCTCGCCCGCCGTCGGTGTAACGCAGGTGGTGAAGCGTCAGCCCCTCGCGCGCGTTGAACCCGATGACGAAGTTCCAGTTCTGCCACTTCACCTGGAAGCCGTCCACCTGAAAGCTCGGGCCGTCCGGTTGCGTGATCTCCAGGCGCTTGATATCGGTCCGCGGGTTCGGCACGCGGTCAGCAGCATAATTGCCCGGGAGCGGCGGGAGCGGCCAGTGCCCGTATTCTTCGACGCGGATCACCTTCATCTCGTTGAGATCGACGACGGGCCGGATGCCCTCGATCGGGCGCGCGTACCCGTTGTCGGTCGGGTCCGAACGCAGAAAACACAGCGGCCGGGCGAGCCGGCGTGCGCTCTCCTCGGGTTCGCCGTAGTTCCCGGCGCTCCAGATGTCGACCATCACGAGCGACACGTCCTCCACACCGTACTGCTTCTTGAGTGCGGCCCGGAACTCGGGGCTGGCGAGCACGGCCTGCTCGCACTCGACCTGTTCGTCGATGGTCATCGTCGGTTGAGCGCCGGGGACGTGTTTCCAGGCGAGCACTTTGCGCTCGGCGAGCGCGAGTGCCGCTTCGTAGCAGGAATTCGTAGCGTTATCGAACAGCACCGCCAGTGCCTTGCGATCGAACGCGGCCCGGTCGCCGGTGTGAACGAGGGCCTTCGGCGGTTCCTCGAGGCCGATCGAAACGAACCGCGTGGTGGGCGTGACGCGCCCGGCGCCTTTGAGAACGGCAACCGCGGCGCGAACCTCTTCGGCCGTGAGGGGTTCGAGTGGGTGCGTGACGGTGGACATGGTGTCTCAGTGGGGTGTGGGCCGGAGAGGTGGCGCAAGTGTACCGGCGCGCACGCGAGCACCAATCGATTTCGGACCGTGTGCGTGAATCGGCGCCGGACGTGATTTCCCGTGCGGATGGGTGAAAATGAGCCCGGGCGCGACGCCGTTTCACTTCGAGAGGTTCACGCTCTTTGAGGCGGTCCCGAGCGCGCCCGCGGCGGCGTGCATTGCTTTCTCGGCCGAGGTCGGGGGAGTGGACGTGAGGTTGACGAGGGCGGAACGCATCGCGACTTCCGCCGCGCGCAGCGCGACGCCGAGATCGCTCGCGCTCGTTGGGCCTACCGGAGACGCTCCCGAGATGCGCGTGTACGCGGCCCGAATCCGCGCGTCGGCATCGGCCCGTAACTTCGCGGCCTCTCGGATCTCGCTCGCCTCGGCTTTTCGGACGGCCTCGATCAGCAATTTTTCCGCACGTGCCGCTTGTGTCACGGCCTCCAAGATCACGTTCGTCGTTTCGTCGAGCGGGTCCGATCCTTTCGCCGACAGTTCCAGCGCTTGGGCCAGTTCAGCGGCCCGAGCCGCGAGTTCTTTCGCACGCACGATCTGTTGCGCGGTCGCGGCGTTCGAGGCGCCGGCGAGCTTCGTTACGGCTCCGAGGACGGTTCCCTGGCGCGCGGCGAGGTCCGTTGCGCGCTGGCCCCACGGCTTCCCAGCACCGGACCGTTCCAGTTGCTTGAGAAGGTCGACGGCCGTTTCTGCGCTTTTGATCGCACCGCGTGCGTCGCCAACGTGGAGGCGATCGGCCACACTCGCCGCGGCCTTCCATTGCAGTTTCAGTTCCCCCGCCTCGGGCGCGAGCACGAGGAGCTCGGCCGCGATCGCGCGCTGGCTCGCTTCGAGACCGGGAAACGGGTTAATAGGCGCCGGTCGGAGCCGGTCCGCGAGTGCTTGTGCGAAACCTGTGAGCTGATCGTGGCGCGCGCGCTGCTGGCTCACAAGCCCGCGGAGCGCTTCGGCGAACGTTCGAGACGGCAAGTACGTGTCGATTTCTGGTGGGGCCGGCGGCGCGCTGGTGCCAGTAGATGTGGCGAGCGCGGCAACGTCGGCCATCTTCGCCGCGAGTTCGTCGAGGGCCTCCGCGAGCGCCTTTTGGTCGGAGGCGAGCCGGTCCGGTTCGGTCTTCGCGCGGAGTCGCGCGTACTGGTCTAACACGCGCTTCTTGTTTAGTTGACCCGCGACGCCGACGCGCGTGTGAACGAGTTCTTCCGCCTCGCGCACCAGTTGTCGCCCCGCCTCTTCCGAAGCCGGCGGGTTGAACGGTGCCTTGGCATCGGACAGTTCCCTGGCGCGTGCGACCGCGAGGCGCCGGTTGTAGGCGAGCCGCTGCACGCGCTCCAGGTCGGTTTCGGCACCACTGAGTCGGCCGCTGAGTTGTTCCAGCGCGTTGGCCGCGGCGCGAATGTGGCGCCGGGCTTCGTCCGGTTTTGTATCGTTGCGGAACCACGAATCGAAGCCCAGGAACGCGGCCCTTGCGTCGTTCAGAAGGGCGGGCGCTTCGGGGACCGTGAGGCGCTCCAGTTGCCTTTGCACGTCTTGCACGACCGGCCCAGCCGGTTCGAGGAGCTTGGTCGTAAGGTTCGCGCCGTGGGCGTCAAGGGCGTCGGCGAGGGCGGTGAGTTTGCGATACAGTTCGTCCGCTTTGGTGTCGGGCGGCACGAACCCTTCGAGGACGAGTTTGAGCCGGTCGAGTTCACGGCGGACCAGCAGTTGCGACGCCTGAATATCAAAGGGGGTGCCGATTTGCAGGTCGGCAACAGCGAGCGCCACGGCCGAAGTGACGCGCGCCTGGCGCTCGCCCAGCCCCGGGAGGTCGAGCGCGGAAATCATTGGCCCGAGCGACCGCTGGCGCTCGGCGAGCGACGCGAGCTTCTTCAAGAGCACGGGTGTGGCGGCTTGCCCCTCGGACCCGCGGAACGCTTGGTCGATCTCGTTCGCGAGCGTGTCCTGTGGGGGCCGGAGCTTCTCGAACGCGCGGAGCGTTTTCGCGAGCCGGTCCGCAACCGGCGGCGTTTTCTCCGCGAGCCGGTTGAGTGCGTCAACGGCGAGTTTCATCGCTGCCGGCGCCCCCGCGCCGGTCCCTGCGAGGCTCCTGTTCGCAGTGCCGGTGTGGACCGCGGCGCTGTCGCGCACGGACTTGATTGACGCATCCGGAGGGAGCGCGAGTTGGGCCAGACCGGTGTGAATCGCCTTCTGTTCGTTGCGGAAGGCTGTTCGCGTGCTCTCCGGGAGCTTGTCGAACGGGACCGTTTTGGTCGCCGTTTTGAGGCGCGTGAGGAGGTCGTCCTGCCACAGCGCGAGTTGCTTCGCGCCCTTCTGGGGATCGATCCGGTCCGCGGCCCACCTGTCGAATTCGAGCGCGATTCGTTCGAGCGCCTGGGTCTGGCGCTCCAGTTCAGTCAGTGCCTCGACCGTCTTCCCGCGCGCGGCGAGGTCCACGACGCGGCGGAAGTCGTCGATCTTGGGCGGTGCGGACCCGGTCAGTCGCGCCGCGGTGTCGATTTCCACGAACAATTGCGCGGCCCGCTTCGTGAGTAACTCTTGGTCGTGCGCGAGCCGTTCGAGGATCGTGGCTTGTGCGTCGATCGAGGTCTGGCGGGCCGCCGCGTCGAGGTCGCGTAACTGTGTCGAAAATTCAAACAGCGCCTGAGCGAGCCGGCGCGCTTCTGTACCCCTGGCGCCTTCGGCGGCGGTACGGAGGGGCGCGCTCTCGGCGAGAAGGGCTTTCAGCCGGGTAAACAGTTCTCGTTGACGGGCGAGTGCGTCTTTCGCGTCGGCTCGGGCAGCCGTGGCGAGAGTTAGTTGGTCCGCGGCAAGTGTACTGAGCTTCGCGCGATCGAGTCGGTCGCGGGCGAGATTGGTGTTCCGCGCGAGGAGCGCGTCCAACTTGGTGCCCGCGGCTCCCAAGTGGCCAAGCGCGGTCGCGAATGTGTCCGCCCGACCCGCTTCGTCGGACTCGATCTTGCGAGTCGCTTCTTCTGCGCTTTTAAGATCGTGGTCGGCGATTTCGTGCGCTGTTGAGGCGAGCGCCCGCAGCTCGGGCGCGAGAGCGGCTTCGCGCGCGAGATCGTTCAGCACTTCCGCGGCCCGAACGACTTTCTCGCGGACCGTGTTCAGCCGAATGGTGTGATCGGGGGCCAGTGTCGAGTGCCCGGCCGCGTCGGTTCGGACCGCCCGTGTGAGTTCCTCCGCCTCGCGTACTGTCCGGAGTGCGGCTTCGGCCGAAGTTCGGATCGCGTCGCGCTGACACAGAATGTCCTGTTCTTCGATCGGAGGCGCGTTCGCGGCGATCCGCAACTCGCTCCACCCGGTCGTGGGGTAGATCGTTTCTTGCGGGCCGAGTTTGTCCGTACCGAGGCGCCGATTGTCCGTCACGCGAACGCGGACGCGGATAGGGCCGCTTGTGTGGGCCATAGGCGCGAGGTCGAAATCGAGGTGCCCGGTCACTCGTGCGGGGCCGCAGGGGGTGAGTGGTATCGGCACCGTGGTCACCGGCGCGTCGGCGGGGCCGGTCGCGTACTCCAACACGGCGCTGGAGACGTTCATGTCGTCGCCGGCAACGAGGTCGATCGCGATGCGGGCACCCGGGCGCGCGGTGCGCGGGTGAGGGGAGACACCGGACACCTGTTCGATCCACGGCGCTCTGTCGTGTGTGATGCGGGCGTGTATGGTGTGTGACGAACGGAGCCTCTTCCCGCCCTCTTCACGCAACAGAACTAGCCGCAACGTACTACTTTCGCGCCCGAGGACGGAGACCGTTGCGGTAGCGGAGAGGTGGTCCGGCGCGAGTTCCACGGAGATCGGTTCGGGCTTGTCTTCGCCGCGGCGCCACTCCACGTGCGCACTTGCGGCCGGGTGCGTGAACTTCAGTTGAAGGGTGACGGTGCTGTACCCGAGGGCGTCGAAGCTCACGAATCCCGCGACGGTTTGTTTGCGCCACGACGCGGCGTAAGCGGGCGGAGTAATTTCGATGCGCGTTCCTTCCGCCAGTTCTATCGCGTCGAGCGCGGTAACGCGGAGCCATTCGCTCGTCGCGTTACCGATCTGAACGCGGTACTCGAAGTCGCCGGGCACCTCCGCGCGCGTGACGTGGAACGCGCCCGTATCGTCCGCGATCATCGGGAGACGGTACTCGGACCCGCTGGGGTGATTGCGGAACAGCAGCGTCGCACCTTCCGGCGCGCGCACGAGTGCCCGGTTGTCGATTTTCTCCGCGAACGCGGTGAGCGTAACCGGTCCGCCGCGCCGCACGACCGGCTCACCGGACGTGACCACCACGCGGATGCCCGCGTCCGGCGGGCGGACCCAGGGCATCGCCACGCGCTTGATCCGGTCCGCACTGTTGGGGATCAGCCCCGCGATCATCAGAAAACTGAGCAGCGCCAGCAGCGCGCCACAAACGCGCAGGAGTACCGGGTGCGAAGGGATCGCGCGTTCAAAATCGACCGTGCGGGCGCGCCGGGCGGTGTCCTCCGTGAGTGCCGCGCGCACCGCGTCGGACGTTTCAACGTGCTCGTCTCCCACAAGAACGCGGAGACGCTCGGACAACTCTGGCAGTCTCTTCGCCAGTTCGTCGGCCACGTCTGCGAGCGGGATCTCGGCCTGCCACGGTCGCACGATCAGGCGCCACACGAGTACGCCCAACCCCGTAATCCACACCGCGATGAACAACGCGCGAGCGTTCGCTGATAGCTCGAAGAGGGTATCGAGCAGCAGAACAAGGGCGGTCGCGGCGACGGCCGCCAGGAGGCACAAACTGGCGCCGCGCGCCAGGCGCAGCGCCCGCACGCGCGGAACTAGCGCGACGAGCCGCTGTTCGAGGGCGGGCGGCAGTGCGGCGACCATCAACGCTCCGACAGTGGCAGTGCCTTTGAGTCCGAACCGCGCCCGGACACGCGCGAAGTGTGTAACTAAACTATACCCGCGGCCGGACCGCCGCGGCAAGCACGAGCCGCGCCCCTCACCCGGAGTCACCAATCATTATGGTCTCGCCCGAACGACTGGCGTCGATGCAAAAGAGCTGGGTGCGGACGCTCGACCAGTACCGCGTGGCACCCACAGACGCATATCCCCCGTTCGACGTGCTCGTGGCCGCGTACTCGGCCCCGGAACGGCACTACCACAACCTCGAACACCTCAACGAGATGTTCCGGGTGGTCGAGCGCCTGGCGCCGACCGTCGAGAACCCGAACGCGCTGCAACTGGCGATCTGGTTCCACGACGCGGTATACGATTCGCGCGCGAAAGATAATGAGCAACGGAGCGGGGAACTCGCGGTCGATTTACTCGGCCCGATCGGGGTACCGGCTTCGGCCATCGAGCGCATCGTGCGTATGATCTGGGCAACCGCGCACGCGGCCGAGGCCCCCGGGGACCATGACACGCGCGTGCTGCTCGACGCCGATCTCGCGATTCTCGGGGCTTCCGAGGAACGCTACGCCCGGTACGCCCGCGATATTCGCCAGGAGTATTCCTGGGTGCCGGAGGCGGAGTACCGAGCGGGCCGGACGGCCGTGCTCGAACGGTTTCTCGCCGCACCGCGGTTGTACCACACGCCCATCATGTTCGAGGAGGGCGAGCAACGGGCACGGTCGAACTTGCGCAATGAATTGGCGGAACTGCAGAACGCGCGAGGGGCGTAGACCGGCTCGCGTTGGCCAGAGGTCGGAGGACAGACACCAGAGATCAGAAGACAACGGCAGAGGACAGAGGTATCAAGAGAAGCCGTCGTTTTCGCCTGCCTTCTGTCTTCTGATTTCTGTCCTCTGCCGTCTGTCCTCTGAAATTCCGGTTCACGAAGAACCCAATTCGCCACTCGTCCCTCTAATGTGCGACGCCCGCCTCCAACCATTTCGAGAGGCCGGGAAGGAGGAACAACTTATGGACCTGAACCAGTTTACTGAGAAGGCACAGCAGGCCCTCGCCGGAGCACAGAAACTCGCGGCGAGGTTCAATCACCAGCAAATCGACGTCGAGCACGCACTCTTGTCGTTACTCGATCAAGAGAAGGGACTTACACCCGCCATTTTGGAGAAGGCTGGGGTTTCGGCCGACGCGGTCACAATCAAGATCCAGCGTGAATTGGAGAAACAGCCCAAGGTAACCGGCACGAACGCCGAACCGCGCCTCACGCAGCGCCTCATCAAACTCATCGACACGGCCGAGGGCGAGGCGAAGAAGCTCAAGGACGAGTACGTCTCGGTCGAGCACCTGCTGCTCGCCATGACTGATGACACCGGCGTTGCGGGGAAAACGCTCCGCGAGTTCGGTCTCACGCGCGACCGCTTGCTTACTGCGCTGAAGGAGGTGCGCGGGAGCCAGCGCGTCACGTCACAGAACCCGGAAGAGACCTACCAGTCGTTGGAGAAGTACGGGCGCGATCTCACGCAGTTCGCCCAGCGCGGCAAACTCGACCCGGTCATCGGGCGCGACGAGGAGATCCGCCGTGTCATGCAGGTGCTCTCGCGCCGGACGAAGAACAATCCGGTACTCATTGGCGAACCCGGCGTCGGTAAGACCGCCGTGGTCGAGGGCCTCGCGCAGCGGATCGTCCGAGGGGACGTACCCGAGGGGCTGAAAGACAAGATGATCGTGGCGCTCGACATGGGCGCGCTTATCGCGGGGGCGAAGTACCGCGGCGAGTTCGAGGAGCGCCTGAAAGCGGTTCTGAAGGAAGTCACGTCGTCCGACGGCCGGATCATCCTGTTCATCGACGAGATGCACACGATCGTCGGCGCGGGGAAGGCTGAAGGCGCGATGGACGCGGGCAATCTGCTGAAGCCGCTACTCGCGCGCGGTGAGTTGCACTGCATCGGCGCGACCACGCTGGACGAGTACCGGCAGCACATCGAAAAGGACGCGGCACTGGAACGCCGGTTCCAGCCGGTGTTCGTCGGCGAGCCGTCGGTGGAAGACACCATCAGCATCCTGCGCGGGCTGAAGGAGCGGTACGAGGTTCACCACGGGGTGCGCATCAAGGACTCTGCACTGGTTTCGGCCGCGGTGCTGTCCAACCGCTACATCTCGGACCGGTTCCTACCCGACAAGGCCATCGACTTGGTGGACGAATCGGCCGCGAAGTTACGGACCGAAATCGACAGTATGCCGACGGAGTTGGACGAGATCAGCCGGCGCGTGATGCAGTTGGAGATCGAGCGCGAAGCACTGAAAAAGGAAACGGACCGGGCTTCGCGCGACCGGCTCGAAAAGCTGGAACACGAACTCGGCAACCTGAAGGCCGATGCGGACGCACTCAAAGCCCGGTGGCAGGCCGAGAAGCAGGCCGTTCAGCAGGTGCAGGTGATTCGCGAACAGCTCGAACAGACGAAGCAGGAGGTCGAGCGCGCGGAGCGCCAGTACGACCTGAATCGGGCTGCGGAGCTGAAGTACGGCAAGCTCCCGGAACTCGAAAAGAAGCTCGCTGGGGCGGAAGTGGCGTTCGCACGCGATAAGGCGAACAAGCTCATCAAGGAGGAGGTCGGTGAGGAGGAAATCGCGGCCGTCGTGAGCCGGTGGACCGGGGTGCCTGTGTCGAAGCTCATGGAGGGCGAAAAAGAGAAGTTGCTTCACCTCGAGGATGAACTTCACAAGCGTGTTATCGGCCAGGACGAGGCGGTGCGGGCGGTGTCCGAAGCCGTCGTTCGCGCGCGGAGCGGGCTGAAAGACCCGAACCGGCCGATCGGGTCTTTCATCTTCCTCGGGCCGACCGGGGTGGGCAAGACGGAACTGGCCCGGGCACTCGCGGAGTTCCTGTTCGACGACGAAAAGGCGATGATCCGCATCGACATGAGCGAGTACCAGGAGAAGCACACGGTCTCGCGCCTGGTCGGTGCGCCCCCGGGGTACGTGGGGTACGACGAGGGAGGGCAGCTCACGGAAGCAGTGCGGCGCCGGCCGTACTCGGTGGTGCTGTTCGACGAGATCGAGAAGGCCCACCCGGACGTGTTCAACACGCTGCTCCAGGTGCTCGACGACGGGCGCCTCACCGACGGGCAGGGGCGCACGGTGGACTTCAAGAACACCATCGTCGTGATGACCTCGAACGTCGGGGGCCAGCGCATCCTACAGTACAAGGGATCGCACATCGGTGAGGTGTACGACCGCATGAAGGACGCGGTCATGGAGGAACTGCGGAAAGGCTTCCGGCCGGAGTTCCTGAACCGTGTGGACGAGATCATTGTGTTCCACGCGCTGACCGAAGCGGACCTCACGAAGATCGTGGAGATCCAACTCGGCAACCTGCGCAAGCGCCTGGCCGAGCGGAAGATCACGCTGGCGCTCACGGACGCAGCGAAGGTCCACATCGTCCGCGAGGGCCACGAGCCGGCCTACGGCGCGCGGCCGCTGAAGCGCTCGATCCAGCGGGGAGTGGAAACACCCCTCGCTCGCATGCTGCTGAAGGGCGAGATCGTCGACGGCGGTACGGTCACGGTCGACTGCGACGCTTCACGCGACGCGCTCACGTTCACCGCGACTAACCCCGAAGTGACTGCGTGACCGGTTGTCGCAAAACGGACGCGCCCGCGGTTGGTACCGCGGGCGCGTTCGTTTCCGCTGCTTTCGTTACTGTACTTGTGGTATTGTGAGGGCAGCTTATTTCGGAGGGATGTTCATGGCAGAGCTTTCGCTCGAAGCGCTCGCGAAGCGGATCGAGATGCTCGAAAAGAAAATGGCCGAACAGGAAGCGGAAAAGACGGGCCGAAAGAGAGACTGGCGGCGCGTAGTTGGGGTCTCGGGGGATAATGAGTTCACGCGCCAGATGGAAGCCGAAATCGAAGCCGCGCGAGAAGCGGATCGGCGTGCGGGGCGCGAGGGGAATTCGGAGTGATCCTACTCGACACCGACCACGTGACCGTTTTGCGGATGCCCCACGGTACTCGGCGCGATCACCTTGTTGCCCGGCTCTCAACTGCCGGGGATGAGGATATCGGTATTGCAGTTGTAACAGTTGAGGAACAAATGCGCGGGTGGATGGCTGCGATCGCGAAAGAACGACAGCCGCGCCGTCAAATCGGGCCGTACCGCGAATTGGCCGGACTGTTCGAGTTCTTCGCCGAGTTCGTAATTGCACCGTTCGATGACGCAGCGGTGTCACTATTCGAGCCGTTCGCGCGAATCCGAATTGGCACAATGGACAAGAAAATTGGGCTCATGAGGCGGTAGAGGTGGAGGTTTAGCAGAGGATGCTGTCGGGCAACGAGTTGCGACCAGCCTCCACCTCTACCGCCTCATGAGCCGAAAATTGCGTCCATTGCACTCGCGAACAACGTGCTGTTACTGACCGCGAACCGGCGGGACTACGAACAGATTCCCGGTTTGCGATTCGAGAACTGGATGGACCCGCCACCCACGACAGGCACCGCACCTTGACGCTGATGGCTTACACGGCCGGGGGCTTGCCCAAGCTGCGGCGAATGGTCGAGAGCTGACCGCAGTGCATCGTGAAGTGCATCGCACCGAACAGCACGGCCTCGCCGTAGTTGGTGGCGAAGCGACTGGGGTTCGCGGGCGGGTTCGAGAGCGCTTCCACGGGAAGTGTCCGCATTGCTTCGATGAGCTTGTCGACACACACATCGAGTAGTTTCAGCAGATCGTCCTTGCCGTCCAAATCGGTTTGTACCTCCGCTGCTTTCTTCGTCACGCTGTACCGGCCGACGAACTCTTCCGTCAACTCCGGCAGGTCGTTTGCACCGAGCCGCTCCGCCGTTCGGCGCGCGGTGACCGCGAGGTGCCCGACGATCCACGCGGCCGAGTTCGTACCCGGGACCGGTTGGTGAGTGAATTCGGGCGCGGTGAGATCGTCCGTCATCGTGTGAACCATCCGTCGGCCCATCCGGTAGCCGCTGGCGAGTAGGTCGTTGGGTGACATCGGCACCTCGTGCATTTGGGGAGCGCGCTTCGGAATGGGATACCGGATAGCATAGCCGTCTATTTTCGTCGGGTGCCAATTCAATGTCCGCGGGCCGGCCGGTGCGGTATAACCCTATGTGAGTGCGGAGGATGGCGATGAGCGTTACGGTGCGAAATGTCCCCCGCTGCCGCGTCGCGCGCCCGACGGCCACAAGGGGACTTACGGCAAGGTGCTGGTTGTCGCCGGGAGCCGTGGTATGAGCGGCGCCGCGGTTCTGTGCGGGCGCGCCGCGCTTCGTAGTGGTGCCGGGGTGGTGCAGGTCGCGTGTCCGGCCGAGGTGCAGCCCGTCATAGCGACCGCATACCCGGGGTACACCACGTTCGCGATTCGCCAGCACGCAGACGGCACGTTCGGCGATAGCGCTTCGGGGGAAGTGGTCGAGCTGGCGCGGGCCGCGGACGTTGTGGCCATCGGTCCTGGGTTGGGGCGCGACGACGCGACCGTCATTTTCGTGCGCCGAGTGCTCGCGGACTTGCCCGGGGCCACAGTGGTGCTCGACGCAGACGGATTATTTGCATTGTCTCCGTTTCGAGACGATTTCACGAAACGAACCACGACACTCGTGTTGACCCCACACCCGGGAGAATTCGCACGACTGACCGGAAAACCGGTGCCCATAGGGGACCGCGAGCGCGAGGACCAAGCTGTTGATTTTGCGTCGCGGTTCGGCGGCGTGTTGCTGCTCAAGGGGGCCGGGACGGTCGTGACCGACGGCGTGAACGTGTATCGCAACACGACGGGCAACCCGGGTATGGCGACCGGCGGGAGCGGGGACGTACTCTCGGGAATCATCGCCGCGCTCATCGGCCAGGGACTCGGCGCGTTCGACTCGGCCGTTCTGAGCGCGTGGGTTCACGGTCGGGCCGGTGATCTCGGCGCGGCCGTATTGGGACAAACCGCGCTCAACGCGACCGATCTACTCGATTATCTCCCGGCGGTGTTCAAAGAGCTTGAAACTCACTGGTAGGAGCGGATATGCGGTTGATTTGCCCGCACTGCATGAGCGGCGTGACCGTGGCCGACGATACGGCCGGCAAAGAAGCAACGTGCCCGAACTGTGGTCGATCGTTCCCCACACCCGCGCGGTACTCTGCCGCGGTCGTGCCTGAAGCGGCTGCGGCGGTCGCGAGCGCCGCGGCAGCCCCTCCCACGGGGGCCGTTCCACCAACTCCCCCGCCGGTACCCGGGGCGGCTTCGGTCCCGACCCCACCTCCGGGGTACGTTCCGCCCGCACCGCCGGCTCCCGACGGCTTCCTCCCGTCTTCGCACGCTGCTACGCCCGAACTCGCCGGCTACACGCACGCGCGCGGGATCACCATTTCGCCGAAGGTGGTCGCGTGGCTCCCGGCCGCGCTGCTGACGGTGGTACTCGTGCTCTCGTTCTTCCCGTGGGTGGGGAGCTACGCCGGTGAGTCGGCCGTGTATTCACAGCGCCCGTGGGGGGCGTTATTGGGGTTGAGCCCGAATCGCAATTTCAAGTTTGAACAGAATGCGGCCGTTCAGAGTGATTGGATCGATAAAATGGACAGCGATTGGCTGCTGTTACTGCCGTTTTTCTTTCTTTTAATTGTTGCGATGGCTTTTGCCTGGGCGGAACGCGGGCTGGGCGCGCTCGACCCGCGAAAAGTGCCGCCGCTTGCAAAACTATGGCCGTGGCGCAACACGATCGTTCTGGGAGGGGCTGCACTTGCCCTGTTGTTCTTGCTGTGGCAAATCGCGAACGGTTTCAGCATGGAGCGGGCCATTCAGAAACAGATCTCTGAGAAGTTCGCCGCGAGCCGTGAAAAGGCAACAAGTCCCTCCAGTTTGGGTATGGTGAAATACCAAGAAGAGCAGGCCTACAACGCCTACAACGTCGAACGGACGACGTGGTTGTACCTCGCACTCTTGTGCAACGCGCTCGCGGTCGGAGCTACAGCCACGCGCATGGCACTCGACAAGCGCGGCAACAAACCTGCTCCGAAGATCGTGCTGCACTATTGATGTAGGTCTCAAGCGAGGCGTTTTGACAGGATTAGCCTGTCAAAACTCCTCGTTCAGTTCACACCGATTTCTCACCGTATTTCCACCCCGCGGCTTCTTCGCCGTCGAGTCGCAGGGTGAGGCACTTCGCGCTACCGCCGGCTTTCAGGAACTCGTCCAACTCCACTTCGATTGCGCGGTAGCCGGCGCGGGTCAGGTCTTCAGCCAAGCGCGGGCACCGGCTGTTGTGAACGACCGTCTTGCCGACCACCACCGCGTTGCACCCGAACCGGAACGCCTCTTCTTCTGCGACCGGGATGAGCTTGGGTACGTGCGTGTGCAGCACGCGCTTGCCGTAGGTGTCGAACGCATCCGGGAAGTAAATCGCTTCGCCCGGCGCGATCGGGCAGAAACACGTATCGAGGTGGTAGAACCGCGGGTTCACCAGTTCGAGCGGGAGCACGCGCACCTCGAACGTCTTGCCGACCCACTGGTGTGCGCTCGCGTCCGACCGCGTGCGGTACCCCGCGAACAGCGTGTCGCCGCAGAACAGTGCGTCGCCCGCGCCTTCGTGGAACGAGGTCTCGGGTAGGTGCGTGACGGTGAACCCGTGCTCCGCGAACCACGCATCGAAGTGGGGCGACTCCTTGGCTCGAACTTCGTGGCGGAACCGGCTGCTCAAGAACGTGTTGTGGAATATCAGTCCGGCGTTGGCGGTGAACACGAGGTCCGGCAACCCGGGTTGCGGGACCATCGTTTTGACCTGAACGCCGAGCGACACGAGCGTGTCGTGGAGCTGTTGCCACTGGCGGAACGCGAGCGCGCGCACGGCCCCGAGTGATCGGTTCATCCACGGGTTGATTTCGTACTCGATCCCGTAGTGGTCCGGCGGGCACATCAGGATTCGCGCTTGCGACGACATATCGGACTTCCGTGATTGCGTGAACGACGCGGCTGTGTTCCCATTTTACCAAACGTGGGAAGAGAGCTTTGAGATGCGCCAGTTCAACACTCCGGCGGGCGAGGTCCACTCGCTCCGGTTCGCTCCGGACGGCCGGAGCCTGTATTTGCTGTCCAAAGATGCCGGGGACTGGCGCCGGTTGTCGGCGCTGTTGTCGGGAGACCGGTTGAGCACGGATGGGATTTCACGTCCTCAACCTGATATGCGGTGGTTCGGTCTCTACCGAAATGCGTACCGTGTTGACGTTTCTTCGGGGGCCGTGATTGGTGAGTGGGAGCTAGACGGAAGTGCGGTTGCGATATTCGCGCCCGATCTGCGCTCGGTTTACCATTCGGTCTCAGTTGCGGTTGCCGGGGGCGAACTCGACCTTCGGCGGCTGGACCTCCAGAGCGGGAGACAGAACGTCTTTTACCAAGCACTTGTCCCTTACCCACGGTGCCTTTCGTTTACTCCGAACGGTCACATCCTGGCCATTGGTGGGCAGCACTATGCTGGGGACGGCCGCGATTGCGTTCATCGACTCGACGTGTGGCACAAGACAGAACTCGACACGATCCAAGCCGATCTGAGCTGCCTCGCGTATTCACCTGACGGTCGACTGCTCGCGACGGGCGGCCAAGAGGTGCAGGTCTGGTACGGCCGAAAATCGATCGCACGGTGGACAGGATACGCTGGATCGATCGCGTGGTCACCAGACGGTCGGTTCGCCTGGGCGAACGAGGAGTCAGTGACGGTCGCCCACCCGACGAACGCAAGGCCTTTGCAGACGTGGCCCGCGCTACACGGAGAGGCTTCGGCGCTGGCGTTCTCGGCGTGCGGCCGGTTCTTGGTTACCGGAAGTAAACGCGGGAACTGTTCTGTACACAATCCTGACGCGGGAATCGTTCGCGGGACATTCGATTGGGGAATTGGCTGTGTCCACTCGATCGCGTTCTCGCCCGATGGTCTTACGTGCGCGGCTGGGGGAGAGAATGGACAGATCGTCGTGTGGGATCTGGACGGGTGAGTTGCGCTCGGCGGACCGGAATCGCAAATTAGGTGGCCCGATCAGGGAGATGCACTCCACTCACGGGCCGGGTGCTTTGGATCACCGGTACTCGACTACCTACCGGCTTGTCCTCTCCGTGACGCGCGCACCGAGCGGTTTGAGCACCTCTACGCGGTCGGCGTTGAGTTGCACGAAGCCCGACCACTTTGCGGGTACGTTGGCGTCGAGGAAGATCGCTTCAACCGGGCACTCCGGAAAACACGCCCCGCAATCGATGCAGTCGTTCGGGTCGATGTAAAGTTGTTGTTCGTCTCCGTAAAAGCATTCCATCGGACACACCACTACACAATCCGTGTACTTGCACCCCACGCAGGGGGCGGTCACAACGTGCGCCATCGCAGCACTCCTGATTCAAATGAAAAGAACCGGCGGGCCGAAATGCACGTCGCGTGCCGGGTGAAATGTGCTTGAAAACCAGCGTTTCGACGCGAGATCAACGACGCGATTTGGTCGCGCGACGAAGTGCGGTCACGTATCGTTGCCGTCGCGCGTGAGGCCGTGTTTACGCATCTTGCCGTAAAGCGTGGTGGGCTTCAGCCCGAGCCGCTGAGCGGCGCCACCGGGACCGTAAATGCGCCCGTCTGCGGCTTTCAGCGCCGTGAGGATGCGGGCCTTCTCTTGCTCGGCCCATGTGCGCGCAGTTTCCACCGACGAAGTGGTCGCGAGCCACGCGGGATCGACCACGAGTTCGGCCCCGTCACTCACAATCACCGCGCGCTCGATCACGTTCTGAAGCTCGCGCACGTTACCGGGCCAGTCATGGGCATCGAGTGTGCGGAGTGCTCGTGCGGAAATAGTCGTTGTGGGTCGACGGTGCCGTTCGGCGAAGTGCGCGAGGAAGTGGGCCGCGAGTGCCGGGATGTCGGTTTTGCGCTCGCGCAGCGGTGGAAGCGTGATCGGAAACACATTCAGCCGGTAGAAGAGGTCCGCGCGAAACGAACCGGCGCGCACCTCGGCTGCGAGGTCGCGGTTCGTCGCAGCGACGAGCCTGACGCTGACGGGAATCGCGTCGCCGCCTCCCAATCGCTCAACGATGCCTTCTTGAAGCACGCGGAGTAGCGCCACCTGGACATCGGCCGCGAGGTCACCCACCTCATCGAGAAAGAGCGTGCCGTTGTGCGCCTGCTCGAAGCGCCCGATACGGCGCTTTACCGCGCCCGTGAACGCGCCCGGTTCGTGGCCGAACAATTCACTCGCGACGAGAGCCGGAACCAGCGCGGCACCGTTGACCGGTACGAATGCCCCGCGCGCCCGGCGGCTCTGCTCGTGTAGCGCCCGCGCAACGAGTTCTTTGCCGGTGCCGGTTTCACCGAGGACGAGCACGGTCGCATCGGTCGCGGCCACCTGTTCGATGGCACGACGGACAGCGGCAAGTGCTCCGATGAGGGCGGTCATGACGGGTTCGGGCCGATGTAAGCGAAGCGCGGAACGGTCGCGCCGTTGTGGTTCACCGTTTCGAGGAACATGGCACGCGGGCGCACCCACAATCCGGTGGCGTTGTAAAGCGGCTTGTACACGACGAGCAGTTCGTCCGTTTCACTGTGCCGGGCGACACCGACGACCTCGTACTCGCCGCCCTTATAGTGACGATACCGACCGGGAACGGGTTCGTTACTGGACATTGTGCCCTTATGTGAGATGCGCCGTACTATCGCGGGCCTGAATTTCATTCAGGCCCGCATCACACTTATTTCGGCTTTACTTCTTTGGGTGTAGGAGCGGTAGGGCGGGTAGCGGGTTTCGACTCGTCGGCTTTCTTCGCCGGTTCTTCCACTTTCTTCATCGGCGGGTCGGTTTTCTTCGGCTCGTCAGGTGCTTTCTCTTCCGGTTTCTTCGTTGGCTGAGTGGGTTTGGTATCGCTGATCGCGGCCTTCAGGTTCTTGCGCACGCCCTCGATCGTGTCGTGGAGCAAGAACGCCTTGCGCGACACGTCGGCTTCCTTTTCCGCGTTGTCGAGTCCGGTGTCGATGATCTTCTGGGTATCCGGCCGGTGCGCGAGCAGCGGGCGCACGGTCATGAGCGCCCCCTGGTAGATCCGGTACGCGCCCGTGAAGTCTTTGCCCTCGTTGTAAAGGTCCGCGCCCTTGTTATGCACGGTGCGGAGCGTGTCGATCACGAGCTTGTCGAACGCCTTCACGTTCGGCAGTTTCGGTTCGTCCGCGCTCCGCGCGGGAACGCTCCAGCCCAGCACCGCGGCGAGCGCGAGTGCCGCCAGGCTCCTGGTGGTCATGTGCTTCCTCCTGCGTCAACTTATTTGAAAGCCTACGCGCCAATCATGACGCACCCGAGTCGGGGTTGCAACGCGACTCCGGTTCCGCGTAGCATCTAGCGCGAATCAGTTTTTTGCCCCCGCACGGAAGCGGAACCGTGGCCGATAAGCTCACGCAACAAATCCTGGACGCGCTCGGGCGCTGCGCCGCGGAGCCGATCGGCTTACCGCTGTTCGCGGGGAAGACCGAGCCGGGCTTGTTCCCGAACGCTTCCAGTGCCAAACCCGCGGCCCAGAAGTGCCTCGCGGACGATCTCGTGCGCGTCGTCGGCACCGACTCGAAGACCAAAACGCCACGCGACCTCTACGGTCTGACCGAAAAAGGCTGGGAGTTCCTGCTCGCGGCCGTGAACCCGAAACAGGTACTCGAAGACTTTGTCCGCGTGCTCGAAGCCCGGCAGGGTGAGATCGGCGAATTGCTCTCTACCGCGCGCCGGATGGCGGACAGTTTGCAGGGGCTGAAAGATGCCGTCGCCCGTGTTCTGCCGAGTGTGACAGCGGCGAAGATCCAAGAACCTAACCCCCCAGCCCCCTTCCCTAAAAAGGAAGGGGGAGCAGAGCCAGAGCCAAGCGCCCCCTCAGCGCTGGATTTCAGCCCCTCTCCGTTTAGGGGAGGGGTTGGGGAGGGATTGCTGCCCGAGGCCACCGCCGTTCTCGAAATGCCCGCCACCCTCGCGCCGGCGGTGCTCGCGTACCTCGCGGACCGCTCCGGTCCCACAGATTGCCCGCTGCCAGAACTGTTCCGTGCCCTCGCGCTGACGGACTCGCTCACGATCGGCGCTTTCCACGACTGCTTACGCCAACTGTGCGCGGACGGGGCGATTTCTCTGCCCGCGTGGACCGGCCCGCTTTACGCCCTCCCGGAACCGCAATACGCCCTGCTCATCGGCCACGGGATCGCTTACTACGCTTCGCTTCGTTCGTAGGATTCGGACAGGAATGGGATCGGGTGAGTTGCGGCCGTGCCCGCTTCTCTTCCTTCTACCGGAGGTTCAAGGATGAACGCTACAGCTCTCGCGCCCGAACCGACGCTCACCGGCCGCACCCGCGACGTCCTGAAGCGCGCGGGGAACCCGTTCCGCAACTACTTCGCCCGCAACCCGGACGACGAAGTGTGCGCGCGGTTCCACGTGCCGGAACTGTTCGCGGCCGAGCGCGACCTGTTGCACGCGATCATCGACCTGTACCGCTACGACCCGCAGACGCACAGCGAAGTCGTGCCGATTCTGGGGAACAAGGGGGCGGGTAAGACGCACCTGCTCCACAGCATTAAGCACGGCGTGGGCGGTCAGTGGCAACTGCTCGTCACGCCGGGCGTGTACCAGCGCGACTCGGACTTCCTCGAATACCTGCTGTTCCAGATCATCGATACGCTGCTCGGTGGCGGGAAGCAGAAGGGCGTGCGGCCCCTCGATTTCATTGGCGACCAACTCGTTCGGCGCCAGCTCGGGGTTGCTCTGCGCGAACTGTCCGATGAAGAGAAAGTGGAACTGTTTCCACCCCCGGGCCTCGGCCGGTGGGCGCGCCGGCTCGGTTTGGGGACGCAGCAGGCCCGCGAACGGGCCGAGTGGCTCGCGGAGAACCTAAGCGGGTACTCGAACTTCGCCCGGATGCCGACGCCGATCGCTCAGGCACTCACGGACGCGGGGCTGACGCCGCAGAAGGCGTTCGACCTCGTTTGCACGCACATCCAGAAGAACGAGGCGCACAACACCGCCGGGCTCATGCGCCGGCACATCTTCCAGGGGTTCGCGAAAGCGGCTCTCCTGCGAGACGAGAGCGAACTCGCGAACTTCCTCACCTACGGGTTCGCGGAACTGGAGTTCCACGTCCGCCCCACGCGGCAAGATCTCGTGCTCGCGCTCTTCAAGGTGCTGACGGAAGTGTTCCGCAGCCTGAAGACGCCCGTGGTGGTCGCGTTCGACCAGCTCGAAGACCTGCTGCTGGCGCGCCGGACGGACGACGCCCACCGCACCGCGGAGGCGTTCTTCGCGGGCATCGTTCAGGTGATGCACCAGATCGACGGGCTGTGCTTCCTGATCTTCGCCGAACGCGGGTTGTGGAACCGCTTCGTGCCCTCGCTGGACGGCTACATTCAAGACCGACTGAACAACCCGGTTCACGTGCCGAAGCACGGCACCGTGAAGGCCATTCGGCTCGAAGCGCCGCCCGCGGACCTCGTGCGCCGGGTGGTCGAAGCGCGCCTGCGGCCCTGCCTGGGCGAACTCCCCGCCGGCGAGCTGGTTTCGGAAATCTTCCCGTTCGTGGACGAGCAGATCACGCGCATCGCGCGCACCGAACCGACGCTCCGCGACATGCTCCAACAGTTCCGTCACCTGTTCGATCACGTGGTGTACGGCCCGGACGATGCCCAGGCGCCAGTGGCCCGGGTTTCGGAACCGACCCCAGCGAAGACTGTTGAGATCGAACCGGTTCAACCGGACGCAGAACCGGAGCTTCCCGCAGGGCGGTTCGATGTGACCGCAGAGATCGCCGTAATGCCGGCAGCGCTGCCCGCGCCGGTCATCGAACCCAAATTGCCGGAATTGCCCGTTTCGTATGACCCCGTGAGCCGGATCGCGGCGCTGCTCGGGCGCGACGAAGACGACGTTCCCCCGCCGCTCCCGACACTGACGATCAAGCACGTGGAGGTGATCGAAACGCCGGCCGACACCCCCGCGGAAGAGCCGCCCGTGGTGGAAGCCGTGGCGCCCGCGCCGCTCCTCATGCTCCCGCCGGCAGTCACCGACGACGTACCAACGGCCGTCGCCGTGGATCTGGAAGAAAACGTCGAAGAAAGCGTCACGGTCAGTGGGCCGGTTGTTGAAGTGCCGGAACCGCCCGCACCGCCCGTCGTTCAAGCTGAAGCCCCCACGGTTGTGGCAGCCGCCCCGGAGGTGCCGGCCGCGGCTCCCTTTCCGTCAGCGGTACCCGCAAACTTATCGCCCGCCACTGTGGTGAAGCCGGCCGTTTCGGTCGCGGCCACGGGACCGGCGGTGGCGCGTGACAGCCACGCGGCGCTGGTCGAGTTGTGGGAACAGGAGCAGCGCGCGGCCCGGCGGAAGCTCGAACCGGAAGGCGCCCTCACGGGCGCGACGCGCGAGCTTCAGGCGGGGCTGGGGGCGTTCCTGAGTGTGTGCCACGAGCACGGGGTGAAGGTCGGCCCGTGGCGCCTCCAGCACGTCGTCAACGAATGGTCGTATGGCGAGCACCCGACTTACGGTGTTGTCACGATCGCGCACTGGGCCTGCAAAGACGCCCAGCCGTGGCGGATGGGGCTGGGCCTGTTCCTTGCACGCGGGGCCGGGAAGCCGAAAGACCTGGAAGTGAAGCTCGCGGTACTGGATACGGAGCCGGCGGTGGTGGATCTGCTCGTGTTGCTCCGCCCCGAGGACGACATCGCGACGACCGGTAAGAGCAAGACGCTGCTCCAGGACGCGGAGCGCCGTGGAAAGCACACGCGCCTGGAACCGGTGTCGCTCGACGGGTTCGCGCAGATGTACGCCTTCCCGCGCTGGCTCGCGGCCGTGCGCGAGTCGCTCCCCGAAGGCGCACCGCTGCCCAATCTCGCGGACATCATTCAGGAGAAGGGCGAGAAGCTGCTCGAACAGGTGTGCATGCCGGTCCAGGGCTGAGACCCGGTGATGAAACGACGGCCACGCACTACTTTGGTGCGTGGCCGTTGTCATTGACCCACGCGCACCCGTTGCCCCACCCGCGTCGAATCCACCGGGCGAGCAATTCGGCCCGTGTCGCCACTCCGAAATGGCTGAAAATCACTTTGACGTACTGATTAACGGTGTACTTGCTGATTCCCAGTCGCGCTGCAATTTGCTTATCCGAGTCACCCTCCAACAGACACCGGAGCACCTCCCGGACCCGCGGTGCGAGGTCAGAAGGCGAGGGTTCCGTGAACCGAGCCAGTGCGTTGCCAACGAGCGGCGCCAGCACCGCATGAGCTTCCTGAACGAGCGCCTTGTGCCTCGCGGTGAAGTCCTTTTCTCCGGCCGCGCGCCCGAGTGTGACAGAATTAAACTCGGTCGGCGCCCCGGGAAGTGACCGGTAGCACTGCAAAGTGTGGTCGACCCCGATTCCGAGGTGGATCACTTCATAGTACCGGGACCGGTACCAGTTTGCGTCCTGTAACAGTTCCGTGCGACTCGCGCAGAGGCCGTCGTCGCGCTGGAGGCGAGCAAAGTAGGCGACCAGCATTTCCGAAAAGCTCGGGTCTTCACCGAATTCGATGAGCGCCCGCATCCACGCCCCTCGATCGAACCCGTTGGTCCACCCCCACTCGGTCGTGCCGAGGGCGCGGGGGCGCGGCCCCAGGCACTCTGCGAACTCCCCTCCGACGATGATATCGGCGCCCGTGAGCGCCCCGAGTCGCGCGAACCAGTGCCGGCGCCACGTGCCGGGTTCGTCGCCGAGGGCGCGGCACTCGTGAACGAGTTCGTAGATGGAGCGTAGGTCGCGGAGCCGAAGTGCGGAAGACGGCATGACTTACTCGGGCGCCCGTGAAAGGAATGACACTCCCTAGTTTAAGGGGCTCGTGCAAATGGGAGAAGGAGAATAACTTTCCATCAGCCTAACGAAACCGGCAGACACTTCGAGAAATTCAAGTGACTCGAGTCGGTCTGAGTGGGCGGAGCCAGACCTATTCGGGTCGGCTGATTGCAAGTTGGGCCGCTTGGCGCCGCAACGAACCCCAACTGAAACCGAACCTGCGGCGGGAGATCGAGATGGACACCAAAGCAAAGCAACAATCACCGCAAGATCTGCCCAAGCAGGCTCGTCGGGTCGATATCCAGGGAACTAGGCGGTATCTGCACCTGAACAATCAAACTGACCGGTACCTGCATACAATTTGGACCGGACACACGCACCAGCAACCGCACTACGAAGACATACCCATTGGTGAGTCGCGCTCCTGGAAATCCGAAAGACGTCCCCTCGATCAGAACGCGGACTTTGAAGTCGAGTTCCATCGAGATCGAGACGGAAGCGAGCGGCTGTATGTGGGCAAAACCACCTTCAGCGTTACAGCCGCTTCGTCGAGTCGAACCGAGGGGATCGACATCGAAGACCACGGTGATCACATCCAACTAGGGTATTACTTCACTTTCGACGGTGACCTCTACTGGTGGGAGATCGGCAGGGTGAGCAAGGCCGACTGGTAGACGAGGCTGGCTTAACCAACCACTGTACCTGACCCAGCGCGAAACAGGCTGATCGGTAAGCTTGACTAGAGATCGCCCCCGATTATCGTCCAAGTTCCTATCTTGTCCCCGACCCGGTTCGGCATTCTGCCGCGCCGGGATCGGGGTAACAGGATGACCTACGACGAGGCCATTTCATTCTGGTACGGGCGCATCAACTACGAGGTACGGTCGGCCGGGCCGCTCGACCTCAAGTTGGAGCGCATGCACGCACTTCTTCGGCGCCTGGGTGACCCGCAAGACCGGCTGCGCCTGGTTCACGTCACCGGGACGAAGGGGAAGGGCTCGACGTGCGCGATGCTCGCGTCCGTGCTGCGCGCGGCGGGGTACCGGGTCGGACTGTTCACGTCGCCGCACCTTGAACACGTCGAAGAGCGGATGCAGGTGGACGGCGTACCCATTTTGCACGCGGAAATGATCGCCCGCATGGAAGAGGTCGCGCCCGCCGTGCGCGCGATGGAAGAAGAAACGACGCTCCCTTCGCCCACGTTTTTTGAGATCGGCACCGCCCTCGGGTTCTTGCACTTCGTGCGCCGGCGGGTCGATATCGCGATTCTCGAGGTCGGACTGGGCGGGCGGTTCGACAGTACGAACGTGTGCCACCCTCTCGTATCAGTTATCACGAACATCGGGTTCGATCATACGGCCCAGCTCGGTAACACGCTCGAAGCGATCGCGTACCAGAAGGCCGGGATCATCAAGCGCCGGGTGCCAGCGGTGAGCGGTGTGTCGCAACCCGGTCCGCGCGCGGTGATTCGCGAAGTCGCCGCTGAATTGGGCGCGCCGCTGTGGGAGGTGGAGGCGACCGATGTGCTCCCCCCTCTCAACCTCCTCGGCGCGCACCAGGTGCAGAACGCGGCTACCGCGCTCGCGGTCGTCGAGCGCCTGCGTGAAACCGGGATGCCCATCCCGGACGGGGCCGTGGCTCGCGGCCTCGCAAACGTGAAATGGCCTGCGCGCATCGAAGTGGTTCGCGAGCGGCCCATCGTTATTCTCGACACCGCGCACAATGTACCGAGCGCCGAAGCTCTGGTTAACACCCTGCGCGCCTCGTTCCCGCAGAGCGCCACGAAGCGCGTGGTGTTCGCGGTCTCGTCTGACAAACAGTTTGCGGATATTTTGCGCACCCTGGCTGGGTACTTCAATCACTTCTACTTGACGAAGTACGGCAACAACCCGCGGTGCGTGCCCCCGGAAAAACTGGCCGCGACCCTCGCGGCGGTTGCTCCCGGCACATCGTTCACCGTCCACGCGACCGCTCTCGATGCGTGGCGCGAGGCCCGTTCCGCTACGGCCGCGGGTGATTTGGTGTGCGTGACCGGGTCCGTCTTTTTGGCCGGCGAGTTACGCTCGGTACTTTCGGAAATTTAGAGCATTACATGCTGTCGGACTTGTCGGCGCGCAACTTGTCTTCGTGGCGCGCTGCGCGTTGATTCGTGGCCGTTCCCACTCTAAAGTTCCTTCGGCTCGCAGCCCGCGGTACGCCCCCTTCGTTTCTCATCCGGGATTCGCCGCCGCGTTCGTCCGTCAAGTTCGCCTATTCTGTCTCCAAAGAAGAGGTTCGCTTTTGCGCACGAAAGCTCGTCTGTCCACCCGTCTCGGGGTGGAGTGGCTCGAGGAACGCGCCGTTCCGGCCGCGTACTACGTCGCGACCACCGGATCGGATTCGGCCGCCGGAACCGCGGCCAGCCCGTGGAAGACCATTCAGCACGCAGCTGATGTCGTTCGGGCCGGGGACACCGTGACGGTTCGGGCGGGGAGCTACACCGGGTTCTACCTGAGCACCGACGGCACGGCCGCGTCTCGGATCACGTTCACCGGTGAGGCCGGCGCGAAAATCACGAGTCGGAACGCCAGGACCGCAGACGGGATCAACCTCGAAGGGGCCGATTACGTCACCATTCAGGGGTTCAGTGTCACCGGCGCGGGGCGTGCGGGGATTCGCTCGGTCCTGAACCGCGACGTCATTGTTCGCAACAACAATTGCGACAGTAACGCAGTATGGGGCATCTTCAGCGGGTTCAGCGAGAACCTAACGATCGAGAACAACGTTACGTCGCGCTCGGCCCAGCAGCACGGCATCTACGTGTCCAACAGTGGCGACAACCCGGTCATCCGCGGGAACGTGTCCTGGGGGAATCGCGGGTGCGGGATCCACATGAACGGGGACGTTAGCCAGGGCGGGGACGGGATCATCTCGAACGCCTTGGTCGAGAACAACATCTTGTACAGCAACGGGGCCGGGGGCGGGTCGGCGATCAACGCCGACGGGGTGCAGAACTCGGTGTTCCGCAACAACCTGATCTACAACACCCTCGCCGCCGGTATCACTCTTTTTCGGCAGGACGGTGCCGCGGGTTCCAGTAGGAACCTGGTGGAGAACAACACTGTTCTCGTTGCGTCGGCCGGGCGGTGGGCGCTCAACATCATGAACGGGAGCACGACCAACACCGTTCGGAACAATATTCTCTATAGCGCCCACTCGTTCCGCGGGGCGATCTCGATTTCTGCGGACAGCCTGTCTGGGTTCGTGAGCGATTACAACCTCACCGAGAATGTGTTCTCGGTTGACGGTGGTAACACTGCGATCTCTCTAACCCAGTGGCGCACCGCCACCGGCCGGGACGCGCACTCGTTCACCACGGCGGACCCGAATTCGCTGTTCGTGAGCCCCTCGACCGGTGACTACCACCTCAAACCGACGAGCGCCGCAGTCGACAAGGGCACTACGACCGGCGCCCCCCCGACGGACGCCGAAGGCACGCCGCGGCCGAGCGGTAACGGCGTGGACATCGGACACGACGAACTCGCGACCAGCCCGCCCCCATCTTCCCCGCCTCCTCCCCCACCACCGCCCGTTACCGGGCAATCGTTCGCGGTCGGGACGAGCGGGGGAACGGTGGCCAAGGTCACGATGTACAACGCGAACCGCACGGTGCGGTTCACCGCGACCCCGTTCGGGAGCACGTACACCGGCGAAGTTCGGGTCGCGGTCGGTGACGTGACCGGCGACGGGATCGCGGATGTGGTCGCGGTGACGAACGGGAGCGGGACCACCGCGGCGCGCGTGGCCGTTCTCAACGGGGCGACCGGGGCCGTCGTGCCCACACCGGCGCTCGTCCCGTCCACGTATACGGGTCTGCTGTCGGTCGCGGTCGGTGACGTGAACGGCGACGGGAAGGCCGACATCGCTCTGGGATCGAACGAGGGCGGTGCGCGGGTGCGCGTGTACCGGGGGGGCGATTACGCCAAGTTGACGGACTTCGCGGCACTGACCGGCACCGGTTTCCAGGGCCGCACCGCGGTGGCCTTGGGGGACATGACCGGGGACGGCAAGGCCGAACTGATCGTGTCCGCGTGGTACACCGACGGGTCGCGGGTGGCCGGGTTCCTCGGGACGTCGCTCGCCCCGAGTGCCACGCCCGTCTCCGCGTTCAAGTCGTTCACCACGACCGGGGCGTTCGGCGGCGGGCTGCACATGGCGGCCGGGGATCTCAACGGCGACGGCGCGGCCGATCTCGTGCTCGGTTCGACCGTGGGGGTGACGCCGTTTGTGTTTGTATACTCGGGTAAGCCCCTGGTACAGAGCGGCACGCTCACGCGGATCGGGTACTTCTCCCCGCCTTCGACCTCGGGCGCGACGCCCGGTACGCGGGTAGCGGTGCGCGACGTCAACGGGGACGGGAAGCTCGACATTATTACGTCATCGGGGGAACGGGTGACGACCTTTAATGGGAGCAACCTACCCCTGACCGGGTCGCCGCCGAGCCTCTTTACTTTTGACCCGGACGCGACCGTCAACGGCGGCGTTTGGATCGGGTGATTGAACGTTTCACGAGTACCGGGCGCCGATGCATCGAGCGCCCGGTACTCGTGAAACGGGTACATCTCAATCGACGCGCCCGTTCTGAGGTGCCGCGCGCGGTGATACACCCGGTGAGGTCAGTCGCCCGGGCTGCGTTCCGCGGCGCGACCTGAACCCGGTCGCCGACATTTCCACTTTCCACCCATAATCGGTTCGGCCCGGAGTGCTAGAATGGCTAGCGCCTCTCCGGCCGGTCGCGCGGATCGGGCGAACCGGTTGGCGCTCGCCCCGTGGCGTGGTGAAATAACTTCATGAAGCTGCTCACCTCAGTTTTCCCACGAAACGGACGGGTGCTGCCGGGCGGGTGGTGGTTCACGCTCGCGGTCGTTGCGTTCCTCGTCGGGCTCGAAGTTGCCGGGCGCTACGCCACGTCCGACCTCCACGACGCGCTGGGGGCGTTTGCACTCATTGGGGCCGGGGGGCTCGTGGCCGCGCGGCACCGGCGCGAGCCGCTCCCGTGGGTCGTCCGGCTCGCGGGTGTCGGGCGCAAGTTGACCGGGTCCGCGGCGTGGCTCCGCTACGATCACGGCATCGACCTGCGCGGCGTCCCCCCGCTCCCGCGGCGCACCCCACCCGTCGTGTTCGCGGTCATCGCGCTACTTTTCGGATGGGGTCTTGTCGCCGCCGGCGCGTGGGTCGCGTTCCCGTTGGGTTGGCGCGTCGTCGGGTTCTATTCCTCCTACACGCTTTATCTCGGGTTCATGATCGCCCTCTGGGGCGCGCTGGCCGCGGTCACGTTCGTGGGCGTGTTCGTTCCGATCGCGGTACTCGACAAGCGATTGAAGGAGTGGGTCGGCGACACGGACCGGCGCGGGGCCGAACTCGCGGCCATTGTGGGGTACGCGGTGTTCGTCGCGACGATCGCGTGGGTCGTCCCGCCGGCCCCGGTGCTGGCCCTGTGCCTCGTCGTGGCGGTAGTCGCGTGGCTCGCGTACCTGCCGCGCACCACCGACGGGGCCGCGCTATTGTGGCGCTCGGCGACCGACCAGCCGGTGTTCGCGGTGCCGCTGCGCCGGGCGCTGGCGGTGATCGTGGGGCTGACCGCGTTGCTCGCGTTCGACGTGCTCCTCACCGCGTGCGGCGGGCGCCTGTTCGACGTGCCGCGCCACGACGACGCCATGCCCCTCACGGCCCTCCTCGGTACCGTGACCGCGTGGCTCCTCCCCGGCGTGATGGGCGTGTTGGGCGTTAAACTTATCAGCGCGCGAAGCAGCGACCCGGCCCGGCGCACGCCGCCCACGCTCCACGTCTCAGGTGCAGACGAAGGGTTGATCCGGCAAGCCGTGCGGATCGCGCGGAGGTGGGCCTGGTTCGTGCGCGCGACACCGGCGCCGCGTGCCGCGGGACAGGTGGGCATCGAGATCGTCGGGCCGGAAGCCTCCGAAGCAACGGAGTTCAACCCGCGCTGGCCGCTCAAAGTGTGTCTCACGGACCTCGGACTGCGGGCCGTGAAGGAGCGCCTCGACCGGCGCGACGAGATCAAGGTCCGGCGCCAGTTGTTCCGCGGGTTGCAGAAACTGTTCAAGCGCGCGAGCGCGTTCAAGGGGCCGGCGGGCGGCGGGTTCTGGCTCGCGCCGCACTGGTGGTTCGTTGAGGGCGTCGGGCGCGAGGACGCGGACTCGGCCAGTGAAGAGGCCCCGCCCCTCGTGGGACCGGCGTACCACCGCGTGCTACCGGCACGCGCACGCCAGCACGCGCACGCGGTCCTGCGGGCCACGCAAGTGGACATGATCTTCGTGGAAGACGGCGTGACGTTCCGCAACCTCGAGCGCGCGCTCCGCGTGCTGACCGAGTTGTACGACGTTCACGGCGGGAAGCGGCGCGCGGAGGAGATGCACTTCCGCGGCATCCCGAAAGTGAAAGCGATGATCCACGAGTACGAGCCGGGGAACCCGTTCCGCTCGGACCTGTACCCGGAGCCGAAGTTCGATGATCTGTCGCGGGTCCGGGTGCTACACATCTTCCGCGACCGCGGCGCCCACGAGGAGTTGACGGACCAGCCGTTCGATTTCTCCTCGACGCCCGCGCCGGTGGGGATGTGGGGCTAGGGTGTGTCTCACGGGCGCTAGTCCCACCGCTCCCCGAATGTGAACAGAAATTACTGTCGGATTGTTGCCGGGTGAAGTACAGTAACAAACCAGTTTGTACGCTGATTACGCACCGTGCCTCCAATGACGACACCGCTCATTCCGGAGCCGAGTCGGGCCACCGAAGTCGCCCGCCTCGAACTCGCCCGCCTCTCGCAGAGCGAACCGCTCGACGCCGTGTTCCGGCGGGCGTGCGAACTGTCCGCGGGGGCGCTCACGGTCGAGCGCGTCGGGGTGTGGCTGTTCATCGACGACCGCACCGCGCTGCGTTGCGCGAACCTGTTCGAGCGGGGCAAGAACGAGCACTCGGCCGGAGCGATCCTGCGGGTCGAGGACTTCCCCAACTACTTCGCTTCGCTCTCAATTCGTAAGGCCGTTCCCGTTGAGGTCGTCGGGAACGAGCCGTGGACGGCCGACCTTGCCGCAAAGTACCTTCAGCCGCTCGGTATCGGCTCGATCCTCGATGCCGGTATCTTCCTGGGCGGTGAACTAACTGGCGTGGTGTGCCACGAACACGTCGGGCGCCCGCGCGAGTGGACGACCGAGGCCCGTGACTTCGTTGGTTCGATCAGCGATCTGCTCGCGCTCCGGATTCAGTCGGCCGAGGTGCGCGAATTGCGCGCGGCGTTCCTGACACAGGACGAGCGCGCGGCGGCGCAAGACAAGGCTGCGGCTCTGGAGCAACTCGCGGCGGGTGTGGCACACGACTTCCGCAACCTGTTGTCGGTGTTTCTCGGGTACGGCGGGCTACTTAGCCGGCGCACCGACATTCCGCAAGACGCGCGGAAACAGGCGCAAGACATCGTAACGGCCGCGGAACAAGGGGCCGCACTCGCCAAGGGGCTGATGGATTTCGCGCGCCCGAAGGTCGCACCGCCGACTGTGCTCGACCTGAGCCTCGTCACCGCCGAGTTCTTACCGGTTCTCAAAGCGGCGGTCGGTTCCAGGCACGAGTTGCGGTACTCGCAGCCCGCCGAACTCGGTCAGGTGTTCGTTGAAAAGGACCAGTTCACGCGCCTGTTGTTGAACCTCGCGCTCAACGCGAGCGAGGCCATGCCCGAGGGCGGGACGATCAAGATCCGCCTCGCGCCCGTGAAGTTGACCGGGAACCCCAGCTACCTCGGCCGCTTTGTGCTGCTCGAAGTGTCAGACACCGGAGGGGGCATCGACGACGAGACGCGCCGCCGGATGTTCGAGCCGTTCTTCACCACCAAGAAGCAAGGCACGGGGCTGGGGTTGGCGATCGTGCGCCAGGTCGTGGATCGCGTGGGCGGGCTGATTCGCGTCGAGAGCGTTGCGGGAAAGGGCACCACGTTCCGCGTGTTCTTCCCGCGCGTGGGGGCGAGCACCGGTGGTACTTCACTGTTCCCCATCTTGCCGGGATCGGAAGAAGACTTGAAGTAACCGCGCAAAAATAAAACCGGCTTCCGCCGGTCCGCACGTGTTCGGGTTGTTGCGCTCGGTTCAGTTCACGCGGCGATCGAAGTCCGGGATTTGGGTGAACGCGACCCGTGACGGGGCCGCGTCTCGCATCCCGAACATTGAGCCCAAATAGACCACACTCGCACCGAATTCCGCGTTCACTTCGTCCATCGCGTGCGACAAATCTTCCGCCTGGTGATCGTCGTCGAACAGGGATGGCGTCGCGCTCCGGGCCGGCACCAGTTCACTCAGCACCATACTCACCTTGAACGGCGTGCGCCCGCGCGGGCGGTGCTCCCACATCTTCGCTGCCGCCGCAACGAACGCCTGCGTGTCGCGGCACCGCGGCACGCGCACGCTCTCTTCCCACCGTACCGCGTCGCCCCGGTCGGCGTCCAGAAAGCGCACGCCGACCGATATCGAACCGGCCCAGTAGTTGATCTTCCGCAAGCGGGCCGCGGCCTTGTGAACGAGGCGTATGAGCACCCCATACGCGCCCGCGTCGGTGCGCAATTCCGGAGGCAAAACGTGCGAGTGGCTCACGGTCTGGCGCCGGGTCGGGGTGTCGGCCACTTCCTCACCGCGGAGCAATCGGTACCAGCGCTCGCCGTGAATCTTGCTGCCCCACACTTTCGCGAGCGCTTGTGCGGGCGCGGCGCAGAACTGAGCGGCCGTGAAAATACCGTGCCGATGTAGCCGACGTTCCATGCGCGGGCCGACACCGGGAAAGTCGTTCAGCCGGAGCTTGTGGAGCTTGTACGGCAGGTCCGCGTCCGTGAGGACGGTCAGACCATCCGGTTTCTCCATGTCAGCCGCGACTTTCGCCAGCAGTGTGCTCGGGCCGGCGCCGATCGAGCACGCCATGTAGTCGCCCGCGAGGGTGCGGATGGCACTTTTGATCTTCTGTGCGAGGAGCGCGATTTTCTCCGGCTCGCGCTCGGCACTGGTCAGTCGGCACGACATTTCGTCGATGGATACAACTTTCTCGATCGGAATGACGCTCCGCACGGCCGCGAGAATGCGGTTGTGCATGGTGACGTAGCGGCGGTGTTCCCCGGTCACGAACACAATTCCCGGGCACAACTTGCGCGCTTCCCACACCGGTGTACCCGTCTTGACGCCGCACGCTTTTGCTTCGTAGCTCGCCGCGATGCACGAGGTCGTTTCGGCCTTTGTGGGGATGACCGCGACCGGGCGGTATCGCAGTTTGTGATCGTACTGTTGTTCGACGGACGCGAAGAACGAGTTCATGTCGATGAACAGGTGTCGGAGCGGCACGGTACGCCCTCATGGATTCATCCGTTCACTACGAGCGGATATGGTGAATATAAGTGCGCTATATTTGGCGAAACGCAACCGCGCGGCGGGTAAAAATGACAAAAAAACTGTTACCCGACATCGCAAAAGCAGGCGCACGGGGGGGGAGAAACTTCGTTTACACTGGTGCGCGCTCGCGCAGTGTTGCTTCGGTTTCTTGGTAAGCGGACGAGAAACAACCCTGCCTCGCGCCAGTACAATCAACACGTTCCGTTCACGGCCCGCGGATGTCGTTTCATGGCCCACCCCACTCACGCCGAAATACTCGCGCACCTCGCCAACCTCGCTTCACCCCCCGGTGGGTTGGGCACACTTCATTACTTGGCCGAGCGATTGTGCGTTGTTCAGCAGGCGCTCAAACCGGTCACGACCCCGCGCCGGCTCGTGCTGTTCGCGGCCGACCACGGGCCGGACGCGGAAAGTCGGGTCGGGACCACGATCCACCACATCGCGGACGGTGGAGCCGCGACCGCAGTCGTTGCGAAGTCCACGCACACGGAATTGGTGCTGGTCGACGTCGGTTCGCGGGCTGATGCGCTGCCGGAATCGCCGCGCTACCGGAGTCGCAAGGTGCGCCCGGGTTCGCGCGATTTCACGAAGCAACCGGCGCTAACGGTCGACGAATTCCGCACCGCGTTCGTAGTCGGGCAGAAGGAAGCGGAACAGTCGCACGCGGACGGGATGAGGTTGGTGGCGGTTGATGCGCTCGGTGCGGAAAGTGCCCACGTCGCGAATCGAGTTCTGGCCGTTGACACGGACCGGACCGACGACCTCATGGGTGCGTGGGGCGCGGTCGGGGGGCGGACGTCGCGGCCGTCGCGGGGTTTATTGCAAGAGCCGTTGAACTCGGGTTAACCGTGCTGATTGAGGGCGATGTGGCGCGAGCAGGGTTGCACGTCACGGAGCGACTCTATCCCGGCACTGTGGCGAAGGTGATTGTGGGTGCAGAACCTACCCCCCCATCCCCCCTCCCTGAAGGGGGAACAGAACCAAATACAACCAGCGCGAAGCAATCGGCGACGGTTTTAAGCCCCTCTCCGTTTAGGGGAGGGGTTGGAGAGGGGTTTCAGACAGAGCCTCTCCCCACCGAAGGGCTTTCCGCACTGCTTGTGTTTCCGCTCCTCGACGCGGCTGTTGCTGTCGTGGTGCGAGCGGCGCGGCGCGAAGAACCGGAGCGTGATACTCGCGCGAAGCCCGCGCGCAAAGTGGCCGTGTTTACGGGAAGTTTCGACCCACCCACGACCTACCACCGCCGGGTCGCGACGCTCCTGCGCGGGTGCGGGTTCGACGAGGTCGTCGTGCGGCCCACCGGTCCGCGGTGCGACACACCGGAAACCGAGCACGCGAAGCCGGTCCACCGCGCGGTAATGGCGGATCTTGCATTTCGCGACCTCCCCGGGGTTACGGTCGACCTGTCCGACCTCGACGACGCGGTATTCACACCCCACTACTCGTTCAACGATCTGCTCGCGGACCGCGGCGAGGTGTGGCACGTGATCCCCGCGGAGTTCGTTGTGGGCGGGCGCACGGGAGAATCCGCCATTCACACGAAATGGGAACTGGGGTTGGACGCCTGGACCAGTCACCGGTTCGTCGTGCTGCACTCGCCCGAGGCGCCGCCCGACCCGGCCGACCTGCCGCCGGTGTGCCGGCTCGTCGCGGTCGACGGGCACGTCGCTACGGAAGACATTCGGCTCCGCGTGTTCCAGGGCGGTTCGCCGCGCCCCGACGTGACCGACGACGTGGAGGAGTACATCCGGCGCTACCGCCTGTTCACCGGCATGTCCGCCCCGCGCGAAACCCGCGTGCGGCTCGGGGCGCCGCGGTTGAAGATCGTCACGGCTGATAAGAGCGAAAAAGCGCTGCGGGCCGCGGAGCCGTTCCGCAAGCTCGAATCGAGCGACCCGACGCACATTCTCGTGCTCGGGGGCGACGGCACGATGCTCCAGGCGATTCGCGACTACTGGCGGTTGCGGCTCCCATTCCTGGGACTGAACGCGGGGACGCTCGGGTTCCTAATGAACGAGTCGCTCCCGCCGGACCCAGACGGTACCGAGATCGTGCTGTACCGGATGCCGATGATCCGCGTGGACGCCGAGCTGCCGGACGGCAAGCGCGTGCAGTCGCTCGCGTTCGCCGATGCCTGGGTGGAGCGCGACAGCGGGCAAGCCGCGTGGCTGAAGATCGAAGTGGACGGCAAAACGCAGGTGCCGCGTGTGGTCGGCGACGGGTTGCTCGTGGCGACGCCCGCCGGGTCGAGCGCTTACGCTCGAGCGATGGGCGCGACCTCGGTTCCACTGACCGCACCGGTGTTCACACTGGCCGGGTCGAACGTGTTCCGCCCGCGCTTCTGGAAGCCGGTCGCGCTCCCGGAAACGACGTCGGTCGGATTCACGAGCTTGGACCACAACGGTAAGCGCCCGATCCGCGGGTTCATTGACGGGCACCTGATCGGTGCCGTGAAATCGATGCACGTCCGCGTGAGTACGGTTGCGATGGTGGAGTTGGGCTTTACGCCCGAGTTTGACCTCTCTGCCCGCTTACTGCGCTCGATGTTCCCGCCTTCGGACCCTTTGTGAACGTGCGGGTTGCCCGTATTTCGGGTTGACGCACCGTTAATAATCGCGCCTGAAAATCGAAACGATCGGCCCATGCGCAGCCGATCGCTCACGCTTTAAGTCCGCTTCCGAACCGGGCGGCGAGCGTCGCGAGACCGTCCCCGCCGATACGATTGCTGGCCAAATCGATGCATACCACATTCCGCAAGTGCGGTGATTGTGCCAGGGCCAGCGCGCCCGCGTTGCCGATGCGGTTGTGCGCGAGTGACAGGCGCTCGACCTGCGCGAGTCGCGGATTTTGAGCCAGATCACACGCTTCCGGGTCACCGAACCCGTTGCGCGACAGATTCAGCCCTCGTAGCTTGCGGAGAAACGGTGATCGCGCCAGCCAGGGCACGAGCGGCGTCCCCGCGCGACCGGGGGATAGGCCCGCAAGCGTCACCTCCGATGCAGAAGCCATAACGGGCGCCGAGAGCAGCGCCGCAAGGAAGGCGTCCTGGCTCGCGCGATTGGGGCCCACAAGCGCGTAACTTTCACAGCTATCGGGCGCGAGAACGGGAGCAGCGTCCGTGCGTTTACTGCGCGCTCCAGTCGAGCGGCGCCGACCTCGAACAGCACTTCGGTAATCGGTTCGCACACGAACAATTGCCGGAGCGGAACCACGCCGGCCAAACTCTGGGAGTTGAGCCGGAGTTGCGTGACGAACCCGCGCTCGAAGCTCGGGATCGCGACCGCAGCGCCCCACTTCCACGCATCGGGCGGCGCGCTCAACCCGGCCCATTGCCACGCATACGCGGTGAACAATCCGAGCGCCTCCGGGTGCGCACCGGCGCATTGAGCGCGAATGAATTCGGCCCGGGTCGCGTCGAGGTAACTGCCGGATTCGTTAAAGGCAATCGGCAAGCGCGAGGCGCGGGAGATCGTCCGCCGGGTTCGTGAGCACGGCGCGGAGTAACAGGTCGCGATCGGTCAGCATCGGTACGTCTCCGCGGTTGAGTTGTTCATTCCAGAGATGCCCCGGCTCAGGGGGAAGGTTCGCTGGCATTTTCTTGTTTCGCACGAATTTGTTTGTTGCCCTTCAATTCGGAGAATTGATCCGTGCTTAGCTGTTGTGACAGAATTCGCCACAGTTGGCAGGAGACGAATCGAGCGCCATAATTTGGCTGCTGTATATCTTTCCCATAGTTCCACTATCGCAACCCGTGACTAGACGGGTGGGGAGCTAACGCCCGATTTACTGTCGCTTGTACCAAACTTGAACGCCCCTCTCTCTCCTTCCCTGGTCGCTCACGCGCTCGCCGACCCGTACCGGCTGTTGGTCGAGGCGGCTACGGACGTCGCTTTGTGCGCTCTCGATTCAGCGGGCCGCGTCGTCACCTGGAACACCGGGGCCGAGCGCCTCACCGGGTACCCGCGTGGGGACGCGGTCGGGCGCTCGTTGACCTTCCTTTACCCCACCGGTGCTGGCGCCGAACAGTTGGAACAAGTGCTCCGGGGCGCACTCGAGCGCGGGCGGGTCGAAGAGTTCGGGGAGTGGGCGGGACGGGGCGGCGCGCTTTTCACGGCGCGCTGGGTGACCACGGCACTGTTCGAGGGCGGGCACCACGTCGGATTCGCGGTCGCGCTCCGAGCCGAGAGCCCGGTGCCCGCACCGGCGGACCGGACCGGCTCCGACGCCGAGCTTCGCCGCCTGCGTGCGATCGTGGACCACACAGTCGACGGCGTCGTGGTCGCGGACACGGACGGCAACCTTCTGGAGTGGAACCCGGCCGCCCTCCGAATGCACGGGTTCGCGGATCTCGATTCGGTGCGCTGCCACTTTTCGACGTTCACTGACATGTTCGTGCTTTCTCCGCTCGGCGGGGAACCGTTGCCGTGTACCGAATGGCCGGTGTCCCGACTGATTCGCGGGGAGAGCGTCGGCTGCGAGCTTCACGTTCGACGGACGGACGTCGGGCGCGAGTGGATCATCCGGTACGACGGGACCGTGGTTCCGGACCCCGCCGGGGGATCCAGGCTCGTCGTCCTCACGCTCCACGACGTGACCGAACAGCGCCGGGCCGAAGCGGACTCGCGCCGGTCCGCGGACCTGCTCCGGGCGGTGGCCGACGGGACGACCGACGCGGTGTTCGTGAAGGACCGGGACGGCAAGTACCTGCTGTGCAATGAGGCCGGTGCGCGCTGCGTCGGCCGACCGGTTTCGGAGGTGCTCGGAACGGACGATGCCGCTCTGTTCGATGCCGAGAGCGCGCGGCTGATTGCGGAACGCGACCAGCGGGTCATGGAGTCGGGGCGCGCTGAAACGAGCGAGGAAGTTCTGACGGCGGTTGGCGTGACCCGCGCGTATCAGGCGACGAAGGCCCCGTACCGGGACGCGGCCGGGGCCGTTATCGGCGTCGTCGGCATTTCCCGCGACGTCACGGAGCGGAAACGGGCCGAAGAATCGCTCGTCCTCTTCCGCGCGCTCGTCGACCGGACGACGGACGGGATCGAGGTGATCGACCCGGAAACGGGGCGGTACCTCGACGTGAACGAAAAGGCGTGTTTGATCCACGGGTACACTCGAGAGGAGTACCTGGGGCTCACCGTGACCGATGTTGAACCGGGTGCGGCGTGGCGCTCGTGGGCGGAGGGCGCGGGCGACACCGGAACGTTCGAGGGCCGGCGCCGGCGGAAGGGCGGTGCGACGTTCCCCGTCGAGGTCCGCGCCAACCGGGTCCGGTTGGACCGCGAGTACCTGGTCGCCGTGGTCCGTGACCTGACCCGGCGGAAGATGGCCGAGGAGTCACTGGAACAGGCGCACGCGCTCCTGCGGACCCTGATCGACACGCTGCCCGATGCGATCTGGACCAAGGACACGAACGGTCAGTTCGTCACCAGTAATCGGGCACACAACGAGATGGTCGGGGCGCGGGCCGAATCGGACGTCATCGGGAAGACGGGGTTCGACTTCCACCCGCTGAAACTGGCCCGCCGGTACCACGAAGACGATATGCGGGTGCTGCACTACGGCGAGACGGTGTTCAACAAAGAGGATCTCGTTCACACCCAAGGGCGGGAGCGGTGGCACCTGGTCTCCAAGGTACCCCTGCGCGACCGGTCCGGGGCCGTCACCGGGTTGGTCGGAATCAGCCGGAACATTCAAGCCCTCAAGGAAGCCGAGAACACGCTCCGGGCGAGCGAGGCCCGGACCAAGGCCGTCATCCAGACGGCCCTGGACTGCATCATCGTGATCGACGCACAGGGGCGCGTTCTGGAGTTCAATCCCGCGGCGGAACGGGTCTTCGGGTGCACCCGGGGGGAGGTGCTGGGGACCGAGATGGCGGACCTGTTCATCCCACCCGAGCACCGGGACGCGCACCGGGCCGGGATGCTCCGCTACCTGGCTACCGGGGAGGGACCGGTCCTCGGGCGCCGGCTCGAACTACCCGCGCTCCGCAAGGGTGGCGAGCGGTTCGTTGCGGAACTGAGCATCGGCCGCAACCCGGGCGATCCACCGACCTTTACCGGCTTCCTCCGGGACATCACGGACCGGAAACGGGACGAAGAGGCCCTGCGCCAGGAGCGGGACCGGTTCGCGCGCCTCGCGGCCGTTTCTCCCGGGGTGATCCACTCGTTCCGCCTCCGGCCAGACGGTACCCGCTGTTTCCCTTACGCCAGCCCCCGGATCGCGGACATTTACGGGGTTCCGCCCGAGGCTCTAGCCGAGAACACTTTGGCCGTTCGCGCGCTGGTGCACCCGGACGACATGACCCGGTTGCAGGCGGACCTGGCCGAGTCCGCTCGGACCATGTCGGTCTGGCACAGCGAGCACCGGGTCCAGCACCCGGTGCGCGGGGAGATCTGGGTCGAGTACCGGTCGGCCCCGGCGCGCGAGCCGGACGGGAGCATCCTGTGGCACGGGGTGCTCACCGACGTCACCGAGCGCAAGCGCGCCCAGGTCGAACTGGACCGGCGCCGCGCGGAACTGGAACTGATCCTCGACACGGTACCGGCCCTCATTTTCTTCAAGGACCGTGCCCACCGATTGGTCCGCGTGAACCGGGAACTGGCCCGGCTCGTCGGGCGCCCCCGGGGCGAACTGGAGGGGCGCACCGACGAGGAACTCGGTTCCCCGCACGCCGCCCGGTACCACCGGGACGAGGACGCGATTATGGCCAGCGGGCGGCCGCTGTTGGGCGTGATCGAGCCGCTGCACACCGCGACCGGGACGCGGTGGCTGCAAACGGACAAGGTGCCGTACCGCGACGGAACCGGGACCGTCGCCGGGGTCGTCGGGTTCGCCATCGACGTCACCGACCGGCGCGTCGCGGAGGAGGCGCTGCGGCGCACCCAGGAGCGGCTCCGCTCCGTGATCTCGTCCAGCCCCGCGGTGCTCTACACTCATACGGTGGAAAGTGGGCGGATCGGCGGCATCGCGTGGATGAGTGAGAACGTTCGCGGGATGCTGGGGTTCGCCCCGGAGGACGTGGCCGATCGCGCCTGGTGGGGCGTGAACGCGCACCCGGAGGACCGGGACCGTGTAACGGTGGCCGCGGGCAAGGATCTGTTCGCCAACGGGCGCGTAACCGAGGAGTACCGGGTCCGGCACCGGAGCGGCCAGTACCGCTGGGTCCGGGCCGAACTGCGCCTCGTGCGGGCCTCGACCGGGGAGCCGGTCGAGGTGGTCGGGTCGTGGTCGGACGTCACCGAGCGCAAACAGGTCGAGGAGCAGTTCCGCCAGGCCCAGAAAATGGAAGCGGTGGGGCGCTTGGCGGGCGGGGTGGCCCACGACTTCAACAACCTGCTCACCATCATCAACGGGTACGCCGACCTCCTGATCGGGAGCACGCCCGCGGCCGACCCGACCTACAAGGCGATAACGGCGATCGCGGCGGCCGGGGAACGCGCGGCGGGGCTGACGGCCCAACTGCTGGCGTTCAGCCGTAAGGCGATCATCGAGCCGAAGGTGCTCGACCTGAACGAGCTCGTGTCCCAGTCCGCCCGGTTACTCGCGCGGTTGATCGGGGAGGACGTCACCCTGTCCACCGTGCTCGACCCGGGGCTGGCGCGGGTGAAAGTGGACCCCGGCCAGATCGAACAAGTGGTCATGAACCTGGTGGTGAACGCGCGGGACGCCATGCCGACGGGCGGGCGCCTTACGATCGAAACACGGGCGCTGACGGTCGTCCCGGGCGACGCCGCGTGCCCGGATGTGGAACCGGGCGGTTACGCTCAATTGAACGTTTCGGACACCGGGTCCGGGATGACGGACGAAGTGAAGGCCCGGATCTTCGAGCCGTTCTTCACCACAAAAGAACAGGGCAAGGGCACCGGACTGGGGCTGGCCACGGTGTACGGCATCGTCAAGACGTATGGGGGGCACATCGACGTCCACAGCGAGGTCGGCGCGGGGACGACGTTCAAGCTCCTCTTCCCGGTTGTGACCCAAGAGGCGCCGCGGTCGGCCGCCGCCGAGACTGCGTCCGCGCCGCGGGGGGCCGAGACGGTCCTACTGGTGGAGGACGACGCCGGGGTGCGCGGGGTCGCGAAAATTGCCCTCCGGACGCACGGGTACGAGGTTCTGGAAGCGGACTGTGGAGCGGACGCGGTCCGCGTTATCGCGCGGCACCCGGGCGTGATTCACCTCCTGATTACCGATGTCGTGATGCCCGGGGTGGGGGGACGAGAGGTCGCGGAAGCGGTACGGGCGCGGTACCCCGGGGTTAAAGTCGTGTACATGAGCGGCTACACGGACGACGCGGTGGTGCGCCACGGGATCGGCGCCGCGACCGATGCGTTTCTCCAGAAACCGTTCACGCCCTTCTCTCTCGCGCGGAAGGTGCGAGAGGTGCTTGACGGGTGACCGGCCGCGGCCCCGATTTCGTTCTAGGATTCGACGATTAGGACGGAATCGCTGGGACAAGGCAGGATTCGCGCCTCAAATGAATGGGGTGGGGCGTGGGGGCGGAAGAATCGGTCGATCGCGTGCGGTTCACGGGTGAATTCGAGTCGGCAGAACTGGAAGGGGCCTACCGGCGCCGGCACCTCGCGCACGATCTGGCCCTCGGGCGCGTCATATTGTGTGTGTCCCCCGTTGCGGCTGTGGGGCTCGGGGCGATCGACTATCGTTTGTTCCCCGGCGGCCCGGAACTGATCGGGTTGTGGGGCGCCCGCGCCGCGTTCGCTTTCGGGTCCGCGCTGGCACTTTTTCTCCTGCGCGGCGCGAGCACCCCGGGCGCGTTCGCCCGTGTTGTAGGCGGCTGGTGCGTACTCTCCGTTGCCCTACACGTGTACGTTGGCTCGGTGTGGCCCGCCGGTCACACCGAGATGCGGATGACGGCCCTGCTCGCGGTCCTCATGTCTTACTGCGTACTGCCGCTCCCGCTCCCGATGCAGGCCGCGGGAGCGCTGCTGCACACCTTCGGTGCGGTTCTGGTCGCCGGGTGGCTGAACCCATCGGGGGATGTTACCTCGGTCGTCGGCGACGTGTGCTGGTTGTCCATCGTGAACGTTTTCGGTTTCGTTCTCGCGTTCCGCCTGCACGCCCGGCAGCGCCTGCTGTTCGCGGCCCTGCTCCGACAATCCGAACTGTCGTCGAGTTTGGGGCAGGCGCTGGCCGAAGTACGGACCCTGCGCGGGCTGATCCGGGTGTGCGCGTGGTGTCACAAGGTTCACGCCGAGAGCGGGTGGCAGCAGCTCGAAGCCTATGTCCGGGACCACAGTCACGCCGAGTTCACCCACGGTATGTGTCCGGTGTGCTTCGCCGCCGCGCAAGCCGAGGCCGTGAGCGAAGTCGGGTGAGCGTCGATCGGTAATCGGGACGGGCCATTTCCTTTGTTCGCTGTTCGTTTCGTCCTCTGGTGGCGGTATTCTGGGAGCGCGTTTGGCTCACCAGAGCGGACCGCCAAGAGGAGAAATTTCGTGAGAACGTCATTCGCAATAGTGTTTTTGCTCCCTTCCATTGCGTTCGCGCAGCCGACCGCGGCGCAAAAGAAGGAGACGGTGAACTGGGTGACGGACCTGCAAGACCCCAACGGCGGGTTCTACCCCAATCCGCAAGATCCCAATACCGATGCGGCCCCGCGCCCCAGCCTGCGGGCGACGAGTAGCGCCGCTCGGGTGCTGAAGTACCTCGGGGCAGATGTTCCCAACAAAGATAAACATGCGGCGTTCGTGCTGAAGTGTTACGACCCGAAGACGGGCGGGTTCGCGGAGCCGGGCGGCAAGCCGGACGTGGTGCTCACTAGCATCGGTGTCATGGCCGCCGCCGAGTTCGGCATGCCGCACGAGAAGTACGCGAAGGCGATGGACTACTTGAAGGAGAACGCGAAGACGTTCGAGGACGTGCGTATCGGGGCCGCGGGTGTCGAAGCGTGGGGCGTAAAGGACTGCCCGTTCAAACTGGACTCGTGGTTCGAGATCGCGGCAACCTACGGGCGTGACACGTTCAAAGGGGCGCCCGGGGCGGAGCAGGCGCGCGAGGCCGGCTCGCTGCTCGCGTTCAATCTGCGCCTGAAGCCCGATGAGAAACTCGAACCGGGGAACCAAGCGGCTGTTGCGGCCCCGTTGCTAACTGGTCAGCGGGCTGATGGTGGGTGGGGCAAAAAGGGCGAAAAAGCATCGGATATCGAAACGACGTACCGCGTAATGCGGGCCTTGATGCTGCTCAAAGAGAAGCCGAAGGACGTGAAAGAGCTGCGTGCGTTCATCAACGCGCACCGCAACAAGGACGGTGGGTTCGCGACCAAGCCCGGGGACAAATCGAGTATGGGCGGTGTGTACTACTGCACCGTGATCTCGAAGTGGCTCGACGAGATGGACGCGGCGAAGAAATGACAGGCACCAACGAAACGGCCCCAGTCCACGGACTGGGGCCGTTTCGTTTCGCGTTACACCGCGCTCGTGCTGGTGGCTGCGCTTGCTTCTTTGGCTTTGCGGGCCTTACGTGCCTGAATGAACGAATTCACGCACAGTCCCACGAACACCACACACACCACGATCATCAACTCGCCCGAGATCGCAGACTTCTTGGTCGGATCGAATTCCCCGGTTTTGCTGATCTGGCGAATCAGCGGCATGAACCCGCCGAGCGCGCCGAGCAGCCCGACCATCGCCGCGAGGTGCATGACGTGCTTGCGGAGCTTGTCGTTGAACGCGAGCGCGCCGCACACGATAAGCGTCGCACCGAAGAACGCGGGAATCAGTGCGGTGACGGGGGGCGGTTGAACTTCTGAGGTGCCGTAGCCCACGATCCCGACCAGAACCAACAGGGCGCCGCAAATGAGCGTCGGCCAAGCCATCATCGGTGCGTCTCCGGTAGTAAGTGAATGCGCGGTTTAACCGTGATCTCGTCCGGAGATTAACTGTAGGACTTGCTGCACCAGTTGGTCCGGTCCCGCGACGTCCACGAGCCACGCATCGACGAACACGGACAGTTCGCCCTCCGGGAAATGGAAGCGGTGCAGGCCCACGCCGAGCGATTCCCATTCGCTTTCGTGTACCCCACCAAGCGTGCGAATCGCAGCGGCGAGGCGGTCGCGCGTGTCGTAATCATCGGACGAGCAGATGTCGGCGCGCATAGCTTGGCCCAACCCCAGCATTCTGGAGATTTGTCGCTTATCCCCCACTCGGTAGCGCCTTGGGTTCTCCCAGGGCGCCGAACTTGCGCAGGAACACGAGGAACTGTTCCATCAGGCTCGACGGGTTTCCGGCTTGGCCCTCGATCGTGACCGCGTCGCGGGTGACGTTCACTCGACCCGCGAACCCTGTCAGTGCGATCACCGCGGCGCCCGAGTCGCTCGCCACGCTCACCTTTACGCCTTCCGGCGGGGCGTCTTCGATGCGGTCCACGAAGTCGGCCACGTCCACCGGCACCGCGAACTCGAACACGAGCTTGTCGAACATCGTGCCGAAGACGTTGCGGAAGCCCTCGCCGCGCACGAAATCGGGGCCGGACAGTCGGCTCACCTCGCGCCGCCAAATCACCTCGGACGGATCGTCCTCGTTCACGCTCAGCGCCACCGTGTACTCGAAGTCCGGCGTGCGAATGAACCCCAGCCCGTCGCGTTCGGCCGAGACGTCCAAGTCCTTGCGCTTGTAGCCGAACGTCTCGCGCACCATGTCGAATGTGTTGTCGAGATCGGCCTTGATGTCGGCCGTCGCGATGCGGTTGACGTACTTCCGCGCCCACTCGTTCGCGCGGTCCGGGATCGGCTGGCCCTTGCGGTATCCTGTGAGGTTCTTGATCTCCCCGCGGCTCTCGGACCGGAACACGACGCGCTTCATGCGGGTCGGGTCGAGCAGGTCACCGCCCGGCCCGAGCAGCTTCTCCAGTTCCGCGACGACCACCGCGCCGTTTGCTTCGCCATACAGGGTCGGCGTTTGCTCTTGGGCCGTTTCGTAGGTGCGGCGGAGGGTGCGCGGAACCGCGTCCGCCAGAACGTCGTGGAGAGCAGAGGCGGTGAGCATACCTTCCTTGCTCACACCGCTGCGGGTTTTACCGGTGAACGCTTCAATCAGGTGATGCCGCCAGATCCCGTGCCGGAGCTGAGCGGATTCAAATGAGCGCTCGCCCTCCGCGCACGCGAGCAACCCCACGCACTTCGGCGACTTGTCGAGCAGCGCCGCGAGTTCCGCGTCGTCGAGGCCCGGGTGAAGCAGCTTGCTTTCTGCGATAATAAGCGGGTCGATGTCGAGGAGAACCGTGATTTCCTTCGCCTTCACTTTGCTGAGTTGTGCGAAGAGGTCGGCAACGGGAAGGGCCGTTTCGAGCGGGTCGGGCACGATCGTGTCCGCGCACGCAATGTACCCGCGCCCCTTCACGTTGAACCCGCGTGACGCGACCAGCACGAGCAGCGATTCCGCATCGCCCACGATTTTGGGCAAGCGCTTCAACGTGGCTTCGATGACGGCCTTGGTCGTGCGGTGCGCGGCCAGGAGCGTACATCGCTCCTGAGCGTAACCGACGGCGGGCAGCGCGCGGAACAGTTCGGCGCAGTCGGCCGCCGCATACTGCACGATCGGCCCGGCCTCGAAGAACGTTTCCACCGCGATCAGCAGAGCGGCACGGTCGGGCACATCAACCCCCTTTGGAGAGTGAACGAACGGGGAGATTCTACGCCAAAGGGAGCACCTGATACGAGGTGAGTGGGGCGGGTCAGATGTCGATTTTCACCAGCGAGCAACTCTTCGCGTGGCCCAGCCCGCGCTTCAGGATGGGGAACGTCTGGCACAGCGTGATTGCGAGCGCGAGTTCCACCATTGCCTCTTCGCCGAACACCGAGCGGAGCCGGTCGCGGTACTCGGTTTCGTTACCGTCGTTCACCGCGATCGCTTCGGCGAACCGGTACACGTCGCGCAGCGACTCCGGCAGTGCGTCCACGTTCCCGAGGTACGCGGCCTTCAGGATCGCGGGTTCGACGCCGTCAGCTTTGGCAAGGTTGATAACCGTTTGTACGCACGGACCGCAATCCTGGTGTCGCACCGCGACCACGCGCGCGACGTGGAACGGAGCCGCCGGGAGCTTGTTGCGGTACGCGGAGGCCTGTGCGACCTTCGCGAACTTCCAGAACGCGCCCGGCGAGTGGTCGAACATCTGCCGTAGGTAGTCGAGCGGCTCGCCGAGTTTCTTCTCAGCGGAGCGGATCTTCCAGCGCACCAGGAAACCGAGCATGCGGGCGCCTCCGTTCAGTCCAGCCACGAGTACGGGTACTTCGGGTCATCGAGTTCCAGCGACTGTTTCGTTACGAACAGCGGGCGGAACGTGTCCACCATCACCGCGAGCTCGTCGGTCCACTTGACGTCGCGGCTGGCGACGATGGTGCCCGGGTGCGGGCCGTGCGGGATACCGTGCGGGTGCAGCGTGAACGACGCCTCTTCGACCCCGCGCCGGCTCCCGAACTTCCCGCGCACGTAGTACAGCACCTCGTCGCTTTCCACGTTGCTGTGCGTGTAGGGCACCTTGATCGCGTCCGGGTGCGTGTCGAGCATCCGCGGTGCGAACGTGCAGAGCACGAACCCGGGCGTCTCGAACGTGAGGTGGATCGGCGGCGGTTGGTGGATCGTGCCAGTAATCGGCTCGAAGTCGTCCGCGTTGAACGTGAACGGGTACACCTGACCGTCCCACCCGATTACGTCGAACGGGTGATTCGCGAGCACGTACCGCGACAGTTTGGCGCCGTCCTTGATAACCACGGACGTATCCTTCTCTTCGTCCAGGACGAACAGGTCCGTGGGGCCGTGGAGGTCGCGTTCCGAGTAGGGCGCGCCGAGCCGGAGTTGGCCGTCGTGGTTGAGGTACTTCGCGGGGACGCTCACTTGGCCGGCCGATTCGACCACGAGGAGGTCGGGCTGTGTGCCCGGATCGAACTCCAACTTGTACGTCGTGCAGCGCGGAACCACGACGTAATCGAAGGGTTTGAATGGCAGCACGCCGAACGCGGTGAGTAACCGGCCCGCCCCTTTGTGAACGAAGATCACTTCGTCCGCGAGTGCGTTGCGGTACAGTTCCGCTTGCGGTTGCGCGGGTCGGCACCGCCACAAGGTAACGTCCGCGTTCGTGAACATCGGGACGCGGCCCGTCACGGGATCGCCCTTCGTGGGCATCGTGCCGCTCTTGAGGTGGTGGTGCCGCAGAACCGCTTGCTCGGCGACGTCCACGGCGATTGTGCCGGCCGGCTCGATGTGCTTCACGCGCGTCGGGGGCCGGAGGTGGTACGCGATCGAGTACGCACGCGAGAAGCCCTGCGTGGTTATCACTTCTTCGTAGTAGATGCCCTCGTCTTTGAAGCCCGGCGACGTGCGGTGCGCGGTATGGCGTTTCTTGGGAACGCTGCCGCGGGAGAGGTAGTGTGGCATGGTCCGTTCGCCTAACAACGAGGGCGAAGAAAAAGAGCCACGGATGAACACCGATAACACGGATCAGACACAAAGCAGAAGGCAGATCTGATTTGGTTTTAATCCGTATCATCGGTGCTCATTCGTGGTGGCTTTGTTTTGTCCGTTCAGGTCTTTGCCAGTGTTGCTGCGTGGCCCAGAATCGTCGGCCCCGCTTTGAGCAACGAGCACGTCGGCTTCCAGCCCAGCTCGACGCGCCGGGCGAGCAGTTCGTCCGCGCTCGGACGGTGATCCCAGACGGCGACCGCCGCCAGTTCACCGAATCACGACACGCCGAAGACGAGCCAGCGCGAATCCGGGAGCGGGAGGTACAGGTCGTAGCTGTACTCGTCCTGCTGTACGAGATCGATACCCGCGAACGGGATGCCGGCACCGGGTGCCCACTTCAGAATCGCTTCGAGGTTCCGGAGTGACGCGACCTGCTCGCCTAGCGCCGAATTGCGACTCACGAGCGCGGCGAGTTGTTCGGGGTACGTCATGCCGGGCGCTCCACAACGGGGTTCCGCAAGGTGCCGAGGCGCTCGATCGTGAGTTCGACCACGTCGCTGGGCTTTAGCCACCCGCCCACCGCTTCGGGCGTCAGTTCCAGAATGCACCCGGTGCCGACGGTACCGCTGCCGATCACGTCACCGGGCTTCAGCTCGGTGTCGCGGCTCGCGTGGGCGAGGATCTGCGGCCACGTCCAGTACATGCTACCGCCGTTGCCGCGCGAATACTCCTTACCGTTAACGGTCGCGGTCATCTCGACGTGGAGCCGGCCGTCGCGGTAGACGTCGCGTAGTTCGGCAACTGGAACGATGCGCGGACCGAGCGACGTCGCGAAGTCCTTGCTCTTGGACGGCCCGAGGCCGACGGCCATTTCCGCGCGCTGAATGTCCCGTGCGCTCCAGTCGTTCATGATGGTGAACCCGGTCAGATACTCTAGCGCGGAGTCATCGGCCGGCAGGTCGCGTGCCGGCTTCCCGACGACACAGGCGAGTTCCAGTTCGTAATCGAGCGCTGTGCTGCCTTTCGGCGCCCAAACCGGATCGCCGTTGCTGATGATCGCAACCGGGTTCGAGAAGTAGAAGACGGGCACCTGATACCACTGCGGCACCATGTCCAGCCCGCGGTGCCCGCGGCACGTCTTCACGTGCTGCTCGAAAGCGTAAAAATCTCTCAGTGATGCGACCGGGAAGGGAGCCGGCATGGGTGTTACTCGAAGATTTCGGCGTTTCGCTCTTCACCCTGAAGGGGTGAGATTCCTTAGCCCAGGGCAACGCCCTGGGACGGCAAAAACCACACCGCCCCCACATCCGTCGCGGCCCAGGGCGTTGCCCTCGCAGTCGTTTTCCCGGCTCACTGCGCCAAAATATCCTTGTTGTCGCGGTAAATGGGCGTTGCCCTGGGCTAAGGAATCTCACCCCTTCAGGGTGAAAACCACACGTTCCATCGTGCCGCTTTGGTATCACAGAGTGCCTCGCAACTCCTGTTCGCGCTCGATCGCCTCGAACAGCGCCTTGAAGTTGCCCTTACCGAAGCTCTTCGATCCGCGGCGCTGGATCACCTCGAAGAACAGCGTGGGGCGGTCCGCTACCGGCTTCGTGAAGATTTGCAGCATGTAGCCCTCGTCGTCCTTGTCCACGAGGATGCCGAGTTCCGCCAGTTCGTCCAGGTCTTCTTTGATGTTGCCGATGCGGGTGGTGAGGTCGTCGTAGTACGTGCGCGGGACGCGGAGGAACGACACGTCGTTTGCTCGCATCGCGCGGACCGTCTTCACGATGTCGCCCGTGATGAGCGCGATGTGCTGCACCCCGGGGCCGCCGTAATACTGGAGGTACTCGTCGATCTGACTGCGGCGCTTCGCCTGGGCTGGTTCGTTGATCGGGAACTTCACGCGGCCCGTACCGTTCTGGACCACCTTCGACATGAGCGCCGAGTACTCCGTGCTGATGTCCTTGTCGTCGAACGACACGAGCTGGTTGAAGCCGAGCACCTTGCGGTAGAACTCGACCCACTCGTTCATCTTCCCCTCTTCGACGTTCGCGACGATGTGATCGATGGCCGCGAACCCGACCGGGCGCGCGGTGCTCGGGCTGTAGCGCTCCGGGGCGATCGGGTGGAAGCCGGGCGCGAACACACCGCGGTACCGGTCGCGGTTGATGAACGTGTGCGTGGTGTCGCCGTAAGCCTTGATCGTCGCGGTCTCGAAAACGCCGTGCTCGTCTTCGAGTGCCGCCGGCGGTGCCACACCTGCCGCGCCGCGCTTCAGAGCTTCCTCGTAGGCGCTGCGCACGTCGGGCACGTCGAGCGCGATGTCCATCACGCCGTCGCCGTGCTTGACGAGCCGGGCGCTCTCGGGGTGCTTGTCTGAGAGCGGCGAGGTCAGTACGAACGTGATTTCGCCCTGTTTCAGTACGTACCCCGCTTCGTGCTTCACTTTCGTTTCGAGGCCCGCGTAGGCGAGCACGTCGAACCCGAATGCGTTGCGGTAGAAGAACGCGCTCTGGCGCGCGTTGCCGACGAAGAACCGCACGTGGTCGATCTTGCGAAGTGGGATGTCTGTCATGGGTGCTCTTCGTGTTGGGGACGAACGGCCGGCGCGAATCGGCTGAATACCGTTAGAACGATGACCCGGACCCGAACTCAATTTCAACCGTTTTGGGCGACCGGACGGCTAACATTTGTTAACGTTTTGATCCGTTTCGCAGTCGTTTTCCCGGCTCACTGCGCCAAAATATCCTTGTTTTCACGCTAAATGACGCGGTTGCTCACAATTGCTGACATTTTGGGGACTCACACGACTGCCGGGGCGGGGAGAATTGCGGGCGATCTCCGGTCGTTCGTGCGTTCCTCGTGCGCGCTCTGAATTGCGCCTCCGATATCGGAAACACCACTTCGCCACCAAATGTCCCATTATACGGGTCTAGTGTACTAAAAATCAGTAAAATATCTGGAACGCGCGTTTTGAGCGCCTCACAGTACGGGGATATTGAACCGCCGCACGAGCGACTCTAGTTCCCGGCGCAGAAACGGGAGCGACGGGGCGATGAAGAAGTCTTTCTGCATCTGCGACGGATCGTAGTCCGTGGAAATTACGGTTTCCGTGACGAACGGGCGCCGGGTCGCGTTCGGGGAGAACAGCGCGTGCGGGATCTCGCCCGTGCTCGAAAGGATACCGGCTCCGAATACCTTCGTTTCACCGCGCTCCTCGATCAGCCCGAATTCGATGCTGAACCAACTAAAGCGCTTCAGTGCGAGTACCTGATCGCCGTGCGGCGTGCTGGCCGCGGCCTTGCCGATGAGCGTGAGCAGCTCTGCGTAGTCCTGGTTCATGAGCGGCGGGACGTGCCCCAAGCAGTCGTGGATCATGTCCGGTTCCGGCGTGAACTCGGGGTGCGACCCGTGCCGGATGAACTGCGTGACCGGGAACCCGCGCTGGGCGATGTACTCGTAGAACGTCCGGTACGGTAACGCCCCCTCTGCGGGGACGAGGTGCATGTTCGTTTCGCGCTGCACGCGCTCGCTCAGCGTCCGGAGTTGCGGGATTTCGGTCTGCGTGATCGCCAGATCGTCCTTCGCACGCAAATAGATTTCGCAAGCGTACTTGCGGTGCAACTCGTCGAGCTTCGGCGATACCTCGCGCCAGATCCGCGTTTCTTCGGGCGTGTACGTCACGAACGGCGGTCCCAGCTTTTCGAGCCGGTGCTTGCGGGTGAGCGCGAACAGTCCCTTACGCCGGGCGATGTACTCCGCGTCGTGTTCGCCGGGGTGCCCGGGTTCGAGTTCCAGTTCGGTGGTATCGGGTGGTTCGACCATCTGGTGCGCGTCGATGACCGAGCCGTACTCGACGAGCGTGTTCGGTGATTCGTTCATTGCTACACCTTACAGAGCGACGGGCCGAGTGGACGTGAAAGGGGCACCCGTGACCGGAGTGCCCCCCGGTTTTATGCTATCGGAGCGCGCGGTCTTCCGCGCCCCCAGCTTCTGCCAACGCCGGTACGCTTCTTCTCCCAAACAGACGGGCCGAACTATGAAAGCCGCGTTCTTTGAAACGACCGGAACGCCCGACGTGATTCGCGTGGGCGATCTGCCGACCCCGCAACCCAAAGAGGGCGAGATCCTGGTGCGGGTGACGGTCGCGGCGATCAATCCCCTCGACGCTTACATCCGCGGCGGGCTGGCACCGATGCCGTTCCCGAAGCCCGCGATCACCGGCACCGACTTCGCCGGAGTCGTTGAGGCCGTGGGATCGGGTGTCACGCGATTTAAACCGGGCGCCCGTGTGTGGGGGAGCAATCAAGGAGTGTTGGGACGCCAGGGGACTTGCGCGGAGTTCGTGTGTATGGACGAGAAGTGGGCCTATCCCACAGCGGAAGGTGTTTCGGACGAACAAGCTGCGGCCGCCGCGCTCACGGGAATCACCGCGCATCTGGGATTGTTTCACCGCACGAAGTTGCAAGCTAAGGAATTCGTTTTCGTCAACGGCGGGACCGGTGGCGTCGGGTCAATGGTCATCCAGATGGCCAAAGCGGTGGGTGCACGGGTAATCTGCACCGTCGGAAGTGATGAGAAAATGGCGCTCGCGCGTGAACTCGGTGCCGACTGGGTCGTCAATTACAAGACGGAAGACGTGGGCGCACGTGTCAAGGACGCGACAGGGGGTGCCGGAGTCGACGTGTGGTTTGAGACAGTTCCGCCCACGGACCTCGACAAAACGGTCGATCTCATGGCCCCACGCGGGCGCGTCGTGGTGATGGCCGGGCGCGCCGCGCGTCCGGTCTTTCCGAACGGCCCGTTTTATGTGAAGGGGCTTTCTCTGTTCGGGTTCGCGATGTTCAACATGACCGCGGTGGAGCAGCAGGTGTGCGCGGACGATATGGGGCGCTGGATGGCGAAAGGGGCCATAAAAGCTCTGGTCGGGGCTCGGTTCCCGCTCGCCGAAACCGCTCAGGCACACCAGTTGCAAGAGGACAACACGATTCGCAAGGCCGGGACTCTTTCGGGGAAAATTGTCATCTCGCCAACGTAACTCGAGATTGAATTGTTGTTGTGGCATCGCGAAAATAAAACCAAAACACGAAGATTGTGTAAGGGTCGCCCAACTAAAACGAATTACCGATAGCGTGCGACGGAGCCGCCGCCTTACTCTCGGCTCAACGAATGGTGTTACCATGACTCGGCTTACGGCTGTTATCATCCTCGGCGGCGCGGGTTTCCTTCTCAGCCCCGCCAGTGCTTCCGCACAGTTCGGCCCCCGGGCCGGTTTAGGTGGTCCGGCGCCGATCATCGTGCCGTCGTTCAACCCGTTCTTCTACGTGCCGCAGTACCGGTATCAGAGCAATATGTTCTTGCCGGGGCCGTTCCCGAACACGACCATTTGGACCACCCGCTACTACTACAGCACGAACCCGATCTGGTCGGTGTCGCCCGCGTACCCGGCCATTTACTCTCAGTCTCTGGGCTCCTCGTACAGCTCGATGGGTGTGCGTCCGAACCTCGCACTGGAAGCTCAACGCGACCTGATGCGTGCCCAACGCAGCATGTCCACCCCGCCGGCTTCGACCAATGCGGTCGGGAGCAAGCCGGCCGGAGCCGTGATCGAGAGCGTCCCCAATTCGCCGATGCCCGAAGGGTTCGGCACCGCGCTCGCTCCGGCGGATCGGGCGAAAGTGCTGTCCGGTGAGTCGCTCAACGAGCTGCTCGCAGCGATCGTGAAGGCAGAGCCGAATGGTGGGTTGCGGGCGTCCGCGTTCGTGCCGAACATGCTGCTCAACGAAGTGCGCTTCGGTGGGTCCGATGCGGCCGACGCTCTGAACCTCGCCCGGCGTGCGGGCAACCTGGAGTTCCCGGCCGCGTTCGATAACGCCGCTCTGAAGGACGACCGCCTCGCACTGGCCCGCGATTTCGCCGCAGTCGCCGAACGGTTGCAAGCGGGCAAGGCCGTGGATGCCAACAAGCGGGCACAGTTTGAAGTGACGCTCCAAAAGGCGGAAACCGCGTTCGCTTCGATCAAGAAGGATCTGCCGGCCGACGACGCGACCGCTGCAAAGCGGTTCCTGAACCAAATGGCGACCGCCCTGAAGGTGATGAAGACGGACACCGCCACTGGCCTGATCGACCCGAAGTGGTCCTCAGAAGGGACGACGGTCGCGGACCTCGTGAAGCACATGACGCGGTACAAGCTGCAGTTCGCCGACGCCCCGGCCGGGAACGAGGAATCGTACCTGACACTGCACCGTAACTTCGCGGGCTACCTGTTCCTTCTCACACAGCCGAAGAAGTAACACCCGCGAATGTGAAACGCCACCCGCTCGTTAACACTCGCGGTTCGCCAAGAAGTTCAAGGCGAACCGCGAGTGTTAACGAGCGGGTGGCGTTTCGCAATTACGAGAACTACGGCTTTGCGGATCGGGTAAGAAGGCATTGAAATCGGTGCTCGGGCGCAGGTAGTATGGACCCCGCACCCGAGCCGTACTGTTGACCCAACTTATCTTCACCGATCTGTGTCTTCTGGGTTTGTCCGTGGCGCCCCCTCTTTTCGGCGGGTTGTGCCACTCCACCCACGTTTCCCACTTGTGCCCAGCCGCCGGGCCGCTATACAACAACCCCGACGCCCCCGTCCGTGTTCGCCCGAGCGCGGTGCGCGGGTATTCCATTCGTGTACAGGGCGGTTCGCATGAAGCGCGCGCTTATCACCGGCATTACCGGTCAGGACGGCAGTTACCTCGCGGAATTGCTACTCGAAAAGGGGTACGAGGTTCACGGGATCGTCCGCCGGGCGAGCACGGAATCCTTTGAGCGGATCGAACACCTCGCGGGCAAGATCCACCTCCACCAGGCCGACCTGCTCGACCAACTCTCGCTCATCGACGTCATCAAAGAAGCGAACCCGCAAGAAGTGTACAACCTCGCGGCGCAGAGCTTCGTCCCCACCAGTTGGAAACAGCCGGTCCTCACGGGCGAGTTCACCGCGATCGGCGTAACGCGGATGCTCGAAGCGATCAAGCTCCTGGGGCGCGACACGATCAAGTTCTACCAGGCCTCGTCGAGCGAAATGTTCGGCAAGGTCCAGGCGGTCCCGCAGATCGAGACCACACCGTTTTACCCCCGCAGCCCTTACGGGGTGGCGAAGGTTTACGGCCACTGGATCACGGTGAACTACCGCGAATCGTTCAACATGTTCTGCACCAGCGGTATCCTCTTCAACCACGAGAGCGAGCGCCGCGGAAAAGAGTTCGTCACCCGGAAGGTGACCGACGGCGTGGCCCGTATTAAACTGGGTCTGGCGACCGAACTACGCCTCGGGAACCTCGACTCCAAGCGCGACTGGGGCTTCGCGGGCGACTACGTCCGCGCGATGTGGCTGATGCTCCAGCAGGACAAGCCCGACGACTTCGTCGTGGCCACGAACAAGACGCACACGGTCCAGCGGCTCGTCGAGGTGGCGTTCGAGGCCGCGGGCTTGGACTGGAAGAAGTACGTGAAGATCGATCAGTCGCTCGTGCGCCCGGCGGAAGTCGACCTCCTGATCGGCGACCCGGCGAAGGCGAAGAAACACCTCGGTTGGGAACCGGAGGTGAGCTTCGAGCAACTGATCGAGCGGATGGTGAAGGCCGACCTCGCGCGCCTTCAGGGGCAACCGGTGCCGGACTTCAAGGCCCGGGGCATTTGAGAACGCGGGGCGCGGAGAACGAGTGCCGTCGACCGTTTTTTCGGCGGCGCTGTGTTTTGCACCCCGCGATTGTGACATGAGAATTCTTATCACCGGCATCACCGGGTTCGTCGGCGGGCATCTGGTGGATCACCTGATGTCGGCGGGCGGGCACGCCCTGTTCGGGGTGAGCCGGACCGCGACGTGGCCGAAGGTGCTCTCGCACCTCGCACCGCACGCGAAGCTGTTCGGGTGCGACCTGTGCGACCGGGCTGGTGTTGAGGCGGTGCTCCGTGAAGTGCGCCCGGAGTGGGTGTTTCACCTCGCGGGTTATGCCAACACCGGCGGATCGTTCCGCGACCCGGACCGGGCGTGGCGCGAGAACTTCGCCGCGACGCGATCGCTGTACGACGCGATTGCTGCGTCGGGCGTGCCGGCCCGCGTGCTGTTCGTTTCAACGGGCCTGATTTACGGCGAACCGGACCGGCCCGACGAGCCGTGCGACGAGTTCACAACTCTTAAGCCCGCAAGCCCTTACGCCGCAAGCAAGGCTGCGGCGGACCTCATCAGCTACCAATACACCCGCAGTCCGGGCTTAGACATCGTCCGCGTGCGATTGTTCAACCAGATCGGTCCCCGGCAGAGCGCTGATTTCGCGGTCCCGAACTTCGCACGACAAATTGCCGCGGCCGAAGCGGGCACTCAGCCGCCCGAAGTGCGAACCGGTGACCTCTCTGCGTGGCGCGACATCGCCGACGTGCGCGACATCGTGGCCGCGTTCCCGCTCCTGCTGGAGAAGGGCACGTGCGGCGAAGCGTACAACGCGGCGCGCGGGGACTCGTACCAGATCCAGGACGTGCTCAACCGACTCGTGGCGATGTCGCGACTGCCGATCAAGGTGGTCCAAACCATTGAACCCGGGCGCAAGGCCGACACCGCGGTTACGAGCGCGGACGCCCGCAAACTCCGGACCGCGACCGGTTGGGTACCGCAAATTCCCCTCGAACGCACTCTGGCGGATGTGCTCAACTACTGGCGGTCGATTTAGGGGTGGGGCCGAAGGTCATAAGGTCGCAAGTCATAAGTCGTAGGTCGAAAGCTTCGCTCTGGTGCTTCGACGCCAAGTTGTGTCACGCCACTGCGTTTGAAACCGCCCGACTGGTGAAAGCTACTGTAATTTGAGCTATGGCTTATGGTCGTCCCCATACGATGCTACGGATAACTGAGTGCCCTTCCTCTTGAGCGACAACGACTGCAACTGCCTCACCGTAACCAGGGCCGCTAATGGCGACATAAGCCCAGCCGACATCTCCGGGGCGACGTTTTGGCCGATCTTCAACGGCTTCCATTACTCCGATGAAATTGGGCGGTTCACCGTCCTGAATCATGGAGTCGTACTCTGCCTTCAGGCGTTCGGTTGATAGGGATGGTTTGAGCGATGCGGCTAACATATTGTGAGCCGCAACGAAATTGCCAGAGACGAGTAACTGAGCGAATATCAATGCCACTTTGCCCTGTGGGGTATCGCTCGGTTCTGTCATCATTTGCCCTCTTAAGCGCGTTCCGCCTCATGATACCCGTCCGAGCAACCGGTCTGCAGTAAACCAGTGGGTCTTTTCGCTGAAAGTGAGCGTTTTGACTTTACGACTTTCGATCTTGTGACCTTCGACTATAATGCTTGTGAGCCTCGCGGTGGCACTGGATAGGCTCGTTAAACTCAACCACCGCACGTCAAGCATGTCCGACGCCAAGTTGCGTCACGCCATCGCGTTTGAAGCCGCTCGACTGATGTACGAGCGCGTCGAATCCGAATACTTCACCGCCAAGCGCAAGGCCGCCAAGCGCCTGTGTCGCGGCACCGTCAAACCGAGCGACCTGCCCAGCAACGCGGAGATCCGCGATCAGGTGCAGGCGTTTGCCCGCGTCCACGAGGGCGAGGCGCGCACCGCGAACCTGCGCGACATGCGGCTCCACGCGCTGCGGTTCATGCGCCTGCTGTGCCGGTTCCGCCCGCGGCTCATCGGCAGCGTGATGACCGGGCACACGCGCAAGGGGTCAGACATTGATCTGCACCTCTTCAGCGACCACCTCGAACCGGTCACCGCGGCGCTCGACGAAGAGGGGCTACAGTACGACGTGGAGCACAAGCAGATCACGAAGCACGGCGAGACCCGCGTGTTCACCCACGTTCACGTCTTCGATGTGTTCAACTTCGAGCTGACGATCTACGCGGAGAACCTCGCGCACTACGTGTTCAAGTCGTCGATTACGGGCAAGGCCATCGAGCGCGCCAGCACGCGCGAACTCGAAGAACTGATCGCCCGCGAGCACCCGGAAATCTCGATCGAGGACGCGATCGCGGAGCAGGAAGAAGCGATCGACCCGTATCAACTGTTCCGGCTGCTGCTATTGCCGCTGGAGAACGTGAAGCAGAACCCGAAGTACCACCCTGAAGGCGACGTGCAGTTCCACTCGCTCCAGGTGTTCGAGCTGGCACGCGACGAGCGCCCGTGGGACGAGGAGTTCCTACAGGCGGCGCTGCTGCACGACGTGGGGAAGGGCATCGACCCTTACGACCACGTCGCCGCCGGGCTCCAGGCGCTCGAAGGGCTCATCACCCCGCGAACCGCGTGGCTGATCGAGAACCACATGCTCGCGCTGGAGTACAAGGCCGGAACGCTCGGCCACCGGGCGCGGAAGAAGCTGGAGGAGTCCGACGAGTTCGAGGACTTGATGATTCTCCGCGACCTCGACACCCGCGGTCGCGTACCCGGGGCGCAGGTTTGCACCGTAGACGAAGCGCTCGACTACCTCAAGGAGTTGGACCGGCAGAGCAAGTGGAAATAGGCCGGCCCCAACACCCGGGGTTGAAACCCCGGGCTATTCCCGGGGTTCAACCCCGGGTATTTTTTGCGTGCCACCGATACACCCGGGCGTGCCAGGTGCGTCGACCTCGTGTTTCGATACGTATACGGTTATGACGCACACGCACCCCGCCCTCGCCCCGTTCCCCGTCGTGATCGAGTTCGACATCGGTTGGAGCGACATGGACTCGTTCGACCACGTGAGCAACCTGGAGTATTTCCGCTACTTCCAGGACGCGCGGCTGAACTACATCGCGCGCACCGGCTGGCTCGACACGAAGCGCGAACTCGGGCTCGGCCCCATTTTAAAGAGCACGTCCGCGACCTACCGCAAACCGCTGAAATATCCGGACCACGTGTGGGTCGGCGTGCGCGCCGCGGACGTGCAAGTGGACCGCGTGACGTTCGAGCACAAGCTCGTGAGTCGGTCGTGGGACGCGGTCGCGTGCGAGGGACTGGCGACCGTGGTGAGCTACGACTACCGCAGCGAGTGCAAAACCGCGCTGCCGGAGCGCGTGAGGAAGGTGATCGAAGAACTGGAAGCGTCAATCAAATAACCCCGGGTGTGGTGAGCGCCCGGGGCACGAAGTCGATCGAGTTTCTGCAGACTTAGCGGTTCAGATCGAGCATGAAGAAGTCGCGCGGGCTGCGGCTGTACGTGTGGTGCGGGAACACGAGCGTGCCCTGAGCCGGGCCGTAAGCGCCGGCCGGGTATCCGTTCGGGTTGTACGCGGGGCCGTTCTGGGTGTAGCCCATTTGCGGGTATTGCGGTGCCGCGGGCGCGCTGCTCGAACGCGATCCGAGGTGGAACAGCTTCCGGAGCCGCGGGTTCAGCCCGTACTTGTCCGGGGACACGCCGTTGTACGGCCCGCCCGCGCCCAGCAGGGTGTTCGGGTCGGCTTGGACCGGAGCGCCCGCTTGCTGCCCGGTGGCCGAACGGGGGCCGCCCCAATCTGAGCGTGCCGCACTGGTGGTCAGTCCGACCGCCACAATCGCCAACAATAAACGCTTCATGCGCGTGTCCTCGCGACCCCGGCCCGAACTCGGTCCGGTCGATACCACTTGTATCGGCGATTTAACTGGTTCGACGCGAATGTTCTTCGCGGATTGTTCAGCGGAGAAGGGACAGGCCGTAGAGGAGCAGCCCGAAACAGCAAAGTACGACGGTCCCGCTCCCGATCGCGGCGGACATCAGCCATCGAGAAACCGGGTTCTCGTCACTCGGTTGGGTCGCGAGTGCGGTGCGGAGCAGCCGGGTGGTGTCCTCGAAGAGGCGCTGATCGTTCGACACCCAGCGCAGCGTGACCGTGTGCCCCCCCTCGAACGCATCGAGTTCAAACAGGGGCGCTTCGGAGAGCCACAGGTTTCCGCGCCGTTCGATGGGGCGCCCGAGCTGCTCAAACACTTCAGTAACCAGCACTTCAAACACGGCCGGTTCGACGTTGTAAACGACCAGGGACCGGCGCCGCGCCAGGAGCGCGAGACCGATCCCGCTGAGCACGACCATGAGGTAGAAGAACACGAGCAGCGACCACGTGACTTTCTCTTGAATCCACACGGCGCGGAGTTGCTCGAAGTTGCCGCGCATCCAGAAACGGACGTTGGACTGGAGGAGCGACAGGACCATCACGCCGCCGAACATGATGAACCCGGACAGTCCGATCGCGACGCCGGTGAAGTCCCACGCCCCCGCGATCGGGGTGGGGCGCTCGCGCCGCGTTACTTGGGAGAGCCAGAGCAGGTACAGTGCCAGCGGAATGAAGCACACGACACCCGCGAAGCAGATGACGAGGATGAACGGAACTATCAAGTGACCGGTCCCCGTCGTGTATCGTCGGCATGTGACGAAGTGTGTTCGGTTTATCTTAGGTGGGGTCGGCAAGGGGGTCAATTCAGTGGCCTGTACCGGCACTTGGTACTCGATCCAAAAACTCCCCTTTCCTTTTGCCTCCTTCGTGCATAAACTTCCCTCACGAAGATAAGACGCGGCGTGGAGCAGCCCGGTCAGCTCGCCAGGCTCATAACCTGGAGGTCGTAGGTTCAAATCCTACCGCCGCAACTTCTTTCAACGAAACGCCCCGGTTCAATACCGGGGCGTTTCGCATTTTCCCCTCCCATATTTCCGGCCAACTTTCGCTGCCTGCGTTGCAACACGTTTGTGGCACTCGTACAGCACCGCTCGGCCCAATCCGGCGGTACGGTGTTTCACGTCATCAAAGCTGATTTCCACGAGGGAACGATGAAATCGTCAGTCGATGACATCCGGCGGCGGTTCGACGCCGATGTGGAGCGGTTCAGTAATCTCGAAACCGGGCAGTCGGCGACCATTGACGCGCCGCTGGCGATGACGCTCGTTGCTCAAACCGCAGCCGCAACCACCCCGCACGCTCGACACGTCCTCGACGTGGGGTGCGGGGCCGGGAACTACACCCTCAAACTGCTTCAGCACATCCCCAACTTGGACGTAACGCTCATTGACCTGAGCCGTCCCATGCTCGACCGGGCGACCGAGCGGGTGAGCCGGGCCACGAGCGGAACGGTCACCGCGCTCCAGGGCGACATCCGGGAGGTGGAGCTTGGAGAGGGGCGGTTCGACATCGTGGTCGCCGCTGCGGTGTTGCACCACCTGCGCACCGACGGCGAGTGGCGGTCGGTGTTCACCGCGATCTACCGGGCGCTGCGTCCGGGCGGGTCGGTGTGGGTGTTCGATCTAGTGGAGAGCTCGATCCCGGCGGTTCAGCGTTTGATGTGGAACCGGTACGGTGAGTACCTGTCGGCGTTGAAGGACGAGGTGTACCGGGATCACGTCTTTGCCTACGTCGAGCAAGAGGACACGCCGCGCCCCCTCACGTTCCAACTCGACCTGCTCCGGGACGTCGGGTTCGCTCAGGTCGACGTGCTCCACAAGAACGTCTGCTTTGCGGCGTTTGGGGCGGTGAAGGCCGCTGTTTAACGGAGTAGTCGGGGCGACACCAGATCCCAACGATTGCCGTAGAGGTCGAGGAACACGGCGACCGTCCCGTATTCCTCTTCCCGCGGTTCTTCGGCGAACCGCACCCCTCGCTCCCGCATGTCGCGATAGTCACTCCAGAAATCGTCCGTCTGGAGGAACAGGAACACTCGCCCACCGGTTTGGTCCCCGACCCGCGCTCGCTGCTCCGGCGTGACCGCCTTTGCCAGCAGGAGTGCTGTACCTCCACCCGGCGGGCGCACCACGACCCACCGCTTGTCGGGCGTGAGGGCCGTGTCCTCGGCGAGCGTGAACCGCAGGCGCTCGGTAAAGAAGCGGATCGCCTCATCGTAGTCGCGGACGACCAAGGCAACGGCGGAGATCGACTGTGACACGTTTGCTTCCCGAATTGCGTCTCCGTCTCGTTCGTTACTCCCCGGTAAACGGCTTCTCGAACGGCGTCACGATGTTTTCGTCGTCAGATGCGGTCGAGGCGCTCGACCGTTCGCTCGTTACGCACGTTGCCGGTGTTCAGCGTCGTCGCCGGTTCAAACAGCAGGACGCTGACTTCCTCCTCGGCGACCGGGCGGTGCTCGACGCCGCGAGGTACTACCAGGAATTCGCCCTCGCTCACGGATACAGTGCGGTCCCGGAATTCCATCGTGAACCGCCCCCGCACGACGAGAAACAGTTCGTCTTCGTGGTCGTGCTTGTGCCACACGAACTCACCCCGGAACTTGACCAGTTTGACGCGCTGGTCGTTCAGCTCGCCGACCACCCTCGGGTTCCAGTGGTCGGAAATCAGCGCCAGCTTCTCGGCCAGGTTTACCTTCTCCACGCCACCACCTCTCCGAACACGATCAATCCAACACGGGTAACATAGCGGGCGACGGTTGAGCGATGTCCCGGCGAGGCGGATAGTATGCTGCTGGGTGGCGTTTCGAGGTGAGGCAAGACTTAACCGGCCAGCCGAGATTGTGAGAATGTGCTGAGCTTAAGCCTTGTTATCTTCATTAGTGGGTCGGAGAAAGTGGTAGGCCTGTGCAACGCCGAGATGGGGTTGTGGGTTTGCAACCGTGTGGTTAGGTATTATGACATTCGCTCGATCTAAATTAATTTAATACAATCTTATTTTAAATATTTAATTGATATTTAATATATAAATAATTATAATATCAACATACAAACAGAAGAGAAGACAATGAATCAACAATCCAATAACGTCCTGCCACTGTTCGATCTTACACCGGGATTACTCGACTACTACTCATCGCAGGCACAGTTGATGCTTGCGCAGTACGACAACATTAACAGTTTGCTTGGTCCGACTTGTGATTACACTGCGCCCGGCGATTTCTGCGAAATCCTCTTTCGAGACTTCTTACGCAAGTTCCTTCCCGCTCACCTAAGTGCCGACAAAGGGTTCTTCTACGGGCGGACAAGGCTTGACGGAGAGGATACACACTGTCCCGAAATCGACATCCTCATTCACGACACCGGAGAGCATCGACCAATCTTTCGGATGGGAGATTTCGTAATAGTTCAGCCTCAAGCCGTGCGGGGGATGATTCAGGTAAAGCGAACTTTTTCGCAGACCCAAGTTCGTAGGGGTGTGAAGAACGTTGTGAGGGCGAAGGAGCATCTGTTGCGTGTTTTGGAAGAGAAGGCGAAGCAACCGGATACGTGGCGTCCAACTCGGCAACTCTTTACTGCAGTTGTCGGTTTCGACGATGAGATTGGAAGTGATACTAGGTTTTATCAGCGGCTGTTCGTTGAGTGGCACATTAAGAAGAAGACGTTCGCATTGCCAACTATCATTGGGTCTTTGCGGACGCTATTTGTATTTGGTTTTCGTTCGCAATGGTATCAAGTCTACAATTCGCTGTTTGACAAGAAAAATGTTTTCACTCAGCTTTTCTTACACGCCCTCTTCTCAGTCCTCGATCACCGTCATGACAAGATGCCGCCGTTCGCCTATCCTGCGGAGATGAAACCGATCACCGATTTCTCAGTTCCACAAGTCGTTAAAGCAATATTCAACGAGGAGATTGGCAAAGGCCACGGCTACAATGAAATTCTTGTAATTCGGAGGACAGACGACTCAGATGATTGGTTTGTCAAGGTACCTGACCGAGAGGGGTTCCCACCTCACATCGTCGTTGATTCAGAGGGTAAAACGACGTTTACCGATGTTCTCAAAATGTATCCGACCACAACGGAATTGTTCATCAAACGTAGTGATAAGGTTGAGCGATTCATGCAACTCGCGCAAAAGCCCGCACAGCCCGCCAATACCGAACTACAAACGTAAAAGACCGCCACCTCAGCAAAAAAGGTCGCGTAGGGAGAGCGGCCCACGGTCGGCACGTATGCCTTACACAATCGTGTCGGAAGGTTGCTACACACCCAGAAGTCTCCCGATCTCCGTTTGTATCGGCTGCTAATTCAATAAAATCGACCCATCTTGCCCAATCGTGCTTGTCGGGCACGAGCTGCGATCGCACGCTGAACAGCGTTCCTCATCGCGGAGCGCGTTCATGTACCGCCATTCGTTGCTGCTCGTTGCGCTGTTCGCGGCCCCGGTCGTCGCGCAACCGCAACAATCCGATCCGACCAAACTAACACTCGACCGGATCTTCGCTTCCGACGACTTCAAAGGGGAAGACGTCCCGTCGGTGAAGTGGCTCGAAGGCGGGGCGCACACGACCCTTCAGCCGTCGAAGACGCAGAAGGGCGCGAGCGACCTCGTCCGGGTCGATTCGACCGGGAAGAGCGAGGTGCTCGTTGCCGCCGAGAAGCTCGTTCCGCCCGGGGCGAAAGAACCGATCGCGGTTCACGGGTACGAGCTGTCGAAGGATCTCGATTTGGTGCTGATCTTCACCAACTCCGTGAAGGTGTGGCGCCAGAACACGCGCGGCGACTACTGGGTCTTCCGCCGATCAACGAACACGCTGACCAAACTCGGTGGCGACGCCAAACCCTCGACGCTCATGTTCGCGAAGGTCTCCCCAGACGGCACTCGTGTCGGGTACGTGCGTGAGAACAACCTTTTCGTCGAACCGATTGCCGGCGGACCAGCAACGCAGGTCACCGCGGACGGGTCGGAACAAATCATCAACGGTACTTTCGACTGGGTGTACGAGGAGGAATTCTTCTGTCGCGACGGGTGGCGGTGGAGCCCCGACGGGAAACAGATCGCGTACTGGCAACTCGACACCCGGGGCGTGAAGACGTTCACACTCGTGGACAACACGAGCGGAACCTACCAGGCCCTCAAGACGTTCGCGTATCCCAAAACCGGGGAGCGGAACTCCGCGTGCCGCGTGGGTGTCGTGGCCGCGACCGGTGGAACAACGAAATGGATCGACGTTCCCGGTGACACCCGCACGGACTTCTACATCCCGCGGATGGCATGGGCCGGGAACTCGAACGAACTGGTGCTCCAGCGCGTCAACCGGCTCCAGAACGCGGTAGACGTGATGCTCGCCGACGTCACGAGCGGGCGGACGCGAACGGCCCTCACCGAGCGCGACGGAGCGTGGGTGGACGTCCACGACGACGCGGTCGAATGGGTCGAGAAGGGCGCCGCCTTCACGTGGGTGAGCGAGCGCGACGGGTGGCGGCACCTGTACCTCGCGACCCGCGACGGAACGGCCGTGCGCCGCGTAACGTTTGGGGCCTTCGATGTGATTCGAGTCGCGCACGTCAACGAGAAATCAGGGCACGTGTACTATCTGGCGGCCCCGGACAACCCGACTCAGCACTACCTCTATCGCGCGACCCTAAACGGGACTGGTACACCCACGCGACTGACGCCGGCGGACCAACCGGGGTGGCACGACTACGACGTTTCGCCCGACGGCGCGTTCGCGGTCCACACGTACTCGTCGTTCGGCCGGCCCCCGCGAGTGGAACTGGTCGCGTTGCCCGAGCACAAGGTCGTCCGCACCTTCGCGACCAACGACGCGCTCCGCGCAACTGTCGCGAAACTGGCCCAAACGCCAGTCGAGTTCTTCCAGGCCGATGCCGGCGACGGCGTGAAGTTGGACGGGTGGCTGATGAAGCCGGCAAACTTTGACCCGACGAAGAAATACCCGCTCGTGTTTCACGTGTACGGCGAACCCGCGGGGCAACTGGTGGTCGATCGCTGGGGCGGGCGTCAACACTTGTGGCACCTGATGCTGACGCAGCAGGGGTACGCAGTGGCGTGCGTGGACAACCGCGGGACGCCGGCCCCGCGCGGGCGCGACTGGCGCAAGTCGGTGTACCGGAAGATCGGCGTAGTCGCTTCGGCGGATCAGGCCGCCGCCGCACGCGACCTGCTGAAACAGCGCCCGTACCTGGACGCGAATCGCGTCGGCGTGTGGGGCTGGAGCGGCGGCGGGTCGATGACACTAAACCTGCTGTTCCGCCATCCGGAACTGTACCGCACGGGGATGTCGGTGGCCCCGGTACCGGACATGCGCCTGTACGACACGATCTACCAGGAGCGGTACATGGGGCTGCCGCAAGATAACTCCGAGGACTACGCACGCGGGTCGCCCATCACCCACGCGGCCGGGCTGAAGGGGAACTTGCTCGTGGTTCACGGCACCGGTGACGACAACGTCCACTATCAGGGCGCGGAGAAGCTTGCGAACAAGCTGATCGAGTTGAACAAGCCGTTCACGCTAATGGCGTACCCGAACCGCAGTCACTCGATCAACGAGGGGAAAAACACGAGCCGTCACCTGTACTCGCTGCTGACGCGGTACCTCAACGACAATCTCCCCGCCGGTCCGAAGTGATTTGAAATTCCACTCAAACGCGACGACACCGCCCGGCGTTTCTCGCCGGGCGGTGTCGTTTGGTGAATCGTTCGTGCGATCATGGCGCGGGCTGGAGGTCGCCGGTTTGCCGCACGCTCGGGTCCGTGGTGCCGAGTCGCGGTTGGTCGAGTTCGGCGAGGAAATCGCGGGCCGGGGCGTAGTTCGGGTCGGCCTTCACCGCGAGCTGCAACTGCGACTTGCTCGCGTCCGCGTGGCCCATGTGGTCGAGCAGTCCCGCGAGGTTGTGGCGGGCCTGGGCTTCCGGCATGATCTGGCACAGCATCGTGAACGCCTCGTCCCACTTCCCGGCACGGGCCATGCAGAACCCGAGCGTTTTCTTGACGTTGCGGTTCTCCGGGTCGATCTTCAGCGTGAACTCGCACCACGAGCACGCACCGGCCCAGTCCTTCCAGCGGGCGTGGGTGACGGCGACCTCGTGGGCCGCGCTCGCATCGTTCGGGTACATCGTCAGGTACTTCTTGTACGCCTCGATCGCCTTTTCCTTCTCACCAACCCGGCCGTAGAACCGGGCGATCCCGAGCAGCGCGCTCTTGTTCTTCGGCTCCTGTTTCAGGGCCTTTTGGTACCCCTCGCGGGCCAGGTCGAGCAGTGACTCCTTGCTCCCGGGCACGGTCTTCTCGTCGAACGCGGCGTCGAGGCGCACGTCCGAAATCGCGACCAGCGCGTCCGCTGAGGCCGGCTTGTTAGAAGCGGCGGGAGTGAATTCGACCGGAACGGAGGGGGGCGGCGCGTTGGACCCGCTCCCGCCCCACATGGATTTGCCGCCGGTGGGCGTCAGCGGGTTCGGGGCGCCGTTGGTGTTCGGCATCTGACCGAACGGACCCGGTTGTACGTTGTTCCGGTTGCACCCGACCGCGCCGGCGAGCGCGAAGCCGAGCGCGAACCACTTGAGACAAAATCGGCCGTCCATTGGCCTTCCTCGGATATATGTTCGCGCCCCGGCCGATCAGGTGAATTCGGCGATGAAGCTCGCCGACGCCTCCGCCATCAGGTCGCGCGTAAGATGCACGGGTTGCCGTCTGTATCGGCAAATCGACTGGACCGTTTCCAGCAAATCGCGACAGTCGGACGCGCGCGGCACGCGCCCGCGGGAGTAGTAGCGCTCGTACAGGAAGTCCACCGCGGCCCCGTCGTAGTTCATCCCGAGGCGCTTGCAGTTCGCGGAGAAGATGCGCTCGTACACGTCCCGCTGCGGGGCCTGGATGCCCACCTTGTGCCGGATGCGGCGGAGGAAGGCGTCGTCCACCAGGGCCTTCGGGTCCAGGTTCGTGCTGAAAATGATGAGCTGCTCGAACGGCACCTGGAACTTCTTCCCGCTCGCCACGGTGAGGAAGTCGTGCCGGTCCTCGAGGGGCAGAATCCACCGGTTCAGCAAGTCCTTCGGGCTGACGAGCTGGCGCCCGAAGTCGTCGATCAGGAACACGCCCCCGTTGGCCTTGAAGTGGATCGGGGCTTGGTAGAATTTCGCCTCGGAGTTGTACCGGAGGTCGAGCATCTGCAAGTTCAGTTCACCACCGGTCACGATCACCGGGCGCCGCACGCGGACCCAGCGCTGGTCCACCGCGCCGGTCGAGAGCAGCTTGCGCACGGTGGCGTCGGCGTCGTCGCCGTACTCGGTCGCGGTGTCGTCGATGACGTGGAGCGACGGGTCGAATACCGTAATAATGTTGTTGTCGGCGACGAACGCATAGGGAATGTAGATCGACCCGCCGGCGGTGTTCATGAAGTCGCCGATGGCCCGGGCCATCGCGGTCTTCCCGTTACCCGGGGGACCGTAGATGAACACGCTCCGGCCGCTGATGATCGCCGGCCCGATGTTGTTGAACATCTCCTCTTTGAGCACCAGGTGCCCGAACGGGGCCTTCAGCGCCTCCGGGTAGCACTGCAACCCGGTGACGGTCTGGCGGTAGCACTGCTCGACGTAGTCCTCGAGCGGCACCGGGGCCGGGCCGATGTACGCGCACTGCTCCATCGCGGCCTTCGCGCGCTCGCGCCCGAGGTCCGTGAGGCTGAACCGGTAGCTCACCTCGCCGACGAGATCACCCCCGTCCACCTGAATTAACTTCTCGTCCTTCAAGAACTTGAGCGGTTCGCGGATCACCTTGAACGGCAGGCACAGGTACTGGCCCAGGTCGCGCCCGACCATCACCCCGCGGGTGTAGATCGTGCGGAGCAGCATGTCGCAGATGAACCCGAGCGTCAGCCCGGATTCCTTGAGCGACTCCGGCAACAGTGGGGCCTCGGGTGCCGGGTTGCCGTCCCAGTCCGCCATCGCTTGCCGGCTCAGTGACATGGTTCCCTCGCGTTCGGTGCGTGTTTCGCTTTAGGGCCGACCGGGCGCGCGCCCGTTAAACTGAACCAGAGCGGGCGGTACCCAACTCTATGGCCCGTAATTTCTTGCGGCTTTGGTATGCCGGGCGACGTGTGGCGCGCTACTTCCGCCACTTCCCGCGCGTGATGATGAAGAGGCACACGCCCCCGAACACCAGCGCGCCCATGACGACGCCGTTCTGTTGCTGGAAGACGCCGGCCCAGTGGTCGTAAAAATCGGTCCAGTAGCCCGCGATGAGTGGGGTATCGGACGCCCCGGCGGGGCGCGCGAAGAGGGCCGCGGTGCAGAGCGCGAGGGCGAAGAGCGCGGGTGATCGGAGCGTCATCGGTGCGGGTCTCGGCTACGAGCGGGCGCACCGTAGTGTAGGACACGAAATCGGGGCCGGGCGCCGACAAACGGCTCCCGACCCCGTGCGTCGTTCGGGCGTTACGAGTGCGGTTTAGCGCGGGACGACGGCCCCGGTGCCGCCCCCGGCGCCCGCGGGCGAACTCAGGCTCGTGCCCTGAGTGGCGCCGGTGCTGACGGCCCCGCCGGTCCCCGTCATGCCCGTGATGCCGCCGCGGTAGCCCAGGCCGGAAGACCGGAACGGGTTGGCGCTGAACTCGGCGTTGATGCCCGGGGTCGCCGGGTTGTGGACGAAGATTTCGTAGCTGACCGGCGCGAACGACGGGACCGTGGCCAGGTACTTCTGGACGGCCGCGGCGCGCTTCGCGTCCAGATCGGCTCGCAGCTCGGTGATCTTGCCCGCGGTCGCGTCGGTCACCGGGACGTCCATCGCCGTTTGCAGGTACAGCTTCGGGTCCGGTGCCGGGCGCGTCCGGGCGATCGAGTCCAGTTTCTCCACCCCGGCGGACGTGAGCTTGTCGGAGCCGGTCTCGAAGTAGTAGGTGAAGATGGTCTGGTTCAGCACCTGCCCGTTGTGGACCTGTTGGGCGAAGGGCGCGAGCACCGCTTGCCGGGCCGCGTGGTTGTACCGCTCGGGGTAGCACGGGTCGTAAACGTTCCGGGCGCGGTCGTCGAGGGTCGGGCGCCCGCTGGCCCCGGCGCCCACGCACCCGACGGACCCCATCCCGCTCGTCAGAATCGCGACCGCCGCGGCCGCGCGCATCATCTTGGTCATCGCACTCTCCTCCTTGAGAACCGAACCGGGCGTCCTGCCCGGGATCGGGCTAATTAACCACCCTTACTCAACAAATTCTTCTGGATCTGGATGGCCGCGGGGCCGACCAGAACCACGAAGATCGCCGGGAAGATGAACAGCACCAGCGGGAAGATCAGTTGCACCGCCGTCTTCGCCGCCTTTTCCTCGGCCAGTTGGCGCCGCCGGGTCCGCATCGAATCGGACTGGACCCGGAGCGCCTGGGCGATACTCGAACCGAACCGGTCGGCCTGGATCAGGATCGCCGCCAGGCTCCGCACGTCGTCCACCCCGGTCCGCACGCCGAGGTCGTGGAGCACCTCGCGCCGGGGGCGCCCCATCTGCAACTGCAGGTTCGCGAGCGAGAACTCCTCGCAGATGGTCTTCGCGTGCCCCTTCATCTCGTCGGTCACCTTCCGCAGGGCCGCGTCCAGGCCGAGCCCGGACTCGACGCACACCACCAAGAGGTCGAGCGCGTCCGGCAGGGTGAGGAAGATCTCCTTCTGCCGGCTCGTCCGCAGGTGCCAGAGCGCGAGCTGCGGGAAGTAGAACCCCATGCCCGCGAGCCCCACAGTCCATTCAATCGACTTCACGGTGAACCCGTCTTTGAGCAAGAAAAAGAAAAGGGCCGGAAGAAGGAACGCGACTAGGCAAACTACGCGGATGCCCTGGTACACGCCGGCCGCGTTCTCGCTCCGGAACCCGGCGTTGGCCAGCTTGATCCGGAGCGAGTTCTTTTCCAGCTCGGTCCCGGGCTCCATTACCCCGCCGAGGTTGCTGAAGGCGTCCTTGAGCCCCTTGAACCGGCCGCGCGACTCGGCCTGCGACATTTCGATCTCGACCAGCGACTTGGGCCGGCCGATGCGCTCGAGCCGCTCCTCCGCCTGGCTGTTGCGGTTGGAGATCAGCGAGAGCACCCAGAACGTGCCCGCCATGATCGCGACGAACACGAGGAGCGGGGCCAGTTCGGAGGCGGACAGGAGCGCGAACAGTTCCACAGGTGTGTCTCCGGTGCGAAGCAGTGTGAGTATGGGTGCGCGTGACTCGTGCGGGGCGTGCGGGGAACCGGGCCGGTTCCGCCGACTCACACTTCGTCAGACCTTGATGTCCACGATCTTCTTGATGGCGAACGAGCCGATCAGCATGAGCACGATGGCCCCGATCGACATCTTGATCCCCATCGGGTCCTTCCAGAGCGTCTGCACGTAGTCCGGCTTCATCCACAGCATCATGATGAACAGGCCGATCGGCAGGGCGATGAGCACGATGCCCGAGAGCCGCCCTTCCGCGGTCAGGGCCTTCACCTGGCCCAAAATCTTGAACCGCTCGCGGATCACGTGCCCGATGCGGTCGAGGATCTCGGCCAGGTCGCCACCGGTCTGGCGCTGGATCGCGACGCTGGTCACGAAGAACCGGAGGTCCAGGTTCGGCACCCGGTCGCACATCCCCTTGAGGGCCTCTTCCAGCGGGATGCCCAGGTTCTGCTCCTCGTACACCCGGCCGAACTCCTTGGAGATCGGGGCCGGCATTTCTTCGGCCACCACGTGCATCCCGGCGGCCAGCGAGTGCCCGGCCCGCAGCGCGCGGGCGACGAGCTCCATCGCGTCGGGCAACTGGGCCGCGAACTTCTTCAGGCGCCCGGCGCGCTTGGTGTACAGCCACACCCAGGGGAGCGCGAAGAACAGCACCGCGCCGAGCGGCAGCACGTACATGTTCACGAGCCAGATGCTCAGGGCCGCGCCCAGCACGCCCAGCCCGAGCGAGATCCCGAACAGGGCACTGGGCTTGATGTTGCAGTCCGCCTGCTCGAAGGTCTTCGTGAGGTTGAAGGCCTCCGGCATCAGCTTGTCCATGAGCGTCTTGCGGTCCACCTCCTGGAGCGCCTGCTTCAGCAGCATGTCGGCCGAGGAGTCCTTGCGCGAGTTCCGCCCGACCAGCTGGTCGAGCCGGTCCGCGGCCGCGCCCTCGTCGCCCGCAGGAGCGCGAGGTACATCATGGCGACCATCGCGATCACCAAGCCGCCGATCAGGATCGGGAGGAGAATCGGGTTCATCGGAGTCCACCTGGCGCGGGCGCCCTGGCCGGGCGCGGGCGCCCGGTGCGTGTGTACGAGTCCCGCCGTCCGTGGCCGCGTCGAGCAAACCCAGTCCCTTCGGGTCCGCGTGTGTATCGGGCGAGTCGGCACCGGGCGCCGCGCGAACGATTCCCGTTCGCGCACTTTCCACCCGTTCTTCCGTTCTTCGTAGCCGCGCCCGGCGCTCCGCGCCCCGCGGCCGCCGGATCAGTCGCGCATCAGGACGCGCTCGGCGAACATGTTCGAGGGCAGTTTCACGCCCTTCGACTCCAGCCGGTTGATGAACGAGGGCCGGACCCCGGTCGCCTCGAACTGGCCGTAGGCGCGGCCGTTCTGGTCGATGCCGAGCTGCTTGTACCGGAACACTTCCTGCATGATGATGATGTCCTGCTCCATGTTCATCACTTCCGTGATGTGGGTGATCTTCCGGGGGCCGCCCTGGAGCCGGTTCGCCTGGATGATGACGTCGATGGCGGAGCTGACCTGCTGCCGCATCGCCTTCACCGGGAGCTCGAACCCGCCCATCATAATCATCGTTTCCAGCCGCGTGAGGGCCTCGCGCGGGGTGTTCGCGTGGAGCGTGGCCAGCGACCCGCCGTGGCCCGTGTTCATGGCCTGGAGCATGTCCAGGGCCTCGGACCCGCGGACCTCACCGATGATGATCCGCTCGGGCCGCATGCGCAGGGCGTTCCGCACGCAGTCGCGGGTGCTCACGGCCCCCTTGCCCTCGATGTTCGGCGGGCGCGTTTCGAGGCGCACCACGTGGTCCTGTTGGAGCTGCAGTTCGGCCGCGTCCTCGATCGTCACCACCCGCTCGTCGCCGGGGATGAAGCTCGAGAGCGTGTTCAGGAGCGTCGTCTTACCGCACCCGGTCCCACCGCTGATGAGCACGTTGAGCCGGGCCTTGATGCACGCCTCCATGAGCATCGCCATTTCGGGCGTGAACGCCTTGTAGTTCAGCAGATCCTCGAGCTTCAGCGGGTTGGCCCCGAAGCGCCGGATGCTGAGGCTCGGCCCGTCCAGTGAGATCGGTGGGATTACCGCGTTCACGCGGGAGCCGTCCGGGAGGCGCGCGTCCACCATCGGGCTCGTCTCGTCCACGCGGCGCCCGACCTTCGACACGATCCGGTCGATGATCTGCATCAGGTGGTCGTTGTCGCGGAACTTCACTTCCGTCTTCTCGAGCTTCCCGCGGCGCTCGACGTAGCACTTGTGCGGGCCGTTCACCAGGATGTCGCTGACCGTCGGGTCCTTGAGCAGGATCTCCAGCGGCCCGAACCCGAGCGTCTCGTCGAGCACCTCCTCGATCAGCTTCTCGCGCTCGATCCGGTTGAGGAGCGGGTTCTCGGTGTCGCACAGGTGCTCGATCACGCGGCGGATGTCGCGCCGCATGGCCTCGCTGGACAGGTCCTTCACGCGCGTGAAGTCGAGCCGCTCCACCAGTTTCGAGTGGATCTGGCGCTTCAGCTCGTCGAAGTTCTTCCCGCCCCCCGGCCCGCCGCCCATGCTCGGGCTGGACAGGCGCGAGATGCTGCTCGCGCCGCCGCTCGGCCCGTTGAGGCTGTTGAGCTTCGAGATCCCTTGCTGAAGTCGGCTCATGGTGTATCAGTCCTTGGATCGGTCCCAGGGTCGGTGGCGCGCCGGTCCGGCGCGGTGAGTATCGGGTGCCCCGGGGACGACGGACCGCGGGCTCCGGGCGAACACTTAGCGCTTTCCGAAGAACCCCCAGCCGCCCTTGCTGCCCTTCTGCTCGCCCGGGGCGCCGACCGGCTTGCCGTAGAGCGCCTGGGTGAGGCCGTAGATGCTCTGCTGGACGCGGCTCTTGGGCGCGTGCTTCACGAGCGGGTGCCCCGCGACGCGGGCGCCGATCACGGCCTTCGTGTCGTTGGGCACCTGCCAGAAGATCGGCTTGCCGATGACCTCCTCGGCCTTCTTCGGGCTGATCCCCTCCTCGACCGAGTCCGAGCCCTGGCGGTTGATGACCACGCGGATCTTGTCCGCGAGGCCCTCTTCGCCGCTCATGCAGTGGATCAGGCGCACCACGTTCCGCAGGCTGCTCAGCTCCAGTTGCGCGACCAGCATGATGACGTCCGCCATGCGGAGCGCCATGAGGTCCGTCGGGAGCAGGCACTTGCTCAGGTCCAGAACCAGGTGCGTGTAGCTGATCTTCAACAGGTTGAGGATGCGCTCCACGTGCTGTTCGTGGATCGCGCCGACCTCGGCGATCTCGAGCGGGTGGCGCAGGATCGCGAGCCCGGTCGGTTCGTGCTTGGCCATCGCGCGGCGCAGGAAGTTCATGTCCAGGCGCTCGATGTTCCGGGCCAGGTCCGCGATGCTGATGTTCTCGAACCCGTTCACTTCCAGTGCGATGTCCGCGTCCCCGAGCGTCAGGTCGAGGTCGATGAGGGCGGCCTGGTGGGTCGGGTCGGCGGCCAGCGTCGCGGCCATGTTGACCGCGAGGGTCGTGGTGCCGACGCCGCCCCGGGACCCGAGGACCGCGATCATCGAGGACGAGCCGGTCTGCCGGGCCGAGGCGCTCCCGCCCGCGGTGGGGGCGTCGGAGCCGCCGCTCTCGCCCAGCGCCCGCCGCAGGGCGGCGAGCATGTCTTCCAGTCCGACCGGGTGCGTCAGGAAGTACTTCGCGCCCTTTTGGAGCGACTGGAGCAGGGCCTGGTGGTCGTGACTGATGGTCAGGATCGGCAGCTTCGGGTGCTCCACCGAGAGCTGCCCGATCATCTGAAGGGCCTTGTTCTTGTCCGCGTCGAGGGTGACGATCACGAGGTCCGGCGTGGACGCCTGGATCACTTCAAAAAAGTACTCGTACCGGGCGCACTCGGCCTCGAGCCACACGAAGTCGACCCCGAGCAACAGCGTGCGGAGCGACTCGCGGGTCGATTCGTTCGGGTCTACGATCGCGACGCGTTGCATAGCCACCACCGAGTCTGTTGTGTCGCGTAGGGGTCGTTCGTGTCGGGTGCCCCGCCGCGGAACCCGTGAGTTCCGCGGCAGAGGAAAACTAGCACACCTTTTGCCGCCGTGTTATTGCGGTACCGGAAGTCCGCCGACGGGCGGGAGCGGCACCGGGGCCGGCTCCGTGGTCCCGCCGCCGGTCACCGGGGGCAGGGACGCGGGAACTTCTGTCGTCGGCGCGACCGGGGTCACGGGCATCGGGACCGTTGCTGCCGCGCCCCCGAGGGCCGGAGCGGTCGGTACCGTCGAGCTGCCCTGCGAGCTGGACAGCGGGTTGATCAGGGCGCCGGCCGCGTTACCGGGCAGGCACGTTCCGTTCGGGCCGTTGCAGACGCCGCCGATGCACGGGTACTTGCCGAGGGTCGGGTCGCACTTGTACGGGGCGTTGTAGCACTTCCCGTTCCACACCTTCCGCTGGCCGCGGGGCGCTTCGAGAACGTTTTCCAAGAATAGTTCATAATCGTCGGGCGTGCGGGTTTCTTGTCCCGGGAGCCGCTTCGGGGCCTGGCACGGGTCCATCGGGTGGACCAGGCGCGGGGTCACCAGGATCACGAGTTCGCTCTCGCGGACCGTGTAGTCCACCCGGCTGAAGAGCGTGCCCGAGAACGGCAGGTCGCCCAGAAACGGAACCTTTTGCGTGGTGGCACCCACGCTGTTCTGGATCAGCCCGCCGATGGCGAACGTCTGGCCCGACTCGAGCAGCACCGTGGATCGGACGCTCTGTTCCGTGAAGCCCGGGCTGCTGGCCCCGGCGACCGTGATCCCGAGGGCCTGGCTCACCGCGGTGATGCGCGGGTTGATGTCCAGCCAGATCGACCCGTTGCCGTACACGATCGGCACCACCTCGAGTTCGGTCCCGAACGGCACCAGGGTCACGCCGGGGCCGGTGATGCCGGAGGTGCTGCTGAGGATCGCCTGTTGACCGCCGGCCCGGAAGAACGCGGGGCGCCCGGTCTGGGTCACGACCCGGGGCTCGGCCAGGAACTTTGCGACCCCTTCGGTCCGCAGGGCGCGGAGGGCACCGAAGAACCGGTTGGGTACGACGGCCGCCTGAAAGTTCGCGTCGGTGCCGAACGTCGGGATCGCGCCGGACCCGGTTTGCACGCCGATGAGCCCGCTCACGAGGCTGCTGAACCCGAAGCTCCCGCGGCCCGGGGCGGAGAAGTCGAACCCGCGGCTGCGGAGCTGGTTGCGGTCCACCGAGGCGACCACGACGTCGATTTCCACCTGCTGGACGCCGCCGATCTGGACCGCGTTGATTACGTTGGCGTTGGCCCCGCCGACCGCGCTGTTCGCGAGCCGGGCCACGGTGTCCGCGTCCTGCGGGCTGGTCACGTACCCGCTCAGCACGATCGAGTTGTTGAGGCCCGGTTGCACGTCCACGCTGGCCGTCGGGACGGTCCGCTTGATGATCGTGCGGAGCAGGGCGAAATCGGTCTGCACGATCACATCGAACTTGAGCGGGGGCAGGTCCTTGCGGACGATGGTCAGTTGGCTCACGCCCGAGGAGCGCCCGGTCAGGAGCAGCCGCTTCGGGTCCGCCGGGTCGAGGCGCACCCCGAGGGCGGCGTCGTTGCTCACGAGGATGTCGGTCGGCGGGTCTTTCAGATCGGCGGGGGAGAACGTCACCAGGCCGCCGAGCGGGACGATGATCGCGCCGGTCCGGTCGATCGTGGCCGGGAGCGGGTTCTTGGTGTCGGCCGGTTGTTGGGCCCGGGACGTCGTGGTGGTGACCGCGAGTCCGAGCGTTAAAATGCAAGCCCACGGCAGCAGCCGTCGGGTGGTACGGTTACGGTGCATCCTGTCACCTCTCCTTAAAGCGGGCGGGGTCACCCCGGCCCGGCTGCACGTTTTCACCGACCGGCCGGTTCGGGCCACCGGCCGGGTCCATAGTCGCGGCGGCCGTTGAGGGCCGCCGGGGCGTCCGCGGTCGCCGTTGGTCCTCGTGACCGCCGGTGCCCCGCGGGGTTCGGTCCGCGGGCGGCCTTCGCCTCCGCCCGTGGACCGGGTTGCTTCGTCAATCGCGGAACTTGTTGTCCGGTTCCGCTTTCTTCTCGTCCTGGGGCGCCGGGGCGGCCTGGTCCCCCTTCGCGGCCTGTTCCGGGGTCAGTTCGGCGATCTTCTTCCACTTGCCCGGCGCCGTTTCTTCGTACCGGTGGATCATCGACCCGCCGGCGGTGTGGACCGCGACGTCGAGCGTCTTCTTCTTCACCACCGGCGCCACCGGTTGCGGTTCCACCGGCGCCTTCGGCCCCTCGACGGGCGGCTTCGACGGCTGGAAGAACTCCTGCGGGGGTGTCTTCGGGGTCTGAATGCCGACCATGCCCGGCGTCACCCACTGGCCCTTCGAGACCCCCGTTTTCAGAGCCTGCCCGAGCGCCTCGCTCAGGTCGCCCAGCGCGCTCCCGGCGAACTCCTTCGGCAGCGCCTTTTCCTCGAACGCCTCGGCGATCAGGTCCTTCGTGATCTCGGTGTTCGGGGCGATGTCCTGCTTGGCCACGAGCACCTTCACCATCGCGACGGACGGCGCCGGGGCGACGGGCGTCACGGGCTTCTCGACCACCTTCTCGACCACCTTTTCGGGGGTCTTCTCGCCCACCTTCGGTTCGGTCGGTTCCGGCTTCTTCTCGCTGGTGTCGCCGCCGACCGCGCCGGCGATGTTGGACTTCTCCTTGTCGTCGGACAGCAGTTTGATGACCTCGTCGATGTTGTACTTCTTGTCCGAGTCCAGGGTCTTGTTCTGGTTGCGCAGGAGCAACTCGATGGTGCACCCGCGGCTCTTGGCGAGCGACAGCAGCAGCGCTTCCTTTTCCTTCACCGCGAACGACACCGTGTTCATGCTCGGGAACGTGCCGTTGCTGTCCTTGGCGTAGGCGATGTTCGTGTCCACCGCGACCACGAGCATGTTCACCAGCAGCGGGAACGCTTCCAGTTTGGTGCCCAGCTTCAGGGTCGCGTTCACGTTCACGCGGCTCCCCGGCCCGACGAACCCGGCCGCGGCCTGGGCCGCGTTGACCTGGAGGGACATCATGTGGTACCCCTCGGGCAGCGTGACCACCGGCCCCTTGCCCAGGTCCTGGGTGGTGATCGGTTCGTCGGCCCGCAGCGGGCGCGAGAGCCGCTTCTCCACCAGGTCTTCCGGGTTGAGGACGACCGTGACGGGCAACCCGTCCTTCGGCCGCTTGACGATCTTCACCAGATCCTTCAGTTCGTCGCGGGTCAGGGTCGTGCCGACCGCGAGATCCTTGGCAGCGACCACCACGTCCACCTGGTCGACCTGTTTGGCGCTCATCTGGGAGGTGAGGAACGCGGCCACGAGGCCGCACCCCACCGCCACCACCATCAAAACGATGTTTTTCTGCTTCATGGGTGCTAACCCCTCGGAGACAAAGGAGACAAAATGGTCCAACTGCCAGCGGCGGTCAGCCCGTACCTCGTCCCCAAGGGGAAAGAGACGACCGGGTTCCCGGGCGGCACCGCGTCTAACGGTGCGGCGCCTGCGTCGGCCTCACGCGGCCGCGCCTCGGTTCGGTCGTCCCGGGGTGGGTGGGACCGGGGCCGTAAAGCCCGCTGTTGGTCGCGACCCGCAGCGCCACCACCAAGTCTGCCCCCGGCCCCGGGACCGTTGCACCTTCGGAGGTGCCGATCGCTCGAAGTTTGCCGAGTTTGCCAGCGTGGTGTTGTGTGACGCCTTTTCTCCCCGCCCTCTGAATCGGTCGGGCGGGTCGGGTTCCTTCAATGTTTCGGAATTTCCGGAGCGTGCGGAGAACTCGCAGTTTGCCAGTTCTATAGCTCACCCCAGATGGCCCGGTTGTTGCGAGTTACCGGATTTTTCTGATTGAGGCGAAAATTCGAGGGGCGGAAATCGTCGGGCGGGCCTTGAGGTGCGAGCCCCCAGGCCCGCGCCCGCTCCGTGGGCGCGGGATCTTTTTGGGACCGGTCTCAGCCCACCAGGATCAGCATGTAGGCCAGGTACAGGAGGAACCCGACGCACAGCGGGATCCCGTAGGGCAACTTGGTCCACCGGCTGCGGCGGTCGTGCGCCCGCTTGCTCGCGGCGCTCACCTGGCCGGTGCCGAACATCTGCAAGTCGCTCATGATTTCGCGGACGATTCCGGCGTTCTGACCGAACTGGCGGCGGATCAGGATGATGACGAGGCCGAACGCCCCGCCCGCGATCGCACCGAAGCAGAAGGCCCAGAACACGACGCCCATCCCGTGCAGGGCCGCGCCACCGGCGTCGGCCGTGGTCGCGCCGGTCCCGAAGTACGCGCCGGCCCACGCCCCGAAGCCCATTTGCATCTTCACGTCGCCGGCGCCGACGCCGCCGATCGCGAGCATCGGGAGGAGCAGGACGAACCCGAACACGGTGCCCAGGACCGCGAGCGCGAAGCCGCCGGTGCCCGCGTCCACGTGGACGTTGAAGTCGTGCAGCGCGCCGAGCGCCCAGCCGCTCAGGACCAGGGGGAAGGTGATCCAGTTGGGAACTTTCAGGGCCCAGCCGTCGATGAACGCGGCCAGGATCATACCGAAGCTGATGACGACCAGCGGACCGGCGTTCAGGCCCTCGGGCCAGAGCGCGGCCCAGATCTGGTGCGCCGCGATCGCGGCCCCGAGCCACAGGAGCGCGAGGAGCGGCATCCGGGCCATCTGGAGCACGAACGCGCGGTCGATGCCGAGCGAGTCGTCGGTCGCGGGGGCGGTAACAGGGGGTTGGGGGAGCACAGGGGCTGCGTTGCTCATCGGGGGAGTCACCTCGTTCGCGGGTTCGGGTACGGGTCGGAATCCGTGTCGGGGTCCGTGGGCGGGCGCGGCTCCGGCGCGACGCGGGCCGGGCCGCAGTGCGGCTCGGCCCGTATCGCTGTTCGTGTCAGACACGAACGGAGGGTACTCAGCTCGAGGACGTCGGCTTGATGGACGAGCCGACGAAGCTGAAGGTGCTGTTGGCGTTGGAGCCGAGGGTCGTGATGGCGGCGATGCACACCACGACGATCAGGGCCAACATCACCGCGTACTCGACGGCCGTCGGGCCGTCTTCCGCCTTCAGGAACGACACCAAACTCTTGGTCAGACTGCGCATGATCCGATCTCCCGTTGTGAAGGAACTGAAAAAGAGAGCACTTCGCGTGGGGCCGGGTTTCCCCGCCCGGCCCCGCGCCGTCGTCACGAACCCGAGCCGCCGGGCGGCTTCACGCCCTGGAGACTCAAATTGTTATACATACCATTAGTCGTTGCGCCGATGTTTCCAATCGCTGCGACGATCACCACGATGATGAGCGCGAGCATAACGGCGTACTCGACTGCGGTCGGGCCGTCTTCCGCTTTCAGGAAGTTCACGACCCCTCGTGTGAACCGGCCGAGCATGGCTTCTCTCCGTGTGCTGCGCGGGTCAACTGGGTGCCGCCCCCGTTCACGCGGACGTCGCCACTGGCGCTTCTCGTTTTCCCGGTCCGTTGGGCGCTCGGAACAAGAACTCGTTCTCGTAGCCCCCGAACCGGTTTAACTCGAACCACCGGGCCGTCTTTAGAACCGAGCCTGCGTTACCAGACGACCCGTTCACAACGGAACAGTAGAACGCGCGCGGAGGGTGTCAAATGACCGGTTCGGCTATTTTCGCGGCCTTTGCCGAGAAATCCGACGGTGTGCGGAGCGTTGGAAAATGGCTTAAAAGTGCGTAATTTGCTCGGCGCATTCAAGCAGATGAGTCAGCCGCGCCGCGATCGCCGTCGCCCGAACTGTCGGTTCGTGACGCACTACGAGGCGGACGAGCCAGCCGAGGAGCGAACAGATGAACCCGCTGCGCGCGAGGAGCCGGATGAAGTCGTCGGGCACGTCAAGTGCACCTCCAGTCGCCCGGTACGCATTGAGGCCTTCGCTGAATACTGATTCCCGGAGCGCAGAAAAATCGCCGAGAAATCGCGCCAGATCAATAGCCGGGTGATCGATTATCATCGCGCCAAAATCGATGACCCCGGTGACCGAGCCGGCGTGAAAGAGAACGTGTTCGCCGCGCAGGTCGCGCAGACAAGGGCGCGACGGGAGCGGGCGACTCGCCCACGGGCGCAGCGCTACGATTGCGGCATCCGTGTTGCGGGCAACGACGGAGACGGCTCGGCGCAGGAGCGGATCGAGTTCCGGCGCGACGGGCGGGATGTCGCGATTCCAGTCACTAAGTTGCCGTCGGTACGCGGTAAGTACATCGATACGATTTGAGACGCCGCGGCACGGTTGGCGGTCCAGAGCGAGGGGCCAGCACAGGTGCAATTGCGCGATTGCTTCGCACGCCGCCCGTATTTCTGCTTCCGTGGGCTGAGTGAGTGAGGCGCCAGGCACCCAGCGACATGCGTCCCAGAGTCGCCCGTCCGCGAATACTGTGGTGCGTCTGTGCGTTCCTACAAACACGGACGGCACAAAGGGTAAGCGCGCGGCTTGCGACATCCAGTAGTGGATTTGCTGAACGCGCTCCGCGCTCACATCGGGCGGCCAGCCTTTTAGCGCGACGAGCGGCGTACCGGGGGCATCATCCCCGCGCCACACAATCGCGCCGCTAAAACCCTCGGACGCCCGGTGCCAGGTGCGTCCCGCGGTGAGCGGGCCGAAGTGCTCGGTGACGGCTTGGGGCGGGCGCACAAGGAATTGGTTCACGCGAGTAGTTCTTTGTGCTTCACGAGGCGGGTAAGCGCTTCGCGGTCGGCTGGCCCTCGGTCAGTTCCCAGTACGCGCCCGCGTCGATGTTCTCCCAGGATTGCGACTCGCCCCACGACCATCGTACCGTTACGCGCTTGAGCTTGGCACCGCCCAAGCCGAAGTGCAGGCGCGGGTCGTTGGCCGAAAGGTAACTGCCGCCGCCCTTCGCGAACCGGGTGAGCTTCCGGCCGTCCAACTCGACCGTGACCGTCGAGCCAACGGTGTCGCGGTTCCCTTTACCAACGAGTTTGATGCCGACCCACGGGTGCGGCCCGGGCGCTTCATTACGCAGAATCACGACCGGGCCGTTATTTTGCGTCACCACGAGGTCCGGGTGCCCGTCGTTGTCGAGGTCGCCGAGCGCCAGTCCGCGGGCCATATTTTGTGCCTGGAAGTACGGGCCGCCGCGGTTACTGATGTCGCGGAAGAACCGCCGGCCCTCTTTATCGGTGTTGTGGAACAGTACGGGTTGCTGCTTCGGCGAACTCCCGGCGGGGTTGCGCAGAACGTGCCCGTTCGCCACGACCACGTCTTCCCAGCCGTCGTGATCGAGGTCCGTGAACGCGGTGCCGAACCCGACACGGTGGACGCCGATCGAGCCGACCCCCAGGAGCCGCGACCGGTGGTCGAACATTTCCGCCCCGAGGTTGTGGTAGAGCGCGTGTAACTCGCCCTGGTAGTTCGTGACCCAGAGGGCCGCGCGCCCGCTCCCGTCGTAGTCGACGACGTCCACGCCCATGCTGCCGTTGAACTGGCCCCCGTCATCGACCGCGGTGCCCGACGCCACTCCCTTCTCTTCGAGCGCCCCCCCCCGGTTGAAAAGGAGGAAGTTGCGGGCGGCGTCGTTCGCAACGTACACGTCGGGGCGCCCGTCGGCGTTCAGGTCCGCGATCACGACCCCCAACCCGTACCCGTCGGGTTTGAAGTGCTGCTCGGATGCGGTGTCGCGGAATTTCTGGCCCCGATCGTTCTTGAACAGCGAGTGGACGAGCGGTTTGAACCTCTGCGGCACGCACACGTCGCGCGGAACGCTGGCCGACGTGCCCTTACAGATCGGGTTGTTGGTGAAGGACCAATCGGTGTAGTGGCACACGTAGAGTTCGGGGTACCCGTCGCCGTCGAGGTCGCCCCACGCGGCGCTCGTGCCCCACAAGGAATCGCGCAGACCGAGTTTTTCGCTCACATCCACGAACCGGCGCCCGCCTCTATCGTTGGGTTCGTTGTGGAACAGCCCGATGCGGCCGTAACCCGTGACGACGAAATCCGGGAACCCGTCACGGTCGTAGTCCGCGACCGCGACCCCGTGCGTGTACCACCAGTCGCCCGCGAGCCCGGCCGCGCTCGTCACGTCCTCGAACTTCATGTTCCCGAGGTTCCGGTATAGCTTGCAGGGGTGGCCCTTCAGATCGGTCTTCGTCGGGCCGTCGAAGTACCCGCCGCCGACCACGAAGATGTCGAGTCGCCCGTCCCCGTCGAAGTCGAACAGCGCCACCCCCGTTCCGAGTGACTCGAGGATGGTGAATTGGTCCGCTTCTTCGCCGTTGCGACACGTAGCGCGGACCCCGGACGCCCCGGTCACGTCGCGGAACCACGGCGTGCCGGTGTAAGTTTCAGTTGGTTCGGTGGTGGGTGAGAGGTCGGTCGGCTTGGTATCTGGTACGCGCGACCCGCAAGCGCTGGTAGCGAGAATGAGCGCGACCGTGCCGACGAGCGCACCCGCTCCGGTCAGGGCTGCCGTGATGCGCGAAGGGGAGAGAGGCGCTCGCATATTGGGTGGCACCGCCAGTAGAAGCGACGGACTGGTGGAACTACGGTTTCGGGGCCGGGGGCGTTCGGGGGCGGTTCCGCTCGGCCGTGATTTCCTCGAACCGCTTCCGGTACTGGGCGGCTTCGGCGGGGTGGCCCAGTAGCGCCCTCGCACCGGCTCATCGCGCTGTTGGTTTCGGGGATGCTCGGGGCCAGTTTCAGCGCCTTGCGGAGCATCGGTTCGGCGTCCGCGAGTTTGCTCTCGTCGAGATTCAGGAGCCCGAGTTCGACCAGCGCGGAGAGGCTGTTCGGATCGTCGGCGAGCATCTGATCCAGGAGCTTGCGCGATTCGGCGAAGTTCCCCAGCGTGCGCTGACCGGTGGCCACGAGGTACCGCAGTCGGCGGTCGTCGGGCTTCTTCTCGCGCAAAATTTCGAGGTGCCGAACGCACTCCTGGGGTTGTACCTGGCTGATCCCCAGTGCCAGGTACAACCGGGCATCGAAGTGATCCGGATCGAGCGCGAGCGCTTCGCGGAGCGCTGTGATGCTCTGCGCTTGATCGCGCGCGTAAGCGTAGACGCGCCCCTTCCACGTCAACCCCTGCACCTGATCGGCCCGACCGGAGCGCTGGGCCAACCACGTGTCCGCGGCCTTGTGGAGCCGCGTTACGACGGCAGGATCGTCGCGTTCGGTGTCGATCGTGGCCGTGTGGTTCGGCGCGAGAACCTTGAGTTTGCCTTCTAAGTACGCTTCCATGACGAACGGCGTTTCGGGCGCGTCCGGGCGCCCCACGAACGACTCGAACAATCGGTCCGCGTTGGTGAGGTTGCCGGACTGCACCGCCAACAGGTTCGATTCGAGTTCGTAAGCTTCGTTCGCCGGGTTCTTCCGCAAGTAGGTGCCCAGGTGCTCTTTCGCCCGCGCGAATTCGCCCGCGCGCCGCGCCGCGCGTGCGGCCAGGAGCAATCCTTGAGGGGAATCGGGGTTCTTGGACAGGTACTTCGTCAGGATCTCATCGGCCGCGTGGAAATCGCGCTGATCGAGCGCGGTCCGCGCGTCACGAAGCGCGTTCGGGCCGAGCACTTCCCACGCGCCCCACGCGACTCCAACGAGGAACCCCACCAGCGCGAGGCCGAACACGAGTTTGCGCTGCCGTTTTGACTTCGCGGGCGGTTGAGGCGCTTTGGGAACGGGCGCAGCCTTTTTTGACGGCGGGAGGGTGGTCGGCTTCCGTCGAGGCATGGTGCGGGTCTCAGAACGTGGTGCCCGTCATTGTAGCGGCCCGGCCCGGGAATGTGTGCTTCTGCGCGGGCCGCTTTCGTTAGAATGATCCACTCCTCCCGACTCGGTTCACTCCTCATCTATTAAGGGTCGCTGCCGTGCTACTCCGTGCCCCCATTGTCGCGGTCGCGTTGCTGGCCGCGTGTGTTCCCGGTGCTGCTGCCGAACCCGCCGCGTGGTGGGACGCAGACGTCGAACAGGCGCTCAAGAGCGCGAAAGAGAACCGCCCGGAACTGGAACGCGCCCTAACCGATGTACCGAAGGACCAGCGCAAGGGGATGGCGTTCCTGGTGGCGAACATGCCGGACGGGGATTTGAAAGCGCTGAAGGCCGAGTTCCTTCTGGCCAACGTGGAACTGGCGTACAAGGCGCGCAAGGAGATGCTGTGGGGGAAGGACGTTCCCGAGGAAATCTTCCTGAACGACGTGCTGCCTTACGCGAACGTGGACGAGAAGCGCGATGCGTGGCGCAAGGAGTTCTACGAGCTGTGCGTGCCGATGGTGAAGAACTGCAAGACGCCGATCGAGGCCGTGCAGGTGCTCAACGCCGAACTGTTCAAGAAGCTCAAACTCGGCTACTCGACGCAGCGCAAGGCGCCGAATCAAAGCCCGAAGGAGTCCATCGAGCAGGGGAAGGCGTCCTGCACGGGGCTGTCGATCGTGCTGAGCGACGCGGCGCGGTCCGTGGGAATCCCGGCGCGACTCGTCGGCACGCCGCTGTGGTCTGATAAGCGCGGGAACCACACCTGGGTAGAGATCTGGGATAAGGGGTGGCACTTCACCGGGGCGTGTGAACCCGACCCGAGTGGTCTCGACCGCGGGTGGTTCGTCGGTGCCGCAGCGCAGGCCAAGAAAGATGTTTTCGAGCACGCGATCTACGCCGCGAGTTTCAAGAAGAGCCAACAGCACTTCCCGCTCGTGTGGGCGATGAAGAACAAGAACGTGCCCGCCGAGAACGTCACCGATCACTACGCGAAACCCGCTCCCAAAGCGGAGGCGTTCCGCCTCGAAGTGAAGGTGATTGATGCGAACAAGAAGCGTGTCGCCGAGAAGGTCACCGTGACCGCCACCGCCGACGCGAAGAAGGCGTTCGACGGCACCTCACGCGGCGAAACAGCCGACACGAACGACTTCCTTACATTTGAGCTTCCGCCGAACGCGGAATTCGTGGTGAAAGTCGGTACCGCGACGAAGACCGTGAAGACCGGTGCGGCCGGCGAGAAAACGCTGGTCGAGATCCAAAAGTAATTGCTTCCTCTGGGAGTGCGGGTGGCCCGCTCGCATTTCCATCCCCTGATAATTCACCACCACAAACAATAACCACACTTCGGACGTGCGGGCGAGCTGCCCGCGTCCCGGGATTGAGGAGCTTCAATGCGCGTTTTCGCTCCCGTACTTTTCCTCGTCGCGTTCACGGCGCCCGCATTTGCGGCACCGGACGCGGCCAAGTCTGCGGCTGCTCTCAAGGAACTGCAATCAGCACTCGACGCGAAACCGGCCGCGCTCGCGGATCTCGCGGACAAGGATTTCGCAAAAGTCCCGCTGACGAAGGCAGACGCCGCGACCGCACGCGAGTTGCTGTGGAAGGCCCACGCGGCCACCATCAAGAAGGATCGCGCGGTCGAGGTGAAGGATCTGGTCATCAAGGACGGCAAACTGGAAATGCCGTTCTTCATGAAGACGTTCGGCGAGAAACCCAAGGGCGGCCGGAGTCTGTGGATTTCGCTTCACGGCGGGGGCGGGGCGCCGAAGCAGGTGAACGATCAGCAGTGGGAGAACCAGAAGAAACTCTACACGGTGGAGGAGGGGATCTACCTCGCGCCGCGTGCGCCCACCAACACGTGGAACTTGTGGCACGAGGGGCACATCGACCGCATGTTCGGCCGGCTCATCGAAGACCTCATTGTGCTCGAAGACGTGAACCCGAATCGGGTGTACGTGCTCGGGTATTCGGCGGGCGGCGACGGCGTGTACCAGATGGGGCCGCGCATGGCCGATTACTGGGCCGGCGCCGCGATGATGGCGGGGCACCCCAACGGCGTGTCGCTGCTCTCACTGCGGAACGTGCCGTTCGCGCTGCAAGTGGGCGGCAACGACACGGCGTACAACCGCCACAAGGTCGGGAAGGAGTACGGCGAGCAACTCGACAAGCTCCAGAAGGACGACCCGAAGGGCTACGAGCACTTCGTGAAGATCCACGAGGGCAAGGGCCACTGGATGAACCTGGAGGACAAGGCCGCGCTGCCGTGGATGGCGAAGTTCACGCGCAACCCGGTCCCCGATCGCGTGGTGTGGAAGCAAACCGGTACCGCGCACGACCGCTCGTACTGGCTCGCGGTGCCAACGGCCGAAGCGAAGGGCGATTCACTCGTGATCGCGAAGCACGCGGGGCAGGTGGTCGAGATCACGGACGCGGAGAAGGTGTCGAAGCTCCTGGTGCGGTTCGACGACCGGATGGCCGATCTCGACAAACCCGTGGAAGTGAAGCACGCAGGCAAAACGCTTTTCACCGGTACCGCCCCGCGCACTGTGGGTACGCTGGTGAAGACGCTCAACGGCCGCGGCGACCTCGGGCTGATCTTCGACGCGGAAGTGGAAGTAACCGTCGGCGCGGGGAAGTAAGTGAGGAGGTTTGCGTGAACGAAGCCGACTTCTGGTTGCGTTTGGAGTTCCGCCTTTGCAGCGAGTTCGCTGGAATGGCGGACCTCCATCTCCGGTACTTGTGGTGCGACGGTTTCGGCCCAGAGCACTACCATCTGGGCGATTCCGAGCCGTGCATCACCGGGCACGTGTGGATTTGCAACGGCGATAAACAGGACAAATGGGAGTTCACGCTCTTTTTACCACGTCCGATCGGTTCGCGGGACGAGATCGATTGGGCGTCGTTGCTTCCGCCCGGGAACGTGACCCGCTGGCTCGCGTTCGATTCGTGCGGTAAACGGATTCAGATTGAACCCGCGGTGGCTGTGCCCGATCTCGCTTGATGCTAGCAATCGAAGTTGCGCGCTCGTGTAGCGCTGTTCGCTACCGCGTCTTTTCCTTCATCTCGGCACCGGTTTCCGGGTTGATGCGCAGGTTCAGTTTCTCGTTCGCGTTGGTGTAGAAGAAGAACCCGAACATCATTTCGTGGTGCGTCTGTGGGCCGTTGCGCACGGTCGCTTGCGGGTCCGGGTTGTACGGGTTGAACGCCGAGTTGTCGTACCGGGCCACGCACTCCAGGCGCGTGCCTTTGGGGAGCACCTTTTTGCCCGGCTCCCAGCGGTACGGCACCTGCCACGAGAAGTTGTAGTTCGCGACGACGAGCAGCGGGTCGCGCGTGCCGTCGGGCGCGTGCGCGGTGAACGTCATGTCCTTCCCGCGAAGGTGCATGTGAGCGAACAGACCGATTCCCACCACGTCGGTATCGAGCACGCGGCGCGCGGTCACTTTGTGCGCCGGCGCGCCGGGCGGGATCGCGAACTTGCTGTTCGTGAATTGGATGTTGCGGAGTTGCTGCTGCACGACCGCGCGTGGGTACCGCAGTCCGACCGACAAACGGCATTTCTCCTCTTTGCCGGTCGAAACGAAGTGAATTTGCAGCGCGAGAACCGATCCCTTCGGGATGCGGAACGCGGTGCCGTCGTCGAGGGCCATCGGCTCGCCGCCGGGCACGTACCCGGTGATGAAATTCTCTTCCTTGAAGCCCGAAACGAGACTACCGAACGCGAGGTTGGCGTGGTGCAGCACGCGCGGGTTGTCGGACGTGATTTGCACCCCCTGCACCCACGTGTCTTCGGTGAAGTTGTGTAGCAAGATCGCGTACTTGTACGGGATGTCGCCTTTGGCGGGCAGCTCGAAGTTCGTTGACTCCAGCACCAGATCCGGTTTCCCGATGAGCCATTTGTCCTTCGACTCGTTCGGCGGCGCGGGCACTTTCGTGAGGTCGCCCGGTGCGGCGTCGGTTCGTGCCCAGTCGGTGAGGACGGCACGCTCATCGTCCGACAATCCGCGCCGGTTCACGAACGGCCCGAAGTCGTGGCTCGCGAACCACGGCGGCATTCGTTGGTCCCGGACGACTTCCGCGATCGCAGCGGCTCGTGCGGACGCTTGCTTGTAGGTCGTGAGCGCGAACGGCGCCGACCCGCCGGCCTTGTGGCACTCCGCGCAGTGCTTCCGGAGAATCGGCGCCACGTGCTCGGCGAAGTTCACATCCTTTGGTTTCGTCGACCGGGGGAACGTGATCGGGCAGCCGTCGACCTCGGTTTCGGGCGTTGCGACCTTTTGGCCCGCGAGTATCGCGTCGAGCGCGTCTTTGAGTTCGTGGGTTGTGGGCTTCGCGCGGTTCCCGCGGAGCCGGTACTGGTCGTCGATGCGCCCGCGGTAACGGATCGCGTGATCGGCATCGAGCACGACCACCTCCGGCGTGCGCTTCACCCCGAGTGCGCGGGCGACCGAGCTGTCGAAGTCCTTCACGAAGGGGAACTCGACGTCGTACTTTACCGACTGCGTGGCGATCGCGATGAGCGTGTCTTCGTCGGCCGCGTTGACCGCGACGAACTGGACCCCTTTGGGGCGGTATTCTGTTTCGAGCGCCTGGAGCGTGGGTAAGTACCGCTGAACGACCGGGCATGTCGTGTTGGTGAACACGAACACGAACGCCTTCTTCGTGCCGAAGTCGGTCGAGGTGCGAGGGAGCGATCGCGTGTCTGTGAACTTGAGTTTGTCGACGCGGGCACCGGTCTTCACTGCGTCTTCTGAGCGCGCTGTGTGAACCGAGAGGAGTGCGAACATGAGTGCGAAGAGGGGGCGCATATCAAACCTCGCAGAAGGAGCGTGCGGGGTATGAAAAAGCATACCCCCTCCCTGAAGGGAAGGGGAAGAAAGAACAGTAGACTGCTCTTCCTCCCCTTTCCTTCAGGGAGGGGGTTGGGGGGTAGGTTCTTCCGCGCCTACTCGTCGGACGGCTTCGCGGTGGAACCGGGCGCGGGCGGGGTGGAGCCGGGCATACCGGGGTACGCACCGGGCAGGTTCGCCATCACGGTTTGGTTCTTCGACTGCACCTCGCCGGAGGCGTCGAGGAAGATCTTGTCTTGCAGGATCTCCTGGATCACGATCGCCATGCGGTCCGAGATGCCGCGCGCGTCCACTTGCGGCTTGGCGCCCGTGTTCAGCGCCACCATGCGCTTCTGGATGAGTGTGGACAGTTTGAACCGCCCGCCCACCTTGTTCACGATCCCTTCTTCTTTCAGTTCGTCGAGCATGCGGTTCTCCCTAGGTGTTGAAGCGCTCGCGGATGACTCGTTCGAGTTCGCGGACGGCTTCGGAAAGTTCTCTGTTTACGATCCGGTGCTGAAACTCGTTGGCCCGTGCTAATTCTTCTTGGGCCGTAGCCAAGCGCCGCTTGATCCGTTCTTCGCTCGTGTCGTTCCGACCGCGGAGTCGGGCTTCCAGTTCCGGGAAATTCGGCGGTTCGATGAACACCGACAGGTGATCGTTCGGGAGCTTCTCGCGGACGCGCGCCGCGCCCTGCACGTCGATCACCAAAATCACGCCGGTGCCCCGCGCCCGGTGTGGGTCCACTTCGCTCTTGGGCGTGCCGTAGAAGTCGCGCCCGAATACCACCGCGTGTTCCAGCAACCGGTCGTCGTCAATGGCCCGGCGGAACTCGTCCTCGCTCCAAAAGTGGTAGTCGGTGCCATCCACTTCGCCCGGACGTTCTCCCCGGGTCGTCGCGGTCACCGCGCGTCTGAGGGGCAAGCTCGCCTTCGTTTCCGCGAGCAGCCGGTCCACGACGGTCGTCTTCCCAACCCCGCTAGGACCGGAAACGACAATCAAAGGAGCGCGGAGCGTGGAGTGTGGAGCGCGGAGTTCGGAACCGGTAGGCAGTCCGCTGGCCACGCACTCGGCTGTCGAGGGATCGTTCCGCATTCCGCGCTCCGCACTCCGCGTTTCGGCTACTCCACGTTTTGGACCTGCTCGCGCAGTTTCTCCAGCGTCGATTTCATCTCAACGACGTGCCGGCTGATAGCCACGTCGCCGGCCTTCGAGCCGATCGTGTTCGTCTCGCGACCCATTTCTTGGATGACGAACTCGAGCTTGCGCCCGGCCTCGTCGCCCTTGCGGATCAGTTCCGCGAACTGATCGAGGTGGCTCGTCAGTCGCATCACCTCTTCGGACACATCGGTACGGTCGGCGAACAGCGCGACCTCGCGGATGACGGTTTCCGCGTTCAGCACGAGTCCGGCGTCCGCGACCGCCTGTCGCACGCGGTCCAGGATGCGCTGGCGGTACTCGGTCACGACCCCGGGCAACAAAGTGCGAATGGCCGCGAGTTGCTCCGCGATAACAGCGTGGTGAGCGAGCAGTTCCGCCGCGACCGCTTTGCCCTCTTCGCGCCGCATCTGGTTGAGCTTCACCAGCGCGGCATCAAGAGCCTTTTCGACCACCGGCCATTCGTCGTCGGGCGGCGTACCGCCGTTTCGCGTTTCTGGCGCCACTCCCGGTAGGCTCAATGCGCCTGCTGAGAAGCGGCGCAAACCAGTTCCGGGGTACCGGCTTCGGCACACGAGGTCCGAATCTGCTTCAGTAATCGGCCAGGACTTTGGTGTTCAGTGCGGGGGCCGCTGCGTGGCCCTGGCGCTCGACCCGAATGTGAACGTGGAGCGTGCCGCGCCGGACGTGTCGGCGGACGACCTTCTCCAGTTCACTCTCGTAGAGCGGGTACGGGTCCGAGCCGCGGACGGTCAGTTTCAGGTGCCGGTTGTTGACCGCTCGCACTTCGACGGACACACCGAGGGCGTCGGTCTCGATGCGGGCCGCGCCGAACCCGGTCATGCTGAGCAACACGCCGGTGGCCTCGCGGAAAAGGGACACGGTAACGGGCGGGACGGTTCGGGAGAGGGAACGCACGAACCGCTCCGTCGTTGGGAGCGGTTCGCGTAAAGTCGGTTTTCGCCTAACTCAGCTCGTGATCGTCGTTTGCGAACTGTTCTTGTCGGCTTCCACGTTGTACTTGACGACCTTGACGTGGATCATGATGACCAGCACCCACACGCCCGCGAGCCACAGGGTGATCTTCACGAACTGGTCCGCGGCGCGCGACCCGAACGGGCTGGACCCGCCCGCCCCACCGAACGCACCGGCCAGCCCGCCGCCCTTACCGCGCTGGATCAGCACGAGCAGCATCAGCAGGAAGCCGATCGCGAGAACGATGACGTTGAGTGCGTGCGAGTACCAAGCGGCGGCGAAAAGATCCACGACCAACCTCCCTACTCCGAACGGTGCTACGGCCACCGTGCCTGACCGGTTGAACTGTTACTCTAGTAACGATCGTACCCGTCGAAAAGGCTACCCGCCCGCGGCCTTCACGATCGCGACGAAGGAGTCGGCCTTGAGACTCGCCCCGCCGACGAGTGCGCCGTCCACGTCCGGCTTGCTCATCAGCCCGGCGGTGGTTTCGGGGGTGACGGAGCCGCCGTAGAGGATTGGAGTCGTATCGGCGATTTTATCGCCGTAAAGTTGGCGGAGTTTCGTGCGAACGAAGGCGTGGGCCTCCTGCGCCTGCTCCGGCGTCGCGACTTTACCGGTCCCGATGGCCCAAACCGGCTCGTATGCGATCACCAACCGCTGGAACTGCTCGTCGGTCAGACCGGCGCAGGCCGCGAACACCTGGCGCTGGAACACGCGCTCTTGCAGGTTGCGCTCGCGCTCCGCGAGGGTTTCGCCCATGCACAGGATCACGCTCAGCCCCTCTTCGAGGGCGGTGTGGACCTTGTGATTGATGGCCGTTTCGCTCTCGCCGAGGATGTGCCGGCGCTCGCTGTGGCCGACGATGGCGTACTTGCACCCGGCTTCGAGGAGCATCGCGGGGCTGACCTCGCCGGTGAACGCCCCCTTCTTCTCGTAGTGGACGTCCTGGGCGCCGAGGGCGACGGCCGATCCCTTAATCGCCTCGCCGACGGGAACCAGCCACGGGAACGGCGGGCACACCGCTACCGTCACGTTCGTGTCGGTGCCGACGCCCTTCGCCACCGCCGCGCCGAGCGCCTTGGCCTCGGCGAGCGTGGTGTTCATCTTCCAGTTCCCGGCAACGAACTTCTTGCGCGTCGGCATTGCGTTAATTCCCGTAGCAAGCAGAATTTCGATTGGTCAGCGGGGACCGATCAGGATCGCGATCCAAATAAACGCACTGAGCACCGCGACGATTGCCGTGCAAATGTCGAGTCCGACCACCAGCAAACGTCCGCGTTCCGCCCGCGTCCCAAAACGCTCTCGGATTCGGACCGCGATGTAAACAATCAGCCCGAACCAGGCCAGCACGATTGCCAGGCTTTGCGATAGCAGCAATTCGCCCGCGGTTCCCGGTGAAATCCGCCGCACCCAGTACAGCCAACTCGTGACGCCCGTGAGGGCGTGCAAGCCGAGCATCTGGAGCACACGCGGCCCCCACCGGTTCCAGGTGTCCGGTGGGGGAGGGGCGGCCACCATTCGGACTCTTCATGAACAACGTCGGGGCCGAACGAATAATCCGGCGCGGCCTCGGCGGGCCACCACTCGGAATCATCGGGCGCGTTGGGATCTTCCATCGCCGCACCGGTCCGGGATCGGGCTTACTTTTCCGGCGGCGCCCAGAACTCGCGACCCAGGGCAACGGCGAGCCTGCGGAGATCGCCCATCAGGTCGAGGAACTGGTGCGGCAGCAGCGCTTGCGGTCCGTCTGAGAGCGCCTTTTCCGGGCAGTTGTGGACCTCGACGTGGATGCCGTCGGAACCTGCGGCGACACTCGCCCGGCACATGCTCGGGATGAGGTCCGGGCGCCCGGTCGCGTGCGACGGGTCCACGATGATGGGCAGGTGGCTCTGGCCCTTCACGTTCGGCACCGCGCTCATGTCGAGCATGTTCCGCGTGCTGTCCTCGAAGCTCCGGACCCCGCGCTCGCAGAGCACCACGTCCTTGTTGCCCTCGGACAACACGTACTCGGCCGACATGAGCAGGTCTTTGACGGTCGCGCTCATGCCGCGCTTCAGGAGCACCGGCTTCATCGCCTTGCCGCACTCTTTCAGCAGGTCGAAGTTCTGCATGTTCCGGGCGCCGATCTGGAGCATGTCCGCGTACCGGCACACGAGGTCGACCTGCCGCGGGTCCATGACTTCCGTCACGACGGGCATGTCGTACTTGTCGCCCACGTCCCGGAGGATCTTCAGCCCGTCTTCGCCCATCCCCTGGAAGGCGTAGGGGCTGGTGCGCGGCTTGAACGCGCCGCCGCGGAGGATGTTCGCGCCGCCGGCCTTCACGTACTTCGCGATCGTGTCGAGGACTTCGTACCCCTCAATGGCGCACGGCCCGGCGATCATGGCGAGACTGCCGCCGCCGATCTTCACCTTGCCCACGTAGACCGAACTGTCCGACTTGTGGAACTCGCGGCTCGCGAGTTTGAACGGCTTCATGATCCGCAAAACTTGCTCGACGCCCGGGATCGCGGAAAAGTTCTCCGTGCCGGGCTTCGCTTCGTCACCGATCACGCCGATGATGGTCCGGCTCTCGCCCCGGCTCATGTGCGGGGTATAGCCCAGGTCGCGCACCCGCTCGATCACGTGGTCGATCTGTTCAAGCGTCGCGTCGGGCCGGATGACGAGGATCATGAAAGAGCTATAGGGTTAAGTGGAGAGACTGCATGAGCAGGTGTAATAATCTTACTAACCGGAGCAGAATAATGCAGGGGGCGGACCGCACCAATTGCGCGGCCCGCCCCCTCGATTTCTCTTCGGGTTTATTCGCCGTCCGCCCGGGCTAACGGGAACGAGCCGAGAACGGTCACGGACTCGCACATGTCTTCGAGAACGGCGAGCACCTTCTTCACCCGCGTGTCCTCGCGGTGACCGTCGAAGTCCACGAAGAACACGTACTCGCCCTTTGCCTCGCGGAACGGGAAGGACTCGATCCAGGTGAGGTTGATCTTGTTCTGCTTGAACGCGGTCAGCACGTCGGCCAGCGACCCCGGCGTGTGAGCGATCTGGAACATTAGGGCCGTCTTGTCGGTGCCGGTCTTGGTCGAGTCCGTGGCGCCGATCACGGCGAACCGAGTTTCGTTGAACGGCGAGTCCGCGATGTTTTCCGCCAGGATGCCGAGGTTGTAGCGCACGGCTGCCTCGCGGCTGGCCACCGCCGCGACGTTCGGCTCGGTTTGCACGAGTCGCGCCGCGTCCGCAGTGCTGGAGACGGGGTGGAACGTCGCGTTCGGCAGGTTCTTCGAGAGCCAGTTGCGGCACTGGCTCAGCGCCTGTTCCTTCGAGTACACGCGGCGCACTTCGGCCTGGGCGCAGTTCGCGAGCAGGTGGTGTCGCACGCGGAGCCGGATCTCGGAGCAGATCTTCACTTGGTCCGGGAACCGCATGAACATTTCCAGCGTGTCCACCACCCGACCGTCGGTCGAGTTTTCCAGCGGCACCACGCCGAAGTCCGCGTGCTTGCGGTTCAGTTCCTCGAACACGGCCGCGATGTTGGCCGTGCGGTTGTAGATCGACGCTTCGCCGAACCGCTGGATCGCGGCGAGGTGGCTGTAACTGTACTCCGGCCCCAGGTACGCGATCTTCTGCTGCTTCTGGATCGCACGCGACCCGCTGATGAGTTCGCGGAAGATCGCCTTCACGGTGATCGTGGAGAGCGGCCCCTTGTGCGCGTCGAGGACGTTCGTGAGAACCTCTTCCTCGCGCGCGGCGGAAAACACGTTGCCGCCCTGATCTTCTTTGACTTTCCCGATTTGCGCCGCGACCGAGGCCCGCTTGTTGAGCAGTTCGAGAATGTTCAGATCGAGCTTGTCGATCTGCCCCCGAAGTGCCGCTAGGTTGGAGGCGCCTTTGTCGGGCGCGGAGTTGGAATTGGGTTCGCTTTTGCTGCGTGCCATATCCGGTTCCGCGTGCGGTAGTTCACTGATGAATGCGGTGACTCTACCGGTGTGATATGAGTGCGTCAACGAAATGGGGGCACTCGGGTGACCAAAGTGGCTCGAAACGGGTGAATGGCCGCTCACCCCTGTGCGAGATTGGCCCGAGCTGCAATCCCATCACTGACGGGGAGTTGCGGCGAGACTGCTGATTTGGCAGGCGGCGAAAAAGTTGCGATCATGTCTCGTCTTGCAGCAACGTCACAAGTCGTGAAATTACCAGTTGTTGTGCGATTGCTGCCGAAGCAAGTGGGTAGTCGGCATGGTGATTGCAGTGGAAGCGGGAAAAACTTTGAATCGCTGAAGAGTTTGGGGCATCCAATCTCGGTGAAATGACACAACCCCGGACCGACCGACTCGGTGTCACAGAGCGCCCTGAACGAGGGATAAACTGACAGCGGGTTTTGGTGACGAGTGACCGGGGGAAACAGTAAAATTAACGTCACAAACAGGAGATAGCAAAATGGCCGAAGAAAAAATCATCGGTATCGACTTGGGCACCACGAACTCGGTCGTCGCCGTGATGGACGGCACCTCGGTGAAGGTGATCCCGAACCAGGACGGTAACGCCACCACCCCGAGCATCGTTGCGTTCACGGACAAGGGCGACCGGCTCGTCGGCGACCAGGCGAAGCGCCAGGCGGTCACGAACCCGAAGCGGACCATTTACTCGATCAAGCGGTTCATGGGCCGGCGCCACAACGAGGTGGAGAGCGAAGAGAAGCTCGTTCCCTACAAGCTCGTCGGCGGCCCGAACGATCTCGTGAAGGTAGACATCGACGGCAAGCAGTTCTCGCCGCCGGAAATCTCTGCCATGATCCTCCGCAAGTTGAAGGAAGCGGCGGAAGCGTACCTCGGGCACACCGTGCGCAAGGCAGTCATCACCGTCCCGGCGTACTTCAACGACGCCCAGCGCCAGGCCACCATCGACGCGGCGGCCATCGCCGGGTTCGACACCGAGTACGAGATCCGCGGGAAGGACGGCAAGATCGTCAAGCAGCGGATGCGGATCATTAACGAGCCGACCGCGGGCGCGCTCGCTTACGCGCTGGACAAGAAGCAGGATCAGAAGATCGCGGTGTTCGACCTCGGCGGCGGGACGTTCGACATTTCGATCCTCGATGTGGGCGAGGACGGCGTCTTCCAGGTGAAGAGCACCAACGGCGACACCCACCTGGGCGGCGACGACTTCGACCAGGTGCTGATGGACCACATCGCCGACGAGTTCAAGAAGCAGAACGGGATCGATCTGCGCAAAGACGCGATGGCGATGCAGCGGCTCAAGGTGGCCGCGGAGCAGGCGAAGAAGGACCTGAGCCAGCAGGTGAACGTGGACATCAACCTCCCGTTCATCACGGCCGACGCGGACCGCAACCCGCTCCACTTGGTGATGTCCATCAACCGCAACCAGTTCGAGCGGTTGGCGGAGCACCTCATCGAGCGGTGCAAGAAGCCGGTGCTCGCGGCCCTCAAGGACGCGAAGTTCACGCCGGCCCAGATCGACGAAGTGGTGATGGTCGGCGGGATGACCCGCATGCCCCGCGTGCAGCAGTTGGTAAAGGAGATCTTCGGTAAGGAGGGGCACAAGGGCGTGAACCCGGACGAGGTCGTCGCGATCGGCGCGGCGATTCAAGGGGCGCAACTGCTCCTCGGGGCCGCGGCCGACATCCAGTTGCTCGACGTGACCCCGCTCTCGCTCGGGCTGGAAACGCTCGGCGGCGTGCTCACGGTCATGATCCCGCGGAACACGACGATCCCGAAGAAGGCGAGCGAGAAGTTCACCACCGCGGCGGACAACCAGCCGTCGGTCGAGATCCAGGTGTTCCAGGGCGAGCGCCCGATGGCCCAGGACAACAAGCTGATCGGCAAGTTCCACCTGGACGGCATCCCGCCCGCGCCGCGCCAGGTTCCGCAAATCGAGGTGACGTTCGAGATCGACGCGAACGGCGTGCTCTCGGTCGGCGCCAAGGATCTGGGGACCGGTAAGGAGCAGCAGATCCGCATCGAGGGCTCGTCCGGGATGAACAAGGACGAGGTCGAGAAGATGAAGCGCGACGCGGAACTGCACGCGGACGAGGACAAGCAGAAGCGCGAGTTCGCGGACGCCAAGAACGGCGGCGAGACCCTGATCCACCAGATCGAGAAGATGTTCGCGGACGCCGGCGACAAGCTGACGGAGGCGAACAAGGCCCCGATCAACGCGGCCATCGGCAAGCTCCGGGAAGCGATCGGCCGTAACGACCTCGCCGCGGTGAAGGCCGCGACCGCGGAACTGCAACAGTCGTCGCAGGCCATGTCGCAGCACATGCAAGCGAACGCGGGCGGTGCTTCGCCGGCGGGGGCCGAGGGCAAGAAGGACGGCCCGGACGACGTGATCGACGCCGAGTACGAAGTGAAGAAATAATCTTGTGGGTCGAATGACCCGGTGACGCGGTCCGCGGGTGGCGCCTGTTTGCGCGATCCGCGGACCGCTGTTTTTTGGTGGATCGGTCCGGAAGTTCACAAACACTCGGCGGGCGGGTATGTTAGGGTTGGTGGACACGTCCCCAAGAGGTTCCGTCGATGCCGGCACCACAACCCACAACTCCTCCCAAAAATGCCCCCGCGAACGGCAAAGAGCCGTTCGTTGTCGAGGGGCCACCGGACGAAGAATTCTGGGAGCGCTACAACCGCCGACTGGAGTTCCCGCTCGCGACGGTCGCGACGGTGTTCTTCCACGTGCTCGTGGGCGCAGTGCTCGTGTACGTCCTCGTGGGGCTGATGAGCGACGCGGACACCTCTGGCCCGACGATGCAAATCGCCGCGGTCGGAGGAATGGACGACACCGGTGAAGGCTCCGAAGGCTCCGGCGGGCAAGAGGATCCGGATCTCATTCGCGACGTTAAGCCGATCACGGCCGCGCAGCAGGTGCTACCAACCCCGCAAGCGCTTGCGGACGCCAAAGAGACCATCCAGAAGATCGTGCTGGATGATCCAAATGGGCGGGTTCCTATCGCACCTTCCAATGCCGCTGCGTGGAGTGAAATTGACGAGAACCTGCGGAAAAAGTTACTCGGCGTGGGCGGCCAGAAGGGTGAGGGGAACCAAGGTGGTAAGGGGAACGATGGCTCGGCGGGCACCGGACCGGGTGGAACCGGCGCGGATTCTACCCGCGCGCGGGGACTACGGTGGGTGCTGCGCTTCAAGGTCGCCAACGGTCGCGATTACCTCGCTCAGTTGCAAGCGATGAAGGCCGAGATTCTCGTTCCGATTCCCGGCACCGCAGACAGTATTCTGATTAAGGACATCAGCAACCCGGGCGCGCAGCGCAAGGCTTCGGACGCCGACCTGCGCGACCTGGCGAAGAAGATCCAGTTCAGCGACACGCGCCGCGACGCGGTGCAGGGCGTAGCCGGCGCGCTGGGGTTGGACTTCACGCCGAAGACGTTCTTCGCGTTCTTCCCGAAAGGGTTAGAAGAGGATCTCGCGCGACTGGAGACGAGCTATCGCAACCGCCGCGCCGAGGACATTGAGGAGACGATCTTCCGCGTCACCATTCGCGGCGGGACTTACGAGTTCGTGGTGGACGAGCAGCAAATCAAGCGGTGACATCTTCCCTGGGACCGCGGGCGTCTCGCCCGCTTTTGGGTTCGTGGCCCCGGGCAACCCTTGTTGTCCTCGCGGGGCGTGCGGGCGGGACGCCCGCGGTCCCAGGAAAATCACGCCAGTATCTTCTCGATAACGTGTCCGTGAACGTCGGTCAGTCGGCGGTCGGTGCCGTCGTGCCGCACGGACAGCAGCGTGTGGTCAATGCCCATCAGGTGCAGAATCGTCGCGTGGATGTCGTAGCAGTAAGCCCGATCTTTTTCCGTGCGCCAGCTCCACGGGTCGCTTTCGCCGTGGCTCACTCCACCTTTCACACCCGCACCGGCAAACCACGCGACCGACGTACCCTGGTTGTGGTCGCGCCCAGTTGCGCCCTGAGTGAACGGCTGCCGCCCGAACTCCGTGCTGAACACGACCAGTGTGTCGGAGAGCATTCCGCGATCGTGCAAATCTTGAAGGAGCGCCGCGGACGGCTGGTCGACGGATTTCGCCATCGGCGGCAGTTCCCGGATGATGTCGGTGTGGTTATCCCAGTTATTCGTCGGCCCGCCGGCGCCGCTCCACACCTGAACGAACCGCACCCCGCGTTCGAGTAGCCGCCGAGCGAGCAGGCACCGGCGCCCGAACTCAGCGGTCGCGGGCTGGTCGAGGCCGTACTTCGCGCGCGTTTTCTCCGACTCGCGGTTAAGGTCGAGCGCTTCGGGCGCGTGCTGCTGCATCTTCGCCGCGAGTTCGTAGCTCTCGATGCGCGCTTCGAGCCGCGAATCGCCGGGGCGCGAGTCCGCGTGGACACGGTTCACTTTGCCCAGCAACTCCAGTGCGTCCTTGTCCGCGCTGGAGGAGACGAATTTCTCTTTGGGGGACGGTGCGAGGTCCGGGATGGGCGGGTTACCGCCCGCGTTGAGAATGGTGCCCGCGTGCGCGACCGGGAGGAAGCCCGAACCGAAGTTGCCCTTCTGGTTGTACGGCAGCCCGCGCGCGTCCGGCAGTACGACAAACGTTGGCAGGTTATCGGTCAGGCGCCCCAGGCCATACGAGAGCCACGCGCCCATGCACGGGAACCCGGGGAGAATGAATCCGGTGTTCATCATGTAACTGGCGGGGCCGTGAACGTTCGACTTGGACGCGACCGCCATGAGGAACGCCATGCGATCCACTTGCGTCGCGAGGTGCGGGAACATCGAACTGACCCAGCGCCCGCACTGCCCGTGTTGCTTGAACGGGAACGGCGACTTCATCAGGTTGCCGGGCGTGCTGGTGACGCCCTCGACCTTCTCACTCGTGCCCGGATCGAACGGCTTGCCGTGCCCTTTCTCCAGTACGGGTTTGTAGTCGAACGTGTCGGGCTGGCTGACGCCGCCGTTCATAAACAGTTGCACGACGCGCTTGACCTTTGCGGCGTGGTGCAGCCCGCCGTTGAACTCGGCCTTCGGCTTCACCGCGCCGGGCAATTCGCCCGCTTCGGCCATGAGTTGTGCGAGCGCGAGCCCACCGAGTCCGCCACCAAAGGACCAGAGGAAGTCGCGGCGCGAGTGCGTGGTCATGGGGAGAGGCCCTGCAGCGCGGAGAGTTCGGGCGGGCTAACGTGCCATCGGTCTTGAAAAGACGGCGGGACGATCAATGGTAACCCGGGCGCACGCGGAATGCGAGCGCCTGATTACCACCGATCGTCCCGCGTGGGAAACTAACCGTTGTTCAGTCGATGATCTTCGTGAGCGGGTACTCGACGATCCCGCTGGCGCCGGCGGCCTTCAGTTGCGGGATGATGTGCCGGACCGTGTCCTCGTCGATGATCGTGTTCACGGCGACGAAATCCTGATCGGCCAGCGGCGCGATCGTCGGGTTCTTCAGCGCCGGGAGTTGCGCGAGCACGCGGGACAAATCGGCCCGGCGCACGTTCATCATCAGCCCGACCTTCCCCTCGGCGGCCATCGCGCCCTTGAGCATGAGGATGAGGTCGTCCATCTTCTGGCGCTTCCACGGGTCCGCGGCCGCGTCCGGGTTCGCGACGAAGCGCGTCGTGCTCTTCAGGAGATCGCACACGATGCGCAGGTTGTTCGCCTTGAGCGAACTCCCCGTTTCGGTCACCTCAACGATCGCGTCGGCGAACTTGGGCGGCTTCACCTCGGTCGCGCCCCAACTGAACTCGACCTGCGCGGTCACGCCGTGTGACGCGAGCCACTTCCGCGTGATGTTCACGACCTCGGTGGCGATGCGCTTGCCCTGCAAGTCCTTCGGCCCCTGGATCGGCGAATCGTTCGGCACCGCGAGCACCCACCGCACCGGCCGGCGGCTCACCTTGCTGAAGACGAGTTCGCTGAGTTCCACGACGTTGGCGTCGCTCTCCACGATCCAGTCGTGCCCGGTCAGCCCGCAGTCGAGCGACCCGTCGGCGACGTAGCGGCCCATTTCCTGCGCGCGGATGAGCGTGCAGTGCAGTTCCGGGTCGTCGATGGCGGGGTAGTAGCTGCGGGACGGGAACGTGATCTTGTACCCGGCCTTGCGGAACAGTTCGGCGGTGGCCTCTTGTAGCGAGCCGGCCGGGAGCCCCAACTTCAACACGTTGTTCATAATGCGAAAGCGTCCGAAACGCGGAGAGTGAACCGATCGCGAGCCGGTGCCCGGAACCGGTCCGAGTGCGCCGCAACCTTTCTGTCTTTTCTATTCCGCGCTCCGCGTTCCGCACTCCGCGTTTCGGACGACTTCGTGCCCCGGAAAAACGATACCGCCCGCGGTTTGGACCGCGGGCGGGAGCGTGCGTTCGGCCGGAAGCAGGAGATCAATACCGGACCTGGAGGCCGAAGGTGACGCCGCCCAACCAGTAATCAGACTGGAGGAGGGAGACGCCCGGCCCGCGGACCGCACCGCCCGTCCCGTAGTTCGACCCGAACGGGATCGCGGCGCTGCTGACGACCGGGTTCACCTGGTTGCCCGGGCGGATCACGTCCGGGAGGTACAGGAAGTTCACCCCGACGTACCCGGTCAGGCCCCGGGTGAGGGCGATGCCGAGGGTTCCACCGAATTCCGGCATGTAAGTGAACCGGTCGTCGGTGTAGGTGCCGATGTTGCTCGGGTTCGCCAGCACCCCACCGTAGGCCCCGCCCGCCCCGCCGCCGGTACCGCGGACGACCGGGGTGCTGATCTGCGAACCCGACGCGCCCGTGAAGTCGATGAACGAGCTGCCGCCGAAGACGTCCAGGCGCTGGTGCAGGTTACCGATCGAGATCTTCGCACTCGCACTGGCGCTCACGATGCCGCAGCGGGCCTCGGAGCGGAGCCCGAAGGACGCCCCGTTGAAGTTGTTAGTGGCCCGGAACGAGTCGCGAACGTTGACGAACGACGGCGTTTGGATGATGACCCCGCCGAAGTTGGTCTGGTTCGGGACGACCCGCGTGCCCACCTGTGTGACGACCCCGAACGGACCGGTCTGGAAGATCGGCAGGACCAGGCCGCTGTTCAGGGCCGTGAGGCTGTCGATCCACAGGTCTTCCTTGAGTTGGAAGAACCGGTACCCGGCCAGGAAATCGACCGACCAGGACCGCCGCGCCCCGGGGGCGGACCGGTACAGGTTCCAGACCGCCGACGGTTCGATGCTGAACGTCGATGTGCTGGTACCCACCTGCACGCTGGCCGGGCCGAAGTCCGCACTGGAGAGCACGATCGTGCTCGTCACCTGGTTCGCGTCCACGAACGGGCGGGCCAGTACCGGGATGCCCGAGAAGTTCCCGAGGCCACCGAAGTCCTGAATGTTCGACCGCTTCTCGGTGAAGAACCCGGTCAGGTTGAACCCGAACCGTCGGTCCGCGTCACCGAAGAACCCGGCCGACAACCGCATACCGCTCATGGCGTTGTAGCCGAGCGTCCCGCGGTCCACGAGGGCGACGGTGCTCGCCGCACCGAGGACGCCCTGGTCCGCCGGGGCGCTGGAGGTCAGCAGCGGGTAGCGGACCGGTTGGCCCTTGGTGAACCACAACAGGTACTCACCGTCCACCCACCAGCGTGGCGCGCTCCCGAGTTCGCCCGCGCCGCCCCCGGCCGGTGCCGGCTGGTACGACTGCGCCCCGTAGGGGCCGGGCATCGGGTACATCGGGCCGGGCGGCGGCCCGAACCCACCGACCGGGCCGAGGCCCAGTGGGTCGTCCGGCGGGCCGTAGTTGCCCGGCGGCATAATGACGGGCGCCGGCGCGCCCGCCCCAGCCCCTCCCACCGCGGGCGATCCGCCCAACGGCGCGCCCACACCGGGAACCCCGGCGGGTAGAGGAGTCGGTTCAACTGGGGACTGCCCCCAAGCAGCCCCCGCTCCGGCGGCCAGAGCCGCGATCGATCCCAACAAGCCTTTTCGCATGGCACGCTCCTGCTCTGCCAGCCGTGGCGGGACGAGGCGGCCGGCGGCCGAGCACTCCCCCAGATTCCGGCACTCCGAATCGTGGTCCGCGGGCATCCCCCGATACACCGCCCCCAACCCGGACAACGCACGTCGTCCTGCTACATGGAACAATCGGCACGATCAGATACGGACCTTGAGGCAGATTGCGATTTGGAGCGAGTGTGTCGGAAACGACGAGCAATTGGTTTCGTGGATTTGGGATGGATTGGCGGATTCGGAGGATTGGGAGGCGATTGCGATCGTGTTGACGCGGTTCGCCCAAGCTGCTATTGGCGGGCTGCGAAATTTGGGCAACGGGACCGTCTCATGACCGAAAACTCGCCGAGCCGCCTCACCCGCCGCGATTACGCACTCCTCGCCGCGTTCTGTTTCGCGCTCTTCTCGTTTTGCGCGCTCTTCGCCAAGACGCTGACCGGGCACGAATCGGTAGTCGCACAGAACAGTCGCGAGATGCTGGCAGGCGGCGACTGGATCGTCCCCCGCGTGGGAGGAGAGCCGTGGCTCGAGCGCCCGCCCGCGTCGGCGTGGTTCATTTGCGCGGTGTACGCAATCGCGGGCACGTCCACCAGCGACGCGGTCGCGCGCCTCGCGGCGGTGCTGATCGCGGTGCCACTCGTGCTGCTCGTGGCGCGCACTGGGGCTCTCTTCTATGGCCGCAACGCGGGTCTGGCCGCGGGCGGCATCTTCGCCACGATGCACGAGTTCTACGGCTACGCGAGCAACCCCGAAGCGGACATCTTCCTGTGCCTGATCGTGACCGCGACTGTTGCGGTGTTTGCGCAACTGGAATTCGGCCCGCGGGCGAGTCGCGTGAACGAATCTGGCTCGTTCTTCGGCTCGCGCCCGTTACTGGTGCTCGCGTTCTTTGCGCTTCTGGGAGCGACCAATCTGGCGAAGGGCGTGATCTTCGGCACCGTGATGGCGGGGTTGCCGGTCGCGGGGTACTTGCTGTGGAACCGCTCGTGGGGGCAACTGAAGCGCTACGTGTGGCTCTGGGGCTGGTTGGCCGCGGCGGGCGTCGCGCTCGCGTGGCCGATCGCGGTGATATCCCGGCACCCGGAAATCATCGATTTGTGGCGCGACCACTACCTCAATCGGTTGAACAAGGGCTACCTACAAGAGCCGTGGTGGTACTACGCGGTCAACGTGCCGTTCGTGCTGTTGCCCTGGACGCTCCCCGCGCTCGTCGGGCTGTGGCAAACGCGCCGGGCGGCTTTCGCCGGACCGGGACCGGAGCGTTTCCTGTGGTGCTGGGCCATTCTCCCGCCGCTCGTGTTCTCCGCGTCGGACGGGAAGCACCACCACTATTTGCTCCAGTGCATGGCACCGTGGGCGATCCTCTCCGTGGGTGGTGCGGTGGCGATGTGGTCGTTCGCACGCGAGCGCATGCCGGCGTGGGTGCGGAACCCGTGGGCGTGGGCGGGACTGGTTGGGTGTGTGGCGGTGTGGGCCGCCATGAAGTACCGCGGAGCGATTGGCGCTCCGGAATGGCTGCTTGTGAGTTTGGCCGTTTCGTTGCCGGTGCTCACGTTCGCGTTCGTGCGGTTCGCGAACCACCCGAACCAGCGCGCGGCAATCGTGGGCGTGCTCCTTGTGTTCGCGGTGGCGTATTCCGAATGGACGTACCTCCGAGCCGCGACTCGCGATGCTTACGCGCCCGACAACGCGATGCTGCACCGCACCCCCGAGTTCGTCCCGTCGGACGCGCCGATTTACGTTCAGTACGACTGGCTCCGGCCACTCGAAACGTTCTGGGTGCTGTACCACACCCCGCAGCCGGGTACACTCGTGCGCGATCCGTGGGATTTGAAGGAAAAATCCGGCGGGCGCGAGAGCGCGTTCATTCTGGCGCGCCGACAGGACGCGGAGCAGTTCGCGGTCATTGGCTCAGTGGAACCGCTCCTGGAGAGCGAGAAGACGCGCCTCGAACCGCACGCCGGCTATCGGCGCACGCTCTATCGTGTGAAGTTCCACGCGACGGCCCCGCCCGCGCCCCCCGAAGTCTTGGCCGAGAGCCGCCGCACATTGTGGTAAGGGGTGCTTGTGTCGGGCGGGCGGGACGGTAGGCTGAGTACCGTGTCGCTCGCACGTCGTGAGTTCTGCCATGCTCTCACTTGCCGGTCGGCCGTCGCGTAACTGTTCCGGCCCTTCGCGCCGCGAGTTCCTCCGCGCGGGCGGGTTGGCCGTTGGCGGGCTGAGCTTGCCGACATTGCTCCGCGCACGAGCGGGTGAGCCGGCGAACAAAAACAAACCGCGCGCCAAGTCGTGCCTGCTCATCTTCATGGACGGCGGGCCGAGTCACCTCGAAATGTGGGACATGAAGCCCGAAGCACCGGCCGAGGTGCGAGGCGAGTTCAAGCCGATCCGATCGAGCGTGACAGGCGTCACCGTGGGTGAACTGCTCCCGCTCACCGCACGCGAGATGCACCACTTCGCACAAGTGCGGTCGGTCCACCACGGCGTCAACGACCACAACGCCGGGAGCTTCTACATGCTGACCGGGAAGCACCCGGCGGACGGCTCGAAGCTCGTGCAGACCGACTCCGCGAGCACGTTTCCACCTTTTGGAGCAGTAGCCGCAAAACTGCGACCTGTCGAAAAGGCGATTCCGCCCTACGTGCTACTGCCCGAATACCAGTGGAACAACGGCGTCGACATCGGCGGGCAGAAGGGCGGGTTCCTCGGCGCGAAATCCGATCCGTTTGTGAGCGGCGATCCGAGCCTCCCGAGCTTTAGTGTGCCGGGGCTTGATCTGCTCCCGGAAGTGCCGCTCGATCGCCTCAATCAGCGTGACGATTTACGCAACGCGCTCGATGCGGCAATCGCCAAACGCGGGGACTCGGCCGCGGCTCAGCGGCTGAACGTTTTCCAGCGGCAAGCGGTGGAAGTGGTCACGTCGCCGGACGCGCGCCGGGCATTTGATCTGACGCACGAACCCCGGGAGTTGCGCGAGCGCTACGGCACAGATCCGGGGAGCGATCGCAGTATCGAGGCGCGGAAGTTCGGCGGGCTGCCGCACATCGGTCAGACGTTCTTAATGGCCCGGCGCATGATCGAGGCCGGTGTGCGCCTCGTGACGGTAATGACCGGTCGGCGCATCGATCAGGCGTGGGACACGCACCGCGATCACTTCGGGCTGATGAAGAAGGCGCTGTGCCCGCCGTTCGATCAGGCGCTCTCGGCGCTGATCTCGGACATGGACGCGCGGGGGCTGCTCGATGAAACGCTGGTGGTCGTCATGGGCGAATTCGGGCGCACGCCGAAGATCGGGTTCGTGACGAGCAGCGCCGGGGCGTCGAAGAGCAACGGGCGCGACCATTGGCCGTACTGCTACACGGTCCTCTTCGCGGGCGCGGGCGTTTCGGGCGGCACGATCTACGGCTCGTCGGATCGCACCGCGGCGTTCCCGCGCGAGAACCCGGTCGGCCCCGAAGACATCGCGGCAACCATTTACGAACTCCTCGGAATCGACCCCACCACGGAACTCCACGACACGCAGAACAAGCCCTATACACTTTGCACCGGCAAGCCGATCTGCTCCGTGATGAGTTAGAATGGGAGGAGAGGAGGAGGAGATGCCGATTCACGATTGGACCCGAGTCGATCACGGGACGTTCCACGACTTCCATCAGGGTTGGGCGCCACAAATTCGGTCCGCGCTCAACAACGGTTTGTTGCCTCCGGATTACGAAGCGAAGGTCGAGCAACATACCGATGACGGTATTCCCGACGTCCTTGCCTTGCGCCTGACTTCCCTATTGGGAGGGAACGGCGAGGGGGCGCATCCGGGGCCAATTGGTGGGTTATCAACGGTCGCAATTGCTCCGCCGAAGGTTTCGTTCACGTCTGAGTTCGCGAGCGACCCGTACACGCGGTTGCGAAAGACCATCACCGTTCGTCGCGACGATCGAATCGTTGCGCTAATCGAACTGGTTTCGCCGGGTAACAAGTCGAACCGTCACGGGATTCAGGCGTTCGTTCGGAAGGTGACCGCGGCCATCGACCACGGGATTCACGTTTTGGTTGTGGACCTGTTCCCGCCGGGGCCGCGCGACCCGAACGGGGTGCATCCGGTCATCTGGTCCGAGTTCCGGGACGAGCCGTACTCGCCACCCGCGAACCAACCGCTCACCCTCGTCTCTTATGAAGCGGGTGTGGTGAGTCGCGCGTACATTCAACCAATTGCCGTGGGGGAAGTGCTCCCGGAGATGCCACTGTTCCTCGAACCCGGTGCTTACGTGAACGTTCCGCTCGAAGCGACCTACATGGCCGCATTCGACGGCATCTCGCGCCGGACCCGCGACGAACTAACTGAAACAGGACAATGAACGGAACAGGTGGGCCTGCGCGAAACTTGGACCCACTCCACAAAATCGTCACTTCGCCGGCTTGTACCCCTCTGGGGGCAGGATCACCTCGAAATCCGAGCCTTTAACCTTTCGCAGTTCCTCGTGAAGCACCGGAATGCGCTCGTCGGGGGCGCACGAGAGCGCCCAGTCGATGCCGTTGTCCGCGACCAGCATCCCGTACTTCTTCAGCGCTTCCAGAATCACCTTCACTTCGGCCGTACACTTCGACGCGTCGAAGTCCTTCCGCAGCCGGATGCGCTCGCCCATGCGCGGCAGGTCCGCTTCGGTCCGGCGGCTCGCGAAGTGAGTCGCGGGGTAAACGTAAGATTTGGCCGACCTCGCCACGGTCACGCGCATCGCGTGCTCGATCGCGCCGCGCTTCAATTCGTCGTGGCGGATGATCGCGGGGAAAATTGGTAGCCCGGCCGCGTCGGAACTCGTCCAGCCGCTCGGTCGGAGCTTGTTGCTCTTGAGGTCGAACGTCGCCTCGCACGCGGCCTGCCAGCCCGTATCGGTCTTCTTCAGTTGGTAGAACTCGTACAGCATTCGGTTGGTCGGGTCGACGACGATCGCGTGTCGGTCGCCGTTCTCTTTCAACTTGTCGCGTTGAACGTCTTCGAGCGTGACGTCCTTCAGCTTGGCGTTTCGTTTGTAGCTCGCGGGCCATCCTTCGATCGGCACGACGTCGGGCAGCGGGTACGGCCCCTTATCGGACTCCTTCGGGTAGCTCACGAGCTTCACATCGATCTTCTTCTCGCCGGGCGGGACCAGCACGAAGCTCATGTCCGGGTTGTATCGCAGCGGCTTGCTCGCACCGATGGACGCGATGATTTCCTTTGATTTCGGGTGCAGCGGCCAGCCGCTGACGACGAGGTTCCACGGGTTGTCTTCCGGGAACACTTCGAGGGCGGCGAGGATCGCGTCGGCTTCGGGGGTGTCGAATGAGACGGGCTTGTCGATCTTCGGCATCGCAGCCTTGCGGATGCGCTCGACGCGCGCCGGATCGCCCGAAACCAGCGGTTCCTGTGGGAACGCGACGCCGCTCGCCGTGGCCATCAACAGCAGACACGCGATTCGCGAGCGCATAACGGCTCCGGGTTCATCTTGAGCGGACGAATACGACGAGGACGACGAACGCGAGCAGTATCAGGAGGCCGACGATACGGGCGAGTACGGGGTGCTTTTTTCGGAGCCGTTCGCCGGCCGCTGCTCCCGATTCGTAATCCCGAAATACGAACCCGAGTGTCACAAGCACCGCGAGCGCGATCAGTGCGGCGAGCTTCTTCCACCCTTCAAAATCGTCCGCGAACAGCATGGGCGCTGGTCCCTCGTTATAGCTGCGTCTCGGCCACCTCGATCGCGCGGAGCAGGCTCGCGGCTTTGTCCACAGTTTCCTGGTACTCGGCCGCGGGGATGCTGTCCGCGACCAACCCGGCCCCCGCCTGAACGTAAGCCGTTTGGCCGAGCAGCACCATCGTGCGTAGCGCGATGCACGTGTCCATGTTGCCGCTGAAGTCAACGTACCCGACGGCCCCGCCATACGGCCCGCGGCGGTGCGGTTCCAGTTCGTCGATGATTTCCATCGCTCGTACCTTCGGTGCGCCTGAGAGCGTGCCGGCCGGGAGACTTGCGCGGAGGGCATCGAACGCGGTAAGCCCCGGCCGGAGCTTACCTGTGACGGTGCTCGAAAGGTGCATGACGTGGCTGTAGCGCTCGACCGTGAGCAGGTCGCTGATCTTCACGCTGCCCAACTCCGCGACGCGGCCGACGTCGTTCCGCGCGAGGTCCACGAGCATGATGTGCTCGGCCCGTTCCTTCGGGTCGGCGATTAGCTCGGCCGCGAGCGCCGCGTCTTCTTCGGGCGTCGCCCCGCGGCGCCGGGTGCCGGCCAGCGGGCGGTTCGTGATGACGCCGTTCTCGACGCGGCACATGATTTCCGGCGACGCCCCGACGAGCGTGACCTCGCCGGCTCGCACGAAGAACATGAACGGGCTGGGGTTCACGACCCGCAGCGAGCGGTAGATGTCGAACGGCCGCGCCCGCGTTTCGGTGCGGAACCGCTGACTGAGCACGATCTGGAACGCATCGCCCGCGTTGATGTACTCGCGCACCTTCTCCACCGCGGCCTCGAACGTGGGGCGCGTGAAGTTCGATTGGATTCGCGCGTCGGGGATCGGCGACCGGGGCTCGGCGGAGGCCCGGCGCTTCGGGTCGATGTCCGTCAGTTGAATGTCCGCGACGCCACGCTGGAGGCGCCCGACCAGTTCATCGACCCCGCGGCACGCGGCCTGGTACGCCGCCCGCAGGTCGTCTTCGCGGTACTCCGAGCCCGACGCCTGGTACCCGTCCAGCCGGGCGTGCGCCACGACCAGGATCGTCTTCGCGGCGTGGTCGAAGATGACCATTCGGTCGTAGAAACCGAAGCTCAGGTCGGGCAGTTTGCGGTCGTCCTCTGGGGCGTTGGGCAGGTGCTCCACGTACCGAACGGTGTCGTAGCCCGCGTAGCCGACGGCGCCGCCGCAGAACCGCGGTAAGCCGAACACGCTCGGGGCGCGGAACCGCGCGATCGTTTCTTCCAGGAGCCGGAGCGGGTCTTCGCACGTGAACTCGCGGCCCTCGCGCTCGCCCGCGTTCCGGACGACCACGTTTTTCCCGCGCGCCTGGAACGTCATGAACGGCCCGGCGCCCAGAAAACTGTACCGCCCCACGCGCTCGCCGCCGACGACGCTCTCGAACAGGAACGACCAGTCCCCTTCTTGCAACTTGCAGAACGCGGACACGGGCGTGAGCGTGTCGCCGGTGAGCTGGCGGTACACGGGCACAACGGTGTGCTCGCGCGCGAGTGCGGTGAACTCGTCGAACGTCGGACGGTGTGGCATGACAAACTCGTCGGAATGGGGACGAGTTTATTGTCGCTGACGGGGCGCTTTTCGGCGAGCGTGCGCGCCCCTGCAACAAAAAGAAAGAGCGCACCGGATGGAAGCCCGGTGCGCTCGACTCGGAGGCGCGTGCGGACTACTTCGGCTTGACCACTTCCATGTCGAGGCGGGCAATGAGAGCCCGTGCCGTGTCGAGCGTTTCCGTGTCCCCGCTGAGGACGATCGAGTTGGTGCGCGGGTCCGCCGTCATGGTGCCGTTCGGGAACAGCTTTTGAAGCACCGTGACCAGTTCTTCGGCTTTTGCGTGCTTTAATGTGAACACGTTGACGAGCGCATCCGGTTTCCCAGGCGTTCCCGAACCACTCACGCGGGGCGTTGCGGGGGTATCGAGTTCCTTGATCCGCTTGAGCGCGCTCGTGAGGTCGTCCGGCGTGCTCGCGATGATGACCACCGCGTTCGCAGCGCGATCGGCCACACTCTTGAATCCCTTCTTCTCGAATTCCTTCTGAAGCGCCTTCACCACGTCGTCCGCCTTCGCGTTCTTCAGTGTTGCGACGCGGAACAGGTTTTGGTCGAGTGCGCCCGGGCTCGGGTTCGCACGCGGGCTGAATGGGTTCGTGCCGCCACCGCCTTCCGTACCACCACCGCCGGACGCGCCTTTGTTACCGGTTCCACCGCGAGCGGCCTCGTTTCGTGCGTGGTACTTGAGGTACTCGTCTTTGGTCATCGTGCCCTTTTCGGGGAGCGGAACACCGCCCGTTCGTTCGGTCATGCTCTTCAGGAAATCGCGCGTTTGTGGGGGGATCGCACCGAGATCCACGGTGTCGCCGGTGCTGTTCGTGAGCCGTTGGAGCATCTGCCAACTGCGCTCGGGGTCTGCTGACGCGCCGCGATTTCCGCCACCGCCGGTGCTACCACCGCCCCCGCCACCGAAGTTTCCTCCGAATCCGCCGCTACCTCCCCCGCCACCTGGGAAGTTGCCTCCACTACCGCCGAAGCCCCCGCCGCCCGGGGAGCTACCTCCGCCTGGTTGACCGAATCCGGCTCCACCGAAACTGCCGCTACCTCCACCACCGAAGGGGTTGAAGCCGCTCGCTCCGCCCTTGGATTTCTTGAACACGAGGACGAGTTCCGCCGGACCGAAGCGCTCGGACGAACAGAATTCCCACCCGTCCTTGCCGTGCTGCGTGATGGCCGACTCGAACGCTTTGCGGTCGCTCCTCACGTCCACGAACTTGTATTCCCATGCGGGCGAAGGGGCTGTTCTGCCCGAACCGGTAGAACTAGTGGTCCCGCTCGCCGTGCTCGTACTCGTTCCGGTGTCATCCGCACCGGAGGAACTCGTTCCACTCGTCGTACCACCTGTGGATCCGGAACTACTCGTCGTGGTGCCGCTCGTCGTTCCGCCGCTTGAACTGGTGCCGGTCCCGCCACCGGGCGGTTGGGCGTCGGCCTTCGACAGCAGCGCCGCGCCGCCCGTCAGCCCGAGCGCGGTGATTACCACGCTCGCCATCATCAGTTTCACGCGCATTGTGATACCCTCGGTAAATCCGCGAGCGAGCACCGCCGCGGCGTTCGAGGCCGCGGTCGGTGTGCTGGGAAAGGCTCTGACCACGTTGAACAGTCGGCCCGGCACCGCGCCGGTGGTGCTGGCCGTTACTCCGATGCCGATCGCGACCGCGGGCGCGACCCCGCGGGCACTGAGTCGCTCCATGAGTCGCTGACGTGCCTTGCAGAGGCGCCCGGACAGTGACCCCAGCGGCCAGCCCAACCGCGCCGCGGCGTCCGGCTGCGACACGCCCTCCAGGTCGCACATCACGAAGGCGGTGCGCTCCACTTCCGGGAGCTGCTGAACTTCTTCGTGAACGGACCGGACGAGCGCGTCCCAGGTCGCGGACGCCACCGGGCGCTCGGATTCGGGAAGGGACGCGACCTGTTCGCGCTGACGCCGGCGGGCGCCCGAGCGCTTCGCGCGGGTGGCGACGCGCACCGCGACCCCGTGCAACCACGCGGGCACGGTCCGGCCGTCGCGGATGGTCGCGGCGGACCGCACGAGCGCGAGGAACACGGCCTGAAACGCATCTTCGGCGTCGGCGTGGTCGGGGAGCATGTGTCGGCACACGGCCCACACGAGTGGCCCGTGTCGGCGCACCAGTTCTTCAAAGGCGGCGTGGTCCCGGTCGCGCGTGAACCGCGCGAGCAGGTCGGCGTCCGGGGTGATCGCCTCGGCTCTGCGGGCGACCGCGTGCAGCAGTGTCGTCATCACAACTAGGTTCCCGCGCCGCGGCGGTTCCTACCAGTGATGCGAAAATGAGAAACCCCGGTCGGCGCGCACGAGGCGCACCGACCGGGGCAGAAGGGAGAGAACGGGTTACGGCTTGGGTGCCACGAATTCTGTTGCAATCACTTCTTCTCGGTCGGGACGCGAACCCAGTTCACGGTGAGGCCGTTAGCGATCTCGAGAGCTTTGCCGTCCACCTTGATCGCGCTGGCAAATTTGATGGGTACCGGCGGGTTCACGTTTTCCGGGCCGAACTGCGCCGCGCAAGTACCCACGATTTTCGTCATCAGGGCCAGCGAGAAGCCACTCAGTTGCTTCCCTTCCGCGTTATAAGCCACGTTGTCGAGTGAGATCGTGCCGATCCCATCGGCTTTAAGTTCGATGGTTGCAGTCCCCTTACCCTGGAGCAGATTGATTGCGTCGGGGTCGGTCACTGCGATCGTCAGTTCCGGCCGGCGGTTCGGTTCTTCGACGGCCTCGATACCCAGGTTCTTGTAGCGGAAGGCGACCGTTAGCGTCGGGGCGCTGAACGCCGCCGGCGGTTTGGGTGTGGCCATCACGGGCGGTGCGGGGATCTGCACCACAGGAACCTCGATCGGGTCACTCGCGCCGTAAGGGGTCGCGACCTTGACCTCCACGTACAGTTTTCCGTCCTTCCGCAACGGCACGATCGTCTTGGGTACGGTCACCTTTACGACCGTACGGCTCAACACCTCTGCCACACAGGTCTTGCCCCCGGCGAACACACGGGTGTCGGCAGTGAAGTCGGTGCCGGTGAGCACGAGATCCGTGTCGCGCTCAAGGACGACCGTCTGCTTGTCGCCGATCTTGTTGAGGACGGGCGGGACCGGGTTCTTCGGCGCCGGCGCCGGTTCCGGCGGCGGCCCGAGAACCGGGATGCGCAGCGGCCCGCCCACCCCGTAGGGCGTGGCCAGGCGGACGTCGATGAACTTGCCGCTCTCGCTGTACAACCCGGCCTTGTCCTCGCTTACGGCCGCATTCTCTGGGATTGTGACACTCACGACCTGGCGGCTGATGAGCCTGGGCGTAACTTGTTTGCCCCCGGCGATGATGTTCGTGTTGACGACGCTGAAGTTGTCCCCCATGAGGAACAGCTCGACGGCCTTGCCCTCGTACCCGGCCGCGCCGTACCAGCCGCGGAGCTGCGGGGCCAGGTCGGTGATACCCGAGTTGAAGAACTCGAACCCGCCGAGCGTGTTCTCATAGGGCACCGGGAACTTCATGTCCTGGAGCGGGAGCCGGGCCGAGAGCATCTTGGCCTTGGCCTGCAGGCGGTTCAGCTCGCCGGCCTGGTAGCGCTCCAGGTCGCCCTTGGGGCACACTGTTTCGATCGCGTGCAATCGGCGGCTGAGTTGCACCGCCTCCTTCGTGCTGTGGCTCTTGTGCTTGGGGTCGTTCAGATTGAACCACGAACTGCTCACGTTGATCTCGGCGAACGGGACGAACGACGGCATGATGACCAGTGCGACGCACTCGCGCTGCCCGGGCTCCAGGCGCCGCTGGTGGACCTCCTGCCGCTTGGAGAACGCCTTCCCGCCGATCAGGTCGCGGGTCAGCACGGTCAAGTTACCGGGGATCTCCGGGGTCTGGAACCGCGGGTAGAAGCGCCACCCGAACGTGTTGTCCCCGTGCGAGAACCCGACCACGGTGCGGTTCAGATCGATGGTTTGGTAGTCGGCCTCCAGCCGCCGGGCGAAGCGGGTGAAGCTCTCCGCGGAGATGTTGCCCGACGCGAACGCGAGCGACAGGGCCAGTTGGAGTTCCCGGCGCTGGCTGAGCGTGTCCTGGACGTTCTGCTGCTCCGTAACCGGGTCCACGGCGAACGTGTACATGGGCCAGCGACACGCAACGTAGTCGTTGAACGCGCGGCGCGCGGTCGGGCTCGGCTCCGGGTGGAAGTAATCCTGCCACCCCTCCGCCGTGGGGACCGCGCCCTTGTGGGTCATCGTCTCCTTGATATCACGCACGAGTTGATCGTTCAGGAGCGCTGACTCGAGCAGCACCGCCCAGCCGAGGGCCTTGATCGCGAGCCGGTCGGACTCGATGCTCTTTTGGCCCCCGGACTCGCGCGCGAGCATTTTATCGTACTGGGCACGGTAATGGGCAATCGTGGTACCCCCGGTGGTACCGTTCACGTCGCGAACGGCCCGGGCCAAGTCGTGCGTGCATAGTGCCCATGTGTGCGGGTTGGCGGTGGTCAGAAACCGGTACCCCGCGACGACCTGTTCGCGGACCGCTGCGCGGGTGTCGTGCAGGTGAATCACCTGGTCCCGTTCGAGTTCGACCCTGTAGTGGGCCATAGCAGCGACGACGAGCGATTGAACGAAGGTCTCGCCGAACAACTCCTCGAGGTGGTTCATCGGGAACGCGTATTCGGCGTGGCGCGACGGTCGTGCGGCCGTGTATTTGGGGCGCACACGTGATACCATCTTTTGGAGATATTCCTTCTCCGTCGCCTTGGGGTACTTTTCCCGAGCGGCCGCGACTTTATCGGCCGATATGCCGGCTTTGTCGCCGAGGGCGGCGATCAGAGACTCGCGATCCGAGTTAAGCGCGACCGTCATCAGCTCGCTGAACTGATCGACCATGTCGTTGGTGACGAGGCTGCGGAACGTGCTCGGCAGCAGGTCGTCGCCGATAATGGGCTTGACCGACATCATGATTTCCGCCCCGTGGCCGGAGTCGGTCCGCTTGCCCGGGAGCACCGAGACCGGCACCCGCACCAGGTACAGTGCGTACCCGGGCGAGTCGGCGGTGTCGTCCCCCTCGTTGACGCGCCGAATCTGGTTCAGGTGATCGAGAAACCGCTTTTTCTCGTCGAGGATGATCGTCGGTTCGAGCTGAAGACCCGTGGGGCCGGTGAACCCCGGTAGTTCGGGCAGCCGTGGAACGGTCCGCGTCACGTCCATCTTAGAATCCACGAAAGTCCTGAAATCGCTGGGGATCGTCGCGCCCTTGGGGATCTCAACAGTTTTCGGTACGGCCGTATTAAATGTTTGTTTTAAATCATCACCGGTATTGGCCTTTGATGTGGTATCCGTCGAACTCTTCTGGTTGTTCTTCACGACGGGGTCTTTGCCCGCCTCGTTGTCGGTAGAGTTGCCAATACCCACCGTGCCCGTCGAGTCACCGGTGGAATTGGACGTTAGCGTTCGTGTGCCCGTTACAACTGTGACCGGGTTCGGGTCGAGTAGCGCCGCCTGCCGCCCAGAAAAGGCGGCGTTGATCGCGACAGCCTGCGCGAGGAACGCCTGATCGGCCCGCGCGCGGGCGCCCTGGAACGCGGTCACCTTCTCGTCGATTTTGGCCGGGTTCTTGAGTTCCAGAGCAAAGATGGTTTCCACGTCCTGTTGGTACTTGGTCATGCGGGCTGAGCCCCACACGTCAGGGTGCTTCGTGGTGATGCTCCCCCAGAGGTCGATGTGCTTCTCAATGTGATCGATGTCACTGGCCACCGCTTCGAGGGTGGGATCTTTGTGACACGCGGGCGTGAGTCCGCCCGTGTCCCCGCACGGCTCCGGTGGCTTAATGAGCGTCTGACACGCCGCCAGTGCGAGAGGGAGCGCTAGCGCCGCTCCGCGCCCCAATCTTTGCAGTCTCGTTCTCATGAGCGATTCCCCCGAGTTACCTATCCCCTCTGGGCGATCCCGGCCCCCGCCGGGATACACCGACCACAGCACCGAACTGATTGTCTCAGAAGTGGTCGACTTTTATGGTCCACTGGCTTGAAGCGAATATGTGACTTGTAGCGGCGCGAAAATGATCGGCGGGATCGGTACTGTCTCAAGATCGCTCGGCGCGTGTACGAACGGTGTTCGGCCACCAACTTCTTGACGCGCACGTGCCCCGGGAGACAATGGCGACCGGTACCGTCCGTCACTCTCCCGGAGTTCCTCTCATGGCCACCGCCACCGCACCGACTGCAGCGAAGCACGCTCGCGCCAAACCCCGCGTCGTCGATCAGAAGATGCTGATCGGCGGGAAGTGGGTGAACAGCGCCAGCGGCAAGACGTTCGCCACCACCGACCCGACGGACGGGTCGGTCATCTGCAACATCGCGGAGGGGGACAAGGCCGACATCGATCTCGCGGTTAGGGCCGCGCGCGAGGCGTTTGAAAACGGACCGTGGGCGCGCATGAACGCGAGCGAACGCGGCCGACTGCTCAACAAGCTCGCCGACGCCGTGGAGGAGCACAAAGAGGAGCTCGCGGCGCTCGAATCGCTCGACAACGGCAAGCCGCTCAACGACGCGATGGGCGCCGACCTACCGCTCAGCATCGCGTGCTACCGCTACTACGCGGGCTGGGCCGACAAGATCTTCGGCCAGACCATTCCCATCAACGGCCCGTTCTTCACGTACACGCGGCACGAACCGATCGGCGTCGTGGGGCAGATCATCCCGTGGAACTTCCCGCTCCTGATGCAAGCCTGGAAGTGGGGGCCGGCCCTCGCGTGCGGTAACACCCTCGTGCTGAAGCCCGCGGAGCAGACCCCGCTGACCGCCCTTCGTGTCGCGCAACTTGCACAGGAAGTCGGGTTCCCCGACGGCGTGATTAACGTCGTCCCGGGGTACGGCCCCACCGCGGGCGCAGCCCTCTCCGGACACATGGACGTGGACAAGATCGCGTTCACGGGCGAAACCGGGACCGGCAAGATCGTGATGACCGCCGCGGCGCAGTCCAACCTCAAGCGCGTGTCACTGGAGCTCGGTGGGAAGTCCCCAAACATCGTGTTCGCCGACGCGGACCTCGACGCCGCGGTCGAGGGGGCGTACTTCGGGCTGTTCTTCAACCAGGGGCAGTGCTGCTGCGCCGGGAGCCGGCTGTTCGTGCAGGACTCGGTGTACGATGCGTTTGTCGCCAAGATCGTCGAGAAGGCGAAGGGGCGCAAGGTCGGCGACCCGTTCGCGTCGGACACCGAGCAGGGGCCGCAAAGTTGAGCCAGGAGCAGTTCGATCGTGTGCTCGGCTACATCGCGGCGGGGCAAGAAGGACGGAGCGAAGATGCTCGCGGGCGGCGGGCGCGTGGGCGAGAAGGGGTACTTCGTGCAACCGACCGTGTTCGGCGACGTGAAGGACGACATGAAGATCGCACAAGAGGAGATCTTCGGGCCGGTGATGAGCATCTTGCGCTTCAAGGACGCCGACGAGGTGATCGCACGCGGGAACCGCACCCAGTACGGCCTCGCGGCGGCGGTGTGGACGAAGGACGTGAAAAAAGCCCTGCGCCTGGCGAACGGGCTGCGGGCCGGGACGGTGTGGGTGAACTGCTTCGACGTGTTCGACGCGGGCGCGCCGTTCGGCGGGTTCAAGATGTCGGGCATCGGGCGCGAGTTGGGGCAGTACGCGCTCCAACTCTACACCGAAGTGAAGACGGTCACGATGGCGATGTGAGCGGCACGGGTGCCGCATAAATGAGCAGAGGATTCTGTTCGCGAACGCACTTATATGAATGTGCCTCACCGGTGCAACGAGTGCGTTCGCGACTTGCTCATTCCGGGAATAGACATTGATTATTAATTTTACTTGATTGATTAAGCTATTTTAAGCTGGCCAGTCCCCTTGCTTTTCCCGGACCCCCGTCCGTAAAATACACACCTCGCTCAATTCGGTTCGGTTGCCCGCCATCGCCCCGCCCGCCTTGCCGCCGATCGCCTACTAACTCGCCCCGGTTTTGAGGACTTTTTAAAGAGCGGCCCCGTTCGAGGTGGTACCCCACCTCCGGCGCGAGCGCGCAATTTTTCAGAACTTCAAATCTTCGGCACACGAGCGTGTGGGCTCGTTCGGATCTATTTCTCCCTCTAGGTCTGGAGTCTTGAATGAGACGGAACCGCGCATTCACATTGATCGAGTTACTCGTCGTCATCGCCATCATCGCCATTCTGATCGGGCTCCTGCTCCCCGCGGTGCAAAAGGTTCGTGAGGCGGCGGCCCGCATGAGCTGCCAGAACAACCTCAAGCAGTGGGGGCTGGCCATGCACAATTACCACGACGCGAACAACACGCTCCCCTACGCGGGCCAGCGCACCCCGCGCCGGACGTTCTACGTCGAACTCTGGTCGTACCTGGAACAGACGGCCCTGGCGAACCAGTACAACCGGAACGGCGGGTTCTACGAGTCGCCGAACTGCGTCATGAACCAGTTCACCGGGCTCGTGGCGCTCCCGCAGAAGATGTACTACTGCCCGAGCGACCGGCCGGGCGCCCTGTGGTCGTATGACCCGTACTACCGCGTCCGCGGGAACTACGTCGCGAACTACGGGGGCAACTACCTGTTCGCCGAGGGCACCGGCGTCGACCCCGCCGACGGCCCGTTCGGGTGGGTCTCCAGCGGCGGGTTCGGGGGCTACGTCCCGTACCGCCGGACGCTGGTCGGGATCAGCGACGGCACCTCGAACACGCTCATGCTGTCCGAAACGCGGCTCCCCGCCCAGGACAACGCCAGCGACGGCCGCGGGGACGTCATGAACGACGGCAACTCGCACTGGTTCATGACGCTCAACACCCCGAACGCGGGGATCGACCGGAACTCGAACGTCTGCTGGCCGAGCGTGGCCGCGAACCCGGACCAGACGATGCCCTGCGTTCAGGCCGGCGACAACCTGATGAGCGCCCGGAGCAAGCACACGGGCGGGGTGAACGCCGTGCGGTGTGACGGCTCGGTCGCGTTCTACACGAACGGGATCAACGCGGTCGCATGGAAGGCCCTGGGAACCGCCACGCACGGAGACATGGTCAATGAGTAACCGAAACCGAATGTGGACCCGTGCCCTGTTCGCCGCCGCGGTCCTGACCAGCGCGTTCCTGGCCGGGTGCGGAGGGACGCCGAGAGCCGAAGTGACCGGTACCGTGACCCTGGACGGCGTGCCCGTCGAGAACGGGATCATCCAGTTCTACCCGGCGGGTGGCGCCGGGCAGAGTGTCGGCGGGGGTATCGAGAAGGGTAAGTACAAGGTCGAAGCCTCTGTCGGTGAAATGACGGTCACCATCAATGCGTCGAAGGTGGTCGGCAAGCACAAGATGTTCGACACGAAGGAAAGTCCGGAAGTGGACACGCTCCAGGAACTGGTCCCGGACGAGTACAACAAGCAGAGTACGCTCAAAATCACGCTGAAAGAGGGCGTGAACGAGAACGTGAACTTCGAGTTAAAGAGCACCAAAAAGAAGAAGTGAGCACCGGCAGTTGATACGGGTTCTCTTTCTGGGACATGTTTCAGAAGAAATCCTCGACGTTCTCTGGCCCGGAACTGCCGATGGTAGTTCCGGGCCAGAGTCGTTTTGCAACCGTGAGAGTGCGATTTTCGGCCCCACGATCCCGACATTGCTGGGCCGCGGGGATTTGGGGTACGTTGGGGTGAAGTTTGAGTGTGCTGAGGGGTGGTTTCATGTCGGCGGACGGTGCGGTTGATCTGGTTCAACAGGTGCGGGCGCACCTCGAATCGCTTCGTGCGGCGGGAGTATTGCTCGTACCGCGTGGCGAGCGTCTCGCTCCCCGTCGCCTCGTTGCACCGCCGATATTTGTTGCGCCCGTTGAGGCCGTGCCGAACGCACCCAACCCGATCGAAACGCGGCGCCAGGAACTAACCGTTCTCGCGAAAGAAATCGAGAACTGCGACAAGTGCAGCGAACTGTTCGCGGTCCGCACGCAACCGGTGTTCGGGGCCGGGCCGCTCGACCCGGAGGTCGCGTTCGTCGGGGATGCTCCCGGGTCCGAAGAGGACGCGCAGGGCGAGCCGTTCGTCGGTAAGGGCGGGCAGTTGCTTCGGCGCATTATTGCCGCGTGCCAGTTGCCGTCGTCGCAAGAGTACCTGCTCAACATCATCAAGTGCCGGCCACCGCGGAACCGCGCGCCGACGATGGCGGAGTGCGGAAACTGTCGCGACTTCTTCCGCCGACAGTTCGAGCTGGTGAACCCCAAGTACGTCGTTGCGCTGGGGCTCACGGCAGCGAAGCTACTGACCGGAAAGAACCTCACGATGAGCGCGCTGCGCGGGCAGGTTCACGAGTACCGCGGGGTGCCGCTGATTTGTACGCACCACCCGAACGACATCGAGAAGGACGCGACCGAGCGAGTGAAGCGCGAGACGTGGGAGGACATGAAACTGCTACTGCGCACGATGGGCCGGTCGGTGCCGGGCGCGAAGTAGTGGGGTCGGTGCTCGGTTCGTCTCGCCGCTGATCCGCGCGACGAACCGGTTATCTCAGGCGAACTTGATTAGGTCTTCGAGTTCGTCGTCGCTCAGGTTGGTCTTGAACACGCACCCGTGAATCCAGTGCCCGGCTTTTTCTGGTTCGATGCGCACCACGCGCACTTCGAGACGGGCCACTTCGGACTCACCCGTCAAAAACTCGATCGTCAGTTCGGTCCCCAACTCGAACCGGCGCGCGAGGAGTACGCCCAACCCGCTCGTTGATACGTCACGAACCACCAGTGGCCACATCTCCTCGCTCTCGGGGTTCCCGGTGCCCGTGGCCGAGGTATCGATCACGCCACACGTACCCATATCTAGCGCGTGCCGGATGCAGCCGCGGCGGTCGCTCGGACCAGCCGTTTTCTTGTACTGGAGCGTGCTCAGGTCCGGCACATCCGCCTCGAACTTCGACCGCGTGGTGAGCAGCTTGAAGAACTCCAGGCACGATTGGGGGCGCTGGTCCGGGTCAACGTGCAGTGCGCTCCGAATGGCCGCGTCCACGCGCTCGCTGAGTTCGGGCACCACGGACCGGGCGGAGAGCGTTTCTTTTTCTTTGCGCGCGAGGATCGCGAGTGGGAATTTCGCGTGAAACGGCAGTTTCCCGGTCACCGCGTTGTAAAGCGTCGCTCCGAGTGCGTACACGTCGCACCGGGCGTCGGCGGTTTTCGCGTTCCCGAACTGCTCCGGGGCCATGAAGTTCGGCGTGCCCAGCGCGCTGGCGTGGCTCGTCAGGTCGAGGTCGTTGTTGTAGTCCTTCGCCAGCCCGAAGTCGGTGAGCTTCGCGCGCCCGTCCGGTAGCACGAGGATGTTGTCCGGCTTGATGTCGCGGTGGACGACCTGGTGCAGGTGCGCGTAGTGGAGCGCCTGGGCCACCTGCGTGATGACCCGGACCGCTTCGGCCTCGGGGATCTTGCCCGCGGCCACGATCCGGTCGCCGAGGTTGGCGCCCTCAACCAGTTCGTACACGAGGTAGCTGATGGAGCCGTCGATCCCGATGTCGAGCGCGCGGACGATGTTCGGGTGTTCGAGTTGGGTCGCGGCGCGAAACTCTTGGAACAGGCGCTGGTGAACGGAGTGGTTCTCGGAGATTTTGGTCCGCAGCACCTTGATCGCGACCAACCCTTTGGTGGTGCGGTCGAGGGCGCGGTACACGGTCCCCATGCCGCCGGAACCGATCGCGGCGCCGAACTCGTAGCGGGGCACGGACGGCAGTCGGGCGTTTTTGACTGTCGCGGGCATAGGCTGGCTCCGCGCGTGCTATGGCGCGTTTGGGGCGGCCCACTTTCGGGGCGGAGGGAGAATCGCCGTAGAATCCCGCCTGAACTCTGGGAGCGCTTTGAGGTGTTGTCAAATTTCTGGTGCCGAGATCGACCCTAACAAATGACGGTAGCGGAAATTACGAAGAGCTGTATTCGGGGGGGGTAACTGGAAATCCACGGTGCCTCTTCCACCGGAGAGGCGTCCCGGTTCTGCGAGCCGGTCGCGACGAAAGTTGCGGCCCGTCAACTGTAGGGCGATAGCACCGCCGTCGCCGTCGCCCCCGCGCGCTCGATCGCGGCCGCAGTCCCAGGGCCGCGGCTGCGATCGAGTGCGAGGGTGTTGATCTAGTATCGGAGAGCGAGTAAATTTTAGACCGGTCCAGTAGGCCACACGTTCGACCGATACCACGAGGGGGCAGAATGGCGGAGATCGAGGAAATACCTCCGGAAGCGCGCACCTTGGGGCCACTGAAGGACGTGCTTCCCTTCCGGCAAGCGTACTTGTACTACGCGGCCATGTTGACCGCAGGCAGCTTGTTCGGGTTCGTTTTGGCAGTGTTGATCGCCCTGGACGTGATCGTTTTCGACGGGATCACCTCAACGGCCCGCGGGATCATTCTCGGGGCCGGGGTGCTGTTTTTGATTCTTGGAGTTGTTTACTTCGTTTGGGAATACATCGGCCGCGACCGGCGGTTGTTGGTTTTCCGGGACGGGCTGGTTTACGTCTACCGCGGTACTCCGCAGGTTTGTCGTTGGGCCGAGATTGATGAAGTTATTTGGACGCACCACGACGCGAATGGCGTGGCGAGCTACCATCTGAAACTGTCAGCGGCTCCCGACCTGATTTTCAACAGCGTGTATTTCCGCCTCGAGGACATCATCCGGCTGGGAGAAATCCTGCGAGAAGAGTTGGAGTTGTACGACGACCAGGTCGTTTGGACCGAGTTTAGATGAGGCGGTTGCGCGTTCTCCACACAGGTGCGATTCGCAAGTGGACGGTCGGTAATCGGTGAATGAGGCGCTCCGCGGTTTGCTGACATGAGCCGCGGGACCGCGCACAAAACACTCACTCCGTTGGCTTCACTTCCGGCGATAAACACCCAGCAAGTTGCATTCGGGGTAGCGCAGTGCCACTTTTCGTAGCGCGCTCCGGGTCACCAATTCCACAGTGTTTAAGAGCGGGAAGCGCGAGAGCGCGGAGCAATCGTCGACCCACGCGAACTCCGATTCGCAGAACCCGCCCCGAGCAAAGAGGCGCTTGAGATCGCGTCGCGTGTTCATCCGGTACGCGGTCGGGAACGTGTCCTTCTCCTCACCGCCCCAAAGTAGCTTCTTCACCGGGTAGTGTAGATCGAATGGGACTACACGCGACACCACCGTAATCGGTGACCACAGATCGACCGTGAACACGATCGCCAGCCCGCCGGGTTTCACGAGTCGCGCGAGCGCGTTAATAACTGCCGTTGGCGAGGTGACGTGCTCCGCGACCATTCGGAGTGTTGCGAGGTCGAAGGGCGCGGGGGCGGTGTAATCTTCGATGAACGCTTGATGCTTCTCGTGTGTGTACGGATTGTCGAAAACGTTCGCACTGGGATCGACTCCCACGAAATGACTTGTGCGAGCGGCAAGTTCGCCCGCGAGTTTAGCGTTATCGGGAAACGGGCTCGCCCCTCCGCCGACGTCGAGCCAGGCGCAGCCGGGAAACACGGCGTTCGCCACGGTCGCTTCGTACACGTCAGCGGGCAGGAAGTAATTGTGGGCGTGCCGGCGCCGCGGGTTCGGTCCCGTCGTGGCGGGATCGCCGTACTTGAGCGCGAATAACTTGGCGAGGTCGGTGGCGGAGGGGAGCACGCAGTGAGTCATGAAGTGAGCGTAGGACATTCCCACGCTCACTCGCAAGGGTAGGGGCTACTTGGCCGCGACGCCCGTGGGGGCCGTGCGCCAGTCGAGCGGGGAGGGGGCCGCGCCGAGCCGGTCGTGATCGATCTTGCCCATTAGCTCATTGTACACGTGCTTGACGCTGTCCTTGTTCATGTCGGTTTCCGCCACGCCGACGCCGGTCCACTCCTTGTACCACGGGAAGTCCAGGCCCTTCGTGATGTCTTCGATCGACTTCTTGTCTTCGATCCCCTTCTTCACCGCGGCGCGGAGTTCGGTGAAGTACCGCGTCTCCTTTGCGAGTAGGTCTTTGCGGGCCACTTTCCCGTGCCCGGGGCAGATGAGATCGATTTCCAGTTTGCCCATTGCTTCGAGGCACTTGATCCAGCTCGCGGAGTTGGAGTGGCCCATGTAGTTGAACGCGCCGTTCACGCAGGCGTCGCCGGTGCAGAGGATCTTGTGCTTCGGCAGGTACGCGCTCGCGTCGCCGGACGTGTGGCTGTGCCCGAAGTGCATGAAGACGACGTGCTGCGTTTCGTCCTTCAACTCGAACTTGTCGTCGAAGGAGATGTCCACCTGCTTGAGTTCGTTGTCCTTGATGTCCTTGCGGTCCTTCGCGGCGTCCTCCCACTGCTTCGGGCCGTTCGCTTTTAGCAACCGGGCGGCGTTCTTGTGCGCGACGATCTGCGCGCCCTCCTTCGCCCAGATGGTGTTGCCGTAGGCGTGGTCGCCGTGGTGGTGGGTGTCCAGGACGTACTTGATGGGCTTCTTCGTGGTCTTTTTGATGTCCGCGATCACGTCGGCGGCTTCCTTCGGGAAGTTCGCATCAATCACCACGACGTAATCTTTGAAGACGACCCAGGTGTGGTTGCTCCCGCCGAACGGGATCTTCGGGTCGTTGGCCGCGATGGACGAGTAGCGGAAGAAGACGCCCGGAGCGATTTCCTTGACGTCGTTGAACTTCATCTCGGGTACGGGCAACTGCTTGGACTCATCGGCCGCTTTGTCCGCGGAGGCGTACACAACAACAGCGAACGCGGCTCCGACGGACGCGAGTAACGCGAGGCGCTTCAACATGGGGTGAGGTTCCCGAAGTGAGTAGGAGACGTGAAGAGCGTAACCGGCGACGCGCGAAAAAGGAAGCCCCCACCCGGCGCTCCGCGGCGCGCCTCACTTCTTGACGCGCTCCAGCACGAACAGCATGGCCCCGGAGCCTTTTTTCGCCGCGAACTCGGTTGGGCGCTTGCCGTCCGTCTGCCCACAGATCGTGAGCTTGTCGTCTCCGGTGAACCTGTAAATGCTTTCGACCCGGTCGCCGCTCTTGTCGATGATGTCCAGCGCCGCCGGCTTTTTGCCCAGGTCGATCTTGATCGTCGCCACGTCGTCTTTGTTGTCGAGTGGGACCAGTTTATCGCCCTTAAACGACCAGACTTGGTCCTTGAGCTTGTCGCGCTTTCGTGTCTCGCCGTCTTTCGTTAGTTCGACCACTTTCCACTCGCCCTCGAACCGCTTGAGTTCCTTTTCTATGGCATCGTCCGCTCCGCGGGCCGGGGCGAGTACGAGGGCGATGGTGGCCAGGGCGGTGAGAAAGGGAATGCGCACGTGTCGGCTCCGGGTTCGGGGCGGTGTTTGGGATTCTTAACCCGGGCCGGGGATCAAAACAAGCGATCGTAACGATCGTTTTTCATTTCCGCTTCACATCTCATGGGCTACAACGCGACTACTCCCCGCGTTTCTCATTTTCACCTTCTTCGCGCGTGCCACATGACGCACACTCGCTGCCTCACACTCGGAACGTTCGCATCGCTGTCGGTTTTGTTGCTGGCCGGAGCGGGCCGAGCGGAGCCCGAAGTCGCGCCGTTCCCCACTCCGGGCGGCTACAAGACGGTGAAAACCGCCAAGACGGTCAAAGATTCGCCCACAACATCAGGTTCGTTTAACCTCGCGGCCGGGTACCTCGGCGTGATGGTGAGCGAGAAGGGCGGGCGCCCGGTGATCGAGGCGCTCGCGCCCGATTCGCCGGCCGAAGAAGCCGGGTTACGAGAAGGCGACGTGGTACTCAAACTCGGTAGCGAAGTTGCAACGACCGCCGCGTGGGTACGGGACGTACTGCGGAGCAAGCTGGCCGGCGATTCGGTCGCGTTCACCGTGTCCCGTGGCGGTAGCCCCAAGACCATCACGACCAAGTTGAAAGCCGCAACCAGCCCGATGGCGGCCGAGGCGGGCGGTGGAGGTGGGAAGGGTATGGGCTGGGACGACCGGCTGCCGCGCTCGTGGCGCAAGCCCACGTACAACCTCGCCATCATCGGGGTCGAGTACCCGGACGTGAAGCACAACCCGAAGATCGAGGACCAGTCCTGGGAAGACTCGATGTTCAGCCTGGGGACGTACAAGGACAAGAACGCGACCGGCCAGCAGGTCTTCGGCAGCATGAACGACTACTACAAGGAACTCAGCTACGGCACGTTCAAGATCAACGGGAAGTTCGTGGGGTGGGTGGAAGCGTCCAAGAAGCGGATGGACTACTCCAGCGGCAGCGGCACCAGCGCCGGCGAGAAGAAGGCGCTGCTGACCGAGGCGCTCGACCTGTACACGAAGAAGGCCGGGAAGGACGCGCTCAAGGAGTTCGACGGGGTGTTCTTCCTGTACGCGGGCGGCCGCGTGCAGACCACGCGGGGCGGGCTGTACTGGCCGCACCGGGCGAACGTGAGCTACGGCGGGCGCAACCTCCCGTACTTCATCGTGCAGGAGGGCGGGAGCACGATGAACGACATCAGCGTGTTCTGCCACGAGTTCGGTCACATGCTCGGGTTGCCGGACCTGTACGCCCGGCCCGAACTGCCGGGGAGCGAGGGCGTGGGGCAGTGGTGCGCGATGTCCAACCAGATCGGCAACGGGCGCCCGCAGCACTTCAGCGCGTGGAGCAAGGAAGTGCTCGGCTGGGTGAAGCCGACCGTGATCGACCCGAGCGTGAAGCAGAAGCTGATCCTGTCGCCGATCGAGAACGACCCGTCGCAGTGCTTCAAGATCAAGGTGCGGCCCGACGGGAGCGAATACTTCCTGCTGGAAGTGCGCAAGAAGACGGGGTGGGACGAGAAGCTGCCGGGCGAGGGGCTGTTGGTTTGGCGCGTGGTGAACAACAAGCCGGTGCTGGAAGAGTCCCACGGCGTTGAAGGCGCACGCGGACCGAAACGTTTCACCTGAGTTTCGGTGCCTTACCCCAGCGCGGCGAACGACAGCTTCACGCCGTACACGATTCCATCGAGTAAGAGTCAGTTGGGGGGCGGTTCGACCGTGTACATCACCAACATCCGCCGGCTGCCCGACGGTCGCGTGACGTTCCACATCGGTTACGACTACCAGTAACCAGAACCTCCGCGTGCGCACGACTCGTGCGCACGCGGGGAGAATCACTTCTGTTCGGTTTTGGGTTTCGGTTCGGGTTTGGGTTCCGATTGCGGTTCGGGCTTCGCGACAGGCTTTTGCTTCCAGAACTCGGTGAGCGTCGGCGCATCCGGGGGAGCCGTCGTCGCGAACAACAATCCGTACTCGCGAACGTAAAACGCCCCGCGGTTCTCATCCTGAAGTAACTGGAACCAGGCGCCGACTGAAAGCGTTTCACCCTGGGACATGATCCCGATGGTGCGCGGTTGTCCCGTGGAATCGAGCAATTGCCTGCCCGTGACGGCGTCAAATTCCGCTATGGGAAACCCGCGAACCGGGACATCCAATCCGGCCTCCTTCTTGAACATTTCCAACGCTTTCTCGAACGGCACTCTTTCACCCTTCGCGCCGAGCTTCACGGGCTTATCAAGTGCTGCGCGAATTTGGTCCGGTATCGCGCCGACCGGGGCTTTGCGTGCGCGAATCAAGAGTTCTCGTTGGGCAATTACCAAGCGTTCGAGTTCGGCATCTCGCTCGCGTGCCATACGGCGTTCTTCGAGCGCCACTAAATCGACCACCCGAGCTGTGAGTTTGTCACTGTCGCTGCCCGTGAGCAGCTTCCACTCGGCTTCGGCCAGTGCGAGGGCGGTCTTCGCCGTGGCGAGCTTCTCGCGCTCGACGAGCAGCGGTGCTTGAGGGAGCGTCCCCTTATCAACCATGCCTTTAGTTGCCTTGACGCGCTCCTCGGCTGCGACCAGTTCGCTCTTGAGTTGGTCGATTTTGGCCTTCAGTGTCAGCACTTTGAGAGTGACGACTTGGCGCGCTTTGGCGAGTTCGGCCTCGGCGAGCTGAATCTTCGCCTTCGCCATTTTCACGTCCGCGTCATTCGCGAGCGCGGCGCTAATTCCCGCGTCCGTCGGGTCGGCCGGCTTCTTGTCCGCCTTGTCGCCCAGCGCCTTGGGCTGAGGTTCGGGATTCTGGGGCTGCGCGCTGATCGTTGTGGCGCAGAGCGTGAGCGCGAAGAGCGCGCTAGCCGTCAGTCGTCGCATGGATCTTCTCCTTGAATGCCGCGTTCTTGAGGGACGTGAGCAACCACGAATCCTCCGGTTCCGGCGACAACGCGGTGTCGCCGCCCCGGGTGAGGAACAGTCGGTAGCAGCGGGCCGCGTTCGCGTAGTCCTGTTCGGCGGCCAAATACTTGTCGCCCGCGCGCCGGTAGAGCGTGGCCGCGGCCGCGCCATCTGCTTGTTCCGCGTCCAGTTCGAGCCGGGCGGCAGTGAGGGTTGGCGGCGGAACAGATGGAGGCTCGGTCGCGGAGATCACGACCGGAACGACCACCGGGACCGTCACCACGACCGTTTCCACTTCACGGGTAACGACCACTTTTTCGCGCTCGGGCGGTGTGCGCAGAGCCCCCACACCAACGCCCACCACGAACACCGCGGCCACGGCCGCGACCTTGCCCGCGCGCCGGACCCACTTGGTTCGACCGACGCGGCGCTGTGTGGCACGCAGAAGCACGCTTCGCAGAGGTATGTCGGTCGATGGCGGTGGGGGCGCCAGTAGGTCGTCGAGGTCGTCAGGGGGTAGTGCGTCACTCATGGCCGTTCTCGTAAATCGCGCGGAACGCTTGTCGGGCGCGTGCGAGCAGAGATTCCACTGCTTTGGGCGAATCGTTGCGTGCGGCGGCGATCTCGTCGGCCGTTTGCCGGTCGAGGTACTTGGCCCGCAACACGGCCTCGTAGTGGTCGGGTAGTGCCGCGAGCGCTGCGGCCACGCGCTCGGCCTTTTCGATTTCGGCCCGCGCGTCCGGACAGGGGCGGTCGTCGCCCGGCGTGAGCGGTCGGAGTTGCGCGTTCCGCCGGTACCGGGAGCGGATCGCGTTGCGGGCGGCGTTGGACGCGATCCCGCAGAGCCAGTGAAAGAACGCGCCGCGCGCCGGGTCGAACGCGCGCACCCGCCGAACGGCCGTCAACCACGTCTCCTGGAGCACGTCGTCCGTCAGGTCACGCAGCCCGCCGCAGCGCCAGCGGACGTAGTCGGCGAGGCGCTCGTAGTGCGCATCGAACCACTGGCGCCACGCGGTCGCGTCGCCGGCTAGGACCGCGTCGCGGATCGCCCGCTCGTGCCAAGGGTCGCCGTCGCTCATCGTCCGGATATTGTCCGCGTGGGGGCGAAATCCCTCGCGTTAAATTCTTGGCCGTAACAACTGAAGTGAGGGGCATCCTCAAAATGAGCGGAGAATGTCGAAAATGGCCAAAAATGGGCGCGTTGATTGCTCACTTTTGGGCAGGGACGGCCATTTTGGGCGTCTCGCACCCGTGAGGTATCATGATGCGTACCCTCGCTCTCTTCGCTCTGAGCGTTGCTTCGTTCGCTGCGTTCGCGGACGACGCTTCGGCATGCGGTAAGAAACGCGGTCGGAAGTCGGCTACGGTTGCGTGTGCTCCCCCGCCGCCGTGTGGCGGTTGCGGTTCCAGCTATAGTGTTCCTCCGGGTGCGTACTATCCTGGCCAACCGGGTTACCCAGGCGGTCCGGCGCTGATGCCGGGCGCGGTCCAGCCGGGCACGGTGGTTCCCGGTGGAACTGTCGTTCCGGGAAAGATGCCGCCTAAGTAGTGACAATCATCTGCGCTCCCGCTCGGTGAACCAGTTGCTGGGCGGGAGCGTTTTATTCGTGTCGTGTGACGCCCACCTGTTGGCACATTTCCAACAGCGGGCACGACGAGCACTTGGGCCGGTCGCCAGTGCAGATGTGCTTGCCGAACGGTACGAGCAGCGCGTTGATCTCGACCCGCAAGTGTTGAGGGAGCTTCTCGTGTAGCGCGTCCATCGTCTTTTCTGGCGTCTTCGCACTCACGTAGCCCCACCGGTTCGTAACGCGATGAACGTGAATGTCCACGCCCGTGAGCATCTGGCCGCACGTGATGCCGACCGCGAGGTTCGCGCACTTGGGTCCGACGCCCTTAAACTTCATCAGTTCGTCGGCATCGCACGGCAACACGCCATCGTGCTTCTCGACCGTTTCGCGCGCGATAGTGCGAATGGTCCCGGCCTTCACGTCGTGGAACGTGGAGGGGTAAATGAGGCGCTCGATTTCCTTCACTGATAGCGCGGCAATGTCGGCCGGTTTCGGTGCGGCCGCGAACAACCGGCGCGACACGGGAAGTGTCGTTTCGTCCCGCGTGCGAATGGAGATGATGCACGCGACGAGGATCTCGAAGACGGAAGTATAGCCCTCGCCCGCGAGTTCAAAAAGGGCGGCTTTCGGGTACGGGGCAACCGCTTCTCGCAGGAGCGGGATCGCTTCTTCGATATCAAAAGGCTTCTTTTTGAGGCGTTTCGTAGCGGGCATCGGAGTTACTCCTTTCCCAGCAGCAAATCGATCACCCAACAGCCTCGAACGTGCGGGCCGTCGCTGCGACAGTGCCCCAAGATGTCGGCGCTGTCGCACCCAGCATCTTGCAAAGCGTCGGCCAAGATCGGCATGCGGTCGAAGGCACGGTCTTGATAGATACCTTCGGCAGTGGCAACGACCGCGGGCGTTCGCCACGCCGCCTTGAAGGTAACGGGGCGGAACGTAGCAATCCCCACCACGTCCCGAAGCGTCTCGCAGACAAGCCACTGGAAGTAGTCGAGTATGTCGGCGTCTTTTGGGGACAGCCGCAACCCGCTCAGATCGGAGAGGCCGGAGACGGTCACCTCGGGCGGGAGGAACCGCCGGATGAGCCAGCAGGCGGCAGACTCGACATGGGCATGAAGAGGACGAGCCCCCTGCACTGACCAGGGGTACCCTTCGTCGACCAGCACCTGACACGATGCGGCAAACGGCCGGAGCGCGTCGTATAACCCCTCGCCCGCAATGCGCCCCTCGGCATACCGATCCAGGATGGTGATGACCTCCCGGGTGGCAGCGTCGTGATGCCAAGTCAGTAGTGCGTGGGCGTAATCGACCATAATGTGCCGTAACTTCCGGTCGCTTACTTTTCCCTGCACAAACTCCAGCATCGGTGCCGGATCGGTGCAGTTCAGCCATTCTTGTTCGGTCACGGTGTTGGCTCCGGTCGGTTCATGTCAGCATGACCGGAGGCCGCGTGCGAGACAAGCGAGTAGGGCGGTGTGTAATGTGTGCGAATCGAAGTGAGATGCGCGACGTGCGTTCGTAACTTTTTCTTCGCGCTGCTCATTCTTACACCGCGCGTTGGTCGGCAAATATTGCCGGAAGAGTGGGGCAACTTCTGTGCCCCACCCCAACGAGCGCGACCGCGGCGCCATTAATCGAGCGGGTACATCGGTCGGCGGATGCGTTTGTACTCGAACCGGGCCGCGTTGATCGCGGTGAGGCCGGGCGTGTCCACTTCGATGATCTCGCCGCCGATCGGCTCATACGCCGCCTTGTACGCGACCGCGGCCTTCACGACAATCACGCGCGCCTGCTTCGGGTCGATGCCGATGCTCGTGAGCTGCCCGAGGCTGAAGGGCGGCATGCGGAGCGAGTTCAGCACGAGTTGGTTGCCGTCGGCGAGGTCGATGACGGCGGTGTGCCCTTGATCGTTCTGCCGGCGCCCGCCGTGCCGCGGTTCGACCTCCGTCCACTTCCCCTCGTGGAGCGACCGCACCATCCCGCGCACGCGGACCGGCTCGCCGTGCAGTACCCCCGTCGAGCCGCCGACGGTCACGTCGACCGTCCCGCCGACCCCAGCGCTTTTGGCTTGCTCGACGGCAGCGGGCGCGTGAATCACGACCACGAACCCCTTCGCGTGCTGCTTCAGAAGCTCCGCGAGCAGCACAGTGCCGTCACCGGCGGAGCCGCCACCAATGTTGTCGCCGAGGTCGACGAGTAGGGCCGGCAATTTCGTGCTCGTGAGCGCCATATGAACGGCCGCTTCCGGGCGCGGGCACGGGACGTTCAGTTGTTCGCGCACGGACCACATCGCGTTCGCGAGTTCGTCGGCCGCGGCCTTCGCGTGCGTGCGGTTCCCGTCGGCGACCACGATCACGCTCGCGCCCATGTCGGGCACGTCCGCGTAGGGGAAGCCGGCCATCAGGCTCACCGAGAGGATTCCGGGCTGTTGCTCCATCTCGCGCGCCGTGCGCATGAGGCCGGCCATCGGCTCGCGGCTCGTGTCCTGCCCCAGCAGGTTCAGGAGCATCGGCGGCTTGGCGACGTGGCACACCGGGCGCACCTCGCCCTTCACGGCCCGCGCGAGCAACTGCGCCGCGATCAGCCCGCGCTGCCGCTGGTCGACGTGCGGGTACGTCTGGTAGCCGATCAGGATGTTCGCGGTTTCGGCCATTTGCGGCGAAACGTTCCCGTGGAAGTCGAGCGTCACCGCGATCGGCACGTTCGGCCCGAGCGCGGCCCGAATTCGGCGCAGCACTTCCGCGTCCGCGTCCGGGTGCTTGGGCGTGACCATTGCGCCGTGAAGTGCGAGCAGCACGCCGTCGGCTCGGCGAGCTTGCACCCCGTTGCCAGTGCGTCCGTGAAGTGGTCGAAGAACTCGTCGGTCACCGGACCCGCTGGGGTCGCCCAGGCCATTGCGACCGGGGCGAGGTCGTACCCGAATTTACCCGCGCCCTCGATGAACCCGCCCACTTCGTGGTGCGCGTCCTGCCAGACGGGGACCGTCGGATCACCGTAGGTGAGGCTGCCGTCGCGGAACCGCCGGAGGTCCGTCGGGAGCGGAGCGAAGGTGTTCGACTCGTGCATGAACCCGCCGATGGCGATTCGCATGAAGGCGCTGGGGTGGGAGGACTCACGGGCGCTCGGCCCGGTGCAATTTGAACGACGGCCCGCAGTGAGGCGCGAAGAACAATGTATTCTCTTCGCCGCGGCACGGCCGGCGTTTGTGGCCGCGGACCGGCGTGTTGCGATTTCCTTAACAACGAGAATTTGTATTGTTATCTGTGGGCGGAATGTTCCGTCCGAATCTCCAATAAGAGGTGCTACTGTGGCCGTGAACGTGGCGGTTGTCGGTGCGACGGGTGCCGTGGGCGATCTGATCCGGAAGGTGCTCGTGGAGCGCAGCTTCCCGATCAAGTCGATCAAATTCCTGGCTTCCGAGAAAAGCGCTGGTAAACCCGTCGAGTTCGCGGGGAAACAGTACACCGTCGAGCCGATCCGCGCCGAGGCGTTCGCGGGCGTGCAGATCGTGCTCAGCAGCACCCCCGGTTCGGTGAGCAAGGAGTTTTCGCCGATCGCGGCCAAGGCCGGTGCGATCGTGGTGGACAACTCCTCCGCGTGGCGCATGGACCCGGACTGCCCGCTCGTGGTGCCGGAGGTGAACGCGGACCAGCTCCACCACATCAAGAAGGGCATCGTCGCGAACCCGAACTGCGTCGCGATCCCGCTGTGCGTGGCGCTCAAGCCGCTGCACGATATTTCGCCGGTGAAGCGCATCGTGGTGGCGACCTACCAGTCGTCCTCGGGCAAGGGCGCGAAGGGGCTGGTGGACTTCAACGCGCAAGTGAGCGCGTGGGCCGCGGGTAAGCCCGTGCCGGCGCCGACGGCCCACCGCGCCCAGCTCGCGGGGAACGTCATCACGCTGGACTGGACGCTAGACCCGAACGGTTTCACGGAAGAAGAGAATAAGGTCATCAACGAAACGAAGAAGATCCTGGGTGACGCGACCATCGGCGTGAGCCCGACGTGCGTCCGCGTGCCGGTGAAGGTCGCGCACAGCGAGGCGGTCACGGTCGAGTTCGCACGCCCGATCTCGGTCGCCGACGCGCGGGCCGCGCTCGCCAAAGCCCCCGGCGTGGTGTTCATGGACGACGTGAAGGGCGAGTTCCCGCAGCCGATCCACGCGGAGGGGAGTGACCACACGTTCGTCGGCCGCGTGCGCCAGGATCCGAGCAACCCGAACGCCCTGTGCCTGTGGGTCGTGGCCGACAACCTCCGCAAAGGCGCGGCGAGCAACGCCGTGCAGTGCGCGGAGGAACTCGTCAAGCGCGGCATCGTGAAGTGATTTGGTGCCCCTACCTGCAACAGTGAACCCCGCCCGCAAGGGCGGGGGTGACCGCGAAATAGCACCCGCCGACCTTGCGGGCGGGGTTCGCCCGAACCCATGCGCAACCTCAAACTCACCATCCGCTACGACGGGACGGACTTCTTCGGCTGGCAGACGCAGCCCGGTCAGCGCACGGTGCAGGAAACGATCGAAAAAGCCATCGGCGAGATCACCCGCGAGAGCCGCGTGCGCGTGAACTGCAGCGGGCGCACGGACTCCGGTGTCCACGCCGTCGGGCAAGTCGCCAACGTTTACACCGCGTCGCGGCTGAGTTGCGAAACGCTCCTCAAGGCGATCAACTCGAAGCTCCCGAACGACGTGAATATTCGGGAAGTCGTCGAGGCGCCTCAAAGTTTCTGCGCGAACAAGGACGCCGTGCGGAAGTCCTACCGCTACGTCGTTCAAGACGGGCGGCAGCAAGACCCGTTTTTGCGCAAATACGCCTGGTTCGTTCGACAGAATCTCGATGCGGAAATTATGGCGCGCGCCGGGCGGTGCTTGGTCGGGCGCCACGATTTTCGCTGTTTCGAGACGGAGTGGCCGAATCGCCTCACGAGCGTGCGCACCATCACGCACCTGAGCGTGAACCGGTTCGGTGAGTGCATCTGGATCGACGTGGAGGCGAACGGCTTCCTCTATAACATGGTCCGGGCGATCGCGGGCAGTCTGGTGCAGGTCGGGCGCGGGTTCTGGCCCGAAACGCAGATCGCCGACGTGCTCCGGGCGATGGACCGCCGGCTCGCCGGCCCCACCGCGCCGCCCGAAGGCCTCTTCCTCATGCGTGTAACGTACCACCCATGTCCGACGTGACTTACCCCGCCGAACTCGAAGTCGCCCCACTCACGAAGCCTGTGAGCGCGGTCGTGACCGTCCCGGGCAGCAAGAGCATCACCAACCGCGCGCTGGCCCTCGCGGCGCTGGCTGTTAACCAGAAGCCCACGCTCCGCGGTGTTCTCCGGAGCGAAGACACCGAGGTTATGATCGAGTGCCTTCGCCGGCTCGGGTTCCAGGTCAGCGTGGATTGGTCGAAAAACACGGTGACCGTCACGAGCGATTCCGCACGTCTCATCCCGGCGAGCGCGGCGGATTTGTTCGTGGCGAATTCCGGTACGACCGTGCGCTTTCTCACCGCGATGGTGAGCCTCGGCGAAGGGCGCTACCGGTTCGACGGTGTTCCGCGGATGCGCGAGCGACCGCTCGAAGACCTCTTGGAGTCACTCAGGCAACTCGGCGTCAACGCCCACAGTGAGGGCGGCAACGGGTGCCCCCCGGTTGTGATCGAAACGACTGGTTGGCGGGGGAGCGAAGTCACGGTCCGCGGAACGACCAGTAGCCAGTACCTCAGCGGACTGATGATGGCCGCGGCTTTCGCTTCGCGCCCGATTACCATTCGGGTCGAGGGGGGGCTTGTCTCTGAGCCTTACGTCGTGATGACGGAGCAGATGGTCGACGAGTGGGTCGGGAACATGTCACGCCCGTCCGCCGGCGTGTTCCAAACGACTCCCGGTCCGCACCGAAGTGTGAAAGAATACGCCATCGAGCCCGACGCTTCGGCGGCGTCGTATTTCTGGGCCGCGGCTGCGGTTGCGGGCGGTCGGGTCACGGTTACGGGGTTGAATCGCAAGTCGCTCCAAGGGGACGTGCGGTTCGTCGATGTGCTCGCACAGATGGGCTGCCGGATCGAAGAGAGCGACAACGGCATCACGGTTCACGGCGGGCACTTACGGGGTGTCGATGTCGATATGAACGACATCAGCGACACAGTAATGACGCTCGGGGCGGTCGCGTGCTTCGCGGAGGGGGCGACCACGATCCGCAACGTCGGGCACATTCGCCACAAGGAAACGGACCGCATCGCCGCACTCGCGACGGAACTGCGCAAACTCGGCGCGGAAGTCGAAGAACGTGACGATGGGCTGACGATCGTGCCGCGAGCACTAAAGGGTTGCGCGGTAGACACCTACAACGATCACCGGATGGCGATGAGCCTGGCACTGGTCGGGTTGAGGGTGCCGGGAGTGGTGATTCGCAACCCGGGCTGCGTCGCGAAGACGTATCCGGGGTTCTGGCAGGATTTGGAACGGCTCCGGGCCTGAAAAGCGAACGGGCGGTGAGACTTATGTGCCTCACCGCCCGTTGCGAAATGCTTCGCTATTTTATTACTTGCCTTCGGGCTTCGGCGGTTCGGTCCAGAACGGGCTGAGGCGCTTGATCTTGTAGAGAACCTTGTCTCGCGCTTCGCCGGTCGCGGTTTCCAGCTTCGCCTTGAGCTTCTTCATCTTCTTCTTGCGCCCGTAGCGCCGGTCCAATTCGATTCGCCGCTCGACCATATACTGCTCCTAGAAAGATGCACTTCCGAATACGGATGCGATGACACAAACTTACACGCCGCCCCCCCAGCGACAAGCGCAACGTTCGGTTCGCTCCGGCGCGCGCTCGTCGCAGTGTGGGCCGTCATGACGCTCGGCGCGTTCGCGTTCGTGGCCTTTATCGGCACGAACGCTCCCTACGCCGACGAGTGGGAATTCGTCCCGGCGCTTTTGGGTGACGAACCGGCCGGGCCGTGGTTGTGGCAGCAGCACAACGAGCACCGGATGCTGCTCCCGCGGGTGGTGGTGCTCACGTACTTCAGGCTCACGCACGACTTCCGCACCGGAATGGTGTTGCAGGTCGCAATGCTGTCGGCACTTGCGCTCGTTCTCATGCGCCTGGCCGATAAGTTACGCGGCAAGCCCCACTGGGCGGACGTCTTCTTTCCCATCTCGCTGTTACACATCGGGCACTGGGAAAACTTCGTGATGGGGTACCAGGTCTGTTTCGCGATGTTCGCGGTGTTCGCAACGGCTCTCGTTGTTGTTGCTCTGCGAATCACACGCGAGAATGCGTTTCGGTCGGGGGCGATAGCGGGCGCGTGCCTCTTGTTACTCGCTCTGACGGGCGGCTCGGGGCTGGTGGTTGTCCCGCCCGTGAGCGCGTGGATCGCGTTCGTAGCGGTGAGCGTGTGGCGCGCGGGCTCGAAGGGGCGCGCCGTGCTCCTGTTGGTTCTCGCGGTGCTGCCGCTCGCGTACCTCGGTGTGTATTTTCAGGATTACCACAAACCGCCCCTTCACCCGCCCCTGAGTACGGACCCGATCGCGGTGGGGAGCGTCACTGGGGAAGTCCTCGCGATGTCGTTCGGTGTGGGATTGAGTGGTGCTTGGTGGGCCGTGGCGGGCGGTGTGCTCGTGGTCGGTGTGCTCACGCTCGCGGTGCTCGTACCGCAGTGGAAGGAACCGCGCGAGCGCCTTTCGATCGCGGGGTTAATTGCGGTTGCCGCGGGGGTAACCGGTGTGGCGCTCGCGATCGGATTGGGGCGTGCCGGGTTCCCGGGCGGGGACGAAATGGGGCTGTGGTCGCGGTACTCGCTGTTGTCGTGGCCGCTGCTCGCCGCAACGTACCTCGTGTGGGTGAAGCTCGGCCGCAAGTGGGTGCCGGTCGCGCTGTGTGTTGTGTCCGCGCTTGCGTTTCCCGGCAATACGGGTACCGGAATGGTAAACGGGTCCGCGGTCGCGGAGCACTACGGCGGCATCGCGGCCCAGGCCCGGAGCGGCCTCACGGCGGAGCAGATCGTGACGGGGGAACCGTTTACGGTGAGCCACCAGTCCGGACAACCGGAGCGGGCGCTGCGCGCCATTCCGCTTTTGCGTCGCGACCGCATCGGGATCTTCGCGAGGTAGCGCCGATGGGGAGTTTGGGGTGGTGGTTCACCGGCGGCGTGGCGGTGCTCGTCCTGCTCGCGCTCGTCGCGCGGTGGTTGTGGCACCTCGGCCGGGTGGTTCACGTCGAGCGCTGTCGCGAACTGTTCCGGCTCCAGCACGAGCGGTTCGAGGAGCAGTTGGTGAAGGCGGCCAGTGTGTCGGGGCTGCCGCGCGGGTTGCGGTGGGTGCGGTGCGACATCACCGGCGACGCGGTCCTGGTCCGCGACACCGCGACCGGCGGAATCGTGGCGCTCGTGCCGGTACTGGTACAGTTCGAGCCGCTGGAAGACGGTGAGATGGCGGAGGTGCCCGCGGCCCGTGATCCGCGCCCCGCGACCGCGGTGTTCAGCTTCCACCAGGGGAACTGGCACACGGCCGGGCGCGTCGTGTTCAACCACACGCCCGAGCAGACCGTGGCCGCGTTCGCGGAGTTACAGCGCCTCCCGGAACACGTGTGAGGCCGGTCACGACAGGAACGAAATCGAGAGCGGGTACCTCCACACGCGCCCCTCGTTCGCCCGCACCGCGGCGATGATCGGGAACACGATGTTCAGCACGCCGAGCGCGATGAGGAGCGGGATGCCGACGATCACGAACGCGAGCGGGATGCAAATCAGCAAGTAAAGGACGGACGAAATGATCCAGTTCACCGCGTTCTTGCCGTGCTGATCGAGCTTCGGTAGTTCGTCCTTTTTCGTCTGCCAGATGATGATGGGCACGATGATTCCGCCGAACGGAATGACGTGCCCCGCGAACAGCGAGAGGTGCAGGAACAGCCCCCACTCGCGCCCCTTCTTTTCCAGTTCGCGCGGCGACAACTCTTCTTCATACTCGTCGTAGTCGCGGCGGCGCAGGCGCCGGTTCTCGTGGCCCTCGTCATCGTAATCGTCCCGGTCGCGGCGCCGACCGCGGACCCGTGCTTCGTCGCGCTCCGCGTCGAGTTCGGCCACGGCGCGCTCGTACTGCTCCTCGGTGATGGTCCTGTCGTCGCGCATCTTTTTGAGTTTGTCCAGTTCTTCGGCGACGCTCATGGGGAACTCGCGGTTCGGGGAATCGCCCTTCTACCTACATGCGCAATTCGCTCGCGGCGGGGAGATATTGTGCCTCGGTCCAAAATATTCTGTCCGTGCGTATTGCACGCATTTTGCCAGAACTCGCGCCGTTTTGCTACCTCCCTGTCGCCCGCGCCGACTGATCTTTCGCAGACTCCCGCGAAACGCTATACCCCCACCGCGAACCGGTCCGGCCGGTACGTTGCGGAGGGGCATCATGAGTCGGTGGAAGCACATCCGGGCGGCAACGGGCGGCGGGGCGGCGGTCGTCGCGGTATGGGCTTTCGTCTCACTCGCCGCATCCGCACAGAAGCCGCAGCAATCACAGCTCACGTACTACAACTTGCCCGAAGCACCCGCTCCCAAGCCGGAAGTGTTTCCGCCACTTGTGGTTCCCACCGATTCCAACGTGGAGCAGGCGCAGTTCCAGCAGCGCGTGCCCGGCGGTTCACCGGGGCAATTAACCGGTGTTGCCGCATCTGTGAATGATCCGGCGTACCCCGTTGTCACGATCCGCGTGCGCGTGCCCGCCGACGCGGTACCCGGCGAGGATCTCAAGTACGTCATCGTGGTGCAGAACGTGTCAGCCGCGGACGCACATTCCGTGACCGTGCGCAACCCGCTCTCGCCGGACGCTGACATGGTCAGGGCCGAACCGCCGGTCGATGGACCAACTGGGGGGAAGGCGACTAGCGACGTGCAGCCGGGTGGCCTGTCACCACAGGGGAATTCGCGAAAGCCGCAACTTGTTTGGTCCCTCGGTACGCTCAAAGCGGGCGCGTCCAAGACCATCGAACTCGTTCTGCGCCCAAAAGCGGGCGTGACCGAACTGAACAACCTCGCTTACGTGAAGTACGAACACGGCCAATCGGTTACGACGAAAATCGGTAAGCCCACGGTGAAAGTGACGAAGGCCGCACCGAAGCAGACCGTGCGCGACGAGACCTACAACGTCCGCGTGCTGGTTGAGAACCTGGCGAAAGTGCCGGCCGATCACATCCGCGTGCTGGAAAACGTGCCCGCGTCGGCCGAGGTCGAACCGATCACCGCCGGGGGAAAGCGCGGGCAGCAAACCGAGAAGGATACGGGTACGCAGCAGTGGGTGTGGGAGATCGCCCGACTTCAACCCGGCGAGCGGAAGGTGATCGAGTACCGCGTCACCCCGCGCGAGGCCAAGGAAATCTACACGCTTACGAGCGTGACCGGGCCGAAGCTCCACAAGGACCAGACCGCCGAGGCCCAAACGAAGGTACTCGTACCGGGGCTGAGCCTGAAATTCACGGGGCCGGACGGCGTGGTGGACGCGGGCTCGCCCGCGAAGTACGAGATCCTGGTGCGGAACACCGGCACGCTCCCGAGCACCGCTTTGAGAGTCACGGGTACGCTCCCCGCAGGCTGCCGACCGACCAAGAAGACTGACGGCGGCCAAATCTCTCGCGACTCCATCATGTGGCAGGTTCCGCGGTTGGAGCCCGGTGAAGCTCAGACGTTCCGGTACGAATTGAAGGCGAGCACGACCGGTCGGCGCACGGTGACGAGTCAGGTATCGGATTCCCGCGGTACGCGCGCCTCGCAGGACGTCGCGACGACGTTCGCGGGGACGGCGGCGCTCGTGTCGGAAACGAAGTTCGACTCGCTAACGGTGCAGGTCGGCAAGCAGGGTGTTCTCACGGTGGAGGTGAAGAACACCGGGAACGAAGCGGGGCGCAACGTGCGGGTTCAGATCGAGGTTCCGGACAATGTGAGCGTGGTACAGACCACACCGAGCGTCCGCGTCGAGGGTAACCTCGTTCAGTTCAACGCGGAGTCCGTTCCCAGTAACGGAAAGGCGACGTACACGCTTACATTCAAGGGGATGAAGGCGGATCAGGCTGAGTTCCGTGTTCGCATGAGCGCGGACAGCCTCGGGGATCGACCGACGACAACGGAGAAGATGGTCGAGATCATCAAGTAAAGCGAAATGAGACGATAGCCGTGGTGTTCGTACACCACGCAAGCACGAAAATATTCGGAATACAACGAACGCGGCGCGAATTGGGGCCGTCGGCCCCATCACATTTTCGCCCACGCACCTTCCGCTTGACAAGTCTCGGTGCTACGTTTCAAGTATGCGGAGATTTCCGCGGTCGCTGTTTGGATGCCGTACCTCGCCGGTATCCTTCCAAGGATGGCGCGTAAGTTTAAGCACCCAACACGAAAGCCGCCCTGTAAGGAGGAGGGGTATCATGACCGCGTTCAAGTCGCTCTCATCGAGCAACGCCATTTGCCGCGCGGCATGGGGGCGGCGCGCACGGGCTTTTGTGCTCGTGTCGTTCCCGGTTGCGCTGTTCGGGTGCGGTTCTGCTACTCCGCCCGGCGCGGACGCCGTGCAGACCTCGGCTAGCGGGCCGAACGATCCGGCGTGGGTGACGAACCGACCGAAACTCCCGCCGCCCGATGCGGACCGCATTAACTACGACGAACAGACCCGTACCCTCACGCTGTACGACCTGCCCGGGAACGACCGCTGGATGGTGCGGATGCCCGGCGAAATGTCCGGCCGCGCGATCACCCCGCAGCACCGCCTCCCGGCGGACACGGAGTTGTCGCAGGTGATGGTGTACTACGCACGGCCCGGCTTGAAGCCGTCGGCCCCGGTGAGCGTGAAGCAGATCCGCGATAGTGGGAACGCTCACAGCAGCCTCGCGGGTTTCCGCTAAATTGTTAGCGCGTACTGAGAAACGTTCAGGGGCCGGGAGATGCTAAGTGCGTCTCCCGGCCCCGAACGTTTGGTGGATCTCATTTCAAGAGCGTCGTTGCGGGCGAACGGGCTGCGATCCAAGGGCGCGAGAGTCAGAGCCGCGGATAACGCTGATAACGCGGATCAGACCAGAGCGTGATTTCGCGTCTCCGCGGTGATGGGAAGTGGTCCGAGGGCGGAGGGCAGCCCCGGACGTGATGAGCCGCGACCGACCACTTGCGGTCGCGGCTCGTTACGAGAGCGTCGAACTCAGCGCTCGTACCGGTCGTCCCGCAGGCCGTACTGCTTGCGCCACTGTTCCTTTTCCTTTTCGCGGTCGATGTACGGCACGCCCTTTTCCATCCACTCGGGCGCGGGCTTGTTCTTCAAGTGGTGCTCGAAGAACTGGAACATCCGCATGGCGAAGTCGCGCGCGGCCGGCTTCTTCGCGAGGTTGTGCGGCTCGCCGTTGTAGTACAGCAGGTAGGCCTCTTTGCCGAGGCGCCGGAGGGCCAGGAAGTACTCGATCCCCTGGTACCACGGCACCGCGTCGTCCTGGTCGTTGTGGATCATCAGGAGCGGCGTCTGCACCCGGTCCGCCATGAAGACCGGCGAGTTCTCGATGTAGCGCATCGGCGTTTCCCACAGCGTCGCCCCGATGCGGCTCTGCGTCTTCTCGTACTGGAACTGGCGCGGCAAACCGGTGCCCCAGCGGATGCCGTCGTAGGCGCTCACCATGTTGGACACCGGCGCCCCGGCCACCGCCGCCTTGAAGCGGTTCGTTTGAGTGACCATGTACGCGATCTGGTACCCGCCCCACGACTGGCCGTTGATACCGATCGCCTTTTCGTCCACGAACCCCTTATCGACCACGGCCTGGATCGCGGGCAGCACGCACTTGATCGCACTGGGGCCGGGGTACCCGATCTTGTACGCGATGTCCGGCATCAGCACGAGATACCCGTTGCTCGCGTAGAACGTCGGGTTAACGACCTGGCCCCGTGTCACGTTGGGCACGCGGAACTGGTGCAGGTTCTCTGACAGTCGCTCGTAGATGTACACCACCATCGGGTACTTCTTCGACGGGTCGAAGTTCTCCGGCTTGACGAGGATGCCGGTGAGCGGGGCGCCGTCCGTGCTGGTGTACCGGACCTGTTCCGCCCGGCCCCAGTTGTAGTTCTTCACGTGCGGGTTGATGTCCGTCACGCGGGTCAGTTCGTTGAAGTCCGGCGAAGTGACGTAGTAGTCCGGGTACTGCGAGAACGTCTGCACCGTGAGGAGGTACACGTCCGCGTCCTTCGCCTTGATCGGGTTGCCGTAGCTGCGGCCGCCCATCAACAACAGTCGCGGTTCCGCGCCCGGTTCGAGCCGGTAGAACCCGGTGTCGTAGGTGCGGAGATTCTCTGTACCGAGCAGGTGGGGCTTGCTTAGATCCACCGTGCGCTCGAGCGGGCTGCGATCGTCCGGACTGCGCGGGCGCAGGAGCGTGAACCGCAGACCCTGTGTGCGGCCCACTTTCGTGAGGTTCTCCGCGCCGGACCCGTCGGCGGCGATCTTCCAGATGTCGTACCGGTCGCTCAGCAGGACGAACTTGCCGTCCGAGGTCCACTGCGCCGCGCCGTAGGGCGGCGGGTCGCTCGGCGAGTCGTGTTCCTCGTCGAAGAACTTCACCGCGAGCTTTTCCGTCAGGTTCACCTTCTTGCCGTCCGGAACGGAGACGGTGGACCAGTCCTTGCCGTTGAACGATAGTAGGTATTTCCCGTTCGGGGCGAGGGCGAAGTTCGCCGTGCTCGCGGTCGCGACCGGCAACTTGGCTCCCGACCGCACGTTCACGAGCGCGTAGTCGTTGGCCACCGGGAAGGCGTACCCGGTGGTGTGCTTGTACTTCCGGTCGTCGGTGCTCATGGCCCAGTCGCCGACCGCGGCCTGTTGCACGGTCACCTCGTCGTCCGAGAGCTGGCGGAACTGCTTGGTGTCGAGGAGCATGACCGCGCCGAACGTGCGGTTCCGGTCCTGCGCCGCGCGCAGTTTCTGCATCGGCTGGATGTTCGCGTCCTTCCAGTGCCAGATGTCGAGCTGGATGTCATCGGTCGGCGGGGTGGTCGGTTGCGGGGCGCGTTCGGGCGCGGTGGCGACGTAGAGCTTCGTGCCGTCTTGCGAGAAGCTCAGCGTGTTGCCCGAGATCGTCCAGCCCTTCTTGATGCCGGGCGTATCGGGTCCGAGAACCTCATTGAGCGCGGCCGGGGCCGGAGCGTGGGTCGCGACCGCGGTCGCCGTGATTGCGCCGAACCCGCCGATCGCACCGAGTGGTAGGCGCGTGATCGGCTTCGGTTCGGTCTTCGCCGCGCGGTCCCACACGAACACGCGGTAGCGCGGGGGCGTGGGTGTGCTCGGGGTCGTTGTGATCGGAGTTCCCACCGACGAACCGGCCGGGTGTGGCGGCGGAGCGAGCGCCGCGGACGGAATCTGACTGTCGTCGAAGAAGAACGCGAGCTTGGTTTGCTTCTCGTCCCAGATCAGGTTCGTGTACCGACCCGGGCCGACCTTCAGCGGCGATCCGCCGGTGCCGAATTTCGGGTTCAGCGTGTACACGCCGTTCTTCTCGTCCTTGCGCGACGACACGGTGTACACCAGCGTCTGCTCGTCGGCCGAGAGGCTGTACTCGCTCACTTCGGTGATCGTGCGATCGGTAGTGCCGGAGAGGTCGCGGATGAACAGGTCGGACCCGTAGGTGCGCGCCGGCCCCGCGGTCGCGCCGCCGGGAGCCGGGAGCGGTCCCTTACCCTTACCTTTGGCCGGAGGAGTGATGGGTTCTTTCGCCTCGGTCTTGCCCGGTTCGGGCGTGGTCGGCTTGCGGTAGATGAGGAACCCGTCGCCCTCGCCGCCGATCTGGAACGAACCGCTTCCCGTGATGCGATCCAGTTCCTTCCCGCTCGCCAGATCGATGATCGCGATCGTGGCTTTCGGGTACTCGTCCGTCTTCAGTTTGTCGGATTTCGCCTTATCGAGAGCCGCCTTTGTGGGCGTGAGCGGCAGCAGCACCTTTTTGCCGTTGGGGGTGAAGCGCGAGGACGTGCCGAGCACCGGGGTTCCGCTCGCGACGCCGCGCGGGAACCGGTACTCCCTTCCGGTGCTCACGTGTCGCACCACCGCTTCGCCGTCCGCGTTCTCCGCACCAACGAGGTACGCGACGAACTGTCCGTCGCGCGAGAGCGTCACGCTGCTCGCCGCGCGCCAGATGTCGTACTCCGCGAACGTGAGCACCTTTTTATTTGCGGGTTGGGCCGAAAGGGGGCCGGCGGACGCAACGATCAACCCGAACAGGGCAATCGCCGCGAACCCGCGCGACGCGAGCCGAGCGCGCAGCATGTGATGAGACCTCTGCGGTGGGAACTGAGGGCGGTAGCTCTAGTTTTATTCCCGAGTTTGCGCACGCGCGCCAGTCGTTTTCCCCAGCCTCGCCCAATTGCCCCGGTTGCCGGGTCGATTCAACCGGCAGGGTAGCTTCCCACAGCGCACTCGTCTGTATCATGAGGTAGACCCCGCGACCCGTCGGCAACGCCCACTTACTCAAGGCGGTTGGTATGATGCATACAACCGCTACTCTTGCGGACGGGCGCTTGGAGCGAATATGACCGATCCGGCGACAATCGAGAAACTGCGGCCGAAGCTGGACCCGTTCTACCGGGCGGTCGAGAGCGTGCTCATCGGTCAGCGCAAGTTGATCGATGGGCTACTCATCGGGCTACTGACGGACGGGCACGTGTTGCTCGAGGGCGTGCCCGGGCTGGCGAAAACACTCGCGGTGCGCACGGTCGCGAGCGCGCTGCACCTCAAGTTCGCCCGCGTCCAGTTCACGCCCGACCTGCTCCCGGCCGACGTGATCGGCACGCAGATTTACAACCCGCGGACCGGTGACTTCACCGTGAAGCAGGGGCCGGTGTTCGCGAACGTCGTGCTGGCCGACGAGATCAACCGCGCCCCGGCTAAAGTGCAGAGCGCGCTACTGGAAGCGATGGCCGAACGCCAAGTCACCATCGGCGAGAGTACGCTCCGGCTCCCGCGGCCGTTCTTCGTGCTCGCCACGCAGAACCCCATCGAGCAAGAAGGCACCTACCCGCTTCCCGAAGCGCAGGTGGACCGGTTCATGCTCAAGGTGGTGATCGATTACCCGAGCCGGGCGGACGAATTGGCGGTTCTGGACCGAATGGGCGGTTTGGCCACGAGTGTGGAAATCCCCCCGGCCCTCGAAGCGAACGAATTAGAAGAGTTGCGACGGGCGGCGGATTCGGTATACGTCGACGCGAAGGTGAAGGAGTACATGATCGACGTGATCCGCGCCACGCGCAAGCCGGCGGATTACGGACTCGATATGACCGGGCTGATTCAGTTGGGCGCGAGCACCCGGGCCGCGATCGCGCTGCTGCGTGCGGCCAAGGCCACGCTTCCTCGTGGGCCGCGGTACGTGACGCCCGAAGACGTAAAAACCGCCGCGCCCGACGTGCTGCGCCACCGCCTCGTGATCTCCTTCGAGGCCGAGGCCGAAGACCTGCGCCCCGAATCGCTCGTCAAACAGGTACTGGACCGATTACCGGTACCGTGATTCTGGTGAACCCCGGCCGCCAGGTCGGGGGTGCTAGAACTCCACCCCGGCACTCGTGTGCCGGGTTCGCCAAGAGGATTCCATGCAACAAGTTCTGTTCACGATCCCGTTCTTCAAAAACTCGTTCCCGCCCGACGGCATCCCGATGTACGGGTTCGGGGCGATGCTGTTCGTGTGCTTCGTCGCGGTGACGGTGTGGGGGTCGCGGCGCGCCAAGCGGACCGCGAACATGCCGCCCGAGCGGTTCCAGGACATGGTCATCTGGCTGTTCGTGTCCGGGCTGGTCGGCGCCCGCACGCTGTACATGATCCAATACTCTCACCACTTCCCGGACCAGAGCATCGTCGGGCTGATCGGGGCGTTCTTCAAGATCTGGGAAGGCGGGATCATCTTCTACGGGTCCGCGCTCGGCGGGGTGATCGGTTACGGCCTCTTCTACTACTTCGTCCTGCGCCGGCTCGACGTGTCGGGTTGGCGCCTCGCGGACGCGGTGGCGCCGCTGCTCGCGCTCGGTCTGGCGATCGGCCGGATCGGGTGTTACCTCAACGGTTGCTGCTGGGGACAGGTCGCGTGCGAAGAGTGCCGCCCGGTGCCGCTCGGCGCCGCGCACTTCCCGATGCTCCCGGCGCACGCGCGCCAGTTGCTCGTGCGCGAACAGCACCTCCAGACGGCCACCGGGTTCACGATCGAACCCCGGCAGGTCGGAAACCCCTTTGAAGATCCGCGTGCGGTTGTGGCGAGCGTGGAAACCGGTTCGGCCGCCGATCGTGCCGGCGTGAAACCCGGCGACCGCATCACCCGGGTGAACGACCGGCCGAACTACATCGTCATCGAACTCAGCGGGGCGGACGAAAAAGCGCAGGCGACCGCGGATGCGTTCAAAGCGAAGGGGGCGGAGGTCGAAACCGGTCCCGGCGGGCGGGTCCGCGTGCTGTTCGATTCGTTCGAGAAGTATCGCGACGCACGGCTCGCGGTCTTCGGCGGCGCGGAGGGGGCCATCACGCGCGATTACTTCGACGTGCTAGTGGGCGAATGGCCGCGGGGGAAATCGGAACTGAAACTCACGGTCGAGCGGGGGGCGGAGCAGCCGGAGCTGCGGTTCGCGCCCGCGACCATCGGGCTGTACCCGACGCAGCTCTACGAAACCGTGAGCATGGTGCTCCTCATCCTGTTGTTGGTCGCGTACTATCCGTACCGTCGGCACGACGGACAGGTGATGGTGCTCCTCATGGTCGGCTACGCGATTCACCGGTTCATCAACGAATCGCTCCGGATCGAGCCGACCATCGGCGGCGGGCTGACGCTCTCGCAGTGGGGGAGCGTCGTGATTTTCGCGGCCGCTGTCGGCATCGAAGCGTACTTGTGGCTCACGATGCCGTCGCGCTGGTCGGGGCAATTGCCTCCGGACGAGCCGACCGCTCACACGAATCCCGGGGTAGCTCCCGCGCAGTGAGTGAGATGCAGTTTGATACTCCACGCGACTCTCCCGAGGTAACCACGCATGGACCGCCGCGAGTTTCTGGCCGCTTCTGCTGCGAGTGCCATCGCTGCGTCCGGGCCGTTGCCTCCTCCGGACTTCGAGACGCCCGGGTTCGCTTCGCCGAAAGAGGCGATGAAGGGGCCGCGCGAGGAGCTGCTTTTCGTCACCTGCACCTATGCGAACACCGGGATCGACAAACCCGATTACCTCGCGGTGGTGGACGCGAAGCCCGACTCGAAGACGTATGGGCAGGTCGTTCACCGGCTGAAAATGCCGAAGGTCGGTGACGAGCTGCACCACTTCGGCTGGAACATTTGCTCCTCGTGTCACGGCAAGCCGGGCGACCGCCGGTACCTCATCGTGCCCGGTCTGAAGTCGGGCCGGATTCACATCATCGACGCGAAAGACCCGCTCGCGCTGAAGGTCCACAAGGTGATCGAGCCGGAGGAGATCGCGAAGAAGGCCGATCTGTCCGCGCCGCACACGGCTCACTGCTTGCCGACCGGCGAAATCATGCTCTCGATGCTCGGCAACGCGAAGGGCGAGGCACCGGGCGGGTTCCTGTTGCTCGACGATAAGTACGAGATCAAAGGGCGGTGGGAAAAAGACCTGACGGGAATGAATTTCAACTACGATTTCTGGTACCAACCGCGACACAACGCGATGGTGTCGAGCGAGTGGGCCGCACCGAAGACGTTCGCTCCCGGGCCGAACTTCGACGACGTGAAGGCCGGCAAGTACGGCCAGAAGATCCACGTGTGGGACTGGAAAGAGCGGAAGATCAAGCAGTCCTTCGATTTGGGAGCGGCGGCGATCCCGCTGGAAGTGCGGTTCCTCCACGACCCGTCTCGACCGATCGGGTTCGTCGGCGCGGCACTGAGTAGCACGATGTGGCGGTTCGCGACCGACGGCAAGACCGACCAGGAGTGGTCCGCTGACAAGGTCATCGAACTCGCGCCGGTCAAGAACGACAAGTTCCCCGGCGGCGCGGTGCCGGGGCTCATCAGCGACTTCGTGATCTCGATGGACGATCGCTTCCTGTATCTGGCCGCGTGGTTGCACGGCGAGGTGAAGCAGTACGACATCACCGACCCCGGCAAACCGAAACTCACCGGTACCCTGAAACTCGGCGGCGCGCTCGGCAAGCCCGTCGTACACAAGGGCAAGGAGCTGGCCGGTGGCCCGCAGATGCTCCAGTTGTCGCTCGACGGCAAGCGCCTGTACGCGACGAACTCGCTCTACAGCACGTGGGACAACGTTTTCTACCCGGATTTGGGGAAGCAAGGCTCGTGGATGGTGCAGATCGACTGCGACACCGAGAAGGGTGGGCTGGCGCTGAACGACAAGTTCTGTGTGGACTTCGGTCAGGAGCCGGACGGCCCGAGCCGCGCGCACGAGGTTCGCTACCCAGGCGGTGACTGCACGAGTGACATTTTCAGTTGAGATCACATGGCGAAAGTATTTCGTACCGCTCTGTTCGTTTCCGCCGACCTCGCGAAAGCCGAGGGCGCGCGGTCGGCGTTTGATTCCGCCGCCGGGCGCCTGGGGATGCCCTGGCGCGGGGTGACTGTCGCGCCGGCCGCGTTCGCGGGCGTGGAGGTGGTTGTTCCGCTCGACGGTTCCGCGCCGGACGGCTGGACCGGTCGCGTCGAGAAATGGGCGGCTGGTGACACGGGCGCCGCGGCCGCGGGTCTGATCGCGCGGCTGCTCGGTGGCAGCGACGAGGAACTGCCACCCAAGCCCGCTTCCCCGCCACCGCCGGCGCCGCCGAAGAAGGTTCACACGGTAAAACTGAGTCGCGAAACCGCCGGGCGGAAGGGAAAGGGCGTTACGGTGGTGTCCGAGCTACCGCTCGGTGAGGACGCGCTGAAGGAGCTCGCGACGCAGCTCAAGAACAAGTGCGGCACCGGCGGCACCGCGAAGGACGGCCGAATCGAGATCCAGGGTGACCACCGCGACAAGCTCGCGCAGGAACTGGAGAAACTCGGCTACAAGGTGAAGCGCTCTGGTGGGTGATTGCGATACGGAAGAATAGCCACGGATGAACACAGAGAGCACGGATTAAGACAGAAGGCAGATTGGCCACAAAAAGAGAGCCGAAGCAGAGGGCAGAGATCAGAAGCGTGGGTTCAGCCCCGTGAGGGGCGGCCGAGTGTAGCCAGGGGTGAAGCGAGTGACGCGAGCGCAACCCCTGGCGCGCTCCCGCGAACCCCGATGTTCTGCGGCCACCCTCATCGCGACAAGGTAGTGGGTATTGGCCCGCCGGGGGTTGCGCTCCGCTTCACCCCTGGCTACTCGCTCACGCCCCTCACGGGGCTTCAAACCTCACACATTTTTCGTCTTCGTGTTTAATCCGCGTTCTCTGTGTTCATCCGTGGCGTATTTCCTCACTCCTTCGTCGCTAACTCGAACAGGTGCCGCGCGGCTCTTCCGCTGATGGCGCCATGCTTCAGCAGTTCCGCGGCGATCAGTTGCACCGCTTTCCAGTTCCCCTCGTCCGCGAGCATGTACTCGACCTTGTCCAGCATCCGCTGCTCGTAGCGCTCGACCTGGCGGTCGGATTTGCGCTCCAGTGCGAGCCGGCGCACGAATCGCAAATCCTGTCCGGCTTCCTCTGTCGCGTAAGTGCCGGTGTGCCGGGCCTCGGCCGCCATGCCGCCGAGCGCGATCAGGATCTCGCGCTCCACCCAGTCGTCGGTCGGCTTCGCGCTACCCCGACCGAAGCGGCACTCGCCCATGCGCTCGCGGTTCGGCAGCACGCTCACTTTGTGGATGGTGCGCCCGAGGGCCAGCGCGATCACCGCGTGCCCGGCCTCGTGGTACGCGGTCACTTCGTCGTGGGGCTGTTCCATGCCCGCATTTTACGCGCGTGAGAATGATCCAGAAAGTCGCCCATGCACCCATTGACGCGGGCGCCTCCACCGCGACAATTGGCGTGCCGCGTCCGCGCGGTTCCCGCCCCACAACTTCCCTCCCAGGTGCGTTATGTTTCGTCCGCTGCTCGCCGGCGTGTTCGTTGCCGGTCTGCTCGCTACAACGGGGTCTCCAGATTCGATCGCGCAAGACAAGAAGGGCGCTCCCAAGAAGCTGGCGCGCATCGCGATTGCAGAGCCGACCGAGGCCGCCAAAGACCCCGATTTCGCGATCCAGGGCGAGTACGAGGGCAGGTACAAAGAGGGCGAGAAAGAGGAGAAATTCGGAGTGCAAGTCATCGCGAACGGAGCCGGCGAGTTCACACTCAAGATGCTTCGCGGTGGGTTGCCCGGGGCCGGGTGGGTTGGTAAAAACGTGGCTCCATTCTCTGCTGTTCGGCAAGACGGTAAGGTCATCATCCGCGACGGGAAAAAGGAACCTGTACAAGGAAGCATCGGGGATGGAGTCTTCATGATGAAGCACGACGAAGCGGAATTTTTGGCGAAGAAGGTCGAGCGCAAGTCCAAGACGATCGGCGCCAAGGCGCCCGCGGACGCCGTCGTGCTGTTCGGTGCCGAGGGCGACGAGAAGAAGTGGACCGGCGGAAAGATCGTCACCCTTTCGGACGGCAAGTACCTCGACGTGGGCGTGACGAGCAAGCAGAAATTCGGCGCGTTCAAGGCGCACATCGAGTTCCGGCTCCCGTGGATGCCGAACAGCACCGGGCAGGGGCGCGGGAACAGCGGGGTGTACTTCCAGAACCGTTACGAGTGCCAGGTGCTCGACAGCTTCGGGCTGTCCGGCGAGAACAACGAGTGCGGCGGCATCTACACGCAGCACAAGCCGAGCGTGAACATGTGCCTGCCGCCGCTGGCGTGGCAGACGTATGACATCGAGTTCACCCCCGCGCAGTTCGACGCGAACGGCAAGAAGACCAAGAACGGCCGCGCGACGGTCTACCACAACGGCGTGAAGATCCACGACAACATCGAGTTCCCGAAGGAGTGCCCCGGCGGTCAGAAGGAAGACGCGAACCCCGGACCGTTCCAGTTCCAGAACCACGGCGACCCGGTCGTGTACCGCAACGTGTGGGTCGTCGAAGTGAAGTAGCAATCGATCGCTTCAACCCCGATACTTGTGTATCGGGTTCACCAGGAGCGGTGCGCGCAATACGTACCCTCCTTTCCGAGCACTTCTTTTCAATGTGCATCATTATGCTGCGCCTCTTCGCACCGTTCGTGCTCGCACTCGTATTCGCGCGCTCCGCTCAGGCGGCCCCGCCGAACGTCGTGCTCATTGTGGGCGACGACCAGGGGTGGACCGATTACGGGTTCATGGGCCACGAGCACATCAAGACGCCGCACCTCGACAAACTCGCGCGCGAGTCGCTCGTCTTCAAACGCGGCTACGTGCCCACCAGCCTGTGTCGCGCGAGTCTGGCGACGATGGTTACCGGGCTTTACCCGCACCAGCATCTGATGACCTCCAACGATCCGCCCATCCCGAAGGGGCTGACCAACGCCCAGGCGCAGAAGGCCGCGGGGTTTCTGAAGCAGCGACAGCAAATGATCGCACTGTTTGAGAAGGCGCCCACGCTCCCGAAGCTGTTGGAGAAGGAAGGGTACGTGAGCTTCCAGGCCGGAAAGTGGTGGGAGGGGAGTGCGTGCCGGTGCGGTGGGTTCACCGAGGGCATGACGCACGGCGACCCCGCAAAAGGCGCGCGCCACGGCGACGAGGGGCTGAAGATCGGGCGCGAGGGGCTGCAACCTGTCTTCGACTTCCTCGACAAAGCCCAGAAGGACAAGAAACCGTTCTTCGTGTGGTACGCGCCGATGATGCCGCACCAGCCCCACAACCCGCCCGAGCGCCTCTTCAGCAAATACAAGGACAATACGAAATCCGAGTTCGTCGCGAAGTATTGGGCGATGTGTGAGTGGTTCGATGAAACGATTGGCGACTTGCTCGCGAAGATCGAAAAGAGCGGGCAATCCGAGAACACGATCGTGATTTACTTGCACGACAACGGCTGGATTCAGGACGAAACTTCGGCGAACTTCGCCCCGAAATCGAAGCGCTCGCCCTATGACGGTGGTCTGCGCACCCCGATTCTCGTGAAGTGGCCGGGGCACGTGAAGCCGGGCGAATCGGACCAGCTCGCGAGTTCGATCGACCTGGCCCCGACCATCCTGCGCGCGGTGGGGGCCAAGCCGAGTAAAGGCATGACCGGGATCGACCTGCTCGACGCCCACTGGGTCGCGAGCCGTAGCGAACTGTTCGGCGAAACCTTCGAGCACAACGCGGTCGACATCACGAAGCCTGCCGCGAACCTGCAATACCGCTGGGTGCTCGACGGGAACTGGAAACTGATCCTGCCGCACGAGTCGAATGTGAAGGACGGCCAGCCCGAACTGTACGACGTGGCCAAAGACCCGACCGAGAAAGACAACATGGCCGCGAAACACCCCGACAAGGTGAGGGAACTAACGAAACGTCTCGATGCGTGGTGGAAGCCGTAATTGTGAGGGCAGGAAAAACCGCTACGGATGACCACAGAGGGCACGGATTAAGACGGAAAATGTATGAGGTTTGAAGCCCCGTAAGGGGGCGTGAGCGAGTAGCCAGGGGTGAAGCGGAGCGCAACCCCCGGCGGGCCTTGTCGCGATGAGGGTGGCCGCAGAACATCGGGGTTCGCGGGAGCGCGCCAGGGGTTGCGCTCGCGTCGCTCGCTTCACCCCTGGCTACACGCGGCCGCCCCTCGCGGGGCTGAACCCACGCTCTGATCTCTGCTCTCTGCTTCGGCTCTCTTTTTTGTGCTCTTTGTGCCTTTTTGTGGCCAATCTGTCTTCTGTCCTAATCCGCGGCTAGTTCCTCTTCCGAGCGCCGCGAATGGCTTCTGCGGTGAGCGGGTCTTCGGGCCAACTGTGTTTCGGGTAGCGCGCACGCAGCTCCTTCCGCACGAGCGGATAGCCGTTCGTCCAGAAGCTCGCGAGGTCGTCCGTTACCTGCTGCGGGCGGTAGTTCGGGGCGAGCAAGTGGAGCAGCACTTTCACGCGCCCGCGGGCAACTCGGGGCGTTTCCGTCAGGCCGAACATTTCCTGGATTCGCGCCGCGAGTACAGGTGGGCGCCCCTCCGCGTACTCGATCTGAATGTGGCTGCCGCTCGGCACTTCGATTCGTTCCGGAGCCTCACTCTCTACCATCTGAAGTTGCTGGTACGTCAATTGCCCTTTAAGGAAATCGAGCCACGGCCCGTTGCGCACGTCGGCGAGTGACCGTCGGTTGCGACACAGCGTTTCGAGTGCTTCGCGGAGATCGGCCGCCTCGAACGCGGGGAGTTCCAACTCGGGTACCCACGCGCGCAGGCACCGCACGCGAGTACGAAACGCCCCCGCAGCGGAGTCGGGCGGTGGCAGCACTTTTTCCAGGCGCTCCGCGGCAGCAGCGGCGAGCACGCTTGCGGCTTCGGATTCGTCGGCGATATGCGCGTTCGTTTCGTCCAAAACGAGGTCGTCGAAGCGCGTCACCTTTCGCGCCGCTAGGCGTTCGGTCTTGTCGTCAAAAGTTACTTCGATTCGTGTTGTTACACGCTCCGAGGACAGCCATTCGCGTTCCACGCCGGACGCGAGCCGCACGAACGAATCCGCTCCCCCAGCATCCACGTCGACGCACACGAACAATTCCGGCTCGCTCACGCCACTCGTTTGCGCGAGCCTCACACCGCGTCCGCCCACGGTGAGGGCTTTTGTGCTCCCCGGCTCGCGCCGGCGCGCGAGCCGGTCCGGGTACGCGGTGAAGATGCAACGAAGAAGGGAGCTATCAGAACCTCTCCCCAACCCCTCCCCTAAAAAGGGAGGGGCTTCAAAGCCCCCTTCCTTCTTAGGGAAGGGGGTTTGGGGGTTAGGTCGTATCAGCCGTGCCAACTGATTTCGCACTTCCAGCACGCCGTGCGCCCCACCGCGATGCAGGCGCCCGAGCGGGCCATCGAGTCGGCCCCCGCGCTCGAACGCTTCGAGTGCCTCTACGCGGTCCAGCACGTCCGACACGGTGGGCGGGGCTCTTCGGACGGGCGGTCCGCTGTCAAACTCGCGCAAGAACGGGTCGCGTTCCGAGAGGAGCGCGGCGGCGAGTGCGGCGCGAGGCGCACAGCCCAGGCGCTGGCCTTCGAGAAGGAGCCGCCCGAGTCGCGGGTGAACCGGGAGCGCGGCCGCGGCTTCGCCGAGCGGCGTCAGGCCGTCGGCGTTCAGCAGTTCGAGTTGTTCGAGTAAGCGAAGCGCTTGCTGCACGGCCTCTTCGGTCGGCGCATCGAGCCACGGGAACTTGCGCACGTCGCGTTCGCCGAGCGCGGCCAGTTGAAGTGCCGCACCGCACAAGTCGACGCGCTTGATTTCGGGCACGGTCTGTTCCGGGCGCCCGCGGTGGCTCGGCTCGTCCCACAGTCGGACGCACACACCGGGAGCGGTACGCCCCGCACGGCCCGCGCGCTGATCGGCCGACGCGCGCGAAATGGGAACGAGCCGGAGCCGGTCCATGCCGACGTCCGGTGCGAACTCCATTTGCCGCGCGAGGCCCGAATCGACCACCGCGGTCACGCCGGCTACCGTCACGGACGTTTCCGCAACGTTCGTCGCTAGGACGATCTTTCGCTGATCGAGCTTCTGAAGTGCGCGGTCCTGCTGTTCGGGCGGGAGATCGCCGTGAAGCGGCAGTACGGCAATGCCTTGCTCGCGTGCGAACGTTTCGAGATGGTCGGCCGTTTGGCCGATCTCGCGCAGCCCGGGCAGGAACGCGAGTACATCCCCGTCGCGCTCGGTGAGCACGTCCCGGACCGCGTCGGCGACCGCGAGCGGCACGGGCGTATCGGTACGGCGCGGGCGGTATTTCACGTCGACCGGGAACGTGCGCCCCGCGCTATCCACAACCGGGCACCCGCCGAAGTACGTGGACACCGCGAGCGGGTCCACGGTTGCGGACATCACGATGACTTTTAATTCCGGGCGCACGTTCTCTCGAACGAGGCGCACCATTCCGAGCGCGAGATCGGCTTCCAGACCGCGTTCGTGAAATTCATCGAATACGACGCACGCGGTTCCGTCCAAGAACGGGTCGTCGATGAGCCGACGGAGCAGCACGCCCGGGGTGACAACGAGTACCCGCGTGCGCGCGCTGGCTTTGCGATCGAACCGCACCTGGTAGCCGAACACATCGCCGATCGGTGACCCGTGCTCGATCGCCATGCGCCGCGCCGCGGCACGAGCGGCGACGCGGCGCGGTTCGAGCATCAGCACGAGGCCGGTCCCCGCGAGCCCACTTTCCACGACCGCGGGCGGCACGCGGGTGGTTTTGCCGGCGCCGGTGGGGGCACGCAGCACCGCGGCCCCGTTCGCGCGGAGCGCGGCGAGTAATTCGGGTAGCGCGTCATCGATCGGGAGTGCGTCCTTCGGCATACCACAAGTTTAGTGGTGCCCCTTCGGGGGGCGCTGCTATACCACTCTGAATCGAGCTTTCACCCACAGGAGGTCCGCCAAGGTGAACCCACGCTGGTTGCTCGTCACCGTCGCGGTGCTGGTCCTCGCTCCGCCGGTGCTCGGTCAGGAGAAAAAAGACAAAAAGGAGCTGCGCTGGGGCACCGACCCGACCGGCGGCGGGCCTTATATCTACAAGGATGACCCGAACGGGCCATACGTTGGGTTCGAGGTGGAGTTCGCGGAGTACCTCGCGAAGAAACTCGGCCGCACGAGCACGCCGGTCGAAGCGGAGTGGAGCACGCTCCCGGAACTGCTCGACAAGCCGAACACGGGCGAGAAGGGTATCGACATCGTTCTCAATGGCTACGAGGCCCGCGACGACCTTCGGCAAAAGTACGCCGCGACGGTACCGTACTACCAGTACCGGCTGCAACTGGTCGCCCGCAAGGACGATGATTCGGCCAGTGGTTGGGCGGACCTCGGCCCGAAGAAACTGCGCATCGGGGTACTCGAGGGGTCCGTCGCGTTCGACTACTGCAACAAGCGGTATCCCGGGCAGGTCGTGCCCAACAAAGACGTGGCGACCATGTTCAACGCGGTCGCCGACCGCACGCACGCGGACGTGACCGTGCAGGACAATCCCGCGTGCGTGTTCTACGTCGCCGATCCGAAGTACAAAGACAAGTTCAAACTGGTGGCCGACGGGCGCCAGCCGGGTGCGTACCTCATCTACCTGCGCAAGGACGACAAAGCACTGCTCGACGGCATTAACGACGCAATCAAAGAGGGTCTTAAGGACGGTACCCTGCGGAAGATCTATCAGAAGTACGGCATATGGAACGCGGACCAGGAATGGTTGTGCAAGGAACTGACGGGTGACTTCCCACCGGACGATGACGCGGGCATCGAACGAACCGGGCGCGGCGGGGCCGGTTCCGTTTGGGCGCTGATTCCGCAGTTGCTTCGCGCCGCGGGGATGACCATCTTCCTGGCGGTCGCGTCGTTTCCGCTAGCGATGTTCGCGGGGGTGATTATTGCGATCGGCCGCGTGTACGGGCCGGGGTGGATCAAATTCCCGTTCGCGGTCTTCGTGGAAGTGATTCGCGGCACCCCTTTGCTGCTGCAACTGTATTTCCTGTTCTTCATTTTGCCGAAACAGTTCCCGGTACTCGCGCTCGACCCCATCTACATCGGTATCCTCGGTTTGGCAATCAACTACGCGGCATACGAGGCCGAGAACTATCGCGCCGGGATTCAATCCATTCCGAAGGGGCAGTTGGAGGCGGCGCTCGCGCTGGGTATGAGCCCGTTCACCGCGATCCGGACCGTGATCGTTCCCCAAGCGGTGCGCGTCGTCATCCCCCCCGTGACGAACGACTTCATCGCACTATTCAAGGACACGTCCGTGTGTTCCGTCATCCTCATCACAGAGCTGACGCGGAAATACAACGAACTGTACAACTTCAACCGCGACTTGGTCGTGGAACTCGCTTTCATTACAGCCGGCCTGTACTTGCTGATGAGTTATCCGCTGTCTGTTGTGGCGCGCGTGCTGGAACGGCGGATGGGGGCAAGCGCCGCGGGGTGCCACCGATGATTCGCGTTTCCAACATCGTGAAGTACCACGGCGACGCCCGAATTCTGGACGGTGCGTCCGTCGAAGTGCGCCGGGGGCAGGTCGCGGCACTCGTCGGGCCGTCCGGCGGTGGGAAGAGTACGCTCCTCCGGTGCATCAATGGCCTGGAGGAGTTCCAGGAGGGCGAGGTCGCCGTTGGCGATTCACTGAAGCTCGTGGGCGGCGCGTCGCCTCACCGCGCAACGCTGGTCGCGCTGCGTCGCATGGTCGGGATGGTGTTTCAGCAGTTCAACCTGTTCCCACACATGAGCGTGCTGAAGAACGTGATGGCCGGGCCGATTCACGCCCTCGGGAAACCAACTTCCGAAGCCGAAACGACCGCGAAGAAGTGGCTGGACCGCGTCGGGCTGGGACAGAAGTTTGATGCGCGCCCGGCGCAACTTTCCGGAGGCCAACAGCAGCGTGTTGCGATCGCGCGGGCGCTTGCGGTTAACCCCACGGCGATCCTCTTCGATGAGCCGACGAGTGCGCTGGACCCGAAAATGGCCGCCGAAGTCATGCGCGTGATCGACGACCTCGCGGACGACGAGCAGTTGCAGGTCGCTATGGTCATCGTCACGCACGACATCCCGGCCGTGAAGCGGATCGCCGACGTGGTCCACCTGCTCGATAAGGGGCGGGTCGTTTATTCCGGCCCCGCCGACGAAGCGTTCACCCCCGGCGGACCGGCCGAAGCCCTGGAATGATTCACCGGGCGGTAGAGCTAGAAAGAAACGGGACGCGCGTCCCGCGTGTTAAGTAAGGAACGTTCATGAGCACTGCAACGACACAGAAGGTGATCCGCGTCGGGCACAGCCCGGACCCGGACGATGCGTTCATGTTTCACGCGCTCGCCAACGACAAGATCCCGACCGGCGATCTCAAGTTCGTTCACGAGCTACAGGACATCGAGACGCTCAACCGCCGCGCGCTGAAGGGCGAACTCGAAGTCACCGCCGTGAGCATCCACGCTTACAGTTTCCTGCTCGACAAGTACGCGCTGCTCCCCACCGGGTGCAGTATGGGCGACAAGTACGGCCCGATGGTGGTGGCGCGGAAGCCGTTCGCGGTGGCCGATCTGCCCGGTATCAAGATCGCGGTGCCGGGCACGCTCACCACGGCGTTCCTCACGCTGAAGCTGCTGTTCGAGTCGATCGGCGCGCAGGACAAGCTGACGTATGACGTGATCCCGTTCGACGAGATCATCCCGGCCGTCGCGAGCGGGAAGTATGACGCCGGCTTGATTATTCACGAGGGGCAGCTCACGTTCCAGAACCAGGGGCTGCACCTCGTGACCGACCTCGGCGTGTGGTGGCAAGAACGGACCGGGCTACCGCTACCGCTCGGCGGAAACGTGGTTCGCAAGGATCTCGGCGCCGCCACCATGAAAGAGGCGAGCCGGCTCATCAAGCAGAGCATCCAGTACGCCCTCGACCACCGGCGCGAGGCGCTCGATTACGCCCTGAAGTACGCCCGCGACATGGACGTGTCGCTCGCGGACAAGTTCGTGGGCATGTACGTGAACGACTGGACGCTCGATTACGGCGAGCGGGGCCGAGCCGCGATCCGCAAGCTGCTCGGCGAAGCGCACCGCGCGGGGATCATCCCGAACCCGGTCGCGGTGGAATTCGTGGAGTGATGGGCTGGGGGTATTTGTCGACGTGACCGGGATGCCGGAAATTGCCGTTTGAGAGCAAAATGCTTTCGTGGACGTGTTCGTCCTCTTCACTGCACCGCACGGTTAACTACCGCACTGGTGCAGTGAAATATAAATTTAACGGTCGAGAGGTTGGAAAAACCAATGAAGTAGGGCAGGAATAAATCGCAGCATTTCTCGGTAGTCTGTTTCGGTGAAGGTTCCACCAAGAAGTAAAGCTCCTGAACCTTCGGATGCCCACCGTGTATTCCACTGTTCAGAGGCACGACTGACGTGCAATACACCGCAAGCAGATGCGTACAATTCACGAATTTGACGAGCTTCGGCTGTGAGGCCAAGCTCTTCGAGGCACTTCCGGACTTCGACGGGGCGAGGAAAATCCTCTGTCTCGTAAGTAGTCGCATATTCCGCCGCAACGGAAACTAGACGAAAAGCGGCTAATGTCTCTAAAGCAGCGCGCTCACAACCAACGGCATCGGCGACAAGCCCCGCTTCGGAAAGCAGAAGGGTCGAATAAACGTGATTAAAGAATCTCGTCGCCAAGAGAAGGCGCACGCTACGAGACAGTGACGAGGCTTCACCTTCGAGTTCGCAGAAACCGACTTCAAAGGCACGAATTGCGTTGTCCAAATCGTTTGAGCTGTCGGAGATTAACGGACGAGTGGCATTGCGGATACTCTCCGTGTGCTCTCGAAGCTTTTCGAGCGTGTATCTTTTTTTGGCCATCGGTCTTTCCTGCATCTTTAGCCCAAAACGGTTGAGTATTTGCCGTTGACTTGGGCAGTGGCAAATTGCCGGTTGAAGATAGACAGTTTAACGTCCTTCTCTGTTCGCGCCGTCGCACTTTCGTTACCCGCGCGTTACATTCGCGGTGTCGCAATCGCCGATCGGTTCTGATTCGTCGAATAGATGGCGGTTCGCGTCCCGCACGCTCGGAAGACGATATGCGCACAACTCTCCTGCCGACCCTGGCACTCCTCGCGCTCGCTTCGCCCGCACGCGCCGACGACGCGAAACAGCTCGCGCAACAGGCCCGAACCGTACTGAAGACGCACTGTTACCGGTGCCACGGGCAGGACGGGAGCGTCGAGGGCGCGATGAACTTCGTGACCGATTTGGGTAAGTTGGTCGCGCGCAAGAAGATCGTTCCCAACGACGCGAAGGGCAGCCGGCTGTTTCGCCGCGTGGACGACGGCACGATGCCCCCGCCCGACGAAAGCCCGCGCCCGAGCGCTGCGGAAATCGCGATTCTGAAAAAGTGGATCGAGGCCGGTGCCCCTACCGGCGAAACTGACAGTGCCCACAAACAGATCACACAGGCGGACGTGTTCGCGGCCGTTCTCGCGGATCTGGAGACGCTGGACCGGCGCGCCCGGCGCTTCCAGCGGTACTTTACACTCACGCACCTCCACAACGCGGGGCTTTCGGACGAGGAACTGCAAACGTATCGCAATGCGCTCGCGAAACTGGTGAACAGCCTGTCGTGGGGGTCGAAGATCGTGAACCCGGTCGCGGTGGACGCGAACCGAACGATCCTGCGCATCGATTTGCGCTGGTTCGTGTGGGACGCGACCATCTGGAACCGCATTCTGCAAGAGTACCCCTACGGCGTCCTCGACGATTCCGTGAGCGCGCGGGCAGTGGCCGTGGGCACCGCGGCGAAACAGCCCCTTCTGCGGGCCGACTGGTTCATAGCCACCGCGTCGCGTGCGCCGCTCTATTACGACGTACTTCAACTCCCCGCGAACCTCGCCGAGTTGGAGAAACTGATCCGAGTCGACGCCGCGGAGAACATCCGGCAGGAGCGCGTCACGCGGGCCGGCTTCAACGGTAGCGGGATCTCGCGCTTCAACCGCGTGCTGGAGCGCCACGACTCGGCGCAGGGGATGTACTGGCGCACCTACGACTTCGACGAACCCCAAGCGAACCTCGTCGACCGCGTGAACGGCGGGCTGCTCCCGGATCGCCGCAACATTTTCGCGTTCCCGCTCGGACCGGGGGGACTCGCGGAGAACCCGTTCCAGCACGCGGGCGGCGAAGCTATCTTCGCGCTACCGAATGGACTACACGCCTACTACTTGATAAACGCCGTCAATACGCGGCTCGATAAGGGGCCGCTCAACATCGTGAGCGACCCGAAGCGCCCGGACCGCGCGGTCGAAGCGGGCGTGTCGTGCATGTCGTGTCACGTGACCGGCATTCTCCCGAAAGCGGATCAGGTTCTCGACCACCTCGGCAAGAACCCGAAGGCGTTCAAGCGCGAAGAAGCCGAGGTGATCCGGGCGCTGTTCCCCGGCAAGGACGCGGTGCTCAAACTGATGGAAGCGGACGCGAAGAAGTACGCCGAAGCTGTCGCGAAAACGGGAGCGAAGGTGAGCCGGTTCGAGGCCGTCAGTACCATCACGCAGAAGTACGAAGCGGATGTGGATTTGGTCTCGGGAGCGAGCGAAATCGGACTATCCGTCGACGAGTTCCGTGGGCGCATTAGCCAATCGGAGCTTCTCGTGAAGCACGTCGGCGCCTTGCGTCCGGGGGGAACCGTCACCCGGCAACTCTGGGTGCAGGCGTTCGGCGACATCGTGCGCGAGCTGCAACTCGGGGGGCTGTACCAGGCCAATTTGAACGGCCCGACACTGAAGGACAACACCGGCGAACTCGATCCGCTCGAAGCACGCGGAGATTCGGCCAATCAGTGGGCGTTCACCCCGGACGGGCGCCGGGCGATCGTCGCGAGTGGTGACCGCAGCGTGCGCTATTTCGATGTGGAGGGCCGGCGCGACCTCAAGCGGTTCGTGGGGCACACCGCGAGCGTATGGGCGGTCGCGCTCTCTGCGGACGGCAAGTATGCTGCGTCCGGCGGGATGGACGGCACGGCCCGCGTGTGGGATCTGGCAACCGGGCTCGAAATCGCGAAGTTCACCGACCACACGAGTCTTGTGAGCGCGGTCGCGTTCGTGCCAAACGGCAAATGGGTCGTGTCCGGGAGCTTCGACGGTACCGTGGCGTACTGGAAGACCGCCGATAGCAAAGAGGGCTGGCGCGTCGAGAAGCTCGGACTCGTTACCGCGCTCGCCGTGGACCCGCACGGGAAATTCGTGGCTGCCGCGACCGAGAACGCGCTCGTTATGCTCGATCTCGCCACCGGCGCCGAACTCAAGCGATACGGCAAATTCACATCCCCTCTCTCCGCGGTCGCGATCAGCCCCGACGGTCAGTGGATTGTCGCCGGTAACGACGCGGGCACGGTCCGCGTGTGGCAATTAGGCGACGAAAAGGCCCGATTCACGCTCACCGGGCACGAGGGCGGCGTTCGGAGCGTTGCAGTCAAAGATGGCGGGCGCTGGGTACTTACCGGTGGGGCGGACCGCACGCTGCGTCTCTGGGACACGTCCGCCGCGAAGCAAGAGGTTCCCGTGTTCCGCAAGCACGGCGCGAGTGTGACGGGGACCGCGTTCCTAGGGAACGGCACGCAGACCGTTTCCGGCGACCGCGACCTCACCGTGTTGCCCTGGAAGATCGACAAGTTCATCGGCGCAGCGCCGGCCCCAAAGGTAGAAGCCCCCAAGACGCCGGACCGGATTCCTTACGCCGAGCCGTAAGCACTCACGCGCACCAGTAATTTGAGATTTAAGCGAACCTCGGGCGGCGGGCTAATTGTGCTTCCACTTTTCGGAATGGTGGAACCAGTAACAGCTACAGAACCGCCACTGGCACTTCCCGGTGGCCAAGTCAAACGCCTCCGCGTACATACCGTGCGACTCGGCGCCAAACACGAACACGGTACCGTCTTTTTCGCGGACCTCGACCCAGTGGTAGCCCTGGCCCCCGAGAAAATCGCGGTCGGTTCCCCACACGTCCGCCTTCCAGGTCGATTTCCCGCCCCGGCCCTCGAACCCCGCGATTTCAAATGCCTCCCCGCATACGGCCGTGTACCCCGCGACCGCGGACCGCTTCTCCCCGACCACTCCCGCGAACGAGTTGCTCAATTCGTCGAACGTGTCACTCGGAAACTCGACCGTTCGGCCCCCGACTGAGTACACCCGTTTCCCGTCCTTCTCCTCCATTTCGGCCCCGTCCGGAACCAGGGCGCCGGACTTTGATTCCCGGCACTTGGGGCCGGTGTCGCTCCCTATGAACGCATGGTGTTGCCCCGGGAATAGGTCCACGTCCGTGATGCCCCGTGCCCACCACTCGGGGACGGCGGCCTTGGTCCGCTCCTTGAAGAAGGTGATGAACTTCCCGAGTTCAGTGGGATCGTAAATATTGTTAGTGCGCGGCATCAGGGGCTTGGGCCGCTTGGCGGGCTTGGTGTAGGTTTCCCAAGCGGCTTGGAGCGCGATACCGGTGTCCTCGTCCTTGGTTAGGTCTGCGAACCCTTGTCGCCCGACCTTCTCGAACAGCTTCTGGTAAGCCCCGGCTTTGTCTTTGGACGATGTGGCCTTCAGAACGTCCCCGCGGAGCGCCTTGGGGGTGTCGTCCGGGTCCGCGGGGAACGCGGTTCCGAAGCCCGTTAAGCAGAGCAGGCCCAAAACAGTGGTCAGCGCGCACGCCGGCGTCATGGATCGCCTCAATGTCGTGACGGTTTGGACCCAGAATAAGCTACCGTCTATCGGCCTACAGCCTCAAAAATTAAGGTGCTCAAGGTACGTGCGGCGTTGTGGGCGGAGGGGGGAGCGGCTCTTCCCCGAGTCGTTGAAGGTATTCCGGCTCCCACGACTCCTGTTCGTCCACCGGTTCAACGTGAATCGTCACCGCCACTTCCGGCATCGCGGCGACGAGCGCGTCTTCGAGCTTCGACGCGATCTGGTGCCCCTCACGCACAGAAATGTCACCGTCGACGAGCAAGTGAAACTCGATGAATCGGCGCGCCCCCGACAGGCGCGTGCGGAGCATGTGGAAGATCGCCCCTTCTGGGAGGTTCGCGCGGATCACTTCGCGGATGCGGTCGATTTCGTCGCGCGGGATCGCGTGGTCCATGAGACCGTCGAACGACCGGCGGATCAGCCCCCACCCGGTCCAGGTAATGTGCAGCCCCATGATGATCGCGAGTAGCGAGTCGAAGAACGTGAACCCGGTCGCGTAGACGAGTGCCAGCCCCACGAGAACACCGACCGAGGTCCACACGTCGGCCATGAGGTGCTGGCCGTCCGCTTCCATCACGATGGACTTGTGAACGCGCCCGTAGTGGAGCAGCACCCGGGCCACGGCGAAGTTCACGACCGACGCCCCCAGCGCCAGTCCGCTCCCGAGTTCGATCGCCTGGAGCGGTTCGGGGGTGATTAACCGCTGAACACCGTACCCAGCAGCGCCCAGACCGGCAACCACGATCAACACACCCTCAAGCCCACTTGAGAGGAATTCGATCTTCTCGTGGCCGTAAGTGTGCGTGGGGTCGGCGGGGCGGGAGGCGTACCACAGTGCGAAGTACGCGGTGACGGCCGCGAGCAGGTTCACCACCGATTCGAGCGCGTCGGTGAGCAGCCCGACGGACCCCGTGAGGGCATACGCCGCGCTCTTCATTCCGATGGTGACAAGGGCGGCGGCGATCGAGAGAACGACCGGCCAGTGCAGCCGTGCGAGAGGTTCCATTTTTTTAGTGTAAGAGAAGGTGTGAGGGGGCGAGCGGGTGAAGGGGTGAAAAAGCCAAGAACGTTGTGTCTTGCCTTTTCACCCCTTCACCCGCTCGCCCCTCACACCTTCTCTTATTTCCGGCCCGTCAGCTCGCCCACGCGCTTCTCGGCCTGCTTGATGTGGTCCGGGTTCGTGTCGTGTTCGACGACGGCCCGGTAGAGGTCGACCGCCTTCGTGCGCTCGTTCAGTTGGCGGTCGTAGAGCGTCGCGGCGCGGAGCCGGGCGTCGGTGCGCGACCCCTTCACCCACTGGAACGAGCGCTCGTAGTACTTGGCGGCCCGGTCGTACTGCTTGTACGCGCGGCTCTCGTAGATGTCGGCGAGCTGGTACGCCACGTCGCCGATCTTGTCCGAGTTCGGGTACTTGTCGAGCACCTCGCGGAGCAACAGTTCGGACCGGCGCATGTTCAGCACGTAGTCGTCGCCCAGCCCCTTACCCTTGTACTCCATCGCGGTCTTGTACAGCTCGTTCGCCTCGCGCACGTTCACGCGGGCCTCTAGGGTGGGGGGCGGAACGTCCTTCACGTCGAGGTTGTACGACGGCTTCCACACGAGGTGGTAGGCCATGAGTTCGCGCTCGGCCCACGCGAGGCGCTGCTTGTCGCCGGACTTGGTGTAGTGCTCGTAAAGCGCCTTGAGGCTGGCCTCGTACTCCTTGCGGGCGGCGAGGCAGCGCTCGACGAGTTGCACGTCGCTCGCGGCAGCGGCCGGCGCAGCCTCACCGGGCGGGAGGGCGCCCTTACCCGGCTCGGTCAGCGGTTTGCTCGGCTGCGCGCCCACCGCCCACGCGACAGTGCCGGCACTCAGCCCGGCCAATCCCAGCAGCAGCATGCGCATATCAAAAACCTCTCCAGGGGAGTGCGGCGTTGAACGTGTGCGTCTGTATTCGTGGCACGGGCCTCTGGCCTGTGTAAACGCTTCCACAGGCCAGAGGCCCGTGCCACCAAACAAAAAACACCAATCCAATACGGCAATAGGGAGCAAAAACAAAGAACCCACGGGTACTGCCCGTGGGTTCGCGCCGCCGGCCGGTCGGGGTGGGGTCAGATCTTCGTATCACCACCCTTTAACGGCTCGTGCGGCCCCGACCCACTCGCCCCGCTCCGGGAGTCGCCAGGCCCGGTCAGGTTCGTCGTGCTACCGTTCCCGGGGTACGGGGTGTGCGACCCGCTCGCGCGCTGGTCCGGGCGCCCGAAGATCATGCGCCCGGCCGGGGTCTGGAGCACGCTCGTCACCACGATCGTGATGTCCTGCCCGATGAACGGCCGGCCCTGCTCGACCACCACCATCGTGCCGTCGTCGAGGTACCCGACCCCCTGACCGATCTGGTCGCCGGCCTTCACGACCTTGACCTGCATGTACTCGCCGGGGATCGCGACCGTCTTCAGGGCGTTCGCCACCTCGTTCAGGTTGATGACGTCCACGCCCTGGAGCTGCGCGATCTTGTTCAGGTTGAAGTCGTTGGTGACCACGCGGGCGCCGAGCGCCTTCGCCAAAATCACCAGCCGCTCGTCCACCCGGATGCGCTCGCCGGTCCGCAGCTCGGGCACGTTCCCGTCGTGCATCTGCAGTTCGAGCTTCGGGTTGCTCTGGAGGCGCTTCAGCACGTCCAGTCCGCGGCGCCCGCGGTTGCGCTTCATCTTGTCCGCGCTGTCCGCGATGGCCTGCAGCTCTTGCAGCACGAAGCGCGGTACGAGGAGCTTCGTGTCGATCAATCGAGTATCGCACACGTCGGCGATGCGGCCATCAATGATTACGCTCGTATCCAGCACGAGCGGCTTACCGCCCTTCACCTGTTTGGAAAATTCGACATAAGGGATAATGAACCGAAATTCGTCCTTGGTCTGCACAAACGTCGAAATCGTTACATAGCAACACACGACGGTGAGCAGCACCCGGCCGAGGAGGATCAGCGGCGACCCGACCCCGAACGTCGATTCGAGGATCGGAACGAGCGCGATCGAGAACAGGTACCCGAGCAGCATGCCGAGCATGAGCCCGAAGTAGACCGCGGAGATGGTGGTGATCTGCTTCTGCTTCTCGCGCATGTCGGTGAGCAGCACCAGCCCGCCGATGGTGAGGACGCCGAGCGGCACGAGGACTTTCTTCAGAGTCTGATCGGAATCAATCAGAAAACTGAACGAAAGAACGGCCATACCGACGACGAGGGCGGCATAGGCGACACGTATCAATATCATCAGCATTTGAGTCCCCGAATATCGGTGAACGGCATCGTTTCGACCCGCACTTCGCAAAAACCGCTCACCTCAACAGGTGATTCTACAGTTCGATGGACGGCAAAAACAGGCGCCTGTATTCGAGTTGGGCGAACCGGTCCGTCATACCCGCCAGGTAGTCGCCGACGACGCGCTCCAGGCAGTCGAGCCGCGTGCGCGCCGCGGTGACCCACCCCAGGGGCGGCGGGCCGGCGATCGCGTCGGCCCCGGTCCAGCGCCGGAGGTGCTTTTCCGGGAGCAGCGCGGGGGCGCGAACGTACTCCGCGAACAGGGACTCCAGGATCCGCTTCCCGTTCGCCGTCATCCGCAGCACGCGGTGGTGCTTGTACACGCGCTCGCGCAGGAACCGCTCCAGTTCGGCCTTCAGCTTGCGCACCTCGGGGCCGAACCCGACGAGCGGCTGGCGCGCGGAACGAACGTCGTCTACGGACTTTACGCCGGCGCTCGCGAGCCGGTTCGCGGTCTCCGCGAGGAGGTCCGTCACCTGCCACGCGAGCAGTTCGCGGATCACGGCCACGCGCATCGGCCCTTCGGACAGCCCCGGCGTGTGTCCCTGCACGCGCTCCGTCGCGCGCGCCCAGAACTCGACGCGGCGCAGTTCGTCGAGCGTGATGAACCCCAGCCCGAGCGCGTCGTCCGTGTCGTGCGTGTCGTAGGCGATGGAGTCCACGATGTCGGCGATCTGGGCTTCGAGTAGCGGCGCCCCGGCCGACCGGAACTCGGAGCACTCGGGGGCGTCGCGCCGGCTGCTGTGCTGGACGAACGCCTCGCGCACTTCAAACGACAAATTCAGCCCGGGGAACTGCGGGTAGCGCTCTTCCAGCTCGTCGACCCGGCGCAGCCCGAACAGGTTGTGATCGAACCCCCCGAACGGCTTCAGGCACTCGTCGAGCGCGTCCTCCCCGGCGTGGCCGAAGGGCGGGTGGCCGATGTCGTGGGCGAGGGCGATGGCTTCCGCGAGGTCTTCGTTCAGCCGGAGCCGGCGGGCCACCGTGCGCGCGAGTTGGGTGACTTCGAGCGTGTGTGTGAGCCGGGTCCGGTGGTGGTCGTTCACGCTGGCGACGAGCACCTGCGTTTTGCCGGTCATGCGCCGGAACGCGGTGCAGTGGACGATGCGCTCGCGGTCGCGCTGGTAGAGCGACCGGTACTCGTGTTCCGGTTCGGTGTGCTTGCGCCCGCGGCTGGCCCGGGAGGGCATCGCGTAGGGCGCGAGCCACCCGTCCTCGAACGCGAGCCAGGCGCCGGTGGTGATCGGAGCTGCCATCGACCCAGAATATCACCGCCCCGGCGCACTGGCTATCGGCGGGTTCCAATAACCGCGAGGCGAATGTACCGCGCGGGGCATCCCCACGGCGCGCACGGCGTTCCCGGTACGGCGCGTCACTCGACGGTCCACAGGATGACCGAATCGGCGTCCTTCACGAAGATGCGGTTCCCGGTCGCGATCGGGTAGGCATACGTCTTCCCGGCGCCCACCTTGTAACTCGCGATCTTCTTGAATTCCTTGTCGCTCGGCTCGAACACGGTCAACTGGCCGTTCGGCGGGAGCGCGAGGAGCACGGTCCCGGCGTCCACGACGTTCCCGTACCCGCGCCCGCCCGCGAGCGGTTCCGTCCACGCGACCTTGCCGGTTTCCGCGCTCACGCAGAACAGGCTGTCAGCCGATGTCAGCCCGAACACGCTCCCGCTTTTCAGTACCGGCGTGTTGTACAGTGCCGACTGCTCCTTATTGTTCCACACTTCTTTCGCGGTGTACTCGGTACCCGTCTTTTCAATCTTCAGCGCCCGCGTGCCGCGGTTGGACCCGGAGAAGATCACGGTTTGCCCCTCCACGATCGGCGTGGACGAGTTGTACCCGCGCCCGCCGGTCACCGGGTAGGCGCTCTTCCAGAGCAGTTTCCCTTCGGCCGCGTCCAGTCCGACGACGTTCGCGGCCGTCTCCGCGATGACGGTTTGGGTTCCGTCCACAGTCATGAGCACCGGCGAAGCGTAGGCGGTGCCGTCGCCCGTCCACTTCCATTTTTCGTTTCCGTTCTCCAACTCGTAAGCCGCGATCCCGCCGCTACTCTCGCCACCGAACTGCGCGATTACGAGCTTGTCAACGATTACCGGTGAGCTGGACGTGTGGAACCGCGGCATCCCTTTGGTTTCGACGCGCCAGAGCTTCTTGCCGCTCTCGGCATCGAGGCACGAGAGTGTGCCGTTGACGCCCAGCGTAACGACCTTCCCCCCAGCCACAGCGGGCGAGCACCGCGGCCCCGGGAACCCGGCGTCGGCGGTGGGCTTGAACGCCACCTCGTACTTGTCGGTCCACGCTTCTTTGCCGCTCGCGGCGTCCAGGCACCGGGTGACTTCCGAGTTGTTCTCGCGGGTGAACACGAACAGCTTGTCGCCGACGAGCGCGGGCGTCGCAACTCCGTCGCCGACGGTCACTTTCCACTTTTGGGTGAGTTCCTTGGGCCACGTTTGCGGCGCTTTGAAGTCGGTGGCCCGGCCGTCGCGGTTGGGTCCGCGCCACTGCGGCCAGTCGCCCGCGCCGAGAGCGGTGAAGCTCGCGAACAAGGCACCGACCGCGCACGCGGAGGTGAGTACAAATCGCCGGTTCACGGACCGCAAAAGTGTGTGTGGCATGTTTGGAGGCTCCGGGACCGAAACGAGAGCGAGAAGTGATTCCCGCGCTCATCCTAACCCCGAACCGCCGCAATTGGTTCTGAAAATAGCGTGAGACGTGGTACGCGGACGGTTGCGAGGGAACAGCGCGGTGGCTTTACCCCGTCGCGCCGGCACGGGCGGTGTCGCCCTCGGTGACGGCGCGGACGATCTGGTCCTGGCGGAACGGCTTGAACAGGACGTGGCGCATCCCGTCCGCGCGGGCCTTCACGATCGAGTGTGCCACGTCGTACCCGAATCCCGTGGTGAGCGCGACGGTCGCCGACGGGCACGCGGCACGCAGGCGCCGGTAGCACTCGTACCCGCCCATGTCCGGCGGTTTCACTTCCTGAAAGATCGTGTCGTAGTCGGCGTCGGCCGCCAGCGCGATGCCGTCTGCGCCGGTGCCGGCCGTTTCGACCGTTGCCCCCAGCCGGCCGAGCATCAGGTGCGCCATCCGGCGGATGCGCTCGTCGGAATCGATCACCAGCACTTGTTTGCCCAGGAGCGGCTGGTTCCCTGCCGCGGGCGCCTCGGTCATGTCGCGCCCGACCTGAGCGATGCTGTCTTTCACCTGCCGGGCGGCGCCGAGGATCTGCCGCAAGCGCACGGCCGTGTCCGGGTCGGAGTCCGCGAGCCGTTCGAGCAACACGCTCGCCCCGGTCAGCACCTCGTCGAGCGGCAGCGCGATTTCCTTGTTCACCGATTCGATCGACTGCCCCGCGGTACACACCTGCTGGGCGCTCAGTAGGTCGAGCGTGTGGAGCGCGGCCGCGACTTCCCGGCTGAAGAGTTCCGTGAACTGGAGGTCGGCCGGCCCGAACCCGTTGACGCGCGGGCTCTCGACGTTCAGCGTGCCGATCACCACGTCCTGGAACTTGAGCGGCACCGTCATCGAGCTGCGGGCGCCGGCGGCCCCCGCGATGTAGTGCGGGTCGTCGGCCGTGTCCGGGCACAGGTAGCTCACGCCGGTGGCCGCGACGAACCCGGTGACCCCGTTCCCGGTCGGGCGCGCGTACAGCACCCGCTGCGCGGCCTCGGGCAGCATGCCGTCTTCGAGGAGCGGCTTCAGCTCGTCCGTTTTGCGGTCTAGTAACCGGACCTCGATCGTGTCGTAGTGGAGCAGGTCGTGAATGGTGCGCCGCAGGTTCGACTTGAGCAGTTCGACGCGGGCCTCGACGTTCATGTCGGTGAGCTGGTCCGCGTCGAGCCCCGCGAGTTCGCGCCCGGCCGCGTGGAGCGCGTCGAGCTTCTGCTGCTGGACCACTTGCGAGGTCACGTTCCGCACGAGCGCGGTCAACTGGCTGACCTTACCGTCGGGCGCGATCACCGGTCGGACGTCGATTTCGATAAAAGGCTGTTCGGTGTTGGCCGGGCAGTGGACACGTAGTGCGGTCGCCGCGCCGCGCCGGGCCGGACTGAGCGGGTCCGCGGGGTCGTCGCTCTCGGTCGCGGCCGCGATCGCGCGCCCGTTCGCGCTCTCGACGTGCTCGATCGAGACGCGGTCGCTCCCGAGGAAATCGAACAGCGAGCGCCCCACCGGTTCGCCGCCCCCACCGGAGCGGAACACCGGGTTCGCCCACAGCACGGTCCCGGTGGAATCGAGAACCGCAAGTCCCTTTTCGATGTGGCTGATGATGAGTTCGTCGCGGTGGAACCGGTCGATCATCCCGGCGACCAGGTCGGGCGCGGCGACCACGCCCTCGAACTGTCCGGTCCGGAGCCGCTGCGCGATTTCGGCGGCGCCGGCCGACACCGGTTCCACGTCCGCGATCCCCGCGAGCGCAGCGTCGAGCGGCCCGACGGACGGGCCGATGAGTAGTAGTCGGGGTCGTTCCGTCACCGACACCTCCGGGGCGGCGAACCGCAGCATTCAAAGTATAGCCGGGAACCTTCCGTTCCCACAAGCGCCCGCGGTGGGCTAGACTGAAGTGGGAGGGTTCATGCAAGTTACATCGGCTACACTGTTAGAGCGGCTCCGCGACCCCCGCGATTCGGGCGCGTGGGAGCGGCTCGTCGAATTATATGCCCCGCTCATCCGAGTGTGGGCCGAGCGCCTCAACGTGCGCGGGGCCGACGCCGATGATCTCGTCCAGGAGGTCATGGCGGTCGTCGTGCGCCGGTTCCCGGAGTTCGTCCACCCCGAGAAACCGGGGGCGTTCCGCGGGTGGCTCCGCGCGATCGCGGCCAACTGTGCCCGCACCGTGTGGAAGGGCCGTAAAGTTCAGCCGACCGCGCCAGGCGGGTCCGATTTCGGAACCTACATCGCGCGCCTCGAAGACCCGACCGACGACCTCGCCCGGGCGTGGGAGCGCGAACACGATCTCCACATCACCCGCAAGCTGCTGGAACGCATCAAACCCGACTTCGAGGCGCGCACCTGGGAATTATTCGGCCGGTTCGTCCTCGACGGGTTGTCCGCGGAGGAAGTCGCGGCCGAGGCCGGCGTCACCGCGAACGCCGTTTATATCGCAAAGTCCCGCGTCCTGGCCCGGTTGCGCGAAGAAGCAGGGGGACTGTTGGGTTAGGGTGTGAGTCTCAAGTTTCAAGTCAAGGGCGAAGAGCCGAACGCAATCGGTGCGTAGAATTATGAGTCGGGCCTGAATCGACACGTTGTTTGTTCTCGCGCGCCGAATGGCGACAGATCTTCCTATTTTCGTGCCATTATTCCTCCGAGTGCCGGGATTCGCCCACGAAGAGGTTCCGTTCGATGCCCGTAGCTGCTTGTCCCCGTGAGGAAACCCTGGCCGCGTTCGCACGCGGCGACCTGTCGTCGACCGAGTTGGCCGGTGTCGCGGACCACGTGGCCGGGTGTACGGCGTGCGGCGAAGCGCTGAAGTTCGTACCCGAGGACTCGCTCGCGGATCTGGCCCGCGCTGCGGTGGCCGCTCCTCCCACTGTGAAATCCGTAGCCGACGGCGCAACGGCCAGCCCAACTGCTAAGAGCGACAAAATTCCCCCCGCGTTAGCGAACCACCCGCGCTATCGCATCATCAGCGAACTCGGGGCCGGCGGGATGGGGGTCGTGTACAAGGCCGAGCACCGCCTGATGGGGCGCGTCGTCGCGCTGAAAGTGGTCGCCCCGCACCTGACGGCGAAGGCCAGCGCGGTCGAGCGGTTCGTGAAAGAGTTCAAGGCGGCTGGCAAGCTCACGCACCCGAACATCGTCACCTACCACGACGCGGACGAAGCGGACGGGCTGCACTTCCTCGCGATGGAATTCATCGAGGGCACCAGCCTCGATCGGCTGGTCGCGAAGAAGGGACCGCTCCCGGTACCGATGGCGTGCGTGTTCGCGCGCCAGGCGGCGCTCGGGCTCCAGCACGCGGCCGAAAAGGGGATGGTTCACCGCGACATCAAGCCGCAGAACCTGATGGTGACGCGCAAGGGACAGGTGAAGGTGCTCGATTTCGGCCTCGCCCGGTTCGCCCAGGCGGACGAGGCCGACGCCCCGGTCGTAATGGACCCGGCGCGGACCACGGAACTTCCACTTGGTGGGGGAAGAACGCTCGGTGGCGCGGACGTGGGTGTGACGAACCCGAACGTGCTCATGGGCACGCCGGACTACCTCTCGCCCGAACAGGCCCGGAACTCGCACGACGTCGACGCCCGCAGCGACATTTATTCGCTCGGCTGCACGCTGTACTTCCTGCTCACGGGTAAAGCGCCGTTCCTCGGCGCGACCACGCTCATCGATAAGCTGCTCGCCCACACGAGCGAAGCCCCACCGTCGATCCGCGCGGTTCGCCCGGAAATACAGCCGGCGCTGGCCGATGTGATCGAGCGCATGATGGCGAAGAAGCTGGAGGACCGCTACCAGACCGCGGCGGAAGTGGCGAGCGCGCTGCTCCCGTTCACGCGGTCCGATTCCGCGAAGGAACCGGTGTTCGAGATCGTGGACGCGGTCGCGGTCGCTCCCGTTCACACACCCGCGCCGGTCGCGTCACTCGCGTTCGATACGCCCCCGATCACGAGCGGCCCGACACTGACCGACACCCAACGCCAGAAGCGCCCGAAGAAATCCAAGAAGTCCGCACGGCGCCAGCAGCAGAAACGGGCCGTAATCGGAGGAGCGGCCGCAGCACTGTTCCTGTTCGCCGCGATCGCGGTTGCGGTGGTGGTGACCGGTAAGAAGAAGGCGGGTGACACGCCGACCGAGCCGCCCGCGGTCGCCAAAACCGATTTGCCGCAAACCAAGAGTGACAAAGGCGAAAAGAGCGAGAAGGGTGAGAAGGGCAAACCCTCCCCAACCGCGCCAACGGCGATCACTCCTCCAACAAAGAAGGGCGTGAAGATCCTCTTTGTGTTGCCGAGTAGCGGCGTTTGGCTGGACGACTTTTTGCCCGTGCGCAACCGCTTTGTGGAGCGCGGCGCTACCGTAGTGACCGCCGCGTTCGAGGGGGACCGCGCCCGCCCGTCCCCGGGTACGCCCGGGGACGACGTGCCCATCGACGTGCGCCTCGAAGCAAACATGAACCTGACCGATTATTCGGCGATCGTTTTCTGCGGCGAGCGCACGGAGGAGTACATGGGGTTGGGCCGCGCATCGGGTACGGTCGGCCCGGTGATCCAGAAGATGCGGTCAGCGGGCAAACCGGTCGCGGCGATCTGCGTGGGGCAAGGTGTTTTGGCCACGCACGGCGTGCTGAAGGGGAAGAAAATCGCGCCCTGCGATCACCTCTTCAAGAAGCACCCGTTCCTGCCGTGGGACAAGATGAATGTGACCTGGGACAAACCGGGCGTGACGGTGGACGGCAAGGTCGTCACCGCGAGCGGCCCGCCCGACGCGGTCCCGTTCGCCGACGCGATCTTGAAACTGATCGAAGCGAAGTGAGGACCGGGCGTCTCTTCATGATCCGTGCGGGTGGTGTTAGTGACGCACGTTGAACACCGAAGTATTGGGGCAGGTGGTTGAAGGCGGTGCAGTGGCGAGGATGGATTGCCTGGTGGCACTCAGCTCCGCACCCACTTGTTTATGTCTTTGAATACGAACTGACCTTCGATCTCGACCCGCGTCGGCGGCTTGCTGCCGTCGTAGTAATTCACGTCGCGAACGACGGCCGTCCACTGCAACCAGAACCGGTCACCATCCCGCGACACTACCTTGATGCGATTGTCCCGAAGAGCCTCGTGCTCGCAGTAATACAGCAGTGACATACACGAGTCGTCGTCGTCGGATTTGGTGCCGGGTATGATGAACTCGCGATCAATCAATTGATCGGCGTCAAGTTCGGGCAGGTTGATCCCGACTTCGGCGTTGGGAGACATGCCCATCTCAGCCGTATCCTCACACCGCTGAATGGCGTCGTCATCGGCCGACGCCTCGAACCAGAGAGTGACGCCCGGTTCATCGACGTAAGCCCACATAACAGCCTTCTCAAAGCGGTACACCTCGTCGCCGTTAAAGCGGTGCAAGATGAACCGACTTTCAAGAGGTGCAGCCTTTGCCCGACGCTTGCCCATTCGTCCCGTCCTCCGAGGCCGAACCAATAACGCTGGCAGTTACAAACCGATCGCGTTGCCAGAAGCGTTACATTGTCGGGTGTGGTGGATTAGCTTACAGTTGCAACTCAGACCATGCGAAACCCGTGCGCCACTCGGAACCACCAGTCAGGTACGAGCGAAACGCTTGCCGCACCTGTTCCAGTGTGACGTGCCTCGCCACCCGGAACTGGCGCCCGTACTCACGGTGCTCCAACAGCCACGGGTCCGAGCCGTGCGCATCCAGGAACGCCCGGCAGTCCTCGTCCGGTAGCCAGTCGTTACCCGCCTGGATGAATGCCTCATCAGACGCACTCAAGATCGCGAATGCGCCGAAAACGTCAGTCACCAGTATTTCGTCCATTCCGGCAGGAGTTACGTTCGGCACGTCACCGAGGTCTTCGGTGGTAAATGTCATTTGCTGTGCCCTTCTGCGGGCGCAGTCCCGCACCACAATTTACCGAGCACGTTTTACAGTGATTCAACGTCGCGTCGGGCTTGGTATTCCGTGCGTCGTGCGGTCAACCCACTCAGTGCGACACCCAATCCAACCGGATACTGTACCATCAGCACCATCATCCCGACGAACACAGAAGAAAGGATTGCAGGTGCAGGTTCGCCACTAAATAGTGTGGGCCACATCTCGTTCACGACAAACCCCGTAAGCACCGCGCCAGTCACCACAACGATGGCTCCGAGAAGCCGGTCGATCCGGGACGGTGAGAACCAGTACCCGATCGCCGTGAGCAGATACGGCCCGAGTAGGATCAGGCCGAACGCCGGCCATTCGCTCGGTCGATTACCGTACCGGATGCACCCGCAGGTCACGCCGACGAGCAACAAACCAACCGACGCGACACCAATTGCCCACGCACGGTTCATTCGTCCTCCACTTACCGGATAAGATCGTTTTCCGGTCACAAAGGATTGTGAACTGGTGCACCAAATTACGCATCTAGCAGTGGCTGGGTTCGATCTCGGATTCCGCGCCCGATCAGGGACCACGCGGCTTGCGTGCCCGTTTGAGGACCGCCAGCGTCTGCCGGCCGCAGGGCGTTTCCAACGGCACCACCAACTGATCGAACTCCGGGTTGCCGTCCAGTCGCAACTCTTCGACCACCGCGTTGCCGTCGCTCACGCGGCGCACCACTCCCCCGTCCTTGCCGACCATCGACTCGTCTTCCGGTGCTGTACGAGTACACCCCCGGAAAGGCGGCGCGCGATCTAATTCCCACCCGCTCGTTTTGTAGCTCGCTAGGGCCGCGTCCAGATCCGTGAACGGTTGCTCCCGACCCTGGGGCGCGCGGCCCGCCTCGCGCGACCACAACCACACGGCCGCGCCGACTCCCACGATGACCACCGCCATGACCCAACGTCGATTCATCCGACGCGCTTTCGCGCTGCCGAGCATGTTGACCATTTACGGACCGAGTTAGGGACCAAGGTTTGATGCGCTCGGCAAGTACACAGGATGGAACCGAGCGCCGATGCACGCCATGAACCGTTCTGCTGAGTACACATTTTACAGCAGTTCGGTGCCACGCAGAGGCGGTTCCTCGCTCAGTCGCACTGATTACTGACCCGGATCGTGTAACACTTCGGGCACATCTGGAAAATCAACTGCACACCGCCTCCCCACCGCCCGAACGTGTGGACGCCCCTCACCGGTTCCGCCGGCATTAGTGCGATCGAGATCAATTGCCCGCGCGTCTTCCGATTGGAACACTCCGGGTTCAAACAAGGGCCGTCCGGCTTCCCCTGCATGAAAGGGCGGGACAGCGCTTGCTCAAAGTCTTCCTCCGTTTCCGGAATCCCCAGTCCCAAGCTGTCCATAATTTCGGAGACGCGCGCCTTTGCAGTCGCCTGGTCGGGCGCTGAAAGCTTTCCGATCCCGAACGCACCGGCCCACTGAAATGCGTCTTCGAGGTTAGTGGGATCGTAGTCGCGGGGCGCGATCTTGATGGGCGATTCGGGGAACTCCGGTGGGAAGTTGTCGTCGGGCCACGATTCTTCTTGGGACACGTTCGGGTCGTCTTCGGGGAAGAACGTAACCAGCTCCTCGTCGGAAATGAGTTGGTAGCCGAGGTCATTGGCGCGAAAGTCGAAGCAGTAATAGAACGGCAGCCACCGAACACCGGGGATGGCAATCGGGACGGCCGGGTCCGTCAGGTCGAGTCGGTGCAGCAGGTGAATCAGAATCCCGTTACAGTCTTCACGCGACGTGCCCTTGCGGTCGTGTGCTCCGCCGAAGGTGTGCTTGTACCCGCTCCGGCCGCTGGTCGCCGTTGCGATGCGGTAATCGCCGAACAGAAACGTGTTGAGCGTCTTCGCCACGAGTCACCCGAAGGAGCCGAACGTTGTGCTGGCTCCCGCGGTGAGTGACACCTCACCCGAAGGAGCCAACACAACGTATTCGCGCGTCACTTCTTGGACCAGGTTTCCCGTGATCCCTTTCGTGATCCAGTTGTAAACGGTCGTGCGCGTCTTGCCGACCCGCTTCGCCGAGACGATTTCCGTCTCGGCGAAGCGGTCGATCGTGTACAGATCCTCCGGGGTGAATGCGGCGCGTTCGACGCGCCGCCCGGAGCAATGTTAGACGATGGTAAAGGCAAGCGCGCGGTGAAGTTGGGAGCGGGCGGCTGGGGTACCCCTTGTGCCCGGCCGTCGGGCAGAGGTCGGAACCGAGGGGCTCAGTCCAGACTCGCGACCTCGCCGCCGTTCATCGTGCCGAAGGCGCGGTACGTTGACAGGGCGATGCTGTTCGAGACGAAGCGCACCGAACCGTCCCCGAGCGCGAAGTTCAGCCCGTTGGTGTGCCGGCTGCGGAACGAGTACACGTTCGGCCAGTCGCCGCGCGAAGCGACCGTGTTGAGGTTGTTCGGCGGGATCGCCGTCGTCCCGGTGCAGCTGTTGAAGTGCGGCCACGAGAGGTGCTGGTTGAAGTCGGCGACGTCTTCACCGACGAAGAACGTGTTGCTCGTCCCGTCGGAGATGCTGGCCATCGTCCGCGGGCCCGGGAAGTTCTGGCCACCGTTCGACCGATAAACCCACCCGTTCCCGCTGTCCAGACCGGGGTTGGTTCCGGTGACGCCGGAGGCACCGGTTGCATATGACCCCCACATCCAGGCGCTGCCGCTCACCCCTTTGTAGTTCGTCATCGCCACGGCGAACGTCGTGTTGTACGCGATGTTCGTGTCGGTGCGGGGGGTGGTGTTGTTGGAGTCCGACGGGCACAGGAAGGTCTTCACGTTCGTCTGCACGGCCGCCGGGTTGGTGTTGAGCACCGCCGTCGGCGCGCCGGTCGCGCGGTACAAGTTGTCCTGCTCGATGTACGGCAGGATCTTGACGAGCCAGCTCCAGTTCTGGGTGTTGACGCTGTTGTTGTCCACGTACCCCGGCGCGCCGGAGGTCGGGAACTGGTTGACCGCGTCGTGGTACGAGTGGGTGGCGATGGCCAGCTGCTTGATGTTGTTCTGACAGGACATGCGGGCGGCGGCCTCGCGGACCTTCTGGACCGCGGGCAGCAACAGGCCGATCAAGATAGCAATAATAGCGATGACGACGAGCAGCTCGATCAGCGTAAACGCCGACCGTCGAACCGTGCGGGACATATGACGTCTCCGGAAGCGAGAGAGTAGGGCGAATGAACCGGTGACGGGCGATCTGTGGGCGACCCACGCGGGGTCACTTGGATGAGACCTTGAAGTCCGGCGCTTTCGGCGCGTCCGGGCCGGCGGTTACCTTGAATCCGCTGGCGCCGAAGTCGCTGTACTTTGCGGCGATCAGAGATAGTGGCGGGGCATAGGCGGACTTCTTCAGCCCCGCTTCGTCCGGCTTGTTGTAGACCACCCGGACGGTCCACGCGCCGGCCTCGATGCCGGGCTGGTTGTTGGTGGAAACGGTGTACGTGCCGTCCGGCCCAATGGTGCCCCGGGGCAGGTGTGCGGACGTGTTCCCCGCTCCCTTGTCCGCCGTGAATTCGACGAACGCGATCTCCCCCGTCCTTCGGGGCGACGGGCGCGTCGTTAAACAACACCTTGCCGGACAGGGGGTGCAGTTTCGGCCCGGACCCGCACCCGGTGAGGGCGATGGCCGCGATGGAGAGGATGGACCAGAGCACACGCGACATCAAGGCGGCTCCGGAGAGGGAAGGGCGCATTTTGAATGCACACAATAACGGACCGCTCGTGAGGGGCAAATGAAAACCCACTCAAACGCGGGCCGGCCGCCCCCCGGAACCGCTCCCAGCATGACCGATCTGGCGCCCGGTGCAAGGGCCGATGGGCGTGGTGCGGGCTACCGAGTACCCGGAAAGCGAAGAGTCACCGTACCGCCATTCCAAAGGCACCACCAAAAGATTTCGCCCTCGTCCTCGTAGGTTATGTGGTCAACATGGGCAATCGCTTTCATGTAGCTTCGATGGCTGATTTCTCCCGTCTCCAGGTCAAATACTTGGATGCCGTCTTTGCTCCAAAACACGACGTTGGTCAGCGACGGATTGGCGGCGTGAGCTTGGATTGGCCGAATGTCCGCCGGAAGCACTTTATCCAAAGAGGCGTACAAGGCGGTTTGCTTCTGCTCGCGCTCATCGACGGGAGCTGTTTCGGGCCGGTTAACCTTCTCTTTTGGTGGAGGCGCCTCACTCAAGGGCGACTCACTGCTTGGACGGGGGGGCAGCAATTGACGTCGGAGGCGATTGCGTTGCTACGGGACCACTGTTGGAGGCGGTGCAACCCAATAGGGCGAGCGTCACCAAAAGCAATGTCGTTGCTGCGCCGCGCATCTTCTGTTCTCCGAAAGTGGAGCAGCGAATACCACGCGTCGTGAATGGCGTCAATTGGCCTGAGCGGTTTCCCGTTCCCGGGTCGAGAACCGCCGCGGGTGGAACGAACACCATCGGGTTGCTCCTGCGATCCTGGAATCACGTTCTTCTGTTTGAATTTTTACATGGCATTGCGTATACTATCGGTAGGCAACGTGGACGGGCCGGTGCGGAGTGTAACGTTTTGGGGTGAAATTTGGGTGTAGTTGCAGCATTCGGGGCGTGCGGAGTCGCAAAAATGATGCTGCGTGTGGGTGGATGTTAGCCATTTGGGGAGATTTTTGGAGAAATTGTCGCGTCTTAAGGTGTTGTGAATGTGGGTTTTGGAGCTGTCTCTGAGGTACCCGCGAGAGCGTTCCGGTCCGAAAAGGTTAGCAAGTGTTAGCTTTCGGGTCGGGTCGGCTTCAGCAGGTCCGCGTTACTGGAACCGTGGTGCGGTGTCGACCGTTCGGGTTACTGGTGTTTCCCAAACGTCGCGGGTTGGTGAGTACCCTGGACACCTCGCGGTGCGCGAGGGATAATTGCGAGCGTTGCTCGTGCGTTGTTGGGGGCTCTCATGGTGTTTGCGGAACAGCCGTCGGCCGCGCTACAAGAGGCGCTACAGTTGCTCGCCGAGGGGCGCGCGGAAGAAGCCGAAACGGTCGTGAAACGGGCCGCGAAGGTGGCCAAGGGGAAGCACGGGTCCGGGTCGCACCCGCTGGCGATGGCGTATGCGGACATGGCCCGACTGCACCTCCGGATGGGGAAGTTCCAGAAGGCCGTGGCCGAGTTCCAGCACGCGAGCAAGGACGCGATGCCGCCGGACACGCCGAGCCGCCGCGACCGGCTCAGCTTCCTGTACGGGCTGGCCGAAGCGTTCGCCGGGTTACGCAACTTCGATGAAGCCCAAATGGTTCTGCGCCAGTGCGTGATGTTCGCCAAGCGGATGTACGGGTCGTCGTCCGGGCTGGCCGCGGTCGCAACCGTGCCGCTCGCCGACGCGGTCCTTCGGGCCAACAAGTCGCTCGAATCGCTCCGGATCGCTCAAGAGGCTTACGACACGCTCTGGCGCCTCGGCGACGTGCTCATCGCGAAGGTGGCCCCGGTGCGGGCCGAGGCGTGGAAGGCGGTCGGTAAAGCGGACAGTCCGTTCGCGGATTTCGCGGGCCTGCCGGACGAACTGGTGAGCCGGATCGTGGCCGAGGTCATTGAGCACGTGCCGAACGGGAACCCGGTTCACATCCGAGCGGTTCTTGCGGACCTGCTCGCGTTCGTGGACAAGAAGTACGGCGACGGGCACCCGATAACGTGTGACGTGCTGGCGGCCGTCGCGCACCACGAAGCGGGACTGGGGGCCGGGGCCGATGCGAGTGCCCGTGATGCGGCGGTGCGCCGATCGGTGTGGTCGTACACGGTCCGGCGGTTAACGGGCGGGTTGCTCGCAAACCTCGAAGTCGAGTTCGAGCCGGACGGGACGCTGCACCTCGTTCCGCACCTCGCTCGCGAGCCGGAAGGTGACGAGGCCACGCAACTCGAAGGCGTTCTGACGCAGGCCGTTGACGATCTGTACACGCGGCCCGCGGCGAAACCGTAACTGTTCGCGATCGGCGCTCGTTATTACAAGGGCATCATGCGATTCGCACTTTCGATTGCGGCGGTCCTGATTCTCGCGCCGGTTGTTTCGGCCCAAGAGCCGAAGGGTTCTCCGTTCCCGCGCCGGGTACTGTTCGTTCAAATCGGCGGCTACCTGTACCTGAACCCGCTCACGCACGCGGCCCCAGGCGGGCCGGATCGCGTGCGCGCGGTCGCGGATCGTTTTGCGGCCGGTTTCCGGACGCCGACCGCGAAGGGGAACGAGCAACTCTTCGTGCTGTCCGACACGCTGGCAACGGACGCGCGACTGCCCACGAAAGATGCACTCGCGAAGACGATCGCGGGCTTCTGCTCGACGACGCGGCCACACGACCGCGTCGTGATTTACCTCGGCGTACACGCAGTGGAAAAGAACGGTCAGGCGTTCGTCGTGCCCGTTGATGGCGACCCGGACGCGCCCGAAACGCTGCTCCCGGTGGCGGACGTTTACGCGAAATTGAAGGATCTGCACGCGGCGCAGAAGATCGTGATTTGGGACGTGTGCCGACACAACCCAGAGCGAGTTCGCGGGCGCCGCGATCCGGGACCGATGACGGATGTTCTTTTTAAGGCGCTCACGACTCCGCCCGAGGGCGTGCAAGCGCTCGTGGCGTGCTCGCCGGGCGAACGTTCGCTGGAATACTCGACTCCACGCGGTCCGGCCGGGATATTCGCGGGGAGTGCATATCTCGATGCCCTGCGCCACGCAGCGGCCGATACCGCCGCCAAAGCCGCACCGGGCGACGCCATCCCGATCGAGGAACTACACAAGTCCGCGTGCCAGTCTGTTGCAGCCCTGGGAAAGCAGACGCCGGTGCTCGTGGGGACCGCTCCCAAACAGCCCGCCGCTTACGATCCCAAAGCCGCGCCCGCGAAACGGTTTGAGCTTCCCGCAGCGCCGAAGGGAACCGCTGATGTGAAGGCGATTCTCGATGAACTCGCGCTGCCGCCGCTGTTCGAGGGCGACGCCGGGGCCATCGAGTTGCTGCCGTTCTCGGAATCGCTACTGAAGGGTTACGCGAGCGACGTTTCGGCCGACGATGCCCGGAAGAACGGGGACAAGTACCCGCTTCGCGTCGCGACCCTTCGGGCGCAGCAAGCGGTGCGCGACACGTGGCCGCTGACCGCGAAGGAACCAAAGGGCGTCACACCGCTGACCGCGCCGATCGTGGACCGGACCAAGAAGGCGATCAGCGACGCACAACTCCCGCTCGCTCAGGCGATTACGAGACTGGAAAGCGAATTAGAGGGGCTACTGGCCGCGGCCAAACACCGTGAGAAGGAAACGAAGCGCTGGCAGGCACATTACGACTACACGCTGGCCGAACTGCGGCTTCGGCTGGTCGTGCTCAACGAGTACAACTTGCTTCTGGCTCGCGTGCGCACCGAAACGCTTCCCGATTTACCCGCCGGCGCAACGGGTTGGCGGCTCTGCCCGGCCGAGAAACTCACGTCGCGTCGAGAGGTGCGTGCGATGTTCGATGCGGCCCAAGAAGAGTTCAGCAAGCTGGCGACCGACCACAAGGACACACCGTGGGGCGTGCTCGCGAAGCGGTCGCGTGCGTTCGTGCCGGGGTTGCGTTGGGAGCCGGTCGTTCCGCCGAAAGTGGGCGAGAACTAGGGCGGCCGTTCGTCCCGACCGCTACAGAGCTTGGGGCGAGCGAATCGCTTACTTGGCGGCGCTGACGTCGGCGGTTTGTGCGGCGGTCCACTGGTCGATGGTGCCGATCGGGAGCCAGTAGTTCGCAGCGACAACGTGGAACGGCCCCTTCGCCGCGAGCTGGCTGACCGCGTCGGTGATCTCGTACTCGTTCCGCGGTGAGAGCGGGAGCGTCAGCTCGAACACCGAGCGCGGGAACATGTACCCGCCGATGTTCGCCAGTTGAGGTGGGGTTAACCCTTGGGGCTTCTCCACGATCTTTTCGAGTGTGCCGTCGGGGTTCCGGAACGTGATACCGTAGTGCTCGGGTTCGTTCACGGGGTGCGTGAGGATGCCCATCGGCACCGTGGCAAGGTTCGCGAGATCCGAGCGGCCGATGAGGTCGTCGCCGTTCAGCACCATCACCCGATCGGACGTGACCGCCCCGCGGCAACTCATGAGCGCGTCGCCGGTGCCGCGCGGTTCGGCCTGTCGAACGGTGGTCCAGTTCTTCGCGTGCGTTTGCTTCGCGAGGTAGCTCTCGATTTGCTCCGCGAGGTAGTTGACCACGACCACGAGGCGGTCGACGGGCGGAAGTGCGCCGATGATCCAGTCGAGGATCGGCCGCCCCTGAACGTCGAGGAGCGGTTTGGGGGTCGTTTCGGTGTGCGGGCGCAACCGGGTGCCCTTACCGGCCGCGAGGATGATAGCGTCCACGTTCGGATACCACTGAGAGAGAATGCGTGCGCGACCGGTGCGCGCTTCACAACCAGTTTAGAGAGGGGAGCGGGAGAAACCGCGCGGTTCGGCGAAAACGAGTGAACCCGGGCAACGGGGGCCGTCGATATAACCGGCGTCGGGTGCGGTAGCGGCGGAGTCCAACACTCACCCGGCCTCTGGTGGTTCGCGCATGGAAGCGGGCCATTAGTGCGTTCACCCTCCCGTGCTGCCGTCGGGCTTGGGCACCGGTCACACGGTGTTCTTCCCGGCGGCGGCCGTGGGTGGTCGATGTCTCTTTCGACTTCAACACGCCACGGACGGTTACGGTCATGCGCCGATACATCGCGTTGACGTCTGTTCTCGCCGCGCTGGTTGCCGCGATCGGCTGCAACCACGTTGGTGGTAAGTGTGATTGCGGGTACAACCCCAGCGACTACCAGATTTCCGGGCCGACGAACCCGTACCCCTCCGCACCGGTGCCGGCCGCCAAGCCGACCCCGCCGAAGGGTGGCGGGAACGAGTAATTGGGGACTGGAAGGTCGAAACGGGTGGCCGCGGTCAGTCGGATTAGTCCGATCGATCGCGGCCACCGGTCTTTTGTTTACCGGCGCTTGGCGCGGCGAACCGGCTTGGGAGTGACGGGAGCGGTTGGGGGCGGGGGCGGCGGTTCGTTGGCTTGTTCCAGGAACCGCACCTGGCTCCGCAGCGGAGGTTGGCCGTCGGGCGGCGTCACGCGGTGGTAGTGCCCGTCCGGGAGCAGTTCGCGTGCTTTTGCGGTGTCCGCGAGAGTGGTTTTGAGCACGTCGATGACCCGCTGCTTCAGGTCCGGCTGCTCGATCGGGAACACCACCTCCACGCGCCGACTCAGGTTGCGGTCCATCCAGTCGGCACTGCCGACGAACACTTCCGGCGAACCGCCGTTCTCGAAGTAGAAGATGCGGCTGTGTTCGAGGAACCGGTCGACTACCGAAATGACGCGAATGTTCTCGCTCACACCGGGGATTCCAGGGCGCAGTGAGCAGATCCCGCGGCACGCGATGTCGATTTTCACCCCGGACTGGCTCGCGCGGTACAGCGCTTTCACCACCGCGGGTTCCAGGATGCCGTTGACCTTCACCAGCAGGCGCGCGGGCTTCCCGGCTTTGAGGTTCGCGGCCTCGCGGTCGATCTTCTCGATCATCTGCGTTTGCAGGCGGGTCGGCGCGACGAGCAGCTTCCGCATCGCCGGCAGCGGGGTGCTGGCGGTGAGGTGGTTGAAGAGGAGTGTCGCGTCCTCGGCCACTTCCGGGTTGCAGGTGAACAGCCCGAGGTCCGTGTACACGCGGGCCGTCTGCGGGTTGTAGTTCCCGCTACCCAAGTGGACGTACCGGCGGATCGCGTGATCCTCGTCGCGGCGCACGACGAGCGACACCTTGCAGTGCGTTTTCAGCCCGACGAACCCGAACACCACGTGGACCCCGGCCTTTTCCAGCTCCCGCGCCCAGAGGATGTTCCGCTCCTCGTCCATGCGGGCCTTCAGTTCCACCACGGCCGTAACCTGTTTGCCCAGGTCGGCGGCTCGCTGGAGCGCCCGGACGATCGGCGAATCGCTGCTCGTGCGGTAGAGCGTCTGCTTGATCGCGAGGACGCGCTCGTCGGACGCGGCGGCCTGGATGAACTCCACGACCGGCGCGAAGGACTCGTAGGGGTGGAACACGAGCACGTCGCGCCCGCGGATGACCGACCACGGGTTGCTCGCCTGGACGAACGCGCTCACGGCCGCCGGGGTGAACGGCGGGTCGCGCAGGTCCGCGAACCCGGGCACCGCGAGTATCTGGAACAGGCCCGTCAGGTCGAGCGGTCCCCGCGTCGGGTACACGTCCGCCGCACTGAGGTTCAGCCCGTCGGTGAGGAACAGTTGCATGTCCGACGGGGCGCCGTTGTCGATCTCCAGGCGCACCGGGTGTCCCCGGCGCCGCGCGCGGACGTGGGCCTCGATCTCTTCGAGCAGGTCGTCCACTTCGTCGTCGATTTCGTACTCACTGTCCCGCGTCACGCGGAACGCGACCGCGTTCCCGATCTCCAATCCCGGGAACAGTTCCCGCAGGTGCAGGCGGATCGCGTCTTCGAGTGGCAAAAATGCGTGCGGCGTCGGGGCGAGCGTGACGGGGCGCGAGGCGAAGGGGATCACGCCCGAGGTTTCACCGTTCGTACCCGCCCTCACCTTCTCCTCGGTCGGGCCGAGCGTTTCCGTTCGGGGGACGGGTAGGGGTAAGAAGCGCGGGAGCACGCTGGGCACCTGAACGACCGCGTAGAGCGGGTCGGCGTCGTTGGGCCGGTGCAGGACGACGGCGAGGTTGAGGGACTTGTTCTGGAGGTGCGGGAACGGGTGCGCTGGGTCGGTCGAGAGCGGCGTCAGGACGGGAAAAATCTCCCGTGTGAACAGCTCGCGGACGTGCGCGCGGTCCGCCTCCGAGAGCTGGTCGGCGGTGCGGAGGACGATCCCGCGCACGGCCAGCGTCGGTAGCACTTCCTCGTGCAGCACCCGGTACTGTTCGGTCACGAGTTCGCGCGTGGTCGTTCGCACCTGTTCCAGTTGCACCCGCGGGGACAACTGATCGGCCCCGGACCCGATCGGAATGTTGGCCTGGACTTTCTGTTGGATCCCGCCCACCCGGACCATGAAGAACTCGTCCAGGTTCGAGCTGAAGATCGCGAGAAATTTCAGCCGTTCCAGCATGGGAACGGTCGGGTCTTGGGCCTCTTCCAGCACGCGCCGGTTAAAATCCAACCAGCTCAGATCGCGGTTGATGTAGAGGGCCGGGTCGTCGAGGTTCGCGGGGCTTGTAGAATTTGCGGGCGGTTGCACGACACCTGCTCCCGGGGCGCACACGTTCGTAAGGTCACAGTATAGCCAAGCGCCGAGAACAGAAGACAGTGCAACCAACGATCCCGAAAGAAGTAGGAAGTGTGAAGACGATGAAGAAAACCCCATCGCATTTTGGCTTGCGCCTCAATACGATGGGGCCGGAACAGAGAAGAGGCAGAACTTCTGGGTATACTGAGCGGGTTCACAAATGTTGTCAACGCCAACCGCGGAAGTTTTTGCCCGGTACAAATCTCAACAAGCTGTAACTCACAGCGGCGCCGGGAGATCGCGGCGGGTAAATGTTCGTAACGCGAGCGCGTAACCAGCGGCACCTACCGCGAACAGCACTCCGACCGCGGGCACGAAGAAGCTGCCCCCGAGGTTCCACGAATTGTTGAGATCGACGGTCCAGACGTCCGCGATCATCGCGCGCTGGGGTTGGTAGTAGTAGAAGAACGTGAGCGGGCGCACGAACCCGGCCGGTTCCCACAACTGACCGATCGTGTTCCCCACGAACATCACTACCAGCACCAGTGCCGCGAGTCCCACCACCTTCCACCGGCTCCGGCCGAACGCGGACATCGCGAGCGTCATGCCGCTGATCGCGAACATCAGCGCGAGCGTGTTGACCAGCCCTGTGATCTCACTCATTCCGCTAACGTCCAGTGGAGTGGTGTCGCGCGGGAGGTTCTTCAACTGCGGGATCTCGTCCAGCGCGGTGTAGTTCGGTACGAACGGGCCGGCCGTTGCGAGACCGAACTGCGTGCCCGCGAAGAACGCCAAACACAGCGCGGGTAGTACGACACAATCGACAATGAGGTGGGCCAGTAGCAGCCGGTTCCGTGGGACCGGCTGCGACATGAGCAGTTCCATCGTACCGCGGTCGAGTTCGCCGGCTACCGCACTGGCCCCGCGCCCCACGCACCACACCACGGACAGGATGAGGACGACCGGGTGCAGCATCCCGATGGACAGGAACTCCGTCGGGCGCTCGAAGTTGATCTCGCCCCACCCGAGGGCGGCCTGGGACACCTTGCTCGGCCCGCGCATCATCAGATTCTCGAACCGCTTCGGGTCGCCCATCGCGACCGTGGAAACGATCTTGAACATCGGCGCGATCTCGGTCGTCACGCGCTGTGTGATCTTCACCCAGAGCATCGCGAACGCGAACAGGATGACGGACACCGCGATGAACGCGGGGCGCACGTCGCGGAGCAGTTTGCGAACGAGGATTATGGTCATATGTGCTTCCGGCGAACGGCCGGCGTGGGCCGGCTGGTGAGTGACACGTGCTCTGCGAGTTCTGACCAGCCGGCTCACGCCGGCCGTTCGCCCGGTTAGCCGTGGAACTTCTTGTAGATCGGTGTCAGGCCCTGCGGCTCGATCACCAGGTCCGCGAGCGGTTGCTTCGCGAGCCAGTCGAGGAGCGCCGGGAGCGGGTCACGGAACGTTAACTGGAGGCGCCCGTCGGTCGTGATCGCGCTCGGATCGAGGGGCGCCCCGCCGGGGCCGAGAGCGGGCGGGGCGCCGGTGAGTCGCGCGCTTACGTTCCGGCCCTCGCGTAGCGAACTCATCTCCTGTACGTGAACCAGTTCGCCGCGGCGCAGAACCGCGACCCGGTCACACACCGCTTCGACTTCCTGGAGCACGTGCGACGAGAACAGGACCGCCTGACCGCGGTCGCGTGCGGCCTTGAGTTGGTCGAGCAGTTCGTCGCGCATCGTCGGGTCGAGCGTGTTCGTCGGCTCGTCGAGGATGATGAGCGGCACCTTCGGCACCAGCACCGCGAGCAGCGCGACCTTGCGTTTCATACCGCTGGACATCTGCGTGAGCGGCCGGTCGATGTCGATGTCCAGTTTCTTCGCGAGGTCGTCGATCTCCGAGCCGGTGACGTCGCCCCGGAGCTGCGCGAGGAATGTGACGAGCCGGCGCCCGGTCATGGTGTCGTAGAGCCGCAGTTCGCCCGGCAGGTACGCGACCCGCTTGCGCGCCTCGACGCTATCGGCCCAGCAGTCGAACCCGCCGATGCTCGCGCGGCCGTTCGTCGGGCGGAGGAAGCCGAGCACGAGCCGCAGGGCCGTGGACTTGCCCGACCCGTTGGGGCCGAGCAACCCGACCACTTCGCCCGGGTTGACGGAAAGGGTGAGGGCGTTCAGCGCGCGGAACGAGCCGTAGTCTTTGGTCAGATTTTCGGTCGCCAGTATCGGCTCGGTCATGCGCTCCCCGGGTTCGCACAGCGGACAGGTGCATTGTCGGGCGCGGGGAAACAAAGGCGAGCCGGGTGCGCGAGTGGCCGGAGGTTTTGCGCTTGTAACGCAACGCCTCCGGCCACTCGCGCACCCGGCTCTACTGTACGTCACCAACTCACTGTCGCGTGGGCAGCGTGATGGTGAGCGGGGGCAACCCATCGGGCAGCGGCGCCGGGTTCGTGGGCGCCGCTGTCGTCGGAGCCGCTGTCGTTGGGGCCGCTGGAATTACCGGAACTACACCCGCCGGCGCTGCGGGAGCCGTGCTCGGCGCGCCCGCCGGAACCGTACCCGGCGGGATCGGCATCATGGCGCCGTTCGGCTGAATCGGCATCATCGGGGCCGCACCGTTCGGTTGGATCGGCAACATGGCGCCGCCCTGCGGGATGGGCACCATTGGGGCCGGTCCGTTCGACTGAATCGGCATCATCGTGCTAGGCGCCGCCGCACCGCCAAGCGGGATCGGCGCGCCCGCTGCACCGGAAATCGGCATCACGCCACTCGTCGTCACCCCGCCCAGCCCCGGCATTGAACCGGCACCGAGCGGCTTTCCGGGAACAATCGGCGTCGACACGTTCGACTTTTCGGCCCACATGCGCGGGTCTTGCGACACGCTCGTGTCGAACGTGATGTTGTTCGGCGTCGAGAACAGCGTGTGGCCGTTCTCCGGATCGTAGCGGGCGGAGATCCGCACCCGCGTGACGTCCGGCGTGTACGACGGCCACGGGAGGAACAGCACGTAGCTCTTCCCGAACGTTTCGTCGCGGGCCTGCAGGTTCCGCAAGATCTCCTTGCTGAACTGCCACCGCTCGGGCTTGGCCGCGGGCTGCCCCGGTTGGCGCGGGGTCTCGTCGACCAGGTCCACGGTGAGCGTACCGTCGGCCTGGGCGAACTCCAGTTTCGTCCCCCCGAAGAGGAACATCTGCCCCACGATGCCCGGGCTCATGCGCCCGTTGCGCACCGGGTCCGGCAGCGAGGCGATCCGGTTCTGCCAGCCCACCGCCATCTCGGTCGCGACCACCTTGCGCTCGGGCCGCGAGGTCAGTTTCGCGAGCGGCGACACGGGCTCCGTAGGCGCTTGCGGGTTCCCCACGGACATAGCTGGGGCCGTTCCGGATGCCGGGACTACCGATCCACCCGGTCCCACAGCGGACACCGGGCGGGTCGTCTCCTGGGGCGGCGCCAGCACGCCCGGTTGCGTCACGTCGGGCTTCTTTGACTCGATCTTCTTCGCGTCGGTGCTCGCGCCCGTTGTGGTGCAGCCGCTACCGAGGGCCAGCATCCCGGACGCCAACACGATCAACGGAAGATGTTGTTTCCGGTACCCCATTGCGTACCCTCCGTGGTTTTGGGAAGCGGCTTCTTGTCCGCCGGCGGGGTATCCTTACCCGTTGCCGGTTGTGGTTGAGCGGGTGCCGCCGGAGCGGGCGCACCGCCGACCATCGAGAACCCGCGCCCCGCGGTGTTCGGTGCCCCGGGGGGCGCTACGGGCTGTGCCGGCGCACCGGGCACTTGCATCGTGTAACCCACCGGTGCGGGTTGAACCGGGATCGATTGCGGGTACACCGGG
>HG799465.1:910258-913655 GCA_000531095.1 Gemmata massiliana | reverse complement strand
GAGCTGCCCCGGCATCGGGGTGCCCGGTTGCATCGGCTGGGGCGCCGTTGGCAGAATGGCCGCGCCGCCCGGCGGCATCAGGTTATTCGGCTGCACCGCCCCCGGTTGCGCGCCCGGCGGGATGTACGCCGGTTGCAGCGTGCCCGGTTGCAGTGTGCCCGGTGCGGCCCCGGGCTGGTACGCCGAGGTTCCGTCGAGCGGGATCGGGTTGAACGTACCGATGTACGCGGGGCCGGGAACGGGCTGCTGAGCGCCGCCCTGCGGCCCGCCCACCGGAACCGGGCGGGCGCCATGGGACGCCGGTCCCATGACCTCCATCCCGTGGGTGTGCGCCGCGGCCACTTCGGGCAGGCACCACTTCATCTTGGCCGACTCTTCCGCCAGCACGCGAGCCTGGTCGTACTCGTTGCGGACAATGTGCGGCGTCATGATCACCAGGATCTCGCGCCGCTGGAGCGTGTGCGTGCGGTACCGGAACAGCGACCCGACGTAAGGGATGTCCTTCATGTACGGGATGCCGGTCTCGTTGCGGGTCTCCTGCCGGCTGATCAACCCGCCGAGCACGATCGTTTCGCCGTCGGAGGCGAGCACGGTCGTCTGCACCGTTTGCTGGTTGAACACGGCCGCCTGGATGCCGCCCACGCTGACCGAGCCCGGTTGGACGCTGGACACGGTCGGTTCGACCCGCATCAGCACCTTGCCGTCCGGGTTCACGCGCGGCGTGACCTGGAGCGTAATCCCGATGTCGACGTAGTTGATCCCCTGTTGGGACAGCCCGTTGGTGATCGTGGACCCCGTCGCGACCGGGAACTTCTGACCGACGTTCATGTACCCGGTCTGGTTGTCCGCCACCTGGACCTGCGGGCGGCTGAGCACGTCCACCCGGCCCTGCGCCTTGAGCGCCCGGACCAGGAGGCTGAACGTGTCGCTGGACGCGGAGAACACGAACCCGCCGACGCCCTGCGTGGGCGACGTGCGCCCGACGCCCAGGTTCCCGAGCCCCTGGAACCCGACGGTCCCCTCGCTGACCGCCACGTTCGGCAGCGCGGCGGTGGTGTTGAAGTTCAGCCCCGTGCCGCGGTTGAACAGTACCGGGGTCTGGAGCCCCAGTTCCACCCCGGCCTCCTCGGTGTTGTTCAACTGCACTTCGGCGATGGTCACCTGGATCACCACCTGCGGCGGCTGCGAATCGATCTTGTCGATGATCCGCTTGATCTCGCCGAAGTACTGCGGGGTCGCGGCGATGAGCACCGTGTTGCTCACCGGTTCCGCGATCACCACCACGTTGCGCTGGAGCTGCTGGTAGACGCTGGTGAACTGCGCCCCCGTGTAGGCCGCGAGCGAATTCGTGAAGAACGTTTGCAGGGCGGTGGCCACGTCCGCGGCGGCGGCGTTCCGCAGCTTCACGACCTCGTGGTGCCGGGCTTGGGCGTCGGTCCCTTCCAGGCGCGCGATGACGGCGCGGATGGTGTCGAGGTCGTTGAGCGAGCCGGCCACGATGAGGCTGTTCGTGCGGTCGTCCACGGACAGCCGCAGGTCGACGAGCGAGGCCCCGTCCGACGGGTTCGGGGACAGCGTGAGCAGCGGCCGGGCCTGGGTCGTGTTACCGAGCCCCTGCTGCCCGATACCGGTGGTGGCCTGCCGCCCCTGGCCGGTGAACAGTTGGGCGATCAGGTTCGCCGTGAGGGTCGCGTCCGCGCCCTTCGAGAGCTGGAACACGTTCACGTAGGACCGGGCCGCGGCGACCGTGTCGAGGCTCTCGACCAGTTGCTCGATCAGCTTCATCGTCTCGGCCGGGGCCGCGATGACGAGAGCGTTGATCCGGGCGTTCGAGACGATGTGCACGTCCGTCAGGAACCCGGTCTCGTAGGCCTTCCCGTCCTTCGCGGAGTAGAACCGGATCGCGGTCGACTTGGTGTGGAGGCCGCCCGCGCCGCCGGTCCCGATGGTCGGGATGAGGGCGTTGATCTGCTGGACCTGCTGGGCGCCGTTCAACCCGCCCTGGTTCTGCTGCCCGAGCTGGTTCTGCTGCCCGAGCTGCTGCCCGGCCTGGTTCTGCAGCCCTTGCTGCCCTTGCTGCTGGGTCGTGAACCCGCCGAACGCCGTTTGGCCCCCGGCCGTTTGCGCGAGCGGGCTGGTGAACTGCTGCTGCGGCTGCTGACTGAGCACGTTCGCGGTCAGCGCCTGGCTGAGCACCTGGCCGAGTTCGTCGGACAGCGCGTTCTTGAGGCGGAACACGCGCAGGTCGTTGACGGCCTTGGACACGGACGTGTCCATCAGGGAGATCAGGGTCTCGGCGTCTCTGAGGTCGCTGGGGCTACCCTGGATAAACACGGTGTTACTGGCGATGTCGAACGTGACGCGGAACTGGTTCCGCTGGAGCGACTCGCCCGGGTACCGCGTGTTCCAGAAGTTCTGGAGCTGCTGTGCGACGATTTGCGCAGAGGCGTTCTTCAGGTGGAACGCCTTGAGCGGTGCGCCGCTCGGCTGGTCGAGGCGCTTCAGTTCCTTCTTGACGTCCTCGAAGCGCGCCTCCGGCGCGACGAGGAGCACGGCGTTGAACCGCGGCAGCGCGAGGGCGCCGACGTTCTGCGAGCCCGCGGTCCCGGCGCCGCCGAGCGCGCCTTGGTTCCCGAACCCGGGCGACGTCACCCCGGTCCGGGCGGCCGGGACGTAGTTCCCGTTCTGCCCGATCTGGACGCGGGTGAGCACGGCGTTGAACGCATCGGCGATGTAGTTGCAGTCACCGTGTTCGAGCGCAACGACCTCGATCTTCGGTTGAACTTCCTTGGCCTGGCGCTGGAGGATCTCGATCAATTGGAGCACGATCTCCAGATCCTTCGCGTCCTGGGAGCGAATGACGATGGAGTCGAACCCGGTGATCGGGATCGCGGTGACCGTGCCGCGCGGGGCCGATTCTACGGGGCCACCGGCCATGCCGGTACCCGGCTGGGCGTACCCGGGAGGCACCGGTGGTTGGGGCATGGTCTTGGGCAACGGGGTGCCGGGTTGCACCGGTGGTTGGGGCTGGTGCGCACCCGCCTGCATCACGTCACGACTCTGGGCCGGTCGGTTGTAGCCGAAGTCCGGCGCATCAACCATCGGGTCGTAGATCTTGGAGACGGCCGAAGGGGCGTCCGTGCCCCGGTAGTCAAAATTTAAGGGGCCCTCCGTCGTGCCCAGGCTGGCCTGGCGCCCGCCGCCGCGGGTCGCTCCCCCGCCGCCACCGCCACGGTTCCCGCCCCTCCCCCGCCGCCAATTCCTCCCCCACCCCCGCCGCGGTTCCCTCCGCCGCCCATACCGGCCCCGCCGCCACCGAACCCACCACCTCCGAATCCACCCCCGCCAAATCCGCCTCCACCGGGGCCGCCGCCACCGAAGCCGCCACCACCAAGGC
>HG799465.1:893663-909987 GCA_000531095.1 Gemmata massiliana | reverse complement strand
GGCCCCCGCCACCGCCCTGGTTGCCACCACCGAAGCCGCCGCGGTTACCTTGCTGCTGACGGGTGTCGCGGCCCTGCATGGCGTTGATCGCCTGCTGGACCACGTTCGGATCGATGCCCTTGAGCTGAACCAACTTCACCGTTTCGGTGGTGTTGATCGTGGCGTTGTCCAAGCTCAGTGCCAGTTCTTTGATGTCCTGGTACATGGGCTCGGCGCAGACCAAGAGGAGGCTGTTGCTCCGGTCGTCCACGGAGAGCGAGAGCGCCGGCGGCCGCTGTTGTTGCTGCTGCCCGCCCCCGCCGCCGAGCGCGGCCGCGGCGAACGGGTTGAACACGGGGAGCCCGCCGGCCTGTCCCCCGGAGGGGAGCATCGCGCTGCGGTACAGCTCCCGAATGCGCGTCGCGATGTCGGCCGCGTCCGCGTTCTTGAGCGGGAGGATGAACGTTTTCATGACCACGGCGGAATCGTTGGGGCCGCCGTCGATCGCCCCCTCCAGCAGCTTCTCGATCAGCACCAGGTCGAGCGGGCTGGCCTTCACCACAACCAAAGAGTTGCTGCTCCGCTCCGCGACGACGCGGACGCGCCCCGGGGCCGGCGGGGTCTGGGTGGCTCCGCCGAACCCGCCGAACAGGGCCAGCGGGTTGAACCCGCCCTGCCCGCGGTTCCCCCCTTGCTGTTGCTGCTGCGGCCCGTTGAAGATCTCGGTCAGTTCGCGCGCCGCGTCCTCGGCGGACACGGACCGCAGTCGGATCACTTTGAACAGGTTCTCGTCGGCCTTCGCGCCCTCGGTGGTGATGTACCGGGCCAGTTGCGAAAGAACTTCGAGCGCCTTCGTGTCGTCGCTCTGGATGAGGAGCTTCCCGCCGGTCACCGTGATGATGATCGGCTTATCGTCCTTCTTTTCCGGGTCGCTGATCTGCGCGGAAATCAGGAAGTCGCGGCCGGGTAGTTGGTCCCGGGTGCCCAGGGTCGGCGGTTTCGTCGGGGCCGGTTGCCGCGGCGCGGGGTCGCCACCGGGCGGCAGCCCGCCCGCCGGCGGACGGAGCACCGGCGGCTTCGGGTTGAGCGGGTCGTTGATGATGACCCTCTTGCCCATCCCCTCCATCGCGCGGCCGAGCAGTTCGGCGACGACCGCGGCGTTGGTGTTCCCGCCCAGGGTAATGGTGCGCGAGGTAGGCGCCAGTCCCGGGGGCACCGCATCGACGCTACCGAGGCTGGTTTCACCCAGGAGCCGCAGCGTGTTTTTAGCTTCGGCGATCTGGGCGGCGGTCCCCTTAATCAGAAGCCCCGGTGTGACACCGGTCTTCTGGGGCTCAATACTCGGCCCGCCCGTGGCCGGGAAGAGCTTCACCAACGAAGCGGCCGCTTCGCCCGGGTCGAGCACGTTGAGCGCGATGAACACGGTTTCTTGGGCCGTGCCGCCCGGTTGGTCGAGACCGAGGTACTTCTCCACGTCCTTGTGATCGGCGGGCGCCGCGGACACCAGTACCTGGTTCTGGGCCGTGAGCGCGATCGTTTGGACCCAGGGGAACTTCGCCTGCACGTTCTTGGCGACTTCGGCCGCGGCCCCGACCTGAACGTTGTAACTTTTCATCACCGGGTCGGCCGGTTTCAGCTTTTCCTGCCCCGGAAAGAGGGGGCGGTCCTGCTCTTTGATGAGCTTTTCCGCAAGTCCGATCTTGTCCTGTGGAGCGGTGACGAGAATCGCGTTGCGGCGCGCGTCGACCGCGATCTGCACGGTCTTCACGCGCCCGCTGCCGACGGGTTGTTGACCGCCCGGTCCGCGGCGCTGGTCGCCACCGCCCCCGGGCCCGCCGCCCCAGCGCGGGTCCCCGCCGCCCCAATTACCGCCCCCACCCCAGCCCCCGCCGCGCGGATCGAAGGACTGTTGCATCTGCTGGGTGCCGGTAACGTCGATCCGGGTCGTGGCATCGGACATCAGCGTTTTGAGAACTTCGGCGATCTCTTGCGCCCGGCGGTACTCGCACACGTGATTCAGGGAGTCCGAGCCCTTGGTCCTGTCGACGATCTCGTCGAGGGTCTTCTGGATGCGGGCGATGTTACCGACCGTGTCCTGGATCAGCAGCGCGTTCGGCTTCGTCAGCGGCACCATCGTGCCAAAGGGCGTGAGCAGCTTCTTCAGTTCTTCGGTCGCGTCCTCGACCACCATCCCCTCGACGGGCACCACGACCTGCACGATCTCGGTGCGCCCGCGCTCGGGCAGTTCGGAGAGCGTGACCCGCGGGAGCAGGGTCGGGTCGATTTTCTCGTCCGACGGCTGGATGAAGAACGTCATGTGCCGGCGAATCAGAATGAACTTCTGTTGCATCATCGCCTCATTGATGAGGTCGGTGACTTCGCCGATGGTGAACTTGCGGTCCTTGCCCGGCTTGATAGCCACGGTGCCGGTCGGCTTGACGGTGGTGATGAGCGTCAGCCCGGTTTCCTTCGAGTACCAGTCGAGAACCTCGTCCCAGCCGGCCTTCTCGAAGTGGATGCTGACCGTCTTCGCGGGTGCGGCCGGAGCCGCGGCCGGTGCAACCGGTGCGACGGTGCCGGGCACCCCGGGAACCGACATCGGGGCGGGTTGGGCTAGTGCGCGATCGACCGGCCCGGTCAGCCCGGCGGCCGCGGCGAGGACGCCGGGCAGCCACTTGCGGAGCTTCAGGAGCTTCCAGAACGGAACCGCTCGCGCCTGCGAGCCGCGACGCTGACCCATAACATCCCCCAAGAACTGCGAAGCCCTCGCGGACCGGGTTCCCCGCCACCGAGCGGCGGGTTCGCGGGCGCCCGTTCCCCAACAGGCGCCCCGCCGAACCGACGAGAGTGTTCACACACGTGATGAGGCTGAATATCGTCCGTCACCGGGGCCAGCAACGGGAAACTGCCGAAGCACGGGAACTTTTAATCTGACCCCAGTTTATCTCAGTTGCCGCGTCGACACACCGTTAGATCGGGATGAGAGAACGCGACCAATCTTGGTGCCCGTGGCCACTTGGGGCGCGCCCGCTATTGGCGCGTTCTCACGCGACGGCGGGCTTTGGGCTGCGGTCGGTGCGTCCCTGCCGACGAATGTGACGTCTTGTCGAAGAATGGTCCGCTCGCGAGGGCGAACGTGATCCGGATCGTTGACCGAAGAGCGGGGCCGAAATGGGGCGTTGTTCTTCGTTGCTACCCCGTGCCGCGGGTTGTGCCGCGGTACGGGGGCATCTCTCGTTGGCTGTAAGGGGGGCCGAGTCGGTCCGGCCCTCGTCACTGCGCACCGATCGCCGCGACTTCCGCCATCGGGCCGTTATCGGCGGCCTGTTTGAGGAGCCGCTTGGCCTCGTTGTCGGGGAGCTGCACGATGGTCAAAAGGGACTGCCCACGGTCCACCGATAGAGCTTGGGCGGCGCGGGCGCGACCCCCGCGGCCATGTTCCCCGCGATCGCCGAGATCGGATTGGTCGCACTCGGCTTGGCCGGGGCGCCGCCCTTGCCCGGCCAGTTGGTGGGGCCGGATTTCGGCTTCGCCGCCGCGGTCGGCTTTTGGTCCTCGAGTACCAGAGCGTCGTTCTCCACCGCGACGATTTTGAACGTGCGCTTGGTTTTGCTGTTGTCGTCCGAGATCGTGAGCACCCCGTGGGCGTCGGTGTCGTCTTCCTTCTTCTTGTCCTTGATGTAGTAGAACTTGCTAACGAGTACCTTCTTGCCGTTCACCTCGATCTCGTAGCGCTGGCGGTTGGCGGCGTCGCGGATCGCGGCGGACGCGGTGCCGTCGGAGCGGAACGTGACCATCGTGAGGATGATGGCCCCGTCGACTTCGGGGCGCCGGTCCTCCACAACTTTCGCCGCCTCAACGGTCACCTTGAACGACGTCTTCTCGACCTTACCGTCGGCAGAAACCGCGACGACCGAGACGGTCTCGGTGCCCTCGCTGGCAGACGTCTTGGGCAACTCGATGGCGAGCGTCTTGGGATCGACCTTGAGGGCGCCCTCGGCGAACACCTTACCCGACGCGGTGGCCGTAACCTTCGTGCCCTGTGCCCCCTCGCCGCTGACCGAAACCTTCACCGGCGACGGTCGCTCGTCCTGAACGACCTTCACGTCCCGGATCGAGGAGAGCTTGAAGGGCGGCGGGGGCGCGAGCGGCCCGTTGAACGGATCCTTCAGCACGATCAGACTGTAGTCCCGACCCTTGGCGAGTACCGAGCTCAGTACCTGGGGCGTGATCCCGCGCCCGTACTCCTTTTGGGACGTCATGGCGGCGTACAGCCCGCCCCCGCCCGCCGCTCCGTATGCATTCGGGATGCGGAGCAGCGTCCGGCGGTTCTCGGCCCCGTCCACGATGATGGCCTCGGTGGTGAGGTCCACCGTGAGGTCGTTCCGCTTGGCCCCGTTCTTCGCACCCTCGTCTTCTTTCTTGATACTAAAGTGAGTGATCTGGTGGAGCAGCCCGAGGTCGTAGTACCCCTTGAGGAAGTCCTTGACCACCCACATGTCGGCCTTCTTGACCTGCACCGTGCAGACGATGCGCGTGTAGACCGGCTTGCCCTTCGAGATCTCGGGCACCTGCTTGGAATTGGTGCTGGATTCCTGCTTCGCGGAGATGGTGTACCCCTTCGGGGCACCGGCCGCGTCGAGCAGGCGACCGAGGGCGACGACGTACTCGTTTCGAGCCAGGTCCAAATCCGCCGGGAGGCTGCGCGTGCGCGCGTTGGCCAGTTTCTTAGCGTTGGCCAGTTGCGCCCGTTCGTTCGTCTCCAGATCGGCAATTTCGGTCTGGAGCGCGAGTTCGGCCTCGCGCTGTTTCTCGAGCGGCGACCAGACCAACAGGTACCCGCCGGCGCCGCCGACGCCCAGCACCATGATGCCGATCAGAATGAGGGCCAGTTTTTGTTCGCGTGGGGTCATCGGATCGGGCCTTCTTCGGTCGCGGTGATTCGTGGGTTAGTGGGACGCCGGGCCGAGTTCGGGGGCCACCGTTACGGGGCCGACTTCCCTTCGGACGGCGCGGGAGCGAGTTCGGCCGAACTCTCGGGAGCCGGGGTGAACAGCCCCCAACTCCGCTTCGGGGGCATGAAGGTCGGGCGGGCGGTGTACTTTTCGGGCTCGCGGTGGTTGATCTTCGTGACCAGCCCGAACCCTTGTGTGTATTTGCCCGCGCTCGCGGGGAGCGTGCCGAGGACGCTCACGGGAGAGTTCACGTAGAACTTGGTCGCCGGCGCGTTGTCGCGCTCGGTGGCGGACACCAAGTTGTTGACCGGCCGGGCGTCCGTCGCGGCGATCTTCAGTTCCATCCGCGATTGCGCCTCTTGCTTGTCCTTGACCACTGGGTACGGGGTCGCGGAGAGGCTCGTGATGCGCATGCTGTCGTCGGCGGGCATCCGGTTGGCGAGGTCGTGCAGCTCGTCGAGCCACACCACTTCGCGCTTGGACCAGCCCTCGATCGCGGTCACCCGGGTCGTGTCCGGCTTGCCCTTTTCGAGCTTCTCCTTGAGGTCGTCCCGCTGCCGGGTCAGATCGGCCACCCGCGCGTCGGCGGAGTTCGTCATCATGTAGCCGAAGACGGCGCCCCCGGCGAGCAGCACGGCGGCCGCGATCGCAGCGATCACGAGCCGCTGTTTCGCGGGGTCGCGGTCGGTCGTCGGCTGCCGTGGCGCGGCGAAGTTGATCGGCAGTGCGCCATGCGCCTGACCCGCGAGTAGCCCGACGGCCCCGGCGAAGCGCCCGCGGAGGTGTTCGGGAACGTTCGGCAGCGCCCCGGCGAGTGGGTCGTAGGCGTGGACCGGGACGCCGAGGGCCGAAGCGAGGCGCGCGGTCCAACCCGGGCCGACTTCCGCGAGGTACAGCGCCTGAATCGGGTGCCCGGGGTGCTGGCCGGCGTACACGGTGAGGTTCCGGCGCAACTGTGCGACGAGCATGTTCTCGTTCGCCAGCACCGGGCTGGGGATCGCCAGCGTCAGGACCGTCTCGCCGCTGCGCACGACGGTGAACTCGCCCCCGTTGGGGCTGAGGGTGAGGGCCGCGACCGCATCGGTCTTGTGCTCCGGGGCCGGGGCCGCGCCCGCGGCGAACGCCCGGGTCAGCCCGGCGGCCACCGCGTAGGGGCGCGGGGTGACGCCCGCGAGTTTCAGCCCGGCCGCGGTACACATCGCTTGGACCGCGTTGAACACGTCCTTGCGCAGCATCACCGCCATTGCCCGGCGCTCCGCGGTCGGGTCGAACCCGGCCCCGTTGCTCAGCGGGACGTAGTCGAGCACCACGTCGTCGGGTGACTCGGACATCTCCTTGATGGCCTGGAACTTGATGATGGCCGGCTCTTCGCGCGGGGGGACCGGCGGGTGCTTCAGTTCCTTGAGGATGACCCGGTCGCGGCCGATCGAAACGAGCACGGGCGCGACCGGGGCACCGGCGGCCCGGAGCTTCGCGCGGAGCGCCTCGCCGAACGCGCGGGCGGTGTCGAGCGTGAGCGCCGGCGGCGGCTCCCCGTCGGCGCCGGTCCACGCGACCGCGTGGGTCACCTTGACGGACCCGCGCGCGGCGCCGGCGACGGCGTACACGCCGTTGGGTTCCAGGTCGATCGCGATGAAGTTGGACACAGTCGCTCCGCTCTGGGTGTCAAGTCCCGGCTCCGGGAACATGAACCTCTTGGTTACTACTTCGTTTTCGTCGGGTCGAACCCGCGCGGGTTCTCCAGGTCCGTCAGGTCGCGGATGTGGAGGAACCGCGGGGCGCCCTGGTTCGTGTCGATGACGGCTTCCATGCGGGCCACCGGTCCGTTACCGCCCAAGTACCCGACCGACTGCACGCGGTACACCATCGCGCTGCCGGTCACGTACTTTTCCATCTGTTGAAACGTGGCCGGCGGGACGTTAGCGACCGTAATGAGCCACGCACCGGAGACGGTCGCGGCATCGGTTTGTAACTGATCGCCCCGCGTGCTGATAATCGTGTCGGCGTACTGTTCGGTCATGCCCGGGATGCCGAGGAGCACCTCGCGCTGTGCGGTGTTCACGTTGATCCGCGGGACCATTTCGACGTCCTTGGTCACCGTGGTCTTGTCCATCAGCGACGCGAGCAACTCGTTCCGCTTCGTGGTGTCGAGCAGGGGCGAGTACGCGACCACGTCGGGGTCGTCCTGCTTCGCGTCCTTCGCGCGAGGAAGGGTGATCCGAGTGTTAATCAGATCGAAGATCGAGTTCACCTTGTTCTTACCCGTCCAGCCGTTCGCTTCGCCCTGGGTCTGCACCGCGGCCTGGAGTTGGGCGAGGGTCGCTTTCTGTACGGCCTTTTGTTGAGCTTGGGGTTGGGTAGAGGTGATGGTCACCGTCATGGTACCGGACGTGCTCCCAGAACCGCTGCTCGTCGAGAGCGTGGCCGTAGACGTTGACGTGGTTTGAGGGTTGCCGCTGGCGTCCGTCTTGGTCGCGGTGAACATCTTGTACGCGATGATGTACGTCGCCAGTTCGTCCCCGAGCAGCGGGGTGAGTTGGGGCAACATCGTGTCCAGTTCGCCGTTGAGGTACGCGCGCACGGTGCCGGTCGAGTCCACGTTCAGCTCGCGCCCGTAGACCGTGAGAAAGTCCGACCAGCCGAGGTCGCTGGTGCCGTCTTCGCCGTCGTCGTAGGTGCCGTTCCGGTTCCGGTCCCCCCCGTAGAGCAGTTCCGGGGTGACGCCCTTGACGAGTAACAACTCGTCGAGCGAGTTGAGCGGGCCGTTGCGTGCCTTGTACGGGTTCGGACGCGACTGGTATTCCGACGACTCGGCACCGCTGGCCCGCGGGACGTCGTCCGCGTCCACCCAGTCCACGATCGCGTCGGCGATGTCCGCGCTCATGTTGGGGAGCTGCATGAGCGCGTTGTAAAGCATGTTCCCGGTCGAATCGAGCGCCATCATGCTGTTGATGTTGATCTTGCCGCCCTCGTCGATGGCCCCGAACCGCTGCTCGTAAGTACCGCCGTCCAGACGGGCCACGGAGCGGATGTCGAAGTACGCGCTCCGACCGGTCCCGCTGCCCCCGCTCGACGAAATCTCGACGCGCTCGAACACGTCCGAGTTGTCGAACGGGTTCCCATCGAGTTCGCTGGCGAACGTCTCGCGATCGGAGAGTACCGCGGCGGCGTAGTGCAACCCGGACACGGCCGCGAGTTTGACCTGTGCGTCGGTGCGGGCACGAGCACTGGCCTGGGCCTCCGCCGTCATGGTCGCGGTGAACCGGTACGCAACCAGCGACAGAACGACGATGACGACGAGTACGGCGAAGATGACGTACCCGGCGCGCCGCGAGGGCGCGCCCGGCGCGTTAGCCGAGCGCGAGTGACGGTTCAATTTCATTTCCCGCCTCCGCTCTTGCCGCCCGTGGACCCGCTCCCGGAACTGCCCATTGATGTCCCGGACCCGGTACTCTGTTTCGTCCCGCCTGAATTCCCCGTGGACGGGCTGCTCGTTGTGCCGCCCCCCGAACTACCCGTCCCGCCCGTGCTACCACCCAAACTACCCGTAGTTCCACCGGTCGTTCCGGAGCCGGTGCTCGACGTCCCGCCCGCGGTCCCACTTGTCGTTCCGCTCGACGTGTCGGTCGCGCCGTCGACCGGCGGTTCGACGAACACCGGCGTGTTTGTACCGGGCGCCGACCGGACCGGGATCACTTGGGTCAGGGTCTTCTCGACCGTCTCGTTGCTCCTGCCCGTGGAGACTTTGATCACGAGCGTGATGCGGATCGCACGGGGTGGGCCGAGTGGTGTCACACCGTCCGGACCGGGATCGGCCCCGTTCCACTCCGCAACCCAACTCGATCCGTCGGTGTACTCGAAAGTCACGTCGGACACTTCCGGGGCAACGAGCACCGCGTCGGGCGATTCCGGATCGGGGTCGGCATCGGACTCGAGTGAGCTGCGCACGTCGTCGGACGTGACCCAGGGGCGCTCGAGCCGGTACAGGCCACCGTCCCCGACCCAGTAAATGATCTGGCGCTGGTCGGCGCGAACCTGTTCGCTCCGTTCCCCGAACCGGCCGAACACTTCCGGCACGCGACCCGCAAAAACTGTAAGTCGCTTATCCTTGCCGATCACACCACCTTGGAATGAAGAGTCCGCTGCCCCCGTACTGGTGGTATCGGTGCCCGTGTCCGTCGAAGTTGTTCCGGTCCCGCTCGTTGTGGTCCCTGTTGTGGGTGTGGAAGCCGTACTGGTTGCCGGAGCGGTAGACCCGCTAGAACCGGTTGTGGCGCCGGTGCCGCTCGACGTGGTTGCGCCCGACGTCGTGGCACTCTGCGTAGACGACGAACTTGTACTCGCCAATGGGTTCCCGCCGGACCGTGGGGGAGCGGGGCGAGCACACCGTTCAGGTCCACGGCCATCTTGTTGAAGATGCCGCGCGACAGATCCTCGACCTCACTCGCGTCGCGACTGCTCTGCGTCTGGCGCAGCGTCACGGACATCATCAAATACAGTGCAGCGAGCAACAGGGTACTAATCAGGGTCGCGAGGAGAATTTCGAGGAGCGTGAACCCCGCCCGGCGGGTCGAGTGGGTGCGGGTCGAGCGGAGCATCACGGCGTTGTTCCTCCCGTGGTCGTGGAACCCGAAGTCGTACCGGTCGCTGTCGAGTCGGTGGTCGTGGTTTCCGTCGGGGGCGCTCGGCCTGGGCTGCGGATCCCATCACGGTCGGGTCGAAGATCATCTGCGTCAGCGCGATCTCGAACTCACCCTTGAGGCTACGGGAGACCCGAACGGTCACGGTGTACAGGTTTGGGGGACCGGCCGGTTCCGGGGTAACCGTGAACTTCCAGGCCGCGTCGTCGCCCTCGAAATTACCGGTCATTTCGCCCGTCAGGGGCACGACACCGGCCTCGACCTCGGCCATTTTGCCCTGGGCCAACCGCGTCCCTCGGGTCGTAGCCCGGGCCTGGCTCCCGTGATCGGAGCCGAGGTCCAACAGTTGGCTGAGAGCGGCCAGCGAGATCACCAGGATCGTCAGCGCGAGCAGGACTTCGATGAGCGAGAGACCGCGGCGCGGGGCGGGGCGGGGGAGCATCAGCGGACCTCCGTTCCGGCGGGCAGCACACGGGACGTGCCGGTCAGCCCGCGGATCTGGACCCGGAGCGGGGCGTCGTCTTTCTTTTCCCGATCACGTACCCCGATGACGATGCTGTCGTCCAGGCAGGTGCCGCTGGGCAGAAGCACGGCGATCGTGGTCCAGGTGCCGTCCGAGTCGGAAGCCGCGGACGGGGTCGAGAGCAGTTCCACGGTGGCGTATTCGAGGGCGTATTCGACGACCGTGGCATTCCCGTCAGTGCGGTCGAACGCCGCGGCCTCGGCGAAGTCGGGACCGTCCGGGGCGCGGCGAATGCGCTCGCCGTTAGTTCCGATCGCGACCCGGTACGGGCGCCCCTCGATCATCGCCCGTCCGCGGGCCGCAGCCAGCTCGGACCGGATCATGTCCGCAGCAGCCCGTTGGCGCGTGTCGCCGCGGAACACCCCGATGCTGGGCAGCACAACAGCCGCGAGTAGGAGAAGGATCGCCATGACGACGACCACTTCGATCAGGGTGAAACCGCGGCGGGTGGCGGAACGGATCAACACGGCCGGCCCTCGGGCGGTGGAGCGACTGCGGAACCTCAGTTCTTGGGTTTCGCGTTCAAGCCCATTCCGAACTGACTGATTTCGGTCTGGTCCGGGGCGGTCGTGCTGACCAAGGCGTAGGAGCCGTTCCCGTCGGACCGCTGTACGATCTGGAAGTTGTAGGGTTTACCCCAGGGATCGATCTCACTGCTCGCGTCCGGTAGGAACGACGTGGTCCACCCCGGGTTGAGTAGCGCAGCAATGCTCTGTGGCTGGCGGTCGTCGTCCGTTTGCCCCGGGTTCGCGGCGTTTATCTGGTACGCCTCGGCCGCCCGAGCGATGGTGACGCACGCGATCTGGGCGCGGCTCTTGCGGGCCTCGTTGAGTTGTTTGGGCACGGCGACCGCCGCAATGGTCGCCAGGATCACGAGGATCGCGACCACCACGAGGACTTCGATCAGGGTGAACGCGGAGCGGCGCCGGGTGCTGACCGGACGGGAAACGGCTCGGCGGGTCGTTGCGAGCATCATGGGTCGAAACCTCTTAACGTGGGCGAGCTGGAGTGTGGATGTAGTCAGTATACCTGGCAGGGCGGTTAGCCAGCCATGAGAGACTCGATTATGTCACTTCAACGTTGTGCTGAGCTTGAACACGGGCATCAGTAGCCCGACCGCGATGGTACCGACCACCGCGGCCATAGCGAGGAGCATGACCGGTTCGAGCAACTTGACCATCAGCTCGAGGTTCCGGGCGGTCCGCTTGTCCAGCCCGTCGGCGACGTCGATCAGTACCTTTTCCAGGCTGTTCGCCTCCTCCGCGATGGTAATCATTTCCACGATGTCGGTCGGGAAGTGGCCGCTCTTGCGGAGCGGGTCGGCCAGCTTCTGCCCGGCGGTCACGTTCTCCGCGGCCCGCTCGACGGCCCCGGCCAGTACCCTGTTGCCGGTCGAATCTTTGGAGATGTGCAGCGCTTTTAGGAGCGGGATGCCGTTGTGGAGCATCGTCCCCAGGATGCGGCAGAACCGCGACAGCGCCAGGCTCATGAACACCGGCCCGAACAGCGGGAGCCGGATCTTGACGCGGTCCACGATCATGCGCCCGTTCGGGGTCCGCGCCCAGGTGCGGAACCCCATTACCGCTGCGACCACGCCCCCGATCATCAGCCACCAGTAGTCCTGGATCGCGTGGCTCACCCAGAGCAACATGTTGGTGATGTCGGGCATCTCGCCCTGCTCTTTCAGTTTCTCGAAGATCGACTCGAACTTGGGAACGAAGAACACCATCAGTACCGCGACCACGCCGAACCCGGCGAAGGCGAGGAACACCGGGTACGCGAGCGAGCCGACCACTTTGGACTTCAAGTCCTCCTGGTGCTCGACGAACGAGGCGATGCGCTTGAGCACGTCTTCGAGAAACCCGCCCTCCTGACCGGCGCGGACCATGCTGACCGCGAGTTCGTTGAACACCTTGGGGTGGAACGCCATCGCCTGGGCCAGGCCGGTGCCGTCGGCGACCCGGGCGCGGATGTCGCGCAGCACCGACTGGAGCGTGCGGTTGGTGCTCTGGCGCTCGAGCAGTTCGAGCGAGCGCAGCAGCGGCACGCCGGAGTGGAGCAGGTCCGCGAGTTGCGCGTACAGGGTGGCGGTCGCGCGCCCGCTGACGCGCCCGCCGAAGAACCCGCCGGCGCTGGACGCCTGGTTCTTGGCGCGGCCGATCTTGACCGGGAACAGCCCGCGCCCGTCGAGGATCAGGGCAACCTCGCGCTCGCTGTTGGCCGTGAGCGTCCCGGTAGATTTGGCCCCGGTGCGGGCGAGTGCTTCAAAAGTGAAGTCGGGCATGGTATCGCTCGTACTCTGTTTGTTCCGTTTAGGCGACTTCGGACCTTTGCACTCACGACGGACCACGAATCACGACGGCGATAGCAACTTAAATCGTCGCCTCGCCAGTCTTTATGCCAATTCAGCTAACAATTGCTGACATTTTCGGGGCGGCACGACTGCGTGCGGGGTGGGAATCCGTTCTAACTGCCGAATCAACCAAATTTTAGGGCCAAGTTCCGCTCAGCCACGCTCCTCGCCGGCCACAAACGCCAGCTAACATTCGCTCACTCTCGCTCGCCCGACCCAAACTCCGGCCACTCGTCTCCGAAACACGATCGAGCGCGAATTTCAATTATACTGTACAAAAAGCCATTTTGTCAACTCCGCGTACCGGCTGGCTCCGGGACGCACCCACGGAATTAAACGCCAAAGCCTCTAGTTAATGTCACCGGCGGTCGTGCGCGTCACTTCGTCGATGGTGGTGGTGCCGTTGAGCACCTTGCGCCATCCGTCCTGACGGAGCGTAATCATGCCGGCCTTGAGCGCTTCCAGCCGGACCACGCCGGCGTTCACGCGCTGGACGACGAGATCCTTCATTACCTCATTGTTGATGAGTAACTCGTGAATCCCGGTGCGCCCGCGGTACCCGCCCTGGCGACAGGCCCGGCACCCCATCCCTTTCCACAACTTGCCGTCGTTCGCGGCGGCCGCGCCCATCATCTCCACCACGCCCTGTTGGATCGCGATGTCCGGGGCGGGCTTCACGGACCCGGTGCGCCCGGGGAAGTCGAGCGGCACGGCGTCCGGGTCGGGGACGTACTCGGCCTTGCAGTCCGGGCAGATCGTGCGCACGAGGCGCTGGGCCATGACGCCCTCGACCGTGCTCGACACGAGGAACGGCTCGACGCCCATGTCGATCATGCGGGTGAACGCGCTGGGGGCGTCGTTGGTGTGCAGGGTGCTGAACACCATGTGCCCGGTGAGCGACGCCTGGATCGCCATTTCCGCCGTTTCCTTGTCGCGGATTTCGCCGACGAGGATCACGTCCGGGTCGTGCCGCAGGATGGACCGGAGGGCGTGGCCGAACGTGAGGCCGATCTTCGCGTGCGTCTGGATCTGCGAGATCCCGGCCTGGTTGTACTCGACCGGGTCTTCCACCGTGATGATCTTGGTGACCTCGTCCTTGATCTCGTTGAGGGCCGAGTACAGCGTGGTGGACTTGCCCGACCCGGTCGGGCCGGTGACGAGGACGATCCCGTGGGGCCGGTCGATGACCTGCTTGAACGTGCCGTAGATGTCCGGCAGCATCCCGCAGTTCTTGAGGTTGAACGACATGCGGCCCTTGTCGAGCAACCGCATGACGATCCCCTCGCCGTGGATCATCGGGATGATCGACACGCGGACGTCGATCTCGCGGCCCTGCACCTTCATCTTGATGCGGCCGTCCTGCGGGAGCCGCTTCTCGGCGATGTTGAGCCGGGCCATGATCTTGAGGCGGCTGACGATCGCGAGCGCGAACCGGTTGATCTCCGGGGGTAGGTTCTGGTTCTGGAGCAGGCCGTCGATCCGGTACCGGATGCGGATGCCCTGCTCCTCGGTTTCGATGTGGATGTCGGACGCGCGCTCGTTGGCCGCTTCGACGAGGATCTGATTCACGAGCTTGACGACGGACGCTTCTTGCGCCGCCTTCGCCATCTCGCTATCGTCGGTTTCCAGGGCCTCGAGGAGTTCGACGTCCTCGTTCTTGGCCTGCTCCGCAAGGTCCGCGACGGTGTCACCGCCGACGCCGAAATTTTGCTTGATGAGTCGGGTGATTTCGCGGAGCGGGGCCAGCACCGGCATCACGTGGAAGCCGGTGAGAGTTTGCAGTTTCGTCGAGCGCGTAGGCGTCGAACGGGTCCGCGGTGGCGACAACGAGGGTGCCGTTGTTCCGGGCGACCGGCATCAGGTTCTTGCGGTGAACGAGCTTCTGCGGCATCGCGGAGAGCACGTCCGGAGCGATCTTCGCGTGCGACAGGTCGATGAGTTCCAGCCCGAACTCTTCCGCCAGCACCGGCAGGATCGCTTCCTCGCGGACGAACCCTTTGTCGATCAGGATCTGGTGCGGGGGGATGTCCGGGTTGGACTTAATCATGTCGGCCGCACGGGTGCGGTCGGCGTCGTTGAGGAGTCCGCGGGTGGTGAGCGTTTGGATCAGTTGCATGGTGGCCCCGTACCTGTGCTCAACTCGTGTTGCTGCACCGCGGCTGTGGTGGTCGTACCTGTGGCGAGTCTGAGGTGTTTCGAGAGTAACTGATTTTAAGAGGGAAGATATGAGAACCTGCTGAAACCGGGCAATCTGTGCGGGCTTATAACCGGCGCATTCGTCTGGCGTGGTGTACGCGCAAGTCGGCTGGTATTATCCGCAAAGCTCTTAAACGCGAGGGAGCCTCCGCTCGTGACCGGAATTATGAGGAATGTATGGAAGTAGCACTCGCAATCGGGGGACGGAAAGTGGTCGTCCCTGCGTGGGTGGTGAACTTTGACGCCTTCCGGCGGTGGTCGCATTCGGCCGAATTTCCCGAAGAGGGGCGAGTCTGTTTCATCAACGGAAAGGTGTGGATGGACCTGAGTATGGAGGAATTCTCAAGTCACAACGTCGTCCGCACGGAACTCGGTCGTGTGTTGGCGAATCTGATGAAAGAAACGAAATTCGGCCGGTTCGTGTCGGAAGGGATGGGATTCGGACACTTGGGGACGCAGTTGTCCACCGAACCGGACGGGATGATCGTTTCGCACGAGGCGTTGCGCAGCGGGCGCGTGGAACTGGTCGGCGGGGACACGGGGACGCAAACCGAACTGGTCGGTTCACCAGAGGTCGTCATTGAGATTGTTAGTGAGAGTTCGGAAGTCAAAGACACGGAATGGACAATGACCGCGTACTTTGACGCGGACGTGCAAGAGTACTGGGTCGTTGACGCGCGCGACGAAGACGATATCCGGTTCGATATTTACAAGCGCGGGAAGAAGGAATTCGTGGCCGTGCGCAAGGTCAGTGGGTGGACGAAATCGACTGTGTTGGGCAAATCGTTTCGGCTCACTCAGTCTGAAGGGGCAGACGGTAATCCCGACTTTACACTCGAAGTGCGGTGACGAATATGATCGATAGCCCACTGCGCCGCGTTGCGAATTACGTCTTCGGGATCAGCCAGTGCCTTTTCCAACGCTGGTAACGATCGTTCGTCGCCGATGTTCCCCAATACGATTGCCGCGTTGCGCAGCAGGCCAGTTCGCCGATTCCGCCAGAAAGATGTCTTCTTAAAACGCACGCGGAACGCATCCGCATCAAGGCCCAGCAGTTCGGCCGGGTCGATCCACGCCAAATCCGGGTCGTGCGGGAACGCCGGCGCACGGCTCCCGGCGTTGCGGTTCCACGGGCACACGTCCTGACACACGTCACAGCCGTAAAGCCAGTTCCCGACGGATTCTCGGTGTTCGACGGGGATATCTGAACGCAACTCGATGGTCAGGTAGCTGATACACTTGGTCGCGTCGAGCACGAATGGTTCGGGGAACGCCCGCGTCGGGCACGCATCGAGACAGGCCGTACACGTACCGCAGTGAGAAGATGTTGAGGGGGAATCGGGTTCCAGTTCGAGGTCCGTGAGAACTGCGCCGAGGAAAAAGAAACTCCCGCGCCGCGTATTGATGAGCATCGTGTTCTTGCCGACCCACCCCAAGCCCGCGCGCCGGGCGAAGTCGCGTTCGAGGAGCGGAGCGGTGTCGGCGACCGCCTCCGTTCGGCTGCCGGGTGCTTCGGCCTCCAGCCACGCCGCGAGTGCGTTGAGTCGGTCCCAGATGTAGCGGTGGTAGTCCGGACCGGCGGCGTAGGACGCGACGCGGGCGAGGGCCGAACCTACCCCCCCGGCCCCCCTCCCTGAAGGGAAGGGGGAGAAAGAACGGTCATCGTGCGTAATACCGA
>HG799465.1:880980-893643 GCA_000531095.1 Gemmata massiliana | reverse complement strand
AAGCGGAGAGGGGCTTAAAGCCACCGATGATTTTGTTCCCCCTTCCTTTCTAGGGAAGGGGGTTAGGGGTTAGGTTGCCTTTCTTCCCCTCTTCCCCCGTACTCCATTCCCACCATTAGTACGCTGCGCACGCCTTCCAAAATGCTGTTCGGGTTCTGGCGCTCGGTGCGGAACTTGGGGAGGTACGACATTTCGCCCGCGAACCCGCGGTCGAGCCAGGAGTTGAAGCGCGCGAAGCCGTCCGCGTCCGTAGCCGGGGCGATGCCCACTAGCTCGAACCCCAGGGTGCGGGCTTGCTCTTTGAGGCGGTCGGAGAGAGAAGTGCGCGACTCGGCGCGCTGGGGACTCGGGTGGCTCACACCTTCATCATGGTGAAGACGCGGACGAAGGTGCAGCCCAAAACGATCGGTGTCGGCACTTATTCCATGCGCACCTTGGCGCCGAAGTCCTTCTTCTGCGAGCTGATGAAGTAGGTGGCGCAGGCGGCGTCGATGAGGTCCGGGCTGAAGTTCACGCGCTCCATGTTGTACTTCGCGATCGACATCATCTGGTCGAGGATGTCGCGCGGCTGGCACATCCGGAACGGCCGCCCGCTCGGGCGGTACCACTTCTGAACCAAGTAGTCCACGCCGCGCGAGTCGAACTCGACGCGCTTGCTCCGGCACACCAGTTCCCAGATCTTGCGGTACTGGGCCTCGTCCGGGTCGCGGATCTCGATCTTGAACTTGATCCGGCGCAAGAACGCTTCGTCCGCGAGTTGGTGCGGGTCCAGGTTCGTGCTGAAGATGAGCAACTGGTCGAACGGCACCTCGACCTTCGTACCGGTGATGGTGTTCAGGTAGTCGTACTTCTTTTCCAGCGGCACGATCCACCGGTTGAGCAGGTCCATCGCCCGCACTTGCTGGCGCCCGAAGTCGTCGATCATGAAGATGCCGCCGTTGGCCTTCATCTGGAGCGGCGCTTCGTAGTACTTGCCCACGGTGTTGTACTTCAGGTCGAGCATCGGCATCGTGAGTTCGCCGCCGACCACGATCGTCGGGCGCTTCACCTTGATGAACCGCTGGTCGAACTGCACCCCGCGCTTGAGCACGGTTTCGGTCACGTCGTGGTGGTCGTCGTCCTGGATCACGGTGTGCTGGATCGGGTCGAACACTTTGATGATCTGGCCGTTGGCCTCGACCGCGTGTGGGACGTAGATGGCGTCGCCCATGAGCCGGGTGATGCGCTCCGCGACGCTCGTCTTCCCGTTGCCCGGGTAGCCGAAGAAGAAGATCGACTGCGCGGAGTTGATCGCGGGGCCGATCTCGTTGAACGACTCGTCCGTGATGATGAGGTCTTCAAACGCCCGCTGGATGCTCCGGCGCGTCACCACCAGCCGCTTGATGGTTTGGGCCATCACCGATTCGACGTAGTCCGTGAACGGCACCGGGGCCGGACCGACGTAACTGGTCTTGGCGAGGGCGTCGCGGAGCGCGTCTTCGCCCTTGGGCGGCTTGATCGCGTAGACGAAGCTCGCGTCGCCGCTGTTGCCGCGCTGGGCCACGATGTCGATGAGCGACTGCTTCCGCATCGCCTGGAACACGGGGTTCACGATCGGGAACGGAACGGCCATCGAGTTCGCGAGTTCGCCGCCCGTGATCTGCCCGCGGTTGTAGACGGTGCGCAGTGCCAGGTCGAAAATGAACGGTAAGTCGAGCCCGAGGTCTTCCCATCGGCCCGGGACACGCGGGGTGTAAGCGTTCCCGGTCATCGGGATCGCCTCTTCGTCCGTCGGTGGCGCATCTCCAAGCAGCGTAACGTCTTCCGTCAGAGTCCCAGTGCGTTCGGCGTCCGCGAGTAGTGCCTCGAAGTGCAGTTTGTGAAGCCGCAGGTGTGCGATGGCTTCCTGGTCGTTTTTGGCTTCGGCTTCGGCAAGGCAGTCAATAACGGCGGGGGCGACCGCGTACTTCACGCCGTCGATGTACATATGGTGCAGAAACTCGCCGGGCCGGACGTAACAGTCCGGGGTGTGGTCCGGCATGGCGATCATCTGCTGGTAGAACTCGTTCGCAATAATAAACCGCATGGCGCGTGAGTTCCCGTGTTCGAGCGAAGGCGTATTCGCGCCAAGCATAGAACACGGTTTGAGGTCACGCGCGAGCCTTCGTTTCTCACGACCTATCGCCCGCTCCGAGTCGGGAGCGGAAGTTCACCACATCAATGGGGCACGTAAGTGCTTGGGCGATTTGGGGGAAGTGCGTATCAACCCAGCCATTTACCGCGGCAACGTCCCACGATGTGCCAGGGGAGACATCGACTGATTTCAGGAGAATGAGCCGTTCGGCACGGAAAACGAGTGCTGCCCGCGCCGCGATCGAATCCGTGGTGACACTCCACGAATGAGGGAGTGCACCGGGGCGCCCCTCATCTTCGAGCGCGAAGGCAAAGCAATCGAGCACGCCGATTCGGGCAGAAACTCCCCCCTCCCCTCCCCTGAAAGGACGTGGTTGTTGGGGCAACCTACCCCCCATCCCCCCTCCCTGAAGGGAAGGGGGAGCTGGCATACGAAGTCTCAGAGATCGGTATCGCGCACGACGACCGTTCTTTCTCCCCTTCCTTCAGGGAGGGGGGATGGGGGGGTAGGTTGTGGCTGAAACCCCTCCCCAACCCCTCCCTAAACGGAGAGGGGCTTAAAACCACCGCAGATTGCTTCGCGCCTGTTGTGTTTGGTTCGGTTCCCCCTTCCTTTCTAGGGAAGGGGTTAGGGGGGTAGGTTCTGCCACCACACGCTCCAAAAACGCCTTCGTTACGCTCAGCGACTGCAGCGCCAGCCAGTGTGAGTCTTCTTCGCCCAACTTGTGCGTGCGGTCCAGTTCCCGCACGGCGTCTGCGACGGGGCCGCCGCCGGGCACGAGGAGCACGTCGGCAGGTTTAAGCGATTCAATGAACGTGCGGAGCGCTGGCCCGAGGGCCGGGGAGTCGAAGAGGCTCCCGCCGACCTTCACGACGATCATGGCCGGTGCTCCGTCGCCAGCACCGCGACCGCATACGCCGGTGCGCACGCCGAGACGGTCGGGCCGAGTTGGTCGTTCAGGGACGTGTGATGGGGGAAGTCGATGGCTTGTTGCGCGAGAAACTCGCCGGAACCGGATACGATGTAGGCAACATCTTCAGGTGGTGTCGATTCGGCGCGCAGGACGGCGAACTTCCGATCGAGCACGCGCCGCCGGAACACGCCGATGCGGGCCAGTAAGTTAGTAAGCGACCACTGCGCCACCCGCTCAGGGGTCGCACCTGCTTGACGAACTGTAAGAGAACCACTGACGTCAGCGATGCACTCCCGGAGCCGCGCGAGTTGGCTGTCACGAGCGCCTTGCACAAGGGTGTCGATAATATCCGTTGGAATCGTTTCGGCATCGGCACCACACATTCGTGCGAGCCGAGCGGCGGCATATTTTCGCGTTGCAGGGCGCCCGTCGGCAGTGTCGCGGTCGTTGGGGTCTTCCGGGATGTTGCCCAGCATCACGTACACGTCGAGCGTGGTGGCGAACAATTCTGCCGCCGTCAGCCACGGCAAGATTGCGCACACCGGTGTTCGGCGGACCCCGGTGTAAACCAATTCGCCGCTAAAGAGGCGATCGTAATCCGTCTTACCGACGGGCACCGGCTTGCCGTCCAGAATCGGGATGATGTCCGTTGTCGTGGTGCCCACATCGACGAGGATCGCCCGGCCCTCGGGAACGTACTGGCCCGCGAAGGTCGCGAGGGCGTGCCAGTTCGCCGCGGCCACCTTCATGTGGTTCTGCTTCGCCTCTTCCGAGTTCAGGAACGCGCCGTCTGTGCTCCACACGCGGACCGGGTGCCCGCCGCTCGCGCGCCGCACGGCCGCGATGATCGCGTGGACGCCGTCGCGCTTCGCCTCGAAACAGTCGCACAACTCGCCGGTCATCGTTACAGCCAGTTCATCCGTACCCGGGAACTGGGACACAAGTTCGACGAGAGCAGTCGGCAACCGGTCCGGTTGCTTCCATAATGGGAACGGCACCGACGCCGCGCGCCCGTCCGCAGTTGCGGCCTTCAGGTTCGCCCCGCCGATGTCGAGTCCTAAGATTGAGGTTGCCATGCGGCTCAGAATACCGTCGCGGGGGCGTAACGTCGAAAGCCGTGAAGCTTCTTGAAACTCGTGCGGTGGCTTCTGGGTCTGGCGGCTTGCGACCTTCGACTTTGTGACCTGACGACCTTACGACACGACTTTGCGACCTTCGATTATGGGACGCTACCTCGTCGGAATCGACCTCGGCACCACGAACATCGCGGTGGCCTTCGTGGACACGGCCAGTAAAGCGGCCGGTGGTCCGCGGCTGCACACGTTCCACGTTCCGCAAGTCGTCGCGGCCGGTCAGGTGCAGGAGCACGACCTGCTCCCGTCGTTCCTCTATATTCCGGGTCCGCACGACCTCGCGCCCGGGGCGATCGACCTCCCCTGGAAGAAGAACCCGACCGACACCGCGGGTCTGTTCGCGCGGAACCACGGCTCGAAGGTGCCCGGGCGCCAGGTTTCGAGCGCGAAGTCGTGGTTGTGTCACCCGGGCGTCGATCGCACCGCGCCGCTGTTGCCGTGGGCCGGCCCGCCGGACGTTCCGCGCCTGTCGCCGCTCGAAGTATCGGCCAAGTACCTCAAGCACATCGTCGAGGCGTGGAACAACGCGCCGAACCGCAAGGACGCGGACAAACTCGAAGAACAAACGGTAGTGGTCACGGTGCCCGCGTCGTTCGATGACGTGGCGCGGAACCTGACGGCCGAGGCCGCGAAGCAAGCGGGGCTGAAGCACGTCACGCTGCTCGAAGAACCGCAGGCGGCATTTTATGCCTGGCTCGGAACTCACTCGCCCCAAGAGGCCGGGATGCTGCGCCCCGGGATGCGGTGCCTAGTCGTGGACGTGGGGGGCGGTACGTCCGACTTCAGCCTGATCCGGGCCGGCGAGGAGAAGGGCGAACTCACGTTCATCCGCGACGCGGTCGGCGACCACCTGCTGCTCGGCGGCGACAACATGGACCTCGCGCTCGCGAAGGCCGTCGAGCAGAAGCTCCCCGGCGGCCGGCTCGACGCGGCGCAGTTCGGGTCGCTCGTGCAGGCGTGCCGCGGAGCGAAGGAAGCGCTGCTCTCGGCCCCTCCGCCTCCCTCGTACCCCGTCACGGTGATGGGCAAGGGGCGCTCCGTCGTGGGCGGTACGGTATCGGTGAACATCACGCCAGCGGACGTGGCCGCGGCACTCTTCGACGGGTTCTTCCCGCTCACGGCGTTCGATTCAGCGCCGGCCCAGGGCGCCCGCACCGGGCTCCAGGAAATGGGGCTCCCCTACGTTTCGGACGCGGCCGTCAGTAAGCACCTCGCGGCGTTCATCCGCCAGCACGTCCCCACGGGCGAGAGCGTCGACGCGATCCTCTTTAACGGCGGCGTGTTCCAGCCGGAAGTGCTGCGCGAGCGCGTCATCGACGTGATGCGGCCGTGGTTCGATCAGTCGGACAAGAAGTGGGATCCGTTGGTTCTCACGAGCCCGTCGCTCGACCTCGCAGTGGCTTGGGGCGCGGCGTACTTCGCGTGGCTCAAACACTCCGGCGGTCGGCGCATCGGTGGAGGGATTCCGCGCTCGTACTACGTCGCGGTGGAAACGGATACCCCGGGTCGCGGGATGCACGCACACAGCGTTCCGGTGCTTTGCGTTGTTCCGCGCCGGATGCAGGAGGGCGAAGAGATTCACATGCCGGCGCCGGTGCTGGAACTCGCGCTCGGCGAGCCGGTGCTGTTCCCGCTCTACACCTCGACCGTGCGTGGGGATGACAAGCCCGGGCAAGTGCTGCGATTGCAAGAAGAATCACTGATGCGCCTGCCGCCCCTTCACACGATCCTGCGGGGCGGGAAGCGCGCGGGCGCGAAGCGCGTGCCGGTGACGCTCGCGGCCAAGTGTACCGAGATCGGCACGCTCGAACTCTACTGCGAATCGAAAGAGGGCAACCGCTGGCGCCTGGAGTTCAACGTCCGTGACGTGCTCCGCGAACCGACCAAGGACGACGTCGAGGACACACAGGGAGCGGTGATTGACGTCTTCCCGGAAGAGAAGGTACAGGCGGCCGGATCGCTGATCGCGCAGGTATTTGGCGACCCTGGGACCGCGGGCGTCCCACCCGCCTCTGGTGCCTCTGAAGCGGGCGGGACGCCCGCGGTCCCAGGGGTCACGACTTCCGATCTGCCCAAACTGCTCGAAGCCGCGCTGGAGTCCTCTCGGGGAGACTGGCCCACGGGCTTGTGCCGGCGGGTGTGGGAGTTCCTCGAAGTCAACGCGCCCGGTCGCGCCCGGTCCCCGGGGCACCTGTCGCGGTGGTACAACCTCACGGGGTACACGCTGCGGCCCGGTTTTGGTGACCCGGTGGACCGTTACCGCGTCGAAGCGCTGTGGAAGATGATTACCGCTGCGGCGAGCGGGCAGGCGCAAACGAGCGGCCCAAAGAAGATGGTCGTGCCCGAGGGCGGCGCGGACTACTGGATCATGTGGCGCCGGGTGAGTGGCGGGCTGAACGCCGCGCTCCAGCAAGCACTGTTCTCCCGACTGAAACCTACGCTGCTTCCTGTAAAGGGGAAGGCGTTCTCGCGCCCGCCGGCTAATGAGTTCGCTGAGATGTGGCGTGCGGCAGCGAGCCTCGAGCGCCTTGACGCGAAGACCCGCGAAACGCTCGGCGCCGCAGCGCTCCGCGACTGCAAGAAGTCGCCCGTGCCGACGTATGCGTTCTGGGCGCTCACGCGGTTCGGCGCCCGGGTGCAGTTCTACGGCCCGTTGAACTCGGTCGTTCACCCCGAGATCGTGGAGCAGTGGATCGACGAACTCCTGCCGTTCACGCCGGCCAACGACAGTGAGAAGAACGGCTGGCTCTTTTGCTTGTCGCAGCTCGCCCGTCAGAGCGGGTTGCGTGCGGTAGACATCAGCGATTCGACGCGGAACCGCGTTCTGGGCGTGCTCCGGGCGAACCCGTGCCCCGCGGCGTGGAAACGCATGGTGGAAGAGGTCATCGCGGCCGAGGGTGAAGAAGCGTCACGTTTGTTCGGCGAGAGCCTCCCGATTGGGTTACGATTATCGGGTGGGTAAAGCACCCAGGCGAACCCCGCCCGCAAGGGCGGTGGGTAGCTGTAAGAGCGGTAAGTAGTGCAGTCGGCCGTCACCCGCCGCCCTTGCGGGCGTGGTTCACCGGAATCACTTGCAGCCTTATCGATGTCGCCGCTTCGCGGGCGGGATGCCCGGTTCTTCGGAACACCCTCATGATTACGCTCACGGTCGCGAACAAGCTCGAAACGCAGCAACTCACGCACAACAGCGGCCCGCTCGAACTCGGGCGCGGGCCGGTGCGGTCGGGGTCGGCGCGGGTCGTGGTGCGCGACGCCTTCGTCTCGCGCGACCACATTCACATTGAGGAGTTGCCGGGCCGCAAGGTGAAGGTGCTGAACCTCAGCACAAAGGCGCCGATCACGGTGGACAACCACGCCGTGCTGAACCCCGGCGCCGAGTGCGACTACCTGCTCCCGGTGCGCCTGGCCGTCGGCGAAACGGTCGTCGACGTGGACTCCGGCGACTCCGAGCCGGTGTCGGTGAACGTGCTGAAGACCATCGCGGCACCCGCGCGCGCCGGGTCCGGCACGCAGCCGGCGCTCATCGATCGGAGCGAGGCCGCGAAGCCCGAGGAGATCGTCGGCTGGCTCGAAACGGTCGTGAACGTGCAGAAGGCCGGCGAGCGCGATGCGTTCTACAAGCAGGCGGCCGACGCGCTCGTTTCGCACATCGGGCTGGACACGGGTATCGTGCTCCTCAAAGAGCGCGACGCCTGGCGCGTGGTGGCCCAAGTGGTGAAGGACGACAACCAGCCCGCCCGGGCGTTCAGTCACGCGCTCCTGGCCCAGGCGCTCACGGGCAAGCGCACCTTCTACGTGGGCGCGGCGGCGGCCGGCGGCGGCGAGAGCCTCGTGGGGGTGCAAGGGGTCGTGGTGTCGCCGTTCTTCGACTCGAAGGACAACGTGATCGGCGTGATTTACGGCAACCGGATGCAGCGCGCACGCGGGCGCGAAATCGGGCCACTCGAAGCCCAAGTCGTCCAGTTGCTCGCGACCGCTGTGGGCGCCGGATTACAGCGCCTGGAACAGGACGACGAGGCCAACCGGCTGCGTGTGGCGAAGGACGCGGCGGAAGAGGCCGACCGCACCAAGAGCGGGTTCCTCGCGATGGTGAGTCACGAACTCCGCACGCCGCTCACCACCATCATCGGCTATTCGGAAATGCTGCTCGAACAGGCCGCGATGGACAACCTGCCGCAGTACACGGCCGACCTCCAGCAGGTCCACTCCGCGGGCCAGCACCTGCTCGCGCTCATCAACGACATCCTCGATTTCTCGAAGATCGAGGCGGGCAAACTGGAAATCGCGAACGACCCCTATGCGCCGGCGAGTTTGATCGGCGACCTGATCCTGTCGGTGGAACCGCTGGCGAAGAAGAACAACAACCGGATCGAAGTGGACTGCCCGCCGGATTTGGGGCGCGCGATGGGCGACCCGACGCGCATCCGGCAGTGCGTGCTGAACCTCGTGGGCAATGCGTGCAAGTTCACGAAGGACGGCACCGTGACGGTGACCGCCCGGCGCGAGCCGGTGGCCGGCGTGGACTCGGTCCGCGTGTCGGTGTCGGACACCGGGATCGGGATGTCGCCGGAGCAGATCGGCCGGCTGTTCCAGGCGTTCACGCAGGTCGATTCGTCCGCCGGGCGCAAGTTCGGCGGCACCGGTCTGGGGCTGGCGATCAGTCAGAAGCTCTGCGCCGCGATGGGCGGCCAGATCACCGTCGCGAGCGAACTCGGCAAGGGCAGCACGTTCACGATGACGATCAAAGCAGTGCTGTAACCGGTATGAGCCGGCGGTTTCGGGCGAACGGCCGGTGCAAGCCAGCCGGTGAGAACAGCGAAGAGCTTTTGACAGGATTTACACGATCCAGAAACCACGCACTTTGAGTCTCGTCCCTAACTGATCTGAATCCAGTTAATCCTGTCCAATTGTCTTCGCGGAATTGCGCTCGACACCGGCCGGCTTACACCGGTCGCTCGCCCGAAACCGCCAGCTCACACGGGCCGGTCACCTAAACACCACTCGCTTGCCATTTCAGCGCGATTCGTATCTTGTTCGTTGATTCTGCTGTGGATCTAAGTGCGTGAAAACGGCCGCACGTTCTGTCAATATTAAATCGCCACCTTTATATCTCGCGAAGAAATGAGTGCGGATGTAACCATCTCGTTGGTATTATGTCGCGTGCGTCGCTGATAGCCCATTTCGGTCTTCCGGTCTAACGGGAGTATTGCCGTGCTCACCCGTTGTTTGCTTGTGCTACCCATTGTCTGGCTCGCGACTCTTGCCGGCGTGCCGCACACGCCGGTCGGCGCCGAGGACAAGCCCAAAGGCGATCCGCCCGCCCGAGCGAAGGACGACAAGGATCGCGAACTGCACGCCGTCGGTATCTACGAAGGGTACACCAAGAGCGAGGGAAAGATCCACGGGGGCAAGGCCCAAGTGCTGGTCCAGCGCCCCGGAAAGAAGGTCACGCTCGTTCTTACGTCCTACGCCCCGGTCACCTGGGAGGTAGCGATCGACAAAGACACCATCGTGGAGAAGGTAATTCTCGGCGGGTACAAGCGCTCGGCGGTCAAGGGGCTTCCGGAGAAAGTCGAGGTGATCGAGGCATTTAATGGCGTAAAGAACGCCGCACTCCCATTTTATGCGTACAAGTTCGACACGCCGAACTTTCGGGCATTGGTCGAAGCGTTGGACGGTATGACGGGGCGGAAGCTCACGAGCTTTACCGGGGTATATGGCGCCAAAGCCGACGATTACATCGAGGTGAATCAGACGCAGACGGACGCCCGGCTCTCGATCGATTACCCGGTGCCGGTCGCGGCCGAGAAGCTCCCGAAGTTGACGTTCCAGGCGCACCACAGCGCCCCAGGTGCCATGCCGCACGAAGTGACGCGCTCGTTCGGCGAGTTCACACTGACGGGACCGAAGACAGACACGCTCCTCGCGCTCCCGAAGGACGTCTCCCGCATCACCTACGACCCGGTGGGCAAGAAGTACTACGGCATTCACCGTCACGCGCTCGGCGCGATCGACATGGAGAAAAAGAAAGCCGTAGTGATCGATACGGGGTTGCAGGTGCCCGAAATCAGTTGGCCGGCGGACGTCACGTTCGACACCAAGCGCGAGCGGGTGCTGCTCGCGACTTCAGGCGGGGGCGGTTACCTGTACGCTTACACCCCGAAAACGGGCAAGTGGGAGGCGCTGGCCGAAAAGCCCGCTCAGGTGCTCGCGTACCACGCGAAGGACGACGTGATCTACGGATTGAAGAGCGACTTGGGTCGTGAGGGCGTTGCTGAACTTCAGGCGATTAACGCTCAAGGTGCAGTCGTGACGGCCGCGAAAATCAGTGGCGAGTTTTTACCAGGGGTTCTCAACGCGGGACCGGGTGTTTCCGGTCTTCAACTGATCCCCGCGGGCGATAAACTCGTTCTGTTGATCTCCCCGACCGAGCGGTTGGGCGGGAGCGAAGTCCCGCTCCAGAAGATGGCGTACACGTACCTCATTGACCCCAAGACCGGTAAGGCGGAGCTGGCCTGGAAGGGTAAAGTCGGCGGGAAGTAGCTCATAACGGAATGTCGGTCACCGAGAGTGCCCCAATCAACCGGGTGTGCTCTTGGTGACCGCCCATTCATCGCGGAGAACCGAGTACATCCGCACGTCCTCGAAGTTCCCGCGTCTCAGGAGCGCGTGGCGGAACACTCCTTCGTGGCGGAAACCGAGCTTCGTCAGCACGCGCTCGCTCGCGGTGTTGCCATCAATGACGCGGGCCTGCACCCGCTCCGGTTCGTGCTCGGCGAACACGTGGTTCAGCACCGCCCGGCACGCCTCGACAACATACCCCTTCCCCCAAAACGGTTCCGCGATCCAGTAGCCGAGTTCCATCGTCTGGTTCAGTTTCGCGGCCCAGAAGCACCCGCACGCGCCGATGGGGTGCGGGTCCGGGGGAACGGTAATGGCGTAGGGTTCGGGCATTCCTTCGAGGTACCGCAGTACCGCGTAGTCACGGAGGAACAGCATCGTGTCCGCGACGGTGCGGTGCGCGTCCCAGAGCGTGAACCGCGCCACGTTCGGGTTCCGGGCGTGCTCGAAGAGCGGTTGCGCGTCGTCTTCGGTGAACGCCCGCAGCGTGAGGCGCTCGGTCGTGAGTGTCGGCGGGCGCCAGTTGGGTGGCTTAATCATTTCAGCCCCGCAGCGCGTTCCACTTCGGCGCGATCGATTTTCGGCGTACCGCCCGGGTACTCGCACACACGGGCTGCGTAGTGCGTGGCGAATTTCGCACACTCGCGAAGCGAGCGCCCCTCCAGGTGCAAGCACACCATCGCGGCCGTGAATGCGTCGCCCGCCCCCACAGTATCAACGACCTTCGCGGACACGCCGGGTTCGGTGAAGGTTTCGCTGGAACAAAGCGGATCGCCGTCGCTGTCTTTTTTTTCCCACTGCCGATAGACTTCGCACCCCAACTCACCGCGAGTCAGAATCGCGACTCCGCTACCAAACGGTTTGGCCGAATTTACGGTGTCGGACAGCGATTGAAATTCCAGCAAGTCGCTGAGTACAGCAAGCTCGTCCGAGTTGATTTTGATCCAATCGCTCGTGGCGATCCCCCACCGCAATATTTCTTCCGTGAAGTACTGCCCCCGCAAATTCACATCGAACACGACCAGCCCCGGCTGCTTGCGCTGGTGCAGCCCTTCCGCGAATCGGTGAACGGGAACCGGTGTACCGAACCGTTGCGCGAGTGTCCCGAAGCACGCGGCGCGGGCCGTTTTCAGGAGCGGTTCGAGTTTCTCCTCCCAGCCAATGTAATCCCACGCGACATATTCCGTGATCGTGTACGTCGGCACCTTGTTGGCATCGAGCGCCACCTGGACCGTGCCGGTCGGGTGATCGGGATCGGTCTGGATGTACTCGTCCGACAGCCCGAGCGCCCGGACGCGCTCGCGCAACTCGCGCCCGAGGTCGTCGGTGCCGACTCGCGACACGATGACCGAGTCGTGGCCGAGTTGGTGGCAGTGGAACGCGAAGTTGAACGGCGCCCCGCCGGCCACCTTCCGTCCGTCTGGGTACACGTCCCACAGCACTTCGCCGATACCGACAATTGGGTTCATAAGAGAAATCCAGCCACGGATGACACAGATAAACACGGATCAAGAATCATTTCTTAGATTGATCTGTGTTTATCTGTGTCATCCGTGGCGCGTTTCTTACCTTGCTTCGGGAATCCACGGGGCCGGCTTCTTGTCAAAGAACGCGGTCAGTCCGTGGCGGCATTCGTCGGTGAGGCGCGGTTCGGCGCTTGCTTTTGCGAGGTCATCGACACCCATCGACTGGCGCGAGCAGCGCCCCAGCAGTTCTTTCGTGGTCGCGAGTGCCTTGGGGCCGCCTTCTGCGAGCGACTTGGCCCACTCACCGGCCACCGTGAGCAAGTTCTCCGCCGATGCGACCTGATTCACCAACCCCACGCGCAGGGCCGAAAGGCCGTCGATGAGTTCGCCCGTCAGGAGGAGCCACCGGGCGGTGCG
>HG799465.1:878896-880955 GCA_000531095.1 Gemmata massiliana | reverse complement strand
CCGTCAGGAGGAGCCACCGGGCGGTGCGCTCACCGACGTGTCGCAGCAGGTGAGGCATTACCATCGCGGCGACCAGTCCGCGGCACACTTCCGGGTACCCGAACTTCGCATCGGGTGTGCTCACCGCGAGGTCGCACACGGTCACGAGCCCCGCGCCGCCCGCGACCGCGGCGCCGTTCACGGCCGCAATAGTGGGCTTCGGGAGCGTGTAAATCAGTTCGTACAGTGCCGAGAGTTTTGCCGCGTCGTCCCAGACCTTGTCACTGTCCGCGCCGAGCGTCCCGCGCAATTCATCGAGGTCCATCCCCGCGCAGAACGCCGCGCCGGTTCCTGTGAGGATGACACTTCGGGCCGCAGTGTCATCAGCCGCGCGCCGGAAGGCATCGTTCAGCGCCGCGATCAGCGCGCGCGACAGGGCGTTGCGCTTGTCGGGGCGATTGATCGTGATGACCGCTGCGGAACCGCGATGCGCGTACTGCACGATGTCGGACATGGATTCTCCCCGTTCCCGTCAGGACGTCGGTTCTTCCCACGCCACCATCATCCGCAGGAGCGCGACCGCGAGCGTTTTGCCCTGCGTGTCAATGCGCAGTGACCGACTCGCGCCGCCCGCGAGGGCATCGTACAGCATGAAGTTGAAGCCCCGCACATTCGCGGCCTCGAAGCGTTCCACGCGGGTCGCTCCGAGCGGCTGAAAGTACGCGGCCACGACCTCGGCCGTGAGGTTCGCGCGCAGCCACGCGAACCCCGCGTCGGTGTACGCGATCACGGCGATATTTGAATGATTACCCTTGTCGCCGCTGCGCCCGTGGGCGATCTGCGAAAGTGGAACCTGCGCCATCACACCACCTCCACGACCGGTGTTACGGCCGACTTCGCCACGAGCGCGGGCCAATAGGCGAACACTTCGCGCACGGGCGGGCGGCCCGTGGTGTAACCCGTCGTCCCAGGGAACCCGGACGTGACGAGCGGCGCGAACTCCTTCGTGAAGCGCTCGACGGCGGCCTTCCTCGGGTCGCGCACGGCCACGCGGAGCACGACCTCTGGTGGATCGGCGGTTGCGGTGACCACTCCCGGCACGCAATCGCCCGCGCCCAGCGCTTCGATGCGACTCTCGGCGAAGGTGAACCCGGCCTGCTTCAGCTTTTCGAGCAGGACCGCTCCGGAGCGCCGGGCCTTTGCTGCGGCGTTCGGACCCGCGATGACCAGCGTGCCGGCCGACATGAACCCGTCGCGGTACGCGATCGACACCTTGTACGTGTCCGTTAGCCCGTTCGCGGTACCGCCGGTCACGTGTACCACGTCGGGCTTCGTCTGCGTTAATTTCACAGTGGTGAAATCGGCGACGACGTCGGGTGTGAAATACCGCGCGGGATCGGCCACTTCGTAGAGGAGCTGTTCCGACACCGTTTCGACGTTCACCGCACCGCCGGTGCCCTCGGACTTTGAGATCGTGAACGTACCGTCTTCGTGGATCTCCGCGATCGGGTAGCCGACGTTTTCGAGGTGCGTCGATTCGTCCGCGTTGATCCACAGCCCGCCGGTGGCCTGCGCACCGCATTCGATCAGGTGCCCCGCGACCGTTCCGCTTGCAAGCCGGTCCAGGTCCGCCGGACCGAATCCCCAGCCGAATTCATGTGCCGCCGGGCCGACCGTGAGCGATGCGTCCGCGACGCGCCCCGTGATGACGATCTCCGCACCCTGCTTCAGCGCGTCTGTGATTGGGCGTGCGCCCAAGTAGGCGTTCGCGCTTACCACTTTGTCGCGGATCGAGGAGAGCGGTTCACCGGTGTCGAGGTGATTAAGTGGGTGACCGCTGGCGAGTAGTTCGTCGAGCCGCGGGAGCAGGTCGTCACCGCTCACTACCGCGATTCGCTTCTCGATCCCGGCTTTTGCGATGACTTGTTTCGCCTGAATCGCGCACGCCCGCGGATTCATGCCGCCCGCGTTGGTAACGATCTTCAGACGCGGTTGCGCCTGGAGCGCGGGGGCGAGCCGACCGAGGACGTCGATGAAGTCCGTCGCGAACCCGGCGCTCGCGTCATTCGCCTTCTGGACG
>HG799465.1:868885-878433 GCA_000531095.1 Gemmata massiliana | reverse complement strand
CGATGAAGTCCGTCGCGAACCCGGCGCTCGCGTCCTTCGCCTTCTGGACGGCGAGGATCGACATCGTGAGTTCGGCGAGGTACTCGAGCGTCAGATAATCGAGCCGTCCCGTGTTCGCGAGACGCACCGGGGCGTCGAGATTGTCGCCCCAGAACCCGCAGCCGTTGCCGATTCGCACGTGTTTCATCGTGTCCACCGGAGAGGAAGTGTCGCCTGTATTCTACGCCTCTCGGCAATTGAGAACATCTTTCACACAACCGACATGCGCGCGAACCTTACGTGGGGTATGATCTCTTTCACAGTATTGGGAGTGGAGCGAACAAAAACGAACGACAAGCTTCGACATATTAATTGGCGATCGAATTTTCGCACCCGCGGAGCGAACGCGCTCTAGGTTCGTGCGACTGCATTATTAGGGTGGACCCATGACCGATAGCGTGCTGCAAAACCCCGCCGACCGGACCGACCGCGTGACCGCGTCGTTTATTCAGGATCTGATGCGCCGCGCGCTCCAGAACGCGATCGCTCAGAGCAGCGTGGGCACGGCCGTTCCGCCCGCCCCGAACGCGGCGCCGATCGCGACCGATGCCGGTAACTGATGCCGTCGGCACACAGAAATATCAGTTCGTTTATTGATGAACAGCGCGGCGCGGGTTCGCAGTGGGCGAACCCGCGCCGCTCGCGTTTTGGTTTCTTGACTTCTTCACTTCGCGCACCCGTGCCCGTAAGCTGTGGCTCAACTCTCCGCCACAGAACCGTACTCGCACGGGCCAATTTATGTCGTCCGAAGTCAAGTCGGAACCGGAGTTCCAGCCGTTCGTGCCAGCGACCGAAGCGCCAAAGGAGTTCACGCTCCCGGCGGTCGCGGCCGGAGCCGGGTTGGGGCTGATATTCGCCGCGTCGTCGCTGTACCTCGTGCTCAAAGTGGGCATGACGGTGTCCGCGTCCATTCCCGTGGCGGTGCTGGCCATCACCGTGTTCCGGGCGCTCTCAAAGGCGTTCGGTATTCGGCGGGCGACGATTCTCGAAAACAACATCGTTCAGACGGCTGGGAGCGCGGGAGAAAGCATCGCGTTCGGTGTCGGCGTGTCTATGCCAGCGCTCCTGCTGCTCGGCTTCGGGATGGACCTCGGCCGCGTGATGGTGGTGTCGATCCTCGGCGGGTTACTCGGCATCCTGGCGATGATCCCGCTCCGGCGCGCGTTCATTGTGAAGATGCACTTCCAGCCCGGGCGGAAGGAACAAAAGGAGACGCTGCTCTACCCCGAAGGGACCGCGTGCGCGCAGGTGCTCATCAGTGGTGAGAAGGGCGGGACAACCGGCAAGACGGTGTTCATCGGGTTCGGGCTGGCGTTCCTGCACAAGTTCCTGACCGAAGGCATGAACCTGTTCATCGCCACGGCCAAGTTGCCGATCTCGTTCATCAACAAGGCCGCGGTGTTCTCGACGGAGATGGCGTCCGAGCTGCTCGGCGTCGGCTACATCATCGGGCTGCGCACGGCCGCGATGATGATGGGCGGGGCCGTGCTCGGGTACCTCGTCATCCTGCCGATCATCTACTTCATCGGCGAGAACAACCCGAACGCGATTGCACCGGGAACGAAGCCGATCAAGGATATGAGCCTGTCTCAGATCCGGAACGCCTACCTGCTCTACATCGGGGCCGGGTGCGTGGCGTCGGCCGGTATCATCAGCATGTTGAAGACGCTCCCACTGATCGTCCGGAGCTTCCGTTCCAGCATTGCTGGCGTGGGCGGTGGAGGGGACGGCAGTGCGGTGAAGCGCACCGACCGCGACATGCCGATGAGCTGGGTGCTCGGCGGGACCGTGGTACTGATCGGGCTGCTGGCCGCGTTCTTGGCCGGCGAAGTCGGGATCGTGACGGGGTTGCTTGGTGCCCTCTTGGTGGTGCTGTTCGGGTTCCTGTTCGTTACTGTGTCCGCGCGGCTCACGGGCGAAATCGGCTCATCGTCCAACCCGATTTCCGGCATGACGACCGCGACCCTGATGATTACCTGCCTCATCTTCCTCGCACTCGGGATGACCACGTCGGTTGATCGCGTGCTGGCGCTCTCGGTGGCCGCGGTGGTGTGCATCGCGTCCTCGAACGGCGGTACGGTCGCGCAATCGCTCAAAACGGGTTACCTCGTCGGCGGTACGCCGCGGTACATGCAGTACGCCATTATGGTCGGGGCATTTGTGTCGGCCCTGGTGATCGGTGGTACGCTCATCTTCCTCCTGAACAAGCCCGGTACGATTTACAGTGCCAAACCGGAGAACGTTCCCGCGCTTACGCTCACTCCAACGGAACTGGGCCGGTTGAAGCAGGCCGAAACACACGAGGGGAAGACTTACAAAATCCTCGACGCCCGGAACGAGGAGCTGACTAAAGAGGACAAGGATGCGGGGTACGCGCCGCGCGAAGAGGTGCTGAAGTACAAAGCCGGGCGCTACCTGGTTGATCCCGATACCGGGAAGGTGATGTTCCTCAAGGACGACACCATCATGGGCCAACTCAAGGTGCGCGACGACGGCACGCCCGTCGAACGCAAGTTCGATGCGCCCAAGACGCAGGTGCTCGGCATCGTGATTAACGGCGTGCTGAAGCGCGACCTCAACTGGACGATGGTCGCCATCGGCGCCATGATCGCCATCATGCTCGAACTATGTGGCGTGTCGGCCCTCGCGTTCGCGGTCGGGTTGTACGTTCCCATTCAGTTCTCGGTGCCGATCTTCATCGGCGGTATCGTCCGCTGGTTCGTCGATAAGAAGTACGCGGCCGAGGCTGCTGAGTCGATTCGGGCCGCGGGCAACGACCCGGAGAAGATCGCGCAGGCCGAAGTCGAAGCGATTCGGAAGGTCGAAACCAGCCCGGGTGTGTTACTCGCCTCGGGGTACATTGCGGGCGGGTCCATCGCGGGCGTGTTGATCGCGTTCCTGGCGTTCAGCGACACGCTCCCGCGCGATATTTCGGCGTTCCAGTACCGCTCGGTGGCGATCGGCTCGGAACGTTCACTCGAGGACGCGGCCACCGAGATCGCCGCGCGCGAACGGCCGAATGGTACCCCCGAGGAGAAAAAGGAACTGGCGCGCGAGATCGCCGGGCTGAACGGAGACGACGTGCCGCCGCAATGGGTGAAAGTGCCGAAGGGGATGAAGATCGACCTGCCCGGGGGGGGGAAATACGAGGCGGCGAACGACGTGACCCTGGGCGAAGTCGCTAAGGAGAAACTCGGCCGCTCGTGGCGGGCCGGGCAGATCCTCGACGCTAACAAAGAACATTTTGGAGGCACCAAGAAACTTCCGCCCCAAGCAGAACTGTCGGTTCCTCAACCGCAGTGGGCGACCCTGATTCCGTTCGGATTGCTCGTGCTGTTGCTGCTCTCAGTGGGGGCTGGCTATCTGTTGAAGGGTGAGCCGGAGGAGTCCGCCCCACCCGCACCGCCCACCGCGTGAGAACGCGAATTCTCGGTGCGGTAGTGTAGTCCGCTCGCTTCGCGAGCGGTGCTTGGCTCCTGGGTATTCGAGCAAGTGCCGCACTCAGGAGCCAACCGCTCGCGGACCACACTACCGAACCGGAGAGCGGGTGAGTTGCGCAGAAGGCTGCTCCTCGATTGGTGTATCGCACAGCAAAACAGAACGGGCCGCGAGTTGGTACTCGCGGCCCGTTCTGTTGTAGATCGTTTCAGTCTGGCAGATTAGCGCCAGCGGACGGCGAAGCACGAGTTCCCGAGCACGACCAGTTCGCGCTCCGAGTACCCCTGGTACTCCAGCATGTCCAGCATCTCTTCCGCCTCGCTCAGTGCGCCGACGGTGGTGAGTTGCCAGTCGTTTTGAACAACCGGTTCCGAGCGCCGCTCGGTGGCCAGCGTGTCGGCGGACGGGTCGGCGAGGCCGACGGCCGTGTTTTCACCGGCGAGAACAGCTTCTTTGGACTTCGCGGTCAGAACGTACACGGCTGTGAGGCCGAGCGAGATACCGCTGAGCGTGAGGAGGGTGAGCGTCATATCCTTGCCCCGCAATTGGTGCTGAACTCCGATGTAGCGGAACTGTAGAACACGAACCCCCAGATCCATTGAAAAATGGTCTAGGAAAACCGGGATCTGCTGGGCGTTCCGCGTCGGGCGAAAGAATGAAGATGGGCGCGAACCGAGAGACTTGTTACGCGGACTAGGCGTTCCTCTCCGTGTACTAAATTCACGGCGAGGCGGACACTCCCTGTCATTGAGCAAGCATCGGCGGACAGGGTCTGCCCGATTCGCTCTCGTCCATTATATCCGGGCCGAAATCAGACCGGGTAACGGACTCTTCGATTTGAGGGGTTGCGAAAACAGTGCCGAAAGTGCGCCCCGGCGCGACCTCGGGGCTGAAATTAGGCCGCAGAACCGACCAAGTGTCCACTCAGCGCCGGCGCTCGTGTGACAAGCGGAAATGGGCGCGAAACGGGCACTTGGTCGGGGGCGTGTTACTTAATCTGAACATCTGCCAGAAAATAAACAACTACGCCCCTGATACTTGCGCGTCACGCACGATCAGGTCATTTACTCGTTTGGCAAATGCGACCGGATCGGTCACTTTTGACCCCTCCGCGATCACAGCTTGCTCGTAAAGCAGGCGCGCGTACCCGTCGAGGCGCGGGTCGACGGCGTTCTTTTCGTGTAGCACGCGGAGCGCTTCGAGGGTGGGGTGTTTCGGATTGAGTTCCAAAACGCGCTTTGGTGTTCCCGAATCGCGCCCCATGCGTTCCATCAAGCGCTCCATGTGAGCGGACACGCCGTGGGCCTCGGCCACGAGGCACGCCGCGCTCTCCGTGAGCCGGTTCGTGAGTCGCACGTCGGCCACGTCGGGCACCTTTTCCTTGAGAACGGTCAGCAGCGCTGCGAACCGTTCCTTGTCACCGGCCGGAACCTCGCCCACGCCGGTAGCCTCCCCGCGGTCGGCCGCAACGAGCTTCTTGCCCTTGTATTCGCCGAGTTGCGGGATCGCGAACTCGTCGATCGGGTCCGTGAGCAGGAGCACGTCCTGTCCCTTCGCGCGGAACGCTTCGAGGTACGGCGAGTGCCGGAGCTGCTCGGCCGATTCACCGATCAGGTACGCGATTTCCGTTTGCTCAGCGGGCATCTTCTCGACGTACTCGGCGAACGTGGTGAACTTGCCCGCCTCGGTGTTCGCGCTCTCGAACAGGAGCAGGTCCGCGATCTTCTCGCGGTTGCTCCAGTCGCGCGTCAGCCCTTCTTTCAGGACCGTGCCGAAGCTCTTGTAGAAAGTGAGGTACTTGTCCGGTTCAACGTTCTTCGTGCCGGCCAGCGATTCGAGGACGTTCTTCACGACGCTCTTCTGAATCACGTCGAGCAGCGGGTTCTGTTGGAGCAGCTCGCGCGAGACGTTCAGCGGCAGGTCGGCGGAATCGACCACGCCCTTCACGAACCGCAGGTACACCGGGAGCACCTGCTCGCACCGGTCCATGATGAGCACGCGCTGTACGTACAGCCGCAGCCCCGCGACCGGCTCCTCGTAGTCGAAGCCGAACGGCTTGTGCCCCGGGACGAAGCACAGCACCTTGAACTCGGTTTTGCCCTCGGCCGCGTAGTGGATCACGTCCGCGGGCGCATCGGTGTCGTGCGCGAGTGACTTGTAAAACTCTTCGTATTCTTCGGGCTTTACTTCACTTTTACTGCGGAGCCAGATCGCCTTGCGCGAGTTGAGCGTTTCCTCGGTCGTCTCCTTCTTGCCCTCTTCGACCTCCTTCTCCACGTCCATCACGACGGGGTGTTCGAGGAAGTCGGAGAACTTCCGCACGAGCTGGCGGAGGCGCCAAGTGTCGAGGAAGTCCTTGGTGTCGTCCTTGAGGTGCAGGATCACGTCGGTGCCGCGGGTCGGCTTCTCGCACGCTTCGAGCGTGTAGCTCCCCTGGCCGTCGGACTCCCACCGCGTGCCGTCCGTCGGGGAGCCGGCCGCGCGCGTCACGACGGTCACTTTGTCGGCGACCATGAACGCGGAATAGAACCCGACCCCGAACTGGCCGATCAGCCCCGGCGTTTCGCCGGTTTTGCCCGCGCGCTTCGCGGCTTCGAGGAACGCCTTCGTCCCCGACTGCGCCACGGTGCCCAGGTTGTCGATCACGTCCTGGCGCGACATCCCGATGCCGTTGTCGGAGATCGTGAGCGTCTTGGCGGTCGCGTCCGGGGTGAGCTTGATCTTCCAGTCGGTGTTGCCTTCCAGTTTGTCCGCGTTGGCGAGTGCGTCGAACCGTACCTTGTTGATCGCGTCAGAGGCGTTCGAGATCAGTTCGCGCAGGAAGATCTCACGGTCCGAATACAGCGAGTGCGTGATGAGGTGCAGGAGTTGCTTCAGCTCTGCTTTGAATTCGAGCGTTTCGGCCGACATTTCGGAACCTCCAAAAGGCGAACGGCCGGGGCGAACCGGCCGGTGAGCGTTCCCGCTGTTGTACGCCGGCCGGCCCGTACCGGCCGTTCAGGGCCGGTGCCGCTTTACCCATTCTTTTTCACTCAAGTGTCAACCCGGCTACCGCAATCTGCCGAAACCAGTTGTGACGGATGCGCCGCGGGTCGCGCCGGGCGCGCCTTTTCCATAGGAGTCAAGGATGACGACTTCGCACGTGACGGTGAAGACCCTCGCCGCACTTACGTTGTTAGTCGGGTTCGGCTCGACCGGGCGCGCGGACCCGGCGCCGGTAACGGTCGATTGGGCGTTCAAACAGGCCCCACGGCAGCCCGGCGTGAACGTGCCCACGCCGGCGGCTGCCCAGTGTAAAGTGGCGCCGATCCCGGGTGACAAACCGGGCAAGTCGGTGGGCTCGATTATCACCGGGCCGGACGGCAAACCGGTGCGCCAGTTCGTCAGTTACGACGACAAGACCTTCAACATCGTTGTTTACTTTGTGGACGGGGTCGAGGCCTACCGCGAGGTCTACCCACCGGACCCGAAGGAACCGTTCCAGTTCCGCTGGCTCGGGCCGAACGGGACCAAGTGGGGGCTGGACCGCAACCGCGACGGGGTGATCGACGACTGGGTCGTGATCTCGCCCGAGGAGGCGAGCCAGGAACTCGTCCAGGCGGTCACCACGCGCGACCCGAAGCGGATCGAGGCCTTATTGGTGACGAAGGAGAATCTGACAGCGCTCGGGCTCCCGTCCGCGGACGCGGACAAGATCGCGGCCCGGACCGCCGGTGCCGCCAAGCGCGTGGGCGAAACGGCCACCGCGCTCAAGCTGACCGACAAGGCGAAGTGGGTCCACGTCGAGTACGGGATCCCGAACACGCGCGCGGCCGATTCGTTCGGCGGGCGCCAGGACTACACCGCGTACAAGAACGGCACCATTCTGGTCGAGGACGGCGGGAAGGGGCAGGCGCTCCAGACCGGCGAACTGATCCTGATCGGGAAGGCGTGGAAGCTCGTGGACGGCCCCTCGGCGGGCGCCGCGCCACAAGGCGGGAGCACACCAGACGGCCCGGTCGTGCCGGAAGAGGTCCGGCCGCTGGTCGAGAGGCTCAACAAGTTCGACCAAAACGTGCCGAACCCGCCGACCCCGGCCGCGATGTACGAGTTCAACTCGAAGCGCGCCGAGCTGCTCGAACAGATTCACGAGCGCCTGCCGGAAGACAAAAAGGAAACGTGGGCCAAGATGCTGCTCGACAGCCACGCCGCGGCCGCCGAGAACGACAAGCCCGGGAACAAGCACCTCGCCCGCCTGGACCAGTTCAAGAAGACCTACGCCGCGCCGAACATGAACCCGGCGATCGCGTCCTACGCCGCGTACCGCCTGCTCTACGCCGAGAACAGCGTGGCGATGGCGAACATGAAGCCGGACGGGAGCGACCTCGCGGCGATCCAGGACAAGTGGCGCGCCGCGCTCGAAGAGTTCGTGAAAGCGTTCCCGCAGAGCGCGGACGCGCCCGAAGCGCACTGGCGCCTGGCGATGGCCCAGGAGCACTCCGGCGCGAAGGACGCCGAGACCAAGGCCCGGGCCGTCTACGAGACGCTCGTGAAGAACTACGCGGACACCCCGCAGGGCGCGAAGGGCGCCGGGGCGCTGAAGCGCCTCGACAGCGAGGGCAAGCCGCTCGAACTCACGGGCCAGGTGCTCGGCACGAACCAGACGTTCAGCGCCGCCCAACCCGGCAAGGTCGTGGTGGTCTACTACTGGGCGAGCTGGAGCGACTCGCTCGCCGAAGACGCCAAGAAGCTCCAGGCGCTCGTGAAGGATTACGAGAAGAAGGGGCTGGTGGTGGTCACGGTGAGCCTGGACCACGACGCGAAGCAGGCCACGGAAGCGATCAAGACCTCGGGCTTGCCCGGTACGCACCTCTTCGCCGAGGGTGGGCTGGACCGCAGCGCGCTGGCCGCGACCTACGGCATCCTGGCCCCGCCCTACGTGTTCGTGGCGGGCAAGGACGGCAAGGTGGTCAAGCGCAACAGCGGCATCGCTGCCATCGAAGAAGAAGTCAAGAAGCTTGCGCAGTAAGCGGTCGCTTCTGACCGACCGGGGCGAGTGAGTTGGCGGCCTTCAGCTTTTGATGCTGGAGGCGCCGACCCACTCGCCCCGGTCGTTTGCTGCGCCGTATCCTGTCGACATGACACCCTTCACGACGGAACTGGCTCTCGCCCGGCGCGCTCAAGAGTCTTGGGTCAAACGCAGTGTGCGCGATCGGTTGCGGCTCGTGCGCAACCTGCGTGCGCTCCTCGTCGAGCGCGTCGCCGATATCAGTGCGGCCATTCACGCCGACATCGCCCGGCCCGCGATCGAGATCATCGGGAGCGAGATTCTCCCCTGCACTGCCGCGCTGAAGTTCTTGGAAAAGCGCGCGGCCCGAATTCTCTCTCCGCGGCGCGTATCGAGTTGGGACCGTCCGGTGTGGCTAATGGGCTGCCGCGACGCGATCCACTACCGACCGTGGGGTGTGGTCGGTATTATCGGTACGTGGAACTATCCGGTCCATTTGAACGTCGGCCAGATCGCGTTCGCGCTCGTCGCGGGCAACGCGGTTCTGTGGAAGCCGAGCGAGAACACCCCGCGCACGACGAAGGTCATTCACCAACTCTTCTGCGACGCGGGCTTCCCGCCCGATTTGCTGCAAACGCTCCCCCACACGCGCGAAGCCGGCCCGCAACTGACCGAAACCGACGTCGATTACATGGTCTTCACCGGTTCCGATACGGTCGGGCGGAAGCTCGCGGCCCGGCTCGGCGAGCGCCTTATCCCCAGTACGCTCGAACTCTCGGGGTGCGACGCGATGTTCGTGCTCGCCGATGCCGACATCGAGTTGGCCGCGAAGGGCGTGTGGTTCGGGCTGACGCTCAATCGTGGGCAGACGTGTGTCGCGGTGCGCCGCGTCTTCGTTCAGCGGGCAAAGTACGCTGCGCTCGTGGCCGCGCTCAAGCCGTTGGCCGATCGCGCGGTGCCGATGAACTTGGTGATGGAGTCGCAACGCACACAGGCCGACCGGCTCATTCAGGACGCGATGAAGCGCGGGGCGAGTGTGCTGGGCGAACCTAACCCCCTAACCCCCTTCCCTAAGAAGGAAGGG
>HG799465.1:767572-868878 GCA_000531095.1 Gemmata massiliana | reverse complement strand
GCAGCTCGCCCGAAATACCCATCTGCGATGGTTTTAAGCCCCTCTCCGTTTAGGGGAGGGGTTGGGGAGGGGTTGTTTTCCACCCCCTTCCCTTCAGGGAGGGGGGACGGGGGGGTAGGTTCCGCCCTCGCCCCCACCCTCCTTCTCAACACCCCCGCGGACGCGGCCATTTGTCGCGAGGCGTGCTTCGCACCGGTCGCGGCCGTGATTCCGTTCGACACGGTGGAAGAGGCGCTCGCGATGGCGAACCAGTCGCCGTTCGGCCTGTCCGCGTCCGTCTTCTCGGCCGACGTTGCTGCGGCGCAAGAGTTCGCGGCGCGCGTGCCGTCGGGGAGCGTTGTCATTAATGATGTGCTTGCGCCAACGGCGCACCCGGCGACGCCGTTCGGCGGGCGCGGGGCGAGCGGGTGGGGCGTCACGCAGGGACCGGAGGGGCTACTGGCGATGACCGTACCGCAAGTGGTGACAGTCCACAAAGGAACGTTCCGCCCGCACCTCGACGACGCCGCAAACCCCGACCCCGCGACCATCGACCTCCTTCACGGGCTGATTCGACTGACGCACGCCCGTGGGCTCCGGGCGAGGCTCAGTGGCTTGTGGCAAATGGTGCGTGGCATCCGAAAGAAGAGAAAGTGAACCGAAAGGCGTGGGCGATCTGGGGTTCACGAACCCAACCACGACCCGATCTGCCCTTCCAGCTCCTTGACGAACTGGCTGCGCGGGAGCACGCGATCGCACCCCGCTTGTCGGGCGGCCCGCAGCACCTCTGCTTCGACGTGTGACCCGTAAGCCGTCACACGCGGCATCACTTCGCACGCCGCTTTCAGTTCTGTGAGCAACCCGGGGAGATCGAGCCCCGGGTTGTGGACGTCCAGAATGACCCCGCCCGGCGCGGCAACGCGCGCGGTGGCGAGGAGATCGGCCGGCGTGCGCACCATACGCACGGTCAACCCGGCCGCACGCGCCGCGCCCGATACGCGGCTGAAAAAAATCAGATCGTCGCACAGCATCAGTCCGTGCGGCCCGGCGCTCACAGTCACTTCTTTTCTCCCAGACCTTTGGCTTCGAGGGTCATGTCGATCACCTTCGTCAGCCCCTCGTCGAACTTACTCTCTTTAAAGCTCGCGATCAGCGTGGTCTTGAGTTTGGTCGCGAGCCCGGAGGGGAAGTCCTTCGGATTCGAGATCTCCACGTACAGCGTGGCCGGCTTCTTGCTCACGAGCACGTACACGCCCTGGAATTTGAGTTCCTTCACCCGAGCTTCTACTAGCTCCTTGAAGAACTTTTCGCGCTCGGCCGGTTTCATCGCGGCGATCTTGTCCGCGTCGCCCTTCGGCGGGGTCATGTACGTCTCGACGAGGAAGTCGGTGTTCTTCTCTTTAAGCAACTTTTCCGCGGTGGGCGCGACCCGTTTCCACGCGGCCTCGCCGAAGAACTTGCCGTCGTCCTTGCTCCCCAGGGGTTTCTCGCGCGGCGCCTTGGGCGGGTCTTTGGGTTGTTGAGTTGCGACACCCGCGCGGAGCAACTGGACCGAGCGCCGGTTGATGAGCCGCTTCACTTCGGACAGGTCAACGAAGATGCTGATCGACTGCGCGTCGAGCGCGCCGCCCTGCGTGACGCCGATCAGTTCTCCCTTATCGTTGACGAGCGGGCCGCCGCTATCACCCGGGTTGGTGGGCGAATCGGTCTCGATCACCTTCGCCTCGAAGGAGACGGTGTTCCGCTCGTCGAGCTTGGCCTTCCACTTCTTGGTGTACACCTGCCGCACCTTGCCCGGCGTGTACACCCACAGTGCGCCGCTCTTGCCCGGGTTACCGATGGAGTGAACCGACTGGCCCGGGTCCGGGCTTTCGGGGGCGAGCGGCAGTTCCGTCGCGCCCTCGGGAACGCGGTCGATGCGGATCAGTGCGAGGTCGGCCTGCTTATCGAGTTCGAGCACCTCGCCCGAAATACCCAGCTTACCGGAGCGATCGGTGTAGTACTTCCGCTCCGAGATCGTCTTCTTCCCCTCGCGCCCCTCGAATTCCGGGAAGTACACGGTCGCGGTCTTCACGTCGCCCACCACGTGGTAGTTGGTGAGAACGAGCCGCCGCGCCTTATCCACGAGCGACCCGGTGCCGGTCGCGAACTTCCCGCCGCCCCGGTCGGAGTGGACCCACACCGTCGAGCGCACCACCTTCTGGTACACCGACGTCCCCGCGTCCGCCTGTTGCGGCGCGGGCTCGGGTTTCGGCTGGGCGGGCGCGGCCGGCGCGAGCAGCGCGAGCAGGAGCAGGGCACAAAGGGGGCGGCGCATGTGCGACCTCACGAGCGGACAAGGGAGCGTTGCCAATTCTACGCCCCCGAACTGAACCGTGGAAAGTTCCCCGTTACCGCCCCCGCCGGGTTTACCGGCAACGGGACCGTGTTCTGCATTTCGCCGGTCCGGGATCGTACTTGAGAGATTTTGGCGGTTTTCCTCTGGCGTCACCCGCCGGGCGACGGTATTTCCCCCGCACTCAAACACAAAACAGTTCGTACCGGTCCGCACGCACGGGGGAAGTCCATGCGCAAGAAGGCGCTGTTGGGGGTCGGTCTGGCTTTGTTCACGGGAAGCGCGGGTACGGCGCAATTTGCGTCGGAGCGCGCCCCCGGCGCGGCCCCGGTCGGGCTGCCGGTTGCGGCGCCGCGAACACAACCCGCGCCCCTCCCGGGCGGTTTGACCCCGGTCGGACCGGGCACCGCGGCCCCGCAGCTCGGCGGCACCAAGACCGCGCCCTCGGTCTCAGGGGGCGCTTACGTTCCCCCGTCGAGCGGGGTTCAACCGGTCGATTACGCAGCCATTCCGCGCCCCGAACCGCTCCCGGCGAACGTTGAGATCAAAACCGCGATCCCGGCCAATCACGAGTGGCTCATCAAGCCGGAGCACGGCGCGTACTTCATCATGGTGAAGAGCTACGTGCGCCCCGCGAAGGGGTCGCGCGACGCGGTCGAGGACAAGGGGGTGAGCGCGCGCGAACTCGCCGAGGCGCTGGCCGCGGACATTCGTCAGACGTACCGGGTCGGGGCGTGGCTGTACGAGTACATCTCGGAGGAGCGCAAGGCCGAAGCGCGGCAGATCGCGGCGGCCCGGCAGAAGGCCACGGCCTACGCCGAACAGATCCGGATCCAGCAGCAAAAGAGCAAGCTCCAGAACATGGAGTTTCTGGCGCCGGACAACACGCTGCACATCATGACGCACAACCACCGCGACCAGATCGGTGTGCTGGTCGGCGGGTTCCAGACCGAGGCCGACGCACAGAAAGCGCTCGCGAAGCTGAAGACGTGGCCGGCGCCGAAGAACGACGTGCTGGTCGACAAGATCATGAGTAACGGGCGCGACGATCGAACGGCCGGGGCCGCGATCCTCAATCCTTACACGACCGCGTTCGTGGTGCCGAACCCGTCGGTCCCGCGGGCCACGCAGCAGCAGGGGCCGCGGAAGCTCGATCCGTTCATCGTGAAACTCAACGAGGGCCAACCGTACAACCTGCTGAAGGCGACGAAGGGGTGGACGCTGGCGGTGAAGTCGTTCACCGCTCCGGTAGAAATCGTGAACAAGGACTCCGACACGAGCATGATGCGGAAGATGGGGCTCAGCAAGGGCGCGGACGCGCTCGCGGCCGGTGCGGAACAGGCCGAGTCGCTGGCGAAGGCGCTGCGCGCCATGAAGGGGCCGGGCGGAGCGGACGGGCGCGGCGGGCAGGCGCTCAACCTCGAAGCGTTCGTGCTCCACACCCACAGCGCGAGCCTCGTCACGGTCGGCCAGTTCGACGGGCCGGACGACCCCGCACTGATCGCCACGAAGCGGCTACTCACCTCGATGAAGGTGAACGTGAGCGAGGACCAGCACGGCACCCGCGCCGCGGTGAACACCCCATCGGTCTTCGACAACGTCATCCCGATGCCGATCCCGAAGAAGGACTGAGCGGGCGGATACTGGGAAGCACGATCGCCCCGCGGGAACGGTGGCTCCCGCGGGGCGATCGCGCTCCCGTCTGCGCGTCATTCGACTTTCGTTGAGAGCGGTTGCTGTTTGCTCATCGAAGAGCAATTTGACAGGATCGACAGGATTTACGGGATAAAGACCCGGGCCGGGATGCCTTTAAATCGTGTTGATCCTGTTAATCCTGTCAAAATTCGCCTTAACTGCGGTGCTTCAAAAATCAATCGTCCCCGTTGATTCGGAACGGGAAGAACGCGGGCTCGTGATCGACGTCGTCGCCGTGGCACCCGTGCGCGAACAGTGGGAGCACCAGCGCGCCCGCGACGAGTGCAAAGAGCGCGTACCGCACGAGGCGGGCGGGCGGGCGCCAGTTCCCCGCGCGCGAAGTACGGAACACCAGGTGCGGAGTGCGGAGCGCGGAGCGGGTCTTCACTTTTGGTCCTTCCCCTTCAAGTGCGTGTCGAGGAACGTGAGCGCGGTGTTGAAAGTCTTCGTGAACGTGCGCCCGTTCCACCCGTGCCCCTCGCCGAACACGGTCACGAGTTCGGACGGCACGCCGGCGTCTTGGAGTTTCTTGTGGAGCGCCTCCGAGTGGCCCACCGGGACGACGAGGTCGAACGTGCCGTGGAACATCAGGACCGGCGGCGCGGTCTTCGAGGCGTAGGTGATCGGCGAGGCCCTCTTGAACACCTCTTTGTCGGTCTTCGCGCTCTTCCCGAACACCGGGACGAGGTACGAGTCTTGAATCGCCTCGGTGTTGTACAGCGCCAGGTCCGTGGGGCCGAAGAAGTCCACCACGCACTGGACGCGGGAACTCTGGTCGGTGTTCCCGCCCGCGTCCCAGCCGTCCACTTTGTCGGCGAGTCCGAGCAGTAGCGCGAGGTGCCCGCCGGCCGAGAACCCGCCCGCGGCGAACTTGTCCGGAGCGATGTGGTAGGTCTTCGCGTTGGCGCGCAGGAACCGCACCGCGGCGCGCGCGTCCTGGATCTGTGCCGGGAACGGGTGCTTGGGCGCGAGCCGGTAGCCGACCGACGCGACCACGTACCCGCGCGCCGCGACCGCCTCGATCAGGCTCGGGCCGACCTTCCCGTCCTTGCCCTTATCGCCGACCGACAGGTCTTTGCGGCTCCCGCCGGTCCACGCGCCGCCGTGCAACAGCACGACGCACGGGTACGGCCCGCCCTCCTTGGGCGCGGCGACGTCGAGGTACAGTTTTTCCTTTTCGATGGTGTCGTAGACCACGTTCCGTTCCGTGGTCACTTCGAGCGGCGCGGGTACCGATTTCGGCGGCACGGGGGGCTGATCGGCGCCGAAAGCGGCCGTCAGCACCAGTAGTCCGACCGCGAGTGCGGAAATGGGTCGCAACATAGAGTTCTCCGAACTCGTTCCAAGGGTGCCGATATTCTACGCGCCCGCGGCCCAGCGCCCCGACATTGGAACTGGCTTCCCGGTTCGGGGTAAGCTAGAATCTCAAAACTGGCGGGGTCCACCCGCACAAAGAATATGGCACAACGATCTGGGAATCATCAATTCGTCTCGTCGTAGTGCCACCTCCCAGTCGCCCGGCTTGATTCGTGCCATGAATTTGATCGTGAACTGCCCTGGTTGCGGGTTCCGCGGTCGCCTGCCCGAGGGCCTCGGCGACTTGCAGACCGTAGTCTGCCCGAACTGCCAGACCGTTGTGTCGCTCGACGAGATCCGGAGCCGTTCGGTTCCGGCCCCGGACGACTCGTTCCCCATCTGGGTGGACAGCGGATCGCACCCGCCGGCGGAACACGTTACCTCGGTCACCCCCGCCGCGGTAGTGCCGGGTAATGCGAGCGTGGCGCCGGTCCACGCGGTCGCACCGTCCGCCCCCTCCCCGCGCCCGGCCGAAGAGCCGATTTACACCGGCGATTACATGGCGGAAGAGGCCGAGCGCTTTTCGCAGTACGTCGCGGCCCGGCTCTCCGAACTCCACGCGCGCCGCGCGGAACTGGCCGAAGCGGAGAGCCAGTTCGAGGCGGTGACGATGCAGCGCAAACTGGAACTGCACCGGCAACAGGGGGCGCTCGCCAAAACCGCCGAGGACCTCGCGCGCCGCGAAGCGCTGGTGACCACGAGAGAATCCGACCTCATCGCGCGTGAGGCGGAGCAGATGGCGCGCGAGTCGCGCATGAGCCGGTCCGAGGCCCGTGCCGCGGACATCGACCGGCGCACCACGGAACTGCGAACGACCCTCGACCAGATCGAATCCCGGCGCGCGGCGCTGGCCGAAGAGCGGACCGAACTGGACCGCCGGGCCGACGAACTCTACCGGGCGGAACTCGCGATGCACCGGCGCACCGCCGAACTCGACGAGATGGACGAGCGCCTGCGCCAGGAACAAGAAGAGTGGGAACAGGCCCAAGAACGCGCCAAATCGCAGTAGCTCCTCTTTAGCATTTCTCACTAGATCCGGGCGCTCGCGCAATACGCCGCGGGCGCGGCGCATCACGGTTTTACTCCACGTCGAGAAGGCGCGCTTTTCGTTACCTGATTGGAACCGCGGTCATTATCATCAACCCGCTTCCCCAATGGGGGGCGGGTTCCTCGCTGGCTCATAGGAGACTCTCCATGTCGTTCTCGCGCATCGCACTCGTGGCCGCGTTCGCCGCGATCGGGTCCGTGGCGCCGGCCGCCGACCACTGGGTGTATCTCGGTGTCTACACGGGCAAAGGTGAAAAGGACAGCAAGGGCGTTTACCGGGCGCGGTTCAACGACGCGACCGGCAAGCTGACCGAGCCGGAACTCGCGGCCGAAATGGACAGCCCGTCGTTCATCGCGGTCCACCCCAACAAAAAGTTCCTCTACGCGGTCGGCGAGGGCGGTGGAAAGGACGGCGGCCCGGTGGTCGCGTTCGCGATCGACGCCGGGACCGGCGCGCTGAAGAAGCTGAACGAGGACAAGAGCGGCGGGAGCGGCCCGTGCCACATCACCATCAGCCCGAACGGGGCCTTCGCCGCGGTCGCGAACTACGGCGGCGGGAGCACCTGCGTGTTCGCGGTGGGCGAGGACGGCAAACTCGGCAAGCGGCTCGGGTTCGTGCAGCACAAGGGGAGAAGTACCGACAAGGGGCGCCAGGAGGGGCCGCACGCGCACTGCTGCGCGTTCCTGGACGGCAACCGACTGGCGACGGTGGACCTCGGCATCGACCGCGTCAAGGTGTTCCAGATCGACCCGGCGAAGGGGGTGATCGAGGTCGAGAAGGACGACGTCGTGACCCCCGCCGGAAGCGGCCCGCGCCACATCGCGCTCTCGGCCGATCCGCTCTTCGCCTACGTGTGCGGGGAACTCGATTCGACCGTGAATGTGATCAAAGAGGGCAAGGTGGTCCAGTCGCTCTCGACACTCCCGAAGGCGACACCGGGCAACTCCACCGCGGAGTGCATCCTGTCCCCGGACGGCAAGTTCGTGTACGTCTCGAACCGCGGGCACAACAGCATCGCGGTATTCAAGGTGAACGAGGACCACAAGCTGACCGCGGCCGGGCACATCACGGGCGACATCAAGATCCCGCGCAACTTCAACATCGATCCTTCGGGCAAGTGGATGCTGATCGCCAGTCAGGACGGCGGAAAAGTGGGCGTGTGGGAACTCGACGCGAAGACCGGCGGGGCCAAAGAGACCGGCACCACCGTGGGGCTGAGCAAGTGCGTCTGCGTGAAGTTCGTACCCGTCCTGAAGTGAGTAAGAGTGAACCGGAGTTACGGGCGCCGGCCGGCTTACGTCGGCCGGTCGCCCAAACGAACGAGTGGGGTCTCAAGCCGCGATGCGGCCCAAATCCACTTGGTTCAACTGTAAGCGCGCAGCGAGAATGGGCTTCTTGGCTTTCAGCACCAACACGCGACCAATGAGCCGTTCGAGGAAAATGAGCGGCATGATGCGCCAAATGTGCGGGAGTTCCCCGCGGCGCAGGTGACGCTTCATCACGCGGTGCTCTGCGAACCGAGCGAATACGCGCCGCAACTCGTGTGCAGTAGTTTTAGGAGCGGTCGAGGGGGCTGGCGGGCACTGCCAGTAGATGCGTTGGAGCGGGAGCAGGATGTTCTGCCAGAACGCGGTGTCGTACCGCGCCGGGAACAGCCCGATCACCTTTCCGCCGGGCTTCAGCACGCGGAACAGTTCGTCGACGCGAAACGGGGCCGGTTCGGTCGGGTCGTAGAGCGCGTTCCACGTCACCACGTCGAACGCACCGTCGGCGAACGGCAATCGCGCGCCCGTCAGCGCAACGAAGTCGGCCGTCAGGCCGTGCCGGGCAAAGTTGTCCTGGATCAACTGCGCGTGTTCATCCGGGGCGGTCGCAACGGTCACGTTCGTACCGGTTCGGGCGTAGTGCGCCGCGTCGGTACCGAGCCCGCACCCGAGGACAAGGAGCGATTCGCCGGGGTGCCGGCCGAACTCCAGTGCGCGGGGCAGCCAGTGCCCGTGCCGCTGGTATCTTTTTTGCTCTAACTCATCGAACCACGCCGCTGAATACGGCTCGCACCCGTGCCGGGTCGAACGGACCGTGTGCGGGCGGATCAGTTCGTGGGTCGCGGCCACGTGCGGGTCCGGCGCGGCCAGTGGAACCGGCGCTACCGGGATCGGGAGCGGGGTGGCATGTTCGGCCGAGTCCGAAGATTCGACCGCGAACAACTTTAGGTTCGCGAACCCGCTATCCATAGCGCGTACACCACACGTGGCTCCGGGTAAGATGACCGCGGGTTAATAGCGTGGGAACGAGAGCGGGTCAAGTGCGAGCGAGACCGGCCCGGAATTGCGTCCGGTCGGAGCGGAGGAACTATGAGCCGGTTCTGGGATGCGGTGAAACGGACGGTGACCGGTGACGCCAGCCCGCCGCCGGACGTCGAGGCGGCACTTTCGGCTGCGCGCGCAAAAACCCCGGCCCCGACGTTTTGGCTACTCGGCAAAACACAGTCCGGCAAGACGTCGCTCATCCGCTACCTGACCGGGGCCGAGGACGCCGCGATCGGGTCCGGGTTCCGCCCGTGTACCAAAACCTCCCGCCTTTACCAGTTTCCCACGCCCGACGCGCCGCTACTCAATTTTCTCGACACGCGCGGCGTCGATGAGCCGGGGTACGATCCCACGGAAGACATCGCCGCGTTCGACCCGAAGGCGCACGTTGTCATCGTGACCGCGAAGGCGACCGATTTCGCACAGGGAAACGTGCGCCACGCACTCGAGCGCGTGCGCGAGGTGAACCGTTCGCGCCCGGTGGTGCTCGTGGTGACGTGCCTCCACGAAGCGATCCCGAGGCAAGCGCACCCCGAGCCGTACCCGTTCGGCGCGATGACTGCGGACCCCAACGCGCCTGTGCCGGAAGGCGTTCCGGAACACCTGCGCGAGTGCATCGAGGAACATAAGCGAGCGTTCGTGGGGCTGTTCGATTTGTGCGTTCCCGTCGATCTCACCAAATCCGAGGACGGGTTCGCCGAACCGAACTACGGTGGCGAGTCGCTGAAACAGGCGCTCCTGAAGGTGCTGCCGTCTGCCTATAGACAGACGCTCCTGCGCCTCAAAGACGCGACCGACGCCCTCAAGGATGCGCACCAGCGCCACGCGGAGCCGATCATTCTGGGGTACACGTCACTGGCCGGGACCGCGGGGGCGGTGCCGGTACCGTTCGTGGACATGGTGCTCTTGCCGGGCATTCAGGCGCGGATGGCGCACCACATCGGCCAGATTTACGGTCAGCCGATGACTCCGGAGCGGTTGCGGGAACTGGTCGCCGCGATCGGCGTGGGGATGATCTCGCGCCAACTGGTGCGACAGGCGGTGAAGTTCATCCCCGTCGTCGGCTCCGCGGTGGGCGCGACGGTGGCGGCGGCTTCGACGTATGCACTCGGTCGCGCGCTGTGCTTCTACTTCGAGGCGGTGTGCGAGGGGCACGTCCCCACGCCCGATGTGCTGCGGAAGTTCTATCACGAGCACTACGACGCCGCCGAGAAACAGTGGAAGATCGACCACCCGAAGGGCGAGGCGAAAGCGACCTGATCCAGTCTCTGAGGGGAAAGGGGAGTAGGGCCGGCGAAGAACCTCTCCCCAACCCCTCCCCTAGGAAGGGAGGGGCTTAAAACCGCCTTTAATTCTGCTCCCCCTTCTTAGGGAAGGGGTTAGGGGTTAGGTTCTTCGTCGGCCTCCCTGTTCTTGGGGCCATTCTTCCGCCGCACGCAGGATTCCCGTATGACCCGGCTCCGCATCGCTCTCCTGATCGTGCTGTTCACGACGCCGTTCGCGTTCCTCATGGGCGCGGGCGGGTACCACTTGTGGACAACGGGGTGGATGATCTGGGTGTGGTGGCCGATGGTGCTGTGCATCGCCCTCGCGTACTTACTCGCGTGGCGGTGGACCAAGCGCCCCACACTCCCGCCGACCGACGACCGGCCCGGGTACTGGACCGACCGCGACAACGCGGCGTGGGCGAAGGTGACCGAGAAGGCGAAATCGTTCGAGGCGATCACCACCAAGCAGCTCGAAGACCCCAAGCACTACAGCGACCTCGCGCTCGACCTCGCGAAGCAGGTCGCGGAGCTGTACAACCCCGGTGTTCCGGACCCGTTCGACCACCTCACGCTGCCGGAAGTGCTCGCGTGCATCGAACTCGCGTCCGCTGATCTCAATGAACTGGTCCAGAAGTACGTGCCGGGTTCGCACCTGCTCCGCATCCGCGACATCAAGCGGGCGCGTAAGGCGGTGGACTACTACAAGGTCGGGCAGAACATCTATTGGGCCGGCGCCGCGATCGTGGACCCGCTCCAGACGGCGCTGCGCTACTTCGCGTCGAAAGCCGCACTCGGTACGCTGCTCGACAGGCTCCAGAGTAACGTGATCCTGTGGTTCCACACCGCGTTCATTCACCACCTCGGCCGGTACCTCATCGAACTGAACAGTGGGCGGCTCCGGGTCGGCGTGAAGCGGTACCGCGAGTTGCTCGCACAGCACCAGGCGCCGCCGGTCGATGATCCGAGCACGCGGCCGCCCGTTTCACCCGAGCAGAGCGCGGACGCCACGATCACCGCCGCGGCCAACACCGCGACCGGCCCGAAGGCGATTACCGTGAGCATCCTCGGTTCGGTGAAAGCGGGAAAATCGAGTCTGGTGAACGCGCTGCTCGGCAAGAACGCGGCCACCGTGGACCGACTGCCCGTAACGGCCGGCGTGCGGTACGACTACACGCTCCCGGGCGGTCAGCCGGTGAGTATCCTCGACACCAGCGGTTACGGGCAGGACGGTCCGACTGATGAGGATTTCGCCGCCGCGGTGGAGGCATCGCGCGACGCGGACCTGATCCTGCTCGTAACGCAAGCAACAATCCCCGGGCGCCAGCCGGACGTCGATCTCCTGGATCGGTTACGGGTGTGGTTCGCGGAGAAACCGCACCTGCGCATGCCCCCGGTGGTCGTGGGCGTTTCGCACATCGATTTGCTCAGCCCGAAAGCGGAGTGGGCGCCTCCCTACGACTGGAAGACCGGCACGCGCCCGAAGGAAGTGAACATTCGGGACTGCGTGAGCGTGGTGAAAGAACAGGTAGGGGCGCGCGCCACAGACGTGGTACCCGTGTGCGGGCGCGAGGGCGAGCGGTTCGGGATCGCGGAGGAACTGATCCCCGCGATTGTCGCCCACCTCGACCATGCGCGTGGGTCCGCGGTCCTGAAAGCGTTCGAGGACGAAGCGGGCGCCCGGAAGTACGAGAAAATCGGTGAACAGGTCATCGCCGGCGGCAAACAGGTGCTGAACGTGCTCCGGGACGTGTTCGGGAAAAAGTGACTGGTGTACGGCGGGCTTCAGGGCGAACGGTCGTGGAAATAATAAATAACATTTGACAGAATTGTGCAAAATGTTATTTGTTTATTCACTTCGCCACTTTCACCGTGAACGTGTGGAAAACTTCCTGGCCCGCACCGTCGCGGACGGTCAGGATCACTTCCTGGTCGCCGGTCGCGACGGCCGGCACCGTCCACGTCACGACCCCGGCCGCGGACACTTCCATGCCCTTTGGCCCGCTATCGAGCTGGTAGGTCACTTTCGCGTTCTTCGCCTTCACCTTGATGGGGTACGTGAGCGTCTCCCCGGGTTTTATCTCGCGCGGTGGTTGCGACGAAACGAGCAGGTAATCCAACCCCGATTTCTCCAGCGCCGCGTCCGGGTCGAACTTGTGGAGCACCACCTGGTCGTTGCTCCCGGGAAGGACCGCGATCAGTTTCGCGTCCGGGACGAAGAAGACGCGCTTCCACGGCCCGAATTCTTCGCGGTCCCACCCGTCGAAGCCGAGCCCGTGTTCGGCCTTGTCCAGCTTCGCGATCGGCCGCTTCACCCCGCGCAGGAACACGGTAAAGTTTCCCCCCTTACCGCCCTCGGCCGAAGTCAGGGAGAGGAAGTAGTCGCCGCGCACCGCCGGCAGACAGTACCCGTAGTTCGCGTCGTCTGCTCCACCGCGCTTGAGCAATTGGGACGCGATCCCCTTCCCGGTAAACACCGTTTTGCCGTCCGGACCGGGAATCACGTGCATGAGGTCGCCCTCTTCGTACCGCCGGATCACGTTCCCCTCGCGCACGAACGTGGTGGACGTACTCGGGGAGTAATGCGTGTTCCACACGCCGAACACGCTCCCGTCACCGGACGCGAAAACTCGGGCTTCGGCGACCCAGACGCGCGCGTTCTTGCTCCCGTCGACAATCGGCAGTTGTTGGAACGTATTCGGATCGAGGCAGTACCCGTTCGTTACGAGCGGGCCATTGGACCCGTGCCCCATGACGATCGTCTTGAGATCCTCTGTGAACGGCGGCAGGGCCGATTTCTCCAACTCGAAGGTGGTCAGGCTCCAGCGCTCCAGTTTGCCCGCCTTCTTCAACCCGATGACGACGCAATCCAAACCCGCGGTGTAGATGATGTCGGGTTCGGTCAAAGGAATGTACTTGGTTACCCGGCCCTCGTTCATGTCGAACACGGCGAGTTTCTTCAACTTCGGCATGTGGAATATCAGGTAGCGCCCGCCCCCACCGACCACCACGTCGGTAAACACGTCCGGCAACTTCTTGACGATCTGGTCCTCGGGCAGCGGGGGCGCGGTGATAACCACCGACGACGGATCGGCCGGACCCACACGCGCCTGCGCCGGATCGCGTACAGAAACGGGCGCCTCGACCCGGGCGAGTTCCTTGCCGTTGACTCGCGCGACCACGACCGCGGTCACCGCGCCCACTTCCGCGGTTTGAATCGCCAGTTGCGAGGCTTTGGATAGATCGAGCCGAACTTTCTGGCCGCCCACATCAATCTCGGTCGGACCGAGGCCCACAACGTCACCTTCGAGGGTGGTGCGGTCGTCCGCCAACAGGACCTTTGACTTCAGCGCGTTGAACTCGATCCGGCGCATGCCACTGAGCCGAACGGGTTTGCCCGCGACCTTGAGTACCGCGTCGTTGATGGTGCCGGTAACGGCCCCCGGTCCCGTGCCGAACCGGGCGGATACTTCGATGCGCGTGCCGGGTGCCTTGTTCAGCGGAGCGGCGGTCGCGGTCCACACGCCGTTTTGGGCTTTCATGGGGTACTCGCGGGCTTCACTGCTCCCGGCCGTGCGCAGAATCAGCACCACATCCGGCTCCGGCGCGTTTGGTACGAGTGACGCGATCTGGGCCTTAAATTCCACCAGTTTATCGAGTTCAGCTGATTTTACCGCGGGCGGCACGAACGCGATGTCCGGTGCGTTCAGGAATCGGTTGAGGTGGTTCACCGGGATGGCTTCGTTGATGTTCCTGCCCTCGAACCCGGACACAACTACACCGATGACTTTTCCGTTGTCGTCTAGAACCGGCCCGCCAGAGTTACCGCGGTTAAGGGCGACATCGACCTGAATGAGTTGCAGTTCGCCGCCCTTGTGCCGCAGCGCGGTCACGCTCCCCGCGTTCACGCTGACTGCCGGGTACTCTTTCTTGTCGGTCGCGAGAATCTTGCCCAGAGGGAACCCGCACGCGACCACGTCCGCGAGTTCGGCGATGCCGTCCGCGGACCCGAGTTGGAGGCTCGGCAGATCCTTCGCGCCCTCGACACGGAGCAGTGCGAGGTCGGCATTTTTATCAGCGCGGACCACCTTCGCTTTGAGCACTTGCTGCGTCGCGAGGGTCGGGTTCAGGACGAGTGTGATTTCGCCCCGTGCGTCACGAACGACGTGCTCGTTCGTGACGAACAGCCCCGACGGGTGGATGCAGAACGCCGTTCCGCTCCCGACTTGGGGAACCTCGGCGAACGCGGTCGCGGCCTTCCCGCGCTTACCGATTTCGACCTTCGTGGGCTTGTCCGCGCCCCAGGCGGCCGGCGCGGGGGAGAGCACCATGCCGGCAAGGAGGCCGACACCGGTGACGAGTCGGAGCATGAGCGGGCACCTCTGCGGTCCGTAACGGGAAATCTTGACCGTTAAATCCTAATGGCGCGGGGACCACTGAACAACGGGTCGTGTCCGGATCGTGAATGCAGTATCGTGAACGGGTCTGATCGCCCGTTCCGCGCCGCGAAGGACGAAATGCAATCCGTTCCGACCAATTTGATTACCGGGTTCCTCGGCGTCGGGAAAACGACGGCCGTGATCGACCTGCTCCAGCGTAAAGAGCCCGGGTCGCGCTGGGCGGTGCTCGTGAACGAGTATGGCGCGGTGTCGATTGACGACGCGCTGATCGAGGGGAGCGCCCCCGAGGGCGTGACAGTGAAGGAGGTGGGTGGCGGGTGCGTGTGTTGCGCGAGCGCGCCGTTTCTGCCGGTCGCAATCCACTTCCTGTTACTCGAAGCGCGGCCCGAACGACTCATCATCGAAACGACGGGCTTGGGCCACCCGGCCCGGCTCCTCGATTCGCTCCGGATGAGCTACCACGGGCGCCTGGACGTGCGCGCCACGCTGGGGATCGTCGACCCGCACGACTTCGCGAAGCCGGAGATGCGGGACAACCCCATCTTCATCGACCAGATCCAGATGGCCGACGTGCTCGTCATGAACAAGCTCGACGCCGCCACCCCGGAACTTGTGGCCGATTTCCAGTCGTGGGCGAACGGGCTGTTCCCGCCGAAACTGCTGATCGCAGGGACCACACAGGGGCGGCTCGACCCTGCGTGGCTCGACCTCAGTGCGAACGACGAGCGCCTGCCGCTGTACCCGCAGGCGCATAACCTTGAAAGGCAACCTAACCCCCCGACCCCCTTCCCTAAGAAGGAAGGGGGGACCGAACCATCGGGGGTTTTAAGCCCCTCTCCGTACTCCGGCCCGCGAGAAGCTCTGCTGACAGGGCCGGAGAGCAAACAGAGAGGGGTTGGGGAGGGGTTGCTTTCTTCCCCCCCCAAGCGCTACCTCACTCCCCCCGCCTGCGGGTGGGTGTTCGACCCTGCCGATGTGTTCGGCGAAGCCAAGCTCCTCGCGCTGCTAGCGAACACTAAAGAGGTGACGCGGTTGAAGGGCGTGTTCCACCTCGCCGACGAGTGGGCGGCCGTGAACCGGGCCGGCACAGCGATGAGCGTCGCGCCGACCGCGTACCGCCGCGACAGCCGCATCGAAGTGTTCGCCGACGGTCTCGATTGGGACCGGTTCGAGCGCGAGCTGTGTGCGTGCGTGCTCGCACCACAATGAGAGGCACCCACGAGCCTTGCGGACGATCTCATAAAGTTGGGAAAATCGCTTGCGCGGACGCGATAATGGAATCGCAGTTCGCGCAAGCGAAGGCTGCGGTCCTCTCGTGATCGCCAAATTCATCTTCCCCCTCATCGGAATCGTCGTTACCCTCGGTGCAATTGGGCACGGGATTTACGCAAAGGGTAAGGCCGAAGCGTACACGCGGGCGTTCGGGGCGCACAAGCGCCGGCGAGCGGCCGCGGAACACAGTGCCACCCGCTGATCCCGTTTCCCTTGTGCGGTGCGTCTGGTACAACATCGCTGCACACCCGCCCGCTCCCGCGCACTTAATTCCGGAGACCTCTATGCCCGCCGGGCGCTCTCTCCTCTCCGTCGGCCTATTGCTGGGGTCGGCCGCCGCGCTGCTCGCTGTACTCGCTCCCCCAGCCCCCCCTACCAGAACGGTCGCTGCACAACCGGGTGAAGTTGCGCCCGGTGAACTCAAACTGGAACAGGGCGATCACGTTTGCATCATCGGCAACACGCTCGCCGATCGGATGCAGCACGACGGCTGGGTCGAAACATTCCTCTACGCACGCTTCCCAAAGCACGACCTCACGATCCGGAATCTCGGATTCTCCGGCGACGAGGTGAGCCTGCGGATCCGGTCCGAGGCGTTCGGCACACCGGACCAGTGGCTCAGCGCCAGCGCCCCGGTCCCGAAGCCGGAGTTGGTCGCGGACAAGAGCGTCGTGAACCCGAACCGCTTTGAGAAGGCGAACACGAAGCCCGACGCGATCTTCGCGTTCTTCGGTTACAACGAGTCGTTCGCAGGCGAGGCCGGGCTGCCCAAGTTCAAGACCGAACTCGCGGCGTTCATCAAACACACCCTCTCCCAAAAGTACAACGGGAAGTCGGCCCCGCGACTCACGCTGTTTTCGCCGATCCCGTTCGAGGACCACAAGTCGCCGAACCTGCTGACGGGTACGGCCGTCGCGAGCACCAACAAGAACATCGAACTGTACACGCAGGCGATGCGCGAGGTCGCGCAAGCGAACGGCGCGTCGTTCGTCGACCTCTACAACCCGATGAAGGTCCGGTACGAGAGCGTCAAGAACGGTGGGAAGCCGCTCACGATCAACGGCGTCCACTTGACGGAAGAGGGACACCGCAAGCTCGCCGAGGTGATCGACAACGTCATTCACCCGGCGGGCGGACAGTACGTGCCGCCGGACGAAAACCTCATGGCGAAGCTCCGCCCCGTGGTGCAGGACAAGGCATTCCACTGGTACCAGCGGTACCGCGTGACCGACGGGTACTCCACCTACGGTGGCCGTGCGTGGCTCCAGTTCGTCGGCAAGCAGACCAACTACGAGGTCGTGCAGAAGGAACTGGAAACGCTCGACATCATGACGACGAACCGCGACAAGGTCATCTGGGAGGTCGCGAAGGGCCGGGACGCGAAGCCGGACGACAGCAACGTGCCGAAGTCCGTGCCGGTCACGACGAACAAGCCGGGCGCGGGGCCGAACGGCACGCACCTGTTCCTCACCGGCGAGGACGCGATCACGAAGATGAAGATCGGCACGGGGTTGAAGGTCAGCCTGTTCGCGAGCGAGGAGAAGTGGCCGGAACTCGCGAAGCCCGTGCAAATGGCGTGGGACGCGAAGGGGCGGCTGTGGGTCGCGGTGTGGCCGAGCTACCCGCACTGGAAGCCGGGCGAACCGTATAACGACAAGCTTTTGATTTTTGAAGACACCGACGGTGACGGCAAGGCCGACAAGATGATCACGTTCGCCGACGGGTTGCAGAACCCGACCGGGTTCGAGTTCTACAACGGCGGCGTGCTCGTGGCGCAGGCGCCGGACCTCGTCTTCCTGAAGGACTCGAAGGGCGGCGACAAGGCCGACATCCGCGAGCGCGTCCTCCACGGGCTCGACACCGCCGACACGCACCACACCGCGAACAGCTTCGTGCTCGACCCGGGCGGCGCGCTGTACTGGCAGGAGGGCACGTTCCACCGCTCGCAGATCGAAGACCCCTACGGCCGGTGCAAGCGCCTGGGCGACGGCGGGGTGTTCCGCTACGAGCCGCGCATGCAGAAGCTCGACGTGTACATCACGCACAGTTTCGCCAACCCGCACGGGCACGTCTTCGACCACTGGGGTCAGGACATCGTGGTGGACGGCACCGGCGCCCAGCCGTATCACGCCCCGCTGTTCAGCGGCTACCTGCCCGGTCCGAACTTGAACGGGTACCCGACCGGCAAGCACGTCACCCCGCCGCAAGTGTACCAACAGCGCACACGCCCGTGCGGTGGCATCGAGGTGCTCTCCAGTCAGCACTTCCCGTCGGAATGGGACGGGAACCTGATCGTCACGAACTGCATCGGGGTCCAGGGCATTCTGCGCTACCGCCTCTCGGACTTCGGGGGGAGCCTCTCGGGTCAGGAACAGGAGCCGATCCTCACGAGCAGTGACCCCAACTTCCGCCCAGTGGACGCGAAGACCGGACCGGACGGCGCGCTGTACTTCATCGACTGGCAGAACCCGATCATCGGGCACATGCAGCACAACCTCCGCGACCCCAGCCGCGACCGCACGAAGGGGCGCATCTACAAGGTGACTTACGACGGGCGCCAACTCTCGCAGTCGCCCAAGATTGCGGGTGAGAGCACCGAGAATCTGATGAAGTTGCTCGAACACCCGGAAGACCGTGTGCGCTCTCGGGTGAAGATCGAACTCGGCGCCCGCAAGACCGAAGAGGTGATCGCCGCGGCGAAGAAGTGGGCCGGCCAGCCCTGGGGCGGCGCGGACCCGACGCACCACATCCTCGAAGCGCTGTGGGTCCACCAGTACCACAACGTCGTCGATGTCGATTTGCTCAAGATGATGCTCGCGGCGAAGGACTTCCGCGCCCGGTCCGCAGCCGTCCGCGTGCTCTGCGAGTGGCGCGATCGCGTGCCCAATTCGCTCGAGATGCTCAAGCAATTGGCCGCCGACGAGCACCCGCGTGTGCGGATGGAAGCGGTCCGGGCCGCGAGTTTCTTCACCGTGCCCGAAGCGGCCGAGGTCGTCTTCGTCGCGCAGGACAAGCCCACGGACCTGTTCGTCGCGCACGTCGCGCGGGAGACGATGCGGGCACTCGACCCGATCGTGCGCCAGGCGATCGCGGAGAAGCGCCCGATCAAGTTCACCACGGCCGCCGGCGCGCGGTACTTCCTGAAGTCGGTCACCACCGACGACCTGCTGAAGATGGAGCGCACTTCGGCCGTGTACCTGGAACTGCTGTTCCGGCCGGGGGTGCGGGACGAGTTCCGCCGCGAGGCCCTGACCGCGCTCGCGAAGCAGGACCAGAAGTCGGAACTTGCGGTTCTCGTGAGCGCGATCCGGCAGCACGACGAGGCCGCCATCACGGAAGAGAGCGTTGCGTTCGACCTGGCTCGGTTGCTCTCCGGGCGCCCGCAGCCGGAACTCGTGGCCGCTCGGGGCGACCTCGAAGCTCTGGCAACGAAGGGCCGCGCCCTCGAAACGCGGCAAATGGGCTACACCGCGCTCATCGCCGCGGACGGGGACATCGAGAAGTCGTGGGCGCTTGCGACCAAATCGGTTGCGGCGCTGAAGGATTACATCTCCGCGGTGCCGATGGTGCGCGACCCGGCCGCCCGCGCCGCGTTGTACCCGAAGGTCAAGGCGCTGCTCGACGGGCTGCCGCCGGACCTCGCGAAGACCGTGGAGGGCGGCAAGAGCGTCAGCGGGCGGTTCGTGCGTATTGAACTGCCCGGCCCGCAGCGCACGCTCACGCTCGCCGAAGTGCAAGTGTTCAGTGACAACGTGAACGTGGCGCCGCGCGGGAAGGCGACCCAGAGCAGCACCGCCTACGACGGCCCCGCTGTACGCGCCATTGATGGCAAGACGAACGGCGCGTACAGCGACGGCACCTCGACCCACACCCGCGAGGGGACCGTGAACCCGTGGTGGGAGGTCGATCTCGGGCGAGTGGTGTCGATCGAGAAGATCGTGGTGTGGAACCGCACCGACGGCGCGTTCGGGGACCGGCTGGCGAACTTCAATGTGCGCGTGCTCGGCGCGGACCGGAAGCCCGTGTTCGAGGCGCTGAAGAACCCGGCACCGAAGGAGAAGGCCGAGATCAAAGTCGGCACGGGCGCGCCGGAGCGCGTGATTCGGCGGTCCGCAATGTTCGCGCTCGCTACTGTGCGCGGTCAGGAAGCGGATGCCTTTAGGGGGATCGCGAAGTACCTCACCGAAGAGAACGACCGCGAACCCGCGGTGCAGGCGCTCCTGCGCATCCCGACCCGCGACTGGCCGAAGGACGATGCGAAGGCCACGCTCGACACCGTGATGAAGTTCATCCGCTCGGTGCCAGTTGCAGAGCGGACCTCGACCGTCGCGCTGGACTTCATGCAGCTCGGCGAGGGCCTCGCGGGGCTGCTCGCCCCGGCCGAAGCGAAGGCCGCGCGTAAGGAACTGGCCGATATCGGCGTCCGCGTGATCCGCGTCGGCACGCTGTTCGATCAGATGAGCTTCGACAAGGAGCGCATCATCGTGCAGGCCGGGAAGCCGGTGGAGTTCGCGTTCGAGAACACCGACATCATGCCGCACAACTTCGTGATCGTGGCGCCGGGGAACCTCGAAAAGGTCGGCAACGCGGCCGAGGCGTTCGCGCTTGAGCCGGGCGCGGCCGCGGCGCAGTACGTCCCCAGCATGCCCGCGGGGGCCGTGCTCCTGAAGAGCAAGCTGCTCCAAACGCGGCAGTCCGAGCAGTTGAAGTTCACGGCCCCCAAGGAACCGGGGATCTACCCCTACGTCTGCACCTACCCGGGGCACTGGCGCCGGATGCACGGGGCGCTCTACGTGGTGGCCGACCTTGAAGCCTACCAGGAGAACCCGGAGGCGTACCTCGCGAAGAACCCACTGCCCGTGAAGGACGACCTGCTGAAGTTCAACCGCCCGCGCACCGAGTGGAAGCTCGAAGAGCTGGCCGACGCGGTGAAGGAAATGGAGATGAAGGGCGGGCGCAACTTCGCGAACGGCCGGCAGATGTTCACGGTCGGCACGTGCATCGCGTGCCACAAGTTCGGCGGGCAGGGGACCGAGTTCGGCCCGGACCTCACGAAGCTCGACCCGAAGGTGTTCAAGAGCGGCGTGGACGTGCTCGAACACGTCCTCGACCCGGCGAAGAAGATCGACGACAAGTACGCCGCGTACCGCTTCGTGCTGACCGACGACAAGGTCGTCCTCGGCATGATCGTGGAGGAGAAGGACGGCGTCGTGAAGATCATCGAGAACCCGCTGGCGAACGCGAAGCCGCGCGAGATCAAGCGGGCGGACATCGCCGAGCAGAAGAAGGCCCCGACGTCGATGATGTCGAAGGGGCTGCTCGACAAGCTCTCGCGCGACGAAGTCCTCGACCTGCTCGCCTACGTCTGGGGCCGGGCCGATCCGAAGAGCAGGCTCTTCGGCACCGGTCACGACCACTAGGCGCGCGTGATTTCTGAAGAGGGCGGGGGCGATCCCCGCCCTCTGTCGTTTTTGGGCGGCCGGGCCGCCCGTGTAGATCGCAACGTTCGATTCTCGGGAACTATCACCTCGCGGTACGCTTGTTCGCCAGTTAAACTGAACGCCCTCTCGCGCTAATACCATCGAGCGCGGGCCGTTTCAGGAACCGCTAACATGAGTCAGGCCGTTGTCAGTGCCGCACTCCTCGAAAAACTGCGCTACGCTTACACGGTGTGGCACGATTCCCGCGGCACGAGCGACGATACGTGGATCGCGCTCATGGCCGACGACATCGAGATGCGGTCCATCGCGGACGGGGCGCCGGGCATGGACTTCTCCGTGCCGCGCAAGGGGAAAGACGCCATTCGGGGCTACTTCACCGGGCTGCGGGCCGACTGGGAAATGATCCACTACACGTTCGACGAGTTCGTCGTGGACGGGGACCGCGTGGTCGTGTTCGGGCGCTGCGCGTACCGCAACCGCAAGACGGGAAAGGCGGCCGAGTCCGTTATCGTGAACCGCTGGCGGTTCCGCAACGATTTGGCGGTCGAGTTTTTTGAATTTTACGATACCGCGAAGGCGTTTGCCGCCGCGGTCCCGGACCCGGCGTGAGCCGCGGTCACACCCACACGACCGTGCGCGCGGACCGGAAATCGTGGGCGGCGACCATGCGACAGATCGCGTCGGCGATTTTCGCCCCGCCCACGACCGACGGCTCGATGGGCGAGATCGGTGAGTAGTCGTCGACGTGGGCACACGTCACACGCAGATCGATGAGCGGAAGCCCCGCGCCAATAGCCGCGCGCGAGATCACATCGTTGAACGCGGCGAGCGCCGCGCGCTCGGCGTCACCCAGAACGGGGATCGCGTCGTAAATGGTGCAAAGCGCCGTTGGCTTCCCCAACGCACGCACGTCCTTAAGCATCGTCGTGTAAGCCGCACGGAACTCGCGCAGAGATTCCGCGACGGTCGCGAGCGCGTCACCCACGGTGACAGCCGGCTCGCGTAGGAGCCCGCTCGCCAGGAGCGCGTCGTTTCCACCGACGCTCACGACGAGGTGCGTCGCGTCGGCGGGAACGTGCGGTAACTGCGTCGCGATGCCCGTGACCGTGTGGCCGTCCACTGCAACAAGAGTTGCCTTCCAGTTCGGTGGCAGTCCCCGTCGTACCTGTTCGATGACCGGCGGGCGGTCGGGTACGTAACGCGCGTTATCGAAGATGGAATCGCCGAGCAGAACGACGTGACTCATGACCGGTCCTTGCCTCGGAGTACGGGCCGAATGCTCGCACTCCGAGGTAAGAGCGCGAACCCGCCCGTGTCAGGATGCTATCCGACGCGGACGGGTTCGCGGGGCGTCAATCTTTCCCGAACTCGATGTCGTTGGTCCCGATGTCCCAGACGATCTCTTTCTTACGCAGCGCGGTCGCGAGCGGGTCTTCCCACGACGGCGCGCCGTTGATCGTCGGCTGGCGCGTCTCCACGTGCCCGTCGGCGAAGCACACGTTCGCGATCCCGTCGTGCCGGAAGTGAACGTTCGGGAACCCCTGGGACGGGGCCGACAGGTACCAGTTCTCGGTGAGTTTGTCGAACGGCGCGCTGAACGGCACGTTCGCCGAGTCCGCGAACGCGATCGTTGCGGACGTACCGCGCCGGTTGCTCACGACCACGATCGCCTGGCCCGCGATCCCGTTCGAGGCGCTGAACTGGTCGTTGTAGGCGTAGCTCGCCACCGGGATATCGAACCGCAGCGCGAACCGCTCCGGCGCGAACATCGGGCACTGCACGATCGCGCGGTTGCCCTCCAAATACGGCGACAGGATGCCGGTGCTCGAATTCATAACCCGCGGGGTCGAGGTGTTGTTCGTGATCTGCCCGAACCAGTACCAGTCGGTGTAAGTCATGGTCGGGGCCGACTTCATCGACGACACGGTGAACTTCCCGCCGTTCGTCTCGGCTTGGTTGTGTAGTGCGAGCCCGAGCTGCTTCAGGCTGTTCTGGCACTTCAGCCGCGTGGCCGCGGCCCGCACTTTTTGCACGGCGGGCAAGAGCAGCCCAATAAGAACCGCGATGATCGCGATCACCACCAACAACTCAATCAATGTAAACGCACGACGGGTGGGGGGCCGGTGCCCCCGGAAACGGAACTGATGCACGGTTCGCTCCTTCTCGCCGGGTCGGGCGAGTAGCGCGTTCGGGCGGACCGAGCGTGTGGAAGCGGGCAGGTTGCTGCGCGCGCAGCGGAGAAACGAGACCGGCCCGTTCACCGGCCCGGTCCGGGGCCACGAACGTTGGAATCGCCAACGGGCAGGTCTTCTGGCTCACGGCTCTTAGCGAGTCTCGCGCAGCCTTCCCGCGGTTGCCCGCAGTGGCGTGGGAGCGCGAACCTCTGGCCGAACACAGCAGCGGCCCTGCGCCGGAATTGCACCGGCTTCCCTTTTCGTCCGCGGCAGAAGCACCCGCCGCGGAACCCGTCTGGCGAACTTACAGCATAGCGACCCCGAACCGCGCGGCAACGCGCGCCGGAGCGGAACGGGAAATTCGTACTAAGGTTCGTGAAATGCACTTCTCCGGCGGGTACAGTGTGGCCACGCATTTCTCTCCCAAGGAATTCTCCTCATGCGTGTCACCTCGTGCGCGATAGTCGTAGCCGGGTTGCTGATCGGCGGTGCGTTCGTGCTCGGACCGCGTTCGTCCGCGCGCCCGACCGAAACCGAACCGGTCCGCAAGGCCACCGGCATCGAGAAACGAGAACTCTGGACAGCATCCAAAGTTGCCGGCTCGCCAGAACCGCCGGACCCGTTCGTCATGGTGAAGGCGTACCCCAAACTGAGTTTCAACGAGGCACTCGAACTGACTGCGGTGCCGGGCCAGAAACTGTGGGCGCTCGCGGAACGGCCCGGCAAGGTTTACGTGTTCGATATGGACCCTGCAAAGACCGAGAAGAAGCTCGTGCTCGACGTGAAACGCGGGATCTACGGACTCGCTCTGCACCCGAAATTCGCTGAGAACGGTTACTTTTACGTGTCGTCCATCACGGCCGGTGACAAGCCCGACGGCACGCGCATCTCGCGCTATACCGTGACCGATCGCGAGAAGATGACGGCCGATCCCAAGAGTGAGAAGGTGGTCTTCACGTGGCCCTCTGGCGGGCACAACGGCGGCTGCATGCGGTTCGGGCCGGACGGCTTCCTCTACCTCTCCACCGGCGACGGGAGCGGCATCGCGGACGGTCTGGAAACGGGGCAGAACCTAGGCACCGTGCTCGGGAAGATTCTCCGCATTGACGTGGACAAGGAAGCCGACGGCAAGCCCTACGCGATCCCGGCGGACAATCCGTTCGCGAGCACCCCGGGCGCACGCGGCGAGGTCTGGGCTTACGGTATCCGGCAGTGCTGGAAAATCAGCTTCGACTCCGCAACCGGCGATTTGTGGGCCGGCGAAGTCGGCCAGGACTTGTGGGAGATGGTCTACAAGATCCAGAAGGGCGGCAACTACGGCTGGAGCGTGACCGAAGGCGCCCACCCGTTTCGGCCCGAGCGCAAGAAGGGGCCGACTCCGATCCTGAAGCCGGTCGTCGAGCACAACCACACCGAAGCGCGGTCGATTACTGGCGGCTTCATCTACCACGGCAAGAAGCACGCGGACTTGAAGGGCGCTTACGTGTACGGCGACTTCGACACCGGCCGCACCTGGATGCTGAAGTACGACGCGAAGGCCGACCGCGTCACGGCCCACACCGAACTCGCGAAAACCAACCTGCGCATCGTCGCGTGGGGCCAGGACCACGACGGCGAGGTCTACGCACTCAACTTCATTGACGGCGGGATTTATCGGTTCGAGCCGAACCCGTCTGTCGCACAGGAGCGGGTCGCGTTCCCGCGCAAACTGAGCGAAACCGGGTTGTTCGCGTCCACAAGGGACCACGCCCCGGAGAAGGGGTTGATCCCGTACTCGGTGAACTCGGAACTTTGGTCCGACGGCGCGAGCAAGGAGCGGTTCATTGCGATCCCGGGTGAATTGCAGGTCGAGTACGAGACGATGACCTACCCGCAGCCGGCGCCGGGTTCGGTTCCGGGCTGGCGGTTCCCCAACGGCACCGTTCTCGTGAAGACGTTCGCGCTCGAAACCGAACCGGGCAAAAAGCGCCGACTCGAAACGCGGCTACTCGTGGCCTCGGTGCTGGGCGGCACGGAGGAGTACGGCGACCAGGTGTGGAACGGCTACACGTACATCTGGAACGACGAGCAGACCGACGCGGAACTCGCGGACAAAAAGGGCGTGGACCGCGAGTACACCATCAAGACCGCGGACGGGGAGAAGAAACAGAAGTGGCACTTCCCGAGCCGGGCGGAGTGCAATATGTGCCATACGGTGACGGCAAAATACGCCCTCGGTGTGAACACGGCTCAACTGAACCGCGACCACAATTACCACGGCGTGGTCGCGAACCAACTCGCGACGCTCGATCACATCGGGATCTTCACGAAGAAGCTCCCAGCTCCCGCGGAGAAGCTCCCGAAGTTCGTGGACTACCGCGACGAGAAGGCGAGCGTCGAGGACCGTGCGCGGGCGTACCTACACGCGAACTGTAGTCACTGCCACCGGAAATGGGGCGGCGGGAACGCGGAGTTCCAACTGCTCGCCACGCTCCCGGTCAAGGAACTGGGTGTGCTCGATACGAAGCCGGGGCAGGGGAGCTTCGATCTCAAAGACCCGCGCATCTTGGTGCCCGGCGACCCGGCGCGCTCGATGATCTACCACCGGATGACGCTTACCGGTTTGGGCCGGATGCCGCACATCGCGTCGAACGTGGTCGATGAACCCGCGCTCAAACTCGTTCACGACTGGATCAAACAGATGAAATGAGGGTCGTGACGGGCTTCACCCGTTCGTTGGTACGCATGATTCCTGGGGCTTTCTTGGCGAACGGCCGGCGTGAACCGGTCGGTGAAATGCGGACGCGAAACGCATTTTTTGACAGGATTAACAGGATCAACCGGATTAAGACCGAACGCGAGATTGGCTTCTGAATCTTGTCGATCCTATTAACCCTGTCAAATTTCTGCATTGGAGATCATCACCTGCTCGTTATCACGAACGGGTGTAGTCGCACTGCTTACTTCTTGAGTTGGAAGATCGCTTCGACTTCAACGCTTGTGCCGAGTGGGAGTTGCGCCATCCCGAGGGCGGTGCGAGCGTGGCGCCCGGCCTCTTGGCCGAACACCTCTTTGAGCAGGTTCGTTGCCCCGTTGATGACGAGGTGACAATCGGTGAAGTCCGGGTCCGTGTTGACGTACCCGGTCACGCGCACGACGCGCTCGATCCGGTCCAGCGAGCCGAGTTTTAAAACAATGGCCCGCAGAATGTTCGCGGTACACAGGGCGGCGGCTTTGGTCGCGTCCTCGACCGACACCTGCGACGGCACCTTGCCCTTGCTCGTCAGCACGCCCGCGTCGTAGGGCACCTGCCCGGAGGCGTAGAGCGTTTCACCCAGGACCGAGAGCAAGTCGATGACCGGCCCCTCTTTCGGTCCGCGGTCGAGAGGGAACCCAGCGGCTTCGAGCTTCTGTTCGCGATCGCCCATGACGGTCTCCGATTCGTGATGTTTTGGAACTGTTGTATGGGCCGTGTTTCCAGTTTCCCCCGCGGAACGTTCCGGTTAAGATCGCTTGAGGTTTCCCGCGCACCGAGGAACAGGAAATGCGGCTGCTGCCCCGCTCTTCCGCCATCGTCGGGCTTCTGATCGCCGCTTACTGGGCGCCCGCCGCCGAACCGCCCGGAGCGGAGTGGGCGTACAGCACGTTCAAGCGCCCCGCGGTCCCCGCACTTCCGGACCCGAAATTACGCGCAACGAACGAGATCGACCGATTCCTGCTCACAGCGCTCGCCGAACACAAACTCGCGTTCGCTCCGGAAGCGGACCGGCGCACACTGATTCGCCGGGTTTACTTTGACCTCATCGGACTTCCGCCTACGCCCGAACAAGTCGAAGCGTTCGTCGCGGATAAGTCGCCGGACGCTTACGAAAAGCTGGTAGACAAGCTCCTGGCCGCGCCGCAATACGGCGAGCGGCAGGCGATTTTCTGGCTCGATCTCGTGCGGTTCGCCGAAACGGACGGGTTCAAGGCCGACGATCCGCGCCCGCTCGCGTGGCGGTACCGCGACTACGTCATCAAGTCGTTCAACACGGACAAGCCGTTCGATCGCTTCGTGAAAGAGCAACTCGCGGGAGACGAACTCTACCCCGATGACTCGGACGCGACCGTCGCTACCGGTTTCTTGCGGCACTACCCGGACGAATACAACGCGGTGAACCTGGAGCAGCGCCGGTACGAGATCATTACCGACATTACCGACACGACTTCGGCCGCGTTCCTGGCGCTCACGTCAGGCTGCGCGCGGTGCCACGATCACAAGTACGACCCGATCACGCAGAAGGACTATTTCCGGCTGCAAGCGTTTTTCGCGGGCTACTGGCCCACGGAATCGCCACTGATTTCGTCCAAGGGTCGCGCGGAATACGAAAAGAAACTCGCGGCGTGGGAAACCAAAACGGTCGACGTGCGTGCGGCGATCGCTGCGATCGAAGATCCGTACCGCAAGAAAGAGAGCAACCGGCAACGCGGTCGGTTCCCGGACGAGTACGTGAGCTTGGTCGACATCCCGTTCGAGTCGCGAACACCGCTCCAGCGACAACTCGCGGCGATGGTGGAGAAACAGGTTTACGTTCGCGGCGACGTCTCCAAGAGCCTGAAACCGGCAGAGAAGGAGCAGATGGAGGCACTGAAAGCTCGCCTCGCGGAACTATCGAAGGAAAAGCCGGTCGAACCCGTGCGAGCGATGGCGATGACCGACCTCGCCACTCCGCCGACCACGAAACTCTTCAAGCGCGGGAACTGGCAGAAACCCAGCGACGAACTGGTGCCCGGGTTCCTCTCGGCCATCGACGACCGCGACGCCGACACGAAGCCGCTCGGGGCCTCGTCCGGGCGCCGGTCCGCGCTCGCGAACTGGATCGCGTCGAAAGACAACCCGCTGACGGCCCGCGTGATCGTGAACCGCATCTGGCAGCAGCGGTTCGGCGCGGGACTGGTTCGCACGTCGAGCGACTTCGGCGTGACCGGCGACCGCCCCACGCACCCGGAACTGCTGAACTGGCTCGCCAGCGAGTTGGTGAACCCCTCCCCAACCCCTCCCTGCTTTCTCTCCGGCCCTGTCAGCGGAGCTTCTCGCGGGCCGGAGCACGGAGGGGGGCTTAATACCGCCTCTGGTTCTGCTCCCCCTTCCTTCTTAGGGAAGGGGCTGGGGGGTTAGGTACTGCTCCCTGGTCCCTCAAACACATTCACCGGCTGATCGTGCTTTCCAGCGCGTACCGTCAGGGCACCCACGGGGCGCACGCGGGCGAAAAGGTCGACCCCGAGAACAAGCTGCTCTGGCAGTTCCCGCGGCGCCGGCTCGACGGCGAAACGCTCCGGGACGCGATGCTCGCGGTGTCGGGGCAACTCAACCCGAAGGCGGGTGGGCCGAGCGTGTTCCCTGAGTTGCCGCCCGAACTCCAGAAATCGGCGGGCGCCCAGTGGAAGGTTTCGGTCGATGTCGCAGAGCGGAACCGGCGCAGCGTGTACGTGTTCGTGAAGCGCAACCTGCGCTACCCGCTGTTCGCTCTCTTCGACGCACCGGACCGCAACGAAACGTGTGCGCGTCGGTTCGTGACCACCACCGCGCCACAAGCACTCACGATGCTGAACGATTCGATCGTCATCGGCTTCGGTAAGGCACTGGCGGACCGCGTTACGAAGGAAGTGGGCGCGGGCCGGGAGAAATTCATCGACCGCGCGTTCTACTTGACGACCGGGCGCCCCGCGACCAGCGAAGAAAACGCGGCCATGCTCGGCTTCCTGACGCGACACAAAGGCACGACGAGCGAAGCCGCAACCGACCTCTGCCACGCGCTGCTGAATCTGAGCGAGTTCCTCTACGTCGACTGAGAGGGTCAGTTCCAGGAGTTCCAGAGTTCCACGTTCCAGAAGTTGAAGGCACGAACCCAAACACTATTGCCTTTAACTCTGGAATGCTGGAACTTGGAACTTCTGGAACTTGGGGCTCTTGGAACTAACCAACCAATTCTTCCGTAATCAGGTCGTAAAGCGCGTCGAGCGACTGCGAGATGACGTGCGTGTCGCCCGTTACCGCCATGAAGTTCTGATCGCCGGCCCATCGGGGAACGATGTGCCAGTGCAGGTGCCCCGGGACGCCAGCCCCGGCCGCGCGGCCGAGATTTAGGCCGACGTTGAACCCGTCAGCGTTTATCCGCTTTTCCAGAATCGCGATCATCTTGCGCATCACGAGTTGCAGGTCGAGCAACTCGTCGGTGGTGAGATCGTTCAGGCCGGCCTTGTGCGCGAGCGGAGCGACCAAAAGGTGCCCGTTGTTGTAAGGGAACCGGTTCAGCACCACGGCCGACAGCGCGGTGCGGTACACCACCAAGTTCGCGCGGTCCCCTTCCTTTGTGCCCGCTCCGGTGCGGCACAGGAAACACTCGGGACCGGTCGCGGGCGGCTTCTCCTTCGGCGCGGTGATGTACGATAGCCGCCACGGTGCCCAGAGCGTATCCATAAAAGTCTCTCCCATCCCTGCCGGATATTTCGGGCGGGGCCAAAGCAGCCGATACCTCGGACTCAGGACCGTTTTCTCCCGTTCTTTTTTACGGACCGGGAGCCGTTCTCCCCGCGAGAACGCTTTTGCCCACTGTCCGATTCCCGGTGGCGGCGTAACTTGTGATTTCACGAACGGGGGAGTGGGCGGGCGCGTTCCTTGACTGTCGCGGGGGGCGGTCCTAACATGACCGTCTTAACTCGGAATTCGACACGACCGCGAGAATCGTCATGGCAGTACCCAAAAGGCGCACCTCACGCTCCCGAAAAGGCACGCGGCGCAGTCACCACCACGTGACCGCGGTGCAGATCCAGTTCTGCGCCCGGTGCAACGAGCCGGTGATGCCGCACCGCGTTTGCTCCAACTGCGGGTTCTACCAGGGCCGCGACGCGATCCAGGTGGAAGACGACAAGCAAGGGAAGTGACCTATGCGGATCGCCCTCGACGCGATGGGCGGCGATCACGGACCGGCCCCGAACGTGGGCGGCGCCGCACTGGCGCTCGCCGCGAACCCCGACCTGACGCTGGTTTTTGTCGGCGACCAGGGGCAACTCGACCCGTTGCTCGCTGCCGCCTCGTTACCCGCCGGGCGGGTCGAGGTGGTCCACGCGCCGCAATTCGTTGAGATGAAGGAAAAGCCGGGCGAGGCGCTCCGCCGGAAGCCGGGAGCGTCCATTTTCCGCGCCTGGCAACTGCTGGCCGAAGGCAAAGTGGACGGGCTCGTCTCGGCCGGGAACACCGGGGCCGTTGTTGCGGGCGGCGTGGTGACGCGCCGGTTTCTCAAGGGCGTTCACCGGCCCGGCATCGCGACGGTCATGCCCACCGCCAAGGGGCGCTGCGTCATTATGGACGTGGGCGCCAACGTTTTCCCCAAGCCGCGTCACTTGCTCCAGTACGGCGTGATGGGGAGCGTGTTCGCCAAGCACATCCTCAACATCGAGCGCCCCAGCCTGGGCCTGATGAACGTCGGCGAGGAAGAGGGCAAGGGCCACGAACTCGTTCAGAAGACTTTCGAGCTGTTCCGCTCCAGCGCCTTGAACGATCGCTTCGTCGGGAACATTGAGGGCCGCGACATCCACCGCGGCGCCGTCGATGTGGTCGTCACCGACGGCTTCACCGGAAACGTGGTGCTGAAGCTCAGCGAGGGCGTGCTGGAATTCGTTGTGGGACTGGTGAACCACGAAGTGATCGGTTCACTCCAGGCCGAACGCGAACAGGCGCAACTCGCACTGAAGGGGCTGCTCGCCAAGTACCACTACAGCGCGGTCGGCGGCGCCCCACTCCTGGGGGTCGAGGGCGTGTGCATCATTTGCCACGGCTCCTCGAAGGACAAAGCGATCGCGAGCGCTCTGGGAATGGCCGCGCTCGACGTGCGTGTGAAACTGAACGAGAAGATCGTCACCGAACTCGAAGCGCTGCCCAACGGCGACGAGTAAGGCGAAGGGGAAAGAAGAAGAGCCGCGGATCACGCAGATAACGCGGATCAGACAAAAATAATTTTGACAGGACTAACGAGATCGCCAGGATGAATAAATCCTGGCGATCTTTGTTTGATCTGCGTGATCCGCGTTATCTGCGGTTCTTTATCGCTGTTTCAACTGTGCGAAACCAATTCCTAGTGCTTGTTCACCAAGCCGATCGGACGCTTGTTACGTTTGGGGCGGGACCGGGGGCGTGCTTTGCTTGAGCAGGTCACGGATCTCGGTGAGTAGTTTCTCAGTTGGTTTCAGTTCGGCCGGTTTCACCTCGTCGTCCTTGAGGATGTACTTGTGTAGCGCGTTCATCCCCTTCACCACGAGGAACATGCAGAACCCGACGATGACGAACGTGATGAGTGTTTGCGCGAAGACGCCCCACGCGAGCTTCGCGTCCTTGTAGAGCGTGATCGACTGCGCGGACACGTCGAACCCGCCCGTCGCGAGGCCCACGATCGGCATGAAGATGTCGCGTACCAGCGATTCCACGATCTTCCCGAACGCGGTGCCGATCACGATCCCGACCGCGAGATCGACCACGTTGCCGCGCAGGATGAATTTCTTGAACTCCTCGAAGAACGAGCGCATGCCGACTCCGGATTGAGAAGGGGGAAGGGAGATGCGCGGGAGACGTGCGAATTGCGTTCCGAACGGCCAAGAGGGACGAGCCGCTGTGGGGCACGTGTGGCCCCACGGGTCAGTTCGTGACGTGCGAGCGGTTATCACTGATGCGACTGCCGATCCACGCGATGAGGATCACCAGGCCGATGATGCCCAGGATAATCAGGATGCCGTCGAGCGGCGGGTCTTCGCGTTCGGCACCCGGTTCGGCCTTTGTACGGGCGGTCGCGCGCGCTGTGGGGTGAGTTTGTTCGGTTTGTGGCGTGGCGGTCGCCGCTGAACCGGCGAAAACCAGTGCGACCGCGAGTAGCAGGGCGCGAACGGGTGTAGCAACGTAAGCAGGCATCGGATGCCTCCCCGGTATGAGGTATGTGCCGGGAATCGTGTCCCTATTGACACCCGAGTTCACTCTATTGTTCGCTCGCCACGAGCCAAAATTAAAGGGGATCAGCCCGAAAAGGCACAAAAATCAGTCAAAAACACGCCGCGGATGAACGCAGAAGGCGCTGATCGGAGTGAGAGGGAGAAGGGACTTTATAGCCCGTGAGGGGCGTGAGCGAGTAGCCAGGGGTTGCGCTCGCGTAGCTCGCTCCACCCCTGGCTACTCGCTCACGCCCCTCACGGGGCTACAGTGCCAATGTCCACTCTCGTGGGTTTACGTCGCCTTGCGCGCGGCGGCGACGAGTTCCGAGCAGTGCCCTTCGAGATCGCGGTTACCGGTGCGCCGGGCGGTTTCGAGTCCGCCTTCGGCGAAGTGCAGCGCCTTCGCCCCGTTCTTCATCCGGAGCATTTCTTCCGCGGCGGTCGTGTAGAACTTGCCCTCGTCCGGGTGCATCGCGACGAGCGACTCGAACTCGGCCGCGGCCTTCTCCGCGTCCTTTGATTTCACGTAGAGTTGGGCCTTGCGGAGCTTGTACTCGGTCGCGCGCTGGCCGCCGTTGTGGTCCGCGTCGTACTTCGCGCCCTGGTCGATGAGTTCCACCGCACGTGCCGTGTCGCCGGTCGCCGCGGCGCCGGTGATCGCCGTCGCGTACAGTCGGTAGCGGTCCGGAGTGGTCGCATCGAACGGCTTCAGCAGGCCGGCCTGCGCGAGCGCGACCGCCAGCTCGCGGGCGTCGAGCTTCACGGCCGTCAGCATCGCCTGTTCCAGTTCGCCTACAGACAGCGCGGCCAAGTCCAGGGCCGCGAGTTCGGACGTGTTCATCGAGCCGATGTCGCGCTTCTTCGGAGCGGGCGGCGCTTCCGGCTGGCGCGCGGCTTCGGGGGCCGCTTTCGCTTCGGCTGGCGCGTCGGCAGGGACGTGCACTTGCGGCGGGGCCGCGCTCACGTACTCCATGCCGAGCTTGTGCCGGAGCTGCGCAAAGTCGTAAACCTCGATCGGGACGGCTTCTTCGCCGACTCGCTTGTGCGGCAGGGCCGATTTGAGGCAGTCTTCGAGGAACTTCACCACGCCGAACACGTGCTTGCGCAGCACCTTGCTGCCCATCGCGTCGATCGCGTTGTTCCCGGAGAGCGCCTTCAGCGGCTTGTGAATCCAGAGGTTCTCGAAGTAGTTGGTCGCGTGCCCGCGGAGCTTGGCCTCCAGCATGGCCTCGTCCCCGGACCCGGCCGGCTGCGCCAGGGCTTCCAGCACCACGTCGCGGAAGTTTAGCGGGTTGGTGCTCTCGACCGGTTGCTCGACGGCCAGTTGCAGCGCGGTGCGCAGCTCGTCGGCCACGCGCGCCACCGATTCGCGGTTCGGGTGGCTGAGCCGGACGATGCCCTGGCCGATGAGCACCGTAACGCGGGCCGTGATGCGGGCCAGGTTCACCGTGCCGACCGTGAGCAGCGACGGGATCTCTTCGACGATCAGCCCGAACAGGATGCCACGCTCCTGGTCGACCTGGGCGCCGCGGAGCTTACCGGCCTGTTCGTAGGCCCCGAGCCGGCGCATCACCGCGTTCTGGTCGCGGATCGGCAGCACGAACGAGTGGCCCAGGTGGTCGGAGTCGTTCTCCATCCCGAACCCGCACCGGAGCACTTCCGCCAGCGCGCCCGCTTCTTCCGCGCGGTAGTCGTCCGTTTCCAGCTCGATCGACTTCACGAGTGCGGCCACGGCCTTGGGCTGCTCACCCAGCCATGCGAACACGAGACCCAGGTTGAACCACGCGGCGGGATCGTCCGGGGTGACGGAGGTCAGGTTCTCGAACGCTTTGCGGGCGTCGGAGAGCTTGCCGGTCGCGGCGCTCTCGGGGACCGGCTTCGCGGTCGGGCGGAACGTGTACTTTTTGCGCGCCGCAGCCGGGAACGGACCGTCCGTGCCGAACTCACCTTCGAGTTGCGCCCGCAGTTCGGCGTCGGCCGGTTGTACGTGGGCGGCCCGCTCTAGCGCCGCGCGCGCGGCGACCGGGCGGTTCAGCATCGACTCGCTCTGGTAAATCTTGACGTACACGGCCGCGATCTGGTCGTGTGCTTCCGGGTCGTAGGCTTCCGCGGCCTTACGATAGAGCAGGAGTGACCCGATGAGTTCGCCTTCGTTCTCGCGGAACTGCCCGCGGAGGAAGTACGCCATCCCGAAGTTCGGGTTCAGCTCCAGCGCCTTGGACAGCGCTTCTTCCGCCTGCTCGAACTTCTGGGTGTACCCGGGTGGCGGTTCACTCGCGCCTGCCACCTTGCGCGCTGCAGGGCCGCGTGCCGCGGCTTCGAGTTCCGCCGCGCCCGCCTTGTAGAGGAACTGAGCGTAGTACAGCCACACCGAGGGATTGGTGGCGTGGGTCGTGAGCAGCCCCTTGATGGTCTGGAGCGCCGCGTCGTGTTGCCCCTGGTCCTCCTGGTCGAACGCCTTCTCGACGGTCTCGAAGTAGGGGGCGCAGCACCATTTGAACTTTTTCCCGCTACCGCACGGGCACGAGACGTAGGGATCGAGAGGCATTTTCGGTCACCTTGGGGCGGAATTTGAGAGCCGACGATAGCAGTTGTCGGAGTTACAATAATGTCCTGGGGCGAATCGCGCGACCCGGTCTGGGGCGCGCCGGCTCCGACGTTACCGTTCGTTCTGCTCAGAATAGTGGGTCTGGTTACACCTGAAAACGGGACGGCGGTAGTTTGACAGGGGCAAAACTCGTCCTAATTTTGCGTGCCGCGATCCCGGTGTGGCGGAACGCGAATCCGTCGTGCGGGGCCGAAACCGCACCCCGACCCGACCAATTTGCCGGTCCGCACCGGCTTCTCGAAGGACGAATTCCCAATGGTGACGAGCGACCTCGGAGCGTGCGAGTGGTTCGTATGGGACCTGCGGCGCAGCGGGCTCATCGACCGCGGGCCGCTCGACCAGATCGTCGGCGAGTTCCTCAAGCGTAACCCCCGTGCGGAAGCGCCGTCCCTGGCCGAGTTCCTCGTCGACCAGGGCACCCTGACCGCGTTCCAGGCCGAGCGCATCCTGAACGGTAAGAGCCAGGGCCTCGTGCTCGGGCCGTATGTGCTCCTCGACGCGATCGGCGCCGGGAGCATGGGGCAGGTCTACAAGGCCAGCTCGAAGAACGACAACAACCACTACGCGGTGAAGGTGCTCCCGCGGCGCAGCATGTGGAACGTCCGGCTGGCCCGGCGCCAGGTGCGGTCGTTCGGGAGCTTCACGCACCCGGCCGTCGTCCCGTTCGTGGACGTGGGTACCGCCGGCGGGCTGCACTACCTCGCGTGGCCCCTCGTTGAAGGCACCACGCTCGACGCGATCATCCAGCACAACGGCAAACTGCCCCCGAACCAGGTCGCGCTCTATGGCGTGCAGATCGCGCAGGGGCTGACGATCGCCCACCAGAGCAACCTGTTTCACGGCCTCGTGAAGCCGTCGAACGTCATGATCGGCTCGGACAACCAGGCCCGGATGCTCGACTTCGGCATCGGGTCGCTGCTGGTCGAGAACGAGGGCGAGAGCCTCGTGGACACGATGTCCACCGCGAACACGCTGACGAGCGGCCTGGATTGCGCCAGCCCCGAAAGCATCATGGAGCCGACCAACCGGACCCCGGCCGGCGACCAGTACAGCCTGGGCTGCGTCCTGTACTACGCGCTCACGGGCCACGTGCCGTTCCCGGAAGGGTCGGCCGTCGAGAAGATGATGGCCCACCAGACGAAGGAGCCGACGCCGATCCGCGAACTGGCCCCGAACGTCCCGCCCGGCCTCGAAGAGATCGTGCAGCGGTTGATGGCGAAGGCGCCCGAAGGGCGCTACAGCGGGTGCGACGAGGTCGTCGAAGCGCTGGAGCCGTTCCTGGGCGACCTCAACCAGATCCCCGGCGGCATCCCGGGTGGGAGCCGCGCGGGAGCCGCCGGCCTCGGGAACCGTTCGAGCGGCCACATGCCCGGTCTGCCGGGGCGGTCGAACCCCGGATCGCGCATCACCCTTCCGAACAAGCCCTCGCCGAGTTCTGGCGCCCGCCCGATTCCCAAACCGCAGTCCGGCCCGGTTACGCCGAACACGCCGATCCCGCAACCACCCCGCTCCACGATGAGCACGAACCTCCCGGGCCGGGCTTCGTTCCAACTGCCCACCCCGGACGAGAACGACACCGGGGCCGTTGCGCCGATCAACACGCCGCCCGCGGGCGCACGCAGCGCGCTGCCGAAGCTCCCGACTCGTAGCGCTACGAGCGCGAAACCCGAACCGAAGCCCGTGAAGCCCGCTCCGCCGCCCGCTCCGGTTATCGAGGAGGAAGAAGCGGACGTCGCGGACGCTTGGGCCGAGGAAGTGCCGGAGCGCAAGAACAACGCCGGGGCGATCGGGCTGGCCGCCGTAGCGATCGTGCTGATGATCGCTGTCTACATCGGCGCGACCATGCTCATGAAGTAATCGCGTGAAGTGAACCACACCGTCCGCCGACTCGCACGCCCCCGGGAGCGCCAGCTTCCGGGGGTGTTTCTTTTTTCTGAGGCGAGCCGCGACCCTTGGTCCGGGAGAGTGGCGCTTGCCCCACGCTGGTTGGGCGATTATCACTATGCCAGTCACCTAACTCGATGGAGGCTCACCCGTGTCGAGCACCCCAGAAAAGCGCGTTCAGGAACTGCACCTCACGCTCCCGCCGGCCCCGAAGCCGGTCGCGGTGTACAAGACCGCGGTGAAGTTCGGCAACCTGCTGTTCGTGTCCGGGCACGGCCCGCTCAAGGCCGACAAGACGCTGATTACCGGGCGCGTCGGCAAGGATCTGAACACCGAGCAGGGGAAAGAGGCCGCGCGCCAGACGGGGCTGGCGATCCTCGCGACCATCAAGGAGCAGCTCGGCTCGCTCGACAAGGTGAAGAAGCTGCTGAAGACCTACGGCATGGTGAACTGCACCGACGACTTCCTCGAACAGCCGAAGGTCATCAACGGGTTCTCGGAATTGATGAAGGACGTGTTCGGCGACGACGGCGTCGGCGCGCGGAGCGCGGTCGGTCACAACTCGCTGCCGGGGAACATCGCCGTCGAGATCGAGTGCATTTTTGAAGTGGAAGCGTAATTGTCTGCAAAAAGTCGTCGGCCGGTTCGCGCCGGCTGATGAGAACTCGTTGCGCTGGGCGCGGAGTTTTCATCAGCCGGTGCGAACCGGCCGACGACTTTTTGCAGACAATTTACGACATCGCGGTGACGAATCGGCCCACGCCGTCGGCCTCGGTCACGAACTTCGCGCCGACGAACTCGGCGAACTTCTCGCGGCCCGCGGTGCGCTCCGAACCGACCACCACGACTTTCAAGTCGGGCAGCGTCTGGCGCAGTTTGACGCAGGCGAGGTACCCGCTCTCTTCCCCGGTGTTTTCGGGGAGCAGAACCGCGTGCGGATCGGTCTCCGCGGCGGTGGCGTGAACGTCGTGATCGGCGTTAACCGTGTGAACCTCCCAGCCCAGCTTGCGGAAGTGGTCGGCCACGTTCGCTCCGAGCGCGAACCGGCCGGCCAGAACGACCCGCTTGGCGGTCCGTTGCGGGGTAAGTGTCGCGGTGCATTTGCTACCGGTGATAGTCATGATCCTCATTTTCCTTTCCTACCGACTCCCACCAGACAGACACGGTAGTTTCCCAATAGTTCGCGTCCGGGGGGATTAACTTGCGCCCGACGGCCAAAATTTGGCATTTCTTCGTCTGGGTTGCTGCGCACGGTCTATGTGCTCACCGAGCACGAGTTGAAGGGAAGGCCAAAATTTGGCATTTCTTCGTCTGGGTTGCTGCCGTCGGGCGCTCGGGCGTGAAATCGGCGTGCGCGCTCCGGATACTTCTTGCCAGCGCCGAAAGTCGCGGCTAGAACCGAACTTCCGGCGCCCTGATCCCGGCGCGATCTTCTGTCGAATGCACCAGCATAGAACAGAGTCCCGCGCCGAGGGAATGAGGAACATAGTGGGTGCGGTGGAGCGAGTCGAGGTCGGATGGTTTGAGGGACGCTCGCTATAATCACTTGCACCGGACCGCCGTTACGCTTCTCCCAATGTCACCAGAGGTTCCGTCATGGCGAAGGCTCGCATCTCGATCGGCACGTGGGCGTATTTATTTAACCAGGAACAACCGACGAACGACTTCCACGTCATTCTGCACAAGCTTCAGGATCTCGGTTACGACGGCGTGGAACTGGGCAGCTTCGGCCCGCACCCCAGCCCCGTGTCGCACCCGACAAAGGCCAGCCGCCAAAAACTCCGTAAAGAGATCGCCGATCACGGGTTAGCGCTCTCGGGGATCGCGGTGGACCTGTGGGCCTTTAAGAATCCTGGTACCTCCATTGTTGACGAGAACCCGGCCGCGTACCTAACGGCGTTCCTCGGGTGGTGCGCGTTCGCCGCGGACCTCGATGTTAAGACGATCCGGGTCGATACAGTGATTGCGCCGGATTATTTTGAAAAAGAAGGAAAAGAACTCGGCGCGGAAAAGGGGATGGAGCGGATCGCGTCCGCGTGGGACAAGGCGAGCAAGATGGCTGCGGACTACGGCATGAACATCTGCTGGGAGTTCGAGCCGGGCTTCGCGTTCAACAAGCCCTCGGAAATTGTGCGCCTGGTCGACATGGTGCGTGCGAAGGGGAATAACAACTTCGGCGTGCTCTACGACACCTGCCACGCGCACATGTGCGCCGCGGTCGCGGCGAATCAGACCGGCGCGAAGGAAACGCTCCCGGGCGGTGAACTGGAGTTGCTTGAGAAACTGAAGGGTAAGATCACCCACGTCCACGTGATCGACAGTGACGGCAGCCTGAACGAGCACAACACCTCGACGCACAACCCGTTCGGCACCGGCAAACTCGACTTCGACAAGCTCGCCCCGGCGCTCCTGAAGGCCGAGGTACCGCACGACTGGTGGTGCGTGGACCTGTGCTTCTGGCCGCACGCCTGGGACGTGACCGCACAGAGCAAGAAGTACCTCGACAAGCTCCGCGATAAGTTCGCCGCAGCGTGATACAATCGGGGCTGGCGAGCGGGAGGTATGAGCCTCCCCGCTGCTTTCCCACGAGGGCCGAAGGATGGCGACGGCGACCGAACTGGAACTGAAGACGTTCGCGGATCTGCACGCCAAACTCGGCGGTATTCCCCTGAGCCGTATTCGTATTCGTCCGGCGCCCGGGAGCGCAACAGAAGCCGACTTGGAGAAGGCCCCGAAGCCGATCTGCGAGCTGATCGATGGCGTCCTCGTGGAGAAACCGATGGGGATCCTCGAATCGTTTTTGGGGCTCCACATCGCGCGGCTAATTGTGAACCACGTCGTGGCGAACGACCTCGGCGTCGTGACCGGTGAGGCCGGTTTCATCCGGCTCGGTCCCGATCAGGTCCGCGCGCCCGATGTGACGTTCATTCCGTGGTCCGAGTTCCCGAACGACGAGATTCCCGCAGACGAAGCGTTCTGGACGGTCGCACCGGGCTTGGTCGTCGAGGTTCTCAGCCCGTCGAACACGGTCGCCGAGATCGATCGGAAGCTCGCGGAGTTTTTCGCGGTCGGGTGCAAGCTCGCGTGGACCATCGACCCGCGTGCGAAGACGGCGCGAGTGTACACCTCGGCGAAGAAGTTTAAGGAACTGGACGAGGCCGGTATTCTCAGTGGCGGAAAGGTGTTGCCGGGGTTCAGCCTCGCGCTCGCGGAGTTGTTCGCGGCGCCGAAGCGCAAGAAGAAAAAGCCGCGGTAAGGCTGTGCGCCCCTGCTGACCAATTCGCTCGTGCGTTTGAGCGGTCCCGCCGTTGCCGAAGGGCGCGCGGGTTCGCATACTCGCTCTAACTCCCCTCTCTTCACACCGCGATTCGGGCCTTCATGCACCGGGCGTATCACCGCTGGTGGAGTCCAGCGCTCCACCGCGATATGGAACTGCTTGAATTCGGGCACGGCGGGGCGCGGGTGATCGCGTTCCCCACGTCGCGCGGGCGCTTCTTCGAGTGGGAGAACCGCGGGCTGGTTCACGCACTGGGGCACGCGCTCGAAAACGGGTGGCTGCACCTCGTGTGCCTGGACGCGGTGGACGCCGAGAGCTGGTACGCCTACCACGAGCACCCCGGCGCCCGGGCGTGGCGCCACGAGCAGTACACAAACTACGTCATGAACGAGGCGCTCCCGTGGGCGCGATGGCGGAACGACCACCCGTTTACGATCTTCGCCGGGGCGAGTTTCGGGGCGTTCCACGCGCTGTCGATGGGGCTGCGGTACCCGGACCGGGTAAACCGCATTCTGAGCATGAGCGGGCTGACCGACATTAAGATGTTCATGGGCGGATACCACAACGAAACCGTTTACTCGCAGAACCCGGTAGACTTTATCCCGAACGAACACGACCCCTGGCGCCTGGACCGGCTCCGCGAGCAGGAACTCATTCTCGCGGTGGGGCGCGAGGACCGCTTACTGAACCAGAACCGGGAACTGTCGGGTAAACTGTGGGACAAGGGAATCGGGAACGCCCTGCGCGAGTGGGACGGCATGGCCCACGATTGGCCCGTGTGGCACGACATGGTTCGGATGTATATTGGTGGGCACGATTGATTGCGGTTTTTTGATCGCGGATTGGAAGGCACTCGGCGCGGATCGTTTCTCCGTTTTGCAATCAGCAATCTGCGATCGAAAATCTTGATTCACCGAGGGCATGACGTGAAACGTGTCGGCGTGATCGTGGGGCGCGAGTGGTCGTTCCCACCGCGGTTCATCGACGAGGTGAACGGGCGGAACGCGGGCGTCGTCGCGGAGTTCGCCAAGCTCGGCGGCACCCGGATGGACGAGCCGGTGCCGTACAGTGTGCTCGTGGACCGCATCTCACACGAGGTGCCGTACTACCGGAGCTACCTGAAGCACGCCGTTCTCGAAGGCGTAACGGTCATCAATAACCCGTTCATGTGGACGGCCGATGACAAGTTCTTCGGCGCGTCGCTGTGCGCGAAACTCGGCCTCGCGCACCCCAAGACGATGGCGCTGCCGAACAAGGACTACGTTCCCGGCATCGTGAAGACGGAGAGCTTGCGGAACCTCGAGTACCCCATTAACTGGCAGGGGATCGCGGACTACGTCGGGCTGCCGTGCATCCTCAAGGACGCCCACGGCGGGGGCTGGCGTGGGGTGTACGTGTGCCACAGCGTCGAGGAACTGATCCGCTACTACGACAGCTCCGGGCTGCTCACGATGATCGCCCAGGAGTTCATCCAGTGGGACCAGTACGTCCGGTGCATGTGCCTGGGCCGGAACCTCGTGCTCCCGATGCCCTACGACACCAACAATCGCCGGTACGTTCCCGACCAGAATTACCTCACGCCCGCGCTCCGGAACCGCGTGATCGACGACTCGCTGAAGCTCGTCGACGCGCTCGGTTACGACATGAACACGGTGGAGTGGGCGATCAAGGACGGCGTGCCCTACGCGATCGACTTCATGAACCCGGCGCCCGACATGGACGTGAACTCGCTCACCCCCGAATACTTCGAGTGGGTGGTGAAGCACATGGCCGATCTGGTCATCGACCAGGCACTCAACCCGCGCCCGCAGTTGGCGGAATTGAAGTGGGGCAAACTCTTTTAGGCGAACGGCCGGTGTGAGCCGGCTGGTTACTGTGTTGCGAGCGGCGTGGCGTAAGCCCGCCGGTTTTTTAAGGCACCACCGGCGGGCTTACGCCGCGCCGTTCGCCAATTCAGCGCGCAGAGAGGCACCAGCCGGCTCACGCCGGCCGTTCGCCCGGAGAGTTGCCATGTCCGACGCCATTTCCTGCTACCACGACCTGCTCGCGTCCGGGTCGGCGCTCGCGGCCGATTCGCAGGCCGCGCTGGAGAAGGTGCAGCAGCTCCGCGGGCTGCTTTTCGGGACGCGCCCCGTGTGTACCGTGTTGCGCCCGCGGTTCTTGACGCCGGCCCAGTACCGGCTACTGCACGACACGGTAAGCACGCTGCTCCCCGCGTTCCAGACGATGTACGACCGCGCGCTGGCCGATCCAACCTTTCGCCAGCAGTTCCGCGTGCTCGACTGGGAAGAGCAACTGCTCGGGATCGACCCCGGGTTCCCCGACCCCAGCCCGACGAGCCGCTTCGACACGTTCTTCGCGTCGGACGACGAGTTGCTGTTCACCGAGTTCAACACCGAAACCCCCGCCGGTGCCGGGTACTCCGACGCGCTCGCCGAGCTTTTCTACGGCGTACCAGTGTTCCAGGAGTTCCAGCGCCGGTTCCGCGTGAACCCGATCCCCGCGAAACCCGGTGTGTTGCACGCGCTCACGGACTCGTTCAAACAGTGGCAGGGGCACGTATCCGACGCACCGCGGATCGCGATCCTGGACTGGCGCGAGGTGCCCACGTTCAGCGAGTTCGTGCTCTTTTACGATTACTTCAAGGCGATGGGCATCGAGGCCCGGATCGTGGACCCGCGCGAGGTGGAGTACCGCGACGGCAAGCTCATGGCCGGCGACTACCACATCACGCTCATTTACAAGCGCGTACTCATCAGCGAGCTGGTCGAGCGCGGCGGGATCGATCACCCCGTTGTGCAGGCGGTGCGCGACCGCGCGGTCTGCATGGTGAACTCGTTCCGGTGCAAGATCCTGTTCAAGAAGGCGTCGCTCGCGGTGCTGTCCGATGAGCGGAACGCAGCGCTGTTCACGCCGTCACAACTAGCCGCGATCGCACGTCACATTCCGTGGACGCGCGTCATGGAGGCGCGAAAGACCACTATCGACGGCGCGGAGATCGACCTCGTGCCGTGGGCGTCGGCGAACAAGGACCGGCTCGTACTGAAGCCGAACGACGACTATGGCGGGAAGGGAATCGTGCTCGGCTGGCTCGTCGACCAGCGCGCGTGGGACGACGCGATCCAGACCGCGCTCGCGCTGCCTTACGTCGTCCAGCAGAAGGTGAAACTCCCCTACGAGGCGTTCCCGAGCTTCGAGAACAATTCGCTCCACGTCCTCGACCGGATGCTGGACACGAACCCCTACGTCGCGTTCGGGGCGTTCATGCACGGGTGCCTCACGCGCATTTCGACCGAGGAACTCGTCAACGTCACCGCGGGCGGCGGGTCCACGGTGCCGACGTTCCTCGTCGAGCCGCGCTGACGCGAACCGCGAAGTTCCAAGTTCCAAAGTTCCAAGTTCCGAGTTACAACACGGTACCTCTCTGGCTCGGAACTCGGAAACTTGGAACTTGGAACTTCTTTATGAAAGCCCCGTCGCTCACGCTCGGCATCGAGGAGGAGTACCAGATCATCGACCCCGCGACGGGGAACTGAGATCGTACATCACGCAGATCTTGGACGAAGGAAAGGTCACCCTGAAGGAGCAGATCAAGGCCGAGTTGCACCAGTCGATGGTGGAAGTGGGCACCGAGATCTGTCAGACGCCGAACGACGCTCGCAACGAACTGGTGAAGCTACGCCGGAGCATTAGCGAACTGGCGGGGCGGCACGGGCTGGTGATCGCGGCCGCCGGTACGCACCCGTTCTCGAATTGGGAGAAGCAAGAGATCACGCCGTTCGAGCGCTACCTCGGCGTTCAGAACGACATGCAGGATCTCGCGCGCCAGTTGCTCATCTTCGGCACGCACGTTCACATCGGGATCGAGGACCGCGACTTCCTGATTGATGCGATGAACGTGGCCCGGTACTTCGCGCCGCACATCTTGTGTCTCAGCACGTCGTCGCCGTTCTGGACCGGGCGCAACACCGGTCTGAAGAGCTACCGCTCGATCATCTTCCGCCACTTCCCTCGATCCGGCGTCCCACCGCTGTTTACTGACTGGAGCGAGTACAGCGGCATGGTGGACACGATGACGCGAACCGGGTGCATCCCGGACGGGTCCAAAATCTGGTACGACGTGCGCCCGAACCACCGCTACCCGACTCTCGAATTCCGCATCTGCGACGTCTGCACAAAAGTGGATGAGGCGGTGTGCATCGCGGCGCTGTTCCAGGCGATCATCGCGAAACTGTGGAAGCTCCGGCGCGACAACATGACGTTCCGCGTGTACCCGACCGAGTTGATCGAGGAGAACAAGTGGCGCGCGGTGCGGTACGGCCTGGACGGTAAGTTGCTCGATCTCGGCAAACAGAAAGAAGTGCCGGTCCGCGAGCTGATTCACGAGCTGATCGACTGGTTCCTGCGCGACGTGATCGACGAACTCGGCACGCGCAAGGAGATCGAGTATGCGTATAAGATTCTGGAAAGCGGTTCCAGCGCCGACCGCCAACTGAAGACGTACACTCAAACCGGCACGACGCGGTCAGTGGTCGACCAGTTGGTGCGGGAGACGCAGGAGGGGATTTCTTAGGCGAACGGCCGGCGTGAGCCGGCTGGTGGGAGCGTGCCTGTTGCACGAGGGCCTACCAACCGGCTCACACCGGCCGTTCGCTCGGAGACGAGCATGAACACATTTGAGCGCGACCGTATCGTCATTCGCTACCCAACGAACTGGACCGTGGACGAGGCCGAAGACCCCGAAAGCGGCGGCTGGACCGTGACCGTGTCCAGCCCGGATACCGCGTTCTTCATGATGTCGCTTCAGCCCGACGCCCGCGATCCGGGTGACCTCGCGGACCAGACGCTCGACGCGCTGAAGGGCGAGTACAAGGAACTGGACTCGGAAGAAGTGATGGAAACGATCTGCGGTCAGCCGGCCATCGGTTTCAACGCGGACTTCCTCACGGTCGACACGGCTACGAACTGCCGGGTACGCTGCATGGACACGTTCGCCGGGCCGCTGTTACTACTCACACAGGTGAGCGAGTACGACCGCGAGCAAAACGAACCCGTGCTGAACGCCATCATCAAGTCGCTCAATGTCGATGCCGAGTGATGCGTACCGCGTTTCTCGTTCTGCTGGGCTGTGCCGCGCTCGATTTGATCGCAATTGTTGTGCTGCTCAGCATTGTGTGGGTGTTGCACCGGCAGATGCGCAAAGAGGCCGCGGCGCGAGGCGAGGTGATCGTGTCGCAGTTCGGGTGCGTTTTTGCGGGACTGGTATCGTTGCTCGCGTTGTGCTGCGGGTTGGTCGCGGCACTCGTGCTGTGGGCGTGACTCCTGTGTAACACTGACAGCGATTTTCTCATTTCACCGTTGCGTGCCGCGCGTCGGTTCGTTTCACTGATAGTTGTCTTTTTGTTCGTTGGCCCTGACCCCTTTGAGGGGCTGCCATGCGCCCACCTTCTCGCAATCGTTGCGCGTTCACGCTGATCGAACTGCTGGTGGTGATTGCGATTGTCGCGATCCTGATCGGGCTTTTACTCCCCGCCGTGCAGAAAGTTCGTGAAGCCGCGGCCCGGATCAAGTGCGCGAACAACATGAAACAGGTCGGGCTCGCGTTCCACAACTATCTCTCCGCGCACGACACGTTCCCGCCCGGCTGGCGCGCGGACTACCACAACTACGTGGTGTGGCTGTTGCCGTACATCGAGCAGACCGCGGTCGCGGCGCGGTACGATCTGAACCTGCCGTACACGCACGCCTCGAACGTCCCCGCGGTCGAAAATGACATCACGATTCTGGTGTGCCCGTCCGCACCGGCCCGGTCCCGGATGTTCGCGTGCGATTACCCCATTTCTGAATCGGTTTCTGTGACGCAGAGCGAGTTCGGGATACCGACCACGACCGACACGAGTTGGAGGACCGGTTTTTTCCGCGCGAGCAACGAGCCGGTGCGCGTGAGCGCGGTCAGTGACGGGCTGTCGAACACGTTTATGGTGTTCGAGGACGGCGGGCGCCCGGAATCGTGGGCGAATGGGAAGCGCATTTCCGGTGGGATCATGAACGGGAACGAGCGCTGGGCCGATTCCGAGAATCGGATCACGATCGAGGTGGTGTGCAACGGGACCAGCCCGATCAATTGCCACAATGGGAACGAGATCTATTCGTTCCACTCGGGCGGGGCGAACTTTCTCTTGGGCGACGGGGCCGTGCGGTTCTTCCGCCAGAACATGTCCGGGGCCGCGTTCGTCGCGTTGTACAGCCGGGCCGCGGGCGACGTGGCGCCGAACGAGTGACGGCGGGTCGCGTTCCGGGGTGGCGGTCGGTAGGATGTTGACACCGACTGCTCCCGATGGAACCCCGAATGTCCACCGACCCGTTCGCCGTGAAGCGCCAGGAGATGCGCGACGAGTTCTTCGCCAAGTTGTTCCTACTCGGCGGGTGGCTCGGTGGGACCGATACGTACAAGCGCACGATGTGGACCGCGGTGCCCGAAATCGCGCTCCAGCGCGCGGCGTACACCCTCACGTTCCGTAAGGGTTTGCCCGAGGTCGGCGCGAACAATCGGCTCGTCATGGCCGGGCACGAAGCCATGCTCGCGCAGTGGTTCCACCGGCCGCTCAAGCGAGCCGACATCGAACTGTCACGCGCGTGGTATGCGACCCAATCTGCAACGAAAGCGTTTCCGACCGAAGTGTGGGACGCGGTACTCCAGCAACCGGGTGAAGACCTCACGTTACCCATCGACATTTGGGGCTTCCCCGGCGGGCAGACGTTCCTCGCCGGCGTACCGAGTATCACCTTTGAAGGCGCGGGCGGGCTGATTTCCTACCTCGAACCCGCGATGTGCCGCTACTTCGCGCCGATCATCCAGGCGACCAAGGCCCGCCTCATGAGCGAAGCGACCCCGCGCGACGCCGAGTTCGGGCTGCGCTCCGCGCCGGTCGAGGTGTGCAACCTCGTTCTGCTCCTCGCGCGGTTCGTCGGCGGGGCCGGGACATCGGGGGGCGCGCAACTCACTTCAAACGACACGGCCGAGTTCGTGTGGCCGGAGCTGTTCAAATCGATCGGCACGATCGGTCACGAAATGATGTGTGCCGCGCAGTCGTTCGATAAGACACTCGCGGCGAGCGAGTATGAGATGATGGACCGGTTCGTATCGAAGATGGGCACCGCGTCGCTGCTCTGTGACCTCGTGGACGCGGAAACTGTCGGCTTAGAGAACGCACTTCGGGTGATTCGCACGCACCCAGAAACCGACCGCGTGGGCGTGCGTGTCGATAGCGGCGACATCGCGGCGCAGTGCGTACTGTACTTCCAGCGCATGAAGGCGCTCGGTATCCCGCCGCGCGTGATCGTCTTCGAGGACGAAGTCACCCCCGACGGCGTGCGCCGCGTCTACGACGTGTTCCGCACGCAGACCGGTATCGAGCCGACGATGCTGTTCCCGGGGGCGGGCGGATACTGGTGGAAGTTTGTTCATCGCGACACCGTGAGCGCGGTGTTCAAGCGCACCGCGACGGCGGACCGGCCGAACGTGAAGTTTTCTAATTCGCCGGGTAAAGAAACGATTCCGGGGTACGTCCGCGTGTACGCACGCGGCGATACGCTCGTCGTCGCGGACAAGAGCGAGGACATCGACGGCGAACCGCTGTTCGTGAAGCTAGTCGAGCAGGGCCGTGTGGTGTACTCGGAGGATTTCCGCACTCAAGCGGCTCGCGCGGAACGCACCTGGGCGCGGTACACGCGGTGGGAGCCGTCGCCGTTGGTAGCTGAACATCTGAGCCGCTTCAACGCGATGCGCACGGCTGAAGTCGCGGAGGCCCGCGCGAGGTTGTCGGTGGGGACTACGGAATAATTGCCCGTTCGCCACATCGCTGGTCGCTGCGCACGGGGGCGCACTTGGTAGAATGTTGGTGGAGGGCGAGCGATGGACGACGGGGTCCGACGTTCGGTACTGCAATTGCTCGGTAACGCGATGAGTGACATTTCGGAAGACTGCTGGGCCGCTGGGTGGCTCGGCGGAACCGAATATCACGTTCCGGAACTGTGCCGCCGGGCCGCCGAGTCCGGTCGCGCTCAACGTTGGGGCGCCGGTACGGTTACCCCTGATCGGGCGCTCGGCCTCGTGTACCTCACGGAACAAATTGGGTGCTGGGCGGATCTCGATGCCGCCGGTGTTGCGTATGTGCCTCATCACCCGTTCCCGATTCCGCTAGAACATCTCGCGGTACTGGACCGGCAGTAGTCGTAACGGCCGATTCGGTGCCCGGTGGATCAACGCCCTTGGTGCCTTGTGGCCATGAAGATAAACGGTTTCCTTCGCGTCGCGGCGGCCAGCCCGGAACTGCGGGTCGCCGATTGCCCGTTCAACGCGGACCGCACGCTCGCGCTCATGGCGCGGGCCGAGGGGCAGGGGGTCAACCTGCTCGTGTTCCCGGAGTGCGGGCTGACCGGCTACACCTGTCACGACCTGTTCCACCTGGCGTCGCTCCAGCGCGCCGCGGAGGAGGCGCTCGCGAAGGTGGTGGAGAAGGGTGCAACCGTGTTCCGCGGGGTCGCGGTGGTGGGGCTGCCGCTCGCGATCGAGGGGCAGCTCTTCAACTGCGCCGCGGTCATCCACGCGGGCAAGGTGCTCGGGATCGTCCCGAAGACGTACCTGCCGAATTACAAAGAGTTCTACGACGCCCGGTACTTCTGCCCGGCCGACAACGCGAACTTCTCCGCCGCGTCGTGTGCCGGCCAGAGCGTCCCGTTCGGCACGAACTTACTGTTCGATTGTCGCACGATGAACGGGTTCACGCTCGGTGTCGAGATCTGCGAGGATCTCTGGATGCCGGTTGCTCCCAGCGCTCTCCAGGCGCTGATGGGTGCGACCGTGTTCGCGAACCTGTCCGCGAGCAACGAGGTGATCGGTAAGGCTGGGTACCGGCGCCAGTTGGTCAGCTCGCAGTCGGCCCGGTGCATCAGCGGGTACGTGTACGCTTGCTGCGGTGAGGGCGAATCGACGACCGACATCGTGTTCGGCGGGCACTGCATGGTGGCCGAGAACGGCGTGATCCTCGCCGAGTCCGAGCGGTTCCGCCACGGTCAACAGTTGCTCGTCACCGACCTCGATCTCGACCGGCTCCTGCACGACCGCATTCAAACGAACACGTTCCACGATGCCAACCGCGTCGCGGACTTGGGCCTGGGGAAGTATCGCACACTGTCGTTCGATTTGGAGGCTACCGCGCGCGAGCCGAAACTGGTGCGGGCGGTGGACGCGAGCCCCTTCATCCCGTCCGACCCGGCCACTCTCGACGACCGCTGCCGCGACATCTTCCAGACGCAGGTCGCAGCGCTCGGGCGCCGGCTCTCGCACGTCGGGCTGCCGACCGTTTCCATCGGCGTGTCGGGCGGGCTGGACTCCACGCTCGCGCTGCTCGTCGTGTGCAAGACGATGGACGAACTGGGGGTGCCGCGCGACGGCGTTCACGCGCTCACGATGCCCGGGTTCGGCACGAGCGCGGGCACGCGGACGAACGCACACGACCTCGCCCGGGCGCTCAACATCCAGTTGCGCGAGATCGACATCCGCTCGATGTGCCTGGACCAGATGCGGGCGCTCGGGCACGCCCCGTTCGGCATCCGGCTCGAGAACGAAACCGTGGTCTCGCTCTCGGAACGGCTGCTCCGGCTGGCGCCGGACAACCGCAGCGACCTCACATTCGAGAACGTGCAGGCCCGCGTGCGTACCGCTCTCCTGATGAACGCCGGGTTCGTGATCGGTACCGGCGACCTCTCGGAACTGGCGCTCGGGTGGTGCACTTACAACGCCGACCACATGAGCATGTACAACCCGAACGTGAGCATCCCGAAGACGCTGGTGAAGTTCCTGGTAGAGTGGGCCGCGCACAACGAGTTCGACGGACCCGCCCGAGACACGCTGCTCAAGATCGTGAACACGGAGATTTCGCCGGAACTATTGCCCACGACCGCGAGCGGCGAGATCGCGCAATCGACCGAATCGACGGTCGGCCCGTATGAGTTGGTGGACTTCTTCCTCTACCATTTCCTCCGGTTCGGTGCGGAACCCGAGAAGATCCTGTTTCTGGCAGGGCACGCGAAGTTCTCGCGCGAGTACACCACGGACACCTTGCGCCACTGGCTCCGGGTGTTTCTCAGGCGGTTCTTCGCGAACCAGTTCAAACGGAGCTGCCTGCCCGACGGCCCGAAGGTGGGGTCGGTGAGCGTCTCGCCTCGTGGCGACTGGCGCATGCCCAGTGACGCCGCGGCCCGCGTGTGGCTCGATGCGGTGGAGCGGAGCGAGTAGGCTTTTAAACGAATCGTGAATCACGAAACGCCAGCGGGCCGATTGGATGAATCCAATCGGCCCGCCGTTTCACAGTAGGTTACTTCTGGTAGATCGGTAAGTAGTGCGTCGGCACGCTGAGGATCAGCACCGCGATGGCGGTCTGGTACGAGGCGCCGTAGGCCGCTTCGAGGCGCGAGTCGTACCACTCACCGTTGCCCTTCTGGTAGCCCGGCGAGAGCAGCTTGTCGCGCATCCGCTTGTAGTACTTCTCCCACAACTCGCCGCCAATCTGGTTCATCGCGTGGCAGGCGTAGTAGTGGCCGTACCAGTAGTGCGCGCGGTCGTCGCTCACCTTTTCCAGGTACTCCACCGCCTGCTTGATCTCGTCCGCGTCGTACTGGCCGCACAGTTGGAGCACGCACACCCCGGCGGCGGTCCGCGCGTAGCCCGCGCCGGCCGAAAAGGGCTGGTACTTGTAGCCCCCGGTGCGCCGGTCGTAACAGCGGTTCACGTACTTGATGGCGTCCTTCATCACCCGGTCCGGGACGTGGATGCCCGCGTCCTGCGCGCCGCGGAGCGCCATCACCTGCATGATCGTGACCGAGATGTCCGCGCCCGTGGGGGCCGGGTCGTAGCGCCACCCGCCCTCGTTGTTCTGCGTCTTGTTGATGAGGTCGATGGCGCGCTTGGTGACCTTCTTCACGTCCTCGTCGCCGGTCGTGCCGTAGGCCTGTGTGAGCGCGAGCGTGGCCATGCCGTGGCAGTACATGTTGCCGCCGCGTGCGCCGACCAGGTAGCCGTCCTCGCGCGCGACGGAGCACAGGTTCCGGATGCCCTTCGCGACCGCCCGGGCGTGGTCGCCCTGGGTCGGCATGTGCCCGTTCGACATGAACGCGAGGAGCACGAACCCAGTGATCGCCGTGTTCCCCCAGGAGCCGTCGGACTCCTGTTTGTCGGCGAGGTACTTGAGCGCCTTGTCGACCGCTTTCTTGGTGTCGTCGTCCATCTTCACGTTGTCTTTGGGGACAACGCTCATCGGCTTCTCGTCGGCCGCGGGCGGTTGAGTGGCGGCCGGGGCCGCGAACACGCCGCCGAGGGCAGCGGCGAGCACGGTCGCGAGGACGGTTCGGCGCATAGAAAGCTCCCGCGAACGAGATCCGGAGGGCACTTGCATTCTGTCGCTTAGCGGAACCGGTCGATTGGCTCGAACGGTTGCCAGGGACGGGACACCAGCGCTTTCCGCGAAGAGTCATTGAGACGGAAGGCCGGCGAACCGACACGTTCGGTTCCCGGCCCTCAAGGTCGTTACAGGTCGTGGGGCTTGTGGGTCACTTCCCGCTTCCCGGAGCGGGGGGCATCCCGGCCGGTTTCCCGTTCTTGATGTTGATGTTGTACTGCTTAATCAACTCGCGGAACTCGGCCGGGAACTGAGTATCGGCGGTTTGCTGGACCTTGTCGCGGTCCTTGTTGCGCAACTTGATGAAGTTGCTGTCACCGGTCGCATTGTTCCCGGCGGACCCGGTGTTCTTCAGTTTGTCGCTGCCATTCACGTCGCCTTCGCTCGCCCCCATGTTCATCGGCTGGCCCATGTTCATGCCCATGCCGGGTTGCATTCCGGGCTGCATGCCCATTCCGGGCTGCATCCCCATCCCCATCATTCCCATGTTCATACCCATGCCGGCCTGGGCCATCATCCCCATACCGGGTTGGGCACCCTGCATGCCCTGGGCCATTGCTGCTTGGTTGAGAGCTTCGAGTGCCTGTTGAAGCCCCTGGGCGGCTTGCTGTTGGTTCATCCCGGCCTGACCGGGTTGCCCCTGTTGGAGCTGGTCGTTGGCCTTGCCGAGTTGCTCACCGGCCTTTTGCAACTGGTTCTGCACGGCCATCGGCGCGTTCGCCTGGGCTTGTTGCAGCGCGGCTTGCGCCGCGGCGTTTGCTTGCTGCGACTGCTGGAGCGCCTTCGCTGCTTCGAGAATTTTCTGCTGCAGCTCGGCGAGGAACTCGGGCGTGGGATTCACGGGCAACCCGTCTTCGTCCAGTTCTTCAAACAGCTTCTTGTCTTCGGGTTGCAACTCTTTGTCGTTTGCCCCCTTCTCGTCCTTTTGCAAGCGCTTCTCGTCTGGCTGCCCTTTCTCGTCCGGTTGGGCCTTCTTATTTTTCTCCTTCGCTTCGCAGACCTTTTTCAATTCGTCGAGCGCCTTGTACCCGTGCTCGACGGCCTTTGGCAGATCGCCCTTTTCGAGCGCTTGGGCGGCCAAGTCTGCGGCCTTCGCGGAATCAAGGAGTTTTTGTTCGGCCGCTTTCTTCGCGATGTACTTCTGAAGCTTCAGGATGCTCAGCTTCTTCTTGTTCATCATGTCGTTCATGTCGTCCATCATGCCCTTGTCGCCCATCATCGGGTTAACAATGGGGATGTCGGCCATGTTCGCTTTGTCGGCGGCCATGTTCGCTTGCTCGATGGCCTTGGCGAGTTGCTGAGCTGCTTGTTGCGGGTCCACCTTGTTCGGTTGCAGCGCGGCCTGGTCCACGGCTTCCTGGCTCTTCTTTTCGTCGAGCTTCTTTTGAACCTCTTTCGCGGCGTCGGCCAGTTTGTCGGCCGCTTCCATCGCCTTCTCGCCGCCCATCATCGGCATGTTCATGGCGAGGTCGTTCTTCGCGCCCTCTTGCTTCGTGGTGGCCTCGTCGACCTTCTTGGCCGCGTCCGGGGCGAGTTCCTTGAGTTCCATCCCCACGTCCTTCGTCGGCGGCGTGAGGTCGTCCTGCTTCTTGGCGAGGTCGCCCGTTTCGGGCTTCTTCGGGTCCGAAGCGGCCTTGTCCGCGGCCTTCGCCAGTTCCTTTTCGTTCTTGGCGAGTTCTTCGAGTTTGTTCTTGAGTTCGTCCAGTTTGGCGATCTCGGCGCGGCGCTCTTCGATGGCCTTCGCCTGCTTTTCGAGTTCGTCCTTGGCGTCTTGCAGTGCTTTGAGGGCCTCTTTTTGATTCGGCTGGGCGTCGGCCGGCTTCTTGTTGTCGAGCTTGTTGCTGGCCTGCTTTTGTGCGTCCACGGCCTTGTCGAGCGCTTTCTTGGCGTCGGTGTTCGGCGGGAGCGGGGTGTTGCGCAGGTCGTCGGTCTTCTTGGCCACGTCCTTTTGGGCGTTGGCCGCGTCCGGGGTGCGGTTCGGCTGCTCCGCGGCCTTTTCGGTCTTGGCGTTCGTGTCCTTCTGTTCCTTGATGATCTGCTCGACCTGCTCGATGGCCTGTTTGGTCGCGGCCAGCGGATCGACCTTCGCGAGTTCCGCGGCGGCGATCTGGCGGTCGAGTTCGTCCTTCGCGGCCTTCAGTGCCTCGAGGGCCTTTTCCTGCGGCTCCTGGGCGCCGGGGATGTCGCGGTCGCGGAGCTTGTCCTCGGCCTTCCACTGTTGCGTTTCGGCCGGTTTGAGGGCGTCGGCAACTTCCGGGGCCGCTTTCTCGGCGGCCTTGCGCGCGTCGCGTGTGGCGAACTCGGCCTTGGTCTGCGCGTTCGCGAGTTCGTTGGCGCGGACGGTCTTCGGATCGGTCCCGGGGCGGCGCGGCCGTTCCATCTCGACGCGCTCGGGCTGTTCGGCGGTGTCCTTGTTCACCTTGGTTTGGGCGTCGATGGCCTTCGCGACCTGCTTCTGAGCTTCTTTCAGGGCCTCCATGCGGTTGCCGGGCGGGTTGCGGAGCGCGGCGGCGAGGTCTTTGAGTTCCTTCGCGTGCCGGCGCTGGCGCTCGACCGCTCCGCCCTCGCCGATGAAGTTGCCCGCGCGAAGGGCCGGCACGGTGTTGCCCATATCGGCCGCGAGTTTGATCCCGCGAGCGTGGGCTTCGGCCTTTTCGACGCGGGCGAGTTGTTCCGGGGTGAGTTGCTTCTCGTCGATGAAGCGTTTCACCTGCTTGAACACCGCGAGCACCTCCGCGCGGAGGTCGGCTTGCTCGATGGCGAGTTCTTCGCGGTCGTCCATGCGGAAACCGGAACGCGCCGGCAGCGTGCTGTTGGTGTGCGCCGCGGTGACGAGTTTGATTTGCTTCTCGGCGGCAAGTTCCAACCGCTCGGCGGCTTCGTCGAGGTTCTTGATGACGTCGAGTTGGCCGAGCATGACCTTGAGCTGCTGCACGATCCGCAGGTGCTTCGCGTAGGCCTCTTTTTGTTCCTGGGTCGCGGCCACCGGGTTCGGCGCGTTCACGGCTTTTTCCAGGTGCGCGAGTACCTGGGCCATTTGTTCCTGGCTCAGCCCGCGGAGGTCGTCGGCGACGCCGCGGAGCATCTTCTGCTCGGCGTTGGGGGCGAGTCGCTGGAACATCATGGCGTCGAGCGTGGACGACGTGCGCCGGGCGGCTTCGTCCACGCGGGCCTTGACCTTCTTTTGCTCGTCCCGCTGCTTGATCGCTTCGGGGTCTTGGGAAATGGCCATCGGGACGACCGTCCCGACCAGCACCAGAGCGGCCACGAACCAACCACGGCGAGCGGTCATCGGCGGCCTCCTTGAGGCGGTTGGGACGCGGAGAGCGGCGGCCCGGTGAGAAGTCTTTCCAGTATCCAATCGCAGTAGACGGAATTCAATCGGAAAGCATTCGCTCTGTTACGCGAACGTTTCGGAAAACGCGCCCCGGCGGCAAGGCATGCAAATGACTCGCCGGGCGCCCGAAAATCCCCAGTAACTAATACCCGTTCCCGGCGCGGGTCAGACACCGGGGTTACTTTTTCGGCTCTTTCGGCGGAGTCACGGTTTCGCGGAAGACGTTCGCTTGGTCCGCGGCGAGATCGCGCAACTTGTCCTGGAGCCGGCGGTTCTGTTCGTCCCGCATCTTCAGGGCCAGCATCGCGTCCTCGGCACTCACGAGCGTTTTTCGACGCGCCTCTTTCGTGTACCCGGGCGCGCGCCCGGGCGTGGGGTTCTTATCGAACACCTCCATGAACAATTCAACCGTGTCGCCCAGTTCGAGTTTCGCGGTGGTGAATCCGCCGCCGCTGTCGGGCACCTTTTTAATGAGTCCGTCGATCTCGAACATGTATCGCCCGCCTGCCTCCAGCCCACCCGGTTCGGTGCTCGGATCGGGTGAGGGGAACGAGTAAAATTCGACGTTCACGCGGAACCGGTCCAGCTTGCTCAACCCCTGCCAGGACTTCTCGAACAGGCCCAGATCCGGGACGTACTTGCCGACCGTTTTGAGGTCCGCGGTGACCGGTTTCAGCGTCAGCCGGGTGAACACCTTGTTCTCGGGGTCTTGTCGCGGGTGCTGGATGTCCTGAAGCTCTTTCGGGTAGGCGTCCGGTGCGACGCCTTTAGGGATCACCCGGTACGCGATGTTCGCCCGACTGATTCCCTGTTCGGACCGGGCGTGATAAATCACCATGACCCGACCGCCCTCGGCCAGCGGGAATTTGTCACCCCACTCGTGCGCGATTTTCGCGTCCGGGCTGCCGTCGTAGTCGGTCGAGTCCGGGTGGCGCATCGATTCGGGCATGAACGCGACGGTCGGGGGGCGGTCTTCCAGCATGCGCACGTTGCGCCTGATCGGGACCGAGTTCACGAATCCGCGGTCGTCGGTCAACTCGATCCGGTACCCGATGGTTTTGCCGGTGGTGGGGAACAGCCACACCGCGGACTTGCGATCCGCGCCAACGTCGCGCGGCGCGTGGAAGTCGGCGGGGCCGTCCGGGTAGTCTTTTTCTCGCACGCCGTCGCGCACGATGGGGATCAACCGCGCTTTCTGCACGGGTTTGTTGAACTTCGCTTCGACGAGGATCTGGGACAGTGGCAGGGCGTCCGTCACCTCTCCGCGCACTCCGCCGTCGCTCTTGCGGACGTAAGGCGCGCCGGTGGGTTGAGTGCCCAGGTACTTCGGGAGCCACTGCTCGGCGGTGATCGCGTCGCTGTCGCTGCTCAGTTGTGGCGGCGGCTCGAACCGGATGCGCCCCGATTCGCGCGTCCGCCCGTTGTCCAGGCGCGCGGTGAAACTGAAATCGAGCGACGACGCGGGGAGCTTCGCCACGAAGTACGCGGCCCCGTCCTCGCCCTCAATGGCCTTCTCGTAGACGAGGTCGTAGCTCTCTTCCGGTTGCCCGTCCGGTTCGACTCGCAGTCGCCCGGAGAACCCGCCCGTGGATGGGGGGAGCGTGAACCCGTGCTCCGCACGGAGCCACTCGGTGAACCACGGGCGCGGGTAATCACCGGTAACCTTGTACCGCACTTCGACTTCCGCGCCGGTCGGCCACACTTCTTGCGAAACGTTTTGCAGGTGAATTGTGCGAGGGATTTCCACGCTCTGGAGCAACTGGCGCTTCACCAGTACGCTGGCCAGCGCGGGCTTCGCGGCCGCGTAAGCCGCCCACCCGCACAGTATCGGACCCGCGACCAGTGCCGCGAACGCGAGGCGCCGGTAGTCGATCAGCTTGAGGAGATTGTGGCGCACCGCGATCTCGCCCGCTTCGCGCGTGACGTCCGCGATCAGTGACGGGGACATGCCCTGTGTGCGGGCCGTCGGGCGGTTCAGTTGGAGCGCGGTTACGAGCCGGTGCCCGAACTCGGGGATCGCTTCTTCGGCCCGGCCCGCGAGTTCGTCCACCGAGGGCGTTCTGCGCCACGGGCGGACGAGCAAGTAGTACGCGAGTACGAGCGCGAAGAGTACTTGCCCGCAGGTCATACAGACCCGGAGCCATTGGGGGGAGTCGTCGATAACGGCCGCGGCCGGGGGCCGGAACCCGTGGTGGAGCCGGAGGTGTTCGGTGAGCCAGCGCTCTTCGGCCGTGGGCGCCGAGGCGGGGGCGAAGACCCAGGTGTCTTTGAGAAACTGGCGCCACGACTCGGAACCGAGGTAACGGTCGGCGGTCCAGTCGATGAGGCACGCGACCGCGAGCACGGCGCCGACGGCGGCCCCCCACCGCGCGCCGCCCCACGCGAGCCGGACCAGTCGCTCCGTGAACCGCCAGTGCTGGAGTTGTCCGAGTATGTGAGTCATGTGCAACGGCGCGAAGCAGGGGTTTTAGATTTAGCCCCGGAGGGGCGTAGGCGCGTAGCCAGGGGTGAAACCCCTGGCGGGGCAATACCGGTCGGGGCACGCGCCCATTTACGTTGTGCCGGCGCGTCAGATCTACGCGCCCGCGGTCTCCAACACGAATACGGCTCCGGTCGGCTCGGGTAGCCCGCCAGGGGTTTCACCCCCGGCTACACGCCCACGCCCCTCCGGGGCTGAGTACCGAGAATCGCCCTCAACTCAGTCCGCAGAATTTACGCAAGAACCATTCGAGCGACAGCAAGCAGATCAGGAGCCCCATCCACCACTTGTTCCACAGGACGATTTCGTCGCGCCGGGTGAACTTCGTGTACTGTGGCTTCACTTCGTTCGGCAACTTGAACAAGTCTTCCTCGTGGTAGAACTTGCCGGGCTGCTCGACCGCACCGCTATCGGCCGCGAGTTTCATCATTTCGAGTTCCGCCAGCCCGCCGGGCGCCTGCTCGTGGTCGGGCGACAGGTTGACGCGATACTCCAGGTTCGCTGGGGACTTGTTGTTCGGCGTCACCGTGAGCTTGAAACGCCCGGACTGGTTGAACGGCAGCGGGGCCACGAACTCGCCGTCTTGTCCGTGGAGTTTCCGCAGTTTGATCGCCGAGATAGGGGCTTGGTCGTTTGGGTCCGGGTCGAGTTTCTCCAGGGTCGCGTCGATCTCCTCGGCGGTGTACGGTTTGAAGTTCTCGTCGAGCACGCGGGCGTAAATCTGGCCGCTCTTGCCCTGTATCGGTTCAAGCGTATCGAGTGACACCTGTGTTAACTTGGTCCCGAGCGCGCGGGGTACGCCGGCCAGGTACACGCACTGACTCCAGAATCGGCCGAAATACCGGTCCGCCTCGTTGAACCGCCACCGCCACGTGTCATCGAACGCACAGAACAGGACGTAGCCCTTGCCGTAGTAGTGCCCCGCGAGCAACGGCATCGCCCGGTTGTCCGGTTCGGGGGTGCGGGCGGTCGGGTGGACGAGGAACGCTTCCGCGCCCGGCTTGAGGCGCGTAACGGGGTAGTACCACTCGATCGGCTGGAGCTGTTTCTTTGCGGTGCGGCTCGAATCGGGGGCCGGAGGGGTGTCGATCATCCCGACCGGTGTGACCCGCCCCCACAAGTCCCCGTTGTCGAGCGGGTCGTCTTCGAGGGTCACGAGTGGGTTTCGCGTCGCGGTCGGCGCGAGCGCCGGGACGAACGGCTGGTAGTACCGGCCCTGGGGCGGCTGGATCGCGAACTTGACCGGCTTCAACTCGACCGGCAGAACGTCGGCGATGGTCGCCTGCCCGCTCTCTTCGTTGAGCCACCCGGTCGGCCCGTTCCACTTCCCGGCGATGTGAACCATTCCGCCGCCCTCGGCCACGAACTCCTTGATGACCTGCTGCTGCTCGCGCGAGAAGAACTTGCCCGGTACGTCGCCGAGGATGAGTAGATCGTACTCGTTGATGAGCTTGCGGAACTCCTCGCGCTCCAGACTGAGCGTGCCGTTGAGTTGGCGCGTGAATTCGAGCAACCACGGGTAGCCGGACTTCATCGCTTCGCGGTCGCCCTCGGTGAGGAAGAACCGCGCGTCCACGCGGCGGTCGCGCAGGAGCGCCCGCTGGAGGAACTGGAAGTCCTTGCGGGGCAGCCCTTCGACTACCAGCACCTTCAGTTTCTTGGTGGTGACCTGTGTGGGCTTGGTGGTCGAGTCGGTGAGTGTGTCCGTGGCGACACCGGCTGCTCCACCGGGGGTTACTGTTATCGTGACGGTAATTTCTTGCTTCTTGGACTCCGAGTCCTCTTTGGTCGGCACGAAGGTGAGCACCTCGCGCAGGTCGTCGCCCGCGCGGACCGGGATGCCGCGCTTGGCTACGACTTCGCGGTCGCCGAACTTCGCCACGATGTCGACCGTCCCCTCGCGAACGCCTCGAACCGCGTAGCGGACCGGGATGGCCACGGTGTCGTCGATGAACACCGACTCCGGGACGCCCGCGTCGCGCAGCCGGAGTTGGCCGAATGAGGAGCTGCCGACGCCGTAGATGTGGAGCGGGATCCGGCGCGCGCGGTACCGCTCCGCGAGTTCGGCGAGGCTCTTGTCGCTGGCGTTCTCGCGCCCGTCGGTGACGAGGACCACGGCCGCGGGTTGCTCGTTCTCATCGCGGTTGAGTAGCTCAAGGGCGGCGCTCACGAGTGCGGTGCGCGGTTGGTCCGCGGTGACGGTCTTGATCCACGTGGTGTCGCCGGAATCGCGCCCGGTGCGGCTGGGGCCAAACGTGGAGATCTCGAGCGGGCCGGCCTTTTTGAGCTTGTTGAGGAGATCGAGCCGCGGGTTGGTGAGCGCGGCGCGGGCGACCTCCAGGCGCGAGGGGCGCTCGGACCCCGGTCCCCGGTCCGGGGGCGACTCCGCGGGGAAGGGCTTGCCGGGTTCGAGGAGGTTGAACGCGAGGGCCGCGCGCCACTGATCGTCGGCGTTCGGGCGCGGGTCTTTTTGGTCCATGCTCTGCGACACGTCGATGAGCACGGCGACGGTCCGGGGGCGCTCGCCGGTTTTGTCGCTGACCCAAACCGGGCGCATCAGGAGGAACGCGACTACGACCAAAGTCGCCGCGCGCACGCCGGTGAGAAGCAACCGCTGGCCGGTCGTCAGGCGCCCGGCTTCTTTCGCGTAGAGTACGACGACCGCGGCGACCGCGATCAGCCCCAGTGGGATCGCCGCCCAGGGGACGATTCCGCCCCGAACCTGCGGCTCGCCGCTGAACAGTCCCCAAAACAGCCCCATGAGGGGGGCATCGGCGAACAACGAGGTAGGTGCGAACAGTGCGTTCATAAGTCGTTACACTCGTCGTGACCGGCCACCGTTGCGAACCCGGCTTCTGGAACCCTTACCACGTTTTCCCGCAGAACCACGCCCAGGTCGCCTCGCCGACCAGCAGGACCAGCAGCCCCAGCAGGAACCAGTGGGTCCACTCGCCGCGGGTGCGGCGCTCGCGCACGGCCGTCTCGGTCCCGGCCCCGGCCGTGATGATCGCGGGGCGGAACCCGAGCAGCTTTTCCAACTCGCCGTCGGAGATCGCGTCGAGGTTCTCCGTTTCGCGCAGATCGGGGTTCACGGCGAACGTGACGCCGTCCGTTTCCGGCGCGCCGACGGGTACGATCGCGTACTCACCGGCCACGAGCGCATCGGCGGTGCTCACAGTGAGCTTCTGCCCGACCTCGGACCGCGGTTCAGCGAGTTTCACGCGCGGACGCACTTTGTCGCTCGCCTTCGCGCCGCGCGGGCGCGGCTTCACCAACTCGAAACCCGGCGCGATCATGGGGGGCGTCCAGCTCAGTGTGTCCCCGGCCGTGCGGGTGCCGCCCGGCACCTTGCGGCCCGTGAGGTGCGAGACGATGTACGTCGTCATCGGGACCGCGAGCTGCCCGTCGGACATCACGCGCCCCCAGGTCTCGTCGAGCGACGTGGCGAAGAAGATCACCTCGCCCTCGCCGCCGACCCGGGACGCGACCAGCGGCGCGCCCTGCGTGGTGCGCATTAGAACGCGCCCGCCGTTCGGGGCCGATTCGTCGAGGTCGAACATGCGCGTGGCCGTCGCGCGGCGCAGCCAGTCGGTATAGGGCTTCACCTGTCCGAACACGGACGCGGCGTCGATGCTCTCCGCGGCCGGGACGAACGGGGTCGCGTCCGGGGTGTCGCGCGCGTCGCGCAGCGGGAACGGGAGCAGCCCGGCCCCGGCGCTCCCGAGCACGCGGTTGTACGCGCCCGCCTGAACCAGGTCGCCGCACCCGATCACCAGCCCGCCCCCGGCCCGCACGAACTCGGTGAGCTTCGTCACGAACGCGGGCGACAGGCCCGAGAGCGGGTCGTCGGTCCGGGCCGCGGCGTTAAGGAGGTAAACGATGTCCTTCCCCGCGAGCTTCTCGGGGCCGACCTCTTGGGGAAGAGCAGATTCCGTTTCGATGAAGTACCGCTCGATCTTGTCCTTGTCGCGGTCCGGGTCGAACGGGACGAGTGCCTTCCGCACGAACCAGTCGCCCGCGTCGGTGGCGGGCTGGCCCGCGAACGGGTACGCGACCAGCAGCACGCGCACCTTGTCGCGCACGCCGATGATCTTGTACAGCACGTTGTCCCCCTCGACCCCGTCGCCGTCCACGAACACCGCGAGGAGCCGCGCGCCGGCCTCGTCGAGGCCGCCCGTCAGGGTCACTTCCGCGTTCGTGCCTGGGTCGATGTGCTCGATCTGTACCACGTCGCGCTCGACCGCTTTGCCATCGAGTTCGAGCGCCACCTTCACCCCGCGGACCGCCTCGCGGCCCGTGTTGCGGACCGTGACCACGAACGGCACGCGGGTCCGGGTGTGCGGGATCGCGGCGAGCAGTTTTACGTCGGTGATGGAAACGTTCGACACCTTGCGCTCCGGGTTCCCGCACCGGATGAAAACGAGGTTCGCCCGCGCCTTGATCTCCTCGCACTTGGCACGCACGGCACCCTGCTGGCGCTCGAACCCGCTCTTCTGCATGTCGGAGAAGACGTAGATCTCTTTCGCGGGCGCGGTGCCGCTCTCGGCCGCGGTCAGGGCGTCGGTCAGCCCCGGCAGGACATCCGTCGAGAGGCTCGTGACCTCGACGGACTGGATGACCTGTCGCGCCTGGTCGCGGTTGTAGCGCGAGACCGGGCCGAGGAGACTGGCGCGGTCGGCGCAGGCGTATATCTGGACCGACGATTTGTTGGGCAGCGTTTCGAGAACGGCGAGTGCGGCCTCCTTCGCGCGCTCGAGGCGCGTCCGCTCGCCGTCGCGCGCGGCCATGCTGTACGACGTATCAAACACGAACACCGCGTCGATGGTTTCGGACCCGCTCGGCGACGCGGACTCGCGCCCCGGGCGCGCGATGGCGACGGCGAGCAGGATCAGCGCCAGGCACCGCAGCGCGAGCAGCACCCACTCTTGGAACTTGAGGCGCCGACTGGTCTGCTCGACGGCCTCCTTGATGAACTTCATCGGCGCCCACGGCAGCGGCTTGTACCGCGCGCGGTAGAAGAAGTGCAGCGCGATTGGTACGGTCACCGCGGTCGCGCCGAGCAACATCATGGGGGCCAGGAGCTGCATCGCGTGGGAACCTGAAAAGGCGGTCGGAGGGCTACTTTGGGGAGGGCGGACCGGTTTCGGGAACTGAACGCTGAGGCCGGAGTATTTTGTGAACCGCGTGGTCGCGCCGCTTATTTCGGTGGCGCGACCACGCAGCACAGTTACTTGGAGGTCGCGCGGGACGTACCGCGGAAGGTGCCGCGCGACGTTCCCGAGCGGGAGGTGCCGCTGAACGATCCCGATGACTCCTCGTTCGCCTTTTTCAGGACCATGAGAACGACGCCGGGTACATCGGGCTTCCCCGGTTCGGATACGTCTGGGCGGGACTTGAACTCCGTTGGAGGGGCCTTCTTCTCGTCCCGGGTGAACGCGACGACGAGCGATTCCCCGTCGAACTTGTAGATCCACCTCCACCCGTTCGCCTCCTGCGGGGTAGCGGGGGCGTCGCCCGACCGCGAGGTACTACGGACCGTCCCGCGAGCGGTAACGCGCTGCGTCCCCCGGGCGGTGGCGAGTGTCACCTCTTCTGCGCCAGCGCGGATGTGCGTCATCAACTTCGGGTTCAGCTTTTCGTTGAGCGCGAACCGCGTAGCGAACTCCACGCGCCCGCCGTCGAGGATCGCCATCCGGTCCCCGTCGAACCGGAACCGGACGTACTTCAGGTCTTCGTTGTCGCGGGCTTTCTCGGCGTCCGTGCGGTTCGGTCGGCCGTTATCGAACGTGTCGATGCGCCACAAACCCTGGAGCTTCTTGTGATCCGCGCTAACGTCCGCGGAGCGCGCGTTCGGCTCGGTCAACCGGCCGCACCCGCTGCCGAGTGCGGCGCAGGACACGAGCAGTGCGAGCGCGATGAACTTGGGCATGACTGTCTCTCACTTTTTGGCGCGGGTAAAGGTCAGCGACGCGGTGCTCTCCCCGTCCTTGCCGCTGAAGCCCTTGGGGGCTTCCTTTTGGTCGCCGGTGTTGATGGCCAGAACGAGTGTATCGCCCTCGATCTTGTAAATCATCACGAACGGCTCGGGGTCTAAGGTCGCCGACGGTTTGCCGTTGAGGTCGGTCTCCTTCATGTCGGTCGAGGTCAGGCGCCGCGGACTCGCGTTCGTGTCGAGCTTGAACGTACCGGACAACCGCGCGTTCAGCTTGGAGAGCGTGATCGCGACCGTGTTATCGAGCACCTCGGTGGTGGCCTCTACTTGGTCCAAGATACCGGGGCCGAGCGAGGTGCCGTTGAGCGCGATGTCGGTGAGCCTCCACTTCCCCTGTAGCGCGGCGAGGTCCGGGTGGTCGCCCTCCTTCATGAGGTGCTTGGGCACCGGTGCCGCGTGCGCGGAGCCGATCAGTACGACGAGCAGCACCAGTACAGCGCAACGCACGGCGTTACCTCCCTTGCAGTTCCAGTACCCAAACCGGGGGACCGTCGTCCGCGTCGAACGTGGTCGGGCGCGGAAGCGGGTTGGGCGCGGTCACGAGTTTCGCTTTGTCACCCTCGATCGTGTAAATCCCCCGGAGGACCACCGCGCCAGTGCTCTCGCCGCGCCGTTCCTGGAGCGGGGCGTCGTCCGCGGTGAGCTGCGTGAGGTCGATTTCCTTCGGGTTCGTGTCGGGTCGGAGCGTCATTGCGTAGCGCTTCTGGTCCGTGCCTCCGACCAACCAGGTCCATTTGTCGCCGGACACGCGGACCGTGATCGGCATTTGCTTCTCGCGGTCCGCCACGGTCAGCTTCCATTCGCCCTGGAACCGGCCGAAGTCGTCGCGCGGCTCGGGCGTGCGGATCGCGAAGTACCACACGGCGAACGCGACGACTGCAACTCCGGCTGCGATAGCTGCGATCCGGCGGGAAGAACCTACCCCCCCATCCCCCCTCCCTGAAGGGAAGGGGGCGGCAGAAGTTTCGCGCTCAATGAGAGCGTTTCCCGTCGTAGAGTTATCACGCGCCTGCTCCCCCTTCCCTTCAGGGAGGGGGACGGGGGGTAGGTTGCCTTTGTTCTTCCCCCTCCTGAAGGGGGGTAGGTTCCACAGTCATCGTCGTCCCATCTGGAGCCGGCGCACGAGGTACTCGGACAGGGCCACCTCGAGCGGCCGGTCGGTCATCATCTGCACGTAGTCCACGCCGCTGCCGTCGCAGCCCTTTTGGATATCCGCCAGGTACTTGTTTACGATCCGCAGGTACGCCGGGCGCAGCAGGTGCGGGCGCGTCATCCGCTCCTCGAACCCTTCCAGCCCGATGAAGCGGATGTTGCCGTCGAGCGGGAACTTGACCTCGTCCGGGTGGAGGACGTGGAACAGGATCACCTCGTGCCCGCGGAACCGCAGGTGCCGGAGCGCGGCGAGGATCGGGTCGAGGTCTTCGAGGCAATCGGAGATCAGGCACACGATCCCGCGCCGGCTGATGCGGTCGGCCACTTCGTCGAGCAGCGGGCCGATGTTCGTGCGGTCGCGGGGCTGCGTGTCTTCGAGCGTGTGGGTGATCGCGTTGATGTGGGCCAGGGAGCTGCTCGCCGGCAGTTCCGCGACCCACCCGGTGTTGAAGATCCGCAGGCTCACGGTGTCGCGCTGGCGGATCGTCATGTACGCGATGGACGCGGCCAGGAGCTTCGCGAACTCGAGCTTGTTCGTGTCGCCGCGCCCGTACCGCATCGAGTTGCTGCCGTCGAGCAGCAGGTGGCACAGGAAGTTGGTTTCCTGTTCGTACTGCTTGATGGTGTAGCGCTCGGACCGGCCGTAGCTTTTCCAGTCGATGTGCCGGATGTCGTCCCCCGGGACGTACTCGCGGTGCTGGACGAACTCGACGGAGAAACCCTTGAAGGGGCTCTTGTGGTCCCCGACGCGCAGCCCCTCGACCACCTGCCGGGCTTTCATGCCCAGGGCTTCGGCGCGGGCCAGGATTTGGGGATCGAGGTAGCTTGGCATCACTCAGTGTTCCACGTTCCACGTTTCAGAGTTCAGTGCAGCGCCCGAGTGGGTAGCTACTTCTTGTTGTTCAACTTGGAACATGGAACTTTGAAACTTGGAACTCTTTGTTACGCAGCTACCGCCTTCGCCGCGCTCTTCACGAGCTGGCGAATCACCTCGTCGATTGTAACGCCCTCGCTCTGCGCGGCGAAGTTGAGAATGAGCCGGTGGCGCAGGATCGGCGTCGCCACCGCGACCACGTCATCACCAGCCACGTGGTTCGAGCCGCGCAGAAGCGCGTGCGCCTTTGCCGCGAGGATCAGGTTCATGCTGGCGCGCGGACCGGCGCCCCATGTGAGCCACTTCTGTACGAACTCCGCGGCTTCCGGGGTGCCCGGGCGCGACAGCCGGGTGATCCGCTTCGCGAAGTGGAAGACCTTGTCGGACACCGGCACGCGGCGCACGATCTGCTGCAGCCCGAGGATGTCCTCGCCGTTGAGCACCGGGCTGACGCTCACTTTGGTGTCCGAGGTGCCCATTCGCATGATCTGTTCTTCCTCCTCGTCGGTCGGGTAATCGACCTTGATGAGGAACAGGAACCGGTCGAGTTGCGCTTCGGGGAGCGGGTACGTCCCTTCTTGCTCGATTGGGTTCTGCGTCGCGAGCACGAAGAACGGGCTGCGCATCGGGTGGTCGGTGCCGCCGATGGACACCTTGCGCTCCTGCATCGCTTCGAGGAGCGCGGCCTGGGTTTTGGGCGGGGTCCGGTTGATTTCGTCCGCCAGCACGATGTTCGAGAAGATCGGCCCGGCCATGAACTTGAACATGCGCTCGCGCGTCACCGGGTCGTCCTGGATCACCTCGGAGCCGGTGATGTCCGACGGCATCAGGTCGGGGGTGAACTGGATGCGCTTGAACCCGAGGTCGAGCGCCTGGGCCAGCGTCGAAACCATGAGTGTCTTCGCCAACCCCGGTACGCCCATGAGCAGCGCGTGGCTGCGGCAGAAGATCGCCATCAGCAGTTCGTCGACCACCTTCTCCTGGCCGACGATGACCTTGCCGATCTCTTTTTTCAACTTCTGGTGCGCGACCCGAAGTTTCTCGATCATCGCAACGTCGGTGTCCGCGTGGTCGGCGCTCATGGTTCGTTGATCGGTTTTGGTGGTGATTGGGCGGGAGAGGGGCCGGCAGGTCAGGATCTATCTAATCACACGGGGCGAACGGACGCAAAGGGATTAAACCCCGCTCGCGCCAGAAAGTAGCGACGAGAAATGGAGGAACGTTCGGGGCGCGATTTGATTCAAACCGTGATTGGTAACCGCGCCGGTTCATTGACCGGCGCGGTTCTGGGATTCGTCGTTCGTTCGGAACTTATTCCCCGAACCCGTTCGGGTGCGACTGGTGCCAGCGCCACGCGGTGTCGAGGATCGCGCGGAGGCTGTCGTACTTCGCGGACCAGCCGAGTTCGTGCCGGATCTTGTCCGCGCTCGCGACGAGTACCGGGGGGTCGCCGGCGCGCCGCGGGCCTTCTTTTACGGGTACCTTCAGCCCCGTGACGGCTTCTACTGCGGCGATCACCTCGCGCACACTGTACCCGCGCCCGAGTCCCACGTTGTACGCGAGCTTCGAGCCGGGGGCGATTTTGTCCAGCGCCAGAGCGTGGGCCGTGGCGAGGTCGTCCACGTGGACGTAGTCGCGAACGCAGGTGCCGTCCGGGGTCGGGTAATCGGTGCCGAAGACCGTGACGTGCGGGATCTTACCCTGCGCCGCCCGGAACGCGAGCGGAACGAGGTGCGTTTCCGGGGTGTGGTCCTCGCCGATGGAGCCGTCCGCGGCGGCGCCGGCCGCATTGAAGTACCGCAGCGTGCAGAACCCGAACGGGTGGGCCGCCGCGTAATCCGCCAGCGCGCGCTCGAACGCGAGCTTCGTGTGACCGTAGGGGTTCACCGGGTTTTGCGGCGCGTCTTCCGGGATCGGTACCTGTGTCGGTTCGCCGTAGGTCGCGCACGAGCTGGAGAAGACGAACTTCTGGATGCCGTTGCGCCGGCACCGGTCGAGCAGTTGCAGGGAGTAGATGAGGTTGTTCGTGTAATACTTCGCGGGGTTCGTGACGGACTCGCCCACAGAAGCGAGCGCCGCGAAGTGTATGACCGCCTCGATGCGGTTGACGACCAGCAGTTGGTCGAGGTGATCGATGTCTCGCAGGTTGCCCACTACAAGGGCTTCGGCCGGAACCGCTTGTCGGTGCCCGTACTCGAGGTTGTCGAATACGGTGACTTCGTGCCCGTTCGCGAGCAGGTGGCGGACCGTGTGCGAGCCGATGTACCCGGCCCCACCGGTGACGAGAATGCGCATGGTACTCTTGGAGTGTCCGTGTTCAGTGTTCAGCCAGGGGCGGGGCGCCCCTGACACTGTCGTTATGCGGACGCGGGAACACTTCGTCTGCTCCGGACGGGTACCGAGCGCGGACTAGCTCGTGATCCCCTTCGTGATGGTGAGGAAGATGTGCTCGATGTTGATTTCTTCTTCCCGGAAGCTGTGGAGCTTGAACCGGTCGGCGATGAGCCGCTCGGGGATGAAGCTCCCGTCGTCGTAGTCCCCGCGGAGTGCGACGCGAACAGCCCCGGCCTTCGGGTCGAGTTCCGCGCTCGCGACCTCTTTAAACGCGATTAACTTCTTGGCGGCTTCGGCGTTGCGCTCACCGACGGACACCAGGAACGCGCGCCCGCCCCGGAGCTTGCGGACCTCGTTCTCGGCCTCTTCGACGGTGCCGTTGAAGATCAGCTTCCCGCGCTCGATGATGCCGAGCGTGTTACAGATCTCGGCCAGCTCCGGGAGGATGTGCGACGACAGCATAATCGTCTTCTGTTCCTGGCGCAGGCGCTTGATGAGTTCCCGCATCTCGATACGGGCGCGGGGGTCGAGGCCGCTCGCGGGTTCGTCGAGGAGGAGCACCTGCGGGTCGTGGAGCAGTACGCGCGCGAGCCCGAGGCGCTGCGTCATCCCGCGGCTCAGACTCGTCACGAGCGCGTCGCGTTTGTACCCGAGGTCGACGTAGTCGAGTACCTGCTCGACCTTCTTCTTGCGCTCTACGCCCTGGATGCGGTACGCGGCGGCGAAGAACTCCAGGTACTCGGTCACCTTCATGTCGTCGTACACGCCGAAGAAGTCCGGCATGTACCCGATCGCGCGGCGGATCTCCTTCGATCCGGTGTAGATCGAGTGCCCGCACACGGTCGCCTCGCCCCAACTGGGGTTCAGCAGCGTGGCGAGCATCCGCATCGTGGTGGTCTTCCCGGACCCGTTCGGCCCGATGAACCCGTACACGTCGCCCGGCGCCAGCTTCAGCGAAAGCCGGTCCACCGCGAACAACTCGCCGTACTTCTTCGTCAGGTCGCGGCACTCGATCATGGCGTGAGTTCCAAGTTCTGGAGTTCCAAGTTCTGGAGTTCCAAAGTTCCAAGTTCCGAGTTTCTGTCCGCACGCCTCTTCTGGCTGGCTCGGGGTTAGGCGTCTTCTGCGAACTTCCGACCTTTGAGGTCGGATTGGTCGAGGTAACGAATGAACCCCTGGACAAGCCTCGTCGTATCGAGGGCCAGTGTCGTGATGCGCTCGAACGTCTCTTGATCGATGTATTCCACGTCGAGGGCCGCGTAGAGTTGTGCGCGAACCTCGCCCGCCGACCCTTTTGCAATGTAAAGGAACTGTCGAAATTCCGCGTTCCCGTCCCTTTCGTACCCTTCCGCAATGTTCGACATCGCAGAAATTGTTGCTCTGCGAATTTGATCGCGGAGAGCGAAGTCACGAGCGAACGATTCTCCGCGCGTGATTCGGTAAACCTCGCGGTTCAACTCACGAGCTTTTTTCCAAGCTTCGATGTCCTCAAGTCGGCGGATCGTGGGCATGATCGCTCCGGTGTGATTTCAACTTGGAACATGGAACTTGAGAACTAGTGAACTATTTGACCGGGATGTAAAATCGGACCCACGTTTCTTGTCGCGCGGTGCCGGGGATCGGTCGGCGCTCGCCGGAACCCGGCAGGCCCTTCAGCCACAGTTTCGCGGGCGCGTTCGGACCGGTGAGGACGTCTTCTGCCGAACCGAGCGGCGGAGCGACGCGGCCGACGACGATTACTTCGTCGCGGTTGTCGGGTGCGAGCCGCCACGACTGATCCAGGCGCCGCAGTGATGCGTTCCCCGCGATCACGCCCTCGTCGTTCTTCAGTGCCCCCTCGTGGAACAGCATCCCCATGAGCGGGAGCGGGCCGCCGAGCGCCGTCTGTTGCAGCGACTGGCGCTGCACGTTCTTCTGTACGGGGCGCTGCGCGTAGGCCGGGTCGCGGGCGAGCAGTGCATCAAGTCCGGCGTTCTTCTGGAGCCACTGCGTTGCGGGGGTACCCTGATCGAGAACCAGGCGCACGGGGGCGCCGCGAACGATTACCTCGCCCGGGAGCGGGTAGGCGTGGCCCGCGTAGAACGCGACGCACTCCGTCAGTTCCGGGAGCGGGAGGTTGTGCTCGAAACTGCCGAGCACCTTCGCGCGGTCGCCCGGCGGGTGGACGAGGTTCGCTTCGAGCCGGCGGTGCGTCTGGCCCGTCGGCGCTTGTGACGCTGGGATGTCTAACGGGGACGACCAGTTCGCGGAGAACGCCTTCGTGGACCATATTTGAATGGGCACGTTCTCCAAACCGGTAGGTTCCACCGCGTACTTGCGGCGGGTAATGCCCGCGCGCCCGCTCCGTGGCGCGCCGATGGACTCGACCGCGGTCCCTTCGGGTTGTTCGTCGGTTCCCCAACCGGTACCCGGGGTCACGCCGACCGTGTATGAGTCGATCCGCGGGCTGAAGATCGTGAACCATGTGGTTCCGTAAATGCGGTTCGACGGCGCGTCCACATCCACCACGTCGATCTTGTTCACCTTCAGGTCACGTCCCTTGACCGCGGACGCGGAGACGTATGTCAGCACGCTGACCGTCAGCACGATGATCGGGAACGTGATCCAGGTGAGTTCGAGCCGGCCCAGGAACCGCTTCAGAACGTAATACTCGACCGGACCGATGAGCAGGATGTACAGCACGATGAGCAGCGCGACCCAGCCGAACGACACCACGGGAACGCCGTCGAACGTGTCGTTGTGAACGCGCATCGCGACCGTGGCCGAGTCCTCTTCTTCGGTCACCACCCCGGGCGGGCGCGGTTTCCCGTCGCCGCCACTGGAGGCCCGGTTCGCACCGCATTCGCGGAGCACGAAGTCCCAGAAATCGGGCCGGGCGGAGAACTCGGCGAACGGCGCGCTGTCCAGATCGAAGCCGATCACCGTGACGCGCCCGAGACCGAACGCCGCTTGCGCCACGATCGGCTGCCGCTCCTCGGTGGACTGACTCGGCGGGATCAGCACTCGCGCGGGCCGGTCCGATTGCGGCACCAAGTTCGCCATCGCGAATCGCGTCCCGCGCCCGGTTAGTGCCGCACTCGCGGTGTTCGCCTGACCCGACCCCGCGGACCACACGAGACCAGTGATATCGACCTGGCGCGCTGGTGCGTCGGGCTTCACTGTGAACGGGAGGAGCGGCTTCAGTGCGGGAAGTTGAGCCACGAGCGCTGCGTTCGAGCCGGCTGAAATGACCAGACGTCCGCCGCGGCGCACCCACTCGATCAGTGCCTCGCGCTTCTGCTTGTTTTGAGCCGTGGCGTCGTCACCGAACAGTTGTTTCAGGAAGTCGGGGGCCGTGCCGGTGTTCAGAACGGCGAGGTCCGCGCCCTCGTAGCCGTACCACCGGTCCGGCAACTGGGCCACGCTCGCGATGTGCGTGAGTTCGACGCGGCCCGCACGAAGGGGGGGCGTTTCTGCGCTGGCACCCGCGGGCTTGGGAAGCTCGAATCCTGCTGGGGCGCCACCGAGCGCGAGGACGACGTATTGCAGTGGCTCGTGCGGGCGCACGCGAACGCGGAACGGTTCGGAGAGCGCTCCCCCCTTCACGGCCCGCACGGTGATGGTGACCTCGCTCGCGGCCCCGCCCGGGCGCACGTAGCCGATCGCCGTGCGGTCGGTCGCGAGATTCAGGGGCACGGCAAACGTGGTCGTAACCTCGTCCGCGTCCGGGGACTCGATCACGAGTTCCGCCGGCTCGGTCACTTCGCGGAGCGGTTCGAGTTGAACGTGGACCGGCGCCCACGCGCCGAACTTCGTCACGTGCGCATCATCGCGCCCGGTCGGTAACCCGACCGAGGCGCCGGTAATCTTCACACTGTCTTTAGCGCCGGCGGGCGCGGGGATGAGTAGGAACGTGAACGCGACCGCGAGAATGCGCCCGATGGTGGCCGCCGTTGGCATGAATCGTCTCGGCTTCTTTCTTGCCCCCGCGCTGCGAGGGCGGGGCAAAAACTCACGGTTTGGCGGCGCCGCACACACAGGGTGTCGCGTGGCACTTCGGACAGCCGGCGCCGTACTTCTGCCGCATCGCGTCTTCGAGGTCCACGCCCGCGATGTTCGCGAGGGTCGCGAGCCACGCCAGCACGTCGGCGAACTCCAGCCGGAGGTTGTCCGGGTCCGCGGACGGGTCGCGGAGCGCGGCCGACAGCTCGCCGACCTCCTCCATGAACCACATGAACGTGCCCTCAACGCCGCGCTTCCCGTCCTTGGCCCCGAACAGGGCACGGATGCGGTGTTGAACGTCGCGGAGGGTCATTGGTACTGGTTGTTCCGTCACGCACCTGATTCTACGGCCGAACGCGCTGCCCGGCAGCGCGCGAGCGCGCGACCGGCACCGGGCACGGTATTCGGTACGTGCGGAGCGGGGAAGGGGTTCGCGTGTTTGTGCTACGGCTTGACCTGGACCCAGCGCTTTTCCGGTTCGACGGCGTCCGTGTCGTAGAAGAAGATATCTTCGCGGGCCAGTTTGCCCGCCGGGGCGAAGGTACGGGTAATTTTCCGGTACCAGTTCTCGGTTTTGGCACCGATCGCTTTACCACCGGTGAGAACCGTGTCGTATCGGTCCTCGTGCGTCGCCAAACCCGTGTCCGCGTCGTACTCGCGGTTCAGTCGGACCACGGACGGCCCTTGAGGGAGTCGGACGCACACCGCGCGCCGCTTCCCGGTTTCGGGATCGAACCCGGTGTTGACGTAATACGCTCCGGCGTCGAGACCGAACTCGTTGTCCTTGCCCAATCGCGTGTGCGTTTCGGCGAGGAGCAATACGCCGGACGCGGGCATCTTTACCTCGAAGTCGCTCATCCCGCTCCACAACCCCCAGGATGCGTATGCGTCCACGCGCGTACCGGGAATCTCCTTTTCCCACAACATTTTCGCGTCCCTCTCGACGCGCACGCGCCATTTGTCCTTTTCGCTCACGCGCCCGTAGGTGAACTTTGTCTTCGGGTCGTACTGCGGGTGCCAGCGGAACGTATCGGCTTTTACCGCGTCGTCGAGGGCCTTCGCTTTCGGGTCTTTCTCTCCCAAGAAGTCGATGACGCCCTGATTGTGTTTCTCGTAATCCCAACGGGACGCGAACACGAGCCAGTACCGTTCGCCCTTTTTGAGCGAATCGGGTTTCAGCGGCAGAGACAGTTTCGGGACAAAGCCCGGCGGACGCAGGCCGCCGAACGCGGTGGTGACTCGGACCTCGCTGCGGAACTCGCCCGATCCGCGCACGAGCTTGAATTTGAAGCACACGCCCGCATCACCGTCGGCCGGGCGCATGTCGTACTCTTCGACACTTACGACCTCTACAAGTGCTACGCCCGATGCGTGCGGGGCGAGTTCATCAAGCTTTGGATCGACCGCGCGCAAACCTGGCGTTAAAAGGAGCACGAACGCGAGAGGGGCGTAGTACCGCATGATGGCACCTCGGGTGTGGCTACTTCTCGGCGCGTTCGAGTTGAACCTTCGCGGCTTTTGCGGCCTCGTCGATCTTCTTTAAATCGTCCTTGGGCGGGAACTCGAATCCCTTGATTTGGTGGGTCCAGAACACCATCTCGTTTTCCGCGAGGAGCTTCAGCGCGGCGGTGAACTTATCCGCGCCCGCGTAAACGGTCGGTGCGGTCTTCACCTCGTTCTCGGTCTTGTTTCGGTTCGTGCCGTCCATGACTGCGAACTGCCAGACGCCCTTGTCGTTCTTCCAACTGTAAACCTCGACGCCCTTGAAGCGCGGTTTCGGCTCGCGTTTCGGTTCGTCGGCCGCAGGTGCGAACGGGCTGGCGAAGAAGGCCGCGAGACAAACGAGCACGAGGGCGCCGAATTTCATGTGCGTTCTCCGAGGGGACGTTACTTCGCCGGAAGTTCCAGTCGGAAGCACGAACCGGGGGCGCCTTCGGCCGGGCGGTACGCGATCGTGCCGCCGAGCACCTCGGCCCATTGTTTGGCGAGCGCCAGACCCAGCCCCGCACCTCCGGCCGCGGCGTCTGCACTCGCGCCGCGGCGGAACGGCTTGAAGATCGTCTTGCGCTCGCTCGGCGGCACCCCAACGCCGCGGTCCTCGACCTCGAAGATTATGCGGTTCAGGCCGTCGGGTTTGGCCCAGAGCCAGATGCGCTGGTCGGCTGCGTCGCGCGTGTACTTCCGCGCGTTATCGATCAGGTTCCCGACGATTTGGTGGACCATCGCCGCATCGGTGCAGACTTCCAGGTCCGCCGGGAGTGTAGAGACGACAATCAGTTCCTTGCCGTCGGCCGCGACGCGGTCCGCCCACGTCTGTTGGAGTTGATCGAGCAATTCGCTGGCCTTGATCGGCTTCAAGTCGCCGTTTTTCCGGCGTTTTTCGAGCTTGGCGAAGTCCAGCACGTTGTCGATGAGCCGGTGCAGCCGGTCGGACTCGGTCGCGAGCGTGTTCAGGTATTCCTGCCGTTTCGCTTCGTCGTGAATCATCCCGCTTGTGAGCAGGTCGAGGTACAGGCGGAGTGACGTGAGTGGCGTGCGCAGTTCGTGTGTCACGGCGGACACGAAGCGGATTCGGCGCTCTGCGAGGTCGATGAGCGACCATCCGCTCAACCCGACCGCCGCGCACGCGATGAACGCCGCGACCCACGCCAACACCAACCCGAGGCGCAGAGGAGTCCAGCCCGTGGGCGGCAATTCGGGTGCGAGGGCGGGGTCGAGTTGCACGGGCAGCGCGGTCATCGCGCGGTCGAGTGAAACGCCGTCCGGGTTCTTCACCGGGACGAGTTTCGCGTCCGGGAACAGGTCGCGCACTTCGTCCTTCAGGACGGGTTCCAGTTTCGCCCAATCGAGGATCACGCCTTGGTAGACGGTTTTGTTGTCGAGCTTCGCAACCCGCACGAGAGCGAGCGTTTCCGAACCGTCAGCCGCGGTGATCCACTGGGGCCGCATCGACCCGAGGTGGATACTGACACCCGGCGGACCCGCGAGCATGTTGAACGGGTTATTCTGAACCGTATTGCCGGTGGTGTTCGTTAGTGCCGGGCGCTCTTCGGCGGGCGGGACCGGGTGAGGGCTTCCGGTAAGGTACACCCTCCCCGCGATGCTCCACGCAGCAGCGACCAGCGGTGGGGTGCCCGCGATCGACGACTTGCGGAATCGCTCCTGGAATTCATCGAGCGGGAGCCGACCGTCGAGTTTTGCGCGCAGAAGCGACAGGTGTTCCGAAAGCGAATCGATCTGAGCTTTCTTGAGCGCGTCGGAATCTTTCGAGGCACCCAGCTTTTCCGTATCGGCCTTTTTGCCGGGATCAGTTGGGGCGCTCGGTTTCGCGGGCACGGGCGGGACGAGTGATTTACCTTCTTTGCCCCTATCGCCGAGGTACCCTCCCGGGGGCGCTCCGCCGGGCATTCCCCCTCCTGGCATTCCCGGGCCTCCGGACGCTCCCGGGAATCCACCTGCACCAGCGACGCCCGAAGACGGTGGGTCGCCCGCACCCGGCCCACCGGGGCCGGCCACAGGCGGAATAGCTGGGTTTGAAGGGTTTTTTAACTCGAGATTCGGCCCCGAGTTCTGCGTGTAGCCCTTGCCGTACAGGGGATCGACGCCCGCGTTCTTCGAGTCCTGAATCGCGCGTTGACTGGTTTGTGCGCGATTCAGGTACTCGTTCAGCGCGCGATCTTTGTCCGGCGCTTGTCCGAACCCGCCGCGCCCGGCGCTAACACCGGGCGCTTGGGCCGGTGGGTTGGGTGCTTGAGACCCACCGCCCGGAGGCTGAGCTTCTTTCTTCGGGCCGGGGCTGTTCTCGGGATCGCGCGAGTTGCCCGCGAGTGCTTCGCGCGACTTGAATTCCCATCCGAAGAGGCGGAACGTGTTCGTGTTTGTGTTCGTCGAGTCGAGTACCGGGGGAAGCGGTGGTAGCCCGCTCACCGGTCCCATCTCTGGTGGGGGAGGGGGCTTGGGCGGTGAACTGGGGGCACTCGGGTACAACTGGAGCGAGTTATTGGCAAAGAGCGGCGCCGCGAACGGTGGCGAATCGGCCGGGATCGCGCGCTCGCGGGCCGCGAGTAGCTCACATGTGGCAGTGGCCGGGTAGTTCGCTCGCAAGTCGCGGAGCGCTTCCGCGCGTTCAAGCGTGTCGTTCCGGAGCGGGAGATCGGGCCAGGCTTCCTGCACGCGCTCGCGGGCGCCGGGAGCAAGAACTTGTGGCGATTCCCACCCGGTCGACGGATCGAGTTGGACGTGGAGCTTCATCCAGTCCGGGAGCGGTGCCGCGAGGAGCGGCGTAGGACCGGCCGTGGAGCCGGAGAGCGGATCGGCCGGGCTGTAGTGGTAGAACGGTCGGCTATCTTCGACGCCCAGAGCCGGGAGCATGCGACCGTCGAGGCGCCAGAGTGCAACTCGGAGGTTATTGCCGAGTTCGGCCTGGGCAGCGGCTTCCCGTTGGGCGCGCTCGACGCGCAAAGCTGTGATCGTAACCCAACCCAACCCGGCGAATACCAGGGCGGCGATGAGAAAGAACACAACCGGTCCGCCGACCGGACCGAGCAATCGCCGCGACATCTCTCGCTCCGATGTGAGCCGCAAGGTCCGGGCGCGGTTTGAGGCTTTCGACCTTGCGACGTTACGACTTGAGGGCCGATTCTTCTTCTGGAATCGCCAGCGCGGGGCCGGCCATGTACCCGTGTGCCCGCACCGTGACGATGGCTTCGGGCTGGTCTTCGCCTCCGTGTGGGTCTTTGAGCTTCGCCCGCAATCGGGCCACGTGCATATCGACCGCCCGCGTTTCCAGTCCGGCGGTTCCGATCCCCCATACGCGGGAGAGCAGTTCTTCGCGGGACACCGCACGCTCGCGGTTGCAAACCAAGTATTTGAGCAGCGCGGCTTCGGTTTCGGAGAGGTCTGCCCGGGTGGTGTCGCTCCACCGGATCTCGCGGCGCTGGAGGTCGATCATTCCCCCGCCCATTTCCACGAGGCGCACGTCCGGGACCGCTCGCATAGTGCGCCGGAGGATCGCTTCGACGCGGGCGATCAGTTCCTTCGCGGAAAACGGCTTAACAACGTAGTCGTCGGCCCCCATTTTGAGCCCGCGCACTCGGTCGTCTTCGCTGCCGCGTGCGGTGAGCAAAATGACCGGGCGCGTGGGGTTGGTGCGGCGCAGTTCGCTCAGCACTTCCAGCCCGTCGCGCTTCGGGAGCATGATGTCGAGCAATACCAGATCGACGCCCGCAGAGGTGGCTTCACGCAACCCGACAATTCCATCTGCCGCTTCGGTGACTTCGTAACCGCTCAGGCGGAGAGCGTCGGACACGCCCCGACGAATAGCTGGTTCGTCTTCCACAACTATGATGCGTGCCTTCGGCATGAAATCACCCGTATGCGGCGTCTAAATGGGAGCCAACAGTAAGACGAGGCACGGGGCTGTTTCGTTTGACATGACTCTCGCGCTTCGCGATTAGCGTGCACAGAAGGCGAAATTTTGAGTGATTCGCGTGTGCGCTGGTGCGAGCGAGGGGCGAAAATCCTGGGCGGAAATGCTTTTCCGCACTCCGCTGATGGCGGGTATGATCGGAGGAAACAGATTCACTCAGGAACATCGGCTCGGAGTGAATCCGAAGTAAAAACAAGGGCGCTGAGGTCTGCCCGCCTCGTTTGAGACAAAGGAGGACTCGGGGTGCCAAACGGCATTCCACTTCGAGTAATTCCGGGGGCTCCCCCGCAGTCCTTGCGCCTTTCTGTGAACGATCCGCTTCGATCGGATTGGCACCATCTCGCGCTTCCTATTGTTCCCATTCCCTTGACGCTCGCGCGTATAACCCTTACGTTTATACTTTCCTGAATTTTGCACAGCCGGACTGCGGCGAAGAGAGCCGAGGAGCAATCGTGGCCGGACCAACTGGTGAACTCATTCGCATCCGCATGGAAGGCTACGATCACGAGGTGCTCGACCGCACCGCGTCGGAGATCGTAAAGACCGCGCGCGACAACCAGGCGGAAGTCCACGGGCCGATCCCGCTGCCGACCCGCGTGGAGCGGTACACGGTGCTGCGCTCGCCGCACATCGACCGCAAGAGCCGCGAGCAGTTCGAAATCCGCACCCACAAGCGGCTCATCGATATCCTGAAGCCGAACCAGAAGACCATCGAGGCGCTGAACAAGGGCCTCAATCTGCCCCCGGGCGTGGACATCAAGATCCGCGTCATCACGGGCGCGTAAGAAAACGGGTTCTGTAGAAATTGAGTTGTCTCTGCTGATACGCGCGGTACAAAGATTAACTCCCGCCCGCTGCGGCCCTCCGATCGGAGACCCAAGCGGGCGGTTTCACGAGAGAAGACGACCCCGCTTCACCGCCGACCTCGCCTCTGGCGAAGTCAACACCGCGGTTCCGCCGGGCAAACCGGCGATGGCAGGGTTTGGAGTGGCTGAATAATGGCTGATAGTACCACACCGGAAGCCCCGGAAGCCGGGGCCGTGGCTCCCGTTGCCCGTCACATCGAAGTTGCGACTTCGATCACGGTGCCGGTCGTGAACCGCGCCGGCGAAGAAGTCGGCACGGTGACCATCGACCCGGCCGAGTTCGGCGGGAAGATCAGCCGGCAACTGATGCACGACGTGGTGCTGATGTACCTCGCTAACCAGCGCGCCGGTACGCACCACACGCTGCGTCGTGGTCAGGTGGCAGGTAGCACCAAGAAGCTGTTCCGGCAGAAGGGCACCGGTAACGCCCGCGCCGGTACGAAGCGCACGAACAAGCGTCGCGGTGGTGGTACCGCCAAGGGGCCGAAGCCGCGCGACTACGAGTACCACCTGCCGAAGAAGGCGGTGAAGGCGGCGACCCGGATGGCCGTGCTATCGAAGCTCCTCGACAAGCAAGCGGTCATCATCGACGACCTCACGATGGCGGCGCCGAAGACGAAGGAAATGACCGGCGTCCTGAAGGCCATCAAGATCGGCAAGAAGACGACGGAGAAGGGCGAACAGGACGTGACGCTGCTGGACACAACCGTCCTCATCGGCACCGATAAGCTCGACCAAAACGTGTACAAGTCGGCCCGCAACATCCAGGGCGTGAAAGTCCTGCCGGCTGCGGAGTTCAACTGCTACACCGTGCTGAAGCAACGGCGCCTCGTGCTGACCCGCTCCGCGTTGGAGTCGCTCCGGGCCGCCGGCAAGAAGTAAGTAGCTCCGGTCGTTTCGGGCTCCACGTTCCAAGTTGGCGGAGCCTGAAACGTTGTCATCGAACGGGAACTTGGTACCGGGTACTTCGTCATGGCCACGACACGACCGAAACCAAAGAAATACCGGCGTAAGTTGGCGCTCCGCCAACCGTGCGTCCACGGTGAATCGGGTATCGAGCTGCGCTCGTACCAAGTGGTGCTCCGCCCGCTCGTGACCGAAAAGGGCACCCACCAGAGCACGCGGTACAACGCCTACACGTTCCAGGTGAACCCGCTCGCCACCAAGACGCAGATCAAGGCGGCGATCGAAGAGTTGTTCAACGTGCGGGTCGAGGGCGTTCGCACCCAGGTTCGCGAAGGCAAGAAGCGGCGGTTCCGTCAGGCGATGGGCCAGCTCCCGACGTGGAAGAAGGCCATCGTTACGCTGAACGAAGAAGACAAGATTGAGTTCTTTTGATCTGAGATTTCGGGGTTGCGATTCTCGATTGCCGGCTGAGGCGTGGTTGGTCGCGGCCTGATTGAGATCATCAATCAGAAGTCTTCAATCAGAAATTAACGGGCGAAGCAATGGGTATCAAGCAATACAAGCCGACTTCCGCGGGCCGCCGCTCCGGGATGGTGTCCGACTTCGCGGACTGCACCTTCCCTCGCGAGAACAAGCCCGAAAAGTCGTTGCTCGCGCCGAAGAAGAAAAAGGGCGGGCGCAACAACCAGGGTATCACCACCACGCGGTTCCGTGGCGGCGGTCACAAGCAACGCTACCGGGTGATCGACTTCAAGCGCACCCGCGACAACGTGGCCGCGACGGTGATCCAGATCGAATACGATCCGAACCGCACGAGTCGCATCGCACTGGTCGAGTACCCGCGCGACGACAAGCACGAGTTCTCCCGGACCTACATCCTGGCGCCGAACGGTCTGAAGGCCGGCGACAAGGTGATTTCCGGTGAGTCTGACGCGGTCGAGCCGAAGCCCGGCAACTGCATGCCACTGTGGAAGGTGCCCCTGGGCATGACCGTCCACAACATCGAGATGGTGCCGGGCAAGGGCGGTCAGATCTGCCGTTCGGCCGGGTGCGGTGCGGTGCTGACGGCGCGTGAAAAGGACTGGGCACAGCTCACGATGCCGAGCGGCGAAATTCGCCGCGTGCCGAATAAGTGCCGCGCGACGATCGGGACCGTCTCGAACGCCGAGCACATGAACATCAGCATCGGTAAGGCCGGCCGTATGCGGTGGAAGGGGCGCAAGCCCCACAACCGCGGTACCAGCATGAATCCGACCGACCACCCGATGGGCGGTGGTGAAGGGCGGACGGCTGGTGGTCGTAACCCGTGTTCGCCGACCTCGGTACCCGCGAAGGGCGGCAAGACTCGCCACAAGCGGAAGCCCGGTGGCAAGGCGATCATTCGGCGTCGGCCCGCGGGTCCGTTCCAGAACACGGCGTGATTTTGACGCGGTGGTTCGCTGGGGCCACGTGACGCGGAACGGCCGGTTGGCTAAAAACAACTGGTCTTCCACACGAGTTGTTCATAGATGTAATAGTCCCGGTCCGATAGAGCCGGGTTTTTGTTTTGTGCCGGCGGTCGGTCCGAGAGGCGTCCAAGAGGCGAGAGTAGAGTATGAGCCGGTCGCTAAAGAAAGGCCCGCACTTCGACCAACGTCTCCTCGACAAGGTCACGAAGCAGCAGGGCGCGAACAGAGAGCCGATCAAGACGTGGGCACGGGACTGCACGATCCTGCCCGACTTCATCGGTGCGACGTTCCTCGTTCACAACGGCAAGACCTTCGTTAAGGTGTACTGCACCGAAGACATGGTCGGCCATAAGTTGGGTGAGTTCTCCCCGACGCGGACGTTCAAGGGGCACTCCGGCGGTAAGAAGGCCGCGGCCCCGGCGGGCAAGTAGTGAGACTGTTCGGTTTTGAGCGTTCGGTTTCAGTCGGCCACGCTAAGTGAGTTTGAACTGATCGAACGCCACGAACTGGATGCTGAAAACTGAACACCGAAACTGAACACTGCTATGGACTATAAAGCTCTGCACCGGTTCGCGGACGTCGGCCCCCGGAAGATCCGGTTGTTCGCCGACCTCGTTCGCGGCAAAAACGTGGACGAAGCGCTGCAACTGTTGCGGTTCTACCCGAACCGTAGCGCGAAGTTGCTCCTGGCTGTGATCCAGAGCGCCTACGGTAACGCCGACGATCGTGAGTGTCCGGACCCGGACAGTCTGATCGTCTCGGAGTGCCGCGTGGACGGTGCCCCGACGTTCAAGCGGATCCAACCGCGTGCCCGTGGGACGGCGTTCCAGATCAAGCGGCGGATGTCGCACATTCACGTGACGCTGTCCGATCCGCTCGAAGAGACGGTCGAGGCCCCGGTAACGGAAGCCCCGGCAGCAACGGCACCATCGCCCACCGCGTGACGGTTCGCGCGATCGCGGCGCGGGGGCCGGCAGAGGGGCCGGCCCCTCACTTGTTTTCAACGTTTGTCAGCGAACGATTAGCCGCGGCGCGCCTTCCGCGCCCTCCGAATGTGTGGTGCCACACGGGTGGTACTGCGAGCGAGGACGGGAGCGGTACCGAAGCGAGCGAGGATAGACATGGGCCAGAAAGTTCGACCGACAGGGTTCCGAACCGGCATCATGCGGCCGTGGCGGAGCACGTGGTACGCCAGCAAGCAGGACTTCGCCGAGCTGCTTCTCGAAGACGTCGCGATCCGGGCGTTCATCCAGAAGTACCTGACGAACAAGAAAGACCGCAAAGAGCAGCGGCCCGCGATCGCCGAGATCCGGATCGAGCGCACCCGCGAGCGCGTGACGGTCGTCGTCACCAGCAGCCGCGTCGGGGCGATCATCGGGAAGAAGGGCGAGAAGATCGACAAGCTCACGAAGGCGCTGGAGAAGTTGACCCGCCGGCACATCGAGGTGAAGACCGTCGAAGTGACCCGGCCGGAGATCGACGCCCAGCTCATCGCTGAGGACATCGCGGAGCAGCTCGAAAAGCGGGCCAGCTTCCGCCGCACGATGAAGCAAGCCATGCAGCGGGCGATGGAGGGCGGCGCGAAGGGCGTCAAGCTCCAGCTCTCCGGGCGCCTCGGCGGTGCGGAAATGGCCCGGTGCGAGAAGGGGATGGAAGGGTCCATCCCGCTGTCGACGCTCCGGTGCAAGGTCGAGTACGGGTTCGCCGAGGCGGTCACGCCGCAGGGCAACATCGGGATCAAGGCCTGGGTGAACCAGGGCGACTACCTCACCGGCGACATCGCCGACACGACCGACGCGCAGGCCGGTCAGAACCAGCGGCGGCGCCCCCGGCGCGGCGGCGCCCCCCGCAACAACGGCTAAGCGGGCAACTGATTTCAGCGACCATCTGACGGGAGACAGGGCCGATGCCACAGATGCCCAAACGGGTCAAGTACCGCAAAGCACAGCGCGGCGTTGTTCGCGCGCGGACGACCCGGAAAAAGTACAACGGCCCGATCAAGGGCAACGCGCACCGCGGCAACTACGTGGCCTACGGCGACTACGGGCTGCAAACACTCGAGGGCGGCTGGCTGTCGGCCGAGTGCATCGAGAGCGGGCGCGTTACCATGACGCGGTTCGTCTCCGGTGAGGGTCGGTACTACATCCGCGTGTTTCCGCACAAGCCGATCACCTCCATCCCGGCCGAAACCCGGATGGGTAAGGGTAAGGGCGAGCCGGAATACTGGGCCGCCGTTGTGCGCCCCGGGCAGGTGCTCTTCGAGTTGGGCGGGGTGCCCGAGAGCACGGCCAAGGACTGCCTGGCCCGTGTCGCGTATAAGATGCCGTTCAAGTGCCGGTTCGTGACCCGGCGCCCCAACGTCTAAGATTCGAGACTGAAGATTCGTGATTTGAGATTGGGCGGACGGCGCGAGGGCCGTGGGTCCGCGAAACACCGGAGCCGCTAGGCGCCTTCAGCCGAACATCCGCGATCTTGAATTCACCGAGGTGGGTGATGCCGAACCGCATGAAAGAGTTCCGGGGCATGAGCGACGAACAACTGTCGCTCGCCCTCAAGGATACCGAAAAGCACTTGTTCCAGCTCCGCTTCCAGTCGGCAACCGACCGGCTCGAAACGCCGTCGGAGATCCGCAAGGCGCGCCGCGACATCGCTCGCATCCGCACGCTCCAGCGGGAAAAGGAACTGGCCAAGCTCAGCGGCCTGTCGACCGAGCAACTGAGCGTCCGCATCGCCTCGCTCCAAGCGAAGGAAGACGCAGGGCTGCCCGGCAAGCGCACCGCGCACCGCCAGGGCGCCCGCCTCAAGCGGTTCTACGTCGCGAAGGGTGGAACGCTCCCCATCGCGCCGCCCGCTCCGGCGGCACCCGCTGCCCCGGCCGCGAGCGAGAAGAAGACCGACGCCAAAAAGAGTACGCCGAAGGGGAGTGGTAAGTAATGGCCGATACCAACACACCGGCGGCGGACGAGAAGACGACCGGGCGCCGCGTTCTCGAAGGCGTCGTGACCCGGGACAAGATGGCCAAGACCCGCCGCGTCGAGGTCGAGCGCCTGGTTCGGCACCCGAAGTACGGCAAGTTCGTCAAGCGCCGGACGGTGTGCTACGTCCACGACGAAGCGAACGACTCGCACCTCGGCGACACGGTCGAGATCGTTGAGAGCCGGCCGCTGTCGAAGACCAAACGCTGGAACCTGGTGAAGGTCGTCAAGCGTGCCCCGAGCCGCACGCTCTCGAACCTCGAAGGTGCTGTCGCCGGGAGCGACGCCGCGGCCCCGACCGTAGAGAAGAAATAGCCGACTCGATTTCAGGTTTGTGATTTCCGATTCGAGGTCGCCCGGTACATTGCCGGGCGATCGCCAATCATAGATCTGCAATCTGAAGTCCCGTTGAGGGATACCCATGATCCAGATGTATACCTACCTCGATGTGGCCGACAACACCGGGGCGAAGGAAGTGATGTGCATCCAGGTACTCGGCGGCAGCAAACGCCGCGTCGCGTACCTGGGGGACATCATCCGGGCCAGCGTGAAGAAGGCGCTGCCCGGTGGCGACGTGAAGCAGGGCGACGTGGTGAAGGGCGTCGTGGTCCGGACCCGCGTCGCGACTCGCCGCGAGGACGGGAGCTACGTCCGGTTCGACCGCAATGCTCTCGTTCTGCTCGACAACGACAATAACCCGCGCGGCACCCGCATTTTCGGGGCGGTTCCCCGCGAACTCCGGGCGAAGTTCAATAAGATCCTCAGTCTGGCGGCCGAAGTCGTCTGAGATTGGTGATTTCAGATTTGAGATTTGAGATTGCATTGTGGCCGCACCTCCCTCAATACCGGGTGGTTCGTGGCCATCAATCCTGGATCTAAATCTGTCAGAAATCTGAAATTGAGGCTGAAATGTACATCTGCAAGAACGACGTGGTTCAGGTAATCGCCGGGGACGACAAGGGCACGCGCGGGAAGGTGCTGCGTGTCATCCGTTCCGAGGGTAAGGTCGTCGTCGAGGGCGTGAACCGCGTGTACCGGCACCTGAAGCCGTCGCGCCGGAACCCGCAGGGCGGGCGGCTCTCCAAGGAGATGCCGGTCGACGCCTCGAACGTCATGCTCATCGACCCGGTCCAGGGCGTACCGACCCGCGTCGGGGTGCGGAGCTTGCCGGACGGGAGCAAAGAACTCTTCGCCAAGAAGAGCGGCACCCGGATCCGCGTGCTCAAGAAGGCCAAAGTCACGCAGAAGTGAGCCGAAACGCTCTTCTCGTGTGTTGTTGATTCACAGTGGTACTCGGCTCGTTTGAGTCGGACGCTGCTTTAAACCGAGACCCGTACCGGACCCGTTACCGTGGGTTCGCCATAGGTCGCACTAGTGGACACTCAGATGGCAGTTGCTCCCGAACTCGTTTCGCCGCGGCTCCAGGAAAAGTACAACAAAGAGATTGTCGACACCCTCGGTAAGAAGCTCGGTCGCACGAACCGCCTGAGCCTGCCGAAGCTCTCGAAGATCGTCCTGAACATGGGCGTTGGTAAGGCCCTCCAGGACAAAGAGCGGATGAAAGTTGCGGCCGAGCAACTCGGACTGATCGCCGGTCAGCGTGCTCAGATCACCAAAGCTCGCGTGGCCGTGAGCGGTTTCCGCCTCCGCGAAGGTTACGAGATCGGGTGTCGGGTTACTCTCCGCGGTAAGCGGATGTACGAGTTCCTCGACCGCCTCATTAACCTCGCGCTGCCGCGTATCCGCGACTTCCGCGGGATCAACCCGAAGAGCTTCGACGGCAACGGGAACTACAGCATGGGGCTGACCGAACAGCTGGTCTTCCCCGAAATTGATCCAGACAAGGTGACGTTCACGCAGGGTATGGATATCACTTTCGTTACGACCACTCGGAACGACGACGAGGCCCGCGAACTGCTTCGCGCCTTCGGCATGCCGTTTCGCGACGATTCCAAGTAATTTCGCGAGCCGCGCTCACTAGCTGTGGCTCACCAAGATAGTGGAACGGCCGACTTACTCGGAGTGCGTAACTCCGAGGCCCCAGTCGGAACGCCGCACCGAGACCCCCACGCGATGTCAACCAACGCGAAAGAAGCGAAGTACCGCCGTCAACTCGACGCGGTCGTGAAGCACAAGGCCGAGCTGAAGAAGCCGGTCGATCAGCGCGACGCGGCGAAGGTGCTCCCCGGGCGCACGCTCGTCAAGATCGTCCGCCGGTGCCAGCTCTGCGGCCGCTCGCGGGCGGTGTACCGCAAGTTCGGCTGCTGCCGTATTTGCTTCCGTAAACTTGCCAGCGACGGGTTGATCCCCGGCGTGCGCAAGGCGTCCTGGTAACCACGAACGGGGAGGAACCGAACCATGATGACCGACCCGATCGCGGACATGCTGACTCGCATCCGCAACGCCAACAGCATCGAGCGCCCGCTCGTCGAAATGCCGGCCACCAAATTGAAGGTCGCCGTCGCGAAGGTGCTGCTCGAAGAGGGCTTCATCCTCGGCTACCGTACCGGTAAGTACAGCGAGACGCAGGTCGAAGGCGGCGGCAAGCAGAAGGACTTCCAGGAAGTCGATCAGCTCGGCGAACCGCACGTTGTCCTGCAAGTGTTCTTGAAGTACGGCCCGGACGGTGAACGGGTGATCCGCCACGTCGAGCGGTACTCCAAACCCGGTCGCCGCGTGTACCAGGGCTACAAGGACGTGAAGCGAGTCCTCGACGGCCTCGGCATCGCGATCTTGTCGACGAGCCGTGGGGTGATGTCCGACCGTCAGGCGAAGAAGGCCAAGGTCGGCGGCGAAGTGCTCTGCACCGTGTGGTGATTGCCTGAACTGGCGAACGGCCGGTATGATCCGACCGGCTGGAATAGAAACGAACGCGGTTGGTTAGTGCCAGCCGCAAGCACGAAAACCAGGCCGCGATTCGGACTCGTTATTAGCACGATGTCCGGCGAAGCCAGAGGAGAGATCGATGTCGCGTATCGGAAAGCAGCCGATTGCCATCCCCGCGGGGGTGAAGGTCGCGGTGACCGGCGGGAACGTGAAGGTCGAGGGGCCGAAGGGCAAGCTCGAAATCACCGCCCACCCGAACATGAAAGTCGAGTCCGACGGGAAGGTGATCAAAGTCACCCGCCCCGACGACGTGCGCCAGAACCGGGCGCTGCACGGTCTCACCCGTGCGCTCATCAATAACATGGTCGTCGGCGTCACCAAGGGCTACGAGAAGAAGCTCAAGGTCGAGGGTGTCGGCTTCCAAGTGGCGGCCAAGGGCAAGGGGATCGAACTGACGGTCGGCTACGCCAATCGTATTGTTCACAACCCGCCCGAAGGGATCACCGTCGCGGTGCCTGACCCCACGACGATCATCGTGAGCGGCGCGGACAAGCAGCGTGTCGGACAGTTCGCCGCGGAGATCCGCGCGAGCCGCAAGCCGGAACCGTACAAGGGCAAGGGTGTCCGTTACGATAACGAAGTCGTTCGCCGCAAGGAAGGGAAGTCGTTCGCCGCGGGCAAATAGTCATTGGTCGTTTCGTCTCGGGTTCCTGGTTCATCTTGTTCGTCGCGGCCTTGTGCTGCGGCTTTTTAAGATGGGCCGGTACGAGCGGAAAATGACAAATGACCAATGACTAAGGACCAAAACAATGAACGCACAAAAACTCAAATTGAAGCGGTCGGAGCGGCGGCGGTACCGCGTGCGCAAGGCCATCTATGGCACGCCCACGAAGCCCCGGCTCAGCGTGAACCGGAGCAACCTGCACATCTCCGCGCAGCTCATCGACGACCTGAACGGCGTCACGATCGCCGCGGCAACGAGCCAGGGCAAAGCCTCCGGCTTGAAACACGGCGGGAACGTGAAGGCCGCCGCGGAAGTCGGTAAGAAGCTCGCGGAAGCGGCCAAGGCGAAGGGGATCACCGTCGCCGCGTTCGACCGCGGGGCGTTCCGGTTCCACGGGCGCATCGCGGCCCTCGCGGTCGCGGCGACCGAAGCCGGCCTGGTTTGCACCGACCTCGAATCGATGAAGGCGAAACTCGCGCCGAAGGCCGCGAGCGAGGCGTCCGCCGCCGAGAAAAAGGAAAGCAAGCCGAAGGGCGAGGCCAAGCCGAAGGGCGAAAGCAAGCCGAAGAAGTAGAACACTCACGGTCGGTGAGCGGGGACGGATCGGGCCACTGGCGCTGTGGTTTGTTCCCCACGACCATTTTTCAACGAGAACCAGCACGGGGGATGTCCCATCCCCCTCAGAGGGTCGACTAAATGGCGCGTGAGCGACGAGATAGGGGCGAAGGTGACTCGCGCGATAACGCGCTGGTCGATTTCGTCGTGAAGATCCGGCGGTCCGCCTGCGTCGTCAAGGGCGGCCGGCGGTTCAGCTTCAACGCCCTCGTGGTCGTCGGCGACCGCCGGGGCAAGGTTTCCTACGGCTACGGTAAGGCCAACGAAGTGCCGCCGGCCGTGGAAAAGGCGATTAAAGAGGGCGAGGGCAACGTCCAACGCTCCAAGAAGATCGCCGTTCGCGGCAGCACGATCCCGCACCGAGTGATCGGTAAGTACGGCGCGAGCAAGGTGATCCTCGTTCCCGCCGGCCCCGGTACCGGTGTGAAGGCCGGCCCCGGTGTCCGCGAGGTGCTGCAAGCGTGCGGCATCACCAACATTCTCACCAAAGTTCACGGCAGCACGAACCCGCTGAACCTCGTGAAGGCCACGCTCGCCGGGCTGACGCAACTCCGCACGAAGGAAGACGTTGCCCAACTCCGAGGGGTGCAACTCTAATGGACCTGACTAGCGTTTCCTCCGCGGGTATCGAAAAGCGCCGGCTCAAGCGGCGCGTCGGGCGCGGCATCGGCTCCGGCCACGGCAAGACGTGCGGACTCGGTCACAAGGGTCAGTACGCCAGCGCCGGTGCCCGGCTCCCCAGCGGGTTGTTTGAAGGCGGTCAGATGCCGCTGTTCCGCCGCTGGCCGAAGCGCGGCTTCAGCCACGCGACCTGGGACAAGACCGCGGCCGTCGTGAACGTCGGCGACCTCGATCAGTTTGATGCGAACAGTACCGTCGACATGGCCGCCCTCAAGGGGCGCCGGCTCGTCGTCGGGACGTTCGATCACCTGCGCATTCTCGGCGAAGGGGCGACCGCCCTGACCAAGAAACTCACCGTGCGTGCGGACCACTTCACGAAGTCGGCGAAGGCCGCGATCGAGAAGGCCGGCGGCACCTGTGAACTGATCCCCAAGCCGAAGAAGCCGGTGCGCAACAAGATGGGGTCGAAGAAGAAGACGCTGGACGCTGCTCGCGCGGCCAAAGCTGCCAAGGCGTGAGTTCCAGATTCGCGGTTTCGGGTCCGTGACTGAAGGACAGGGACGGTTTCTTCTCAGTCAGTTGCGGACCTCGAGCCGGTACTCGAAATCGGCACCCCGAAATCCCGGCTGAGAAGGGCCGTAAGGACCACGGACATGAATTGGCGCTCCATCTGCCTCGTCGCCGGTATCGCGAGTCTCGTCGGTGGTTTGGTCACGTTCTCCTACGGCGGTGAGTCGTGGTTGGGGTGGACGCTCACCATCTTCGGTGCCGCCGCTAGCATCCTCGGCTTCGTACCGGATCAACTCCTCACCATTTTCAAGATCCCGGAACTGCGGAAGAAGATCTTCATCACACTGATCTTCCTCGCGGTCTATCGCATCGGCTACTACGTTCCGCTGCCGATGATCGATCAGGCGAAGATGGCCGAGAAGATGGCCGACGCCCAGCGCGGCGCGCTCGGTCAGGTGCTCGGGTTCGTCTCGCTGTTCTCCGGTGGTAACCTCAGCAACGCCTGCATCTTCTCGCTCGGCATCATGCCGTACATCTCCGCGTCCATCATCGTGCAACTCCTGTCGAGCGGCGTGGTGCCGTCGCTGGAGAAACTCCGCAAAGAAGGTGAGAGCGGGCGGAAGAAACTCAACGAAATCACCCGCTACCTTACAGTACCGATTTGCATCATCCAGGCGATCATGGTCGTGCAAACGGTCATGAAGCCGGACACCGGAGACGGCGGGGGGATGGGACTGGCCCCGACGGGCTACAACGACGGCTTCGAGTTGTGGTGGTTCGGGTTCACGGCGGTTATCACCCTGACCGCAGGGACCGTGCTCCTCATGTGGCTCGGCGAGCAGATCGACGAGTACGGAATCGGTAACGGGATCTCGCTCATCATCATGGCCGGTATCGTGGCCCGCATCCCGGACGCGACGAACTCGCTCCTGATCGACAGCGCGACCGGTAAACTCAAGGACTCGGTCTTCACGCTCGGCGGCGGATCGGGGGCCGATATTAGTCTCGAGAAGCTAATTGTCCTTGCGTTCCTGTTCGTGACCGTGGTTGTTGGCGTGATTGCGATGACGAAGGCCCAGCGCCGCATCCCGACCCAGAGCGCCAAGCACGTTCGCGGGCGCCGGGTGTACGGCGGGACGCGGCAGTTCCTCCCGATGAAGGTGAACGCGGCCGGCGTGATGCCCGTGATCTTCGCCAGCACGCTGCTCATTCTGCCGTGGTTCTTCTTCAACGCGATTTACAACCTGTCCGACAGTTCGCTCGGCTGGGCCGGGACGCTCTCGACGATGTTCCAGAACCACCGCGGCTGGCTCTACAACTTCATGTACGTGATCATGATCTACGTCTTCACGTACTTCTGGGTGGCGATTACCTTCAACCCGAAGGAAATCGCGGACAACCTGAAGGACCACGGGAGTTTCATCCCCGGGTACCGGCCCGGTAAAAAGACGGCCGACTACCTGGAGCGGGTGCTGATGCGGGTCACGTTCGTCGGGGCCGCGTTCCTCGCGATCATCGCGATCATCCCGAACGTCATCTCCAGCGAACTGGAGATCCCGGTTCAGGTCGCCAGCTTCTACGGCGGTACCGGGCTGCTGATCGTCATCAGCGTGGCACTGGACCTCGTGCAGAAGATCAACAGCCACCTCGTGATGCGGAACTACCCGAGCCTCACCGACGAGACGTGAGATCGGATCGGGAGCAAAGAAAGTGTTTCACGAGGCGCGTCGTTTAGAGACGCGCCTTATTCTTTTCTGGTCCCCTTGCTGAAGTTTAAGCTGCTGGAGACAATACGGGGGTTGTGAAGGATCGGTGTCCCCACTTGCCCGTTTCCCGACAACAACGTTCGCCCGGCCCCGAGCCGGTACTTCGCAGGGTAGCGGTTCATGCGATTGGTGCTCGTCGGACCACCGGGCAGCGGCAAGGGAACGCAGGCCGAACGGCTCGTTCAGCGGTTCGGCCTCACCGTCATCGGCACCGGCGCGATGTTCCGCGACGCGATCACCCGCGACACCACGATGGGGCGCCAGGTGCGGCCGATGATGGACCAGGGGCTGCTCGTCCCCGATCCGATCGTCAACGATGTGGTGGCCGAACTGTTTCGCGGACCCGCGCGCCCGGAACGGTTCGTGATGGACGGGTACCCGCGAACGTATGCCCAGGCGATTGCGTTCGACGCGCTCTTGCACTTAGAATACCTGTCGCTCGACGCGGTCATCAACCTGGCCATTCACGACGACGAGGTGGTGCGGCGCATCGGTGGGCGGCGGTGCTGCTCGAACCCGGAGTGCGGGGTGTGCTTCCACTCGATGGCCCGCCCGCCCAAGGTGGCGGGGCAGTGCGACGTCTGTGGGCACCCGTTGCTCCAGCGCGACGACGATAACGAAGAGACGATCCGGCGGCGGCTCGGCGAGTTCCACAAGAACACGGACGACCTGCTGACCCACTACCGGAAGCAGAAGCTGGTCGACGACATCGCCGCGACCGATCCGCCGGACGTAATATTCCAAAACATTCTGGCGGCACTGACGCGACGGAATCCCAAGACCCAAGAAGCTCTCTGACTTCAATAGGGCCGCCCATAGAACAGGACCGATTCGGGGCACCGTAGCCCGCTCGAATGAGTTTCGCACCCCGCGTTCCGCGCTCGACACCTATGCTCAAACCCAACGCCAACCGCCCGCCGGAACTGAAATCCGCCCGTGAAGTCGCGCTCATGCGCGAAGCGGGCAAGTTGGTCGCTCGCGCGCTGAAGATTTGCCGCGAGATGGCCAAGCCGGGCGTGAAGACGATCGAGATCGATCAGGCGGTCGAAGCGTTCTACGCGAAGCACATGGCGGTGCCGCTGTTCAAAGGTTACCCCGGCAAGACGCCGTTCCCGGCTGTGACCTGTTTGAGCGTGAACGAACAGGTGGTCCACGGCATCCCGGGCCAGCGTGTGCTGAAAGAGGGCGATCTGTTGAAGATCGACACCGCCTGTAAGCTCAACGGCTGGTGCGCGGATCGCGCGATCACGGTTCCTATTGGGACTATCTCGCCGGAAAAGGCCCGGCTCCTGAAGATCGGCGAGGAAACGCTCCAGATCGCGATCGACCTGCTCCCGCGCCGAAAGTGGTGGAGCCAGGTCGCCAGCGAGATGCAGCGGCACGTGGAGAAGGCCGGGTTTAGCGTGGTGACGTCCTACGTCGGGCACGGCATCGGGCGCACGATGCACGAGAACCCGCAGGTGCCGAACTACGTCGACCACGAGACCCGCAAGTCCGACTTCAAACTCGAACCGGGGCTGACGCTAGCGGTCGAGCCGATGGTGAACATGCGGCGCCCGGAAGTGGACACGCTCGGTGACCAGTGGACGGTCGTGACGCGGGACCGGCTCGCGAGCGTCCACGTCGAACACACGCTGGCACTCACGTCCAACGGCGTGTTGATCGTGACAAGCGACGAGGGGGCGTTCGATGACGATGCGCCCGCGCCGGTCGCGGCGCCGCCTGTATAATTCGGGGAACGGCCCTTGTCGGTTTACCGGCCTCCCCTAGATTGGAGGTTTACCGGATGTGCGGCTTTTTCGGACTTTGGGTGTCCCATGAAGGTACGAGCCAGCGTGCGACGGATCTGCGATAAGTGCAAGCTGATTAAGCGCAAGGGCGTCGTGCGCGTGATCTGCGAAGACCCTCGCCACAAGCAGCGCCAGGGTTGATACGCGGTTTCAGTAGAAGTAAAGTGCGACGCGCGGTCGGTTTTGTGGGAGCGAGCGGCAGCGACTGAAGCCACTGATCGCCTCAAACTGAACATCGAACACCGAACACTGAAGATTACCTATGCCCCGTATTCAAGGCGTTGACATTCCGCCGGACAAGCCGACCCACATCTCCCTGCGGTACATCCGCGGGCTGGGGCCGACCACCTCGCTGGAAGTGTGCGAGAAGCTCAAAATCGACCCGCAGCGCCGGGCCAAGGAGCTGAGCGACAAGGAGATCGCCGAGATCGCCGTGTTGCTCGATAAGGAATACCTGGTCGAAGGGCCGCTCCGCCGCGTCGAGGGCGGGAACATCGCCCGGCTCAAGGAAATCAAGTGCTACCGCGGGGAACGGCACCGCAAGAACCTGCCGGTCCGCGGCCAGCGATCCAAGACGAACGCCCGGACCCGGAAGGGCATCCGCAAGACGGTTGCCGGTAAGAAGGGCGTTAAGGACATGCGGTAACGGAGCGTGCCTGGTGGTGCCGGAGCGTGCGGGGCGGGCCTGTGGAGGCCGGCCCCGGTTCGCGAGTGCCCGCCACCCTCCGGTTTCGGTTTTCACTCGCACCCACACTGACCACCCACACTACAGATGGCAAAGTCCAAGAAGAAAAAGGCGCGTCGCAACGTAAGTCGCGGGATCGCGCACGTGCAGAGCACGTTCAACAACACGATCATTACCATCACCGACACGAACGGCGACACGCTGTGTCACTCGTCGGGTGGTGCGGTCGGGTTCAAGGGCAGTCGCAAGAGCACGCCGTTCGCGGCGCAGCGGGCCGCCGAAGAGTGCGCGTCCAAGGCGTCGAAGTTCGGCGTCAAGGAAGTCGAAGTACGCGTCAAGGGGCCGGGCGCGGGCCGCGAATCTGCGGTGACGGCGCTCCAGGCCTCGGGCCTGAACGTCAAGGCCATCGAAGACGTCACGCCGCTCCCGCACAACGGCTGTCGCCCGCCCAAGAAACGCCGCGTGTAATTTTCGCCGCTCCCGAGTCCGTGGTCACTGGTCCCTCGTTGCTCGAACGCGGGATCATTGGCCACGTCTGTTATTAGCCTTCCGTGTTTCGACGCTGGGGTTCGCCACGGAATTAATAGCGGGCGCTGGACCGGGGCGCGATTGACCGTCGTCATCAGACGACTCAGACCCCTGGTTTCTGTTAGATCCTCAACTATGGCCCGTAACACAGACCCCGTTTGCAAGATGTGCCGCCGGGAACAGATGAAGCTGTTCCTCAAGGGCGACCGGTGCTTCAGCCCGAAGTGCCCCATCGACCGCGAGTCGCTGCCGCCCGGTATGCACGGCGCGCGCCGCAGCAAGACCTCGGAGTACGGCATCCGTCTCCGCGAGAAGCAGAAACTCAAGCGGTTCTACGGGGTGCTCGAGGCCCAATTCCGCCGGTACTACACGCTCGCGACGCGGGCCACGGGGAACACCGGCGAACAGTTGCTCTCGATTCTGGAGCGCCGGCTCGATAACGTCGTCCACCGGCTCGGGTTCGCGATCAACCGTAACTCCGGCCGCCAGATGGTCGCCCACGGGCACGTTCTGGTGAACGGTGTGAAGTGCGACATCCCCAGCATGCTGGTGAAGCCCGGCGACATCATCAAGGTGAAGACCCGCGATTCTAGCCTGAAGATGGCCCGCGAGACGCTCGCGAAGGGCTCGGTCCGTATCCCGGACTTCCTCGAGTTGACCGGCAGTCAGGACGCTCCCGAGGGGCGCATGACCCGCATCCCGAGCCGCCAGGACGTGGACGAGCGGATCACTGACATTCGCGAACAGCTCATCATCGAAATTGCCACGCGGTAAGGCGAACCCCGCCCGCAAGGGCGGCGGGTTAACTTCTAACTCGGCAACCCGCCGCCCTTGCGGGCGGGGTTCGCCGAAAACTTCCCGGTCGCGACCACCGGTTTTGTTTCGACAGGTCGCCGTCTGGTTCGTCCCTCTCTTCGGTCGCGGAGCGGTGCGGAAAGCCGACGGCAGGAGAACGGATTATGCGCGTTCGCTGGCGCGGACTAGAACTGCCGAGTCGGGTTCAGGCCGATCGCTCCACCCTCACCGACGTCTACGGTAAGTTCCACGCCGAACCCTTTGAAAAGGGCTTCGGGATGACCCTCGGGAACAGCCTCCGCCGCATCCTGCTCTCGAGCCTAGAAGGTAGTGCGATCACGCGGGTGAAGATCCAGGGCGTGCAGCACGAGATCTCGACCATCACCGGCGTGGTGGAAGACGTGACGGACATCATCCTGAACGTTAAGAGCCTCGTGGTGAAGAATCTCTCGGACCAGCCGAAGACGATCCGCATCCAGAAGCACGAGGCCGGCTCGGTGCGCGGCGTCGACGTGCAGCACGATGAATCGATCCAGATCATCAACCCCGAGCACCACATCGCGACGTTGACGAGTGACGTTCCGTTCGTGATGGAGATGACGGTCGAGAACGGGCGCGGGTACCGCACCGCCGACGACAACGCCGGGAAAGAGCGCGAGGTCGGGGTGATCCCGGTCGACTCGAGCTTCTCGCCGGTCGTCCGCGTGAAGTACGACATCGAAGAAACCCGCGTCGGTCAGAAGACGAACTACGACCGGCTCGTGATGGAGATCTGGACCAACGGCACGCTCGCCCCGCAAATGGCGGTGGTCGAAGCGGCCAAGATCCTCCGCAAGCACCTGAACCCGTTCGTGCAGTACACGGAGCCGGGGCCGGAACTGCAACTCGACGAGCCGATCGAGATCGGGCCGAACGCATCCGTCGCGGACGCGGCCAACGCCGAACTCGAGCGCAAGCTGAACATGAGCCTCGCCGAACTCGACCTGTCGGTGCGGGCGACGAACTGCCTGGAAACCGAGGGTATCCAGACGGTCCGCGATCTCGTGATCCGGTCGCCCGAGGAGCTGCTCGAGGTCCGTAACTTCGGCGAAACGACCCTGCGCGAAGTGAAGTCCAAGCTCGAAGAACGCGGCCTGGCACTCGGGATGCGAATCCCGCCGCGCCGCGGATAGTTGCTACGGTCGCGGCGCGTGCCGCGACGATTTTCAGGGGCCGGAGAACGGCGACCGGAACTGAGCCGGCGCCGTTTTGTCACCTCCACCTTCCTTGGCACGGGGTGGGGTTCTTGCTTCTGGCTCTTTTTTTACCCCCTAAAGCTGAGGGAATGCCATGCGCCACCGTAAGCGCGGTCGTCACCTGAACCGCAACGCTTCGCACCGCCGGAGCTTGTTCCGCAACCTGACCCGTGCGCTCATCACGCACGAGAAGATCGTCACCACGGTTCCGAAGGCCAAGGAACTGCGCCCGATCGTCGAGAAGATCATCACCCTCGCCAAGAAAGCCAACGCGGTCACCGCAGAGGCGGTGGGTAAGGGCGACGCAGAAGAGAAGAAGGCCCGGGTCCAGGCGCTGCACTACCGCCGTCAGGCGATGGCGCTGCTCGGCCCGACCCACGGCACCGGCATCTGGGACAAGAAGGACGAGACCACCGGCGATACGGTGCTGAAGAAGCTGTTCCGCGAGATCGGGCCGCGCTTCGCCGACCGCCCGGGCGGGTACACCCGCATCCTCAAGCAGCACTACCGGCGCCTCGGCGACGCCAGCCCGACGGCGGTGATCGAACTGCTGAAGTCCGGTGAGAAGAAGGTGCAACTGAAGGCCAAGCAGCCGGTCGCGCCGACGGCCCCGGCGCCCGTCGCTCCGGAACCGGCCCCGGCCGCTCCCGAGACCCCGGCCACCTGATTCGGTCTGCGACGCAGAACGAACGACCACGCGACCCCCGCACCTTGCGGGGGTTTGTTCGTTTCTGTTTGCCCGTTCGCGCGGGATCGGGTCCAATTACTTGACAACATTCGTTCAGGGCGGGGCGGTTTTATGAGCAAGCGCGCTCGTCGCGGTGCTGATTATCGGTGCGTCGGTGTTCTGTGCGGCTTGTTTCACCGGCCTCATCATGTTGGTGAAGTCCGCGGGCGAGCGCCGAGACGCGCGCCGCGCTGTGGAAGAGGCGCGGGAGCAGGACCGCGAACGCGAGGTCGGGCGCGCGGAGGCCGCGGCCGTGTTCGCAGATCCACAAGCCCCCACACCGGCCGAGGGGCGCGAGTTCGTCGCCGTATTGGACGAACTCGGACGGGCGCTCCAGAAGGAAGACGGGGAGGCGGTGGTACAAACCTTCGATGCCGAACGCATGTTCGACGAGGTGAATCGAAGGGGCGCGCTCGAGCGTGCGGGCGTTCGGGGCGGCCCGCGTGAGCGGGAAGCGTTCGTCCGCGGGTTCCGCAAGGCCGGGGCGAGCATCGTGTCGAACCCCCTGTTCCGCTGGCAGCGCACCGACGCGCACCACGTGCGCTGGTCCCCCGGGCGCAACGAGGCGGTCGTGATCGCGACCCACGTGAACGATCTGGAGCTGATCGGGCGCACGAAAACCAAGGTGCGCTGGTGGTTCGTTCGCGGGGCCGACGGGTGGCGGGTGTACGACTTCGAGGAGCTGAGTCAGGGGCTCCGGGTGACCACCATCATGGGAACGTTTCTTACGGACAACGTGGTGGCCGAGCGGTTGCCGGAGGTTCGGGAGGCGGTGCAAGCACTCCGGGAAGCAATGACTGCGATCGTCCGGCGCGACGTTGAGGCGAGCGAGGAGGCACTCGCTCGGTGCCGTAACGTCGAACTCCCGAAACCGCTGACCGCGGTCGTGTGCCTGATCGATGCGATGCTGCGCCTCTATCGCGGCGAGCCGGCCGCGGCGCACGAGTTCATCGACCGGGCCGCGCGCCTCGCGCCCGACATGCCGATCCTGGACTACCTGCGCGCGACCTGTTTCCTCGAAATGAGCGAGAACGAAAAGGCGCTGAAGGCGATCGAATCTTACATCGCCCAACTCGGGACCGACGAGGACGCAGAAGTGCTCCGCGGCCGCGCCCTGGAGGGACTGAACCGGCTCCCGGAGGCCAAGGCCGCATACCGCCGGGCGCACGACATCGATCCGGACAGTGTCGAGCCGCTGGGGGCGCTCCGCCGGGTGCTGGCGGCCGGAGAATTGAAGGAACTCGGTGATCGCCTGGCGCGGGCGTCCGACCCGCGCAGGGTTTACGCCGAAGTGTTACTCGAAGGCGAGCCCAACGAGGCCGCCGATGACGTGTTACTCGACGCGCTGCGGAAGGCCAAGCCCGACGACCCACGCGGGCTGGCCGACGACATTCGCCGCAAGGTAAAGGCCGAAAAGTTCGACGAAGCCAAAGCACTGATGGAGCACGGGTTGAAAGCCGCAACTCACCGTGACCGCGTGGAGGTACTCAATTCGTACCTGCTCGCGATGGCGAGTGCGAAAAAGCCGCTGAAAGGGTATGCGAGCGTCCCCACCGAGCACGCGCTTGAAGCGTTCCGCGTGCTGGCCAGTAGCTTCGATGACGACGAGTTCGACCCCACGGGCGAAACGCCGGTCGAGTCACTCGGGAGCCTGAAGGAACTCGTCTCAGCCCACCGGAAGCGCGTGCCGAACGATCCGTGGATCTGGTTCTACCAGGGCGTGATTTACGAGCGCGAGAAGGAGTACGAGAAGGCCGCCGAAGCGTTCGCCACTGGTGGTTCGCGCTTGCCGAAACCCAAAGCCAAAGATCCTGACGCGGAGGACGAAGAGGCGAGCGACGAGGAGACGTTCCGCTGGCGCCGGGTCGAGTGCCTGTTCAAGGCGAAAAAGGGGCTCGAAGCCTACGAAAAGATCGAGCCGACCGCGGACGTGTTTCAACAACTCGCCCGCCTGTACGACCAGAATGAAGACTTCGACGGACTGGCCGCGCTCCTCACCGCCCACCGCAAACGCACCCCGAGCGACCCGCAAACGTTGTACTGGCAGGGGCACCTGAGCTTCCGCAAGCGGGACTACGCGACCGCAACGGTGCTGTTCAAGAAGTTCCTTTTGGACAACGATGAGAAGGCGCAGAACCGGTGGTTGGCACGCAGCGAGTATGTTCGTGCCACGCTGCGCGTGAAGCCGGCGGACGCGGTGAAGTTGCTGTCCGAGTTCGGGAATGAGATCGCTCCCGCACTGCGTGCGGCGATCGCGGCGGCGAGCGGGAACCGGCCCGAACTGGAGCGCCTGCTCGCGGACGCCACCAAGCGGGGTGGGAAGCTGTGGTTCTACTCGGACGAGGACTTCCGCAACGCCATCAACCAGGAACAGTGGGGCGACCTGCGGGCGAAGTACCCCAACCCGACCCCGCCGCCCAAAGCCGACGACTAGAGTGACGCCGTGAGCGACGAAGAGGCGCTACTGGCCGCGATTTCCGCGCACCTGGACGAGGACACTCCGCGCCTCGCGTTCGCCGATTGGCTCGACGAAAACGATCGAAACATTCGCGCGGAATTCATCCGCTTGCGGCTTGTCCCTCGCTCGTGTCGCTGGCGATGATCGGGTGGGCACCGGGCAGCGCGGCCGGAAATTTTGGGTTGGGAGCTTTGGCGTCCAGCGAGTATTTACCCACACTCATTGAACTGAATTTACCCGCGAACGAGGTCGGCGATGAAGGCGTCGGGCGACTGGTCGCGTCCCCGCTCTGGCGCCGGCTCCGGCGGCTCGATTTGTCGTACAACGCGCTCACCGACGCGAGCGCCGATCACTTCACGAATGCTCCGACGAGTGCGATCGAACACCTGGACCTTCAGGGCGCGAATTTCAGTACCGCAGCTCGCCGGCGCTTGACGCGGACGTTCGGTGACCGCGTGGAACTGTTCTGATGTATTGCCCTTCATCGAAGTGAGGCCAGGGTAAAACTCCTCAAGAGTCGTTCCTCGCAATCCCGCTTAAACCGCAAAACCATCAATTCGTTCCCGTCTTGAACCCGAAGCGGGAATTGAAGATCCCCCCATTCCGGCGCGTGTCACCGCACCCCCGGCCACTGTTCGCGGCGTGCGAAAAGCTATATGCCATAACGTGTATCGTTCATAGCACCCGTGACGCGCACAACTACGCGATGACCCATTCGGCCGGCACTTTCGGCAGCCCGCCCGCGATCGGACATTGGACTCCGACCGGCGCGCCTCCATCCGACACGCCCGAAGCCTTCCGAAGTGCTGTCGGCGACCTGCGTTCGCCGGTCGTGATTGTTCGCGCCGGCACCGGGTTCGCCGTTGCGCGGGGCGGTTCGGCGGCGCTGGGGGCACAACCCGGGGCGAAAGACGGCTACCCGATTGCCGCGTATCTCCCACCACTGCCGCCGGAACAACTCGGCGACCCCTCGTTTCTGCGGGACCAGTCGCTCCGCTACCCGTACATGACCGGGGCGATGGCCAACGGCATCGCGTCCGTTGAGATCGTGGAAGCGATGAGCCGAGCCGGGATGCTCGGCAGCTTCGGGGCCGCCGGGCAGTCGCTCGAACGCATCGGGGCGGCCATCGACCGGTTGAAGGCCAATCTCGGCACCGCACCGTACTGCGTGAACCTGATTCACAGCCCGAACGAGCCGGCCCACGAGATGGCCACGGCCGAATTGCTGCTGAAGAAGGGCACACTGCTCGTTGAAGCTAGCGCGTACCTCGATCTCACACCCGCGATCGTCCGGTACCGCGCGGCCGGGTTCCGCCGGGACGCAACCGGGGCCGCGGTCCCCACGAACCGGGTCATTGCGAAGATTTCGCGCGTCGAAGTCGCGACGAAGTTCCTCTCGCCCCCACCCGAGAAGATCCTCCGCGAACTGGTAGCAGCCGGTCACATCACCGAGCAACAAGCTGTACTCGCGGCGCAGTTCCCGGTCGCGGACGACGTGACCGTGGAGGCCGATTCCGGCGGGCACACGGACAATCGCCCCGCAATTACGCTGCTCCCCACGATTCTCGCACTTCGCGACCGGCTTCAGGCGCAGTTTCAATACGCCATTCCGCCGCGCGTAGGATTGGCCGGGGGATCGCGACTCCGGCGAGCGTAGCCGGCGCGTTCGCAATGGGGGCGGCCTTCGTCGTTACCGGGAGCGTGAACCAGGCGTGCGTCGAATCGGGTAGCTCCGACCCGGTGCGGAAGATGCTGGCCGAGGCCGGGCAAGCGGACGTGACGATGGCCCCGGCCGCGGACATGTTCGAGATGGGGGTGAAGCTCCAGGTGCTCAAGCGCGGCACCATGTTCGCGATGCGGGCACAGAAGCTGTTCGATTTGTACCGCGGGTACACCAGTTGGGAGGCGATCCCGGAGGCCGAGCGCGTCCAGGTTGAGAAGACGCACCTCCGCGCCACGTTCCAGGACGTGTGGGCGCTGACTCGCGAGTTCTGGGCCAAGCGCGAACCCGGGCAGTTACAACGGGCCGAAGCGGACCCGCGGCACCGGATGGCCCTGGTGTTCCGCTGGTACCTGGGCCTGTCGAGCCGGTGGGCGAACGCGGGCGAACCCGGGCGCCAGGTGGACTACCAGGTGTGGTGCGGGCCGGCGATGGGCGCGTTCAACGAGTGGGCAAAGGGCTCGCACCTGGAACACCCGAAGAACCGAACCGTGGTCGGGGTCGCTCTGAATTTGCTGTACGGGGCCTGCGTCGTCACCCGGCGCGCGGCGCTGCGGCAGCAGGGCGTGAACCTGCCGGACGGGTGTTTCCCGCTGGCGCCGCTCGCCACGGACGAGGTCGCCGCCCGGCTCCGTGCTTAACGTTTCACGCCCGAAGACAGAGACACGATGACACGAACTGCCGACGCACAACCCGAAACGTCCGGTGCGAAGCGCGAAACGCGGTTCGAGCCGCTCGCGATCGTCGGCCTCGGGTGCCTGTTCCCGAAGGCCGCCGGGCCGGGGTTTTTCTGGGCGAACGTGAAGCACGGGGTGGACGGCATCACCGAGGTGCCGGCCACGCACTGGAACCCGGACGAGTACTTCGACGCGGACCCCAAAGCGCCGGACATGACCTACGCGCGCCGCGGCGGGTTCCTCAACGCGGTCGACTTCAACCCGCTCGAATTCGGCATTGCCCCGCGCGACATCGAAGCCACCGACACCACGCAACTCCTCGGACTCGTCGCGGCGAAGCAGGCGCTCGTGGACGCGGGTGTGATCCTGGCTAACCCCTCCCCAACCCCTCCCCAAAGGGAGAGGGGCTAAAAGCCGC
>HG799465.1:757043-767487 GCA_000531095.1 Gemmata massiliana | reverse complement strand
TTCCTTCCTAGGGAAGGGGGTTAGGGTTAGGTTCTGATGGCTCTCGCTCGCCCAAGACTGTGGACCGCAACCGCGTCTCGGTCGTCCTCGGGGTGACGGGTACGCTGGAACTCGTGATCCCACTTGGTGCGCGACTCGGGCACCCGAAGTGGAAACAGGCAATGCACGACGCGGGCATCCCCGCGGACCTCGCCGCTGATGCCGCCGCTCGCATCGCCGAGAGCTACGTCCCCTGGCAAGAAAACAGCTTCCCCGGTCTGTTGGGGAACGTGGTCGCGGGGCGCATCGCGAACAAACTCGACCTCGGCGGCACGAATTGCGTCGTCGATGCCGCGTGCGCCAGTTCGCTGTCCGCGGTCCACCTCGCCGCGCTGGAGTTACAGGCCGGGCGCTGTGACGTGGCCGTCACCGGCGGGTGCGACACGTTCAACGATATCTTCATGTACATGTGCTTCAGCAAGACCCCGGCGCTGTCGCCGACGGGGGACGCGAAGCCCTTCGCCGAAGACGGTGACGGCACCATTCTCGGCGAAGGTTTGGGCATGGTCGTACTGAAGCGTCTCGCGGACGCCGAACGCGACGGCGACACGATCTACGCTGTGATGAAGAGCGTCGGGTCGTCGAGCGACGGGAAGGGCAACGCGATCTACGCCCCGAGCGCGGCCGGGCAGAAAAAGGCGCTGCTGACTGCGTACAACCTCGCGGGAGTGGCGCCGGACACCATCGAGTTAGTTGAAGCGCACGGTACAGGGACGAAGGTCGGCGACACGGTCGAGATCACCGCGCTGACGGACGTGTACACGACGAGCGCTCGCACCGTGGGGGCCCCGAAGCCCCGCCCGTGGGCCGCGATCGGGTCCGTGAAATCGCAGATCGGGCACACGAAAGCGGCAGCGGGGGCCGCGTCGCTCATCAAGGCGGCGCTGGCGGTGTACTTCAAGGTGCTGCCGCCGACGCTGAAGGTCACGCGCCCGGTCGATCCGCTGCTCGCGGCCGATACGCCGTTCTACGTCAACGCCGAGATGCGACCGTGGTTGCCGCGAGCCGAGCACCCGCGGCGCGCGGCGCTGTCCGCGTTCGGGTTCGGTGGGAGCAACTTCCACGCGGTACTCGAAGAACACCGCGCGGAGAAGTTCGAGCCGGACTGGGACGGCTCGGTCGAAATCGTAGCTCTCAGTGCGAACTCGACTCGAGCGCTGGTCGAAGAACTCGACCGCCTGTCGGGGGTGTTGAATAACCCCTCCCCAACCCCTCCCCTAGGAAGGGAGGGGCTTAAAACCACCGATAGTTCTGCTCCCCCTTCCTTCCTAGGGAAGGGGTTGGGGGGTTAGGTTCTTCCGCCTGGGACGCCTTCGCGCGTGCGGCCGAAGCCTCGCGTGCAGCGTTCGACCCTGCGAGCGCGTGCCGGTTGTGCTTTGCGGTTCACCGCACGCTCACCGATTTGCCGAAGTTGCTCGCGGGTGCCAAGGCGCGTCTCGCTACCGAACCCAATGCCACGAGTTGGCACACTCCGGACGGCGCACACTTCGGGCGCGGCGCGGCGCCGGGTAAGCTCGCGGTGCTGTTCCCGGGGCAGGGTTCGCAGTCCGTCGGGATGCTTCGTGACCTTGTGTGTCTGCTGCCGGAAGCGCTCGATACGCTCGCGTCCGCGAACGATGCCATCACCGCGCTATCGCACGAAGCGACCAACTCGCGCCGGCTGAGCGATTACGTCTACCCGCCGACCACCTTCAGCGCCGAGCGCAAGAAGGACAACGACCGCGACCTCCGCGACACGCGGAACGCACAGCCCGCGATCGGGTCCGTGAGCTTCGGCGCGTGGCGTGCTCTCGCGGACCGCTTCGGGGTTCGCGCCGAGGCCTTCGCGGGCCACAGCTACGGCGAACTCGTGGCCCTGGCCGCGGCCGGGCGCCTCGGGGCACGCGACCTGTTCACACTCTCCGGGTTGCGCGGACAACTCATGGCGGGGCACCGCACGGGCGACCCCGGCTCGATGCTGGCCGTCCTCGCGCCGCTCGCGGATGTTGAAGCGGTTCTCGCGCGCGAAAAGCTCGACGTGGTCGTTGCGAACCGCAACGCGCCGAAGCAGAACGTGCTTTCGGGTTCGACGGCTCACATCGAACGCGCTGCGAAACTGTTGTCCGAGGCCGGGCTGAAAGCGACTCGGCTGCCGGTGGCGGCGGCGTTCCACTCGGCGCTCGTCGCGGACGCCGCGGGGCCGTTCCGTGCGGCCCTCGATAACGTTTCGCTCGCGGCCGGTGCGGTTCCGGTTTACGCGAACACCACCGCCGACGTGTACCCCGCCGACGAGCGCGCGGCGAAGGATCTGCTCGCGAACCAGCTCGCGCGCCCGGTCGCGTTCGTGGAGCAGATCCGCGCGATGACCGCGGCCGGCGTTCGGACCTTCGTCGAGATCGGCCCCGGATCGGTGCTCACGCGCTTGGTCGAAGCGATCCTGGCCGATGCGCCGGTCGCGGGGGCAACCGCCTTCGCGCTGGATGCGTCCGGCGGTAAGCGCCCGGGGGCGCTCGACCTGGGCAACGTACTGGCGCGACTCGCGGCCGGCGGGCACGCGGTCGCGCTCGCGGCGTGGGAGCGCGAGAGCCGCTGCCGCCCGCCCGCCCCGCCGACCGGGAAACCGGGCCTCACCGTGAGCGTGTGCGGGGCGAACTCGGTGACCCCGCGCGAGAAGCGCCCGGCACGCCCCCAACAACATCTGTCCTCCGCGAACGGGAACGGCAAGGCGCACGCCAACGGTCCCGCACTCGCGATTCCGACACGGCCGAAGGGTTCTGTAATGTCCGACGCCGCTTCCGGCCCGACCGATCCGAACGCGCTGGCTCAAGCGCTCCTCATGACGCAGCAGAGCCTGGCCGCGCTCCAGCGCATGCAGGAGCAGACGGCCTCGCTCCACAAGCAGTTCCTGGAGTCGCAGGACACGGCCCAGCGCACGCTGCAAACGCTCGTCGACCAGCAGCAGACGCTGTTGATCGCGGGTCTCGGTGTGGGCGCGCCGATCGCTCTGGCGCCGACCGCGATCCCGCTTCCGCCCGCGCCGGCTCCGGTGCCCGTGCTCCCGCCGGTCGCGCCGCTTCCGGCACCTGTGGCCCGGTCCGCTCCGCCCGCAACGACCATCCTTCCCGCGTCCGCGCTCCCGAAGGAAGCGTTCGCTCCGCTCCCGCCGCGTGCGTCCAAACCCGCGGCTCCGCCGCCTCCACCACCGGCTCCCGCGCCGCAACCGTGGGTGTGGACTCGATCAAGCGCGTGGAGATCCTGTCGGCGTTGCAGGAGCGTTTGCCCGAGGCCCCGGCGGTGAAGCCCGAGCACCTGGGGGCGCTGCACACGCTCAAGGACGTCGCCGACTTCCTCGCCGGACCGCAAGCGCCGGCCACGGCCAAGATCTCGCTCCTCGACGTGAGCAGCACTCTGACAGTGGGAAAAGCGGAAGCGGACACGGTGTCGGCACCCGTGTCCGCGCAAACTCCCGCCAAGACGCCTGAACTGACTGACACGCGGCCGAGCGGGGCTTCCGGCTCGGTTCCGCGCCCGGGGACGGGGCAAACTGCCGCGGTCAACACAGACCGCATCGAACGCAGCGTGCCGAAGGCCGTCGACCTGGACGTGAGCACCCCGCGAACGCGGCTCCCGCTCCCCGCGGGGAGCGACTTCTGGGTCGTGGGTGAGTCCGATCCGCTCACGCACTCCGTGGCCGAACACCTGCACGCGGCCAGTTTCCGCCCGCAAGTCTTCGACTGGATCGACGTGCCCGCGACGAAGATGTTGCCCAAGGGATTGGTGGGGCTGATACTACTCGCGCCCGTTTCGCCCGGGCCGGATTCCGGTTTCAACCGCCGGGCGTTCGATTGGCTCAAGGCCGCCGCGGGTAAGTTGCGCCAGGCGGGGCGCGCGGGTGGGGCCGTATTCGCCACCGTCGCGCGCCTGGACGGGGCATTTGGACTGACGGAGCTTCCGCCGGACGCCGATCCCACAGCCGGCGGGCTGGCCGGGATCGCTAAGACCGCGCGCCACGAGTGGCCCGAAGTGAGCTGCCGGGCACTCGACCTCGCGCCGGCCTTCACCGATGCGGTTGCCGCGGCCGCCGCGGTCGTTGACGAAGTGCTATCCGCCGGTCCGCCGGAAGTCGGTATCGCCTCCACGCACCGCTGCACGATCGAACTGGCCCGCGCTGCGCGCCGGCCGAGCAATCAGCTCATCAACATCAGCTCGCGCGACGTGATCCTGGTGACCGGGGGCGCACGCGGGGTGACCGCGGAAGTGGCTGTCGCGCTGGCCGAAACGTACTGCCCGACGCTGATTCTGACCGGTCGCACGCCGACGCCGACTCCGGAACCGGAGTACCTCGCGGGGCTGACCGCGGAACCGGAGATGAAGAAGGCGATCGCGGACGCGCTGGGGACCGAGGGCACTCCGCGCACGGTCGGCGAACTGTACAAGAAGGTGATCGCCCAGCGCGAGGTGCGCAACACGATCCAGCGCGTCCAGCAGGTCGGCGCGAAGGTCGCGTACTTCCCGGTGGACATCACGGACGGCCGCGCCGTGGCCGACATGCTGCACCAGGTGCGAGTCAAGTTCGGCCCGGTATCCGGCCTCGTTCACGGCGCCGGGGTACTGGCCGACAAGCGCATCGAAGACCTTACTGGTGAAGGGTTCGACCACGTCTACGCAACGAAAGTGGACGGGCTGCGCACCCTGCTCGACCTTTTGGGGCGCGACGAACTGAAGGTGCTCGTGCTGTTCAGCTCCACGACGGCCCGGCTCGGGCGCGTGGGGCAACTGGCTTATGCCTGTGCCAACGAGGTGTTGAACAAGACCGCCCAGGTGGAATCCCGTCGGCGCCCCGGAACCCGCGTGGCGGCGATCAACTGGGGGCCGTGGGACGGTGGGATGGTCACGCCGGGGTTGCGGAAACTGTTCGAGTCCGAGGGGGTGGGTACGATTCCGCTGCTCGAAGGCGCGACCTTCTTGATTCAGGAACTGAACGCTGCGGGGCGCGCCGTGGAGGTCGTGGCGCTGGTGAAGGGCACGGGCCGCTCCGCGACGTCCACCAGCCCGCTACCGGTTCCGCCGCCCGCACCCGTAATGTCCCCGCCCAACCCGCTCCCGTCGGCCGACATGACGGTCGCGTTCGAGCGCGCGGTGGACGTGATGACGCACCCGATCCTCAAGTCGCACGTGCTCGACGGGCTCGCGGTGCTTCCAGTGGCTCTTCACCTGGAGTGGCTCGCGCACGCCGCACTGCACGGCAACCCGGGCTTCCAGTTCCACGGGTTCAACGACCTGCGCGTTACCAGTGGCGTGAAGGTCGAAGCCGGTTCGCCGGTGCCCGTGCGTGCCCTCGCGGGGAAGGCGACGAAGCAGGACAAACTGCTCATCGTGCCGGTAGAACTGCGTGGGAAGAAGAAGGACGGCCGCGACGTGATCTACTCGCGGGCCGAGATCGTGCTCGCGCCCGGGCTGCCCAAGCCGCCGCCCGCGGACCGACCGCCGGCCGTCGCGCCGGTGCCCTACGACAAGGCCCGCGCGTACCGCGAGTTCCTGTTCCACGGGCAGGACCTTCAGGGGATCGCCGAGATCACCGGGCGCTCGGAGAAGGCGTTCGTGGGCACCTCGTACCCGGCCCCCGTGCCGGCCGACTGGTTCGAGTTCCCGCTCCGCTCGGGGTGGGTCGCGGACCCGCTGGTGCTCGACGTCGCGTTCCAGATGATGATCCTCTGGACCCAGGGAGCGCACGACTGCGCCTCGCTCCCGAGCTTCGTCGGGCGGTACCGGCAGTTCCGCAAAACCTACCCCGCGGATCCGGTCACGATCGTCGTCCGCGTCACGCGCGACGACGCGCGGTTTGCGCGAGCGGACATTGATTTCCTCGCTCCGGACGGCCAAGTAATCGCGCAGATGCAGGACTACGAGTGCGTCATGGAGCCGTCGCTCAACGCCTCGTTCCGCAAGAACCAACTCGCTCTGAAGTAGTCACGGGTCGTAAGGTCGGAGGTCGTAAGAGGTGCCACTGGCTCCTCGGTTTTTGACCTTGCGACCTTACGACTTGATGATTTGAGACTTTCCCCGATGACCGAACGCATCGCGATTGTGTCCTTCGCCGGCCGCTTCCCCGGTGCGGGGAGCGACCTGGACCGGTTCTGGGCGAACGTGTCCGCGGCCGCGGACTGCTCGCGCGAGGTACCCGCGAACCGGTGGGCGCTCCCGCCGGACCGGTGCGCGGACCCGCGCGTCGCGAACCCGGATACGGTCTATTCCACACGCGGGTACTACCTCGACCCCTTCGACCCGGACCTCACCGACCTCGATCTCGACGCGGGGCTGGTCCGCGCCCTCGATCCGCTGTTTCACCTCGTACTCGATGCCGGTAACCGGGCGTGGCGCGGTGCGGAAACGGCGCGCGTCGATCGTTCGCGCGTCGGTGTCGTGCTGGGCAACATCTGTCTGCCCACGGACCGCGTGAACGACTTGTGCCGCGAGGTACTCGGCGCGAAGGTGGGGTTACCGACGGGCGCGCCGACGCACCCGCTGAACCGCTTCGTTGCGGGGCTGCCAGCGGGGATGCTCGCGAATGGGTTGCGGCTGGGCGGTGGGAGCTTCACGCTCGACGCGGCGTGCGCTTCGTCGCTGTACGCGATCAAGCTCGCGGCCGATGAACTGCTCGCGGGGCGCGCGGACGCGATGCTGGCGGGCGGGTGCTCGCGCCCGGACTGCCAGTACACGCAGATGGGCTTCGCGCAGCTCCGGGCGCTCGCGGTGAGCGGGCGGTGCTCGCCCTTCGATACGCGCGCGGACGGGCTCGTGGTGGGCGAGGGGGCCGGCGTTTTCGTGCTGAAGCGCCTTTCGGATGCGCTCGCCCACGGCGACACGATTCACGGTGTGATCGCGGGTGTCGGGCTGTCGAACGACATGCACGGGAACCTGCTCGCGCCTGCAAAGGAAGGGCAACTCCGCGCGATGCGCGCGGCTTACGCGCGGGCCGGTTGGCACCCGCCGGACGTGCAGTTGATCGAGTGCCACGCGACGGGTACGCCGGTCGGCGACGCGATCGAATTCGACAGCCTGCGCGAGTTGTGGGGCGAGAGCGGGTGGGCACCCGGGCAGGCCGTGATCGGCTCGGTGAAATCCACGGTGGGGCACCTGCTCACCGGCGCAGGCGCTGCGGCGCTCACGAAGGTGCTGCTCGCAATGCGGGCCGAACAGCTCCCACCGCAAGCGAACTTCGCGGAGCCAGCCACGGGCTTGCGCTACGCGAACGGCCCATTCAAGGTGCTGAGCAAGTCGGAGCAGTGGGGCCAGAAGTCGGGACTTCCGCGGCGCGCTGCGGTGAGTGGATTCGGTTTTGGCGGGGTCAACGCGCACCTGCTCGTTGAAGAGTGGACCGGGAACGATTCCGCGCGAACATCTGCGCCGAAATTCGTTGCCGTCAACGGGCGGAATGAGAGCGTGCCGTCGGAGAACGCACACACGGCAGAACCGATCGCGGTGGTGGGTATGGGGGCACACGTCGGTTCGTGGGGCGATGCCCGCGCGCTTCAAGAATACCTGCTCAACGGCGAACCGGGCGAAGCGCATACGAAGACGAACGGCTGGGCGCTGGCGTCCGAACCGTGCCCGCCGGGCTTCTACATCGATGAATTGAAACTGCCGATCGATAAGTTCCGCATCCCGCCGAAGGAACTCGAAGAAACGCTCCCGCAGCAATTGCTGGCACTGCAAGTGGCCGCCGCGGCGCTCGACGATCAGGCGAACGGGCGCCCCAAATCACTCGGAGACGGCGACCCCACGACCGGCGTGTTCATCGGGCTTGGGCTCGATCCGAACACGACGAATTTCCATCTCCGGTGGAGCGCGATTGCAGCCGGCGCGAATCCCGACGACGCCTCTCCGCCTCTCACCGCGAACCGCACGATGGGCGCGCTGGGCAGCATTGCGGCGAGCCGGATCGCGCGGGCGTTCCACTTCGGCGGGCCGAGCCACACCGTTTGCAGCGAAGAAGGCTCCGCGGCGCGGGCGATCGAACTCGGTGTGCGCGCGTTGCAGGCACACGAACTCGACCGCGCACTGGTGGGCGGCGTTGATCTCGCGGGCGATCCGCGCCTGGTGCTCCCGGGTGAAACCCGTGTGCCCGGTGAGGGGGCACTGGCACTTGTTTTGAAGCGCCTGGCCGATGCCGAACGCGATGGCGATCGCGTCTACGCGGTGATTCGAGGAACAGGCGTCGCGGCCGATGCGGATACAGCACTGACTCGCGCCGCAGCCGATGCTGGAGTCTCACGCGACTCGGCGCTTGCACTCGATGACGCGCCCACGCTGGTGGGCGACACGGGGGCTACGTCTGGCGCGGTAAACGTGCTGAGCGCGTCTCTCGCGCTGTACCAGGAAATGCTGCCCACTTCCACAAAGGGCGCGAACAGGAAGGAACCGGCGTACTGGCTCCATAACCGGATCGCCGGTCCGCGTCGCGCGCAAGTTCGAGCCAGTGGCGCGGACGGCTCACACTTGACGTTCGTCCTCGAAGAACACGCGGCGAAACCGCAGCCCGTGCCGGATCGTGCCCAGCCTCTTGGGGCGCGCGGCGAGGCCGTGTTCGTGGTAGACGGTAGCACGCCGGCCGATTTGCTCGCGGGGATCGAGAAATGCGCTGTGTTTGTGGGCGCGCGGCGCGAGCAGAACATCGAAGCCGTCGCACGCGAATGGTTCCGCACTTCGGCGCCAGACGGCGCTCGTACCTGGGCGGTCACGTTCGTTTCGCGCTCGGTTGAAGAATTAGAGGAGCAACTGGGCTTCGCCGCGGGTTCGCTCCATGCGGACCCGAACGCCCCTCTACCCGTGACCGCGCGGGCCGCACTCCGGGACCGCGTGTTCTACAGCCCGGTCCCGCTCGGTCCGGGGGCGAAGGTCGCGTTCGTGTTCCCCGGATCGGGCAACCAGTTCGACGGCATGGGCCGCGCCCTCGGTGCGCACTGGCCCGAAGTGCTGCGCCGGCAGCACGCCGAGAGCGAACAGCTTCGCGACCAGTACGCGCCGCACCTCTTCTGGGCGGACCGCACCGCGGACGCGCTCCCGCGCGACCTCATGTTCGGGCAGGTGACGGTCGGCGCGCTGGTCAGTGATATCGCGGTGTCGCTGGGCATCTGGCCTGACGCAATGATCGGGTTGAGCCTGGGTGAGTCGGCCGGGCTGTTCGGCGTTCGCGTGTGGCTCGAACGTGACGAGATGTATCGTCGGATGCAGCGCTCGACGCTGTTCGCCTCCGACCTCGCGCCACCTTATGCTTCGGCTCAACAGCACTTAGGCACGCCCGCGAATGAACCGGTGGACTGGGTGAGCGGCGTGATCGCTGTCAGTGCCGCCGACGTCACTGCGGCGCTACGGCCCGAGTCGCGTGCGTACCTGCTGATCGTGAATACGCCGAACGAGTGTGTGATCGGGGGGCTGCGCCCCGACGTGGAACAACTCGCCGTGGATCTCGGCAAATCTGTGCTGCTGCTCGAAGGGGTGACGCTCGCTCACTGCGAAGCCGGTCGACCGGTCGAGGGGCCGTACCACGAACTGCACGTGCTGCCCGTCACGCCACAGGATGTGACGATCTACAGCGGCGCGCGCGGGAGCAGCTACAAGCCGAGCGAACGGGCGTGTGCTGATTCGATCACGGCCGGGTTGGTCGGTGTGATCGACGTGCCGCGTGTGATCGAGTCTGCGTACAACGACGGCGCCCGGGCGTTCATCGAAATCGGCCCCGGGAACTCGTGTACGCGCATGATCGGCTCGATCCTCGGCGCTCGACCACACTTCGCGCGCGCTGCGCACGCCGCGAAGCAGGATGCCGTTTCGCAAGTGCTGCGCCTGGTCGCGCACCTCGTGGCCGAGCGCTTGCCGGTCGACCTCGCAGCGCTCTACGGCACGGAAACGCGGTGCGTCGGGCACCGCACACCAAAACCGGGCCGGCGAAACGAAGTGGTGATCCCGGTCGGGATGCGCCCGGTCGTGCGGACGCCGGTCGTACCCGAACCGGTTGCTCATCCCGCTACCCCCAAGTCAAACACCCAGCGTCCGCCCGCCGTCGTTGCGGAACCCGCGAAACCGAAACCCACATTCGTTGAGGCTCCTCAACTGAATCCTCACTCCACCGCCCGCAGCGTCCCCGCACCTCACGCGGCCTCGTTTGCAACGGCGATCGGCCCGGTCATCGAATCGGCCGCGAACGTGCAAGTGCTGAACATGCAGGCCCAGGAAGCGTTCCTGCGGGTCAACGGGAGGCTGATGGAGTCCGCCGCGAATGTGGTGCGGTTCCAGACCGCGCTCCTCGAAACGTGGATGCGCGGCGGCCAGTCGATTCTTCCTATGTCGAGTGACGGGGGCGCCGATCTCTCGGCGGTTTTAAGCCCCTCTCCGCTTAGGGGAGGGTTGGGAGGGGTTGTTTGCA
>HG799465.1:736699-756901 GCA_000531095.1 Gemmata massiliana | reverse complement strand
GTTGGGAGGGGTTGTTTGCAGAACCTAACCCCCGGCCCCCTTCCCTAAGAAGGAAGGGGGAGAAGAGATTGGTGAGGGCGTGGATTCCGTCCCGCGCGCGCTCACTTACGAGCAGTGCTGTGCGTTCGCCGCGGGGCGAGTGGCCGATGCGCTCGGACCGGTGTTCGCGGAAGTCGATTCGTTCCCGACGCGCGTGCGGTTGCCGGACGGCCCGCTCCAACTCGTGGACCGCATCACGCTCATTGAGGGTGAGCCGAAGTCGATGACGACCGGGCGCGTCGTCACGGAGCACACGGTTCATTCTGACCGCTGGTACTTGCAAACGGACCGTATTCCGACCGCGATCTGCGTCGAATCGGGGCAGGCCGACCTGTTCCTCTCGGGGTACCTCGGCATCGACTTCGAGACGCGCGGACTGGCGGTGTACCGCCTGCTCGACGCGGTCGTGTCGTTCCACCGCGGGCTGCCGAAGGTCGGCGAAACAATCGTGTACGACATCCACATCGACAAGTTCGTGCAGCAGGCCGGTGCGTGGCTGTTTCACTTCTGGTTCGATGGCACTGTGAACGGCGAACCGCTCATCACGATGCGGAACGGCGTCGCCGGGTTCTTCACCGCAGAGGCACTGGCCGCGGGGAAGGGGATCGTCCAGACGACGCTTGACAAGCAGCGGCTTCCGGGCAAGAAACCGAGCGACTGGACCGACCTCGTACCGCAAGCTCAATGTGCCCTCAACGCGGCGCAGGTCGAAGCGCTCCGGGCCGGCGACCTCGCGACCGCGTTCGGGGCGGACTTTGCGCGGGCACACTTGCGCCGGCCCGCAACGATCCCCGGCGGAATGCTGCGACTCGTGGACCGCGTGCCGCTCATCGACCCGACCGGCGGACGATTTGGAATTGGGTTCGTGCGAGCCGAGTTCGACATTCACCCGGACGATTGGTTCCTGACGTGCCACTTCGTGGACGATCAAGTAATGCCGGGCACGCTCATGTACGAGTGCTGCCTGCACACGCTCCGCGTGCTGCTCATGCGCACGGGCTGGGTCGGGGAAGCGGACGAAGTCGTTTACGAACCGGTCCCGAGTGTGAACAGCCGATTGAAGTGCCGCGGGCAGGTCATCGCGTCCACGAAGACGGTGACTTACGAAGTGACGGTGAAGGAACTCGGGTACCGGCCCGAACCGTTCTGCATCGCCGACGCGCTGATGTACGCCGACGGCAAGCCCATCGTCGAAATCACCAACATGACGCTGCGGATGACCGGGCTGACGCGCGCGCGGTTGGGCGCGATCTGGGCGGGGGAACCTAACCCCCCGACCCCCTTCCGTAGGAACGAAGATTGCGCAGCACAAACGCGGTCGTGAGCACCGCACACCGACCGGGCCGGCGATATTAAGTCCCTCTCCGCTTAGGGGAGGGGTTGGGGAGGGGTCGTCTTTCCCTCTGTACGATTCCGCCTCCATCATGGCGTACTCCAACGGCAAGCCGTCGGAGGCGTTCGGCGCGCCGTACAAGGTGTTCGATTCCGAGCGCATCATCGCCCGGCTCCCGGGGCCGCCGTACCAGTTCCTGGACTGCATCACGGCCGTGACCGGCGAGCCATTCGTACTCAAGGCCGGGGCGAGCTGCGAGGCGAAGTACGCGGTCCCGCCTTACGAGTGGTACTTCGACGCGAATCGTTGCGAGAACATGCCGTTCAGCGTCCTGTTGGAGATAGCCCTTCAGCCGTGCGGGTGGCTCGCGGCGTACTGTGGGTCGGCGCTCACGAGTAAGGACGACCTGAGCTTCCGCAATCTGGGCGGGAAGGGGACGCAGTTCCGGGCGGTTACGCCGAGTACCGGGACGCTGACGACGACCGTCAAGATGACGAACGTCTCGAACTCCGCGGGCATGATTATCCAGCACTACGACATGCTCGTGCGGGACGATCAGGGGGACGTTTACAAGGGCACGACGTACTTCGGGTTCTTCTCGAAGCCGGCGCTCGCGAACCAGGTCGGCATCCGCGACGCGAAGGTGCCGTGGCCCAGCGAACGAGAACTGATACGAGCACAGAGCGAGGTGTTGCCGCACAGTTCGCCGTTTCCCGGGCCGATGCTCCGCATGGTGGACCGCGTCACCGCGTACATCCCGGACGGCGGGGCCAAGAGACTGGGGCTCGTGGTCGGCGCGATCAAGGTGGACCCGGAGTTCTGGTTCTTTAAGGCGCACTTCTACCAAGACCCGGTGTGGCCTGGGTCGCTGGGGGTGGAATCGTTCCTCCAGTTGCTGAAGTTCGCGGCTTGGAAGCGCTGGGGGAACCCCGAAAAGGCGTGGCACACGGTGGCGCGGAACGCGCCGCACACCTGGGTGTACCGCGGGCAGGTGCTACCGACCGACGGCGAGGTGACAGTTGTGCTTGAAATCGTCGCGGCGGACGACGATCATCGGCGCCTGACCGCGAACGGATTTCTCACCGTGGACGGGCGCGTCATCTACCAGATGACCGACTTTACTCTAGAGTAGCAGTCGGTACTCGCATGCGTCGCGGAGCACGGGCAGGACCGCCCGTGCCACCAGAAAACACCCGGTGCCGACCCTCGCATGAAATACAACCGCGTTCACCTCGAAGCGATCGGGTACGAGCTCCCTCCGGTGGTAGTTTCCACCGCGGAGCTGGAGTCGCGACTCGCGCCGGTGTACCAAGCACTCAAAATGTCGCCCGGGCAGTTGGAACTGCTCACCGGCATCAACGAGCGCCGGTGGTGGGAACCGGGCTACCCGCTCTCGCGCGGGGCCGCCGCCGCCGCGAAGAAGGCGCTCGCCGCGGCCGATATGTCGGCCTCCGAGATCGACGTGCTGATCTACGCGGGTGTGTGCCGCGAGAACTTCGAGCCGGCCACTGCGTGCGCCGTAGCTCACGAACTGAAGATCAACCCGAACGCGGCTATTTTTGACCTGAGCAACGCCTGCCTCGGGGTGCTCAACGGTATCGTCGAGATCGCGAACAAGATCGAACTCGGGCAGGCGGAAGCGGGGCTGGTGGTTTCGGCCGAGACCGCGCGCGAGATCAACGAAAACGTGATCGACCGGATGGTGCGCACGAAATCGGTCGAACTGTTCCGCGAGAGCATCGCCACGCTCACCGGCGGGTCGGGCGCGGTCGCGGTGCTCGTCGTGAGCGCGGAAATGTCGCGCGAGAAGCGGCGAAAATTGCTCGGCGGCGTGACGCAGAACGCTCCACAGCACCACTCGCTCTGCCGGTGGGGGTTGCAATCGGTCCTGCCGGCCGCGGTCGGCACCGTGGAGCGCGTGCTCGGTCACAACGCGGCGGGACTGGTGCAGAAGGGCGTCGACAACGCCAACGCGATAATGCAGCGAGGACTCGACCTTGGTCTGCGGCACGTCATGATCCCGTTCATGGAAACGCACGCGGGCGAGGTACTGAAGTACGGCGTCGAACTCGGCAACCGCACGTGGCAGAAGTTCCTCGCCAAGTTCGGCTGGCGCTCGGACTACCTCGATAAGGTGATCTGCCACCAGGTGGGCGCCGGGCACCGCGAAGCGGTTCTGAAGGGGATCGGCATCCCGCCGGAAAAGGACTTCAGCACGTTTGAGTACCTCGGCAACATCGGCACGGTATCGCTGCCCATCACCGCGGCAATCGCGGAGGAGCGCGAGTTCCTCCGCCCCGGGGACCGGGTGGGCTTCCTCGGCATCGGCAGCGGACTGAACTGTCTGATGCTCGGCTTGGAATGGTGACCCGTATTTCATGTGAGCCGCGCCGGTCCCCGCGCGGTTCGTCAACGGACGCGAGCGGACGACCCCGATCTCTATGAGTAACACCGCGGCTCCCGGTTCCGACGCCCCCCCGCCACTTCGTACCACGCACCCGTCGGCCGATGAAGACGCGCCGCCGTTCCCGAGCCCGGCGATGCCGCTGTACCCGTTCCTCCCGCGCGTCGCGACGCGCCACGGGCTGCGGATGAGCTATTTGGACGAGGGCGCCGGCGACACGGTGGTGATGCTGCACGGCAACCCGACGTGGAGCTTCTATTACCGCAACCTCGTGCTGTCGCTGCGGGAATCGTACCGCTGCATCGTGCCCGATCACATCGGCTGCGGCCTCTCCGATAAGCCGCCCCTCAGTCGGTACGACTACTCGCTGAAGAGCCGGATCGACGACCTCGAATGGCTCCTCGAAGAGCGCGGGCTGACCAAGAACTTGACGCTGGTGCTGCACGATTGGGGCGGGATGATCGGGATGGGGTTCGCCGCCCGGCACCCGGACCGCATCAAGCGGATCGTGGCGTCGAACACGGGGGCGTTCCCGCTCCCGCCGGGGAAGAAGCTTCCGCGGTCACTCTGGTGGGGGCGCAACACCAAGTTGGGTGCGTGGCTCATCACCCGGCGCAATGCGTTCTGCAAATACGCAGCGAAGTGGTGCGCGACCCGGCGCCCGCTTCCGGCCGACGTGCGAGCGGGCTACCTCGCGCCCTACGACACTGCGGCCCACCGCGTCGCGGTGCTGAAGTTCGTGCAGACGATCCCGCTGACGCCGGGCGACGAAGGGTACGACATCGTTGCGGGGACCGCGGCCGCGCTCGACAAGTTCCGCGACACCCCGACGCTGCTACTGTGGGGGATGAAGGACTTCGTGTTCGACCACTATTTCCTCGAAGAGTGGAAGCGGCACTTCCCACACGCGGAGGTCCACACGTGGCCCGACTGCGGGCACTACCTCCTGGACGACGCGGGCGAACTCGCCATCATGCGCGTGTGGGAGTTCCTGCAACGGTACCCATTGAGCTGATTCGGGCTCTTGTAACGAGCCGCGACCGCAAGGGAGTGGTGGCACCTCCCGCTCCCTTGCGGTCGCGGCTCGTTCAGATCGATGCGACGATTCCGGAATGAGACCGAACGCGCGACGATATGACCAATCCTTCCCTCAACGTCGCGTCGCACCTCGAACGCATGGCCGCGCAGCACCCGGCGCAGGTGGCCATTCACGCGCCGATCGGTCGGGTGAACGCGGACGGCCCGACCGAGCACCGCGCGATCACGTTCCTCGAACTCAACGCTGATTCCGACGCGATCGCGCACGGACTGGCATCCATCGGCATCGCGCGCGGCACGCGCACGGCCCTCATGGTTCCACCCACACCGGACTTCTTCGCGCTCACGTTCGCGCTGTTCAAGGTCGGCGCGGTGCCGGTACTGATCGACCCCGGCATGGGCGTGAAGAACCTAGGCAAGTGCCTCGCGGAAGCGGAACCCGAAGCGTTCATCGGGATCGCGAAGGCCCACGTCGCGCGGCGCGTGCTGGGGTGGGCGAGAAAGACTCTCCGCACGACCGTGAACGTCGGCCAGTGGCGGTTCTACTGCCACACGTCACTCGAGCGCTTGCGCGAGACGGGCCGCGCGCGCGGGGCGTATCACATCCCCGAATCAGAAGCGACCGAACCGGCCGCGATCCTCTTCACGAGCGGGAGCACGGGCGTCGCGAAGGGCGTGGTGTACACACATGGAATCTTCGCGGCGCAAGTGGAGTTGCTGAAGGCGACCTACGGCATCGAACCGGGCGAAATCGATCTCTGCACGTTCCCGTTGTTCGCGCTGTTCGGCCCCGCGCTCGGGATGACGTGCGTGATCCCCGACATGAACGCGAGCCGCCCGGCACAAATCGACCCGCACAAGGCCGCGGCGCAGATCAAACAGTTCGGCGTGACGAATATGTTCGGCTCGCCCGCGGTGATCCGGCGGCTGGGGGAGTTGGAAGAACCTAACCCCTAACCCCTTCCCTAAGAAGGAAGGGGGAACAGAACCAAATGCAACAGGCGCGAAGCAGTCCGCGGCGGTTTTAAGCCCCTCTCCGTTTAGGGGAGGGGTTGGGGAGGGGTTGGAGCCACAACCTACCCCCCCCGCCCCCTCCTGAAGGGAAAGGGGAACAGGTGTTGGGTGCCTCTGGGCGAACCGCGAGTGTGAACGAGCGGGTGGTTCCCGCCCCCTTCCCTTCAGGGGGGGAGGTTCTGCCCGCCTCTCTTCGCTCCGGCGCGTCATCTCCGCTGGTGCTCCGGCTTCGGCGACGTCCCTTGAGCGATTCGTCCGACTCCTCGGCAGCGGCGTGGAAGTGTTCACGCCGTATGGCGCGACCGAAGCGCTTCCCGTTGCGAACATCGGCAGCCGTGAGATCCTCGGCGAGACGCGGTCCCTCACCGAGCAGGGCAGGGGAGTGTGCGTCGGGCGCCCGGTCGTGGGGGTAGAAGTGTACGCCATCCGCATTTCGGACGAACCGATTGCGGAGTGGAGCGATTCACTGCTCGCAGCGCCGGGCGAGGTCGGCGAGTTCGTGGTCCGCGGGCCGATTGTAACGCGGCAATACTACAACCGGCCCGACGCGACCAAACTCGCGAAGATTCGCGACCCAAAGACCGGGGACGTACTGCACCGCATGGGCGACGTCGGGTATCTTGACGCGCACGGGCGCCTCTGGTTCTGCGGCCGGAAGTCGCACCGCGTCGTAACGCCTCACGGCACGCTGTTCACAGATATGGTGGAACCCGTGTTCAACCGCTGCAATCTGGTGGCACGTACCGCACTGGTGGGGGTTACGCGGAGTGGGGTGACGTATCCGGTATTGTGCGTCGAGCTACCAAACTATCCGGCGCTCAGAGAACAATTGCCCACTCCGGAAGCGATCAAGACCAAGTTGCGTCAGCGCGCCGGGGCGACGGTTCATACCGAACGAGTCACCACCTATTTACTGCACCCTGGTACGTTTCCAGTAGACGTGCGGCACAACTCGAAGATCTTTCGCGAGAAGTTAGCGGTGTGGGCCGATAAGCAACTCGGCCCGAAGTGGACCCCGGAGGCGCAAGCGTGAAAGCAGTGGTGACCGGCGGCGGCGGCTTTCTCGGCGGGGCGGTCGTGCGCCTGCTCCGTCAGCGGGGAGACTCCGTTCGTTCGTTCACCCGCTCCGCGTACCCGTGGCTCGACGAACTCGGTGTCGAACAGTCGCTCGGCGATCTGTCGAACCCGGAAGCCGTCGAGCGCGCGGTGGAAGGCTGCGATGTGGTGTTTCACGTCGCGGCGAAGGCCGGGGTGTGGGGGCGCTACTCCGATTACTTCGACACGAACGTGACCGGCACGCTGAACGTGATCGCCGCGTGCAAGAAGCTCGGCGTCCGCCGGCTGGTGTACACGTCCACGCCGAGCGTCGTTCACGAGGGAAAAGACAACGAGGGCGCGAACGAGGCGCTACCGTACTCCAAGCACTTCTACACGTACTATTCCGAGACGAAAGCGAAGGCGGAGAAGGCGGTTCTCGCCGCGAACGGCCCCGACCTGGCGACCGTGTCGCTTCGGCCGCACCTGATCTTCGGCCCCGGCGACCCGCACCTAATCCCGCGAATCATCGCGTCGGCACGCGCCGGCAAGCTCAAGCGGATCGGCGCACGCCCGGTCAAGGTGGACGTCACGTACATCGACAACGCGGCGCAGTCGCAACTCGACGCGGCCGACCGGCTCGACATCGGTTCGCCGCTCGCGGGCAAGGCGTACTTCATCTCGAACAACGAGCCGGTGGAGTTGTGGCCGTTCATCGATCGCGTGCTGGTCGAGGCCGGGGCGCCGCCCGTCACGAAGCGCATCTCCGCGTGGAAGGCCAAACTCGCGGGGCGAGTGCTGGAGTGGCTGTATTGGGGCCTCCGCTTGCCCGGTGAACCGCCGATGACGCGGTTCATTGCGAGCCAGATGTCCACGTCCCACTGGTACGACATCTCCGCCGCGCGCCGCGACCTGGGCTACGAGCCGAGTGTGTCAGTCGAAGAAGGTTTGAAGCGACTGGGCGAGCGGTTACGCGCCGGGTGATTCGTTCGATCTAGCTTCGACCCATTTTGGTTCCACCTCGTTCGGATTGCTTTCTGTAGCCGGCCCCTGCGTTATCCGCGATTCGAGCTGCGGACAGCGCTCGTTCCGCCCCATCTGTTTCGACCAAGTGGTTAGACCAGACAAGTCGGGCAAGATTTGCACACCGTGCGGCCTGTGTGGGACTTGCACGACACGTCTCGGCGACTTTCTTTAGCCTCACCCACCGTTAGAGGGGCGATTCTAACTACGGGGCGAACTGCGCTCACAACGAACCACTGGCGGGAGAGAATCATGACCTTCGCAGCGCTCGGCCGCCTGGGGCTCGTGCTGTTCGCCTGCGCGGTCGCAGGGTGCGCCGGTCGCGCCCAGTCGTTGTCCCCGGTTCACAAACTACCCCCGGAGTCGATCCCCAACGACGCGGCTCCCGGTGAGCGGTTCTACATCATCGTGTTCGGCTCCGAGCGGACGCTCCGGGCGCCGCGGTACACGCACACTTGGGCCACGCTCGTCAAAACTGTCGAGGTGCCGGGTTCTGCGCCGCAAGTGGTCGAAACTCACACTATCAGTTGGATGCCGGCCACTCTGGAGATTCACCCGTGGAAGTTCACTCCGGAGCCGGGGCGCAACCTGGAACTCCACGAGACAATTCGCATGGCCCTGGAACTCCGCGAGCACGTCGTGTCGTGGGGGCCGTATGAGATCCAGCCGCGCGGGTACCGCCGGTTCCTGCTCCAGAAGGAGTTCATGGAGAGCGGTCAGGTCGGTTATCAGTGCATCGATACCATCGGTGCGGGGGCTGACGGCAGCGGATGCGACTGCATCCACGCCGTCACCGACATGGACCCACAGTTCCAGCGGGGCTACTACCGGCTGACCCGGTTCGGTGTGGCCGGAAGCGAGTTCATCGTGCGCCAGTTTTTCGAGCGGGGCCTGCTCGTCAGCGGGGAGACGCACTCTTGGCTCAACGGCCCGCTCGGGCTGTCCCAGTACCTGATCGACCACCGCACCTACGATCGACGCCCGTTGCGGTGATCCTCTCTTCACTCGTGTGGTAACCCCATCTGTATTGGAGCCGAATCCGAAATAAGGGCGACTGTGCGTGTCGTTCGCCTCACATCATTATCATTTGCACGCGACTTGGCGCGACGGGTATCTTGGGTCGTGGTTACGCGCTTCTCCCGACTTTGAGGATCGCACTTATGCGGAAGCTCCTCCCCCTCGCGGCCGTTCTGATTGCATTGACGAGCACGCGGGCCGACGAAAAGATCAGCGCGCCCGTTCCCAAGACCCCGCCCCGCCCTCGATCGAGGGCAAGTACACACTCATGGCGACGTATAACGGGGCCGCGGCTGCTACCGCGAGAGATAGGGAGAGGGGTGGTTTCCCGGGGGCAACGGTTGACGGCCTTTCTTCAAATCCTTTCGCACCGGCCATTCGTGGTGCAACGAGCATCTCCAGGAACGAGATCGTGATCGAGTCGCGCACGGCGACCGGTACACCCATCACAATGGAATACACACTCGACCCGACGAAATCGCCCATCACGATCGACGTCGAAACCGTTCCTGTACGTGGGAAGAAAACGCGGGGGCTGGGTGTTGTCGAGATCACCAACAACCGGGTCGTGATCGCGCTGGCCAAGGAAGGAGCGGATCGGCCCAAGTCAGTGGAAGAAGCCGAAGGCGTAACGGTGTACTACTTCCAGAAGGCTCCGCCCCCGCCGCGGACCGAATTCCGGATCGTCGCGCTGACCGTTGGGAAGGAAGAAGAGGCCGAGAAAGAACTGAACCGCCTCGCGAAAGAGGGGTACGAACTCGTGTCCACGACGAACCCGACCGCTCCGGATGCCAAAGCGTCCGTCACGACGGTTCACTTCATCCTCAAGCGCATCGTGAAGTAACTGGGGCAACCGTCTCGCTGCGCTCGCCCGCGCCGAGAACGGAGCGGGCGCTACTCGTCTCGATCGCCTTTCTTGTCTTCGTTGTCCGCGCCCTTCTTCTTCCGTGTGCTGTCGTTATCGAGCTTGTTCAGCGTGTCGGAGCGGTAGCGCCCGAGGTTCTCTTCGGCGTGCGCGGCCTCGTCCGGGTTGTCCGCGAGGTTCTTCTTCAGCTCCGCACGGCGGTGCTTGTTCCCGCGCTTCTTGAGTGCCCGCTTGAGGTCGCGGAGCATCCGTTTATCGGGATCTGGCACGGCACCAACCTCCGGTTCGCAAGGGGACAACCCGCCCAACCCAAACACGCACGTTCAACACTTCACGCGACTCACATGTGAGGGAACTTGAAACTCGCGGCCCGAAGCGCGAAACTTCCCGCATGGCACGAATCCTCATCGCGACTGATGCGTGGCACCCGCAAGTGAGCGGCGTCGTGCGGACACTCGATACCACCGCCAGCCTGCTCCGCCAGCAGGGACACGCGGTCGAGGTCATCGAGCCGACCGGGTTCCCACAATTCCCGGTGCCGTTTTATCCGGAAATTCCGCTCTGCGTCATGCGCACCGGGCGCATCTACGAACGGATCGGCAAATTCCGGCCCGATCACGTCCACATCTCCACAGAGGGGCCGCTGGGCTTTTGGGTTCGCAGGTTCTGTCGGCGAATGGGGTGGCGGTTCAGTTCGTCGTACCACACGCGGTTCCCGGAATACCTCAAGCGCCTCGCCCGGGTGCCCGAAAGCATCACCTACCAGTTCCTCAAGTGGTTCCACGGCGGTTCGTCGTGCATGATGGTCGCGACGCCGAGTTTGGAGAAGGAACTCATCGACCGCGGGTTCCGGGCGCCCATACGCAGGTGGTCGCGCGGGGTCGATCTCGGCACGTTTCGCCCGCGCCCGAAAGTGGAAACGAGTTACTCGCGCCCCATCCTACTTTACGTCGGTCGCGTTTCACACGAGAAGGGCATCGACGACTTTCTGAGGCTCAAAACGACCGGCACGAAGCTCGTGGTCGGCGACGGTCCCGCTCGCGCGGAGCTGGAGCGCCAGCACCCCGAAGCCGTGTTCCTCGGCTATCGCCGGGGTGAAGCGCTCGGCGAAGTGTACGCGGCAGCGGACGTGTTTGTCTTTCCGAGTCGCACGGACACGTTCGGCATTGTGCTCATTGAGGCACTGGCGAGCGGGCTGCCGGTCGCGGCTTACCCAGTCACCGGTCCCGTAGACATCGTGACGCGGGACGAATTGGGGGCGCTTGATGCTGATTTGGGGTGTGCGGTTTCACGCGCACTCGTGAGCGGAAACACCGTGGCGTGTGCGGAAGAGGGCGCGCGGTACACCTGGGAGAACTGCACCTCACAGTTTGTGAACAACTTGGTGCCGATCAAGTGAAGTCTGCGGGTGTTTCGGCCGCTTTTGTAGCCCGCACGGACACAACAGCTCCGCCACCAAGTTCGCACGGGAGCACCTGTGATCGATCATCGCCTGGGGTTCGGGCTCTTGTTCTTCGCCGGTGGTTTGCTCGGCGTCGCGGGCGGGATCGAGCAGCGGCGCAAAAAGCAGCAACTGCTTCGCCGCGCGGTTCGCGTCAAAGCGCGGGTCGTATCCGTTCGCACCGAGTCCTCTAACGACGACGGGGGTATCGACTTCCACTACCCGACGATCGAATTCCGTGTTGGTGGAAAAGCTGTACGTACCGAGGTGATTGTTGGTCGGAGCCGCAGTGAAGAAGTGATGGCGGGGTACGAGGTGACGGCGTACTACGACCCGCTCGCCCCGTCGCGTGCCGTACTCGCGCCCGGTGATTGGCCGGGCGGTGGTTGTGTGACGCTCCTCGGGTTCGCGAGCGCGCTTCTCGGGGGCATGCTCCTGTGGGACTCACTGTTCCAGAAGTGATCGCCCTGGGATTGGCCGATCCGGACTTCTCGCGATTTTCTTGGGTGCCCACGAGATTGGGATCGGGAGCCACACTTGATGTCTCGTCGGGGTGGGGTATCCTCACATCTCGTGAGACGCACGATCTCGGCTTCAGCGGCAGCACGGTTGTCCGTGCGGTTGTGGTTGAAGTTCGGTGCTACCCAACTCACACCTATCCTCTTGTCCGATCCGATTCGCAACCGCGACGAAATCCGCGCTGACCAACAGCGCGCCCGCGACGCAGTTCGCGCCGCCCAAGAACGCACTCGAATTGAAGCACTCACTGAGCTGGGGCTTACGGCAGCAGACGCGGCCCTTTTCACCGTGATCTACTACGGCATTACCGTACCCCCATCTGATTTACCCGGTGTCGTTAGACAAGAAGACTACGGTGAGGTGACCGAGGCGGAATGCCGGATTGCACTGACCAATTGTTTTGCCAGAGGTTGGCTGCAAGTCATCGATGAACCGGCCCGTAAGAGGATCGTGAGCGAGCTTCAAAAGGGTGGGGTACTCGGACCTGTATATGGCCTTCCGGATGTCGGGGGCGTTGACTTTACCGATTCTGGAGCGGGCCTGTGGAGACGGCTCGTTGAGCGGTGCTGGCCCGCGAAAGGATTCTCTGACTACACCGATGTTGTTCACGAGAAAACCGCTCACTACTTCCGAACCGAAGCGGTGGCGGTCGCGGCGATGGAGGAGATCCGGGGCGGGGATGAAGTTGTGGCCGTCACCGGTCCTGCTCCGGTCGGGCCGTGGCGTGTCCAGTGGTGGCGCCGCTTCCCCGAGGGCTACCGCATCGACCTTGAGGAGCGGAGGCAGTGGCAGGGGCGCGGCGGTGGTGGCGGCGAAACTTGTTTCCTCGACCGTACCGTGCGAAGTGCCGACCCGAATCGACTACTGGACATCCTCGACCGCCATAACGTTGCGCTCGCGGAATGGCTCCTGTTGCAGAGCATGGAGTCGGGTTCTTTCCGGAACTCGGTCGTCAACCTTGCGCGTGATGCAGCGAAATCCGGGAGCCGGTACCTCGGGGTCACTGTCTCGGACGAACAATGCCGTGAAGGGTTGGAGGCGTGCTTGCGGTACGGGTGGTTGAGGGTCGTGGATCAGCATGCGACCGATGAGATTCGCACGCTCCTCGGCGCTGACTCCGCGCACCTTGCACTCCCCCGAACTGCGGAGAACCGCCCGCAAGAGTGCTGTTACGCTTTCGACCCACTTCACCCTGACAAACTGGTGCCGAAGCCGTTCCCGGGCACGTATTGGTTGGGCAAGATCGACTTTTCTCCTGTCGGAGCAGTACTCTATCGGACGATCTCGGCCGAGTGGCTCGGGTGCGATTGGGAAGATGCGCTGCTGGTCTCGCGGGGTTATTACTGGGAGGAGCACCGCTACTGTGCGGCTGAAGAGGGGTTCGAGTGCGTCGTAGAAGAACACATTGCCAAAGGTACTCGCGTACTGGCCAGCCGCGTCGTGTCAATCGGCCCGTGGTGTGCGCGCTGGTGGGATCGGTTCCCCGCAGGGTTCCGCCTAGAACTCGAACTTGGTGAGCCTTAACGTGGCGTCCGCCCTAACACGTGCCTATGCCATCCGCACGTGTTAGGGGCAGAATTCACCACAACCAATTCGAGACGACTCACCTCGCCACATTTACTCGCGCACGGCGTGCGAACTCAGGTCTCGGGCCTTCTGAACCAGTTCGATGAACTCCTTGCGGTGCCCGTTCGGGTCGAAGTTTGCCGCGCCACGGGCTCGTTCGAGCACGCGATCGAAGTTCGAGTCGCCCTTAAACTTGGAGTCGCGGAGAATTAGCCCGAACTCGATCACCGCGCTCGCGAACCGGAAGTCTTCGCTACCCGAAGTCGCACCCGCGCCCTTCAGCACTGCGGCGAGTTCCTTGCTCTGTTCGTTGTCGGGGTGCTTGTAACGCATTTTCACGGTCAGCCACTCGCTCGCGTTGCCCTTCGTTTGTGCGGGCTTCTGGTACTTCAGCGGTTCCACTTCGGGCAGATCGATCTTCACGCCGACCGGGACGATCTCGTACAGCGCCGTCACCGTGTGCCCACTGCCGATGTCGCCGGCGTCCTTCGCGTCGTTCTTGAAATCTTCCTGCTTCAGAATGCGGTTCTCGTATCCGATCAGCCGGTAGGCGTTTACCTTTGCCGGGTTGAAGTCCACCTGGAATTTCACGTCCTTCGCGACGCACACCAGCCCGCCGCCTTGCTCGACGAACACCTTCCGCCCCTCCGCGATGGTGTCGATGTAGGCGTGCTGGCCGTTGCCGTAGTTCGCAAGTTCCTTGAGCCGGTCGTCCTTGTAGTTGCCCATGCCGAACCCGAGAACCGACAGGAAGATCCCGCTCGCTCGTTCTCGCTCGATGAGTTGGCGCAAATCACTCTGGCTCGACACACCAACGTTGAAATCGCCATCAGTACAGAGGATGACACGGTTCGAGCCGTGCTGGATGAAGTTAAGACGGGCCATCTCGTAGGCGAGCTTGATCCCACCCTCGCCGTTGGTGCTGCCGCCCGTGTGCAGGCCGTTCACCACGTTGCGGATCGCTTGTTTGCGGCTGCCGGGCGTTGGCGGGAGCTTCAGGCCCGCTTCGCCCGCGTAGGTCACGATGGTGACGCGGTCCTTATCGGTCAGCCGGTTGACGAGGAGTGTGAGTGATTCCTTCACGAGCGGGAGCCGATTGGAGTCGGCCATCGATCCCGACGTGTCAATGAGGAACACGAGGTTTCGCGCGGGCATGTCTTCCAGTGAGAGTTCCTTCGCGTGAACGCCGATCCGCGCGAGCTTGTGCTCGGTGTTCCACGGGCACGGCGCGATGTCCAGTGTGAGCGACACCGGATCGTTGCCGGCGGGCGCCAGGTACTGGTACGGGAAGTAATTCACGAATTCCGCGAGCAGCACCGCGTCTTTCGGCGGGAGCTTGCCCTCGTTGATGAACCGGCGCACGTTCGAGTACGAGGCCGTGTTCACGTCGGCGGAAAACGTCGAGCGCGGCTCGACGAGCGGCGACCGGTACTCGTTCTCGACGATTGCACTGTAACTTTCGGCGTTCTGCTTGTTGAACGAGTCCGGCGCGGACTGAGCGACCATTCCGTCCGCGCGCATCTCCGACCCGCGCGGCGCTTGGCCGCCTCCACAACCGGTGAAACCGAGGCCCGCGCTCGCGATGAGCGCGAACGCGACCGCGTGTACGTACCGCTTCCGCAACCCGTTCGGGTTCGTCTGGGACATGACGTGCTCCGTACCCGGTGATTGGGATGACCGCTGACTTGCTTGCTGGAAACCTGACGCCGCGCGGGGCGGTTTATTCCCAAACTTCGGTACGAAGCCCGATCAGTCACTGTTCACGACGGCAGCGTGCTTTCATCGGCGAGGGGCTGATTCTCACTCTCGAACTGTTTGATGGAAGCCAGCGCTTTCTCTGTATCTTCGCTCTTAACCATCAGTTCCACCGAGTTCGGCACCGCGCTTCCGAAACTCGCACTCAATTCCAGTCCAACAACGGTGCTCTCGATCCCGTCTTCCTTGAGCGCTTGCTGGTACAGCTCGGCCGTGACCAGTGACCCGGAATAGACCTTCACCACGTCGTTTTGTGTCTCGGTTGCCATCGCACTGCCCTCGGGCGAAAGGTTGTTTGATCTGCCACTGTGCTCGCAATCCGCGTACCGATGTGACCCGATTCCGACGAAGGCGGCTCAAAATGTGCTGTGTGACTGTGCGCGAGGCGACTGCGGGATCTTCGACCGGATTCAGATGTGAAGCCGTGACTCGCGCGTGGAACGCCAGTGTCCTTTCTGGCTAACGGGCGCATTGTACCCCATCGATTTCCGCGCCCACAGATCCCACAGGCGAACCCGAAGGAAATTTAACTGCATTTTAGTTCACTATTTACATGGAATTGCGTTGAGGGTCGGATGTGAACGCAATACCGGCTACGTTCCGAATACGAAGAAGTGGGTCGGCTAACAATTGCTGCCATTTGTTAGCCGAATTTGGTACTCTCCGGAGGGCGCGGAAGCGGAAATGTTCTGAAAATCACAGCGATTCGTGCGAATTCGGCAGAAGCGACGCCCGCACGGGCCAAAACGTTAGCAAATGTGACTGCCCGCACGGATCACACCCGCGAAGCCGCCTTCACTGCCTCATAAGGGACAATGGAGCCTCCAAAATGCGATCCCTCGCTGCCTTATTGTTCACTGCGTTCGTTGCGTTGCACGCGCACGGTACCGACCCGAAGATCAAAGTCCTCATCATTGATGGCCAGAACAATCACAACTGGCAACAAACGACACCGATCTTGAAGAAGATCCTCGAAGACTCGGGGCGCTTCACGGTAGATGTGGCGACCAGTCCCCCGGCCCTGAAGCTGCCGGCACTCGCGAAGGACGCTACGCCCGAACAGAAGAAGGCCCACGAGACACAAGTGGCCGATCTGCGGAAGAAGCACAAGACCGCGTTCGAGGAGTTCCGCCCCAAGTTGAGTGACTACCGAGTTGTTGTGAGCAACTACAACGGCGAGTCGTGGGGCAGGGGACTGAACGATGATTTCGAGATGCTTTTGAAGGCCGGGGACATCGGCTTTGTCGTGGTCCACGCCGCGAACAACTCCTTCACCGGGTGGAAGGAGTACAACCAGATGATCGGCATGGGCTGGCGCGATGCGAAGTTCGGCAAACGGTTGAAATACAGCGACGAAGGGAACGAAGTCATTGTTGGCGCGGGCAAGGACAAGACGTCGAGCCACGCCTACGTCGGGCCGTTCACAGTCAAGGTCCGCGATCCCGAGCACCCGGTGACGAAGGGGATGCCAAAAGAGTGGGCGCACACTAGCGACGAACTGTACGACAACATGCGCGGCCCGATCGAGAACGTCAAAGTGCTGGCGACCGCGTACTCCAGCGGCACGAAGGCGCACGAACCGATGATCTGGACCGTGAGTTACGGCAAGGGCCGCGTGTTCCACACCCCGCTGGGCCACGACGCGAACGCGATGCGCTGCTGGGGGTTCGCGGGCACGATCACACGCGGCACCGAATGGGCCGCGACCGGCCAGGTAACGCTCGCGCTGCCGAAGGCGTTCCCGACCGCTGAAAAGGCGAGTCCGATCCCGGAAAAGTGAGTATAAGGCGTGCCTCGTGCATTGCTGCTCACGCGGGCGGCACCCGGCGGCGGACTCGCGAAGCAAGTCCCCTGTTCACGCGGTTTCTTTCGCATTACGCTATCAACGTTGAGAACCGCGCCGCCCGAGGAGTGGGCATGACCGAGCCGACCAGCGTACAACCGTCCCCGCCGCCGGCTCCCGTGACCGAGCAACCGGTGGCGTCGATGATTCCCCCGGCGATTCTGCCGCTCATGCGGCTACTTCCGCCCCCTCCGGTCGGGACCATCCTCGCACCACCAGAGCCAATGGAGCCGGCCCGCCGCGGGTGGTTCGTCGCGCAAATATGGGCTGAAGTACGGCTTGCGATGCGGATGTACTTCGACCCGCGGTATCGGATCAGCCGTACCGCGCAGGTGGCGTTCCCACTCGTCGGGGTGCTACTCGCGCTGAACTACTTCTTGTTCTCGGTGTGGTTCTCGGTCGCGTTCGTCAGCCCGATCGCGGAACGGCTCCTCGACGCGCTGGTTGTACTGTTGGGGTACCGCATACTGATCCGCGAACTCGACCGTTACCGCGCCGTACTCGACTACCTCAGCCGCTTCAACACCCGCTGAATGCGGGCGGCGTAAAGGCAAAAGGAGAAAGGAAAAAAGGTAAAACAGAACAATGGTCGGGTGACTGAATCTGTTGCCTTTTGATTCTCCTTTTTTGCCTTTTATCTTTTTCCTTTTGCCTTGAGAGAAAATGATTCGCCTCGGTGTGAATATTGACCATGTCGCGACGGTACGGCAAGCGCGGCGGGCGAACGAGCCGGACCCGGTTGCGGCGGCCGTGCTCGCGACGCTCGGCGGCGCGGACGGGATCACGATCCACTTGCGCGAGGACCGCCGGCACATCCAGGACCGGGACGTGTACCTCCTGCGCGAAACCGTCACTACCCGGCTGAACCTGGAAATGGCCGCCTACGATGAGATCATCGCGATCGCGCTCAAGGTGAAGCCAGACGAAGCCACGCTCGTGCCCGAGAAGCGCCAGGAACTGACCACCGAGGGCGGGCTGGACGTGATCGCCAACGCCGCGAGCGTCCAAGGTGCGATCGAGAAACTGAAGTCCGCGAACATTCACGTGTCGCTATTCATCGACCCCGACTCGGCGCAGGTCGACGCGAGCGCGCGACTCGGTGCGGACGCCATCGAGTTCCAGACCGCCAGCTATTCCGAAGCGAAGGGCGCGGAGGCCGTTCAGCGCGAACTGGAGAAGCTCCGGACCGCGACCGCACAGGCGGTGGGGCTAGGACTTCACGTTCACATGGGGCACGGGCTGAACTACTGGAACGTGCAGCCGATCGTGCGCATCCCGGGCGTGGAAGAACTGAACATCGGGCACAGCATCGTGTCGCGTGCGGTGCTCGTGGGCATGGAGCGCGCGGTCCGCGAGATGAAGCACGTCATGCAGGAGCACTACCCGAACCCGCGAAAGAGTGGGTAAACACATACGGGGTGCGTATGGCAACGAACACCGAAATCGAAATGCGGTGGATCGATGCGTGGAACGACTTGTACGACCTCGTTGGTTCACGTCACGGGGTGAAGTGTCAGCTCGCTGACTCCACCGTGGTCGACGTTGAGGCGTGTAAGGGCTGGCTCCGGGATTCGGTCTACGAAGGCTATCACGTCCGGGTCGAGACCGGGTGGGTACTCGGCAGACCCGGAGTGATCGCATCGCGTTCGCGCGACCAAGATGCCGAAGCAGGTGAAAAGCACTGACCCGCATCAATCCGGGAAAATGCGGACGCTGTTCTTGCGCCACAGGTCGTCGACCAGCTTCTTGTACTCGGCATCCATGATGGTCTTGGTCAGTTTCTCGCGGATCTTGTTTTGGACGGCCGAGTCGAACGGCTGCACCCCGGCGTAGTCGCGCTCGACCACCTTCACGATGTGGTACCCGGTCGGGGTCTGGATCAACCCACTGGTCTGGCCCGGTTTCAGGGACCAGACCGTTGTTTCGACGTCAACGGGCTGGATCTCGTTGCGCTTTTCCCCGGTACCGAACCCCTTCTGCTGTTTCGCGATGCCCTCGTCGAACTTCATCGCGAGTTGGCCGAAGTCGGCCCCGCTCGACGCCTGCTGCCACAGCGCGGTGGCCTGTTTTTGTGCGTCCTCGGGCGTCTTGTAGTTCTTCATGGCGACGAAGAGGTGCTGCCACTTCACGCGGTCCGGGGCCTGGAACTGGTCGGGGTACCGGTCGTAGTAGTCGCGGATCTCGCCCAGACCGGCCCGGTGGACCTTCTCCCGCAGCGCGCTGCTGATGTACTGCTCGGCCATCATCTGGCGCTCCAGTTGGCGCCGGATCACCTCGACGGTCAACCCCTGTGCGCGCAGGATCGCGGCGAACTCGGCATCCGTCTTGGCCCCCATATCGCTCCGGATCGCGCGCATCTGGCGGTCGGTCGTTTGTGTCGCGATCACCTTAATATCGTCGATGATGTTCATCTTGTTGGCTTTTTTCAGCTTCGCGTACATTTCGTCGAGAACCAGTTCGCGCTCGATCGTTTTGCGGAGCACCTGTTCGTACATCTGCTTCTGTTTCGCGCTCCGGGCGGTCCCTTCGAGGGCGGCCAGTTCGCGGTACTGCTGGTACACGGCCTCAATGACTTCTTGGTCGGTGATGACGTTGTTCGCGCCGACGATGGCCACGATCTTGATGCGCGGGTCGCTGGTCCGGAGCAGGTCGGGTACAGCGCCCTTTGTGCCGCCGACCGCGGCCGTCTTCTGGATGTCGCCCTTTGCGCCTACGGGTACCGGGCTACCCATGACCGGTCCCCCACCGATCGCGGGAACCACGGTCGGGAGGTCGGCCGGTTTGGTCGGGGCGATCGGCCCGAGCGGGTCCGTGGTTGCGGGTGCCCCGGGTACGACGGGCGCGCCCACAACCGGCGCGATTGGGGCCGGCGGGGTAATCGGGGCAGGGGGCGCGATAGGCGCGACCGGGTCGGCGGTTTGTGGGAACTGCCCGCGTGCGATCTGGCTGCCCTTATCTGACTGACAACCGATTACGGCGAGTCCGGCGACCAGCAGCAAACAGCGGCACAGCGGGTTTGCGGCGTCCATGCCTGCCCTCAGCGCGTAGATACGAGTGTTGCGACTCGCGGGTATAGCGTGGAATGGTGGAAGTGCAAGTGAGAAGCGCCCCAGGGCCGTTCCTTGTTTCATGTTGTGGATTTGAGTGCGGTTGGGTAATCGGGGCGCGTTGCCTCTTGGTCCCGGAGTTGCGCATGCCCCCTCGCACCCTGTACGACGCGCTTCGCCAACGCTTCCCCGACCCACGCAGTCGCCACGGTCGTGTCCACCCTTGCTTGCGTTTCTTGGACTCGTCGCGTTGGCCCTGCTCA
>HG799465.1:669310-736666 GCA_000531095.1 Gemmata massiliana | reverse complement strand
ACTACATCCGCGATGTGACCCTGGGTGAGGACGGGTGTCAGGTGCGCTGTGGTCAAGCCCCGCACGGTGTTGGCCGCGTCTTGCGGAACGAGGCCATCGAACAACTTCAAATACACCCGGACCAAGCACAGGCGCTTATCGGCATCCCGCAGTGTGAATAAAGGAACGGCCCTGAGAAGCGCCCGGGGGGTGTCCCTATTCAGGGCTACTGAAAGTTTCACATTGGCAGATTTAGGGAAGTCGCTATTCCGGTTGGCTCGCTACGCGCAGTTGGGTAGCGTGTCACCGGAGTAGTCGGATGAGTCGTCCGTGTTTGTTGGAAGCTCTCCGTGCGGTGCCCGATCCCCGATCCCGGCAGGGGCGTTCGTACCCCTTCACCCCGATTCTCGCCCTGCTCGTCATCGGCATCCTCGTGGGGCGCCGCTCGCCGGCCGCCATCGCGCAGTTGGCCGACGATTATGGGGCCGAATTCGCCCTGCTGCTCGGGTTCCCGCGCCTGAAGACTCCCACCGGATCGATGCTCTCCAAACTGCTCCCCCGCATCGATGTGACGGCACTCGAAGCCGTCCTCAGCGCCTGGATTGCCGCCCTGTTCGCGCCCGCAACGGACCCCGCGCAACCCGCGCCCGGACCGGCGCATCCACTGGTCGTGAACATGGACGGCAAGTGCTCGCGTGGCAGCGCCCATCGGTCCGCGGGTCTGCCCGGCGTTCATCTGTTGGCCGCCTTTGCCCCACGACTCCAGGCCGTTCTGGGCCAACTACGGGTCGATACCAAGACGAACGAACACAAGGCCGCGTTGGAACTGTTGAACATCCTGCCTCGACGCGCCGGCGGGTATATCTTCACCGGCGACGCCATCTTCACTCAGACCGAGGTGTGTCAAGCGATTCGTGACCGGAACGATGACTATGTGCTCGTGGTCAAAGACAACCAACCGGCCTTGGCCATCGACATCGAAGCGGGACTCACGTTCGTGGCGGTGGCCGCAACTTTTTCCCCCCGCGGGCCGCGTGGCCCCGAAAGAACCCGTGCCCGGCCCGCGGTTCGCGCGCCGTCTCGACAAGGGCCACGGTCGGGTGGAACACCGGAGTTTGGAGAGCACCTCGATCCTGACGGTGCATCAGGAGTGGCCGGGGTTGAAGCAGGGGTTTCGCGTGCGCCGATGGGGGATTCGCAATGGCAAGCCGTTTGAAGAAGTAGTCCACGGGATCACGAGTCTGCCTCCCGAAAAGGTGGACGCCCAACGGCTGTTGGAACTCGTGCGGGAGCATTGGCGGATCGAGAACAGCCTGCACTACATCCGCGATGTGACCCTGGGTGAGGACGGGTGTCAGGTGCGCTGTGGTCAAGCCCCGCAGGTGTTGGCCGCGCTGCGGAACGTGGCCGTCCATGTGCTGGCGCAAGTGGACACCGACAATCACGCACAAGCCACACGGCGCTTGGCCGCACGATTCCACGAAGCTATTGATCTCCTCACTTCACCAATGTGAAACTTTCAATGGCCCTGTGTCCCTATTGTTTGGGGCGGTTAAGCAGGTATCCTCATCTCATCGCTGGACAGCGCGACGAAGATCAGGAAGGCGATCGGGTATCGGGTAATCGGGTAGGCCACGGCGGGCGCCTCTCTTTGGGTTAATTGAAGAAGAAATGTTGTGCGGGCTTGAGCGGCGGATCGGTGAGTGGAACGTCGGAATCGGGGTTGAGGTCCGCACGGGCTGACGCACCCCACGCGGGAGTGCTTGACCGGCCGAGCCTTTCACTCGACTTCGACGTTCGACTCACTGCCTCGCCGTGTTCATGTCGTCAGCCCCTGCCGAAGCCGAACAGTCCGGCCGAGCGGCGGAACCAGCGACCCACCTGCACGCAGACGGCGGTCGCGGTCCCGCACACGCCGCTCACTGCCGCCGAGACGCTGTGCGGGCACACGTAGCTGACGGCGGCGACGGCTACGCCGACCCCGGCACCGACCAGCAGCATCTTCTTCAGCGGCATGATCGCCGACAGGCTCCGTGCGGTCGTCACCACCGCGGTCTTGGCGGCCCGGCACCGGCGCACGGTGGCATCCTTCACGTTCTTGCACGTCTCCTTCACCCGGCCCCAGAACTCGGACTTCGCGGGTGCGGACTCCACGGGCTGCGGGGCGGTCGGCGTTTCCACTGGCGCGGGCGGGGCGGTTGGGGCCAGGCTCGCGATCAGGGTGCGCAGCTCCGGGTTCGTCAGCAGTTCGAGGATGACGTCGCGGACGGCCTGGCGGGCACCCTCGCGGGTGGCGTCGGCCACGGCTTCCGGCAAGCGGTCGGCCAGGCAGTCGATGATCCCGTCAAGGCGGTCGAGCTGGTCGGCGAGCTGCTTGCGCTGGGGCTTACCGTTGGTCATGGTGGCGGTCGAAGACATGGTCGGTCTCCTTCGGAATAGTGGTGTTGAGGTTCGGTGATTGATGGCTGAGAGTCGGTCGTGGTCGGTGAGTTTGCGGGTGATGCTGTTCGTGTGCGCGGTGCCCCGGTCCGGCCATGCGCGCACCCCGGCTGTGACCCGCGGGCGATGAGCCCTGGGGCTGGTGACGGGCGAGCGGTGTGAACGGATCGGGGCGTTCGTCAGACGTGTGCGAGCCGGGCGGCGCCGTCGTCGAGGGCGTCGGTGGTGGTCAGCACGTCTGCGGTAGCGGCCAGGACGGCGACGGCGGTGCGGGCGAGCGGCCCGCCGACGGCACCCTGCTGGCCGCCGCCGAGGCCGGGCCCGCGGCGGCCAGCAGGGTGCCGCGGCGGACCAGCCACCACCTGGCGACGTACACACCGGCGGCGACGGCGGCAGTCATGCTCGCGCTCACGGCAGACGGCTCGGCGATCGGGGGTTCATGCCGCGTCGGGGTGGCCCGGCGTGAGCCGCGACTGCGGTCGTAGTCGTCATCGTCGTCATTACGGTCACGCCCGGTTTCACCCCACGGGTCGCGGGGTCGGTCCCAACCGTCGCGGTCGTCCTCGTCCTCGTCGTCCCAGCGGGACGCGGGCGGGCGACGTGCTGCCGGCGGTTCGGGCCTTTCGGCGACGACCGCCTGAACGACCTGCCGCACGGCGTCCCCGACCGCCCGGCCCAACTCACCAGCGACAGCGATACGTACCCGCTCTTTCAGCTCGGCCATCGTGCCCGCGAGGCCGGTCAGTTTTGTGGTCACGATCTTGGTCACGACTGGCCCCCCCGTCCGAGGTTGAGGGCCTTCATGCTCGACCACACCTGGGTCAGAGCCTTCTTCTCCTTCTTCTGATGCTTGAGCGCGGCCACCAGCCGACCGGCCGCGGTCAGGGCGTCGCCCAGCGCGGCTCGCAACTCTTCCGCGAGCAATGGGGAATCGGCGTCCGGCGGGTCGTGCCGGCCGTTGGGCGGGTGCCCGTTCGTCTCGCTCTTCACGGCAGTCTCCTTGTTGTTTCTGGTGTTGGTGATGGTGGGGTTGGTATCAGGCTTCGGCCCGACCGCGAGGGCCGGATCGAGTGCCACGGTGAGAAGGGTCGTGTCCTTGCGCTCGAACACGACCGGCTTGTCAGGAGTGAGGCGAACGGTCCGGCAGCCGAGCGCGAGGGCACGGCCCAGGACGCGCCGGTCGATCACCGCCCGGACGCCGGGGCCGTTCGCAGTCGAATGGCGCAGCCGCACCTCGCAGATCTTCTCGCTCTTCTCTTCGCCGGCCCGGACGACGAATCCGCTGTCGACGGCGAGAGCGACCGGGCGGTGGTCGGCCTCACCGCCGGGCAGGCCCGACAACTTCTCGATCAGTTCGGCGGCGTCCCGGTCGTCGATCGCCACGGTGGTGGGAGCGTTGCGCGGCACAACACCGGCGACATCCGGGTAGCGGCCGGTCTTGTCGATCGGCAGGAACACGCGCCACGACCCGGCGGCCACGATCAGGTGCGTCGTGGTACGCCCGAGACGCACCGCCCGCTCGCCGACTAACTCGCGAGTCCCGAAGACGGGGAGTGCCGGGGCCAGCACGTCCTCTGTGAACGGGAGTGAGAATCCACCGCGGAGGAGTGCGGTGCGTCCATCGGTGGCGACTACCTGACCCGCCTTGCCCCTGAGCTGCACGCGGGTCAAAGAGAAACGCCCGGCGTCCTTCGCCGCCGGCCGGCCGCACTCGTGCAGAGCCGCGAGGAACGCGATCGGGACCGCGTGCCACGCCTCCGGCGCGTCGGGCGGTCGGTGCTGCTTGCCGGGCAGGATCGCCTCGAACGGGTGGGATTTCGGAACACCGCGCTCGGACCACCGGTCCTCGCCCTTGAGCTTCGATCCCACGCACAACTCGACAGGCTCACCGCCCGGCCCCGCAGCAGCTTCGAGCATGGCCATCGGGGCCACGAGCACCTCGTCGCTACCCTCCGTCGGGGCCGTGTACGCGAGGGCCGCGTCGTCGGTCTCCACCCAGACGGTCCGCGTCCCGCCTTTCGCCTCGAACACGACAGCAGGTGCCGGCCCACCGGACACGCACTTTCGGGCCAGAGCCGGGAACGCCCGGCACAACCCGTGTGGAATCGCAATCACGTTTGTAACCTCCGGGGATGAGTCGAAAGTCGATCCACCTGCCAGCCGCCGTCGAACAGCTCGTCGGCCGAGTCGCAGGCTTGGCGGGAGAGCAAGAAGAACTCGTCGATGGTGGGCGGCAGGGCGAACACGTTGGTCAGGAACACGCAGGCCGAGAAGCCGGTCCGCCCGCACACCGACCGGGCGTCGAACACCACGCCCAGTTCTTCCCGCCCACTGGTGCGGCGGACGACGGGGAGAAACGGCCAGCACGGCCACAGGGCGGGAGTGGTCAGGAACAAGACTGTCCGGTCGCGGGCACGGGCCACGCCGGTAGTCATGTCGATCTCCGGGTTGGGGTGGCGGGAGTGAACGGGCCGTGCGGCCCGGCCTTCGAGACGGGTGCGAACACTCACGCGGTCGCGGTCGGCTCCGTGGCGAGCCGCTCGACCTTCTGCCGCAATTCGTCGCGGGCGGTCGACAGTTCGCGATCCAGCCGCCCCTTCTCGTCAAGCAGGTACTCCGCGTACGCCTGGACCTTGAACTGCGTCGAGCGGATCTTCTCGGTGGCCCGCTTCAGTGTGTCGTCGCGGGTGTCGCTCCCGAACTGCGCGACCGCCTTGCGGTGCTCGTCGATCAGGGCCGCGAGCCCTGCGGCCACCGCGTCCTTCACGCTCCGGTCGCCCTCGGCCGTCCCCGCGGGGACCGGGAACCGGAGGATCTGGCCGTTGAGCCGACCGAGCATCGCCTGCACCTTGTCCACAAACGCCACGTGCCGCTCCGGCACGAAATAGGCCCCGCCTTGCGGGCGCACCGGGAAGAGGTCGGCGTGCCGGTCGAACAGCTTCTGGATCACGCGAGTTACGTCGGCCCCGCTGCGGTCGTCGATCGCCCGGTTCAGTTCCTCCTGGGCGAGCGTGGCGAGGCCCGGCAGGTCGCACGTCACCGCCCCGGTCTTCTTGTCGAGGGTGAGGAGCGTCTCCAGCGTGTACTCGAAGCGGTCGCCGTCGCGGGACTCCTGGGTGAATTGGAACTTAACCGTGCCCTCGTCCTCGGCCACCTGGCGGATAATGCGGCGGTCACACAGCTTCTTGCACGCGCGGGTGAAGGCGTGCTTCGGGGCCAGCTCGCGGGCGACGCCCTCGTCCAGTTCAGCGTCGGTGAGAGCAGCGACCAGGGCGGCGTAGGTGACGCTCACCCCGGAGCAGGTCCATGAGATCACCTCGCCCAGCAGCCGCGTTCCGGCGGCGAGGGGGAACGGGACTGCCGTTGCGGTCGTCGTGGCAAGTACCTCCAACGGGAAGGGAATGGAAACGGCCCGACCGCGACCCACAACGGATCCGATCGGGCCGCGAGAAGAACGTGGACTACAGCGAGAGAACCCGGCCGACGGCGTCGGAGTCCGGGGTGAGCGAGCGGACCGTGTGGACTTCGTCACTGACGTGCGCGAGGTCGCCGGACTGGTTGTCAATCACTAGAGCCTGTTATGAACCCAGGGCGTGCGCACTATGAACGGCAGGGCGTGCGCACTATGAACTGCTGACGATATAGGCGTTTACGTCTACACCGAGGGTATCAGGAGGATGCCCGATGCCCCTTGCACTGACCACGGTGTTCGCGGACGTACCCGACCCTCGGATCGAAACCGCCAACAAGCTCCACAAGCTCACCGACATCTTGGTGATCGCCACGTGCGCGGTGATCGCCGGGGCCGACGGGTGGGAGGAGATCGCCGAGTACGGCCAGAGTAAGGAGGACTTCTTTCGGCGGTTCCTGGCGCTACCCCACGGGGTTCCGAGCCACGACACGTTCGAGCGCGTGTTCGCCAAACTCGATCCCGATGCGTTCGCGGACCGGTTCGGGCGCTGGATGTCGGAGCTGTGCGACTCGACCGGGCTGACCCACATCGCGGTCGATGGCAAGAGCGCGCGGGCGTCGGCCCAGGACACGTTCACCGGGTGCCTGCACTTGGTTAGCGCATGGGCGACCGAGAGCCGCCTGATCCTGGGCCAGCGGTCGGTGCCCGAGGGCGGACATGAGATCACCACGGTGCCCGACCTGCTGGCGGCCCTGGATCTCAACGGCGCGGTGGTGACACTGGACGCGGCCGGGTGCCAGAAGGCGACAATCGAGCAAATCCGCAAGCAGGGCGGTGAGTACGTGGTGTGCGTGAAGGGGAACCAGAAGGGGTTGCACGACGCCGTGGCCGACGTGTTCGACATGGCGGCCGAGGCGGGTGTGGGTCACGGGCGCGAGGAAGAGCGGTATGTAACGGTGGTCCAAGACCCGGATGGTTGGTCGGATGTGGGCGCGGTGGCGCTGGTGTGCCGGGAGCGCCGGGTAAAGGGTCAGAAGAACGAGGGCACCGGGCACTATTACATCACCCGCCTGCGCGTGAGCGCGGCGGTGCTAGCCGGTTACATTCGGAACCATTGGGGCATCGAGAATGGGCTGCACTGGGTACTGGATGTGGCGTTCCGAGAGGACGACAGCCGTGCCCGAACCGGCCACGCGGGGGCCAACCTGGGGATGCTCCGGCGCGTGGCCGTGTCGCTCCTGAAGCGCGCCAAGACCAAAGGCAGCACCAAAACGCGGCGCATGAAGGCCGGTTGGGATGACAACTACCTATTGCAAGTTATCCCAGGAATTACGGCCCAATAAAGTGCGCACGCCCTGGTTATGAACCTAAACCCCGAGTGCGGTGAGGACCGTTCGGGCGATGAGCAGGTGCCCGTCGTCGCCCGGGTGTACCTTGTCCTTTGAGAACGGCTCGGTACGCCCGTCGCGCGCCTTCCGCATCGCGGTGTGTAGGTCGATCACCCGGACCCCGGGAACCTTCAGGCCCGTTTCCCACTTCGCGTACTCGGCCAGGACCGCGTCGTAGTCGACCTCGGTGCCCTTCGGCACCGCGTCGTAGATCGGCGGGGTAACGAGGACGATCTGCTTCGCGCCCGCGGCCTTGCACTGTTCGATCAGTTTCGTGATCCCCTTCTGGAACGCGGCCATCCGCTCCTTGTCGAGCGGGAGGTAGATCCCGTCGTTCATCCCGTAGCACGCGACCACGACCTCCGGCTTGGCCTTCTCCAGCACGCGCCCGAGGCGCTCGAACAGGCACGGGCGGGGGAACTGACCGCCCGCGTGCCCGTCTTCGCTCAGCCCCGATACCGTCTCGCTCGCGAGACCGAGCCCGAGGATGTCGAAGTCCTTCTTCGGGTACAGCTTTTCGAGGTAGTACGTTGTGAACGCTACGTACCCGCCGGCCTGTGTGATACTGTCGCCGAGAAACACGACCCGCTTACCGGCGATGGCGTCCACGTCCTGTGCCCCCGCTCGTGGCACGAAGAGCGCCCCAAAGCTACGGCGAATGCGAACCGGATCATATCTCCCCCGTGTCAATCGGCGCGCGTTGCGCGGCCTTACGGTTTAGGTGGTGTTGGAGCGGCCACGGTTCAGTCGTAGCCCGAACGAAAACGCGACCGTTACAAGGCCGGATGTGGGTGGTGCCGCACGGTTCCTGTCTCCAGCGGCGCGCTGCGAGATCTGGAAATTGTGGCGCGGCTTAGCGCGCTCAAAACGGCCCCGGCCTAATGCGCTCCGACGCGGCTCGCGCCGGCCATTGGGGGGGGCGTGGGGAACCGGAGGAACGCCGCGTCGTCGTTCGGGTTCGGCAGATCGGGCAACTTCGGCGCATCGAGTTTGGTCGAAAGGAGCCCCGGGCTCCCGGGACCGGAGTTCGGTTCGTAGAAATTGTCGGGCGCCCCAAATTTGATCGGCCCCTGTACTTTGAGCAGGTCCGGGATGCGCGCGAAATAGTTCAGTGATATCTTGAGGTCATACACTCCGAGTTCGGCCCCGGGGCACTCGAACAGAAACCCGACGGGCATTTGGTAGAACGTGTTGTTCGCGAACGTGCCCCGGGACGGGCGCCCGAGCGGACGGACGAACACGACCCCGGCGCCGACCAAGTTATAAAATCGGTTGTTGGTGACCTCGAAATCGGTAATCGGCCCGTCGATGCGAATCCCCGAGCGTCCCGGTCCCTCGAAACGGCTGTTCTTGATCGTGAGGAACTTGTTGTCCACGGTGGTTGCGTACAACAGCACCCCGGCCTCGCTCTCGGGCGGGAGAATAGTGCGCACCCGATCAAGGGTCACCGGGCGCCCGGCGGCGCCCGCAATGTGCCACAGGTGAATCCCCGTCTTCTGCACGTTGCGCAGGGTTACGTTCTCGACCGCGGCCCCGGGCGAGGTACCGTTCACCTGTAGCCCGATCTCGGCCTGCCCCTTCCCATCGAATTCCACGTTGCGCAGGCGAAAGCCCTCGACGTTGCTCGCGTCGAACATCGCTCCGCCCCTCGACGCGAACTCGATCACGGCGGGGCGGCTCTCGATCGCGGACTCGATGGTGAGATCCTTGTGCTTCTTGCTGTCGAGCCGGATCGTGGATTCGACGAGCTTCGGTTCGGCGATCACGATGATGTCGCCGGGTCCGGCCTTCTGGAGCGCCTCGCGGAGCGAGCCGACCGCGTTTTCGCCGCCCGCTTTCGAGACCGTGATCCTTTTGGGACCGGTCCCCGGTCCCGTCGCGGGCGCCGTGGGTTGGGTCGAGCGGTTGAAAAACACGAAGTACGCGGTCGCGACCACCGCGACAAAAACGAGCGCGCAGACACAGGCCAAGAGCACGATCTTCCCGGTACCGGCCCCCACGGGCTTCTTGCGCCCGACGCGCGACGGGCGCTCTTCCTCTTCGGGGATCGGGAGCTCGATCGGTTCCGGTTTTTCGGTGTCGCTGCGGGCCTGGTCTTGCGTTTCTTGTTCGAGGTTGGCCCACACCGCGGCCGGCTCGGTACGGGGCGGTGCGGGGGCCGGGCGCGGGGTCGATCCCGTGATAACGGTCGCGGCGGTGGTGAACGTGGGCGGGCTGGGGGCCGGGTTCGAGCGGTTAAAGCCGCCCGTCGACGTGGAACTCGTCAGAGCCGGCGAAAGGCCGGTTCCGCGCCCGCCCGCGGCATTGACCACGGCAGGCGACAGGGTGGGCATCTCGCGCTCGGCCGGGGGCGGGATCGGCGTGGTCACCCAACCGGCCAGTGCCGCCATCACCTCGGCCGGGGTCTGGTAGCGCCGGGCGGGGTCTTTCGACATCATGCGCTCGACGACCGCGACGAGTTCGTCGGGGGCGTCGGCGCGGAGCTGGCGGAGCGGGCGCGGGGTGCGGTTCTGGTGCCAGATCAGCTTTTGGGCCACCGACCCTTCGGGGAACGGCGGGCTGCCGCTGAGCAGGAAGTACATCGTCGCGCCGAGCGCGTAAATGTCCGCCCGGATGTCCACCGTGTGGCTGTCCATCGCCTGCTCGGGCGCCAGGTAATCGGCGGTCCCGAGCACGTTCTCGTCGTGCAGTCGCGTCAGATTGTCTTCGGTGTCGTGCGTCAGGCGCGCCAACCCGAGGTCCAGCACCTTCACCACACCGAACCGGTCCACCAGGATGTTCCCGGGCTTAATGTCGCGGTGAATCAGCCCCATCTCGTGAGCGTGCTGCAACCCGATCGCGGCGCCGTATGCGTAGTGACACGCGCGGGTCGGGTCGAGTGGCCCGAACTTCTTGACCAGATCCTGAAGGTTGATCCCGTCCACCCACTCCATAACCAAGAAATGGAGGTTCTCGTCCTGATCGATGTCGTAGGCGCGCACGATGTTCGGGTGGTCCACGGCCGCGATCGCGCGGGCCTCGCGGTAGAACCGCTCCAGGCTCGCCTTGTCGCCGCCCTTGGAGATCGGCAGCACCTTCACCGCGACCCGGCGGCGCATCAGTTTGTGTTCGCACAGGAACACTGTACCCATGCCGCCGGAACCCAACTTCTCCAGCACCTTGTACTTGCCGAGGCTGAACCGCTTGTATTTACCTTGCAGGAGTTGCTCGGCTTGGAAGTAGGTCAGCACCCCATCGCGGACGAGGATCTGCGCGATTTTGGTCGGGTCGGCGGGGATCGCGTCGGATTCGCGCAACTTCTGGACGTAATTCCGGAGCCGGACCTCGTCAACGAGGCCGCTTTTCTGGACGAGGTCCAGGATCTCGTCCGCGGTTGTCGGTGCGGGCATGGAACATCTCCGGCGCGAAACCGGGCGGGGCGAACCAAGCGTCCGGCGCCGGAATAACCAGAATCTGGGCGCAGGACCGCCATAAGTATAGTGTACGGCGGCACTCCAGGGTTACGGATTCCCGAATCGCACCGAGCGGAACCAGATTTGACGGGACCGGTCACATCGGCCGAACCGAGTCCGCAGGCGCATTCGCTTCTTTGGCGCCCTTGCCGACCTGATAAGCAACGACCATACCGACTACGAAAAGGACCGCGACCACAAGTGCGATCGCGACAATCAACCAGACGCGCGAACGGGCCGGAGCCGGTACGGTCGCGGCTTCGACCGTCGGCGCCGGGCGCTTCTTGGCGGTGCTCGAAGCCGGTTTCTGGCGCCCCGGAATCGGGGCCGTTGGTGAGGCGCTCGCGCGCCCGGTAGAAATCGGCCCGTTCACGGGTGTGTCCGCACCCGAGCGGAACCGGGCATTTGCGGCCGTCGGATTTGGAGGGAGCGCGGCCGCACTCGCCGTCCCGCCAGAACCGGGGGCGCGCGACCGACTCCGGATCGAACTCTCCCCGGACCGCGCGAACACCCCTCTCCCAGGGCCGAACAGAACACGCGCCAACGGCGGGGACGCACCCGAACGGTCCGGTGCCGGCGGACCGGCCAGTTCCCGCACGAGGGGGCACAGCACCGGCATTTCCACTTCCGGCGGCAGACCGAGCGGGGCTTCGGCCCATTCCGCCAGCGCCTCGGCCACTTCGATCGGTTCCTGGTACCGATCGATCGGGTCTTTCGCCATCATTTTCCGCAGAACGGCCAGCACCCCGGCCGGCACGTCGGACCGGAACTCCTCTACCGCGCGCGGCTCGCTCGTCTGGTGCGCGACCAGCTTCGCCGCGATGGTCCCGTCCGGGAACGGGGTCTGCCCGGTCAGCATGAAGTAGAGCGTGCCGCCGAGCGAGTAAATGTCCGCGCGCACGTCCACGATGTTGCTCACGGCCTGTTCCGGCGCGAGGTAGTCCGCGGTGCCGAGCACGCACTTGTCGTCGTACTTCTCGGTCACGCTGTCCTGCTGCTTGTTGAAGAACCGCGCCAGCCCCATGTCGAGAACTTTGATTACGCCGGTGCGGTCGAGTAGCAGGTTCCCCGGCTTGATGTCGCGGTGAACCATCCCCAGTTCGTGCGCGTGCTGCATCCCCACCGCGGCCTGCGCGATGTAGTGCGCGGCGCGGACCGGGTCGAACAGCTTCTTCTCGGTCGCGTGGCGCGCGATGATCTCCTGAAGGCTCGCACCGTCCACGTACTCCATGACGAGGAAGTGGAGCTTCTCGTACTGGTCGATGTCGTAGGCGCGCACGATGTTCGGGTGGTCGAGCGCCGCGACCGCGCGGGCCTCACGGTAGAACCGGTCCAGGTTCGAGGGGTCTTCGAGCTTCTCGACGGGCAGCACCTTGAGCGCCACGAGGCGTTTCATGAGCGTATGTTCACACAAATACACCGCCCCCATGCCGCCGGCCCCGATGAGTTCGAGGAGCCGGTACTTGCTACCGATGGTGAACCGCTTGTAGCGCCCGAGTTTGAGCTGTTTGGCCTGGAAGAACGTGAGCTGCGCGTCGCGCACGAGGGCGGCGGCCGCCTGGTCGATCGTCTGTGGTGTGCCCGTGGTTTGGTGACGACCGAGGAGGTCGTTGAGTTTCTTGTCCGGCACGAGTCCGCCTTTGCGGACCAGTTCCAGAAAGTCGGGCACGGTGGCGGGTGCCGGCATTGATGGTGTCCTTCGGCCCGGTACGGCACCCGCTGGCATGGCAACGCGGCGGGGTCATGCGTGATAATCTGGTCGGCGCAATCGGCGAGAGCAAGAGAGCAGTTCGTAATTTTTACCACGAATTCGGCCCGGCGGGGCCGATCGGAACTGTCTTCTCGCTATCCCCCACCGCGCTGTTAATACGACGCATAGGTTATCATACCCGAATCGTTGGATCGTGGGGGAACTCCTCGACGGGCCGTGAAGACCGGTTGAGCACCGCGTGGGCGAGTGAATGCTCGCGGTAAGCTCCGGCGCGAACGGACAGTTCCCGCGGGGAAAGTCGGACACTTGGGATGAACTCGCGGTACTCGCGCGGACGATATCGAGCTTCTGCGACCGATCCCGCGCACGCCCTTCTGCTCTCCGGGTTGACATACGGCGGTGCGGCGCTAAGAATGTACAAGCTGCGACCAGTGTCGCGTCTGGAACTCGGAACCGAACTGAGACGCGCATGCCCCTCCTCGTCCGAACTTACTTCCGACCGCCACGCGACCCGCGACTCCCCACACACCTCATCGCCGCCGCCCGATTCGTTGCTTATAAAATCATTCTGCTTCTGGTGTTGGCAGGGGCGAGCACCAACGGTGGGGCGCCCGAAGACGTTTCGAGCGAAGCGGCCGAGGTACTCAAAGAGGCCGTAGTCTGTTCGGCCCCGGTCGCACCGAACCACCCGAGCACGGGTCGAGCGACGTGGACCGGATCACCGCTCGCAGTAACTCCCCTCCCCCGACCGAACACTTCCGACTCTCTCTCCCACCACTCCAATCACTCGCTCCCCAACGGCCACTGCGCACCACTGCGCTGTTAAAGCCTTCGCACCCGCGCGCCTAGCAGTTTCACGGACCGGTTTTGCGCATTAAGCGCAACCGATCCGGTACGTCATTCTGCGCTCGCGCCGGCCTCACAGCTCCCCCACAACATCGCACTCCAGCGCCGATCGTCGCAGCACCGACCGCTCTCGGTCGGCGCGGGAGCGTTTTCGTTTCACTCAATCATTCATTGGGGCCGCATATGACCGAGCACCTGTATTCGCACGTGTTGGTGCCAACGGATTTCCGCGCCGAGTGCCGGGCCGCGTACCGCGTTGCTTTCGCCGCCGCACTCGGGTCCGGGGCGACCGTTTCCCTGCTCCACGTGCTGCCCGCGGAGAGCGAGGACGAGTACCAGGGACTGGACGCGATCCGCTTGCTGCACCGCGCCGCCGAGCACGTGAGCAGCGGGAAGCCGTTGCCCCCCGCGAACCCGGCCGCCGCACGTGCCCTGCAACTGGAGCGCCTGCGGGCCGAGATCCACCCGGAGTGGATCGGGCCGATCGAACTCCGGCTCGAAGTCCGCACCGGGGACGTGGTCGCGGAGATCGCTCGGTACGCGGACGAATCGGCGGTGGACCTGATCGTGATGGGCGGCCCGCGCCCGGGGCTGTTTCGCGGATTCGGGCGCAGTTTGGCCGATCGACTCGCCCGCGCGACGCCGGTCAAAGTCGTCCGCGTAACCCCGCCGGCGCTGGTGTAGGGGCACCGCTAACATTTGCTAACGTTTTCGGACGCGGGAACAAATTCGGGGCTGCGCAATGTTCGCCAACTGCTGGTATTTCAAGAAAATTCGCGTTCTGGTTGCCGGTTCGCGGCGGGTGCATTTGGCTAACATTCTCTCCCGTTCGGTTCCCCCATCGATCGACGCGGGGTGCGAAACCGTGCCCCCGAATAGCAACGAGCCATTATACGCAAGAAGTGAACAAAAATACAAGAAAACTCTCCCTGCCGGTCTACGGGGAACCACTGCGCCGTTCCCACCAGGTGCCGCACCTGCCCCCGGCGGTAAACCCATAGCGCTTACTCGCGAGATGCACTGATGCCCTACGTCCTCCATACGCCCGACACGATTTTCTCCGCGCGCCACACCCCGAGCTGGCTGCTCCTCGCAGGCGCCTCCGGCATGGTAAACGGACTCGCGTTCCTGGCGTGCGAACAGTACGTGACCCACGTGACCGGTACCGCCACCCGGCTCGGACTGGAGTGGCCCCACGCCGGGATCGCGCTGGAATATGCCGTGGTCGTACTGAGCTTCATCTTCGGGGCGATGGCTTCGGTCCTCGCGCTCCAGGCCCGGGTCACTCGAGGCAAACCCCCTCGTTGGGCGACGCCACTCGTGATCGTCGCCCTGACGCTGACCGGGGTCGCTCTGGCCGGTCTCACTGGGGTGTTCGGTCCGTTCGGCGGGGCGGTCACAACCGAGCCACCGTTTGTTCTGCTCTCGCTCCTGGCGTTCGCGTCCGGGCTTCAGAACGCGGCCGTGGCGACGAGTACCGGACTGGCCGTGCGAACCACGCACCTGACGGGGCCGGCAACGGACCTCGGGATTCACCTCGGCGTTGCCTATTTCACAAAAGGGGACGACCGCCGGGCGGCCCTACGGGGGGTGCTCCTCCGCAGTGGGAAAGTGTTCGCGTTCGTCGCCGGAGCCGGCCTCGCTCTACCGCTCGCCGGGGCCACGGGGTACCTCGCGTTCTTCGTCCCGGCCGTTGGTGTCCTGATGGCAGCCGGACTGAGCTTCATCCCCGCGTGGGGGCCGAGCGACTTTCCGGACCACGAGGAGAGCGTCCCGGCCGATCCGCCACCTGCGGCCGAACCGGTGATGGCGGGCGCTCAGTCGGGCCGGTGACGCACGAGTAGTTCCACGCTCTCGCCTCGTCTACGAAGCCCCAATAATCATCCGGAGAATGAGGGTTTCGTAGACGTAGACGAGCGCCCAGCATGCTATAAGCCCGCGCCCGAAGTCGATCGCTTCCCTCGTGCTGAACTGGAAATCGAGAAGAGGTGACGGCCTCAAAGAAGAGAGGCCAATTCGGTGAGTTAGCCGAGCGGATCACGGCTATTCGGTTGCTCTGCCCGCGCATCTGTCGGGTGGTTACGCCAGTACGTCGATAGTCTGCCCGAGGTGCGTGTCGATGCCGGCCGCGGCAGCACCCAAGAGGATGGCCATCTCCGGGCTCACGGGCGGCGCGGCAGCCGCCTGAGCAAGCACCGGCGACGCGGAGCCCGCTACCGACTGGAGCAGTGCCAACACGGGCGAATACTGAGCGCCGATGGTCACGGGAGAATTCCTCCAGAAGCGCAAAACGCAACGGTAGCAACTCTAGAATACAAATCGAGTCCGTGCCCCTCATACGGCCCACCAACAAACGGAACAGGCGGTGCCGAACGTTCCGGAACAAGAACGAAGTACAAGCGCTGGCGGAGTAGCGAGGCGACTCCGTGTGCGAAAGTGGCAGGTACGAGCGCCATCTGCTCGTTGGCACTCAATCAATTTTCAGATCGGTCTCGTGGAGAAGTGTACCGCCACACGCCTGCGGCAACTGCCGCAAAAAATGCGACAGACGTGGAACCGATCAAAAGTCGCGTATCTCGCCAAGGGGCGGGCCGCGCAGGTTTCAAATGTACGACTTGCCTGTCCTCCTCAGTTCTCGTTGTTGGCTCGCGAAGCAAAAAGCAAGCCGCAACAATCACAGACAACCAGGCGATGATCGACACAATCACCACAGTCAATATTGAACCATATAATCTTGATGCCGAAGCCATACAATCGCCCCTGGTATTGCTCGGGAGTAAATTCAATCCATCCGCGTTTGCAAGAACTGGATACCTCGCTGCACGTGCCAAAGCTTGCGCTGATTGACCCCGCTCTTTACCGGCGCCGGCATCTACGTGTCTACCCCGTCTACGTCTACGCTACCCCAATAATCACCGAGGAAACGAAGGTTTCGTAGGCGCGGGCGGATCGACGACCGAAAGCCACAGAGGGGCATAAAGGCCAGCGCGGCGCGCGGAATTCGTGAACTCGACCATTCGGGCCGGTGTCCCGAATACAAAACACGGTACCACCCGCCCCACGGAACCCCATGAGCACAAAGCGCGAACTCGGTCTGGTCCGCACCGTGAAAGCGGTCTGCCCGCACGACTGCCCCGATACGTGCGGCATCGTGGTAACCGTGGACCAGGAAACCGGGCGCGCGGTCGACCTCCGCGGCGACAAGGAGCACCCGTTTACGAAGGGATTCCTGTGCCAGAAAGTGTCCAACTATCTCGAACGGGTGTATCACCCGGACCGTCTCCTCTACCCGATGAAGCGCATCGGCCCGAAGGGTGAGGGGAAGTTCGCGCGGATCTCATGGGACGAAGCGATTCGCACCATCGCGGAGAAGTTCCGCGCGATCGCGGCGTCCGAAGACGGCCCGCAAGCGATTCTGCCCTATAGCTACGCCGGCACGATGGGCAAGCTGATGTATTCGAGCCTGGACCGGCGGTTCTTCCACCGGCTCGGCGCGAGCTTGCTGGACCGCACCATCTGCGCGACCGCGGGCGCGGTAGGGTGCGACGTGACGCTCGGCACGCGCGCGGTGACCGACCCGGAAGCCGCGGTGAACAGCCGGTACATCGTGAACTGGGGGTCGAACACCGCCGTCACGAACATTCACTTCTGGAAGATCGAGCACGAGGCACGGAAGCGCGGCGCGAAGATCGTCACCATCGACCCGTACAAGTCGCCCACCGCCGCAAAATCCGACTGGTGGATTCCGGTTCGTCCGGGCACCGATGCGGCACTCGCGCTGGGGGTGATGCACATCATCTTCCGCGAGGGGTGGCAGGACGATGCGTACCTGAACGATCACTGCGTCGGAGCGGAGCAACTGCGCACCCGGGCGCTAAACGAGTACCCGCCCGAGAAGGTCGCGTACATCACCGGACTTTCGGTCGAAGAGATCGAGCGGTTCGCACGCGAATACGCCCGATCGCAAGAGTTGTTCGGTGGCCCGGCCCTGATCCGCCTGAACTACGGGCTCCAGCGTCACGGCGGTGGCGGAATGGCCGTGCGCACCATCGTTTGCCTCCCGGCGCTGACCGGTGACTGGCGCTACCCGGGCGCGGGGGCGCTCCTCAGTACGAGCAAGGCGTACCCGTTCGACGACAACTATTTGATGCGCCCCGACTTGGTGCCAAAGAACACGCGCACCATCAACATGGTGAACCTCGCCGAAGCCCTTCACGGAGAGCTTCCCGGCCCGTCAGTTCAAGCACTGTTCGTGTACAACTCGAACCCTGCCGCGGTGAACCCGGACCAGTCGCGTGTGCTCTCGGGGCTGGCCCGCGAAGACCTCTTCACGGTGGTCCACGACCAGTTCCAGACCGATACCGCGGACTTCGCCGACATCGTGCTCCCCGCGACCACGCAGCTCGAACACTTCGACATCCACAGCAGTTACGGGCACCTGTACGTCCAGGCGAACAATCCCGCAATCGCGCCGCTCGGCGAAGCGAAGCCGAACACGGAAGTGTTCCGCCTGCTCGCGCGGGCGATGGGGTTCGAGCCGGAACTGTTCGAGGAGAGCGACGAGGAGATCGCCCGTCGATCGATCCGAGACGGCGAGAATCCGCCCGAACCCACAGCAATGACCGGCATTACCCTCGACGACACGAAGGCTGGCCCCGTGCGGTTGAAACTCCCGTCCAACTGGGCGCCGTTTGCTACGGGCGAGTTCCCGACACTTTCAGGGAAGTGTGAACTCTATTCGGAGCGCGAGGCCCGCGCCGGGCGCGACCCGCTCCCGTACTACGCCCCGCCGCACGAAGACCCGCAGACAAAGCCCGAACTGGCCGCGAAGTACCCGCTGCAACTGCTCACGCCGCCCGCGTCGTCGTTCCTCAACTCGACGTTCGTGAACGTGAACACGCTCCGCAAGTCCGCGGGCGAGCGCACGCTGGAGATCCACCCGACCGACGCGACCCGGCGTAACATCGCCGACGGTCAAATGGTGCGCGTGTTCAACGGCCGCGGTCGCTTCCGTGCCCGTGCAATCATTGCAGAAAGCGTGAAGCCCGGCGTAGTGGTGTCGCTGGGTTTGTGGTGGCGCAAGTTCACCGACGACGGCGCGAACTGCAACTCCACCACGAGCACCGCGACGACCGACTTCGGCGGCGGCGCGACGTTCTTCGACAACCTCGTGGAAGTGACCGCGCTGTGACGCCGAACGAAGTTATTGTCGACCAACTCACCCGGCGCGACGAACGGGTCGCGGTGGCGTCGCTGAGCGCCGCGTTCGCGAACTACGACCTGCTCACCGCGCTGTGCCCGGACGCCGCGCGCCGGCGGTGGGCGGCCGAAGCGTTCGCGCGGTTCCTGTTCCGCATCGCGGTGCGAACGGGCGTCGTGTTCGCCACGCGCGACCGCGCCGCGGTCGTCTGCGCGCTGCCGCCCGGGAGCGAGTGGCCGAGTGAATGGGAGTACGTGCGGTGCGGCGTGCTGTCGCTCGCGGTGCGGCTCCGGTGGCGCTCGGGGCTGTGGTTCCTGCGCCTCGGCCCGTGGTTCGACTCCACGCGCGAAAAGCACGTGGGCGCCCGACCGCACTGGTACGTCCACCTGCTCGGCGTGCGGCCAGAAGCACAAGGACGGGGGTTGAGCCGCGCCGTCATGCGGCCCATCTTCGAGTCCGCCGACCGCACCGGGACGCCGGTCTATCTGGAAACCATGCCGGAAGCGAACGTCGCGATCTACAAGAAACTCGGGTTCGCGCTGGTCGGCCGCACCGAACTCCCGGGCGGCCTGCCGAACTGGGAGTTGCTCCGCGAACCGAGCACGTCCCTCGCCACTCAAGCGACCGGGGCGACGTAGTAGTAGTTGATTAAGTCGTGCGGCAGTTCTTTCACCGTAATTTGGTCGAACCCGGCCTCGCGGAGCATCGCTTGGGCGCGCTCCTTCCCCCACATCGCGCCCAGTCCGGGGCCGCCGTAGGCCAGCGACACCGACATACAGTGCATGCACGAGATGCCGTAGAGGAACGGCGCGAGCGGGTGCTTCATGTCGCCAGCGAGGTGGCTCGATCCGGCGATCTCCTGCATCAGGAACACCCCGCCCCGGCGGAGCGCGGTGCGGACGTTCTCCAGCACGCGGGCAGGTTGCGACTGATCGTGGATCGCGTCGAACGAGGTCACCAAATCGTAAGCCGCGATTTCGCCGAGCGCGGACAGGTCGCGGTCCTCGAACCGCACGTTCTTCAGCTCCTGGCGGGCGGCCTCTTCGCGGGCCACGCGGATTGCCTCGGGCGAGAGATCGTACCCGGTAAACCAACTGTTCGGAAACGCCCGCGCCAACGCGATAACGGCCCGTCCGGACCCGCACCCGATGTCGAGCACGTGGATACCAGCCGCGAGGCGCGTGGTGAGTCCGGGGACGAGCGGCAAAATGTGTTCGTGGAGGGCGGCAACGACCGTCTGCGCGCTCTCTTCGGCCATTACTTCGTGGAACCGGTGGTACGCGCCGTACTCCACACCGCGCCCGTGCGCAAACGCTTCCACCAGCGCGTCCTCGGCCGAACCGAGCACCGCCATCCACTGAGCGGACGTGGCCATGTTGCTCGGCGTTCCGGCCCGCGTGAGGAGCGCTGCGTGCTCGGGCGGGAGCCGGTACGTGTGCGCATCGACGTCGTACTCGACCACGCCACCCGTCACCATTGAACCGAGCCACTCGCGCACGTAGCGCTCGTTGAGTTTGGCTTCGAGCGCGATCTGGGCCGACGTCGCGTGCGCGGTCAGGCGCCCCATCGCGTCGAACAGCCCGGTGCGGTGCCCGAGCGAGGTCATCAGTGCGAGCACGGAGTGGTTCAGCACACCGATCATCTTCTCGGCAAAAATCTTTATCTTGTCGGCGTCGGGCGCGGTCGACATCCGGTTCTCCAAGGGAGATTGGGTTCGCGGGTTCCGAGAGCTAATCCGCGAACCGTCCGGCGCCGGCCAAAAATTACGCCGTGGCGAGAGCGCGTTCGAGGTCGGCACGCAGATCGGCCACGTCCTCGATCCCCACACTCAGCCGGATCAGCCCGTCATCAACGCCGCGAGCCTCGCGCACGTCCTTCGGGATACTCGCGTGCGTCATCGTCGTGGGGTGACACACGAGCGACTCCACACCGCCCAGGCTCTCTGCCAAACTGAAAAGTTTCGTGCGCGTGAGGAACTGCTGCGCTGCGGGGATGCCACCGTGCAACTTCAGCGAGATCATCCCGCCGAACGACTTCATCTGCTTCGCCGCGATCGCGTGCCCGGGGTGATCGGCAAGCCCCGGATAGTAAACCTTGGCAACGGCCGGGTGCGCCTTCAGCCAGGGGGCAAGCTCCATCGCATTCGCGCAGTGGCGGTCCATGCGTACCGCGAGCGTCTTCAGTCCGCGGAGCACGAGATAGGAGTCGAACGGCCCCGGCACCCCGCCCGCCGCGTTCTGGTAGAATTTGATCGGGTCGAGCAGGTCTTTCGCGCCCACCACGCACCCGCCCACCACGTCCGAGTGCCCGCCGAGGTACTTGGTCGTGCTGTGGATCACGAGGTCCGCCCCGAGCCGGAGCGGGCGCTGCAAGTACGGCGACGCGAACGTGTTATCGACCGCGAGCTTGGCCCCGTGCTTGTGGCTCACTTCGGCGAGCGCGGCGATATCGAGGACTTGCAGCAGCGGGTTGGTCGGCGTTTCGATCCAGACGAGCTTCGTCTTCGGTGTGATGAGTTTCTCGAAGCCCGCGGCCGAAGAATCGTCGGTGTATTTCGCGACCAGGCCCCAGGGCTTGAACACCTTGTCGAGCAACCGGAACGTGCCGCCGTAGAGGTCCGCGGACGCGACGACTTCGTCCCCGGGCCGCAGGAGCGCCCCGAACACTGCAGTTGTGGCAGCAAGCCCCGACGCGAACGCGAGCCCGCGCTCGCCTTCTTCGAGAGAGGCGAGGGCCGTTTCGAGCGCCGTGCGCGTGGGGTTCCCGCTGCGGCTGTACTCGTAGCCCTTGTGCTGGCCCGGCGCGGCTTGGGTGTAGGTGCTCGTCGCGTAGATCGGCACGACGGTCGCCCCGGTCGCGGGGTCCGCGTCCTGCCCCGCGTGAATGGCCCGCGTGCTGAACCCCTGCGCGTGATCGGTGGACATGAAAACGCTCCTCAAGCGTGATGGTGTCGGCACCACCAACCTACCGCGAACGCACACGGCGCGGCCAGCCAAAGAGGTGAACCACCCGCGGCGAGAGACGCACTTTTCCATGTCCGAGTCGTTTCAACACAATCAGGAGGCGCATCATGTCTGATGAAGAGAGTTTCCTGGCCAAAGTGCTCGAAAGCCCGGCCGACGATACGACCCGACTCGTATTCGCCGACTGGCTCGATGAGCAAGGCGACGCCGAAAGCAAACTCAAGGCGCAATTCCTTCGCACAACAGTCCGATTCAAAACCACCGGCAACACCACAGACGAAATCGAAGCGCGACGGAAAGAACTCCAGCCATTGGCCGCACAGTTACCGACCGACTGGCTCGCGGTCGTGAGTTGGATGAAGCTCGAGGGGTGCCCCGCGAAGCGCGCCCCGGTTGGTTCACTTTGGCACTACCGACCACTGTTCGAGTTCGTTTGCGATAAACGTTGGGACGAAATGGCTCCGACCGAAAACACGAGCGTGCGGCTTTGTAACGGCTGTCGCGAGAACGTCCATTACTGCGACACGATCACTGTCGCACGTGAGCACGCCCAATTGGGGCACTGCATTGCCATCGATCTCGGCGTCATTCGACGCGAAAACGACCTCGCGCCGCGGCAATACTGGGCCGGGCGCCCGAGTGCCGAAACTCTGCGGAAAGAAGATGAACGTTGTCAGGTTGATACAGTCTCGCAAGAACGCGAGGAGCGCAAGCGCCGGCAATCGGGCGCGGCAAGCGCGAACGGTTAGCGCGTTCAGGGCGCACAAAATACGACGGAAATCGGCGCGGGTGCTGGCGGCCCCCGCCCCGGACTGATACCCTCAATCACATCCACCTCTCCGCACACAAACTTCGCCCCCCCACCAATGCGCGCCGTACTTCAACGAGTCCGTCGGGCTAAAGTCGTAGTAACCGAATCGACCGTCGGCGAAATCGCTCACGGCTGGCTCGTGCTCTTCGGCGTCGGCCCCAACGACACGCAGAAGGCCGTGGACTGGCTCGCGGAAAAAGTTGCGAACTTGCGTGCGTTCGACGACGCCAACGGCAAAATGAACCTGTCGGTGCAAGACGTCAACGGCTCGGTGCTGGTCGTGAGCCAGTTCACGCTCTACGGCGACTGCGCGAAGGGCCGGCGCCCGAGCTTCATCGGCGCGGCGCAGCCGGCCGTGGCGGAACCGCTGTACGAAGCGTTTGTTACGGCGCTGAAACTGCTCGGCGTGCCCGTCGCGACGGGGCGATTCGGGGCCGATATGCAGGTCGAACTGGTCAACGATGGCCCGGTGACGTTTGTGCTGGATTCGCCCGCGCAAATGGAGGCCCAGTCGTGAATCGGCGCACGTTTCTCTCCACGGCGCTCGCGGTCGGTAGCTCGGGTACGCTCGCAGCCGCGCCCAAAGAAAAGGTGAAAATCGTTTCGAGCCTACCTCGAACCGGCAGCGCAAAAGGACAAACCGACGGCATCGTGAACGCGATCAAACTAGCGCTCGCGGACTTCGAGAAAGTGTTGCCGTTCGAGGTAACGTACCTGGATCGCGACGACGCAACGCCGCGAACCGGCACGTGGGCGCCCGAAAAGGAAGAGGGGATTGCCGAAGAAGCGGTCGAAGACAAAGACGTGATGGCCGTGATCGGGCCGTACAACTCGGGCGCCGCGCGGATCTCGGCCCCCATTTTGAACCGGGCCGGATTGGTGCAGGTTTCACCAGCCGCGTCCTACCCCGGGCTGACTAGGGGCGGCCCTGCGTCCGACGCGGACGAACCGGACAAGTACCGCCCCGGCAAGAAGATCACGTTCTGCCGCGTGTGCCCGCAGGACGGCAGCCAGGGTCCACTGTCCGCCGATTTCGCGGTCGAAGAATTGAAGATCAAGAGCGTGTACGTGATCGACGATAAGCAACTTTACGGTTTGGGCACCGCGACGGCTTTCAAGTCGCGGTGCGAAGAGCTGAAAGTGAAGGTGCTGGGGCACGAGAGCGTCGCGCCGACTCAGCGCGACTTCCAACCGCTGGTGAAGAAGATCAAGGCGGCCGCCCCGGACCTCGTGTACTTCGGCGGCACGACAATCAGCGGCGGGGCGGCCATCGCAAAAACAATGCACGCCGAAGAGGTGAACTGCCCGTTCCTGGCGCCCGACGCCTGTTACGAGTTGGACTTCGTGAATGGAGTCGGGGCCGAAACGCTGGACGCGATGAAGTGTTTCATCACCGTCGGCGGAATCGACCCGGCGCGACTCAAGGGCGCCGGGGCTGATTTCGTGAAACGCTACAAGGAAAAGTACAAGGCAGACCCGGAGCCCTATGCGGTGTATGGCTACGAGGCCGCGGCTGTGGTACTGGAGGCACTCCGCACCGTCGGCAAGAAAGACCGCGAAGCGGTGCGCAAGGCGGTCGTATCAACGAAGGACTTCTCGAAGGGCGTGCTCGGCAAGTGGAGCTTCGACACCGACGGCGACACGACGCTGCAACCGCTGACCGTGGCACGCATCGAAAAGGGGAAGTTCCGCGCGGTCAAGGTCATGGGCACGAAGTAAGGGAATACACCGCCGGTTCGGGGCTCTGAATCTTCGGCGGCCCGCGCCCCGAAGAACCAACCGGCGCAAGCGGTTAGCTAGACGAGTTCGGGGTCCGGGCCTACATTCTGGCTTGATCGACACTCTGACACCAACGAGGGGTTCGTCATGAAGAATCGCGAAGCCGAACAAAACAAGGCTCAGGCGCGCCCGGTCGATCGCCGCAGGTTCCTCGCGCTCGGCGGGATCACGACGACGGGTATCCTGCTCGGGACCAGCGGGTGCGGGTCGAACACGTCCGGCAGCAGCAATACCGTCAAGATCATCTCCAGCCTCCCGCGCACCGGTAGCGCGAAGGGGCAAACGGACACCATCGTGAACGGCATCAAGATGGCGTTCGACGAGGCCGACAACAAGGCCGGCGAGTTCGCCATCGAGTACCTCGACCTGGACGACGCGACCCCGGCCGAGGGCAAGTGGACCCCAGAGCGCGAAACCGCCAACGCGGACCAGGCTGTAAAGGACGCGGACGTGATGGCCTTCATCGGGCCGTACAACTCCGGCGCCGCGAAGATCTCGGCCCCCATTCTGAACAAGGCCGGCGTGCTGATGATCAGCCCCGCCGTGACCTGGCCTGGGTTCACCAAGCCCGGCAAAGGCGACCCGGGTGAACCGGAAGTGTACCGGCCGACGGGCAAGGTGAACTTCACCCGCGTCGTCCCGGCGGACGACCTGCAAGCGCGCCTCGGGGCGGACTGGGCGAAGTCGATGGGCGTGAAGACGGTCGCCGTGCTGGACGACAACGAGGTGTACGGGCGCGGCGTCGCCACGCTGTTCAAGGAGCGGTGCGGGGAGATCGGGATCAAGGTGCTCGGCCAGCAGGAGAGCATCGACGTCAAGCAGAACGACTTCGTCGGGCTGATGCGGAAGGTCAAGGGGTTCGGCACGCCCGACCTGGTGTACTTCGGCGGCACGTCGCAAACGAAGGCCGGGCAGATCGCGAAGGACATGGTCGGCAACGGCCTCGGCGGGTCCAAGCTCATGGTCCCGGACGGGTGCTACGAACTGGCCTTCATTCAGTCGGCCGGGGCGGAACTGTTCAAGACACTCAAATGCTTCGTGACGTTCGGCGGCCCGCCCCCGGACCGGGTCAGCGGGAAGGCCAAGGAGTTCGTGGAGAAATACAAGGCGAAGTACGGCAAAGACCCCGAAGGGTACGCGATCTACGGCTACGAGGCCGGGAAGGTCGCCGTGGAAGCGATCAAGCGGGCCGGGAAGAAGGACCGGGCCGCGGTACTGGCCGAGTGCCTCAAGACCAAGGACTTCGACGGCGCCCTCGGCAAGTGGTCCTTCGACGAGAACGGAGACACCACGCTCACCGAGATGACCGGGAGCACGGTCGAAAACGGGGCCTTCAAGTTCGTCAAGCGCCTCGACACACCGGGCTGATCCCGGCTCACGGGCCGGGCATTATTCCCGGCCCGTTTCTGTTCCCACCGCACGCACACCTGCCACCGCACCCGCCCGGGGGACGAATGGGGTTTCCGGTTCTGTTTGCCGACGCTGCCCTTCAGCCGTACCTGCAAGCCGTCCTCGACGGGCTCGCGATGGGCGCGCTGTTCGCACTCGTCGCCCTCGGCTACACGATGGTGTACGGCATCATCGAACTCATTAACTTCGCCCACGGCGACCTGTTCATGCTCGGCACGTTCTGCGGGTTGACCGTACTCGCCGCGCTCGGGCTGACCGGGAACGCCGCCTCCGGCGCCGGGCTGGGAATGGTCCTGCTCGGGTGCGGAACGATGCTGATTGTTGTCCCGCTCTTTTGTGCGGCGCTGAACTGGTCCGTCGACCGGGTCGTCTACAAACCACTCCGGAACGCTCCCAAACTAGCCCCGCTCGTATCCGCGATCGGGGTCAGCTTCGTTTTCATGAACCTGGGGATGTTCTGGAACGCCCTGGTGCCGGAAAACGGGCAGTCGGTTCCGGCCCCGGCCGACCGCAACTTCCCCGGGTTCGAGGCGCAACTCGACCCGAGCCGTAACCTGTTGGGCGCGGACTCGACACTCCGGTTCACGGTCAAGGACGCGATGATTATTGGCGTCACCGTGCCCATCATGATCGCACTGACGCTGTTCGTGAAGTACGCGCCGCTGGGCAAGGCGATGCGGGCCACGGCCCAGAACCCGACGGCCGCCCGGCTCATGGGGATCGACGTGGACCGGGTCATCGGGGCCACGTTCATGATCGGCGGCGCGCTCGGCGGGGTCGCGAGCGTGATCTACGCGCTCTCGGTGCGCACCATCAGCTTCCAGATCGGGTTCCAGAACGGGCTGTACGCATTCACCGCGGCCGTTCTGGGCGGGATCGGCAACATCCCGGGCGCGGTCCTGGGCGGCATCCTCATCGGGCTGACGCGGTCCTTCGGCAGCGCCCTGATCGGGGAGAAATGGACCAGCGCGCTGGTGTTCGTGATCCTGATCGTCATCTTGGTGTTCCGGCCCACCGGGTTGCTCGGGTCGCGCACGCGGGAGAAGGTATGACCCGGCTCCAGCAAATCCCCCTCGATCTCGTAGCGATTGTTCTGTTCGCCCTGTACCCGCTGATTCCGGGGCTGGGCACACAGGCCGACGCGCTGTTCAAAGCCACCGTAGGGGCGGAATTCACCACGCTGTTCATCATTGCGGTTCTCGCACTGGGGTTGCACGTCGTGGTCGGCTACGCCGGCCAACTGCACCTCGGGGTCGCCGCGTTCTTCGGGCTCGGAGCCTATGTCGTCGGCATCCTCCTGGTACCGGCGTACCCGTTCAAGCTCGGCACCCAGCTCCCGGCCGGAACGGGCGTGCTGATCGCGGTCGTGGTCGCGTTCACCGTGGCCGCGCTGGTGAGCGTTGTGACCAGCGCCCCGATCCTCCGGCTCCGCGGCGACTACCTCGCACTCGTGACTCTCGGGTTCGGTGAGGTTGCACGGTTCGCGCTGCGAAACCTCGAAGAAATCACCAACGGCACGAAGGGACTGAACCCGATCCCGCAACCGGACGTGCCCGGACTCAAGGGCGACTGGTCCGCCGACTATCGGTACTACTACTACCTCTGTTTGTTGGTATTGGGGCTGGTTCTACTGCTGCTGCGGAACGTCGAGCGCTCGCGTTTGGGCCGGGCGTGGGTCGCACTGCGCGAGGACGAACTCGCGGCCATATGCATGGGGTTGAACACGGCGCGCCTGAAACTCGCGGCGTTCGCGCTCGGGGCCGGAATCGCGGGACTCGCCGGCGCACTCTACGCCCTCCGGCTGGGGAACACGGCCGACCCCGATACCTACTCGTTCCAGCGCTCGATCACGGTCCTGTGCTGCCTGATCCTCGGCGGATTGGGGAACCGCGCCGGGGTCGTGCTGGGCGTGATCCTCGTGTACGGGTTCGACGGGATCTTCGCCCCCGCCGCCGACCGCTACATCCAGCAGTTCAAATTGAATCCCTCCGGTAGCCCGTTCCTGACGTTCTCCAGCTACCGGCTCATGGTATTCGGCTTCGCCCTGATCCTGGTCATGCGGTTCCGCCCGGAGGGGTTGCTGCCGTCCTCGCGCGTGAAGGCCGAACTGCACGCCTGCGACCCGCCCGCGCCGGCCGCACCCGCACCGGCTACACCCACCCACTAAACCGACCACCCACGACACGAGACCTGCCACCGTGGCCATCCTCCGGCTATCGAATTTGACGATGCGGTTCGGTGGAATCACCGCCGTGAACGCGCTGGATCTGGAGGTTCAGCCCGGACAGATTTTCTCCCTGATCGGCCCGAACGGGGCCGGTAAGACCACGGTGTTCAACACGATCACCGGTCTGTACCACCCGACCGAGGGGAGAGTTCAGTTCGAGGAGCACTCCGCCGAGCGCCCGTTTACGTGGAAAGTCGTTGTGGGGTGCCTGCTGGCCGGGGTCGTGACGGCCGCGATCGCGTTCCTGGCGGCCGTCGGGGTCGAATCGCTCTGGTACGCATCGGTGAAGCGCCCGGCCGTGGCCGGTAAGTGGTCCCCGAACAAGGCGTGGACTTCTGGGCTCGGCTACATCCGCGGCGACCTGGTCGTTGAGAAGATGCCGCGCGGATCAATGTGGGTGGTGCTCACGGCCGACGGAAAACCGAGTGGCGACGAGTCGCGGATTCTCGCCCGGGTGCGGTCCCAGTCCGAAGCCGAACTCCGGCGCGACGGTTACCTCGGACTGGCCAACGGCACGGCCGTCGCCGAACCCGATCCGACCGGCGCGGTGACCGTGCTCGCTACCGACTCGCGGCGCGTGCTCATCAACTACGAGACCAAAGCCGAGTACGAAACCGACGTGGCCAAGCTCGCGAGCATCCGGACCGCGATCGCGTTCAACCAGAAGGTGTCGCTGTTTGTGTGTCTGGGCGGCTTAGCGATCGGCACACTGGGCGCGTTCGTCGTCTGGCGGCGCTCGCGCCGGTCCCCGGACGGTATCTCCAAGCAGGGGATCGCCCGGACGTTCCAGAACATCCGTCTCTTCCAGGCGATGACCGTTCTGGAAAACGTGCTGATCGGGCTGGACCGGTCCCTGACCTCGCACCCGTTACTGATGGCCCTGGGCGCCCCGGGGCACCGGCGCCAGGAGGCCAAAGCCGAAAAGGAAGCGGCCGAGTTGCTCGCGTTCGTCGGGCTGGCGGGCAAGCACAACGAGCTCGCGAAGAACCTCCCCTACGGCGACCAGCGCCGGCTCGAAATCGCCCGCGCGCTTGCCACAAAGCCGAAGCTCCTACTGCTCGACGAACCCGCCGCCGGGATGAACCCCAGCGAAACCGTGGACCTGATGGAACTGATCCGCCGCATCCGCGACCGCGGCATCACCGTACTGCTGATCGAACACCACATGAACCTCGTGATGGGCATTTCCGACCGCATAGCCGTGCTGAACTTCGGCACGAAGCTCGCGGAGGGCACGCCGGCCGAAATCAGCCGCGACCCGAAGGTGATCGAGGCGTACTTGGGGCAGGAGGAAGTGTCGTGAGTGCCCCCCTGCTGGTCGTCGACAACTTGGAGGCCGGGTACGGCCCGATCAACGTGCTGCACCGGCTCTCGCTCACGGTGAACCCGGGCGAGATCGTCACCATCATCGGGGCGAACGGGGCCGGCAAAACGACGACGCTAATGTGCATCTCCGGGGTCGTGAAGACGCGCGCCGGGGGCATCACGTTCGACGGCAAGTCCCTCGCCGGTATCCCCGCACACAACATCGTGCGTCTGGGGCTCGCGCAGTCGCCGGAGGGCCGTAAGATCTTCGCGCGGCTCACGGTGCGCGAGAACCTGGAGATGGGCGCGTTCACGCGATCCGATCCCGACGGCGTGCGCGAGGACATCCAAAAAGCGTACAAGATGTTCCCGATTCTGGAGAAGCGCCAGGCACAGGCCGGCGGGCTGCTCTCCGGCGGTGAACAGCAGATGCTCGCGATCGCCCGCGCGCTCATGGCGCGGCCCAAGCTGCTCCTGCTCGACGAACCTTCGCTCGGGCTGGCCCCGCAAATCGTGGTTCAGATCTTCGACGTGATTCGCGAACTCAACAAGCAGGGCATGTCGGTGCTGTTAGTTGAACAGAACGCGCGTATGGCACTGAAGGTCGCGCACCGCGGGTACGTTCTGGAAACCGGCCGCATCACCTGCACCGACCGCGCCGACGTGCTGCTGCACGACCCGCGCATCCGCGAAGCCTACCTGGGCGAGTAGTATCGGTCCACGAGGCGCGTCCGCAGTTACTGTCACTCAGACTGCGGACGCGACCACGAAAGCGGCCCACCTCATCACCGACCAATTTCAGCCGCCCCTCTGCGCACTTCGCTAACAGACGCGCCGGTCTTCGCATGCGCGAATAGTTGCCCCTCGCAAGGCCGGATGGTTGATGCAACCTTCGGGGGCATTCGGTAGTGTATGATCGGCTAAGAGTGCTACTTTCGGACGGATGGAGTTCCAAGGTGAGCAACAAGAAGCGACTCCGCCGAGCGATCCTTGTATCAGCAATACTCGTTCTCCCACTCTTCGTTGTTGGTGCCGCGTGGTGGGTGAGCCGCACTATTCAAAGCTCTCTGCTCGGACCGGTCCACACCTTTCAAATCGCCAATTCGCCGCCATATCTGACTGACGTGCTCGCGGTGGAAAAGGCGAAAGAGGCGCTGGCTCTCGACGGCTACGATCTCTCCCGATGGGCTCCTCGCGAAGATCGAAGATCGACCGCACCGGATGGGACACCTGACATCTACCTCGCGCGGAACGGCATTAACCCCGATAACGGGTATGTCGTATTCGAGCGGAAGGAAGGAGAACCGTCCGCTCCCCGCCCTTCAGTGACGGTCGAACTCAGGGGAAATCAGATGACATGTCAAGTCTGCCAACCGAAATAGCGGGACACCCGTCTTGGTAGTTCACTGAACACTATTCCCAACCGCAGGAAATCGCATGCGCCTCTTCCTTTCGACACTGCTTGTAGCCTTTTCGACCGCAGCCGTTGCTGCCGACAAGCCGGCCCCTCTCTTCAACGGCAAAGACCTCACCGGTTGGGAAGGCGACACCGCGAAGACCTGGAAGGTCGAGGACGGGTGCATCACCGGCGGGACGCTCGATACTGTCGTCCCGAGAAACGAGTTCCTTTGCACGAAGAAGACCTACACGGACTTCGAGCTGAAGGTCACGTTTAAGCTCACTGGGGAGAAAGCAAAAGCCAACGCGGGCGTCCAGTTCCGCACCAAGCGCATTCCGAACGACCACGAGGTGAGCGGCTACCAGGCCGATGCGGGCCAGGACTATTGGGGTGCGCTGTACGACGAGAGCCGTCGAAACAAGATCCTCGCGAAGCCCGCGAAGGACGTGATCGAGAAGCTGGTGAAACACGACGACTGGAACGAGTACGTGATCCGGTGCGAGGGGCCGCACATCAAGCTGTGGCTCAACGGCACACTCACTGTGGACTACACGGAAGCCGACGACAAGGTCGAGCGCAGCGGCGTGATCGGGCTCCAGATCCACGGCGGCGCGAAAGCGAAGGTCTTCTACAAGAACATCACGATCGAAGAGCTGCCCGCGAAGAAGTGAAGCCCGTCGACCCGCGCGTTGTCAGAAACGCGCGGGCACTCACAGCCATCCCCCCCGGCACCTCACACAGTTAGCACGCGGACGCGCGACGCCACATCCCACCGGCTCACGACCTTCCCACCTTCCGCGACGAGCACCTGATTGTGCAGCGCGACCGTCGGGCAGATGTGCCCCGGAAGCGCGTAAACCACGTCGCCCGGCTTGTACGCGGACGCGCCGGCCGTTTCGACGATGAGGTGTTCCTCATTGTGGCCGACGGTCTTGTACTCCGGGAAATCGAGCAGCGTCACGCGCTTCTCCAGCACCGGGTCGGCCGCGACCGCCTTGTTACCCAGATCGAGCGTCACGCGGTTCGCGGTCGGCCGACTAATCACGCGGGTCACGAGCACCGCGGCCGGAGTGATGCCGGAAAGGTCCGCGTACTTCGGCCCGTACCCCGCGTCGTGCAGCACGAACGTACCCGGCGAGCACTCGATCCCCGGCACGTCCGTCATGGCTGCGTAAACGGGGAAGCTCGGAGTCCCGCCGCACACAAGGCGCGGAACCGGAATCCCCTTCCCCTCCGCTTTCGCGCGCAGTTCCAACACCGGCTGAATGAACTCGCGCACGGCCTTCTCGCGCTCGGCCCGATCGGGCTGGCTGTTGTGCCCGTCGTAAAGCTGAAACCCTTCTGGTCGCAGACCGGGCAGCGAACCGGCCAGTTCGTACAAGGACCGCGCCGCGTCCCCGATCGCAATCCCCGTGCGGTGCTGCCCCACGTCCAGGTCGAGCACGACCCCGATTTCCAACCCGGCCGCTTTCATGGCGGAAGAAAGGGCGCGGGTCATGTCCGGGTCATCGATGAGCGCGGAGAACCGCGTGCCGGGGAACTTGCGAATAAGGGCGCACGCGCGTTCGATGTTCGGCCCCACCAGCGGGTACGCGATCAGCACGTCGGGCGCGCCGGCGCTCGCGAGCATCTCGGCCTCGGCGATGGTGGCGCACTTGTGTTTGGTCACGCCCGCGTCGAGGAGCATTTTCGCGATCTCGACCGTCTTGTGCGTCTTCACGTGCGGTCGAAGGCGCGCCGGTCCGCCGGCCATTTCGATCACGCGCGCGATGTTCTGGCGGATCAGTTCCGGGAAGAACACCAGCGCCGGGCTGAACACGGTCGCGGCGTCGGAAAGGGCGTAAGCGGGGTGCATCGTGGATCGGCCTCGTTTTGAGGGGCGTCGGGGAGGGTACAAAAGCAGTCCCGGTTCTCTGGGCAACACCGGGCGGGGGAAAATTCGTCTGGGGTCTTATTCTCCCTCTCTTTTTAGGAAACAAGCGGGAGGTGAGGGGGAGTACCGGGTCCGCGGCGATTTTTCCCCTCTTGTCACCTAGTCGGGTGCCGGTACATTGCATAAATCCAGAAAGAGTGTGTAACGTAAACGTCGTTTCGTAACTGATGGCAGGAGTGCGACGCGGCGGAGGAAGCGGAGACCGGGACGATGTCGATCACGAAGGAAGAGAAGTCCGGACTCATTACCCAGTTCCGGCGGGACGATACGGATACCGGGTCGCCCGAAGTGCAAATCGCTTTGCTCACCAAGCGGATCACCTCCCTTACCGAGCACATGCGGGCGCACAAGAAGGACTTCTCCAGCCGGCGCGGGCTGTTGAAGCAGGTCAGCCAACGTGCCGACCTGCTCAAGTACTTGCGCCAGACCGATCGTAACCGCTACCTGGCGGTTATCGGTAAGCTCGGGCTCCGCAAATAGCTCCGCCTTACAGCGGTGCGTTGAATGTCGTGCAGTCGAAAGTCGTAAAATCGCAATCACGGTCGCGTCGTTAGCCGCACGGATTCGATTTTACGACTCCTCGATTCTACGTATTTCGACCCAAGAGACGCTCCTGCCGGCAAAACGGAAAGGGTCACATCCGTGCCGGTTAATCCAGCTCGTGTTGAATGTCAATTCGGCGGTCGTACTCTCACCCTCGAAACCGGGAAGTTCGCTAAGCAGGCTCACGGGGCCGTTCTCGTCACCCACGGGGAAACGTCCGTTCTGGTGGCCGCGGTCGAAGGGACACCGATCCCGGGTCGCGACTTCTTCCCACTCCAGGTCGAGTACCGCGAACGCACCTACGCCGCGGGTAAGTTCCCCGGCGGGTTCATCAAGCGCGAAACGCGCCCGAGCACTAAAGAAACGCTCACGTCCCGCCTTATCGACCGCCCCTCGCGCCCGCTGTTCCCCACGAACTACTTCAACGAAGTGCAGATCCACTGCACCGTCATCTCGTCCGACCGAGAGAACGACGCGGACATGCTCGCCCTCATCGGGACGAGTGCCGCGCTGCACGTTTCGCACATCCCGTTCCTGAAGCCTTATGGAGGCCTCCGGCTCGGGCGCGTGAACGGCGAACTCATCGTGCTCCCCACCGTCACCCAGATGGAAGAGAGCGACCTCGACCTGATCGTGGCCGCCACACGCGACGCGGTGTGCATGATCGAGGGTTTCGCCCGCGAGATGCCCGAACAGGAAGTGGGTGATGCGATCATGGAAGCGCACAAGCAGTGCGCCGTCCTGATCGACCTCATCGAACGCCTCCGCACCGAAGCGGGCCTGGAGCCCAAGGTGCTGCCCCCCGCCACGCCGGACAACCCGCTGGCGGAAGAGCTTTACGCGAAGTACGGCACCACCTACCGCGAAAAGTACCTGACGAAGGGCAAGAAGGAGCGGAACGCGGCGCTCGACGAACTCAAGGACGAAGTGAAGAAGGTTTACGTGCCGGAAGGCGAGCTGAACCCGAAGTGGACCTCGTCGCAAGTGTCGAGCGCGCTGGGCGTGCTGCGCGAGCGCGTGTTCCGCGAGATCACGCTCGGCGGCACCCGCATCGACGGCCGCGCCCCCAAGGAACTCCGCTCGATCTCGGGCGAGGTCGCGGTGCTGTCCCGCACCCACGGCACGGCCGTGTTCCAGCGCGGCGAAACGCAAGCTCTCGTCGTCGCCACCCTGGGCACCGTCGCCGACGAGCAGAAGGTGGACGGGCTCCAGGACGAATACTCGAAGAAGTTCTTCCTCGACTACAACTTCCCGCCGTACTCGGTCGGTGAGTGCAAGCCGATCCGCGCCCCGGGCCGCCGCGAAATCGGCCACGGGATGCTCGCCGAGCGCTCGCTGAAGGCCGTCATCCCGCCGCCCGCGCGGTTCCCGTACACGATCCGCCTCGTGTCCGAAATCCTCGAGTCCAACGGCTCGTCCAGCATGGCGAGCGTGTGCGGCGGCACCCTCGCACTCATGGACGCGGGCGTGCCGATCAAGCGCCCGGTGGCCGGGATTTCCGTCGGCCTCGTGATGGACAAGGAGGAGTTCACGCTCCTGACCGACATCCAGGGCGACGAGGACCACTACGGCGACATGGACTTCAAGGTGGCCGGCACGCAGAAGGGCGTCACCGGCATCCAGCTCGACATCAAGGTGGACGGCATCAACGAGGCGATCGTTCGTGGCGCGCTCGAACAAGCGAAAGAAGCTCGGCTCCAGATCCTCAAGGTGATGCTCGCGGCGCTCCCGGCCCCGCGCAAGGAAATCAGCCGGTGGGCACCGCGGTTGATCCAACTGAAGATCAACCCGGAAATGATCGGCAAGCTGATCGGCCCCGGCGGGAAGATGATCCGCGCCATCCAGGAAGAAACGGGCGCGAAGATCGATATCGAGGACGACGGCACCGTGTCGATCGCGTCGGCCGACGCCGAAAGCGTGGAGGCCGCGCGCCGCATGGTGGAAGGCCTCACGGCCGAAGTGAAGGTCGGCGCGGTGTACGACGGCAAGGTGATTTCGCTCAAGGAATTCGGCGCGTTCATCGAGATTGCCCCCGGACGTGATGGTCTGTGCCACGTTTCCGAACTCGACTCCGGGTTCGTCCAGCGGCCCGAGGACGTGGTCCAGGTCGGCGACAAGGTCCAGGTGAAGGTGATCGCCATTGATGACCAGGGCCGCGTGAAGCTCTCGCGCAAGGCGCTGCTCGCTCCCCGTGAGGACGACGGCAGTGGCGGTGGCTACGGCGATCGCGGCGGGGACCGGGGTGATCGCGGTGGCGACCGCGGGGACCGTGACCGCGGCGATCGTGGGGACCGAGGCGGACGCGGCGGCGATCGAGGCGGGCGCGGTGGACCGCGGGGCGGTGGGCGCCGCGACTAAGAAACGGTGACGTAATGAGTGATCGGCATCGGTTTCGCGACCGTCTTCCTCCGGAACGCCTCGGAGGATTGAACGATGTCCAAGCCGTTACTACCCGACGAACTCTGGGTGAAAATCGAACCGCTTTTGCCCCGCCCCAAACGTCGTCGGTTCCGTCACCCCGGTCGCAAGCCGTTGGACCGTCGCAAGGTGCTTACCGGAATCCTCTTCGTGCTCCGGACCGGAATCCGATGGAACGATTTGCCGTGCGAGTTGGGTTGGGGTTCGGGCAGCCGATGCCGACGTTACCTGAGCTTGGCGTTGATCCTGCATTTGCTTCGGTTTCCTCTGACCTCATTACGCCACCGCTTCTAAGTGTGAGCTACGCACTGGGGGCTTCGGCCCCCAGTTTCGTCCAGCGGGAGGCTTACAATGGCTGTGATTCCGGCCGCAAAGGCACTTTACCTGTGCGAAGAAGTTGATGCCGAAGGCGGGATGACCAATCTCTACGCCTTATTCAACGCACTTCGTCCGCACAATTATCCCCATACTCACCCGTCATTCGCTTGCTTCGCACAACTCATCGGTGGGTTAGGGCGCGTTTCGTTTCATATTGATATCCGGCGGGCCTCCGACTCTCAACTCGTCCACAGCACCAACGTCCTCCCTCTACAATTCCCGGACCGCACCACGCTGCTCCAAGTAGCAGTCAACCTTGAAGGGTGCATTTTTGAATCACCCGGGGTTTATCTGGTCGAATTGTACTGCGATAATGCATGGGTGGCGGACACGACGCTTCTTCTGCGGGAGGTCATACGATGAGCGACAACGCCCCCAAAAAGCAACGGCAGCGCTCTCCGTACACCGAAAGCGTTAATACCATTTTGGTCCGCTTCACGGTCCAAGCCCTTCCACCAGATGAGACGCGCGAACGGCGGGGGCGCCCGGAGCGAAGTCCGTCGCTTCCGCCCGCCGACGAGCCTCAAACAACCGGGGATGAACCGGCGAAGTAACCGCACTTTCGTTCACACACGGCCCGCGACGAGTCCACAAAACTGTCGCGGGCCGCGTCATTTCACCGTAACCTCTCGGCCCCGCGCCCTTGCCGCGTTTCGTGTCGCGCCTTAACCGTGTAGCAGACGGCCGCACGCGAGTAGACGAAGGGCACGACATGATCGTCGTCGAACACCTGACGAAGTATTACGGCGAGTACCACGCCGTGCGGGACGTGTCGTTCCAGGTCGAGAAGGGTCAGGTGGTCGGGTTCCTCGGCCCCAACGGGGCCGGCAAATCCACCACGATGCGGATTCTGGCCGGGTTCCTCACCGCCAGTTCGGGCAAGGCCACCATCGACGGCAAGGACGTGTTCTGGGATCCGATCGCGGCCCGCCGGCGCATCGGGTACATGCCCGAAAGCTGCCCGCTCTACACCGACATGCGAGTCGACGAGTACCTCCGCTTCCGCGGCGGGCTGAAGGGCCTGAGTCGAAGAGAGTGCAAGACGCGCCTCGGGTTCGTCCTTGAACGCTGTTGGCTCAAGGACGTGAGCCGGCAGATCATCGGCACGCTCTCGAAAGGGTATCGGCAGCGCGTGGGGTTGGCCGACGCGCTCCTCGCCGACCCGCCCGTACTCATCCTCGACGAACCGACCGCGGGCCTCGACCCGACGCAGATCCGCGAGACCCGCAAGTTGATGCGCGAACTCGGCGAGGTCCACACGATGCTACTGTCCACGCACATCCTGAGCGAGGTCGAGGCGACGTGCGACTCGGTGATCGTGATCTACCAGGGCCAGGTGGTCGAGGACGGGTCGCTCGCGGCGGTGCGCAAGCGGCACCGGAACAAGCCGCTCGAAGACATCTTCGTGCAGCTCACGGGGCAAGAAGGGATCTAGTCGGCGTTCGGGGTATACGGCGAACTATTGAGCAAGCACTGACGGTCGCGAGGAACGAGCGAATGCGAGCAACGTGCAGTCTGATCCGCCGCGAGTTCGCCGCGTACTTCACGGGGCCGATCGGGTACGTCGCGCTGTTCGGCTTCCTCGTGCTGAACGGGTTGCTGTTCTGGCTCGTCGTCGGGTTGCTCACCGAGAAGGGGCCGCAGGGCGTCGAGTACCCGATGCAGGTGATGCTCGGCGGGGCCGAGAACCCGCCCGGCGCGCTGGTCGCCGGGGTGCTGTTCTGGGGGCTGTTCCCGGCGGTCACCGGTATCATCACGTCGCGCCTGATCGCCGAAGAGCGCGGCAGCGGCACACTCGAATCGCTCCTCACGGCCCCGATCCGCGACTGGCAGGTGGTGCTGGCCAAGTTCGTCGCGTGCTTCGCCTTCTACCTGCTCCTGTGGGCCACGACGCTGGTCTACGTGCCCGTCCTCGCCGACCTCCGCGCGGAATGGCAGGGGAACTTCACACTTTACTCCGTGATGCTGCTCGTGGGCATCTTCCTGCTCGTTTCGGCCAAGTTCGGGTTCTGGTTCGAGTCGAACGGGTGGCTCGTGCTGCTGTTCGGGTTACTCGGGTTGGGCTTGGCCGGCGCCGGCGGATACCTGCACGCCACGAAGGACGCCCGGCACCTCGTCCACATCACCGCGAACATCGACCCGATGCCGGTACTCACGTCGTACCTCGGCGTGGTCCTGGCTGGTGCAATGTTCCTCGCGCTGGGGCTGCTCGTTTCGAGCTGGGTGAAGAGTCAGTTGGTCGCGTGGATGCTTTCGCTCCTGCTCGGTTTGGGGTTCGTTCTGCCGGCCGCACTGAGATGGCAGGTTGATTCGGGCAGCCAGTGGGACGCGTTCCTGTACTACGTCAGCGTGCCGGAACACTTCCGCCGCGACTTCACCCGCGGGGTGATCGACACCCGCCCGCTCGTGCTCTACGTTACCGCGACACTGTGTTGCCTCTACCTGACCGTGCGCTCGCTCGAAGCCCGCCGGCTCCGTTAAGTGGTCCGCTGGCGGCACCGGGAAACACGAAACACACAACGCGAAACCGTCATGGCTACTGATTCACGCCAACGCACGACTTGGGGGAGCCGGTTCCGGTTCCTGATCCGCGCGCTCGGGGCCACCGGCTTCATGGCGGTCGTGATCGGGCTGCCGCTCGCTTCGATTGCGCTCCCGCGAATCGACCTCACATCGTGGAGCGGCTGGCAGTCGGTACCCGATGTGCTCAAGGCCGGAACCACCGGCGCCCACGGCGAACTCGCGAAGTTCGCGTCCTGGGCGATCGTCGGCGGGCTGGGCGCGGTGGCGCTCGCGCTGGTGGTCGAAGCCCTCGGACTGCTCTTCGGCGCCACGCGGCGCGCGGCCGCGAGTACGACGGCTACCATCGGCGCGGTCGCAGCCGTCGCGCTGCTCGTGTGCGTGAACGTCTACTCGTTCTCGCACTACGGCCGGCTCGACGCCACCCGCGACCAGCGGTTCACACTGCCGGCGCAAATTACGAACGAATTAAGCCAACTCCGGGCGTCTTCACCAACCACGATCGTCGTCCACCAGACGCACAACTTCGGCCGGGTCGCCCCTCAACGTGACTCGTACACGAAGGCCGCCGAGGAGAAGGTAACAGAGAAGGTGCGCGACCTGGTAGACCGGTTCCGCGCGCTCGGCCCGCAGTTCAAAGTGGTGGTGCTGGACACCGAAGCGTTCGGGTACCAGCGCGAGCGCGACGCACTCACCAAGGACGCACCCGAACTGCTCGCGGCCCTCAACGCGGCCCCCGAAAACAGCATCTTCTTCCACGCGAACAAGCGCGTGCAGCGGCTCTCGTTCAACGAGTTCATGCAACTGGACAAGACCGCCAGCGAGGAAGCCAACGGCGGGCGGGCCAACCTCGTGCTGCTCCCGCAGGGAATCGAGACGTTCGCCCGGCGCATCGTCACGGTGCAAGAGCGCCGACCCAAGGTCGCGGTGTGCGTCGTTCACGAACTGCTCACCACCGGGTCAGACGACACGCGATTCACCCTCGCCGGGCTGAAGCAGTCGCTCACCCAGCAGGGGTTCGACGTCGTCGACATCGTGCTGAAGAAGGGGTGGGCCAGCGCCCGCGCGCTCACAGACCTCAAGCCGGCCGCGGACACGCGCGAAGAGAGCACCCTGGAGCGCCTGGAGGGGGAATTCGAGGACGCCGAGGCCGAAGCCGTTTCCGCCCGCGCGGAAGTAGCTCAATTCGAGGCCATTCGCGGGCTGGTCGAGAAGATCAAGGGACGCCCCTGGGAGGAGCGCAAAGCGTTCTACCAGCGGTTCGTGCGCGGGGCCATCACCGAGGGCAGCGAACCGGAGCTGCTCGCGCTCCTCGCCAAGAGGCTGAAACGCGCCCAGGACGAACTCGAAGAAGCGAGCAAGAAGAAACAGGAAGCAGAAAAGCGCCTCGCCGAGGCGATGAAGGACGAGCGCCCGATCCAGGACCGGCGCATGACCGACGTGAGCGCGAAGTTCACGAAGCAACTCGCCGACGTCGACCTGCTCATCGTCCCGCGGTACACGACCGAGGACGCGATGAAGGGACCGGGCGTGGAAGCGAACCTGCACGCGCTCAGTAAAGAACAAGCGAAAGTGGTGAAGGCGTTCATGAAGCAGGGCAAGCCGGTGCTCGCGTGCCTGGGGCCGATCACCCCGCAAGTGACCACCGCCCCGGGCGCGCCGGCAGACGAGTTCGACAAAGAGTTCGCGAAAGAAATCGTGAACGCGACCGATGATCTTGAGAAGATGCTCGCCGAGCGCGGGATCGATCTGGGGCGCTCGGTGATCCTGTTCGACGGCGAACCGAAGGCGCTCACCCGCGGTGACCAGTTCGGCGGCGGGGCGTCCAGTGTGCCCCGGCTGACAATTGGGAGCTTGAGTTCCGAATCGCAACTCAAACTCAACCCGATCGCCGCGGCGTACCGGCTCACCGAGCGCACCTCCGCTCAAACCGACGATCGCATTGTTCAGGACGCGCCCAACCAGAAGTTCGGGATTCAACTGCGAGCCGTGCGCCCGGTTTCGGTCATCCCCGATTGGCAACACTTCCAACCATTTGCCGGAGAAATCGCGTTCACCGCGGCCGACAGTTGGAGCGAACTGCAACCGTACCCGCGGGTCGGTCGGCGCCCGGACGGGAGCCGGGCACTGGTGTACGCTCCCAAGTACGAACCGACCGCCCTCGATGACCCGAAAAAGGGCGGGCGCGACGAAGAAAAGCGTGGCCCGTTCTCGATCGGCGTGGCGATCGAAAACAAGATTCCCGCGTCGTGGGTGGACGAGGACTACGAGCGTCAGGAAGCTGCCGCCGCGCTGCTCGCCCCGGTGGACAGTATGCTGGCCGCCGGCCTCTCGGTCGCGGCCACCAAGATCGAGCGCCCCACGCAGCGCACGGTCGTGTTCGGCAGCGGGCACCTGTTCAGCGGCCAAGAGCTGAAACCCGCGCAGGAAAAATTGCTGCTCCACACGGTCAACTGGCTGACCGCGCGCGAGGACCGGCTGCCCAAGTCGGACCAACCGGCGTGGCAGTACCCGCGCGTCGAACTCGACGATCGCGCGAAGAACTTGTGGCAACTCGGGGCCGCCGTCGGGTTGCCCCTCGTGGCGGCTTACGCGGGGCTGCTCGCGATGATGCGCCGACGGATGCGGTAAACGTGAGTTCGCGAGTGCTGTCCTCTTGGCCCCGCACCGGGCCGTAACACCGGCACCTGTTGGTAACCGAGATGAACTGGAAATCGACCTTCGTCCTCGTGATCCTCGCGGCCGGCGCCGGCGTGTGGCTGTGGAAGGGCGACACGTGGGCGCCGAACGTCGGCCGGAAGCCCGCCCCCACGGACCCGTCCGCACTCACCGCGCTCGAAACCGACTTCACCCCCGCGACCGTGACCCGCGTCGAGGTCCAACCGGTCGGCGGCGAACCGTTCGTGCTCGAAAAGGGCGCCAAGGGGTGGACGCAGCCGGGCAACTGGCCGCTCCGCTCCGTTGAAGTGGACGAACTCGTCGGCGCGCTCGCGAACCTGCGCACCCGGTTCCAGCCGATCGCCCTACCCGACACCTCGAACCTCGCGGCTTACGGACTGGCGGACGACCAGAAACCGCTCACCGTTAAGGTGACCGCGAACAGCAAAGAGTACGTCCTCAAGTGCGGCGAACCCAAGCCGGGGGCCGGCGAGACCGCGTTCACGCGTGCCGCGTTCGTCCGCGTGAACGGTGCCAACGAGGTGCTCAAGCTCGGACCGGACGTGATGCCGGTGCTGCGCCGACCGGCCGAAGCGTACCGCCGCCGACAACTCTTCTCGGACGTGGAGCGCGTCAAGATCGCGGGCGGCCCGTCGCTCATGCAACCCGGCGCGCCCCCGGAACCGAGCCTCCCCACTACCGTCACGCTCCCCGGAGCCGCGATCGAGGAGATCCGAGTCACCAACAAGAACACGACGATCTTCGGCCTGACGCCGTGGCCCTCGACCGGCAACTTCACCCTGAAACGCACCGCGCCGACTCCGGCGCCTACCGTCACCACGCGGGGCGCAGAAGCGACCGTTCAGCCCGACCGCCTCGCGGACGCCTGGGCACTCGAAGCCCCCGTGCGCGATCGAGTCGACCCCACGAAGCTTCAGCAAGTTCTCACCGCGATCCCGGAACTGTGGGTCGATAACTTCGTGCCCGCCGGACAGGGCGGACACACGGTCGATCAGCCGTTCGCCCTCGCGCGCCAGTTCGCGGTACCGGCGGAATCGTTCCTGGCTGCGGTCACGCGGCTCCACCCCGAAGTCGTTCCGAACCCGCTCGAAGACCTGAAGAAATCGAAGCAGTCCGTCAGCGTGCGGTTGAAGGACGGGAGCACGGTTACTGTGAAGTTCGGCGGCACCGCGAAAGTCACCGAGCGCGAAGAAATGGTGACGATCCCCGGCCCAATGGGGACGCCCCCGCGCACCATTCCGCGCAAGGTCCAGACCACGTACCGGTACGCGCAAATCGAGGGCAACTCGCAGCTCTTTACCGTCGCCGCCGACAAACTGGACGGGCTGTTCGCGAAGGCCGGCGAACTGGCCGATTCGACCGTCGCACGGTTCGCCACAGAAGACGTTCAAGCGGTCACGATCGCGGCCCCCGGCAAACCGCCGATCGCGCTGACCAAGAAGGCGGGGAACCCGAAAGCGACCAAGGACGACGAAAAGCAGGACCGCTGGCTCATCGACCAGAAGCCGAACCCGCTGCTCGCGGACACGGCCCGCGTCGAGGAACTCGTCAACCGGCTCGCGGGCTTCCGCGGCGATTCCTCAACCGATCTCTATCGGGCCGATCCCCCGAAGTACGGATTCGCGCCCGCGACCACGACGATAATCACCGTTGTAGCCCGCGAGAAGCGTCCCGAGGGCGAGCCGGAAGCACCTGCCCGAGAGTACAAGCTGCTCGTCGGCGCACCGGATTTCGCAAAGGGGAAACTCCCCCTTCAACTCACAGGCTGGCCGCGCATCACACTCACCGACGACCGCATCGCGGGCGCACCTGACGCGACGGGCTGGCTCGCGCCCAAGCTATTCCCAGAGCGCGTCTCCACCACCTTCACGCGCCCGGCCATCGCTTACCGCGGGCGCAAGCTGCTCGACACCGCGGACGCGAAGCTCGTCGCGCTGAGCGTGGACGGGCCGCTCGGTTTCACGCTGAAACAAGAGAAGGGGCCAGCGGGTGACGCCTGGAAGCTCACAGCCCCAGTCGCGTCCGACACCGACTCGGCGAACGTGGCTACCTTGCTCGGGCAACTCAACGGGCTTCAGGCCACGGAGTTCATCGCCGAAAGTGCCACGAACCCGGCCGAATACGGGCTCGACAAACCGAAGCTCACGGTTCAACTCACGTTCGGCAACGACCGCACGTACAAGCTCGAAGTGGGCGGCCCGCGCCCGGGTAAGTCGACTGAGGTGTTCGCGCGGCTCGACGGCGGAAACGTGTTCGGCCTCGCCTTGGCCACCACGGAGAGCCTCGCGGCCGGCCCGCTCGGGTTACTACCGCTGCAAGTGTGGAACGTACCGGTGGACAAGGTCGCCAGCGCGGAGATCACCCGTTTCGACACGCCGAGCGATTCGTTCGCGCTCACAAAAGACGGCACGAACTGGAAGCTCTCCGGTCCGTTCACGGCCCCGGTCCCGTTCGTCACCGCACAACCCGCACTCACCGGTTTGGGCGTATTGAACGCGGCCAAGTACGAGGCCCTCTCCACCACCGACCCGGCGAAGTTCGGCTTCGACAAGCCGCTCGCAAAGGTGAAGTTCGCCTACACCGAAAAGACCGGCGACACGGAACGCAACGTGATGAGGACCGTCGTCATCGGCGGCGTTACGCCCGGCGGGTTCGACCGCTACGCGAAACTCGACGAGCCGAACGCCCCCGTGTTCGTGATTCCGCCCGGGTACCTGTTCGCGGTCCAAATGTCGCCGCTCGCACTGCTCGATCGGAACTTGCTGTTCCTCGATACCGCGAAGGTTACGAAGGTCCAAATCAGCGGCGAAAAGCCCGAGAGCGCTGTCACTCTGGCAAAAGACGACAAGGGTATGTGGAAGGCCGAGGGCGCCGCGTTCACCGTCGATACGGTCGCAGCTGGTCAGTTGGTGTCGCTCCTCTCACCGCTCCCGGTCGAGCGCCTCGCGGCCTACGGCGACGCGGTGAAGTGGGCCGACTTCGGACTGGACAAGCCTGCGTTCACGCTCACCGTCACATTCGGCGGTGACAAACCCACCACGCACAAAATTCAGCTCGGGAAGCTCGACGTGCTCGGCGGGCGGTTCGTGCGCGTGGACGACGGCAAAGCGGTCGGTGTGCTTCCTGGGGCCGCGGTCGCGCAACTCGCGCGGACCAAATTAGAGTTCGCCGACCGCACGCTCCTCGCGTTCGATCCGGCCACGCTGAACGGCTTACTGCGGACGAAGGGCAAAGAGGAACTCGAACTCACTCCGAGTGCGGCCGTAGGGTGGGACGTCGTGAAGCCCGCCAAGCAGAAGGCCGATCAACCGCTGATGGACGAACTCGCCGAGGCGCTCGGCCGGCTGCGGGCCGAAAAGGTCGCGGCGTTCGGCAAGAAGGACGACGTTCTCAAGCAGTACGGCCTCGAACCGCCCGAAGCGACGATCACCCTGACCGTGGGCGAGAAGGCCGAACAGAAGGTGCTGCGTGTGGGGCGACCTGTGGATGCCGCTAAACCCGACGGCGACCGCTACGTCACCATCGAGGCCGCAGGTGCCGACGCGACCGTGGGCGTCCTGAGCGGCGCGCTCGCACAAAAATTGCTCGCCGCACCGGTTTCCTTCCGTGACCGGACGCTCGTCAAGTTCGTGGACGCGGACAAGCTCCAGCTCGAACGCGGCGACCGGAAGGTCACCTTCTCCAAAGTGAACGGCACCTGGAAGGTCACCGCCCCCATCACGGCCGACGCGGAACAGGCCGCGCTCGACGACCTGGTCAACGAACTCGGCAAACTGCGCGCGAGCGACTGGGTAGCCGAGAAGCCCACGGACCTAAAACCGTTCGGTCTCGATAAACCGGAAGCGACTTGGACCGTTACCAACGGCGACAAGACCGTACTCACGCTCCTGGTCGGCAAAACGGCTCCGGACGGCCGCGTGCACGTGCGGGCCAGCAAAGACGGCATGGTAGCCCTGCTGGGCGCGCCGCAAACCGGGAAGGTGCTCGCAGAATACCGCACGCGGAAGCCGTGGACGCTCGATGCGTTCCAGGCGGAGACGATCGAAATCGCACGCGGTAACAAGACCTTCACGCTCCAGAAGAACGGGACCGCGTGGACCGATGCCGCGGCCCCGACCGACGCGATCAGCGTGCCCGCGATCACGGAACTGCTCGGCAGTCTGACCGCGCTTCAAGTGGAGCGTTTCGCGGTGGACGAAAAAGGCGACCCGAAACTCTTCGGACTGGATAAGCCGGAAGTGGCGCTCACGGTCACGTTCAAGGACGGCAGCAAGCGCGTACTCGAAGTCGGCGGCGTGGTCGGCGGCACGAACGACAAACAGCGGTACGCGCGCGTGGTCGATAAGAACCGCACCGACGTGTTCGTTCTCTCTGCGGCGGACACCGCACGGCTCACGCGCGACCGCGCGACGTACATCCAGAAGAAATAGGCAAGATAGGCGCCGCGATCCTCGCGCGGCGCGATCGACTAATACGAAGCGCCCGACACAAGAATGCCGGGCGCGGGTGCCCCTATTGTTTGGGGCGGTGTTGAGCGGGCAGGGCCGTTCCTTTATTCACCTTGCGGGATGCCGATAAGCGCCTGTGCTTGGTCCGGGTGTATTTGAAGTTGTTCGATGGCCTCGGAGTGATTCTTGGCCCGGACTCCGGACAACAGATGAACCACGGCATTGCGCAAGGCCGCGAGAACCTGAGGGGCGGCGCCCTTGTGCAGTGATCCCGCTGTTCCCGTTGCTCCGCCCGTACCTCGAAACGGCGTTCGAGCACGCGGAAGAAGGTTCGATGTTCGTACTTCCTCTCGAATACCGTCAACGGGCACACGGTCCGAACGGCTGGGTGAACGCGAATCTCCGAACCACGTTCGAGAAAATCATCCGCCGTGCCGGAGTCGATCCGTGGCCGCGGTTGTGGCACTCACTTCGAGCGAGTTGCGAGTCGGACCTCGCACAAACGTTCCCACTCGCAACGGTGACGAAGTGGCTCGGGAACACGCCTTCGGTGGCGCTACGCCACTACGTCGACCCGACAGAATCCGCATTCGAGCGAGCCGCCACCTGGGTACCGGAGGGCGGCGCAAAAAGCGGCGCACAGCCAGCGCAAAATGCGGCACAGCAGGTTCCGGCAGCTAATAGCAAGGAGTCGCAAGAGGGGAGTGCAAACGCCGACGGAGTAGCGAGTTACGCTACTCCGTGCGACGATCTGCGAGATACTGCAAATCCGAACAGTGGAGGCGCGGGGAATCGAACCCCGGTCCCGAGGCGCTTCCGCGCCGGCATCTACGTGTGTAGCCCGTTTACTTCCGCGGTACGCCCTTACGGGCTACCGCGCGTTCGTCGGACCGGGTTCCTACGGGCGGGACTCCGGGACAACTATCGGCCAGATTTTTTTAGCGGGAACGGCCGCCGAGTCGGACCGGGTAGTGTCCCCGGCCCTCGAGTTCCCACGAGCCTGACTTGCGTCCGAACCAGTACCTCTCAGGCGAAGAGACCGGAACGGCTCACGGGTTATTAAGCCGCGAGGGAGTACTGCGGTTCAGCAGTTAAATTTTGATCAGTTTTTTACGTGGCCAACTGATCAACCACGACACGCCACCGAACACTTCCGACACCCGGTCGATACCAGATCGCCCCCGGTTAATTACCTACTCCTTCGATAGGCACCGGTATTATACGATTCACCCTGGCGGAAAAAAGTTCGCTTCCCACCGCTCCCACTCACCGTTCCTCCCACGCGGAGTTCCCGAGCATGTTCTGTGCCCCTCTGCTTTTCGCGCTCGTCGCGGCCGATCCCGCCCCGAAACCGATCCCATTATGGTCCGGCAAAGCGCCGCACGCGGTCGGGGACTCGGCGACCGACAAACCGGAACTCACCGCGTACCGGCCCGCGAAGCCCAACGGGGCCGCGGTCGTTGTGTGCCCCGGCGGGGGGTACGGGTTCCTGGCCGACGACCACGAGGGCAAGCAGGTCGCGGAGTTCTTCACCAAGGCCGGGGTGACCGCGTTCGTGCTGAAGTACCGGATCGTGGGGAAGGACCGCCCCGGTCCGCTCGGCGAGGCCCCGCTCGCGGACGCGCAGCGCGCCATCCGCTTGGTGCGCGCGAAGGCGAAGGACTATGGCGTCGATCCCAATCGCGTCGGCATCATGGGCTTCTCGGCGGGCGGGCACCTGGCGAGCACCGCGGCCACGCACTTCGATAAGGGCGGGTTGAAGAACGACGACGTCGAGAAGGAGAGCTGCCGCCCGGACTTCGCGGTCCTCGCGTACCCGGTCATCTCAATGGAGGACGGCGTGACGCACGGCGGGAGCCGCAAGAACTTGCTCGGCGACAACCCGGGCGCGAAACTCATCGAGCTGTACTCGAACGAGAAGCAGGTGACGAAGGACACCCCGCCGACGTTCCTGTTCCACACGAGCGCGGACACGGCCGTGGTGCCCGAGAACGCGGTGCGCTTCTACCTCGCGTGCAAGAAGGCCGGCGTGCCGATCGAGATGCACATTTACGAAAAGGGGCGGCACGGGGTCGGGTTGGGCCGCGACCCGAAGTGGACCGGCGGCGAGAAGTCGGTCGAGACGTGGCCCGATCGACTCCTCGACTGGATGAAGGCCCGCGACCTGTTGGGCAAGGCCGAGAAGTAAGCCGCTACTCGCGCGCCTTCGCCAACCAGGGGCGGAGGTGCGTATCGGCGAACCACCGGCTGTACTTCGCGGCCCCGTCCGGGGTCAGGTGGTAGCCGTCCACGAAATCCTCTTCGGCGAAGTGCGTCGGGGCCGCGAACACCGGAACCCCGACCTCGCTTTCCAGTACATGGGTGTAGTACTCGATGCGCCCGTGCGCACACGGGCAGTACAACCCGCGCAACCACGGCGATTCGGGTGCCCACACGACCGCGACCGCGATCCCCTCCGCGCGGCACCGGGCCACCAAGTCGCGTATCGCCCGGTCCGAGATGTCGCTGATGTCCTTGCGGTTGGTCACACGTGCTTGAGCGCGTGCGTTCTCCCGCAACAGGTCGCGCTTCGTTTCCCAAAGGTGCTCGACCGGGAACCGGACGAAGCCGAACGAATCCATCTCCTCCCACGACCGGCTCTCGAACTTCACGGCCCCGGCGCGCATGTCCGGGGCCAACTCTCCGACGATCGCGTCCCAGCGCACGGACCAGGGATTAATCCGCGCCGTTCGGAGCGCGCGGCGCAGCTCCGTGCCGCCCGCTTCGTAGGGCGCGAGTCGGCGGAGGTCGGCCCCCGAAAGCCCGTCGCGCCGCGGCCAGACTTGCACCTCGGCCGGTCCGCCCGTGACCGTTTCGGCTTGGCCGACAAACAGCAACACCGCGCGGGGCTTCACACCGTCGTCGAGGGCACGGGCGAGCATCAGCCACGAAACGAGCGGCGGGGCGGCGCGGTACCCGAAGTTGTAGACGACCGGCGCGCCGGGTTCGTCCGGGAAGTTCATCGCGGCGGGCGAGACACCCATTTGGGCACGCGACGAACCGAGGACCAGAACCAGCGGGCGCTCGGGGCGCTCGGCCTGCCACGTTCGCACGTGCTTTAGTCGGTACACGTATTCCGGGTCTCGTAGCTCCGGCTTTACCGTTTCTGATGCTATGGTCAGTGCGCCGGTGAGTAACGCGAACAGTCCGAACCCGATCCCCAGCGCGACCCGGGCCGACCGGCCCCGGTTCGTGCGCGCCGAGCGGGGCGCACTCTGTGCGCGGGGGGGGGCTGCGGTGCCGGTTTTAACTTCCTGGTACCGGGCCGCAACGACCCGTTCCCGAGAAGCGTCACCGCTTTCGAGTGGTCGATCCAATCTGTTGCGGCGCTCTCGGAACGAGACGGCGCGGGACAGTTGGCCCAATATCAGCGAATTCAAGCGCGGCGAACCGGGCATCAGCGAACCTGGCGAAAGAACTAAGTGTGCTACCGAATAGACTCGAGCCACGGCTTGAGGTACCGGTCCGCCAGCACGCGACTGAACCGCGCCGCAGCGGGGCGCAGGGCGTGGTGCCCGTCGGCGAAGTCTTCTTCCGCGAAATCGGTCGGTGCGTCAAATACCGGACACCTCAACTCGTCCGACAGCATTCGCGCGAACGCGCCCAGAGTCTCCCGAGATTCGGGCGAGTACCAGCTTCGGAATATCGGCGACTCGGGGGCGAAGTAGAACGCGACCGGAACGCCCGCGGCGCGGCAATCCCCCACGAGGTCGCGGAACGCGCGCTCCGCAAGCGGGCGCACGTGGAGGTCGCGGACCGCGGTCCCGTAACCGGCGAACGCGCGGTCCCGCTTGCGCTCGCGGTCCGCGGGGGAAACGGTCTGCGGGTACGCGCTGAACCCCCGCGCGTCGGTCATGGTCCACTGGAACGCCACGCGCTCCGGCCACGGCTGGATCTCCGGTGCCAGGTGGCTGAGGATCGTCATGTGGAACGCCTCCCACGAGTTCACCCGGGTGCCGAGCCACCGGCGCCGGAGCGCGGCCGGGTCGTCGAGGTACGGTTCCAGGTGCTTCAGGTCGGTCGCGGTGAGGCGCGCGGGCTGGTCGCGGAACAGGTCGTCGGCGGACCCGTGGTACGCGAGCGTCCCGGGGAGAATTTCGACCACGACCGCGGCCGGGCGCACGCCGTCGTCGAACAGGCGCTGGAGCGCCAGGCGCAGGTGCGGCGGCCGGGCACCGGACTGCCCGAAATTGAACACGAGGGGCGATCCGGGTTCGTCCGGGAACTCCATTGCCGACGGGTCGATCACGTTCTGCGTGCGCGACGTGCCGACCACGAGCACCAGCGGCCGGTCCGGGTGGGCGCGCTGCTGCGCCCGCAGGCGCACGAGCCGGTAGCCGTACTCCGGGTCGCGCACTTGCGGTAGTGCTGTTTCAACCGAAACGGACAGGACCGCGTTCGCGACGAGAAGTGCGACCGCGCCCCACAACACCGTTCGCATGGCGCGCCGGCGGGTACTGGACCCGGACGAGGGGGATGCTTGTACGATCACGGGGTTACGCAAGTGAGGAACAAACCGTGAGCGAGTCAGGGGCGATGCGCCGGGCGCTTGGTTCACGGGGACTCTCCGGGCGCGGGGAACGCGGCACTAACGGCACGGCCGAACCGCGCGGCGAACGCTCCCGCGCCGGTGCGCGACAGGTGGTGACCGTCCGCGAGCTGGTCTTCTGTCATCCAGTTCCGCGCATTAATCACGGGAACCCTAAATTCGTCCACAAGTTTCGTGAGGTGCTCGCGTGCGGCACGTTCTACGGCCGGCGGATACCAACTCTGGAACTCGGACGATTCTGGAAGATAGAAGAAGCCAACTCGTGCTCCTTGCGCGCGAGCGAATGAAACAGCCTCGCGCAGCGCGCGATCCGAGTCCGGGTGAATCGCGTGCCCGGCGAACTGGCGCCGGTAGTCTGGGCGGTAGTGATCGAGGAACAGGCGCCGGGTTTCCACATCATCGGGGCGCACGTCCATTCCGGGCAACCACCCCCAACGGTCCAGTTCCCTCCAGGGGACGTTGGCGTGTTGGTTCATCGCGAGGTACTTGGGCGACGCCAGCGCCAGCCACCGTTCCCGGTTCGCGAAGATCGGATTCGCACGCGCGATAATCATCGAGCGCTCGGTCCGAGTGGGATCGCGGAAGTAATCGCGAACAACCGGCACATCATCGAAGCGCAACCGCTGACCGACGCGGTGCTGCTCCGCGAACGACCCATCCTGGCGGAGCACCGGCGGCCAGTATTCGAGTAAGACAACCACGGGGCGAAACCCGTCCGCATACGCGCGCCGGAGCGCGATCAGTTGTTGAATCGGTCCCGCTCCGACCGTTCCGAAGTTGAACAGGAGCGGGTCATGTGGTGTTCCGGGTCGCGCGTCCTCCCACGAATCCGGTTTCACACCCATACACGTTCGCGACGAGCCGAATACCAGTGCGAGCGGGCGGCCCGGGTTCTCGGCAACGCGCTCGCGCAGACGCGAAACACGTTTCCCGTATTCCGGATCGCGCAAGTTCGGCCAAGAGGCGTCGAGCGCCACGAGTGCCGCTACGTGCAAAAGCAGCGCGACTGCGACGAACCACCCTAACGCGGTCCACGGGCGGCGCGGGCTTCGGCGCGTGACGCGATCGGGGGTCCGGAACAGCCCGACGACACGGAGTTGCGTCCCGGGGCGCGTTCGCGACGTATTCGGAGCGCAGGTCGCGTTCACGACTCGCCTCCGTGACAGAACTCTCGGAGCCACGGACCGAGCTTTTCGCGCCCGAGGCGCTCGGTGAATACGTCCGCCCCGGGGCCACTCAGGTGATGGCCGTCCCCGAGGAACCCGTCCGCGATCCACGTGCGAGCATCGAAGAACGGTACGCGGAACTCCCCCGCGAGTTCGGACACAAGCGGCACGATTTGCGAGCGCCCCGGTTCTGGGAACCAACTGCGGAACTCGGTCGATTCGGGCGTGATAAGCAGAGCCGCACGAATGCCCGCGGTGCGGCAGATTTCGAGTGCGTCGCGCAAACCCTTCACCCCGCTACCGCCCGGGTGGTAGTCGGCCCAGCAATCGGAATACTGTCTGCGTGTCAGTTCGCGTAAACGGGCGCGCTGAGCCTCGGGTACTTCGGGAGCGCGCACAAAACCGTGCGGATCGGTCGCGTGCTCCGCAAGACGGAACTGCAACGCTGAAAACACGGGCGCATAACGATCGAGTAACTGAACGCGGTACTCGTGCCACGGTGTGATCCACCCGCGCGGGCCGTGAGTCGCGGGCGTGGGTATCGGAAGCCCGAGTTCACTCACGAGCGCGAGTTCGTCCGGGCGCAGGCGGACGGGGTGAAGCCATCGCGCTTCCGGGGGCGGTGACGTTTGTGCCGCAAGGAACGCCGGGTGAACTTCGATTACCACCGCACTCGGCTTCACGCCCGCTTTCAGCAACCGGCGCAAATACACCGCGGTGGTCACCGGTCCGGCGCCGGCGTGTGCAAAATTGAATGCCTCAACGGGCGCGCCGAGATCGCGCGATAAGGTCGAGCCGAGGGCTCCGGCATCGATCGCGTCGAACGTGCGCGAGCTACCGAGAAACAGGAGCGTCGTCTGACCGTTGTTCTCGCCCGCGAAGCCCGAATGCGTGCGAAGCAGGGCGAGCTTATCGCTGTATTGCGGATCGCTGAGCGGCACGCGATCGGTGCGTGCGATCCACCCGGTTGCAAGTTGAATCGTCAACGCGACCGCGAAACCAAATGTGACCGCGAGGGCTGCGCCGCGTGCTTTCCGCCTGTGGGCGAAGCACAGACGGCGTGATGGTTCCGCACCCATTTGCGTCAGGCGCGGGAACCGGATCGCGGGCGCGGCGACCGCCATTAGCGCCCCTCCCGCGAATTTCGCGTGCGAAGGAAGGGGAGGATCACGTCCCCTGCGAGCCGGTCAGTGAAGGTAGTAGCCCCGGTGCGCAGCAGGTGGTGATTATCGAGGAACACGTCGTCGGTGATCCAGGTTCTTGCATCGGTGAACGAGCACCCGAATTCGGCCGTCAGTTCGGCAAAGAATCGCACCAGTTTCGATTCCACTGATGCGGGATAAAGTGCGCGGAACGTGGTAGCTTCAGGAAGGACCACGAGCGCGACGGGAATGTGTTCGTTGCGGCACAGCGTCAGCAAGTCGCGCAGCGCGGTGACGGATGGGCCTGCGGGGAGTTCGTGCTTAAAGAGATCGCGATACTCGGTCGTCGCCCCCGCGATTCCCTTTTGGCGCTGCTCGTCACCAACCGTTTCGACATCGGAAGCGTTCCAGCCGTTCGGGTCCGGGGTGCGGCCCCAATCGTACCGGAGCTGCCACGGCAGCGCACTGGGGAAGATTCGACCAACTAGCTTGAAACGGTGCTCGTAAAGAGGCGAGAGGGCCGCGTCGCTCCACTGCCGGCGCAGGCGCTCGGTCGGCATCGCGTACCGGTCTACAGCTTTGATTTCCCCGCGCGTGAGGAGATCGCCTTTGAGCATCCGCGCTTCAAACGGACCGTCGGGCAGCTCCACGAGTAGCGGCGGGAGCACTTCCAGAATGAGCAGGTCCGGGCGGTGGCCGTCGGCCAGCAGGCGCTTCAGATAGATCAGGTGTGTGATTGGTCCCGCGCCAGGAACGCCAAAGTTGAACACCACGGCCGGCGAACCGGCTTCCGTCGCTGCGGCTTGCACGCGCCCCGCAACGAACCCGTAACCGGTGCGCGAGGTACCGAGCAGGATCACACGCGGCGCGCCGACCGGTGCCGCACGTTCGAGGCGCTTGAGCCGGCGCTCTTTGTCCCCGTATACTGGGTCGGCGATCAAGTGCGTCACGACTGAGGCACCCGACAGCGCCGCTTGAATCACGACAAACGCCAACACCCCGGCCACAACCGCGATAACCGCTCCGCGGCGCGCGAACCCGCGTGCCACAGGCGTTCGCGACCGCTTCGCGAGAAGGGGTTTGAGCCAATCGAAGGTGAGGTAGGTCAACTTCACGTCACGGGCCGCCATCCGGTGCAGCGCGGGTCAAAGTGTCGCTCGGTGGAGCAGACGTGCCGCCCGCCGCCACCGAGGTCATACCCGAAACTTAAAACTGGAAGTAGATGAACGTGGTGCCGTTGTCCGGCGCCAGCACGAGCGCGGTGCAGAGGCAGATCGCGTAGCCCACGCCCAGCACCGGGGCCGGCAAACGCGGGTAGATCTTCGCCCACAGGCCGGACCTCACGAGCCACTGGCACGCGAACAGGAAGATGACCGTGTACCACAGGCTGCGGTTGTTCATGTCCAGCTTCAGCCCGCGCTGGATGTGGAACAGTTTCTCGAAGATCGCGAATGCCTTACTCAACTCGGGCTGGAACATGACCCAACACAGGCTCACGCACAGGAACGTGAAGAAGATCCGCAGGCCCGTGCCGAACGCGGTTTCCAGGAACGCGGTGAGCCGCGGCTTGTCGTCGCAGAAGTCCTTAAATTGCTTGTGGCCTACGAGCATCGCGCCGTGTGCGAATCCCCACAGGAGGTACCCCCAGGCCGCGCCGTGCCACAACCCGCCGACCGTCATCGTGATGAGCAGGTTGCGGTAATTGAGCCAGCGTGACCCGCGGCTTCCGCCAAGGGGGATGAACACGTAGTCTCGCAACCACGACGAGAGCGAGATGTGCCACCGGCGCCAGAAATCGGACACGTTGGTGGCCAGGTACGGCATGTTGAAGTTGTTGATGAGCTTGTAGCCGAGCAAGTGCGCGGCGCCGACGGCCATGTCGGAATAGCCCGAGAAGTCGCAGTAAATGCGAATCGCGTAAGCCAATACCGCGAACCACACCGCGACCGAGTTGTATGCTTCCGGGTCTTTGAACACCGGGTCGCAGAACATCGCCATCCGGTCCGCGATCGCCATTTTCTTGAACGCGCCGACCAGGAAAAGCTGAACCCCGACCTGCACACGGACCCAGTTCCACCGCTTCGGGCGCCGGGTCTGCGTGAGGAAGTCACCGGCGCGGACGATCGGCCCCGCGACCAGGTGCGGGAAGAACAGGATGAACAGCAGGAACCGCGGGAGGCTCTTTTCCGGCTGAATCTTCCGCTTGTACACGTCGACCGCATAGCTGATCGCTTCAAACGTGTAAAACGAGATACCGAACGGGATGAAGATCGCAGCCGGGTTCAAGTTCTCGTAGCCCGGCTCCATGCCGAGTTTCCGCATCCCATCGAACAGTTCGTTCAGGAAGAACCCACGGTACTTGAAGTAGCAGAGAATCCCGAGGTTCATGCCGACGCTGGTGTACAGAATCAGCTTGCGGAACCGTGGTCGGTCGGACGAACCCATCATTCGGCCGAACAGGTAGTCCGCGAACGTCGTCCCGGTGACCAGGAACGCCAGTTCGTAGCTCCACGCGGCGTAAAAGTGGAAGCTCGCGACCACGAGCAACCAGATCCGCGTCATCGCGAAGCGCCGCGGAATGCTCCAGTACACGAGCAACACGAGCGCGAAGAACGCGAGAAATGCCTGCGTGTGGAAGAACGGGGCCGGCAGCAGGTCGTGGAGCCAACGGAAGTACGCGAACCCGGATTGGTACACCGGTTCCGCAGTTGCAGTTGTGTGAGAAGTCGATGCGAGCAGAGACATTACCAACCGTCCTTGGTTGCGCATTGGCGCGGACGGGGAACTCGCTGAGACCCGCCGCGGGCGGGGACTATAGCGGGATTATGAGAAGTGGGTCAATGCCGGGTCTTGGGGAAAGACCCGCGCCGTGGTTCCTTCCCTAAGACATACAGGGGAACGGGATTAATTGCGGTACACAGCCATCGGCTTCCGTTTCGCCCGACAGACCGCGGCGAACGAAACGAGCGCGAAGGGGTTTTCGATGTCCGAGCAGTGGGACTACAAGAAGGCCGGTTTAGATCTCGATAAGTACGAGCAGACCATTTCCGGCATTCAGGCGCACATCAAGCGCGCCCAGCGCCCGGGTGTGATCCAACCGCCGTTCCCGGCGCGCAAGGGTGGAAAGGGCGTGGGCGGGTTCGCGAGCCTCTTCGATCTCTCGCTCGCGGGCAAGTACACGAATCCGGTGCTGATTACGTGTACCGACGGTGTCGGCAGCAAGCTCAAGATCGCGTGCATGGCGGGGAAATTCGACACCGTGGGCATCGATTTGGTCGCGATGTCGGTGAACGACCTCATCTGCACGGGGGGCGAGCCGCTCACGTTCCTTGACTATTTGGCGATGCCGAAGGACGATCCCGACCTCACTTCGCAGCTCGTTAAGGGAATCGCGGACGGGTGCCTCGAATCCGGGTGCGCCCTCGTGGGTGGTGAAACCGCGATTCTGCCGGACTTTTATCAGCCGGGTGACTTCGACCTCGCGGGATTCGCCGCGGGTGTGGTCGAACGCGACAAGGTCATTGACGGTCAAGCCATCCGCGCCGGTGACGCGGTGATCGGCCTCGCATCAAGTGGCGTCCACTCAAACGGTTACAGTCTCGTGCGTAAGGTCGTGTTCGAGGCCGCCGGCCTGAAAGTGACCGATCACGTGCCGGAGTTGGGCAAAACTGTGGGCGAGGAACTGCTCACTCCCACGCGACTTTACGTGAAGCCGGTTCGTCGGTTACTCGAAGCACACGCGAACGCGATTCATGGCCTGGCGAACATTACGGGCGGCGGCTTGCCGGACAACGTCGGCCGCATTCTTCCGCCGGACAAGCGCGTCCACGTGAACCGCAACTCGTGGCCCGCAGCGCCCGTGTTCACGTGGCTCCAGAAGTGCGGCAACGTCGCCGACGCCGAGATGTTCCGCGTGTTCAACATGGGCATCGGCTTCGTTGTCATCGCGGACCCGAGCGCGGTCGACGGCATCGTGAAGCAACTGGCAACGGACGGCATCTCCGCATGGAAGATTGGCGACGTGCGGGACGGCACTGTGGGCGTGGAGATCACGTAGGCGAACCACTCCGATGAGCACGATGTCCCTCCACAATTCCCCGTGGAGGGTTCAGCCCGTGACCGACGACGAATTCCTGACCGCATTCGAGGAATGCCGCCTCGTGCGAACCGACTGGACGCACGAGGCCCACGTTCGCATGGCGTGGCTGTACTTAATGCGGGTCGAAGCCAAAGCCGGTGCGGTCGACCGCGTGCGAGGCGGCATCCAGAAGTTGAACGCGACGTTCGTCCATCGCGATCGACTGGAGAACCCGAATCGGCCGCCCAAGCCCAAAGATCCACGTGGGCTGGACGGTTACCACGAGACTGTTACCGTCGCATTCGTGACCGTAATCGCGTCGCGGGTAAAAGCGAACGAAGACTTCGCCGCGTTTCGCGCTCGCAATCCCGATCTCTTCGACCGCAACCTTTCGGCACTTCTGCGGCACTATTCACCCGAACGACTTTATTCCCTACCCGCCCGAACGCAGTTCCTGGAACCCGATTTGGAACCACTGCTGGGGTGAGAACTTGCGTTCGGGATGGTCGCGATCGCACCTGTTCTTTTGTTACGCTACGGAGATGGTGGCCCGCGATTTGATGGGGTATATGGGTGGGAAAGAGTGATTGGGGGAGCGAACCTCTCCCTCAACAAACTTGTCCACTCAACCACCCGTTCGGAGGAACCGCCGATGACTGACAGCGAATTCCTGACCAAGTTTGAAAAACGCACGATCACCCGCGAGGAGTGGACGCACGAGGCCCACGTTCGCATGGCGTGGCTCTACGTGACGCGGACCGACAACTACCGCACCGCCCGGAGCAAGGTGCGGACCGGCATCAAGAAGCTGAACGCCGCGTTCATCGCCCAGGAATCCCGGCCGTGCGGCGCGACCCGGCCGGACGATGCGAGCACGGAACCCGCTGTCGAATCCAAGCCGATCGGTTTCCACGAAACCATCACGACGGCGTTCGTTCGGGTCATCTCGATGCGGGCCGAAGCCGGAGAAAAGTTCGCCAGCTTCCGCAAGCGCAACCCCGACCTCTTCGACCGCAACCTCTCGGCTCTCCTGGCCCACTACTCGCCGGCCCAACTGTTCTCCGAAGAAGCGAAGGTCAAGTTCGTTGAACCGGACCTCGAACCGCTCCCGAAGCCGTGGCTCGCCCACGTGTGAACTGCTTTCCAGCGCCCGTTATCCCTTCGGTTTGAACAACGGGCTCTTCCAGAGCTTCAGCTTGTTCATCCAGTATTTGTTGACGGTGGTCAGAGTCTGGATGCCGTACTTCGTGCTGCGGCGGAAGTTGATCTGGCTGGCTTCGTCGAAGTACCGCACGGGAACCGGGATATCGCCCAACCGGAACCCGAAGTGGACCGCTTGCACCAGAAACTCCGTGTCGAACACGAAGTCGTTGCTGTTCCGCTCGAACGGGAGCGTTTCCAGCACGTTCCGGCGGTACACGCGGAACCCGCTGTGGAACTCACCCAAGTTCTGACCGAGCATCAGGTTCTCGAACGCGGTCAACCCGCGGTTGCTCACGTACTTCCACCACGGCATCCCACACTTCAGCGCTTCGGCTCGGCTCCGCACCCGGTTGCCCAGAATCACGTCGCAGATACCCAACTCAATCATTCCGCAGGCGTGCGGAATCACCCGCGCATCGTACTGGTAGTCCGGGTGGATCATCACCACGATGTCGGCGCCGTGCTCTAAACAGTAGCGGTAGCACGTCTTCTGATTGCCGCCGTAGCCGGTATTCTTCTCGTGAACGATGACCGTCAGGCCCATCTCGCGTGCGATGGCGACGGTGTTGTCCTTGCTGCCGTCGTCGACGAGGAGGATTTCGTCCACGCTCCCCACGGGGAAGTCTGCGATGGTGGCGGCGAGCGTCTTTTCCGCGTTGTAGGCCGGGAGAACGGCGATGATCTTGTGCTTTCGAGGCGGGGTGATTTCCTCGGGCTTCAGGACGCGGTCCACGTGAAAGATCTCGTGGACCGGATTTAGCGGCGGCTCAGCAAGCAAGGTGGAAGGCATGAGGATGAATCGTGGTGTAAGTGACGTAACCGACGTTTCGCTCAGTATATGATGCGAAAAACAGTGTCCGAATTCCCGAAATCTGGCCCTTCCCGGTGAACCCGCACTGCGTGGACCTACCGTAGTCGATACGGAATCTCTAACCCGTGTCTTTCCATCAGGTTAGCGTCGGCCAATAGTTTCTCGGCGGGGCCATCGGCCGCGAGCTTCCCGCCATCCAGCACGAGCACACGCGAGCACGAATCCAGCACCAAGTCGAGATCGTGTGTTGCGATGAGTTTCGTACCGGGTAGCCCGCGAATAACGCCAATCAGTTCACGCCGACCGCGTGGATCAAGGAACATGCTCGGTTCGTCGAGCAGCAGCACCGAGGGGTGCATCGCGAGCACGCCCGCGAGCGCGGCTCGGCGCTTCTGCCCACCCGACAACTGAAACGGCACGCGATCGGCCGCGTCCGTCATCCCCACGGCCGCAAGTGCTTCGCTCACACGCACATTGGCTTCTGCGACCGTAGCCCCCATGTTCAACGGACCGAACGCGACGTCTTCCGCGACCGTGGGGCTGAAAAGCTGGTCGTCCGGGTTCTGGAACACCACGCCGACTACTTCGGGCAGCTTCTTCCGGTGCTCGGGGACCGCAGGGTCGAGTCCGCTCACCGAAACCTGTCCCGGTTTCCCCGGCAGCACACCACACAGCCGCAGAAACAGCGTGGTTTTGCCCGCTCCGTTGGGGCCGACGAGGGCGACGCATTCGCCCGGTTCAATGGCGAATGAGACGCCGTCGAGCGCAACGCGACCGTCCGCGAAGCGGTGAGACAGGTTCCGGGCGGTCAGTGCCGAGTGGGTCAAGTCAGTTCCGGGCTGTGGCTTGGTGGACGCGACGATTTCGGTATTCGGGAGGCCGGTTCGTGGGACCGCATTACTGCTGGCTAACATTTGCTAACATTCCCCGATTACCAGAGCGACAGTTCGGACGCGATACGCACGAAACGCTGATATTTCTGGGCAATCGACGTTAGGGCGTCTTTCGGGGGTACCGGTTCAGTTACCAACAACTGCTAACATTTCTCCAAAATCGCGGCCCAAACAGCAGTTTTTCCGTCGCTTCCATCCATTTTCTCGCCGCGTAACTCTCAGTGTTCTGGGCAAACGGCCGGTGTAAGCCGGCCGGTGATGGCTTCAGAGCCGTCTTTAACGAGACCGCAAGGGAGCGGGAGGCACCACCGATTCTCTGCGACCACACCCAACTCGGGAGCCTCTGCACCGCTCCCTTGTGGTCGCGGCTCGTTTACCCATCGGTGTCTCAGGCGAACGGCCGGTGTAAGCCGACCGGTGATAGCTTCTCGGCTCGTACTGATTTTCAATCCGGTTGATCCTGTGAATCCTGTCCAAAACTCTTCGCTACTCGCACCGGCCGGCTTACACCGGCCGTTCGCCTAAAGCTGGCCGATTCACCAGCCAATCGCCAAATTATACGCTAGTGGACAAAAGATTACAAGCAATTCGGAGGGGCGCCTCAATCCAGCACCAAACGATCCCAGGCCACGAGAGCAGTAACCACCGCGGTGAGGGCCACAAAGGAAATGATATCAGTGGGCGTAGTACGAAATCGTGAAAGTGTGTGAAAGGTGCCATCGAACCCGCGGCAGCGCATCGCCGCGGCGACGTGGTCGGCGCGCTCCGACCCGCGAACGAGGAGTGCGCCTGTCGCGTGGCCGAGTGCGCGGTAGCCGTGTCGCGTGGCTCGCATCTGGAACCCGCGTGTGCGCATCGCGACGCGGAGCCGTCGCATTTCTTCGGCCAACAGGAAGGTGTAACGGTACGCGAGCAGCGTGAGCTGCACCAGTAGGCCGGGCACCTTCAGTTTGTGTGCTGCCGCGAGCGTATGGTGGAGCGGTGCGGTGCCGATCAGGAGCAGTGCGAAGCACCCGATCGCGAGGCTGCGACAGAGCACCCCAAGCCCGGCGACCAGACCGTGCAGGGAAACGTGAACGGGACCAATGTCCCATCCGGGGCCGTCCAGGGTGAACGGCAGCACGAGCAGAAACGGCAGCGCCGAGAACGCGAAGAGGATCAGCCGCGAACGCACCCACCCGCCGGGCAAGCGTGCGAGCACAAGTAAGAAGAAGCCGAGCGCGAACGCGACGGCGGCCGGCAGCAGGTGATCGAGGGCCGCGAATCCGCTGACGGCCAGCAGTGCGGCCGCGAGTTTCCAGCGAGCGTCCCAGTGCGCGAGCGGGGAATCGGGTATCGGACGGTGACGGAACGCCAGTGTCATCGCGGCTTTCGCGGCAGCGGTTCGGGGGCGGAATTCGTGGCGAACTCGGATCGCAGTTCCGCCTCGGCTTCCATCCAGTTCTGTACGTCCTGGTCGTGCGGTCGGCCCTTCCGGTCCCAGATTTCGGCCGCGCGAGCCGCGATTTTGTCGTGCGGGATCTCGACTTGCGTTGGTTCCGGTGGAGATACGGGCGCACCATCTGCGCCGACCGGCGGATCGGTCTTTGCGAGTCGCCGTTTGAACCAGCGCAGCATGCCCGTTCCTCCGGAGGAGTTCGCGTCACGTTAATATGCGTCACAATGTGGAGAAACGGCAACGCGCTCGACGTGACCTCACGTAACCTTCACGCCCTACCAAAAATGCCCCGGGCCGACGAAGTCGCGCTTCGTCGGCCCGGGGCATTTCGGTGCATTATCGTCTTCGCAGTGATCTATTCCTGATGGTTATTCGATGTCGCTATGAATGGGCTTCTGCGAGAAATAGGAGGAAGGGATGTCATTAAACCAAAACCGGCGCCATTCGTTGGCGATTAAGAAAAAACCCGGGTAGTTATCTGATCGATAGAACAATCGTTGAATACGAATGTCCTGCGGATCATTTGCGGCTTCTGATTCCTCGAGGCGCCGAGGGGATATTTCTCCCTCTCCCGAGGAGTATCGCAATTGTTGCATGCGAACACGCGACGCAATCCTGTGGCTTTCCATCTCTTTGGCCATACGTGCGACCATTTCTGTCAAGTTGGCCCGAGATGACGGGATTGGCGGGGGCGGCAGCGGCAGTTCCATCTTGGTCGCGGACGGCTTCTTCTTCTCAAAAGACGACAGGTCCGGTGGGGTCGGCTGCTTCATGAGTGGCGGGTTCGATTGGGGTGCCGACGGTGTGGCCGGTTGCGACCCGCTCGACGGAACGATTCGCGGAGCGGGGAGGGACTGCGGCGGGAGCAGGTCGCCGTTCGACGCGGGTGGCGTGTTGTACGGTTGTGGGTACGTACCTCCGGGTAACGGAACGCTGTACGGCTGCGGGCACACGCCCCCGGGCTGCGTGTACGGTTGCGGGTACGCGGAAGCCGGCGGGATCGCCAGGCTCGGTACCGCAGTCGGCGCGCCCGGCATCTGGCGGAGGGCCGGATCGGTCATCTTGGTCGGCTTCGGTTTCGGCAGCTTGTCGCCGGCGCTCTTGTAGCGCCCGGCCATGTACCCGCCCGGTTGCACGTCCATCCGGTCCGACACCGTCGGCATCCGCACGTTCCCGATGACGAGCGCGTCCCCGTAGGGGCGGAACGTCAGAGCGAACGGCTTGTCTTCCAGGACTTTTTGAAGCTCGCCGAGCATCTCGAAGAACGGTTTCGCGTCTTCCTGCGGGAAGTCGCCCTCGAAGCTGACGTCGACGCTGGTGATGAGGCCCACCGCGGTCACGCCGTCGCGGGCCATGTGGTAATCGGCGGTGAAGATCAGGCTCGCGGTCGAAACCTTACCGTCCTCCTCGACCGCCTCGTGGACGGTGAGGGTCAGGTGGTCCGGGGACACCTTCACGACGCACTGCTTGCCCGCCACGTCGCGGTACCACGTCCCCACGACACCCCGTTTGGCGGTCGGCTCTGTGGACGCGACCGGAATCATGGGAGCCGCCGTCGTCGCGGCCGCTCGGCGCACCGCGCTTTCTGCTTCTTCTTGCATCGCCAGTTCGCGCGGGAGCGGGAACGCCGGGTCCGGTGCGAAGTATTGCGGGTAGTGCTCCAGGTATCGCGGTGTGGGCAGCGTCATCCCTTCGCCTACGCAGCTACCTCCGCTCTGTCGCAGCATCTGGCCGAACGCTTCCGACACCAGCGACTTCATCGTGTCGGGTACGGCGGTGTCGCACACGGGCCGCGGCGGAGTGCCCACAGCCGCGGGGGGCATAACCGGGCTTGGGAGCGTGCAGGAGCCACCAATCGGCTTCGGCGGAATCATCACGGGTGGGTTGAAGTTGAAGTCGATTCCGACGCGCTGGCAATCCGGCGGATTCGTTACGGCTTGCGGAACCGGGATGGGCTCATCGGATATGTAGCCATTCCAAGTTTTGCCCGTCGTCGGACCTACCACTGGGCCTGTAGCCGCCCCCAAGGACACGTCCGTCTTACCCGCGCCCGTGTTCAGTAGCACCGGGGCCGGCACGCGGCCGTCCTTCGCGAACTTGAACATCCCGCCGAACATATCCGCTTCGCCCCGGCTCAGCGGCGAACCGCACTTCAGACCGCTCACCATCAGGCCGGCCGACGTCGCCTTCGTGCGGAACGAGAACGGCGTGTCCACGAGCGCTTGCAGTGGCGCCGACACTTCACTCCAGTCCGCGTTGACTTGCGCGGCGTTCGTTTTCGTGGGGCTTCGCTTCACATCGGCATCGGTGCCGGTAACGGCCCCGTACACGAGCCCGTCTTTCGTCAGCGTGTAGTGCGCGGTGATCGTGAACGTCGCGGTGTCCCCGTCCGCGGCCTGAACCATGCACAGCTTCAGTTCGTCGTTCGTAAAGGTCGCGGAGATCACCATCCCGGGTAGTTCGCGGTACCACGTCCCGCTCAGTGTGTTCGCGGGCGGGCTCGTTGCCGCGCTCGCGAACGGGGTGAGGACGGCCTGCTTCGCCTCGTGGTTGTACTTGTCCTTCACGACGTTCTGAATCGGGAACGTCCAGTTGATCGATTCGCACGGCGGGAGTTGCGGTTCGTCGTGCGTCACCAGACTGGAACCGCCGGCTTCGCCGATCCGGATGACGAAAACGCCGGTGTTGGCTTGTACGTGTTGGCACTGCGCGAGTTGCGGCACACCGGCGGGCAGAGCCGCGCGTTCGAGCCCGCGCGTACCGATCACGAGCACCGCATGTTGCGCCGGCGCAACGTGTCCCCGTATGGCGCGATTGCTCCCCATTGTGAACTCACTGCCGCAGTAGAAACCGGGCGTGTTGTTCGCGGGCGGCGGCAGCATGTTGTCGCTGTTGAGCGGTACCTGAAATTCACCGCTCGGTTGGACGTGGAAGTCGCGACTATTGATGACTTTGGTCCGGGGCGGCGTATTCGCCGGTAATTCCTCCACCCACGGTTCGTCACTCCCCCTTCTCCCGTAACCGTAAAAGTCGCGGAGGCGAGGGCTATCTTTGGCCCGCGGCATCGGGGCAACGGGGTGCAGTGTTGGGATCGGATCGGAGTTGAGAGGGCCTTGGAACCCTCCCTCTTGAGCCACGGCGGGGGCGGCGAGTGCTACGGCGAGCAACCCGACCGGGACGAATCGCGGGACCGTCCGACCTGACATGCACGCGCTCCTTGTCGGAGAAATGTGGGCGAACCGGGCGGGATCATGCCGTGGGTGCTCCGAACGCACAACCCCAACGATTTCTCGGCAGAGATAGGGAGCAGGGTTGTTCCGTTATTCGCGCTGGGAGATGCCGATAAGCTTCTGGGCGCGTTCGGGGGGCAGTTGAAGCTGTTCGAGAGCTTCTGGGCGTGTTCGAGCGGGAACAGTGGCGAGTAGGTAGATCACGGCGTTGCGCAAGGTCGCGAGCGCCTGTGGAGCGGTCCCGTGGCGTGCATCCTGGCGCAGGGGCACATCGCATGTAGCGCAGTTGGTTCTCGATGCGAGGCCCCAAAATGCCGCACTGCGTAACATCTAAATCAGGTAAAATCTCAACCAGCTCGCGAATCGTCTTCTACGGTTGAGTTGTCTGATCCAACTCGCTCGTCGCTCCGCCCAAGACGCACCGAACACCACCGAGAATTTGTTCCGGTTCGCCACTCGGAACCCCAGCCGGGTCGGGTTGAGGCCGCCCCACGCGCCCTCGCTCCCCCGAGCCGGCGGGTTCATACACCTGTTCGCCGCGACCGACTGTTTGTACCGAGCACACGTTCGCTTACATCGAGGTCACAATGTCTCAAGTGCCGCAGACCGCGACTTTGGCCCAAGCCATCGAAGAAGCTCAAGTGCCGTCCCCGGTTGAATCGCGGGACAACTGGCGCGAAGAGACGATTCGGGCCGGGGTGCTCGCGGCTCTGGGGCGCCCGCAGCAGTTGCTCAGGGTATCGGTCCGTGCGCTGTGGGGAGACAACTACCGGGTCAACGTCTGGACCGGCGAAAACGCATCGGCCACGGTTCCCAATAGCTACTTCGTGACCGCGGACGAACGGGGCATGATCCTCCGGTCGGAACCGCCCATTCAAAAGCAGTATTGATACACCGCTAAAGGTGAGGTTGGTTTTGCAGAACGTGTAGCTGCTGGAAGCTTCGTTTGGGCTTGGCGACGTGAACGTAAACCGTTCTTGGAATGGAATCTCAGTTCCCGAAATTGCCACTGTAATTGAAATGGTCGCGCAAAAAAGATCGGCCGCTAAATCATCACACTGTCGCCCATTCAGTGTGATAATCGCGGCCGATCTAATGTAATATTACACTCTGTTCACACCTGGTTTACGCGCAAAGCCTAATAAACACCAAGATTCTCGCCGCGGTTGTAACTCAATTCGCGCCGCAGTCGCAATTTTCAGTGGTCGCGAAACACTCTGCGAATTCTCATTAGTTCTTTCGAGGCGTCTGCGTTAGGATAACGTCTAGCCTACTGTAGGGGCTTCGCTCCCGCTAAGACACGGGATTCGCACGGTCGTTCGTTAACTGTGAGATCCTGCCGAATTGTCCCGGCTCGCCCTCGGGACGCCGCCCGGATTGGGTTGAGGCCGCCTCGTGCCTTTGCTTCCCCGATCCGGGCGGTCTTTTTCTGTCGTGCAAGTTGCGCAAATTTCCCCTCAACTTTACAACCCATGACAACCGCGCTCAACAGTGCGCGGGCCTATCGGTATCCTTCATCTCAAACACTCCCGCTGCGAGTAATCGCTTAATTATTGCGTGTACTTCCGCAACACTTATGTGCCCGGTGGGGTGAGTGCGAACTCGTCGTTGAATGAGATTGAGGGAGAACGCGGATGCGCGAGTTGCAAGTTTGTCTACCGACGAAACGCAAACCGGCTGAAGTCGTTCGTCGGCTCGAATTTCGCGCGGACGGTGCTGAGTTAGTTGCGTCGTGCGGGCTGGAAACGGTGATTAAAGACGGCCGTACCGGGTTCACCAATAAACTGCACGTCTGTGACTGTGTGGCCGGCTCCGCGCGCGAATTGTTCACAGACTGGCTCTTCTATGAGTCATCGGGTGAGCGTACTCCCGATCCAGTAATCTCGCCAAACCGCGAGTTGATCGCGTTTGAGCACTTCGGGTACGACGACACCAGCATTTTCTTTGAGGAACTCGCTGTAACTGAAGCCGACTCGCGATCTTACCCGAGCCTACTGAGTTGTCCGCACGGGGCGGGTGGGTTGGTGTTCACCCGCGATGGTGCGGAACTGATCGCCGTTCGGAACCTCGTAGTTCACGGTAGGTTTGTGCCAGACGTCGTGAGGTTCACGATCGCTTCGCTGTTCAATGTGTTGGGAACGGAGGAGAAGATTAATCCTCTCAATGGTAAACCCTATCAGGCACGCATTTACGATGTCCGTTGGCAGGAGAGCTTAACGCTTCCTATGGGTGAGCGATTGGCCACGGCGAGTCTTTCGGCGGACGATCGACTACTCGCGGTCGGTGGCAACGAGGGGGTACTGCACGTCGCGGATTTGGAGCAGAAGAACGTGCTCGCCTCATTTCCGTGGGAGGGGCGCAAACTCCGCGACCGGTCCGTGGTGCGGGTGGCATTTAGTCCCGACGCGAAGTGGGTGGTGATGCTGGCCAACGGGCGGTTGTTCGCGCGCCCGCTCGGAGAAGGTAAGGCGTGGCAAACGAAGAACACTTTGGGCTACGCCCATGATTTTGCGTTCCACCCCGCGGGGCGCACGCTGTGCGCGGTGCTCGCGGACGGTCGGGCGCTCGCGCTCGATGCACTCACGGGGAGTGTGGGCCAATCGTTTCAGTGGAGCAAGAAGCCGCTCTACTCGGTCGCGTTCGCACCGGACGGCCTCACCTGTGCAGCCGGCGGGCAGAACGGGCGCGTTGTTGTTTGGGATATTGATGGGTAAGCGTGTGCTCAAAGTCGCACCGACTCGAACACTTTTTCACAAGCTTCCGTGACGTTTACCCAGACCGTTCGAGTGACACGAATGTCATTGATGGGAGCCGCACGCGGGGATACGTTGCTCCTACCCTCAAAATTCGCATCGAAGTGACATGCAGGCTTGCCATGAATTTCAACCCGCTTCGACTCCTTTCACCGATCCAATTGTTTGTTTGCCTGATCCTGTTCTTTCTTCTGTGGGTCGAAGTGCAATACGTCATGCCCAAGGACGGCTTGGGCGATCTCGACACAGACCCCATCCCCGGAGCGAAGGCAGGTGCCGGTAAAGCCGTGTCCTCGGTGGGTCCGCGCCCGCTTATTACCCAGAGTGGGCTTCAGATCGCGACCGGCGGTTATTCTTTCGCCAGTCCCGAATTGAAAATGCTCATGGACGAGGTGGAGAAGTCCGGGCTGAAGGCGGGGTCGCCTCCCGGCAAAGGCAACGGGACGGACGAACTCGGCAAGGGCGTCATCCTGTTTTTGTTCCCGATCCTCATTCTCGTCGGGGGAGTGCTCGGCATCGTACTGGGACCGGGGCTCCCACGTCGGCTCGTTGTGGCCGGGTGTTGCGCCGGGGCAATCGGGGTGGTCGGCATTCAAGCCGTGATCGGGTTCCCCATCGAACAGCAGATCAAGAAAGAGGCCGAGAAAGAAAAGGAGATGGCAAAGCAATTTGGTGGGGACGCGAGCAAAGTCGAGAACCCGTTCAAGATCGTGTGGAAGTTCCCGCTCTATCTGACGCTGCTGCTTTTGGTCGGCGCGACCGGTACCGCGTTCGTGGACGGTGGCGTGAAGAAGCGGAAGCCGAAGCGCGTCAG
>HG799465.1:663915-669285 GCA_000531095.1 Gemmata massiliana | reverse complement strand
AGCGCGTCAGTTACGACTTCGATGATGAAGACGACGAGGAGTACGAAGACGATCGACCGCGGCGCAAGAAGAAGCCCATTGTGGAAGAGATACCCGACGAAGAAGAGGAAGAGCGGCCACGGAAGCGGAAGCGCCCGCGTGACGATGATGAGGACGACGAAGACGACCGGCCGAGGCGGAAGCGGCGCCGCGATGATGACGACTGAGCCGCGTTGTTGGGGCGGAAATGACGAACCGGCCCTCGGGTGAGGGAACGAGCCAAAGACTCGTTCCCTCACCCGAGGGCCGGTTCGTTTTCCGAAGCTCAATCTTCGCGCTTGGCTTCGGCAATGCTCTTGATCTTCTCGCCGAGCAGCGCCACGTCGAACGGCTTCTTGAAGATATCGTTGAAGCCGTACTGCGTGAGTTGCTCGGGCGCGGCCTCGTCCTCGCTCGCCAGGCCCACGATGAGCGTGGTCGCGTAGGCCTCGTCCTTACGCAAATTGGAGACGATCTGGATCGACTCGGCGCGCCCCAGACCGAGATCGATTACGATCGTGTCCGGGTGGAAGCTGCCGGCGAGGATACCGGCCTCGAACCCGCTGTTGGCGAGCTCGAACTTGAAGTCGTCATTTTCCGGAAGTATTTCTTTGATCCGGTCGTTGAACAATTTCTCGGTGCCGATGAGCAGCACCTTGTGCCACTCTTCTTCTTCAAGTTCTCCCAGCGGCATCCCGTGTTCCTTGAGGAACCGGATGAGCTGTTCGCGGGGGATGCGCCGGTCCTGGCTGCCGGGGATGCGGTACCCCTTGAGGCGACCGGAATCGAACCACTTGGACACGGTCCGGGGGGCAACCTTACAGATCTTCGCGACCTGTCCGGTGGTGAACACCTTTTTCATGGCGAGACACTCCGTTTTAACTCGCTTCGTCCCGCGCCCCGCCCATTACCGTCCTGGCGGGCTGCTGTGGGTTCCAGGGGCGAACCCTCGGGGCGAGGGGCGTGCCGCACGATCGGGGGCCTCGTGGCGGCGATGTATGAACGTCCGGCGGGGAGCCCGTGGGCCGGATTTCTAACGGCGCTGAGTTTCTCGCGGTCCCGACGGCGCCCGGGCGAACTGGGCGGATCGGGCGGTCCGGGCGATTAACCCGGGTGGCGCGGGAAACGGTTGCGACGCTAACTCCATCGGCTACACCAACCGTCCGTCTTCGCAAAACCCGCGAAATTGGGAGGTTGGTAAAGGCGGTGGGTTCCGGCGGGGTTGGGGCCGCTGGAGCGGGCGAACGGTCCAAGGCCGACCACCGGCCTCCGGGCGCTCGCACTGTCAGTCACAATGATCGTTCGGGCTGGATGTGTAACTTGGGTGAGAACTCTTCGCCGTGACGTGCCTTCCGTGGCAGGAGGGCCGATCGATCCGGTTGGTCCGGTTCTACCGGCTCGCGAGGCATCATACGCAGCGGGGCAAGAGGGGTATTTTAAGCGCCCCGCGACCGGTAAAAACTGCAACGCGACGCATAATCACGAATGCGCAGAAGATCCGGAGCCGGGGCGCGGAAAAGTGCCCGCAGAATGCTCAAAATGCGCCTAATCGTTTTGTAAAAATCGCCATGCCGTCGCCGTCCGCGTAGAAGTCCGCGATCCGGCCTGCGGCGGTGTAGCCGTGCTTGAGGTAAAACTGGCGGGTCGGCTCGTAGTGCTCGGTGGTGGAGGTCTCGACGACGAGCAGGCGCCCCCCCAATTCGCGGACGTCCGCCTCTGCGAAAGCGAGCAGCTTCCCGCCGATCCCGTGTCCCTGCTGGTCGGCCGCGACCGCAATCCACCACAAGTACCAAGTGCGGTCGGTCATCTCTTCGGGCGCGTGGTAGACGTACCCCAGCGGGCGCCCGTCGTGCTCCCATACGAACGCGCGGTGTCCGTAGTCGTCGCGGTTGGACGCGAAGAAGTCGTTCAGCACGCCTTCGAGGGTTTCCACTTCAAGCGGCTTGAAGAACCCCGTACCGGCCGTGAGGTCGAGCAGGGTGGGAGTGTCGGCGGGTGTCGCGGGTCGGATCATGGGTGGAAGTGTAAACGGACGGTGGAAGAAGGTAAACTGGAGACGCGCGTTGCTGTTCTTTTAGCGAGCGAGTGTAGTTACTCTGGTAGGACAACTGGTACCTACTACCCGCGCGACCATGTCTTCATCACCCCTTCACCCCCCCACCCCTTCACCCCTTCTCTTCAATGGGCGTTTGGCGCCGTCGCCGACCGGCGCGCAGCACGTCGGGAACGCGCGCACGTATTTGGTCGCGTGGCTCTCGGCGCGGGCGCGCGGAGGGGTGGTGAAGCTCCGAATCGAGGACATCGATTCCCCGCGAATCAAGGCGGGCGCGGCCGAGCAAGCGATGCACGACCTGCGCTGGCTCGGTCTGGATTGGGACGGCGAGCCGGTGGTCCAAACGCAACGGCTGTCGTACTACGAAGCCGCGCTGGACGTGCTCAAACAGAACAAACTGATCTACCCCTGTACCTGCACGCGGTCGGACATCGCGTCCGCTGCCAGTGCGCCGCACGCCGGGGAAGAGGTCACGTATCCGGGGACGTGTGCGTACCGCTGTGTGGCAGACGCGCAGAAGCTACACGACGAGGGCCGGTCGTTCGCGTGGCGCTTCCGCGTGACGGAAAACGTGCCGTTCACGGACCTGTTTGCGGGGGAGCAGCACACCGACCTGAAGCACGCGGGCGGCGACTTCGTGGTGTGGAAGAATCGAGGTGGGCCGGCGTATCAACTCGCGGTGGTGGTTGATGATGCGGCAATGGGCGTCACGGAAGTGATTCGCGGCGACGACCTCGTCCCGTCTACACCGCGACAACTGCTCCTGTACCGCGCGCTAGACCTGACGCCTCCACAATTCGCCCACGTACCGCTCGTGGTGGGCGAAGACGGTCGACGGCTCGCCAAGCGGCACGGCGACACGCGGCTCTCCGCGCTCCGCGACGCGGGCGTGAAGCCGGAGGCGCTGGTCGGGCTGCTCGCGTGGTCGTGCGGCTGGCTTGATCGACCGGAACCGATTTCGCCGCGCGAACTGCTTCCGCGCTTCCGGCTGGAAAGCATCCCGGCGCCGCCATTCGTGCTGACCGCCGAGTTGCTGCACCGAATCGGGTATTCGGCGTCTACTTAACGAGCAGGGCGTCGCGGGCGAGTGTTTCCAGCATGGGGTTCAGCGTCGCGGTGAGGGCCGTGCGGAGTTCGTCCGCGTCGGTGATCGGCTGGCCCGCACGCTGAACGGTCAATTCGTCCGTAACTGCCAGTGCGGTCAGAGCTTCCACCAGCGCCTCGCGGTCGCGTGTGCCGTCGAGAAGCGGGACGAGCCGGAACGCCATGTCCGAGAGCTTCACCGTTTCGTGGCGCCGGTTCGTGACCGAGGGCTGACCGCTCGCGGCTCGCACCCGCGCGTGAACCAGCGCGACCGGGTTCTCGCCCGGCGTGCGCGCGAACGTGACCGGGGCCGCGTGCAGTTCGAGCAGGTCGGACGAGATGTAGGCGTTCAGCAGCCCGAGCGCGAGCGTCTGCATGTCGTCGTTGGTCGCGATCCGGTTGAGCTTCGCAGTCGCGTGCTGGAGCAGTTCGACGAACGGGATCGTCCCCGGCCACGCTTCAATGAGTGCCAGCATCGCCGCTTTGAACACGGCCCCGCTCGCGGAAATCACCATCCCGCTACGGCTCTGGAACTGCGCGGCGGTGTTCGTGGTGAGGTTCACCGGCCGCCCGCTGACCTTCGCGTTGCATGCGACGTGAAGGCCGTACACGCGCTCCGGCACGATCGCCCAGTTCGGCACCGCTTCCGCACGCACCAGGAGCGTTTCGCGGAAGGTCCGGTTACGCACGAAGTCGAGGTACTGTTCCGTCTGGATCTGGTCCGTCGCCAGAACCGCGAGCGTCTTCTGCACTTCCGGGCCGAAGTTACCCGTCACCATCGTGTTGATGCGCGACTCGCCCAAATAGCGCAACCCCTGCGCTTCGGCCCGCGCCATGAACTGGTGGAAGTAGACCGGCTCGTTGAACTCTTCGAGCTGCTCGTGGTAGAGGTAGTGGTCGGACTGGCGCTTCAGGAGATCGAGTTCGGACCGCAGCAGCACGCCGTAGGCGCCGGAGTCTTTTTCCGTCGATTGCGCGAGGAAATCAAGCAGCGCGCGAGCCTGCCCGATGCGCTGATCCGGGCCATCGAACCGGAAGGCGTGGTAGCGCATCATGTCGCGGATCATGCCGCGCATGTGCCAGCCCGGGTACGTGTTGTAGGAGATGTACGCGATCCCCGTGGGCGTGAGGTGGCTCGCGCACACGTCGAAGATCTTCTGCTGCACCTCGGGCGGAACCCACGAGAACACGCCGTGGCAGAGGATGAAGTCGAAGTGACCGTAAGTTTCGTCGATGTCGCTGATGCTCGTGTGCCGGAGGCTCACGTTCGTGAGGCCCGTTTTGCGCAGCGCCACTTCGCCGTCGGCGATTTGCCGCCCCGAAAGATCGACCCCCACGAACCACGAATCGGGGAACGCTTCCGCCACCGGGATCAGGTTCCCGCCCGCCGCGCACCCGAGTTCGAGGACGCGGCACCGCGTGACGTCCGGGGGCGTCAGGCCGAACAGCGTAGCGATCGTCGCGAGGCGCGACGGGTGCGTTTGCGGGTACGCGAAACTGTCGTAGGGCACATCGTCGTAACTGTTGCTGGCGGGAGTTTCATTCATGGTGAATTTACTGTAGAAGAATACCCGCGCCGTAACCGTCGGTTCGTCGATAGGGCCGGTTCCGTGAGCGCCGCGCGGCCAGTTCCCCAAGAACGGATCTGGGCGCTAGTCGCGGCGCGGATCAGTCGGTATCATCGACGCATCCCGCCTGAGATTCCCCTCCCAGAGGTCGCAGCATGTCGTCGCGCCGTCCCCCCTGGATCATTGCGCTGGTCGGATTCGCGTTCGGTGTCGCACTGGTAACGTCCGCCGGCACGCGCACCGCGATCGCACAACCCAAAGCCCCTGCAATCGTACCCGCACCGCAAGCGCCCACGCTCACGACGCCGGCCACGCTCGGCGCCAAGCCCGGCGACGAGGTCGAACTCACGCTGACCGGCACCAACCTCGCCGACGCGATCGGCGTCACGCTGGGCTGCCCGGCGAAAATCACGATCCCCGGCGACAACAAGAACGGCACCGACGCGGGCAAGTTCCGTGTGAAAGTCGCTGTTGATCCAAAATGTGCGATCGGACTGTACACGGTCCGAGTTGCGACCAAGAACGGGGTCTCGAACGCGCGCCCCTTCTTAGTGGACACGCTCCCGCTCGTCGCTTCGACCGGCGCGAACCGCGCGAAGGACACGGCGCAGGCCGTTACCGCGCCGTGTGTCGCGAGTGGAGTGGTCG
>HG799465.1:630819-663892 GCA_000531095.1 Gemmata massiliana | reverse complement strand
CGCAGGCCGTTACCGCGCCGTGTGTCGCGAGTGGAGTGGTCGCGTCCGAAGCCTCCGAGTTCTACAAGGTGAAGGTGGACGCAGGGCAGAAGCTCGCGTTCGAGGTACTGGCCCGCCGGATCGGGTCGCCGCTCGACCCGATCGTCGTCCTGCACGACGCGAAGACGAAGCGCGAACTCATCAGCCTGTACGCGGACGACACGCCCGGAATGCAGGGCGACTGCCGACTCGCACACACGTTCAAGGACGCCGGCGAGGTGCTGGTCGAGGTGCGCGACACGACCCACCGCGGGGGCGGGGACTTCTTCTACCGGCTGCGCATCGGCGATTTCCCCGGCGCGACGACCGCGTACCCGCTCGCGGCCGAACGCGGTAAGTCCGTGAGCGTCGGGTTCTCCGGGCCGGACACGATCCCAGCCGTCAGCACGACCGCGCCGAAAGATCCCAGCGTCGCTGCTTTCTACGCCGTACCGACGACCGGGAAGGACGCGGGCTGGCCGGTGCCCGTGTTGCTCACCGACTACCCGCAAGCGACCGAGCAGGAGCCGAACGACGAACCGGCGAAGGCGAACAAACTGCCGGTGCCGGGCGGCGTGTCCGCGCGTTTCGACAAAGCGAAGGACATGGACCACTTCGCCATCACGGGGAAGAAGGGTCAGAAACTCGTTATCTCGGTGGCCACGTTTGAAGTGAACGCGCCGACCGAGGTGCTGGTGCGGGTGCTCGACGCGAAAGGTGCAGAAGTCGCGAAGAGCAACCCGGCGGCCCCTATCAATCGACTCGAATTCACCCCGCCCGCCGACGGCGAATACGTCCTCGCGTGCGAACAGCAGAACTTCCTGAACGGGCCGAACGAGGTGTACTACCTCTCCGTTGTCCCGGCCGGGCCGGACTTCAGTGTTATCCTCGCGTTCGACCGAGCCGAAGTGCCGGTCGGTGGGTCTACCGGTGTTCTTGCCACCGTTACGCGACTGAACGGTTTTGCCGGGGCCGTGGACCTGTCGATCGACGGGGATGCCGCGCTGAGCGGCAAGGTGACGCTCCCCGCGAACCAGACGATCGTGTTCGTACCGCTCCAAGTGAAAGAGGGCGCCAAGGCGGGGGCGTACCCGTTCCGCGTCAAAGCGACCGCAGCCGCCGGTGACGCGACCGTCACTCGCTATGGAACGCTCCTGGACGCGGTGCGAGCCGGACTTAGTGGGATGCCGAACCCGCCCGCGGAGTTGCTCAACCAGTGCGCGGTCGGTGTGGTCGAGAAGCCACCGTTCGTGCTCAAAGCGACGTTCGCCCCGGCCCCACTTGAGAAGGGCAAGCCGGGCAAACTGCTGCTCGACGCGACACGCGGTGAGGGGGCCGGCGAAGACATCGCGATCGCGCCGCTATTCCTCCCGCCGACCGTTGTCCCCGCCGTGAAGCCGATCGCGAAGGGCCAGACGAAGGGCGAAATCGGCCTGACCGTGCAACCGGCCACGCCCGTCGGTTCGACGCAACTCGTCTTCCGCGCGACCACGAAGGCCGGCGGAAAAGACTATGCGTTTACGGTGATTACGACCGCGGACGTGATCGAAGCGAAGAAAGAGGAACCCAAGAAAGACCCGCCGAAGAAGGAAGAACCCAAGAAAGACCCGCCGAAGAAAGAGGAGCCGAAGAAAGACGTCCCGAAGAAAGAAGAACCGAAAAAGGACGTGAAGAAAGAGGAGCCCAAGAAGGATGCTCCAAAGAAGGAGGAGCCCAAGAAAGATGTGAAGAAGGACAAGTGAACCCCGCCCACAAGGGCGGTGGGTGAACCACGGAGACAGGGCGACAGTGCATCGGTGAACCCCGCCCGCAAGGGCGGTGGGTACACGTCCTGCCCGTGAAGTCCCATCCCGAATGCGGCTCCGGAACTCCGTGGGAACTACAATTGCAGGGGCATGCCAAATCTGGCATAATCGATATGGAGGCAAGTGATAACAATGAAAGCGGCCCCCCGAAGCCGGTCTTCTGGGTGGCATCGAGCAAAAAAGACCTGAAGAAGTGCCCCGTCCCCGTGCGGCAAACCGTCGGGCAGGCACTGTTCGAGGCCCAGAAGGGCGGAAAACACCCCGACGTGAAACCCCTCAAGGGGTTCAAAGGCAGGGGCGTGCTCGAAGTGGTCGAGGACCACGACGGGAGCACTTTCCGGGCGGTGTACACGGTAAAGTTCGCTGGTGCGGTCTACGTGCTCCACGTCTTCCAAAAGAAGTCGAAGAGTGGCATCAAGACTCCCAGCGAGGAAATCGAGAAGGTCGAGGCCCGTCTCAAGGCCGCGGAGCGACACTATGCCGACTGGACCGAGCAGCAAAAGCAGGAAAGCAAAACCTGATGCTACCGAACTCGTTCAAATCGAGAAGGGGAGCGAAAACGTGTTCGATGATTTGTCCCTTCCGAACCCGGACGTGGTACTTGCCAAAGCAGAGCTCGTGTTCCGCATCCGCGGTTTCATCGAAAAACGCAAACTCACACAGTCGAAAGCCGCCGAGTTGCTCGGACTCGACCAGCCGAAGCTCTCGAAGCTCCTCCGCGGCCAAACGGAAGGCTACAGCATCGAACGGCTCTTCAAACTCCTGAACGCTCTCGGTCAGCGCGTCGAAATCAGCATTGTGCCGAACGACGAGAAGAAGGAATCCCGGGCCGTTGTGGTTACGGCGTGACCCTTCGCAAACGTCCCACAATCCCAGCAGAATTTTTACTCTACGCTGACGCACAGATTTTAAGGTGGGGTTGGGGAGAGGTTCTTTTACCCCCACACTGCGAGCAACCGCGTGTGATCGGAGAGGTCGTCGAAAATCAGGTCCGGCTGGCACCCCGCGAGTTCTTCGACCGGGTGCCAGCCGGTCGCGACGGCCACCGCGTTCGCGCCGATGGCTCGCGCGCAACTCACATCCAGGGGCGTATCGCCGATCACCCACACGTCGGTCGGGTCCACGTCCTTCCCACGTGTTCGCGCACGCACGCGAGGGCCGCGCGGGCCACATCGTCGCGGTCGTAGTGGTCGTCCCCGAACCCGCCGCACGTGAAGTGCTCCCACAACTGGAAGTACCCGAGTTTGTGCCGCGCTCCGGCCCGCACGTTTCCGGTTAGTAGACCCAGCACCACGTCCGGCTTTCCTCCGATTGCCGCGAGCAACTCAGGCACACCGGGGCATACCTCACCTCCTCGGGCCTCCAGGCTGCCCGGCAAGCGCGCGAGGTACTCGTCGCGGAGCTTGTGCTGGTTCGCGAGCGTCGGGCTGACGCCGTGGGCTTCGAGGAGGTCGCGCGTGATGGCGACGTCCGTGCGCCCGCTGTACTTCACCACGTCACGGATCTCGGTCACCCCGAACGCCGAAACGAGGGCGGATTCCATTGCCGATTTACCGGCCCCGCCCGTGCGCACGAGCGTGCCGTCGATGTCGAAGAGAATGATTGGCATGGGGACGTTATACTGAAGAGTCTTCGGGAGACGCTCCATGCGCGTGCTTGCCATCGGCGACGTCCACGGCTGCCTCGTGGCTCTTAACGACCTCCTCGCGTGGGTGCAGCCCACACGGGCCGACGACCTCATCTTCCTCGGTGATTACGTCGACCGCGGGCCGGACACGCGGGGCGTCATCAACCGCTTGATCGAACTGAAACAGACGCGCCCGGTTGTGTGCTTGCGCGGGAACCACGAAATCATGATGCTCCAGGCCCGCGACGGCGGGCGCCCGGAGCGGAAAATGTGGCTCGGTGTCGGCGGCGTGCAGGCGCTCGGTTCCTACGGTCCGGCGCTCGGCATCAGCGGCACGTTCGATGACGTCCCGGGGGGGCACTGGGACTTCCTCGAAAACGAACTCGTCCCGTACCACGAAACGGACCGGTTCATCTTCGTTCACGCCGGCGTGTACCACGACGCGCCGATGGACGAGCAACCGGACAACATGCTGTACTGGGAGTTCTTCCCGGACGCGATGCGCCACTACAGCAGGAAAACAGTGATTTGCGGGCACTCGTCGCAGCGCTCCGGCGAGCCGAAGGTGATCCCCGGCGCGGTATGCATCGACACCTGCGCCTACGGGGGCGGGTGGCTCACCTGCCTCGACGCGATCTCCGGTCGTTACTGGCAGGTAGACACCCTCGGCCGCAGGCGCGAGGGCTGGGTAGATTATGAAAAGTGAGGCTATACCAGTGAGGCGAACGGCCGGTGTAAGCCGGCCGGTACGAGCGGCAACGTGGTTTAAGAGTGTAGCCCTGTGAGCCGCGTGCACACTGGATGCGGTAACGTGACTCGGGAGTCTCACCGACCGGCTTACACCGGCCGTTCGCCCGACCTCTTGGCGAACCGTGAGTGTTAACGCGCGGGTGGATTCTCGCCGCTATTTTACCGCTTTCACATCAAAGTGTGGGTTCTGAATCAATCCGATCTGGTTGCCGAACGGGTCCGCGATGGTCGCGACCTTGATGCCCTCACCCACATCCTGAACGGGTTGCGCGACGGTTGCGCCGAGAGAAACCGCGCGAGCGACCTCGGCCGCAATATCGGCCGTCCCCCAGTACGCGACCGTGCCGCCCGGCCCGGGCTCGCCCTCGGGGTGCAGCCCCAACTCGAACCCCGCGACGTTGAACCCGACGTAGAACGGCTGATCGAAGTACGGCGGCGCGCCCACGAACTGCGTGTACCACGCTTTCGCCGCCGCCAGTTGGTCCGAACGAACGTGGGCAATGAAGGTGCGAAGGCCGAGGATCATCGTGCGTGACTCCGGGCGATTTGGTGATGCGTCGCGACGCACATTACAATGCAACTGCTCGAACTACCACGTCAGTGGAGCGGAGTCATGCCCATGCACGACTGGACCCGGGTGGAAGCCGGAATCTTTCACGCATTCCACCACCGTTGGATCACAGCGATTAGTGACACACTGAACGCGGGCGTACTGCCAGCAGACTTGTACGCCTTGCCCGAACAGGTTGCGGCCGGGTTTGGCCCGGACGTGCTGACACTCCAAGAACAGAAGGGCGATACGAACAAAGGGGGGGGAGCCGCGACGACATCGCGCGTGCTGCAACCACGTCCGGCGCAAAAGGTTACTGCCCAGACCGAGGGGGAATTTTATCGCCGGAAGAAAAGTGCAATCGCCGTCCGGCACGTGAGCGGCGACCGCGTGGTCGCGATGATCGAGATCGTTTCACCGGGCAACAAGGCGAGCAAGAATGCGGTGCGGGCGTTCGTGACAAAAACGTGTGAGCTGCTCGAACAGCGCGTTCACTTGCTGATTGTCGACCCGTTCCCACCCGGACCGCGTGACCCGGCGGGCATTCACGGCCTCGTCTGGGAAGAGATGACCGGCGACACGTATTCGCTCCCCGCGGACAAGCCCCTGACGCTCGTTGCTTATGAATCGGAACTCGTTACACGAGCCTACGTTGAAACGATCGCGGTCGGTGACGCGCTCCCAGATATGCCGCTTTTCCTGGAGCCGGATGGTTGCGTCATGGTGCCCCTCGAAGCGACTTACCGTGCCGCGTTTGAGGCGCAACCGCGTCGGTGGCGCGACGTACTTCAACCACCCGCGGGGTAGAGATTGCGGTTCTCAGTTGGGCGCCCGGTGCTGCGACCGAATTCGCTAAGACGAGAGCTTCTTCGGCACACATTCCCACCCAATCACGCGCCCGTTTTCATCGAGATACACGAGCAGATCGCAGTCTCCCGACCAAAGTAACACCTTGCGGAAACGCGGCGGAGAATCCTCGGTGATGGGGGCGGGTCCGGGTGCCCAAGCGTATGTTCGTATTCCGATCACATCCTCGACTTCCGTTTGAGTCATTCCGATCTGAATTCGCTCGGCCTTGTGCCGAATGCGGGGCTCGCGAGGAGGATCGGGGCGCCCAACCGATACGCAGAGAATCGCGAGCCCCGATAGGAGAAATCCCACGATCCTTCGGCGGATTCTCATGTTTTCAACTCCGCACGCGATGATGACGTGTGAACCGCGACAAACCTCTTTCACTCGCACGGTGTTTGTGGGTAGCATGGTACCACCCGCCGGTGACCATCTGGAACGATCATGCCCCGCACCACTCTCCCCGCGCTCCTGTTACTGGGCGCTTGCGCTTCTTCTGGCCGCGGAGCCGAGCCGCCTAAAGGGGCACCTCCGCCCGCGGTCGAGTTCGCGCGCGACGTGCAACCCATCCTCGCAAAACACTGCGTCTCGTGCCACGGGCCGGACAAACAGCGCGGCGGGTTGCGCCTCGATCGCAGCGCGGACGCCCTCAAGGGCGGCGATTCTGGCAAAGCGCTGGTGCCGGGCAAGCCCGCCGAGAGTTTGCTTCTGAAGAAATTGATGATCGAAGACGCCCAGGAGCGGATGCCGCCGAACCGCGACCCGCTCACCGCGGAACAGATTCGCGCCCTCACCGCCTGGGTCGAAGCCGGCGCGAAGTGGCCCGCGACCGAGAACGCGGCCGATACGCACTGGGCGTTCCAACCGGTGAAGCGCCCGGCCGTGCCCACCACGAAGGTTCAAGGGCGAAACGCGATCGACGCATTCATTGCCGCGAAATTAAACACGAGCGGGCTGGCGCGTTCGCCCGAAGCGGACCGGCGCACGCTCATTCGGCGGCTCAAGTTCGATTTGCTCGGTCTGCCCCCCACGCCTGAAGAGGTAGAGGCGTTCGTCGCGGACAAGGACGCGAACGCTTACGAAAAGCTCGTGGACAAGTACCTCGCGTCGCCGCACTACGGCGAGCGCTGGGCGCGGCACTGGCTCGACACGGTGCGCTTCGCAGAGAGCAACGGGTTCGAGACCAATCAGTTGCGCCCGAACGCCTGGCACTACCGCGACTACGTCATCAAAGCTCTCAACGACGACAAACCCTACGACCAGTTCGTGCGCGAGCAGTTGGCCGGCGACACGCTCGGCGCCGATGTCGCGACCGGGTTCATTGTAGGCGGCGCGTGGGACGAGGTGAAAAGCCCCGATCTCACGCTGACCCTGAACCAGCGCGCGGACGAACTGCACGACATGATCGGCACCACGGGCTCCGCGTTCCTGGGGCTCACGGTCGCGTGCGCCCGGTGCCATGCGCACAAGTTCGACCCGATCTCGCAACTCGACTACTACCGCATCAAGGCCGTGTTCGCGGGCGTGCAACACGGCGAGCGCCCGGTGCGGACCGGTGACACGGTCGCCCGCGCGAAGGAGGCCGATCGGCTCCGGGCGCAACTGACCGAACTCGAAGCGAAGGTCGCGGCGCTGGAACCGCTCGCGGACCCGGCCGCCACCGACGCGCGCCGCGTGTCAGTGAACGCACGCCTCAACACCGAGCGCTTCAAGCCCGTGCGGGCGAAGTTCGTCCGGTTCGTGACGTTCGAGACGAACAGCGTCGAGCCGTGTTTGGACGAACTGGAAGTGTTCTCGTTCGGCTCGAAGCCCGTGAACGTCGCACTCGCGTCGAACGGCGCGAAGGCCACCTCGTCGGGCGACTACCCCGGCTCTCCGAACATTCACAGCCTGCCGTTCATTAATGACGGGAAATACGGCAACGGGCGCAGTTGGATCTCAAATAAGTCCGGGCGCGGGTGGGTCGAACTGGAACTGGCGGAACCGACGGTCATCGACCGCGTCGCCTGGGCACGCGACCGCGAGGGCAAGTACACCGACCGGCTGCCAACGCGGTACCGCATCGATGTGTCTACGGACCATGAGGCGTGGGTCGTGGTGGCGTCGTCGGACGACCGGGTGCCATTCGCGGAGGGCGCGCCCGCGGTGCCGAACGGGTTGACGGGCGCCGAGCGCGCGGCGTGGATCAAACTCACCCAACAAATCGGGGGCCTCCGCAAGCAAATCGAAGAACTCGTGCGCGGGCAGATGGCCTACGCCGGTCGACTGGTGGCGCCCGAAGAAACGCACCGCTTGCACCGCGGGGACGCGACCCAGAAGAAGGAAGTCGTCGGCCCAGGGGCGCTCGGCGAACTCGGGCCGAAACTGACCATCCCCGAGAACGCGACCGACCCCGAGCGCCGGGCCGCGCTCGCGAAGTGGATCACCGACCCCGCGCACCCGCTCACGGCCCGCGTCATGGTGAATCGGTTGTGGCAGCACCACTTCGGCACGGGCATCGTGGACACCCCGAGCGACTTCGGTCGCAACGGCGGCAAGCCCACGCACCCGGAACTGCTCGACTGGCTCGCGAGTGAGTTGGTTACGCCTTCTGTGGGGGAAGAACCCCTCCCCAACCCCTCCCCTAAACGGAGAGGGGCTGAAGGCAAAGAAGGTTCTGCTCCCCTTCCTTCTTAGGGAAGGGGGTCGGGGGTTAGGTTCTTCCAACCCCTGGTCGCTCAAACACATTCACCGGCTCATCGTGACCAGTGCCACGTACCGTCAGACGTCGAGCGCCAATGACGCGGGCCTGGCAAAGGACGCCCAAACGCGACTGCTGTGGCGCTACCCGCCCCAGCGGATCGAGGCCGAGCCGCTGCGCGACGCGGTCCTGTTCGTGAGCGGGAAGCTCGACCTCAAGATGGGCGGTCCCGGGTTCGACCTGTTCGAGCCGAACGGCAACTACGTGAAGGTGTACACGCCGAAGAAGCAGTTCGGCCCGGCCGAGTTCCGGCGCATGGTGTACCAGCAGAAGCCGCGGATGCAGCTCGACGACACGTTCGGCGTGTTCGATTGCCCGGACGCGGGCCAGATCGCGCCGAAGCGGAACGTCTCCATCACGCCCCTTCAAGCCCTCAACTTGCTCAACAGCGAGTTCATGCTCCAACAGGCCGGCTACTTCGCAGAGCGCGTCACGAAGGACGCAAGGACCGATCCCAGCGCCCAGGTGAAGCGCGCGTTCCTGCTCGCGTTCCAGCGACCGCCGACCGAAAAAGAACTAGCCGCGGCAACGAAACTGGTGAAGGATCACGGCCTCACAGCGCTTTGCCGCGCGGTACTGAACGCGAACGAGTTCGTTTTCGTGGATTAAGTTCTCTGTCTTCTGATCTCTGCCAGCGGATCTCTCCTATGAATTCGATTTCTCCCGGCGGCGCGTCCCTCCTTAACCGGCGCGGGTTCCTGCGAGACGCGAGCACGGGTTTGGGCGGGATCGCGCTGGCCGCGCTGCTGGCCGAGCAGGGGCTTCTCGCAGACGACAAGGCGCCGTTGCGTCCGGCCATCAAACCTGATTCGCCTCTCAGCGCGCGGAAGCCGCACTTCGCGCCGAAGGCGAAGCGCGTGCTCACGATCTTCTGTTCCGGCGCGGTCAGTCACGTTGACACGTTCGACTACAAGCCGGAACTGGTGAAGCGCGACGGCCAACCCCTACCGGGGGCCGAGAAGCTCGTGACGTTCCAGGGGGAACAGGGCAACCTGGTGCGCCCGCTGTGGGCGTTCAAGCCGCGCGGCCAGAGCGGGAAGATGGTGTCGGACCTGCTGCCGAACTTGGCAGGGATGGCGGACGAAATGTGCTTCGTCCACTCGATGACCGCGAAGAGTAACACGCACGGCCCGGCCGAGAACCAGATGAGTACCGGGTTCACGCTCGACGGGTTCCCGAGCGCCGGGGCGTGGGTCAGTTACGCGCTCGGCAGCGAGTGCAAGGATCTGCCCGCGTTCGTCGCGATCCCGGACCCGCGCGGCGTCCCGCAAGTCGGGCCGAACAATTGGGGAAGCGCGTTCTTGCCGGGCGTGTTCCAGGGCACGCCGTTTACCGCGGACAAGCCGATCCCGAATCTCTCGCGCCCCGCGGCCGTGAACGCAAAGGCCGATGCGGACACACGCGACTTCCTCCAGCTACTCAACGCCGACCACGCGACCGCCCGCGCGGGCGACTCGCAACTGAGCGCGCGCATCGCGAGCTACGAGATGGCCGCGAAGATGCAGTTGCGCGCGGCGGAGGTCGCGGACCTGTCCAAAGAACCGAAGTCGGTCCACGCCGAGTACGGCACCGGCGACAAGGACCGGTGGAAGAGCGGGTTCGCGCGCAACTGTCTGCTCGCCCGGCGCCTGCTCGAGCGCGACGTGCGGTTCGTGCAGCTCTTCAACGGCTCCTACGCGATGGGCGAGGGCGTCGGCAACTGGGACGGCCACAAGACGCTGAAGTCGCAGTACGAGGTCCACGCCGTGATCCTCGATCAACCGCTGGCCGCGCTCCTCGCGGACCTGAAGCGCACCGGGCTGCTCAAGGACACGCTCGTGGTGTGGGTGACGGAGTTCGGGCGCATGCCCACGTTCCAGAAGGGCGCGAGCGGGCGCGACCACAACCCGAAGGGGTTCACGGTGTGGCTCGCGGGCGCCGGGGTGAAGCGCGCGCACAGCTACGGCGCGACCGACGAGTTCGGGTACCAGGCGGCCGAGAAGACCGCCACGATCTACGACCTCCACGCGACGATCCTGCACGCCCTCGGGCTCAACCACGAGCGCCTCTCGTTCTACCACAACGGCATCGAGCGCCGGTTGACGGACGTTCACGGCGAAGTGCTCGACGGTATCCTTTCGTAAACACCGGCGCCCCGTTCACCCGGAATTCACAGCATTTCGCCCCCTGCGCACCTTGCGGGGCGGCCGGCGCGCGTCAATAATCCTGCACAATCCAATCTCCAATTTGATTTCCCACCCGCGAAGTGCGTCATGGCCAAACAAGCCGTTAAGAAGCCCGCCCCGAAGGTAGCGGCGAAATCTAAAACGACTCCCAAATCAAAGGTCGCGGCGAAGACCAAAAGTGCCGCGCCCGCAAAACCCAAGGCCGCTGCGAAACCCAAAGCCAAACCGAAGACCGACTGGGTCGAGACACTGAAGACCGGGGCCGCGGGCGTGAAGAAGTGGAACGCGCTCTCGCGCGACGCCAAAGGGAAGGTCAAACTGAGGGGCGCGGACCTCTCGAACGCTGATCTCACCAAGGTCGACTTTAACGGACTCAACCTTACGAGCGCGAATCTCTCGAACGCCAACCTGTCTAAAGCGTCCCTCTCGCACAGCAACCTCTCCGGCGCCACACTCACCGGCGCGACCCTCGAAGGCGCGTTGCTCAGTTGGGCGCGGGTGGACGACGCGACCAACTGGCCCGCCGAGATCCGGATGGCGGACGCGCTGACGTGGGCCGGGAAGGGACCGGACCCGCGCAAGGTCGCGACGGCCGAGGAGAAGGCGCTGCCGAAGCCGGCGGACTTCGGCGAGTTCCTGACGCGGCTCAAGAAGGTCACCGACCCGGCGAAGCTCGACAAGGCCACGGACATGCTCAAGGCCGAGCGGTTCCGGCTGTACGCGAAGGTCGCCCCGGACCACCTCGTTGGCGTGGTCAAGAGCCAGGGCAACGCGGACCTCGTCTACTCGTGCCGGCTCGCCTCGGACGGCAAGTACAGTTGCGGCACGCAGAACCTGAACATCTGCGGCGGGCTGCGCGGGTCGCCGTGCAAGCACCTGCTCGTGCTTATCGTCGGACTGTCGAAGGCCGGTGAACTCGACGCCGCGACCGCGCACGAGTGGACGCAGAACGCGCGCGGGCAGAAGCCCGAACTCGACAAGGAAGCGATGACCGCCACGTTCCTCCAGTACAAGGGGGCGGAAGCGGGCGAGATCGACTGGCGCCCGACCGAAACCGTGCCTGAAGACTTCTACGCGATGTGATCCCCGGTGCCCGGTGGCGGCGGTCCGGGCGAACGGCCGGTGTGAGCCGGCCGGTGAGAGCAACAGGGGCTGGTTATTTACGGTGAGGGTTGTGTTTGGTTCGGTGGCACAGGCCTCTGGCCTGTGGAGGCGCTCACACAGGCCAGAGGCCTGTACCACCGAACTATAAACCAAACGCGCCGCATCGACACGGCCGGCGAGAAAAGAAGAGTTTTTGACAGGATTAACAGGATTCACAAGATCCAGAAAACGCACCTGGTTTTGATCCGGTTGATCCTGTTAATCCTGTCAAATATTGCTTCGCGAGATCTGATACTGCCTGAATCACCAACAGAATTCACACGACATGGCTACGAAGAAGAAACCCGCCCCGCCCCCGGAAATCGACTGGCCCGAGACGCTGCGGACCGGGCGCACGGGCGTCGCGCAGTGGAACGAGCGCTCCGAGACGGCGCGGCAAATGACGAAGCTCGGGCGCGGCGACTACACCGGGTGCGACCTCGCGGGCATCAACTTCGGCGGGCAATCGGTCCTGAAGTTTCAGGGCGCCGGGGTCGATTTCGCCGACGCGACACTCACGCGAGGGTCGTTCATCGAGGCCGATCTGCGTGGGGCGAACTTCGCCGGCGCGGAGATGACCAAGTTCTGTGCCCGCAACGCGGACCTTACCGGGGCGAAGTTACCCAACGTGTCGCTGCAGGGCGGGCGTTTGGTCGGGGCGAAGTTCGTGGGGGCCGATCTGAGCGGGGCCGATCTCACGGGCGCGGACATTACCGGGACGGATTTTACCGACGCGAATTTGACCGGGACCGTGTTCGCTGAGCTAGTCTTCGATCAGACCACCGTGTGGCCCGCGGGGTACGAACCGCCCGCCGGCGCGAAGTGGTCGCCCGACGCCCCGGACCCGCGGTTCAACGGCGTGGGCGACGAGGCGGTCGCGGTGAGCCTCGACGGGCTCCTCGCGCGCCTCAACAAGGTCATCGACGCGAACCGCATGACGCGGACCGTGGAGAGGCTGAAGACCGGCACGAACCAACTGTTCTCCGAGATCGAACCGACAATGGTGCGCGGGATCGTCCGGAAGACCGGCACGAACCAACTGTTCTCCGAGATCGAACCGGCCGTTGTGCGCGGCGTGGTGCGCAGCCAGCGCGAGCCGGACTTGGTCTACTCGTGTTTGATCGAAGTGGACGGAACGTACTCGTGCGGCACGCCCGATCTGGCCGAGTGCATGGGGCTCCGCGGGGAACCGTGCAAGCACCTGCTCGTGCTGCTCATCGGGTTGACGAAGGCGGGGCAACTCGACGCGAGCGCGGCCGACCGGTTCATCGTCGCGGCCGGCGGAAAGAAGCACAAATGGGACGAACGCATTGCAGATCAGGTGAGCGACACACTTTTGAAATATAAAGGCGCTCAGGCGGGCGAAATTGACTGGCGCCCCACCGAAACCATCCCCGAAGACTTCTACGCGATGTGACTCATGGCCAAGAAGAAACCTGCCACGAAAACCGCGCCCGCGACAAAAAAGCCGACCGCGAAGAAATCGGTCGCGAAGAAACCCGCGCCCAAGGCCGACGTCAATTGGGTCGAGGTGCTTAAGAGCGGCGCGGCCGGTGTGAAAAAGTGGAACAAGCTCACCGTGGCTGAGCGGAAGGCCGTCAAACTCACGAGCGCCGATCTGTGTGGTGCGGACCTCGCGGAGATCAATTTCCGCGGGCTATCGGCTACGAAACTTAAAGCTGCGGGCGCGAAACTCGTTGGTGCGAACGGAGTCGGCGCGTCGTTCCTGGCGGGTGATTTCCACGGAGCCGATTTAATTGATGCGAACTTGCGCGGGTTCAACGGGCGCGACGCCGATTTCAGCGCCGCCAAACTCGTTGGGACCGATTTGTGGGAGGGGCGGTTCCTCCGGGCGAAGTTCGTGAAGGCCGATCTGACGCGCGCCAATTTGCTCGAAACCGATCTCACCGGCGCGGACTTCACGGACGCGGTGCTGACCGACGCGAACCTGTCCGGCGCGTCCTTCGACCAGACGACCAAGTGGCCCGCCGGGTTTGTGATCCCGGGCGAGGCGCGGTGGCAGGGAAAGGGCACCGATCCGCGCCTGGTCGGGAAAGGGAAGAAGGCCGCGGCGCAGGACATCAACGGTCTCATGGCCCGCTTGCACACGAACATTGACGAGAAGCGCATGAAGCGCACGCTCGACATGCTCAAGAAGGAGCGGAACCAGATCTTCTCCGAGATCGAACCGACAATGGTGCGCGGGATCGTCCGGAGCCAGCGGGACATTGACACGGTTTATTCGTGCGTGCTCACGGACGACGGCACGTACTCGTGCGGCACGGTGGACATGGAACAGTGCATGGGGCTGTCCAACGAGCCGTGCAAGCACCTGCTCGTGCTGCTCATCGGTCTCGCGCGGGCCGGGCAACTCGACCCCGCGACCGCGGACAAGTGGGTCGTCGCGGCGAACAAGAAGGGGCCGCGCTGGAACAAGACCGTGCAGAGCCACATCGCCGATTCGTTCCTGAAGTATAAGGGCGTGCAGGCCGGCGAGATCGATTGGCGCCCCACCGAAACCATTCCGGAAGACTTCTACGCAATGTGAGACGCACCAATGGCGAAGACCAAAGCGACCCAACCCAAAATCCCGGCCGCGCGCACCGAGTGGGACGACTTCCTCGACGGCGCACGCGGCGTCTCGGATTCCGCCAAGCTCGCGAAAGCGCTGACGATGCTCCGCGGCGAGAAGTTCCAGCTCTACGCGGACGTGCAGCCCGAGTTCTTGTGCGGCGTGGTACGCAGCCAATCATCGGGGAGTCGCGTGTACGCGTGCCGGCTCGCGAGCGACGGTAAATACTCGTGCTGCACGCAGAATCTGATCCAGTGCGTCGTGTCGCGCGGGTCGCCGTGCAAGCACCTGCTCGTGCTCGTCGTCGGGCTGGTGAAGGCGGGGCACCTAGCCCCGGCAACGGCGCTGGAGTGGCTCCGCGGCGCGCGGAAGAAGGGGCTGACCGCGGACGGTTACAAGCCGGATAAGGACGTGGTGACCGCGACCTTCCTAAAGTACAAGGGCATGGAGGCGGGCGAGATCGACTGGCGCCCGACGGACACTATCCCCGAAGACTTTTACTCCGCGTAACCGAGAGTTCACATGGCGAAGCAGGGCACGAACACACGAACGGCGGGAGCACTCGCGGGGCTGACGGTCGCGTTCGTCGGGAAGTTCGCTCACGATATCAATCATTACAAGGACGTTTGGGTCAAGAACGCGGGTGGTACCGTCGGTCCACCGACCGGGACGTTCAATTACCTCGTCTACGGCGAGGGGCGCGGCGGAAAGGTGCCCGGTGCCGTCGCGCGGATCGAGAAGCGGCGCCCGGGGCTCACGGTGCTCGACCTGACTTCGTTCGCGAAGCTCGTGCTACCCAATGCGGCCGAGTTCGTGGCCCGGATCAAAAGGCTCGAACCAACACCCGAATACTGGAACTCGTTCCAGGCGCTGTGCCGCACCGCGGGGCTGCCCGTCGATCTGAGCAAAGTCGACCTCCGCGGCACGCACATGGAGGGGGCGAAGTTGGGTGGGGCGCTGCTGAACGGCGTCGACTTCCGCTCCGTGAACTGCTCGCAAGCGATCCTCTCCACGACGCACGCAATCGAGGGCGCCAAGTTCGATGGCGCGAAGCTCGGCCGGGTCACGCTCAATAAGGCGAAGAAGTGCAGTTTCCGCGACGCGGATCTGAAGCAAGCGTGGGCGGCGCAAGCGTCCTACGAGGAGTGCGACTTCCGCGACGCGGTCATGTCGGAGATCCGGATCGGGCGCTCCCAATTCACCGACGGTGACTTCCGCGGCGCGGACCTGAGCGACGCCGAGAGCGAGGGCACCACGTTCGAGCGGTGCGACTTCTCGAAGGCGAACCTGACTCGGTTCCGGGGGCACGGGGCGCAACTCACGGGCGCGAAACTCGTGGGCGCCAACTTGAACAAGGCCGATTTGCGGGAAACATCGCTCCGCGGCGCGGATTTGCGGAACGCCGATCTGCGCGACGTGGCGCTCGCCGGCGCGGACCTCACCGGCGCGAACGTGGCCGGTGCGGACTTCGCGGGCGCCGGGTTGACCGGCGCGAACGTCCAGGGCGTGGATTTCTCGAAGGCCAAGAATTTCGCGCCGCCCATCGCCCGCGCTGCCGGACCGAACCTGAAGGCGCTCGTGAAGGCCGCGTCGAGTGCGAAGGACTTCGAGACGACCGTCGACGTCGATCTGGGCAAGAACGAGCACGCGAAGATGAGCCTGCGCGTGGGGCAACTCGGAATTCGCGCGACCGCGAACCACTACCGCAGCGGGACGGAGATCCAAAGCACGATCGCCGCGCCGACGTTCCAGCAGGGGCTGCTCAATCTGGCGGATCGGTGGCCGAAGGCGACGCTCCGGCTCGACACGATACGCGCACACGGCAGCCGGAACGTGCGTGGGACCAAGCTCCGGACAATGGCAATTGCGGCTTGGGCCGAGGCGTTCGGCATGGACCTCTCAAACGGCATCCCTCTAACCGAGCAACAGAAGGCGCAAGAAGCGGAAGCCCGCCGGAAGCGCGACGAGCTGGTGGAGCAGATCCGCGATAAGGGGCCGAGCGTCTGGCACGCGATCGACTTCCGCGAGCGGCAGCGCTACAACCTGCGCGGGCTCGACCTGCGCGACGGGCGCCTGATGGGGCTCGATATGGCGCGCCGCGAAGACCTACGCGACAGCCGGTTTGCGGGCGCGAACCTGTCCGGCTCGAAGTTGTGGGGCAGCGATCTGTACGGCGCGGACTTCGCGAACGCGAACCTCGCGGGCGCGGAACTCCAGTTCAGCAAATGCGAGAAGACGTCGTTCGTTAACGCGAATTTGCGGAACGCGAACCTGAACAACACGAGACTGTTCGGTACCGACTTCACGGGAGCACATCTGGACGGCGCCCGGTTCGAGAACGCGCAATTCGACGAACGCACGCTTTTCCCGGTCGGCTTCAAGGCCCCCGAGAACCTGATTTGGAAGGGTGAGGGGCCGCGCCCCGGTCCGCGGCGCGCGCCAACGGCGGTGCCCGGGAGCATGGACTTCGACACGTTTTTTAAAGACTTGCCGAAGAAAGTCGAATCCGAGCGGGTCGAGAAGGCGACATCAATGCTCAAGTCGGAGAGTTACCAGCTCTACGCGGACCTGACGGACGCGAACCTCGTCGGGATCGTCAAAAGTCAATCGAACAAGGATCTCGTGTACTCGTGCCGGCTCGCGTCGGACGGGCAGTTCTGTTGCGGCACGCAGAACTTGAGAGCGTGCGGCGGGCTCCACGGTGCGCTGTGCAAGCACCTGCTCGTGCTGGTCATCGGGCTGGCGAAGTCCGGTACTCTCGACCCCGCGACCGCGGACAACTGGGTCAGCGCGAGCAAGGACCAGAAGCCGGTCATCGACCGAGACGCCCTGAGCGAGACGTTCTTGAAGTATCGGGGCGTGGAAGCGGGCGAGATCGACTGGCGCCCCACCGAAACCGTGCCCGAGGACTTCTACACGATGTAACCCGGGACCGCGGGCATCCCGCCCGCTTCTTGTTTCGAGTGTGTGGGTACGTGTAGTTCGGAAGTGATCTGTTTATTTCTGTCTGTGCGGGTGGGACGCCCGCGGTCCCAGGACCGAACCGAGGCCGACTGTGGACGAGATCGCCGAACTCCGCGACGCGCTCGACCGGCTCCACGCCGCGATGGACGACCTCGTGGTGCGCGGGGTGCGCGCCGCCGGGCCGACCGACGTCGCGAAACTGACCGCGCTCCGCGACGAGTTCCGCACCGCCGGGGCCGAGCACCTCGCTGAGAAGTTGGGTACGCTGGTCGACGCCGTCCAAGCCGGCGAGCGCGCCGCAGCGCCCGCGCTCATGCGGGCGGTCACCACGTTCCGGCTGTTCGACCGGATGCTCACGCTCGAAGTCGCACGCGGGGCGCTCAGCCCGCCGGTTGCCGTGCCCCGGGACGACGAAGCCGAACCGGAAGGGGACGAGTGACCCATGTTGCCGCCCACCGCAGACCGCCCGAAGCTCCGCGCCACGCTCGACCAACTGTCGGCCGCGGTCGAAGACCTGCTCCTCGGCGGCCTCACCACCGCGTCCGACGCGACCCGCCAAACGCTCTCCGGCGCGATGCAAGAGGCCGCGCGCCTGCGCCTCCTGCGGCTCGGGGGCACGCTCCGCGTGGCGACGGAGGAACTCGGCCGGTTCACGCGCCAGGAAAAGAGCTTCTCGCGCCGCCGGCTCACGTTCTTCCTCAACCGCGCGTGGTTGCTCAGCCGCGGAATGGGGCACGCACTCGACACCAGCGACGAGAAAGAGTACGACCGCCTCACGTGGTCGCCCCCCCGCGCAACCGCTGCCCGCGGTAGAGGTCGTGTGCTTGGGTGCGGTCAAGAAGGTCGCGGAGCACGCTTTCGTCGCGTTCGAGTTCCGGCTGCGTGCGATCGCGGACGCAGGGGCTGTGAAGGCCGGTCAGAAACTCAGTTGGTCCGCGGTGTTCCCGCTCAAAAAGGGGCAGGACATCCCGCCGGAAGGGTTTTTGCACCTGCCGCAGAAGCAGAAATTCGCGCCGTTCCTGTTCCTCGAACGCACGACGTTGAACATCGCGAACGCGACCGTTTCCGGCGACGAAACTAGCGGCTGGCGCCTGGCCCTGACCGACCAGAGCACGGTCACGGTGGGCAAGCCGTTCACCGGATGGGACCAGTTCCTCGCGTGGTCGCCGCAGAGCGCGCTCGATCGCTTGGCGAAGCACGTGCCCGGTCCGCTCGACCTCGATACCGAACTGCAAGAAGAGGTCGTGCTGCGCGACTACGAGGTCGGTAAGGCCGAGGACGGCGACGAGCCCGGGCAGACCGTTTACCCGATCACAATGGGCGCGCTCACGCTTCACGCACTCATTGGAGCGGGGGCCGAGGGCAAGGCGCTCAAGAAATCCATCGACGAGATTCGCAAGGTGCGCGGCGCGAACCCGCCGCTCTTCGGGCTGATGCACTACGAGCGCTGCCGACTCGTGTTCCAACCGCTCACGACCTTCCCCGGTAGCTCGGACTACATCACGATCTCGAAGGAGAACGTGAACAAGGCCGCGCTGCTCAAGGCGATGGACTTTCGATCGTAACCCGGCGAACCCCGCACCCCGCGGGGTTCACTTACTTTCCGCACGCGAGTGCGGAGCTCACCAACTCAGCACGACACATGGCCAAGAAACCCGCTGCCCCCGCCGCGCCGTCCGGTGCCATCAGTAGTGGCTCGGTCAGCCCCGAAACCGTGCTCCGCGAACCCGCCGAGAAGCGGTACGCGGACCAGCTCGAAGCGCTGCGGCAGAACGACACCGAAGCGCCGCCGACCAACTGGAAACTGTCGCCGCGCTCGGTGCTCACGTATGTCATCGGCGGGAAGACTCTCAAGGCGACGATCGGCGGGAAGAGCGTCGAAGTGCCGATCACGCGGAAGTTCTTCGGCGACGACGGCGTCGTGGAGCGCTCGATCGTCACGCTCGCGTCGGAACGGGCGCTGTTGCTCGTGGGCGAACCCGGGACCGGTAAGAGCTGGCTCTCGGAACACCTCGCGGCGGCCATTTGCGGCACGTCGCTGCTCACGATCCAGGGCACCGCGGGCACCACGGAAGAGCACATCAAGTATTCGTGGAACATCGCCCGCGTGATCGCGGAGGGGCCGACCGCGCAGAACATGATCGCCTCCCCCGCGATGATCGCGATGAAGGGCGGCGCCCTCCTGCGGTTCGAGGAACTGACGCGGTGCGTGCCCGACGTGCAGGACGCGCTCGTGTCCATTCTGTCGGACAAGGCGGTCGCGGTGCCCGAACTGCCCGGCGACGCGATGGTGTTCGCGAAACCGGGGTTCAACATCATCGCGACCGCGAACACGCGCGACCAGGGCGTGAACGAACTCTCGGCCGCGCTGAAGCGCCGGTTCAACTATGTCTACATCCCGATCGTGGGCGACCAGAAGACGGAAGTGAAGATCGTGCAGCAGCGGTCGGCGGAACTGCTGGAGCGCTACAACCTGCCGGCCAAGCTCAGCCCGCCCGTCATCGAGTTGCTCGCGACGGTGTTCCGCGAGATCCGCAACGGCAAGACGAGCGACGGCGTGAGCATCAAGAAACCGAGCACCACGCTCTCCACCGCCGAGGCGATCGGCGTCGCGCTGGACGCGGCGCTGCACGCGCGGTTCTTCGGGGGCGGCGAGGTCGGCCCCGCGGACATCGCCCGCAATATGGTCGGTGCGGTGGTGAAGGAGGACCAGGAGGACAAGGTGGCGCTGAAGGAGTACGCGACCGTCGTCGCGAAGAAGCGCGGCGCGAAGGACAAGAGCTGGAAAGAATTCCACGACGCCCTCGTGGAACAGTTGTGATTGAAGGTGAACCCCGCCCGCAAGGGCGGTGGGTGGCGCGGATCCACGATTGCGCTGGTTGTCGTTTTTACTTTACCCGCCGCCCTTGCGGGCGGGGTTCACCCGAATCCGCTTCGTGCCTTATGTCTACGGTAACTGTCGCCGCCACTACCGATGCCGACCTCGACGCGACCGAGATCGCCAAGCGCGTGGACGCCGTACTCACCGACCCGCTGTACTGGTTCCCGGTGCGGCACCACTCGCCGACCACCGCGCGCCACGTCCAGGCCGCGATCGCCGCGCGCAAGCCGAAGGTCGTGTTCATTGAGGGGCCGTTCGAGGCGAACGACCTCATCCCGCACGTCGTCGACGCGGCCACCGCGCCACCGGTCGCCATCTACTCGTCGTACCGCGACGACGACAACGTTCTCGGGCTGAACGGGTACGCGAGCGCGGCACCGGACATCCCGGCGCGGTTCGCGGTGTGGTACCCGCTCACACCGTACTCGCCCGAATACGTCGCGATGAAGACCGCCGCGACAATCAAGGCGGACGTCGTCTTCATTGACCTGCCGCACTACGCCCGCGTCGAGCGGCACGCGCCCACGCCCGAGGGCCGGCAGCCGCCGCGCGAGGCACCGGTTGTTGCGCCGAACGAGGACCGGCTCATCACGAGCAGCGGCTTCTACAAGCACCTCGCGGACGCGGCCGGCTTCAAGAGCTGGGACGAAGCCTGGGACACGCTGTTCGAGAACCCGGTCGCGGACGACTACGAAGCGTACCGCCGGGAGATGGCGACGTTCTGCTGCGCCGCCCGCGCGACCGCGGACCACGCGGCCGAGCACGCCGAGGACACCGTCGAGCGCGAGCGGCACTTCCTGAAGACGATCCGCGAAACGCTCGCGGCCCGGAAACTGAAGCCCGAAGACGCAATGGTGGTGTGCGGCGGGTTCCACCTGTTCCTCGACCGCGCGGACAAGGCCGCGCCGCCCGAGTGCCCGGCCGGAACGGTGTACACCACCGTCGTGCCGTACTCGTACTTCCGCATCTCCGAAATGTCGGGCTACGGCGCCGGCAACCGCGCGCCGCAGTTCTACCAGACGTGCTACGACCTGGTCGCGGCCGGGCGCGCGAGCGACATCGCAATGGAGCACGCGATCGCGGTGCTGCGCCACATGCGGAAGGGCGGCGACCCGCTCTCCACGGCTGATGCGATCTCGGTCACGCACCACGCCGGGATGCTCGCGCGCTTGCGGGGGCGCCCGCACCCGACGCTCGACGACATTTCCGACGCGCTCATCACGTGCTGCTGCAAGGGCAACCCGAACGAAGAAGGGACCAAACTCCGCGCCGCAATGGACGTGGCCGGGATCGGGACCAAAATCGGCAAGGTGACGTCGAAGCTCGGGCGCCTGCCGATCGTGAACGACTTCCACACGCAGATCTCCGACCTGGAACTCGGCGAGGTGCTGGGCAAAGAGAAGAAGATGTCGGTAAAGCTCGACAAGCGCGACGCGCTCGCCGCGCGCCGGTCCGCGTTCCTGCACCGCGTGTCGTACCTGAAGGTGCCGTTCGCCGGGATCGTGAATACGGGCGGCGACTTCTCCGGAACGCTGTTCCGCGAGGACTGGCACCTGAAGTGGGACCCGAAGACCGAGCCGGCGCTGATCGAGCAGAACCTGTACGGCGACACCGTCGAGGCCGCGGCCCTCAACCGCTTGCGTGAGGCGATGGCCCAGGCCGGCACGAACGCGGGCCAGACGTGCGCGCGGCTGCTCGAAGCGGTTGATATGGACATGCCCGATCTGGTGCAGGCGGCGGAAGACGCTTGCGGCGACGCCATTGATACGGACGCCTCGTTCCCTTCGCTCGCGACCGCACTCCGACATTTGGGCCGGCTCGAACAGTACGCGGTGTTCCGCGGGCTTCGGCGCAGCGTGCTCGAAGACCTGCTCACCCGGTGTTACGACCGCGCGTGTTTCGCGTTACCCGACGCCGCGAACGCCCCGGAAGAAGAACAGCAGGGCGTGGTGGACGGCCTCATCAGCGTCGCGGAGGTCGTGCTGCGCGACCCGGTCCGGTACGACCGCGTGCTATTCGCTCAGGCCGCACGAACGGCCGCGGCGAACTCGACCGTGCCGTTCCTCCGCGGCGCGTTCCTCGGGCTGCTCTGCGAAATTCGCGAACTCCCAGCTACCGCGCTCGCGGCCGAAGTCGCGAGCCTGGCACTCGCATCGGTGGAAGTCATGGTCACCGCGGGTGACCTGCTCGACGGGATGCTGGCTGTGTCGCAGACGTCGCTCATGCTCGGCGCGGAGCGCCTCGTCGCGGCGGTCGATGATCTCCTGAAGGCGGCGGAATGGGATCCGTTCCTGGTCATGCTCCCGCGACTCCGCGCCGCGATCGAGCGGCTCTCGAACCCGCAGAAGGATTCGCTCGCGGCCACCGTCGCCCGGCACTACGGGCTGGCAGGATCGGAAGATTTGCGGGCGATGAGCGGCAGCCTCGGTGCGACCGCGCTCGTGGCGCGCCTCGACGCCGCAGTTGCCGCGACGTTGAAAGACTGGCCGCTGTAATTGAAAACGTGTTTCACCGCAGAGAGCGCAGAGAACGCGGAGAAAGACGGAACGGAAAGTAAATCCTTCCTGTCTTTGCTTTTCTCCGCGCTCTCACGTGCCCTCTGCGGTGAATCCTCTGAATTCGATCGCATCCGATTCATCCGAGGCTTCTCGTGTCCGATCCTCACACCCTGGCGCGCTGGCGGCTCGTGCTCGGCCGGACCGCCGAACAGCACGGCATCAACTGCGGCGGTAACGGCGAGGCCGAGCGCATCGAGGAACTCGTGGGGTTCCTCTTTGAACCCGGCGCGGGCGACGGGTCCGGCAGCCACGGGCGCGGGGGGCGCGGAGGTGGGCGCCGGTCGTCCGGTCGCGCGGGTGGCAGCGGTGGACCGCAACTCACCGTGCCCGATTGGGTGGACCAGGTCAACGAACTGTTCCCCAACCAGTCCAAAGAGGTGATGCAGAAGGAACTCGTCAAGCGCCGCGGGATCTCGGAACTGATGGAGAAGCCCGAGCTGCTCGAAAAGATCGAGCCGAACATGGAGCTGGTGAAAACGCTCCTCACGCACCGCGACCTGCTGAACGAGAAGACACGCATCCTGGCTCGCAAGATCATTGAGCAGGTGGTCGAAGAGTTAAGGCGCAAGATGCAGGTGCAGGTGGAGCAAGCCATTACGGGTGCGATTCGGAAGGACCGTCACTCGCCGCGGAAGGTGTACCGGAACCTGGATCTGAAGACCACGCTCCGGCGCAACCTGAAGAACTACGACCCGGACACGGGCAAGTTGCTCGTGGACCGCGTGTTCTTCTACGCGGCCGAGCGCAAGAAGAAGCCCTGGCACGTGATCGTCGTGGTGGACCAGTCCGGGTCCATGCTCGAAAGCGCGATCTTCTCCGCGGTGATGGCGTCCATCTTCGCTGAACTCCCGGCGGTGAAGACCTCGCTCGTGCTGTTCGATACCGAGGTGGTCGACCTCTCCGATCAGGTCGGGCAACCGGTGGACGTGCTGCTCTCGATTCAGCTCGGCGGCGGAACGGACATCACGAAGGGGCTGATGTACGCGAACGAACTCGTGCGCCAGCCGGGGCGCACGATCGTGGTGCTCATTACGGACTTCTACGAGGGGCGCGACGAAAAAGATCTCGTGGACCAAACGCGCCTCATGGCCGATAGCGGGGTCCGCATGATCGGCCTGGGCGCGCTGGGGTACGATGCGCGCCCCTCGTACAACAAGCCGACCGCACAGAAGCTCACGAAAGTGGGGATGGACGTGCTCGTTTGCACGCCGGAGAAGCTCGCCGAGTGTATGGCCCAAATCATTCGGGGCTGAGAGACGGGAACAAAGTGAACGGGCCGAGGGTGATGTCCCTCGGCCCGTTCTGTTCTCGCGGCGTCTACTTCTCGACCTGGGACGCGGAACGCTCACGGCATCGCCGCGGCCGCGAACAACTTCGCGACGGCGGAACCGCGACCGGCGAGGTTGATCCAGTCCGCCGTCGCGAAGTTGTTCGCGGCCGCGAAAGCGGTGCTGGAACAGCGTTCCCCGAGATGGGTGGGTAGGTGTGTGCTCGGACGACGCAACATCGTCCTGTCGCAGAGCGACGAGCTAAACCAACCACGAGAATGAACCGAAGATACCTCCTGCCGAGAGTGTTCGCAATCACCGTTCTCAAGGAGTCGAGGTGTGCCGCAGGCGAAGAAATCGCGCTGGGTGGTCTACATCCTGCGGTGCGCGGACGGTACGCTGTACACCGGCATCACCACCGATTTGGAGCGCCGGCTCGGTCAGCACAACGCGGGGACCGCGTCCAAATACACGCGAGCGCGCCGGCCGGTCGCGGTGGCGTACCGCACAACGGTGAAAACGCACGGCGACGCGCTCCGCCGGGAACTCGCGATCAAGAAGCTGACGCGAACGGCGAAAGACGCGCTCATCGCGAAACAGGTGAAGCGCCGAAAACGTGCGTGACAACAACTCGAAGGACACCGATGAACCGTTCCCTCTCCCGGATCGCGGTTGGTGTGTTGTGCTCGTTCCTGCTGTGTGGCGCTCTCCGCGCCGAAACCCCGGTTCCCGCGGAGTCGGCAGACGCGGCGCGGAAGCGATACGAGCGCGTCGCAGAGCGCCGAAAGGGGCCGGGCGCTTCAGTTCCTCCGGTATCTTCGTGCGACGCTGGCCTCTTGGTTTTGCGCTTCACCCGGAGTGCGGCTCCGAGTTTCGGGGTAGTCCACTCCGAAACCGGCCGCTCGATAGACCCGGGACGTGAGCGTAAAGTATTGGAAATTGCAACGTTTTTGTGTAGTAGGTCGGGTGGGAATCGAACCCACGATTCTGCGCTTATCAGACGCAGGCCTTACCACTTGGCGACCGACCTATAATTTCCATCTCGTCTCGATCCGTTGAGCACCGCCCGGGTTCGATCCATGTCGGAGCGTACCGAATCGCGAACGTTCACCGCGCGCTGGGTGTTTCCCGTAAGTGGACCTCCGTTACCGAACGGGACCGTCACCGTTCGCGGCGAACACATCGAAGCCGTGCTGCCCCACGGCGCGCGTGCGCCGGATGAGGACGTCGGTAACGCCGCAATCATCCCCGGTCTGGTGAACCCGCACACGCACCTCGACCTGAGCGGCGCACGCGGACTAATCCCCCCCACCGACGCGGACCACTTCACGGACTGGCTCCGCGGGGTGATCGATTACCGCCGCACCCGGAGCCCGGAGCAAACGCAAGCCGACATCCGCGCCGGCCTCACCGAATGCTTGCGCCACGGCACAACACTCATCGGCGACATCGCCTCCGAAGGCGCGAGCTGGGACGCACTCGCGGGCGCGCCGACGCGGGCCGTAGTGTTTCGCGAGTTCATCGGGTTGGGCGTGGAGCGTGCAGCAGTAGCCGTGACCGTTGCCGAAGCTATTGCTCAGGCGCCACCTCAAACTCGGAACTGCCGCATGGGGTTCAGTCCTCATGCGCCGTACAGCGTTCGGCAAACGTTGTTGGAGCAGGTGACCGAACTGGCGCGCCTCCATCACCTTCCCGTTGCGGTACACCTCGCAGAATCGCCAGGTGAAATCGAATTACTTCAACGCCACTCCGGTCCCTTCCGGACGTTCCTCCAGGATCTCGGCATTTGGCACGCCGACGCACTGAGTGAATCACCGGACGCCTGGATCACGCGCCAATTTCGTCCCGCGCCCGATCTGTACGTTCACGCGAACTATTTAACTCCAACGCCCCGTATTCCACAGAACGGGTCCGTCGTCTACTGCCCCCGCACGCACGCGGCGTTCGGGCACGCGCCGCACCCGTTCCGGGAGTTCCTCGCGCGGGGCGTTCGCGTGTGCCTGGGAACGGACAGCCTCGCATCGAACCCCGACCTCGACGTCCTGAGCGAAGCGCGGTTCGTGCGCACGCGGTACCCCGACTTCCCGGGCGATCAGTTGTTGCGAATGGTCACGCTCTCGGGCGCGGAAGCACTCGGCTGGGCGGACGAAACCGGCAGCCTCGAAGCCGACAAGAGCGCGGACCTCGTGGTCGTACCGCTCCCGAACACGGATATCAGCGACCCGCACGAACTCGTGCTCGCGGACCACGCAGGCGATCGGCGCACGATGTTCCGCGGCGCGTGGCGAACCTGACCAGTGCCCCGTGAAGGAGTCGAACCTTCACAACCGGGTTTCGTAGACCCAGCGCCGCAAATCCGTCGGACGGGGCGGTGTATTCGTTCCAAGTTTCAGAGTTTCAAGTTCCAGAGCTGAAGACAAAATCAGTCGCCTTTGCGTTTTCAACTTGGAACTTTTGGAACTCTGGAACTTGGAACTCCACATACAGAGGGTCGGGTGGGAATCGAACCCACTACACGCGGGTTAACAGCCCGCCGCTATTCCGTATCAGCTTCCGACCCATAACGCGCAGTACACCGTGCTGGAGTCGAACCAGCTAACCGGGCTTCGGAGGCCCAGTGCCGCAGCCCTCGGACGGTGCGCAGTCAGGACGGCAGGAATCGAACCTACTTGAACGAGTTCCCAAGACTCGCGGCCAACCAATGGCCCACGTCCTGAAACCGACAGTCGGGAAGACAGGAGTCGAACCTGCGATTTCGTGCTTCCGACGCACGCGGCCACTCCACCTGGCCCACTTCCCGAAATTGCCCGCGCGAGTCCCAGAGGCGGTGAAAGTTACGACCGGATTCGCACCGGCAACTTCCCGCTCCGAAAGCGAGTGCTCTTCTAATTGAGCTACGTATGTACGCCCCTGATATCGGGCGCGGGCAGAGCGTTCGGCGGGATTTGAACCCGCGCGTCCTGGTTGGGAACCAGGCAGGCTACCGCTGACCTCACGAACGCATTTTCTCGAATTCGGAGCGCGGAGTTCGGAACGTGGAACGAAAGATCAACACCCTGCGGTTTGTTCGTCTTCGTTCGTTCTTACTCCGCGTTCCGCGCTCCGCGCTCCGAATTCGTTAGTCCCGGCGGCTGGAGTCGAACCAGCTCCTCCGCGTTTTCAGCGCGGCGCTTCAACCGTGTTAGCTTCACCGAGAGTCACCAGTACCTCGCCAGGGGATCGAACCCTGCATCAGCCGGTTAAAAGCCGGCGGCTTCACCATTGAAGCGTGCGAGGCATTTCGAGCGCGGAGTTCGGAGCGCGGAACGAAAGATCAATACTCCGCAGTTCGTTCGTTTTCGTTCGTTTTCACTCCGCGTTCCGCGCTCCGAACTCCGCGCTTCTCAAGTTCCGCGCTCCGAATTCCGCGCTCTCCGGTCAGGTTCCGGGGGCTGGAATCGAACCAGCGCCATTCACCTTCAAAGGGTGACATCAGTACCAGCACTGAATCCCCCGGAATCGATCGCACAGTTGCCGGGGCTGGAATCGAACCAGCGTCGTCCACCTTCAGAGGGTGGCATCAGTACCAGCACTGAATCCCCGGCAATACGGGGCCGTTCGTGAGCGCAACGGCCCGTCGCTGTCAGCAGCGGTGGTAGGAATCGAACCTACAAATTACGCCTTAACAGGGCGCCGCCTTACCATTCGGCTCCACACCGCTGTACGTGCAAAAACACCATCGGCCGGGCACCCCTAGTGGAGATGCCCGGCCGATGGGTGTTGAACCCATTCGGTATGGCATCATCCGGTTCGGATGGTAATCTGGGTGCGGAACTGATTCGGGAATTGATTGGGTCGATTAAACGGCCCGAACCCGAACCCGCGTTGTTGCGGTCGTTGGGGGTTACGCGGCTGTTTAATAAACCCGGTCATGGCTTGTTCCTGGTTCGATGTTAGCTAGTCACACCTATAGACGCGGCGCACACCCGATGGTTCGCGGTGTGCGCCGATTTTTTGCGATTCGATCGCTTACGGCTCACTTACCACGGGCGGCGGCGGTCCTCGACCACTTCGATCCGCGCCCGGTGCCCGCGGCTCTCCAGGAACCGTTCAACGCGCTCGGCCTCGCGCCGCGTTTCGTACCGCCCGTACCGCTCCCAGTACCCGAAGTGCCCGCCGCGCTTCACGAACACCACGTAGTCGTGGTCGTGCCGCTGGTGCGGCGGGACGAACCCGCCGTTCGAGGGGCCGACCGGACCGCGGAACGGCTCGCCGGCCGTCGCCGTTTGGGTACCGAACCCGATCGCCGTTGCCGCCACCGCGCCAAGAACCAATTTGCGGATCATTTTTATCTCCATCCCGAAGTCATCGGGAGCTTGTGTTTTCCGGCGGTTTTCGTTATCCGCCAGTTCCTCTCAAGTAACGAGGCGTAATAGCCGACTTGCGCCCTACGGTTGCATTGTTGAGAAATGCCCGACCGCGTATTGTGAAGGAAATGGGATGTACGGCGAAGGAAACGCGGAATTAACGGCCGTTCACCGGGATCAGGATGATGTGGGCCGGTTCGTGCAACCGGCCGTCGGAAGGAAGCCGCGGATGGCACGACCACCGCTATACCCTTTGCGGTTTGAGCCGATTTTCACCACGAATCTGTGGGGCGGGCGCCGGCTGCCCGCGTTCCTGAATCGCACGGTTACACACACCGATCCCATCGGCGAAGCGTGGATTCTGAGCGACGTGGACGGCAGCCCTAGCCGCGTTGCCGACGGCCCTCTCGCCGGTTCCACGCTCCGCGAAGTGTTTTCCGCCGATCCGTGTCGCATCGTTGGCGGGGCCAAGGCTCCGCAGGGGCGGTTCCCGCTCCTGTTGAAGTTCCTTGATGCCAGACAAGAACTCTCGGTGCAAGTCCACCCGAACGACTCGCAGGCCGCGCTCCTCGGGCCGGGCAAGTTCGGCAAAACCGAAGCGTGGGTTGTTCTCGAACGCGACCCGGTAACGAGTCGGCTCTTTGCCGGGTTTGCCGAGGGCGTTCGTGCGAACGACTTCCGCGCCGCACTCGCCACAAAGACCGCCCCGCGCACGCTCCACAGCTTCACGCCGAACACTGGCGACTGCGTGTTCCTCGAAGCAGGTACCGTTCACGCGATCGGCTCGAATCTGCTTCTGTTTGAAGTGCAGCAGACGAGCGACATCACCTATCGCCTGTACGACTGGGACCGTGTCGACGCGAAGACCGGTCAACCGCGTCAACTCCACATCAACGAAGCCCTGGCGTGCGCGGATTTTGGGCGCGGCCCGTGCTATCCCGTTGGCCCGTCAGTTGTTGTGAGCAACGGCGTGCGTCGCGAGGGCCTAGTGACGTGTGCGCACTTCACCCTGGAACGCCTCACAAGCGCGGTCCCGTTCCGCGTGGGGGCGAAGAACCAGTGCCGCGCGGTTGTGTGCGTGAAGGGGCACGGCGAACTCGAATCGGCCGGCGTCCGGTACCCGATCCGCACGGGCGACGTGTACTTGCTCCCTGCGGAAGTCGGCACGGCTATCGTGGTACCCGCGACCGAAGTGACCCTCCTCGAGTGCGGCCTGCCAGTTTGAAGACGGTGGAAGAACCGCAGATCACGCAAGAAAATACCCACCCGCTCGTTAACACTCGCGGTTCGCCTGGATCGTTCTGGGCGAACCGCGAGTGTTAACGAGCGGGTAGGGCTACGCAACTAGCGGCCCTTAGTTTTAATCCGCGTGATCTGCGTCATCTGCGGCTCTGCCTCTCAGGTCATCCACGGTTCTCCGATTCCTCCGTCCATTTTTCTGAGCACCTCGCGCCGCGGGCGGACATGATAGGGTAGACGCTCGTTCGGAGTGCTCCCAATGTCGGCCCGCCTTCGACTCCCCGGCCTGCTCACCGCGCCCGACGATCGCGCACTACTGAGCCGCTTCACCGAACAACACGACCAACCCGCGTTCGAGCAGTTGGTGAAGCGGCACGGCCGGCTCGTGTTCGGTGTGTGCAGACGAACCGTTCGTGACGCGCACCTCGCCGAAGATGCGTTCCAGGCGGTCTTCCTCGTTCTCGCTCGTAACCCCCGGGGCGCTGCGGAAGCGACTTCGGTGGGCGGGTGGCTGTTCGGCGTCGCCCGGCGCATTGGTCTCGCGGCCCGCCGACACGAACAGCGCCGGGAGAAGCGCGAGCAGAAGGCGACCACCGAACAGCGGATCGAAGAGGCGCCGCGAGCCGACTTCAACGACGTCCTCCGGGTTCTGGACGAAGAACTCGCCGCGATACCGGACGAACCGCGTGCCGCGCTGGTCGCGTGCTTCCTCGAAGAGCGCACGCACGACGAAGCCGCACGCGAACTCGGCTGGAGCCTCAGCACGCTCCGGCGCCGACTCGATCGCGGGAAGGAGCTGCTGCGTTCGCGACTAGCTCGCCGCGGTGTCACACTCGCGGTCGGTTTGCTCACCGGTGCCCTCGCGTCGCCGGCACGCGCTGCAACGCTCGCTCCCGCGCCTTCGCCCACGAGTGTTGCACTCGCGACTGACGCGCTGAAACGCGGTATCGGCGCGAAACTGTGGGCCACGACGGTGGGCGTGATTCTTGCGGTCAGCGGAATCGCATTTGGTGTAGCTTACGAACCGAACAATCCCCCGATTTCGTCGCCCGATCCGATTACCGAACGCTCAGCATCGCCGAAAACGCAGCTCGACGCGGCACCCGCCCCGCACGCGGTCACCAAACAGTGGGTGACCATATCGGGGCGCATCGTGTTCCCCAAGGAACGGGCGATCCCGGACCCGCGTTTGGTTCCGACCAACGGAATCCAGGACCCCGAGGCGTGGAAGCCGTTCGCACCATTGCGGTACGAGGACACGATCGTTAACGACAAGAACCGCGGGATCGCGAACGTAGTGGTGTGGTTGCGCCCGGACTCGGACGACAGGAAGGCGAGTTTCCCGCGGGAGGAGATCCGCCCGCTTCTCGTTGATCCGGAGGCGCAGGAGCACCACGTGGTCGCGGTGGCCGGGCAGTTCCTCCCGCGAACGCTGGCCGTGCGAGCCGGGGACCGCGTGACCTTCACCAACCGGCTGAAGGTGCCCACCAACATCCGTTACACCGCGGCGACTTCCGATATGGCCAGCACGATGCGCGAATTCAACGTCCTGGTCACCAATGACACGAGCCGAACTTCGGAGCCACTACCAGAACTGCACTCACCCGACTCGTTCCGGTCCACCGTTCACCCGTGGATGACCGGTTTCGTGTGGGCCTTCGATCACCCGTACTTCGCAGTTACCGACGCGAGCGGCCGGTTCACGATCGAGAACGCCCCCGCCGGCAAATGGCGGTTGGTCGCGTGGCACGAAGTGGCCGGCTTCCTGGGCGGCGCGCCCGGCCGATTGGGTGAGAAGGTGACGATCCCCGAGAGCCGCGCGGGGACACTCGAACTCGATCCGCGCGAGTTCGAGAGTCGAGGTTGGCCCGCCAAAAAGTAACGCTTCCCGTTTCTATTACTCCCGAGGTGCTCTGATGCGACTCTTATTGTCGTGCGTGTGCTGCTGCGCGCTCATATCTGTTGCGAGCGCGCAACAACAATGGATGACGGTCAAAGGACAGGTGGTGTTCCCGGCCGGTAAGCCGATCCCGAAGCGCCTGCCGCTGAACGGACCCGCGGGCGCGTGTCTTGCGAAGGGGCCGATTCTCGACGAATCGATTCTGGTGAACCCCAAGAACCTCGGGATCAAGAACGTGGTGGTGTACCTGCGCCCGGACGACGCTACGAACCTGAAGGCCAAGTTCGCGGCGAACGAGATTCATCCGGCCGATGCGAAGCGCAAACCCGAAGAGGCCGTCATCGATCAGCCGTGCTGCATGTTCGTGAAGCGCGTGACGGTTGCCCGCGTCGGCGACACGATCGTGGTGAAGAACCCGGTCGCGATGGCACACAACTTCTTCTGGGACACCGCCAACAACGGCTCGCACAACGTGAATGTCCCTCAGATCGGACAATGGAAGATGCCGAAACCGCTGGTGGAGGAGCCGACACCGATCCAGTACAAATGTACGGTTCACGGCTGGATGACGGGTTACGTCCGCATCTTCGATCACCCGTACTACGCGGTCACCGATGAGGACGGGAAGTTCGAGATCAAGAACGCCCCGGCCGGGAAGTTCCGGATCGCGTATTGGCACGAGAACGGCATCCGCGGCGGCGCTAAGGGGCGCGCCGGTGACGTTATCCAAATTGCCGGGCCGGGGGCGACGATGGAGATGAAGCCCACCGACTTCGACGTGTCCCCGAAGTAGTTCCGCTCACGCGCGCGTCGCCGACACGCATTTGGCGATGCGCGCTGCGGCGTCGTCGATTTCTTCACTCGTTTGCGCGGGCGAAAAACTGAATCGCAGTGCGGACTTCAGCACCTCGTCCGATACTCCCATCGCGCGCAGAACGGGGCTCGGGAGCAAACTGCCGCTCGAACACGCGGACCCGGTCGCGCACGCGACGCCCGCGAGATCGAGCGACATCAGCAGTAAGTCCGACCGACACCCGGGGAACGAAACGTTCAGGGTCGTCGGCACCACATCGGGCGCGCCAATCTCCGGACCGTTGAGTACCACCGGCGGGCACGTGCGTTCCAGTGTGGTCCACAACCGCGCGCGGTGCGATTCCAGCTTCGCGCGATTGGCGGCCATGTTTCGCGTCGCAAGTTCTAACGCGACCGCCATCCCCACCGCGAGCGCGACCGGCTCCGTGCCCGGGCGCCGGCCCTGTTGCTGGTGCCCGCCGTAGGTGAGGGGCGTCAGCGACGTGCCGCGTTTCGCGAGCAGCACGCCGACGCCCTTTGGTCCACCGAATTTGTGCGCACTGGCCGTAAGCGTGGTCGCTCCGAGTTCGCGGAAGTTCACTGGCATTTTGCCAACTGCCTGCACCGCGTCGCAGTGCAAACGCGACCCCTTCGGCAGCGCCAACGCGATCTCGCGCACCGGCTGAACTGCGCCCGTCTCGTGGTTCGCGAGCATCACGCAGACAAGTGCCCCCGCTTGTGCTGTGATCGCGCCTGGTTCAACAACGCCCCGAGCGGTCGCGGGCAGCCACTCGACGCTGACCCCGAGGGATTCCAGGTGACGCAGCGGCTCAACGACACACGGGTGCTCGAGGCGGGACGAAAGGCAACCTACCTTCCCGTCCCCCCTCGCTCCTTGTGGGGGAG
>HG799465.1:550367-630739 GCA_000531095.1 Gemmata massiliana | reverse complement strand
AGGGGCTTAAAACCACCGATGGTTCGGTTCCCCCTTCCTTCTTAGGGAAGGGGGTTAGGGGGTTAGGTTGCCTTTGCTTCCCCATCAGCCCGAAGATCGCGAGGTTGTTCGCTTCGGTCGCGCCGCTGGTGAATGTGACTTCGTCCGGGTGCGCGCCCAACAGGCCCGCGATCTTCTCGCGCGCGTTTTCGAGTGCCTGGCGCGCTTTGCGCCCGGTCGCGTGCGCGGACGACGGGTTCCCGAACGTCTCCGTCATCAGCGGGCGCATCGCGTCCCACACTTCGGGCAGGAGCGGCGTGGTCGCGTTGTGGTCGAGGTAAATCGCGCTCATCCCCTAATTGTAAGTCGATTCCGGAGCCGCGGATCAACGCAGATTGACGCGGCTCAGAAAACCGAAGAGAGTTGGCGCACTCGCTTTGTTTTGATCTGCGCTTATCCGTGTTAATCCGTGGCGAACTCTTTCGGGGTGTCTCATGACCGCGAACGAAGTGATGGCACAACTCAAGAAACTCGGGAGCGAGCAAACCAAGAAGACGCTCATGAAGCACGGGGCGAAGGAGCCGTTCTTCGGGGTGAAGGTCGCCGACCTGAAGGTGCTGCAAAAGAAGATCAAAACGGACCACGCACTCGCGCTCGAACTCTACGACACCGGCAACTCCGATGCGATGTACCTTGCGGGTCTCATTGCCGACACCGAAGCCGTAACCGAAGTGCAACTCCAGAAGTGGGTGAAGGGGGCGTACTGGTACATGCTCAGTGGGTTCACGGTGCCGTGGGTGGCGTCCGAGTCGCCGTTCGGCCGCGAACTCGCGCTCGATTGGATCGACAGCGACGCCGAGCAGATCGCGAACGCCGGGTGGTCGACCTACGGGTGCGTTCTCTCCATCAAGCCGGACGCGGAACTCGATCTGCCCGAGATCGAGAAGTTACTGAAACGCATCACGGCGGAAATCGGCAGCGCGACGAACCGCGTGCGGTACGCGATGAATGCGTTCGTGATTTCGGTCGGGGGGTACGTCGCGCCGCTCACGGCGAAGGCGAAAGCGGCCGCGAAAGTGATAGGAGCGGTCGAGGTGGATATGGGTGATACGTCGTGCAAGGTGCCGGACGCGACCGCTTACATCGCGAAGATCGAACAGATGGGCCGCGTTGGGAAGAAACGCAAGCACGCGGCTTGCTGAACGAGGACGCGGTATGGTGTGACCGATTGCCACACCACACCGCGTGCTCAGATGCTCAATCCTTCACCGGGTTCTTTTCGAGGATCTCGGTTTTGGTCACCATTTTCTGATCGAGTTCGGCCTCGATCTCCATGTTTTGCACTTCGATCGTCATCGAGCCCTTGAGCTTCATCGTGGCGTCGGAGGACTTCAGACGCCCGCCCTTCGTGTCGAACAGGATGGTGCCCTTCACCTCGTCGCTCTTCAAATCGGCCTTGGTGATCTTGAACGGTAGGGCGCCTCCGCCCCCGGCCGCCTTGAACGTCACGTCGGCGGTCGTCTTGATCGTCGCGATATCGTTTTTGACGCCGTCGAGCGTGAACTGGGTCTTGTTGGTGAGGTCGCCCAGGCCGGGGAGCGGAACCTTGTCGGTGCGGCTCCACTTGTGGCCCGTGTTCACCTTGTCCGACGGCGCGGGGACGAACACTTGGCTGAACATGACCCGTACCGCGCCCTCGGGCATCATGGTCTCGAACACTTTGCGCATCATCTCGTCGCCGTCGCTGAGCTTGTCGAGGAACTTGTCGTAGCCCTCCAGCTTCGTGATCTCGAAGTTCTTGTCGAACGTCGCGGTGAGGGTCGCGCCCTTGAACCGGTCCGTGAGCGCGTTCGCCCCGGCGCCGGCTGCGGCCAACGGGCCGTTCATTTTGATCTGCACCTGCGTGTAGGTCATCTGGACCTCCAGCGCGCCCGTTTTTGCCGACTTCACATCAAACCGGGCCACCGTCGTGGTGGTCATTTTCTGGTCGACGGTTTGGCCCATCACCTTGATGGTCTGGTTGAGCTCCTGGGACGTGGAGGCGTAGAACTTGTCCCCGTCTTTGAGGGACCACTTGAGGTTGACGGGGTCCGCGGCGGCGAGGGGGGCCGCGAGGACGACGAGGGCCGCGAGAGCGGACGCGGTGCGCATTGGCCAGGCTCCGGTGGGGGCGGACGACGGTACCCTCCCACTGTAACCCCAACCCGGGGGCGGCGACAAGCGCCCGGCGCGCGAACTGGCTCCTTGCTCCGCGCCGTGCCCGCGGCTACAACTCAAACTCCGAACATTCTCCGGAGCGATTCATGCCAGTTACCAAGGACACCATCGGCGTCGGGTTCATCGGCGCCGGCGACATTTCCGTTCTGCACGCCGCGGCCGTGAAGAAGTGCCCCGGTGCGAAACTCGTCGGCCTGTGGAACCGCAATCAGCAGCGCGCGACCCAGCGCGCGACCGAGTTCGGGTGCAAGAACTACGCGACCCCCGAGGAACTCGTCGCCGACCCCGAGATCGACGCGGTGTTCGTGCTCACGAACCTGGAAACGCACCTCGAGTACACCGCGCTCGCGCTCGGGATGGGCAAGCACGTTCTGGTGGAGAAGCCGGTGGGGATGAGCGTCGCGGAGATCGAGCGCATGAAGGCGCTCGCGGACGCCAAAGACTTGATCTGCATGCCGGGCCACAACTACGTCTACGAGAGCGGGATGGTCCGCACGCGCGAACTCGTTGACGGCGGCGACCTCGGCAAAGTCGTGTCCGCGTATGTGATGTACAACATCCACCACCCGGAAGACGTCGCGTCGCGGTACCCCGGCGTGGTCCGGCAGATCCTCACGCACCACTCGTACATCCTGCTCTACCTCGTGGGCAAGCCGGTCGAACTGTGTGCGATGAAGGCGACGCTGCACTACAAGGAGTACAAGGAAGAGGACATCGCGATGGTGCAGATGCGGCTGCAGAACGGGGCGCTGGCGCACTTCTGCGCGAGCTTCGCGGCCGACGACCACGCGGCCGATCCGTGGACCGTGATGGTCAAGGTGATCGGCACCGCCGGGAGCACGCGGTACAGCTACCGCGACCACGTCGAGATCAAGCCCGGCCTCGTCCACAGCCAGACGTACACCGCGTACCAGGGGTCCATCACGAACGAGGTACGCCACTTCCTGATCGACTGTCTCCGCATGGGGCAGAAGCCGCTCAGCACGCTGGACGACGCGATCACCGCGCAGAAGCTGATCGAGGCGGCGGAGAAGTCCATCGCGGAAAAGAGCGTCGTCACACTTTAAAACGGTTTCACCGCAGAGGGCGCGGAGGGCGCAGAGGGAAAGGCACGGAGAATTAAAAGCGTTCTTCTCCTGTCTTTCTCTGCGCCCTCCGCGCCCTCTGCGGTGAATCCCGCATTTATTGGAGCCCTCATGGAATACCGTCCCCTCGGTAAGACCGGCCTGAACGTTTCGGTTCTGGGTCAGGGCGGGGCCGCGTTCGGTCAGCAGTACGGGGCCGTTTCGGACCGCGAGGTTATGGACTGCGTTCACGCGGCCATCGACGCGGGCGTGAACCTGATCGACACCGCGGCCTACTACGGTAAGGGAACGTCCGAAGAGTTCCTCGGCCGGGCGCTCGAGGGCGGGCGGCGCGAGAAGGTCGTCGTTTGCACGAAGGCGTGTCGGCTCGACCGGGCCGTGTTCGACTTCACGCCCGAGGGCACGCGCAAGTGTGTCGAGGGGTCGCTGAAGCGCCTCCGCACCGATCACGTCGAGATCCTGCTCGCGCACGACATCGAGTTCGCGACCGATTACGAGTACGTGTTCAACGAGACCTACGCGGTGCTCCAGCAGTTGAAAAAAGAGGGCAAGGCGCGGTTCATCGGCATGTCGTGTTACCCGCTGCCCCTGTTGAAGCAGGCGATCGAACGGTGCGACCTGGACGTCGTTATCAGTTACGCGCACGGCAATTTGTTCAACACGCAGTTGCTTTCGGACTTCATGCCGGTTGCCGAGGCGCGCGGGGTGGGCGTGATGAACGCGAGTCCGCTCGCGATGGGGCTGCTCACGAACCAGGGACCGCAGTCGTGGTTCCCCGGACCGCCCGAGGTCATTGAGACGTGTCGCACGGCGGCCGAGTTGTGTCAGAGTCGCGGGGCCGACATCAGTTTCCTCGGGATGCAGTTCGCGCTCGCGCTGAAGCAGATCCCTTGCACACTCAGCGGTGCCGCGCGCAAGAGCGAACTGGAAGTGAACCTGAAAGCGCTAACCGCGCCCGTCGACGAAGCCCTTCTCGCGGACGTCATGAAGGTGCTCGACCCCATCCGCAACCGCACCTGGAAGTGCGGGAACTGGCCGGGGTGAACTGGCCCGCGTTCCCGGTGAACCCCGCCCGCAAGGGCGGCGGGTGCTCTCGCTACGGGCAGTGTGCCCGGCTTCCCGCCCTCCGAAGGGCATGTGCCATCTCGTTTTGATGACTTTCTGTAGCCGGCCTCTGCGAGGCCGGGGTGTCCCGTGCTTGTGGCTCACCGGCCTCGCAGAGGCCGGCTACAGAAGACCAGCTACCCGCACGATCGGGCGCGAGTCGGTAGGTTGATGGCGTCACCAGTCCGCACCGAGCCGTTGGCCATCGGACCGGGTGATCGCGTTGCGGAGTGTCTGTTCGGACACGGTCTTCTTGACCATCCGCACGGAACCGTCGGCCATCAGCACTTGGGTAACGGGTCGATTGTTCGCCCACAACTGCGGTAGGGGGGCGTTCGGGTTGTACAGCAGTTCGCGCGGCTGCGCCCACGGAACTTCCTCGACCGCGTGGACGGCCATGATCGTATTCGAGATGCCGTCGGTGACGTCCGTGATTCGGACCGGCTTCCCGTCTTCGTTGAACATGGCTCCGCCACCGTAGAAGACGCGGTACGGCGTTTTCGTCGATCCCGGCTCGGCGCTCAGCGGGGAGGAGTACGTCCCGATCACCATGTTCGCGGGGCGCTGGTTCTGGGGGCTGTTCCACGCCTGTGATAGGTCGAACTGTCGGTAAACGCTGTCCTGTTCGATGTAGGGCAGTACCCCCACGCGCCAGCTCAGGTCGCGGTTGACCTGCCCGCGGTTGTCCGTGGCGTAAGGGGCCGACATCGTTCCGTTCGCGGACTCTTGGTTGAGGAGCGCGAGGCCGATCTGTTTCATATTGTTCGAGTTCTTTTGTCGGGCGGCGGCCTCGCGCACCTTCTGCACCGCCGGCAGCATCAGCCCGACCCCGATACTGCCGCCCACGAGCACACCGAGCAGGCCGACCACCAGGCCGGCGACCGCCAGCCCGCGCCCGACCGGTTTACTCATCGCGATCGCCGAACAGATGATGCCGGGAACCGCTGCGAGCCCGCACGTGCAGAACCCCAGCACGCTCAAGATCAGCCCCGCGATCGCGAGGCCGTTCGATTGTGGGGCGCTCCGGCGCGGGCGGTCGTCATCGTCGTCACCGCGGGGGCGCCGGCGCGGGCGGTCGTCATCGTAATCGTCGACGTCTTCGGCACGCGGTCGGCGCCTGGGGCGCTCGTCGTGATCGTCTTCATCGTCACCGGGGCGCCGGCGCCGGGGGCGATCGGCCTCGTCGTCGTGGCGGTCGTTGTCCCACGGGCGCTTGCGGGGCAGATCGTCGTCATCGGTGGGCATGGAAACCTCGTAATAGTGTGGGCCGGGCCGACGAATAGGATGATAGGGGCGCACGTTCGCGGATACCAGAACGCGACCCATTGGGCGAACATTCCTTCTGCCGAGGAGCCGGTCATGAACCCGGAGACGCCGACTCCGGGGGCTATTCCCCCGGGACCACTCGTGACACCGACAGCGGGCGCGACGCTTCGCGCCCGGTTCATGTTCGCGCTCGCGTTCGTTCACCTGCTGCTCGTGGCCGGGCTGGTCCACCGCGCGACGAGCAAGAGCGTGACGCAGTGGGAACTGGACGTGATGTACGTCGGGCTGGTCGCGCTGTGGCCGGTGTTCGCCGCCGAAGCCGCCTGGGGCGCGGTCCGGCGCGACCAGTCGACGCCCCGCCGGACGGCGCTGATGCGGGCGCTTCTGGTAGTGCTGATGCCGGCGTGGCGCATGGCCCTGATCGATCCCCGAATCGGTCTGATCTGGGTTCCGCGCATCGGATGGCAGCACCCGGGGAAGGAGTTATTCAAGCGCCTCGAACTGGCGTTCGGCGGGCCGATGCTCCTGTTCGCGTTCCTGATTCTGCCCATCCTGCTGATGGAGTACCTGCGTGCGGATCAGGTGAAGGAACTGCCCGCTCTGGCCCTCGCCTTGGACATCGGCATCGCGGTGGTGTGGGTCGCGTTCGCGGTGGAGTTCGTGTTCAAGGTGTCCGCGCACCCGAAACCGTTCGCGTTCGCGCAAGAGCGCTGGCTCGACGTCGCCATTGTCGTGCTGCCGATGCTGGAGTTCGTGCTCACGAAATGGGTGGACGCGGCCCCGCTCGCGCGGCTGTTGCGGGCCGGGCGCGCCCTTTCACCGGAGCAGATCGCCCGCATGCAGCGGCTCTACCGGCTCCAGGGGCTCGCGACGAAGGCGTGGCACTCGTTCCTGCTCCTGGAGGGGATCAGCCGGTTGCTCGGCAACACGCCGGAGAAGCAACTCGCACGACTGGAAGCACAGATCGCGGACCTCGAAGAACAGTTGCGCGAGGTCCGGGCCGATGCCGACGAAGTGCGGCGGCAGATCGCGGAGAAAGGGGGAGAAAGACAACCTAACCCCCCAGCCCCCTTCCCTAAAAAGGAAGGGGGAGAAGAACCGAATACCGAAGACCCCGCGCTGTCTTCTGTCTGAAGCCCCTCCCTTTTTAGGGGAGGGGTTGGGGAGAGGTTCTGTTACAGAATCGCATTCTGTTGACCGGTCCGCTCCGGTGCCGTAGCCTCGTGCTGTTTCGTCGCACCCCGGAGCTTATTCCATGCGCTCTCCTCGCGCTCTGCTGCTTTTTGCTGCCCTCACATTTCTGACCGCACTCGCTCCCGCACAGCAACCCGTGCCCGATGCGGAAAAACTCAAGGCGATCCCCGCCGCGATGCAGAAGTTCGTTGACGACGGCGACCTGTCGGGTGCCGTTACGGTCGTCGGGCGCAAGGACGGCGTGGTCGCGTTCGATGCGGTCGGCCAGCGCGACATCGCGGCGCAATCGCCGATGACAAAGGACACGCTGTTCCGCATCGCGTCGATGACGAAGCCGATTACTGCGATCGGCATCATGATCCTCGCCGACGAGGGCAAGCTGTCGCCGGACGATGACGTGGCGAAGTACCTTTCGGAGTTCACCGGGCAGTTGCTCAACGCTCCGTTACCCAAGGGCGCGGCCGGCGACGCGGCGGTCGCGCTCAAGAAGCCGAAGCGCGCGGTGAAGCTCCGCGACCTGCTCACACACACGAGTGGCGCTGCGAGCTACCCGAAGGGCGTCGACGACGTGTACTCGAAGCGGAACCGCACGCTCGCGGAGACCGCCCTCGCGACCGCACTACAGCCACTCATGTTCGAGCCGGGGACGCAGTGGAGCTACTCGAACTCGGGCATCGACGCGCTCGGGCGCGTGATCGAGGTCGTGAGCGGCGAGAGCTACGAAGCGTTCTTGCAGAAGCGCGTCTTTGACCCGCTGGGGATGAAGGACACGACGTTCTACCCGACGAAAGAGCAGAGCGGGCGGCTCGCGCTGATCTACTTCAAGGACAAGAACAACAAGCTGGTTTCGAGCGGCAACGCGCTCATCGGCCTCCCCGCGAACCCCAAGCACCCGATCCCGGCCGGCGGGCTGGTTTCGTGCGGCGCCGATCTCGCTAACCTGTACCGCATGATGCTCAACAAGGGCGAGTTCAACGGCAAACGTATCCTGAGCGAGAAGGCCGTCGACGAGATGACGAAGGTGCAAACCGGGGACATCAAGACCGGGTTCGTCGAGGGGATGGGGTTCGGGTACGGTTGGGCGGTGGTGCGCGAGCCGAAGGGTGTGACCGCGATGCTGTCCGCGGGCACCTACGGTCACGGCGGCGCGTTCGGGACGCAGGCGTGGATCGACCCGAAGCAGGATCTGTTCGTGGTGCTACTCATTCAGCGCACCGGGTTGCCGAACGCGGACGCCTCGCCGATGCGCGAGAAGTTGCAGGAACTCGCGGTCGGAGCGCTCAAGAAGTAACGCAGTAATTAAGAGCAGCCGCGGATGAACGCAGATCAACGCGGATTAAAACAAAAGGCAGATTGGTTACAGAAAGTCTGATGTGGTATTGATTGGTGCCTCGGACCGGTGGGCGATCCGGTCCGAGGCCCGAACTGTTTACTCAAGCCGCACGCTGTGCGGTCACTTCGCCAGGAACCCGCCGATGTTCACGTTCTTGTCGAGTTCCATTTTGAACTCGTAATCGATGAACAGGGACTTTTCGCCGTTCTGTTTCGGGTCGATGGTCACGTCCCAGCGGAGTATCCCGCGGCCCTTCTCGTCGCGGACATAGAGCGGGTCGGTGCTCAGTTCCGGCTTCGGGTTCGTGAGGTTGACCGCGATCGTTTGGGTCGTTTCCGCGTGCGGCGTGCGGTCCCAAACCTGAACCGGTACCGGCGTCGTCTTGTAGCTCGACAGCATGATGCGGTACTTGAATGTGAGCACCTGATTCCCGCCCTGGGTGGTGCGGGTCTTGTCCACCAGCAGGCGTGACACCTGGAGCTGCGGATCGACGCCGAACCCGACCGTGAACGGCTTGCCCGCCGCGACCAGCGGGAGCCGCGTTTGGCCCACGAAGTCGCCGTTGAGGTACATCGTCGCGTCGCCGGGGAGCAGGACGTATTCGCTGTTATTGGTGAGGTCCGCGAGCCGGTACACGTTGGCCGTCAGAACCGGCACGGCCTTGTGGTAGAACTTCGGCGGCAGGTCGATCTTGGCGATCTCGATCACCTGTTCGTCGCTGCGGCTCGGGATCGTGAGGCGCGTGGCGAGCTTGTACGTGACGCTCGGCCCTTCACCCGCAGTACCCGGGGGCGCGGCAGCGGCGGCGATCAGCTCTTCCTTACCGGAGAACAGGTCGCGGAACTGTTCTAGCGCCGCGGCGTTGTTCGCGAGGTCGCCGGCCGCTTGCTCTTTCTTCTCACGGTAGTTCTGGGCCACTTGCGCACGCAGGTCTTTCGAGAGCTTGTCGAGATCCTTCGCGTACTCGGTGGCACTGGGCATCCCACCGCCCGGCCCACCCGGACCGGCCCCACCGAAGCCCCCCCCGCTGCCGGGGAACCCGGGGGCCGAGGGCTTCGCGGGTACCGGGACGCCCGTGGCCGGGTCGACCGGTGCGACCGCGACCGCCCCGATCGGGCTGATGTTCACCGACAGCGCTTTCAGTTCCGGCGGCGCCGCGTTCAGGAGCGGTTGGGCGGTGGACAGCGTGATGAGCGCGTTCACCCAGTCCTCACCTGTGCGCTGATCGATCGCCGCTTGGTACTCGGCCACGACCGGGTCTTTGTCCTTGCCCGTCGCGCGGAACTTGTACTGAGGGCGCCACGACGCGCTGCCCACGAGGTAGTTCAGCTTCACCGCCCCGGCGCCGAGTTTCTTGTCCAGCAGAATGACCGCGTCGCGCTCGGTGCGGATCGACCCGTTGGACCGTTCGGCGAGTTGCCGCTGGGCGAAGGCGATCTTCCCTTGCACCTCTTCGAGCTGCTGTTTGACCCCGAGCTGTTCCTTGACGCGCTTCGCGCGATCCTCTTGCACGAACTTCGCTAGCGCGATGATCTTCTCCGGGTCGAGTTGGCCCTTGTCGGTCAGGTTGTCGAGCGACTTCGCGGTGAACCCTTCGAGTTTGTCGAGGAGTTTCAGGTTGTCGGCCATCGCTTTGAGGTCGGACTCGAAGGTCTGGGCCTTCGTCTGGAGGACTTTGATTTCCGCCTCGATCTTGCGCACTTCTTCGCGCGTGTCTTCGGCGATCGCCCGCGTGCGGTAGCGGACGCTGAGCACGCGGATGTTGTCGTTGCCCTCCGCGTAGAGCGAACTTTGCATCGTCTGCGGCGGCATCGGCGAGACGACGACTTCCGTGAGCCCGGCGGCTTCGGGAACTGTGACTTCGCGCGTGATGAGGGCCGTGTTCGCGTACACCGTGACGGCCGTTACTTTGCTCGGCGCGGGTTTCACGCCGTCGCCCTTCTCGTCAGCGGATTTTCCGGCCGAAGCGAAGGCTAAGAGCCCGAGTGCGAGGATCGAGAACCGGAGGACCATGAGCGAAAACTCCAGAGAGGTTGTTTGGCGAGTTCGGTGCGGTTCGTAGGTCGGGCTGTGCCCGACGTGTTCGGTATCGTGAGGCGTGTGTCGGGCCAAGATGTTTGCGCGTTTGGCCATATGATGGTGCGTCGGGCACAGCCCGACCTACTACGCGCTGCCCGATCGCCTCTATTTGGGCAGATCGGCGGGCTTCGGTTCAAATTGGCCGAGGAAATACAGCGCGCCTTCGGGGATCGAGGTGCCTTTGCTCGTCATCTGGGAGAGCTTCGCGGTGACGGTCACTTCCTTGCCGTTGAGCGGCGGGAGCGTCCTGTTGAGCTTCTTCCACTCGCCCTCGCTCGCGTACACCCAGATGCGCGTCTCTTCGATCTCGGCACCGGCCTTACGCTTGACCGAAACGTAGGCGGTAGTCCCGTCCAGAACCAGCACCCCACGAACTTGGGCCGCGATCTCGCCCTGCGGCACGGGCGTGGCGGCGGTCATTTGGGCGTACCAACCGGTTTTGGCGATGTGAATCACGACACGACTTTCGACGCGGTTGCTTTGCGCTCGCGTGCCGGTGAGCGTGTACTTGGTTTGGTCCTTCTCGCCCGGTTCGGTAACGAGGTGAGCTTCGTAAGTGCTGGTACCGATCGCGAACGTGAGCACCTTCCCGTTCCAGGTGCCGGTGAAATCGGTACCGAGCATCGAGCCGGTCACTTCACCGTTCTTGATCCCCTTAATAACGAGGTCGCCTTTGGTACCGTCCGCGTTCGCGGCCCACGTTCCGGCCGGCAGGTCCGCTGCATGGGTCGCTGTTACGAGTGCGAGTGGCAGCGCCAGGGCCAGTGCGAAGCGGATCATGGTGGAACCTCGGAACGAGACGGGGAGTCGCGGTGGGCAAATTCGGCGGGTTCAATTGTCGCGTGATGGTTCCACCCGCTCCGTGACCGTCGCGGTTCGCCACGCATTGGGCAAACGGCGACGGTCACGGAGCGGGAGACTGTGGCCTATTTCTTCTCCGGGGCGACCCCGAAGCCCTTGGCTTTGGCTTGGTCGCGGATGACAGACTTGAACGCCTCGTCGAGTGCTTTCTCGGCGTCGGACTTCGGCTTCTTGGCGAGTTCCTCGTCGATCTTCTTCTGCCGTTGGGCGGAGAGGTCCGCGATCTTCTTCTGGAGGTCGGTCCGCTCCGCGGCCTTTTTCTTGAGGTAGTCGAGCCGCTCCTCGGGCTTGATCTTCTTCAACTCGTCGCAGAGGTCTTCTTCCTTGATCTTCGTGATGTCGAAGTCTTTCTCCTTCATGCGGTCGACCAAGTCCCAGGTCGCGTTGCGGTACAGCCCGCCGGCCTTGGTCACGCTGCGGTCGATGGCCGCGGCCGGGGCACCGCCCGCCCCGCCGGGAGCCGCTGCCGCGTTCTTGTCTTGCGCGACTTGGTTATCGGCCTTCGCCTTGCCCTCTTTGCCATAGGCGACGTAGGTCTTGTTCAGGTCTTCGCCGAGTTTGATGATTTGCCCGTCGAACTCGGTCTTCACGACGACCTGTTGGGCGGCTTTGTTCTGGTCGATGTTGACGTGCCGCCCGCCGCACGATTCGGCGAACCCGGCCCACCCGGGGATCTCCTGGTCGTGGCCGTACTTGCAGTAGATCGTGTTGACGATGATGCCCGACTGCTTCGCCAGCGCCGCGACGTCGGCGAGCGCGACCTGCTTGTCCTGGTCGGCGGGTTCGTTGCCGCACACGAAGACGATCTTGAGCGCGCCCCTATCCGCGCTCCACTTCTGTTCGTCGATGGCCGTCTTCGCGGCCCGGGCTACGTATTCGTCTCCGCCACCGGTCGTCAGCGCGTTGAGCGCCTTGTACACTTCGTCGAGGTCTTCCGTCAGATCGACTTCCTTGTGAACCCATCCCTTTTTCGCTTCGTACTTGGTCGCGCCGTAGGCGTAGAGCCCGACCCGCAGTTGCGGCGTGGGCTTGATCCGCGCCAGTTCGTTCACCACGTTCCAGAGCTGGATCTTCGCGGAGTCGATTAGCCCGTTCATACTGCCCGAAACGTCGAGGCAGATGACGATGTCGATGGGCTTGCCCTCGACGGGTTTGGCCGCTTCCGCGGGCTTGGGTGCGTCGGCCGCGGGGAGCGGGACGCTGGTGCCGAGCGCGAGTACAGCGACGGCCGCGAGCGCGGCGACGCGGAAGGAGCGTGACATGCGCGGAACCTCCGGAGCGAACGTGAATACGGGCGCGGGCACGAAGGCCCTTCGTCATATCCGACGAGATTGTAAGCGAATCCGTTTGCCGGGGGTGTAACGCTTCGGTAACTGCCCTTTGGGGTGAAGGGGTGAAGGGGTGAAGGGGTGAAGGGGTGAAGGGGTGAAGGGGTGAAGGGGTGAAGGGGTGAAGGGGTGAAGGGGTGAAGGGGTGAGTTTGTAGCTAGGGTAGCTCGCCAGGGGTTGCGCGTTGCTCCACCCCTGGCTACTCTCTGCCGCCCCTGCCGGGGCTAAAGAGGGTGTTGGTTTTAAGCCCCGAATGGGGCGTAGGTGTGTAGCCAGGGGTGGAGCAACGCGCAACCCCTGGCGAGCTACCGCGCAACCCCTGGCGAGCTACTGTCGCTGAGCGCCTCGGACGTTCGCCTTGGACGCGAGGGCGGGCTACCGCACCGCCCATTGTCGAGTTGCGCCTGTCGGATTCGCGACACAATCACTTCTTCAGCACTTTGATTTCGACCTTGCGGAACTCGACGGGGTGGCTCTCGGATTGCAGCGAGATGTAGCCCTCTTCGAGCAGCAATTTGTCGTCCTTGATGAGTTTCTTCGCGTCGGCGTCTTTCGGGTCGAGTTGCGGCTTCTCGTACTGCATCACCAACTCGCCTTCAACGAAGTGCTTCACGGTGCCGGAACCGTGTACCTCGATCTCGGCCGTCACCCACATGTCGCCGTCGTAGGTCTTTGACTTCGAGTTCGTGCAGTGCGGCGTGAACAGTTTGCCGTCGAGCACGATGTTCGTGCCGGGGGAGCACATGTTGTTCGTCGTGCGCTTGCCCTTGCCCAGGCCGCCGAGGAACTGGGCCTCGATCGACACCGGGAACTCTTGGTCCTTCCGCATGGTCTTCGGGTCTTGGCAGTGGAACATCACGCCGCTGTTGCGGGTCGCCCAACCGGGGCCGCCCTTGCACTGGTCGCCGACGAACCGGTACTCCACTTTCAGCCGGTAGTGGGAGAACTTGTCCTTGTAGAACAGGTGCCCGAACTGGCCGTCGAACTCCTTGTACTTGTCGTACCGCACCTTGATGATACCGTCCTCCACGCGGAACGTGTCCCCATAGTTGTCGCCGTACTCGTGCCCGGTGATTTTGGGCGTCCAGCCGTCGAGGTTCTTGCCGTTGAACAGCGACACCCACTCGTCTTTCTTGGGTTCGTCGGCCGCGGCCGAGTTCGGCAGCGCCAGCGGCGCGGCACAAAGCGCCGTGAGCGCGAAAACGGCAACGCGAGAGGTCAAAGCACGCATAGGAATTGGCTCGTGCGGGCGGAGGATTGAGGGCCACTGACAGTGTACGGCGCGGGTTCGTAGGAAATGCCTATCTGCCCTCCCCGAACCCGAAGGGACCGTGTCATGTCCGCCAAACGCATCGCGACCGTGGCTCCCGTTTCCGAAGAGGCCGCGACCGGCAAAGTCGCCGCGGTCTTCGCCGACATCAAAGCGACTAAGAACATCACCTTCGTGCCGAACTTGTGGCGCGTGCTCGCTACCAACCCGGACCATCTCGAACTCGTGTGGACGCGGTTGAAGGCGATCATGCACCCGGAAGCCTGCGGGCGCGCGTCCAAACTCGATCCGCTGGTGCGCGAAATCATCGCACTGGCCGTCAGCGCGACCAACGGTTGCGCGTACTGCGTGAATTCACACACTGCGGCAGTACGGAAGCTCGGGTTGGATGTTGAGGCGCTCGGTGAAGTGATGGCCGTTGTGGGGCTGTTCAACACCACGAATTCGCTCGCCGATGCGTACCAGATCGAACCGGACATTTTGCCGCCGCTGGAGTAATCGTCAACTATGTTTGGGGCATGAACCGACTTCGCTTCCTCTTCCTCGGGTTGGTCGTGCTCTGCGGGTGCTCCGACCGCGCGCCGCTCAACGATTCGCAGTGCGTCCTCGGCGAATGGGTGGTGGTGGATTTCCGCTCGCCCAAGGGGACCGAGGACCGCGGCCAGCGCCGCAAGTGCGCGAACATTTCGGAAGAGACGTGGTCGGAACAGTTCCTGGGGGACCGGTTCGAGGACTTCGAGTACACGATCGACCCGAGCAAGTCCCCGAAGGAACTCGACTTGATCCAAACCGACCCGAGCGGCAATCGCCTCACGGTTCGAGCGATTTACGAACTCATCGACAACGAACGATTGCGGGTGTGCGTCGGCTCACCGCCGGTCGTGGAGAAGGACGGGAAGCCCGAGTTTATGGAGAGCGTGCGCCCGACCGCGTTCGAGGCGAAGGACGGTCCCCTCATCAGTTATCGTCGGAAGACGAAGCGAACAGAGTGGTTCTGGAGCCCCCGGGGCTGAACCCGCGGGCGCGCCGGTGGATGTATTGACCGGCGGCGCCACTACTGAGCCCTTACACACCGATCAGTCGGAACCGAATTGGTCGGATGGCTATTCCCATTCGATCGTCGCGGGCGAACGGATTCGTTACGCCTCAGTGCCCAGCACCAGTTTCTGCCCCAACGCGACCGCGTACAGTCCGAGCGTCTTCCACGTCGGGTTCGTCACTTGTCCGGTTTCCAAGCGGGACAGCGTTTCGGTCGCAAGACCGGTTTTATCAGACACCTGGGCGAGTGTCAATCCGGCGGCCTCGCGCGCCTTTTTCAGTTCCGCGATACACGCACGAAGCTCGAAGTAAAACGGGGTCGCGTCCGCCAGTTCTTCTGGTGTGAGTAACTCGGGAACGCCGGGCTTGTGTGCGAGTTTTGCGCGCGTTTCGGCGGCCCGCTCTCGGAGCCGTGCGAGTTCCGTTTTGCTTACACTCGATTGATCTTTGTCGGTCGGCATATCGCGCTCCGTTACGGCGGCGCCACCTCGTAGGCCGTTACCGGGTAGATGGTGAGCGGGTCGTCGTACACTTCGTCCCAAATGACGATGATGTGCTTGCCCGTGGGCGTCTACCCGAACTTGCACGGCTTACCGGTGGAGCGATTGGTTTGTGTGGGAAGGTACGGATCGAGTAGAACCGCGTCGACTTCGTCGGGCGTCAACCCGTTCACAGCAATGTGTTCGACGTTACCGCCCGGATCGTCGTCCCAGATCACGGTCGGGTTCATCCCTCTGCTCCAACCGTTAGTTAACCCAGCGTACCTCCAATTGACTTAAAAATCAATCGCCGCCCAGTGATGCGGGCGGCGGCATGATTCTCGGGCCAGGAGGTCAATCGTCTGGCATATGAGTTCGGTGAGTAGGGCTACTCCCATTCGATCGTCGCGGGCGGCTTGCTGCTGATGTCGTACACCACGCGGTTGATGCCCTTCACGCGATTGATGATCGCGGTCGCGACGCGGGCGAGCAGGTCTTCGGGGAGCCGCGACCAATCGGCAGTCATGAAGTCGTCGGTCTGCACGCACCGCAAACAGATCGTGTTCTCGTAAGTGCGACCGTCACCCATCACACCCACGGACTGCACCGGTAGCAGCACCGCGAACGCCTGAGATGTTTTGCGATACCAGCCCGCTTTTCGCAGTTCTTCGAGGAAGATCGTGTCCGCCTTGCGGAGCGTGGCGAGCTTCGGCTCGCTCACATCGCCGAGGCACCGGACCGCAAGCCCCGGACCGGGGAACGGGTGGCGCCACACCACGTCTTCGGGCAGCCCGAGTTCGATACCCAGCCGCCGCACTTCGTCCTTGAACAGATCGCGGAGCGGTTCGATTAGCTCGAATCCGAGTTCCGCCGGTAACCCGCCGACGTTGTGGTGCAGTTTGATCGTCGCCGCCGGGCCGTCAACGCTCCCGCCGCTCTCGATCACGTCCGGGTACAGCGTGCCTTGTGCGAGGAAGTGGGCATCCGGGATGCTCTCCGCTTCCTGCTTGAACACGTCGATGAACACTTTCCCGATGATCTTGCGCTTCTCTTGCGGGTCGGTCACGCCGGCAAGAGCGGAGAGGAAACGCTCACCGGCGTCCACCGCGTGCAGGTCGGCTTTGAACCAGTCGCGGAACGTGTGCTTCACCAGTTCCGTTTCGCCCTCGCGCATCAGCCCGTTGTCGACGTAGATGCACGCCACTTGCGAGCCGATCGCTTTCACCAAGAGCGCCGCACACACGCTCGAATCGACCCCGCCCGACAGCCCGCAGATGACCCGCTTGTTGCCGACCTTGGCCCGGATGTCGGCGATCGTGTTGTCGATGAACGCCTGCATCTTCCACTGGCCGGAGCACCCGCACACGTCGCGGAGGAAGTTGGCGAGGATCTGCCCACCGTGCGGCGTGTGGGCCACTTCCGGGTGGAACTGCAACCCGAAGATGGGGCGCGACTTGTGCTTCACCGCGGCCAGCGGGCACGTGTCCGTGGACGCGAGCGGCTCGAAATCGCCGTTGATGTTCTGCACCTGGTCGCCGTGGCTCATCCACACCGTGGATTCGGCCGGGTACCCCTGGAAGATCGTGTTCCGCTCGTTCACGGTGAGCGTCGCGCGCCCGTACTCGCGGGTGTGGGCGGTCCCGCCGACCTTGCCGCCCAGGAAGTGACACGCGAGCTGCATCCCGTAGCAGATCGCGAGAACGGGAATCCCCATGTTGAAGATTTCCGGGGAGCAGTGCGGCGCCCCGGGCTCGTACACGCTCGCCGGCCCGCCCGAGAGGATAATCCCCTTCGGGTTCAGTTCCCGCACGCGCTCGGGCGAGAGGTCGTGGCGCACCACCTGGCAGAACACGTTCTGCTCGCGCACCCGCCGGGCGATGAGTTGCCCGAACTGTGAACCGAAGTCGAAGATCAGAACGAGTTCATTTGTCATGAGTTCGCAACCCAATCAGTCGCGGATGAACACCGATAAACGCGGGTCAAACCAGAAGAGTTTTTTTGACAGGATTAACGGAATGAACAGGATTAAGAGCAATCACTCGGACGGTGCTTCGGCTTAATCCGTGCTATCCGCGTTGATCCGTGGCGAGTTCTTTACTCCCTCTTTCCCAATTCCTGCGCACGCTTTGTGGCAGCTTCCACCGCATCGATCGCGGCGGCGCGGAATGCCGCACGCTCCAGAGCGTGAATGCCCGCGATGGTCGTACCGCCGGGGCTGGCGACCGCGTCCTTGAGGGCGCCGGGGTGCTGGCCCGTTTCGAGCACCATGCGTGCCGCGCCGAGCACCGTTTGCGCTGCGAGTGATTGCGCCACCGGTCGCGGGAGCCCGCACCGGACGCCGCCATCGGCGAGCGCTTCGATAAAGAGGTACACGAACGCCGGTCCGCTGCCGCTCAAGCCAGTGACCGCGTCCAGTAGGTGCTCGGGCACCCGGTACGCGGTGCCCACTGCCGCGAAGAGGCGCTCAACGAGGGCCGCATCGTCGGGAGTTGCGGTCGATCCGGGGCTGAAACCGGTCGCACTCGCGCTCACGAGGCACGGCGTGTTCGGCATCACGCGCACGAGCTTCGTGTCTGCTCCCAGGCCGTCGCTGAGCGTTTTCAGCGTGACGCCGGCGGCGATGGAAACGATCAAGTGGGCCGCGCTGATGGCCGGCTTGATCTCATCGAGAACCGCCGACATGACTTGCGGCTTGACCGCGAGCACGAGAACGTCGCACGCGGCGACCACGTCGCGGTTCGCTTCGACGGTTTTAATGCCCGTGGCGGCCTGGAACTTGGCGCGGGCGTCCGGGTACGGGTCCGCGGCGCGGCTGCGCGAGGTGTCGAGCAGGCCGGCCTTCGCCCACGCGGACGCGAGTGCGGTGGCCATTTGTCCGGCACCGAGAAAGCCGACCGCTAGCGGGAACGTGCGCTCTGCGGGCATCCGATTAGAACCTCTGCTCTCGCGAAAGCGAAAAATCTATCATAGCGACTTTGCGGCACTCGCGGAAATGCTGGCGTCGGATCGGGCGGCCGGGTAATGTTTTCGGAGCCGCCTGGACCGATTCTCGGGTTCCCGCCACTCACTCGCTTCAAGAAGAGCGCTGCCAATGTCCGTCGATTCTTCCGTTCCGTCCCCGCCGCGAACCGGATGGGCCAGTCTCAAAGACTTGACCCGTTACCAATGGTTCGTGTTCGTCGTTTGCTGCCTAGCATGGGACATGGACTGCATGGACCAGCAGTTGTTCGCCCTCGCCCGGCGCCCCGCGATGACGGAGCTGGTGCCGAAAGTGACGAAGGACGACTCCCGCGTACCAGAACACACGCAGAAACTGACCGACCAGTACGCCAAGGAGGGTAAATCACCGCCGACCGAGGACCAGGTGCTCGCGTCACTCCAGAACGCGGACATTGGTTCGGCCGCGGGCGATGCCACCAGTGTGTTCCTCCTCGGGTGGGCGCTCGGGGGCATCGGGTTCGGGATTCTCGGTGACCGGTGGGGGCGCGTGAAGACCTTGATGGCGACGATCTTGCTCTACGCCATCTTTACGGGCCTGAGTGCGCTCTCGAAACAGGTCTTGGACTTCCACGCATACCGTCTGCTGACGGGATTGGGGGTCGGGGGCGTTTTCGCCGCGTCGGTCACGCTTCTCGCCGAGACGATGCCGAACAACGCCCGGCCCTTCGTGATCGGATTATTCCAGGCATCGAGCGTGCTCGGGAACTGTTCCGCGGCCCTTATCTCGATGTACCTCGGGAAACTCGCGCAGGACGGCCAGTTCGTCGGTCAGACGCTGTTCGGTTCTCCGATGTCCCCGTGGCGACTGATGTTCCTGGTCGGCATCATTCCCGGCTTGCTCGTAGTCGTGATCCAAGCGCGGTTGAAGGAGCCGGAAAAGTGGAAGCTCGCGATGGCGGCAGGCGGTGTGAAAAAAGCCGGGAGCTACCGCGAACTGCTCGGGGACGCCCGATGGCGGAAGAACGCGGTTCTCGGGTTGATCCTGGCCCTCGCGGGGGTGATCGGGTTGTGGGGGATCGGGTTCTTCTCTTACGACCTCGTTCAGTACGTTTTCGACGCCACGTTCAAGAAAGAAGCCGTCGATCTGGGGCTGACCGGGGAGAGCGCCACGCGGTACGTGGCCGGGGAGAAGGCGTACTGGTCCGGGATCGCGTCCCTGCTCCAGAACGCCGGTGCGTTCTTCGGGATGCTGACGTTCAGTTACGTCTGCTTCCGGGTGGGGCGCCGGCCTGCGTTCGCGGTCGCGTTGGTCCTGGCCGCGAGTAGTACCGCGATTGTCTTCTACACGCTCAACGAGAAGTGGCACATCTATGTGTTGATTCCGGTCATGGGGTTCTGCTTGCTCTCGCTGTTCGGGGGTACGCGATCTACTTCCCCGAACTGTTCCCCACGCGGTTGCGCAGTACCGGTACGAGCTTTTGCTACAATGTCGGCCGGTTGATATCGGCTCTCGGGCCGGCGCTGCTCGCGTTTCTCATCAGCCCGGCGGTGTTCGGCAGCTACCCGACACCCCTCCCGTTCCGCTACGCCGGTATCGTAATGTGCTCGGTGTTCTTGATCGGGTTGTTCGTACTGCCGTTCCTTCCCGAGACGAAGGACAAGCCGTTGCCGGAATAACACACGGGGCCTCCGCCCTGTGCTACGTCAGACGGCCCCTCCGGGGCGAAGACCAAAATCCTCAACGCCTTTCAAGCCGCGGAGCGGCGTTTGTAGCACTGGGCGGAAGCCCTGTGCATCAGTGGCTACCGACATCTGTATGGGGGACGAAATGAACGCGCCTGATTGGTTGGCCGCTCGAAGTGGGACGCTGAAGCCGGGCGTGCGCCCGGAAACGACGTTCGTAATACTTGAAGCGCAACCGCTTTACAAACTCGAAGTGCGGCCCGCGGTGGGGAAGTTCGCGTGCTCGGTGAGCAGCACCCTGAACGGCAAGCGCCTCGACGATCCCGCGGTCACGTACCCCACCGCGGACGCGGCACTCACGGGCGGGCTCGATCAGCTCCGCGCGAAGCTCGGCTGGTAAAGCGACCGGGCCGCGGAAGATCCGCGGCCCGGTTCGTTCTCGGATGTTTACTTCTCGACCTGGGGCGCGGAAGGCTCACGGCACCGCCGGCCAGGGGCTGGCCAAGCATGCTGCGGAACCGCGACTCGCGAGGTTGGCCCAGACCGCAGCATGCTTGGCCAGCCCCTGGCCGATAGCGGTGCTGGAACAGCCTTCCCCGAGACGGGTGCGAAGCGGAGCGCTCGGACGACGCAACATCGTCCTGCTGCAAAGCAGCGAGCTAAACCGATCCGAGAACATGCGAGCAAGGTAGCCGACCGGCGCGGTTACCGCAATCACGGATACGACAAACGGCCGGTGCATCGTGGCACCGACCGTTCTCGTGGGTTAGCGGCGGGTGCTTTTCACCAGGAACGAGATCCCGCCCTTCGATCCGCCGGCGGAGAGGTGCGCGGTCTGATCGAAGCCGTAAGCCTTCATCACGCGGACGATGGTTTCGCCCTCTTGGGCGCTCGCCACTTCAAAGACTTGCCGACCCGCGTCCGTGACCGCCCACTTGTTGTTGATCTGCTGAACCTTCAGGGCCGCGGGGTCGAAATTGCGGCCCTGGGCGTTGAACGGTGCGCGCGTGGGCGCCTTCTCGTTCGTGAGGAAGAACGTCACCCCGGTCGAACCGCTGAGCTTGCAGAACTCGGTGAACTTCGCGTCCCGGATCGTGCGCGCGGCCTCGCGCGCGGACCACTCCGTTGGCCCGAAGCGGCCCAGCACTTCTGGGCCGAACGCGACCACCCACTCGGCGCCGTCTTTTCGCGCTTCCACCTTGTTCGGATCGAGCTTCACCATCTCGCCGGTGAAGCCCACGCCCGGGATCGGGATACCGGTCCGCGAGAGGGCGTCGATTTGGGCGCTCAGCATCAGTTGACCGCCGGGCACGGCCTTCGGCTGTTCGAGCGAGACGAACAGGTAGCTCATGACCGGTTGGTGGCGTGCCGACCACGCCCATACGGTTGAACCCGTACTTCTGAATGGCCGCGCTCGCCTGTTCCGCGCCGCCCTTGTCGGTGCCGAAGTTGAGCAGAATGTTGTTCTCGTCGCGCACGCACCACACGCCGCGGATCGCCTCGACGCGGGTCGAGCGGAGGTCGATCTGCTGAACGAACTGCGCCGCGGTCGCGCCCATTTGAAGCGTGGTGCCGCTCGCGTTTGCCACGCTCCCGAAGTTGCCATTTTTGCTGTCTTTAGACTCAACAGGGGGCGTGCCCGAGACCGCCGGGCGCCCGTTGGTGAGGCCGTACTCGACGACCGGTTTCGTCGCGCCGACGGTGATCCATTCCGTCGGCCGGAGTTCGCGCATCACGCGGGCCACGTCGCGTGCGCCGGTCTCGTTGTCGCCGGTGTTGCGCAGCACGTGTTGCCCGGCCCAAACCTCCCACCCGCCCACGACGCGCTTGACGGCCACGTCCGTCGCACGCATCGCGATCTTCCGTTCCTGTTGTGGCAGCGGAAGTTCGGAGGGCGACACCGCCACGGGTGGTTTTGGCAGTACGGACGTCCCCGGGGCCGTTGTTGGCGTGCTCGGCATGAAGTTACCGGGCGCGCCGGGCGGGAACGTCGGTGAGGGCGCCCCAATCGGGAGCTTGTTCGGTGCCAGTGGCGGCAGTAATCCCGGTGCTGTCGGGGTGTTTGGGACTGTCGGAGATCCGGGGAACGCGGGCAAACCGGCCGGTGCGGGAAGCGTCGAGCCGGGCAGCGGGTAGGTCGCTGGCGGATACGTAGCCGGCGGAACAGGTTGCGCGCTGACGCTGGTTGTGCCGAGAAGTACCCCCAACCCCGCCGCCGCGATTCGCTTGCGCATCTGCTCACCCCCGAACGAGACGGATTACGGCTGCTCGGGTTGTATCGACAGCGCGGCGCGTAGGAATTGAGGAGAAGAATCGTCTGTCACGCGCACGTTCATCATGCTGCTGTGTGAATGCGTTCGGCTCCGATTTGGCGAAGAGCAACCGCGTTCCCGACCCGCAACTCGGTGTGCTACACTCCCCCTCTCTCCAAACACGAGGGCGGGCCATGATGGTGATGCGGGCCGGTGCGCCAAAAGTGCGGATCGACGAGCTACTCTTCGCCCCCACCGGGGCCACGCTGGTTACTCCGATTGGGGCCGCCGGGGTATCCCTTTGGCGGACGTTCGCGAACGGGGCAAAGGCCGAAATCCTTCACCCACCAGTTCCGTCCGCGAAGCGACTCGCGTTCGCTCCGGACGGGCGCACCTTGTTCGTCGGGAACGATCGCCTCTGCGCGCTCGACTTGGTCAGCGGGGCGGGTGTGCCCGTTGAGGTTCCGGCGTGGGCGTCGCTCTGGTTCGGTGTGTCGCCCGATGGGACGCGCCTGGTTATTGTCGAATCGCCGAAGCCGACCGAGGGAACCCGGTTAACCCTTCGGGCAACAAACGCTCTCGGCGCACCGACCCGCGAAGTGCTTTTTTCGTCGCTCGTTTACTCGCCCCCGCTCTTCCTGCCGACCGGGGACCATTTCGTGCTGTTGGAAGGGACGCTGCTGCCGTCCCGTCAGTGGGAATACCGGGGCGTCACTCGAATGACCGCGACCGGAGAGATGTCGGCGAGCACGGAGCCGTTTGCCGACGCCCCGGACCAAATGATACTGTCGCCGGACGGTCGGACCCTCGCGTGCCGGACGCGCGAAACGATTCGCCTCTACCCGATCGGTGGCGGACCGGTGACCGTGATTACGAACGACGGGAAGAAACAGTTTACTGGCATCGCGTACCACCCGTCCGGGGCACACCTGGCGGCAACGAGCAACGACAAAACGGTGAAACTGTACGCGGCGGCGACGGGGCAGATCGCGCGCACCATGACCTGGGACATCGGATGGATGCGGTCGGTCGCGTTCAGAGCCGACGGCGCGGTTACCGCAATGGGTAGCGACACGGGAAAGGTCGTCGTTTGGGACGTGGACGAATAGCCGCGCCGGAACCGGATCGCGTGTCGGGGCGACACCGCACGGTCACTCGCCCGCGAGGGGCCAGACGTACCCGAGCTTGCGAATCGCCTTCCGCACGGCCGCGAGATCGGCTTCCCGGACCACGATTAATCGGTCCCCGGCCAGCACACACTTCCCCTTCAACTGTCGATCGTGCGCCAGTTCCGCGGCGACGTGTTCGGTCGCGCACTCGATCAACCGTGCCGGTCCACCGTCTTTTAATTGCCCGGCCTTCTGGTGAAGGTCGCTCAGGAACGTCTCTTCTGTAGCCGGACTCTGTCAACGAATTGCAAACGTCGTATAACTTCGTATAATGTATGCTGTACGAAGTTATTACGGCCCATGATCTTCGCCGCGGACAGTTTCCAGACCGCGGGGGAGGTTTCGTCGGCGAAGCGCTCCAACGTCAGCCGGTCCGCGGCCGCGGCGGGCGGGCGCGTCGCGACCACGTCCAGATTCGCCAGGATACGGAGCGTGTCTGTTTTCTGTGGGGCTACGGGCTGGTATTTCTCAACAAGCCCCAAACACCACGCGCCGAGCGGGTTGATGCGAAAGAACAACAACCCGTCGTACCGGCTGAAGCACGACAGATCGTCGGCACCCCACCGCCCCCGGAAATCGTCCCGGGCGCCTTGGGGCGGGATGAAGGCCACATCGAGTAACCCGACGGTGGCCGCGATCTCGAACAGGAACGCGAGAATGAACCGCCCCTGAAGCTGTTCCCAGGTGTGCGTGTCGTCGTAGCCGAGGCTGCCGTACTCCTGCTCGAAGAGGTAGAGTTCCCAGGCGTCCCGTTCCCCGACGAGCGAGAACCCGCGCCCGGTGCCGCGCATGAGGCGCCAGAAGTCCTCGATCGCGACCCACTCGCCCGACGGACAGTCCTTCAGCACGTTGAGCACGGCCTTGCGCCGGGTGGCGACCGACGTGAAATCGACGCGCCCCTGACCCTTGATGACGTCGATCCGCGCGAACTCGTCGATCAGGTGCGTTTTCTGCCACGCGGCCCAGACCTTGTCCAGCAGGTCGGCGGGCGGCTTGTTTAGGGCGTCGCGCCCGGCCGCGGTGAGCTTCAGCGCGTCTCCGCGCTTCTCCGCGAGCCCCGCGGCCTGGACCAACATCGGCCACGCGAACGCCTTGATGGTCACGTCGTGGGCCGGGTCGTCGCGCTGCTCGTCTGCGTCCTCGGCCGTGTAGAAATCTCCGCCGGCGAGTACGCCCGTTATTGCTTTGCGTGTCGCCTCGGTCGGGACGTGTTTCTTGTCGGTCACGCGGATTTTGCCGGCGTCGATCAACCGGAGAACGGCGGGCAGGTCCGCCTCGGCTTCGCGGGCCGTTTCGCGCACGCGGATTGGAACGGTTTCGTTTGAGGGCTTCTCGGACCAACTGGGCCAGACGAGTGCCCGTTCCGCCGGGAGTTCCGTGCTCGTTCGGATCTGGAACGGGTCCGGGGCCGGCACGAACTTGAGCAAGATCGCGCGCACGTTCGTGGGTAAGTAGTCGTAGTTGGGGAAGAACAGGGCCGCGTGGGTCGGGTCGCTGCGCTGGTCGTACCAACCCGACTTGCGCTCCGGCGCGGGTTCGTGCCAGGCCACCTCGCGGCCGTACTTGGCCACGAATCGGGTGCGCGAATAGTGCCCGTTCGGGTCGTGGGTCGCTTCGCGGACCGCGAGTTGAGTGATGCGGTCGAGCTGGTCATAGAGGGCACGCACACGGTCCGGGTCGGTCATCGCTCGCGTCAGGACGGCGACGAGGTCGCCCTTCTTCTTCGGCGGGTTCGGCGCGAGGAGCGCGACCAGTGGCCGAAGTCCGTCGATCGTCAGCCGGTTGAACTCCTGTTCCGCGGTCCGCGTCTCGTGGGTCTGCCCGGCCCGTGCCATACCGCCTCCCGTGAAGTTCCGGGCGTCATTGTAGGGTATCTGCCGCTTTGTTTTCGGCGATTCGGCCGCGCATTTTTGCTACCGAACAGGCACCTTCTGTGGTCCTTTCTCGGTGCGACGAGGTTTTCTGAATTTTGGTTGCAAGGTGCAACTGGCGGCGCGGTAGATCTCTTCAGTTGCAAGTTGAAACTAAAGAAACGGAGACAGCCATGACCGCCCTCACCATCGCACACACCGCCGTGAGCATCCTGCCGATCGGGTTCGGACTCGTGTCGTTCGCCCGGTACGGGAAGATCGACCCGAAGACCCGGCTCGGTAAGTGGTACCTCGGCACCATGCTGGCGGGCACCGTGTCCGGGTTTGGGTTCATCTTCACGCTCGGGTTCACCCCGGGGCAGGTGTTCGGGCTCTTCACACTCGCGCTGCTCGCGATCGGAACGCTGACGACTCGCGGGGCATGGCGCAGGGCCGGTTACACGCAGGCCGTCGCACTTTCGATGAGCTTCCTGATGCTCATGGTGTTCACCACGACCGAAACGCTGAAGCGGTTCCCGACCGGTCGGCCGTTCGCAACCGGGCCGAATGACCCGTCGCTGATCCCGGTCCGGCTCGCCCTGCTCGCTCTGTTCGTGATGGGGGTTACTTACCAGGTGCTGAAGATCCGCGCGACCACTCGCCCGACGGCCCGGCTCGAACGGGTGCTGGCCCAGTATCCCCACGCGGTGTAACCACACGAGATTCGGAGAGCGGGTTACGAGAAACGATCGAAGCGAGGCCATGTCGCACGCTCGGAACGGGGGAGACCTTGTTCCGAGCGTTTTCTGTAGCCGGACTCTGTCAACGAATTGCAAACGCGGAGTGTTTTGGGTCGTGCCTTCTCTAGCGCGTCGTTGAAACCCCGGGCTATTCCCGGTGACCCCATTTGGGGTCACAAAGGCACGGAGTGTTTTGGGTCGTGCCTTCTCTAGCCCGGGGTTTGAACCCCCGGGTGTGGACCCGCGTTTCGGCGGGAGGCTCAGCATCGGTCGGCGCCCGAGACGCAAGCGGGGCGTTGGTCGGTCGTGTTCGTCTTCCAACTGGCCGACGATCTGTTCCAGCACATCCTCTACGGTAATGAGGCCGAGAACCTGACCCGTCTTGTCCCGCACCACGGCCAGTGGGCGCCGTTCCTTGCGGAACAGTTCCAGCGCGTCGGCCACGCAGTCGTTGGGGTCCAGGTACAGCGGCGGATAGAGCGCGTCTTCCAGAACCACCAACCCACGCAAACTGAACAGGTGAAACAGATCCTTGGTGTTGACCACGCCGACTACTTTGTCGAGCGTGCCATCATACACCGGCATCCGCGTGTGGGCGCCGGACCGAACCGCTTCGAGTATCCGGTCCGGCGGGGTACTGAGGTCCAGGGCCGCCATCCGCTCGCGCGGCACCATGCAGTCGCCCACCTTTCGGCCCGACAGGGTGAACACCTTGCGCACGAACTCGGCCTGTTGTGCCGAGAGCACGCCCGACTCGCGCGTCTCCTCGATCAGCATCGCCAGTTCTTCGACCGAGTGAACGTTGCTCTCGGACCCGGCGGGCGCGGAGCCGCACCATCGGAGGATCTGGTTGCCGGTGCCGTTCAGCAGCGCGACGAACGGCCGAGTCAGCCGGACGAACACGTTGAGCGGGGCCGCGACCCACAGTGAAGTTTGATCGGGGGTTTGAAGCGCGAGCGTCTTGGGGATGAGTTCCCCGAAGACAACGTGCATGAACGTGATAAGGGCGAAGGCGAGGGTGAACGCGACAGCGTGTGCCGCAGTCGCCGCCCACGCGCTAGGCAGAATCGCTTCGGTGAGCGGTTCGATCAATCGGGCCAGGGCCGGCTCGCCGACCCACCCCAACGCGATGCTGGCCAGTGTGATGCCGAGTTGAGTCGCGGCGATGGTGCGGTCCAGGTGGGTGACCGCGTCGAGCGCGGCTTTGGCCCCACTCGTGTTTCGGTTGACCAGTTCTTCGAGGCGCGTTCGGCGCACCGCGACGAGCGCGAACTCGGCGGCAACGAAGAACCCGTTTAGTGCAACCAGAGCGGGAACGGCGAGCAACCCGGTGACGGTCCACGCCCAGTGGGTGCTAGCCGGATCGCCGACGGCGAAACAGGTCATGGCTCATCCTCATTCGAGATTCGGTCCGTGGAACCCCGTGCCGGCTGTTCCGGTACGGTGAGACTGAATGAGGGGGCCGACTAACAGCGAAGATAGAACGGAGCAGATTGAAGGGCAGGGTGGGTGGAAGAGGGGAGCGATTGGGTCAGCGCGCAGTGCGCGTACAGTCGGACGTTGCGATGAGTTTGCGACCCCGCCGCATGAGGCGCTGCGTGCGTGACGCGCGTGGCGGTCGAGGCCATTTCTGGCTCGGGGCCGCTTTCCTCACTGGAGGGGGCCGATTCGCTCGGAGCGGCAACAGTACCGAGGGCCACGGACGGAAGTGTGACGAAGCTCGCAAAGAGGTACGTTAAAACCACCGCGACGCTAACGTATCGCGCCAGCACCGACCGGGAAACCGTTGTACGCGGTTGTACCTCCATGCTGTTTAGTATCGGTTTTTGCGGTCAATTGGCCACCGACCCGACGCCGGCGCGCTTCCGAGTCCACACCCGGGGTTTCAACCCCGGGCTGGAAGTCGTATGAAGTTCGTCACTCTTGACGGCCGATGAATGTAGCGGTTATGCGGGCCGCGTGCCCCAGCGCCACCATTTGGGCGAATGGCAATGTTCCGAGCGATCGTCGCGTGGGTGCTGACGGCGGCTTTCTTGGTGACCGGGATGGTCACCGGGGCCGGTCTGTGTCCGTGCTGCTTCGTGAAGGAACACAGCGCGCCGGTTGCTTCTGCTCCGGTCAAGCTAAAGTGCAAGTGCTGCCGCGCATCTCACGCGAACGCCCCGAACCACTCAGACGAGCACGCGCAAGAGCCGTCTTCGCCGTCCGAATCGCCCGGTGAACCGTGTGACCACCACACGATGGGGAACGCGGCCGTCGTAGCCGGATCGCAGCCGCGTTCGGATCACGGTCACGGCGACCAGAGCATTGATTCGCCGGTTTCCGATGAACGCGCCTTTGTCGTTGCGCCTCTAGTTGGTGTAACCTTTTCGTTTTCCGCCTCCACTTCACGCATCGGGCGGGATGCTTTGCGGTACGCTCATTCCTTCCGCTGTTAGTTGGTTCTCACTCACGAATTGAGGGTGGATCAATCTCTGCTGGGGACACGCGGAGGGTTCGTCATGTGGGTATTCAGGCTCCGAGAACTACCGAAACGGTCACTCGTGTGGACCGGCGGGTTGGCGGCTCTTGCTTGTGGCTGCACGACACCCGAGACGCGGTCGCCGCTCACCGCGCCTGTGCCGGGACCGCGTGCGACCGCAACGCGACCGGTCCCCGCGGGGCCGATCCAACAAGCGGCGTACCAGAAGCCTGCACCGCCATCGGGTTCCGATCAGCCTGTCGCCGCCGCTCCCACCGGGGTCGATGATTTCGTTCGGCTGGCGGTCGAACGGAACCCGCGCCTCGCGCGGGCTAATCTCGCTATCGACGCGGCGCGCGGGCGACACGTTCAGGCGGGGCTGTACCCGAACCCCGAAGTCGCGGTTAACTGGGACGAAATCGGCGACCGGTCCAGTAGCGACCGCCTCGGTATCCTTACCGCTCCGAAACTCACGCAGACGATCGTGACGGGCAAAAAGCTCACACTCGCGCAGGCGGTCGCGGCGCGGGAAATCGATCAGGCGACGCTCGAACTGGTCGCCGAGCGGTACGCGATCGCCGGTTCGGTCCGGTCCGCGTTTTATGAAGCCCTCGCGCTTCAAAAACGCGCCGAGATCCTCGATCACCTGGCCAAACTCGCGGACGAGGCCGTTTCCAACGGGAAGACGCTGCTCGACGCGAGCCAGCTCGCGCGCCTCGACTACGTCCAACTGGAGATCGAGCGCGAGCGGTTCCGGGCCGAACTCCAGTCGGTGAAGCGGGAACTGCCCGGCGTGTACCGGCGCCTGGCGGCGGTTGCGGGCGCGCATGCGACGATACCCGCGAGCGTTACGGGCACGTTCGAGGGGCTACCCGAGTACGAGGCCGATGTGGTGCGCGAAGCGGTGTTGGCGTACCACCCGCAGGTACGTTCTGCGCACGTCGGAATCGAGCGCGCGCGGGCGGCCGTGGCCCGGGCCGAAGCGGAACCGATCCCGAACGTGTCGGTCTACACCGGCTTCGTGCGGCAGTTCGAGAACAAGTCTTACGACGGCGCGGTCGGGATCGCGATGCCCGTGCCGGTGTGGAACCGCAATCAGGGGAACATCCAGGCTGCGAAGGCCGAACTCGGTATGGCGATTCAGTCGGTCGGGCAGGTCGAAAACGAGTTGGCCGCTCGCGTCGCGACCGCGTACCAGAGTTACGCGGCGGCTCGCGCCCGAGCCGCGGTGTACCAGAAGGATCTGATCCCGCGCGCGGAAGAAACGTACAGACTGTCGCTAGCCGCATTTAAGGGCGGACAGTTCGAGTATCTGAAGGTCATTCAGGCCCAGCGCGCGCTGGCCGAGGCACAACTGGAAGCCAACCGCGCGCTCGGCGAGGCGTGGCGCGCTGCGGCCGAACTGTCCGGGTTACTCCTGGAAGACTGGTGGCCCGGACCGCCTCCCGGCCCCACCATGCCGCCCGCTCCGTCGCCGGCCAAAAAAGACAAGGCGCCGTAACACGCGCTTTGGTTTCTCGGCGGCTGGCTTTCACCCGCCGAAGAAGATGCGCCAGAGGTTGCGGATCAGCCCGCGCGGGCTGTCGTCGCGCGGCGGGTTGGCCGGGTCCACCGCGCCCGTACCGGCACAGGTGAAGCACGTCTCTACCGCGCCCTCCACGGTCACTTCGCGCGTCCCCGAGCAGGTGGGGCAAACGAACGGCATCCACCCGCGCGGGCCGGGCTCGTACTCGTAGAACTTTCTCCCGAAACAGAGCCGACAGTCCGGCTCGCCCCGACAGGCGCAGCGGATGTGCTTGGGCACGGATTCGCCTCCGGTGTAGAGATGAGATCATTTTACCGGAAAATGTCCTGCCCAACACGACTGTAAAAGGGTTGATCGATCGCTCGGCATCCGCAATGCTGTTTGCATGATCCCCTACGACACCATTACCGAATCCGCCGACCGCCGGTGGACGTTCCGACTGCTCGACCGGTTCCTCGATCCCGAGTTGCCCACTGAGGAATTGGACGACCTCGTCCCGGCGCTGGAAGCCGTATCGGACCGGAGGATCGTCCCGATTCTCGAACGGGTACTGGCTGATACCTCGCGTCCGACCGAGATCCGCGAAGCGGCCGGAACGGTCCTGCGAGACATGCAGTACCTCGACGTGGGTTGGTCGGAAGAAACCGTGCGGGGCTGGTGGGCCACGAGCGATCCGGTTCTCCGACGTCACGCTCTCCTTCGTATGGGCGCGGGCACGTGTCCGGACATCTTGCGGCGAGTGGCCACCGATCCGAATGATCCACTCCGCGCGGCCGCGCTCGGTCGAATGACGTTTTTCTTCGATAACCCGGCCGATTTGCGACTAAAAGTGGCCGCGCTGACGGACCCGGACCCGACGGTAAGAGAAGCTACTGCAGCGCTCCTGTATTGGGACGAACCGGTGGCGGCCGAGAGTGCGTTAGTAGCGGCAACGGGCGATCTCGTTAAAGCGGTAGCGACCGAGGCCGCTGCTACTCTCCAGTATTATCCGTCCGTGCGCGTCATCCGTTGCCTACACGGGCTACTCGATCACCCGGCGGAGCAAATACGTGACACCGCCCGCCGGAGCCTAAACGAGATCCGCTACGACTGTTTGCTCCACGCTCGTGACGATAGCCCGAAAGTGGCCGCACACGTGCGCCGGTGGCTCACACCCGTCCGGGATCTTTTGGCCTTCACCGCCGAGGAATTGGCTCCGCCCGCTGAAGCGCCGTGCAAACCGTCCGCGGTTCAGGAAACACGACCACTCGCTTTACCCGATATCCTGCGCCTGCTACTCGATCCGGACACCTCCCCCAAGGTGATCGAGGAGCAGTTGTGGGCGCCTAAATGGAAGCACTATCCTGTCGCTGATCGCAGTCGACTCCGACCTGTTCTGCTCAATCACCCCGATCCATTAATCCGCCAACGGGGAACCACCCCGTTTCAGGAATGGTCCGACGCAAGTGCGTTGCTGGAATTGTTGAGTGACTCCGACGCCGGAGTCCGAAGGTCTGCGATGTACTGCCTCGAGCGACTCCCACAAGACCCGCGTATCGCGGCCGTTGCGTGGGACCACTTGCACCGGCCGAAGACGTTCGGAATTCACGCTTCCGAAACGCTTTCCACGTTCGCAGCCCACGCCGATCGGCGTGACGCGATCCCGAAACTCCTCTCCATCGCCACTGATGCGACCCGAGTCGAGCGCCTACGGGTATCGGCGGTTCGCGAACTTGCGGGCTTGGCTGCTATAGATGAAGTGAAGCAACTGACAACGCTACTGGCCCAACCTCCGGCGGTGACCTGGGGGGTTCACATTGCGATTCTCGATGCCGTCGCTGATTTCGAGCTGACGGTTGCGGAGGCGCCTCAATTACGCGACGCGGACAATTTGCACGTGCGCGTCGCGGTAGCCCGCGCGATTGGTGGTAGTGGCGATTGAAGTGAGACGTGTGGTTCGATTCTTACTGTGTATTGATGCTCAGATCCGACGTGCGTTTCTGAAATAGCGGGGTGTGCGTCGGCACCGGTTTATAAGCCGTGTTCCGCGACGCGGAGGCCGCCGGCCGGTGTGACCCGACCCGTGGCCCAGGGATGGACAGGTTTTCACCGCCAAGCCCTTCGGCAACCAGGCGACCTGCGGGTGGTTTGGTGGGGTACCCCGCAGGCCCGTGGCTTTGCGCCCCCGCCTCGCGGCGGGTTAGCCCTTTCGAGGATGAAAGGTGTGGCGCGCGGAACGCGCCGACGCACGCCCCCGATCGGGCACCCAAAACGCACCCGACCGTTCGCTGAGAGAAGATAGAACGCGATCGCCGAATACGCAAACGCGGCAGAACCAGAATCTCGATCTTCATTTCACCTTCACCCGGTACCGCCGGCTCCTTGACTTTGATCTCTTGATCGGCTCGGTACTTCGGACCACACTGAACTGTGTCCGCCCGCGCCGCGTAACGCGGATATGCGGATCTCGTTCGACCTCGACGATACGCTCATCTGCTACCAGGCCGGCGCGAAGCACGAACCGAGCCGCGTGCGCTGGTGGCTGCGCCCGTGGGTCCACGAACCGCTCCGGCTCGGGGCAGCGGACTTGCTCTGCGAACTCGTAAAAGACCACGAGATCTGGGTTTACACCACGTCTTATCGGAACCCGCGGACGGTTTCGTGGTGGCTCTGGTGCTACGGCACGCGGGTCGGGCGCGTCATCAACCAGGACCGCCACGAGCGCGCCTTCGGGCGCCGCGGACCGAGCAAGAGCCCGGGTCGGTTCGGGATTCATTTGCACGTCGACGATAGCTGGGGCGTTTGGGCCGAGAACCGCTTCGACCGGAACGTCTGCGTCGTCCTGCCGGACGATCCCGACTGGGCGGACAAAGTGCGCGCGGCTGTCGCGTGCGTCGCCCGGAATGCACCGCCACCTCTCCCACCCGATGTACCGGAGGAATACCGTTCGAGGGGATGGGTGTAAGTCGCTACTCTACTGGTGACGCACCCCGTTTCTCCACGCCGGAGCCTCTCTGACATGCCCGAATCACTGCGCTGCGTTCCGTCGAACGCGATCATCGTCGGTTACGATTTCAGCACCGGTGGTGTGAAGGCGCTCGCGTTCGACCTCTCCGGAAACACCGTCGCCCAGGTCCGGCTCCCAACCGATCTGTGGACCGAGGGGGGCGTCTCCGAACTCAACCTGATGCAGCTCGAAGGGCAGGCTCGCGCCGCGACCCGCGCGATTGCGGGCGCGCTCGGCACGCGGGTAGCCGATTGGGGTACCGGTGGCTGCGGAATCTCGGCCACCCACCACACCGCGGGGCGGATCGATAGTCGCGGGAATCAGGTCCGTCGGGCGATCTGCTGGAACGATCAGACGCTCGCGCAGTACCACGCGGAAGGTTTGAAGCGCCTCGGCGGACAGGAGCGGGCCAAAGAACTGACCGGCGGGCCGTGGGCCGTTCGCTACTCGCTCTCGCACTTGGTAAAGGACGAGCACGCTCTCAGCGAAGCCGACTGGAAGCGCACCGATGGCGTCATTCCGCACGGCCCGCTCGCGGCCGGCTACCTCACGGGTCGGTTCGACGTTACGAGTGTTTCGTCGGCCGCGTCTACGGGCATCATGGACCTGCGCACGAACCAGTGGCGCAAGGAAATGCTCGACGCTATCGCGAAGCCCGAGTACCGCGACCTCGCGTGGGGCAGCCTGCCCGACATCATCGACATGAACCAGCCCGTTGGCCCGCTGTCCGATTCGGCCGGACTCGATGCCGCTCTTCCGGTTAACTGCCGTCCCCTCGTGTTCCCCACGCTCGACGACCAAGCGGCCGGGCTGATCGGGGGAGGGGCGGTCGAGGCCGGGCAAGTCGCGATCATCCTCGGCAACTCCGCGGTCGTGAACTCGTCGTCCGCCCGGCTCCCGCAATCGGGCACGCTCGACGCGATGAAGCTCAACTGGGGGCCGTACCTCTGGATGCGGTGCTACTCCAACGGCGCCCAGTTCCTCGACGAAGTCGCGGGGAAGGACTGGTTCAAGATCGAAGAGGCTGCAAAGGTTCCGCCGCTTTGCAACGGAATGTCCGTGTTGCCGTTCCTGCTGTCCGAGCCGTCGGTGGGGGTCGAAGCGCCGCGTGTCGAGTGGCACCCGGCGAACACCGAGAACCGCGCGGTCAAGGTGCGGGCCTGTTTGGAAGCGCTCGCGTACCTGCTCGCCCGCGCCGTTCGCGAGCACGAGCAAGCGGGGCAAACCGTGACGCGGATCACCGTGTCCGGCGGGATGGCGAAGAGTCAGTTGATGTGCGAGATCCTCGCGAGCGCCCTGAACCGCCCGCTCGAACGGCTCGTGTCCGACGAAGGCCCGGCGCTGGGCGCGGCGGTCGCGGCGCTGGCCGGGTTGGAGAGCCACCTGCGCAAACAACAGGGCATCGCGGAGCCGTACACCGCGGCCGACGCAGTTTCTGCAATGGTTCGGTTCCGCGATCGTGTGGACCCGCGGCCGGAGTGGGTAAAAGATTACGCGCGCGGGCAAGACGTGTTCGAGCGCTGGCTGAACGGCCAGCGCCCGAGTTGAGCACCGCGACCACTACTTCGTGTTGCTGAGTTTGACCGATACATCGGTTTTCTTAGTCGCGATAAAAACGACTCGAATCGCCGTGTTCTCGGGCACGTCCACGGCGAACGTTTCGCCCTTACTCTGCTTAGAAGCGAGGGCTTTGGCTTTATTCACCTCGGCGTTGACCAAGCCCGGCTCGCCACTCGCGTCCGTTTCCTTGAACACGAGCACGGTCACGGGGGCCTCGGACGACGAAAACTCGATCGTGACCTTTTGCGGCTTCGGCTGTGGGTCCAAATCGATCGCTTTAGTTTCCGCAGGGTCGAGCGAGATGACCGAACTCTTGTCCAGTTTCCCGGGACCGCACCCGGGCGCGAGGAACAGTCCGAACGCGCATGCAGCGAGAACGAATCGAGTTGGCATAGATGTCCTTTCTTAACGTGGCTGGCACTTAATGTTCGCCACTTCGCGTATCATCTTATGCCGACGCCACTCGATTCGCGAAATGCGCACACATTATTCAAGGTTCGTGAGCAACCCGGAAACGATCTTGCGCCCGGCGGCGAGCGCGGCCCCGGGGACGAACACGTTCAGGGTCGCGGTGTCGTCCTTGAGCGTGACCGCGACACCGATGAACGCGGGCGGGCCGCTCACCGGCGGCACCTTCCCGATCCGCGGGAACCCCGGGATCGTGTCCTGCAACGCACGCAGCGAGTCGACCATCCCGGTCACCGCTGGGCCGACTTCCATCATCGTCAACACGCTGGCGTCGGTCGGGAGCTGTTTGCGCGTGAGCTTGAACCCGTCCGTCTCGCCGACCGGCTTCTTGTTATCGCGGTACCCGTCGATCGCGGCGGTCGCAGTGGCCCAGTCTTTCGCGACCACTTGCACAACGGTTTTGCCATCGGTGCCGATCCAGAGGGCCATCTTTTCGGGTACCGACCGCTTGAGTTGCTCCAGGGTAACTTCCTTCGCCCCTTCCGGGAGATCCTTCACCGTCGCCTCGAAATCGAACGCGAGTTGGACCTCGGCAAACGTGAAGCCCGCGTGCTTGCGCGCGTCCTTCTTCACCTTCGGGGCGTCCTTCAGCACGGCGCTGTGAATGCGCCCGCCGGCGGCCATCGCCTCGTAGCACCCGAGCCGCGCGTCCACGGCCTTCTTCGATTCCGCGTACTTGGTGATAGTGATCGACGAGTCCGCGCCGGCTGTCCCTGACACCTCGCCCTGCGGTCCGGCCGCGGCAATTTCGGCCCAGCGCTTTTCGATCGCCTCGTTACCCTTTGCGTCGTCGTCCGCTGGCGCGAATTCCGGGTTCAGCCCGCGCACCGCGTCGGAGAACTTCGTGCCGACCTTCGAGGCGCCGTACTGCGCCAGCCCCGCGGGGAGTTTGCCAATGTCCACGAGCGCGCCGGGCATTTCGGCCTTCAGCAACTTCACGCTCTCGGTGTTCTCGGCGAATTGGGCCTGCACGCGCAGGTTCAGACCCTCCGGGCGGAACTCGACCCCTACCACCAACCCGCGGCAATCACCGACGGCCTGGAACAACCCGTGGGCCATCGACTTCACGGCTTCGAGCTGCTTCTTGCCGAGGCCGGGTAACATGCCGCCCATCTGGGCCTGCTGGAACCCGAAATCGATCAACCCCTTGAACCCCCGGATCTGCTCGCCGTACACCTCGTTAATGACGTCGAAGTTGACGTACAGCCCCACATCGGACCCGACGAACGATTTGGCGAGTTCGACGGGCATTGCCGTGGTACTGGCCCGGGTGAACTTGGTCGCGTAGATCTCGGCGGTCGTCTTGTCCGGCGAGAGTGCGACGTATTCTTTTAGGTCCACCATGTGGACCGCGTGTTCTTCGCCCGCAACGGTCAGTTTCACCTCGTCGACGCCCTTGCCCTCTTCAAATGTCTTCCGCTCGTCGGCGGTGAGGAACGTAGCGCGGAACTCCTTGTAAGAGGTAACCGGTACGAGCACCGATATCGCCGCGTTGTTCTCGGTCAGGCTCGCGATGTTGTTCACGACGAGGTACACGCGGCCGTCTTTGGGGACGGCCGTGAGCTTGCGGTCGGCGAGGAGTTCTTTCAGCGCGCCGTCGATCTGTTTGTCGATCTGGGCGGCGTCTGGGAACGCGGTCTTGAGCAGCGCGGAGAGGCGCTCGCGCGCGGCCCCGACGCCCGTGATCTGCACAACGATCGGGGCCTTCGCCGGGAACGGGAAGGTAACAGCCTTCCCCCCATCCGGCGGGACCGGAGCGGCGGCGGACGAAGCGGGCACAAACGCGGCAAACGTGCCGATGACGGCGGCCGCGACCGCGGCGCGGAACAGCAAAGACATGGCGTGTCCTCAAGACGGCGGGCGCATTGGCCCACATGTGCCCATCTTAACGGGACGCGCAACCTGTGACGAGTGACGACCAAAACGATGACGAGTGCGCTCGGCTCTTTTCCGAGATCACGTGTCGCGATGTCGCACGACCCGGTGTACTCCCTACGGGTATTCCCAATGACGCTGCAGCGGACGTGTTTCGACTACGATTTGCCCAACACCAAGTCCAAAGCCCAACAGCCTCGGACATGCGGGCCATCACTGCGAAGGTGGTTCAGAAGATCGTCGTGCGAGCAGCCAGCGTCCATCAGCGCATCGGCGAGGATCGGTAGCCGGTCGAAGGCTTTTTCCGAGTAGATGCCCTCGGCAAGAGCGACGACGGTGGAGGTTAACCATGAGGGGTCAATAGCGACGGGACGGAAGGGGGTGCCGAAGATGTCTCTGAAGAGATTGCAGAAAGCCGCTTCCTCAGCTTCGCCAACTGACTCTGCTTCTAGTGTCCTTTCGCAGTCCTCCGCCTCCGCCCGCACGATTTCCTATGCCGAACAACAAAGGAAAATGCCGAGATTTATACCGAACTGAACAGCACCAACATCCGGGTCGGCAACAAACACGGCGGCTTCTGAAGCCGACAAGATCCCTGGTTGGTAGTTATCCCGTGCTGCTGCTTTAAGTCGCTCCAGTTCTTCACAACCTCTGCTGTGAAGTGGTTGTAGTGCCGCAGGATTGTTTGAAAAACAGAGCATCCTTTCAACGTCATCCAAGAGATTGAGAAGGCACTTTGGTAGCCGAAGTGAAGTCCTTCGACAGCAAGCCACTCCCCAAAGGCGTACCTTGCGAAACGAGAATGAAACAAGTGGCGTGCTGGTCGAATCTGTCAATTCAATCGCTTTGTCAAACAACTGCGTAGTTATTCTCTTGGTATTGGTTCGCTTCGCCGTCCAGTACGAGTAAGTGCTGTCGCACGCCAGCCATCCCTGTTCCGTCATCTCTTAGCCCTCGGAACCGTGTCACCGCAAGGATACCGCAGTTGGGGAGGGTGCGGAACGGTCAGCGTCAGGCTGGGCGACGTTAACGCCGTGCGAATGTTACGTCGGGCACAGCCCGATCTACAACGCTTCCGGCTGGTAATCAACAAATTCGATCCGCGATCTACGGCAAAATTAAACTGGACTTCCGTCCACAAATCAGTCACAATTGCGTTATTGGCGTGACGAACTCTACGCGCGTGAGAAGAGGCGTGTTCCAACTGTCAGAGGAGCTCGAAGACCAAATAGAAGGAATGTCAGCGTTTGTTAGCCGGGCGAGTCGCTTCGCAAACGACACACAAATCACCGATCTCTCGAATGAATAACGACTTGCGTCACACTCGACGAGCCGCGTGGCCGTAATCTCCCCTACGAGCCCGAAAAGTTAGCAAATGTTAGCATTCGGCCCCTAATCAGACGCAAATCATTACGAGAAAGTAACTTCCAAGCAATAACAATCGTGACGCGCGAACACGACCGGTTACTCATGAAACCTCATCCCCGCTATCGTCGGGTTCAGCCGGCGCTTGTTCCTGGTTTTCAAGTCGGAACGGTTGCCACACGTGCGGGCGCGCCAGTGGTTCGATGTGGAGCACCTCTTCGCCCCCCTGGAACACGCGGACGCTTCCACTCGACTGACTGACCGCGAACGCGACCGAGCTCGTCTGCTTGCTGATCGCGGCCGCGGCCATGTGCCGGCTGCCAAATCCCTTGCGGATGTTCACACCATCCCCGCGCCCGCCCAGGTGCAGGCACGCGGCCTCCGCGATCCCGTCGCGCCCGATCAGGATGGCGCCGTCGAGTTTGGCGATTTCCTTGATCTGCTCGCGCACGTCTCGTTTTCGGACGTCGCGTTCCGCGCGCGAGTACCCGCGGAACGGGTTGAAGTTCTGGAAGTGTGAGAGGCTGAGCACCTTCCGCGTGTCGCCGACGACGAGGATGGTGCCGATCGGCTGCCCCTCGCGCCCCTCGCGCCCGATCTCGGTCGCTAGGTCCACGACGGCGCGGAGCACGTCGATGGGGGCCGCGTCGCCGAGCACGCGGAGGTCCTGCGCGGTCATGCGTTCGAGGTGCTCGCCGAGGTGGATCACGCTCAGACTGTCCACCGGCTCGGGCGCGTCTTCGAGGGTCGCGATCCCGTTATAGATCGCGACGATGTGCGACCCGGGCTGGAGCAGATCCTCGGTGACCGCTTTCAGGAGCGCCGCGTTCATCCGCTCCTGGGTGGGGAGCGGTTCGGGGTCGAGGTCGATGACGGTCCAGTCCGGGTTCTCGCGCAGCGACTTGGTGAGCGCCGGGTTCTCGGCCGCGACGAACAGTTTGCACCCGGCCAGCATGCGCCCCACCTCATCCCAGTCGATGGACGTTTCGGTGAGCAGCAGCACGGCATCGGCCGGCAAACTCTTCACAAGGTCGCGTGCCGCTTGGAGCAGAGCGACGCTTTGGCTGGGCAAACTCATATTGGGAAGATTAGCGAATTAGTAGGTTCGGGTCGCGCGGTTCGCGAACGGTCGAACGGCCCAGAGCTTAAAGTCGTAGGGCCGGGTGCGGCCCCGAACGCGGGGCGCCGACTTTGCGACTTTCGAGCTTGCGACCGGTGGACTTCTCGCCGACCTTACGACTTGACACGACCGGAGCGGCAGCGCGGACCGTTGTGCCACTCTACGGCACGGGTGCGCGCGACGCCAACTGCGGATCGCAAAAAAGAACGAGATCGGCGGACTTGTCCAACTTCCCGCCCGCGCCCGACAATACGGTGTCGCGCGCCCGGTGGTTCGCCGCTCCCAATTGATTCTGGAGACACCCATGCTCGAATCCGTTCTCGATACCGTCGGCCGGACGCCCCTGGTGCTCCTCAACCGGCTCACCGAGGGGCTCCAGGCCAAGGTCGCGGTGAAAGTGGAGTTCGCCAATCCCGGTGGGAGCGTGAAGGACCGCGTGGCCCAGGCGATGATCGCGGACGCGGAACTGCGCGGCGCGCTCCGGCCCGGCGGCACCATCATCGAAGCCACCGCGGGCAACACGGGTGTGGGGCTGGCGATGGTCGCGGCGGTGAAGGGCTACCGTTGCATCTTTGTGCTGCCGGACAAGATGTCGAACGAGAAGATCCTGCTGCTGAAGGCTTACGGGGCGGAAGTCGTCATCACGCCGACGGCCGTGGCACCGGACTCCCCCGAGAGCTATAACGGCGTGGCCGATCGACTCGCGCGCGAGATCCCCGGAGCGTGGCGCCCCAACCAGTTCACGAACGCCGCAAACCCGGAAGTCCACTACCGCACGACCGGCCCGGAAATCTGGGAGCAAACCAAGGGCAAGGTAACCGTGTTCGTGTGCGGAGTCGGCACCGGCGGCACCGTGAGCGGGGTCGGCAAGTACCTGAAGGAGATGAACCCGAACATCAAGATCGTCGGCGCCGACCCGGAAGGCTCGGTGCTCTCCGGCGGGACGCCGAAGCCGTGGAAGGTCGAAGGGATCGGCGAGGACTTCGTCCCCAAAACGTTTTCCAGCAAGTACGTGGACGACTGGGTCCGCGTGGGCGACGCGGAGTCGTTCTTTGTCGCGCGCGAACTGGCCCGGCGCGAGGGCATGCTCCTCGGTGGCAGCACCGGTACAAACGTCGCCGCGGCGCTCCGCTACGCGCGCCGGCTGGGGCCGGGACAACTCGTCGTCGCGCTCGGGTGCGACACCGGGCGCAACTACCTCAGTAAGTTCTTCGACGACGGCTGGCTGGCCGAAAACAAGCTCACGTTCACGGAAGCCCCGGCGCACTCGGTCGGTGACCTGCTCAAGAAACGCGGAGATCGCAAACTGGTGATGATTACCCCGGACGCGACCGCGGAACAGGCGATTCAGCTCCTGGAGGCGACCGGCATCTCACAGTTACCCGTCATGGACGCGGGCAAGCCGGTCGGCAGCGTCCAGGAGGTGTCGTTGGCCCGCATTTTGCACGACGGCAAAGACCCGACGAAGGTGACGATCAGCGATCTGATGGCGCGCCCGCTCCCGACCCTCGACGTCCGCACGCACCTGGACGAAGCGTACCGCCTCCTCCTCGCGGGCTACACCGGCGTACTGGCCACGAACGACGGCGCGGTGGTGGACATCGTCACCCGCATCGACCTGATCCACTACTGGGGCAGCAACCGCGCGAAGTAGAATGAGCACGTCCAGGAGAACGACTGATGCCGCTGCTCGACCACTTTCACGGACCGATTGCGCGCCGCCCGTGGCTCTCGTTTCATTCGCGTTGGGCGAGCGCGCTTTCGGACGATCTGAATCGCCGACTGCCGAAGGAGTTCGTTGCTGACGCCCCAATGTATTTGGGATCGAGCGTCTCGGCCGATGTCGCTGAGTACGAGCAGCGGAACGAGCACCGTGCCGCTAACAGTAATGGTGATGAGCTTACCGGCGCGGTCGCACTCGCGATCGAGACGTATGCACCGCCGGCCACCGCATTGAGCATGCCGGCGAGTTTCCCGACCGAGATTAGGGTGGAAGTCCGGGACGTGAGCGACGACTACAAGTTGCTGGCGGTCGTCGAACTAGTCAGCCCGTCGAACAAGAAAGAGGCCAACGAGCGAGGACAGTTCGCCGCGAAGTGTCTCAGCTACCTTGGTAAGGGGATCGGCCTCGTTGTGGTCGACATCGTGACGTCGCGGCACTGGAACCTGCACAACGAACTCGTCCGCTTGGCCGAGCACGACGACAAATTTCTGATGCCGGACGACCCGTGGATTTATGCCACCGCGTACCGCCCGGTGCGCCGGAACAAAGAAGACCTGATCGACCTCTGGACCTGGCCGCTCGCGGTCGGGACCGCGCTCCCGGCCGTGCCCCTGGCACTCAAGGGCTACGGGTGCGTGCGCCTCGACCTGGAAGCCACTTATGCGGAAGCGTGCACGCGGCTCCGTATTACTGAATAGCCACTATTAAAGGATACCTGATGCCACTGCTCGATATCGACTGGACGAAGAACGACCGCGACCCGTTCCGTAATAACTTCGTATAGCATACATTATACGAAGTTACTGAACGCGCAACTGCCGAACGCCGAGCGGTTTCGCGCGGAGCCACTCGATCGCACGCGCCTGAAAACGGGCGAGGAGATCGCGGGCTTCGCCCAAGGGCCGCCGGTGGTGAGCGCCGGCGGGCAGGACACGGACCAGAAGTACCCCGGGTTCGACGCACCGGCGCCGACGTTCGTTGCACCGGCCCGGTTCACCGACCGCGTGGGTGTGAACGTGTCCGACGCGCACCACGGTCGGCGCGTCACGGCCGTGGTGATGTTCGTGACTCCAGACAACAAGGCAGACTCCGACTCGTCGCTCGCGTTTGCGGTGCGGGCGGCCGCACTCATGTCGCGCGGCGCGGGTGTGGTCATCGTGGACGCGCTACCCGGTCCCGCGAGTTGGGCCACGCACCTGCACAGTTTGGTGGGGGTGTACCCGATCACCAAGCGGCCGCGCGGCACCGACGCCCCTGTGCTCGTCGTTCATCCCCAAGTGCATAACGGCGCAGAACAGTTCGCGGTGTGGCACTACACGGTCGCATCGGGATTCCCGTTGCCCACGGTCCCGGTCCCGATTCGTGGAGCGATGAACCTGAAGCTCGACCTCGAAGCCACCTACGCGGCGGCTTGCGAGCGCGGCACCGTTTCTTGAAGAGCCGCTGAAATGTGTTTTTCACCCGAAGCGAGTTTCGCGGTCGGAGGGGCGCTGATCCCGGCCGCGGGTTACTGTTTGCGCGCCGCGTGGCTGAAGAACCCGCGCCTGGTCCCGATCGCGCTGATGCCGCTGGCATTCGCCGTTCAGCAGATCGCGGAAGGGGTCGTGTGGCTCGGGCTGTACGCGAGCGATCCCGCCCAAATTCGTGCGGGGGCACTCGCGTTCCTGTTTTTCGCGCTCGCGTTCTGGCCCTTCTGGTTGCCGTTGATTGCCGCGGTGAACGAGACACGCCCCGGTCCCAGACGGTTTTTCGTTGTACTCACTGTGCTCTCGTCCGGGTGGTTTTGGGCATTCTACCTCCCGCTCCTGATCGGGCCGGACTCGTTTTTGTCGGTCCGGGTTGTTCACCACTCGATTCTGTACTCGTACTCCGATGCACCTCTACCGCGGAACGTTCCGCAGTTGGTCTTGCGCGTGCTGTACAGCATGTCGGTGGTGGTGCCGTTGGTGTTCGGCCCGAAGACTTTGGGGCGGCTCCCGGGGCTTATGCTCCTCAGCGCACTACTCGTCGCGGTGGCGGCTTACGAGTACGCCTTCGTCTCGGTCTGGTGCTTCTTCGCGGCCGTGCTGACACTCTCACTGTGCGTGTTCTTTTACCGGATGTCCGCACCCGCAATCGCCCCGGGCGCTACGGCTCAAGCGTAGCGCCCGGATCTCGTGTCAGTCCGTCTCCTCCCAGTTCTCGCGCTCGATATTGCGATTCTGATTGCGTCCCTTCTGGCGTTTCTGTTGTCGACTCTTGCGCCCCGTGTTGTCGTAACTTTCGGTCTGTGGGTCTGGTTCCCACTGGGGCGAATCGTTCGTTGGTGTTTGTTCTGGAGTCTCTTCGGTGGTGGTTGGCGGATTAGTCACCGGTCGATTAACTCGTTCGACTACCAGAATAGGGCTGATCGGCTCGTTGATATGACTTGCTCGAACAGGTAGCGGAGTTCGGCCAGGAGCTGATCGCCGAATAGCGCTCAGCGCAATTCGCCTCAACCGCCTCGGAGGAGCCAGGTACTTTGGCGGCCCCGGTTGCGGCGGCCGATCGAACAGCCACCGCACCAGAGCAGGTGTCACGGCGATCGTGTCACCGTTCGCTGCGTAATTTTGGGCTTCTTGAAGAGTTTCGCAATAGTGGGCGCCTTTCTTACACACAGCGCAGAATCGCACCTTCGCATCGTCCGTGGGTGTAAGCTGTTCCCACTGGTTCGGGCACCCGAGCGACATTCGACAGGATTCGAGTCTTGGACGACTTACAACAGCGAGCCACCGAGGAGCAATTTGCACCGCAAGGTTTTGAAGCCGTTGGGACCACCGGAGCCGAGTTAGGCCCTGTTCGGTTGTTGCTATGTGGAGTTCGAGTCGGATGAAGTCGGCTTTGATTTTGCAGTTCGGGTCGTCTTGTTCGTCGAGCCAGTCGGCGAATACGAGTCGGGCGGTGTTGTCGGCGGGCGATTGGCGGATCACGGACAGGAAACCGGCCTCTTCGTGCATACGCACTCCAGGGGTGTTGTGTTCGTGGACGGAGCCATGCCGCACGGACACAACCATCGGGCTGCAGGTTCGTCAGTAATCCGCGCTGACGACCATCCCGTCTGCGCGTCCTGCCAGCCACCGGAGTTGCGCCGGGTCGCTGGATTCTCGGAGGAGCCGCACGGAGCCGTCGGCGAACCCGAACTGTGCCCCGCCGCTGTGCCGCGAACTGAACGCTTGCGGGGCCGAGCCGTTGACACGCGACGTGTCGGCGTCCAGCCACCACATCGTGTCGCTGGTCTGCACGATCGCACCGGGCTGACCGCTCATTCCGGCCCAGATCGCGGCGCGCTTCTGCGTGGACACGTCGAAGATGCACTCGCCGACGAGTAGCGTGTTGGACGTGCCGTCGGTAATGTCCGTGATCCGCGTGCGGCTGTTCTGGTACATGATGCCACCGAAGTCGAAGTTCATCTGGATCGTCGGGAGTGTGTACGGGCCGCACACCGCGCGGTAGTTCGAGGTCGCGTGGTTTTGTCGCTGTGGGTTGATCTCCGGGGCGCCGTCCGCCGGGCACAAGAACGTCTTGATTTTGACCTGACTCAACCCGCCCGGAACATCGGTTGCGTTAACGAGTACCAGACCGCCGCCGAATCGCGTGTTGGCGCTCACTCCGAGTTGCTTGTAGAGATTGTCCTGTTCGATGTACGGGAGCAAATATGTGGACCAGCTCCACGAGCCGTTGAAATCCGGCCCCGCGAACGCGGACGGAAACCGTTCGTTGTCTCCCGCGAAGGCGTGCAGCGCAAGTGCCGTCTGTTTCAGGTTGTTACTGCACGAGATGCGTGCGGCCGCGGCCCGCACTTTTTGCACCGCGGGAAGCAATAACCCGATCAGTACCGCGATGATCGCGATAACGACCAGTAATTCAATCAGTGTGAATCCGCGCGTCTTGTGAGGCCGCATGAGTTCCCCGATCCGAGGGGCGATACCCTGAATCCGAGCAGGCGCCGTACCAATCTAAACGAACGAGGTTTCGGTTCGGTTGGCCGGACCACTACAATTTACCAAGCCGCGCGGAGCGGCGCTTCATTCACCAACAGTTATCCCCAATGCCCCGCGATCCTTACGAAGTGCTCGGTGTCTCTAAATCCGCTACGCCGGACGAGATCAACAAGGCGTACCGGAAGCTGTCGAAGAAGTACCACCCGGACCGTAATCCGGGCGATAAGCAGGCCGACGCCAGTTACAAGGAAGTCCAGGCCGCGCACGACATTCTCGGCGACGCGAACAAGAAGTCGCAGTACGACCAGTTCGGGTTCGCTGGTCCGCAGAGTGGTTTTACTGGCGGCGGGTTTCCCGGAGGTGGGTTTCCCGGAGGTGGGTTCCCGGGCGCGGGTGGCGGCGCAATGGACCCGGAGGCCGCCCAGCGCCTCTTTGATATGTTCGGTGGTGGGATGGGCGGGCAGGGCGGTCCGGATTTGAGTGACATCTTCGGCGGCGGCAAGCGCAAAACCCGAACGCGGAGCCGACACGCCGAGCCGATCGAGTCCGAAGTGACGGTCCCGTTCGACGTGGCCGCGAACGGCGGGAGCGTCGCACTGGAGGTCGGCGGGCGCCGGATCGACGTGAAGGTGCCCGCCGGGATCGAAGAGGGGAAGCGGCTCCGCGTGCCGGCTGACGCGACCGGCGGACCCGAGGTGCTACTCAAAGTGAAGATTGCCCCGCACCCGTTCTTCCGGCGCGAAGGCAACGATCTCTATCTCGACGTGCCGCTCACGGTGGTCGAAGCGGTTCTCGGCGCGAAGGTGGACGTTCCCACGCTCGACGGGAGCAAACTGGCGCTACTGACCGTCACTGTTCCGCCCGGAACATCGAGCGGTCGGAAACTGCGTCTGCGCGGGAAGGGCATCTCGGGCGGCGACCAGTATCTGGTCTTCAAGGTGGAAGTGCCGAGCGGGAAAGTCGACGACAAGAGCCGCGAACTGATCGAGGAGTTCGCGAAACTGAACCCACAGAATCTGCGCACGGAAGCCCCGTGGGTATGATTCCCTTCGTGTAGCGAATTGAGATATGACCGCGCCCGACAAACCGCTGACGTACCCGCAAACGCACCACATGAAGACTCCTGCGGAGTTCGAGCGGTGCTACGCGCGGAAGCGCTCGTCCGCGGACGGGCTGCTGATCGTGTATGCGTGCGAGAACGACCTCCCGCACCCGCGGCTCGGCTGCTCCGTGTCGCGCAAGGTGGGCAACGCGGTCGTGCGCAACCGCTACAAGCGCCTGTTCCGCGAAGCGTTCCGCCTCGTACAGCACGACTTACCGTCGGGCGCGGACTACATCATGATCCCGCGCCCGGGACCGTACCCGGCCATCGACGCGCTCAAGGCGTCGCTGGTGAAGCTGGCGACCCAAGCGTCGCGCAAGCTGCGCGACGGTCCGCGCCCCAAGCCAAGCCAACCTAACCCCCTCCCTAAAGGTAAAGGGGAGCAAAGGCAACCTAACCCCCTAACCCCCTTCCCTAAGAAGGAAGGGGGAACAGAGCAAAACCCAACAGACACAACGCAATCTACGGCCGTTTTAAGCCCCTCTCCGTTTAGGGGAGGGGCTGGGGCGGGGTTACAGCCACGACCTACCCCCCCGTCCCCCCTCCCTAAAGGGAAGGGGGAGAAAGAGCCGGCACGCTCATCAGACTTGGCGTCAACCACAGAGGTGCCGAATGCCTGTTCCCCCTTCCCTTCAGGGAAGGGGGATGAGGGGGTAGGTTCTGCCTCCAACGAGGGCAGCCCCTCGTGAAATCTCTCTCCTGGATCTGGCGCGGACCGGCGCTCGCGTTCGGCGCGGTGATGATCGTGTGCGTGCGCGGGTACCAGAAGTTGATTCGCCCGATCCTGCCGCCGATGTGTCGGTTCTATCCGGGGTGCAGCGAGTACTTCATTCTCTCGGTGAAGAAGCACGGCCCGATCTACGGGTGCGCGAAAGGCGCGTGGCGCATCTGCCGCTGCAACCCGTGGAATAGGGGTGGGTACGATCCACCATGAACCGACTACGTTCAGTTAACACTCAGGTTTCTCAGCTTTTTTTGAAGCCGATTGATCCCCTGTTTCGTCACCCGCGTGTTTTCTAAGCCAAGTCGCTGTAAGCTCTTCAACGATTCGAGATGACGAAGATCCCCGTCGTGGATCGCCGTTCGTGACGCTTCGAGGTACTGCAGCCACGGTAAGCTGCTGAGGTGAGAGAGTAACGCACCGGTGATGCGAGTTCCGCTCACCTCCAAAAAATACAGGCGCTTCAGTCCGGCCACGCACGCCAATCCCGTGTCGTCACTGGGCGTCCCCTCAAGGCTCAGTTGCGTGAGGAGCGAAAATTTCTCCAGACCGCGGCCGGTGACGTTCGTGGAGTTCAGAAACAGTCGTCTGAGCTGCGTCAGCCCACTCAGGTGCCGGACTGCGTTGTCATCGGCCCGCGCTAACTCAAGCTCTTCCAATTTTGAAAGCGTTCCGATCGCCCGATAACCAGCGGCCGTCAGCCGGCGCGCGCCGAGCCGAAGTCGGCGCAGTTCGGGGAACCCTACAAGCGCGGCGGCACCAGCGTTCGTGATTGTTGCGCCAGGGGCAATCAGTGTGCGAAGCCGTTTAAGTGGGGTAAGCCGACCGACGCTCTCGTCACTGAGCCGCATGCTCCCGAGGTCGAGGTGTTCCAGATCCGGGATCTTCGCGAGGTGCGACAACAGGCCGGGAGACGCTTGCGTGCCCACAAGCGACACCCCGCGCAGGTTCGGTACCTTCGCGGCCTCGTCGATGAGCGCGGGCCAGACCGTCATCCCCTCGGGGAAGCAAACACCAACCGGGGTCGGCGCTCCAGCCCACGGCAGTTCATGGAACGGACCGAAGGTGAAGTGCGCTACTGCTTCCGGGAACGCCGACACGGTGGCCGGATCAATCCCGTCGTAAGTGAATGGGTCTTCAACGAAAACCCAAGTCATCCCAGGCCAGCCGTCCGCAATCAACGCCGACAAATGGTTCTTTGGAGCCTTCACGAGATCGTGAAGGGCGCCCGCGTTCAACCGATAATCGTCGATCTCGTAGTGACCGATCGTGGGTAATCCGCGATCATGCGGACCTTCGTCCCACATCAACTTGCCGGTTTCTCGCCACCACCTGTAGTAGTACCGTTCCCACCATTTCTGATGTCGACGGAGCAGGGAATCGTATTCCGGCGCGCCGGCGGGTAATGCGGCGATTTGGCACTGAAGGCGCATCAACTCGCCGCGCGGATCGTCGCGTTCTTGGAGCCAGTCGGCCAGAACGAGTCGCGGCGTGTCGTCGTCCGGGGCCGCGTGGCACGCGCGGAGCAGGGCACGAAGGTCCGGGCCGTGGGCCGGGAACCGGGTCACTACTTCTTCCCCTTCGGGTCCAAGTTGGCGCGCATGTCCTCTTCGGTCACTTCAGACTTCACGCCGTCTTTCGGTACATCGAGTTTGCAGAGCCACACGAGCGCGTTCAGCACGACCTTGCGGTAGTTGTCGTCCTTCCAGTTGCGGTGGTGGTGCCCACCCGTAAACCCGACGCCGCGTCCGCCGTTCTCGCGTTCGAGCGCCCACATCATCGTTTCGGGCTGCCCCTTGGCGGCCTGAATGTGCTTGTACGGCCCCTGTGGGTACACGTAGGGGCCGTCGCGCACGGTGTCGGCCGGCTTCGCGGAGAGAATGGGCGTGATGCCTTTCATCTCGTCGCGGAACCGCATGTTGAAGTACCACTCGTCCTTCACGCTGAACGGTTTCACGCCGTTCGCGATCGGGTGCTTGGGGAACTCCTTGAACTCCGGCGACCACATCGGGTTGCACGAGTACATGTGCTCGTAGTACCCGCCGATCCAGTCCTTGAACTCAGGGCCGCCCAGGTCTTTGGGCACCTCGACGCCGTAGTGCGCGCACATCAGCCCGACGCCCTTTGCCATCAGTTTGCCGATGCGTTCGAGCCGCTTTTCGCGCACGAGCGGGTGGTTCGCCCCGCCGTCCGCGTAGCAGAGGATCGCGTCGGCGGTATCGAGGGCGGAATCGTCCTTCGGGTAGCCGTTGAGGAAGACGATCGTTTCCAGCCCCGGGTAATCCTTCAGGCACTTATCGATCAGGCGCACGCCCGCGTTGAACTCGTGGTCACCGGGACCGTGGCTCGGCGACCCCGCGATCATCACGAGCTTCTTTTTCTTGTCCGCAGCATGGGCAAGTGACGAATGAAGGGTGACCGCGGCGCTCGTGGCCAGGAACGCGCGTCGGGAGAGTGACATCGACATTGCTCCTTGGATAGTTGCAGTGCGCTCGGGTTCCGGTCGCGATTGGAACCCGAGCGCACTTTTCTCTGTGCCCTATTATGCGGCCGATACCGGCCCGGGGGCTACTCTATCTTTCGTGTGGGTAAGCGGCGCAAGTTGGACCGCGCACGCAGTTTCCTGGTATGAACGCGCACAGGAACCTTGTGAGTGATTCCGGACTCACTCCCGTGATGGGCGAAACGGACCGCGAGGCGGCCCGCGAGCTGAGCCTCCGCGGGGTACACCCGCCGGTCAAGGTGCCGGGCTACGATCAGGAGCAGTTCCTCGGCCACGGTGCTTACGGCGAGGTCTGGACCGCGGTGAGCCGGAATAGCGGGCGCCGGGTCGCGATCAAGTTCTTCACGCGGCGCGGCGGGCTCGATTGGTCTGCGCTCGCGCGCGAGGTCGAGAAGCTCCGGTACCTGTTCTCCGATCGCTATGTGGTGCAACTCTTCGAGGTGGGGTGGGAATCCGACCCGCCGTACTACGTGATGGAGTTCATGGAGAACGGGTCGCTCGAAGACCTGCTCCGCACCTACCGCCCCACCGTTCACGATGCCGTTACGATCTTCCGCGAAGTCGCCATCGCGCTCGTTCACGCGCACGACAAGGGCATCCTGCACTGCGACCTGAAGCCGGCGAACATCCTCCTCGACCACGAGCGCAAGCCCCGCCTCGCGGACTTCGGCCAGTCGCGCCTCACGAACGAGGTGGCGCCCGCCCTCGGTACGCTGTTCTACATGGCTCCCGAACAGGCCGACTTGAGTGCGGCGCCGGACGCGCGCTGGGACGTGTACGCACTCGGCGCGGTGATGTACCGGACGCTGACGGGCGAACCGCCCCACCGGAACGAACCGGGCGCCACGCACGTCACAACGGGCACGCTCGATGCTCAACTCGCGGCGTACCGCAAGCTGATCTTCAGTTCGCCGAAACCTCGCGCGCACCGCGACGTGCCGGGAGTCGATTCGGGGCTGGCCGCGATCATCGACAAGTGCCTGGAACCGAGCCCGAGTAAGCGCTTCGCGAACCCGCAAGCGGTCCTCGCGGCCCTGGATGCGTGGAACCTCCAGCGCGTGCGCCGGCCGCTGCTGTGGGTCACCGGGTTCACGTTCGTACTGCTCTTCTTCCTCATGGCACTGTTGGGTCAGTACCTGTTCCGCACCACGGTGAACACGGCCGAGCACGGGGTCGAAAGTCGCGCGCTCGACGCGAACCGGTTCGCCGCACAAACGGAAGCGCGGCAACTCGGAGCACAGGTCCAACTCCGGTGGGTGCAACTCGAAGCCGCGGCCCGCAACCAACAGCTCCGCGAATTGCTCCAGAAGGGTGAGCGGATGAAGGACGACCCCGGCGCGGGGCCGAAACTCGATCAACTGCTGGCCGAGCGCAAGGAGCGCGGCGACAAGCAGTTCTCGGACTCGGAGAAGGCGTCGATCTGGTTCGCGGACGACGCGGGCGGGTACCAGCGCGGCACCTCTCCGCCGTCCGAACCGAGCCGTCACAAGTACCGCGGGTACCGGGATTACTTCAACGGAACGGGCGAGTTCCCGGAAACGGTGTCCGGTACCCCGCCGGGGATCGTCACGCGCCCGCACCGCTCGGTCGCGTACCGCCGCAAGCAGGACACCGGAGGGAGCGTGTGGGCGGTGGCGTTCACGGTGCCCGTCATGAGCGACGGTCCGAATCCGAAGCCGATCGGCGTCGTGGGGATGACGATCGACCTCGCGGACGCCGCGCCCGAGGACGCGAACCGGTTCTCGGTGCTGATCGACACGCGCCCGGACTTCAAAACCGGGCGCCGCGGGCTGATCCTGCGGCACCCGTACTGGTCGGCAACGAAGGGCGAGAGCGACCCGCCACTCTACTACGCGGACGCGGTGGTGAAGTGGGCCGACACGATGCGCGATACCGGGAACGACACTCTGCCGTTGAAGGGCGGGGACGAGTACACCGACCCCGTTGCCGCGGGTGACGACACGGTATCGGGCCAGGCGCCTTACGAGGGCAAATGGCTCGCGTCGGCGAACCGCGTGCGCGTGGGGCCGGACAAGGTCGATACGGGCTGGGTGGTGGTCGTTCAGGAGCGCCGGGACGAGGTGCTCCAACCCGTGCGCAACCTGCAATGGCGCCTCGGTTACGTTGGGCTTGTCGCGTGCGTGGCCGTTCTCGTCTTGGTCGCTCTCATGTGGACCGGAATGGTGCTGGTCATGGACACGTCGTCGCGGTCGCCGGTCACGCGGCTCCTGCGCAAGTGGGCGGGCCTACCAACAAGTGCCACGAGCGGCGCCACGGGCACGTTCGCGCGAGGCAGCTCGCTCCCCGGAGCGGGCACCGCTCGCTTGGGTGCGACGATCACCCCGGGAACCGACGGGCCGCGAACGCTCCGGTGAGTCCGCACCGGCGGGTGCGGATCCGCGCCTGTCTCGATCGCCACTTCGCGTACACTTTACCTATCTTTCGCGGTACTTCCCTCGTGCTCCATCAAGTTGGGTCAACCGGCGAATTCGGGCGAACCGATACCTCGCCTACGCACGGAAGCCCGATACGCCAAGGACGGCGCCGCGGGCACGGGCACGGAGGCCGAAATCATGTCACGTTGGTTGTGCAAGCGGTGGGCGTGGGCGGTCGTGGTCGGAGCCACCGTGACCGTCGGTGGCGCGACGAGAGCGGACGCGCCGCCCCAAAAGGTCGGAGCGGTCATCAGCCTGAACATTGATGGTAAGGGCGAGCGCCAGTTCAAGGTGCTCAAGTGCGAGAAGCAGTCCGACGGGTCTTACCAGTCGGAACTGAAGGACACCAAGACGGGCGAGACGATCACGCTCGTCGATCAGCCCGAAACCGCGCCGTCCAAGGGCGCGGAACCTTCCAAGACCCCTGTCAGCGAACCGTCGAAGGGTACCGAGCCGCCGAAGGGCACGGACAGCGGAGCGCCCAAAGCGAAGCCGCGCCCCACGGACGCGATGCCGGACGTGGCGAAAGACAAGGACAAAGAGAAGGACAAGGAAAAAGAGAAGCGCCCGCTCCTCCGCATGTTCGAGAAGGACAAGCCGTCGGATTCGAGCGAAACCAAGAAGCCGGGGATGCTGGCGCGCGTGTTCGGGAAGAAGCCGAGTGGCCCGAACATGGCCGCGCCCGTGACCGGTCCCGCAGTGAAGACGAGTTCGTCCACGCCGCCCCCGGTGTTGCCGGTCCCCTCCGGCGGGTTGGCCGGAGGCAGCACTGCCGAGCCGCCGCGCGGAATGCCCACGAAGCCGGTCACCGTACCGACTGTTCCCCCCGTGCAAACGGTCCCCGTACCGGCGCCGGTCCCGGCCCCCACGACGACCCCGACGCCCATTCCGACCCCGCTCCCGGGCCTCCCGACGCCGATGCCCACGACCCCGGCGCCGGTGCCGATCCCGCAACCGCTGCCGTCGCTGCCCCCGGCCGGGGGCGGGTTGCCGCCGATCCCGGTGCCGCCGAGCGGAACCTCATCGACCAAGCCGATCCAAATCGTGGTGCCGGCCGGGTACGTTCCGCCGCAAGTCGCGTTCGACCGCGAGGTGGAACCGTTCGTGATCGCGCTCCAATCGATGGAGTCGCCGTCGGGCCGGCTGACCGCGGCGAAGGGGCTGGCCGAGGGCCGGCACAGTTCGACCGAAGGGGTCAAGACCGTGCTGTTCAAGGCCGCGCAAATGGACCCGTGCGGTGAGGTGCGGGCCGCTTGCATCACGCACCTGTGCAACCTCGGGTACTTCAACGGGAACTTTCTGGGTCACATCCAGACCGCGTGCGTGGACACGGACCCGATGGTGCGCGAAGCGGCGAAGGCCGCGTGCGCGAAGATGATCCGGAAGTAAATCTCCGGTAGCACTCCGAATCGACGCCGTGGCGCGGACTCAAATAGGGGCCGCGCCACGAATCACCGAATCCGACAGCTTCACTTCAACCGCGAACCGCATCGCCTCACGTCTACGTTCGCCACTACCCGTTCTGCACTACCGGCGCAAGACTCGTAGCCGGGCGCATCTTACTTGTGCGAGGAACGATCCTCGCACATCGCCCACTACACCATAAGGTTCTGCACCATGAAAATTACACTCATCGCGGCCGCGTCCGTCGCGGCCATGACTATTGGTTCTAACACCGCGTCCGCCCAGCCCGCGGTTGTCGTACCACATCGTAACCACTATCACGTTGTGCCCGCGAACCCGCAGCCGGTGTACGGCTACGGCTACCGCGGTTACTCGTCGGGCTTCTACGCTTCTCCCGGTTACTCGTTTAACAGTTACTCGCCGGGCTTCGGGTATTCGAGCGGCTTCTACTCGCCCGGTTTCGGGTACGGGAGCTTCTACGGCGGTTCGTGGGGTGGGCACCACCACCACCACGGGCACCATCATCCCGGCCACAACGGGCACCACGGACACAACGGACACAACGGACACCACCACCATCGCTAAGCGGTGGGTCGTCCGCGACCGCTCGACGGGTTAACCGTCGAGCGGTTTTTGCGTTTACACGGTGGGCATCACTTCTGCTTGAAGTCGCCGCTGTACGGCTTGGTACCGAGTTTCCCGCTGATGGTGCCGGTGAGCTTCTTGTCGGTCTTGAACGCATCGTTCTTCGCCACGAACACCGAGGACTTGCCCTGCGGGTCATCCTTGGCGGGTTTCGCTTCGAGCTTCACGGTCGTCGCCGGGTCGGTAGTCTTGAGCGCGAGAACGAGCGACTTCGCTTCGATCGCTTTGGCCCGGCCCTTGTGCAGATCGCTGTGGTTGCCGTAGACGTACACCGTTACGTCGCCGGTCTTCGCGTCCGCCACGACTTCCAGGTGGTACTCCTCGTCGCCCCACTCGGCGACCGGCCCCTTGTGCGGGCCGACTTCGTCTTCCGCGCGGACCGCTCCGCCGAACCCGAACCCGATGATCGTTGCCAGCCCCATTGCGAGCACCGTGCGCATGGCCACTTCCTCCTGTTGGAAAAGCACTCTCTACCGTCCTACTCACGACCCTCACGAGCCGTGTTCCCGTCTCCCGCCGCGTTGAGCAGCGGGTTTGGTTCGTGTGTCGCCGGCGGGTCGTCCAACCCGTCGGATCGATCATCCGCGGCGGCGAGCTTCGCGGCCGCCGTGCCGCTGAAGCGCCAGAAGATCCCGGGGTGAATCAGGAACTCGCAGAACGTCGAGGTCACCAATCCGCCCAGAATTACCGTTGCCACCGGGTACAGAATCTCGCGCCCCGGTTGCTGCCCCGCGACCACAAGCGGGATGAGTCCGATCCCGGCTGTGAGCGCGGTCATCAGCACCGGTGAGAGCCGCTCCAGGCTCCCGCGCAGCACCATTTCCTGTGTGAATCTCTCGCCTTCGTGCTTCATCAGGTGAACGTAGTGCGTCACCAGAAGGATGCCGTTGCGCACCGCGATCCCGCCGAGCGAGATGAACCCCACCAGACTCGCTACCGTGAGCGTTTGGTTCGTGATAACCAGCGCCAATACGCCGCCGATGAACGCCGTTGGGATCGCGTTCAGGATTTGCAGCACGGTGCGAGCGGACGCGAACAGCATGTACAGTACGAAGAACATCCCGACGAGCGCCACGCTCGCCAGTGCCGCAATGAGTCGCGTGGCCCGCTTCTGGCTCTCGAACTGACCGCCGTACTCGACGAAGTACCCCTCCGTCATCGGTACCTTCTCGGCGATGTTCGTCTGAATGTCGCCGACCACCGACGCGAGGTCGCGCCCCAGCGCGTTGCACCGGATCACGATCCGCCGGCGCACGTTCTCTCGCTTCACCTGGTTCGCGCCCGCGTCGCCGCCGGTCATTGGGGTCACGTCGGCCAGATCCTTGAGCCGCACCCGCTCCTGGCCGTTGGGCAAATCGAGCCACAGCTCCTTCAGGTTCGCCACGTCCGCGCGGTACGGCTCGTCGAGGCGCACCACGAGGTCGAACCGCCGCTGCCCCTCGACCACCTGCGAGACGACCTCACCGTTCAGGGCCGTCTGCACGAAGCTGCCGACGTAGGCCCGGTCCACGCCGTAAAACGCGAGGTCGTCCGGGCGCAACTTGATGTGGATCTCGTCCACCTTGCGGATCGGCTCGACAACAAGTGAACTCACACCCGGCACACCAGCAATCGCGGCCTTGATCTGGTTCGCCATCTTTTCGAGCGTGTCGAGGTCGTCACCGTAGAGCTTGATGGCGATCTGCGCGGTACTACCGGAGATCATGTGACTGATGAGGTGGGCGAGCGGTTGCTCGACCTCGACGTCGACGCCCGGAATTTCTTCCTTGATCTCCTTTTGAAGGGTCGCCAGCACCTCGCCGCGTGATTTTCCGCAATCCGGATTCACCGAGACGAAAAACTCGTTGGCGTTCGGCGGTTCTGCGTGCTCGTCCATCTCGGCACGTCCAGTGCGCCGAAAGAACACCAGTACCTCGCCGTTGGGATTCGTCGGCGACTTCTGAAGGGACTTGAGCTTGGCGTCCACGAGTTTCGCGGTCGCGTTGGAGGCGTCCAGCGACGACCCCGGCGGGAGCGTCACACCCACCTGGACGGTTCCCTCGTCGAAGGGCGGGAGGAAATCCGCACCGATGGTTGTGAGCCGCCACCCGCAGTACGCGACCAGCCCCCAGGTCACGAGTAAGAGCACGCCCGCGCGCTTCATACTGAAGCGAACCAGGTGCCCGGCCGCCCACTTCAACCCGCGCACCAGGAACCCGTCGTGCTCCGCGTGGGTGGCCTTCGCGTTCGTCAGGAGGTAGGACGCCAGGACCGGCGTAACGGTCAGCGACACGACGAGCGAAGCCAGAATCGACACGATGTAGGCGATCCCGAGCGGTGTGAACAGCCGCCCCTCAACGCCGGTCAGGGCGAACAGCGGCAGGAACACCAGAACGACCACCGCGGTTCCGAACACGATGGACGTGCGGACTTCGACGCTCGCCTCGTAAATCACCCGGAGCGCGGGTTTCGGTTCGGGCGCCTGGTTGTTCTCGCGCAGTCGACGGAAGATGTTCTCCACGTCCACGATCGCGTCGTCGACCAGTTCACCGAGCGCGACCGCGATCCCGCCGAGCGTCATGACGTTGATACTCAACTCGGTGCCGGAAATGGCGCCGATCAGCTTGAAAACGAGCACCGTGACGACCAGCGAGAGCGGGATCGCGGTGAGCGAGATGAACGTGGTGCGGAAATTCAGCAGGAACAGAAACAGCACGATTAGAACCAGTAGGGCTCCGACGACGAGGGCCTCGCCCACGTTATAGACGCCGCGGTCGATGAACTCGCGCAGTTCGTACAGCCCGGTTTCGAGCACCACGTCCGCGGGCAGTGACGGCTCGACGTCCGCGAGCGCGGCCTTGGCTCGATCCGTTAGTTCGCGGGTGTCGGTGTGCGGTTGTTTCGTGACCGTGAGCGCGACCCCGGGGTGCCCGTTGATGCTGGAGTCCCCGCGCTTGATCTGCGCGCCCTCGACCACCTTCGCCACGTCTTTGAGCAGCACCGCACGCCCTAGCGGTTGACCCGGTTCGGACCGCGGTGGAGCCTTCACGACAATGAGCTTGAGGTCCGCAACCACCTGTTCTGTGCGAGGCCCGAGCCGCCCAATAACTCGAATCGGTTTCTCGGTCCCGTCCAGGTCGGCGAAGCCACCTGTAAAGTTCACGTTGTTGGCTTTGAGCGCCGTGTCCACATCCTGAAGGGTGACCTTGTGTTCGTGGAGTGCGGTCGGGTCCACGAGCACCTGATACTGTTTGCGCCCGCCGCCCATCGTGATGACTTGAGCTACGCCGGACACCTTCAGCAATCGCGGGCGAACGACCCAGTCAGCCAGTGTTCGGAGCGCCAGCGCTCGCTTTGCTGCTGATGGGAACACGAGGTCGCGCCCGCGCCCGTCGACCGTAACGCGCACGCGCTGGTCGCCGTCAGCGTCCACCGCGTCCCACTTTGGTTCCCCCATTGTCACCGGTTCCCACGCCGCCGGGTTCTTGCGGTCGGTTACCTTCCATGCGAACAGTCCCGGCTGCGCGCCGGGTGTTGAAACGCGCTCGGCATAGAACGGCGTGTCCGGTACGGGAACTAGTTCGCCGCCCTTCGGCCCCGTTTGCCGGCGCATACCCGCGATGAGGAACTGCCCCATGATCGAGCTGACCGGGGCCATTTGCGGGCGGGTGCCTTCGGGTAAGTCGCCGGAAACGGTCGCGAGGCGCTCCTGCACCGTCTGCCGGGCGGTGCGGATGTCGGTCCCCCACGCAAATTCGACGTACACCACTGACAGCCCGAAACCCGACTGCGTGCGCACGTCCTGCACCCCGCTCGCGCCGAGCATCGCCGATTCGAGCGGGTAGGTGACGAGCGTCTCCACTTCTTCCGGAGCCAGGCCGGGGCACTCGGTCATGATCGTGACGCGCGGCCGGTCCAGGTCCGGGAACACGTCGATCGGCATCGTGGTCGTGGTGTACCCGCCGTACAGGAGCACGATGAGGCTGAGAACCACGACGAGCGGCCGGTGCCGGAGCGCGAGCTTGATAACAGTGTTCAGCACGTCGGCTCCGGTTAGTGGCTGTGGCCCGCGTGGTCGTGCCCGTGTCCGCCCTCTCCCCCAGCGGCCGCGGCCTTCAGCGCGCGGTTGATGGCCGCGGCCTGATTTTTCACCACGAAGTCGACCTCAGTCACGCTGCCGTCGTTGGCGATCACGGTCTCGGTGCGGTTCTCGTGCAGCACCCGCACCGGCTTGCGGACGAACACGTCGCCGGTCTGAACGAACACGAACGCTTCCGGCCCCTCCCGCACTACCGCTCCGGCAGGAAGCACGAACGGTAGCACCTCGGACTTGCCGTCCGGGGCCAGCACCACGAACCGCTCCACCGGTAACTTGATCCGCACCCGCTGACCGGGTCGGAACCGCCAGACGAAATGCGTTTTGCCGTCGCGCTCGAAGGTGCGCGGTTGGTTCTCCAGCGGCAGGTAGAAGGCAAACGTGCGCGTGGCCGTGTCCACCTGGTTCGACAGGTGGTGGATGGTGCGCGGCTCCAGTTCCGGCCACTCGCCAGTTGCTTCGTCGGCGAACTCGATGCGAACGGGCACTCTCTTCTCCGCGGCGAAGGCCAGTGCCCCGGCCTCGGACTTGAACGCCCGCCCCTCAACAAAGAGTTGCTGGTGATTGGCCAGTTGGCACAGGATCTGGCCGACCTGCACCTGATCGCCCAAACTCACCTTCAGATCCTGGACCTCGTAGAGCGTGACCTGCGGGGCGAGGGAAGGGGAGTTAGTCGAAGCGGGTACGGGAACCGGGAGCCGGTCCGGGGCGGCGATTACCAGTTCGGTGATGACTTCGCCCTTTTCGGCCCGGGTTACCTGCTCCGACGTGAGGCCGAACACCTGGAGCTGGCGCCGGTACGCCTGCAACTGGACCGTGAGGCGCTTGATCTGGTTCTCTTCCTCGGTCAGTGCGGCTCCCGGTTGTGTCCCCTGCTTCACGAGATTGGCCACGCGGTCCCGTTTGGTGATCGCGAACTCAATTTCTCGGGCCGTCTTCGCGAGGTCCGTCTGTGCGGCCTGAATGAACTCGCTCGCGAGTTGCAGGGTAAAGAGCGGCGCACCGGCTCGAACCGTGTCGCCCGGTCGCGCCTTGATGTCGATCACCACCCCGGCCACTTTCGAGGTCACGCTGCGGTCGCTCTCACCGGGCCGGTCCACTACCACGCCGGGGATGAGGAGCTTGCGCCAGTAGTCCTCCCGGGTGAGCGTATCCACGTCGAGCCCGAGGTTCTTCTGGGCCTGTGGGGAGAGCTTCACTCGATCGCCGCGGTTGCCGTGGTCGTGCCCTGCGTGATCGTGTCCCCCCTCGTCGTGTGCCCCGCTTTCGGGCGACGCGGTTTTACTCGGGAACAGGATCGGCACCCACTTCTCGTGCGTGCGATAACCGACCGCGCCGATCGTTCCCAGAACGACCGCGGTGATGGCCGGAGTGACCAGTGGACGGAGCCTCATCGGACCGACCCTCCCTAACGTGCGGGTCTGTGGGCGAATGCTTTGGGTGATGAATGGGAAAATGCGACGACCAACGGCGCGAAACACCCGCGCAGCAAGGTCACAAGTCGAAGGGTGGTCTAGTTCCGCAGAGCGCAGAACGAGAGATAGAGCGGAACGCTCGGGACAGGAAATTGTTCAGTCGTGAACACGGCCGTTGGGTCTCGGCCCGGGGCGATGCCTACCCAAATTGTGGCGGCAACAGCACTAACATCGACGGGAGCGTCGGGCGCGAGTGGAGGAGCGATGTCGCGTGCGATCGGGTTCGCGTTCGCGGCCGGGCAGTCGCTCGCGTGCCGATCGGGTTCCGTTTTACCACACGTGTGATGATCGCCATCAGCGGCCTGCACACGAACACTTTGCTGGTTCTTGGCGGGCAGATGGTGACTACAGCGACACGCCTTGGCCACGACACGCGGAGCGGGCGCCGGCGGTTCCGTGGGTGCGGGGACCGGGGTGCTCGCTGCACACGTGCAAATGCGGAAGGGCATCGGCCCTACCAGCATCAGCACAGTGAGAAGCACTCGAACGAGCATCGCGTACCCTTGAACCGCGTTTGGACCAAGGAATTATCACAGGTCGGCCCCGGATGTCAATCGAACGAAGTTACACAGCGGGCCTTGCGCGTACCCAGATCCGACGCGGTCGCTATTGAGCCGCACAGCTGACATCGCGTTTCGGTTCCGGCAGGCGTACCTTCCCCACTTCGCTCAACCCAAGGAGATTGCCATGCACGTTGAACCACAGAAAGAGCACAAGTGGCTGGAGCAACTCGTCGGTGAGTGGACCTGCGAGACCGAAGCGCTCATGGGGCCGGACCAACCGCCGATGAAGTCCACCGGGGTCGAGACGGTGCGGTCGATCGGGGGCGTGTGGATTCAGTGCGAGAACCGCTGGCAGATGCCCGACGGCGGGCCGGCGCTCATGATTATCACGATCGGTTACGACCCGGCCAAAAAGCGCTTCGTCGGTACGTGTATCGGGTCGATGATGACCAACCAGTGGGTCTACGACGGCCAACTGGACGCGGCCGAGAAGGTGCTGGTGCTGGATACGGAGGGGCCGAGCTTCACCGACCCGAACAAGACCGCCAAGTACAAGGACTCCATCGAAATCGTATCACCCGATCACCGTATCCTCTCCGCGCAGGTCCAGACTGAGGATGGGACGTGGCACCGCTTCATGACATCGCACTACCGGCGCAAAGCGTAACGCGGCCCGATCACGTTCGGCGCATCGCCCCTCTCTGAATTCGAGAGGGGCAGAAATCAAATCACTTCACCCCACTCTTCTCTCGTGCCGGGCGGAACTCGTCGCCGGGGTTCCACGTCGGCAACCGGTCGGCGTTGGCGACGTCGCGGGCAATACCGAGCGCGAAATCGGCCAGCGTCACGAACCCGGAGAAGTCCCAGTCGGGGCGCACTTCGTCTTGTGGGGAATGGTACGCCTTGTCGTTGAACTGCTGCGCCGCTTTGCGTGCGAAGTCCGCGGGCTTCCCCTTAATCTTCATTCCGGCCCCGATGGAGAACGCGGGCACCCCCGCGCGGGCCATCGAGAAGTGATCGGAACGGTAGAACACTCCCAGGTGTGCGCGCTGATCGGGTTCGATTTCGAGCTTGGTCTTCTCTGCCACAGATTTGACAGTCGGCCATACGGTCGTTCGATCGGCGCCAGTAACCGAAACCGACTCCGGAACGCCGAGCGGCAGAATCATGTCGAAGTTGAGGTTCAGAGCGGTCTTCCCGAGCGGCACGATCGGGTTCTGTGCGTAGTATTTCGACCCGAGCAGCCCTTTTTCTTCCGCTGTAACGGCGAGGAAGATCGCGGACCGCTTCGGCTTCGGGTTTTGAGCCGCCCACGCACGAGCGAGTTCGATCAGTAGGGCGCATCCCGTGGCGTTGTCCGCGGCGCCGTTGTAGATCGAATCGCCGACAACAGCGCGGCCCACACCCAGGTGGTCCCAGTGTGCGGTGAAGACGACGACTTCGGATTTGAGCACCGGGTCGCTCCCTTCGACCATGCCGGCAACATTGTTGCTCACGATCTTTTCGACCGTGGTCGAGATGTTTCCCTTCAGGTTGGCGCCGAGAGAGAACGCTTTGAACCCCTTCGTATCGGCCGCTTTGAGTGCCTCGTCCACCGTCTTCCCGGATAGGCCGAGGAGCTTCTCACCGGCCTTGCGCGAGAGCCAGCCGGCGAACGCGAGCGCCGGTTGGTTCGGGTCGCGCTTGAGCTGGGCGCCGTCGAGCGGGCGGACGACGGAGTACGGGTACCCGGCCGTTTCGTTCGTGTGGATGATGAAGCACGCCTTGGCCCCGCGGCGCGCGGCTTCCTCGAACTTGAACGTCCAGCGCCCGTAGTAGGTGAGCGCCTTACCACCGAAGAACTTCGGGTTGTCCGAGGGCGGTTCGTTCGTGAACAGGACGACGACCTTTCCCTTCACGTCGACGCCCTTGTAGTCGTCCCAATCGAACTCGGGAGCGGTGATTCCGTGCCCGACGAAAACGACTTCGGCGTCAAATTGTTCGAGTTCCGTTTGCGTTTGGCTCGTGCCGCTAAACTCCTCGTCGCAGGGGATGTCGAACGCCTCGTTCCCCTTCGTTGCGCGGAGCGTGGACTTCGGACTTGTGGCGACGCGGACGAGCGGAACGGGCTGAAGGTACGTACCGGCCGCGCCGATCGGCTTGAGGCCCGCTTTCTTGAACTCGCCGGCAATGTGATCGGTCGCGAGTTCTTCGCCGCGTGTGCCCGGGGCGCGCCCTTCGAGCCGGTCGCTCGCGAGGTACGTGACGTCGGCCTTGATCCGCTCGGGCGAAATCGCTGGCGGGTCGGCCGCTCTCACCGGGAGCGCGGCGACAAAGAACGCGGCACAGAGGGCCGGTAACGATCGGTGATTCACGAGATTTCCTCAATCACGAAGTGCAGCCGAGCGGAGAGGTCGCTCAATACCCATTATGCGAACCGCTCGGCGCAGCGGTACGGTTCTTTGCGATAGAATGGAATGGCGCCCGTGCCGATCCCTGTCCGAACGTCGCGAGTAGCGGCAAGATGCACGACCTGACGATCACACCGCAAGGGCACCTCCTCCTCCGCGAGGAACCACTCGGAGCTTCCAAACAGGAGCCCTCGAAGGGCTTGCTCGGGGCCTACCACGCGAGCGCGGCCCGAGGGATGCTCTATTCCGCGAGCGAAGAGGCGGATGCGGCGCTGCCACCTTCTTTCGAGTTCGCACGCTCGATTGCCCGGCTCTACCTGACCACACTCTGCAAGGCCACCACCGCGGAATCGGGCGAACCCGTTCCCGAGATCCCGCCAACTGCGGCCGACCTGGACCGGGCCGTTTTTCAGGCTCCGCCCATGACCGGGCTGGAGTATCTGACGTCAGAGGTCTTAGCGACGTGGTGGCGCGACCTCGATTCTCTGGTTCGCAGCGAGATCGCAAAGCACTCGGGCGGCGCATCCGGTTACTTGCGGGAGCGCAACCCGCACTGGCGGTTCGTCGGTCGCGTTACATTCCATCTCGCCGAGAACAAGCAGAACCCGGACTACCCGTTCGCGTTCCTGGCGACGTTCGCTAACGGTCTGACGCCGCAGGGCAAGGTGCGACACGAGCCACTGGGCCGGGCGCTCCAGCAATACGCTGGGGAGCGGAACCGCACGGCAATGCTGAACCTGCTGCTGCCAGTTTCCCGGGCAGCCGAATCCTCGGAACTGGTTCAGCGCCTCGTCGATTCCGGGGAGATTTACTCGCCCCTCGCGTGGTCGCCGCGCGAGGCATACGAGTTCCTCCGGGCGATTCCCCTTTTCGAGTCGAGTGGGCTAATCGTTCGGGTGCCGGACTGGTGGCACGCCCAGAAACCGCCTCGACCCCGCGTCAGCGTGAAGATCGACTCGAAGAATACCGCTGGCATCAACGTCGATGCCATGCTGCAATTCTCTGTTGATATGAGCCTCGACGGGGAAACGCTCGCCCCGGACGAGATCGCCCAGTTGCTCGAATCCAGTGGGGGGCTGGTCCCGTTAAAGGGGAAGTGGGTCGAGGTGGATCGGGAGAAGTTGCAAGAGGCTTTGAAACACTGGAAAGAAGTCGAGCGGGACGTGCGCGGCGAGGGGCTTTCGTTCTTCGAGGGCATGCGTCTTCTTTCCGGGGCGAATGTTCTTGGAGGAGAAGACGAGGAAATCCCGGAGGCGACCCGCGAGTGGGCCGGTCTGACCGCCGGACCGGGGCTGGAGGCCGTCCTCGAAAATCTGCGCTCCCCGGACACTCAGCGCGAAGCGGCTCCACCCGGCTTGAAAGCAGAACTCCGACCGTACCAGCGGACCGGTTACGGCTGGCTGCGCTTCGCCGCTCGTCTGGGGTTGGGGGTGTGCTTGGCCGACGACATGGGGCTCGGCAAAACGATCCAGGTGATCTCGCTGCTGCTCGATCTGAAGCGCGACGAGCGGAGCAAAGCGAGTCTCCTGGTCGTGCCCGCGTCGCTCATCGCGAACTGGAAGTCGGAACTGGCGAAGTTCGCACCGTCGCTCTCCTTCGCGGTGGCGCACCCGTCGGAAGTGGGTGCCACTGGTGAAATAAGTTCTGACACCGCCGACTCGTTCGACCTGATCGTGACCACTTACGGAATGCTCGTGCGCCAGGACTGGGTGACGCAGCACCGCTGGCGGTTGGTCGTTCTCGACGAGGCCCAGGCGATCAAGAACTCCGGCACGAAGCAGACTCGCGCGGCGAAGGAACTGGCGGCCGACAGTCGGGTCGCCGTGACCGGCACGCCCGTGGAGAACCGCCTCTCGGATCTCTGGTCGCTCTTTGATTTCTTGAATCCCGGTCTGCTGGGAACGGCCAAGCAGTTCGGTTCGTTCGTCAAGCGATTGCAAAGTGCCTCAACGCCCTCGTTCGAGCCGCTGCGGAACCTGGTGCGGCCCTACGTCCTCCGGCGCCTGAAGACCGACAAGCGCGTGATCTCCGACCTGCCGGACAAGACGGAAGTAAAAGCGTACTGCGCGCTGAGCAAGCACCAGGCGGCCCTTTACCAGCACACGGTCGAGGAACTGGCGCGACAACTGGAGGGCGCAGACGGGCTTCGGCGCCGGGGCATCGTTTTGGCACAACTGATGCGGCTGAAACAGATTTGCAACCACCCCGCTCAGGTGGCCGGCACGGGCGATTACGCGGCCGACCGGAGCGGCAAGTTCCGCCGACTGGCGGAGATCGCCGAGGAGATCGCCGCCCGGCAGGAAAAGGCCCTCGTCTTCACGCAATTCCGTGAGATCGCGGAGCCGCTGGCGGAATTTCTCGCCACGATCTTCGGTCGGCCCGGATTGATTCTCCACGGGGGAACGAGCGTTAAAAAGCGGAAGGAATTCGTCGACCAGTTCCAGAGCGAAGACGGCCCGCCGTTCTTCGTACTGTCGCTGAAGGCGGGCGGCACCGGCCTGAACCTGACGGCGGCTGCGCACGTGATCCATTTCGATCGTTGGTGGAACCCGGCTATCGAGAACCAGGCCACCGACCGCGCCTTCCGGATCGGCCAGAAGAAGAACGTGCTGGTTCACAAGTTCGTCTGCCGGGGAACGGTCGAGGAACGGATCGACGAGATGATCGCCCGAAAGAGCCAGGTCGCGGGCGAGGCCCTCGGCGGGAACGACGGTGGGGAAGTCTTGTTGACCGAAATGGACAATGATGCGCTGCTAAAATTCGTGAATCTGGACTTGCATCAAGCCACCGACGGCTGATGTGAACCGTTTGGGAGGTGGCAAATGGACTGGTACGGTTTCAAACCTTACGTCCCGGTGGCCCAGCGCCGTGCACAGGCCGCGAAGGAAGTCGCCAAGCGGACGAAAAAGGGGCAGGTCGTTGCCCCCGTGAACGTTCAAGGTAAGGCCATTGCCTCGACGTTTTGGGGGAAGGCGTGGTGTACGAACCTGGAAAGCTACAGCGACTTCGCCAACCGCTTGCCGCGCGGCCGGAGCTACGTCCGCAACGGCTCGGTCGTGGACCTGAAGATCGAGAAGGGCCGCATCAAGGCTCTGGTGAGCGGATCGGAACTGTACGAGATCGAGGTCGACATCACGACCCTACCGCGGGCGAAGTGGGACGCGCTGAAAAAACAGTGCGCGGGCAAGATCGGCACGCTCGTGGAACTGCTACAGGGCAAACTGTCGAAGGCGGTAATGGAACTGGTCACGGACCGGGATAAGGGGCTGTTCCCGAAGCCGAACGAGATCAAGATGCGGTGCAGTTGCCCGGACTATGCGGGCATGTGCAAGCACGTCGCCGCGACGATGTACGGGGTCGGGAACCGTCTTGATTCCGCGCCAGAGCTGCTATTTACGCTCCGGTGTGTGGATCACATGGAGTTGATCGAACAGGCGGTCCCCGCTGCTCCGCTCGCGGGGAAGGGCACCGCCCCCGTGATTGCCGCGGGCGATCTGGGCGCCATCTTCGGTATCGAGATTGGTAGCGTCCCAGTGCTCCCAACGGCTCCCAGCACTCCGAAAAAGCCGACCGCGAAAAAGACCACCAAGAAGGCCGTGAAGAAACCCGTAAAAAAGAGCGCCGCCATGAAGAAGAAACCCACTCCCAAGAAGGGGTAACCTATCGCGGAATCATTCCAACAGGTCGCTCAAATGGGGTGAAGTGTATTGCGATTTCTCTCCCACGCGGGTAGCTTCTTCAGGGACGGAACTCCCGCCGAATCGCACGTTACCCGCCGCCCCGAGCGCTTCATGACCTTCTTTCGACTTCCGTTCGCCGTACTCGCGTTGCTGTGCGCGGCGGTGCCGGTCCGGGCCGCCGACCCGCTCGAAACCGCGTTCGACCGCGACGTGAAGCCGTTCCTCAAACAGTATTGCGCCCGCTGCCACAACGCGGACAAGCAGACTTCCGGCGTCCGCGTCGATTACCTCGACGCGAAATTGGAAGACCGCCACCTCAAACTGTGGGAACACGTCCTGGGGCAGACGAAGGACGGCGCGATGCCGCCGGAAGACGCTAAACAGCCGACCGCCGACGAGCGCAAGAAAGTGGTTGAATGGGCGGAACAGGCATTGAAAGTCGCCCGGTTGCGTCCGGCACCGAAGAACGGCAGCGTGCGCCGACTGACCGTCGCACAGTACCGCAACACACTCCGCGAACTGCTCTTGCTCGAAGACAACCTCGCAGAGGTGCTGCCGCCGGACGCGGTCTCGCGGGACGGCTTCGTGAACAATCAAGAGACGCTCCAGATCTCGCCGCTGCTTCTGGAAGCGTACTTCGACATCGCGGACCAGGCACTGACCCGCAGCATCGTCGACCCGAAGGCGAAACCGGTGGTCCAGAACTTCCGCGTGGATCTCGGCGCGGGGATCAACGCGAAGCCGATCGCCGACGAACTCATCCTCGGTGCAGACAGCTTGCTCCTGGACAAGCGCGACTTCACGGTGGAGCAACTCAAGCCGAGTAAGCCGTTCGCCTACGAACCGTTCCTGATGCAGACGAAGTACCGCTTCATTGAGGGGTACCAGGGGAACGACACGGTTCGCGGGTGGCGCGACTACGACAGCATTTATCACTCGGTGTTCGCGTGCATGCGCGGCAGCCACGGGTACCCGAAGGGCCGCGCGTACAGCACCGTGCCCCAAGGACTATTGCTCCGACCCGCGATCCCGAGTTCGGAAATCTTCGGCCAGGACAGTACCTACGGGCCGAAGGCCAACTTCAAGATCGCGCTGCGGGAACTTCCAGAACACGGGCGATTCCGCGTAACGGTTCTGGCCGCGAAGTACGACGACGGGTTGTTGCTCGACGCGGGCACGAAGCCCGCTGAGACGAACGAAACCGTCTCGATACGCGATCTGAAAGCGCCCCAAACCGTGACCGTTCCGCGCGCTGGCGTTTATCAGGTCGATGTGTTCGCCGTGCGGGGAGCCAAGCCCGCCGAACTCACGCTCACGCTGGGCGAGCGCCACTTCACGGGCACGCCCGGTCAGCCCGCATTCCTTGTGGTACGCCTGCCGGCCGGGGCGCTCACGGTTAGCACGAAGGGCGCGGTACCGGAGCGGATTGCACTCACTCCGCTGGACGCGGACCACGAGTTGGCGAAGCGGTTCGTGGCGTTCGAGAAACGGTCCCCGCAACTCGGCGTTCACCTGGGGTTTCGGCGCGATTGCGGCAGCACGCTCGCGCCCGTTGGTGAACCGCACGCGGTCCGAGACACGAAACTCACCAAGTTCGTGTTTGAAGGCGCGATTCAGAACTACCCGGACCCGAACGTGGAGAAGGACAACGTTAACTATCTCGCCGGTGTTCGTGAAATCGGGGTGCGGAGCGAGTACACCGACGGTCGCGATATGCCGCGGTTGCTGATCCGCTCCGTGGAGTTCGAGGGGCCGCTGTACGACACGTGGCCGCCCGAGCCACACCGGAGCATCTTCCCGAACGAAGACCAGACGCCCGAAACCGCGCGACAGGTGATTCGCGACTTCGCGACGCGCGCGTTCCGCCGCCCGGTCACTGCGGATGAGGAAAAGGCGTTCGTCTCGGTGTTCGAGAAGGCCACCAAGAGCGGTGCGCGTTTCCGTGACGCGGTGAAGGACGCGCTTCAGGCTGTGTTGGTTTCTCCGCAGTTCCTGTTCCTGATCGAAACGAGCCGCACGCCCGAAGCCGAACCGCTGGACAGCTACGAGCTGGCGTCGAAGCTCTCGTACTTCCTGTGGAACGGTCCCCCTGACGCCGCACTTCTGAAGTCGGCCGCGAATGGCACGCTACCAAAGACACTGGACGCAGAAGTCGCGCGGATGATCGCCGATCCGCGGTTCCGTCAATTTACGGGTGCGTTCGCTTCACAGTGGTTGGCGCTCGATAAGTTCGCCGTCCTCGAGCCGGACCGCAAGCGGTTCCCGAAGCTCACTCGTGATACTCGTCGGGAACTGGCCGAAGAACCCGTGCGGTTCTTCGAGTACCTGATCCAGAACAACCTGCCGGCGCGGAACTTGGTCGCGTCCGATTTCGTGCTCGCGAACGAGGTAGTGGCGAACTACTACGGACTCGGGGACCGGACCGAGAGCGGGTTCCGGTTTGCGCCGATTCGCCACGGCCGACCTGACCTGGGCGGGCTACTTACGCAACCGGCGATCCTCGCCGGGCTGTCCGACGGGCGCGAGTCGAACCCGGTGAAGCGCGGCGCGTGGCTTGCCCGCAAGATCGTGGCCGAACCGCCGGACGATCCGCCGCCGAACGTCCCCGCGCTGAAGGAAGACACGAAATCCGCTTCCCTCCGGGAGCGCCTCGAACGACACCGTAACCAGCCCGGTTGTGCGCAGTGCCACTCGAAGGTCGATCCGTGGGGCGTGCCGTTCGAGGAGTTCGACGCCGCCGGGCGTTTCAAGACGACCAAAGTGGACGCGCGCTCGACGCTGCCGGACAAGACCGAGATCGCGGATTTCGCCGGGTTGCGGAAGTACCTCGCGGACGACCGCGTGGATCAGGTCGCGTTCAGCGTTTTGAAGCACCTGGCGATCTACGCGACCGGCCGCAACCTGACATACGGCGAGCTTGAGTTCCTGCGCAAAGATGCGTTAAGATTGAAGGCCACCGGGTACCGAATGCAGGATATGATCCGCTACATCGTGACCAGCAAGATGTTCCTCGAAAAGTAACCCCGCCCCACCCGCCTCCCTCGGACACGAGCCATGCCCACCGCACCGCAACTGGACCGTCGCGCGTTTCTTCGTGGGATCGGCGGGGCTGCGCTCGCACTGCCGGTACTCGACGCGATGGGCGCCGATGTTACTGCACAAGCGCCCCGCCGGTTCTGTGCGATTTACACCGCGAACGGCATGTCGCTGCCGCAGAAGACGCACGGGATCGACGAGTGGAGCTGGTTCCCGACCGCCGAGAAGAACGGCGCGTTCGTGTTCGGCAAATCGACCGAACCGCTGGCCCCGTTCCGCAAGAACCTCAGCTTCCTGGGCGGGCTGCACCACCCGAGTGGCCCCAAGGCAGACCCGCACGTGTGCTCGGATATGTGGCTCACCGGTGCGCCGCTGCACAACCCGAAGCCGGGCACGTACAACACCGCCAGTCTCGATCAGGTGGTCGCGCAGCACACGAAGAAACACTGCCGCCAGCCCTCGCTGGTGCTGTCAATCGACGCGGGCACCGGGTTCCTCTCGCGCACGGGTACGATCGCGTACAGTCTTGAGGGGCGCCCGATCCCGGCGGAGAACAACCCGCGCCGCGTCTTCAACCGCCTCTTCCGCGGCGACCGCGATTCGATGAACGCGGAGCGCGAAAAACTCCAGAAACAGATCAAACTGGTGGACGCGGTTTCCGCGAGCGCCAAGACTCTTGACAAGCAACTCGGCAAGTCTGACCGCGAGCGGATGGATCAGTACCTCACGTCGCTCAACGAACTGGAATCTCGACTGATCGCGGCGGAGAAGTGGGTCGACGTGCCACTCAAGAAGCAGGACCACGCGCACCTGAAACTGGACGCCACGAACGAGAGCGCCCCGGCCGACTACTACCGCGTGATGTTCGATCTGATCGCCCTCGCGTTCGACGCGGACATCACGCGCTCGGTGGTGTTCATGCTCAACCGCGAGGACGGGATGGGCATCAGCGACACGTTCCCGATCAAGCTCGGGTTGGGCCACACGCACCACACGCTCTCGCACGCCGGGGACAAGGCGGGGCAACTGGCGTTCGCGAAATACGATCTGTTCCTCAGCCAGCAGCTCGCGCACTTCCTGGGCCGGTTGGCGAAGTATCAGGACCGCGACGGTACCGTACTGGACAACACCATCGTGCTGTACGGCAGCGGCGCGAGTACGACGCACACCCCCAAGAACCTGCCGACGCTCGTGGCCGGCGGGTCGAAGATGGGCCTCAAACACGGCACTTATTGGAAGAAGGACGACGCCCGCATGTCCAACATGCACCTCAGCATTCTGCGTGCGCTGGCCATCGAACAGGAATCGTTCGCGGACAGCACGGGCACACTGAGCGATTCGATTTTTACCCGCGCGTGAGCGTGCCATCGGCGCGCCCGGCGTAGTTCAACAGCACGATTCTCAACCGAGCCGTACCGTGCGCTCGACCGTGGCACCTGTGCGCCTATTCGACGATGACGACGTGCGGGCGAACCTCAATGTTCTTCGATTCGTCCTCCGCGTGCGCCTTCAAGCGCAACAATCCCTTGGGTACGCCGTCCAGCGTGACTTCCCATTCGGCGAAATTGTTTCTCACCGAGCGCGCTTCTTTGTTGTTCACGACCACGCGCCGCACGATCCCGTTGTCCGCGGTTGTTCCCTGTACCACGATACGGGCGCCGGCACGGTTCACGTGTGTGATGACCGTCGTGGGGGCCTGCTGATCGAGGATTTTCTCCTTGGAGCCCATTTCGGTCGTGGGATCCTCGTCGCCGTCCATGACCTTATCAATCCGCAGATTCTCGGTCCGTAAGACCGGCAGCCGCGACCAGGTTCCCGTACAAGACCCCCAGATTCGTAGGTCGCGGATGAGAAACGGGTTCCGCGGGTCCGGCCCGACCATCTCCGCTACGTCGGCCGAAACACTGGACCACTCCATTCGGATTCCTTGTGCGTCTGCGCCGTGGGCCTCGTTCCCCTCGAAGCGGACGAACGGTATCCGGCGCAGATCCTCCGTGCGGCGGGTACCGTCGGGTTGCGGCACCTCGAACACCGGGGCCTTGAACCAGTCCCGGGCCATCGGGTGAAAATGGTACCCGTGGTACGTGTCCGCCGACACGTTACGGGTCCACGTGTTGCGGCTGTTGGCCCACCAGAACCCGGCTCCATCGTTGCCGTCGCTGGGTAGCGTCTGCTTGGGCAGGGCGCGGCCCCTCGAAACCCCGGCGGCGAGGTTGTGGTCCAACACGTTGTGGACCTCGGTACCGTCCTCCATGAAGAACCCGTGGCCCACGCTCCGGTACCCGACACAATCACGGACCACGAGGTAGCTGGTGCCGTGAATGGTGAGGAACCGGTTGTGGCTGTCGTGGATCGAGGCCCCGAGGACGTAGCTCCCGCGCATGGTGTCGCCGCACAGGTGGTAGTGCAGGCTGTACCGGCCGAGCACGCCCTGCTTGCCCAGGTGCCGGAACTCGGCGTAACTGATCGCCCCGGTCGAGTGGCGGTGGTACATGGTGTGCCCCCGAGCGTGCTTGGGCTCCGCGGATTCGACGACCACGTTACGGCTGAGGTTGGCGACCACCGAGCGGTACTTCGTCTCCCCCAGGTGCTCGTACTCGAGCTCGCTATTGAGGTCGAGCCTCTTTCCATCGTTTTTTGTAATGACGCGCTCTTCCGTGTGCTTCGGCCCGGATTCGGCCCACCGCGCGGCGGTGATGATGATCCGGTCCCCGACGCGCCAGTCGGGGACCGCTTCGGTGAGGGTGATGAAGCGGTCCTCTTTGTCTGCCGCGGACCCGAGGCGCACCCAGGTCCGCGCCAGCGGGGTGCCGTGGAAGTCCATGCGCCCGCCGCAACAGACAATCGCCGGGGTGGACTCGCCGTCCAGTCCGACGTCGTGCAACCGGATCAGGGCGGTGCGCTTCGCCCCGATGGGCCGGTTCGGGGCGCCCACCTCCAGTACGGGGCGCTCGACCTCCGGGTCGGGCTTGCGGGCGTGGGACTCGCAGTCGAATCCGGACTCGGAATACGTTTCCCCCGCTCGGATCAGGATCAGGCCGACGTCGAGGCGGGTGTCGCGGTCCGGGTCGAAGGTCAGGGTGCCGGCGACGTTAATGGACCGGATCACAACACCGGATTTCGCGTCGTAGACCACGCGGTGCCCGGTCCGGATCTGGACGCGAGCGTCCGCGCCCGGAACCCGCCCACCTTCCCAGGTCGCGGTGGCCGACCACGGCCCGCTCCCCGCCGAACGAATGACCGATGGTAGTTCTTCGGCCGCGCGAGCGCTGTGGGGCGCGGCGAGAAGAACGACGGCGACGGCTAGTCGGGCGCCGGTTGCTGGGAGATACCGAAACGACATGGGCGAGGTCCAGTGAGTGGTGCGAGATCGGGGTACGGGGAAATGGGATTTCGGCGTACTGAACCGGGCGCGAATTGGTGCCCGGCACCTTGCTATCTTAATCCACTCGCTGACCAAGGCGAGGTTGCAATCCTGCTCGCACGGACGTGAGGTAGTAACCCGCGATGTACTAGAGCGAGGCGCCGGGCGACTGGCGGGCGAGATCGGGTACCGACTAAATCATCGGCGCGAACCCGCCGCCGTGTCGCGTGTTGAGCGCCGGTTGGAGTGCTTTCAGCCGTTTCTTCGACTCGGTCGCGACCCGGTTCGCGTTTGCGAACCCCATCGCCAACTCTTTCGATTCCTTCAGGCGCGCCGGGTTGTTGTCGACCATCTCCGCCCGGCGCAGAACGTCTTCTTCGCACTTAATTACGCTCGCCACTGCCGAAATAAGTTCCGCGTCCACGCCGTCGGTGGGCAGCTCGCGGAGCGCGTCGGTTTGTATGCGCACGAGAGCTACGTAGGCCGGCATGGTCTCTGCCTCGGGCTTCCGCGCGAGGATCTCGTTCGCTTGCTTCCAGTAGGCGTGCGTCGGGGAGGGCGGCGGGCCGTCCGTGCGCTGCACGTCCTGTTTCCCGAAGCACCCGCACGCGAACGCCACGAAATACACCGGTACCGCCCGGAGTGTGAACCCGCGCATGACTCGCCTCATCTGTCTGTTTGGGAGCCGGCGATATACCGCGCCGCGCCGGCAACGCAACCCCAACGCTTCCCGGAACGCGCGGGGGCGATACAATCGCGAAGTCGCCACATATACAAGTCACAATTCGGAGGCGACGCTATGACCGATGAACGCCCGACCCCCAACTCGCCGTCCACCGCGACCCTGCCCCCGCGCGTGGGGGTCATCATGGGGTCGCGCTCGGACTGGACCACGATGCAGCACGCGGCCGACGTGCTGAAGGAGCTCAAGATCCCGCACGAGGTGGAAATCGTGTCGGCCCACCGCACGCCGGACAAACTGTTCGACTACGCGGAGAGCGCGGAGGGGCGCGGGATCGAGGTCATCATCGCGGGGGCTGGAGGTGCGGCGCACCTGCCCGGTATGTGTGCCGCGAAGACCGTGCTGCCGGTGCTCGGGGTGCCGGTCGAGTCGGCCGTGTTGCGCGGCGTCGATTCGCTGCTCTCGATCGTGCAGATGCCCGCTGGTATCCCTGTCGGCACGCTGGCTATTGGCAAGGCCGGCGCGATCAACGCGGCGCTCTTTGCCGCTGCGATTCTGGCACTGAAAACGCCGAGCATCCGCGATGCGCTCAAACATTTCCGCGCCGCGCGCACGCAAGAAGTGCTCGACAACCCCAACCCCCGCGTGCAACCGAGCGGCGGGTAGAACACGGGCACAGTGCGCAGGTTAGGCGCCCGCGTTCATAAGAAGAAGGAGAAGCGGATTCCGCTGGGGCGAAGCCAGATCGCTGACGGGTGAACTACCAACTATGAGACTCGGCATTATCGGTGGCGGACAACTCGGGCGGATGATCGCGTTGGCGGGGTATCCGCTCGATATTCGGTCGACCGTTCTGGAACCGGGGACCGGTTCCTCTGCGGGGCAGGTGTGCGAGCACATCGCCGGTGAGTTCGACGACCTCCAGGCGCTCTACAAACTGGCTCAAGCGTCCGACGTGGTGACGTTCGAGTTCGAGAACGTGCCGGTCGAATCCGCCCGTTGGCTCGCCGAGCGCGTGCCAGTGTTCCCCCCGGCCCGTGCGCTTGAAGTGTCGCAAGAGCGGCTCGCGGAGAAACAGTTCTTCCAGTCGCTTGGCATTCCCACACCGCCCTTCGCAGCGATCGAGGACGAGGCCGATTTTCACCGCGCGGTCGCGGAGATCGGCCTGCCCGCCGTTCTGAAAACCCGGCGCTTCGGCTACGACGGGAAGGGGCAGGCGGTGATCCGCACGCCGGACGAGGCGAATGCGGCGTGGCAGAAATTGGGCGGCCGGCCCCTCATTCTCGAAGGGTTCGTGAAGTTCGATCGAGAGTTGTCGCTGGTCGCGGTGCGCGGGCGCGACGGGCAGATCGTCACGTACCCGCTGATCGAAAACGTTCACATCGACGGCATCTTGCACCGGTCGATCGCGCCCGCGCCGGACCTAGGCGAGGAACTAACCGAGCGCGCGGCCGAGTTCGCGGCCCGCGTGCTCACCGAACTGAATTACGTCGGCGTGCTGACGATCGAGTGGTTCCAGGACGGACCCAGATTGCTCGCGAACGAGATGGCCCCGCGGGTTCACAACTCCGGGCACTGGACCATTGAAGGCGCGCTGACGAGTCAGTTCGAGAACCACGTTCGCGCGGTGTGCGGGTTGCCGCTCGGCCGCGCGGACGCGGTCGGGTTCTCCGCGATGTACAACTTCATCGGCGACTCGCTGCCGACCGCAGCGGTGCTCGCGAACCCGGACGCTCACCTACATCTTTACGGCAAGTCCGCGCGCCCGGGCCGCAAAGTCGGACACGTCACGCTTCGTGCGAACAGCGCGGCCGAATTGCAGGAGAAGCTCCCGGAGTGGGACGTGCCGTTCGCTCGGGGGTGAAGAACCGAATCCCCCGGCCCCTTCCCTAAGAAGGAAGGGGGGAGTAGAGCAAATACAAAGACAACCTCAGACTGGTTTTAAGCCCCTCTCTTTTTAGGGGAGGGGTTGGGGAGAGGTTCTTCTTTCCCCGCTCAATGCTCGCCTTTCTTTTCGCCGCCTTCTGGTCCGTGGCCTTCAGCTCCGTGGCCACCGGCGCCGTGTTCTTCTTTCCCGTGGTGCATTTCCTCGGCGTCTTCGCGCCGTTCCAAAACGGCCTTGCGGAGCGGTCGGAGTGCGAACACGTCCAGGACGCGCGGGCCGTCGGTGCGGTACGCGAGGTACGCCGGGCGCCCGCGCGACGGGTCGTTTGACGACGCGAGGAACACGCGGCCTAGGTGGGCGCGGAACCCGCCGAAGTCCGTTCCGTATGTGCCGTCTTGAGTCGGCCCGGTTGCGGAACCGGGACCGCGTGCGATGAGACTGTTGTTGCGCAGCGACCCGCCGCCGACGTACCCGCCCTGGTCGAATCGCGTGACGCTGGGAATCGCGTGCCGCTTCACGTTCAGCGGATAACCGGCACGCTCGGCAGAGTGCTCGATGTTCACGAGCGGGGCCGGCGTGCGTTCCGCGATCCGCTGAAGGAACGGACGGTCGTCGGCCCGTGAGGGTGCGGAAAATACGAAAGATGTAACGCCCACGAGGGCTAGTAAACGCCGCATGAGGGGCACCGGTAGCTTGGGGGAAAGAACGCGGGGGCGCAAGGAGCGACTTCGCCCCCGCGCTTTCGGCGTCACCCCAACTTATCGGCTCGCTCACCCCTCCGGGTTGCGGTTGAATTTCTGGTACGGCAACCGAACCCCGTTTACGAGGAACTGGTCCGCCCGGATCGGGTTCGGCGCCTCGAACCCGGTCTGTCCGGCCACGGTCGTGACGTCGTCCTGGTCGACGCCGTCGCCGCTGACCCCGAATCCGCCCTGTAGGATGCCCGATCGGTACAGCGGCGAGCTTCCCGGGAAGAACACGATCCCGTTCTGGTTGAGGACGTTGAACGGGCTGTGGAAGTTGGTGCCGGGGTTGAAGGAGTCGTGCCCGACCACGCTCTGGTACGCCGACGCCGGCAACGCGGCCCCGGTCAACAAACCGGTAAATCGGTTCGTACCGTTCGGGTCGTCGTTGAGCTGCGAGAACGGTCCCGGCGGGGCGGCGTCGATACCTTCCGGGAACCGCGGTTCGCCGAGGTACCGGAACGTGCGGTTCGTGAGTGCCGCTCCCGTTGGCAGCCCCTGGACCTGGTCGATCAACTGGAGCTGCGTCGGGTTCGCGTAGTAGGCCACGTTGCGCGACTTCGCCACGGCCACGTCGATGGAGAACACGGTCGCGTCCGGCTGGCGGAACAGGCCGACGACGTTGCCCTGGCGGTCGGACACCGCGAACACGAACTTGGCCCGCGTACCGAGCGGCACCCGGATCGCGGCGCGGGTCTGGTTCGCCTGCTGGATCGAGTTGGCGATGATCGCCGTTACCTCGTCGGCGGTGATCCCGTCGCCGTCGTGCGGGGTCACCAGCCACCCCTCCGGTACAGCTTTCCCGCCGCGGAGCGTGATATCGTCGGCGGTGTTGGCGATGCCGTCGGCACCCGCGTTCACGATCTGGTTGGTACCGTCGTTCGCGCTCCCGCGGCCCACCAAGTTGGCAACGTTTTGCAGTTGCTTGGCGCCCTCGATCACCCCGCCCTTGCCGAACACGTCGAGCTGGATACCGACGAGGTCGAGGCGCCCGGTTGGGAGCCCGAACCCGGTCGGCAGCGCCACGCCACCGAGGTCGTCGACCGGCATGGTGGGCGATCCGTCCACGCTGACGCGCGTGCCACCGACCGCGGCGAACGCGATCCACTCGGCTTCCAGCGTCCGGTCCGCTTTCGTCGGGTCGAAGGTGGCACTGAGCGACGAGTTCTCCTCGGTCGCGTACCCGGTCTTACCGGGGAAGAACACGCCGATGCCGCCGACCACCTGCCCGTTCTTGTAAATCGGGATGCCCCCAGGCAGGGTCGCGATCCCGCGGGACTGGGCGCCAGTAAGGAGCCCGCTCTGGAACCCGTAGGAGTCCGGCGAAGTAAGGTCCTGGCCGGCGGGGACATAAGTCGGGTCGATGTTGAACCGCTGTTCCAGCCGCACGTCGTCCGCGGTGCCCTTGATCCCGTCGACGCCAACGTGGAACGTGCCGTCGCGGTTCGTGTGTTCGATCTGGAACAAGTCGACTTGCGGCGTGTTCGCCACGCCCGGCGGGAAGTGACCCTTACTGCCGACCGGCGAGACGAACCCCGGCCCGCGCACGGTCGAGTTCGGGTCGGTGATGTTCGGGTTCGAGTTCACCTCGCGCTCGGTGATGGTGGACTGGCTGATGAACTGGACGGTGCGCGAGGTGAGCGGCCCCTGGTTGTTGGCGAAGTACGCCCCCGTGAGCGCTTTCGCATACGCGCCGTCGATCGCGAACACCAAGTTGTTGACGTTACTGGTGATCTCCGCCGCGACCCCGCTCTCGACCCGGACCCCGAGGATCTGCCCGTTCCGGTCCGTGATGACGATGATCGCGTCCGAACTGGCGGACGCGGCGGCGGCCCGCTTGAGCAGCGCGTCCACTTCGGACGCGGTCATCGTTTCTTGCGGCGTGGAGACGGTCGTCCCGACCGGGAGCGAGCCGAGTAGTCGGTCCCCCGCGTTCGGCTGGACGACGTCGGTCGGCTTCACCTTGAAGAGGTCGTTCTGCCCGCCGGCACCGTTGAAGGTGTTCACCCCGGTCCCGCCGAATAACACGTCGCGCCCGGCTCCGGCCGTAAGGGTAGCGGCCCCTCCACCGGCAACGAGCTTGTTCGTGCCGTCGCCGCTGTTGATCGTCGCCGGCTGCGACACCTTCGGGGAAATTATGATCGAGTCGTTCCCCGCGCCGCCGTTCACCGCGATGCTCGTCACCGAGGACGAGGCGAAGTCACCGATGTTCGTGGTGCCGTCGAACACGCGAAGGGTGCCCCCCTCGTTCACCACGCGGATACGGTCGTTGCCGTCGGTCCCGGTGATCGTCAGCGCACCGGCCGCGAGCGCGGCGGTCGAAAGCAGCGACCGCTCTTCGAGTGATTCGCACTGAAGGGCGGTTCGCCGCGAAGCGGCTCGGTCGGTCGCAGTGTGCATGGCCCGGCCCGCGTGGTCGGAAATGGTTCCTTGATCGGTATCGGACGCGGCGGAATCGTCCTTTATGGATTTCTCGGCTTATTGCTCATTCGTTGCATAATCGGAAGAATCCTCATGACCGTCTCGTCGTGTACCGATGGAGAAGATGAGAGGCACCGGACTCGCGGTGCGACTGTGGGCCAGCGCGACGGGGAGTACGGACATGGGGCGTGCCTGGAAATTGAGCCGCTGTGTCGCGGGCGGTTTGTTGTGCGTCGCGGGCTTCGCTCGCGGGGGCGAACCGGCACCCGCGCCCCTGCCGCATAAAGCTGCCACGAAAGCGCCGGCCGCGCTGCCTCCGCTACCACCCGCTCCGGCCGCACTGCCAGGGGCGGTGCTCCCAGGGGTAGTGGCTCCGCCCGCTTCTCCGTCCAACGCCGCACTGCCGCCCATCCCCGCGATCCCGACAGGTGGAGACGGACCGAAGCCGGCCGCGCAGCCCACCGGGTTGCCGCAAGACACCACGCGGCAGCCCATCGACCGGTTACTGGAGCCGGCGAACCCGCCCAAGCCCGGTGGCCCGCAAGACGCCGCGTCCCCGGCGTCGTATGCGTACTTCCCGACGCTCGGGTTCGCCGGGCAGAGCGGCGTGCTCCCGCGGTCCGGGAGTAACAACGAGTACGAAACCGTTGAGGACCGGTGGCGCACCGGGTTCCCCGCGTGGGACCGCTACGGCCTCAACCACCCGCGCGTGTTCGACTACCCGTACCGGCTCGGGCGCTGGTACGACCCGTACAACCAAAACGTTCTCAAGGGCGACTACCCGATCATCGGGCAGCACACGTTCCTGGCGCTCACCGGCACGAGCAGTACGCTGTTCGAGGGCCGGATGATCCCGACGGCGACGACGCCGTTCGAGAGCACGGCGCGGCCCCTGGAAACGGAGTTCTTCCAGCGCCCGGGCCAGTTCGTGTTCTCCGAGCTGGCGACGCTCTCGTTCGATTTGTTTCACGGCGACGCGGCGTTCAAGCCGGCGGACTGGCGGGTGAAGGTGACCCCGGCGTTCAACGCCAACACCCTCAGCGTGTCCGAACTGGGCGTCATCAACCCGGACGTGCGCAAGGGGACGGTGCGGAACCGGTCGTGGACGACGGTGCAAGAGTGGTTCGCGGAGTACAAGATCGCGGACCTCAGCCCGCAGTACGACTTCGTCTCAGTCCGGGCCGGTTCGCAGCCGTTCACGAGCGACTTCCGCGGGTTCATTTTCAGCGACGTGAACCGCGGCGTGCGCCTGTTCGGGAACCTGGACGGGAACCGCACGCAGTTCAACCTCGCGTACTTCCGGCAGTTGGAAAAGGATACCAACAGCCAGCTCAACACGTTCACCGACCGCGACCAGGACATCATCATCGCGAACCTGTACCGGCAGGACTTCATCTTCCCCGGGTACACGTCGTCGGTGAGCTACCACTACAACAACGACGCGCCCTCGACGAAGTTCGACAAGAACGGGTTCCTGGTGCGCCCGGACCCGGCCGGCACGTTCCAGCCACACCGCGTCGAAGCGCACTATCTGGGGTGGGCCGGGGACGGTCACATCGACCGGTACAACATCTCGCACGCCTTTTATTGGGTGCTCGGGCGCGACAGCCGCAACCCGATCGCGGGCCAGCCGACGTCGATCAGCGCCCAGCTCGCCGCGCTCGAACTGTCCTACGACCGCGACTGGGCGCGGTTCCGCGTGAGCGGCCTGTACCAGTCCGGTGACGGCAACGCCCGCAACGGCCACGCGACCGGCTTCGACTCGATCCTCGACCAGCAGAACTTCGGGGGCGAGTTCAGCTTCTGGCGCCGGAACCGCGTCCCGCTGTTCGGCGTGGGGCTGACGAACGACCAGAGCAATCTGGCGAACCTGCGGTCGAGCCGCATCCAGGGGCAGAGCAACTTCGTGAACCCCGGTTTGTGGCTGATTAACTCCGGGGTGGACTTCGACATCACCCCGCGGTTGCGGTCGATCAACAACGCGAACGCGCTGTTCTTCGACAAGACGAGTTCGCTGGAAGTGTTCACGTTCCAGAGCAACATCGACCGGTTCATCGGCGTCGACCTGAGCACCGGGCTGGAGTACCGCCCGCGCCTGAACAACAACGCGATCTTCATGGGCGGGTTGGCCGTGCTGCTTCCGGGGGGCGGGTTCCGCCAACTGTACAACGACAAGGGCGGCGGGAAGGTGACGAGCCTGTTCTCCGGGTTCGGCGAAATCATCTTCACGTTCTGAGCGCGGATTGAGAGGGAGGAACCTACCCCCTACCCCCTCCCTAAAGGGAAGGGGAGCAGACTCTTCGAGTCAGCTAGCACAGGCAAATTATCCGAGAGCTCGCGCGCCTGCTCCCCTTCCCTTTAGGGAGGGGGTTGGGGGGTAGGTTCCTCCCTCTCAATCC
>HG799465.1:445907-550353 GCA_000531095.1 Gemmata massiliana | reverse complement strand
TGGGGGGTAGGTTCCTCCCTCTCAATCCGCGACGAACGGGTTCGTGCGCTTCTCGTGTCCGACTGTTGTGACCGGTCCGTGACCGGGGTACACCACCGTGTTGTCCGGCAGTGCCCACAGTACGCGGCGGATTCCGGACTTCAGTTGCGCGTGGCTTCCCCCGGGGAAATCGGTCCGCCCCACACTCCCGCGAAACAGCACATCACCGCCCAGCACCGTCGTGGGATGTGTCTCGCGGATCACGTACACGACGTGACCGGGTGAGTGGCCCGGGATCTCGAACACATCCAACGCAATGCCCGCCACGGTAAGCGTTTCGCCTTCCGATACGGTTCGTTCAGCGGGCGGGCTGGTGACGTCGAAGCCGAACGGGGCGCTCAGGTTCTGCGTCGAATCGGTGAGCATCGCCGCATCGCCGGCCCCGATGATGATCGGCACGTTCGGGTGCGCCTGTTTGAGTGCGGCGTTCCCCGCAATGTGGTCGCAGTGCCCGTGCGTGCAGACGATCGCGACCAATTTGAGGTCGCGTTCCGCGAGCGCTTCGAGGATCAGGTCCGGTTCAAAACCGGGATCGATTACGAATGCGTCCGGGCTGCCGTCCTTCCACACGACGTAAGAGTTCTCGGCAAACGGCTGCGACTCGATGGTGAAAATTTGAACTGGCATAAGCTCCTCGAACGCGCACGCGGACCCATCGCTATTCAATTTTATGCACCCCGCCAATTAGCCCGAAAATTCCGAACATCTCGTCTTCCCTCAACGCGACAGGGGCGGTATACGCCGCGGGTAAAGACTCATTACTTGGTCGTTGGGGGAACGAACCATGCGTGGGAAGACGTGGGCGTCGGTGGCGTGCGCCGGCTTGTTCGTGGGCGGCGCGGTCATCGCCCAACCGCCGAAATCGACATCGGTGAAGGCCGAGCTGAACAAGCTCGAAGCGCCGAAGGCGCCCGAGGGCGCGAAAGCCGGCGACGCGCTCGTGACGATGATCGCGGACACTCGTGCGGCGCTGGCCAAGACCCGTGACTACACCTGCACGTTCACGCGCCAGGAAGTGCGGAACGGGGCGCTCTCGGCCGAGCAGGTCGCGGAGATGAAGGTGCGGCTGAACCCGGGCGGCGTGTACGTTCGGTTCGCCCGGCCCGATACGATCGCGGGTATGGAAGTCGCCTACACCGCGGCGCGGAAGAACCAGAAGATGCGGTACCGCCCGGCCGGGGTGGGCGGCGCGAAGGGGTTCCGGACGGTCGACCTCGACGACAGCAAGTTCCTGGCCGAGAACCGGCACCCGGTCACCGAGTGGACCATGAGCGCGGTCCTCGATCGCGTGACCGCGGCCACCGCTCGCGAGAAGACGCTGAACAACCCGGTCGAGGTCTACACGGGCGACTTCCAATTCGCCGGGCGCAACGTGACCCGCTACGAGATCCTGACGCGCCGGCCGCACGCCTTCCGATACGCGCACCGCATGCTGGTGTACATCGACAAGGAAACGAAGCTCCCGCTCCGGTACGAGGCCTACGACCAGCCGAAGGGCAGCGCGGCCGTGGGCGACCTGTTCGAGGCGTACAGCTTCAGCGACGTGAAACTCAACGTCGGCCTCGGTGAGAGCAACTTCGACTATTGAGCCGATACCGGGCTGTTGAGTTCTCTCGGTTGCGTCACTCCACCCGCTCGTTATCGCGGTTCGCCAAGAGACTCCGGCGAACCGCGAGTGTTAACGAGCGGGTGGGCGCCAGTACCGGCCCACTTCCACACATTAAAACAGCCCTGAGCCAGTACCCCGGCGATTGCACTACCGCTTCCGCCGGGGTACTTTGTCCTAGTTCCCGGTTGTGTTTAGCTCGTCGCTCTGCGACAGGACGATGTTGCGTCGTCCGAGAAAGTTGCTCGGCACTCGTCTCGGGGAAGGCTGTTCCAGCACTGCTTCCGGGATAACCCTAAAGTTATTCCGGAGTCGCTGGCACAACCTCTCGAAACGTGGTTTGACTCCGAAATAACTTTAGGGTTATCCCGGCGGTGCCGTGAGTCTTCCGCGAATCAGGTTGAGAAGTAGACGCTACGGGAACATGGAACATTTGGTCGCACGCGGGCCGGGAGTAATTCCCGGCCCGCGCTGTTTTGTGGCTGGTGGCACGCAAAAAAGGCTCCCGCGTGCTCGCCAAACCGGGTACGGTAGTGCTCCTCCGACCTTCTCCTATACCAACGCGACCCGGGCGCAACCCGGGCGCCCTCAACTCTTCCAATTGGACGTGCAAGAATGCCCACGGTGCTGATCTCCCCGCGCGAAGTGGCCAAGTTCGCAGACAAGTTCCGCAACGTACTCGAAGGGGCTGGCCTGAATGTCGCCGTTCTTCCGCCGGCCGAAGTGAACATGCCGACCGAGGATGAACTGCTCGTCGCCCTCCACGGCGTCGAGGCAGTCGTCGCCGGGTCCGAGCCGTACTCGCCGCGGGTGCTGGCCGCGAATCCTCAGTTGCGTGTGATTGCTCGCGTGGGCGTTGGCTACGACGCGGTTGATTTGCCCGCGGCCACGGCCGGCGGGGTGGCGGTCACGATCGCGCCGGGCACCAATCAGGGGTCGGTCGCCGAACACGCATTCGCGCTCATGCTCGGGTTCACGCGGCACGTCCCCGCGCGCCACGCGGCTTTAGCTTCCGGCGGGTGGAACCGGCTCATGAGCACCCCTCTGCGCGGGCTCACGCTCGGGTTGGCCGGGTTGGGGCGCATTGGGAAAGCGGTTGCGACGCGCGCGGCCGCGTTCGAGATGCGGGTAATCGCCTACGATCCGTTCCCGGATACCGCGTTCTGTATCGCCCACGGGATCGAACTTGTGTCGTTTGACCACCTGCTCGCGGAGTCTGATTTCCTCTCGCTGCACTTACAGCTCACCGCGGAGACACGACACGTCATCAACCGCAACACGCTGGCGCAGATGAAGCCGGGCGCGGTGCTGGTGAACACGTCGCGTGGCGGGTTGGTGTGCGAAGCCGATCTCGTCCCGGCGCTCCGTGACGGGCACTTGGGTGGGGCCGGGCTGGACGTGTTCGAGGTGGAGCCGACGCCGGCCGATAACCCGCTCCGCACGCTGCCGAACGTTGTGTTGACGCCGCACGCGGCGGGTGTGGACGTGCGCTCGCTCGAAGACATGGCTCGGTCCGCGGCGGAAGCGATCGCGTCGCTGCGCCGCGGGGAGTGGCCGACGGAGAAAGTGGTGAATCCCGAGGTTCGGTCCGTGTTCCGTTGGTAACCACGCTATTTGCGCGGGCGGTTTCCGGTCGGAATGTCTACGTCGAGCTTTTCGAGCAACTTCGACACCTCCTGAAACAGTTCCGTATCGGCCCGGACGATCAACTGGTTCGTTCGGGCTTCGGCGGTGATCTCCGCGTTCGGAAACACTTTCTTCAGCACCGGCACCAGTTCTTCCGCGATCGCGTGTTTCAGTATGACCACGTTCAAGCCCGGACCGATACGATCGCGGTATGGAATCATGCCTACACCGCTGCGCGGCAATCCACCGAACAGTGGCCCCGATCCTTCGGCCCCCGGTGTCGGTTCACTTCCCGGTCCCATTGGCACGACCACTTTCAATCCCGCGCCCACACTGGCACCGCCGGTGCCCGGCAATCCGCCGAGCGTTCCTCCCGATCCTTCTGCTCCCGGCGCCGGCCCGCTTCCCGGTCCCATCGGCCCGGCCCCACGGCCACCCGGCAACCTGGAGCCGTCCATTGGCATTGGCCCGCCGATTCCCGGCCCCGAGCCGGGGACTCCGAGCATACCGCCCGGACCCATCATAACTGGTCCCGGCATGCCACCGAAGACGGGAGTCGGATCTCCGCCCTTCCGCTTCTTGAAGACGAGTACCAAATCATTTTGCCCGAAGAGGTTGGACGAGCAGAATTCCCACCCGTCTTTGCCGTGCTGCGTGATGACCTTCTCGAAGTCCCTGCGGTCGTTATTCACGTCTACGAACTTGTAGTCCCATACCGTTTTGGGAGCTACTGCCGAGCCTCCCGGTCCCGGCATACCCGGCATTCCAGGACTAAAACCCGTAACCCCGCCCGGAGCACCCGGAGGCAATCCTCCCGCTCCAGGAGCGCCCGCGCCCGGAGGAGGGCCACCGGCTCCCACCCCAGGACCACCGAGTCCCGGAGGTGCGCCACCGGGCGCGCCAGGAAATCCGGCTCCTGGCCCGGGACGACCGGGGCCACCCCCGGGTTGCTGGGCGTCGACTTTCGACACCCAGACCGCGCCGCCCGTTAATCCGAAGACCAGCGCGACTACCCCGGTAGCCGCAAACAGCTTCATTCGCATCGTCACACCCTCCGTAAGTCCACGAGCCAGCGCGGTCGCGGTACTCGATGCCGCGACCGGCGAGACGGGAAACGTTTTCACCGCGTTAAACAATTTGGCCGGCAGCGCGCTCGCGGCGCCGGCGGTCAGTCCGATGCCCACCACGGCCGCGGGCGCGACCCCGCGAGCAGTGAGCCGGCTCAACAAGAACTGCCGCGCCTTGCACAACCGTCCCGACACCGAACCGAGCGGCCAGCCGAGTCGAGTGGCCGCGTCCGACTGCGAAACGCCTTCGAGTTCGCACAGCACGAACACGGTTCGTTCCGCTTCCGGGAGTTGCTGTACTTCTTCGTGAACGGTCGCGACGAGCGCGCCCCACGCCGCGTCCGACACCGACGGAGCGGCTTCGGAGTGGGCCGCGTTGCGCTCGCGCGCTCGCCGGCGCGCGAACTCCCGTTTCGCCCGTGTCGCGACGCGGATCGAGACTCCGTGCAACCACGCCGGTATCGTGCGACCGTTGCGTATGCGCGGTGCCGAACGTACCAGTGCGAGGAAGACCGCCTGGAATGCGTCCTCGGCGTCGGCATTGTGAGGAAGCAACTGGCGACACACGGCCCACACGAGCGGTCCGTGCCGGCGCACGATCTCCTCGAACGCGGGCTCGTCGCGCTCCCGAACGAACCGGGCGAGCAACTCCGCATCGGGGGTGATCGCCTCGATCTTTCGAGTCACCGCATGTAGCAGGGCCGTTATCATCGCGGATAAGTTCCCGCACCGAGAAAATTCCTACAGCTCTCGAAAATTTATCTTCGCGCGCCCGGTTCCGGTCCGGACGGTCAAATACCCGGAATTGTTCCGCCGTTCTTTGTTGGCGGGGAAACTACAAGCAGTGCGGACGAGGAACGAACGATGCGGAAGGCCCAAACGAACCCGACCCTCCGGTACATCCGAGGGCTGGCGCAGGCGACCGAAGACACCCGCGTCGCGGACCGGGAGCTCCTCGTTCGGATCGCCGCACGCGACGAAACCGCGACCGCGGCACTAGTCCGCCGGCACGGGGCGATGGTCCTGGGTGTGTGCCTTCGTGTTCTCCGGCACCAGCAAGACGCCGAGGACGCATTCCAAGCGGTCTTCCTCGCGCTGGCTCGTGCGGCCGCCTCGCTTCGCCCGCGAGAGTCGGTAGGCGGGTGGCTCCACAGCGTTGCGTATCGGACCGCGCAGAAGCTGCGGGTCGCAGCCGCTCGCCGCCGGAAGCACGAAGAGCGGGCCGCTGATCGGGTACACGCGGACCCGCTCGACCAACTCACCGTGCGAGAAGCGAGCGACGTCCTCGACGCGGAACTCGCACGGCTCCCCGACAAGTTCCGCGTGCCGCTCGTTCTTTGCTACCTCGAAGGGCTCACGCGGGACGAAGCGGCTACTCGGCTCGGGTGGCCAGAGAGCACGCTGAAAAGTCGACTGGAACAGGCTCGGGAACGGCTCGGTGCCCGCCTCTCGGTTCGCGGGCTGACACTATCCGGGGTGCTCGTCGCCGCCCTCTTCACCGGTGGGTCAGCAACGGCCGTTACTCCCGCACTTCTGGTTTCAACAGTTGGTGCTGTAACAGTGCGGGTGGGGACGCACCTGCCCGCTGTTTCGGCTCCCGTTTCCGCTCTGGCGGAAGGAGTGAAAACAATGTCTGCGGCCAAACTCAAAATCGTGACGACGGTCCTGCTTGGGATCGCGGCATTCGGCACCTGGGCGGGAATCGGCTTTTCCTCGGCCGTCCCCGAAGGGCCGACGCAACGCGCGGTGGTAGATGCGCCGAAGCCCGATTCTCCCGCGCCGGAGAAGGGAGCTGGGAGCGATCTCGGCAAGATCGAGCGCACGATCGCGAAGGAGCCGAAGTACACGTCCAAGACTCCCAAGTATTGCCTGCTCGTATTTGGCCCCGAGGCGAAGACCCGCGTTTGGCTCGTTCACGACGGTGACAACCTCTACGTCGACCGAAACGGGAACGGTGATCTCACGGAAGAGGACGACCGCGTCGTCGCGACGAACGACCTAGCTCGGTTCGATGATGCCTCGGAGAAAAACGAGACCCGCACGGGTACCACCTTGCTGAAAGCTCCGTTCAAAGTCGGCACCATCACCGAACGCGACGGAAAGACGAAACACAATCTGTGGGTGGTCTACGCTGAAAAAAGCGAGGACATGAGCGAGCGATACGGCATCTGGGCCGAAGTGAACGGGAAGTACATTCAGGCGACCGAGTACGCATTCAGCTTCGGTGACCGGCCGAAGGACGCCCCGATCGTTCACCTGAACGGCCCGCTCGCGTTTCATCCCTGGGTACCCGACTACGCTCTCCCGCGTGGTGACAAACCGGGGCAACTTATCGTCCGCGTGGGGACTGACGGGGTGGGCAAATGGGCGGGGGCGTGGCTGAATCCGTTCCGCGGCATCCCCGACGACATTCACCCGATCGCGGACATCGAGTTCCCGAACAAACAGGTCGGGGGGAAGGCGATCCAAGTCCAGATCCCGCTGACAAAGCGCGGTTCCGGAGATGACTTGTTCTCTGATGATCTGCCGGTCCCCGACGACGCGGGAGAGGGTAAGGCGAAAGTGACCGTTCATTTCAAGGACTGGCGGGGCGCGCAGGTGAAGCCGCTCACCTTTGAAGTCCCCATCGAACCACTGAAGAAGCCCTGAGCTTCAACTTCTGCTGTGACTTGTTTCTGGCGTGGGTTTGGTTGTGGCTGGGAGATCGTGGACCGGTGAAAACGAAACCGCCCGCGTCGGGTGGTGGGCGAACGGGCGCCCGACGCGGGCGGGGTTCCGAGGGCGACCCGGAACGGAATATCGATGATGTTGGGTTGTTCACATGAAACCCGGTCGTGGGCGCGACCGGGTTACTTTGGGCGAGGGCGACACACTTTTGGGCGATCGGGCGACTGCAGGCGGGCGAACTCGGGCGAACCGTGGGCGAAAAATCTGGGCGACTTCGGGCCGTGGGCGAACCAGTTCTGGGCGAAAATTGGGCGATTCTTTTGGGCGATCCTGGGCGACGCATCAGCTAAAAGCACGACCCGTACCACCGACGAAAATAAATGCTAAATTAGTTGCAAGTTGAATTGGAGTTGGTATTTACGATTTTGACTCGAAATAGTGAGGGAAAATTAGGCGCTGTGAAGGCCGTCTTGGAATCCGACACGTTAGGAAAATGCGTCGGGCTTTCCGTCGTCGGAAGTTTGACTCTGTGGGGTGATGTGGCGTAGTATGTCTACAGACCGGCCGCGGTTCCCGAACTGATTGGGCGACAGTTCGGTATATTGCGGCCGGTTCTTTTATTTCTGCTGCTTATCTCACTGCAATTCTTCCGCACTCAATCCCGTAATAACCCATTCGTTTGCTGACGTGTTCCGTCGCGTTATAGTGGCGGCTATGTCCGATGCTTCTGCCGTGCCCGATTCGCAGCAACTCAAAGCTGCGGGGACGTTTTGCACGCACGCAAGTGCGTGCCCGGTTCGTGGCCCTCAAACGACCCGATTTTGGTCGAGTCGGATCACACCGTTCCGAAGCTCCTGCGTGCCGGCGCGGACGTCGTCGCGACCACACGGTTCCCGAAGGACGCGGCGCGCCGGTTCGCGACCTCTCTTGCTCAGCAGGTGAGCCACCTCGACATCTTTGTGGCGAACGCCGCAAACAGTTCGCCGCCCGCCCGCTTACTACCACGCACTCGTTGCGGGCGAGCATTTCGCGCGCGAGCCTGCCCGTCCTCGCGCGCGAAATGCTCGCCCCAGTCGTAAACTCGGGCGCGCTGATTCCCGCTTCGGACGCGACACTCGCGAGTGCGAACTGGCACGCGAAACTCGCGCTCCTTCCGCTCGTTGCGGGCGACGAGGTCACCGAAGCGTTTCCCGGGGCAACTGGCTCCCGACGGTGAACCACTGGATTTGCGTGCAGAGAACAGTTGGGGCTTGGCCCACGAGGACGTGAGCACCGTCGAACTGGTCGAAGTTCACGCGGTGAATTGTCTGGCACCGTTCTTACTTTTGCGAGCCCTGCGGCCTCTATTTCGCGCCGGCCCGCCGCGTGACCGGTTCGCGGTGATGGTGTCCGCGGTGGAGGGGCAGCTCGCGAGCGAAAAGAACGGGCGCCACCCCCACACGAACATGGCGAAGGCCAGGCTGAACATGATGGTCCGCATGTCCGCGCCGGAGTTCGCCGCGGACCGCGTGTTCCTGACGGCGGTCGATCCGACCCTGTGCCACGCCGAGCAGCGGTTGCTAAAAAGGGGCCTACGTCGCCCTCTTGCTGTGTGCCACTAAGTCCGCACGGGGCCGCGCCCTGAACACCGAGGTCCCAACCGACGCAGCGATAGGACCGAGTTGGAGAACCGACACCGCGTGGTACTCGCTTCAAGCGAGCCGGGTGTAAGATCTCCTCGCGCCTGTGGACCAAACTCACTTTACGGTGCGTCCCTGTCGACGGAGAGCCGGCACCCTTAAACAAATGCTACCGGCCGTAAGTACGTCCCGCGCCGCCTGATCTTTGCGTCTTAGTTTATCTAAAATTAGTCGGACCATGTCGGTCGAATAGTGCGACGGGGCTCGCTACACGATTCATCCCTTTCTCGTATTGCCCCTAACTTAGGGGAAGTAAGTGATTCGGCGCAGTCAGTTCATCAATTCTCACCTTGTGTTCAGTTCCGAACGGGTACCGCACTTTGTTGTCCGGAATGGAACGACACGCACGTTAGAGAAGATAGGCATCAAGTCAACTCGCCCAGAAAATTAGCAGATCGACGTGGCACGACCAACCTCCAGCCAAGAGCGCGTCAAGTGCCGCACGGGTACCTGCGGTCACGTTCTCAAAAATGTCATTTTTATTGGTCCGCGCGAGCACGGGCGTCGCTTGTATGGGTGGGCCCCATCCACCCCGAGAAGCCCGTCTCCGAATGTGTGATCGCACGGATCGAAACGTTTAACAGAACCACTCAACCGACGAGCCGAATTTCATGCGCAAGACGACTACCCTGGGGTTGTTGGTGGCACTGTCCGCGGCGCTCGTCATCGGGTGCGCGGGGGATAGCGGGAAGAACATTCCCCCGGACGAGGCCCTGGCGCGAGTGCGCAAATACGGCGGCGAGTACGGCTCACTCGGTAAAGGGGCGGACGCGAAAACCTGGGAGAAGGCCGCTTACGAATACTACCGCCCCGCGTCCCTGAACTACTTCGAGGACATGGACGCGATGGGGACAACGGATGTCGTGGGGGCGAAAAAGCTTGCGCTCTCGCCGGAGGCCATCAAGGGGCGGAATGCGTGGGTGATCTGGACCGCTGGGAACGAGGCGTGGTGGAACTGGCTCGCCCAGTACGGCTACGGCACGATCGACCTACTCAAACTCGTAGACCACACGAACCGGAACGTCCGCTTCAGCCGCACGGGGCTGATGAACGAGCCCGCCACGCGCCCGCCGACCGATGCAGAAACAGAGAAAACATACGGGGTCCGCTTTGCGCGCCCCGGAACCACGGACAGCCCCGCGCCCGGGGGCAAAATTCACGTCGAGTACCGCAAGGACCGCGACGGCTGGCACCCGTCGAGCAGCTTCGACCCCGAGAAGCCCTACTCGGATGGCGGTTACAACAAGTCCGAACCCGAACACCGCTACCCGGTTTACGGCTACCCGTCGGGCGTTGTCGGGCTGCGCCTGTTCCCGAACCCCGACTTCACCAAGGACGCCGCAGCGCGGTGGAACCCGAAGCTCTACTACGAGGACAGTGACGAGGGGCGCAAGTACGCCAAGCAGCCCGACACGATCCGCCCGTACCGCGTGGGGATGAGCTGCGGGTTCTGCCACATCGCGCCGCACCCGCTCAACCCGCCCGCGGACGCGAATGCCCCGGAGTGGGCGAACCTGTCCAACAACATCGGCAACCAGTTCATGCGCATCCGCGCGGTATTCGGGAACACCCTCAAGCCGGACAACTACCTCTACCACGTGTTCGATTCACAGCTCCCGGGCGCGGTCGATACGTCGGGCTACCCGTCGGACAACAACAACAACCCGAACACTATCAACTCGTTCTTCGGGCTCGCGGGGCGCCTCAACCGCGCCCAACACATCCCGAAGGAAACGATCAGCGCGGACACCCTCACGTACCTCCGCACCTACGTCGATCCGAAGTTCGAGAGCCCCCGCAACGTCCCCCGCGTGCTGCTCGACGGCTCTGACAGCGTCGGCGTCCACATCGCCCTGTCGCGCGTGTACCTGAACATCGGCACGCACCACCAGCAGTGGATCCGCACGCAGAACCCGCTGATCGGGTTCCGCAAGCAGGAGCCGTTCAAGCTCCACGACATCGCCGAGAACTCGCTCTACTGGCACGCGACCCTGCTCCGCATCGACCCGATGGCCGCGTTCTTCACGGCCTCGACTGACCCGATGCGGCTGAAGGACGTCGTCCGACCCGCCGCACCGAACGAGGCGCAGGCGCTCGACAAGCTGCTGAAAGAGAACCTGCGCGGAACGGGGCTCCCGTGGTACACCGCGGCCAAAACCGAACCCGAACCGAAGAAGGATGACGCCAAGAAAGACGTGCCCCCTAAGAAGGCGGAACCCGAAAAGTCCCTCCCGATCGTCGGCGGTGCCGGCGATTACGCGAAGGGGCGCCAGGTGTTCGCCAAGGGGTGCATCGCGTGCCACTCCAGTGTTCAGCCGGGCGACCTGATCTACCTGGAACAGAAACTGGTTGCCGGCCCGGGCCGGGAGCGGCTCCCGGCGTTGGGTGAATTACCTCCGGATTGGGAAATGCGCCCTCCCGCGGAACGGGAGCAATTACTGGCCAAGGCGCTCGCCCCGCGCCAAACGCTCCGCCTCACCGAAGCCGATCGCGCTCGACTCGCGCGCGGCGACGGTGAACTCCCTCCCGCGTACAAGCAGTGGGCCGATGCCGCCGTGCATTACCCCGAATTCTGGGAGTACACGGCGAAGGTCCGGGACAAGAACGGGCAAGTGGTCAAGGACAGCGCGGGAAAAGAGCAGGTCACGACGGTTCACAACTTCCTGTCCATTGACGAGCGCGTCTCGATCACGCTCCCCCACACGAACTCCGGGCGCGCGGTCGCAACCAACGCCCTCCACGGGAACGTGTGGGAAGACTTCGCATCCGAAACGTACAAGGAACTCGCACCCGTCGGGGCGATCCGTTACCACGACCCGTTCTCCGGCGCAGAGAAGACGTACACGCCCCCCGGTGGAGGGCCGGGCTACTACCGCGTGCCCACGCTCATCAGTATTTGGGCCACCGCGCCGTTCTTGCACAACAATTCGCGGGGGATGTTCAACAACGACCCTTCCGCCGCGGGGCGCCTGAAAGTGTTCGACGACGCCATCGCCCGGCACCTGTCGCCCGAGCTGAACCGGGTGCCCAGCAAGCAAGTGTACTGGAGCGGCGAGGGGAACGAGCGGACGATCGATGACGGGTGGTACTCGGGGAAATCCGGGGACCAAGTCACAGACACCACCAAGTCCGCGGCGCGGCGTGCAACTGACAACGGGTGGATCTGGCGAACGACGGACGAGAGCTGGCTGCAGTTTGAAGGGCCGCACGTTCCCACGCTCGTCGGCGGGGTGCTCGGGCTGTCGCCGTTCTGGATGAGCGTTCTCCCCTGGGTGCCCGCGCTTGCCTTCTTACTGCTCGGGATCTTGCTCCTGCTGAGTGAACGGCTGATCGTGGTCCGCGAACGATACTTTGCGTGGCTGTGGTGGCTTCTCGCGCCAATTTGGTGGATCGTCGGGTTCGTCGGGATCGTCTTGGCGATCGGTGGTACCGTGTTCGTACTCCACCGGTTCTGGCCGTTCGTCATGCTCCTCGACGTGGCGACGCAGGAATCGATTTGGGGCCTGCGCTTCCTGGCCGTCGTGCTCCCGTTCGTGCTGTTCGGATCGCTCGCTCTCCTGTTCACCATCCACCGCATCCGGGCCGGGAGCCCGCGCCGCCGAATCGGGCAGTTCGTGGGCGCGGTGTGCCTCGTGCTGGCGCTCGTCTCCGCGCTCAGCTTCGGCCGGTTCCTTTCGGGGCGCGGGGAAGGGGTGCGGCTCGGGCCGATCCCGGAAGGCGTGCCGATCAACATCATCGCTAACACCAACCCGAACGCGACGCGCGAGCAGAAGCTCGAAGCCCTCACCGCGCGCCCGTCTTCGCCGGTCACGAGCGGCGGGCGGTTCTCGCGGATTGCCTGCAAAAAGTCGCGAATCTGGAGCATGTGGTAGTAAACGCGAGGCCCGGCGCATTGAGTTCGAGCAAACGGTCGGCCCCGCGCTGCTGCGTGCGAGCAAGTGCCCGGACTACGTCACGGACCGCGGGCACGACTACGAGTTCATTCGCCACCTGACGGCCGAGGAGAAGGCCGAACTGATCGCGCTCCTCAAAACGTTCTGATCGTTTCACGGGTCCGGTCCGCGACAGGCTTCAACCGAGAAAGACGACACATGGCCGATATCAGACCCGAGTGGACCGACCCCGCACGCACCCCGATCGACTTCATCATCGTCGGCGCGGGGGCCGGCGGTGCGCCACTCGCAGCGCGGCTCGCCGAGCGCGGGTACACGGTCCTCGTCACCGAAATGGGGCCGAAACAGCCCCCCAAGCCCGCGGACGCGGTCGTCGAGAACACCGAGGTGCCGCTCCTCCACCCCGAAGTCACCGAAGACCCGCGGCACGCGCTGCGGTTCTTCGTGAAGCACTTCGATACCGACCCGACCGGGAGCCACGACCCGAAACAGTACGTACCGCCCCAGAACTCGACGGCCATTCACCCGGAGGACGAACACGGCATTTTCTACCCGCGTGCGCAGGGTGTGGGCGGTTGCACGGTTCACAACGCGATGATTACGGTGTCGGGACCATCGGAGGACTGGGACCAGATCACCGAAGCGACCGGCGACGAGAGCTGGCGCGGCGAGCGCATGCGGTCCTACTTCGAGCGCGTCGAGCACTGCCACTACAACAAGCCGTCGCGCATTCGGCGCATCCTCAAGAAATACTTCCGCGTGCCGACCGGCTGGGAAGACGACCGACACGGCAAACGCGGGTGGCTGAACACGACCGTGGCCGATCTGGGGCTGTTGTTCCATGATTGGCGGCTCCTGAAAGTGGTCGCGGGGGCCGCGTTCGGCGCGCTCCGGGCGGGCGTCGAAACCCTGCGTAACCTCCTGCGCTGGGCGTGGCTCACGGACAAATCGTTCCCGAACCTCGATCCGAACCACTGGCGGCGGATGCGAACGGGCGGCGAGGGGCTACTCCGCATCCCGTGCGCGATCTCACCGGACGGCACGCGGTCCGATCCGCGTGCGCGACTCTTCGCCGTGCTCGCGAACCCTCACCACGGCCCGCGCGTTCAACTGCTGACGGGCGTGTGCGTCACCGGGATCGAGTTCAAAACAGACGTACCCGCGGCAGTTGTGGGTGGGGTCCAAACGACCCTCCAGGCGATCGGCGTCCGGTGCGTTCCGCAGGAACACGTTTACGAGGCGGACCCGGTCGCGCGCACCGTTGACGGGTGGGAAGCGAAACAGGTCCGGCTGTACTGTCGGCGCGAAGTGCTCCTGTGCGGCGGGGCGTTCAACACGCCGCAGCTCCTGATGCTCTCCGGGATCGGTTGCCAGAAACACCTCACCGAGCAGGGCATCGAAACCCGCGTGAATGTGCCCGGAGTGGGGCAGAACCTTCAGGACCGGTACGAGGTGCCGGTGGTCGCGACCGTGACGGGCGCGTTCGAGAGCCTCGCCGGACTCGGGACCACCTCCCACGGCAAGGTCGGAGAAGACGATCCGTACCTGAAGCGCTGGCGCGAGCAACCCCGGCACTCGGCCGCGGAACGCGGGGTTTATTCGACCAACGGCGGGCTGATCGGCATCCTGAAGCGATCGAACCAGGAGGATTCGGTACCGGACTTATTCATCTTCGCGCTGGCCGGGTATTTTCCGGGCTACCACGTCGGCTACTCGAAGCCCGCCGCGTTCGTGCGGCAACTCACGCCGGCCGAAGCCGCTAAGACACTGCCCCCCGAAGAGCAAGCCGCGCAAGACGCAAAGGCGGCCGCGACGCCAAAAAGGACTGTCACCTGGCTGATCCTTAAATCGCGCACGCGGCACCACGGCGGCGAGGTGCGGCTCCGTTCGACCAGCCCGTTCCGCAGGCCCGACATCAACTTCCGCTCGTTCCCGCTCGGTACGAGCGACAAGGACGCACTCGCACTGGCCGACGGCATCACGTTCATCGAGGGGTTCCTCGAAAGCGGCAAGCGGAAGGGGATCATCGAGAGCTACGGCTGCCCGGGCCTCAGCGACCCACCGTTCTCCGGGGACCGGAGCAAGTGGGTGCGGAGCATCGCCTGGGGCCACCACGCTTGCGGCACCTGTCGCATCGGCAGCGACGCGGACGACGACGCGGTGCTCGATAGCCGGTTCCGCGTGCGCGGGGTTCAGGGGCTGCGAGTGGTGGATGCGTGCGTGTTCCCGCGCATTCCGGGCATCTTCATCGTCACCAACGTGTACATGGTGGCCGAGAAAGCCGCCGACGTGCTCACCGAGGACCACCCGTTGACCAACTTACCCGCCGAGTGCCGGGCGGCACTGGCCGACGAACCGGTAATGCGATCCCGCCCCGAGTACGAGGAGCGGCGCGTGTACCCGAAGGAACTGGAAGCGGCCGAGGCCGCACTGGTCTGGCAGCGGCGCGAGGCCGCGTATCGAGCGCCGGCCGGGGCGAAGAAACAACCGGCGGAGGCCCCCTAAATGAGCGCCGACCAGAACGCGAAACCGTGGCTGTTGGAACTCGGCCCCCCGGAACCCCCGTCAGGCGTTCCGGCCGCCGATTCGTCCGCGAACCGTTCACCGACCGAGCACGGGAAGGCTGCGGGCGCGCTGCCCCACGACGCACTCGGGCTGGCGCTCTCCGGGGGCGGAATACGAAGCGCTTCATTTTGTTTGGGGCTGGTACAGGCGCTCGCACGTTCCAAGTGGCTCCCCAAGGTGGACTTCCTCTCCACCGTGTCCGGCGGGGGCTACACCGGCGCGTTCCTCGGGCGGTTCTTCGACCAGTGCGGCAAGCCGGACGGCCTGACCGGGGCCGTACCCGATACGGCCGACGGCGCGGGGCAGGACCGCGTCGCACGGGATCTGATCGATTCGCGGTCCGCGTCGATCAGTTGGCTCCGGAGGCACGCGAACTACCTGTCCCCGAGCGGCCACGGCGAGATGGCCACCAACATCGCCGGGTTCTGGCGCAATCTGATCTCCGTGTACTTCGTCCTCGCGTTCTTTTTGGTTTCCGTGTTCGGGCTGTTGAACGCGATCGAGTACAGCTCTCTCCTGGGCACTTACGACCGCGGCCCGGTGGCCGGCGTGCTGAACGACGTGCTCGACGCGCTGACCCCCATAACCGGCGCGCTCATGGTCCACGCCGGTCCGTGGGCGGTCATCGCGGAACTGGTGTTGTGGCTGGGCGTTCTCCCACTGATGCTCGCGTACTGGCTCGTCTCGCAGGATCTGCCAGAAACGTTCATCGCCCCCGTCCTGGCAAGTGCCGCGATCCTGGCCGGTGCGATCCTGCTGGCCGCACAGAGTCCGCTCGGATTAGTAGTGCTCGCGAGTGCGGTAATTTGGGCGCTCATCGTTTGGGCCGTCGTGCGCCGGGACGAGGGGCACTTTGATCAGTTTAACCCGTCGCGCCTCGCACTGGCCCGCAACCACCTGACGCAGTGGCTCGCGTTCTGGCTCACGGCAATGGTCGGATTGATCGCATTCGCCGTGATCGACGGATTGGGGCGCTGGCTCGCGTGGCGCATGCTCCAGGGCGGGTTGACCGTTCCGAACATTGCTAGTTGGTTAGTGTCCGCGGGTGCGAGTGTGTTCGGATTAGCCACGGGATTACGGGTCGCGATCCGGTTCCTGGTGGGCGAATCGCCAAAAGGCTCCTCGGTGCTAACGTTCTCGCGTCCGTTCCTGGTCGCAGCTCTGATCGTTCTCATCGGTGTCGTCCCTCCGCTTGTAGTGCTGGCATTCATCAGTCAGACCGCATACGAACTCGGGAACACGTACAACCGCGGGCTTGCCTTCACCGGTGTCACGCTGGTCGTGAGCTTGCTTCTCGGGCTGCGGGCGTGCGTGGAGTTCATTAACCGGTCCGGGCCGCTCAACATCTACGCCAGCCGACTGGCCCGGGCATTTCTCGGGGCGGTGAATCCCGCGCGCCGGACGCACCCCGAGGGCCGGAACGTGACGCACGTTGTGCCGGGCGATGACGTGCCACTAACAGAATACGCCCCGCACGCGGCCGGCGGACCACTTCACCTCATCAACTGCGCGGTGAACGAAACGATCGACGTCGCTTCTCAGCGCGGGCTGCGCGACCGGCAGGCCGAGAATATGGCCGTCGGGCCGGCGGGGGTGAGCGTCGCCCAAAACTGGCACGCACTCTGGCTACCGAACGGGGCCGACCCGCAACTCGTCCCGCTCGCCGAACCCGGTGAAGTTCGGCCGCACCCGTTTCTCGTAAAGGGCAACGGCCCGGTCCGAGTTGAAGGGCTTTCGCTGCGCGAGTGGATGGCGATCTCGGGCGCGGCGTTCGGGCCTGGAATGGGCCGCCGAACCGGACTGGCTCACGCGCTCCTTCTGACGCTCGCGAACCTGCGGCTCGGGTACTGGTGGAACTCCGGCCTAAACACGAGCCGGCGCGCCAACATTCCCGGAACGCGCGGGATCGGGCGCCGACTCACGGCACTGTTCTCGACGCTGTTCCAGGCGCAAGCGCTCTTATTGTCCGAACTGACGGGCCGATTCGCCGGGCCGTGGGAGCGATACTGGAACTTGTGCGACGGCGGAAACTTCGAGAACACCGGGGCCTACGAACTACTCCGCCGGCGGGTGCCCTTTGTGATCGCGTGCGACGCCGGGGAAGACCCGCAGCACCGCGGTTCGGACCTCGCGCGGCTCGTGCGCCTCGCGCGGATCGATTTGGGAGCTGAAATCACCGAAGTAGCCCCGACCCCGGCGGCGTTCCCCGCGGGTGTCGCACCGCACATCGGTACCCTCGCTGATCTACTTGTACCCGCCGGCCAACCGTCGCGGGCGCACGCGACACTGTTCCTCGTTCGCTACCCGCAACCCGTGGACAGCTCGAGCACCGACCCGTGGGCGCGCCGAACGCACACCTGGCTGCTGTACATCAAGGCCACGGTCACAGGGGACGAACCGCCGGACGTGCTCAACTACGAGGCCACGCACCCGGATTTCCCGAACGAAACGACCCTCGACCAAGTGTTCGACGAGCCGCAGTGGGAGAGCTACCGCGCGCTGGGCGACCACATCGGCACCAATCTCTTCGTTCAACCGAGGGAAACAGCATGATTACGTTGAACCACCGGTGGTCCCTCGGGTGGACCGCAGGTGCGCTCCTCGTCGGTCTGATCGCGATTCCGGTTACCGCCTCCGACCACGCGGACCCGATCGCCCTCGATCGCCAGGAGGGGGGAATTACGGACCTGTTCGTGTTCCCCGCTTCGGACATGGTTCGGCGCGTCAAGGAGCCGGCAGGAAAGGATCAACCGGAACGAATCCGCGCGGTCACCAGCAAGGAAGCGAACCGGCTGGTCATCGTGTTCTGCGTTCGGCGCTCGCTCACCGCGTCGCCTCCCTTCGAGGGGCTCGACCAGTTCACGTACAAGATCCACGCGGACCTGCACTCGGCGAACGAGGCCAGCTTCCAAAAGGACGACCCGAACTTCGCGCGCTACGGCGGCACCATCAAGGCGCCGGAGAACATCGACCCCGATTTCACCATTACCATTCGGCTCGATAACAACACGAAGTTCGTGGAGAAGGACGTTTCCATCAAGGAAGGTACCGAGTGGAAGCGGCCGAAGATGGCCGACAACATCCAGTGGTACTCCGGGGTGCGCGACGACCCGTTCATCTTCCCGATGTTCTTCGGGACCAACGTCATCGCGATGGCGATCAGTATCCCGTTCGATTGCTTCCCGGGCGGGCAGCAGGACTTCCTCTTTTGGGCCACCTCGCACAACCGCAGCACACAGATCGACCACGTCGGGCGCAGCCAGCGCACGCAGCTCCCGCGCTTTGATGTGCTGAACACCTTGCCCCCGAAGGAGCACGTTCCCGCGCTCCACAAACAGGACCAAGATCCGGGGCTGAGAACCGATTTCCTCCGCACGCGAATCCGCCCGGTATTCAACTTGCGCCCCTACGACTTCCAACCGGACGTGATGGTCTACACGCGCCGGTTCGATGCGCGGTTCCCGAACGGGCGGCAACTCGAAGACGACGTCGCCGATCTGACGTGCAAACAGGGGGACTGTCAGCTCTTCGAGTTGTCCTTCGCCCTCAAAGACCCAAAACCCTACGCAGCCACGGGCGGCCGACCGAACAAGAACGACAAGGAGTTCTCGGACACGTTCCCCTACCTGGCCGATCCGTGGCCGGACAAGGAGCCCGCGCCCGCCCCACAACTGACCTCGAAGAACCAGTTTTACGTGATCGCGGCGATCGTACTGATTGTGATCGTCTTCTTGTTTCCGTGGGCTTTGTACTTCTGGTCGAAGAAGCAGCTCCGGCGCCTGCGCGCAACGCTTCCCACCCGCGTGCCCCAACCCCCGGTACCGCCCGGGCCACTCGGCCCGGTTCTGAGCACGCAACCCGCGGGAGGAGCGCGATGAGTGCCACCGAGGACGACCCGCTCACCGCGTTCCAGGGGGACCAGGCGTTCGGCTCCGAAGATCGGGCCTACGAAGGCTCGACGTTTCGTGAGGTGCGCGACGCCGTCTTCGCCGAATCGCGGTACTTCGATGTGTGGCCCGGGCCGGGAAAGGCGCTGCTGCCGAACTACCCGCTCACGCTCGGCACGCTGCTCCGCCGGTTCCTGAATTCCAAGAAGTACCCGTTCTTTCAAGCCGCGCAACGAACCGTTGATTCCAAAGCGGACCTGCGCTGGGGGCCGGACCGTAAAGGGGTACGCAGGCTCCTTCACCCGAACGGCGTGTGTCTCACGGGTACCTGGGAAATCACCGAACCCAACGATCACACCGGCTACTTTCGGCAAGGTAGCAAGGGGTTGGTGATCGCGCGGTATTCGGTTGGGGGCGGTACCCGGCGCGGCGATCCGCGGTCACTCGCGATGGTCGGCAAACTCTACCCCACCACCGACCCCAACAGCCCGGACCGCGTGCGCCCAGCCGCCTTCATCACACAGGAAGATTTCGGCGGTACCGACGTTTCGCACATCAACGACGCGGAACTCCGGAACGCGCCCGATACGCGCGCTTGGCGCCGCGGACTGGTCGTGTTCGCGATGCTGAGTGTCACCGGGTTGGTGTTCAGCCGCGCGGACACGCACCCCACGTTCCGCCAACTGTACGAGATCGCGGAACTCGGCAAGCCTCCGACCGAGCCGACCCGTGCGCCGGAGTTTCTCCGGTTCTTGGTCCACGAGGACCAGCCTCGAATCCCGGGTACCGGCATCGATTTCCGGGACGAGATCCTGGCGCAGATCTACGACGGCGGCGACCCCGTTCCGAAGCGCCAACTGGTCTTCCACATCGAGGTATCGGACACCGGTTACACGCGCGGGCCGGCGTTCTATCAGCGGCGCACGATCTCGAACTGGATGCGCATCGGGCGCCTCGTCTTCACCGAAGCGGTGACGTCGTACAACGGTGACTTCGTCGTTCACTTCCACCACCCCGGCTGGCGCGCGGACCGAAACGACCCGGCGACCGCGCTCCGTCAGGGCGGGCGCCGGGTCCGGTGACTCCGCACAAACTTCCGCCGCCCACAAACACGAGGATCTCATGACGGTCCGCGACGAACTGCTCGCCCACACGCGCCCGGACCGCGTCCGGAACGTTCCGCGCGTCCCGTCGGGCAGCGCCCACCCCTCGTCGAGTGACTGGCGCGACGAGGTGCTCTACTTCCTGCTCCAGGACCGGTTCAGCGACGGCGGCGAAGCCGGTCGACCGCTCCTGGGTCGCAACGACCGCAACGCGGCGCGCCCGGCGCCCACCGGGGCCACGACCTGGCGCTGGGACCGGTGGGCCGCGTCCGGCTCGGACCGGTGGCAGGGCGGGACGATCCGGGGGATCACGTCGAAGCTGGACTACATCAAGCAACTCGGGGCGACCACGATCTGGGTCGGGCCGGTGTTCAAGCAGCGCGGGCACCTGAACTCGTACCACGGGTACGGCATCCAGGACTTCCTGAACGTCGACCCGCGGTTCGGCACCCGTCAGGATCTCGTCGATGACGGTACGGCGTTCATCGAAGTGCGCGCCCACGGCCCGTCCGAGTGCCTCGTCCTGCTCAACCACCCGTGAAACGAACCCGTTCCGAGTGCGAGGGCATAATGGGCGACACGAGAATTACAGAAAGCGGAACCGAACTGTTCTTGAGTGCGGAAGTGCTGTGGCACGAAACCCCGACCGCGCGAATCGCGTACCAGCGGGTGGGCCGGGGACCGGCGCTTGTGTTTCTCCACGGGTGGCCGCTTTGGAGCTTCACGTTCCGGGAGCTCCTGCCGCACCTCGTTGATAACTACACGTGCTACTTGATCGATCTGCCGGGCGGCGGGAACACGGTTTGGACCCGGGACACCGATTCCACCTGGCCCGGTCAGGCCGCGAGCGTGAAATCGCTGCTCGAAGAACTGGCACTGGAAGAGTATTTCCTGTCCGGCCAGGACTCGGGTGCAATGGTCGCGCGCTACCTGTGCTTGCTCGACGGCCGGCGCGTCCGGAAGTTCGTGATGACCAACACGGAGGTGCCGGGTCACCGCCCACCCTACCTCCCAACGTACCGCAGGCTGGCGTACTTTCCCGGTGCGAGTGCGTTCACCCGCATCGCCCTGGCAATGGGCGGGCTCTTGCGGTCAGATCTTGGGTTCGGCGCCTCGATTTCCCCCGAGCGGATCGACGGCGAGTTCCGCGATCACATTATCCGCCCATTAGTGCGGTCACGGTACCGAGCGCGCGGGCACCTCCGGTTCTTGCGGGGGGGGGAGCTGGAGGGTGTTGGACCACTGGCGCGCGTTCCACGCGCGAATCCCCGCGCCGGTTCTCTTGATTTGGGGCGCTGCGGACCGAACGTTTTCGCTCGCACTCGCCAACACGATGGCCGAGCAATGATCCAGCCGAGCCGAAGTGTGCGATCGAAGGCGCGCACCTATTTGTTCACGAGGAACAGCCCGAACGAGTGGCCGCCGAGGTCCGGCGGTTCCTCAGCGCGTAGCGCTTGTTGTCGCGACCAATCGATTCCTCAATGTCGTTCGCTCGATTCCGGTACTCGGGACCGGGCGCCGGAGCTCGTTTGTCTTTACTCACTCCCTTGCTCCCACGGATCTATTTCGTGGGAGCAACTGACGCCCAAAAGGTGCGCAACACGGAATCGGGCGAACTGGTTCAGCTCGCGCACGGGGCCGCGGAGCTGACCGGGACCGACTTCGAGTACCGGAAGCGCCGCTACCAGCGGATCGATGCCGAGTCCCTCTTCAAAGATGTGGCCGCGGAAAGCGCCCTGATCCTCCGAGTGCGTTCACGCGCTTGATCGTGAGGTATTCCGCGTTCATACGCGATGGCGGTCAGCTCGGTACCGTGGGCGCTGACGAACTCGAGCGCTGGTACCGGTTCCACCTCGGGTGCGGGAACTGCATGCGGCGCTCGCACCCTCGGAGCGCTACGTCAGGAAGCGATGGAACCCTGGCCGATCGGCGCCCGATCCCACAGGGCGGGTTCCAGAGGGCGGATCGCCAGTTCGTGCCGGGCGCACGAAACGTTGTGGCTCCAACTCCGCGGCGCCCACGAACTGGTACTCCTACTCCCCACCGACGTGACCGCGGGGACCCTCGGACAGGTTCCTCTTTGCTAAAGCGCCTGACGAGGAACCTGTCCGAGTTCGCTTGATGGCGGATGGCCCAATAGCTCGTGGGCCAAAAGGGTGAAGTGATCGACGAGGCGGCCCGCGTTCCGTTCAAGAGCCCGGGTGGGTTACTTGTGCGCCAGGAACGGCTCACTGAGCGGTGGAGCGAGGTATACACGCCGAACCGACCCCGGAACGGGAGCTCCGTCCCCTGACGCCTCGCGCACGCACGACGAGTTCGGCAAATGGAAATCGGTTGTGTCGAATATTCCGATTTGACTGTGCCGAATTCCTGTCGCAAGTTAACGAGTCTCTCGGGTTCCGGTCCGGCCTGAGCGCGCTGTTAACTCGATCACCGACTTATCAGAGAGCTACCGTGAGAACTGAAAATAACGCCCGCACCGCGTTCTCCACGTACCTCAGCGAGATCGATCACACGCCACTGCTTTCCGCTCCCGAAGAGCGCGAACTCGGGGCGCGCGTGCTGAACGGGGACGTCCAGGCCCGCGACCGCATGGTGCGCGCGAACCTGCGCCTCGTGGTCAACATCGCGCGCGGGTACACGGGCAAAGGGCTGGCGCTCGATGACCTTGTGTCCGAGGGGAACATGGGGTTGCTGCGGGCGGTCGAGGGGTTCGAGCCGTCGATGAACACGCGGTTCAGCACCTACGCGAGCTACTGGATCAAGCAGAGTATCAAGCGCGCGATCGTGAACACCGCGAAGACGATCCGCATCCCGGCGTACATGGCGGAACTGCTCACCAAGTGGCGCCGGGCCACTAACCAGCTCAGCGACGAACTCGGGCGCCCGCCGACCCACGACGAGATCGCCAAGTTCCTGGGGCTGTCGAAGAAGAAGTTGGCGATCATCAAGAAGGCGATCCGGGTCGCGAACGCGGGGTCGCAAGCCGATCAGGGCGACGCCGGGTGGAGCATCGAGGAAATGCTCATGGACGGTCGGTCCGATACGCCCGAGTCCGAAATGGGTAAGTCGGACGATTTGAAACAAGTGCTCCACCTGTTGGACAAGATGGACCCGCGCGAGGCGACGGTTCTGCGCATGCGGTTCGGGCTGAACGACGAGGAGCCGAGAACCCTGAAGGAAATCGGTGAGTGCCTCGGGCTGACCCGCGAGCGCGTGCGCCAGATCGAGAACGAAGCGCTTTCCAAGTTGAGCGACGGGATGACTGTGTAAGCGGGACACAAGTACGCGATACTGCGGCCCGCGCTCGGTTCCTGGACCTATTGTCCGGGAGCCGAGCGCGGGCCGCGGCGTTACACGACCGTCAACATTTCCTGAACGACCGCGGCGAGCTGGCTGGGAATGTACGGCTTGTTGAGGCGCCGGGTGCCGGGCGGCTCGTCCTCGGGGAGCAGGCCGCCCCCGTGGTAGCCGCTGGCGAACAGCACCTTGACCTCCGGGTTGATGCGCCGGATCGCCTCAAACACTTGCCGCCCGGACAGCTTCGGCATGCTCGCGTCGAGGACCGCGAGCTTCACCCGTCCGTTCGCCTGTTGGAACGTGTTGACGGCTTCGGCGCCGTCGCCGGCCAAGAGGACGTTGTACCCGGACATCTCCAGCGCTACTCGTGCCAGGTCGCGGACCCCGGCCTCGTCGTCGGCAACCAGAACGGTTTCGCCGCCCCCACGGGGGAAGTCGGTGCGGACCTCGCTTCGGAACCCGGTGCGCTCGTCGGACGCGATCCCGCGCGGCAGGTAGACGTCGAACCGGCTCCCGGCGCCGGGCGCGGAAGTCACCTCCACCAATCCGCCGTGGGCCGTCGCCACCCCGTACACGACTGCCAGACCCAGGCCGGTCCCCTGGCCCACGCCCTTTGTGGTGAAGAACGGGTCGAAGATCTTCGCCCGCACCTCTTCGGTCATCCCCGAGCCCGTGTCCGAGACGCTCAGGCGCACGAACCGCCCCGCGCCCGCGTCACTCGGCGGGTCCGCGTCGGCGGTTTCCAGCGTGAGCGTCCCCCCGTCGGGCATCGCGTCGCGCGCGTTCAGGCACAGGTTCATGACCACCTGTTGGACCTGCACCGGGTCGGCCGCGACGGGGCGCAGGTCCGGGTCCGGAGCGAACCGAACCGTGATCCGCGGGTCGATGCTGCGGCGGAACAGCTCCAGTGACTCGCGCACGAGCGCGTTCAGGTCCACGACCGCGGTCCGGAGCGGTTGCCGGCGGGCGAACCCGAGCATCTGTTTGGTTAGCTCCGCGGCTTGCTTGGCCGCGCGCTCGGTCGCGAGAAGCAGCTCGGCCGCGTCGGGGCCGGTTGCTGCGCCGCACCGTACCAGTTCGAGGTTCCCCAGCACGACGGTGAGCAGGTTGTTGAAGTCGTGAGCGATACCGCCCGCGAGCCGCCCCACCGCTTCCATCTTCTGCGACTGGCGCAGGGCGTCTTCGAGGCGCTCCTGGTCGGTCACGTCGCGCCCGACCACGATCAGTCCGACGGTGGCGCCGTCCTCGTCCCCCCGGAGCGGGGCGATGACGGTATCGAGCAGTGCCTTGCGCCCGGTCGGGTAGGTCACCCATTCCTTGCAGCGCTCGGTGCGCCCGGTCGCGGTCACCAGTTCCTCGGCGGCGCGCATGCGCACCGCCCACTCGTCCGTGAAGACCTCGTCGCACCGGCGCCCGACGAGGGCCGCGGTCGGCTGCCCGGCGAACTCCTCGAACGCGGGATTCCCGCCGAGGAACCGCCCCTCGCGGTCCTTGTAGCACACCACGTCCGGTACGGACGCGAACAGCCCCTCGAGGAGCGCGTGCTGCTCCGCCAGCTCGCGCGTGGTCGCGTCGCGCTCGGTCACGTCGCGGTAATTCACCACCACCGCCTGAACGCTCGGGTCGTCGAGCCGGTTCACCGCGTTCATCTCGATCGCGCGCGCGCCGCCGTCGGCCGCGATCGCGCGGTACGTGCCCGGGACGTCTTCCCCCGGGTGCCCCAAACTGTACGCGAAGCGCTTGCGCGCGCCCGCGGCGTCGTCCGGGTGGACGAACGCGAACATGTTCAGCCCGGTGACCGCTTCGGGGGGGAACCCCAGAATGAGTTTCACGGCCGAGGTCGCGTACTTGATCGTCCCGCGGTCGTCGAGCAGCAGGATCCCGTCGCGGCTCTTTTCTACCAGCGCGCGGAACCGCTCCTCGCTCTGGCGCACGGCGTCTTCCGCGGCCCGCTGCTCGGTCACGTCGGTCACGCACCCGTCGAGGCGCGTCGGGCGCCCGGTCGCGTCGCGCACCACTTGCAGCCGGTCACGCACCCAACATGCCCCCCCCTCGGCGGTCTGCACGCGGTAGACTTGTTCGCAATCGTCGCCCCAGGTGAGCAACCGGTGCAGCGTCTGTCGGTACGCCTCGCGCTCGCCCGGGTGAACGACGTCGGCCCACTTAAAGGGGTGATCGAAGAACTCGGGCGGGCGCCCGGCGATCCGGGCCAGGAGCGGCGAAACGTATCGGAACAGCCAACCGGAGAACACGTCCGGTCCGGGGGCGCGTTCGGCGCTCCAGAGGGCGGCCGGGGAACTGCTCAGAACGGTGCGCAGTTCGGACTCGACGCGCCGCGCCTGGGCCAGGGCCGACCGGCGCTCGCGGTCGTCCCGCGCGATGATGAGGCCCAATGGCCGCGGCGGGAGGTGCAACCGCGAGACGGTCAGGCTCACCGGGAGCCACGGGCCGCTCTTCGTGCGGAGCAGGAACCCGTCCTGGCCGTGGAACACGACCGTTTTGGTGAACGCACCTTTGAGACGTTGGGTGCCGCCGACCGCTTCAAACCGGAACAGGTGAGTGGCGGAGAGTTGCAGCACTTCGGCCCGCGAGAACCCCGTGAGCCGGAGCGCGACCGGGTTCACCTCGAGCAACCGGTCCGTGTCCGGGTCGAGCAGAAACAGGGCGTCCCCGATTTCGGAGAGCAGCGCCTGCGCGAGTTCTGCCTGGTCATACGCGGTCATGCGCGCCGGGGCGGTGTGGGGAGGGTCGCGCCCGCGGACGAGGGGAGCCGCGGGCCGCGAGATATGGCGTCCGAAGCAATATAGCTTACGCTAATTGCCCGGCTACACATCGGTACGGGAAACGTCACAGAAACGTGCAAGGGTCTCCGATATAAACCGACGATCGTTCGTTCACCTGAAAACGGAACTTGGCCCGTACTCAATTCGTACCGAGACAATAGAGCTTCTCCTCGCGCCGGCCCTTATCCTTGATCGCGACCCGCATGAAAATGCGCCCGCCGCTCACGGCGGGGGTGGCGAACACCTCGTCGCCCAGCCGGTTCTCGGCCAGAACCTCAAACTCTGTGGGCGTTGCTTTGAAGACGAACGTGCGCCCGATCTCATTCACCGCGAGGACGTGTTCACCGACCATAACCGGCGACGCGCTGAACGTACCACCGAGGCGCCCCTTCCAGACTTCGGCCCCGGTGTCACTTCGTAAGCAAATGGCGTTCCCTTCATCCATCACAGCATAAAGGTGCCCGGCGTGAAAGAGCATTGACGGCACATATACGCGAGATTTGTTCTCCCAGGCGACACCGGAGCCGTCGATCTTAACTGCGGCAACGTGGTTTTTGGGGTACCCGCCGCTCGTGAAAACGTGCTTGCCGTCGGTCACGGTGGACGTCACACATTCGGTCGTTGCTCCTTTAATCTCCCAGTTTTCTTTCCCCGTGAGCGGGTCGAGGCTCGTAACGAGGTCGCAACCCGTGAGAACGAGTTGGTCCTTTCCGTCTACTTTCACAATGATCGGCGAGGCGTAGTTCGGCGCTTTGGGGCGCTTCCGAGTCCATACAACCTTACCGGTTTCGCGATCGAGGCCGGCGAGTAACCCGCTCTCCTTATTATCTGCGGTCACGAGCAGCAGCGGTCCAAACACGGTCGGAGACGAGCCGAAGCCTTGGTGCAGGGCGTAGTCCGTTACTTTCGTCTGCCACACCTTCTTGCCATTCAGATCGAAGGCAGTCGCGTAAACCGCTCCTCCGTTCAGGAAGTTGATGTACACCCGCTCGCCGTCGCACGCGGGACTCGAGGAGGCGTGTGAGCTTTTGGCGTTCCCACCCTTCACAAAGTTCCCTTTGTGGACCTCGGTCTGCCAAAGTTGTCGACCCGTTTTGCGGTCCAAGCACAGTAACAGTTGCGTCTCGGCGTCTTGATCGGCCGTGGCGAGGAACACGCGGTCTGCCACAACAATGGGCGAACCGTGCCCGCGGCCTGGTATCGGCGATTCCCAAACCACGTTCTTGTCCTTCGACCATTCCAGCGGCACTTTCTGCCCCGGCGCCGCGATCCCGTCGCGGGTGAACCCGCGCCACCACGGCCAATCCGTCGCCGCGACCGCGATCTTGCTCGACTCCGCTACTGACAGTTGGGCCGCGAGTGCTGAGGCGGGGAGTGACGTAAGAAACGCGCGGCGGTGCATGTCGATGTTCCGAGTGGGTGGGATGAGATGCGTGGTTACTTAGTGGAGAAGGACGAAGCGTAAGTATCGGACCGGAGCGTTGCGTCCTGCTTGGACCCCGGCCCGACCTTGGTGGGCGGAACTGAGACTACGGGAATCGAATGACGAACGCAAGACACCGAGCCGCTGAATCAATGACGGATTTTGGCTCTTAAAGGTAGGGTGAAATCCCCCGTAGTATCCGGAGTTCGCTCATAATTTCCAAAATGGTCAAATCGCCTATTTTTCCCAGTCGAAAATGCGGTAAATGTCCAGTCTTGTTTCACTCTGAAGATTAATTATTCCGAATATTCCTTTTTTGTGGGTAGATTAGGTTCCCGATGGCGGCAGTTTCGTCTATAAACGGCACTTCACCGCGGCGCGTATGGCGCGGTGTCGCCCATCATGTGGTACACCAGGAGGTACGAGAAGGATGACCACTACGATTCTGGCTGTAATCGCCCTATCCGGTTCGCTGGTCCCCGCGGCTAAGCCCGAGTTCCAGGCCCAAACCGATTACAGCCAGGCTCTGCGGCAGGCTGCCGCCGAAGGGAAGCCGATGGCGGTGCTGATCGGGAACGGCAATGCGTTCGCCAAAGTGATGGGCGACGCGGCTCTCCCCGAAGCGACCGCGAAGCTTCTCCGCGATAAATTCGTCTGCGTGACCGTGGACGTGAACACTGTGGCCGGCAAAGAATTGGCCGGTCAGTTCCAGCTCACCGACGGGCTGGTCATCAGCAGCGCCGGTGGGACGCACCAGGCGCTGCGGCAGTCGGGCTCGATCAGCACGAGCGACCTGACGAAGCACACCGCGACCTTCGCGACCGCGACCGGCACCCCGGCCACGACCGTGACGGTCGGCGCGCCGCACACGGTTTACCCGGCCGGCTATTCCCCGGTGTACCGCGGGACCGTCATCCAGAGCGGGTGCTCGGGCGGGAGCTGCGGGACCGTGATTCAGGGCTGCTCCGGTGGGAGCTGCGGGACGATCATCCAGGGCGGGTACTCGTTCCCGTCGATCGGCAGTTGCCCGAACGGGCGCTGCCCGACCCCGCGCTAATCGTTGACGTGTGATGTAAAAAGACACGGCCGGTGGTCTCCGACCACCGGCCGTGTCGTAGGGTCACCCTCCCGGGTGATCTCACTTGTTCGAGCCGTTCTTTACTGGCGTGCCGGGCGTCGTTGGGAACGGCAGTACCACGTTGTTGTTGGTTTCCCCGGGAGCCGGAATTGGGGTCGCCGGCGCGGGAATGAGGCCATTTTCCGCAGGCATGGGCAGTATGTCCATGCGCGGACCGCCGGGCACGACCGAGGGGAACGCCCCTCCGGGAACCACGTTGGCTGGCGTTCCAGGGGGGCAGGGGACCGGCTGGCCGGTTGCCATGTCGAAGCACCCGCTGTTACGGCCGACCGTTTGCCCCGGTGCCGCGGACCGCGAGTGCGACGTAAACCACCCCGGGCGCCAGTCGCTGCAATTCGACCGACAGCCCGTTTGAGCCGCAACGAGGACCGCAGCAGCGGCGATCAGAACCGACCGGCGGAGCATCGTAGAACCCTTTCGCGTGGTTGCAGCCACCTGCCGCCCGTCTCCTCCATCCTCCAACTTCACTAATTTTGCTCTGAGCCCTAATTTCCGCAACAGTCCGCGCGCAACAAATGCGCAGCGCGCAAGAACCGCGCCGGGCGTATACCGTGCAACTTGTTCGGACGAACTAATCGACACAACAAGTGCAACAAGAAGGGTTCAGCCACTTTAACTGACGTGAAAACGGCTTCTGGCATCGTAGGTGGAAATGAAAACGCCTCCGGGTACTTCCCCGGAGGCGTTGGTTTGCGATGGAATCGCTTACTTCTTGTCCTTGATCAGCCCGCGGAGGTGCTCCAGAGCCTTGGACAGTTGCTTGTCCTTCGCGGGGTCAACGACCGGGGGCTTCTTGCCCGCGGGCGGGATGATTTCGAGGTCGCGACTGTACTCGAACCAGTCGGTGAGTTCCTCGCGGGTCATCTTGATCTCGAAGCCGGCGTCGGGCTTCACGCCCCACTCGTCCTTCGTCTTCAGTTCCGTGGATTGCTCCATCGCGACTTTGTCGATGTTCCGGCCGCTCGGCGGGTAGTATCGAGCCACGGTGTACTTGATGCGCCCGTCGGTCGGGTCGTAAGGTTCGACGTGCTGGACGCTGCCTTTGCCGTAAGTCCTTTCGCCGATGATAGTTGCGCGACTGTGGTCCTGGAGGCACGCGGCGAGGATCTCGCTGGCACTCGCGCTGTTGCCGTTGATGAGCACCGCGATCGGGAAGCTCTTATCGCCGGCTGCGCGGCCGGAGTAAGTGAAGGTCGCGCCCGCACCGCCGCGTTCCTTCGTGGTCACGATCGCTTCGCGCCCCACGAACAGTTCGCAGATGTCGATAACGCCCTTCAGCGACCCGCCCGGGTTGTTGCGCACGTCGATGACCAAGCCGTTTAGCCCGGCCCGCTTCATGCTCGCGAGCGCCCGCTTGATGTCGGCCGTCGTGCCCATGTCGTCCGAGATGGAGATGAACTGGCTCAGGTGCAGGTAGCCGATCTTGCTCTTCTCGTCGATGTAGTACGACCAGTCGTTCTTCTCGTCGCGTTTCACGCCGTGAACGGTTTCCACCATCACGTAGTTGCGGGTGAGGCGGAACACCTTCGGTTCCTTTTCGCCCTCGCGCTGGATCACGAGCGCGACCGGGGTGTCCGGCTTGCCGGTGATGAGGTTCACCGCGTCGTCGGTCTTCAGCCCCTTGGTGCTGTGGACTTTCTTGGCGTCGTCCGGCAGCGCCTTGCCCTGCTTGTCCACTTCCAGGCGGATTTCGGTGATGAGGTCGCCGGCCTGGATGCCCGCCCGGAACGCCGGGCTGCCTTTGATCGGCGTCACAACGAGTAGCCCGTCGCGGACCGCTTCGCGGCGAATGATGATGCCCACTCCGGGGAACCGACCGAACAGTTGGCCCTGCGTGCGGAGCCACTCTTCCTTGGTGAAATAACCGGCGTAGGGGTCGTGGAGCGAGCCGATGAGCGCGCGGATGGTCACGTCGGCGGCCTTTTCGCCGTCGAGGTCTTCGCGCTTGCCGAGCCGGAGGCGGGCTTCCGCGAGCAGTTCCCGGCCGCGCTCGTCGCTGATCTCCTGGGGGGCCTTGATCGCAGCGGCGATGTCGGCGGGGATCGCTTCATCGGCCTCGGTGAACACGCCTCGGATCGCCAGGGCGGTCAGTTCGCCGCGCGACAGCGGCTTGATGTACTCGGCCGAAAGTTTGGAGATCGCCGGAGCCACCTTCTTGGCGTACTCGGTCGCGTCCTCGGTCGGCAGCTTCAGCGATTCGAGGAGCTTCTTGCGCGCGCCTTCGAGGTCCGTCACGGTGCCGCCGTCCGCGAGCTTTTGGTACTCCTTGCGGAGTGCTTGCGACCACTTCAGCTTCGGCATCTGGAACAGGAGGTTGACCGCTTCTTTCGAGAGGTCCGGCGTGAGCTTGTTGTCCTTGGTGAGCGTCTCAACGGTTTCGATCCGCTTCTTGACGGACGCGGTTTCGGCCGGGTTGCGGGTCAGCCAGAACTTGCTCGCGCCGCGACCAACGAAGACCGGTTCGAGTTCCTTTTCCTTGTCGGTCTTGCCCGTCGCGCGGGCGGCGGCGGGGATCTCTTTTTCCAGGTACTTGAGCAATTCGCGCGTGGTGACGATCCCGTCCGACTCGTAGCCCTCGTTGTACGGGGCCTGGTCCGCCTTCCCGCCGAGGCCGGCGGAGAGCACCGAGTAGAACAGCCCGTGGTCGCCCTGCGTGAGCGCGTCCTGGAACGGCGGGTTACCGAGGATCATCACGCGGTTGGGCGGGAGCATGTTGTCGTCTTTTTCGTCGCCGAAGACGAGTTTCATGATCTCGCCCCAACTCGGCTCCACGATCTTCTCGGTCCCGGCGTCGATCCCGCCCCGATACTGAATGTCCATCATCAGGAGCAGGTTCTGGTTCTTCAGCTTCTTGAACGCCGGTTCCAGGTCGGTGATCTGGAGGGCGGTTTTGGCCCGCTCCTTCACCGTGCTGTCCGAGGTGAAGATGCACGGCTTGTCGCCGGCAGAGGTGCCGCGCCCGAAAAACGCGAGAACCACCGTGTCTTCCGGCCCGGTGGAGCCCACCGCCGTTTCAACGGCCTTCACGACCGCTTCGCGGGTGGCGTCTTTTGAGAGGAGCAGTTTGGCGCGGTCGGCCGAGACGCCGAGGTACTTCTTGTCAGTGAGCATCGCGTGGAGGGCCTTGGCGTCCGCGTCGGCCGTCGGGCGCGGGCTGATGGCCTTGTCCTTGAACTCCCCGACGCCGACGATGACAACGTAGGGGCCTTGCGCCTTGGCTGCGCCCTCGCGCCCCTCGGCGGCCGAAGCCCGGGGCTGCGGGCCGACCGCCAGCGCTACCGCGGCGATCGCGCCCAGAATCCACACGCGCGCGTTCATCAAGATATCCTCTCCTGTGGGTCCGGCACGGCCGGTCACTATTCGGGCCATTGTCACCATTGAGCGGAACCCGTCAATCGCATTTACACAGCGGTTACGCCGCGGCAATGAGCCTAATCAATGATCCGGAATACAAGCGATTTCCGATGTTCGTACTGCTGAAACGGTGATTGTGGCGTGTCACTTCGGAGCAACTTTCGGGCCGCCTTAATTCGTGCGGCTCGCGGGTCTGCACCCGAAGATTCGGACGACGGTCGAACTCGTTTCGGAATACCCCTTGGCTAACATTTGCTAACGTTTTGGGCCTGGCTCGTAGTTGGTCGATTGTCGTAAGTGAAGATGGTGTAATTGGTTGTGATAAAGGAATTCGGAGAGCAAATGTAGCCGCTGTTAGCTTCTGATTTCTTCTCTGAGCCTCTGGGATTTTGCTCATTGCTTGGTGCCTGTCGTAACGGGTGAACGAGCGGCGACCGCAAGGGAGCGGTGCTGTGGCTACCGTGTACTAGGCGCACAGGAACCGGCTGTGCCTCCCGCTCCCTTGCGGTCGCGGCTCGTTCACCCGTTACGACGCTTCACTTCTTCTTTGCCAACGTGCGAAGGATCTCGATGCCGCGGGTGAGCGTTTCATCGGTGGCGGCGTAGGACACGCGGAAGTGCGTGTCGCGCTCGCTGAATACGCTGCCCGGGATAATGAGCAGGTTGTGTTTGACGGCTTCCGTGACGAACTCGGTCGCGGTTCCCCACGGTGCCTTCGGGTACAGGTAGAACGCCCCGCCCGGCACCACGAACTCGAACGCCCCCTTCAGCCCCTCGACCAGCAGATCGCGCTTGCGCTTGTAGTCCGCAACGATCCCGGACACGTCAAAATCAAGTGCGGCAATGCCGCCCCATTGTACGATGCTAGGAGCGCAAACGAATGTACATTGTTGCAGTTTCGCCATTTCCTGAATCAATCGCTTCGGGCCGTGTGCCCAACCCAGGCGCCAGCCGGTGATGCCGTAGGTCTTCCCAAAACCCTCGATCACGAGCACGTTCGGGTCGTAAGTCGCGGGCGATTGGGGGGCGCCGTCGTAGTGAAAACCGCGGTAAATCTCGTCACTGATGAGGAGGATACCGCGGTCGCGTGCGAGTTCGGCGAGTGCTTTTTGAGTGGCCGCGTCGAGAACCGCGCCGGTGGGGTTCGACGGCGACGAAAGCACAATGGCTTTTGTCCGCGGGGTGATCGCGGCGGCTACTTTGTCAACATCGAGCCGGAAATCCGGGTAAGTGTCCACCGTGACGAGCTTCCCGCCCGCGAGCGCGACCACGTTCGGGTACGCGACGAAGTACGGGTCCGCGGTGATGACCTCGTCGCCGGGGTTCACGACCGCGAGCAGCGCGAGCACCAACCCGCCGCTGGTCCCGCTCGTGACCAGGACGTCGCGCTCGCCGCCCGGGGCTACTTGTGGCGGTGCGGGGAAGCGGGCCTGTGCATCCGCGAGTAACCGCGAGCACAGTTCCGGGATACCCTGCGTAACGGTGTACCCGTTCCGGTTCCCGTCGATGGCCGCCTTCGCCGCGTTCTTGATGGCTTCGGGCACATCGAAGTGCGGTTGCCCGATACTGAGGTTAACCGGGTCTTTCAGCGACCGGGACAGCTCGAACACCTTCCGCACGCCGGACACTTCGACCGCTCGCGTGCGGTCCGCTAGCAACGATTCGGGAAACACGGCGACTCCTGGCGAACGGCCGGTGTGAGCCGGCTGGTGAGAACGATTTGAGGTGCGTGCCGGTTACGTGCCGGCGCTGTTTCTAGTTTATGAACCACTCTCGCCGCCCGGCGCTCCGTTGAAGTCAGTACACCCGGGGTTGAAACCCCGGGCTATTCCCGGTGACCCCATTTGGGGTCACAAAGACATTGGCGCTCGTTGAGGCGCAAACACCATTCGTTGCAAGCGTGTGAACTCCGGGCCGCTCGCGTGCGGTCCGCTAGCAACGATTCGGGAAACACGGCGACTCCTGGCGAACGGCCGGTGTGAGCCGGCTGGTGAGAACGCTTGGTGGTGCTTGCCGTTACGTGCCGACATTGGCGCTCGTTGAGGCGCAAACACCGTGCGTTGCTTTGGACCCCGAATGGGGTCACCGGGAATAGCCCGGGGTTTCAACCCCGGGTGTGTGAACTCCGGGCCGGCTCACCTGTTTGCTATTACGTCGCGACTGCCAACAATCATCAGGCCGGTACAAGCGTGTGAACTCCGGGCCGGCTCACACTGGCTGTTTGCCATCACTCGCCCGGCAAGAGGTGGGGAGGGCCGTTGCGGGCGTAGCCGTCCCAGATCGCGTTGAGCTTCGCTTGGGCCTCGTGGATGGGGACCGCGCGGTAGCGGTGGTTGTGTTTTCGGACCAAGCCGCCGCGGATCAGCTTCGTGAGTGCGTCGATGATCTCGAAGTTCACGTGGGCGGGGAGTCGGTTCTTCAGATCCTGCTCGATGTAGAAATCGAGTTGCTCGGTGGTCCAACCCTCGTCGCCGCCGTACCGCCACAAGTAGAAGTACGCGAGTAATGCTTCACGGATCTCCTGTTCTTCGGCCTCGTCGAGCAGCCGGAACATCACGCCACTGTTGTTATCGAGGTTCTGGTAGTACAGACTCTGAGTGAGTTGATGTGTGTACGTCTGGCGCGACGACTGGAAGCTGTACCACGTCTTGTACCCGTAACCGCCAATAAGTGCGATCGGGGTCCAGAGAGCGAAAAGGGTACTCGTCGCGAACCCGCCCAGGAGCGATAAGAGCGGGAACGTGCTCAACTTCCAGACGACGTAAGCGGCCGAACTGGTGAGCGAGCCGCCGAGCTTCAGCCGGTCGAGCTTCAGCATCCGGATGCGCCCGCCGGGGAGCAGCATCTCGATGTCGATCTGCGGCATGTCCTTAAACAGCTTCAGGAAGACGCTTTTGGTGTCCGCGTCGTCGCCGAGGCGCTTGTGTGCGCGCTGTTTGAAGATGACCGCGACGCGCGCGAACGTGGGGAGTTCGATCGCGTACTTGCGCCAGAATCGGACCAGCCCGCGCTTGGTGCGCTTGCCGTAACCCCTGCCGCGGTAGAACACTTCGACCTTCTCGAAGGCGTCCCAGGTCACGTCCATGTCCACGCCCCAGGCGCTCGCGCCGCGGGTGATCTGCTCCATCTCATCGCGCGTGACCCGGCGATAGTTGGCGCGCCCCATCAGGTGGATGAAGGTGTCGAACAGCCGGTCGAGCGCCGCGGCGCGCTTCTCGCCGGTCGGTGGGTCGAGTGGCTTCGGGTCCGCGTCCGGGTCGAACGCGGCGTAGGCGTCTTTGAGTTGGCGGATCTCGGTTTGGTAGATGGTGTGAACGTGGGACGCGACCGTGCTCGCGAACCGGCGGAACGCGGCCTGTTCTTCGACGGTGAGCACCTGATTGTGGAGCGGTCCCGATTCCGCGCACAGGAAGCCGATCAGGTCGGCCACGCGGACCGGGATGTAGTGCTCACGGAGCATGGAGTTGTGGAAGGAAAAGGAGAAAGGTAGAAGGAAAACGGGGAAGGAATTGCAAGAAGTATACCAGCCGCCGGCCCCGTTCTCCCATTCGTCCGCGGAGCGGTCGCGTTTCTACCGAATTTCTGTTTTCTTTGTCCTTTTAGTAACGAGCAGAACGCACAAACGAAAACACAGGGCAGAAGCCCTGTGTTACGAACGTCGCCCCAGACAAGGGGCGACGACCAAAATCGTCGGTGCCCTTACGCGGCCGGCGGCGCGGGCGGAGTTTCTTCCTTCGGTGTGGGAAGCAGGAAGGACAGAATCAGCGCGATCGCGTACACGGCCGAGCCGATGATCGCGGCGGCCTTAGCGACCTTCGCCGGGTTCCCCTCACCACTGAGCATCGGGGCCAGCAGTTCCGTATTCAGGGTCGCGGCCATCGTACCAAGCATGCGGCCCCCCACGTTCGTTGCGAACCCGCTACCGGTGCCGCGCAGGTGAACCGGGAACACTTTGGGCAGGTACTCGCTCACGTAGCTGAACTGTGCGATCGTGACGAGCCCGCAGAGGAAAATCGCCGCCGCGAAAACCGTGTAATCGCCCTGGTAGAGCACGAGGTAGGCGACCGGGAACAGCACCACTCCGGGCAGCAGGAAAATGCGGATCAGCACGCGACTCGCGACGTACAGGAGCAGAATGGCGAACAGAATTCGCCCGGTCAGACCGCCGAGTTCCTGCCACCGCTGGATATTCCCCCGCGTCGCGTTGATCTCGTCGGTGATCGGCTTCTGTGCTTCGCGGAGCCCCTTTTCGGCTTTAGATTTTTCCTCCGACGCAGCTTTCTTGTCGCTCTCAGTTTCGGCTTTGGCGAGCTTTTCGTCGGCCGCTTTGACTTTCCCGGTCGCCGCCTTCACCGCGGGGCCGTGTTCTTTCTTAATCGGATCGAGAACGGGCAGGCCCGGTGTCATTTGCAGCGGCGTGAGTTGCAGCGCGCCGAACGCCGCCGCGTATCCACAGGCCGAGAGCAGTGTCGTCACGATGGTGGTTTTGCGGAGCCCCGGCGAGAACAATTCCCCGAAGCTGGGGCGCTTCAGTGTGCCGGCCAGTTTCCGCTCTTTCCACACGCGGCTCTCGGGAACGAACGGCATCAGGAGCAGAATCAGCGCGCCGGGAATCAGCCCCGTCAGGAGCGTATACCGCCACGCGGCCGGCGGCACCGGCAACCACGACACCCCCTCGGGGTGCGCGCGCATGAACGCGGCGATCTCGTTGAACACTTCCGTGACGAAGATGCCGCCGAGCGAGGCGCACGCGAGCGTCCACCCGATCACCATCTCCCGTTGGCGCTTGTCGGTGAACAGTTCCGCCAGCCAGGTGACCGCCGCGACCAGTTCCACACACACGCCGATGAACGTGGTACAGCGGAACAGAATCAGTTGCCACAGCTCGGTGCTGTACGCGGCGGCGACCGGTGAGAGCGAGTACGCGAGGATGCTCCCGACCATTACCGTCTTGCGCCCGAGGCGGTCAATGAGCATGCCGCCGAGCAGCCCGAACACGCCACCGGCCAGCGCCGCGATCCACAGCATCCGGCCCGACCACAGGCGCACCGCGTCGCTGTCCGGCGCCACCTTCAGCAGTTCGGAAAGTGCCTGCGCCCCGATGACGGGGAACATTAGCAGTTCGTAGGTGTCGAAGAGGAAGCCGATGGCAGCGACGGTGACCACGAGCCAGCGAGTAACGGCGGACAGACCGGCGGCAGCGCCGGGAGGGGGGGACGACACGAGCAGCCTCCGAGGAATCGGTTATGTCGGGTGTGTCGGGAATCGGGCACCGGTAAGAGGGCGGGCGGGTAATAATGCTTCTGCGGGAGTCGACCGGTGTCCGACATACCCGACATACCCGCCGCACCCGATCGCGGCCAGCCCCTTGCGTTCCGGCGCGCGCGACGTAACCATGTCACCGTCCCGCCTCCAGTTACCCACCGGGACTTCTGGTCCTTACACTCTCACGGAGTTCAGTCATGCGCAGCCCCCGCCTCTTCCGCGCCGCGCCGCTCGCGGTCGTCGCGCTCGTCCTCGCACCGCAATTCGTTCGCGCCGATGATACCGAAGATTTCCTCAAGCCGGAGAACTGGGAGGGGCACGCCAACCTCTGGAAGCTCGACCCGAAGGCCAAGACGGTTGTCGGCGAGACGTCCGAGAACTTGCAATACAACACGTTCTTCTGCTCAAAGAAGAAGTACAGCGACTTCGAGCTCTCGTGCCAGGTCCAGCTCCGTGATGGCGTTGGCAACAGCGGCGTGCAGATCCGCAGCGAAGTGTTCGATGCCAAACTGTTCAAAGTGAAGGGGCCGCAAGTGGACGTGGGTAAGGGCTACTGGGGCAGCCTTTACGGTGAAGGCGTCGGCGGGATGATGAAGGCGTCCAGCCCGGACACGATCAAGAAGGCCGTGAAGGAAAGCGAGTTCAACGACTACCTCATCATCGCGAAGGGCACCAAGATCACGATCAAGATCAACGGTGAAGCGATGGTTGACCAGGACTTCGCCAAGCTCCCGGGCAAGGAGGCGAAGGACGCACCGAAGGACGGCATCATCGCGTTCCAAATGCACACCGGCTACCCGAAGATGCGCGTCGAGTTCAAGGACATCAAGTTCACGGATTTGTCGAAGAAGTGAGTAACGTGCGGTGAACGATGTGGGGCCGAGGCGCTCAGTGGCTTCGGTCCTCGTCTTTTACTCAGTTAATTGCAGTTCGCGATGTGCTTGCGATCTCGTTGCGAGACTGTGTTGAGGGGCTGCAAACGAGCGAGTGAACCGTCCCGGAGCCGGGCGGGTGCGTGGCGGGTGACTGTCGTGCGCTTCAGGCCGTGGGTTCGGTGTCGTCCGTTTTCGTCGCGACGACCGGAGCCTTTGAGCCGTGAATCGCCTCGAACACCTCTTGGCGGTGAACGGGTACGTCCTTCGGGGCTTCGATGCCGAGACGCACCTTATCCCCGCGGATCTCGACCACCGTGATAACGATGTCGTTGTTGATCACAATCGACTCGTTTTTTTTCCTGGACAGCACGAGCATTGGTGTCTATCTTTCCGTGAGTAATTCCAGGGTTGGTGCATCAAACACCACACCCAAATGCTCTGTTCCTCCGAGAGCGAACCCACACCTCCGCGACCGAACAGCGGTTGTGGCGAACCGGTTTCGGCGTCCCCTCCCAGTGCCCACGTCGCGGGAAGGGTGCGGACCTGTTTAGGATTACACCTCTTTATGAGTGTAAACTTTCAGGCGCGCGCTCATCTAACTTCCACTGTAAAAGCGGGTAAGTTGCGCCGTCAAGGATCAATGTGTCCAAGAACGACGGATTTTTTCATATTTCCGTTGACGGCGCGGTCCGGATGTGGATCAAGAGAAGAATACTAGAATATTGATCGGGCGCGTGAACTAACTGTATTTGCTTGTGATTGCAGGGAGAACAGATCGCCCGGTGCCATCTTCTTAATTCACGAGTGATTCGCCCGCCGCATTGACAAACGTGCGGGCTACTTTTCGCAAGATCATTTTTGGGGAAGTCCGCCGGCCGGAACGACTCCGTTCAGGGGCGCCACCGGGAGTTGCCGGTAGTACATCGCGACGAACCGCACGGTCGGGTGAACGTCGCCGTCCGTGACCCGGGCGATCCAGGCGGGGCAGGGGATCTTCCGCAGCGCCGCGACTTCGGCCATCACCCGCGCAGCACCGGCGCGCACGGCCGGTTCGGGATCGCGGCTCAGGCGCTCTAACCACGGTTCTGGGTCCGCGACGTCGTTGTCGTACCGTAGATCGAGGAGCAGCTTCAGCCGTTCGTTCGGGTCGGTGTGAGTGAGGCGCCGACCGAGCGCGATGTCCACTTCGGAGCGTTCGCGGCCCACGAGCGCGTCGTAGCAGACCTTGCGCACGCCCGCGTCCGGGTCGTGGAGCCACCGGAACAGTTCCTCGTCACCGAGCACTTGATCCCCGTCTGCGTTGGCCGCGACCGCGAACAGGCTCGCGCCGCGAAGTTCCGGCTCTTTCGCTGACAGGAACGGAACGACTTCGGTCCGCAGCCCGATCTCGGGGTGGATCGCGAGGCGCACAGCTGTGAGTCGCGATTCCAGGTCCGGGAGTTTCAGCCCTTCGGCCACGACCACTCGGCAGCGATCCGCGTGCGCGCTACCGGTGCGCTTCAGGACGACGGGCACAAGCGTTAGTATCGCGCGCTTCCCGGCCTCGTTCGCGCTCGGGAATGCCTCAAGAACTGAGCCGCTGATGTTGACCGCCCGAGCGTCTTCGTCGGGGAGCGAGTTCAGGTGCTTGTCGAGTGCGGCCGTGGCCGCCGTGCGCGGGGCGTCGTCGCCCGACTTCACGAAGTCAATGAGTTGGTCGAACCCCGGTGTGCCGTAGCCCACGAGTTGATCGGCGAGTCGCGTGCGCTCTTCATCGGTGGTCGCGCCGGCGAGTTGCCGAGCTGTGAGTTTTGCGCGAATGACGGAAGCGTTGAACCCGGCCCAGATGCCGCCGACCACCACGACCAGCGCCAGCCCCCCGCCCGCGCGCACCATCCACTGCTTGCGTGTCATTTGCCGGTCCTCCTGACCTTCGCTGAACTTCCGCCGCACTTCCCATTGTGGCCCGGTCATTTGGAACCGGGGTGACAAAGCGAAGAGCGGCCGCGCTGGTAAGCTGCGCTCGCGGCGGGAGGGTACCCCGTTTACTCGCGCCGCGGCAAGGGCAACCGGACTGGGTAACCAGAATTGTTCATGATCGCGGTCGCGCCGGTTCGATTCTTTATGACGTATCGCGCGGTCCTCCCTTTGGTGGTTCGGCCCCCAACCGACCCGTGCCGCGCGCCTATCACGGACGAGGTGCCCAATGACCGGACCTGCGAAGGTACTGGGCGTGCTGTTGGGTGGTACGGTGGCGGGAGTGGTGCAGGCCGCGCCCCCCGTATCTGTGTCTGACGATCCGGGTGCTCCGGCCCCCGCAATGCCGGCCGCGATGCCGGCGGCCCTTCCGAACACGGCCGGCGCGGTCCGCGTGAACCTCGCCGACATCGTGCACGCGGACTACCGCGACGCCGTCATGAAGGTGGTGCAGAAGCCGACCGTGTCCACTCGCGCGAGCGCTCCGGACGTCATCTGTACGGTTTCGATGTACGAGTGGCTGTTCGACCACCCGGACCGAGTGGCGGCGGCGTGGCACCGGATGAAGGTGCCGGCCGTGCCCATTTCCGACGCCGGGAACGGGCTGTTCGCCTGGACCGACGAGCACGGCAGCGAGGTCGTGTGGCGCACGGTCGGCACGTTCCAGGACGGCCGCGTGTGGTACGCCACGGGTAAGGTGAAGCCCGGCGCCGCCGCTCCCGCCGTTCCGGTGAAGGCGGTCGCGATCCTCACGCACCCGCGGAAGGCGACAAAGGACGGCGTCGCGTCGTTCAGCACCAGCGTGCAGGTCTTCCTCGTCAGCGACAGTAAGGCCGCGACTCTGGCGCTGCGACTGATCGGACCAGCGGCCCCCCGCGTGGCGGAGCAGGGGGCGGAGCAGTTCCTGGAGTTCTTCAACGGCATCGCGGACTACGTACAGAAGAACCCGACGAAGGCTGACGCGCTGCTCGCTCCCGCGAAGAAGTAACCGCAATTCCAATAGGGCCACAGGGCTTCCGCCCTGTGCTACGGAAGTCGGCCCCTCCGGGGCGAAAAGCAACACCGATTCGCACTCTGATTGGCCTTCACCACGGTCTCGATGTGGTGAAGGCCAATGTCTTTCACGCCGCGGAGCGGCCGGCGTTCGTAGCACAGGGCGGGAGCCCGTACCCCCCCACCCGGGGATAAAATCGGCGAAAGCGGTTTTACTTTGAACTACTCTGTCTGTATCTTCGTATTGAGGGTTATTGATTGCTCGCGGAGGTCATACGGTGTCGAAGTATCATCCGAAGTCGCCGCGCGGGTTCACGCTGATTGAACTGCTGGTCGTGATTGCCATCATCGCGATCCTCATCGGGTTGCTTTTGCCGGCCGTGCAGAAGGTGCGCGAAGCCGCGGCCCGGATGAAGTGTCAGAACAACTTGAAGCAAATCGGCCTCGCGATGCACAGCTACCATTCGCGGATGGAGCGGTTCCCGGCGGGGTTCAGCTCTGGTGCCGCTTCGACCAACGGTGACGGTACCGGGCCGGGCTGGGGGTGGGCCGCGGTATTGCTCCCCGATCTGGAGCAAGACAACCTCGCTCGCACTATCAACTACGCCCTGGACATCCGCGATTCTGCCAACGCTTCGGCGCGCGTGCGGCAGATCCCGGTGTTCCTGTGCCCGTCGGACAACCCGACTTCGCCGACGTTCAACGCGGTGGACGAGAGCGGCACCGTGCTGACGACAGTCGCGTTTGCCAATTACGTCGGTGTGGGCGGCACGTTCGAGGTAACGGGGTACCCGGACACGGCTAACGGTGTGCTGTACCGCAACAGCAAGGTTCGTGCGGGCGACATCACCGACGGTCTGAGCAACACGCTCATGGTCGGTGAGCGCGGGAGCAAGCGGTCGCCGCAAACGACGTGGGTGGGCGCGGTGACCGGTTGCGCGAATCCGCCTCTGAATCCGGCCTACGAGTTCGAGGGGCCGCCGACGCTGTGCCTGACGAACACGGGAGAAGCGGTCGACGGGCGCGTCCCGAACAACGCACTCGATCACGTCGAAGACTCCAACAGCAACCACACGCAGGGCGTGAACTTCCTCCTGTGCGACGGGTCCGTGCGAGTCATCCAGAACACGGTCAACCCGGTAACCTGGGAGCGGCTCGGAACCCGCGCGGGTGGTGAAGTGATCGGGGATTATTGAGCCATCTATGACCACAGATACTGCCACGTCTTCGCGCCGCGGATGGGTTCGCGGCGCGACTTTTTTCCTGCCCGTTATTCTCGTCGGTGCTGGCGTGTGGCTGCTGTGGCCACGCGGTCAGGAGCGCGTCAGCTTGAGCGCGGGTGGGAGCGTTCGCGTGGTCGCGGTGTCACCTGATGGGGCACTGATCGCCGCGGCGGGTGAAGACAAAGTGATCCGCGTGTGGGATGCGGGTGCGACCACCACGAAATTCACACTCGAAGGCCACACGGGTAAGGTGTTCGGCCTCGCCTTCTCTCCCGACTCCAAAACACTGAGTTCCTGCGGTGACGATCGGACCGTGCGCCTGTGGGACGCGGCGACAGGAACGCCCGGCGCGGTCATTAACGCTTCGGACGCGACCGTTGAATGTGTCGCGTTCGCTCCGGATGGCAAAACGCTGGCTTCGGCGGGTGGCGATCACATCGTTCGTCTGTGGACCGTGCCGGACGGGAAACCGATTCGCACTCTGAAGGGCCACACGCGACGGATTCACGCGCTCGCGTTCGCGGACAGCAAGGCGCTGGCTTCTGCGGGTGAGGATGGTGGCGTGCGCTTGTGGAACTGGTCGACCGGCGCACCACTTGGTCCGTTGCCAGTTGAGAAGCACCGCGTTTACGCTTTGGCCGTTTCTGCGGACGGTAAAACACTCGCGGCGGCTGCCACGGGCGGCACGCGGTGGTGGACACTGGCCGACAAATCCGAGCGCCCGAAACTGGGCAGCGCTGGTGGCACGCGGGCGGTCGCGTTCGATTGCGACGGTAAGTTCCTGGCAACCGGTCACGAAGATGGCATCGTGAAGTTGTGGACCGCGGCCGACGGTGCGGAAGTGAAGACGCTGACCGGTCACCGCGGCGCCGTGTTCGGCGTGGGGTTCACCCCGGACGGCAAGACGCTCGTCTCCGCGGGCAGCGATGGCACCGTGAAGCTGTGGGACGTGCCGGTGAAGTGACGTCACCAACTGAAATCATGTGCGTGCTGATTCCAGTCAAGGGCGCGGATCTGTTCGCGCACACCGGGATCAATTGGGAATGCGTACTCGTCTTGAAACCAGATGATTGTGAGTTCGGAGGCGTTCTGGTTTGGGGTTCGTGCGGATTGGAATGATTGAAACCGTCCGACGCACACGATCGTAGGCAACGTCACCCCCAACGACTCACTTGTAGGTAGAAATTCCCATAACCCATCTGTAGGTAGCATTTCCAGTGGCTTAATCGAAGATGGTCTTTCTTGTTCGATGTGCTGAATGAGATAAGGGCGCTGCCCCTGTCGCGATTCTTCCTCTGCGACAATGCGCTGGACCTCTTCGATCATCGAACGATCTTCCAGTAAACTCGCATAAAAATCCCACTGTCGTAGCTCGCACAACGTGAGTACGCGCCTTGTTCGCAAGGTGAACTGAAGTGATTCGGTACGAACGTTTCCAATCGCAGTCAGCCACTTCGCATCGAGTTGCCCGCCGAGTTCGATGAGCCGGGTGTTCATTTCCTCGATCTGGAACTGCACTTTCAGGAATTCAGCTTCTTGGGGGCGCCCGTTCTCCTCCAGCCAATCGGCATAGGCGAGCCGCGTGGCGCGCTCGCCCGGTCGGTCTGCGATCGCTTTCAGGAAGCCGGCTTCGTCGCTCATTCCGTTACCCCAACAGGCGTTCGATATCGGCGGTGAGTTGGTGCGGGGCGGTCATCGGCCCGTATCGCGCGACCACGTTCCCGGCGCGGTCCACGAGGAACTTGGTGAAGTTCCATTTGATGCCGCGCGTTCCCAGCGTACCGCGAGCCGCGTCCTTGAGGTGCGAGTACAGCGGGTGCTCGTTCTTCCCGTTTACGTCCACCTTCGCGAACATCGGGAACGTCACGTCGTACTTCAGCGAGCAGAACGACTGAATCTCTTCCGCGTTGCCCGGTTCCTGGGCCATGAACTGGTTGCACGGGAACCCGAGCAGTACCAGCCCGCGGTCCTTGTACTTGCGGTACAGTTCTTCCAGCCCCTTGTACTGCCCGGTGAACCCGCACTTACTGGCGACGTTCACGACGAGCAGCACCTTACCGCGGTGCTGTTCCAGTGTGGTCGGCGTGTTGTCGATCGTGGTAACGGGGACGTCGTAAAGGCTCGTTGCGGTCGCGCTCACGTGGGTTCTCCGCGGTTGGTTCTTTCACTTCTCTCGCGACAAGAGATACCGTCACACCTTGCGCGCTTTTAACAGCGGGCGCCCGAGGATGGGGTCGCGGTCGGTGAACGGGCCTTCGGAGGTGTCGCGGGTGAGGCACCGGACGTGCATTTCCATCTTCCCGTCGAGTTCGTCCGCGTGGTGGAGGATCAGGGCTTCGGGGATGCACGGGAACCGCGACGCCCCGCGCTCCGGGAGCCGCAGCGGAGTGATGACGCAGTGTAACAGGAGGTCGAGTAGCTCGGGATCGAGATCGGGTACCGTGTGCGCGGCCGTGCGGATCATGTCGTAGCCGAGGAACAGGTGCCCGAATAACTCGCCGGGAACATTCACGTGACCGGGCTGGCCGGGCGGCAGGTCCACCCCGCGGACCCGGCCGATGTCGTGCAGGACAGCGGCTGCGACCACCAGCCCACGATTGAGGGGCGGGTTCAGTTCAGGGAACTGTGCGGCGTACCGGTCCGACAGCCAGATACACGAGCGCGTGACCGAGAGCGTGTGTTCGAGCCAGCCGCCCGCGAACGTATAGAAGTGTCGAGTGGAGGCCGGGAGCGTTTTGAGCGTCGCGGCATGTGTGGTGAGCAGATTCAGCACGAGCACGCGGAGCGGGCTGTCGACGATCTCGCCGTTCACGATGGTTTCGAGTTCCGCAAACATCTCGGCCGGGTCGTGCCGGGAGCGCTCCACGAAATCGAGTTCACTGAACCCGTCCGTGCGGTCGCGGTCCTCGACCTGCCGAATCTGCTCGACATCGAGTTGCGGGCCGTATTTTTCGTGCTCGGTGTAGGTCGCACGCACCTTGAAGAACTGCCCGACCTGCCAATCCAGAGCCGGCTCGAACAGCGGCGCGTCGCCCCAAATGGGCACGGCGCCAACGGTGCGCTTGGCGTCGCGATATTTACAGGTGATGAACGGTTTGCCGTCCGCCAGTGTTTTGCGCTGCTTCTCCGCGAGTTGCACGAAGCAGTCGACGTAATTCCCTTGCTGGAGGTCGGACAGCTTCGCCAACACCGGCTTCTTGGCTTTCGACATGGTGCGACTCTCAGTGGTGAGTGTGCATCGTACCGTGCGGTAACCCAAATGGCGATGGCGTAGAGAGAACACTTAGCATTACGGCTTGCGGATCTCGAAGCGGAAGGAGTCGATGAACCGTTGGGACTTGCGATCGAGTTCGATATCGGGCGGGTTCACCGCGATGGCGCGGTAGACGCGCGAGCCGTTGATGAACACCTTGATCCGCGTGACGAACTGGTGCCCGACCGCGATGTGGTATTCGTGACCGGGGAAGCCGTGTTCGTTGAGCACGTGCTCATCGAGTAGCAACGGCGTCGTGCTACCCGACGACTTGCCCATATAGTGCTCGCGGAGCCTGTTGAACTGTTCTTCGAGTGGAATGTCTTTCCATTCCGGGACATCCGAGAACGTGAGTGAATAATTCACATTGCGGTCCGAGAGAGATACCACGAGTCGGTCCTCCTCTCCCTCGGAACCTACATCGTGTTGCGGGGCGTGCGGGAATTCGACACTGCACGCTCCGTCTGTGGTGGTGTGGCGGCTCCAACCATCGGCCGTCCGCGACCAACCTTTGCCGGTCGTTGCGACGAGCGACACGAGGCCGCCGAGCACGATCACCGGGCCGATAAGCTTGAACCACTTCCCGGTCTTCGCGTGCCACCGATCGGCTTCTTCGCTCACGCCCGGTTTCTTCCCGAAGACGCGAAACCCGACCAGCGTTACACAGATGCCGATGAGAATGGAGATGCCGTTCGGAAGCAATTCGCCGAACATCTGAGCAGACATGAACGGTCTCCGGGGGCTTGTGGATCTGCTCAGTGTAACCGCGAGAGTGATTGGTGGTGCGCAACCGAACCGTAACGGCGCGTGCGCATTGGCTCACCGAGTTTCCGTGCGTGACAGAGTGCGGTTAGAATAAGCTTCTCGCCCACTCTGTGTACACAACCTACAAACCGGAATGAACGTTCGGATCAGTACGGCGGGCTATGCGTACCCCGCGTGGGTCGGCGGGTTCTACCCGCGCGGCACCACACAACACGACATGCTGCCGTACTACGCGACGCGGTTCGCGGCCGTCGAAATCAACTCGTCGTTCTACCGCCCGCCGACGCGCGAGCAGATCACGAAGATGGCCCGTCGGTCGCCGCCCGGGTTCGGCTACACGCTCAAGGTGCCGAAGTCCGTGAGCCACGAGAGGTCGGTCGACGACATCCCGGCGTTCAAACAGGCCGCCGATCACCTCGTCGCGACGGGGAAGTCGCTCGGGTTGATCTTCCAGGTACCGGAAGCGTTCCATAACACTGCCGACAACCGCGCGTGGATCACGCACGTCGGCGCGCAACTGAAGCCGCACCGGGTGGCGGTAGAGTTCCGGCACCGGTCCTGGAACGCGCCGAACTTGCGCGAGTGGATGGAGCACGTCGATCTGGACCTGGTGAGTGTAGGTGTCCCCGACGTTCCCACACTGTTCCCGCGCGGCCTACGAATCGCGAACCGCCGCATCTACGCTCGGCTCCATTCCCAGAACGCCGACAACTGGTATCAGGACGGTAAACTGCGCTACGCTTACGACTACACTGAGGCCGAGCTACGCGAGTGGGCTGTGGGACTGAAGACCGCGGCCGAAAAGGGCCGCGCGGACGAGGCACTGATTTTCTTCAACAACTGCGTGGGTACACGGGAAACAAGTTTGGAGATCACCGCCGACGAGTACCAGCGCGCGGGGATGCCGGACGCGATCGCGAACGCAAAGCGGCTCGAAAAGGTGCTCCGCGACACGCCCGGCCTCACGGTGATCGATCCACCGCAACCGCCGAATTTGTTCGATGAGTAGACCCGTGGCCGCAGATCGGTCATGCTGGAGCGGTTTCCGGGGATAACCGATGACCGAAGCGGAATGGCTGAATGAGAATGATGCCTACCCGCGGCAGTTTCTCGTCGTGCAAGAACACGCATCGATTCGGAAAATGCGACTAATCGCCGCGGCTTTCGTCCGCGGCCTGCAACGCCTCCCTGAGAGCGGAGATGCGAAGCTCTGTGAAGACCTCATCGAAGCCGCAGCGGACCGACCGCGGCCGTGGGACGAATTCGAGTCGGAGCTTTACGCCCGTCCCGGGAACTGGAGATTCGCTCACATCTTGTGGCCGACCGACACAAACGGCGTGGTGAAGGCGTTGAGGAAGCTCGTCGCGTTCAATCATACTACTCTGGCCGATTACCCACTAAGGCTGATTCACGAAGTCATCGGCAACCCGTTCCGCCCCGTCGCCTTCTCCTCCGCGTGGCGCACCTCGACCGCTGTCGCGCTGGCGGCGCAGATGTACGAGTCGCGCGAGTTCGGCGCGATGCCGATCCTGGCGGACGCGCTCCAGGACGCGGGCTGCGACCGTGCCGATGTGCTGGACCACTGCCGCGGCCCGGGGCCGCACGTGCGCGGGTGCTGGGTGGTGGATCTGGTGCTCGGCAAAGAGTAGCGCTCTTTCTCATTTCTCGGAGCGCCAGTACACTTTCGCAGACACTCCCGTTCGTTCTCCGCGGTGATTCGGGCCGATGACCAAACTGTTGCTGCACGTTTGGCAAACGTGGTTCGGCGAGCCGCTCCGTCGGGTCGAAGCGGAGTCGCTCGCGTACCGGCTTTCCGACGAGGGCCGGCGGGTCGACTGGAAGACGCCCACGGTTCTGCTCACCGCCGCGATTTGCCTCACGCTTCAGCAGTACACCGCGACCCCCGGTCAGGTGCTCGGAACGGCCCGGTTCCTGGCGTCCACGTTCAGTGGACCGGATTCCGGCGCCGAGGTCGACGCGATACTTCGCAAATGGAGCGGCGACCAGCTCGCTGCCCGCCTGTGGTGGGCGGGTATCGCGGTCCTCACGTATGCGATCATTCCGCTACTGGTTCTCACGATTGGGTTTCGTGCGCGCCCGGCCGATTACGGGCTGAAGTTACGCGGCGTCCTCAATGCGTGGCCGCTGTACGTGTTGTTCACGCTGGTCATGGTCCCGCTCGTGTGGGTCTGCTCGGGCGAGGACCGGTTCCAGCAAACGTACCCGTTCTTTCGGTTCGGTTCGCCTGAGCACGTTCGGAAAGACTTGTGGAAATGGGAACTTGCTTACGCCGCACAGTTCGTGAGTCTGGAATTCTTCTTCCGCGGGTTCATCATTCACGGAACCAAGCACCGGTTCGGCATGTACACGGTGTTCGTCTCGGTCGTGCCCTACGTCCTCATTCACTTCGGTAAGCCCATGCCGGAAGCGACCGCGTCGATTATTGCGGGCGTCGTGCTCGGGTTCATGAGCCTCGTTACGCGGTCGGTCTGGCTCGGCGCCGCGCTTCACATCGGCGTCGCGTGGGGGATGGACTTCGCGTGTTTGGCGCGTCGCGGATTTCTGTGAACCTCATTGTGCGCGGCGGTGTCTGTGTCGGTCGCCCGACCCCGAACGGATTTGGCACCGGGTTACATTTCTCGCGCCCATAACGGTGACCGTTTCGTTCCCGTTTCCCTAAATCTGAACGTATGATCCCTGCCATTCGCGTTAGCGGCCTCGTGAAGACGTACCCCGCTCGACCGCCGGTCGAGGCCGTGCGCGGTCTCGATCTGGAGGTGAACGTCGGGGAGTGCTTCGGGCTGCTCGGTCCCAACGGGGCCGGAAAGACCACGACCCTCGAAATCATCGAGGGGCTGCTCGACCCGACCGCGGGCGAGGTGGAGATCCTCGGGCTGAAGTGGGGCACAAACGACACCGAGATCCGCAACAAGATCGGGATCTCGCTTCAGGAAACGCGGCTCTCGGACAAACTCACGGTGCGCGAAACGGTTACGCTGTTTCGCTCGTTCTACTCGGTCGGCATCGCGCCGGAACGAAGGCCATCGGCCGCGTGAGCCTCGAAAGAGAAGGCCAAACGCTTTACGTCGACAAGCTCTCCGGTGGGCAGCGCCAGCGGCTCGCGGTTGCCACCGCGCTCGTCGGCGACCCAGAGTTGCTCTTCCTCGACGAGCCGACTACGGGGCTTGACCCGCAATCCCGGCGCCAGCTCTGGGACGTGATTCGCTCGATCAAGGACCGCGGGCGCACGGTCGTTATCACCACGCACTACATGGACGAAGCCGAGCGGTTGTGCGACCGCGTCGCGGTGATCGACCACGGAAAGGTGATCGCGCTCGGCACGCCCGCGGAACTGATCGCCCGCGTTGGTGGGGAGCACGTCATCGATCTCGATATCGATCCGACCAGTTCAACTCGCCCCCGAACCGCCGAACTCTCGAATCTGCCTACCGTGAACTCGGTGCGAGAAGAGGGCGACCACGTTACGATCACCGCGAGCGAGCCGCACCGCGCGCTTCCCGCACTTCTCGACCTTGTGCGAACGGTCGGAGTGAAGATCGCGGGCCTCACGACTCGCACTGCAACCCTCGAAGACGTGTTCGTAACGCTTACCGGGCGCCACCTGCGCGACGAATCATAGTTCCGAGTTCCAGGTTCTGAGTTGAAAACCGACTCGAACCGGAACGTGTGTTTTTAACTCTGGAACTGGGCACCTGGAACTCGGAACTATGTCTCCACTCTGGCAACTGACGCTGGCCCGGTTCCGCGAGTTTTACCGCGAGCCGGCGGCGCTCTTCTGGGTGTACGGGTTCCCGCTGATTCTCGCGTGCGTGCTCGGGATGGCGTTCAGCGAGAAGCCCGTGCCCGCATCGAACGTGGACATCTTGTTCGACCCGGCGAACCCCAGCGCGGCCGAGAAGTTGCGCGAGAAGCTCGGGGCCGATCCGGGGCTCAATGTCGCGTTCAACGACGAAGCGACCAGCCGCAAGCGGCTCCGCACGTCGAAAACGGACGTGATCGTCATCCCGCGCCCGGGAACCGCGGGCGGTCACGAGTACCTGTTCGATGAGACTCGCTCTGAAAGCGTGCTCGCGCGCAACGCCGCAGACCGCGCCCTGTTACGGTCCGCGCACCCGACTCAGGCGCTCCCGACCGAAACCGCTGTGACTGAACCGGGTGGGCGCTACATCGACTTCCTGATCCCCGGCTTGCTCGGCATGAACTTGCTCGGGGGTGGGTTGTTCGGTGTGGGGTTCGCGGTCGGTGACCTGCGCGTGCGCAAGCTCTTGAAGCGCTTCCAGGCGACGCCGATGCGCCGGTCCGATTTTCTGCTGAGTATGATGTTGAGTCGGCTCATCTTCACGTTCATCGATATTGGGCTTTTGCTCGGGGTCACGTACCTCGTGTTCGACATCCGCGTGCGCGGGAACCCGCTCGTTTTTCTCGCGCTCGTCGCGATCGGGGGAGCCGGGTTCGCCGGGCTGGGGTTACTCATCGGTTCGCGCGCGCGCACGATGGAAACGGTCGCGGGGCTGGTGAACGCGGTCATGCTTCCGATGTACGTGCTTTCGGGCGTGTTTTTCTCCGCGGCACGGTTCCCGGAGGGGATGCAGCCGTTCATTCAGGCGCTGCCGCTTACCGCGCTGAACGACGGGCTGCGTGCGGTCATGAACGATGGTGCCGGTTGGGAGGCGCTCCCGCACCCGCTGATCGTGCTTACTTTGTGGGGCGGTATCAGTTTCGCGATCGCGCTTCGCATTTTCCGCTGGCGCTAGGCCACCGTTTGGGTACGGCTTGAACTTGTACTCGGCGCCGGGGCGTAGGAGCCAGGAGCGGAAGCCGTCGCAGAACCGGATCAATAAAACGGCACGCGGACAAGAACGGTCCGCGTGCCGTGTCATTTTCAGAGGCTCTCATGCTCCCCATTAATCTCTCGGGCAAAGTCGCACTCGTCTCCGGCGTCGGCGACAACATTAGCTTCGCGTGGTACATCGGGAAAACGCTCCAGGCGGCCGGGGCCACGGTCGTGCTCGCGTGCCACCCGCGCGTGATGGGGATCGTCGAGGGGGTGCTCACCCGCGACGTGGACCGGGAGTCGCGCCTGCTGCCGGACGGGAGCGAGTTCAAGCCGGCCAAACTGTTCCCGTGCGACGCGAGCTACGACACGATGGCCGACGTGCCGGAGGAGATCCGCACCAACCGCCGGTACGCGCAGTTCCCGGAATACTCGATCCAGGGCACCGTGGACGCGGTCGCGAAGGAGTTCGGCGGGATCGATATCCTCATTCACTCGATCGCGTTCAGCTCGGAAATCAAGAAGTCGCTGATCGAGACGAGCCGGAAGGCGTACCACGAGGCGATGGGGATCTCGGCGTACTCGCTCGTGAGCATGGTTCGGGCGGCGGCGCCGCACATGGCGAACCGCCCGGGCGGGGCGAGCGTGGTGGGGCTGACCTACGTCGCCGGGGAGCGGGTGGTCCCGCACTACGGGGGCGGCATGGGGACGTGCAAGGCCGCGCTCCAGATGGACGCGAAGCAGCTCTCGTGGTTCGTGGGCGACAAGAACGTCCGCGTGAACCTGATCTCCGCCGGCCCCTACGCCAGTCGCGCGGCGCGGGCGATCAACCCGGACTTCGACAAGCTCATCACGCACGCGGCCGAGCACTCCCCGCTGCGCCGGCCGATCGAGCCGGAAGAGGTCGCGAACGCGGCCCTCTACCTGTGCAGCCCGTTCGCCAGCGCCGTGACCGGTCAGATCCTCTACGTGGACTGCGGTTACAACATCATGGGGACGTGATTTGCGAAGGATCGCCCGTGATTACGTTTCTGTTCTGGAACATTAAGAAGAAGCTACTCTCGGACCGCGTGCGCAACTTGGTTGTTGCGCACGCGGCCGACGTGGTGGTACTCGCAGAGTGCCACATACCGCCCGCAACGATCGTAGCGGCGCTGGGCGCCACGGGGACAGGCTCTTTCGCCCTCGTTCCGGGATCGGGTTCGAGACTTCAACTTTACACGCGGCTGCCTACCACTCGTTGGCACGCTCTGTACCAAGATCCGCTCGAAGCGTGGCTGACGTTCCGGGTCCAAATCGGCCGCCGCCCGGCTTTTTTGTTGTTCGTTGCGCACCTGCCGAGCAAGCTCCACGCGGGCGAAATGGACCAACTGCTGGTCGCGAACCAACTGGCCGCGAATATTCGCGCCACAGAAACCCAGCAGGGGCACGAGCGCACGATCGTTGTCGGCGATTTGAACGCCAACCCATTCGAGAGTTCGGTCGTTTGGGCCGGCGGACTTCAGGCCGCGATGAGCCGCGACGTGGTCGCCCGATTGGGCGGCGAGCGCGAAGTGCGGGGCACCGAATACCCGCTCTTCTACAACCCGATGTGGGGCGCCCTCGGGGACCGAACCCCTGGTCCCTCGGGCACCTACTATCGCTCCCCTTCTGGGAGTGTAAACTACTTTTGGAACACCTACGATCAGGTGTTGTTGCGGGCGCAACTGATGAATCACCTTCGCGACGTGATCGTTCCCGACACGGACGGTGTGAACACGTTGCTTACTGTCAACGGTCTACCGGACGCGGCAAGTGGTTCCGATCACTTACCGCTAGTGTTCCGACTCGACTGGTGACCGCCGGGGGAATCATGGCCGATGAGATGACGAGCTACTGGCCCGACGATTTTGACGTGAAAATTCTGTCGCCGTTAGCCGTATTGCGAATCCAAGCTGGAGCGCTGTCCGCGAAGACTCACGGGTTGTTGGAAGCCGAGGTGGTGACCGCATCTTCGCAGAGGAGCGTGACTCACGAGCTTCAATTGATCGCCCCGGCGCTCAGCGGCGAGCGCCGCACGGTGCTAACCGTAATACACGCCATAAACGAGCCCTACCCAGCGACGCTTGAGGCCGCCATATTTGAGCCCGATGCCGACCATTACGACACAGAACGGGAGTGGCGTCCGGAGGCATCGACGTCCCAAGAGTTTAAAGATTTGGTAAAGCGCGTGCTTCAGTCGAAGCAGGTTCGCGGGGTAGTTGAATCACTGCTCGCTCGGAGTCAAGAGAGTTCGGCTTCCGCTTCTGCCTGAACCGTGCTGCGAATGTTCCCTGAACGTCGCCGAGGCCGCGACGACGTATCCGTTTTGACGCAGGTTCCGCCGTCCCGCGTTCTTTTCTCGAGGCTCCCCTATTATGCCCATCCCCATCACGTGCCCCGGTTGCTCGGCCCGGATGAACGCGCCCGACGCCGCGGCCGGTAAGAAGGTCAAGTGCCCCAAGTGCCAGACGGTGCTCGCGGTTCCGGCACCAGTGGCGGACGTTCCGGCCTTCGAGGTGGTGGAGGATGAATCGCCGGTTGAGGCGAGTACAGGGCGCAAGGGGGCGCGGAAGAAGATCGTGGTGGAAGACGACGAGTGGCCTCGCCGGAACCGGTCACGCGCCGCAGGGCCTGAGAGCGAATCGCGCACAACGCGAAACGTCGTCGTGGGCGTGGTCGCCGCTTTCAGCCTCGTAATAACGGTCGGTGTGGTGGCCGGCGCGGTCTACTACATGAGCCGTGGTCAGAGCGAAGACAATGCCCCGGCGAACACGAGCGCCGATCCTCCGGCAAAGGAGGTCGGTTCAGGCGAACCTGGTTCCGCCGTCCCGAACCCGTCTGTCGACCCGCCTAAGCTACCCGAGTTCCGAGAGGTTCGCTCGTTTTCGTTACTTGGAGACGGGAAGCGAATGGTCATCGGTGGCGCTGCCCGGTTGGAAAAGGGAGCCGATCGCACCCGTGAAAATGAAGTTTGGGTTTGGGATTTCCGTACCCAACCACTGAAAATCGCTCCGCTGTCTGGCCCTCTAATCCAATCTCTCGTTTCTCCTGATGGTACGTTGCTCGCAGTTCGTCCATTGCTTCAACGCAAAGTCGAGTTTTTCTCTCTTGAAACGAATCGGGTCGTGAAAGCGGTTCAACTTCCGTCTGACGCCCCTCTCGTGGGGACGATGACGTTTACGGAGGACGGTTCCGCACTTGTGCTGATCGATGGTGGCACGGTCCTCCTGATCCGGACGGACGGAACTGTCGCGCAGAGGAAGGGATTGCAAAGTCCCGCTCGAGAGGAACTCGATATGAACCGGGGCATGACCTACGTTCCCGCGCTCAAACGGGTCGTGAGTCTCAGAGATTTGAGGGACACTTCGGGGCCAGAATTGGCAGCGTGGGATCCGTTGTCAGACGCACCGCCTGTGGTGTTGCGGTTAAAAGATCTCAGCTATCGGGCAGCCAGTTACACCGCGTCCGCGGATGGTAAGACAATCGCAGTTTGCTCTATGGCCGGGCACGGGGCGTGTGAGCTGACATTTCACCGCACCAACGACGGGGTTCGTACCGGGGCATTTCCGGTCGCGGGCGGGCCATCCGGTGTGTACAGTCGGCTTGCTCTTTCGTCCGACGGCCGTTACTTGGCTGGTGTCACCGCTGGTAGTAGACGTTGTGATTTGATTCGTGTCGCCGATGGCCGGCGCCTTTATCGGATTGACCTTCAATTGCTGGACGTGTTGGATAGCGTCGGTAGGGCAGGTCCGGTGTTCAGTGGTGACGGAAAGTGGCTCTATTTCGATGCGAAGGGGCTCATGCGACGAGTTGCGACTGAGACTGGAGAGGAAGAGCTGTTGTCCAAAGCGCCCTGAACGTGAAAAACACCCGAATGCTGTTGCCGTATTCGCGAAAGTACCGTATCTTTCTTCCAACGCGCTGTGCGTGCGCAGCCGTTATTGAAAACTTAAGTTGGTGAGTATCTTATCCAGAGTGGCTGAGGGGCCAGGCCCGACGACGCCACAGCAACCGGTCTACTGCTACACGTTCCCGACGTGCGGCACGCGATGCAGGTGCTAACTCCTGCCCGGCAAACGCCGCGGCTCCCGAACAACGGGGGAAGCGGTATGGCCGGGGAAGATAAGATCTCGCGCGGGGCTCATGGCCCCGCCGTACTCTTATCTCACCACAACCGCCGAACCCGGCGGCACTTCTGGCTAAGCAAACCCACCCACTCAAAACGAAATTCTACCGCGTGATGCGGTCCGTGCGTCTCTCTTCTCTGAGGTTCTGCTGTGGCGAGTAACGACTTCGTTCTGGGGCTGAAGTGTCGCGTGTGCGGCAAGCTCTACCCGAAGGCCGCGAACTTCTTCTGCCCGGACGATTCCGGGCCGCTCGAAGTCGCCTACGATTACGACCGCATCAAACCGAACGTCAGCCGGGCCAAATTCACGTCCCGTCCCCGCAACATGTGGCGCTACCGCGAGTTGCTCCCGCTCGACGGCGAACCGACCGTCGGCCCGCAAGTCGGTGGGACGCCGCTCATCCGCGCCGACCGGCTCGCGGACGCACTCGGTGTCGAGCGTCTCTGGATCAAGAACGACGCGGTCAACTTCCCGACGCTCTCGTTCAAGGATCGCGTGGTGTCGGTCGCGCTCTCGAAGGCGCGCGAACTCGGGATGCGGATGGTCGGGTGCGCGAGCACCGGCAACCTCGCGAACAGCGTCGCGGCCCTCAGCGCCTCCGCGGGGCTGGAGACGGTCATCCTCGTGCCCGCCGACCTGGAGCGCGTGAAGATCTACGGCACCGCGCTCTACGGCGCGAAGGTGGTGAAGGTGTCCGGCACCTACGACCAGGTGAACCGGCTCTGCACTCAAATCGTGATGAAGTACGGTTGGGGATTCGTGAACGTGAACCTGCGGCCGTTCTACGCCGAAGGTTCCAAGACGGTCGGCTTCGAGATCGCCGAAGACCTCGGCTGGCGGTTCCCGCAACACGTTGTATGCCCGATGGCGGGCGGCGCGCTCATCGGCAAGATCCACAAGGGTTTCACCGAACTGAGCCGCTTGGGGCTCGTTGACGCCCCGGTGACGACAAAGATGTACGGCGCGCAGGCGAGCGGGTGTAACCCGATCAGCGACTGCGTGAAGAGCAACCGCGAGCGCCACAAGCCGATCAAGACGCCGAACACGATCTGCAAGAGCCTCGCGATCGGCGACCCGGCCGACGGGTACTTCGCCGCGAAGCTGATTCGTGACAGCGGCGGTTGGGCGGAAGATGTGACCGACGCCGAAATCGTGGAATCGATGCTGCTCCTCGCGAAGACGGAAGGCGTGTTCGCGGAGACGGCCGGCGGGACCACGCTCGCCGTGGCGAAGAAGCTCATCGAGTCGGGCCGCATCCCGCGGAACGAGGAGATCGTGATCTGCATCACCGGCAACGGGCTGAAGACCCAGGACGCGGTGTTCGACGCGATCGACGAGCCGACCATCATCAAGCCGACGCTGGTCGACTTCGAGGCGCTCACCGGGGCCGCCGAAGCAGTCGCCGAACCAGCGCTGGCATGACGCGATAGGTGTCCGGCGAGCGGGAGTTGACCTGCTCGCCGTTCCCGGTCCCGCCTTCGCGAAGTAAGATGAAAAGATTCACGGCCAGCGACGCGCTCGCGTACCGAGCTTCACGCGCGCCGGCCGTAACGCACGAGTTTGATTACCGACGAGGAGATATGGCGATCAAGATCCAGATCCCGACACCGATGCGGGAACAATCGGGCGGGAAGGCGGAAGTGGAAGTGACTGGAGCGACGGTCAAGGCCGCGCTCGAAGACCTGCTCCGCCAGTACCCCGGACTCGGGGCGAAGTTGTTCGATAACGGCAAAATTCGTCCCTACATCAACGTGTTCCTCAACGACGAGGACATCCGCTACCTCGACGAGATGGACACCGCGGTCACGGACGGCGTCGTTCTCGCGCTGATTCCGGCCGTCGCCGGCGGGTGAGTGATGCCCGTGGTCAGCATCTCCGAAATGTTCCTCGACCGTGCGGTGACCGGTACCCGTTGGGTGACAATTCGCGTCGAGGCGAACACGGGGCCGACGATCACGGCGGAGCTGCTGGCCCGGTTCCCACAGCTCCGCTTGAAACATCCAGAGGCGGCGAAACCACACGAAATACGCTGGTTCGGACTCTGGCGGGACGACGGCAACGACGATCTGAGATACGAACCCGATGTGTTGATTGGCGAAGACGAGGTTGTTCACTTCGTCAACCAGCTTGGGTGTTGAACGATGGCCGACGAAGCACCGGACGCGAAGCCCGAAGAGACCCCCGAAGGGGCCGCGGTGTTCCCGGAGATCCCGGAGGAACTCGGCGTTCACCCGTTGTTACTCGCCGCGATCCACGCTTACGTGTTCCTCGAAGGCTCCGAGGCCGCGGTGCTGAACGCGGCGGTCGCGGAAGAGGCGATGAACTACATCGTGTCGTACCTCCAGCGGCTCGACGGCAACGACCTGCGCCGCGCCCGCGAGGACATGGCCACCCTTGTCGGGTTCGCGAAGACCGAGAAGTGGCCCAAACAGCACGTGCGCTTCCTGCAAGAGTTCCTCAAAGAAAACGGAATAGGTCAGTAGGCGCTGCGCCGACTCCACACCGAAGGGGGAGCGCGAACCGCTCCCCCTTACTACTTAACGTACCCATGACCGACACCAACCCGCTCGAACGCTACTCCCGACAAATGCGATTCCCCGGTCTCGGCAAGGTCGGGCAGGAGAAGCTACTCGCGTCGCGCGTCACGCTGTGCGGGTGCGGGGCACTCGGCACCGTGCTCGCGAACGTACTGGTCCGCGCGGGCGTCGGGTTCGTCCGCGTCATCGACCGCGACTTCGTCGAGCCGTCGAACCTCCAGCGCCAGGTGCTATTCGACGAGTCCGACGTGACGAACAACCTGCCCAAAGCAGAAGCCGCGGCCACCAAGCTCCGGCAGATCAACTCGTCGGTCACGGTGGAGCCGATCGTCGCGGACATCAACCGCACCAACATCGAGGAGTTCTGCGAGGGTGCCGATCTCATCCTTGATGGGAGCGACAACTTCGAGATCCGGTACCTCATCAACGACGTCGCCATCAAGCACAACAAGCCGTGGGTGTACGGTGGCGCGGTCGGCAGCCAGGGGATGAGCATGACCATCATCCCGGGCGAAACGCCGTGCTTGCGCTGCGTGTTTGAAGCGGCTCCCGCGCCCGGTGAAACCGGCACCTGCGAAACCGCCGGCGTATTGGCGCCCGCGGTGAACATCGTCGCGAGTTACCAGTCCACGGAAGCGATCAAATTACTGTCTGGGAACAAGGCCGCGGTGAACCGCGAGTTGCTCATTCTCGACGTGTGGGAGAACACGAACAAGCGCGTGAAGGTAGCGCCGTTGGCCGGGCGTAAGGGGCAGTGCCCGTGTTGCGCGAAGCGCAACTTCGAGTGGCTCGACGGCGCCCACGGCACACAAACGACCTCCCTGTGTGGGCGCAACGCGGTCCAGGTGAGCCACCGCGTGAAGGGCAAGCTCGACTTCGCGTACCTCGCGAGCGTGCTGAAGCAGTCCGGCGAGGTGAGCTACAACAAGTTCCTGCTGAAGTTCCAGCTCACCGAGAACGGCGACCCCTACGAGTTCACCGTGTTCGAGGACGGGCGCGCGATCATCAAGGGCACGAGCGAAACGGACAAGGCTCGTACCCTTTACGCGAAGTACGTCGGGCACTGAGCCGGGTAGCCGGACGTCCGCCGCTCGTGGTACGATGGGGCAGGAGGTGAATCATGCCAGAAATCGTGCTGACCGAAGAACAGGCAAAGCAACTGGCCGGGGCGGTTGCGCCCGTTGAAGTAAAAGACTCCGCGGGTCGAGTTGTCGGCCGCCTCGATCCCGTACTGACGCCCGAGTTCATTGCGGAACTCAAGCGCCGGGCCGCGACGCCCGGCCCGCGGTATTCCGGGGTACAGATCCAGGCGCGGCTGCAAGCCCTACAAACTGAACAAGATCGCATCGGCCGGTTCGACGCCGAATATGCGAAGGCGTTCCTGGATCGCCTCGAGCAAGCGGACCCGGGCACGTATGGGCCGAAAGGGGCGTCATGAATTTCACGGTCGATTGGCAACCCGAGGCCGACGACGGACTGGCCGACGTCTGGACGGGTGCATCGGACCAAGCGGCCGTTACTCGCGCGTCCGCGCTAGTCGATCAACTCTTGGCGCTCGACCCTTTGGGTCTCGGTGAATATCTGTCCGAAGGGTTGTGGCGCGTGCGCGTGCCACCGCTCGTGGTCCACTACACAGTTGATTTGGCGCGCCGACACGTTGATGTCACTCACGCCGCCCGCACCGCCTGATTCTAATCTCATGATCTACCTCGATAACGCCGCGACCAGTTTCCCGAAGCCGGAGAGCGTGTACGTCGCGATGGACCGCTTCGCGCGGACCTCGCTCGCCAACCCCGGGCGCTCCGGGCACAAGATGGCGCTGGAGTCCGAGCACGCGCTGTCCGACGCCCGGCACCGGCTCAACCGCTTCTTCAACGGGCGCGACGCGGACCGCTGGGCGTTCACGCTCAACTGCACCGACGCGCTTAACATGGCGTTCAAGGGCGTGCTGAACGACGGCGATCACGTCATCACTACCGACCTCGAACACAACAGCGTGTCGCGCCCGCTCGTCGCGCTCGCGCAAGCGAACCGCATCACGCTCACGCGCGTGCCGGCCGACGCGGGCGGTACCATCGACCCGGAAGCGATCCGCGCCGCGATCGGGCCGAAGACCCGTCTCATCGCGATGACGCACGCGAGCAACGTGCTCGGCACCGTGCAACCGATCGCGGACGTGGGGCGCATCGCGCGCGAACACGACCTGCTGTTCCTCGTGGACGCAGCTCAAACCGCGGGCGCGTTCCCGCTCGACATCCAGGCCGCGAACATCGATCTGCTCGCGTTCCCGGGGCACAAGTCGCTGCTCGGGCCGACCGGGTCCGGCGCTCTGTTCGTCGGTCCGCGTGCCACGCTGCGTCCGTGGCGCGAGGGCGGGACCGGCGGAGACTCGCTCACGCCCACGCAGCCGACCGACTTCCCGCACCACCTCGAAGGCGGCACGCCGAACGTGCTCGGCGTCGTCGGGCTCGTCGCGGGGCTGGATTTCGTGGAAGAGAAGGGCGTCGAGGCGATCCACCGCCACGAACAGGCGCTCTGCGAGCGGCTCCGCGCCGCGCTGGTCGAGTTACCCGGTTTCGAGCTTTTCGGGCACGCGGACCCCGCACGAAGGGTGAGCGCGCTCAGCTTCCGGTGCGAGGTGCTCGCCGCGCCGGAACTCGCAGGGTTGCTCGATCAGTCGTTCAGCATTGCCGTTCGGCCCGGGTTGCACTGCGCCCCGTACATTCACAAGGCTTTCGGTACCGCTCCCGACGGCCTCGTGCGAGTCAGCCCCGGTGCGTTCAACACCGAAGCCGACATCGACCACCTCGTTGACGCACTGAAGCAGATCACCGGCACCGTGTGAGCCGACTCTGTTAAGTGTTCTGTGCCGCAAAAAAACTTCACACTGGAACCACGCGAAGCAAACGCTACCCTAATTATCATTCCGCCGGTGAACATTCCCCTCTCAACGCCAGCGGTACTCGCGAGGTTCTTACTCATGCTGCGTCGCGTACTGTTCGCGCTCGCCGGGGTCGCTGTTGCAGCGCTCCTAGCGACGGACCGCACTCCGAGTGCAATCGCCGCCGAGGGCGGCATTGCCGGCAACTGGCAACTCTCAACCGTGACCGCCAGTGGCGAGTCGACGGTGTGCATCCTGAAGATCGAGACGAACGCCGGGAAGCCGTCGGTCGTCATTCTGGCCGCCCCGCAGAACACGGAAACGACCGTGGGCGACGTCCGCGTGACGGACAAGACTGTGGCGCTGAACGTCAAACTGGTGCGCACCGTTGGGGGGCGACAAGTTCCGACCGAACATGCGTTCGTCGGGGTTCGCGGGGCGGACGGGAAGGTGATCCTGGGGAGTACGGGCACCGACACGTTCCGTACCCGGGCCAAGCTGACCGCGACCGATAAGGACAAGCTCGAAGGCGAGCTCTTCGTTCGCACGCCGCTGCCCGAACCGATGACGAAACTCCAGCAGCTCAACAGTCGCGTGGCGACGGCGCAAGGCAAGATGATCCAAGAAAAGGATCAGGAGAAGCGGAAGGAACTGCAGAAGGAGTTTACTGAAGCGCGCAAGGATCTCGAAGAAAAGCTCCCCGGCTTGTACAAGGAAGTGGTCGAGAAGCACGCCGACACCCTGGCCGCGTCCGACGCCGCGGTGAACCTGCTCGCGATGTCCGCGCGCACGAAGACGACGGCCGACGAAGCCAAAAAACTCATCCAGATCGTGCAGAAGCAGGGCGCCCCCTACGGCCCGCTGTACACGGGCGTCACGCTCGCGCGGGTCGCCGAAACGCTCGCCGCCCAAGAGGGGCTGGAACCGGTCGCGCTGGCCGCGATCGAGCCGTCCGCGAAGGTGCTGACGCAGGACGATTCGGCCGCGGTGCGGTCTACGATTCTGTCCGCCTACCAACTCGCGCTGACGAAGAACGGCAAGACGGACGCCGCGAAGACCGTGGCCGCCGAACTCGCCAAACTGGAACTCGTGCTCGACGCGGAATACGCGAAGACGGTCCCGCCGTTCAAGCCGACCGCGTTCGCCGGGCGCCAGGACAAGAGCGCGAACCAGGTCGCCGTGATGGAACTGTTCACCGGCGCGCAGTGCCCGCCGTGCGTGGCCGCGGACGTCGCGTTCGACGCGCTCCAGAAGTCGTACAAGCCGACCGACCTCCTGCTGATCCAGTACCACCTGCACATTCCGGGACCGGACCCGCTGACCAACGCGGACACCGTGGCCCGCGCGAAATTCTACAACGTGAACAGCACTCCCAACACGTTCTTCAACGGTAAGGCGGCGGCAGCGGGCGGTGGTGGCATGCCCAACGCCGAGAGCAAGTTCACCCAATACCGCGGCATCATCGACCCGCTCCTGGAGAAAACCGTCGAGACGAAGGTCGGCGGCCGGGCCACGCGCGCGGGCGACAAGATCGACATCTCGGTCGAGGTGACCGAGGGCGCCGGCGACGACATGAAACTCCGGCTGCTGCTCGTCGAAGAGAACATCAAGTACGTCGGCGGGAACCGACTCCGGTTCCACCACCAGGTGGTACGCGCGATGCCGGGCGGTGTGGACGGCGTTGCGATCAAGGACAAGGCGTTCAAGCAGACCGTTACGGCCGACCTGGGCGACGTGCGCAAGGAACTGACGAAGTACCTCGACGAGTACGCCAAGACCCGGCCGTTCCCGAAGGCGGACCGCCCGATGGATATGAAGGCGCTGAAGGTGATTGCCCTGGTTCAAAACGATAAGACCAAGGAGATCGTTCAGGCCGTTCAGATCGAAATCGATGGCAAAATTGCGGGCGGACAGTAACACTGTTCGTTCTGGTGAGGACCGGCGCCACGGGTGGCGCCGGTCTTTTCGTTTTCGCGTTCGGGTACGGCGCGAAGCGCGGGCTTCCGCGTTCAAGTATCTTTCCTTCACGGCTCCCCCCGGATATCTTCACCAAACAGCCCACTCATCACGCCGTCATGGAGGGACTCGCAATGACGTTCGAGATAGTCGTGCAGTTGCCCGTTACCGGCGCGTTCGGGACGGACGAAGAGTTCGACTTGCGCACGCAGTTGGAGCGTGACTTCAACGCGGCACTTGTGGCAGAAAATGCGGGCGAGTCCGGGCGCGGCGAAACCGACGGCGGGCGCATGAGCGTCTACCTGGAGTCCGTGACCGATCACGACGTGGCCCTGCGAATTGTGAAGGACGTGCTCGTGCGGCACAAATTGCTGCACCGCGCAACGGTCCTTCTGGAAACGCGCTGCGAGGCCGATTCCGACGACATCGAGCGCCGGGTTCTTTGGCCGCTCCAGTCCGCGGCCGTGCGCGTGGCCTGATCCTTTACACCTCACGGACCGAGCGACTCTCCCACTTCGGTGGCGGGAGGCTGTTGTTTGCTTTCTCTCCAATTGCGCTGACGCCGAGTATCGGTCATACTGGAGCATTCGCCCGCGTTCCGTTCGGGTCGCTCCGATGCGTCAATTTTTGGCCGTTCTTATTTTGGTTGCGCTGTTCCTGGTGCTCGTTGGGAGCCGGTTCCAGGCGTCCGACGGCGATAAACTCGCGGCCGTGTCGCGCCTCACTGCCCGAAAGATACAAGCGGCACTTCCGCCAGACGTGAACATCGCCGCGCCGATCGAAGCGCTACGCAAGGGGCTGCCAACGCACGCCGACGACGCGGTGCGCACGCGGCTCGCCGCGGACAAGCGGTTCGTGGGCGTCGAGTTCAAGGTGACAGCCGAGGGGAACGTGGTGACGCTCCGCGGCGTGGTACCCGATGCGCGGATCAAACGATTGGCGGTCGGCGTGGCCGAGAACACGGTCGGTGTCGAGAAGGTAGTGGACGAGCTAGCAATTCCGGCCGAATGAGGCGTGCGATCAGTGGTGTCACCAGAGACCGAGAGACTGTTGGCAGTGTTGCGCGATCGAGCGTACAAATCCCAATCATCAATCCTTTCCGTTGAAACAAGTCCGTCCTGAATCGGAAACAATTAGGGTTACAAACACCGTAACGGTGCGGAGCGCTGGAGCGCGACGAAACACGAAGGGCTTCAGTGGACCGAAGGGGAGCCTTGAGGTGGAATAGGTATCCCGCACCCGACTGAAGCGGTTCGTGCGACTCGTTCCCGAACGAGTTGAGGACGTGGCGTGACGATCGAAGAAACCGCTCTGCTCGCCGCGATTGCGGCAGAACCTGTCGAGGACGTTCATCGCTTGGCCTACGCTGATTGGCTCGATGAAGGCGGCCGCCACGAGCGCGCTGAGTTCATCCGGGTGCAATGCGAGCGCGCGGTATTGGAACGCCCGGTTCGGTTGTTCAGTTGGCACGATCCCGAGTGCCGGCGGAACTCAGGGCGGCACCGGCGCCTGTTCGAGTGGCGCGGCGACTGCCAGCGGTGCGCTGAACTGCGCGCGTATCACAGCGGCCTGGAACAACTCAAGACTCGAATCAAGGCGCTCCGCGAGCGCGAGCGTGCTCTGTACCAAACCGCGACGGTGTGGCTGCTGCCGACCATTCCGGCCGCAATCACCCAAGTGGTGCTCGATTGGGGCGAGATCAACGTCTCCTGTACCGGCCTCGCTGGAGTTATGCACCGCGGCTTCGTTGATGGCGTTACCTGCACGTTTGGCGATTGGCTCGCACATTGGCGTGCGGTTCTCGCGGCCCAACCGATAACCCGTGTGAAGCTGAAAACACATCCGGAAATCGCGCCCGTGTTTCAGGACGATCGCGTCGTTGGGGTGAGCGTCGAGGGCGGGCAACATTTGCACCCTTATGGATGGCCTCCTGTCGCAATGCTCGAAAAGGAGTGGCCCGGTCTTTCGTATGAACTGCCGCCGTCGTTCTAGAGTCGCAAAATCACAAGAACTCTCGCTCCCGCGCGGTCGTACCTCGTCAAACCAAGCTCGTCCTTGAGGGACTGTAAATCGCTCTCATTGTTTAATCCGCGTTATCTGCGTTATCCGCGGCTCTTCCTTCTGCTTCTCACGCGCTGGGTGTCGCTGCCCGCTCCCTCGCGGTCGCGGCTCGTCAAACTCCGAAATGCGATCGGCCCGGGTACTCACAATTGAGTACCCGGGCCGATCGTTGTTACCGAACCTTACGGTCTCGCGACCGCGGGTTGGTTAGTACATGTCGTCGTATGCGCCGGGGGCGGCGTCCTTCTTGCTGTCCTTCTTCTGCTCTTCGGCGATCATCGCGTCGGAGGTGAGGAGCAGCGTGGCGACGCTGGCCGCGTTCTGGAGGGCGCTGCGGACGACCTTCGTCGGGTCGATGATCCCGCGCTTCACCATGTCGTCGTACTCGCCGGCGCGGGCGTCGTACCCGTAGTTCTTGTCGTTCTTCGCGAGCACTTCCTTCGCGATCACGTTGCCGTCTTCGCCGGCGTTTTCCGCGATCTGCTTCACCGGCGCGCGGCACGCGCGGACGATGATCTTGTACCCGACCTTCTCGTCGTCGCTGAGCCCCTCGGGGGCGGCCAGCCCGGTGCTGGAGCGGAGCAGGGCGGTGCCGCCGCCGGGCAGGATGCCTTCCTGGTGCGCGGCCTTGGTCGCGTGCATCGCGTCCTCGACCCGCATTTTCTTTTCCTTCACTTCGCTCTCGGTCGCCCCGCCGACGTTGATCTTCGCGACCCCGCCGGACAGCTTCGCGACGCGCTCCTGGAGCTTTTCCTTGTCGTAGTCGCTGGTGCTCTTTTCCAGTTCCTTCTGGATGGTGGCGATGCGCTCCTTGATCGCCGCCTTCTTGCCGCCGCCCTCGATGACGGTGGTGTTGTCCTTGTCCACCTTGATCTTCTTGGCGGAGCCCAGGTCTTCGAGCGTGACGGTTTCGAGCTTCATGCCCAGGTCTTCAAAAATCGCGGTGCCGCCGGTGAGGACCGCGATGTCCTGGAGCATGGCCTTGCGGCGGTCGCCGTAGCCCGGCGCCTTCACCGCGCACACCTTGAAGGCGTAGTTCGACTTGATGACGTTCACCACGAGCGTGGCGAGCGCTTCGCCGTCGACTTCTTCGGCGATGATGAGGAGCGGCTTGCTCTGTTGGACGACCTTCTCCAGGATCGGGAGCATGTCGCGGGCGGCGCTGATCTTCTTCTCGTACACGAGGACGTAGGCGTCTTCGAGCTCGCACTCCATCGTTTCGGGGTTGTTGATGAAGTACGGCGACAGGTAGCCGCGGTCGAACTGCATCCCCTCCACGAACTCGTAGTTCGTGTCGATGGTCTTGGCCTCTTCGACGGTGATGACGCCGTCCTTACCGACCTTGTCCATCGCCTCGGCCAGCTTCTTGCCGATGTCCGCGTCGCCGTTGGCGGCGACGGTGGCGACGTTCTCCAGGCCCTTCTTCCCGCCGACCGGGATGCTCATTTCCTTGAGCTTGGCGACGATGTCCTCGACGGCCTTTTCCATCCCGCGCTTCATGAGCATCGGGTTGGTGCCCGCGACGACGGCCTTCAGCCCCTCGTTGAAGATCGCTTCCGCGAGCACGGTCGCGGTGGTGGTGCCGTCACCGGCCACGTCGGAGGTCTTCGACGCGACCTCCTTGACCATTGCGGCGCCCATGTTCTCGTAGTGGTCCGGGAGCTGGATCTCCTTTGCCACGGTCACGCCGTCCTTGGTGACGGTCGGGCTGCCGAACGACTTCTGGATGATGACGTTGCGGCCCTTCGGCCCCAGCGTGACCTTCACCGCGCGGGCCAGCTTGGTGATGCCGCGCTTCATGGCGTCGCGGGCTTCCTGGTCGAACGCGATCTGCTTGGCTGACATGCTTAAACCTCTGTCGGGAGTGTTTAGTGTTTTGTGTTGGGTTTATGGTTCGGTCGCGGTTCGGCGCGGGACGCTACCCGAGAACGCACAGCACGTCGCCTTCGTGCATCAGGAGGATCTCGCCGTCGGCGGCGCGGTCCTTGAACTCGTCGCCGGCCCACGAGGTGAAGAGCACCTTGTCCCCGGCCTTGAGCTGCATCGCGGCGCGGGTGCCGTCCGGCTTGAGCTTGCCCGGACCGACGGCCACGACGGTGCCGCGCTGGGGCTTGTTCTTGGCGCTGTCGGGCAGCAGAATCCCGCCGGCCGTTTTCTCTTCAGCGGCTTCGCGGCGAACAACGATGCGGTCGCCGATTGGTTTCAGGCCCATTGCGGCTCCTGTGACTTTGAAGCGCGAACTCCAATTGTGTGTCGCGGTATATGCAATAACCGTGCCCGGCTTTGGTCGCGGCTGGAAGTGCTGAATTGATTGAGAGTTGCGTTGAGGCCAAGTCACGGTGAAGTGAGCATTCCTGCCAGGATTGCGGCGGCCCGAGGGAGGAGGGCTGACGCTTTGTCAGGGGTCGGTGGTGTTCGTATCCGGGTTGATCCAGTCTCGTTCGAGGAACAAAGGGCTGAGGCGGTCAAAGTCGCGGTCGGTAGTAAGAAGGCGTGCTCCCGTAACCGCGGCAGTCGCTGCGATCCAAACGTCATTTTTGCCGAGCGATTGGCCGTTCTCCTCGCAGAATGCGTCGATGGTTGCGTAGGCCCGAATAACGTCCGGTTCGTGAATCGTAACCGCTTTGAAGAAGCCGAGGGCGAATTCCATCTGGTCGAGCTTCTTCTGGCCCCATTTCCACTGCAGAGCGAGTGACCGAACTTCGCCGGCCGTCACAACCGAGATGATTGGTCGCGGATCTGTCGTGAGCGGCTGGTAGACGTCGCGAACCCGTGCCCAAACTGCAGAAGCGCGGACGAAATGTACAAGGACGTTTGTATCGAGGAGATATAAGGGAGCAGTCACTACGACAGCCTCTCAAGGGCCGCGCGGACTTGTTCATCGGTTTCGTCACCCGGCCACTTACCCTCAACCATATCGGAAAGTGTCTTGCCTTCCGGAATCGGTGCGGGTGGGGGAGTGAGAGCGGAAAGCCGGACCCGTGCGGCTTCTTTGTCTGCGTCAGTGCGGTTAGCGAGCCAAGCAAGCTCTTGTTCCAGTCGTGTGGCGGTTGCGTTTGGTGCTGCGATCACACGCAACTCAAATTCGACCTCGCAAGATTCTGGCAGCGATACGGGTTCTTTGGGTTTGAATACACCGTCTTCGTAGATCGCGTGAATCGTGCCCATTGCGTTCCTTTCGGTTGGCATTTCGCCAGTAATGAATCCTACCTCGGTTCGCTTCGGTTCCGCAACAGCCGCCTGACAAGTCGAAACCAGTCGGATTCGATCCAGTCGTCGCCGAACGGCGGAACGCGGTGGTGCTCCCAGCCCGCGAGTTCGAGTTCGCCCGCCACCATTTCACCGCGAGTACCGTTACTGGTGTGAATGATGACCGGGCAAGTGGGCTGAAGTGCCGCGAGGTGCTTCGCAACGTCCAATCCGTCACCGGGATCGCGCGGGCCAGTTGGTACAAGGTCGTGATCGAGCGAGACGAGTGCCGCCGCAGGTAAGAACTGCCCCACTTCCGCAACCATGAGATGCGCGTCGGGCCACCAGATCAACTCGACTCCGAGGCGCGACGCGGTCGCATGGAAGCGGGCGAGCCGCTCTGCGTCGTCTTCGAGCATCAGGACGACGGGTGCAGTCATGATTCGTTTGGCGGTTGAAGATCGCGAAGGAGTGCCGGTTGTGCGAGTGGATTCCACCCACTTTCCTGCGCCGCTCGAATGGACTGAGCGATGCGCCGTGGGGTAGCGATATCTCCCGGTGCGCGGTGCAAATTATCTGGTCTTGCTCCGCCACGCAGGTAGAGAATGCCATTCGGTCGATCATCACGCCAAACGAGCACCACAAGTTCCCCACAAGAGCCTTGGTCGTAGCAGGGCTCTGGGGCAATCTTCCACCGGTACGCGACGCCATCGACCACGATGCGACGCGAATACTTCTTCGAGATTGCCACGCTATTTCCCTCCGCTCACGTTCCGTAGTGCCCGCTGACAGATGCGCGCGGTTGCGTCGGTGATGGATTCCTGCTGCCAGCGTGCGCAGAGTGCTTTGACCCACGCCGGCTGGCTTTTGGCCGCGTCGTTGAGCCAGTTGCCGACGGAATCCTGAACGTACTTCGCCGGGTCCGCCTGGAGTGGCTCCAGGAGCGGAAGGGCCAACTCGGGGTTCTGCTTCAGTGCTTCAATGTGTGCGCACCAGACGCCACGCGGTCGGGTGGCTTCGCTCGCGAACCGGCGGACGTTCGGCGACGGATCGCGTACCCACGGCTCCAGCGCCTTCACCGCGTGGCCGACGTTCTTCGCGAGGTGCGGTCGGATCGCCATCCACGCCCACTCGCGCACACCGAAGTGTCGGTCGTCGGCCAGCGGGCGGATCAGTGTGAGCTTCGCATTGAGTTTGAGCTTCGGCGCGCGACCGATGACGTAGCACGCCCACCCGCGAACCGTGTCCGACGTGTGCTCCGCGATCGTCGGCAAACCGTCGAGCGTGAGGTGGCGCAGCAGCAACTCACCGACCGCGTCCATGCGCCGCGTGATTCCCTCGCCGGCCATTTCGCGAACGACATCAACCGAGTCGGTGGGGATGTCCGGGACCGCCGCGACCAGCAGCGTCGCGAAGTCGATGGCCAACCCCTCGCTGAGCGTCGCGCTCGGCGCTGTCCCCGCGTTCAGTTGCGCGAGTAGCTCGGGCGAGATGTCCGACCGGCGCGACGCGCCCTTCCGTACTTCGTCCATCCATGAACCTCTCGGTAGCGAAGAGTTTTTGACAGGATTAAGAACAAACTCTCTTCTTGTCTTTATCCTGTCTATCCTGTTAATCCTGTCAAAAGCTCTTCTTGCATGAACCGCTACACGCGCTCCACGATCACCGCGACCGCGTTACCCCCGCCGAGGCACAGTGACGCACAGCCGTAGCGCTTGTTGTGTCGCTTGAGCGCGTGAACCAGCGTGACCAGCACCCGCGCGCCGCTCGCACCGATCGGGTGCCCCAGCGCGACCGCGCCGCCGTGGACGTTCACTTTCGATTCGTCGAGTTTCAGTCCCTTACCGCACGCGAGCATTTGCGACGCGAACGCCTCGTTGAGTTCCCACAAGTCGATATCGGACACGGCGAGTTTCGCCTTCGCGCATGCGGCTTGTACCGCAGTTACAGGTGCGATGAAGATGTCCTTCGGTGCGACACCGCTCATGGTGTAGCTCACAATCCGCGCGAGCGGTTTCGCGCCGCTCGTCTCCACGAACCGCGACGACGCGACCACGACCGCCGCGGCGCCGTCGGAGAGCTGCGACGAGTTGCCCGCAGTGACCGTGCCGTCGGGCCGAAACGCGGGCTTCAGTTTCGCTAGCCCTTCGGCCGTCGTGTCGGGGCGAATTCCTTCGTCCTTCTCCACGGGCGGAACCGGCTTCTTTGGGTTCGCGGACTGGAACTGAACGGGTACGACTTCGTCCGCGAACGCGCCGCTCGCCCATGCCGCGGCCGCGCGCTGGTGGCTCTGCGCGGCGAATCGGTCCTGGTCGGCGCGGGAGACATCGCACTTGGTCGCAATGTGCTCCGCGGCATCGCCCATCGGCCAGTTCTCGAACGCGCACCACAGCCCGTCGTTCACGAGCGCGTCGGTAGTTGTCTGATTGCCGTACTTGTAGCCCTGCCGGACGCCTTGGAGCAGGAACGGCGCGCGGCTCATGCTCTCCATCCCGCCCGCGACGACGAGGTTCGCGTCCCCTGCGCGAATGCTCTGGGTCGCGAGCATCACCGTTTTCAGCCCGGACCCACACACCATGTTCGTGGTGTGGGCAGGAATCGTGTCTGGCAGGCCGGCAAAGATCGCGGCCTGACGTGCGGGAGCTTGACCCACGCCGGCCTGGACGACGTTGCCCATAATCACGTCTTCGACCGCTTCCGGCTTCACGTGCGCACGCTTGAGGGCTTCCGCGATGGCGATGGCCCCGAGCTTCGGCGCGGGAAGCTCGGCCAACCCGCCGAGGAACTTGCCGATCGGCGTGCGGACCGCGGAAAGGATGAACGCATCCATGTGGAGCCTCGAAGTGCGGAGAGTTGCTATTGGAATGATACGCGGGCCATCAACTGGCGCGCGTAGTCACTTCGGAGTCGAGTACGGGCCACGCCCAGGCGAACCCCGCCCGCAAGGGCGGGTGGTACAACTTGCGACCGTGACCCACCGCCCTTGTGGGCGGGGTTCACCTGGGGGAGCTACAGCCAGCCGTGTCCCTCGTCGCGGAGGATGCGGGCCATGCCCTCGATCCACTTCGGGTGATCGTTGAGGCAGGTGCCGCTTTTGAGGTGTTCGCCGCCCGCGTGCTCGAAGATTTCGCGGCTCTCGTTGCCGATCTCGTCGAGCGTTTCCAGGCAGTCCGCGGTGAAGCCGGGGAGCGCAACGTACACGCGCTTCACGCCCTTCTTGGCAAGGTCTGTGAGCACGTCGTCTGTGTACGGTTTCAGCCACTCACTGCGCCCGAACCGCGACTGGTACGTCTGCGTCCAGCGGTTCCGCGCCCAGCCCATCCGCTTGACGAGGGCTTGCGTGGTGCGCACGACGTGCGTGGCGTAAGGGTCGCCCCTTTGTGCGTACTTCTGCGGGATGCCGTGGAAGCTGATGACGAAGTGTTCCGGCTCCCAGGGGAGTTTCGCGAGGTCGTCGCGAACGACCGCTTCGAGGGCGTCGAGGTACCCGGGGCGGTCATAGTACGGCGGCACCACGCGCACCGCGGGTACCCGGCGCACCTTCGTGAGAGCCTTGAAGAGCGAATCGGTCGCGCTGGCGAAGGACGTGGCGGAGTATTGCGGGAACATGGGTAGCGCGATGAGCTTGTCCACACCGCTATCGACCATTTCTTTGATCGTGTTTTGGAGCGGCGGGTTCCCGACGATCATCCCGAACCGGACCGGGTTGTTGGGGAAGTGTGCTTGCAGTAACTCCGTCTGGCGCAAGGTGTAATGCAGAAGGGGCGAGCCGGTCTTTGCGTCCCAAATGCGGCTGTACTTCTCGGCCGACGCCCCGGAGCGAAACGGCAGGATGCGGAGGTAGAGCAGCGGTAGCCAGATCGCACGCGGGACTTCGATCACCCGCGGGTCTGAAAGGAACTGGCGGAGGTAGGGAAAGAGGCCGCCGTAAGTGGGGCGGTCCGGAGTGCCGAGCTGGATGAGTACGAGGCCAGTCATAGAAGGAGTCTCAAGTCAAAAGGCCTAAAGTCGTAATGTCGAAAGACCGGAGGAGAGCGGCTTAAGATTCGAGCCGAACCCGTATCCGGTTTTCAGACTTTACGACTTTCGACTTTACGACTTTCGACCGGTTATTTCTTCTTGCAATCCGGGCCTTCTTTGGCCGGACTCTTTTCGGTGATGTGGGCGTCGCCGCCGGCCGCCTTCAGTGCGGCGCTGCGCTCGACGTTCAGTTGGATGTAGCTCGTCCACTGGGACGGGGTGTTCGGTTCCGAGTAGATCGCTTCGACCGGGCACTCCGGGACGCACGCTTCGCAGTCGATGCAGTCTTCCGGGTCGATGTAGAGCATCTTGTCGTCTTGGTAGAAGCACTCTACCGGGCAGACGACGCAGCAGTCGGTATACTTGCAATCGTTACAATTTGCGGTGACTACGTGGGGCATGATTGTTCACTCCGTCCCGGAATGGGCCATAGATGGTTGAGTATTACCACTCGGCACCGTAACGTCAAGGTAGTCGCCAACATCGGGTGCGGTAACGGAATCGAGCGTTTAGATAGTTCGTTGCCCGGAGGCATTCCACCGATTGGTGGCTTGAAACGCACCCGATTATCTGCTTGCGCACACGCTACGACACCACTACCAATCGGCCGACCCAACCGCCATTGTCTTCGGAGGTCGCTCCGCCTCCACGCAACAGCACCGTACTATCTGAATCAATTACTGCACCTGTTGGAACTGAGATGTCAACTCGCCTCACAAGTGAGCGAGCGAATGGTTCGGCCCGGGGAACTTCAATGGGACGGCGGTCGCTGTTGGAATCGTATGCGCTAGTGGCGTGCTTCGGGATGCTCGTGTGCTTCACCGCCGCGCTGTACTTTCTCGGCCACGGAATCATCGCGCGCGAAGCCCCCGAGTACACGATTAACCGTTGGGTCTACAATCGCCACCAGACGAACGAACGGTATTGGGAAGACACTTGGCGCTGGGGCCAGAAACCGCGGCCGCCGGAGGCGACTTTAACGGCAGTGCGCGAGCGAAGTTGGCGTGCGGAGTTGCAACTGGAGAGCCGGTACGGGACGCGGGATATCTGGTTATCCGGTCTCGGGCTTATGGTCTCTTCGGCCGTGTTCTGGGTTCACTGGCGCGTCGCTCGAAGGGCGCGCCGCGAGTCGCGCGAAGCTCGAATTGACGTACCTTTGCGTCCGATCGTGCTCGCATCCGCCATCGTTTTCGGATTCGGGTGTTGTTTTGGCACCGGTTTGGTGGGCGGACTGATGGTCTCCGAAGGAGGGAACTACAGCTCGCGTGTTGAAGAAGAGTGGAGAGCTGTCGCCCCGGTCCTGGGGTCCGATCCGGCGTTCGCCGGAGTCGAGATTCACCAGCGGTCCGATGGGGGCATTTGCTTGTGGGGCACTGTGCCAACCGGCCCGGACTTGGAGCGACTACACACGCAGATCGCTCGGGTGCTGGGTGAGCAGCGCGGCCGAGAGGCCATGAACGCCGTCCGCGCGCGCACGGCAGATACCGACCCACCGCGGTAACCTACGATACCCGCGGCACCAACTTCCGAGGCTCGCTACTGGAATGTGCAGCCGAAATCACGTCGTTTTCAGCAAAATCAGTCAGACGTGCGATCGATTTCGAGGTGATTCTCGGCTCTGAATGCCTGGGAATCTCGCCGAAGTCCCAGATTTCCTGGATTCGCGTCGTTTTTGAGCCTTCTTGTCATCGGCCTCGCAATCGGGTGGGAACGGGACGCGATCGTTAAGGTTCGATAGCCTGAGTGGGTATTACTGCAGTGAACGCCTCTCCCGACCTCTCAACGGGGCCGCTCAGGACGAAGAACGATGAATGAGTCACCGCGCCCCCCACTTTCCGTGCTCGTGGTCGAAGATTTGCTGGACGTGGCCGAATCGGTCGCCGATTTGCTGACCATCAGCGGCCACGCGGTGCGGGTCGCGTCGTGCGGCTCGGATGCGCTCCTCGCGGCTCTGGCGAACCCGCCGGACGTTGTGCTCCTGGACATCGGCCTTCCCGGGATGGACGGTTGGGAAGTCGCTCGTCGACTCCGCTCGCAACTGAACGGTAAACAGCCGGTAGTCGTTGCCGTCACGGGGCTTGGGGCCGATGACGATCGGCGCCGGTCGGCAGACGCGGGTATCGATTTGCACCTCACCAAACCCGCGGACCCAATAGCCCTTACGACACTTTTGGCCCGTGTGCGCAGCCTGTTGTCGTCCCCCGACCGAGGACCGAGTTCGGGTAAGTGATTGACTGACCGACGCCTGTTTGTCCCGCCGTCCTTCACATCTCACGCGCACACCAGCCAAACCAGTCTTCAGAAAATCTTTCACGGCGCTCCAAAAATGTTTGGAGCCATGCTTCGTGGACGTATACAATTGGACAGATTTGGTGCCGCGATTCTTGGGGTGTGCGAATTGGTGCGCAGTTCGGTGATAAACCGGGCTAAGTGTTAACGAGATGTGAGTCGAAATCGCGGCAATTTTAGCATTTGTTAGCGAAATGCAACTGACATCCAGATGCGGCCGTTAGTCGGAAATATCGAACTGGTAATAGCTTGAGGCGAAAATTCACTCCGAATGGCGATCGCGGTTCCCGAAAGGTTAGCAATTGTTACTGACGGGAGACGCCCCGCCCTTGTAGGCGGGGCATCACCAGAAACAGGTCTGTGCCACTTAGCTGAGTTTCCCGTCCGCCAAGCGCGAGATGCCGAGCGGATTGGCTTCCTTGAGTTCATCGGGCAGCGCGGCGTCGGGGAAGTTCTGCCAGCAGAGCGGGCGCGCGAACCGGGAGATCGCCCGCGTACCGACCGATGTGGAGCGCCCGTCGCTGGTGGCCGGGTACGGCCCCCCGTGGACCATCGCGTGGCACACCTCGACGCCGGTCGGGAACCCGCCGAACAGCAGGCGCCCGGCCTTTTCCCCGAGGAGCGCTACGAGATCCCCGTTCGCAGCTAGCTCGTCCGGTGTCGCGTGGACCGTTGCGGTCAACTGCCCCTCAAGACCGTTCAGCGCCTCGCGCAGTTCGGCGCCGTCGCGGTACCGAACGACGACCGTGGACGGGCCGAAGACCTCGTGTGCGAGTTCGGGTTTCGCACGCAACGCGATCGCATCGGTGACGAACAGGGCCGCGCCCGCGCGGTTCGGAGCCATTGCGACGCGGGTGCGCGGTTCGGCACGGGTGGAAAGCTGCTCCACACCCGCGGCGAAGGACGTCCGAATCCCCGCGGTGAGCATCGTACCGGGTGCGGTGCCACCGATGAGGGTGGCTAGTTCGTCAACGAAGCGGTCGCCGTCCGCGCTTTGCGGAACGAACACCAACCCCGGATTCGTACAGAACTGCCCGACGCCGAGCGTCACTGCGCCGTGCAAGCCGGTTGCCAGCGGCTTGACATCTTTCGTCAGTGCGCCGGGCAGGATCACCACCGGGTTAACGCTGCTCATTTCGGCAAAGACCGGAATGGGTACAGCACGCGCGGCAGCGGCTTCCATCAGTGCGCGACCACCGGTTCGCGATCCTGTGAACCCGACCGCTTTCACGACCGGGTGGCGCACGAGTGCGAGGCCGATCTCGTGCCCGGCGTCAAAGAGCAAGGAGAACACGCCTTCGTGCAAGTTGCTTTCGTGCACCGCGTGCTGAATCACGCGCCCGACCAGTTCGCTGGTTCCGGGGTGTGCGGGGTGTGCTTTGACAATGACCGGGCACCCCGCAGCGAGTGCCGCAGCGGTGTCGCCGCCCGCGACGGAGAACGCTAGCGGGAAGTTGCTCGCGCCGAACACCACCACCGGACCGAGTGGGCGCTGCATCGAGCGCACGTCCGGCTTCGGAATGGGAGCGCGGGTCGGGTCGCCGTGATCGATACGCGCATCGACCCACGAGCCTTCTTCTACGAGCGTGGCGAACAACCTCAGTTGCCCGACGGTACGGGCCACTTCGCCGGTGAGACGGGCTTGGGGAAGGGCGGTTTCGCGCCCCGCGCGTTCCACGATGGCGTCCTGAGCGGCCAGAATCCCCTCGGCGATGCGGCGCAAGAACGCGCCCTTTTGCTTCCCGCTCGCGTGTCCGTAGCTGGCGAACGCGGCTTGCGCGAGCTGTGTCGCGCGAGCCACATCGTCTGACGTGGCATTGTGAAACGCCGGCTCCAGAGACTCGCCGCTGCTCGGGTCCGCGGCGCGAAATGCGGTTCCACCGTCCGAGGTCGCAAAGCCAATGAGTGATTTACCTTCAAGCTGCATAGTGTTCCGGTCCGGTTCGTGATGAGCGTGAGGAGTCAGTTTCCATATTGAGGAATAGTGCCCCGTGCGTCTTCCACTTTCGTACAGTTCTCGCTCGGGTGGTCTTCGGTTGGCGTCGAACTGCTACGGGGGTATGCTGAAAAACAGAAGCACTGAAAAAGCGTATTGGCCTATCGCGTAGCGGTAAGTGAACCGTCCGCCCAATGTGGGCGTAACAGTCAAACTGTGCGCAAAACGCACCCGGGGTGTTCAATCGCGTCAAAGCCCACGGTTGCGATCGGGTACCATTTTGTTGACCCGAGCGACGAGCAGACCGTGAAGGAGATCGATCCCATGTTCAATGGCCGCGACCCGGCGAACGCACTGAGTGAGAACACCCACCTCCTCAAATGGGTCGAGAAGATGGCCCGGCTCACCAAGCCGGCCGCCATCCACTGGGTGGACGGCTCGAAGGAAGAGTACGACGCTCTTTGTGCGCAGATGGTGGAGAAGGGGACGTTCCTCAAGCTCAACGAGGAACTGTGGCCCGGTTGTTACTACGCGCGCTCGGACCCCAGTGACGTCGCCCGGGTCGAGGACCGCACTTTCGTCTGCTCCTTCTCGAAGGAAGCCGCCGGTCCGACCAACAACTGGAAGACCCGTACAAGATGCGGCAGCGGCTGAAGCAACTCTTCGACGGCGCGATGCGCGGGCGCACGATGTACGTGCTGGCGTTCAGCATGGGGCCGGTCGGGTCGCCCATGTCCCAGATCGGGGTCCAGCTCACCGATTCGCCCTACGTCGTCGTCAGCACGCGAATCATGGCCCGGATCGGGCGCGCCGTGTTCGAGGAGATCGATAAGGGCGAGAAGCGCGTGGTGCCGTGTATGCACACGCTCGGTGCCCCGCTCGCCCCGGGGCAGACGGATGTGCCCTGGCCGTGCAACGCGGAGAAGTACATCGTCCACTTCCCGGAAACACGCCAGATCTGGTCCTACGGGTCCGGGTACGGCGGGAACGCGCTGCTCGGCAAGAAGTGCTTCGCGCTGCGAATTGCCTCGAACATCGCCCGGGACGAAGGGTGGATGGCCGAACACATGCTCATCCTGGGGGTCGAGAACCCGCAGGGCGAGAAGACGTATGTCTCGGCCGCGTTCCCGTCCGCGTGCGGGAAGACGAACTTCGCGATGCTGATCCCGCCGGCCGGGTTCGAGGGGTGGAAGGTCTGGACCGTTGGCGACGACATCGCCTGGCTGAAGCCGGACGCGGACCACCGACTGCGGGCAATCAACCCCGAGGCCGGATTCTTCGGCGTCGCGCCCGGCACGTCCGCGAAAACTAACCCGAACGCGATGGCCGCGCTGTCGCGGAACACCATTTTCACGAACGTCGCGCTCACACCCGAGGGCGGGGTGTGGTGGGAGGGCATGACCGACGACCCGCCAGCCGAGTGCCTCGACTGGCGCGGGAATCGGTGGACGCCGGAACTCGCGAAGGAGACGGGCGCGAAAGCCGCGCACCCGAACGCCCGGTTTACCGCCCCGGCCTCACAATGCCCGACGATCGACCCGGCGTGGGAAGACCCCGCGGGGGTGCCGATCAGCGCGATAATCTTCGGCGGCCGGCGCGCGACGACGGTCCCGCTCGTGTACCAATCGTTCAACTGGACCTCGGGCGTTTATATCGGGGCCACCACCGGCTCGGAGACGACCGCGGCGGCCGGCGGTGCGGTCGGCAAGGTGCGCCGCGACCCGATGGCGATGCTCCCGTTCTGCGGGTACCACATGGGGGACTACTTCCGGCACTGGATTCGGATGCAGCGGGCGCTGTCGGAAACGCCGCGGATCTTTCACGTCAACTGGTTCCGGAAGGACTCGGCCGGCCGGTTCTTGTGGCCGGGGTTCGGCGACAACATGCGGGTGCTGAAGTGGATCGTGGATCGGGTCCGCGGGCGCGCCCTGGGCCGCGAAACGCCGATCGGCTGGATGCCCAAATACGAGGACATCGAGTGGCGGGGGCTATCCTTCTCGCGCGAAGCGTTCGACCAGTTGCAATCGTGTGACCGCGTCGCGTGGAGGGCCGAGGTGCTCAACCACGAGGAACTGTTCATCGACCTGCACAGCCGGCTCCCGTCGGAGATGGTCTACGAGCGCGAGCTCTTGATCTGCCGACTGCAAACCGAGTGACGAGATAACAAGTGAACCCCGCCCGCAAGGGCGGTGGGTGTGCATGCGCGGGCGATCGGTGGAGGTTGTACCTGCCGCCCTTGCGGGCGGGGTTCACCTCACTCATCGGTGGCGAGAGGACGGAACGTTCTGCGGTACTCGCCCGGCGTCATGCCGGTCGTTCGGCGGAACTGCCGCGTGAACGCGCTCTGGTCCGCGTACCCGCACCCCATCCCGACTTCGACCACCGGGCTGTCGGTGTCGCGCAACTGTTCGGCGGCGGAGTCCATTCGGAGTTTGAGTAGCAGTTGGCCCGTCGAGAGCCGGAACAGTCGGCGCACGCGCTGGTCGAACTGGTACGCCGAAAGTCCGGCGATCACGGCCAGATCTTCGGTCACCAGCCGCCGGTCGAGGTGCGCTCGCGCGTGCCGAACGGCCGCGGCCACGCTGTTGTACTCCTCCGCGCTCTCGTTCGGCGGGTGCAGATCGTGGGACACGCCAACAAGCCCCACGATTACGTCGCCCGATCCCCGGAGCGGGAACTTGTTGGTCAGACACCACCCGGTCAGGCCCGTCGGGTACAGGTGCAGTTCGAGTTGGTTGAGGACCGGTTGCCCGCTCGCGATTAACCGCATGTCCTGTTCCCAGAACGACCGCCCGAACGGAGGAGGGAACGCCTGGGCCGCGGTTTTGCCGAGCAGCGTGCGCTTGTCCTGTGTGCCGCACCGTTCGGCCAGCGTGCGGTTCACAACGACATACTCGGCGCGCTCGTTCTTCACGAAGTACACGACGCCGGCCAAACAGTCGAACACGCCCTCGGCGGTGAACGGTTCTGCCAGGCGCCCGAACAGCCCGGTGACGAGACTGGAACCGGTCACAGCAAACTCCGCAATTTGTGCGCGAAATACAGCCCCGAGTCAACGCTCGGTCAAGACCCCGCGCTCGCTCACAAATTATACTGCTTTGCCAATAATCATTGCCTCCGTCCACGGAAATCTCATGAGCGTTCGCTGGGCCGGTGTTTTCCCGGCCGTGACGACCCAGTTCCGGTCCGACCAGTCGCTTGATCTCGGGGCCACGGCACGCCATTTGGAAGCACTCATCGCGTCTGGGGTGAGCGGGCTCGTCGTGTGTGGGTCGCTCGGGGAGAACCAGACGCTCGACCCGGACGAGAAGCGGCAAGTGGTGGAGAACGCCGTCCGGGTGTCGGGCGGGCGCGTGCCAGTCGTCGCGGGGGTCGCGGAATCATCGACCGGCGCCGCGGTTCGCTACGTGCGGGATTGTGCGCGGATCGGGGCATCAGGCTTTATGGTTATGCCCCCGATGGTGTACAAGGCCGATCCGGGCGAAGCGGCCGGCTACTTCCGCGCGGTGGCCGCGGCGACGGATCTGTCGTGGATGCTCTACAACAACCCCCTCGCGTACACCGTCGACGTCACACCCGAGCGCCTCACCGAGTTCGCCGACATCCCCAACTTGGCCGCGATCAAAGAAAGCTCCGGCGACCCGCGCCGGGTGACGGAGATTCGGCTCGCACTCGGCGACCGACTGGCCGTTTTCGCGGGGGTGGACGACCTGATCCTCGAATCCTCGATCCTTGGGATTGATGGGTGGATCGCGGGGTCGGGGATCGCGTTCCCCGAAGAGAACCAGCGCCTCTGGGAACTGACGCGCGCGGGCAAGTGGGACGAGGCCCGGCGCCTCTACCGGTGGGCCGCGCCGCTGATGAAGCTCGACACGCACCCGAAGTTCGTGCATACATTAAGCTCATGATCCAGGAAGCCGGTTTCCGTCCCGAGTGGGTCCGGGAACCCCGCCGGCCGCTCGCCGGAGCCGAGCGCGAACACGTGCTCGGGATCATCCGGCGCGGGCTGAAAGCACGCCCGGCGCTCTCGAAGTAACGGGCCAGTGATACGCACGCGGATTCATCGCGCGCCACGCCTTACCCATCTGTGTCCAGGCCGAGCGCCAGAACCGCCCGAACGTGAATCCTCCCGCGCGGAGCGCTCGCCGGTGTCCCACCCACACCGCGAGCGTGATGCCGGTAAACAGCACGCGATGGAAACCCATTGTCAGCGCCAAAAGTACCCGGTTCCGTTCGCGGTGCAGGATGGCGAGGCGCTCGCACTGGAAGCGTAGGTGCGGTACTTCATCTCGCAGAATTTGGTGGCAGATCTTACGCAACACGCCGGAACTGGTTGCGCGTCGAATGGCAGCGTAGTACAGCATCGCGTGCGACTCGACCATGACCACGGTCGTCGCCCAGACTTCCATCTGGTGCAGTAGGTGGCGAAAGCACCGAAACACGGTGTCGCCCCAATCTCGCCCCTTTCGCGGCACACCGGCCAGATCGAGGTACTTGCCGAGTTCCTCCCCGTGGCGCTGTTCTTCCGCGATGAATAGTTGGATCGCATCCACGAAGCCGGGATCGTTCATTCGCACCGCGTATCGCGAAGCGGCTCTCATGAGACGCGAACCGTCGGACGTTTCCCCGAGTTGCCATGCGCGGAGCGACTCGATGATCTCCGCCAGTTCTTCCGGAGACGCCCCAGCGCCTTCGTCCCACGGTACAGACATCCGATTGGCCGCGTTGTGCCGGAAGTACGCGACCCACTCCGCCGAAGTCCAAACAACGGGTGCCGCGTTCGCGTATGCGACTGGCCCCGTGCTTTCGGTGGTCAGAGTCAGAGCCTCCAACATCGCGCTCCTCATACCGGCCCCCATTGTGGATTTGTAGATTTCTTTGCAATGCAAAGTGTAAGGGCAAAAATTAAGCGGGCTGTTGCCCGCACGAACCGTTGATTTCCGTCCAGCAAAGGTCAATGAGCTTATGCCCCCGCCAGCCCCGGGCGCGTCTTGCCCTTTGCGGGGTCTGTGGCGTCCGCTTCTTCGGCCGCGTCGTGGAGCACTTGTTCCAGGTGTGCGAGGTACTCGCGGAACCGCTTACGGCCGCTGCTGGTGAGAACGACGGTAGTGAGCGGGCGCCGGTTCTGGAAGGTCTTCGTGATCTTTACCAGTGCGGGCTTCGAGTCCTCGGTCTTGGCGAGCGTGTCCAGGTGCCGACTCAGGTTACCGTCCGTGAGGCTGCACAGGCGCGTGAGGTCGGCGAACGACAGCCCGTCCGGGTGAGTCGCCAGCGCGGTTAGGATGCCGATGCGCGCCTTCGAGTGCAGCACGGGGTCGAGTCCCTCGTAGGCGAAGCGGCCCGCGTCTTCGGATTCGGGTTGTTTCTCGCGGTCAGTCATCGTGGTATTCCTTCGTTGATTGCAGCGCGAGCGCGGTGACCAGGTGCCCGATACCGAACACGCCCCCGACGCACCAGCCCGACGGTTCCGGAGGGAGCCACGCGAGCAGAAGGCCGCCCGCTAACACGTAAACGATTCCGATCAGCCCGACCGCACGCGGCAAGTGCGGACGGACGGATACCACACCCAACCCGAACACGATCGCCCACATTCCCGGCAGCAGCGGAACGAACCCATCGGTTCGGGCGAAGGCGACCGTTAGCAGTGCTCCGGCGAGCACGCACGGCAGGAACTGCCCCATCACACGCCGCGTGCGCCGGCGCTCGAAGTCGTCTTCGCGGAACAGGTACGAACGAATCGCGGCGCCGAAACCGAGCAGCGTGCCGATCCCGCCGACGATCGACCAGTACCACACGAACGCTCGCGGCTCACCGCCCGGTACGACCCACCGTTGTCCGACCGCGGCGAGTAACCCCAGCGCGCCGACCATCGCCACGGTGGGTACGCGAAATCCCCGGTACACCTCACTCTTGGTGAGCTGATCGTGGATGCGGTCGAGTTGGTCGAGAGCGTCGCGAACTTCCATGTGTGTGCTGCGCTCCACGAGGTTCGAGGTCGCGAAAGTATACTTTGCTACGCAAAGTAAAGTCAAGAGCGCCGACCGCGTTCGCCGCAATTTACTGCATCAATTTTTCGTTCGGTGGGCAAACAATAACAGAACGTACTCGGGGCGGATCGTTTCGCACTTCGAGTCGTTGCCACAAGGAGGGCGCCGGATGTCCGTCGCTGCCGTCCGCCGGGTCATAAGCCGGCTCGAACCCGGTGGCCCCCGAACCGACGCCGAACTGGTCCGCGCGATTGCGCCTGACGGTGTCGACCGCGAGTCCGCGTTCGCGGAGCTGGTGAACCGGCACGGACCGATGGTGCTGGGAGTGTGTCGCGGGGTACTCGCCGATTCGCACGCGGCTGAAGATGCGTTCCAGGCGGTATTTCTCGTTCTCGCACGTAAGGCGAACTCGATCCGCCCGCCTGGGGCGGTTGGGGGATGGCTGTACGGCGTCGCGGTGCGCACGGCACGCAAATCGAAGACGGCTACTGTTCGGCAGCGGAGGCGCGAAATGGCAGCGATCGTTTCGGCGGGCTCTGCCCCTACAAGCACAGGAAGTGCGGCTCCCGGCGAACTCGAACGCGCTGAATTGCGCGCGATCATCGATGCCGAACTCGCTGCGCTGCCCGACACGCACCGCGCGGCGATCGTGCTGTGCGACTTGCAAGGCAAAACGCGCTCCGAAGCGGCTCTCGAACTCGATCGGGCAGAAGGCACGGTTGCGGCGTGGCTCGCACGCGGGCGCAAGGCGCTCGCAACTCGGCTCGCGCGCCACGGAGTCGCGCTGCCCGCCGCCGGGTTGGTCGCCGTTGTTACACCGTCAATCGTTTCTGCTGAACTCGTTTCCGTCACGATCGGCTCGTTTGTCGGTCGTGGCGTTTCCGATTCCGTCCTCGCGTTAGCAGAGGGTGTGATGCGAAGTCTCTCCTCGACTCCAACGAAGTTGGTCACGACCGTGCTCACGGTCGGTGTGTTGCTCGCGGTCGTCGCCACCGCACCCGCTTGGTACGCGCACCCGGAACCTAACGCTCCACCGGGTACCGGGGCCGCTACCGTTTCTGGGGTTGAGCCGCATGCAAAGGCCGCTTCAAGTTCTTGGAAAGAAGCGAAGGTGCTCGAACTGACCGGCTGGCTCGGCGGCTCTGCTGTGTATTCGGCCGACGGCAAAGTGCTATTCGTCGGTGGAACTGATGGTCACGTTCACGCCTACGATGTGGCTTCGTGGAAGAAGCTCTGGGAGTATCGGGGCGCGGGGCACTTCGCGGCACTCGCAGTTGTTCCCGACGGTAAGGAACTCGCCGTTACCACGAAGGACGGTGTAATGTTCCTGGGTGCCTTAACGGGCAAGGCCAATGACACCCTCGAAGTTCGTGAGAGTGCCCCTTATGCGGTCGCGTTCTTCCCCGACACGCCGATTCTGAGCGACGGTCAGCTCGTCGCCACAAGCCGCAAGGTAATCTTCGGTGACGCGCGTGAGATTACCGTGAAGAGTTGGCTGAAGTGGCCGAACGTATCCACGATCACGTTGCCGGTGCGTCCCAATGGCAAGCAGCCGTCAGATCCGCATGCGGGTCCGCTCGCGGTCGCTCCGGACGGCAAGCGGGTGGTGGTGACGGGGCCGCTCGACAAGGCCACGGGCAAGAACGTGCTGTGGGCGTGGGCGGCCGGTTCGGGTGCGGGGAATCAACTCCTCGAAGGACACAAGGCGACGGTTGTTTCGGCCGCGTGGTCAAAGGACGGCAAGTGGATCGTTACGGGCGACGCCGACGGGATCGTCATCATCTGGGATGCGGTCAAGTTCAAAGAGAAGTCGCGCCTGACGCTCGGTGGGCGAGTTGCGGCGGTTGCGGTTTCAGTCGACGGCAAGCACACGGCCGCAGCCGTGGTGCAACCGCAAGAGCGAAAGGGAAAGGACGTTTACTCTGAAGAGATATTCGTTTGGTCGACAGCAAGCCCCCCGAAGAAGCCGGAGCTAATCTCCAGTCACCCGGTAGGCGGGCCGTTTGCCGGGATCGCGTCACTCGCGTTCCACCCGGACGGCACGGCGCTCGCATCCGCTTTTGCGAACTTCGATCACCTCACCAAGCTCGGCGAATTGACCGGGAAAGTGCGGGTATTCGCTCTTTCTGTACCAGAGAAGCCCGCGCCCAAGCCCGCCGCGGGCCACAATTGGAGCCAGTCCTCCGTACTGACCGACCACGCGGCACTCGTGAACGGCATTGCGATCGCGCCCGATGGCAAATCGTTCGCCGCCGCGACCGACGCCAACGTCACGTGCTGGGACACGGTTACGCGCAGGGTGTTGTGGACGTACAAGCCGACGAACGGGAACGCGCCGGTTCTTGCTCTCGCGTACAGCCCGGACAGCAAGCACCTGTGCGTTGCCGGACCGACCGACGTGAAGCGGTTGGATGTGGAGACCGGCAAGTCGGCCGCGTGGTACGACCAGAACGAAATCGTGGTGCGATTCGGCAAGATGCACACGCTCGCGTATCACCCGGAGGGGAAGCGGCTCGCGGCCAGTGACGGGTACGCCACGAAGGTGCAGAATCTGGCCCAAGAGAGCGAAGCGATTTCCATTGGCGAGCGCCCGGAGGAGAGCAAGCCACTGCCGGTTCTGCCCGCGAGCGCCGCGTGGTCAAAAGACGGTAAACAGCTCGCTCTGATTCGACACAAGCAAGACAAGAGCTGTGTCGTTCTGTGGGAACCGGGGCGAGCCGAATCAGAGGTCGAACTGACCGGGCACTCGGAGCGAATCACCTGTGTTGTGTGGTCGAAGGACGGCGATGTGATCGCGTCAGGAGACGAAAAGGGAACGGTGATCTTGTGGGACGCGCGGACCCACAAAGAACTGTGGCGGAAGCAGTACGGCGACGGTGCTGGTCGCGTTCACGCACTGGCAATTTTGCCCGAGGACAACACCGTTGCGCTCGCCGCCAATCTCGGTGCCCGCAAAAGTCCGGAGCGCATCGTGCTACTCGCTGCGAAAGATGGGTCAGAGATCCGTCACCTCTTGGGGCCAGAAGAGACGGCGGTTTCGTCGCTGGTGTGGTCGAGCGGTGGGAATTTCCTGCTAACCGGCTGCGGCACACCGGTCGACCGCGCGGGCGGTCAAGCTGCACCGCGCGTGGGTGAGGTCGTGGTTTGGGAGCGGAAGCCGTAACGACGCGGCGCGGTACGCTCGCCCGCACGGTCAACCCTGACTCGAAGTTGGCGCAGAAGTCGCGGTCACTTCTTCGGAATTTCGACGTAGACCTCGACGGCTTCCCAGTTCCCGCGTCCCGGCGTCGCCATCCCCGCTTTTGCCCCACCTGGATGCAGCGAGAGAATCGCGCTTTCCGTGGTTTCTTCTGGGGCGATCCCGAATGTCAGTCCGCGAGGTTTGTTCAGCTTCGTTCGCAGCGGTTGACCGTCCGCTCGCTTTACGGTCAGCCGGTACTGACCCACGGGGATGTTGTTGATCGAGAACCCGGTGCTGAACACCGCCTTCTTAATCACGAATTTCTTCCCAATGCTCCCGTCCAGAAGCTTTCCTGCCGGGGTCAGCGTGATCTCGATCTCCGTTCCGGTTTTCAGATTGTGCGGTTGGCCCAGCGCATCGCCAGGATCGTCGACGTGGTGCCCAATGTACAGCGAGCCGCCGTAGAAGTTGCTCCGGTAGCTCGGGTTCTCGCTCATCTTGTCTTTGTCCGCCACTCCGTAGGTCCAGAGCACGAAGTTCTCAACCGACCCGTCGACGGAAGCGAACGAGGTGAGTTTGCCGTCGGCCGGGTGGAGAGTCAAGGCGGCGCGGCCGTCGGCGTAATCGACGGTGTATCCGGCGGCGTAGAAGTGGGCCGCGCCTTGCGGCACCTGGACCTCGTAGTACCCCTTCTCGTCCGACTCCGCGCTCGCGCCGGAGTACCGACCTCCGATGAGCGTCGACCGAACCCCGATATACGCTCCCTGGAGCGGGTTCCCGGCCGCGTCCTTGACGTATCCGCGGAGGTAGCCCGGCTTCTTGTCCAGCGGCGAGAACTTCGGGGTCGGTGGCGCGTCCTTTGGGATCAGGTTGACGTAGTTCGGCTCTTTGCCAACGGTGAGTTTGACAACTGGGGCCGGACCGGACGCGGCGGGCTTCGGAGCAGACGTTTCGGGCGCGTCACTCGGCTTGATGGGCGGAGGTTCTTTGGGGGGTGAATTCGTAAGCGTGCTCGCAGTCGCTGCGGTCGTCGACCCGGTTCCCTGGGGTTGGCACCCGCCACAAACAACCGCGATCACTCCCACCAGTGTCGCCAAGTGTCCGTTCCACGCCGCCATCGTCGTTCCTTGTCGTTTCAGGGTTAATCGGGGTCGCAGGACCAAAAACTTCACCGACGTTACCCCGCCGCACAAACACCCTGCGACCAGCGGGGCAGAGCCAGTGCCCGACCTCGAAGTCGGGCACTACCGAGCCGTTACTGCGGCTTCTTGCCTTCGAGGGCCTTGATCTCGCGAATCCAGATGTTCCGGTACTTCACCGGGTTGCTGTGGTTCTGGAGGCGGATCGGTTGCTTCAGTGGGTGCTTCTCGTAGGCGGCCGGGCGGTCGTAGTTCGTGTTGCCGTGCAGCGCGAAGTGGTTCTGCACCGCGACGCCGTTGTGAATTACCGTGACGTACCCGGGCGTCAGAACCTTCACTTCCTTCGCGGCCTCGTCGAACCGCGGCGCGGTGAAGAGGATGTCGTAGGTCTGCCACTCGCCCGGCTTCTTGCTGGCGTTCACCATCGGCGGCGTCTGCTTGTAGAGGCTCCCGCACTGGCCGTCGAAGTACGTCTTGTTGTCGAAGGAGTCGAGCACCTGCACCTCGTAGCGGTTCGCCAGGAACACGCCGCTGTTCCCGCGACCCTGGCCGCTGCCGCTGACCTTCTCCGGCGTCGCGAACTCGACGTGCAACTGGTAGTCGCCGAACGAGTCCTTCGTGACGATGTCCGATTTCTGCACCACCGCGTAGCCGTCCTTGATTTCCCACTTGTCGCCGTTGGCCCACTTCGAGAGATCTTTGCCGTCGAAGAGCACGGTCGCGTCCGAGGGCGGTTCGCTGTCCGTCTTACCGGGGGTGACCACCGCCGGTTCCGGCCACACGATCCCGCTCTTGTACTCCCGCTGCAGCGCCGCGCACGCGGTCATTACGCCGAACGCGGCGACCGCCCCACCGACCGCCGCCAGAATCACTAAACGCTTATTCGCCATGAGAGGCTCCGGGTTGGAGAGAACACGCAGAAATTGTCGAACCAGGTAGACGAGAACGCAACTGAGAAAGCGTTACCCTGCGGTTCTCCCGGGTGGTATTGTGGGAACCCGCCGTTCCTTTCCCACGGGTGAATGCAATGTCGAACGTCAAGAAGCCCGTCACGGTGAAGGAACTGCGAGGGTAGTGGCACTACTTGCAAGGGCCGCGGGTGCGTTTCACAGCGAATAACCCGCCCTTGCGGGGTTCGCCCCACCGACATCGGCTCTCCACCGGGTGCGCGGTATGCTCCGCGCCCTCACACCAACCCGGACGCCCTATGCCCGCGCGACTCGTCATTACTGCCACGGAATCGGAACTTGCCGCTTTATTCGGTCTGGCACCCGGCGCGAACAACGCCCGGTCGCTATCGAGGGCGCGGTACAATGTCGCGCCACTGCACGACGTTCCCGTTGTGCGGCTGGTGAACGGCGCACGCGAACTAGCGGACCTGCGCTGGGGACTGGTTCCCCACTGGAACACCGATCCCGCCCACGAAGGGTTCGTGAACGCGCGATCCGAAACTGTGGCACAAAAGCCCTCGTTTCGCAGTGCGTTTCAGTCGCGCCGGTGTCTGGTTCCCGCGAGCGGCTTCTACGGCTGGAAGCCGGGTCTTCGGCGGAAACAGCCTTACTACTTCCGTCCGTCGGGTAGTGGAGTGTTCGTGTGTGCCGGCATCTGGGACCGGTGGGACAGCCCCCGTGGGCCGGTTGAAACGGTCTCGGTACTGACGATGCCCTCGAACTCACTGGTGAAGCCGATGGATGAACGGATGCCGGTCGTCGTGGGCGAAGAGCACTTCGCCGCGTGGCTCGATCCGAACGAGGCGAATCCCGAAAAACTGCTCCCGCGCTTCACGCCTTATCCGGCCGACCAGATGAAGTGCTGGCCGATCGGTACCCGGGTAAACGATCCGGTCGAAGATGACGTAGACCTGCTCGTGCCGCTCGCCGGCCCGCTATAACCAAATTCGGTTGCTTCCCCGTTTGCAGAGACGCCAAGGAACCCAATGATTCACGTTATTGCGACGATCACGCTCCACCCCGGAGTGCGCGAGCCCTATTTGGAAGTGTTCCGGTGGGTCACGCCGCTCGTGCGCGCGGAAGCCGGGTGCATCGAGTACGTAGCCACGATCGATGTCCCGACGACGATCGCGGTACAGGACGGCCCGCACGACAACGTGGTGACGGTGGTCGAAAAATGGGAGAGCGTTGAGGCGCTTTACGCGCACAGCGCGACATCACACATGACTGAGTACCGCGAGAAAGTGAAGAACTTCGTGACCGGCGTCAAACTGGTCGTGTCGCAAGCCGCGTTCTGACAACGAATTGTAAACGTGGGTCCGCACCGGGGTTGAAACCCCGGGCTATTCCCGGTGACCCCTTTGGGGTCCGAAAACAACGAACGGTATTCACGCCCCAACGAGGTCAAATGCCTTTGTGACCCCATTCGGGGTCACCCCGGGTTAGGTTCTTCACTTCTTCGGCGGGGTCATGTTCACTTCGGCGGTCTTGCCGGCGACAACGTCCACGAACCGGCGCTCGTCGCCCAGACGCACCTCGTAGCGACCCGGTCCGAGGTTCTTCACAATCGCTTTGCCACTAATCACTTCGACTTCAGTGCGCACGACCTGAATCGAGATGCCCTCGAACAGTCGAGAGTCCAGGGCCGGCCTATTCGGTTCGTCGGCGGGCGCGAGAAACACTTTGCCGGTCGCGCCTTGTGGCGCCGTGATTTCGAGTCCGCCCGTCTTCGATGCGTCGAGTGTGAAGTTCTCCGTCAGCGCGCCATTCGCCGCAACATCGACCCATTTCCACACCGCCGGGCCGCCCGCGATGGCGGCCGAGAGCAGGTAACGACCGGGCGGAAGTTTCGCGTGCTCGTAGCGGAACGGGCGCGCCTTGCCGTCGCCGGGGAGCAGCGTGCTGGAACGCGGCTTCTCGTTGTCGCTCGTCCATCGCGCCTGTTCGATCGGCAGCGGATCGGGCGCGAGTTGCAGTTCCTTGAACGCCACCGGTCCCGTGGGCAAGAACGCGGCATACGCGACCCGCAGTTCGGCACTCGCGGGTGCACCGACCACGGTCACTTCACCGGCGACGTAGGGCACCTCGTCCGAACCGGGTTTCTCCGTGTGTAAGCGGGTGTAGTCCGCTGCAAAGGTGCCCGCGAGCACCGTTTGATCCTTGTCCGGTAAGCTGATGTAAATCTTGCCGTTCACTTTCCCGTCTTTGCGCGCGCCGAGTTCGAGCGTCATCGCATACCCAGACGGGTGCAGGTGGATCGGTTGACCCTGGACTTCGAGCCACACTTCCGGCACCTTCGGTCCCGGCTCGTCGCCCCCCTTCACCTTCCAGTTGCGCCCCAGGGATTGCTGGCCGGCCGGGAATTTGATCGATACTGACCGCTCCGGCATCGGCGCGCCGGGCTTCGTCAGGCGAAATGCTAGTTCGTCGCTCGTGACCGAGACCTCGGGCGTCACGTCGACGCCCGCAATGATCCCGCGAACGGGCGCGGCGGGGGCGACCTGCTTGTCCGCGTCCAGCTCCCAGGGGATTTTCGGCGCCTGCGCTTGTGCTTCTTTTCCCCCCAGGGGCGCTACCGGGGCGGCCGACGAATCGTTCGGCTTTGGGTCGGGTTCCAGTGCGCTCGACGGTGCCGGAGCCGGTTCTGGCTTTGAACCACATCCGATCGCGAGCACCAGCGCAAAACCCGTCGCGACACCGAGCATCATCCGTGATGTGGTCATGTTCTCATTTCTCCGCTCAAGTCGGTCCTCCGGACGTGGGCAGAGTAGACCCGGAATCGCCCCGGCGTGCAACACGAACAGCGCCAGCACACGCGACGGCGCGAATCGTTCTAACCGTGGCGATCGAGTTCCGCGAAGAACTGGGCGAGCGGCTGAGTGAAGCCCGGCAAAACCGTTCCGCCGTCGAGCGTATCGGTCCCGGTCAGATCGGTGAACGCAATTTCTGACGAGTAAATGCGAACGGTGCGCGCCCGCGGATCGATCTCCCACACGAGCCGCACGCCCGCTTTGAAATATTCGCCGCGCTTGCGGGCCATCTCGCCGAGCGTGTTACTCGCGCTTAACACTTCCACGGCCAGGTCCGGTATGACGTTCGGCACCGGTTCGTCCGGGAGGCGCCGGCCCGGTAAGCGGTCCCACGAAACAAAAGCCAGATCCGGCAACCGGACCAGACCGGAGAGCAGTTCGTAAGTTCCGTCCGCTCCGGTCAGGATTCCGAGGTTCTGTCGCCGCACGAGCGGGCCGATTAACTCGCCCAGGTAGATCGCGAGGAGCGGTTCTCGGACCCCCATTGGCTTCTCCACGAGAGTTTCGTCGACCAGTTCGCACCGGCGGTTTTCGTCGCGCAAGAGGTCTTCAACGGTCGCGGTGCCCGGAACCGGGTTGAACCGGACGCGGTCCGCCGGAATGTCCCCGAGGCGGTGGAGCAGATCGGCGACGGTTCGCACGGGCGGCTGAAAGCGAATGTTCATACTCGCACTTGCACGATGTTGAAGTGGCCGTTTCGATCTCAGTTCTGGCTCGCTCTCCGACCGAAAGTAACAATTGCTAACGTTTCGGGAAGAGCGGGTACATTGCATCGGGCCGTGATCTTTTCCGGTGACGTAACATCCGTTGTTTCAGTAGCTTCGGGTTTGTTGCTGCTTAAATACCCCTTGTCAGCGGCCAATAACGGCTAACATTTTTGTGATTTCGGCCCAGATCCGTCCACGAGTTTTGCTCGTCGAGCGTCATTTCGCAGCGCAGCAAGTGCCACGTCCGGTGTCCACAAACAAATTATACGCTAGTGGACAAAGGGATACAAATAGTTTCGGCGTATTCATTCAGCGCTTCTGGCGAAGTCCGGAAGCGCAGAAAAATGACGCAGTTCGCTATCGGGAATCCCTGCGGCCGTTGAAGACACAAAAACGAGAGCGCCCGCGGGGTCCGACCCGCGGGCGCTCGTTGCTCACCCTCCCCCGATACTCACGCGCTCTTCTTGCCGGGCTTCTTCTCGCCCAACTTGCGCTCCCCGCGGACCACTTCGGCGGTGATGACGTGTTTGCCCTTGTGTTCCATTTCGGGCAGGTCGTACATCACGTCGAGCATCACGTCTTCCACGATGGCCCGCAGCCCGCGTGCGCCCGTGTCGCGGGCCTTCGCCAGCCGCGCGATCTCTTTCAGCGCGTTGATCTCGAACTCGACCTCGGCGCCTTCCATCTCGAAGAGCTTCTGGTACTGCCGCACCAGCGCGTTCTTCGGTTCGGTGAGGATGCGGAGCATCGCTTCCTCGTCGAGCGGGTCGAGCGGGGCCAGAACCGGCAACCGGCCCACGAACTCCGGGATCATCCCGAACTCGATCAGGTCGTCGGCGGTGACCTGGCTCAGGAGCTCGCCCAGCGACTTCTCCCGGTGCTCCTTGTCGACCGCGCCGAAGCCGATCGACTTGCGCCCCAGGCGCCGCGAGATGATGTCCTCGAGGCCGACGAACGTCCCACCGCAGATGAACAGGATGTTCGACGTATCGACCTGAATGTACTGCTGCTCCGGGTGCTTGCGCCCGCCCTGCGGGGGCACGTTGCTCACGGTCCCTTCGAGCATCTTCAGGAGGGCCTGCTGCACGCCCTCGCCGGACACGTCGCGGGTGATCGAGACGTTCTGGCTCGTCTTCGCGATCTTGTCGATTTCGTCGATGTAGATGATGCCGCGCTGTGCCGCTTCGATGTCGAAATCCGCGGCGTGGAGCAGCTTGAGGAGCAGGTTCTCGACGTCCTCGCCGACGTACCCGGCCTCGGTGAGCGTGGTCGCGTCGCCGATCGCGAACGGCACGTCGAGGATCTTCGCGAGCGTGCGGGCGAGGAGCGTCTTGCCGCTCCCGGTCGGGCCGACGAAGAGGATGTTGCTCTTCTCGATCTCGACCTCGTGCCGGCTGCTGGCGTCGAGGCTGAGGCGCTTGTAGTGGTTGTGGACCGCGACGGAGAGCACCTTCTTCGCGCGCTGCTGCCCGATCACGTACCCGTCGAGCTTCTCTTTAATGGTGCGCGGGGCCGGCGTGTTGGAGGTGGACGCCTTGGCCGGGCCGCGGCGCTTCTTCTCCTGGTCGATGATCGACTGGCACAGCTCGATGCACTCGCCGCAGATGTAGACGTCGCCCGGTCCTTCGACGAGGGGGCCGACGTCGCGGTGGCTGCGGCGGCAAAACGAGCAATATGCGTTGCGGTTGCGGCCGGCGGTTCCGGGTGGGCGGCGTCCGCCAGAGTCACCGGTGGTGCGGTCCGAAGGCATTGGGCTCCCCGATCTGGTGGTGCCGGATGGATTGTTGTTTCGCGGCGTGCGGAAGAGGCTCGGTCCCCGCACTGGGTCGGTCGTTCGCGAGAAGCCGTCGGCTCCTCGACTTCAGCCTAATCATACCGCCGGGTAGGAGTCGAGTCGCGCGAGAACCGGAGAACAGGCGCAATCGCGCCGACTGCCCGGCTAGTGGTACGGGTTCTGCCCGGAGCACCAGTTAGGAGGCTCCTGGTGTTGGGGGCGATTCGGGCGGCACCGCGGGCGGCGCGGGTGGCTCGGTTTTCGCCCCGGAATCGGGCGGCGCGGGGATCGCGAATTTCGCGGGATCGGGGCGCCCGGACGGGTCGGGCTGCGGGGGGGCGACCGGTGCGGGCGCGTTCTTCACCTTGTCCGCCACTTTGCGCCGCAGTTCCGTGTATTCCGCTTCCGTGATCTCGCCGTGTTCGTACATGTCACGGTAATTGGTGAGCATGTCCGTCGCATCGTGTGCCGGAGCCGTGGCCCGCTTGCGCCACTTGTCCGTGAGCGAAATGGCGATGGCCCCGACGAGCATCGCACCCACAAGGCCGGCGACACCGTAAATAATTTCCGGTCGCGTCAACGGGTCTTCGGCCGCGAGAAGGGAAAGCGCCCACATGCAAATCGCCTCGTACCGACAACAACGGGCAATCTTTGCACAGTTTACCCCGCCAGCCAAACCGCGACAATCCAAAGACACGGGAAGATGGGGAATTGGGGCGCGGTAATGCGAACAGGTAGAAGAATCGGAAGGGGTAAGGAGTTAGGGCGAGAGATAGAGGGCAGAGATCAGAAGGCAGAGGGCAAAAGGCAGAGGACAAAAGGCAGAGGCTAGAGGTGTTCAAGCCCCGTTAGGGGCGGAGGTGAGTAGTCAGGGGTGGAGCGGAGCGCAACCCCTGGCGGACCGGGGAGTGTAAAAAATACGGGCGTCGCGACGAGGCACCACGCTATCCGGGTTCGCGGGAGCCCGCGCAGGGGGTTGCGCTCCGCTCCACCCCTGGCTACTCGCCTCCGCCCCTAACGGGGCTTGAGCGCACCCGTTTCTGTCCTCTGGCTAATTACAGCGTGCCGCGGGAGCGTTTGATTTTCTCGCGGTATTTCTTGGTCTGCTCCTCGTCCATCTGGGTCTCGAAGATTTCGGTGAGGCGCGAAACCGCTTTGAACACCTCTTCCTTGTCCTGGTTCTCGACCGTTTCCACGAACAGGTACGCCCACATCGCGTCGCGGGGCTTGCCGGCGGCGAGGTACAGTTCGCCCGTCATCGCGAACCCGGTGGCGTGAACGGACGGGTCTTTCGACTTGTCCATTTCGGCTTTGATCTTGTCGATGCCCTCCTGGTACTTTCCGCTGCCCCCCTCTTTTGCGGTCAGGTGATAAATCGCGAGCCGCTCCTTGCGCGCGCCCGTGGCGGTCTTCATGAGGTCTTCCGCCGCGCCCGCGGCCACCGCGTACTCTTTACCGCGAATCCGGCCGTCGATCTCCTGGAGGGCGGCTTCGAGCTTCGCTTCGGGCGGCAGGTCCGCGGCGCCCTTCAGCTTCGACCACGCGGAGGCCGCGTCGCTGTACTTCCGGCGCTCGATCTGGAGGCGCGTCATCGCCCGCGTCGCGGGCCACAGTTCCCACCCGGGGGCGGCCCAGTAGAGGTCGCAGAACTCTTTCCAGTTGAGAATCGCGGCGTCCACGGCCTTGGCCCAGGCGTCGCCCTCGAGGTCGTCCGCGAGCTTCTGCTTCACGCTCGCGATCCGGAACTCCAGGTGGCGCTTGCTCCGCTCCGCGAGGCCCGGCTTGATGAGTGCCTTGTACCCTTCGGTGGCTTCCGCGTAATCCTTCGCGGTTTTCTTGTCTTCTTTGGTCTTCGCCGCGTTGAAGGCGTTCCGCTCCACGCCCGGCAAATCGCCGATCGCGACCTTGAGGATGTCGTCCGGCGCGAACGCTTCGGTGGCCTTCTCGAGCTTCTCCCCGCTGAACACCTGGAACCCCGCGGGGCCGGCCTTCAACTGCCCGGAGTAAGTCTTCGTGGTGCCGTCCTTGCGGTTGCGCACTTCGACCGTGTCCGGGACGGTCTGCGCGCTCACCGTGGCCGCCAGTGTCACCAGTCCCAGCGCCACCAGGCCGCGCGTTACGTGTCGTTTCATGGAGATTGGTTCCAGAGTATCGAGTCGGTTCAGCTTACCTCACCGCCGGGCGCCCGGCCAGAAATCACACCCAGCCGCCGGTAACGGGGAGCACCTGCCCGGTGATGTACCCGCTCTCCTCGGTCGCGAGGAACAGCACCGCGTTCGCGATGTCTTCCGGCTTGCCCAGGCGCCCCGCGGGGATCTGCTTCAGGTACTCGGTCATGACCTCGGGCTTGATCTCGCCGAGCATCGGCGTCTGGATCACGCCCGGCGCGACCGCGTTGGCGGTGATCTGCCGGCGCGCGAGTTCCTTCGACAGCACGCGCGTGAGGCCGATGACCCCGGCTTTCGCGGCGGCGTAATTGGTCTGGCCGTGGAAGCCGACCAGTCCCGCGACCGACGCGACGTTCACGATGCGCCCGCCGTCGCGCAGGATCTCGGTGCCGTACTTGCAGCAGTGGAACACGCCGTCGAGGTTCGTCTGAATGACCGCGTGCCACTCGTCGAGCGTCATCTTTTTTAGCGTGCGGTCCTTGATGATGCCCGCGTTGTTCACGAGCACGTCCAGCCCGCCGCACTGGTCTTTCACCTGCTTCATGAGGGCTTCGACCTGGGCCGCGTCGCGCACGTCGCCCGCGAAAATGTGAACCGGCGGCTTGCTCTCCAGCCCGCGGAACTCGGCCGCCAGCGCTTCGGCGTCCTTGCGGTTCGCGCCCGCGGGGTCGTCCCAGAAGTGGAGCACGCACGTCGCGCCGGCCCGCGCGAACGCGGTCAGCACGCCCGCGCCGATCCCGCGCGAGCTACCGGTAACGAGAACCACTTTGCCGGAGAAGTTGTAAGTAATCATGCTCTCAACGCGGAACGCGGAGTGCGGAGCGCGGAACGGAAAGCACCTGCCGCCGGTCGCGCGCCGCGATACCCTACAGTGGTCGGTTGTATTCCGTACCGCCCGGGGCCGCACGACAACTTCCGAACATGGCAATCCGACTCGCGCACTTCAGCGACATCCACTTGACCGCCCGGCCACTCGGTTGGCGGGTACGGGACACGTTCAACAAGCGCACCACGGGCCTGGTAAACGTGAGGCTGCTCGGGCGCGGTTCGCGGTTCTTCCACGCGAACGACGTCACGGCCGCGCTCCGGACCGAGTTCGCTTCACGAGATTTCGACCACCTCGTGTTCTCCGGTGACGCGACCGCACTCGGCTTCCCCTCCGAGATGGCCGAAGCCGCGACGCGGCTCGGTGTGGGTGATGCGGCCCTTCCGCCCGGGATCGCTGTTCCGGGCAACCACGATCTCTACATCCGGCGCTCGGTCCGCGACCGGTTCTTTGAAACGCCCTTCGCGCCGTGGCAGCAAGGGCAGCGAGTACGCGCGCACCCGTACCCGTTCGCACAGAAGGTCGGGCACGTGTGGCTGATCGCGCTCAACTCCGCGAAGCCGAACGTCCTCTTCTGGGACGCGACCGGGCGCGTCGGAGTTCCGCAGCTCGAACGCTTTCGCGCGCTGTGCGCCACGCTGGACGCCGGCCCGCGCATCGTCGTGAGTCATTACCCGCTTTTGAAAGAGGGCCACCAAGTCGAACCCCGCTGGCACCGGCTCCACGACTGGCACGCGGCACGCGACGTCGCAGCCGAGTGCGGCGTGAGCTTGTGGTTGCACGGGCACCGGCACCACTGGTACATGCTACCGGCCGCACCGAACCTGCCGTTCCCGACGATCTGCACCGGGAGTTCGACGCAAACGCGCCGGTGGGGCTACCACGACTACACCATCGACGGCTGGCACCTGAAGGGGCAACGTCGCGTGTACGATCTGGCGACGCGAACGTTCGTGGACACAGACACGTTCGAGTTCGAGTTACCGAAGACCTACCCCCCTGGCCCCCTCCCTAAAGGGAAGGGGGAGCAACAAAGGCAACCCCTCCCCAACCCCTCCCCTAAGCGGAGAGGGGCTTAAAACCGCCGATTGAAGTTTGGTGGTCTGTGTATTTGGTTCTGTTCCCCCTTCCTTCTTAGGGAAGGGGGTTAGGGGGTTAGGTTCTTCTGCCGCTTGCCCTCGCTCTCCGCTCGGCTACAACGCCCACAACGGATTCGGTACGGTTTTAGCTCGCTGCTTTGCAGCAGGACGATGTTGCGTCGTCCGAGCGATTGCTACGCCATGCGTCTCGGGGAACGCTGTTCCAGCACCGCTTTCGGGCGGCGCGCCCCTGCGCATGCAGGAGCCTGGAACAACCCCGCCGGTCGTGGTTCTCCTGCATGCGCAGGGGCGCGCCGCCCGGCGGTGCCGTGAGCGTTCCGCGAACCAGGTTCAGAAGTAGACCGGCGAATCGGTTACACAGGAAAGCCCGCGAACGGCGTTCGCGGGCTTTCCGATTTCCACTCCAGAGGGACCGATGTCCAAACAGATCGAATGGCTTTACGAACGGCGTGCCTGAACGACGTGCCAGAAAGCCCAGGGGTTCCTTGGGCACCAGTCCGTGGCCGTGACCGAAACCGTGAACGCGACCAAAGTTCGCTACAGTGCGGACGATGCGCTTGCGCTGCTCGACGGGATCGACACGCTCATCGCGATGAAAGGGCCGAAGGTCGAGACGTTCGACTTGAAGAACGACCGCCCCGACGACGCGACGCTCCTCGCGCGCCTGATGGGGCCGACGGGCAACCTGCGGGCACCAACGGCCCGCGTCGGTCGGACACTCGTGGTCGGGTTCAACGAAGAAGTCTACTCCCGCGTGTTCGCCGGCTGAATCTGCCGTGCCGGTGAGCGAATCTAATCTCGGTGTGAGCTTTCATCGCACCGAGAGGTATCGTGCGCTACAATTACCACCAGTTGGACTCCCTACTCGACGACGAGGCGAGCGCGATGAACGTACTGTGGGTGCTGGCGGCTCTGGGCGTCAGCGCACCGGCCGACGACAAATCGGCTCTGTTCGAGAAGCACGCCGACATCGCGTACCGCACGGACAAAGGGGCAGACAAGGCGCGACACGTCCTCGACGTGTACGTTCCGAAGGGCAAAAAGGACTTCCCGACCGTGCTGTTCGTCCACGGCGGGAGCTGGAAGAGCGGCAACAAGAACATCTATGCGTCCCTCGGTCAGTCCCTCGCGGCCGACGGTATCGGGTGCGTGATCTGCAACTACCGCCTGTCGCCCCAAGTGCAGCACCCGGGCCACATCGAGGACGTGGCGAAGGCGTTCGCATGGACGGCCGAGAACATCGCGAAGTACGGCGGCAAGCAGGAGCAACTCTTCCTGTGCGGACACTCCGCGGGTGGGCACCTCGTGTCGCTACTCGTGACGGACGAGCAGTACCTCAAGGCGGAAAAGCATTCCCCGAAAGAGATTAAGGGCGTCGCGTCGTTGAGTGGTGTGTACCGGATTATTGCGGGCGAAAGGGTGTTCGACGGGCCGTTTGGCAAGGACGAGAAGGTGTGCAAACTCGCGTCCCCGCTGACCCACGCGGCCGGCAAGCACCCGCCGTTCTTCATCGCGTATGCGGACAACGACTTCCCGCAACTCGACAAGATGGCCGAAGACATGCACGCGGCACTGAAGAAGGCCGAAAGCCCGACCGAACTCGTCAAGTGCAAGGAACGCAATCACTACACGATCATCATCCAGTTCGTGAACGACGCGGACCCGCTGAACAAGTCGTTCCGCGCGTTCGTGGAGAAGAACTGCAAGTAAACCGCGGAGAATGAGTTACTCGCCCGCGACTTCAACAACGTGTCCGGCCGCTTGCAACGTCCGGGCCGCGTTCTCGAAGTCACGGGCTTTTAGCAGAAGGTAATCGGTATCGAAGGTCGAAACGGCGAACACGCTTATGCCAGCATGGGCGAGCGGAACCGCGAGCGCGGCCAGTACACCAACCAGCGCGAACGGCATCGCGCCCGCGACCCGCAAGCACCGCCAGTCGCGCTCGCACTGCACGTCCTCGGGCACCGCATCCTCTGCACGCACGATAGAAAACTCAGCCGCGGTTCGGGTAATCGAGAACAAGCCCTCTGCGGCAGTCACCCACGCCGGAATTGCACAACCGACTGGCAACTTGCACACTGCGAACGTCCGGGCAACCGTCAGTAACGTGAGCCGGTGACCGATCGCGCGGTCGGCGCTTGTCGAGCCGGCTAATGTTTTGCTGAAGTGGGCCAGCCGGCACGATTCGGTGAACCCGAGCGCGCGATGAGCGTCGCGGCTGACAGTGTTTTCGACGTAAGCGTCCGATGCCATTTCCCGGCACCCGCGTCCGGCAGCCCACTCTTCCGCCGCCGCAATGAGCTGTTTCCCGATCCCGCGCCGGCGCGCATCCGGGTCCACGAACCAGCCTTCAACGTACCCCACGCGATTGGTTTCGCACCCCTCCGCGCACGTCCGAATGGACGCTTCCAGGAACCCGCACAACCCGTCGCTCGCTCGTTCCGCCACAAATACCGCAGACGCCAGAAGCAACCCGGACTCGGTCGGGAGGCGGCCGCTTAAATAGTCCGCGATCTCGGCAGCGTGTTCGTCCGCCGTTCCTTCCGGCCAGAGCGCGTGCCGCATACGCAGCCACTCGGCCCGATCTGTGTCACGAACCGGGCGAACGATTGTCGTCATGGTGCTGTTCGGGAAGCGGGTGATTCGGGTGAATGCGGAAACTCGCCGAAGTCGTGGTAACCGAGCATATCGATGTCGCGGAAGTGATCGCGTGCCAGCCGCCGGAGGTGTTCCAGACTCGCGACGCGCTTTGCGTTATCGTCCGCCCGTTGTGTGGTGAGTGCCGATACCGGGTGGTCATCGCGTTCCAGTTCGACCCGCAGGTAATAGGCATCGCCCACATGCAGCACCCAGTGCTCGCCTTGTCGCACAGCGACCCCGCAGTGCCCGAGCGTGTGCCCGAACAGCGGCACGAGTAGCACTTCGGACGCGAACCCGAGGTCCAGGCGCCGGGCTTCCAAACCGAACCACACGTCCGAACTCGGCGCGTGAGTGCGCCACCGAACGCCGTGCGCGAAGTGCGCGGGCAAGTAGCGCCAGTGGCCCGTTTCCACGTTCGCTTGTTCTTCCGCTGCGACGTGAACGGTCGCGTGCGGAAAGTCGGCCAGTCCCCCGGTGTGATCCGGATCGCAATGCGTCACAACAATGTGTTTAACATCGACCGGGCGGAACCCGAGTTCCTCGACCCGGCGCATGGCCGTTTGATCTTCGTGAAACTGGAACCCGGCGATGTCGATGAGCGGTTGCCCGATTCGTTCGAGCGGCTTTCGCACATCAGCGAGGCCGATTCCCGTATCCACGAGCGCCAGCCCGTTCGTGTCTTCCAGGAGCAAACAGTGACACGACGCGGCCGGGTTCGGTGGGGCGTGCAGCGTGCCACAATTCAGGTGGTGAATTCGCGTCATGGTGTCGTCCGCGCGGATAGGGGGATCATACGCTGACCGCGGAACGAATTTCGTGCGAATCCCGGTTTTCAGAACCGTCGAGGGAATCGGTGACAGATTTGTTTGCTGTGTTGAAAACTTGCGTTTTGTGTTCGTGGCACAGGCCTCTGGCCTGTGTGAGCGCCTCCACAAATCAGAGGTCTGTGCCACCAAACCAAGAATCAAACGCATCAATTCAACACAGCAAGATTTGTTCACAACTGCATGCGCGATAAAAGCATAGCGAATCGAGTTGATTTGCGCAGGGCGCAAACCGCGCCCTGCGCCCGCAGCTCAAATGGGCAGAGCATCTGTTTTCGGAACCCGTTCAGCGCGAAGGCGAGTAGTCGTAGCAGTGGCGATATTTATTTGTTTATATTTTCAATTGGAAGTATATTTATTTATTGAGAGATTAATCAATCTTTCAAAAATATATCAATTGGGCGCCCGCACTGACGGCGAGGGACTGGTGGCATGGCCGTAGCGAAACTATGTCTCGTGTTGATGGTGTCCATTTGGGACGCGGTTCCGAAGCAGGACGGTATGATCGAAGCGGCCGTCCTGAAGTTGTTCGATCTGAAACACACGCCACCCGCGCTGCGGGAATTCATCACCGCCAAAACGCCGGTTGCGATCACGGAGGAGCGATTCGCCCCTCTAGGTAGCGGCGCACGCGCGTCGCCCGTCCGGGCCGTGTGGTTCGGTCGTCGATCGGTCCCGGGAGCACTCTCGACGTGCTCGTTCCGGCCGACCGTTTAGAGATCTGACGCGGGCACGCGGCACGGTCGTTCACACGGTCGATCGCTCCGAAGAGAAAATGGACTTTATGAACGAGATCGTCTCGGTCGGCCGATACAATGACGCCCGTCCGGTCCGTACCAATCCGACGTGTTTTGGGGCCTCACAATGTTCGCCTTCGTGCGCTACCGAATCCCGCTCTGTTTCGCGCTCGCCGCCGCGCTCCCCGTTGCCGCCACGGGACCGGTGCGGGCCGCCGACCCCGCCCCTACCACGGCACTCCACAAGGTACCTGCCACCGCCGAGACCTACCACTCGGTCCTCCGGCTCGGCGAAACGATCGAGCTGCTCGGTCGCAGCCGCGCGTGGCAGCAGTTGTGGAACGACCCGGTCGTGAAAGACCTCCGCAAGAAGGCTATGGAGAAGTTCTCCGAGCCGGGCAATAACGAGGCGGCCGCGCTGCGGGCGTTTCTGGCGGAGCCGGCCAACGCCGAACTGCTCGGGCTCTTGCTGGACGCGGCCTCGCACGAGGTCTTCGTCTCCACCGGGGCCGGCACGGGCGACCTGCTCTCTTTGGGGCAGGAACTCGCCGGCGGGGCGCGATACGGCCCCGCTCTCCAGAAACTGTTGGGGCAAGGCGGTGACCCGAACACGGCCCGTGTTCGGATCGTCCTCCAGGGGCTCGCCGAGCGCCCGGAGCGGGTGCGGGTTCCGGAGCTGCTGATCGGGTTCAAGGTGAGCGACGCGGCCAAGGTCGACGGGGCGTACAACCTCACGTACCTGATCGCGCCGGGGCGCTCGCCGACACCCCCCTCAAAGGGCGGTCGAAGCGCGCCACGGTGGACGGGGACGAGTTCCTCGTGCTCGAACTCGACGGGTCGCTGATCCCCTGGGACCAGGTGCCGATCGCCATGTTCGAGGAGAAGGAGGGTGAGTTCGCCCCGCTTATCAAGCACCTCAAGGGGCTGAAACTGACCGTCTCCATCGGGGTGCGTCAGGGCTATCTGCTGGTCGCCGTCGGCCCGTCCACCGACCAACTGGCCAAGTTCGGCGGCCCCGGACCCAAGCTCGCGGGGCTGCCGGAATTCAAGCCGCTGGCGGAACTCGCCGGGAAGCCGCTGACGGCCGTCGGCTACACCAGCGCCGCGGTCCGGCGCGCGACCGGCGTCACCGCCGAAGACGTGACGGCTTACGGGGACGTGCTCAAGGCGGGGCTCGAACACGCGGACCTGCCCGACGACGTGCGGAAAGCGATCGAAAAAGACGGCGAAGCGCTGCTGAAATCGATCGCCAAGGACATCACGAAGCCGGGCGCGGCGACCTCGTTCAGCTTCCGCACCGCGCGCGGGTGGGAGACCTACGCCCACGACTACTCGCCCGCCGCGGCCGGCGAGTCGCGCCCGCTCACGCTGCTGAACCACCTCGGTGGCGACCCGTTGATGGCGGCCGTGTGGCGCTCGGGCACCACGGTCGACGACTACCGGGCGGCGGTCAAGTGGGCCAAGATCATCGCGGGCCACGTCGAAAAGGTCGCGATCGCCAAGGCGCCGGACGCCGAGCCGATCATCAAGTCGGTGCGCCAGGAGATTTACCCGGTGCTGCAAGAGTTGAGCGACGTGACCGAGCGGCTCTGGCTGCCGGCGCTCGCGGACGGGCAGGAGGCCGTGGTCCTCGACGCCAAGTGGTCCAGCAAGCAGTGGCACGCCGCGCTGCCGACCGACCGGCCGATGCCCCTGCCGGAGTTCGGCATCGTAGTCGGGGTGAGCGACCGGGAGAAGCTCGAAAAGGCCCTGGAAGGGTACCTCGCGGGCGCCAACAAGCTGCTGGGCAAGGCGCGGGAACTGGCGCCGCCGGGGTCGATTCCGGAGTTTGAAATCCCGCGGCCGAAGGTCGAGACCAAGGGGGGACGAACTTTCGCGCACTATCCGATCCCGGCCGGGTTGGGGGTGGACGAGCAGTTCCAGCCGACCGGCGGGCTCTCGGACAAAGTCGCGGTTCTGGCCCTGTCGCGCGGCCACGCCGACCGGCTCCTGACCGAAACGCCGCTCGCGTCCGGGCTCGCGCCGTTCGCGCGCAAGACCGCGGACTCGGCGTTCTACTTCAACTGGGCCGGGATGGTCGACACGGCCGCCCCGTGGGTCGATTTCGGTCTCCGCGCGGCCGCGCCGGGGGGCGACGCGAAACAGAACGAAGAGGTGGCCCGGAAAGTGATCGGCGCCCTGAAAATCTTCCGCAAGTACGGGTCGGTGACCTACCGCCAGAACGGGGTCACTGTCACCCACAGCGAGGCCGTCTTCCAGGACGTGCCGGCCGTCGAGAAGTAATTCCGCGCCCGAGGTAGCGGAACACCCTTCACGCGGTCGTTAGCACGCGCGGTTCGTCCGGAGTTTTCTGGGCAAACCGCGCGTGCTCGTTTTGTGATCCGCATAGCGACCACCGGGCCGCGACCGCGAGGGAGCGGGGCATCCCGTGTACAGGGCGAACGCACCATAAGTGCCCGCGAAGTACGGTTCGGATCTGTTCGAGTGATTCGTCGTTACCACTCGTTGGCCCACTCGGGCGCCGGACCCGGCCGAGGTTCCTCGTCCGCCAGCCGTGTTTCACTCACCACGCGACCGCGCTGCGTGTCCAGGATTCGGAGCGTCCGGCCCGTCGCGGTCGCCAAGTGGCCCTCGTAGGTCCAATCGGCCCACTGCACGCCCGTCAGAGTCTCAACACGGCCGCTCCGGGTCAGCGCATACGGGGCGGGGTGCGGGGGCCACAAATCGGGTGCCGTCCGGAACGCCTCGAACTTACCACGCACAGAGAGTACGACGTGGCGGCTGGCCGGTGCGACCTTCTCCATGACTACCTCCCGGCGCTCGTCCCACACGTCGTCCGGCTCCCGCTCCCGGGTCGCTGCCGCCTCTCGCCATCCCCGCCGGCGCTCTGTTGCAAACTGCGCTGGTGCGGTGCGCCCCATACCGCGCAGCGTCCTGCAAACCGCCGCGTCGCCGACGGTGGGGGTACCGACGTCCCAAACACTGGTGTCGGCCACGAAATGGTACCCCCGGCTCCACGTCCCGGCCTCCCGCCACGCTGCCAGGGCCTTCAGCCAGGGTAACCGCGAAACCGCGTTGTACGTTTCCCCCGCCGGCCACGCCGAGTCGGTCTTCAGCGCGAAGTACGACAGCCACTGGCCGCCGAGTGACAGGTCGCAACGCTGAGGGTACAGCGCAGGGCGTGCGCACTATGAACTGCTGACGATATAGGCGTTTACGTCTACACCGAGGGTATCAGGAGGATGCCCGATGCCCCTTGCACTGACCACGGTGTTCGCGGACGTACCCGACCCTCGGATCGAAACCGCCAACAAGCTCCACAAGCTCACCG
>HG799465.1:423042-445600 GCA_000531095.1 Gemmata massiliana | reverse complement strand
AGAGGATGATAGCCGCGCCCGAACGGGACACGCGGCCGCGAACTTGGGGATGTTGAGGCGCGTGGCCGTGTCGCTCCTGAAGCGTGCCAAGACCAAGGGCAGCATCAAGACCCGGCGCATGAAAGCCGGGTGGGACGACAACTACCTATTGCAAGTTATCCAAGGAATCACGGCACAATAAAGTGCGCACGCCCTGGGGTACAGCGTGCCCCGGAACCACGCACCACCTTCGTACCTACCCGTCACCAAGTCCCATCGGCCAACGCGCCACCACTTCCGAGGGCACTTCTCCAGGACGGCCGCGATGCGGGCGGCGGGGTCGGTGACGCAGTAGATCCGCGGCAGCGGAGCCGAGAGCGTGGCCCCGGTCGAAGGGCGCTGCAAAGCGGGATCGGGCACCGGTGGTGAGTTGTTCGGATCGTCCATACGGCCCCGTACCTCGTCGGGCAACCCCGTCTACATCATGATGGCTCGGCCTGCTCAGGCCGACACCGCGATGATAGGCGGAGGAGCCGGGTCGTGATAGACCAGCACGCCACGGAGGGCTGAGGCGCCGATGAAACACGTATCCGGCGCCCGGCACTTCACCGACCGGCGGGGCCTACCGTTGAAATATCGGCAAGTATTCCGCCGGAACCGAAAGCACCCACAAGGCGATCGCGGAGCAACTTCAGTGCTTGTTTGAGCTGGTGCGCCGCGGCGCGATCGGTGGCACCGAGAATGCGGCCAATTTCGACCTGCGTCTTACCTTTCAAGTAATTAAAGCGTGAGTGGCACCCGGAGCCGTTCCGGGAGGCGGGCGACTTCGTCGTCGACAACGGCGCGCAGCTCCTCATCGGGGAATTGCTCGTCCGAACGGTTGGCCCGGTCGAGTAACTGGCGCTCGACCGTGTTGCGCCTGTGCGCGGTCTTGTGCGCGTTCACGGCCACGGTGTAGGACATCTTCTGGAGCCACCCCGATATGGAAGCCGAGCGCACGTGGGCGGCGTTCCGCGCCAGCGCGATGAACGCTGCTTGAAATGCGTCCTCTGCGTCTGTGCCGTTACCCAGCACGCGCCGGCACGCGGACCACACGGTCTGACCGTGCCGGACCACCCGGGGCGCGAACGCCGAGCCGTCCCAAATCACGAACGCGGAGGGCCGTTCGCGGTCGGTCCGCGCGTCCGCGCGCCACAACCCGGCCATATCCCGGGTGTAGTGAGCGAGCCCGCGCGGCACATCGCGCCCCATAACTTCTCCGTTAGTTCACATTTCACTCTTACAAAGACAACTGGCGCGCCGAAAACCGAAACGAGAAAAACAAAAAACATCCCAACAGGGCGCCGCGGGGTTGAGTGCGGTCTCGCGGAGGTTCGGCATTGCCTCGCCCGAACCCTTTCCTCGCGTTCCGTGTCGTTCAGACACACACGGAGTTGTGCATATGTATCCCAAACGCAGCCGGGCGGCGGCGATCGCACGCGACACGATCGATATCATCACGGCCGGGCGATACGCGAACCGCAAGGACGAAACGGTCCACATTCGCCACCTCGTTGAGTTCGCGCGAGAGAGTACGCTCACGTACCCACCGGACGAACGCTTACCGCGATTCACCCCTTCCGAGCGCCCCACGATCGTCGAGACCGTAAACGGCACTACACTCGAAGCAGCGCGGGAGTTGGTTGCCCGAGGGTTTCGGCCGGTCGCCCTGAACTTCGCCTCGGCGCGGCACCCGGGCGGCGGGTTCCTCGGTGGCGCGCGGGCGCAGGAAGAATCGCTCTGTCGCGCGTCCGGGTTGTATGCCTGTATCAGCGGCAACGCGATGTACCGGGCGCACGCGCACCTCGGTGGCGGGTTCTACACGAACTACGCGATCTACTCGCCCGCGGTGCCGGTGTTCAAGGACGACGAGGGCGAACTTCTCGACGAGCCATACTTGTGCGCGTTCGTGACGGCGCCCGCGGCGCCCGCGGTGAACGTCGGAGCGATCCGCGACAAAGAACGCGCTCTCGTTCGCGACGAGATGCGCGAGCGCGTCGACAAAGTGCTCGCGCTCATGGCCGGGCACGGGCACGACGCGGCGGTACTCGGTGCGTGGGGCTGTGGGGTGTTCAAGAACGACCCGGAACTGATCGCCGAGTTGTTCGCGAAGGCGCTCCGCGGCAAGTTCGCCGATTGTTTTGCGAAAGTCGTGTTCGCGGTCCTGTCGTCCGACGGGGCCACGATCCGCCCGTTCGAGCAGTTGTGCCAGCGCGCGTAGTTGGGTGGTGCGTGGAACCGCGCGGGAGGGCGTTCTACACCGTGGGCGGTGGTACTCGTGGTGCTTTCTGTGCGGCGCCGAACGGCGCGCCATGTGGCTGGGCCAACAAAGAATCGGGTGCCGCCGGGTACCAGGGAGCCGGGGCACCACCGCGCGCGACTCGAAGCCCTTGCACCGCAGGGGCGGAGAGCCTTCTCGCGGGTACCCGCCGGTTCTTTTGAAGTGCTATTTTAGGGTGGCGCGTCGCCCCGGCTCTGCTGGGTGAGAAGGAGTACGTCCGATTGGAGCGCCCAACCGACACCGGTGCCCTCCGTCAGCACGTTGAGTAACTCGGACACGGGCACGTGCTCAACTTCGAGGGGCCCGACCGGCGCCCCCAGGAGCGCGAGGACCGCGTCGCTTGCTCGCAATCCCCACCCCGCGGTCGCGCCGAGCGCGCGCAGGACCGCGCGCGCCGGGCGCGGGGGGACGCGCACGGTTACTCGGAGGTTTCCCGAGCCCCCGAAGGCGCGGTGGACTTCTAACACATCGCGGTCCGGCGCGGGAGCCGGCTCCACGGGGGCGCGGTCCAGCCAGTCGAGGCCGGTACTCGCGCCCGCGGACAGGGGCGGCTCGTTCGATTGGAACGGGGCGCCCCCGGATTCCAGGGCGTCGATCTTCGACCGCAGGTACTGGGCTTCCTCTCGGACCCCCAACTCGCGACAGCCCGGGTGCCCGGACCGGAAGACCACACGTCTCGTCAGCGCACGGGCCAGCGTGTACGAGCCCTGTTGAGCGGCGCAGCGGGCCCGGCCGAGCAGCGCGACCATTGTGACCGCCACATTCGGGTCGTCCTCCGCTTTCTGGTACGCACTTGAGGCCTCCCACCAGAGCCCCGTTCCCTCAAGGCACAGGCCCTCGCGGAGGGCGAGAGCGGTTTCACTCGCGCCGGTCCCGTTTCGGGGCGCGCCGAGGCACTCCCGGAGCCCCTCGGCGAACCGCCCACCGCGGATCAGAGCGTCGATGTGCGGGACCGGGCTCTTCGGTTTGCTGCTCGGCTTACTCGCGTGGCCCGCAGGGGGCGCGGGCTCGTCCGGTGTCTGCCGGGCCCGCGTCACGAGCACACCGGCCAGGCCGCCGCCGCCCCCGCAGGCGCACACGAGCGCCAGGCACAGGAGCCGGCGCCCCGACGCGCGAACCGGCCCGGTCGGTCGGTCGGTCGGAGCGGCAAGGGGGCCCTCATCGGGCACTTGCGAAGTTGTTCCCGCCGCCCCCGGCTCGGCGAGTTCCCGCTCGGGTTCGGCTTCTTCCGCGGGCCAGGCGCCGAACACCGAGGGCGCGACCGTCTCTTCGCACGCGGCCGGCGCACTCTCTTGGGGCGGGGGGCCGCCGGACGGAGGTAGTTCGGCCACCTCGGCGCGATCCGGGGCCGCGTCTGCGGTGGCCCTCTCCGAGACCTCTTGTGGGCCGACGAGGTTGAGCCAGCAGGCGCCCGTGGGGCCGGAGAACGTGAGCCGTGCGACCGGGGCATCGGGCGGAACCGGGATCGGTGCGCTGCCCGCGCGCACCGTCGTGGGCAGGGACATCTGCGCGGCGATCCCCACTTTCCCCAGACGCGCGCTAATGTCCCCGGCGATCACGTTGACCATTTCCCCCACGACGTCGCCCATGTCCGGGCTGTCGAACGGGATATCGAACCCGGCGAACGCCCGCGCGATCGTGACCGCCTCGTCCTCGCAGAGCGCCAGCGCGAAGTACCAGTGCCCGTCGCCGCGGAACGAGATGGTACTCATGATCCCCGGGGGCGGGGCGCCCTCGTGCGCCCCCGGAACGATCGTCAACCCACAAGAACCCGTGAAGAAGACCGCGACCGATTCCTCCACGGCCTTGTTGATAGCGGAGGGGAGCGTATTCAGAGCCATGAGCGATCCCGTACTCAAAAGCGCGCCTGAAAAAGTCGGCTATCCATTATCGGTCATTCACGGCCCGATTTGCCATTTGAGGTCTCGGCGAACAAATCTGCTCGGCGCGGAGCCGCGCGGTTCTTGAAATCGGTGGCGGCGGAGGGAGAGATCCTGACGGTGCGGACGTGGATTCGACCGCCACTTGGCAGCGCATGCGGCCTGAAAGGAGACCAATTCGAGAGTCACTGCTCGCGACTAACCATCCGCGGCCTCGTGACTCTCGTCGGTGGCCTATTGCGCGCACTCTCGGGGAAGGTGCTCGTGGTGTGAGACGGTGGCCCCAATCACAAGGGTCCGGTGACCCGCGCGTTCTTGCGCCGCAACGCGCGGTTTACACCGTTAACTTGGGCTCCACCAAACCTGGGAAAGGCCAAACGATAAGCGGGCCGTGTGCGTGTCGCTCGCTCCGGGCTGAACGCCGAAGGGCACGGGGGTTAGTTCCGGCGCCGGAGCGCGTCGATCTGCTCCTGGAGCTTCGCCGCGTCCGCCTCGGCGGTCCCGAGCGGTTCCGGTTTCACGGTCCTCTCGCGCGTGTACCCGACGTGCTTCATCCACGCGGCCGACCGTGTCCCGCGCTTCTGCTCCACCAACTCGAACAACGGGTCGGCCTTGATCGCCGCGACCGTCTCGTCGGGCACCTCGACGCCGAGTGCAGCGAGGATCGACTTCGCGATCACCAGGTGCCCGTCGTCACCGGGGTGAACCCGGTCCTTCGAGAACGGCTCGGTGCGTCCGTCGCGGGCCTTCCGCATCGCGGTGTGCAGATCGATCACCGTCACACCGGGAACCTTCAAACTCATCTCCCACTTCGCGTACTCGGTGAGGACCGCGTCATAGTTGAATTCGTCCTTCTTGGACACCAGATCGTAAATCGGCGGCGTGACCAGGAAGATGCGCTTCACGCCGGCCCCCTGGCACTGCTCGATCAGCTTCGTAACCCCCTTCTGGAACGCGGCGAACCGGTCCTTGTCGAGCGGGAGGTAAATGCCGTCGTTCATCCCGTAGCACGCGAACACGACCTCCGGTTTGGACTTCTCCAGCACGCGCCCGAGGCGCTCGAACAGGCACGGGCGCGGGAACTGGCCGCCCGCGTGCCCGTCCTCACTCAGTCCCGACAATGTTTCGCTCGCCAGCCCGAGACCGAGGACGTCGAAGTCCTTCTTCGGGTACCGCTTTTCGAGGTAGTACGTGGCGAACGCGACGTACCCGCCGGACTGCGTGATGCTGTCCCCGAGGAACACGATCCGTTTGCCGGCGATGGCGTCCACATCCTGCGCTGGCGCCGCGTCCGCGCTGGGCTTCGACTTCAATCCGACCGTGTTCACGGCGGTGACGCGATAGGTGTGCTTCTTGCCGGCCCCGGCCGTCGTGTCCGTGAACTGCATCGGCACGAGCGGCTGTGTGGGTGTGTCGCTGTACTGCAGATTCTGGAAGATCGGTCGGCCGAACGGGTTCTTGCCCGAGTCGGGTACGTTCGCGAGGAACGCGCCGTCGCGCTCGATGACGAAACCCGCGAGCCCGCTTTCGAGATCGGCCTCGGCGTCCCAGGTCAGCTTGTTGCCCCGCACGCGCACGTTCGTCGGCGCGGGCGGCGGGGTGGTGTCGGTGACCTTCGTGTCCTTCACGTATTCGACCCACGCCTTCGCCACCGGTTCGTTCGGGAGCCACGCGGCCTTGAGGGAATCGCCGACATATTTCGCGGCCGGTGTCGCGTCCCCGCCGAGGACCGGGGCGAGCCACGCCTTGTCCGCTTGCATTGCCCGGAGCGGATCACCGGCGACGTCTGGCAGGCGCGCGCTCAGGCAGGCGTCGAGCCAGGGGACGGCCAGGTACCGCTGGTTCCCACAGTCGTGACTCGACAGCGGATCGACCGCCACGCCGATGAGCCCGCCCTTACCACGCACCTCATTGAAGAACAGTTCGTTGGCGGGCCAGACGCCGGCGAACGGCTTGTCCTTGACGGTCACGCCCTCCTTGGTGCCCAGGTTGCACATCACCGGTACTTTGAGTGCGCCGTCCGAGAGGGTGTGGGCCTTGATCCCGGCGCGCTGCGGGTCCGCCTTCAGGAGCGGAACGCCCGAGCGCAACCACGCCGCTGCGACGCGGTCCGGGTGCAAGAGCACCATTCCCCCCGCCCAGTGACCGCCCCCGCTGTGCCCCCACAGGGCCCACGGCACCTTGGCCAGCTCGGGGTGGCCCGATTTCGCGCCGAGATCGACGAGGCACTTCTGGAACGCGGCGTCGGAACCGTTGCGCGGGTCACACCACATCTGGCAGTCGGCCTTCTCCGGCTGCTCGTAGGACGGAGACAGCAGCGCGCAGTCGTGCTTCCGCGCCAGCGCCTGCCAGTGCAGGTCGTAGGCGCCCGTCAGCCCCGACTTGCACGACCCCTCGCCGCACCCGTGCTGGTGGACGATGACCCCGCGCAGGGCCTTGGCACCCGGCGGAACCCAGACCGTGTAGTTGACCGCGAACGCGAGCGCGCCCGGCTCGTTCGAGGCCTCGTAGCGCACGCGGTAGTACGGCGCCGCGGCCGGTGGGAACACGTCATACGGCGGTTTCTGGGCGCGGAGTTCCGGCACGCTCGCGATGACAAGGAGCCAGGTCACACCGCAGCACGTCACGGTCGCTCGACTCATGGACGAATCCTCCCGAAAAATGAGATTGTGTGTGGAACGTGCCGAGTCCTTTTGGCCCCGATCGAGACGTTAAGCGAAGTGGCGAGCTCTTGGAACAAGAATTCGCCTTGGGTACGGGACAAGCGGCTGGTGCGGCGGACCAGAAATCTTCCGCGTCACCTCTTGCAAGGGATGAGCCGCGTGAGGCGGGACCCGATTGAACTTGACCTCGGATCAGATAGCCTGTCGGGTATCGTACTGGGGCGGCCCGAAGTCAACGCTTTAGTCGGTTCCCGATCGCGTGCCGATGCCGGGCGCTCCCACTCGAACGGACACCGTATTCAACTCAATCGGGTAACGACGTCATGTCATTCGCGCGCTCCGCGGCCGTTCTCACGGCCCTGTGCATCGTGGTCGGTCCGACGGCGGGAGCCGACGCGGGACTGGTTCTGGAAGTGGACGCTCGCGAGCTCCCGCGGCGACTCGTCCACGCCACGATCGACATCCCGTGCAAGCCCGGGCAACTGCGGCTGGCGTACCCGAAGTGGTTCCCCGGCTCGCACGGCCCGCACGGTCGGGTCGAGGACATCGCCGGGCTCCGGGTAGAAACCGCCGACGGCACTACCGTGCCGTGGACCCGCGACGAGGTGGATCTGCACCGCTTCGTCGTTAAGGTTCCGGACGGGGCGAAGCAGATTCGGGTGAAACTGGACACCGTCTGCGAGTCGGCCGGGCCGGATCGGGCCGGGATCTACACGGTCGGTACCCCGGACCTCGGCGTCATCAACTGGAACACGTGCCTCGTGTACCCGGAGGGGCCGGCGGCCGACGACCAGCCGGTGAGCGCCCGGTTGCGGCTCCCCGACGGGTGGAAGCACGCCACCGCCCTCAAAGCGGATGGGGAGCCGGGCAAGGGCGGCGCCATCGCCTTTCGGCAAGTCTCCCTCGCGACTCTGGTAGACAGCCCCCTCATTGCCGGTCGGCGCCTGAAGACGTTCAAACTCGATGCCGGCGCCGGGCCGCCCGCCTTCCTCCACCTGACGTCCGAGTCACCGGAGGCCCTGAACCTGGACCCGAAGGTGGTCGACCTGTACTCGCGGGTGGTGCGGGAGGCGTGGGCCCTATTCGGTACCGCTCATTACCCCGAGTATCACTTCCTGGTGGTGTGCAGCGACGCCCTCGGCAAGTTCGGACTGGAGCACCTGTCGTGCAGCCTGAATGGGGTGGGGGAACGGGGACTGATCGACGAGAAGCTCCGCAAGGACTGGTGGCTGGCGAACCTGTTGCCGCACGAGTACGCCCACTCCTGGTGCGGCAAGTACCGGCGCCCGGCGGCCATGATTACCGCGGACTTTCACACCCCGCAAAAGACCAAGCTGTTGTGGGTATACGAGGGGCTGACCGAGTACCTGGGCGAGGTGCTCTCGGTACGATCCGGGCTGCTCACCCCGGAGGAGTACAAGCTCTCACTCACCAACAAGATCCGCGCGCTGTCCCGGACCGACGGCCGGCGCTGGCGGCCCCTGGAGGACACCGCCGTCGCCGCTCACATCAGCCGCAATCCCGGGAACTCGTGGAACCAGCTGCGGCGCGGGCAGGACTTCTACATGGAGGGGATGCTGCTCTGGTACGAGTGCGACGCCGTGATCCGCGAGAAGAGCGGCGGGGCGAAGTCGCTCGACGACTTCTGCAAGCGGTTCTTCACGGCGGTGCCGGGCAAGAAGGAGGTAGCGGGGTACGACCTCGCCGACGTGGTGCGCGACTTGAAGGCGACGGTCGATCACGACTGGGAGGCGTTCCTGCAGCGCCGGGTGACGGCCCCGCAGGAGTCGCTCCCGTTGGAGGTCGTGGGGCAGCTCGGCTACCGGCTGAAGTACGCCGACAAGGCGCCCGGGGTGGGGATACTGGGCGCACCGCCGGAAAACCCGGCCGCGGACTCTCTCGGGCTGTCGGTACCCGGAGGGGTGGTGGCGACCGTCGACCCCGGGCTGCCGGGGGACAAGGCGGGGCTGGCACCGGGCATGAAGGTGCTCGGGGTCAACGGCAAGAAATTCAGCCCGAATCGCCTGCGGGATGCGATCGCCGACAGTGTCACCCGCAAGAAGCTCGAGTTGCTGATCGAGGACGGAGAGGACTTTCGCACGATCGTGGTGTCGTACTCCGACGGCTTACGGTACCTGGAATTGGAGCGGGTACCCTCCAGGCCGGACGTGCTGGGCGATATCCTCAAGCCGCGGGTCAAGTGACCCGGGCTCGGCCGGTCGGACCTACGGGTACCGAAGGACAACTCCCGATCACTGACCCCGCTCCGGCGGACCGCAACACACGAGGACGATCCGATGCGAATGAACTTTTTGGTAGTGGCGGCGCTCGTAGGGTTGGCCGCGATTCTTGCGCCCGCGAGGGCGGCAGACCACACGAAAGACACGCCGGCGGAAGTGAAGAAGACGGTTGCCGATGGCAAGGCCGTACTGCTCGACGTGCGCGAGAAGGACGAATGGGACGACGGGCACCTCAAGGATGCCAAGTTACTGCCGCTGAGTGTGCTCAAAGGCGGTGCGCGGGCCGAGGACGTGGCGAAGGTCGCTCCGAAAGACAAGATCGTCTATTGCCACTGTGGGTCGGGCGTTCGGTGCTTGAAGGCGGCCGACGAGCTGAAGAAACTCGGTTACGACGTGCGGCCCCTGAAACCGGGTTACAAGGACTTACTCGAAGCCGGATTCGAGCCGGCCGAGAAGAAGTGAGCGACCGCGCGGGACGAGCCACGTTGTCCTGTTCGAGACGACAACGGGCGGGCGTAGCCAAACGTCACTCCGCAAGCGGCCATTGTTGAAGGAGTAAGAAGGTGAGAGCGGTCAGGCACTCGCGTTGAGTCCGGCCCCGTCACAACTGCGGAGTCGAGTTCCAAATGGGCGAGTTTGGGTAACTCTCACAGTCCACACTCAAACCGAAGCACCGTGACTTGCTCTTGGTCGCGGATCGCGTACCGGAGTTGCTGCCCGACGCGCCGCCTGGACGCCGTCCGAACCGACAGCGAAATGAGTCGGGCCGTTGGTTTGTAATCTATCCGTCTCACAAGACGCTGTAGAGATCGTAAACCTCCCGCAGGGTCCGGCCCTCTTTCAACTCTTTTCGGGAAAGAGATTCCTTTTCGGTCTTGTGACAGGCCCGCTCGACAACTTGGGCAAGGGCCGACGCGGGAATCACCACGATGCCATCAAAGTCGGCGAAAACGGTGTCCCCCGGGCACACGAGTACGTCGCCACACCGCACCGCGACGTCGTAGGCCATCACCCGGCCGCGCCCCATCGAGTCCAGCGGGCGGATACCGGTGTAGTAGACCGGGAAACCGGGTTCGATCGTCTTCAGGCAGTCGCGGATCTGGCTGTCGCACACGCACCCGCCCGCCCCGCGGCACTGCGCCGCGGTCGACATCAACTCGCCCCGCGGCGCGTTCGTTCCGGCTAAGTCGGTCGAGTGGACGACCACGTCGCCCGGTCGAAGGGCGTCGATCGCCTCGATTTCCAGCCCGTAAGGGTTCTCTTCGTCGGCGTAGTCGGCCTCCATCCAGCGGACCGTCCGGGCGCGACCGATGAAGCCGCACCGCTCGCGGTCCGGGAGCAACGGGCGCAGGCGGTGGTGCATCGCCTGCTGGCGAAAGTCGAGCGCGCCGAGGATGTCGCACACCGCGGCGACATACGACCGCGTCTGAAGGCGCTGCCACAGTTCGGACTCGGTCGGTGTCGCATCGGACATCTCGACCCCCCGTCGGACGTTATCACTCAGCGCACGGTGACGAACTCGTGGTGGTTGAACCGCGCGAGGACGACTCCGGTGCGGCGGCGTTCGGCCGCGTCTTTCGGGGCTTCCTTTTCGCTCCCGCGCGTTCCGGGCGTGTCCATGAAGGCGATGCACTCGGACCGCTCCGTCGCGGTCGGTGCCTGCCCGATGACCCGCTCGAACGCGGCCGGCACAAACTTCCCGGGGTCGGTTCCCGCTTCGGTTTCGATTCGCCGCGCGACCAGCCGCGCCATCTCCGCGCTCAGCGGGCTGTTGACCAGCGCGAGTGCCTGTTGGGGCACGATGCTCTCGCGCCGCTGGTAGCACTCGCTCACCCCGGCCGCGTCGAACAGCTTGAGCAACTCCATTTGCTTCTCGTGCGCGTGCCGGAAGTAGAGGCTCCGCCGATACACCGTCAACCCGGAGTCGTGGTCGAGGTCCGGCCCGCTGGTCGCCAGGTCGAGCTTCCCGGCCACGAACGGGAGTTGGTCGCGGACGGCCTCGGCCTCGAGTCGGTGCGGGGGCACCCGCCAGAAATAGACGTTATCGCGGTCGGCCGTGACGTTCTTCGCGTCCGGCGTCGAGCCCTGCCGGTACGTGCGGCTGGTCACGATCAGTTTGTGCAGGTGCTTCATCGACCACTTGTGCTCGACGAACTCGGCCGCGAGCCAGTCCAGGAGCGCCGGGGGCATCGGCCGGCGCCCGTTCTTGCCGAAGTCGAACACGCTCGGGACGAGCGCCTGACCGAAGTGCCGCATCCAGATGTGGTTCACCGCGACGCGGGCCGTGAGCGGGTTTTGGGCGTCGGTAACCCGCGCTGTTTGAGGTCGCGGAGCAGCTCGGCGATCGGCTTGTCGGTCTGCGTCGAGAGTTTGGTGTGGTTGTCCTTGATCTTGGAGTGGGCGTCCCAGTCCCCTCCGCCCCCGTGGTACACCTGGACGAACCGCACCCCGCGCTCCACCAGGCGCCGGGCCGTGAGGCAGATCTTCCCGAACGCGGCTGTTTCAGCCCGGTCCATGCCGTACAGGGCGCGGGTCTTCTCCGACTCTTTTTCGAGTTGCAGCGTTTCGGGTACCGCGGTCTGCATCTGGAAGGCCCGTTCGTAAGACTTGATCCGCGCCTGCACCTGCGGGTCGTCGGGGTAGTCGATCCCGGACAGGCGGTTCAGTTTACCGATGAGCCCGAACTCGTCGGCCTGTTCTTTCGCCGTCTTCCCCACCGGCAGTTTGCCGAACGGGAGCGGGGCGCCTTCGAGGTTGAGCCGAACGCCGGCGTGTTCCGGGCCGAGGTACGCGGCCCCGTGCGCCCATTCGCCCCCGCAGCAGTCGCCCGGCGGAACGCCCGGACGACGTACTCGGGCCGATCGCCCGTCAGTGCCCCGAGGCCGTAGCACGCCCACGAGCCGATCGTCGGATAGGCTCCTTCGCGAACGTGCCGGCCGGTGTGGAACTGGAGCGTCGCCCCGTGGTCGTTGTCGGTCGTCCACACCGTCCGCACGACGGCCAAGTCGTCGGCCATTTCAGCCGTGTGCTTCCACCAGTCGGCCGCGAGCAGTCTGGATTTGCCGTACCGCGCGGTGCCGCCGTTCAGTCCCATGAGTGTTTTGCGGTTGCCGTGCCTCGGGTTCCCCTCGGCCACGTCCTTTCTCTCCGCCTTCACCGCGCCCGCGAACGGGGTGTCGGCGATCGACTTGCCGTTGTACTTGTTCAGCGCCGGCTTCGGGCCCCAACTTTCGAGGTGCGAAACGCCGCCGCACAAGAAGATCCAGATGACGTTCTTCGCCTTCGCCGGGTGGTGCGGGCCGCTCTCGATCTCCGCCATCGGGTCGGCCGCGCGCCCGGCGCCGTCGCGGAAGAACATCGCTCCGAGGGCCAGCCCGGTGAACTCGAGGCCGGTGTCGGCGAGGAGCGAACGGCGGGTCGCCGCGGTGATGCGTCCGGCTCATGCTCGGCCTCCCGGGGCATCGGGACAGTACATCGTCGCCACCAGTTCGTACAGTCGGGCGACGCGGACCAGATCGTCGACGGCTGCCCGGGTGCACCCGGACAGAAACTCTAGCACACCCCGCTGCTGCTGCCGGCCCGTCGCCACCACGGTCCGCACCCGCTCGACGAACCGGTGGCCGGCGGCCGAGTCGGTCCCGGAACTCGTGTTCCGCCAGCAGACGGCGTGGCGGAGCGCCCGCTCGGCCGCGCGGCCGAGCGGTTCGTCGGTTCGACCCCGCTCACGGCAACAAACGTGTACCGGGCCGGCTCGATAACCCGCAACTCCCGGCACACCCCGGCTGTAACCGCGCCCACGCTCTCGATCCCGCGCTTGAAGAAGCCGCGCATCCCGGTTCGGAGCCACCCGAGGTAAGATTGCCGGAACCCGCGACGGGTCCGCGCCCCGTCCCGCACCCGCTTCCACTGGGCGAGCAGGACGTCCGCATAGGTCAACAAGTCCTCGCCGACCACGGACCCGCCATTATTACGGCGGCGCGAAAGATGCGCGGGGCGGAAACGCTGAAAGTCTCAGCCAATCGTTGCCTGAACGCCCTCAATCAATGCGTATCTTGCGCGCCGCCGTAGTACGCCGGTCGATCATGGCCTGGAAGTCCCGTCGTAGGTGCGCCCCGCAGGCCTGGCGCTCACCTACGGGGAAGTGGTTGTAGACCGAGTACCGGTCGGTGGTCAGCACCCCGGGCCGACCCACGATCAACTCACCCCGCACCTTGCGGGCGCGGGACCGGCGGACCAGGGACACGGACACGCGAGCGGTCACCGCGGCCCACAGCCAGCCCCGCTTGGGGCCGCTCCCGCCACCCGGTCTCGTCCGCGTTCGCCGGCTTCCCGGCGATGTGGGCGCGGGCCTCCTCCGCGATCGGCTCGAGCGCAGTAGCCGTCCGGTATTGGAGCGCGCACACGGCCTGGACCCGCGGCCCGTACCCACCTCGGACCTCGGCCGGCCGTGCCGGGCAACGGATCCGTCCGCAGCTCGGGCACGCGAGCCGGTGCCGGCGGTACTCGGTGCCCACCGGACGTACCGGCGGTAGTTCGACGACTTGGTGGCGGAGTGGTTGGGCATCGTCCCCGGAGAGCACGTTCGCGCATCGGTCACAGGCGCTCGGCCGCAACGCGATGACGGTGCCCGCGGGCAGGTCGGGACGGGATCGCTTGGGGCGGCCCGGTTGACCGCCCTTCCGCTTGCCAGAGGAGGCCTTCGACGGAGCGGGCTTGAGGTACGGCGGGTCGCACGACGGGGGCTTCGAGGAGCTCGTCGAGTTCTGCCCGAGCCGAGCTTCAAGATCGGCGAGCCGGGCTTCGAGATAACGGATGTACGCCTGCACCGCCGGAGGACGCGCGCCGAACACGTCAGGTGGTAGCGGAGGAGGCGTCATGCCGCTGAAGAGATACGGCACCCGCCTAAAACCGGCCACTGCTGTGAACGCCTACGGATCTACGACTACTCCGTTAGAAGGCCGCACCCGATGATCGGGTTCGGGTCTCTAACCGGTCATGACGAGATACGCCCCGAACCTCGACCCGGCCGTTCTCGAGCGCCTGCGCGAATGCGCGGCCCTATTTGCCCCGGACTTTCCCCAGGCCAAGCCCGCACAGTGGGCCGTGGTGTACCGGCACGGCCCCTGACCGACGGCGATCGGAAGAGTGTCGAGCCCCCTGTCCCACCGGGTGCTGCGGCCCGCCGGGCTGACCAGCACGGACCCCGAGCAAGCGCTCCAGCAGTTCGTCAGCCAGAGCCCGTGGGACCGCGAGGCCGTTCTCCGCCGCTACCGCAGCCATTTGGCTGCCACGTTCGCCCACCCGGACGCGGTGTTCGTGATCGACGACACCACGTTCCCGAAGCAAGGGCGGCGCTCGGTCGGGGTACAAAGGCGGTACTGCGGGGCGCTCGGCAAGAAGGCCAACGGCCAGGCCGCGGTCTCGATCCACTATGCGGCTCCCGAGGGGCACTACCCGCTCGCCTTGCGGCTGTTCCTCCCCCGAGTCGCGGGCGACCGACGCCGGCCGCCTGAAGCGGGCCGGAGTGCGCCGGGAGCGCGCGAAGGGGCCGATCGCGCTGGACCTGCTGGACCCGGTTAGGGCCGAGGGGTGGTCCTGGCCGACGCCGGGTACGGTGTGTCCGGGGGCTCCCGCCAAGCCCGGGCCGATTGCGGGCTACACTACATCGTCGGGGTGACGGACGAAGCCGTTGTGTTCACCACCCCGCCGGTCTGGGATCGACCGGCGGGACGCGGCGGGGTCGGACCGGCGGGCGGGCGGCCCCAGTCCAACCCCAGTTGCGGCCGGACTCGCCCCGCCCGGTCCGGTTGCGAGACGTGGCCGCCCGTACCCCGCTCCGGCGGGTGACTTGGCGCATGGGGACGAAGGGGCGGATGTCGGGTCGATTCGCCTGGGTGCGGGTACGGCCCGGGTTCGGGTGGAAACGGGGTGCGTGCGCCGGTTCCGACCCGGTGTGGTTGCTGGTCGAGGAGCGGGCCGACGGCGTCAAACACGCCTTCTCGAACCTGCCGACGGGGACGAGCCGCCTGCGGGCCGTCCGCCTGTGGAAGAATCGGTGGCCTGTGGAACAGGGGTACCAGCAGATGAAGGAGGATTTGGGTCTGGACCACGTCGAGGGGCGCTCATGGCGCGGGTTCCACCACCGCGCCGCGATGGTCATGCTGGCTTACGGGTTCCTGCTCTTGGAACGGGAGCGGGTTCGCGTCGAACGGGAGCGGGCGGCCGACGGGCCGAGCCCGCGAAAAAGGGGGAGCCCGAGCCACCGCTGACACTGCCGTGCATTAGCCGAGCGTTGCAGCAGCTCCGACCGGTGGCCAAACCAGATTGCGCCTACTGTCGCTCACGGCGATCGCACCCGCTCCAGATGTAACGGAGTAGTGGTACGGGCCATGACACCGGTGACCCCGAGCCTGGACGGGGCGTTCGTGGCCGCCTTCCGTTCCGGCACTCTGACGGCGGCGCAGGTCGAGGCCGTCTTACCTCGGGACCGCCCCGCCGTCATCTTCCTCCTACTCCATCTCAGCGCCACCCTCGCGAACAAATCGGATTCACCGGCGGCAACGGTCGGCCGTCCGCTCTCGGGTGCGGGTGTTGGTGTCTCGCAGTGTGAGCAGGTCGCGGAACTTCTGCTCGGCGGCCCGTTTATTCTCTTTACCCTGCGCGAGCTTTTGCTGGATGCGAGTCCGGCTGTCTCTGGCGCGATCGCCCTGCCGTTTATTCTCTTTACCCTGCGCGAGCTTTTGCTGTTTGCCGCCGACCTGAGGCATTCACCAACCAATTTGCTTACGGAACCACGGACGGGGAGTTTGAGGCATTTAGAAGCCCTCCTGCTCGGGGGTCACCGAACCAGCGTGGTGGTGAGCCGAAGGGTTTGCTGCGACATGTGCCCGGCCAGCCGTTGCAGCGGTTGGCCGGGTCTTTCTTTCTCACTTCTTACCGCGAAGCGTGCACTGAAGCATGCACCCATCGTCGTAAGTCAGTGGGCGATACAGGATTTGAACCTGTGACTTCGTCCGTGTGAAGAACGCCGCAAAATGTCGAGCCGCGCCTCGAAACGCCTGCAATTCAAGCACTTTATCACCATTCTCCGTTATTGCAAGGCGACACATGCAATGCGAGAATCACCGTGGATTTGCGGTAGTACCGCAGGTTCTGCGGTAGAAGTGCGGTAGGACTTTTTGAGAGGAAAGCCGTTGGATGAAACATCCCTTCTCAAAGCGGTTTTGGCCAACCCCAATGACGACACCGTGAGGCTGGTGTACGCGGACTGGCTCAGTGAGAACGGGAACGAATCTCGCGCGGAATTCATTCGGTTCCAAGTGGCAGGTGCCCGCATAGGAGAGCCCGGCGCCTACTGGCGAGTCGGTGAAGGCGGCGCTCCGGCACGATACCGAGATTTGCTTGCTTTCGTGCCGTGGAAATCAAGCGCGGCGATGCGCGCCTTCCAAACTCGCGCCAGCGGAGGGTACTTTCAAGTCAACAGCTCGCTCGCAGCCGTGCTTTGGAGGCGTGGCTTCATCGAAGCGGTCATGTGCTCCGGCTCGTCGATAGGCGATCACTTGAAAGAGCTGATGGCACACCCGATCCGCGAGGCGCGGGTCACGAGTTCTCTTCCCGATAAGGTTTGCAGAAAGCTCTGGGCCGCCCCACCGGTCACGCTATCTTTAGAACCGGCTTCGGTCCGTGACGCCCGCCTCTTGGACGCACTGGAAGCGGCATTTCCGAAGATTTGGCTTGCGACTTTTTCTCAATCGCGACTTCATGGTGGTGCGTGCCCGTTCCTCATCGTTCGTGACCCTCCGTGACACTCCGGCCACGTGGTGTCGTTGCGCGATGCGAAAACGGCGTGTGGTGGGGGCTCGAGTTACGATTCCGCGCGAGGATCGCCGCGAGATCCTTTATCCGCGCGTTCGTTCCCTCGCGGTATTTCTGCCGGGGTGCTCGCGCGGCATCCGCTCGTCCGTCTCATTTGCGGGCTTGGTTTTTACTTCCCGCCGAGCGTCGTCAGGTCGAACAGGTGGACCCCGCCGTACCCGCCGAGGGCCAACTGTTTACCATCCGGACGGAACGCCATTCCCCAGGCGATCCCCCGCGGAGCGACGAGCGTAACCGGCTTCGAGTTGGGGTCGTTCAGGTCCACCAGTACCCCCCGCGGTTGCGGCAGGCTCTCCGGGTCGAGCCTGGCTTCGTTGGCGAACTTGTTCGGGTCGGGCGGCGTCCACGTCGTGGCGAACCAGCGGCCGTCTCCGCTCACCACCGCTCGCCACCCGCTTTGGTCCAGTTTCACCGTCCGCGTCACCTTCTTCGCGGCAACGTCCCAAATGTGTAAGGTGTTCTCGCCATCGACCGTCAGGAACCGCCCGCCGTTCGGGGTGAATCGTCCGGGCGTGTAGCCGAACCCGGTCGGGTTGGCCGGGGCGGTCCAGCGGGCGTTTTCCTCCAACGATTCGGTATCAAGGAACAGGGTGGTTGTCGTCTCCCCCTTCTTCCCGCCCAGGTTCACCGCCAGCAGTCTGCCGTCCGATGACGCGCCCACAAAGCGGGCGACCCTCTCCACCGGGCAGGGGTGCGCCTTCGACACCACCTCTTTGCCGTCTGGCAGGGAGTGAACGCGAACGGTCACTTCGCCCTCCTTGTCGAGTTGCGTGGTGGCGATGCCGCGGTCACCGGGCAGGAACACCGGCAGGTTGCCGTAATGCCCCTTCAGGAGCGCCACGCGCTCGCCGGTGGTCGTGTCCCAGATCACCAGCTGGGCCTCCCGTTCATCGGCCCGCAGGTGCTCCTTGTGTTCTATCGAGTAGAGGAACCGGCCGCCCGGCGACAGGTCGGCCATCAGGTTGCCCCACCCGGCCGGCGGGGAGTACGGATCGAGTTCCTTCTTGGTGGTCAGATCCCACCGGCGGACGCGGCCGAGGTTCTCGATCAGGTCGGCTTTCTTGCCGCCCCGCTCCACCCGAACGACGTTCTCCCCGCGGGTGGGAACGTACAGCGTCTTCCCGTCCGGGCTGAGCAGGGCGTACTCTTCGGCGAGGAAGGACGTATCCTTGCTGCCGCGGACGTGCTTCGGCCCGGCGATCTGGAGCAGTTCCTTCCGCCCGTCCACGTCCCAAAGTTGCACCACGCCGGAGGACATGCCACCCGCGACTAGTAACCGTTTGCCGTCGGGCGAGTAATGGACGAGGGGGATCGCCTCCTTTACGGGGTGTGACAGGGTGGCAACGAGTCGTTCGGACACCGGCTCGGCTTTCGGGCCGGTGAGCTTGGGCGGCGGCTGGATGGCGATGCTGTGGGTGGTGGGGGCGACGTTCCCCTCCTTCCAGGCGCCGAAATGGAACTTCACCGTGGCCGAGCCGGTCTCCTCGCCACACTTGAACCGGGCGTCGATGCTGTACCCGCACGTCCGGAAGTTCATCGGCACCGCCTGCGTGCGGGGCTTCTCCCCCGGCCTGGCCGGGAAGGTGATCTCCGCCACCGGATGGGCGTCGTCCGGGATGGTGTTGTCGTATGGGATGGAGGCGAGGGTGCCGGGACCGAAGCCGGGCGCGCCAACCACCATGCGGAGGCACGAGTCCTGCCCGGGGCGTAGGATTTGCTCGCCGAACTGGCTCCACAATTCGAACCGCCCGCCGAGGTGGATGACCGGGGCGTCGGCGGTGGGGGCGAACCGGAGCACCCCGTTGGCGTCGAACGGGCCGGCGCGGTACTGCACCCGCCCGCCGGCCCCGGCCCCCTTCAACCCCGGGCGCTCGCTCTCCACTTGGAGGGCGTACACCACGGCCGACTTATCCGTTTTCAGCGTCGGCTCGATCGGGGCGATGGTGGAGAGGAAGTTGTTGGCCACCAGGCGGTCGAGTCGTCCGGTGGAGACGGTCAACCCCTTGTGCGTCTTCCCGCCGACGGTCACGTCGCCCACCTCGAATTCTTGGTCCCACTCTTCGTCCCCTTTTTGTTCCTTGGCGGCCACCTTCTCCCCGCCGTCGGTCAGATCGCCGTTGCCGTTCTTGTCCACGTACAAGGTGTTGCCGTCGTGGACGAGCCACACGCGGTGCTTGGCCTGCGCGTCGAACACCAGCAGGCAGTACGTCGGCTTCCCTTGGTACTTCGGTTCCTGACCGATGGTGCGGTCGATCGTAACGGGCTTCTCCGGTTCGGCCGCCAACACCTTCGGTTTGTCTGCTTTCCTCGGGTCGCTCGCTGACAGCGCGGCGACCGCCACGACCATCGTCGCGAGGAACCCGAGCAGTCCCGAGGCAGCAGTTCGTTTCAGTGTCATCATCTGAAGCACTCCGTGAGCGATGGCGGCGGCCGGGTCGGGCCGGGTTTCTCCGGCGACGAAGCTCAGCGCCGCCGTGGTGATGGTTCGGACCAGTCGATGAGACGCGGACGCCGTGCGTCCCAATTCGCTGAGGTAAACGGCAAGGACACCGACCGGCACCGCGATCCCCCGCTGGGTCAGTCGCTTCCGGAGGAGTTCCTTCCCGCGGGTGAGCCAGCCGCACAGCGTCCCGGTCGGGCAGTTCAGTTGTTCGCTCGCCTCGGCGTAACTCAGCCCGTGCAGGTAGCACAGCACGATGGGCGTGCGGTACTTCTCCGGCAGGCGGTCGAGTTCGGCGTCGAGAACACCGTCGAGTGGGACCGCGGGTCGAGATGGGGTGGGCACGTCCGGCAACTCGTCGAACGCCGGACGGTGACCGCGAACCCGCAGGGCGCACCGATGGGCCACCCGCGCCAGCCACCCGGCGAGGTGATCCGCCCGCACCGATTCGGCCTTCTTGGCGAACACCAGGAACGCGGCCTGAGCGGCGTCTTCGGCGTCGTGAGAATGGCCGAGGGTGCGGCGGCACACGTCGAACACCAGTCCGCGATACCGCCACACCAGCAGTTCGAACGCCGCCTCGTTGCCGGCGATGAACCGGCGGACGAGTTCGGCGTCAGGCGTGGCTCGCAGGGGAGCAGGGTGGGAGATCATCATCACACTAATAGAGCCGATGCCGGCGGCAAAAAATGCGCGAACACTCCGAACCGCCGTAATCCGGGCGACTGCGCCGGCGGGTTGGGGCTTCCCGATGCTGTTTTCGGAAGTTCCGTACGGTCTCTTGCGCTCCTCGGTATTTTGCGGTGCATGACGTTGTGCCCGGCTACCGTCGTGATGGAAGTCATGGAGGCGGAGTTGGGCAATGGTCCCGCGCCGCGCGGCCGTTTAGGTGAGCATTGCAATGAGCACATTGTCTCGCTTGCCGATGTGCATGCCGGACCCGATCGAAGCTAGCAGGCACTGGGCCTGGGCCACCGTGATCTCGGGCGTCTTACCCTCGACCACGCGATACTTTTCAGCTCGGACCGAGGCGGCCGGGTTCAGACGAATGACGTGGCGCTGGACGAGTACGTCAAAAACGCCGGGGCTCGTCGACGGGGCCGGGCGGCGCCGGGTCGCGACGGGCGCCACGATCGAGGCCGTGGTACTCCAGCTGGCCGGCAAGGTGCGCAAGAAAGTGTGCGTGAGGTGCGAGGAGAACAAGCCCCTCGACGAGTTCTGCCGGCGCTCGGACCTCCCCGACGGGCGCGAGTACCGGTGTAAGGTGTGCGAGCGCCTGCGGGTGAAGAACTACGCCCTGCGCAAGGCCGTGGCGGGGTGAACTCCGCGGCAAAAATCGAGATTGGCGACTGCGCTGATTTCGACGATTTTGATAATTATCCAGATTTTCCTGGAATCACCTCTGCTGACATTGACAATCAGGTGCAATGATGATTCACCCTTGACCTTCAACTAGTGACAACGCCAATGTCTCGCCCTTCAAAGAAGGTACTCCCCTCACGTGCCGGCACCGGTTCATCTCACGGTCGTACCCATCGATCTGTTCTCACCGCGATCAAAGCGTATCACGCGACACTGAAATCATTTGCGGATCGAGGTGTCATCCATGAAGGCGCCACCGAAACTGCGTTCGGTCGGTTGCTCGCCGATACCGCCGGGTTACACCGCTGGACGCTAATCCCGAAACAGGGAATGAGGGTAAACGGGCGCTTCATCGTTCCCGACGGTACCCTTCAGGACGAATACCACCTGCCGCGCGGGTACTGGGAGGCGAAGGACACTGACGACAATCTCGAAACCGAAATCGAGAAGAAGATCGAGAAGAAGTACCCGCTCACGAACACCATTTTCGAGGACACGCAGCGGGCGTTTCTGTTCCAGAACGGGAAAGAGACGGCGCGGTTCGATCTGACGAAATCCTCGCCTGTCGAGGATCTGCTCACCACCTTCTATGCCTTCACCGAGCCGGACATCATCGGGTTCGAGCGGGCGATCGAAGAGTTCCAGGCCCGGGTACCAGAACTCGGGAAGGGATTGGCGACCCTGATCACGGAGTCACACAAGAAAAACAAGGCGTTCCAGACCACGTTCGGGGACTTTTTCGAGCTCTGCCGCGCCTCACTCAACCCGAACATCCGAACCGATGCCGTGGATGAGATGCTCGTCCAGCACCTCCTGACCGAGCGCCTGTTCCGAAAAGTGTTCGGCGACTCGGACTTCGTTCAACGGAATGTGATCGCCCAAAAGGTGGATGCGGTCGTCCAGGCGCTGGTACTGAAGAGTTTCAACCGCGACGAATACCTCAAGCCCCTCGACCGTTTCTACAAGGCCATCGAAAAGGCCGCCGAGACAATCGACGACTTCCAGGGTAAGCAGCACTTCTTGAACACGGTGTACGAGCGGTTCTTCCAGGGGTACTCGGTCAAGTTGGCGGACACGCACGGGATCGTATGCACCCCACAGCCGATGGTCGATTTCATGTGCTCCAGTGTGAGCGAGGTATTGAAAAACGAGTTCGGAACCGCACTCGGGGCGGACGGGGTGAATGTTCTGGATCCCTGTACCGGCATGGGAAATTTCGCGGTCAACCTAATCCGACGTGTACCGAAGAAGAACCTGCCCCGCTTCTACCGGAACAACCTGTTCGCCAACGAAGTGATGCTCTTGCCGTACTACATCTCCTCGCTCAATATCGAGCACGCGTACTTCGAGGAGACGGGCCAGTTATTTGAGTCGTGTGAAGGGCTGTGCTTTGTAGCACTACAGCGCGGGTTTTAGATGATGCATCTATGTCGCCATTTTTTGTGCGCTCTCGTGGCCTGCTCGTTCCGCCGTTGGTGGTAGCGGATGACCTCTCCGACGTGCAGTAGTTCCGGCGCCCCGCGCCTCCGACGGAACGTCACCGCACATCGGGCGTTCAGCGCCCGGCACACCTGCTCCATCGTCACCTGCGGTTTTTTCCCCCGCAGCCGGTCCGTGTGGATCGACACGAACCCGAGCACCACCAGGCCCAAGATCAGATGCCGCACCAACCCGACGTACTGCCGGCCCTCGTAGTGCGTCATCCCCGCTTCGCTCTTGGCCACCCGGAACTGGTGCTCGATCGTCGCGCGCCGGAACGCCACCCGCAGCACACGCGCCAGCGGTTCGTCGGTCGCGTT